>CAWGMF010000026.1:0-302606 GCA_963823605.1 uncultured Alphaproteobacteria bacterium | reverse complement strand
ACGCAATCTGAGCGAGAAGGTCGAGGTTTCAGGTCCGAACGGCCCGCCTTCTGCGGCGCTCTCGCCCGCTTCGCATGTGGATCCGCCACGCAGGCGATCATCTACCTGCTGCCCAGGACAAGGTTGGACGCAACCGGCAAGCTTCGCCCAAATCCGAGAGCGGAGCCGCTCCATGTCACCATTCCCGGTCTTGAAGGCGGATGGTACCAGGTCGTGAGCTGGTGTCCCCGGTCGGGCCGATCTGTAGCAAGCGACACGCAGAGGAACGAGCCGGGAGGCTTTCTTAGCTCCCGCCTTTCGAGGCCGATTTGGCCATTGCGGTTCGGCGGGTCGAGAGCTGAAGGGTGCCGGTGGTCGCCGTACTCGCGTCAGCGCACCATGGCGCGTGTCGACACGCGCGACAGCCCGACGAGGACGAGCAACGTCGTGGCCCCCAGAATCATCGTCAGTGCGGCCGCGTCGAAGATGGCGCCACGGTCGGACAACGAGAAGATGCGGACCGGCAGCGTCACCCAACCGGGCGGATACACCATGACGGTCGCGCCGAGTTCGCCCATCGATAGAGCGAAGCTGAGGCTGAAGGCGGAGACGAGATAGGGAACGAGCAGCGGCAGAGTCACCCGGCGCAGCTTGTAGAACGGGCGCGCGCCGAGGCTTTCGGCGGCCTGTTCGCATTCCACCGGCAGGCGCGCGAGACCGGCCGACACGTTTCCGTAGGTGAAGGCCGAGATCAGCACGAAATGCGCGATCAGCACGATCAGACGCGTGCCGTTGAGCAGCACTGGCGGCCGGCTGAACGCCACCAGCATGCCGAGGCCGACCGACACCGACGGCACCGCACTCGGAATGAAGAACAGCAAATCGAGCACCCGCTTCGGCGCCGGACGGACGACGCGCAGCGCCAGGGCCGCCCAGCTCCCGCACACGAGCGCCGCCGCGCTCGCGATGGCACCGGTCAGCACGCTGGCCTTCAGACTGTCGAACGAATCGCTGTGGAACGCATCGGCATAATGGCCGAGCGTGAAGCCGCTCGGCAGGATGCCGTTCCATTGCGCGGCGACGCTTGCCAGCGCGATGATGCCCATCGGCAGCCCGTAGATCAGCAGGAAGAGCGGGACCGCGACACACCAGGTCGCCAGCCGGCCGAGCCTAGACCACACCAGCACGGCGGCCCCCGAAACGTGCGATCGAAAACCGATACAGGCTGTAGAGGCTGAGCGACAGCGCGACATTGACCACCGCGATCACGCAGGCCGTGGTGTAGTCGAATTCCTGGATGGCCTTGTCGTAGATCAGCAGCGGCAGCGTGATCACGTCCTTGGCGCCGATGAACAGCACGATGCCGAACTCGTTGACGGTCAGCAGAAGGCAGAGACTGCCGCCGGCCACGAGGGCGGGAAGCGCGGCGGGCAGGATGATCTGGCGGACGATGCGGAACGGCCGCGCACCGAGGCTGCTGGCCACCTCGATCTGGGCCTGATCGATCGTCGAGAAGGCGGCGAGCAGCGGCCGCATGACGAAGGGCGTGTAGACCGTCACCTCGGCGAGCACGACCCCCCATTGCGAATACAGGAAATCGATCGGCGGCAGTTCGAGCCGAAGGGCGTTGACCAATGAGACGTTGAGCAGGCCCGCCGAGCCATAGATGAAGGTGAAGGCGAGGGTCACGAGGAACGTCGGCAGCGCGATCACGGTGTCGATCAGACGCGCCGCGACCCTGGCCCCGGGAAACGGCACGAAGGCGATGACGAGCGAGAACACGAAACCGAGCACGAGGCACCCGGTCGTGGCGCAGAGTGCGATGACGATGGTGTTTGTCAGCCCGTCGATGAACTGCTGCGAGCCGAGCACCGCCCGGAAGGTGTCGAGCGAGGCCGTCTCGCCTTCGCCGAGCGCGGCGCGGGCGATCAGGCCGAGCGGGTAGAGGAAAACCGCGGCAAGCACCAGAAGCGGTGGCGCGACCCAGAGGCCGCCGAGGCTCGGCCGCGGTGCGCCGACCACCCGCGCGACGTCAGACACCGCCACCCTCTTCGGGCAGGAGGGTCACGTGCGCCGGGTCGAGCCGGACCAGGATCGCGTCCCCGATGTCAGGCGGATCGGCCATCGGCGGCGCCGACATGCGAAGACTTTCGCCGCCCGTCTGGACGGTGATGCTGTGGACATCGCCCTGCCATTGCACGCTGCTGACCATACCGGCCAACGTGTTGGCTTCAACGGCGCTGGCGGCGACGCGCACCTCGTGCGGCCTCACGCAGAGGAGACACGGCGCCCCCTTGCGGCAGACGGGCGTGGTTGCGGGCCGACAGGATGGTGCTGCCGAAGCGAACTCCGCGCCTGGTCACCCTCGGCCGGCTGCACGATCTGTGACGGGCAGCAGATTGGCGCGCCCGAGAAATTCCGCCGCGAACCGGTTCGGCGGGTTGCGGAACAGCGACTGGGCATCGCCGAAGGCCACCAGCTTGCCGTCCCGCATGATGCCGATGTGATTGGCCAGGGTCAGGGCCTCGCTCTGATCGTGCGTCACGTAGAGCACGGTGAGGTTCGGCAGATCCCGATGCAGCTTGGCGAGTTCGTCCAGCATGGATCGCCGGATCTGCGCATCGAGAGCCGACAGGGGCTCGTCCAGCAGGAGCACCTGCGGCCGCGTTGCGAGCGCGCGGGCGATGGCGACACGCTGCTGCTGTCCACCCGAGAGTTCCCGCGGATAGCGCTTCGCATAGGCCGACATGCCGACCATGGCGAGGCACTCCGGAACGCGCTTGCGGACAAGCTCCTCGGCCGCGCTTCTGCGCGCGCAGCCCGAAGGCGACGTTCTCGTCGACCCGCATATGGGGGAACAGGGCGTAGTTCTGCACCACCATGCCGATCTTGCGATCGTAAGGCGCGAGGTGCGTCACGTCGCGGTTTCCGATGATGATGCGTCCCGATCGACGGCCGCACGAATCCCGCGACCGCACGCAGGGCGGTAGTCTTGCCGGACCCCGAAGGCCCGATCAGGGCGACGATCTCGCCAGGCTCGACGGTCAGGCTCAGCGAGTCGAGCACGACAAGCCCGTTGTAGGCGACGGAAACATCGTCGAACCTGATCCGCCCGCCGCGCTGACCGCGGACGCGGCGGTCGAGACCGCCGGCCCGTCCAGGCCATCGTCTGGCTCGTCACTTGCCGGAGATGGCCTGATTGTAGGCGGCGACGTCCGTCTTTAGGTCGGCCAGAACCTTGCGCCCAATCCGGCGTCCAGATCTCGACGCCCTTCAGCATGCCCTGCAGCTTCTTGTAGTTAGCGTCCTCGGGATGGACGTCGTTCAGCACCGGCAGGCCCTGCGCGACGGCGCTGACGTCCTTCTGGGCCGCGTCGCTCAGCAGGAAGTCGATGAGCTTCTTCCCGTTGTCGCTGTTCGGCGCTGCCGGCGACGAGGCCGACGTAATAGGGCAAGGCGAAGGCCGTCTTCTTGCCGTCTGGGCCGGTGGGGAAGAAGATCTTGATGTTCGGGTTGTCGGCCTGACTGCGCCAGGTTCATCTGCATGTCGCCGTTGGCGACGTAGAGCTCGCCCTTGTTGACGAGAGCGGTCAGCTTGCCGGTCGAAGCGGACGGCCCGAGATTGTTGGCCTGCAGCTTCTTCAGGTACTCGAGCCCGGCTTCCTTGCTGCCGAAGGCGTGGAAGGCCTGCAGCATCAGCGCCGTGCCGTCACCCGCCTGCCCCGGTGTCGAATACTGGACCTTCTTCTTGAACTTCGGGATCGAGCAGGTCCTCGTAGGTCGTTGGCGCGGTCTTCAGGACCGACGCATTGTAGATGAAATTCGGATAGTTGTTGACCAGCGCGAAGTAGAAACCCTTCGGATCCTTGTCGCGGGCGTCGATCTTGCCGGCATTGGCGGGCGTGTAAGCCTGCAGCAAACCGTCGGCGGCCGCCTTCTGCATGAAGGGCGGAAGGGTGACGAGAACGTCGGCCTGCGTGTTCGACTTTTCCTTGGCCACACGGTCGACCACGCCGCTCGATCCGGCCTCGACATACTGGACCTTGATGCCGGTCGCCTTGGTGAAGGCATCGAACTCGTTGCCGAACCAGCTCGGAGTGCCGTCATGCAGGCCGTCGGCGCTGTAGATCGTCACGACGCCATCGGCCAAAGCCGGCGCGGCGCTGCGCTGCAAAATCACCGCCGCAGCCAGCATCAATGTTTCGCTTTCATGGGTTCTCCTGGCTTGAGCGGATCGATGGAGATCGTTGAGGCCGGATGCCGTGCTTCGTCCCGGTCTCTGCGTCGCCGGGCCGACCCTTCGCAGCAGAACTGTCTTTCGGCCTAATCGATCAGTAAAATCTATTTCACTTATGCATGTCATGAGTTCACGCTTGATACCTGCAGGACATTCTGCAGGTCATTGGAGAGCGGCGGATGCAAGCCGCGCGCCGACCGACAGCGGGGTCGACAGCCGACTACTGCTGCCAGGTGACAGGCCGATGACGGGCGGCGTTGCCTGGCATCGGGGTGGGCCTGGCCGGTCGAGCTGTCAGACGAACGCGATGCCGGCGGATCTGCGCGCGAAGCCGCGGGTCGCGCGACCGGATCGTGACCGGTTGCCCTCGAGGATCTCGAAGCATCGCGCCAGCGTGTCCTCTTCGAGACGCCGCATGGCTTCCTCCGTGAAAAACGTCAGGTGTGGAAACAGGATGACGTCGTCGCGACCGAACAGCCGGCGAGCGGATGGCCGGTCCGGGCCAGGGGCTCCACAGAATAGACATCGAGCCCGACCCCGCCGAGGCGTCCGGCGCAGGATCGCCTCGGCAAGCGCCGTCTCGTCGATGAGCGCACCGCGCGACACGTTGATGAGGATCGCCGACGGCTTCAGGCACGCCAATTCGGTTCGCCCGATCAGGCCGCGCGTTTCGTCGTTCAGCACACAGTGGATCGAAACGAAATCGCAGGCCCGCAGCATGGCATGCAGATCGTCGATCTTCTCCACGCCAGACGGCTCGCATCGTGTCTGCGTCGACGTGAGGATCGAAGCCGAGCACGCGCGCCCGAAATCCCTGGCCCGCCATGCGCGCCATGCTGCGCCCGATGCGGCCGCAGCCGACGAGCCCGAGCGTCGATCCGGCGATGTCGCGTCCAAGCCAGCGCTGGGCCGGCCAGATCCAGCCGTTCTGCCGGACGGCACGGGTGATGGCGGGCAGCCGCTTGGCGAGCGCGATCATTAGCGCGAAAGCGCCCTCCGCGACCGTCTCCTCGGCGTATTCGGGCACGTTGACCACGGGAATGCCGCGCCGCATCGCCGCCGCGCATATCGATCGCGTCGATGCCGACGCCGTATTTGACGATGCCCCTGAGCCGGGTCGCCGACGTCGATGACCCGCGCGGTCACGGGCGTGTAGCACATGAGCAGCAGGTCCGCGTCGGCGACCAGCCTCCGCAAGGTCGCCTTCGGGATGCCGTCGGGCAGGTGACGAGATCGACGCCGCGCGCCCGCAAGCCCTGCATCGATGCCAGGGCACTCGAGTTCCGCGATCGGTGCGAATGGCCTTCATGCTCTCCTCCTCCATCATGCCGAGCCGGCCGCAGGCGCCGAGTCGAAGCACGTCGATCCTGCGTTCTTCGACTCGCCGCCTTGGCGGCGGCTCAGAATGATGGGGACAGGCCGCGAGACAGGCGCAGCAACAACGTGCCGCACAAAACACTCACCCCGCCAGCACCGCGTCTTCGACGATGTCGAGCGCGCGGTCGAGATCGCTGCGCGCGATCACCAGGGGGGCGAGAGCGTAAGCACGTTGCCGCCGCTGATCTTGAAGCTCAGGCCCATCCTGCAGGCAACGGTAGTAGACGCGTTCGGCCAGCGCGTTGTAGGCCGCGTTGCTCGGACTTGTCCTGGACGAGCTCAACTCCGAACAGCAGGCCGCGGCCCCGCACATCGCCGACATGGGGCGAGCGCACCATGAGATCGCGCATGCGGCCCATGGCATATTGGCCGAGTTCCGCTGCCCGCTCGGCCAAGCCCATCCTCGCGGATGATGGCGATGGTGGTCAGCGCGGCGCGGGCCGTGACCGGGTTCTTCTCGTGCGTGTAGTGGCCGATGGCGTATTCGCCGGCGACGTCGAGGTCATGCCGGGCGATCACCGCGGCGATCGGCAGGATGCCGCCGCCCAGCGACTTGCCGAGCACGACGATGTCGGGCGTCACGCCGTCGTGCTCGGAGGCGAAGAACTTGCCGGTCTTGCCGAGCCCGGTCGGGATCTCGTCGAAGATCAGCAGCGTGCCGTGCCGATCGCAGGCCTCGCGCACCGCCTTCCAGAAGCCGGGCGGCGGCGGCTGCGGCGTCGCGCGCATCGGCTCGGCCACGAAGGCCGCGAAATCGCCCTTCGCGGCCGAGCACGAAGGAGATCATGTTGGCGCAGGCGCGCCCGGACGCCTCGAGCGTGTCGTGACCGTAAGGGCAATGCAGGCTCGACCACGGCGCCACATGCTCCGTGCCGGGCAGCAGTGGCCCCGCGATGCCCGAACGGAAGGTGGCCTCTCCGCCGACGCTCGACGCGCCGAAACCGGCGCCGTGGAAGGCATCCCAGAACGATAGGGTCTTGAAGCGGCCCGTCGCGGCCCGCGCCAGCTTAGATGCGACTTCCACCGCGTCCGAGCCGCCGGTCGTGAACAGCACCTTGTCGAGATCGCCCGGCGCGAGGCGCCCGAGCGTCTCGGCCAGTTCGACGGCAGGCTCGCAGGTGAAGCGGCGCGGCGCGAAGGGCAGGTCGTCGAGTTGCGCCTTGATCGCCTCCTTGAGGCGCGGGTGCCCGTAGCCGATGTGGTGGACGCTGTTGCCATGGAAATCCATGTAGCGGCGCCCGGCCGTGTCCTCGATCCAGATGCCCTCCGCCTTGGCGATGGCCGACACGCAGGGGCTCGACAGGCTCTGGTGCAGGAAGGCTTCGGCGTCGCGGTCGAGCAGCCTGCGGGTCGCCGGATCGGCCTGCTTTGCGGTCCAGGCACCGCGCGCCGCCGAGGTGTTCGACTCGCCTTCGGTGTGGACCAGGGTCGCCTCGATTCGATCGACACGTTTGGTGCTCCTCGGCGCAGCGGCGCGTGTTCCAGTTTGCGGTGGATCGATCCCCGCCCTATCGCCCCGCTTGCCGGGGCGAAGGTGGCCGAAGGCGGGATGAGGGGCAGTTCCGACCGAACTCCTCATCCCCGCTTTGCGGACCTTCCCCCGCAAGCGGGGCGCAGGGGGGCGCCGCGACGGGCGGCTTCATCGGCATCCACATTGCACATCGGAGAGGTCCGCTCACCCCCATGGCAGCGAGAAGGTTTTCACGTTGGTGAAGCTCTTCATCGCCTCGACGATGCCTTCCTTGTAGCCGTTGCCGGAATCCTTGATGCCGCCGAAAGGCGACATCTCGGTCCGGTAACCCGGCACTTCCCAGATGTTCACGGTGCCGACCCGCAGACCGGCGATATATTTCTGCATGCGGCGGAAATCGTTGGTGCAGACGCCCGACGACAGTCCGAAGGCGGTGGAGTTCGACAAGGCGATCGTCGCCTCGTCGTCGTCGGGCGCCCGCACGATCGGCACGATCGGCCCGAACGTCTCCTCCATCACGAGTTCCGAGCCGTGCGGCACGTGGTCGACGACGATGGGCGGCAGCAGCGCGCCCCTCCGACCGGGGTTGTAGAGCACCTTGGCGCCGGCCTCGGCCGCCTTGGTCACGCGCCCCTCGAACAGCGCAGCGGCACGCTCGCTCACCACCGTGCCGAGATCCGTCGATCGGTCGCGGGGATCGCCGAACCGCAACGCTTTGGCGCGTTCGAGTACCAGCGGCACGAAGCGGTCCGCGACCTTGCTCTGGCACAGGATGCGCTTGACCGCCGTGCAGCGCTGGCCGGAGTTCTTCGTGGCACCCGCCACAGCGAGGTCGGCCGCCTTGGCGAGATCCTCGTCCGAGAGGTCGTTGAGGATGATCAGCGGGTCGTTGCCGCCGAGCTCCAGCACCTGGCGCTTGTAGCCGGCCTTGGCGGCGATCAGCTTGCCGACCGGCACGCCGCCCGTGAAGGTGATGAGGTCGATGTTCGGGTTGGTGATCATCTCGTCGCCGATGTCCTTCGGCCAGCCGGTGACGACCGACAGCATTTCCGGCGGCAGACCGGCCTCGTAGAGGATGTCGGCCAGCACAAGGGCCGTCATCGGCGTGAGTTCCGTCGGCTTGACGCACGATGCAATTGTTGGTGGCGATGGCCGGCGCCACCTTGTGCGACACCATGTTCAGCGGGTGATTGAACGGCGTGATGGCCGAGATCGCGGTCAGGGGCTCGCGCGTCGTGAAGATCTTGCGCGCCTTGCCGTGCGGGGTGAGGTCGCAGGAAAAAATCTCACCGTCGTCGACGATGACCATCTGCCCGGCGAGCGTGAACACGTCGAAGGCGCGGCCGACCTCGTAGAGCGAATCCGCTTTCGAGATGCCGAGTTCAAGCGTGATCAGGTCCGAGATCTCCTCCTTGCGGGTGTTCAGGATCTCGGCTGTCTTGAGGAGGATCTTCTGGCGCTCGTAGCGCGTCAGCTTCGGCTGGTAGGCTGCCGCGATCTCGAACGCGCGCCGGGCGTGCTCAGCGCCCCCCGCCGGCACAGTGCCGATCACTGAGTTGTCCCACGGAAAGCGCACCTCGAGCACGCCATCCGCCTCGACCTTGCGCCCTGCGATGCGCATTGGCTCGTGGCGGACCGCGAAGGACGTTTCGGCTTTCACCATTTTGATGTCCCCTGGACGCTGCCGCGGAATGAGAACTAATCGTGCTGAGCCGCCGGAGGCGGCGCGACTCGGGCGCTTCGCGCCCTCAGCATGATGGGAGTGTGGCTTCACGCTGAAGCTCAGCCCATCGGCTGTGCGGCCGCGATGGTCGCATAGTAGAAGGCATCGAAATTGCGCAGTGCCGGCGCATCCGGCTGGTCCGGCAGCTTGCGGTTGGTGATGAACGGAACGGCCTGCTCGGTCAGCCCGCCGTGCGAGCGCAATGGCTCGTCGAGCGCGGCCAGATCGTGCCGGTGCTCGCTGGTGCCGATCGTCTTGTTTTCGCTCGAGATCATCACGACGTCGCCGATCCGATCGCCCGGCAGCTCGTAGCGGCGGCAGGCTTCGGCCCTGTCGACCACGACGTCGATGCCCTCGACGGAAGTCAGCCGCTGCATGATCGCCGGGACATCGGCGCCTTCCGGCAGATAGGCGGTCGCAAACGATCCAAGCGCGCCGTGGTGGACCACATAGGGGTCGGTGATCGGCAGGATCACGCGTGCCGCGTCCTTCCCGAGCCATTCGTCGAGCAGGTCCTGCACGTAGACCACATCCGGCGTTCCGTCCGCCTTGTGCTTGGATTTCATCCCGTGATCCGCCGTGATGACGATTGCCGCCCCAAGCGCATCGAGTTCGGCCAGATAACGATCGAACATCGCGTAGAACGAATTGGCCTGCGGAACCCCGGGCGCGTATTTGTGCTGCACATAGTCGGTTGTGGTCAGGTACATCACGTCAGGGCCGAACTCCTTCAGGAGCTTGACGCCGGCCGCGAAGACGAACTCGGACAGTTCCGCCGAGTAGACGTTCGGCACCGGCCGGCCGAGCCAAGCCGATGCGTTGTCGATCCCGTGCGCGGCAAGGCTGGTGGTGTCCGACTTCTCGGATGAAAAGCAGATCGCGCGTCCTTCGTCGAACCCGAGCCCGTGGCCGAGGAGCGCGCGCAGCTTGTCCTTCGCGGTGACGATCGCGACCTTGGCCCCGGCATCGTAGAACGCCTTGAAGACGGTCGGCGCCCGCAGGAACTTCGGGTCGTTCATCATCACCTCTTCGCCCGTCGCCGGGTCGTAGAGATAGTTGCCGCAGATGCCGTGCACGGCCGGCGGCCGACCCGTTGCGATCGACATGTTGTTCGGGTTGGTGAAGCTCGGGATCACGCTATGCGCGGTGCGCACTGTGCCCTTCGCCTTGATCTTCACCAGGGCTGGCATGAGTCCGGCCGCCATGGCTTCGTCGAGATAGGCAGGCTCGCAGCCGTCGAGGCAGATCGCGATGGCCGGCACGCGGGGCCACGCGTAACTGCGGCCGTTGGCCGACACGGTGACGGGAGACATCTGGTTCACGGCGTGGTCCTCGGGGCGAAGCGTCTTCAGGCGGCGAGCTTGGCGCGCTCGGCAATAGCAAGGGCAGGTGGCGCCGCTGTGTCGACGTCCATTTCGGCGAGCGATTCACGTGCCGCCTCGACGACGCGCGCCATCACATGCTCGTCCATGCGGCCGATGCAGCCGACCCGGAATGAATCCACGACCGTCAGTTTCCCAGGGTAGATGATGAAGCCCTTCGATTTCATCAGGTCGTAAAAGCGCGCGAAGCTGAAATTCGGATGTGCCGGGCAGAAGAACGTGACGATGATCGGCGACAGCCAGCGCTGCGATAGCAGCGTCTCGAAGCCGAGGGCCCGCATCCCGTCGACGAGCACGTCCCGGTTGCGTGCATAGCGTGCGCCGCGCCCCACAACCCCACCTTCGGCCTCATGCATCCGCAGCGCCTCGAGAAAGGCCGCGACCACGTGGGTGGGTGGCGTGAAACGCCATTGCCCCGTCTTTTCCATGGCGGCCCATTGGGCATGGACGTCAAGGCTGAGCGAATGGCTGCGGCCCTTTGCGGCCTCGAGTTCGCTTTTCCGGGCGATCACGAAGCCGAAGCCCGGGACGCCCTCGATGCACTTGTTGGCCGACGAGACCATTGCATCGAAACGGATCTCGTTCACGTCCAGCGGAACGGCACCGAACGCACTCATCGAGTCGATCAGCAGCTTGCGGCCACGGCTGTCCACCGCCGCGGCAATCTCAGCGACCGGGTTGAGAATGCCGGAGCTGGTCTCGCAGTGGATGATCAGGACATGCGTGATCGCCGGGTCCGCGTCCAGCACTGCGGCCACCTCGCCGCCGCGCGGCGGCAGGTAGTCGCCCTTGTCGATCAGCCGGTAGGCTCGGTTGAGATACTGCATGGTCTGGGCAGCCCGCAGTCCGTAGGCGCCGTTGGCCAGGACCAGCAGTTTGCCGTCGTGCGGCACGAACGAGCCGAGCATCGCCTCGACCGCAAAGGTGCCGCTGCCCTGGATCGGCACGCAGTCGAACGCGCCGCTGCTGTCCCCGATCAGCGCCAGCAATCTGCGGCGTAGGTCGGCGGTCATCGCCCGGAAGTCGTCGTCCCAGGACCCCCAATCGCGGAGCATCGCTTGCTTGACCGCGTAGGCGGTGGTGAGCGGGCCCGGCGTCAGAAGATAGGGTTCGCCGAGCGCAGGCGCTTCGAAGCCAACGGTTGACCTGGGTGTCGCGACCGACATTGGGCTCCCTCGTACATGCCACAAAGGCGCTTCTTTTCTGGTCTGCCCTCTTGTATTTGTAAAATCGCTATTTCGTATTGTTATATCAGCTAAGCCGATAAGATGCTTGGATGCGCTATGTTCAGCTCCGCGCCTTCCATTTCGTGGCGATCTGTGGCGGGTTTTCACGCGCCGCCGAAGAGCTGTTCCTGACGCAACCCGCAATTTCCGACCAGGTGCGCAAGCTCGAGCACGAATATGACATCCTGCTGTTCAACCGACAGCGAAAACAGGTGACCCTCACGCCCGCGGGCGAAAAGCTGCTGGCGATCACCCGCCGCATGTTCGACACCGAGAGCCAAGCCTTGGAGCTTTTGTCGGAGTCGAGAGCGCTGCGAGCCGGGACGCTCCGGATCGTCGCCGACGCCGCCCACCACCTTCTGCCGATCATGAGCGCTTTTCGGAAGGCCTATCCCGGCGTGAGGATCGTGATGCGGGCGGGGAACACCGAGACCGTCGTCCAAAGCCTCCTGAGCTACGACGCCGATCTCGGCGTGCTCGGAGACAGTCCGTCAGGGCGCGATTTTCAGATCATCAAGCTCAACGCTTCGCCGATCATTGGCTTCGTGGCAAAGCGTCACGCACTCGCCCGCCGTCGTTCCGTGTCTTTCGCCGAACTCACGACGCTGCCCCTCGTGCTAAGGGAGCCTGGGTCGAAGACGCGCGAGAAGCTCGAGGCCCGCGCGGCAGCCGCGGGAGTCGCGCTGACAAGCGTCATCGAAGCAGAGGGTCGTGAGGCCGTTCGCGAGATCGTGGCGTCCGGGGCCGGCATCGGCTTCGTGTCGGAGGCCGAATTCGGCCACGACCTGCGCCTGACGAAAATTCCCCTCGAAGGACCGCCCATGTTGATGGAGGAGGCCCTGATCTGCCTGACGGAACGCTCCGAGGCCGCGACGATCCGCGCCTTTCTCGCCGTCGCGCGATCCATGGCGCAGGCCGCGCCCGAAGCCGGCAGGCCGTAGGTACCTCAGCGGGATCAGCGGCGTGTGCGCGGGAGCTTGTCGGACGGCGCGGGCGGTCATCCTAACTTGCACAGGCTTGTGCGGTCGAGCGGTCACCTATTCTGGCATCCCGAGCTTTCGCAAATTGCCGACCATGCGATCCAGGAATGCAGGCGAGAACACCATGGCCTGCCTCAACGTCGCCCCCGACAGATCCGGATAACTTTCGAGCATGCGCGCAAAGGCCTGCTTCGCTTCGTTCATCCGGCCGGCTCCGGACAACGATGAAGCCAAGTTCCGATAGATCCACAACGCATTTGGGCGTTCCTCAAGCCCTCTCTGATAGTACTCGACAGCCTTGGCGTAGTCGCCCGCAACCTCGTACGCTGATGCCATCCCGACATAGTTGTTGAAATTCATGGGATCGAGCGGGCTAAGCCGCATGGCGCGCTCGAATTTCTTCAGAGCTTCGTCCGGGTGGTCCGAATAATTGTCCAGCCATCCCAACCGGCTCCATGCCCATGCGGAGTTTGGATCGAGCACCACCGCGCGCTCGAGCAGCACTCGCGCTGTCCCGTAGTGGCGGAGGAACGTATGGACCGCGCCCAACACCGCGAGAACCAGCGGATCGTCTCCACCGAGTTCTGCCCCTTTCTCGGCCAGCTGGCGCGCTCGCGCCTGGCTCTGCTGAATATCGGCCCAGCCGTAAACCGAGCGTTGCGCATGGCACCATCCGGCGAGTGACAGCGCGAGCGGATAGGCTGGATCCAACTCCAGCGCGCGGTCCAGAAGGTCCAAAGCCTTCCCGCTTTCTGTTTTCTCCAAGGCCCAGACATGCGGAAACGCCCGCATCGCATAATCGTACGCGCCGAGATCTTGTGGGGGCTTGCGTCGCGCTCGTTCGATCTCGGCGATTCGGATCGACGGGTGCAGCGCCCCAGCCACCTCCTCGGTGATCCGGTCCTGCAATTCAAACACGTCGTCGATATCGCCGTCGTAGCGGCCAGACCAGACGTGCGCTCCCCCGCCGGTCTCGACCAACTGCACGATCAGCCGGAGTCGCTTGCCCGCTTTTTGTAAGCTGCCTTCGACGAGATACCGGACCCCAAGGTCCCGCCCGATGTCGCGAGCGTTCACCGGATGCCCTTTGTAGGTGAAGGCCGAGTTCCGTGCGATGACGAAGAATGAGCGAATGCGCGAGAGGGCTGCAGTGATCGCTTCAACAATCCCGTCGGCCAGGTACTCCTGTTCCGCGTCGCCGCTCAGATTTTCGAAGGGCAGCACGACCAACGAAGGCTTGTCGGGCAAGGCCAAGACCGGCTGCTGGTTTGAACTCTGGCCCGAGGCATGCGCCGAAGATGCGGACTTGCCGCGCGATGTTTTTGAGCTGCTGATTCCCAAGATCCTCGAAAGCAAGCTCCAACTTTCCCGCGACCACATCGTGCACGGCGCTGGAGATATACAGGCCTCCAGGCGGAGCCATCTGTTCAAGGCGCGCCGCAACGTTCACGCCCTCACCGAACACGTCGCCGTCTTCACCGATGATGATGTCGCCGAGGCTCACGCCCATTCGGAGCTGAACCCGGTTGTCCACCGCATTCGCGTGTTCGCGGTTCTCGAGTTCGGTCCGGATCGCGAGCGCGGCCTGAAGTGCCTCGAGCGGGCGATTGAATTCCGCCAAGAATCCGTCGCCTGTCGTCTTGACCAGCCGCCCCGAATGAGCTGCGAGAGACGGCTGGACAATCTCGCGCAGGAAATCCCGCACGCGGCCGAACATGCCTTCCTCGTCGCGTTCCATGAGGCTGGAAAAGCCCACGATGTCAGCCGCGAGGATGACGGCGAGCCGGCGCGTCGTCTGCATGGCGAGGTTGCCCGGTGAACGCTCATCGTGCAGCCGGGAGGCTTGCGAGTCCAGATTGGCCATCGAGCGGATGCTCGCCACCTTGCGGCACACCCGCGACGTCCTGTGCTAACAGGTCGTGCATCCAAAGGTCGGCACCGACGGGCCGACCTTTGCTCTTCGCCTTACCGTCGATGCGTCCGATGACGGTGATGTCGCATCATTCGTTGATGCATCATTCTGTGCTGCGTCATCCCGCGGGTCCCCATGCTATCGGTCCCGGAAGCTCGGGCAGCGTAACCATGGGTTGCGGCCGAAGCGGACGATTCCAAGCCCATCAAACCGCCGATCGCGATCAAACAGGCAAGCCCGAAAGTCTGTAAGGTCTTCATGCTGTCGTTCTCCCTCATGCCAGGGCACAATCGGCGGTCGACCGGTAAGTTCCTGCGCTCATTCGCCGCCGCCTGCTAGTGGCCGAACGGCCCAGTCTTTCGTTCCGGTGCCTGGTCCGGCCGCGCGACGTCTTTTGGCCCGCAACCGATCGTGCTGTCCCGGACTTGTATGCAGACCACCTGAATTGAAGGTGCGACTGGTTCATGCGTAATGTCCGATGACCTACCCAACCTGAAGGAAAAGGCTGAACGGTACCGGCGACTGATGGCAACCGTCGTCGACAAGCGCGCTGCCGACGTCCTGTTCAGGCTGATCGCGGAAATCAAGGTGCAGATCGCGGCCGCCGAGGGCCGGAGCACCGCAACCCAGAGCCAGCAGGAACAGCTGCCTAAATCAGAGTGAGCTTCGTCTTGGAGCCGCTAATCGGTTGAACCTGCTCGTCATGGCCAGCACCGCGGCACGCGAGCGTTGTTTTTTCACCCGCCGTGCCGAGGTGAAACCTACGAAAAAAATTCTGCGGACTCTCTTGAAGCGGTTTTTTGCCCCTCCCAAATTGTCGCTCGGTTGAGGCCCGGAGGCGGGCTCGACCGTGGCGTCGCAAGACGCGCGGCGCTTCGTATCCATGTTGCTCAAGGGAGAATGTGGCTATGGCAACCTTCGATTTCGCTCCACTTTATCGATCCACCGTAGGCTTCGATCGTCTGTTCGATGCGCTCGACAGTTCCATGCGGCCCGATTGGCCGCCTTACAACATCGAGAAGAAGGGCGAGAACGACTACCGCATCACCATGGCGATTGCCGGCTTCGGTCCAGAGGATGTCGAAGTCACCCAGCACGGAGCTCAACTCCTGGTGAAGGGCTTCAAGAAGGTCGAGCAGGAGAATGCGAACCTGCTGCACCACGGGATTGCCCAGCGGGGATTCAAGCAGACCTTCAACCTCGCCGATCACGTGAAGGTCGCCGCGGCGGACCTGCAGAACGGTCTGCTGTCGATCGATCTGGTCCGCGAAGTGCCCGAACAGTTGAAGCCGCGGAAAATTCAGATCGGTTCCAGCAACGGTTCTGCGGCGCGGGGTGAAAACGAGCCGAAGCAGGTCGAAAGCACCGGCGAACAGAAGCAGGCGGCCTGAGCGGCCCAATAAGCCTCGATCAACTGCGGTCCGCCCCTCCGGCTTTCGCGCCGGAGGGCTCAGATTGCGGAGAACGGAGATGCTTGAACGACATAACCACCTGAGTTCCCAACCCGATGGTCCGTCGCGGCGTGGCGTAGCCCATGGGTTGCTTGATCCCGAGCATGTGCTCAGACATCCCGATATGACGATTGCCGAAAAGAGAGAGGTCCTGGCGGCCTGGGCCTCGGACGCTCACGCGGTGCCCGATGCGCCAGGCTTGCGGCAGATCGACAGCGGTGCTGTGATCGGCGTCGACGTCATTCTCGACGCGCTCCGGGAGTTGGATGCAATCCGTCCAACCGTTGACTCCCGATCGATGCCCGACACTCACGGCCGCCGCCCCGTCCGGTCCATCCGCACCCTCCTGCGCCGGGATCGTCACTCGGACGATGACGATGATCCGCCCCCCAGCCCCGCCGGCGCCCTTCCGTTCGGTGTGGAATGCGTACGCCGGCGAAAATGGGGGACCGCGCCCGAACCACTCGCCGCCTAAACCTCACCGAGGGTTTTCGCTCTCGCGAGAAGCAAGTGGCCGGGCAGGCGCCCGACGACACGGGCCGGGCCGTGACTACGCCACGCGAAAGACCTTGAACGGTTTCGCCCGGCTTCGGTCGACAGCGACGGCGCTCATCGGCGCGCGGTGTTCCCCGCCTGCTTTGATTTGACCCGGACGGCACGTTGGAACGACGCGCGCCGATGCCCGTTACGTGTTCAACCATGTCGGCCTTCGGCGACGACGACCTGCGCAGGCTCATCGTTGTTCTGCCAAGTGGCCGCTGGCCCTGAGCAGCGGGCGCGCAGCGACCGGGAAGGCGTCCTCTTTGCCGGGGCAGCCCGCCGGGCTTCCCGACCGCGATGATCGACCTCGAGGCGTAGACATGAGCATCACCGTCGGCGACTTCATCGTGGAGCGTCTGCACGCCTGGGGCGTGCGCAAGATCTTCGGCTACCCGGGCGACGGCATCAACGGCGTGTTCGGGGCGATGAACCGGGCGCCCGGCAAGCTCGAGTTCATCCAGGCCCGGCACGAGGAAATGGCGGCCTTCATGGCCTGCGCCTACGCCAAGTTTACGGGGGAACTCGGCGTCTGCATCGCGACCTCCGGGCCGGGCGCGTCGCACCTGCTGACGGGTCTTTACGACGCCCGGATGGATCATCAGCCGGTGCTGGCCCTCGTCGGCCAACAGGCGCGCACCGCCATCGGCGCCCATTACCAGCAGGAACTCGATCTGCAGAGCATGTTCAAGGACGTGGCCGGCGCTTACGTCCAGACCGCCATGGCGCCGGCGCAGGTGCGCCATATGATCGACCGCGGCATCCGCACGGCGATCAGCGAACGGACGATCGCGGCACTGATCTTTCCGAACGAACTGCAGGATCTCGCCTACGAGGACCCACCCCGGAAGCACGGGGCGGTGTTCTCGGGCGTCGGCTATTCCAGGCCCAAGGTCGTGCCCTATGAGGAGGATTTGAAGCGGGCTGCCGATGTTCTCAATGCCGGCAGGAAGGTCGCGATGCTGGTCGGCGCTGGGGCCTTGCAGGCCACCGACGAGGTCATCGCGGTCGCCGAGAAGCTCGGTGCCGGCTGCGCCAAGGCGCTGCTCGGCAAGGCCGCCCTGCCGGACGAGCTGCCCTGGGTGACGGGCTCGATCGGCCTGCTCGGCACGGAGCCGAGCTACAAGCTCATGACCGAATGCGACACCCTGCTTATGATCGGTTCGGGCTTTCCCTACTCCGAATTCCTGCCCGAGGAGGGTAAGGCGCGCGGCGTCCAGATCGACCTCAAGGCCGATATGCTGTCGATCCGCTATCCAATGGAGGTCAACCTTGTCGGCGACGCCAAGGAGACGCTGAAGCTGCTTCTGCCGATGCTGGAGCAGAAGACCGACCGGAGCTGGCGCAAGGCGGTCGAGGAGAACGTCGCCTCCTGGTGGAAAACCCTCGATGAGCGGGCGCATGCCAAAGCCTCGCCCGTCAACCCGCAGCGCGTCACCTGGGAGCTGTCGCCGCGCATCCCCGACCGGGCCATCCTAACGAGCGACTCAGGCTCCTGCGCCAACTGGTACGCGCGCGACCTCAAGATGCGACGCGGCATGATGGCCTCGCTGTCGGGCGGGCTCGCCTCGATGGGCGCGGCCGTGCCCTACGCCATTGCGGCCAAGGTCGCGCATCCGGATCGGCCGGTGATTGCGCTTGTAGGCGACGGCGCCATGCAGATGAACAACATGGCCGAGCTGATCACGGTCAAGAAATACTGGAAGCAGTGGTCGAACCCGACCTGGATCGTCTGTGTGTTCAACAACGAGGACCTGAACCAGGTCACCTGGGAACAGCGCGTCATGGAGGGCGACCCGAAATTCGTCGCCTCGCAGCAGATCCCGAACGTGCCCTACCACACGTTCGGCGAGCTGATCGGCTTCAAAGGCATCTATGTCGACGATCCCGAGGCGATGGGCGCGGCCTGGGACGAGGCGCTCGCCTCGAGCGTGCCTGTCGTGCTCGAAGTGAAGACCGACCCCGAGGTGCCGCCACTGCCGCCGCATTTCACGTTCGAGCAGATGCGCAAGTTCGCCACGACGCTCGCCAAGGGCGACGAACGCGAGGGCAACATCATCACCGACACGGCGCGCCAGGTGCTCAGTTCCGTGCTGCCGGGCGACAAGTAGGGCACGCCTCGGCCTCGATCCGTCATGCCAGGTCTGGCCCAGCTTAGCGGCAGTGACGGCACGCGCGGGCCCTGGCCTTGAAGGAGGCTGGCCGGGCTGCGCCGTGGTAGCAACTCGGACCTCAACCGGCGCGGCGCGATACTGCGGAAATATTTGGCGAGCAGGTTGGCCACGCCGACCGCCGCCACCTGGTTGCTTCGTTTGCCTGATCTGGCCAACAAGACAGAGGATGATCGATGTCTCTGACGTCTGCGCGACTGAGCGGGAACAAGCGCCTTGTCGCAGCCTCGAACAACAGCCCGGTCGTCACGCGCGGCGAAAAAGACAACGAGGCCGTCGCAATCCTGCAGACCTGCTTCGTCGAACTCGGGTTTCCGATGCCTCGATCGACGAAGCCCAGCGGCCTCTTCGACGGCGTATTCGGCCAGGAGATGGATGCCGTGGTTCGGCAGTTCCAGAGCAAGAACCAGCTGAAAGCCGACGGCATCGTCGGCCGCAACACGCTTGGCAAGCTCGATGAGATCTTCGACGCCTTGACCAGCTCAGAAGGCGCGCAGATCGGCCGCGAGATGACGGTGCCCAACAGCGGCTGGGAGATCGCCTGAACATGGCCGTCGAATTCGACATGACCTCAGCCGGCATCACCATCGACGCGGTGGGCGCCAACACGCAGGTGAACTTCTTCAAGTCGCAGTCGGCCGGCGGCCGGAAGTTCGCCTTGTTCGACATGAAGCGCGGTCACTCCCTTCTCCAGGGCGGCCACAGTTTCGCGTTCACGCTGGAAGGGACGACGACGCTCAAGGCGGGGTTCGACATCAACGAACTGAAAAAATGGAGATTTGGCTTTGTCCAGATGGCTGCGGTCAAAAAGCTGCGCCTGATCTATCTCGGCCGGACCCAGAAGGAAGGCCACGTCGAGGTTGACCTCGGCAGCGACATCGGCACGAGCTTCGTCCTCGACAAGCTGGACAAGCCTCCGGTCCCGTTTATCCAGCCGCCAACCACCGACGAGATCAATGGCGAAGTGTCCGCCAAGATGGGCGACCATCCGTTCATCAGCGTAGCGCACCAGCTTCGCAACCAGAAGACGGGAAATCTGAACACGTTGTTCAAGCTCGACTACGGGATGAACTTCGTCAGCGCCTGGGTCGGCAAGGACCCGTCGGGCAAGCTTCTCCCCTTCGCGCATGTCGAATGGTCGCTGAGCTACGATTCGGAGTTCCAGGTCCTCAACGGGATTGTCGTGGCGCGCGCGAAGCACGGCGGGTTGCGCTTCTCCGCCGTCCAGAAGGGCGGTCATCCCAAGGTGCCCGCCGACCCCCGGCCGCCGATCGCCAACGATATCGCCAGCCGCGCGCTCAAGGCAGACTTCCTGCCCGGCAGCAAGTTCAGGTTCGACGGGCTGTTCTATCCACCTTCGGCGCCGGATAACTTTGTGTTCGACGTCAGCCCCGCCGCGCGCTGACAACCTTCGGGTGGTGCACAGACGGTGTTTCCACCGTTTCGAGGTCGGGGAGCGGCGCGGTTTGCTGGTGCTGCAGTGCCGGGTGGGAGCAATATAGGCATGGCTGAAAGCAGCCCGCCGGCTCCCGCGCGGGCTGGGCGGGACGATCACTGTCTCGCTGCCCCGATTGAAGGCCGCCGTCAACACTGCGGCGATACAGACCGAACCTCTATCGCCGCTTACGCCGCAGCTGGTCGAAATAGACGATCACGATGATCAGTGCCCCGGTGATGATCCGCTGCCAAAACGGGTTGACGCTGAGCAGGTTCGAGCCGTTGTTGATGGTCGTGAGGATAAACGAGCCGAGCAGCGGGCCCTGCACGGACCCGACCGCGCCGAACAGACTGGTGCCGCCGATCACCGAGGAGGCGATGGCCTGGAGCTCCCAGCCCTCGCCCTGCGTGGCGTTGCCGATGCCGATACGCGCCGCAAGCAGCACGCCCACGAAGGCGGCCAGCCCGGCAGAGACAATATAGGCGAGGTAGATCATCGCCTTCACGTTCACGCCCGTGAGCCGGGCGGCTTCGGCGTTCGACCCGATGGCGTAGAGATAACGGCCCCAGCGGGTGTGCCCGAGCAGCACGTAAGCCGGCACGGCGACGAGGATCACCATCCAGAACAGTGATGGAATCCCCAGAAAGCTCGCGAGCGAGAAGTCGGTGAAGCTGCCGGGCATGCCAGAGATGGTCTGCCCGTTGGTGATGAGAAGGCCGATCCCGCGAAGCGCCGTCAGCGTCGCGAGCGTCATGATGAACGGTGGCAGGCCGAGTTGCACGATGCCGAAGCCGTGAAAGGCGCCGATCGCGACGCCGAGCAGGATCGTCAGGGCAATCGCGGTCGCGATCCCGAACCCGTGCACCATGAGGAGTGCCACGATCACGCTGCTGAAGCCCACCACGGCCCCGACCGACAGGTCGATGCCGGCCGTGATGATCACGAAGGTCTGCCCCACCGCGATGATGGCCACCATCGACCCCTGACGCATCAGATTCGAGATGTTGCGCTCGGTCAGGAAGGTGTTGGTCGACAGCGACAGGCCGATCCAGAGCAGCAGCAGAAGCCCGAGCAGCGTCAGGCTGAGCATGAGACCCATGCGCGAGCCGCGCGGGGCAGTGGTTGGCGGAGCGGCGGTCGAGAGCGGGTCGGTGGTTTGCACGGTCATGGCTGCGCTGCTCTGCGGATGGCGGGTCAGACCCCGATGGCTTCGGTGAGGATGGCTTCCTGCCCGGCTTTGTGGCCGACATGGAGGCGACCAAGCGGCCCCGGCGGAACACATGCAGCGTGTCGCAGAGGTCATAGACCTCGGGCAGGTAGGATGAGATCAGGATGATGCCCGCCCCTTCCTTCAGGAGGCGAGCGAAGATCTTGTAGATCTCAACCTTGGTCCCGACATCGACCCCGACCGTCGGCTCGTCGAAGATGAAGAGCTTGGCGCCGTGGTTCAGCCACTTGCCGACCACCACCTTCTGCTGGTTGCCGCCCGACAGGCGAGGACGCGTTGGCCTCCCGTGAGGCGGTCTTCACCTGCATGTCGCGGATTTGTCGGTCGGCAGCCGCTTTCTCGGCTCGCGGGTTGAGCAGCATGCCGCTCGTCAAACGATCCAAGATCGACAGGTTGACATTCAGCCCGACGCCGAGGTTGAGGCAAAGGCCCTGGTCGCGCCGGCTCTCGGGCACGAGCGCGATGCCGCGCCCGATGGCATCGGCCTCGTTCCGGATGGTGATCGGCTCGCCGTTCCAGAACACCTGCCCGCCCGTCTTGGCGTGGCGGCCGAAGAGCGTCTGCACGAACTCGCTGCGCCCGGCGCCGATGAGACCGTAGAGCCCGATAACCTCGCCGGCCCGAACCCTGACCGACACGTCGGAGAAGCCGGGCCCCGAAAAGCCCTCGGTCCGCAGGATCTCGGCCCCGAACGGAACGGTCTCCTTGTAGTGGACCTGATCGACCGAGCGGTTGATCATGCCGCGGATCAGCGCCGCCTCGTTGGTTTCCGAGACCTTTGATGTCGAAACCAGGGCGCCGTCGCGCAGGATCGACACCCGGTCGGCGAGTTCGAACACCTCCTCGAGCCGGTGGCTGATGTAGACGACCGTCACGCCTTGGCTCTTCAGACGGCGGATCAGGGCGAAGAGCTGCGCCGCCTCCTGCCGAGTCAGGTACCCGGTCGGCTCGTCGAAGATGAGGAAGCGGGTGCCACGCGTGGACGCGCGGGCCGTCGCGACAAGCTGCTGTTGCCCGATGGTGAGGCTCGACAGGATGGCGCGCGCAGGGAGCGCGAAACCGATGTCGTCCAGGATCTTCTGGCCGGCCTGGATCATGCCGCGGTGGCGCAGGAGGCCGAAGCGCGTCTGTTCGTCGCCGAGGAACAGGTTGCCGGCGACTGACAGGTGCGGGCAGAGCACCACCTCCTGGTGCACGGCATTGATGCCGAGAGCGATCGCTTCGTGAGGTGTCGCGAGCGCGACCGAACGGCCCTCCCACAAGATCTCGCCCGAAGAACGCTGGTGCACGCCCGTCAGCGTCTTGATGAGGGTCGATTTGCCGGCGCCGTTCTCCCCCACGATGGCGTGGATCTCGCCGGGCAGGAAGTCGAGGTCGACGCTCTTCAGCGCATGCGTCGCGCCGAAGCGCTTGTCGAGCTTCTGCAGGGACAGGATGGGCGCGTTCGCGGCCGGACTGGCAGGTGCCGGCCGCTCAAGCGTGTCGATTGTCATCGGCTCTCCGGGAGTCCTCGGCTCGTCATCGCGCGGAGTGCGACGCAATCCAGAACCGTAGCCCGGCCTGGATTGCTTGTCTGCTGCGTCCTCGCGACGACGAGTGTTCCTCGAAGGCTTAGTCCAGCTTCGGGTTCAGCAGGGCCTGGCTGCGGTCGGAGCTCATGTTGGCCTTGGTGATGGTGTTCACCCCCGTGTCGACGTTCGCCGGCACCTTCTCGCCCTTGGACGCCGCGAGGGCGGTCTTCACCCCGTCATAGCCCATGCGGTAGGGGTCCTGCACGATCAGCGCATAGATCGTGCCGTCGCCGAGATAGCCGACGAGCTTCGGGTCGCTATCGAAGGCCACAAGCGCCAGCTTGCTCCCGAGCTTGTTCTCAGCCACCGCCTGACCCGCGCCCTGACCCATGATCAGGTTGTCGGCGAACACTCCAACGAGGGTTGGGTCGGCCGTGATCAGGTCGGTCGTGATGTTCAGGCCGGTGGTGGCCTGACCGTCCGCTACCTTGTCCTGGGTGATCTTCAGGCCGGGGTACTTCTTCAACTCCTCCTTGAAGCCCTGCACACGCTGGTCGAGCGAACCGACGCCGGGGAGCGAGTTGATGATTGCGACGTTGCCCTCAGCCTTGCCGGTCTTGGCCTTGATGCCGTCGGCCAGCGCATCGGCCGCAGCGCGCCCGCCCTGGACGTTGTCGGTGGTGAGAAACGACGTGAAGGCTTTCGAGTCGGCTGCCGAGTCGATCCCGATGATCTTGACCGACTTGGCGGCCTCGTCGATTGGCTTGCCCAGGGCTGCGAACTGGGTCGGCGAGATCACGATGGCGGCCGGCTTGTCGGCCACGGAATTCTCGAGAATCGTGATCTGCCCGTTGATGTCGGACTCGGATTGGGCGCCGAGTTCCGGCACCTTGACCCCGAGGTCCTTGCCGGCCTTGCGGGCACCCGCCAGCACGATCTGCCAGTAGTTCGAGGTCGTGTCTTTCACGATCACGGGAATTGTCGCGTCGGCCGCCGCAGCCGGGCCGGTCAGGGCCGCGACGGACGTCAACATCACTGCTGCTACAAGAGCCTTCATGGTTCATTTCCTCATTCGGTTCATTCAGCGGCGCTCTGCGGCGCCTTGGTGAGATCATCTCACGGTTTGGCCGGGCTGCAACCCGTCAGCGGGCGCCCAAGGGTTCGGATGGATTGCGGGTTCCCGACCCGTCAGCCAGGGTCGCGATGCAAGCGATGCGGGCTGAGCTGTCGGTGCCCCGGATGACGGTCTTGGCGCCGACCGCCTCGTCCCGCTTGAGGATGTTTGACACGAACACTCGGCATGCGCTCGCGCGAACTGCATCCAGAGGGCGGGCGCTCACGGGACGGTCACCAGAGCCTTGACCACGCCGGCAAGCGGATCGAGCAAGTCCGAAAAGGCCGTCGGGGCCTCGGCCAGCGTCAGACGGTGAGTCACGAGGGCGCCGGTCGGTATCTCTCCGGCCCTGAGGGCCTCGATGACCGCGTCGAAGTCTTCGCGAGTGGCGTTCCGGCTGCCCAGGAGGGTCGTTTCTCGCTTGTGGAACTCGGGATCCGAGAACGAGATGGTGCTGGCCACGATGGAAACGAGCACGTACGTGCCGCCATGACCCACGAAGCCGAAGCCGCGCTCCATGGCGGCCGGACTGCCGGTCGCGTCGAAAACCGCATCGAAGAAGTTGCCGTCCGTGAGCGCAGCGAGGCGATCGTGATCGCCCTCGCCAACCTCGACGATGGAGCTGAAGCCGAGTTGCTCGGAGCAGAACCGAAGGCGATCTTTGCGCTGATCGAGGATTGTCACCGTCGCGCCGCGCCGCCTGGCGAACAGCGCAACACCGAGCCCGATTGGGCCCGCACCCACCACCAACGCCTTTTCGCCGGGGCCGACACCGCTCCGCCGAACAGCGTGAGCCCCGATGGCGAGAAACTCGACCATGGCGGCTTGATCGAGCTCGAGATCATTCGCGGCACAAACGAAACGCTCGGGGACACTCAGCCATTCGGTCATGCCGCCGTCGCGATGCACCCCCAAGACTTCGAGCCGCTGGCAACAATTCGTCCGCCCCTTGCGGCAGGCCGCGCAATGGCCGCACGACATGTAGGGAATGATGAAGACGGTATCCCCAACCTGGACGGAACTGCCTTCGGGCACCTCTTCGGCAATGCCGGCAAGCTCATGCCCCATGACCCTGGGGTAGGATAGGTAAGGCTGATTGCCCGCGAAGATGTGGAGGTCGGTACCGCAGATCCCGACGCGCCTGATGCGGACGAGAACTTCGTCGGCCTGACGAACAGGTCGCATCCGCTCTTCGGCCTTCAGCAAGCGCGGACGCTCGCAAACGACCGTCAACATAGCAGCTCCCCTCCGTGCTAGTTCTGCTAGAAAGCTGGTGCCGGCTTTCTTGTCAAGCCAATCGGGATTGGCCTGACAAGCTCTGGCTCAAGCATCCGGACCGGAAGGCTCGCATGACCCAGATCAGCTCGAAGCGCATCGAGCCGCGCCGGTTGTATCAGCAGATCGCTGACCAATTGCGCGCGCTCATCCGGAACGGTGAGTTCCCGGCGCAGTCGCGGCTGCCCGCCGAACGAGACTTGGCTCAGCAACTCGGTGTTTCGCGGCCTTCGCTCCGCGAAGCCCTGGTCGCACTCGAGATCGAGGGCAGCGTCGAAATCCGCACTGGAGCCGGTGTCTACGTCTGCGCCATGGGCGACGATCTCCCGACCGCCAACCGGGCGGCCCTCGGCGACAGTCCGTCGGAGCTCATGGAGGCGCGCCTCGCACTCGAAGGAGCCGTTGTTGTGATCGCATGCGCCCGCATGACCGCGCCAGCGCTCGCCGGTCTTGGTGCGGCCTTGCAGAAGATGCGCGCGGCCGTTGAGGCGGGGCACAAGCCGCTCGACGACGACAGGCAATTCCATGTGGCAATCGCACACCAGGCCGGGAATTCCGTCCTTGTTCGTATGGTCAGCGACCTGTTCGACGCGCGCCACGATCGGATTTCGACGCGGATTCGCAGCAAGTATGAGAACAGGGAGACCTGGGCGGCAGCGATCACCGAACACGAGGCGATCCTTGCGGCACTTCAGGCGGCGGATCCGCTCGGTGCCCAGGCGGCCATGCGGATGCATTTGCGTCAGTCGGCGGAGCGCTGGACCACCGAGAAGTGAAGAGCCCTCGCGTGTTCTCGGCAGGCGGCTTCGGCTCGAACGCCGACCATCGGTCGGACTTTTACGGGACGACGAGGGTTGGATCTGCTAGCTGGCCTACAGCCGGATTGTCGACCTCGATTTAACATCCGCCTTCTGCGGCTACCGGTCTGCAATGTCATCTGCGGCGGCTCAGACCGCGACGCGTTGGCGTGCCGACAACAGCTAACCCGCGCTCAGGTGCGCGTTGCCTGTAACGCTGGCTTGGCCGGCACACGACCTCGGTCTTCGTCTGAGCGGCGGTTCAGGCCGTACCGGGTCCCGACGGCACCGGGTTGTTGTGATGCCTGAGGCAAGGCGCGACGTTCTCGATGATAAGCGTCCGACCGTCGCAGCAGCAGGGCGAAGCCAAATCGAGTCTAGCCGGCGGATCGTCCGCCGGCCAGGCCGAAGTTACTTTCCGAGATGGGCGCCGAAGAAGGTCGCGATCTCGCCGAAAGCTTCCTTGCTTTCCGGCAAGGTGTCGTCGAACTCATATTGGGCGTGCGACTGACCTTCGTAGACCTGCAGGGTGGCTTCGACGCCGGCGCGCCGGAGGTTGCGGTGCACGCGCACGGTGTTGCTCAGGAGAAGGTCGCGCGTGCCGGTGGTCAGGATCGTCGGCGGAAAGCCATGCATGTCGCCGTAGACGGGCGAGATGAGCGGATCCTTGAGATCGTGGCCCTTGGCGTAGACCACGGTGGCGGCGTCGCAGAAGCCGTCGCGCGAGACGAGAATGTTGTCGACCTTTTCGTTCGTGTAGAAACTGTCGCCCGTCTTGGTCGCGTCGGACATCGGCGTGCCGGAGGCGAGCGCGCCCGGCAAGGGCAGGCTCTGTTCCCGCGCCCGCAGCACGAGTTCCAGCGTCAGGGCGCCCCCGGCCGAGGTGCCGAATACGCCGACGTTCTTGGAAGGCGTGTCCCGCAGAACCGCTTTATAGACCGTCACGGCGTCGTCGACCGCGGCCGGGAAGTAGGCCTCCGGCGGCATGCGGTAGTCCACCGAGATCACCTTGTAATGCCCGTCGCCCGCCATGATGATCCCCTCGGGCGTGCCGGACTCGCCGGGGAAAAGCACGTAGCACCCACCATGGACGTGGATGAGCACCTTGCCCTGATTCTCGACCGGGATGGTATCGGGGGTGAGAACATGGACGCGGACGCCGTCGATGGTCGACGCTTCGGATTTGACGTGCAGCCGATCGAGCATCGCCGGGATGCCTTTTACGGTCGCGGCCGCCTGCACGTCTGCGTAGGCGCGGGCCTCTTCGCCGGTCTTCCAGAGCTTGTTCCAGTCCGGATTGAGCGGCGCACCGATGAACTTCTGCATCCCCGGGCTGATGTCGGCACTCGGCACGGGCAGTGTCTTCGCGGGAACGTCGAGTGGTCCGACATCGGCAGCATAGGCGGCCACAGGTGCTGCGACCAAAACGGCGCATGTAAGCAATTCGATCATCTTCATGGGATTTTCCTTCCTGAACATTTGCTTGGGCTTAAGTGCTAGGTCGGGCGGGTCACCTCCTGTTCTTCCAATCGCGCCGGGCCTGAGCAGATCTTCGGCCGGACAAAGCGGTAAAATCCACGGCGGAATTGGGCGACCGCACGACCTTCGGCGCAGTTGTTAGACATCGTCTTCGGGCTTGAGCCCTCCCTGCTCACTTGATGATGCCGATCTTCTTGCGGTCGATGGTGACGAACACCGACAGCACCAAAACCAAGCCCTTGACGATATTTTGGAAATACGGGTCGAGCCCGATGATATTCATGCCGTTCGACAGGATCGTGATGATCAGCGCCCCGAGGATCGTGCCCTGGATGCTGCCGACCCCGCCGGTCAGCGGTGTGCCGCCCACCACCACGGCCGCGATGGCATCGAGTTCGAGGCCCTCGCCGAGTTGTGCCGTGGCCGCCATGGCGCGCGCGCCCTGGAGCAGGCCCGCCATGCCGCACAGCAAGCCGAGCAGCGCGAAGATCGCGATCTTCACGCGCTCCACCTTGATGCCTGTGAGAAAGGCGATGCGCTCGCCACCGCCGATCGCCCGCACTTCGCGGCCGAACACCGTGAGGTTGAGGATGACGGCCGCGAAGGCGATGAGGAAGAGCGCGATCAGCGCCGAATGCGGGATGTTGAAGGTCCGGCCCGAATAGACGTCGAGAAAGGTCTCGTCCTCGATCGAAACCGGCGCCCCCCGGGTGAAGAACAGCACGATACCGCGGTAGACCACCATGGCGCCGAGGGTGACGATGAACGACGGCACCTTGCCTTTGGCGACGACAATGCCGTTGAGGAGCCCGCACAGCACGCCGACGAGGCAGGCTGGCACGAGCGCGAAGACGCCGAGGCTGGCCGCCGTGTAGGCCGCGACCAGCGCCGCCAGCGCCACGATGGCGCCGACCGAAAGGTCGATCGAGCCTGCGATGATGACAAAGGTCATACCGAGCGCGGCGACGAGCAGCACCACGGCCTGCTGCGCCACGATCATCATGTTGTTGAATTGCAGGAAGCGCGACGAGAGCGAAGCGAAGACGGCCGCAAGCCCGAGCAGCAGCAGGATCGGGAACAGCCGGCGGGCGTCGTCACGAGTGAAACGGCGACGCGTCTCGGGAACGGGGCTGGCCTGGAGCTCGACGGGCGTCATCGCATGGTCCTCAGGTCATGTGCCGTACGATGGCCTCTTCGGTCACCGCCCCGGGATCGTCGAAGCGCGCCGCGACGCTGCCGCCGCGCATCACCAGGAGGCGATCGCTCAGGCCGATCAGCTCGTTCAGATCCTCGCTCAGCAGGAGGATCGCCAGGCCTTCGTCGACTGCCTGACGCAGCGACCGATAGATCTCCGTCCGGGCGCCGACATCGACGCCGCGGGTGGGGTTGTTGAGCAGCAGCACGCGCGGGTTCGTGGCCAGGCACTTGCCGAGCACCACCTTCTGGAGATTGCCGCCGCTGAGCGAGCCGGTCCGGGCATTGGCCGAATGGGTCTTGATGTGCAGGCGCCGAATGAGGCCTGCCGCCAGTTCCCGCGCCTTCCTGCTGTCGAAAAAGGGCCCTCGCCGAGGTGGCCGCGCCATCAGCAGATTGTCCAGCACGCTCGCCTCGACGATGAGCCCCTCGGTGGTGCGATCGCCTGGCAGATAGGCGACGCCGGCGGCCCATGCATCCGTCGGCGTGCGCGCCGCGTACGGATGGGCGTCGAGCCGGGTATCGCCCGCAGCTGCGGCAACCACGCCGGCGACCGTCTCGAGCAGTCGCTCGCCGCCGGCGCCCTTCAAGCCCGCTATCCCGACGATCTCTCCCGGCTGCAAGTCGAGCGAGAGTGGCGCCAGGCGAGTGCCGGAGGACACGTTCGCCAACGCCAGGACAGGCGGCTTGTCGGCAACGGTGGCGCGCGGCGGATACATTCCCTTCGACATGTCGCGGCCGACCATCCGACTTTGAATTCCGTCGCGATCGAGTTCGCCGGCCTCGTAGTCCCCGACCTTGCGACCATCCTTGAGGATGGTCAGGCGGTCCGCCACCGCACTGACCTCAGACAGATGATGCGACACGAAGGCCACCACGAGCCCCTGCGCCTTGAGGGCCCGCATCGCGGCCAGCACGACGTCGACCTCGCGATGATTGAGAAAGGCCGTCGATTCGTCGAAGAAGACTGCGCGTGGCCGCGTCGCGAGGGCGCGAGCGATCTCGATGCATTTCCATTGGCCGAGATCGAGCGCCGTCAGCGGCTGGCGAACCGAAAAGCCCGCCGAGAAGCCATCGAGCAACGCTTGCGCCTCGCGCATCAGAGCTCGGGTGACCAGCATCCCCGCGCGCTGGAATCGGCGCAACTGCCCTGCGAAGATGTTTTCGGCCACGCTCAGCGACGGATTGATGGTGATTTCCTGGAACACCAGGCCAATGCCGCGCCCGACCGCGTCGGCAAGCGAACGTGGCGCGTAGGGTTCGCCGTCGATCGCGATGGTGCCCGCATCGGGCCGCTCGGCACCGCCTAGGATCTTCAGCAGGGTGGATTTGCCGGCGCCATTCTCGCCGACCAGCGCATGCACGGCGCCTGCCCCGAGCGTCAGCGACACCCCCGACAAGGCTCGCGTGCTGCCGAAACTGTCGCGAAATGTTCTGTGGCGACGATCTGCAAGGGCGGCCGAGTGTCCGATGTGCATGCCGTGCGGTATTGCCGTTGGAGCGGGGCGCGCTCGCCCCCCGCTCCGACCTGCGCCTACTTGCTGTATTTCAGCTCGAACGAGGCTGGGGTGGCGTTCGGGGTGAAGACCTGAGAGTGCGCCTTGAAGTCGTAGGGCGGCACGCCGCCGGGAAAATCCGCGTCGAACTGCGCCGTCTTGTCCTTGGTCAAGGGCAGGAGCTTCAGCTTGACGTTGTCCTGGTCCTTCGACACCGGCTTGCCCTTGATCTCGTCGTAGAGCATCACGAGCGCGAACCCGCCCTGGAGCCAATGGCCGCCGATGTCGAACAGCAGGTCACCGCTCTTCACCGCCTCGACGTTCTCCGGATTGAGGTCCATGGCCACCACGATCACGTCCTTGCCGGGCTTCTTGCCGGCGTTCTTGAGCGCCGTCATCACACCCGTGGCCGTGCCGCCGTTCGCCGCCCAGACGCCCTTGATGTCGGGATGACCCTGGTAAAGGGATTCGAACACCGTCTGCGACGTGTCGCGGACGAAATTGCCGTCGACTTCGCCGGCGACTACGACCTCCGGATGCGTCCTTCAGGGCATCGCCCAGGCCTTTGCGGCGGTCGATGGCGACGGAGGTTCCGGCCGTGCCGTTGACGACGCCGATCACCTTCTTGCCGTTGGCGTCGGGCGTCATGGCGGCGAACAGCGCCTCCGCCATCTGCTTGCCGGCATCCTCGTCGCTCGGACCGACGAAGGCCTTGTAGTTCGGGAAGCGGGCCGTCTGGGGCGAGAAGTCCGGATAGCTGTCGGTCAGGATCACCGGAATGTTCGCATCTTTAGCGAGGCTCAGACCCTTGGCGGCGGTCGCCCAGTAGGGTGTGAAGATGATCCCGTCGGCTGGTTGGGCGACGAGGTCTTCGAGCGACTTCACCATCTGGTCGGGCTTGTTGTCGGCGTTGAGAACGATCAGGTTGACCCCGAGCTCCTTCGCGCCCTTCTTCATGAAATCGATGTAGTTGTTCCAGAACTGCGCCGCGAGCGTCGGCACGACGACGCCGATGGTCGGTACGTCCTTTGAAGCGAAGGCCGGTCCTGCGCCGAACAGGAGTGGGGCGGCCAGTGCCGCCAGCAATGTTGCGTAAGCGTCTCTTGAGCATCGTTTTCCTCCATCGCCGGCTGATCGAGGGGCGTGATCGGACCGGCGTTCCGATCGGCCTTGGGTGGTCCGAGGCGGTCAGCCCCCGTCGGTTCATCGCCGGTTGAGCGCGACGGCGAGGATGATGATCGCGCCCTTGATGACCTCCTGGATGCTGGTCGACAGACCCATGACCAGAAGCCCGAAGCCCAGTATGCCGATGAAGATCGCGCCGATGACCGAGCCGAGGATGCCGCCGACGCCGCCGAACAGGCTGGTCCCGCCGATGATCACCGCCGCGATCACGTCGAGTTCGAGGCCGGCGCCGAGGCTCGGGTTGCCGGCCGACGAACGCGCCGCCAGCATCATGCCGGCGAGCGAGGCCGTGAGGCCCGAGGCCATGAACGCGACGATCTTGATACGGTCGGTCTTCACGCCCGAAAAACGGGCCGCGATCAGATTGCCGCCAACCGCATAGGCGCGGCGGCCCAGCACCGTCATCTGCAGCACGTAGAAGCCGATCAGCACGACAACGATCGTCCACCAGATGGGCGCGGGCACATCGAGAAAGCTCGCGTTCCAGAACAGGTCGGAGAACGCGTCGTCGACGATCGGCACCGGTTCCGTGCCGGTCATCGGTCAGCGCGAGACCGGAGAAAATGCTGAGCATGCCGAGCGTCACCAGGAAGGACGGGATCCGCACCTTGGTGACCAGAAGCGCCGGTGACGGCACCAATCCCGGCGCCCATGGCGAGCACGAGGAGCGGCGCCACACTGGTCGGAACGTTGCGATCGAGCAGCAGCGCCGCGACCATGCCGGACCAGCTCGCAAGCGAGCCGACCGACAGGTCGATCTCGGCACAGATGATCACGAACGTCATGCCGACGGCCATGATGGTGACGAGAGCGGTCACCCGCAGGATCGCCCCTGCCGTCGACAGGCTCGCGAAATTCGGCGCGAAAGCGACGAAGAACAGCGTTACGAGCACGAAGATCAAGTAGGTCGGCCGCTCAAGCACGAGCCGGCGAAGCATCGCCGCAAGGGACTCGGTTTCGTGGTTCGGGGTGGTGGCCTGGCTGCGTCACGCCGAGCGCTCCTGTTTGATCGCGGCGAGGTCCGCTTGGAGGATCGCCCGAAGCTGCGCTTCGTCACGGACGTCGGTGAGTTCGCGCGTGATGCGGCCATCGACCAGCGTAAGGATGCGGTCGGCCGCGGCCGTGAGTTCGTCGAGTTCGGACGAGATCAGCAGCACCCCGACGCCGGCCTCGGCCGCCGCACGGATGATGGCGCGCATGTCGGCTTTGGCGTTCACGTCGACGCCATTGGTCGGCTCGTCGAGGATGAGCACGCTCGGCTTGCTCGCCAGCCACTTGGCGAACACCACCTTCTGCTGGTTGCCACCACTCAGTTCGGACGCCGAGCTGGCGCGAGCCGCGCGCCACGATGCCGAGCTTGGCGCTGTAGGTTCTCGAAGATGCTGCCGATGCGGCGGTCGCGACACCACCGGCAGCCCGAGGTTCACGGTCAGGCGGTCCAAGGTCGGCAGGGCCATGTTGTTGGCGAGGGAAGCGTTGAGAACGAGCCCCTCGAGCCGGCGATCCTCCGGCACGAAGGCGAGGCCCGCCTTGATTGCGGCTTGTGCGTCGCCGAGCCTTAGCGACCGTCCCGCCACCGTGATGTCGCCGGTGGCGTCGGGCAGCAGGCCGAACAGGGCCTTGGCCAAGGTGGAGCGCCCGGAGCCGACAAGGCCCGCGACTCCGAGAATCTCGCCCCGCTTCAGGGTAAAGGACAGGCCGTCGAGTTTACGGTCCGTGCTCAGGTTTGCGACCGTCAAGGCGATGCCGCCGGATCCCGGCTCGGTCGGCGCAGCCGTCATCCTCGGCGACACCTGTCGCCGGCGCGGCCGCTGCCGCGGGCTTCGCCTTGGACATCAACTCCGACACATGCCGGATCGACGTCGCGCCTGGGTCGAGCGGACCGATGATGCTGCCGTCCTTGACGATGCTGAGGCGATCGGCCAGCCGGAAGATCTCAGCCATCCGGTGGCTGATGTAGACGAGCCCCATGCCGCCGCCCTTGAGCTCGTCCATGATGGCGAAGAGGCTCTCCTCTTCCCGCAGGCTGAGCGACGACGTCGGCTCGTCGAGGATCAGCACGCGGGCGCCGCGCGACACCGCCTTGAGGATCTCCACCATTTGCCGTTGCGCGAAACCGAGATCGCGCACGAGCTGACGGGCGCGCAGCGGAAAGCGGTATTGGTCGATGATCGCCTGCGCGTCCCGGCGCAGCTTGGCCCGGTCGACGATCCATCCCGGGCGCCGCGGCTCGCGGCCGAGCATGATGTTGTCGGCGACCGTGAGATTGGGCAGGAGGCTGAGCTCCTGGAAGATCATGGCAATGCCGTGAGAGAGATGATGTTCGACCGAGGCGCCGACGATGTTCTCGCCGGCGAGCATCACGGTTCCGGCGTCGGGCTTGTGAACCCCCATGAGGACTTTCATGAGGGTCGACTTGCCCGCGCCGTTCTCTCCAAGTAGCGCGTGTACTTCGCCCGGCCGCACGTCGAAGTCGACGTCGCGCAGCACACGGTACGGCCCGAAGGCCTTCGAAATGCCGCGCATCGAGACGAGCGGTTCGAAGGTCCGGGACGAGTCGAGCGCGTTCACGGCTGCGGGCACGATCGGGCCAGGCGTGAAGGCCGGAGCGGGCGCATGGTCGCGGGTCGCTCCGGCATCGGTTGCGGTCAGAAGCAGGCGTTATTGCAGATCTTGATCACCGAGGCCGGCGGCTCTTCCTTGGTCACGTCCTTCAAGGCGCTGAGCAGGTCGATCTTCTTCACGCGGAGCGTCGCGACCGAGATGTAGGGAGGCACGTCCATGCCGAGCAGCGCATAGGCGGCGGAGTTCGCCTCGGCCACGCCCTGATCGTACGGCCGCTGAGCGCCGACGGCCAGGAACTCGCCTCGCGCCACGTTCAAGGCGCTGTCGGCGGCGAGATCGTTGGTGGTGACGACGATCTTCCGGCCGAGCGTCTTGGCAGCGGCGACAACCTGCTGCGCCGGCGTATCCCAAGCCGCGAAGATGCCCTTGAGGTCGGGATGGGCGGTCATCATCGCGGTCGCGACGTTGTAGGCCTTCTCGGGCGACGTGAAGGTTCCGACGTCGACAACCTTGATGTCCGGATATTCTTTGAAGGCCTTGAGCGCGCCCACTTTCCGGGCGGCGACCGAATAATAATAGTCATAGACGAGCGTCACGATCCCGACCTCGCCCTTCTTGCCGATCGCTTCGGCCAATTCCTTGGCCGCGAAAGCTGCATTCTGCTCATTGTCGGAGGCAGTGACCGAGACGTAGTCCTTGCCGGGCGCCATGCCGACCGGGACGTTGTCCATGAACACGAGCTTGATGCCTGCGTCCGCTGCCTTCTTGTAGGCGGCCGCCTGCGACTGCGGGTCGATCGGGATCGAGAAGATCACGTTCGGCTTGCGTGCAATCATCTGCTCGAGATCCGCGATCTGCTGGCCGGGTTGGAACTTGGCATCCGTCACCGCGACGACGTCGATCCCGAAATCCTTCAGGGTCTTGGTGATGCCTTCGATCTGAAGCTTCGGCCACCCGGCGTCCATCGTGTGCATCACGATCCCCGCGGTGAAGTGACCGGCCTTGAGCTTGGCGATCATGTCAGGTGTGAACTTGAAGATATCGGCCGGGGTCGCCGGCGGGCCCTCCGGGAAGCCGGGGACAGGCTGGCCGCGGGGCGAGAGCGGCGGCGATTTCAGGAGATCGGTTGCTTCCGGCGGGATCTTGTCCGGCCACTTATAGTCTTCGGCGAGAGCCGAGCCTGCAAAGGTGGCGAAAGCGAGCGCTGCAGCGCCAGCAAACAAAAATCGTGTGTTGGTCATTTCAGTTTTCCTCCGGTTGTTCTCCGTCTTTGCGGAGTTCTGCGTGTGGCCTCAGGCCATCGTCTATGCAGCCTCTTTCGCGCCCTTGCGCGCCCGCGACAGGGCGATGGCGAGCTCAATGGCCTCGATGAGGCTGGTCTCGCTGGCGATGCCGCGGCCGGCGATGTCGAAAGCCGTGCCGTGGTCGACCGACGTGCGGATGATGGGCAACCCGAGCGTGACGTTGACGCCGCTGAGCGCGTTCCATTTGCCGGTTTCGGCGTCGACCGAGAAGCCGAGCAGCTTGACCGGGATGTGGCCCTGGTCGTGGTACATCGCGACGACCGCGTCGTACTGCTTGGCGTGAAGCTTCACGAAAACGGTGTCGCCCGGCACCGGGCCCTCGACATCGAAGCCGCTCGCCTGCAACTCGCGGATCGTCGGCTCGACGACATCGATGTCCTGCCGACCGAACAGTCCGCCTTCGCCCGCATGCGGGTTGAGCGCCGCAATGGCAATCTTGCGCCGCTGCAATCCGAGCGCCTGCAGGGCTTCATCGGTCAAGGTCACCACGCGGCGGATGCGTTGCGGTGTCACGCGAGCCGGCACGTCCTGAAGCGCGACATGGGTGGTGATGTGGCTCACCCGCATGTTGCCGTGCGCCAGCAGCATCACCGAATCGCGCGCCTTGGTCAGATCCGCGAGCAGCTCCGTGTGGCCGCTGTAGTGGTGGCCGGCGAAGTTCAGCGCTTCCTTGCTGATCGGGCCCGTGCAGATCGCGTCGACGGTGCCGTCCATCGCCAGTCGAACCGATTCGGCGATCGCGTCATAAGCGACCCTGCCGCCATCTGCCGTCGACCGGCCGACCGGAACGCGGTCGCCGCCGCGGTCGACATCATGGAAGGCAAGGCCGATCGACGCGTCCGTCAGCCGATCCGGGCCGATCGCAGGAGACCCGTCGTCCAGGCCCAGTTCTGCGATGATGGCGCGATGCGTGGCTAAGGATCCGATGATCAGAAGCGCGAATTCGCCCCGCTCGATCCGCGGCCGGAGCACGGCGGCCGCGCGCGCCACGATTTCCGGCCCGATGCCGGCCGGATCTCCCGTCGTGACTGCAATCCGCGGACGAAACACCGAGTCCTCCCGAACCCTTATTTTTTGGCAGGTTAGCGCAGCCTTGCATGCAAGGAAAGCCACAAAAGTCCAAAACTCGTCAGTTCTCTTCACCCCGCTTAATGCAGGGTACCGGATTGCCTCCCCTCGGTCGCAGCAAAGAGCCCTGCCTGGCTACGATTGCGAGAGGCCGACTTGACATGCTTCGAAACGTGTCATTTTCTCTCACAAACAGGCGGATAACACGGCCGATCGTCCCGATCGCATGCCGAACAGCCGGATTAGGGAGAAACGACATGCGCGCTTCGAAGCGAGTGGCAATTCTGCTGGGAGCTGCGTCGCTCTCTGCCACGATGGTCGGTGCGGCACGCGCCGAGACCTACAAGCCGGAATGCTTCAGTCCGGCCTCCGACAACAAGAAGACCATCCAGTACGACGCCAAGAAGGGGCCGTACAAGATTGCGCTGGTGAACGGGTATGTCGGCAACGACTGGCGCATCACGGCCATTCAGTCCGCCAAGGCGTGGGGCGCGCGGCCCGACAACGCCAAGCTGCTGTCGGATTTCAAGGTGATCTCGGTCGGCAACAACTCGGCGGCGCAGATCGCCGCCATCGATAACTTCATTGCCGCCGGCTATGACGCTGTGGTCATCAACGCGGTCAATCCCACGGCGTTCGACCCGGTGGTCAAGCGCGCCCAGAAGGCTGGAACGGTGCTGGTCACCTTCGACAACGTGCTCGACTCCGACAAGATCGTGCAGGTCAACGAGGATCAGTTCGAACTCGGCCGCATGAAGGCGCAGGCCGTCGTGGACGGCATCAAGGCCGCCAAGGGCGACGTGTCGGGCCAGGTGCTCGAAATCTCGGGCCTGCCCGGCAACAGCGTCGACCGTGACAACCACGAGGGCATGCGTTCCGTGCTCGACAAGTACAAGGGCCTCAAGGTGATCCAGGTCGTTGGCAACTGGGACGCCGGAACGGCCGAGAAAGGCACCGCGGACGCGATCGCCACCAACGGCAAGTTCGATGGCGTGATGGTGCAAGAGGGCGCCATCGGCGCGCTGCATGCGATGCAGGCCGCGAACCATCCGATCGTGCCGATCGGGGTCGATGCCGGCAACGGCACGCGTGAGCTTGCGGCCAAGGGCAAGTATCCCGGCGTCACGGCTGCCCAGGCGCCCGCCATGGCGGCGCTGGCCCTCGAGGCGACCGTCGTCCTGCTCCAAGGCCACGCGCTGCCGCAGAAGGTCTTCCTTCCGATCCCGAACAAGAACAACGCGGATCTTGTCTCCGGCACGGACTATTTCCCAGACCTGCCGCCGAATTTCTATACGACGACCGGCTATCCGCAGTGCTTCCCGCCCTTCAAGCCGGATGAATTGCTGGGTCAGAACGCCTCGAACAACGGCTGAGGCCGAGCGGGCGCCCGGCAAGGCGCCCGCCGCACATGGGTCTGGCATGGCACCGCTGGTCGAACTCACATCGGTGTCGAAGACCTACGGCGGGGTGCCGGCGCTGACGGACGTTTCGCTGACCGTCGAACCCGGTGTCGTCCATGCCATCTTGGGTGAGAACGGCGCCGGCAAGTCCACGTTGATGAAGCTGCTGGCGGGCGTCATCGCGCCCGAGAGTGGAACGATCGCCGTCGATGGTGCCCCGCAGCGCTTCGCGACGCCACGCGACGCGGCGCGATTCGGCATCGTGTGCATGTTCCAGGAGCTGTCGCTGATGCCGCATCTGTCGGTCGGCGACAACATGCTGATCGGTGACGGCGGCTCGGCGCTCGCGCTGATCCACGGCGGCAACCGCCGCGCCGCGCGGACCGTGCTCGACCGGGTCGGCGGCCGGCACATCGCTCTGCACACGCGGATCGCCGACCTGCCGCTGGCCGATCGCCAACTCGTCGAGATCGCCAAGGCGATTCATCGCAAGCCCCGGCTGCTGATCCTGGACGAAGCCACCTCGGCGCTGACGGCCGAGCGCGTCGAGACCGTCTTCGCCGTGATCCGCGAATTGCGCGACGCGGGTTGCGCGGTGCTGTTCATCTCGCATCGCATGTACGAGATCGATGCCGTTGCCGACCGCATTTCGATCTTCCGCAACGGCAAGCATATCGAGACGTTCGCGGCGGGCACGCGAAGCCACGACGCGATGATCAGCCTGATGATCGGGCAGTCGCTCAAGGAACTGTTTCCACCGCGCCGCGAGCCGCCGTCGCCTACGACACCGCCGATCCTGTCCGTGCGCGGCTTGCGCTGGGCCCCGCAGCTCGACGGCGTCGATCTCGATGTGCGGCCGGGCGAGATCGTCGGGCTTGGGGGGCTCGACGGCCAGGGCCAGCAGCACCTGATGCACGCGATCTTCGGGATCCTGCGCGGCACCGAAGGCACGATGACCCTCGACGGCAGGCCGCTCGCCGGCCTCACACCCGGCAGAGCCAAGGCGCAGGGCGTCGACTTGGCGCTGGTCCCGGAAGACCGCAAGACCGAGGGCCTGATCCTCGATATGACGATCGCCGACAATCTGCGCCTTGCCGGCCTCAGCCGGAAGCCATTCGGTATCGGCAGCGCCGGCGATGCCACCGAAGCGGCCATTGCGGGCCTAATCGAACGGCTGGGCCTCGCCTATCGGAGCCTGAGCGATCCGGTCAAAACGCTGTCGGGTGGCAATCAGCAGAAGGTGGTGCTGGCGAAATGGCTGGCACTCGGCCCGCGTTGCCTGCTGCTGATGGACCCGACCCGCGGCATCGACGTCAAGACCAAGGCGCAGATCTACCGCCTGTTGCAGGACCTTGCCGGCGAGGGTCTCGCCATCGTCTTGCAATCGACGGACTACGAGGAGCTGATCCATCTCTGCCATCGGGTCTACGTGTTCTACAGGGGCCGCGTCGTCCGCGAACTGAGCGGCGCGGAGGCGACGCCGGATGCGCTGATCGCCGCATCGCTCAATGCGTCCGCCGAGGCCGCCTGATGATCCGGCTCCGACGCCATGCGCGCCTCGCCATCTCGGCCGCGCTGCTGGCTGCACTCTTTGCGCTTTACATCAGCATCCATCCGCGCGGCATGTCGGTCTACGTGCTGACGATCTGGTCCAATCAGGGCGCTCTGCTGGCACTGGCGGCCCTGGCGCAGTTCTTCGTGGTGCTGGTGCGCGGCATCGACCTGTCGGTCGGACCCGTGGTGGCGCTGACCAACGTTGTTGCCTCTTACCTGCTGTCCGGCTCCCCCTTGCAGATCGCGCTCGGCACCCTTGCGGTCCTCGCGGTCGGGGCGGCCTGCGGCCTGCTGAACGGCGCCGCCGTCGTCTACGGACGGGTGCCTCCGATCGTGACAACCCTCGCCTCGGGCAGCATCTATTCGGGGCTGGCGCTGCTGCTGCGGCCGACGCCCGGCGGCGACATCGACGAGGCGCTGTCTGACGCCCTTACCTACGACGTCTTCAAGGTGCCCACGTCGCTGATCCTGATCGTGGCGACGGTTATGCTGCTCGCGGTGCCACTGCGCCGCACCCGCTTCGGGATGAGCCTCTACGCCATCGGCTCGGCCCGCGAGGCGGCCGTGATGACCGGGATCCGCGTGCCCGCCGCAACCCTGGCGGCCTATGCGATCGGCGGATTCTTCGCGGCGCTGGCGGGCCTGTACATCAGCATGGTGACCCAGACGGGCGACCCGAATATCGGCCCTGCCTACACCCTCAATTCGATCGCCGCCGTGGTGATCGGGGGCGTGGCGCTGTCGGGCGGCGTCGGCACACCGCTCGGCGCGGTGCTCGGCGCCTTCACGCTGAAGACCATCTCGGCCCTGATGTTCTTTTCCGGCCTGCCGCCGCTGGCGCAGCCCTTCTTCGAGGGCGCGATCCTCGCCATCGCGATCGTTCTCGGAGCGCTCGGCATGCTGCGCGTCCGCTCGCGCCTGGAGCGCTTCGCGTGACCTCCTCGCTCGCCCCTCGCATGCCGCGCCTGTTCACAGCCGGCTTGCGGATCGATCCCTCCGTTGCCCTGGTGGTCGCCGGCTGCTTCGTCATCGTGATCGGGGCGGGCATCGTGTCGCCCGGCGTTCTGTCGCTGGGCTACCTGCTGCAACAGCTGCAGATCGCGGCCATCGTGGGCATCCTGGCGACCGGTGCGATGCTGGTGATCCTGCTTGGGCAGATCGACCTGTCGGTGCCGCTCACCATCACAGGGACGGCGATCATCTCGACTTCGTTCGCCGGCTCGGGCAACCCGCTGCTCGAGGCGCTGGCCATCCCGGCTGGCCTCTTGGGTGGCGTGCTGGTCGGCACCGTGAACGGCCTCGGGGTCGCGATCTTCCGCATTCCCGCCATGGTCTGGACGCTCGCGGTCAACGCCATGCTGCTCGGCATGACGGTGTTCTACACCGGCGGGTTCAAGCCGCACGGCGCGCCGCCCCCGCTTGCGGTTCTGATGGCGCACGGCCGGTTCGCGGGCATCCCGAACGCCTTCCTGCTGTGGCTCCTGGTCGGCGCGGCGATCACTTTCGTGCTGAAGCGCACGGTGTTCGGCACCTATATCTACGCCATGGGGCAATCGCAGCGGGCGCTGTTTCTCGCGGGCGCCCCGATCGGCCGCACGACCGTGGCGGTCTTCGCGCTCGCCGGCTTTCTGTCCAGCCTCGGCGGCCTGTTGCTCACCGGCTATGCCAATCAGGCCTATCAGGGAATGGGCGACGCCTACCTCATGCCGGTCATCGCCGCCGTGGTGATCGGCGGGACCTCGATCCTCGGCGGCAGCGGCACCTACCTGGGCACCTTCGTCGGCGCCCTCTTCATGACGCTGCTCTCCTCGATCCTGTCGCTCCTGCAGATGCCCGACGCCGCCCGCCAGATCATCTTCGGCGGCATCATCCTGGGCATGCTGCTCGTGCATCGGTCCCGGCGCCCGGCATGAGTTCGCCGCGCATCGCTTCGGCACAATCCTTGAACCCAATCAGCGCATGGTCACGACACGCCGCCCCGAACTGATCCCCGCGCAGCGCCGCGCCATCGTGCTCGATCACATCCGCAAGCGCGGCGCGGCGTCGATCCAGGAGCTCTCCGATGCCGTGGGCATCTCGATCTCGACCGTGCGGCGCGATCTCGAGCATCTCGAGGAACGCGGCTACCTCGAGCGCTCGCATGGCGGCGCGCTGATCCAGAAACAGATGCAATCGACGTTCGAGCCCGAGGCTGCGATCAGCGCGCAATTCGCGCGCGCCGAGAAGGAGGTGATCGGGCAGGCCGCGGCGGCCACCCTGCGGGCCGGCGAAAGCGTTATTTTCGACAGCAGTTCCACCGTGCTTGCGGCGGCGCGAGCCTGCGTCGAGCGTGAGCTCGCGTTGACGGCGGTCACCAACGATCTCGGCATCGGCCAGGCTCTGGCCGGCTCGCCGAACATCCGCATCGTGGTGCTCGGGGGCACGGTCCGGGCCGGGTCGCTCACGATGGTCGGCGAGCCGGGGCAGGATTTCCTCGCCAATCTCAGCGCCGACGTCGCCTTCATCGGCACCCACGCGATCTCGGGCGCGAGCCTCACCGAGACGTCGCTGGAGGCAGCCGCCATGAAGCGCGCCATGATCGCGGCGGCCCGACGGGTGGTGCTCCTAGCCGATGCCTCGAAATTCCAGCCCGCCGCCTTCTGCCGCATCTGCGACCTCACGGCGATCCATGAGGTTGTCACCGATGATCGCGCCGATCCGGCCGACATTGCCCGCCTGCGCGACCTCGGCCTTGCAGTGACGGTCGTGTCCGGCCCAGCCGCGCGTTCCTCGGCCGCGTGACCCACCTCCGCCTGATCGCCGACGACCTCACCGGCGCACTCGACAGCGCCGCGCAGTTCACCGGCGCGCTCGGACCGCTCCCCGTCATCCTGAACCCGGCGCTGGCGCCGCTGGCCGGCAGCTTCGTCCTCGACCTCGCCTGCCGCGACCTCCCCCAAGCCGAGGCTGTCGCCCGAACGGCCTCGACCGCCCATCACTTCGAGGGCGCCGACATTGCGTTCAAGAAGATCGACAGCCTTCTCCGCGGCCATTGGGCGTCCGAAGTGGCGGTGCTGGCGCGGCGCGGCTGGTTCCGCCGGATCATCCTGGCGCCCGCCTTCCCGGCGCAAGGCCGCGTCACGGAAGGAGGTCGACAGGTTATTCGCCACACCGATGGAACATCCACGATCGTGCCGGTCGACGGCCGCGCGGAACTGGCCGCCCTCGGCCTCGATGTGTCGACACTCTCCGCCGGCGGCCGCCTCGCCGACGCGTCGCTGCTCCTGTGCGACGCCGGCTCGGATGGCGATCTTCGACATCTCGTCGCGTCGGTGCGGCCTCTTCCCGGTCCGACGCTGTGGTGCGGCTCCGCCGGCCTCGGGCTCGCCCTGAGTGGCGGCCGTCAGCCGCCGTCAGTCAAGCCGGCCGAGGGCCCCCATCTGATGGTGGTCGGCTCCGATCACGCCGTCACGCGCGATCAGGTCCGGCTCGTCGACCAACATGCGCCCGAGGCGATCGTGACATTCAGCCAGGACGGCGTTGTCAGTGCCGAGCGGATCAACCGAAGCCTGGGCCTTCACGGCAAATGCCTTTGTCTCGCCGACTTGCCGCAAAACTGTTCCAGAACCGATGCCGCGGATCTCCTGGCCCGCTGGTTCAGAGCCATGGCTCCCCGGATCGCCCAACCCACGACGCTGACGGTCGTCGGCGGCGAGACCTTCGCCTCCATCTGCCGCGCCCTGGAAGTCGACATGCTGCTGGTCGAGGGCGAATGGCAAGCTGGCGTGCCGGCGTCACGCAGCACGCCGGGTCTATGGCCCAAGATGGCCTGCTTCTCGAAGTCGGGCGCGTTCGGCGAGCCCGATTGCCTGCTGCGCCTGCTCGGCAGCGGCTAAGGGCGAGCAGGAGCTTCCGTTGAGCGGTTCATCTCCCGATCGCGATCGGAACATGTCTGAGATCGAAGTGCTGGTCAGCCCAGCCCGTGCAGCAACTGCGCGGCGCGGCTTAGCCCTTCATCCGGCGTGGACTCGCCATCAAGGCTGAGCAGCAGCCGACCGTCTTTGATGCTGGTTGCCGCGCGGTCGCGCTGTCCCACGTGCGCGAGCAAACCCTCAGCCGTGACGCCGCCACGTGGCGTGAAGGCAATCGCCTTCGGTCCTGCATCGATGCGCGCGATGCTGTGGGCCCGGCAGAGGCAGCGCAATCGGGCGCAGGCGAACAGGGCTGCGGCCAGCTCCGGCAGCGGCCCGAAACGGTCCTCCGTCTCCTCCAGCAGCATGTCGAGATCGTGCGCGTCGGCGACGCGGGCCAGGCGGGCGTACAGGTTGAGGCGCACGTCGGGTTCCGGGATATAGCCCGCCTCGAGACGGCCGAGGCCACCCATATGCAGTTCAGGCATCCAGTCCTCGGCCGCCTCCCCCTGAGATCGCCGGATCGCAAGCTGAAGCAGGTGCTGGTAGAGGCCGAGACCGATCAGCTGCATGTGACCGGCCTGCTCCTCACCTGCGAGATTGCCGGCACCCCGTGCATCGAGGTCCTGCGAACTGATCGCAAGCCCACTGCCGAGCCGGTCGAGCCGGGCCAGCGTCGCAAGGCGATGCTTCGTGTGTTCCCCCGCCTCATGGCCAACCTGTGTCATCAGGTAACACACGCCCTGATGACGGCCCCGCCCGACGCGCCCGCGCAGCTGGTGGAGCTGTGCCAGCCCGAAGCGTTCGGCCCCGCACACCACCATGGTGTTGGCGCGCGGCACATCGAGACCGCTCTCGATGATGCTGGTGGCGAGCAGCACATCGCCATCGCCGGACGCAAAGCTCGTCATCGCCTCGTCGACCGCCTGTGCATCCATACGGCCATGGCCGACGCGCACCGCAAGCTTCGGCACGATGTCCCGGAGTTCCGCCGCAAGTGTCTCCAAGTCTTCGATACGGGGCACCACGATGAAGCTCTGGCCACCGCGCGCCTTTTCCCTCAAGAGCGCGGTGCGAAGCGTCATGGGGTCGAACGGCACGACGTGAGTGCGAATGGGCCGGCGCAATGCGGGAGGTGTCGTCATGACGCTGAGCTCCTGCAATCCCACCATGGCGGATTGCAAGGTGCGCGGGATAGGCGTCGCGGTCAGCGTCAGCACGTGCACGCCGTCGCCCAATCTGCGGATCGCCGCCTTGTCGGCCAGGCCGAAACGCTGTTCCTCGTCGACGATGAGGAGCCCGAGCTTGGCGAAATGCACGCCCTCAGCCGCAAGCGCGTGCGTGCCGACGACGAGCCGGATGCCGCCATCCGCGAGGCCGTCCCGCACAGTCTTGGCCTCGTGGTCCGGGACGAGCCGCGACAAGTGCGCGACCGCGATGTCGATGTCGGCGAAACGCTTGCTGAAGCTCTGGACATGTTGGCGCACGAGCACGGTTGTCGGCGCCACGACAGCAACCTGATAGCCGGCCAGCACGGCGGCGGCGGCGGCGCGCAGCGCCACCTCGGTCTTGCCAAAACCAACGTCGCCAACCACCAGCCGGTCCATCGGACGCGCGGAGGCGAGGTCGCGAAGGCAATCCTCGATCGCGTGCATCTGATCGGCCGTCGGCGAGAAGCGGAAGCCGGCCACGAAGCGCTCATAGTCACGGCGCGGCGGCACGATCTGCGGCGCGACGGTGTTTTGCCGATCCGATGCCGCCTTGAGCAGCGCGGTCGCGGTCTCGTCGATGTCGCGGGCGATCTTGGCCCGACGCCTGTGCCAAGCCGGGGTATCGAGCCGATCGAGCGCCACCTCGTCATCGCTCGACCCATAGCGCCAAACCCGGTCCAGCTCGTCGACCGGCACGATCAGGCTGGTGTCGTTGGCGTAGAGGAGCCGCACGGAATCCTGATCTGGCGAACCCTCCACCGAGACGGTTTCCATCCCCTTCAGAATGCCGACGCCATGGTCGAGGTGGATCACCACGTCACCTGTGGTGAACTCGCCGTCGCCGAGATGCCAGGGCACGTGCGCCGCTCGGCCCGGCCGGGCGCGCGCATAATGCCCGACGAGGTCGGCGGCCGTGATGAGCGCGACTTCCTCGGCAGAATCCTCGAATCCGTGATCGGCCGCGAGATGCAGCAGCCCGACGCCGCCGGCCGGCAGTGCCGTGGCCTCGGCCCATCCCGTGAGGCGAACCGGCGCGGCACCGATCGCGCGCTCTGCCTCCTTGGCCAGCACCGCCATGTCTTTCTCGCGCGGCCCGCTGAGGATCACCCGTTGGCCCTGCGCGAGGCGGCGTTTCAGGTCAGCCGCGAAGCGAAGGCCCGGCTTGTCGTCGAGACAGAACCGGGGAACCTCCTGCAATCCCTCGACCGTCGGGAACAGTTGGATCCGATCCTTCGTCAACGTCCGCCATTCACGGGCCGACAAATAGAGCTCATCCGGTTTGAGGGCGGGGCGGATGGTGTCCGGATCGACCTTGTCGGACGCGACGCGATCGCGGTGCGCTTCGGCGATGAGGTCGAAAGCCTGACCGACCCGGCGCTCGGCCTCGGGCGAGAGAACAAGCGCTGACGCGCAGTACCCCTCGAGCAGCGTTGTCGTGGCAGCACAGAGCTGCGGCAGCCAGTGTTCCATGCCTGGCAAAGCGTGCCTCGACGTCATCGAGCACCACCTCCGAGACGGGATCGATGCGAAGCGATTCCACCGCCGCGATGGTGTGCTGCGACACCGGGTCGAAGGTGTGGATCGATGTGATCACACCATCCTCCAACGCGATGCGATACGGGCGGGGCAGGGGTGGGTAGATGTCGATGACCTCGCCCCGTGTGGCGATTTCCCCTGGGTCGTCCACCCGGTCGTCGTGCCTGTATCCGAAGCGTGCGCATGAGATCGCAAAGCTCTCGGTCTCGATGCGGGTTCCAGGCTTGACGCGAAGGGGCTTCGGCAGAACGGCTGGGGAAGGCACGCGCTGGATCAGCGCCTCGGCTGTGGTCAAAACCACCGCACCGTCGGGGAAGCGGGCGAGATCGTAGAGGGCGCGCATGCGACGCCCCGCCAAGTCGGGCGACGGTCCGGTCTTGTCATAGGGCAGGCAGTCCCACCCCGGGAACCATAGGGCTGGAAGCCCCGGCACAAGCTGGCGGAGCAGCCGCGCCAAGGCTTCGGCATGGTGGTCTGCATCCACGGCCACGACCAAACCGGACGGCTGCACCCGCATGATCCGCTCGGCCAACCGAACAGCCAGCCCCGCCATGGACTTCATCAACTCGCTCCCCTACGCGCCCGGCTCACGCTCGGCCGGCGACACGCAACGGGCGGGGCGCCAAACAGCTCCATAGTTTCGATGCGACGCGGGGTCACGCCCACCGCATGGCGTGCTGGTCGTAGCGGGCTGCAAGGCTTGCGCAGCGGTTGGCCGAACTCAGGGGAGTTGGCCACGATTGCTAGCGGGTCAGAGGCTTCGAAGGATGGCTTCCAGAGGGATTACGGTGGAGGCTCCGAGCTGGCGACACCGGGCCGGAGACCACCCGGCGTCGGTCAACGGCTGATTGGCCGGATCCTTGAACGGCTGCTCCAGGGTCATCGAGAGGCAGCCGAAGCGCTCGCCGACCCAGTTTGCGCCGATGCTGAGATCGGCACTGCCCGGTGCTTCCGGCGGGTAGCCGTGCTCGGTCTGAAAATCGGGATTGGCGGCCTGGAGCCTGCGCTCGAAGTCTTTTCGAAGCTCGATGAGCTCGGGTGTGATGGACGGCACACTGTCGGAGTTGGCGACGAAACAGTGCGGGATCGTCTCGTCGCCGTGAACATCGAGGTAGACGTCGACGCCCGTCTGTTCCATCCGATCTCGAACCCAGGCAACTTCGGGGCTCCGTTCCGCATCGGGGTCTTGCCAGGCCCTGTTGAGGTCGACGCCGGCGGCATTCGTCCGGAGGCGTCCTTGAAAGCGACCGTCGGGGTTCATCAAGGGTAGGACGTAGACGGTCGCCGCCTCAAGCAGTGCCGTCGACCCGCCGTCGTCCCGATCGAGAAGCCGGTGCAGCAAGCCCTCGATGAACCACGAGCTCATGGGCTCGCCGGGGTGCTGCCCCGCCGTGATCCAGCAGACGGGCTTGCTGGCGCCGGGCTCACCGATCCGAAGCAGGTCGATCGGGCGTCCCTCGATGCTGGCCCCTAGCGTCTCGACGCTGACCCCGGGTTGCTGCTGCGACCACGAAAGCAAGCGCGCATGACGGTCGAGCGAGTACGTCGCGAAGTGGGCCAAGTAGAAGACCGGACGCTCGGGGTGGATTTCGAACGTGAGAACCTCACCGTCGAACGATGTCGGCAGCCGAAACCACCTCTCGCGATCGTAAGACGCGACCGCCCGGTAGCCTTTCCAGCCGTCCGATGCCTTGCTGCGGCCCGCATTGAGAATCGTGAACCGGTGCGGAACGTCTTCGGAGGCAACACACCGGAAATGGAACCAGTGCATGAACTCGGTTCCTGGATCAGGAACGATCTCGAGGTAGGCCCGCCCGCCGCGAGCCGGTTCGGTTGACCGAATGTTTCCGCTCTCGATCTTGCCGGTAATGTGCACGTCAGATCACGCCTGCGATCAGCTCCAACTCCAGCGCTTCCTGGGCCGTGAGATACAAATTGGTCGTGGCGCGCTCGTAGAGTTCGTCGCCGCCGATCTTGCTTCCCGATGCGAGCTCCGCGAAACCTTCGCGCTCCGTCCGTTCGGCGCTTTCCAACTGGGCGAGCATCTCGCGGACGATCTGGATGTCGGCCCGCATCGGACCATCCAGATTAAGGCTCTTCTGCACCCTGCGCTCATGAACAAGCAGCACGGCGTCCTCGGTCAGATAGCGGTATTCCTTTGGAAAGGCGGCCATGATGGTGACGCCCGCCGACATGACGGCGGTCTTGCCCACGAAAAAAGTCTGCCGGTTATGCCATTTCCGGCAAAGCCGAACTTCCAAAGCGATGCGCCTGCCGCCTTCGGCGTCGCCGCCTTCAGTCGTGACTTCGAAGACGATCGGCTCGTCGGTGTCGAGCACCGCGCGTATCTGCTTCAGCACGTCTTTGACCGACTCGTCGCTTATTGGCCCGTAGAGCTGCACGTTCGGCTGCGATACACGGGTTCGCCCAACCGCGTCGAGAGTGCTGATAGCGGATTGAGGATCATCGATGTTCACTGGATTGCCTCGACAGAATTCTAATCGTACTTCGGCGCGAAGCAGAGATGTCCGAGCTTGCTCGCCAAGATCAGTTGGCCGATCCGCAAAGCAATCGCACCGCCTGACGCGGGTTGCCCTAACAATTGGCACCTCAGTGTATTTTTACGTGCTTCAACGAAGCCGCCGACCCGACGCGGGACTTGTCGGTTCCATTTGACCGAAGAGCTGGGCGGGACCGATCCGGATTGCACGCTCGACCGGAACCGCCGGTCGAAATCCAAGTGTCACATTCGGTTGATACGACGGAGAAAACAGCGGAGGGCTGCCCGGTGTCGCGATTGCAAATGAGCCGCAGGGGCGTTCTGACCGCGGCGATCGGGACCGCTGCTGGCTTGGCCTGCCCGCGCCTGTCGCGGGCGGCGGACCGACCTCTCATCACCCATGGCCTGCAGTCCGGCGACGTCAGCACCGACTCCGGCGTGGTCTGGGCGCGCGCCGACCGGCCGTCGCAGATGTTGGTCGAGATTGCGACGACGGACAGCTTCAGGAATGCCCGCGTCCTGCCGCCGATCAACGCGCTTCCCGAGACCGATTTCACGGCCAAGCTGCTGGTCGAGGAGCTTCCGTCCAACCAGGACATCTTTTACCGCGTGCGGTTCCGCGATCTGGCGGACATCAACATTGTTGGCGAGGCGCAGGTCGGCCGCTTCCGGACGGCCCCTACGGACCGCCGCAGCGTGAGTTTCGTCTGGGGCGGCGATGTCGCCGGCCAGGGCTGGGGCATCAATACCGCTGACGGCGGCATGAAGACCTACGCCGCCATGCTGCAGACCCGGCCCGATTTCTTCATCCATTCCGGCGACACGATCTACGCCGACGGCATCATGAAGCCGGAGGTTGCGCTTCCCGATGGCACGATATGGCGGAATGACGTGCTGGTCGAAGAGAAGACACGTGTCGCCGAGTCGCTCGACGAGTACCGCGCAGCTCACCGCTACAACATGCTGGACGCCAACCTGCGCGCCTTCGCGGCCGAGGTCCCGATCTTCGTTCAATGGGACGACCACGAGGTCACCAACAATTGGTCGCTGTCGAAGAAACTCGGTCCCCAATATCACGACCGATCCATCCTGGACCTCGCGGCCCATGCAGGCCGCGCCTTCCACGAGATGTATCCGTTGCGCGAGAGCATCGTGGAGCCCGGACGGGTGTACCGCACCATCAAATACGGACCGCTGCTCGACGTCTTCATGCTGGACGAGCGCAGCTACCGGGGCCCGAACGGGCCGAACAACCAGACGGACTATGGCCCTGGCGCCTACTTCCTCGGCCCCGACCAGATGGCGTGGCTCAAAAGAGAACTGCTCGCCTCGCTCGCAACCTGGAAGGTCATCGCATCCGATATGCCGCTGAGCCTCATCGTTTGGGACGACGCCGATCACAACGTCGGATCCGAAGCTTTCGCGCAGGGTGACGGACCGCCGCGCGGGCGCGAACTCGAAATCGCGGACCTGCTGCGCTTCATCAAGTCGGCCGCGATCCGCAACACCGTTTGGCTCACCGCCGATGTGCACTACACCGCCGCCCACCACTATGATCCAAGCCGGGCGCAGTTCCAGGAATTCGACCCCTTCTGGGAGTTCGTCTCGGGTCCGATCCACGCAGGAACCTTCGGGCCGAACGAACTCGACAACACGTTCGGGCCCGAGGTCCGCTTCATGAAAGCGCCGCCGGCCGGGCAGAGCAATCTTCCCCCTTCCGCGGGCTATCAATTCTTCGGCCACGTCGCCATCGACGGCGCGACCGAACAGATGACGGTCACGCTCAAGGATCGGGCCAACACGTCCCTGTGGGCGACCGTGCTCGATCCCGCGGCGGCGTAGTCCGCGGCGACGCCCGACCGTCATCGTCGCGAGGCTCGATGAGCCCGCCTCACTTGCGAATCCGCGTCGCGCCGATCACCTCCAGAACGCGATGGGTGCTACTCGGCGGCCGAGCCGAGGTCGATGCCGGGTACGCCGTAGTCATTCAGGATCGCGGCGATCTCGGCTTTGTGCTGAAAGAGCGACTGGTTGACCTCGTGCCAGAGGGCCTCGTCATCGCGCCGGACGCCCATGGAAATGTCGTAGAACATGGGCACGCGGCTGCGTTCGACGCGCGGCTGAACCGGGGTCAAGCGTAACGGCAGATGATCGTGCTTCGTCATGTAGCCGGCGAGCGGTCCCCACACGGCAGCGACATCGACCTCCCGGCCGACCACGGCATCGAGGATGCGAGCCGGCGGGTTCGGCTGGGCGTAGTCTCCATAGACCGAGAAGCCATGGACATTGTCGGTGATGCCGCGATCGGCGAGCGCATGGGCGGGCGGGGTGCTGAAATGATCGTTGCCGATCACCTGCACTCCGACTTTCAGGACGCGAAGCGCCGGGTCGTCGAAAGACGTCACCGTGGGCCCGTCGGTTCGGGTCACAAACACGTAAGTCGACCGATAGTAGGGGATGGTGGCCTTCACGAGATCCATGCTGGTGGGGATCCCGGGAATCAGATCACAGAGACCCGCCTTGAGCGTATTGCGGACGAATCCGCGCCGCTCGGCCCACCAGGTGTATTTCACCGTCGCGCCGAGATCCTTGGCAATCAGGGCCACGATCTTGTTCTCGAAGCCTTCGAGCTTGTCGTTCGAGAACGGCAGATTGTTCGGATCGTCGCAGACCAGAAGTTCGCGGGCCTGCCCAGCAGTCGAGCAGAGGCAGACTGCGGCGAGGGCAAGAAGAAGTCTGCGCACGTCCTCTCCTCAGTTCAGCGATGCCAGATAAACCGCGACATCCCGCGCGTCCTTCTCGCTCAGCCCCGAATCCGGCATCGCATTGCCGGGAATGACTTTTTGCGGCGTGCGCAGCCACAGGATCATGTTGGCCGGCGTGTTGCGCAACACGCCGGCAAGGAACACCCGGCGACCGACTCCGGTGAGGGAAGGCCCCACCACCCCGTCGGCGCCGCTGATGCCGGGGATGGCGTGACAGTTGCCGCAGCCGATGTCGCGGATGACCTGCACGCCGTGTTTGGCGTCGCCGTGCATCGGCATCATGCCGGTCAGTCGCTGCTGGGGCTGGCTGTCGTTGCAGCCCGCGAGAAGCAGCGGGAGCAGCATCAGAGGGGCGAGAGCAGCCAAACGGTAGGCGCTCGAGCGATGCGGGGCCTCGGGCTGGTTCAGCCAGCGCACAAACAGCACGCTCCCTGCCGCAAGATAGATGAAGCCGCCCACAACCCACATGATGGCCCCGGCAATCTGCTGATCTTCGAGGCCGGTGAGACCCCAATCGGCCGAGCGCAAGGCCTGGATGGGGTAGAGCGCGCGCGGGGCCAGCACCATGAGCGCGCCTGGAAAGCCGGTCAGAACGCCATTGGTGGTGAGGAACAGCAGGCGCGCGCCATAGCCGAACGTAGGGCGCGACGGTGCGATGACGACCGACCAGAACAACAGTGCCGTCGCGAAGAAACTCGCATGTTCGAGGTCGTGGATACCGTCGTGGTCCAGGGCGTATTGGAACGGCCCGGGAATGTGCCAGACCAGGAACACAGCTGTGAACAGCAGCCAGGCGCAGGTCGGATGCAGCAGGCCCTGCATCGCGCGATGGAGACCCGCACGGTTCCAGAATCGCGCGATTCCTTTACGTACAGGGCGCGGGAACGCCCACATGAAGATCACGGCCGGGCGGCTCCAGACCAGGAGCGGTGGCGCGACGATCGTCAGCAGCAGATGCTGGACCATGTGCATCCAGAACAGGCTGTCGCCAACCGTATCGACAGGCGACAGAAGCGCCACGGCGACAATTCCCAACCCTGCAGCAAAGGCGAGAATGCGAACCGGGCTTGTCACCCGCGGTAATCCGATCTCCCGTCCCGCACGCCAGATCCCGAGGCCGTACCAGATCCACGCGGTCGCGAGAGGAAGCACAGCCAGCGGCTCGAAATCCCACGCCCACCAAGGAGACGCGTCCACATCCGCGATGCCGTGCGCCCGAGCGATCGTCGCCCAGGCGAGCAGGAGGAGGACGCTGCCGGTCAGCGCGCGCACAACGGCACCAGAATCAGGGACAGGGTGTTGAACACCATCACCAGGATGAATCCCCCGGCGGTTACCAGCCCGCAGAGTGCGAGAAAACGACTACGCCCCTCGCCAACCTCGATGAGATGGTGGTGATCGCCCTCCCTCTCCTCCTTTGTGATCGAGAAGGCCCGGAAGGCGACGACCGCGGCGGCGACTGCGACCAGGAGAGCGAGCGCGTCGACAACGAAGAGGGCAGGGGTGATCCAACGCCATCCGGCCGGCACCTGCACCACTGGGCGGACCCCCGGGTAACAGACCGTGCTCGACAGGCCATAGTTCGCGCAGAGCTGCGTAATCCAGGCGATCGGTGCTCCCCAGAAGCCGAAAAGCAGGCTCGAAAGGCTGACCTTTTGGCGGTGCGGCGCAGGATGACCGATCGAGGCCGCTGCACTTCCGTCAGACATGGCAGCACCCGAGGTAGGGCGTGAGATAAAAGGAAAAGAAGACCGTCACCCAGACGGCGTCGACGAAATGCCAGTAGATCGAGCCGATCGAGACGGGCGCGTGGCGGCCTCGGTCGAAATAGCCCAGCGCTGTCCAGATCGTCAGTGCCAAAAGCCCGATCAGCCCGACGATGACATGCGCCATGTGAAAGCCGGTCGTGACGAAGAACAGCGATGCATAGGGGTTCGTGGCGAGACGGAACGGCTTGGCGTGCCACTCGAAGCACTGCACGACCACGAAGACCGCGCCCATCAAGAAACCGGCGCCGAGGCCCAAGGCGCTGGCTGCCCGTTTGCCCTGCTTGATGCTGTGTTCGCCCCACCAGACCACGAGGCTGCTCAGCAGCAGCAGCACGGTGTCGGGCAAGGCCAGTTTGAGATCGGGCAGGCCTCCCGGCGGCCAATCCTGATGCGGTTGAACCGCGAGATAGTAGTAGCTGAACAACAGGTAGGCGAAGAGCGCCGCCTCGCTCATGATCACGAAGACCATGCCCCAGTAGCCGTTCGACTGCCGGCCCGCCGGTCCCACCGGCAGCGGACGGTCGAACCTGATCCCGGTTGCGGCGACATCAGACATGCGCCGGACTCCCGGCGCGCTGCGCCATCTCCCGTTCGGGCCACATCCACAGGATGATCGTCGCGATGCAGCCCAGCCCGCCCAGCCCGGTCACCCACCAGGAATGGAGCAGCAGACCGACGAAGAGAACGCTCATGGCGATCGTCAACAGCAAGGGCGCGTGGGAGTCTTCCGGCATCTTCAGGATGACGTCGGGTTCGCCGTCCAGCGCCGAGGTCGCGATCGTTTCCTTGCCGTGGTCGAGGACGGGCCCCTGGTGGACCTGCGAGCGGTCCTCCAACTCGTCGAGGCGGTCCTCCCAGAGGGGATGGCGCGTAGCCACGACGGGAATCACGGCGAAGTTGTAGGGCGGTGGCGGCGACGAGACCGACCATTCGAGCGTCGGCGCGTCCCAGGGATTGTCGCCCGCGACCACGCCGCGCTTGCGGCTGATCAGGATGTTCACGAACAGAAGGAGGATGCCGACGGCGAGCAGGAACGAGCCGATCGTGGTGATCATGTTGAGCGTGTCCCAGCCGACGCCCTCCGGATAGGTGTAGATGCGCCGGGGCATGCCGAGCAGACCGGTGATGTGCATCGGGAAGAAGCCGAGATTGAAGCCGACGAACATCAGCCAGAAGTTCCACTTGCCGAGCCGCTCGTCGAGCATCCGCCCGGTCATCTTGGGGAACCACACGTAGAGGGCACCTACGACCGGAAACAGATTGATGCCGAGCAGGACGTAATGGAGGTGGGCGACCACGAAATACGTGTCGGTCAACTGCCAGTCGACCGGGACGACACCCGTCATGAAGCCCGACACGCCGCCGATCACGAACATCACCACGAAGCCGGCGAAGAACAGCATCGGCGTCTTGAAGATCGGCGTGCCCGTCCACATCGTCGCGATCCAGGCGAAGACCGCGACCGCGCTCGGGATCGTGATCAGGATCGAGGCGACGCTGAAGAAGGAAAGCGACCCGTTCGGCAGGCCGGTGGCGAACATGTGATGCACCCAGACGCCGAAGCCGATGATCATCGTGGTCACGGTGCCGAGCACCACGAAGGTGTAGCCGACGAGCGGCCTCCGGCAGAACACCGGCAGCATATCCGACACCATGCCCATCGCCGGGAGCACGATGGTGTAGACCCAGGGATGGGCGAACATCCAGAACAGGTGCTGCCAGAGCAGCGGCTGCCCTTCGCCGGCGACGTCGTAGAAATGGGTGCCGTAGTTCCGGTCCATCCACAGCAGGAAAAATGCCAGGCTGACGGCCGGAATCGAGAAGATGTTCGCCGCGTTGGCGGTCACGGTTCCCCACACGATGATGGGAATCCGGTTGATCGACATACCGGGGCAGCGGTGGCGCAGGAAGGTGACGACGAAATTCACCGCCCCGACAGTCGTCGAGATGCCAAGGAGGATCATCCCGAGCGAATAAATGTCCTCGTTCGGGCCGGGGTTGTACTGCCGGTTGGCGTAAGGAACGTAGTTGAACCAGCCGTCGTTGGGCATGGCGCCGACGAAGACCCCCAGGTAGAGAAACAGGCCCGCCGCAAGGTACACCCAGTAGGACAGCGCGTTGACGCGGGGGAACGCCATGTCGCGTGAGCCGAGGACGAGGGGAAACAGATAGTTGCTGAAGCCCGACAGCACCGGCAGCGCGTAGAGAAAGATCATCGTGATGCCGTGCGTCGAGAACAGCTGATTGTACTGTTCCGGCGTCAGCAGGTTCTGATTCGGACGGGCCAGTTGCACGCGCATGACGAGGGCTTCGAGTCCGCCCAGGACCAGGAAGGCCATCGCGGTGACGAGATAACGGATGCCGATCTCCTTGTGATCGACCGAGCCAAGTGCACCAATGAAGCCGGGCTTGGTTTCCCAAAGCGCCTCGAGCTTCTCTCCGAGCGGGCTGTGCTGATCCGCTTCGCGGGTCTCCGGAACACGGCTGTAGTCGACGACGGTCACCGGCCGGCCCTCAGTTCAGCGTCTGCAGGTAGGAGCGGACCGACGCGAGGTCGGAACCCGAAATGTCAAGTCGTGGCATGAAGGCGCCGGGCTTGATGTGCTGCGGATCGGCAATCCAGGCCGACAACTGGACCGGGTTGTTGGGCAACGTCCCCGCCGCAACTCTTTCGCTGCATCAGGTGACTGAGGTTCGGGCCGACAATGCCGTGCGCGTCCGTGCCGCCAATCGCGTGACACGCACCGCAACGCGTGATGAAAACTGCCTGGCCCTCCAGAGCCTGCTGATTGGGCGGGACCGGCGCCGGCTCGAGCTGATGCGCCCACCAGGCCTGAAATGCGTCCGGCTGGTCTGCCGTAACCGTGAAGCCCATGTGCGCGTGCTGCTGGCCGCAATACTCGGTGCACTGGCCGCGATAGGTTCCCGGCCTGTCCGCCTCGATCCAGAGGCTGTTGTTCTGTCCCGGGATGGTGTCCATCTTGCCCGAAAGCGCCGGCACCCAGAAGGAGTAAATCACGTCGTCCCCGACGAGGTTCAGCCGGACAGGAACTCCCACCGGAATGTGGAAGTCGTCGGCCGTCCTGAATATCTTCGACGGCTGATCGCTGACATAGAGCGCCTCCCACCACCATTGGTGGCCGTAAATCTCGATGGTCAGACCGGGCTGGACCGGCGGTTTCGCGACGGCCGCGAGCGTCACCATCGTCCAGATCGACACGGCCAGCAGGACGACCGTCGAGAGACCGGTGCCGACATAGATCCAGGACAGGCCTGACCCTCGGCGGCCGACCGGCAACTTGCCGTCCCGCAGCGGGTGTGGGCCGAGGCCCTCGCCCGGATCGAGGCGGTCACGGACCACAGCCGGAGATGATCACAATCACGGCGAGGGAGATGAGTGTGACCCCCCATGTCAGGTGCACAACTGGGTGCGCACGGACGCCGTCGCCCGTGAGGTACTGCAGATAAGCGCGGTCGAGCAGCCCCGCCCCAGGCCGCCGATGGAGCGCACCCGGAACGCCAGGTGCCGGGATGAGGAGCTTCGGCGTTTTCCCGAGGGTCATGCGAGGGGATCGTCCTCGAATTCCATGCGCCTCTTCCCTCTCACTCAGGAACTCACGAGGAGATTACCGCGTTGTAACCTTCGCAACCTAGCGCCCGGCGCGGCCTGGTCAAGTTAGAAAATCAGATCACGAACTTCTGGACAAGAACTCGAAAGTTGAAGGAGGGAAGAAGCAAGTCGCGATTGAGCTCGCGCACTGACCCTGCCGTATAACTTAAGTTAAGTTCTGCGGCCGAGCGTCGAAACGACTTCTTGACGGTCGAGCCAATCTTTCGGATGTTGGTGTGGATGTGCCATTATCGATCTCAGTGCAGGACCTAGAGCGCCGTGCCAAGATGTAGACGTGGGGTAACGCGACTAGCTGGTGTCGTCTCGGGCGCGATGATCGCAGTCGCGTTGCTGAACGGCATCGCACAGGCGGAAGATCTGCAGTCCCTCAGCCAGGACCCGAAGAACTGGCCCATGGCACCGCGCGACTATGCCTCGACGCGGTTCAGCCCGCTCGACCAGATCAACGCCGGGAACGCCGGCCAGCTGAAGCTCGCCTGGAGCTTCTCGCTCGGCGTCGACAGAGGCCAGGAAGCGGCGCCCATTGTGGTCGACGGCACCATGTACGTGGTCAGCCCGTTTCCGAACAAGGTCTTCGCGCTGGATGCCGCGACCGGGCAGTTGAAGTGGACCTACATCCCCGGCACCGACCCCGCTTCGCAGGGCGTGGCGTGCTGCGATGTCATCAACCGTGGCGCGGCTTACGACAACGGCAAGATCTTCTTCAACACGCTCGACATGCACACGATCGCGCTCGATGCCGCGACCGGCAAGGAGCTGTGGGTCGCCAAGCTGGGTGACATCAACAAGGGCGAGACCATGACCATGGCGCCCCTGGTCGTGAAGGGAAAGGTGCTGGTCGGCAACTCGGGCGGCGAGATGGGGGTCCACGGCTGGGTCACGGCGCTCGACGAGAATAGCGGCGCGACTGTGTGGCGGGCCTACGGAACAGGGTCTGACAAGGATGTGCTGATCGGGCCTGAGTTCAAGCCGTTCTATGCGCAATACAAGGGCAAGGACCTCGGCATCAGTAGCTGGCCGTCGGACGCCTGGAAGATCGGTGGCGGCACGATGTGGGGGTGGATCTCCTACGATCCCGACCTCAACGAGATCATCTACGGGACCGGCAATCCAGGCCCGTGGAACTCGACCCAACGTCCGGGCGACAATCTCTGGACCACGACGATGTTCGCCCGCAACCCGGATACGGGCGCGGCACTTTGGGCCTATCAGGAAACGCCGCACGATCTTTGGGATTACGACGACATCAACGAAAGCATCCTGCTCGATCTGCCCATTAATGGGCAGACCCGAAAGATCGCTCTGCATCCCGGCCGGAATGGCTTCATGTACGTCATCGACCGCACGAGCGGCGAGGTGCTGTCGGCCGACGCTTACGATTACGTGAACACGGCGACGGGGATCGATCTCAAGACCGGTTACCCGATCCTCAACAACGCGCTCACGCCCGAACTCAACAAAACGATCAAGAACGTCTGCCCGGCTGCACCGGGTGCCAAGGACTGGATGCCGACCGCCTATTCGCCACGCACCAAGCTCCTCTACGTGCCCCATCAGCACCTCTGCATGGACTTTCAGGTGGGTGAGGTCGGCTACATCGCCGGAACCCCTTACATGGGTGCGACGGTCGACATGTACGCCGGGCCGGGCCACTATCGCGGCGAGTTCATGGCCTGGGATCCCGTCGCGAGAAAACGCGTCTGGGCCATCCACGAGAACTTTCCGGTCTGGACCGGTACCCTCGTCACCGCCGGTGACGTGACCTTCTACGGCACCATGGACCGCTGGTTCAAAGCCCTGGACGCGCGGGATGGAAAGATCCTTTGGCAGTTTGAAGGGCCGTCCGGCTTTATCGGCCAGCCGACCACCTTCGAGGGCAAAGATGGCGTGCAATACGTCGCCATTCTTTCCGGAGTGGGCGGCTGGCCGGGGGCGATCGCCAATGCCGGCCTCGATCCCCGCATGCGCAACGGGGCGTTGGGCTTTATGGGGGCGATGCAGGACCTGCCGATGTACACGCAGGGCGGCAGCTCGCTCCTGGTTTTTGCTCTCGAAGGGAAGGGTTCGGCTGCACACGCCAACCCCAATCCCGAGCCCGCCAAAGATCTTCCGGTGCAATGACGAAGGCGAAGCTTATGCAGGTGAGCAGCTTGGCTTCGCTTCAGGGCCGTTTCAGCCCGGTGCGTCCAATCGCAGTCGCGGCAATCGGCGTCGTTGCCCTTGGCGTCGGCCAGTCGAGCTTCGCTCAAACCACGATTGAACCGCCCGCCGTCTCGATCGACACAACGGATTCGGAAGCGACCCGCGGCACGGTCCTGCAGGTCCCCGTGTCGCATCTCGTGCCTGGCGGCCATGCCCTTGCGCCAGAGATCCCGAACCCGCTTGCCAACGATCCCAGGGCCGTCGAGCGCGGCATGAGAGACTTCATCCAGTTCAACTGCGTCGGCTGCCACGCTCCAAACGGGGCCGGCGGAATGGGGCCGTCGCTCAGCGATAACGTCTGGATCTACGGCAACAAGCCGGCGCAGATCTACATGACGCTGGTCCAGGGTCGTCCCAACGGGATGCCCGCCTTCGGCCAGGTTCTGCCCGATCAAACCCTGTGGGAACTGGTCGCCTACGTCCAGAGCATCAGCAAGGACCCGGTCAAGACCTTCGGCTACACCTTTTCACTGCAGCCGCAATCGCCCGCGATCGAGCAGGTGCCCGCCGACAAACTCCAAACGGCGCAGCCCTGGGACTACACGGAAGCCTTTCACAACGGGCAGCAGCCGTGACGCCGCGCTACCAGCAAGGATCTCTCATGTCCTCCAAGCTCACCGCTTCTTTGCTCGTCATCGCCATCACCTGCGGCGCATCGCTCGGCAGCTCGACGGCAGACGCGGCTGGAAAGTGCCCCGTCACATTCGACAACCTGAAGAAAGCGCTCAAAGCGGCCGTGAAGCCGGGTGGCGGCCCCTCGAACGGCGGTCTCGATAACAACGAGTGGGCTGCCGTCGTCACGCGCGACGGAACCATCTGCGCGCTCACCTTCAGCGGCGAGAAAGCGACGGACCAGTGGCCCGGTAGCCGCGCCATAGCGGCCGAAAAGGCATTTACGGCCAACGGCTTGAGCCTCAACACGGCCGCGCTGTCGACAGCCAACCTGTGGGCTCCGACCCAGTCGGGCGGGTCGCTGTTCAGCCTTGCGGGCAGTTGGCCGCCTTCGCTCGACGTCCTCTACAACGGCGCATCGACCGATTACGGCACCGAGAACGATCCGATGACCAACAAGGTCCTCGGCGGCATCATCACATTCGGCGGCGGATTGCCGCTCTACGATGGGAGCGGCATCATCGGCGCGCTGGGCGTCAGCGGCGACACGTCCTGCGCCGACCATAACGTGGCCTGGCGCATGCGCATGGCGCTTGGGCTGGACAAGGTGCCCGGTGGCGTGAGCCCGGACAAGAAGGACCAGATCATCTACGACGTCGGCCCGGACGGAAAGAGCGCCTCGGGCTACGGTCACGCAACTTGCGGCGGGAACGAAGCCGAGGTCGGCCGCCAGCTTGGCAGCGCGGTGGCAGGCGGCAAGTAAGGGCCCTTGTCGGTCCCTGGTGAGGATCTCCGGGCTCGGCGATCCGATGCACCTTGACTAATCTCCGCAGAGGCGTCGTTTTCAGCGGACGCGCTTGAGATTGCGGCCGCGGCGGCACGCAACGAGCAGGAAGCCGGCTGAGGAGACGATGGCATTCGAAGGACGAGAGATCCTGAACAGCCTGCGGGATAAGCTGCGGCCCGCCGGCGATCGTCGCTTTGTCCTATCCCCCTTTGCCGTCGACGGCTATGTCGCCCGCTGGTCGCTGGGGCGGGGTCCGGTGATCAAGGCCGTGGCCGATCGTATGTGACGGCCCCGCAAAGCTTCGGTATCTACCCCCAACTTCGAGTTGTCCTGAATGACCCCGTTTGCCTTTCTTCAGCTTGCCACGGCCACGGCCATGTTCATTGTGGCCGGCGTCTTCGCGAAGGGCTGGTCTCTCGATGGCACGGCTGGGAAATTCGCGGCCGCCACCCTGCTCTACATTGCGGGCAACTTCGTCATGATGCGTCTTCTGAGGCAGGTCGGCATGTCGATGGCGTTCAGCCTGACCAATGTGCTGCAACTCGTTGTGCTGAGCTTCGTCGGCATCCTGGTCTTCAACGAGCGGGTCGGCTTGCAGCAGGGCGCCGGGATCGTGCTCGCCATCATCGGGGTGATCCTCATCAGCTTCGCGCCGCAAGCAGTGCCATAGAGACGTCGTCCGGACCGGGCGGGCCAACCGGAGGTCTGCGACCCGCCGGTGCGCGTCCGACCGAGCTCTCAGGCTCGGTTTTATTCGTTCCCGCGTTTTGGCCCACTGGTTCTGCTCTCGCGGGCTCGCTGGCGAAGTGGGGCGGGTCGTTCACCCTCCCTCGCACAAGCTGTCCGAGCTGTTGCCGGCGTCAGAAGACCTTGTCCTTCATATGCCCGGCGTGGCACCCATAGACGACACGCCTGGGTCGGGTGAGGCACCCTTCCGACGCCAAACTTCAACGCCGGAGGAAACGATGCGCGCCGTGGTTCTCGAAAAGCAGCACGAACTCAGCCTGCGCGACATCGACCTGCCGCTGACGGTCGGGCCGGGCGACGTCAAGATCAAGATCGACACGGTCGGGGTCTGCGGCAGCGACGTCCACTATTACACCCACGGCCGCATCGGCTCCTTCGTCGTGAATGCGCCGATGGTGCTGGGCCATGAGGCTGCCGGCACCATTGTGGAGGTCGGCTCGGCGGTGACCGGCTTGAAGGTCGGCGACCGTGTGTGCATGGAGCCGGGCATCCCGGATCTGTCGTCGCGCGCCTCGAAGCTCGGGCTCTACAATGTCGACCCGAGCGTGGTGTTCTGGGCGACCCCGCCAGTACACGGCGTGCTGACCCCATACGTGGTCCATCCCGCGGCTTTCACCTTCAAGCTGCCCGACAACGTCTCGTTCGCCGAAGGCGCCATGGTGGAGCCCTTCGCGGTGGGACTGCAGGCCTCGGTGAAGGCGCAGCATCCAGCCGGGCGACACGGCCGTGGTCACCGGCGCCGGCCCAATCGGCATCATGGCGGCGCTGGCCGCGCTTGCGGGCGGATGCTCGCGGGTGATCGTATCGGATCTGGTCGACGAGAAGCTCGCCATCGCGGGCCGCTATCCGGGCATTTCGACCGTCAACGTGCGCAAGCAGAAGCTCGCCGATGCGGTGGCGGCGGCGACCGACGGCTGGGGCGTCGACGTGGTGTTCGAGGCGAGTGGCGCGCCCAAGGCCTATGAGGGCATCCAGAACCTGCTGCGGCCCGGAGGCTGCCTCGTGCTGATCGGCATGCCGGTGGAGCCGGTCGCGCTCGACGTTTCGTCCATCGCCGCCAAAGAAATCCGCATCGAAACGGTGTTCCGCTACGCCAATGTCTTCGACCGGGCGCTCGCCATGATCGCGTCCGGCAAGATCGACCTGAAGCCGCTGATCAGCGAGACCTATCCGTTCGAGAAGAGCATCGCGGCCTTCGAACGCGCCGCCGAGGGCCGCCCGACGGACGTGAAACTCCAGATCAAGCTCGACGACGCAGCGGCCTGAGCAGTCGGCATTGGGAGTCTCCCCTCTCCCTTGTGGAGAGGGGCAGGGGGTGAGGGTCGAACCAGCCAGCGCTGAAGCCCGCGACCTTTCGCCCGCCGGGCGTCCCTCACCCCTGACCCCTCTCCACAAGGGAGAGGGGGACGCCCGCAGCTTCGGCGCCTGTCAAAAAATCGTTGACGCCGCGCTCGACCCCGCATAAGACAGCGCCACATTCGACGGGCTGTAGGCATCTCCGTCGGGGGCGACGCGCTCCCGACCCAAAGAGCCTAAACGCTGTTGGCGTCTCCTGTGACTTGTTGAAGTCATTTCCGGCCTGAGGTCGGGGCAAGAGGCACGATCGTTTCGCCGCAGGGCGTGGCGGTCCTCTGCATTGCGGCGCGCTTGGCCTTCACCGGCCGGGAGCGCGGTTTTGCTTTGGAATGGCGGCGGCACCGCGGCTTGGCCGGCCACGGTGCTTTGGTGTTTGGGCCAGGGGCTTTGCTCCTCAACAGGGCGGAATTGAATGCCGACGATCAGTCAGTTGATCCGCAACCCGCGGGTCCCTTCCACGGTGCGGAACAAGGTGCCGGCACTGCAGCAGAGCCCGCAGAAGCGCGGCGTCTGCACGCGCGTCTATACGACGACCCCGAAGAAGCCGAACTCGGCGCTCCGCAAGGTCGCCAAGGTTCGCCTGACCAACGGGTTCGAGGTCATCGGCTACATCCCGGGCGAGGGCCATAACCTGCAGGAACATTCGGTCGTGATGATCCGCGGCGGCCGCGTCAAGGATCTGCCGGGCGTGCGCTACCACATCCTCCGCGGCGTGCTCGACACGCAGGGCGTGAAGAACCGGAAGCAGCGCCGGTCGAAGTACGGCGCCAAGCGTCCGAAGTAACCCGTTTCAGGAATCTCACGATGTCCCGTCGCCACAGCGCAGAAAAGCGAGAGATCCACCCGGACGCGAAGTTCGGCGATATCACGCTGACCAAGTTCATGAATTCGATCATGTATGACGGCAAGAAGTCCGCCGCCGAGCAGATCGTCTACGGCGCCTTCGATCTGATCCAGTCGAAGCTGCGCAGCGAGCCGCTGCCGGTGTTCCAGCAGGCGCTGGAAAATGTTGCGCCCTCGATCGAGGTGCGGTCGCGGCGTGTCGGCGGCGCCACCTACCAGGTGCCGGTCGAGGTTCGTCCGGAACGCCGCCAGGCCCTGGCCATCCGCTGGCTGATCACGGCGGCCCGCGCCCGCAACGACAAGACCATGGTCGACCGCCTGTCGAACGAACTGATCGACGCGTCGAACAACCGCGGCAACGCGGTGAAGAAGCGGGAAGACACACACCGCATGGCGGAGGCGAACCGCGCCTTCTCCCACTACCGCTGGTAACTGGCGCCAACTTCTAGGATCTCCCCATGCCTCGCACGCATAAAATCGAGGACTACCGCAACTTCGGCATCATGGCCCACATCGACGCGGGCAAGACGACGACGACCGAGCGGATCCTCTACTACTCCGGCAAGTCCCATAAGATCGGCGAAGTCCATGACGGCGCCGCAACCATGGACTGGATGGAGCAGGAGCAGGAGCGTGGCATCACGATCACGTCGGCTGCCACGACGACGTTCTGGAACGACCACCGGCTGAACATCATCGACACGCCCGGCCACGTCGACTTCACCATCGAGGTGGAGCGCTCGCTCCGCGTGCTCGACGGCGCCGTCTGCGTGCTCGACGGCAACCAGGGCGTCGAGCCGCAGACCGAGACGGTATGGCGCCAGGCCGACAAGTACCACGTGCCGCGCATCGTGTTCGTCAACAAGATGGATAAGATCGGCGCCGACTTCTACAAATGCGTCGACGACATCAAGACCCGCGTCGGCGGCCGTCCGATCTGCATCCAGCTCCCCATCGGGTCCGAGCAGGACTTCAAGGGCATCATCGACCTCGTCCGCATGAAGGCGGTCGTGTGGGACAACGAGAACCTTGGCGCGACCTTCCGTGACGAGGAGATCCCGGCCGACCTCAAGGAGAAGGCCGAGGAATATCGGTTCGCGCTGATCGAGGCGGCGGTCGAACTCGATGACGACGCGATGGCGGCCTATCTCGACGGCACCGAGCCGGACGAGGCGACCCTGAAGCGGCTGATCCGCAAGGCGGTCCGCTACATCACCTTCATCCCGGTGCTGTGCGGCACGGCGTTCAAGAACAAGGGCGTGCAGCCGCTGCTTGATGCCGTCGTCGATTACCTGCCCTCGCCGGTCGACCGCGAAGCCATCAAGGGCATCGATGTCGATACGGGAGAGGAAGTCGTGCGCCTGCCGGGCGACGACGAGCCCTTCTCCATGCTCGCCTTCAAGATCATGGACGATCCCTTCGTCGGCACGATCACCTTCTGCCGTGTCTATTCCGGCAAGGTCGAGACCGGCACGACGGTCATGAATTCGACCAAGGAAAAGAAGGAGCGGGTCGGGCGCATGCTGCTCGATGCATGCGAACAACCGCGAGGACATCAAGGAAGCCTATTCGGGCGACATCGTCGCGCTTGCCGGCCTCAAGGACACCCGCACGGGCGACACGCTTTGCGACATGCAGAAGCAGGTGATCCTGGAGAAGATGGAATTCCCCGATCCGGTCATCGAGATCGCGATCGAGCCGAAGTCCAAGGCCGACCAGGAGAAGCTCGGCGTCGCGCTGGCGAAGCTTGCCGCCGAGGACCCGTCCTTCCGCGTGTCGACCGATCAGGAATTGGGCCAGACCATCCTCAAGGGGATGGGCGAGCTCCACCTCGACATCAAGGTCGACATTCTGCGCCGCACCTACAAGGTCGATGCCAACATCGGCGCCCCGCAGGTCGCCTATCGCGAGAAGCTGACGCGCCGGGTCGAGCAGGACTACACCCACAAGAAGCAGACCGGCGGCACGGGCCAGTTCGCCCGCGTCAAGATCATCTTCGAGCCGAACGAGGCCGGCAAGGGCAACGTCTTCGAGTCGAAGATCGTCGGCGGCGCGGTGCCGAAGGAATATATCCCCGGCGTCGAGAAGGGCATCAACTCGGTCATGGGATCGGGCGTGCTCGCCGGCTTCCCGGTGGTCGACACCAAGGCCACGCTGATCGATGGCGCCTTCCACGACGTCGACTCGTCGGTGCTGGCCTTCGAAATCGCCTCGCGGGCAGCGTTCCGCGAAGCGCTGCAGAAGGGCGGCTCCGTCCTTCTCGAGCCGATCATGAAGGTCGAGGTGGTGACGCCCGAAGACTACACGGGTTCGGTCATCGGCGACCTGAACTCGCGGCGCGGGCAGATCCAGGGGCAGGACATGCGCGGCAACGCGAACGTCATCAACGCGATGGTGCCGCTCGCCAACATGTTCGGCTACGTGAACCAGCTGCGGTCGTTCAGCCAGGGTCGCGCGAACTACACCATGCAGTTCGACCATTACGAGCAAGTCCCGGCGGGTGAAGCCGCCAAGGTCCAGGCGAAATACGCCTGAGCCACCCGCAACCAACCAGTTGAGCCTGAACAGGGTTTAAGAGGAGCCATCGATGGCTAAAGAAAAATTCTCCCGCAATAAGCCGCACTGCAACATCGGCACCATCGGTCACGTCGACCATGGCAAGACGTCGCTGACGGCGGCCATCACCAAGGTTCTCGCCGAGTCGGGCGGCGCCACCTTCACGGCCTATGACCAGATCGACAAGGCGCCGGAAGAGAAGGCGCGCGGCATCACGATCTCGACGGCTCACGTCGAGTACGAGACCAAGAACCGCCACTACGCTCACGTCGACTGCCCCGGCCACGCCGACTATGTGAAGAACATGATCACCGGCGCGGCCCAGATGGACGGCGCGATCCTGGTCGTGTCGGCCGCCGACGGCCCGATGCCGCAGACCCGCGAGCACATCCTGCTCGCCCGTCAGGTCGGCGTCCCGGCGCTGGTCGTGTTCCTGAACAAGGTCGACATGGTCGACGACGAGGAGCTTCTCGAGCTCGTCGAGCTCGAAGTTCGCGAGCTTCTCTCGAAGTACGAGTTCCCCGGCGACGACATTCCGATCACCAAGGGCTCGGCCCTTTGCGCGCTCGAGAACAAGCAGCCGGAGATCGGCCATGACGCCGTTCTGAAGCTGATGGAGACGGTCGACGCCTACATCCCGCAGCCGGAGCGCCCGAAGGACCAGCCCTTCCTGATGCCGGTCGAAGACGTGTTCTCGATCTCGGGCCGCGGCACGGTCGTCACGGGCCGCATCGAGCGCGGCATCATCAAGGTCGGCGAGGAAATCGAGATCGTCGGCATCCGCCCGACCGTCAAGAGCACCGTCACCGGCGTCGAGATGTTCCGCAAGCTGCTCGACCAGGGCGAGGCTGGCGACAACGTCGGCTGCCTGCTGCGCGGCACCAAGCGCGAGGACGTCGAGCGCGGCCAGATCCTGTGCAAGCCCGGCTCCGTGAAGCCCCACACCAAGTTCAAGGCCGAGGCCTACATCCTCACCAAGGACGAAGGTGGCCGTCACACGCCGTTCTTCACCAACTACCGTCCGCAGTTCTACTTCCGCACCACGGACGTGACCGGCATCGTGACGCTGCCGGAAGGCACCGAGATGGTGATGCCGGGCGACAACATCGCCATGGAAGTGGCCCTGATCGTGCCGATCGCCATGGAGGAGAAGCTCCGCTTCGCCATCCGTGAGGGCGGCCGCACCGTCGGCGCCGGCGTCGTCGCGTCGATCATCGAGTAATCAGACGACAGACGTCGGACGACGGAGGACGGATCGCTCCGTCCTCGCCGTCCGCCCTCCGTCCTCGGGGAACATCATGAACGGTCAAAACATCCGCATCCGCCTCAAGGCCTTCGATCATCGCGTCCTCGACGCGTCGACGAAGGAGATCGTGTCGACCGCGCGTCGCACGGGCGCTCAGGTGCGCGGTCCCATCCCGCTGCCGACGCGGATCGAGAAGTTCACGGTCAACCGTTCGCCTCACGTCGACAAGAAGTCGCGCGAGCAGTTCGAGATCCGCACCCACAAGCGGGTTCTCGACATCGTCGATCCGACCCCGCAGACCGTGGACGCGCTGATGAAGCTCGACCTCGCGGCCGGCGTGGACGTCGAGATCAAGCTCTAAGACGTATTCGTACCGACACCTCTCATCACGACGTGTCTTGAAGGATTTCTGACAATGCGGTCAGGTGTTATCGCCAAGAAGGTCGGCATGACCCGCATCTTCACAGATGCAGGCGAGCATGTTCCGGTCACCGTGCTGAAGCTCGACGGCTGCCAAGTCGTCGCGCATCGCACGGAAGAGACGAACGGCTACACGGCGCTGCAGCTTGGCATCGGCAAGGCCAAGGTCAAGAACGTGTCGAAGGCCGAGCGCGGCCGCTTCGCGGTGGCCAATGTCGAGCCGAAGATGAAGCTCGCCGAGTTCCGCGTGACGGCCGACAACATGATCCCGGTCGGCGCCGAGATCACGGCCGACCATTTCGTCGAGGGCCAACTCGTCGACGTCACCGGCACCGCAACCGGCAAGGGTTTCGCGGGCGGCATGAAGCGCTGGAACTTCGGCGGTCTTCGCGCCACCCACGGCGTGTCGCTGTCGCACCGCTCGCTCGGCTCTACCGGCGGTCGCCAGGACCCGGGCAAGACCTTCAAAAACAAGAAGATGGCCGGTCATCTCGGCACGGACCGCATCACCACGCTGAACCTGCGCGTCGTCAAGACCGACGTGGAGCGTGGCCTGCTGCTCGATCGAGGGCGCGGTGCCGGGCGTCGCGGGCGGCACCATCTACGTGCGCGATGCGATCAAGCGTCCGCTGCACAAGGATGCTCCGAAGCCGGGCAAGTTCAAGACGACGACGAACAACGAAGCGCCAGCGTCTCCCGCTGAAACCATGACTGCGGAAGGCTGAGAGCGATGAACATCGACATTACCTCCCTCGACGGCCAGGGTTCCGGCTCGGTCGAGCTGTCGGACGAGATCTTCGGCCTCGAGCCCCGGCAGGACCTGATCGCCCGCATGGTGCGCTACCAGCTCGCCAAGCGCCGCGACGTGGCCCACACCACCATGGGCCGCGCCGACGTGTGGCGGACCGGCAAGAAGATGTACAAGCAGAAGGGCACCGGCTCGGCCCGTCACGGCTCGGCCCGCGTGCCGCAGTTCCGTGGCGGCGGCAAGGCGCATGGTCCCGTCGCCCGCTCGTTCGCGCATGATCTGCCGAAGAAGGTGCGCGCCCTGGCGCTGCGCCATGCGCTCTCGGCCAAGGCCAAGAGCGGCGAGATCATCGTGTGGGACAAGGCCGCGCATCGACCAGGGCAAGACCAAGCTTCTGAAGGAGCGCTTCCAAGCGCTGGGCCTGACCAATGCCCTGATCATTGACGGCGCCGAGCTGCAGCAGGAGTTCTCGCTGGCGGCCCGCAACATTCCGAACATCGACGTGCTGCCCGTCCAAGGCATCAACGTCTACGACATCCTGCGTCGGCAAAAGCTGGTTCTGACCCGCGCCGCCGTTGACGCTCTGGAGGCGCGCTTCAAATGAGCCACGCTCTTTCGCACTACGACGTGATCCAGTCGCCGGTGATCACCGAAAAGGCGACCATCGCGTCCGAACTGAACCGCGTCACCTTCAACGTTCATCGGGACGCGACCAAGCCGCAGATCAAGGCGGCGATCGAGTGCCTGTTCAACGTGAAGGTCGAAGGCGTCAACACGCTTGATCCGCAAGGGCAAGACGAAGTTCTTCCGCGGGCGGCGTGGCACCAAGTCCGACGTCAAGAAGGCGGTCGTCCGTTTGGCCGAAGGCCATTCGATCGACGTCACCACCGGCCTCTGAGCGTAGGGGCAAGGAACGCTGTCATGGCACTGAAGACATACAAGCCCGTCACGCCGAGCCTGCGCCAGCTCGTGATGGTCGATCGGTCGGGCCTCTACAAGGGCAAGCCGCTCAAGACCCTGACCGAAGGCAAGTCGGAAGCCGGCGGCCGCAACAACACGCGGCCGCGTCACCGTGCGGTTCCGCGGCGGCGGCCACAAGCAGACCTACCGGATCATCGACTTCAAGCGGCGCAAGCTCGACATGCCGGCGACGGTCGAGCGGCTGGAGTACGACCCGAACCGCACCTCGTTCATCGCCCTGATCAAGTACCAGGACGGCGAGCAGGCCTACATCATCGCGCCGCAGCGCCTGAATGTCGGCGACACGGTGGTGGCCGGCGCGCAGGTCGACGTGAAGCCTGGCAACGCCATGCCGCTCGCGGCGATCCCGGTCGGCACCATCGTGCACAACGTCGAGATGAAGATCGGCAAGGGCGGCTCGATCGCCCGCTCGGCCGGCACCTACGTGCAGATCGTCGGCCGCGACCAAGGTTACGTCAGCATCCGCCTGGGCTCGGGCGAGCAGCGGCTGATCCATGGCCAGTGCTTCGCGACGGTCGGCGCGGTGTCGAACCCCGACCACATGAACATCAGCCTAGGCAAGGCGGGCCGCTCGGTGCTGGCTCGGCCGCCGTCCGCACAACCGCGGCGTCACCATGAACCCGATCGACCATCCGCACGGCGGTGGTGAGGGCCGCACCTCGGGTGGCCGCCATCCGGTGACCCCGTGGGGCAAGCCGACCAAGGGCAAGAAGACCCGTTCCAACAAGTCAGACCACGAAGTTCATCGTGCAGTCGCGTCACGCTCGAAAGAAGGGCTAATCCATGTCACGCTCGATCTGGAAGGGTCCGTTCGTCGACGGGTATCTGCTGAAGAAGGCCGATACCTCGCGCGCTTCGGGCCGTAACGAAATCATCAAGATCTGGAGCCGCCGTTCGACGGTGCTGCCGCAGTTCGTCGGTCTGACGTTCGGTGTCCACAACGGCCACAAGCACATCCCGGTGCAGGTCAACGAGGACATGATCGGTCACAAGTTCGGCGAGTTTGCGCCGACCCGCACGTTCCACGGCCACACCGCGGACAAGAAAGTCCAAGAGGGGCTGAGCATGGGCAAGCAGAAGGCACCTCGCGATCTCGCCGAGACCGAAGCCAAGGCGGTGGCGCGGATGATCCGCATCAGCCCGCAGAAGCTGAACCTCCTGGCGCAGCTGATCCGCGGCAAGAAGGTCGAGACGGCGCTCGCCGATCTCCAGTTCTCGCGCAAGCGCATCGCGGTCGACGTCAAGAAGACGCTCGAAAGCGCGATCGCGAACGCGGAAAACAACCACGACCTCGACGTCGACGATCTCGTCGTGGCCGAGGCCTATGTGGGCAAGGCGCTTGTCATGAAGCGCTTCAGCCCGCGCGCCCGGGGCCGGGCAGGGCGGATCGAGAAGCCGTTCTCGAACCTGACCATCATCGTGCGCGAAGTCGCGCAAGAAGCGGCCTGAGGACAAGACCATGGGTCAGAAAGTCAATCCGATCGGCCTGCGTCTCGGCATCAACCGGACCTGGGACTCGCGCTGGTTCGCCACCAAGGCCGAATATGCCAAGCTGCTGCACGAGGACATGGAGATCCGCAAGGAGCTCATGGGCGCGCTGAAGCAGGCCGCGATCTCCAAGATCGTGATCGAGCGTCCGCACAAGAAGTGCCGGGTGACGATCCACTCCGCCCGTCCGGGCGTGGTGATCGGCAAGAAGGGCGCCGATATCGACAAGCTCCGCAAGATGGTCGGCAAGCTGACCAACTCGGAAGTGGTCATCAACATCGTCGAGGTGCGCAAGCCCGAGATCGATGCGACGCTCGTCGCCGACTCGATCGCCCAGCAGCTCGAGCGCCGCGTGGCGTTCCGCCGGGCCATGAAGCGCGCCGTGCAGTCCGCCATGCGCTTGGGCGCCCAGGGCATCCGTATCAACTGCTCGGGCCGTCTCGGCGGCGCCGAAATCGCGCGCCAGGAATGGTATCGCGAGGGTCGGGTGCCGCTGCACACGATGCGTGCCGACATCGACTACGGCGTGGCGACGGCGAATACAGCCTACGGCACCTGCGGCATCAAGGTGTGGATCTTCAAGGGCGAGATCCTCGAGCACGATCCGATGGCGCAGGACAAGAAGGCGGCCGAGCAGGATCACGGCGGTGGTGGCGGCGGTCGCCGTCGCGAGCGCGACAATCGCAGCGCGGCCTGACGGCGCGGCTGAAAGCTAGAGAACAAGAACCATGCTGCAACCCAAACGAACCGTCTTCCGGAAGGCCTTCAAGGGCCGCATCCACGGTGCGGCCAAGGGCGGCTTCGAGCTCAACTTCGGCCAGTTCGGCCTGAAGGCGCTCGAGCCGGAGCGCGTCACCGCGCGCCAGATCGAGGCGGCCCGTCGCGCTCTGACGCGCCACATGAAGCGCGCCGGCCGCGTCTGGATCCGCGTCTTCCCCGACGTGCCGGTGTCGAAGAAGCCGACCGAGGTGCGCATGGGCAAGGGCAAGGGCGCGCCGGAGTTCTGGGCTGCGCGGGTTCATCCCGGCCGCATCATGTTCGAGCTCGACGGCGTGTCTGTCGAGACGGCGCGCGAGGCCCTGGCGCTCGCGGCCGCCAAGCTGCCGATCAAGACCAAGTTCATCCAGCGCATCGCCGAATAAGGAGGAGCGGACATGAAAGCCAAAGAACGCCTGTCCGACCTCAAGGTGATGTCGGACGACCAGCTTTCGGACGAGGTGCTGAAGCTGAAGAAGGAGCAGTTCAACCTGCGCTTCCAGCGGGCCACGGGCCAGCTGGAAAACAGCTCCCGCGTGCGGGTCGTCCGTCGCGACATCGCGCGGGCCAAGACGATTGCGGCGCAGAAGCGCGCCGAGAAGAACGGGTAAGACAATGCCGAAGCGAATTCTGCAGGGCGTCGTCGTCAGCGACAAGCAGGAAAAGACCGTGGTGGTGAAGGTGGAGCGCCGCTTCACCCACCCGCTGCTGAAGAAGACCGTTCGCCGGACCAAGAACTACCACGCCCACGACGAGAACAAGTCGTTCAAGATCGGCGACGTGGTTTCGATCGAGGAAACCCGGCCGATTTCGAAGCTGAAGCGCTGGACGGTCCTGCCGGCCGGCGGCCGAAGTGAAGCCCGCGGAAGCGCAGGCTTAGACGCGGGTTTCCCTGCTCCCCTTGCGGGAGAAGGTGCCTGCAAGGGAAGGATGAGGGGTCGCGCTGAAGCCTGAGGTTCGGCGCGACCCCCACCGTCTCGCGCCTTTCGCGCGATCCACCTTCTCCCGCAAGGGGAGAAGGCGGCTCGCGCTTGAGTGTTCGGTACAACGAACATCTGAGTTTCCCTCCGCCGCCTGGCTGCGGCGGAGTCGGGAACGTACGAAAGGCAAAAGCCATGATTCAGATGCAGACAAACCTGGAGGTCGCCGATAATTCCGGCGCGCGCCGCGTTATGTGCATCAAGGTGCTGGGCGGTTCCAAGCGGAAGTACGCCGGCGTGGGCGACATCATCGTGGTGTCGATCAAGGAAGCCATTCCGCGCGGTCGCGTGAAGAAGGGCGACGTGATGAAGGCCGTGGTGGTTCGCACCGCCAAGGACATCAAGCGCGTCGACGGCACGGTGATCCGCTTCGACACCAACGCGGCCGTGCTGGTGAACAACCAGTCCGAGCCCGTCGGAACCCGCATCTTCGGCCCGGTGCCGCGCGAACTGCGCGCCAAGAACCACATGAAGATCATCTCGCTCGCGCCGGAGGTGCTGTGATGGCAGCCAAGATCAAGAAGGGCGACAAGGTCGTCGTGCTGGCCGGCCGCGACAAGGGCCGCAGCGGCGAAGTCATGGAAGTGATGCCGACCGAAGAGTCGGGCGCGCGTCCAGGGCATCAACATGGTGAAGCGTCACACCAAGCAGAGCCAGACGGAGCAGGGCGGCATCATCTCGAAGGAAGCCCCCATCCACCTGTCGAACCTGGCGGTGGCCGACCCGAAGATCCGGCAAGCCGGTTCGCGTCGGCTTCAAGGAGGTCGATGACGGCCGCAAGGTTCGCTTTGCCAAGAAGTTCAGGAGAATTGATCGATGGCTGAGGCCAAGACAGCGTCGAAAGGCGGCGCCAAGCCGTCATCCGCCCCGGCGCCCGGCAAGGTTGCGCGTGGCTCCGTCGGGCAGTTCGACACCTCCGCGGCCGCTCCGGCCGCCGAAGGATTATACGCCGCGGCTGAAGAAGCTCTACCAGGACGAAGTCCGGCAGAAGCTGATCGAGGAGTTCGGCTACAAGAACGCGCTTGCTGTGCCGACGCATCGACAAGATCGTGCTCAACATGGGCGTCGGCGAAGCCGTGAGCGACACCAAGAAGGTGTCGAATGCGGCGGCCGACCTCGCGCGGATCGCGGGCCAGAAGCCGGTGATCACCCATGCCCGCAAGGCGATCTCGACCTTCAAGGTGCGCGAGAACATGCCGCTCGGCGCCAAGGTGACCTTGCGCCAGACCCGCATGTACGAGTTCCTGGACCGGCTGACCACGATCGCGCTGCCGCGCGTGCGGGACTTCCGCGGCCTGAACCCGAAGAGCTTCGATGGCCGCGGCAACTACGCCATGGGCATCAAGGAACACATCATTTTCCCGGAGATCGACTACGACAAGACGGAGTTGGTCGTCGGGATGGACATCATCATCTGCACGACGGCCAAGACCGACGACGAAGCCCGTGCGTTGCTGAAGGCATTCAACTTCCCGTTCCGGCAGTGAATTGACGCGAAGTCGGGCTTGCCCAATTTCGCCAACCAGGCTCAGACGCGGACACCAAGGACGAACTGATGGCAAAGAAAAGCTCGATCGAGAAGAACGATAACCGCAAGAAGCTGGTGCAGCGGCTTGCGCCGAAGCGCGCTGCGCTGAAGAAGACCGCGGCCGACGAGAGCCTCTCCATGGAGGAGCGCTTCGAGGCGCGCCTCAAGCTCGCGGCGATGCCGCGCAATTCCGCCTCGACGCGGATCCGCAACCGCTGCGAAGTATCGGGCCGCTCGCGCTCGGTCTATCGCAAGATGAAGATGTCGCGCATCGCGCTGCGGGAACTGGGCAACAAGGGCCTGATTCCCGGCCTCGTGAAGTCCAGCTGGTAAGGGAGCGCATCAATGTCAGTCAACGATCCGCTCGGCGATATGCTCACCCGCATCCGCAACGCGCAGATGCGCAAGAAGGGCAAGGTCTCGACCCCCGGTTCCCGGCTTCGTGCCAACGTGCTCGACGTGCTCGAGCAGGAAGGCTTCATCCGCGGTTATTCGAGCACCGACCTCGGCAATGGTCGGACCGAGTTCGACATCGAGCTCAAGTATTTCGATGGTCAGCCGGTGATCAAGGAAATCCAACGGGTCTCCAAGCCCGGCCGTCGCGTCTATTCGGCCGTCGACCAGATGCCGCGCGTCGCCAATGGCCTGGGTATCACGATCATGTCGACGCCGAAGGGCGTCATGGCCGATCACGCCGCTCGCGAGCACAACGTCGGCGGCGAAGTTCTCTGCAAGGTCTTCTGACCTGGCGGTCTGTTCGAGGGAGCCACCACGCTCCTCATCCTGAGCCGGCCGCCCAGCGGCCGAGTCGAAGGACGTAGCGCCTACGTGCTTCGAGACGGTCCTTCGGACCTCCTCGGCATGAAGGAGAGGGTGGCGACTGCGGGCGGCCTCTCAGGCGTTCAAAGGTTTGAAACGATGTCTCGTGTCGGAAAGAAGCCGGTCCCAGTGCCGGCGGGCGTTACAGCCCGGGTCGAAGGACAGAGCGTGTCGGTCAAGGGTCCGAAGGGCGAGTTGCGCTTCGTGGTTCCGGACGACGTCTCGGTCGAACTGGCCAACAACGAGATCGCGGTGAATCCGCGGTCCGAAGAGAAGCGCGCCCAGGCGCTTTGGGGAACCTCGCGTGCGCAGGTGAACAACCTCGTCACCGGCGTCACCAAGGGGTTCGAGAAGCGGCTCGAGATCACCGGCGTCGGCTACAAGGCAGCGGTCGCGGGCAAGAACCTGCAGCTGTCGCTCGGCTACAGCCACGACATCACGTTCCCGATTCCGGAGGGTATCGCCATCGTGGCGCCGCGCCCGACGGAACTGGCCATCTCCGGGATCGACAAGCGCGCGGTCGGCCAGGTCGCGGCCGAGATCCGCTCGCTGCGGCCGCCGGAGCCCTACAAGGGCAAGGGCGTGAAATACGCTGGCGAGTTCATCTTCCGCAAGGAAGGCAAGAAGAAGTAAGGAGGCTGTCATGAAACAACTTGATCAGGCGGCCCGCCGCGCCAACCGTGTCCGCCGCGCCATCAAGGCCACCGGCCGGCTGCGGCTATCGGTGCACCGCTCCTCGAAGCAGATCTATGCGCAGATCATCGACGACGCGAAGGGCGAGACGCTGGTCTCCGCGTCGTCGCTCGAGAAGCCCAACCGCGAGGCGATGAAGAGCGGCGCCAACGTCGAGGCCGCCAAGGCCGTCGGCGAGCAACTCGCCAAGAAGGCGGTCGAGAAGGGCATCGCGGAAGTGGTCTTCGACCGCGGCCCGTACATGTACCACGGCCGCATCAAGGCCCTGGCGGATGGCGCGCGCGAGGGCGGCCTGAAGTTCTGACGCCCTCGGTCACCGACCGCGCGTCGTCTCGGGAGCGCTTCATTGGGGTCAGCCGGGCGTGAGGCCAGCTGACCCCTTTCGCGTTTGAGGGTGGTCTGCTGCTCGACAACAGACCGCTGGTCGAGTGCTTCGCATCGACGGAGCAAGACCAAGGCGTCGCCGTCCGACCAAGCTCGGCAAAGCCAGACGTTGCTGGAAACGCGACACAGTCAGCGGTCGGCCGGTTACACATCCGGTGACCTTTGGCGGCGGCAGAGTTTCAACGATCTTGACATTCCGAGCCAGGGACACTAATTCAAGCTCATCGATCTTAGGCTGAACGTTTCAAGCCTCCGCGCCATTGCTGCGCACGCTGACGACCTCCTTCCGACATGTCGATTTTCATGCTGCGCACGAGTTTTTCGTGCGCGGATTCTGACCACGCCAAAGGGAGTTCGTCATGAGCACCGGCACAGTAAAATGGTTTAATGCCCAAAAGGGCTTTGGTTTCATCGAGAGCAGCGAAGGCGGCCCCGATGTTTTCGTCCACATCAGCGCGGTTGAGCGGGCTGGTCTGACCAACCTTCAGGAAGGCCAGAAGGTCAGCTTCGAAATGGTTGATGACCGCCGCTCGGGCAAGAAGTCCGCGGACAAGCTTCAGGTCGCCTGAACCACACCAGCAGGCCGGCGACCACGGATGTACTGGCGCCGGCGGCAGTGTTGGCAAGCGACTTGCGAAAGGGTCAGGGATCTCCCTGGCCCGTTTTTATTTGTGCCGGCCTCCGGGCAGTCGAGAGCCCGAAATGGTTGAGCTTAGCATCACCCATCGGACGGCCTACCGCTATCGGCGGCCGGTCGGGCTGCTGCCGCATCGGCTCATGCTGCGACCGCGCGAAAGCCGCACGCTTCAGGTGGCTGATTTCACGCTGACGTGCGATCCGTTCGCCCAGGTCGACTGGACGCAGGATGTGTTCGGCAATTCCGTTGCGGTCGCGACCTTCGACGGAGAGGCAACAGCCCTGTCGATTGAGAGCCGGGTCGTGTTGCAGCATTCGGAACAGCCGTGGCCGGTATTTCCGATCAGCGCCTCCGCGATCACCTATCCCTTCACCTACTCCGAAAGCGATGCCGTCGATCTCGGCGCCTTGCGCCGACCCCACGCGGACGACCCGGATGGCCGCTTCCGGGCTTGGGTCCGAGGTTTCGTCGCATCCGACGCGACCGACACCCTGTCGCTCCTCAAAGATCTCAACGCCGGTCTGCTCGACTGGCTCACCTACGAGATCCGCGACGACTATGGGACGCAGACGCCGCTGCAGTCGCTCGGCCGGGGGCGAGGCTCCTGTCGTGACGTGGCGACCATGCTGGTCGAGGCCGCAAGGGTCCTGGGCTTCGGCGCGCGCGCCGTATCGGGATATCTTTGGGATCCGGCGCGGGACGCGATCGGCTCCGCCGGGCCCGGATCGACGCACGCCTGGGCCGAAATCTATGTTCCGGGCGCGGGCTGGATCACCTTCGACCCAACCAACCGCGCGGTCGGCGCCGGCCATCTCGTCCCCGTTGCGGTGGCACGGACCATCGAGCAGATCGCCCCCGTCACGGGCGGCTTCGCCGGCGATCCCGGAGACCCTCTCGATATGACGGTGTCGGTTACGGTAACCGGCAAACCAGGGACCATCTGACCGCGGACGGGCCCGAAAACCCCGTCACCGGAGCTTCAGGCCTCTCTGTCGCCGGGTCGGCCGGTTATCCCGGCAGCCGGGCTATTGCTTCGGCATGGCCTGTATCTTGTCGAGCAGCTGGAGAGCGATGTCGGCACAGGCCTTCATCGGTTCGTCGTCGGCGCATTTCACGTCGAGTGCCGTGTCGCCGTTCTCAAGCCGGAAATGGGCGGCCTTGCTGGGTGGCGGCGGCGGCGGGCGATGGCCATGCGGTCCGCCGGGCGGCGGCGGGGGTGCCCCCGGACCGGCCTCATCCATCATGTCGACGCCAGGAGGCGGCGGCGGCGGAGCCTTCGCGCCGGCCGGAGGCGGGGGAGGTGGTGCGGCCGCAGTCTGCGCGACGGCTGCGCCTCCGGCGAGGAGGGCGAGAGCAAGGCTCGAGACGATCAGTCGTTTCATCGAAGTTTCCTGGGTTGGTGGGATGGTCTTAGGAACGCGGTTTGGTCCGCGCCGGAAGTTAGGACAAGGGCCAATGGGGTCGGGGCGGCGGCGGTCCCGGTGGTCCCAGCATGGTGGTCTGGCCATCGCTGTGCTGGATCGCCATGGCGTGCACGAAGCCGTGCTCGAACCGGCCCTGGACCGTGACGGTTTCCGATTTGGCGACCAGCTTGCCGCCCTCGCCTTCACGACCCGTCTCGATCAGGGCGCGTCCGCTCTCATCCGCCAGGATGAACTTGTTGCCGAAGATCTCGGCCACCTGGCCCTTCACGGCGACCTGGCTCCAGTCCTTCATGCTGCCGATCGGGGCCGGGGCGAGCGACACCAGCACCGGCTGGCGGGTGCGTTCCACCGCGGCCGTGACGCCGATCCCCAGCGCGAAGGCCGCGATCACGGTGGCGCCGATCCCGGTGCGCCGAAGCATCGGAGATCGCCTTGCGGGCTTGGGCGGAGGCGGGTTGGGGATCGGTTCTCTCAAATCCGGGTCCGACATGGACGTGTCCTTTCGTTTGGCGTCCGGTTTGTAGCCCGCCGGCTCGGAACCGAGCCTGAACTGCAAGGTTCAGATTCGGTTCAGGCGACGGGACTATGCCGCCGTCATGCCCTTTGGATCTCCGTCCCATGCGCGTTCTTCTCGTTGAAGACGACCGGGTGCTCGCCGAGAGCGTGGCGCGCCACCTGCGGGCCGAGCATTTCGTGGTCGACGTCGCGGGCAACGGCGAGGACGCACAGCATCTCGGCGAGACGGAGCGGCTCGATGCGGTGGTGCTCGACCTCGGCCTGCCCAAGAAGGACGGCGTCTCGGTGCTCCGGGCGTGGCGCGCCGCCGGCCGGATCTTTCCCGTCCTGATCCTCACGGCGCGCGACGGCTGGTCGGACAAGGTCGACGGCTTCAAGGCCGGGGCGGACGACTACCTCGTCAAGCCGTTTCGCGTCGAGGAGCTGGTGATGCGGCTGCGGGCCATGGTGCGCCGCGCCGCCGGCCACGCGTCGCCGCGCATCGTCTGCGGGCCGCTCGCCTTCGATTCCCAGCTCGGCACCTTCGAGCTCGACGGCCTGCCGCTGCGGCTGACCGCGCTCGAATGGCGCGTGCTCTCATGCCTCGCGCTCAAGGCCGGGCATGTGGTGGAACGGGCGGACCTGTTCGAACGGGTCTACGACGGCGAGGCCGACGTCGAGTTCGAACTCGGTCGAGGTGATCCTGGCGCGGCTGCGCCGCAAGCTCGGCCATCCGCTGATCGAGACCATCCGGGGCCGCGGCTATCGCCTGGCCGCAAGCCCGTGAGGCTGCTGCCGAGCTCGCTCCGGGGCCGTCTGCTGGCGACGGCGGCGATCTTCATCGTACTGGCGCTGGTGGCGACGGGCGGCGCCGTCGACTTCGCCCTGCGCCGCTTCGTGCAGGGCCAGATCGACCAGCGGCTCGACGGGCAGCTGCTGACGATCGGCTCCGCGCTCGAGACGGGAGCCGATCGAACGGTGGTCCTCGGGCGCAACGTCGATGGGCCGCCGTTCGATAACCCGCGAACGGGCTGGTTCTGGCTGGTACGCACGCCCGACCCACACCTGGCTCGCCGGCGGGCTGCGCTCGGCGGACCTCGATCTGCCGGCCGTCCCGCCAGGACCGTTCGCCCATCCGCTGCCGCTGGCCGGCTTCGGCCCAGACGGGCGCAGGATCCGAGCCCGGGCCGATCATGTCAGCGTCGGCGGACAGGACGTGGTGATCGTGGCGGCCGCGCCGCTCGGAAGCGCTGAACGGCCCGCTGCGCGACGCCATGGTGCCGCTCGTTCACGGCGCTTGTGGTGCTGGGCGCCGGCCTGATCGTGGCGACGCTGCTTCAGGTCCGCCTCGGCCTGCATCCCCTGGCAACGCTGCGCGACAGCCTCGTCGCGGTGCGCACGGGGCGGCATCGACCGGTTGCCGACGGACCAGCCGGACGAAGTGCGCCCGCTCGTCGCCGAAATGAACAGCCTGCTCGACCAGCACGACGCCAACCTCGAACGCGCCCGCCGGCATGTCGCCAATCTGGCCCACGCCCTGAAGACGCCGCTCGCGTCCCTGGCGATCGGCCTCGAGCAGCCGAGCCGTGATCCGGACCGCAGCCTGCGCGGGCTCACCATGGCCATGGACCGGCGCATCCGCCATCATCTCGCCCGGGCGCGCGCCGCGGCGCTGCGGCACCGCCACCCGCAACCGGCTCCCCCTCGCGCCGCGCATCGCCGATCACACGGCCGCCTTCGCCAAGATCTACGCCGACAAGGCCGTCGCCTGCCGCGTTTCGGTGGCGCCGGACGTCGCGGTCGCCTGCGACTCGCAGGACCTCGACGAGATGGTCGGCAACCTCCTCGACAACGCCTTCAAATGGTGCCGCTCGACCGTGCAGGTGAGCGCCGCGGCCGAACCCGGCGCCGTCCGCCTCGCGGTCGAGGACGACGGGCCCGGCGTCGCCGCCGACCAGCTCGCCGCCATCCTCAAACCCGGCCAGCGCCTCGACGAACAAGTCTCCGGCGACGGTTTCGGCCTCGCCATTGTCCAGGAACTCACCGAACTCTACGGCGGCGCCGTGACCCTATCGCCCAGCCCGCTGGGCGGGCTCCACGTGACCCTCACCCTGCCGCTGTCTTCGGGTACGGCTCGGGTGCCGGCGGTTTAGGGGAGGGACCCTTCGCCGGGAGGGTCTCGGTCTGAGATCCGCTACCCCGGACCTCGGCTTGGTCCCGGTGAGGAACTGCCGGGGACGAGGCTGCGAGCGGAACGCAACCTACATTTCAAGGTCTCGATAGGACCTCGCCTGATACGAAGCCAACGCTAACCTCGCCCGGCATGGGGCTGTGTCAAACTCACACGGGCCGTGCCAGAGCTTCGTAACAGCTCCTCGATGCGATCGAGTACGGCTTCGACGTCCGGCATAGCGGCAAGCTCGGCTTGAGCTTGTACCGCACATTCGGAAAAGCTTGCGTCATTCAGCAATCTTCGCACCCGTTCCAGAACCGCCGCGCGAGTGACCTCGCCAGGCGCAAGGACCAGCGCCACGCCAGCATCAAGCGCGCGCTCGGCATTGTAGAACTGATCGGCAAATTGCGGCAGTAGGAGCAGTGGCTTGCCCCAAGCAAGCGCGCCGAGCACGGTTCCCGACCCGCCATGAGCGACGACGCAGGCGCACCTCGGCAACAGTTCGTCCTGTGGAACAAAGCGATGTATTTCCACATTCGCCGGCAGCGGATCCAGGATTGCAGGGTCGACGTCGCTCCCGACCGTCGCAATCGCCTCATCAGCGGCATCGGCGCTCCCCGTAAGCGCGGCGCGGAAACGCTCGACCGCGGTCGGCCCGCTGTTCCATGCGGTCCCGAACGTCACGTAAACAATCCGTCGCTCGAGGTGTATGCGCGCTTGCTTCGGGCCCGCCGCAGGACGGAGGCGAATGACGGATGGCAGCTCTTCGATTTGCTTAATCTGCAGGAGCTGCGGATACGGATCGACGTACATGTGCTTGTAGAGGCCTGCCTGCGACGGAACTGCGAGCCCTTTTTCGCGCCAGAGCGGCGCAACACCCTCCCCCGCGAGGGTGGCAGCTTCCGGCTGAAGCAGGGGGCCAAAGCCCACGGTCACCCAAGGGATACCCGCCAGGGTCGCCGCCAAGGGTCCGGCCAATTCCGCAACCTCGTGCACGACAACGTCTGGCTGGAAGACCGAACAAACCCCTTCGAGATCTGCGAGCCGCGAAGGCGCTTCGATCTGCGAAAACCAGCGGCCGAAGGCGAAAGGGCGTATCTCTGGGGGCGGCAACCTGCGCATGTCTATCCCGGTTTGCGCGAGCCGTGCCAAGCTGTCGCTGAGGCTCAATCCAGCTACAAAACAATCGAAGCCGGCTGCGCGCGCTTGCGTTGCAATCGGCTCGCCGGTCGCAAACGCAACGGAGTGGCCTCGTGTGCGCGCCGCTTCAGCAAGGGAAAGCAAGGGTTGAAAATGGCCAAGCATTGGCCGACACGTGAATAGAAAATTCATATGCGCGCCCTTTTACTGCTGCGCTCGATCAATATAATGAGGTCAGAACACTACGAGCCTAATTGATATTCAAAACAGAAGCGAAGATAAGAAGCTTAGCGCAGAAGTGGCATTGAAATATCGCTGCCGGTCATTGTCCACGGTACCGACGCTTTCGAAGTCGATGGGGCTGCCGGCGTACGACAGGATCATACGGAACGCGACTTTGTCCGCAATGGGCAGGCTCCACTCGGCCCTTATCCTGACGTACCGCCCCAAACCGAGACACGACCCTCTCGCCCCCCGCCTTGACCCAACCCGCCCATCCATGTCAGACACCGCCCCTCATCCACAGCGAGCGGACGGTGGCCTCATGCGCCGGCCCGCGTAAGTGACGGACCACAATGGCAAGAGACAGAGAACACGGCCACGGCCGTGAAGAGCGCGACAACGAGTTCGTGGACAAGCTCGTCCACATCAACCGTGTCGCCAAGGTGGTGAAGGGCGGACGCCGCTTCGGCTTCGCGGCCCTCGTGGTGGTCGGCGATCAGAAGGGTCGCGTCGGCTACGGCCACGGCAAGGCACGCGAAGTGCCGGAAGCCATCCGCAAGGCCACCGACGCCGCCAAGCGCGGCCTCATCCGCGTGCCGCTGCGCGAAGGCCGCACCCTGCATCACGACGTCAACGGTCGCCACGGCGCCGGCAAGGTGATCCTGCGCTCGGCCCCGGCCGGCACCGGCATCATCGCGGGCGGCCCGATGCGCGCCGTCTTCGAGACGCTCGGCATGCACGACGTCGTGGCCAAGAGCCAGGGCTCGTCGAACCCCTACAACATGGTGCGCGCGACCTTCGATGCCCTGAAGCAGGAAGATTCGCCCCGCCAGGTTGCGGCTCGCCGCAACATGAAAGTGTCGGTTCTGCAGGGACGCCGCCAGGGCGTCGATGCAGATTCGGCCGAACTCGTGATCGGGAGGACATGACACATGGCTTCCGACAAAACCGTCACGGTCGAACAGACCCGTAGCCCGATCGGCCGGCCGGCCGAGCAGCGCGCGACCCTGAAGGGTCTCGGGCTTAACAAGATCGGCCGCCGCTCGACCCTCGAAGACACGCCGTCCGTGCGGGGCATGATCGCCAAAGTGGCGCACATGATCCGCGTCGTCGAAGCGAATTGAGGGGAGCGCGAACGATGAGACTGAACGACATCGTCGACAACGACGGCGCCTCCAAGAAGCGGATGCGCATCGGCCGCGGCATCGGCTCCGGCAAGGGCAAGACAGGTGGGCGCGGCGTCAAGGGCCAGAAGGCCCGCACCGGCGTGCGCATCAAGGGCTTCGAGGGCGGCCAGATGCCGCTGCATCGGCGCCTGCCGAAGCGCGGCTTCACCAACCATTCGGCCATCGACTACAACGAGGTGAACCTCGGCCGCATCCAGGAGGCGTTCGACGCGGGCAAGCTCGCGGACGGGCCGATCACCCTGGAAGCGCTGATCGCGGCCGGCGTGCTGTCGAAGGCGCGGGACGGCGTGAAGCTGCTCGGCATGGGCGAACTGACCGCATCGCTGCAGTTCGAAGTTGCCTCTGCTTCGAAATCGGCCGTGGAGGCCGTCGAAAAAGCCGGCGGCTCGGTGAAGCTGCTGCGCGTCGAGAAGCCGAAAGCTGAAGCTGCGACGGCGGACTGAGATCGAGGCCCCCTTCTCCCCTTGCGGGAGAAGGTGGCGCGAAGCGCCGGATGAGGGGTCGCGATATCCCTCGGTCATTGGCTCTGTACGGCTCGTCTGCGCAAAGTTTGCGCGACCCCTCATCCGCCCCTTCGGGGCACCTTCTCCCGCAAGGGGAGAAGGGGGCGCGTCTGGAGGGTCGCCGGGTTGCTTCTCGGCAACAGCGACGAAGTTAGGCGTGGCTCTTTGGCGGCCCCGACATTACATCGAGAGCGGGGCGGTGGGGTTGACCCATTGCTCCGCTCTTTGTCTATGAACCCGTAACGGGACGGGGCGCCTCGCGCCTCTTGGAGCGCCTCATGGCATCGGCAGCGGAACAGCTCGCGGCGAATATCAACCTGTCGGCCTTCTCGAAGGCGGACGAACTCAAGAAGCGGATCTGGTTCACGCTCGGCGCGCTGATCATCTATCGGCTCGGCACCTACATCCCGCTGCCGGGCATCGACCCCGCTGCTTTCGAGGCGAGCTTCACCGGCCACAAGCAGGGCGTGCTCGAACTCTTCAACATGTTCTCGGGCGGCGCCGTGCAGCGCATGGCGATCTTCGCGCTGAACATCATGCCCTACATCTCGGCCTCGATCATCATCCAGCTGATGACCTCGGTGGTGCCGACGCTCGAAGCCTTGAAGAAGGAGGGCGAGTCGGGCCGCAAGGTCATCAACCAGTACACGCGCTATCTGACGGTCCTTCTCGCCGGCATTTCAGGCTTATGGCATCGCGGTCGGACTCTCGAGCCAGCAGGGCGTGGTCACCGAGCCCGGGATCTTCTTCATCGTCTCGACCGTGCTGACGCTGACCGGCGGCACCATGTTCCTGATGTGGCTCGGCGAGCAGATCACGTCGCGCGGCATCGGCAACGGCTCATCGCTGATCATCTTCTCCGGCATCGTGGCGGCCTTCCCGAATGCCATCATCAACACGCTGGAACTCGGCCGCCAGGGTGCCATCTCGACGCCGCTGATCATCGTGGTGGCGGTGGTGGCGATCGCCACCATCGCTTTCATCGTGTTCATGGAGCGTGCGCAGCGTCGGCTGCTGATCACCTATCCGAAGCGCCAGGTCGGCAACCGCGTCTATGAGGGGCAGACATCCTTCCTGCCGCTGAAGCTCAACACCTCGGGCGTGATCCCGCCGATCTTCGCCTCGTCGCTGCTGCTGCTGCCGACCACCATCGCCAACTTCTCGCAGCTGAACGGCGGTGGCGGCATCCTGGGGACCGTGACCAGCCTGCTCGGCCATGGCCGGCCGTTGTACATGGTGCTCTACATCGCCATGATCGTGTTCTTCGCCTTCTTCTACACGGCGGTGGTGTTCAACCCGACCGAGACGGCCGACAACCTGCGCAAGCACGGCGGCTTCATCCCGGGCATCCGGCCCGGCGAGCGCACGGCGCAGTTCATCGACACGGTGCTGACCCGCATCACCGTGCTTGGCGCCGGCTACCTCGCCATCATCTGCATTCTGCCCGAACTGCTCGTCTCCTACGCGGCCCTGCCTTTCTATTTCGGGGGGACTTCCCTGCTGATCGTTGTCTCCGTTACCATGGACACGGTCGCGCAGATTCACGGTCACCTGCAGGCCCACCAATACGAAGGCCTGATCAAGAAGTCGCGGCTGAGGGGGAAGAAGAAATGAGGATCATCCTGCTGGGGCCACCAGGAGCAGGGAAGGGCACGCAATCGGCACGCCTGGTCGCGCAGCATGGGATCCCGCAGCTCTCGACCGGCGACATGCTGCGGGCTGCGGTTCGAGGCCGAGACGCCGACAGGCCTCAAGGCCAAGGAGGTCATGGCGGCCGGCCAGCTTGTCTCCGACGCCATCGTGGTCGGTATCGTGGCCGACCGCATCCAGGAGCCGGACGCCAAGCGCGGCTTCATTCTCGATGGATTTCCCCGCACGGTCGCGCAGGCCGAGGCGCTCGACCTCATGCTCGAGGAGAAGAAGCTGCCGCTCGACGCGGTGATTGAGCTCAGTGTCGACGAAGTCGATTCTCGCGTCGCGCATCGCCAAGCGCATCGCAGAAACCATTGCGGCGGGCGGCACGGTGCGGCCCGACGACAATCCCGAGGCCTTCCGCACCCGCCTCGCCGCCTATCGCGATCAGACAGCGCCAGTTTCGGACTATTACCGGCAGCACGGTCGGCTGAAGACCGTCGATGGCATGTTGTCGATCGCTGAAGTGACGGATGCCATCGATGCCATCCTCGCTACGACGGTGGGCGAGCGGATCTAGGGCGGTTCGAAAACAGTCCAGCCTTCATGCTGAGCCGGGCCGAAGGACCGAAGTCGAAGCACGTAGGCGCTTCGTCCGTCAACTCAGCCGCTTTGCGGCTGGCTCAGGATGACGGGTAAGAGTTTCTCACAGATACGAAAAGGACTTCGCCGCGCTACCCAGCCAGCGTTTCGGCTCAGCTCGCCAGCACGGTTGCGCTGCCGATCCGATCCTGGATGTAGCGGTCGAGACGCATCGATCGCGGCATCGTCCAGCCGCAGCCCGAGCTTGGTCCGGCGCCAAACGACATCGGCCGCCGAGCGCGCCCATTCCTCGGTCACCAGGTAGTCGACCTCGGCCTGGGTGAGCCCGGCCCCGAAATCCTGGCCGAGATCGGCAGCTTGTCTGGCCTGGCCGAGGATGACGCGCGCCCGGGTTCCGTAGTGGCGGACCAGTCGCGCGGCCTGCGCGGGGAAAAGAAACGGGAAGTCGCGCCGCAACTCCGTCACCAGGGTCGCAAAACCGTCGATCGGGAAATCGCCGCCGGGCAGAGGAGCCCGGCCGGTCCAGGCGGGCCGGTCAGCCAAGCCGGGCAGGTGCGGCACCAGTTGACGCAGCGCCTGTTCGGCCAGCTTGCGATAGGTCGTGAGCTTGCCGCCGAACACGGACAGGATCGGAGCCTGCCGGTCGGCGGCGTCCACCGTCAGCACGTAGTCGCGCGTCGCCTCCTGCGCCGCGCCGTCCCCCTTGTCGAAGAGCGGGCGCACGCCCGAATAGGTCCACACGATGTCGGCGGCGTGGACCGGGTGGGCGAAATAGTCGCGTGGCCGATTGGCAGATGTACGTCGATCTCCTCGGCCGACGCGGTCACCTCGGCTGGGTCGCCCTCGTAGTCCCGGTCGGTGGTGCCGATCAGGGTGAAGTCCTGTTCGTAGGGGATGGCGAAGAAGATGCGGCCGTCGGCGTTCTGGAAAATGTAGCAGCGGTCGTGATCGATAGAGCCGCGGCACCACGATGTGCGAGCCCTGGACAAGCCGGACCTGTGCGCCGTGGTGTTGATCCGAAGGGCATTGTTCAGCACGCTGACCACCCACGGGCCGGCCGCATTGACCAGCACCTTTGCCCGCACGGTGCGGGTGGCCCGGGTGTCGCGTATTCTGCACGGTGAGCGTCCACTCGTGCGGGCCGCGTTCCGCCGACACCGCCTTGGTGCGGCGTTCACGTCGGCGCCGCGGTCGGCCGCATCGCGGGCGTTGAGCACCACGAGCCGGGAATCCTCCACCCAGCAATCCGAATATTCGAAGCCTGTCGTGAACTCGCCCGGCTTCAGCGGCTCGCCGGCTTCGTCCCGGGTCAGATCAAGGGTGCGGGTCGGCGGCAGACGCTTGCGGCCGCCGAGATGGTCGTAGAGAAACAGGCCGAGCCGCAGCATCCAGGCCGGCCGCAGGCCCTTGTGATAGGGCAGCACGAAGCGGAGCGGCCAGATGATGTGCGGGGCGATGCCCCACAGCACCTCGCGCTCCATCAGCGCCTCGCGAACGAGGCGGAACTCGTAATGTTCGAGGTAGCGCAGGCCGCCGTGGATCAGCTTGGTGGCGGCCGAGGAGGTGCCGCTGGCGAGATCGTTCTGCTCGCAGAGGAAGACCTTGAGTCCGCGCCCGGCCGCGTCCCGCGCGATGCCGCACCCGTTCACGCCCCCGCCGATGATGGCGAGGTCATAGGTGGTGTCCAAGGCGCTTCTCCCACCGACGCATCTCTGATTTTCGGTCGAACGTTAAAACGAAAAAATCTCGCCTGCAAGCGAGCAGAACGAAAGCGCGAACGAACAGCGTGGCACGTGTCGTGACTTTCGCGCTGATGCGCGGCTGCTGTGTTCGTCGAGCTAAGCTGCTGGCGCGAAGCGAAACACGGGGAGGCACGGCCGATGTCGAACCGCATGAACGTCGCGGTGCGCGGACTGTTCGCGACGCCCGTCGCGGCCCTGGAGGTGCCGCAGGCCGAGGAGATCAACGCGGCGCTGATCGACATCATCCTCAAGCGCCGCGAGCGAACGCCCGGCGTCCAGGCCTCGAACGCCGGCGGCTGGCACTCCGACCGGGAGATCCTCGACTGGGGCGCGCCCTGGGCAGGGCGGATCATCGAGCTCGCCAAGGGCGTCGCCGGGCAGATCACGGCCGACCGGCAGGGCAAGCAGGTGCAGCCGGCCTGGAAGGTGCAGGCCTGGGCCAATGTCAACACCACCGGCCACGCCAACGTCGCCCACTACCACGGCGGCGCCTTCTGGTCCGGCACCTATTACGTCGCGGACGGCGGCTGCGCGACGGATCACAGCCTCGGCGGCGAGTTCGAGATGCTCGACCCGCGCGGGCCCGGGCCCGGCATGTATGCGCCGCACCTGAAATTCGCCGGCGAGGACGGCGCCTCGGCGGGCGCGTCCGAGATCATCCGGCCGAAGCCGGGGCTGCTGTTTCTGTTCCCGTCCTGGCTGATGCATCAGGTGCGGCCCTACCGCGGCACGGGCACGCGCATCTCGATCGCCTTCAACCTGAGCCTCTGATGTCGTTCGCCGCGCCGCGCGTGCCGTCCCGCCGCCAGGTCGAGATCGTCGACTGGCTGCGCGAGAAGGGCCGCGTCACGGTCGAGGATCTGGCCGCGCATTTCGCCGTCACGCCGCAGACCATCCGCCGCGATCTCAACGACCTCAGCGACGCCCAGATGGTGGTGCGCGTGCACGGCGGCGCCATGGTGGCGTCCGGCGTCGTCAACCTCGCCTACGAAGCCCGCAAGATGATCGCCGGGCCGCACAAGAAGCTGATCGGCGAGGCGGCGGCGCGGCTGGTGCCGGACCATTCCTCCGTGTTCATCAACATCGGCACCACCACCGAGGAGGTGGCGCGCGCGCTCGATCGGGCACACCGGCCTGCTCGTCATCACCAACAACCTGCATGTCGCGGCCGAACTCTACCGGACCGGCACGATCGAGGTGTTCGTGCTCGGCGGCACGGTGCGGCAGGCGGACGGCGGCATCGTCGGCTCGCATGCGGTAAGCCTGATCGGCCAGTTCCGCGTCGACCTCGCCATCATCGGCACCTCGGCCATCGACGCCGACGGCACGCTGCTCGACTTCGACATCCGCGAGGTCCAGGCGGCCCGCGCCATCATCGAGCACGCCCGCAAGGTGGTGCTGGTGGCCGACAGCAGCAAGTTCTCCCGCTCGGCGCCGGTGCGGGTCGCGCATCTCAGCGAGATCGACATGTTCGTGACCGACCGGCTGCCGAGCGCCGCCATTGCCGACCTCTGCCGGGTCAACGGCGTCGAGGTCGTCGAAGCCGGCGGGCCGATCGAGAGCGAGAACGAGGAGTGGAAGGTGCCGCCCGCCGCAACGGCTTGGACGGACGGGGGGCGGCGAGCCCGTAGGGTTCGGCATCTCGGCTCCGCCTCCATAAAGCTCGCGCGATGCTTTCGTTCTGATGATCGTTATTTTCGCTTGCGATCGAGATTATCTTCGACATAGGCTGACCGCAGGAACACAAGACGCCAGCAGAGCGTCGCGGAGGGAGATGGGCTTGGCGTTTCGATCGCCCACAGCCGGAATGTCGGGACGTGAGGGCCTGCGCTCTTGCGCGGGTTCGGACGCGTGAGCTTCGCTCTCGATCATGTCGGCTATCAGGGTCGGTGGAGAGACCTTCATCGACGACGTCTCGCTCGTGCTCGAGCCGGGCACGATGAACGTGCTGCTCGGGCCGACCTTGGCCGGCAAGACCACTCTGATGCGGCTGATGGCCGGGCTCGACCGCCCGACCGCAGGCAAGATCTTCGAGGACGGTGTGGATGTGACCGGCGTGCCGGTGCGCAAGCGCTCTGTCGCCATGGTGTACCAGCAGTTCGTCAATTACCCGACGCTCAGCATTTACGAGAACATCGCCTCGCCGTTGCGGGTGCAGGGCCTGGCAAAGACTGAGATCGAGGCCCGCGTGGCGCGCGCCGCGAAGCTGCTGCGGCTCGAGCCGATGCTCGGGCGCACCCCGGCGCAGCTCTCGGGTGGCCAGCAGCAGCGCACCGCGATCGCCCGCGCGCTTGTCAAGCAGGCGCGGCTGGTGCTGCTCGACGAGCCGCTTGGCCAATCTCGACTACAAGCTGCGCGAAGAGCTGCGCGAGGAACTGCCGCGCATCTTCGCCGAGACCGGCGCCATCCTGGTCTATGCGACGACCGAGCCGACCGAGGCGCTGCTGCTGCGCGGCCAGACCGTCACGCTCTGGCAGGGTCGCGTCACCCAGGTCGGCCCGACCGCCCAGGTCTACCGCCAGCCGCACAACCTCGATTCGGCGCGCGTGTTCTCCGATCCGCCGCTGAACGAACTGGAGCTCACCAAGGCTGGCGCGATGGTCACGCTCGCAAACGGGCGCAAGCTGCCGGCGGAAGGTCTGTTGTCCGGCATGCCGGACGGCGCATACCGGCTTGGCTTCCGCTCCGACGCGGTGACGGTCGGGGCGGCCGCCCCTGGCCGATTGAGCTTTCCGGGAGTGGTTTCGGTGACCGAGATCAGCGGCTCGGAAAGCTTCGTCCACGTCGACACCGGCGTCGGCACCTGGGTGTGCCTCGTGGCCGGCGTGCACGAGTGGGAGCCGGGCGACACGACGGATGTGCAGCTCGATCTTGCCGAAAGCCTTCGTGTTCGGCCCGGGCGGCGAGCGGGCCGCTTCGCCCGGCCTCGCGGCAACGGCGTGAGGGGGCGAGCATGCGAGCAGTTCTGGCGGTCAAAATATCATCCACTGAGGCGCGCCACCCCTCCCTCTCCTGCGAGGGGAGGGAGGGCGCGTACGCGCCTTGGGCTCTCCGCTTGAGCGGGGGGCGCTAACATGGCCCAGATCACCCTCGACGGCATCGGCCACGCCTACGGCGGCGGCAAGCCGCGAGCGAGGCCGGCTACGCGCTGAAGCCGCTGCACCACGTCTGGGAGGCCGGCAAGGCCTATGCGCTGCTAGGCCCGTCGGGCTGCGGCAAGACCACCTTGCTCAACATCATCTCGGGGCTGGTGATCCCGTCCGAAGGCCGGCTGCTGTTCGATGATCGCGACGTCACGCGCCTGCCGACCGAGCAGCGCAACATCGCCCAGGTGTTCCAGTTCCCGGTCATCTACGACACCATGACGGTGGCCGAGAACCTCGCCTTTCCCGCTGAAGAACCGGGGCATGCCGAAAGCGCAGATCGCGGCGCGCGTCCAGGAGATCGCGGCCATGCTCGATCTCACGCGCGACCTGAACCGCCGGGCGCGCGGACTGACGGCGGACGCCAAGCAGAAGATCTCGCTCGGGCGCGGGCTGGTGCGATCGGACGTGAAGGCGGTGCTGTTCGACGAGCCGCTGACCGTCATCGATCCGGCGCTGAAATGGGAGCTGCGCTCGAAGCTCAAGGCCGTGCATCGCGCGCTCGACCTGCTTGATGATCTACGTCACCCACGACCAGGTCGAGGCGCTGACCTTCGCCGACAAGGTCGTGGTGATGAACGACGGCCGCGCCGTGCAGATCGGCACGCCGGCGGAACTGTTCGAGAAGCCCGAGCACACCTTCGTCGGCTACTTCATCGGCTCGCCCGGCATGAACCTGCTCTCGGGCCGAGTCGCACGGCGCACGCGCGATCGTCGACGGTCTACGAGATCCCGCTCGGCGCCGCCTATCCGTCACTCGCGCCCGACAGCCCCGTGAAGCTCGGCATCCGGCCCGACTATGCGACGCTCGCCGCCAACGGGCTGCCCGTGCAGGTCCGTCGCGTCGACGACCTCGGCCGCAAGCGCCTCGCCCATGTGACTCTCGGCGGGCAGCCGCTTGTCGCGACCGTTCCCAACGGCATGAGCATCGAAGGCAGCGAGGCGCGCGTGCGTCTCGACCCGGCCCGCACCCACATCTACGTCGACGACCACCGCGTCGAAGGCAGCAGAGCCTGGAGCGCGCGGCATGAGCCAGATGCAGCTTACCGTCGATGCTTGGCGCGCGTCCCTTCCTCCCCTTGCGGGAGAAGAGAGACGCCCTCGATTCGCGTGGCCGTCGGGTCACGGTTCGGTAGTCCGGATTAGGAGGCGTCGCCGCGACTCTCGGAGCGCGCGCCGCATGATCGACACCCGCGTCTGGGACAATCGCGCCTGGCTCTTCCTCGTGCCGGTGCTGTGCTTCGTGCTGTTCTCGTCGCTGCTGCCGATGATGACGGTCGTGAACTATTCGGTTCAGGACACGATGGGGCAGAACAACTTCTTCTGGAACGGCGCCGGCTGGTTCCAGAACCTGCTCGATTCCTCCACCGAAGCCGGGGCGCGCTTCCAGGGCGCGCTGATCCGCAACCTCGATCTTCTCGTTCCTGGTGCTGGCGATCGAGATTCCGCTCGGCATCGCGGTCTCGCTCTGCATCCCGAAGCGCGGCTGGACGGTGGGTCTCGTGCTGGTGCTGATCGCGCTGCCGCTGCTCATCCCCTACAACGTGGTCGGCGTGATCTGGCAGCTGTTCACCCGCACCGACGTCGGGCTGCTCGGCGTCGACGCTTCACGAAGTTCTGGACCTCCTTCGACACGCGGCAGGATGCGGCCTCGGCCTGGTTCACCATCGTCATCGATGGACGTGTGGCACTGGACCTCCATGGTGGCGCTGCTCTGCTACGCGGGCCTGAAGGCCATCCCGGACGCCTTCTACCAGGCGGCGCGGATCGACGGCGCCAACCGCTGGGCGGTGTTCGTCAACATCGAGCTGCCGAAGCTCCGCAAGGTGCTGATCATCGCCATGCTGCTGCGCTTCATGGGCAGCTTCATGATCTACACCGAGCCGTTCGTGGTGACCGGCGGCGGCCCGGGCGAGTCGACGAGCTTCCTGTCGATCGACCTCGTCAAGACGGCGCTCGGCCAGGTCGACCTCGGCAACGGCGCCGCCATGAGCCTCGTCTACAACCTGATCACGCTGACGGTCTGCTGGGTGTTCTTCACCTATACGACCCATGCCGAACAGCGGAAGGACGCGTGATGCGCTCGCTCCGTCGGCAGCCGGATCGGCATCCTGCTCTACATCCTGTTCCTGATGGTGCCGATCTACTGGCTCATCAACATCGAGCTTCAAGACCAACAGCGAGATCCTGGCCGAGCTTCTCCTTCTGGCCGCAGCAGCCGACGCTCGACAACTACCGCAAGATCTTCATCGATCCGGATTGGCACGCGAGCTTCGTCAATTCGATCTCCTTCGTGCTGATCAACACGGTCATCTCGGTCGCGGTGGCGCTGCCGGCCGCCTATGCGTTCAGCCGCTACCGCTTCGTCGGCGACAAGCCGCTGTTCTTCTGGCTGCTGTCGAACCTCATGGCGCCGCCGGCCGTCTATGCCATGCCGTTCTTCAACCTCTATTCGGCGACCGGGCCTGTTCGACACGATCTGGGCCGTGGCGCTGGCGCATTGCCTGTTCAACGTGCCCCTCGCGGTGTGGATCCTCGAGGGCTTCATCTCGGGCGTGCCGCGCGAGATCGACGAGACCGCGATGATCGACGGCTATTCGTTCCCGCGCTTCTTCATCAAGATCTTCCTGCCGCTGATCGCCAACGGCATCGGCGTCGCGGCCTTCTTCTGCTTCATGTTCTCCTGGGTCGAGCAACTGCTGGCCACCACGCTGACCACGGTCGATGCCAAGCCGATCGCCGGCATGATGCAGCGCGCCTACTCGGCCGCGGGGCTCGACTGGGGCATGCTGTCGGCCGCCGGCGTGCTGACCATGATCCCCGGCGCCATCGTCATCTGGTTCGTGCGCAACCACATCGCCAAGGGCTTCGCCCTCGGCCGGGTTTGAGGAGGGCGGCTGTGGACTATCTCGCCGAGCATTTCGCCTGGATGGCCTGGACCTGGCAGACGATGCTGTTCTTCGGCGGCATCGCGGCTGTGCCTGGTCGTCCTGACCATCCTCGCGGTGGTGAAGCCCGAGACGCCGCACCGCGGCATCCTGGGTTTCGCGACCACGCGCGGGCGACCGGTTCTTCGTGTCGCTGATCCTGTCGGCCTTCATTTTCCTGTTCTTCGTCAAGTTCGGCGGGGAGAACCCTCTCTATCCGGCGGCGGCGGCGCTGCTGATGGCGGCGGCGATGTTCCGCTTCGCCTGACGACGAGCCAAGACGCAAGACCGGGGCGATCACGCACCCGGCGCGTAATCCAAGGAGGAAACCATGGTTGATCGTCGAACAGTATTGAAGGGCGCCGCCGCGGCTCGGCGCCGCCAGCGGCGGCCGGCATCATCAAGCCGCACGCCGAGCTACGCCCAGAAGGTGGACGCGGCCAAGAAGTGGATCGACAGCGAGTTCAATCCCTCGACGCTGTCGAAGGACGCAGCAGATGGCGGAGATGCAGTGGTTCATCGATGCCGCCAAGCCCTTCGCCGGCATGAAGATCAGCTGCGCGTCGGAGACCGTCGCAGGCCCACGACTACGAGTCCAAGGTGCTGACCAAGGCCTTCGCCGAGATCACCGGCATCGAGGTCAAGCACGACCTGACCGACGAGGGCACGATCGTCGACAAGATCGGCGTCGAGATGCAGTCGGGCCGGCCGATCTACGATTTCTGGATGAACGACTCCGACTTCATCGGCACCCATCCGCGCTACAACGACATCGTCGACGGCTCGCTGACCGACTTCATGGCCGGCGAACGGCAAGGACGTGACCAGCCCGACGCTCGACCTCGAAGACTTCATGGGCCTGAGCTTCGGCACCGGCCCGGACGGCAAGCTTTACCAGCTGCCCGACCAGCAGTTCGCGAACCTCTACTGGTTCCGCTACGACTGGTTCCAGAAGCCCGAGCTGAAGCAGCGCTTCAAGGCCAAGTACGGCTACGAGCTCGGCGTGCCGGTCAACTGGTCGGCCTACGAGGACATCGCCGACTTCTTCACCAACGAGGTGAAGGAGATCGACGGCCAGAAGGTCTATGGCCACATGGACTACGGCAAGAAGGACCCCTCGCTCGGCTGGCGCTTCACCGATGCCTGGCTGTCGATGGCCGGCTCGGGCGACCGCGGCCTGCCGAACGGCAAGCCGGTCGACGAATGGGGCATCCGCCTCGAGAACGGCGTGCCGGTCGGCTCCTCGATCACCCGCGGCGGCGACGCCAACGGCCCGGCGGCCGTCTACGCGCTGACCAAGTACATCGAGTGGCTGAAGAAGTACGCGCCGCCGGAAGCGGCCGGCATGGACTTCCTCGAGTCGGGCCCGGTGGTCGGCCAGGGCCACATCGCCCAGCAGATCTTCTGGTATTCGGCCTTCACGGACAGCGCCCGCAAGGCGGAGGCCGGTGATGAACCCGGACGGCACGCCGAAGTGGCGCATGGCCCCCTCGCCGCACGGCGCCTACTGGAAGGAGGGCATGAAGCTCGGCTACCAGGACGTCGGCTGCTGGACCATGCTGAAATACGCCCCGATGGAGAAGATCAAGGCGGGCTGGCTCTACGCCCAGTTCACGCACCTCGAAGACCGTGTCGCTGAAGAAGGCGCTGACGACGCTGCATCTCATCCGCGAGAGCGACGTCTGGCATCCGGCCATGACCGAACTGGCGCCGAAGGTCGGCGGCTGGGTCGAGTTCTACCGCAGCCCGGCCCGCAAGCAGTGGACGCCGACCGGCATCAACGTGCCGGACTACGCCAAGATGTCCCAGGTCTGGTGGCAGAACATCGCCAACGCGATCTCGGGCCAGGTCACGCCGCAAGCAGGCCATGGACGGGCTCGCCCGCGACCAGGACGCCATCATGACCCGGCTCGAAAAGTCGGGCGTGCAGGGCAAGCTCGGCCCGAAGATGAACAAGGAAGAGACGGCCGAATACTGGTTCGCCAAGTCCGAGAAGGACGGCAATCTCGCGCCCCAGCGCAAGCTCGCCAACGAGAAGCCGCAGGGCGAAACGGTCGACTACGACACGCTCATCAAGAGCTGGCCCTCGACCCCGCCGAAGAAGGCCTGAAGCCAGCGCTTCCCTTCTCCCGTGCGAACGGGAGAAGGTGTCACGGCGAAGCACATGACGGATGAGGGGATTGCACCGACCCTCACGGTCTCGGATCACCCTCATCCGACCTTCGCTGACGCGAGGCCACCTTCTCCCGCCCAAGCGGGAGAAGGACTTTTCCTGCGAGCCGCCGATGCCGCCGCCATTCTCGTCATCGACCAAGGCACGACCTCGACCCGCGCCATCGTGTTCGGGCCGGACGCGCTGCCGGTCGCCATCGCCCAGGAGGAGTTCCGGCAGATCTACCCGCACCCCGGCTGGGTCGAGCACGACCCGGAGGACCTGTGGCGGACGACGCTCGTCGACGGCGCGCATGCGCCCTCGGCGACGCGGCCGAGCGCGGGCTTGACGGTCGCGGCGCTCGGCATCACCAACCAGCGCGAGACGGCGCTGGTCTGGGACCGGAAGACCGGCGCGGCCGATCCACAACGCCATCGTGTGGCAGGACCGGCGCACGGCCGCCGATCTGCGCCGACCTAAGGCGCGACGGCGCCGAGCCGCTGGTGCAGGCGCGCGCCGGCCTGCTGCTCGACCCGTATTTTTCGGCCACCAAGATCGCCTGGCTGCTCGACCACGTGCCAGGGCGCGCGCGCCCGCGCCGAGCGCGGGCGAGCTCGCCTTCGGCACCGTCGACAGCTTCCTGCTCTGGCGTCTCACCGAACGGCGCGGTCCATGCCACCGACGCCACCAACGCGTCGCGCACGGCCCTCTACGACATCCAGCAACGGTCGCTGGGACGAGGACCTGCTCGAGCTTGTTCGGCGTTCCGAAGGCGATGCTGCCGGAGGTCGTGGACTGCGCGGCCGAGTTCGGCACCGCCGCGGCCGACCATCTCGGCCGTGCGCTGCCGATCCGCGGCATCGCCGGCGACCAGCAGGCGGCGCTGATCGGCCAGGCCTGTTTCGAGCCCGGCATGGTGAAGGCCACCTTCGGCACCGGCGCCTTCGTGCTGCTCAACACCGGCGCGCGAGCCCGTCGCCTCGACGCCACCGGCTGCTGACCACCGTCGCCTACCAGCTCGAAGGGCGCAGCGCACCTATGCGCTCGAGGGGTCGATCTTCTCGGCCGGCGCCACGGTGCAATGGCTGCGCGACGGGCTCGGCCTCGTGCGGTCCTCGGCCGAGACGGGCCAGCTCGCGGCCGAATCCGACCCCGACCAGCAGGTCTACCTCGTGCCGGCCTTCGTCGGCCTCGGCGCGCCGATCTGGGATGCCGAGGCGCGCGGCACCGTCGTCGGCATCACGCGCGGCACGACCCGGCGCGAGATCGCCCGCGCCGCCCTCGAAAGCGTCGCCTATCAGACGCTACGACCTCGTCGACGCCATGCGCGGCCGACTTCGGCGACGGCGACGCGGCGGGGCGGTGATCCGCGCCGACGGCGGCATGAGCGCCAGCGACTGGACCATGCAGTGCGTCGCCGACATGATCGACGCCCCGGTCGACCGGCCCGCGGTGCTCGAGACGACGGCGCTCGGGCGCCGGCTATCTGGCCGGGCTGCAGTCCGGGCTCTATCCGGAGCCCGAGGCCTTCGCCAGGACGTGGCACCTCGAACGGCGCTTCACGCCCGCGATGGACGGCGGCCAGCGCGCCGACTAAGCTGCCGGGATGGCGCGGCCGTCGCGCGCACGGTTTTGAAGCCGCGCGACGGTGCTTCTGCATCCCAAAGACGAAGAGCAGCTGACGCCGATGAGCCTGATCGTCGCATTCCTCCTCACCGCGGCGATCATCGTCGCCTCGCCCGGGACGGGATGTTCTGGTCACGCTGTCGGCCGGACCTGTCGCGCGGGGCACGAGCGCCGCCGTCGTGGCGGCCTTCGGCTGCACGCTCGGGATCGTGCCGCATGTGCTCGCGGCAGTCACCGGCCTCGCGGCGCTGCTTCACACGAGCGCGGTACTGTTCCAGAGCGTCAAATACGCCGGCGTCGCTCTACCTGCTCTACATGGCCTGGATGACGCTGAAGGAACACGGGACCCGCTCGGTCCGAGATCCGACGATCCGCCCGCGCTCCGATCCGGCAAGGTCATCATGTCCGCCATCCTCGTCAACCTGCTGAACCCCAAGCTCTCCATCTTCTTCTTTGCTTTTCTGCCGCAGTTCGTGGCGCCGGCGTCAGGCGAGCCCCGCTCGTGCAGATGCTCGAACTATCCGGCGTCTTCATGGCCGATGACCTTCGTGGTCTTCGTCCTTTACGGCCTGTTCGCCGCCGTCGGCCCGGGACCACATCCTGTCCCGGCCGCGCGTGCTCGGCTGGATGCGGAAGCACCTTCGCGGTCGGCGTTCGTCGGCCTGGGTGTGAAGCTCGCATTGCGCGAACAATGATCGAGCTCGCGCGGCATGCGCATCACCTTCCGCTGCGATCCGGCGCTCATCGACCGGCTTGAACGACCCGTTCCGGCGCGGGCCGCGCTGCCCGGCTGGCTGCGCGACCATGCCGGCGCACGGCCCTCTCGGACCTGCACGGATCCGAGGTGCGCACCGTCAAGCAATGCCCGCCCTTCGTCGACGCGATGAGCCACGGCTTCGTGATCCCGCTGCCCTGCGATGTGCACGTCGCGGATGGCAGGCTGTCGTGGGACTGGGACCTGCCGCCGCTTTCCGTCGAGGCACATCCGCGGTCGCCGCGTGTCGTTCTTCATGCCCCAGCCAGGTCACCGGCACGCCGTTCGACGCAGAGCCGCACAATCGTCAAGTTCAATTGTTTCTGGACGGTCGAACTCGAAGCCGGCTACTCGCTGTTCGCCACCCATCCCGTAAACCGTGACGACCTGCCGTTCAGACTTTCGACGGGCCTCGTCGATGCGGACCGATTCACCGATGTGGGCATCCTGTTCCCCGCGCTGTCTGGATCGACCCGGCCTTCGAGGGCACGTTGCCGCGCGGCACTCCGGTCGCGCAGTGTTTCCCGGTGCCCGCGACCCCGCTCGACCTCGTTCGCGAGCCTTTCGTCCGAGGCCAATCGCGACGCCTACGCGGCAACCGCCGGCACGCTGCTCAGCGCACCGGGCGTCTATCGCAAGGATTTTCGGGCCAAGCGGCCGCGTTCAGCCGGCGAGGCTGCGGCGGAGTTGCCCGAGATCGAGCCATAGCTCGCCTTTGGACGACGTGGACAGGGCCTGGGCGACGCGGCCGAACGTGTCGGCCCGCGTCTGCACGGCCTGCCGATAAGCCTCCCTCGCGCCGTCGAGGTCATCCGTCTCTTGGCGCACGATCCCGAGGTTGACAGCGGCTTCGGCGACCCCGGGGTCGAGCGTCAGCACGGTGGCATAGGCCTCGGCCGCTGCAACGAAGTCGCGCGCATCCTGGGCGCAGGTCCCAAGCAGGAACCATGCGCGAGGCGAGCTCGGGTTAAACTGCACCGCCTGACCAAAAGCCTCACGCGCCTCGCTGAGCTGCCCCAATTCGCGCGCCAACAGGCCGCGCTGCAAAGCCGTCGTGAAGCTTGGTTCCCCACGCGTGAAGCACACCAGTGCCGCGGCTTTCTTGCCCAGGCCAAGCAGCACGTGCCCGAGTTCGGTCCACCCCTGCGAAGCCTGCGGGAAGCGCGAAAGGCAGAGCTGGAGCACCTGCTGCGCCTCGGGGTCGCCCCGCTTGAGCAGCATCGTGCAGAGCAGGAAGGCAACCTCGGCTGTGGGCGCACGCGCGGCAACCCCGCGGACGAGTTCAAGGGCCGCAGTCGCTTTGCCGGCGCCGAACTGAAGTCTCGCCAGCAACAGCATGGCCGCGGCATCGTCTGTACGCGCTGCGAGAACAGCCTGCTTCAGGCTGCTGGCGCTTTCGCTTGGAGCAAATGATCGCCAGGCCGTCTCGATCTCCGTCGAGGTGGCGTGGTCGGCGCCCCTCAAAAGCGTGCGCAGACGGTTCGCCGCAAGCCGATCGGAATGAGGATCGCCCGACCGGAGCTCCACCGCTATGACGTCTAGCTTCGCCGACAGAGTTCGCGGCTGTCATCGTGCCGGTCTGCCGTCGCTTCCGGTGCGGCCCGATCTGGGCAATGCGTTCTCCCCCTCGGTTCAGCCCAGACTAGCATAAAGGCTCCATTCGACCTCGTCGGCAGGGCCACTCCCTCGCCAAGGAGGGTGGACCCCGCCCTTCGGGCGGGGCGCTCTCCTGCAAGGGGAGGAAGGGCGCCCCGGGGCTGCTGACTCGTGTGCGGCTCCAACCGGGCTGCTGAAGGGGCCATCGGGGATTTCACAAAACCGTTGTGCTTCGCCGCTACCTCTCGCGCCTTGGGAGGACAGATCCAATGTCGAGCATGGCGGTTCCGCAAACGAAGCAAGCGCCCCAGCGCATAACGCTGAACCACCCGGTCCATCCATCGCAGGTCATCATCTTTCTGCTGATCATTGCCGGGGGCCTTGCTTTCGCCGCCTACAGCATCTGGTCGGACGTCAGCGCCACCGGTACCCAGGTGCGGTCGATCCTGCCCTACCTGCTGCTTGGCGTCGCGCTCTTCATCGCGCTCGGCTTCGAATTCGTGAACGGCTTCCACGACACCGCCAATGCGGTCGCGACCGTCATCTACACGCACTCGCTGGCGCCAAATGTCGCCGTGGTCTGGTCAGGGTTGTTCAATTTTCTCGGCGTGCTCACATCCACGGGCGCGGTGGCCTTCGGCATCGTGTCGCTGCTGCCGGTGGAGCTGATCCTGCAGGTCGGCTCCGATGCAGGCTTCGCGATGGTGTTCGCGCTGCTGATCGCGGCGATCATCTGGAATCTCGGCACCTGGTCTCTCGGGCTGCCGGCCTCGTCCTCGCACACGCTGATCGGCTCGATCATCGGCGTCGGCGTGGCCAATGCGCATGCTGCACGGCCGCAACGGGACGTCCGGTGTCGACTGGGACCAAGCCATTACGATCGGCAAGGCGCTGCTGATCTCGCCGGTCGTCGGCTTCGTGTTCTCCGGCCTGCTGCTGCTGATCATGAAATTCCTGGTCCGCAAGCCGGAACTCTATGCCGAGCCGAAGCCCAACAAGGCGCCGCCGTTGTGGGTGCGCGGGCTGCTCATCTTCACCTGCACCGGCGTGTCCTTCGCGCATGGCTCCAACGACGGCCAGAAGGGCATGGGCCTCATCATGCTGATCCTCATCGGCACCGTCCCGACCGCCTACGCGCTGAACCGGGCCGTGCCGGACAGCTATGTCGCGACCTTCGAGCAGTCGTCGGACGCCGCGTCGAAGGTGATCGAAGCCAAGGCGGCCGGCTACGCCATCACCGGTGATCCGCGCCCGGCCGTCACGGCCTTCATCCGCGACAAGGCGCTGAACGAGGGAACCTACCCCTCGCTCGCCGCGCTCGTCCGCGACGTGGCGGCGCAGGTCAAGAACTACGGCTCGCTGTCCAAGGTGCCGAGCGACCAGATCGGCAACACCCGCAACGACATGTACCTGATCTCCGAAGCGCTGCGGCAACTGCCGAAGCTCAAGGACAACGAACTCGGGCCCGACGAGGCCAAGACGCTCGCGGCCTACAAGGGCGACCTCGATCACTCGACCAAGTTCATCCCGACCTGGGTCAAGATCGTGGTGGCCCTGGCGCTCGGCCTCGGCACGATGATCGGCTGGAAGCGGATCGTGGTGACGGTGGGCGAGAAGATCGGCAAGACCCACCTGACCTACGCGCAAGGGGCTTCGGCGGAACTCGTCGCGATGGCGACGATCGCGGCGGCCGACAGCTTCGGCCTGCCGGTGTCGACCACGCACGTGCTGTCGTCGGGTGTCGCCGGCACCATGGCGGCGAACGGCTCGGGCATCCAGATGGAGACGATGCGCAACATCGTCTTGGCCTGGGTGCTGACCCTGCCGGCCGCGATGCTCCTGTCGGGCTTCCTCTATACCGTGTTCAGCCGAATTTTCTGAGAGCGGCGATTGCTCTCAGGAGCATTGCGAGCCTGTCTCGTTTCGCCCTTCCAGCCCGAGAATAATCGCCTCGAGACTGCCTTCCGGTGGCCGCGGGGCGCCATCCCGCATCGTATTGGCGAGCGCACGCTCGTAGGCTTTGGCAAGCCGATCGCGCGTCCAGGCTTCGTCCGACCGCTTGAACTCCTCGATCAGGTTCAAGTGCAGCAGTTCGCCGAAGGCCGAATCCAGCGCGTTCTCGATCATGTCTGTCACCCCCTTTTCTTCGTTCCTACGCATCGCGCGCTTCAGTGGACTTAGCCCGATCGCTCGAATTTGAGATGTCGGCCGCGGGGCCGGACCGACGACGCAAGACCTGGAATTGCTTCCCTTCCATCGGACAGCCCTGACGCTTAGATCAGCGGCATGACCGCAGAGGATCCCTGGGCCGATTCGCCCGATGAGCCGGGCACCGACTTCGCTGACGATGCCGACGCGCTCGACAGCGAAGCGTTGGAAGAGGCGTCGTCGGGCGTCGACCTCGGCCTCGACGACGAGGCCGCGCCCGCCTCGGTTCGAAGCGGCGCCGCCATTATCCGCCGCCACTGGCGGACGCTGCCGCTCGGGCCCGGCGTCTATCGGATGCTCGGCGCGGATGGCGATGTCCTCTACGTCGGCAAGGCGCGCAGCCTGAAAAAGCGGGTGGCGAGCTACACCGCGCGCGGCCGGACATACCGGCCGCATCGCGCGCATGATTGCCGCCACCGCCAGCATGGAGTTCGTCTCGACCGCGACCGAGACGGAAGCGCTGCTGCTCGAAGCCAATTACATCAAGCAGATGCGGCCGCGCTTCAATGTGCTGCTGCGCGACGACAAGAGCTTTCCCTACATCCTGATCACCGGCGACCATCGGGCGCCGCAGATTCTCAAGCACCGCGGCGCGCACAGCCGCAAGGGCGACTACTTCGGGCCGTTCGCGAGCGTCAATGCGGTCAACCGCACGCTGAATGCCCTGCAGCGCGCGTTCCTGCTGCGCTCGTGTTCCGATTCCTATTTCGAGAACCGCACGCGGCCGTGCCTGCTCTACCAGATCAAGCGCTGCTCGGGCCCGTGCACGCAGGAGATCAGCGGACCCGATTACGCGGCGCTGGTCGACGAGGCGCGCGGATTTCTTTCCGGGCGCAGCCGCCTGGTCCGGGACCGGCTGGCCGAGGAGATGGTGCAGGCGGCCGAGCTGATGGAATTCGAGCGGGCCGCCCGCCTGCGCGACCGCATCGCGGCGCTTTCGGCCATCCAGGGCTCGCAGGGAATCAACCCGCGCTCGCTCGAAGAGGCCGACGTCTTCGCCGTCACCGAGCAGGCCGGGCAGTTCGCGGTCGAGGTGTTCTTCTTCCGAACCGGCGCAGAACTGGGGCAACAAGGCCTTCTTCCCGCGCGCCGACAAGAGCCTCGGTCGCGTCCGAAGTGCTCGACGCTTTTCTCGGTCCAGTTCTATCTCGACCGGCCGGCGCCGCGGCTGATCCTGCTGTCGCACGAGATCGAGGACCGGGCCGTGCTCGAAGAACTGCTGAGCGAACGGGCGCGGCTACCGCGTCGAGATCGCGGTGCCGCAGCGCGGCGAAAAGAAAGAGCTCGTCGACCAGGCGACCCAGAACGGCCGCGAGGCGCTGAGCCGCAAGCTGGCCGATACCGCCAGCCAGGAAAAACTGCTCGCAGCCTCGCCGCCGCGTTCGGCGTCACCAGGGCGATCCGGCGTGTCGAGGTCTACGACAATTCCCACATCATGGGCACCAATGCGATCGGCGCCATGATCGTGGCGGGGCCGTCCGGCTTCATGAAGACGCAGTACCGCACCTTCAACATCAAGGACCGGACCCTGACCCCGGGGGACGATTTCGGCATGATGCGCGAGGTTCTGGGTCGGCGCTTCGCTCGGCTGGTTCGGGAGGGCAGGGCGGCTCCAGCCTCCGCCGATGTGGAAGCTGCCGAAGTCCTCCCGGACTCCGACGAGGCGCCCGCCTGGCCCGACCTGATCCTCATCGACGGCGGCAAGGGTCAGGTCGAAGCTGTTCGCGCCGTTCTCGAAGACCTGGGCGTGCCGCAAATGTTCGGCGCGACGCCGGATCCGCAGGGGGTCGCCGTGGTCGGCATCGCCAAGGGGCCGGATCGCAATGCGGGCCGCGAAACCTTCTTCATCGCCGGCCGGGAGACGTTCAAGCTCGGCGATCGCGATCCGGCCCTCTATTTCGTGCAACGCTTGCGCGACGAGGCGCACCGCTTCGCGATCGGCACGCATCGCGCCCGCCGGAAAAAGGATTTCGTGCGCAATCCGCTCGACGAGATCGGCGGCATCGGCCCCAGCCGAAAACGCGCGCTCCTGCACGCGTTCGGGACCGCCAAGGCGATCGGCCGCGCCAGTCTCGACGATCTTGCCAAAGTCCCGGGTGTCAATGCGGCGGTGGCGAAGCGGATCTACGATTTCTTCCACGATCAGCCTTGAGGGGCGCTCACGGGAAGTCCACGGTGGGCCGCGCACGCCGCGGCCGAAGTCTGCGCCGATGCGCCCTTGACGTCGCGGCGGCCGGCATGTTCCCTCGCCGCATGGCTCTCTCCGCTGCCGCTGGTCGGAACCACACCTGGAATCTGCCGAATCTCTTGACCTACGGCCGCCTTCTGGCGGTGCCGATCGTGGCCGGTTGCCTGCTGTCGACACATGAATTCTGGATGCGATGGTTCGCGCTCGGCATCTTCATCGCGGCAGGAGTTACGGATTTTTTTGACGGTTATCTGGCGCGGGCCTGGGGCCAGCAGTCCCCCCTCGGTCGCATGCTCGACCCGATCGCCGACAAGCTGCTCGTCGCCGCCACCCTGCTGGTCCTGGTCAGCGACGACATGATCGCCGGCTGGTCTCTCTGGGCCGCCATCGTGATTCTCTGCCGCGAGATTCTGGTCTCCGGCCTGCGCGAATTCCTCGCGGAGCTGAACGTGTCGGTCCCGGTCTCGACGGTGGCCAAGTACAAGACCACCTTGCAGCTCGTGGCGCTCGGCTTTCTGATCGCGGGCCCGGCAGGGGATGCCGTGGTGCCGGTCGTTTCCGTCGCAGGGACGATCCTGCTTTGGATCTCGGCACTTCTCACGCTTTACACCGGGTGGGACTATATGAGGGTGGGAATCAAGACCGTCGTGGAGTGAGCGCGTGAAAGCCGTCTATTTCGCCTGGGTGCGCGAACAGATCGGCAAGACCGACGAGGAGATCGCGCCGCCCGCCAGCGTGATTACGGTCGGTGATCTGATCGGCTGGTTGAAAGGGCAAGGCGAGAACTACGCCCAGGCCTTTGCCAACGCGGCGACGATCCGGGCCGCGCTCGACCGTCGCCATGCCAAGCACGATGCCGCTTTGGCCGGAACCCGCGAAGTCGCGTTCTTCCCCCCGATGACGGGCGGTTAGCAATGGCCGTCGTGCGGGTGCAACGCGAGGCGTTCGACAGCGGAACCGCGGCCGCGATGCTGGCGAACGGCCGCACCGATGTCGGCGCTCTCGTGTCCTTCACGGGCTTCTGCCGCGACGAAGCGGGGTCGCTCGAGGCGCTGGAACTCGAACACTATCCCGGCATGGCCGAGGCCGAAATCGAGCGCATCGCAACCGAAGCGGAGGCACGCTGGCCACTGCTCGGCCTCGTGGCCATCCACCGGTTTGGGCTGATTCGTCCCGGCGAACCGATCGTGCTGGTCGCCGCGGCCTCGGCGCATCGCCGGGCCGCCTTCGAGGCCGCTGAGTTCCTGATGGATTTTCTGAAGACCCACGCGCCGTTCTGGAAGCGCGAGCATAAGACGAACCCCGCAGGCGATCTGCGTTCGCCTGAAGCCTGGGTCGCGGCAAAGACAAGCGACGACGAGGCTGCGACGCGCTGGGGCGCCACCTAAGCGGACGCGCGGCCATCACCATCGACCGCGGGCTGGCCAACGCAGCCTCTCGCCTTACCTTGTCCCCGCGAGCAATTCTCTTGGAGTTCCGGATGCCTTCGCTCTTCGATCCCATCCGCCTCGGCGCCATCGAGGCGCGGAATCGCATTCTGATGGCGCCGTTAACCCGCGCCCGGGCGACGCGGGAGCATGTCCCGACGCCCATCATGGTCGAGTACTACGCCCAGCGCGCCGGCGCCGGGCTGATCATCACTGAAGCGACGGGCATCAGCCGCGAGGGCCTGGGCTGGCCCTATGCACCGGGGATCTGGACCGACGAGCAGGTCGCGGCCTGGCGATCGGTGACGGCGGCCGTGCATGACCGCAGGCGGGCGGATCGTCTGCCAGCTCTGGCACATGGGCCGGCTCATCCATCCCAGCCTGCTGGGCGGTGCGCAACCGGTGTCGTCCTCAGCCACCACCGCACCAGGTCAGGCTCACACCTACGATGGCAAGCAGGACTACCAGGAAGCGCGGCCTCTCCGACTTGATGAAATCCCGCGGCTGCTCGGCGATTATGCGAAAGCTGCGCGCAACGCGATGACGGCCGGCTTCGATGGTGTCGAGATCCACGCGGCCAATGGCTATCTGATCGACCAGTTCCTGCGCAGCAATGCCAATTTCCGGACCGACGCCTATGGCGGCTCGGTCGGAAATCGCATCCGGCTGTTGCGGGAGGTGGCGCAGTCCGTCGCGGGGGCCGTCGGGGCCGACCGCACCGGCGTACGGTTGTCCCCGAACGAGCCGCGGCAGGGTGTCGACGACAATGATCCCGAGACGCTTGTTCGGCGCCGCTGCGGCGGCGCTCTCCGACATCGGCATCGCGTTCCTGGAACTGCGCGAGCCGGGCCCCGATGGCACCTTCGGCAAGGCCACGCGCCCGCCCTGTGGCGCCGACCATCCGCGCGGCGTTCAACGGGCCGCTCGTTCTCAACTCCGACTACGACGGCGCCAAGGCTCAGGCGGCGCTCGACGCCGGCGAAGCCGACGCGATCGCCTTTGGCCGGACGTTCCTGGCGAACCCCGATCTGCCGGCCCGTTTGGCGGCCGGGGCGCCGCTGAACAAGGACAACCAGCAGACCTGGTACAGCCAAGGTCCGGAAGGCTACATCGACTATCCGGCGCTGGATCGGACAGCCGCGTAGCGGGTCTAGATGGCCGTGGCGGTTCGCGCTGCCACCGCGAGGCGCCGCGTCTCCAGCAGCGTCGCGGCGCCATAAAGAGCCGCCAATCCGCCGCCGATCAGCAAGCTGTCCACCATCGGGGAGTGGCCGAGGGCTTGGGCCAGCACCTGCCCGATCGCCGCCAACAAGGACAGCAGGGCGAAGATCCAGAGGCTGTTTCGACCCAAGCGGCAGAGCATCTCGAAAGACCAGTTTGCCTCGCACGCGGGCGGCGACGTCGAGGACTGCGATCAGGTAGGCCACGCGCCGCAAAATGCACGATGCGACCGGTGCCCAGCACGGTCTTGTTGAGATCGGCCCATTGCTCGGTCCACGCTCGCAAGCCCAGGCCAGACCCCGAAACCCTTAGCTGACGCTGGCGGCGCTCGCCAGCACGACGATGACTGCGACCGCGACGAGCCACGATGAACGAGGCAGTGGCCGACCCCGCGACACAAGCCCCGCGCAAAGTCCCAGCGCCATCATGAACTGCCAGGCGAACGGGTCGAAGAACCAGGTCCCCTTCATCGGCCAGGTCGGGATGTTCACATCCCAGATCCGCGCCGCAAGATAGATCGAGGCCCGACAACGCCAGCATGAGCCACGGCCGCGTACAGCCGAGCCAGAGCAGCACCGTGGCCGGCGCCAAGAGCAGGCACGTAGAGCGGCAGGATGTTGAAATATCCGAGCTGGTGCCCGAGCGAGAGAAGACCGACGAGGGCAGCGGCTGGATCCTCCACGAACAGATCACGGCCGTGCACGTCGAGAAGCGTGCTATCGTGTGTGGCCACCGCACCGGCGGCGAAAATCGCCATTCCGGCGAGTGAAAGCCCGATATGAAGTCCGTAGAGCTTGACCGCCCGGCGCGCGATGGCCGCCGACCGCCGTGCCGGCTTGCCCGTTCGCGAAGCGTCGGGCATAGGCGAGGGCGAGCGAGAGTCCGGACAGAAACACGAACGCTTCGGCCGAATCGGAGAAGCCGTAGTTCTTCTGTGTCACAATTTCGAAGAGATTGCCGGGGATATGATTGATGAAGATGGTGCAGAGCACCACGCCGCGCCAAAAGTCGATCGACGTCCAGGCGCGCGGGACGTCCGCGCCCCGAGATCTTGAGGTGCAATCCTGCATCGATGACAGCTCGCTGCGAACATACGCGACCGCCGGCCGCCGCGACTCTCAGGCTCGTACCGCAATGAGCCTTTCATGTGTCGTGCTGCATTGCAACCAAACGACAGAGGCAGGGCTGGCATCTGGTTTCGTCAGCCTGCGCGGCGCTGCTTTGCTTTCGCGCTGGCGCTCTGGGTTCCGGTTGCGGCGGACGCCGGAACGCTCAAGAACTTCCGTTACATGTCGCCGGCGCTCGGCTCCGAGCAGGTCGCGCAGATCTACATTCCCGACGGGAGACCGCCGCGCGGCGGGTGGCCGGTCCTCTACCTGCTGCATGGGCTCGACGGCGCCGCGCAGGATTGGCAGACCTTGGGCGGCATCCAGTCCGCTCTCGACGGTCTGATCGCCGCCCACCGGATCCAGCCCATGATGGTGGTCATGCCGCCGGGGGCAACTCCTGGTATGTCGATTCCGCCGACGTGCACGGCCCGGGCAATTATGCCACCGCCATCGCCCACGATCTGCCACAGGCCATCGAAGCGGCCTTCCCGGTCGGCACCGATCGGGCGCACCGGGCCGTGGCGGGCCTGTCGATGGGCGGCTTCGGCGCGCTGCGTCTCGGCTTGTCCGAGCCGGAGCGCTACATGGCGGTGGCCGCCATGTCACCGGCCATCTGGCAGAATATCCCGCTCGAGGACCTGGACAAGCCGGGCAAGGTATCTGGAGCAGCTCCGCACCACCGAGTATTTCCGCAAGGCAGATGCTGATGACGTCACGGTCGGGCTCGATCTGCCGCCGGACGGCCGACATTTCGGTAGCGCCTTCGGCACGCCCTTCGATCCCCGCCGCTTCAACGCCGCCAACGTATTCACGCTGCTGCAGACGGCGGTCGACGCGCACAAGAAGCTGCCGAGCATCTTCCTCACCGTCGGCGACGACGACAGCCATCTGCTCTGGCGCGGCGCCATCGCGTTCTTCGAGACCATGCAGATGGATCGGCGCGACATCGAGTTCCGCGTCACGGATGGGGATCACAACTGGAACTGCTGGCGCTCGTCCCTGCGTGATGCCGTGACCTTCATCGACGGGCAGTTCCGACGCACCCAGCCCGAAAAGGACGCGTCGCGCTGACGCGCCCGGCATGGAGCGTCGCGAAGGCTTGTCATGACCGCCGATGACCGCGTCATGAACCTTGCTGCGCTTGCCCGTTCCGCCGATCCCACATAGGTGAACTGTTCGCCCGCGGCCCGAGGAGTCCGTCCCCGTATGCCCGTTTTCGACCGCCGTCTCGTCTGCACCGGCCTTGCCAGCGGAGCGGCGTCGGCCATGTTGCCCAGCATGGCAGTCGCACAGCAGCAACCGCCGCCAGGTCAGCCGGTCGCGCACTTCGGCTACGAGGATGTGCTCAAGCGGGCGCACGACCTCGCCGGGGCGCCTTTCGAAGCCAATCCGCCCCCGCTCCCTGACGTCCTGAGCAAGCTCAGCTTCGATGCCTGGCGCGATATCCGCTTCCGCCGCGACAAGGCCTTGCTCGGGCAGGATGGCGGCCCCTTCAGGCTCGAAGCCTTCCACCTAGGGCACCTCTACCCGCAGCCGGTCACCATCAACATCATCCGCGAAGGCCTGCCGACCCCGGTCCCCTATTCGGCGGCGCTGTTCGACTACGGGCGCACCAAGATCGAGAAGCCGCTGCCAGTGAACCTCGGCTTCGCCGGATTTCGGCTGCTCTATCCTCTCAATCGGCCGGACGTGCTGGATGAGGTCGCGGCCTTCCTGGGCGCGAGCTACTTCCGATTTCTCGGCCGCAAGCAGCGTTACGGGATGTCGGCCCGCGGACTTGCGGTCGGGCGCGGGCTTGCCGGGCGAGGAATTTCCCTTCTTCCGCGAGGTCTGGGTCGAAACGCCGACCCCGAACGCCGAGCGTGTGACCGTCTATGCGCTTCTCGACGGTGCCGCGACTACCGGCGCCTATCGGTTCGACATCTACCCAGGCATCGACAGCGTGGTGGAGGTCAGCCTCACCCTGTTTCCGCGCCATGGCAGCAGCAAGATCGGGATCGCGCCGCTCACCTCGATGTTCTTCACCAGCCAGAACGATCGGCGTTTCGCCGGGGATTTCCGGCCCGAGCTGCACGATTCCGACGGCCTGCTCATCCATTCGGGGACCGGGGAATGGATCTGGCGCCCGCTGCGCAACCCCGAGACCATGGAGATCTCGGATTTCCTCGACAAGAACCTCCAGGGCTTCGGGCTGCTACAGCGCGACCGGACCTTCGAGGACTACCAGGATCTCGATCTCGCCTATGAATTGCGACCGAGCTACTGGGTGGAAGCGAAGGCCGGATGGGGCGCTGGTCGGGTCGAACTGATCGAATTGCCGACGGCCGACGAAACCAACGACAACATCGTAGCCTCCTGGATCGCCGACGAGCCGGTGGAAGAGAACAGGCCGATCACGCTGTCCTATACGATCACGGCGAGCCTCAACCTTTCGCGATTGTCGCCTGGCGGGCGGGTTGCCCGCACGTTCCAGACCCAAGCGCGTTCGCTCGGTTCTGACGAGGTGGTGGCGCCTGGCTCCCGCCGCTTCCTCATTGATTTCATGGGGGGCGACCTCGCCTACTTCGTGCCCGATCCGGGACAGGTCAGCGTGGTGCCGACCTCGACTAGCGGCAAGATCACCCGCTCATTCCTCGTGCCCAATCCGCACATCAGCGGTTTCCGGGCCGCAATCGACGTCGAACTGCCGCCGGGGCAATCGACCGATCTCCGGGCCTTCCTGCAATCCGGCAATCGCGCGTTGACGGAAACCTGGACCTTCCCCTGGAAGGCACCGGCGTGACCAAAAAGGGTCGATGAGCGCCACTTGTCTGATTCGACGGGCTGTTCCGGCCGATCTCGATGCCGCGGAATGCCTGGAAGACAGCGCCTTTGCGAGCGACCAGCTGTCCCGCCGAAGCTTGCGCTACTACATCGCCAGCCCGACCGCGTGCTTCTTGGTGCTCGAACAGGGTGGCACGATCGTGGGCGATGCGATCGTGGCGTTCCGCCGCGGATCGCGAAAGGCGCGGCTGTATTCGCTGGCAATCGAACCGGCTCTGGCAGGTCGGGGTCTCGGCCGAGAATTGCTAGCCGCATGCGAGGATGAGGCTCGAGCGAGGGGCAGCACGCTCTTGCAGCTCGAGGTTCGCAGCGACAACGCTTCGGCGATCCGCCTTTATGAGCGATCTGGCTACAGCCGGTTCGGTGTGTACGACGACTATTACGAAGACGGCGCCTCCGCCCAGCGCTACGTCCGTAAGCTGTCCGATTGAAACGCCCCGAGGTTAGTCGTCGGCGCGATCGTTCGTGGTGGTCGTTTCAGTTTCGTAGGCATCGAACGAGCTGATCAGGAACGTTGCCGACAACGCGGTCAGAGCCAAAAACCAGCCGCGCGCTGTCCCATCCACCTGACCGATCACTCCGAGCCCCGCAGCGCCAGACGCAACACAGGTTCCCGACAGGAGCGTGATCCAGCGCAGCATGGTGACCCCTCGATGAACGCAAGCTCATCGACTCGCCAAACGCCTATCATCGGCCCGAGGTTCCTATCGCCAGAAAAATTTAAGGAGAGAGCGTCCGCAGCGCTGGTCGCCTGCCTCAGGCCGCTGCCGCGCTGACTTCGGTCGCATCACGCATGGCGGCGCGGACCTGCGTGCGGATGATGTCGATCGAGACCCGCCGACCTCCCCGTTCCACAGTCCAGAACGTCCATCCGTTGCACGCGGGAAGACCTTGCGCCAGCGCTCCGATCTTGTGGATGGAGCCGACGATGCCGCCGAGCGACACGGTCCCATCCGGTCGCACCAGGGCCTGATGCCGTCCGGCCGGGTCGGACAGCACCGCCCCCGTTTCGATCAGGCCAGCCTCGATGAGCGAGGCGAACGCAACCCGCGGCTCGCTCCGCCGCGTCGGCATCGCAGCCAGTGTCTCGTCCGTGTGGGGAGCGACCGCCTCGATGCGGGCGCGCGCGGCCGCGGCGTACCTGCTCGTCGCGCTCCAGGCCGATGAAATGTCGCCCGAGCCGCTTCGCGGCGGCGCCTGTGGTCCCGGTGCCGAAGAAGGGGTCCAGCACGATGTCGCCCGTCTGCGACGCGCTGAGGATCGCACGCGCCACCAGCGCTTCGGGTTTCTGAGTGGGATGCACCTTGCGCCCGGCTGCATCCTTCAGCCGCTCGGGGCCGGTGCAGAGCGGCAGAAACCAGTCGGACCGCACCTGGCAATCGTCGTTGCCCGCCTTCAGCGCCTCGTAGTTGAAGGTGTAGCGCTTGCTTTCGGCCCTCTTTGGACGCCCAAATCATCGTCTCGTGGGCATTGGTGAAGCGGCGTCCACGAAAGTTCGGCATCGGATTGGCCTTCAGCCAAACGATGTCGTTCAGGATCCAGAATCCGAGATCCTGCAGTACGGTGCCGACCCGGAAGATGTTGTGGTAGGACCCGATCACGAAGATGGTCGCGTCGCGCTTCATCACACGGCGTACGGCGCCGAGCCAGTCGCGGGTGAATCGATCGTAGTCGGCGAAGCTGCCGAACTTGTCCCAGTCGTCGTCGACGCCGTCGACCCGGCTCTGGTCAGGACGGGACAGGTTGCCTTCGAGCTGAAGATTATAGGGTGGATCAGCGAAGACGAGATCGACGGAATCGGGCGGCAATCCCCGCAGCAATTCGATACAGTCGCCTATAATGATGCCGTCGAGAGGAACAGATGACGTGGAATTGGGAACAGCCGCTGAAGCCCCAGGACGCGTGACCTTTGACTGGGGCCTCAAGCCGGCTGCTCCGGCTCGTGTTAATCCTGCGTGACGCATGAACACTCGCCGGATACGCTTACTCACAAGCGCGACTATGCGGTGGCAGGGTAAAGCCGACGTTTCGAATTCGATTTAAATTGTGTCTCGTTCGGAGACGTTTTCGTTAAGCGAACCTTGCGCTTAGGCGAGGGGGCATCGGCCGCGAGCAGGCCAAGCGCCAGCCCAAGGTGGGTATTGATGGGGGAAAAGATCGCTATGTCCGACAGCGATGTGGCCAAGCTCGCAGTGGTCGATCAAGCCGATCCCGACGAGCGGCTGGCGCAGACGTTTCCGGTTCTCTCTGCCGAGATGGCGGAACGAATGGCGGCCTATGGGGTCGAGCAGGAGGTCGCGGCCGGCACGATGCTGTTCGAGCGCGGGCAACGCGGCGCCGACTTCTATCTCGTCCTGCACGGGGCGATCGAGGTCTTCGACCACGATGCGCACGGGCAGCAGGGGATTCTCACCACCCATCGGGATCGTCAGTTCAGCGGCGAACTCGACCTGTTCAACACGCGACGCATCCTGGTCAGCGGCAAAGCCGCCGTGCCGACCCGTCTGGCCCGGCTCGATCCGGTCGCGTTCCGCCGCATGGTGAGCAGCGAACCCGATATCGGCGAGATCGTCATGCGCGCCTTCATTCTGCGACGCGTCGGCATCATCCGCCATGCCCGTGGCGGCGCGATCCTGATCGGGCCGGGTCATGGCAGCGATACGCTGCGGCTCCAGCGCTTTTTGGTGCGCAACGGCTATCCGCATCGATTGCTCGACACCGAGCATGACGCCGACGCCGAGGGCTTTCTCGAATGTTTCAGCGTGACTGCCGACGAATTGCCCGTCGTCATCACGCCCGACCATCAGGTGTTCCGCAATCCGACCGTGGCGGTTCTGGCCGACGAGATCGGCCTGACCGAAGAGCATCGATCCGCAGCATGTTCACGACGTCGCGGTGGTCGGGGCTGGTCCGGCTGGACTGGCGGCCGCGGTCTATGCCGCCTCGGAAGGGCTCGACACCATCGTGGTCGAGGGCGCGGCTCCTGGCGGCCAGGCCGGCACCAGCTCAAAAATCGAGAACTATCTCGGATTTCCCACGGGTATTTCCGGCCAGGCCCTGGCCGGGCGGGCCCAGGTGCAGGCGCAAAAGTTCGGCGCCCGGCTCGCGATTTCGCGCGAGGTGGCGGCGATCGATTGCGAGACCCACCCCTTTCGGCTGCGGCTCGACGATGGCGGCACGATCAGGGCCCGGGCCGTCGTCATCGCAACCGGAGCGCGCTATCGGAAACTCGACGTCGCCAATTACGAGCGCTTCGAGGGGCAGGGTATCCACTACGCGGCAACCGCCATGGAGGCGCATCTGTGCACCAACGAGGAAGTCGTCGTGGTCGGAGGCGGCAACTCGGCGGGCCAGGCGGCCGTGTTCCTGTCGCGCACCGCCGCCCATGTTCACATCATGGTGCGGGCCCGCGGGTTCGCCGCGACCATGTCGGACTACCTCGTCCGGCGGATCGAGACCTCGCCACGGATCACCTTGCATACCCAAACCGAGATCACCGGGCTCGCCGGCGAACGCTATCTCCGGGAGGTGACCTGGATGGACCGGGCCTCCGGCGTCGCCGAGACGCGCGCGATCAGCAACGTCTTCGTCATGATCGGGGCGGAACCGAACACGGCTTGGCTGCAGGGTTGCCTCGACCTCGATGAGAAGGGCTTCGTCAAGACAGGTCTGGACGGCAGCGGGGGCGCGCTGACGTCTCCATTCCAAACCACCCTGCCAGGCCTCTATGCCGTCGGCGACGTGCGTTCCGGCTCGGTCAAGCGGGTCGCCTCGGGCGTCGGCGAAGGCTCGGTGGTGATCCAGGCCGTACACGGGTTCCTGGCAACCGTCGAACCGGCATTATCGCATGGTATCGGCCACGGAGCTGGTCATCGAGCCTGACAGCCGCTTGGTGGACTATCGGCGTGGCGCGGATGCGGTACCATTCAGAGGACCCGAAACTTCTCCCAGACCTCGGCGAGGTAGCCGCCCTGCAGCAGCAGCTCGCGCGCTTGGTTCTCCGTCGAAGCCTTCTCGACCGCGAGACGGATGGCCGCGACGGCCGCGTCGCGCGGCACGATCGTGACGCCATCGCTGTCGGCCGCAATGAGATCGCCACTGCGGAGAGACACACCGCCCAGATCGATCGTGACGTCCGCTTCGGCGATCGAGATGCGGCCCAGGCTGTCGGTCGGGCGGCAGCCACGGGCGAAGACCTGAAAACCGAGGCTCTCGATCTTGCTCCGATCGCGGACGTAGCCGTCGATGATGGCGCCACGCGCTCCTCTGCCCTTTGACGCTGTCGAAAACAATTCACCCCAGGCCGCGACCGGCGCCTGAGTGCAGGAGACGACAGCGACATCGCCGGACCGCAGGCTGTCGATGAAGTCGATTTCGTTTCCGTAAGGCCGCGCCGGCGCCGCCTCGACTGGGCGGCTCACGGCGGTGCGTGCCCAACCGATCAGCGTGCCCGACCCAGCGAGTTGCAGAAGCCCTGGTCCGGCCGTCTGGCTTCTCAGACCAAGTGCATCACAAACGTCGGAAAAGACCGCGCTGTAGGCCACCCGCGCGACGGCGTCGAGATCGAGCTCGGGGTTCGTCAGAGGAGAAAGAGTGAAGGACATAAGCTCGGTGGGTTGGGAGTGACAAGTTCCTCAACAATGCCGCTTTCAGAGATCTGCGTCGACATCACTGGTGCTGACCGTGGGCAGGAGCATGACCAGCTTGTGCCCGGGCGGCGTCGCTGGAACGAGCGTGATCTGAGTGAAGCTCACCGGGCCGTCCTCGGGATGATCGAAGCTGCGGAGGCCACCCTCGCGGGCCAGCACGGCCTGGTCGCGCCACAGGCGAGCGAACTGCGGGCTCGCGGTGGTGAGCTCATCGACAAGCGCGCGCAAGGCCCGGTTGTCGGGATCGCGGGCGGTATCGGCGCGGAACTCCGCGATGAGCCGTCGCGCGCGATCGTTCCAGTCGCGGATGAAGCGAGGCGCGCTCCGATCCAGGAAGACGTAGCGAAGCAGATTGGTCTCCCCGCTCGAGAGCCATGGCGCGAAGAGCCGGGCCGCGGGCGCATTCCAGCCGCGCGCGTGCCAAAGCCAATCGAGCAGGTAGGCCGGTGCGGTGATCGCGTCCAATGCAGCCCCGAGTTCGGGCGGCGCAGCGGGTGGCGACGGCAATCGCACGAGCGGCTCCGGGTCGCGCCTGCGCGTCAGTTCGAAGAGGTAGGCTCGCTCGGCCGCCGTGAGCCGCAGTGCGGCGGCGAGCCGCGACAGCGCGGCATCCGACAGAGCGATGTCGCGGCCCTGCTCGGCCCAGGTCAGCCAAGTCGTGCTGAGCCCGCTCAGTTGCGCGACTTCTTCGCGCCGCAAGCCCGGCGTGCGCCGGCGTCCTGCCGCCTTCAGTCCCGCCTTCTCTGGCGACAGGCGCTCGCGGCGGTCGCGCAGAAAGGCGCCAAGGATGCGCCGTTGATCGAGGGATACGAGCATGGCGCTGCTTATACCAGGATAAGCAGCGATCTTGTTCGCATTTCCCGAACGGCGAACATGGCCCCCTCAGGCGGGAGATCACGATGAGCACGATGACCAATTTCGCGGCCGAACATTATGCACCCCGCGCCCACGACTATGTCTTGAGCGCGGTGCACGCAGGTGGCGCGGATCTCGACGAGATCGAGACTGTGGTGCACGGGCGCAAAGAGGCGCGTGTGCTCGATCTCGGCTGCGGCGGCGGACACGTCAGCTATCGGGCCGCGCCGCACGTGGCAGAGGTGGTCGCCTGCGACGTCACGGCCTCCATGTTGGACGCGGTGGCCGAGACCGCGGCGGAGCGGGGGCTGCGCAACATCGCGGTCCAGCAGGCGCCTGCCGAAAGCCTGCCATTCGCCGACGGCACCTTCGACGTGGTGCTTTGCCGGTTCACCACACATCACTGGACCGACATGGAAGCCGGGCTGCGCGAGGCGCGTCGGGTGCTGAAATCGGGTGCGCCGGCGCGTCTTCGTGGACGTTTTTGCGCCAGCCGAGCGTGCCCTCGACACGCATCTGCAAGCCGTCGAAATCCTGCGCGATCCCTCGCACGTGCGCAACTACAGCGTGGCCGAGTGGGCCGCGGCCTGGGACAGGCGCGCTTTGCCGTCGAGGGCCTGACGGTCCGAACCCTTCGCATGGACTTCCCGGTCTGGATCGCGCGCACCAAGACGCCGGCGCTTCAGGCGGAGGCGATCCGCGCGCTCCAGGCCGGTGCGTCGCGGGCGGTTCGCGATCACTTCGCCATCGCGCCGGACGGCAGCTTCGACATCCAGTCGGCGACGTTCAGGGTGCGAGCGGCCTAGGCCCCACTCTCGTCCCAGCAGGCGTGGCATCGCGCCGGGAAGAACGAATTTTGCAAAGGCCTGGTTCCCGAGTTGCCTCGAGCGCCAGTGCCATGAACGCCAAGACTTCAGCCCTCGACCGCGCGGTCCAGGAGATTGCCGATGAGATGCGGCACCGTGCCGACCGCGGCAGGTCGCGACCTACATCCCCGAACTGGCCTGCGTCGATCCGGGCCAGTTCGGCATCGCGGTCATCGACGCGGGCGGCCGCGCATCGGCGGCGGGCGACGGCGATGCGCCGTTCTCGATCCAGAGCATCTCGAAGGTGTTCACCCTGACGCTCGCGCTCGGCATGAGCGGCGACCGGCTGTGGCGGAAAGTCGGCCGCGAGCCCTCGGGCAACCCTTCAATTCCATCGTCCAGCTCGAACGCGAGCGTGGCGTGCCCCGCAACCCCTTCATCAATGCCGGCGCCATCGCGGTCACCGACGAGATCGTGGCGTCGCGCCAGCCGCGGGAGGCGCTCGGCGAGATCCTGCGCTTCATGCAGTTCCTGGCGCAGGATTCGTCGATCGCCATCGATAAGGCCGTCGCGGCATTCGGAGAAGCGGACCGGCTTCCGCAACACGGCGCTGGCCAACTACATGAAGTCCTTCGGCGTTCTCGAGAACCCGGTGGATTTCACGCTGGGCGTCTACTTCCATCATTGCGCTATCGCGATGTCGTGCCGGCAACTCGCCACGGCGGGGCAGTTTCCTGGCGCATGCGGGCCGCAATCCCGCGACCGGCCGATCGGTGGTCCCGGCCGAGCGAGCGCGGCGCATCAATGCGCTGATGCTGACCTGCGGGCATTACGATGGATCGGGTGAGTTCGCCTACCGGGTCGGATTGCCGGGAAAGAGCGGGGTCGGCGGCGGGATCTTGGCGGTGGCACCCGGGCAGGCCTCAATTGCGGTCTGGTCGCCGGGGCTCGACGCTGCAGGCAATTCCCATCTTGGCCGGATCGCGCTTGAGCGTCTCGCAAAACGGACGGGCTGGTCGATCTTCGGTCCGTGACGCCGGACGCGAGCGTTGGCGGAAACGTTTTCCCTCACCTTCGACGCCGTCGCGCCCATGTCATGGCATGGGCATCGGCCGATCATCTCGGTCCGTGACGGCGTTCTAGGCTTTGCTCGCCTGCTTCACGACTTGCGGCCGCGCTGGGCTTCTTCGACAGCCGCGCTGTGGTACCAGCCACTGCCGCATTCGACGCCGAGCGCCGGTTGCAGGCGCGGGTCGATCGAGACAGCGCTGTTGCGCTGGGCTCCAGAGCCGGCCGCTTCGCGGCGCGGAAACTGGTAGATCTTGGCCGACTCGCGTTGAACGATAGTGCTCATCAAGTGTTCCCCTTCAATTCCTTCCGTTCGGTCTACGGTTCCGACCCCTAAATGGTGCCGGGCAGCAGCATTGCACGCCTTTTGCGCGCATTGCTATAATTAAATCATTAATTGCACAAAATATATGCAGGCAGATTACTTGCTATCCGGAAGCGGCAGCCGCATATTTCAGCGCCGCAAATGCCGGAGACGTGCTTGGCATAGCTCATGCTTCCGCAACGCCGGCCGATGATGGCGAGATCCGGTTTCAGGCGCGCAGAGCGCATCACAGCACGGTGAGAACCTGAATGACGAAGTATAAACTGGAGTACATTTGGCTCGATGGCTATACGCCGGTGCCGAACCTGCGCGGCAAGACGCAGATCAAGGAATTCGACGCTTTCCCGACGCTCGAGCAGCTGCCGCTCTGGGGCTTCGACGGCAGCTCCACGATGCAGGCCGAGGGCCGCAGCTCGGATTGCGTGCTGAAGCCGGTCGCGCGTCTATCCGGACAGCGAGCGCAAGGACGGCGTCCTCGTCATGTGCGAAGTCATGATGCCGGACGGCAAGACGCCGCATGCCTCGAACAAGCGCGCCACCATCCTCGACGATCCGGGCGCATGGTTCGGCTTCGAGCAGGAATATTTCTTCTACAAGGACGGTCGCCCGCTCGGCTTCCCCGAGATCCGGCTACCCGGCGCCGCAGGGCCCCTACTACACCGGCGTCGGCTACAAGAACGTCGGCAACGTGGCGCGCGAGATCGTCGAGGAGCATCTCGAGGAGTGTCTCGCGGCCGGCATCAACCACGAAGGCATCAACGCCGAAGTCGCCAAGGGCCAGTGGGAATTCCAGATCTTCGGCAAGGGCTCCAAGAAAGCCGCCGACGAAGTTTGGATGGCGCGCTACCTGCTGCTGCGCCTGACCGAGAAATACGGCATCGACATCGAGTTCCATTGCAAGCCGCTCGGCGACACCGACTGGAACGGCTCGGGCATGCACGCCAATTTCTCGACGACCTACATGCGTGAAGTGGGCGGCAAGGACTATTTCGAGAAGCTGATGGCGGAGTTCGAGAAGAACCGCGAGGACCACATCGCGGTCTACGGACCGGACAATCACATGCGCCTGACCGGCAAGCATGAGACCCAGTCGATCCACCAGTTCAGCTATGGCGTGGCGGACCGCGGGGCTTCGATCCGCGTGCCCCACAGCTTCGTCAACAACGGCTACAAGGGCTATCTCGAGGATCGCCGTCCGAACTCGCAAGGCGACCCCTACCAGATCGCTTCGCAGATCCTGAAGACCGTTTCTGCTGTTCCGACCGAGGCGAAAGCCGCAGCCTGAGCCCTAGCGCGAAGGGGTCGGCTTAGCCGGCCTGTTGCAGAGGTGATCAAAGGCCAGTCTCTCGCGAGACTGGCCTTTCGCTTCACCGGAGCGGGCCCCGGAGAATCATGCCGCCAGCTTGCTGCCCGAGCCGCGATGAGGCCATAATCCAACGGCGGAAGCCGGAGGGTCACAGCGCTGATGATCGAGGAGTTGAGCCCCGAGGATCGCCTCGCGCTCGAACGCGAGGTGGAGCGGCTGCGCGAAGAACATCGGGATCTGGACGCCGCTATCACGGCGCTGATCCAGCTCGGCACGCCGGACCAGTTGCAGCTGCAACGGCTGAAGAAGCGGAAGCTGATCCTGCGTGACCGCATCGCTTTCCTGGATGACCAAACCACGCCCGACATCATCGCCTGAGGCACAGTCGCCGACTGTCGCGTCGGAAATGCTTGTCGAAGGCGACAATCAATTCTTGTTCGAATCCCGATAGCAATCGAGGGGCGCCCTCCGTGCGCTCCGCGGCGGCGTGCCGGACGGTCAGCTTGACCGTCTTCGAGAACCGCGCGACTTAGCGGCAGGCGCCCGCCCGCCACGCGCTAGCGCGACTTGGACTTGTTCGACGATGCAGCTGACAGGCTTTCACCACCTCACGGCGATCACCGCGAATGCCGCCGCCAACCACGCGTTCTACACGGGTGTCCTCGGCTTGCGTCTCGTCAAGAAGACGGTGAACCAGGACGACGTTTCAGCCTACCACCTGTTCTATGCCGATGCGATCGCCAGCCCCGGCAGCGACATCACCTTCTTCGACTGGCCGGTCGGGCCGGAGCGCCGCGGCACCAACAGCATCAGCAGGATCGGCATGCGGGTCGCCTCTGCGGCCGATCTCGAATGGTGGCTGGCCCGCTTCGAAGCGCTTGGGATCCAGCATAGCGGCCTAGCGCAGCGTGATGGCCGCGCCGTTCTCGACTTCGAAGACCCTGAAGGCCAAAGGCTGAGCCTCGTCGTGGATGGGGGGCTCGGACCTTCATTCGCGTGGGAGCGCAGCCCGATCCCCGCTCGGCACCAGATCCGCGGTCTCGGCCCGGTGACGCTGAGCGTCCCAAAGTTGGAGCCGACCGACATCGTGCTGCGTGAGGTGCTCGAGATGCGTCAGACGCGCGGCTATGAACGCGGCGGCGCAAGCGTGCAGGTGTATGAGATGGGCGAGGGTGGGACGCCCGAAACCGAGCTTCACGTCGCGGTTGAACCCGACCTGCCGCAGGCGCGCCAGGGGGCGGGGGCCGTGCACCATCTGGCGCTCCGCACGCCCGACGAGGCCAGCTACAACGCCTGGGCGGATCGCCTCAGGGCGGCTCGCATGCCCTCGAGCGGGCCCGGTCGACCGATACTATTTTCGCAGCCTGTATTTCCGCGAGCCGAACGGCGTCCTGATCGAGATCGCGACGGACGGTCCGGGCTTCGCGACCGACGAGCCGCTCGAGAACCTTGGGGAACGCCTTGCCTTGCCGCCCTTCCTCGAGCCGCGTCGTGCGAGCATCGAAGCCGGGTTGAAGCCGCTCGAGACGCCGAACGGCTGAGCAGCAGCGGTGCATCTCGTCGAAGGCGCCGGTCTCGAACCGCCCGCGGGAGCGGTCGTCATCGCGCTCGAGCCTGATCCGCGCACGCGCATCAGAGTCGCGCGATGGGGCGCAGATCCCACACTGACGGCCCGTGGGACCGTGCTGATCTGCACCGGGCGGAGCGAGTTCATCGAGAAATATTTCGATGCCGTGCCGCGATCTGCTGGGCGCGCGGCTTCGCGGTCGTCGTGTTCGACTGGCGCGGGCAGGGCCTGTCGACGCGTGCGCTCAGGAACCGCCGTAAGGGGCACGTGGACGATTTCGCCGAATACGGCCGAGACCTCGACGCGGTGGTCGCGAAGGTGCTGGAGCCGCATTGCCCGCGGCCGTTCTTCTCGATTGCCCACTCCATGGGAGGCACGGTGATGGCCCTCCATGCGGGCGGTCGCCGATGCGCATTCGAGCGCATCGTCCTTTCCGCGCCGATGGTCGAAGTGCACAACCTGCCGCTTCCGCGTCAGCTCGGCCGGATCACGGGCGGGCTTTCGCGGCTCGGCTTCGGCGGCTTGTTCGTGCCGCAGGGCCAGCGGGCGGCCGTGTTCGACCGCGGTTTCGATAACAACGTGCTTACGTCCGATCCGGCGCGTTTCGCCGCCATGATGGCCTTCGTTCAGGCTGCTCCCGAACTGGCGCTTGGCGCGCCCACGATCGGCTGGCTTTATGCCGCCTTCATCGCGATGCGAAGGCTGGACGATCTTGCCTTCTGTCGCCGAATCCGCACGCCCGATGCTGGTCGTTGTGCCCGGCGCCGATCGCGTGGTCTCGGTGTCGGCCATGGAACGTTTCGCAGAGCGGCTCAAAGCTGCGACCCTCGTGCGGATCCCGCATGCCCGGCACGAGATCCTGATGGAGCGCGACAGTTTGCGCAGCCAGTTCTGGGCGGCCTTCGACGCGTTCGTGCCGGGCGAGACGGCGGTTCCGATGCGGAGCCGGGAGACATTGGCCTAGCTGACGGAACCACTCCGGCCGGGTGGCTGTTGGCCTGTCCGGCCACTTGGATTTCCGAACGTGCTTGATCGTCCCTCCCGCGCACATGAGCCCGACCAGATGCCAGAACATGACATTCTGACAGTCGGCTCCGAGCAGGCCGAAAAGCAAAGGCCGGGGCCAAACGAGAAGGCTGGTGCGCAGGGCGGTCCGTCAGGCAAGCCGGAAGGATTTGCGCGAGACAAGCAGCCCGAGCAGCATCAGCCCGACGACAAGCAGGCCGGCGACTCCGGTGAAAGGGCTGAAGGCGGACGACAACGCCAAGGACGAGCACGGCAGCATCGAAGGCGGGCGGCGCTTCGTCGCCAAGCACCCGCTCGGCGTGGCGATCGGAGTCATCATCTTCCTCGTCGCGGTCGTGGCCGGCATTCTGTATTGGCTGCACGCCCGCAACTACGAGAGCACCGACGACGCCTTCGTCGATGCGCGGCCGGTCTCGATCAGCCCGGAGGTGACCGGCAACATCGTCGCGGTGCCAGTTACGGACAACCAGGTGGTGCACGCCGGCGACGTTCTCGCCCGCATCGACGATCGTGACTATCAGGCGGCGGTGGCCACAGCGCAGGCACAGATCGAGCAGGCCGAGGCCGCAATCAACAACGGCAACGCGCAGATCGGCGCGCAGCAGTCGCAGATCGAGCAGACCAGGCGGCAGGTCACGGAGGCCCAGGCGGCGCTCACCTTCGCCCAGGACGAAAACAGAGCGCTACCAGGACCTCGTACAGACCGGGGCCGGCACCGTGCAGCGGGCCCAGCAGGCGGCGTCCGATCTGCGCCAGCGCCAAGCGCAATTCGACGCCGCGCAGTCTGCGGAGCAGGGCGCCGAGAAGCAGATCGGCGTGCTACGCGCCCAGGTGGCCAACGCCGTCGCGCAGCGCGAACAGGCCCGAGCGCAGAAGACGCAGGCCGAAGCGAACCTTTCGCGCACCATCCTGCACGCCACGCTGGACGGCCGGGTGACGCGGCTCACCGGCGCCGTGGGTCAGGTCGCCACGGCGCAATCGACTCTGATGATCCTGGTGCCTCTCGACGTCTGGGTGACGGCCAACTTCAAGGAGACGCAACTCGAGCTGATGAAGGTCGGCCAGCCCGTCAAAATCGAAGTCGACGCCTACAACCGCACCTTCGACGGCCATATCGACAGCATCCAAGCCGGCAGCGGCACCGCGTTCAGTCTGCTGCCCGCCGAGAACGCGACTGGCAACTACGTCAAGGTCGTGCAGCGTGTGCCAGTGAAGATCACCTTCGAGCAGCGGCCCGATGTGCAACTTGGACCGGGCATGTCCGTGGTCCCCACCGTCAAGGTGCGATAGACTGGCGCCGATGACGGCCCAAGACGCGCATCATCACGGCCCCGGTGGGCACGACCACGCGCACCATCATGCCCCCGATGGGCACCCGCATCCCCATGGCGATGATCACGCGCACGGCATGTTCGGTCATCACGCCCATGCGCCAGCAAATTTCGGCCGCGCCTTTGCGATCGGGATCGCGCTGAACCTCGGGTTCACGGCGATCGAAGCCCTGTACGGCCTCATTGGCCACTCGGTGTCGCTGCTGGCTGACGCCGGTCACAATCTCAGCGACGGGCTTGGCCTCATCGTCGCCTTCACGGCGCACCGGCTGTCGCAGCGGGCCGCCACCAGCCGCTTCACCTACGGCCTGCGCGGCACGTCGATTCTCGCCGCGCTTGTTCAACGCGGTCTTCCTCCTGATCGTGGTCGGTGGACTGAGCTGGGAGGCGATCCTGCGCTTGATCGCATCCCGAGCCTGTGGCCGGCGCGACCGTGATGGTGGTCGCCGCGATCGGGATCGCGATCAACGGCGGCACCGCCTGGCTGTTCGCCTCAGGGCGCGGCAGCGACATCAACATCAAGGGCGCCTACCTGCATATGGCGGCCGATGCGCTCGTCTCCGCTGGCGTGGTCGTGGCTGGCCTCGTCATCCTTCTGACCGGCTGGCTCTGGGTCGACCCGTTCACCAGCCTGGTGGTCAACGCGGTGATCGTCGCCGGCACCTACGGCCTTTTGCGCGACAGCATGACGATGGCGCTGCAGGGGGTGCCGGCGAGCATCGACCCGCAAAGCCGTCGGCCGGCTGCTGGCCGATACGCCCGGCGTCACGCAGGTCCACGACCTGCACATCTGGTCCATGAGCACCACCGAGACCGCAATGACGGCTCATGTGGTCATGCCGGGCGGACATCCTGGCGATCGCGCATTGGTTGCACTCACCGACAGGCTGCGCGCTGATTTCGCCATCGAGCACTGCACGATTCAAGTTGAGACCAGCCTCGAGCCGATCTGTCGACTGGCGGAGGGAGAGGGCGCCTGCGTCCCCAGCGCGGCGTAGAACGCGTCAACCGGCTCAAGAACAACCCGACCGTCAAAGCCAGCCCGATGCCCACGACGGCGGAGGGAAGAAGCTTCTCGTTGACGCGCTGCAGCATCCAGGCGCCGTCGAGACCCCCGCGACGCTTCCCGCGCTCACGCGGAGATTCAGGCTCAGCTGTCGCCTCGGATTACCGCGGCGCACTTCGGACGGCGCCGAGGATCCCAAAGCTGGTCAGGACCAGGCAGACGAGGCAGTCCCAGCCGGCCAGCGACAGACCCAGGATGCGCAGCGCCGCGGCGTCGCACCGGACCGCGTTCGCGGTCTTGCAGCTGATTGAAGAAATCCTGGACGTCGGCGGGCGCAGCGAAACTGCCGGTGCAACTCGCCGGTCCCGGCCAGAACTTCCATTCGACCCCGGCATGGTAGGCGGCCAGCACGGCGCCGGCGCCGAAGATCAGCACCAGCCCGATGAAGCCGGCCGGAGCAGAGGCCGTCCGCCCCCGAGGCCAGAGCTCGCCACCACGAGCGCCAGGGGAACGCCGGCGTAATAGGGAATGCGCTCCTTGAGGCACAATTCGCAAGGCGCATAGCCGGCCCATTCGAACCCCCAGGCACCGACGATCGTCGCACTCGCGAGGTGGCGATCGCGACCGCGATCCGCAGCGGCGCCGGGGTCTCACCGGCGGTCCGGCCGAGCAGGTCAGATGACATGCGTGGCGATCCAGAAGCCGAGGGCGACGACCACAAGGAAGCCCTCAGGATGGCGCCGAACCGCTTCTCGAGTTGCGCCTCGATCCGCTCGCCGAACCGCAGCAGCAACCCGGCCAGGAGGAAGAAGCGGGCGCCGCGGGTGATCAGCGACAGCAGAAGAAACAGCCCGAAATCTGTAGCCGAGCAGACCGCTCACGATGGTGACGAGCTTATAGGGGATCGGCGTCAGGCCCTTGATCAGAATGATCCACGCCCCCCAATGCTGGAAGGACGCCCGAACGTCTCGACCTTGTCTTCGTAGCCGTAGAGGTGGATCAGCCAGGCGCCGATCGTCTCGTACAGCAAGGCGCCCAAGGCATAACCGACCGCGCCGCCGAACACCGACGCGACTGTAGCGATGCCAGCATAAAGCCAGGCCGTCTCGGCTGTGCCAGCACCATCGGCACCAGCACGACGTCCGGCGGAACAGGGAAAAACGAGCTCTCGGCAAAGGCCACGGCCGCCAGGGCATAGGCCGCGCCGGGACTCTTCGGCCAGGCGGAGACACCCAGCGGTACAGGCGGTTGAACATCCGGCCCTGCCATAGCGGCTCGCGTCCGCCAGGTCCATGCAGCCGCCCTGAGGCGCTCAGCTCGGATTCCCCTTGTTCAGGTTCCGGCTTAAGCCTGATAAGGAACGACTCCGATTCAAGGCGGGAGGAGTCTGGTGTCCGTGGAACCTGCGAGGCCGTCGCGACCGGTGCTGCAGAAAGGTCCAACTGCACGAAGGACCATGGGCCGGGCGCGCTGACCAGCGGATGCCCTGATGGCGTCGATTCGTCCGCGGCTCGCTGCCCGCGTGATGTCGCAATCAGGTGGTGAAAGGCGCGCTTCGTCGATCGCGCCATGGCCAGCGCGCCATGAGTTGTGGTCTGACTTGCTCTCCTCCGCCATTCCCGCTCCGAAGGCTTCCGTTTCCTTGCGGACGCTCTTACGCGATCGGCCCGCATCCCGGTGTCTCTCACGCTACGCCGTCGATCATGCGCTTCATCCAGGGCCTGATTTTCGGCGCCATCGCCGTGCTTCTTTCTGGCCGCGCCGGTGCAGGCGCTCGAGCCGGTCCGGGTGCCGATCGATGCTGCCGCAATCGACCTGACGCATTCGGTGCAGCATTTCAACGCCCAGGGCGATCGCATCCAGGTTTCCACTGCACCGGGGCCCGACGGCATCGTTCGCCGCATCGAGGTCGGGGCCAAGCAGCAAGGCACGCAGCCGAGCTGGATCGTCTTCGCGCTCTACCAACGATTCGGATGAACAGCTGGAGCGCCTGGTCGTCGCGCCGCACTTTCGGCTCGCCGGCTCAGGCGTGATTTGGCCAGACCTCGGATCGAAGCGGCTGATCGCCGTCACGGCGAGCCAGGGATTCCCGCCCGAGGAAGAAGAGAGCGGAGATGCCGACGTGTTCCGCATCACGCTGGATCCGGGCTCCACCGTCACCTACGTGGCCGAACTCGGCAGCGCGAGCCTTCCCGAGATCACGCTGTGGCAGGCCGACGCCTACAAGGACAAGCTCACCAGCCTGACCCTCTACAAGGGCATTGTGCTCGGCATCGCGGGGCTGCTGGCGCTGTTCCTCAGCATCGTCTTCGTGGTCAAAGGGGCCATCATCTTTCCGGCCGCCGCAGCCCTCGCCTGGGCGGTGCTGGGCTACGTCTGCATCGATTTCGGCTTCTGGCACCGTCTCTTCACCTACAGTCTGCAGGCCGACCGCGTGTCTCGCGCGGTCGCGGAAGCGGTGCTCGCCGCGACGCTGCTCGTGTTTCTTTTCGCCTATCTGAACCTCAGCCGGTGGCACGTCCGGTATTCGCATATTGCCGGCTCGTGGCTTCTTTTCCTGGCCGCCCTCGTGGCCTTCGCGCTGTTCGATGCACCGGTGGCCTCCGGGGTCGCGCGCATCATGCTCGCGACCGTCGCGGCAGTCGGCTTCGTGCTGGTGATCTACCTGTCGACGCACGGGTACGACCGGGCCGTCATGTTGATCCCGACATGGCTGCTGCTTCTTGCTTGGGTCGCGGCCGCAGCATTTGCCGTGACCGGCACGCTGACCAGCGAACTGGTCTCGCCCGCGCTCATGGGTGGTCTGGTGCTGGTCGTCATGCTGATCGGCTTCACCATCATGCAAACGGCCTTTGCGGGGGCCATGTCCCACGGTCACGTCTCGGATTCCGAACGCAAAGCGCTGGCGCTGACAGGCTCGGGGGACATCGTGTTCGACTGGGACGTGGCGGCGGATCGCATCTTCGTCAGTCCCGATGTGGAGAATCAGCTCGGCCTCCGGCGCGGCGAATTGGAAGGCCCGGCGTCGGGATGGCTTGACCTCCTCCACAGCCTCGACCGCGACCGCTATCGCGCCTGCCTCGACACCGTCTTGGAGCAGCGCTGCGGCCGCATCACCGAAGATCTCCGGCTTCGCTCGGCCGATGGGCACTATTACGCCTTCACGCTGAAGGCGCGGCCGGTGGTCGGCACCGAAGGTGAAGTGGTCCGCGTGGTCGGCACGCTTTCGGATGTCACCGAGGCGAAGAGCGCCGAGGAACGGCTTCTGCACGATGCCATCCACGACAATCTGACCGGGCTGCCGAACCGCGAGTTGTTCTTCGACCGGCTGGAGAACGCTCTCGCGCTTTGCAACGGCGGCGAAGGCCCACGTCCGACGGTGATGACGCTCGACCTCGATCGATTCAAGCAGATCGGCGAGCAGGTCGGACCATCGATCGGCGATTCCATCTTGCTCACGGTGGCCCGCCGGCTTGCCCGCCTTATGCGACCGCTCGACACTCTGGCGCGGGTGGGCGGCGACGAGTTCGCGATGATCATCGTTTCCGAGCAGCAGTTCGAGGGCGCGATGGCGGTGGCGGATGCCGCGCGCCGCGCCCTCACGACGCCGGTGGCCTTCGGCGAACACGAGATCGTGCTGGCCGCCTCGGTCGGGGTGGCGCTCTATGAGCCGAAGCTGCATGCCAAGCGCGACGACTTCCTCAAGGACGCCGAGATCGCCATGGCCTACGCCAAGCGCGCCGGCGGCAATCGGGTGGAACTGTTCCGCGCGCCCATGCGCCAGCGCCGCAACGAAACGGCCACCCTCGAAGCTGACTTGCACCGCGCGATCGAGCGCAACGAGATGCGGCTCGTGTTTCAGCCGATCGTGCGCCTCGATGACCGGACGATTGCGGGCTTCGAGGCCCTGATGCGCTGGGATCACCCGCGGCTCGGCACCCTGAAGCCGTCGCAGTTCATTCCGGTGGCAGAGCAGAACGGCTCGATCCTCGACCTCGGGCTCTTCGCACTCGACCGGGCCGCCCGTGAACTCGCGACGTGGCAGCAGGCGCTTGACGTGACGCCGCCGATCTTTGCCAGCGTCAATGTCTCCTCACGTCAACTGCTGCGGCACGACCTCCTCGCCGATGTGAAAAGCGTGCTGAACCGGACGGCGGTGCTGCGCGGCTCGCTCAAACTCGAGCTGACCGAGAGCTTGGTGATGGAGAACCCGGAATTCGCGGCGCAGATCCTGCGCCGCATCCAGGAGCTTGGCGCCGGCCTTTCACTCGACGACTTCGGCACCGGCTACTCGTCGTTGTCCTACCTCCAGCGGTTCCCTTTCGACACCATCAAGATCGACCAGTCCTTCGTTCGGCAGAATGGCAAGGGTGCGCGGCCGATCATCCTGCGCTCGATCGTCAATCTGGCTCACGACCTGGGTATGGACGTCGTGGCCGAAGGCGCGGAATCGGAGAGCGACGTCGTGGAACTCAGCCAGCTTGGCTGCGAGTTCGCGCAGGGGTTCGCGTTCGGCCAGCCGATCACTGCTGCCGAAGCGCGCAAGATCGTCGGCGCGACCGACGTCGCGGCCTGACACCTGGGCCGTCATCGGTAGAGGAGGCTTGAGTGACGCGTCGAACCGTCGTCTGTTTCGGGGACTCCAACACCTACGGCACGCCCGGAATGCCGGACCCCGATTTCTGGGGCCGCTATGGGCCGGACGAGCGCTGGCCGGGCGTCATGCGCCAGGCGCTCGGCCCGGACTTCAGCGTGATCGAGGAAGGGCTGCCTGGTCGTACGACCGTCCACGACGATCCGATCGAAGGCGCTGACAAGAACGGGCTCAAGGCCCTGCCGATGGTTCTCGGCAGCCACAGGCCCATCGACCTCCTCATCATCATGCTCGGTACGAACGACCTCAAGGCGCGCTTCGCGGTCACGCCCGAGGACATCGCGAGTTCTGTAGGGCTGCTGGTGCAAACGGCCCGCGCCAGTCAGGCGGGCCCGGACGGCCGGCCGCCACGGATTCTGGTCGTCGTTCCGGCGCCAATCCTCGAGGTCGGCTTCATGACCGGCCTTTTCAGAGGCGGCGCCGAAAAGTCGCGGCAATTTGCCGGGTGCTTCGCGGCCGCCATGGCACGGCTCGACGTGCCGCTCCTCGATGCCGGCACGCTGATCGAGTCCGACCCACTTGACGGGATCCACCTCGGCAAAAATCACCACGCCGTCCTCGGACGCGCGGTGGCCGAGCAGGTCATGCGATTGCTCGGTTGATGGGGCGCAAAGCCCAGCAAAGACCGGTCCCAGCCACGCCGAACGGGGTTGCTGCCCAAGCCCGTGTTCCGAGTTCAAGCGGGCGGTCCCGGTTCGGGTCGAAACGCGCCTGCTTTTGGCGCCCTTCGTTCAACGTGGTCTCAGGCCGCCGTGGTCGCTCTCATCCTTGTCGCTGCAGCCCTGATCGAATGGGTGACCGGGCGACCGCCCATCTGCACCTGCGGACTCGTGAAGCTGTGGGCGGGCGTCGTGAACGGGCCCGAAAACAGCCAGATGGTGGCGGACTGGTACAGCCCTAGCCATGTCATCCACGGGCTGCTCTTCTACGCCGCTTTATGGCTGGTGGCGCGGCGATGGCCCGTCGGGTGGCGCCTGGTTGTCGCTACGACACTCGAGGCCGCGTGGGAACTCCTCGAAAATTCGCCGATCATTATTGAGCGGTATCGCTCGGCGACCACGTCCTTCGGCTACTCCGGGGATTCCATCGTCAACTCGATGAGTGACGTCGGCTTCATGATCCTTGGGTTCACACTGGCGCGCGTGCTGCCAGCGCGTGCATCCGTGGTGCTCGGACTGGGCTTGGAACTCACAAGCCTCATCGCGATCCGCGACAACCTCACGCTGAACGTTCTGATGCTCGTATATCCGCTCGACGCGATCCGAGTCTGGCAGGGTGGTTGAACCCTGCCAAATGGACCGAGCCAATAAAGGCTTGCCAGCTGTTCCCCCCGGCAACGAAGGCCGCTCTCAGGCGGCCAGCGCCGGATAGTCGACATATCCTTCGGGACCCGATGCATAGAAGGTCTCGGGTTTCGGCGCGTTCAGGGGCGCGTCCGCCTTGAACCGTGCCGGCAGATCCGGGTTCGCGATGAACAGCTTGCCAAAAGCCACCGCGTCGGCCTCGCCTGCATCGAGCGCAGCCTGCGCCTCGGCTTTGCCGATCTTCTCGTTGATGATGTAGACGCCGCCGAAGATCGCCTTCAGTTGCGGTCCAAGCCGATCATCGCCCAGGTGTTCTCGCGCGCAGATGAACGCGATGCGTCGTCGCCCGAGTTCACGCGCCACATAGCCGAAGGTTTCGAGCGGGTTCGAGTCGCCCATGTCATGCGAATCCCGGCGGGGTGCCAGATGCATGCCGACCCGGCCCGGTCCCCAGACGTCGATGCAGGCGTCCGTGACGTCCAGCATCAAGCGAGCCCTGTTTTCGATCGGACCGCCGTAGGCGTCGGTGCGCTGGTTGGTCTTGTCCTGCAGGAACTGGTCGAGCAGGTAGCCATTGGCGCCATGAATCTCGACCCCATCGAACCCCGCTTTCTTGGCGTTTTCGGCACCATGCCGGTACGCTTCGACCACGCGGGCCAGTTCGGATGTCTCCAGCGCCCGCGGCGTCTCGTAGCTCTTGAGCGGTCGCACCAGGCTAACGTGACCCGAAGCCGCAATGGCACTCGGCGCGACGGGTTTGTCTCCGTTGAGGTAAATCGGGTCCGAGATGCGGCCGACGTGCCAGAGTTGCAGCATCATGCGTCCGCCGGCGCCGTGCACCGTGTCGGTAATCCGCTTCCAGCCCTCCACCTGGGCATCCGACCAGATGCCCGGTGTGTCCGGATAGCCGACGCCCTGGGGCGTGACGCTCGTGGCCTCGGACAGGATCAGGCCCGCGGACGCGCGCTGCCGATAGTATTCCGCCATCAGCGGGTTCGGCACGCGATCACCGCCCGTGGCCCGACAGCGTGTCAGTGGCGCCATGAGAATTCGGTTGGGCAGATGCAGATCACCCGCAACGAGCGGGTCGAAGAGGCTGGGCATGGTGTTTTCTGTTCCGAACGTGAGACGGCAGAGCCGCCCCTCATATCAAGGATCGATGTTGCACTGCGTCAAGGGCAGGCGCTCCGCACAATCGATCGGGACACCGGCCGATCCCTTCAAGTGACGCCGCAAGCGCGACAGGCAGGGCTCAGCCGAGGTCGACGAGCACTTTGCCGTTCTCGACCCTGACCGGATAGGTCTTGAGATCGAGGCAGACGGGCGCGCCCTTTGCCTGTCCTGTCGTGTAGTCGAAACGGCCATTGTGCTTCGGGCATTCGATGATGTTGTCCATCACGAGTTCGTCGGCGAGGTGAACCGCTTCGTGCGTGCAAAGGCCGTCGGTCGCGTAGAACCGATCGTCCGGGCTGCGATAGATCGCGTAGGTTTTGGAGCCGTGGTCGAATCGCATCACGTCTTCCGCGTCGATATCCGCCGCCGCGCAGGCTTCGACCCAATCCGCCATGGCTACTCGTTCCCTGTTCACCGCCGAGCTTGATACATATCGCGTTCGAGCAGGCCGGTACCCCTCGGCTCGCGATTGACCAGCTGAACATCACGTCACGGCAACCTGCTTGCAAGCCGATCTAAAGCGCAATCGCCCTCGTCTCTGCTCGGCCCATTTATGGTGTCGATCGGAGGCCTCGCCAGCATCGGATCTGTCGTGTGCGAAAACGCACAAACGGTTTCCGCCGTGCCGATATCTTCGTTCTTGTTCAAACCGAACACGAACGGAGATTGTCATGGCCATTCCTACCCGCACCCCGAGCCCGGTTCCCCCACCCCTGCCGGTCGGCAGCAGCACGACCGTCAGCATCGGCTCGAAAACTCGCGGTCATCAACTCATGCAAGAAAAACTGGAGATTGCGAAGAAGTGCCGAGCGGCAATGTGCAAGCCCAGCAACACCAACCAGCCGTCCGACGACGCGATCACGAGCGCGCCCACCAGCACCAGCACCGCACGGCGACGTCGACGAGTTGGCACTGATCGAAGCGTGGCCACGGGCCGATCGAGGCCGGGCGACAACGGCGCGTGAGCAGGGTTGCAGGAAGGCCGGCAAATCGGGCACCTGCATGACGATCGAGTGAGGAGCCTCCGCGAACTCGGCTCCTCAGCGTATAGTGGACGAAGTCGTGCTCTTGCTGGAGAGGAGATCACCTGCCATGTGCCGCAGCATTCATTCGCTGTTCAATTTCGAGCCTCCTGCGACGGAGCAGGAAATCCACGCCGCTGCGTTGCAGTTCACGCGCAAGATCGCGGGCTTCAACCGGCCCTCTCAGATCAATGCGGCGGCTTTCGACGCGGCCGTCGCGGACATAGCGGCGGTGGTGCATCGGCTGCTTGAATCGATGTCGACCGCGGCAGCCCCGCGCGACCGGGCGATCGAGGCCGAAAAGGCCCGTGCCAGGACGCTGGAGCGCTACGGCTGAGCCACCGCACGATGCTCGCGCCCGGCAGCCCAGCCCCAGCAGGGTCTCAGGCCTGACGATCCAGCCGATCTATACAGCCGAGACCTCGATCTCGTCATACCGGTTGATGCGGTAGATCAAATAGGAGACGAGCCAAGCGGTGATGAAGATGCCGACGATCAGGCAGCCGAGGACTCCGAAATTGTCGTTGAACGATCCAATCAGCCCCCAAAAGCCGCCGCCGTCGGACAATCCAAGTTTGTCGCCGATCAGATGGAGAGCCTCGAGCCCGCCGACCACCACCGCGACGATGACAGACACTGCCGTGATGGTCAGGTTGTAGTAGAGCTTACGGATCGGCTTCACCAGTGCCCAGCCGTACACGCCGAGCATCAGGATGCTGTCGGTTGTGTCGATCAGCGTCATGCCGGCGGTGAAAAGGGCGGGGAACACCAGGATCGACCAGATCGACAGACCTTGCGACGCCTGGCTTGCCGAGACGCCGAGAAGGCCGATTTCGGTGGCCGTGTCGAAGCCAAGGCCGAACAGAACGCCAAGCGGATACATCTGCCAGCTGCGCTCGATCACCCTGAAGAACCGGCGGAAGAGGCGGCCCAGCAAGCCCATGCTGGCCAAGGCGAGATCCAGGTCTTCCTCGACTAAACGGCCGGTACGTTTGACGCTTCGAAATGTCCGGTAGATCGAGATCAGGACGAGGAAATTGGCGATCGCGACGGCGAACAGGAACAGCGCCGAGACCGACGTGCCAATCAGGCCACCGACGCTCCTGAACGAAGCGAACCGGGTTTGCAGAGCTGGTCGTGGTCACCGCGAGGGCGAGCGACAGGCCGACCACGATGGTGGAGTGGCCGAGGGAGAAGAACAGGCCCACGCCGAGCGGCCGTTTGCCGTTCTGCACGAGTTTGCGAGTGACGTTGTCGATCGCGGCAATGTGGTCGGCGTCGAAGGCGTGCCGCAGGCCGAAGCTGTAGGCGAGGATGGCGGTTCCCAGCAGGACGGGATAATTGCGAAAGGCCAAGATCGCCCAAAGCCAGACCAGCAACGTTGAACGCGCCAAGAACGACGTAAAGGCCAAGAATCTTGCCGCGGAAACTCACGAATTTGTTGTTCTGCGGTCGCGCATCCAAAGGTGTCGAGTGCTCCCGTTCAATCGATCGGATGGGCATGGACGTGATCCGGCACATGCTCGCCATGCCGATGCGAATGCGCTTCAGTTCGTAGCGCGACGGGGATGAAGCTGATCTGGCCGTGCGTGACGCCGCGTTCGGCAATCACGGCCTTCGAGAACTCCCGCACCGCGACGGCGTTGCCGCGCAGCACCGCGACCTCGAGGCAGCTCTCGTGATCGAGGTGGACGTGCATCGTCGCGACATGAAGTTCGTGATGGGTGTGGTGCGCATCGGTCAGGCGCTTCGACAAGTCGCGTGTGTGGTGGTTGTAGAGGTAGGAGAGCGTCGCGATAGCTTCTCCGGTGACACTATGGTCGATGCGCGCTCGCTCGAGCCCGAGCCGGGCCAGATCCCGCAAAGCCTCGGATCTGCTCTCGTAACGATACCTCTCGGCGAAGGCAGCGAGCTCGGCAGCGAGCTCGTCAGACATGCTGATGGTGACCCGCTCCACAGCGCACTCCCGCTCAGGGGCTGCAGTAAGACGATTTAGCAGGATCAGCATACATTGCCAGTTCGACCGGGCAAGGCGGTCCGGTCCGATTCCGCGCAACGACCGTCTGCCGCTGCCCGGAACGGCTGCGCGGTGCGGCTTACTGGAACCGCTCGCCCTCACGAACGACTCATGTTAGAACAAAACAAGAACGATGGTGCCGCCGAGGGGAGGCTTGATCATGAAAGAGGGTGATCGCGTGAAGCTCAGAAATGATGCCCCACTCCGCGGCACGCATCCCGAACTCGGCGGCAAGGTCGGCGTGATCGGGAGCATCATGCGGAGCGGCGGGGCGACATTGATGCACGTCCGCTATGCCGGTCCTCTGAACCTGCTCGTCTTGAACGTGACCACGTCGCAGTTCGAGCCGGCTGACAGCTTGGAGCCCGTTGACCCGCTCTGAGGCTGCTGACGATGAGAGACGCTCAATATCCACTCGGGGTGGCGCTGGTCACGGGGTCCGCGGTGGCCTGGAGCTTGGCGGGGTTCTTCACCCACCTGATACCGCTCGACGTATGGACGATGCTGACCTGGCGCGGAATCTTCGGCGCAATTGGCCTCGTGGCCGTGATCTTCATCATGCAGCGCGGCGCTGCTTGCGCCAGTTTCCGCGCGATGGGGTGGTCGAGCGGACTGTTCGCGATCGTCTCGGCGGTTGGGATGATCTTCTTCATCACGGCGCTTCGCCACACGACGGTCGCCCATGTCGCCGTGATCTATGCAGCGGTACCCTTCGTCGCGGGAGCCCCTCGGCTGGGCGGTGCTTCGTGAGCGGCCAACCGGAGCGGCCATTCTGGCCAGTCTGGCGGCCCTGGTCGGGGTGGTGATCATGGTGGGCTTAGGCCGGGAGGGGAGCCTGTTCGGCGACCTGCTGGCTTTTGGCATGACGATCTGCATGGCGTGCATGATGATCCTCGCCCGGGGTCACCACGACATCCCAACCATGCCGGCGGCCTGCCTGTCAGCGCTCGTGAGCGGGCTCGTCGCCTGGCCTCTGGGCCACCCAATAGCGGTCTCGGCGGGCGACTTGGCCCTTCTGGCACTGTTCGGGCTGGTCAATTCTGCCCTGGGACTGGCCCTGTTCACACTCGGGGCGCGATGGCTTCCGCCGATCGAGACGGCGCTCATCGGTGCGCTCGACGCCCCACTCGCTCCACTTTGGGTCTGGTTGGCGTTCGGTGAGACGCCGGGCTCGACCACGATAGTCGGCGGACTGGTCGTGTTCACGACGGTCGCGGTCCACGCACTCGCAAGTTCGGCGAGGGAAGTCGGTCGTCGGCAATGAACGGAACGCGGGAAACGTGGAATTGCGCTCGAGCGAGCCAGGCTGAACGCGACGCCATTCAGCAACTCGGCATCGTCAGAGCAGTCGGCGAAGTTCAGTTCAGATGTCGACGGCGAATGCCTTCCTCGAACACGGGGCGGCAGCTCGCGCTCAGACTGACCCTGTTGATCTTCATACAGGACAGCAGCTTGCTCTCGTCGGGGTAGGCCGCACTGCAGAGTTCGGCGGCATCCATGCTGCAGGCGGCCCGCTCTTCGGCCGTAATATGATATTTGTCGACACCTGCCTGCACTGACTCGGCAGCACTGAGCCGTGATGACGCGACGACAAGCGTTGCCGCAATTGCCAGACCCGACACGATGACATCCATCGCACACCCCCGCTCTTCTAACATTTCATCGTTACGGCCCGCCTGATGGGCCATCCAGACCAGGACGCCCGTCGCCCCCGACGGATCGTCTGATAATGCTTGGATGGCGAAGAGGTTTCCAAGGCCTTGCATTCTGGGCCCCGCGAGGGCTGGCGCCGGCCCGCCATGGCGGCGGCTTGCTTGACCAGATCGATCCAAAACGGCCGCCCCGAGCTGCCGTCGGGTTTTTGCGAAGCCACCCGGTCAGAACGTCGGTCGCGTGCTTCCTAATCCTTTACTGACGCTGTCGTACCATTGGAACCGATGATCGATTTGACAGCCAGCGAGAGCTTCCCCTGAGTATGCTGTCACGGCGGGATCCGGCAGCCACCCTCGACCGCGCGTTCCTCGAAGCCGCGTTCCACGCCAGCAGCGATGGCGTCGTGATGCTGGCATCCGACGGAACGCTCCTGGCCATCAATGCCGCGGGGGCTGGCGCGACGGGATTTGCGAGCCCGCATGATGCGGTTGGTCGTACGTGGCTGGATATCTGGGCCGGCGAGACACGCGAGGCGGCGGCAGCGGCGCTCGAGGCGGCCCGACGGGGCAGCCGGGCCAGCTTCCGAGCTCCTGTGCGGAGATCCCAAGGACCGCCGACCTGGTGGGACAGCGTCGTCATGCCTCTGAGAGGCGCGGCTGGCGGTTCCGACAGGTTGCTGGTGATTTCACGCGACGTCACCGCTCAGCAGGATACCGAGCGGGCGCTCGACCGGTCGGCGCGGCTGCAGCAGGCGCTGATCAAGGCCACCTCAGAAATCGTCTGGCATGTGGACAGGTCGACCGGCGTCTCGACCAGGCGCGGATACTACGAGTTCACGGGCCGGCAAGATGATCCGGCAGACATGGACGGCTGGCTCGAGGCCGTTCACGCCGAAGACCAGCAGCGCGCCAAACACGCCGCCGACGCGGCGGAGCTGAGCGGCAAGGCCTCACGCATCGAATATCGGCTTCGTCATCGCTCGGGCGAATGGCGCTGGGTGGAAGATCACGCCACGCCCGTCAAGGACGACACAGGCACGGTGACCGATTGGGTCGGCATCATCACGGACATCCACGACCGAAAGAGCGCAGAGTTTGCGGTTCTCAGAAGCGCGGAGCACCTGAGGCTTGCCATCGAAGCGACGCAACTCGGCACCTGGGACGTCGACATGCGAACCGGCGACCGGATCTGGTCGTCATCCATGCTCGATCTCATGCGACTTCCCCGCAGCACAATTCCGGCGCGACGTGACTTCATCGAGCGGGTTCATCCCGACGATCGCGCCCGCGTCGAACGCGAGTTGGCGGGTACCAACGATCCCGACAACCACGCTCAGGTCAGCGTGTTCCGCTTCTACTTCGGTCCGAACGACTTTCGCTGGATCGAGGCCCACGAAAGCACGATCTTCGAGGCCGGTGTCCCGATCCGCCGCGTGGGCACGCTCCAGGACATTACCGAACGGAAGCAGGCTGAGCACGAGATCTGGCTGGCCGCTCATACGGACCCCCTCACGGGCATTGCGAATCGCGGTCTCTTTCAGTCGCGGCTCGATCACGCGGTCAGCGAGGCCGAAACCCAGAAATCGTCGGTGGGACTTCTGCTGGTCGACCTCGACCATTTCAAGGAAGTGAACGACAGCTTGGGCCACGACGTCGGCGACGCGATGCTGCGCGAGGTGGCGAACCGCATTCTCGCGCAGGTGCCCGAAGCAGCCACCGTCGCTCGGCTCGGCGGCGACGAGTTCGGCGTCATCATTCCGCAGCCGTCCGCCGCGCAGACTGATTTGAGCGGTCTCGCGGAAGAGCTGCTTTCCGCACTCACGCAGCCCCTTCCGCGCGGCGACCTGAGGGTGGACTGCTCCGCGAGCATCGGCTGGTCCGTCTTCCCGGAGCAGGCCGTCCATTCGTCAGACTTGTTCAAGAACGCGGACGTGGCGCTGTATGCCGCGAAGTCGGCCGGTCGAAGCCGGGCAGTGAGCTTCGTGCCAGCCATGCAGATCGAGCTGCAACGCAGGCTGAACGTGCTTCGGTCCGCGCGGGAGGCGCTGGAGCGTCATGGAACCGTGCCGTTCTATCAGCCCAAGGTTTGTCTCCGCACGGGTCATGTATTCGGCTTCGAAGCTCTGCTCCGGTGGACCGACGCGCAAGGGCTGCACGGCCCGGCATCCCTTCAGGAGGCACTCGATGACCCTGAACTGTCTTCACGGCTCGGCGTGCGCATGCTCGACGACGTGGCAAGGGACATGCACGCGTGGAACGCCGCCGGCGTTCCATTTGGCCAGGTAGCGCTCAACGTCGCGGCGCCGGAGGTTCAGGGTGGCGGTCTCTCAAACCGCGTGGTCTCGACCTTGGCGCGTTTTGGTATTCGGCCGGATCAGATCGAAATCGAAGTCACCGAGCGCGTTCTGCTCGACGACGGCATTGGACGCGTCGAAACGGAACTGCGTAACCTTCACGCAGCCGGCGTGGCGATCGCGCTGGACGACTTCGGAACCGGCTATGCGTCGCTCACCCACCTGACGCGATTCCCAGTTTCGTGGGTCAAGATCGACAAGTCGTTTATTTCGCAGATGGGATCAGACGCAAAAGCCGCCGCCATCGTTGAGGCGGTCATCGGGCTCGCGCATAAGCTGCAGATGCGGGTGGTCGCCGAAGGTCTCGAAACTGCAGCGCAACTCGCCTATCTCAAATATGCCGGATGCGACCTGGGGCAGGGCTATTTGCTGGCGAAGCCAATGAGCGGGTCGCGGGTGCCGCATTTCTTGCGCACCTGGCCCGAGAAGGCAGCCAGATTGTTCGGCGCCCCCAGGGCTGACTTGCATGGGATCGGTGCGGCTGCCGCCGGCTGAGGTGCCGAGTTGACTGTTCGTGGAACTGTGGCAACGCCGTCATCGCTCCGCAAAGTGACCGATCGCCTGTCGCTCCGATCCGGATAGGGGCGGGGTCCCCCGCGACAGCATGTGAGGGATGCGGCCGCCCGAGGCTCTCGTCATGTGAGGCGTCGCGTCGCACGCGCAACCGCGCCTCGGCGTCACCGTTGATTAGCGGTCGAAGCCATTGCTGGAATTCAACATGAAAGCCCTTGTAAACGTGATCGCCGCCCTCGGCTTGGCGGCATCCTCGATCCCCGTTTTCGCGATGCCTGTGCAAGATGGTCCTGACCGCCTTGGTGCAAGTCCGGCCCACGCAAGCATCGTATTCGCCTCCACCGAGAACAACCGCGCTGGCGCGCGTCGGCACGTCCGCCATCGCCACCACTTTGCGCCGCGCTTGCCCGACCAGCCCGACGAGGACGCTGCCGGCTACCAGGACAATGGCGGCTACGTCGTGAACCGCTATGGCTACGGCAATTATGTCGGAGGCCCGGGCGGCTTTGCAGGTTACCCCGCCGGAAGCGGAGCGGCTTTCATCTATCGCCAGCAAGAAAACTGGAAGTGCGAATATGCGCCGGAAACCTGCTGATGGTAAAAAAAGGCTGGAGGCAAACCTTCAGACCTTCCGGGCTGCGATTTGGCAACGGTAACCGCAAAATACACCAAGTTGAACGTGAAACCACTGGCTAACGCCGTGATGCGTTTATCTCCTGGCCCTCCCGGAGATCTCCATGTTCATCGGCGACATCCTGCTAGCCCACAAACTCGTAACGGAAGCCGACATCGCGGCGGCCCTGGAGCGGCAGAAGGATCAGGGTGGACGCCTGGGCGACACCCTGATCGCGATGGGCAAGATCACGGCCGAGGATCTGGAATCGGTCATCCACGGCGCTCCGTCAGCGCCGCGGTCGCTGGAGGACACCGGCCTCGATGTGATCGAGGCCTTGAATCTTGCGGTCAAGGCCATGTACGCCGGCAGCGTCGAAACCCCTTCGGCTCTCGCCGATTTCCTCCGGCTGCCGCATCGGGTCATCCAGTCGATCGTGATGCAGGCGCAGGAGCGGAAGTTGCTTGCGGCCCTCGGCGCGACAGGCGCAAGCGTGATGTCAGAACTGCGCTATGCCCTGACCGAGCGCGGAAAAAGCTGGGCGCAAGACGCCCTGGCGCAAAGCGCCTACGTCGGCCCCGCTCCGGTCTCGCTGAACGCCTTTCATGAGCGCATCAAGCGGCAGCGGATCACCAACGAGCGCGTCGACAAACCGGGGGTGCAGGACGCCTTCTCGAAGCTCGTGATCTCAGACAGCTTCACTCATCAAATCGGGCCCGCCATCAACTCGGGCCGGTCGATCCTGCTCTATGGTGCGCCAGGAAACGGCAAGACGTCACTCGCGGAGCGCATCGGCTCCATCTTCAACGACGTGGTCTACATCCCATACTGCTTTTCGGTCGAGGGGCAGATCATCAAGGTGTTCGATCCCGGTATTCACCAGCCGGCGCAGGTTGGCACCAACAACGCTGGCAAAGCGGTAACGCTGCGCCGCGAGGATTTCGATCGGCGATGGGTCGCCTGCCGCCGGCCGTTCATCGTCACGGGTGGGGAGCTCACCCTGGACATGCTTGATCTCAGCTTCAACGTACAGTCCAAATACTACGAAGCGCCCCTGCACATTAAGGCGCTCGGCGGGATCTTTGTCATCGATGATTTCGGTCGACAGATCATTTCGCCGGAGGCCCTGCTCAACCGTTGGATCGTGCCCCTGGAAAGCCGGGTCGAGTATCTGAAGCTGCACACCGGGAAGAGCTTTTCACTGCCCTTCGACGAACTGGTAATCTTTTCAACCAATCTCGCCCCGCGCGATCTCATGGACCCTGCGTTTCTCCGCCGCATTCCCTACAAGCTCGAAGTCCCTGCGCCGACGCAGCAGGAATACAGGCAGATCTTCCGCGCCGTCTCCAAGGCGTTGGGATTGGAAGCCCCGGACGAGATCATCGACATGGTCATCGCCGAATTGCGCGAGCGGAACGACTTCCCGCTGGCGAGTTTCCAGCCCAAGTTCATTGTCGACCAGGTCAAAGCGGCCTGCAAATTCGAGGGGGTCCCACCGCGGTTCCGTCCCGACCTCGTGGTCATGGCGCTGGGCAATCTCTACACCAGCGACACACCGGGCGCCGGGGTGAAGGCGACGGCGGCCTCGCGAGCAATGCCGGCGCAAAACCAGCACGATTCCGCGATGAGCGATCTCCGTTCACGCAACCTTGCGGCCTGATGGCAGCCCGTTAATTCTCCAGGGCCGAATCCCAGTAGAGGTAGTCGAGCCAGGTCTCGTGCAGGTTGTCGGGCGCGGGCTGCCGGCGGGCGATACCGTCGAGTTGCATGGGCGTCGGCTCGAAGGGTCGGCGCATCAGGGCGAGACCGGATTCCTTGAGGCTCTTGTTGCCCTTCTGCAGGTTGTGCCGTGAGCAGCAGGTGACGATGTTCTCCCAACACGTTGTCCCGCCGCGAGACTTGGGGACGACGTGATCGAAGGTCAATTGGGTCGTCTCCATCCGCTTCCCGCAATATTGGCAGGAGAAGCTGTCGCGAAGAAAGACGTGATAGCGCGTGAACGAGATGCGTCGGCGTTTATGGTAGCTTTTGAGCGCCACCACCGACGGAACGTTGAAGGTCTGGTTCACCGACCGGACCTCGGCATCGTAGCAGGAGACCTCGGTCACGCGGCCTTGCAGCACGGCCACCAGCGCGTCCTGCCAGGGCCACACGGAAAGCGGGCTCCAGCTGAGCGGCTGCATGTCGGCGTTGAGAACAAGCGTGCAGAGATTTTGGACATTGGGCGAATGATATCCCATCAGGACACCGTGCAACCCTGTAGACAAACAACCAGCCGGTGTGCTCGCCTCGACCGTCCAACCAGCGTCAAAGCCACGCCTTCTCGACAATCGGCTCCGGACAGCCCGGAGCTTCCGATTCTCATAGTCTACACAGGCGATGACAGGGTTGTGAAGGCCACGGCTGCCACAGCGCGGCAGCGCTGGTCAGAGCGCTTGGCCCGGGCGATGCTCCGAGCTCATCGAAAGCAGGGCCGCAAAGGGTGAGAAGCGCCGTGAACCTGGACGGCATTGATCTCCGCTGGTGCGACAATCCAGACATGGCGCGAAGCGTCGCACGGTTCTTCGCCGATCATGCGGACCCCTCCTACATTTCCCATTCCGAGCTGCAGACCGGGCGTGCGCTGGCGCCCGGACAATGGAGCCCGGGTCTACAGGCGCGAGTGGTCGAGGAGGCGCGCCGCGCCATCGCGACAACGATTGCAGACGCCGGTTCAGGGACGAGGCTCGCCGTCGCGACGGCCGCCGGCGGACTCGGCGCGGTGGCGTTCGTGACCTTCGCCCCGGATGCCCCGAGCCCGTTCGCGGTGCTCGACGACCTGCTGATCGCGCCCGCGATGCGCGGCGCCGGGCTTGGCACCGGCATGCTTGCTTGGGTGCACGACCAATGCAGGACGCGGGGAGTGCGACGGCTGTTCCTGGAGAGCGGCCTCGACAATGAGTGTGCGCATCGCTTCTTCGCGCGGCACGGCTTCCGGCAGACTTCGGTCGTCATGGTTAAGGATCTCTGAACGTCCTGGCGTCAGGCGCGGCTTGCGGTTCCAGAGTCGCCGGCGTGTTGCAGCGCATCGCACAGCATTGCCAGGGTTGGATCATGAACGCCGAGTTCGAGCAGATGAACTTGCGTGTTCCAGAGATAATCGACGTTGCGGCCCGATATACCCTCCGCGCCGAGAACCACACGGATGGCGTCGTCGACCGGCAGAATGCCTGCATATTGCGGATGCTCGTGGTCGGCCACATAGGTGATGGCGTCCACCACCCGGCCGTCGCTCAGCCTCGCCGGCACATGGGTTTCCTTGTAGACGCTGGTGACCAGTTCGCGCTGGCGAACGGCGTCCAGCGTCCGCTCGCGCTCTTCCGGTGCGATGAGGAACGCGACGCCGACGCAGCTGCCGCCGCGGTCGAGGCCGAACACGAGGCCAGGGCGTTCAACCGTGCCGCGATACAGATGGGAGTGGATGCACAGAGCCCTGCTGTAGCCCTCCACCTCGGCCCGGTGGCGCTCCGCGAACCTGAAATCGGGCCGCCACATGAGCGAGCCATAGGCGAAAATCCAGAGATCGGGCTGCGCTTCCGCCATTGTTTCATCCTTGGCGCCGGGCTACCTGCCGGTGCTTATGCCGGATTGCCCGAACGGGCAAAACAGGAGGTCGAGGGTTTGGATCGAGGCATGGCCCCCTATCGGCTTGGTCCCGCCGCGTGAAGCGCGCCGGTTTCATGTTGCTGCTCAGCCTGCTCGTTCTCGTAGCGGGCTGGTCCGCCCTTTGGGGCTACGCCCGATACCAGGCACGAGCCGGCCTGAAGCAATGGATAGCGGACGAACAGCGCGAAGGCCGGATTTGGACCTGCCCGGGCAGGCGGATCGGCGGCTACCCGCTGTCGATCGTTCTGACCTGCGACCAGCCGACCTTTGCGGAGGTCGACGATGCCAGTTTCAAGGGGCAGCTCGCCGGTCTGCGTGCCGAGGCCCATCTCTATTTCCCGACCAGCGTCGTGATCGATCTGGCTGGTCCGCTCACGATCCAGGACAACGCCATCGACGGCGAACTCTCGGTCACGTGGTCGGCGGCGCGCCTGGTCTTGCGGGGCGATCTGCCCGGCGCCCTCGATCGCGGCAACTTGGCGGCCGAGGGCGTCGAGATCGCGGCGGGACCGCACAAAGGCCCGACCCGCATCGGCGATGCGATGCTCGCGTTCCGACCGCTGCCCATCAAAACCGCAGGCGCCGTCGATGCAGAACTGGCGATCACCGCGAAGGATCTGCACGACTCGGATGCCGATGCCGCTTTCGGCACCAATGACCCGATCGCGATCGATCTCGCCGCCACCGTTCGCCATCTCCCGGAACGAGGCGCGAGCCTGCCAACGCTCCTGGAAGCCTGGCGCCAAGTCGGCGGGGTGCTCGGCCTCGACCGTTTCGCCTTTTCGAAGGGCAGCTTCCAGGTTCGGGGCGCGGGCCAGCTTTCAGTCGACGATGGGCACCGGATCCAGGGTCGCCTCGACGCGCAGTTCGCCGGCCTCGCTCCTGTCGCGGCGCGCTTCGGCATACCGGTCGCTGCGGTGAACGTCGGCGGCCTGCTGTCGGGCCTGCTTGGCGGCAAGTCGGCCAAGGCGGACACCGCCAAGAGCGATCTCGACCTGCCCCTGGTGGCGCGTGGCGGCCACCTCTACCTTGGTCCGGTCAAGACCGGCCTGCTGCTGCCGCCGCTCTACTAAGCCGAAGGGAATGGGCAGCCATCCGAAGACGCGCGACCGCTTCGCCCCGTCGGCTCACTCCTCGACCACGGGGAGCTCGTGGAGCGCCACGGGGCCGCTTTGACCGGAGAAGGACAAATCTCCTGTGCCCGGCTGCTGCTGAGAAAATCCGCTCAACCGGTGTTCCCCCGTGTCGTAAAGCGTGACCCGGCCGTCGCGCGACAAGGCGAGCCGGCGCTTGTCCGGGAAGAATGCGTAGCTCATGTTGTTCTGCGCCCCTGACGAGGCGGGTTGGCCGAGCACCGCGGGCCACCAGCGGTCAGGGCTGCGCGTCGCCCATGGAGAGGCTGAGCGCCCACCCTCGTAAACGTATTGGGTGCCGCGGCGCGCCGCGGCGGCGAGGGGCGACATTTCTTGGCAAAAGGCGCTCACCTTGGCCTTGAGCGCGTCGTTGAACATGTCGCCGATCTGGGTCATGCCGCCCGACCACTGCCCCATACCGCCGAGTTCCGGATGGCTGAACTGCGCCTGCTGCCCGCCGCCGGAGACGAGCGCGTCGAACAAGACTCGGCCGGCGCCGGCGCTGAGCCCATGTCGCTGCGCCACGGCGGCAACATCGTTCGCCTGATCGGTCATGCTTCCCCCTCTTCGGCCCGCACGGCCATCGTTGATCTCCACCCTAGGTGGTTGTCCGGCTTGCACTATCCAGACTTCCGAGTGCCGTACTGGCCCGCAGAACGGCGACGCGAACGCCGCCTCGGCGGCATCGCGTGCGATACCGGTGTGGGCGGAGCTCTGCGCATGACGCATGCGACGACCAGCATTGCAGCAGACCATGGTGCAATGCAGTATTGAACTCGCTATATCCTGTCTGCAACCGGATCGGATCGGACCCATGTTCACAGCGCTGTTTGATACCCTTAAGGATCGCATTGCCAAGCGTCGTCGCTACCGCAAGATCATCGCTGAGATCGCTGCGCTGACGCAAGACGACCTGCTCGATATGGGCGCCTTCCAGATTGATCTCTACCGCGCGGCTCGCGAAGAAATCTACGGCTGACCGCCCCGCCGGCACGGCTGCCGAGATTCGCCGCGCCACTGGTCCTCGGGCGGCCTCGTGGCGGCAAACTGGGATCTGTTGACACTTGTCTGAGCCCTAGGCGATCGATCGAAGGACGCCGCCGTCGACGCCAAGTGCGGCGCCGGTCGTTTCGGACGACTGCTCCGAGCAAATGTAAATCACCAAATTCGCCACTTCTTCGGTCGTCGTGATCCGATTGAGGAGTGTCGTCGGGCGCATCGTTTTCAAGATTGCTGCGCGCCTCGCGAGATCCTGAACAGCACTGCCGAATTTCGATCCATTGCTTACGGTCTCGATAGGATTCTGCCAAAGTATTCGAGGGTATCTGCCGTCGAGCCTATGCCTAACGGCCGATTGCCGCTCAAGCTTCTGGTTAATTATCCGAGCGGTAACGCGTGGCGTCATTATCGGCTAAGTCGTGATACAACGGGATCGAGCACCGTAGTCCAGCGGTGTCCCGCCAGCTTACCGCACTCATTCTGCCGAAACAGACACTGACCCTGTGGATCGCGCTTCTCCGGTTGGTGGTGCTACTTGCAAGAGTTCAGCAATATCGACGACACGCATGCGATCGGCACAGCCGAGAGCGTCGACGGCCGCCGTGTACATGACCTTGTCTTTCGGACAGGCGACGACGAAACGATCCACGTCGCCGAGGGCCAGGGCTTCGCGGATGCGGTTCTCGCTCGGACGTTCGACCACGCCCTCGTCGTCCTGCCAAATGCGTCCGCCGCCGGCGCCGCAGCAGAACGAATTCTCCCGGCAGCGCGGCATGTCATGCAGCCGGTAGCCGGACGCCCGGATGAGGGCGCGGGGCGCGTCGTACCCGTTGTTGTAGCGGCCGAGGTAGCAAGGATCATGATACGTGGCCCCGCCACCGTCCGCCCGGGTCACGAACAGCTGGCCGGCGTCGATCAATTCGGCGAGCAACGCTGTGTAGTGTAGGACCTCGTAGCGGCCGCCCAGGGCGCCGTATTCGTTGCGCAGCGCGTTGAGGCTGTGCGGATCGGTCGTGACGATGCGCTTGAACGTGCAGGCGTTGATGGCGTCGATATTGGCCTGCGCCAAAGTCTCGAACAGGCCCTCTTCGCCGACGCGGCGGACGTCGTTGCCGCTGTTCTGCTCGGCCTCGAACAGGATCCCGAAGTCCACGCCTGCGGCCTCGAACAGTTCGGCCACTTTGCGAGTGGTGCCCAGAACTCGCGGGTCGAAGGAGGCGTAGTCGCCGACGAACCACAACACGTCGACCGGTTCGCGCCGCGCGTCCTTGACCGTGAAGGGAAGATCCTTGGTCCACTTGGCTCGGGTGCGCGCCGGCTTCCCCATGGAGTTGCCGGAACGGGAGAGGTTCGACAGGGCGCTCTGCAGGCCCGCGCTGACGGCGCCCTGTTCGACGAGCTGCCGCCGCATGTCGACGATCTTGGGCAGGTGCTCGATCTCGACCGGGCAGGCCTCCATGCAGGCACGACAGGTCGTGCAGGCCCACAGTGTCGCTTCCTTGATCACGCCGCCGAGAAGCTGCGGCGCGTCCGGGCCGGCCACCATGGCATCGCGCAGATCGGTGATCAGCAGCTTGGGGCTGAGCGGTAGGCCGGCCGCATAGGCCGGGCAGGCGGCCTGGCAGCGGCCGCATTCCGTGCAGGACAGTAGATCGAGCTTCTGCTTCCAGTCGAACTGCGCGATCCGTTCCACCCCAGGGGTGTCGCGTGCGGCCGGAATGCCTGATGTCTCCCCCTTGGGAGCCAGCTGCCGCAGGAAGACGTTCGGCGCCGCCAGCGCCATGTGGCGGTGCTTCGATCCGGGTATGTAGACCAGAAACGCCAGTATCGCCGCGACATGGACCCAGTAGAACACGACCGCCGCCGTGGCTGCCGGCAGGCCGAGCGGATCGAGCGCCCGCGCGAGCGCGCCGGCGACAGGCCGCCATGCCGCGGGCGCACCGCCGAGGATCCCGAAGGCCGCCTCCAGCAGCATGGACCCGACGATGGTCAGAATCAGGACGTAGATGATCGTCGCGTCGCGCTGGCTCGACCCGACGAAACGCGCGGGACGGATGACGTAGCGCTGGTAGGCAGCCAGCCCGACGCCGGCGGTCATCAGAACCGCAAAGACGTCCTGCAGCAGGCCGATCCAGGTGCGTCCGCCGATCGGATCGAGCGAGAAGCCGGGAAACAGACCCGACCCGAAGGCCTGGATGATCGCAGTCATCAGTACGAAGAACGAGGCGAAGATCAGGGCATGGAGAATGCCGGAAAGCGGACGCCGCAGCAGCTTGCGATGAAGTCCGACCGCTTCGAACACACCGGCGAGCCGCACCCCGATCCGGTCCAACCGGTGGGCCGGAGGACTTTTGGCCAGGGCGCGCGCATAGGGGCGGGCGCGCCAGGCGGTCAACCCGCAGGCGCCGATCAGCAGGAGCCACAGCGCCAGCGTCGGCATCACGCCGTCTCGGCCTGCAGACGTTCGGTCAGAGCGGTCACGAGATCGAACAGATCGCAGGTCGCGCCATAATGGGCCGCGCCGAAGATCGGGGCCTTCGCGTCGGTGTTGACCGCGATGATCAGGTCCGAGCGGCCCATGCCCTCGAGATGCTCGGGAGCGCCGGAGACGCCGAGCGCCAGATAGAGCTTCGGCTTCACTTTTCGGCCGGACTTGCCGACCTGCCGGAGCTTCGGCAGCCAGCCGTTGTCCACGACGGGTCGGCTGCCGGCGATCTCCGCCGATAAGAGCGACGCGAGCTCGCTGGCCTGCGCGACGCCCTCCGCGTCTCCGATTCCTCGGCCCACGCAGACGATGCGATCTGCGGTCGCGAGGTCGACGTCGGCAAGGTTGGGGAGGTCTTCCCCGACGAGTTCGACCTTCAGATGCTGAAGGGCGGACGTGGAATTGAGAGATATGATGCGGTCGGGTGCCGCCGGAGCCGGCACGGCCTCGGCAAAGGCGCCCGGGTTGACCATCAGGATCGACGGCCCCTCGATTTCGGTCGTCGCCACGATCTTGCCGCCGTATACTTGCGAGACCGCCGTGAGGCCTGCGCCTTTACGCGCGAGACCGATCACATAGGCGACCAGAGGCCGCTTCGCGCGTGTCGCCACATCGCCAGCCACATCGAGCCCGGTGGCCGAATAGGCGATCAACACGAGGTCGGGAGCCTGCGCGGCCACGACCTCGTGCAGAAGAGATGCATAGGCTTCGGCGGTCGGCACCGCGAGCTTCGGATCGATCGCTGCGACTATCCGATCGGCTGCGCCCAGGGCGGCGGCCGCCTGCTGCACATCGCTGCCGACGACCAGCGCCACCACGTCGTCGCCCGCGGATGCGACGCTCCGGGCGGCGCCGAGCAATTCGAGCGAAACAGCGTCGAGCTGACCCGCCCGGGTCTCGGTGCAAACGAGGATCTTCATCGTGCGGCGCCCGCCAGGCCTCTTTCGGCAAGGATTTGCAGGATTCGCTCTGCGGCCAGATCCGCATCCGCGCCGAGATCCTCGGCCCCGCTCGTCTGCTCCGGGACCGCCAGGCCGGTCATCCTCACACCCTGCTGTGCCGACGCACCATCGGGCGAAACCTTGCCGATCAGCGCCTTTGCGGCCTCGCGAAGCTTGCTGCCTGACACGTAGCGCGGTGCTTTGCTGGCCGTCTGCACGCCGAGCACTGCAGGCAGCGGCACCTTGTAATTGGCCACGACGCCGCCGCCGCGTTCCTGGGCTACCAGGAGCGATCCGTCCGACCACGCCACGCGGCTCGTGCCGGATAGATGCGGCCAACCGAGGACTGCGCCGGCCATGGGTGCGAATTGTCCGAACAGGTCTTCGGCCGACTGGACGCCGCTGAGGATAAGGTCGACCCCGCGTTCGCGGGCGAGAGCTGTCACGATTTCGGTAAGCCAGGGCGAAGACAGCGGCTCGTTCTCCGCCGCCTCGATCGCGATGGCCTCGTCGGCACCGCGAGCCACGCTCATCTGGAGAACGCGGTTGGCACCTTCACCGACGGCGACCGCCGTTACCGTGCCGCTGGCCGCCTCCTTCAGCAGGATCGCCTCTTCCAGCGCCTGATCGTCGAAGTCGTTGAGCTGGAAATCCATCCACTCCCGGTCGAGTCCGCTGCCATCGGGCAGCACCGCGAACTCTCCGGCGGGGTCAGGCATCATGCGCAAGACCACCAAGCTTTTCACGTCGGCCTCCCCCAATCCGGCCTCTCGATCGGGCCGGCATGATCGACGCATCGGCGACGTCACCTGACCCAAGCCTAGCGGCTTCCGCGCGCGGTGGGTTGGAATATCAGGTATCACCCTCTAGGCGGTTGACGCTCGGTCGATCTCCATCTGTACTTGCTGGAACATTGGGAGATCTGCGCGATCATCTTGTCGAGTTGTGATCGAAATTGCATCGCATCACACGGGTCGACAGACAGGATCGCGCATTCTCGACAGCGAAGACTGAGATCGGCCATCGCCTCGATCGGTTCGAATCTCGGCGCATCATTAAGGGTGGAGGGAACGTATGATGATTTTCAAGAGCCGGAACCACGACCTCGTGAGTTCGAACCTTGCGGGCTGTCGCGCCCGCACTGGTGGCGGCGCTGCTCGGCACGTCGGCGCTCACCACGGCGCGGGCCGACGACAAGGCGACACCTGCGGCCTCCGGGAGCGAGAAGCCGGGCTACTACGGCGTTCCGCGCACCTGGTTGTGGAACCCCGGCTATAACAACATGGTCGACACGGCGAAGTGGAAGAAGAAAGGTCCTTTTACGATCGGTTTTTCCAACGCATCGATCTCGAATGCTTGGCGCGTCGCTTTCCAGCACGGTGTGCTCTGGTCGGCCGGCCAGCATAAGGATCAGATCAGCAAGTTCCTGGTCACGGATGCCAACGACGATCCCTCGAAGCAGATTTCCGACATTCAGGACCTGATCAGCCAGGGCGTGGACCTGCTGCTCATCGCCCCGTCCAAGGAGGACGCTCTCGACCAGGTGGTCGGCCGTGCCATGAAGCAGGGCATCCCGGTTGTGCTCGTCGACCGCAAGGTGACGACGCCCGCGAACTACATCACCTTCGTCACAGCCTCGGATACGGCCGTCGGACGTATCGAGGCCGAGTGGCTCTGCGAATATCTCAAGGGGAAGGGCAACATCGTGATGCTGCCCGGCATCGCCGGCGCAAGCCCGGCCGAGATCCGGATCAAGGCGAACAAGGAAGTCTTCGCCAAATTCCCGGACATCCATGTTCTCGACATGCAGTATACGGACTGGAACCCCGCGACCGGGAAGTCCGTGATGGCCGCGCTGATCCAGAAATACGGCAAGAAGATCGACGGCGTGCTGGCCGACAGCGCGCTGCAGGGATCGGGTGCGATCGAGGCCTTCGTCGACGCCGGCTACAAGGATGGGGAGTTCCCGCCGATCACCGGCGGCGACGTCGCCCACATGTATCAGCTCGCGTCCCAGCACAAGATCCCGATGGTCGGCATCGACTATCCGACCTCGATGGGCATCACCGGCGTCGAGACCGCGCTCAACGTGCTCGCCGGCATCGCGGTGCCCGACAAGGTCGAGGTGAACATGCAGGTCGTGATGTCGCCGGGCGCCGAGACGGTCTCGGTCAAGCCGGACCGTCTCCTGCTCGACCACGTCTCGATGAGCGATCCGGGGGATCTGTCGCCGAGCAACGGTCTGCCGGCCGGCTACAATCCGGCGACCTTCAAGCCCGAGTATCCGCACTGAGCGAAGCTCCCTGCCAAGCCGGCCCGGCGCCCCGCGCGACGAGCCGGCTCGGCCCTTGCTCCAGTCTCGTCCAGGACGCGTAATGTCGGCCCCGGTCATCAGCCTGAAGGCGATCGAAAAGTTCTACCCAGGCGTCAAACCGCTCGACTGCGTCGACTTCTCGGTGCTGCCGGGCGAAATCCATGCCCTGCTGGGCGAAAACGGAGCCGGCAAGTCGACGCTGACGCGCGTCATCGGCGGCGCCATCGCGCCCGACGCCGGAACAATCGAGTATCTTGGGGAAGCCGGTCCGCTGGCGCTCGCCGCGCGAGGCGCGCGAGGCCGGCATCCACGTCATCCACCAGGAGCTCGCGCTGTTCCCGGAATTGTCGGTGGCGGAAAACATCCTCGTCGACGCGCAGCCCCGGGGTCCGCTCGGCCTCATCTCGAACCGCGCGCGTCTCCGCCGCTCCCAGGAGATCCTCCAGCAGCTCGGCGTCTCGATCCCGGCGAACGCCAGGGTCGGTGACCTGCCGCTTGCAGACCAGCAGATGGTGGAGATCGCCAAGGCGCTTGTCGGCGATATCAAGCTGATGATTCTGGACGAACCGACGGCGGTGATCTCGGGGCACGAGGTCGATCTGCTGTTCGACAACATGCGGCGGCTCCGTCGCGCCGGGATCGGCATCGTCTACATTTCGCACCGGCTGGAAGAGATCTTCGAGATCGCCGACCGGGTGACGATCCTGAAGGATGGCAAGGTCGTCGGGGTCAGCCCGGTGCAGGAGCTCACCCGCGACACCATGATCGCTAAAATGGTGGGGCGTCGCCTCGAGCAGATCTTTCCCGCTCGCCGCGAGAAGGCTGCCAACGGCGAGGTGGTGCTCGGTATCGAGGGCCTCCGCGCGGGACCACGCGTCCGCGACATCACCCTCGAGGTGCGAGCCGGAGAGATCCTGGGCGTGGCGGGGATGGTGGGGTCCGGCCGGACCGAGATCGCCCAGGCGATCTTCGGCGAGCGTCAGATCGAAGCCGGGGAGATCCGGGTCGACGGTGCACCGCTCAGCCACCACGGACCGCGCCGCGCGATCGAACTCGGCCTCGGCTATCTGACCGAGAACCGCAAGGAGGAAGGGCTGTTTCTGGGCCTTTCGGTCGCCAATAACATCGTCGCACCCATGCTGAGCGCCATTACGACAAAGGGCATGCTGCAGCCCGCGGCGGAGCGCGACATCGCACGGGAACAGATCGCGGCATTCGCCGTGGCCACACCCTCGCCGGATGTGAAGATCCGCAATCTCTCGGGCGGCAACCAGCAGAAGGTGCTGTTCAGCCGCTGGTCCCGCATCGCCAAACGCCTGCTCGTACTGGACGAGCCGACGCGCGGCGTGGACGTCGGCGCCAAGGTGGAGATCTACCGGATCATCCGCCAGCTTGCCGATAGCGGCATAGCGGTCCTGATGATTTCGTCCGAACTGCCTGAAGTGGTCGGCCTGGCGGATCGCGTCGTGGTCATCGCTCAGGGCCGCGTCGCCGGGGAACTGTCCGGTTCAGACATCTCGGAGGAGGCGATCATGACCCATGCGGTCGCCTCGGCGGAACGCAGGCCGGAACTGGTCGAGACGCGGGGCGCCGCATGAGCGCACTCACTGTCGCGCTCGGCCGCAACCGCCTACTGCCATCCTACCTGATCGTCCTTGCCTTGCTCGGTCTGCTGCTGATAACCGGCGGCCTTCTGTCCGATCGCTTCCTCACCTTCCGGAACCTCTCGAACCTATCGCAGCAGATGGTCGTGCTCGGCCTCGTCAGCCTCGGCCAGACCTTCGTCATCCTGCTCGGCGGCATCGACCTCGCGATCGGAGCGCTGGTCGGCGCCGGCACGGTCTTTCTGGCCAATTTCCTCGAGTGGCAGCCGGATCTGGTCGCCCTGGGCCTGGTCGCTGCGCTGGCGGCGAGCGCGGCAGTTGGCGCCCTCAACGGCGTGCTCACGGTGGTACTGCGGGTTCACCCCCTCATCGTGACGCTCGGCATGGCCTCGATCATCCTCGGCTCGACGCTGATGTACCGCAAGGAGCCCGGCGGCTCGGTACCGCCGTTCGTCGAGGAACTCGCCTTCGGCGGTGTCGGCGGCGTGCCCTATACGGCGATCGCGCTCGTCGTGATCTACATCGCGGCGGGCGTATGGCTGCAGCGCTCGCGCACCGGCCGGAAGATCTATTTCGTCGGGGGCAATCACGAGAGCGCGCGGCTGAACGGCCTCGCGGTCGATCGCATCACGATCCTCGTCTACGCCCTTTCGGGTCTCTGCGCCGGGATCGCGGCGGTGTTCCTGACCGCCAAAACCGGCGTCGGCGACCCGCGCATCGGCACGGCGCTGACGCTGCAGTCGATCACCCCCGTCGTGGTCGGGGGCACCATCCTGGCCGGCGGGCGAGGCGGCGTCTTCGGGACCTTCCTGGGCGTCCTGCTGGTCGCGATGCTGAACAACCTGCTGAACTTCAGCGGCGTGTCGTCCTACTACCAATGGGTCATCCAGGGCATGATCATCATCCTGGCCGTCGGCCTCCGCAGGCAGAAGCGGGGTTAGCATGGCGCTGGTCGACACCAAGCCCACCCGGCCGACATCCTTCCTCGCGGGCGACCTGCTCGAGCGGTTCGGGCTCGCGCTCTTCCTCGCCATCCTGCTCGTGGTCGCGGCCTTGGCGTCGCCCGCCTTCCTGCAGCCCGCGAACCTTCTCAACCTGCTGACGCTCGCGGCGCCGCTCGGCATGGTGGTGCTCGGTCAGGCCTTCGTGATCCTGGTGCGCGGGCTCGACCTCTCCGTCGCCTCGCTGATGGCGACCGTGGCCGTGCTCGCGACGGCTTTCCGGGCCAGCTCGAACGACGCCATCCCGCTGATCTTCGTCGCCGCCATCCTGTTCTCGGCGCTCGTCGGGCTCGCCAACGGGCTCCTCGTGGTGAAGCGCGGCGTCTCACCCTTCCTCGCCACCCTCGCGATGACCATCATCCTCCAGGGCGCGCGCTTCGCCTATACGGGCGGCGCGCCGATCAGCACGCTCCCGCCCGGCATGGCGACGCTGGCCAACGGCCGCCTCCTCGGCATCCCAATCAACCTCTGGGTGCTCGCCGTCATGGCCGCGGGGCTCGGCGTAATGCTGCACAAGTCGCGCTTCGGTCGCGAGATCCGCATGGTCGGCGGCAATCCCGTGGCGGCGCGTCTCGTGGGGCTCTCACCCGACCGCGTGGCAGTCGCCTGTTACGTGATCTGCTCGGTCTGCGCGGGCGTCGGCGGCCTGTTCCTGCTTGGCTATGTCGGCACCGTGTCGAACTGGGTCGGGCAGGGCTACGAGCTCGACAGCATCGTCGCAGCCGTCATGGGCGGAATTGCCCTTTCGGGCGGCCGCGGGAGCGTATTCGGCGCGCTCCTCGGTGTGGCCGTGCTGATCGTCATCTCGAACCTGGTCATCCTGCTTGGCATGCCCATCGAGGCCCAACTGATCATCAAGGGCATCATCATCATCGGGGCGGCCGCGGTCTATCGGACCCGGCTCGCCTAGGAGCACCCTCAGGCGGCTGAGGCATTGGAGGAACGCATGACCATGCAGGCCGTCGGCGGACGCGAAGCCCGCCCCAGGCGCGACGAGGAAGTCGACGTCGTCATCGTCGGGGCAGGCCCGTCCGGCTCGGTCGCGGCCCTACATCTGGCGCGGGCCGGCATGTCGGTGGTGGTCGTGGAACAGGGCGACTGGCCGGACTACGCCGACTTCACGGGCGCGCGGCCCGAGCACGAGCTCGTCAGTACCAAGCTGTGGCACCCGAACCCGAACGTGCGGGACAACCCGCGCGACTATCCGGTCGACGTCTCCACGACGGACATCAACCCGCTGATGTTCGCGGGCGTCGGCGGCAGCGCCACGCTCTATGGCGCGCAATGGATGCATTTCCTGCCGTCGGACTTCCGCGTCCGCTCGATGGACGGCGTCGCGGACGATTGGCCCTTCACCTACGAAGATCTGCTGCCCTACCAGCTTGCCATCGAGCGGGAGGTCGGGGTTTCGGGGCTGTCCGGCGATCCGGCTTTTCCACCGCGCGGCGCCTACCCTTTCCCGGCTCTGCCGATGGGTTCCGTCGGCCGGCGCGGCGCGCTCGGCATGGAGCGCATGGGCTGGCACTGGTGGCCCGGAAGCAACGCCATTCCGTCCGAAAAATTCGGCGATCTCAACCCCTGCGTCCGCCGCGGCACCTGTCTGACGGGCTGCCCCGAGGGCGCGAAATCGACCACCGATCGCTCCCACTGGCCGTACGCGCTGAAAGCCGGCGCGCGGCTTCTGACCAATGCGCGCGTGAAAGAGATCGAGGTCAACGACAACGGGCTCGCGACCGGCGTCGTCTATGTCGATGCCAATGGCCGCGAGCGACGGCAGCGCGCCAAGGTCGTGATCCTGTGCGCCAACGGCGTCGGTACGCCACGGCTCCTGCTGATGTCGGGTGGCGGGCGCCGTCCGGACGGGCTCGCCAATTCCTCGGGCCTCGTCGGCAAGCGCTTGATGATGCATCCCTTCGCCAGCGTGCTGGCCTCCTACGAGGACCCGCTCGACAGCTGGCGCGGCCCGTTCGGCCAGCAGGTCTATTCGCTCGAGTTCTACGAGAGCGACGAGCGGCGCGGCTTCATCCGGGGCTCGAAGTGGAACTGCATGCCATCCGGCGGACCGGTCGGCGTCTCGGGTGCGGTCGGCAGCAAGGTCTATGTGGCGGAAAAGGGCAGCTACCAGGATTTCTGGGGCGAGAACCTGCACAAGAACGTGGCGCGCCGCTTCGGCCATTCGCTGATCTGGGGCATCGTCGGCGAGGACCTGCCGGAAGAAGCGAACCAGGTCGTGCTCTCCAAGGACCTCGTCGACTCCGACGGCCTGCCTGCGCCGCAGATCATCTACAAGGTCAACGAGAACTCGAACAAGTTGCTGCAGTTCAACATCGATCGCTGTCTCGAATCCGTCCATGCGGCCGGGGCCATCGAGACGCTGGTCAGCACGCCGGTGCGCGAATCCGGCTGGCACCTGATCGGCACCACGGTGATGGGCGCCGACCCGCGCACTTCCGTGGTCGACCAGTGGGGCGCCTGCCACGACGTGCCGAACCTCTACGTCATGGACGCCAGCACCTTCCCGACCTCGGGCGCCACCAATCCCACGGCGACCATCATGGCCGTCGCGCTCCGCAACACACAGCGCCTGATCGCAGAGCGCCGCAGCCAGAAGGTGGCGTGATGGAGACCAGCAAGGAGTCGACCTTCCTCGCGCTCGCCGACGAGCTGATCCCGGCCTACGGGGCCATGCCGCGCTTCAGCGCCCTGTGTTCGTTCGCCGACGCGCTTGCCGCGCTCGATTTCCGCCTCGACCTCAAGCCCGGGTTCGAGCGGGGTCTTGCCGCCGACGTCACAGGGGGGGCTGCGCCGGCCCTCGACCGGATGGACCGGGAAGATCCGGAGGCCTTCGGCGCGCTGAGCACGATTGCGCTCACGACCTATTTCATGAACGGGCGGGTGCGCGATCTGATCGGCTATCCGGGCCAGGAAAACGTCACCTACGACGCTCACGCCACGCAGAGCTATCTCACCGACGGCTCGCTGGCCAAAGTCGTCGCGCGGGGTCGGCGCTATCGCCCGACGCCGAGCGCCTGACCGCCGGGAGCGAGCCGCGATGTCCTGCTACGAGATCCTCGATCCGCGGTTCAAGGCGCTGATCGATCCGGTGGCGTTTCTCGAGGCCCTGCACGGGGGCAACCGCTGGGCCGAGGGACCGGTCTATTTCGCCGACCTTCGCTGCCTCATCTGGAGCGACATCCCGAACGAGCGCATGCTGCGCTGGGACGAGGAGACCGGCCACGTCTCGGTGTTCCGATCGCCGGTCGCGAACGCCAACGGAAACACGCGCGACCGCGAGGGCCGGCTGGTCACCTGCGAGCAGGGCGGACGCCGCGTGGTCCGCACGGAACGGGATGGCACCATCACGGTTCTGGCCGAGGCCTACGAGGGCAAGCGGCTCAATTCCCCGAACGACGTCGTGGTCAAATCGGACGGAACGATCTGGTTCACCGACCCGAACTACGGGATCATCTCCGACTATGTCGGACGCAAAGCCGTGCAGGAACTGGACCGCTGCAACGTCTACCGGCTCGACCCACGCAACGGCAGCCTCAGAATCGTGGCTGACGATTTCTCGATGCCGAACGGCCTCGCCTTCTCGACCGACGAATCGAAGCTCTACATCGCCGACTCTGGCTTCCTCACGGACGAGACCGCGCCTCACCACGTCCGTGTCTTCGATGTGCGCGAGCGCGGCCTCGGCGGCGGCAAGGTCTTCGCCGACATCCAGCCCGGCATCCCCGATGGGCTGCGCGTCGACGTCGAGGACAACGTCTGGATCAGCGCCTGGGACGGCGTGCAGTGCCACACCCCGGCGGGCGAGCTCATCGGCAAGATCAGGGTGCCGGAGATCGTGGCGAACCTGACGTTCGGCGGCACGCGCAACAACCGCCTGTTCATCACCGCCACGACGCACCTCTATGCGGTATTCTTGAACGTGAAGGGCGCGCCGCATCGTTTCACCCGCTGACAGATAACCTGCGCGTCGCAAAAGCCCGCACCGGCGCCGAGCGGCACCATGCCTCGTGACATCCGCCGCGGCCGGTGAGATCTGCGGAGAACGGTGTTGCACGGCGGTCGCGATGTGGCGGGGAGTGTTCTGCCGGTGAACGGGGTCGAGCCGAAGACGAGCTGCCGACACCGCGCCGTTCCCCCTGCCGCAGATCGCGGCGGGTGAGAAGGCGTTGACCGCACAGGAGAAGGGGAGCGTTCGGGCGATGTCGCGGCGAGCTTTCGGCGGGTGAACGGCGTCGAGCCGAAGACAGACGCCGACACCGCACCGTTGCCCACACCGGAGATCACAGGCCGTCTCTGCCCACCTCATGGCTTATCGCGGCAGGCCAGTTCTAGACGCGCTTCTTCTTAGATTACGCTACGTCATCGCGACGCTATCATCCGCCTTGTGGGCGTTTGGCTGAAGAACGTTGCAGCGGATTGGGCGAGCGTTGTCGAAATGCTCTCTTCGCCTGAAGAGGTGATCCTCTGGCAGCCGGACCCAAGTCGTGCTTGGCAGGGGCCGAAGCTCGGCGATTTAGTGCTTTTCAGGGTCGGGCAAAGCGGTCGGAAGATCGTTGGTCACGGGCGGTACGTGGAAACGACCCGCCACACCGTTGAAGACGCCTGGTCATTGTTCGGGGCTGAGCTTTGCGTCTGGACGAAAGACAAATGGTTCGAACAGATCCGCTCACAGCTTGCCGGGCGAGTTGAGAACGATCCGGAGATCGCGCTCGCCATTGTCGCCTGGCCGGTTTTGTTCCCGCCCCTCAACCCGTTCACGCTACCGGCCGCGTTCGCGGCCGACAAGTCATCCGCACCCCTCTGTTCGGCCAGGGGGCCGGACGGTCGTATCCTCCTAGAAAGCCTTCGCTATCACGCAAGGCGTACTCTCGGCGTCTCGGAGGCGGCGCAAGAGCGGCTTCTCGGCCTGGAAACCTACCGTGTGCCCGGGACGCCGCTTCGTGTCGGGAGAAGAGCCGGTCGCAGCCTCATTGTGAAGCTATACGGCCACCGCTGCGCGATCAGTGCCGAACGCATATCGGTGACGCAGGATGTCATCCACGTGCGGGCGCGAAAGTACGGCGGCGCCGATTCGCTTGGCAACCTCATGCCGCTGATCACCAACCTTCATCGCCTCTGGGACGAAGGACTGATCAGTGTAGATGAGCAGCACCGCGTCATCGTGAGCTCGCAAATGCAGTTGTTCGATCGGTCCGATTACCTGAAATACGCCGGTAAGCCGCTCTGCAAACGCCGGCTTGGTGCGCCCTATCCGGACGAGGCCAACCTGCGCCGGCATCGAAAGAAGCTGTTCAAAGGACCAAAGTACAAGCCGTGATGGACGCGCTGATTGAGCGCGCAGGCGCTTCTTCGCGCACCCTTGCGGGAAAAGGGGACGCTTGCGTCCTTGGTGCTCGTCCCGTTCCGTCAGGCCGCGCCTGGGTTCGAGCCTCGACGAAACACAACGATTCGAGCGTGCGGGCGAAGCTGGCCAGGGCACGCCGAGCCGCGCTCGGTTGGGTAGCCAGCGGAGGTCGGCATGGACACGATACGACCGCGTTCCCCAGGACCGCCGCCGTCCAGCCCGGCACCTCCGGCAGCTCGGTGCTCGACGGCGCCGGCCGGCTGCTCGGCGTGACGGTGGCGCGCGTGAACGAGGTCGCGGCGCTGGCGGCCACCGCCTCGGCGCCGCAGAGCGTCGGTTTCGGCATGGAGGGCGACGTGGCCGCCAACCCTGGGCAGGCGCGTGAAGTGAGCTAGAATCCATGCAAGCCGAATTTGCGTGCAGGTGATTGCGGAGGAGGGTTGCGATGCGCTTACGGGCGGGGCTTGGGGTCGTGTTCTGCATGGTCACCGGGTCGGCATGGGCTCAATATGATCCACGGCCGCACTGGGTGGTGGCCGCGGGGGGCAGCCTCACGATTTACAAGATCACTGCGGTGAACCCGGATTGTTCATCCCTCGGCCGAGCCGCCATCCACCTGCTGAGTGCCCCCATGGGCGGCCAGGTGACGCTGAGCGCCGGGCGTGAATATCTGGCCTTTGCGCCGGGCAACCCGCGCTCCGCATGCAACCGGCGTAAACTGCCGGCGACGGAGATGATCTATCATGCCTCCCCTGGATTTGCCGGCATCGACCGCTTCTCAGCCGAGGTGATCGACCCGACCGGCGTCGCGCGCACGCGGCATTTCGAGGTGGAGGTGCGGTAGCGTTCCAGCCGGCGGATCCCACCCACCGGCCCTCTCATCCGCGCTGCCCCGGCACCCTGCTCGGCGTGAGTGTGGCGCGCATGAACGATGCGGCGGCTCCCCTTCGCCCGCGAGAGCGGGAGAAGGCGGCACGGCGAAGCCGTGACGGATGAGGGTTCTGTTGAACCAAGAGCCAGTGCACCCCGACGCCTCGTCTTCCACAATCCTCATCAGTCCTCAAGGCGCCCGCGGCGGCGCTGAATGTCGGGCTCGACGACCTGGTGTGAACCGTTCGAGGCGAAGGCGGTCCCGCTTGCGGGGAGAAGGTGGCCGAAGGCCGGATGAGGGGTGTTCCCGTTCTGCTCCGCCCTCATCCGCGCTTTCGCGGCGCGTTTTCTGCGGGTGAACGGCGTCGAGCCGAAGACGAGCGCCGAGGCCGCGCCCCCCCCCCCGCCGCAGATCGCGGCGGGGGGAGGGGCGTTCGCGGCGCAGGTGATGTGTGTGCGGTGGTGGGTGGGGCGGAGTGATAGAATTCTGCGAGCAGTTATTAGCTGCTAGCTAATTTTGTTGCGCCGATGCGGCTCTCGCGGTAATCGTGTTCCGTGCAAACGGTCCGGTTCACCAAGGCTGCGGTCAAGGCGCTCCGGTCGATGCCGAAAGCGAATGCCGAACTCGTCCGGGCCAAGATCGACCAGCTCGCCGCCGATCCGGATTTGTTGGCGAACAACGTGAAGCGGCTGCCGGGCCGGCCTGGGTTTCGGCTGCGGGTCGGGGATTATCGGGTGATCTTCACCGAAGACGGCACGGTTCTCGACGTGCTCGCCATCGGTCACCACCGGGAGATATACGAATGACCGCTCAACCGATCCGGGCCACGGTCGAGGGCGAGACGGTGACGATGCCGCGCGCAGAGTTCGAGCGGCTTGTGGCCCTCCTGGAGGACGCGGCGGATGTCGCGGCCTTCGACGCGGCGCAGCGGCGGCTCGCGAGCGGCGGCGACGAGCTTGTCCCCGCCGCAATCGCCGACCGCCTGATCGCCGGCGAAAACCCCGTCCGGGTGTGGCGCGCGCATCGCGGGCTCGCGGGCAAGGACTTGGCCGCCCAGGCCGGCATCTCGGCCCCTTACCTCGCCCAGATCGAGGCCGGCCAGCGCGAGCCCAGCCTTGCCGTCCTCAAGGCGCTCGCGGCGGCGCTGAATGTCGGGCTCGACGACCTGGTGTGAACCGTTCAAGGCGGAGGCGGAGTGATCGGGCGCGCTCCTTCGCCCCGCTTGCGGGGAGAAGGTGGCCGAAGTGCCGGATGAGGGGTGTTCCCGTTCTGCGCCGCCCCTCATCCGCGCTTTGCGCACCTTCTCCCCACTTCGTGGGGCGAAGGGAGCACCCGCCGACGGTGCGGCTGTCTCGTTGCGTAAGGCCGGGGCTGGGTTGTAGCCTCGTCGGAATACAACAATTCGAGCGTGCGACACGGCATGGACAACGACACGACCGCGTTCCCCATGACCGCCGCCGTCCAGCCCGGCAACTCCGGCGGCCCGGTGCTCGACGGCGCGGCAGCCTGCTCGGCGGGACGGTCGCGCGGATGAACGACGTCGCGGTGCTGGTGGCCACCGCCTCGGTGCCGCAGAGCGTCAACTTCGGCATCAAGGGCGATGTCGCGGCGAGTTTTCTGCGGGTGAACGGCGTCGAGCCGAAGACGAGCGCCGACACCGCGCCGCTCCCCCCGCCGCAGATCGCGACCGGCCGGAAGGCATTCACGGCGCAGGTGATGTGTGTGCGGGTGGGTGGGCCGGAGTGATTAATGGCGGATGGCTTCTCGGGCCGATCCTCGGTTCGAGCGATGGAGTTACGTGCCTTGACAAAAGACGCAGGAAGAAGGGAATCCCTCTCCAATTCGTCGATTTCTGATGCAGTTGCGACTGCAGTAGGCGACTACTGTGAAAGGGAGTTGAATTGAGAACGCGACAGCTTCGCCGTGAATTCCCTTCATCATCTTCAGAGTTGGTGGAAGACGCCCGAATTGAGCAATCCAGGATGTTATGCGATTTACTCTGAAAAGGGAGAGTTGCTCTATATCGGGGTGGCAACAGCAGCCGTGGGCAGCCCGACTCGCCAGCCACTTTCCCAATCCTCTACCGACTTGGGATGTCTGGCATAGGCTGTTCTCCGCCGCCTACATTCAGATCATTAATGTGCAGCGCTTCTTCCAAGCTCCTTCACTAGAAGTCTATCTCGATCGATCGGTTCAAGCCACCCGGAAACAAGACAGGAGTGCGCAGGTAATTTTGCTGTGGCATTCCGGCGGCCCGGTGCTCGACGGCGCCGGCAGCCTGCTCGGCGTGACGGTGGCGCGCATGAACGATGTCGCGGTGCTGGTGGTCGCCGCCTCGGTGCCGCAGCGCGTCAACTTCGGCATCAAGGGCGATGTCGCGGCGAGTTTTCTGCGGGTGAACGGCGTCGAGCCGAAGACCAGTGCCGACACCGCGCCGCTCCCCCCGCCACAGATCGCGGCGGGCGGCAAGGCGCTCACGGCGCAGGTGATGTGTGTGCGGCGGGTGGGGCGGAGTAAGGAGTGTTTAGCACGTGAAGATAACGAAGCTATCTGTAAACAACTTTCGAGGATTGGACAGGATCAATCTGGAGAAAGCCAACGAAGTAAACGTGATTGCGGGACCGAACGCCTCTGGCAAATCAACTCTGCTTGAGGCTGTCCGCCTCATAAAAACAGTCCTGTCGCCGCGACTTATAAACGAAGGACAACCAGGACTGACCCAAATCGGTCTGTTGCACCCGCATCTACAGGCAATCGGTAGCCTTAGTTACGACTTCGCCGCAATTGCGAACAGGCCAAATTTTCGGACAACCTTAGCGCTTAGTCTGGCGCTCACTGAGGTCGAAATCGACGCTGTTAAGTCATCCATTGACCAGTTAGCTTTAATACAGCTGCAGAGTGAACTCAACGGCCCTGTTGACCAGCTCTCTTTCACACAGTTTCTGTCTTCCCAGCCGGGGCAAGTCCGACTGCAGACAATACGAACGTCCACCGAAAGTCAGGTCTCTTCACTTAACCCTAGCACTCCACTGGATTTCGAGCTGACCTTTAATCCGTCGAAGGGACAGATCAGCGGCAATAATGTGTTTAATCAGTCTGTCCTCACCATTCTGGACAGACGCCTTCCTCCCGATAAGACCCTGATGAGTTTCTTTCCTGCGGACAGAGCCTTTCCTCAAGGAGAAACGCCGATCCAGGTTGGCTCAGCTGACGCCCAAGCTCAAGTGCAGGCACACATGTCTACACCTGCCACAAAATATGCCAGGCTTAAGCAGACTATAGTTCAAAACGTAATGTTAAGTCCCCAAGGTAGAGAGACTTTGGAGCGCGAGTTTAATCTTATTTTCGACAACCTTTTGCCAGGAAAAAGGTTGGCGGGCGTAAGCTTTAACGCACTGGGTCTGCTTAAAGTGCTTGTGAAGGAAGAGGCTTCAGGCCGTATTTTTGACATTGATCAAATGAGTAGCGGAGAAAAGGGGCTTGTACTTACATTCATATTCATTCGTCTTACGATGGAGAAAGGAGGCGTTATCCTACTGGACGAACCTGAGTTACATTTAAATGCCGCAGTGCAGGCCAAGATTGTACCATTTTTGGTGGAACATTGCGTTAAGCCTCTATCGTTGCAAGCCTTTGTTTGCACGCACAGCCCTGAAATAGTCCGAGACGCCTACCATGGAGACCTATGCAGCTTATTTCATATTAGATCAAGCAGCGATCTTACACCAATATTACAGCAAGATATGGAGCCACTGATTGAGATATTTTCTCGATTGGGTAGTTCGACAGCCGATCTTCTCTCTACTAGAGGAAATGTATACGTTGAGGGAGAGCATGACAATGCTATTTTGCAATCTGGGTTCGCTGACGTGCTCACCGGTTTTCAAGTCCAAGGACTTGGTGGCCGTTCCGAAATCGAGAAGGAAGTCCCAAATTTGCAGGCAGAAGAGAAGCGAGGGCGCCTGAAAAAGCTTCAACTTTTTATACTCGACGGCGATCGAAAGCCGACGGGGCTAAACCCAAGCAATCTGGTCCGAGTTCGACAACTCAAGCGTTACTGCATTGAGAACTACTTACTGAACGACAATGTCTTATACGACATTGTTCACCAGAATGCGTCTAAGGATGCTGGCTCCCGGGGCGCGTTTCCAGCCAAACTGGAACAACTTGCGTTCAGACACATTCGAGGTGGCGTTGAAATAAGCCTACGCTACTCTCGAACCGGGAAACGCTGGTCTACGCATAAAAGACATCAATCCTGATGACGTTAACGTCACAATTTCAATCTTGGCCGATCGCATATACGGGATTAGCGAACAGATAAAGGCGTTCGATCGCGCAAGGTGGACGGTTCAAAAACCTCGCCATTTCGGCCGATTTCTGATTCCCTGCACTTTGCAGGGTGGAGACGGCGGGATGGCGCAGGCACCGGGCTTCTTTGATGTCGATGAGCGTCTACAGCGCTTAAGTGATCTCGGTGATCAGTTGGAGGCGTTCACGGCGGCGGTCGACTTCGAGGTATTCCGACCGGACCTGGAGGCAGCACTGGCCTATTCGGACGGCGCAAAGGGTGGCCGGCCTCCCTTTGATCCGGTGATGATGTTCAAGGTGCTGGTGATCCAGACCGCCAACACGCTGTCGGACGAACGCACGGAATACCTGATCAACGATCGCCTCTCGTTCATGCGGTTTCTCGGTCTTGGCCTGTCCGACCGCGTGCCGGATGCCCGCACCATCTGGCTGTTCCGCGAGAAGCTGACCAAAGCAGGGGCGGTCCAGGCCTTGTTCGACCGCTTTGATGCGACACTACGGGCGGCTGGCTACATCGCCATGTCCGGCCAGATCGTCGATGCCACGCTCGTGCAGGCGCCGCGGCAGCGCAACACGCAAGGCGAGAAGGCGGATATCAGGGCCGGCCGGGTGCCGGAGGACTGGAAAGCCAAACCGGCGAAGCTTCGGCACAAAGACCGGGACGCGCGCTGGACGGTCAAGTTCACCAAAGCCAAGCCGCGCGAGGACGGCACGGTGCCTACAGTCGACCTGGCCATTCCCGCCTTCGGCTACCGTAGTCATATCGCCATCGATCGGCGTTTCGGCCTGATCCGCACATGGCTCAGCACCCATGCTGCCGCCAACGAGGGGCGACGTTTGCGGGATGGGCTCCTCGACAAGACCAACACGGCCTCGGCGGTTTGGGGCGACACAGCCTATCGGTCCGCGGCCAACGAGGCCTTCATGGCCGAGAACGGCTTCGTGTCCCGCATCCACCGCAAGAAGCCGGCGAACCAGCCGATGTCCCGCGCTGTACGGCGCGCTAACAATGCCAAATCCAAGATCCGCGCCCATGTTGAGCACGTCTTCGCCCAGCAGAAGGACCGAATGGACCTGTTCATCCGCACCGTCGGCTTGCCCAGAGCGACGACCAAGATCGGCCTCGCCAACCTCGTCTACAACGTCAAACGCCTCATCACCCTGCGTCGCCTCGAATTGGCGTGAGGAAAGGCTGGGCGATCAGGCCATCAATCCAAAAACTCGCGCCGAGACGGGCGAGATTCCAGCCCCAATCGGCAGCACGCGGCGCGCCCGACAGGGGATGATAGAACCCTCCAGCTGGTCCAAAGCTTTCAGATCAGATTACGACAAGATTGAACAAGATCTAAAACAAGAGTGGAGAACTGGCTGGAAAGAAAAATGCAGTGGCAAGCGGCTGATCGATAGCCTGTATGAGGAATTCCAGATACGGGTGTCAAAAATCGATTTCAAGAAGGAAGCAATGCGAAGGCTATCTGTTGCGAAGGAAGAGGAGTGGAGTATTCTGCGGGACTTGTTGACAACCGAGTTAAAATAAATCCCGAACACCAGTCACCCCCTCCGCCCCCGTCCCCCCTTCTTCCACCTCCCCACCCCCGGATCCGGCCGCTCCCGCTTCTCCGCCACCTCAGACCCCGCCGGCCCGCCGCCACCGGCCGCTCCGTCGCCCCCGGCCCCATCTCGGCCAGCGTCGGCTTCCGCCCCCGCGGCTTCGCCTCGCCGCCCCCGAAATTGTGCGGCCCCATGTCGGCGTCGGTCGGCTTGTGGGGGCGGCTATTCCGGCAGGTTGGCGGCGCGGCCGTACTTGCGGTCGCCCTTGTAGGCGCCGGCCTGGTCCTCGACGGCCTGCTGGCGGGCCATGGGGTCTTCGCCGATGACGAGTTCGGCCTGCTGCATGCGCTTGAGTTCGTCGCGCAGGCGGGCGGCGGTTTCGAAGTCGAGGTCGGCGGCGGCGGCGCGCATGCGCTTTTCGAGGTCGGCCAGCATGGCCTTGAAATTGTGGCCGATCATCTCGGGCTTGGCGAGGCCGGCATCGACGGTGACGTGGTCGGCCTCGTAGACCGAGTTCAGGATGTCCTGGATGCCGCGCTTGATCGAGGCGGGGGTGATGCCGTGCGCCGGGTTGTAGGCCGTCTGCTTCTCGCGGCGGCGGGCGGTCTCGGCGATGGCGCGCTCCATCGAGCCGGTGGTCTGGTCGGCATAGAGGATGACCTTGCCGTCGATGTTGCGGGCGGCGCGGCCGATGGTCTGCACCAGCGAGGTCTCGGAGCGCAGAAACCCCTCCTTGTCGGCATCGAGCACGGCCACCAGGGCGCATTCGGGGATGTCGAGGCCCTCGCGCAAGAGGTTGATGCCGACCAGCACGTCGAAGACGCCGAGGCGCAGGTCGCGGATGATCTCGATGCGCTCGATCGTGTCGATGTCGGAATGCATGTAGCGCACCTTGATGGCGTTCATCGTGCAGGTATTCGGTGAGGTCCTCGGCCATGCGCTTGGTCAGCACGGTGACGAGCGCGCGGTAGCCGGCCTGCGTGGTCTCGCGGATCTCGCCGACGAGGTCGTCGACCTGGGAGCGGGCCGGGCGGATCTCGATGGGCGGATCGATGAGGCCGGTGGGGCGGATCACCTGCTCGACGAAGACGCCCTGGGCGCGCTCCATCTCCCACGGGCCGGGCGTGGCCGAGACATGCACGGTCTGCGGCCGCATGGCGTCCCATTCCTCGAAGCGGAGCGGGCGGTTGTCCATGCAGGAGGGCAGCCGGAAGCCGTATTCGGCGAGCGTGGCCTTGCGCCGAAAATCGCCGCGATACATGCCGCCGATCTGCGGCACCGTGACGTGGCTCTCGTCGGTGAACACGAGGGCGTTGTCGGGCAGGTATTCGAACAGGGTGGGCGGCGGCTCGCCGGGGCGGCGGCCGGTGAGGTAGCGCGAATAGTTCTCGATGCCCTGGCAGGAGCCGGTGGCCTCCAGCATCTCGAGGTCGAAGGTGCAGCGCTGCTCGAGCCGCTGCGCCTCGAGCAGGCGGCCGGCGGCGTAGAGCTCCTCCAGCCGCTGCTTCAGCTCCTCCTTGATGGCCTTGATCGACTGCACGAGGGTCGGGCGCGGCGTGACGTAATGCGAGTTGGCGTAGACCTTCACCGACTCGAGGTCGTTGGTCTTCTTGCCGGTGAGCGGGTCGAACTCGACGATGCTCTCGATCTCGTCGCCGAAGAAGGCGACGCGCCAGCCGCGGTCCTCGTAATGGGCCGGGAACAGCTCCACCGTGTCGCCGCGCACCCGGAACGTGCCGCGGGTGAAATCGGGCGTGCGCTTGTATTGCAGGGCCACGAGGTCGGCCAGCAGCTGGCGCTGGTCGATCTTCTCGCCGACCTTCACGGAGAAGGTCATGGCCGTGTAGGTCTCGACCGAGCCGATGCCGTAGATGCAGGACACGGAGGCGACGATGATGACGTCGTCGCGCTCCAGCAGCGAGCGCGTGGCCGAATGGCGCATGCGGTCGATCTGCTCGTTGATGGTGGATTCCTTCTCGATATAGGTGTCCGAGCGCGGCACGTAGGCCTCGGGCTGGTAGTAGTCGTAGTAGGAGACGAAGTATTCCACGGCGTTGTTGGGGAAGAAGCTCTTGAACTCGCCGTAGAGCTGCGCCGCCAGCGTCTTGTTGGGCGCGAGGATCAGGGCCGGGCGCTGGGTGGCGGCGATGACCTGGGCCATCGTGAAGGTCTTGCCGGAGCCGGTGACGCCGAGCAGCACCTGGTCGCGGTCCTGGTTCTGGATGCCTTCGACGAGCTCCTTGATGGCGGTGGGCTGGTCGCCCTTCGGCTTGTATTCGGAACGAGGTCGAACGAGACGCCGCCCTCGGATTTCTCCGGGCGCGGCGGGCGGTGCGGCACCCATTCGGAGGTGCGCCCCTTGAAGCGCGGATCGCCCGATTCGAGCAGGTTCTTCAGGATGTCGGCCGTGGCCTGGGCGCCCGAGGGGACGCGCTCGCCCGGATCCGGCGCCCGCCGGCGCGCGGGGCTGTCCATCGTGATGGCCTCGCCCGGCTCGTAGCGCGCCTGCGGCGCCTCGCCGAACCCCTTCGGCCGCTCGTTCAGCGCCGGGTTGAGCAGCGCCGCCAGATGCTTGTCGAGCGGCGCCACATCGGGGCGCGAGGCTTTTGCGCGGGCGGAGCGGGCGGGCTTCTTGGGGGCAGGATTTTTGGCAGGCGGCATGCGCCCAATATGGGCTGCCGGCCGGCGGAGTCCAAGTTCCAGCGGCGCTAGAGCTGGGCTTCGATGGCCGCCTTGTCGATGACGGACCAGACTTGCTCGATCTTGCCGTCGCGGAACGCGTAGAACACGTTCTCGTGGAACGTGACGGTCTCGCCGTTGACGGGAAGGCCCAGGAACTGCCCCTTCGGCGTACAGTGAAACCGCAGCCGGCTTGCAATGTGTGGCGGATCGGAAACCAGCAACTGAATGTCGAAGCGGAGATCCGGAATGTCCTCGAAGTCGCGCTCGAGCATCTTGCGATAACCGGTCAGTCCGATCCGCTCGCCGTTGTAGCGAACCTCCGCGTGAACGAACCTGTGCAGCGTCGGCCAGTCCTGCCCGTTCAGGCACGCGATGTAGGCTCGGTAAAGGTCGGAGAGATCGGCTGCGGTCATCGTGCTCTCTTGCGTGTCGTCCAGGGTTCACCTGCCCGGGCGTTGCAGGATAGCGCATGGATCGGCCGTATTGCAGGCCGGGAGGGTGCCGACAAGACGGCCGGCCACCGCCCCGGTTCTCGCCCGTTTTCCTCCGCTGCCTATAATGGCAAGGAGCTGCTGATGCCCAGCCGGCGAGCGCGTCAGTTGAACCAGCGTCAAGCCGTGCCGCGAAGGAGATCGAAATGGAGATCAGGCGAAGCGGCTCGCAGCCGTCCGGCAAGGGGCCGGCGGATTGGTTTACGGGGACGGTGCGCATCGATCCGCTGTTCAGTCCACCCGATCCGGCACGCGTTGCCGGCGCGCTCGTCACCTTCGAGCCGGGGGCCCGCACGGCGTGGCACACCCATCCGCTCGGCCAGACGCTCATCGTGACAACCGGCTGCGGCAGGGTTCAGCGGGACGGCGGCCCGATCGAGGAAGTCCGGCCGGGGGACGTGGTCTGGTTCCCGCCGGGCGAGAAGCACTGGCACGGCGCCACGGCCACCTCGGCGATGAGCCACATCGCCATTCAGGAGAAGCTGAACGGGTCGCCGGTCGATTGGCTGGAACAGGTCACCGACGAGCAGTACGGGGGCTAGCCGGACCGCGCCGGGGCAGGGGCCTGGGACAGGGCGTTCATCGTCCCTCGATCACCAGAGCCGGATGCCGCGCTCGTTCTCCATCTGCCGTTTCCATCGGGTTCTCAGCGCGCCGGGACGGGAGCCGTGGCGTTCGGCGAGAAACTCCGCCGCGACGATGCGATCGGTTCTGAAATGCCTGAACGCCTGGCGGAGTTCGCACCAGGCCGCCAACAGGCGCACGGTTTCGGTGTAGCCGACGATCACCGGCCAGATCACGCGCTCGCTGTCCTGCGCCTCCTGGTCGCGATAGCGGATCCGCATCTTCTGGCCGCTGCGGATCCATCGGCGGAGCTGGGCGATATCCAGGCTCGTCCGACACCGGGGCAGGGGCCGGCGGGGCGCCGATGGTCGGCTCGGTGATGAACGGACGCAGGTGCTCGGGCACGGCGGTCGCAATCTTGGCGATGAGGTCGCGGGCCGCATGGGCCAGCACAGGGTCGCCGCGCTCCGCGACCCACTGCGCGCCCAGCACCGCGGCTTCGATCTCATCCGGCGTCAGCATCAGCGGCGGCATATCGAAATCGCCGTCGAGAACGTAACCCAGCCCCGCCTCGCCGCGGATCGGCACCCTTTGCCCGATGAGATCGGCGACGTCGCGGTACACCGATCGCGTCGACACCTCGAGCTCGTCGGCCATGGCGCCCGCTGTGACAGGCCGCGACGAGCGCCGCAGGATCTGGATGATCTGAAACAGTCTGTCGGCTCGGCGCACAGCGGTCCCCCTGCTGACATCATGCTGTCAGCAGGGCCCCGATACTAGCCGTTCGGTGCCGCGCAGTGCGGCGCAAACCCAAGGTGCGCGTCGGATTGTAGCGAAGCTGACAGCTTGTACCCGAGGCGTGCGAGCCAGGCCGGGTTCGCCGGCGGGCGAGTGACCGCGCTTGGTCCGTGCGGCTCAACCGATCGAGGAGAATGTCATGGATTTCGTCTCAGTGCGCTTCATCACCAACGACGTGAGGCGTCTGGTTGGTTTCTACGCAAACGTCACCGGCCTTCCAGCGAAGTGGTACACGGAGGACTTCGCTGAGCTGGCGACACCGTCGTGCACCCTGGCGATCGCCAGCAAGCGCACGATGGATATGTTCAACGCGGGAGCCGCCCGCCCGGAGGCCAACCAGACCGCGATCATCGAGTTCAGGGTCGCCGACGTCGATGAGGCGTACAAGAGGCTCGGGTCGGTGGTCAGCGGGTTCGTACAGGAACCCACGACACAGCCATGGGGAAACCGCTCCTTGCTGTTTCGCGACCCCGAGGGCAACCTGATCAACTTCTTCACGCCCGTCAGCGCGGAAGCAATGGCGAGGTATGCCATCTGAAGGCTGCGCCGGGACAACACGGCGGCGACGAGCGATGGTCCCGTCTAGCGGCCGAGGAACTGCTCGAAGGCCTTGAGCGTCACGTCGGAAATGTGGTGTTCGATGCCCTCGGCATCGGTCTCGGCGGCCTCGGACGGCACGCCGACGGCCTCGAGGAGAGCCACCACGAGGCGATGCCGGCCCTTCACCCGCTCCGCCATCGCGGCGCCGGCTTCCGTCAGGAAAATGCCGCGATACGGTCGCCCGACCACCAGCCCTTCGCGCTTCAGCCGTGCAAGGGATTTGGTTGCTGTCGGCAAGGTCACGCCAAGGCAGCGGGCGATATCCGTCGTCCGCGCCTCGCCGCGCTCCTGGATCAGGTCTGCGATCAATTCGGCATAATCCTCAAGGATCGCAGTCGAGCGCGCGACTCTGGCTTGGCTGAAGCGGCGCGTGTCGACGCCGGGCTCGGCCACAGCATCCCGATTCTCGACTCCGGACATCACAGGCCGTTGGCTCACCCACGGATCCCCTTATCTCGGGCGCACCTACCCCGAACACGGCGGTGGCGCAATCTGGCGCGAACGTCTGTTAGCGACAGGGCATGAAATTACACCATTGACATTGAATTAGCCAAAGCTAACTTTACGGGAGGAAGGCCCCTCGACGAGCCTTCGGGATGCAAACCCAAAATGTCATCGATGCAGGACGCGACTCCCCGACCAGCTTGGAGGTTTTCGAAGCCGGAGAGCGACGCTCAACCAAGCCTGCCCGAAGTTCATTCCACCATCCATGTTCCGGTCGGAGGACGCTGGTTCCCCAAGTTCCTGGCCTTTCTTGGGCCGGGTTACATGGTGTCAGTCGGTTACATGGACCCGGGCAACTGGGCGACCGATCTCGCGGGCGGCGCGCAGTTCGGCTACACGCTGCTGTCGGTCATCATGATCTCGAACCTGATGGCCGTCCTGCTACAGGCGCTCGCGGCACGGCTTGGCATCGCAACCGGCCGCGACCTCGCGCAGGCGTGCCGCGATCACTATCCCCGACCCGTCAATCTCACCCTGTGGATCGCCTGCGAGGTCGCCATCATCGCCTGCGATCTCGCCGAAGTGATCGGCACCGCGATCGCGCTTCAACTGTTGTTCGGCATCCCGCTGATCGGTGGCGCGTTGCTCTCCGCGCTCGACGCCTTCCTCCTGCTGATGCTGATGAACCGGGGCTTCCGCTTCCTTGAGGCCTTCGTCATCGCGCTGCTCATCGTCATCGCGGTCTGTTTCGCCGTCCAGATCGCGGCCGCCGCGCCGCCCGTCGCCGCCATTTTGGCCGGATTCGTTCCGACACCCGAAATCGTGACCAACCGCGACATGCTGTATGTGGCGATCGGCATCATCGGCGCGACCGTCATGCCGCACAACCTCTACCTGCACTCCTCGATCGTGCAGACGCGGGCCTACGTGCGCAACGACACCGGTCAGGGCGAGGCGATCCGCTGGGCGACGGTCGACAGCACGATCGCCCTGATGCTGGCGCTGTTCGTCAATGCGGCCATTCTCGTGGTTGCGGCCAAGGCTTTCCATGGGACCGGCCACGCCGATGTCGCCGAGATCGGGCAGGCGTTCCGGCTGCTCTCGCCTTTGCTCGGCCTTGGAGTTCGCCTCGACCCTGTTCGCGACCGCGCTCCTGGCCTCCGGAATCAATTCGACCGTGACCGCGACCTTGGCCGGGCAGATCGTGATGGAAGGTTTTCTGCGCCTGCGGATCCCGAACTGGGCGCGGCGGCTGCTGACGCGCGGCCTCGCGGTCATCCCCGTCGTCGCGGTCACGGCGTTCTACGGCGAGAAGGGGACGGCGCACCTGCTTGTGCTGAGCCAGGTGGTGTTGTCGATGCAGTTGCCTTTCGCGGTCGTCCCGCTCGTGCGGTTCGTCTCGGACAAACGAAAGATGGGCCGCTTCGTCATCCCGCCCTGGCTAGCCGCCGTGTCCTGGACCGTGGCCGGCGTCATCCTGCTGCTCAACGTCAAGCTGCTCTACGACACGGTCCTGGGGACTGGTTAGCGAGGGCAGGGGATCACCGCGGAGCGGCCCCGACACGCCGCTATGTTGCTGAAATCAGCGGCACCTGACCGAGGTAGTCCATCTTGCCGAGGTCGACGCCGCTGTGCCGCAGGATGCAGTACGCGGTCGTGACGTGGAAGTAGAAGTTCGGCAGCGCGAAGCCGAGCAGGTACGACTTGCCTTCGAAGGTGAGCGTCCGCCCGGCCTTGATCTCGATGGTGCGCTTTTCCGAGCCGTCGATGGCGTCCGGGGAAACCGACGTGATGAACGCGAGCGTCTTCGCCACCCGCTCCTGCAAGTCGGCAAAGCTTGCTTCCGTGTCCGGAAAACTCGGGTTGGTAGTGCCGGCCAGCCGGGCGACCGCGCCTTTGGCCGAGTTGCTCGCCCGTTGCACCTGGCCGGCCAGCGGCAGCATGTCCGGGAAGAGCCGCGCCTGCACCAGGACGGCATCGTCCAGCTTCTTCGCGGCCACGTAAGCCTGTGCTTTGCCCAGGATCACGGCGAGAGCGTTGAGGCCGCGCTCGAAGGCCGGACGGGATAGTTCGGACATGGTCAGCGGCATGGGAGTTTCTTTCGCCTGTTGGACACCGACAAAGATGTCGGCCGCCTCTGATAGCCCTCTTCGCTCGCCGATACGACGCCTGGCTGAGCGATGGTCATCAACGTGAGGCGGCGCTCCGCCGCGGACGATCATCGGCACGCGGCGCTGCGGCGGCGATGTCGGCCACCAGCGCGGCGATGTGGCTGACGCCTGAGCGCCGGACCGCCCGCTTCGCCGTCGCCTGCCGAAGGCGTGACCGCGCCGGAAAAGCCGAGTTTCACGGCTTCCTTGAGCCGGGCCGGAGCATGCGTAACGGGCCGAATGCTGCCGGACAGCCCGATCTCGCCGAAGTAGACCGTGTTGGCTGGCAAATGCGCGCCGGTGAGCGAGGACACCAGCGCCGCCGCGGCCGCGAGATCGGCGGCCGGTTCATTGATCTTTAGGCCGCCCGCCACGTTGAGGTAGACGTCATGCCCGCCGAGCCGCACGCCGGCATGAGCTTCGAGCACGGCCAGCACCATGGCGAGGCGACTGCTGTCCCAGCCGACCACGGCACGCCGCGGCATTCCGAGACTGGTCGGTGCGACCAGGGCCTGGAATTCGACCAGCACCGGCCGCGTGCCCTCCATGCCGGCGAAGACGGCCGTACCGGCCGCCGACGCGTCGCGGCCCGAGAGGAAGAAGGCCGAGGGGTTCGGCACCTCGGCGAGGCCCCGGCCCGTCATCTCGAAGACGCCGATCTCGTCCGTCGGCCCGAAGCGGTTCTTCAGGGCGCGGAGGATGCGGAACTGGTGGCCGGCGTCGCCCTCGAAGGAGACCACGGCGTCGACCATGTGCTCGACCACACGCGGCCCGGCGATCTGCCCGTCCTTGGTGACGTGCCCGACCAGGATCACGCAGGCGCCGCTGGTCTTGGCGAGGCGGATCAGCGCCTGGGCCGAGCCGCGCACCTGGGTGACGGTACCGGGCGCGGCCTCGACCGATTCGGTCCACATCGTCTGGATCGAGTCGATGATGATGAGCTGGTAGGGCCGCCCTTCGCTCAGCGTCGCCACGATGTCTTCGACCGAAGTGGCGGCTGCAAGCTCGACGGGCGCTTGCGCGAGCCCCAGACGATCGGCGCGCAAGCGCACTTGTGCCACGGCTTCTTCACCGGAAATGTAGGCGACACGGCCGCCGCGGAGCGCGAGCTTGGCGCACGCCTGGATCAGCAGGGTCGATTTGCCGATCCCCGGCTCGCCGCCGAGGAGAATGACCGATCCGGGCACAAAGCCGCCGCCGGTCACCCGATCAAGTTCGTCGATGCCGACCGCGGTGCGTGGCGGCTCCTCACCGGAGGCGGCCAGGCCCTCCAGCGCAAACAGCCGTCCCTTCCGGCCTTTGCGCGCGATCGCCGCGCCGATGCCGGAGGCGACGCCCTCCTCGACGAGCGTGTTCCACTCTCCGCAGGCCTCGCACTTGCCCTGCCACCGCGACGACACTGCGCCGCAGTTCTGGCAAACGAAGGTGGCGCGGGATTTGGACATCGTTTCCATCTGAGCTCGACACAGCGCGCACCCTTCCCCCCTTGCGGGAGAAGGTGCCCCGAAGGGGCGGATGAGGGGTCGTACCAGCACGCGAAGGTGTCTGGACCCCTCATCCGTCTCGCGCCTACGGCACGATCCACCTTCTCCCGCAAGGGGAGAAGGGGAAGACGCCTGCCTCGCCGAGTGGGGCGTGTTCCCTATGTGTTCTCAACATACACGCGGCTGTAGCGGCCGCCAAGACTGGTGAGGATCTCGTAGCCGATGGTGCCGCATTGGGCGCCGAAGTCATCGATGGTGTTGGTTGGCCCGATCAGCTCCACCACGGCGCCCGGCCCGGTGACGTCGGCCGGCGCGTCGGTGACGTCGACCACGCTCAGGTCCATGGATACGCGTCCGACCCAGGGGCAGGGCACGCCGCCGACCAGCGCCACCGGGCCATCGCCTGTGCCGACCGAGCGGGCGCCGCGTGGGACACCGTCGGCATAGCCGACGCCCATGGTCGCAAGTCGCGTCGGGCGTGATGCCATCCAGCGGCCGTTGTAGCCGACCGTCTCGCCCGCGGCGATCTCGCGGGTCTGCAGGATGGCTGATTCGAGTCGGATGACCGGCTGCATGGGATTGGGGAGACCGGGGCAGGGGTTGCCGCCATAGAGCGCGTAACCGGGACGCACGAGATCGAAAAACGGCTGCTGCGGCAGGAAGATGCCGGACGAGTTGGCCAGGGAGGCGGGGATATCGGAAAGACTCGCATCCCGCGCCGCCTCGAAACGCTCGATCTGGGTCGTGTTGAGCGGGCTCCAGGCGTCTTCAGCGGACACGAAGTGGCTCATGAGCAGCACGGCACCGCTCCGGTCGAGCAGTCCGGGCGGAAGCTTGGCCAATGTCTCGACCGCGAGCCCGATGCGGTTCATGCCCGTGTCGATCTGCACGGCACAGCGCCCCGCGCCGGCGACGACCCAGGCCTCCAGTTCAGGCTGGGAGCCGAGGACGGGAAGCAGCCGGTGGGCCGCGTAGTCCGGGTGGATGTCGAGGCCGGGCTGCAATCCGTGCAGCAGATAGATATCGATGGCGGCGTCCGCGAATCCGGCATCCCGCAGGGCGGCGCGGGCGCGCACGCCCTCGGTGAGGTGTGCAACGAAAAAGGTTCGGCAGCCGGCGCGGGCCAAGGCCGGCACGGCATGCACGATGCCGAGCCCATAGGCATCGGCCTTCACCACGGCGCCGCACGCCGCCGGAGCCACGCGATCGGCCAGCAATCGCCAGTTGGCCTTCAGCGCGTCGAGGTCGACCGTGAGCGTGGCCTGGGCGGCATCGGGGCGGATCATCCCATGCGCTCGGGAAGGCTATCGGTGTGAGCGAGATTGGAGAAGCGGGTCACTTCCGCGTCGAATTGCATCTCGACCGTGCCGGTGGGACCATGACGCTGCTTGCCGATGATGACCTCGGCCTTGCCGTGCGACCGCTCCATATCGGTTTGCCACGTCACGAACTCTTCCGTGCCTTCGCGCGGCTGCTTGTTCTTGAGGTAGTATTCCTCACGGTAAACGAACATCACCACGTCGGCGTCCTGCTCGATCGAGCCCGACTCGCGGAGGTCGGAGAGCTGCGGGCGCTTGTCGTCGCGCGACTCGACCTGACGGGACAGCTGCGACAGCGCCAGGATCGGCACGTTCAGTTCCTTGGCGAGGGCCTTGAGTCCGGTGGTGATTTCCGTGATCTCCTGGACTCGGTTGTCTCGCCCCGCGCGCGATCCAGACAGAAGCTGGATATAGTCGATCACCAGGAGATCGAGACCCCGCTGGCGCTTCAGCCGGCGAGCCCGGGCAACGAGTTGGGCGATGGAGATGCCGCCGGTCTGGTCGATGTAGAACGGCACCGTCTGCATGTCGCGGGCCGCCTCGGTGATGCCGTGGAAGTCATCCTCCGTGATGTCGCCGCGCCGGATCTTGTAGGACGGCACACCGGATTGCTCGGCAATGATGCGGGTGGCGAGCTGCTCGGCCGACATTTCGAGCGAAAAGAAGCCGACGATGCCGCCGTTGGTGGTCTCGTGCGTGCCGTCCGGCTTCACCTGAAACTGGTAGCTCTTGGCGATATTGAACGCGATGTTGGTCGCAAGCGCGGTCTTGCCCATGGCAGGGCGTCCCGCCAGGACCACGAGGTCAGACGGCTGCAGGCCGCCCAGGGTGCGATCGAGATCCGTCATGCCGGTCGCGATGCCGGAGAGTTTGCCGTCTCGCTCATAAGCCGTGGCCGCGACATCGATCGCGGTGGTCAGGGCATCGGAAAAGCGCTGGAACCCACCATCCGCACGGCCCGATTCGGCGAGCGTATAGAGCTGCCGTTCGGCCTCCTCGATCTGGTTGCGCGGGCTGTGATCAACCGGCGCGTCGTAGGCGACGTTCACCACCTCCTCGCCGATGGAGATCAGGTTTCGGCGAATAGCGAGATCATAGACCATGCGGCCATAGTCGGCCGCATTGATGATGGTCGTGGCGTCGGCCGCGAGGCGGGCGAGGTATTGTGGGATCGTGAAGCCGCCAAGATCCTGGTCCCCCAGAAACGTCTTCAGCGTCACCGGCGTGGCTATTTTCCCGGCGCGAATCAGAGCGGAAGCGATCTCGAAGATCCGGCGGTGGATCTCTTCCTGGAAGTGGTCCGGTCGGAGAAAATCCGACACGCGGTCGAAGGCATCGTTGTTGACCAGGATCGCTCCGAGCAGCGCCTGCTCAGCTTCGAGATTGTGGGGCGCCACGCGATATGTGTCGGCCTGCCGCTCGGTGGGACCGGCGAGTCCGGGCCGGCGCGGAAAGGCTTCGATATTAGTCATTCAGCGGCGTCCAAAGGTGACGGGGCCCGCGAGACGAATCGCGTCGCTGCCCGGTTCGCGGATCGGTTAACACGGCGGGTCGGACGAGACTGCGGCCATCCAGACACGGACGCTCCGCTGCCCGACGCTTGTCCCCGATTCACACAATTGAAAGCAAATTGTCGCCGCCCCGTTAACATTTCGCTCGACTCGCCCGCCGATGCGCTTATCCGCGTGGGGGTGGGTGTCGTGACCGGGGCTGAGAATAGGGTCGTCGATTCGGCGCTGCCGCGAAGTCGTGCGCAGGTGGCCTGGCTCTTGCGTCCGGAACCCGCACCGCTTATGTAGCGCGCCATCCCACACGCGGAGCTTCGGCGGGCCTGACATTAAGGTTCGCTCCGGTGGTCGGTCGGTGTCTTTCCGGCTGGCCCATGTCTCCGCGGCGGAACGAACCGGAGAATCGACGTCTATGGCACTGCCCGACTATTCCATGCGTGGCCTCCTCGAGGCCGGCGCCCATTTCGGTCACCAGTCACACCGCTGGAACCCGAAGATGGCCCCCTACATTTTCGGCACACGCAACAACATCCACATCATCGACCTCGCCCAGACGGTGCCGATGTTGCATCGCGCCCTGCAGGCGGTGTCCGACACCGTCGCGCGCGGCGGCCGCGTGCTGTTCGTGGGCACCAAGCGCCAGGCCTCCGATCAAATCGCCGATGCGGCGCGCCGTTCGGCACAATATTACATCAATTCCCGCTGGCTCGGCGGCATGCTGACCAACTGGAAGACGATCTCGGCTTCCATCAACCGGCTGCGCAAGATCGAGGATACGCTCGAGACGGGCGCGCAGGGGCTCACCAAGAAAGAGCGGCTGATGCTCACCCGCGAGCGCGAGAAGCTCGACAAGGCGCTCGGCGGTATCAAGGATATGGGCGGCGTTCCTGACCTTATCTTCGTGATCGACACCAACAAGGAGCAGTTGGCGATCAAGGAAGCGGGCCGGCTGAACATCCCGGTTGCGGCGGTCGTCGACACCAATTCCGATCCGGAGGGCATCCTCTACCCAATCCCGGGCAATGATGACGCGAGCCGCGCCATCACCATGTACTGCGACCTCATCGCGCGTGCCGCCATCGACGGCATCTCGCGCAGCCAGGGCGCGTCGGGTGTAGATGTCGGCGCGTTCGAAGCGCCGGTGGAAGAAGAGCTGCCGGCGACGGCGCCCGACACCCCTGCCGCGCCGCTCGACGACGAGGCTCCGGCCGAGCAGTTCGAGTTGCTTTCGGCCCCGCGCGGCGCGCCCGACGACCTGTCGCAGCTGCATGGCATCGGTCCACAGGTGGTTCAGAAGCTCAACGATGCGGGGGTCTACCATTGGTGGCAGCTTGCCGCGATGACCCCGGCGGACGTTACGAAGCTTGACCATGATCTCAAGCTGAGCGGCCGAATCGACCGCGAAGGCTGGGTCGCTCAGGCCCGCGAGGCGATGGCGGGCGTCTAAGCGCTTCATCTTCCGCTGGCGAGGTTCGTCGGCGGCTTCATCGAATTCAAATTTGCTGCGGCCAGCCTGTCGGGCTCGGCCGCAGTTGCTGTTCAACCCAAATCTGCTCCGGCGCGACCGAGTGCCGTTCGGAGCCCGTGCGAGGATAGTGACATGGCCCAGATCACCGCCGCGATGGTCAAGGACCTTCGCGAGAAGACCGGCGTCGGCATGATGGACTGCAAGAACGCCCTCAACGAGACGCAGGGCGACGTCGAGGCGGCGATCGACTGGCTGCGCAAGAAGGGCCTGTCGAAGGCCGCCAAGAAGGCGGGCCGGGTGGCGGCCGAGGGCCTCGTTGCCGTCACGGTAAGGGGGAAAACCGGCGTCGTGGTCGAGGTGAACTCCGAGACCGATTTCGTGGCCCGGAACGAGGATTTCCAGAAGCTCGTGCGGGGCATCTCCGTGGTGGCTGCCGACACGGGTGAGGACGTCGAGGCGATCAAGGCGGCGACCTATCCGGGTGGCGGTTCGGTGGCGGATGCGTTGTCGAACGCGATCGCGACCATCGGCGAGAACATGACGATCCGTCGCGCCGCGACCGTCAAGATCAACGAAGGCGTGATCGGGCAATACATTCACAATGCGGTGGGCGAGGGGCTGGGCAAGATCGGCGTGATCGTCGGTTTGGAATCGAACGGGAACAAAGAGGCGTTGGCGACCTTGGGTCGGCAGCTTGCCATGCATATCGCCGCCGCGAGCCCGCTGGCGCTCGATTCGGCCAGTATCGACCCGGCGGTGATCGATCGCGAGAAGGGCGTGCTTGCGGAGAAGAATGCGGGCAAGCCGGCGCATGTGCTCGAGAAGATTGTCGAAAGCGGACTGAAGACCTTCTACAAAGAAGTGGCGCTCCTCGACCAAGCCTACATTCACGACAACGGCAAGACCGTGTCGCAGACTTTGAAGGAGAGCGAGAAGATGGTCGGCGCACCGATCGGTCTGACCGGCTTCGCCCGCTTCGCACTCGGCGAAGGTGTGGATAAGGGTGACCCGACCGATTTCGCGTCCGAAGTCGCCAGCATGGTGTGAGTCTTCGCACCCGACACGTGCTAGAGCAGGGCGGCCGCAGGGCCGCCTTTCTTTTGGGCGATAGCAGGTCGGATGAAATCAGCGTGGACGAAGCGACGCGAGGTATCATGAGCGACACGCTTCAGGCCGGGCTGTTCAAACGCGTCATGGTCAAGCTCTCGGGTGAGGCGCTGACTGGCCCCGAGAGCTTCGGCCTGCACGCGCCGACGCTGGCCCGGATCGCGGCGGATCTTGCGGCGGCGGCCGACCTCGGCACGGAGGTTTCGGTGGTGGTCGGCGGTGGCAATTTCTTTCGCGGCATGCAGGGCGCCGACAAGGGAATTGAGCGCGCCCGCGCCGATTCGATCGGCATGTTGGCAACCGTGATGAATGCGCTTGCGGTGGAGGCTGCGATCGAAGCGGAAGGCCATTCGGCCCGAGCGCTCTCGGCAATCCCCATGCCGGCGCTGTGTCAGCCCTATTCGCGCCAGGCGGCGTTGCATCATCTAGCGAAGGGCCGGATCTGCATTCTCGCCGGGGGCACCGGCAATCCCTTTTTCACGACCGACACCGGCGCAGTGCTGCGCGCGGCCGAATTGTCGGCCGATGTGGTGATGAAGGCGACGCAGGTCGACGGGATCTATACCGCCGACCCGAAGAAGGACCCGACCGCCGAGTGGCTGCCGCGCCTCACGCACGACGAGGCGATCGTCCGAAACCTTGCGATCATGGATACTGCGGCCTTTGCCTTGGCCCGTGAGAACCGAATTTCGATCATGGTGTTTTCAATCGGCGACGCCGGTGCGATCACGCGGACGCTGGAAGGCAAGGGGCGCTACACGCTCGTTTCGCCTTGACCCGCGGCCGGGCATCGGCACAAAAGGTGCGATTCGGTCACGGTGAGCGGCTTGCATCGTCGGGCAACGGCACCGGGTCGTTCCTCGTCGCCACTCAAGAACGGGTGAGAGTTCAACGTGAGCGCAGCCTTCGACATCAATGACCTCAAGCGCCGGATGCAAGGTGCGATCCAGACGCTCCGTCACGAACTTGCAGGCCTAAGGACCGGCAGGGCGACAATAAACCTTGTCGAGCCGGTTCAGGTCCAGGCCTATGGCCAGACCATGCCACTCAATCAGGTCTCCACGATCAGCGTGCCGGAAGCCCGGACGATCTCGATCCAGGTGTGGGACAAGAGCATGGTGAGTGCCGTCGAGAAGGCGATCCGGGACTCCAACCTCGGCCTCAGCCCGGTGATCGAGGGGCAGGTGCTGCGCATCCGCATCCCGGAGCTGAACGAGCAGCGCCGCAAGGAGATGGTCAAGGTGGCGCACAAGTACGGCGAAGAAGCTCGTGTGGCGGTTCGCCACGTTCGCCGCGACGGGATCGACCAACTGAAGAAGCAACTCAAGGACAAGGCGATCCCGGAAGACGAGGAAAAGCGCCAGGAGGCCGAGGTGCAGAAGGCGACCGATCAGTCTGTTGGCGAGGTGGATCAACTGATCGCCTCGAAGGAAAAGGAAATCATGCAGGTTTAGCGTGCATGTGTGCCCGCTATGAGCCAGCACCGCTATGTGGGTCCGATGACCGAACCTGACCGTCACATGTCAAGGATCGCAGCGCCTGCGCCCTCTTCGTGCGAGGGAATGCCGCGACACGTCGGTATCATCATGGACGGGAATGGGCGGTGGGCGGCGGCTCGCGGTCTGCCGCGACTTGAGGGTCATCGACGCGGAGTCGAAGCGCTTCGCCGAGCGATCCGATCGGCGATCGCCATGCAGATTCCCTATCTCACGGTCTACAGCTTCTCCAGCGAGAACTGGTCGCGGCCGCCCGAAGAGATCTCTGACCTCATGGGGCTGCTTAAGCGTTTCATTCGCAACGACTTAGCCGAGCTGCACCGCAATGACGTCCGTGTGAGGGTCATCGGCGGGCGCGATGGACTGAAGCCCGACATTCTCGCATTGCTCTGCGAGGCCGAAGAGTTGACGGCGGGCAACAAGGGGCTGACGCTCGTCGTTGCCTTCAACTATGGCGGCCGGCAGGAACTTGCGGCCGCGGTCCGTCGCATCGCGAAGCGTGTGGCGGCTGGCCTGCTCGATCCGGAGGCCATCTCGGCCGATCTGGTGGCGCAACATCTCGACACGGCCGACATCCCGGATCCCGACCTCATCATCCGAACGTCTGGCGAGCAGCGCCTGTCGAATTTCCTCGTCTGGCAATCCGCCTACGCTGAGTTCGTCTTTCTGTCGTGCTACTGGCCGGACTTTGACGAAGCCGCCTTCGAAGCGGCGATCGAAGAATTCGCGACGCGCGAGCGCCGCTTCGGCGGAATCGTCGACCTCAAGGTCAAGTCGGCCGGATGAAGGGGCAGGCGGGGACGACTCACGCGGCGCAGTCTCGCGCCGACGCTTCACCTCGTCGCGACCGCCGATTTCGCCGATCTCGGGCCCCGTTTGTTGTCAGGCGTGGTGCTCGTGGCGGTAGCACTGTCGACGGCGATCATCGGCGGTCGGCCCTTCGCACTGCTCTGGTGGCTTGCGTCCGTCGCGATCGCCTGGGAATGGCAGCGCATGATCGGCGGCGACAGACTGCGCTTGCGCTTCATTCTGGCCGGCATCGCGGTTTCCCTCGCGGCTTCCTTCAGCGAGGTGCTTCAACTCCGGGCCGCTCTTGCCGCCTTGCTTGCCGGGGCGGTTGCGGTCGCCTGGGTGGCCGAGGGTGACAAGCGGCTGGTCGCTGCGGCGGGCGTGCCCTATGCCGGCGCGCTGGTCGTGGCCGTCGATCTTCTGCGACAATCCTTCCCCTTTGGCTTCGAGTCGATCCTCTGGCTCTTCGCCGTGGTGTGGTTCACCGATGTCATGGCTTACGTCGGCGGTCGCCTGATCGGCGGTCCCAAGCTGTGGCCGCGCGTATCGCCCTCGAAGACCTGGGCGGGATTTCTTGTTGGCATCGGCTGCGGCAGCCTGGCCGGGCTTGCGGTGGCCCCGGCCCCGGGGCGCTATGGCATCTATGTCCTGATTGGGCTGGCCGCCGGCGCGGTCGCACAGGGCGGCGATCTGTTCGAGTCGTCGCTGAAGCGGCGCTTCGGGGTCAAGGACTCGAGCCGGCTCATTCCCGGCCACGGTGGGGTGATGGATCGTCTCGATGGATTTCTGGCAGCGGCCGTCTTCGCGGCCATTCTCGGCGTCGCGCGCTATGGCGTCGGCGCGCCTGCTCTCGGCTTGTTTACATGGTGAGTGAGGTTTCATGACCATGACGAAAACCCGCACCGACCCGCAGCCCCAAAGCGAGTCCGGTGCGCCACGGTCAGTCGTACTCCTCGGAGCCACCGGTTCGATCGGTCGCTCGACCGCACAGGTGCTCGCCATGGCGCCCGATCCACTACCGTGTTTCGGCTGTCGCGGGGGGGCGCGACGGGGAAGCGCTGGCCCGCGCGGCCATCGCGCTCGGAGCGCGCTTCGCCGCACTGGCCGATCCCGCCGGTTATGCGGCGCTCAAGGCCGGACTCGCTGGGTCCGGGATCGAGGCCGCGGCAGGGCCCGACGCGGTGGTCGAGGCAGCGCTGCGCCCGGCCGACCTCGTGATCGCGGCGATCGCCGGGACTGCAGGGTTGCGACCCACCTTCGCGGCGATCGAAGCCGGTCGGACCGTCGCCTTGGCCAACAAGGAGACCCTGGTCTGCGCGGGCGATGCCGTGATGAAGGCAGCGGAGCGGGCGGGGGCAACGATCCTGCCGCTCGACAGCGAGCACAATGCGATCTTTCAGGCCCTGGGCGATGCGGACTGGAGCAGCATCGAACGGATGACCCTGACCGCGTCCGGCGGCCCGTTCCGCACCTGGTCCGCCGAACGGATCGCTGCTGCGACGAAGGCGGAAGCTCTTGCGCATCCGAACTGGGCGATGGGACCGAAGGTGACGATCGATTCGGCCGGACTGATGAACAAAGGCCTCGAGCTGGTCGAGGCGCATCATCTCTTTGCCATCGCGCCGGAGCGTCTCGACGTCGTGGTGCATCCCCAGTCCGTCGTGCACGGGCTCGTGTCTTTTGCGGACGGCTCGGTGGTCGCCGGGCTGGCCTTGCCCGACATGCGGGTTCCGATCGCGCACTGCCTCGCCTACCCCGAGCGGATCGAGAGCGGGGCGCGAAGCTCGACCTTGCGGCCGTTGGCACGCTGACCTTCGAGAAGCCGGATCTGCACCGTTTTCCGGCCTTGCAACTGGCCATGGACGCGCTCTCGACCGGACGGGGACTTCCGACCGTGCTCAACGCCGCCAACGAGATCGCCGTGGAGGCGTTCTTGGCAGGCCGCATTTCGTTTCGGCCAAATCGTTGGAATCGTGCGGAAAGCCTGCGATGCGGCGCTCGCCGATGGAACCGCGCGGGTCCCCGGCAACATCTCCGACGCCCTTGCCATTGACCATGTTGCGAGAGAAAGGGCCGCGGCTCTCTTGGATTGATTTGCTGTTTGCCTCACTGTTTAAGGGATCGGTAACCATCGACCGGGTCCCGCCTCGCTGCGGGCCGTGTACGGCGGCAGGCGAATGGAGCCGATGTGTTGCACGCGGGCCGCTGGCGGCCCGACGGAGGCCCTGATGATCCTTGCTCACGTGAGCTCGCTATTCGGCTACATCCTGCCCTTCCTCTTCGTGCTGGCGATCGTGGTGTTCTTCCACGAGCTCGGACATTTCCTGGTCGGACGCTGGTGTGGGGTGAAGATCGACACCTTCTCGCTGGGGTTCGGGCGCGAAATCGTCGGCTTCAACGACCGGCACGGCACGCGCTGGCGGCTCTCGCTCATTCCGCTTGGCGGCTATGTGAAGTTTCACGGCGATGCCAATGCGGCGAGCGCCCCGCTCGAGCGCCCTGTCCAGCATGTCCGCCGGCCGAGCGCGCCGTGACCTTTGCAGGACAGCCGGTCTGGAAACGCGCAGCGATCGTCGCGGCAGGCCCGATCGCCAACTTCATCCTGGCCATCGTGATCTTTTCCGGGCAGCTTTTATCACTCGGGCAAGCAGATCCTGCTTCCGCGCATCGAAAAGGTGATGCCGGACAGCGCCGCCGCCAAGGCCGGCTTCCAGCCGGGCGACCTCGTCGTTTCGATCGATGGAAAAGCCATCGACAGCTTCGGCGACATGCAGAAGATCGTGTCGGAAGCGAGCGGCGTGACGCTGGCCTTCGAGGTCGAGCGCGGGCACGTCCCTCGCCAACGTGAGCGCGGTCCCCGACCGTCGCGACGTAAAAGGCCGTTCGGCACGTCGCGGATCGGCGTCCTGGGTATCACGGCGTCGACAGCAAGCCCGAAGATTGGAAGACGCAGCACTTCACGCCCGGTGCAGGCGGTTCAGGAAGCATCGGGTGAAACCTGGTACGTCGTCGACAGCACCCTCCGCTATATCGGCGGCCTTCTCGTGGGCAGCGAGACGCCGTCCCAGATCTCGGGCCCGATCCGAATCGCCGAAGTGTCGGGAGAAGTCGCGAAGGTCGGTTTCGGAGCGCTGATCAACCTCGCCGCGTTCCTTTCCATCTCGATCGGCTTCGTCAATCTGCTGCCGATTCCGCTGCTCGATGGCGGACACCTCATGTATTTCCTTGTCGAGGCCGCCCGTGGCAAACCGATGAGCGAAAGAACGCAGGAGTTCGGGTTCAAGATCGGCCTGGCAATTGTGTCGATGTTGATGATTTTCGCCACATTCAACGATGTTTTGCGGCTTGTTCGTGGCTGAATGAGGGGAGACGTGATCAGGCTGCAACGGCCCGCGGCTTTGACTTGAGCTTGGGCGATTGGTCGTTTGCGGTGAATCGTAAACCTTGTAGAAGCGATCTTGCCTCAGAGTGTTGCCGGCCTCCGGCGATACGGCTCGGAAGCCGGTCGGCGCCGAGAGAGGCCACGGCACGGGAGCCTTTGCGCTCTCGCAGTGAACAGGGACCGGTCGTACATGCGTTTACCCCGCGGCATCTTTCAAAAAGTTGCCATTCTCGCTGTCTGTGTCGCGGCGCTGTTCGGTTCGGTCCAGGCTGCGACGGCTCAGGAGATCACGGTCGAGGGGAATAGCCGGATCGATCCGGACACCGTCCGTTCGTATTTCCAAGGCACCGATCCCGCCGACGTGGCGAAGGGCGTGAAGGCGCTCAAGGATACAGGTCTATTCCAGAGCGTGCGCACGAGCGGGGGCTCCGGTCATCTGGTCGTGCAGGTTGTTGAAAACAACGTCATCAACCGCGTCGCGTTCGAGGGCAACAGCAAGATCAAGAGCGAGGTCTTGCAGGCCGAAGTCTCCTCGAAGTCGCGAGGGGTCTATGATCCCGCGATCGTCCAGGCCGACGCTGAGCATATTCGTGACGTCTACCGGCGCGCCGGACGGGCCGATGCGACCGTGACCTTTCGCACGGTCGACCTGCCCAACGGCAAGCTCGATCTCGTGTTCACGGTCGATGAGGGCAGCAAGACCGGCGTGAAGGAGATCAACTTCTCCGGAAACCAGGCGTTTTCGTCACGCAAGCTGCGCGGCCTGATGCAGACGACGGAAATGAACCTCCTGTCGTTCTTCAAGACGACCGACGTCTATGACCCCGACAAGATCGCCCAGGACGAGGAACTGATCCGCCGCTTCTACCTGCGCAACGGCTATGCCGATTTCCGGATCGTCAACACCGACGTCAAGTATGATGCCGAGGAAAAGGGTTACAACATCACCATCAACGTCGACGAGGGGCAGCCTTACAAAGTCGCTTCAGTCAACGTCGATTCGCGTTTCCCCGGGGTCGCCAGTGCGGACCTCGTGCCCGACGTTCGGTTCGAGCAGGGCGATGTCTACGATGGCGACCTAGTCGAGAAGACCGTCGAGGCAATCACACGCGACATGGGCCATCGCGGCTTCGCGTTCGCGCAGGTTCGTCCCCGCGGCGATCGCAACGCCGCTGACCACACCGTATCGATTCAATTCGTGGTCGACGACGGCCCGCGCGTCTACGTCGAACGCATCAACATCCGCGGCAACACCCGCACCCGCGACTATGTGATTCGCCGCGAATTCGATATCGGCGAAGGCGACCCCTACAACCAGGTGCTGGTCGACCGCGCCGAGAAGCGCCTCAACGGGCTTGGCTTCTTCAAGAAGGTCCGCATCACCAACGAGCCGGGCTCATCGCCCGACCGTGTGGTCATCGATGTCGACGTCGAGGATCAGCCGACCGGTTCGTTCTCGATCTCCGGCGGCTACTCGACCGAGCGACGGCTTCATCGCCGAAGTCGCGGTAACGGAGACCAACTTCCTGGGCCGCGGCGACTACGTCCGCGTGGCCGCCCAGGAGGGGCAGTACGCACGTGGCGTCGACCTGTCCTTCACGGAGCCGTACATCTTCGACACGCGTATCGCGGCGGGCGTCGATCTCTTCGCCAAGCAGAACGACAACACGCAATATGCTGAGTACTCGACCTTCGTGACGGGCGGCACGCTGCGCTTCGGCATCCCGGTCACCGACGAGTTCTCGATCTCGCCGCATTACTCGATCTACAACACGAAGATCTCGATCCCGAACAAGTCGGGCTCGCCTTACGACGATTGTACGAATCCGATCAACGGCACGACGCCCGGCTTTGGCGTCCTCGCTGGCACCTTGTCCGCAACCAACAACTGTTTGACCAACGGTGAAGCCTCCGTGGCCATCAAGCAGTCGCGCGGCAACACGCTGACGTCGCTGGCCGGGGTGAACTTCACCTACAATACGCTCGACAATCTGAGCGCACCGACCAACGGCTTGCTCATCGAGCTGCGCGACGACGTGGCGGGCCTTGGCGGCGACTCGCAGTTCTTCCGCAATACGGGAGACCTGCGCTACTTCCATTCCGTGTACGAAGATATCGTCGGCATCGTTCACCTGCAGGGCGGCAACATCACCGGTTTCGGCAGCGAGAGTAAGCTGCGCATCGCCGACGAGTTCCAGCTCGGCCCGACGCTCGTGCGTGGCTTCGCGCCCTCGGGCCTCGGACCCCGCGACATCAGCGATCTGGCCAATTACAAATACAATCCGCTCGGCGGCTCCACCTATTACGGCGCGTCGGTCGAGTTCCAATTCCCGCTTTGGGGCCTGCCGCGCGATCTGAACCTGAAGGGCGCGGTCTTTGCCGACATGGGGTCGCTGTGGGGCTACCAGGGCAAGACGAACTTCACCCCGGGAGGTGGCCCCTGCACGGCCAACGACGTTGCGCCGACATTCTCACAAGGCACCTGCATAACCTTGCGGGATAGCGACGCCATCCGCTCTTCGGTGGGCGCCTCGATCCTGTGGAATTCGCCGCTCGGGCCGCTCCGTTTCGATTACGCCTACGCCTTGACGAAAGACAAGTACGACGTCACGCAGGCGTTCCGCTTCTCGGGTGGCACCAAGTTCTGATTTCTCCGCAACATGCCGTGCCGGGCAGCCGGGCTCCTTCTCTGAAGGGGCCCGCTTTCGTTTGATCACGAGCCCTCGGGCTCTCCTGGCGCCCAGCGGCGAGGCCATCTAAAAAGACCCATGCCTGCAGACCATTCTTTCTTCATGCCGGCCTGCGCTCCGTCCGTGGCCGAGATCGTGGCCTGGACCGGCGCGAGCGCGCCGGACGGCGTCCATCTCAAGGTGCGCATCACCAACGTGGCGCCGCTCGGCGAGGCCGGCCGGACCAGCCTCTCCTTCCTGGACAACCCGCGCTATGCCGATGCGCTGACCACCACTGAGGCTGCGGCTTGTCTGGTCTCGGCCCGGTTCGCGGCCAAGTTACCGACACACACCGTGGCCCTCGTCTGTGCCGAGCCCTACCGTGCCTTTGCCCAGGTCTTGGCCCACATGTTCCCTCAGGCGATGCGGCCAAGTTCCGCCTTCGGCGCCGAGGGGATTTCGCCCGGAGCATTCATCCATCCGGAGGCAGAGACTCGAGGATGGGGTCTCGGTCGATCCCGGCGCCGTCATCGGGCCGGGCGCGGAGATCGGGCGTGGCACGATGATCGGGGCGAACAGCGTGATCGGGCCCTCGGTTCGCATCGGTCGGGACTGTGCCGTGGGCGCCCATGCCACAGTCGTCCACGCCTTGATCGGGAACCGCGTGATCTTGCACGCCGGCGTCCGCATTGGGCAGGACGGCTTCGGCTTCCACATGAGTCCGAAAGGGCACCTGAAAGTCCCGCAGATCGGCCGGGTAGTGATCCAGGATGATGTGGAGATTGGCGCCAACACGACGATCGACCGCGGCTCCATCCGGGACACCGTGATCGGTGAAGGGTCGAAGATCGACAATCTGGTCCAGATCGCCCACAACGTCGTGATTGGACGTCACTGCGTAATCGTTTCGCAGAGCGGAATTTCCGGCTCGACGACACTCGGGGACTTTGCAGTGACCGGCGGGCAGGCCGGGCTGACCGGCCATCTCACCATCGGGGCGGGCGCGCAAATCGGTGCGAAAGCCGGCGTGATGACGGATGTGCCGCCAGGCGCGAGATGGGTCGGCAGCCCAGCGCAGCCGGTCCGTGACCTGTTCAAGCAGGAGGCGCTTCTGCGGAAACTCGTTCGCGGTGAGGTCAAGCTCCGCGACAAGAGCGAATCGGAAGGATAGTCCGGTCGAGAGCGGCCGGTTTTCCTTGCAGGGTAGGGGCGGGTTGCGGCACACCTCGGCCCGACGAACGTGCACGAGGAGCGAATGACCGCATTGCCCGCAGCTTCCGAGGTGGCCGAGCGCACAAGCCTTGGCACGATGGACATCCTCCAGCTGCTGGAGCGCTTGCCGCATCGGTATCCGTTCCTGCTCGTCGACAAGATCATCGCCATCGACGCGGACCGATCCTGCATCGGCATCAAGAACGTGACCTTCAATGAGCCGCAGTTTCAGGGTCACTTTCCCGAGCGCCCGGTGATGCCGGGCGTGATGCTGATCGAGGGGATGGCGCAGACGGCAGGCGCAATCTGCGTGGCGTCTCGGAACATCTCCAAGCCGCCGCTGGTCTATTTCATGACGATCGACAAGGCGAAGTTCCGCAAGCCCGTGGGACCCGGGGATACGGTCGAGTACCACCTGACCCGCTTGAACCAGCGTCGCAATATGTGGTGGTACCGAGGCGAAGCCAAAGTCGACGGCACGATCGTCTGCGAGGCCGAGATCAGCGCGATGCTGGTCATGAATGACGACAGCAATGGCTGAGAGCGCCCGGGACGTGATCACACAGGCGGCGACAGAGGCGGGCCGGCGATGGCCGGCGGGCGGTTCTGCCTCCGCCATTCACCCGATGGCGGTCGTCGATCCCGGCGCAAAGATCGGCCGCGGCGTGCGCATCGGACCGTTCTGCGTGATCGGCGGCGAGGTTGAGCTCGGTGATGACGTACTGCTCATGTCCCATGTCGTCGTGACGGGCCGGACCAAGATCGGCCCCCGAACACGCGCGTTTCCCTTCAGTTCGTTGGGCCACGAGCCGCAGGATCTGAAGTACCGTGGCGAGCCTTCCGCCTTGGAGATCGGCACCGACTGCCTGATCCGCGAGGGTGTGACGATGAATCCCGGCACCGAGGGCGGCGGCATGCTGACCCGTGTCGGTGACCACAGCACCTTTCTGGCCAACGCGCATGTGGCACATGACTGCCACGTCGGTGACCACGTCATCTTCTCGAACAATGTCATGCTGGCGGGTCATTGCCGGGTCGGGGACTACGTGATCGTCGGCGGTGGCGCCGCCGTCCACCAGTTCGCCCGGATCGGCCGGCATTCCTTCATCGGCGGCATGGCTGCCGTCGAGCATGATGTGATCCCCTACGGCATGGCGCTCGGCAATCGCGCCTATCTCGCGGGCCTGAACCTGATCGGATTGAAGCGTCGCGGCTTCGACCGTGAGCAGATCCACGACCTTCGCCGCGCCTACCGCCTGCTGTTTGCCGCCGAGGGCACGCTCAAGGAACGCGTCGAGGATGTCGCGGCGGAATTCGAGGGCCAACCGGAAGTGAAGGAGATCCTTGACTTCATCCGGGAAGGTGGAGACCGCGCGGTGGTGGTGCCGCGGGACACCGGGTGACCGGGGCTGATCCCGAGGCGCTGCCGCCCTCCATCAAAGTCGCCATCGTCGCGGGCGAGGACTCGGGGGACCAGCTTGGCTTCAAGCTGATGCGCGCCCTGTCCGAATTGGCGGGTCGCCCGGTCTCCTTCGTCGGCGTTGGTGGCGCGCGGATGGCGGCCGAAGGGCTGCACTCCATCTTTCCGCTTTCCGACATCGCCGTGATGGGCTTCGTCCCGGTGCTTCGCCGCCTGCCACGCATCCTGCGCCGGATTCGCGAGACCGCGGTGGCGGTGCTCCGCGCCAAGCCGGACATTCTGATCGTGATCGACAGTCCCGACTTCACGCACAGGGTGGCCAAGCGTGTCAGGGCAGCGCGGCCGGACCTGCCGATCGTCGACTATGTCAGCCCCTCGGTCTGGGCCTGGAGGCCGGGGCGCGCGCCGGCGATGCGCCGCTATGTCGACCAGCTTCTGGCGCTGCTGCCGTTTGAACCGGCCGCGCATGAAAGGCTCGGCGGGCCTTCTTGCACTTACGTGGGTCACCCGCTGATCGAGCGTCTGGCGGAACTGCGACCAGCGGTCGAGGATCAGATTCGCCGCGACGCCATGCCGCCGCTGGTCCTGGTGCTGCCGGGATCGCGCCGGTCCGAAATCGCGCGGCTCAGCGCCGATTTCGGCGCGGCGCTGGCCCTGGTGGCGGACCGCGTCGGCCCGATCGAACTGGTCCTGCCGGCGGTGGATCACGTCCTGGACGATATCGAAGCGCGGATCCAATCCTGGCCGGTCAAACCGCGAATCGTGCGCGGCGAGGCGAATAAGCTCGCGGCCTTCCGGCAGGCCCGCGCGGCGCTCGCCGCCTCCGGCACGGTCACGCTGGAACTGGCCTTGTCTCGGGTGCCGCTCGTGGTGGCTTACCGGGTGTCACCCGTCGAGACCTGGCTCAAATACGTCGTGAAGGTGCCCTCGATCGTGCTGCCGAATCTGATTCTCGGCCATAACGCTGTGCCCGAGTTCCTCCAGGATGCCTGCACGCCAGAGCGGCTCGCCGACGCGTTGGGGCCGCTCGTCTCGGGCGGGCCGGAGCGGGACGCGCAACTTGAGGCGATGGGTCAGCTGGATCTCCTGATGGCCTTGGATTCACACGAACATCCGAGCGGCCGAGCCGCCGCCATCGTCTTGAAAGCGCTGTCCCAGAGCATCGCTTCGAGGCGAAGATCTTAACGGCTCTGGCTGTAAACCTTAACCGACCTTCAACCTTAATACGTCTTTACTGACCCGACGAACGAACATCCCGCGCGATGTTTGCTGCACGGGCCGCTCCAGCGCTGTCGCGCCAGAGCCCGGCCCGGGCCGGGACGGAATGGCTGCGATGGTTGGCACCTTGCACGACGACGACTTGCCAAGCGACAGGCTCCGGCGCGACATCGATGTCGCCGAACTCGGCCGCCGCGTCGCAGCGCACCGCTGGTGGCTGATCGGCCCGACACTCGCCTGCCTGATCGGCAGCACCGTCGCGGTGAACGTCATCGCGCCGCGCTACACGGGCGAGACCAAGATCCTGCTTGAGAACCAGGAAAGCTATCTCACCCGGGGCGACAAGGTGGATCCGCAGCCGGCGCCGTTGCCGGACGACGAAGCCGTGCAAAGCCAGGTGCAACTCGTCTCCTCACGCGACCTCGCCCGTTCGGCCATCCGCCAGCTCGGCCTCCAGGGCAATCCTGAATTCGACCCGATCGCGCGAGGCATCGGTCCGATCACCCGCACCCTCATCCTGCTCGGGCTCGAGCAGGACCCGACGCGGATTGCGCCCGAGGAACGGATGCTCGAGACCTTCTCGGACAGGCTCACCGTTTTTCCGGTGAACAAGTCGCGTGTGCTCACCGTCGAGTTCGACTCGAAAGACCCGGACCTTGCCGCGCGGGCCGCCAATACGGTGGCCGATCTCTATATCGACCTGCAGGGCAGCGCCAAGCGCGACGCCGCCCGCTCGGCCGCAGAGACGCTCCGCACCCTGATCGCGTCGCTGCGGATCAAAGCTGCCGATGCCGAAGCCAAGGCGCAGGCGTTCCGCACACAATCGGGTCTCGTTCTCGGGACCAACAACAACACCATCACGTCCCAGCAGCTGGCCGACATGAGCACGCAGCTCGCGCAGGCCCGCTCGACCGAGGCCGATGCTCAGGCGAAGGCCAAGCTCATCCGCGACATGGCCAAGGCGGGGCGCACCGTCGATATCGCCGATGTGGTCAACAACGATCTGATCCGGCGCCTGTCGGAACAGCGGGCGAACGCTCAGGCGGAAATCGCATTGCAATCGCGCACCTTACTGCCTGGGCATCCGCGCATGCAGGAGCTGAACGCCCAGCTCGCCGACCTTGACCGGCAACTCAAGCTCGCAGCCGACAAGGCTGCGCGCAACCTCGATAACGACGCCCGCGTCGCGGCAAGCCGGGTCGACAACCTGACAGCCGCGATGAACACGCAGAAGGACGTGATCGGCGCGGCCGGTGGCGACCAGGTCAAGCTGAACGAGCTCGACCTGAATGCCCGGCTCCTCAAGGATCAGCTCGAACTCAACACCTCCAAGTATCAGGAGGCCCTGGCGCGCGAGAACGCCGTCTCGACCCCGGCGGACGCCCGCGTGATTTCCCGCGCCGTTGCGCCGCCTTTTCCGAGCTTCCCCAAGAAGCTTCCGATCATCGCCATTGCGACCATCGCCGGTGCGCTGCTCTCGCTTGGCATGGTGATCGCACGCGAATTTCTGTCGGGCCGCGCCTTTGCGCTCGGGGAGGTTTCGGACGATCTGCCGATCGCCATCGAAGCCGAGCGGCTTGAGGAAAGACCCGCTCCCGTCGTGGCCGCCGCGGCCGGCACGCCGAAGCCCGATGCAGCCGCTTCCGGAGGCGGAAATCGCTTCCCCGCCGATTGCGTCGCATCCGATCGTCCAGCCTAAATTCGATGCGGATCGCGATCACCCCTTTATCGCCGTTCTCAATTCCGTCCTCGCCCGGAAGCAGCCCGACAAGGCGCTCCGCATTCTGGTCGCGTGCACCGATGTGGTCCGATCGCCGGCGGCGTTGACCATGCGGCTCGGCCGCGTCTTGTCCCGCACCTTCCGTGTGATTGCGATTGACTGTTTCGAGGGAACTGAACCGACGGCGCCAAACGCCGTGCAAGGCATCGCCGGATTCACCCACACCGGTGCGCCCGGCTTCCGCGATCTGCTGGATGGACAGGCGTCCTTCGCCGAGGTCATCCACCGTGATGTCGCGTCTCGATTGCACTTCGTCACAGGCGTGCTGACCGAAGCGCAACGCACTGTGGACGAGGACGGCGTGGCCAACCTGCTCGACGCGCTCGCCGAGACCTACGACTTCGTGATCGCATGTGGCCCTGCCATCGAGGCGGCGGCGCCCGCGTTGCTGACCGATCACGTCGATGTCGTCCTCGTTGAGACGGCGGCTGGCGCGCCGCCGGAGTCGGCCGACCGCATCCGGTCGCTGTTCGCCTCCGAGGAACTGGGAGGCCCGGAGATCCTGGTGATGCCCGGCGTCGCCGCGCGCCCGGCCGAGCCCCTGGCTGGCACCGTCGCGGCCTAAACGCGACTGGTTCCCTCGCCGCCCACTTGGCGCGGCTGGCAATTCCACTCGTCCTGTGCTCGGGTGCCGCCAAATGCACCCGGTCGCTCGTGGTCTCCACGCGACCGGCGCCGACGAGGAGAAGAACCATGGCTTCCCTGGACACGGTCCTGGCCAAGCTCGACAGCAATCTTGACGCCGCTTTGCAGCGCCTTTTCGCTCTGCTCGCCATTCCGTCCATCTCGACCGATCCCGCCTATGCGCCCGAGTGCGAGCGGGCGGCGCGGTTCCTGGCCGATGAACTGAACGGGCTGGGATTCCAGGCCTCGGTTCGAGAGACGGTCGGCCGGCCAATGGTGCTCGCCCATGCCAAAGCCACGCGCCGCGATGTGCCGCATGTGCTGTTCTATGGCCACTACGACGTGCAGCCTGTCGATCCACGCGCCCTCTGGGCGACCGATCCGTTCGTGCCGCAGTTGGGCGAGGATGCAGGGGTCAAGACGATCGTGGCTCGCGGGGCTTCGGACGACAAGGGTCAGCTGATGACCTTTGTCGAGGCATGCCGGGCCTTCAAGGAGACCGGCGGGCTGCCCTGCGACGTATCGATCCTGTTCGAGGGCGAAGAGGAGACCGGTTCGCCCTCGCTGCCCGGGTTTTTGGCGGATAACAAAACGGAGCTGAAAGCCGACCTCGCGCTCGTCTGCGACACCGGCATGTGGGATCGGGAAACGCCGGCCATCACCACGATGCTGCGGGGGCTCGTGCTCGAGGAGGTGGTCATCACGGCGGCCGACCGCGACCTTCATTCCGGGATGTTCGGCGGGGCGGCGCGCAACCCCATCCATCTGCTCGGCCGCGATCATCGCCGACCTGCACGACGACGAGGGGCGAATCACGCTGCCGGGCTTCTACGATGGCGTCGAGGACCTGCCGCGCGACGTGGCCGAGCAATGGCGCAGCCTGCCGTTCGACGAGGCGGGCTTTTTGGGGCAGGTGGGACTGTCGATCCCCGCCGGCGAGATTGAGCGCAGCGTGCTCGAAAAGATTTGGGCGCGGCCGACCTGCGACGTCAATGGCATCACCGGCGGGTACACGGGGCAAGGATCGAAGACGGTGCTTCCGTCCAAGGCCACCGCCAAATTTTCGTTCCGCCTCGTTGGTCGCCAGAACCCGGCGAAGGTGGTGGATTCGTTCCGCGCCTTTGTGCGCGAGCGGCTGCCGGCCGACTGCAAGGTCGAGTTCATCAGCCACGGTGCCAGTCCGGCGCTGCAGTTGCCGTTCTCCTCCGAGGCGCTGAACCGCGCCCGCCGTGCGCTGCAGGCTGAATGGGGCAAAGAGCCGGTGCTCGCCGGCTCCGGCGGCTCCATTCCCATCGTGGGCTCCTTCAAGCAGGACCTGAAGATGGACACGCTGATGATCGGCTTCGCGCTCGACGACGACCGCATCCATTCGCCGAACGAGAAATACGACCTCACGTCGTTCCACAAGGGCGCACGCAGCTGGGCGCGGATTCTGAACGCGTTAGCGGCCTAACGGTCAGGCCGGCGTTGCAAAGCCCCTCGGGGGCGCAACTCCTAGCCTTTTCCGGTCTGGAACCTCCGCCTCGCTGCCTCGGCCATGGCCCGGCTGCGCGCGTCGTCGCGCGGCGGCTCGAACGCGACGCCGGCGTCCCGTTCACGCCGCCAAAGCACCGTCGCGCGATGCAGGTGTCCGGTCTGGTCGTCATAGATCTGGATCACGCGAGGCAGCATGATTCCTGGCGGGAGGCGCAGGCGGCCGCCTCGCGCCGAGAGGTCGTGCACGAGGCAGTCGGTCACGACGACGCCGGCGGGATCGATGATCTTCGCCGAGCGAAGGCGGGTGCGGTGGCGCGAGGTGCGGCGGCGCTCTCCGGCGGCGGGCTCGGGCCGGAGCGGCTCCAGGACCACGGTATAGGTGAAGTCGCCGGCCGGAGTGCCGCCGCCGCCAGCCGGAAGCCGCCGGGCTTCGAGCGTGATGCCGGAACCGGGCGCCGCTCGACCGGGACGGCCTCCAGGGGTCATCGGCGCGACGGCAGCCGCAAACCCGATACGGCCGCAAGGCGCTTGGGCAGATGGGCGTCTGCGACCGCTTCGGCAAGCACTGCCAGCTGCTCGGCAGAGTCGCGACAGGGCGGATCGAACAAAACGCTGACGACGTCGACAGAGTGGGTCGCAGCGCTGAGCGAAAGATCGAAGAAGACCGAGACATCGCCCTGGCGAAACTCCATCCCGAGCGTGACGGTCGGGCCCTGGTCCCAGCTCAGATCGACGCCGGCCGTCCAACCGAAAGTGACAGTGTTTTCGCGGAAAAATAGCTCCGTCGAGGATTGCAGAAGATCTTCGAGCGCCGCGTAGCTGCCGAAGCGAACGAAGCTGACGAGATCGATGGGATCGATGGTCCGAAGTTCCTCGATCACGCCGCTCAGCCCGTGGGTGAGGATGACGGCGAAGGCGCCGCGTTCGCTTTCGGCTCCGATGCTCACGACAACACCGCCTGCTTCTGCCCCGGGGCTCGCGCGTGCTTCGTCTGCACGTGGTGGATGATCTCGGCCACAGCCTTGTAGAATTCGGGCGGGATGGCTTGCGACACCTCCACACGATCGTACATCGACCTTGCCAGAGGCTTGTTTTCGATCACCGAGATCCCGTTTTCTTCGGCGATCTCGCGAATTTTCAAGGCGATCAGATCGGTACCCTTGGCCAGCACCACGGGCGCACCACCCTCGCCGCGGACATAGCGCAGCGCGATCGCGTAGTGGGTCGGATTGGCGATCACCAGCGTGGCCCGAGGTACCTCGGCGATCATCCGCCGGCGCGCCCGGTCGAGCGCGACCGAGCGGCGCTTCGCGCGGACGATCGGGTCACCCTCGGACTGCTTCATCTCGTCCTTGACCTCTTGCCGCGACATTTTCATGCGGTTACGCCAGGCGAACCGGGTCCAGATGAAATCGATGCCGGCGAGCACAACGAAGGCGGTGGCCACGCCCGAGAGCAGCCGGACCAGGACGCCGAGAATCCGGTCGGGAAGGCCACCCGGTTCGACGAACATGGCGTCGATCATGGTGTCCTGTTCGGCATGCAGCAGCAGGAACACGGCGCCGCCGACGATCACCAGTTTCAGCACGGCCTTGCCGACCTCGACGAAGCCGTGCTTGCCGAACAGCCGGGCCATGCCACTTGCGGGCGAAACCTTGGACCAGTTCGGCATCACGCGATCGAGGGCAATCGTCGGCATGCCTTGGGCGCAGGAGATTGCAATTCCGGCCGCGGCGAAGATGAGGGCGATCGGGAGCAGAAATTCGGCCGCGGCCTCCGCCATCGGCGCCGCCAGTGCGGCCACATCTGCTCCACTCCTCAGGTCGTGGCTGCCGGCATCGTCCAGGACGCGGCCGAGCACGTCGACGACCTTGCCCGCACCGTCCCGCAGAACCAGGGTGCAGACGACCAGCGCCGCAAGCAGCCCAGCAAAGAGCGGCGCTTCGCGCGAATGCGCGACATCACCCTTTTCGGCCGCATCACGCAGCTTCTTTTCTGTCGGTTCTTCCGTCTTGTCGTCGGAACCCTGGTCGCTCATGCGTCGGCTCCTCGCCCCTGTCCTGTCAGGCCGCTTCGGCGGGCACTGGCGGGGCGGGCGGCTCGATTTCGCCGCGGCCGATGAGGTCGAGCACGGTGCTCGCGATCACCTTGCGAGCGGCCGCGACCTCCTTCTGGGAACCCGGGTCGCTCTTGAGCTCGTTCTCCACAAGCCGGCGGGCGCGGGCCCCCAGCGCCGAGAGCACGGCTTCGCGGAAGGCGTCGTCGGTTCCCTTGAGGGAGAACACCACCTGTTCGGCCGGCACCTTGTCGAACAGCACGCTGCGAGCACGTGTCGAGAGCAGCGCCACATCGGCGAAGGAGAACATCTTCGAGCGCAGCACGGCGGCGTCGGCGGGCCGCTTCTCGGCGATCGCGGCGAGCAGTTCCTCCGCCTCCTCGGGGTCCATCCGGTTCAGGATGTCGGCCATGCGAGCCTGGGAATTGACTTCCTTGCCACGGCTCACCGCCGCGGTCAGCAGGTCATCGCGCAACTTGGTCTCGAGCAGACGTACCGCCGCCTCGCTGACGGGACGCAATGCCAGCATGCGGCGAGTCAACAGACTGCGCTGTTCGCGCGGCAGGGCCGCGAGGGTCTTGGCGGCCGCCTCCGGCGTCAAACGCGACAGGATCAGGGCGGCGGTCTGCAGGTGCTCCTTGCCGACGTAGGCCGCCAGATCCTTCTCCGGCAGGGCGGACAGGCGCACCCAGGTCGAGGCGTTCGAGTTGCCTTTGACTTCGGCCATGATGTCGGCCACCTGGTCGGGCGGCAGCACGCCGCCGAGCAACTGCTCGACCTCGGCCGCGCCACCCTGAAGGTCGAGATCGCGCGTGAAGTCCGCCGCGAGCTCCTCGACCAGGGGCCCGAGCGCATCGATCGGCACCGGCCCGAGCGCCGCGGCGGCCCGTGTGATGATCTTCAACTCCCCCGGGTCGAAGTGCTTCAACAAGCGGCTCGCCAGCGGCTTGCCCATGGCGAGCAGCAACGCCGCGACCTTGTCGGGGCCGCTCAGCATGCGTTGGTCGATGGGGACGGTCGGCGTCAGGACGAAGGTCATGGGATCCTCCTTCGGTCAGCTGCGCGCCGGTGCCAGCTTCTGGCCCACGATTTCCGTCAGGCTGACGCCGAGCTTGGCACCATCCTGCTCCAGCACCACCATGTCGCCCCGCGCCACGACACGGCCGTTCACGACGACGTCGACCGGTTGGCCAACTCGGTGGTCGAGGGGAATGACGGCGCCGCGGCCGAGCTTCATCACCTGCGCCACCGGCATGGTGGTGCCGCCAAGCACCACCTGGACGGAAACCGGAATGTTGAGAATGGCATCGAGGCTCGGCGTCGTGCCCTCGGTTGCGGCATGTTCGGGTGAGGTCAGATCGGCCTCGGTCATTGCGATGTCGCCAGATGGAGAGAATGGTTGCGATCGGTGTCGAGCCCGCCGAGGGTTTCCTCGATTCGCAGCGTGTAGTGCCCGGCAAGCTGTCCAAGATCGCATCGGAACAGGTCGCTCGGCCCGCAGCTGAGCTTGACCTTACCGCCTGCGCCGCTGGGCAGCGGCAGAACCTGGCCCTCGGCCAGAGACAGGATCGTGCCGAGGCTCATGACCGGCATATCGATGACGGCGCGAAGCTGCGTCATTGCACGGCCAACCTCGTCGCCGAGCTGGCGCGACCAGCGTGGATCGTGTTCCACCGGCGCCTCCGCGATCTCGGTGCTCAACGCCTCGGCGATGCTGTCGAGCAGAGCGAGCGGCAGAAGCAGGTCGAATTCGCCGCCTCGCCCGAGAGCGGACACCATCAGCGTCAGCACGCCGACCGAGCCGTCGCTCTTGCTCAACGGCCCGAAATCGGGTTTCGGCAGCAGCCTGTCGAACTGCAGCTTGGCTGGCAGATGCGGGGCGAGACCGGTCTGCATGGCATCTGCGACCTGATGCCCGAACACCTGAGCGATCTGCTTCTCGATCGGCGAGAGGATCGGCCCGGCAGTGCCGTCGTCCTCGCCTTCCCCGCCGAACAGCGCTTCCACCAGAAGCGTCACCACGGCGCGCTCTAAAACCAGTCCGATCTCGGCGTTCCACTCGGGTGCCCGGATTGCCGCGCAGATGGGCGATCCGCCGCGCTCTTCCACGACCTGGGGGACGCGCGTGAGCCGCAGGTTCTTGAACGTCATTTCGATCGGCGTTGACGCGAGTTCCGCGAAGCGGGCGCTCCAGATCGTCGCGATCTCGGTCATGATATCCGCGATCGCTGGCGCCTGGTCGAGCGCCGTCGGCTTCGCGCTGCGGCCCAGCCAGGCGGGGATAGCCGCACGGGCAGAAGCGTCGTTCGGCGCCATGTCAGGCCGCCTTTTTGGCCGGAGCGGCCTCGGCGCCGCCGCCCATCGTCTCGTTCTCGACCTCGTCGATCGAGGGGCGCTCGTAAGCCGAAATGGTCTTGCGGCCGTGCTCCAGGGCGATCAGCGGCACGGCGCCGTTCATGAAGGCCAGCAGCGACTGCTTGATGATGACGTAGAGCCGCACCCGCTTTTCGCGAGTCACCTTCACCTTGTGGGCGAGCGGGCCGGTGAGCCCGTAGGACATGAAAATGCCGGCGAAGGTGCCGACCAGCGCCGCGCCGATCAGTTCGCCAAGCACCTCGGGCGATTGGTCGAGCGCACCCATCGCGTGAATAACGCCGAGCACGGCCGCGACGATGCCCAGCGCCGGCAAGCCATCCGCAACCGACTGCAGCGCCTGATAAGGCTTCAGCTTGTCCCGCTTGATCGTCTCGATCTCCTCGTCCATGAGGGATTCGATTTCATGCGTCCGAGCGTTGCCGATCATGATGAGACGGCAGTAATCGCAAATGAAAGTGGTCATGTCCTTGTCGACCAGCACCTTGGGATATTTCTTGAAGAGTTCGGAATCCTTCGGGTTGTCGATGTGACCTTCCACTTCATTGCGCGCGTTGCCGCGTAACTCGCGCATCAGCGTGTAGAGCAAGCCGAGAAGATCGAGATAGTCGCGGCCTTTCGGTGTCGCGCCCTTGATGCCTTCGAGCAGCGCCCGCCCCGTGTCCTTGATCGTCGAGAACGGGTTGGCAACGATGAAGGTGCCGAGCGCGGAACCCAGGATGATGATCATCTCGTAGGGCTGCCAGATCACCCCGATATGGCCGCCGTTGGCCACGTAGCCGCCGATCATGCAGCCCAGCGCGACCACGATACCGATGATAAAGCCCAAGGGGTGCTCCGATCGCGTCGCGCCGCGGCGCCGTGTCGCCAGCCGACCGATGCAGTGCACCAGCAATGCCTTGCGTGAGGCTGGTTCGGGCCGACGCCGTGCGCGTCAGCTTCGGGCAAGCCGAAGGGCGGAGCCTGGGGCGGAGCCGTTCGCAAGGGTCCGCAGTGCTTTCGACGACAGCCAGCTATCTTTCGATCACGTCGAACATGGCGCGCAGCCAGGCCACGGCCGCGGCCGACCCGACGGTCAAGAAAGACACGGCCTACTACCTGGCCAACATCGGGAAGGTGAAGACCGTCAGCGACTTCGTCGGCAACTACAGGCTGTTCTCCTACGCGATGAAGGCCTACGGCCTCGGCGACATGACCTATGCCAAGGGGCTGATGACGCAGCTTTTGGACCAGGGCACCAAGAGCCCGACCGCGCTGGCCAACAAGATGACTGACGCGCGTTACAAAGCCTTCGCGACCGCGTTCAATTTCGCCGGGCTGGGCGCTGGGGCAACCGCGACAGCCGCCGCCACCACGGACACCACGTCCAAATACGTCGAGCAGACGCTCGAAAACACGCAAGGACAGCAGAATACCGGGGTTCAGCTGGCGCTCTACTTCAAGCGGACCGCGTCCTCGGTAACGTCCGCCTTTGGAATCCTGGCCGATCCGGCGCTGCTCAAAGTGGTCCAGACCACGTTCGGCATTTCGCCCTATTCGGGCAACGCCGACATCGACGCTCAGGCCAACTACCTGAACAAGGTGCTGAACATCAAGGACCTGCAGGACCCGAGCAAGGTCGAGAAACTCGTGGCGCGCTTCACGGCCATGTGGGACGCGAGCGGCAACAACACCGATCCGACCACCAGCAACGCGCTGCTTGCGAGTGAACTCGTCGAGCTTCGGATTGAGTTCCGACCTGCTCATGAGCATCGCCGGCCTGAAGCTCGGGGGCTGACATGCAGTCGAACTTCTACGTCGGGGCCTCCGGTCAGATCGCGATCGAGCGGCGGCTGCAAACGATCGCCAACAACGTCGCGAACATGAACACGGCAGGTTTTCGCGCGGACGGGGTGCGCTTCGAAACGGTGCTGTCCAACACCGGCGCGAGCCCCGTGTCCTACGTCTCGCAGGGCGCCGACTACATTTCGCGCAAGGGCGGGGACCTGACCAAGACCGACAACCCGCTGGACGTCGCGGTCCAGGGCGACGCCTGGTTCGGGATCAAGACGCCCGGCGGCATCGCCTATACCCGCGACGGCCGCCTCAAGATGGGACCGGAAGGCGAGATCACCACGCTTAACAACTATCCCGTGCTCGATGCCGGCGGCTCGTCGCTGATCGTCGATCCCGATGCCGGACCGCCGACGATCTCGGCCGATGGCATGATGACCCAGAATGGCCGGCAGATCGGCGCGATCGGCCTGTTCAGCATCGATCCCAATGCAAACCTGACGCGCGCCCCGAACGCCAGCGTCGTTCCCAGCACGCCCGCGACTCCGGTGCTCGACTTCACGGAAAACGGAATGGCGCAAGGATTCGTGGAGGGCTCCAACGTCAATCCGGTCCTGGAGCTCAGCAAGCTGATCGAAATCCAGCACGCCATGGACAGCGTCACGCAGATGAACCAGTCATCGGATTCGTCGTTGCAGGACGCCATCAAGACGCTCGGCACGCCGTCATGACGGCCCCCGGTCCCGACAGACGGGGATGACCGCGCTCGAACGTCTTGCCAGCGCGATAGAATCCGGCGTTGCCAGCGTGCCCTTCACGATCGCGGCGGGGCGCATCGCCGATGTCGCGCCCTCGAGCTGCCGCGTGGCGGGACTGTCTCCGTTCGTTCACCTTGGCGACCTGATCGACCTCGGCACCGCGGAGGAGCCGCATCTCGGCGAGGTGATCCGCGTCGAACGGGCCACGGCCACGGTCAAATCCTATGCGTCGCGCACGGACCTCCGCCTGGGGCAAGCCGGCACGCCGCCTCGGCCCGTTCAGCCTTGCGCCGGATGTGAGCTGGAAGGGCCGCGTGATCGATGCGCTCGGCAAGCCCATCGACGGCAACGGCGCATTGCGCCCAGGGCCGTCGCCGAGGAGCGTCGAGCGGGACGCGCCCGCGGCGCTCGATCGGGCGCGTGTCAGCAGGCCGGTCAAGACGGGCGTTCGGGCGCTCGACATCTTCGCACCGCTCTGCGCCGGGCAGCGGATCGGCATCTTTGCCGGCTCCGGGGTCGGCAAGTCGACGCTGCTCGCCATGCTGGCAGGCGCACGCGGCTTCGACAGCGTGGTGGTCGGGCTCGTCGGCGAGCGCGGCCGCGAGGTCCGCGAGTTTTTGGAAGAATCACTGGGGCCGAACCGGTCGCGCGCCGTCGCGGTGGTCGCGACCGGCGATGAAAGCGCGATGATGCGCCGCTTGGCACCGCGCACCGCGATGACGATCGCCGAACACTTCCGCGATCAAGGTGAGGCCGTGCTGCTGATCCTGGATTCGGTGACGCGCTACGCCCATGCGGCCCGCGACGTGGCGCTCGCGGCCGGCGAGCCCGCCGTCGCGCGGGGCTATCCGCCGAGTGTGTTCGGTGACCTGCCGAAGCTGCTCGAGCGGGCCGGGCCCGGCGTTCAGGGCGGCGGCTCGATCACCGGGGTCTTCGCCGTCCTGGTCGATGGCGATGATCACAACGACCCCGTGGCCGACACCGTGCGCGGCACGCTCGACGGCCACATTGTGCTGGATCGACGCATCGCGGCCCAGGGACGCTATCCCGCCATCGACCTGCTCGGTTCGCTCTCGCGGCTCTCGCAGCACGTCTGGTCGGCGGAGCAGGGCACACTGGTGGGTAAGCTGCGTGAGATGATCGCCCGCTTCGAGGACACGCGCGATCTCCGCGCGATGGGCGGCTACCAGCCTGGCGCCGATCCCGATCTCGACCAGGCCGTAACCCTGGTCCCTCGTATCTACGCCGCTCTTGGACAATCGCCAGCAGCACCGGCCAGCGAGGACGCGTTCCGTGACCTTGCGACAGCCCTGCAGAAGGCGGGGTGAGGTCGCGATGGCGCACGAAACGCTGTGGTTCAGGTTCGTCGGCCTCGGACGGAGCGGCGCCAGCGACTGGTTGCTGGGAGGCGCCGGTGTGTCGGCGGCCGCGCTGTCGGCCAGCTTCGCGTGCTACATGGTGGCGGTTGGTCCGGCGCCACGCCTAGCCGACCCCAATGACGCCGATTTCAGGATCTTCGCCAATTTCGACCGGCGCGCCCACCGTGATCCGCCGGCCGTACCGGCCGTTCTGCAGCCCTTGCCCTCAGCCGTCGAGGTCCCGAAACAGGCCGCATCGACCAATCCTCAGATTGACTACACGCCGACCGGCAGCATCGGGCCGGCCCCGACTCGCACCGGCCTGACGGATGCGATGGCCGGCAGCGGCACGCCGGCTGCGATGTCGGGCCACAGGCTACCCGGATTTACCGTGCATGACGTGTTCGACGGCAAAGCGGTCGTCGAGGTCCGCAACAGGCTCACCATTGTCGAGCCCGGCTCGGTGGTCGAAGGCGCGGGCGAAGTGCTGGCGATCCGGCGCGAGGGCACGGGCTGGGTTGTGGAAACGGCCAATGGCGTGATCGGGCAATAGCGGAGGTGACGATAACGACGGACCTCCCGAACGGCTATTATCAGCTCGCCCCCGGCCGGCTGGCCAATGCGGTGATCTGGCTCGAGATGCGGCGCCCGCCGCCAGTCCCCCTTGCAGAGCCCCTGCGACTCCAACCTGCGGCAGAGTTCGGCGCGGCCGCTTACCTCGACCTGTTCGCTGCAGTGGGCACGCCTTGGCTCTGGAGCCGGGCCGCTGAGGCGCGGATGCCCACCAGCCGCCCCCGAGACGCCTATGTGGCTTTCGATGATGCCGATCAGGCGTCGGCGTGGTCGAATTCGCCGGGCGGATGAGCGGCGATGTCGAGATCACCTATTTCGGGCTGCATCCGGCCGCCGTCGGCAACGGCCTTGGCCGCCGCCTCATGGCTGCCGCTCTGGAACTCGCCTGGTCCTCGGCCACTCGCGTCTGGCTTCACACCTGCAACTTCGATCACCCTGCCGCGTCGCGCTTCTACCAATCCTGCGGCTTCACGCCCTATGCGAACGGCTTCGAGATCATGGATGATCCAAGGCTCGACGGCTCGATGCCGCGAGTCGACGGCACCTCACGTGCCACTGATCCGGGCTGGTCGCCCGGGCTGAATTGGGTGGCGAGATCCAGCGGCTCAGGCGGCCAGAATGGGCCGCAGACGCATCACGATCTCGCGGGCGTGCGCCAGGAACACCACGCCGATCGGCAGCGCCAGCCCACGCACTGGCGCGGCTCGATGGTCAGGTCCGTGGTTTCGAGCCCGGCGTGCTCGGCGACGTCCTCCGACAGCGCGATCTGCACGCCTGCGGCCTTGGCCAGGCCTTCAAGGCGGCTGGCCACGTTGATGGCGAGGCCGATCACCGACAGCGCCTGCGTATCCCTATAGCCGACCCGGCCCATCACGTGCGGGCCGGCATGCAAGCCCATGGCGACGTCGATCGGCGCTTCGATCTCGCCCTCGATCACGCAGGTTCAGGGCCGCCACGGCCTCATCGATCTGCGCCGCCGCCATGCAGCGCCGAGCGGCAGGCCGGCCCAGACCCGCCTCGTCCGAGAACAACGCGATCATGCCGTCGCCGGCGTAATTGCTGATCCAGCCTCCGAAGTCGTAGACGGGCTGCCCGACGGTCGCGAAGAACTGGTTGAGGATGAACACCACGTCGAAGGCGAGCTTGCGCTCGGTGAGCGCCGTGAAGCCGCGCATGTCGACGAACATGCACGGCGAGGTCCCGCTCGACGCCGGTCGGCATCCCGGTCTGCGGTTCGGGCAGAAGGGCGACCGCGCCGCCGGCCTTCAGCAGCGGCATGACGGTCAGGTCGGCACGGGGCCGGGCTTGGCAGGCGAGGCGGACGCCCGGTCCGGCCTGATGGCCTCAAGGGTCGCGGCTTCGAGTAGGCTCGGGCGGATCGAGGCTCTCCGCCCGCTCAACACCATAACCCGGCAGGTCGAGCAGCGCCCGCGTCCGCCGCAGACGGACATATGCGGCATGCCGGCTCGCCGGCTGATCTCGAGCAGCGTCTCCCCCGGCACCGCGCAACCGCGGGCCCGCCGACGATAGCTGACCGTGACCTTGCGCTCCGCGCCGTCGCACGACGGTGCGCCCGACCAGCGATCAGCCGCGGTGACGGCGAGAAGCGCAAGGAACCCGTTGCACGGCAGCGCGCGCGGATCGCGACGATGCGGTCGGCCGTCGGCGTCGTCCGGCCAGTTGGTCTCGCGCTTGAGGGCCGCAAGATTGCGCCGGATCTGCCAGCGACGGCCTGCAGCGCCCGCCCCTGGACGCGAGACGCCGCGTGAAGGCCGCAAACGGCAGCAGCACCGCCACCGCGAACAGCAGCGGCGCCGACCTTCGCGTACCGGGCGAGAGCCGCAGCCAATAGTGCATGCCGATGCAGCCGTGCGACCCAGACCAGCAGCAGCAGCGTGGTCTGGCCGACGATGCCGGCGGCCAGATCCGCGCGAGTTCGTAGGCATAGGTGTCCTGGACGCCGAACAGCTCGGCCGCAATCCGCGTGTTGACGATGTGCGGCAGCAGCAGGATCGGAATCGCCAGCCCGATGCACGATCTGCGCCGCCTCCCAATGCGGCATGCTGCAGCGTGCGCGCGGCCGGCGAACTTGCGCAGGGCCGAGCGCCACATGGACGACAGAGCGCCGCGCGAGCACGACCGTCCCGGGCCGCGACCGGATGACCGCGAATGCGCCAGGCGTCGAACGCGTTCATGGCCTCGAGGCTGACGAGCCCGAGCGCGTGATTGAGGAAGTGCGCCGCCGCGAAAGCGAACAGCACGAGCCCGGAGCACAAGCCGGGCTTTCTGCGGCCGGGAGCCACGCCAGAGGAGGTTCATGCTGTCACCGGGTCTCACGCGTCCGGCAGACACCAGCCATCGTGGCCCAGCCTCGAACTGCAACGAGCTCTGATTGCGATATCAATGCCGGCTTTTGCATCGCGGCGTCGTGGCGCGAACGGGCGTGCGGACACAAGCAGGAACTGCCCAAAACGATGGCAAAGTCGGCGGAAAGCGCCCAGAGCTCTCGGCTTGACAAGAACGGTTCCAAATTGAAATCTTGACCGCGCGGTCAGGTTTTGGGCCGCGGCGCCACGGGAGAGACGCCATGGCCTTGCCATCCGACGGGATCGCCAGCCACAGGCTGCAGCCCGACGATTACGCGCGCAACTTCGCCGACTCGACGCCGCCGCTGAGCCACGCACGAAGCCTTCGTCGAGGCCGACCGGTGCTACTTCTGCTACGACGCGCCCTGCGCCCAGGCCTGCCCGACCCATATCGATATCCCGCTGTTCATCCGGCAGATCACGCACCGCCAATCCGCACGGCGCCGCTGAGACGATCCTCAGCGCCAACATCATGGGCGGCATGTGCGCCCGCGTGTGCCCGGTGGAGCAGCTCTGCGAAGAGGCCTGCGTGCGCGAGCACGCGGAGGGCAAGCCGGTGCAGATCGGCCTTCTGCAGCGCTATGCGACCGACGCGCTGATGGCCGAGCGCGGCAGCCAGCCCTTCGCGCGGCAGCCGGCGACCGGCAAGCGGATCGCGGTCGTCGGCGCAGGCCCGGCGGGCCTCTCCTGCGCCCACCGGCTGGCGATGCTTGGCCACGACGTCACGGTGTTCGATGCGAAACCGAAGGCTGGCGGGCTCAACGAATACGGGATCGCTACCTACAAGACGACGAACGATTTCGCCCAACGGGAGGTCGAGTTCATCCTGTCGATCGGCGGCATCACGGTCGAGACCGGCAGGGCGCTCGGCCGGGACGTGACGCTGAGCCAGCTCCGGGCGGACTACGACGCCGTGTTCCTCGGGCTCGGGCTCGCAGGCTTCAACAGCTTGAGCGGCATGCCGGAATTCGCCGAAGTGACGGATGCTGTGCCCTTCATCGAGCAACTGCGCCAGACGTCTGACAAGGCCGAGGTGCCCGTGGGCCGCAAGGTCGTGGTGATCGGCGGCGGGATGACCGCGGTCGACGCGGCCGTTCAGGCAAAGAAGCTCGGGCGCCGAGGAGGTGACGATCGCTTATCGCCGCGGGCCGGAACACATGAAGGCCAGCCTTTTCGAGCAGGATTTCGGCCAAGAAGAACGGCGTGACGATCCGGTTACTGGGCGCGTGCCGAAGAGCTTTGCGGGCGAGAACGGAAGCTTGACAGCGGCGCTGTTCGAGCATGCTCCGCCGGGCCTCAATGGCACGCCTGAGGTGATACCGATCCCGGCCGACCAGGTGCTTGCCGCCATCGGCCAGAGCTTTCGTGGACGAGCCGCTCGGCAACACGGTCGCGCTGCAGGGCGGGCGCATTCTGGTGGACGACGAGCGTCGCACCTCTGTGGCGGGCATCTGGGCCGGCGGCGATTGCGTATTCGGCGGCCAGGATCTCACGGTGGCAGCCGTCGAGGACGGCAAACAGGCCGCATTCTCGATCGACCGGTTCCTGCGCGATGCGCAGGCGCTCCCTCAAGCCGCGGAGTAGAATCCATGGTCAGCCTCGCGACCGACTTCCTCGGCATCAAGTCGCCGAACCCGTTCTGGCTTGCGTCGGCGCCGCCGACAGACCGCTACGTCAACGTCACGCGTGCCTTCAAGGCCGGATGGGGCGGCGTGGTGTGGAAGACGCTCGGCGAGGAAGGGCCGCCGGTGGTCAACGTCTCGGGGCCGCGCTACGGCGCGATCCATGGTCCAGACCGGCGCCTGATGGGCTTCAACAACATCGAGCTCATCACCGACCGGCCGCTACAGGTCAACCTGCAGGAGATCAAGCAGGTCAAGCGCGAATGGCCCGACCGGGCCCTCGTAGTCTCGATCATGGTTCCGTGCGAGGAGCAGGCCTGGGCCAGCATCCTTCCGCTCGTCGAGGAGACTGGCTGCGACGGGATCGAGCTGAACTTCGGCTGCCCGCACGGCATGTCCGAGCGTGGCATGGGCTCGGCTGTGGGTCAGGTGCCGGAATACATCGAGATGGTGGCGCGCTGGTGCAAACAGCACACGCGCATGCCGGTGATTGTGAAGCTGACGCCCAACATCACCGACATCCGCCATCCGGCGCGCGCCGCCAAGGCTGGCGGGGCCGATGCCGTGTCGCTCATCAACACCATCAACTCGATCACCGGGGTCGACCTCGACCGGATGTGCCCCACGCCGCATGTGGACGGCAAGGGTACGCACGGCGGCTATTGCGGCCCGGCCGTGAAACCGATCGCGCTCAGCATGGTGAGCGAGATCGCGCGCGACCCGAAGACGGCCGGGCTGCCGATCTCCGCCATTGGCGGCATCACGACGTGGCGCGACGCGGCCGAGTTCATCGCCATGGGGGCCGGAACGGCCCAAGTCTGCACCGCGGCCATGACTTACGGCTTCAAGATCGTCGAGGAGATGGTCACCGGCCTCAAGAACTGGATGACGGTCAAGGGCTACGCTTCGATCGACGATTTCCGGGGCAGGGCGGTCGGCAACACCACCGACTGGCAATTCCTGAACCTGAACTACGTCGTGAAAGCCCGCATCGATCAGGATCTCTGCATCAAGTGCGGCCGCTGCCATATCGTCTGCGAGGACACCTCGCACCAGGCCATCTGGCCGGTTGTCGACGGACAGCGGAGGTTCGTGGTCAACGACGCCGAGTGCGTCGGCTGCAACCTCTGTGCGGACGTCTGCCCGGTCGAGAACTGCATCACCATGGAGCAGCAGACTGTCGGCGTGGACCCCCGCACGGGGCTGCCTTACGGCCGTCCCTACGCCAATTGGACGACGCACCCGAACAACCCGTCCGCCCCGAAGCTCGCGGCGGAATGACCAGCTGAACTTCCCGCCCGGAAGCAGCTCAGGTTATTGAGAGACGCGTCGCATGACGCTCTCGCGAGCGGAATCTCTCGGAGACGGTGCCCCCTGCTGGCGTGAAAAGCGGTCGATCGCGCCACCGTCCTGCCATTTCCCGGGACGATAAATGCCACGGGAGGCACAATGACGACCCAATTTCAGAGAGCTGTCGAGCTGCCACTCTGTCTGGCGGTCTCGAGCATTGCCCTCGCAAGCTTGCCCGCCGCCGCGCAACCCGCCCAATCGGTGGAGCTGCTTTGCACCCGCACCTCGGCCGTTCCCTCGGAAGCCGGTTCGAATTGGGTGAAATACTTCGACCTGAAGATCGACCTGTCCACGCTTTCGGTTGACAAGACCACGACGCTGAACGACGGCGAGCGGCACGAGACGTTCCGCAACGGCGAAGTGGAATCGAATGACGCCTTCACCCGGACGGGCGTCGTATCAGTCGAACCCGATGTCGTTCAATTCGGATATGACGTTGTCCCGAAGGGCAGCACCGAGTCGTTCCATGCGCTGTCGACGATCGACCGTACGACAGGTCAAGCCGTCGACAATCTTTCCCAGTTCCAGTGCAAGCTGACGTCCGCCCAGCATCTATTTTGATATGGCCAAGGGACCGTGTTGTTTCTTGAACACCAACTCAGAGCGGCGGCGGCAGAACCTCGATCTTTAGTGTTTCGTTCGCGGCATCGGTGATCATGATCGTCGCCGGCCCGGCGGCCAGATCGAAGCGGACGCTCTTGCGCACGTCATGACAGCCCTGGGCTCCAGTGAAGCCCGTTTGGCGCAGGGCCTTGCCGCCCTGGATCACATCGATCCAGGCCTCCTCGGAAATCGTCACGTTGTAGGGCCCGGCCACCTGGATCGGTACAATGGAGAACACGCCGGCATAAGCCGGATTGTGCTTGGGCCGATGTGACGGTGGAATCTCGAACGTCTGGCCGTCCTGCTTGGCGAGATGCAGCACCACCGCTTCCATCACGCCCGGGATTTGTGCGCCGGCGTTGACGGCCGGGAGCGCGTCGCCCGCGAAGGCCGTCTCCTCCCTGTCGATGTGCCATTTGAAGCCGGAGCAGCCCGTGCTTTCGTCCGCCCAGGCGGGTAGGACTGCGAACAACAAGGCGCCGCCCGCGGCGGCAGCCAGTCCGAGCCGGCGCATCAATCCACCCCGATCATGACGTCGGACGCCTTGATCACGGCGTAGGCGTCCTGGCCTGGTTTGAGCCCGAGCTGATCCACGGCCTCGTTGGTGATAGACGCGGTGACGACCGCGCCGCCCACATCGATGCGGACGTGCGAGGTGGTCTGCCCTTTCTTGACCTCGAGGATTTTGCCCTTGAGCTGGTTTCGCGCACTCAATCGCATGGACAGTCCTTTCGCAGGTAGATGCACCCTGTGCTCTGCCTATCAGATGCACGGGCCCCCGCAGAAGCTCTCTGGGCGACTTCGTCCAGGATATGTCAGAATGCGCCATTCCGGTACCGCTCGACGGGCGCAAGGTTCTGGTGCGGGGCGGATGCCTCCGGAACTCGAAAGGAACATCCATGGGCGTGGTCACCGTCAAGGACGGCACCGAGATCTTCTACAAGGACTGGGGCTCCAAGGAGGCGCAGCCAATCGTCTTTCATCACGGCTGGCCGCTGAGCGCCGACGACTGGGACAACCAGATGATGTTCTTCCTGAACAAGGGCTTTCGCGTGATCGCCCACGACCGCCGCGGGCACGGCCGCTCGACGCAAACTGCGACCGGCAACGAAATGGATACGTACGCGGCCGACGTCATCGCACTTGCCGCTGCGCTCGATCTCAGGAACGCGGTTCACGTCGGGCATTCCACGGGAGGCGGCGAGGTCGCGCGCTACGTCGCACGGGCGGAGAAGGGGCGCGTCGCCAAGGCAGCGCTGATCTCGGCCGTGCCGCCGATCATGGTCAAATCCGAAAATAATCCGGGGGGCCTGCCGATCGAGGTCTTCGACGGGTTTCGCGAGGCCCTCGCGGCCAATCGCGCGCAATTCTATATCGACGTGCCCGCAGGTCCTTTCTACGGCTACAACCGAGTCGGCGCGAAGGCCTCGCAAGGGGTCATCGACAACTGGTGGCGGCAGGGCATGATGGGCGGCGCCAAGGCCCATTACGATTGCATCAAGGCGTTTTCCGAGACCGACTTCACCGAGGATCTCAAAGCGATCGACGTGCCCGTGTTCGTCATGCACGGCAGCGACGACCAGATCGTACCCTACGCGGATTCAGCGCCGCTCTCGGTCACGCTGCTGAAGAACGGGACGCTGAAGACGTACGACGGGCTGCCGCACGGCATGTGCACGACGCACCCGGAGCGCATCAACCCCGACCTGCTGGCGTTCATTCGAGGCTGACAAGCCGGCGAGAGGCGTTGCGCTGCCGGGCGGGTTAGACGGCGGCCGCGTGCAGGTCGTAGGCGTCGGCCCGCTCGACCTTCGCGGTAACGATGTCGCCCGGCCGCAGCGGCCGGCGGGACGACAGATAGACCTTGCCGTCGATCTCGGGCGCGTCGCCCTTGCTGCGGCCTTCGGCGACTGTCGGCCCAGCCGCGTCGACGATGACCTGCAGCCGCTGGCCGACCTTCCGCTTCAAGCGCGCGGCGCTGATCGACTGCTGATGCGCCATGAACCGCCGCAAGCGCTGCTCCTGCACGTCCGGCGGCACCGTCGGGAGCCCGAGGTCGTTGGCGGGCGCGCCGCGCACCGGCTCGTATTTGAAGGCGCCGACGCGGTCGAGCTTGGCCTCCGAAAGCCAGTCGAGAAGGAACCGGAAATCATCCTCCGTCTCGCCGGGGAAACCGACGATGAAGGTCGAGCGCAGAGTGAGGTCCGGCACCGCGGCGCGCCAGCTCCTGTATGCGCTCCAGCACCTTCTCGTGGTTGCCGGGCCGGCGCATGGCGCGCAGCACGCTCGGTGACGCGTGCTGGAAGGGGATGTCGAGGTAAGGCAGCACGATGCCGTCCGCCATCAGCGGGATCGACATCGTCGATGTGAGGGTAGGGGTAGACATAGTGCAGGCGCACCCAGGCGCCGAGACCGGCCGAGTTCGCGGCAAAGATCGATGAACTTCGTCCGGACTTCGCGGTCGCCGATCCGGCTCGGGGCGTAGCGAAGGTCGAGACCGTAGGCGCCGGTATCCTGCGACACGACCAGCAGTTCCTTGACGCCGGCGCGCACCAGGCTCTCGGCCTCGCGGACCACGTCGCCGATCGGCCGCGAGACCAAATCGCCGCGCAGCTTCGGAATGATGCAGAAGGAGCAACGATTGTTGCAGCCCTCGGAAATCTTCAGATAGGCGTAGTGGCGCGGGGTGAGTTTTACGCCCTGCGGCGGCACCAGATCGAGAAAGGGATCGTGCAGCGGCGGGACGGCTGTGCGCACCGCACCCATGACGCTTTCGTAAGCCTGCGGCCCGGAGATTGCGAGCACATTGGGGTGGGCGGCGGTGATCGCATCGGGCTCGGCACCCATGCAACCGGTGACGATGACCTTGCCGTTCTCGGCCAGGGCTGCGCCGATGGCGTCGAGCGACTCCTGCTTGGCGCTGTCCAGAAAACCGCAGGTGTTGACGATCACAGCGTCGGCGCCGCTATGGCTCTTGGTGAGCTCGTACCCTTCGGCGCGCAGGCGCGTGATGATGCGCTCGCTGTCGACGAGCGCCTTGGGGCAGCCGAGCGACACGAACGAAATGCGCGGCGCGGCGCGCGCGCCGCCTCGGCGCGTTTCTCGTCTGGCGAGTGCAAGCATGACGCGGTCCATGCCATGCCGAGTGGATGGATGCAACCGCGCGCCTCGCACGGCTTGGCCCCGCTGCTTCGCGGTAGATCGTGTCAGATCGCCGGTGGCAGCCCTGCGAACATCAATGCGCCTTCGAGCGCGTCGGCCAGCGGCTGGCGCAGTCAGCGCGTGAGATCTGGCTGGAAGGTGCGGCGTGATTGCCGCCGCCAGTCCGCCCAACCAGCGTCGATCCGCGGTGCGCCGCGGGCGATCAGCGCCGCGATCAATTCGCCGATGGCCGCGGCCGCGCCCGCGATCACCCTGCGCCCGCCGCCGCATCGCCTGGCCTCGGCCGCAGCGAACACGCGCGGCGCATAGGCGGCAAATGCATGCGAGGGCGCGGTCCGTGCCCATGCGATGATCCGGACGACGTCGCGGTCGAACTCGGCCATGCAGGCCTCGAGAAGCGCCGACGCGGGTTCCAGCCCATCCCAGGCGCGGAAGGCCAAGCGCCAGATCGCACGGCCGATCCAGGCCCCGGAGCCGTCATCGCCGAGCAGGAATCCGCGACCGCCGATGCTGAGTGTCTCGCCGCCGAGACGAAGCACCGCAGCACTGCCGGTTCCGGCAATCACCAGACCACCGTCGTGCCCCCCGTGCGCGCCGAGGCACGCAATGAGCCCGTCGTGACCCACGGCGGCGGTGGAAAATACCGGCACGGCGGCGCGCACCCGTTCGGCGACTGCCGACGACGATACCCCGGCAAGGCCGAGCCCCGCGGCCGAGTGAGAGATCGCGTCCTCAGGGAGTCCGGCGGAGCTGAACGCCGCTGCAACCGCGTCATGAATCGTCTGGAGGGCGCCAATGAAGTCCAGCGATACATTGGCGGCGCCCGCCTCCGCGCACCCAACCAACCGCCGCGAACTGTCCCGCACACGGACACGGCAGCGAGATCCGCCGCCGTCGACGCCGACATAGAAATTCTGGAGTGTTCGACGTCACGGCTGGCGTGGAGCGTGGCCTCCATGGCCACGCGCGAGCGAGGTCAGGTGCCGACGGCGTCGTTGACGCATTTCTTCGCGAAGCTGGTTTTGGCCGCGCCTGCCAGCTTCTTGGTCGCTGCAGAAGCATCGCACGTCGATGCCGCGTCCTTCTGGCACTTGGTCATGAAGCTGGTCAGCGCCGCGCCAGCGAGCTTCTTGTCCGCAGCCCGGCTTTTGCAGGTGTCGTCCGCCGCAGCCGAACAGATCCCCGCGGCGAGCACGCCGGCACACAATACGAATCGCAGCATCGGTTCCTCCCTGCCGTCGCGAATGCCGAGCCATCGGACACCCGTGCAGCCATCGTCAGATACAGTAAATCCGTCAGTTACAGCAACGCGTCGTGCGTGCGGCTACGATGCGCTTGCCCTCTGTGCTTTCACCTATCCCGATGAGGACAGGCTGCTCGTCTGCATGAGGCAGAACCGGGCCAATCTGAGCGAGGGCTGCCGTGTCGCTTTTCGACGCCGGCGTTCGCCGCCGCCGCGTCCACTGATCGAGCGTTCCGTCGCGTCAGCGGATTCTCACTCGGTCAACCATTCGAGACGCTTCTCAGCTTGAGAAGGCCGGGGGCCGAATGCGGTTGCCTGACGTTAACGGGATCCGTGCAACTTGAGCGGATCGAGCAACGTAGCGTTCGCCGCCCGGGACAGATCTATGGCGTTTCATCTTAACGTTCGCGGCCCTCTTGCAAGGCCCAATCGGTTTCCGTCAACTGGCAGCCAGCTTCTCGGCATCCGAACGCAGATGCGCTGGAATGAGCAGGTTGGCTATCTCGAGTCGCCGAAGATGCACGTCATGTCCGCGGTGCTGACGTTTTTCATCGGCGTGACCATTGCCAGCCTGCACCTGAGCCAGATCGCAAACGCCCGCCAGTACGACATGACACCGACGGGTTCCATCGCATCGAAAGCGCCAGTCTCGGACACCAAGCCTCGCTCGCTGCCAGTAGGCGCCGAGACCGACGCTTTAGGACGGCAACCAATGCTGTCGGCAAACGTTTTAGGGCAGGACCCGCAAGGAGATCCTCATGTTCTTCTGGACGGCATCGAAAGCGTCTCGGCAGCACGAAAGGCTCGACGCCTTTCAGGATGGTGTCACGGCGCGTGCCGCGGGCAAGCGGCTTTCCGACAATCCTCATTGTCTCTCGACCACCGCACACCGCGAATGGGCCGAGGGCTGGCGGGCGACGCTGGATCTCGATGAAGACGACGACATGGAGTCCTGCCGCGATCGATCGGACCGGAACGTCGGCGGCTGAGAGCCCGCGCGGCTAAGGGAATCAACGAAGCCTGTTGAGCTCGGCCCTTGGTGCCGGGCGAATATCCCGCACATCGACTGCGCGGGCCTGTCGGCCCCGGAGGAGCTTAGCCGGGCAGAACTGCCCGCGCCCTTATCTCCAGGCGACAGTTTCTAGCGCGGCATGACACCGAAACATGGGAGCCCTTGAATGGGCCTGCCACGGTGATCGATGTTCGTTCCATCCGGACATCGGCACCGCTCACAGGCCCGACGATCAGAGGTCGCCATGTTGAGGATCACCCAGTTCCGCGCAAGCCTGCTTGCCACCGTCATGTTCGCCGCACCTGCCTTTGCCCAGGACGCCGGCAACATGGTTGATCAATTGCTGCCGGCCACCGCGACGCCGCCTGCGGCGGCTGCCGATGCACCAGTGTTCAGCGTGCAGTCGGCCACCAAGTCCGAAATGGTCGGGCGGCTGGGTTCGGCCATGCTGACCCGCAGCATCGACCCGAAAACCGCGAAGGCCCGCTCGCTGGTTCTTGGCCAGGGCCATGAGGCCGAAGACCTCGCCGCCCTTCGGCCGCTGCCTTCGATGCAGGTTGCCGTCGCCTTCCAAGGAGCCTCCGACGCGCTGGCGCCGGAATCCGGAGCATTGCTCGGCACCCTGGCCGAAGCGCTGAACGATCCCAAGCTGGCGTCCTATCGCTTCGTGATTGGCGTCCACACCAGCTCCGTTGGTTCGGATGAATACAATCTCAGCCTTTCGAGCCTCCGCGCGAAGGCCATCGTAGATCAACTGGTCGCGGTGCACGGGCTCTCGAAGAGCCGGCTGTTCGCGATCGGCTTCGGCCGCATCGCCGACGGAAGCACTGGGACCGAGCCGGCAGAGCGGATTCGCGTCGTGAACCTCGGCGATACCACTGTCGTGCCGTCCGGCACCGCGACGGGAGCCGCCGCGACCTCGGCAGCTGCGACCAAACCCGCGGTAAAGGCGCGTCCCCGCGTGGCCCATGTGGTGCGGAAAACACCCGTCCGGATCGTGCGTCATCGCATTCACGATCCCTATGATACGCAATGGCGGCTTGGCCTCGCACGGGTACGGGGTGCCTCGCGTGGCGCATGAGTTCGCCTACCGCGCGGCCGGGCAGAGGGCGCCGCGATGATGGGCTCCCGAATACGGCAGCTACGGAACCAGCGGTACGACTTCGGCCGCCTGGGGCAGCTATGATGCGTCCGGGGGCATTCGCGGTGGTGGCAACGGCGGCAGCGGTGGCGCGGGGAGCGGCGGCGGGAGGTGGCGGACACTCATCCAGCAGCGGATCCTCAGGCGGAGGCTCATCGGGCGGTGGTTCAAGCGGCGGCTCCGCAGGCGGCGGTGCTGGTGGTGGTGCCGGCGGCGGCTCGGGCGGCGGCGCTGGCGGGCGGAGGCCGGGCGGCGGTGGCGGCGGCTGGTCCGACCGCCGGCTGAAGCGGGACATCCGCCGGCTCGGCCTGTCCCGGAGCGGCCTCACGATCTACAGCTTCCGCTACATCTGGGGCGGCCCGGTGATGGTCGGGGTTATGGCGCAGGATCTGCTTCTCGACCCGGCCGGAGGCCGTCATCATCGGACCCGGCGGCTACATGCAGGTCGACTACGATCTGATCGATGTGAAGATGCAGACGCTCCAAGCCTGGCTGCAGGCCGAAGCGGCGCACTGAGCGCCGGTCTGAGCCATGGTCTCCTCCGCCCTCACTCTCCTCCCGTCCCTTGAAGCGCCATGCGCTCCGGCTCAAGCCGGGGCGGAAGGGGGGACTGCCCTTCGTAGGGTCGGGCGCAACCTCGCGGCGTTGTGCGGGGCCGGCCTGCTGCTCGCGGCTTTGGCCATGCCGGCGCAGGCCGAGCGTCGGCTGGCACTGGTGATCGGCAACGCCGAATACAGCCATGCGCCATTGCTGCGAAACCCGGTGCAGGACGCGGCGCGCGTCACCGCGATACTGCGGCAGCTCGACTTCGACGTGACCACCGTGACCAATGCCGACAAGATCGGCCATGGAGGCGGCGATCCGGCACTTCACCACGTCGGTGGAAGATGCCGACGTCGCGTTGTTCTACTACTCGGGCCACGCCTTCCAGGTCGCGGATCGCAACTATCTCGTGCCGACCTCTGCTGCGATCACCGGGCCGCGCGACCTCAATCTCGATACCTTCGCGCTTCAGGACGTCAGCGCCGCGATGCGACAGGGCGGTGCCAAGATCCAGCTGCTGTTCCTCGACGCCTGCCGCGACAATCCGTTCGGAGACGCCTTGGGCGCGAAGCCCGGCTATTCGCTCACCCGCGGGCTCGCGCCGATCACCACACCCACGGGGTCGCTCGTCGTCTACTCGACCTCCCCCGGACAGGTTGCCCTCGATGGGAGCGGCGACGTCAGCCCGTTCACCGGCTCTTTCGCCCACTACGCGATCGAGCCGAAGCTGGAAATCCGGCAGGTGCTGAGCCGCGTCCGCAACGAGGTCTCGCAGATCACCGACGATCGTCAGGTCCCGTGGGACGATTCCTCGCTGGCGAACGACTTCTATATGGTGCCTCGGAAAGCCCCTCCGGCTTTCGACCATGCGATGCACGTGTCGCTCGGCGCAATCTCGGATGCGCAGCCGCTGCGGTTGAAGGCGCCGGTCCAGCCCGAGGGCGGTGCGCTGACCATCACGGTCCTGCGCACGCCCGCTTCTGGTCGGCTAATGCTGAACGGTCGCGTTCTGGCGGTGAACGATCCGCTGAAACCGGAAGACTTCGCGTCCCTCACCTACGCTGGCCTGTCCGGCGCGGCAGCCGATTCGTTCGCCTTCAGGGTGGATGACGCATGGGGAAACACCGAGCTCGGCTCCGTCGCCATCACGCGCGACGTGACGGTTGCGGCCGCTGTGCCGGCGCCTCCGCCGGTGCATGGTGCCGGCGCCACCCGCCGACGTGCAGGCCGCGGCCGTGTCGCTGGTCGGGCTCGGCCCCAATCTCGTGTTCAAGAGCTCGGTCCCGTCAGGCGCAGATCGCATCCAACTCGCCTCGAACGTGCCGTTCGGTCAGATGATGCTTGGCGACCGCATCCTCGAGGAGGGCCGCACGCTCGACGTTTCGGAAGTGCGCCGGCTGGCCTTCATTCCGCCGGCCGGGAACCGCCGGCAAGCACGTCGACGCCGTGTTCAAGTCGGTCGAGCATCCGAACAGCCAGATCCGGCTCGGAATCGATGTGCAGATCACCGACTGCGACCGGCTCGCCGGCGACAGGCTCGACGCGCAGGGCGCCGGCGAAGGCGTGCTGACCGGTCAGATCGACACGGCGGCAGCCCTTCCGGCCTGCGAGCTGGCCGTCAAGGCACGTCCCAATCTCGGCCGCTTCGCCTATCAGCTTGGACGCGTCCACGCCGCCATGGCGCGAAACGACGAAGCGATGGCCAACTACAAGAAAGCCGCCGGGCTTGGCCACGTCCGCGCCATCTGGGCCATGGGCAACCGCGAGGAATATTCGCAGCCACCGGACTTCGCCAAGGGCAAGGCCGATTTCGAGCGCGCGGCGGCTCTCGGCGACGTCTATGCCACGCATTCCCTGGGTCTCGTCTACTACGAGGGGCGTGGCGTCCCGAAAGACCTCGCCAAGGCGAAGACATTGTTCGAAGCCGCGGCCCGGGTGGGGCACACCTTCGCAATGAATTCGCTCGGCGGCATGTACCAGCGCGGCGAGGGCGTACCCGTCAATGCCGGCATGGCCTGGCGCTACTGGGACAAGTCGGCCAAGCGGGGCGACATGTATGGCATCGACAACCTCGGCTACGCCTATCTGGACGGCGTCGGCGTCGCCAAGGATCCGGCCAAGGCGCTCGACTATTTCAAGCAGGCTTCCGATCTCGGGCAGCCGGAGGCGCCCAATAACATCGGCCGCATGTATGTGCTCGGCTTGGGGGTTCCGGTCGACTTCGCCGAGGCCCGCAAGTGGGATGGCGTCGGGGCGGACCGCGGCGACGCCTGGGCCTCATACAACTTGGGCGAACTCAACCGCCTTGGCCGCGGCGGAGACGCGGACCCGATCAGGGCCGCCTATTACTATGCCCGCGCCGTCGCCGCGACGAATCGCCTGGACGCCGGCAAGCTGGCGCGGCAGCAGCTCGCTGCCATGGACCGCGCGGCGAAGCTCGGTGCGCTGCGGTTGCTGCTGACCGACCTTGGCGTCAGCGACGCACCGGCCGACGATACGGCCCTCTTGGCTGCCACGCAGAGTGCCGTCGCGCAGAAGTCGATCAAGCCGGCCGACACCTCGGTCGACGCCGCCCTGGTGGCCGCCGCACAGGCGGTGTGGAACGAGCGCAACGCCCGCTCGGATCTGTTCTGAGGGGCCGACCTCGTCGGCGAGGCGCCGGCCAGCCGTTCGGCTAGAGCATTTCGCGTTTACTTGAACTCATAGCCTGAGTTTGTGAGGTAATTCCGACACTCGCTTGGGCTGAAGTCGGTGAGCAGCGCGCCAAGGGTGGTCCAGAGAGCCTCCTTGGTCCTGGCGCCTGCCTTGCGCAGCAAGGCCTTGAGCTTGGCGAAGACCTGCTCGATGGGGTTGAGGTCGGGGCTGTAGGGGGGTAGGTACAGAACGCCCGCACCGGCTGCTTTGATGGCCTTGCGGATGCCCGTCACCTTGTGGGCGGGCAGGTTGTCCATGACGACGACGTCGCCCTTGCGCAACTCGGGGACGAGCACTTGGCTTACATAGGCGCGGAACGCTGTGCCATCCATAGCGCCGCCGATGACGAAGGGCGCGATGAGTCCATCGGCGCGCAGCCCGGCCACGAAGGTGCTGGTCTTCCAGTGTCCCCAGGGTGACGCGTCGACCAGGCGCTCGCTCCGGGGACCCCAGCCATAGCGGCGCGTCATATTGGTGGTGGCGCTCGTCTCATCCAGGAAAACGAAGCGTTCCGGATCCATATAGCGCTGCCACACGCGCCAGCGTCGACGGTCGTGCGCCACGTCCGGCCGATCCTGCTCGGCGGCCCTCAGCGACTTTTTTTGTGCGACAGGCCGAGCCGGCGCAGCGTGCTCCAGATGGTCGAGATGTGGCCACCCTCGATCCCGCGCTCGGCCAAGGCCGCCTTGATCTCAACCAGCGTGATGCCTGGCTTGGCGGCCGTCAGGTCCTGCAACAGCACCTCCTGACCATCGAGCAAAGGTCGCCTGTAGCCGCCGATCTTGGCCGGAACCGTGCTGCCCGTTGCCCGAAACCGCTGCATCAGCTTGATCGCCGACGACGGGCTCACATCGAACCGCGCCGCAGCCTGCCGGATCGAACTCCCCTCCGAAACCGCGCGAACGATCCGGGCCCGAAGGTCCTGTGACAAAGGAAGTGCCATGGTCGAGCCTCTTGCTCGTGACGATGACACCCTGAATCAAATCACCCGATTCAGCGCAACCCCAAACTGCTCTAGCTGGCGAACACCGAGTCGAAATCCTTGAATCCCTTGACCTCGATCGGATTGCCGCTCGGGTCGAAGAAAAACATGGTGCGCTGCTCGCCCGACTCGCCTTCGAAGCGAATCACGGGTGGGATGTCGAACACGGTGCCTGCCTCCTCCATCCTCCTCGCCAGGCCGAACCAATCATTTAGGGACAGAACGACCCCGAGGTGAGGCATCATCACGAGGTGGTCACCCACCTTGCCGGTGCGGGTGGTCTCGAACGGCCGGCCCAGGTGCAGCGAAATCTGGTGGCCGAAGAAGTCGAAATCGACCCAGGTGTCGGTGCTTCGGCCTTCCTTGCATCCCAGTACGCCGCCGTAGAACCGGCGAGCCGCATCGAGATCGGTGACGTGATAGGCGAGATGAAACAGTGAGCGCATACCCGGCCTGATCGTTATGAGCCCCACAGCGGACGTGGACGGCGCCGAAGGCATCTTGCTATCGTGACCGCATGTGCGGACGCTTCACGCAACATTACACCTGGGCCGAAATCAACGAATTCCTGAGCGTGCTCGGCGCGCCGTTGAACCTTCGTCCGCGCTACAACATCGCGCCGACCACGACGGTGGATGTGGTGCGCCTCGACAAACAGGGGCAGCGCGAGCTCGTCGCGATGCGTTGGGGACTCGTCCCGTTCTTCTGGTCGAAGCCGTTGAAGGCGCTTCCGGCCACGTTCAACGCCCGCGCCGAAACGCTGCACGAGAAGCCGATGTTTCGCGAAGCCTTCCAGCGCCGGCGCTGCATCATTCCGGCCAGTGGGTTCTACGAATGGACCGGCGAGAAGGGCAACAAGACCCCACATCTGTTTACCGCCGCCGACGCTTCGCCCATCCTCGCCTTCGCCGGCGTGTGGGACAAATGGAAGGACAGGGAAACCGGCGAAGAGATCTTGTCCTGCACGATGGTCGTGTCCGGGGCGAGCGCCTGGATGGCACCCTACCACGACCGCATGCCCGTGCTCCTCACGGGCGACACGATCGACGATTGGCTTCGGGGCAGGGCCGGGTCTGAGGTGTTGCGGCCCGCCGCCGAAGCAGCCCTGCGGGAGTGGACGGTCTCCAAGCGGATCAATACAACGAGCGCGAGCGACGACGATCCTACACTGGTCGATCCCGTGGCGGCGTGACGCTTTGTCATCCTGCGGCAGAGGTTCGGTCACTCAGCGCGGATCGACAATCCGTTGCAAGTGCAAGAAAGTCCGCCGTCAGCTTTGGGGAGAATCGTATGCTGAAGGCCTTGATGCTCGCGGCTGTGGTCGTCGTCCCGCAAGTTGCGGCGGCAGCCGATATGCCTCGTTACCGGGAACACCGCCACGTCGTGCGCCGGACCGAGCGGGTCGTGGAGCGAAGCCATTACATCAGCTGCTCAACCAGCAATTTCGTGCTCTTCCGTGTCTCCAACTGCGGTGAGTTCGACCCGCTGTCCATCTCAGGACTTTGATCGTCGGCGGCATCTACTGCGGCTTGGCATAAGGACGGGCGCCGAAACTTCTGCGCGGCTCGCCTTATGCTCCGAGTTCACCGGCCGCCTCTACTGCGGCTTGGGGACCTTCTCTTCAGCCGGCGGAAGATCCGAAAACTGCGCGGTGGAGCCGGCGTCTTGGTTGACCGGCCGGTCTGCATCGATCGGCGTCGCGAAGCGAGCTTTCAATTCGTCTTCGACCTTTGGTGGATCGGGTCGTTCCAAGCTCGCCTCATCTATCCTCTTCATGGCTGACGCTCCCGGCCGTCCCAGCTGAGGCCCTTTGAACGTCGGGCCGGCGGATCAGTTCGATACTTGCCCGCCTCGATCGGATCGCGCCGCCTCCCGTCAAAATCCCAGACCCATGACGGGATTGCCGTCGCTGTCGATCGAGGGACGAACCACCGGGCCGTCATGCCTGCGCCCCGGCTGTTCGTCGTCGTCCTGCTTGGTGACGTGCGAAAAGTCGGTCGATGGCGCGTTCAGGCTGTTCGAGATGCCAAACGCTCCCATCGATGGCTTGGCGGTGGAAGGTGACTTCTTCTTTTTTGGAGCGTGCTTGGGCACCGATGCGGGCGCCAACTCCTGGGCATAAATGGCACCGGAAGGAACGCTACCCAAAGCCAACGCAGCGGCAACAAGAAGGCAGGGCAAGCGCAGCAAGGTCGTTCTCCAGCAACGGATTCGACCAGGTTAGGGCGGCAACAAGGCTGTCGTGTGTCGGTCGCGCCGATACAGCCGTCGTGTTCGGGTTCCGGAGCGCACGGCGCGTTAGCCTCCGCCGAGGGACCCAGAGGGGTTCGCACCGCATTGAGCAATGCATCCGCAATCCCGCGGTCGAGCATTGGAGTTCCGGATGAGTGACATCGTCTACAAGATCGTCGAGCATGACGGTGGCTGGGCGTACAAGCTGGACGACGTCTTCTCAGAAACTTTTGCGACCCGGGGCGAAGCCGAGGCGGCGGCATCCCGCGTCGTGGCCGAGCAACGTATGCCGGGCGAGGCCGAAGCGATCGAATGGCAGGACGAGGATTACGACTGGCACGAGGAGTACGAGGGCGGAGACGACCGGCCGAACGCGACGGTCGAACGCCTGCCGCGGGCGACGGCCGCCGCGCCGGCGGGCAGCTCTCTGCTCGCCGTCCTCCTGCTCGCCGGGGCGGCTGGCATGCTGCTGGCCACCGCTGTCTACGGGCGCCGGAGAGCGTAGCCGAGCGGCTGCGCGGTGACCTGGCACCGGGCGCCTGCAGGACGAATCGGGGCAAAGTGTCGTGTAACCTGGCCCCGGCTCCTATGCCCGGCGCATGCTCCATACGCCGGCGCGTCGGCAGCTTTGGTTACGCGGCCTTGGCCTGCGGTGTGCCTGCGTCCTCGATGGCGCGGAGGTAAAGGTCGAGCAATAACTTCGTGCTCGTCGCGCTCGTCCTTGTCCTGTTTCCGGAGCTTCAGGATCTCCTTCAGGATCTTGACGTCGAAACCCTCGCCCTTGGCCTCCAAAAAGATGTCTTTCTTGTCTTCGTTGAGCTGCTGCAACTCCTCCTCGACTCGCTCGATTCGCTCGATGAACGACAGGATCCGCTCGCCGGCAATGCCCACGGTGTCAGTCATGCTCACATTCCTGGTTGAGAACGCCGGAAGGGTAGGACCGGATGGTGAGCAGGGGGTTAACCGGACGATCGCGAGGCGCCCGAGGGAGGCGGAACCCTCGTCGCCGGCTTGGCGGGGGCCGTCCTTCAGGAATGAAAGGACGATCAGAGGCTATGGTCGGCTATCAGACCAAGCCGGACATCCACGCTAGAACGTGCCAGGACGACTCTCCGACAGGAGAGTACCCGTGCCACGCTACTTCTTCGACATTCACGACGGACAGAGGTTCGTTCGGGACAGCGAAGGAACTGAATGCGCGGATCTTGAGGACGCTCGCCACAATGCCAGAGCCACTTTGCCCGAGATCGCGCGCTTCGCGATCCCGAGCGACGGCGATCACCAGGCATTCACCGTGATCGTTCGTCTGGAGGGGAGAGAGGCCGCTCTTTACACGGCAACTCTAACGTACGCCGGGCTGACCTTGAGCGGCGAGGCGGGCGTATAGCGGCCTGCGTCCTGGTGCCTTGCCACCCAACGGCCCGCTGTCGATCCCAAGTCGCTTGGCAGAGAGCCAGAATAGTCCGAAGCCGGGCCGAGACCCCATCCGAACGGATTTGACAGGGCGGTGCGAGCGGGATCATGGTGATCGATGATAAACCGCCTTGCCGTCGTCTCGGCTGCGTGCGTCCTCGGCACGGGCGTTTTCATTGCACACCCCTGGTTCATCGATCACGGCAACAGCTACTACGCACAGCAGGCCGTCATCGCGCTGTTTTCGGTCGTAGCGTCCGGAATGGTCTACGTGTCGCTTCGGGCTCTTGGGTGGGTCATAACTGGCGAGTAGTCGTGCCGTGCGCCCGGCGTTTTGGTCGGGCTGCGCAGGGCACCGCCCCGCCCCGCTCGAACGGGCAGTCGGTCGACAGACCGGGTCAGAATTACCCTGCGAGGTTTGGGCTGCCAGGCGAGCCGCGCTCGATCACGAGACTATGCTCGAGGATCGATGGCCGGGCTCAGGGTGGCTGTAAAATCCAGCCGGAGCAGCACGACCCCGGTCTGGTCCGCCACTTCTATGTGTCGGCTTTCCCCAGTCCAATAGCGTGTTCCGTGATCCCGAAGCAGGGCACCGGCCATTTCGACCGCTTCGACGTAAGCGGCCTGCAGACCCCCCCGGGACATCCCGGTCTTCGTGACTGAGGTTGGTCCTGCCATCGGAGACGTTGAAACGGAAGATGGGCAAATCGGCCTCCTCGCGAAGGCCGGAGCACAACCCTCTCCAAACGCCTGACCAAGATGTTCTACTCTAGCGCGAACCTCTTAGGCATGTGGGCTTAGTACGCTGGCGGACAAGTCTCCATGTTCAGCTTCGTCTCGGAGCGGCTGACGAATCCATTGCCGCACAACGCAGCGTGAACAGAATGAGTCCGCTTTGATCGGAGACGGCGATCTCCCATGCTTCGTCGTTCCAAAAGGCGTCTGGGGTGCCTCTGAGGTCCTCGCCAAGGAGGCGGACGGCTTCCTCTCGCGCCTTAGCGATATTGGGCAACTGGACCCCAAGGGTGTCCGGTGGCCGGCGTTCCTTTGCGATGTTGAAGAGATAGCGAGGCACGACCAGACCCGCAAATGCGCCCCGTAGCGGTGCTGGAGGGAAGGCGGCCCAGATAGGTGCTTCGTGCCAGCCCCTTACAAAGGTTACGAGAAGCTGGTCCGTCCCGACGGCTTACGAAGGGCCTAGTTCAATATTGACCGGGAGCGAGACCGGTCCAAAGGCCCTTGCCAGACGGCCAGAATAGATCGCCGTTTGTTGCGGCCGTGTGTCTCTCGGCCGGCTCGACGAATTTGCCACCCCACACCGAGCTTGATCTCACCGGATCGGGCCAAGTGTGCCTCGGCCCGATCCGGCCTTGCCCCCACGCGGCGAGCCAGCGCGGTTGACGGAGTAACCTATGTGATTGGCACAGGTGACGTCACCAAGCCGAAACGTCGCGGCAAGCCTCTGTTAACCATGACGCGCGAGGGTTTGTCACACGACGCAATTCCTAAGTCCGCGCATTTCACCGACGCAAACTCGGGCACAACACCATGAACACCGAACCATCCGTTTGCCGCATGAACCCGAAACGCCAGCTTTTTGCAGCCGCGGCTGAGGCGAGGCATCGTGAAGTCAAACAGATCCCTGCGCCTTCGCTGATCCGATCCGCGCGCGACGACAGAGCGGATCCGAGGGGAACTGACCTCCCGGCTCGTGCTCGCACGTAAGATTAAATCTGCGGCACGGGACTTTGCCTCGCCTCGGACGGGCGCGTGGCTCAATGCCGGGCAGTCTGACTGTCCGCTCAAAGCGGCGCAATGAGCCGACACGCGGACGAGAACCGGTTTGTTCAGCCAGGCCGTGGTCGCCCTTGGCGCCGCTTCAGCGAACGAGACCCTGCGGAACCGGAAAACATTGGTTGTCCAACCCGACCTACTGAGGCGACGGAGTGCGTGTCCCTCTCAGTCATCGGCTGCCGGAGATGAAGATCCGGTCAGCCTCAGCGGACCCCGTGGAGCACCGTCAAACGCTCTCGAGAGCACCACACCGGCCGGCGTTCTCGGACGAGCTTGGCACGCCGCAAGGCCGCCGGGTTATGGGTCCATACCAGCGCCGCGATCAGGATATTGTCGAAAGCGTCCTCGAGCTGGGTCGCGAACGAGCCGCATCCCTCGTCCACATCCTCGAAACCCATGCGATCGATAATCCGGGACACGCTGGAATTCGATTTGCCGGCGCCTACGAAGTTGACGCGCGCCCTGACGGCGCGAGCCTGCACCAAGGTCGGATTGCTCTCCATCGCTCCGGCAAGCAGCTGAAGAGAGGTCCTCAAGCGTTCCGCGGTCGTGCGAGCCCACGTGAGATCGGGACCTGATGCGGGCATGATCGGAACCCGTTCATTCCAACAGTGAACGTCAATGATCAGATCGCCCGGGCGGATGAGGACGCCGTCCGAAAGCCTGACGTGTCGAGACGCCACGACGGGCGCAAACCGCAACATGCAGGCAGGATCGGAATCATAGACCTGAACCCGCCCACGGCGGCTCAGCCGGTCATCAAGCCACCGGATCGCCGTGCGCAACACGTCCGAGTTGTTTCGAGAAGGCTGCGCTCGAGTGTCCGACGAAATCGCCACGCCTTGCTATCGCCCCGTGCTGCCGACCGTCAGGCTGTTAACGCACACTGGACGCCTCGAGGTCTCGATGACAACCCGGACGGGCGCCTCTGCGGGCGAAGCCGGCAGTTCGGCCCAGGCGGTCTTGCATGAGACGTGGGCAGCACGGCTCTCGGCGACGGCCTCGAACCCAGGAAGGAGACGGGCCCGATTGGATAGCCGTTCACGACCGAGCGGACCAATTGGAGCAGAATGGCTCGTCATTTTAACCGGTCGTGAGGAGCGCGGTCCGCTCAAAGGGGGTGCTTACGAGCGAACCGCGCAGGCGGGATGGGCGCCCAGGGCCAAAGTCGATCCTCGGCCGCAGCGTTGCACTAAGCTTTCTGAATCTCGGGAGTCGCGTTCCTGCGACATTCCGGCTCAGCTCGGCTCAGTTTTGCCCCTGCGCCAGCTCGCCAACCGGCAGCGCCAACCCAAGCCCGGCCAAGTGTGCCATGGCGCGGAAAACTGGCTCCCGCGCTGACGCTCAAGCCGAGCGAACTTCGCAGACACCTCCTCTGCGCCACGTCGCCGGCAAATGCGAGGTACGACGGCCACCCTAGGACCGTGCCCAACCGTCCCAGTGCAGCTCCGTCACCCGAGGATCGGAATGCCCGCTGATTTAGACCGGCCGGAGGTGTGGTCAGGGAAGGAACACGTCAAAGTCAGGCAAAAAGCGTCCTTCCAACGGCGTGTGATCTCGTTGGCGGAAGGGGTGGGATTCGAACCCACGGTGAGCTTGCACCCACGGCGGTTTTCAAGACCGCTGCCTTAAACCACTCGGCCACCCTTCCAGCGACGAAAGCTGCCGACGCCAGCGCATCGACAAGGTCGTCGACATGCTTCCTAGCACGTCGATCCCGATTGAGGAATCGCGAGGCGCTTTGGGTCTTGCGGCTGCCGTCGCGCTGCGATGCCGCGCGTCAACCCCGATCATCCCAGAGCGGCTGGACCTCAGCGCGTGCGTGGAGGCCGCTGTGCTGCTAGGTTGCCTTCAGCCTCGCGGGAGCACTCGTTCCTTTCGATGGCAGGAGGGATCAGCCATGGTTGACCCTGTTGTGGTTAGCGAGGCGCCAGGCACTGCGGACCAGTCGATTTTCCAGGTAAACTGGGCCGTATACCGCAAGATGATCGACAACAACTACCTGTTCCACTCGAACGTTTACGGTCGCCTCCGCGAAGTCCTCGAAATGGAGGTGGCCAGGCCCTACAGCTTCCTCGACGTCGCGTGTGGCGACGGATCGGCGACAATCCTGGCCCTCCGGGGAACTCGGGTTTCTCGTTATTTCGGCATAGATCAGTCGCGGCCGGCCCTCGAAGCCGCGAACCAGGTCTTAAGTCAGCTTCCTTGCCGGGTTTCACTCACCGAGGGTGATTTCCTGACCCGGATGCGGGACTGGCGAGAGACGGTCGACATCGTCTGGATCGGATTGTCGCTGCATCACCTCCACAGGCCGGCAAAGCTGGAGATGATGGCGGCCGTCCGGCGAGCCCTGGCCAAGCAGGGCCGCTTCCTGATCTACGAGAACACCTCTCCTGACGGCGAGAGCCGCGAGGACTGGCTGGCGCGCTGGCTGCTTCAGAAGCCTGCCTGGACCGCCTACGACGACGTGGATTGGGACGCGATGTGGGCTCACGTCAGCAACTGCGACTTCCCGGAAACCGACGCATCGTGGCGCGCTCTCGGTGTCGAGGCCGGTTTCGGCGGCGTTCGTGAGCTGTTCCGGGCGCCGACGGACCTGTTCCGGATGTACGAGTTCTGGGGAGAATAAAGCCGCCCCGTGCTCTTCCGGGCGTCGCGGCTCATCGTTTCAACGGATCAGACCCTCGACAGGCGACAGGGCGCCGCAACGCTTTGCTCACCCATCTCGCCTAGCGTGCCGGCAGGCGAGAGGTTCCCATGCGAGTTGGCGCACGACTGATATTTGCCTCGGCGGCGATGGCGCTGACCGGTCTTCTTCCGGCGGTGGCGGAGACGATGATCCTTTCAACTCCAAAGGAGACGTATCGCGCCATTGCCAAGCGGGAGGCCGACAAGGCTGGCCTGCCGCCCGATGTCGCCGATGCCGTCATGGCCATCGAAAGCGGCTACGACCCCACGCGGGTCGGCGGCGTGGGCGAGATCGGCTTGATGCAGGTGCGACCGACCACCGCCGCGATGCTGGGCTTTCAAGGGACGGCTGCGGAGCTCGCCCTACCGGAAACGAACATCCATTATGGCGTCACTTACCTCGCCAAGGCCTGGCAAATGGCCGGTGGCGATTTCTGCCGCGCGCTGATGAAGTATCGCGCCGGGCACGGCGAAGAGGTGATGAGCCCGCTCTCCGCCGCCTATTGCGATCGCGCGCGACGGCATCTGGCTGGCGAGGGAGAGCCCAATCCGCCCTCGACGCTACGGGCCGCTCGGTTGTCGAAACCCTCCCGCGTCGTTTCGGTGAGCCCGCTGGTCCGGTTGAGTTCGGCGGCGTTTTGGGCTGCGCACGACGCCAGGGTTAAGGCCATTTCGGCGCGTATCGAGCGAAAGTGGCGCATGATGGCCGCGCGGTAAGTCGGCCTCTCGCGCTCGCGCCGGTTTTAGCTGCCATGGTCTCGCCAAAGCGGAAGGGGCAACGAACCCGCGGAACCAACCTGCTGGCGCTTCCGGCGGGATGCCCGTTACGTGTCACGTGACCCAAACGCCGCTCATTCCGATACGCGGAGCATGAGGCCTTCGTCGGGGCGGAGGCGCGTAAGGCTCGAATTCGCTTGCCAGCAAGGTGGAGAGCATCACCTGCCGTCGTGTCGGACAGGTTCAGAGGCGGCAGCGGCCGCTCCGCGTGGCTGAAGTTCAACGCAACCACAATCCGTTCATCGCCATAGCGGCGCTCGTAGACGAACACGTCGTTTTCCGCGGAGAGGATCTGGAATGAGCCGATGCTGAGGGCAAAATGGCGCCGCCGCAGCGCCAGAAGGTCGCGATAGAGCGACAGGATGGACGCGGGGTCCTGCTTCAGCACCTCTGCGTTCATCACCTTGTAGTCCGGACTGAGCGGCAGCCACGGTGTGCCGGTGGTAAAGCCGGCATTCGGGCTGGCATCCCACTGAAACGGGGTGCGTTGCGGATCGCGGCTCACGCCGAGGCCGGGCTCGTTCTTGCCCCAGGGGTCCTGGGCGGCTTCAGGTGGCATCTCGATGTAACCGATGCCGAGTTCGTCGCCGTAGTAGAGCGTGGGCGTGCCACGCAGTGTCAGCAGCAGCATGGCCGCGACACGGGCCTGCGCCGTGCCGATCCGGCCGGCGATGCGCGCCTGGTCGTGGTTGCTCATCACCCAGTTCGGCCAGCCGCCTTGCGGCAGGGCGGCCTCGTATTCCTCCACCAGCCGGGAGATGGCGTCGGCCGTCCAGGGCGCGAAGATCATCTGGAAATTGAAGGGAAGGTTGGTGCCCTTGAGATCCTGGCCGTAGTAGGTCACCAGGCGTTCGAGCGGCAGATAGATCTCTCCGATCGTCACGCGGTCGTCGTAGGATCCGATGATCTGCTGCATTTCAGCGATCACCTCGTGGATTTCAGGCTGATCGCCATTGTAGATCTGGGTGAGCCGGTTGATGTCCGGCTGGCCCGGGCGGTAGTCGGGGTTTGGTGGATTGTCACGCAACTCGGCGTCCTTGATGCAGAGCCACAGCACGTCCATGCGGAAGCCGTCGACGCCGCGGTCGAGCCAGAACCGCAGGGCGCCGTACATGGCCTCTCGCACCTGCGGATTGCGCCAATTCAGATCTGGCTGCTCGCGCAGGAACTGATGCAGGTACCACTGCCCGGTCGCTTCGTCGAAGCTCCAGGCCGGGCCGCCGAAGTTGGACATCCAGTTGTTCGGCGGTGAGCCGTCGGGCTTGCCGTCACGCCAGATGTACCAGTCGCGTTTGCCGTTGCCGCGGGACGACCGGCTTTCGCGAAACCACGGATGCGCACTCGAGGTGTGATTGGGCACGAAGTCGAGGATGACCTTCAGACCGCGGCGATGGGCATCGGCCAGCAACCGGTCGAAATCTGCCAGTGTGCCGAACAGCGGACTGATGTCGCAGTAATCGGCGACGTCGTAGCCGAAGTCCGCCATCGGTGACGGGAAGATCGGCGAAATCCAAACGGCATGGATGCCGAGCCACTGAAGATAGTCCAGCCTCTGGCGGATGCCTTCGAGATCGCCGATCCCGTCCCCGTTGGTGTCTTGGAAGGAGCGTGGGTAGATCTGGTAGATCGTCCCATGCTTCCACCAGGTTTGTTCAGGCATCGGCGCTGCACTTTCGTTGGCCTCGGGTGACACGGTAGAACGGGTGGTTCCGCGATGAGTTGCCTCGTCCGCAAGCGATCTGAAGCGGCTTCAGTTTGCCTGCCCTACGCCGTCTGCTCTGGGGTGCGGTCGGTTCGGACGATGATATCGGCGTCGCGGCTCGCGCTGAGCACCAAGCGAACATTCGGCAAGTCGTTGCCTTCCATCTTCTCCCGCAGCATCGCGGGCGTGTAGTCGAAGCCCTTCCATCGCTCGGTCAGCCGCGCCACCAATTCTTCTTCCTTGGCCGCGATCTGCACGGTGAGGTCGAACAGTGGGGCGAGGTCCCGCCAGCCCGGCTTGTCCAGCAGCAGGTAGTTGCCTTCCGTGAGGACGATGCGCACCGAACCGGCGATGATCCGGGCGCCGGCCCGTGCGATCTCGATCGTGCGGTCGAAGACCGGAACCGCCACGTCCCGGCCGCTGTCGGATTTCAGCCGCTCCAGCATGGCGCGGTAACCATCAAGGTCGAACGTGTGTGGCGCGCCCTTGCGCGGGCGGTCACCCCGCGCATTGAGGACGATGTCGTCGAAATGGTACCCATCCATCGGGAGAATGTCGGCGTAGCCGGGCCGAGCGGCGTTCAGCTTCGCCTTCAACAGCTCTGCGGCGGTCGATTTGCCGGAACCGGGCGCTCCGGCCAAGGCAACGATTTGCCGTCGATCGCCACCGCCCGCGAGCAGCCTCTGCGCCAAAGTATCGATCGCCAGGTCTTCAAGCATTCGTCCGTCCCTCGACTTGTAGCGTGCGGCGAGCCGGAAGATCCGTCGTGTTGGTTCGCAGCGCCGATATCGAACCGCGTCATTGAAGTTTCACCGACTCGAGCGCATCTTAGTCCTGTCAATCCCAGCACCCTGGAGGGCTGCAGCACTGAACGCACTTGAGACCGTCGTGTCCGCCAAGAGGACCGCCGACGCCGCCGCGCCTCAGTTCAAATCGCTCACGCGCGGTATACTGGACAGTCTGGACGATGCGAAGGCCGAGGACATTCTCGCCATCGACCTCGAAGGCAAGACCACCATCGCCGATCTCATGGTGATCGCCACCGGCCGCTCCAACACCCATGTCAACGCCATCGCCGACCGCGTGTTGCGAGTCTGCAAATCTGCAGGCGTTACCGCGCGGGTGGAGGGCGTGCCCCAGTGCGACTGGGTGCTGCTCGATGCCGGCGATATCATCGTGCACATCTTCCGCCCCGAAGTCCGTCAGTTCTACAACCTCGAAAAGATGTGGGGCGTCGACCGGCCGAGCGAGCGCCGTATCGGCTGATCCGTTCGGCGTGAAGCTGGTCGTCCTTGCGGTCGGGCGGATGAAAGCCGGGCCGGAACGTGAGCTTCTGCGCCGCTACGTCGAAAGAGCGGAGGCTCTGGCTAGAACCGTCGGGCTTACCGGCCTGCAGGTCATTGAACTCGACGAGAGCCGGTTGGGCACGGCCAACGAACGGCGGCGCGCCGAGGCGACCGCATTGCGTGATCGCGCGCCCGTCGGCGCAACCCTGATTCTGCTGGATCAGCGGGGCAGGGCGCTTTCGAGCGAGGCTTTCGCTGGCACCATCGCGCGGGAGCGCGACGAAGGCGCTCCGGCGCTGAGCCTTGTCATCGGCGGTCCCGACGGACTCGATCCCGCGTGGCTGGCGAAGCACGACACCGTGGCGTTTGGAGCCGCGACCTTTCCGCACCAGCTTGTCCGAGTGATGCTCGCGGAGCAGGTGTACCGCGCTTTCACGATTCTCGCCGGGCACCCCTATCACCGTGCCTGAAGCGGCTTGGACAAGGAACGCCGTCGGCTCATAATCCGGCAATGGCTCGCTTCGCGCCGCGCACCCACCTCGCGACCCACGACGTCGCCAACCAGCCTCCGGAGTTCTCGGGGTACGATCTATTCATGGAGGATGCCGCGCTGCGCGAGGCCGTCGCGCGAGAGGGCGGGCAGGCGTTCGAGGCCGCACTTTCGGCTCTGGGACGCGAAGCGGGATCCGAAACCGCGCGGACCTGGGCCGTCCAGGCCAACCGCTTCCCACCGGAATTGCGCAGCTTCGACAGGCGGGGCCGCCGCATCGACGAGGTCGAGTTCCATCCCGCCTACCATTCTCTGATGGATTGCGCGCACCGGCATCGGGTCGCGGCGATCGGCTGGGACGGGACGCCCGGCAGCCACGTCGCGCATGCGGCGAGCCTCGCGGTGTTCAGCGAGGCCGAGCAGGGCACCATGTGCCCGATGTCGATGACCTATGCGTCCGTGGCCGTTCTCGCTCGCATTGGCGATGTCGGCATGCCTTGGGTCAGCCGCGTCCGGGCCAGCGTCTACGAGCCTGACCTCGCGCCCATCGACAGCAAGCGCGGTGTCACGATCGGCATGGCGATGACCGAGAAGCAGGGCGGCTCGGACCTGCGCGCCAACACAACCCGCGCCGAAGCGGATGGCCAGCCACTACCGGCTCTTCGGCCACAAATGGTTCTGCTCCGCGCCGATGAGCGATGCGTTCCTCACGTTGGCGCAGGCGCCGGAGGGGCTGAGCTGCTTCCTGGTGCCACGGATCACGCCCGACGGGGAGCGCAACGCCATCCAGCTGATGCGCCTCAAGGACAAGCTCGGCAATCGCTCGAACGCCTCGGCCGAGATCGAATACGACGGCGCGCACGCCGTCCTCCTGGGCGAGCCGGGACGCGGCATCGCGACCATCATGGCGATGGTTCATCACACGCGGCTCGACACCATGGCCAGCACGCTCGGCATCATGCGCGCCGCCCTGGCCGAGGCGGCGCACCATGTGGCCCACCGCGCCGCCTTCGGCCGCGCGCTGATCGACCAGCCGCTCATGCGCACTGTCCTGGCCGACCTCCAGCTCGATTACGAGGCCGCCGCCGCTCTCACCTGTCGCGTGGCGCGCGCCGTCGATGGTGCCTCGGCCGAGGAGCGCGCCCTCGCGCGCATCGGCGTGGCGCTCGGCAAGTATCTGGCTCACCAAGCGGGTGTCGGCTTTCGTGGCCGAGTGCCTGGAGTGCCTCGGCGGTGCCGGCTATGTCGAGGAAAGTCCGCTGCCGCGGCTCTATCGCGAAGCGCCGGTCAACGCGATCTGGGAGGGGTCGGGCAACGTCATCGCGCTCGATGTGCTGCGGACCTTGGCCCGCGATGCCGAAGCAAGGGCCGCGCTCCGCGCCGAGCTGGCGTCTGCGGCCGGGGCAGATCAACGGTTCGACGCAATCTTAAGCGAGCTTGCTCCCATCCTCGCCGGTGAGCCGGTCGACGAAGCGGCGGCGCGACGAGTCGTCGAACGGTTGGCCCGGCTGCTCTGCGCCGCCGTGCTGCTTCGGCATGCGCCGGGGTCCGTGGCGCATGCCTATTGCGCCCAGGCCGATGGCGCCGGCGGATATGGCAGTGGCTCCGATTCTGGGCCGACCGCCATTCTCGTCGGCCGGATCGGAGCGTTCGTCGGCGGCTGAGCCGCGTTGGACCGTATCAGGCCACGAGGCCGAGCGGATTGTAGGAACGGGCCATCAGCGCCTCTGCGAGCAGCACGAAAGCATTGGCCCAGGCGGCACGCGCACTGTCGCTGAAGGCCGGTCCAAGGCGGGCCGCGAGTGCGTCGAGCAGGGCCCCTCCCACGGCAGCGTAGTGGCGCGGCTGGATACCGGCCCAGCGATGACGCAGCGCAAAAGCGTTCTCCTTGGCGGCGGACGAGTCGGCGCCGTCAAGGCCGTCAAGCACGATGGCCATCGTCTCGACAATTCGCGCCGCTTGCGCTCGGTCCACGGGGGGTAGCAGCGTCGCCAGACTGCGATCGAGCGTCACGGCGCGGGAGCGGAAGGCGGCCGCGAAAGGTTCCGGATCCCCTACGACGCCCGCAAAGGTGGAGCGGATCAGGTGGAGATCTGTCGGCGTCATTTTCTTCTTGATCCTACTCGCCGGTTCCGCGACCGCGGGAACAGGCCCGATGCGCGCCCGCCCACCATTGCAATGCACAAAGGTTGACGCGGCGTTTACAATTCGAAATTTCGCCCCCGAGAGTTTCGGGCTCGTGTCGGGCAGGCCTGTGATCGCGATGTGCGGCAACAATGGGGCCTTCGGGTCGCAATCGTGCGCATCCATTGCGGCGGACCGAAACAGCCGGCGAGAGTGACGGACGAGCACCAGGGTCTCAAACGCTGGATCATCTGGTCTGGACCCCGCCGCACATGGATGCGGCCGCTCGCTGAAGCGTCCGAACCGGGCTGGTCGGTTCTGGCTATGATGCTTCGGTCGGCGCGTCGACCACGCTCACGTGAGCCGCGACGATGCGCCAGCCTTCGGGCAAGCGGGCCCAGCTCTGCATCTGGCGTCCGACCTTGCCGGGCGGGGACCCGCGGCGGAACAGGGTCGAGCAGGTCGCGAAATCGGTGCCGAACGTGGTGATGACGGTGCGCTCGAGGGTGCGGGCCAGGCCGGCCGGCGAGCGGGCGGCGCGGAAGGCCGCGATCTCCGCGAAGCCGTAGAGGTTCTCGGCGCCGCCGTAGCGAATGGTGCGCTCGTCCTGCCAGAACAGGGCATCGAGCGTCGCTACGTCGTTGCCGACCAGGGCCGCCTCATAGGCCGCGAAGGCGGCTTCGACTTCGGCCAGCGTGGCGGGGTCGTTGATCTGCATGGGCTCTTCCGGTCGACGAACCGCCGATAATCTGGTTCGAGTTATGCATGCAATCCGCGCACCGGACGAGAACTGGAGGTGAAATGGTCCTGCCGTCTTCGCTTGATCTTGAGAGCCTGCGCGACGCCTATGCGGCCGGCGCCGATCCGCGGGCGGTCATCCAATCTTGCCTGGAGACGCTCGATTCGACTTCAGGACCCAGGCATCTTCATCGCGCTCTCCGATGCGGCGGCGCTTGATCGCGCCGTGGCGGCGCTCGGACGCGTTCGACTCGTCCAAGAAGCCGCTCTGGGGCGTGCCTTTCGCGGTCAAGGACAACATCGACCTAGCGGGCCTTCCGACCACGGCGGCGTGCCCGGATTTCGCCTACAGGCCGACCGCCTCGGCAACGGTCGTCGAGCGGCTCGTCGCCGCCGGAGCGGTGCCGCTCGGCAAGACCAACCTCGATCAGTTTGCGACGGGCCTCGTCGGTGTCCGCTCGCCCTATCCCGTTCCGCGCAACAGCTTCGACCCCGCCATGGTGCCGGGCGGTTCGTCTTCCGGCTCGGCCGTGGCGACCGCGCGCGGGATCGTCAGCTTCGCGCTCGGCACCGATACGGCGGGGTCGGGCCGGGTGCCCGCCGGATTGAACAACATCGTCGGTCTCAAGCCGTCGCTCGGCGCCATTCCCGTGCGTGGCGTGCTGCCGGCCTGCCAGACGCTCGACTGCGTGTCGGTCTTCGCGCTGACCGTGCCGGACGCCTGGACAGTGTTCGAGGTCGCCGCCGGCTTCGACGCCCGCGATCCATGGTCACGAACGATCAGGCTCGGCGATCCCGGCTCGGAGACGCCGCTGCGGCGGCTCGGCATCCCCGATCGGAAGAGCCGAATCTTCCTCGGCGACCGCTTGAGCGAGGCGGCATTCGACAAGGCCTTGGTGCTTCTCGAGGAGATCGGGGTTGAGCTCCAGGAGGTCGACCTCACGCCCTTCTTCGATGTCGCGCGTCTGCTTTATGAGGGCTCCTGGGTCGCCGAGCGCTACCAGGCCATTCGCGCCTTTATCGAGTCGAAACCGCAGGCGCTTCACCCGACGACGCTGAAGATCACCAGCAACGCGAAGCGGTTTTCGGCCGCGGACGCCTTCGCCGACATCTACAAGCTGGCCGCCTTGCGGCGGGCCGCCGAGCCGCTCTGGGCGATGGTGGACGCGCTGGTCGTGCCGACCTATCCGCGGCCGGTCAAGCGCGCCGAACTCGAGGCGGACCCGATCTCGCCCAATTCCGGGCTCGGCACCTACACGAATTTCGTCAATCTGCTCGACCTGTGTGCCCTGGCGGTGCCGGGGCCGTTCCGGACGGACGGTTTTCCCTCCGGCATCACCCTGATCGCGCCAGCAGAGGCCGACGCGCGGCTTGCCACGTTAGGGGCACGGTTCCATGCTGCCGCGGCTATTCCCCTCGGCGCGACCCACGCGCGGCTGCCTTCGCACACCTGGCCGAAGCGCGCGAGACATGCGGACCGATTCGAGATTGCGGTCGTCGGCGCCCATCTCTCGGCCATGCCGTTGAACGGCGAACTGACCCGACTTGGGGGCGAGTTCGTGCGAGAGGCGCGCACCGCGCCCGACTACGGACTGTACGCCCTCGCCGGCGGACCGCCGTTCAGGCCGGGGTTGGTCCGCGTCGCGCCGGGGGAGGGTGCCGCAATTGCGCTCGAAGTCTGGCGCCTTCCCGCGGAGGGGTTTGCGGCGTTCGTGGCCGCCATTCCGGCGCCGCTCGGGCTCGGGACGGTCCGGCTTGCGGACGGCACCACACCCAAGGGCTTTCTGTGTGAGTCGGCCGGGCTCGCCGGAGCTCGGGACATCACCCCCTTTGGCGGGTGGCGGGCCTTCGTCGCGTCACAGCAGGTTTCTGCGTGACGGAACGGTCGATCCCCGTCATCGATATCGCCGCCCTGCGGGACGGTCGCGTTCCGCTTGAGGGGATCGCGAAGGAAATCGGCGCAGCATGCCGGGGCATCGGCTTTTTCTACATCCGCAACGCCCCCGTGCGAGCCCGCACTGCGAGAAGCCGTCTTCGCCGCGGCGCGCGAGTTCTTCGCGTCGGCCCCGGCGCTCAAGGAAAGCGTTTCGATCCGGCGCTCGGCGCACAACCGCGGCTATGTGGGAATGGCGGCCGAGGCGCTTGACCCGGCGCGTGGACCCGACCGCAAGGAAGCCTTCAACATCGGTCTCGACCTCGCGCCCGACGATCCCGAGGTCTTGGCGGGAAAGCCCTTTCGAGGGGTGAACCTCTGGCCCGAAAACCCGGCCTTCCGGGACGTGCTGCTCCGCTACTACGAGGCGGTTTGGGCTGTCGGTCTCGACCTGCACCGGGCCATCGCGGTCGACCTCGGCCTGCCGGAAGATTTCTTCGCCGACAAGCTCGATCGTCCGATGGCGACCCTGCGGCTGCTGCATTATCCCGCGGCACCCTCGAGTGCCGCGGAGCAGCTCGGGGCCGGGGAGCATACCGACTACGGCAACCTGACGCTGCTTGCGACCGACGCGGTGGGCGGACTGGAGGTTCGAAGCAGGACCGGAGGCTGGCTTGCGGCGCCGGTCATTCCCGACACCTTCGTCTGCAACATCGGCGACTGCCTGATGCGGTGGACCAACGACGCCTATGTCTCCACTCCGCACCGGGTGGTGAACCCGGCGGGACGCGAGCGCTATTCCGTCGCTTTCTTCCTCGACGCCAACCCGGACGCGCTGGTCGAGCCGCTTGCCACCTGCATCTCCCCCGGCGAGCCTCCGCGCTACGCTTCCATTCTGGCGGCCGCGTACCTGCAGTCGCGTCTCGATGCGACGTATCGGCCTGCCGAGCGGCAGGCGAGAATCAACTCGTGAGCGACAAGATCACCAAGGCGCAGGCGATCTACGGTGCGCTCCTCGACGATATCGAAGAAGGTCGACTGCCGCCCGGCCTTGCTCTCGACGAGATCAAGATGGCGCGCACCTATGGCGTCTCGCGAACGCCGATCCGCGAGGCGATCCGCCGAACTCGAACTCACCGGACTGGTCGAGACCCGTTCGCACCGCGGTGCGGTGGTTGCTGGTCGGAACGAAAAGCAACTGGACGACATGTTCGCCGTCATGGCCGAACTGGAGGGGCTCTGCGCAAAATGGGCAGCGCTGGCGATGACCGGAGGTGAGCGCAAGCACCTGGCGGTGTTGCACGCTGGTGCCGAGCTGTTCGTCCGCCAGGGCGACCACGAGGCCTATGTGGGAACCAACACTGCCTTCCACGGCGCCATCTACGACGGCGCCCACAACGTCTTTCTGTCGGAGCTCGTCCGTGCCACCCGGCGCAGGGCCGCGCCGTTCCGCAACGTGCAATTTCAGGGACCCGGACGCCTGGCCAAATCACACCGGGAGCACGGCCATATTGTCGAGGCCATCCTCGCCGGTGAAGCAGACGGCGCCTACGCGGCGATGCGCGCCCACATCGTGGTCGTACGCTCGGCCGTGGACGACGTGCTCGGAGCCGCTGATGCGGTTGTGGACGAGCCTGCGGGGTAAGCGGAAGCTCTGCCAAATCTGTATGCAACGGCCTGCATTGTATGCAAGGCGCGCGACAGTCGGGCTCGCCCGCCACAGCTGACGATCGAGGCTGCGTCTCATCGCGCTGCAGCAAGATTGTGCGGTGCTTGTTCGCCGGCCGCGGGCCGGGTCGCGGATGCACTGGCATACGCTTTGCACAACCCCAGGGTAGGGCGCGGCCGCATGGCGCGAGGAGCGAACGCGAGCCGCCCGGGAGACCCTTCCATGTCGACATACAGCCTGAATCGCCGCCGCTTCCTGCAGAGCTCGGTCGCGAGCGCCGGTGGGCTGGCCCTGGCGCCGGCGCTGGGGAGCCGGGCATGGGCCGCGACCGATCTCACCGTCGGCGTGATCTATGTCGGGGCTCGCGACGATTTCGGTTGGAACCAGGCGCATGCCGTCGCGGTGCAGCGTCTTGAAGAGCGTGCCGGGCGTAAAGGTGGTCGAGGAGGAGAACGTGCCGGAGACCGACGCAGTCTCCAAAACGATGGAATCGATGATCAACCTCGACGGCGCCGCGCTCGTGCTGCCGACCTCGTTCGGCTACTACAACCCCTTCATGGTCGACGAGGCCAAGGCGCACCCGGACGTGCAGTTCCGCCATGCTGCGCCGCTCTGGACCGACAAGGATCCGAAGAATGCCGGGTCCTATTTCGCCTTCCTCGACCAGGCCCACTACGTCGACGGCGTCGCGGCGGGCGGCGCTTCGGCCAGCGGCAAGCTCGGCTTCGTCGCCGCCAAGCCGATCGGCATCGTGCTGCGCAACATCAATTCGTTCCTGCTCGGCGCGCGGACCGTGAACCCGAATGCGACCGTGCAGGTGATCTTCACCGGCGAATGGTCGCTGCCGGTGCGCGAGGCGGAAGCCACCAACGCGCTTGTCGACGCCGGCTGCGACCTCATCACCTGCCACGTCGACGGCCCGAAGGTGGTGATCCAGACCGCCGAGTCGCGCGGCGTGAAGACCTGCGGCCACAATGCCTCACAGGCGCCGCTCGCGCCGAAGGGCTTCGTGACCGGCGCCGAATACAAGTGGGCCACGATCTACACCGGATTCGCCGACCTGCTCGGCAAGGGCCAGCCGCTGCCGAACATCACCTTCGGCGGCTACGAGAAGGACATGGTGCAGAATACGCCCTATGGCGCTGGCGCGACCGACAAGGCCAGGATGGCGGCCGATGCCGCGATCAAGGACCTCAAAGCCGGCAAGCCGATGTGGACGAAACCCGTCAAGGACAACAAGGGCACCGTGGTTCTGCCCAACGCCTCCTACGACAATTTCGCCCCTGAGCTGAACAGCATGACCTACCTGATCGAGGGCGTGATCGGCTCGACAACCTGAGAGCGAGCGCGTTGGCTTTGCCCGTCGAGATCTTGGTGAGCGGTTCGGGGTTCCCCTTCGCCCCCTGCGGGAGAAGGTGGATTGCGCCAGAGGCGCAAGACGGATGAGGGGTCGCGCAATTCCTCGCGATCAGCGCAACCCCTCATCCGCCCTTCGGGCACCTTCTCCCGCAAGGGGAGAAGAGGGCCCGCCGGGAGACATGCGAAGCTTCGAAGGCACGAGGGCTGGGCTTTGAGCAACGTCGCAGACCCGACCGTCCCCATCCATGGCGCCCCGGTCGAGCGTGCGCCGTCCGAGCTGCGGTCGAACCTCGCCCTTCGACTGAGGGCAGGGTCGGAGTTCGTCGTCATCCCGGTGCTCGCAGTCATCGCGGCGCTGGTGATCTTCTGCTGCTTCCTTCTGCTGATCGGCAAGTCGCCGCGTCACCTTCCTCCAGCTGGTCTGGCTTGGCGGCTACGGCACGGCCTTTTCGTGGAGCAACACGCTCCAGCGCGCTTCGCCGCTGATCCTCACCGCGCTGACGGTGGCGATTCCGGCGCAGCTCGGCCTCACCATCATCGGCGGCGAGGGCGCGCTGGTGCTCGGCGGCTTCGCGGCGGCCGCCATCGCCATCCCCTTCGTGGGCAGCGGCGTCACGGCATGGATCGTGATGCCGGTGATGATCCTGTTCGCCGATCGCGGCCGGCGGCCTCTGGATCGGCCTCGCCGGCTGGCTCCGCTACAAGCGGGGCGTCAACGAGACGATCTCGTCGCTGCTGCTGTCCTATATCGCCATCGCGATCATGAACTTCTTCGTCGAAGGGCCGCTGCGCGATCTCAACCAGCCGATGAAGGCCTCGACCCTGCCGATCGGCGCCGCCTACTGCCGTGCCCAAGATGCCCGGCATCGCGGTGCATTGGGGCCTCGCCGACCGGGCGTCGTGCTGGCGATCGCGCTGGGCGTCCTGATGCAGCGGACGACGTTCGGTTTCGCGGCCAAGATCACCGGCGGCAACATGCGGGCCGCGCAAGCGCAGGGCCTGCCGGTCGGCCGCCTCATCCTGTCGTGCACGATGATCGCCGGCGCCTGCGCCGGCCTCGCCGGCTACTTCGAGGTCGCCGGCATCCAGGGGCGGGCCAACGCGTCGCTTGCGGCGGGCTACGGCTTCACCGGCATCCTGGTCTCGTTCCTGGCCCGACATAATCCGATCGCGATCGTTCCCGTCGCGATTCTGTTCGGCGGGCTCGGGGCGGCCGGCGGCATCGTGCAGCGGCGGATGGGCCTGCCGGACGCGACCGTGCTGGTGCTCCAGGGCATCATCTTCGTCGTCCTGCTTGCATCCGAGACGCTCTACGGCCGGTTCGCGATCTTCCAGATGGGCGGCCGGGGAGGCCGGCACATGAGCCTCGATCCGATCAATGCTGGGCGCGCCCCTTCTCCCCTTGCGGGAGAAGGTGCCCCGAAGGGGCGGATGAGGGGTCGCGCTAATCTCGGAGGCTCGCACCGACCCCTCATCCGGCTCGCGCCTGCCGCGCGATCCACCTTCTCCCGCAAGGGGAGAAGGAAGCGTCGATGTGGTGCGAAGGGGAGTGGCAGAATGACCGGGCCGCTCCTCACCGTCATTCTCGCCATGATCGGCGGCGCGATCCGCGTCTCGACGCCGTTCATGTTCGTGGCGCTCGGCGAGTGCCTCACGGAGAAATCGGGCCGCATCAATCTCGGCCTTGAAGGCACGCTCGTGCTCGGCGCCATGCTCGGCTATGCGATCGACTATCAAACGGGATCGCCGTGGCTCGGCGTCGTCGCGGGCGGTTGCGCCGGCGCCATGCTCGGCGCCCTGCACGGATACCTCTGCAAGCTGCCGAAGGTGAACGACATTGCGGTCGGCATCGCCATGATGACGCTTGGGCATCGGCCTCGCGTTCTTTTTCGGCAAGCCCTACATCCAGCCGCAGGCGGCGCATCTGCCGACCATTCCGCTCGGCGAATGGACCGGCGTGCCGCAGCTCGCCGAAGCCCTGCAGATCAATCCGCTGTTCCTGATCGGCATCGCGGCCGCCTTCTGCATGTACTGGGCCTTCGCCAACACAAAATATGGGCTGATCGTCCGCACCACGGGCGATTCCGCCGCCGCCGCCCGCGCGATGGGCGTATCGGTCGATTGGGTCCGCTTCCTGGCGACCACGATTGGCGGATTTCTCGCGGGCGTCGGCGGCTCGTTCCTGTCGCTGTCCTATCCTGGCTCGTGGAACGAAGGATTGTCGTCCGGCCAGGGCCTGATGGCGGTGGCGTTGGTGATCTTCGCGCGTTGGGACCCGATCAATTGCGTGCTCGCGGCGCTGCTGTTCGGCGCCGCAGGGGCTCTCGGTCCGGCATTACAGTCCGTGGGGATCACGCGGGGCTACTACCTCTTCAACGCCGCCCCCTACATCCTGACGCTGCTCATCATGATCGGGTCGTCGAATTCGAAAGAAGCCTTCCGGGCCGCGCCCGGAGAACTGTCGATCACAAAGTAGAGTTTGGGCATGAACGGACTGGGTGGCCTCAACAAAAGTCCCGAACGGTGTCGTGATCGGCCTCGTGCAGGCTCAATTGCCCATCGTGAAGACCAAGGCGGATCTCGCCAGCGCAAACGGCTCGGATCGTCGAGCTCGTCGGCAAGGCACGCGGCAATCTGGGCACCATGGACCTCGTGGTCTTCCCCGAATATTCGCTGCACGGGCTCTCGATGGACACCAATCCCGAGATCATGTGCACGCTCGAGGGCCCGGAAGTCGCGGCTTTCAAGCAGGCCTGCATCGACAACCGGATCTGGGGCTGCTTCTCGCATCATGGAGCTGAACCCGGGCGGCTACCCGTTCAATTCCGGCATCGTCATCGATGATCACGGCGCCATCCAGCTCTACTACCGCAAGATGCACCCCTGGGTGCCGGTCGAGCCCTGGGAGCCGGGCGACATCGGCATTCCGGTCTTCACCGGGCCGAAGGGCGCCAAGATCGCGCTGATCATCTGCCACGACGGCATGTTCCCGGAGATGGCGCGCGAATGCGCCTACAAGGGCGCCGAGATCATGCTGCGCACGGCCGGCTACACGGCGCCGATCCGGGAAAGCTGGCGCTTCACCAACCAATCCAACGCCTTCTGCAACCTGATGGTCACGGCCAACGTGTGCATGTGCGGCAGCGGACGGCCAGTTCGATTCCATGGGCGAGGCCATGGTGTGCAACTTCGACGGCTCGATCATCGCGCACGGCACGACGGGCCGGGTCGACGAGATCATCACGGCCGAGGTGCGGCCCGACCTCGTGCGCGAGGCGCGAAAACACTGGGGCGTCGAGAACAACATCTATCAGTTCGGCCACCGCGGTTTCACCGCCGTCGCGGGCGGGGCAGGGGATTGCCCCTACACCTACATGACCGACCTCGCGGCTGGCCGCTACCGCCTGCCTTGGGAGGACGAGGTGGTGGTCACCGACGGCACGAGCTGCGGCTTTCCAAAGCCGGCCCGGCGCTACGGCGAGCGGCTGAGGCAAGCGGCGGAATAGCTCTGCCGTATGCGGAAGTGACCCTTCGCCCCGCGTGCGGGACGAAGGGAGCCGCATCCGGAATGCCTGAGGAAAGCGGTTTGCGACCATGACAACGATCGAAGCCAATCCCTACCCCTGGCCCTACGACGGCGATCTCACGCCGGACAACACGGCGCTGATCATCATCGACATGCAGACCGACTTCTGCGGCGTCGGCGGCTACGTCGACTCGATGGGCTACGACCTGTCCCTCACCCAGGCGCCGATCGCGCCGATCAAGCGCCTGCTCGCCGCCATGCGGGAGAAGGGCTACCTCATCATCCACACGCGGGAAGGCCACCGGCCGGACCTCACCGACCTGCCGCCGAACAAGCGCTGGCGCTCGCAGCGCATTGGCGCCGGCATCGGCGATCCGGGCCCGTGCGGCAAGATCCTGATCCGCGGCGAGCCGGGCTGGAACATCATCCCCGAACTCGCGCCGCTCCCGGGCGAGATCGTCATCGACAAGCCGGGCAAGGGCTCCTTCTGCGCCACCGACCTCGAACTGATCCTGCGCACCAAGGGCATCAGGAACATCGTGCTGACCGGCATCACCACGGACGTCTGCGTGCACACCACCATGCGCGAGGCCAACGACCGCGGCTTCGAATGCGTGCTGGTCGAGGACTGCTGCGCCGCCACCGACCGCGGCAACCACGAGGCGGCGGTCAAGATGGTGACCATGCAAGGCGGCGTCTTCGGCGCCGTTTCGGATTCGGCGAAGATGCTGAGCGGGCTCGCGGGATGATCGGTCGTCCCCAAGCTCCGCGCGCCCCTCCTCCCCTGAGGAGAGTGCCGCGAAGCGCCGGATCGACGCTTGCGGCATGCAAGGAGGGCCGTCTGACGACCCCGCATCCGTCTCGCGCCTGCTGCGCGATCCATTCTCCCCAAGGGGAGAAGGCTGCCCCGTGCCGCTCGTCATGACCCGCAGGCCTTCGTGCATCGCATCGCGCCGCGCGCCGGACGACATGTCCGGCCTGCAGACCGCGATCGACGAGGGTCGCATCCGGCGCGAGGCGGTGGTCGCGGTGCTCGGCAAGACCGAGGGCAACGGCTGCGTCAACGATTTCACCCGGGCGCTCGCCTCGCGGGCGTTGCACGACGTTCTGGGCGAGGGGCCGTGCCTCGTGATGTCGGGCGGCACCGAGGGCGGGCTGTCGCCGCATTTCCTCGTCCTCGAGGTCCGCGAAAGCGATGCGCCTCGCGGTTCGCGATGCCCTGGCGATCGGCCGGGCCCACACGGCGGCGCTTCCGCCGGAAGGCCCTGGGCCGCATCGCTCAGGTCGAGGCTGTCGCCGAGGGCGTGCGGGCGGCCATGGCGGATGCCGGCATCTCCGACGGCGGCCGACGTTCACCTCGTCCAGATCAAATGCCCGCTGCTCACCAGCGCCCGCATCGCCGAGGCCGAAGCGCGCGGGGTGCGCACCGCGACGCGCGACACGCTGAAGAGCATGGGTCTCTCCCGCGCCGCCTCGGCGCTTGGCGTCGCGCTGGCGCTCGACGAAGTGAGTCGCAGTGCGTTGACCGATGCAGCGATCGGCGCGGATTGGTCGCTGCAGTCCGGCCGCGCCTCGGCTTCCGCCGGCGTCGAGTTGATGGGCCACGAGATCGTCGTGCTCGGCCGCGGCGCAGGGTGGACCGGGCCGCTGCGGATCGACCACGCCGTGATGGCCGACGGCATCGACATCGAGCCGGTTCGCGACGCCCTCGGCGCGGCTCGGCCTCGAGGCGCGCGGCCAGCTGCGGCCCGACCAGCGCGCGCCGGCTCAAGGCCCTGATCGCCAAAGCCGAAGCCTCGAGCTCGGGCACGCTGCGCGGCTATCGCCACACCATGCTGAACGACTCCGATCTCTCGCCCACCCGTCATGCGCGGGGCTTCACGGCCGGCGCGCTCGCCGCCCTGGTCGGCCACGCCGAGATCTACGTGTCGGGCGGCGCCGAACACCAGGGCCCGGACGGCGGCGGCCCGGTCTGCGTCATCGTCGAAGCCGAATGAGACCTGTCATGAGCGCTTTGCCCAGCTCCGCCGCTCGCGCCGGCTCCGCGCAAGAAGGCCATCGGGCTCACCGTGACGGGGATGACCAAGCGGTTCGGCTCCTTCACGGCGCTCGATCACGTCTCGATCGATGTTCCGGCCGGGCAGTTTCACGTGCTGCTCGGCGAGAACGGCGCCGGCAAGTCGACGCTGGTGAAATGCATCATGGGCTTCTACCAGCCCGACGAAGGCGCGATCGCGGTGGACGGCCGCGAGGTGCAGGTGCGCAATCCGAAGGACGCGCGGGCGCTCGGCATCGGCATGGTCTACCAGCAGTTCACGCTGGTGCCCTCGCTCACCGGAGCCGAGAACCTCGTCATCAGCCGGGCCGACGCGCCGGCCGTGATCGACTGGAAGAAGGAACGGGCGCGTCTCGCCGCGTTCATGGAACGGATGCCGTTCAAGGTGCCGTTCGACAAGCCGGTTTCGGCGCTCGCCGCGGGCGAGAAGCAGAAACTCGAGATCCTGAAGCTGCTCTACCTCGACCAGCACTTCCTGATCCTCGATGAGCCCACCTCCGTGCTGACGCCTGACGAGGCCGACGAGATCCTGAGCCTGCTGCGCGGCATGACCGAGCGGAAGGAACTCTCGATCGTGATGATCAGCCACAAGTTCCGCGAGGTCATGGCCTATGGCGACGCCGTGACGGTGCTGCGGCGCGGCGCCCATGTCGGCGGCGGGCTCGTCAAGGATCTGACGCCGGACGCGATGGCGCGCATGATGATCGGCGACACGGTGATCCGCGAGCGCGCCGGCCGGAAGCCGCTCGGCGAACGCAAGACCGTGCTCGAATTGGCTGGTCTCCTGGCCGATGACGATGCGGGCCGCACCGCGGTCAATGCCGTGAGCCTGAAGATCGCCGGCGGCGAGATCCTGGGAATAGCCGGCGTGTCGGGCAACGGGCAGTCGGCCCTGGTCGAGGTGCTCGGCGGGCAGCGGCCCCTCCGGGATGGACGCATCTTCGTGCACGACAAGCCGTTCGAGCCGGTGCGCCAGGACTTCGACCGCTTCAAGGTGCTTCGGCCTGCCCGAGGAACCGCTGAAGAACGCCACCGCGCCGCGCATGTCGGTGGCCGAGAACATGGCGTTCCGCTCCTTCGACAAGCCGCCGATCGCCAAGGGCGGATGGTGGCTCTCGCCGGGCCCGATGCGGGCGAAGGCGGCCGAGCTCATCGCCGCCTACAAGGTGAAGACCACCTCGCCCGACGCGCCGATCGAGACCCTGTCGGGCGGCAACGTGCAGCGCGCCGTGCTGGCCCGGGAGCTGTCGGGCGACGTCGACGTGCTTATCGTGGCCAATCCCTGCTTCGGCCTCGACTTCGCCTCGGTGGCCGAGATCCGCTCGCAGATCATGGACCAGCGCAACCGCGGCGCCGCCGTGCTGCTGGTCAGCGAGGACCTCGACGAAATCCTCGAGCTGGCCGACCGGGTCGCCGTGATGTCCGAAGGTAAGATCACCTACGTGGCGCCCACCGCCGAGACCGACCGCACCACCATCGGCCACCACATGGCGGGGCACTAGGATGCGGCGAGGCAGGGCTCTCCCCTTCTCCCCTTGCGGGAGAAGGTGGCGCGCAGCGTCGGATGAGGGGGCGTGCGGGCGTCGGGAGGTTTGTCGACCCCTCATCCGTCTCGCGCTTGCGGCGCGATCCACCTTCTCCCGCAAGGGGAGAAGGGATGCCGCACTCATCTTCGTTTCCTGCCCGCCAGCGAGCAGCGCCATGATCACCGTCCCGGCCGAGCCCTATCCCTACGCCCTCCCGCCCGGCAAGACCGCGCTCGTCGTGATCGACATGCAGCGGGACTTCATCGAGAAGGGCGGCTTCGGCGACGCGCTCGGCAACGATGTCACGCGGCTCGAGGCGATCATCCCGACCGTGGCGGCGCTGATCGGCCTGTTTCGCGACAAGGGCTGGCCCGATCATCCACACGCGCGAGAGCCACAAGCCCGATCTGTCCGACCTGCCGCCCGCCAAGCGCGAGCGCGGACATGGGGCGCTCCGCATCGGCGAGCAAGGCCCGATGGGGCGCATCCTGGTTCGTGGCGAGCCGGGCAACGCCATCATCGACCGCCTGCGCGCCGCGCGATGGCGAGATCGTCATCGACAAGCCCGGCAAGGGCATGTTCTGGAACACGGATGTGCACGCGACCCTGGATCGGCTCGGCATCACCCATCTGGTCTTCGCCGGCGTGACCACGGAGGTGTGCGTGCAGACCTCCATGCGGGAGGCCAACGACCGCGGTTTCGAGGGCCTGCTCGTCACCGACGCGACCGACAGCTATTTCCCCGAATTCAAGGCCGCGGCGATCCAGATGATCACCGCCCAGGGCGCGATCGTGGGCTGGGCCACCCCGCTGGCGGCGCTCAGGGCGGCGGTGGTGATGATCGACGGCTGTGCTGGTTCCGTCATGGCCGGGCTTGTCCCGGCCACGACATGCCGAAGATCTAAAGAGCGATCATGACCGATAAGCCCGAATTCGATCCCGAAACCATCATCGACGCCATGGCGCCGCTTCTCGGGCTGGACATCAGGCCCGAGTACCGGCCGGGGGTGGCCACCAACCTCAAGGTCACGGCCGGTCTGGCAGCGCTCGTGCTGGAGTTCCCGCTCGACGACCACGCCGAGCCCGCCGCCGTGTTCCACCCATGATGTCCGGTCCAGCCCGAGGCATCGGCCCTTCCGTCATTGCGAGGAGCGCGAGCGACGAAGCGATCCAGACTCTTGGCATCCTGGATTGCTTCGCTGCGCTCGCAATGACGAGCGGACCATGCCGATGAAACCGATCCACACGATGGACGCGGTCACGATCGCCACGGACGTGAGCACCGGCACGCTGTCGGCCCGCACGGTCGTCGAGTGCGACCCTCGCCCGCATCAAGGCGCTCGACCCGAGCTCGGCGCCTTCACGGACGTGACCACGGCCCGCGCGCTGGCCAAGGCCGACGCGGTCGATGCCGACCGCGCAGCCGGGATTCCGCCTGGCGCGCTCGCCGGCGTGCCTTTCGCGGTCAAAAACCTGTTCGACCTCGCCGGCGTGACCACCCGGGCCGGCTCGAAGATCAACCGCGACAACCCGCCCGCATCAGCGCGATGCCTTTCTGGTCGAGCAGCTCGAGGCGGCCGGCGCAGTCTGCGTCGGTGCACTCAACATGGGCGAGTTCGCCTACGACTTCACCGGCGAAAACGTGCACGACGGGCCGTCGCGCAACCCGCACGATCCGACGCGGATGAGCGGCGGTTCGTCGGGCGGCTCCGGCACGGCCGTCGGGGCGGGCCTCGTGCCGCTGGCGCTCGGCTCCGACACCAACGGCTCGATCCGCGTGCCATCGTCGCTCTGCGGCATCTTCGGGCTGAAGCCGACCTTCGGCCGGCTGAGCCGCGGCCGCAGCTTCCCCTTCGTTCACAGCCTCGATCATCTGGGCCCGTTCGCCCGCACCGTGGCCGATCTCGCGCTCAGCTATGACATCATGCAGGGCGTCGACCCCGATGATCCGGCCCAGATCCTGCGTCCGATCGAGCCGACGCTCGTCCGGCCTCGACCGCGGCGCGGACGGGCTGCGCGTCGCCGTGGCGGGCGGCTATTTCGCCCCAAGGCCGATGCCCGAAGCGCTGGCCGCGGTGCGCAGTTGCGCTCAGGCGCTCGGCGTCGACGCACCACGGTGGAACTGCCCGAGGCGCATCGTGCGCGGGCCGCAGCCTTCCTCATCACCACCACCGAAGGCGCAGCCCTGCATCTCGAGCGGCTGAAGACCCGACCGCAGGATTTCGATCCGGCGGTGCGCGACCGCCTGCTCGCGGGTGCCATGATCCCGGCGGCCTGGGTCGCGCAGGCGCACAAGTTCCGGCGCTGGTTCCAGGCCGAGGCCGCAAAGCTGTTCCAATCCGTCGATGTGATCCTAGCGCCCGTCAACGCCCTGCGTGGCCCCGAAGCTGGGCCAGACCACGATGGTGCTCGATGGCGAGACGCTGAACGTCCGCGCCAACATGGGCCTCTTCACCCAGCCGATCTCCTTCATCGGCCTGCCGGTCGCGGCCGTGCCAGTGTGGAGCGACGGCCCGCTGCCGATCGGCGTGCAGGTGATCGGGCCGGCCTGGCGCGAGGATCTGGTTCTGCGCGTCGCGGCGGCGCTGGAGCGCAGCGGGACATGCGTGGCCAAGCTGCCCTAACGTCCTCCTTCGCCACGGCTGCAGACGAAATCGTGAACACGACGACGGCCGCAAGGCCGACCTGCCTCACAGGATGACAAGCTCTAGGCCCACGTCGGCCTGTTGGACCCCTTGGGCTGACGCCGACCGAAACCGCTTGTTCGCTCGGACAGGCATGCTAAGAGGCGCGACGCGCTGGCAGGCGGATCACGGTGTCGGCGCAGAGGCGTCGACCGCCAGTTGCGGCGCTTGGGGCGTAGCCAAGTGGTAAGGCAGCGGATTTTGATTCCGCCATTCGGAGGTTCGAGTCCTCCCGCCCCAGCCAAGCCTCTAAACCGTTGATAACGCCTGCATAGTTGCGAGGGGTGTTGCGCCAATGTGGATGGTTTTGTGTGACACCCGGAGCTGTGGATAAGCCTCAAGCCTCGCCGAGTTGGTCCAAGCCTTCGCCGGTCTCGACGGATCAGCAGGTGAAGGCCGTGGTCACTGGCGCCTCCCTAGACAGCTTTCCATGCACCGCAGCGCGAAGACGTTCACCGAGATCTTCTGATCAGCGGCTCGCGCCTCGATTGCCGACTTCAGAGAGGGTGGAACCCTCAGGTAAATCGTTGAGAGCTTCTCGCCAAGTTCTGCCTCGGGCGGCATATCTTCAATATCCCGAACGATTGTGAGCGCCTGCTCTTCGCAGATTTCCCGAGCTTTGGCCGCGTCGCCGATCACCTCCCATTCATAGCTCGTTCGGTTACGCCCTCGTCGTGCCGGTCTTTGTAGCTCGTCTCGACCGTATCGAGCAAAAAGTACACCCCGGCCCGGTTCTGGTAGAGGGCAGTCTCGGCTTGACGGAAAGACGACGCTCTCCGACGCATGATCCACTCGAGCGGACGTTCGGATTCGCGCCCATTCCGATCACTCCGACTGCTGGACCATCAATCCGAAACCGGACATCCGTTCATCCGCCCGCGGCACGTCGCGCGGCTTGTTCGGCAGCAGCGGTTGGATGATCGACCAATCAAAATCCGAGGGTTCGTACCGGTGGCGCTCATGATCGAAGCTCCCCTCGAGAGCTTGAATTACCTTCTCACCCCGACCGCTACCCCGCTACCGGTTCGTGAACTCGACTGCTGGGCAGCCGCGGCCGAGGCAGACCAGAGTTGCGGGAGTCTAAGATTGGACTTGCCTTCGGCGCCCAGTCCCAGATCTTCATAGGCTCCGCAATGTTCTTAAGCGGGTGAACCCCTCGTTCTTGGAATACTTCGCTGACGCGCGCGCGAACCAGCTGGTGCGTAAAGTCCGACATCGTCACCCGTCCCGGCTCGCCAATCTCCTGCACTCGAACGGCGAGCGCTACACCCTCGCCGAATTGATCGGTCCCAGCATGCACGATATCCCCGATTGCGATCCCGACCCGGAACTGCATCCGCTGTTGCGTTAGGTCCAGCGAAGTCCGGAGAGCAAGCCGCCGCTGAAAATCTATTGCCCACTCGACGGCATCGACGACGCTCGCGAATTCACAGAGCGCGCCGTCGCCCATGGTCTTGAACAGCTTGCCGTGGTGTTTGGCGAGGCTCGGCTCGATGTCCCGTGTGAAAAACGCCTCCAACGCCGCAAGCGTGCCCGCCTCGTCCTCCTGCAGCAATCGCCCAAACCCGACGAGGTCGAGCGACACGATCGCAGCAAGCTGCCTTTTCAGCGGACCTGACAGGGGCGGAGCCGCACGGCGCAGCACGGTGCGGATGCGGGCCAAGAGCTCACGGAGTTCGCATGGCTTGCCGAGGTAGTCGTCAGCCCCGAGCTCAAGACCGACCACGCGGTCGATCGCGCCTGCGCTGGCCGTCAACAAGATTACCGGGATCGATGTCGTCGCTTTCACGTCGCGAATGATCGACAGCCCATTTTCCTCAGGCATGTTGAGATCGAGAATGATCAGGTCGATCGAGTTTTCGCCGATCAGGGTCCTGAGTGCCCGACCGCCATCGCATGCAGTGACCCGAAAGCCCTGCAGCGTCAGATACTCGTCGATCAGCTTGCGCATCCCGGGTTCGTCGTCGACGATGACCACGTGCTTGAGCGTAGACGTTGCTGTCAGCGGTCCTACTCCGGTTGTTCCGCGCGGGCTTTGCTGCTCGTCTTCCGCTTCCGATGCAAGAACGACGAGTTTGGTCGGGACTGTCGGGGCTCCTCCCGACGGCGGTCTGCATCTTGTTGGCACCAGAGCGCGATTGGTGAGGCAGCGCCGCCCTTAGCGACACGGGAAAGGTCGTGCCCTGATGTGGTGTAGGTCCGCGATCGCCGGAGCGGTAGTCGTCGACGGTGCTGTCGGTAGGGTCGGGTTGGGAGAGCCAACCGCGAACTTTGGAACCACCCATGACCGATCCGAAGATGACGTCTCGTAAGTGTTAGGCCAGTCTTCAGCCACACCGTCGAAGGTCCGGAAACGCTCAATCTGTGAGCAACCTCACAATCGGTCGGCTGAGGGCTGCAGCATCAAAGGATGCGACCCGGCCAAATCCGTCCAGACGCTTCCAAGCGAGTGGGATCTGACGGACGCTTCTATAAAGCGCATGCCTTCCTCGCCATCTTCGACCGTGGGGACGAGGGTCGCGCGTGGATCCGGGGCGCGGCCCTCGATCCGGGCGGCGATCAATTCGGCGACGTCGCTGTAGAGCTGCCCGAACGCCTCGATCCATCCTTCGGGATGCCCGGGCGGCACACGGGTCGCATAAGCGCCATCGCGGCCCACGGCTGGGCTGGCACGCGTGATCAAGCCGTACAGGCTCGCTCGAGCGGGCGTGTGGCGCAGGACGTTCGGCTCCTCCTGCGCCCATTCGAGACCCGCCTTGCTGCCGAACACCCGGATCCGCAGCGCGTTCTCGGTGCCCGGCGCGACCTGGCTCGCCCACAAGATGCCGCGCACCCCGTCCGGATAGCGCAGGAGCACGTTGGCATTGTCGTCGAGTACCCGGCCGCCCACGAACGAGGACAGAGTCCGCGCACGAGCGACTCGGCCTGCAGCCCGGTGATGAAGGATGCGAGTTGGTACGCGTGCGTGCCGATGTCACCCAGGGCACCACCGGGCCCAGCCTGGCTCGGATCCTGCCGCCAGGCTGCCTGCTTCTGGCCATCGGCTTCGATGGGCAGTGTCAGCCAGTCCTGGGCATATTCGACCTGGATGATGCGCAGCGTGCCGAGCGCGCCGTCGCGCACCATGGCGCGGGCGTGGCGGACGAGCGGATAGCCCGAGTAATTGTGCGTGAGCGCGAAGATCAGGCCGGTGCGGCGCACCGTCTCGACGAGAGCGCGTCGCATCGGCCAGGCTCGACGCCAGCGGCTTGTCGCAAATGACGTGGAAGCCCTTCTCGAGAAACAGCTGCGCCGGGGCGCAGTGCAGATGGTTCGGCGTGACGATGCTGACGGCGTCGATGCGGCGCTCCGGCGGAAGCGCGGCCTCGCGCTCCGCCATCTCTCGCCAGTCGGCGTAGCTTCGGTCGGGCGCGATGCCGAGCGCCGACCGCGGATTGCCGGGCCCGATCCGCAACGGAGGACAGGGCGCCTGCGACGAGCTCGAAACTGTCGTCCAGGCGCGCCGCGAACCGGTGGCCCGCGGCCGATCAGCGCGCCCGTGCCGCCGCCCACCATGCCGAGGCGAAGCCTGCGCCGCACCGACCGATCCTGCTCTGCCGGCATGCTGGCTCCTTCATCTAAGGCGTGACCCAGTTCGCGGCCAAGCGTTGCGAGAACTTTCACGCGTCGATGCCACCGCTTGTCCTGCAGGAGCGGCCCGGCAAGGGCGCCAGTCCACACGGAAATCTGCACCTTCAGGAGCTTGGGATTGGCCGCGAACTCCTCGATGGCGCTCTGCGTCTCCTCCAGGGTGCGCGTGTCTCTGCAGGAAGGGCGACGTGTCGATCCGGCCATAGCGCAGAAGCGTCAGCGCCTCGTGCATGTCGTCGCCCATGGCCGCGACCGAGCCCTTCATGCCGATCTCCTTCAGCACCACGGCCTGGGGCGCGAAGCTGGCGCGAGCCTCGGCGTCGGCGAGGCCGAAGGCGGCGATCCGGCCGCCCGGACGCACCAGCGAGAAGGCATTCTCGTAGAGCTTCGACAAGCCGACGCTCTCGATGACGACGTCGGCGCCGCGGCCGTCCGTGGCGGCCTTCACCTGCCGCGTCGAGCCGGCTCATGTCGGAGACGACGACGTCGGCGCCGCAGCGCTTCGCCAAGGCGAGACGATCCGGGTTGAGATCCGCCGCGATCACCGGCGCGGCGCCGATCGCCCGCGCCAATTGGACGTGAAAGTTGCCGACCGGCCCCGCGCCGATCACCAGCACGCTTTCGCCGAAACGGATCCGGCTCTTCTTGGCGGCCCGGACCGTGCAGGCGAGCGGTTCCGTCAGGGCCGCGACCTCGAAAGGCATGTCGTCCGGAATCGGAATGACCAGGCGCTCCGGAACTTTGACGTATTCGGCAAAGGCCCCGTCGATATGGATACCGAGCTGCCGCATCTCGGGGCAGTTCAGGACCTCGTTCTTGCGGCAATAGAAGCAGTGGCCGCAGCCGATGTTGATGTCGGCGATCACGCGCTGGCCGACCGCCACGGCCGAGACCGCGTCACCGAGCCTTGGCCACCGTGCCGCTGAATTCATGGCCCGGGACGAGCGGCAGCCGATCCGCCGCATAATGGCCGTGGAAGATGTGGAGGTCCGTGCCGCAGATACCGACACGCGCAACCTTGATGAGCACGTCATTCGGCCCGCAGCTTGGAACGGGGATCTCGCGCAGCTCAAACCGCCCGGGCTTGGTGAGGACAGCGGCTCGCATGGCCGTTCTGGTTCATCGGCGCTCCTCCGTTCAGTCGCTCGCGGCCTTGCTGCGCCGGCTCGCGAGGAACTGCTCCTTGCGCTCGCGCGACTCGGCGCTCGTCGCCGTATAGCCCGCCATGGCGGCTTCCTGCGCCGCAACCGCCTGGGCCGGCGCGCCGAGGACGGCCTTGATGAAGCCCAGCGTTCCGCGTCTCGCAGGCGAGGATGCTCTCGACGAGCGCCGCCAGCTCCGCCGACAGGTCGCCAGCCGGAGCAGCATCGCTGAAGAATGCCGAGCCGATGCGCTTCGGCCGCAGAAATGACGTCGCCGGTGAGGAGCATGTTGCGCGCCGCGGCCATGCCGGCGACGTTCACCAGGCGCGCCATGCCACCCCAGGCCGGGCTGTTGCCGAGGCGCGGCTCAGGAAAGCCGAGCCTGCAGGCCTCGGTTCCGATGCGGATGTCGCAGGCGAGCGCCAGCTCCAGGCCGCCGCCGAGCGCGGGGCCTTCCAGCACGGCCACGACCGGCACGGGCAGGTCGGCCAGGGTCTGGAACGCGCGGCTGCCGAGAGCGGACAGGCGCCGGGCCTCGCGCGGACGGATGTCCGCCCACTCGTTGAGGTCGGCGCCGGCGCAGAACATCGGCGAGGTGGAACGCAGGACCACGAGCGCACCGCCTCGTCCCGATCTCGGCGGCTTCCGCCGCATCGAGAATGGCCTGGAGCAGCGCCTCGTCGAGCGCGTTTCGCTTCGCCGGGCCGGTCGAGCCAGAGGGTCCGGCACCCGCGCGTGTCGGTTTCGACCTTGAGGCTGGTCATTGTCGGTCCGATATTGCGCCGATGCTAGATCCGGCCGCGCTGGAGCCGGTTGAACAGCAGCGCGAGGATGATCACGACGCCGATCGCGACCTGCTGGTAGAAGGCCTGGACGTTGAGGAACGTCAGGCCGGCCTGAAGCGTGGCGATCAGCAGGGCGCCGATGACGGCCCCGAGCATGCTGCCCTGTCCGCCCATCAGATCCGCGCCGCCCATGACCGCCGCCGCAACGGCCGGAAGCAGCAGATCCTGGCCCAGCGTGGGGTCGGCGGCGCCGAGCCGCGCCACTGTCACCATGCCGGCGAGAGACGCGAGCGCGCTCGAGATCACATAGGCAGCGGCCGTGTAGAGCCGCACGTTGATGCCGGCGAGCCGGGCCACCTCGCGCGCGCCGCCGATCGCGATCAGATATTCGCCGAGCTTGGTCTGGCGCATGACGATCGCCGCGATCGACGAGCACGATCAGGGCGACGACGATCGGCGTTGGAACCGGTCCGATGTGGCCGGCGAGGAGATCGCTGAACGCCGGGGGAATGCCGTAGATCGTCTGGCCGCCCGAAAGGATCAGCGCGAGGCCCGAGAAGATGCTCATCGTGCCGAGCGTCACCACGAAGGGCGTGATGCCGGTGAAGGTCACGATCAGACCGTTGAGCAGGCCTGCAAGAGCGCCCACGCCCAGCGTCCCGAGGAACGCCACCGGGGCGCTGTAGCCGCCGACCAGCAGCAGCCCGGACACGGCGGCCGAGAGCGCGAGCGCCGAGCCGATCGACAGGTCGATCCCCGCCGTGATGATCACGAAGGTCTGCGCGATGGCCAGGATCGCCGTGATCGCCGACTGCAGGATGATGTTGACGAAGTTGTAGCCGCTGAAGAACTCGTGATCGAGCGCGGTGAACACCAGCACGGTGACGACGAGCGCGGCCGTGATGCCGAGCTGACGCCATTCGGTGAGCAGGCGGCGCGCCGCGCTGGTGCGCTGAACGACAGGCGCCTTCAGGCACGACGCGGGCCTCGAGCTGGTTCAGTTGGTCCACGCGCTTCCCCCACTTGCATAGGCCACGACGCGTTGTTCGCTCGCCTCGGCTCGCGGCATTTCCCCGACCAGTGCCCCTTCGCGCATCACGAGAATGCGGTCGCTCATGCGCAGCAGCTCCGGCATCTCGGATGAGATCATCAGGATGGCGGCGCCATTGTCGGCGAGCTCGCGCATGAGGTGGTAGATCTCCGCCTTGGCGCCGACGTCGATGCCCCGTGTCGGTTCGTCGAAGATGAAGATGCCGCTCTTGGTGAGCAGCCACTTGGCGAGCACCACCTTCTGCTGCGTTCCGCCGCTGAGCTGCCCGGCAAGGCGCGTCACCGGCATCTTGGCGTTGACGCGGGCCAGCGTGCTTCGCGCCAGCTCCTTTTGCTGCCGCCGGTCGATGAAGCCGAAGCGGCTTGGGATGTGCGGCAAGGTGGCGTTCGCCGCAATCGACATGCGCAGCGCCAGGCCCTGGTGCTTCCGGTCCTCCGTCAGGAAGGCGATGCCGGCCCTGACGGCGTCCGCCGGGCCGCCGAGCCGCAGCGGCTTGCCGCGCACCGCCACCGTTCCGGCGTCGAGCGCGTCGGCGCCGACGATGCAGCGCGCCACTTCGGTTCGCCCGGCGCCGACCATGCCGGCCATGCCGACGATCTCGCCCTTGCGGACATCGAAGCTGATGTCGCGGAACACGCCGCTCCGCGTCAAGCCCTTTGACCTCGAGCATCGGTCTCGCCGGCCGTGTTGGACGGCAGATCGGCCGCGTCGTCGAGCCCGCGTCCCACCATCATGCGGATCAGCGTCTTCTCGGTCAGTTCGGGGCCGCGCAGCACGGTCCCGACCATGCGCCCATCGCGCAGGACCGTGGCCCTGTCGGCGAGATCGAACACTTCCGCGAGCCGATGCGAGACATAGACCAGCGCATGGCCGGCGCGCCGAAGCTCGCGAAGGATGCCGAACAGCTTTTCGGATTCCCGCGAGCTGAGGCTGGCGGTCGGCTCGTCGAGGATGATCACCTTGGCGTCGACCGCGAGGGCGCGGGCCAGCTCGATGATCTGCTGCTGCGCGACGCTGAGGCGCCCGACCGGCGCGTGCGGATCGGCGGTCGAAGTCGAGCCGGCGCAGCGCCGCCAAGGCTTCCGTTCGGGCCGCGCCCCAGTCGATGAAGCCGGCGCTGCTCTTCTCGCGGCCCAGAACGATGTTCTGGACCGCGCTCAGCTGCGGAACGAGGCTGACCTCCTGGTGAACCATGGAGACGCCCTGCGCGAGCGCATCGGCGGGATTGCGCAGGATCGCGGCCTTGCCGTTCAGCCAGATCTCACCCGCGTCGGCCGTGTAGGCGCCGAAGATGATCTTGAGCAGGGTCGACTTGCCGGCCCCGTTCTCGCCCATGAGCGCGTGGATCTCGCCGGCGTAGACGTCGAGACTGACGTCCTCGAGCGCCTTGACGCCGGGAAAGCTCTTCGAGGCACCCTTCAGCTGCAGGATCGGTGTCGTTGCTCGGTCCAGCATGGGCCCGCCTGATTTGCTGCTCGCGACCGTGCTGCGGGCTTCGAGCCTCTACTCGACCCGCAGAACCATGCCCGATCGGACAGGTCCCGCGGATCGACGTTTGCGTGTTGCCGAGGCCTTACTTGTACATGCCCTTCTTGACGTTCAGGTCGGCGTCATAGAAGTCGTTCATGTTGTCCTTGGTGATGAGCTGGGCCGGCGCGACGATCCAATCCGGCACCTTCTGCCCGGCGAGCAGGCGCACCGCGGCTTCGACCGACCAGTAACCCTGGTAGTAGGGCAGGGGCGTCACGGTCGCCGAAATCGTGCCGTTCTTGATGCCGTTGAGGGCCGCGGGAATGCCGTCGGTGCCGACGATGATGACCTTGCCCGCGAGCCCCATGTCCGACACGGCCTTGGCGACGCCGACCGCCATCGTGTCGTTGTCGGCATAGATGGCCTTGATGTTCGGGTCCTTGCGCAGAATCGTCTGGGTGTCGTTGTAGGCCATGTTGCCGTCCCAGTTGCCGGGGACGCTGGCGACGAGCTTGAGGTTGGCGTGCTTGGCGAGCCCCTCCTTGAAGCCCTTCATGCGCAGGATGGCTGCGCTCGACCCGGCCTGGCCCTCGATCTGGGCCACGTCGCCGCCGTCCGGCAGGTGCTGGGCCATGTAGTCTGCCGCCTGCGAACCGTCGAGCTCGTGGCTCGGGCCGACATAGACCGAGGCGCCGATGCGCGCGTCGTCAGTGTTGATGATCGGCACGCCGGCGTCCTGCAGCTGCTTGACAGCCGGAGTGAGGTTCGAGGTCGCCTCGGGCGACAGGATATAGGCGTCGAAACGACGCCCGATCATCGTCTGCGCGATCGTGAGCTGCTGGGTCGGATCGGATTCGGTATTGGCCGCCTGGACGGTTGCCTCGACCCCGAAATCCTTGGCAGCGGCGACGAACGCCGCTCTGGATACCTTGCCAATACTGGTTGCTGAGCGATTTCAGCACCACGCCGATCTTGATGCCCGGCTTCGCGGTCACGTCACCGAGCGACTTGGCGAAGTCCGCGCCGATCTACTTTCGTCGCATCGGGAGAATTCGAATTGTACGTATAGGAGCCCGCCCAGGCGGCTCCCGCTCCAAGCGTCACGGCTCCCAGCATCGCAACGCTGGACAACAGCGCGTGCGCCTTGCGCCGCGTGCAAAGCAAATCGGTTCGACAAGATCGGCCATGGACTTCCTCCTTGAGCATGTTCTCCGGCCTCTGAGTGAACCGGTTTCCGGATTGATATCGAGAAGAGGCGCCGTGCGCAACCCCGAACAGGCTGCGCATCGATGAGAAACCGGTTTTCTAACCCGAACCGCTTGTGCTACGGCTGAGAGTGGGAGGAGCGATGCAGGCCACCATCAACGACGTGGCGCGTTCGGCCGGCGTGTCGAAGGCGACGGTGTCGAAGTACCTCAACGGAACCTATTACGTGTCGACGCAGACCAAGGCGAAGATCGCCGCTGCGGTCGAAGCGCTGCGATATCAGCCGAACCGCGTCGCGCAGGGGCTGAGCTTACGCCGCAGCCACACGATCGGCCTGATCGTGGCCAACATCTCCAATCCCTTCTACGCCGAGCTGATCCGAGGCGCCGAGGATGTCGCGGCGAGCCGCGGCTACACCGTGCTGCTCGCCAGCACGGACGGCGACCCGAAGCGCGAGAGCGGCATCGTCTCGGCCATGCGGCAGCGGCAGGTGGACGGCATCGCCTTCGCCTCCGTCCGCCTGGCCGACCGGGAGGTCACCACGTTGGCTCGGGAAGGGCATGCGGGTGGTCCTCGCCAGCCGCAATCTGCCGGATGCCGAGGTCGATATGGTGCTCGTCGACAGCTATCGCGGCGCGCGCCTCGCGGTCGAGCACCTGATGGCGCATGGGCACTCGCGCATCGGCTACGTGGGCGGGCCGCAGAGCATCGCGCAGTTTCGGGACCGCTTGCGGGGCTGGCGCGACGCGCTGGCGGATGCCGGACATCCCGCACCCGACTGAAATCTGCGTCTCGACGGACAAGCTGGACCTCGACGCGGGCACGGCGGCGGCCAGGCAGTTGCTGGCGCTTGCCACGCCCCCGACGGCCATCTTCGCGGCGACCGACAATCTGGCCTTCGGCGTGCTGCGTGCCTGCGACCAGATCGGCCATGCGGTGCCGGATCGTCTTGCACTTGTCGGCTTCGACAACGTGCCTTTCGGCGAAGTCGCCCTCGTGCCGCTGACCAGCGTCGATGGCGCGGGCCATGCCATCGGCCAGCGGGCGATGCGGCTTCTCATCGAGCGGATCGACGAGGACAAGCAGCCGACCAGTCGCACCGACCGGGTGCGGATGATCATCGACCCGACGCTCTGCATCCGCCGTTCGTGCGGCTGCCGGCCGGGCAAGGAGATTGCGTGATGCGGGTCCTGTCCTCGGACGATCTGTTGGCGCTGGTGGCGGGGCTGCCCGAGGGTGCCACGGTCGCGATCTCGGGAGCCGGCGGCGGGCTGATCGAGCCGGAATCGATCTTCCAGCGGTTCGAGTCGAGCTTTCTCGTGACCGGCCGGCCGCGCGGGCTGACGCTGGTTCACGCGCTCGGCATGGGCGACCGGAAGGAGAAGGGCGTCAACCGCTTCGCCCACGAGGGCATGGTCAAGCGGGTCATCGGCGGCCATTGGATCTGGTCCCCGCGCATGCTTCGGCTCGCGCAGGAGAACAAGATCGAGGCCTATTGCCTGCCGAGCGGGGCCATCACCAACCTGTTTCGCGAGATCGGCGCCAAGCGCCCCGGCCTGTTCACCCACGTGGGACTGGGCACCTTCGTCGATCCCGCGCCTCGGCGGCGGCCGCTGCAACGCGATCACCACCGAGGAGATCGTCGAACTGATGACGATCGATGGGCAGGAGGTCCTGCGCTACAAGCCCTTCCGGGTCGACGTCGCGGTCATTCGCGGCACGTACGCCGACGCTCTCGGCAACATCAGCGCCGCCGAGGAGCCGGCCGATCTCAATTCCTACTCGATCGCGCTGGCCGCCAAGAACAGCGGCGGCATCGTGATCGCCCAGGTGCGCGAAACCGTCCAGGCCGGCAAACTCAGGCCGCGCGAAGTGTCCGTTCCGGGCAACATCGTGGATTACGTGTTCGTCGATCCCGACCAGCCGCAGACCTATCACGGACCCTACGATCTCGCCCTGGCGGGCCTCGGGCCGCGCGAGGCGCCGATCCTGAAGGAGGGCACGAGCGACGTCGTCCGGCAGATCGTGGCGCGCCGCGGCGCCGAGGAACTGATCAAGGGTGCGACGGTCAATTTCGGCTTCGGCATGTCGTCCGGGCGTCGCCGAGCACATCGTCCGCGCCGGCGAGAGCGGCGACTACTGGTTCACCATCGAACAGGGCCTGCACGGCGGCGACCTGCTCACCGGCGACCTGTTCGGGATCGCCGCCAATCCCGTCGCGATCCTGTCGGCGAGCGAGCAGTTCGACCTCTACAGCGGCGGCGGCCTCGACCAGACCTTCCTCGGACTCGCCGAGATGGACAAGGCGGGCAACGTCAATGTGTCGCATTTCGGCGGCCAGATCAGCGGGCCGGGCGGCTTCATCGACATCTCGCAGGGCGCCAAGAAGGTGGTGTTCTGCGGCAGCTTCGACGCCAAGGGCGCCAAGATCGCGTTGCGGGACGGGCAGCTCGACATCGTCAGCCATGGGCAGGTCGCGAAGCTCGTCGATCAGGTGGCCGGGATCACCTTCAGCGGCCGCGAGGCGGTCACGCGCGGACAGTCCGTGCGCTACATCACCGAGCGCGCCGTCTTCGAACTGACGCCCGAGGGTGTCGAACTGATCGAATATGCGCCCGGCATCGACCTTCGGCGCGACGTGCTGGAGCGCATGGCTTTCGCGCCCGTGGTGCGAAACCCCGTGCTGATGGACGGCGCGCATTTCGCACCGATCGAGGCCGCGGATATCGGCGCCGTCGAGGTGCCGGCGTGACGACGACAGCCGCCGATCCAGCGCGCCGGGCGACAACGACAACAAGATCCGAGGAAACGATGGTCGACTACGTCATTGCCGGAGGAGGCGCTGCGGGCTGCGTGCTCGCCGCGCGATTGAGCGAGGGCGGCGCGAGCGTGCTGCTGCTCGAGGCCGGCTATCCCGACAAGCACCCGTTCATCCACATTCCGGCAGGCTTCACAAAGCTCAGCGGCCCGCGCGTGAACTGGGGCTATCGCACCGTCCCGCAGAAGCACCTGAACAACCGCGACATGTGGTACCCGCAGGGCAAGACGCTCGGCGGCGGCAGTTCCATCAACGCCATGATCTACACGCGCGGCCACCGGACGGATTACGACAGGTGGGCCGAAGGCGGCGCGACCGGCTGGTCCTACGAGGACGTGCTGCCCTACTTCCGCAAGGCCGAGTCGAACGGCCGGTTCTCGAACCGCTACCACGGCACCGATGGCCCGCTCGCGGTCTCGGACCCGATCAGCCCGCTGAAGATCACCTCGGCCTTCATCAAGGCCGCCCAGGAAGCCGGAATCCCGTACAACCCGGACTTCAACGGCGCCGAGCAGGAAGGCGTCGGCTATCACCAGACCACGACCCGCGACGGACGCCGGGGCAGCGCGGCCGTCTCCTACCTGCGGCCGGCGAAGGGACGCAAGAACCTGACCGTGATCACCCGCGCACAGGTGTCGCGCATTCTCGTCGAGAACGGCCGCGCGGTCGGCGTGGAATATCGCCGGGACGAGTCGTCGGCGCTCGAGCGTGCCGAAGCCTCGGAGGAGGTGATCGTCACCGCCGGCGCCATCGGCTCGCCGAAACTGCTGATGCTGTCCGGCATCGGACCGGCCGACCACCTTCGGCAGCACGGCATCCCGGTCGTGCACGACAGCCCCGGCGTCGGCGAGAACCTGCAGGATCATCTCGACTGCTACACGGTCTATGACTGCAGCGGTCCGCACAGCTACTATGGCGTCGACCAGCATCTCCGGCAGGCCTGGTGGGGCGTGCAATACATGCTGTTCCGCAACGGGCCGGTCACGACCAACATCGTCGAGGGAGGCGCATTCGTGAAGGCCGATCCGACCTCGGCCATCCCCGACACGCAACTGCATTTCCTGCCGGCCTATGTGGTCGACCACGGCATGATGCGCATCCCCGGCTACGGCGTGTGCCTCTACACCAACCTGCTGCGTCCGAAGTCGCGCGGCACGGTGCGTCTGGCCAGCGCCGACCCGGCCACGCCGCCGCTGATCGACCCGAACTACCTGAGCGATCCGGACGACGCCCGCATGGCGATCGCCGGGCTCCGGCTCGCGCGGGACGTCATGGCCCAGCCCGCCATGCGGCCGTATCTCAAGGCCGAGCGCATGCCCGGGCCTGGACAAGACCAGCGACGCCGACCTCGCCGCCTACGTGCGCGAATGGGCCAAGACCGACTACCATCCCGTCGGCACCTGCAAGATGGGCACGGACGCCATGGCCGTGGTCGACCCCGAACTCCGGGTCAACGGCATCGAACGGCTGCGCGTCTGCGATTCGTCCGTGATGCCGCTCGAGATCAGCGCCAATACCAATGCACCGACCATCATGATCGCCGAAAAGGCCGTCCGATCTCATCCTGGCCGCAGCCGGCCAGCAACTCAGGGAGCAGCGTGACGGCGGACCTCTCGGACGCTCCGGCGAGCCTCACGAGGCGAGAGTCCGCCGGGCATCGCCCGCGTCGGCCACGTGGCCGACGCCGACCGCTGCGGTCGGGGTAGCCGATGAGCACGGCCGGCTCAGTCAGACTTGCTGGGATTGCGACGCGCCCTGGATCGCATGCTTCGACCATGACGGACCTCTACGGAATCATCGGCGACCCCGTCGCGCAGGTCCGATCGCCCGCGGTGTTCAACGCCCGATTCCAGGCGGCGGGCCTGGATGCCGTGATGGTCCCGATGCACGTCATCGGGGATCGACCTGGAGCTGCGATCGCCGGTCTTCGCGCAATCGAGAACCTGGCGGGGCTCGTCATCACCGTGCCGCACAAGCCGGCGGCTGCACGGCTGCTCCGCTCCTGCTCCGACCGCGTCCGGATGGCCGGCGCCGCCAACGTGCTTCGTCCCGTTCCCGACGGCTGGGACGGCGACCTGTTCGACGGTGAGGGCTTCGCGATCGGGCTTGAGGCGAACGGGTTCCAGCTTGCCGGCAAGCGCTGCGCGCTCGTGGGTGCTGGCGGCGCCGGTGCGGCGATCGCCGTTGCCCTCATCACACGCGAGATCGCGGAGCTGACGATTTTCGACATCGACGAGGGGAAGACCTCGGATCTCGTGGCCCGCCTGCAGCGGCTGGGCCGCTGTCCGGTCTCGATGGGACGGCCCGGTCGCGCGACCGATCTCGCCATCAATGCCACGCCACTCGGAATGGAGGCCGGTGATCCGCTGCCGTTCGAAGTCGCTGCTCTTGCGGCCCGAAGCCATGGTCGCCGAGGCGATCATGAAGCCGCCCGTCACCCGCCTCCTGATCGAAGCCGCGAAACACGGCTGCCGAACCCAGGAAGGTCGTCACATGCTGGACAGCCAAGTCGACGCGATCTGGGACTTCTTCGGGCTGAGCCGACCAGCGACGTGACAGGGCAACTCCGGCTCTCACGCTCTCTGGACAGATCGGGTTAGTGCACATTGCGGAGAGTTCGCGGAGCGGCCGATGAGCTCTGCGTGTGCGCACAAACGGACCGCGAAGTGTCTACTACTGGACATGAACGCTGTCTTCCCGACGACCCAGATGGGCGCCATCCGGATCGCCTCCTCTTCGGTAACCTCCTTCCATTCACGTGAGAAGACTGCACAATTAAACCCTCCGATCAAACGTCTAGGTTTCTGTCGAAAAAAAGCCATTACGTGTGTAACCGCAGGATCATGTCGGCAGGAACGCCTTCAGGATCGTCACGGCCGAGGCCGCGCCGGGATCCATGTGCCCGAGCGCGCGTTCGCCCAGGCGCGAGGCGCGACCCTTGGCTGCGACCATGGACTTGGTGGCTTCGGCGCCCGCTTCCGCGGCGGCCGTGGCGGCGTCGACGCAGCCTTTCAGGTCCTCGTTTTCGGCCTGCGCGGCGGCGGCGGCCTCGGCGGCCGGCAGCCAGGCGTCCAGCATGGTCTTGTCGCCCCGCTCGCCCTTGCCGCGGTCCTGGATGCCCTTGGCCATGGCGGCGATCACCGCGACCACGGCATCGCGATCCAGGCTCGCCTGCCCTTCGACCGCGGCCCCGCCCGCATGAAAGCCGTCGCGTAAAGCGGCCCGGACGACGCGCCGACCGCGTTCAGGAAGCTCTTGGCCGCCGTGTTGAACACCGTTGTCGGATCAGCCGTGTTCGGATCGAGCGCCTCGCAGGGCGTTCTCGACCGCGGTGAACCCGATCGACATCGTCACGCCGTGATCGGCATCGCCGATCACGCCGTCGAGCTTGCACAGACGCTCCTTGTCGCGCCTCGATGGCGGCGGCCATGCGCCCGAACAGCGCGATCAGATCCGGAACGGTCAATGTCGGTCATGGGTGGCTCCTCTGAGCTTCGTCTACGATCAGCCGGCGCGGAACATGGCGCAGTCGCAGGGCCGGTCGAGCAGTCGCGGTCAGTTCGTCGTCGAGCAGGATCAGCGTGATCGAGGCGCCCGCCATCTCGAGCGAGGTGCAATAGGCGCCGACCCAGGTGGCGTGGACCCCGATGCCGCGGGCGTCGAGCCGCTGCTTGACCCGCCGGTTCAGGAGGTAGAGCTCCATCAGCGGCGTCGACCCGAGCGAGTTGACCAGCACCGCGACCTTGTCGCCGCTCTTGGCCGGCATCTCGGCGAAGATGCGGTCCATGATGTCGTCGGTGACCGCGTCGGCCGACTTCAGCGGTTCGCGGGACACGCCGGGCTCGCCATGGATGCCCATGCCGACCTCCATCTCGTCCTCGCCGATCTCGAAATTGGGCGTCAGCGTCTGCGGCAGCGAGCAGGGGCCCAGCGCGACGCCGACCGTGAAGGTCCGGTCGTTGGCCTTGCGGGCGATGCGCTCGCATTCGTCGAGGCTCATCATGGCGTCGGCGGCCGCGCCGGTGACCTTGAAGACGAAGAAGTTGCCGGCGACGCCGCGCCGCTTCTCACGCTGGTCGCGCGGCGCCGAGGCGATGTCGTCGGTGGTGACCACGATGCGGGCCTCGACGTCGTCCATGGCGGCCAGTTCCGCCGCCATCTCGAAGTTCATCACGTCGCCGGCGTAGTTGCCGAACACGAACAGCACGCCCTTGCCGCCGTTGACCGCCTTGGCGCATTCGACGATCGGGTCGGGCGGCGGCGAGGCGAAGACGTTGCCGACCGCGCAGGCATCCGCGAGCCCCTTGCCGACGAAGCCGAGGAAGGTCGGCTCGTGCCCGGAGCCGCCGCCGACCACGAGCCCCACCTTGCCCGGCCGCGGACCATCGACGGCCACGAGCGAGCGCGGCGAGTGGGGCAACTGCTTCACATGCCTGGGATGGGCCGCGACGATGCCCTCGAGCATCTCCTCGATGATGACCTTCGGATCGTTGATCAGCTTCTTGGATTTCACGTTCGGTCCTCCCTGATCCGTTGTGATCGACACGGGGCCGTTCCGGTCGAAGATATGCGGCGCGCCGTCGGCCTTGAGAATGCCGCGCGCCGTGGCCGCATCCGTCACCAGCACGGAGGCGTGGCCGCCGCGCAGGCAGGCCAGGATCGCCGCGACCTTGTCGAGGCCGCCCGCGACCGCGATCCGCACCTTGATGGCGCGCAAGTTCCTCGAGCGTGAGGCCGATCATGCGCTCGTCGAGCGGCTCCGTGGATCGGCACACCGGCCTGGTCCATGAAGCGCCCGGCCACGACGGCCGTCGCCCGCTGCGCGAGATAGCCCTTGACGGCGCTCGCGATCGACGAGGCCGCTCGTGAAGACGAGGCTGTCGGGCCGCATGTTGCAGATGCCGAAGATCAGCTTGTCGGCGCGGCGGATCAGGTCGAACCGCTCGCGAACGACCGGCTCGGCCACCAGGAGATCGCGCATGGCGCGGCTCGACACCAGCGCGGGCGCGGTCGAGGGTGATGCAGCGGGCCCCGATCGCGGCCGCCAGGCGCGACGCGCAATGCTCGGGCGAGAATTCGACGCCGGCGCTGGTGCCGCCCGTCGCCTGGACCACCGACAGGTCGGGAAGGCCGAGCGGCGCCGACATGGTCGGCCACCGCCATGACGGTCCGGCTCCAGGCGACGCCCAAGCGTATCGCCGGCCCGCAGAAGGTTGCGCAGCACGCTGCCGCCGGCCGCGCCAAGGCGGTCGACCAGCGGCCGGCTGCCGTCGTCGCTCGGAATCACGACGCAATCGGCGAGGCCGAAGCGCTGCTTGAGGGCCTGCGCGGCCTCGGTGTCGCGCAGGCGGCTCGGGTCGATGTTGACCCGCACGATGCCGCGCGCGCGCGCCTCGGCCAGATAGCTGTTCACCGTCGCGCGCGAGACGCCCATCACGGAGGCGATGTCGCTCTGGGTCAGGCCATCGTGCACATAGAGCCAGCCGGCCCAGACCAGCGGATCGTCGCGAAAGCGCAACGGAACGGGCGACGGCCCGCTCTCCTCCCCTCCGGCGCTTCCCTGTCGCTTTGTTGCTCGTTTCAGCATTGACATTTTTCAGCTTGCTTTGAATTATGTCGGAAACAACGCGGAATGCAATGGCGTCGCGGCGGCAAATCATCCGACCTGCCGCCTGAGCCAAGCACAACACCGGACAGCCGAATCCGGGGCGTGCAACGTCGCCGACAGTGCGACGTCGGGAGGAAGCCATGGACAATTCAAGCAACCGTACCGGCGGTTCCGGATTTGCCGTGCCGCGCCGCACCCTGCTCAAAGGCGCGGGCGCGCGGGGCTGTCGGGCGTGCTCGGGCGCGCCCTTCATCAATCGCCTGCAAGGCGATGGAAGCGCACCCGCTCGCCGGCAAGAAGATCGACATGAACATCCTGGGCATCGCCGGCTGGCTGCCCTCGTCGCTCGGCGTGAAGATGTCGCCGCTCTTCGCCGACTACGTGAAGCAGCGCTACGGCTACGACGTGACCTTCGGCTTCGCCGAAGCGCCCTTCTCGGACCTGTTCCAGAAGGCCGCGACCTCGCTCGCGACCAAGAGCCAGGAATACAACATCATCATCTCGGATTCGCAGTGGCTCGGCGCGCTCGCCAAGCCGGGCTGGATCCTGAAGCTCAACGACATCATCGCCAAGAACAAGGGCCTGCAGCTCGACTGGTATTCGCAGACCGTGATCGACACCTACATGCGCTACCCGGACGGCAGCCAGGACATCTGGGGCCTGCCGCAGGAGGGCGACACCAAGGCGCTCTACGTGCGCAAGGACCTCGTCGAGGATCCGAAGGAGCAGCAGGCCTTCCAGGCCAAGTACAACATGAAGCTGCCCTCGACCTTCGAGGATTACGAGAACCTCAACGCCGACGACTACGAGAAGGTGATGGAGTTCTTCACGCGCCCCGACAAGGGCCTGTGGGGCGCGGCCTGGCAGTACAGCCGCGTCTACGACTTCTGCACCTGCCCGCTGTTCTCGATCATGTGGAGTTCGGGCGGCGCAGATCTGGGATGCCAAGACCGGCCAGGTCGAGGGCGTGCTGAACACGGCCGACAACGCCAAGGTGATGGAGCGCTACAAGTCCTGGCTGAAGTACATGCCGCCGGGCGCCACCAACTACGGCATCGCCGAAGAGATCGACGTCTTCACGCAGGGCAAGGTCGCGACCTGCCTGCAATGGGCGGCGGTCGGCCTCGCCATGATCACGCCCGAGAACAAGGACAAGGTCCTGGTCGTGCCGCCGCCGAAGTTCGGCGCCAAGGGCGGCCGAGAAGCGCATCTACTGCATGGGCGGCCAGCCCTGGGTGATCAACGCCTTCAACGACGACGCCAAGATGCGGGTCGCGATCGACTTCATGAACTGGTGGTACCTGCCCGAGACCGCGCTCGAATACGCCAAGCGCGGCGGCAATCCTTGCGACAAGGCCACCATGGGTCGACGGCCGACTTCGACAACATCAATCCCTGGAACCGCGCCTACAAGTTCATGCTGGAGCCCGGCACGTCGCAGGACTTCTGGCACGACCCGAAATATTCGGAAATGCTGGCGCTGCAGCAGGAGGGCTTCACCTCCTACATGACGGGCCAATCGAAGGACGCCCAGGGCGTGCTGAACTACATCGCCTGCGGCCAGCAGCAGATCCTCTACGATGCGGGCACGGCCAAGAAGGAGCCTTCGGGCGCCTGCGGGAACGTCTCGCTCTGACGCTGTCGACCGACGGCCGACGCGGCCCTTCTCGCCTGCGTCGGAGAAGCGTACCCTGCCGTCCAACGGTTCCGGCTTCGATTCCGATGACGGCAGTCACAGGTCGCCCGCGTTCAAGCCGGTCCGCCGATCCGCCCTGGCGCGCGTGTTCGACAACCGCGGCAACCTGATCGTCGCGCTTGCTGGCGCCGGTGCTGATCTTCTTCATCCTGTTCAATACGATCCCGACGCTCTGGCTGCTCGGGCTGTCGTTCTACAACTACTCGCTGACCAGCGGCTCGCCGCCGGACTTCGTCGGCTTCCGCAACTTCATCCAGATCTTCAACAACCGGAACAACATCTGGTCCGATCTCGCCCGCACCTTCACCTTCGTGGTGTGGGGCGTCAGCATCCAGACCGTGCTCGGCCTGTTGCTCGGCTTCCTGTTCTGGGGCTCCAAGGACATGCCGGGGCGGCGCGTCGCGCTCACCATGCTGTTCACGCCGATGGTGCTGACGCCGGTCGCGACCGGCACCTTCTGGCGCTTCATCTACGACCCCGATTTCGGCATCCTCAACGTCATCCTGCACGGTCTCACGGGCAGCCGGCCGATCAATTTCCTGAGCGAGCCCGCGACCGCCTATTGGGCCGTGCTCGCGGTCGATTGCTGGATGTGGACGCCGTTCATGACGCTGATGGCGCTCGCGGCGCTCGGTTCGGTGCCGAAGGCCGAACTGGAGGCCGCGGAGGTCGACCGGCTGCCCTGGCGCAAGCGGCTGACGCTGGTCATCTGGCACCATGGCAAGTTCATCCTGATGCTGGGCATCCTCCTGCGCACGATCGACAGCTTCAAGACGCTCGACCTGATCATCCCGATGACCAAGGGCGGCCCCGGCCAGCAGACGCGCCTCGTGGCGCTGGAGCTCAACAAGCAGGCGTTCGAAAGCTTCAACATGGGCTGGTCGTCGGCCTATTCGGTTCTGCTGCTGCTGATCTCGATCGCCATGACGTCGGTCTTCATCTTCATCCTCAACCTGCGCCGCAGGAGGGAGGCATGAGCCCGAAGCTGCGCCAGACCGGCTACTACGCGCTGCTCTGGGTCGTTTCGCTGTTCTTCTTCGCGCCGGTCGCCTGGATCGTGCTCGTCGTCGTTCAAGACGCGCGACGAGATCCTGGCCGTGCCGCCGAAGTTCATCTTCTGGCCGACGCTCGAGAACTACGTCGGCGCTGATCAACCGCCAGGGCCTGCGTGCTGCAGATCTTCAATTCGGTGTTCCTGTCGGTGGTGGCCGTCACGATCGCGGTTGTCGTGTCGTTCCTGGCCGCCTTCTGCTTTTCGCGCTTCAAGCCGAAGGGCACCGACTTCCTGATGTTCCTGCTGCTGTCGATCCGGATGCTGCCCGGACCGGCCGTCATCCTGCCGGTCTATCTGATGTATGCGGGCTTCGGCTGGAAGGACAACCACCTCTGGCTGGTGCTGTTCTACGCCATGTTCTCGATCCCCTTCTCGGTCTGGATCCTGAAGGGCTTCCTCGACGGCGTCTCGATGCGCTTCGACGAGACCGGCCTCGTCAACGGCGGCTCCTGGTTTCACGTCATCTTCCGGGTGGTGATGCCGCAGGTGAAGCCCGGCCTCATCGCGGCCTTCATCTTCAACATGATCTTCGTCTGGAACGAATACCTGTTCAATTTCATCATCGGCGGCGTCTCGACCCAGAACATTCCCTATGCGCTCGCGGTCGGCACCTATTCGGACGGCGGCGTCAACTGGACCTTCATCGCCACGCATGACGACGATCTACGTGATCCCGCCGATCCTGTTCATCTACTTCTTCCAGAAATACCTGCTGGTCGGGATGACCTTCGGCACGGTGCGGGGCGAGGTCTGAGGGTGCGCGCGAGCCTTTCCCGAGCGCGCTCGAACGCGTTCTGATCGGCGGCATGGTGGTCGGGATCGTGCTGATCCTGCAGCGCTACAGCCTGCCGCGTGTTCCAGGCCGGGCTTTCGATCCTCGTCGTCTCGACGCTGCTGCAGATCGCGGTCGGCAACATCCCGAAGAACGGCAGCGTCGGCCGGAGCCTCGTCCGGATCGTGATCCTGCTCTGCGTCATCGCCGCGGTGTTCGCGATCGGCATCCTGCTCGTGCCGACCCTGTCGCATCTGGGGCGCTGATGTCGGCGCTCGCGTTCCAAGGCGTCTCCAAGGCCTACAAGGGCCGCCCGGCGCTCGACGGCCTCGACCTCCCCGTCGCGCCGCAGAGCTTCACCGTGGTGTGCGGCCCGCCGAAATCCGGCAAATCGGTGCTGTTCCGCCTTCTGGTCGGGCTCGAGAAGCCCGACGCGGGGCGCATCGTGCTCGACGGCCAGGACATCACCGATCTGCCGCCGGCAGCGCGCGCCGATCGGCTATGTGCCGCAAAGTTTCGCGCTCTATCCGCACCTGACCGTCTTCGACAACATCGCCTATCCGCTGGCGCTCGCGGGCGCGTCGAAGGACGAGCAGGCGCGGCGGGTCGACCGCGCCGCCGGCCTGCTGTCGATCACTCACCTTATGAAGAAGACGCCCGACCAGCTCTCGGGCGGCGAGAAGCAGCGCACGGCGCTGGCGCGCGGCCTGCTCAAGGACGCGACGCTGTTCGTTCTCGACGATCCTCTGGTCGGCCTCGACTACAAGCTGCGCGAACGGCTGATGGACGAGCTCAAGACCCTGCGCGAGGAACTCAAGGCCACCTTCCTCTATGCGACCTCGGACTCGCTCGAGGCTCTGACGGTGGCCCAGAGCCTCGCCGTGCTCGACCGCGGCCGCATCCTGCAGCACGGCGACGTCGATCGACCTCTATCACGAGCCGCTTCACGTCCGGGCTCTGGAACTGGTCGGCTTTCCGCGCGCCAATGTGATCGACGGGCACGCGTCGCGGGAGGCACGGTGAGCGCCGGGCCGCTCCGCTTCGCCGCACCGGCCGGTGCCTGCCGAAGGGCCGGTCACGGTGGGCTTCCGGCCCGAAGCGATCCGCCTCGGCTCGGGGCGCGGCGTCGAGGGTCGAGGACGCGTGCGGCTGGTCGAGAATCTCGGCGGCGAACTCGTGGTCTATCTCGACGCGGAGGGCACCGACCTCGTCGTGAGCTTTCCGGTCACGGCCGCCGCGGCGCCGGCCTTCGAGAGCACCGTCGCCGTTCACGATCGACCCGGCCGACATCCAGCTCTTCGACCCTGCCGACGGGCGTCGGCTGCAGGCTGCGCGAAGTCGAGGCCCGATCCATGGCCGAGATCATCATCGATCGCGTCACCAAGCAGTTCGGCGCCTTCACGGCCGTCAAGGACCTGGCCATCCGCTTCGCCGACGGCGAGGTGGCCTGCCTGCTCGGCCCCTCGGGCTGCGGCAAGACCACGTTGATGCGCATGATCGCCGGCCTGGAGACGCCGACCTCCGGCCGGGTGCTCTTCGGCGATCGCGACGTCACCGCGCTGCCGACCCACGCCCGCAACATCGGCATGGTGTTCCAGTATCCGGTCATGTACCCGACGCTGTCGGTCGCCGAGAACATCGAACTGCCGCTGAAGCAGGACCGCGCGCTCTCGGCCGCGGAGCGCACCAAGCGCGTCGACCGAGATGCTCGACGTGCTCGACATGCGCGATCTCGGCGGCGAGCTTCATCGACGAACTCGATTCGGGCAACCGGCAGAAGGTGGCGGTCGGCCGCGCCATCGCGCGCCGCTCGGCGATCGTGCTGTTCGACGAGCCGACCACCAATGTCGAGGTCAACGCCAAGCTGCAGTTGATCCGCGCCATCAAGCTCGTGATCCAGCGAACGCGGCAGACCATCGTCTACGTGACGCATGACCAGACCGAGGCGATGACGCTCGCCGACAAGATCGCCCTCATGTACGGCGGCAAGATCGTCCAGTACGACCGGCCCGACACGCTCTACAACGAGCCGCTCACCGAGTTCGGCGGCTGGTTCCTCGGCAATCCCGGCATGAATTTCGTCCCGGCCACTGTACGGGACGGCCGAATCCTGGCGCCGATCCTGGCCGAGCCGCTGCCCGCGCCCGAAGGCCTCGCCCGGGGCAGCGCCGTCAAGCTCGGCATCCGGCCGGAGTGGATCGCCATGGGCGGCGCGCCCGGGCCCGGTTCGGTCCCCGGCACCCTGACGGATCAGACGGTCGGCATCGCGGGCCGCTACCTCACCAAGGTCGTCGTTCGGCGACCGCGGATGTGAAGGTGAAGACCGACGGGCGCCCGCCGGCGCCCCTCGGCGGCACCGTCCACCTCACCCCGCAGCGCGACCAGATCATGCTCTACGTCGACGGCGACCGGATCGCGGGATGATCCCGCGGGCTTTCCCCTGATCCCTCGCCGGACACGAGGACCCACCGCGAACGCTTGGCCAGGAGCAAATCACCATGCGCTACGACGTCTCGGTCATCGGCCTCTACATCCTCGACATCCTGGGCCGGCCGGTCGTCGCCATACCCGACCGCGGCAACGTCGAGTTCATCGACGAGATCCGCCTGACCGTCGCCGGCACGGCCGGCGGAACGGTGGTGGATACCGCCAAGCTCGGCCTCAAGAGCCTCGCGGTCGGCGCCGTCGGAGACGACGAAAAGGCCGATTTCGTGCTCGCCACGATGGCAGAAGTTCGGCATCGACACCTCGGCCATGCAGCGCATTCGCCGGCGTGCCGACCTCGGCCACCATCCTCAACGTGCGGCCGAACGGCGACCGGCCGGCGCTGCATGTGCGCGGCGCCTCCGACCATTTCGACGTCCCGGCTTCGCTCTACGACCAGGTGTTCGACGCGCCGATCGTCCATCTCGGCGGCACCGGGCTTCTGCGCAAGCTCGACGGCGAGCCGAGCCGCATCCTGCTCGCCGAAGCCAAGAAGCGCGGCCGCACCACGACCTTCGATCTGATCGCAGCCAGCGCGGAGACGATCGGCAACGTCGCGCCGCTGCTGCCCTTCATCGACTATTTCATGCCCTCGATCGAGGAGGCCAAGGACATGTCGGGCCAGGTCGACGCCGGCCGATTGCGCGGCCTTCTACCTCGACCGCGGCGCGACTTGCTGCGTCTTCACGCTCGGCGGCGAGGGCGCCTATTACGCCCATCGCGACGGCACGCGGCTGCATGTCCCGGCCTATACGATCGAGGTGGTGGACACCACCGGTTGCGGCGACGCGTTCGACGCAGGCTTCATCACGGCGCTCCACCACGGCATGGACGCCGAAGCGAGCCTCCGGTTCGCTCAGGCGGCCGCGGCCCTTGTTGCGGGCGGCCTCGGCTCCGATGCCGGCATCGTTTCGTTCGGAGCGACGCTGGAGTGGATGGAGCAGAACGCATGAGCGGCCTGCGCTGACTTGCCCGGCGAAGAGAGCCGCACCCACCCTCTCAATCCGTCACGGATGCCCAGGGGTTTCGACAGATTGGATGAGGTTTGCTTCGACCGCTTGCTTGCTCCAAAGCGTACAAGCTGCTGCCGTCTGCTAACAGATGCCCTGTTTCATCAACGAAAGCACCCTGACTTGGTTGCGGTCTGCGCAGAAGAGTTCGGTTCTGACCGGCTGTCGCTCACAATCCTGCGCATGCTCATATAGAGTTTGTCAGGGCTTATCGGAATCGGCTGGTCTGGCGTTTTCTGGGCCGATCTGATTCCGTGTGGCTGTTGGCGGAGGCTGGCGGTCATGGGCAAGGCGCTTTCATTGGATTTGCGGCAACGCGTTGCGGCGGCGGTGGTGGGCGGTGAGTTGGTTCGGGTCGTTGCGGCACGGTTCCAGGTGTCGGCCGCGAGTGCGGTTCGGCTCGGGCAAAAGCTGCGGGCCGGCGCCGATCTGACGCCGGCCAAGCGGGGCGGCCCGCGTCCGTCTCCGATCACGGCGGCTGTTAGGGACTGGCTGCGGACGCGGCTGGCCGAGAAGCCGGACCTGACGATGCGTGCGCTCGCGTCCGAACTCAGCCAGCAGGGCACGTCAGTCACGCACGACACGGTATGGCGCTTCGTTCGCCGGCAGGGCCTGACGGTGAAAAAAAGACCCTGATCGCCACCGAGCAGGATCGCCCCGCGGTCGCTCGGTTCCGCCGGCGCTGGCGCGCTCACCAGCATCGGATCGATCCGGACCGCCTGGTCTTCCTGGACGAAACCTGGATCCGCACGGATATGACCCGCCTCAGGGGCTGGTGCCAGCGTGGCGCCCCGCTCCTCGCCAAGGTTCCCCACGGGCGCTGGCGCACCCTGACCTTCATCGCGGGCCTGCGCCGGGGCGAAGTGGTCGCGCCATGCGTGTTCGACGGTCCGATCAACGGCGAGCTGTTCACGGCCTGGGTGGAGCAGAGCCTCGCACCGACCTTGAAGCCGCGTGACGTGGTGGTGCTCGACAACCTCGGCAGCCACAAGGGGCAGCGTGCCCGCAACGCTGTCCGCGCCGCTGGCGCGCACCTTTTGTTCCTCCGCCCTCTAGCCCCGATCTCAATCCGATCGAGATGCTCTTTGCCAAGCTCAAGACACTGTTCCGCAAAGCCGACCGCCGCACCGTCGAGGAGTTCTTGGCGAGAGGTCGGCAATCTTCTCGACCGGTTCAGTCCAGCCGAATGCGCAGCCTACCTCCGACACGCCGGCTATGGTGCAATTACAGCCTGACAGCCTCTAGAGCCGCCCATGCAGGCATGAGATCGACGGACCAACTCATCACGACGCAATTCATCGAGCTGTCAACCGAAACCGATCATCAGGGCGTGGAAAAGTCCGAACCGATTTCCATGAGCGCGGTCTCTCGTTTTCAGCACGAGAGGCAAATTCCCATTTCGCAGTGCGGCGTTTCCCATTTCGCGGGAGACTGACTGCTGGAACGCAAGCTGATCAAAACATCAGCGGCTGCGGCATCCCGAGAGGGTGCGACTATAATCTTCGAGGGGCGCTTGGTCGAGGGCTCAGAACCCTATCCACATTAGGGCATCCAAGGTCCGCTTGATCCCGGCGCTTTCGCGCTCGCCTCGATCGCCTTGGCCAGCAGCACGAATTCGATCAAATCGAGCCGCCGTTCGCCGGCCTCGATCTTTGCCACATATCTCTGCGGGCGTCCGAGGCGCTCGGCGACTTCGGCCTGAGTTTAGACCGGCGCCCGCGGCGCGCCTTCGAGCAGATCAAGCAGCTTCTCATGAGCGGGCGACCGAAGCATTTTGGGTATGCGCCACCACGGCAGGGGCACAAGCATTAAACCCCAATCGAGGATAGCCCCATTAAAGGACAATTGTGCTGGACTGTGCCGGGCCGCCCTCGACAACTTCATCTCTTCACGAGCTGCTGGATGCCTGTGCAAGCACCGGATCAAACGCTTCGGATCATGCCGCCGTCGACGCGGACCACCGAGCCGGTGATGTAGCTTGCGCGTTGGCTCGCCAGGAACGCCACGACGTCGCCAAACTCGCGTGGCTCACCGACCCGACCGACGGGGATGCTCTTGAGCGACTCGGCCTGCACGTCCGCCACGGCCCTGCCGGACCGCTTGGCATTGGCGCTATCAAGCTCGGCGACGCGCTCAGTGCGAATACGGCCCGGCAGAACGGTATTCACGGTGACCCCGTCGGCTGCCACCTCCGAAGCAAGGGTCTTGGCCCAGCCGATGACGGACGCGCGCAAGGCGTTGGAGAGGGCAAGGTTCGGGATCGGCTGCACCACGCCAGACGATGCGATGGTGACGATGCGGCCCCAGCGTGCGGCCCGCATGGCAGGCAACAGCTGTGCGGTGATATGGAAGAGCGAGGTGGCCATCGCCTCGAAGTTGCGCGTCCAGGCCTCGGTCGCGATATCCGTCACCCCGCCGGGCGCGGGACCGCCGCTGTTGTTGACCAGGATATCGATCCTGCCCATCGTCACAGGCGCGGAGGTCAGTGCCGCGTCGATCGAGGCACGGTCGGCCAGGTCGATGCGACAGGTATCGACCGTGCGATCGGATCCTGCGAGACCTTGGGCGGCTTGATCAAGCTTTTCCTGGCTGCGCCCGCACAGGATGACGCCCACGCCTTCCTCGACGAGCGCCTGCGCGACCGCGAAACCGAGGCCGCGAGTTGACCCGAGAACGAGGGCCCGTTTGCCGTGCAGTCCGAAATCCATGCGCTTGATCCTTTGTTAATGGGAGGCGAAAGCCTAGTCGGAAAGCCGGGCGTCCGCTGATGCCGCGGCCGGCTTGCCACGTCGAACAGAGGCCGTGCGCGGGGGTGTCGCGGGGGACACGCTGAGGGACGCCGCCAAGGCGCGGGTCAGATGCTCCCGCATGGTCGTGGAGGCGAGGAGATAGTCGCCGGCTTTGACCGCATCGAGGATGCCGAGATGTTCCCGGCACCAGTCTCTCACCCGACGCCGGTTCACGTAGCCGCCGAATTCCAGGAGCCGGCGCAGCCGGTTCTGCTGCTGCACCGCCTGAGCGAAGAAGACGTTGCCGCTGAAATCCGCGACCATCTCGTGGAACACGGCGTCGGCCTCGAACAGTTGCTTTGAATTGACGGAAGCGATGTCGGGATGGCCGATAAGATAGAGGTGCTGCAGCCGCGAGCGCTCGAGCGCCGCGTGATCCGGCCTGAAGGTCTCGAGCAAAAACCCCGCCGGTTCGATCGTGAGACGGAAATCATAACTGTTGCGGAGCGCGGCACTCGATTCGAGCGTGGGTAGGAAAGTCCAGCCGCGTCCTTTGTTGCGGGCCACGAGCCCGTCTTCCGCCATGCGGGAGAGCGTGCGGATGATCACCGGCCGATCGACATCGTATCGGCGCGCGATCTCACTCTGCGTCAGCGATTTCGGCACGCGCCCAGCCAGCCTGTCGCGCATCAGACTGCCATAGAGGTCCTGATCGGCGGAAGCCGGTACGTCGATATCGATACGGTGCAGATCGCCGGGTGGACGGACCAGCACGTAACCGAGATTGCGGCGGGATTGAACAACGCCCTTTTCGGCGAGAAGCGCCAGAGCGGCGCGAACGGGCGTGCGCGACACCTGCAGAAGGTCGCCGAGCTGTTGCTCACGCAGCCGATGTCCCGGCTCGAATCCGGCGTCGCGAATCAGGTCGAGAATCTGATTGGCGAGGCGAGAATGGTTCTGCTGCGACGAGGGTAGCATGAGGTCTTTTATTTTGATCGTACGAGATCTGCAAACTCGTACATCAGAAAGACATGGGACTCTGGCCATTTTCGCAGCACTTGCTCAGCGGGCCGACATAGTTGCCCAGAGTTACGGCTTGACTTGGTCCGGCGATCGTTTTGTACTGAATGCGTCATTCAGAGCAATAAGTCACGAGAGGTTGGGCATGCGCGGATCATGGATGGGATTGGGTCTGATGGCTGCCCTGGCAGGTCCGGCCGTCGCTGCGGAACTTGCGCCCGCCAACCTGGTCGAAAAGGGCGCGCTGACCTACGGCGTGGCCGCGACCTTCGCGCCGTTCGAGTTCACGAAGGACGGCAAGCTCGCCGGCTTCGATATCGACATGATCGGTCCCTTGAGCAAGAAGCTCGGCGTTGACACCAATGCCGATGAACATGGAGTTCAAGGGTCTGATCCTCGCGCTGCAAGGCGGCCGCCTCGATATCATCAACTCGGCGATGTACATCAACGACAGCGCGCCGCCAGGTCGACTTCGTCCCCTATCTGAAGATCGGCACCCTGGTCATCGTGCAGGCGGCCAATCCCGCCAAGATCACCGGCCGCGACGACTCTCTTTGCGGCAAGACGGTCGCCGTCACGCTCGGCGGAATCCAGGAGAGCTACGCGCGCGCAGACGACAAACGCTGCCATGATACAAGGGCTTGCCGGCCTAACCGTGATGACGATGCCCGACCGCGCAGGATTCCGCGCTCGACCGTGCGCCAGGGCCGCGCCGACGCTTTTTATAACTCCACGCCCGGGCGCGGTCGAATTGATGGACAAGGTGCCCGGCGTCTACGCCGTGGCGGGCCCGGAGTTCGAAACCACACGCGGATCGGCATGGCGGTGCGCAAGGGCGACGCGGCGATGAAAGCGGCGCTCGAAGCGGCGCTCAAGGAGATCGTCGCCGACGGCTCCTACAAGAAGCTGATCGAAGATTGGAAGTTTCCGGCATCCGTGTCGCTGTTCGACTGAAGAGGCGACGGCACGAGACTTCGGAAAGTGGTCCCAGCCATGTCGGTCGAGCTCGTTCTTCCATTATCTCGTTTCGCCGAACTTCATGTCGCGGTGCGGGGATGACGCTGCTGTCTGACGGTCGCGTCGCTGTTCTTTGGCATCGCTGATCGGTCTCGTGCTCGCCTTGTCCAGGAGAGCCGGACACGGATCGGCACGCGTCGTCTCGCCCGCATTATCTCTGGCTGTTTCGCGGAACGCCGGTGCTGTTCCAGATCATCTTCATCTACAACGTGCTGCCGTCGTTCGGCATCAGGCTGTCGGCCTTCGTCTGCGCCGTGCTGGCGCTGTCCTTGAACGAGGGCGCCTATATGGCGGAAATCCTGCGGTCGGGCTTGCAGGCGGTGAAGAAGGGCCAGCGCACCGCCGGCCTCGCGCTCGGCATGACGACCGGCCAGATGATGCGCCTCGTCGTGATTCCGCAGGCGGCGCGCATCGTGCTGCCGCCGATCGGCAACCAGATGATCGGCATGCTGAAGCTGAGCGCGCTCGTCTCGGTGATTGCCGTCGAGGAACTGCTGCTGGTCGCCAACCAGACGGCGAGCGCCGACTTCCGCTATTTCGAGGCGCTGACCGCGGCCGGCATCTACTACCTGGCGATGACGACGGCCTTCATGGCCGTCCAGGTCGCTGATCGAGACGATGCTCGACCCGAAGAAGCGCCAGCGGATGCGGCGGGTCACGTCTGACCGAGCGGATGCTCGGGGTCTCCACAACCATTCGGCGATCGCGGTGAAGGCGCACGGGACCGACGCCATGCAGCACCTTCTCGAGATCGTCGGCATCAACAAGAGTTTTGGCGTCACGCAGGTTCTGAAGAACTGCAGCCTGACGGTCGGTCCCCGAAAGAGACGGTCGTGGTGATCGGGCCGTCCGGCTCGGGCAAGTCGACGCTGCTGCGCTGCGTCAATCTGCTGGAGCCGGTCGATAGCGGCGATATCTTTTTCGAAGGCGAGAACGTCACCAGCAAGCCGCAGGCCGGCGCATCTGCTGCGCCGGCAGATCGGGATGGTGTTCCAGAATTTCGAACTGTTCAGCATCTCTCGGCAGCCGAGAACATCATGCTCGCGCCGGTGAAGATCCTAGGGCTCAGCCGCAGCGATGCCCACGACATCGCGGCCGACCTGCTTGCGCAAGGTCCACATTCCGGAGAAGGCCGACGCCTTCCCGGACGAACTTGTCCGGCGGACAGCAGCAGCGTGTCGCGATCGCGCGCGCGCTCGCGATGAAGCCAAAGCTGATGCTGTACGACGAGCCGACGTCGGCGCTCGATCCCGAGATGATCCGCGAAGTGCTCGACGTCATGACCGACGCTCAGCGCGGAAGGCATGACCAGCATTGTCGTCACCCACGAGATGGGCTTTGCGCGCCGCGCGGCGGATCGGATCGTGTTCATGGAGCACGGCGAGATCATCGAAAGCGCGACGAGCGATCAATTCTTCGACGGAACGGTCAACGAACGCGCGCGGCGCTTCCTCGACCAGATCCTCCACTAAGGCCAGTTCGGATGCCTGCACGATGTCCATTTCGCCCGACGTCGCCCGCATGAAGCGCGAACTCGCCAAGCCTGATCGCGATCGACACCCAGAACCCGCCCGGACACGAAGCCAAGGCGGCGCACTATGTGCGGCGATCTGCTCGCGGCTGACGGATTCGAGGTCTCGTTCCAGGAATACAAGCCGGGACGCGTCAACGTGATCGCGCGAATGGAGAACGGCGCCGGGCCGGTTTTCGCGTTCAACACCCATATGGACGTCGTGCCGGCCGGCGAGGGCTGGTCGTCCGATCCGTTCGTCGCTGAAGGAGGCCGACGGCCGGCTTTACGGACGCGGCGCCTGCGACTGCAAGGGACCGCTGGCGTCGATGCTGGAAGCCATGCGCATGCTCGACAGCGCGCCGCGCGGCCTGGTCGGGCACGCTGCTCGGCGTTTTCGTGGCCGATGAAGAGATCGCCAGCGAAGGCGCCAAGTTCTACGCCGCGGGCGAAGCCGAAGATCGATGCCGCCGTGATCGGCGAGCCGACCTCGAATGCGACGTTTTCGGCCCACAAGGGCAGCCTGCGGCCGGTCGTGCGGGTGCACGGCGTCGCGGCGCATTCCGGCACGCCGCATCTCGGCGAGAACGCGATCTACCGTGCCGGCGAATTGCTCGGCCTGATCGCCGAGCATCACGAGACGGTCGTGCGCCATCGCAGCCATCCGCTGGTCGGCGCGGCGAGCCTCACGGTGACGCGGATCAATGGCGGCCATGCCGACAATGTGCTGCCGGCGCGTTGCGATCTGCTGCTCGACCGCCGCATGGTGCCGGGCGAGAGACGAGGCCGCCGTCAAGGCGCGAGATCGCGCGATCTGCTTGCGGCTCGCCAAAGAGCGCTTCGGCCTGCGCGCCGAAATCATCGAATACAAGGCGACGACCGGCGGCGCGACCGAGACGCCGCGTCGATCGCCCGATCGTGCAGGCGAGCCTCGCGGCGAGCCGGGCCCATGGCGTTGCCAAGCCGCGGCCCTTACGGTTTTCAGGGCGGCTGCGACCTCGTGCATTTCTCGCGGCATCGGCGCCGAGGGAACGGTGATCGGCCCGGGCGACCTCGCCGTGGCGCACAAGCCGGATGAATTCGTGCCGCGTCGACGAGTTCGTCACCTCGAGCCTCATCTATCGCGACGTCGCGCTCGCCATGCTGAAGAACGGAGCCTGAGCCTTGCGCGCCTCGCTTCATGCGGCCGACCTTCACTATGGCGGCGATCTGGTGCTGCACACGGCTTCGTCGGGCAGCATCTCGCATCTCTCGGAGCTCTATCTGCGCCTCGACGATGGCGCGACCGTCGGCATCGGCGAGGTCAGGATCAACATCGCCTATCTCAACGGCTATGCGCCGGAGACGGTGACGCGCGGCAGCGGTCGCGGCGGTCGGGCACGATCGACTGGACGCGCGATCCCGCCGATCTTCTGGCGACGATGCCGGACTGGGGCGGGCGCCTGATCGCGCCGGTGCGGACGCTGATCGATTGCGCGCTTGCATGATTTCGTCGCGCGCCGCGCCGGCATCAGCGTTGCCGCGTCGCTGGGCGGTTCCGCGGAACCGGCGGTCGTCTGGCCGACCAACCAGACGCTGTTTCTTTCGTCGCGAGGAGACTTCGTGGCGCAGGCGCAGGCCTATGTCGATCGCGGCTTCCGCGATCTCAAGGTGCGCGTCGCCGCCGGTCACTTTTCCGAAGACCTGCACCGGATCGCGGCCTTGCAGCTGAAATTCGGCGATCGGGTCAAGATCGCGGCCGACGCCAACGGACGCTGGTCGGAGCGCGAAGCGCTCGACAATCTCAAGGTGCTCGAACTGTTTCGGCGTCGCCTATGTCGAACAGCCGGTGGCGCCCGGCGACTGGAGCGTCATCGACCGCCTGGCCGCAACAAAGCCCGATCCCGATGATGCTGGACGAGAGCGTCGCCGGAGCCGACGATATCGCGCGGATTTGCGGCTATGGCGGCAAGGTCTATGCGCATCTGAAGCTGGTGAAGCTCGGCGGCATTGCGCCGACGATGCAGGCAGCCGGCAGCTTGTCGGCGGCGAACGTGCCCTTCATGATCGGCCAGATGAACGAAGGCGCGGCCGCGACAGCGGCGACGCTTGCACGTTGCTTGCGCGACGTCGCCCGCCTTTGCCGAACTCTATGGCGCCGACGGGCTGATCGACGATCCCGTTTCCGGCATTTTCTACGACGCCGGCACCGTGCGGGTCGAATGACGCGCCGGGTCTCGGTGTCACCTTCGATCCCGCGACCACACCAATCAATCGGAGACTACGGACATGGATAGTGCAGGCGTCGCGCCAGGGCGCGGAATCGGCTTTTCCCGAAGACGGAGTATGACGGGCGGGTCGCGCGGGCGCGGGCGTTGCTGCGAAGCCGCCGGCATCGACGTCATGATCGTGACCGGGCCGGAGAACATCTTCTACCTCACCGGCCAGCAGACGCCCGGCTACTACACCTTCCAGGCGCTGGTTTTGCCGGTCGACGGCGAGCCGGCCTTCGTCGTCCGCCAGCTCGAATATTTCAACTTCATCGCCAACACCTTCATTTCCAGTGCGCAGGTCTATCAGCGACGGCGACCAGCCGGTGAATTTCCTGGTCAACGTGATCAAGTCGCGCGGCTGGGCGTCCAAACGCATCGCCATCGACAAGCGCGGCTGGTTTCTGCCGATCGCAACCTATGAAGCACTGCGCGACCAGCTCGGCGAAATCCGTGACGGCGCGCGGATCATCGAGCAGCTGCGCATCGTCAAGTCGGCCGCCGAACTCGAGAAGATCGCGACCGGCGGCGACCTATGTCGATGCCGGCATGCGGGCCGGGCTTGCCGCCATCAGGCTCGGCGGCAGCGACAACGATCTCGTCGCCGCGATGATGGGTCAGGCGATTGCGGCCGGCTCCGAATATGTCGGCATGGAGCCGCTGGTTTCGGTCGGCCGCCGCTCCGGCGTCCCGCACGGCACTTGGCGCCGCGGCAAAATCGCGGCCAACGAACCGGTGTTTCTCGAAATGGCGGCGTGTCACGACCGTTACCATGCGGCGCTGATGCGCTGCGCCTGGCTCGGCCAATGCGCCGCAGGTCGCGATCGACATGGAGAGGACGTGCCAGGACGGCCTGCACGGCGGCGATGGATGCGATCAAACCCGGCGAGCCGTGCGCCGCGCCGCATCTCGCCTGTCAGGCCGTCATCGATCGCGCCGGCTACACCGAAAACTTCAAGAAGCGCGCTGGCTACAGCATCGGCATTTCGTTCGCGCCGGACTGGGGCGAGGGCGGCATTCTCAGCCTTTATACCGGCGTCACCACCGAGCTACGGCCCGGCATGACGTTCCACATCCCGGTGGCGGTGCGGATTTACGGCCAGTTCACCGTCGGCGTCAGCGAGACCGTCGTCGTCACCGAGACGGGATGCCGCGCGCTCGGCAAGACCGATCGTCCGATGCTGCGGCTCGCCGCCTGATTACCGCATTACAAGACAAGGACAAGCGATCGATGAAGGATATCAAGGAGTGCCAGGCACGGCTGCGCGGCCTGTTCAACATCACGGTGACGCCGTTCAAGGCCGATGGCAGCTTTGATTTTGCCGGCCTTGCCCGCAACATGGAGCGGGTGATCGGTCTCGGCTTCGACGGCATCCTGATCGGCGGCACTTATGGCGAGTTTCCGGCGATGTCGACCGAGGAGCGCGCCATGCTGTTCCGCCGCGTCATGGATATCGTCGGTGACCGCGTGCCGGTGATGCTGTGCACGCGCGGGATCGGATGTTCGCGTCGTGCGCGAATTGACCGTTCTCGCCGGCGAACTCGGGGGCTTGCCGATGGTGACGCCGCCTTACGTGTCGGAAGTGACCGATGCGCAGATCGTCGCCTTCTTCCGCGACATCGCCCCGCTCTCGCGCACCGGCGTGCTGGTCTACAATGCGCCCGGCATCGGTATCACGCTGTCGCCCGGCGTGCTGGAGCAACTCGCCGATATTCCGGGCGTCGTCGGCGCCAAGCAGGGCGACCTCTCGCCAACCGCCATCGACCAGATCGCCAACCGTATCGGCGGGCGCATCAAGCTGTTCTGCGCCTCCGATCTTGCCTTCCTCGGTCCGATGATGTGCGGCTTCGACGGCATCTCCTCGACCAACAGCTGCGCGCTGCCCGAACTTATTCTCGGCACCTACCGGGCGCTGGAGAAGGGCGACGCCGCGACTGCGCGCGATCTTCACCGGCTTTGGTATCCGTTCCGCGCGCTGGCGCGCGAGTTCGGCCAGCCGCAGACCACCAAGGCGGCGATGAATCTGCGCGGCTTCGACGGCGGCTCGGTTCGCCTGCCGCTGCGCGATGTCGACGCAGCGGCTCGGGCAGAAATCGGGGCCGTGTTGCAGAAGCTGGCCGAGGACAGCCAGGCCGGAATCCGTTTGCCCTGACCGCAGAGGGAGCCGTCGATGTCTCTGATCCTCGTTACCCACGACACGGACGAGCCGGCGCTCTACGGCGGCATAGCGGCTGCCGTGGCGTGCCGTCTCGGAGCCGGCTTCGCCCACCTGCCGGCGCAGCTCGACACGATGCGGTTCGCCGATGCGGTTCAGCATGTGACGGCCGACGGCGCTTTGGTGGAAGCGGACTGCTCTGGTGGGAACGCCTCTCGGGCCGGTCCGTGGCGCGCGCGACGACGATCGACGCGATCCTGGCCGAAGCGGAGGTGAAGGCCATCGTCGTGCCGCTCCATCCCGCTCTGACGGGGGAGTGCGGCTCCGAACTCGCACGGCGTGCCGGCTCGGAGAAGCGCGACGTTCGCCAGGTCAATGTGGTGCGGGACGGCGCATCGTGGCGCGTCGTCGTTGCGGGATTGGCGCAAGGGGCCTTGGGCAAGTGGAGCCGCGACGCCTTCGGCCGCCTCGAGTTTGGTACGGTCGGTCGCACTCGATCAGACACCCGCCTGCGCATTGGAGTGGTCGGTTCTGAGCGCGACCATCGCTGTGCCTATCCAGCAGGAATTGCGGCCCTCGGCGATGCGGCCGATCACCTTGGCCGTTCCGTCGACATCACCTTCATCGATCCGCCAAGTCTTCGTCCGATCGACGTGCCTGAAATTCTCGACGGCATCGACGGCGTGGTGCTGCCCGGTGGCGCCGACATGATCAACGTTCCAGGACAAATCATGATGGCCCGTGGGACTCTCGAGGCTAGAAAGCCCACCCTTGGCCTATGCCTCGGGATGCAGACGATGACAACGGCAGCGCTTCAGCGCGCCCTTAATACAAAGGAGATCAATCTCGCCGAAGCGGATCCCTCGGCGCCTATCAAGAGCTTTATCGCGATGGGCGACACGCCCGGTCTTGACGAGCATCGTCTTGGCGACCGGACGATCCGGACGGAACCCGATTCGGCACTAGAGCGTGGCTCGGCGATGCACCGACCATCCGCTACAACCATCGCTTTCGCCTCAACCCCGCCCTGCATCCTGACGTGCTGCGCGCGGGGTTGTGGGCGAGCGCCTGGGACCAGGCGGGTCAGATCGTCGACGGCGTCGAATGCGTCCGCCATCCGTTCTACGTGGGTCTGCAGGGCCATCCCGAGCTTCTGTCCCGCCCTCAAATGCCTCATCCGGTTATAACGGCTTTCCTGGAATCCGCCGGCAACCGTGCCCAGAAGCGAACGTGAGGTCCCTCGTGGCAGCCAGCACCTCCCGGTTCTGCCCTACGAGGCCTGCTCACGTGAGCGCACTGCACAAGGCCCGCGGCACGTTTGAGCACATGCCTCCAGCTTGAGTTTGACCTGATCAAGTGGCAACCTCAGCTTCTCCTGGTCGAATCCCGACATGTCGAGGTCGTTTGTCCTCGAACTCCGTGCTTTGGGCCTAACGCCGCATGCACCCAACTTCTCAGCAGTGGGCGGCCTGCTCGCTATTTGGCATTTCGACGATGCACAGGATGCGGAAGGGGCGGCCACGGGACAGCGTGTCAGCGACGAAGTCCAGGCCAGCGCGGGTTCAGTTTGTCACGCAAGGCCATGGGCGCGCGCGTGCCGGTCGCGCGTTGGCAAGTCACTGCCTGTACGCCGGAGGGGTCATCGGTCGATGACCACTTGCGCGTCCGAGTAGGGCCGACACTCAATGATCGCGAATGTCGGCTTGCTTGCAGCTCGCCTCCGAACCGGACGGTCGCTTCACGGCCAGGATCGCGGTCATTCCAAACCTCTGCGTCAACGTCGGCCGATGATTGAGGACTCCATTTCGCCTCTTGGAGAGCGTGTTCGACAGGACTCGGCTCGTGGGCGCACCCTGCGGTAGGTTGCCGTGCGGCAGCACAGACGAGCGACGACCTCTGACACGCGCGAATGCAGCGTAGCTCCAGTGCGCCGAACACAGCCACGGTCTACGTTAAAGCCAGCATTGTTCTTGACGCCAGTCACCATCTGCCGATCCCGATGAAATAATGCGAACTCAGCTCTATTGGGTTGCGGAGGCCGTTGGGCTTTTGACGGCTCGCGACCTCTATCACTCAGAGCGTGCTCGATCGGTTCCCATTAAGAGAACGCTCAAGGATCAGAATTTAGATGTAGTAGTCAGCGCGGCAAATAAATAACAATCGGGATACTATCGTTGTTAAGCGAAAAGATAAAGTCTATAACAGTCAAGCAACTAAGTACTAGGAGTTGAAATAGCTGAAATGTACGAACATCCCGACCTGACACCCATTGCTGCGTTTCTTCATAAGGCGATTGACGCAAGCGGAAAGACCCAACGGCAGATTGCCCAGGAGAGCGGGTTCAGAAGCCCTAACTTCTTGTCGATGGTCAAGCACGGCGTCACCAAGTTCCCGCTGGAGAAGGTGCTCCCGATGGCCAAGTCTCTGCGCGTCGATCCTGCACATTTGATGCGCTTGGCGCTCGAACAGTACTGGCCGCGATATTTGCACACGATCCAGGATATCGTCGGCCTCGTCGTAAGCGCAAACGAGAAGAACCTTATTCTTCGCATTCGTAAATTCACGCGCAATGCCGACCCTGCGTTCGAGGAGGAGGACGTGAGAAAGCTCCTCGGCTTCGGAGCGTGAGCCGATCCATGGTCGGATTAGCGAAAGCGCTGTAGCTGAACCACGTACGCGGCGGCTCCACCCTGGGGATGCCGCGTAGGTCAGCCCTGGCCACCAACACGGCTACGTGTTGCCGCCCCGGAACTTCAGCGCCTGACACTCGAGTCGCCGCCCGTGTGCCAGGGCTCCACTCGCCAAGCCGGACTGCTCTCCACCCAATTCTTGTTGGATTGGCCAGTGTCGTTGGAAGGCATTCGGCGCATCCTGGCGAGGCGTTGCAAGCCGAAGTCGCGATCGGGACGATGCAGCGCAGGGGAGCCGATGCTCCGCCCGAATTCGACCGGTAAGCGGGAAGTGCAAATTCCGAGGTGCTGAACGATGTCGCCTGCACTTGGCACAGCTATTTCCCTCCTGTTCTATGGCGGGCACAGAGGGGAACCGCACGATGTCAGGCAATCTCAGCCTAGCCCTGACATAAGTTCCTGTCGAGTTTGGGTGAGTGGGATTTGAGCGCTCGTGAGTGCCCTTTTTCCCCTCAGATCAAGGATGCGAGCACGAATACGAACCCCTCGCCTGGATCTGCTCAACACCGACCCCACAAGGCCCGGGGAAGAACCCGGAAAGATCTTCGGTCAACTCGTCCGCCGGAACGTCGGAGCCCTGAACGGTTCAGACGTACGAAGGCGAGGTGGATGCCCTGAGCGGCGGAGGGTTCCGGCCCTGGAGATCGCTCCACTGGGTGCTGTGGGTCTCGAAAAGGGAGCGACAGGTCGGCGCAGGCCCGTTGACGTGACCTCTGCTGCCGTTGTCGCTACTGTGACGCTTGTTGGCGCAGGGAAGGACCCAGGGCGCGATTTGTAGGCCTCACGCGCCTTCTCGCCCAGTGACCGGGAGACCCCGCACCTTTTGCCCAGGACGGCCGCGACAGGGGCACCGGTGTGCCGACAAGCCTTCTCATATTGGATCTGCTTGCCGGTTCCGTACCATGCCCTCGAACTGGCCTGCTTCAGGATGTAGACGAGACCGAGATGCATGTGCCGCCCGGTGATGAAGTTGCGGCCATAGCGGGCCGGCTCGACATAGACGGCGTCCGGGGTTCCAGGGTAGGAGCGCCGAAGGGCTGCAGCGAGCTTTTCCCGCTCGTCTGCTGGACAGTGGACAAGGAGGTGGACGTGCTCTCGGCCAGGCCCCTCGTAGTTCTCGCGCACCCAAACTCCGTAGTAGCCGACCTTGCGTCCACCCGATCGTGAACCTCCGATGCGAAGGCGGCTCATGAACACTCGCACCCGGTTCAGGAACTCGTCACGGACCCAAACTCCGACATCGGACGGTATCGACGTGAGTAACTTCGGATTGATCGCGACGAAGGTATTGAGAGGTCTCCTGATCGTCGAGGCGTAGTGCGTAGCGGCGATTAGGTCTTTGGCTTCCGGAGGGGTGATGCGGGGGTTCGGCTTACGAGTTGGCATCGGTGTCGGCTCATGAACACTCGCACCCGGTTCAGGAACTCGTCACGGACCCAGACTCCGACATCGGACGGTATCGACGTGAGTAACTTCGGATTGATCGCGACGAAGGTATTGAGAGGTCTCCTGATCGTCGAGGCGTAGTGCGTAGCGGCGATTAGGTCTTTGGCTTCCGGAGGGGTGATGCGGGGGTTCGGCTTACGAGTTGGCATCGGTGTTTCGAGATCTAAGCTACTAAAGGGAGGACGGCGGTTAATCTCGGGAGTGGCCCGGGAGGTAAGGAGCAAAAAACCAACGTTTTCAGCTGCTTTCGCCCGATTTAGATCTGTCCGATCTGCCAGGACGCTTGTTTGATTTTGACGAGCGCTTTTGTGCTGGCGCGGCCTGTTTGGGCCGTGAGGCTTGCTCTTCGGCGGACCGCACCAAGCCCATCAGCGTCGACGCGAACTCGAGCCCGACTTCGAGGCTGACCGAGCGTTTGAAACTGTTGATTTGCAATATGATGCCTGATCCCTTCCGCTGGACGATCGTCAGCCCCTGGGGACCGATCGCGTCCAGATCGAGGGTTGCACTTTGCGTGGTCGACTTTCGAAGTCGTGCCCCCTATGGTCGCCAAAGAATAGATTGTGGACGCGAGGGAGCGGGCCTGATCGATCGTCCATGTGACCTGATACGCGCCCCCGAACAGGTCCGCACGGATGACGAGTTCCTCTCCGTCGTGGCCGAACTCACCGCGCACTGCAGCAGACGCATCCTGCCAACCAAGGTCGGTCAGCTCGCTCTGGATCCAACCCACAAGCAGATCGGAAACGCTTTTGCGGTGCTCTCTGGCGATCTCCCGGAGTTGTTGGCCTCGAGCTTCGGGGATGGAGATGGTCGTGTACCTGGTTGGCATGCTCAAACCTCACTGCCATAATTATGGTAGAGGTCGAACCATCAGGCCAGCGAAAAAGCGGTAAGTGCGGCCAAAAGGGCCCGCAGATATCCGGGACAGGCATTGGCCCGGTGGCCATCTTCTAGGACTTCGTCCGAGGGAGTTACCGTCGCGCTCTGTGCTTAGGCCAAGTTTCATCCGCACATGCGCAGGGTGTCTGGCGGAGAACCTTCAGAACTCGGGACCCCATGTCACCCACCTCGGCAAAACACATCGAGGATGCGATCGGGCGGCTCGACGGCCATCGACACAGGAAATCAAGACTGTCAGGGCCAGGGCACCGGGCTGCGGCGCGACAGCACTGGTCCAAGCCTGCGACGCTGAGCTTGCAATGCGGCTTCTGGATTTTGGCCCAGAGAAGGCTGCAGCTTTCAGGCGAATGGCCGACGAGGTCCGCGGGAAAGACCTTCAGGAAACGATCCGATACGCGTTCTCGTATGTCCGCCCGCCGAGCGCGGAAGAAAGCTAGATCCTGTGGTGGATCGCGAAAATCCGTCAGGTTCCTGCAAGAAGCCCGCGCTGCTCATGGCAAGGGCGACCTATCCTTGGTTATTGGCCACTTGGTGTATAGGCGGTTTGGCTGCTTCGGAAAATTCATGTGCCCCGGCGAGGATCAATCGAGTATCCTGATCCTGAAAGACAGGAGACCGAACAGCAGTGCTCGGTACATCCTGAAGCCCGCAGCAGAGGCAGTGTTCCGCGAACTAGACTAAGCATTGTCTAGGCTCAGGACCTATTAATTGTGTAGGGGTAGCGCGAAGTCGGCTGAGCTGATTCCATGGCGGCAGGAGGTGACCATGGCTGATTTGTTCTGGTTGACGCGAGAGCAGGTCAAGCGGATCGCGCCGTTTTTCCCGCTGTCGCATGGGGTGCCGCGGGTCGATGACCGCCGGGTCGTCAGCGGCATCCTCCATGTGATCCGCAACGGCCTGCGCTGGCGCGACGCTCCGGACGTCTATGGCCCGCACAAGACGCTCTACAACCGCTTCGTCCGCTGGAGCCGGCTCGGCGTGTTCAACCGCATCTTCGCCGGCTTGGCCGGCCAAGCCGGCGAGCCCGACCGGCTGATGATCGACGCCACCCATCTCAAGGCGCACCGCACCGCGGCCAGTCTGCTTCAAAGGGGGCTCTTTCCCGCCATATCGGCCGCACGAAAGGCGGCCTGAACTCCAAGCTGCACGCCGTCTGCGATGGGGTCGGCCGGCCTGTCGTGCTGCTGCTCTCGGCCGGGCAGATGAGCGACCACAAGGGCGCCCGTCTTGTTCTTGATGTCCTGCCGGCGGGCTCCACCCTCGTCGCTGACCGCGGCTACGACAGCCGCCGTTTCCGGGAAGCGCTGGTCGAAAGAGGCATCGCCCCCTGCATTCCCTCGTCCAAGAACCGCAAGCGGCCCTACCCCTACGACAAGGCGCTCTACCGCGAACGCCACAAGATCGAGAACATGTTCGGTCGCCTGAAGGACTGGCGCAGGGTCGCCACCCGCTACGACCGATGCGCCCACACCTTCATGAGCGCCATCTGCCTCGCCGCAATCGTCATCTTCTGGCTCAAGCAATGAGTCCTGAGCCTAGGGCGGAATCCCAGTCAGACCGGGTGCCTTAAATCTGACACTTGGTGCCACCCCAAGGGGCTGCTCGCGATCCAACGGGGACATTCGGGAGGTCTGCCTGCTGGCAGGCCGATCAGCCTCGAACGACCAGGTGTGGCCGCTAACGGAACGTCAGCTTCTGATCATGCGATCAGTCGGAGCTGACGTTCGCGTTGACGAGATACAATGCTCCGCATCCCGACATCCAACCCCAACCACCTGCAACTGACTTTGAGTCTTTGGCAACTCCGGGGCAGTTCACAGCCGTTGAACCCGGCCGAGACGCGGGATCAGCATTGAGGACCATTCCACCGCGCTAAGCAGCCGCCCGTCGCGAAAGGTAGAGCAAATTATCTTTCAACTCCGCCTCCGTTTCTTCGTCAGTTTCACTACTGAACTTTGAGCTTGGCCACGTCGTAGGTCTCTGACTGTCCGGGCTCCGACAAGGCCGGGATCTTCAGCTTGCCGGACTTAATATCGGTAGTCAGCTGCTGGACGCTTTGCATGACGTCGGCCGGGATCGACTTGCTCAGATCCGGGTTCAGGGCGAGTTCGCCGATGCCGCCGGCCATCCCGACCGCGTAGACCTTACCGGGCTCGAGCGAGCCCTGGACCGATCCCTCCACCACGGTGTCGATGAGGTGGGGAATGCTGGCGAGTGCGCTGGCCACGATGGTTTTCGGCGAAAGCTTCCACTGGTCCGAATAGCAGGCCATGGCGTACGCCCCGTTGGCCTCCGCCGCAGCATAGATGCCTCGCGAGGCCTGGTCGGTTGCGCTGTAGATCACGTCGGCGCCGCTGTCGATCTCGGCCTGCGCGGCTTCCTTGGCCTTTCCGGCATCGTCGAAGCTGTTGATGTAGTTGGAGTAGGTCTTGATGCTGGGGTCGGCATAGCGGGCGCCCAGGCGGAATCCCTCGGCCTGCCAGATGATGTTCGAGAAGTTGAAGCTCGCCACGACGCCGACCGCATGGGCCTTGCTCATCTTGGCCGCGAGATAGCCGGCGATGAACGAGATATCCTGCATGGCAGGTGTGTAGGCCCAGACATTCTTCACCGAGCGCGGCGCCACGGCGACGAGGAAATTGGTATTCGGGAAATCCTTGCCTGCATTGTAGGCGGCGTCCGCAAACGTGCCGCAATGCAAGACGACCGTCTGGTAGCCCCGCTTGGCGTAGTCTCGTGCCGCCACTTCGGCCTGCGACGGCGACAGGCTCTCGCTCGCGTCGACCGTGACGGAAATGCCGGCCTTGGCCAGCGCATCCTTCGCGGTCGTAACGCCTTCGTAGCCGGCCTGGCTCCAGGACCCGTCGTTGATCTGTCCGCACGGGATGTAGGCGACCTTCACGTCCTTGGCCAAGGCAGGGCCGAGGAGACAGGCCGTGGCGAGGCCCGCGAGCAGAGGCAGCTTGAATCGTTGGAATATCATGGATGTGGTCCCCTGGTGAGCGGCTCGGAGCGAGCCGGCGTCGACGCTTGCGTCGATGGATGGTGCGCCGAAGCCGAACGTGAGGTCGGACGGGATCGACGCGCAAGATAGGGCGTGTTGATGGCGGCAGGGTAGCCGGATCGCGCAGCCGCCAGCACAACCACGACGATGGTTAGAAGGTACGGCATACCGATCAGCAGCGGGCTCGGGATCGGCGAACCCATGACCTGAAGGCGAAGCTGGAACGCATCGACCGCGCCGAACAGGAGCGCAGCGAGCGCCACCCGCCACGGCCGCCAGCCCCCGAACACCACGATCGCCAGGACGATGAAGCCGCGTCCGGCGACCATGCCGTCCACATAGGCGCCGACCTGAGCGACCGAGAGTGTCGCGCCGGCCAGCCCTGCCATAGCGCCGCCGATCGCAGTCGCCTGCAGGCGGATCCGCCAGACGTCGAGCCCCGCGCTGTCGACCGCGGCGGGGTTCTCGCCTGTCGCCTTCACGCCCAGCCCCCACGTCGACTTGTCGAGCAGGAACCAGAAGACCGGGATCAGGAGATAGGCGAGGTAGACGACAGGAGCCTGGGCGAAGAGCGGGCGTCCGATCACCGGCAGCGTGCTGAGCCAGGGAATGCGATACACCGGCACCGACGGGAGCTGCGCCACGGCATGGGCTGAGACGAACAGGCGGGCGTATGTAAAACTCGCGACCCCGAGCGCCAGGATGTTGAAGACGATCCCGCTGACGATCTGGTCGGCGCCGCGCCACGCCGTGAGATAGCCGAACAGGAGGCCGGCCAGGATCCCGGCTCCGATACCCGCGGCGAAGCCCGCAAGCAGATTGCCAGTGGCATCGGCGACGAGGAATCCTGCGATGGCGCCAAGCGCCATCATGCCCTCGACCCCGACATTCAGGATGCCGGCCCGCTCGGATACGGCCTCGCCGAGCGCCGCGAAAACGAGGGGCACGGCGATCCGGATGCCGGCGGTGAGCAGCGGGATCCAGAACGACAGTTCGACAAGCGACTGGAGCGTCATGTCCGCCGCTCCAGCAGCCGGGTGCCCAGGATCAGGAGGATGAGCACCGCCTCCATGATCGACACGAGCGAGACGGGGACGCCGAGAGCGCGCTGCATCCCGCCCGATCCGACGTTCAGGGCGCCGAGCAGGAGGGCGACCACAACGGCCCAGAGCGGGTCCAGGCGCGCCAACAGGGCCACCACGATGCCCGTGTAGCCAAAGCCGGGAGACAGGCCGTTCGGCATGTCGTGATAGATGCCGGCCACTTCGCCGAAGCCGGCCAGCGCCGCAAGGCCGCCCGCAGCCGCGAAGCTCAGCAGGCGGACACGGTCGACGTGGATGCCCGCCTGTCGCGCGGCGTGCAGATTGGCGCCGATCGTACGCAGGCGGTAGCCGAAGACGGTCCGACGCAGCACGAAGGCCATCGCCACCGCCGCGAACAGGGCTATCACGAGGTTCGCATTGAGCCGTGTGCCCGGGATCAGGATCGGCAGGAAACCTGCGGGCGAGATCGGCCCCGTCGCCGGCGTGATGCCGGACGCCCAGGGCCCGCCGATCAGGTAGGTGGCGATCGTCACGGCCAGGAAGTTCATCATCAGGGTGACGATGACTTCGCTGGCCCCGAACCGCAGGCGTAGGATCGCCGGGATCGCGGCCCAGAGCGCGCCTGCCGCAACAGCGGCCAGGGCCATGGCGGGCAGACGGAACGGGTCGGGAATGGGTACGCTCGCAAAGCCGAGGCCCACGGTCGCGATCGCCCCGAGGTAGAGCTGGCCGTCCGCGCCGATGTTCCAGAGCCCGGACCGAAAGGCCAGGATGACCGATAAGGCGGTCAGAATGATGGGTGTCGCATAGACCAGGTCCTCGGCCAGCGCGTCGACCGAGCCGAACGCCGAGCGGAGAATTTCCGCATAGGCACGCAGGGGATCGACGCCCGTCGCGAGCAGCGCCACCCCGGTTAGGGCGATCGACAGTCCGACGAGGCCCCTGCAAGCAGAACCTGCCTCGACATCCCGGTGAGGTCCGGCGAGGTGGCGCCCGCGCTCACGCGGCGCGCCCCAGGTCGGTCGCGTGCCCGAGCATGAGCGGGCCGATAGCCTCGGCGGTGGGCTCCGTCAGAATGCCTACCACGCGGCCCTCGCGGAGAACGGCGACGCGATCGCTGAGCGCGGTGATCTCATCGAGGTCGGCAGAGATCAGAAGGATCGCCATGCCGGCGCTGCGCTGCTCGAGCAGGCGGCGGTGAACCTCCTCGATGGCTCCGACGTCAAGACCACGCGTCGGCTGCATGGCGATGAGCAGCTTCGGATTGCGGGCGAGTTCGCGGGCGAGGACCAGCCGCTGCTGATTTCCGCCGGACAGCGATCGCATCGGGGCGTTTGGACCGCTGCAGTGAACCGAAAAGGCCGCGATCAGGCCCTCTGTGAAGCGCGTAATGGCACCGCCGATCAAGCAAGCCCCTGCCGCTGCAGATCCGGACGGGCGTGATCGATCAGAATGGCGTTGTCGGTGAGCGGAAAATCCAGAACGACCGCGTCGCGATGCCGGTCCTCCGGGATATTGGCGATGCCGGCCGTCGAGCCGAGCCGCCGGTGACAGGGCGTGATGGCCTTGCCGTCGAAGACGGACCGTTCCCGACGTCACGGGAGCCTGCCCGGTGATCGCGGCGACTAGTTCGTGCTGACCGTTGCCTTCGACCCCCGCAACGCCGAGGATTTCTCCGGCCGCGACCGTCAGGTTCACCCCGCGAAGCCCGGCGTGACCCCGATGGCCTGCCACGTGAACCTCTGCAGCTCAACCACCGCGCGCCCGGGCGATCGTTGCCTCCCGGGCCGCGGTCGGCCGCAAGCTTCGCCCGACCATCTGGGTCACGAGTTCGTCCGCGCTGACGGCGCTCACCGGCCAGGTTTGCACCAGCCTCCCGCGCCGCATGACGCTGACCCGGTCGCAGAAGTTCATGACCTCGGCGAGCTTATGGGTGACGATGAAAATCCCGTGCCCCTCGCGCGCTAGGTCCTGCAGGGTCCGACCGAGGGCCTCCACCTCTTGCGGCGTGAGCACGGCGGTCGGCTCGTCCAGGATAAGCGCGCGGGCGCCTCGCACGAGAGCCTTGAGCACCTCCACCCGCTGCTGGGCGCCGACCGAAAGGTCGGCGACCTCGGCATCGAGATCGACCTCGATGCGATAGCGGCGCGCGAGTTCCTGCAGCGTCTTGCCGGATCGCCTTCTTGCGCACCATGAAGCGGCCGGCCAGCGGCGTTCCCAGGATGAGGTTTTCGAGCACGGTCAAGGTCGGCACCTGCATGAAATGCTGATGCACCATGCCGATGCCGGCCGTAGATCGCGTCCCGCGGCGAGGCAATCGTCAGCACCCGGTCGTCAAGCTCGATGCGCCCTCCGTCCGGGAACTCCATCCCGTAGAGGATCTTCATGATTGTCGATTTGCCGGCGCCATTCTCGCCAAGCACGGCATGGATCTCGCCCGATCGCAGATCAAGTGAAACGCCGTCGTTGGCGAACGCCTCGCCGTAACGCTTGGAAATCTCGAACGCGGCGAGCCGCCAGGCTCCATGAGGCTGGAATTGTCCCGGCCGGTTGCCCGTCTGCACGATGGGGGCGGCGGCCATGGCCTCGTCAGCCGCGCTTCGCGCCGATCAGGTCGATCTCCACCAGCGTGTCCTTGACCAGCAGGCCGGTGGTCCCGACAGTCGTGCGCGCCGGCGGAACCTTGAAGAACTCCTTCCAGACTTCGTCGAAGCCGGCAAAGTCGCTTGAGGTCCGTCAGGAATACCTGCGCCTTGACGACCTCGTCGAGCGAGCTGCCGGCGGCCGCGAAGGTCTTGGCGAGGTTGTTCAGACGTATAGCGGGTCTGCAGCTTGATGTCCGAGCCGTAGAACGGGAAGTTCGGGTCTCGCCGCGCCTCGGCGGGCACGCCGGTCTTGAAGTCGCTGGCGAACTGACCGGCGGCGAACACGAGGTCGCCCACCGCGTGAACCTCGGAATAGTGCGCGAGCGGACGCGGCGCATCGGAGACGCTGACACGCTTCTCGCGCCAGCTGCCGGGCACGTGGCCGATCAGGTCGATCTCGATCAGCGCGTCCTTGATCAAGCAGCCGCTGGTGCCGACGGTGGTGCGAGCCGGCGGCACCTTGAAATAGCGCTTCCAGACCTCGTCGAAACCGGGGAAATCGTTGAGGTCGGTCAGGAAGACCTGCGCCTTGACGACATGGTCCAGCGAGCTGCCTGCTGCCTCGAACGTCGTCGCCAGGTTCTTGAGGATGTATTCGGTCTGCAGCTTGATGTCCGACCCGTAGAACGGGAAATCCGGATGCCGGCGGGCGCTCGCCGGCACGCCGTCTTGAAATCGCGTCGCAAGCTGACCGGCCGCGAACACCATATCGCCGACGCGGAACGCCTCCGTGTAATGGGCGAGCGGCGCCGGCATGCCGGACTTGATGACGGACACGTCGAGCCCTGGCCTTGGCACGTAGCCGATCAGGTCGATCTCGATCAGCGCGTCCTTGACCAGCAAGCCCCGTGGTGCTCGACGGTCGTGCGGGCCGGCGGCATCTTGAAATAGCTCTTCCAGACCTCGTCGAAGCCAGCGAAATCTTCAAGGTCGGTCAGGAACACCTGCGCCTTGACGACGTTATCGAGCGAGCTTCCCGCGGCCTCGAAGGTACGCGCAGGTTCTTCAGCGATGTACTCGGTCTGCAGCTTGATGTCCGAGCCGTAGAAGGGAAATTCCGGATGGCGGCGCGCGCTTGCCGGCACGCCGGCCTTGAAGTCGGTGGCGAGCTGGCCCGCAGCGAAGACGAGATCGCCCACTCGATAAGCCTCCGTATAGTTGGCGAGCGGCTTTGGATTGTCGGAGCTGACGGAAGCGACCTGCATGACGAACTCCCTCTCGACGGTCGGCGCGGCATCGGCTGAGGCAGCGAGGCACGAACGAGGTCCAGCACGCCGGCCCGGCCGCTGCGAGGGACCGGACCAGCGAGCCCATCGTGTCACTTTCACGTCAGTGATATCTCAAGTCAAGCGATCTGAACGGTCCTCGTCGGTCGGCGACTAGGCTCGGCAGCCCCGGATACGCCAGACCCTTCGTCGCCAAGACTGCCGCGCGATGCGCATGCGGATCGTCGCCCCCTCGCTTGGCGCTTAAGATATCAACCAGCCTATATCGTGATGGCGGCTTGGCTCAGGGCATTGACCACGCGGCGGCGTCCGCGCTCCAGATGTTGCGTCACCAGCCGCGCCGCTTTGCGGGGCTCTCGAGCCTGCAGTTCGTCGATGATCGCATTGTGCTCCGCGAGAGGGCGATCGCCGCTGTAGGAGCCCACGACGGCGACGCTGATCACCGTGAGCCGATCGAACTGCTCGATCAGGTCCAGTGCCGCGGCCGACAGGCGGCGGTTGCGGCACAGGCGCGCCACCCCACAGTGGAACTCGCGATTGTAGGCTATGAAGCCGCCCTTCTCGCGCCAGGGCTCCGGGTCACGGTAACGGTCGAGTTCGGCGAGATCGCTGGTCGCTGGCCGCCACGGCGACGATGCTGACCACGGCGGCCTCGAGCGTGGCGCGAAGTTCGTAAAGGTCCTCCGCGTCCGAGACCGACACGGGCGCGACGCGATAGCCCTTGCGCGACTGCACCGTGACAAGGCCGTCCGCCTCCAGGCGTATCAGAGCGTCGCGGATGGGGACTTGCTGACGCCGAAGCGACCGGCGAGGTCGTTTTCGTGAAGACTCTGCCCGGGCATGATCGTGCAAGACAGTACCTCTTCGCGGAGCTTCCGTAGACGTCTTCCCGTATGAGTTCCGAAGGCCGCGACACTGTGATATCTTAGCTCCACCAAAATGGCTGACCGATGCCGCTGCTAGAGAGACGGCGAGCGTGCGTCGAAAGCGGGTTCGGCACCCTGACCGCCGCCGCGGAGAAGAACATTGCCGCCGTATAGAGATATCTTAAGCACGCGCCACTCGGAAGGACGTGAATGGAACGTTTGGTTTCGAACGACGGGCGCTGACGGCATTCCGGACGGGCGAGGGCGAGGATCTCGTGATCCTGCATTCCCTGTTGTGCGACTGGACGGCCTTCGAAGAGGTCCTGCCCCGCCTGGCAACCGGCTATCGCGTGACGCTGATCAACCTTCCGGGCTTCCACGGATCGCGCCCAGTTGGGGGCCGCCTCGAAGCCTATGTCCAGATGATCGAGAAAGGGTTTTCCGAGTTCGCTGTCAGGCCTCGGCGGTGCTGATGGGAAACGGCTTTGGTGGAACCCTGGCTCTGGCCTTCGCGCACCAAAACCCCGAGGCGCTGTCCCGGCTCATCCTAGTCGACGCTGCCGCGGGCTTCCCGGAGGCCGGCAAAGCAGCGTTTCGCACGATGGCAAAGATGGTTGCGGCCGACGGCATGGGCGCGATCGCCACGGTTGCTGCAAAGCGCGTCTACCATGACCGCTATGTTGTCGATCACCCCCATGTCATCGACGAACGTCGGGCGGTGCTGCTGGCGGTCGAGCCCGAGGCCTTCAGGCAAGCCTGCGAGGTGTTGGTCGCCTGCGACCTGGTGCCCGCCCTCGGCGAAGTGCAGAGTTCCGACGCTGATCGTCTACGGCGCCGAGGATCAGGCGACTCCGCCGGCGCTCAATCGCGTGGTCGCGGCGGCTCTGCCGAACGCGACAGTGCTCGAGATTCCGGGCTGCGGGCACTGTCCGCCTCTGGAACGACCCGAGGACTTCCTGGCCGCCGTCGGAACGGTCATCGCCGTCCCGGGCCGCTGACAGGTGCGCGTCAGTTCAGGCGCGGCTGGCTGGAGGTGCTCTCGTACCAGTCGAAGGGCTGACCTCCTGTGTTGATCATCACGCTCTTGACCTCGAAATGAGCGTCGAACGACTCCTGACCGGTCTCGCGCCCGATCCCGGACAGCTTGACCCCGCCCCATGGGGATGCCGGGTCCAGGCGATGGTGGTCGTTGACCCAGACGATCCCGCAGCGAAGCGCGGCCGCTACTCTAGCAATACGTACTTAGTCGAGCACAGGACA
>CAWGMF010000025.1:0-5675 GCA_963823605.1 uncultured Alphaproteobacteria bacterium | reverse complement strand
GGCTAATTGGGAGTCAACTGGCCGCTGATTGGAAGTCATGGGCCGCGATAGCGCGATCTGGAATTGCCTGGAGGGGAACGCCTTCCCCCTGGCCGGCGCCTCGGTCGCCGGCACACCCCCATCTGCGGGGACACCCCGCAACGCCCCGAGAGTGAGAGTGCGGACGGGTTTTCCGTGACGGGTTGAGGGTTGTCGAGAGAGGCTCGGCAAGCGCCCGTCGCGGAGATCCGCGATGTCCAGACACACTGCTCGCGCCCGCACCGGCCAGGACCGGACGGGCCTCTATCAGGAAATCACCGACAAGATCATCGCCGAGCTGGAGGCCGGCCGTGCGCCCTGGGTCCAGCCCTGGGGGACGGCGGCGGCGAAGGCGCCGCTCGGCCTGCCCAGGAACGCCTGCACCCAACGGCGCTACTCCGGGATCAACGTGCTCATTCTGTGGGGCGCCGTCATCGAGCACGGCTTTGCTGGCCAGAGCTGGCTGACCTTCCGCCAGGCGCTCAGCCTCGGCGGTCATGTCCGCAAAGGCGAGCGCGGCACGACCGTCGTCTATGCCGACCGCTTCACGCCGGACGACGAACGCCGGCGCGCGGCGGAGACCGGCGAGGAGGCGCAGGCCATCCCGTTCCTGAAGCGCTTCACCGTCTTCAACACCGCGCAATGCGAGGGCCTGCCGGACGAGATGATGGCGATGGCGCCGCCGGTCGAAACCGATCTGGTTCTGCCGCAGGCCGAGGCGCTGATCCGCGCGACCGGCGTGGATTTTCGGATCGGCGGCGAGCGGGCCTTCTACGATCCGCGGCATGATTTCGTGCAGGTGCCGCCGCCGCAGGCCTATTTCGAGCCGATCAACTGGCACCGGACCGCGCTGCACGAAATCGGTCATGCCAGCGGCCATTCCTCCCGTCTCAACCGCGATCTGTCCGGCGTCATTCGGGTCGAAGAAATACGCGTTCGAGGAGCTGATCGCAGAAATTTCCGCCGCCTATTTATGCGCCTCGCTCAACATCACGCCCACGGTGCGCCATGCCGACTATATCGGTTCCTGGCTCGAGGTGCTGCGCGAGGACAACCGCGCCATCGTGCGCGCGGCCAGCGCCGCGTCGAAGGCGGCGGATTACATCCTGGCGTTCCAGTCCGAAACTCCCGAGACCGACGCTGCAATCGCGGCCGACGACGAGAAGGAGGCGGCCTGACGGTGGTGGCACCCAGGTCGGGTTTCAGCCGAAACGCAGAGCCGGATATCCGTGCTCCCGCTTTTCCGGCTTTCCGGGTCTGCGGCCCTCCAAGAGTGAGAGGGCTGCGCCGGTTTCGTGACGGGTCGGGTCGAGAGAGAGGCTTTCGACCGCCCGTCACGGAGAAACCGACATGGCGACCGCCATTCAGAAGATCACGCTCAGCGCCTCGCGCGACATCCCCTTCAACAAGCTGGTTCTGAGCCAGGCGAACGTCCGGCGCGTGAAGGCCGGCGTCTCGATCGAGGAGCTGGCCGAGGACATCGCCCGGCGCACGCTCCTGCAAGGCCTCAGCGTCCGCGCCGTCGTCGACGCCGACGGCAACGAGACCGGCATGTTCGAGGTGCCGGCCGGCGGCCGCCGCTTCCGGGCGCTGGAATTGCTGGTCAAGCAGAAGCGCCTGGCCAAGACCGCGCCCGTGCCGTGCGTCGTGCGGGACGGCGGGATCGCCGAGGAGGATTCGCTGGCCGAGAACGTCCAGCGCGTCGCCCTGCACCCGCTCGATCAGTTCCGCGCCTTCCAGGCATTGCGCGACAAGGGCCTCGGCGAGGAGGAGATCGCGGCACGGTTCTTCGTGAACCCGACTGTGGTGAAGCAGCGCCTGCGCCTCGCCGCGGTGTCGCCGAAGCTCCTCGACATCTATGCCGAGGACGGCATGACGCTGGAGCAATTGATGGCGTTCACCGTCACCGCCGACCACGCCCGGCAGGAGCAGGTCTGGGATTCCGTTTCGCGGAGCTACAACAAGGAGCCCTACCTGATCCGCCGCCAGCTCACCGAGGGCGCGGTCCGCGCGGCCGACCGGCGCGCGCTATTCGTCGGCATCGAGGCCTACGAGGCGGCGGGTGGCGTGGTGATGCGCGATCTGTTCCAGCACGATGACGGCGGCTGGCTCCAGGACCCGGCGCTGCTCGATCGGCTGGTGACCGAGAAGCTCCAGGCCGAAGCGGAGGCCTTGCGCGATGAGGGCTGGAAGTGGATCGCGGTCGCGACCGACTTCCCCTACGGCCACAGCGCCGGTCTGCGCCGCCTGGTCGGCGAGACCGCCGAACTCACCGAGGAGGAGGACTGCCAGCTTCGAGGCGCTGCGGACCGAGTACGAGACGCTCGAGGCCGAGCACGCCGGCGCCGACGACCTGCCCGAGGCGGTCGATCAGCGGCTCGGCGAGATCGAGACCGCCATGGCGGCGTTCGAAAACCGGCCGATCCGGTTCGATCCGGCCGACATCGCCCGCGCCGGCATCTTCGTCAGCATCGATAGCGACGGCGCGTTGCGCGTCGAGCGCGGCTTCGTCCGGCCCGAGGATGAAGCGCCGGTCGAGCCGGTTCCGACCGAGGCCGACGACACGCCGGAGCCGACCAGCACGGAGATCCCGGTCCAGCGCGCGGTCATCACCATCGGCGGCGCACCGGCCTGCATCCGAGCCCGAGGCGCCGGAGGAGGACGACACCATCCGGCCGCTGTCCGACCGGCTGGTGACCGAGCTGACCGCCCATCGCACCCTGGCGCTGCGCGACGGCGTGGCGAACGATCCGCAGGTCGCGTTCCAGGCGGTGCTGCACGCCCTCTGCCTCAATGCCTTCTACCGCTACGCCGCCAGCACCTGCCTGGAGATCACGGCGAAGCAGTCCGGCTTCTCGGCACAGGCGCCCGGCCTGGCCGAGACCGCTTCGGCCAAGGCGATCGACGCGCGCCACGCGCAATGGGCCAAGCAGTTGCCGGAAACGCCGGCCGATCTTTGGGACACGCTGACGGCGTTCGACAGCGACAGCCAGTCGGCGCTGTTCGCCCACTGCGCCTCGCTCACCGTCAACGTGGTGAAGGAGCCGTGGAACCGACGGCCGGATGCGTTTGCCCATGGCGATCAGCTCGCACGCGCCGTGGGTCTCGACATGGCCGCCGCCGGCTGGAAGCCGACCGTCGACAACTATCTCGGCCGGGTGCCGAAGGCGCGCATCCTCGAAGCCGTGCGGGAGGCGAAGGGCGAGCACTCCGCGCAGCTCATCGACCATCTGAAGAAGGCCGACATGGCCAAGGAGGCCGAACGGCTGCTGGACGGCACCGGCTGGCTGCCGGAGCCGCTGCGTCTCGCCGGGGCCGAGCCGGCGGTGCTGGCGAACCGGCCGGTGAAGCCGAGGCCCTGCCGGACTTCCTTGCCGGCGATGAGGACGATGCTGGCACCGCCGATTCCGAGGAGCCTGAGCCGCACGCCATCGCGGCGGAATAGCGCACATCAGCGGGGCGGCTTCGGCCGCCCCGCACCCGTTTCCCGATCCATTTCCATCCAAAAGCCCGGCCATCGCGCCGGGCTTTCTCATGTGGAGGCCTGACATGACCGATTGCGAACCCGCCCCCGTCCCGGCGCTCGATTTCGCCGCCTGGGATCGAGCAAGAGCGCGAGCACGCCAGCCGTGCCGACGACTTGCTGCCGGCGAACAAAACCGCCCTGTTCGACGCGCTCGCTGCCGCCGAACATCACCGTCGTCGTCGTCGACCTTCGACGGATACGGCGATAGCGGCCAGATCGAGAATATCGAAGCCAAAGCCGGCGATGAGATCGTCACCCTGCCGCCCGGCGCGATCGAGATCGCGCGCCCAGTGTGGGGCAGCAACGACATCGATCGGCAGAGCCTGTCGGTCCACGACGCCATCGAGGCAGCTCGTCTACAGCTTCCTCGGGCAAACCCATGACGGCTGGGAGAACAGCGATGGCGCCTATGGTGACTTCACGTTCGACGTCGCCGAACGGACCATCACGCTCGACTACAACGAGCGGCACATGGAATCCGATTATTCGCAGCATGTGTTTTGAGGAGGCGGCGATGGGCCATCCCTATCACCACGCGCTTTCCTCGGTGAGGAAATGGGGCGGCACGGCTGAAGACTATCTGCCGATTCACCAATGGTTCGACGAGTTCGAAGGCCATCACCGCCGATTTCCGCCACCGCGCGCTGCGCCATCATGCCGAAGGCATCTTCATGGCCGAGCGGTTTTTCGGAACGACGATCACGATCTCGACCGGCCGCGTCGTGCCGGTGCGGCTGATCGGCGAGCAGCATGTGCGCGAGGATCTCGGCTTCATCCCGAGCTTCGCGGACTGGGTGCGCTGCATCCGTCCCGAACCCTGGATGGGCCGAGCCCAGCCGATCCATCGCGACGTCGATCCTTTCGCCGCCGCCGTCTGATTTCTTCCTTCCCCCAATCGCTACGAAGCCCGGCCATCGCGCCGGGCTTCGTCGTTTCAGGAGCCCTGCAATGGCTGATTTCTACACGCACTTCTCCTGCCTGCTCGACGTCGGCAGCCCCAACAACGCCGCTCGCGCGCTAGACCTCTACCAAGCCTTCATGGAGGACGCCGCCCGCGAGGAAGTACCCTCTGAGGGCTTTCTTCTGTCGGTCCAGCCGGACCTTGGTGCCACGAAACTCTGGATCCATGACGACGCGACCGGCGATCCGCAGCAGGCGATCGATTTCGTGCTGCGCTGCGCCGAGGCGTTCGCGCTCACCGGGCGTTGGGGTTTCCAATGGGCAAATACCTGCTCGCGCCCGCGGATCGACGCCTTCGGGGGTGGCGCGCATGTCCTCGACCTCGAAAAGCGCACCACTGTCGCCTGGACCGATACGAATGGCTGGTTGGCGCGCACACTGGCGCCCGCCCGCAGGAAGGGGGGCGCACGATGAGCATCCCCGATCATGCCCGTGCGAATTTCCTGACGCTGTTGCGGGCCGCGGAAGACAACAATCTCGCGCTCATGGAATGCGCGGACGCCAAAACCGGAGAGACGCGATATGTCATTTGCGCGGTCGACCGAGACTGCGCCGATTATGTATTCACGCCATTTGGGCATCTCGCCGACGGCAACCCCTATGACGCCTATCTCCCGCCGCCCGAGACCTTGCCACCCCAGTCGCCATCCTGATCCCCCGTCGCGACTTGACCTTCTGGGCGCGGCGTTTCGCGGGTCAACGGCCGAGCCGTTCCCGCATCGTCCGGCCGGCGATGCGCGACCCGCGAAACCTTGCCGCGTCCGATCGCCAGTCCGCCGCGACGGGCGGATCAGGAGGTGACGAGCGATGTGCAGGGTTCTCAACAAGCATAAAACCGGCGTGCCGTATGGGGCCGTCTATATCGGCCGCGGCAGCAAATGGGGAAATCCATTCCGCATCGGCGCGGATGGCGACCGCGCCACCGTCATCGCGAAACACGAACGCTGGCTGCGCGACCAGCATCATCTGCTGCGGGCGCTCGACGAGTTGCGGGGCTGCGATCTCGTCTGCTTCTGCGCGCCGCTCCCCTGTCATGGCGATTTGCTGCTGTGGCTCGCGGGCGCCACGCGCGACGAGCGGATCGCGTGGTGGCGCGGTCTCGCAGCTCCGGATCGAGGGACCGGCACGTGATGTGATCCGGCATGTCCGGTGCCGTGAGAGGGAGAGGGTG
>CAWGMF010000024.1:0-27692 GCA_963823605.1 uncultured Alphaproteobacteria bacterium | reverse complement strand
CAATTCAATGCGCCCATGCCGGTCGTTGTCGGCCCCCTGGAAGCGCGGATTGAGAGCAGTCATTCGTCAAGGCGTGCGCGTGCTCGACGTGCGCGATCCCTACCCCCGAGAGGCGGGCTTCTAAATTTGGCCGTGAGAGAGGACTTGCGAGAAGGTGAGTGCGGACGCGCCCTGCAAGCCGGGTCATCCAGACCAACAATGTCGAGACCGATGAGCGCGGCCTGATCTACATCGTTGGCCGCGCCGATACCGGTCGAAATCCTCAAGCTGACCGGCGAGGCCGCAGCAACCGCAGTCAGTGATCCTGGCCGCTAAGAATTATGGATGGGCGACGCGTTGGATGAGGAGGCCCGCCATGGCGATGTCGATCATGGTACCTGCGGGGTAGTCTGATGTCCGCAGAAGGATCGCACGCCACGGCCTCGATCACCTATTACGTCGTGGTGCCGTTCCAGCGCGACGAGGACGGCATGATTGTTCCGGCCAAGGCCCAGGACGCGCCTAATCGCGAGGCGGCGCAACGGCGGGCATCGGCTATGGTCGGCAAAGTCGCGGGCGCTATCGCCTTCCAGCGCACCGGCGCCCCTGAGGCCGGCGACTTCAAGGAAGGCGAGGTGATCGCGGAGTTCGGGGACGTCGACCGGAACGCGCTGTACGGGTTAGCGTCAGAGCCTTATCATATCGCTGCGTCATCGCCGCTAGGGTGCCGAGGTTTGCTCCGCAAGGCCGGGCCGGTTGCTTACACAACCGCCGCGCGAGTCGTCCGTCGCCGCCCGACGGCCGCCGCTCCTTCCAGCTGCCTTTCGCGGAACTATCGAATTTGAGCAGCGCTTCCACTCGTGGAATTAGGGGAGGCCAGCTTGTCAGCTGACGCGGCGCTCCGGATGCTGCGTTGCGGAGAAGTCGAGACGGAATAAGACCAACCCGTTCCCGTCCGTGACGTCCATGTGCCACTGCTCGCCGCTCCAGAACTTTTCGCTTGCTTCCTTCAGCAACGCCCCTGCGAGCGCCACGGCCTCCTCACGTGCGGCCTGGAGATCGGGAAGTTCGGAGCCGTCCAGAACCTGGAGGACCTGCGCCCGCAGGTCGTGGACGAGATCGAGGGCTTCTTCCAGCACTACAACCGGCTCCGCGGCAAGGAATTCAGGCCCACCGGCCGGGGCGGTCCCAAGCGCGCTGCGAAGCTGGTCGATCGCATGGAGGCATACCAAAGCAAGCGCGGGTGACGAAAGAGCTCGTCGAGCGCCGGCGTTCCTACCCCTCATTCAAGGCCTGACTTTCCGCCCGCATCAGCTACATCAGCATGAAAACTCGTGGTCGATGACGAGCCGGCCGAACATCCAAGGCGCGAACTTCGCGATCACCTCCCCCTCTTTGAAGTCGCCGACCCGAGGTCGGAGGCATCAACCGGGACGCCCGGCTCGCCCCCCTTGGCATCAAGCTCGTCGAGCACGGCTTCCGGAGCCACGTCTCGCTTAATCTCCTCGATTTCAGCCCGGTCTTCGATTTGCACGTCGAGGCGCACTGCCACAGCCGTTACCAGGGCGGTCAGCTTCGTTATTTCGTGCTCTGTCAATAGGCTGATGTGCAGGTCCAAATCCGCCCGCTTGTCCGATGCGGCAGCCGTGCGGTTCTGGCTGATCAGCACGAAGGTCGACAGGAAGATTGCTTCGACGGATGCTTCCGTCGCTAGGATCACGAATGAGGGGTCGAACTTCGGGATGCCGGAGATCAGGCCGATATTGACGATGATCCACACGGAATAGGCTACCAGATGCAAGTACACGAAGGCCATTGAGCCGGTGAAGGCCGTTATGGCTTCTGCGAGACGTTCCTGACGAGTGGCGTTCGCCGCCTCCCGCCTGCGGCGTTCGGCCAACGCCTCGATGTTGCGCCTAAGCGAACTTGAGAGCGTGTCAGGTCCGGGTGGCGGGACAGTGGGGGTCGACAAGGGAAGCTCCGGTTCAGGTCCGCAGCACAAAACGGCCCGTAACTTGCCCCGTCACGGTTCAAAGCAGCTCCCGCTTCGGCCTGCGTCGGGGGCCGGACTTTCGAGCGACGGCCTCCCCGACGGCCGGGGCCTCTTGGATGTCGGCGGCTCCGCCCATGTTTCCGCTCTTGGTTCGGCCTGCCCCTGGGCCCGCGCCGAGATCGGCGCCGGTGGTCGGGTCGGAGGACGGATCCGACATCGTACGCGTGGCCATTTTGGCGGCGGCCCTGCTGTCCTTGGCATCGAGCTTCACCGTGGCGAGGCCGTCGCCGCCGTCGACCGGCATGACCTGCTCGAGATCGTCGATGCGGTCCCACTGCTCGCCCGAGTTCCACGGGCCTGTCGCGTCGCCGCTCGCCCTGCGAGGTGTTGACGTACATGCTGGCGTACTTCTCGATGCCCGGCAGCTTGCCCGACGGGAAGTTGTCCTCGATCGCGTAGAGCGCCTTCTCGAACGACTTCTGGTGCGCGACTTCGCGGGTCATCAGGAAGCCGAGCGCTTCCTTGATGCCGGGATCGTCGGTGATGTTGATCAGGCGCTCGTAGACGATCTTGGCGCGCGGCTTCGGCGGCGATGTTGGAGCGCAGGTCGCACCGTCGGTTCGCCGCGGCGAGTCGACGTAGGCGGCTGTCCAGGGAACGCCGGCCGAGTCGCATCAGCGCGGGCCGCCGCCGAACAGGATCGATTCCTTGTGCGCTGGTGCCGCTCGCGTCCGACCATCATGTAGAGCTCGGCCTCTTTCATCTGCGCCCTCGGCGAGCTGCGCCTTGACGCCCTTGTTGAGCATGGCGACGATCGAGCCGACCACTTCGAGATGGCTCAATTCCTCGGTGGCGATGTCGAGCAGCATGTCCTTGCGGCCCGGATCGTCCTCGCCGAGCCCTTGCGTGAAGTAGCGCATCGCCGCGGCAAGCTCGCCGTCGGCGCCGCCGAACTGCTCCATGATCATGCACGCGAGGCGCGGGTTCGGCTCAGATACGCGAACCGTGTATTGCAGCCGCTTGTTGTGCATGAACATGGAAGTCGCTCCGGGTGATCCGGGGTTAAACAGGCTGCGGCAGGGCAGGTTCCCGCGCATACGCCCCCGCTTCGCGCTGAGCGCACCTTTGAGCGATCCGGCTCCATGCCGATCAGACGGCCTATGCTACGCGCGTTGAGGGGTCGCGGGCACAAAGCCGCCTAGAAGGCGACGCCAACCCCTTCGACTTTGCAATCTTGAACGAGGCAAGCCTCGACGTGAGCGGCTACAGGCGCCTTACCACTAACAGTATCCATCCTGTCGCCTGCTCAACGACCAATGACGGCGCGATCGCCCTCAATCACGTCTACACGCTTGCATCCGCAACGGCGGTACGACGAGCTGGGTCAAAGAGGCGGAAGCACGACCGCCTGTTGGCGAAACGGATGAGGCCAGCATCGTCGAAAAAGCATTGGCCCTGGTTCGAAATGATGCCTCTCAGGCAACGCTTCAAACTAGGACCGTGCATCGGCCTGCTCAGGGTGGCAGGTCAGAACGAAATCCTGCGCGATCGTTTCCGACTGTCCAACGCGCCCGCTGAGGCGGCCTTCTGCTACGGTCCGCCATTGGACCAAACCTTCGAATTACCGGCTGCAGTGGTCCCGCGTTAGGGACAGAGCCGCTGGAACCGTGGCAGGACAACTCCCCGACAGGAGAGATGCCCGTGCCGCGCTACTTCTTCGATGTTCACGACCATGGCGGGTTTCATCGCGACGACGAAGGAACCGAGTGCGTTGATTTGGAGAAAGCTCGCCAGGAGGCCCGGCACGCTCTTCCCGAGATCGCGCGCTTTGCGATCCCGAGCGACGGCGACCAACAGGCCTTCACCGTGCTGGTCCGCTTGGAGGGGAGCGAAGCCGTCGTCTACACGGCCACGCTGACGTACGCGGGATTGACTTTGAACGGCGAGGCCGGCGCGTAGCGAGACGGGCTTGCGTCCTGGTCCGTCTCGACGGCTTACGAAGCAGCCCAGATTTAATATTTGACCGAACGCGAGATCGGCCCCAGGGCGCTTGCCAGAGCGCCAGAATAGATCGAAGCCGCGCCCCGACCAAACTTCGCATCTATGTCGATGGACGATTTGTTGGGCTCAAACTGGCCGTGAAATTCAGCCGGAACAACACGGCTCCGGCCTGGTCCGCTACGTCGACGTGCCAGTTCTCGCCATTCCAATAGCGTGTGCCGCGATCCCTCAGCAGAGCACCGACCATATCGACGGCTTCGACATAAGCGGCCTCTAGATCCGCAAGGTTGCGGTCATACGGGATGGTCTGGCCATCGGAGACGCTGAAGCGGAAGATCGGCAACTTCGGCCACCTCGTAAAGGGGCCGGAGCGCAAGCCTCTCCAAACGCCTGAACAGTAACGATGTCCAAGGTTTAGCCTTAGTTTCCGAGCCGTACCGGCTTGGTACGCTGGCTGACGTTCTCAGTCCGCAGCGCTGTTGTAAATCGCTGCGGCTGACTGCAGGGCTTAGAGCGGCGCTGAAGTCCCGGCCGGAAAGCAGAAGAGGGGGCCGCGCAATGCACAGCTCAGGCTTGGGGAATTCAGTCGCGGTCCCGGCGTGGGACCTGCTCTCCGGACGACTGCTGCTGTTGCTGGGCCTGCTCCCGTTCCTCATCCTGGCGGCGTGCCGTGGCTTCGAGTTCCCTGATGAGCGCAGCCGCGGCGTCGCGCGCCTGCTGGTCATCGGTTCGGTGCATCAGGCGCCGATATTGCTCGATCTTGGCGCGTAATGTTTTCGTATCCATATGTCAGCCGGCCCGACAGCGTATCCTGCTGTAATCTGGCTCACGCGACTGAAAAAGCTGTATGTTTCCTGATCACGCTGCCGTGAGGATATGATTCCCCATGACACCTGAGGAACCCGATGCGCCGAAAACTCGTACCGCGCGTACGAACTCGACGGCACCGATCACATCGTGAGTTTTACCCCGATCGCGGCGCACGGGGACGACGAAGCGGTCGAAAAAACCAAGGCCATCGCAGATGGTCGCGTCGTAGAGCTCTGGAACCGCGCGCGCCTGGTGATTCGGCTGCTCCCAAAGGACTGAAGCCTACCCAGCCGTGCGCGGCGGGTTCACCGGCGTTGTCTCGCTGCAGTCACTCCGCCTCTGAATGGGAGCGGGTCGCCATAGGCCGCCCAGCTTCGGCGGCCTGCCCCCTTGGCCGCATAAAGCGCCTCGTCAGCGTGCGACAGAAGCATTGCAGGATCGACCCGGTCACGCGAGTAGGACGTAAATCCCATGCTGCAGCTTGGCAAAACGGTAGCGCTACCAAGATGCAGCGGGCGAGTGACTTGATCCAGAACACGCTGTGCCAGGCCCGCCATGCTGTCACGGTCAGCACCTCCGGCCACGAGCAGGGCAAATTCATCACCGCCGAGACGCGCCACGAGATCGTTTTGCCGGCAGGTTAATTTTCAGGCGTCGCGCCACCTCGATCAGTAGCCGGTCGCCGGCCGCATGGCCGAACGTGTCGTTCACTTCCTTGAAGCGGTCGAGGTCGATCAGCATGAGCGAGAAATCGACGCCGCCCTGACCAGCGTCCTGGTGCAGCTGCGCAAGCCTGGCATCAAAAGCGCTCCGGTTGGCGAGACCGGTGAGCGGATCACGCTCCGCCCTGTGCGTCAGCTCGCGCTCCCGCATTTTCTCGGCGGTCACATCAGAGAATACGGTCAGGAAACCACCATCCGCCGTTGGCCGGTCGCGGGCCGCGATAAAGCGACCGTCCGCCATGGGAAGCACCCTGTCCCGGCCGGCGCGGGCTTGCGCGATGATCGCGGCGATCCAGCCGTCCCGGTCCATGCCTTCCGGCAGGTGCTGCTCCCCGCGTTCGATGCCGGCCTTGAGAATGTCCTTCAGCAGGGCGCCCGAAACCTGCATGTCCGCGGTTTGCGGGAACAGGGCGTGGAGCTTGCGGTTGCAGATCAGAATGCGGCCCTCCCGATCGTACATGACCAGGCCATCCGCCATATGCTCGAGCGCTTCGTCAAGCTTCTGCCGCGTCTGCTGCAACTCGACCGAGATGGCCTTCTGCTGCGTGATGTCGCGATTGTGCGTGATCAGGCCGAGTAGCCGCCCCGCGCGGGTCACGCAGCGGCGCCTTCAGGGTTGACAGCCAGAGCGTGCTGCCGTCCGGAAAGGACGCTTTCTGCTCGATCGCCGCTTCACGGCCCTGCTGCTCGATTGCCAGCTCTTCGGCACGGAACCGCAGCGCGGTCTCAGCCGGGTAGAAGTCAAAATCGGTTTTGCCGATCAGATCTTCCGCCCGCGGCGTCCGCATCAGTCGCGCGGTCGCAGGATTGGCAGCCATGAACCGGCCGTCCCGGTCCTTGACGTTAAGACAATCCGGCAAGGCCTCGACGATGGCGCGATACAGCGTGTTCGAGGCCACCAGCTCCCGCCGCCGCCCTTCCTTCAACACGGACAGTCCCGCGAGCGTAATGCCGGTCAGGTTGAGAAAGACGGATGGAAAGCCGATCAGCCAAAAAGGTGGAGGTGATGGTGGCGGCCGGCAGCGCGAAGATGCTGAGCAGACTCGCCAGGGCGCTGCCAAGGGCCAGGAGGACCACATCACGCCGATGGATCCGCCGTTTTCCCAGCAGCAGGTGCTGCACTGTCGCAAAGACCGTCACGGAAACGATGCTGATGCAGCCGACAAAGGTCCCTGAGCCGCCAATAGCGACTCGAAAAAGAAGGGCGGGGCCTATCGCGAGAGCAGCCGCGAGCGGGCCTCCGAAGAAGCCGGCAACGGCGAGCGGTGCGGCGCGCATGTCGAAGATCAGGCCCGGCTCCAGCCGGAACCCAAGCGTCATGGAAAGGGCAGCGCCCGCCCCCATGATCAGGCCCAGAGCGATCGTTTCGGCCCGCTTGCCGAAGCGGCCGATGAGATCGCGCAGATGGGCCCAGGCCGTGACGATCGACGCGACCACAGCCAGGTTGGCCAGCAGGCCCTGCCAAACGCTGTACATGCCTTGTGCCGCCTTCGCGAGACAAGCTGGACATCAAATGTTGCAATTCGGCTAAGCTATTCGGCCCGGGATGATCTTCCCGATGGCGACGCCCGCAGGATCCTGGCCGTCGTGCGCGGGGCAGATCGCCGTGCGCTGCTTAAAGCCAGCCTTGCCCTGCACGTCACAAGTCTGGCTTTTTAGCCTCTCGACCGAACGGACGAACCTGCCATCAGAAGGCTCGGGGCAAACCGGTCATCACGCTCCGGTTCTGCCCGTCCTTGTCCGAGGTGCAGATAGGCCGGGCGGAAATCGGCTTTGGCCTTCAGCCGCTCCCAATCCAGGATTTCGAGCTTGCCCCCGTGCAGGACGAGCAGCTTGGCGGCCCTTAATTCCTGAACGCATCGGTTCAGGTGGACCGTAGACATGCCGCTCGCGTCGGCCAGGTTTGTCTGCGTCACTGGGAAATGGCAGGCGTGATCTCCAGCCAGACCCACGGCTCGCATGCGGGCGATTATCTCGCAGAATAGATGAGCGACACGGCTGGTACCCGCCCGTTGGCCGACATTTGTAGTCCATTCTCGGCCTATGGACGCCTCGATGAGCAACTCGCGCCAAAGCGCACTGCCGATCCGGGCATGCTCCCGGCAGAGATGATGAACCGCCTCGTGTTGAACGAAGGCGACCTTACACGGACTGAGCGTGGCGATGCTGGAATCGAGCGTGGAAAGGTGCAAGCTTTGCAGGTCCGGTATATCGCCTGGGACGTGCAAGGCCACGATCTCTCGCTTTCCCTTCCCGGTCGTCTTGTAGAAACAGGTGAAGCCTTCCAGGAGGGCGAAGCACCGTGTCGGACGGTCGCCTTCGCGCACAACGTCCTGGCCTTGTCCGATATCTGTCACCATTATGGGTAGGCGCGAGAGAGTGGCTTTTTCGGCGTCCGAAAGCGCGAAGAGGTTCTCAAGCTTGCGAAGGATCGGGTTCTGATTGGAGGGTCTTACGTTCACGACGTGGCTCCCCTGTTCGGGCGGGAGCACACGCATCTCTCCGTCAGCAGCAGGCCTAGCCGGAGCTGATGATAAGGACTTTACTAACCCGTATTTAGTCTGGCTCCAACATGGGCAACATCACGGCGTTACATCAGGCCCGCCTCGACCCGCCGCAGCACGTCAGAATTCCAACAGTGTCTTGCCTGTTCCAGGCTGCGGCTTTTGGTCTTGTGCCCGCGACGCCGGAACCAAGCACAACGCGCTTCGTTGCTGCGATTGTGCACCTCTCAGGAGGACCTGCCCGGCAGCAAGCCTGTCCGGGAAGGAAGCAGTCCGGCTCCTCGGGAGCGACGGCGGTGCGGTGAGATCCCGCGTCGAAGGCCGGCGGCGCGGAGTCGAACGTCGCAGCCGGCCAGGGGACTCAGGACAAATGGCCGATCTCAGCACAAATGATGTTCATGGCCGCACCATCACGGCCTTTTTCGACACGCGGGGCGCCGCCCAGAAAGCGACCGACGATCTGGTCGCGATCGGCATTCCACACCAGCAGATTCGGTTGACGGAAGGCGCGGGCACAACCGCCACAACCGGCCAGCCGAGCGCCACTCAGGACAAGGGTTTCTGGGAAGAGCTGAAGGACCTCTTCATGCCTGACGAGGACCGCTACGGCTATGCCGAAGGCCTGCGGCGCGGCGGCTTCCTGCTTTCGGTGCAGGCCGACGAGGCCATGTACAGCCGGGTTCTTGACGTTCTCGATACCGATGGCGCGGTCGACATGGATGAGCGCGAGGCGAGCTGGCGCGCATCGGGCTGGAGCGGCTACCAGGCGGGATCGGCCGGCGTGGGTGCAGCGGCTCTCGGGGTCGGCGGCGCAGCCTTCTCCTCACCGTCGACCAGCACCGCGAACGCCGGCAGCGCCGGTGTGCGGTCTGCTCCGGCGAACACTGTTGCTACAGGGCGGGACGAGGTGATCCCCGTCTATGAGGAAACCGCGAAAGTCGCCAAGCGCGACGTTAATCACGGCCGCGTCCGCATCCGCAGCTACGTCGTCGAGACGCCGATCAGCGAGCAGGTCAATCTGCGCAATGAGCAGGTGCAGGTCGAGCGGCGCCCTGTCGATCGCCCCATCGCGGCCGGCGACGCCGTGTTCCAGGACCGCGTTATCGAAGCCGAAGAGCACGCTGAGGAAGCTGTCATCACCAAGGAAGCCAGGGTCAAGGAAGAAATCTCCCTGCGCAAGACGGTGGAAAATCAGTCGCAGACCCTCACCGATTCGGTGCGCCGCACCGAGGTGGAAGTCGAGGACGAGCGCAGCGGCAGGGCCGTGGGAACGGCGCGGGCGTTCAGCGCGGCCACCGATGCAAACCGCATCGCCGAACATATGGACGTGATCGCATCCGACGGCACGAAGATCGGCACCGTGGACCATCTCGACGGCGACAGGATCAAGCTGGCACGCACCACCTCGCCCGACGGCGAGCACCACTACGTGCCGCTCAGCTGGATCGACCATCGTCGATACCCATGTGCATCTGAGCAAGTCGGCATCGGAAGCAAAGGCCGGCTGGTGAACGACCCGGCAGGCGACGGGAAAACCATTCCCGCCAACTCCGGCGCGGTCGACCTGACCGTGCCGGTGCTGGAAGAGCAGGCCTATCTTTCAAAGGAAACTGTGACGACCGGCCGGGTGCGGGTCGTCACGCATTCGGAAACCATCGAGCGCCTCGCAGAAGCGACCCTGCATAGCGAGGCGGTCGAGGTTACGCGCGTTCCCATCGACCAGCCGGTGACGGGCGCGCTGCCCCAGGTCCGCACCGAGGGCGAGGTGACCATCGTGCCGATCCTCGAGGAGGTGCTGGTCGTCGAAAAGCGGCTGGTCCTCAAGGAGGAACTTCATATCCGCAGGCGCCCGACCGTCGAGCAGGTCGAGGTGCCGGTGACGCTGCGGCGGCAAACGGCCAGGGTCGAGCGATCGGACGAGACTTGAGCCTTACCGGCCCTTGCTCCGCTTAAGCTCGGCCTCAACGTCCTTCGCCATCACGCCGACCTTCTTGACGGCCGCCTTCAGCTCATCATGCGTGCAGCCGAATTTTTTCGGACCAGTAAGCGGTGTTCGCGCTCCGCCGAGGCGGTGCGGCGCGGCCGGAAGCGCGACCCTGTGGATGGTGAGGGCGGAGGCGCGACTTAGCTCCTGATCCCAGAGGGCGGCCAAGATCGCGTCGAGATCATCGTGAGCGCGGCCGGTCCAGGCTGGAGGATGGGGAGACTTGATCTGCACGATTTGGCTTTCCCGTACCCCCGGTTCTGCAGGGAGCGGGTGGACCTCACGCTGCCGCTTTCCGTGGTTTCGGCGGAGAGCGGCCATTCCCTTTTCGGCCAGTACGTGCCTTAGAGAAGCCGGGCGGTAGTGTGCCCAAAACTGGCCTCCCTGTGAGGGGTGCCGACCGCAGCCGCCCTTGCTCTTCGTGCTCCACGAACCGACCAATCACCTCGACTTGGACGCTATCGCTGCCGTCGAGGTGGGCCTCGCCTGTCACGGCGCGTAGCTCGTCGTCAGCAACGGGGAACGTTTTCTGGCCGCTATCAATATCGAACCGCCTTGTCCGGCTTGACGACGTCGAACGCCAGGGCTGATTTGGGCCGGCTCCCTCGTCAACGCTCCCGGCCGGATCGCAATGCGGCGAGGCTGGCGGCAGTCCGAAGCTCCCAAGCCCGAGCGCCCTGGCTGCGGCTCATCGCGTGGGAACGGGCCAGGAGATCCTCTGCCTCGCCGGGAGCATCGGAGTGCCCGATGATCAGTTCGGCCTTGAGGCGAAGCAGTTCCGGCAGGTAGCAGAGGTCTCCGCCCGTCTCGACCGCAGCGACCGTGCAATCGGCCAAAACGATGGCTTGTCGCCGCTGACCCACCAGCTCCAGGCCCTCAATCAAGGCGAGCGTGAGGGGCGTCGAGAGAAGTTTGTAGGGCATGACGTGGAGCCTCGCGAGGCTATCCTGCAGGATGGCGACGCCCGCTTGTGGATCGCCGCTTCGAATCGCCAAGACGCCGCGCCAGCCCTGCCCGAGTTCCAGGTATGGCGCGAAGGCGTTCGGCGCGGCGCGCGCGATGAACCGGTCCACGTGGTCTGCGACGGCCTCCAGGTCGCCGACCCAATCGAACACGGAGATCCCCAGCTCAGCGCGATGCAGAGGCTGAGGGAGTGGTCCATCGAGGACGCCTCGTCGATCGTTCGACGCGCCCGCTCGGCTGCCTGGTCGGGATAGCCCTGAAGCCAAAGCGTCCGCGCCAGGATGGCCCCGGCGAGAATCCGCCCGTCGAGCCCCAGATAGAAAGCCGTTCGCTCGGCCCAGGGGCCTGCGGCCAGCGCCGCCTCCAGCTGACCCCGCGCGCGGCGAAGGTCGCCCGCGAGATGGAAGGAGATGCCGAGAATGGAATGCGCCATGGACGCTGCAGCGGGATCCGCGAGGTTCCCGGCGAGCTCGACGCAGCGCTCGGCGCAGGCGAGGGCCGCCCTGAACTCGCCGGTGCGCAGGTGGAACATGTGGAGCGGGCCGAGGACCTGGACCTGGTCCATCGCATCTCCGCCATCGGCCGCGATGGCGGAGCTTCGCAGGAGCGCCTCGCGCGCGGCTTCCTGGCCCCCTTGTGTGAACATCAAAGAGACGCCAAGCGCGGCCTGAAGATGCATCTCGTCGCGGCTCCCGCGCGAAGCCGTCTTCAAGGTTTCGATGGCCCGTTCCGTCCAGCGTCGGCACTCGGCCAGCAGCGACATGGCCAGGAAGACCGGCGCAGCCTGCGCGGCGAGCCGCCGTCCCAGGGCGACGTCGGCATCGGGCCCGAAGCACCAGTCCAGAGCCGCGCGGACGTTAGTGAGCCCCGCTAGGTATTGTGCGCGCTGGGTTACTCTGGAGAGGCGCGCCCATTCGGCCTCGGCTTCCTCCAGCCAGCCGAGGTAATAGCAAGCGTGACGCCGGGACAGCGCGCAAGCATCCGCGTCGTCCTCCTGCGCCGCAATCATGTAGGCGCGGGTCGTGTCCAGCAGGCGGTAGCGCATCATCGCCCCGGCCGGCCGGGCAGCGACCAACGACTTGGAAACGAGGCTGTCGAGCGCGGAAAAGAGCGCAGCATGGTCCAGGCTGGAATCCGTTGTGACGGCCAGCGCGGCCTCGATTGTGAAGCTGCCGATGAAGACGGCAAGCCGGCGCAGGACGACACGGTCTCGCTCGGCCAGCAGCCCGACGCTCCAGTCCAGGGTGGAGTATAGGGTGCGCTGCCGCGCCGGCGCGTCGCGCGGCCCGGTCCAGGCCAACGCGAGCCGCTCCTGCAGCAAGGCTGCGGTCTGATCCAGGCCGAATGCCTCCACCCGCCGCGCGGCGAGCTCGATTGCGAGCGGCATCCCGTCGAGCCTGCGGCAGATGTCGGCGATAACGGCAGCCCCGGCGTCATCAGCCTCGAACATCGCTCCCGTCGACACCGCCCGCTCGGCGAAGAGCCGCGTGGCGGGCGTCCGGCAGATCGCCTCCATCGTGACGGGAGCACCCTCCGGCGGGCAGGCCAGTGGCGCGAGCCGATAGACCTGCTCGCCCTCGACCTGCAGCGCCTCCCGGCTGGTCGCCAGCAGGAGAACCTCGGGCGCCTCGGCGAAGATGCGGCTGGCGAGCGTAGCGACGGCCTCGACGACGTGCTCGCAGGTGTCGAGCACGAGCAGGCAGCGCTTTCCCTGCAACGCGGCGATCACGCTCGACACGGTGTCGTCAGCATCGCCGGAAGCGCCCAGCATGGAGGCCAGTGTGACAGGAACCAGGACCGCATCGTGCTGCATGCTGAGGTCGACGAACAGCACGGCGCCTCCGACGGAGGGTGCCAGAGTGTGCGCGACCTCGACGGCGAGCGTCGTCTTGCCGACGCCCCCCGGCCCGACGATGGTGACCAAGCGCCGCACCGGAAGGGCTTCCACCAAGGACCGAGCATCCTCGTACCGGCCGAGGATGAGGGCCGGGCGGTTGGGCAGGTTCGCCTGCGGGGTCGCCGGTGCAGCCGGGCGGGGTTCTTCGCCCGTCTCGCGCGTCAGCGGGGCCACGAAGCAGTAGCCCCGCCCCTGAAGTGTCGTGATGTAGCGCGCCCCGTCGAGGCCGTCGCCGAGCGCCTTGCGCAGGTTCGCCATGTGGAAGCGTAGGCTGCCCTCGCCGACCGTGGCTTCAGGCCAGACGCGGTCCAGCAGCTTGCTCTTCCCGAGGACCGCATTCGGCTCGCCGGTCAGGGCGATGAGGATGTCGAGGGCGCGGGCGCTCACCTCGACCGGCTTCTGCCCGCGCAGAAGGAGCCGTTCTCGGGCGATAAGCCTGAAAGGGCCGAACGCGACGATCTCGGCCCCCAGTGACATGGCTTCTGGCATGCGGACGTTCACGACTACGGACACGCCTAATGTAGCCGCGGGCGCGCGACGGAGCCACCGCGCGACTTCCAGGCCCGAACCAACGCTAACACGCGCTCGCAAACGCTAACGGGCTTGCAGCAACGGTCGGGATTAGACCTCCGGGCACCGAAACGGAATCAACCGGAGAGCGCCGATGCCCTTGCCCCCCACGATTGCGCCGACGCGGCGTCTTGTGCTCGGCGGGCTTGTCGCGGCCGGGGCGGGCGCGCTCCTGCCGGGGCCAAGCGCCGCCTCGGGATCCGCGGAGTCTGTTCGGCCCTTCAGGGTGAGTGTTCCCGAAGAAGATCTCATCGATCTCAGGAGGCGGATTGCGGGGACGCGCTGGCCTTTGCGGGAGACAGCGCCTGGCGACAGCCAGGGCGTGCCCCTCGACCGACTTCGCGCGCTCGCCGCTTATTGGGCCGATGGATACGACTGGCGAAGGGCTGAGGCGAAGCTGAACGCGCTCCCGATGTTCCTAACCGACATCGACGGTCTCGACATCCATTTCATCCACGTCCGCTCGCGCCATGACGGCGCGCTGCCGATGATCATGACCCATGGCTGGCCCGGCTCCGTCCTCGAACTTTCTGAAGGTCATCGGTCCGCTCACCGATCCGACGGCGCTACGGCGGGCCGCGCGGAGGACGCTTTTCGATCTTGTCGTTCCCTCGATCCCCGGATTCGGCTTCTCCGGCAAGCCGGCTACGCAAGGCTGGGGATCCGACCGGATCGGCCGAGCCTGGGCGGTGCTGATGGCACGGCTGGGCTACGACCGCTACGTCTCGCAGGGCGGCGATTGCGGTTCCGTGATCTCACAGCGAATGGCGCGGCAGAAGGTGCCAGGGTCTCGCTCGGCATTCACCTGAACATGCCCGGCACCGTGCCGCCGGAGATCGCCGCGATCCTCATTGCCGGCGGCCCGGCGCCGGCCGGCCTTTCCGGGGCCGAGCAGAGCCGCCTTCGATGCGCTCGCAACCTTCTACCGGGACAGCTCCGGCTATGCGGCGATGATGGTCACGCGCCCGCAGACCATCGGCTATGCCCTGGTCGACTCGCCGGTCGGACTCGCCGCCTGGATCTACGATAAGTTCGCGACTTGGACGTACAGCCAGCGGCGAGCCGGAGCGGGTCGCTGACCCGGGACGAGATGCTCGACGACATCTCGCTCTATTGGCTGACCGCCACCGGCGACCTCGGCCGCCCAGATCTACTGGGAGGACCACTCCAACAACTTCAACGCGATCGCCATTCCCGACCTGCCGGTGGCGGTCTCGGTCTTCCCCGGCGAGATCTACCGGGCGCCGCGGACCTGGGCCGAGCGCTGCTACGGCAACCTCGTCTACTTCAACGAAGTCGGTGTCGGCGGCCACTTTGCCGCTTGGGAACAGCCCAGGCTCTTCGCGGAGGAGGTTCGCGCGGCCTTCCGCTCCTTGCGCTGACTTCTGTTCCCTCCAAGGACGCTGACGATGATCACTGACAAGAGGGTCCTCTACACCGCCCGGGTTCACACTACGGGCGGCCGCGACAAGGGCGCGGCCCGCAGTTCCGACGGGCGGCTCGAAATCCAGCTCTCGGTGCCGGGTGGCCCGGGGGCAGGCACCAATCCCGAGCAGCTCTTCGCAGCGGGTTGGTCTGCCTGCTTCGAGGGCGCCATCGCCATCGCCGCTCGCCGGATGAACCTCCCGCCCCCGGCCGATCTCGCCATCGACGCCGAGGTCAACCTGAACCAGGTCGAAGACGGGTACGCGCTCTCCGCCCGCCTGACTGTCTCGATGACGGGTCTCAGCCGCGACGTAGCACAGGCGCTGATCGAAACCGCGCACCAGACCTGCCCCTACTCGAAGGCGACCCGCGGCAATATTGACGTCGAACTCGTGCTCCGGGAGTCCGGTCCGGCTTACGTCTGAATTCGCGCTGTTCGTCCCCCCGGGAGTCACGATTATGAAAATCGGACCGGTGTCTGTCGCTCTCGCCGCGGTCCTCACTGGCGCGGTGCTCTCGGCCGCGAGTCCGGCCGGGACATCGGCCAATCGAAAGGCGGCGCCAGTCTACGGAGTCACACTGCCGGACGGGTTCCGCCGCTGGCAGCTGATTGCGCCGGCGCAGGAAACGGAGCCTCTCAACGAATTGCGGGCCATTGTCGGAAACGAAATCGCGACCAAGGCCTATGCGTCCGGCACCCTCCCGTTTCCGGACGGGACTGTGCTCGTCAAGCTCGCCTGGAAACACTTGAGGTCGCCTGAGTTCGAGCCAGCCTACGTTCCCGGAACCGCCACGACGGTCCAGGTCATGGTCAAGGATTCCAAGCGCTATGCCTCGACCGGCGGCTGGGGCTTCGGCCGCTTCCGCAACGGCGAGCCTGCCGATGAGGCCGAGCACCAGACCTGCTTCGCCTGCCACGAGACCTTCGTGAAGGACCGAGATTACGTTTTCACCAGATGGGCACCGTAGCGGCCCACCTTCGCACCTTGTCGTGATGTTCGCCGCTGCGATTGCGGACCCGAACCAGATCGGGTGCCAGTTATGCGCCTGGGGCGCTCGATGTCGCTCGTGCGCCTCCCGGCCATGACACAGGCTGGTTCAGTTTCGATTTTGCCAACCCGCTCCCCCGGAGACCGTCTATGACCGACGTTCGCAATGCCCTTTCCCGCCGGTTCGTCCTCGCCGGCGCCGCCGCTGTGCTCGGCGCGGCGTCCCTCACCAGCCCACGCAGCGCCGCGGCCCAGCCCAGCCCAGCCTCCTTCGGTCCCCTCCGGCAGATCCGGACCGACATGCTCGACATCGGCTATGTCGAGCTCGGCCCGGCTGAAGGTCCGCCAGTGCTTCTGCTGCACGGCTGGCCCTACGACATCCACAGCTTCGTCGAGGTCGCGCCCGTGCTCGCCGCGGCCGGCCACCGAGTGCTGGTGCCGCATCTGCGCGGCTACGGCAGCACGCGATTCCTCTCCGCGGGCGCGTTGCGCAACGGCCAGCAGGCGGCCCTGGCGCTGGACGCCATCGACTTCCTGGACGCTTTGAAGATCGAGACGGCCCTGGTCGCCGGTTACGACTGGGGCGCTCGGACCGCCGACATCCTCGCCGCGCTCTGGCCGCAGCGTTGCAAGGGGCTCGTCTCGGTCAGCGGCTACCTGATCGGCAGCCAGGAAGCGAACCGCGCACCGCTGCCGCCGAATGCCGAGTTGCAATGGTGGTACCAGTACTACTTCGCCACGGAGCGCGGCGAGGCAGGCTATGCGAAGTATACGAAAGACTTCGCCCGCCTGATCTGGGAGTTGCTTCGCCGCAATGGCGCTTTGACGACGCGACCTTCTTCCGCTCGCGCGGTCTCGCTCGAAAACCCCGACCATGTCGCGGTCTCCATCCACAATTACCGTTGGCGTCTCGGCCTCGCGGCTGGCGAGGCGCGCTACGACGAGATCGAAGCGAAGCTCGCCGCCCTCCCGTCGATCGGCGTTCCCACCATCACCATGGAGGGCGACGCCAACGGCGCGCCCCATCCCGACCCCGCCGCCTATGCAAGGCGTTTCACGGGCCGCTACCAGCACCGCCTCGTGAGCGGCGGCATCGGCCACAACCTTCCGCAGGAAGCGCCGCAGGACTTTGCGCGTGCGGTGCTCGACGTGGCGAAGCCTGACCCCGAATGGCGCCGCGCTCCACGAGCCGCCGCCATCTCCTCGCAACCCGATTGGACGCCGGCCTGGCTGGCGGACGGAGACCAATGCCCATGTGCGACTTTACCCGCGACCAGCGCCCGTAGCCCTCGTCTTCGGCGGCTCCCGCGGCATCGGTGCAGTTATCGCCACACGTCTTGCGAAGGACGGCTACCGCGTCGGCCTTCACCTATGTCTCCCGCCCCGAGAAGGCTGAGGAGGTCGCGGCCGCGATCCGCTTGCGAGGGGGGCGGCGATGACGCTCCACGCGGACAGCGCTGACCCGACGGCTATCCGCGGTGCCGTCGCGATTGTGACCGGCGCCCTCGGCCCGCTCGACGTCGCCGTCGTGAATGCCGGCCTCCTGCGCCTTGCCCGGTTGCAGGACCTCGCGCTGGAGGACCTCGACGCGATGCTCTCCGCCAACGTCCGGGGCGTGGTACTGGCCCTGCAGGCCTCCGCCTCTGCCATGCGCGTCGGCGGCCGGCTAATCACCATCGGCAGCAACTCGGCCATCCGCACGGGATCGGCCATCGGTGCCACCTATGCCATGACGCATGGCCGCCGTCGCCGCGCTGGTGCGCGGCGTCGCGCTCGACCTCGCGCCGCGGCGGATCACGGTCAACAACGTCCAGCCGGGCCCGACGGAGACGGACATGACGGTCGAGATGGTACCCCAGCTGCGCGAGGCCATTCCGCTGCGCCGGTTGACCCAGCCTTCGGAGGTGGCGGGAATGGTGCGCCAACGCAAGCCGTGGCTCAGGTGAAGCTTTTGCGCCAATACGGTCATTTCCGGTTCGCGGCCCCGATCTTCAGGCGGGGGATTTCTCCGCCTTCACCCTATTGGCGCAGCAGCCTCGATTTGGCTGGGTACCCGAATGATCACCACCAAGCCGTCGGGGGTCGTCTCACGCTTCACCTGGCCGTGCAACTGGTTCTCGATCGTGCCGGCGATCATTGCCCCGCCGAACCCTCTGCGAGGGTCAGCTGGCTGGGAGGGACCGCCAACCTCTCGCCAGCGAAGCTCAAACCCGCCCTTATCGTCCGCCTTCGGCCCACGTCACGTCGAGCTTCCCGTCGGGAACAGACAGCGCGCCATGCTTGGCGGCGTTGTCGGCAAGTTCATGCACCACCAGCGCCATCGGCTGCACGATCAGAGCCGGTATCGAAACGGCAGGCGCCGCTCAAGGACACGCGCGCAGGGTCGAAGTCCCCGAGCTGCTCTTGCATTATCTCCTGAAGCGGCACCTCCTGCCATCCGCGCTTGGCAAGCAGGTTATGAGCCTGCGCGAGTACCTGAACCCGTTGCTGGATTGACTTCGCATAATGGGCGGCGTCCTCGGCCCGGCTTAAACGGACGATGCTGTTGACCACCGCGAGCGCGTTCTTCGCCCGGTGGTCGACCTCCGCCAGCAATCGATGTTCCGAGGCCTCGAGGATCTGGATCTTGCGAAAGTCCGTGACGTCGATCTGGGAGGCAAAAACATAGCGGAGATTGCCCTCATCGTCGTGGACCGGACTGATGCTAAGCTGGTTCCAGAAGGCGGAGCCGTCTTTGCGGTAGTTGAGGATCTCAATCTCGATATCGCGCTCTTCCCGCAGGGCTTGACGGATCTGCTCCACGGCCTCGGGCGACGTGCCGTGTCCCTGCAGGAAGCGGCAGTTTCGGCCGATCACCTCTTCGGCGCTGTAACCGGTCAGATCCAGGAAGGCCTTATTGGCCAGAACGATAGGATTGTCGGTTGGCGCGGGTCACTGATGACCATCGGCATTCGGGTCCGCTCCATAGCCACGGTCGCGAGTTCGTTCCGATCTGGAAGGGCTTTGGCCTTGGCCGCGGCGGGAGGATCGCCATGGAGGGCCTCCTTCGAGCAATCGGGGTCTGGCAATGCGGAGCGCTCGAGTTGTGTTTGGAATGATCCAACGTCACTGAATGCCGGAGGTTTCAGAAACTTGCGAGAGATCGAGGTTTCACGGCCAGGGAGCGCGAGGACGGGCGAATTCAGCGCAAGCCGCCCTTGCACCTCGCACGCAGCTTGCTCTCGGAGCAGACTATTTCTGCTCGGAAGACCAAGGAAAATTCACGTATCTGGTCGCGCGTGTCGTAGCAGATGTTGCCGTACATCCTGAGATAGGCGCCTCGCCGCACTGGGTCGAGATAAGCCGCTCGCCGGATCGGCCAGATCCGCCTCGTATTGGGCGATGTTTCTTCTGGTGAGAGCGATAGGGAGGATGTCCATTGCCTGAGGGATACTCTTGCCCTCCAGCCAGTCCCCGGCATACTGCCCCATGGCGTAGCCGAAGACGGGCGAGGAGAGAGCGATGCTCGCTTTGTAGGGACTGTTGCCCTTCTTGATCTCGGACACCGCCTCGGGCTCGCCGTCGATGCCGCCGAGAAACTGGTCCGGCCGATCCTTCCCGGCGGCGCGCAACGCCTGGAGCGCGCCGAGCACGACCGCATCGCCACCCAGAACAACGTCGATATCCGAGTTGGCGACGAGGATCTTGTTCATCGTGTCGAAGCCGCTTTGCTTGTTGACCGGGCTAGGCGCGATGTCGGCGACGATCGTGACGCCGGGTAGCTTTCCGAGCCCGTCCCGCATGGCTTCGAAGCGAGGGGTCAAGAACTGCATCGTATCCTGGGTCAGCAGGACGACAGAGGCTACGCCGCCGAGTTTGGCGTTGATGTGATTGATGGCTGCATCGGTCAGCGCCTTTCCGGTCGCATATTGGGGAGCATTGAGCAGCAACGTCGCCGGTGGCGGCACGATGGTGCCGACGAAGCCTCCGGACCAGATCACCTCCTGAAGGCTATGGCGAACGACCGCGGGATCGGACGACGTGGCGACGAGCGCGCCGACCTTGGAATCCCGGAACGCCTGTATCTCTTCCGCCGCCTTGCCGGCATCGTTGTCCGCGAGGACTCTGCGATACTCAAGTCCGCGATCCTTCGCGGCCATGGCCAGGCCGTGGTCGACACCTTGCAGGAATTCGCGCTCGTTTTCCTGAACGAAGGCCAGCACCTTGGCTAACCCGGAGGCGCGTTGCAGGCGGGCGCGTTCGGGTCGAAGGCTGGGAAGACGGTTCGCTTGCGTGATGCCCGCCGCGCCGTCCTGCGCTTTCACGCTGGCGAGGCTCATCATCGTCAATGCCGCGAATGGAACAATTCGCAGCGCGGTTGGCCACCGTCGCCTGGTTGTGCTTCGACCTGACGGCATCTTAGAGCCCTCCTGATCGCACCATCGCCGACGAGGGGAGCGTCCTTCGAAACGGCCCGTACCCCGACCGCGTTCACGGACTGCGCTCGTTGTAACCGTCCTCTATCCTGCCGCAACGGCGCGCCTTGGCTTGAATGAAAATACCAGGTGAGCGGCCGTGCCGGACGGGCGCTGCCGATAGTGGATCTTGGTCCCCAGGGTCTCGCACATGGCATTGACGATCCGCGTGCCGACCCCGGAGCCTTTGGCGGGCGCACCCTCAGCCCTGCCGACGCCGTCGTCCTCGACGACAAGCTCCGCCTTTTCGTCAGGCAGCTTTCGGAGCCGGACGCGGATTTCGCCGACCCCGTCGGGATAGGCGTATTTGAAGGCGTTGGTGACGAGTTCGGTGACGACCACGCCAAGGTTGATGCTGGCATCGGTTTCGAGCTCGATTGGCTCGACCTCGTGCAACAACGTCATGCCACGACCCTGGCTGCGCATGGAGTCGCGAAGATGATCGAGCAGCCCGGTCAGATACTCGTTCAGTTCGACAGAGCGCACGTTGCCCGACCCATAGAGCCGCCTGTGAACGAGCGAGATCGCAAGGATGCGATCCTGCGTTTCCGCAAGAGCATCCTTGGCAGCGCTGATCCTTCAAGGCCCTCGACTGGAGGTTCACCAGCGACGAGACCAGGGTAAGACTGTTGGCGACCCTGTGGTTGACCTCCGACAGCAGCACCTCGGCCCGATCGCGCGCTTGCGCCAGGTCCGCCGTGCGGCTAGCAACGCGCTGCTCGAGCTCGCTGTTGAGAGCATTGACCTGGTCACGCGTCGCGCGAAGCTCCCTTGTGTAGCGAGCGACCCCAATCGCGGCGCCCCCGATGACGACCACAATGACGAGCGCGCCGACGGCCGAGACCAAGCCGAAGCCATCCGGTGTTGCGGCGCTGTTCAACGACGCCGGACGTTAAACGGCTGTCCGCCTTGCCGATGATCCCCGAGAAGATACACATTGGCTTCGTCCGTCAGAGCCTTGCCGCTGTTGCTGCGAAACGCGGCCAGCGCTTCGTCGTCGCGCTGGTCCCGCTTGAGCGCGATCGTCCGCTCGAGCTCGTCGAACTTGGTCGCCGACGATTGCGGTCAGGCGTTTCAGCAGCACATCCGAATCGGGGTAGGTCAGCAAAAGCGTCTGCAGTGCCGACAGATGCCGCTGCGCTTGGATTTTGGCGGCTTGAAAGGGAGCGAGATAGATCTCGTTCCCGGTGATGAGGAAGCCGCGCTGGCTCGACTCGGCCGTCTGCATCGCATTTCTCAATTCGACCGCCGCCACCCGCGTGTTGCGCGCCGCGATCGCGTCGTCGAAATAGGATTGCGCCCGCTCGCCCAGCCAGACGTTCATGGCGACGATGGTCAGGAGGGCGACGAACCCGATCAGCAGAAAGGCGGAGGTCGACCCGACAAGGAAGCGCCTGGAGGTGGGCATAGGCCCTTTCTGCCTCATTCCCAATCAGAGCGCCATCAAGAATCGCCGAGAGATCGGTCGGCATAGGACCCGTCCGAGAGCTTCGCGCACCACGCCCCAGCGAAAGATCACCATGCTTTCTGAGCCGCGCTCTACCTGATGCGGCACCGCACCCTCGAACGGGACCGCTTACCCTGTGTGCTGGAAATAATCGCCACGCCCCGGCGAGTTGATCGTGTTGGAGGCGTTATGGCGACCCGAGCCTGAGGCCACCGTATATTTTCAGTCGTCATTGCCCCGCGATGAATATCCGCTTCACCACGCGCTCACTCCGAAGCGGAACGACCAGTTTCCGGCCAAGTTGCGCCGATTGTGTTTGAAAAACTCCGTTTTCGAGGAGGTGCGAAAATCGGCCGTTTGCAAGCCGCGGTGCAGATCAATCACGGCCGCAAAGACGGAGACTGCCCGTTTTCTGCGTTCGACGCGTTGCGCTGGGACCCTTCGTTGCCGGATGGGTGGCGGCGTGCCACGGCATTCTGCATCTCAGTCGCCAGTGGGTCCGGTCAGGAGGCGGGTTCGAAGACGTGGATTGTGCCGTCACCGCCCCCGACAGCGCCAACCGGCACGAAAACCTGCCCCGTAGCCTCGCTCGACGTTACCGAATGCGGTGCGCCGCCCGTGATCTTGATTGTCTGCACCAGCGCGTTGGTCGAAGCGTCGATGACGCCGAGCGCCGGGCCGCCCGGATTGGCGCGTGAGGCGGTGTAATACTGCCCGTTTCTGGCATTGTAGTTCACCATGTCGGCACCCCCGATGCCGGGCACCACGGCGACGACGGCCCCGGTTCCGGCGTTCATGATCGTGGTTGCGGCAGGCATCTCCTTGCCATCGGCGTCGCAGCCGAGGACGAAATTGCCGTTCGGCCCGAAAGCCAGCCCGGCCGGGTGGCAATTGTAGACGGGCAGCATCTTGACGAGCTTGCCGGCGCGCGGGTCGATAACAGCCACGCCGCCCTTTTTGGGATCTTTGTCGAGTTCGGGGATCGACATGTAGATCATCCCGTCATCCGGATTATAGGTCGGCTGCTCGGCGCCGTCTGTCGCATTGGGAAACACGATCTTGCCGAGGATGGTGTGGTCGGGCTTGGTCGAGATCAGCGTGGCGAAGGGCGGAGCCTCGGCGTTGTTCACCCCGATGAACACCTGATCCTTGGGATCGTAGGCCATCTCGTCGAGCCGGGTGGTACCGCCAGTGCTGATCGTAGCCGTCGTCTTGCCCGACGCGGGATCGATGACCTTGACGGTGCTGTCGCCGTCGCCGGCCCAGATCTCCTGGCCCTGTGAACAGGACCCCATCGGGTCCCGACCGCTGGTTGTCGACTTTGCCGTTCTTCATGACGACGCCGACGAACGCGCCCGACCCGGCCGACATAGGCATCGGCTCTGGTATCGAAGATGTCGATCGCCTTGTTGCTGCGGTCGGCGAGGTAGTAGCGGCCAGTCGCCTGATCGATAAAGCTGATATCGAAGTTCGTCAGCTTCTCGCCCGGCGCGGCGATGGTCGCGATCTGTTTGAGTTCTGCCGCCTGCGCGGCGCCGGTCAGCAGCGCGCTGGCGGTCACGAGGAACGAGAGGGGCCAAAGTCGCATTGAGCTTTCCTCGGTTGTCGGGGCGGGTTTGCTTGCCTTCTTCGTGCCGCCGAACTCTCTGCGGCGAAGGCCGCCTTTCTTGCCGATGCGTCTATCATTCTTGCGCGCCACGCGACACTCGCACATGCGGCTGCACGGCTTTGGTCGACGATTCAGTTCGTGCCCGCATGTGAGGGTTAGCCGGCCTGTTTCGATCCGAACCGCCGACCCAGCGCGGGGCAGCTGAACGTCCGCAATGGCACTCCATCGGTCGAACACCGGACTTTCCCCTATCGGTCAGATTGAGCCCAAGAGCGGCGGACGGGAGAGCGCCCATCCAAGTCGTTCGGCTGTTTGGGTCCTACAGCTCGAAAGCGGCCCTTCCTTGATGGGCCGCCCTCATCGCGCGGATCAGATAAGGGTCAGTGGGTTGCCTGACGCCGCCTCGCCAGCTGCCGACGAAGAAGCATTCAGCTCTTCTTCTTCCGGTACGCCTTCATTCCCTCGTCGACAGCTTCGCGGCCCTCGTCGGCCCGGAGCGGCCGATCGGCTTGAATTCCTTACCGTTCTGCCGGTTGTAATTTTCGAAGAAGGCCTCGATTTCGTCCACCAGTTGCGGACGAAGATCGTCGACGTTCTTCACGCCGGCATGCGTGTGCGCATGACTGGCGACCGCCAGCAGGCGGTCATTCTGTTCCCACTCACCGTCCTTCTCCCGCTCTTTCGCCTCGATCACGCCGATGAGACGAGCCGACAGCACGCATCCGACCGGCGCCGGAGCGTCCATCAGGACCAGCACGTCGACCGGATCGCCGTCTTCGCCCAGCGTCGAGGGGATGAACCCGAAGTCGTAGGGGAATGAACTCCCCTTCCGGCAGGATGCCTTTGAGCCTGAACGCCGAGCATTCGTCGTCGTACGCGTACTTGTTGCGGCTCCCCTTTGGGGTCTCGATCACCGCCGTAAAATCGCCCGTCTCGGCATCGACCGCGGGCAGGCTCGACAGGGATCTGGGGCTCAAGCGTTCCTCCTCGTCGGACCGACTGTCGCGGTCCCGTTCCAGGGTGGTCATCAAACCTCGGCCGAAGGGAAAGTTCCAGCTACCGAAGCCGACGCGTTCAGCGGTTCTGGCGGAGCCGCAAGAACAGCGGGTACGCGTGCCACAGCCCTACCAAGAGCAAGAGCGAGAGCCCTGCGGCCGCGATGCCCGCCCCGGAGGAACTCCAGAACCTTGCCTACGACGACGCCCAGATCGCCCGCGATCCCGAACGCCAAGGCCAAGCTCGAAGCGAGCAGGAAACGCGTCCCGAGCCGATGGAATTCGGCCGTGTCCTCGCCGGCGTAGACGATCCGATGAAAGGAAGCCGGCGCCATGAGCCAGATGACGGCGAGCGCCACGCAGCCGAGCGCCGCGAGATGCATGCCTTTCGCGCCCGCAGTCAGCTTTTCGAACGCGTCCGAGAAGACGATGATGAGCTGAAATCCGAGCAGAGCCTGCGCGCCGGGCAGCACCACCCTGGTTTCCGTCAGCATCTGCTCGATCTTCCGGTCGAGCGGCGTGCTTTCGCGTTCCGGATCGTCCCGCTCTTCTTTCGCGCGCAATTCGCCCCCTTCCTGCCGCAGCTTCAGCCATTCCAGGCCGTACCAGAACGCCGCGGCGACGCTGCCGAAAACGAGGCCTGCAGCGGCTCCAGGGCCATGCCCAGCACTCGCTCGGCCACCAGGAAGATGTCCAGCCCGAGCGCGGCCGCGAACGGGGCGAGCGCCCAGGCCGCGCAGCGCCGGATCTCGTTCAGCAGCCGCTTTGTGTCCTCGCCGCCCTCCACGATCCTGTGCTGAGCGGAGGGCGTTATGATCAGGCCCGCAGCGAGCGTGATGAGCGCCAGGGCTGCAGCTTCGGCGATCCGGTCTCGCGCGGGCGGAGTCTGAAAGCCAGGCCGGAACGCGATCTGGAACTCAAAGCCCAGCAGGATCTGAGATCCGAGGATCAGGATGCGGGTCTCGTCGAGGCCGATTTTGATCTTCTTAGAAAGGGACATCGTTCTAATCTGACAGATCGCCGTCGCGCTGGTCACAGCTTCGCCAGCCGTCCGCCGTCGACCGCCAGCGACGCGCCGGTGATGAACCGTGCGTCGTCGCTGGCCAGGAAGGCGACCGCGGCGGCGATGTCGTCGGGCGTGCCGACGTCGCGCTTGTCGATCGTCTCGGCGCCCGACTTCACGTTCGGGTTGTCCCACAGCATCGGCGTGTCGATGGCGCCCGGCAGGACGGCGTTGGCCCGGATCTTGCGGTCGCGCCCTTCGATCGAGGTGGTGCGGGTCAGCGACAGCAACGCCGCCTTGGCGGCCGCATAGGGCGCCGCGTTGGCGCTGGTTTCGACGGCGTGGATGCTGGCGATGTTGACGATCGCGCCGCCGGTCGTCCCCGCAATGCAGGAACGCCTGCTTCGTGAAGAAGGCGGCGCCGAGCAGGTCGACGCGCAGCACCTTCAGCCAGTCGTCGCTCGGTCCACTCGGCCAGCGTCTTGAAGGTCATCAGGCCGGCGTTGTTGACGATCACGTCGAGCCGGCCGAACCGGTCGAGCGCCGTCCTGCGCGCAGGCCTCGACCTGCGCCTCGAGCCGACGTCGCAGCCGACGCCGATCGCCCGGCCGCCTGCGCCTGCTGCACTTCGCGGCGGCCGCCTCGGCGGCGTCGGCCCTGAGGTCGGCGATCACGACCGCTGCGCCCTCGGCGGCCAGGCGGCCGCGATCGCCGCGCCGATGCCGCCGGCCGCGCCGGTGACGATCGCGACCTTGTCCTCGAAGCGCGGTTCGCCAGTCATGCGATTCTCCTGCGGCCGGGCTCGGCGGCCTGCGAGTTCGATCATCTGCTGCGCACGCGCGCGCTGGTGCCGCCGCGTGCTCGCCTCCGGCCTCGCTGCGGCATGCACGACCGGCACGGTCAGGCACAGGCTCTGGGTCGGCAGCACGTCGCGCCACTCGCGGATCAGCTGCTTGTAGGCCTCGCCCACCGGGCGGATTTTGCGGTCGAGATCGATAGAGGCCGAGCGGATTGACGTTGCCGTTCTTCTCGCGCAGCGCGCTGTCCCAGTCGATCTGGTCGGTCAGCGAATACCAGGTGAAGCCGACGATCGGCACGCCGTCGTTGCGCACGCGCAGCACGTTGGCCCACTCCTTCCACAGCCAGTCGACCGCCTCGGTGCCGAGCGGGCCCTGCGTCGAGGTTGGTCTCGGTGTGCATCACCGGCAGGCCGGTAGCGGTCGTGATATTGGCGGGTGATCTCGCTGTAGCCGAAGATCTCGCCCGACGGCGCGCGTGACGCCGTCGTCGGAGACGCGGTGCTCGTTGGTGACGTAGTAGTCGTTGCCCATGATGCAGTGCTGCTTGCAGGCGGTTGTCGAGGAAGAAGTGGTACTCCTCGCGCGTCATGCCGTTGTCGAGCAGATATTCGTACATCTCGGAATCGACCCGGCGGCCGTAGTTGAGGTCCAGCGACAGGAAGCGCTGCGCGTTCATCAGTTCGGCCGGGCCGGATCGCCGGCGGGTGTTTCGGCGTGGAAATATTCCGACGACTCGCTCTGGATGAAGATCGCGTCGGGCCGCACGTTCGAGGATCGCGCGCATCGCCAGCACGTTGGCCTTGACGATGTGCTTGAGCGCGGTGACGAACGCCCGATCGCTGGTCAGCTGCTCGTTCCACCAGCCGTAGCGCGCCGAGAACGTCGCGCAGATGTACATCTCGTTGACCGGCGTGTAGAGCTGCACCCAGGGAAAGCGCTCGGCGAACGCCCGCGCGTAGTCGGCAGAAGTGCTCCGGGAAATCGGGGTTCTGGAAGTTGCCGATCCAGTCCGGCACGCCGAAATGGCACAGGTCCACGATCGGCACGATGTTGCGCCGCTTCAGCTCGGCGAAGGTTCGGTCGGCGAACTCCCAATCGTACTCGCCCGACGCCGAGCCAGGTCTTGTGGATCGGCGGCCCGTAGCGGAGATAACCGATGCCCATCTCCTGCGACGAGCGCGAAATCCTCCTGCCACCGCTCGTAGTGGCCGCAGCTCTCCATCTCGTCGACGCGGGTCCGGCCGCCGTCGATCGTCGGAACGCTGTTCTCGATGCCCGTGGCGAACATGAAGGTGGCGATGGCGCTTCTCCGGTCCCTTTCTGCGCGCCAACGCAGCAGCGAACCATTCGTGCCGCACAATCGCACCCCCTTTGTTTTATTGCGCGTGGTGTTGAGACGCAGATGCGGGCCGCCCTCCTCCGGTCGGCTGAAGCCCAATCTACGAGCTACCAAGCTTCGACGGACGGCAGTTGCAGCCGTACTCTTCGTGAAAGTCCCCCCGGTCGGCCAATGGCCAGGATGCGCCTAAGAACGCTCGCCCGCTTTG
>CAWGMF010000023.1:685000-867548 GCA_963823605.1 uncultured Alphaproteobacteria bacterium | reverse complement strand
CAGCCGGCACCGCCGACCATGTCAGCCGCCCGAACAGGGTGTCCGTCTAACAAAATTGTGCGCGATCTAATCGCGTGCTATTCCCGCCGCATGAAGGTGTCGCCGCCATCCGCCGGATCGCTGAACCTTGAGAGCCAGCTTTGTTTTGCGCTCTATTCGACGCTGCACGCCGTAGGCAAGGTCTACACGGATCTGCTGCCCGATCTCGGACTGACCTATCCGCAGTATCTCGTCATGCTTGTTCTGTGGGAGGAAGATGACATCGGCGTGAAGGGGCTGGGCGGACGGCTTCACCTGGATTCTGGCACGCTGACTCCCTTGCTGAAGCGGCTGCAGGGGGCCGGCCTGGTCCGGCGCGTGCGCGCCGTCGACGACGAGCGGAGGGTTCAGGTTAGCCTGACGGCCAAGGGCAAGGCGCTGCGGGCCAAGGCCGAGTGCGTGCCGGAACGCGTCGGTCAGGCGATGGGCGGTACGGCGGACGATCTCGGCGCGCTCCGCGACAACCTTCTAAGCCTGCGTGCCGCGTTGTTGGCGAGCCGCAGCGCCTCGGCCGAACCGGCGTCCCGGCGCCGCGGCCTGCCATCTACCTCGGATGCCCGTCGCGTCCGAACCCGTTCAAAGGCGCGGCCCGCAATCCCGCGGACCGCTGCCCTCGAGGAGTGAAAACCATGTCAGTCGATGCCAAGTACAAGACCAAGGCCACGGCAACCGGTGGTGGCCGCGACGGCAAAACAACGCTGGAAGACGGCACGCTCGCGCTGCAGCTGGTCGCGCCCAAGGAACTCGGCGGCCCAGGCGGCGATGGCGCCAATCCCGAAAAGCTGTTCGCGCTCGGTTACTCCGCCTGCTACCTCGGTGCGATGCGTTTTGCCGGAACCCAGGGGGCTCCAAAAGTCCCGGATGGCTCCACCGTGACCGCAACCATCGGGATCGGTCCTCGATCCGAGGGTGGCTTCGGGATCACCGCAGCGCTCGATGTCTACCTGCCCGGCATGTCAGAGGCCGACGCCAAGGCCCTGACCGAGAAGGCGCACACGATCTGCCCCTATTCGAACTCGGTCCGGGGCAATGTCGACGTGGTCACGACCACCCGCAGCTGAGCCATCAGTGCTGCAGGCGCAGGCCGACGAGACCGACGTCCTGCGTATAGGCGTCGCCCGGCTCCGTGCTCCACAGCTGCTGGTGGGCATACGAGACGGTCAGGACGAGCGAACGGGACAGATGGTATTCGGCCTTCAGCGAGGCCGTCAGCGTCTGTTCCGTAATCCGCACGCCGACGTAGTCGTCCTGCTCGTAACCGACCGCGCCGATCAGTGTCAGGTTGCGGAACAACGCATGCGAGACGTTCAGGCCGACGGCGCGGGATTCGATCCCTGAGGATCCCGCGACCGTGGTCTCGTTGAACGCCGTGCTGCCCTGCAGCGTGACCGTGGTCAGCGGGGTCGCGGCCCAGGCCAGGGTGGCAGCGGCGGTTGGGCCGGTCAGGTCTTTCAGCCGCGGATCGTCGTAGATGCGCGTGGCGTAACCGACCGAGGCGGTCCCGGTGAGCTGCGGCCAGAATTCGAACGCCGCCCCAACCCGGCCGCCAATTCCATCCGAGTCGCGGCGAAACCCTGCCGGGTCGACCGTGTCGTCGTGGACGCGACGATCGAAGCCCACTTCCACGAACGGCTGCAGGCCGGGCTTGAGATCATAGCCGACCTTCGCCTTCACGCCGTAATCGTTGAAATTCTGGTACGCGAGATCGATCGGTGTTCCGTCGCTCAGTTGGCTGTTGTCGTAGGCCGAGCGATCGAACAATCCGTGCAGACCGACCGAGAACCGGCCGAAAGCCTGCGTCACGCCGGCCGTGGTTCCCACGCTGGTGACCAGGGGGCGATCCTCCACCGAGACGTTGAGTTCGGGCGAACCCGGCCTCTCGGTGTCGATGTTGAAGCGCCCCTCAAGATCAAGCTTGGTGTCGCGTGTCGCGTCGAGCCGCAGGTCCATGACGCCGACCGCATCCGGGCGGTTCGCGCGGGGGTTGCTGAAGAAGTCGTCATAGCCGCCGTGCACCGTGCCCTTGAGCTCGTGGGCCGACCAGTCCGATTGGATCGTGATGCCACCTTCGGTGCGGCTGAACGCCGAGCCCTTGACCCCCGTTGCGACCTGATCCGGGTTGCTGTCGTAGCCGAGGCTCTGCTCGACGTAGGGCAGTATCGAGTCGCGCCGACGCCGTACCCAATGGGGCCGAATGGATCTGCATCGGGCTGGATGGTCCTGCGGGGCGCGGCGGGAATCTCAGCGACGGTCGGCGACGGTGCCGGCAGGTCCTCGGGCAGTTGGATGTCCTCACCCGAGCCCTTCCGCAAACGCAAGCTGCGCGGGTAAGGCTGCAAGGCGGGCAGGGTGACCGGATAGCGTTCGGGCAGGGCGGTGCCGCGCAACACAGGGATATTCACCTTTTTGGGCGGCGGAGGCGGCGTGATCGGGGCTATGTCGCCGGCATCGGGTTCTCCGAACTGATCGCCCGGCAAAACCTGCCCGGCGGTGGCGTTCGTGGTGCCCCGCAGGCCGGTGCCACCGGCAACGGCACCAGCCGTGGCGTCCCCGCCTGTATCGAAGTCCTGCGCGGCAGCGGCCGAACTCGCGAAGCACACGGCCAGACTTGTGCACACCAGCAACCAATCGGCCGTGAGCCTGCGGCGCGTCCTGGGACGTTCTAGTTTGGCGGGCACGCTGCCCCTCGCTTGGGCCGAGTCGTTTCGGTTAACAAGGCTTAAGCAGCCATGGTTAACGGGGGGTTAGAGACGCTCCCATGGCCCGGACAAGCCGTGGGCCGACGTGGTCAACAGATTGGAAACGATCGACAGGTCAAATGTCGCTCAACCGTGCGGCAAAGCCGCCTGCCAAGTTGGTGAGAGAGCATGGCCGAGTCTTGGATTGCACGACGGAGCGTCCTGATCGGAGCCGGCGCGATGTTCGCGGCAGGCATAGGGAGCGAAGCGGCCGACGCACGAAGTCGGCCTCGGCCGGCGAGTGCGCGTTCGCAAAGCTTTTCGGGTTTCGTCGCTGGGCTTTGGCCGGAAGCGCACGCCCGCGGTGTGTCACGCGCGACGTTCGATGCGGCCTTCGCGAGAGTAGAGCCCGACCCCACCATCATGGCGCGGACTCACAGGCAGGCCGAGTTCACCAAGACCACCGGTCAGTATCTGCTCGCCGCCGTCTCGGACAAACGCATTGCGGCAGGCTCGTCGAAGTACAAGCAATGGGCGCCGTGGCTGGCTCGCGCTGAACAGAGGTTTGGCGTCGATCGCTACGTCATTCTCGGCGTCTGGGGACTTGAGACCAACTTCGGCCAGTACTCCGGAGAGGACTCCGTCATCCGCTCGCTGGCGACCTTGGCGTACCATCATTATCGCGGAGACTATTTCAGGCGCGAACTCCTTGCCGCCTTGACCATCCTCGAGGGCGGTCACATCGACGTGGCCCACATGACGGGGTCTTGGGCTGGAGCGATGGGTCAGACCCAGTTCATGCCCTTGAGCTTTCACAGCTACGCCATCGATTTCGACGGCGACGGCAAGCGAAACATCTGGACCAGCGTGCCCGACGCGATCGGCTCGACCGCCAACTACCTCCGCAAGCATGGCTGGGTCCCCGGCGAGACCTGGGGTTACGAGGTCACGCTGCCGCACGACACCGCGCGCCGCGAAGGCGCGCGGCAGACCTTTGCGGTCTGGACGGCTGAGGGCGTGAGGCGGGCCGACGGTGGCGAGATGCCTCGGAACGGCGTGGCAAACCTGCTGATGCCGGAAGGGCGGGGCGGCCCGACGTTCCTCGTGACGCCGAATTTCAGAGTGATCAAGAGCTACAACAATTCGACCTCGTACGCGCTCGGCGTATCTCTCCTTGGCGACCGGATCGCAGGCTGGGGGGATCTCAAGGGGCGCTGGCCCAGCGTTGCACGCCTTGGCGGCCGGAGGCTTGCGGATCGGACCTGATTTTCGCCATCGGGTGGGTTAAACTCGGTGGCGAGATGGCAGAGACCTCCAAGCAGATCCGGGGCAAGCTCGGCGGCCGGTGGCAGCGCCTGCCGCTCGCTTCGGCTTGCCTCGTGCTCGCTTGCACAGGAGCCCTCGCCGCCGGAGACTCATCCTCGGCAATCCAGTTCTGGCTGCAGGAGAAGGCTGGATCCGCGCCGGCAGTGCGGCGCCCGACGCACCCGATATTCAGGCCCCGGCGGGCGACCGCGACCAGTGGTCCACAGCGCCGTCCGACGGGAGCGGCAACGGCGCCACAGCCGACGTCGAACTTCGTGATCGCGGTCTTTGGCGACGGCCTGGCCGATGACCTCGCTCATGGGTTGGCCGAAGCCGAAGGCAGCAAGCCCGATTCTGCCGTGTTCGATGACGCCAGCGAGGGGACCGGACTGATCTCGAATCCGCCGGACTGGACGAGCGCGATCGATGCCGCGATGCGAAAGGCAGGCCATGCGGATGTCGCTATGGTCTTGCTGGGCAGCGCCGATCTGAGAGCGCTGGCGAATGCGGACGGCAATCCGGTCGAGGTCGGCTCGCCGGCTTGGCGGCAAACCTATGGCGAGCGTGTCGAACAAGCCGCCAGCGTGTTCCGCGAGCGGCACATCCCGCTGATCTGGGTCGGGTTGCCGCTCGTCCGCGACCCCGCCGTGGCAAGCGGATATGCAGACCTCAACGCCATCGTGCGCGAGCACGCATCCAAGGCGGGTGCGACCTTCGTCGACGTATGGGAGGCATTCGCCGACGATAACGGGCGCTACGACGCCTCCGGTCCTGACGTGGACGGCCGCGACACCCGGCTGCGTCGGAACGATGGAGTCCGTTTCACGCGCGCAGGGTCGCGAAAACTGGCGAGCTTCGTCGAGCCGGAGCTCAATCGCGAACGCGACAAGGTGCAGTCGAGCCGGCAATTGGCGAGCCTTGCGACCGACGACCGTGCCATCTTCGACCAGGCGCTCGAGATCGACGTCACTGCGCAGATCCGCCGCGAAGCCGGTCTACCACCGTTGCCGGGCCCCCCGTCGACAGCGCTGCCCCCGAAATCGCTGCCAGCCATCGACCTCACCGCCGCGCCTAGATCCGTCGACGGCCGGCTTGCCACGCTCGCGGTGCCGCTCGCTTTGCCCGCGGATGCCGACGGCGTCCTCGAGTGGGGCCGCGTTCCGGCGCCCCGCCACGGGCGAACGGACGATTTCGCGTGGCCCCGGCGCTGAGAAACCCATGTCCGCGGCGAATCGTTGTAAATTGCGATACTCGTCAAACGCGTATTAACCCGCGGCGTCTTCAATTTGTGGAGTTGCAGGGGACGGGCTGAATGCGTTCGACGTACATCGTGTTGTCGTTCGACCTGAGTTCGCACTCAGGCTGCCGCACCCGTCAGGCCTTCAGGCGTTTCGATGACCTCGCTCCGGCGATGATCTACGGAGCCGGCGAGCTGCTTACCAGAAACGGTGTCCTGATCCTGCGAAGCGCCGAGGAGAATGCAGGCACGGCCACGAACCTTCAGCCCGTCGCTGCCTGCGGGGTCGCGGAGGAACGCGCGGTCGCCCTCTATGCAGTGTCCGATTTCAAACTCGGTCGCTGGCCGATCACCGACAGCTGCCCAGAACCGCTGGCGAGCCATCCGCGCCGCGCTCAGGCCTGACCACCCCCCTTCGTAAGCGCGGGACCTTAGCTGCCGACCGGTCCGATGCCGGCGAGCCGCTCGATCTCGTCCGGACCTTTGACCGTAACATCGAGATCGGTGATGTGCCCGTTGCTCAGGGAATAGACCCAGCCGTGGACGCAGAGGGGTTGCCCGCGTGCCCAGGCATCCTGCACGAAAACGTCGGAGGCGACATTCTGCACCTGGCGGATGACATTGAGCTCACACAGCTTGTCGAACCGCGCCTTCTCGTCTGTGATAGCCTCAAGCGCCTGCCTGTGGCTTTGGTAGACTTCACGGATCGGGTGCAGCCAGTGGTCTACGAGTCCGCGCCTCTGGCCGTCGACGGCTGCACGGACGCCTCCGCAGCCGTAGTGACCGACGACCATGATGTGCTTGACCTTGATGACGTCGACCGCAAATTGCAGCACCGATAGATAGTTCGCGTCCTGAGGGGGCGCGAGATTCGCCACGTTGCGGTGGACGAACAGCTCGCCCGGGTCGAGGTCGACGATCTCGTTGGCCGGCACCCGGCTGTCGGAGCAGCCGATCCACAAATATTCCGGCGCTTGCTGGCGTTCGAGACGGCGGAAGAAATCCGCATCCGCCGAGACCTTGCGGTGTGCCCAGGCGCGGTTCTTCGCCTTGAGGTGATCCAGCATCGATGGTCCTTCCCGTGAACGCGATTTGGTCCAGAGCGCAGCGGTTTCGGCGTCATCAGCCCGATGCAGGGGCCGTGCCGACGTTACTCCGCGGCCTGCGGCACCGCGTCGATCGGCTGGAACAGGCCATCCGCAGCCTTGCTCATGGTCACCTGCCGTGAGTGGAACTGATCGAGCGTCGAACGGTGACCGATCGAGACGATGGCGGTCTGGGGCAGGCGCTCGGTCAAAGTCCGGTAGATCTCCGCCTCCCCCGCCTCGTCGAGCGCCGAGGTGGCTTCATCGAGGAACAGGAAGTCGGGACGGGCCAGGATGACCCGGGCGACGCCGAGCCGCTGCTGTTCGCCGCCGGACAGCCGTTGCGACCAGTTGCCGGCATCGTCGAGCTCATGCTCGAGCGCGCCCAGTCCAACCGCCTCTAAGGCCTCCACCACTTCGGCCGGAGTGTAGGCGTCCAGCGTTTTCGGATAGACGAGAGCCTGCCGAAGCGTGCCGAGCGGCAGATAGGTACGCTGCGGCAGCACGAAGAGCGTCGCACCCTGCGGCACCTCGATCTTCCCGCGCCCGAATGGCCAGATCCCCGAAAGCGCCCGAATGAGCGTCGTCTTCCCCGAGCCCGAGCGGCCGGTGAGGAGCACGTGTTCGCCGGGCGGACGACCAGCGTGGCTGCCGCGGTCAGTGGACGTTGGGTCGGGAGGCTCACCGTCAGGTCGTCGATGACAAGGTCACGGCTCGGCGCCGTCGTGAGCTCGATATGCGGCTTCCGGGTGGACTCCGCCGTCGCCAGCTGGAGCGCCGCCTCGAACCCGGTCAATCGCTGCACGATGGCGCGGTATTCGGCCAGGGTCGCGTACTGGTCCACGAACCAGGTCAGGCCGTCTTGCACGCTCGAGAACGCGCTGGTCGTCTGCATGAAGGTGCCGTAGGTGGCCTTCCCGAAGAAAAAGGCCGGCGACAGGATCAGATAGGGAAAGACGGCCGAGAACTGGCCGAAGAAGTAGCTGAACCAGTTCAGCTTCTTCTGGCGTGCGATCACCGCATAGGCGATGGCCATCACGGAATTGTAGCGCTCGCCAAGCTGCTCGTGTTCTGCGCCCTCGCCTCCGAGCAGTGCGATCTGCTCGCTGTTCTCCCGCAAGCGCGCCATGCTGAAGCGAAAATTCGCCTCGTAGCGCTCCTGCTCGTATTTCAGGCGGATCAGAGGCTCGTCCGATCAGGTGCGTGATCAGCGTACCGGCCGCCGCATAGAGCACGGCGAAGTAGATCAGGTAGCCCGGAATGTTGAAGGACGCGCCGAAGCTCGTCATCGGGAAGGTCTTGGACAACTCCCAGAGCACGTAGAGAAAAATGCCGAGCCGCATGATGTTGCCGAACAGTCCGATGCTCAGCACCATCGTCTGACCGACGAAATTATGAACGTCTTCGGAGATGCGCTGATCGGGGTTGTCCGCCGGTCCCGTCACCATGCGGAGCCGGTAGTGCTGCGCCGGGGCCAGCCAGCGCGCGACGAAGAAATCCGTCATCGATTTTCGCCAGCGGATCTGCAGCAGTTGATTGATGTAGATCTTGTAGACGTAGATAATGATCTGGATGACGGCCAAACGCTGAACAGTTTCAGGGCATTCAGGAAGTCGGGGAAGTTCTTCTCCTGGATGGCGTTGCCGAAGGTCGCGGACCAGGAGTTGAACCGCTTCGTCATGTAGGAGAAGGCGATTTCGAGGATCACCACCGCAGCCAGCAGGGTGAAGGCGATCCAACGCTCGGGCATCCGGACGGGGCCGATGAACCAAATCCGGATCTCACCGGGGTTCGGCGCGTGAAATAGGGATAGGTCAGCCGCCAGATGTCCTTGAGTGCGGCCCACAAATTCGACATGCGTAGCTCTCCGGCACCCCGGAAGGTGCGGCATAGGGTCGGATGGTTCTCTGATCGGCAGTTCAAGCAGAAATAGGGCCGGCCGGCACGTGATTGTTCGGTTAGGGCAATTCCCTGTGCCGGGACGTCGCATGAGTGGGTCGAAACCCTCGAAATCCGTTCGCTTCGCTGTGGTCGTGCTTGGATCCGTGCTGGCCATGGCATCCGCGGCTCTCGCCGAGCCGAATCGGGCCGGAGCCGGGGAGACGGTCGAACAGGCGCTCTGCCGTCTGATTGATACGGCGGCGGCACAGCAGAACCTGCCGGCGGAGTTCCTCACCCGGCTTCTGTTCGCGGAAAGCAGCTTTCGGCCCACCGTCGTCAGCCCGGCGGGCGCACAGGGCATCGCGCAGTTCATGCCCGGCACGGCGCAAGAGCGCGGTCTCGCCGACCCGTTCGACCCCGAGCAGGCGATCCCGGCGTCAAGTGCCTTCCTGGCCGAGCTTGTACAGCGGTTCGGCAACCGGGGCCTTGCGGCCGCGGCCTATAACGGCGGTCCAGCTCGGGTGGCAGCCTGGCTCGCCGGCACGGGGGGCCTGCCGTTCGAGACGCAGGATTACGTCATGCGGATCACCGGGCGCTCCGCCGACGACTGGGCGACAGATTTGAAGCGGCAGGGGCCTCCGTTGCCGCCGGCGGCCGGCCGGTCTTGCGCCGCCGTCGCCGAGGACCTGCGCGCGCCGCTGCCCGACATCGGCCCGGTCGCGATCGCAGCATTTGCGCCGTGGGGCGTGCAACTGGCGGGAAACTTCTCGAAACGTCTGGCGCTTGCCAGCTTCGAGCGGGCGCGGAGCCGCTATGCGGCGTTCTCGCCGACACGCAGCCCATGGTCATCGGCACGCGGCTTCGAGCCCGCGGCTTCAGTGCCTTCTATCGCGTGCGGGTCCCGGCTCAGACCCGGACCGAGGCCAATACGCTCTGCGCGAGCATCCGCAAGGCGCACGGAAGCTGCGCGGTGCTGCGGAGTTGAAGCCATGAAGAGGCGCGCAAGAAACGAATAAAAAAAGCCCCGGAGCGATCCGGGGCTTTTCGCGGTTGCTGGGTTCTGAAAGACGCCGGACTTAGAAGTCCATGCCGCCCATGCCGCCCATGCCGCCGCCGCCACCGCCCATCGGCATGGCAGGCTTGTCCTTCGGCATCTCGGCGACCATCGCTTCGGTCGTGATCAGCAGGCCGGCGACCGAAGCCGCATCCTGCAGCGCGGTGCGCACGACCTTGGCCGGATCGACGATGCCGGCCTCGATCATGTCGACATACTGCTCGGTCTGGGCGTTGAAGCCGTAGGTCGCCGTGTTCTTGTCGGTGATCTTGCCGACCACGATCGAGCCTTCCACGCCGGCGTTCTCGGCGATCTGACGGATCGGGGCTTCGAGAGCCTTCGACACGATGTTGATGCCGGCCTGAACGTCGGCGATGTCGCTCTTGAGCTCGGCGACCGCCTGCTTGGCGCGCAGCAGCGCGACGCCGCCGCCCGGGACGATGCCTTCTTCCACCGCAGCGCGGGTGGCGTTGAGGGCGTCGTCGACGCGGTCCTTCTTCTCCTTGACCTCGACTTCGGTCGAGCCGCCGACGCGGATCACCGCGACGCCGCCCGCGAGCTTGGCCAGACGCTCCTGCAGCTTCTCCCGGTCGTAGTCCGAGGTGGTCTCCTCGATCTGCGCCTTGATCTGCGCGATGCGGCCGTCGATGTCGGACTTCTCGCCGAAGCCGTCGATGATCGTGGTGTTCTCCTTCTCGATGCGGACGCGCTTGGCGCGGCCGAGCATCTGGAGCGTCACGTTCTCGAGCTTGATGCCGAGTTCTTCCGAGATCATCTGGCCGGCGGTCAGGATCGCGATGTCCTCGAGCATCGCCTTGCGGCGATCGCCGAAGCCCGGCGCCTTGACGGCCGCGACCTTGAGGCCGCCGCGCAGCTTGTTCACGACGAGCGTGGCGAGCGCCTCGCCTTCGATGTCCTCGGCGATGATCAGCAGCGGCTTGCCGGTCTGGACGACGGCCTCGAGCACCGGCAGCATGGCCTGCAGCGACGAGAGCTTCTTCTCGTGGATGAGGATGTAGGGCTCGTCGAGCTCCGCGACCATCTTCTCGGCGTTGGTGATGAAGTAGGGCGAGAGATAGCCGCGGTCGAACTGCATGCCCTCGACGACGTCGAGTTCGGTCTCGGCGGTCTTGGCCTCTTCGACCGTGATGACGCCCTCGTTGCCGACCTTCTGCATCGCCTGGGCGATCATGTCGCCGATCGACTTGTCGCCGTTCGAGGAAATGGTGCCGACCTGGGCGACTTCGTCGGACGAGTTGATCTTCTTGGCCGAGGACTTGATGCTCTCCAGAGCCGCCGTGACCGCGAGGTCGATGCCGCGCTTCAGATCCATCGGGTTCATGCCGGCCGCGACGTACTTGGCGCCTTCGCGGACGATGGCCTGGGCCAGAACCGTCGCGGTGGTGGTGCCGTCACCGGCCTTGTCGTTGGTCTTCGAGGCCACTTCGCGCACCATCTGGGCGCCCATGTTCTCGAACTTGTCGTCGAGCTCGATTTCCTTGGCGACCGTCACACCGTCCTTGGTGATGCGCGGAGCGCCGAAGCTCTTGTCGATCACGACGTTGCGGCCCTTGGGGCCGAGCGTCACCTTGACCGCATCGGCCAGGATGTCGACGCCGCGCAGCATCTTGTCGCGGGCATCGGAGGAAAAACGTACGTCTTTCGCTGCCATAGTTACGAAACTCCTGAAAAGCTGGTTCGGGGAAGGGCGGGGCTGTTAGCCGACGACGCCCATGATGTCGCTCTCCTTCATGATGAGGAGGTCCTGGCCGTCGATCTTGACCTCGGTGCCCGACCACTTGCCGAACAGCACCTTGTCGCCGGCCTTCACGTCGAGCGGGGTGAGCTTGCCGGATTCGTCACGGCCGCCGGGGCCCGCGGCGACGATCTCGCCTTCCTGCGGCTTCTCCTTGGCCGTATCCGGGATGATGATGCCACCCTTGGTCTTTTCCTCGCCTTCAAGACGCTTCACGACCACACGGTCGTGCAGGGGACGAAAGTTCATGTGCGTGACTTCCTGTTTCAAACCCGCCGGACCTGCTGTATGACGCTGGCGCCAGGCGGAAATTGCTTGCGGAACCGGCGTTAGCACTCTCAGCTGGAGAGTGCTAACCGGCGCCGCTGACATAAAAATCGCCTCTGCGTTTGTCAAGCAACAATACGAAATCACGCCTGCCGGCGCGGGTTGCCTGTGAGCACGTCGCGGATGCACCGACGCGTTGCCGGGTGACTACGACGGTCTCGATCGATCCGGCGTGTCGAAGAGCGACGCGCGGGCCTTTTCAGCCTTCGTCGCAGTTGATCGACGAACCGAACACCGCAGGAACTCACGCGGACTTTCGAGCCTTTTCGTCATCCATCATCTGGACGAACTGCCGGAAGAGATAATGGCTGTCGCGCGGGCCGGGGGACGCTTCCGGGTGATGCTGCACGGAAAATACGGGCGCGTCGGTCAGGGCGAGCCCGCAGTTCGAGCCGTCGAACAACGAGACGTGGGTCTCGCGGGCGTTTGCCGGCAGACTCTCGGGGTCCACCGCGAAGCCGTGATTCATGGATACGATCTCGACCTTGCCGGTATTCTTGTCCTGCACCGGGTGGTTCGCGCCGTGGTGGCCCTGCCGCATCTTCATGGTCTTGGCACCGACGGCGAGCGCCAGCATCTGATGGCCGAGGCAGATACCGAAGGTCGGCATCTTTTCGGCAACGATCCGCTGGATCATCGGCACCGCATAGGTCCCGGTGGCATCCGGGTCTCCCGGCCCGTTCGAAAGGAATACGCCATCAGGCTTCATGGCGAGGATCGCCTCGGCGGAGGTGGTGGCGGGCACAACGGTTACGGCGCAGCCGGCATCGGCCAGCAGTCGCAGGATGTTGCGCTTCACGCCGTAGTCGACCGCAACGACGTGGCGATTCGGCGCCGTCTGCCGGCCGTAACCTTCCGGGGTCCAGGTGGTTTCGTCCCAATCGAAGCGCTGTGTCGCGCCGACGTCGGGTACGAGATCCATGCCCTCGATGCCGGGCCACGCCTGAGCCTCGGCGAGCAGCGCCGCGCGATCGAACTGCCCATCGGCCTGGTGCGCGATGACGGCGTTCGGCATCCCCTTGTCGCGTATCAGCGCGGTCAGAGCACGCGTGTCGATGCCACCGAGGCCGATGATGCCCCGCGCCTTCAGCCACGCATCGAGATGGCGGGTGGCGCGATGGTTGTTGGGATCGGTGATGGGCGCGTGGAGAACGACGCCGCGGATACCCGCGGATGCCGCCATGTTCACGGTTTCGACATCCTCCTCGTTCGTGCCCACATTGCCGATGTGGGGAAACGTGAAGGTGATGATCTGGCCCGCGTAGGACGGATCGGTCAGGATCTCCTCGTAACCCGTCATCGCGGTGTTGAAGCAGACCTCGCCGACCGCGTGGCCGGTCGCGCCAAACCCGAAGCCTTCGAGAACCGTGCCGTCCGCCAAAACCAGGAGAGCGGTCGGCAGCGGCTCGTCCCAGCCGGAAACGGCATCGGCTTGAAGCTTCGTCATCGGCGCACTACACCCGTGGCGTCGCGGCCGAACCGGGCCTGAGGCCCGTCGCGCCGCTTCATCGATCATGAATGGTAGACCCGGGATGTAGGCGCCGCCTCCCGCTCGGTCAACCTCCAAAGACCTGCCTAGGAGAGCGCCATGCGCGACGAACTCACGACGATGCTCAAGGCCGCCATGAAGGCCGGCGATAAGCGCCGTGTCGGCACCGTGCGGCTGATCCAGGCCGCGCTCAAGGACAAGGACATCGAAGCCCGCGGGGCCGGCAAGGAGGTGGGCCCGGACGACATCCTGGCGATGCTGCAGAAGATGGTGAAGCAGCGGCAGGATTTGCTCGCCATCTACGAGGGTGCCGGACGCGACGACCTTGCGACCCAGGAGCGCGAGGAGATCGCGATCATCGCGGAGTTTCTGCCGAAGGCCATGACCGAGGAGGAGATCCGCGCCGCCATTTCCGCAGTCATCGCCGAGACGGGGGCGAACGGGCCTAAGGATATGGGCAAGGTGATCGCCGCGCTGAAGGCGCGCCACGCCGGGCGGATCGATTTTGCCAAGGCAAGCGGCACCGTGAAGGCCATGCTGTCGGACTAGATGCCCGCTCGCGCCTTGCGAGGCGTCTTCTGGCGCGCCATCTTGAGTGGATGATTGGGAAAGGACAACCATGCCGCCGCGTGCTCGCCTGCTGGACGATGTCGCCAAACTGATGACCGATGCGGCCGGCATGGCCCATGGCGTCAAACGCGAGGCCGAAACGGCCGTGCGCGCGCAGGCCGAGCGCCTGCTGGCCACCATGAATGTGGTGACGCGCGAGGAGTTCGAGGCCGTCCGCGATATGGCCGCTCTCGCGCGCGATGAGAACGATGCCCTGCGCAGGCGCCTTGCCGCGCTCGAAGCGAAGCTCGCCGGCGGTCCGCAGGCCATTTGACGCTGGGTTCATCTTTTCTTCGTGGGACCTGAAAAGCGCGTTACAACTTGCGCGGAGATCCCACACGCTCTTTTTCATCAGCATGACGAAGTGAGTGGTCGAAGGGTCAGCGACGCCCGCGCTTGGGGTCGGTTGCGGACGCAGGGGGGCTTTGATGACGGCGATCGCTTTTCCGCTGCCCGATCCGGCGATTCTGGCGCGACGCGAGCAAATCCTGGCCGGTCTTGCCGCACTGCTTCCGCCTGAATGCGTGGTCGAATCGGAGGACGAACGCCGCGCCTTCGAGACCGACGGCCTGACCGCTTACCGTCGCTTGCCGCTTGCGGTCGTTCTGCCGCGTTCGACCGAGGAGGTCTCGGCCGTTCTTCGCTTTTGCCACGCGCAGGGCGTGAAGGTGATCCCGCGAGGGGCAGGGACGTCGCTTTGCGGCGGGGCGATCCCGCAGGAGGACGCCGTCGTCCTCGGTGTCGCCAAGATGAACCGCGTCCTCGACATAGACTATGCGAACCGAATTGCCCGCGTCGAAGCCGGTGTGACCAATCTGGCCATCACGGGCGCCGTCATGGCTGACGGCTTCTTCTATGCGCCGGACCCGTCGTCGCAACTCGCCTGCACCATCGCGGGCAACATCGCGATGAACTCCGGCGGAGCGCATTGCCTCAAGTACGGCGTCACCACCAACAACGTGCTCGGCGTCCGCATGGTGTTGATCGACGGCACGGTCGTCGACATCGGCGGCGCGCATCTCGACAGCGGCGGCCTCGACCTGCTGGGCATCGTGGTTGGCAGCGAAGGGCAGCTCGGCGTCGTCACCGAAGCCACCGTCCGCATCTTCCGCGCTGCCGAGGGTGCGCAGCCGGTGCTGTTCGGCTTCGCCAGGGTTGAGGACGCCGGCGCGACGGTGGCGGCAATCATCGGTGCAGGCATCATCCCGGTGGCCATCGAATACATGGACAAGCTCGCAATCGAGATCACCGAGAATTTCGCCCAGGCGGGCTATCCGCTCGACGTCGAGGCCATGCTGATCATCGAGGTTGAGGGTTCCGAGGTCGAGATCGCCGAGCAGCTTGGCCGCATCGTGGCCATCGCGCGTGAGCACGGCGTGACGACGATCAAGGAAAGCCGCTCGGCCATGGAGACGGCCGCCATCTGGAAGGGACGGAAATCCGCCTTTGGCGCGACCGGGCGCATCGCCGACTACATCTGCATGGACGGCACGATCCCGACCGGACGCCTGCCCGAGGTGCTGAGCCGCATCAAGGAGATCTGCGATGCGCATGGCCTGCGCGCCGCCAATGTGTTCCATGCCGGCGACGGCAACCTGCATCCGCTGGTACTCTACAACATCAATGATCCGGTCGAGCAGGAGAAGGCCGAGGACGTCGGCAACGAGATCCTGAAGCTCTGCGTGGAAGTGGGGGGCTGCCTGACGGGCGAACACGGGGTCGGGATCGAGAAGCGCGATCTGATGACGTACCAGTTCAACACCGTCCGACCTCGACCAGCAGATGCGGGTTCGCGCCGTGTTCGATCCGCACTGGCTGCTCAACCCGGCCAAGGTGTTTCCACTCGAAGGGCGCTTGGCCGCGTGAGTCGGCAGTGACGATCCTCACTCCGCAATCCGAGGCGGAAGCGGCTGCGATGATCTCTGCGGCTCGGTCGCGCGGCGAAGGCCTACGCCTCGAAGGCGGGGGCACTCAGGCAGGGCTCGGCCGGCCCAGCAATCCCGGTGGAGTGCTGTCGTCACGCGGCCTCACTGGCGTTACGCTGCACGAGCCTGCCGAGCTGGTGATCTCGGCGCGAGCCGGAACGCCGCTGCGGGACGTCGAAGCCAAGCTCGCCGAGGCAGGCCAGATTCTGCCCTTTGAGCCGGTGGACCTGCGGCCGCTTTATGGCACGGCGGGCGAGCCGACGATCGGCGGTGTCGTGGCCGGCAACTGGTCGGGCCCGCGCCGTGTCGCGTCAGGTGCGGCGCGCGATCACCTGATCGGGGTGCGGTTCGTCAACGGCCGAGGCGACGTGATCAAGAGTGGCGGCCGGGTGATGAAGAATGTTACCGGTCTCGACCTGGTGAAGCTGCAGTGCGGCGCTCATGGCACGCTGGGCTTTCTTACGGAAGTGACGTTCAAGGTGCTGCCCAAGGCCGAATCCGCGACGACGCTGGTGTTCGAAGGCCTCGACGACGCCCGTGCCGTGGAGTTGCTGACCGCCGCGCTGACCTCGCCGTTCGAAGTATCCGGCGCCGCGCACCTGCCGGCGGGAGTGGCGGCGCTTTTTGCACACGATGATCGCGCGGATCGGGGCCTCCCTTCTCCTCTTGCGGGAGAAGGTGGATCGCGCGGCACGCGCGAGCGCGCCTGCACGGTGTTGCGCCTCGAGAACTTCGAAACCTCGCTGGATTACCGCTGCAGCCGGCTTCAGGAACTGCTGAGCGGGTTCGGCCGCCCCACGCGGCTTGGCGAATCCGAAACCGTGGCTCTCTGGGCGGCGATCCGCGACGGGCTGCCGTTGGCGGAACCGCGCGAACGGGCGTTATGGCGCATCTCGGTGCCGCCGCGGAATGGTGCGGAGGTGATTGCGCGGCTGCCGGCCGGACTCGCGGCCGGGCACTTCTACGACTGGGGCGGCGGCCTGATCTGGCTCGCCACGTCCGACAAGGGCGACGCCGGCGCGGCGGCGATCCGTGCCGCAATCGCCCCGTGCGGGGGCCACGCAACCCTGGTGCGGGCGCTCGGATGCGACGCGCGCCGCCACTCCCGTATTCCAGCCTCTCGCGCCTGCGCTCATGGCGCTCAGCCGTGGCATCAAGGCGAGCTTCGACCCCGACCTTATCCTCAATGCCGGCCGGATGTACGCCGACACCTGACCGGCCCTACGAGATCCCATGCAGACCAACTTTTCGCCGGCCCAGCTCGCCGACTCGCACATGCAGGTTTCGGAAAAGATCCTGCGCACCTGCGTTCACTGTGGGTTCTGCACCGCGACCTGCCCGACCTACCTGCTGCTTGGCGACGAGCTCGACAGCCCGCGCGGCCGAATCTACCTCATCAAGGACATGCTCGAAGGCGGCAAGCCCGCCACCCCCGAGGTGGTCAAGCACATCGATCGGTGTCTCTCCTGTCTGGCCTGCATGACGACCTGCCCGTCGGGCGTGCATTACATGCACCTCGTCGACCACGCGCGGGCGCACATCCACGAGACCTATCGCCGCCCATTCACCGACAAGGCGCTACGAAATCTCGTCGCAGCCGTTCTGCCGTACCGAAACCGGTTTCGCCTCGCGCTGCTGGCGGCGACGCTCGGCAAGCCATTGAAGCCTCTGATCGCCGCTCTTCCCGGCGATCGGCAGCCGGCTCGCGGCCATGCTGGACCTCGCGCCAGCCGGCATCCCGCCCCGCTCCGGCCAGGAGCCCGGCAAGCGTCTTCCGCCGCCGGCTTCGCGCGGCACGACGCGCCGCGTGGCGATGCTCACCGGCTGCGCCCAGGCGGTACTGAAGCCGGCGATCAACGAGGCGGCGATCCGTCTGCTCAACCGGCACGGGGTCGAGGTGGTGCTGCCGAAGGGCGAGGGCTGCTGCGGCGCTCTCGTGCATCACATGGGACGGGAAGAGGAGGCCCTGGCCTTCGCCCGTCGCAACATCGATGCCTGGATCGCCGAGATGGACGGCGCGGGTCTCGACGCGATCGTGATCACCGCGTCGGGCTGCGGCACGACGATCAAGGACTACGGCTTCATGCTGCGCGACGATCCTGCTTATGCGGAGAAGGCGAAGCGGGTGTCCGAGCGTCACGCGCGACGTCACGGAATATCTGGCGGAACTGGCCCTCGAGACGCCCGTGGCGGCCACGGGATATACTGTCGCCTATCACTCGGCCTGCTCGATGCAGCACGGCCAAAAGATCACCGACCTGCCCGAAGAAGCTGCTGAAGCAGGCCGGCTTCATCGTGAAGGACGTGCCGGAAGGGCACATCTGCTGCGGCTCGGCCGGGACCTACAACATCCTGCAGCCGGAGCTCGCAGGCCGGCTCCGCGCCCGCAAGGTCGGCAACATCGAGCGGCTCCGGCCCGACTTGATCGCGACAGGCAACATCGGCTGCATGACTCAGATCGCCAAAGGCACCGCCATCCCGATCGTGCACACGGTCGAACTGCTGGATTGGGCTTCGGGTGGACCGAGGCCGGAGGAGTTGCAGGGGCTGCCTGAACCGACCTCACGTCCCAACCGGGCCGCGACATTGATCGCCGCCGAGTAGGATGCCCTCGGCGACGTTGCCCCGCAGAACGGGATCGCGGGCCGCCGATGTTCATGGGTTGTTCGGCGGAAAGCAGCGCACAAACATACGTGCACGACCGACCCGGTGTGACACCTCGACGGGTCTGCCGTCAGTCGATCCGTCTCGCGAGGACCTTGTCCACGCGGTGTCCGTCGAGGTCCACCACTTCGAACCGCCATCCGAGCGATTCGACGCTTTCGCCGGTAGCCGGAATGTGCTGGAGCAGGTCCACCACAAAGCCCGCGACCGTCTGGTAGGTCCGCTTCTCGGGCAGGGGCAGGCCGAAACGCTCGGCCATTTCGTCGGCCGGCATGGAGCCCGAAAGAAGCCACGAGCCGTCAGCACGTTCCACCGCATCGGGGTCGTCTTGCCCAAGATCCGCCTTGAACGCGCCGGCGATGGCGTCGAGCAGGTCGGCGGGGGTGACGAGACCTTCGAAGTGGCCGTACTCGTCGTGAACAAAGGCCATCGGCACCACGGCGCCGCGCAGCACGTTCAGTACGTCAAGGGCATCGATAGTGTCCGGAATAACGGGTGCGTGCCGGATAAAGTCCTGCAACCGCCAGGGCTGTCCGGAGATCACGACCGGCAGCAGCTCGCGCAGTTGCAGCACACCGATGACGTTGTCCATGCCTCCCGAAATGACAGGAAGGCGGGAGTGATGGGCGGCGGCTAGTTCGGCGATCAGCTCCGATTCAGGAACTTCGGCGTCCACCCATTCGACATCGGTGCGGGGTGTCATGACCGCGCGCGCCGAGCGATCGCTCAAGCGCAGGACGCCGGAGATCATCTCGTGCTCGGCGCTTTCGATGACGCCGGATGTGGCCGCCTCGGTGACGAGCGTTTTGATCTCCTCTTCCGTCACTGCATTGTGGGCGCCCGTGGTCCGGCCGAGGAGCGCGAAGATCAACCGCGTGGAGACGTCGAGCACGCTTGCGACCGGTGCCGTGCAGCGCGACAGCACGGCCATGGTCGGAGCCACCGCGCATGCAATCGGTTCCGGGTTGCTGAGCGCAAGGCGCTTCGGCACCAGTTCTCCGATGACCACCGACAAATAGGTGATGAAGCAGACGACGAGGCCATAGCCGAGCGGTCCGGAGAGCCGTTCCGACACCCCTTCCGACCGCAACCATGCCGTCATGAGTGCGCCGAGGCCTGCCCCGGAATAGGCGCCGGCCAGGATGCCGATCAGGGTGATGCCGATCTGCACGGTGGACAGGAAACGCCCGGGTTCCTCGTGCAGCGCCAGCGCGGTGCTGGCGCCGGAGCGGCGGGCGTCGACCATGGTCTTGAGGCGCGCGCGTCGGGACGACACGATGGCCAGTTCCGACACGGCGAAGGCGCCGTTGAGCAGAATCAGCACAAGGGCGATGACGAGTTCGAGCAAGGGGTCCGGTTATCCGCGCCCGGCTGTTTCGGGGCGCGGTCCTCCATGGGCCGCGGAAAAAATGAGGCGCCTTCTATACCAGCCGCGGCGGGCTGCGCCAGTGGCTGCCCGAAAGCATTTCGCCAATGCAGCTGATCCTGACAAGGAACTGCGGACGAAAGCCTATCGGGCGGCTGTCGCCAGCGCGGCCATCGACTTCATGCGACGATCACGCCCATGGTAGGTGAGACGCGCATCAGGGTGAGCCTCTATCATCGCGATGGCGTCGGCGCGGCTCGGCAGACCGCCCTCGTTGCCAAGACGCTGGATCTTGTGGGCCGAGCAGGCGCGCGCGAACTCGAAGTGGACATGCCAGGGTGCCTGCGGCTCGTCCATGTAAGACGCCATATAGGCGCCGTGGAAGACGTCCCCGGCGCCGTTTGTGTCGATGACCTTGTGAACCGGGATCGGCAGCGCGGGCAGGCGGCTGACCTCGCCCATCTCGTCATACCAGAGCATGCCGCGTTCGCCCTCGGTCACGCCGCCGATCTTCACGCCGCGCCCCTTGAGATAGTCAAGCATCTCTTCCGAGGTCATGCGCATCTGCTCGCATAGCCGCTCAGCGACGACGGCCACGTCGATGAAGGAGAGAAGCTCATGCGTGTTGGACCGCAATCCGCCGCCGTCGAGCGACGTCAGGACGCCGTTCTCGCGGAAGATCTTGGCGTAGTGCAAGGCGGCGTCGGGCATATGCCCGTCGAGGTGGAGCGCCTTCGCCTGGGCGACATTGAGGATCGGGAACGGATGAATGTAGTTGTCGTCGCGCGCACGCAGAATGGCGCGCTTGCCCCCTTGCGGCAGGATGAAGCTCAAGGATGAGCGTCGCACCTTCCGGCCATGAACCGACACGTGATAGCGCGCCGCCATGTCGAGGAACATGCGGCCCAGCCAATCGTCGGCGACCGACGTCAACAGGTCCGGCACGTGGCCAAGCTTGGCGCTTGCAAAAGCCGCCGTCACAGCGTTGCCGCCGAAAGACACCGCATAGTCGCTGGCCACGGCCTTGGCGTCACCTGACGGAATACTATCGCTGAGCAGCACCACGTCGATGTACGTCTGCCCGATAAACAAGGCGTCCATGGCCATCGATTACGCTCCCGGGCCGATCGTCGTGGCCATACCGCTACAGTGCAAAGCTCGTACCGCACCCGCACGAGGCCGTCGCGTTGGGATTCTCGATTTTGAAAGACTGCCCGATCAGGTCGTCGACGAAGTCGATCTGCGATCCGCGCATGTACTCGACCGACATAGGATCGACAACGACCGTGGCGCCGTCGCGCTCGATCACAAGGTCGTCGTCTTCGGCCTTTGGCACGACCTCGAAAGCATACTGGAAGCCCGAACAGCCCCCGCCGTTCACCGCAATGCGCAGCACGGAACCCGACGCCTCCTGCGCAAGCACCTTGTTGACCTGCCGCGCGGCTGCCCTGGTGATGCCAACGGGTGCCAATTCCGCTATATCGCTCATTCCCTCTTCCGCCCTGCCGACATCGCGGCACATTGACCCTGAAGTGACCGGAAGATATGCGCTCGAGGACCTTGCCGCAATGCACACGCACGGCCGTCCTGCCATGCGGCAGGCCCGTGGGCTTCCAGTGCAAGGCCACGCGGTGAGCCCGACCCTGCATCGCAATCGATCACCTCGGCTGTAGGGCATCGCCATGCAACAGCCGGCTCTCCTTTCGTCGACACGGGCCCCCTATCGGTCGCGACCGGAGTTGAGCCGGGGCCGCTTCGTCGCCGAACACGCCTCCGCGACGCGCACGGCTTTCCAGCGAGACCGCGACAGGATCATCCATTCGGCGGCGTTCCGGCGCCTGGCCCTGAAGACCCAGGTGTTTCTGCCGGATGAGGGCGACCACTACCGGACGCGGCTGACGCACACGATCGAGGTCGGCCAGATCACGCGCACGCTGACGCGGGCGCTCGGCCTGGATGACGATCTTGGCGAGGCCGTGGCGCTCGCCCATGACCTCGGTCATACGCCGTTTGGCCATACCGGCGAGGATGCGCTCGACGCGGCCATGCACGCCTTCGGCGGTTTCGATCACAACGCGCAGACGGTGCGGGTCGTGACCTTGATCGAGCGTCGGTACCCGTCGATTTCCCCGGCCTCAATCTGAGCTGGGAAACACTCGAGGGTCTCGTCAAGCGTGGCGCGCCGTTCCGCCGGGCCGATGCGGCATGGTTTCGCCTCGGCCTCCCCTGTTTCGAGCAAGCTGCCTGGGGAGCAAGCTTGGAGCGATCGTCGCATCCCGGAGGCGAAGCACAGGCTGCCGCCCTCGCCGACGACATCGCGTACAACGCGCATGATCTCGAGGACGGCCTGCAAGCTGGCTTTTTCGACCTCGCATCGCTCGACGCCGTGCCACTCCTGGCCCAGACACGAGATCGGCTCGTGGGCTCCATGCGAAGCTGGGACGAGGATCTCGTGGTTCGGGGCCTTGCGCGCGAGCTGGTTGGATATTTTGTCGAGGGTTCGATCGCGGAGAGCCGACGCAGGCTCGAGGAGGCGCGGCCCGAGACGGCCGAGGACATCCGAGTCTCCACCCGATCGGCTGCTCGCGCTTCCGCCGGAGCTCGCCGTTGCAAGCGCAGCGATCAAATCGTTTCTGTTCACGCAGATGTATCGGCATCCCCGGCTGCTCGCGATGCGTGAGCGTGCCGCCCGTGTGGTGCAGGACCTGGCGGCCCGTTTTCTCGAGACGCCCACATCGCTCCCAGCCAAATGGCGACAGACTTCCCCTACGTCGCCAGAGCGACACGCGCGGCGCGTCACGGATTACGTTGCAAGCATGACGGACCGCTTTGCCTTTGCCGAGCATCGACGCCTTTTTGACGCTACCCCAGATTTGCGGTAGCGGCGGCTCGCGCGAAGACGGCGGAGCTCGCTTCGGCCAGTTCGTCAGGCTTCGCGGCCGGGCGGTTCTGCTCTCGTTCGGAAGCGCTCGGGCCAGTCCATCGGTTGCTGAGAGCGATACGAGGCGCGCGACGATCCGCGATCGATCTGCGGGCAGGGTGGGGTCATGGACGTTTTTGCTGAGTTCCGAGGACGCATCGACGCGATCCTCGAAAGAAAGATCGCTGAGGGCCAACTGCCACTGGCGCTCGACAGGAGCCGCTTCACGGTTGAGCCGCCCCGCGATCCCGAGCCATGGCGACCTTGCGACCAACGTGGCCATGGTCTTCGCCAAGGAAGCGCAGGCGCACTTCAAATCACCGCGCGTCTTCGCCACCGCGCTTGCGGCTGCGCTGGCCGAGGACCCGGATGTCGAGAACGCCGAGGTTGCCGGCCCTGGCTTCCTGAACCTCCGGCTCGAAGCCGCATGTCTGGACAGGTGTGCTGCGGGCGACCCTTCAGGCTGGAGATCGGTTTGGCCGATCCGAGCATCGCCACCGTCGACGGGCCGGTCAATGTCGAATTCGTTTCGGCCAATCCGACCGGGCCCATGCATGTGGGGCATGGACGGGGCGCCGTCTTCGGCGATGCGCTCGCGAACCTGTTGCAGTTCGCGGGCCAGAGCGTCACGCGGGAATACTACATCAATGATGCGGGCGCGCAGGTCGACGTGCTCGCCCGCTCGGCTTTCCTGCGCTATCGCGAGGCGCTCGGCGAAGACATCGGTCCCATACCAGAGGGGCTCTATCCCGGTGACTACCTGAAGCAGGTCGGCGCGGCGCTCGTGGAGACGCAGGGCGCGGCCCTCCGCAATCGTCGAGGAAGCCGACTGGCTGCAGCCCGTTCGCGACGTCGCCATCCGGGGCATGATGGCCCTGATCCGCGACGACCTCGCGAGCCTCAACATTCGCCACGAGGTGTTCTTCTCCGAGCGCTCGCTGACCGCAACCGGGTCCGGACGGCAGGACGGCCGTGGCCCGCGCGGTCGACGATCTGCGCAGCAAGGGGCTGATCTACGAGGGCCGGCTGGCGCCCCCGAAAGGACAGCTGCCCGACGATTGGGAAGACCGAGAACAGACCCTGTTCCGATCGACGGCGTTCGGCGACGATGTCGACCGGGCCCTGCAGAAATCGGACGGCTCCTTCACCTATTTCGCCTCCGATATCGCCTACCACAAAAGCAAGATCGATCGAGGCTTCCGGACCCTGATCGACGTGCTCGGGGCCGACCACGGCGGCTACGTCAAGCGGATGGTCGCCGCGGTGGCGGCGCTCTCCGACGGGGCGGTCGTGCTCGACGTCAAGCTGTGTCAGCTCGTCAAGCTGATGCGCGCCGGCGAGCCGATGAAGATGTCCAAGCGCTCGGGCGATTTCGTCACCCTGCGGGAGGTTGTCGACGAAGTGGGTGTCGATGCCGTGCGCTTCATGATGCTGTTCCGCAAGAACGACGCGCCGCTCGACTTCGATCTCGCCAAGGTGATCGACCAATCCAAGGAAAACCCGGTCTTCTATGTCCAGTACGCCCACGCCCGCGGGCGCTCGGTCCTGCGGCAGGCTCAGGCTGCGTTCCCCGACCTCGAGCTGACCGGCACGGCTCTCGGTGCAGGCGCCGCTTCGACCTGCTGGACGACCCCGGCGAGCTCGACGCTGCTGCGACAGATCGCGCTGTTTCCGCGCATGGTCGAAGCGGCGGCAACGGCCCATGAGCCGCATCGTGTCGCCTTCTACCTGCACGACCTTGCGAGTGCCTTCCACGCCCATTGGAATCGCGGCAAGGACGATGCTTCGCTACGTTTTGTTAATCAAGAACAGCGAGATTTGACCGCGGCACGCGTGGCGCTTGTGTTGTCGGTCTCGACGATCCTGCGCTCCGGGCTCGCCATCCTCGGCGTTCAGGCGCCCGAGGAGATGCGGTAGCGGCAACGCTGCAACACATGCCTTTTTTCTGTCGACCTCGCATGGTTTATGCAGTCGGCGTGAGGGGTGTGGTTGGACGTTCGACCGTCCGGCAGGGGACGGCGGCGCTGCGCGCGGCCGCAACGCGAGGTGTGGAATGAGCGAACCGTTTTCCAAGCATCGCGGTCCGTCTGGCGGCTTGGACCTGCGTGGCCGGGATGCCGGTGCGGGCACCGGTGAGAAGCTCGATCCCCTCGCAGAACTCGCGCGCCTGGTTGGACGCGAAGACCCTTTCCGCGATCTCTTCCCGACCCGGGACACCGCCAAGCCGGCGCGCGTCGACCGCTCTGACAGCACACCGCGTGTGCCCGCACCGGAGGCCTTCGACCGATTTTCGCCGGCCGCTGCGCCGAGTGCGCCTTATGGTCATGCAGACGACGATGGATTTCGGCATGGTGAGAGCGAGGCAGCGAGGACGTCGGAGACGACAGCGTCTTCCACACTCCTCTCGGCCAGGGCCGTCGCGAATCGTTCCGGTTGCCCGCCCTTCCGCCGGACGAGCCGCTCGATCCCCATGGTCAGGACCTCAACGCGCCGGCCGAATATCACGACGCGCCGGAACTCAACGCCGACCTCTGGGCGCAGGGCATCCCCGAGCCCGTGTCGTCGGATCCGCTGCGGTTCGTTCCGCCTGTCGAGGAGGCGGATGCCGCGCAGGGGTCGAACCGGCGAACGTTGGTCGTGCTCCTGGCGGTGGTGGCGCTGACGGTGGGCGGCCTCGGCGCGACCTTCCTGGTGCGCAATGGCGCCGGACCGGCCGGAACGAGCGAGCCGCCGACCATTTTGGCCGACAGCGGGCCGACCAAGGTTCAGCCGCCGGACACCAGCAATCAGTCGACTGGCGGGCGACGGCAACACGGCGCTTGCTCGAAAAAAGCGCCAGCGACAACGTCAGCAATGCCAAGGTGGTCAACACCCAGGAGCAGCCGGCAGACCTGTCGCAACTGCCGCCGGCTCCCGCCCCAGCAGCAGTTGCTCCAGCCGCCGCTCCGGCGCTGGAACCGCAGATCAATGACGGACGCGTTGCAATGACGACAGGTCCGGTCGGCTCCAATCCGAGCCCCTTTCCTGAGCCGCGGAAGGTCAAGACCATCCTGATTCGACCGGATGGATCCGTGGTGGGAGAGGACCAGGGTTCAGCCGCAGCGGCGCTCGCGCCGACTGTGGCCCAGAGTGAACCTGGTCTGCCGACCCGCTCGGTCGGGACAACGCCGGTTGCCAAGCCGTCGACCCCGAAGTCGACCGTGCGGGCCACCTCGACCCCGAAGGCGACCGCGACCCCAGCCGAAGGTACGGCGCCGGTCAAGCCCAAGGTGGTGCACGCTCCGAAGCCGAAGGCCGACGCGGTCCAGACCGCGACGGCGGACACCGGCGCCGACGCCACAGCGTCGACCACGCCTGCAGCTTCGGCGGCGCCCGCTGCTGCAACGGGCAGCTTTGCGGTGCAGCTAGCCGCGCCGTCTACGGAGCAGGAGGCGAAGGACATTTCGGGCCGGCTTCAGAAGAAGTTCTCATCCGAACTCGATGGCCGCACTCCTGCGATCCACAAGGCCGATAAGGGCGACAAGTCGGTTTACCGCGTCCGGATCGGCAATCTGTCGCAAGACGACGCCAAGGCGCTTTGCGGCAAGTTGCAGGCCGGCGGCGGATCCTGTTTCGTGGTCCGCAATTAAGCGACCGGGATGAGACCCGTCCGAGCTTTCGTCAGTGGCTGTGCCGGCCTTGCGCTGAGCGCGGATGAGCAGCGCTTCTTCGAGGCCGCGCAACCTTGGGGCCTCATTCTGTTCAAGCGCAACGTCGAGTTGCCGGATCAGGTTCGGCGTCTCGACGAGTGCCTTCCGCGCCTGCGTCGGCCGCGCCGATGCTCCAGTCCTGATCGACCAGGAAGGCGGCCGTGTCCAGCGGCTCGGGCCGCCACATTGGCCCGCCTATCCCGCCGGGGCGGCGTATGCGGGGTTTGGGGCCCGGGGTTGGCCGCAGAGGCCGCACGCCTCGGTGGTCAATTGATCGGCGCTGATTTGCGGGCGCTCGGAATAACCGTCGATTGCGCACCCGTGCTCGACATCGTCACCCCGGCAACACACCAGGCGATCGGCAACCGCGCGTTCGGATCAGACCCCGATACCGTGGCTCGCCTGGGTCGCGCCTTCGCCGAAGGTCTGCTTGCGGCCGGCGTGCTTCCGGTCGTCAAGCATTGCCCGGGCCATGGGCGCGCCAGCGTGGACAGCCACGTCGACCTGCCGGTCGTCACGGCGTCCCGCGCGGAACTCGACGCGGTGGATTTCAAACCCTTCGCGGCCCTGGCCGATCTCCCGGTTGCCATGACCGCACACGTGGTTTTCGAGGCTCTCGATCCTGCCAATCCAGCGACGACGTCGCGAACGATCATCGAGGGGGTGATCCGCGGCGCAATGGCTTTCGACGGGCTTCTGCTTTCGGACGACCTGTCCATGCAGGCGCTGCGCGGTTCCTCGAGCGAGCGCGCAACTGCGGCGCTTGACGGCAGGCTGCGACATTGCCCTTCACTGCAATGGCAAGCTCGAGGAGGCGGAGGCTGTCGCCGCGGTTGCGCCGGTGCTTGCCGGGCGTGCGGCCGAGCGCGCCGCCCGCGCTCTGGCGGAGATTGCGACGGCTCCGCCGGCTCCGTCTCCGGCCTTGCGCGGCCGCTTTGACGAACTGACCGCAACCGCCGCTTAGATCGCGAGGGGCACGCCCGTCGCGCTTACCCGGCCAAGGAACGGAACTTGCCTGAGGGTTCTGGAAAATCCTCCGACGGCTGACGCTTCACGGCGGTGATCGTCCGCTCCGCGGCGGCGATCGCGTCCGCTCCGTCGAGCACGCGCAGCGTGACCGCGTAGCGGCGCTCCTCGGCGTGCTCCAGGATGATCAGTTCGCCGTGCTCACGCGCATGATCGCGCCCGACGATGTGGTTTGTGGCGGGCTCGATGCCAAGCGCATAGGCGCCGGCCTGGAAATTCTGCCACTGGTAGTGGACCGGCAATTCGCGTTTTGCGGTCTCCACCACGAAGCCAAGCGCCAGCGCGTCATTCACGAGTGCGACCCGCACGCGACCGTCCCCGTCCGCCGCCATCTCGTGCTCCCAGACCTGCTCCCGGAAGCTGTCCTGCGGCTCTGGCATGGTTTGATACCCGACCCCCTGCCGGCGATAGGCTTCGCCGGCGTGGGATGCAAACACCACATCGGCCAGCGGGGCGATGTAACGAGAGCCGGCGTCGAGCAGGGGATAGCCCACATTCAGGTGGTAGCAGAGCATGTGCGGCGTCGGATAAAAGCCCTGATTGACCACGCGATCCTGGATGCGGATCTCGTTGCCGCCCGAGATCGGCCTCGATACGGCGGATCAGATGCAGGTTCTCGCCGAAATGTTGCCGCTTGGCACACGGTGCCCTCCGCCCATAGCGTGCAGCGGTCGCCCTCCCAGTGCTCGCCATAGCCGCCGAGCCGCGCCGGGGTCATGCTGGCCCGCCCGTGGATGGGATATCGCACCGTCTTTCGTGCCGGATAGTTGTAGCGGTCTGCCGGCTCCTCGGCCATGAAGCCGACGTGATCGAGACCGCAGGTCGCCAGCAATCCGGAGAACGAACGCAGAAACCCGAGGCCGCCTTCGCCCTCGATGTCATGCAGGGCGGGATTGCGGAACCCGGTTGGCGAGTGCCAGCCGATTGCGCGCCCATTGTGCTCGCATTCGGCAAGCGTCCATGCCGCGGTCGACCATGACAGTGAAGCGCAGACCCGAGCCGGTGCGGAATTCGAGCATGCGGACGCCGCGCTCGGCGCCATCGCCAAGTGTCATCAGGCGCACGCCCCGCGAAGGCGGCCAGCGAGCCGGTTCGCCGGGACAGGTCGCGCCGCGCGATCGCGCGGCCGTAAAGCTCGCCCACGTCCGTTCCTCCCATCGGGCTCCGGTCCGATTTCTCTGCCCGTCCGCCTCGGACGGACAGCAACTCGATCGGCCAAAGTCGCTTGAAGGCGCGACAGTAGAACGGTGGCATCGGACCGACAACTGGCGAGCACTGCGCCTTGGCGCATTCCTCGGGCTTGCAACGACTTGCCGTTGCTCCCGTTATGTCCTTGCAGCAGTGGGATATTCGATGAGCGATTTGCCGTGACGGGACCTCTCGAGCCCAGCCCGACGGGCATCTCACCGACGGACGACGCGGCCGCCCTAGCGCAGGCGCGTGAACGTGTTGGAGCATCCAAGCCTGCCGGGCCGCCTGAGCGTCCTGATCGGCCGCCAGATCGATTTCGCCGAGACCGATCATTCCGGAACCGCTGATTGGGCCGCGAACACGGCCGCCGCGGCCGCCCTCAAAGTCGCGCTGCGGGCAGCCGTACGGACGCTTGCCGAAAGTCCGGCAAACTGCGGCGCCTCGTCTGCACACCGCGCTGGCAGCCATTTCGGGCGCGGCGGGCGGCGCTTTCGGACTCGCCATGCTGCCTGTCGAACTGCCGGTCTCCACCACCATCATCCTGCGCTCGATTGCAGCCATCGCGCGTGAGGCGGGTGAAGACGTCAGTGATCCGGCGACCGTGCTCGCCTGCCTGGAGGTGTTCGCGCTTGGGGGCGGCCCAGAAGCCGGTCCGGCGAGCAACAGCGGCTACCTGGCGGTGCGGGCCATGCTGTCGAAATCGGTACAGCAGGCGACGCGGGTGATGCTGCAGCGGGGCCTTGCCGACGAGACCGCGCCAGCCGTGGTGCGCCTCATCGGGCAGATCGTGTCGCGCTTCGGCGTCGTGGTCAGTCAGAAGCTCCTGGCGCAGGCGGTGCCGGTGGTCGGGCGCCGTGGCGGGGGCGGCCATCAATGCCGCTTTCACCGAGCATTACCAGAGCCTCGCCCGCGCTCATTTCACGGTGCGGCGGCTGGAGCGGACCTACGGCGCCGAGGTCGTGCGGCGGGAATATCGGCGCATTCTCGACGGCGGCATCAGCGAGCGGGAGCAGGAAACCAGGCGCCGCCGGCGTTGCTGCCCACCGCGTGACAGACGCGCGCGCAGGCTCGCAGAGGAAGCAGATCGGCAGTTCGAGCGGCGTCGCATTGGAGGCCTCGCCCGGAATCGAACCGGGGTGCAAGGATTTGCAGTCCTCTGCGTAGCCACTCCGCCACGAGGCCTCGTGCCGCCTGCGGACAGGCAGCGCGAGGCTTCTAACAAGGGATGGGCGCGGCTTCGCAAGGCGCAAGCCAGACAAACTCGGCTTGCAATTGCTCCCGCCCCCCGGTATTCACCGGCCGCTATTCCCCGATAGCTCAGTTGGTAGAGCATTCGACTGTTAATCGAATTGTCGCAGGTTCGAGCCCTGCTCGGGGAGCCAAGTTTTTCTCAACAGTGTTAATTGCTTAGGGGTACTCCCCAGGGTGCTTCGGCTTTCGTTTGGACGTCAGGGGTAACCAGTAGGGTAACGGCTGGTCAGGGTCCCTTTGGTTCAGAACCCCTCGTGCCGGCACCATTACCTACCCGAGTTTTATCTCAAGCGCTGGGCAAGTCGCGAAGGCCGCCTCGTGGAGTTCAGCCGACCCTGGGCCGACGTCGTTAAACCCAAACGGGTATACCCACGTGAGACAGGGTTCGTTGATCGCCGAAAAGAGCTGCAGGGGCTTTCGCGGGAAGTGGCTCACGCCGTGGAAGAGAAGTTCTTCTCGCCGGTTGATAGCGAAGCTGCCGATGTTCTCACTCGGATCGAGCGGAACGAGACAGACTTTTCGGGCGATGAGCGCTCAGCATGGGCTCGGTTCGTTCTCTCTCTTGTATTTCGAGTGCCGGAGATTTATCCAAAAGCGCGGGACCAACTCGCCGAAGAGGTCGCCAGAACCTCTGCGGCCGCGCTCCACCGGCGCTGGCGTCAGGCCGGATCGTGACTTCAGCCCGGCGCCAAACCAATGTGAGGCACTTTTTCCGAAGTGTCACGATTGGTTCGTTGCTCCAGGTAAATAAAACGGGACTTCGCGCCCCTCTACCTTCACCTTAGCCCGCATATTGTGCCGGTCACCATCGCTGGACAGATCCCGCCCGATCACTTGCTCGGCAGCATTTTTGGGATCTGAAGCTTGGACCTTGACGAACTTGACGGCCGGATTGAAGGCTGGGCCGACCGGCTTCACCTCGTAAAAGCTCTTCATTCGCCTTCTCTCACCGTGATACCAACAAAGGTTAACGGGAGTCAGCGTGCACACGCTAGGCGTGGAGAGGTATTCTGAACGCCCTGTCTCAATCCTGTCACACTCCGGCTTGCAAGCAGCGTTGGTGAGCTTGCTGCCTGTTGCCGGTTAGGCGCCCGAGATCATGGCTGATCGAGGGCCTCGGCATCAGCGAGTTGCGCTGGCGAGCGAGGTGGCGTGGGGCCACATGGGATGTGGGTTAAGGGCTCATCGGATTGTTGCTGTTTCCGCCGAGCGCGCCGCTCGCGGCCGCTGCCCCAAGGCCGACGGCAACCCCGGCACCGATGGCCAGCGGCGCGGCGATACTCCCTGCAACGCCGGCAACCGGGGCCGTGTTGAGGCCCGCAGCCTGGATCAACGATCCTGGTTCGACGCCCTCGATCCCGACTGGCACGCTGGTAAAGCTGCCGCTGCTGTAGACCGTCGTGCCACTTCCAGTCGGAAGGGTGATGCACCCCTGGGGCGGCGGATCCTGGTGCACGGCGCCTGGGGGTGCCTTCCTGTTGCAGACCACCACCGCACCCTCATCGACGCGGACTGTCGTGAAGCCGTTTCTCACGACAATGAGGACGTTCGTGCCGCGAACACCCATGGTCGAAGTGGGCGTTCTCAGTTCGTAAGCCTGCTTCTCGGACGCCCCGGTTACGAACCGGAAGGCACCCTTGGTCATGCTCAAAGTGAATTGGCGGGCTTGTCCGGCTGCCGGATCGTAGACGAACCGATCCAGGGTGACGGTCGAGCCGCTGCCAACCGTCAGATTGGTCTTGTCCAGGAACTCGAGCTTGGTTTCGCCACCGGCCGAAGCCTGGATGATCTCCCTAAAGAAGACGGAGTCTCCGGACTGCAGAGGGTGGGCTGCCCCTTTGACCGCAGGGACGACAGCGACGGCGTTGCCAACCGTTGGAGCCTGCGCGGCCGCCGGTGACGCAAAGAGAGCGAGGGCGCCCAGCGCGCACGTCCATGTGGATCGCATTCACAAGCCCCCGCCAAGTGAACTTCAGGAAATGTCGATCATCCTTGGCGGAAGCTCTTTGAGCAACCGTTAAAGTGACGTCTGCGCGCCATCGTCGTCATTCGCGGTCCCCCTTCCTTTCTTCATCAGCTCTTCTCTGAAGCATCGGTCGAAGTGCGCTTGGCAGCGTAGATCCGAGTCTCCCCGGCTCGGGAGCAATCCGACACGAGTTCGCTAAATCCGGCCCAAGTGGGGTGGGGCGTGATCTTCCTTGACGTGAGTTGAAGGCAAGGAGCCGCAATACCGTCTGAATAATCCCAGGCCGATAACGAGAACAGGAACCAACCTGAACTGCGCCGTATTCTATTCCGGGGCGCAGAACGATGGGTTGGGAGAACCTGATGAGAATTGGTCATTTCAGAGCCGGCTTGCTGGCCGCGACACTGCTGGGCCTGTGTGCGAGCGCACCTGCAAGGGCTCAGGACGATGAAGAGGCCATGCACCATCACATGATGCATCGAATGATGCGGCACGAGATGATGCGACACGAGATGCACCGGGAAATGCGGCACGAGATGCACAGGCACATGATGCATCACATGATGCGCGAAGAGATGCACGACCACGACTAATCTAGGTCGCAACTGCTGATCCAGGCCCCGCCGGGTAACCTGCGGGGCCTGCCAAACGAGAGCCGAAACCCCATGAGCGGGTTCTCTGGTTCTTGGTCGGATCGGTCAGGCCGCCGTCATGCTGCCATGACAGAGTTCCTTGAGCTCACTCGCCGTGCAGTTCAGCCGGCTTCTGCGATACCCGAACCCTTCTGTTCCGCGATGATCGCCGTAACGGCAGCCGTAAGTGCGGTTGCCATGTCGTTCGGCCGAATTGTCGAACCGGGGTTCGGGCCCGGGAAGCGTGGCGCGTTCGCCTGGCGCCACGCTCCGTTGGACCGGTTCGAGCCGGTCAGGCCAGCGTGCGGACCTTCGGTTCGCGGTCCCAGTAGCGTTGCTGGGCGGCCTTCACAAACCCCGCGAGCTCCGTCACGCCGGCGTCGGGCTCGACGCCCGCCTTGTCGAGCAGCGGCTTGGCTCCAGCATTGTGGCCGATCGCCTTGAGATGACCGAAGGCGTCCATGACCCACTGCACGGCCGCGCCCTCTTTAACGAGCTTGGCGCAGGCCGCGTCCGACAGGATCACGGCGCAGGCGTCGACAGTGACGGACGGCTGCCCGAAGAGCTGCGCGTCCGCCTTCACGGTCGACCCGTCCGAGAGGGGAACGGCGCCGACCTTGGGAGCGATCGTCAGCGGATGGCCACCCGCAGCCTTGACGGCCTGCTTCACGGTTCTCAACTCGGCCGCATCCGTCCCCTCCGCGAAGAGAATACCGACGGTGCGGCCCTTGAGCGTATGCTTCTCGAGAGGCCCGCGGATGATGCGCAAGGCCGGCGACGGCTTCATGTCGAGCACGGGCGCCTTGGTCGGGGAGGCTTTCGGCAGTTCCATGGCGAGACCGTCGGCCACACGACGCGCCAGCTCCTCGTCCACGTTCCGCAAATTGGCCATCATCGAGAGCCGGACGTGCTCGAGCGAGACCTTGCTGAGCTCAAACACGAACGCCGATGCGATGTGGGCCTGCTCGGCCGGGTCCATCGAACGCCAGAACAGTCGCGCCTGGCTATAATGGTCCGAGAAGCTCTCCGGCCGGATGCGGAGCTTTTCGCCCTGTTCCTCGGCCGGGAAAGTCCGGAAGCCGTTCCTCGGGTCCTCGCGAGGCCCCGCGATCTCGCCCGCCAGATTAAGGCTGTTGGGCTCGTAATTGGCGCGCCCCTTGGGCACCTGCATCTGCATGTGACCATCGCGCTGCATGTTGAGGAATGGGCAACCGCCTTCCCGGCCCTTGGCTTGGTTGATCGGGATCTGGTGCCAGTTCGTGGTGCCGAGCCGCTTGATCTGTGTGTCCTGGTAGGAGAAAAGCCGACCCTGGAGCAGAGGGTCGTTGCTTGTGTCGATGCCCGGTACGAGGTGATTCGGAGAGAAGGCGACCTGCTCGGTCTCGGCGAAGAAGTTGTCGGGGTACCGGTCGAGCACCAGCTTGCCGACGATGCGGACGGGCAGGTCCTCCTCCGGAATGATCTTGGTGGCGTCGAGCACGTCGTAAGCCTGACTGTCCGCAAAGTCCTGGTCGAACAGTTGTACGCCGAGCGACCACTCGGGATATTCGCCTCGGCCGATCCGTTCGAAAAGGTCTCGCCGCTGATAGTCAGGGTCGGCGCCCGCCGTCTTCACCGTCTCGTCCCACAGAGCCGAGGCGAGCCCCGCCTTTGGCTTCCAGTGGAACTTGACGAAGGTGGACTTGCCGTCGCGATCGACGAAACGGAACGTATGGATGCCGAAGCCCTCCATCGTCGCGAAGCTCTTGGTCAGGGTGCGATCCGACATGATCCACATGGCCATGTGGGTCGCCTCGGGCATGAGGCTGATGAAGTCCCAGAAGGTGTCGTGCGCGGTGGCCGCCTGTGGGTAGCCGCGGTCGGCCTCCATCTTGGCCGCGTGGATCAGGTCGGGGAACTTGATGGCGTCCTGGATGAAGAACACCGGGATGTTGTTGCCGACGAGATCCCAATTGCCTTCGCGGGTGTAGAACTTGACGGCGAAGCCGCGGACGTCGCGCGGCGTGTCGACTGACCCGGCGCCCCCGGCCACCGTGGAGAATCGGACGAACACGTCGGTGCGCTGCCCCTTCTTCTGGAACAGGTCGGCCCGCGTGATGTCGGCCAGGCTTTCGGTGCATTCGAAATAGCCGTGTGCGCCCGTCCCGCGCGCGTGCACGATCCGCTCCGGAATCCGCTCGTGATCGAAATGGTTGATCTTCTCGCGATAGACCTCGTCCTCCAGCAAAACGGGGCCTCGTGGCCCGGCCTTGAGCTGGTTCTGGTTGTCGCTGATGGGGGTACCGTGATTCGTCGTGAGCACCGGATGGGCGGCATCGGTGGTCTGGTGCGTTTCTGCGCCGTTACCGGCGTTCAGGGCAGTTTTATTGCTCATCAATGTCCTCGATTCTGCCAATAAGCCGCGGTTCGCGTTCCGATCGAACCTCGGGCGCGCTTGGTCGGGCAGATTGGCTGGCGTGCCGTCGTCAACGCCGTGGCCCACATCCGGGTCCGTCAGGATGCGAGGGAGCTCATGCGCGGCGCATTGGTTCGCATCGCAATCCGCGTTTGCTCATCGTGCGGCGCTGGCGCGCATCGCGAACGGCCCGTCGGTCGCTGTTCTTGCGTGCAGCCTGAATTCCCGCTGGAATTCGCGGCCCCCTCTCGGCATACCAGACCAGCCAGCGCAAGCTTGGCCATGGAGGGATTTCAGACATGGATTTGAGGAAATTATCGGCCGAGGCGATCGGCACGTTCTGGTTGACGTTCGGCGGCTGCGGCAGCGCGGTCATCGCGGCCGGCTTTCCGCAGGTGGGCATCGGCCTCGTCGGCGTGTCTTTTGCCTTCGGATTGACGGTCCTGACCATGGCTTATGCCATTGGTCATGTGTCCGGCTGCCATCTCAATCCCGCCGTCACGGTCGGCCTCGCGGCCGGCGGGCGGTTTCCGACGAGCCAGATCGGCCCCTACATCGGCGCTCAGGTGGTCGGCGCCATCGTCGGCGCGGCGGTGCTCTACATCATCGCCAGCGGTGCGCCAGGGTTCGATGCCGCAAAGGGGTTTGCGGCGAACGGTTACGGCGAACATTCGCCCGGACATTATGGGCTGTTCGCCTGCTTCCTGACCGAGATCGTGATGACCATGGCGTTCCTGTTCATCATCATGGGTGCGACGCACGGCAAGGCGCCCGCCGGCTTCGCTCCGATCGCCATCGGCCTCGGCCTGACGCTGATCCACCTGATCAGCATCCCCGTGACGAATACGTCGGTCAATCCGGCGCGCAGCATCGGCCCGGCTCTGTTTGCCGGCGGCTGGGCGATCGGGCAGCTCTGGCTGTTTATCGTTGCGCCGCTTGTCGGTGGCGCTTTGGGCGGTCTGCTCTATCGCTGGGTTTCGGCGGAGCCGTCCGCTCCGGTCGTGGGTGATCCAGCCGTTGCGCTGAAGCCTCTCTGAGGCACAGAGGGCGTTCCGACGTCGTCATACCGGGCCCATCCTTCTCCCGCACGGGGAGGAGGATGGGCGTTTCAACGCATGCTGTTGTTAAGTGAAGGGGACTCGACCGTGTTCGCCCGGTTGGTGCGTCATACTCGCCGCAATTGTCTCGACCCTGTCGTGCGTGATGCCGTCGCGTTGCTCGACCGCCCACGGACGTGGGTTCGAGTCGATCAGCGGCCGTTGGTAATCGTCGAAGCTCGCCTCTGACATTTACGCGGCCTAGCATCCGTCCTGGTGGTCCGATACGAGCACATCGATGACGAGCGCATCCGAACAGGTTCCTTCACCCCCCGATCCCCGCCGTCGTCGCCTCCTGTTTCGCGCCTGGCATCGCGGCACGCGGGAGATGGACCTTGTCATGGGCCGGTTCACCGAAGCCAACCTCGCGAGCCTCTCAGATGCCGACGTGGCGGAGCTGGAGCTGCTGATGGAGGCCAATGACCGCGATGTGTTCGATTGGATTTCCGGCATGGCGGCCCCACCTGAGAACTACGACACGCCGTTGCTCGCCCGCATCCGGGCCTTTCACCTGAACCCCACACCCGCTATCTGACCCGCATGTCCCTTGCCACTAAACCCGCGCCCGCTCCGGCCCGCGCGGCGCTCACCGACGTCTCTCGCGCAGCCGCCGTGCTGGCCAAGGGCGAACATCTCACGCTCAGCCATGTACCGGACGGGTTCGACGCCTTCGTCGCGGCCGACATCACCCGCGCGCTCGCCCGCGCCGGCGAGGACAAGCCGGTGGTGCTGGTCCATGTGGCGCGCGAGGCGCAGCGCGCCGCTGCGTTCCGCGAGGCCTTCGCGTTCGCAGCGCCCGATATCGAGGTGCTGGATTTCCCCGCGTGGGACTGCCAAGCCTACGACCGGGTGTCGCCCAGTGCCACGGTGGCGGCGCGGCGGATGACGGTGCTGTCGCGGCTGGCGCGCTCGAAATCCTCGCGCGAGCGGCCGCGGATTCTCTCGACCACCGTGGCGGCCCTGGTGCAGCGCGTGCCCCCGCGCACGTCGGTCGCCAAGGACTCGTTTTCGGCAGTGCCGGGCAATTCGGTCAACACCGACGAGCTCGTGGCCTGGCTGGAGACCAACGGCTTCGTCCGGGCCGGCACGGTGCGCGACACCGGCGAATATGCGGTCCGCGGCGGCATCGTCGACCTTTACGCGCCGGGCCAGCCCAATCCCGTCCGGCTCGACTTCTTCGGCCATACGCTCGAATCGATCCGCTCCTTCGACCCGGAGACGCAGCGCTCGGTGGGCCAGCTCCGCGCGCTCGACCTCGTGCCGATGAGCGAGGTGCAGCTCACCACCGACACGATCCGCCGCTTCCGCCAGGCTTATGTGGCCGAGTTCGGCGCTCAGACGCGCGGCGACCAGCTTTATGACGCGATCAGCGAGGGGCGGCGTCACCCCGGCATGGAGCATTGGCTGCCGCTGTTCCACGGCGGGCTCGACACGCTGTTCGACTATGTCGGCGAGGCGCCGCTGCTGCTCGATCCGATGGCGCGGGATGCCGCGACCGAGCGGTTCGCCATTATCAAGGATCACTACGAAGCGCGCACCGGCACGCGGGAATTCAAGGCCGACACGAGCCTCTACAAGCCGTTGCCGCCCGACCGCCTCTATCTCACACCGCAGGATTTTGGGGACACGCTCGAGCTGCTGCCCCTGGCCCAGATGACGCCCTTCGACGCCGCGGGAAAAACGGTGATCGACTGCGGCGGCAAGCCCGGCCGCAACTTCGCGCCCGAGCGGACCGACGAGGCGGCCAACGTGTTCAACGCGGCGGTGGAACACATCCATGCGCTGCAGAAAAACGGCAAGCGGGTGCTGGTGGCGGGCTGGACCGATGGCTCGCGCGATCGGCTCAAGGGCGTGCTGCACGAACACGGGCTGAAGTGGATCGAGCTCGTCGGTTCGCTCCACCAGGTGTTCGGCATCAAGCGCGAGCATGTCGCCATGGGAGTCATGGCGCTCGAGCATGGGTTCGAGGCCGGCGATCTCGCGGTGATCGCCGAGCAGGACCTGCTCGGCGACCGGCTGCTGCGCAACCGCAAGAAGCGCCGCGGCCAGAACTTTTTGCAGGAGGTCGGAGCCCTCGCGGCCGGCGATATCGTGGTGCATGTCGACCACGGCATCGGCCGGTTCGAAGGCCTGCAGCAGATCATGGTGGGGGACGCGCCCCACGACTGCCTGGAAATCCATTACGCCGACAACGCCAAGCTGTTCCTGCCGGTCGAGAACCTGGAGCTGCTGTCGCGCTATGGCTCGGAGGACACCGAGGCCGTGCTCGACCGGCTCGGCGGGGCAGGGTGGCAAAACCGCAAAGCGCGGATGAAGAACCGCATTCGCGAGATCGCCCACGGGCTGATCGCGATCGCGGCCGAGCGGGCCACCAAGCCGGCGCCGAAGTTCGTGCCGCCGCTCGGCTCCTACGACGAGTTCTGTGCCCGCTTCCCCTATGACGAAACCGACGATCAGGCGGTCTCGATCGAGTCCGTGCTGAAGGACATGGAATCCGGCCACCCGATGGATCGGCTGATCTGCGGTGACGTCGGCTTCGGCAAGACCGAAGTCGCCTTACGCGCCGCCTTCGCGGCCGCGGTCAACGGGGCCCAGGTGGCCGTGGTGGTGCCGACGACGCTGCTCGCCCGCCAGCACTACAAGACCTTTGCCGAGCGCTTCTCCGGCTTGCCGGTCAAGGTCGCACAGATGTCGCGCATGGTTCCGGCCGCCGACCAGAAGAAGACCAAGGCGGGCTTGGCGGACGGCACGGTCGACATCGTGATCGGCACCCATGCGCTGCTGGGCAAGACCGTGCAGTTCAAGGACCTCGGCCTCGTCATCATCGACGAGGAGCAGCATTTTGGCGTCGCTCACAAGGAGAAGCTGAAAGAGCTGCGTGCCGAGATCCACGTGCTCACGCTGTCGGCCACGCCTATTCCCCGCACGCTGCAACTCGCTATGACGGGCGTGCGCGATCTCTCCATTATCGCGACGCCGCCGGTCGATCGGTTGGCGGTGCGCACCTCGATTTTTCCGTTCGACGACATGCTGGTTCGCGAGGCGCTGCTGCGCGAGCGCTATCGTGGCGGGCAGACCTTTTTCGTCTGCCCGCGCATCGAAGACCTGGAGGAGGCGGCGAGCTTCCTGCGCCAGCACGTGCCCGAGTGCAAGTTCATCATGGCGCACGGACAGATGTCGGCGACGAGCTCGAAGAGCGCATGTCGCATTTCTACGAGGGTCAGTACGACGTGCTGCTGTCGACTTCGATCGTCGAGTCCGGCCTCGACATTCCGCGCGCCAACACGCTCGTCGTCTGGCGTGCCGACATGTTCGGCCTCGGGGCGCTTTACCAGCTGCGCGGCCGCGTCGGCCGCTCAAAGACCCGTGCGTACGCGCTTTTCACGATTCCCGCCAACAAGCCGCCGACGACCCAGGCCGAGAAGCGCCTCAAGGTTCTACAGAAGCTGGATACGCTCGGTGCGGGGTTCGAGCTCGCCAGCCACGATCTCGACCAGCGCGGCGCCGGCAATCTGCTCGGCGACGAACAGTCGGGGCACATCAAGGAAGTCGGCTACGAACTCTACCAGCAGATGCTGCGCGACGCGATCGAAGCGTTGAAGGCGGGCGACGTGTCCGTGGCAGAGGAGACCTGGTCACCGAGCATCACGGTTGGCGTGCCGGTGACGATGCCGGAAGAGTACGTGCCGGACCTGACGCTGCGGATCTCACTCTACCGCCGCCTCTCGACGCTGGAGGACACCGACGACATCGACGCGTTCGGCGCCGAGCTGATCGACCGCTTTCGGGCCGATGCCGGACGAGGTGCGGTTGCTGCTGAAGCTCGTCCGCATCAAGGCCCTCTGCCGCCGCGCCCATGTCGAGAAGGTCGACGCTGGCCCCAAGGGCGTCATCGTCGGCTTCCGCGACAATTCGTTCGCAAATCCGGCAGGACTGGTGCGGTTCGTCCAAAACGAGGGGCCGCGCGCGAAGGTCCGCCCCGACATGCGCGTGGCCTTCCTGCGCGACTTCGACACGCCCGAGGAGCGGCTCGAGGGAACGCGGGAGATTGTGGAAGAGCTGGCGCAGCTTGCGGAGAAGGCGAAGAAGGCGGCGTAGCTGCGGCTGACGCCTTACTATTGGATCCTGCGGGCTGCCGAATAGAGTGGATCCGGCGGCTCGCTGACACCAAGGCTGGCCGGGGTAACTGCGCGGACCGGCGGGGGCGGACACGCCGCACGGACGGCCCTAGTCCGCGAATGATGCCGTCTCATTGGCGGCGACCCGCGGACCGGGGGCGGCAGGCTCGCCTCGACCTCGATCGGCACGACGTCCTCCGGCGGCGGCAGGCGTGTCCCGATCGTGAACCCGTATTCGTCCACGATCTCGATCTCGCGGTCATGCCACCGCATGGCGGGCGGCACGGCGGAGTCGCCATGCCAATAGGGTCGGTCGGGCGTTATCGCCGGAGCCAGCGGGCCGCCGTTGTCGGTCGAGAAGAGCCATGAGAACGGGCCATAGTCGCCCGCCTGCGCCGAGGCACAGGCGACCACCAGGCCGATCGCGGCCGCGGATAGGGAGAGTGCTGCTCGGGTCAAGCCTGATCCATCGCTGCGATTGCGCAAGTCAGGACCGAAGATGGACGCATAGGGTTGCCGGAGGCTTGCTGCCGTTCGTCAGGCGCCGCGGCGCTGCACGACCTGCTTTGTCAGCATATTCTGCGCGACGTCGCCGCGCTGATCGCGCGTTTCGCTGCGCAGCAACACCATGCCACGCTCGGGACGCGAGCGGGACGGGGTGATCGCTTCGATCGTGCTGACCACGTGCAGCACGTCGCCCGGACGCGTCGGCTTCGGCCAGGTGAGTTCGCCCCCGCCGCCGATCATCCCGCCCGCGAAACGCGGGCCGCCGTCCACAAGAAGGCGCATGGTCACGGCGGCAGTGTGCCAGCCGCTGGCCGCGAGGCCGGCGAAGAAGGTGCCCTTCGCGGCCTCCGGATCCGTGTGAAACGACTGCGGATCGAACGCCCGTGCAAAGGCGATGATCTCCGCCTCCGTCATGGCGTGCTCGCCCGTGGTGAACTGCTGGCCGATCGTGAGGTCCTCAAGAAAGAGGATGGGACGCGTGTCGATATCCGGCATGGCCCGCTCTTCACGCCCGCTTCGTCAAGAACGCATCGATGCCGCGTTTGGCGTCCTCGTGCATGATGTTGCAGGCCATGGTCTCGCCGGCAAAGCGGTAGGCTTCGGCCAGCGTCATCTCGGCCTGGGCGTAGAACATGCGCTTGCCGACACGCACCGCCTCGGCACTCTTGGCGCAGATCTCGGCCGCGTAGGCCGCGACCTCTGCCGCGAGCCGGTCGTCCGCCACCACCCGGTTGATCAGACCGAGGCGTTGCGCCTCCTCCGCGTCGATGAAACGGCCGGTCATCAGCATGTCGAAGGCGGCCTTGGCGGGTACGTTGCGCGACAGCGCCACGGCCGGTGTCGAGCAGAACAGGCCGACGTTGATCCCCGAAACCGCAAACCGGGCGCTTCGGCCCGCGATCGCAAGATCGCAGGCCGCGACGAGCTGGCAACCGGCAGCCGTGGCGATGCCGTGCACCTGAGCGATGACCGGCACGGGCAGGGCGCGGATCGCCTGCATGACCTGCCCGCAGCGGGCGAACAGATCGCGAAAATAAGCCTCGTCTTCGTGCGTCCGCATCTCGCGCAGGTCGTGTCCGGCGCAGAAGGCCTTGCCGGACGCCAGCCATGATGACGCAGCGCACCGTCTCGTCGGCAGCGAGCCGGTCGAGTTCGGCTTGCAGGGCGTCGAGCAGGGCTTCGGACAAGGCGTTGTAACGGCCGGGGCGATTGAGCGTCAGGGTGACAACGCCGTCCGTCGCGCTCCGCAGCAGGGGCTTGTCGGATAGGGTGTGTACGGCAGGCGCGGCGTGGACATTCATGCGGCTACCCCTGCTTCGCCTTGTGCCGCCGCCTCCCGCAACACGCGCTTCTGCACCTTGCCGGTAGACGTGCGGGGCAGGGCGGTGAAGAAGACCTTCTTCGGGCATTTGTAGCGGGCGATTCGCGCGCGGGCGAAGGCGATGATCTCCTCAGCCGAAGGCTGCACGGCGCCGGGCGCCAATTCCAGGAACGCGGCGGGGATCTCGCCCCATTTGTCATCGGGCAAGGCCACAACGGCGGCCGCGAACACCGCCGGGTGATGGCAGATCGCGTCCTCGACTTCGATCGACGAGATGTTCTCGCCGCCGCAGATGATGATGTCCTTCAGCCGGTCCTTGATCTGCATGTAGCCATCCGGATGGCGCACCGCGAGGTCGCCCGACCGGAACGCACCGCCCGCGAAGGCCGCGTCGGTGGCGGCCGGGTCCTTGAGATAGCCTTTCATCACCACGTTGCCGCGGAAGCGGATCTCGCCCATCGTGGTCCCGTCGGCCGGTACAGGCTCACCCGTCGCGGGATCCACGACTGCGACATCCTCGCAAACGATATAGTTGAGGCCCTGCCGGGCCCGGTTGGCCGCCTGCTCGTCAGGTGTCAGCGCGTCCCATTCCTCGCGCCAGGCGCACGCGACCGCCGGCCCGTAGGTCTCGGTCAGCCCGTAGGTGTGGGTCACGTCGAAGCCGCGCGCCTGCATCTGCTGCAGCACGGCGGCGGGTGGCGGCGCTCCGGCCGTCATGACCTTGCAGCGGCCCTCGAACGGACGCCGCTCGTTGTCGCTGGCCTCGGCGATGAACTTCAGCACGATCGGCGCGCCGCACAGGTGGTCGACCCCCTCGTTGGCGATCGCTTCGTAGACCGCCGCGGCACTCACCTTGCGCAGGCAGACGCTGGTGCCGGCCTTGGCCGCCAGCGTCCAGGGAAAGCACCAGCCGTTGCAGTGGAACATCGGCAGCGTCCACAGGTACACGGGGCGCTCGCCCATGTGCCACTCGAGGATGTTGCCGATGGCATTCAGGTAGGCGCCGCGGTGATGGTAGAGCACGCCCTTCGGCCGCCCGGTCGTGCCCGACGTGTAGTTCAGGCTGATGGCGTCCCATTCGTCGACCGGGCCGGATGATTGAAACTGCGGGTCGCCCGTTGAGAGCAGTGCCTCGTAGTCCATGCCTCCGAGTCGCTCGCCGGGCGCGGCGGGGTCGACGATGTCGATGACGAGAGGTGGCTTTGCCAAGCTTGCAAGCGCCGTCTTCATCGTCGGCGCGAACTCGAGGTCGGTGACCAGCACCTTGGCGCCGCTATGCTCGAGGATATAGGCGATCGTGCCGGGATCGAGCCGCACATTGATGGCATTGAGAATGGCGCCGGCCATGGGAACGCCGAAATGGGCTTCGAACAGCTCGGGCGTATTGGCCGCCATGAAGGATACCGTGTCGCCCGTCTGCACGCCGGCGCGCTGCAGCGCCGAAGCGAGACGCCTGACCCGTTCAGCAGTCTCCCGCCAGGTGCGGCGGACGTTTCCGTGCACGATCGCGATCCGCTCCGGGTTGGATGCGGCGGCCCTGCTGAGGAAAGACAGCGGCGAGAGCGGAACGTGGTTTCCCGGTCGTCGCGCCAGGTAATCGGATTGATGCGTTTCGCCCGCGGTCGCCGCCATGATCGTCTCCCTGGTGCGGACGTTCGCCTCCGCGTTTCGATCGATTGTCACGGCATTGGACCGAGGATCGCGCCAGTTGTCGAGCCCCGGCAAGCCTATGCGCTCAACGTGGGCGCCTCTGCGGCCTTGGCGATGGCGGCAGCCAGGACATCGGGCGCCTGGGCGCCCGGTACGGCATAGCGACCGGCAAAGATGAAAAACGGCACGCCGCTGACCCCGAGCCGACCGGCTGTGGCGATCTCCTCGCGCACGTCTGCGGCGTTCGTGCCGCTGGCCAGCAGGCGGTGCACGGTGGTCTCGTCCATGCCGCAGGCCCCGGCAATGCTCACGAGCTCCTTGCTGTCGCCGATATCGCGGCCTTCGACGAAGTAGGCGCGGAACAGCGCTTCGACGACGGCGTCCTGCCGTCCATCAGAGGCGGCCCAGCGGATGACGCGATGGGCATCAAGCGTGTTCGGCGCGCGCGTGATGGCTTGGAACCTGAACGGGATGCCAACCTCGCTGCCAGTCTCGGTCAGCCGCTCGTGGATCGCCTCGACCTTGTCGAGGCTGCCGAATTTTCCGGTGAGATAGGCGTTCCGGTCGAGCCCCGCAGGCGGGATCGTCGGATCGAGCTGGAACGGCCGCCAGTGCAGCTCGACCTGCAACCCGGCGGTCGCGACCGCCGCTTCGAGGCGCCGCTTGCCGACGTAGCACCAAGGGCAAACAACATCCGAGATCACGTCGATCGTCACTGTGCCGCGTCGGCGTGCGGCTTCGGCCGGCGAGACCACGGGTTCATGCTTCATGGCTTCCTCCACCATGTCTCGCTCGGCGTGACATTGCTCGCGCCGAAAAGCGGAAAACGATCAGGGTGAACGAGCGTCGAGGCGAAAGCGATCCATTGCTCGTTCGTGTGGAACAGAGGGATGATGTAGAACCCTGACAGCAGGAGGCGATCGAAGGCCCGTACGGCTGCCACGAAATCCTCGTGCGTTCGGGCGGCCAGCATGGCGCCGATCATTGCGTCGATCGCAGGCGAGGCGGCACCTGCGAGATTGAATGAGGCCTGCTGCTGTGCGCTTGCGGCGCCCCAGCGCGAGCGCTGCTCCATGCCGGGCGAGGGCGAAGCCGTCCAGGTGCCGAACATCATATCGAAGTCGAAGGCCTGACGCCGGCGTTGATATTGCACCTCATCGACGGTGCGCACCCGCATCGCCACGCCGATGCGGCGCAGGCTCTCGGCGAAATTCAGGGCCAGCCGCTCCTGGCGGCGATCGACCACCATCATCTCGAACTCGAAAGGCTGGCCGAGCCGGTCCACCAGGACGTTGCCGGCGAGGCGGTAGCCGGACTCCTCCAGCAGATGCAGCGCTGCTTGGGCTAACTCGCGGTCGCGGCCTGAGCCATCACTGACCGGTGGGTGCCACCGACCTTCGAGAATGTCGGGACGGACCGCGTTGGGGAAGGGTGCGAGCAGCGCACGTTCGCGCGCGTCGGCCGGGCGACCCGAGGAGGACAGCTCGCTTTCGGCGAAAAAGCTGTCGGTCCGCTTGAACAGTCCGCCGTAAAGGTTCGCGTCGATCCATTCGAAGTCGAACATGTCGCCCAGTGCTTCGCGCACGCGCACGTCGGCGAAGATCGGGCGGCGTGTGTTGAACGCGAATCCCTCCATGCCTTTGGGCAATCCGGAGGCAATAGCCTGCTTGATGATGCGGCCGTCGCGTACGGCAGGGATATCGTAGCCGGTGAGCCAGCGGGTCGGGTCGGTCTCGATCCGGTAATCGCACAGGCCCGCTTTGAAAGCCTCGAACAGGCCGTTGGCATCCCGATAATAAGTGAGGTCGACCGTGTCGAAGTTGAACATGCCGCGGCGCGCGGGCAGGTCTTTGGCCCAGTAGTTCGGGTCGCGTGCGAGCGTCACCTTCTGGCCCGGATCGACGGACGCGACGCGATAAGGCCCGCTCGCCACCGGGGCCGTAAGGCTGGTGTCGTCGAAGCGCGCGGGGTCGGTATGGGCCCGCGAAAGCACCGGCATCAGCCCGAGCGTCAGCGGCATCTCGCGGTCGTCGAGACCGCTCAAGTCGAAGCGGATAGTCAGCGGATCGGGGGTCTCGACCGCCTTCACGAGGCCGAACGCCGCGCGCTGCTGTGGCCGGCCCTTGCTCTTCAGCAGATCGAAGGTGAAGAGCACATCGGTCGCCCGAATCGGGCTTCCATCCGAAAAGTGCGCCGCGGGATCGAGACGGAAGGTGACGAAGCTGCGCGCGTCGTCTGTTTCGATCGATTGGGCGATCAGGCCGTAAAGCGTGAAGGGCTCGTCGGGCGAGCGCGCCATGAGGCTTTCGTAGACGTTGGTGATCAGCCCCTGCGACGTCGACCCGGCTTTGAGGTTGAAGGGGTTGAGGCTATCGAACGTGCCGAGGAAGCACAGTGACAGATGGCCGCCCTTCGGGGCCGTCGGGTCGACAAAGGGATAGTGATCGAATCGGGGCGGGAGAGCCGGCTCGCCGTGCGATGCGATCCCGGTCTGGGGCTCCGCCACGGCCGCGATCGGCAGGAGCAGCGGTATCGCAAGCACGACCGTGCGGACGCTCCCGCGAATCGTCTGGGCCGCCATGGCTGCTGACATAGAGCCTCCCGGCCGCCGCGTCACGCGCTGCCTCGGGCCGAAGTCTTGGGTCTCGAATGCGTCTGGCCATTTCGTCTCGGAACCGCTATGAGCCCCGCCAACTTGTCGCCTCAATCCAGGGTGATGAGCACGGCAAATCGGGTCGGCGAGCCCGTCGTGCGGCAATCCCTTGTGACGCAGCGGCGCCCGAATGCCTCGCTCTTCCGCATCATGCGAAAGGAAACGGTCTATGGTGTCTCGTTCCACGCGCCTTCTGGCGGCTGCTGCGATCGGCTGGATGGGCCTCGCGTCCGCCCAGGCCCAGACCGCCAAACAGCCCGCTGCGGGCGCGGCGCCGCAGGCGGCACCCGCGCAAGGGGCGCCTGCGCAGGGCGGTCAAGGCCAGCAGGCACCTCAGGGTCCGATGAAGGTCGATCTCATCTCGACTGGAACCGAGTGGGTTAAGGTGTGCGGCCAGGACCAGGGCAACCAGAAGAAGATCTGCTACACCACGCGCGATTTCAGCACGGCCGCCGACCAGCCGCCGGCCATCGCGGTCGCGGTCTACGACATCCAGGGCGACGACAACCGCGTGTTCCGGCTGCTTACGCCGGTCGGTCTCCTGCTTCGCCCAGGCTTCCGCTTCTCGGTCGACAAGGGTGCCCAGCAGGACGGGTCCTTCGAGATCTGCATGCCGAACGGCTGTTTCGCCGAGGCCAAGGTCAAGGGCACGACGGTCGATAGCCTGAAGAAAGGCACGACGCTGAACGTCGTCTTCAAGAACTCGCTCAACAACGAGCTGACCTTCACCATGCCGCTCGCCGGGTTCGGCAAGGCCTTCGACGGAGCGCCGATCGACCCGAAGGAACTCGAGCGCAAGCAGGCCGAGGTACAGCAGCAGTTGCAGCAGAAGCTCGAAGAACGCGCCAAGGCCGAGCGACAGCAGCTCGAGCAGCAGGGCGGTGCCTCGGCGCCAGCAGCCGGCGCGCCTGCTGCGGCCGCGACTGCGCCGAAGCAGTAAACCGCAAAGCTGGAGGGACGAGCCTCAGGCGGCCGGTCCCTCTCGTCCCTTGCATGTGCGCTGGATCGCGGGCCTGGCCTTCAGTTGCTGCTCAGGGCCCGGGACCTGTACTGGCCGTCGTCGGTGCGCTCGAACAGTTCGGAAATCTGCGGATGCCGAAGCGGCTCGCCCGAGCCGTCGAGCAGCAGATTTTGCTCGGAGACATAGGCGACGTATTCGCTTTCGCTGTTTTCGGCGAGCAGGTGGTAGAACGGCTGGTCCTTGCGCGGACGCAGATCTTCGGGAATCGCCAGCCACCACTCCTCCGTGTTGGCGAAAACCGGGTCGATGTCGAAGATCACGCCGCGGAACGGGTAGCGACGATGTCGGACCACCTGACCGATCCCAAATTTCGCGACCCTGGCTTTCATCGGTTACTCTCTCGAGGGCAGACCCGGGCTCTCGCCACGCTCGGTCGACCAGCCAAATCCACCGCCGTCCGTCGCTTGTACCGCCAGCCGCCAGAAATGCATGAGCCGCATGCAAGCATGCGGCTGCTGGACGGACTGCACTGGTGAAGCGCGCGGTAAATCGCTACATTGGTGAGGTGGGCCTCCGGGCCCGCCAGGAGAGCAAGATGGGCGCCGCCAAGTCGGCCTTCAAGGTGATGTCGTTGACCGAGGCTGCGGCCGACCGCGTCCGCGAGATCGTGGCCAACGCTGAGAAGCCGCTGGCCGGGCTGCGCGTCGGGGTGAAGAATGGCGGCTGCGCCGGAATGTCCTACACGATGGAATTCGCCGAAGAGGCCAAGCCTTCGGACGAGGTGATCGAGGACAAGGGCGTGCGCGTCCTCATCGATCCGAAGGCGGTGCTGTTCCTGCTTGGAACGCGCATGGACTTCCGGCGCGACAAGTTGTCGGCCGGCTTCGTCTTCGAGAACCCGAACCAGACGTCCGCGTGCGGATGCGGGGAGAGCGTCGCCATCACGCCGGCGACTCCGGAAGCCATGGCCGGACTATCGGCCTAAGCCGAGAAGTCGATCGGCGCCGACTGCGCGAGCTTGCCGGAAGAGTGGCTGCGCAGGTCGCGCGCCGTGTGCCAAATCACGACCGCCAGGATCATTCCGCCGCCGATCACGGTCGCAACGGCTGGCCGCTCGCCGAATAAAAACCACGCCCAAATCAGGCGACAGCACGATTTCCAGCGTTCCGATCAGGGCCGCCTGGGCTGCGGCGATGCGGCGTGAGCCGGCCAGGAACAGATACATCGCGACCGTGAAGTTCGTGAAGCCGAACCCCGCCAGGGTGCACCAGTCGGTAGCTGGCGTCCGGAGTGGATGGCCGAGCGGTGCGAAGACCGCGAACGTGATCGCCGCGCTCAGAATGGTGGCAGGCATCAGTTCCCTGTCCGACCCTGGATAAGCTCGCGGGATGACGATGATGAGCGCGAAGGTCGCGGTCATCAGAACCGCGATGAGGTCGCCCGTGAGATGACCGCTGCCGAAGCCGTTCGACACGATGATGATCACGCCGCAGAGCGCAACGAGGCTCGCGAACAAGGTTCGGGGCGCCAGGCGTTCGCCCGTCAGCCAAAGGGCCAGGCCGGCCGCCATGAAGGGCGCGGTCGCATAGATCACGGCAACGTTGGCGATGGTCGTCCCGTAGAAGGCTCCAACGGTGCTGGCTTGGCAGAGCACCTGTGCGGCCGTCAGGGCGATGCCGGGCCAGCTCAGCGCGAAGGCGGCGAGCGATCCGCGGCCATGGAAGGCCAGGTGGGGGATGAGCAGAAAGGCGCCGCCGAAGAAGGAGCGCCACGCGATTGCGGTGAGCACGTCGGTCGAGAGCATCCGCGTAAAGCTGCCGCTGAAGCTCCAGGCGATCGTGGCCGCGAGCACCAGGCCGGTGCCCAGCAACTGCGAGGCCGCACGATTCGCGTCGGCCGGCAATGCGGCTTGACCGCAGCTCACCGCGTTGCGTTCAGCGGATGGGCGGAACTGGTCACCTCGAACTGCGTCGCCTCGACCACCACGGTTCCGATCATCGTCATCAGGGAAATGCGATAGGGGGCGACGATCCGGGTCTGGCCGACTGGCGCGAGCCAAGCCTCGATCTGCTTGTTCTCCGCCATGAAATCGTGTACCGGCCCGGTTGGCACGATGCCCGGCGATCGGTCGATAGCGAACAGCACAGACCGCGACCGGGCCCTCGTAGCCCTTTGTCTTCACCTTGCGGATGCCCGTGAAGGTCAGGTCGATGTCGAAGCGAGTGGCGCCGTCGAAGATGGGAATGGTGCGGTTGCAGGCTGCCGGGCCGATCACGTCGTCCTTGCCGGGGACGCTAATGATCAGGGAACTCATCGGGTCGATGATGCCGCGCTGATCGGCCGGCGTGATCGGGACACGATCCGGATAAGGTCCCCACGGCGGGGTGATTTCGGCCTCATCGACGTTGCCGTTCGACATGGTCATGCGGGTCGTGCGCGTGAGGTCCGAATTCGCCGAGCTGGTGGCGTAAGTGGCGGGCCGCACGCGACCGTCCATGATGGTGCCGGTTGCCGCCGCGGCCCCCTTGGCGGGGGAAACAAGGCTCGCCAGTCCCGTCACCTTGGCGCTGAGGTCGATCCGAAACCCGGCGGACTCGAGGGTGCTCGTCACCGTCGCGCTGCCAAACGGCAGGCCGATCAGCGTGATCGCGTAGCGCGCGTTAACCGTCTCGGCATTCGCACAACCTGGGACGACCAACGACAGAAGGACGACAAGGCGGCTCAGGGAAAAGCGATCGAACATCACCACGTCTCGCCCTGAGGGCTATCCTTCTCGCACCGACCGAAGAGGTGCCGCGCCGCCGGACTGCCTCTCGCGGCAGCCTCACGCTTGAATCGGCCGGATTCAAGACTGGCGTCACGACCGGGACTTACCCACGAAAGGGTGGTCCCTTGCAAGCCTGCTGGAGCGGGTCATAGATCGGGCGTGTTCATTGCGTCACGCTGGACGGCTCGGAGAGATTTTATGCCGCATCAGGACGGTGGCGCGCTCATCATGCACGCCACCACTATCATTCTCGTCAAGAAGGGCGGCGCGCACCGTCATCGGCGGTGACGGCCAGGTCAGCCTCGGGCAGACCGTGATGAAGGCCAACGCCAAGAAGGTGCGCCGCCTTGCCAAGGGCACGGTTATCAGCGGGCTTCGCCGGCGCCACCGCCGATGCCTTCACGCTGTTCGAACGTCTCGAAGCCAAGCTCGACCAGTTTCCCGGGCCAGCTCATGCGGGCCTGCGTCGAACTCGCCAAGGACTGGCGCACGGATCGCTATTTGCGCCGCCTCGAGGCCATGATGCTGGTCGCCGACGCCAAGGTCGCGCTGGTGCTCACCGGGACGGGCGACGTGCTGGAACCCGAAATGCATCGGCGACGGCTGCGTGGCGGCGATCGGCTCGGGCGGCAACTACGCGCTGGCGGCGGGGCGCGCGCTGCTCGACCTGGACCTCGACCCAGAGGCGATCGTGCGGAAGGCGATGAAGATCGCAGCCGAGATCTGCGTCTACACCAACGACAACTCGTCGTCGAAGCGATCGGCGACGGCGTAAGGTAACTGAACGAAATGACTGATTTTTCCCCGCGCGAGATCGTTTCCGAGCTCGACCGCTACATCATTGGCCAGAAGGACGCCAAGCGGGCGGTCGCCATCGCGCTGCGCAATCGCTGGCGCCGGCTGCAGCTGACCGGCACATGCGCGATGAGGTGCTGCCCAAGAACATCCTGATGATCGGCCCGACGGGCTGCGGCAAGACCGAGATCTCGCGCCGGCTCGCCAAGCTCGCCAACGCGCCCTTTCTGAAGGTCGAGGCCACCAAATTCACCGAGGTCGGCTATGTGGGCCGCGACGTCGAGCAGATCGTGCGCGATCTGCTCGAGATCGGCATCGCCCTCGTCAAGGAGCGCAAGCGCAAGGACATCGAGGCCAAGGCCCAACTCGCCGCGGAGGATCGCATCCTCGACCGCGCTGGTCGGCGCCAACGCCTCGGCGACCACGCGCGATGCCTTCCGCCGCAAGCTGCGCGCCGGCGAACTCGACGACAAGGAGGTCGAAATCGAGGTGACGGCTCCGGGGCCGGCGCTGCCGATGATGGAGTTGCCCAACATGCCGGGTGCCTCGATCGGCGCGATCAACCTCGGCGACATCTTCGGCAAGGCCATGGGCGGCCGCACCAAGACGCGCCGGACGACAGTTGCCGAGGCGCATGCGCCGCTTGCTCGATCGAGGAGAGCGAGAAGCTGCTCGATGCCGAACAGGTGACGCAGGAGGCCATCCACGACGTCGAGAACAACGGCATCGTCTTCCTCGACGAGATCGACAAGATCTGCGCCCGCGAGGGGCGCGGCGGCGCCGATGTGTCGCGCGAAGGCGTGCAGCGCGACCTGCTGCCGCTCATCGAAGGCACCAGCGTCGCGACCAAGCACGGGACGGTGAAGACCGACCACATCCTGTTCATCGCATCCGGCGCCTTCCACGTCTCGAAGCCATCCGACCTGCTGCCGGAACTGCAGGGCCGGCTGCCGATCCGGGTCGAACTGAACCCGCTGACGGAGGACGATTTCCGCCGCATCCTCACCGAGACCGAGGCATGCATCACCAAGCAATATGTGGCGCTGATGCGGACCGAGGGCGTCGATCTTGCCTTCGCATCCGGACGCGATCGATGAACTCGCCCGCGTGGCCGTCGAGGTGAACTCGAACGTCGAGAACATCGGCGCGCGCCGGCTGCAGACCGTCATGGAGCGCGTGCTCGACGAGGTCAGCTTCACGGCGCCCGACCGGTCGGGCGAGACGATCACGATCGACCGCGACTTCGTGGCCCGCAACGTCGGCGATCTGGCCAAGAACGCCGACCTGTCGCGGTTCATTCTTTAGAACTCAGATTGGAGTGAGCACTCATGGAACATCGCCCGCTCGGAAAATCCGGCCTCTCATCGCGCCGCTCGTCTTCGGCGGAAACGTGTTCGGCTGGACCATTGACGAGAAGACGAGCTTCGACCTGCTCGACGGCTTCGTCGATGCCGGTTTCAACGCCATCGATACGGCGGACGTCTACTCGGCCTGGGTGCCCGGCAATAAGGGCGGCGAATCCGAGACGATCATCGGCAATTGGCTGAAGGCCAATCCGGGCAAGCGCGACAAGGTGCTGATCTTGACCAAGGTCGGCTCCGACATGGGCCAGGGCCACCGGGACCTCGTCGGCCGCGCTGGATCGAGCAGGCGGTCGAGGACTCGCTGCGTCGGCTCCAGACCGACGTCATCGATCTCTACCAGTCGCATTGGCCGGACGATCGACGCCGTACGAGGAGACGCTCGCGCGCCTACGACAAGCTTATCAAGGCCGGCAAGGTGCGGGCGATCGGCGCGTCCAATCTCGACGCCGCCCAACTCGGCGAGGCGCTCCGGGTCGCGAAGCAGAGGCATCTGCCGCGCTACGAGACGACTGCAGCCGGAGTACAACCTCTACGACCGCGCCGCCTTCGACGGCGCCTTGCAGCGATCTCGCGATCCGCGAAGGCGTCGGGCGTCATCACCTATTTCAGCCTGGCGTCCGGCTTCCTTTCGGGAAAGTACCGGTCGAAGGCGGACCTCGCGAAAAGCAAGCGGGGCGGGGGCGTCGAAAAGTATCTGAACGAGCGCGGCATGCGCATTCTGGCGGCGCTCGATGCGGTTCGGCTCGGCTCGGCGCCAAGCCGTCCGAAGTCGCGCTGGCCTGGGTCATGGCGCGGCCGGGCGTCACCGCGCCCATCGCCAGCGCGACAAGCCGGGAGCAGCTCGCGAGCCTGGCCAAGGCCGCAACGCTGCACCTCGGTGCCGAGGACATGGCGGTTCTGGACAAGGCCAGCGCGGTGAGCGGACAGGTTGTGCGGCGCTCCGGCGCCGTCTCGGACGACTCGCCGGTTCACCGGCATGAGGCGCAGCGCTAAAGCTGGACTTGCAGGCGTGGACCGCACGGGCGGGCGAGAGGATTTCTGATGACTGAGTTTGTCGACATCGACTTCGCGCCCCTCTCCGGCCCGGCTGCCCCATCGACCGCGGCCGCCGGCGAACGAGGCGCGCTGGTCGTGTTTGTCGGCGGCGATCTCAAGCTCGGCAGCCAAGCGGCGAAATTGGCCGAGCGCGCCGCCGGGCTGATTGAAGCGACGGCGCCCGTCGCAAAGTTCAAAGGCAAGGTGCGCACCGCGATGGATATCCTCGCGCCAGCCGGGCTGGATTACGATCGGCTCGTCGTGATCGGCACGGACGCCTGACCCGAAGCAGGGCACGTCGACGTCGTGACGCTTGGCGGCTTCACGATGGGCAAGCTGCGCGAAGGCGCGCCGGCCACGGTACTGTTCGACTTGCCTGACGCCGACGCGGCAGCCGCCGCAAGCTTCGCCATGGGCATGAAGCTGCGCGGCTATCGCTTCGACCGCTACAAGTCGAAGAAGGCCGACAAGGAGACCGAGGGGCCGACCCGTGTGACGATCAGGGTTGAGCGATGTCGCCGCCGCGAAGGCCGCCGCCGCCGGGCAGGACGCCATCGCGGCTGGAGTCTACCTCGCCCGCACGCTCGTGAACGAGCCGCCGAACGTGCTGTTTCCGGTTGAGTTTGCCCGGCGGGCCGCGGAGTTGTCGTCGCTCGGCGTCGAGATCGAGGTGCTGGACCAGGCGGCGCTCGAGAAGATCGGCATGCGGGCGCTGCTTGGCGTGGGGCAGGGGTCGCGCCGGGAGAGCCGTGTCGTGATCATGCGCTGGAACGGCGGCGCGAGCGACGCCAAGCCGGTCGCCTTCATCGGCAAGGGCGTCACCTTCGACACCGGCGGCATCTCGATCAAGCCGGCGCGCCGGCATGGAGGACATGAAGGGCGACATGGCGGGCGCGGCCTGCGTCGTCGGCCTGATGCACGCCCTTGCGGCCCGCAAGGCCAAGGCCAATGTGATCGGCGCGATCGGCCTCGTCGAGAACATGCCGGACGGCAACGCGCAGCGGCCCGGGCGACATCGTCACGGCGCTTGTCGGGCACGACAATCGAAATCATCAACACCGATGCCGAGGGCCGGCTCGTGCTGGCCGACCTGCTCTGGCACATCCAGTCGACCTATCAGCCGAGCCTGATGATCGATCTCGCGACGCTGACCGGCGCGATCATCGTGTCGCTGGCGCATGAATATGCTGGGCTGTTCAGCAACAACGACGATCTGTCGCAGAAGCTCCATCGAGGCCGGCCTCGCAACCGGGGAGAAGGTCTGGCGCCTGCCGCTCGGGCCGAGCTACGACAAGCTGATCGAGTCGAAGTTCGCCGATATCAAGAACACCGGCGGCCGGCATGGCGGCTCGATCACGGCCGCCCAGTTCCTGCAGCGTTTCGTCAACGAGGTGCCCTGGGCGCATCTCGACATCGCCGGAACCGGCATGGGTTCGCCGGCGGACGAGATCAACCAGAGCTGGGGTTCGGGCTGGGGCGTCCGGCTGCTCAACCAGCTCGTCGCGGCCCATCACGAGGGCTGCCGCCTGAGCCTCCGGGCATGACGGACGTCTGGTTCTACCATCTGGAGCGGCAGCCGCTCGACCACGTCCTGTCGATCCTCCTGCAGCGCACGCTCGACCGCGGCTGGCGCGCCTGCGTCGAAGCGAGCAGCGCCGAGCGGGTGGCGGCGCTCGACGAGGCGCTATGGACCTATGACGACGCCAGCTTCCTGCCGCATGGCGTCGCGGGAGAAGGCAATGCCGCCGAACAGCCGATTCTGCTCACCGACCGGCCGCACAACCCGAATGGCGCCACAATCCGCTTCTTGGTGGATGGCGCAGATCCGCTGGCCGCGTTGGCAGGCAAGCGAATACGAACGCGTCCTGCTCCTGTTCGATGGGCGGACGACGAGGCTGTCGCGGATGCGCGGCGGCGCTGGTCGGCCCTGAAGGCGGCAGGCCACAGCGTCACCTATTGGCAGCAGGATATCAGACGGACGATGGGACAAGCGGGCTTGAAGCGATTGTTGATCCTGGGGACGGCTCTGGCCGCGCTTCTTCTCGCGGACAGCGCCGCGATGGCGCGCCATCGGATGTCCTTCGTCCCGGGTCGACACGGCCATGGCTATGCGGCGGTGGCCGGTCCACCGCGGTGCCCGCGCGCTGGCGCGGCCATCGATCGTCGCGCAATGTGGCTCGCGCGTCACGGACCAGCTCGCAGGGGCGGGGGCGCCGACGAGGGCACAAACGTTCCGCCGCCGCCCGGCTCGGGATTCAAGATGGAAGACGGCGTGCTGACCTATCCGGCACCGGCCCGATTTCAGCCCAAAAACCTGAAGCACCTGTAGAGGTCTCGGCTTCAGCCGAGTGCACCTGCCTCGGTCTCGCTCGACAAAAGCAACCACTCCTCCTCGGCGGCAACCAGCGCCCGTTCGAGTTCACCCCGCTGGCGCGACAGATTCGCGGCCTTGACCGGCTCGCGATGGAAGAGCGCCGTGTCGCCGAGCGCCTGGTCGATGCGGGCGATCAGGTCGGAGAACTTCGCGATCTTCTCTTCCTGTGCGGCGATGCGCTTCTTCAGCGGCTGAACCTTGGCGGGTTTCAGCGGCAACGTGGCGACGCGGCTCTCAGGCTCCGGCAGCCGCCCACGCCGAGAATCGCGCCGGCCGCTGCGCTCCAGCACGATCTTCTTGTAATCGTCCATGTCGCCGTCGAAGGACTGCACCGTTCCCTTGTCGACGAGCCACAGACGATCCGCGCAGGCGTCGATCAGAAAACGGTCATGCGAGATGAGGATGATGGCGCCCTCATAGTCGTTGATCGCTTCCACCAGGGCGGCACGGCTGTCGATGTCGAGATGGTTGGTCGGCTCGTCGAGGATCAGCAGGTGCGGCCCGTTGAAGGTCGCGAGACCCATCATCAGGCGGGCCTTCTCGCCGCCCGAGAGCTGCAGCACCGGCGTATCGGCCTTGATGTTGGGAAAGCCGAACTGGGCGCAGCGGGCGCGGATCTTTGACTCGGGCGCCTCCGGCATCAGTTCGGCGAGACAGGTGAAGGGCGTCTTGGCGACGTCGAGTTCCTCGACCTGGTGCTGGGCGAAGAAGCCGACGTCGAGCTTTTGTGAGCGCCGCATGGTCCCGCTCATGATGGGCAGGCGGTTGGCGATCAGCTTGGCGAAGGTCGACTTGCCGTTGCCGTTGGCGCCGAGCAGGCCGATCCGATCGTCGTTGGAGATGTTGAGGCTGAGCCGCGTCAGCACCGGTTGGTCGCCATAGCCGGTGCTCGCGCCCTCCATGGCGACGATCGGCGGGCTCATCTGCTTGCGTGGCGATGGGATCACGATCGGCAGCACGTCGCTGTCCACCATGGCCGCGACCGGCTGCAGCCGCTCCAGCATCTTGATGCGCGACTGCGCCTGGCGCGCCTTCGATGCCTTGGCACGGAAGCGGTCGACGAAGGCCTGCAGGTGCTTGCGCTGCTCGTCCTGCTTCTTCTGATGCTTGAGCAGCACCGCCTGCTGCTCGCGCCGCTGCCGCTCGAAGCTGTCGTAATTGCCTTTCCAGAGCGTCAGCTTGGCGCGATCGAGATGGAGGATGTGGTTGCAGACCGCGTCGAGCAGATCGCGGTCGTGGCTGATGACCAGGATGGTGGCCGGATAGGTGGCCAGGTAGTCGATCAGCCACAGCGTGCCCTCGAGGTCGAGGTAGTTGGTCGGCTCGTCGAGCAGGAGAAAGTCGGGCTGGGCAAACAGCACGGCGGCTAGCGCCACGCGCATGCGCCAGCCGCCGGAAAACTCGGAAAGGGGCCGAACCTGCGCAGCTTCATCGAAGCCGAGGCCCGACAGGATGCTGGCGGCGCGCGCCGGCGCCGAATGCGCGTCGATATCGACCAGGCGCGTGTGGATGTCCGCGATTCGGCCCGCATCGGTAGCCGTTTCGGCTTCCGACATCAAGCTGGCGCGCTCGGTATCGGCGGCCAGCACGAAATCGATCAACGTGGTCGGTCCCCCCGGCGCCTCCTGCTCGACCCGCCCCATACGCGTCGCCCGCGGTAGCGTGATGGTGCCGCTCTCCGGATGCAGATCGTCGCTGATCATGTTGAAGAGCGTCGTTTTGCCGGTGCCGTTGCGGCCGACGAAGCCGATATGGCCGCCTTCGGGCAGCGCCACGCTCGCCTTGTCGAATAGAATGCGTGGCCCGAGCCGATAGGTCAGATCGTTGATGTGAAGCATGGTGGGCTATGTCGCCTGCGCGGCCAGGTGATGCAAGGGGCGCGGACCGGCGCGTTAACGGCTCTTCTTGCCCTGGCAGAGCACGATCGGGTTGCCGAGCGCGCTGTTGAACCCAGCGCCTTGGTAAACCGTCATGTTGATCGTGCCCGGCGTAACCAGGAACGACCCCTGCACCACCTGGGGCGTGTTGGTACTGGTCATGAGGGTCCAACTAAAGGTGCAGACCTGCGTCGGCTGCTTCGGGGCGACGTGGCTGCAGCTGATCTGCGCGCCGCCCAGCATGGCGAACCCGCCGCAACTCACCGCCGGCTCCGCCTGCGCCGCGCCCGAGGCGAGGACGACCAACGACGAAAGAAAGGCCGTGGTGAGCATAGGGGCTGCACCACGCTCAGCCTTGCGCTTGCACCTCAGGCGCATTATAACAGTCCATATCATAAGCCTGCTTATGATCAGCAGTGCTCGGTACGTCAATGACCCACCAGAACCCGACCGTCGGTTTCCTTCTTCACGACGTCGCCCGCCTCATGCGCAAGCGGTTCGAGCAGCGCGCACGGGGGCTGGGGCTCACCCGCGCGCAATGGCAGGTGCTTGTTCATCTGGCGCAGAACGAAGGCATCCACCAGAGCGGCTTGGCTGACATCCTCGAGGTCGAGCCCATCACGTTGCTGCGGATCCTCGACAAACTTGAAGCCCGCGGGCTGATCGAGCGTCGTCGCCATGCGACGGATCGCCGGATCTGGCTTCTTTACCTCTGCGAGGCAGCGGTACCGCTGCTGGAAACGCTCCGTGAATTCGGCGCACTCACCCGCGGCGAGGCGCTCGCAGAGGTCTCCGACGCAGAGCAGCAGCGACTGTTCGAAATCCTGACAACGATGAAGGGCAACCTGGTGAAGGCCTGCGTCACGCCTCTCGAAGAAATGGAAGCCAACGTTGGTTGAGTCCGCCTCCAGCACGCGCGCGTTCGACGACGCCGAACGACATTCCGATGCGGTCTCCGGTTCGGCTTCGTCGAACACGGTGCAACTCCGCCGAATCGAAACCAATGCCCGCAAGGATTCGTCGGCCGAAGCCGCCCCCAAGCCGGCCCCGGCTCCCGTTGCTCCGCCGGTCGCCGCGGCACCACCCGCGAGAAAGCCAAAGCGGAGCCGCGTACGGACCTTCCTGTTCGCACTTGCGCCTGTCGCGCTCGTCGTCGGTGGTTACGAGTACGTGGTGGGTGGCCAGGTGATGTCGACCGATAACGCCTATGTCCAGGCCCAGATGATCGGCCTCTCGACCGACGTGTCGGGGACCGTCTCCGCAATCGAGGTTCACAACAACGAGCCGGTCAAGAAGGGGCAGGTGATGTTCCGCCTACGTCCGGATTCGTTCCAGATCGCGCTCGACGGCGCCAAGGCTCAGCTCGGAACCGTCTACAATCAGGTGCTCACGCTGCAGGCGAGCTACAAGCAGTCGACGGCCCAGATCGAGCAGGCCAAGGCAGACATCCCTTACTATGAGACGGCGTTCAAGCGGCAGCAGGACCTGATCGCCTCGGCGGTGGCGTCGAAGGCCACCTTCGATCAGGCGCAGCACGATCTGACCTCGGCGCGGCAGCGGCTGATCGTGGCGCAGGCCCAGGCGCAATCCATGCTGGCGCAGCTTGGCGGCAATGCCGACCAACCGGTCGAGCAAAACCCGTTCTACCTGCAGGCCAAATCCCTCGTCGACAATGCCCAGCGCGATCTCAACGACACGATCGTGCGCGCGCCGTTCGATGGCGTGGTGACCAACGTCGATGCCTTGCAGGTCGGCTCCTACCTGCCCGCGTCGCAGCAGGGCTTCATGCTGGTTTCGGACCAGAGCCTGTGGATTGAGGCGAGCCCGAAAGAAACCGAGCTGACCTGGGTCAGGCCAGGGCAGGATGCGACCATTTCGGTGGACACCTATCCGGGCGTCACCTGGGAGGGCAGGGTGGACAGCATCAACCCGGCTTCAGGCTCAAGCTTCGCGCTGCTGCCCGCGCAAAACACGTCCGGCAACTGGGTCAAGGTGGTGCAGCGCATCCCCATGCGCCTTTCGATCGAACAGACGGCGGGCAAGCCGCCGCTGCGGGTGGGCATGAGCGTCGTCGTCGACGTGGAAACCGGCCACGCCCGCGGCATCCCCGAGATGGCCAAGCCCATTGTCGCCTTCCTGAAGCCCTACCTCGATCGTGCGGAGGCCTGGGCATCGCGCGTCACTGCCCGCAATGGCTGACAATTCCGCATTTCCGGTCGTCGCCAATCGCGGCATGATCACGGCCTGCGTGATTCTCGCGGTGATCATGCAGGCGCTCGACACGACGATCGCCAATGTAGCGCTGCCGTACATCCAGGGCAGCGTGTCGGCGAGCGCCGACCAGATTAATTGGGTGCTGACGTCTTATATCGTGGCGGCGGCGATCATGACGCCGCCGTCCGGCTACATCGCAAATCGGTTCGGCCGGAAGAAGATCCTGCTGGTTTCGATCGCAGGCTTCGTTTTCGCTTCGGTTCTGTGCGGAATCGCGCAGTCGTTGCCGCAGATCGTGGGCTTCCGGCTGCTGCAGGGCTTCTTCGGCGCAGCCCTTGTGCCGCTGTCCCAGGCCATCCTGCTCGACATCTACCCGCCGGAAGAGCGCGGCTCAGCCATGGCACTGTTCGGCGTCTCGGTGATGGTGGGACCCGTGCTTGGCCCGGTGATCGGCGGATGGCTTACCGAAAACATCAGCTGGCGCTGGGTCTTCTACATCAACGTTGGCATCGGTGCCGTCGCGTTCGCTGGCGTGAGCGCCTTTGTGGCCGAGTCGAAGCTCGAACTTTCCGCAAAGCTCGACTGGCTCGGCTTCGGCGCGCTCAGCGTGGCGATCGCATTTCTGCAGCTGTTTCTTGATCGCGGCGAACAGCTCGATTGGTTCTCCTCGGGCGAGATCCTGATCGAAGCCACGATTGCGGCGCTCGCGGGATACATCTTCTTCGTCCACACGTTCACGGCGAAGAATTCGTTCGTCAATCCGCGCCTGTTCCTCGACCGCAATTTCGCGATCGGGATGATCTTCATCTTCATCATCGGCGTGACCTATCTGGCATCGATGGCGCTGATGACGCCGTATCTCCAGACGCTGATGGGCTATCCGGTGGTGACGGCCGGCATCGTCATGGGTCCGCGCGGCATCGGCACGATGGTCTGCATGTTCGTGGTCGGCAAACTGATCGGAAAGATCGAGACGCGTTGGCTTCTGCTGGTCGGGCTGCTCCTCAGCGCCTGGGCCATGTGGGACATGACGACCTGGACGCCGGACGTCTCGCAGATGCGCATCGTGACCACAGGCTTCGTGCAGGGCTCCGGGCTCGGATTCCTGTTCGTGCCGCTGACCGTGTCGACCTTTTCGACGCTTCCGGCTGCCAACCGCGGCGAGGGCACCGGCCTCTACAATCTATCGCGCAATATCGGCTCGAGCGCCGGCATCTCCGTGGTGTCGATGTTGCTGACCGAGAACGTGCAGCGGAACCACGCAGAGATCGCGTCCTATGTGACGCGCTTCAACCCGATGCTGCACGCGCCCGGCGTCATGCACATGCTCAACCCGTTCACCAGAGCCGGCCGCGCAGCCCTCGACGGGATGATCACCACGCAGGCGACCATCATCAGCTACATGGACGACTTCAAGCTGATGATGATCATGTGCATCGCCGCGATGCCGCTGGTGTTTCTGCTGAAGAAGGCTGCTCAGCCGGCTGCGGTGGACCACAGCGCCGTCATGGAGTGAGAGCGGCCAGACCGGTCAGTTCCGCTCCCACATGAGCACGCTGCCGAGTTCGCCCATGGCATGCCACTCGGGGCGGCCGACGTCTCGCGAGGCGTCGATCGCCATGAGCTGGGCGATGGCCGTGCGAGCGCGATTGACCCGGCTCTTGAGCGTGCCAAGGGCGCAGCCGCAGATCTGGGCCGCTTCCTCGTAGGCGAAACCCGAACCTCCGACGAGGATCAGCGCTTCACGCTGCTCCGCCGGGAGCTTTTGGAGTGCCGTGCGGAGATCCTGCAGATCCATGTGGCCGTTCTGCTCGGGCACGGAGACAAGACGAGCCGCCAAGGTGCCTTCGGCGTCTTCGACCTCGCGACGGCGCTTGCGATATTCCGAGTAGAAGACGTTGCGCAGGATCGTGAAGAGCCAAGCCGACATGCTCGTGCCCTGGGTGAAGGAGTTCTGGTTGATCCAGGCCTTCATCAGGGTTTCCTGGACCAGATCATCCGCACGGTCGGCGTTGCCGCAAAGCGAGAACGCGAAGGCTCGCAGGCTCGGGATGGTCGCGAGCATATCGTCCTTGAGGCTTTTCTCGGCGGCCAGATCGCGCGATGCCACCGGCTTGCTGGCCTCTGGAGATCCGTTATCCGCACTCATTCCGAACCCCCTGGACGCGCGCAGCGCGTCGACAAGCGATAGCGTGAGTTCGTGAACGAACCCACGACAAATGTAAGCCCAACCGTTCGCAGCAACCGAGCGAAGGTGCGCGCCTTACGAGAGAGATATCGGTCGGTGACGGCTCCGATTCAAGCCGCCAGGAGATCCCGTCGTCGAGGTGCCCGCCTTGGCGTAAACCGGGGCGACTTCAATTCGACTCCGGGATCAGGTGGCCGACGTAGATAGGGGCGGACGTCGGCTTCGGCGAGCCACCCTTCGGCTCAAGCGTCACCGCGTACGTCGCTTTCGAAATGATGTCCGGCGGCTCCGCCGGCAGAACAGTACGGATCGGAGTCGCGGCATCGACCAGGCCGAGCGACTGCGGCGCGTCGTTGCCAGCGATCATCCACAACTGCAGACTCTTGTCTGGCTCCGTGGTGGCTGCCGACGGCGTCACCGTCATGCGCCGGTTGACCAGATCGAGGGTGACGAGGAATGCGGGTGCGCTGCCGCCCTGCTGAAGCACCGCGACATACGTGGACGGCGCCGGCGACGACCAGCGCAGACTGCCACCCCACAACGCCAGAACAAGCGCCGCCGCTACGCTCAACGCGGTTGCAGAGCGCCACAGCCGGAGTTGTCGACGCAGTTGGACGACGTTGTCGTTGGCCGGACTGGCTGCCAGCCGATCGATCCTGGCCGTTACGGCCTCATGCAGGCGCGCGGAAGGCTCGACGGAGGGTATCGCATCGAGCAGGGGCGCTAGTCGGCTGCTCCATTCCTCGATAACCTGATCGAATGCGGCGTCATTTCGGCGGCGGGCATCCACGGATTTGCGCTCAGTCGGATCCAGGGTGCCGATCACATATTCGGCCGCAAGGGCATCGTCGTCGCTGAACTCGCTCATGGCGACAGGCACGTCTTCAGTTGCGCCAGACCTCGGAACAACCAGGTCTTGATGGTGGGCACAGGCTTCCCAAATCGCTGCGCCAGGGCATCGCGGCTCATGCCGCGGCAATAGGCGAGAAGCAGGATCTGGCGACGCTCTTCGGGCAGGATCTGAAGACAGGCGAGCAGGGCGCGCAAGGCTTCGCTTCGCTCGCGTCCGCCAAGAGGGTCTACCAATTCGGCAGCAACGTCTTCCGCCTCGACGAGCTCCGCTCCGGCTTGTGGCCGAGCGCGACGAATTTCGTCTATGGCCCGGTTGCGGGCGATCGTCGCCATCCAGGTGATCGGTGACGCCTTCGACCGGTCGAACTCCCCCGCACGCTGCCAGATTTTCACGTAAACCTCCTGCAGGATCTCGTCGGCAGCACTCCTGTTTCCAACGACGCGTAGGATGATCCCGTAAAGCTTGGCACTGGTGGCGCGGTACAGATCGTCGAATGCCGCGCGATCACCCGCCGCGACACGGTCGACTACCGCTATGAGCCCCTGCACCGAATTCGAGCATGCCGCTTCAAGCCTGAGCCGGAAAAACGGCCTAACTGCACGTCAGGTGGGCGGTTCCGGGCCCGTAGCCATAGGGCAAGTGGCGCGCGCGGTTCAAGCTCGGCGGGTGCCGCTCGACTGAAACCACGGCGATACGGCAACGATCACCCATCCCACAATCATCAGCGTGCCGCCAATCGGCGCCAGCCCTGGGACGAGATGGCCACCGCTGAACGCCACCGACGCAAGATCGGCGGCAAAGCCAGCCACACCGACCGCAAGGACGGTCGCTGCGATCAGGAGCGGCAGCAAAAACCGGCTTCGAGCTGCAAAACTCGCGAGCGCGATGATCGCCGCCGCATGGATCAGCAGAAACATCGAGGCCGTCCGCGCCAGATCCCCGCCGCCAGCGTGAACGCCGGCAGCACCCAACACGATGCCGCAGGCGCCGATCAGGCCGGCGGACGAGACAAGCGCGCGGAACCAAGCCCCGCAGCGCCGATGCCGTCGATCGTCAGCGTCCAGCAAACAGCCTCGTTCAGCCCGCCGGCAGAAGAACGGTGTCGATCACATGGATCACGCCATTCGACTGCATCACATTGGAGATCGTCACTCGGGCAACATCGCCCTTCGCGTCGGTGACGTCCAGCCCTTGACCAGCCATCGAAACGGTCAGCGTTTCCCCTTCGACGGTTTTCAGCTCGGCCTTGCCGCCGCCCTCCTTCACAGCCTTCATGAGGTCGGCAGCCGTCAGGCGACCGGCAACCACGTGGTAGGTGAGGATCTGCGTGAGCTTGTCCTTGTTCTCAGGCTTGACGAGCGTGTCGACCGTGCCCGCCGGCAGTTTGCCGAACGCCTTGTTGGTGGGCGCGAACACCGTGAACGGTCCAGCGCCTTCGAGCGTGTCGACGAGCCCGGCCGCCTTGACCGCAGCGACGAGCGTCGTGTGGTCCTTCGAGTTGACGGCGTTCTCGACGATGTTCTTGGTCGGGTACATCGGCGCTCCACCGACCATCTTCACCGCCGCGTAGACCGGAGCCGTCGAAAGAGCGACCGCCATGATCATTCCGGCCGCGATCCGGCCGCCACGAAATCCAAGCATCTAAACCTCCAGCTCCCCGTCTCCGGAAGTGGAGACAAAGATTTATACGGAAGGGTACGAGGCGAGTTTCGGCGGCAGCCGGAAATTGCGCGGGACGATCGGCAATACGTCACCGGTCTGGCGTCGGCTTAACGCGCTGCGAAAGATTTCAAGTGCAGCATGCGGGTCACCGATGCGATCCGGAGCTTCGATAATGACCGCCGCTACCGACCGCGTCTTGACCGTGGTTCTGGTTCTGGACCATGCCTTCGTCAGCGGCGGTCAGTCGAAAGTTGCGTTCGACAGCGCAGTCGGGCTCAAACGCGCGGGACACCAGCCGATCGTCTTCGCGGCCGTCGGACCTGTCGATCCGGAACTCGAGGCCGCGGGCATCCCGGTTGTCTGCCTCGATCAGACCGATCTGGTCGGCAACCCATCGGCCGCTCAAGGCTGCCATCCAGGGGATCTGGAACGGACCGGCGCTGGCGGCTCTCTCTCGGCTGCTGGCCGGTCTGCCGGCAGACAGCACGGTCGTCCATGTGCACGGATGGGCGAAGGCGCTGTCGCCTTCGATCGCCAAGGCGATCGTCGCGTCCGGTCTGCCAGCCGTCTACACGATGCACGAGTATTTCTTGATGTGCCCGAATGGCGGCTTCTACAACTACCAGAAACAGCAGGTCTGCCACCTGCGCCCCCTGTCAGGCGCTTGCTGGGCGAGCAACTGCGACTCGCGCAGCTATTCGCGGAAGATCTGGCGCAACGTTCGCAGCACGGTGATGAACCGGGTTGCGCACCTGCCGGAGGTCTTCTCCGACATCATCTGCATCTCGAGGTTCCAGATCGAGGCTGTCGGCGCCATGCTGCCGCGCAGCGCCACGATGCATCTGGTTCTCGAACCCGATCGCTGCCGTCGACATGGGCCCAAAAGTCGCGCCAGCAGCGGGTGAGATCGTATTCATTGGGCGCATCTCCCCCGAGAAGGGGCCGCTCCTCTATGCGGAAGCCGCCCGCAAGCTCGGCGTGGCGCCGGTTTTCATCGGTGACGGACCGCTGCGCGACGAGATCCGGGCCCGCTATCCGGAAGCCCGGCATGCTCGGCTGGCAGGACCACGACGCGGTCCGTGGCCATCTCCGAAGCGCTCGCGCGCTTGTCTTCCCGTCATTGTGGTACGAGGGCCAGCCGCTGACCGTGCTGGAAGCGCTCTCGGTTGGCACGCCGGTGATCGTCTCCGATGGCTGCGCCGGCCGCGACTTTGTCGCGGACGGCGTCTCCGGCCTCTGGTTCCGCAGCGGCGACGCCGACGATCTGGCGCGTGCCATGCGGGAGATGGCCGATGATGCCCTCGCGGAGCGGCTCTCGCGCGAGCGCCTATGACCGATACTGGGCCGACCCGCCGACGCTCGATCGGCACGTGCAGGCGCTTCTTGAAGTCTACGAACGCCGCGTAGCCAAGGGCCGGCGGCCCGCGGATCGCCGAGGCCGCACGCGCGGCTTGATCCCGCGGCACGGGAGTGCTGGTTGCGCCAGCGCAGCCGAGCCGTCTCGAGGCCCCATACCGCGCCCAGCATCAGATAGACGTGGCGCCAATGATCGATGTCGATCTGCAAGCCCTGCAGCAGGAAGACCAGCAGGGCCGGCCAGTAGACTTGTGCAAGGCGACGGTACGGTGAAGCAAGCGACTGCCAGCCGGAACCCGATGAACAGGGTGAGGCCGACGAGCAGGAAGAAACCCGCGGCCCCGAGCCAGCCGTAGGACGCGAAGGCGTTGATGAAGGAATTGTGCGGGTCGAGCCCGAACACCAGCCGAAAGCGCAGCGGGCCAAACCCGTTCGTCCGGTCAAGCAGCATGCCGAGCGAGCGAAGCTGGTTGCCGAACCGTCCGGTTTCGCCCGCGTCGTAATCCTGCATCAGGGCGAACCGCTGCAGAAAGAAATCTGCAACGCCCCCGATCGAAAGCAGGAGAGCCAGCGCCACCGCAGCCGCGACTGCGACACCAATGGAGAGCACTGCCGCCCGGCGCCGGAATCCGGCGGTCGGCGCCGTAGCGATGGTGAGGCCGACCATGAAGGTCACCGCCGCCACGAAGGCCAGCCAGGAACCCCGCGAGAAGGACAGGAAGATGCCGGCGATCACGAGGAGCAGCGCGAGCGCGGTCCAGATCGCCATGGCGCGTCCGGCCAAGCAGCAGGTTCTGCAAGAAATAGAGGGCGCCCATGATCAGATAGGAGCCGAGCACGTTCGGATCCTTGAATGTCCCCGAGGCGCGGCCGTTGAGACTGAACAGGGCGCCGGAGCCCGCGACATCGAAATAGCCCAGGATCCCGCAGAACGAAGCGACGACGGTGCTTGCGGCGAAGGCGGCCAGGCAAAGCTCGGCCCGCCGCTCGGTGTCCTCGGCGAAGAACAGCACGAAGAAGACCGCCGTCATCGCGAGGTAGAGCGACTGCAGCATGAACACGGTCGGCAGGTTCTTCGTCGAGATGCGGCAGCAGCGCGATGAAGCCGCCGAGATTGTAGACGAAGATGAGGCTCGCGAAAAAGAGCAGCCGAGCGGCTGGACGCGGAACCCGCCTCCGACCCAGAGCAGGAACGCCGACCACGGAGGCAAAATCGTAAGGCGACGGCTCGACCAGCGCGATGGCGCCGCAAAAGGTCATCACGCCGAAGGCGCGGTTGGTCAGCGCGCCATAATCGAGGCGCCACCGAAACTGAAGGCCGAGCCCCCCGACGGCACGCCCGCCGGGAACGCGCCCCCTCAATAGGCATTCTCGGCTTTCAGCAGCGCGAAGGGTGTTCTGAGCAGGATGTAGATGTCGAAGAAGATCGACCAGTTTTCGATGTAGCTGAGGTCGTGCTCGACGCGCTTCTGGATCTTGACCGGCGTGTCGGTCTCGCCGCGCCAGCCGTTGATCTGTGCCCATCCCGTGATGCCCGGCTTGACCCGGTGACGGGCGAAATAGCCGTCGACGACCTGGTCGTAGGCTCGGTTTGCGAGATGGGCATGAACCGCATGCGGGCGGGGCCCAACCAAGCGAGAGATTGCCCTTGAATACGACGTTGAACAGCTGCGGCAGTTCGTCGATGGAGGTCTTTCGGATGAAGCGGCCGACGCGGGTCACGCGCGGATCGTTCTTGGTCACGAGCTTCGCGGCCGCGTAATCGAGCTGATCGGCGTAGAGCGACCGAAACTTGTAGACCTCGACCAGTTCGTTGTTGAAGCCATGCCGCTTCTGCTTGAACAGGATCGGGCCCTTCGAGTTCGAGTTTCACCGCGATCGCGGTGAGCGAGCAGTACCGGCGACAGCGCAACGAGCGCCACCGCGCCGACGACCCGGTCGAAAACGGCCTTGATGATCACGTCCCAGTCGGCGATCGGCTTGTCGAACACGTCGAGCACGGGGACGTCGCCGATGTAGGAATAGGAGCGCGGCCGAAACCGGAGCTTGTTGCGATGAGCCGCGAGACGGATGTCGATCGGCAGACCCACAGCTTCCGCAGCATCTGCAGGAGACGATCCTCGGCCGTGATCGGCAGCGCGAAAATGACGAGATCGATCCGCGTATTGCGCGCGAAGGCGACGAGATCCGTCACCGTGCCGAGTTTCGGCAGGCCCGCGACCACCTCCGGGGAACGCTGATCGTTGCGGTCGTCGAACAGGCCGATGAGGCGCAGATCGGAATCGGGCTGATCGGCAAGTGCCTGGATCAGTTCACCCCCGGCTGCGCCGCCACCGACGATGGCCGTCCGCCGTTCGAGGCGGCCTTGCCGGGTCAGCACCCGCATCAGCCACCAGACCAGGCCGCGCTCGACCGCGAGTGCCGCGAAGCTCGCTGCGGCCCACACGAGCAGCCACGATTCTGCGACATCGGCCTCAGGGCGAAGCACGAGCAGCGCGCCGAACACCACCACCAGCACGCCCGCCCAGATCAGCGCCATGAGCGCTCCGGCACGGAGTGGCACGCGCAGCGCCGCAGGCGTCGTCAGTCGGGCAGCGTGGAACACCGCGCCGGCCACGGCCGCAATCGCCGGAATAGCCAAGAGATAGGCGAGAGCATAGGGATGATCGAGCGGCCCATGGGTGAAATGGGCGACAAGGCCCGTCACCCAAATCACCAGGAATTCCGATAGAGCGGACCAGGCCCGAGATTACGACCGGCGAGACCGGCGGCCGCGGATTGAGGGTTCCCATCGTTTCGGCGAGGCGAAGCAGGGACCGATTGAGGGTCGGTTCGGCGGAAGCCTCGAGCGGCTCGGGGGCGCTCCATGCCGAGGCGCACCATCTCGTCCGCCGTGATGCCGGTGACTGTGGCTGATTGAGATTTCATGGTTCGGGGGCGATCAGGACGCGAGGGGCGCGGGGTGTGCGAGCGCACGGATGAATGGGCGGACTTGATGCTGGCGGCATCGCGGTAGGCGGCCAAGATACCGTCGACCATGCGGACCAGAGAGAAATTGTTGCGAACGTACTCGGCCAGCGTGCGCGCATCCTGCACCCGCCGCTCGGCAGGCGCGGTCAAGGATTGCACGACCCGGTCGCCCAGGGCCGACACGCTGTCGGATGGGATCAGATGGCGCCGCATCGGCCCGAAAATTTCGGGGATGCCGCCGACGTCAGTCGCGATGATCGGCACGCCGGCCCCCGCTGCCTCGAGAACGACGTAGGGAAGCGACTTGGCCCGCGAGGGAACGACAAGCAAACGTCCAAGCCGGAATGCGTCGCGCGCAGGCATGGCGGCACGAAACGTGACGCGGCTCATCACCCCGAGTCTGCACCGCCTGCAATCTCGAGCGCATCGCGGTCCGGGCCCGACCCGACGAGGGTCAGGCTCGGCGCATCCCCGAGGAACTGCCCCGCATGCCGGATTGCACCGAGCAAGGTGTCGATGCCCTTGGCGGCCCGGAGTTCGCCGACGTAGAGGAGGTCGGTCGCATCGTCATTCGGGGTCAACGGCTCGAATTCGGACGGCGCAATTCCGTTCTGTACGATCCTGTGGACGGCCGGCATGCTGCGGACGAAGGTGGCGTAGCGCGAGGCGATATAGGCGCTTTCGAAGAGCGCGAGATCGGTCCTTCCGCGCAGAGCGCCCTCGACCTTCATGTAAAGGGCGTGGAGGTACCCGCCAGGACGGTAATTCAGGCTGCCGCCATGGGGCGTATAGACCCGCACGGGCTTTCCCCTGCCGGGGCGGCAGTGGTGCGATCCGAGCCAAGGCACCCCCTTTCGACCCGTGGCCATGGATCACATCAGGGTTCGTCTCGACAATGCGACGCGTCACATGCGCAAGGGCGCGGAAGTCGGAGGGGTGAGGATTGCGTCGGATGCCTATGCGAGAGACACCGAGGCTCAGCTGCGGTGCAAGCTCCTCGAGGGCAGTCTTCGCCCGATCGCCGCCGGTCGATGCGTCGGTGATGATGCCGACCGCATGACCACGCAGCGCCTGTTCCCGGGTGAGGTCGACAACGTGGCGCCACAAACCACCGATCGGAGCCCGCAGCACATGCAGGATCCGCAGTGGACGTTCGCCATTCCCTGTACCGACCATCTCCGGGCCTCGCTAACGCGTGACCCGACATTGCGTCGCAAAGCTAAAATATCCGTTCCTCGACAGTGACAGTGTCGCCTGGTCGCAACGGCCAATCGAGCGGGAAGCGGCCGACCACCGGGCGCCCGTCGATGATTCTCGTGACGTCGGCGGTCTCTTTGATAGCCGCGTGGGGTAAACCCTCCGGCAATGGCGATCGCCTTGCGGATCGTCATCCCGTTGACGAACGGATACTGGCCCGCCGCGGTGACCTCTCCCAAGACGAAGAACGGCCGGTAGGCTTCCACTTCGACCGAAACATGCGGATCGCGCAGATAACCCTTGCGCAATCGCCCTTCGATCGCTCGCTCGGCTTCGGCCGTTGTCAATCCCTGCACTGGGACTTCGCCGATGAGGGGCATCGAGACAGTGCCACCGCCGCTTACCGAATAGGCGTTTGACAGCGCGTCCTGCCCGAAAACGATCGCACGGATCCGGTCGCCGCTCCCTAACGTATAGGGAGCTGCGAGCGAGGCCTTGAACAGGTCGTTGCGGAAGTGCTGGTCGGCGCAGCCGGACAGGCAGACGGCAGCGGCAAAGGAGAAGATCGCAAGGGATCGCAGCATTATTGGACCGTTGGACTCGGCAGCGGGACACTGAAAGTCTTAGTCAATCATGGTTAACGAACTCCTCTTCGGCGACGCTGCGCGCTGGCCTGCGGGGTCGCGTGGGGTTGATCTCTCTCTCTGATCTGCTGTTGAACAGATTGGCAGGCCGCCTATCGCTTTACTGGACTTCCATGCCGCGTTTCCGAACGACCCGCCGCGTCCGCCATTCCGCGGACCACATGTTCGATCTGGTGGCTGACGTCGAGCGCTACCCAGAGTTCCTGCCCCTTTGCCAGTCGCTGGCCGTGCGGCGGCGCCGGTTGCTCGGCGAGGGCCAGGAGCTTGTCGTGGCGGACATGCGCGTCGGCTACAAGGCGATCCGCGAGACCTTCACGAGCCAGATCACCCTGGACCGGCCGGCACGCAAGATCCTGGTCGAATATCTCGAGGGCCCGTTTCGTTCGCTCGAGAACAAGTGGACTTTCGAGCCCGACCCGCAGGGGAGCGGGTGCGTGGTCGAGTTCTACATCGAATACGAGTTCAAGAACCGCATCTTGGGCGCCTTGATGGGATCGATGTTCGACACGGCTTTTCGGCGATTCGCGGAGGCGTTCGAGATCCGCGCCGATCGGGTGTATGGCGTGGGCATCGGTCCGGAGGCGCGTGGTGAAGTTTGAGATCTGTGTGGATTCGGTCGCCGGGGTCAGGGCCGCCCTGGAGGCCGGGGCCGATCGGGTTGAACTCTGCGCCGACCTGTTCGAGGGCGGGATAACTCCCAGCCGTGGGATGATAGGGCAGGCGCGGCGGGTCGCCGGGATCGGCCTGCACGTCATCATCCGCCCGCGTGGCGGAGACTTCGTGTTCGATCATGACGAGACCGAGGTCATGCTGGCCGATATCGAGGGAGCGCGTGCCGAGGGCGCCGATGGCGTTGTCATAGGCGCACTGCTGCCGGATGGCACGGTGGATATCCCGCTCGCGGCGAAGCTGATCGAAGCCGCTGGTCCGCTGGCGGTCACGTTCCACCGGGCGTTCGATATGACGGCCGATCCAGCCGCCTCTCTCGAAGTGCTGATCGGCCTCGGTGTTTCCCGCGTGCTCACATCCGGTCAGGAGGCGACGGTGCTGGACGGTGCCCCTCTGATCCGCGCTCTGATCGAACAGGCCGGCGATCGCGTCATCATCATGCCGGGCGGCGGCGTCACGCTCCGCAATGCCGCGCGGATCGTCGCGGAACTCGCCCCACGCGAGCTGCACTTTGCCGCGCTGGTCGAGACTGCCGAGCCCGATGCGGCTCCGAAGGGACCATGTCTTCATGGGCGGCGAACTGCGCACGCCCGAATACGTTCGGCTTCAAACCTGCGGGGAAGGCGTCGCCGCGATCATGCGTGCCGCGCGCTCAGGCTAGCGACGGTCCTATTGTCCGCGCTTGGCGCTCGTGGCGAAGCGCATCGCCTCTTCAGCCGCCCGGACAAGCGCCCGCGCCTTGTTCTCGCATTCGGCGTTCTCCGAGGCCGGATCGGAATCGTAGACGATGCCGGCGCCCGCCTGGACATGCATGATGCCGTCCTTGATCACCGAGGTGCGCAGCACGATGCAGGTGTCCATCTCGCCGCCCGCGCCGAAATAGCCGATGCAGCCGCCGTAGATGCCGCGCTTGTCGCGTTCGAGCTCGTCGATGATCTCCATCGCTCGGACCTTCGGAGCGCCTGATACGGTCCCGGCCGGGAAGCCGGCCGCCAGCGCGTCGATCACGTCGTGACGCGGGTCGAGGTCGCCCTCGACGTTCGAGACGATGTGCATCACGTGGCTGTAGCGCTCGATGAAGAACTTGTCGGTTACCTTGACGGTGCCGTCTTGGCGACGCGGCCGGTATCGTTGCGGCCGAGATCGAGCAGCATCAGGTGCTCGGCGAGCTCCTTCGGGTCGGCCAGCAGTTCGGCAGCGAGCGCCTCGTCTTCGGCCGGTGTCGCACCGCGGCGCCGCGTCCCGGCGATCGGCCGGATCGTCACCTTGCCGCTGCGCACCCGGACCAGAATCTCCGGGCTGGAGCAGCAGATCTGGAATTCGCCGAAATCGAGGTAGCAGAGGAACGGCGCCGGATTGACCCGGCGCAGCGCGCGATACAGCGAGAAGGGCGGTAGCTCGAACGGCGCGGAATAGCGCTGTGACAGAACCACCTGGAACACGTCGCCGGCGCGGATGTATTCCTTGGCCCGTCGCCACCATCGCCAGGAAATCCGGCGTCGCCGTGTTCGAGTTGTGGCTCCGCCGTCTTGAGGAGCGGATCGATCGCAGGGCTTGTGTGCGACAGGGGGCCTTCGAGCACTTCAACGATCTGGTCGATGCGGGCGAGCGCGTCCTCACGGGCGATCCTGGCCGGCACCCCGGCCCGAGGCCGCACCGGCGCGACCACCGAGATCTCGTCGCGCACCGTGTCGAAGATCACCATGACACGGGGCCGGATCATCACCGCGTCGGGCACGCCGATCGGGTCCGGCTTCGCGGGCGCAAGCCGCTCCATGTGTCGGACCATGTCGTAGCCGAGATAGCCGAACACGCCGGCCGCCATCGGCGGCATGCCGGCGGGCATGGCGATGGCCGATTCGGCCAGCAGCGCACGCAAGAGCGTCGAGCGGACGTGCCGCGGCAAGGCTCGAAGCTGTCCGGCGAGACCGCCGCGCGCCGGTTGATCTCGGAGCGTCTCGCCCGCTGCAGCGCCAGATGAGGTCCGGGATCGAGCCCGATCATCGAGTAGCGGCCGCGCGTGGCGCCGCCCTCGACCGATTCGAGCAGGAACATCGGCCCGCGCTGCGCCGCCTGCAGCTTGAGGAAAGCCGAGACCGGCGTTTCGAGATCGGCGACCAGCACGGTCGAGACGATGCTTGCCGCCTCGGCCTGATCCTGCGCAGTGCACGCGTTCGGCAGCCTCGGCCATCAACTCGCCCTCGCCGATCGGCGCTATGCAGCACCTCGGGGTTGACCTTGACGCCGACCGTCTCCTGAACGCGCGTGAGATAGGCTGTCAGCAGATCGTTCGACAGCCATTGCGATATTGCTCGATCCATCTGCTTGGCTTCGGGTGCGTCCGGATCGAGCGGCGGCACGACGGAGTCGAGCACCCTGAAGACCACTTGCGTGTCGCCATCGCCTTCGGCGGCCCCGCCGCGCCGATCGGCGTATCGAAGACCTTCGACACGACGGCGCGGAGCGACAGCCGCGGTCCCGGTGCGGCGCACGTCGGCCGACATGCTTGATCTCGGCGCCGCCGGCCTGCGCCGCGACCTGCTCCATGCGTCGTGCCGCCAGCGAGCGCCTTGACGAGTTCGTCGGCCTTGGCGGCCAGCCGCTTGCTCGTCTCCTCGCTTGCGCCAAGCGGCCTCGACCTCCGGCCTTCACCTCGGCGAAGCTGCGTTGATGCGCCGGCTCGATGTCCGCGACCTCGAACCAGATCTGATCGCCGCTGCGGGTCTGGACCACGTCATTGTCGACGCCGACGTCGGAGGCGAAGGCGGCCTGGAGGACCTGGTCGCGGCTCGGGAAGGTCGACGAGCGCTCCCGCTCTTGTCCTTGCCGGTCGCAGTCGACGGCTTCGACCGTCCGCACTTCGAACCCGACCGCCTTGGCGGCTTCGGCCAGCGGCTTGCCCGAGGCCCGCTGGTCCTCGATCTTGTCGCGAATATCGCGCAAGGCGTCGCGGGTCCGGGCCGGCTGCTCGGCAATCTCCTTGCGCAGCATCGGTGCGACCTCGTCCAGGGTTTCCGATTGCCCGGGACGATGTCCGTGACGTGGACGAGCACGGTGCCGAAGGTGCCTTTCACCGGCTGGCTCGTGCCGTTGGGCGGAAGCGCGAAGGCAGCGTCGGCGACCGCCTTGTCGAAGATCTGCGCCTTGCTGACGCTGCCGAGGTCGAGATCCTTGCCCGACACCTTCCGCTCGGCCGCGATGTCGGCAAAGGCCGTTCCGGCCGCGATGCGCAGAGCGGCTGCCTCGGCCTCCTCCTGGGTTGGGAAGGTGATCTGCTGCACGGTGCGCCTCTCCGGCGCGCCGAACCGTGATTTCAGGCGCGCTGTCGTAGGCCTTGGCGATGTCCTCGGCCGTCGACCTGGTCAGGCTTGGCCACGCAGCCGGCGTCACCGCGAGATAAGTCAGCTTGCGGTATTCCGGCGCGGCGAACTGCGCCTTGTGCGTCTCGAAGTAGGTCTGCAGCGTCGCTTCGTCCGGCGCCGGGACGTCGCCGACGAGCGACGGTTGCAGCACGATCATGTCGATGCTGCGGGTTTCCGCCTGCAGACCGGTGCAGCGCATCGACCGCCGCCTTCGGGGCCGCCATGGCTGCCGGCCACGCCGTCGACGAGCTCCTGCCGCGGTAGGTGCTCCGCTGGTCGCGCACGAAGGTCTGCTCCGGTCCTGCACGTTCTCGCAGCAACAGCGTTGAACTTCGCGCGATCGAACTGGCCGTCGGCGCCGGCGAAGGTCGGGTCCTGAGCGACGACGGCGCCGATCTGCGGGTCGGACACCGCGAGACCCGAGCTGATCTGCCTGCCGGTCCAGCAACGCATCGGTCACGAGCCGGGTCAGGACCTGCTGGTCGAGCCCGAGCTGGCGCGCCTGCGCGTTCGTGATCGGGCGGCGGAGCCGCTGCTGGAGTTGCTGCGAGTTCGTTCTGATAGGCCTGACGATAGGCGTCGGCCGACACCTCGGTTCCACCGACTTCGATGGCCCAGTTCGCCGGTATGCGTGCGGAACAGATCGGCGATGCCGAAAAAGCTCAAGCCCGACGATGATCAGAACAAAGATCACGGCCAGCACGGCCTTGCCGAGCCACGTGCTTTGGGCGGCGCGCAAGCGTTCGAGCATGTGGAACTGGTCACCTCCGCAAACGGTCCGGCAAGCCGTGCAGGCCATTGCCGTTCACGCCGCCGAGCCCTCAAAGCGGCGCGAATATAGGGAGGAGCCCGCCGCGCCGCAACGCCGCGTGCTCGGATGCCGGCAACACCCCGGTGCGGCTATCGAAACGCCGTCAGACACCGGGCGGGCCGGAGCCCTTCACGCGCTGGCGCCTCTCACGATGCGGGAAATCCAGCATTGAAGCCGCAGCAGCCCTTGCTCAGGGTGCACTGCACGCCAGTTCAGAACGCAGCTCGAGGCGAGGACGGCTGCATGGACTACATCAATCTCGGCAAGACCGGCCTCAAGGTCTCCCGGCTCTGCCTGGGCTGCATGACCTATGGCGAGCCCGACCGCGGGCAACACCCCTGGACGCTCCCGGAGGAAGAGAGCCGAGCGCTTCATCAAGCAAGCCCTGGAACTCGGCATCACCTTCTTCGACACCGCCAACGTCTATTCGGACGGCTCCAGCGAAGAGATCGTCGGCCGGGCACTGAAGGATTTCGCCAAGCGCGACGAGGTCGTCCTCGCCACCAAGGTCAACGGGCCGATGCGCAGCGACCCGAACGGCAGGGGCCTCTCGCGCAAAGCCATCATGACCGAGATCGACCACAGCCTGCGGCGGCTCGGCACGGACTACGTCGACCTCTACCAGATCCATCGGTTCGATCGCGAGACGCCGATCGAAGAGACGCTGGAGGCGCTGCACGATGTCGTGAAGGCGGGCAAAGCGCGCTACATCGGCGCCTCGTCGATGTATCGCGTGGCAGTTCTGCAAGGCGCTCTACGTGGCCGACCAGCACGGCTGGACGCGCTTCGTGTCCATGCAGAACCACTACAACCTGCTTTACCGAGAGGAAGAGCGCGAGATGATGGGCCTCTGCCAGGAGGAGGGCATCGGCATGATCCCCTGGAGCCCGCTGGCGCGCGGGCAAACTGACGCGGCCCTGGGAAAACGCGCCGACCACCAAGCGGGCCGAGACCGACGCATTCGGCAAGACCCTGTACGCGGCGACGCACGATGCGGACAAGCGCGTGGTCGACCGGCTCGGCGAGGTTGCGGGGAGGCGTGGAGCGAGCCGAGCGTCGGTGGCGCTCGCATGGCTGCTGCAACAACCCGGCGTGACGGCTCCCGATCATCGGCGCCTCGAAGCCGGGTCACCTCGAACAAGCGGTGGCGGCGCTCGATGTGAAGCTTTCGCCCGAGGACGTTGATGCGGCTGAGCGAGGTCTATACGCCGCATGCAGTCGCAGGCTTCAGCTGATCAGGAACGTTTCCATCAGACCCTTGCCCTTGATGTCCATCGGGGGCAGGGCGTCGCACGCCAGTCCAGCGCCGAGCGCGGCGCGGACAGCGGCCGTGATGTGCACGCGGCCGGGAACGCCGGTCCGCTCCATGCGGCTCGCGACGTTCACGGTGTCGCCCCAGACGTCGTAGGCCATCTTGTCGGTGCCGATGATGCCCGGCGATGACCGGCCCGGTATGCACGCCGATGCGGATTTCGAGCGCTTCGTCGAGCGAGCTCCGGCCTGCTCGCACCGCGTCGGCGATCTGTGCGCGCCATGGCCGACAACGGCCTGCACATGGTCGCTCGCGAGCCCGCGGCAGCCCGCCGCCACCATGTAGGCGTCTCCGATGGTCTTGATCTTTTCGAGGTCGTTGGTCGAGGTCAGCCGGTCGAGCGCAGAGAAGACCGTGTTCAGCAACGCGACCGTGCGGCCGGCGTGCAAGCGATCGGCCAGCGCCGTGAAGCCGACGAGGTCGCAGAACAGGATCGTGGCCGACGGGTAATGGTCGGCGATCACCGTCTCGCCCCGCCGGAGCCGCTCGACGATCGGCGCCGGCAGCATCGAACGCAAGCAGCCGTTCGGATCTCTCCCGCTCGAGCCGGAGCTGCTCGACGCGCGCTGCCTCGCGGTCGCGCAGGAACTTGCGCTCCAGGATGGCCGACAAGCCGCACCCGCAGCAGCACCGGATCGAGCGGCTTGTCATGAAGTCGTCGGCGCCGGCCTCGATGGAGCGGACGACGCTGTCCGTCGCGTTGACGCCCGACATCATCACGACGGGAATGTCGGCCGTGCGCGGGTCCGCACGCAGTCGCTTCAGCACTCGATGCCCGGTGATGCCGGGCATCAGCAGATCGAGCAGCACCAGGTCGAAGGACACGGTTTGCGGCTGGCGCGCAGCGCCGATTCGCCATCGCTGCAGGAGCAGACGGTGTGGCCCTCCCGCTCCAGCCGATGGGACAGCAGGTCGAGGCTCGAGGGGTTGTCGTCGACCACCAGGATCGTATCCGGTCGGCGCGGGGCTCGGTGCCGGCCTCTTCGGCGAAGACGGACCGCATGGCCGAGATGGCCTGGGCGACGACCTCGTTCCGATCTGCCGGCCGCTTGCTCCATGCCGGTTCGCGAGACGATCGAGCCGGCCTGGATGAACTCGACCATGGCGTCGATGCCGCCGAGCAGCCGGCGCGCTGCCGCGAGCAGCGGGTCAAGTGTCTCGAGCAGCCTCGTCAGGCCGTCTTCGCGCGCTTCCTCGAGCAGCAGTTCGCCATAGCCCATGATCGCGGTGATCGGCGTCCGTAAGCTCGTGGCGAAGCTCGGCCGTGAAGCTGTCGCCAGCTGCCGCTCGGCCAGGGACTGCCGCGAAGCGGCCGCGTCGAGCAGATCCGCGACCGTCTCGGCCAGCCTGCTGGCTGGCCGCCTTCATGGTCTCGAGATCGGCGCGGTAGGCGCTCAGACCCGTCGCCGCCGGCATCCTCGAGCAGGAGGTCGATGAAGCTTGCCACGATATCGACCGGAGCCTTGAACTCCGCCCGGACGTAAGCCGAAATGGCGCGCGCCAAGCCGTTCCTGGTCGTTGCCCTGGTCTCGGTGTGGCCAGCACGGCTTGACACCGGGTCGGTGGCGTCGCCGGGCTGTCGCTCCATAGGACCACGCTATTGAGAAACGGACCCCTACCTATATAGGGCGACCGGCGGAACAGGGAGGCGCGGCTCAGCCTTTCCCTGACCACGGCCCTTCTGTTAGATCGCAACGGCCCTGCGGCGACATGGAGCGATCATGGCCTTTTCTTCGAGACCCTTCGTGGCCGGCAACTGGAAAATGAACGGCTTGCGGGCTTCGCTCGTCGAATTCGACGCTGTGCGCGACGCCTGCTTCGACGCGGCACGGCCGGCCGGCGCGGAGGTCGCGCTCTGCCTGCCGGCGACGCTGATCATGGCGGCGGCCGAAGCGGCCGCGGGCAGCCGTCTCCAGGTCGGCGGGCAGGACTGCCATACCGACGCGTCCGGCGCCCATACGGGCGACATCTCGGCGGAGATGCTGCGCGATGCCGGCGCGACGGCTGGTCATCGTCGGCCATTCGGAGCGGCGCGCCAACCACGGCGAGAACGACGCCCTGGTCCGTGCCAAGGCGGAGGCAGCGCACCGGGCCGGGCTGATCGCCATCATCTGCGTCGGCGAGACCCGGGCCGAACGCGACGCCGGCGAGACGCTGCGCGTCGTCGGCCGCCAGATCGACGAGTTCGCTGCCGCGCGGTGCCACGACCGCGAACACCATCGTCGCCTACGAGCCGGTCTGGGCGATCGGCACCGGGCTGACGCCGAGCGTCGCAGGACGTTGCCGACGTGCACGGCTTCATCCGCCGCCGGCTTCGAGCTGAGCCGAGCGGCGGCATCGATGCGGCTGCTCTACGGCGGTTCCGTCAAGGCCGAGCAATGCGGCCGAGCTGCTGGCGATCGACGCCGTCGACGGCGCGCTTGGTCGGCGGCGCCAGCCTCACGGCGAAGGATTTCCTCGGCATCGCGCGGCGTCTATCGCTGAGCCAGCGCTGGGCTGCCGCAGACCGCCTGCCGGCTGGCAGGTTTCCAAACCCGCCGCCATCCTGTAGAAGCGCGCAGCAATTCGAGCAGCAGCGGTCGGCCGCGATGCGTCCGCCGCGCGCCTTGAGGCATTTTCTTCATGCAAACCGTTCTGATCGTCTTCCACCTTCTGTCGTGATCGCGCTCGTCGCATCCGTGCTGCTGCAGCGGTCGGAAGGCGGCGCGCTCGGGGTGGGCGGCGGCGGCGGCTTCATGACGGGGCGCGGCCAAGCCAATGCGCTGACCCGCGCGACCGCGATTCTCGCCACGCTGTTCTTCCTCACCAGCCTGACGCTGACGCTTGCTTGCGAACCTGCACCGCGCGCCGGCATCGATCTTCGACCGGCACGCCTGCGCCGCCACCACCGGCCAGACCGTGCCGACGCTCCGGCCGCGCCAGGTACCACGGTGCTCGACCAGTTGAAGCAGATGCAGGATCAGAAGTCCGGTGGGGCGCGCCCGCGCCGGCAGCTCCGCGGCCCCGCGCCGCGCCCGAACCGCCGAAGTCGCAGTAATTCAGGCTCTGCATCGCGCGAATAGTGTGGAGAGCGCCGATCGGCGCTCGCCATCGCGCTCGTTTGAAGGTAGGTGTGAAGCCCCATGGCGCGGTATATCTTCATCACCGGCGGCGTGGTGTCTTCGCTCGGCAAGGGTCTGGCCGCGGCGGCGCTCGGCGCACTGCTTCAGGCGCGGGGCTACACGGTCCGGCTGCGCAAGCTCGACCCCTACATCAACGTCGACCCGGGGACGATGAGCCCCTACCAGCACGGCGAAGTCTTCGTCACCGACGACGGCGCCGAGACCGGACCTCGACCTCGGCCATTACGAGCGCTTCACCGGGCGCCCGGCCACCAAGGCCGACAACACCACGACCGGACGGATCTACCAGGAGATCATCGCCAAGGAGCGGCGCGGCGACTACCTCGGCGGCACCGTGCAGGTCATCCCCCACGTCACCAACGCCATCAAGGAATTCGTGCTCGACGGCAGCGACGGCACCGATTTCGTGCTGGTCGAGATCGGCGGCACGGTCGGCGACATCGAGGGCCTGCCGTTCTTCGAGGCCATCCGCCAGCTCGGCAACGATCTGCCGCGCGGCCACGCCGTCTATATCCACCTGACGCTGCTGCCCTTCATCCCGAGCGCCGGCGAGCTGAAGACCAAGCCGACCCAGCATTCGGTCAAGGAGCTGCGCTCGATCGGCATCCAGCCCGACATCCTGCTGTGCCGCACCGACCGGCCGATCCCGCGCGAGGAGCGGCGCAAGATCGGCCTGTTCTGCAACGTGCGCGAGGATGCCGTGATCGAGGCGCGCGATGTCGCCTCGATCTACGACGTGCCGCGCGCCTACCATGAGGCCGGACTCGACCGCGCCGTGCTGGCCGCCTTCGGCATCGAGCCCGCGCCGAAGCCCAACCTGGCGCGCTGGGCCGCCGTCACGGAACGGCTCGACAACCCGGAGGGCGAGGTGACCATCGCCGTCGTCGGCAAATACACGGGCATGAAGGACGCCTACAAGTCGCTGATCGAGGCGCTGACGCATGGCGGCATCGCCAACCGGGTCGAGGTCAAGCTCGACTGGATCGAGTCGGAGATCTTCGAAGGCGACGATCCGGCCGCCCACCTCGAGCACGTGCACGGCATCCTGGTGCCGGGCGGCTTCGGCCAGCGCGGCGCCGAGGGCAAGATCCTGGCGGCGCGCTTCGCACGCGAGCGCAAGGTCCCGTATTTCGGCATCTGCTTCGGCATGCAGATGGCGGTGATCGAGGCGGCCCGCACGCTCGGCCGGCGTCCCGGATGCCAATTCGACCGAATTCGGCCCCTGCGACGAGCCGGTCGTCGGCCTGATGACCGAGTGGATGCGCGGCAACGAACTCGAGACGCGCGCCGCCGGCGGCGACCTCGGCGGCACGATGCGGCTCGGCGCCTATCGCGCGCTCGCTGAAGCCCGGCTCGAAGATCGCCGAAATCTACGGCGAGACCGAGATCTCCGAACGGCATCGCCACCGCTACGAGGTCAACACGCACTATCGCGAGAGGCTCGAAGAGCACGGGCATGGTCTTCGCCGGCATGTCGCCGGACGGGCTGCTGCCCGAGACGGTCGAGATGGCCGACCATCCCTGGTTCATCGGCGTGCAATATCATCCCGAGCTGAAGTCGCGGCCGTTCGAGCCGCATCCGCTGTTCGCGAGCTTCATCAGGGCGGCCCTCGTCCAGTCGCGGCTGGTCTGAAGGTGCCGCGGTCGCTGGACCACCTGGTTCTCGCGACCCGGGACCTGCCGCGCCTCGCCGCCCAATTCGCGGCGCTCGGCTTCCAGGTCGGCGCCCGCAACCGGCACCCCTGGGGGACCGAAAACCACATCGTCCAGTTCCGGTCGAGCTTCCTCGAGCTGATCGGGCTCGCGGAAGGGTACCGATCGCCCGCCGGAGTCCGACCCCGCCTCTCCTTTCGCGGGTTTCCTCGAACGCTACCTCGCCGCTCACGCCAGTGGAATCGCCATGGGTGTCCTCCGGTCGGACGACGCGGCAGCGGATGCGGCGGAGTTCGCGCGATCGGGCATCGGTAGCGGCCGTATGCTGCCCTTCTCGCGGTCGGCTCGCGGCCCCGACGGAAGCGACCGCACTGTCGCTTTCACGCTGGCCTTTGCCGAGCCCGTCGGCATGCCCTCTGCCGGCTTCTTCACCTCGCAGCAGCACCGACCCGAAAATTTCTGGAACACCGCGTTCCAGCAGCACGCCAACGGGGCGATCGATCTCACTGGCTTTACGCTGGCCACCGAGGAGATGGCGGATTCGGCCGCTTTTCTTTCGGCGTTTGCTGGTCAGGCTGCCATCGACTCGCCAGGGAGGCGGGTTCCAGGTTCCGCTTCAGGGAGGGCGCATCCTGGCCGTGCCGCCTGCCGACTTCGGGACGACTTCGCCGACGCATGGGGCCATGCCGAATGGCCAAACGCGGATCGCCGCCATGCACCTCGCAGTCGGGAACGTTGCAGACATCGAAGCGAAGCTGGCCGGGGCGAATGCAGACTGGACGGGCGGGACCGGCTCGGACGGGCGCTCTCTGGCCGTGTGGCCGTCGCAAGAGACCAGCTTCGCGGTCGTCTGCACGGAAGCCAAGCCGTTCTGAGCGCCGACGTCCCGTCGTGCGATCGTTGCCGGATCGTCATCGCGCCGTCGCCGGATTCGGTCATCAGCGGGGCATGCGCGACGCCGTCTTCACCTATGCCGACCCGACCTCCACACGCTTGAAGCGGACCTTCATCCGCGCCGTCGAGACCGCCACGGGCCAGCGCACGTTGAAGCGTATCTATCTCAAACATTGCGCCCGCCCGCCCGAGCACACCGACTTCTGGGGATCTGCGGTCCGGCACCTGGAGCTCGACGTCCAGTTCGATCATACCGCACTCGACCGCATCCCGCGCCACGGACCGGTGGTCGTCGTGGCCAATCACCCCTATGGCGTGCTCGACGGGATCGTCATCTGTTGGCTCATCGGACAGGTCCGCTCGGATTTTCGCGTCCTGACCCACTCACTGCTGCTGCGCGCGCCTGAGGCGCGGCCATATTTGCTTCCTGTCGATTTCTCCGGGACCTCGGCCGCGCAGCGTACCAATCTCGAATCACGCGCTGCTGCACGCCGCCTGCTCGAGGAAGGGGGATGCCTGGTGGTGTTTCCAGCTGGCGGGATCTCAACGGCCCCCGATCGGCTCGGACGGCGGCCCGCGGTTGATGCGCCGTGGCAGCCCTTCACCGCACAGTTGATCCAGCGTGCCAAAGCCACCGTCGTCCCGGTCCATTTCGCCGGACAGAACAGTCGGCTTTTCCAGATCGCCAGCCACATCAGCCTGACCATCCGACTGTCGCTGATCTTCCACGAGGTGAAGAAGAAGATCGGCACCGGTCTTCCCGTCCTGATTGGCGATCCTATTCCCTTTTCGGACATGGCTCAGATCACCGACCGGCAGGAGCTGACCGACACGCTTCGCGAGCGGGTCTACGCGCTGGGCGCTCAGGCCGGCGGGCCAGATTCTGCGCGCATCGGTTCGCCTCGACGGCGTCGCAGGCTCCGCCCCTGGCTGGCCGATGGCCGGGAAACCGCGTTGCTCTCCTGACGACCAGGGACCCGTTCGCTACCCACGCCCGCGATAGCTCGGCACGCCCTGGTCCGGCAGCCAGAGGCCCGTGGGCGGCGCGCCTGTCTGCCAGAACACGTCGATGGGCATTCCGCCGCGGGGATACCAGTAGCCCCCGATGCGCAACCATTGCGGTGCAAGGGAAGCAACCAGATCCTTGCCGATGCGCACCGTGCAATCCTCGTGGAAGGCGCCGTGATTGCGGAACGCGGTCAAATAGAACTTCAGCGACTTCGATTCCACGAGCCACTCACCCGGAACGTAGTCAATCGCGAGATGCGCGAAGTCGGGCTGGCCCGTGACAGGACACAGTGAGGTGAATTCCGGTGCCGTGAAGCGAACCAGGTAGGTTGTGCCGGGATGTGGGTTCGGCACGCGATCGAGGGCGGCATCCTCCGGCCGCTGAGGAAGAGCGACCGCATGGCCGAGGTGAGTCGTGTCCAAGATCCGATAGCCTCTCGTGTGCCCAAGTTGAGGTTGCGCCACGGGGGTGCAGGTAATGGTGGCCCGACCGCAAGGCAACGGGCTATCGCCCCGCAAGTTAGGCCAGCTGCTCGACCGCCGAAATCAATCGCGCCAGATCTTCGTCCCGAGACAGGCGATGATCGCCGCCTTTCACCAGCGTCACGCTCACCGGGTCCGCCGTGAGGTGCTCGACGAGCAGCATGGCGTGCTGCCACGGCACATCGGGATCGGCCATCCCTTGCAGAATGTGCACCGGGCAATAGGTACGGATTTCGGTGTCGAGGAGCAGGTGCTCGCGCCCCTCCTCGATCAGGCGGCGGGTGATCGGGTAGGGCTCGTCGGCGTACTCGGAATGGCGCAACCATTGACCGTCTCGTTCGACCGTCGCGCGGATCTCGGGCGTGAACTCGCGCCACATCAGTGCTTCGGTGAAGTCAACCGCCGGCGCGATCAAGACCATGCCCGCCAGCCGCTCCGTCTCGCCCACCCGCGCGAGTTCGCGGGCGACGAGCAGTGCGATCCAGCCCCCCATCGAGGAGCCAACTACGATCTGCGGGCCCAATGTCAGCGTTCGAAATGCCGCCAGCGCGTCGGCCGCCCAACTGCCGATCGTGCCATCTTCGAAGCGGCCGCCCGACTGGCCATGGCCGGAGTAGTCGAACCGAACGAAGCCACGCCCTTCGCGTTCCGCCCAGGCGTCGAGGGCGAGCGCTTTGGTGGACTGCATATCGGATCGGAAACCGCCAAACCAGATCACGCCGGGGCGCTGGCGCCCGCGTGCAATGGCCGCACGGCGGCTGAAGGCAAGCGTATGGCCGCCGTTCCGGTGGTCCGTCACCGACCCGTCGTTGGCATTTAGGAAATGGAGATCATTGTCACGCATCGTTAAAGATGTTTCCGTGATTCGGTCCGGATCGGTTGTGCGCGATGCAGGCCGCCAAGGCCAGGAGCATGATGCTGCACTTTCCTTCGCCTTTTATCCACGATGAGGTCTCGCCACTGGCCGGACGGACGGTCCTGCAGATCGTGCCTGCTCTCGATACCGGCGGTGCCGAGCGTACGACGGTGGACACGGCCGGCGCTCTGGCGCAAGCGGGCGTGCGGGCGCTCGTCGCGGCCGAAGGTGGGCGCCTCGTGCCGGAACTGCAGGCGCGCGGCGGCGTCTGGCTGCCGTTTCCCGCAGCGACACGAAATCCCGCCACCATGGCGTTGAATGTGCGCCGCCTGGTCAAGCTGATCCGAGACGAGAAACCCGCCATCGTGCATGCCCGTTCGCGTGCGCCGGCTTGGACGGCTCTGGCGGCGTGCCGGATCACCGGCACCCCGTTCATGACCACCTATCACGGCAGCTATAGCGGCCGAACCGCGTTGAAGATCGGCTACAATTCGGTGATGGCGCGTGGCGACATGGTGGTCGCCAATTCGCTCTACACGCGCGATTTGATCCTGCGCCTGTTTCCATGGGCGCGCGAGCGCCTGCGGGTCGTGCAGAACGGGGCCGATTTCCGGCAATTCACGGCATCGGCGGTCGATCCCATGCGCGTTGCCAAGCTGCGACGCGAGTGGGAGCTCGGCCCCGAGCGCCGGATCGTCTTGCTTGCTGCCCGCTTGACGGGATGGAAGGGTCAACGCGTCCTGATTCAGGCGGCCGAGAAGCTGCATCGCGAGGGGCTCGATGGCGTCGCCTTCGTGTTGGCTGGCGACGAGCAGGGCAAGGGCAACTATGTCCGCGAGCTCGACGATATGATCGCCAAGGCGGGGCTCACGGGCGTCGTCAGACGCGTCGGCCATTGCGCCGACATGCCCGCAGCTCTGATGGCGGCAAGCGTCCTGGTGATGCCGTCGACGGAGCCTGAAACGTTCGGCCGAGTCGCGGTTGAGGCGCAGGCGATCGGCACGCCCGTCGTGGTGTCGAATCTCGGCGCGGTCGGAGAGACTGTCTTGGCACCGCCGGACGTGGCGGCCGAACTGCGGACCGGGTGGCGTGTGGCGCCGGGCAACGCGGACGAGCTGGCCGCAGGCATAACGGCGGCCCTCGCGCTTGGCGCCTCGGCCCGGGACGCCTACGCGCGCCGCGCCCGTGTCCATGTCGAGAGTCGCTTTTCGCTCGATCGCATGGCCCACGACATGCTGGAAGCCTACGTCGCGCTGCTCGAGATCTTCGCCGAGCGGGCCTCGTCTTGAGCCTATCGCCAACCGCTGTGACCATTCGCCCGGCCCGTACCGAGGATGCGCCGCGCGTCGCCGCGCTGCACGCCGCCAGCTGGCGCGCGCATTACCGCGGGTCGCTCAGCGATCAGTATCTGGATGGCCCGGTCGAAACCGAACGGGCAGCGGTTTGGGCCCAACGGCTGGCAAGTCCGCGAGCCGGGCAGGTCGTGCTCCTGGCCGAGGATGCGGATGAGCTTGTCGGATTCGTTTGCGTGTTCCTCGATCACGATCGGAGCTTTGGATCCTTTGTCGACAACCTGCACGTGACCGCGCACCGCAAAGGTGGCGGGATCGGACGCGAGCTGATGCGTCAAGCAGGCGAAGCCATGCAGCACGCCGTGCCACGGCGGCCGGCGTACCTCTATGTTCTCGAAGGAAACCACGCGGCGCGAGGCTTCTACCAGCGGATCGGAGGCCGTGTGGTCGAGCAGGGGCGTCATGTCGAGCCGGACGGGAGCGAGGTCGCGGTGCTCCGCTTTGTTTGGGACAGTCCCGCGGCGCTCATCGCCGGCACCCAGCCCTGATCGGTTCGGAGCGTGGCATGGCGGCGATGCTGGCGATCATCCCAAAGGCCGAGGAGGCGGCGCTTGCCGCCGCCGCGGGTGCCGATCGCGTTGTGCTTCTGACGGACGGCCGCGTGCTGGACCAGGTCTCGCAAACCGCGCTCCAGGGCAAGCCAGCCATCGGATTGATGGCCGCCGAAGGAGCAGATCCGGCCGACTTCGCGCGAGCGGCACTGTGGCCCGCCGACAGCTTCGCCGTGCTGCCGCTCGATCCGGCGTGGACGACCGCCGCTCAGGTCGCACGTGCCCGCGGCGCGACCACGATCGGCGTCGTGTCCCCGAGCCGGCCGCTCGATGCGGGTCTAGTAGAGAAGGCCGCAGCGTGGGGCTTCGCCGGACTTCACGTCGGCGAGCGGCCATACGCGGGCGAGCGCCTTCTCGACCGCAGGAGCAGCGCCGAGCTGCAGGCCTGGGCCGTCTGCTGCCGTGCGCACCGGCTTTCCGTTGGTTTTTCGGGCGCTCTTGAGGTTGCCGATGTGCCCCGGCTGTCCGCTCTCCGGCCGGACCACCTCGGCTTCGACGTAGCGCTGCGCGACGGGGCAGGGCGCTTCGATCCCAACCGGGTACGGGCGATGCTCAACCTCATGTCGTCCTCCGCGCCCAGCACAGGGCCTGCGGCTTTCGGCAGCACGGTGCCGGACCGAATCTTCGTGCGCGATTGGACCGTGACGATGAGCATCGGCGCCTACGCGCACGAGCGTGGCAAACCACAACGTGTCCGGTGTTCGGTTGAAGCCGGCATCCGGCGTTCCACCGTTCCGACAGCCGGCATGGCGACCGTTGTTTCCTACGACTTGATCACCGACGCGATCGGGCGCCTGGCGGCCGAGCACATCGACCTGGTGGAGACCTTCGCGGAGCGGCTGGCGTCCGCCGTGCTCGCTCATCCCAGGGTCGCCAGCGTGGACATCACCGTCGAGAAGCTCGACGTCGGGCCCGGGTCGGTCGGCTGCCGGCTCGTGCGCAGCAGCTGAGGCAATCGCCGTGGCGGTCCAGGGTTGCCAAGCGGCGGCCGGCGTGCTCTGCGGGCACCCCAACCGTCGGACCTCGAATTGACAACGCCTTCGCCCGCCAGGGGGACCATCCCGCGCGCCGACCTGCCGCAACCTTCAACACGCGGTAGCCTGATCCAGCCCGTTTCGACCGGCCTCCTGGCGGCAATCGTCGGTTTCGCGAGCACCTTCGCAATCATCCTGCAGGGGCTGCAGGCGGTTGGCGCGACGCCGGAACAGAGCGCATCGGGCCTGTTCATCATCTGCACGGTGCAAGGCGTGCTCGCGCTCGCCTATGGCTTCTGGTGGAAGCAGCCGATCAGCATCGTCTGGTCGACGCCCGGCGCGGCCCTGTTGATTGCGACCGGTCCCGTGGCAGGTGGTTTTCCCGGCGCGGTCGGCGCGTTTCTCGTCACGGCGGCGCTGATCGTCGTGGCCGGCCTTTGGACGTCCTTCGGCCGGCTTGTCGCCGCCATCCCGGTCGGGCTGGCCAGTGCCATGCTGGCCGGCATCCTGCTCGAAATCTGCCTCGCGCCTGTGCATGCAGTGGCACAGGCTCCGATGCTGGCGCTGCCGATCGTGGTCGCCTGGGCGCTGGCCCTCCGCTTCTTCAAAACCTATGCGATTCCGATCGCCCTCGCGGTGACCGTCGTCATCGTGGTGTTCGCCGCGAAGGTCCCGGCTGGGACGCTCGGTCGCCATCTGGCCATCGCCCGTCCTCGTTGCTCCCGTGTTCTCGCTGGGGCTTGATCGCCAGTCTGAGCCTCCCCTTGTTCATCGTCACCATGGCTTCGCAAAACGTGCCTGGGCTCTCGGTGCTGCGGGCCAACGGCTACCATCCGCCGGTCGGACCGATCTTCGTCGGTACCGGTCTTGGAACAGCTGTGACGGCCATGTTCGGCGGCCCGCCGATCAACCTCGCGGCGATCACGGCCGCGCTTTGTGCCGGACCTGATGCCCATCCCGATCCGAGCAAGCGCTTCATCGCCACGGCCATCGCCGGCATCGCCTACCTCGTGCTCGGTGTCTTTGCCGGCGATAACCGTGGCCTTCATCGCGGTTTCGCCGAAGGAACTGATCGCAGCCGTCGCGGGACTGGCGCTGATCGGAAGCTTCGGCTCGGCTCTGGCCGCGGCGCTGAGCCGGCCCGAAGAGCGTATCGCCGGTCGGCGTAACCTTCCTCGTGACAGCCTCCGGCGCGTCGTTCCTCGGAATTGGAGCGCCGTTTTGGGGACTGGTCGCAGGCGGTGCGTTGCTGGCCCTGGACCGGCTCAAGATTGGATTGCCGACCGTCCCGCCGCGATGATGTAGTTGACGTCGGTGTCGCGACCGAGCGTCCATTCGCGGCGCAGCGGATTGAAAATCATGCCGCATGGCTGAGAAGGCCGCAGCCCGGCTCGCCGCATCCAGGTCTCGAGTTCGCCAGGCGTCACGAACTTGCGCCAGTCGTGCGTCCCGCGCGGCAACCAGCCGAGCACATATTCCGCTCCGACGATCGCGAGCATAAAGCCCTTCAACGTTCGGTTCAGGGTCGAGGCGATGAACAGACCGCCCGGGCGGACGAGCCCACAGGCAGTCGCGGTGAAACGCGGCTGGTCGACGACGTGCTCGACCACTTCCGAGGCGACAACGATGTCGAATGCATGCCCTTCGGACGCCAGCTCTTCCACGGTGGTTACCCTGTAGTCGACCGTCGAGGCCGACCGCAGCCGCGTGGTCCCGCGCAACCGCGATGTTGGTCTCGCCGGGATCGATGCCGGTCACTCTCGCGCCCAAGCGGGTCAGCGGCTCCGACAACAGTCCGCCACCACACCCGATATCGAGCAGGGTCAAGCCGGCAAGCGGCAACTGGTTGCGCGCGCTGACATTGCGTCCGAAGTGCCGGAGCGCGGTGTCGCGGATGAAGCGCAACCGGGTTGGGTTCAGCCTATGCAGCGGCGCCATTGCGCCCTGTTCGTCCCACCATTCGGAGCCAAGACGCTCGAACTGGGCGACATCGGTTCGATCGACGGAGGCGGCGAAGGAACCGCCCGCGCGCAGGACATCGTCAGACATGCATCCTGTCTGCCACGAAACAAGCGCGGCGGCCATTCCGCCCCGAACTGCCGCGATCTACAGCTTCACCAGGACACGCCCACGGATTTGGCCGGCCAACAGCGCAGCCGCGGTCTTGGGCACGTCGTCGAGGCCAATGCTGGTGGTGATACGCTCGAGAGCGCTCAGGTCGAGGGTCGACGCGAGCAGGCCCCAGGCGTCCTCGCGTTCGGCGCGCGATGCCATCACAGAATCGATGCCGACCAGAGTGATGCCGCGCAGAATAAACGGCATGACGGTGGCTGGCAGATCCGAGCCTTGCGCCAGACCGCACGCCGCAACCATGCCATGGCGCCGCGTTCCGGCCAGAACGTTGGCAAGGGTATGGCTGCCGACGGAATCGATCGCGCCCGCCCAACGCTCCCTGCCGAGTGGCCTGCCGGGCGAGCCTAGGGTTTGGGCTTCGAGAACCTCGGCGGCGCCAAGTTCGCGAAGATAGCCGCCTTCCTGTTCGGCGCGCCGCGAAGAGGCCATCACCGAATAGCCAAGCGTCGAGAGCAGCGAGACGGCGATGCTGCCCACCCCGCCCGCAGCCCCAGTGACCAGCACCGGCCCGCTCGACGGTGTGAGGCCACCGCGCTGCAGCGCGCGTACCGAAAGTGCGGCCGTATAGCCGGCCGTGCCAATCGCCATGGCCTGCGCCGTCGTCAGCTTCGGCGGCAGCGCGATCAGCCAGTCCGAGGGCACGCGAGCCCGACCGGCGTAGCCGCCGTAATGGACCTCGCCGACGCCATAACCGTTCAAGATCACCGCGTCGCCCGGCGAAAAGCGCCCGGTCGCGCAGGTGAGGACCCGTCCCGCGAAGTCGACCCCGGGCACCATCGGGAAGCGGCGCACGATCGGCGCCGTTCCGGTGATGGCAAGCCCGTCCTTGTAGTTGATGGTCGAGTATTCGACGGCCACCGTCGTGTCGCCGTCCATCAGATCCGCGTCGCGCAGATGGACACGTTCGACGGTTTGGGCCTCGGCACCGTCGGGCTTGGCGATCAGGATCGCGTCGAACGCTTCGTCCATCGTGGCTGCCGCTATTTCGGCCAGGTCGCGCCGTGAGCGTTCACGTAGGTGGCGTAGAGCGACGTGGTCCCGCAGATGTAGAGCCGGTTGCGCTTCGGGCCGCCGAAGCAGACGTTGGCGACCACTTCCGGCACTTTGATCTTGCCGAGCAGCGTGCCGTCTGGCGCGTAGCAGTAGACGCCCTCGCCGGTCGAGGTCCAGATGTTGCCGTTGCTGTCGACCCGCAGCCCGTCGTAGAGGCCCACCGGGCATTTGGCGAAGTGCCGGCCATTGCTGAGCGACTTGCCATCGCGGCCGACGTCGAACACGCGAATCTCGCGAGGGCCGTCCTCGACGTGGGTTGCACCCGTATCGACAATGTAGAGACGCGACTCGTCGGGCGAGAATGCGAGGCCGTTCGGCTTTACGAAATCCTGGGCCACCGCCGTGACGCTGCCGTCCTCGTCGAACCGGTACACATGGCTCGCACCGATTTCCGATTCTCCGGCGTCACCCTCGTAGTGGCTGTCGATCCCATAGGTCGGGTCGGTGAACCAGATCGAGTTGTCGGACTTCACCACGGCATCGTTCGGCGAGTTGAGTTTCTTGCCGTCGACATGGCTGACGAGAACGGTCCGTGTTCCGTCGTGCTCGATGCGTGACACGCAGCGTCCCCTGTGCTCGCAGGAGATGAGACGGCCCTGGCGGTCGACAGTATGACCGTTGTGGTTCATCGCCGGTTGCAGAAACACCGACACGGAGCCGTCCGTCTCGTCGTAGCGCAACACGCGATCGTTCGGGATGTCCGACCAGATGAGATACTTGCCGGCCGGAAAATACGGCCGGTCCTTCGGCCCAGCGGCAGCCGGTGTAGAGCTTCTCGAGATGGCAGTTGCCGTGAACCAGCTTGTTGAAGCGCTTGTCCACGACTTCGAAATCGGCGGTGAGCATTCCATCCTCCCGTTGCGCGGCACGTGACCTCGGCCGCGTTGGCGGCGCGAACATGACGCGGCAGGCGCCGGAGCACAACCCGGATGACTCGGACGACGCCTGTCTCAATCTGGAGCACTTGTATTCTGGCCGTCGTAAGTCTCCGTTCAGGTTCGGCCGGGAGAATGGTTAGCGAAACGTAATTGCGATGTGAGCACTATGGACGCCGACCGCGTGTTTTCCTCCGGTTCGGGGGCGCGCTCCAGGAGCGGAGCCAGTGGTGTGCCAGCGCCGCTCGACGGGGACATCATCCTGCCGCGCGGGCGCGGCACGAGCGACCGCGGCCTCCCACCGCCGATTCGCACCAGCGGCCCGCGACGGCCTTCGTCCGGGCGCAGTGCTGGTCGGGGCCGTTGTCGCCGCGCTGGTCGGACTCGGCGCGGCCGGCGGCTATTTCGCCTGGATGCAGACCCACGCGGCGGACCCGACAGTCGCGGTGCTGGGCCAGTTGCAGCGCGACCTGGGCACGCTGCAAAGCGGTGTCGACACGCTGAAGGGCAGCACGGATACCGCCCGGCAGGACGAGGCGATCCGCAGCCTCAAGAAAAGCGTGGACGTGCTCAAGACCGAACTCGACGCAGCTCGCAACGCGAATGCCGCCGCGCTGACGCAGATCAACGCCAAGGTCGAGAAAGCAGGCGGCGATCCCGCACCGAAACTGGCCGAGATCGCCGCCCGGCTCGACCGAATCGAGCGCCAAGTCTCGTCCCCAGTTGCGACCGGCTCGATCGCGGCGCCCGCCACGGCACCGAAGCCGCAAGTCGTCCAGGCGCCGGCGCCCGCAAACCGTCGCAGCGCCAACGGTCGACAAGCCCGCGCCCAAGCCGTCGACCCTCGGCAACTGGATCGTTCGCGACGTCTACGACGGCATTGCGCTGGTCGAGGGCCGCAGCGGCGGCATCCGCGAGGTCACGCCCGGCGAGTTCCTGCCGGGAGCCGGCGAAGTCCGCTCGATCGAGCGGCGCGGGCGCAACTGGATCGTCGTCACCAGCCGCGGAATCATCGACAACTCGACCTGGTGAGGGGCGTCGTCCTTCCGCACGGGCGGAAGCTGTTTGGCCAAAGCGTAACGAGTATCGATGTCTTACCTCTGGAGCGCCCTCGAGGCCTTCGTGATCGCCGCAACGGTCGCGACCATCTCAACGCTCGCGACGGGACTGCTTCACCTGTAAGGTCGCCGGGACACCGTCAGGAGTCCCGATGCGGGAGGAGACGCTCCCCTCAGCCATTTCGAAGCCATCTACGCCCGGGGCGAAGACCCGTGGCATTTCGCTTCGAGCGCCTACGAGCGCGAGAAATATGCGGCGACCCTGGCGGCTCTGCCGCGGGCCCGCTACCGGAACGCATTCGAGGTTGGCTGTTCGATCGGGGTCATGACCGGCCTGCTGGCGGAGCGCTGCGACAGCCTTCTTGCGGTCGAACCGGTCGCGGCGGCGCTCGACGCAGCCCGGCAGCGCAACCGCGAGCACCCCCATGTGCGCTTCGCCCCGATGTTCGTGCCGGACGCATTGGCCGACGGAGCGCTTCGACCTGATCGTCCTCTCCGAAGTGCTCGACTATCTCGGGCGGGATGCGGTCGCAGCGCTGGCCGACCGGATCTGCGAGGCGCTCGAGCCGGCGGCGACCTCATCCTCGTCCACTGGGTCGGCAAGAAGCGCAGCGAGACGGCCGCGCCGACCGAGGCGAGCGAAGTCCTGATCGCCGCCTTGGGCGATGCGGCGCGCGCGCTTCGTTTCAGCAGCGCAACGCCGCGTACCGGCTGGACGTTCTGACCCGGCTTTGAAGTCCTCGCCGCGTGTTGTGCTCGCGGCTTTTCCTGCCGCTATTGGTGAGACACCGCCCTTCGGGGCTCGTTGAGGGCGAGGTCGCATGGTTCACGCCATTCGTGTTCATGCGTTCGGGGGACCGGAGGTCCTGCAGTTCGAGGAGGTCGAGCTGGGCGCGCCCGCGGAGGGTCAGGTCCGCATCCGGCAGCACGCGGTCGGACTGAATTTCATCGACGTCTACCATCGCGAGGGCCGCTACCCGAACCCGCTGCCCGTTCACCCCCGGCAGCGAGGCCTCGGGCGAGGTGGTCGAGGTCGGTCCGGGTGTAACCGAGTTCAAGCCGGGCGATCGGGTCGCCTACGGCACGGCCCTCGGCGCCTATGCCGAGGAACGGGTCATCGCGGCCGAGAAGCTGGTCAAGATCCCGGACGAGATCTCGTTCGAGACGGCGGCCGTGATGATGCTCAAGGGCATGACCGCGCAATATCTGTTGAAGCAGACCTACCCGGTCGAGCCCGGCGACACCATCCTGGTGCACGCCGCGGCCGGCGGCATGGGACAGATCCTGTGCCAGTGGGGCAAGGCGCTCGGGGGCAGGGTGATCGGCACCGTGGGCTCGGCCGAGAAGGCGGCGATCGCGAAGGCCAAGGGCGCCGACCACGTCATCAATTATCGCGAGGAGGATTTTCCGGCACGGGTGAAGGAGATCACCGGCGGCAAGCTGGTCGACGTGGTTTATGATGGGGTGGGGAAGGACACGTTTCCGGCCTCGCTCGACTGCATTCGCCCGCGCGGGCTGTTCGCCAGCTTCGGCTCGGCATCGGGCCAGATCGACGCGTTCAACATCATGCTGCTGGCCCAGAAAGGCTCGCTGTTCGCGACCCGGCCGACGCTGTTCCACTTTACGAGCGAGCGCGAGAACCTGGTCGAAATGGCCAATGACGTGGCGGACGCCATCAAGACCGGAAAGATCACGCTCGACATCGGGGCGCGCTTTGCATTGAAGGATGCCGCGGCCGCGCACAAGGCGCTGGAAGCGCGCGAGACGACCGGCGCCACGGTGCTGCTGGCCTAGACGTCATTGCTCTCGCGATGGCGGGAGAGGGACCGCTCGTTCATCGTCGCTCCCCGAAGCCACCTTCTCCCATTCCCGCCGGGAGAAGGACGCCGGAGACGATGGTGTCGACCACTTGCCGCTTGGCGGCCTCGAACGCCGCCGATCAAGCGGCGTGCCGCCGTTCAGTGTGGCGATCTGGTGGGCAAAATCGGCGTAATGCTGGGTCGTGGCCCAGATCATGTAGAACAGCGTCTTGGGTTCGATCGGCCTGAGCAGCACCGGCCGCGATCCAGCGCTCGACGATCGGCGCTGCGCGAAGTCGACCCATTGCCGCAGCGTGGTCTCCAGAAAGTCCTGGATTTCGGGCGCACCCCGCAGGATCTCGCGAGCAAAGATGCGCGAGCCGTGCGGCCGGTCGCGCGCCAGATCCATCTTTGCCGCGATGTAGCGGCCGAGCGCTTCGGCCGGATCGGCGTCGCTGTCGAACGTGTTGGCTGCCGCGAGCCATGCCTCCAGCACCCCTTCGAGCACGCGTCGGTAGAGCGCCGCCTTGGTCGGCGAAATAGTAGTGCAGGTTGGCCTTCGGCAGGCCGGCCCGGGCGGCGATTTCGGCGGTCGTCGCGCCTTCGAAACCCCGCTCGCCGAAGACCGCTTCGGCCGCCGCGAGGATGCCCTCCTCATGCCCGGCGCGGATCGCCGAAGATGCTCGCACTCTGCTCATATTTTCTGCGGTAGCCTGCGGCTTGTTCGGCGCTCTGGACCCTTGCGAATGTTTGACCACGCGGTCAGAAATCCGCTAGCTTTCGCTGCCTTTCGCACCGATGCGGCGGGCTCACAAGAGGGGCTTGATGGCCGACCTGTCCAACGTGCGGATCGACGGTGCCCGTCTCTGGGACAGCCTGATGGAGATGGCGCGTCATCGGCGGCACCGCGAAGGGCGGCTGCAAGCGTCTGACCCTCACGGACGTCGACCGGGACGGGCGCGAACTCTTCACCCGCTGGTGCAAGGCCAGCCGGGCTGACGCTCGGCGATCGACGACATGGGCAACATGTTCGCCCGCCGCCCCGGGGACGGATGACAGCCTCGCTCCCGGTGATGATGGGCAGCCACCTCGACACGCAGCCGACGGGCGGCAAGTTCGACGGTGTGCTCGGCGTGCTCGGCGCGCTCGAAGTCATGCGGACGCTCAACGACCTGAATATCCGGACGAAGCGGCCGATCGAGATCGCCAACTGGACCAACGAGGAAGGCTCGCGCTACGCGCCCGCCATGATCTCCTCCGGCGTGTTTGCGGGCGTCTACACCAAGGATTTCGCCTACAACCTGACCGACGCCGAAGGTCTGAAGTTCGGCGAGGAACTGGAGCGGATCGGGTTCAAGGGCACCGAACCGGTCGGGCAGCGGCCGATCCACTGCTTTTTCGAACTTCACATCGAGCAGGGGCCGATCCTCGAATACGAGAACGTCGATATCGGCGTCGTCACGCACGGGCAGGGGCAGCGCTGGTTCGAGGTCACGCTGACCGGCTTCGAGAGCCACGCCGGCTCGACGCCGATGCCGCGCCGCAAGGATGCGCTGCTCGGCGCCGCCCGCGTCGTGGAACTGGTCAATGGCCTCGGCCTTGCGCATCCGCCGCTCGCCATGGCGACCTGCGGCATGCTCAATCCCTATCCCAACAGCCGCAACGTCATTCCGGGCAAGGTCTTCCTGACCTGCGAGTTCCGTCATCCGGAGTCGCCGGTGCTCGACGACGATGGATCGAGACGCTGCGCGACGGCATCGCGGCCGATCGCGGCGAAAACCGGCCTCGAGGTCGAGATCAAGAAGGTGTTCGACTACGCTCCCGTGCCCTTCGACCAGGGCTGCGTCGACGCCGTGCGGCGCGGCGCCCAGAAATACGGCTACAGCCATCGCGATATCGTGTCCGGCGCCGGGCACGACGCCTGCTACATCGCCCGCGTGGCGCCGACCTCGATGATCTTCACGCCCTGCGTCGACGGCGTCAGCCACAACGAAGCGGAAGACATCAAGCAGGATTGGGCCACGGCCGGCGCGCAGGTGCTGATGCACGCCGTCCTGGAGAAGGCGGAAATCGTCGGCTGAGTTCCGGCTTCAACAACAGGAAACGAGCCATGTCGGTGGTCATCAAGGGTGGAACGGTGGTCACGGCCGACCAGACGGTCAAGGCCGATGTGCTGATCGACGGCGAGACGATCAAGGCGATCGGCCCGGGGCTTTCGGGCGACACCACGATCGACGCGGGCGGCTGTTTCGTCATGCCGGGCGGCATCGATCCGCACACCCATCTCGAAATGCCGTTCATGGGCACGACGACCGTCGACGATTACGAGATCGGCACCAAGGCGGCGCTTTCGGGCGGCACCACCATGGTGGTCGACTTCTGCATTCCCGATCACGGCCAGCCGCTGATGGAGGGTCTGGCGAACTGGGACCGGCGGGGCGAGGGTGCGGCGGCCGACTACTCGTTCCACATGGCCATCGTCGACTGGAACGACACGATCAAGGCCGACATGGCCAAGGTGGTGGCTCGCGGCGTGACCACCTTCAAGTATTTCATGGCCTACAAGGGCGCGCTGATGGTCGACGACGCGCAGATGTTCGCGTCGTTCCAGCGCTGCGCCGAACTCGGCGCCATGCCGCTCGTCCATGCCGAGAACGGCGATGTCGTGGTGGCGCTGCAGAAGCACTACATGGACGTCGGCATCACCGGCCCCGAGGCGCATGCCTATTCGCGCCCGCCGGATGTCGAGGGCGAGGCCGCCAACCGCGCCATCATGCTGGCCGACCAGGCCGGCGTGCCGCTCTACATCGTCCACACCTCCTGCATCCCGGCGCACGAGGCGATCAGGCGAGCGCGGGCGCTCGGCAAGCGTGTTTACGGCGAGCCGCTGATCCAGCACCTGACACTCGACGAGACGGAATATTTCAACCCGGATTGGGACCATGCGGCCCGACGCGTCATGTCGCCGCCGTTCCGCGCCAAGCATCACCAGGACGACCTGTGGCAGGGCCTGCAGGCGGGCTCGCTGCAGGTGGTGGCGACCGACCACTGCGCCTTCATGACCGAGCAGAAGCGCTTCGGTCGCGACGACTTCACCAAGATCCCGAACGGCACCGGCGGGCTCGAGGACCGCATGCCGGTGCTGTGGACCAAGGGGGTCAACACCGGCCGGCTGACGATGAACGAGTTCGTGGCCGTGTCCTCGACCAACATCGCCAAGATCCTCAACATCTATCCGCGCAAGGGCGCGATCGCGCCGGGCGCCGATGCCGACATCGTGGTGTGGGATCCGAAGGCCACCAAGACGATCTCGGCCAAGACCCAGAAATCGGCGATCGACTACAACGTCTTCGAGGGCATCGCCTGCGAGGGCCTGCCACGTCTCACGCTCTCGCGCGGCGAGGTCGTCTACAAGGACGGCGAGGTGGTGGCCAAGCGGGGCAGGGGCAAGTTCATCGCCCGCGAGCCGTTCCCGGCACCGGCCAAGGCGCTGACGCGCTGGAAGCAGGAGACCGCGCCGAAGAAGATCGCGCGGTGATGACGGCCGGCGCGTACCTCCTTCTCCCGCTCGGCGGGAGAAGGTGTCATGGCGCAGCCATGACGGATGAGGGGAGTCGAGTCCTTCGCGCCGGTGAACCCAGGCCCGGTCGCCTTGCATGTCGCCGCAGAGAGTGTGCTTGCCCTCATCCGACCTCGCTTCGCGAGGCCACCTTCTCCCGTTCTCACGGGAGAAGGGACGCGCGCGGCGACGTCCGCAATGCTTGATCGCGCGTCCGCGCAGGCGCGTGGCACCGCCCTGTCCCAATCGGTCATCGCCATCCAAGACCTCTCGCTGACCTTCGAGACAGCCGATGGCCCGGTCCAGGCGCTGTCGCACATCGACCTGAACGTCGGGCAGGGGGAGTTCGTCTCCCTGATCGGCCCGTCTGGCTGCGGCAAGACCACGCTGCTGCGCGTCATCGCCGATCTGGAGCGGGCCACGTCAGGCCGCATCATGGTCAACGGCCTCGAGTCCGGAGCAGGCGCGGCTCAACCGATCCTATGGCTATGTGTTCCAGGCGCCGGCGCTATACCCATGGCGCACGGTCGGCCGGAACGTGGCGCTGCCGCTGGAGATCATGGGCTACTCTCGCGCCGAGCGCGACGCGCGGGTGAAAGCCGGGCTCGAGCTCGTCAACCTCACCGGCTTCGAGCGGAAATTTCCCGTGGCAGCTTTCCGGCGGCATGCAGCAGCGCGCCTCGATCGCCCGCGCGCTGACGTTCGATCCCGGCCCTGCTGCTGATGGACGAGCCGTTCGGCGCCCTCGACGAGATCGTGCGCGACAAGCTCAACGAGCAACTGCTGCGGCTCTGGGACAAGACCGGCAAGACAGTCGTGTTCGTCACCCACTCGATCCCCGAAGCCGTGTTTCTTTCGACCAAGATCGTGGTCATGTCGCCCCGGCCCGGACGCATCCACGACATCATCTCCACCGATTTCCCGCGCGACCGCACGCTCGACATCCGCGAGACGCCGGAGTTCCTGACCGTCGCGCATCGCGTTCGCGAGGGCCTGCGCGAGGGGCATTCCTATGTGGATTAGCGGCTGGTGTGTTGCACCACTCCAATCGCTTGATCCGCTCGTGAGCATCCCTCCCTCCCCTCGCAGGGGAGGGTGGCACGCGAAGCGTGACGGGCGGGGTGGCTCCGCGCGGATATTTGGCTATCAGGCAGGTCTGCTCTGCCTCAATCACGCAGCCAATGGTTCACGCCGCTGTCCTGCACCGCCCCTCCCCACCCGACGCCTTAAGGGCGCCACCCTCCCCTTCGAGGGGAGGGAGGGGCGGAGCGCGCCGATCCTCCAACTTGATCCAGGCGCGCAGCGGGGGGACATACGGCATGGCTGACGGCGTGGCCATTGCTGCGGGACGGGCAGGGGGGCGATCACGGGTGGCCGATGCGCCCGGGATTGTGACCTATCGCATTCTCCCCATCGCGGTCGTCGGCCTCGTTATCCTCGCCCTCTGGTACCTCGGCGCGATCGGCATGAACGCCGACCTGCAGCGTGATGCCTTCTCCAACGCCGGGCAGGCGAGCTACACGACGTCGGAATTGATCGCAGGCACCTGGTCGCAGGAGCGGCCCCGCCTGCCGGCGCCCCACCAAATCGTCGCCGAGATCGACAAGAGCGTGTTCCAGACACCGGTCACGTCGAAGCGCAGCCTCCTCTACCATGCCATCATCACCATCGAGGCCACGCTGCTTGGCTTCGCCTTCGGTTCGGGGCTCGGCATGCTGCTCAGCATCCTGGTCGTCCACAGCCGTAGTCTCGACCGCGGCATGATGCCGTGGATCGTCGCGTCGCAGACCGTTCCGGTGGTCGCGCTGGCGCCGATGATCGTGGTGATCCTGAACCAGTTCGACGTGACCGGAATCGTGCCGAAGGCCGTCATCGCGGCCTACCTGTCGTTCTTCCCCGTCACTGTCGGCATGGTGAAAGGACTGCGCTCGCCTGATCCGCTGCAGCGCGACCTGATGCGCACCTACTCCGCCTCGCTGACGCAAACCCTCGCTGAAGCTGCGCCTGCCCGCGAGCCTGCCGTTCTTCTTCGCCAGCCTGAAGATCGGGGTCGCGGCCAGTCTGGTCGGGCACCATCGTCGCCGAAGTGACGAAGAGCGAAGAAGGCGGCCTCGGCGCCCGCCTGCTCGCCGGCTCCTATTACGGCCAGACGGTTCAGATCTGGGCAGCGCTCATCATCGCGGCCCTGGTTGCCGCTGCTCTCGTCGGGCTCGTCGGCCTTGCCGAGCGGATCACTGCGCGACATTTGGGCGGGGCGCCATGAGCGGCAGCTTCTCCGCCCTGCAATGGATCGGCTGCATCCTGGTCTGGCTCGTGGCTTGGGGCGCTGTGGAGCTCATCGTCGCCAAGATGCCGGAGCGCGGTGCGCTTGCACGGGCATGGGCGCTTGTCATTCCCGTCCTGTTCGGCGCCACCCTGCTGTTCATCTGGGAGATGCTCGTCCGCGGCCTCCGAGTCTCGCCGGTGATCCTGCCGCCGCCGAGCGCTATTGCCGGTCGGCTCGCCGGTTCGCTGCCAACCCTCGGCGCCGACTTCGTCCAGACCTTCAAGGGCGTCCTCGCCGGCTATGTTGTCGGCTGCGGGGCAGGGGCGCTGGTCGCGCTGCTGTCGACCGCGTCCCGTTCCTACAACGCGGTCTTTTGCCACTCGGCACCCTGGTTTCGGCCCTGCCCATCGTGGGCATCGCTCCGATCATGGTCATGTGGTTCGGCTTCGACTGGCAATCGAAGGCCGCGGTGGTGGTCATCATGACGTTCTTCCCCATGCTGGTGAACGTCAATGCCGGTCTCGCCTCCTCAGGCGCGATGGAGCGGGACCTGATGAAGACCTATGCGGCAAGCTATGGCGATACTCTCAGCAAGCTCCGGCTTCCGGCAGCCTTGCCCTTCATCTTCAACGGCCTGAAGATCAATTCGACGTTGGCGCTGATCGGCGCCATCGTCGCCGAGTTCTTTGGCACGCCGATCGTCGGAATGGGGTTCCGGATCAACACCGAAGTCGGGCGCATGAACATCGACATGGTCTGGGCCACGATCGTCGTGGCAGCTCTGGCTGGATCGCTGTTCTACGGCCTGATCGCGCTCGTCGAGCGTCGCGTTACCTTCTGGCACGCCTCCTACCGAGGCCGCGCCTGAACCGTTCTATTGGAGGAAGAAGCATGAAGTCTCTGGTTTCAGGCGTCGCGTTGCTGGCCATGATGGCCGGCGCCGCCCAGGCGGCCGACAAGGTCACCCTGCAGCTGAAGTGGGTGGCTCAGGCCCAGTTCGCGGGCTATTTCGTCGCCAAGGACAAAGGCCTCTACAAGGACGCCGGCCTGGACGTCACCATCAAGCAGGGCGGCCCCGACGTTTCACCCGAGCAGGTTCTGGCCGGCGGCGGCGCTGACGTCGTCGTCGACTGGATGCCGTCAGCGCTCGCAACCCGCGAGAAGGGCTCGCCGGTCGTCAACATCGCCCAGCCCTTCAAGCGCTCGGGGCTGGAACTGACCTGCCGCGCCGATTCCGGCGTGAAGACTCCGAAGGATCTTGCCGACAAGACGCTCGGTGTCTGGTTCTACGGCAACGAATATCCGTTCCTCGCCTGGATGTCGAAGCTCGGCTACAAGACGGATGGCTCGCCGGGCGGCGTGAAGGTGCTGAAGCAGGGCTTCAACGTCGATCCGTTGCTGCAGAAGCAGGCAGCCTGCATCTCGACCATGAACTACAACGAATACCTGCAGGTGATCGACGCCGGCATGAAGCCCGACCAACTCGTCGTGTTCAAGTACGAGGACCAGGGCGTCGCCACATTGGAGGATGGCCTCTACGTTCTCGAGCCGAAGCTCAAGGACCAGGCCTTCGTCGACACGATGGCGAAGTTCGTGAAGGCCTCGATGGCCGGGTGGGACTGGGCACGGCAGCACCCGAAGGAAGCCGCCCAGATCGTTCTCGACAACGATGCCTCGGGCGCTCAGACCGAGCATCATCAGCAGCAGATGATGGAAGAGATCAACAAGCTCACCGAAGGCTCCAACGGTGCGCTGCAGCAAGGCCGACTACGACCGCACCGTGAAGGTGCTGCTGTCTTCCGGCGGCTCCGATCCGGTCATTACCAAAGAGCCGGAGGGCGCCTGGTCGCACGCGGTAACCGACAAGGCCGGGTTGATGGCCCAATAGGCAGACTTCGTTCGCCCGAAAGGCGGCGCTTCGGCGCCGCCTTTTTATTTGAGGCAAAACCGATGAACCCCGCTGCGTTGGTCTTCACCCTCCTGGCTATTCTGGCTGGAACGCTGTTTCCGACCCAGACCGCGGTCAATGCGCGTTTGGCTGCGGTGGTCGGCGGTCCCATCCCCGCGACCCTGATTTCCTTTTTCGCCGGGCTGATCGCCCTCCTCATTCTTGCGGCGGTCACGGTGCGGCAGGTGCCGAGCCTCGACACGCTGAGGGAGCAGCCGCCGTGGCTGTTCTTCGCCGGTGGTTTGCTCGGCGCCACCTATCTCGGCCTGAACGTGTTCCTTGTGCCGAAAATCGGAACAGGCGCGATGATGGCGCTCGCAGTCGCCGGGCAGATGCTCGCGGCGGTGACACTCGACGCCACAGGGCTGTTCGGGCTTGCGGTGCGAGAGGCTTCGCCAGGTCGCGTGATTGGCGCAATTTGTGTCGTTTTTGGAGCTGCGATGGTCCGATTGATGTAAGCATCACGCATGTTGTGACTCGCCAGTGCGGATCCGGCGTGTCATTCTATTGTCGCTGTCAAGCTCTAATCTGATTCGGACATCAGGTTGGGTCTAAGAAATGTTCGGAGAACGAACGACGACACATTGACCGGGGAGACAAGATGATGCGCGTGAACGACGTCCTGCACTCCTGTTCGCACGGCCATGTTGCCGAAGCGGCCGTGGTCTCCATTGGCGGTGCCTTCGCCAACGACGTGAGGTCATATGCTGCGGCCCGGGGACAGACCGTGGGCGAGTTCGCGTCACAGCACGTCCTTCGTTTCTCCCGCGAGGCCAGCGAGCGCGATTGGCGCATCGTGGCTGCCAGAATGCAGAAGGCCGACTTGGCCCTCCTTGCCGGACTCGAGGCCCTGATGACCCGGATGATGAGCAGCGATGCCCAGCGGCCCTCCGGATCTGCAGACCACAGCAGGGTTGCCGCATAACCAACAGGCGCTTGCGCCTCTTGTAATCGGCTCCTTCCCTTGCAATAGGCTCAGCCGCGACAACCGGTGGCCCGTATGGTCTCCCCACCGCGTCGAGGATGGGATGAGCCTACGGCTTTACAACACGCTGACACGAACCAAAGAGACCTTCGCGCCGCTCGACCCGGCCAACGTGCGGCTCTACGTCTGCGGCCCGACGGTTTACGACCGCGCGCATATCGGCAATGCCCGACCGGTCATCGTCTTCGATGTGCTGTTCCGCTTGCTGCGGCAGGTGCTTCGGCGCTTCGCACGTCACCTATGTTCGCAACATCACGGACGTCGACGACAAGATCAACGCGCGAGCCGCTGAGGAAGGCATCTCGATCCGAGCCTTGACGGAGCGGACCGCACGAAGGGTTCCACCGAGGACGTCGCCGCCTTGGGTGCCTCGCCGCCAACGGTCGAACCGCGCGCGACCGAGCATATCGACCGCATGATCGCGCTGATCGCGCGGCTGATCGCGGCGGGGCACGCCTACGAGGCAGCAGGCCACGTGCTGTTCGACGTTCCGTCGATGCCGGATTACGGCGGCTTGTCCCGCCGCTCCGCCGACGAGATGATCGCGGGTGCCCGCGTCGAAGTCGCGCCCTACAAGCGAAGCGACGGTGACTTCGTGCTGTGGAAGCCCGCCGGGGAGAATGAGCCCGGCTGGGACAGTCCCTGGGGCAGGGGACGCCCCGGCTGGCACATCGAGTGCTCGGCGATGAGCTGGGCGCACCTGGGCGAGACGTTCGACATTCACGGCGGGGGACTCGATCTCGATCTTCCCGCACCACGAGAACGAAATTGCCCAGACGCGTTGCGCCTTCGGCCACGACATCATGGCGCAGGTCTGGATGCACAACGGCTTCCTCCAGGTCGAGGGCGAGAAGATGTCGAAATCGCTCGGCAATTTCGTGACCATCCACGACCTGTTGGCGAGCGACAGGTTCGGCGGCCGCTCCTGGCCGGGCGAGGTCCTGCGGCTTGCGATGCTGCGCACCCACTACCGCCAGCCGATCGACTGGACCGTCCGGGCTCTCGAAGAGGCGGAGCGGATGCTTGACCGATGGTATGAAGCTCTCGAAACTGCCTCTTCTTCGCAAACGCCGGTGACCGAACCGCATCTAGCGCTGATGGAGGCGCTGAGCGACGATCTCAACACGCCCGCCGCACTTGCCCACTTGCATCGTCTGATGGCCGAGCCTGATGCATCCGTCGTCTCGGCTGCGCCGCACTATGGGCTTGCTGCAGAGCGACGCCCGGCAGTGGCGCGCCGCGAGGGAAGCGTTGCCGCAGATGGAAGCTCTCGAAGTCGAAGCCTTGATCGAGGCGCGGCTGGAGGCCCGCCGCGCCCGCAACTGGGCCGAGTCGGATCGCATCCGCGACGCGCTGGCAGCGCGTTCCATCCTACTCAAGGACAACAAGGACGGGACGACGAGCTGGACCGTGGCGCGCAAAGGCGCCGCCTGATGGCCGGGGGTCTGCCGCGATCACCCTTCGGCCAATGCTGCCCGCCGATGTGCCCATGCTCGCGGCGATCTTCGTCGCAAGCATCGAAGAGCTGACCGGCGACGACTACGACCCACGCCAGCAGGCCGCCTGGGCCGCCGTCGCCGACGACGAACAACGCCTTCGCCCAGCGGCTTGCCGAGCTGCTGACCCTGGTTGCCATCGTGGACGGCGGCCCTGTCGGCTTCGCGTCGCTCAAGCTGCCGGCAGCGCCTCGAGATGCTTTATGTGCATCCGGCAGCGGCGGGGCAGGGCGTCGCGGCCGGCCTTTGCGATGCCTGCGAGAAGCTGGCCCAAGCGCGAGGCGCAAAGGAGCTTGCGGTTCAGGCGAGCGACACCGCGCAGGGTTTCTTCGAGAAGCGTGGCTATGAAGCGAGGCAGCGCGGGACGGTGGTGCTGGGCGACGAGTGGCTTGGGTCGGACCGACATGCGCAAGCGCTTCGACGGCCGTCGTCCGCCGCCGGGTGAATTGAGATGCGCGAGCGGCTCTACCTCTTCGACACAACGCTGCGCGACGGCGCGCAGACCACTGGGATCGATTTCTCGCTGGAAGATAAGCGTCAGATCGCCAGTGCTGATCGACAGCCTCGGCATCGACTACATCGAGGGCGGCTACCCGGGCGCCAACCACACCGACACGGCGCTTCTTCGCGAAGCGGCCGCGGCTGCGGCCCGCTTCTGCGCCTTCGGCATGACGAAGCGGGCAGGGCGTTCGGCCGCCAACGATCCAGGCGTGGCCGCCCTGCTGCAGGCCGATGCCGATGCGATCGTCTTCGTAGCCAAGAGCTGGGACTATCACGTCCATGTCGCGCTCGGCGTCACGCTCGAGGAGAATCTGGAGGGCATCGCCGAACTCCGTGGCCGCAGCGACGAAGGCCGGGCAGGGAGGCGATGCTCGACGCCGAACACTTCTTCGATGGATTACAAGGCGAATCCAGGCTACGCCCTCGAATGCATCGAGACCGCCCATCGCGCGGGCGCGCGCTGGGTCGTGCTCTGCGATACCAACGGCGGCACGCTTGCCGCACGAGATCGCGGCGATCGTCGAAGCCGCATGTCGTCGCGTCCCCGGCCCCCATGTCGGGATCCATGCCCATAACGATACCGACAACGCCGTCGCCAATTCGCTGGCCGCTGTCCGCGCCGGCGCTCGGCAGATCCAGGGCACCCTGAACGGCATCGGCGAGCGCTGCGGCAATGCCAACCTCGTCTCGACTCATCCCGACCCTGGCGCTGAAGCGCCGAGTTCGATGGCGCGTTCGAGATCGGGGTCGACGAGGAGCAGCTGCAGCGGACTCACCAAGACCTCGCATGCCTTCGACGAGCTGCTGAACCGCGGTCCGTGGCGCCACGCCGCCCTATGTTGGCGCCAGCGCCTTCGCGACCAAGGCCGGCATCCACGCCTCGGCCATGGCCAAGGACGCGCGGACCTATGAACACATCGCGCCTGCCCTCGTCGGCAACACCCGCAAGATCCTTGTGTCGGAGCAGGCCGGCCGCTCCAACGTGCTGGCCGAACTCGAACGTCTCGGGCGTCGCGGTGAAGCGGGACGATCCACGTGTCGATCGGCTGCTCGAGGAGGTGAAGGAACGCGAGTCGCTCGGCTACGCCTATGAGGGTGCCGATGCCTCCTTCATGCTGCTGGCGCGCCGGGTTCTCGGCGAGGTGCCGCACTACTTCGACGTCGAACGGTTCAGCGTCAACGTCGAGCGGCGCTACAACGCCTCCGGCGAGCGGGTGACGGTGTCCGAGGCCGATCGTCAAGGTGACGGTCGATGGGGAAAGCCTGATTTCGGCCGCCGAGGGCAATGGCCCCGTCAACGCCCTCGACCTGGCGCTGCGCAAGGATCTCGGCAAATACCAGCGTTTCATCGCCGACCTGGAGTTGCTGGATTATCGGGTGCGCATCTTCCAGGGCGGCTCCGATGCCGTCACGCGGGTGCTCATCGAGTGCGGCGACGGCACGGGCGCGCGCTGGTCGACGGTTGGCGTGTCGGCCAACATCATCGACGCATCGTTCCAGGCGCTGGTCGATTCGATCACCTACAAGCTGCGTGCAGTCCGGGGCCGTTTGACGGGACCGGTTCAGCTGCTTGACCGGTTCGGTACCGGCCCGGAGCTGCAATCAGCTCTCTTTCCATGTTCCATAATATACATTATGCGAATGACGCATCGTCGTGCCCAGAGCCGACTAAGGCGCGGTTTTGCGGCCTCGGCAGGCCTACTCCGGACGACGATGGAAGATTGTTTGGAGCGATCCAATAAAGCCGAAGATTAGCGGCATGCGCCTTAGCAAAGTCTGCGCTGCATGTGGCCTCGCCAGTTCATACGGACGTTTGACGCAAGCGCTTCCGCCATAGGCGGTTTCTTCGGCTTGTTCGGCCGGCTCACCGCGGTTTGCTTTAGTCCCGACTTGTGGCACACATATACTGTCCCAATCCGGTCTTCCGGCAGGCCATGGCGGCTGTCGCAGTCGGTCGGACGGGGTTGGGCCAGCGGAATTTCGGCACGCGAGCACTCGGTTTCAGTGGCAGGGATGACGGGCGGCACTGTTTTGGCGAACACGAGCGATGAGCATGAGCAAAGGTAGAGACTTTCGAGGCCCGAGAAAGCGCGGCTTCGATGATGATGGCCCGATGCCCTACGAGCCCCGTCCGGCGCGGACGCCCCGCCCATTCGGCGGCGCACCCAGCGCCGGCGGCTTTGGCGGCAGCCCTGACATGATGGCAGCCTGCTCCGTCGGCACCCGCGGTCGATGCCGTCGTTAAGTGGTTCAAATCCGACAAGGGGTTCGGCTTCGTCGAGCTGCCGAACGGCACCGGGTGACGCCTTCCTTCACATCGGCGCCCTGCAATCCGCGGGCTACGAGACGGTGCCACCCGGCGCCAAGCTCAAGGTCCAGGTCGGAAGTGGCGCCAAGGGCGCCCAGGTGACGCGCGTTCTCGCCGTCGACACAGCCGGGCGCCGCTGAACGGGCCCCGCAGCGCTCTTTCGATTCGCCCGCGCGGTCCGCGCCGCGCGCCGGATCCGTCCACGGCGGTCTCGGTCTCCGGCAAGGTGAAGTGGTTCGACGACACCAAGGGCTTCGGGTTCGTGCAGAGCAACGACGGCGGCAAGGACGTGTTCGTACACATCTCGATCCTCGGGCCTGCGGGTCTGTCGCATCTCGCCGAAGGTCAGGCGGTGTCGATGCGGGTGGTCGACACGCCGAAGGGCCGCGAAGCGCTCTCGATCGCGCTCGGCTGAGGGCAGGCGCGGGTTTTCACACCCGCTCCGCCACTTCTGCTCTGGACCTTTCGACTCCCAAGTCCATTATGAGCGGCGCATGACGCCGTCGAAGGATATTGCTCGCCTGCTCGAAATCATGGCCGCCCTGAGGACACCCGGAACCGGGTGTCCTTGGGATCTCGCCCAGAACTTCAAGACCATCTCGCCATACACGATCGAAGAAGCCTACGAGGTCGCCGACGCCATCGAGCGAGACGACATCGATGATCTGCGGGAGGAACTGGGCGACCTGCTTCTTCAGGTCGTGTTCCATGCCAGGCTGGCCGAAGAGGAGGGGCGCTTCGCCTTTCCTGACGTGGTCGAAGCGATCACTCGCAAGTTGATCCGCCGTCATCCGCACGTCTTCGGCGAGGCCCGCGACCTCTCGCCGGAGGCTGTGAAGGACCTCTGGGCCAAGATCAAGGATCGGGGAAAAGGCGGCAAAGAAGGGCAGGTCGAAAGCGCTTTCTCGATGACGTGCCGGTCAACCTCCCTGCCCTGACCCGCGCCACCAAGCTGCAGGCGAAGGCTGCCCGCGTGGGGTTCGACTGGGACGACGCTGCCATCGTCATCGACAAGGTCCGCGAGGAGACTCGAAGAGGTATCCGAAGCGCTCCGGCAGGCCAGTCGTGTCGCCGTCGAGGAGGAGTTGGGCGACCTGTTGTTCGCGACTGTCAACCTCGCGCGACACTACGGCGTCGACCCCGAGTCGGCGCTCGCGGTCCGGCACGTCCAAATTTGCGCGCCGCTTCGCCCATATCGAGGACAGCCTCCTTGGGACCGGGCGCTCGCTTGAGGAGGCAAGCCTCGCCGAGATGGAGGCTCTCTGGGCGGAGGCCAAACTGATGGACAAGGCCAAGGCCGCTTAGGGGCTAACCCCGCGGAGCTTCTAAGGTCAGAGCAGTGGTTCGGCTTCCGGGCATCTCCGCGCGTTCGGGAAGCGATGCACAAGCTGTTCGACCCGGGCTGGCGCGATGCGGACCTTGAGCGCAAGCCCGCCGCCCTCGCGGTCGTCGCGGGCGAGGATCTCGCCGTTCTCGTACAGCCAATGGAGGGCGGCTCCATCCTCCGCCGGGACCTCGACGCATAGGTGGGTCGGCCCTCTGCTAGGCGCTCTTCGATCCGCTCCAGCAACGTCTCGGTGCCCTGCCCCGTGACGGCAGAGACGAGGGTCGGGCGGGCTTCAGTGGGACGATTGTCGGCCAGCGCCAGCAGATCGGTCCGGCGCTCATCGTCCAGAAGGTCGATCTTATTCCAAACTTCGATCAGCCGCGGGTCATCTTCGGCGATGTCGAGCTCTTTCAGGACGGCGGCGACATCCAACTGCTGGGCAGCGCTGTCCGGGTGAGCGATGTCGCGGACGTGCAGGATGATCTCGGCCGAAGTCACCTCCTCCAAGGTTGCGCGGAAAGCCGAGACCAGCATCGTCGGCAGGTCAGAGATGAACCCGACCGTGTCGGAGAGAATGACCTTGCCGCGATGCGGAAGAGTCAGTAGCCGCAAGGTCGGGTCGAGCGTCGCAAACAGCATGTCGTGCGCCAGCACGCCCGGCCTGAGTCAGTCTGTTGAACAGCGTCGACTTGCCCGCGTTGGTGTAGCCGACCAGGGCGACGATCGGGAACGGCACGTCGTTCCGGCGCTTGCGGTTGAGCGAACGCGTGCGCTCGCACCTGATCGAGATCGCGCGCGGATGCGACTCATCCGCTCCTCGATCAATCGGCGGTCCGTCTCGATCTGCGTCTCGCCTGGGCCGCCCAGAAACCCGAAGCCGCCACGCTGCCGCTCGAGATGCGTCCAGGAGCGCACGAGCCGCGAGCGCTGATAGTCGAGATGGGCGAGTTCGACCTGCAGGCGACCTTCTCGCGTTCGCGCGCGACGCCCGAAGATTTCGAGGATCAAGCCGGTCCGATCGATCGATCTTGGCCTTGAACGCACGTTCGAGATTGCGCTGCTGAACCGGGGAAAGAGCGCAGTCCATGACCACCAGCGCGATCTTCTGCTCCTCGATCAGTTGCGCCAGCTCTTCGACCTTGCCCTTGCCGAGATAGGTCGAAGGTCGGATCTCGTTGAGATTGACGATGACGCTTTGCGACGACCTGCAGGTCGATCGCGCCGGCGAGCCCCGTCGCCTCATCGATCCGGGACTCAGGCGAACGGACCTCGTCGAGCCTGAGCTGCGGTTCGGTTGGTCGCCGCCGGGCGCTCAGATAGGGCCCGACCACAAGGGCACGCGTGGAAGCAGCGGCCAAGCGCTCTTGTTCGAGCGCGCCAGCGTCGATGCGATCGTCGTCCGAGGGGACGGCGGTGTCCAGCGGCGGCGGTTTCGTCAGTGTTTGTCCGTCTGCGTGACGTCTTCGGCCGCCTCGAACATTTGGATCGGGTGTCCCGGCATCACGGTCGAGATCGCGTGCTTGTAGACCAGCTGCGCATGGCCGTCACGACGCAGCAGTACGCAGAAGTTGTCGAACCAAGTCACGACACCCTGCAGTTTGACGCCGTTGACGAGGAAGATCGTGAGCGGGACCTTGTTCTTGCGAACGTAGTTGAGGAACGTGTCCTGGAGGTTCTGTGCGCGCTCGCCAGCCATTTTTTCTTATCCTTCGCGGATCGCGTGCACGCGACCTCGAACCTGCAGTGTATTTCAAGGATCGTGCCGGAAACAACCCTCGCGATCGCCAAGTCGGGCGCGCTCCGCGCTCAGTCGATCCCCAGGACTCTTGAGCTTTCGGTGCAGTGCCGAACGTTCCATCCCGATGAACTCGGCGGTCCGCGAGATGTTGCCGCCGAACCGGCTGATCTGAGCCACCAGGTACTCGCGTTCGAACGCCTCGCGCGCGTCACGCAGTGGCAGGCTCATCAGCTTCTCGCCCCCTGCCCCGTTCGGCGTCGAGGGCACCAGCGCGCCGATCTCGGACGGCAGCATGTCGGCGGTGATCTCGGTGTCGGCATCGCCGCTCGCCAGGATCATCAGCCGTTCGACGTTGTTGCGCAGCTGGCGGATGTTGCCGGGCCAGTCGTGCGATTGAAGCACCGCCATGGCGTCGGCGCCGATCTTGCGCTTCGGCAGACCTGTGGTCGAGGACACCTGGTCCATGAAGAAGTCGATCAGTTCGCCGATGTCTTCGCGCCGCTCCGACAGCGACGGCACGCGGATCGGAACGACCGAGAGGCGGTGAAACAGATCCTCGCGAAACGTGCCGTCGGCGATGCCCTGAGCCAGGTCGCGACTGGTCGAGGACATGATGCGCACGTCGACGTGGACGCGGTTCGCCCCGCCGACCCGGAGAAAATTCTGGTCGACGAGCACGCGCAGGATCTTCCCCTGCGTTTCCCGCGGCATGTCGGCAACCTCGTCGATGTAGAGCGACCCGCCGTGGGCCTCTTCCAGCGCGCCGATCTTACGGCGGCGGGTATCGTCGCCCTCCGTGCCGAAAAGCTCGATCTCCATCATCTCGGGCGTGATTGTGGCTGCATTGATCACCACGAACGGAGCCGAGGCGCGGACGGACGATTCATGGATCATCCGCGCCGTCAGCTCCTTCCCGGCCCCTGGCGCACCGGTGATCATCACGCGCGAATTGGCGGGTGCAACCCGCTCGATCGTCTGGCGAAGATGGTTCACGGCGCTCGAACGCCCGACGATGCGCTTCGGCGTGTGGGCCCGCACCTTCAGTTCCGTCACTTCACGCTTCAAGCGCGACGTCTCGAGGGCCCGGTCGGCGACGAGCACCAACCGGTCGGCCTTGAACGGCTTCTCGATGAAGTCGTAGGCGCCGATCTTGATGGCCGACACCGCTGTCTCGATGTTGCCGTGGCCCGAGATCATCACGACCGGCAGTGTTGGATGCTGCGCCTTGACGATTTCCAGAAGCTGAAGCCCATCGAGCTTCGACCCCTGCAGCCAGATATCGAGGAACACGAGGTGCGGCCGCCGCGCCGCGATCGAGCGCCAGCGCTTCGTCGGAGTTCTTGGCCGTTCGCGTGCCGTGCCCTTCGTCCGACAAGATGCCGGAGACCAGTTCGCGGATGTCGTTCTCGTCGTCGACAATCAGGATGTCGGTGGCCATTCCCTATCCCTTGTTCTTATCGGCTGTGACGGATGCGGAGGTGTCGGCGGCCGCGGGTCTGCTCGGGCCGTCCACAGGCCAGAATAGCCTGACGCGCGCACCGCCTCCCGCGTCGCCAGGCTCCTCGTTGTCGAGCAAGCTCAAGCCCGCCGCCGTGGTCCTCGAGGATCTTCGCGACGATCGGCAGTCCGAGGCCAGTCCCCTCTGCACGGGTGGTCATATAGGGCTCCAGCAGGCGCTGGCGGTTCTCGGTGGGGAACCCTTTGCCGTTATCCGACACGTTGAGGTTCACGATCCCGTCCTCGATGGAGAGGGATACGGTCACCACGCCCGGCTTGCGCTGCTCTGCTTCGACGGCCGCGATGCCTTCGGTCGCATTCTTGATCGACGTTGGTCAGCGCCTGCGTGAGCAGTCGCCGGTCGAAGTGGACGATTGTCGGACCCTCCGGCAGCCGGTCGACGAAGGTGATGTCGGGATGGCCGACACGCATCAAGAACAGCACCTGTTGCACGCACTTGCCGAGATCGTCCTCCGCCATGCGTCGCTCGCGGCATTCGCGCGAAGGAGGAGAATTCGTCCACCATGCGCTTGATGTCGTCGACCTGGCGGATGATCGTATCAGTGCACTGATCGAAGACCTCCCTGCCCTCGGTGATGACGCGTCCGTAGCGGCGCTTCAGCCGCTCGGCCGACAGCTGGATCGGCGTCAAGGGGTTCTTGATCTCGTGCGCGATGCGCCGCGCAACGTCGCCCCACGCCGAGGTGCGCTGCGCGGAAACCAGGTCGGTAATGTCGTCGAGCGTCACGACATAGCTCTGATCCGTCCGGCTCGAGGACTCGCCGGTCACCCGCACATTGAAGGTTCGCTCGCGCCCATTCCGGCTCAACGTCACCTGGGCCTGATGCAGTTTGTGGCGCGGACCCGCGGGCCTCGACGATCACCGGCGCGATCTCCGGGAAGACCGCGGCGAAGCTCTGGCCGACCCCGGCCGACCCGTCGGCTGGATCGATGCCGAGGAGACGTCTGGCGAAGGGATTGAGCACCGTGATTGTGCCGGACGGCCCCACGCCGATCACCGCAGCCGGCACGCCTGACGAGGACCGCCTCGGTGAAAAGGCGCCGCTCGTCGATCAGATGGCTTGCCTCGATCAGACGGTTCTGATGCTGCCGCAGTTCGGACGTCATCTTGTTGAAGGTCTCGCCGAGATGGGCGAGATCGCCCTCCGAACGGCGCACCGGCACCTGGACGTAGAGGTTGCCGGACGAGACCTGGTCGGTGGCGTGGATCAGGCGTCGAATCGGGCGCCACCAGTGTGTTGGCAAAGGACAGCCCGAGCCAAATCGCCGACAGCAGCATGATCAGCGCGAGAAGAGCGTACATGCAGATGAAAGCGAACTGGATCGAGCGCCGATGGTGGTCGAAGGCGTCATAAAGCCCGATGATGTTGCGTGCCTGCTCGGGAAACTCCACGGCGAACGGGTCGATGGGGCGACCGAGGTAGAGAAAGGTATCGTCAAAGGACGGCAGCGACGCGCAGGCGACACGAAGGTTTTGCCCTCGTCGAGCAGAAAACACACAGGCTCCTTGTTTTTGGCGTCGTCGAAATCGGCTGGGCTCGGGGTCACGACTTTGCCGGGTCGACCCGTATCGACGCGCTCCACGATGCTGCCGTCGCTCTTCATCATCACCGCGGTCGTGAAGCCGAGAAAGTGGACGCGTGTCGTGAAGTAGCTCTGGAACGCGGCGCGATCGTTGAGGCCGACCTTCGCGCGGTCGAGGTCCGAGGCGGTCAGGTCCGCTTCACGCAAGAGCGCGTTGCACTGCGACTCGCGATAGAGCCGCGCAGCATCGGCCGTGTGCGAGATGAAGCCCCGAATATCCTGCATGAAGGCCGGATAGAGGCCCCGCTCCAGCGTGATCGAGCCGACCACCGCCATGATGATGGCAGGGACGGCGGCCGTAATGGAGAACAGGCCGACGATATAGAGGTGAAGCCGCGCGCCCGCTGCCTCGGCGCGCCACGCCGACACGAGCCGCATCGTCTCCACGCCGACAAGCACCATGAGGATCAGAACGATGATGCCATTGGCGACGAAGACATCGATGACCACCGCGTCGGTCGGCACGATCGGCGTATAGCCGGTGAAGATCGCGAACGAGCCGCAGCGCAAGAATGAGCGCCAGAGCGACGATCAACGGACCGACACGCGGCGCGAACCGCCGCCGAATCCGGGGAGGCGCGGCGGTGACGCCGGTTGCCGCCATCAGAAACTGCTCCCGCTCACGTGCTCCCCAGCGATCGGTGTTCCCGCCAGCCGGTCGCCCGCCACAGCCAATGCCGCGTGAGCGTCGGAGCCAGTTCGGCGGTCCGGTTTCCACGCATCACCGGCGTGGCAATTCAGTCTCAGTGTTGCCGGATTGCGACGATTTCAGGGCCGCAGAAGCAGATTTGAACTTCAGCGCGGCGCCCGCATCAGCCGGATGTCGAGCTCACGCACCTTCTTGCGCAACGTGTTCCGGTTGAACCCGAGCAGTTCGGCGGCCTTGATCTGATTGCCGCGCGTTGCTGCGAGGGCGGCCGAGACCAGCGGAACTTCCAATTCCCGCAGGACGCGATGGTAGAGCCCGGGCGGCGGCAGGTGGTCACCGTGCTGCTTGAACAGATCGGCGAGATGGCGCTCGATCGAACCCATCAAGCCACCCTCCTCACTCACCGTGACGGCGCGGCCGGTGTGGGCACCATTGCCGGCGCTATCGGCCGAGGGCGTCGGATGCATATGGTCGAAGCCGAGTTCCGCCTCGACGAGCTGGGCCGTGATCAGCTCCTGGGGATAGAGGGCTGCCAGGCGGCGGGTCAGGTTTTCGAGCTCGCGAATGTTGCCGGGCCACCGATAGCGCTTGAGCTTGTCGTAGGCGGCCGAATCCATGTGCTTGAGCGGCAGTCCTTCGCTGGCCGCGAGCTGGAAGAAGTGGCGGGCCAGATCCGGAATGTCTTCGGCGCGCTCGCGCAGCGGCGGCAGACGAAGCGGCACCACGTTGAGGCGGAAGAACAGGTCTTCCCGGAACAAGCCCTGCTGGATCGAGATCCGCAGATCCTTGTTGGTGGCCGCGATGATGCGAACGTTGGTCTTGATCGGCGTGCGCCCGCCGACGGTCGTATATTCGGCTTGCTGCAGCACGCGCAGAAGCCGGGTCTGCGCCTCCATCGGCATGTCGCCGATCTCGTCGAGGAACAGCGTGCCGCCTTCAGCCTGTTCGAAGCGGCCGGCCGAGCGGGTGTTGGCGCCCGTGAAGGCGCCCTTCTCGTGCCCGAAAAGCTCGCTTTCGATGAGGTCGCGCGGAATGGCCGCCATGTTGATGGCGACGAAAGGGCCGTTCTTCCGCTTGCCGTAATCGTGAAGGGCGCGGGCCACGAGTTCCTTGCCGGTGCCCGACTCGCCGGTGATCATCACCGTCAGGTCGGTCTGCATCAGGCGGGCGAGCGAGCGATAGATCTCCTGCATGGCCGGCGAGCGGCCGACCAGCGGCATTCCCTCGAGGTCAGGATCCTTGGTGGCCGGCAGCCGATGGCGCGGCTCGCTCAACGCGCGGCCCACGATCGCGACGAGCTCCTTCAGATCGAAGGGCTTCGGCAGGTAGTCGTAGGCACCCGCGCTCCGACGCCTTGATGGCCGTCATGAAGGTGTTCTGGGCGCTCATCACCACGATCGGCAGGTCGGGCCGAAGCTTCTTCATGCGCGGCAGAAGCTCGAAGGCGTTCTCGTCCGGCATCACGACGTCGGTGATGACCAGATCGCCTTCGCCCGCCTGAACCCATCGCCACAGCGAAGCCGCCGTCGACGTCGTCCTGACCTCGTATCCGGCGCGGGAGAGCGCTTGGCTCACCACCGTCCGGATCGCCGTATCGTCGTCGGCGACGAGAATCCGCCCGTTCATCATCCAGCACCTTTTCTCAAGCCTGGGGATGCTCCTGCTCTATTCGCCTCGTCGGCGCGCCCGTCCCGCGCCGCAAAGACCGGCATCAGAATCCTGAAGGTCGTCCGCCGCGGAGAGGACTCGCATTCGACGATGCCGCCGTGGTCGCCGACGATCTTGGCCACCAGTGCAAGTCCAAGGCCAGTTCCCGACGCCTTGGTGGTCACGAAGGGATCGAACAGGTGGGCGCGGATGTCGTCGGGAACGCCGCCGCCGTTGTCGCGCACGCAGAATTCGAGCGGCAGGCTGACCGGCGTCGGCGAGCCCGCGGTCCGCAGCCGAACGCCCGGGCGGAACGCGGTCGACAGCTCGATTTCGCCGTCGATGGCGTCGGGACCGAGCGCTTCGGCGGCGTTCTTCACGAGGTTCAGGAAGACCTGGATGAGCTGATCGCGATTGGCGAAGATGTGCGGCAGCGAGGGATCGTAGTTTTCCTGGAACCGGATGTGGCGGGCGAAGCCGGCCTGGGCGATCTGCTTCACATGATCGAGCACGGCGTGGATGTTCACGCTCTCCCGCTGGAGCGGCCGGAAGTCCGAGAAGGCCTCCATGCGGTCGACCAGCTTCACGATGCGGTCGGTCTCGTCGCAAATCAGCCGGGTCAGACTGCGGTCCTGGTCGTTCGCGCTGGTCTCGAGCAGTTGGGCAGCGCCGCGAATCCCGGACAGCGGATTCTTGATCTCGTGAGCCAGCATGGCGGCCAGCGCAGAAACTGAGCGCGCTGCACCCCGATGCGTCATTTGCCTGTCCATTTTGTCGGCAATTGTGCGTTCCTGCAGCATCACGACCACGGTGCCATCGCCTGCTTCGCTCATCGGTGCGACGTGGATGTCGACGATGCGGTCCTGATCCGAGCCGCGGGCGTGCCGAGGTCGACCCGGTACTCCTTCACGGCAGCCTGACGCGCGCGCACCTGCTCCACGAGCGACAGCAGCGGTGACCCGAAAGGAAGCAGGTCGGCGAGCCGGAGCCGAGCCGATCATCGCGCGACTCATGTCGAAGAAGTTTTCCGCCGCCGCATTGGCGTCAGAGACCGTCGCCATCCGCGCGCGATGGCCAAGACGGGATGCGGCAGCGCATTCAGCACCTGGCTCGCGTTGCGGGCGAGCACCGGCTTCGGCGCTCGTGCGGCACGGCGCCCGAACGGCTATGCAGCGCGTGCATGATGTGCGTCTCCCGCTGATCCGGCGTTGACGAAAACAGCCGCTCAAGCAGCGCGAAGCACCTCGTCGGGATCGTCGCTGCATGACGAGCGTCGCGCCGCCAGACACCTGCAGGCGACGGTGCCGACAGCGCGTTCGGCATATGCCGGCCAGGTGCTTGCGGGCATGCCGCACGCCCTTGTCGCGCCCGAACGCTCGAAGCAGGGATGTCGTAGTGGTCGCGCGCGGCTTCGAAACTGCCAGGACGCCGGTCGAGCTTCCGGCGCCACTCCGAGCAAGTTCGTGGGCGATATCGCCCGACGATCCAGGGCTGTCCAACCGCACGCGCGGCCGATCATCACGGCGTCCGCACCGGAAGTGCGCCAGCATGCGCCGTGCGTCGGCTGCGCTCGCACAATCGCCGTTGACCACCACGGGAATCGGACCACGGCTCTTGCACCGCGTCGCACCGCGCCCAATCGGCGGCGCCCTTGTAGAACTGGCTGCGTGTGCGTCCATGCACGGTCACCAGGCGGACGCCTTCGGCTTCCGCGATGCGAGCCAATTCGGGAGCGTTGAGGCTCGTCTTCGTCCCAGCCGAGCCGCATTTTCACCGTGACCGGCACCGAGACCGCTGCCACCGTTGCCCGGATCAAGCGCAGCGGCATGACTGCAGATCGCGCATCAGGGCCGAGCCAGCGTAACCGCCGGTCACGCGTTTGGCCGGGCAGCCCATGTTGATGTCGATCAGGTCGGCCCCTGCCCCTCGGCGAGCCGGGCAGCCTCGGCCAGGTCTATCCGGATCGCAACCCGCGATCTGCACCGCGTGCGGTCCGCTCCCTTGCCGCTCGGCACGGATCAGCGCCTCGGCGTCCCCACGCGACAAGCTTGCCGCCGCAACCATTTCGCGTCACGGTCAGCGTGGCCCCGCTTCGGCCGCGATCCGGCGCATGCCGGCATCCGTGACGCCTGCCATGGGGGCGAGGAGCACTCGTCCATGCAAACGCAGACCTTCGACCGCAAGGTCTCCGGCCGAACTGGGTCGCTGCCTTACCGCCCGTGCTCATGCAGCCTTCTAGAATAGAACCCCACGCGCATCCCAACAGTCATCTTCGCTTATTTTGTGAGCATCTGCGAGCGGTGACTATACAATAATCATTTTGTGCAATGCGGCAAGCGCCGCAGGCGGAGCCATGATCGCGCGAATTGCGGTCAGCATTTGACGACAGGAAGGATTCAGGGGAGAGAGACCGCAATGAAAGCCGATGGTCGTTGAATGCCGGGGTCGCCGCATGTCCTCGTCGTGGCTGCGGGACGCGGGTCGCGTGCTGGAGCCGGACTTCCCGAAGCAGTATCGCGTCGATCGCCGGCGAACCGCTGATCGCGCGAACAATGCGCGCGATGTTGGCGTCTCCGCTCGTCGAGTGCGTGACGCCGGTCATCCACCCTGATGACGAGGCGCTGTTCTCCCGTTCGACGGCGAGCCTCGACCAGATTCCGCCCGGAGTGTGGGCGCCCGCGCACGGCGGCGCCACGCGGCAGGAAAGCGTGCATGCCGGCCTGGAGGCGCTTGCGCGACGCAATGGTCGCGACCCGGATATCGTTCTCATCCACGATGGCGCCCGACCCTTCACATCCCCCGATCTGATCGATCGCGCGGTGCGGCACGCGCGGCTCCATGGCGCGGCTGTGCCCGGGTTTCCGGTCACCGATACCATCAAGGAAGTCGGCCGTAACGGCGCGATCGTCGGGTACGCCGGATCGCAGCGCGCTTCGTGCGGTGCAGACCCCGCAGGCTTTCGCCTTCGATCTGATCCTCGATGCCCATCGGCAGGCCGCCAAAGACGCGGCGCCACGACCTGACCGACGATGCTGCCGTTGCCGAATATGCCGGCCACCAGGTGTTCGTGTTCGAAGGTGAGCCCGAGAACGCCAAGATCACGACCGCTGACGATTTCGAGCGTGCCGAGAGCCGCCTGCAGTCCAGCTTGCTCGATGTTCGTATCGGCCAGGGATACGATGTTCACGCCTTCGTGGCGGGCGACCACGTCTGGCTCGGCGGATGCAAGCTGCCGCACGACAAGGCGCTGTCGGGTCACTCGGATGCCGATGTCGTTCTGCACGCCATCACCGACGCCATTCTGGGCGCGATCGGGGACGGCGACATCGGCGCGCATTTCCCGCCGAGCCAGCCGCAATGGAAGGGCGCCGCATCGGACATCTTCCTGCGTGACGCCATGGCGCGCGTGGCGCGGCGTGGCGGCATGGTGGCGCATATCGATGCGACGGTCGTCTGCGAGCGGCCGAAGATCGGGCCGCATCGCGAATGCGATGCGGGAACGGATCGCCGCGATCACCGGCTTGGCCATCGACCGCGTCGCCGTGAAGGCGACCACCTCGGAACGTCTCGGCTTCACGGGCCGAGAGGAAGGGATCGCGGCCCTGGCGGTCGCGACCGTGCGTCTGCCCTCGTTTTGACCGAGGACGCGAGCGGGGCTCCGGTCTTCGCCCCGGCAGATCTCGTCCGCGCGGCGGGCCGTCATCGAAGCTGCCCGGGCACGGGCCTGGCTGCTGGCCACTGCGGAATCCTGCACGGGCGGTTTGGTCGCAGCTCTGCTCACCGAGGTCGCCGGCTCGTCGGCCGTGCGTCGACCGCGGCTTCGTCACCTATTCGAACGAGGCGAAGACCGACCTTCTCGACGTGCCGGCGGCGCTGATCGAGCGGCATGGCGCCGTGTCGGCCGAGACCGCAGAGGCGATGGCGCGGGGCGCCCTTGCGCATTCGCGCGCAACCTGCGCCGTGTCGATCACCGGCATCGCCGGACCTGGTGGAGGCTCGGAAGAAAAACCCGTTGGGCTCGTCCATTTCGGACTCGCCACGAGCGATGGCGCCGTCGCGCTTCGGGAATGCCGGTTCGGTGATCTCGGCCGCTCGGGCGTGCGCGCCGCCGCTCTCAGACAGGCCCTGTCGCTGTTGGAAGAGGCGCTCGGCCGCGAACTGAGCTGATCAGGCGAGGTCGTGCTTGCCGGAACTTCGCTTAAGCTTCACCATTATAGAGCTGAATGAGCCTCAGCGTCAGGAGAATCGCGATGAATCGGTCAGCGTTTTCGCTCTCATGTCTCGTCGTGGCTGGTCTGATTGGGGCGGCAAACACAGCAGAGGCCAAGGTGCGGCATCGTGTGCCGATCGCAGCGGCTGATCTCCGGCCCCTAACCGTGACCAAGCGAAGCTGGCTCGACATGGGCAACGTCGTGCCGGTTGGATCGCAAAACAGTTACCTTTCGGCCAGCACCACGCTGAACCAGCCGGTCTATTCCAGCTATCTGCCCGCGAAATTTGGTCAGTCGACCTTGCCTGATCAGTTCACGCTCGCGTTCAGCAACGCCAATCCGCGCGGCCCGGAGTCGGGCGGGATCTTCTTCGACGACGTCCCGTAAGCGTGGTGGTTGATCAAAGTAGAAGTTGGGGCACGCTCACGACGTCGAGCCGGCCCTCTGACAGCGGCCCATCGACACCCGAAAGAGGCTGCGTCAAATCGCGCAACTCCGGTTAACACTTCGTTAACCATACGCTTCTCTGCTGAACAAAGGTTAATTTCAGGAGCGTACAGTGGACAGCAGTACAGTGTTGGTCGTTGAAGACGACCCGACGTTGCGATCCTCCCTGGTCTTTGTGCTCGAGGAGGGCGGAGTTCCGACAGTGGGTCTCGGCAATGCGGATGAGGCGCTCGGGTTCCTTCTGGAGGAGGCCGATAACGTCGCTGCCGTCCTGACCGACGTGATGATGCCGGGCACGACCGATGGTTTGCAGCTTGCTGGCATGATCGCCCGCCAGTGGCCCCATATCGTCGTGCTTGTGACGTCCGGCCGTGTCCGTCCGATCGAGGACTTACCACCCAACGTGCAGTTCTTGCCGAAGCCGTGGCGTCCATCCCAGGTGATCGCCGCGATGCAGAACGCCGCACTCGCGGCCTGACCCAAAGCCAAGTTTAGGCCAACGTGCCGGCCAGGGTCGGGCGGTCGAACACCTGCCGGCCGAACAGGCTGGCGATGAGATCCGCCACGAGCAGCGCCGTGCGCCCGCGCTCGTCCAGAAACGGATTGAGCTCCGCGACGTCGACCGAGTCCACCAGGCCCGAATCGTGCAGCATCTCAAGAACGAGATGCGCCTCCCGATAGGTCGCTCCGCCAGGAACGGTGGTGCCCACCGCAGGGCCGAGCGATGGGTCGAGGAAGTCCACATCGAAGCTGACGTGGAGCGCCCCGCCCTGTGTCGCTACCCGATCGAGAATGCGCTTGAGAGGCGCGGCGACGCCCTCTTCGTCGATTCGTCGCATGTCGATCACATCCAAGCCGCGTTCGCGCATGAGCCGGCGTTCGCCCGGATCGACGGACCGGATCCCGAAAAGATGCACGTTCTCAGGTGGTATCGGGGCTTCGCGGTTGTCGCCGAACAGGCTGCTGCAGAGCAGTCTCGCCGCTGAAGGCGGCAACCGGCATGCCGTGCATGTTGCCGGAGGGCGACGTTTCGGGCGTGTTGAAGTCGGCATGCGCATCGAGCCAGATGACCGAGAGCGGGCGGCCCTGGGCACGCCAGTGTCGCGCCGCGCCATTGACGGTGCCCATTGACAAGCTGTGATCACCGCCGAGCACGATCGGGCAGGCCCCAGCCGCGAGCGACCGGACAACCGCGTCCGACAAGCATCGTGTCCAGGCCGCGACCTCTCCCCAGTTTCGGGCGTTGGGAAGCGCCGGCGCGCTCTTGACGCCGAGATCCGGACAAAGGTCGCCCGCATCTTCGACGAGGTGACCAAGCCCGATCAGTTGGTCAGCGATGCCTGCGATGCGGAGGGCCGTTGGACCCATGACGCAGCCCCTGATCGCCGTGCCAGCCTCGATCGGCGCGCCGATCAGCCTGAGTTTACGGTTGTTTCGAATTGCGGGTTCACCGAGCATGCCGTCTCCATCGATCGAGCAACCCTGGAGCCGAAGGCGCCAGCGTGACGATCCTTTGACCCTCAGACATTGTGCCGCGGGATGTGCTCGAGCCACTCACGCGCATGAACGAGCTCGTCCCCGTCGTGCACCTTCAGGGTGCCCGTCAGTGTGAACACCTCCTGGTCGGCGGTCATCGCGGTGACTGTTTCGATACGAACCGCGAGGCCTGGGCTGTCCATGCGGTAGGTTTGAACGATCGTCGACTCCGCGGACAGAGGGTCGTCTGCCCGCACCGTCATGTGGCGCTCGAGATCATGCGACAAGGTGGTGCCAATCTCGTCCCACCGCGTGACGCCCTCGCCGAAAAGGCCGCCCTGCCCTACTGTGGTGTAGGAGGCCAATCCGCTGATCAGGTCGATCGCCGTACTTCGCGCCACATGGCCGGTCTCGACTCTCGTTGACGGCGCGAGGGGGCCATGCTGGGGCGGTCGCAGCGCAATCAGTCTGCTCCGGCCCGGGCCGGTAGCGTCATGCTGCTCCGTGACAGGTCGATGGTCAACGTGGCGGGGTCGCGCGCCGGCCAGACCAGCGGCCAGTAGGCCGTCGAGATGGCGAGCCGGATGCGATGGCCGGCCGGAAAGCGATGGCCGCAGACCTTCAGCAGCACGTGCAAGCGGGACAGCTTCGTCGACCGGCATCGGGCTGCGGCTCGGCAGAGCCGTCGCGATGCGCGAGGTTGAGGACGCCGTAGCTGACCCGCAGCGAAGCCCCGTCCGGCGCGACATCGCAGAGCCGAACTGCGATCTGCGCCTGCGGCATATCGGAAGATAGGACGAGCTCAACCTCGGGGTTGCCCAGGATCTCGAGGGGCTCCGTCGAGCGGCTCGCTGTCGAACACGAGCGAGTAGGCCGTCGTCGGCACGCTGGTCGCCTGGCCTCTCGCCCGCAACCCCGGTTCCCATCCACTCGCCGCCGGCCATGCCCGTGAACAGCGGCGAGCGGAATGGAGCGGCTCTCGCCTGTCGCGAGCGGGGCATCCTGAGAGCCGGCCAGGCCCGAAGTGGAAGGTCTTCGGCCTCGCGATGGCGATCTCGGCCATGCCGCCTCGCCGACGAAGCGGCCGGTCGACTCGACGCAGGTCGTCGAGGGCGGACGCCAGTCCTCGATGAAGGCCCGCAGCATGGGCTCGTCCATGATCCCGGTGTCGCGCCCCTTCAGCCACTGGTCCCACCAGCGCGTCGCCTCGCCGAGAAATCGATCGCCGGCCCGGGCAGCCCGTCCTGCGGATAGAGATGCGCCCAGGGACCGATCAGTCCGAGCCGCGGGACGGTCGAGATTTTCGAGCAGGCGCGGCACCGCGTTGGTATAGGCGTCGGCCCAGCCGCCGATCGCGAACACCGGGCAGGCGATCGCGCCGTAGTCCTCGCAGACCGAGCCGTGTCGCCAATAGGCGTCGCGCCGCTGGTGCTGCAGCCACAGCGCCGGGCCAGAACGGCATGTGGGCGAGCCGCTCGATCCAGGCAGTCCCGCCAGCCGGCGCCGACGAGCTCCGGATCCGGCGGCCGGGACTGGTAGGCCAGCATGATGGACGCCCCACCACAGATTGTCGTTGAGCAGGTTCCCGCCCATGTAGTGGATGTCGTCGGCGAAGCGGTCGACGGTCGAGCAGACCGTGATGATGGCCTTTGAGGGCCGGCGGCCGTCGCGCCGCCACCTGCAGGCAGTTGAAGCCGCCCCAGCTCTTGCCCATCATGCCGACCGCGCCCGAGCACCAGGGCTGGGCCGCGATCCAGGCGATCACCTCGAGCGCGTCATCCTGCTCCTGCTGCAGATATTCGTCGTCGAGCAAGCCGTCCGACTCGCCCGAGCCGCGCATGTCGACGCGAATGGCCGCGTAGCCCTGCGCCGCGAAGTAGCCGTGCATCGGCTCGTCGCGGCCCCGCGTGCCGTCGCGCTTGCGGTAGGGGATGTATTCGAGGATGGCCGGAACCGGGGTGGTCGCGGCATCGCCGGGCAGCCAAAGCCGGGCGGCCAGGCGCGTGCCGTCGCGCGAGCGGGATCCAGAGATGTTCGGTGACGTTGACGGATTCGACCATGCGGTGAGGCTATGGCGCGGAAGCGGCGAGAAATTGTCTCGCGCGGGGCCGAAGATGGCCGGCATGCGACCGATCGCATTCCCGTCTCGAATTGCGTTCTGGTCTGCCCCCGTCACCCGCCATGCGCCGCGATGCAATGGAAGAAGCTTCCGCTGACCCGACCGCGGCGGCTTCCGGCGGGCATCGCCGCGCCGCCGTAGGCGTCCCGCACCATCGCGAACGGCTGGTCGCCGCCCGAATCGAGGATGCTGGCGTAGTGAAACTCGTGTCCCCGCAGGCGCGTGCCGACCGGCCCGAAGGGGCTCGGCGCTGCGGTCTCGGCGTCGCGATAGCCGAGGTGCAGCTTGCGCCGTGAAAAGTCGGTCCGACACAGAAAGGAGCCCGGCCATCGGATGGACGTGCGCCCGCGGCGTCCGTCAGAGTCTCGCCGAGCACCATGTAGCCGCCGCACTCGCCATGCACCGGTCGCGTTTCGGCGAACCGGCGGAGGCTTCGAGGAAGCGTGCGTGCCGCGGCAATCCGCGCGGCGTGCAGTTCCGGATAGCCGCCCGGAAGCCAGCAGCAATCGCAGGCGTCCGGCACGGCCTCGTCTGCGAGCGGCGAGAACGCGACAAGCGTGGCCCCGTTCCGCTGCCAGCCGTCGAGGATGTGCGGGTAAACGAAGCTGAAGGCCGCGTCCGATGCGATCGCGATCGCGCTGGCCCGGCGGCGGCAGTGGATTGCTCGCGGACGATGCCGGGCCACCAGGCTCGAGGCCGCCGCGGCGACGATCGCATCGAGGTCGACGTGCTCGGCTATGAAGTCGCCCAGTGCTGCGAGTCGTTCGTCGAGTTCCGGCGTTTCCTGCGCCTGGACGAGACCCAGATGCCGCTCGGGCAGGGCGAGATGCTCGGCCTTCGGCAGGCTGCCCAGGATCGGAATGCCGGCGCCCGCCAGGGCTTGCGCGACCAGCCGGCGATGCCGCTCGCTGCCCACCCGGTTGAGGATCACGCCGACGATCTTGACCCTCGGGTCGAATGCCGCGCAGCCGGCGATCTGCGCGGCGGCGCTTTGCGCCTGGCCGCTGACGTCATGCACCAGCACCACCGGCCAGCCGAGTTGCGGCCGCGATATCGGCGCTCGATCCCGGTCCGGCCTGCCGACGCCGGCACGCCGTCGAACAAGCCCATCAGGCCTTCGCAGATCACGAGCTCGGCGCCCTCCCCGGACCGTGCGGCCAGACTTTCAACGAGGTCCGGCGTCATGGCCCAGCCATCCAGATTGAAGCTGGGCCGGCCCGTCGCCCGCGTGTGGAAGGCCGGATCGATGTAATCCGGGCCGCATTTCGCGCTGCCAACCGCAAGGCCGCGCCGCGCCAGGGCGCGCAGAAGCCGAGCGTGACCGTCGTCTTGCCGCTGCCCGACCGCGGCGCGGCGATGACCAAGCCGGGCGGGCTCACCGCACCGCGCCGGTGAGCGTGATCGCGAAAGGCGCAAGCACCTGCTGCAGTGCGACGATGCTGCCGATGGCGATGATCGCCGGAGCGCCGAATCCCTGCGCCGCCGCGTCCCTCTCGGCCAGATCGAGCCGGGTGACGAGCACGCGTTGGCGCGGCGTCGTCGCGTCCGTCACGATTGCAACAGGCGTTTCCGGTGGGAGGCCGCCGGCCATGAGCTCGGCGGCGATCCGGTCGAGATAGTCATGCCCATGTAGATGATGATCGGCAGGCCGCGTGCGCGCCAGGACGCGCCAGTCGTGCTCCTTCTCCTTGTCGGATGCCTTGTGGCCGGTGGCGAGGATGACGGCGTGGTTGGTGTCGCGAGTGGTGGCCGGGATGGCCGCATAGGCGAGGCCGCCCAAGCCCGGCCGTCACGCCCGGCACGATTCGGAACGGGATCGCGGCCGCCACCAGCGCCAGCGCTTCCTCGCCGCCCCGCCCGAACACGAACGGGTCGCCGCCCTTGAGGCGAAGCACCCGCTTGCCCTTCCTCGCCAGCGCGATCAACCGTTCGGAGATGTCGCCCTGCTTCGGCGAAGGCCGGCCCCCGCTTGCCGGCGAATTCGCGGACGGCGCGGGCCGGAGCAAGCCCGAGGACGTCGTCGCCGACGAGGGCATCGTAGACGATGACGTCCGCCTGCCCGAGCGCGTTCAGTGCGTGCAGCGTCAGGAGACCGGGATCCCCCGGCCCGGCGCCGACCAGCCACACCGTGCCGGGCGCGAACCGCGGCAGACCGATTCCGGCCCGCGCCGCCATGTCTCCGATTGGATTGGTCAACCGCCTGTCCCGTTTCTCGACCGAGGTCTTACGGCAGAGTCGGCCTTGAGAGAACTGCCGGACGACTGCACGTCTAGCCGCCGCGATACCGCCGCCGGTAGTCGGGATCGTAGAGAGCGCTTTCGCGAAAATCGGAGCCGGCCAGCGCCGGGTCCGACGAGAATGAGGGCGGTCCGCTCCGGCGCGGCCTCGGCTACGCGCTCGACGAGGGTGCCGAGCGTCGCGCGCACGAGCCATTCGTCGGGCCAGGAGGCGCGATAGACGACGGCGGCGGGGCACTCGGCCCCATAATGCGGCAGCAGCCCGGCCACGACGCCGTCCAGGACGTGGATCGAAAGGTGGATCGCCAGCGTTGCGCCGGTCGCCGCGAAGGCCGCCAGGGTTTCGCGCTCCGGCATCGGCGACGCGCGGCCAGGCGTGCGCGTCAGCACGATGCTTTGTGCAAGGCCCGGGAGCGTCAGCTCGCGGCCGAGGGCCGCGGCAGCGGCCGCGAACGCCGGAACACCGGGCGTAATCGTATAGGGGATGCCGAGCCGGTCGAGCCGACGCAACTGCTCGCCAAGTGCGCTCCAGATCGACAGATCGCCAGAATGAAGCCGCGCCACATCCAATCCAGCTGCGTCGGCGCGCGGTTATCTCGGCAATGATTTCGTCGAGGGTCAGCGGCGCGGTGTCGACGATCCGGGCACCGGCTGGACAATGCTCCAGAAGCGCGGGCGGCGACGAGGGAGCCGGCATAAAGGCACACGGGGCAGCGCGGCCATGAGATCGCGGCCGCGCACCGTGATGAGATCGGGCGCACCGGGTCCGGCACCGATGAAGTGGACCGTCACGCGCGTCGCCCAGTGCTGATGGCGATGGCGCAAGTTGCGCCCCCGGCAGCGAGGCGCGGCACAACAAGGGCGGCGCCCGGCCCTGCCCCCGCCAGCGCCGCAGCCTCGGCGATGGACGGAAGGCCCGTGGCGGCCCGCACCCGCGCCGAACGGATCGTCAAGACCATCGGTGACACGCTCGCAGTGCATCGGCCGCAAGGCCGATGAGCGGCAGGTCCAGCCGCTCCGAGGCGTCGCGACAGATTAGCCTCGGTCGCCTTGCGTGCGAGCGTGAACAGCCGGGCGCCGGTTCGATCCATCCCGCGCGAGGCTTGCTCGACCAGGGCTACGATCACCGCTGCTGGGCAGCCGCTGCGGCAACCCGATGCCGATCGCGAGTGGGTTCACGGCTTCGTCCATCGCCACTGCATGACGGTCATCGCGGGTCGGAGCCCGTGGAAGCCGCCGATCGGCTCTGCGGTGGCGATGCCGACCGTAAGCAGGTCGCCGCCGACTCGCTGAAGCGCGCCCATCAACACCTGCTGGCTTTGCGTCGTCACGGCGTTCGCGACGAGACGGCCGCCCGAGGTCAGCGCCGCGCCGCAGCGGTCCAGAATGTCAGGGCCGGTCACGCCACCGCCGATGAAAATGGCATCGGGCGGGGGCAGGCCTTCGAGAACTGCAAGGGCCTCACCTTCCACGACGGTCAGCCGCTCCTGCACACCCCACGTGGCGGCGTTCCGCGCGATCCGCTCGCGGCGGTCGGGCCGGCGTTCGATCGCAATCGCCCGAGTGGAGGCGTCGGCCAGCAACCACTCGACCCCGACCGAGCCAGAGCCGGCCCCGACGTCCCACAGCAGCTCATCGAAGCGCGGCGCCAGCGCCGAGAGTGTGACGGCGCGAATCGGCGCCTTGGTGATCTGCCCGTCGTGCTCAAACCAGTCGTCCGGCAATCCGGGAGCGAAGGGCCGGCGCGCGCGCGCTGGGCTCGGCCGCGACCTCGATAGCGATCGTGTTGAGGTCGGCAACATCGTCGAGATCGAACCTCGGAAGCGATCCCCTTTCGGATGCGCTCGGTCGGGCCGCCCATGCGCTCGCATACGGTGAGGCTCGACGCGCCGAAACCGCGCTCGTGCAGCAAGGCGGCCAGCTCGGTCCGGCGTCGTGCCGTCCCAGGCAAGGGCGAGAAGGCGTCGACGCGGCTGCAGGAGCGGAACGATCCGCTCCAGCGCGCGGCCGTGCAGCGAGAGGCAGGCGCAGTCCTGCAGAGGCCAGCCGAGCCGGGCTGCCGCCAGACTGAAGGCCGACGGCTGCGGCAGGCTATGCATTTCGTCGGTCGGGATATAGCGCGCGCAGCGTCGCGCCGATGCCGTAGTGGAACGGGTCGCCGCTCGCCAGCACGCAGGTCGGCGATCCGCGTCGGGCAAGCAAGGCCGGAAACGTGTCCTCGATCGGCGAGGCCCAGGCGCGGCGTTCGCCGACGATCAGCGATCTGGCGAGGTCGAGGTGACGCCGCCCGCCGAACACGACGGCCGCACGCGAGAGGTGGTCTGCGGCCGCTGCGGACAGCCCTGGCACGCCGTCCTCGCCGATGCCGATGATCGTCAGCCAGCGACCGGGATGACCTTGGTTCGCCATTCGACCGGCTTCAAATCCCGCTGGTTCGGATCAGAACGCCTTGAAGGTGATGATCGTGCGCGTGTCCACGATGCCTGGGATCACCTGGACCTTCTCTCCCACGAAATGCCCGATGTCGACCCCGTCGTCGACGTGGAACTTCGCGAGGATGTCGAAGCTGCCCGCGGTCGAGAAAATCTCGGAGGCGATTTCGCGTTCGGCCAGGGCGCTCGCGACCGCATAGGTGCGGCCGAGCGCCGACTTGATCTCGACGAAGAACGTCTGCATGCGCGCCCCTATTGCGTCGACACCTCGACGTCGCGGTCGACGGCCGACTGGACCTTGAAATCCGACTGGTAGGTTTTGCCGTCGTGCCGCGCGATGGCGATGTAGTCGCCCTCGGCGAGGACAAGCGAGGGAAAGGCGCCGATCAGCTCGCGGATCACGTCGCCGCCCGGCGTCAGCACGGTGAAGGTGGTGTTCGCCAAGGCCTCGCCGCCCTGGGCGTTGACGAGCTTCAACGTGATGCACCGCGGCATGGTGCTTCAGCGTGGCCCGGATGATCTTGCCGGCCTGCACCCGAAAGTCGGCGTTGACGACGGAGTTGGTGTTGCTGACCGGCACCAGCGAGCCGACGCCCACGGTGTCGAGATAGGTCGAGACGATGTGATACATGCCTTCCGGCAGCCGGATGATCTGGCCCGGCTTGGCGTTGGCCACGATGAGCTTGGCCTGCGAGTTGCCGCGTTCGGGCACGTAGATCGACAGCGACAGCTTGTCGGGCGTGATTGTCTGTTCGCCGAGGAGGCCGGTCACCTCGACGGCTCCGGCGTTCAGGGCAAGACGCTCGCTCACCGGCTTGTCGGCGATGACGACCCGCTTCATCTGGCTCGCGAACCCGTAGGCGGCATGGACGAAGTAGGCCCCATCCGGCAGCGAGAACACGGGCTGCGCGGCCGAGGACCGTGCGGCGAGTCGATCCTCGCCCGAATCGCCATGGTCCTCGAACACCCGCCACTCGATGCCGCCGCGCACAGGTACCGCATCGGTCCCCAATGTGGCCGACAGGTGCAAGCACGCCGTGGCCCGGCTCGACCGTCTCCGCATTGGTCTGCGCCGCGTCGTGCGGCGCCGTCGTGGTCTCGGCCGATCCGGGCGAGATCCCGAGCCCGAGCGCTACGGCGACAACTGCAGCGATACCTGGGGCGAAGCGGCGGGTCGAAAGCAAAGACGGTGATCTCGCGATCGAGGGCGGATCGATCTGAGCCCTCATGGTGGCTCACTGTTTCGCGACGATCGATGACCAAAGCAAGGCCGGCGATTGTCGACGGCTGCAAATCGTGCTTCGAGGAGGCATGACAGCTTCACCAGACACCATCTCGCTCCAGGGCCGCCGCCGCTCCGTATCTCCCCAGGCCCTCGCCGCCCCCTCCCCGACCCCAACCGAGCTCGAGACGCTGCTGACGATCGCGGCACGCGTTCCCGATCACGGCAAGCTCGCACCGTGGCGCTTCATCGTTTTCGAGCGTGAAGGACAGGCGCGGGCCGGCGACATCCTGGCCGAAGTCTACCAGGCGGCCAATCCCGACACGCATCCGAAGCGGATCGAGCTCGAACGCAAGCGCCTGTCCTTTGCACCGCTGGTCGTCGCAGTGGTGTCTCGCGCGGCGCCGCACGAGAAGATCCCGGAGTGGGAGCAGATCATGTCGGCCGGCGCCGTGTGCATGAACCTGGTTCTCGCGGCCAACGCCATGGGCTTCGCAACCTCCTGGCTCACCGAATGGTACGCCTATGATCAGGCGGGTGCTGGCGCAATTCGGCCTGGCCGACCACGAAAAGATCGCCGGCTTCATTCACATCGGACAACCGACCATGGAAGTGGAAGACCGCGTGCGGCCCGCGCTGGGCGACCTGCTCACACGCTTCTGAAATCCACGCTGAACCGAGATCTCGCGGCTAGGCGAGCGGCGTCATCTGCAATGCCTTGAGCTGGTCGACCCGTTCGGCCGCCAGCTGCCGACTGTCTTCGCTCTTTGCCGCGGCGAGGCTCTCCTGCGCGTCCTGCAGCTCGATCTCGAGCTTGGCCGCGTCGAACTCCTCGATCGGCGTCGCGGCCTCAGCCAGGATCGTGAGCCCCACCGGCGAGATATCGGCGAAGCCGCCGCGGACGAAGAGCCGGGTCCGCTTGCCTCCCGCCTCCCCGATGCTGACGACGCCGGGTCTTAGGGTCGTCATCAGCGGCGCATGATCCTTCAGCACCGTCATCTCACCCTCGACGCCCGGAACGACGACGTCCTCCACCTCACCGGCGAAGAGCAGACGCTCGGGCGACACGAGTTCGAAGGGGAAGGTGGCCATCGGTCAATCCTGGTCGGGGCGCGCGAATCAGGCCTGCTGGGCCAGCTTCTGCGCCTTTTCCTGCGCCTCTTCGATGGTGCCGACCATGTAGAAGGCGGCCTCCGGCAGGTGGTCGTACTTGCCTTCGACCAGGCCCTTGAAGCCCTTGATCGTGTCGGCGAGCGGAACCAGCTTGCCGGGCGATCCGGTGAAAACCTCGGCCACATGGAAGGGCTGGCTGAGGAAGCGCTCGATCTTGCGGGCGCGGGCGACCGCGATCTTGTCCTCTTCGGACAGCTCGTCCATGCCCAGGATCGCGATGATGTCCTGCAGCGCCTTGTAGCGCTGCAGCACCTGCTGCACCTGGCGCGCGACGCCGTAATGCTCCTCGCCCACGACGAGCGGCGACAGCATGCGCGAGGTCGAGTTCGAGCGGATCGACGGCCGGGTAGATGCCCTTCTCGGCGATGGAGCGGGACAGCACGGTCGTCGCATCCAGATGGGCGAAGGAGGTGGCCGGGGCCGGGTCGGTCAAGTCGTCGGCGGGCACGTAGATCGCCTGCACCGAGGTGATCGAGCCCTTGTTGGTGGTGGTGATGCGCTCCTGCAGCGCGCCCATGTCGGTCGCGAGCGTCGGCTGATAGCCCACCGCCGAGGGAATGCGGCCGAGCAGCGCCGACACTTCCGAGCCGGCCTGGGTGAAGCGGAAGATGTTGTCGACGAAGAACAGCACGTCCTGGCCCTTGTCGCGGAAGTCCTCCGCGACCGTCAGGCCGGTGAGCGCCACGCGGGCGCGGGCACCCGGCGGCTCGTTCATCTGGCCGTACACCAGGGCGCACTTCGATCCCTCGCCGCCGCCCTTCTTGTTGACGCCGCCCTCGATCATCTCGTGATAGAGGTCGTTGCCCTCGCGGGTGCGCTCGCCCACGCCGGCGAACACCGAATAGCCGCCGTGCGCCTTGGCGACGTTGTTGATGAGCTCCATGATCAGCACGGTCTTGCCGACGCCGGCGCCGCCGAACAGGCCGATCTTGCCGCCCTTGGCATAGGGCGCCAGCAGGTCGACGACCTTGATGCCGGTTTCCAGGATCTGCGCCTCGGTGGCCTGATCGGCGTAGGACGGGGCGGGCTGATGGATCGCGCGCAGATCCGAGTAGCTCACCGGACCGGCCTCATCCACCGGCTCGCCGATGACGTTGATGATGCGACCCAGCGTGCCCGCACCGACCGGCACCATGATCGGGGCGCCGGTATCGGTCACCGTCTGACCGCGGGTCAGGCCCTCCGACACATCCATGGCGATGCAGCGCACCGAATTCTCGCCCAGATGCTGCGCCACTTCGAGCACCAGCCGGTTGCCGCCGTTGGTGGTCTCGAGCGCATTCAGGATCTCGGGCAGGTGAGCGTCGAACTTCACGTCGACGACGGCGCCGATCACCTGCGTGACATGGCCGACGGCACGGTTGCTTTCAGCATATGTCATGGTCTCTACCTTGTTCTTTCCATCATGCGCGGCGGCCCGCGCTCAACCTATCTGGGGCCAGGTCCGTCACCCGGCGAGAGTTCACCTCAGAGCGCTTCGGCGCCCGAGATGATCTCGATCAGTTCCTTGGTGATCATCGCCTGACGCGAGCGATTGTATTTCATCGTCTGCTTCTTGATCATCTCGCCCGCGTTGCGCGTGGCGTTGTCCATGGCGCTCATGCGGGCGCCCTGCTCGGATGCGGCATTCTCGAGCAAGGCCCGGAACACCTGGATCGAGATATTCTGCGGCAGCAGCGAAGTGAGGATGGTCTCCTCGTCCGGCTCGTAATCGTAAACCACACCCGGCGCAGCGTTTGCCTCCGCGGCCGGCAGTTCAGCCGGGATCAGCTTCAGCGCCGTCGGGATCTGCACCACCACCGACTGGAACCGCGAGAAGAACAAGGTGCAATGGTCGAACTCGCCCGCTTCGAACATGGCGATGACACGCTTGCCGATCGGGTCGGCATGCTCATAAGCGAGCCGCTTGACCGCGCGCAGGTCGACTACGTCGATGATCTGGCTGCCGAACTGGCGTCGCAGCAGGTCGGCGCCCTTCTTGCCGACGCAGAGGATCTTGACCGTCTTGCCCTGGTCCATGAGGCGAACGGCGTAGTCGCGGGCCATTCGCGCGATCGAGGAATTGAAGGCGCCGCACAGCCCCCGCTCCGCCGTGCAGACGACGAGAAGATAAACCTGGTCCCGGCCATTGCCGCCGAGCAGCGCCGGTCCGGCTGTGCCCGGCGCGATGCCGCCGGCCAGATTGGCCAGAACCCGCTCCATGCGCTCGGCGAAGGGACGCGCGGCTTCCGCCGCCGTCTGGGCGCGGCGCAGCTTCGCTGCCGCGACCATCTGCATCGCCTTGGTGATCTTCTGCGTGGCCTTGACCGACGAAATGCGGTTTCGAAGGTCTTTCAGAGAGGGCATGGGTCAGTCCCGGTGCGAGGGGCCGATCAGGCGAACGACTTGGCGTAGCTCTCGACCGCGCCCTTGAGCTTGGCGGCCGAGGCGTCGGACAGATCCTTCGAGGTGCGGATATCGTCGAGCAGCCCGCTCTCGTTGGAGCGAAGCTGCGACAGCAGTCCCTCCTCGAAGGCCCGCACGCGATTGACCGGCAAGCGCGTCCAGATATCCGTTCACCCCGGCGTAGATCACGCAGACCTGCTCTTCCATCTTCAATGGCGAGAACTGCGGCTGCTTCAGGAGTTCGGTCAGGCGCGAGCCGCGATTGAGCAGTCGCTGCGTCGTCGCGTCGAGGTCCGATCCGAACTGCGCGAAGGCCGCCATCTCGCGATACTGCGCAAGCTCGCCCTTGATGCGGCCGGCCACCTTCTTCATCGCCTTGGTCTGCGCCGAAGAGCCCACGCGCGACACGGACAGGCCGACGTTCACGGCCGGGCGGATGCCCTGGTAGAACAGATCCGTCTCGAGAAAGATCTGGCCGTCGGTGATCGAGATCACGTTGGTCGGAATGTAGGCCGACACGTCGTTGGCCTGCGTCTCGATGACCGGGAGCGCGGTCAGCGAGCCGTTGCCGTTGGCATCGTTCAGCTTGGCCGAACGCTCGAGCAGACGGGAATGCAGATAGAACACGTCGCCCGGATAGGCTTCGCGGCCCGGCGGACGGCGCAGCAGCAGCGACATCTGCCGATAGGCGACGGCCTGCTTCGACAGATCGTCGTAGGTGATCAGGGCGTGCATGCCGTTGTCGCGGAAATACTCGCCCATGGCGCAGCCCGCGAACGGGCGCCAGGAACTGCATCGGCGCCGGGTCGGAGGCGGTTGCGGCGACGATGATCGAATAGTCGAGCGCGCCGTGCTCCTCGAGCACCTTCACGAACTGGGCCACCGTCGACCGCTTCTGCCCGATGGCCACATAGACGCAATAGAGCTTGGCGCTCTCGTCGTCGCCCTGGTTCAGCGGGCTGCTGGTTCAGGATCGTGTCGAGGATGATTGCGGTCTTGCCGGTTTGCCGGTCGCCGATGATCAGCTCGCGCTGGCCACGGCCGACGGGGATCAGGGCATCGACGGCCTTGAGGCCGGTCGCCATCGGCTCGTGCACCGACTTGCGTGGAATGATGCCCGGCGCCTTGACGTCGACGCGAGCGCGCTTTTCGTAAGTGATCGGGCCCTTGCCGTCGATCGGGTTGCCGAGTGCATCCACCACGCGGCCGAGCAGCCCCTTGCCGACCGGCACGTCCACGATGGCGCCCGTCCGCTTGACCGTCTGGCCTTCCTTGATGTCGCGGTCGGTGCCGAAGATCACGATGCCGACGTTGTCGCTCTCGAGGTTCAGCGCCATGCCGCGCACGCCCGACTCGAACTCGACCATCTCGCCCGCCTGGACGTTGTCGAGCCCATAGACGCGGGCGATGCCGTCCCCCACCGAAAGCACCTGGCCAACTTCCGTGACCTCGGCTTCATTGCCGAAATTCTGGATCTCCCTCTTCAGGATGTCGGAAATTTCAGCCGCCCGGATATCCATCAACCGACCTCTTTCATGCGGGTGCGAATAGAATTGAGTTTGGTGCGCACGGAGCCGTCGATCATCCGGCTGCCGAGCTTCACGACGAGACCGCCGATGATGGACGGGTCAACGACCACGTCCATGGCCACAGACTTTCCGGCGCTCATTTCGGAAAGCGTCTGCTCGAGCGCCGCGGTTTGCTCTTGCGAAATCTCCTGGGCCACCGTCACCCGCGCCCGTACCACGCCCTTGGCCTGGTCGTTCAGCGCGTTGAACGCTCTCACCATGCCCTCGATGGCGAACAGCCGGCGCTTGGTGGCGACGAGCTTGATGAAGTTGGCCGTGAGCGGCGACACCCCGGACCTTGCCAGGATCTCGCTGAGCGCCTTCAGCTGCTCCTCGGCCGAGAACACCGGACTGCGCACGAAACGTGCAAAGTCTGGGCTGTCCTTGATCAAGGAGAGGAAGCCGTTGAGATCCTGGGAAACCTGGTCGGCCGCGTGCTGCTCCTGAGCCAATGTGAACAGGGCCGACGCGTAGCGGCCGGTCATTCCGGTTGCGATTGTCTCGGTATCAGCCACGGTCGCTCTTCTTGATTTCCGCCCTTCCTCGAGCCGATCTCACCATTCGATGAGAGGTCCGGTCAAGGTTTGGTCACAGAATTGCCGCCTCCTCAAGCACGCTGGCGCCCGTGGCAAGCGGGGCTGAGCTAACACAGCGCTCTCGGTGGCACAAGCAGTTGCAGCCCGTCTTGCCGCATTCTGGAGCGGGTCTAAACGCTTCATTCGACCTTGATTTGTGGCGTTGCGTCGCAGCGGCACGGTGCAGCCTCAGGAGCCAACGCGCGACGCCAGGGACTTGGCCTGTGGCTCGCAGCCATCGCCGTTGCTTCTCGATCGTACCGGCCAGACGAAACGCCGCGGCGCGTGAACCAACGTCCGTCGCGACGAGGTGGTCGGCGACAATCATCCGGGCGGCCCACAGGCGGTCGATCATGCTGTGCCCGGGAATGGCACACGAGTTGGTCCAGTCGACGCCTTCAGCAACCTGTCGTTCGGTGATCCGCAAGGCCAACTGGACGCCGGGCGAGAACCGGGCCAACGACTCGTCGTAGGCGGTCTTCCAGAAAAAGCCGCGAGGGCCGCTGCGAAGAACCACACCCATGGCCGCAGGTCGGCCGCCCGCCTCGAGCACGTCGATCCGGCATCGGCCCGCGCTGCGAGATCCTGCAGCGCGTCGAGCGCGAACGCGCGGGTCTCTCGTCTGCTCCCCAGAGCGGTGCCCCGGCGGCCTTTCCACCCCTGCCCCTCAAGCTCCAGGTACAGATCAAGCGCCGCCGCGACCGCGACGGGATTGTCCGCCGAGCGAAACAGCAGCGGCCCGTGATCGGACAGGCGGTTTGTCTGCCGGCGAAGTTCCTTGCGCGCTTTCGCCGGAAGGGCGTTCGGATCGGCACCTTTCGCCAAGATGGCGCGCGTGCGCGGGTCAAGGCGCGTTTGAGCGAAGCGGCTCGTCCGCAGAAGCGCCGCGGTCGCACCCGATTCGGGAAGACCCAACCAGATCATCGCGGCTGGCTGCCCTGGCAGGCGAGATACGGCAGCAAGCAGCGCTTCCAGCGCAGCGGAGGCCTGCTCGCGATCGAGCAGCGGCAATGCCTCGGTGGCCTGGGGATGAGTCCATTGCCGGGCTGCGACCCAAGGCGGACGCCACGCGAGGACGACCGGGCAGAGACCGACGAGCTGTCCCGCCCGATCACGAACGACGATGAAGGCCGGCCCTGGCGCGCGTGCGAGATGCCGGGCTGCGGCAAGCAGGAATTCCGGCTCGGTGAAAACGCTCGGCTCGAGGCATCGGTCGACGAGGTCGCTCCAGGCCGGGCGCAGGCTGCGCCGCTGCGCCAAGGTCGACCACCTCGGCCGACAAGCCTGCCGTCACAGGCGCAGCGCGCCGGACAGGATCTTGCTGTAGACGTCGGCGTCGAGCCGGCGGTAGGTCTGCTGACCCGGGTCCGCGACAAAGAGCGGATCGGCGACGGTCGCAGGATCGAAGCCTTCCGCGACGAAACCCACCTTCCGCTGCTTGAACGTTCCCGTGACGTCGAGGTGGTGCGGAAAGCGCAGGAACACGGGTCGCGCGAAGTCCGCGAGGCGTGCCTTGCAGTGGGCGAAGAAGGCCGCGAAGTCGAAGTGGGCCGGGTTCTCCGTCACGAGGCAGGCCATGCCGGCCTTGCCATCGGTCCCCGGCACGGGCACCCCGAAGACGTTCGCCTCCAGCACGCCTGGAAACGCGGTCAGAGCCTCCGAGACTTCGGACGTGGCGACGTTCTCGCCCTTCCAGCGGTAGGTGTCACCGATGCGGTCGACGAAATAGAAATAGCCTTGCGCATCGCGACGGAGCAGGTCGCCCGTCCGAAACCACGCGTCGCCCGGTTCGAACACGTCGCGCAGAACCTTCCGTTCCGTCGCGGCCTTGTCCGCATAGCCTTCGAACCGCTGCGCCGGCCGCTCCGGGTCATTGACGATTTTGCCGATGGCTTCGCCCACCTCGCCAGGCCCGCATTCCGTGCAACGCCCGTTCGCGTCGCGCGCGGGCGCGTCGGCCGCGAAATCGAACCGCACGATTTTCACTGGAAACCGCTTCTCGGCCCAGGCTGGAATGCGGCCGACTGAACCAGGCGTGGCATCGAAGTTGAACATCGAGCAATTGCCCTCGGTCGCGGCATAAAACTCGACGATCCGGGGAATCTTGAAGCGCGCGCGGAAGGCCGACCAGATGTCGGGCCTCAGGCCGTTGCCGAAGCATAGTCGCACCCGATGCTGCGATTCTTCCGCCTGGACCGGTGAGTTGAGCAGGTACCGGCAGAGTTCGCCGATATAGACGAACATCGTGCAGCGATGTTGAACCACCTCCGGCCAGAAGGCGGTCGCCGAGAATTTTTCTCGGATGAAACAGCTCGCGCCCGCCATCAGCGCTGCACCTGGTGCCACCACGCCGCCGTTCGTGTGATACATGGGCAGGCAATCGTAGATGCGGTCGGCCGGCCGCACGCCCATTGCGCCGGCGAAGCCGTGAGCGGCCAGCATGACGCGGTAATGATTGATGTTGGCGGCCTTCGGCAGGCCCGTGGTGCCGGACGTGTAGACGTAGACGCAGCGGTCGTTGATGGTCAGCGGCACGCTCTCCTCCCCGCTGAGTGGGGCGCCGTCGTATGATCCGACAGCCAAATCGACACGCGGACGGTCGCTATCCGTCCCATGGACGAACAGCATCGGCGGTGCTTCGAGCAGCGCCGCGGCGGTTTCGTACGGCTCGAGAAAGAGCGTCTCCACAATGGCCCAGCGTGCCCCGACCACGCGCAGCGAATAGGCCAGCGCCTCGCCGGCCTGGTTGGTGTTGATCAGGGCGGTGACGCCGCCGGCCTTGGCCACGCCCAACCAGATCGCCAGATATTCGGGTCGGTTCGGCATCATCAGCGCAATGACGTCGCCCTTGCCGATGCCGATCGATCGCGCCCAGCGTGCGTAGCGATTGCTGCGTTCCTCAAGCTGCCGATAGCTGAAGGTCTCGCGGTCCGAAAGCAGAGCCGGCCGGTCGCCGTGCTGGGCCGCCAACTCGGCGAGCGCCTCGCGGATCGTGTGATCCGGCCGCCGCGCGATCGGCTTCGTCTTCCGCAGCGCGCCAAGCGCACCGCGCAAATACGCGACCTCCTTCGTGGCGCGCGTCAGCAAAAACAAGGCGTTCGACCGCATCTCATGCGGCTCTGCTTATGCACGGGGCGACGCTCAATGGAAGAGGCGGATGCTCAGCCGAAGAGGCCGCCCGACCGCTCCAGAGCGCGCCGCAGCGAGGGCCGCGGCATCGGGCGTATCGATCGCCGGCGCGCCGAGAAAGCCGGTCCACAGCTTCTCGAGGACGGCGCGATCGAGATCCCGCGTGATGAAGACCAGACGCGACCGCCGGTCTGCGTCGGGCCAGCCCGGCAGCTTGACCGCCGGGTGGAAGTAATGTTGCACGCCGTGGATGACGAGCGGCCGCTCCGGATCGGACCGCAACGCCACGATCCCCTTGGCCCGCAGAAGTTGCGCCCCGTAGGTGCTGCGGACCAGGTCGATCAGCATCTGGAACGCCTGCGTCGTCGAGCGGCTCGTCGCGTGTCAGGCAGGTGGCAGCAGATCCGCGCGTCGTGCCGGTTCACGTCGTGCTGATGCTGATGGTCGTGGTGCTCGTACCGGCTCGGATCGAGCCAGTCGCGAACCGAGGGGTGACGGGTGCCGAGCGAAAACAGGCCGCTTTGAAGCACCGTCTCCGGGCGGGCGTCACCCTTGGCCGCGTCGAGGAGCCGGGCGCCGGGATTGAGCTCATGCAGCCGATCGGCGAGCGAACGCGCTTCGCTCTCGCCAGCAAGGTCCGTCTTGGTCAGGATCAGCGTGTCGGCAACGGCGACCTGGCGCAGCGCCTCCTCGTGTTCGTCGAGAATGGAGGCCCCATGCAGCGCGTCGACGACGGTCACGATGCTGTCGATTCGATAGCGCAGCGGCAAGTAGGGATGGAACAGGATTGTGTTGAGGATCGGCGCTGGATCCGCCAGCCCCGTCGTCTCGATGACCAACCGGGCAAAGGGCGGCACCCGCCCATTGTCGCGCCGGCGGATGAGGTCTTCGAGCGTCGAGATCAGGTCCCCGCGAATCGTGCAGCAAAGGCATCCCGAGGAGAGCGTCAGGACGGTGCCCTCCGCTTTCTCGACAAGCAGATGGTCGAGCCCAATCTCGCCGAACTCGTTGATGACTACCGCCGCGTCCGCAAAGGCCGGCGTCTTCACCCAGGCATTGAGCAGGGTCGTCTTGCCGGCGCCGAGAAAGCCGGTGAGCACGATGATGGGAATAGCGCCAGGAGGGCGGCGACGCGATGGGCCCGTCGTCCCCGTCCGAGGTCATTGGCCGGTGGACGCCTTCTGTGTCGGCTTGACCTTCGGCTTCGACTTCGCCGAGCTGGCGTGCGCCTGCTTGGCAACTCTTCGGTGCCGGGTGAGCTGTTGCGATGATCGACGGCGTGGTTCCCGCGGCCAGCTTGGGGTCGATCTGGTGGATCGCGCGACTTGCGCGAGGACTCGTACTCTGAGGCTCAGAACCCGCGCCCGCTTGCCGGCGTTGCCGGCCATGAGCGATGCGGGCAACGGCGCCGTCGCGCCCACCAGCGCCATCGGCGCAGGCGCCGGGCCCTCCGTCGGACCGCGCCCGACCCCGGCCAGCGGCGCACCGCCTCTCGCTGGAGGGGGCGCGCTTGCGACGTCCGTCGTGTCGGGCCGCATATCCTTGGCGTGAGCGATGGGCCCGGTCCAGCCTTCCACCGGGCCGACGAACACGCGGACGGGCACGAAGGCCGCGCGGGGCAACTGCATCACGTTGGGGCCGGTCGTTGCGGGCGCGGTGCCGGCTCGTTCGAACGCCGCATTCTTCGACGGGAAGAAGGGGAGTGAACGACGCCGCGGCATTGCGCCGGAGCCGTGGTGTCGATCTCGGCTTCGGCCTCGTTGATGGCGTTCGCGCGTGCCTCGGCCGCAGATGGTGCTGCGAAGGTCGGGCGGCGCAGCCGACGGGCCGCCGCGGCAGGTTCGCGAGTTGGCCGACGCCGCTTCCTTCGTCGGCGAAGTAGCGATCGAACAAAGACGCGGCACGTAGACTGCGGGTCGCAACCGAAGGCGCGCCGAGCACCACCACCACCAGGCGGTGGCCATTGCGCTGGGCGCTGAGCACCACATTGAAGCCGGCCGAACAGGTATAGCCGGTTTTCATGCCGTCGAGGCCGGGATAGCGTCCGAGAAGGTTGTTGTGGTTGCGGATGATCTGACCTTCGAAGGCGAGGTCGCCGATGCCGAAGAGATCGTGCTCCTCCGGAAACTCGCGCAGCAGAGCGCGCGCGATCATCGCCATGTCGCGTGCCGAGCTGTAGTGGTTCGGATCGGGTAGGCCGTTCGGATTGACGAAGTGCGATTCGTGCAAGCCCAAACGGGCCGCATAATTGTTCATCTGATCGGCAAAGTCTTCGACAGAGCCGCCGACACCCTCCGCGATCGTGACAGCGATGTCGTTGGGCGACTTTACCATCAGCATCTTGAGAGCATTGTCGAGCGTCACCAGCGTGCCCGGCCTGAACCCCATCTTCGAGGGTGCCATGCTGGCGGCCCGGGCCGACACCATCAGCGGCGTGTCCATTGTGATGCGGCCTTCGCGCACCGCGCTGAGCGCAACATAGACGGTCATGAGCTTGGTGAGCGACGCCGGGAACCAGGGTGCGGTGCCCATCGAACTCGTACAGCACGGCGCCTGAATCGACATCGACGACGAGCGCCGGATTAGCCTCAGCCCTGCGGCCGCGAAAAGAGCGAAGAACAACGATCGAGACCGCCGCGCGCCAGCGTCCGCCGAAAAACGCCATCCAATGCCTGTCCCGTACCGCTCATTCGAAGCGCCGAAGACGCTCCGAATCGTTCCCTAACTATCCCGAGGTCCGCCCAATGCAAAGTGCTGCGGGGCGGCCTGCGCGCAACGAGGGCGACTTCGATCTTGGGGAGACGGCGATTTGATGACATCGTGAGCTCCAACTGAGGAGATGGTCTGTGGAAGCGGCGGGGCTTGTCGCGCGTGGACGGGGCAGCCAAGCGGCGGGCTCGCCTCGCAAGCGCAGTCCGGCGCGCGGGCGTGGCGATGCTGGATCGTGGTCTACCCGCCGCACTGTCTCGTCTGCCGCGCCGGCATCCAGGGGGAACGCGGCTTGTGCGCTGCGTGCTGGGCCGGCATGCCGCTGATCGAGCGGCCCTATTGCGAGCGCCTCGGCACGCCGTTCGCCCAGGACCTCGGTCGGGGACTGCTTTCACCCCAGGCGATCGCGCACCCGCCGGTGTTCGAGCGCGCCCGGGCGGTCGCGGCCTTCGACGGGGCCGCCCGAAGCCTCGTTCACCTGATGAAATACGGCGACCGGCCGGAATTCGCTGCGGTCCTTGGCCGCTGGATGGCACGCGCGGGTCACGAACTGCTGGCCGACGCAGAGGTCCTCGTGCCGGTGCCGCTGCACCGGCGGCGGCCTATGGCGCAGGCGGTTCAATCAGGCGGCTCTGCTGGCGCAGGCCATCGGAAAGATCAGCGGCAGGCCCGTCCGGCTCGATGCACTTGAGCGGGTCAAGGCGACGGAAAGCCAGGTCGGAATGACCCGGGCCGAGCGCGCCGCCAACATCCAGGGCGCCTTTCGGCTGACGGCTGCGGGCCATGGTCTGCGAGGAGCGAAGGTTCTTCTGGTCGACGACGTGCTCACGACAGGCGCCACCGCAAATGCGGCCGCGCGGGTGCTGATTCGCGGCGGGGTATCGCGCGTCGACCTGCTTGTGTTCGCCCAGGTCGTGACAACGGCGTGACGCTCATTATATCAAGGAGAACAATCGAGCTCCAAGTCGATGCCGCCGATCACGATCTATACGACAAGCACCTGCCCGTATTGCCATGCCGCCAAAAGCCTGCTGCGAAAAAAGGGCGTCTCGTTCAGCGAAGTCGACGTGACAGGGAAACCGGATGAGCGCCGGGCAATGACGGCCCGCGCCGCGGGACGCACCAGCGTGCCGCAGATCTTCATCGGCGAGCGGCACATCGGCGGCTGCGACGACCTCTACGACCTCGATGCCGCTGGCGGTCTCGATCCCTTGCTGGCTGCATGATCGGGCGATGATCCGCTTCTCTCTCCGATGCGAACGGGAGCACGCGTTCGAAAGCTGGTTCCGTGACGGTGACTCGTACGACGAGCTGTCCGGTGGCGGGACACCTGTCCTGCCCCGAATGCGGCTCGACCGAGCGTGACCAAGGGACTGATGGCGCCTGCGGTGGTGACCAGCCGAAAGCGCGCGATCGCCGTGCCTGTGGCCCAGTCGGAGCCGACAGCTCCGCCTCCCTCGCCGAGACTCAGCCCGTGGCACTCGCCGACGAACGAGCTCGCATGCTGCGGACGGCTCCTCCGCGAGATGCGGGATCACATGGTCAGCCACGTCGCGCGATGTCGGAGATGCCTTTGCGGGCGAGGCCACGGCGGATGCACGAAGGAGACAGCAGAGGACAGCCGCCATCCGGGGCACGGCGACATCGGACGACGTCCGTGCACTGCTTGAGGACGGGATCGAAGTCATGCCAATCCCGACGTTCCCCGACGAGCGGAACTAGCGCCGTCCCCTCTCGGAACCTTTGCATCCGGCGACGGTTGCCTCCGCTCCAATGGAGGTGACCATGACAGAAGCGGAAGCAGGTTCGAAGGAGCGACTGGTCGAGCTCTTGAAGAAGGTACGGATCGCCATGCTTGCCACGCGCGGACCGCGACGGACAATTCCACAGCCGGCCGATGGCGACGAGCGATGTGGAATTCGACGGCTCGATCTATTTTCTGACGGACGAGCGATCCGGCAAAATCGACGATCTGATCAAGAACCCGGAAGCGATCGTCACCTATTCGGACGAAGTCAAGCAGATCTACCTGTCACTGCGCGGCCACGCATCAGTCATTCGCGACAAGGACACGATCAAGCAGCATTGGACAGCCGCGGCACGCGGGTGGTTTCCCGCTGGGCCCGAGGATCCTGAAGTTGCCCTGATCCGGGTCGCGATCGACGATGCGGAATATTGGGACGCGCCGCACGGCAAGGTCGTGGTGCTCTACGCCTATGCCAAGGCCCTTCTTACGGGCAAAAAGCCAGGCGATGTCGGCGAGCACGCCCGTGTTTCCCTAAGTTGATGTGCTCGCAGTCGCGTCAGATGCGAAGGTCACTCGCGGGTCACGCGAAATATGCTCGCACCCGTATAGCCATGCCAATGGTGCTGCGGGATGTTTGCTTCCCGCAGTTGAGCTTCCGGGAACCGCGCCGTGAGGTCGTAGCGTTCGGGAATGTGGAACACCATTCCGAGCGTCTGCTGGAGTACGGCGGCGCCGAAGCGGCGAACATGCAGCGACTCACCGAACCGGGCGAGCTTGGATTCGAGAGGCGCGTCGACGATCTCGTCGGTGAAGTCGCCGGGCAGAATCGGCACGCTGAACAGCATGACACCGTCCGGCTTCAGCGTCCTGGCGAGCCGGACGAGAACGGCCGTGTAATTGCACTCGAGGTGTTCGAGCACGTGATTGTGGACGATCAGATCCGCGCTGCCCTCGGCGAGGCTGAAAGCATCACGGCACAGGTCGAACGGCTCCGTACGCCGAGCCCCGGATAGCGGCCCGGGTCGATATCGAGGGCGCGGTACTGCTCTCCGGCGGATTCCCGCAGCAAGGCAGCGAGGCCGCGTTCCGGCGCGAAATGCAGGATCGGCGTCGCCGCGGCGGGGACGGTCGGGGCCGGTCAGGTACAGTGCCGCGACACGCGTGCGCTCCAGCGATCCGCAGGTGGCGCAGCGCGCACCGCGGGCGTTTCGGCATGTCGAGGAATGCCGTTCCGCCACAGATGTTGCACCGCATGCCGCGCTCTCGTCTTTGCCGCAGGCTTGCGGCCGAGGCGAGGTGTTCCATGCTGCCGTCCAACAGACAAGGGCACATGGGACGTCGGCCGGGCCACCACCTGACCCGTGCCGCTTTGCATTCAGGGCTGGCCAGCTAAAGCTCGACCGGACAATATCGGCGGCGACGACGGAGGGCGGCAGGCGCGCACGATGCATCACAATTCCTATCGGCCCTGCGTCGGCATAGCCCTGTTCAACCGCGAGGGCCTCGTCTTCATCGGACGGCGCCGAACGCGGCGCATGCCGGACGTCTCCATGGCCGGCCATCAATGGCAGATGCCCCAAGGCGGCATCGATCTCGGCGAGCAGCCGCGGGCGGCGGCCCTGCGTGAGCTGAAGGAGGAAACCAACGTTTCCACCGTTTCGCTACTGGCCGAAGCGCCCCACTGGCTGAGCTACGATCTGCCGACCACCGTGACGACGCGGACGTGGAAAGGGCGCTACAAGGGGCAGACCCAGAAATGGTTCGCCTTCCGCTTCGAGGGAGACGAGAGCGAGATCAACATCCTGCACCCGGCCGGGGGTCACAGGCCGGAGTTCGACGAGTGGCGCTGGGAACGGCTGGAGCGCATGCCCGAGCTGATCATTCCATTCAAGCGGCAGGTCTACGAGGAGGTGGTCGCCGCGTTCCGCCATCTTGCCGCCGCTGCCGTCCGACTAGCGCTGGCTGATGCAGGTCGATGCGACGCCTGCCGATTCGCTCCACTCGGGATCACCATGCGCCTCTCACCCCTGCTCGCGACGATGCTGATCGCCGGTTTTGCCGCGAGCGCGCGGGCGCAGGATCTCGGCACGCTCAATCCGAAGCCGTTGCCGCCGCTCGCCAATCCGGCCAGCCCGACGCGTGCCGGCGAAGCAGTTGTTCGGACGCGTCGACGAGTCCCGGCCGATCTCCAGGCGCGCTCGATCGGCTTCTATGCGCACGGCTGCCTCGCCGGGGCGGAGGCGCTGCCGGTCGACGGCGCGACCTGGCAGGTCATGCGGCTCTCCCGCAATCGCAACTGGGGCAACCCGGCCCTGATCGCCTTCCTCGAGCGCTTCGCGAAAAAGGTGCCCTCCGTCACCGGCTGGCCGGGCATTCTCGTCGGCGACATCTCGCAGCCGCGCGGCGGCCCGATGCTCACCGGGCATGCGTCGCATCAGATCGGTCTCGACGCCGATATCTGGCTGACGCCGATGCCCGACCATAACGCTGTCGCCCGCCGAACGCGAGACGATGATGTCCACCAACGTGGTCCGGCAGGACAGGCTCGACGTCGACCCGACCAAGTGGACGCCAGCCCATCTGGCGCTGATCCGCGCCGCCGCGCAGCAGCCGGAGGTCGAGCGGATCTTCGTCAACGCGGCCATCAAGAAAGCGATCTGCCGCGAGGCAAAAGGCGACCGCTCCTGGCTGACGAAAGTCCGCCCGATGTACGGACACGACTATCACTTCCACGTGCGCATCAAATGCCCGCCGGGTGAGACGACCTGCCAGAGCCAGGAGCCGGTGCCGCCCGGCGACGGATGCGACGCCTCTCTCGCCTGGTGGTTCCGCGATTCGGTCCTGCACCCGCGCCCCAATCCTAATGCGCGGCCAAAGCCGGGTCTCACACTGGCGGCACTGCCGGATGCCTGCCGGCGGGTGCTGGTGGCACCCTGATCACTCCCGCTGACGATCAGTCGTGCTTGGTGGGCGAAAGCCGGTCGGTCAGCGCGAGGAACAGGCAGGACAGTACAAAGGCGAAATGGATCACCACCGTCCACGTGATGTCGCGGTCGCTCGCACTCGACAGTTCCATGAAATTGCGCAGGAGCTGGATTCCCGAAATGGCAACGAGCGAGGACATGAGCTTCAGTTTGAGACCGGTGAAGTCGATGCGGCTCATCCATTCCGGCCAGTCGGAATGCTCGGCGACATCGATACGGGAGACGAAATTCTCGTAGCCGGAGAAGATCACGATCACCACGAGTGAGCCCGTCAGGGTCAGGTCGACGACGGAAAGCACATTCAGGATGACGTTCAATTCGGTCATGTCCGCGAAGTGACCGATGAAGTGGAACATGTGCTGGATCGTCTTGATCAGCAGCCCGACCAGGGCAATGGCCAGGGCGAGGAAGAACGGCGCAAGGACCCATCGGCTCGAAAAGATGATCCGCTCGAAGACGCGCTCCAGCGACCTGAAATCCATGCGCTTCGTACTCCCCCTAGTGCGGTCATTCTGCTGCCACACCAAGCCGGGCGGGGCAACTCACGCCGGTGTTCGCGCGAGTACAAAAAGCGCCGCCTGTCCGGGCGCGGCATTTATGGCGGCCCGTGGAGCAGGGCTTTAATTGCAATCGCGTCAACCCAAGACTATATGGAAACATTCCCTTCTTTGGATGGTCGGACCTGAGTTTCGGCGCTGTCGAGCCTAGCCGCTGCACGCCTTTTTTCACCTCCGTCGGACCTTCCACACGAAGCCAAAAGAACGTTCGAGGATGGACCATGAGCGACGCGCCCCTGATGCCGAAAGCGACAGCCGTCTGGCTTGTCGAGAACACCTCGCTGACCTTCGATCAGATCGCCGAATTCTGTAAGCTGCACCCGCTCGAGGTGAAGGGCATCGCCGACGGCGAGGTCGCGGCCGGCATCAAAGGCTATGATCCGATCACCTCGGGTCAGCTGTCCCGTGAGGAGCTTGCTCGCGCCGAAAAAGATCGGGACTACACGCCGAAGGTCCAGCAATCCAAAGTCAAGCTGCCGCCGGTCAAGAAGTCACGAGGGCCGCGCTACACGCCGCTGTCCCGTCGTCAGGATCGGCCGAATGCCATCCTCTGGCTCGTGCGCAATCATCCCGAACTCAAGGATGCGCAGATCATGCGCCTCGTCGGCACCACGAAGACGACGCTGCAAGCCATCCGCGATCGCACGCACTGGAACTCGGCCGGGCTGAGCCCGATGGATCCCGTGGCCCTGGGTCTCTGCTCCCAGATGGATCTTGATTTCGAGGTGAACCGCGCCGCCAAGGATCGGCCGGTGGAAGAGGATCGCGGCCAGACCCTGATCCCGACGGAGATCACCACGGGACGCAGCGGCCCGGCGCCGGCGACCCAGGCGAACGTATTCGGCACCACTGCACCTCAGCGCGACGACAACGAAGAGCTGATCGACGTGAACTCCGTGTTCGGTCCCCGCAGCAAGGGCTAGCGGGTCGGCGGGCATCAGCGGATCAGACCCTTTGTTTGGATCTGATCCAATGTAGCATGATTAGACTGAATGAGAACCGTTCCAAACTGGACGTTTGCAGTTTCAACTCTTTCTAAAGAATGCTTCAAACCTAGTATTCGGGCGCGAAAACTTGATTCGGCGGGCATTTGGCCTTAGAGGGACTTCGGACCTTCTGAGGAACACGTTGTGCTCGTTGCCTACCTAATTATGCTGCGCGAAGGTATCGAGGCCGCCCTTATCGTCGGTATCGTGGCGAGTTACCTCAAGCAGACTGGTCGGGAACGGCTCATGCCGTCCGTCTGGCTCGGAGTCGCGATCGCCGTCGCCCTCTGTCTCGCGCTGGGCATCACCTTGAACCTGACCAGCGGGGAGTTCCCGCAGAAGCAACAGGAGTTCTTCGAAGGCGTCGTGGCGCTGGCGGCGGTCGCAATCCTGACCTCGATGGTGTTCTGGATGCGCAAGGCGGCGCGCTCCATCAAATCGCAGTTGCATGACTCGATCGAGGAAGCCCTGCGGTCGGGAGACCGCAAAGGATGGGCGCTGGTCGGCATGGCCTTTTTCGCCGTCGGCCGCGAAGGTCTCGAGTCTGTTTTTTTCCTGCTCGCCACGTTCCAGCAGAGCGTCGGCTTTGGCGTGCCGCTCGGGGCGATCCTGGGTATCGCCACCGCCGTTGCCATTGGTGCCGGCATCACATACGGCGGCATGCGACTCGACTTGCGTCGCTTCTTCCGCTGGACCGGCGTGTTCATCATCTTCGTGGCAGCGGGCCTTCTCGCTGGCGCCCTTCGCGCCTTCCACGAAGCGGGCCTTTGGAATGGGCTGCAGGCACAGGCTTTCGATCTCAGCAATGTATTGCCGGGCGACAGCGTGGTCGGCACCCTGCTTTCGGGCCTGCTTGGCTACCAGGAAGCCCCGACGGTCGGCGAAGTGCTCGTCTATCTCGCCTTTCTCATCCCGGCGCTTCTGCTGTTCTTTTCCGAAAGCCAGGCCTGCGGCCACGCCTCGCCCGGCCCTGACGTCCCGCTGAAGGACTGGATCGCAATGACCTCCATCATCCGCGCCGCCTCGGCATTTGCTTTTGTCACCGCATTGTTGATCCACGCCCCTGGGGCGCGTGCCGACAATCAGCCGGTCGATCTGACGATCACAGATAAAGGGTGCGAGCCGAACGCCCTCAAGGTGCCGCCCGGCAAGACGATGTTCAAGATCAAGAACGCCAGCAAGCGCGCGATCGAATGGGAGATCCTGCAGGGCTACATGGTGGTCGAGGAGCGCGAGAACATCATCCCCGGTTTCGTGCAGAACCTGACCGCAACACTGCAGCCCGGCGATTACGGCATGACCTGCGGGCTGCTCAGCAACCCCAAAGGTTCGCTGAAGGTCGACGCGGCCGTCGAACCGAAGCCCTGAACAATGGCTGAGCGCCCTGCCCCGCCGCGTGGCTGCCCCGCGCATGCGCTGATCGAGCGCACGACACCGTCCTGTCCGGGCCGACGCGGCCTGCTGCTCGGCCTGGGGCTCGGCGCTGCCGGGAGTGCGCTAGGCTTCGGGGTGGCGCGTGCGGCGCCCGTTTCCGCCGACGCACAGGTTCCAGCGCTCGAAAACGACGGCACGCAGGACGCGCAGTCCTTCTACGGAGCTCATCAGGCCGGCATCATCACGCCGCAGCCCGCCGCCGCAATCTTCGCGGCTTTCGACGTCCTTGCGAGCGACCGCGACGATCTGACCCGGCTGATGAAGCTGCTGACCGCGCGCATCGCCTTCCTGATGAAAGGCGGCGAGCTGACGCAACGCGACGACAAGCTTCCGCCCGTCGATTCCGGTCTGATGGGCCCCAAGGTGTTCCCCGACAATCTGACGGTGACCGTGAGCCTCGGGGCATCACTGTTCGACGAGCGCTTCGGCCTGCAGAACGACAAGCCGAAGCACCTGATCCGGATGCAGCAGTTTCCGAACGATGCGCTCGACGAAACGATCTGTCACGGCGACCTGCTGATCCAGTTCTGCTCGAACACCGCCGAAACCAACATTCACGCGCTCCGCGATATTCTCAAGCACACGCCGGACCTGCTGAGCCTGCGCTGGAGCAGGGACGGTTTTCTGCCGCCGCACACGGTCAAGAAGCTCGGCCGAGACACCGTGCGGAACCTGCTCGGCTTCAAGGATGGAACCGCCAATCTCGACGCCCGCAATGAAGACCTGATGGACCGGGTCGTGTGGACTCGCGCCGCGAACGGCGAACCGGCTTGGACCCACGGCGGCTCCTATCAGGTCGTGCGGCTTATCCGCATGCTGGTCGAGCGCTGGGACCGTACGCCGCTGCATGAGCAGGAGGGCATCATTGGGCGGGAGAAGATGGAGGGCGCACCGTTGGGTCTCTCAGGCGAGAAGACCGATCCGAACTACGGGGCGGATCCCGAGGGAGCGCGAATTCCGCTCAATGCGCATATCCGCCTTGCCAACCCGAGGACACCGGAGACGGACGCCAGTCTGATCCTGCGTCGGCCCTACAATTTTCAGAACGGCATCACCAAAGCCGGGCAACTCGACATGGGCCTGCTCTTCGTGAGCTTCCAGGCCGACCTCAACGCTGGCTTCATCACCGTGCAGAACCGGCTGAATGGGGAGCCGCTCGAGGAATACGTCAAGCCGGTCGGGGGCGGTTACTTCTTCACCTTGCCGGGCGTGATGACCACCAACGACTATCTCGGCAAGCCGCTGCTGGAGCGGGTGACCTAGATCTCCCCTGCGAATCAGGACGTGGGCTGACAAGAGCGCGCAGTTCTGCCACTTTCTTCATCAGCAATTAACCAAATGCAGCCTCAATGTAGCTGCATCGGGCTGACTAAAGCTGCCGGCGGCTGACCGCCAGGCAGCGCGGCAGAAGGGCGAAGCATGGGTTCGTTGCGGGTTCGGGCAGAATGACGTTCGCTGCTGGAACGCCGCGCGATTTCGCCAATTTCGATCGACGCCGGCCATCCTACGGCTTGTCCATCCAGGGCCTCGGCGGCGCGACGGTTCTCGGTGCGGTGGTCGTGGCAGGGGCTTGGATGCTCGCGGCGCAGCCATTTGCGGAATGGGGTTCGACCCCCTCCACCGCCTGCCGCCAAGCCGCAAGTCGCCCAAGCAAAGCCCGCAATTCCTGCCCTCAAATCTCCGACGGCCGCCGACGCGACGGTTCACCTCAACAGCGCCATGCTTGACCCGACATACGTGGCGGGACTGGCGGCGGTCGCGGTCGCAAGGCACGCGCCACTCGATCCGCAGTTCAAGGCGACGCCGCCTGAAGTCCCTGCCCCGATCGTCGAGGCCGAACGCGTCGTCCCGGTGCCTCCTCCGGCACCAGTCGTTGCCGAAACAGTCGCAGCGGTCCCACTCCCGACCCCGAGGCCGGCCGATCTGGACGCCCGGCTCGATCCGGTTCCGGACCGCCCCCTAGGTCGCAGCTTCGGCGTGAGCAGACATGTGGCTGCGGCACCCGTTCAGCCGGCCGACAACCGCAACATGTTCGAGAAGCTCTTCGGCTTGTCGTCGCAGCCGTCCGGCCCGGCCCTCGCCTACGCCGGCCCGGAATCGTCCGCTCTGCCGAGCACGAACAATCCGCGCATGGTGCCCGGGCCCGTGGTTGCGATCGACAAGCTGACCGCCGTCTACGATATTTCGGCTCACAGCGTCTATATGCCGGACGGCTCCGTCCTCGAAGCCCACTCGGGCCTTGGCAACAGGCTGGACGATCCGAACCATGTCAATGAACGGGACCGCGGCGCTACGCCACCGCACGCCTACGATCTCGAGCCCCGGGCCCAGCTCTTCCACGGCGTGAAGGCCTTGCGGCTCAACCCCGTTGGCGGCGGAGGCGTCTTCGGCCGCGCCGGTCTCCTGGCCCATAGTTTCATGCTGGGTCCCAACGGGGATTCCAACGGCTGCGTCTCGTTCCGCAACTACAACGCCTTCCTTCAAGCTTACGAGAGCGGCGCCGTTCGCCGCCTCGTCGTGGTCGCGCGGCGGAGCTGAACGGTCTGGCTAATCCAGGGCTGCCGCTGCGGTGGCGACCGGCTGCCCAGCGATGCGGCCGTAACCGGGAATGCGGGACAGGATTGCGGCAAGTGGATCGCGGCTAAGCCCTTGCGTCACGAAGTCGCCGTGGGTCACATCTCCCGCGTCGAGGAACGCAACGCTGCCGGGGCTGACCACATCGCCGAGGGTCGTCCCGAACGGGATTTGGCGAGCCTGCAGGGTGCTCTCGAGCGCGAGATTGCCGTCGCGAGAGGAGCGCGAGAAGGCACTCACGAAGAAGGCGCTGCCGCGGTTCTGGACGAAGCCGCCGAAGGTGTCCTGTTCGCCGTAAAGCGCGTCCAAAAGCACCACGCCGTGCACCCGGCCCCGCGCGCCGCCCACCTTCAAGGCGTAAGCCGCCGGAAGGTAGCCACCGCTATAGGCGACCAGCACCACCGGCGCTCGGTCGATGATCGGCTCGATCGCCCGCATCCCATAGAGTTCGGCAATGTGGGCAGCGGCTTCGTGCAGGTAGGCGTGAAAGAAGCCCGGCTGCCAGAACCGACCGGCGCTCGAAGTCACGCGCGTCGAAAGCCAGCTGCGGAGCGACGAGAACCGCATTGAGGCCCGATTTCAGGAACTGTCGCGCGACGCCCTGCCGGTCGAGAACGTCGCGTTCCAACGTCGCCTCGTTGCCGTGCAGGAAGACCACCATCAGCGCCGGGCGGCGCGGGTCGAAGCCGCGCGGAATATAGAGAAGCGAGCGGCGATCGCTATAGGTCTGGTCCTCCCAGAGCACGCCATTGCGGAACGACGAGTGACCCAGCCGGCCATTGTCGCTGACGTCCATGAACGGCTTGGCGGCGCCCGGCGCGGTCCCATGGAAGGGAAACGGCGAGTTCGAGAAGGCGACGAATTTGAACAGGTCCTGCGGGGCGGGGACCAACGGACCATGCAGACCGGCCTCGGCCGGGGTCAGCGTGCCCGGCGCCGCGCAGGCCGCAAGTCCGAGCGGCACGACGGTTGCCATGATCAGGCGGCGGAGGCGTGCGGTTCTACGGCCTGCCACTCGGAGTCCTCCGTGCGAATCGCATCGGGCTTCAGTACAGCCGAGAAGGCCGGAATCGCCAAGAGGTAGGCGCAACCGCTGATTGCCAGCACCGTCGAGAGCCCGAAGGCCGTGGCCACCAGCGGCACGGCTGCGGCGCCGATCACCGAGAAGCAGCCGTTGATCCCCCAAGCCCAGAGAAACATGTGCTCCTTGCCGAGCCTCGCGAGGCTCGTCATGGCGGTCGGCATGGGGAAACCCATGAAGAAGGCGGGCAGGCCGACGAGCCCGAGGCAGCAGATCAGCCGCAGCGCATAGGGCAAGGTTCCAATGGGGCCGAGGACGCGGTCGAGAGCGAAGCCGTAGGCGATCAGGATCGAACCGATCGCGGCAAGGATCAGCGGCAGCAGGGTACGGGCGCGCGGCAGAATGCGTTCGGCGCAGAGGCTGCCCAAGCCCGAGAAGATCAGCATCCCGGTGATCAACACCGAGGCCGAAACCGTCGCGTTGTTGAGCGCCAGGGTGAAGTTGGCGATCAGCCCCACCTCAACCATGATGTAGCCAAGGCCGAGACAGCCGAAATAAAGCACCGTGCCTGCTTTGCCGGGCGCTGCGCTGAAGACGGTACGCCAGCCGAAGGCGACCGGGATCAGCACCAACACCGTTGCGGTCGCAGCCGCGATGCCGAGCGTCGCCCAAAGCAGGAGATAGCCCCACTCGTCCTGAACGAGTTCGAGCCGATCGAGGATTTTGGGAAGATCGTGCGGCTTGAGATAGGCGGCGAAATAGGGGCGGTCGTTGGTCAGCGGCCGCGTATCGAAGACATATTGCTCGGCAACCGCTGGCCAGCCGCCGAACAGCAGAGCATGCCAGGCAATCCGGCCCATCTGCGTGGAGGGCAGGGTCGCCGCTGCGCCTGGTGCTGTCCCGTCGTCGTCCGCGGCCTCTGCCCCTTGCGGCGTCGGCGAGGCGCCGGGAAGCGAGCCTTGTGTGGCTTCATTTGCAAACAGCAGGTCATGGTAGTTGGCCAGCACCGTCGCGGTCTGCGATCCATCGAACGGCATACCGGGATAGTAGATCTCGTCGAACGACATGGCATGCGTGTGATCGCGCAGCGCGCCGATCTCCTCGGCCGAGAAGCCGCCCTTCTTGTAAAGCACTGTCGCGGTCGAGAGGTACGCCGAAGCCGCGAAGATGTCGTTCGGAGCCTGCGCCGGATCATCGGCCTGGGCCGCTGCAGCGACCGTGGCATAGAGCTTCAGGACCGACTTCGGCGGCTCCTCCTTGTTCCAGAGCGTCACTGCGAGCACACCGCCCGGTTTGAGCGCGTGCATCGCGGCCTCGAGGGCCTCCTTCGCGTAAGTATACTTCTCGACGATCGCAAATCCGCCCGGGCTCGACAGACCCGCCGAATCGGCCAGGCTCAGATCGATGAGATCGAACCGGCGATCGGTATGGGCGAGGTAGAGGCGGCCGTCGTAATCGATCACCTTGACCCGCGGATCGTGCAGCACGTCGCCGGTGAAGTCCTTCAGGACGGGACTGTTGCGGAACGCGCTGAGCACGGCAGGGTTCGCTTCCGCCACCGTGACGCTTTGCGAACCCTCCTTGAGGGCCACCGCGGTCGAAATGCCACCGCCGAACTGCATCACGAAGGTCTCGGGCTCCTTCTTGATGACGTAGGGGTAGAACATCGGCAGGAAGCGGAAGTAGGCCGTGTCCTTGTCGGACAGGTTGCGGATGATCCCGTTCGGCCCATCGCCATCGATGTACATGCCGAGATAGGCATTGGCCGGAATGGCGGGCAGGTTGAACGCGGCGTTGTCGGACAATCCGGGAGCGAAGTGGAGATAGGAGCTCGCGTAAATCTCAAGGTCCCCGAACGGCGACACGTCGTGATAGACGCGCCGACTGTCGGGGAACTTGCGGGCGTAGCTGACGCCCTTGTAGTCTGACGTCGTCAGCGTCTTGAGGCCGAGTTGTGCCGGCACCACGGCGTGCATCGCGAAGGCCAGCACGGCCGCCATGCCGAGCATCGCAATCGGGCGAATCTGCTTGCCGGGCAGGCTGACGAACCAGAACAGACCAGCCAGCAACCAGAGGCCGAGGGGCGCCAGGATCAGGTTCTCGGGCGCGAGCAGAAACATCGCGCCGAGCACAGTCAGGCCGCCAAGACCTGCACCGACGAGGTCGGCGAAATAGACCCGGGCGAAGGTCCTGTCAGCCTTGAGGAATACAGTGCCGAGAAACAACGCCCCCGCCAGGAACGGCAGCAGATACAGCATGAAATTGGCCGCGAGACGCCATTTCTGGTTCGGGTCGGCGACCAGGAAGATGGCGTTGAATGGCACCTGCTGCGCGAGCAGGTTGGCGCCGACCGTCAGGGGGCCGAACAGGACGATCGCCGTGCTGGCGGTCCCGAGCCAGTGCCGGGCGAAAAAGCCCTTGCCGACGCACATGACGGCGCTCACCAGCCCGAACGCCAGCATGGCGAGGCTGACGACGAGCGAACCGAAGTGCGCCCAACTTCCGACCGCGAAGATGCGCATGACACAGATCTGAAGCGCGATCACCGCGCCCGCGATGAGCCCGACGCTGAGATAGAGGGGCCGCGTGGGACGGAGCGTCATCGGACTGCGCCCCTGTTCAGTCGTTGTGATTGCCCTTGATCACGTCGCCCTCGAGCTTGGTGAAGGGCACGAACGGCACGACCTTATTGAAGATATCGGCACGCGCGACCGTGTAGGTGCCGTCGGGCGACACTGTTTTGTTGATCTTCAGCACGCGTTGCGCGCCGGGCGGTCCGACCGGTATGACCATGATACCGTTCGGCTTCAGCTGCTGCAGAAGCGGCGGCGGCACGTGGTCGATGCCGCAGGTCACGATGATCTTGTCGAACGGGGCATTCTCCTCCCAACCGTAATAGCCGTCGGCGTTCTTGGAGGTGATCGCCTTGTACTCGGTATAGCCCCTGGCGATCAGAGCGTCGTAGACTCCGCGCGTCCGCTCGGCCAAGGGCTTGATGATCTCGATCGACCAGACCTTGTCGGTCAGGTTCGCCAGATAGGCGGACTGATATCCGGAGCCGGTGCCCACCTCCAAAACCTTCTCGCCTTTTTTGACGTCGATCGAACTCGTCATGCGGGCCACGGCATGCGGCCCCGAGATGGTGACACCGTAGCCGATGTCGAGAAAGGCGCTGTCGTAAGCGCGGGGCAGGTTGGGCGTACGGACGAACTCTTCCCGGGGCGTCATCAGAAAGGCGCGGACGTTGCGATCGTCCCAAACGTCCTTGTTGTGGTCGAGCACGACGTAGCGGTCATAGTGATCGCCGAGGTACTTGGGATTTTCGCCGCGGTTCTCTTTCATCCAGTCGATGTAGTGATCACGGGTGTCTGTCGGGGGAGACAGGCTCCAGTCGTAAGGCTTCGGAACATCGGCCAGAGCCGCGCGACCGGCTGCGGTCAAAGCTGCCGCCGCTGCCATGCCGCCCAAGAATGTGCGCCGGTTATTCAACATCTGCTCCCGATGCCCGCGGACGGCAGGCCCACAATCTTACGACTTTGCCCGGGAAGTTTGAACACGCTGTGAACGACCTTGATGGAGGAGCCATCTCCCGCGCAACCTCGGCGCCTCTCAGTCGTTTCCTTCGCGGGGTGCGTCCGTTGTGCTGGGCGAGCGATTTTCGATCGCCCCGAAAGTGACGGACAGGAGAGGAGAAGACACGTATGCGAACGATTGTGACTACCGTGCTGGCGGGGACGGCCTTGGCGGTCAGCGCTGTCGCACCGGTCATGGCTATGCCGGTCCAGCAAACGCTGGGCGGAACGCCTGAACTGACCCTGGTGTCCGGCGGCTGCGGACCTTACGGCCATCGTGGCCCGTGGGGCGGATGCCGCCCCGGCGGCGGCTGGGGCGGCCCGGGCTGGGGCTGGCATCGCCATTGGGGTGGTGGAGGATACTACCATCCTGGCTGGCATCGCTGGCACCGCTGGTAAGCCAACTTAGCAGGGGCCTACTTGACGCAGCCGAGCCATGGCTCGGCTGTATTCATTCGGGCAAGAACAGTGGCGACATGCTCCCGTTGAACCCGCGTCGGACGAAGCGGGTTGCGAAGGTGAGGGTTCGGCAAGGTCGAGGCAAGGAGCGCCGCCTCGCGCGCACTCAGTTGAGAGGCGGGCTTGCGGAAGTAGAAGCGGGATGCAGCCTCAGCCCCGAACAGGTTGTCGCCCCATTCCGCGACATTCAGATATGCGGCGAGAATCACCTTCTTGCTCCACAGTGCATCGAGGGCGAGCGCCGTCGGAATCTCCAGGCCTTTCCGGAGGTAGGACCGGCCGGGCCACAGGAACAGGTTCTTGGCCGTCTGCATGGTGATGGTCGAGGCGCCGCGCGACGGACCGTCTGGATCGCTCATCACCTCGTGCAAGGCGTCCCAGTCGACGCCGTTATGACTGCAGAACTGGGCGTCCTCGGACATCAGCACGGCTGCGATCAGCTTCGGCGAGACCTGTGCAAGAGTGATCGGATCGCGCGTCACGGGCGCGCCGCTCAAACGCTTCACCATCATCAGGGTCGAGATCGGCGGTCGAACCGAATCGTAAGCAAAGAGCGCCGAGAGGAGAAGACCAAACGCGATTGCGGCCCCAAATCCCCACCGCAGGATACGAACCAGGACAAGCACCTCGCCGCGCCCGCACTTCCGCCACTCGTGAACGTCTGCTGGAGCTTTTGGGCCGACCCCGCGGACGAGTCGAGCGGAATCAGATGATGTCGAGGGCCCGGCCTGCCTCTGCGAAGGCGCCCACGGCCGTCTCGACGTCGGCCTCGTCGAGCGCCGCCGACATCTGAGTCCGGATGCGAGCCCTGCCCCGCGGCACGACCGGGAAGAAGAACCCCGCGACGAAGATGCCTCTCGCATCGAGCTCGCGCGCCATGTCCTGGGCCCGGCGTGCGTCGTGCAGCATGACCGGAATGATCGGCGTCTCCCCCGCGATGAGCTCAAAGCCGGCGGCCTGGAGGCCCTCGCGGAAGCGACGCGCGTGGCCGAAGAGCCTGCTGCGCAGCTCGTCGGCCTGCTCGCAGATTTCGATCGCTTTGAGGGCGCCCGCCGCAAGCGGCGGGGCAAGACTGTTGGAGAAGAGGTACGGCCTGGCGCGCTGACGCAGGAGATCGATGATCGGCTGGTCCGCCGCCACGAAGCCGCCCATACCGCCGCCGAGCGTCTTGCCGAACGTGCCGGTGACGATGTCGACGCGCCGGATCTCACCCGCGCTTGCCGGACCGCCTCGTCCCTGCGGGCCGATATGCCCGGTGGCATGGCAGTCGTCGACCATCACGATCGCGCCGTAGCGTTCGGCGAGATCGCAAATGGCGCTGAACTGCGCGAGCGTCCCGTCCATGGAGAACACGCTGTCCGTCGCGATCAGGATGAAGCGCGCGCCCGCACGCTGCGCCTCCTTCAGCCGGTGCTCCAACTCGTTCATGTCGCCGTTGGCGAAACGGTAGCGCTGGGCTTTGCAGAGCCGGATGCCATCGATGATCGAAGCGTGATTTAGGCTGTCCGACACAATGGCGTCGGTGGCCTCGAACAACGGCTCGAAGACTCCGCCGTTGGCATCGAAACAGGCTGCGAACAGGATTGCGTCGTCCTTGCCGAGATAGCGCGCGATCGACTGTTCCAGCGTGCGATGCAGAGTCTGCGTGCCGCAGATGAAGCGGACGGACGCCATGCCGTAACCGAACTCGTCAAGGGCGGCGCGGGCGGCGCCCACGACCTCGGGATGGTTGGCTAGCCCGAGATAGTTGTTCGAGCACAGGTTGATGTAGCGCTTGCGCGCGCGCCCCTGCTCTACCTCGATCCGGCCATTCTGTGGCCCCGCGATCAGTCGCTCGCGCTTGGTGAGCCCATCGTTCTCGATGTCGGCGAGGTTTGCGGCAAGATGCGCGAGAAAGGTCTGGTTCATGCCGCACTCCGTCGAGTGCCGGTCCCTGGCTCAACCGGCGCTCGCGTCCAAGCTCTATTTGAACGCCAGACCGAAGGCTAGAATCAGTGACTTGAGGTCGGGTTCCTCGACCGCGTCCGCCGCTTCGATATAGGAAAACCACTCCCGCGTGCGCTCATCTTTTTCGCGCCAATTGTCGCGCTCTGTCAGCACCTCGAGCGGAAAAACATGCACCGTGCAGGGCCAGCGCTGCCCGCCAAGACCACGTTTGATGTACAGGTAGCTGCCGATCGGCACCTTCTGGATGTGCCCGCGAATCCCGGCTTCCTGGAGAGCCTCGCGCGCCGCGGTGCCGTAGGGCGAACGCCCCTTCATCGGCCATCCTTTCGGGATGACCCACCGCCGCGTTTCGCGCGACGTGATCAGCATGATCTCGATACCGCCGTCGATGCGACGGAACGGCAATGCCCCGTACTGCTGCCGGACTTCATCGACTTGGCCCAGGAAGCGTCGTTTGGCCATCCCGTGCGGTGCCACTCCAGCGCTGCGATTCGACAGCCAGTATGGAACATGGTGTCGCCACGCGCGACCACCTGTCCAGAAAAAGACATCTGGTGTCGTTTGTTAAACGAACAAGCCCGAAAGAGCATAACCGATCGCCGCAACGAGCGCGGCAGCCGGCATGGTCACGATCCACGCCACCACGATACTCTGCGCCACGTTCCAACGCACCGCCGTCACTCGGCGGGATGCTCCCACGCCCACGATAGCCCCGGTAATGGTGTGGGTCGTCGAAACCGGAACGCCGAGAGCCGTCGCCAGAAAAAGCGTGATCGCGCCAGCCGTCTCGGCGCAGCAACCCTGCATGGGCGAAAGCCGCGTGATCTTGGAGCCCATGGTATGCACGATTCGCCAGCCGCCGCTGAGGGTTCCGAGTGCCATGGCGGTTTGACAGGCCAGCACCACCCATAGCGGGATGTGAAAGGCCCCGCCGGTCATCCCATGCGAGTAGAGCAGGACCGCAATGACGCCCATCGTCTTCTGCGCGTCGTTTCCGCCGTGGCCCAGCGAATAAAGCGACGCAGACAGGAATTGCAGGGTTCGGAACAGCAGGTCGACCCGCACCGGTGTGGAACGGACGAACAGCCACAGCACGCCGAGCATGAGCAGCATTGCAAGCGCGAAGCCCAGAGCCGGCGAGAGCACGATGGCGGCCACGGTTTTCAACACGCCGTTCCAGACCACCGCCTTCAGGCCCGCCTTGGCTATTCCGGCGCCTAGCAGGCCGCCGATGAGCGCGTGCGACGAACTGGACGGGATGCCCACAACCCAGGTCACGACGTTCCAGACAATCGCGCCACTGAGCGCGCCGAAGATCACCCGGTCGTCGATGATGTCGGACGAGACGATGCCGGTTCCAACCGTGCTGGCCACATGGAGGCCGAACACAAGAAACGCGACGAAATTGAAGAACGCGGCCCAAAAGACGGCGTAGCGCGGCGATAGCACGTTCGTCGAAACGATGGTCGCGATCGAATTAGCCGCGTCATGCAGCCCGTTGAGAAAATCAAAGAGGAGCGCGGTGGCGATCAGGATCAGCACGAAGGGCGCCGCGTGCCAAAGTTGCATCGGCGCCTCAGAGATGTTCGACGAGAATGCTGCTGATCTGGTTCGCGACATCCTCGAACCGATCCATCACCCGCTCGAGGTGGTCGTAGATTTCGGTGCCGACGATGTAGGACATCGGATCGTTTTGGTCGCGGGCGCGCATGTAGAGCGCTTTGAGCCCCTGATTGTGGATGTCGTCAGCGCGGCCCTCGAGCGCGATGATTTTCTCGGTGAGCGCGTTCAGCCGGGTGGCGTTCTGGCCGATAGAGCGCAGCAGCGGCACGGCTTCGCGTACGACGTCAGCGGATTCTTCGATCAACCGGCCCATTTCGGCCATCGGCGGCTCGAAGCCCCGCACCTCGAAAAGGTGAATGGCTTTGGCCGTCTTCTGCATCTGGTCGATGGAGTCGTCGAGTGCCGTGGTGAGGCTCTGAATGTCGCCCCGGTCAAACGGCGTGATAAAGGTTCGGCGGACGGCGAGCAGGACATCCCGGGTCACGACGTCCGCTGCTTCTTCCCGTTCCGAAATTGTGCGGCACCCGTCTGCGATTGACCCATGCCCGGCTAGCATCGCCGAGAGCGCTGCGGCGCCCGCCGCGACGGTTTCGGCATGCCGGTCGAAGAGAACGAAAAACTTGTCCTCCTTGGGCATCAACGCGCGAAACCAGTCGAGCATGCCCAAACCCTTGCCCCATTGTGACGCTTCCATGACATAGACGGGCGGCACCGAAAGGCAATCACACTGCCGATGTTCTCCTCAGGCCAGTTCCGAATACCCCGCAGCGACAGCGGCATGATGCATGGCGGGAATCATGTCGTAAGCTCCGGTGGGTAGCACCTCGAAGCCGTCGAGAAGAAGGTCACTGCGCGCACCGCTCAGGGTTTCATCGGCGACGGCCGCGTGGATCGCCCTGCGCAGCCGGGCGAGGCCCTCGGCCCCCACCCGCGCTGCCGTGATCAGCGGCAGTCCCGGCGTTTGCGCGGTGAAGCCGAGCACCCGCAGCCCCGCCACCTCGTCGGGGTGGTGGCGTGTGAGCAGTTCGAACGTGACCGCGTCGATCGCTGCAAGGTCGGCGGCGCTGGTACGCACGGCCGCAACCGACAGCCGATGCGCTCCGGTTTCAACCGCTGAACCGAAAAAACGACCTTGGACCGCGAGCGGCGCCGCGATCGCACGCAGGCTGTTGTACCCGGATTGCGAGTCGCGAGCGTTGAAGGCGACGCGCCGTCCGCGAAACGCGGCGAGATCACCCGACGGGTCCTCGGCCCGGCTGATCAGCGCGCTGCTGTAGAACGGCCCCGCGCAGCCGGGAACGCCGTAGCACGGGGTCCCGACGTAGGTGACGCAGCCCCTGAGGCTCGTGGTCAGCGGGAATCCGCAGGTCTGGCTCAGCAGAAGGTCCGGATCGCGCCAATGCGCGTCGAGATCTTCGGGGTCGGACAGCCTCAGAATCCGGATCGAAGCCTTCCCGCATCAACCACTGGCGCAAGCCATGCCAGAACGCTTGCAGGCCGGCCTCGGGGGCGGCGTACATCGGCAAGGATACACGACCGCTCACCCGGCAGCCATGAGTTGGCTCACCCAGTCCGGCAGTTCGGTCAGCGAAGCGAGTTGCCGGAACCGCGGATGAGCCTGCGGAGCGAGCGCCGCCTCGTGCGCCCACACCAGTGGATACGGAATCAGTGCGGCGAAGGCTCCGGCCTCCAATGCCGGCAGCACATCGGACCGCACCGAGTTCCCCGCCATCACCGCGTGTTCTGGAGCGACGCCGTAGCGCGAGAACACGCGCCGGTAGGTTTCGACATTCTTTTCGCTGACGATCTCGACACCGGAGAAGCAGTTGCCAAGCCCCGAGGCGGCGAGTTTCTGTTCCTGGTGGAACAGATCGCCCTTGGTGACGAGGACCAGTCGCGCCAGGCCGGCCATCCGCTCGAGCGCTTCCGTCACCCCCGGCAGGGTCTCGACCGGATGGCGCATCAGGCTTCGGCCTGCAGCGAGGACCTCGGCGAGAACCGAACCAGGCACGTCACCGCCGCTCACCTCGAGCGCTGTCTCGATCATCGACAGGGTAAAGCCCTTGGCCCCATAGCCGTAGAGCGCTAGATTGCGGCGCTCGATCTCGAGCAGATGCGCTTCGATCGCCGCCGGCGTAGCGTAGTCCGCCAGGAGCGCGTTGAAGCGCTCATGCGTCAGCCGAAACAGCGTTTCATTGTGCCAGAGCGTGTCGTCGGCATCGAGGGCGATCAGTTGGATCGGCATGGCTAGCGCAGAACGGTGGCCTTGACCCACCAGCCCGGATGATCGCGGCGGATCACCTTCAGGGCCTGCCCGGCCGCGCGGCACGTGTCGAACAAGCCGAAACAGGTGGCGCCCGAGCCCGACATGCGTGCAAGCCGGCAGCCGCGCGCCGCCCCGAGGACGGCAAGAACGTCGCCGATCACAGGTGCCAGCACCCCGGCCGCGTCCTCCATGTCGTTGCGCGCCTTGCGGAGAGCGCCGAGCAGCGTGTCGCCACCACAGATCTCCGGCACGTGCGGGTGGGCCGGCAGAATGCTGTCCTCGCCTGCGGTCAGGTTCATGCGGCGGAAGACATCGCGGGTTTCCACCTTCACGCCCGGGTTGACGAGCACTGCCATCATCGGCGGCAGGGTCATGGGAGAACCGAGCTTCTCGCCGATCCCACGCATCATCCGGGCCTTGGCCTGCAGGCAAACCGGCACGTCGGCTCCGGTGGCCTTCGCCGCCTCGAACAGGCGTGGATCGTCGCTCGCAAGCCCGTTCGCCTCGGCCAGCAGGCGCAAGGCCGCCGCGGCATCCGACGAACCTCCGCCGATTCCGGCCGCCACCGGCAGCCGCTTGACGAGGTCGAAACGGCCAAGCCGAAGACCGGGCACGCGCGCCGCAAGGGCGCGGGCGGCCTTGAGCACGAGATTGTCGGCATCGGCGCCGGCGTGGGGCGCCGTCGGCCCGACAACATGCAGCGCCAGCTCCGGCCCCTCGGTGAAGGTCAGGAGGTCACCCGACCCCGCGAAGGCGACGAGGCTTTCGAGGTCATGGTAGCCATCCTCCCGCCGCCGCAGGACATGCAGCGACAGGTTGATTTTCGCGGGCGCACGCGTGCTCAAGCTCATGCACGGTTCCTCTACAGAACACGTCCAGCGGGTCAAGCTTGGCTCCCGGTGCGGCCATTGTCGCGGCGCCGCCGAAAGGCTACGCGCTCTTGCCCGCTTCCGCCGTCCGGACCCTCATGCCCGATCACCTCGTCGTTTTCACGCCGTCCGGCAAACGCGGGCGGTTCGCCGCCGGCACGCCGCTGCTGAATGCGGCCCGCAGCCTCGCCGTCGACCTCGACAGTGTGTGCGGCGGCCGCGGCATTTGCGGCCGATGCCAAGTCGAGATCGCGACAGGCGAGTTTCCGAAGCACGGGATCGCATCGGGGAATGCACACGTCAGCACGCGCAATGCCGTCGAGGACCGTTACGATGCCGTGCGGGGCCTAGCCGGCCGCCGCCGTCTCGGCTGCCAGGCCCAGGTGCAGGGCGATCTCGCCGTCGACGTGCCGGCCGAGTCGCAGGTGCACCGGCAGGTCGTGCGCAAGCGGGCCGAGGCACACCCGATCACCGTGGATCCCACCGTGCGCCTGTACTTCGTCGAGGTCGCCGAACCCGACATGCACGACCCGTCGAGCGATTTCGGGCGGCTGGCAGCGGCGCTCGCCGACCGCGGCGCGGCCAGCCTGACGGCCAATACCGCCGTCCTGCGAACCCTCCAGGGCACGCTTCGCAAAGGCCTTTGGCAGGTCACCGCCGCGGTGCGCCAGGACGGACGCCTGGTCCGTCTCTGGCCCGGCTACCACGATCGCGCGCTCGGGCTTGCGGTCGACATCGGCTCGACCACCATCGCGGCGCATCTCTGCGATCTCGCGACCGGCGAGGTGGTCGCCTCGGCCGGCCGGATGAACCCGCAGATCCGCTTCGGCGAGGATCTGATGAGCCGGGTTTCCCATGTGATGCTGCATCCGGGCGGCGACGTGGAGCTGACCGAGGCCGTGCGCGGCGCCGTCCGCGAGATCATGGCCGAGGCCGACCGCGGAGGCCGGGGCTACGCCGGAGGACATCCTGGACATCACCGTGGCCGGAAACCCGGTGATGCATCACCTTTTCCTGGGTCTCGACCCGACGGAACTCGGCGGGGCGCCGTTCGCACTCGCGATCGATGCGGCGCTCGACGTCGCGGCCGCCGATCTCGATCTCAGGGCCGCGCCGGGAGCACGGGTCTACGTCCTGCCCTGCATCGCCGGGCATGTCGGCGCCGACGCCGCCGGCATGGTGCTTAGCGAAGGTCCCCACCTCTCGGACGAACTGCGCTTGCTGGTCGACGTCGGCACCAACGCCGAGATCGTGCTCGGCAATCGCGTAGCACTCCTGGCCGCCTCCTCTCCGACCGGTCCGGCCTTCGAGGGTGCGCAAATCAGTTGCGGCCAGCGCGCAGCCCCTGGCGCCATCGAACGCGTGCGGATCGATCTCGGCGACGCTCGAGCCTCGCTACAAGGTCATTGGCTGCGACCTCTGGTCCGACGATCCGCGATTTCGAGGCGGCGGTCGCGGAGATCGGCGTTACCGGTCTCTGCGGCTCCGGCATCATCGAGCTCGTCGCCGAGCTGTTCTTGGCCGGCGTGATCGCTGCCGATGGTCTGTTCGTGGAATCGGCTGCTGCGCGGTCGTCCCGCGTCGAACGTGCCGGGCGGACGCTCCTCTACGTGCTCCGAGACGGCGAACCCCGGATCACGATGACGCAAGGCGACGTCCGGGCGATCCAGTTGGCAAAGGCCGCGCTCTATGCAGGCACCAAGCTCCTGATGGAGCGCTACGGCACGGCGACGGTCGATCGGATTACGCTCGCCGGGGCCTTCGGAACCTACATCGACCCCCTCTACGCGATGGTGCTCGGCATGATCCCCGACTGCGATCTCGACCGCGTCGTCGCGGCCGGCAACGCTGCCGGCACGGGGGCACGCATCGCGCTTGTGGACGCCGCCTCGCGGGCCGAGGTGGAAGCCGTGGTGCGGCGCATCGAGAAGATCGAAACGGCCATCGAGCCGCGCTTCCAGGAACTCTTCGTGGCCGCCATGGCGTTCCCACACGCTTCGGACCCATTTCCCGCGTTGCGCGGACGCGTTGCCCTGCCAGCATCCCTCGAACCCAATGCCGCCACCGGACGGCGTCGCGGTCGCAGGCCGTAACGGCCGAACAGGCCGGGCATTTCAGGCCGTAGAGACCACCCCCAAACGCGCGTCTTCGATCACCAGGCCTGCACCCACATCCGCGATCATGATCGTCGGCGTGTTGGTGTTGCCGGACGTGATCGTCGGCATCACGGAGGCGTCTATGACGCGCAAGCGGTCGATCCCCTGCACCCGCAGACGTTCGTCCACCACCGCGTTCGGGTCCGAGGCCAGCCCCATCTTCGCCGTTCCCACCGGGTGGAAGATCGTCGTTCCAATATCGCCGGCCGCTCTGGCAAGATCCGCGTCGCCATCTCCCACGTCCAGGCCGGGAAGGTACTCGTTCGGGAGGAACCGGGCCAGGGCCCGCTGCTGCATCAAGCGCCGGGTGACCCGGATCGCGTCGGCAGCGACGCGGCGGTCCTCGTCCGCCGCCAGGTAGTTCGGCGCAATAATCGGCTTGGCGCTCGGGTTCGGGCGAGCGCAGCCGCACCGTGCCCCGCGACACGGGCCGCAGATTGCACGCCGAGACCGTGATGGCGGCAAAGCGGTGCAACGGCTCGCCGAACCGGTCCAGCGACAAAGGCTGCACATGGAACTGGAGGTTCGGCCGATCGTAGTCGGCCGACGATGTCGTAAAGATGCCGAGTTGCGACGGCGCCATGGTCAGCGGCCCTCTTCGGGCGACTGCGAAATGCAATCCCATCAGCGCGCGTTCCACGAGCGAATGATAGGCTTCGTTCAGGGTCTTCACGCCCTGAACCTTGTAGATCGCCCGCTGCTGGAGGTGGTCCTGCAGGTTGCTGCCGACCCCAGGCCTGTCGAGAACGACGGGGATGGCGTGGCGAGCAAGCGATTCAGCGGGTCCGACGCCGGATAGTTGCAGGATCTGCGGCGAGCCGATCGAGCCGGCACTGAGGATCACCTCGCCGCGGGCTCTGACGTCGATGGTTTGCCCCGCGCGGCCGAAACGGACACCGACGGCACGCCGGTCCTCGAACAGCACGCGTTCCACGAGGACATCCGTTTCCAACCGGAGGTTGGGTCGTTTCAGGACCGGCTTAAGAAACCCTCGCGCCGCCGACCATCGCAGCCCTTTCCTCTGGTTGACGTGGAAATACCCAACTCCCGTGTTGTCGCCGGTGTTGAAATCCGGCGTCGCCGGAACGCCCATCTCGACCGCGGCGGCGGCCACGGCATCTAGGATATCCCAGCGCAGACGCGGCTGCTCCACCCGCCACTCACCCCCGACGCCGTGGTGTTCGCTGTCGCCCAGGAAATGGTGATCGAGGCGCTTGAACACGGGCGCGACGTCGGACCAGCTCCAGCCTCTCAGTCCGAGTTGACGCCAGCCGTCGTAATCGGCTGCCTGCCCGCGCATCGAGATCATGGCGTTGATCGCCGACGAGCCGCCGATGACCTTGCCGCGGGGGTAAGCGAGCGCGCGGCCATTCAGGCCGGCTTCCTTCTCGGTTTGGAACATCCAGTCGGAGCGCGGATTGCCGATGGCGAACAGATAGCCGACCGGAATGTGAAACCAGATCCAGTTGTCCTGCCCGCCCGCCTCCAGGACGAGAACCCGGGTTCCCGGATCCTTGGACAAGCGGTTGGCAAGCACGCAGCCGGCCGAGCCCGCTCCAACGATGACGTAGTCGTAGTCGCCCTCAAGCCGCGTCGGCGCCTGCATTGCCGATCTTCCTCTCGTCAATGGTGTCGGCTTCGAAAGCCATCTGGGCCCAGCTTCACAGGAACAGCTTCGCCTATGCAGCGCCAGCGTTCACCTGCTCAGTGAGGCGGCCCTGTACCACACGACCGACTAGAGGCGGGTCGCCTGGGTGATTGGCTCGCGGCGGCGGAGCGTGATCAGGCCGAGCGCCAGCGCTCCGATCGCGCAGGCCGCGATGATAGTGACCATCGGCAGCGGCGTGCCATTGAACACCAAGCTCGCCAACGCGATCACCAGGCCGCCAACCACCATCTGCAGCGTGCCGCCCAGGGCCGAGGCGATTCCGGCGATCGCGCCGTGCTCCTCGAGAGAAAGAACCATCGTCGATGGAATAACGAGTCCGAGCGCCGTGAACGCGATGAACAACAGGGTCATCAACACCGCGAGGCTGTCGCTGCCGGCCGCGGTCACGACGAGCAGCAACAGCGCGAACAGGGCGTAGACCCACACAGCGGAGAGCACGGTCTTCGCCGGGCCAAAGCGTGTTCCGAAGAACGACGCGAATTGCGAGGCACCGATGAACCCGATCGCGTTCAACGCGAAGCAGGCGCTGTACTGGGTGGGCGTCAATCCGAAATGGCCGATGTAGACGAACGACGAACTGGCAAGAAAGGCGAAGAAGCTCGCCATGCCGAGGCCGCCGATGAAGGTCAGCCCCATGAAATGGGCGTCGCGGAACAGCTCGGAAAAACCGGCAAGCACCTGCCCGACGCTGACCTTGATCCGGTCCCTTGGTTGCCGGGTTTCGGGCAGCCACACGGCAAGCAGCACCAGGCCGAGCAGCGTCGCGATGGTGACCGCCACGAACACGGCACGCCAGCCGAACGGCACGATGAGCGCGCTTCCGGTCAGCGGCGCCAGGATCGGCGAGACACTGAAGACGAGCATCACGAGCGACATGAGCTTCGTCGCCTCCGGGCCGGTGTGCAGGTCGCGGATGATCGCCCGCGGAATGACCATCACCGACGAAGCGCCAGCGCCCTGGACGAAGCGGAATGCGATGAGGGTGCCGATGTCCGGCGCGAATCCGCAGCCGATCGCCCCCAGGATGAACAGGACCAGACCGACGTAGAGGGGGCGCTTGCGCCCGACCATGTCGGAGACCGGGCCGTAGACGATCTGGCAAAGACCGAACGCGATGAAGAAGCTCGTCAGCGTCATCTGCGTCGCCGCGGTCGAGGCATGCAGGTCGGCTGCGATGGTCGGCAGCGCCGGCAGATACATGTCGATGGCGAAGGGACCCACCGCCGACAGCAGGCCGAGGATGATCGCGTTCTTGGCGTAGCGTGAGGCCATGATGATCGAGTTCGTCTCTTGTCGGGCGATGCCTGCCGGCAGCGCCGAGCCACTCCCGGCCTGGTTCAGGCCGGCTGTTCGCAGTTGATCATCCAGGGAATGCCGAACCGGTCGGTCACCGTGCCGAAGCGCAGTGCCCAGAATGTCTGCGCGAGGGGCATCTGGACCGAGCCGCCTTCCGCAAGGGCAGCGAAGGCATGCTCCGCCTCGTCGACCGCGCCGGTGTTGAGCGACAGCGAAAGGCCCTGCGGCTTCTCGTACCGACTGGGCGGCGCGTCGGAGCCCATCACGATCTGATCGGCGATGCGGACCTGTCCGTGCAGGATCTTGTCGCGCCAGTCGGGAGGCATCTGGTCCGCCATGGGCGAGCCCTCATAGCGAAACAGCGTGACGATCTGCGCGCCGAGGTGCCGTTCGTAGAAGAGAAACGCCTCCTCGCACCGTCCATCGAAGCCGAGGTAGGGGTGCAGCTTCACGGCCATGCTCCTTTGCTGGCGTCCAACACAGGGCCTTCGCGTTACGCCTCGGAACGAGCCGGCCCTCCTCGTCCGCCGTATAAAGACGCCCGCAAGAGCGTCCATCCGACGTGGAGCGCGCGCCTTCGCTGGATCAGCGCGCTCCTTGCATCTGATCGTGCAAGCAGAATCCGAGCACCGCATAAGAGCCGCGCCCGCCGGTTGCGTCCCGCGCGAATGTCTCGCAATAGGCTCGCGTCGGTGCCGGTGAAGCCCGATACAGGGCCCAGAGCGAGCGAAATTTTCGCTGCTCGACCGCGACACAGCCCTGCACGCCATCCTCGGCGAAGGCGCCTGAGGCGACATTGTCCTGGCACCAGCCCACGATATCGAAGGTTGGCGGGGTTTGGGCGGCCGCAGAGCCGAAAGCGAGAGCGACCGCGGCGAACGCAAGAGCCAGACGCATCGCTGTCACCTCAGTCGTTGCGCGCCGGGCGACTCCCGACACCATCTGAGCGCCCACGGCCCCATCCGCGGCCGGCGCGTCATCGCTAGGTCGCGCCAAAAGCCGTGGAGCGGGGCCGCATGCAAACTGGTTCGCGCGCGGTCTCGGTACCCCCTTTGCCGGAGCGGTTACCGATCGAACATCGAAATTACACCAGCCGGTCGGCTGAGGCGAGCTTCCTAGCCGACGATTTCGGACGTGGTGAAGAACTGAGCGATTTCCGTCGCCGCGGTTTCTGGCGCATCCGAGCCGTGGACCGAGTTTTCACCCATGGACAGCGCGAATTCCTTTCGGATCGTGCCCGCGTCCGCCTTTTCGGGGTTGGTCGCCCCCATCACTTCGCGATACCTGGCGATGGCGTTCTCGCCGCGCAGCACCTGCACCACGACGGGTTCGGAAATCATCATGTCGACGAGTTCGCCAAAGAACGGCCGCTCCTTGTGGACCGCGTAGAACGCCTCGGCCTGCGGTCGGGTCATGTGCACGCGCTTCTGCGCGACGATCCGCAACCCGGCAGCCTCGATCTTGGCGTTGACCGCGCCGGTCAGGTTGCGCCGCGTCACGTCAGGCTTGAGGATGGAAAACGTCTGTTCGATCGCCATGGCGCGCTTACCCGCTTGGTCAGTTGTCTTAAGAGTGGTGCGGGCGGCTTATAGCGGCGCCCCCTGAAGCCATCAAGGACAGGGGACACCGCATCGGTCGGAAGTGACGCGCGCTATTGTGCTTGCTGCGCCAGGAGCGGCGTGATCCGGCGAACCTGAACGCGACGGTTCTGGGCGCTCGCCTCCTGGGTCTGCACCTTCAGGAACTGCTCGCCGTACCCTTGCGTCACGAGGTTTTCTGGCGGCACCTGGAAGTCCCGCGTCAGGATCGTTGCGACGGCTTGGGCGCGCCGATCCGACAGCGAGAGGTTGTCGACATCGCTGCCGACCGCGTCGGTGTAGCCCTCCACCATGTAAACCTCCTGCGGATTCTTGCGCACGGCCTGGTTGATGGCGCGCGCCAGAATCGACAGTTGCGTCGCCTGCTCGGGCGATACATCCCACGAACCGGACCCGAAGTTGATGGTGTTGAGGTCGACGCTCCGCATGTGGGCCCGAAGATCGGGGCTGTAGCGGATCTGATCGAGGGTATAGCGCTGCGGCACCGGCGCCACAGGTGGGGCCACGAGCGCCTCGTAGACGGCGCCTTCGTCGGCCCGCGATCCGTCAACGATGTAGCGATCGGGCGGCAGTTCGAGCGGTGGCGGCGGCAACACGACGACATCACTCTCGAAGTCGCGGTCTCGACGCTGGAACCGGTTGTCGATCAGGTAGATCTGACGGCCATCCGGGAATTGCCGCACCCGGCGTACCAGGCGGCCCTGCTCGTCGGTGTAGGTGAAGATGCGCGAACCGTCCGGCCGGTCGTAGACTGCGACATCGTAATCGCCTTGCCTTTGCGACTGCACGTCGTAGCCAAGGTCACGGAATCGCTCGTTTTCGTCATGCGCGATGAAGAGGCCGTTGTCTTCGCGAATGATGGTGCGGCCCGGCTCGCGGATGACGTTGACGCCATCCTCGTTGAATTCTTGCCGTTGTTCACGGACCTGATCGATACGCTGAATCCCCTGGGCAGCGAGGAAGCCGCCGACAAAGCCCGCGGCGGCACCGGCCACGACCGCACCCGTGCTGTCGCGCTTGCGACCCTGCTGGTTGCCGGGCGGCTGACCGGCTGCCGGGGCCGGTGGTGGGGCTGCGGCGGCCGGCGGCGGCGGCGGGGGTGCCGGCGGCGGCGGGGCGGGACGGCCGTTCCGGACTCCGCCGGGCGGTTGACCCGCCGCACCAGGACCCGGAACGACGACGGCTCCGGGAGCTGCGGCCGGCTGACCAGGAAGGACACCAGGCTGAGCGCCAGGGACGGGTGGCGTTCCGGCCGCCCCCGAGGGCGCGGCGGGGCGTGCGACGCCTGGAGGGGCGGCAGGTATCGCGGGCGCTTGGCCTGGCACCGCAGCGGGCGCAACCGGGCGAGACGGCGTCGCCGGCGGTTGGCCGGCCGCGCCGGGAACCGGAAGCGTGTGCGTTCCGGCCGGGGCTGGTGCGGGATTGTTCCCCGGCGGCCGCGCGCCACCCGGCAGAGGCGTGGCGGTGGTCGGGGGCGTCCGCGGCGCCTGTCCGGCCGTGGCAGGGGTTGCACCCGTGGGTGCCGGTGGAGGCGTACCGGGCACGGCGGCTCGACCGGGCGTTGCGGGCGGCTGCGCTCCCGCGGGAGCCGGGAGAGCGTGTCCGGCCGGAGCGGCCGGGGGCGTCGCGGCCGGAGCTGTAGGCTGCGGAGCGACTGGCGCGGGCTTCGGTGCGGGCGACGGCAAGGGCGCGGGCTTTGCAGCCGGGGGCGGCACGACTGGCGTTTTCGGCGCGGGCGGAGTGGCCGCCTTCGGGACGATGGGAGCCGCGGGTGCGACTGGCTGCGGGACAGGCGCAGTTTTGGCGGGCGCAGGCGCCGGGGGCGGCGCGACGTGAACGGGCGCCGGCGGTGCGACGTGAACGGGCGCCGGCGCTGCCGGGCGAACCGCCGGTGCGGGAGGCGGTGCCGCGGCAGGTGCCGGTGGCGCAACATGAACCGGCGCCGGAGCGGGCGCCGGTGGTGGAGCGGCTTTCACGGCAGGCGGCGGGGCCGCAGTCGGTCTTGGCGCCGCGGCTGGTACAGCCGGCCTAGGCGCCGCAGGTGCCCCGGCAGCAGCGGGTGGATGCTTGCGCGGGTCGGGGGTCTCGGGAGCGGCTTGCGCCAGCACGACCGGAGCCGCGGCGGCATAGCTTGCACTGCCCGCGCCGGGTCCCATCGCGATGGACAGGATCGTGCTCGCCAGAAGCACCTCACGCAGCCTGCTGTTCGAAGAATCACCTCTTGGTTGACCGCGCCCAGGGTGCTTGAGATAGCGGCAAAGCCGGCTTAAGCAAGGCCGGCCGTCCCGTCGAAGGCTGGGCAGGCGTGGGCCGCCATACCCATATAGGTGGAAAGCCGGTCGGCCGGTGTGCCGTCGCCAGCTCTCCACAGGATCGAAAATCTGGCGTGACTGACGCGATGTTCTTCCCTGCCGCTCCGCCGCTCGACCGCGCGCAGAGGGAACGGCTCCGGGCTCGTTCGGCCAATGTGACCGCCCTGCTCGGCCCGACAAACACCGGCAAGACCCATTTCGCCATCGAGCGGATGGTCGCCCATCCGACCGGCATCATCGGCCTGCCGCTGCGGCTCCTCGCCCGCGAAGTCTACATGCGCCTGATCGAAAAGGTCGGCGTCAATCAGGTGGCGCTGATCACCGGCGAGGAGAAGATCAAGCCGAAGAACCCACGCTTCTGGGTGGCCACGGTCGAGGCCATGCCGCGGGATCTCGACGTATCGTTCGTCGCCATAGACGAGATCCAGCTCGCCGCGACCCTCGACCGCGGCCACGTCTTCACGGACCGCCTGTTGAACCGCCGCGGCCGCGATGAGACGCTGCTGATCGGCGCATCGACCATGGAAAAGGCCATTCGCCAGCTTTTGCCGCAGGCCGCCATCACAACCCGGCCGCGTCTTTCGAAGCTGTCCTTCGCGGGCGAGAAGAAGCTGTCGCGGCTGCCGCGACGCTCCGCCATCGTGGCCTTCTCGGCCGAGGACGTCTATGCGATCGCCGAGCTGATCCGCCGCCAGCGCGGCGGCGCGGCTGTGGTCATGGGCTCGCTCTCGCCCCGGACGCGGAACGCCCAGGTCGAGCTGTTCCAGAGCGGCGATGTCGACTACCTCGTCGCCACCGACGCAATCGGCATGGGGCTGAACCTCGACCTCGACCACGTTGCTTTCGCGTCGGATCGCAAGTTCGACGGCTATCAGTTTCGCCGCCTCAATCCCGCGGAGTTCGGCCAGATTGCCGGTCGTGCGGGGCGCTTCATGCGGGATGGGACGTTCGGGACCAGCGGGCGATGTCCCCCGTTCGACGAGGAACTCGTCGAGGCCGTCGAGGATCACCGATTCGACGCCGTCGGCGTCCTGCAATGGCGCAACGCCGATCTCGACTTCTCGTCAATCCCCGCCTTGCAGCGCTCGCTTGATCGTCTGCCTGACGAATCGGGGCTGACCCGGGCGCCGCTCGCCGAAGACGTGCTCGTGCTCGATATCGCGGGACGCGATGCCGACGTGCTCAGGCAAGTGAACAACCGTGCCGACGTGGCGCGGCTCTGGGAGGCCTGCCAGATTCCCGATTACCGCAAGGTGTCGCCGGCTGCGCATGCCGAGCTGGTCCTATCTCTGTTTCACTTCATCGTGCGCGCCGGACGCATCCCGGATTCCTGGTTCGATGCGTCAGCTGTCGCAGTACGACCGAACCGATGGTGACATCGACGTCCTGTCCAATCGCATCGCCCAGGTCCGCACGCTGAGCTTCATCGCCAATCGGCCCGACTGGTTGCGCGATCCCGAGCATTGGCAGGGCCTCACGCGTCAGGTAGAGGACAGGCTGTCCGACGCCCTGCACGAGCGGCTCGCCCAAAGGTTCGTCGACAGGCGTACCAGCGTGCTGATGCGCCGGTTGAGAGAGAATGTGATGCTGGAAGCGGAAGTGACGGCCGGGGGCGACGTGCTGGTCGAGGGCGAGCATGTCGGGCAGTTGCATGGCTTTCGCTTTACCGCCGACCCGAAGGCAACGGGCGAGGCCGCCAAGGCGCTCAATGCCGCCGCCATGCAGGCACTCGCTGCCGAAATTGAGACGCGCGCCAACCGCTTTGCCGAATCCGTCGACGAGTTCGATCGCGCTGGCCAACGACGGCACGATCCGCTGGCTGGGCGACCCGGTGGCCAAGATCGCGGCCGGCGACAAGCTGCTGGCGCCGCGAGCGCGCCTGCTGGCGGACGAGCACCTGACGGGCACCGCGCTCGAAACCGTGCAGCGCGCGGCTGGATCTGTGGCTGGCGCAGCACGTGAAGAAGCTGCTCGGGCCATTGATGGAGCTCGAGTCCGGCGAGGGCCTGGAGGGCATCGCACGGGGCATCGCATTCCAGCTCGGCGAAGCGCTGGGCGTTCTTGAGCGGTCGCGCGTTGCCGAGGAGATGAAAAGCCTCGATCAGGCGACCCGCTCCACCTTGCGCAAGAAGGGCATCCGCTTCGGCGCCTACCACATTTATCTGCCCTTGCTTCTGAAGCCGGCGCCCCGCGCCCTTGCCGCCCAGCTCTGGGCGCTTCGCCATGGCGGAGTCGAGATCGTCAAGGGCCTGGACGAGGTTCCTCATCTCGCGGCCTCGGGTCGGACCTCCTTCGTGGCGGATCCGACGGTGCCGAAGGGCCTGTATCGTGCCGCCGGTTTTCGTGTCTGCGGAAACCGCGCCGTGCGGGTCGATATTCTGGAGCGACTGGCCGACCTCATTCGTCCCGCCATCGCGTATCGGCCCGGCACCACGCCCGGCGCGCCACCGCCCGGAACGGCCGACAACGACGGATTCGTGACGACGGTCGGTATGACGTCGCTCGCCGGATGTTCCGGCGAGGATTTCGCCTCGATCCTGCGGTCCCTCGGCTACGTGCTCGATCGCCGCCAGGTCCGGCGATCACCGTGCCGTCTGCTGCCTGTGGCCGCGACGACCCCGGTCAAGCCGTCGGTACCGAGCGCCGGGGGCGAAGGGCAAGAGCCCTCCGCCCCGGAGGTTCCCGCGGAAGAGCCGCCTGCGACCGTGCCTGACGCGCCACGCGAGGAGCCGCCCCATCCCGACGAGGACGAGCCACCGGCCCCGCCCGAAGAGGTGCCCTCGCCCGTCGGAGACCCTGTCGAGCCGGAGAACCAGCCGGCGCCGATCGAGGCGCAGTCCATCGCATCGGTGCTCGCCGAGCCTCCGGCCGATTTGGCCGAAAGCGAGACCTCGCGGCCCGATGTCGCCGCTGTTGACGTCGGCCTTGAAGGCACCCAGCCAGCCGACCATCGGTGATCGCGACTGTGGTCGATTCCGTCACCGACACCGCTTCGAGCGCTCTCGCAATCGTCGGGCATCGGCCAAGCGGCGCAGCCGGACGAAATCCGGCTCCGGCGCACGCCGAGGCTCGAAACGAGCACGCCGCGGAACCGTCAATGCTTTCGACCGTGGTGGACGCCGTAACGGATCTCGCCTCGAGCGCTCTGGCACACATTGGACCAGCTGAACGACACGGCGGCAGCAGCTTCCGAAGGCGATCTGACCGACGCGTTGGCCGAAAGCTCGCCGTCGGAGGTGACGGCGTCAGACATCGAAACGAGCGCCTTCGATGCTCCGGCCCGCGAGGCACAACCGTCCGATCCGTCCGCCCTTACGGCCGAGCCCGACGGGGTGGCACATGCAGCGGCAGAGCTAGGAGCCCCGACCGCCGGCGCTGCAATGGAAACCGGCACGTCGGAGAGCGTCGCTCCAGCGGAGCCGGTCCTCATCGACGTGTGGCGGCCGCACCGAAGCCAGCATCATGCGCAACGTCGTCCCGAACGCGGCCGCCACCAACATGGGACCGCGACGCGGAGCCCAAGCAACCCGGCCGGATGCGGCCGGCGCAAGCACTGGCGAGCAGCCGTCCGAGCGTCGCCGGAACGCCGCGGAGCGAGCGACCGAACCGGCCGCGTCGGGAAGATCGCCCGCCTTTCGGGACGAACCGACGGCACGGCCAGGCCGAAGGCCGGCCACCACGCCCCGAAGGCGAATCCGCCCAGCGGAACGGCGGGAAGCCGCAGTTCGACAACCGGCGCGATCGCAACGCGTGGTGGCGAGCGCAATGAAGGACGCGGCGGCAAACCGCAATCCTGGTCCATCGGCGGAGCGCCCTCAGCGTGAGCGGCAGCCCGACCCGGACTCGCCGTTCGCCAAGCTGTTGGCTCTAAAGGCGGATCTCGAAGCCAAGGCGAAGAAGGACTGATGCCGGAGGCCGCCTCATGACGCAGCCGCAGCACCGCGCCCGCGCTCCGGCAGCGCCTCGACAAATGGCTTTGGTTCGCGCGGCTGGTGAAGTCACGCACGCTCGCGGCCAAGCTCGTCGAAGAGGGTCATGTTCGGGTCAATGCCGTGCGCGCCGACAATCCGGCGAAGCCTGTCCGCGCCGGCGACGTTCTCACCGTCGCGCTCGATCGCGAGGTTCGCGTGCTCAGGGTCGTGGCGCGCCGGCGAACGGCGGGGCCCTTATCCCGAGGCCAGACTCCTCTACGACGATCTGGACGAGCAGCAGTCGACGCCCGACGCCAGAGCCGCGCCAGCGGTCTCAGGCCATTCCGGAAGCCAATGGCGCCGCCAGGACAGGAGGCACACGTCCTTGCAGCGCGTGGCAAAGGCGATAGGACGGGCAAAGCGCCGCTACACGGCGAAAACGGAGTGCGTGGGGTCACGCCGAAGGAACAACAATGACCTATGCTGTCGTCGAAAACTGCATCAAGTGCAAGTACATGGACTGCGTCGAGGTGTGTCCGGTCGATTGCTTCTACGAGGGCGAGAACATGCTCGTCATCCATCCCGACGAATGCATCGACTGCGGCGTCTGCGAGCCCGAGTGCCCGGCCGAAGCCATCAAGCCGGACACCGAGCCGGGCCTGGAGAAGTGGATCGCGCTGAACGCGCAATATGCCAAGATCTGGCCGAACATCTCGGTCAAGAAGGAAGGCCCTGCGGACGGCAAGGACTTCGACGGCAAGCCCGGCAAGCTCGACGCCTATTTCTCGCCGAACCCCGGCGAAGGCGACTGACGCGCCGCGCCTCGCGCGTGGCTTAGGCTCAGCGCCGGCGCGTGGCCATCATTGATCCGGCACGGGTCCACCGGTACGATGATGGGGTCATGCCCGGTCGCCCGCAGAAATGCCGGAGCAGGTCCTCGGGCGTGATCGAAGTCGTCTTGTCGTTGGTCAGTGGGTGACAATTGACAATCCGCGGCGCAGCAGATCCGCGCCGAGCGCCACCGTCACGGGCCCGCTTTGTCGTTGATGGCCGCGAAAGGCGAGACCGATCCCGGCTTGATCGCCGAGGTGTTCCTCCAGGCCTCCGGCGAGGCGAAGGACAGCCCGCCTCGCGCGCCGATCTGCGGCCGCAGCGCCTTGAGGTCGACCTTCATCCCTCGTCGAGGCAGACGAGGAAGAACGACCTCTTGTTGTCGCGCAAGAACAGGTTTTTGGTGTGAGCTCCGGCGATCTGGCCCCGCAGATCGCGCGATTCTTCCGACCGTGAACACAGGCGGCATGTTCAGTGGTCTCGGTCGCGATCCCAAGGTCCGCGAGGTAAGCGAACAGCTCTTCGGGGGAATGCGGCACGGCGAACCTTTCGCTGGGCGTGATGTGACTGGCATGGGCCGCGTGCCGAAAGTCCTGGCAGTCGCATGCCGGGCCGCATGGCCGGGCCGACGCAAGACGATAAAGTGGACCGATCGGTCAAGGCCTCGGGACGGGAGCGTTTATGGGCAAAGCCGCAACGAGCCGCACCAAGCCGGGCTTCGCCCCCTCGAGCTGAATCTCGATCATTCCGTGCAGGCTGACCGGGCTCCTTACGCCATCGTCGATATCGGTTCGAACTCGGTCCGCATCGTCGTCTATGACCAGCTCGGCCGCGCGCCGCTGCCGCGCTTCAACGAAAAATCGCTTTGCCGCCTCGGCGAGGGCTTGGCGCAGACCGGCGCCGATCGCGGCGCGAGAATTTCGGGCGCACCATTGAGGCGCTCCGCCGCTTCCGCGCCATTGCCGACGCGATGGGCGTGACCCGGATCGACGTGACCGCGACCGAGGCCATCCGCCGGGCCACGAACGGGCCCGAACTTGCTGCCTCTGATCGCGAAGGAGGCCGGGCTGAAAGTCCGCATCCTCAGCGGTGCCGAGGAGGCACATTTCGCGGCTCTCGGCGTCATTTCCGGGTTTTTCCGGCCTGTCGGGCCTCGTCGGCGACATGGGCGGCGGCAGCCTCGAGGTCGCGGAGGTGTTGGACGATCACGTCGGCGACCGCTGGGTCAGCCTGCCGCTTGGTGCGCTCCCTGTCGAAGCGCTCCTGCAGAAAGGGGCGGGGGAGGCCAAAGCCGAAATCGACTGGCTCTTGAAAGCCAGTCTGCCACCCGCGCTGACGCAGCCCGTGTTTTTCCCAGTCGGCGGCGGCTGGCGTGCCCTCGCCCACGCTGCACATGATCATGACGGGTGCCCCGATCCACGTCGTGCACGGCTATACGCTCGATGTCGGGGAGGCCCGCGTGATTTGCCAAGAGCATCTGGCGCATGTCGCCGCGACAAGCTTCTGGCCTTGCCCGGCGTGCCATCCAGGCGCGCCCGCACGCTTCCGGCGGCAGCGCTCGTGCTCGACAGGGTGTTGAAGCGCCTCGCGCCCGAAACGGTGGTGTTTTCAGCGCTCGGCCTGCGTGAAGGCTGGCTTTTTTCGCAGTTGAAGGCCAGCGAGCGGTACCTCGATCCGCTCATCGAAGGCGCGCAGGCGATCGGGCTGCCCATGGCCCGCGTGGCCCATTTCGCACCCGCGCTGGTCCGATGGACAGCCGAGCTGTTTGCGGGCGAAACCGCGGCCGACACACGGCTCAGCGTAGCCGCCTGCGCCCTGTCAGACATGGCCTGGCGCGACCATCCGGACGTGCGGGCCGAGGAATGCTTCCGCCGCCTCCTGCATTTTCCCTTCATTGGCATCAGCCATCCCGAGCGGGTGTTCCTGGCGAGCGTGATCCACGCCCGCTACGGCGGCAAACTCGACGACGGCTATGTTGCGGACACGGCCGGCTTGCTGCCGCGCAGCGCCCGCCGACGGGCGCAAATTCTCGGCCGCGCCATGACGCTCGCCTACAGGCTCTCGGCCGGGATGCCCCAGGTGCTCGATGCCTCACGGCTGCGCATCGACAGCAATTGCGTACGACTGGACGTCGGCGATGCGGCGCGGGTGCCCGACAGCGAGGCGGTCACCGACCGTTTGAGGCTCCTGGCAGGCGCTGTCGGGGTGGCGGACTTCAAGATCGCGACGCTGGCATAACACCGCCCGCAACCGCAGCTCCGTCAGCCGGCGACGACTTCCAGCGTTGCACCGACCAGCCGGATCACGCGCACGCGGGCACCAGCCGGCAGATCAGGGCCGGTGATCCGCCACGAGGTATCGCCCAGTATTAGCCGTCCCGCACCGCCAGCAATCGGCGCGTCCAGGAAGAAAAGCCGGCCCACAAGATCGTGTCCACGCCGATTCAGCGCGTTCGGCGCGAGGAGACCAAGACGCCGGCCGATCAACACGCTGATGGTCGCCAGGGCCGCAAAGGCCAGGAGCTGGACTTCCCAGGACAGCATCACAATGGCCAGCAGGAGTCCTGTGACGACGGCAGCGAGCCCGATCCAGATCAAAAAGGCACCCGGCGCCAGCAGTTCGCAGGCAGCCACGGCGAGCCCGCCGATCACCCAGACCCAGGCCGCGCCGATGTCGGACAACAGGGTCGTCACGAACTGGGCGTCGGGACGTTCGGCACGCGTGTATTGGTGCGCGGGCGCGATTCGGCCGCGCCGGCCACGCCTGCAGGCCCCGCGCCGAAGACCGAACGGGTGATCTCGGCGATGCCGCCCAGCGTTCCCGCCAGCCCTGCCGCTTCGATGGGCAGCAACACGACGCGCTGATTGGGCGCCGTCGCGATGGCGCGCAGCGCGTCGACATATTTTTCCGCAACGAGGAAGTTGGCCGCCGCCAGGTCGCCGCCCGAAATCGCCTCGCTCACCATGGTCGTCGCCTTGGCTTCCGCCTCAGCCTGGCGCTCGCGCGCCTCGGCGTCGCGGAAGGCCGCCTCGCGACGCCCTTCCGCCTCGAGGATCGCCGATTGCTTGCGGCCCTCGGCGCGCAGGATGTCGGCCTGCCGCTGCCCTTCGGCTTCGAGAACCGACGCCCGCTTCTCGCGCTCCGCTTTCATCTGCCGCGCCATGGCGCCGGCGAGATCGGCAGGCGGCAGAATGTCCTTGATCTCGATGCGGGTGATCTTCACGCCCCAGGGCGAGGCAACGGCATCCATCACGCGCAGAAGCTTTTCGTTGATCTCGTCGCGATGCGACAGCAGCTGGTCGAGGTCCATCGAGCCCACGACGGTACGGATATTGGTCATGGTCAGCGTCAGGATGGCGCTCTGCAGGTTCGAGACCTCGTAGGAGGCTCGCGCGGCATCGAGCACCTGGTAGAAGGCGACGGCGTCGATCTTCACCCCGGCGTTGTCGCGGGTGAACGCCTCCTGGCTCGGCACCTCGACGACCTGCTCCATGACGTTCACGCGCCGGCCGACCTGTTCGACATAGGGGACCAGCAGGCCGAGCCCGGCGCTCAGCGAGCGCGAGTAGCGACCGAAATCGCTCGACCGTGTAGACGTAGCCCTGCGGGATGGTGCGCACGCCGGCCGCCAACGTGACGACCACGAGCACGGCAACGACGATTGCGAAAATGCCGAAGCCGGTCATGTCGATCTCCAGGTTGATGTCCGGTTCTACTCCCGCAGTCTTTCGGTTTGTTTTCTCCGGTCACACCTGCCGGGCGAAAGTCGGCGCCGAAACGGATCGGCTCGCCCGAGGCGACGGCGGCGATCTCACCCTCCCACATGACCCGTTCGCCACGCACGAACGGTGCCGACCGGCCATCCCGTTCACCGCGCGCCCGTCGTAGGGCGTCCAGCCGCAGCGTGACTCGATCCACGCGTCGCGGATGGTCTCCCGCCGCTTCAGGTCGACCACCGTGAGGTCGGCATCGTAGCCGACGGCCAGCCTGCCCTTTCCGGCGATGCCGAACAGCCGCGCCGGGCCGGCGCTGGTCATGTCGACGAACCGGGCGAGCGACAGGCGCCCCGCCGCGACATGGTCGAGCATGATGGGCACGAGCGTCTGTACGCCCGTCATGCCCGACGGGCTCTCGGGATAGGGCTTGGCCTTTTCCGACAAGAGATGCGGCGCATGGTCGGAGCCCAGAATGTCGGCGACGCCAGCCCGCAGACCGGCCCAGATGCCGTCGCGATGACGCGTATCGCGGACCGGCGGATTCATCTGCAGCTTCGTCCCGAGTGCCGGCGTAGTCCTCTGCAGAGAGCGTCAGATGATGCGGCGTCACCTCGACGCTGGCGATGTCCTTGTGACGCGCCAGCAGCGGCATCTCCTCCGCGGTGGACACGTGAAGAACATGGATCTGCGCACCCGCCTCGCGCGCGATGCTCAGCAGGCGCTGCGTGCAGCGGAGCGCGGTTTCGGCGTCTCGCCAGACCGGATGGCTGGCCGGATCGCCGGGCACGCGCAGCCCGAGACGCTCGCGCAGGCGGAACTCGTCTTCGGAATGGAAGGCGGCGCGGCGGCGCGTGCGGCGCAGGATGGCGGCTACGCCCGCGTCGTCCTCGACGAGCAGACTGCCGGTCGAAGACCCCATGAACACCTTGATTCCAGCCGCGCCGGGCAACCGCTCCAGATCCGGGATCGTCGTCGGCATTCTCGCGCGTGCCGCCGACCCAGAAGGCGAAATCGCAGAACATGCGATGGTGTGCGCGCGCCAGCTTGTCGGCGAGAGCCTCCGCGCTGGTCGTGAGCGGGTTGGTGTTGGGCATCTCGAAAACCGCCGTGACGCCGCCTGCCACAGCGGCGCGCGAGCCTGTCTCGAGATCTTCCTTGTGGGTCGCGCCGGGCTCGCGGAAATGCACCTGCGTGTCGATCACGCCCGGCAGAAGGTGCAGGCCGGTGCAGTCGATCGACGTCGCCGGCAGCCGCAGCTGCGAGCTCGCCGATGGCGGCAATGCGGCCCGTCCCGGATGCCGACGTCTGCCAAGCCGATCCCGTCGTGGTTGACGACCGTGCCATTCTTCAGCAGGCGGTCGAAGATCTCGCTCAATGCTGCCTCGATCCGTTGGCGTCAGCGTTGCAGCGGCTTATCTCCCCCGTGGGGGCGGAGCAAGGAGACTTCAATGGAGCCGGAGCCAGTTCGCGGTGCGGGGCGTCGTCGAGGTGGCCGGGCCGGAGGCTCGCGCCCTGCTGCAGCGCCTGATCACCAACGACGTCGAGGAGCTGGCGCCCGGGGAGGCCCGGTACGCTGCGCTGCTCGACGCCGCAGGGCAAGATCGTCGTCGATTTCCTCGTGGTGTCTGCACCAACCCCGAACGAGCCGGAGCGATTCCTGCTCGACTGCCCGGCCCAGCTTGCCTCGATGCTGGCGCGCAAGCTCGACGATGTACAAGCTGCGGGCACAGGTGGTCGTCGCCGACCGAAGCGCTGAACTCGCTGCCGTGCCGCTCGTCGAGGCGATCGCGCCGCGCGACTCCGGGCTCGATCCTCTAT
>CAWGMF010000023.1:0-677500 GCA_963823605.1 uncultured Alphaproteobacteria bacterium | reverse complement strand
AAATCTCGAATTTCTGAATGACCCAGGGCTCCGCCGCGCCCGCTTCGATCCACGCGCTCCAAGCGGGCAAAGACTGCACCGCGTCCATATAGGCGCGGGTGTCTCGCGACACGTCGACCGCATAGACGTCGAACCGGTTCACCACCGGGGCGAACATGGCGTCGGCGGCCGTGAAGGCGCCGAACAGGAACGGGCCCCCCTGCCCCCATCGGCTGCGCGCGGCCGCCCAGGCAACTTCGATCCGATCGATGTCGCGCTTCACCTCGGCGCCGATCGGGACCGGTGCGCGCTGGCGCCGGAAATTCGTCGGACAGGCGCTGCGCAGCGCTGCAAAGCCGCCGTGCATCTCCGCCGAGAGAGCGCGCGCCATGGCGCGCGCCAGCGGCATCGGCCGGCCAGATCGCGAGGTCGGGCCGCGCATCGGCCACGAACTCCATGATCGCAAGGCTTTCCCAGACGATCACATCGCCGGCTTCGAGGGCGGGCACCTTGCCCGAGGGCGAATGGCGCTGGATCTCCAGGCTCGAGGTCGGCTCGTAAAGCGGGATCACGCGCTCGTCGAACGGGATCTCGAACTGCCGGAGCAAAAGCCATGGCCGCATCGACCACGACGAATAGGCCTTGTTGCCGATGGTGAGCGTCCAGGTCATGCGGTGTCCTCCACAGCGACTCGATTGGCCTGCGACGCGATGGCCTGACAAGCGAAAAGTCAGCATAGTCGCAGCGGTTTTGAGGGGTGGAGCGTCCGGTGACAGGGCTGGGCTCACGACGATCGATTACGTGGCGCTGGCCTTCTTCGCCCTGGCCTGGGGCACCTACAACGTCGTGTCGGAGCGGCGCTCGATCGGCCGGCCGTCGCTCAACGTGCTGATGAATCATTACCGCGCTCAGATGGATGCTCGAGATGCAGCACCGCGAGGTGCGGATCTTCGACAGCGCCCTGCTCAACACGCTGCAAAGCGGCACAGCCTTTTTCGCCTCGACCTCGCTGTTCGCGCTTGGTGCCGCCGCGACGCTGATGCGCAGTACCGACGATGCCCTCAAGATCTTTTCGGATCTGCCGCTCGGGATCCCGACCACCCGCGCCGCCTGGGAGGCCAAATGCCTGATCCTGGCGCTCATCTGCGGCTACACGTTCTTCAAGTTCGCCTGGTCCTATCGGCTGTTCAACTACGTCGTGCTGCTGCTCGGGGCGACGCCGAGCGCCAGTTCGGCCCAGGCAGCCGAGCGGCGCCTGATCACGCTGCGCGCGGCCGAGATGAACATCGTGGCCGGCCGCCATTTCAATCGCGGCCAGCGGGCCTTCTTTTTCGCCGTCGCCTATCTCGGATATTTCGTCAGCCCCTTCGTGCTTATGGGCACGACGGCGGTGACGCTGTCCATCATGTGGACCCGGCAATTCGCTTCCGACGCCCGGGCGGCCGTGACCCTCGACGAGATGGCGCTCGACAACGTGATCGACGTCGCGACCCCGACGCCCGAAACTCACGGCGCTGGAAACAGCGTGTCCACCCGGTCGGTGGTAAAATAGGCCGCGAGTCCGATCCATTCCTTCACCGCCAGGTCCACCCGGCTCAGGTTCTCGACGGCCTCTGAGCGTGGCGCCAGGTCGAAATCGGTGTCGGTGGTCCAATAGTCCACCGGATAGGGGATCACGGGAAACCCCACCGCGCGGAAGCTGCCGACCGCGCGCGGCATGTGGAAGGCCGAGGTCACCAGCAGCCAACGCTCGCCGGGCTTTGGTGCGATCAACCGCATTGTGAAGCGCGCGTTTTCGGCCGTATTGCGCGACCGGTCTTCGGTGGTGATCCGCTCCGCCGGCACGCCCATGGCGATCCATAGGCTGCGAGTGTCCTCGGCTTCGGTGACGCGGATGAGCGAGGAGCGCCGCCGACCCGCCGGAAAAGACGAGGCGCGCCCCGGGGAAGCGTCGCGACAGCGCCACCGCCTCGGTGATCCGGCTCGCCTGCGGCCGAGACCGTCACCTGGTCACGCGCCGCGCTCACGAATTCGTCCGTCGAGCCCCCCAGGACCACGATGCCGGTCGGCGGCGCGAGGTCGGGCCCGGGTTTCGCGAACCGGTTCTCCAGCGGGCGCAGCAGAAGGTTCCCGACCGGGCTGAAGGCCGCGATCAGCAACAGGGTGACGGCACAGAGCAGGGACGTGCGGCCGAGGCGCGGAAACCCCATCCATCGCAGGAGCACAGATACGACGATCCCGATCAGCAGCAGATTGGTGGGAGCGGCGACAAACCAGAGGAGCTTGGAGGCGGTGAAGAACATCCGGGTGGTTCCTCGGGGTCAGATCACCTGTGTGCCAGCACTGTGTCCCGGATTCATGCGTCCTCGGCGTTTACCCACAGCCTGTTCGCTGCCAGGCCCTCGGGCGCTACATGCTTGGTGTTATCGTTACCCTGCGAGAGCCGTGCGAACCACAGAGGGAGTTCGGAGGTGATGAGGCAAGTCCCGCCAACGAGGCTCACGCCTGTGATCGTCGCTGTTGCCGTGGCGACCGCGTTCGCGCCGGTCCGCGTCGCCGCCCAGCAGGCGACCCCAGCCGCAAAGCTCACCGGAGCGGCAGCGTGGCAGCAGCTCGTCGGCAACACCGTCGTGGCCGAGGCGCGCGCCGGCGGCTACACGGAATTCTACGCCGCAGACGGCGCGGTGGTTCACCTCGACAAGGACGGCAAGGCGAAGGGTCGCTGGACCCTGCAAGGGGACAAGGTCTGCTTCGACTTTCCCGAGGAGGACGACCGCAGTTGCGTCAGCGTCGAGCTCGAGGGAAGCAAGGGCGCCTTCGTCGACGAAGACGCGACCCGGGACACCTTCACCCTCCTGGCCGGCAACGCCAAGGCGCTTTGACGACCGGCTCGCGAGTGCCCGGTCAGCTCTTCAGCTGCATCTCGTCGCCGGCGAGGAACTTCTCCCACTGCTTTCCGGTGCCGATAGAAGGCGTTGCGATCGACCTTGCCGTCGATCCCCGGGATGTGCGCGTCGGACTGATACTGCCAGAAATGCCAGCGGCGGCTGCCGTATTTGACCGAGGGCGAATACTTCGTGCTCCGCACCCAGATCGGGTAATCGCTGAGCGCCCCGTTGGACAGGATGCCGGCGTAGAAGTCCACGGTGCTGTAGATCACCGGCTTCTTGCCGATAGTGCCGCTCCATGGCTTCGCAGCATGGCCCGCATCTGCGGGATCACCTCTTCGGGGTAGAGCTTGCGCTTGCAGGTCTTCGAGCTCGGGCGTCGCCTCGACGTCCAGCACGGGCGGCAGCGCATCGGATTCGACCGGCACGTTCTGCTCGAACCAGGCCATCTCGTCCTGCCAGGGCCGGCACCAATAGACGAAGTGATAGGCGCCGCGCGGAACGCCGGCCGCCTTGGCGGCCGTCCAGTTGCGCAGAATTGCGCGTCCGTGTGGTCTCCGCCTTCGGTGGCCTTGATCCAGGCGAACTTAACGCCCGGCGTTCTTGACCTGATCCCAATCGATCATGCCCTGGTATTTGGAGACGTCGATGCCGTGGATCTCGTAGTCGGTCGGGCGCGGCAACCCGTCGTCGAACCCGTCGACCGACGCGCAGGCGGCAAGCGTCAGAGCACCCAGGCAGACGGTTAGGAGTTTTGCCAGCGTCATTCCGGAAACCAGGCCACGAGGAACTCGACGCAAACTAGCTACCAGTTGGTAACGGCTCCTTAAAGTCCCGGCAAGCGCGGCCGTGCCACAGCTTTGCCGCATCGCCATCCAACAAGCCCGCCCATGCGTTCGCTCCCCATCGCGCTCCTGGCTGCAGCCATTTGCTCATGGTTCGGTCGCCCCGGCCGACGTCTGCGCCGGCCTGTCCGGGCAACCCCGACGCCCTCGGCACCAGCCGGATCGCCACGATCGGCGATGACGCGCCCGAACTCGGGCTGAAGACCTACCCGCACACGCTGATGCTCGCCGACCACGAAGTGGTGCTCACCTTCGACGACGGGCCCTCGCGGACCACGACCCCGCGCGTGCTGGCGGCGCTGGCCCATGAATGCGTCCATGCGACCTTCTTCCTGATCGGCCGCAACGCCGCTGCCGCCCCTGCCCTGGTCAAACAGGAGATCGCGGCGGGCGACACGGTCGGCCACCACAGCTTCTCGCATCCCGCGTCGACCGAGCGCGGTCTGGCGGACGACCGGGCGCGCGCCGATATCGATCGCGGCTTTGCGGCGGACGACAAGGCCGCTTATGGCGCCGCCGCGGCCGAGCCGCGCGTGCCCTTCTTCCGCTTTCCCGGCTTTGCCGACACGCCGGCGCTCGACGCGTGGCTGGCATCGCGTCACATCGCTGTCTTCGGCGCCGATCTCTGGGCCTCGGATTGGGTCAAGATGACGCCGGACGAGGAGCTGACGCTGCTGATGCAACGGCTCGCAAGCAGCGGGCAAAGGGATCATCCTGCTGCACGACGTCAAGGAGCAGACGGCCGACATGCTGCCAGCCTTCTTGCGGGCGCTGAAGGCGAACGGGTTCAAAGTGGTTCACCTGGTGCCGGGGCACGGCGCGACGGCCGTTGCCGACGCGCCGGCGGGGTGGTCGTCAGAGACGGAGAAGGCGCTCGCAGCGATGATGCCGAAGCTTCTCCGGCACGCCGTTCGGTCCGCGGGAAGGTCGAAGGGGTAGACTCGCATTCGGATCCGGAACGGAAGGTACCCGCCGTTGCTCTTACTCGGGACCCGATCGACGGTGGGTGCGTCGGCCAAGCTGGATCTGTGATGGTTTTCTCGAAGCCAGGCTTCACGACTGACGCAGAAGCCAGGTAGTCTCCATCCAGACCGATGCGGCGGTCTGCCGGATGGGAGTGCACGCATGGCGCTCGATCGTCGAGGCATCCTGGGCTTGGCTGCGGCCGCAGTGGCTTCAAGGCTCGACAGCTTGCAGGCCAGGGCCGACGATCCGTCTTCGGTTCCCGTACGGATCATCGTCGGTTTTCCAAGCGGCGGCCCACTGGATATCGGCGCCCATGTGATTGCGGGCGTGCTGGGAGAGCGGCTCGGTCGATCGTTCGTCGTGGAAAATCAGCCCGGGACCAACGGGAATCGCTCGACCAAGACCGTCGCCCGTGCGCCTCCGGACGGCGACACGCTGCTCCTTTGCGCGCCCGTCAACGCCATCAATGTCACGCTGCTTCCCGACTCCGATCTCGATTTTGTCCACGACATCGTGCCAGTCGCGGGTGCCTTTCGCGTGCCTCTGATCGTGGAGGCCAGTCCCTCAACCGCGATCAAAGACGTCCCGGATTTCCTGAGCCTCGCAAGGAGCAGGGCCGGACAGCTGAAAGTGGCCTATGCGGGAAAGGGGACGCCGCAACATGTCGGCATCGCGCTCTTTAAGGCGATGACGGGCCTCGACTTTACCCTTGTCTCGTATCCGGGATCGAAAGCCGCACTCGACGATCTCCTCGTAGGGCGCGCGGATGTCATGTTCGACCCGTCGCCCTCGTCCATGGATCTCGTGAAGAGCGGCCGGCTTGTGCCACTGGCCGTCACTGGCGCCACGCCGCTCGCGGCGTTGCCTGGCGTGCCGCCGATGGCGAAATTCGTGCCGGGTTTCGAAGCGGGCTCATGGTTTGGCCTCGGCGCACCGAAGGGCACATCCGAGGCCCTCGTCGGGGAACTGAACCAGGCTCTCAACGGCGGTCTTGCCGAGCCCAGTGTTGTGGCCCGCATCGTGGCGCTCGGCGGCACGCCGATGGCCGGCACCCCGGAGACGTTCGCCGCATTCATTCAAAGCGAAATCGACCGGTACCGGACCATCATACGACAGCTCGGGTTGACCATGCCCTGACCGAAGCCGCGCGCTTCGCGGGGCGTCGCGGTCAGCCCTTGTCGCGCATCAGGCGCGACTTCTCGCGGTTCCAGTCCCGCTGCTTCTCGGTCTCGCGCTTGTCGTGCAGCTTCTTGCCCCGCGCCATCGCGATCTCGATCTTCGCCATCCCCTTTTCGTTGAAGTAGATCCTCAGCGGCACGATGGTCATGCCCTCGCGCTCGATGCCGTTGGCGAGCTTGGCGATCTCGCGCGCCTTGAGCAGCAGCTTGCGCGGCCGCTTCGGCTCGTGGTTGAAGCGATTGCCCTGCAGGAACTCGGGGATTGTCGCGTTGATCAGGAACATCTCCCCCTTCTCGGGAGACGCGTAACTCTCGGCGATGGTCGCCTTGCCGGTGCGCAGCGACTTCACCTCGGTCCCGACGAGCGCGAGCCCCGCCTCGAAGGTCTCGCCAATCTCGTAATTGAACCGGGCGCGCCGGTTCTCGGAAACGATCTTGCGCTGGTTGTTCTTGATACCCACCCGAAATCCTGAAACTCGCGGTCAGCCGTTCAGCAGGCCGGCATGAACCATGGCGGCGCGGATCGCCACGCGCGTCGGCTCGGCCAGGGGCACCATCGGCAGCCGCGTCTCCTCCGCCATGCGTCCCAGGACCGAAAGCGCATATTTCGGGCCCGTCGGGTTGGGTTCAAGGAACAGTGCGCCATGCAGCGGCACCAGGCGATCCTGGACCTGCAAGGCCGCCTTGTAGTCGCCGCCGAGACAAGCCTCCTGCATATCGGCGCAGGCCCGCGGCGCCACGTTCGAGGTGACCGAGATGCAGCCATGCGAGCCGGCCGCCATGCTGGCCAGAGCGGTGATGTCCTCGCCGGAGAGCTGGATCCAATCGGCGCCGAGCTGGTCCCGCTGGGTCGACACCCGCGCCACATTGGCGGTCGCGTCCTTGACGCCGACGATGTTCTTCAATTCGAACAGCCGCTTCATCGTGTCGATCGACATGTCCACCACCGAACGCGGCGGGATGTTGTAGATGATGATCGGGAACGCCGATCGCGTCGTTCACGGCCTTGAAATGCTGATAGAGGCCTTCCTGGTTTGGCTTGTTGTAATAGGGCGTGACCACCAAGCACGGCGTCGGCGCCGCTCTTCTCCGCATGAACCGCGAGATCGATCGCCTCCCGGGTGTTGTTCGAGCCTGCGCCGGCAATCACCGGCACACGTCGCTTCGCCTGCTCCACGCAGATCTCGACGATCCGCTTGTGCTCGCCGTGCGTGAGCGTCGGGCTTTCCCCCGTCGTACCGACCGGCACAAGTCCGTGCGTGCCGTTCTCGATCTGCCACTCGACATGGGCGCGAAAGCCTTCCTCGTCGACGGCTCCGTTCTTGAATGGGGTCACCAGCGCCGTGATCGAGCCGCGGAACATCGTTTCTGCCATGTGTCGTGGACCCGCCGTTTTCCCGTCCCTGGATGGGGAAGAGCGACCGACGCCCAACGGCTGCCGCATTTGGCTGGCTCCGTACCCCTTGACCGAGATGTAGACGCTGCGCCCTGCTCTGCAAAGGGTGTTTCGCGGGTCTCGGGCCGGGAGGTGGGGACCTTGCCCGGGTGCAGGTCTGGTTAAGCACCCGTAAACACTCGCGCGGCACGATCTTCGGATCTGCCGTCCGGCGGGTGCATGGGAACTGATGGTCGGAGCTTCCGCAAAACGCCTCGCCTTGGTTGCCGCCGCGCTGGCGAGCGTCGGTGTGACCGCGGCTCTGGCGACCCCTCACGGCCGGCACTGGACCGTGGCCCTGATGCATCGCGCGGCCCACGAGTTCGTACATATCCGGCCGAAGCCGCACGTCCTGGCAGGGCGCTTCAGCTCCCGCCGTGCCGGCCTCGACGCCCGTGCCGGAGGTGCCTGTCGTCGAACAGGCGCTGGACGAACGGCTGGCCGGGCGCCCTGCCTCGCAGATCGTCAGCACGCTCGACCCGGTGAAGCCGGACGGGTTCATCGCCCTGCCCCGCTCCGTGCAGGACGGCGGGCTCTTGGCCGACAGCGCGATGGAACGGGCGATCTTCCCCACAGCCCCCTACTCCAGTTTCGGTGTGTCCGCCGAACTCGGGTGCCGAGATCGCCAACGCGCACCAGGCAATCGCGCTTTACCGAAAGGGCCAGATCGCGCAGGGCGACGAGTTCGCGAAAACCGTCAGCAGTCCGCTGCTTCGCCTGACGCTCGAATGGGTGGCGATCCGCTTCGATCCGCGGGAAGCGGGTTTCGCCCGGGTGCAAATGTTCGCCGCGGCTCATCCGGATTGGGCCGCAAAGCCCTGGCTCGACCGCCGCCTCGAAGAGTTGGTGCTCGCCATCAATCACGATCCCGCTGCCGTGATGGCGCGGTTCGCGGCGGCAAAGCCGTTGACACTCTATGGCCAACTCGCCCTGGCGCGCGCCGACATGAGTTCGGGCAATCCGCTCGAAGCAGCGGTGATCGTTCGCGATGTCTGGCGTAACGCGGACATCGATGCCGAAGAGGAAGCCGCAATCCTCAAGGAATTCGGCCCGCTCATCGCGCGCGACGATCACAAATTTCGCGCCGATCGGCTGCTCTACCAGGAGAAGGTTCAGCCCGCGCTTCGGGCCGCCGCACTGGCCGGTCCAGACGTGCGACTGCTCGCGCTGGCGCGAGCCAGCGTCATCAACGCCGCCGGCGAAAAGGGAATCGACGCCGCCATCGCGGCCGTACCGAAGAGCCTCGCCAACGATCCCGGCCTGACCTTCGCTCGAATACAGCGCGCACGGCGTACAGCCCACATCACCGAAGCCGCCGACCTGATGGTCGCCGCAACTCAGGATCCTGCGCTGCTGATCGACGGCGACGCGTGGTGGGTGGAACGCCGGCTGATTGCCCGCAAGCTGCTCGACGCCAATGACCCGCACCGTGCCTATACCATCTGCGCAGGCCACAGTGCGGCCTCGGACGCATCGACGCTCGAGGCGGAATTCCACGCCGGCTGGATTGCCCTGCGCTTCCTCGACGATCCGAAGACGGCAGCAGCGCATTTCGCGCGGTTGGCCGAGCTCTCCGGAACGCCGATCTCAAGGTCCCGCGCCGCCTATTGGCAGGGCCGTGCCGCCGAAGCGGCAGGCGACAAGGACGGCGCGGCCAAATTCTACGCCGCGGCGGCGAACCAGGTCGATCAGCTTTTACGGCCAGCTTGCTGCCGACAAGATCGGCCGGACCACCATCGATCTGCATCAGCCCGCCTCGGTCACGCTCGGCAACGAGCGGCGCGAGGCGATCCGATCGGTCGAGCAGCTTTACGGGCTCGGCGAGCGCGACATCGCGTTACCGTTGGCGCTCGCCGTTGCCAAGTCCGAAACCTCCGATGCGCAACTTGCGGCGCTCGCAGCGGTACTCACGGCCGCGGGCGACGCCAAGGCGACACTGCTCGTCGGAAAGCTCGCGACCCAGCGCGGCATGGCGCTCGACGAGACCGCGTTCCCGACCTTCGGCATCCCGGGCTATCAGCCCCTGGCCCATTCGGCCGACCGGTCGGTGGTCTATGCCATCGCCCGGCAGGAGAGCGAGTTCGATCCGAAGTCGGTCTCCTCGGCCGGAGCCAAAGGCCTGATGCAGATCATCGCTTCGACGGCTCGCATGACAGCGCAGAAGTTCGGCGTCGCATTCGATGCGAACCGGCTGCTGAGCGACGCGGCCTACAATGCCCAGATCGGTGCCGCGCACCTCGGCCAGCTGCTAACCGAGCAGCAGGGCTCCTACATCCTGACCTTCGCGGCCTATAACGCTGGACCTGGCCGCGTGAAGGAATGGATCGACGCCTATGGCGACCCGCGCAAGCCCGGCGTGGACCCGATCGACTGGATCGAGCGCATTCCCTTCACCGAGACGCGCAACTACGTCCAGCGCGTCTACGAAAACATGCAGATCTACCGCGCACGCTTCGGGCAACCTCCGGTGACGCTGGTCGGCTCCCGGCTTGCGCAGAACGGCAAGGGCACGTAGCGGTTCGGGCGAGCCGGACGGAGCGCGAATGACCGCAGGGGTGAGCAGGTTCGTGACCGCGCAGGATGGCCTGCGTCTTCACGTCCGCGATTTCGGCGAGACGCTCGGCGACGCTCTGACGGTCGTGTGCCTGCCAGGCCTGTCGCGCAGTGCCGACGATTTCACCGTCCTGGCGCAGGCCCTCGCCGACGGCGAAAGCGGCCCGGCACGGCGGGTCCTGGCGATCGACTATCGTGGGCGCGGCAAGTCGGACTGGGACCCGGACACGCGCAATTACGACCTGATGGTCGAATCGGCCGATATCGCCAGTATCCTGACGGCACTGAGCGTGCCCCGCGCTGTTTTCGTCGGGACCTCGCGCGGCGGCCTGCACACGATGCTCATGGGAGCGCTGCGGCCGGCCCTGATCGCAGGCGCGGTGATAAACGACATCGGACCGGTGATCGCGACCGAAGGGCTTGCTCGCATCAAGGGCTACGTCGGCAAGCTGCCCAAGCCCGCCGACTGGGCCGGCGCCGTCGCGGCACTCAAGGCGATCGGCGGCGCCCATTTCACTGGGCTCAGCGAGGACGAGTGGCTTGCCTATGCCCAACTGACGTTCGCAGAGGAGGGCGGCGCGCTTGCGGCGCGCTATGACCCGGGCCTGATGGACAATCTGAAGAGGCTCGACCTCAACGCCATTCCCGAGCTCTGGCCCCAGTTCGACGGCCTGCAGCACGTGCCGCTGATGGTGATCCGCGGCGAGAACTCCGATCTGCTCTCCGCGGAGACGGCCGCCGCCATGATCGAGCGACATCCCGGCGCAGAACTCGTCACCGTCAGAGGCCAGGGGCATGCGCCGCTGCTCATGGATCGGCCAACGATCGACCGGATCGCCGCGTTCGTGAGCCGATGCGACGCCGCGGTCGCGGCGGTTCACGCCGAACCCACCGCTCAGCCGGCGCGATAGGTCCAGTCGAAAAAAGCATCGTCGACGGCTTCGTCCGCCCCGGCTGACCGCAGTGCATCGAGGGCCATGCGGCGATAGCGCCCGCGCTCCTCGGTCCGCTTCTGTTTTTGGGCGGTGTTCAGGGGCTCTTTGGCAAGGAACGCGAGCGGCGGACCAACCGCCGCCATCGTCACGGTCCCGTCCATGAAGGACGCGTCGATCCAACCCCCGACCGCTTTGATGCGCGCCGATACAGCCTCCACGCCTGCTTACCCCCGATGAAGCCAAGAGGCTTGGTTGATGGAAATTCAGCCGCCGACCAGCTTTGACGCCATATCGGCGAGCTTCGCGACGGTGTTCATGTTGCGTGCCGTACCCAACCGTGCGGCAGGAATGCGGAGTTTCGACTGTCCCATCCCTGCCCCGTAGCGCACATAGATCTCGCGACGACCGAGTCGAACCTCTTCGTCCTCACTCTGGTTCACGATCCCGTTCAGCCAGTCCGGGCTTCTGGCGCCCTCGATAAAAATGGCGACAGTCCGGTTGCCCGGCGCCTCCGGAAAGGGGTTTTCTGCCACAACAGCATTCATCTCGGCCGCGGACCGGACCAGCACGCCGAGCGGCTTGCCCATGTGCATCCGCAGTCGCGTTTCGAGCGCGTGCTTGACAGCCTCCTCGCTCTCGGCGCTCGCGAAAACGACGTTGCCGCTCGCGATGTAGGTGCGAACACCCCCAAACCCGGCGGCTTCGCAGATTGCCTTGAGATCGGTCATCGCCAGTTTGCCCGTGCCGCCGACGTTCACGGCGCGCAGCAAGGCCACATAGGCGCTCACGTTGCTCCCGGCGGGGCGCTTCAGTGCAGGATCTGCCCCAGGAACAGCTTGGTCCGTTCGTGCTGCGGATTGGCGAAGAACTCGGCCGGTGCGTTCATCTCGACGATCTCGCCGGCATCCATGAAGATCACCCGGTCGGCGACCTGGCGGGCGAAGCCCATTTCATGGGTCACGCACATCATGGTCATGCCCTCGTTGGCGAGCGACACCATGGTATCCAGAACCTCCTTGACCATCTCGGGATCGAGCGCGGACGTCGGCTCGTCGAACAGCATGATCTTGGGGTTCATGCAGAGCGAGCGGGCGATGGCGACGCGCTGCTGCTGACCGCCGGAGAGCTGGCCCGGATATTTGAGAGCCTGCTCGGGGATGCGCACGCGCGTCAGGTACTTCATCGCGAGCGCTTCGGCTTCCTGCTTGGGCATCTTGCGGACCCAGATCGGGGCCAATGTGCAGTTCTCGAGGATCGTGAGGTGCGGGAAGAGATTGAAGTGCTGGAACACCATGCCGACTTCACGGCGCACCTCGTCGATGCGCTTGAGATCGGTGGTGAGTTCCGTGCCATTGACGATGATCTTGCCCTTCTGGTGCTCTTCCAACCGGTTGATGCAGCGGATCATCGTCGACTTGCCCGAGCCGGATGGACCGCAGATCACGATGCGCTCCCCCTGCCGGACCGTCAGGTTCAGGTTCTTGAGGACGTGGAACTCGCCGTACCACTTGTTTACGCCTTCGAGGCGAATGGCGGGCTCCACCGACGTAATGCCTCTCGGGGATGGGACAGCGGACATCGTCTTAACTCCAGTCAGTGCTTGCGGCCGCGGGCCAGTCGACGTTCCATCATCATCGAATAGCGCGACATGCCGAAGCAGAAGATCCAGTAGAAGATCGCGGCGAAAAGGTAGCCGGTCGGCGAGATCGTCGGGCCGGCCCAGTTTGGGTCGAGGCGCGAACTTTCCATGGTGCGTAGGAAATCCGAGATGCCAACGATGGCAACCAGGGTCGTATCCTTGAACAGGCCGATGAAGGTCGAGACGATTCCGGGAATGACGACCGTCAGCGCCTGTGGCAAAACGATGAGCCGCATCATCGGCCAGTAGCCCAAGCCCAGGGCCTGGGCGCCCTCGTACTGGCCCTTCGGCATGGCCTGCAGTCCGGCACGGACGATTTCGGCCATATAGGCCGCGGCGAACAGCACGGTGCCGATCATGGGTCTGAGCAGCCGGTCGGGCGTGAGCCAATCCGGCACGAAGAGCGGCAGCATGAAGTTCGCCATGAACAGCACGGTGATGAACGGCACGCCGCGGACGAATTCGATGAAGGTGATGCAGGCCGCCTTCACCATCGGCATGGACGAGCGTCGCCCGAGCGCGAGCAGCACGCCGAGCGGCAACGAAAACACGATGCCGACGACCGACATCAGCAACGTGATGAGAATGCCGCCCCACAGCGACGTATCCACGACCGGCAGACCGAGCCAGACCGAACCGCGCAGCAGGATGAAGGCCAGGATGGGATAGACGATGAAGAACAGCAGCGCCGCGACATTGCGCTTTGGAGCATTGATCCACAGCAGCCACACCATCAGCACGGCACCGACGGCTTCGGTCAGGTCGACCCGCCAGCGCTGATCGACCGGGTAGGATCCGTAGCGAAGATAGTTGATCTTGTCGGCGATGAAGGGCCAGCACGCCCCGTCGGCGTTGGCTCGGCACACTGATCCGTCGCCGCGCCACACCGCCTTGAGCAGCGCGAAGTCGAAGACGTCCGGCAACACCCAGACCGCCAGGGCGATGAACAGGATCGTCAGCACGCTCGACGCCGGCGAGGAAAACAGATTGTGCCTCATCCACGCGAGTGGACCGCGTGTGAGCCCTGGCGGCGGCAGCGCGGGGAGGCGCTCCTGCTGGAGATAGGCGCCCTCGCCGTAGGTCAGATCGGTCATGGCTTACCGCTCCACCAGAGCGTTGCGTTTGTTGAACAGGTTCATGGCGAAGGAGGTGACGAGCGAGATCGTCAGGTAGACCGCCATGGTGATGGCCATGACCTGCACGGCCGCGCCGGTTTGGTTGAGCACGGTCCCCGCGAAGACCTGGACGAGGTCGGGATAGCCGATGAACACGGCCAGCGACGAGTTCTTGGTGAGATTCAGGTATTCGCTGGTCAGCGGCGGAATGATCACCCGCATGGCCTGCGGCACGATCACCAGCTGCGTCGTCCGGCCCGCCGAGATGCCGAGCGCATGAGCGGCCTCGGTCTGGCCCCGGTGCACCGACTGAATGCCGGCACGGACGATCTCGGCGATGAACGATGCCGTATAGATTGAAAGACCGAAGAGCAGAGCGGCGAACTCTGGATAGACCTGCCGCCCGCCCTGAAAGTTGAAGCCCTTCAACACCGGGAAGTTGAAGCTAATCGGCTGGCCCATCGCGAAGAAGGCCAGGACCGGGAGGCCGACGATCAGCGCAAGTCCGACCAGGAAAATGGGCGCCTGCTGGCCGGTTCGCTTCTGCCGAAGGTGCGCCCAGCGGGCGAAAGCCAGGCTGATCAGGATGCCGGCGAGGAGGGCGAGACCCACGATCCCGGACCCACCGCCAAATTGGGGATCGGGCAGGATGATGCCGCGGTTGTTGAGAAAGATGCCGCCCGGGAGCGCGATCGACTGCTTCGGATTCGGCAGCGGCTTCAGCACGGCGTTGTAGAGAAACAGCAGCACCAGCAGCGGCGGGATGTTGCGCAGCACCTCGACGTAGATGGTTCCGATCCTGGCCACGATCCAATTCGACGACAACCGCGCGATGCCCACCGCGAAGCCGATGATGGTCGAGAGCACGATGCCGAGGGCCGCGACCAGCAGCGTGTTGATCAAGCCGACCCAGAACGCCCGCCCATAGGTCGACTGGTTGGAATAAGGGATCAGCGTCTGGTTGATGTCGAAGCCGGAAACGGCGTTCCAGAAGTCGAAGGTGAGCGGGATGCCGCGCGCCCTCATGTTGGAGACCGCTTCCGTCCCGGCGCCGATCACGATGAAGAGGATCACCAGGATCAGCGCCGCCTGATAGGCGATCGAGCGAACCTGAGGGTCGTAGAAAAGCGACCGTTCCGGCTTGGTGGTGCCTTGGGCCAGATCGGTCATCAACTCACCCGACGATCGAGGATTGGGTCTGCTTGCGCTGGAATCAGCGGATCGGCGGGGCGTACTGCAGCCCGCCCTTGTTCCAAAGCGCATTCAAGCCGCGCTTGATCTTGAGCGGGGAGCTTTCGCCGACGTTCTTGTCGAAGACCTCGCCGTAGTTGCCGACCATCTTGATGATGTTGTAGGCCCATTTGGCATCGAGCCCGAAGCCCTTGCCCTGGTCGCCCTCGACGCCGAGAAGCCGGCGGATATCCGGGTTTTCCGATTTCAGCATGTCGTCGACATTCTTGGAGGTCACGCCCGCTTCTTCCGCGTCGAGCATGGCGAAGTGGGTCCACTTGACGACGTTGAACCACTGATCGTCGCCCTGACGGACAGCACCGGCTAGCGGCTCCTTCGAGATGATATCGGGCAGAACCATGTGGTCGTCCGGCGCAGTGAGGCGCAGGCGCTCGGCGTAGAGGCCGGACGAATCGGTGGTGAAGGCGTCGCAACGCCCGGACTCGTAAGCTTTCAGAGCGACGTCCTCATCCTGGAACGCCACGCTGTCGTATTTCATGTTGTTGGTGCGGAAGTAGTCGGCGAGGTTGAGCTCCGTCGTCGTGCCCTGCTGAACGCAGATGGACGCGCCGTCGAGCTCCTTGGCCGACGAGACATTCTGCTTCTTGCGCACCATGAAGCCCTGGCCGTCGTAGAAGTTGGTCGCGGCGAACAACAGGCCGAGCGTCGCGTCGCGCGACGAGGTCCAGGTGCTGTTGCGCGCCAGCATGTCGACTTCGCCCGACTGCAGCGCCGTGAACCGATCCTTGGCGTTGAGCGGAATGAACTTCACCTTGGTCGGATCGCCCAGCACGGCTGCCGCGACGGCGCGGCAATAGTCGACGTCGAGGCCCGTCCAATTGCCGCTGCTGTCGGGAATGCCGAAGCCGGCAAGCGCCGTGTTGGCGCCGCAGATCAACTGGCCCCGCTGCTTCACGGTGTCGAGCGTGCCCGCCTGGGCGAGGGATGTTCCGGCGCAGAGGGCCATGCCCATGAGGCCTGCAAAAAAGGTTTTCATTCTTGATCTTACTCCCGTGCCGGCGCAGGCCTGACAGGCAGGCGCCTCATGTTGTTTACGGGGCTGCGGCCTCTCGATGGCTTGCATCGCGCACCCGACGCCATCACAAGCAGTTTCCGTACCGCGGTCAAGAGTATGTCCGGCATCCACTGGTCCGGTCGCCTGCGCGAGAGATGGTCAAAGTATGAGCAAGCTGAGCCCCGAAACGCGTGCCACCCTGCGCCCGAACTCGCGCCTGGTCCATGCCGGGCGCGATCCGTTCGAGCAGCACGGCTTCATCAACACGCCGATCTACCGCGGGTCGACGGTTCTCTACGAAACCACCGAAAAGCTCAGGCGCCGCGAGGGACGGTTCAGCTACGGCACCAAGGGCACCCCGACGACGGAGTCGCTTGAAGGCGCCTGGAGTGAGATCGCCGAGGCGGCCGGGACGGTGCTCACGCCGTCCGGCCTTGCCGCAATCACGGTCGGATTCCTGTCCGTCGTGCGCGCGGGGGACCACATCCTGGTCACGGACGCTGCCTATCAGCCGATCCGCATGTTCTGCGACACCGTTCTGGCCCGTCTCGGCGTGGAGACGACATACTATGATCCCGCGGTCGGGGGCGGCATCGGCGGGCTGCTCCGGCCCAATACCCGCCTGGTGTTCGTCGAGTCGCCAGGGTCGCAGTCGCTGGACATCCAGGACATTCCGGCCATCGTCGCCGCCTCGCATGAGCGTGATGTCTGTGTCATTGCCGACAACACCTGGGCCACGTCCCTTCTGTTTCCGGCGCACCGTCTCGGCGTCGACATCGTGATCGAGGCCGGCACCAAGTACCTTTCGGGCCATTCCGACCTGCTGCTCGGGCTCACCTCGGCGAACGCGCGCTATTGGCCGGCGCTGCGGAGCACCTTCGACGCGTTCGCGATGTGTGCGGGACCCGAGGACGTGTTCCTTGCCCTGCGCGGCCTGCGAACCATGACGTTGCGGCTGCGCGAGGCCGAGCGGCAGGGCCTTGCGATGGCGTCGTGGTTGCAACAACGGCCCGAGGTGGCCCGCGTGCTGCATCCCGCCCTGCCCGACTTTCCGGGCCACGACATCTGGAAGCGGGATTTTTCCGGCTCGTCAGGGCTGTTCTCGGTGATCCTGAGACCCGCTTCGCAGCAGGCGGTTGCATCGATGCTCGACGGGCTCGAACTGTTCGGGATGGGCTATTCATGGGCCGGCTACGAAAGCCTCGTCATCCCGTTCGACTGCCGCGGGTACCGCACGGCCACGACATGGAATCCGGGCGGGCCGGCCCTGCGCTTCAGCATCGGTCTCGAGGACGTCGCAGACCTCCAGGCCGACCTCGACCGGGGCTTTGCGCGCTTGCGCGCGGCGGATTGACGACGACACGTTCAATCGCTGTCGGACGAGGGTGACCCGCCGGGAAGAGTCGTAAGCGGGTCCGCGTGCCCGAGCTCAGTTTCCATCGGCGGCAGATGTTTGCGCCGGCTGATAAGCCAGCGCACGCCGATGAGGTCGGCGATGGCGCGCGGAACCCCCTCCAGCAGGCCTTTCTCGGGTTGCGCGCGCCGGCTCGGACGATCCATGACGTCGATCAGCGAGATTGCGTAACCTTCGCTCCGGATCAGGGCGGGCAAAAACATATGCAGCCCGTCGAAGTAGGGGAGCCGAAGGAACACCTCCCGGGGGAAACACTTCAGCCCGCAGGCGCTGTCGCGCGTCCCATCGCCGAGCAGTTCGGAGCGAACAGAATTGGCGATTTTGGAACGAAACCGCCGAAGCGCCGAATCGTGCCGTCCCAGCCGCTGGCCCGCCACGAGACCGCATGCAGGGCCGGCATCGACCAGTTCTGAAACCAGTCGGGGCAGCGCGGCTGGATCGTTGCGCCCATCGTCGTCCAAGGTTGCGATCACCGATGCGCGTGCGGCCTGGACCCCCGTCCAAAGCGCTGCCGATTTGCCGCCCTGGAAGGCATGCCGCACCAGCCGCATCGAAGGGCGCGCACTGGCCAAGCGGGTCAGTTCGGTCCTTGTGGCCTCGGTCCAGGCGTCATCGACGCAGATCACCTCATAGGGACCGATGGTCTGGCAGGCGGCCTCGATCTCCTCGAGCAGCACTTCGAAGGGACCAGGGTCCTCGCCAACCGCCACGACGATCGAGACACGCAACCCCGAAGCCTCCCTCACTGCCGTGGCGCCGTCATGGTTCGCTCCGCCCGTCGTCCGCTCGCAGATGCGTCGCGACGCGACACGTCGTTAAGACCGCCCTGCCCCGTTCGAGGCCCTTCTTCGAGCGAGCGCGCTGCTTCACGCAAGCAAGAACTGCCCGAAGGGGAATGACGATCCTTCGCTCATCAGCCGATCGCGGCACGAAGCACTCGTTCCCGCCTGAGCCTCAACTTGTGGCGGTGTGACCTTTGGGCCAACAACGTGAGTTGCTTGTCTCGCTTCGGAGTGCAACCGTATTCCATCGCCAGACAGCATACCGGCTCTGGCGGCTGAGAGAGACGCGCGCTCCCGCCGAATTGAGCGGAGGACGCATGCCGCGCTATCATTTCAACGTCTCCGACGGCCAGGACATGCCTGACCTCGACGGCCATGAGCTTCCGGACCTGGAATCGGCTCGTAACGAAGCGGTCGCCTTGGCTGGCGCCCTTCTCAAGGATCATGGCCAGAAGTTCTGGTCCGGGCAGACCTGGCACATGGACGTGACGGACCACACCGGGCTCCTTCTTTTCCGGCTGGACTTCACCGCCGCCTTGAGCCCCGCGGCCCAGTCAAGCGCTTAGCCGCATCGCTCCTCACGCCGAACGCCTGTTGGTTCGGTCGGGCGGTTTCGCGGAGGGCGGCGCTTTGGCGGCTTACTTCAGCCACTCGGCGGCGAGCGTCAGCGTGGCTCTGAAGATCGCCCGGCCGGCTTCGTCGCGGACCGAGGCGATGAAGGTGTGACGGTCACCGTCGGGAAGCATGTCCCGGGCGACGTCCGGCAGCACGCCGATGGCCTCGGCCCGCGCCGCCTCGTCGCTGGCCAGTTCGGACCCTTCAGCGTCGATGGTGGCCCGCTCACCATCGTTGATATCGAAGAAGTAGCGCGGCATTCGACATCATCCTCGGCGCAGAAGGCTCAAGCGGGAGCGGGCCGCCAAACCGGCGGTGCCACTCGAGTGCGAGGCAAAGCGTCGTCCGATGCCGCCTGTCATGCCGCGTCCTGGCGCCGCTCCATGTGCAGATACGACGGTTCGAAATCGCCTTGCGCCTTCAGTTCCGCCCAATCCAGGATCTTGAGACTGTGGCCCTTCAGGCTGATCAGTCCCGCCGCTCGCAACTCCTGCAGGCTGCGGTTGACGTGAACGGCCGACATTCCCGTCGCATCGCCAAGCTGGGCCTGGTTGATCGGGAACTGGCAGGCGTGATCTTCGGTCAGCCCCACCGCCCGCATGCGCAGGAAGAACTCGCAGAGCACGTGGGCAATGCGAGCCGGGGCCCGGCGCTGTCCGACATTCGCGACCCATTCCCGCGCGACGGCAGCCTCGATGAGGGTTTCGCGCCAGAACGCGGCCGTGATCCGGGGGAACGCTTCGCAAAGCCTGAGCAGGCTCGGGTGCTGAATGAAGGCCAGCTTGCACGGCGTGACCGTTGCGATGCTCACGTCCAGCACCTCGAGGTGGAGGCTTTGCAGATCGGGAATGTCGCCCGCGATGTGGAAGGCCGAAATCTGGCGCTTGCCGCCTGCCACGAGCTTGTAGGTGCAGGCGTAGCCTTCGACGATGGCAAAGCAGCGGGTCGGACGATCGCCTTCGCGGACGACGTCCTGATCCTTGCGGATGTCGGCCAACTGAACCGGCAAGGTCGCAAGCGCCTCGCGTTCTTCGCCCGAAAGGCGGAAGATGCTGTCGAGCTTGCGGATGATCGGGTCGAGGTGACCCAAGGTGTCGGGCATTCGCGCGCTCCCGTCCGAGGCGGGAGCACACGTCTCTCTCAGTCGCCGATCCACCACAATTTGGCACCGCCGATACCCGATCCCAACCACATGGATCAGTCTTCGACAACCAACTACGTTAGTTTCTCGCTGAAGTTAGCCGCGTTTGGCCGGTTCTGCCGGTGCCTTGCTCCGCTTCAGGCGGCAGCCTCAGAAGGATGCGGGCTCTCTCCCACAGTTCCACCACACGCCCATCGGCCAGGTTTCGCGCCTGCTCGACCGCTTCCTCATCCGTCCGCGCAGCGACCAGCGTAAAGGTCTGGATATGACCGTCGCCGCCGATCTCGTAGAGGCGGTACGTCCGCTGATCCTCTTCGAATTGCCTGAACTGAGGGGTCATAGCGCAGGAGACTACCGGCTACGGTCTGATCGCGAAGCAAACTAGACCCGCACAATTGAACTCCAAATAACCTATGTGAAGATGATCAGCGCCGAATATTTCCTGCGATCCATCGGCCACCTGACGACCTGTATCTGACCCGGGGCGCTCCGGCTCAACGCAGATGCCGGTGGGTGACCTCGTGAATTGGAAACAGACGGCAACCGGCCCGCGATCAACGCAAGCCCTTGAGAGCTCTGGCGACTCCGGCAGGATTCGAACCTGCGACCTGCCGCTTAGAAGGCGGCTGCTCTATCCAACTGAGCTACGGAGCCGAAGACCGGTCAGTGCGTCCACATTCCGGTCCGGGTCGACTTGAAATTGTCCGAGTAGGACAGGCCGCGCCGCTCGGTGTCGGGCTGCCGGCTCGTCGACCTCGATAGGTCGACGCCAAGGCGCTCGACGAAAGCGATCGCCTCCTCCTTGGTGTCGAAGCTCAGCCTGAACCTGTGACGACGTCTCGTTCGAGCTGGTCCAACCCATCAGAGGCTCGATCTGCCGCGCGAGCCTCACGCTCGAATTCGAGGATCCACGCCTTGGTTCGGGCGTGCCCCGATTGGGTCGCGCCGCGTGACGGTTTGTAGATTCGTGCGATCATTCGCCGTGACGCCTGCGCCAACACTCTGCCGATGGTCGGGGCAGCAGGATTCGAACCTGCGACCTATAGTTCCCAAAACTATCGCGCTACCAGACTGCGCTATGCCCCGCCCGCGAGAGGTCGCTAACACGTCCGCGGCGCCTGCGGACAAGCGGCAGCTACTTGCGGGAAGATCGACGCGTGCACGACGTCGCCGGGCTTGACGCCGATCTTGGCCGCCACGCCCGCGTTGATTTCCAGCACGCCCAGGGCTGGACCGTCCGAAGAAATGATGGCCTCGGACATCGGCACGGCATTTCGGCGACATGGGTCACGTGGCCGTCGGTTGCCGATGAACACCATGTCGAGCGGGATGTAGGTGTTCTTCATCCACATCATGATCGGCTGCGGCCGTACGGAAATCGAACAGCATGCCGTGGCTGTCCGGCATGGATTTCCGGAACATCAGGCCCCGCTCCATGTCGGCCTGCGAGCGCACGAGTTCGATCTCGAAGACGTGCGGGCCCGATCGCGTGTCGATCTCGCAGCGTTTCCGTGGTGGGCTGCGCGGCGGCAGGCACAGGCAGAGCGCGACAGCGGCGAGTGCGACGACAAGAACGGGAATGACTTTCACGGCAGTCTTTCCGCTGCCAGCGTGCGATCCGGCTGTCCAAGGCAGTCGCAGCGTGAGCCGCGTCGACTTCGCCGCTCTGCGCGTAGAACGCGGCCGAAATCAGTGCGGCGACGCAGGCGGGGTCTCGAGCGGCCGGATCTCGGCCGCCATCAGGCCCTTGGGACCGTCGCCGAACCGCACCAGCAGCGAGTCGCCGGGCTTCAGTTCGGTGATGCCGAACCGGCGCAAGGTTTCCATGTGCACGAAGATGTCGCTCGTGCCCTCGCCCCGGGTCAGGAAGCCGAAGCCCTTGACCCGATTGAACCACTTGACGACCGCGATCTCGAACCCGCCGGTCGGGGTCACCTGGTGATGGGTGCGGGCCGGCGGCGTCTGTGCCGGATGGATGGCGGTCGACAGGTCGAGCGAGGTCACACGGATGACCTGCAGGCCCTTGGCCGGCTGCACGGCCTCGCAGACGACGCGCGCGCCCTCGCGGGCCGTATTGAACCCGGCGCGGCGCAGGGTCGTGACGTGGATCAGAACGTCCGGCAGGCCGTTATCCGGAACGATGAACCCGTAGCCCTTGGCGACGTCGAACCATTTGATCTGCCCCGCGATCTCGACGACCTCGAGACCTTGGTTCTCGCCCGATTCGGCGTCGCCCTGCGGCGTGGGGTCGTCGAACAAATCATCTCTGCCCAAAGGTCCCATCCCAAACGGCCGTTCCGGACCATCGCCGCGCAATTCTGCGTCGATGCCGCCATTCGCCTGATTCCTGAACGCGAATCAATCGCCTGACACGTGAGCGCCACGATACCATCCCGCTCCGCGCCGCAAAGGTTAATATTAACGTTCGGACACGCTGCCGGCTGTCGAAACTCGGGACGTGTGGTTCTAGTGCAACGCCCGCCAGCGCAGTGAGCGCATCCGCGGCTTCCGCCCGGATCACGAGGTCGGCCACACCGTCGAGCGGCGTCGGTTCGCGATTGACGATGACGAGCTGAGCGCCGCGCTCCTTGGCGAGGAGCAGGCAGATGGGCGGCGGGGCGCACGACCAGCGAGGAGCCGACCGCGAGAAACAGATCGCAACGGCAGGCCGCCTGCAGCGCCGCCTCGAGCACGTGCGCGATCGAGCGGCTGCCCGAACGCGATCGTGGCCGACTTGACAAGGCCGCCACAGGCGCAGACCGGCGCTTCGCCGGTCAGCGGTCAGATGTCGCCGCGCCTGTCGACGAGTTCGACCCGGACGCCGCAGGCCAGGCAGCGGGCGAAGGTGCCGTTGCCGTGCAATTCGATCAGCAGCGCCGGATCGAGGCCCGCGGCCTGATGCAGGCCGTCGATGTTCTGCGTGATCGACGGCGCGGATCAGGCCGCGCGCCGCCAAGTCGCGCCGAGCGCCTTGTGGCTGCGGCCCGGCATGGCGCCTCGAGTAGATGTCGTCCATCGCGAACTTGCGCCGCCAAGCCTCGGCGCGGAGCGCCGGATCCGACAAGCCAGGCCTTGAAGCCGATCGGCGGAGTGAACCCGCCAGGGGCTGCCGGGCGACCGGAAATCGGGCACGCCGCACTCGGTCGACACCCCCGCCCCGGTCAGAACCGTCAGCCGTCGATCCCCCGGCCGCAGCGTCGCCAACGAGCGCGCAGAGCGCATCGAGACCGGCGCTGTCGCCGCGGCGCCGGCACAAGCTCAGGCCGGCTGTCTTCAGCTGCACGACGTTGTGAAGCGTGCTGTCGGCCGTATCGAAGAAGCGCCGGATGCCGCGCGCCGCCTGGCGGATGCGCTGCTCGTTCTCGACCAGGGCCAGACGGACGTAATCGTCGCCGTGCTCGCCGAAGCCGATGCCGGGCGCGACCGCGACATCGGCCTTTTCGATCAGCAGCTTGGAGAATTCGAGGCTGCCCAGCCGGCGGAACCGCTGCGGGATCGGCACCCAGGCGAACATGGAGGCGGCCGGCGCCGGGATCGGCCAGCCGGCCTGCCCGAAACTTTCGACCATGACGTCGCGGCGCGCCTTGTAGATGGCGCGCATCTCGTCGATGCAGTCGTCCGGGCCCGTTCAGCGCCGCGGCGGCGGCGACCTGGATCGGCGTGAAGGCGCCGTAATCGAGATAGCTCTTCACGCGGGTCAGGGCCGACAGCAGGCGCTCGTTGCCGACCGCGAACCCCATGCGCCAGCCCGGCATGGAATAGGTCTTCGACATCGAGGTGAATTCGACCGTCACGTCGATGGCGCCGGGAACCTGCAGCATGGAAGGCGGCGGGTTGTCGTCGAAATAGACCTCCGCATAGGCGAGATCCGACAGCACGAAGATCTCGTGCTTCTTGGCGAAGGCGACGAGGTCCCGGTAGAAATCGAGCGAGGCCACCATCGCGGTCGGGTTCGACGGGTAGCAGACCACGACCGCGATCGGCTTCGGGATCGAGTGGATCACCGCGCGTTCGAGCGCGACGAAGAAATCCGGCGTCGGTTCGGCAGGCACGGACCGGATCACGCCGCCGGCCATCAGGAAGCCGAAGGCGTGGATCGGATAGGACGGGTTCGGCACGAGCACCACGTCGCCCGGCGCCGTGATGGCCTGCGCCATGTTGGCGAAGCCCTCCTTCGAGCCGAGCGTCGCGACGACCTGCTGTTCGGGATCGAGCTTCACCCCGAAGCGGCGCGCGTAATAGTTGGCCTGAGCGCGGCGCAGACCGGCGATGCCTTTCGACGCCGAGTAGCGATCGGTCCGCGGCTTGCCGGCCGTCTCGACCAGCTTGTCGATCACGTGCTTGGGGGCCGGCAGGTCGGGGTTGCCCATGCCGAGGTCGATGATGTCCGCGCCGGCGGCGCGAGCCGAGGCCTTGAGCCGGTTGACCTGCTCGAAGACGTAGGGCGGCAGGCGTTTGACGCGGTGGAACTCGGTCATCGTCCGGAGGCTTCCGTGAAAGAACCCGCGCGGCGGGGCGGAGCAAAGTATCAGGCCGAACCTGGTCCTTGGCACGGTTAATTTTGGGTCGCCGGTACCGCGCGCCTTGGCCGCCTTGGCCTCGGGCTTCTTGGCGGCTTTGGCGCGGGAGGCTTTCGACCCGGAGATCTTGTCGTGCCGGATGCGCGCGGCATCGAGTTCGGCCTCGGCCGCCTTCAGCTCGGCCGGCGTCTTGACCTTGATCGGACGCGTCGGGTGGGGCTCGCCGACGGGGACGAAGTCGCCTTCGGTCTTAGGACGGGACTGCCTCGACGAAGTCGGCCGGCGACGCCGGGATCGGTCTTGAGGTCGAGCGCCTTGAGACACGCTGTCGACCGGATGCGACATGAAGCTGTCGTCGGCCCGTGCGACCGTCGGACCGGCAGCGTCGAGAGCGCCAAGAAAAAGCACGCACGGCCCAGGTACCGACGTGCCTCTGGGCGGCCTGGACCGGAAACGCATATGTGATATGGAGGAGGAACGCATGGCTGCGGCTCTATCGACGCAATATGTCCGAAACGGGACTTTGTCGTCTGGAGACGGCTCGCCGCGTCAACAAGGATCGCTCAGGCATGAAGCGCGAACGCACCGGGCCTGGGAAGCCCGCCGTCGCGGCGGACGGACGCTCGCGCAGCCGACGCGACGCCGCGCCGCGGAAGAGACCGATGATCGATCGCCGCGGCTGCCGACACGAGCGCATGCGGCCAAGGACGAGCTTGACCGGCCATGTCTCGCCTGCCTCATTCATCCTGCCCGAGGTCAGCGCGGCGGACGCAGACCTTCAGCCGCTTCGCAAGGCCCAGCGACGAAGGGCGCCGTCGATGGCGGCCGCCCTTGCGGCGCCTCTCGCCGTCCCGCAGGACGAGCCCGCGCCAAGGCGCCGCCGCTTGCCGAGCCGGCCGCCCCGAACACGACACGCGAAAGCCGCCACAAGCGGCAGCTGAAACCGATGGCGAGGCAGGCCGTCGGCGCCGACCTCGAAGCAACGGCCGGACGCCGTATCGCGCGGCAACCGCTGAATGCCGCAGCGATCCTCAAGCGCGGCCGAGAACGACAACACACAAGGCGCGGGCCCTCGGCCAGCCCGCCGGACCGACGCGGAACAGCCCATCTGCGGACAGGAGGACGACGGCGGCCCAACGTCGAACGGCCCTCCGCCACGACGGATGCGCCGGCGAGCGCGGACGCACTCGGCAGCTGCCCGACGTGGAGGCGCTTGCCCGCAACTTCGGGCGCTACATCGAGACACAGCGGCAAGGCCGCCGCCGCCTATCTCAAGCCGCTGGAGAGCGGCGCCGTGAAGCCGCCCATCGGGCGAAGAGGTCGACGCAAACGATGAACAGCCTCGGCCGGGTGGCGGAAAGCTGGCTGACTCAATCCGGCCCGCATGGTGCAGGCCCAGGCAGCACTCTCGACCCAGCTCTTCTCGCTCTGGAACGACAGCCTGGCCCGGTTCAGCGGGCACCGACAAGGCGGAATCGCCCCCCGGCCGACAAGCGCTTCGCGGCGCCCGAATGGCGCGAAACGCCGTTCTTCGATTTCCTCCACCGCGCCTATCTGGTCACGACCGATTGGGCGAAGGACGATGGTTGTCGGACGCCGAAGGGGTCGACGAGGCCACCCGCGAAAAGGCCGCCTTCTACCTGCGGCAGATCTCGAGCGCGCTGTCGCCGTGCGAATTTCCTCGCCACCAACCCGGAGCTGCTGAAGGAGACCTTCAAGGAGAAGGGCGAAAACCTCGTGCGCGGCATGCAGATGCTGGCCGAGGACATCGCGGCCGGCGGCGGCGAGCTCAAGATCCGTCAGAGCGACGCGACGCAAGTTCAAGCTCGGCGTCGACATGGCGTCGACCCCCGGCAAGGTCGTGTTCCGCAACGAGCTGATGGAGCTGATCCAATATGCGCCGACGACGGCCGACCGTGCTGAAGCGGCCGCTGCTGATCGTGCCGCCCTGGATCAACAAGTTCTATGTGCTCGATCTCAACAAGGAGAAAAGCTTCATCCGCTGGGCGGTGTCGCAGGGTTTGACGGTGTTCGTCATCTCCTGGGTCAATCCCGACGAGCGTCACGCCGCGGAAGGACTGGGACGCCTATATGCGCGAGGGCATCTTCGCGGCGCTGGATGCGCATCGAGCAGGCCACGGGCGAAGCGCGAGGTGGCGACCGTCGGCTATTGCGTCGGCGGCACGCTGCTCGCCGCCACGCTCGCCTACATGGCCGCGAAGGAGGACAGGCGCGTCACGTCTGTCGACGTTCCTGACCACGCAGGTCGATTTCAAGGAAGCCGGCGACCTCAAGGTCTTCGCCGACGAGGCGCAGATCCGAGCCATCGAACAGCAGATGGAAGAGAGCGGCTATCTCGCCGGCTCGCGCATGGCCAACGCCTTCAACATGCTGCGGCCGGACGACCTGATCTGGTCCTACTCGGTGAACGCCTACCTGAAGGGCAAGGCGCCGAAGCCGTTCGACCTGCTGGCCTGGAACGCGGAATTCGACCCGCATGTCGGCCGCCAATCACGCCTTCTACCTGCGCAACTGCTATCTCGAGAACAAGCTTACGCGGGGCGAGATGGTGATGGGCGGCGAGAAGCTGAACCTGTCGCTGGTGACGATCCCCATCTACGATCTCGCCGCCAAGGAGGACCACATCGCGCCGGCGCGCTCGGTGTTCAACGGCTCGCAATTTTTCGGCGGCCCGGTGCGCTACGTCATGGCGGGATCGGGGCACATCGCGGGTGTCGTCAATCCGCCTGCCAAGGCCAAATACCAATACTGGGCCGGCGGGCGGACGGACGGCAGCTTCGAGGACTGGGTCGCGACCGCCACCGAGACGCCGGGCACCTGGTGGCTCGACTGGATCGACTGGATCCGGGCGCAAGCGCCCGAGACGGTGCCGGCGCGCGTCCCGGGCGACGGCAAGCTCGCGGCCATTATGCGACGCGCCGGGCGAGTATGTGCGGGTTCAGTCCTGACGTTTCGGCTCGAGCCATTCTCGCTCGGCGCGAGCGCAACAAATGGCGGGGCAGCGAAAGGCTCCGCCCGGTGGCATCAGGCACGAAACACGGTGCTTCCGACGCGCCAGTTACGACGCTTCGCGGTCCGGACAGCCGAGCGGCGCGCAGGTTCTGGCGTAGACCGCCGCCCCGCCACCGCTGAACAGCTTCGACCAGCCCTGCATCGTGGCAAGATGCCGGGCGTCGGGGAAGTCCGCCTTGACGAGAGCCCACGACACGCGTTGCCGATCGAGAATAGCCGCGAAAGCCACATTGTCGGGCTTGGCGAGGGCGGCGCTCAGCCGGGTGCTGAACCCCCCGGTGAAGAGCTGATCGTTACGGCCGTCGATGAAGGTCTTAATCCCCTTTAGAATTAGAAAGCCCCCGTAGTCGTAGTCGTTGTAGACCCGCCCGGTCAGGCCTTTCGCTTCGGCGAATTGGAGGGCCGCCATGGGCGTGACCTCTGGGTTTGGTTCAGGCCGCACCAGCGCGGCTATGCCCAGGGTGAGCGCCGCAGTCGCGACGACCACCAACCACGGCCGTGATAGGCGTACCGGCACCGCCGCCAGCGCCCGAAAACTTCGCGCGATCGGGTCGGCGATCAACAGGGGCGTGAGCAGACCGAAGAGCAGCGCGAAACGCACGTGCCGCACCATCATGTATCCGAGCAGCAGCACCGCAGCCAGGCGAAAGAGATTCTCGGCCGGGCGCTTCAGCAGGGCCGCAAGCGAGAGGACGAGCGCCACAACAGCGACGATCCCCTGTGGATCGCCGCCGATCGGCTGCCACTCGGCGACGTAGTTCATCGTCTCGGGTGTCTGGAACAGCGTCACGACAACGAGGATGGTCTTGTAGCCGTAGGGCGACACGCACGCGGCGGCCGTCGAGGTGACCAGGAAAACGCCCCAACGCCGCAGCGCCGTGTACCGTGCCGGTCGAGGCGAGGCCGTGATAGCCTCCCCAGCCAACACCGCCGCGAGGACCAGCCCGATCGGGTAGGACGCGTGCATGTTCGCCCAGAGCACCATCAGGACCGGGGTCCACCACCGGGGAGCCGAGTCGCGCTCGCGCGCCTCGACCAGTTCCATCACCCACAGCAGGGTGAAGGGCAGCACGAGAACGTGCGGGCGCGCCACGAACTCCGGAGCAGCCAAACTGAGGCCAACCAGTACGAGCGCCAGAGCCACTGTCCAGCGGACGCGGCGCACCAACCAGCCGAACATCAGGCCGAAGCAGGCCGCTATAACGCACACGGTGGCGGCCGCGACGCCCCACCAATCACCCAGCGAATAGGCGCCGAAAAGGACGAGCTGCGACAGCCATTCCTTCGCCATCCACGGGGCGCCGGCGAACGTGTACGAAAACACATCGGATTTGGGCACCGCGCCGGTGCTCCACATCAGCCGGCCCACGGCGATGTGCCATTGTGTGTCGGGGTCGTTCAGCAGGCTCGCCGCGCGGCAGAACAGAACAGCGCCAAGGACGGTGGCGAGAACGATGGCGGAATGCCGCACGGGATGCCGGGTGGCGGGCTCCACGGAAGACTGGACCGTTGCAGACAAAGCCCCGCCCCGCTTGTTCAGGCTGACCGACTCTCCGGCGCTCCCAGTTAACATCCGGTGTCGCGTTCCATCGGCATCGAGCTGCAGCAGCGACATATCCTGCGGCGCGAACCGCACGTCGATGCGTCGGGTCTTGACCCCGGCAGGTCAGCGCGCCACGAAGACCCGGGAAACGGCGCGTCCGGGAATGCGCGATAGACGGAGACAGGGATGAAACTGCTACGCTACGGCCAGCTTGGTCAGGAAAAACCCGGCCTCCTCGACAAGGACGGCAGGATTCGCGACCTCAGCGGCGTTCTGCACGGCGATCTCGGTGGCGAGAATCTCGCGCCAGCCTCCCTTGCCCGCATCGCGGCAACTGCGCCCGAAAGCCTGCCGCTGGTCGACGGATCGCCTCGTATCGGCCCCTGCGTCACACGTCCCTGCAACTTCATCGCCGTCGGGCTCAACTACGCCGATCACGCCGCCGAATCGAACCTGCCGGTTCCGAAGGAACCGATCCTGTTCAACAAGACGCCGAACTGCATCGTCGGACCGAATGATAACGTGATGCTGCCGCGCGGCTCGGAGAAGAGCGACTGGGAAGTCGAGATCGCCATCGTGATCGGTTCTCGCACGTCCTACATCAATGAGTCCGAAGTGCCGGCCCACGTCGCTGGCTACTGCATCTGTAACGACGTCTCGGAGCGCGAGTACCAGGTCGAGCGCGGCGGCCAGTGGATGAAGGGCAAGGGATGCGCCACCTTCGGCCCGCTCGGACCCTGGCTGGTCACCGCCGACGAAATTCCCGACGTCCAGAAACTCGGCATGTGGCTCGACGTGAACGGCACGCGCTGCCAGACCGGCAACACCGACACGATGATCTTCAACGTCCCGAAGATCGTCTCCTACATCTCGCACTTCCTCGTGCTCGAGCCCGGTGACGTGATCACCACGGGAACTCCGCCCGGCGTCGGCATGGGCATGAAGCCGCCGAAATACCTGAAGCCCGGCGACGTCATGGAGCTCGGAATCGACGGGCTCGGCAGCCAGCGGCAGGAGGTCGTGGCCTGGTCGAAAGCCGCAGCCTGAACCGTTGACCTGAGGAAGGAGCCCGCGGGACGACCGCGGGACGCGTCCTCCCCTCTCCCTTGGGGGTGAGGGTCGCGCGCCACCGGGAGAACCGCTCCCGTCGATTTGCTTCTCCAAATTGCCAACCCTCACCCCCTACCCCTCTCCACAAGGGAGAGGGGAGCAGAGGGAGCCCTGCCGGGACGGGCGACTTGCCCAGTGCATTCGGCTGCCGCTAGAAGACGCCTCCCTTCACCCGAGGCTCCAATGTCGACCGAAACGCCCACACCGCCCGCCGTGAAGGCGCGCCTGCCGCGCGGGCTGGTCGACCGCCGCCCGGCCGATCTGGCGGCGACGGAGCGGCTGATCGCAGCCATCCGCGAGGTCTACGAGCTTTACGGGTTCGAGGCGGTGGAGACGCCGTTCATCGAATACACGGAGGCGCTGGGCAAATTCCTGCCCGACCTCGACCGGCCGAACGAGGGCGTGTTCTCCTTCCGCGACGACGACGAAGCCTGGCTCTCGCTGCGCTACGACCTGACCGCGCCGCTCGCCCGCTTCGTCGCCGAGCACTACGACGCGCTGCCGAAGCCCTACCGCAGCTTCCGCAGCGGCTACGTGTTCCGCAACGAGAAGCCGGGGCCGGGGCGGTTCCGGCAGTTCATGCAGTTCGACGCCGACACGGTCGGCACCGCCTCGGTCGCGGCGGATGCCGAATTCTGCATCATGGCCGCGGACTGCCTGGAGCGCCTCGGCATCGCGCGTGGCGACTTCGTCGTGAAGGTCAACAACCGCAAGGTGCTCGACGGCGTGATGGAGTCCATCGGCCTCGGCGCGGAGGACGGCGGCCGGCGCCTGACGGTACTGCGCGCCATCGACAAGCTCGACCGGCTCGGGCCGGAGGGCGTGGCGGCGCTGCTCGGCGCGGGGCGCAAGGACGAGAGTGGCGATTTCACCAAGGGCGCCGGGCCTCGACACCAGCGCGATCGAGCGGGTGCTCGCCTTCACGGCCGCAAGCGGCGAAACGGCCGCCGCGACGCTCGCCAATCTGCGCGCCGTTGTCGCGGGCTCGGCGCGCGGGCGAGGAGGGCGTCGAAGAACTTGCTGGGATCGCAGATCTGATCGCGGCGGCTGGCTACGACGATGGCCGCGTGCGGATCGACCCATCCGTGGTGCGCGGCCTGGAATATTACACAGGACCGGTGTTCGAGGCCGAACTCACATTCACCGTGACCGGCGAGGACGGGAAGCCGATCCGCTTCGGTTCGGTCGGCGGTGGCGGCCGTTACGACGGGCTGGTGGCCCGCTTCCGTGGGGACCCGGTGCCGGCGACCGGGTTCTCGATCGGCGTATCGCGCCTGCAGGCCGCGCTCGAGGCGGTGCGCAGCCCCATCCTGGCCGGAACCGTCAAGCCCGGCCCAGTTGTGGTCCTGGTGCTCGATCGCGACGAGTTGGCGCGTTATCAGGCCCTGGTCACGACGCTGCGCAGCGCCGGAATAGCCGCCGAACTGTACCTCGGCCCATCCGGCATGAACGCACAGCTTAAATACGCCGATCGTCGCGGCAGCCGATGCGCCGTGATCCAGGGCTCCAACGAGCGCAACGCCGAAGGCGGCCCTCAGGTGATGATCCGCGACCTCGTGCTCGGCGCCGAACTCGCCAAGGCCAGCAAGGACCGCGCCGACTACCTCGAGCTTCGGCAAAAGGCGCAGTTCCCCGTTCCGGAGAATCGGCTCGCCGCCGCCGTCCGCGAGGTGCTCGGGCGGCACGCGAGCTGACGACGCTTGCCCCGAAGGCCTCTCGCGAACTGTTCACTCTCCAGGGCGAAACTCCTCGCCTGAACCGGTCGCCGCTGGTAGAACGCGGCTCCTCGTCATGACGGGCCTATCGTGCTGGATCGACCTCTCGCGTCTCGTTCAGAGCTGCCGCGCGCCACGGACGACATGTCGCGCGCGCTGCTGGGCCGACTGGTGCAGTCCGGCTACGTGCGCATCGAGCCGCCGATTCTGCAGGACGCCGCGCATTTCCTCGACCTCGGCGGCGAGGACATTCGCGCCAGCCTGTATCTGACGAGCGACCGCAGCGGCGCCGAACTCTGCCTGCGGCCCGAATATACGATCCCGATCTGCCGCGCCTATCTCGCCTCACCCGATGCGGGCCGACCGGCCGCCTTCAGCTGCTGCGGCCCCGTCTTCCGCTCGCGGAGCGGGGGCCAAGGCGAATTCGTACAGGCAGGGCTCGAAAGCTTCGGCCGAACCGATGCACCAGCCGCCGACGCCGAGATTCTCGCCGTTGCGCTCGACGCGGCCGATAGCGCCGGGATCGGCAGCTTATCGGTGCGCTTCGGCGATGCGGCGCTGCTGGCCGACGTTCTCGGCGCGCTGAGGCTGCCGCCAAGCTGGCAGCGCCGGCTGCGCCGCGGACTAGACCGAGGCGAGCCGCTCGCCACGATCCTAAAGGACGCGCCGAGCGGCGGCGCCGATCACTCCGGCGTGCTCGCCGCGCTCGCCGGCGCCAACGCCAGCGGCGCCCGGGCACTCGTCAACGACCTTCTGGCCATCGCCGGGATCGCGTCGGTCGGCGGCCGCTCCGCCGACGAGATCGCCGAGCGCTACCTTGCGCAAGTGGCACTGCGCGCCGCCCCTTCATTTTCGGTCGAACTGCGTGCGGTTCTGGAGCGCTTCCTTGCCATCGCGGGCCATCCCGATTCTGCCGCAGCCCAGCTCCGGCACCTCGCCGTCGACGCGAAGCTCGATCTTGGCGCCCGCGTCGACGCTTTCGAAGAGCGGACCAGCTTCATGGCGGCCCACGGCGTCGACCTCGGCAACGTGGCCTTCCGCGCCTCGTTCGGCCGCAACCTCGACTATTACACCGGCTTCGTCTTCGAGGCGCGTCACCCGGCAGTTCCGGAAGGGCCGGTCATCGGCGGAGGGCGCTACGACCGCTTGGCCCAGGCGCTCGGCGCCCCGCAGTCGATCCCGGCGGTCGGCGCGGCGATCTGGCCTGACCGCATCGAGACGGCTCTGGCCGCGAGCGCCGCATGAGTGCCGCGCAGTCCTTTGTACTGGCCGTACCCTCGAAGGGCAGGCTGCAGGACAATGCCGCCGCCTTCTTCGCCAGGGCGGGCCTCGATCTGGTTCAGGGCCGTGGCGCGCGCGACTACCGCGGAACGCTCGCCGGCTTTCCGGGCTTGGAGATCGCCTATCTACCCGTGTCCGAGATCGTCACGCAGCTCGCCGCCGGCCAGGTGCACATGGGCGTGGTCGGCGAAGACCTCCTTCGCGAGCAGGTGCCGGATAGCGAGCGTCGCGCCGTGCTGCTGGCGCCGCTCGGCTTCGGCAACGCCAACGTCGTGGTCGCGGTGCCGCAAGCCTGGATCGACGTCCGAACGATGGCCGACCTCGAGGACGTCGCGGCGATCCACCACGCGCGGCGGGGTCGCCGCATGCGGGTCGCCACCAAATACGTGCACCTGACCCGCGAGTTCTTCTCGCGCAAGGGCGTGACCGACTACCGCATCGTCGAAAGTCTTGGAGCAACCGAAGGCGCACCCTCCTCCGGGACCGCCGAACTCATCGTGGATATCACGACCACCGGCGCCACGCTTGCCGCGAACGGGCTCAAGGTGCTGGAGGACGGCGTCATCCTGCGCTCGGAGGCCAACCTCGTGGCATCTTTGCGGGCCGCGTGGCCGGAGGCCACCCGCAGGACGGCGAAGGCCATTCTCGGCCGTATCGCGGCGGAGGAGAAGGCGCGCCTCACACGGGAAGTCCGGGCATCGTTTCTGTCGGTTGCAGGTGCATTGGAGGAGGCGACCGCGTTGTTCGATGCCGTTCCGATCCCCGAAACCTCCGACACTGTGCGGAAATTCTATTGTCCGGTCGAGAACGTCGCCGCGCTCGCCGACTGGCTGATCGAGGAAGGGGCGGAGCACGTCGCCGTCGCGCCGCTTGATCACCTGTTCGCCGCGCGCAACCCACTCTACGACGCGCTCGCCGCCCGGCTCCCGACAGACGAGACCAATCAGGCGCTGGCGGACTCGTTGGTAACGGAACGCTAGGCCTGTCCCGTCTAAAAGGCGGATATGCCCTGTAGCGTCCGCGAGGTGAGGCATGCCTCCGGTTCGGCACGCGGCGGACATTGTCTTGCCCCGGACCATCTGTTACCGGCGATCCGGAAATCTGATCGGGTTGACCAGACATGAACCACCATTCCGACGTGCGCCCGGGCCGGCTTCGGCTTCGCGCGGTCCTCGCCGTCCTTGCCAGCCTCACGGGTGCGTCCTTCGCGCTTGAGCCTGTGGCTGCGCAGACGAGCATGGGGCCTGGCCCCTCCCTGCCCCGCAAGCAGAAGGAGGACGCGATTCCAAAGGGCCCCACCGGGCCTGCAGAGCAGCAGTTCCCCTTCGGCTCGACCTGGCTTCTCGACAGCATCGACGGCAAGCCGATGAGCGGCGACGTTCCGAGCTTCCGTCTCGACGACAAGCTGCGCGCCACCGGCTTCGGCGGTTGCAACAGCTTCTCGATGGCCTTCTATCCGATCAAAGGCCAGAAACTCGCGGCCGGCTCGATCGCGACCACCAAGAAGACCTGCGGCAAGCCGCTCGACGATCTCGAACGCAGCATACTGATCGGGCTTCACTCGCTGCCGACGTGGCATCTCGAATCGAACGGCGATCTCACGGTCAAGGGCCAGACGGGAACCATGCTGTTCCGGCGGGGCCTTTGACGTCGCCCGGCGCGCTTAGCTCCGGAAGTGCTTCGAGAGCTTGAGCCCCTGGGCCTGATAGTTGGAGCCGGCACCTGATCCGTAGAGATGGCGCGGGCGTTCGGACATTCGTTCGTAGACGAGCCGCCCGACGATCTGCCCGTCCTCAAGGATGAAGGGGACGTCGCGCGAGCGCACTTCCAGCACCGCACGGGCACCACGCCCACCCGCCTCGGCCGCGCCGAATCCGGGGTCGAAGAACCCGGCATAGTGGACGCGGAACTCGCCGACGAGCGGGTCGAACGGCGTCATCTCGGCCGCGTGGTCTGCAGGAACGTGGACGGCTTCCTTCGAGGCCAGGATGTAGAATTCACCTGGGTCCAGGATGAGCTCCTTGCGTGCGCGGACGTGGAGCGGTTCCCAAAAGTCTTCCACGTCGTGCGCGGCGCTGCGGTCCAGGTCGACCGCCCCGGTGTGCCGCTTGGCCCGGTAGCCTACGAGGCCGCCGGCCGCTTCCCCGGCGAGGTCGATCGACACCGCGACACCGCCGGCGATGAGGGGCGGCCCGCCCGCAACCAGAACGGCCGCGCGATGCAGCGCCTCGTGCGCCGCGTCGTCGAGGCGGGCGTCACCGACGCGAAAGCGCAGCTGGGACAATCGCGATCCCTGCGCGAGGCGGACGGGGAACGTGCGTGGCGAGATCTCGGCGTAGAGCGGCCCGGTGTAGCCCGCTTCGATCGTGTCAAACGCCCGGGAGCGATCGGCGATCACGCGAGTGAACACATCAATCCGCCCGGTGGAGCTTTTCGGATTGGCGGCCCCCGCGATCCAGGCCGGCAAGGCCAGGCTCTCGTCAAGTTCGGCGATGGTGACGGTGCCTGTTTCCAGCACGGTGGGTCTGCTGAGGTCGACCTCGTGTGACGGCTGGCTTTCGATGCACTGGGCCACGGTGCGATGCGAGCCCGGGAGGAAACTCGCCCGCACGCGCCAGGCGCGCCGTCCAAGGCGCAGGTCGAGGCTTGCGGGCTGAATCGACGCGGGCGTCTCCGCCAGCGGCGTCGCATGGCCGATCACCCCCTGGCCGACCAGGGCGGCGATCTGATGGGCCGCCAGCAGACCGGGCGGGAAGTCGGAAGACTGGAACATTGGCACCGCGGCGGAGACGGGTCGCCTGGTCGCCCCCTGCCCGGTCATTCCCGCGAAAGCGGGAAGGCAGTCAAGCCGAGCCGGCTCTCCACTCGAAATTAAGTCGGAGAGACGATCATCAAGGCCAGCGTAGGCCCGCAGCAGGCAGGCACTCCGCCAGGGTCGACGCCATGCTCGCCTTCGCTCTGTCTCTTCGCTATGTCATGCTGATCGCATCAGCCGGGGCCTCAATCGGGGCGCTTCTGATGTTCTGGGAAGGCGGTCTCGGCATCCGGGATGCGATCGTTCACGCCTGGCTACGGGACGGCGCCAACTCGGCCGTGATCACCGGCGTCATGGAGGCCACCGACAAGTTCCTGTTCGGCATCGTCCTCGTGATCTTCGCCTTTGCCATTACCTTCGGTTTCGTGGTCGAGCTTACGGAGGACCAACGGCGCAGCCTGCCGGAATGGATCAGTGTCGATGGCATCGGCGAGCTCAAGCACGTGTTCTTCGAGGTGATCCTGGTCTACCTCGCGGTCGACTACGTTACGGATATCGCCGAAAGCGAATCACACATGCAGTGGGCCTCACTCGTCATGCCGATCGCCATTCTCCTGCTCGCCGGCGCGATGCGTCTTCTCGTCGACACCAAGGCTTCTCGCGGAACGGCCAATCACCTCGAGTGAGCGCGCGTCTCGAACCTGCACGGCATTGGGTCGCTAAGCCCTTGCCAGGTCAGCGAATGCGTCCGCGATAACGCGGGGCGTAGCCTCGCCGATGTCCATGGTATCGCCGCGAACCACTGAAGCCGCGCGAGATCTGCGGTCCGGCCGCATAGCCGACCCCCGCGCCGACAACCAGCCCGACCGGACCTGCGACCAGCGCACCGGCCAAGGCCCCGAGCGCGCCATCTCCGAGTCGCTCCTGGGCTTGCGCCAGCGGTGGCAGCGCCAACATGGCCAAGCTTAGAACCGCTACGCCTGCGAACAGTCTCATGATGCGCTCCGTCGTGCTCAAGCGGACTGGCGCTTGGGTCCGTTCGGTCCGGGTCGAACCGAGCACCCGAGGCGTCCGCGATGTTGGAACCGCGGGAATCAGGCTGTTTCCCGGACCAGGATAAGGCGGCAAGACAATACGCGCTACGCCATCTCGACGATCATGCCGTCGACAAGCGTCACGCGGCGGTCCATGCGGCCGGCCAAGTCGAGGTTGTGGGTGGCGATCAGAGCGGCAAGGCCCGTCGCCTTGACCAGGGTCATCAGTGTTCCGAAGACGTGGTCGGCGGTCTTCGGATCGAGGTTGCCGGTCGGCTCGTCGGCGAGCAACAGGCCCGGCGCATTGGCGACAGCACGGGCGATCGCGACGCGCTGCTGTTCGCCGCCCGACAGTTCGGCTGGCCGGTGCGCCGTGCGTTCGCCGAGGCCGAGATAGGCCAGGAGCTCCGTCGAGCGCTTGGACGCCTCGGCGCGATCGAGCCCCTTGATCAGCTGAGGCAGCATGACGTTCTCGAGCGCCGAGAATTCCGCCAGCAGGTGGTGGGCCTGATACACAAAGCCGACCCGCGAGCGGCGCAGGCCGGTGCGCGCATCGTCGCGCAGCGCCGCCGTAGGCTCTCCGCCGATCTAGGATCTCGCCCGCGTCCGGACGCTCCAGCAGTCCTGCGATGTGCAGGAGCGTCGATTTGCCGGCCCCGGACGGTGCCACGAGCGCCACAGCTTGGCCGGGCAGCAGCGAGAGGCTCGCGCCGCGCAAGATGTCGAGGACAGACTTGCCTTGCGTGTAGCGGCGCTCCACGCCTTCGAGCACAAGCGCGGGATCGGGCATCACTCGTACCGCAGCGCTTCGACAGGATCGAGGGTCGCGGCGCGCCAGGATGGATAGATGGTCGCGAGCAGCGACAAGACGAGGGTCAGGGACACCACCGCGATCACGTCGCTCGGCTGCACCACCGAAGGGCAGGCGCGACAGGAAATAGAGCTCGGCCGGAAACAGGTTAGCGCCGAGCATCCAGTTGAAGAACTGCCGGATCGATCTCGACGTTGCTGGCAACCAGCAGACCGAGAATCAGCCCGGCCAACGTACCGGCCACGCCGATCGCAGCCCCGGTGATGAGAAAGATGCGCATGATGGCACCTCGCGTTGCGCCCATGGTGCGCAGGATTGCGATGTCCGGCCCCTTGTCCTTCACCAACATGATCAGGCCGGAGATGATGTTGAGCGCCGCCACCAGTACGATCATGGTCAGGATGATGAACATGACGTTGCGCTCGACCTGCAGCGCATCGAAGAAGGTTTTGTTGCGCTGCCGCCAGTCGGTCATGATGATCGGACGGCCGGCGGCCTGGTCGATGCCGGCCCGTACCGTGTCGATCGAGTCCGGGTGGTCGACGAAGACCTCGATCACCGTCGCCTGCCCGTCCTTGTCGAAGAAGGCCTGCGCGTCGGCCAGCGGCATGTAGACGAAGCTCGAATCGAACTCCGACATGCCGATGTTGAAGATCGCCGCGACCGGATAGCTCTTGATGCGCGGGGCCACCCCGAACGGCGTCTGTGCGCCCTTGGCGGTCAGCACCGAGATCGTATCGCCGATGCGCAGCGACAGCGCTTCCGCCAGCCGTTGGCCGATCGCGAGCCCGCCGCCGGTGTCGAAGCCGTCGAGCGAGCCGAGCGTTACGTGGCCGGCGATGCCGGGCAGTGTCTTGAGATCAGCCTCGCGGATGCCGCGGATCAGCGCGCCGGACTGGTTGTATTGCGACGACACGCCGGCCGCGCCCTCGATCATCGGGATCACCAGCTTGACGCCGGGCACCTTGGCGATGCGCTGGTCCACCGCATCGAAGTCGGTCAGAGGCACGTCGATCGCCTGGACGAAGATGTGCCCGTTGATGCCGACGATCTTGTCGAGAAGCTCTGCCCGGAACCCGTTCATCACAGACATCACGACGATCAGCGTCGCCACGCCGAGCATGATGCCGAGGAACGAAAAAGCCGCGATGACGGAGATGAAGCTCCGCTCGCGCCGGGCCCGCAGATAGCGGAGCGCGACCAGCCATTCGAAGGGGGCGAACAGGCGCGTGCCAGCGCCGCGTGGGCGCGGTGCAGTCTCCACCGCGACGGCTTGCGTCACATCAGGGCTCCCGGCCGGTCAAGCGAACAAGGCAGTCCTCGACAGACATCAGTTCCCTTGCGCCGGACTTGCGGTTTTTCAGTTCCACCTTGCCGTCCGCCAGCCCCTTTGGCCCGACGATGACTTGGTGCGGGAGACCAATCAGGTCCATCGTCGCGAATTTCGCGCCAGGGCGCTCGTCGCGGTCATCGACCAGAACATCAAGGCCGGCCTTCTCAAGCCCGGCCTGCAGCTTGGCGCAGGCCGCGTCGGTCGCGCCATCGCCGACCTTGAGATTGATGAGACCCACGTGGAAGGGGGCAACAGCCTCTGGCCAGATGATGCCGGCCTCGTCGTGCCCCGCCTCGATCAACGCGGCAACGACCCGCGACGGCCCGATGCCATAGGAGCCCATATGGACCGGGACATCCTTGCCGTCGGGACCGCTGACGACCGCTTTCATCGGCGCCGAATACTTCGTTCCAAAGTAGAAAATATGGCCGATCTCGATGCCGCGGGCCGACAGCTTGGCGTCGGCCGGGATCGCATCGAAGGCCGCCGTGTCGTGCTTTTCGGAGGTCGCCGCGTAAAGCGATGTCCATTTGTCGACGATCGACTGAAGGCCTGCGATGTCGTCGAAATCGACATCCGCCGGCGGCGGCGTGAATTGGAGGTAGTCCTTGTGGCAGAACACCTCGCTTTCACCGGTCGAAGCCAGGATCAGGAATTCGTGGCTGAGGTCGCCACCGATCGGTCCCGTGTCCGCCACCATGGGAATGGCGGTCACGCCGAGCCGCGCGAAGGTGCGCAGGTAGGCGACGAACATCTTGTTATAGGAATGCCTGGCGCCGGCGTAGTCGAGATCGAAGGAATAGGCATCCTTCATCAGGAACTCGCGCGAACGCATCACGCCGAAGCGCGGCCGCACCTCGTCCCGGAACTTCCATTGGATGTGATAGAGGTTGAGCGGCAGGTCCCTATAGGATCGTACGTGCGACCGGAAGATGTCCGTGACCATCTCCTCGTTCGTCGGCCCATAGAGCATGTCCCGCTCGTGCCGATCCTTGATGCGCAGCATCTCCTTGCCATAGTCGTCATAGCGTCCGCTCTCCCGCCAGAGGTCGGCGGACTGCACGGTCGGCATCCAGATCTCGAGCGCCCCAGACCGGTTCTGCTCTTCCCGAACGATGGCGTTGACCTTGTTCAGCACGCGTAGCCCAAGCGGCAGCCAGGCATAGATCCCGGCAGCCTCTTGCTTGAGCATGCCAGCACGCAGCATCAGCCGATGCGATACGATCTCCGCCTCTTTCGGGTTATCGCGGAGGATCGGCAGGAAATAGCGGCTGAGGCGCATGCGTTCGGGGCTCGGGGATAGCCATGCGGGAGGTAGCGGGCGTCGGGAGTAATGATCCCAAGCGCCATCAAAAGACAAGGGCAGCCGAAGACCGCAGGGCACCGCCGCCGAAGCAGAGAAGCACGGCCGGATTGGCCTAAGATTCGTGCAAGGCAGGTCGAAAGTTGATCATTCCGTCGTTGCAATATGCAGGGCTTAAAATAAGATAAACATGCGAGATAGGTGGCCTCGCACTGCCGGGCCGCCCCGCCGTCCAAGTCTTGGGAGGGACTGAACGGCACCACTCATCGGCCGGCAGCGGCCGAGCCGAGGTTCGGGCACACCGGACCGCCGTGAGAGGTGGACCCGCGCATCTGGCAAGGTCTGATGTAAATCAGGCCTTGCTCTTTGCCGATCGCTTGACGCTATGCAGTGGCCTGAGTCCACCCCAAGCGTGTCTCAACTGCGAAATCGACCAGACGACCACGTTCGATCGCGTCGCGCATGCCGGCCATCAGCTCCTGATAGTAAGCGAGGTTGATCCAGGTCAGCAGCATCATGCCCAGGATCTCGCCGGATTTAACGAGGTGGTGCAGATAGGCGCGCGAGTAGTCGCGCGCGGCAGGACAGGCCGCTTCCGGATCGATCGGGCGCTTGTCGTCGGCGTGGCGGGCGTTGCGCAGGTTCAGCTTGCCGAAACGCGTGAAGGCCTGACCATGGCGGCCGGCCCGGGTCGGCATCACGCAATCGAACATGTCGACACCACGCGACACGCAGGCCAGCAGGTCGTCGGGCGTGCCGACCCCCATGAGATAGCGTGGCTTGTCGGTCGGCAGATGCGGCGACGTGGCTTCGATCATGCGCAGCATGACCTCTTGCGGTTCTCCCACCGCCAGGCCTCCGATCGCCAATCCATGAAAGTCCATCTGCGCCAGCGCCCGCGCGCTTTCGACCCTTTGAGCCTCGACCTCCCCGCCCTGCACGATGCCGAAGATCGCCCGGCCAGGCCTGTTGCCGAAGGCCTTGCGCGAGCGCTCGGCCCAGCGCAACGACAGCCTCATGGCGCGCTCGGACTCGGCCACGGTGCAGGGCAGCCGAACACATTCGTCGAGCTGCATCTGGATGTCGGAGCCGAGCAGGTCCTGAATTTCGAGGGAGCGTTCGGGCGTGAGCTCGTACCGCCGGCCATCGATGTGGGACTGAAAGGTGACGCCGGTTTCGTTCAGCTTGCGAAGCTTTGCCAACGACATGACCTGGAAGCCGCCTGAATCGGTCAGGATCGGATGCGGCCAATTCATCATGGCGTGCAGGCCACCGAGCTCGGCGACCCGCTCGGCGCCCGGGCGCAGCATCAGGTGATAGGTGTTGCCGAGCACGATGTCGGCGCCAAGCGCGCGCACCTGCTCGGGGTACATGGCCTTGACTGTACCCGCCGTGCCAACCGGCATGAAGGCAGGCGTTCGGATCGTGCCACGCGGATTGACGATAACTCCCGTGCGGGCAGTCCCGTCCTCCGCGCGAACCGCAAATGTGAAGCCGGTCATGGGGTTGGATCAAGGGGATGCAGCAAGCAGGCGTCTCCGTAGGAATAGAATCGGTACCCATTCCCGACCGCGTGTCGGTAGGCGGCCCGCATCGTTCCAAGCCCGGAAAAGGCAGATACCAGCATGAACAAGGTCGAGCGCGGCAGATGGAAATTGGTCATCAGGATATCGACCGCGCGGAAACGGTAGCCTGGCGTGATGAAAATGGACGTCGAACCTTCGAAGGGCGAGATCGTCCCGTGCTCGTCCGCGGCGCTCTCCAGGATGCGGAGCGCCGTGGTGCCGACCGCGACGATGCGCTTGCCTCGCGCGCGGGTTGCGTTCAGCCGCTGGGCCACCGTAGCCGGCACCCGACCCCATTCGGCATGCATCCGGTGGTCATCCGTATCCTCGGTCTTGACCGGCAGGAACGTGCCGGCGCCGACATGAAGGGTTACGCGTTCGATCGCGATGCTGCGCGCCGCGAGAGCCGCCAGCAGATCGGGCGTAAAGTGAAGCCCGGCGGTGGGTGCCGCCACCGCGCCGCGTTCTGCCGCGAACACCGTCTGGTAATCGGTCGCGTCACTCGACTCCTCGGCCCGGCGATGAGCGATGTAGGGCGGCAACGGCATCAACCCGTGTCGGTCCAGCGCCAAATCGAGGTCGGCCCCGGCCCGGTCGAAGCGCAGCACCGCCTCGCCACCTTCGCCTTTCTCGACCAGTTCAGCTGAAAAGGACGGATCGTCGCTGAACATCAGGCGCTCGCCGGCCGCGACCTTCTTGGCAGGGCGCAGGAAGGCGCGCCACCGGTCGGGGGCTTCACGCAGGTGCAGCGTCACTTCGATGCGGGCGACCGCCTCGCCCCGCCGCCGCTGGCCGAACAGGCGCGCCGGGACCACGCGGGTGTCGTTGACAACGAGAGTGTCGCCGGGCTCGAAGCAGGTCCGGCAGGTCTCTGACGATCTGATCTTCCGGCGCCGCGCCCGGCCGGACGATCAGCAGGCGTGCGGAATCGCGTGGCCGCGCCGGATGCAGCGCGATCGCAGATTCAGGCAGTTCAAAATCGAAGTCGTCGACGCGCATCGGAGCGGCTCCCCCTCTCCCGCGCGAACGGGAGAAGGTGGCCCTCGCGTCAGCGAGGGTCGGATGAGGGCTATGCGGAACCTATGGTTTCGACATGGCCCTCGTCCGTCACGGGCTCGCCGTGACACATTCTCCTGGGAGAAGGGTCGGTCTCGTCTACTCTGCCCGCGCGGTGACGATGCGGTCGGGGTCGCGCGCCGGTTCCCCGCGCTTGATCTTGTCGACATTTTCCATGCCGGACGTCACTTCGCCCCACACCGTATATTGCTTGTCGAGAAAGCGCGCGTCGTCGAAGCAGATGAAGAACTGCGAATTGGCCGAATCCGGGCTCTGCGCGCGAGCCATCGAGCAGGTGCCGCGCACATGCGGCTCCGCATTGAACTCGGCCTTCAGGTTCGGGTAGTCCGACCCGCCTGTCCCGGTGCCGTGCGGGCAGCCGGTCTGGGCCATAAAGCCCTCGATCACGCGGTGGAAGGGGACATTGTCGTAGAACTTCTCGTTCGCCAACTGAGCGATCCGTTCGACATGCTTCGGGGCGAGATCGGAACGCAGACGGATCACCACCGGTCCTTTGGTGGTTTCAAGCGTCAAGGTCTTGGGAGCGTCGGCCATCAGTCCTGGTCCTGTTCGATGAAGCGGAGGGCAAAGATCTGCCCGGCAACAGCGGCGCCGAGCGAGGATGAGAATTTAAGCGGGACGCAACCCCGGAGTGCCGCCATGAGCGAGCGTGTCAGACCGGATCGTGCGTCCGCGGTCAAGTCCCCGCCGACGTAGGGGACCAGCGGCATCCCGTTGATCGATCCGTCGCGCTTGAAGCTGACACGCAGTGTCGCCTGCTCCCAGCGTTTGCCCTCCAACTCCGCAGGCGGGTTCCAGCACCGCGCCAAGGTGTCCGCAACGTCGCGGTAACGGTTCAGCGTCGGTGCCGTGCCGGCGTTTTCGTCATCGTGCCGATCGGGCGCGATCGGGACGTCCAACACAAACCCCTGCGGGTATGGTGCCGGACCTGGGCGGGGCGATGGACCGGGCACAAAGGGCGGCTCGTCCTCAGGAAAGGATAGAGGCGGCATGCCCGATCGGCGGTTCAGGCAGCGGGAACACGCCGCGGTGTGGTGTCGAGACCGTAAGGATAGGGCCAGCGTGGCCCGAGCCGACAGTAGGGTCCGCAGGTCCGGCCGCGGCCTGGCGCCGCGTCCAGTGGCCAGCCGAGAACACCGCAGGCGAGCAGAGCGACCCCGAGACCGAGGCCTCGGTGCCGCGGCCGGCTCATTTCACCTCGGAGGCCATTCGCATGCTGACGATCTTGTCGGGGCTGTCGACCTTGCCGTTGTCGCTTTCGGAGCCCTTCTTGATCTTGTCGACCACGTCCATGCCGTCGGTCACTTGGCCGAACACCGTGTACTGATTGTTCAGGAACGAGGAGTCGGCGAGGCAGATGAAGAACTGCGAATTGGCCGAGTCCGGGCTGGACGAGCGCGCCATGCCGAGCGTACCGCGCTTGAAGGGTGTGGGGGTGAACTCGGCCTTGAGGTCGGGGAGCTTCGAGCCGCCCATACCGGTGCCAGTCGGGTCCCCGGTCTGGGCCATGAAGCCGGCGATCACGCGGTGGAACACGATCCCGTCGTAGAAGTGCTGCGAAATCAGCTTCTTGATCTGCGCGACATGTTTCGGCGCGAGGTCGGGGCGCAGCTCGATGGTGATGCGTCCGTCTTTGGTATCGAGGTAGACGGTGTTGGCGTCGACCGCCGCAGCGGCGGGCACGGCCGCGAGGGCGAGGGCCGCCGGCACGGCAAGCATCAGGTCACGACGACGAAAGTTCATTCAAGGTTCTCCAGGCTCAACCGACCTCGACGGCCGGCTGCCACGGCAGCCAAGGCCGCCAATCGGGTTCTTTTTGAGGCGGACGCCTGACGACTGTCTTCGCCCGGCGGTTGCGCCTGATGCCAGGGAACATCTCAGGTCGACTAAGGAGATCGGGCCGTGGGCCGAGGCTCCCGGCCGAGCGCGTCACCACATGTCGAGCGCGACGCGAGCCTCGTCGGACATCCGGCTCTGGTCCCATGGCGGATCGAAGACCATGTTGGCCTTCGCGCCGGACACGCCCGGCACATTGGACACCGCCGTCTCGACCCAGCCCGGCATCTCGCCCGCCACCGGGCAGGCCGGAGCCGTCAGGGTCATGTCCACCGCCACGAACCGGTTGTCGTCGATGTCGATCTTGTAGATCAGACCGAGCTCGTAGATGTCGACCGGGATTTCCGGGTCGTAGACGGTCTTCAGCGCCGCGACGATTCCGTCGGTCAGCGTGTCGATCTCCTCCGGTGCAAGCGCCGACGCGACGGCCGGCTGGTTGGGCTGGGGCGCGGTTTGGGTGGCGGCGCTGGTCACAGCTTCGATCCTCGGATCACGAAAACAGGCTCTCGGCCTTCTGCAGGGCTTCGGCCAGCTTATCGACCTCTTCCCGCGTGTTGTACATGGCGAACGAGGCGCGGCATGTCGAGGTCACGCCATAGCGTTGCAGCAGCGGCATGGCGCAATGCGTGCCAGCCCGCACCGCGACGCCCGAGCGGTCGATCACGGTCGCGACGTCGTGCGCATGCGCGCCCTTCATGTCGAACGACAGGATTCCGCCCTTTGCCCTTTGCGGTGCCGTAGATGCGGATCGAGTTCATGCGGCCGAGGCGCTCGTGCGCATAGGCCGTGAGATCGGCCTCATGGGCCCGGATCGCGTCGCGACCGATGGTGTCCATATAGGCAAGCGCCGCGCCGAGGCCGATGGCCTGGACGAGCGGCGGCGTGCCGGCCTCGAAGCGGTGCGGCGGTGCGTTGTAGGAAACGCTCTCCGTCGTGACGACGTCGATCATCTCGCCACCGCCGTTGAACGGGCGCATGGCATCGAGCAGCGCGGCTTTCGCATAGAGCACGCCGATGCCCGTCGGTCCGTAGGTCTTGTGGCCGGTGAAGACGTAGAAGTCGGCGTCGAGGTCGCGCACATCGACATCGAGGTGAACCGCGCCCTGCGAGCCGTCGACCAGCACCGGCACGCCGTGCGCATGGGCGGTGCGGATGATCTCCTTCACGGGATTCACGGTGCCGAGCATGTTCGACATATGCGTGATGGCGACGAGCTTGGTCCGGGGCGAGAGCGCCTGCTCGAACTCATCCATCCTGAGGTTGCCCTCGTCGTCGATGCCGACCCACTTCAGCACGGCACCCTGCCGCTCGCGCAGGAAATGCCAGGGTACGATATTGGCGTGGTGCTCCATGATCGAGAGCACGATCTCGTCGCCCTCGCCGATGCGCGGCGCCCCGTAGGAATAGGACACGAGGTTGATGGCCTCGGTGGCTGAACGGGTGAAGATAACCTCGTCGACGGAGCCGGCGTTCAGGAAGGCGCGCACCTGCTCGCGCGCCGCCTCATAGGCATCCGTCGCGGCATTGGCGAGGTAATGCAGGCCGCGATGCACGTTGGCATACTCGTACTCGTAGGCGTGCGAGATGCGCTCGATCACCTGCCGCGGCTTCTGGGCCGAGGCGGCATTGTCGAGATAGACGAGCGGTTTGCCGTAGGGCCGGACGGAGGTGAGAGCCGGAAAATCCGCCCGCACCCGCTCGACATCGAAGCCGTCGATCAACCCTGTCGCTGGCGCAGCCATTGTCCCACGCTTTCCGTCAGTTCGGCGCGGATCGCTTCCGTGCCGACGTCCTCGATGGCCTCGGCCGCGAAAGCCTCCAGCAGGAGCGCCTCGGCCTCCTTCTGCGGGATGCCCCTCGCCCGGAGATAGAACAGCTGCTCCTCGTTGAGGAATCCGGCCGTCGCGCCGTGGCCGCAGACCACGTCGTCCGCGAAGATCTCGAGTTCCGGCTTGTTGTACATGTTGGCGCCGTCGGCGAGGAAGATCGCCCGGCTCATCATCTTGCCGTCGGTCTTCTGAGCGCCGGGCGCCACGATCACCTTGCCCTGGAACACGCCCGTCGATGTGCCGTCGAGGATGTGCTTGTAGAGTTCACGGCTTTCGCAATGCGTCGCCTTGTGGGTCACGACCAGCGTCGTGTCGGCATGGCCATCCCCATCGAGCAGCGCCACCCCGCGCAGCGTGCCTTTCGCATGGTCGCCGTTGAAGGCGACGAAACCCTGGCGGCGGACGAAGCCGGAGCCGCTGACAAGCGCAAAGCTCGTGAAATCGGATCGGGCGCCGAGATCGGCCACGAACGTCGCCACCTGCTGCAAGCCGTCCCTCGTGCCCGGCGTGGCGACGACATGATCCAGCCTCGCGCCGTCATCGACGACGATGATCAAAGCGTGATTGCCCTGGCTCGGCGCTGCGCCGAGAGCCACATGCCGTTCGACCACCACGGCCCGGGATTGCCGGCCAGCCTGAATGAGCGACCGGGTGGTCGCGGCGCTGGCGACCTCACCGGAGGTGACGAGCACCAGTTCGATGGGCTCGGCGATCTCGGCGCCGGCCGCGATGGTGACCACTGCGCCGCCCTGCATGAAGGCGGCGTTGAGCGATAGCACCGATTCCTGTGCCTCGATGGCCGGTATGGCGAGGCGATCGACTTCCGGAGATGGCCCGTCGCCGAGCACGTCGAGCAGCGACCGAACGGTCACGCCGGCGGCCTCTGGCGATGACAGTTCCGGCACGTAGTGGCCATCGATCAGCACAGCGCGTGCACCGGCGGCGGGCGACATGCGCGCTTTCACGCGCGCGAGCATCTCTGCATTCGGCGCGGCCGCGTGCGGGTGCGCTTCGCGCAGGATGGTGCGCAGATCGGTGTAATGCCACGCCTCGATGCGACGGTGCGGCAAACCTGTCTTGGCGAAGACGTCGAAGGCCCTGCCGCGACGATCGTCGGGATCCTCCGGCACGCTGCCGTGCGCGGACTTGAACTCGTCGATCAACTTGGCTTCGGCGGCGGTATTGATCCGCGTGATATCGGCGCTCATCGGACGCTCACGCCGCTTCGGCGACATAGTCGCGGTAGCCGTTCTTCTCGAGTTCGAGCGCGAGGTCGGCGCCGCCCGTCTTCACGATACGCCCGCGCGACATGACATGGACGACGTCGGGCGTGATGTAGTCGAGCAGGCGCTGGTAGTGGGTGATCACCAGAAACCCGCGATTTGCCGCGCGCAGCGCGTTCACACCCTCGGCGACGATACGAAGCGCGTCGATGTCCAGGCCGGAATCGGTCTCGTCGAGAATGCCGTAGGCCGGCTGCAGCAGCGCCATCTGGAGGATTTCCATGCGCTTCTTCTCGCCCCCGGAGAAGCCGACATTCATCGGCCGCTTGAGCATCTCGGGGTCGACCTGCAGTTTCGCCGCGGCTTCGCGCACGGTGCGCATGAAATCGGGCGTCGAAAGCTCGCCCTCGCCACGCGCGCGGCGTTGCGCGTTGAGCGACGCCTTGAGGAACGTCATCGTCGCGACGCCCGGGATCTCGACCGGATACTGGAATGCGAGGAACACACCGGCCGCGGCCCGTTCCTCGGGATCCATCTCCAGGATGTTCTGCCCGTCGAGCAGGATCTCGCCCTCGGTGACGTCGTAATCGGCCTTGCCGGCGATGACGTAGGACAGCGTCGACTTGCCGGAGCCATTCGGCCCCATGATGGCCGCCACCTCACCGGGCCTCACGATGAGGTTGAGTCCGTTGAGGATGTTCTTCCCCTCGACCTCGACGTGCAGGTTCTTGACTTCAAGCATAGTTCTGTCCCGAAGAATTCTGTTTGCTAGCGTTCGTCATTGCGAGCGAAGCGAAACAATCCAGCACGACTTCTGGATTGCGTCGTCGCGTCCGCTCCTCGCAAAGACGGCGATCAGTCGGTCAACTCAAGCCGCCGTTCGATGCGATCGACCCGAACCGGCTCGGCCATCACCCCACGCTACCCTCGAGCGATATCGCAATGAGTTTCTGGGCCTCGACCGCAAACTCCATTGGCAGCTGCTGCAGCACGTCACGGACGAAACCGTTGACGATCAGCGCGGTCGCCTCCTCGTCCGAGAGGCCGCGCTGGCGGCAGTAGAACATCTGGTCTTCCGAGATCTTCGACGTGGTCGCCTCGTGCTCGAACACCGCGGACGACGTCTTCGCCTCGATGTAAGGCACCGTGTGCGCCCCGCAGTTCTCGCCGATCAGCAGGCTGTCGCAGTTGGTGAAGTTGCGCGCATTCTCGGCCTTGCGGTTGGCCGAGACCAGACCGCGATAGGTGTTCTGCGAGTGGCCGGCCGAGATGCCCTTCGAGATGATCCGGCTCGTCGTGTTCTTGCCGAGGTGGATCATCTTGGTGCCGCTGTCGACCTGCTGCCTCCCGTTGGAGATGGCGATGGAGTAGAATTCGCCACGCGAGTTGTCGCCGCGCAGGATGCAGGACGGGTACTTCCAGGTGATGGCCGAACCGGTTTCGACCTGGGTCCACGAGATCTTGGCGTTCTTGCCCCGGCAATCGCCGCGCTTGGTCACGAAATTGTAGATGCCGCCCTTGCCCTCGGCGTCGCCAGGGTACCAGTTCTGCACCGTCGAATACTTGATCTCGGCATCGTCCAGCGCGATCAGCTCCACGACGGCCGCGTGCAGCTGGTTCTCGTCGCGCTTCGGCGCCGTGCAGCCCTCGAGGTAGCTGACGTAGGAGCCCTTGTCGGCGATGATCAGCGTGCGCTCGAACTGGCCGGTGTTCTGCTCGTTGATGCGGAAGTACGTCGACAGCTCCATCGGGCAGCGCACGCCCGGCGGGATGTAGACGAACGAACCGTCTGAATAGACGGCCGAGTTCAACGTCGCGAAGAAGTTGTCCGTGGTCGGCACCACGGAGCCGAGATACTGCTTGACCAGCTCCGGGTGCGAGTGAACGGCCTCCGAAATGGGGCAGAAGATCACGCCGGACTTGGCGAGTTCGGCCTGGAACGTCGTCGCAACCGACACGGAGTCGAAGACCGCGTCGACGGCCACGCGCCGCTCTTGCACGCCGGCGAGAATTTCCTGCTCGCGCAACGGAATGCCAAGCTTCTCGTAGGTCCGCAGCAACTCCGGATCGACGTCCTCGATGGACTTGGGACCAGGGCTGCTCTTCGGTGCCGAGTAGTAGTAGAGGTTCTGATAGTCGATCGGGGGGTAGTCGACGCGCGCCCACTCCGGCTCGCGCATCGTCAGCCAGCGCCGATAGGCGCCGAGGCGCCATTCGGTGAGCCACGCAGGCTCGTTCTTCTTGGCCGAGATGAAGCGGACGATGTCCTCGGACAAGCCCTTTGGCGCCTTGTCGGACTCGATCTCCGTCACGAAGCCGTACTTGTACTCCGAGACGTCGATTTCCTTGACGCGATCCACAGTCTCCTGGACGGCGGGCATTCACTTCTCCTTCTGGGCGGTTCAAAGCCGCCAGCGGGTGCTATCGGGGATGTCGAGCCCCGACCGAACGATGTCAAGCCGCGTGCGGCATGGACCTTTTCTGCATCTGCTGCATGACGGCGGCGAAAACCTCCACGAAACGGGTCGACGTCGGCTTCGGTCGAGCCCCAGCCGAGGCTGACGCGCAGCGCACCAGCCGCGAGATCGGACGGCACGCCCATGGCCGCGAGCACATGTGAGCGGCCGACCTTGCCGGACGAGCAAGCGGAGCCGGACGAGACCGCCACGCCTTGCAGGTCGAGCGCCATCAGCAGCGTCTCGGCCGAGAATCCGGGAACGGCGAAGCAGCTCGTATTCGGCGAGGCGCGGGGCCGACATCTCCGAAGATCGACCACGTCGTCGCGCAAGGCGCGAAGCCGCATCTCAAGCGTATCGCGCAGGCGGCAGACCCTCGCTTCATCGTCGGATGCCGTGGCCTCCTCGGCCGCTGCACCGAATCCTGCCAAACCCGACCACATTCTCAGTGCCGGAGCGCACGCCGCGCTCCTGCCCGCCGCCGCGGATCAGCGGCCAGTCGAGGCGCCCGCCGTCCGCGAAGACGACAGCGCCGGTCCCCTTCGGACCGCCGAGCTTGTGGCCGGAGATGAAGGCGGCATCGGCGCCGCTCTCGGCAAGATCGAACGGAACGCGTCCGGCGACCTGAACGGCATCGCTGACCAGCAGCCCGCCCGCATCCGTGCACGATTTCAGCCGCCGCTCGGAGCGGCTGCATCACGCCGGTCTCGCTGTTGGCGGCCTGCAGCGCCACCAGAGCAGGCGACCCGCCGTCGTCGGCCAGCGCGTCACGCAGCCCGTCGAGATCGCACGATCCCATTTGGGCCGACCGGCAGATGCGTGACGCGATCGGCCGCGAAACGATGACCCTGGAGAACGGCCGGATGCTCGACCGCAAGTGTGATCAGCCGCGTCGTCCCATACGGCACGCGCGCATTCTGCAGGCTCGGCGTGAGGAGCAGGTTGGCGCCCTCCGTGCCGCCCTGAAGTGAAGACCACGCGTTCCGCTGGCTCGCCGAGGAGCGCACCGACGTGCCGCCGCGCCTCTTCGACAAGGCGCCGCGCCGCGCGGCCTTCCTGATGCACTGAGGACGGATTGCCATAGACCCCCAGCGCCGACAGGCACGCGTTCAGCGCGGCCAGCCCGCAAGGGCGCCGTCGCGTTGTAGTCGAGATAGGTCCGCGTCGCGGCCATCTGGTGCTCGAATTGCCTTGCATTTTTGCCTGGGCACCCGTGGTAAGCACGCGCCGCAACGTCACACTCTGTAACGGCGCATCCTGAACAGCGCGGCAACCTGTTAGAATCGTTCTAGCACCATGCGCGCCCTGCTGAGTCAAGGTGCAATGTGAAAAGCGTTCTCACTTTCAGCCGCACCACGCGGTGTTGGCGCGAGACGCGCACTTGCGGAGTTCTCAATGCCCGAGGTCATCTTCGCCGGTCCCGCCGGACGCCTGGAGGGCCGCTTCCATCACGCGAAGCAGCGCGGCGCGCCGATCGCGATCGTGCTGCACCCGCACCCGCAGTTCGGCGGGACGATGAACAACCAGATCGTCTACAACATGTATTATGCCTTCGCGGAGCGCGGCTTCTCGGTGCTGCGCTTCAACTTCCGGGGCGTCGGCCGGTCGCAGGGCGCGTTCGACCATGGCGCGGGCGAGTTGTCCGACGCCGCGGCGGCGCTTGACTGGGCGCAGGGCATCAACCCCGAGGCGCGCGCCTGCTGGATCGCCGGATTTTCCTTCGGCGCCTGGATCGGCATGCAGCTTCTGATGCGGCGGCCCGAGATCGAGGGCTTCATCTCGATCGCGCCGCCGGCAACCCTCTACGACTTCTCGTTCCTGGCCCCCTGCCCCTCGTCCGGCCTGTTCGTCCATGGCGACAAGGACCGGGTCGCGCCCATGAAGGAGGTGCTGGCGCTGATCGAGAAGCTGAAGACCCAGAAGGGCATCGCCATCGAGCATGCCGTGGTGCCGGGCGCCAACCACTTCTTCGAGAACTGCGTCGATCCGCTGATCGGCGAGGTCGGCACCTATCTCGACAAGCGGCTGGGCAGCCCGAAGCGCAACGCGACCCCGACCCGCACCGAGCGCCTGCCGGCGCAGGAGAAGCAGTAGCGGTTCTCGCGAGTCTGCCCGACCCGCCCCTGGCCTGCTTCGTCGCCGACGCTGCTCACTGACAGCTCATCCGCCGTCATTGCGAGCGAAGCGAAGCAATCCAGAGGGCTTGGCCGGATCCTGGATTGCGTCGTCGCTGCACTCCTCGCAATGACGAGGCGGCCTTTGCCCGCCCTCACCCCGCGAACTTGTTGTTCTTCGGGAAACCCTTGGGCGGCAGCCGGCCGGCTTCGGCCCGGTTGCCCAGCCAGTCGCGCAGTTCGTCCGCGGCCACCGTCCAGGTTCGGCCGGAGGTGTCCTTCCACGTCAGCCCGTCCGCGAGCGTGAACATCTTCGCATCGGACAGGCCGCCGTCCTTGTAGCGCTGCAGCCGCATGCCCTTGCCGCGCGCCATACGCGGCACCTGATGGAGCGGAAACACCAACAGCTTGCGGTTCTCGCCGACGGTGGCGACGTGGTCGCCCTTTGCCGCTACCACGAGCTGGAGCTTGACCGGGGCATCGAGCGTCATCAGCGCCTTGCCCTTGCGGGTGCCGCCGACCATGTCGTCCTGCGACGCCACGAAGCCACGGGCGTCCGAGGCGATGACGAGCAGGTTGGTGCCCGGCTCGTAGGGACGCACGGCCACGATGTCTTCGGATTCCTCGAGATCGGCCAGGAGGCGGATCGGCTCCCCCTGCCCTCGCCCGCCCGGCAGTTTCGCGGCATCCAGCGTGAACACCTTGCCGTCGGTCGCCATCACCAGCAGTCGAGCCGTCGATTCGGTGAAGAACGAGAATTTCAGCCGGTCGTCGCCCTTGAACGTCACCGGTGCCAAGTTCGGCGACATGGCCCTTCATGGCCCGGATCCAGCCCTTCTCCGAGACCAGGACCGTGATCGGCTCGCGCTCGACCAGCGCCTCGTTCAGCGCCGTCGCCTGGATCTCGGGCATGTCCTCGAACGAGGTGCGGCGTCGGCCGAGCGGCGTGTCCGGCCCATATTTCTTGCGAACGTCGCGGATCTGCTTGGTGACGCTGCGCCACTGCGCGGCCTCGCTCGCCAGAAGCTCGTCGATCGCGTCACGCTCCTTGATGAGGCTGTCGTGCTCGGAGCGGAGCTGCATCTCCTCGAGACGCCGCAGGCTACGCAGGCGCGTGTCGAGGATGTAGTTGGCCTGAACCTCGGTCAGTTCGAACCGGGCCTGCAGCTGCTCCTTTGGCTCGTCCTCCTCGCGGATGATGCGGATCACCTCGTCGAGATTGAGGTAGGCGATGATCATGCCGGCCAGCACTTCGAGCCGATGCTCGATGGCGGCGCGACGGTGGCGCGACTGGCGGACCAGCACCGTGCGGCGATGGTCGATCCATTGCTTCAGCGCTTCGGGCAGGCCGACGACCCGCGGCACCACGCCGTCGACCAGCACGTTCATGTTGAGCGGGATGCGCGCCTCGAGTTCGCTCATGCGGAACAGGCTTTCCATCATCATGGCCGGCGCGACGGTTCGCGCGCGCGGCTCGATGACGACGCGCACCTCCTCGGTCGATTCGTCCCGCAGGTCAGCCGACAAGCGGCAGCTTCTTGTCGTTGATGAGTTCGGCGAGCTTTTCGATCAGCCGCGATTTCTGCACGCCGTAGGGGATTTCCGTGATCACCGCGATCCAGGTCCCCTTGCCCTGGTCCTCCGTGGTCCAGCGGGCCCGCGTCCGGAAACTGCCTCGACCGGTGCGGTAGGCTTCCACGATGGCGCTGCGCGGCTCGACGATGATGCCGCCCGTCGGAAAATCGGGGCCGAGCACGAATTCGCACAGGTCGTCGGCCGTCGCGTCGCGATGCGCGATGAGGTGCAGCGCCGCGTCGCAGAGTTCGGCGAGATTGTGCGGCGGCACCGACGTCGCCATGCCGACCGCGATGCCCTGCGAGCCATTGGCCAGCAGGTTCGGGAAGGCGGCGGGCAGCACGATCGGCTCCTGCTTGTCGCCCGAATAGTTGTCGCGAAAGTCGATGGCGTCGTTCTCGATGCCTTCGAGCAGAAGCTTGGCGACTGCGGTGAGCCGAGCCTCCGTGTAGCGGTAAGCCGCCGCCGGGTCGCCATCGATGTTGCCGAAGTTTCCCTGGCCGTCGATCAGCGGGTAGCGCGAGGAAAAATCCTGGGCGAGCCGGACCAGGGCATCATAGATCGCCTGGTCGCCATGCGGATGGAAGTCGCCCATGACGTCGCCGACGATCTTCGCGCATTTCTTGAACGCGGTGGCCGGGTCGAGACGAAGGATCTGCATCCCGTAGAGGATGCGCCGGTGCACCGGCTTCAGGCCGTCGCGCGCATCCGGCAGCGCGCGTCCCATGATGGTGGAGAGAGCGTAGGCGAGATAGCGCTCCTCGAGCGCATCTCGCAAACCGACCTCGATCGGCGCCGACGGCGGCGGAGGGGGTGATGCAGCGACGGTCTTGGCCATGAGTCGGCCTAACCGATCGCGTTCCGGCCGGCAAGTTCGCGTTCCGTTCTATGCACAGAGCAGGTCTGACGGCGCCAAGCCCTGCGCCCCGCGCCGCCCAAGCACGATGCAAAGCAGTGTGGCTAAGCGGTCTTCCCAGTGTCTCGTTGCGCGTTGCGGTTCAAAATGCCCGCCGCTTTGCGCTCCTGGTCATCAAGGCTGGCGTCCTTTGGAGCGGATGCGGGTATGGCCCGCTCGGTTTGTTCGGCCGGCTTCATGCCGCCCGCCTTGGCGGCCGCATCGAGGCCCGGAAAGGCTTCGGGCTGCTGCCCGCCCGGATCTTGCGTCGCGCTTTCGTTTGCCATGGTTTTCCTCCCGACTGCATACGCCCAGACAATGCAGCGACGGCGTGGTTCGTTGCCGAGCGCTTCGGTCAGACCTGTGTCCCGGCCGCACTAGCAGTGCCGCCGCCTCGCTCCTAGAGACAACGCCGCCCCATGTTCCTTTCGTTCGTTCCAGTTGTCCCCCGATGAGCAAACCCGCCCTGGTTGGCCTCGTGTCCGGCCTCGTCGCCGTCGTTCTCACGCTGATCGTGATCGGGATCGTGAACATGCCGGAGGCGGAGGGGGCCGATTCGGCGAAGCTGCGCGGGACGGCGCAGTGCCATGAGGTGCAGGTCCCGCAAGACCCCGGCTACGGGTGGACTCGAAAGGTTGCCCGCGACGTTTGTGACTTAGGCAACTGACGGAACCGGGCGGAGCGCCTTGGAAAGTCGATCCAGGTAAGCTGCCCGGCAATCTGGCACGGGTGCGCCGCGGGGCATGAAGACATCGCGGGTCAGGAAATGCTCGGTCAGGGCAAAGCCCTGCATGAGCGCCTCGATCGACGGAGGCTCACCGGTCGGCTCGCAGAGAAACGCCGGCAGCACCAGAATCCTGTCGCTGTAGTTGTCCCCCACGGCGCGCGTCACGGCGCGGCCCGACCGGGGAGACACGTAGGCGAGGCCCTCCGTCGCTCCCGTTACTGCGCAACGCGACAGGTCGAGGCCGAAGCCGAGGTCACGCAGAAGCGTCAGTTCGAGCCGTACGATCGCCTCGGCCGCGCCGCTCAGGTCCGACAGATGAGTCAGGATTGCGTCGGCCATGGCGAAGATGAGGCCGTGCGGCTCGCGCTCGGGCAGCAGGCGAAGCAGAGCGCAAACGAGATTCGCGGCCTGCAAGGACAGGGGTGTTTCCATGATGGCTGCGGCGCGCAAGTCGAGCGGTTCGAGGGTCAGTTGTCCAAGCCCCTCCTCCTGCCGTGATCGCCAGTTGGCCCTGACCCGGTTGCCCGGCTGGAGCACTGGACGGAGCCGGCGCGAACGCCCGCCATGCACATAGCCTTTGTGGCGGCCACGCTCCTGGGTCAGAAGCTCGATGATCACGGCCGCCTCGCCATGATGGCGCAGCCCGATCACGATCGCGTCGTCAGCCCACTCCATGCGGTCAGGCCCGCAACTTTCGTCGACCGGTTCGCATTGGAGAGCCCGAAGCAACCGCGAGCTTGACTGTCGCGGAGGCACCACAGGCTGGCTCGGGAGGTCGGATCATGCGCGTCGATCGTCGTTTCGTTCTGGGCGGATTGGCGTCCGCTGCCGGCCTGCGCCTCACGCCCGCTTTCGCACGGGAAGCCCAGTACGACGCCGTCTCATATGCTCGCCCGGAAGACCAATATTTCGTCGGAACCATTGCGGACAATGGCTTCGAGTTCCGCGAAACGAACATGGCTGTGATCGATCCGCAATGGCGCCGGCAGATGGTGGAATACTCCCATGTCCAGCGGCCCGGGACCGTCATCGTCGATACCAGCAACCACTTCCTCTACGTGGCCTATGAGAACAACATGGCCTTGCGCTATGGGGTCGGGGTCGGCCTCGATGGCTTCAAGTGGTACGGCACCGCTCAGGTCGATCGCAAGGAAATCTGGCCCGGTTGGACCCCGCCGCCCGAGATGCTGAAGCGCCGGCCCGACCTGCCCCGCCACATGGCGGGCGGGCCAGACAATCCGCTCGGGCCGCGCGCCATGTATCTCTATCGCGACGGCCGTGATCTCGGCTATCGCCTGCACGGCACAGTCGAACCCTGGACGATCGGCACCGACGCGTCGAGCGGCTGCATCCGGCTGTTGCCCGAGGATGTGGTCGACCTGTATCAGCGCACGCCCATCGGTACCAAGGTCATGGTGCTCGACCGAGTCGCGTAGCCGGACCGGCGCGTCATTTCTCGCTCGGGAACTCGAGCCCCATCTCACGATAGCGTTCGGGATCGTCGATCCAGTTCTCGCGGACCTTGACGAAGAGGAAGAGGTGGACGGGCGTGTCTGCCGCCTCCGCGATGTCGATCCTGGCGGCCTTTCCGATGGACTTGATCGTGCGGCCACCCTCGCCGAGTACGATCTTCTTGTGTCCATCTCGCGTGACGAAAATCGTCTGTTCGATGCGCACGCTGCCGTCCGGCAGTTCCTTCCACTGGTCCGTTTCAACTGTGGTCTGGTACGGCAGTTCGTCGTGCAGGCGTTCGAACATCTTTTCGCGCGTCACCTCGGCCGCGAAGGCGCGCAAAGGGGCGTCGGTGATCTGATCTTCCGGATAGAGCCACGGGCCTTCCGGCATCAGTTCGGCAAGTGATTCACGCAAGCGCTGCAGACCGTGTTTCTTCAGTGCCGAGATCATGAAGGTCTGATCGAACGACAGGATCGCGTTGATGTCCTGCGTGAGGCCGAGCAGCGTCGGCGGCTCAACCGTGTCGATCTTGTTGAGGATCAGAAGCTTCTGGCCTTTCAGATCGGCCAGGCGCTCGAGGATGGCCTGCACCTCCTCGTTCAGTCCTTTTCGGGCGTCGACCAGCAAGGCCACGACGTCCGCGTCGCCTGCCCCGCCCCAGGCAGCCGTCACCATGGCCCGATCAAGGCGCCGCTTCGGTGCGAAAATGCCAGGGGTGTCGACGAAGATGATCTGGGCCTGACCCTCCATCGCAATGCCTCGCACCAGGGCGCGCGTTGTCTGCACCTTGCGCGACACGATGGACACCTTCGAGCCGACAAGCGCGTTGAGAAGCGTCGACTTGCCGGCATTGGGCGCGCCGATCAGGGCTACGAAGCCACACCGGGTGGTAATCTCGGTCATGCTGCCAGTGGCCCTGGAGCGGGAGCGCCGGCCTCGATACCTTGTTGCGCCATGAAGGCCGACGCTGCGGCCTGTTCGGCCAGGCGCTTCGACGAGCCGACCCCCTCGGCCATCCCGGCGCCTTCAACCTCAACGACGACCGTGAACTCGGGGCGATGTGCCGGGCCGCTCCGCGCCGTTTCCCGGTAGACGGGTGTCGGCTTACCCAGTCCCTGGGCCCACTCCTGCAGCATCGTCTTCGAATCCTGCAATGGCCGAGCCGGACTCCGCATCCGTGCGGTCCAGGCGGCACGCACCACCTTGGTCGCGGCAGCATAGCCGCCATCGAGGTAGACCGCACCGATCACCGCCTCGCAGACATCAGACACAATGGCTGGCTTCGGGGGGCCGCCCCCTCTTCGCCTCGCCTTCTCCGAGCCGGATGGCGGGACCGAGATTCCAGTCGTTTCCGACATCGGCGCAGGTCTCGCGCCGTACCAATCCGGCGAGGCGGCGCGACATCTCTCCCTCGTCGGCCGCCGGGAAGCTTTCGTAAAGCATCGACGAGACGACAAGACCCAGCACGCGGTCGCCCAAGAATTCGAGACGCTGGTAACTCTTCGTCCGCCGTTCGGATGCGACCGCGCTGATATGCGTCAGAGCCGTCGCCAGCAGCCCTCGGTTGGCAAACCGATGGCCGATTGCCGCTTCGACGGCATCCAAATCCTCGGGCGGTGCTGCCCGACTCATCGAACTCGATGAAACAGGCGGTTCCAGCGCACGGCGGTCGGCCACTTCCAGAATTGCCAGGCAGGCGTGTCTTCGTCGATCGAGAAGAAGATCAACTCGGCCCGGCCGATGAAATTCTGCAGCGGAACGTAGCCGACGCCCCCTTGCTCCGGCGCAACGCGCGAATCGGTGGAGTTGTCGCGGTTGTCGCCCATCATGAAATATTCGCCGGACGGCACTTCGTAGACGGGCGTGTTCGAATAGAACCCGCTGTCGCCGTCGCGCTGGATGATGCGATGCGTCACGCCGCCCGGCAGCGTCTCGTCATAGGTGGCGACCTCGGCGTCCTGGCCGAACTGATCCTTGGTCCTGAAGCTGGCAATCTGCTCGCGCGGCACGATCTGGCCGTTGATGTAGAGGCGGGCATCCTTCAGCTGGATCTTGTCGCCGGGCAGGCCAATGACGCGCTTAATGTAGTCGGTCTGGCCATCACGCGGGAGCTTGAACACCGCGACGTCGCCGCGCTTGGGCGAACTGCCCAGAATGCGGCCTTCGAACAGATCCGGGCTCAGCGGCAAGGAATACTTTGAATAGCCGTACGAATATTTGGAGACGAACAGGTAGTCGCCGATCAGCAGCGTCGGAATGAGCGAGCCTGAGGGAATATTGAAGGGCTGGAACAGAAACGTTCGGACCACAAGCGCGATCAGCAGCGCCTGGACGATCACCTTGATGGTTTCCCCGATGCCGCCTTCCTGCGCCTTCTTCGCAGAACGTTCGGCGTCCTTGCGTGTCAGCCTTACGGGCTCTGCCATTCCAAGCTCTCGTCCATGAATCGGCGTTTCTGGTCGGCCGGCTTGGTCGACGTGTATCAGCCCGATGAAGATCGGGAAGGCATATAAAGGTGCGGGCCTCCCGCGCCAAGTGCGCGCGCCGCGGTCATCGGCTCTCCGGCACCGCCTCGATGAGGACATTGGCCGCCGCGAGGGGGTATTCGTCGGTCATCGTCAGGTGGATGACCGCCACGTGATTCGGCGGCAGCAGGGCTTCGAGTTGACGCGCGGCGCCGCCCGTCAACTGCAAGGTGGGCTGGCCCGATGGGAGGTTGACGACCCCCATGTCGCGCCAGAATACGCCGTGCCGCAGACCCGTCCCGAGCGCCTTGGCGCAAGCCTCCTTGGCGGCAAAGCGTTTGGCATAGGAACCGGCCCGGCCAGCGCGGCGATCGGACTTCCGCTGTTCGATCTCGGTGAAACATCGGTCGATGAAGCGTGCGCCGTAAGTCGCCAAGGTCTTCTCGATGCGGCGGATGTCGCAAAGGTCGTTGCCGGTGCCGATGATCACCGATCGGTCCTCGAGGTGCGTCCTTGATCCATGGCCTGGCGCATGCGGGCAACCGCAACCGACAGCCCGACCATGATCGCCTCACCGATGATGAAATGGCCGATGTTCAGTTCCTTGACCTCGGGCAGACCTGCAACACGACGCGCCGTGTCATAGTTCAATCCGTGCCCGGCGTGGCACTCGAGCCCGATGTCGTCGGCAGCCCGGGCCGCCTCGCGGACACGATTGAACTCCCTGTCGGCCAAAACAACGTCATCCGCCTCGACGGCGTGGCACCACGCACCGGTGTGGAGTTCCACCACGGGTGCGCCCAGGCGCCGTGCTTGCTCGACCGCTGCGACGGACGGTTCGATGAAGAGAGACACCCGAATGCCGGTGTCGGCGAGCTTCGCGATCATCGGCGCAAGCTCGGTCGCACGTCCAATCACATCGAGGCCGCCCTCGGTCGTCCGCTCCTCGCGCCGTTCGGGAACGAGGCAGACGGCATGCGGCCGGGTCGCCAGCGCGATGTCCAGCATGGCGGACGTCGCGCCCATCTCAAAGTTCAGCGGCTTGGAAATGCTCGCCCGCAGCCGGGCGATGTCCTCGTCACGGATATGGCGGCGATCCTCGCGGAGATGGGCGGTGATCCCGTCCACGCCGGCCTCGATCCCGATCCGCGCCGCCTCGATCGGGTCGGGCCATCGACCGCCGCGCGCGTTCCTGACTGTTGCGACGTGATCGATGTTGAGGCCGAGGCGAAGCGGGCTGCTCATTCGGCTGCCTCCGTGCGCACGCCGAGATGACGGCTGCCGGGCTTGACGGCCGGAAGCGCCGCAAGCTCGCTCGGCAGCGCGTCGGCCGGATAAGCAGGGATATCGAGGGTCGCCAGGGCGACGCGCGCGATGCCGATGTCGGCGCGGCCGCCCGAACGGTCGATCAGGCAGGCGGCACCGACGAGATTGCCGCCCGCGGCAGCAATGGCAGCGAGGCATTCGCGCGACGACAATCCCGTGGTGATCACGTCTTCGACCATGACGACGCGGTCATTTGGACGAAGCTGAAACCCGCGTCGAAGCGCGAAGACCCCGTTCTCGCGCTCCACGAACATGCTCTGGGCGCCGAGGTGCCGCGCCGTCTCGTAGCCGGGAATGATGGCCCCGACCGCGGGCGCAACAATCACGTCGACAGAGCCGAACCGCTCCTTAATCTTTGTCGCCAGCGCCTTGCACAGACGTTCCGTCCGCTCAGGGCTCTGGAACACGAACATCTTTTGCAGAAACACCGGGCTGTGCAGGCCCGACGAGAGGACGAAGTGCCCCTCCAGCAGCGCCCCGGCGGCGCGGAACTCGTCCAAAACCTCGTCTTCCGTCATAGAGCCACCACCTGCACCGGGCCGTCACCCGTTCACCCGCTCCGCTTTAGACACGGCGCGCTGCGCCCGCAATTGGGACAGGATCGCATTCAGCTGCTTCAGGTCCCACACGCCGAGATCCACGAGGACCTCGCGGAAATCCTGCGAACGCGCGGTAATGCGGATGTCTTCGATGTTGCCGCCGTTCTCCCCGATCACCGCCGCGATGCTGGCGAGCGACCCGGGCTCGTGGATCGCATGAATTTGGATTTGGGCCGGGAACAGTTCCTTGCGGTCCGAATCGATGTCCCAGCGAACATCGAGCCAACGGTCCGGCTCGTCGTCGAAATCGGTCAGGGCCGGCGATTGGATCGGGTAAATGGTGATGCCCTTGCCCTTGGTCAGGATCCCAATGATCCGATCGCCCGGCACCGCGCCGCCATTGGGCGCGAACCGCACAGGAAGGTTGCCGCTCAGCCCCCGGATCGGTATCGATTCGGGTGTGGCGCCGCCGCCCGGAACCTTGAACTGAAGACCTTCTGCGTGCCTGATGCCAAACCACCCCGCTTCCGATTTGTGCGGGGCCGGACCGGCATGCCGTTCCTCGGTGAAATCGGGATGGATGGCTTTCACCACGTCGCCGGAGAACATCTCGCCGCGGCCCACAGCGGCCAAGACATCGTCGACGCTGCTCCGCGCCAAGCGTGGCAGCGCGCCCTTGAGCTTGTCGTCGCTGTAGGACTTTCCGGCCCGCTCGAAGGCGCGCATGACGATCTGCCGGCCGAGGTCCGGCATATTGCGCGCGAACCGCGTCACGGGTGGCGCGCCGGATCGCGGCGCGTGCCTTGCCGGTCACGACCAGGCCCTCCCACGCCGCCGGGGGGATCTGACCGTCCGCACGCAGGATCTCCACTTCGTCGCCGTTCTTGAGTTCGGAGACGAGCGGAACCGCGCAGTCCGTTGACCTTCGCGCCGACAGCCGAGTTTCCGAGCTTCGTATGGACGGCATAGGCGAAGTCGATCGGCGTTGCCCTGCGCGGCAGCGCGATCAGCCGGCCCTTTGGGCGTGAAGCAGAAAACCTGGTCGTGGAACAGTTCGAGCTTCGTGTGCTCCAGGAACTCTTCCGGGCTATCCCCCTCCGCCAGCATCTCCATCGTGCGGCGGAGCCAAAGATAGGCGCGGCTCTCGCCCGCGATCGCCTTCAGGTCATGCTTGCGCTTGTCCTTGTAGAGTACGTGCGCCGCGATGCCGTTCTCCGCGATGCTATGCATCTCGCAGGGTGCGGATCTGCAGCTCGACCCGTTGTTGGCCGGGACCGACAACCGTCGTGTGGATCGAGCGGTAGTCGTTCTGCTTCGGCGTCGAGATGTAATCCTTGAAGCGGCCCGGCACGCTCGGCCATTGCGTATGGATCTCGCCGAGAACGCGGTAACAATCCTGCACCGATAGCGACGATCACGCGGAAGCCGAAGATGTCGGACAGCTGCTCGAAGGCGAGCGACTTCTGCTCCATCTTGCGCCAGATCGAATAGGGCTGCTTCTCGCGCCCCTTACGTCCGCTGTGATTCCCTGGGCCGTGAGCCGCTCGTCAGCTCGTCCTCGATCGTCGCTGATCAGCGGTCCGAGCTTCTCCCGCATCGACTTGCAGCCGCGCCGGTGATCATCTCGTAGGCATCCGGCATCAGATAGGCGAAGGCGAGATCCTCGAGCTCGTCGCGCATGTGCTTCATGCCCATGCGGCCCGCGAGCGGCGCATAGATGTCGAGAGTCTCCTCGGCGGTCCGCTTGCCGTTTTCGGGCGGCATGAAGCCGCAGCGTCCGCATGTTGTGCAGGCGGTCCGCGAGCTTGACCAGGAGCACGCGGACGTCGCTCGCGATGGCCAGCAGAAGCTTTCGGAAATTTTCTGCCTGCTTGGCGCGCTTCGAGACCAGATCGAGTTTCTTGATCTTGGTCAGGCCGTCGACGAGCGCGCCGATATCCTCGCCGAAGATGCTGGTCGATCTCCTCGCGCGTGGAGCCCGTATCCTCGATCGTGTCATGCAGCACCGCGGCCACGATCGTGGCGTCGTCGAGCTTCATGTCGGTCAGGATTGCAGCAACCGCAAGCGGATGGGAGAAGAATGGGTCGCCCGAGGCGCGCCTCTGCTGCCCATGCGCCTTCATGGCATACACATAGGCGCGGTTCAGCAGATCCTCGTCGGCGTTCGGATTGTAGCTCCGGACGCGATCGACGAGTTCGTACTGCCGCATGATCTTGGGAGCGGGAGCGCTCCGAGGTGCCGGCTCGGCCAACGTCATGCGACTATATTGTCGCGCCGACCGGATTGCCGGCAAGACTGAGCGCGCCTACTGCGGACGCGCTTTTCAGCGCCGCGCTATTCGCCTTCGTCTTCGGTGGCGGCCGGCGGAACGAGCCCTTCGAGGCCGCGCAGCAACTCTTCTTCCGTCATGCGATCGAACTGGATGTCGCCGGCCGCATCGCTGGCACTCTCACCGGCAAGGTTGAGGGCTGGCGTCGGCTCGGGTTCGGGCTCGTCGACCTCGACATGCTTTTGCAGCGAGTGGATCAGATCCTCCCGAAGATCCTCAGGCGCAAGCTTGCTGTCGGCGATCTCACGAAGCGCCACGACGGGGTTCTTGTCGTTGTCCCGCTCGACCAGCAGGGGCTCGCCGGAAGACAGCGTGCGGGCACGATGGCTGGCGAGCAGAATGAGGTCGAATCGGCTGTCGACCTTGTCGACGCAATCTTCAACGGTAACGCGGGCCACGGACGGCCTCCTCAGGAATGGAGAATTCGGAGTTAGCGCGCGGTACCATCTCCGTGCGGGGGGAGCGCAAGTCCAGTGCTCGCCACTGGCCTAACCAGTGGAATCGGCGAGCATGTGCGCGCATGCCGCATCCTGCAGCCATGGACAGGACCGCGATCCGGCCGCTTTGAGCGGCCAATCGCTCGCAGAAGCCGTTTTCGATGGGTGTCGACTGGACCGACTCCGTCGGACTGCCGCACTGGAGGGCATTTGCGTCTGCGGACCCGGTGCGCGCAGTAGCCGGTCGAATGCAAAGGTTCAGCTTCGGGCTGGCGTTTTGGCGGCGCCACGAATACATACGTCTGACATAGTGGTTGCCGGAAGAACTATCGACTGATCGCCTCTTCCCGACCCTACGAGCAGAGCACAGAGAATTTAGGTTCATAGGTATGGCCGAACAAGAACGTCTTGCACTCTTTATCGATGGCGCGAACCTGTACGCGACCGCCAAATCCGTTGGCTTCGACATCGATTATCGGAAGCTACTGAAGGAGTATCAGGGCAGGGGACGCCTGATCCGTGCCTTTTATTATACTGCCCTGGTCGAAGATCAGGAGTATTCCTCGATCCGGCCGCTGATCGACTGGCTCGACTACAACGGCTTTGCGGTCGTGACCAAGCCAGCGAAGGAATTCACCGACGCGCTGGGCCGGCGAAGATCAAGGGAAACATGGACATCGAACTCGCGATCGACGCCATGGAGATGGCCGACAAGATCGATCACATGGTCCTGTTTTCCGGCGACGGCGACTTCCGCTCGCTGGTCGAGGCGGTGCAGCGCAAGGGCGTGCGGGTGTCGGTGGTCTCGACCGTGCAGACGCAGCCCCCGATGGTGGCGCGACGAGCTGCGGCGCCAGGCGGACGAATTCGTCGATCTCGCCCATCTGATGCCGCGAATCGGTCGGGACGCCGACCGGCCGGAGCGGGTCGAGCGCACGACGCGCTATGCCGACCGACGCGCCGCCCAGCTGCTGCAGAGCGCGCACGAGCACTCGCCGAGGATGACGCAGACTAGCTCGCCGAGCCTCCGGTCGAGATGCAGCCCTCGCCGGACTGCCCGCTGTGCCCGCGGCTCGCGGCATTTCGGCAGGAGCAGCGAAGCCGGCATCCCGATTGGCACAACAGTCCGGTTCCGAGTTTCGGCGCGGACGCACGGCTGCTGATCGTCGGGCTGGCGCCCGGGTTGCAGGGCGCGAACCGGACCGGGCGACCCTTCACGGGCGATTGGGCCGGCGACCTGCTCTACGAGACGCTCGGCCGGCTCGGCTTCTCGGCTGGCACCTACGACGAGCGCCCCGACGACGGCCTGCGGCTGGTTGACTGCGCGCATCACCAACGCGGTGCGCTGCGTGCCGCCACAGAACAAGCCGACCGGCACGGAAATCGCTACGTGCCGCCCGTTTCTTGCGAGCACGATCGCCGGGCACCCGCTTCTCGGCCGCATCGTGGCGCTCGGGCGCGTCGCCCACGAGAGCGTGCTGAGGGCCGTGGACGGCCGGCTTGCCGCCGCGCCGTTCGGCCACGGACGGGAGCACGCGTTGATGGCCCGCGCGGGCCGTGTGATGCTCTTCGACAGCTACCATTGCTCCCGGTACAACACGAATACCGGCGTGCTGACGCCCGCCATGTTCCAGGCCGTCTTTGCGAGAGTGCGGGAGCACGTCGGGGAGCCCGCCGGACGATAGCCGGTCTGTTCCGGGCTGACGCGACAGAGCTTGGCTCAACCCCACCGCATCGACATGACTTGCAGCCGGAAGAAGCAGCGGACCATGTCCACTGCTTCACTGTCTTCGAGCTGGTGCGGCCAAGAGGACTCGAACCTCCACGGGTCTCCCCACTAGCACCTCAAGCTAGCGCGTCTACCAATTCCGCCATGGCCGCGAAGCGAGTGGCTCGCGTCGTCGCGGGCGCTGACTAGCTTATCGCCCGACATGAATACAAGGCGCTTATCCGGGTTGGATGCCGGCAGTGCGGCCAATGATCTAAGCAGGGTCGATGGACCGCTCGAACATCGCCAGCTCGTTCCTGGCCCCAGCCGATGCCAATCCGGTCTCGTGGTGCGTTTCGCCCGGATCTCGTCGACTACCCAGACGCGCTCGGCACGATGGAAGTCCGGTCGACGCCATCGCCACCAGCGCGGCGGGTGAACGGGTCTGGCTGCTACAGCATCCGGCGATCTACACCGCGGGCACCTCGGCCCAGGACACCGACCTGACGCTGGCTCGATTTCCAATCCTACCGCACCGGACGGGGCGGCCAGTACACCTATCACGGGCCGGGCCAACGGGTAGCCTATGTCGATGCTCGACCTCAGACGACGAAAGCCGGACGTTCGCGCCTTTGTGGCAGCCTTGGAGGACTGGCTGATCGCGGCACTCGCAGCCGCTGGGGTCGAGGTGAACGGCGTGAAGATCGCGTCGGTGTCTGGGTCCGTCGACGGACGCAAGCGGCGAAGACAAGATCGCCGCGCTGGGCGTCCGGCTACGGCATTGGATCAGCTTCCACGGCGTCGCGATCAACGTAGAGCCGGACCTGTCGCACTATGCCGGGATCGTCCCGTGTGGGATCGGCGACCCATGCTTCTGGCGTAACCAGCCTCGCGAAGCTCGGCATGGGAACCACCATGGATGAATTCGACGTCGCATTGCGCCGCGCCTTCGAGCCGATCTTCGGCCTGACGCAGATCGTGTGTGACGGAAGCATAGCGGAGGGGTCGACGGCTTAAACGCTCGTCAGAGCGAGACCGTCCGTTGCGGCAACTGGCGCGCATCTTGCCGACGTAGGAGGGCGCGTCTCAAGAGCCTTCGCGAGGCGCCGCCCGGAACTTCGCACGATCCAGCGTGTTCAATAGCGGCACGGGGGAGATCATGAGCGAACGACCGACCAAGGTTGATCTGCAGGACGCGCGCCAGGGCAAAACCGGACTTGGTGTCAGCAAGGTGTTGGTCTGGGGTTTGATCCTCGTCTGCGTCGCCTTCGTCATCCTCTATTTCGTTCTGCGCTTGACGCATTGACCGCCGGCCTCATTATCAGCCGCTGAAAGTCGAAATACGTCGCTGGCCGCCGCCATTTCGGTCCATCGCATTGCGCGCCGTTGCATCGCCTCATCGTCTTCGCCCCAGCGGGAAATCTGAAAATCTTCGTCGACGTGTGCAGCTGACCAAGCCTCCGTCGCCGTCAGGCGGCCGGCCGCGACGGCTGCCGCAAGCAAGGCGGAGCCGGTCAGCGTCGTCATGACGTGCAAAGCGCCGGCCCGAAACGGCGCGTCAGGATCGGAGCCGACCAGTGCGTCCAGACCAACCGAAAGGCGCCGCAGCGTCTCGGGTGGCTGTGCGACGTGGACGACGCCTTGGGTAACGAGAAATTCCGCGCCCAAATGGTCACGGGCCCATGCGATCACCGGGTCCCAAGCGTTTCGCTGGAATCGAACCAAGTCGTGCGGCTCTGCCGCGCGGTAGACGAGAAGATCGGACGCGGCGAACCGTTTGACTTCGGCCATCACCTCGTCCCGTCTGTGGCTGACGCCGTCGATTACGGTATTGACGATCCGCGTCAGCGGCATGTTTCGTGGGTCGATCGTCTCGCCGACCGCAGCCCATTCGCCGACCAGGGCGTCGGCGAGCGCACGACGGGGAACGACGAGCGGATTGCGTCCCGGGGTGCGTGCCGCCCGCCCGTCCAACAGGAGCGCGAACCCCGCCTCGCTCGGTCCAGCCGAGGCCACCTTGTAGAACCGCTTCGGAAGCGCCTTGGCTTCGACGCGGCCCGGGCTGAAGAGAGGCGTTGCGCCGCCATTGGTCTCAGTCAAGAGTTGCTCTGTCATTTCCTTGTGTGATTGTTGGCTCCGACCGTTCAGTCCTGAGGCATGGCGGATGGCGCCCTAAGCCTCGGGCGCGTCTTCGATCGGGTCGTACTGGGCCACGTCGAAGCCGAACAGATCCCAGCTCTTCTGCATGTGCGGCGGCAGCGGCGCCGTCACGTCGAGCATGCCGCCGCCGGGATGGGGCAGAACCAGCCGCCGCGCGAGCAGATGGAGCTTACGCTCGACCTGCGTCGGGCAAGCGCGCGCAGCGGATCGGTCCGGCGGGGATCATTCGCGGGCCCGAGCCCGTATTTCGGGTCGCCGACGATCGGATGACCGATCGCCTCGGCATGGGCGCGCAACTGGTGGGTGCGACCGGTGATCGGCTTCATCGAAAGCCAGGCCAGCCGCGGCGCGACCTTGTCGAGGGTCGCGTAGAGCGTCACCGAATGCTGCGCATCCTCCTCGCCGTGCTTGGCGACCCGCATGCGCTCCAGCCCCGCGCGCTCGGTCCCGCGCCGTTGGGCCGCTGCGCTTGTCGCCCATGCCCTCGCCCTTCGCCAGAAACAGCGAGATCCGCCCCTGCGCCGGTTTCGGCACGCCTTCGACAAGAGCCCAGTAGACCTTGCGCGCCTGGCGCGATCGGAAAACCTCCCCGAGATCGGCCGCAATCTTGCGGTTGCGAGCGATCAGCAGCACGCCGGACGTGTCGCGATCGAGCCGATGCACCAGCAACGGCCGATTGCCCTTGGCATCGGCAAGCGCCTCCAGCATGCCGTCGATGTGCTCGCGCGGTGCCCGACCCGCCCTGCACGGCGAGGCCGAACGGCTTGTTCAGCACCATCAGGTCGCGATCCTCGAACAGCACCATGTCGGCGATGCGCGCGACGGTCGCTCTCCTGCGCCGTGGCGCTTCGGGTCTCGGACCGCCGGGGCCGCGGTTCGAGGTTGAGTGGCGGCACGCGGACGCTCTGACCCTCGGCGACCCGCGTCGACACCTTGACCCGGCCGCCGTCGACCCGCACCTGGCCGGTACGGACGATCTTGTTCAGATGGGCGAGCGAGAGGACGGGCAGCCGCCGCTTGAACCAGCGGTCGAGCCGCATGCCATCTTCTTCGGTTGCGACGGTCAGCGTTTCGGCGCTCATGCTCAGACGTCGTGATGCCTGGCGGCGTTCAGCCCCCATCCTTCTTCGGCTCGCTGTCGGCCGGCGCCGGCTTGGTGTCGGCAGACGCCGGCTGCTTTCTCGTCCGGCAGGCCGTTCTTGATCTTGTCGAGGATCTTGGGGAGCGTCGTCCGGATCGGGATTGAGGTCGCGGGCGTGGTTCCACTGGAACTGCGCTTCGAGCTTGCGGCCGACGCGCCAATAGGCGTCGCCGAGGTGATCGTTGATCGTCGGATCCGCCGGCTTCAGGCTGACCGCCCGCTCGAGTTCGCGGACGGCCTCGTCATAGTCGCCAAGCCGGAAGTGAGCCCAGCCGAGGCTGTCGACGATATAGCCGTCCTCCGGCCGCAGCGAGACGGCGCGGCGCAGCATCTTGAAGCCCTCGTCGAGATGGATGCCCTGGTCGATCCAGGAATAGCCGAGATAGTTCAGCACCAGCGGCTGGTCGGGATCGATCGACAGGGCCTGCTTGAAGTCGTCCTCCGCTTTTGGCCACTGCTTGTTGCGCTCGTAGGCGATGCCTCGGAAGTAAAGCAGTCCCCAAAGGCCTTGTCGTTCGGCGGCGTCGCGTCGATCGCCTTCGTGTAGTGCTCGATCGCGTCGCCGTATCGCTTCTGCGCACGCAGGAGGTTGCCCAGCGTCGTCAGGGCTTCGAGATCGGCAGGCTTTGACGTCGACGATCGCCTGCAGATGCTTGACGGCCTCGTCGGCTCCGCCCGAGCGAGTCGAGCACGAGCCCGGTCTGGATTTCGGCATTGGCCTTCAGCGGGCTCGACAGCCGGCACCATCTGGTAGACGTCGATCGCCTGCTCGTTCTGCTTCAGGCGGGCAGTAGGTGTCGGCCGAGCGTCACCATCGCCAGAGCTGTTTTCGGGCGCAAGATAGAGCGACAGGCGCAGATAGATCAGCGCGGCGAGGTCGTCTCCCTGCCGGCCGCCGGCCGCGCCGAGGCCGTAGAGCACTTCGCCGGCGCCTTCCTGCGGCGTTCTGATCAGCGGCGCGAGCGTGCTTCTTGGCCTTGAGGTCGGCAAGCGCGGCCTCGATCAGCGGATGATTCGGCAGCACGCCCGAAAAGGCGGTGTAGGCCCGGGTCGCTTCGGCATGTCGCCGTGGCGCGCTTCGAAGCGGGCATAGGCGTCGACCAGCCGAAGGATCGTGTTGTCGGCGCCGTAGGCAGCCTTGAAGCGCTTTGTCGCCTCGGGAACGTCATTGGCGAGGTCGGCGATCAGGGCGCCATGGTAATCGCGGAAGACGCCGAGATTGCTGTCCTTCAGTCCGTCGACGGCCGCAAGAGCCTTCGCCTCCTCGCCTTGGGCCACATAGGTCCAGGCCATGAGCAGCGTTCCGGTGACGTCGCGCTCGCGGCCAGCGTCGCCCGTTTCGAACTGCCGACGTGCGGCGACGTAGTGCTTCTGCTTGAGCTGCTCGACGCCCGAGCACGAGATGGGCCAGACCGTTCTTCGGGTCCTGCCCGACGAGCCGGCGCGCGAGCTCGACCGATTCCTGCATGTCGCCGTTCGAGAGCGCGGCGACGAATGTCCGCTCCAGCAGTTCGGTGTTGCCCGGGTCAGCGCGCAACGCTTCGCGAAAGAACGTGGCGGCCGCCATCGTGTCGCGATCGGCTCCGGCCACCAGCGCCGCGAGATAATTGCCGACGGAGCTGTCTCCGATCTCGAAGGGCTTCGGCACGCTGATCGCCTCGCGCGTACCGGCGAAACCGGGAGAGGCCACGAGGCCGAATGCAGCGACCGCTGCCAGCAGGAATGCCGTGCGCTTGCGGGCCGACAAGGACTTTGAAATCGTGGTTACAGGCAAAGTGGCGACCTTTGTCCGATCAATGCGCGACGTTGACGACCGTATCGCTGAATCATTTGAGACAGAGAACATGTCCTTTTTGCGCGAGGGCGGCAAGCGAAGCGCTCTTCTCCGCCGCCGCGCAACGCGATAACCCTGCAGATCATGACCGACACGGCTGCCCGTCCGAAACCGCCCAGAGTCCACGACCCGATCCGCCACGCCGACGGTCTCTGCCGGTGTCCCTGGGCCGGCGCCGACCCCCTGTACGTCGCGTACCATGACACCGATTGGGGCGTGCCCGAATGGGACGACAGAGCCTTGTTCGAGAAGCTGATCCTCGACGGATTCCAGGCGGGGTTGGCGTGGATCACGATCCTGCGCAAGCGTGATGCCTTTCGTCGCGCCTTCGATGGCTTCGAGCCGGCCCGCATCGCGCACTACGACGACGCGAAGGTCGCGGCGCTCATGGACGACGCCGGCATCGTGCGCAACCGGGCCAAGATCTTGAACACCATCCGAACGGCGCGCTTCTTCCTGGAAGAGCAGGAGCGCGGCGGTTTCGCGCGGCTGCTCTGGGGCTTCGTCGACGGCGCTCCCGTCCGCCACCAGTTCAAATCCACAGCCGAAATTCCTGTCGAGAGCGACGCGTCGCGGGCCATGGCGAAACATCTCAGGGGCCACGGCCTTTCGTTCTGCGGGCCGACGATCCTCTATGCCTTCATGCAGGCCGTCGGAATGGTGGATGACCACCTCGTCGGCTGCTTCCGGCATGGAGCTCACGCCGGGCACGCAACCCAGTCATGACCACGGCCGCGACCGCCGCGGGCCTGGCAGCGGATGCTGTCGGGACGCAGGCTCGACTTGCTCGACCCGAGACCGGACGACATCGCGATCGAGGACATCGCTCACGGGCTTGGCTCGGGTGGCGCGGTGGAACGGACAGACGTCCGGCCCACACATCTTCTCCGTGGCGCAGCACTCGCTTCTGGTCGAGGCGATCGTCGCAACCGGGAGCTCCGCCGGTCGTGGGCGACGCCTTGCGGCATTGCTGCACGATGCGCCTGAATATGTCGTCGGCGACCTGATCTCGCCGTTCAAGACGGTCCTCGAGCGACACCTACAAGAGCGTCGAAGCCCGGCTCCTCGATGCGATTCACGCCCGCTTCGGCCTCGCCGACCTGGCGCCTGACGAACACGCGACGATCAAGACCGCCGATCGGGCAGCGGCACGCCTGGAGGCGACGGCGCTTGCCGGCTTCGCCGAAGCGGAGGCCGACCTGTTCTTCGGCCCGGCGCTGCCGCCGCCCGAGACCTGGCGCGAGTACCTCTTTCCGCAGCCCGCTGAGGTGGTGAAGACATTGTTTCTCGAGCGCTTTGCGGCACTCGAGTCGGAACGGAATCTCTGATGGCCCTGATACATGTCTGCCCGTTGGCTCACGTCGAGGCCACGCTGCGGTCGAGCCAGGCTGCCAGCGTGATCTCGCTTCTGACGCTTCCCGCCCGCGTCTCGATCCCGGCCGAATTCCGAGCATCTGAACGTCGCCGTTTCCGACATCACCGAGGCCACCCCCGACCGCGTGCTTGCCGAGACGAGCCACATCGAAGACCTGCTGCGTTTCTTGCGAGACTGGGATCGCCGTCTTCCTCTGCTGATCCACTGCTACGCCGGCGTCAGCCGCTCGACGGCCGTCGCCTTCATCGCACTCTGCGCCCTCGATCCTGGCCGAACCGAACAGCGAGCACGCGGCCACTTTGCGGGGCGCCTCGCCCACCGCGACGCCCAACCCTCACCTCGTGGCGCTTGCCGACGCCAAACTCGAGCGCGAGGGGCGCATGAGCGCCGCCGTCGCCGCGATCGGCCGCGGCACCGAGTGCTTCGAGGGAACATGCTTTGCTCTGACCGTGCCGGATCAGCCGAAGCCGATGCGCCGACGCACGAGATGGTCTAAGTCACGCGCGACGACGAGGTTCCGTTGGCCGACACATCCCATTCCCTAGACGATCTCCCTGCCCTGCCTTTCGAGAAGGCCATGGCCGAACTCGAGGGCATCGTCGGACGGCTTGAAAAGGGCGATGCGACGTCTCGAGGACTCGATTCGCATCTACGAGCGGGGCGAGGCGCTGCGCCGACATTGCGAGCAGTTGCTGCATAGCGCCGAAATGCGAATCGAAAAGATCACGCTCGGCAGCGACGGCCAGCCTGACCGGCGTCGCGCCGCTCGACCCGGACTAGGCGCGGACTTTCGCCACGGGCCGATTCCGCTAAGCCTCGCACAACGAGATCGGGAGAACGTCGTGCCGAAGGGTTATCTGGTCACCATGTATCGCAGCATCTCGGACCCGGAGAAGGTCGCGGCCTACGCGAAGCTTGCAGGGCCCGCCATCCAGGCTGCCGGCGGACGGTTCATCATCCGCGGTCCGGCCGCCGAAGCTTATGAGGCGGGGTCCATGAACCGCACCGTCGTGGTGGAATTCGACAGCCTCGAAGCCGCCAAGGCGCTTTATCCGAGCGCCGCCTACCAGGAAGCGCTTGCGGCCTTGGGCGATGGCGCCGAGCGTGACATGCGTATCGTCGAAGGTACGAGCTGACCCGTTCCGTTGCATTCCGACGTGTCGCATCGCAGACAGTTGCGGCACCCGTGGACTGAAGGCTACGCCTAGGTCATGAGCGCTTCCGCCCGTAACTCACGAACCACGCCGCGCGCGATCACCGGGCGTAAGTCTGGTGTTCCCATCGTGGCGCTGACGGCCTATTCGGCGCAGATCGCCAAGATCCTCGACCGGCATTGCGATCTGATTCTGGTCGGCGACTCCCTCGGGATGGTGCTGTACGGGCTTCCTACAACGCTCGGTGTCGACGCTGGAGATGATGGTCGCGCACGGGCGTGCCGTGGTGCGCGCCACCGAAAAAGCCTGCGTCATCGTCGACATGCCATTCGGCAGCTATCAGGAATCGCCTGAGCTGGCGTTCCGCAATGCGGCGCGGTTGATGGCGGAAACCGAATGCTCGGGCGTCAAGATCGAGGGTGGCATCGCGATGGCCGAGACCGCCGCCTTTCTCGTGGCGCGGGGCATCCCGGTTCTCGCCCATGTCGGGCTCACGCCTCAGTCCGTGAACACGCTTGGCGGCTTTCGGGTGCAGGGTCGCGGACGAGGCCGCGGCCGAGCGCCTGCTGGCCGATGCGGAGGCGATGTCGGCCGCAGGTGTTTTCGCGATGGTCGTCGAGGGCACGGTCGAGCCGCTCGCACGCCGGGTCACCGAGGCCGTATCGGCGCCGACGATCGGGATCGGCGGATCGGTGGCGTGCGACGGCCAGATCCTAGTCACCGACGACGTGATCGGCCTGTTCGAAGATTTCACGCCGAAGTTCGCGAAGCGCTATGCGGAGGTCGGCGGGACGATCGGCACCGCCGTGGCAGAGCTACGCCGAAGACGTTCGGGCGCGACGCTTTCCCGGCCCCGAGCACACCTTCCTCGGCTCCGCCAAATGAGCGTGCCGGCGCCAGGCAGCCTCTCGTCATCCAATCACACAAGAGCCATCTGCAAGGACGTGATCGCCGCGATCGGTCAGACACCGCTGATCCGCCTGCGCCGCGCCTCGGAACTGACCGGGTGCACGATTTTGGGCAAGGCTGAATTCATGAACCCCGGCGGGTCCGTGAAGGATCGCGCCGCCCTGGCGATCGTCGAGGACGCAATCGCACGAAAAGCCCTCGCGCCGGGCGGCACCATCGTGGAGGGGACCGCCGGCAACACCGGCATCGGGCTCGCGCTCGTGGCCAATGCGCTTGGCTTCCAGACCGTGATCGTCATCCCCAACACGCAGAGCCAGGAGAAGAAGGACCTGCTGCGCCTGTCGGGCGCGGAACTGATCGAAGTTCCGGCCGTGCCCTACAGCAATCCCGGCAACTACGTGAAGGTGTCGCAACGGCTTGCCGAGCGGCTCGCGAGCGCGGCTTGAGGGCGGTGCTATCTGGGCCAACCAGTTCGATAATGTCGCCAACCGCGAAGGCCATCGCCGCACCACCGGCCCGGAGATCTGGGACGACACCGACGGCCGCGTCGATGGCTTTGTCTGCGCGGTCGGCACGGGTGGAACGCTGGCGGGAGTCGGCATGGCGCTGAAGGAACGCAACCCGGCCGTCCAGGTGGCCCTCGCCGATCCGCTCGGGGCGTCGCTCTACAATTTCTACCGCCACGGCGAACTGAAGGCGGAAGGCTCGTCGATCACGGAAGGCATCGGCCAGGGCCGGATCACGGCCAACCTCGAGGGTGCACCGGTCGACCACGCTTTCCAGATCGACGACATCGAGGCGCTCGACGTCGCTCTTCGACCTGGCCGAGCACGAAGGCCTGCTGCTCGGCGGCTCCTCCGGGATCAATGTTGCGGGTGCGATCCGCCTGGCGCGCGAACTCGGCCCTGGCCACACGATCGTGACGATCCTTTGCGATTCGGGCGTGCGTTACCAGTCGAAGCTCTACAACCCTGTCTTCCTCCGGGCCAAGGGCCTGCCGATCCCGACGATGGCTCCTGCGCGGACCGAGCGTGAGGCCGGAGGAGCTCGCGTGACGGAGCTGCTGTTCCGCGACGATGCGTATCGGAGAGACGCGCTCGCCACAGTTGTGAGCGTGGACGACGCCGGCGTGGTCCTGGACCGAACCGTGTTCTACCCGCAGGGCGGGGGCCAGCCGGGCGACACCGGGCACCTCAAGACCGCCGCAGGCCCGACCTTCGCAATTGTGGACACGCGGTACAGCGCCGACCGGGCCAGCATCGTTCACGTCCTTGCGCCGAACAGCCCGCCGCCGCAACCGGGCGAACACGTGGCCATGGCACTCGACTGGGACAGGCGCTTCTCCCGGATGCGCATTCATACCGCCTTGCATCTGTTGACGGCCGTGTTGCCCTACCCCGTGACCGGCGGCGCGATCGGCGACGGCGAGGGCCGGCTTGATTTCGACATGGGCGATGCGGTGTTCGACCGCGCGGATGTGGAGCAGCGGCTGAACGCATTGATCGAACAGGACGCGCCGGTGCGCACGCGCTGGATCACGGATGAGGAGCTGCTGGCCAACCCTGGCCTCGTCAAGACAATGTCGGTCAAGCCGCCGATGGGCAGCGGACGCGTTCGCCTGGTCGAGATCGTGGGCCTCGACCTGCAACCCTGCGGTGGGACGCATGTCGCAATCACCGGCGAGATCGGCCGTGTCGCCATCACCGGCGTCGAAAAGAAGGGCAAACAGAACCGGCGGTTCAGGCTCGCCTTGGCAGATCGACCGGCGAGCTAACCCTTTGCCCGCTGCCGGATGAGGAAATTATCGAAGGTGTATTCGCCGACCTGCCACCACAGATATTGCTCGTTGCGAAAGGCGATGAGCGCGTCGAGCTGCTTTCGGAATCGTGGGTTCGCGTCCCCGATTTCGCGCAGCGTATCGTTGGTGGCCTTGTAGGCGGCCTCGAGCACGTCCTGCGGAAAAGGCCGCAACTGCGCACCGCCGATGACCAGACGGCGCAGAGCAGCGGGGTTGGCTGTATCGTAGCGCGCCAGCATGTCGGCCCCGGCGAGCGTCGCCGCCGCTTTTAACAGCCGCCTGGAAGGGCGCCGGCAGCGCGTCGAATTTGCGCTTGTCGACGACGATGTGGACGGCAGAACCACCGCGCCACCAGCCGGGATAATAGTAATTGGGCGCGAGCTTGGTCAGGCGCGTGGCATCATCGGCCGAGAGCTTCTCGTCGTCGTGCGGGCTGACCCAGGTAACCCCGTCGAGCGCGCCCGAATCGAGCGCGCTGTAGAACTCCGCTCGGGGCGTTGCGACGGGCTCCGCCCCCAGCTTTTGCAGCACGCGCCCGGCTAGGCCGCCGATGCGGATCTTCAGGCCGGCAAGATCGCCCGCCGTCTTGATTTCGCGCTTGAAGAAGCCGCCCATCTGCGCGCCGGTATTGCCGGCCGCGAAGGCGAGCCCGTTCGAGTCGGCCAGGATTTCATTCAGCTGTGCGTCGCCGCCTCCCTGGGTCGCGAAGGCAAACTGCTCGCGGGCGTTCATGCCGAACGGGATGGCGGTCGCCAGCGCGAAGCCCGGATCCTTGGCGTAGAAATAGTCGAGGGACGTCTGGCACGCGTCGAGCGTGCCCGCCGCGACCGCGTCGAGCACTTGCAGGCCGGAGATGGCCTCGGTGGGCGGCGAGACTTCGATGTGGAACCGGCCGCCGGTCAGGTCACCGACGATCGCGGCAAAGGCCTCCGCCCCGCCATACATCAGATCGAGCGACTTCGAAAAAGACGAGATCAGCTGCCAGCGGACTTCGGGTGTCCCCGCCGCCTCCTCGGCGGACGCCGGTGTGAAGGTGCTGGCCGCCGCGCCCGCGGCCAGAGCTTTCAAGACGGCGCGACGACCTCGGGAAGCATCCATGCCATGCATCCTAATGACGAAAATGGCTCAAAATAGAGCCTCTTTGCGCCGACGGGCTCTTCCTACTCCACAACGATGCGGGGCGCGGCTCGCCGGCGCGAACCGGCCAGCGAGTCGAGCACGCCGCGGGCAATCGCCTTGAAAGCCTGCGCCTGCGCGCCGTCGGGATCGGCGACGACGATCGGGCGTCCGGCGTCGGAGCTCTCCCGGATCGGCATCGCAAGCGGGATTTCGCCGAGGTAGGGGACGCCAAGCCGCTCAGCCTCCCTCCGAGCGCCGCCGTGCGCGAAGATGTCGGACTGGTGCCCGCAGTTGGGGCAGATGAAGGTGCTCATGTTCTCGACGATACCGAGGATGGGCACCTCGGTTCGCCGGAACATGGCGATGCCGCGCCGCGCGTCGATCAGCGCCAGATCCTGCGGGGTCGAGACGATGACGGCGCCAGCGAGCGGGACGGACTGCGCCATCGTGAGTTGGGCGTCGCCGGTGCCGGGCGGCATGTCGGCCACCATGACGTCGATGTCGCCCCATTCGACCTCGCGCAGCATCTGCGTCAGCGCCGACATCACCATCGGGCCGCGCCAGATCATTGGGGTTTCCTCCTCGACCAGGAACCCGATCGACATGACTTTCACGCCGAAGGCTTCGAGCGGCTTCATCGTGCGCCCGTCCACCACTTCGGGCTTGCCGCTGAGACCAAGCAAGCGTGGCATGGAGGGGCCGTAGATATCTGCGTCCAGTATGCCGACCGACAGACCGAAGCCGGCAAGCGCCAGCGCGAGATTCACGGCCGTGGTCGATTTGCCGACGCCCCCCTTCCCCGACGCCACCGCGATGATGGTCTTGACGCCCGGCACTGCCTGCGATGCGCGTGCCGCCTGGGCGCGCGGGCCGGGCTCATGGGCATGCCCATGAGAGTGAGAGGCGGACGCAGAGGGGCGCGGCGCGGATCTGCCGGCGGACTTCTCGGCCGTCACGGTGACAAAAGCCGCGCCGACACCAGGCAGGGTCTTCAGGCGCGACTCGACTGTGGCGCGCAAGCGTCTCCATGGCCGTGGGCTCGACCTCCTTCGCCTCCAGCGAGACGAACACACGGTCTTCTCGCACGACGATGCCGCCGAGCAGTCCCGACTCGCCCAGGGCGCGCCCGTTCGGCGTCGGCAGGTCGGAAAGAGCGGCGGCAATGTCTTGTTCAGAGGGCATCGAGGTTTGGGTCCGGAGAAGGCGACGTTATAGGAGGGAGCCTCGGCCGACACAACGAAAGGGCGCGCCAATCGGCGGCTCGCGACAGTGTGTCTTGATCCGGCAGCGGTGACCGGCGAAGCTCCGCTTTGAGGGGCAACCGGAGACATAATCATGCTGATACGCTTTGCCGCCCTTGCGCTCATGGCCGCAACCGCGATCGGAATCGTCCAGATCGGAGCGGCCAGCACGGCCTCTGCCTGCAGCCAACACGAAAAATACGACGGCTCCTGATCGCCGCCGCAACTTAAAACCGATCCGGCAGCGCATTCGGCTCGGCACCTGCGTCGACGATATGCAATTGAAAGTGCCCCCCTCGCGGCGGCGCTGAAGGTCAACTCGCCTCCTTAAGCTGACCACAACCGCACCAGGTCGACGACGGTATTTGGGTCGAGCGCCGGCACGGACAGTAACGCCGGAAGCTGATGCCGAAAGAACGTCGCCTGGCGCTTGGCATAGTGCCGGGTCATTGCTTTCGCCTGCGCCATGGCGCTGTCGAGATCGAGCGTCCCGTGCAGGCAAGCCACGAGCGGTAGGCACTCCAAGCGCTCGCATGGCCGGCAGATCCCGATCAAGCGCACGGGCATCGAGCTGCCCAACTTCGTCAAGCGCGCCGGCGGCGATCATCGCGTCGAAGCGAGCATCGATGCGGGCATTCAGCACCGCTCGCTCCGGCGACATCACGACACCGATCATTTCGTCCGGGCCAAGCAGAGGAGGCCGGCGCCGACCCTGGTAGGTCGAAAGCGATTGGCCGGTCGCCTCGATCACCTCGAGCGCGCGGATGATGCGTTGGGGGTCGCTCGGCCGCAGGCGGGCAGCCAAGTCCGGATCACGCGTGCGGAGCTGGTCGTGCAGTTCTTGCGGAGGAACGCCGTTTGCCGCAGCCCGCACCCGCGCTCGGACCTCGTCCGGGACGGGCGGAATATCCGACAGACCTTGCGTCAGCGCCTTCAGGTAGAGACCTGTCCCGCCCACGATGATCGGCACGCGGCCTAGCGAGCACGCTTCATCGAGGACCAGACAGATGTGGTCGAGCCATCGGCCGACAGAATAGGCCTCGGCCGCGTCGACGTGCCCGAAGAGCCGGTGCGGCACGCGGGCTTCGTCCTCGGTTGAGGGCCGGGCCGTGAGGATGCGGAGATCGGCGTAGACCTGCATCGAATCGCCGTTGATGACCATACCGTCGAGCTGTTCGGCGAGCGCGAGTGCCAGAGCGGACTTGCCGCTGGCGGTGGGGCCTGCGATGACGATGGCGCGTTTCGCCCCGAAATCCCCAGCATTCATGCCGTCCCAAATGCTCCCCTGTGTCGCGACCTTTATCGTGCCGGAACGAGGCGAACGCCTCACACGGCATGCGGAGGCGCTTCGCTCCGCCCTGCCCCAAGCCGGTGCGCTTCGCTGGCTCGGCCAAGGCACAGCGCTCGATATCGAATTCGCTGCCGAGATCGAATCCCTTCCCGGACTCCGGATGGCCTGTCTCGACCTTATCCGCAACGGGCCGGTCGATGCGATCTTTCAGCCCAGGCTGCACCGGCGCAAGAAGCTGCTGCTCGCGGACATGGACTCCACCATGATCGGGCAGGAATGCATCGACGAACTCGCGGATTTCGTCGGTCTCAAGCCGCTTGTGGCCGCGATCACCGAACGCGCCATGCGTGGTGAGCTGGCCTTCGAGCCTGCACTCCGCGAGCGGGTCGCCCTGCTGAAGGGTCTTCCCGTGTCCGTCGTCGACGATGTTCTGCAGGACCGTATCACCCTGACACCGGGCGGGCGGACGCTCGTTCGCACCATGCGGGCGCACGGCGCCTGGTGTGAGTTGGTCTCTGGCGGATTCACGCTGTTTACCGCGCCGGTCGCCGCAGCGGATCGGCTTCGATGAGAACCGCGGCAACCGTCTCATCGTCGAGAACGAGCATCTCGCCGGGCAAGTCGCTGAACCGATCCTCGGCCGCGAAGCCAAGCTGCAAACGCTGCGGGACCTCCGCCTCCGCCTCGGGCTGACGCCGGCCCGAGACGCTTGCCGTCGGCGACGGCGCCAATGATCTCGGCATGCTCGGCGAGGCGGGGCTCGGCGTCGCGTTTCACGCCAAGCCGGCCGTGGCGGCCGCGGCTCATGCCCGCATCGACCACACGGATCTGACCTCCGTGCTGTTCGCGCAAGGTTTCAGCCGAGAGGAGTTCGTGGAAGCCTGAGCGCATGGGCATGCGATGTGCCAGTTCGCGTGCGGGAATGCGTTGCTCCGCACGCGATCCGCGATCTAAACCGCGAGCCAATGCATACTGTGACCTACGCGATCGGCGACATTCACGGTCGCCGTCGATTTGCTCGACCAACTTCTTTGCTTCGATCGAAGCCGACGCAGCCGCCCGCAGACGCAAAAGCGAAGATCGTCTTCACCGGCGACTACCTCGACCGTGGCGCCGATTCGCATGGGGTCGTCGAGCGACTGATCGCGGGTCCGCGGAGGTCAATCGACCAGTTCGTCTGCCTGCGGGGCAACCACGACGACATCTTCGTGAGGGCGGTCACGTCGGGCGAGGACGTGCCGGTCTGGGCCTGGGAACTCCACTGGCACACGATCAAGAGCTATGGCGCAAAACGTGAGACCGTCCACGACGATCCTCGGGAGCTCCGGCGACACGCGGATTTCCTGGCGAGCCTGCCGCTGACGCATGACGACGACACGCTACCTCTTCGTGCATGCCGGAATTCGGCCCGGTGTTCCGATCGCAGAGCAGCTGGAATACGATCTGCTGTGGATCCGGCAGGAGTTCCTAACCCATCCGCATGAGTTGCCGCGCCGGGTTGTGCATGGCCATACGATCATGGGCGATGCGCCCGTGACGACGGTGAACCGGATCTCCATCGACACAGGGGCGTATCGCTCCGGCATCCTGACCGCCGCCGTCCTCGACGGCAGCACGGTCTCGTTCCTGCAGGCCAGGGGCGAGCCGGATCGAGGCGCCATCATTCGGGAAGCCGAACTCGCCGCGTTGATTTCGGGCCGGGCCCTGTCGGACGAGATGCGCAAGGCGTTTGACGACTATGCGGCGGGCCGCATTCGGCTGGCCGAAATGGAGGCGCGGGTCACCGGGATTGCGGCCTGACGGCTGTTGAGAGCAAGTCACCGAACGATGCTGCCGCGCTCTGCGGCTTGCGCGGTCGGTCCGTCCCGATCATTCTCCTCCGCGAACGCCGAAGACGGCAGATGCGAGCCGATCGATGCTGGACAGGGAGCGGTTGAGGCAAGCCTTCCAGCTTCTCGGGGAGCATCTGGCCGGCCGCGGTCATTTCATCGAGCTGGCCGTCTACGGCGCCAGCGCAATCCTGCTTCAGTTCGATTGGCGGCGGACCACCGAGGATGTCGATGCCGTGGTGCGCGAAGGCTACGATGAGGCGGTGCTCGGTCCGTCGCTGCGGCACGTCGCCGAACACATGCAGCTCTCGCCCGATTGGCTCAACAACGCGGTCGGTATGTTCACGCCGTTGAGCGAACCCGACAGTCTGTTCCACCTCTCGGGCAATTTTCCAACTGACCAGCCTGGCCTGCGTGTGCTCGTCGCCACGCCCGGCTACCTCCTGGCGATGAAGCTCCGTGCCCTGTCCAACCTGGACCGGGGCGAAAAAGACATGTCCGACGCACGGCAGCTGGCTTCCGGATTGCAAATCATCACCGTCGACGACCTGCGCCGCCTTTATGTCTCGATTCACGGCGAGGAGCCCCGCGAAGAGATGCTGCGCCGGTTTCCGGCCGTGTTAAGCGACCAGTAGGCCATGCGTCCTGGGACCCTGGTCGAAGTGGCCGAGCGTTCTCAGCGCGACCCCGATTGGCGGCATCACCTCGACGAGTTCCTGGACTCGTTCTATGGCGCTGACGGCGACACCATGGGTCAGGCTGCGTCGATCGCGGAAGCTCCCCAGTGGGTCAACCACGCACACGCAAATGCCTTCCTGGGCGGCGTCGGCGAGCATCTAGCGCGGCGGTGGGGGCTGCCGATACCCGCATGGGTTCGCGACAAGAGCCGATACCTGGCGGAAGCCCTTTTCGTACCCGACGAACGCCCGCTGCGGGGATATCTTCTCGTGGTGAGCCCGGTTGCGTTCAGGACGCGATTGATCTTCACCGGCCCTGACCCTCTGCAGCGGGCCCGGTTCCCATACCACCGCGGCGTTATCAGAGCGCCGTTCGACTTCCCGGGCTGAAACTAACCCCCAGGTTCGCAGACGCGGTGGAGAGCTACACGTCCAGGTTCGCCACGTTCAGCGCATTTTCCTGGATGAACTCGCGGCGCGGCTCGACGACGTCGCCCATCAGCTTGACGAACATGTCGTCCGCCTCGTCGAGCTCCTTGATCTTGACCTGCAGCAGCGAGCGGACGTTGCGGTCGAGCGTGGTCTCCCAGAGCTGCTCCGGGTTCATCTCGCCAAGGCCCTTGTAGCGCTGCATCTGGCTGATGCCCTTGCCGCCTGCCGCCATCACGGCATCCACGAGGGCGGTCGGGCCGGAAATGACGCTGCTTTCCGCCTTGCGGACGAAGGTCGCGGGCTTGCGCGTAGACCTCGCCGAGCGCCGGCCCGTGCTCGGCGAGCCGACGCGCCTCGGCCGAGGCCAGCAGGCCAGCATCGAGCACCAGCGCCTCGGGCACGCCACGCACCTCGCGCGTGAAGACGTAGCCGCCGTTCTCGACCCGACCGCCCCAGGCAGCGCTCCGTCTCGTCGGCGAGCGCGTTCAGCCGCTCCGCGACCTCGCGCGGCCTTGGCCCTCGGCCTCGGCCTCGTCGAGCTGATGCACCGGCTTCAGCGCGCCGGCGATGGCCGCCTGCTCGACGGCCGTGTGGCTGTAGCGCGAATGGAGCTGCGCCAGCACCGCGCGGACCGAGCCGCGCCTCCTCGATCGAGGCGCGCAGGTCGCCGCGCGCCCGCTCCTCGCCTGTCGCGAGGCGGAGCACCGCCCCGTCGACGCCGTTCTCGATCAGGTAGTCCTCGCGCGCCCGCTCGTCCTTCAGGTACTGCTCGGTCGAGCCGCGCTTCACCTTATAGAGCGGCGGCTGGGCGATATAGATGTGGCCGCGATCAATCAGTTGCGGCATTTGCCTGAAGAAGAATGTGAGCAGCAGCGTGCGGATATGCGAGCCGTCGACATCGGCATCCGTCATGATGATGATCTTGTGGTAGCGCAGCTTGTCGGGGTTGAAGTCGTCGCGCCCGATGCCGGTGCCGAGCGCGGTGATCAGCGTGCCGATCTCCTGGCTTGAGAGCATCTTGTCGAAGCGCGCCCGCTCGACGTTCAGGATCTTGCCCCGCAGCGGCAGCACCGCCTGGTATTCGCGGTTGCGGCCCTGCTTGGCCGAGCCGCCGGCCGAGTCGCCCTCGACCAGGAAGATTTCCGAAAGCGCCGGGTCGCGCTCCTGGCAGTCGGCCAGCTTGCCGGGCAGGTTGGCGACGTCGAGCGCGCCCTTGCGACGGGTGAGCTCGCGCGCCTTGCGGGCCGCCTCGCGCGCCGCAGCGGCCTCGACGACCTTGGCCACGACGGTGCGTGCCTCGGCCGGATGCTCCTCGAACCACTGGCCCGAGCGTTTCGTTGACGATGCTTTCGACCACCGGGCGCACCTCGGACGAGACGAGCTTGTCCTTGGTCTGCGACGAGAATTTCGGGTCCGGCACCTTCACCGACAGCACGCAGGTCAAGCCCTCGCGGCAATCGTCGCCGGTGACGTCGACCTTCTCCCTCTTCATCGCGCCCGAACTGCCGGCGTAGCCGGTGACCTGCCGCGTCAAGGCGGCGCGGAATCCGGCCATATGGGTGCCGCCGTCGCGCTGCGGGATGTTGTTGGTGAAGGGCAGCACGTTCTCGTGGTAGCTGTCGTTCCACCAGAGCGCGACCTCGACGGTCATGCCGTCCTTCTCGCCGCGCATGAGGATCGGCTTGTCGAGCAGCGGCGACTTGGTGCGGTCGAGGTAGCGCACGAAGGCTTCGAGGCCGCCGTCGTAGAACAGCTCTTCCTGCTTCGGCTCGGCGTGGCGGCGATCGGTGAGGACGATGCGGACGCCCGAGTTCAGGAAGGCGAGCTCGCGCAGACGATGCTCGATCGTCGCGTAGTCGAACTCCGTCATCGTGAAGGTCTCGGGCGACGGCCAGAACGTCACCGAAGTGCCGCGCTTGGGCTTGCCGTCTTCCTCGCCCGCCGGGCCGACGACCTTGAGTCGGCTGACCGCATCGCCGTGGCTGAACTCGATCTCGTGTTCCTTGCCGTCCCGCCAGATCCGCAAGGCGAGCTTGGTCGACAGCGCATTGACCACCGACACGCCAACACCGTGCAGGCCGCCCGAAACCTTGTAGGAATTCTGGTCGAACTTTCCGCCCGCATGCAGCTGGGTCATGATGACCTCGGCGGCCGAGACGCCCCTTCCTTGTGGATATCGGTGGGGATGCCACGCCCGTTGTCCGTCACCGTGACCGACCCGTCGGCATTGAGCGTCACGGTCACGAGGTCGGCATGGCCGGCCAGCGCCTCGTCGATGGCGTTGTCCACGACCTCGTAGACCATGTGATGCAGGCCGGAGCCGTCATCCGTGTCGCCGATGTACATGCCCGGTCGCTTCCGCACCGCGTCGAGGCCTCGCAGCACCTTGATCGAATTCGGCGCCGTAGCTGTCCTCGGGGGGCGACGGCAGGGGCAATGAAGCCATATCGGTCAGCAACTTCCTTGGTTTAGAGCTCACGCGGCGCGGGCCGGACCCGTGGCCGCGGAACGCGTGGCCAACAGGGCTCTGTTCTACACGATAATATAAGGTGCCGAAGCCGCGCCTGCACGCGCCAACCGGTGCGCCGCACCGCTTTCACCATCGCATTGGAAAAGGTCGCGTTCACCGCGGTTCGGCCGCTCGGGATCTGGTCAGAATCACAGACTTTCGTTGCAGCTTAGCTCGGCGGCGATGGAATGGACGTCGAAGTCCTATACCGCTGGTCCGATGGAGAACGATGCATGAAACGAGCTCTGGTAGCGGCTGCACTCCTCATGGCGGCTTCACCGGCCTGGGCCGAGGACATGGATTTCTCGACGATCAAGTGCAAGGACTTCATCTCGTCCGAGAAGTCGGACATCGCGATCGTCCTGGCCTGGCTCGAGGGCTATTACACGAAGGAGAACGACCCGCCGATCCTGCATTCGGACAAGATGGCGAAGGACGCGAAGGCGCTGTCCGACTACTGCAATGCGCACAACGATGCGGGTTTGATCACGGCTGCCGAGGCCGTCATGCCTGTGAAGGACTGACACCCTGCTGCGCTGCGCTTGAATGTTAGCATGATTGACCGCACTTCGCGACCGGTCTCTAGGGTCCCGCAGAACTTCGCCAGACGAGCGAAGCGGATCCCGAGGGAAACGCGCTCATGACTGCCAATTCGTTCCAAGCCAATCGTCGGCAACTGCTGCAGACCCTCGCGGCGGGCGCTGCCGGCGCGACCCTGCCGCTCGGCATGGGCGGGCGCGCCTTTGCGGCCAACAAGCGCGTCGCGCTCGTCGTGAAAAACCTCGGCAACAGCTATTTCGACGCCTGCCGCGACGGCGCCAACCAGGCCGCCAAGGAAATCGGCGGCATGGAGATCATCTATACGGCGCCGACCAAGCCCACCGCCGAAGACCAGATCGCGGTGCTCGACTCGCTGATCGCGCAGAAGGTCGATGGCCTGATCATCGCGGCCGATGACGCCAACGCGCTGGTGCCGGTCGGCAAGAAGGCGATGCAGCGCGGCATCAAGGTCATCTCCTACGACTCCGCCGTCGCGCCCGGCGGCCGGCTGATGCATCTCTCGGCGTCCTCGACCCCGCTGATCGGCGCCAAGCAGGTGCAGATGATCGAAGGACGCCCTCAACGGCGAGGGCGAGGTCGCGATCCTGTCGGCCGCCTCCACCATGACGAACCAGAACAGCTGGATCGCGGCCATGAAGGAAGAGTGGAAGAAGCCCGAATACGCGAAGATGCCGCTCGTCGCGACCGTCTACGGCGACGACCAGGACGACAAGAGCTATCGCGAGATGCAGGCGCTGGTGAAGGCGCACCCGAACCTGAAGGGCGTGATCTCTCCCGACGACGATCGGCATTCGTGCCGGCGCCAAGGCCATCATGGACGGCGGCTTGATCGGCAAGGTCTACATCACCGGCCTCGGCCTGCCGTCCGAGATGAAGGATGCCGTTCTCAAGGGCGCGTGCAAGAGCTTCGCGATCTGGAACCCGGTCGATTATGGCTACTCGCGCCACCATGATCATGGCCGATATCCTTGGCGGCGCCTCGACGGCCGAGGGCTCGAAGCTCAAGATGGGCAAGAAGGGCGAAACCACGATCGGCAAGGATGGCGAGGCCGTGATGGGCGAGCCCTTCGTCTTCGACAAGAGCAACGTCGAGGAATACGCGAAGATCTTCTGAGCCGAGTTCACTTCGGCAGGACGCACCTTCTCCCTTGCGGGAGAAGGTGGCGCGAAGCGTCGGATGAAGGGTCGTGGGCAACCCGCGCGGTTGACGCAACTATTCATCCGTCTTGCGGCTTCGGCGCCGCCCGTGCCTTCCACGAGGAAGACCGGCATGCCGCCGAAGAATTGGCGTACCGACTCTCCCTATCGAAAACGGAATGTCTTCCGCTCCCATCCTCTCCCTCTCCGGCATCTCCAAAAGCTTCCCCGGGGTCCGGGCGCTGCACGACGTCTCCTTCGACCTGCGCCCAGGTGAGGTCACCGCACTGATCGGCGAGAACGGTGCCGGCAAGTCGACCATCGTCAAGATCCTGACCGGCATCTACACGCCCGACGCCGGCAGCTTCACGGTGGCGGGCGAGGAGCGCCACTTCGCGTCGCCGCGCGATGCCTGGGCGGCCGGCATCGCGGCCATCCATCAGGAAACCGTGATGTTCGACGAGCTCACGGTCGCCGAGAACATCTTCATGGGCCACATGCCCGGCGGCGCAGTGATCGACTGGCGCGCCGCGCGCGCGCGGACTGGCGACTTGCTGAAACGGATTGACGCCGACTTCCGTCCCGAAACGCCGCTGAAGCGCCTCTCGGTCGCCCAGCAGCACATGGTCGAGATTGCCCGTGCGCTCAGCCATGAGGCGAAGGTCATCATCATGGATGAGCCGACTGCCGCGCTGTCAGCTCATGAGATCCACGAGCTGTTTCGGATCGTCGACCAGCTGAAAGCCGAAGGGCACGCCATCCTCTTCATCTCGCACAAATTCGATGAGATCTTCCGGGTGTCGGACCGCTGGGTCTGTTTGCGCGACGGCGAAAAGGTCGGGGATGGGCTGACCAAGGACGTCCGCGAGCCCGACTTGGTGCGCCTGATGGTCGGCCGTCCCGTGGACCAGATCTTTCCCAAGCGCGATCTCCCGATCGGAGACGTGGTCCTCTCCGTCCGCGGCCTGACCAATGCAACCGAATTCGAGGACATCGGCTTCGACCTGCATCGGTCCGAAATCCTCGGCTTCTACGGCCTGGTCGGTGCCGGTCGCTCCGAAGCCATGCAATGCCTGTTCGGCATGAGCCAGCCGACGCGGGGCACCGTCGCGCTGAATGGCAAGCCGCTCTCCATCGCGGCTCCAGCCGATGCCATCGCGGCGGGCATCGCCTACGTGCCGGAGGACCGCCAGCACCAAGGCGCCATCCTGCCTCTCGGAATCCGCGAGAATACCACGCTCGCCTCGCTCGGCGCTCATGTGCGCCACGCCGTCCTGTCCCAAGCATCGGAACGCGACAGCCACCCGCCAACTCGGCAACCGCCTCTCGGTCAAGGCCGCTCACTGGGAGCAGCGGCTCGGCGAACTCTCCGGGCGGCAACCAGCAGAAGGTGGTGATCGCTAAGTGGCTGGCCACGCAGGCCGAAGGTGGTCATCCTCGACGAGCCGACCAAGGGAATCGACGTGGGTTCGAAGGCTGCCGTGCATGACTTTATCGGCGAACTGGCCGAAGAGGGCCTGGCCGTCATCCTTGTCACCTCCGAACTGCCGGAGGTGATGGGTCTGGCCGACCGGGTCATCGTGATGCACGAGGGGATGATCGCCGCCGAATTTGCACGCGGCGGTCCGGGCTGGAGCGCCGAGGCCATCGTCGCCGCCGCGACGGGCGCCGATCGCGACGCGGTGGCGGCATGACCGGGTCCGGAACTCGTCCTGTTCTGCAGCCTGTGGTCCGGTCTTTCCCTCACCTCGCAGAGGAGGGTGACGCCCGAAGGGCGACGGGTGGAGTGCCTCACCGACGAACCCCCCCCTCCGTCACGGCTTTGCCGTGACACCTCCCCCTGCGAGGGGCAGGATGGCCGAACTCTTGGGCGCCGTGGGCCGCGTTGCACGAGGCCTGGCGCAATGAAAGCCTTCGCCACCTATCGCGAACTCATTCTCGCCCTCATCGTGATCGTGATGGTCGTCGGGATCAGCCTCTACGCCCCGGCGTTCGGCACGCGCGACAATCTGCTGAGTGTTCTGAATGACACGGCCTTCCTGTTCATGATGGCGCTGGCCCAGATGATCGTCATCCTGACGCGCGGCATCGATCTTTCGGTCGCCGCCAACCTTGCGCTGACCGGCATGCTCACCGCCATGGTGGCGCAGCATAATCCGGGGCTCCCCGTGGCCGCCTTCGTTCTGATTTCGGTCCTGATCGGTCTCGGCTTGGGTCTGATCAATGGCACGTTGATCGCCGCGCTGCAGATCCCGCCGATCGTCGTCACGCTCGGCACGCTGGCGATCTTCCGCGGCATGATCGTGGTGGTCGACGGGGGCGGGCAGGTGAACGCGTCCGACATGGGCGACAATTTTCAATGGCTGCCAAAGTACGACATCCTCGGGCTTTCCAGCATCTTCTGGATCGCCATGCTCCTGTCTGTCGCCGCTTGGGCGTTCCTGAAATACACGCGCCCCGGTCGGGGTCTCTATGCGGTCGGCTGCAATCCCGTAGCGGCCCGCTATTGCGGCATAGACCTCGGCCGGCAGCAGGCGATCGCCTACGCGATCTCGGGCGCCGTCGCAGGCCTCAGCGGCTATCTCTGGGTCGCCCGCTACGGCGTCGCCTACGTCGAGATCGCCACCGGCTATGAGCTGACCGTGATCGCCGCCTGCGTGATCGGCGGCGTGTCGATCGGCGGCGGGGTGGGCAGCGTCGCCGGGACGCTTCTCGGCGCCCTGTTTATCGGCGTAATCGTCAACGCCCTTCCGGTGATGCAGGTCTCGCCCTTCTGGCAGATGGCGATCTCCGGCGCCGTGATCCTCGCCGCCGTCATCATCAACGCGCGCGCGGAAAGCCGGCCGGAGAAGCTCATTCTGCCGCGCGCTCGCCGCAACGCCGCGCAGGCGAGAGCCTGACCGGTGTCGGAGGTCATACCCACCGCCGGCGGCATGGTCGCCCCTGCACCCGACCTCGCCCAGCCCGGATCCCGCTATGTCGTCGCCGATCGCGCGCCGCGGCGCGTTGCCGACATGCTGCTGCGATGGGAGACGATCCTCGTCATCCTGCTGATCGCGGTTTTCACGACCAACGCGCTGGCCTCGCCCTACTTCCTCGACCTCTACAATCTCGCAGACACGACCTACAACTTTTCCGAGAAGGCCATCGTGGCCCTCGGCATGGCCCTGTTGATTCTGGTGCGCGAGATCGATCTCAGTGTCGCGGCCATCATTGCGCTTGCCTCGCTCTGCATCGGACTTCTGGCCGCCCATGATGCGAGCCCGTGGGTGCTGATCGTCGCTGGCCTGGCGGTCGGCATCGTTTGCGGCGCATTCAACGGCCTGTTGGTGACGCGCACCGGCGTGCCGTCGATCGTCATCACGATCGGCACCATGTCGCTGTTCCGCGGCATCGCCTCTGTAACGCTCGGCGACCAGGCGCTGACGACCTATCCGCCCGACTACCTGGCGCTCGGCCAGTCCTACTTCATTGCGATGCCGCCGACGCCGCTCTCGTTCCTCATCTTCATTGTACTGGCGATCATCGTCGGCTTCGTCCTGCATGGGACGGCAACGGGCCGGCAGCTCTTCGCGATCGGGGCCAACCCCGTTGCTGCGCGCTTTTCGGGCATTCGCGTCGACCGCCTCCGCTTTGCCCTGTTCACGTTCTCGGGACTGCTTTCCGGCCTCGCGGCCGTATTGTTGACGGCACGGATCGGTGTCATGCGCCCCAACATCGCGCTCGGTTGGGAGCTCGACATCGTCACCATGGTGGTCCTCGGTGGGGTTGCCATTTCGGGCGGCGTCGGCACGATCGGGGGCGTCGTCCTGGCGGTCTTCGTGCTGGGGCTCGCGACCTTCGGCCTGTCTCTGATGAACGTGCCCGGCATCGTCATCAACGTGCTGCTCGGCCTGCTGCTGATCGTCTCGATCGCCGCGCCAATCGTCATTCGTCGCTTCGTCAGGCGATTCTGATCCTACTCTGGAGGGAAACGGCATGGGCCAGTTGCACGGCAAGGTGGCCTGGGTCACAGGCGCGGGCAGCGGCATCGGCGAGGCGGCGGCGCTGGCCTTGGCTGGCGCGGGGGCGAGCGTCGTCCTGACGGGCCGTCGCGTGGAGCCGCTCGAGGCATTGGAATCGCGGCTTGAGGCGGCTGGGCAGATCGCAATGGTCGCAGCCGGCGACCTGTCGAAGCCGGACACGGCAGGAGGGATCGCGGCGCGCATCCGGGAGCGTTTTGGACGGCTCGATATCTTGGTCAGCAACGCCGGCGGCAACATCACGGCGCGCCGCTGGGACCAGCTGACGCCCGAGAGCATCGACACGGTGCTCAGCACGAACTTGTCGGCCGCGTTCTACTGCACGGCCGCGGCGCTGCCGCTGATGCGGGAGAACCGTGACGGCGTGCTCATCCATACGGCTTCGTGGGCGGGCAAGTGGATCAACCCTCTCAGCGGCACCGGCTATACCGCCGCCAAGGCAGGGGTGGTGGCGATGAGCCAGGCGCTGAACAACGAGGAATTCCGCAATGGCATCCGGTCGACGGCGCTGATCCCGGCTGAAGTCGCGACGCCGATCCTCGACACGCGGCCGCAGCCCCCGAGTGCGGACGAGCGGAAGCGCATGCTGCAGCCGTCGGACATGGGCGAACTGATCCTGTTTATCGCCACGCGCCCGGCCACCGTCTGCCTGAACGAGGTGGTGATCAGTCCGACCTGGAACCGCATGTACATGCTGAGCTGAGCACCCGGCATCTCAGGCGATCTGCTCGAAGGTGCATTGGCGCGGCGCCTTATCCGGTCGCCACCGAATGAGCTTGGTGCCGTGCCGGAATCGGTCGCCGGTGACGTGATCGTAGCGAACTTCGACGACGAGCTCGGGTCGGAGCGGTTCCCACTCCCCGCTCCGCTCGGTGCTCCACCGGCTCGGTCCTCCGGGCGCTTTCCCGGTGAAGCCCGGCGCTTCGCGCAGCCGTTCCAACTGTCGGGTGAGTTGTGGACGCTCGTGGTTGGAAATCGTCGAAGTGAAGCCGACGTGGTCGAGCCTTCCATCCCGGTCATAGAGGCCGAGCAGCAATGATCCTACCTCTCGGCTGTCGCTCTCGTAGCGAAAGCCGCCGATGACGCAATCGGCTGTGCGCAGGCGCTTGACCTTGACCATGTCGCGGTCACCGGGTCGGTAGCGGCCGTCGAGCCGCTTGGCGACCACGCCGTCCGTTGCACCGGAGCCTGCCTCGGTCAGCCAGCGCTCGGCCACGGCTCGGTTATCGGTGCAGGGCGAGAGGGTGAGCAGGGCGGGAATCCGGGAGCCGGCCGCGAACGTTTCCAGCATCCTGCGTCGCTTGGTCAGCGGCTGGTCGAGCAGGGCCTCTCCGTCCGGCGCAAGCAGCATGTCGAACAGGACCAGCCGGGCCGGTGTTTCAGCCGAAAGCTTGCGGATGCGGCTCTCAGCGGGATGCAGGCGCATCTGCAGGGCATCGAACGACAGCTCTTCGCCCACTTGGATGACCAGTTCCCCGTCGACCACGAAGCGCTCCGGCGGCAGACCTCGCAGCATGGCGACGACTTCAGGAAAATAACGGCCAAGCGGCTTTCCAGACTTGGCGCGCAGGTCCACGGCATCGCCGCTCTTGAACGCAAGGCAGCGGAAGCCGTCCCACTTCGGCTCGTACTGCCAAAGCCCTTCTCCGGACGGCAGCGTCTCGGACGATCGCGCCTCCATCGGCGCCGTGTCGAGAGGCAGGCCGAAACCCGCCGCCTCGGCGGATTGCGGGGCTTTCTTTCCGTTCACGCGGACACGCATACGCACGACCTTGCTTTCGCTCAGTCCTCAACGCCTGCGCGCCGGGGCGGTTGCGCTTTCGCGATCACCACAATGTCCGCCAGGTCCTGGCGTGTCCGCACGAGCCGGGCAGGAACGGGATCGCCCGTCCTCCCGCGGATCTGGGCTTCGTAGGACGGGCAATGAGATGCGTCCCAATTGGCCGTATTGAGGGTTGCGCGCGCGACGATCATGGTCACGCTCGCGTCCTTGGTCAGGCCTTCGAGGCGCGCAGCAACGTTCCCGGTGTCACCCAGAAAATAGATTGTCGCAGCATCGGACGGCCCGACCGTTCCCACGATGGAAACACCTGTTTGCACGCCGATGCCGAACCGCAAGCCTCCGGCGATCTGTTCGGACAAATCCGAACTCAGGCTGTCGAGAGCGAGCCAGAGCGCCTCCGCAGCCCGCAGCGCGTTCCGCGCGCCCGAGACCGGATCACCGTCGAGGCCGAACACGCTCATCAAACCGTCGCCCGCGATGCTCGTGACGTGGCCGCCATGGCCCCGAACTGCGCCAGTTACGGCTTGAACGTACTGATCGACGATGAAGATGGCGTCGAACGGCAGTCGTTCCGCGGCGAGGCGCGTTGAATCGCGCAGGTCGACCGACATGGCGGTGACGGTGAGTTCGCGGCCCGCGCGAAGGTCGATCGCGAGGCTGCGCCGTGCACCCTTGCGCACTGGAACCAGCGGGACCACCGTCAGGGGGATCCGTGGACGAACCTGGCAGGCCAAGCGGACACCCTGAGGTGCGCCGACCCGCGCAAGCGTCCCCGCCTCGGCGGCGTTGGGCACGTCCAACTCGGCTGCACCCTCGACGACGCGAACCCTGCAGGTTGAGCAGCGCCCCCGCCCGCCACAGGCTGACGCGTGCGGAATACCGAACCAGCGGCTGATCTCCAGGATCGAGAAGCCGCGCGGCACGGTGAGGGTGCGAGCCCCCGCGTAAGTAATCGCCACGCCGGAGATTCGCCGCTCGCGCCAGTCGCGCCACTGCCGGTGCAGCAGGACGCCGGCCAGGATCAGAAGATAACAAGCGGCGAGCGCGTGCCAGATGTCGGCAAGTCGCGCGAGATTGGCACCGTCGGGCGTTCCTGCCGGCGGAGGTCCGTTCAGGGCCGAAAAGCCGGGCTCGAGGCGGGCCCGCATGACCTCGTTCCAGCCCGCATTGATGATGCCGATCACGGCGAGGATCGGGATCGCCAACGCAAGGATAGCAAACCCGCGTCGCCAAGTGCGATACCAGGGCCGGAAGCGCAGCCACATGTGAATGCCGATGCAACCGTGCACCCAAACGACAAGCAGCAGTAGAAATTGCCGCGGCAGCGCGTTGCGCGGATCGACCAGCCAGAACAGGTAGAGAATGCGGGAATAGGAGTCTTCGAAGCCGTAAAGCGAGTAGCCGATCCGAACGTCCGTGACGTGCGGCAGCAAGAGCAAAGGGATGGTCAAACCCACGCCGAGCTGCCAGGCTTCGAGCGCCGGCATGCGCAGATGACGCCGACGGTCGAGCGCGCGCAGCCCGAGCCCACCGTGGATCAGCACCGATGCAAGGAGCAGCAGGCGAGCCGGACCGGTGCGCCAGGGCGCGAGGATGGCGCCGCGGCCGAGCGATTCCAGCGTGCTGAGCAGAAAAATGCCGGTGGCGTGGCTGAGAAAGTGCGATGCCGCATAGCTGAACAGGATGAGCCCTGTGGTCAGCCTCAGCGTCCGCTCGATTGGCAGATTGACTCGACCGGCAGGCCCTCGCATCGTCAGCGCCGACCCATGCATCCGCTTCATCCCGCGCTCGACGCCTGAGCCGATGATACGCCATTCGGAGACGCTGGCACGTATTCCGTTATTCCGGTCGCTCGATCAGGAGAGCGTGCAGCGCCTCGATGGCCGCTGCATCTGGCGACGCGTGCAGGCCAACGAATGGATCGTCGACTACGAAGAAGGGGGCACCGATCTGTTCTTCGTGGCGAAGGGGCACGTTCGGGTTCGCATCCGCGCGATCTCGGGACGGGAAACGATACTCCGCGACATTCGTGACGGCGAATATTTCGGCGAACTGGCGGCGATCGACGGACAACCGCGCTCCGCCGGCATCCAGGCGGTCACCAATTCGGTGATCGCGCGCATGGCTCCTGCAGTGTTTCGGAGCACCGTCCATGCGCACGCGGACGTCTGCGATCAGCTGCTTGGATTGCTTGCGTCGCAGATCCGATTGCTTGCCCACCGCGTCAATGAGTACGGCACGCTCGACGTGCGGCACCGGATCTATGCGGAACTCCTGCGTCTGGCTCGTCCGCTCCGTCCCGGAGAGCGGCAGCACATCATTTCACCACCGCCGACCCATGCGGAACTGGCGGGTCGCGTCAGCACCCGCCGCGAGGCGGTCACACGTGAGTTGAACAGTCTCGCAGGGGCGGGACTGATCGAGCGGCGCCGCGGCGCTCTGATCCTCTCGGACCCGAAGCGCCTGGCCGATCTTGTCGAGCAGGCCGGGCAGTAACCCAGGCCAGCTCAATGCCAGGTGCTGGAGCTGGAGCTTGAGCTTGAGCTGGTCGGCGCGGTCGCTGCCGCGGTCCGACACACGCCGGTCCGCGCGTCGGTGACGGCCGCAAGTTTTTGCTGGAACACCTGATGCGGATGGGCGGAGCGCCCGATGCTGATGCTGGCGCTGCTGCCGACCGGCATGGGCGGCGTCGTGGCAACCGGGGAGCGGCGGTGAGCGGCGGTGGCTGAGGAGCTTGAGGGGTTCATGATGGTCTCCGTTGGTGTTCGTGTCTGAACAGTCACGAAGATATCGCAGCAACCATTGCCGTTTGTGCGTTTTCGCACATGGCGAGCGGCTGATCAGCGGCCCTGCGTTTGGCCCGTGTCACGCGAAAGCAAGCTGCACTTTCACGCTGCGGCTCTTGTCATTGGCCATATCGAAGGCGCGCCCGGCCTCCTCGACCGGCACCACCGCCGTGAGCAACGGTCGGACGTCGATCCGCCGGCTCGCGATCGCGTCGACAGCCCAAGCGAACTCCTCGTGAAAGCGGAAGGTGCCGCGGATATCGAGCTCCTTGGTGACGATGACCGACATCGGCAGCGTCGCCTCCGCGCCCTGCCCCACCTGGACGATCACGCCGCGGGGCCGCACGGCGCGCAGGCCTGCGACCAGGGTCGCAGCGGCGCCCGCCGCTTCGAACATCACGTCGAAACTGCCCTTCTGATCCTCGTATTCCGCCAAGGCGTCCGGTGCGCCAGCGACGTTGAGCGTGCGATCGGCGCCGACCGCGCGTGCCACCGCGAGCGGCGCGTCGACGATGTCCGTCACGACGACTTCGGCCGCGCCCGCAAGCCGAGCCGCTGCGGCAACCAGAATGCCGATCGGCCCTGCCCCGGTGACGAGAACCTGGGCGCCCAGCAAAGGACCGGCCTGCCGGACGGCATGCAGGCAAACCGCCAGAGGTTCGGCGAATGCCGCCTCGTTGAGAGACACATGGTCGGGCACCGGCACCGCCTGTCTGGCTTCGCAGGTGAGCACGCCTTGAAAGCCGCCCTGGACGTGTGGAAAACGCATGGCGCTGCCGTAGAACCGCATGTCGAGGCAGTGGTTCTGCAGCCCTTGGCGACAGAATTTGCAGACACCGCAAGGCCGGCTCGGATTGACTGCCACCTTCTCGCCAGGGCGTAGCCCCTGCACGTCCGCACCGACCTCGAGCACGGTACCGGCGATCTCATGGCCCAGGATCATCGGTTCCCGCAGACCGAATGGCCCCGAAGCCACCGTGATTGAAATAGTGCAAGTCCGAACCGCAGATCCCACCTGCCCCGATCCGGACCTTGACGTCTCCGGCCCCAAGTCCAGGCTCCGGCCGATCCTCGACCCTGAGATCCCGCGCGGCGTGAATGACTACGGCCTTCATCGACGTTCTCCCTCGGCCGCGACCCACTCAGGGGTCGGCGCACAGTGTCGTGCGTCGCTTCGCAGCGACAACGTTTCTTCAGGTCAGTGTTGCACCGGCCCGTCTTGACGCGGCGCAGCAATTCCCCTTTTCAATGACAGCGAAGTTTATAGACGATGCAGCCCGTCCTGGACGGGCGCGTGGTGGAGGCGGCGTGAGTACCCTCAACGAAGAAACCGTTGTCGACGTTCGGCATTGGACCGATCGGCTGTTCAGCTTCCGCACCACCCGCGACCCATCCTTCCGCTTCCGCAACGGCGAGTTCACGATGATCGGGCTCAAGGTCGATGGCAAGCCGCTGTTGCGGGCCTACAGCGTTGCCAGCGCGAACTATGAGGACGAACTCGAGTTTCTGTCGATCAAGGTCGCCGAAGGACCGCTGACGTCACGATTGCAGAACATCAAGGCAGGCGATCCGATTATCGTCAGCCGGAAGGCGACCGGCACGCTGGTCATCGACAACCTTCTGTCGGGCCGCAACCTGTACCTGCTCTCGACGGGCACCGGGCTCGCGCCGTTTCTCAGCGTGATCAAGGACCCGGAGACCTACGAGCGGTTCGAGAAGGTCGTGCTTGTGCACGGGGTGCGTCACGTTTCCGAGCTGGCCTACAAGGATTCGATCGCGGAAGAGCTGCCCAACGACGAGTTGCTTGGCGAACTGGTCAGCGAAAAGCTTGCCTACTATCCAACCGTGACGCGCGAGCCTTTCCGCAACAACGGGCGGATCACCGCCCTCATGGAGTTGGGAAAGCTCTTCGGCGATCTCGGTCTCGCGCCGCTGGATCCCGAGCACGATCGCGTGATGATCTGCGGTGGACCCCACATGCTGGCGGACATCAGAGCCTTCCTGCTCGGCCGCGGCTTCATCGAGGGCAACCACGGCGAGCCGGGGCAGTTCGTGGTCGAGAAGGCGTTCGTCGAAAAATAGCGACCGCGATCAGCTCTTCGGATAGTCGGTCGCGAGGCTTGCCTCGCGCAGGGACTCGATCTCGGCCAGGCGCTGCTTGAGCCGGGTCGTTACCGCATCCATGCCGAAGGCGCCGAGCACGAAATGGCGCGGCGGATCGGCCATTTCGGTGATCCGGATCATCGCCTCGGCCGCGCGGACCGGGTCGCCGGCCTGCTTGCCGCTGGCATCCGCGGTGGCCTTCAGGCGCGCACCAGCGGTCTCGGCGTAGTCGGCGATTCGGTTGGGCGTCTGCTTGAGGGAGCGGCCGGCCCAGTCGGTGCGGAAGGGACCTGGTTCGACGCAGGTCACCTTGATCCCGAGCGGCTTCACCTCGATCGCGAGCGCATCGGAGAACCCTTCCACCGCGTGTTTGCTGGCCGCGTAGTAGCCCGAGGCGGCAAAGCCCATCAGGCCGCCGACCGAGGTGACATTGATCACGTGCCCTTTGCGGTGGCGCCGCATGACTGGGCAGCACCGCCCGCGTCATCGCGAAAAGCCCGAACACGTTTGCGTCGAACTGCCGGCGAATCTCCTCTTCCTCCCCTTCCTCCACGCTCGACTGGTAGCCGTAGCCGGCGTTGTTCACGAGCACGTCGACTCGGCCAAAGCCGCTCGGCCGCCGCCTGACCGCCGCCGAAACCTGCGCGTGATCCGTGACGTCGAGGCTCAGCGCCAGCGCCCGCTTCCCCGGCTTCCGCGGCAAGATCGGCGATGCGCGCCTTATCCCGGGCCGTGACAACAGCGTGCCACCCGCGCGCCAGTACGAGCCGGGCGAGTTCCCGGCCGAAACCGGTCGAGCAGCCGGTAATAAACCAGACCGGAGGCTGCATAGCGGCCATGGGTTGATCCTCTTCAAAGCGTTGAGGCGACGGAGTGCTGCCCCATGCCAAAAGAAATGGGGCGCCGAGGCGCCCCATCCACTCACTTCGATTTTCGCTTCGCCTACTCGGCCGCGGCCGACGGCAGGGCCACGAGCGGGGCCTGCGAGGCCTCTTCGCGTTGCTGCAGGATCATCGCATCACGCGAAGACGCGACGCGCCGCAGCTTCGCCATTGCGGCGCCGGTGCCGGCCGGAATCAGCCGCCCGACGATGACGTTCTCCTTGAGACCTTCCAGCGTGTCGATCTTGCCGTTGACCGCCGCCTCCGTGAGGACGCGGGTGGTCTCCTGGAACGACGCCGCCGAAATGAACGAGCGGGTCTGCAGGCTCGCCTTGGTGATGCCGAGCAGCACCGGGGTCCCGGTGGCAGGCTTGCCGCCGGTCGCCTCGACCTGGTTGTTGGCGAACTCGAGTTCGGTCTGGTCGACCTGCTCGCCCGACAGGAAGGTCGTGTCGCCGGGTTCGACGATATCGACCTTCTGCAGCATCTGCCGGACGATCACCTCGATGTGCTTGTCGTTGATCGACACGCCCTGGAGCCGGTAGACCTCCTGGATCTCATTGACCAGATAGGCCGCCAGTTCCTCGACGCCCTTGACCGCGAGGATGTCGTGCGGCGCCGGGTTGCCGTCGACGATGTAATCGCCCTTCTCCACGACGTCGCCGTCCTGCAGATGGATGTGCTTGCCCTTCGGGATCAGGTACTCGACCGCATCGCCATCGCCGTCGTGCGGGACGATCGAGAGGCGCTGCTTGTTCTTGTAGTCCTTCCCGAACTGCACCGTGCCTGAGATCTCCGCGATGATCGCGTGATCCTTCGGCCGGCGCGCCTCGAACAGCTCCGCCACGCGCGGCAGACCGCCCGTGATGTCGCGCGTCTTGGCGCCTTCCATCGAGATGCGGGCGATGACGTCGCCCGCCTTCACCTTGGCGCCCGGGTCGAACGGAATGATCGACTCGACCGGCAGGGTGTAGCGCGCGTCGCCGCCGCGCGGCAGCTTGGCGATCTTGCCGTCCTTGCCCTTGATCGTGAGGGCCGGCTTCAGGCTCGCCGAGCGCTGGCTCAACCGCCAGTCCATCACGACGCGCTTGGCGATGCCGGTGGCCTCGTCGATCGACTCGGACATCGACGCACCTTCGGTCAGATCCTCATAGCCGATGGTGCCCGCCACTTCCGTCATGATCGGACGGGTGTAGGGGTCCCATTCGGCGATGCGCTGCCCACGCTTCACCTGATCGCCCTCGTCGACCTTGAGCCGCGCGCCGTACTGGACGCGATGCACCGCACGCTCCGATCCGTCCGGCCCGACGATCACGACCGCAACGTTGCGGGCCATGACCATGAGGTCGCCTTCGGAGTTGCGCGCGAGATTGCGGTTCCGGACCCGCACCGTGCCCTCGAAGTTGGACTCGATGAAGCTCTGGTCCGCGATCTGCGCCGCGCCGCCGATGTGGAAGGTGCGCATGGTCAGCTGCGTGCCCGGCTCGCCGATCGACTGCGCCGCAATGACGCCGACCGCCTCGCCGATGTTCACCGGCGTGCCGCGCGCCAGATCGCGCCCGTAGCACTTGCCGCAGACGCCGTTCTTGGCTTCGCAGGTCAAGACCGAGCGGATCTTCACCTCCTGGATGCCGGCCGCGTTGATGCGGTCGATGTGCCACTCCTGGATCATCTCGCCGTTCTGGACGATGACGGTCCCGTCCGGGATTCACCAGATCCTCCGCGGCGGTGCGACCGAGGATGCGGATGGCGAGCGACGCCACGATCTGGCCCGCGTCGATGATGGCGCGCATGCGGATGCCATTCGCCGACCCGCAATCCGGAGTCGTGATGATGGCGTCCTGCGCGACGTCGACGAGACGACGCGTGAGATAACCCGAGTTCGCCGTCTTCAACGCGGTATCCGCGAGACCCTTGCGGGCGCCGTGGGTCGAGTTGAAGTACTCAAGGACGGTCAGGCCTTCCTTGAAGTTCGAGATGATCGGCGTCTCGATGATCTCGCCCGACGGCTTGGCCATGAGGCCGCGCATCGCGGCGAGCTGCTTCATCTGCGCGGGCGAACCACGCGCGCCCGAGTGTGCCATCATGTAGATGGAGTTGACCGGCAGATCCTTGCCGCTCTCGTCCTTCTTCGTGGTGGAGATGCGCAGCATCATCTCCTCGGCGAGCTTGTCGGTGCACTTCGCCCAGGCGTCGACGACCTTGTTGTACTTCTCGCCCTGCGTGATCAGGCCGTCGTTGTATTGCTGCTCGTATTCCTTGGCGAGCGCGCGGGTATCCTCGACGATGGCCGGCTTGGTCTCCGGCACCACCATGTCGTCCTTGCCGAACGAGATGCCGGCGCGGAACGCCTCGCGGAAGCCGAGCGCCATGATCCGGTCGCAGAAGATGACCGTCTCCTTCTGCCCGCAGTTGCGGTAGACGGTGTCGATCATGTTCGAGATCTCTTTCTTCGTCATCAGCTTGTTGGCGACGTCGAAGGGGATCTTGTTATGCTTCGGCAGGAGCTGGCCGAGGATCATGCGGCCGGGCGTCGTGTCGAACACCTTCGACACGCGGTTGCCGTCCGCATCATAGGTCCAGGCGCGGCCCTTGATGCGGGTGTGCAGCGTCACAGCCTTCGACTGCAGCGCGTGCTCGATCTCGCCCTGGCTCGAGAACATCATGCCCTGGCCCGTATCGCCGTCCCGCATCAGCGTGACGTAGTAGAGCCCGAGCACGATATCCTGGCTCGGCACGATGATCGGCAAGCCGTTGGCCGGGTGCAGGATGTTGTTGGTCGACATCATCAAGACGCGCGCTTCCAGCTGCGCCTCGAGCGACAGCGGGACGTGCACGGCCATCTGGTCGCCGTCGAAATCGGCATTGAACGCCGCGCAGACGAGCGGATGCAGCTGGATCGCCTTGCCTTCGATCAGAATTGGCTCGAAGGCCTGGATGCCGAGCCGATGCAGCGTCGGCGCGCGGTTCAGCATGATCGGGTGTTCGCGGATCACCTCGTCGAGGATGTCCCAAACCTCCGGCTTCTCCTTCTCGACCAGCTTCTTGGCCTGCTTCACGGTCGTGGAGAGGCCTTTCGCGTCGAGACGCGAATAGATGAACGGCTTGAACAGTTCGAGCGCCATCTTCTTCGGCAGGCCGCACTGGTGCAGCTTGAGCTCGGGACCGACCACGATCACCGACCGGCCCGAATAGTCGACGCGCTTGCCGAGCAGGTTCTGGCGGAACCGGCCCTGCTTGCCCTTCAGCATGTCGGAGAGCGACTTCAGCGGCCGCTTGTTGGCGCCCGTGATGACGCGGCCGCGACGGCCGTTGTCGAACAAGCGCATCGACCGCTTCCTGAAGCATGCGCTTCTCGTTGCGGATGATGATGTCCGGCGCACGCAGCTCGATCAGCCGCCGCAGACGGTTGTTGCGGTTGATGACGCGGCGATAGAGATCGTTCAGGTCCGAGGTCGCGAAGCGGCCGCCGTCGAGCGGGACCAGCGGGCGCAGGTCCGGCGGGATGACGGGCACTTCGGTCAGGATCATCCACTCGGGCTTGTTGCCCGAATGCATGAAGGCCTCGATGATCTTCAGGCGCTTGGCGAGCTTCTTCGGCTTCAGCTCCGAGGTCGACTCGGCGATCTCGACCTTGAGGTCGCCCGCGATCTTCTCGAGGTCCATGTTGCGCAGGATCTCGCGGATGGCTTCCGCGCCGATCATGGCCGTGAACGAATCCTGGCCGTATTCGTCCTGAGCGCGCAGGTACTCGTCTTCCGACAGCAGCTGGCGGTCCTTGAGCGGGGTGAGGCCGGGCTCGATGGTGATGTAGGATTCGAAATAGAGGATCCGCTCGAGATCCTTCAGCGTCATGTCGAGCAGAAGCCCGATGCGCGACGGCAGGCTCTTCAGGAACCAGATGTGCGCGACGGGGGCCGCGAGCGAGATGTGGCCCATGCGCTCGCGCCGCACGCGCGACAGCGTGACTTCGACGCCGCACTTCTCGCAGATGACGCCCTTGTACTTCATCCGCTTGTACTTGCCGCACAGGCACTCGTAGTCCTTGATCGGCCCGAAGATGCGGGCGCAGAACAGCCCGTCCCGCTCCGGCTTGAAGGTGCGGTAGTTGATGGTTTCCGGCTTCTTGATCTCGCCGAAGCTCCACGAGAGGATCTTCTCGGGGCTCGCGATGGCGATCTGAATCTGGTCGAAGGCCGGAGCCTGGACGACCGGATTGAAGAGATTCATGACCTCTTGGTTCATTCTGAACTCCTGAACCGGATGGCCGCTGCCTCGGCGCCACCCGCTGTCGGACGTGTCTTTGTTACGCACGGGCCTGCTTCACGAAAGCGGCAGGCTCATGGCCCCGCCGGCGCCAGCGCGCCGGGGGGTGAAGGTCGTTGGTCGTATTCGGCGGCTTCGGCCGTCGGACCTTCGATCTTGGCGGCCTGGGTCAGCTCGACGTTCAGGCCCAGCGATCGCATTTCCTTGACGAGCACGTTGAAGCTCTCCGGAATGCCCGACTTCGAAGGTGTCGTCGCCGCGCACGATCGACTCGTAGACCTTGGTGCGGCCCGCGACGTCGTCCGACTTCACGGTCAGCATCTCCTGCAAGGTGTAGGCCGCGCCGTAAGCCTCGAGCGCCCACACCTCCATCTCGCCGAAGCGCTGGCCGCCGAACTGCGCCTTGCCGCCCAGCGGCTGCTGGGTCACGAGGCTGTACGGGCCGATCGAGCGCGCGTGGATCTTGTCATCCACGAGATGGTGCAGCTTCAGCATGTAGATGTAGCCGACCGTCACCTTGCGATCGAAGGCTTCGCCGGTGCGTCCGTCGTGCAGCGTCACCTGCCCCGATGCGTCGAGGCCGGCCTGCTCCAGAAGCTCGACGATGTCGTGCTCGTGCGCCCCGTTGAACACCGGGGTGGCGATCGGCACGCCGCGCTTCAGGTTCTGCGCCAGATCGACGATCGCCTTCGTCGTCGAGGTCGTCGATTTCCGGATTCGCACCATAGATGGTGTGAAGCCGGTCACGGATCGGCTGCGTCTCGCCCTGCTTCATGTAGGCGTTGACGGCATCCGACACCTGCTTGCCGAGGCCCGCGCAGGCCCAGCCGAGATGCGTCTCCAGAATCTGGCCGACGTTCATGCGGCTCGGCACGCCGAGCGGGTTCAGCACGATGTCGACCGGCGTCCCGTCGGCGAGGAACGGCATGTCCTCCTGCGGCACGATCTTGGACACCACGCCCTTGTTGCCGTGGCGCCCCGCCATCTTGTCGCCGGGCTGGATCTTGCGCTTCACCGCGACGAAGACCTTGCACCATCTTCATCACGCCGGGCGGCAGCTCGTCGCCGCGCTGCAGCTTCTCGACCTTGTCGAGGAAGCGGCTTTCCAGCCCCTTCTTCGACTCGTCGTACTGCTTCCGCATGGCCTCGATCTCGGCCATCACCGAATTGTCCTCGACCGCGAACTGCCACCACTGCGAGCGGGGGAACTCACCGACGATGTCCTTCGACAGCACGGTGTCCCGCTTGAAGCCCTTGGGCCCGCCGATGCCGGTCTTGCCCGACAGGGTCACGGCGAGACGCGCGTAGACGTTGCGGTCGAGGATCGCGAGCTCGTCGTCGCGGTCCTTGGCGAGCCGCTCGATCTCCTCGCGCTCGATCGCCTGCGCGCGCTCGTCCTTGTCGACGCCGTGCCGGTTGAACACGCGCACTTCCACGATCGTGCCCTGCACGCCCGGGGGCACGCGGAGCGAGGTGTCGCGGACGTCGGACGCCTTCTCGCCGAAGATGGCGCGCAGGAGCTTTTCCTCCGGCGTCATCGGGCTTTCGCCCTTCGGCGTGATCTTGCCGCACAGGATGTCGCCCGCCTGCACTTCGGCGCCGATGTAGACGATGCCGGCTTCGTCGAGGTTCTTCAGCGCCTCTTCCGAAACGTTCGGGATGTCGCGCGTGATTTCCTCGGGCCCGAGCTTGGTGTCGCGGGCCATCACCTCGAATTCCTCGATGTGGATCGAGGTGAACACGTCCTCCTTGACGATCTTCTCGTTCAGCAGGATCGAATCTTCGAAGTTGTAGCCGTTCCACGGCATGAACGCGACGAGCACGTTGCGGCCGAGCGCCAGATCGCCGAGGTCGGTCGAGGGACCGTCCGCGATGATCTCACCCTTGGTCACCCGCTCACCGACGCGCACCAGCGGCTTCTGGTTGATGCAGGTCGACTGGTTCGAGCGCTGGAACTTCATCAGCCGGTAGATGTCGACGCCGGGCTTTGCGGCATCGGCCTCCTCGGCCCGGATGACGATACGGGTCGCGTCGATCTGATCGACGACGCCGGTCCGGCGTGCCGCGATGGCGGCGCCCGAATCCCGCGCCACCACCGATTCCATGCCGGTTCCGACGAAGGGCGCATCCGCCTTAACCAGCGGCACCGCCTGGCGCTGCATGTTCGAGCCCATGAGCGCGCGGTTCGCGTCGTCGTTCTCGAGGAACGGGATGAGCGCGGCCGCAACCGAAACCAGCTGCTTCGGCGACACGTCCATGTAGTCGACGCGGTCACGCGGCACGAGCATGACGTCGCCCGCGTGACGGCAGAGGATCAGATCCTCGGTCAGGACCTTGTTCTCGTCCATCACGGCGTTGGCCTGAGCCACGTAGTGCTTCGACTCCTCCATGGCCGAGAGATAGACGACCTCCTCGCGTCACGACGTTGTCGCGCACGCGCCGATACGGCGCCTCGATGAAGCCGTACTTGTTCACCCGCGCGAAGGTGGCGAGCGAGTTGATCAGGCCGATGTTCGGGCCTTCCGGCGTCTCGATCGGGCAGATGCGGCCGTAATGCGTCGGATGCACGTCGCGCACCTCGAAGCCGGCGCGCTCGCGCGTCAGTCCGCCCGGGCCAAGCGCCGAGAGGCGGCGCTTGTGGGTGATCTCGCGACAGCGGGTTGGTCTGATCCATGAACTGCGACAGCTGCGACGAGCCGAAGAACTCGCGCACTGCGGCTGCCGCGGGCTTCGCGTTGATCAGGTCCTGCGGCATCACGGTGTCGATATCGACCGACGACATGCGCTCCTTGATGGCGCGCTCCATGCGCAGGAGGCCCAGCCGATACTGGTTCTCCATGAGTTCGCCGACCGAGCGCACCCGGCGGTTGCCGAGATGGTCGATGTCGTCGATCTCGCCGCGGCCGTCGCGCAGATCGACGAGCGCACGCGTGACCGCGAGGATGTCCTCCTTGCGCAGCGTCCGAACAGTGTCGGCGGCATCGAGATCCATGCGCATGTTCATCTTCACGCGGCCGACGGCCGAGAGGTCGTAGCGCTCCGGATCGAAGAACAGCGACTGGAACATGGCCTGAGCCGAGTCGATGGTCGGCGGCTCGCCCGGGCGCATGACCCGGTAGATGTCGAACAAGGCTTCCTCGCGCGAGGAATTCTTGTCGACCGCGAGCGTGTTGCGGATGTAGGGGCCGATGTTGATGTGATCGATGTCGAGCAGCGGCAGTTCCTCGAAGCCCTGCTCGAGCAGCAACGGCAAAGTCTTCGCCGTGATCTCGTCGCCCGCTTCGGCGAAGATCTCGCCGGTCTTCGGGTTGAACAGATCCTCCGCGATGTACTGGCCGTAGAGGTCGTCGTCCTGCGCCTTCAGCGCCTTGACGCCCTTCTCGGCGAGCAGGCGGACGGAGCGCGCCGTCAGCTTCTTGCCGGCCTCGACCACGACCTCGCCGGTATCGGCGTCGATCATGTCGACGGTCGACTTGGCGCCCTTCAGCCGCTCGGCGTCGAACGGCACGCGCCATTCCTTGCCGATCCGGGTGTAGACGATCTTCTTGTAGAAGGTCGACAGGATCTCCTCGCCGTCCATGCCGAGGGCATAGAGCAGCGACGTCGCCGGAATCTTCCGGCGCCGGTCGATGCGGGCGTAGACGATGTCCTTGGCGTCGAACTCGATGTCGAGCCAGGAGCCGCGATACGGGATGATGCGGGCGGCGAACAGAAGCTTGCCCGACGAATGGCTCTTGCCCTTGTCGTGGTCGAAGAAGACGCCCGGCGAACGGTGCATCTGCGAGACGATGACGCGCTCGGTGCCGTTGACGATGAAGGTGCCGTTCATGGTCATGAACGGCATGTCGCCCATGTAGACGTCCTGCTCCTTGATGTCCTTGACGGACTTGGCGCCGGTGTCCGGGTCCACATCGAATACGATGAGACGCAGCGTCACCTTGAGCGGCGCCGCAAAGGTCATGCCGCGCTGGCGGCATTCGTCGACGTCGAACTTCGGCGCCTCGAACTCGTATTTGACGAACTCAAGCAGGGCCGTGCCGGCGAAATCTGAAATCGGGAAAACGGACCGGAAGACCGACTGCAGGCCTTCGTCAGGGCGTCCGCCCTCGGGTTCGTCAACAAGCAGAAACTGGTCGTACGAAGCCTTCTGAACTTCGATCAGGTTCGGCATTTCCGCCACTTCGCGGATGTGACCAAAGAACTTGCGGACCCGTTTGCGGCCAGTGAACGTTTGCGCCATGTTTATCCTCGCACCTTCCGCCTCTCGCGGTCCTCGTTAGGGACCGCCGCCGCAACCGAAACCCGCTCGGGTGCAGCCTGCGCCGCCGGTGGAGACATCACACCCGGCACCGCCCGCGGCTCTGAGCCGCGGCATTATCGTCCAGCCAGGCGGGGAAGACCCCGCCGTCCTTGTCCCGCATCCGAAACGCAGGAAAGGGCCCGGGACAGAAGCCCCGGAACCCTGTGTTTCACGCTCGTTGCGATCGGGCGCGGACAGGAGCCGCGCGTTCGCAACCAACGCCTTACTTGAGTTCGACCTTCGCGCCGGCCTTCTCGAGCTGGGCCTTGAGCTTGGCCGCATCGTCCTTCGACACGCCTTCCTTGACGGGCTTCGGGGCGCCTTCGACGAGGTCCTTGGCTTCCTTGAGGCCAAGACCCGTGATGGCGCGGACTTCCTTGATGACTTCGATCTTCTTGTCGCCCGCGGCGGCCAGAACCACCGTGAACTCGGTCTGCTCTTCGACCGGGAGCCGCAGCAGCCAGCAGCCGGGCCCGCCGCAACCGCGACGGCCGCAGCTGCCGACACGCCCCACTTCTCTTCAAGAAGCTTCGCGAGTTCAGCCGCCTCGAGGACGGTCAGCGACGACAGGTCGTCGACGATCTTTTCAAGATTTGCCATGAGATTGATCCGATATCAGGTTTGGGTTGGTTGATTTCAAGATGCCGCCATGCGCGGGCGCCGAAGCGCCACGCGTCATGCCGCATTCGCATCTCGATCGGCATAGGCCTGGAACACACGCGCGAGCTTCGCTGCGGGCGCGGTCGTAAGCTGAGCCAGTTTGGTGGCGGGAGCCTGAATGAGCCCCACGATCCTGCCACGCAACTCGTCGAGCGAGGGCATGGTCGCGAGCGACTGCACTCCCCTGACGTCCAAGGCCGTCTTACCCATGGCGCCGCCGAGGATGACGAACTTGTCGAAATCCTTGGCGAAGGCCACGGCCACTTTCGGCGCCGCGACCGGATCGTCCGAATAGGCGATCAGGGTCGGCCCGCTCATGAGCGAGCCGATGGACGCGACGTCCGTGCCGTCGAGTGCGATCTTGGCGAGGCGGTTCTTGGCGACCTTCACGGTCGCGCCAGCTGCACGCATCTGCCGACGCAGATTCTGCATCTGGGCGACGGTGAGGCCGGAATAGTGAGCCACCACCACGACCGACGTCTTCTCAAAGACGTCGTGCAACGTGGCGACGAACTCCTTCTTTTCCGCTCTGTCCACAGCACACTCTCCGATTGGCGGAGCCGAAGGCTCCACCGCTGCATCTGGAGTCCGTTCGCGGCAAGCGCCGCGTCCGACCCCTTCTGTGCCTGCCCTCCGGCATGGCCTGGCGGCCGTGACCGGACAGAGGGTCCAAACCAAACCAGAAGCGGGCGGCCGAAGCCGCACGCCTCGTGAAATCCGGTTCTTCCCCGTCTATGCTGGCCCTGGAATGGATTAAGACGCCCGGCGCAAGCCGACCATCACCAGCAGTCTCGGACAGGACAAAGCCCACGCCCCCGAGGATTCCTCCTTGAGGATGTCGGCCCTTCCACCGCGCTTGAGACAGAGCTCGCCTGCGGGAACTCGATGAATAGATGCGCCGGCTTGTAGCGGGTTCGGCGCGGGATGCCAAGGGGTCAACCCGGGGTTTTTTGGTTTGTCAAGAGATGGGTGATACAAGGCCGAGGCCCCATCGGATCGCGACAGCAAATCGGCATTCTCGCCGCGCTTCGGTCCGGCGCGTGGCGAGCCGAGTGGCACAAGGACGCACGACGGCCACAAAGAAAAGCCGAGCGCCCGTGTGAGCGCCCGGCATGATCGATAGGGTGAGACTTAAGCTCTGCCGCTATTGCACGATATCGACCACCTCCCTCGTATCGCGGTCTACCACAACGACGCGGCGCTCACGGTCGACGAAATATCCGAACCCGTCTGCCCCCGGCATTTCCGAGGCGATGGAACTGGGCAGCGGTTGCAGTTCGGCATCGGCGGGGGCCCGCAAAACGGGGTGCATGTTCCCGCCCGTCACCAGATCCCGGTCGGATGTCACGAACCGGCGGATCACGGCGTCCTGATCACGGCTGAAGCGAGCGTGCTCACCTCCGGCCTGCATGTCCTCGGCACGGGCGGGTTCGCCCGCCGCGGCCCTGTTCGGCCCCCCGTCTCCACCGATGACTTCCACGACCTCGCGGGTCCGCGGCTCAACAATCACGACCTCGTCGTCCTCGACGAAGTAGCTATACCCGCGAAATTGAGGATATTCCTCAACGATGGTGGACGGCAGTTCTCGGAACCGAACTGTCTCGGGCACGACGACGCCCACGTTGATCCGGACGTTCAGATGCACGCCGGGGCCGCCGAACCGATCCACCAGGTCGCGGTGCAAGCTGGCAGCACGATCGCGATCGATCTTCACGCGTCCCTCGGCACGCGAGTCACCCCGGTCCGCCCGATCGCTCCCCTGGTTTGCCGTCCGATCCCGCTGCGCGTCCTTCGATTCGGCCGTGCGGCCCTGGTCCTGATCCTGATCCTGCTGGGTCCGCGCGTCCCGCCGCTCGGGGTTGGCCTTCCCTCTCTGCTGATTTTCGTTGGTATCGGCCTGTCTCGTCCGATCTGCAGCAGGGTCGGTTTTCCGGGCCGCCTTGTCGGTCGCCGGCTCCTCCTTGTCCCGCTGGGCCGATCCATTCGTGGTTGGCTTGGTTTTTCCAGCGTCCGTCTGTCGTCGATTCTGGTCCTCTTCCGGGCGGGCTTGTTCCGCCGATTTCGCGGCACCGCCCTGCTTCGGCTCTGCCGCCTGTTTCCGCTTCGGCTCGGCTTCGCCGTTCCGAGCCCCGCTCTGCTGCTCAGTCCCGCTCTCGCCAGCCTGGGCCCGCGTAGGCTGTTCGCCCTCCTGGCCACGAGCCTGACCGTTTGACGTCCTGTCAGCCGTCCCCTGATCCGCCGCCGAGCGGTTCGTGTTCGGCTCGGCTGTGCCGCCTCCCGTCGGCCGCTGCTCGTCTCTCGACGCGCCGCTTGCCGCCCCCGCAGGAGCATGGGCGCCTTTTTGTGGCAGGACCTGATCGCCCGACGCGCTTTGCGCATATGCTGGCGCCACGGTCAGCACCAAAAGGCATGACGATGCCAATAACAAACGTTTCATCCGAACCTCCAGAAGTCGAGTCCTGGATGCGCCCCCCGACTTGTGCCGGTTCCAGTGACGAGGACTGAAGAACGCGGAAGCATAGTTCCAGTTCCCCTCTTCCAAGGGAAGAAGAGAGTAAAACTGTTGTTTGAATTGGAAGCCCGCGCAGGCTTCAGCTTTGCGGAACGCGTCTGCTCAGAACCGCCGTACTGCTTCGGTTAAGCTCGTGCTCCTTCGAGAACCTCGGGAGCGGCGAGCGCTCCCTTCGCCCCCGAGCGGGCTCGATGTGTCATCATCGCGGAAGCCCGCGAGTTTGAGCCAGCTCACCTACCGCGTCGGCGCCGGTATCAGCGCCGCAATCTGCCCGCTGGTGAGGGTGGGCATGGCGCCCGCGATGTCGCCCCGGGCGAGCAGTCTCGCCGCCTCGACCAGCCCATCCATCGCGAAGCGGTAGAGCACACCGCCGAGGCTGACGCGCTTCACGCCCGCTTCCGCGAGTTGGGCGAGCGGCACCGGCCCGCTTGCCGGCCCGACTACAACGTTGATCGGCTTTGGCGCGACCGCGCGGGCGACGGCGCGAATCGCAGCCAAGTCCGGCAGGCCTGGGGCGTAGAGCACGTCTGCGCCGACCTCGGCAAAGGCGACCAGCCGCCGGATGGTGTCGTCGAGGTCGGCACGGCCATGCAGGAAGTTATCGGTTCGACCGGTGAGCAGAATCCGACCCCGCGCCATGCGGGCGGCCTCGCGAATGCGCGCCACGGCATGGTCGAACGTGTGGATCGGCCGCGCTGGATCGGCCGTCGTATCCTCGATGCCAAGACCGGCAAGCCCAGCCGCAATTGCCGCCTCGACGGTGGCCGCGCAATGCGCGGGCTCGGGTCCAAAGCCGTCTTCGAGGTCGCCGTTGACCGGGAGATCGGTTACGGCGCCGAGAAGATGTGCGTTGGCGAGCGCTTCGTCCCGGCTGACCTCGGCCGTGCCGTCCTGCCGCCCCAGCGCGAACGCGATGGCGATGGACGTCGAGCCTAGTGCCTCGAAGCCGGCCTGCTTCAGGAGGACGGCCGAGGTCGCGTCCCAAGCATTCGGCATGATGAACGCGCCGGCTCGCTCATGCAGGGCCCGGAAGCGGGCGTAGAGTTCGGGCTGGGTCACGACGGCCGCTTCGGGATGTCGAGCCCGCGTTGGACCGCCGGTCTGGCAAGCGCCCGGTCCAACCACGCCGGAACCCGTTCGAGGCTGCCGTAATCGACCAAATCGCCCGCACCATAGAATTGCACGAACCCGCGAACCCATCCGATCAACGCGATGTCGGCGATCGTGTACTCGTCGCCCATGATCCAGGGCCGGCCCTCAAGCCGCTGCTCGAGCACGCCGAACAGTCGCTTCGATTCCTGCACATAGCGGTCGAGCGGCCGCTTGTCGGCGATCTCCTTGCCCGCAAACTTGTGGAAGAAGCCCACCTGGCCGAACATCGGGCCGACCCCGGCCATCTGGAAGAACACCCACTGAATCGTCTCGTAGCGCAGCGCCGGGTCGGCGGGCACGAGTTGGCCCGTCTTGTCGGCGAGGTAAAGCAGAATGGCGCCCGATTCGAAGAGGCCGATCGGCTTTCCGCCGGGCCCGTCGGGATCGATGATCGCCGGGATCTTGCCGTTGGGATTGAGCGACAGGAATTCCGGCCCCCAGGTCTCATTCTTCGTGATGTTGACGGTGTGCGGCTCGTAGGCGAGCCCGATTTCCTCGAGCGCGATCGAGACCTTCACGCCGTTCGGCGTTGGAAAGGAATAAAGCTGCAGCCGGTCGGGATGCTGCGCCGGCCAGCGCTGTGCGATCGGAAATGCAGACAAGTCGGCCATCGACGGTTCCTCGGACATGAACCGCAGTGGATGCGTTTGGCGTCGACGCAAGTCAACAGACGCTTCGGCATGAGCCGGCTCCGCCGGGCTTCCGCCGTCGCTGCGGAGAAGCGAACGCCGAGGGTTTGCGCCAGCAAAAAGGGCCTGCCGTTGCCGGCAGGCCCTCGATTTCTCTCGTCGTCGGTTTAGGTGCCGACGCTCGCCTGGGTCGCGACCGAAGCCGGCTCGATCTTCACGCCCGGCCCCATGGTCGAGGAAAGCGAAACGCGCTGGATGTAGGTGCCCTTGGCGCCCGCGGGCTTCGCCTTGGTCACGGCGTCGACGAAGGCCTTGATGTTCTCGATGAGCTTGTCGCCCTCGAACGAGGCCTTGCCGACCGAGCCCTGCACGATGCCAGCCTTCTCGACGCGGAACTCGACCGCGCCGCCCTTCGAGGCCTTCACGGCGCCGGCGACGTCCATGGTGACGGTGCCGACGCGCGGGTTCGGCATCAGGCCGCGCGGGCCCAGCACCTTACCGAGGCGGCCGACGAGGCCCATCATGTCGGGCGTCGCGATGCAGCGGTCGAAGTCGATCGTGCCGCCCTGGACGGTGGTGACGAGCTCTTCGGCCCCGACGATATCGGCCCCCGCCGCCTTGGCCTCATCGGCCTTGGCGCCGCGCGCGAACACCGCCACGCGGACGGTGCGGCCGGTGCCGTTCGGCAGATTGACCACGCCGCGCACCATCTGGTCGGCGTGCTTGGGGTCGACGCCGAGGTTCATGGCGATCTCGACGGTTTCGTCGAATTTCGCATTGGCGTTGGTCTTGATCAGCGAAACCGCATCCGTGACCGGATAGAGCTTCGTGCGGTTGACGGCCTCACGGGCCTTAATGACGCGCTTTCCATGTGCCATCGGATTTACCCCACCACCTCGAGGCCCATCGAACGGGCGGAGCCTTCAATCATCGCGACGGCCGAGTCGACCGACGAGCAGTTCAAGTCGACCAGCTTCTTCTCGGCGATCTCGCGCAGCTGGTCGCGGGTGATCCGGCCGATCGTGCCCTTGCCGGGCGTCTTCGAGCCGCTGGTGATGCCGACTGCCTTCTTGATGAAGTAGGAGACCGGCGGCTGCTTCATCTCGAAGGTGAAGGAGCGGTCCTGATAGGCCGTGATGACGACCGGGATCGGAGCGCCCTTCTCCATCTGCGCGGTGCGCGCGTTGAAGGCCTTGCAGAACTCCATGATGTTCAGGCCGCGCTGACCCAGCGCGGGACCGATCGGCGGCGACGGGTTCGCGCTGCCGGCCGGCACCTGAAGCTTCACGTAACCCGTGATCTTCTTTGCCATTATGACTCATCCTTGCGTGCCCTGCCCTCGCAGGCAGGAGCGGTTGCAGTTCGTGGTGCGTGCAGGTTGGCGGCCTGGCGAGCCGCGCCCCACTCCCACGGGTGATCCACACGAAGCACCCTCCCCATCATGCTGAGCCGATCGCGAAGCGATCGAGTCGGAGCACGAAGTGCCCGCCATGCTTCGACTCGGCCCTGCGGGCCGGCTCAGCATGATGGGCGTGGTGTGGTTGCCCCCGTGTGGTTTGGCTCAGGCCCTCGCGGGCCCAAACCGATCAGCCAAGCTTCTGCACCTGGCCGAATTCGAGATCCACAGGCGTTGCGCGCCCGAAGATCGACACGGCCACCTTGAGCCGCGACTTGGCCGCGTCGACTTCCTCGACGATGCCGTTGAATTCCGCGAACGGCCCGTCGGCCACCCGCACCGTCTCGCCGATCTCGTACTTGACCGAGGTCTTGGGCCGCTCGACACCTTCGAGCACCTGCCCCTTGATCCGGGTCGCCTCGGCCTCCGAGATCGGCTGGGGCTTGTTGTCGGAACCGAGGAAGCCGGTGACCTTCGGCGTGTTCTTGATCAGATGGTAGACATCGTCCGTCAGGTCGGTCTTGACCAGCACGTAGCCGGGGAAGAACTTCCGCTCGGAGTTGATCTTGCGCCCGCGCTTCACCTCAACGAAGTGCTCGGTGGGAACGAGGATCTCCTCGAACTTGTCGGAAAGACCCCGTTGCGCGGCGCCTTCGCGGATCGAATCCGCCACCTTCTTCTCGAAGTTCGAGTAGGCGTGGACGATGTACCAGCGCATGCTCATGGTTTGACGCCTCTCCGCGGCCGCTCAGCGCGACCGCGCATATTCCAAGACGAATGCGACGACGTGGCTGAGCACCTGATCGACCGCGACGAAGAACGCCGAGGCGATCACCACCATCACCAGCACCATGACGGTCGTAATCATGGTCTCGCGCCGGGTCGGCCAAGTGACCTTGCCGGCCTCGGTCCGCACCTCTTGCATAAACTGAAAGGGATTGGCCATGATCCTCGCCGCCTCACGCGGAAGGGATCGCCCGATCCGCGCCCACGCTGCCGCATTCACAAAAGAGAGCGGCGCGGAACCTGTCGGTCTCGCGCCACGGCAGGCATATAGACGCGAAATGGAATCTTCACAATAGCGCTCAGGCAGGTTCAGCGCTGCTGTAACGAGAGGATCGGTGCGCCTAGCGGCCACAAGGCGCCAGCTGCGACGCGAAGCGCTTCAGCGCTAATACACGACATCGGTCAGCGGCGTTCCGAGTGCGAGCCTCGCCAGCGTGGGCCGTCTCAAATGTCGTAGTCCGGCGCGCTTTGCCGCCTGAGCATCTCCTCGGCCGCTTCGCGCAGCAAAGCTTCGAAGGCGACTGACGCCGTGCTGCGGAAGCGTTCCTTGTGGCGGACAAGAGCGAAAGAGCGCCTCGGCGGAGCATAGGCGATCCGCTGCAGGCGTCCCGCCTCGATGTGAGGGCGCGCGACCAATTCGGACACGACGGTCAGGCATTCGCCTCCGACGACGGCTGCGCACACCGCTTCGTTGCTCGGCAAGGTCAGGGCGACCAACAAGGTCTCCGGCTGAACACCAGCCGTGCGCAGCGCCGCCTCGAACACAGAGCGGGTGCCGGATCCCGGCTCCCGCAGCACCCAGCGGCAGCCTGCGAGAGCGGCCGCCGTTACGGCGCTGGCCCGCGCGAGCGGGTGCTGGGGAGCGCCGACGATGACGAGACGATCCTCGGCCAGTGGCACAAATGCGAGGGCCGGCTCGTCGACCTCACCCTCGATGCAGCCGATTTCGACATCCCCCGCAAGGACAGCTGCCACCACGCTCGCCGTGTTGCCTTCCGTGAGCTCCAAGATGATGCCCTCGTGCGCCACGGCGAAGCGCATCAGGATCGGTGGCAGCCAATGGCTGGCAAGCGTCTGGCTGGCCGCGAGGGTGAGCCGGCCGCGCTCAAGGCCGCTGAGCTCTTCCAGCGCGATCGTGGCGGCGTTTGCCGCACTCAGCACATGGCGGGCCTGAACCAGAAAGGCGCGACCACCATCGGTCAGTTCGAGCCGCCGTCCAACACGGTGGAACAGCTTGGTGCCGTGCCGGCCCTCAAGAGCCTTGATCGCCGCTGTTGCCGCCGACGGTGTCAGGTGAACCGCCTTGGCACCTTCGGTGAGGTGTTCACGCTCGGCCACGGAAACGAAGACCCGAAGCTGATCAAGCGTCATTCAGAATATTCGAACGATACGGTCTTATCATTCGAATAGAATGAACACGGGAGAAGGCGCAGATCAAGGTCAATAGGAATCGCCGTGTCCCTCACCCGCTTCGACCGCCAGTCGCTCCTTCCCGGTCTCGCCCTCTGCGCCGCGGTGACTGGCTTCGCGTACATGGGCGACGGTCTGGAGGCGCACCTCTTCGGTCGCGCCTGGCTCGAGGCTCTCGTACTGGCCATCGTGATCGGCACCGCGGTGCGGACGGCCTGGACGCCACCCGCCGTTTTCAACATCGGCATCGCGTTTTCGGCCAAAAGCCTGCTCGAGATTGCCGTCGTCCTTCTCGGCCTCTCCATCGGCGCAAGCGCGGTCATCGCCGCGCGGCCGGCGCTGCTCGGCGGAATAGCGCTGATCGTCGGGCTGGCGATCGCGATCAGCTACGCCATTGGCCGTGGTTTCGGCCTGTCCAACAAGATGGCTCTGCTCGTCGCATGCGGTAACTCGATCTGCGGCAACTCCGCGATTGCGGCGACCGCGCCCGTGATCCACGCCGATGGAAACGACGTCGCGGCCTCGATCGCCTTCACGGCAGTGCTGGGCGTCCTCGTGGTCCTGTGTCTGCCCTTCATTGCGCTGGGACTGCATCTCAGCCAGATCCAGTACGGAATCTTTGCCGGGCTGACCGTCTATGCCGTGCCTCAGGTGATCGCCGCGACCGCGCCGCTCGGCGCGACCAGTGTGCAGATCGGGACGCTGGTAAAGCTGGTTCGTGTTCTGATGCTCGGGCCGGTGTTGCTGGCTCTGTCGCTCGGCACCTGGGGCCAGCCTCGACGTGCTCGGACTCTCGGTGTTTGGAAGCTGGTTCCGCCGTTCATCCTGGGCTTTCTTGCGATGATCGCTCTGAGATCCACGGACATGGTGCCCTCCTCGGTCCTGTCGTGGGCGTCGACATGTGCCAGCGGCCTGACCGTCATGGCGATGGCGGCGCTCGGCCTCAGCGTCGACATCCGCACCGTCGCGAAAGCCGGTGCCCGGGTGACGTCTGTCGTCGTTCTTTCGCTGCTGGCGCTCAGCGCGATGAGTTTCGGACTCATCTTCTTCCTGGGCGCCTCCGGATGAGCGAGACCTGACGGTTCGGCCACACGCCAAGGCTTACCGTGATGTGATCGCTCCCCATCTGATCGAGCCCGGCTGCGGCGTCTTCGATCCGGCGGTTCGGGATAAGCGGCATCGCGAACTGGCCCGAGCGCTCGAAACGTGCTCCTCCTAGAAACCGCCAATCAGACCAAACTGCCGGAGAAGCCTCATGAAAATGACCACCGAAGAGGCCTTCGTGAAGGTGCTTCAGCGGCACGGCATCAGCCAAGCCTTCGGCATCATCGGCTCCGCCTTCATGCCGATCTCCGACTTATTTCCGCAAGCCGGCATCACGTTCTGGGACTGCGCCCATGAGGGGTCAGGCGGCATGATGGCCGACGGCTACACGCGGGCCTCGGGCCGCATGGCCATGATGATCGCCCAGAACGGGCCGGGCATCACCAATTTCGTCACCCCGGTGAAGACGGCCTTCTGGAATCATACCCCGCTGCTGCTAGTCACCCCGCAGGCCGCCAACCGGACGCTTGGTCAAGGCGGCTTCCAGGAAGTGGAGCAGATGGCGCTGTTCCGCGACATGGTCGCCTACCAGGAGGAGGTGCGCGATCCCTCGCGTATCGCAGAGGTGCTGAACCGCGTCATCATGCAGGCCAAGCGGGCGTCGGCACCTGCGCAGATCAACGTGCCGCGGGATTACTGGACCCAGGTGATCGACATCGAGCTACCTGCAACCCTCGGGTTCGAGCGACCGGCCGGCGGCGAGGCGGCGGTGATCGAGGCTGCGCGGCTGCTGTCCGAGGCGCGCTTTCCCGTGATCCTGAATGGTGCGGGCGTGGTGCTCTCCCCCGGCGCCATGGAGGCCTCCCGCCAGCTTGCCGAGCGTCTCGATGCGCCTGTGTGCTGCGGTTATCAGCACAACGATGCTTTCCCTGGCTCGCACCCGCTGCATGCGGGACCTCTGGGCTACAACGGCTCGAAAGCCGCGATGCAGCTCATTGCGGGTGCCGACGTGGTGCTGGCGTTGGGCACGCGCCTCAATCCGTTTTCGACGCTGCCCGGCTATGGCATCGACTACTGGCCGAAAAAGGCGGCGATCATCCAGGTCGATATCAATCCGAACCGTATCGGCCTGACCAAGGCGGTTACTGTCGGCATCGTAGGCGACGCTGGCAAAGTCGCGAAGGGGATCCTTGACCATCTGTCCGACACGGCGGGCGACGCTGGCCGCAAGGAGCGGCGCGGCACGATCACGCAGACTAAGTCGGCATGGGCGCAGCAGCTGTCTTCGATGGACCACGAGGACGATGACCCGGGCACGACCTGGAACGCGCGCGCCCGGTCCGCCAAGCCCGATTGGCTGAGCCCGCGCCAGGCATGGCGCGCCATCCAGGCCGCGCTCCCGCGCGAGGCGATCATCTCGTCCGACATCGGCAACAATTGCGCGATCGGCAACGCCTATCCCTCCTTCGAGCAGGGCCGCAAATACCTGGCCCCCGGCCTGTTCGGCCCGTGCGGGTACGGTCTCCCGTCGATCGTAGGCGCCAAGATCGCCTGCCCCGACACGCCGGTGGTGGGCTTCTCCGGAGACGGCGCGTTCGGCATCGCGGTCACGGAGTTGACCGCGATCGGCCGCAAGGAATGGCCCGCCATCACCATGGTGGTGTTCCGCAACTACCAGTGGGGTGCGGAGAAGCGCAATTCCACGCTGTGGTACGACGACAATTTCGTCGGCACGGAACTCGACCCCGAGGTCTCCTATGCCGGCATCGCCAACGCCTGCGGACTGCAAGGCGTGCAGGCTTTCACGATGGGCGAGCTGACCGATGCGCTCCGACGCGCGGTGGATGAGCAGATGAAGGCGGGCAAGACGACGCTGATCGAAGCGATGATCAACCAGGAACTCGGGGAGCCGTTCCGCCGCGACGCGATGAAGAAGCCCGTCAAGGTGGCCGGGATCGATCCCGCCGACATGCGCGCCGATCCGGTGGCCTGATACGGTCCGCACTATTGTTGAGGACAGGCCGCGCGGCGCTGGCGTTGAACTGCGGGTCCTCGTCGATCAAGTTCTGTATCTTCGACGCTGACCTCCGGCCCCTGCGCACACGGCCCTGCTCACGGCCGGCTAGCCTGGCCGAGGAGATTTCAGCCAGTTCGAACGGTGCCAGGATCGAGCATGGTCGACCACCTGCCCACGGCCGCAACAGCAGAATCGGACGCGCTCAACGCACTCGCGACATCAGCCGGTGATTCTCAGCGCGTCAACATAGCGAACGGGCGAATCAGTCTGGAAAGACCGCCCGACGCCGCGCGGTCTTCACATCGGCTGGCGCCCGCAGGGCGGCCTCAAAGGCAAGGCGCACCCACCGGGCCATCTCATCCGGATCGTCGAGTGCCCCGTCCGGGATCGACCAATAGGGCATGAAGACGGTCCTGCCCTTCTTGCCTTCGTAGGCCCACCGCTGACCGCCGGCAGCCTCTAACTCCGGCCCACTGACCGCATCGCCCTTCAGAAGAACATCGCCTCGAAACTCGACCGCGACGATCAAGCCCCGGTGGTAGACACCCTTGCCACCGAACATGCGCCTGATCGAAACCGGCCCAAGCGCCGAGAACATCTCCTCGATTTCGGCATTGTCCATCGCCTGCCTCGGCCTCGTCAGAAAAACAGCGGCACGATCAGCGTCGTCACGATCGCGTTCATCGCCATGGCGATACCCGCAAACGAGCCGGCCAGCGGATCGACCGCGAAGGCTCGCGCCGTCCCAATCCCATGCGATGCGAGCCCAACCGCGAACCCGCGGGCCGCGTAATCACGAATGCGCAGGGCGTTCATAAGAGGGGTGACGAAAAGCGCTCCGACGATGCCGGTGAGGATCACGAGAACCGCGGTGAGCGCCGGATCGCCGCCGATGTTCTTGCAGATGCCCATCGCGACGGCCGCTGTGACGGACTTCGGCGCGAGCGACAGAATGACGTCCTGCGGCAGCCCGGCGAGTCGGCCGAGCACGATCGCCGATCCCACGGCAAAGCTCGATCCGCAAACGAGCGCCACGACGATGGCCGCAAGGTTGCGGCGGACGGCCGGGATGTTGCGCATCAGCGGAATGGCGAGTGCCACGGTCGCGGGCCCGAGCAGGAAATGGATGAACTGAGCGCCGGCGAAATAGGTGTCGTATCGCGTGCGCGTGGCGGCCAGGGCGGCCACCACCAGCAGGATTGATATGAGGACAGGGTTGGCGGCGGGATGGCGCCCGGCCCGCTGCGCGATCTGATCTGCAATCAGCCAGGCGCCGAGCGTCAGCGTGAGCCAGAGCAGCGGGCTTGCGGCAAGATAGACCCAGAGCTCGAAGCTCATCCCACCTGCTCCGCCGTGCCAAGCAAGCGCGACACCAGGAGGAAAGCACCCACCGTCACCAAGAGCGTCAGGACCGTGGAAACCACCAGCACGAGCCCCAACACCGGCCCTCGGCTGAGAAGAAGCGGGCCCTGCTGCATCACGCCCACACCTGCCGGGACGAAGAGCAGGCCGAGCGATCCCAGAATGCCGTCCGACGCCCGCGACAAGGACGAACCGGGATCGAGTGCGGGTTGGTCGTGGCACCAGCGTCGCACCGCGAGGAGCGCGACAGCGAGAGCGATCATGCCCAGCACCGGCCCGGGCACCGGCCACCGCATCGCCTTGACGGTCGCCTCGCCCGCAAGCTGGAAGCTGGCGAGCACGAAGAAGCCCTTGATCATCAGGACAGGCCTTCGATCAGTCCGTCGACAAGCCGGATCCGCAGCGCGGCCGGCTCCCGCGGCAGTCCCGGCATGGTGCGGATCTCGCCACATAGCGCGACAACGAAGCCGGCCCCAGCCATCAGCCGCAGCTCCTCGATGGGAATCAGGTGCCCGCTGGGCGCCCCGAGGAGGGTTGGATCGGTCGAAAAGGAGTAAGGCGTCTTTGCGAAGCAGACAGGCAGCCGGTTGCGCCCCTCCTGCTCGAGACGGTGCAACTGGCGCGACGCCTTCTCGCTGAGCGCAATGTCATGCGCGCCGTAGATCCGCTGCGCCACGATCCGCATCTTCTCGATCAGCGGCATATCGTCCGGATAGGTCGCGGTGAACCGGCCCCCGGCTTCCGCGCGTGCGACGACCGCGTGGGCGAGGTGCTCGGCGCCCGGCGAGCCCTCGGCCCAATGCCGGCAGAGCAGCGCCTCGGACCCGAGCCGCTCGCGGCACAGCGCCTGCAATCGATCCATTTCTTTGGCGCTGTCGGCGGCGAAGTGGTTGATGGCGATGACGGGATCGAAGCCGAAGCCGCGAAGATTGGCGACATGCCGTTCGAGGTTGCTGAAGCCCCTTTCGATCGCGCCGAGATCCTCGATGCCGAGGTTCGCCTTCGGCACGCCGCCATGCATCTTTAGGGCACGCACCGTCGCCACGATCACGACCGCCGACGGTATCAGGCCGGCGCTGCGGCACTTGATGTTGAAAAACTTTTCCGCCCCGAGATCGGCACCGAATCCGGCTTCGGTGACGACATAATCGCCGAGGCCCAGCGCCGCGCGGGTCGCAACCACCGAGTTGCAGCCGTGCGCGATGTTGGCGAACGGGCCGCCGTGCACCAGTGCGGGATTGTTCTCCAGCGTCTGCACGAGGTTCGGCTGCATGGCATCCTTGAGCAGCACCGCCATCGCGCCGGTCACGCCGAGATCCGCGGCCGTGACCGCACCGCCCGACCGCGTTTGTGCGACGATGATCCGGCCGAGCCGCGCTTCCAGGTCGTCAAGGTCGCGGGCGAGGCAGAACACCGCCATCACTTCGGACGCGACCGTGATGTCGAACCCGTCTTCGCGCGGGAACCCGTTGGCAGGTCCGCCGAGCGATGAGACGAGGTTGCGGAGCGCCCGGTCGTTCATGTCGAGGGCGCGGCGCCAGGCAATCCGCCGCACGTCGATCCCCAGCGCATTGCCCCAGTAGACGTGGTTGTCGAGGATGGCTGCGAGCAGATTGTGTGCGCTCGTAATCGCGTGAAAATCGCCGGTGAAATGCAGGTTGATCTGCTCCATCGGCGCGACTTGCGCCCGGCCGCCACCCGTCGCCCCGCCCTTCTGGCCGAAGCACGGCCCGAGCGAGGGCTCGCGCAAGCACACCACGGCCCGCTTGCCGATGCGATTCAGCGCGTCGCCTAAGCCCACGGTGGTGGTGGTCTTGCCCTCGCCCGCCGGGGTGGGGCTGATTGCCGTCACGAGCACGAGCTTGCTTCCGGGGCGTGGTGTCAGTCCGGCCACGAAGCCGGCGTCGAGCTTGGCAATCGTGCGGCCGTAGGCCTGCAGCGCGTCCTCGGGGATGCCGAGGCGGCCGGCAACGTCGACGATCGGCCGCAGCATGGCCCGGCGGGCGATATCGAGATCGGTGTCCAGCGCATCCCCCCAACGTCAGCAACGACCCTCGACACTTGCCGAAGCGAGGCCTGTGCCACAACCGGAGTCAAACCTTTTTCCCATACTGTGGCCGCGCTGCTCCCGTGCGAACGCGCGCCGGCAAACGACTGGACTTCAACCTGATGGCGGCGTGGATTAGCAGGGGTCAGATGATCTCAATTCTGCTTCTCGGCTTCGACAAGCTTGGTCGTTCGGCCGCCGAGCCCGGACACGTCGTTCGAACGCTCGCCTCGCTCGTGCCGGCGACGGTCGACGGGGTGGTGCGTGACGTGTGCTTAGCCGGGCCTGCCGAGCCCCGCGCCCTCGCGGACATCGCCGATCATGCGGGCTGCTCGTTCGCGGGTTCGGCGGATTTCGCGACTGCCATCCGAATAGGAGCGCGCCAGCTTCGTTGCCCCACGGTGCTGGTGCTCATGCCCGGGGTTGCGATCGGTCGCCCGGTGGTCGATGAACTGTCATCGCTTCTGCCGACGCTCCAATCCGGGGCGCGCACCTTCCGCCTGCTCAAGGCAGAACGGCGCGACTGGGCCGGCCGCCTCTTCCCGTCGCTCGCCCCGAACGCCGCCCTGCTTGCCCCCCGCGGCTGGCTAGAACAGTCACGCGCAACGAGTTTTTCGGGTCTGATTCGAGGGGCCAAACCGTGTCGCACCTTGAGGGCAGTCGCGTGGCCGGATGTGTAGGGCTCAGCCCGCCGGCGCACCTCGTTTCAGATGCTCGTCGAGCCGCGGCATGATCTCTACGAAGTTGCAGGGCCGGTATCGATAGTCGAGTTGGTGCACCAGAATGCCGTCCCAGGCATCCGCGCACGCCCCCGGCGATCCAGGCAGAACGAACACGAAGGTCGTCCCCACAAGGCCCGCAGTCACCCGCGACTGAACCGTCGACGTGCCGATCTTCATCGCGGACTGGGTGTGGAACAGGATCGAGAACCCATCCATGCGCTTCCCGAATAGCGGCTCGATGGCCTCAGGCGTGACATCCCGACCAGTGAAGCCGGTGCCGCCCGTCGTGATCACCACGTCCACGTCCGGATCACTCGCCAGGCGTTCGGCGAGGGCGCGGATCTGCACTGCATCGTCGGCGACGATGTGGCGAGCGGCGAGCCGGTGACCCGATGCTTCGAGGCGCCCCGTCAAGGTATCACCCGAGCGGTCGTCGGCCGCCGTCCGGGTATCGGACACCGTCACAACCGCTATGCGGAGCGGCACGAAACCGCGTGAATGATCGAGCCCGGGCACGGCCTGGTTCCCGCTAGCGCGCGAAGGTGTTGCAGTTGTCGATCTTGCCGGACTTAAGCCCGGCGTTCAGCCATTGCTGACGCTGCGCCGAAGAGCCGTGTGTGAAGCTGTCCGGAACGACGTATCCGCGCGATGCCTGCTGCAGCCGATCATCGCCGATGGCGGCCGCGGTATTCAGGGCCTTCTGAACGTCGCCCTGCTCCAGGACGTGCCACTTCTGGTCGGCATTGGCGGCCCAAACCCCAGCGAAGCAGTCGGCCTGCAACTCGAGCTTGACCGACAGTGCATTGGACTGCTGCTCGTCCCCTTGCTGCTGGGCATCGTGAACCTTGGGGAGGATGCCGAGCAGGTTCTGCACGTGATGTCCCACCTCGTGTGCGATCACATAGGCGTAGGCGAAGTCGCCGCCGCCGCCGAGCCGGTTCTTCATGTCATTGAAGAAGGCGATATCGAGATAAACCTTGCGGTCGACCGGGCAGTAGAACGGGCCCATCGCGGATTGCGCCTGGCCGCAGCCGGAGCGCGTCACGCGGTTGTAGAGGACGAGCCGCGGCGCGACATATTGCACGCCCTTCTGGGCCGGCAGCACTTCGCTCCAAACGTCCTCAGTCTCACCAAGGATCGCGGCCACAAAATCCCCCATCTGGTCTTTCGGGGCCGCCTGATTTCGAGCCGCCTGCTGACGCGGCTGCTGATACTGCTGCTGGTAGGACTGCCCGTGATTGGAGATCTGCTCGGCGCCGCCGATCAGAATGCGCGGATCGATCCCCGTGGCGTAGCCGATGAGCGACAGGATGATGATCGCTCCGATGCCGAGGCCGCCGCCCCCGATCGGGATGCCGAAGCCGCCGCCTCCGCCTCCGCTGTCGCCACGAAGATCCTCGATGTTGCCGGACCGCCGGGCATCTTCCCACTGCATGATCGAATCCCCACCGCCTGCGCTGGCGGGAAGATCGTCCGCCTGGGCTGCGAAGTCAAGGGAGAGGCATGTCTGGATCAGAACCAGCCGCGGATCTTCAGCCAGACCAAAGGGACGACGATGCTGATCAGAATCAGCAGCAGACCCCACTGGTAGCCGTAAGCCCAGTCGTACTCCGGCATGGTTTTAAAATTCATGCCGTAAAGTCCGACCACGAACGTCGGCGGAATGCCGATCACCGACGCGACCGTCAGAAGCTTGAAGGTGCGATTCTGCTCGATGCTGATGAAGCCCAGGGTCGAATCAAGAAGGAACTGCACCTTGTCGGTCAGCCGCGTCTCATATTCGTTGAGCGAGGTAATGTCCTGCCGCAGCGTTTTCAGTCGACTCCTGGTTTCGGCGCAGAGCCGGTCGGCCGCGTGCGTGCCGACGTAGGCTACGAGCCTGCCAAGGCCGAGAAGGCTGTTGCGGGCGTGCGACGTGAGATCACCGCTGCGACCGATGGCCTTCAGGGTCCGCGCGAGCCTTCGCTCGACCCGGGTCGCCTTGTGCGAGACGCGACCCTCCCGATCCGGCTCGAAGATGCGCTGGGACATCGTGTCGAGATCCGCGCCCACCTGCTCCATCGCATCGGCCATGCGGTCGACCGTGACTTCGAGGATGGTCAAAAAAATCTCGACGTTGGCCTGCTGCACATCCTTGACCCGAAATGGCTTCTGCAACACATCCGAAAAAGCTTTGAGCTCCATCAGACGTATTGTGATGAGCAGCGGCCCAATCAGGACGAAGCCCACCGGCGTGTTGTCCACACTGCCGTCGTCGTCCCTGTAGACCACGGGCGCCGTGACCAGGATGGCGTCGTCCTGCATGGCGAGCCGGCTCGACGTTTCCACTTCCGACAAGCGATGCGGCGTCGGCAAGCGCACTCCCGAGACACGTTCGACGAAGGCGACCTCGGCTGGCTCGGCCCGCAGCAGATCGACGAACACGACGCCGGGGGGCAGAGCCTCGGACGCCAGGTCCGCAGGATGTTGGCCGCCCTGGGCATCGTAGAGGCTGATCATCTCGGGTCTCGTCGCTTCGGCGCGGCCGGCGCCGCGGATCGACCCGATGACCGCACTCAGCGGAAGGCTTAGTCCAAGCCTTCCGGTCGCGGCTTTTCATTGTCAGACTCAGTCCCGTGGTTCAAGCTTGCCCCTTCGACCCGGGGGGAATCAATCATGTTGAAGGGACTGGATCCGCTCCTGTCGCCGGACTTGCTACAGACGCTGGCAGCCATGGGGCATGGTGACGAAATCGCCCTGGTCGACGCCAATTACCCGGCCGAGGCGATGGGATTGCCGGTCATCCGCCTCGATGGACTCGCCGTCACCGCGGTGCTCGACGCCGTGCTCTCGGTCATGCCGCTCGACTCGTTCGTTCCGGAGGCGGCCTGGCACATGGAGGTCGTGGGGCAGCCTGGCTCCACACAGCCGATTTTCGCGGAGTTTCGCGAGTCGATCCGGCGGCACGAGGGGGACGCGTTCCGATTGTCTCAGCTTGAGCGTTTCGCTTTCTACAGCCGGGCAAAGGAGTGCTTCGCCGTCGTAGCGACCGGGGAGCGCCGACTTTACGGAAACATCATCCTGAAAAAGGGCGTGGTCCACCCACCTTCATGATGGAGCCGGACAGCCGGGCGGAGTCGAACGGCGTGCAGAGCGAGGCGTCGCTGATTGCGCAGGCGGATGGCGGCGAGGCCGCATCCCGGCCTATCGCAGGATCGGCGCAGTCGGGTAAAACCCCTCACGCGCGTCGTCGCAAGTTGTTCGACGACGCCCACGTCCTGGCCATGGTCATGCGTCGCGAGGCGATGCGGACGTTGCGCCGGCTGCGCCGCTCCCACCTTCTGGTCGGCACCTGGCGTGGCGCCAGGGCCGAGCGTTTGCTGATCGCGCCGCAGGATATCCGCACGGCCGACGCCACCGTCGCTGCGGACATCTATGCCGGCCATCTGGTCTTCGGCGACGGCTTCGTCGATGCCCATGGCCAATCCCCGTTTGATGTCGACCCGCCATCGGACGCCTGGGCCGAGGCCTTGAATAGCTTTGGCTGGCTTCGCCATCTGCGTGCCGCCAACAGCAGCTTGGCGCGAGCCAACGCTCGGGCCCTCGTCGACGACTGGATCACCACCAGCGAAACCAAGCGCAAGCGCATCGCGTGGCGCCTGGAGGTGGTCTCGCGACGCGTGCTTTCCTGGCTGGCCCAATCGCCGATTATCCTCGCACCGCCAGACGCCGCGTTCTATCGGCGTTTCACGCGAAGTCTCGGCCGACAGGTCGCCTTCCTGCGACGGGCCGCGGCCAGCGGCGGTGACGAGCCGTCGAGACTCATCGCTGCCGTCGCGCTCGCCGAGGCCGGGCTCTGCGCCGAGGGATTGGCTTTGGCGCGCAAGCAGGGCTCACGTCTCCTGACCGAGGAATTGCAGCGGCAGATCTTTGCCGATGGCGGACACATCAGCCGCAACCCGTCCGAACTCGTGCAACTCCTCCTCGACCTGCTGCCGCTACGCCAGGCCTATGCGGCGCGCAGCGCCCCCGTGCCGCCGCCGCTGCTGCATGCCATCGACCGCATGATCCCCATGATTCGGCTGTTTCGCCATGGGGACGGGACGCTGGCGCTGTTCAACGGCATGGGAGTGACCGAGCCCGATGCTCTCGCGACCGTGCTGACATACGACGATGTGCGGGCAAGACCGCTGACAAATGCGCCGCATTCCGGCTACCAGCGACTGGAGGCGGGCGGCACCCTGGTCATCTGCGACACCGGGCCACCGCCGCCTGCTCCTTTCGACCAGCGGGCGCACGCGGGTGCGTTGTCGTTCGAGCTTTCGGTCGGATCACAGCGCGTCATCGTCAATTGCGGTCACCCTGCGGGCGGCTCGCGTGAAGTCAAGCAGGCCGCCCGATCGACGGCGGCCCACTCGACGCTGGTCCTCGAGGATTCGTCCTCGTGCCGGTTCGCCCCGCCTGGCCTGCGCCGGTGGTTTGCCGACGGCCTCTTGGACGGCCCCCGCACCGTCCCGCTGACCCGCGGGGGAGAAGCCGGAACCCAGATGATCGAGGCCTCGCACGACGGTTATCTGAGGCGCTTCGGTCTCTTGCACCTTCGCCGCCTCGAACTCGACCGGTCGGGCGCCAGCCTTCTGGGTCTTGACTGCCTGACACCCGCGCCAGGAGCCAAACCCGGGCCGGCCGGTTTCGCACTCCGCTTCCATCTTCACCCCGCCGTGCAGACCGAGCCCGTTCAGGGCGGGACGGCCATCATGCTGACGCTGCCTAGCGAAGAGCGCTGGCTATTCGAGGTCGACGGAACGGCCCCTATGCTCGAGGAGAGCATCATGTTCGCAGCCTCCCCGCGGGCTCGGCCCACCAGCCAGATCGTCGTTGAAGGACGCTATCCGGACACCACAGCGCTCCGCTGGACCCTGACCCGCCTGCCGGCCGAAGCCGAGTTGAGCGCCGTTCCAGTTCATCGACCTGCGTGATATGCGGCACGGCCTGCCCCTGCCGAGCCCCCTATGAGCGACCTGCGACCGATCCGACGTGCCCTTCTCTCGGTGTCCGACAAAACGGACGTCGTCGAATTCGCGTCCGCTCTTCTGGAGCACGGCGTCGAGCTCGTTTCGACCGGAGGCACTCACGCGACACTGGCCGCCGCTGGGCTTCCAGTCCGCGACGTCTCCAGCCTGACCGGCTTCCCCGAGATGATGGATGGGCGACTCAAGACGCTCCACCCAAAGGTGCATGGGGGCCTTCTGGCGCGCCGCGACGATCCTGATCATGTCGCTGCGATGCAGGCCCACGACATCGCGGCGATCGATCTCCTGGTCGTCAATCTGTACCCGTTCGAGCAGACCGTGGCCCAGGGCGCGCCGTTCGCCGAATGCGTCGAGAACATCGACATCGGCGGCCCCGCCATGATCCGCGCTGCAGCAAAAAATCATGGCGATGTCGCGGTTGTGGTCGACCGTGACGACTACGGGCCGCTGATCGCCGAACTCGCGAGCCATGGCGGGGCGACCACCGGCCCCACGCGCCTGCGCCTCGCCCAGCGGGCCTTCGCGCGTACCGCCACCTACGACGCAGCCATCGCCAATTGGCTGGCTGCCGCGTCCGACGCTGGGCACGGGCCAAGCCGGGCCTTTGGCGGCCGCCTCGCGGGCTCCCTCCGCTACGGCGAAAACCCGCACCAGTCCGCCGGTCTCTATCTGTCGGGCGATGGGCGGCTCGGCGTCGCGACCGCCCGCCAGCTGCAGGGCAAAGCGCTTTCCTTCAACAATATTGCGGATGCCGATGCGGCGTTGGAGCTTGTCGCGGAATTCGATCCGCGCCGCCTGGCGGCGGTTGCGATCATCAAGCACGCCAACCCCTGCGGTGTGGCAGAAGGCATGGATCTCGAAAGAGGCCTATCGGGCGGCCTTGCGCTGCGATCCCGTATCGGCCTTTGGCGGTATCGTCGCGGTCAACCGAACACTCGACGGCCCGGCGGCGCGGGCCGTGACCTCGATTTTCACGGAAGTGATCGTCGCGCCGGATGCCGACGAAGAGGCTCTGGCCATCGTCGCCGCCAAGAAGAACCTGCGACTCTTGTTGACGGGAGGCCTGCCTGATCCGCACAGCACCGGCACGCTGGTGCGAACCGTGGCCGGCGGCTTTCTCGTGCAGGACCGCGATATAGCCGACGTTGAACAGATGGAGCTCACGGTCGTGACTCGCCGGGCGCCCACGGCAGCCGAAATGGCTGATCTCAAACTGGCGTTCCGCGTCTGCAAGCATGTCAAGTCCAATGCGATCGTGCTGGCGAAAGGCGGCGCCACGGTCGGGATCGGGGCCGGGCAGATGAGCCGGGTCGATGCTGCCCGCATCGCGGTCTTCAAGGCCGCTGAGGCGGCCGTTGCGGCCGGCGAACCCGAGAGCCTGGCCCGCTCGGCGGTGCTCGCCTCCGACGCATTCTTCCCCTTTGCGGACGGCCTGCAGATCTGCATCGACGCCGGGATAACCGCGGTCATCCAACCCGGCGGGTCCATGCGCGACGCCGAGGTGATTGCCGCGGCCGACGCCGCCGGTCTCGCCATGGTCTTCACCGGCGTTCGCCATTTCCGGCATTGATTCGCAGCAGGCCTGCCCAGGCCTGCTGAACTAAGTTGATCAGCTCGGCGGCAGCGCCATCACCTGGATCACGGCCGGGGTCGCGATGATGACGAACAACACCGGCAGGAAGAACAGGATCATCGGAACCGTGAGCTTGGGCGGCAGGGCAGCGGCCTTCTTCTCGGCTTCCATCATGCGCGTGTCGCGGCTTTCCTGCGCCAGCACACGCAGCGCAGTGCCGAGCGGCGTGCCGTACTGCTCCGCCTGGGTCAGCACCGTGGAGATGGATCTCATGCCATCGGTCTGGGTGCGGAGCCCAAGGTTTTCGAAAGCCTGCCGCCTGTCGGACAAATAGGACAGCTCCGCCGCCGTGAGCGTCAGTTCCTCGGCCATAGGAATCGACTGACCGCCGATTTCCTTGCTGACCTTGCGGATCGCATGCTCGATGGACATGCCCGATTCAACGCAGATGAGCATCAGATCGAGCGTGTCGGGGAAGGCGCGTCGCAGCGATACCCGGCGCTTGCCGATCGCGTTGGAGAGGTAGAGGTCGGGGGCCTTGATTCCCACATAGGCAGACACAAGGCAGATCCCGATCTTCAGCGGCAAGCTCCAGTCAGGCTGGAGAATGACGAACAGGTAGAGCGTGGTCAGCAGGAAGGTCCCGATGGGAGCGATGAGCCGGAAGAACAGGAAGGCAATCTCGGCCTGTCGGCCGCGGAAGCCAGCCGCGGACAATCTCATCTTTGCCTTGTCGGTGCCGAGCCACTTCTGCAGGTTGAAGCGCTCGACGGTGTTCAGCATGTAGGCCTTGGGCTCCTCCCGCAGACCCTTCTTGTTGCCGTTCGCAAGCTTTTCGCGCTCGCGCGCACGGATCCGGTTCCGCTCGGTGGAGACCGCGGCCATGCGCTGGTTGAGCTTGTCGCGCTCGAGGAACGGCATGCCGGCTGTGACCACCGCCGCCGCCGCCGCAACGCTCGCCAGGATCGTGATCGCGGTGGTTGGATTGGAGAACGTGTCGTACAGGTTTTCAAGCATGAGACGTGTACCGGTCGGACAACGGAGTCGGTCGGGTCAGAAGTCGAAGCTGATCATCTTTTTGATGACACCGACGCCGATCCCCATCCAGATCAGGCAACCGACGATCACCATGTGTCCTGTGCTGGTGATCCAGAGCAGTTCGATGTAGCGAGGCGAGGTCAACCAGACCAGGAAGCCGACCGCGAACGGCAGCGCGCCGATGATCATCGCCGAAGCCTTGGCTTCCGCTGACATGGCCTTGATCTTGCCTTCCATTTTCTTTCGGTCGCGAAGAACCCTGGAGAGATTCGCCAGCGCTTCAGACAGATTGCCACCCGCCTTCTGTTGGATCGCGATGACGATCGAGAAAAACCCGGCCTCCGGAATCGGCACGCGTTCGGCCATGCGCTCGACAGCCTCGCCGACGGGCAGGCCGATCGCCTGCGCCGAGATGATCTGCTTGAATTCGGAGCGGACAGGCTCGGAGCCGTCGCTCGCGACGATGCGGAGGCAGTCGCCCAAGGGCAGCCCGGATTTGACGCCACGGATGATCACGTCGAGAGCGTCGGGAAAGACCTGCCGAAAGCGCTTCAGCCGCCGATTTCGCAGGTAAGCCAGGATCCAGTTCGGGAAGCCCAGAGTCCCGACGACGAACACCGGCCCTGCGGCCAGCAGAGACCCGTTCAGCACGAAGGTCAAACCGCCGAGCACCAGCCCCAACCCCAAGCTTGCGAGGAGGAACTGGTTTCGCGTCCAGTCAAACCCCGCCTGATTGATCTTCGCCTGGATGGTTTGCTTCTTGTTCGTCGCCTTATGCTCGATTTCCTTGAGGCTATCGACCACCTGTTTGCGCCGTGTCGCCTGGTCCACGACACGTTCGTTCACGACCCGCTTGGCGCCGGAATTCTTGATCGATTCTTGGCGGCGCTTTGCAACGCTGTCGCCGAACAAGGACGGGAACAGCGCGATCGCCGCCGCCACGACGGCAACACCGATCAGGCAAGGCAAGAGCAGCGTCTGAAAGTCCATGGCAGGGCCGGCTCGAGGACGGAGAAGGTTCTGGCAACCATAACGACAGGGAGTAAACGGCGCCTTTCCGGCACGCGTGCCGGTTTAGATGTTCGAGATCAGTTTGAAGATGGACCCGATTGACGACCTCGAACAATTGACCGACGCTGCAAAGGTCCGTGAACGTCGGACATGGCGAGGGGCAGCGCCGAAGCGAAGAGGGGGTCGACCTATGCACGGTTCGGGAATGGTTCTGAAGGTTTTTGCGCTCGCTGCGGCATGCATGACCGGCACGGTGGCGGCACGTGCCGAGACGGTGATGCAGCAATGCGGGCAGCAATATCAGGCCGCCAAGGCGGCCGGCACACTGAATGGGATGACGTGGACCCAGTTCCGCACCGACTGCTCGGCCAAGCTCAAAGCCCAACCCGCCTCCGCCAGTGCTCCCGCGGCACCCGTGCCCACTCCGGTTGCACCAGCGCCGGCCGCGGTGCCCGCACCGGCCGAACCTGCCACGCCTGAGCCGACCACCGCCGCAACACCGGCCCCGGCTGCAACAGGCGGGCGTGCCGCCTTCGTGGCGCGCGAACGCCAATGCGGCAGCGAGTGGCGGGCCAACAAGGCAACGTTGATCGCCCAGACGCCGGGGCTGACTTGGCCCAAATATCTCAGCAGCTGCAATAAGCGACTGAAGGCTGCGGGCAAGTAGCGCCGGCCCGGCGTCCCTTACCCCTCGTAAGCCTGGCAGCCTCCCCGTCGAAAAGCGGGGAGAGCGCTAGCCCAGATAAGCAACCCCGGCGATCAATGTCCCGATGGCGCCCAGCCCCAGGGCGAGGTGCCACGGCCATCGCCGGCCGCGTTTGATGATCGAAATGGTTGCGACCGCGATCGCCACGTGGATCAGGGTGACGCCGGTAGTGAGGATGTGGTGGCGATGCTCGTGATGGATGCTGTCCTCGAGTTTTAGGTCCCGCTCGTGCTCGAGCTTCTCGGCCTCCGCGCGGGTCTTCGCTTCCTCGCCCTCGTAACCGCGCGCTTTGGCGTTGAAGTCTGAAGCCTTGTCGGGCAATGCCGCTGCGGCGATGTCGTACATGTTCTTCTTGATCGTTTGCGACTGGAAAAAAGCCCACGTGTCGGCTGCTCTGTTCTGGATCAGCACGGATTCATTCTTGTCCGAGATTGCCTGGCCGCTCTCAATGGTCTCGAGGCTCCCGACTGTTGCGGCGACCACGGCCAAGATCGCGATCGTCACAGAAACGACCGCCAGAAAGCTGTCACCACTGTGCGCCGCGTGCTCCGCGTGTTCGGCATGTTCGAAGTGTTCGGTGGGCGATTCGTCCATTTGCCTCGGTCCGGTGGGTTCCGCCTCGACTTAACGGGTTCAGCTGACAGCGGAAAGCCTGGCCCGACGGACGAGCCCGCACGGATAGACACCGCGATTTTGATGCCGCTATAACCCCTCTGTCGGCCAGCGGTGACCGGCAGACGAAGGGTGCGATATGGGTCCAGCGATCGTTCGAGCCGAACCAAAGAGCGCGGCGGCGAGGCGGGCCATGGTGGACAACCAGATTCGAACCTTCGACGTGACCGACCAGCGCGTTCTCGCCGCCTTCGAAGCCGTGCCCCGCGAGTTGTTCCTGCCTGACCGGCTCGTCGACCTCGCCTATTCAGATGCTACTCTGAGCACCAGCTGCGACAGCGGGCGGCGGCCGCAATTGGTGCCGATGGTCTTGGCGCGGATGATCCAGGGTCTCGAGCTCGAGCCCGGCGATCGCGCTCTGGTGATCGCTCCGGGAACTGGATATGCAGCGGCGCTCGTTGCCGAACTCTGCCGAACCGTCGTGGCCCTCGAGAGTGAGGCGGGATTTGTGCAGGCCATCGCGGCCAACTTGAGTGGTCTTGGGATTGATTGGTGCGAGGCGGCTTTGGGTCCTTTGGCCGAAGGCTACGCTGCGCGACAACCCTATGCCGCAATACTGGTCTGCGGCGCGGTGGAGCGCGACCTCCGCACCTTATGCGATCAGTTGTCGCCCGGCGGCCGAATCATCGCGATTCAAACCGCCTCGCATGAGGGGACCCGTCGGTCCGGCAAGGTCGTGCAATTCGACCGAATCGGCGATGACATCAGCTCTCGGGTGCTGTTCGATGCGACCGCCCCTGTGCTCGATGCGTTTCGGCAAGAGCCGGCCTTCACTTTCTGATCATCGTCCTTCGGGTGCTTTCGGATTGCCGATTGCTTTGCGACGGTGGGAGTTGGGCCTAGCGGTTCACTCCCGCTTGAACGGCGGCTCAACCGAAGCTGTCGCTTTTTTGCGCCACCTTCCGACTTTGTCCGGCATGCGCGCCAGAAAGCGCGCACGACCCACCCTCTCCGGCTAAACTGTAACTCTTAGCGCGCGGGCTTTCGGCCCGTACGCCGATAAGTGCCATGCCGGATCACGGCAGGCGTCACGAGGTGTCGAGGTCTTGAATGGATGCGTCGAGCGGACAGGCGCGCGTTCCGTGTAAACGGCCGCGTGCGGTCCCGGGGAATGTCAGGGCGTGGCTTCAGGCGGGTTTCGCTGTAGCCCTTGCCTATGGGGTGTCCAACGCTGCGCAAGCGGAAACGCTGTCCGGCGCTTTGACGAAGGCCTACCGGGCGAACCCCAGCCTCAATGCGCAGCGCGCCGGAACGCGGGCTGCCGACGAGAACGTGCCTATCGCGAACTCGGGATACCTACCGCACGCCAGCGCGAGTGCCGACGTAGGATACCTCCACAACGAGTTCTCGGAGCCAACGGCGGCAGCACTTGGCGGTGGCGCCGCTGCGGCCGGCGTGTCGGGAACGACGCGTAACACCTCCGACACAGTTCCACGCGGCGTCGGCCTTCAGGTCACGCAGACGCTGTTTGACGGCTTTCGTACGCCCAACTCGATCAAGCAAGCCGAATCGAACGTTTTCGGCCAGCGGGAAACGCTTCGCAACGTCGAGCAAAGCGTTCTGCAGAGCGCCGCGCAGGCCTATATGGACGTGCTGCGCGACACGGCGGTGCTCGAACTCCGGAACAGCAATATCAAGGTGCTCGAGGAGCAACTGCGGCAGACGCAGGACCGGTTCAAGGTCGGCGAGGTCACCCGAACAGATGTGGCGCAGGGCGAGGCCGGCTTAGCGGGCGCTCGGGCCGACTACTACACAGCCCAGGCGAACCTGCAGAATTCGATCGCGAGCTTCCGCCAGGTTGTGGGCGAGCAGCCAACCCGCCTCGAACCAGCGAAACCGCTCGAGCGGGGCCTGCCGATATCCTTGGCGCAGGCCATCACGATTTCGCAAGTCGAGCATCCGAACGTGCAGGCGGCGCTGCACAACGTCGACGCCGCCGAACTCCAGGTGAAGATCGACGAGGGTGCGCTTTATCCCACCATCGGGGTCACCGGCTCGCTGCAGCAGCGCAACGATTACCAGGCCACCTCCGGGGCCAATCTGTTCAACGCTTCGGTGGTCGGGTCGATCAACGTGCCGATCTATGAGGGCAGCGCTCCTTACGCGACCGTGCGCCAGGCGAAAGAGACCCTGAGTCAGGCCCGGTTGCAGGCCGATGTCGTGCGTGACCAGGTTCGTGCCGCCGTCATTTCGGCCTGGGGCCTGCTCGAGAGTTCGAAGATCGTCGTGCAGTCGGACCAGGCCCAGGTGAATGCCTCCGGAATCGCCTTGAACGGCGTGCGCGAAGAGGCACGCGTTGGGCAACGGACGACCCTCGACGTCCTCAACGCGCAGCAAACCCTTCTCAACGCGCGAGTCGCGCTGGTCGGCGCACAGCGCGACCGGGTCGTCGCATCCTATGCCGTTCTCGCCTCGGTCGGACGGCTGTCCACAGGATTGCTCGGCCTCAAGGTGCAGACCTACAATCCCGTGGTGCATTTCGATCAGGTCAAGGACAAGTGGTTCGGCCTGAGGACGCCCGACGGCAAATAGGCCCAAGGGGGCGCCAACGAGAAAGCGCCCCGAATAGTTCTGTCTTGCCTCGGGGCCACGAGCCGCGCAGACTGTGCTTTGTTGCACAGAACCGGCATGCGGCGAGTGTCATGCCCAATATCCCTTGTTTCCGGCGTGCGTTCTCGGAATGTGGTAAACCCTATGGCAGCTCCCAACGGCCAGACGCTTCCTCAGCCGCAGCCTGAAGCGGCGCAGGAGCCCTCGATGGAGGACATTCTCGCCTCCATCCGCCGAATCATTGCCTCCGATCAGCATGTGCGGACATGGCCGGGCGTTCGGTCGCCCTGCCAAAACCGCCGACAAGGACCTGGACTTCTCTGCCAGATCGCCGGCGAACGTTGCCGGTCCGACGGAAGACGGCGCGGAACCCGACACCGCCTCGATCGTCCCTGAGCCGCCTGCTACATCCGTCGACTTCCCCGGGTTGCACGATCTGGACGCCCTGGTGCTTCCGCCTGCTCCCCTAGAACGCGTGCCGTCCAGCGAAATGGATCGGTCGCATGCAAGCGGTCACGAGCATACTCCGACGTTCCAGGACGAGGACGCGGCGGCGCCCGCCGAGTCGCCGCCAACCGCAAGGCCAGTGTTCGATTTGCAGCTCTCGGATCGCGTCGCGCCCGTATTTGAACCGGAGCCCCTGATTTCGTCCTTCGCTGGAGCGTCGGTCAGTTCTTCGTTCCAGGCGCTGGCCGATACCGTGCTGATGCGCGATCCCGAGATGATCGAGCGCCTGACGCGGGAGGCGCTTCGGCCGATGCTGAAGACATGGCTTGACGAGAACCTGCCCAGCATGGTCGAGCGTCTGGTGCGCGCCGAGATCGAGCGGGTTGCTCGCGGTGGGCGCAGCCAGAGCTGACGCAAACGGACTATGGACAAGGTTTTTGAAGCCGCCGCCGTCGAGGCGCGGATCAGCGGTGTTTGGAACGAGGCGCAAGCCTTCAAGGCGGGCCGGCCCGAACGCGCGAGCGCGCAACCCTATTGCGTGATGATCCCGCCGCCGAACGTGACCGGATCGCTCCACATCGGCCACGCGCTCAACAACACCCTGCAGGACATCCTGTGCCGTTTCGAGCGGATGCGCGGCAAGGACGTGCTGTGGCAGCCCGGCATGGATCACGCCGGCATCGCAACCCAGATGGTTGTCGAACGCCAGCTGATGGAACGTCAGGAACCGGGGCGCCGCGAGATGGGCCGCAATGCCTTCATCGAGCGTGTCTGGAGCTGGAAAGAGGAATCAGGAGGCCAGATCGTCGGGCAGCTGCAGCGGCTTGGCGCGTCCTGCGACTGGTCCCGCCTTCGCTTCACCATGGACGAGGGTCTGAGCGCCGCCGTCATCAAGGTGTTCGTGACGCTCCACAAGCAGGGTCTGATCTACCGCGACAAGCGGTTGGTCAACTGGGACCCGAAGTTCCTGACAGCGATCTCGGATCTCGAGGTGCTGCAGGTCGAGACCAAGGGTCACCTCTGGCATTTCCGCTACCCCGTGGTGGACGGCGGGGGGAACGACACGGGAGCTTTCGTCACCGTCGCGACCACGCGACCGGAAACCATGCTCGGCGACAGCGCTGTCGCGGTGCACCCCGACGACGAGCGGTTTCAAGCGCTGCAAGGCCGAATGGTCAGGTTGCCGCTCGTGGGGCGGCTGATTCCCATTGTCGCCGACGTCTACAGCGATCCGGCAAAGGGATCCGGTGCGGTGAAGATCACGCCAGCTCACGACTTCAACGATTTCGAGGTCGGCCGGCGGCATGACCTGCCGCTGATCAACATTTTCGATGCCGAAGCACGGCTGCTGCTCAGGGACAATGCGGCGTTTCTCGACAGCGCCGATTCCGCGCTCGTGGCCAGCGTGCTCGACCTGCACGGGCTGGATCGCTTTGCGGCTCGCAAGCAGATCGTTGCTCGCATGGACGAGTTGGGGCTGCTCGAGAAGGTCGAGCCGCATGCGCATACCGTGCCGCACGGCGATCGCTCGAACGCGGTCATCGAGCCCTGGCTGACGGACCAGTGGTATGTTGACGCCGCGACACTGGCGAAGCCCGCGCTGGCCGCGGTCCGCGACGGCCAGACCACCTTCATCCCGAAGAACTGGGAGAAGACCTATTTCGAATGGTTGGAGAACATCCAGCCCTGGTGCATTTCGCGCCAATTGTGGTGGGGGCACCAAATCCCCGCCTGGTACGGCCCCGATGGGCAGATTTTTGTCGCGGCGTCCGAAACCGAGGCGCTCGTCACCGCGCAGAGCCATTACGGCGGGCCGGTCGAGCTCACCCGCGACGAGGACGTCCTCGATACGTGGTTCTCGTCCGCACTCTGGCCGTTCTCGACGCTGGGCTGGCCCGAGGACACGCCAGAATTCGAGCGATTCTACCCCACCACGACGCTGGTGACGGGTTTCGACATCATCTTCTTCTGGGTTGCGCGGATGATGATGATGGGGCTGCACTTCACCGGAGAGGTGCCGTTCAAGGACGTCTACATCCATGCCCTCGTCAGGGACGAGAAGGGGCAGAAGATGTCGAAGTCGAAGGGCAACGTCGTCGACCCGTTGGTCTTGATCGACAAGTACGGCGCCGATGCCGTGCGTTTCACGCTTGCTGCGATGGCGGCGCAGGGACGCGACATCAAGCTCGCCGAGTCCCGCATCGAGGGATACCGCAACTTCGGCACCAAGTTGTGGAACGCTGCCCGGTTTGCAGAGATGAACGGCTGTCGACGTGTGGCCGGGTTCGATCCGGCCAGCGTGCACTCGCCGCTCAACCGGTGGATCCTCGGCGCCTTGGCCGACGCCGTGGCCGAGGTCACGGCTGCCCTCGAGGCCTTCCGCTTCAACGAGGCGGCGGCTGCCGCCTATCGGTTCGTGTGGAACCTGTTCTGCGACTGGTATGTCGAATTCACCAAGCCGGTGCTGCAGGGTGAAGAGGAAGACGGGCGGGAGGAGACGCGCGCCACCACCGCTTTCGTGCTCGACGGCATCTTCGCCCTTCTGCACCCGTTCATGCCCTTCATCACGGAGGAGCTGTGGGCCATCAAGGGGAAGGATGGACCGCGGCGCGAGACCGTCCTGGCGCTCAGCCCATGGCCCGCGCTCTCAGGCCTGAAGGATCCCGAGTTCGGCGGCGGAATTCGAGTGGCTTATCGAACTGATCAGCGCCATCCGCTCTGTTCGCGCCGAGCTCAACGTTCCGGCGGGCGCGCAAATTCCCCTGGTTCTCGCCGGCGGCAGCGCCGAAGCCCACGCGCGGCTGAACCGCTGGGACGATACGTTGAAGCGATTGGCTCGCCTCTCAGCCGTCGAGACGGCGGCCCAGGCGCCGGAGGGCGCTGTTCAGGTGCCTGTCCCCGGCGGTGTCGCCGCCCTGCCCTTGGCCGAATTCATCGATGTCGCGGCCGAGAGGAAGCGGCTCGAGAAGGATGCCGCCAAGGCCGAGGTCGATGCGGAGAAGCTCTCCACCAAGCTTGCCAATCCGGGCTTTCTGGCCAAGGCCACCGAGGAGGTGATCGTGGAGACCCGCGAGCGCTTGGGCGAACTCACGGCGCGCGCTGCGAAGCTTCGCGCCGCCCTGGCGCAGCTTCAGCGGGTTGTAGGCGACGAATTCGCCTATTGCGCGCCGTCGAGCAGCGGCAGCACGTCGGAACCGCCGGCCATCTGCGGATTCGACGGTTCGAAGCCTTCCGACCGCTCGCGCGCCAGGATCAAAGCCTGTGCTGCAGCGAACCGCGCCGCCACCGGTCCTGGCTCGCGAAGCGCCCGATTAAAGAACGCCTCGCCGAAATAGGTCCAGCGGTTGCCCTCTTGGCAGCCGAAGGAGGGGTGTTCGGCGTCCGCCGCCGTGATCACCAATGTGTCTGGTCCTGCCAAAGGCAGGAAGATTCCGGCGAAGCAGGCCGACACGATCAGCACCTTACGGCGGAAGCGGCTTTGCCCGAGCGCATCGCGGACGCCAGCAGGCGGCAGCAGACCCTCGATGCCGGCCCCACGCTCGGCGATCCCTTCCGGTGAGCCGTGCGACGTGAGAACCACGAACAGCACGTCGCGCTCCGGATCCATGCCCTTCTCAGCGAGGGCGAAAGCTCGCACCATCCCGTCGGGCCCGGCCGCAAGCTTCTTGCGGGTGTTGAAGCGGACGATAACGGGGCCACCGCGGCCGTAACGGGTGCTCAAGACCTGTGCCGCCCCGTTCGCCTCGGACCGGAAGACGGACGCGTCGCTCCATAAGGCAAGCGACACGACGGCGGCGCGAACCTGGTCGGCCGCCGCGCCGACGGGTGCCGAGAGGAGCACCATCAAAACGGTGATGGCCGCGAGCGACGTCCGGGCTCGGGTCGATTCGGACCGCATGAATGTCATCGGGCTCTCATCAGGCGGCGCCGCCGCACAGAAAACGGATTTGCTGCCGCTGGGCCGCCAATCACACCATCCTGACGCTTGACGATCAATGGGGCGTCCCTAAGTTCGGCGGGAGGGGGAGCGCACGAGCGCGCCGACAAGAACATGGGCCTAAAGCGGCTCCGGGCAAGCAATGTCATGGCAGACGACGGCAAGTCATCCGACGCGGATATGCGGGCGAGGCTCGACAAGCTCTCGACTGATCTTGGTGCGCGCGGCGCGGCGAAGCCGGCAGATTCGGGACCCCTCAAAGGTCCGGATAACGTCGGCAGCGCTATGAGCCTCGGTTTTCGTGTCATGTCGGAGTTCGTGGCCGCGACGGCGGTTGGCGCCCTGATCGGTTGGCAGGCCGATAAATGGCTCGGCACCTCGCCGGTGCTGCTCATCCTGTTCCTGCTGCTCGGGACGGCGGCAGGGTTCTGGAGCGTCTACAAGCTTGCCACCAAGCCCACGGGCCTACCGGCAAGCCGACGCTAGTGCAAAAACGACGCGGCCACGACAGGAGTCGCGCTTTTGGGCTCACGCACGGCGAAAAAGTGCTGTAAGCACGCCGGGAAACGGGCTTCAAAGCGCCATGGCAGCCAAGTGTCGGCTCCGATCGCGCTTTAGAGCAGCAGGCCCTCGCAGCCAGCGGGGTGTCAGGGAGATGAGGATTTCGCGTGCCGGAGAACGCCATCAATCCGATTGAACAGTTCAACATCAATCGGATCCTGACGCTTCAACCCTTCGGAATCGACGCGTCCTTCACGAACGCGTCGCTGCTCATGGTCATCATCCTGGGGCTGGTCTGCCTGCTGATGCTTGTCGGCACGTCGAAGCGCTCGCTCGTCCCCGGCCGCATGCAGGCGGCCGCAGAGATGAGCTACGAGTTCGTGGCCAACACGGTACGCGGCACGGCGGGCGACGAAGGCATGCGGTTTATGCCTTTCGTGTTCAGTCTGTTTATGTTCGTGTTCTTCGCAAACCTGCTCGGACTGCTGCCCTTCAGTTACACCGTGACGAGCCAGATCGTGGTGACCTTCGCGCTCGCGGCGCTCGTCATTTGCATCGTTATTCTTTACGGGATCGCCAAACACGGTACGCATTTCCTCAACCTGTTCGCGCCTTCGGGCGTGTCGCCGATCATTCTGCCCTTCATCATCCTGATCGAGGTCATCTCGTTCGTGGCGCGGCCGATTTCGCTGTCGGTCCGGCTCTTCGCCAACATGCTGGCGGGCCACATCACCCTCAAAGTCTTCGGCGGATTCATCGTGCTGCTGCTTGGGGCCGGTGGAGCAACGGCCCTGATCTCGATCCTGCCTTTCGCAGGCATCGTGATCCTGACGGCCTTCGAACTCCTGGTCGCCGCGCTGCAGGCCTACGTGTTCGCCATCCTCACTTGCGTCTACCTGAATGACGCAATTCATCCGGGCCACTGATAAATATCCGAACAACAAACGCGGCCCGATCAAACTGCAAGGGTAACAGAGACATGGATCCGACTACGGCCCAGCATCTGGCTGACAGCTACATGAACGCCGCCAAATACATCGGCGCCGGCCTCGCGGCGATCGGGATGGGCGCCGCTGCCATCGGCGTCGGCACGATTTTCGGCAACTTCCTCACTGGCGCGCTGCGCAACCCCTCGGCGGCCGACGGCCAGTTCGGGCGTGCCTTCATCGGCGCGGCGCTCGCCGAAGGTCTGGGCATCTTCGCCTTCCTGGTGGCGATCCTGCTGCTCTTCGTGAAGTAACGCAGTCTGGCGGCCGGCCAAGCCGGCCGCTTCTTCTTCCGTCATCGCCTTTCAGGTCTTCAGCATGGCAGAACCTCTCGCCGAAGCGGCCGCGGCCCGTCCCGATCTCGCCTCGGGTCATCAGGAAGGCGTGTTTCCGCCGTTCGACGCGCATAACTTCCTGCCCCAGATCATCTGGCTGGTGGTCATTTTCGGCCTGCTCTACTGGCTGATGTCGCGGGTCGCCCTGCCCCGTGTCGAGGGCATCCTCGAGGCGCGTCGGCATCGGCTCGCCAAGGACCTCGACGACGCCGCAGCCATGCAGATCCAGGCCAAGGAGGCTGGCGAGAGCTACGATCGGACGCTTGCCGATGCGCGTGCGCGTGCGCAGGCCCTCGCGCAGGAGACCCACGACAAGCTGCATGCCGATGCCGAAGCGCGACGGCACGTTGTGGAAGGTGAACTCAACGCAAGGCTCTCAACCGTGGAGGCGCAGATCGCTGACACACGCTCGAGGGCCATGGCGAATGTCGCCTCGATCGCGGCCGATGCGGCCGCCTCACTGATCGAGCATGTCACCGGCCGGGCGCCAACGCGCGAGGCCATCGAGGCCGCCGTCAAGGCGGGCTGAGGAGTCCCCCATGCACTTCGACGCGGAATTCTGGGTCGCACTCGGCTTTGTGGTGTTCATGTGCATCCTCGCCTACCTTGGCGTGCACAGCAAATTGGCCACAGCGCTTGACGACCGCACCAAGCGGATCGCAGCCGAGCTCGCCGAAGCCAAACGCCTGCGAGACGAGGCTGCAGCCGTGCTGGCAAGCTTCAAGACAAAGGCGGGCGAGGCCGAGCGGGAAGCGGCCGCCATCGTGGCTCAGGCCCGCAAGGACGCCGAGACGATGGCGTCGGAAGCCGAGGCGCGCATGAACGACTTCGTGGCACGACGCACCAAGCAGGCCGAGGCGAAGATCGCACTGGCCGAAAGCCAGGCCACGGCTGATGTCCGTGCGGCAGCCGCGGACGCGGCCGTGAAAGCTGCAACGGTCGTCATGAGCAACGACCCGCATGGCACCGGCGCGGCTTCACTGCTCGATCGCGAGATTCAGGCGCTCAAGTCGCGGGTTCACTAGGCTTCGGGTGGCGGCCGCTCTGCCTGAAACCACGGCGAGCATCCCTGTACAGGCCTATGAGGGACCCGAAGGCGCGTCCTACAAGCGTCACCCCTGGTGGGCGTGCACCACCAGAATGACGACATGGGCGAGGAGCGCAGCCTGGAACAGCATCCATCCCGCGGCGATGAGGCGGATTTGCGTATTCGTCAACGTGCACGATCCTCCTCTTCGGGATGCCACGCCCCAGGCTGCGAGCGATCTGCAACGCAGTAACAGAACAGCAAATTGTGTTTAAGAGTGGGTAAATGGCGGGCCGCCAGCCCCGCGGCCCGCGCCGGACTCGCGGCGGCGAAAGCGAGCCGGTAAAGAACGAGGATGCGCCTTTCGCCGGAGTTCCTGGACGAGATCAAGACGCGACTGCCCGTGTCGGAGGTGGTCGGTCGGCGCATAAGGCTCAAGAAGGCCGGACGCGAATGGCGGGGGCTCTCGCCGTTCAACTCTGAAAAGACGCCATCCTTCTACGTGAACGATGGCAAGATGGCCTGGTTCGACTTCTCTTCGGGTAAGAACGGCAACATCTTCGACTTCGTGATGGCCACGGAGGGCCTGACTTTTCTGGAAGCTGTCGAACGGCTCGCGGGCGAAGCGGGTCTAGCGCTTCCTCAGCGCACCCCCGAATCGGCTGAGCACGAGAAAAAGCGCGCCGGATTGCATGAAGTGCTCGAAAGAGCCGCCGAGTTCTTCCAGGCGCGGCTTGCGAGCCGCGACGGAAGCCGCGCCCGTGCCTACCTCGCCGAGCGGCAGATGTCGCCCGCAAGCCAGGCCGCGTTCCGCATCGGCTATGCGCCGAACGACCGACATGCGCTTCGCGACCATCTCGCGGGGTGCAATGCGTCGGTCGAAACCATGATCGAAGCGGGGCTGCTGGTCCACGGGGAGGATATCGTGGTCCCGTACGACCGCTTCCGCGACCGTGTGATGTTCCCCATCTGCGACCGCTCGGGCAGGGTGATCGCCTTCGGCGGTCGTGCTTTGGACAAGGACGTCGGCGCCAAATATCTGAACTCACCCGAGACGACGCTCTTCCACAAGGGCGCGGTGCTCTACAATCATCACCAGGCCCGTAAGCCCGCATCCGACAAGGGGGCCGTGATCGCGGTCGAGGGCTATGTCGACGTGGTCGCCATGACGGCCGTCGGCTTTCCGAACGTTGTCGCTCCTCTCGGCACGGCGCTCACGCCGGACCAGTGCGAACTGTTGTGGCGCCTGGCCGAGACGCCCATCTTGTGTTTCGACGGCGATGCGGCGGGGCGACGGGCCGCTTTCAAGGCGGTCGAGACGGCATTGCCGCTCATCGCTCCCAATCGCTCCTTCCATTTCGCCTTCCTCCCTGATGGTCAGGATCCGGACGATCTGGCCCGCGCGGGCGGCGCGACGGCCATCGCCGACGTGCTTGGCAAGGCCAAACCGCTGGTCGACGTGCTGTGGCTTCGGGAAACGGAAGGGCACGCCTTCGATACTCCGGAGCAGCGTGCTGGGCTGGAACACCGGCTCGGTGATTTAGTCCGCGGCATCGGGGACGAAAGCCTCCGCCGACACTACGGAACGGCGCTTCGAGATCGCCTGTCCGTCCTGCTTGGGAGCGATGCGCGGACAACCCGCCCCCGGCCCCTACCATGGCAGGCCGCGAGGCAGCGAAGCGGCCGCGGGCCGTTTTCCGGATCGCCGCCGGTCCGCGGCTACGTCAGTGCCGCCCTGCCCCCTGCCAGTGAGGCGCTGACCCGGAGCCAAGCCTCCAGCCGGGCCGCGGTGCCGCAGAGGGAGGCTCTCATCCTCACCTCCCTTCTCACCCATCCAAGGCTGCTCGAACAGCATTTCGAAGACTTGGCGCATATCGAGTTCGCAAGCCCCGAAGCACGAAAGCTGTGCGACGCGATCGTGCGCCTTGCGGGCGAAGACCTGCACGATCACGCGACGCTGCGCCGGGCTCTTGATGCGCGCGGGCTCTCAGATCTTCGCCAGCGTCTCGAACGGGCGGCCGAGAAACTGCCGCATTGGCACCTCAGGAGCGACGCTTCCGAAAGCGACGCAGATCACGTCCTGCGTCAGGCACTCACCTTGCAACGGAGAGCCCAGGCCCTACATAAAGCCCTCAGGGTGGCTGAGCTTGCGCTGGCGCAGGAGCCCAGCGAAGCGAATCTGGCGCTGCTGTGCGATGTGCAGTCGCAAATCGCAACCTTGAATGGAATGGAGGCGACAGTCGACGGTTTCGGCCTTTCATCGGGCAGACCGGAAGCTGACATCTAGGGCTTTGGCCCTATGGTTAACGGCGACTTCACGGTTGTCCAGCTACGATGGGTTGCCGCAAGACCAATCGAGGATATGTCGTGACGTTGAGGTTGATTTCTTCCGAGGGGCGGCGACGTGGTCCCGTACTCGGGACGGAGCGTTTCGGAATGGCGAAAAAAGACGAGGAAAAGGTCGAAGGGGAGCGCACCGCGAGCGAGTCCACAACTGATAGCCCGCTGCTCGACCTTTCGGACGCCGCCGTCAAGCGAATGATCAAAGCTGCGAAACGGCGCGGCTTTGTCACGCATGAAGAGCTGAATGCAGTTCTGCCTTCCGAGGAAGTCACCTCCGACCAGATCGAAGACATCTACGCCATGCTGAGCGAGATGGGGATCAGCGTGGTCGAGAGCGATGAGGCCGACGAGGCCGCCCCTCCCGCGGAAGAGCAGAACGCAGCCGACGAGGAGGAGAGCGAAGGCGGCGAGATTACCGAAGCGCCCCGCGCCACGGCCGTTACGACCCGCACGAGCGAACCCACCGACCGCACGGATGATCCTGTGCGGATGTATCTGCGCGAGATGGGCTCGGTCGAGCTTCTGTCACGCGAAGGCGAAATCGCGATCGCCAAGCGAATCGAGGCTGGCCGCGAGGCGATGATTGCGGGCCTCTGCGAGAGCCCGCTGACGTTCCAGGCCATCATCATCTGGCGCGACGAGCTGAACGACGCGAAAGTGCTGCTGCGCGAGATCATTGATCTCGAGGCGACCTACGCCGGTCCGGACGGCAAGAACACCCCCAAGATCGACATGACGGCGCCCGGAGCCCAGGAGGCGCTTGCGGCGCGAAATGCCGCCAATGCGGCCCCGGCGACCGCGCCGCGCAACCCGCCCCCGGGCCTCGACGATGCGCCCATGCCCGAAGAGTTGTTCGACGACGATGACGACATGGAAAACTCTGTGTCGCTTTCCGCGATGGAATCCGAGCTGAAGCCGAAGGTGCTCGAGACCTTCGATCGCATCGCCGATGCCTACAAGAAGCTGCGGCGCCTGCAGGATCAGGACATCGAGAACCGCCTCAACAACGAGGCGCTGACCCCTGCCCAAGAGCGCAAGTACAAGGAACTCAAGAAGGCCGTCGTCACCGACGTGAAGTCCCTGTCGCTCAACCAGAACCGCATCGACGCTCTGGTCGAGCAGCTCTACGACATCAACAAGAAGCTGATCGGCTACGAAACGCGGCTTATGCGGCTGGCGGAAAGCTGCGGGGTCGCGCGCGATGACTTCCTGCGCAACTACCAGAATTCGGAACTCGATCCGAAATGGATGCTGCGCGTGTCGAAGCTCGGCAGCCGCGGCTGGAAGGAATTCGTTGCGCGCGAGAAGGACGGTATCCACGACCTGCGCGGCGACATCCATTCGCTTTCGACCGAAACGGGGCTCGAGATCGTCGAGTTCCGCAAGATCGTGCACATGGTGCAGAAGGGCGAACGCGAGGCCCGTCAGGCCAAGAAGGAGATGGTGGAAGCCAACCTTCGGCTGGTGATCTCGATCGCCAAAAAATACACCAACCGCGGTCTGCAGTTCCTGGACCTCATTCAGGAGGGCAACATCGGGCTCATGAAGGCCGTGGACAAGTTCGAGTACCGTCGCGGCTACAAGTTCTCGACCTACGCAACGTGGTGGATTCGCCAGGCGATCACCCGTTCGATCGCCGACCAGGCGCGCACAATCCGCATCCCGGTGCACATGATCGAGACGATCAACAAGATTGTCCGGACCTCGCGCCAGATGCTGCACGAGATCGGCCGCGAGCCGACGCCCGAGGAATTGGCCGAAAAGCTCGCCATGCCGCTCGAGAAGGTGCGCAAGGTGCTCAAGATCGCCAAGGAGCCGATCAGCCTCGAGACGCCGATCGGCGACGAGGAGGATTCTGCATCTCGGCGACTTCATCGAGGACAAGAACGCGATCCTGCCGATCGACGCCGCGATTCAGTCGAATCTCCGCGAGACCACGACGCGGGTGCTTGCATCGCTGACACCTCGCGAAGAGCGCGTGCTTCGCATGCGATTTGGCATCGGCATGAACACCGATCACACGCTGGAAGAGGTCGGCCAGCAGTTTTCTGTGACCCGTGAACGTATTCGTCAGATCGAGGCCAAGGCGCTGCGGAAGCTCAAGCATCCCAGCCGCTCGCGGAAGCTCAGAAGCTTTCTCGATAACTGAGTGACCTGGGCGGCGACCCGCCCAGTCCTTGCCACACAGGAGGCAGGCCCATGTCGTTCTTGAGCCGCCTGTTCGGTGGCAGCAAAGCTGCGAGCGGGGAGAGCCCCGAGGTCGCCACGACTGAATCTGAATACAAGGGTTTCACAATCCGTGCGCTGCCGCGCAAGGACGGCGGCCAATACCTCGTCGCCGGCACGATTGAAAAGACGATCGGCGGGGCTTTGAAACAGCACCACTTCGTCCGTGCGGACCGCAGCCCCGATCGCGACGAGATTTCAGAAATGGCGCTCATGAAGGCGCGGTTGATGATCGATCAGCAGGGCGAAACTCTGTTTGGGTGATGATGTAAGTTCAAGCACATACAAATTGTGCCGCGATCAACAGTGAACATTAACTATCCGGATGGTCACTGATCCGCATCGGGGCCAGGCCCCCTTTACTCCACCAATTTCGATAGATTGCATTAATAGCCGGCGTTTACTGCTCGAGCTTGTTCAGCTTGGAGCAGGACTATGGCTTCTGCGTATTTCTTTCGTTCGCTTACCGACTTCCGATCAGACCTGAGAGGCAGCACGGCGATGATCTTTGGGATCAGCGTCGTGCCGATCCTCCTCCTCGTCGCATCGGGTGTCGATTATAGCCGCGCGATCGAGCAGAAGGCGCAGCTTCAGCAGGCGACCGACGCGACCGCGCTGGCCGTGACCAGAGCGATGACGACAACGAGCACGCAAGCCTCCCTGCTCTCGCAGGCGCAAGCGTTCCTCGCTGCGGCCGTGAGCGATCCGAATGCGACGATCGTCAGTGGTCCGACCATATCGTCGAACAACACGGCGCTCTGCCTGACCACCAAGACGACGCTCAAAGCCACCATGATGCAGGCTGCGGTCGGCATGGGGCTTGCGCCACAGAGCATCCTGACTGTGTCGGGCAGCAGTTGCACCAAGATCAACGACATCACCTACGAAGTCGCGCTCGTCCTCGACAATTCGGGCTCCGATGAGCGAATCGACGAGCGGCACCACCAAGATCGCCTCGCTCCAGACGGCGGCAACTCAGATGGTCGCCACCTTGAACCCGGTCGCCAGCGCGCCGCGCGCGACCTTCTCCATCGTGCCGTTCAGTTCGGCCGTGAAGATCGGATCGGGCTATCAGAACGCGACTTTCATGGACACCGGAGGGCAAGTCCTCGATCCATTGGCAGAACTTCGCGCTGCCGACGTCGGCAGGTTCGAACCTGCCAAAATCCAAGTTCGATCTGTTTCGCTTAAGGGCATGAGCACCACGGCCAAGCCTGTCACCTGGGCTGGCTGCGTCGAGGAGCGGCCGGACCCCTACATGACGACGGATAACGCGGCGGATCCTGCGACGCCCGACACCCTGTACGTCCCCTATTTCTACCCAGACGTGCACACCTCGACCTATAGCTCTTGGAGCAAGACCTACAGCTATGGGTCGAGCACGAACACGTACATTTCCCTCGACAGCAATGGCGAGGCTGGGTCCTGTAGCAACGGCGACGTTTACGACAAAGCCGATGGCAGCGCGACGCGCTCCCAGATCGCTCTGAATAACACGGTCGGAAACAGTGTCTGGGACGCCACCCAGACCAAGGTTTGCAAATATCTGACCAGCGGCAAGACCGGCGACGTGCTGACGGGCAACAGCGCGTTCGGATCGGGCTTCAACGTCGGACCGAATCTGCTTTGCGACAGCCAGCCGATCACCACGCTGACCAACAACAACGCCTTGTTGAACACGGCAATCAACTCGCTCTACGCGAAGGGCGACACCAACATCCTCGGCGGGGTGATGTGGGGCTGGCGCACGATTTCGCCCAATGGGCCGTTCAACACGCAGGCGACCACCACCATCGGCAATCAGAACGCCAAGCCGTATCCAACGGCCAGCAACTCCACCGCCGTCACGAACGTCAAAGTGATGATCGTCATGACAGACGGCATGAACCACTGGGCCAACATTTCAGGCGACCCGAACAATGGCGCCTACTCGAATCTCGGCTTCTACGCCAACGGCCGGCTTGGTTCGACCACCAGCTCGAACTACCGCTCGTTGATGGATGCCAAGACCTTGCAGGCCTGCACCAACGCCAAGGCGGCTGGAATCCAGATCTATACGGTCGGGTTCAGTATTCCGAGCGATCCGATCGACCAGTCCGGTCTGTCCTTGCTCCAGAGCTGCGCCAGCAAGCCGACCATGGCTTATATTGCCCAGGATGGCAGCTCGCTGATCACGACCTTCCAGCAGATCGCGAACAACATGTCGGGACTGCGGCTGACACACTGACGGCCTCGACCCGAGTGACGTAGAACGGCGCCCCTCGGGGCGCCGTTCCGCTTTGAGGCAGCCGCGGGTCGCAAACCTCTCGGTTCGCTCGAAGCGTCTTGTTTTCCTCCGTGGTTCTGCCCTATAAGCCCACCTCACGAACCGTCCGGCTCATCAAGGGCTGCCGTGTCGGTTTGGAATGCTCGACTTTGCCGAGTTTCAGAGCCTGCTCCTCCGGGAGGCGGGCTCGCACGTTGTGGAGAGCCAAATGCCCAAGCTGAAAACCAAGTCAGGCGCAAAGAAGCGCTTCAAGATTACCGGCACCGGCAAGGTCAAGTACCAGCAGGCCGGCAAACGTCATGGCATGATCAAGAGGACCAACAAGCAGATCCGCAATCACCGTGGCACGGACGTGCTCTTCAAGAGCGATGGTGACAACATCATCAAGTTCTTCCTGCCCAACAGCTGATTTCGCTTTCCTCCTTCTGATCGGATTGAACTCCCATGGCACGTGTTAAACGCGGCGTAACCTCCCACGCCAAGCACAAGAAGACGCTCGACCAGGCGAAGGGCTTTTATGGTCGACGCAAGAACACGATCCGCATCGCGAAGCAGGCCGTCGAGAAATCGATGCAGTACGCCTATCGCGATCGCAAGAACAAGAAGCGCACCTTCCGGGCGCTGTGGATCCAGCGCATCAACGCAGCGGTACGCGAGTTCGGACTGACCTACAGCCGGTTCATCGACGGCCTCGCCAGGGCTGGCATCGAGATCGACCGCAAGGTGCTGTCCGAGATCGCGATCCACGAGCCGGAAGCGTTCAAGGCCATCGTCGAGAAGGCCAAGACCGCGTTGCCGGCCCAGGCCGAGGCTCCGCAGGCGGCCTGAGGTCGAGTTCTTTAGCCTACGGAGCGGCCGCGGAAAGCCTGTTCTCACCGTGCAGGCAGGTGGTACGGCCCTCGCCTGACCCTGGTTCGGGCGAGCAGGCCTTCTTTCCGCTGGATCAAGAAGCTCCGGACCAGCCGGATCGGCAAAATGACGGATACGGTCGAACTCGAGAAGAGCCTGAGCGCTGAGATCGCGGCCGCCGAGTCGGAAGCGGCGCTCGAAGCCGTGCGCGTGGCAGCGCTCGGCAAGAAGGGTTCCGTTTCGGCCCTGCTCGCGACGCTCGGCAGGATGTTGCCCGACGAACGCAAGGTGCGCGGCGCGGAAATCAACGCGCTCAAGGACGCCGTTACGGCGGCGCTCGCAGCCAGGCGAGACACACTGAAGGAGCGGGCGCTCGCGGCCCGACTGAAATCGGAAGCGCTCGACGTCACCCTTCCGGTCCGCGACGAGCCGGTCGCGGTCGGGCGCATCCACCCGATCAGCCAGGTCATGGACGAACTCACCACGATCTTCGCCGATATGGGCTTTTCGGTTGCTGAAGGTCCGGACGTTGAGACCGACTTCTACAACTTCACCGCGCTCAACTTCCCCGAGGGCCACCCTGCCCGCGAGATGCACGACACGTTCTTCTTCAGGCCGGATGCCGCCGGCGAGCGGAAGCTGCTCCGGACGCACACCAGTCCCGTCCAGATCCGCACGATGCGCGCGAAGAAGCCGCCGATCCGGGTCATCTGCCCGGGCCGCACTTACCGGTGCGACTCGGATCAAACACACACGCCGATGTTTCATCAGGTCGAAGGCCTCGTCGTCGACCGCACCGCCAACCTCGCCAATCTCAAATGGGTGCTGCAGGAGTTCTGCCGCGCGTTCTTCGAAGTCGAGCAGGTGAAGATGCGGTTCCGCCCGTCCTTTTTCCCGTTCACCGAGCCTTCGATGGAGGTGGACATCCAATGTTCGCGGCAGGGCGGCGAAATCCGCTTCGGCGAGGGCACGGACTGGCTTGAGATCCTCGGCTGCGGCATGGTGCATCCGAATGTCCTGAGGCATTGCGACATCGATCCGGACGAGTACCAGGGCTTCGCCTGGGGCATGGGCATCGATCGCATCGCCATGCTCAAATATGGCATGCCGGATCTGCGGCCCTTCTTCGAGGCCGATGTCCGCTGGCTGAAGCACTATGGCTTCCGGCCACTGGATATCCCGACGCTGGCGGGCGGACTTTCTGCCTGAGCAAGCGCTCAAGCGACTTCGATCTCCTGGGCTGACGTTCAATGAAGTTCACCCTTTCCTGGCTCAAGGACCATCTCGACACCACGGCGGCGCTCGACGAGATCGTCGAGACGCTGACGCGCATCGGCCTTGAAGTCGAGCGGGTCGACGATCCCGGGGCGCGGCTAAACGCCTTCACGATCGCCCGCGTGATCGAGGCAAAGCCGCATCCCAACGCGGACCGCTTGCGGGTGTGTCTGGTCGACACGGGCCGTGGCACGCCGGTGCAGGTGGTCTGTGGCGCGCCGAATGCCCGCACCGGGATGGTGTCAGTGTTCTCGCCGCCTGGGACGTTCATTCCTGGCAAGAACATCACGATTGGCGAAGGAATGATCCGCGGCGTCGAGTCGAAGGGCATGCTGTGCTCGGAAGCCGAACTCGAACTCTCAAGCGACCACGACGGCATCATCGATCTGCCCACCGATGCCCCCATCGGCATGCCCTACCCCGCCTACGCTGGCCTGGACGATCCGGTCGTCGAGATCAATCTGACGCCCAACCGGCCGGATGCTGCAAGCGTGCATGGGATTGCACGCGACCTCGCGGCCGCAGGCCTGGGACGGCTCAAGGAGCGTCCCATTGTGGCGGTTCCGGGCATCGGACCGTGCCCAACTGGTGTCGAGCTCAGCCTCACGGCCGAAGATGCGCACCTCGTGCCCGCCTTCGCGTTACGCGCGGTGCGGGGCGTCAAGAACGGCCCCTCGCCGGACTGGTTGAAACGGAAGCTCATCAGTATCGGACTCCGGCCGATCAACGCGCTGGTCGATATCACCAACTATCTGACGTTCGATCGCGGTCGCCCCCTGCATGTCTTCGACGCGGCCAAGGTCAGCGGCGATCTTGTCGTCCGCCGGGCCGGGAGCGGTGAATCCATCGTCGCGCTCGACGGACGAACCTATGCTCTCGACCGCGACATTCTCGTCATCGCGGACCGCAGCGGCGTCGAGTTCGATCGCCGGCATTATCGGCGGCGAGCAGTCCGGCTGCGACGAGGGCACGACCGACGTGCTGATCGAAAGCGCCTTGTGGGATCCCCTCAACATCGCCAGGTCCGGCCGCAAACTCGGCATCAACACGGATGCACGCTATCGATTCGAACGCGGCGTCGATCCCGCCTTCTGCCTCCCCGGGCTCGAATTGGCGACGGCGCTCGTCCTCGAACTCTGCGGCGGCACGCCGTCTGAAATCCGGCTGGCTGGCGCAATCCCGCAGCCGGATCACCGCATCGAGTTTCCCTGGAGCGAGGTGCGGCGCCTGACGGGCCTCGACCTGCCGCAGCCGGACATGGCGCGCACACTGGATCGGCTTGGGTTCGCGTTGTCTGGCGATCCTGGCGATAGCGACCGGGCCTTCGTTGGCGTGCCGAGCTGGCGTCCCGACGTGCATGGCAAGGCGGATCTCGTCGAAGAGATCGTGCGGATTGCGGGGCTCGACCAGGTCGAGCCCCTGCCACTGGATCGCCCGAGCGAGCGTGCCGGCGCCGGTTCTCACGCTGCTGCAGAAGCGGACGCGCCAGGCGAAGCGCACGTTGGGAGGCTGCGGGCTGCTTGAAGCCGGTCGACATGGTCCTTTGTTTCGCATGAGCAGGCCTTGCTGTTCGGCGGCGGCAAGGACGAGCTCGTGCTGGCGAACCCGATCGCGTCCGATCTCAGCGACATGCGCCCGAGCCTATTGCCCGGATTGATCACCGCGGCGGAGCGGAACGCGAAGCGGGGCTAGCGGTGACGTGGCACTCTTCGAAGTCGGTCAGATCTTTCTCGGCGCGGGCGAGGGTGATCAACGCATTGCTGCGGCCGGGCTGCGGCGCGGCACGGCTCGGATCTCGGGCGCCGGCCGCCAATGGGGCGAGAAGGCTGGCGCTGCAGGGGTGTTCGATGCAAAGGCAGACGCTCTGACCCTCCTCGCCTCGCTTGGCATTACGGTCGGCGGACTGCAGATCGTCCCGGGAGGCCCATCCTTCCTGCATCCGGGCCGTTCCGGCACACTGCAGTTCGGGCCGAAAGGCGTTGTGGGGTGTTTCGGCGAGATTCACCCCGCCGTGCTGGACGCTTTGGATGCGAGCGGACCAATGCTGTTGTTTCGAGATCATTCTCGACGCTCTGCCGCAGCCGAAGGCGAAACCGACCAAGACCAGGGGCAAGCTCGAGCGGCTCGATCAGATGCCTGTCGAGCGCGACTTTGCCTTCGTGGTCGACCGCGCCGTCCATGCCGGCGACATCTTGAAGGCGGTGCAGGCGGCGGACCGAACCCTGATCAGCGACCTGACCGTGTTCGACGTTTACGAGGGCCCAGGCATTCCGGACGGGAAGAAGTCCGTCGCGGTGGCGGCCACGTTGCAGCCCCGGGACAGGACGCTGACCGATGCCGAACTCGAGGTACTGAGCCAACGGGTCGTGGCCGAGGTGGCGAAACGGACTGGAGCGGTCCTTAGAGGCTGAGGGGCGGTCGCCGGCCGACCATACCGTCGAGCCCTCAGTCTTCTGAGCCGGGCTCCTGCGACCAGCGCGGGGCGACGAGCGAACCGTTAAGCTCTCGGCCATCGCCGCTGCAGCTGACGCGTTCGCCATCCAGCCTCGTCCGACCCGAAGCGACCAGATCGAGCGCCATGGGATAAAGGCGATGCTCTGCGGCGAGCACGCGCGCGCCGAGTGACTCAGGCGTGTCGTCGTTCAGCACCGAAACGGCCGCCTGGGCGATGATAGGCCCGGTGTCGACCGCGATTTTGACGAAATGCACGCTGCAGCCGTGGATCTTCACGCCATCCGCGAGAGCGCGGGCGTGTGTGTCCAATCCCTTGTAGGAGGGCAGCAGGGCCGGATGGATGTTGATCATCCGGCCGTCCCACTTGCCGACGAACCACGGCGTGAGAAGGCGCATGAACCCGGCCAGACAGATGAACTCGATCCGGTGAATTTCGAGCAGACGATCCATGGTGCGCTCGAAATCTTCGCGGGTGCCGTGGATCCGATGATCGACTGCCGCGATCGGCACGCCGTCAGCGCGAGCCGCCTCCAGACCAGGAGCGGACGGATCGTTCGAGAGCACAAGCGCGATCTCGGCGCCGAAGCTGGGTGCGCGCGCGGCCGCAATCAGCGCGCCCATGTTCGAACCGCGCCCCGAGATCAGGATCGCCGTGCGCAGGCGCCGGACCGTCACAGCCTGAGGTCTCCGCTGAACGTCACGCGCTCTCCGGCCGCCGGTGCAAGCTCGCCCAGGCGGAACAGCGTCTCGCCCTGACCGCGAAAGAAGGCTTCGAGTGCGGAAGCTTGCTCCCGTGCGACCACCACCACCATGCCCACACCGCAATTGAAGGTGCGGAGGAGGTCGGGGAGCGGGACACCGCCTGCTTCGGCGAGCCACCCAAAGACGGCGGGCACCGCGATCGCGCCGAGGTCGAGCGTGGCGCCCAGTCCGTCCGGCAGCACGCGCGGCAGGTTCTCCGGCAGGCCGCCCCCGGTGACGTGCGCAAAGGCTCGAATCCCGGGGACGGCCTTGAGCGCGGCCAGCAGCGGCTTCACGTACAGGCGGGTCGGGGTGAGCAGCGCCTCGCCCAGGCTCATCCCAGGCGCAAACGGCGCCGGCGCACTCCAGGCCAGTCCGCTGCGTTCAACGATGCGGCGTACGAGCGAGAATCCGTTCGAGTGAACGCCTGACGAGCCGAGCCCATAGAGCACGTCGCCGGCGGCGACGTCCCGCGGCAGCAAGGCGCCGCGTTCGGCCGCACCAACCGCGAAGCCGGCCAGATCGTAGTCGCGCCCGGCGTAGACGCCTGGCATTTCGGCCGTTTCGCCGCCGATCAACGCACACCCCGCTTCGCGGCAGGCCGCCGCGATCCCGGCGACGATTGCCCGCCCCTCGGCGGGGTCGAGCTTGCCGGTGGCGTAGTAGTCGAGGAAGAACAGCGGCTCGGCACCCTGGACGACAAGGTCGTTCACGCACATGGCCACGAGGTCGATACCGATGGTTTCGTGCCGACCACATTCCACCGCGATCTTGACCTTGGTCCCGACGCCATCGTTCGCGGCGACCAGGATCGGGTCAACGAAGCCGGCAGCCTTCAGGTCGAAGAGCCCGCCGAACCCGCCGATCTCGGCCTCCGCGCCGGGCCGTCTGGTCGAGCGAACCAGCGATCTGATGCCGTCGACCATCGCATTGCCGGCGTCGATGTCGACTCCCGACTGCGCATAGGTCAGACCCGTACTGTCGCTGGTCACCGGCACCCCTGTCCTGTCCGGCGCGCCTTACCCTGCCCGCAACTCTGTGGCAAGGAAGGAGCCGTGCTGAGATCGTATACGATTATGTCCGGCTTTCCGTTCTTTCGGGCCCTTCCCAATCTCATCACGCTGGCGCGCCTGCTGCTCGTCCCGGTGATCATCTCGATGATCGTCGACGGGCGATGGGAGTTGGCCTTCTTCGTCTTCGTGGTGGCTGGCGTTTCGGATGCCGTCGACGGCTTCCTTGCCAAGCGCTTCGGGCTGAGCTCAGAACTGGGCGCCTACCTCGATCCCGTCGCCGACAAAGCCCTGCTGGTTTCGATTTTCGTCTCCCTTGCGCTCGTGAGGGTGATTCCACCCTGGCTGGCCATTCTGGTCGTCTCCCGCGACGTGCTGATCATTGGGGCCATTCTGATGGCGCGCGTGCTCGACCGCCCCATGCTCATACGGCCGCTGACGATCTCGAAGGCCAACACCACCCTCCAGATTGCCTTCGCAGCCGCCATGCTCGGCGCAAACGCGTTCCAGATCGATTCGATCGGCTGGGCAGGCTGGGCCTCGGCCCTGGTCGCGGCATTGACGCTCCTCTCCGCCGGCGCTTATCTGCAGCGCTGGCTCACCCATATGTTGGCGTGAGGCTTGCTATGCGTGATCCGCGGATGGACGAAGGACGCGGCCTGCCGATGACGCTGCACCGCCCTGTTCTGATCTGGGCCGCCGTCCTGGCCGTGACGGCCTATGTGCTCTACGAACTTTCGGGCGTTCTCCTGCCCTTCGTCGCCGGCATAACCCTTGGTTACCTGCTCGACCCGACGACGGAGCGCCTGGAACGCTGGGGCTTGAACCGGCTCGGCGCCACGCTCGTCGTTTTATTCTTCGTGGTCGTCGTCTTGGCGCTGGTGACGTTGGCGCTGGTGCCGATCCTTGCCCACCAGTTCATGGCGCTGCTCGACAACCTTCCCTACCTGGCGGATCGCCTCCAGGCCCTGATTGCACAAGGCAGTCGCCACCTGCAAGAACTCCGGAAGCGACGTGCTGAAGCGCTTCGGGCTGACCAACACGGTGACGAGCGCCGACATCCAGAACTCGCTCGGCACGTTCGTGGCGCAAGGCTCGACCTACCTTCTCGGCCTGTTGCGCTCGCTCTGGTCAGGCGGGCAGGCCCTGATCAGCCTGTTTTCGCTGCTGGTCGTGACCCCCGTCGTGGCCTTCTACATCCTCCTCGACTGGAAGCGGATGATTGCGGCCATCGACGGCTGGGTGCCGCTGCAGCACCGCGAGGATGTGCGATCCGTCGCGCGCGACATCGACGCGGCGCTGGCCGGCTTCGTGCGCGGCCAGTTCCTCGTCTGCGCCTTCCTCGGCCTTTGGTACGGTGTCGGCCTCACGCTGGTGGGCCTGAATTTCGGTTTCCTGATCGGCCTTTCGGGAGGCCTTCTCAGCTTCATTCCTTACGTCGGCTCACTCACGGTGCTGTTCTTCTCGATGGCGGTGGCGCTGGTTCAGGGCTGGCCGGATTGGACGCTCCTGGCTCTGACGTTCGCCGTCGTCGGTTCGGGGCAGTTTCTCGAGGGCAATATTCTGTCGCCGAACCTCGTCGGGGCCTCGGTCGGCCTGCATCCAGTCTGGATCATGTTCGCGCTCCTGGCCTTTGGCACGTTGTTCGGATTCACCGGCCTCATGGTCGCGGTGCCCGTGGCGGCGGCATGCGGCGTGATGGCGCGGTTCATGCTGCGCAAGTATCTCGTGAGCCCGCTCTACACGGGCGACCCCGTCGTGGAGCCCGTGTACCCGCCTACGCGCGTGGTCAAGACGATCGGGTGATGTCTCAGCTCGCCCTCGATCTCAGTTTTGAGCCGCGGTTCGGAGCCGATGATTTTCTCGTCGCGCCCTCCAACGCCGACGCCCACGCACTGTTGACCCGCTGGCCGGACTGGCCCGCCCGCGTGCTGCTGCTGGTCGGGCCCGAGGGGGCGGGCAAGAGCCATCTCGCGGCGATCTGGGCGGGAGCGGCGGGAGCGCGCACACTCGCGACGTCGGACATGCGGCTCGACCAGCTCGGCTCGATCACGGAACCCGCTCTCCTGATCGAGGATGCCGATCGTCTTCAGCGGTACGGAGGCGGCGCTGTTTCACCTGCTGAACCAGGTCCGGGAGCGTCGGCAGTTCCTTCTGCTCACGGCGCAGACCGCTCCAGACCAATGGGCTCTCGCGATCCCGGATCTTCTGTCCCGCCTGCGGCTCGCCCCGCTCCTTCACCTGCACGTGCCCGACGACGAGTTGCTTCGCGCCGTGCTGGTCAAGCTGTTCGTGGACCGGCAGCTGACGGTCGACAGCGGGGTCGTGGAATTCCTGACGTTGCATCTCGATCGCTCGCTCGGGGCTGCGCGGCGCCTGGTTGAAGCGCTCGATCACGCAAGCCTCGCAAGCCACCGCCGCATCACCCGCCCCGTAGCGGGCGAGGTGCTGGCCTCACTCGCGGCTTGAATGCTGCGGGCCGCTAGCGTCATGCTAATGTCACGGCTGGCCGCGAAGGATGATGCGAAGCCGGACGGACCGCGATGACCCTTGTTGCGAGCACATCGAATGACAATCTGGCGACCCTGGAAAAGGCTCGGCCCGAAATTGCGTCGTCGCCGAAGCGGTTCATCAACCGCGAGCTTTCATGGCTCGAGTTCAACCGCCGCGTGCTCGAGGAAGCCTCCAACCGCAACCACCCGCTGCTCGAGCGGCTGCGGTTCCTGTCGATCTCGGCCAACAATCTCGACGAGTTCTTCATGGTCCGCGTCGCCGGCCTCTACGGGCAGGTGCGCTCCGGCGTCGTGGCCCTGTCGCAAGACGGCCTGACCCCGCAGGAGCAGCTGGCTCAGATCTCGAAGAGCGTCGAAGGCCTCACCGACGCCCAGCAGGAGCGCTGGCTCGCGCTGCGGGACGAACTCGCGGCGGCAGGCATCGCCATCGTCGAGCCGGCCGACGTCGAGAAGGCCGATCGCGAGTGGCTGCAACGACTATTTCATGCAGCACATCTTCCCGATCCTGACGCCGCTCGCGATCGATCCGGCCCACCCGTTCCCCTTCATCCCGAACCTCGGCTTCACGGTCGCGCTCGACCTGGCCCGCACCACGGACGCCCGCAAGCTGCATGCGCTGATCCGCATCCCGAGCCGGACCGAGCGCTTCATCCGCCTGCCCGAAGGCTCGATGCCGGGAGTCATCCGGGTGGTGACGATCGAGAACCTGATCGCCATGAACACCGGCCGGCTGTTCCCCGGCTACACGATCCTCGGCGAGGGTTTCTTCCGCGTCATCCGCGACAGCGACCTCGAGGTCGAGGAAGAGGCCGAAGACCTCATGCTGTTCTTCGAGAGCGCGCTGAAGCGGCGCCGGCGCGGCACGCGTGATCCGGCTCGAGATCGACGCCAAGATGCCGGAAAGCCTGCGCTTTCTCGTGGCCGAGGAGCTCGACGTCTCATCCGACCAGAACTTCGCCGTCACCGGCATGCTGGCCCTGAACGAGCTGTCCGAACTCGTCTCGCTCGATCGGCCGGACCTGAAGTTCACAGCCTTACAACGCCCGCTTTCCCGAGCGCGTGCGCGACAACAGCGGCGACTGCTTCGCGGCGATCCGCCAGAAGGATCTCGATCGTCCACCACCCCTACGAGTCCTTCGACGTGGTGGTGCAGTTCCTGATGCAGGCGGCGCGCGACCCGAATGTCGTCGCCATCAAGCAGACGCTCTACCGCACGTCGAAGGACAGCCCGATCGTCCGCGCGCTGATCGAGGCGGCGGAGGCCGGCAAGTCGGTCACGGCGCTGGTCGAGCTGAAGGCGCGCTTCGACGAGGAGGCGAACATCCGCTGGGCGCGCGACCTGGAGCGCGCCGGCGTGCAGGTCGTGTTCGGCTTCATCGAGCTCAAGACCCACGCCAAGCTGTCGGCGGTGGTCCGCCGCGAGGGCGGCGACGCTCGTCACCTACTGCCACCTCGGCACCGGCAACTACCACCCGGTGACGGCCAAGATCTACACCGACGTCTCGCTGTTCACGGCCGATCCCGCCATCGGCCGCGATGTGCTGCGCATCTTCAACTACATCACGGGCTATGCCGAGCCGGTCGGCCTCGAACGCATGGCGCGTCTCGCCGCTCAACCTGAAGTCGACGCTTGCTCGCAGCACATCGAGGAGGAGATCGGCTTCGCCAAGGCCGGCAAGCCGGCGGCGATCTGGGCCAAGTGCAACGCGCTCGTCGATCCCGAGATCATCGATGCGCTTCTATCGGGCCAGCCAGGCCGGCGTGAGGATCGACCTGATCGTCCGCGGCATCTGCTGCCTGCGGCCGGGCGTTCCGGGCCTGTCCGACAACATCCGCGTCAAGTCGATCATCGGCCGCTTTCTGGAACACGCCCGCATCTACGCGTTCGGCGGCGGCTATGGGCTGCCCGCATGCGCAAGGCGCACGTCTACATCTCGTCGGCCGACCTCATGCCGCGCAATCTCGACCGCCGCGTCGAGGCCCTGATCCCGATCACCAACCCGACGGTGCACGACCAGGTGCTCGACCAGATCATGATCGCCAACCTGATCGACAACCAGCAGAGCTATCGCGTGCTGTCGGACGGGTCGCAGCCGGCGGATCGTGCCGAAGACCGGCGACGAGCCGTTCAACGCCCAGAACTACTTCATGACCAACCCGAGTCTCTCAGGCCGTGGCAAGTCCCTTAAGGATTCGAGCCCCAAGATTCTTCTCAAGCGACTCGCCAAGCGCTGACGCCGATCGGCGCGCCGGACGACGGACAGGCCCGGCCCGGTCGCCATCGTCGATATCGGCTCCAATTCCGTCCGCCTTGTCGCCTACGAGGCGTCAGGCGCGCGCGCCGACGCCGATCTTCAACGAGAAGGTGCTCTGCGGCCTCGGCAGGGGCGTGGCCACGCACCGGCCTGCTGAGCCCAGGAGGCGATCGACAAGGCGCTTGCGCGCTCTCCGGAATTTCCGGGCCCTCTGCCGCAACATGCGCGTCACCGAACTCCAGGTCATCGCGACGGCGGCGACGCGCGACGCGAAGAACGGCGCCGGACTTCCTGGCAGCCGCCGAGGCGGCGATCGGCGCCGAGGTCACGCTGATCGACGGCAAGCGCGAGGCGCGACCTGTCGGCGCTCGGCGTCGTCTCGTCGTTTCACCGGCCGGACGGCGTCGTCGGCGATCTCGGCGGCGGCTCGCTCGAACTCGTCGGAGGTCAGCCGAACCAAGGTCGGCAAGGGCATGTCGCTTGCCGATCGGCGGCCTCGCGCTGATGGACCTATCGAGGGGCTCGCCGAAGCGCGCGACCGAAGATCGTGCGCGACGCGCTGGCCGGTGCGACACCACTCAAGCAGCTGAAGGGCCGCACGCTTCTACGCCGTCGGCGGCACCTGGCGGGCGCTGGCACGGCTGCACATGCGGCAGCGCAATTACCCGCTCGATGTCATGCATGGCTACGTGATTCCGGCCGCCGAAGCCGGCGCCTTCGCGCGGCTCGTCGAACGGGTCGAATGCCGACGCCCTGTCCTCGATCGCGGCCGTCAACGCGGCTCGCCGACCGCTGTTGTCCTACGGCGCCGTCGTCCTCGACGAGATCATCCGCGCGGGCCGGCCGAAGCAGATCGTGATTTCGGCTTCGGGCGTGCGCGAAGGCATGATGTTCGAGCGACTCCCGCCCGAGGAGCGCGAGCGCGATCCGCTCATTACCGCGGCCGAGGAGCTGAACCGGCTACGCGCGCGTGACCCACGCCACGGCGAGGAACTCTGCGGCTGGACCGACGCATTCCTGGCCTCGACGCACCTCGACGAGACAGCCGACGAGCGGCGCCTGCGCCATGCCGCCTGCCTCCTCGCCGACTGCATGTGGCGAAGCCATCCGGACTACCGCTCGGCGCAGGCTCTCAACATGATCGCGAACGCCAGTCTGGCCGGGATCGATCACCCCGGCCGGGCTTTCCTGGCGCTCGCCGTCGCCTATCGCCACATGGGTGCTGACGAGGACGTGAGCCCGCAGTTGCGCAGCCTCGTGACCCCGCGTCTCCTCGACCGCGCGCGCATCCTCGCCGCCAGCATGCGGGTCGCCTACATCCTGTCGGCCGCGATGGGCGGCGTGCTGCCGCGCACGAGCCTGAAATGCCGGCGGGGCCGGCTCGTGCTGTCGCTGCAGGAGACTGACGCCGACCTCGCGAGCGATAAGGTTGCCAGCCGCTTGAGGCAGGTTGGCCGCCTGCTCGGCCGGGAGACCGAGATCCGCATCGGCGGATAACCCCGCCGACGCATTCCTCTGCGTTGGACCGGCCAAGCTTTCCGGGCGAAGGTGGCAGCAGGCGCGGTGCGCCCCGCGATCCGGCTTTTAGGCTAGGATTTCGAGCACGCTTGGCGTTCTCCTGGAGGGCCGACAATGACCGATGCGGCCACGCTCGCACGGATGATCAGGGCAGGCTCGGGCGAGGCTCCAGCCGACCTCGTGATCCGCGACGTGCGCCTGCTCGACGTCGTCGACCGGCAGCCTCACCCGAACGGATGTGGCCATCGTGGCCGACAGGATCGTCGGCACGCATGCACGCCTATCGTGGCGAGAACGGAGGTCGACGGCCACGGCCGCTTCTGCGTGCCCGGCTTCATCGACACGCACCTTCACATCGAATCGTCCCTGATCACCCCGTTCGAGTTCGACCGCCTGGTGCTGCCGCACGGCGTGACCACCGCGATCTGCGATCCGCACGAGATCGCCAACGTGCTCGGCGCCGAGCGGAATCCGCTACTTTCTCGATTGCGCCGAGCAGACCGTCATGGACCTGCGGGTCAACCTATCGTCATGCGTGCCGGCGACCGCTCTACGAGACAGCTGGAGCGCACGCTCGAGGTCGCCGACCTCCTGCCCTTCGCCGATCATCCGAAGGTGATCGGCCTGGCCGAGTTCATGAACTTTCCCGGCTGTGCTGGCGGCCGAACCCCAGGCACTCGCCAAGCTTGCGGCGTTCCAGGGCCGCCATATCGACGGCCATGCCCCGCTGCTACGCGGAATGAAGCTCAACGGTTATCTGGCGGCCGGCATTCGCACTGACCATGAATGCACGACCGCGGCTGAGGCCCGCGAAAAGCTCGCCAAAGGCATGACGATCCTGATCCGCGAGGGCTCGGTCTCCAAGGACCTCGCGGCACTCGCCGAAGTGCTCGACGAGCAGACCTCGCGCGTTCATGGCGCTCTGCACGGACGATCGCAATCCGCTGGACATTGCGGAAGGAGGCCATATCGATGGCCTGATCCGCATGCTGATCGCCAAGGGCAGGCCGCTCCACCACGTCTATCGTGCCGCAAGCTGGTCGGCCGCGCGCGCCTTTGGCCTGCGCGATCGCGGCCTCGTGGCGCCGGGTTGGCGCGCCGATCTCGTGCTGCTTGATGATCTCGAGACATGCGCCGTCTCGCAGGTGGTCAGCGCCGGCCGGCCGGTCGACGCCGCCCTGTTTGCCGCCCGAACCGCGGTCGCCCCGGTCGGTTTCGGTTCGATGCAGGCGTCGGCCGGTGACAGCCGCTGATTTTGAAAGCCGGGCCGCGTCTCGGACCCGAGACGTCAGTGATCGGCGTCAAGCCCGGCCTGATCATCACCACCCACGAACGGCTTCGCCTGCCGAGCCAGAACGGGGTGCCGTCGGTCGATCTCGATCAGGACGTGGTCAAGGTCGCCGTCGTCGAGCGGCACGGCCGCAACGGCAATATCGGCCTGGGATTCGTTCAGGGTTTTGGGCTCAAGCGCGGTGCGATTGCCTCCTCGGTCGGCCATGACAGCCACAATGTGACGGTCATCGGTGTGGACGAGTCCGACATGGCGGCTGCCGTCCGCCACCTCGGCGCGATCGGCGGCGGCTTTGCCGTAGTCGAAGCCGGGCATGTCCTGGCCGATCTGCCGCTGCCGATCGCCGGGCTCATGTCAGACAGAGCCCTTCGACATTGTGCGTGACGCCCTGCACCACCTCCGCCGCGCCGCCTACGGCCTCGGCTGCACCCTTCCCGAACCGTTCCTGCAGATTGCGTTCCTGCCGCTCCCAGTGATCCCGCATCTCAAGATCACGGACCGCGGACTGTTCGATGTGGACCGATTCGAACTGCTCGATCGTCGGGAAAAGCCGAGCACCGAAGCACAACCAGCGGAGCCGCGAACGGCATGAAGAAGGACACACCGACAGCGAGCGACACTCCATCTCGGCTGATCGACGCGAGGATCGCGGAACTTCATGACTGGAGGGGCAAGACGCTCGCCCACATCCGCGCGCTGATCAAGCAGGCCGATCCGGACGCGGTCGAAGAATGGAAGTGGAGAGGCGTTCCGGTGTGGTCCGACCACGGGATCATCTGCACCGGAGAGACCTACAAGAGCGTGGTGAAGCTGACATTCGCCAAGGGCGCCTCGCTCGAGGACCCTTCGGGCCTGTTCAATTCCAGTCTCGAAGGCAACACCAGGCGAGCGATCGACATCCATGAGGAGGATGACCTCGACGAGGGCGCGTTCAAGGCGCTCATCCAGGCAGCCATGGCTCTGAACAGGTCTCGCGCGCGGTAGGGTCACGGCAGGAGCTTGCTTCACCTGCCCTGCCGAGGCGTCCTCATAGAGCGGCTGAGAATGCCGCTGCCGAATCCCGCTCGTAGACGAGCCGCCCGGCCACATAGGTGGCCCTCACGGCGCGGTCGTCACCGAGCGTCATGAGCGTGAAGAGCTGGTCCGCGATGCTCTCGCAGAACCCCATCCGGAAACGCAACAGGTCGGTGGCGTGCAGGTCGAGGACGCACAGGTCGGCCTCAAAGCCGGGCGCCAGCGTGCCGATGCGATCGTCGAGGTAAAGCGCCCGGGCGCCGCCCGCAGTCGCGAGCCAGAACGCTTGGACGGAATCGAGGCGATGGCCGGTCATCTGGGCGACTTTGTAGGCCTCGTTGAGCGAGGCGAGCTGCGAAAGGCTGGTGCCGGCCCCGACATCGGTGCCCAAGACCGACCCGCACCGGCCGGGCGGGGTCGACCGCATCGAACAGGCGGAACAGGCCGCTACCCAGGAACAGATTCGAGGTCGGGCAATGCGCCAGCGCCGCGCCGGTGCGGTGACAGAGGCAGAAATCGTCCTCGCTCAAGTGGACTCCGTGGCCGAGCACGGAGCGGCGGCCGATAAGCCCGGCATGATCGTAAACGTCGAGGTAGCTCGACCGCTCCGGGAACAACGTCTTGACCCATTCGATCTCAGCGCGGTTCTCGGCCACATGCGTCTGCATGTAGAGGTCGTCGCGGGTGGCGAGCAGCGCGCCGGCGGCCTCGAGCTGCGCTTCGCTGCAGGCCGGCGCGAATCGTGGCGTCACGCAGTAATGGTGGCGGCCCTTGTTGTGCCACCGGGCGATGAGCGCGGCGCTCTCGTCGTATCCGCGTTGGGCCGTGTCGCAGAGCGCCGGCGGCGCGTTGCGATCCATCAGCACCTTGCCGGCGATCATGCGCGTGCCGAAGCGGGCCGATTCTGAGAAGAATGCGTCGACCGACTGGGGATGCACGGTGCAATAGACGCAGGCCGTCGTCGTGCCATTGCGCAGCAACTCGCGCAGGAATGCGCCGGCGACGCGTTGGGCGTGCATCGGATCCGCGAAGAGCGTCTCGGTCGGGAACACGTAGGTGTTCAGCCATTCGAGCAGTTGCTCACCATAGGCGCCGATCATCTGCAGCTGCGGATAGTGCACATGGGTGTCGACGAAGCCCGCCGAGATGATCGCGTTGCTGTAGCTCGGTCACCGGAATGCCCGGCGGCAAGCGCGACTTCACGTCTGCGATAGGGCCCGAAAGCCGCGATGCGGCCGTCCTCGATCAGGATCAGCGCATCCGGCTCGTAGACGAGGCAATCGCGCGAGGGCGCCTCGAACGGATTGCCTCGAAAGGTGACGGCAGCGCCCCTGAGGCGGTCGGGTCACGGGACCTCTTCGCCGATTTGCAGGCGCCGCGGAATGGTCACGCCCGCGCCTCAGGCTTAGCATGGCAGCCGAAGGCTCGCCACGAGACGGAGCCGCACGGGAGGCTGCCGATGACCGACGCACTGGGTTTCGAACCGGACGTCGCGGTGCGTTGCCGCGATTACGCGATCGGCTGCATCGGGGCCGGCATGATCATGGCGGACGTGCAGCTCGCGGCCTACCAGGAAGCCGGTTTTCCGGTCGTGGCGATCGCTTCGCGCACGCAGGCTCGAGCCGCAGCCGTGGCGCAACGCTACGGGATCCCCACGGTCCACGCGACGCCGGAGGCGCTGATCGACGATCCGGCGATCGAAATCCTCGACATCGCCTATCCGCCCGACCAGCAGCCGGCGCTGATGCGGCGCGCCTTTGCACGGCCTCACATCAAGGGCAATCCTGGCTCAGAAGCCGCTGGCGCTCGATCTCGACGAGGCCCTGCCGGCTGCGTGACGAAGCGCAAGCAGTCCGGCAAGATCGTCTCGGTCAACCAGAACATGCGCTACGACCAGGCGATGCGGGTGCTGAAGCAGATCCTCGACCGCGGCGACCTTGGCCGCGTCGTGATCGCCACGATCGAGATGCGCGCCATCCCGCACTGGCAGGGTTTCTTGGCCGAGTTCGACCGGCTGACGATCGCCAACATGGGCGTGCACCACCTCGACGTGCTGCGCTTCCTGTTCGGCGAGCCGCACGAGATCTACACCGCCGCCCGCCAAGACCCGCGCACCGCCTTTCCGCACACCGACGGCATTACGGTTTCCACTCTGCGCTTCCCCAACGACGTGCTGGCGGTTTCGATGGAGGACGTCTGGTCCGGGCCCGCGCGAAGACGGATTCGATAGCGACATCTACATCAAGTGGCGCGTCGAGGGGACGGAAGGCGTCGCCCAGGGCACGATCGGCTGGCCGACCGGCACGCCATCGACGCTCCGTTACGCGTCGAAGCGCGACCACCGGCGGACAATGGGTCGAGCCGACCTGGTCGACGATGTGGTTTCCCGCACGCCTTCATCGGCGTCATGGAACAGATGCAATGGGCGGTGAAGACCGGCGCTGAGCCGGAGCTCTCGATCGCCGATAACGTCCACACCATGGCGCTCGTCGAGGCCGCCTACCGCTCGATCGAGGACAACCGGCCGGTACGACTTGACGAATTCCAGTGTCTGACGACATGGAGAGCACGCCATGATGCAGACCGGCATCTTCTCCGGCTATTTCCCCTACGGGCTTGAGGACATCGGCTGCCAAGATCCGCGCGCTCGGCTTCAACACCGTGCAGCTCGACCTCGCGTTCAAGGACATGGATCTGTCGCCGGGCCAGATCACGCGCCAGAAATGCGTCGCCATCCGAGAGACGTTTCGGGATGCACGACCTGCCGGTGTGCTGCATTTCGGGCTATACCAACATCATTCATCCGGACCTGGCGAGCGGGCGCGCCTGTCGGCTATCTCGAAGGAGATCATCCGGCACGCCCGGCATCTCGGCTCGCCCTACGTCATCTCGGAAACGGGCACCTACAACACGGAGAGCGACTGGATGCACGATCCCAAGAACAAGACGGAGGAAGGGATTCGAGACATGCCGGGCGGTGATCGCCGACCTTGCGCAGACCGCCTACGACCACGGCGCAATGTTCCTGCTCGAAACCTACGTGAACAATGTCGTCGGATCCGTTGAAGAGACCGACGCGCATGTTCGCGGCCGTGGACCATCCAGGTCTTGGCCTGCTGATGGACCCGACCAACTACTTCGAGGCGCACAATATCGATCGCATGGACGCCGTCCTGAACCAGGTGTTCGACACCCTGTCGGACAAGGTGAAGATCGCTCATGCCAAGGACGTCAAGCGCTCGGGCGCCGACAAGAGCGAAAAGCACGCCGACATCGGCTCCGCGGACGCGCATGAGGGGCTGACGTTCCGTGGCGTCGGCGAGATCGAACTGCCGGCGCCTGGGCTTGGTGCGCTGAACTACGATCTTTACCTGCAGAACCTCGCCCGCAAACACCCGAACATCCCCATCATTATCGAGCATCTCGATGAGGCGGATGTGCCAAGGGCCAAGCGGTTCCTGGATGGCAAGCTACGCGCATTGGGGTTGTAGCCAGCTGCGCGGCCAAAAGCTGAGGATCGTTCAATCCGTTGCTCTGTCATCCTCACGTCATCGAGGTGTCGTAAAAGCCTTGTGTCGACCCGCTAGAACGCGGTGGCTCCCGGCGGACGGCTCCCCTGCCCGCCCGAGAGAGCACGACAGTACGAGGCGCCAAATGACGTTGAAACTCCTTGCCCGCACGGCGACTGGCCACGGCTGCCTTGGCAGCTTTCGCCGTCGCCGCTCAGGCGGCGGACATTTCCGGCGCGGGTGCGACCTTCCCTTTCCCGATCTATGCCAAATGGGCGCAGACGTATAAGGCCGCGACCGGCACCGGCGTGAACTACCAGTCCATCGGCTCCGGCGGCGGCATCAAGCAGATCAAGGCCAAGACCGTGACCTTCGGCGCCACCGACGCGCCGCTGACGCGAGAAGGACCTCGACGGCCGCCGGTCTCGAGCAGTGGCCGATGGTGATGGGCGGCATCGTGCCGGTGGTGAACCTCGAAGGCGTCAAGCCGGGCGACCTGACCATCGACGGGCCGACGCTGGCCGGCATCTTCCTGGGTACGATCACCAAGTGGAACGACCCGGCAATCGCCAAGCTGAATCCCGAACGCCAAGCTGCCCGACGCCGCCATCGCGGTCGTGCATCGGTCGGATGGGTCGGGCACGACCTTCAACTTCACCGACTATCTGTCGAAGGTCTCGCCGGACTGGAAGTCCAAGGTCGGCGAGAACACCGCCGTCGAATGGCCGGTCGGCATCGGCGCCAAGGGCAACGAGGGCGTGGCCAACAATGTCGCCAACACCAAGGGTTCGATCGGCTACGTCGAATATGCCTATGCCAAGCAGAACAACCTGACCTTCACCAAGATGGTCAACAAGGACGGCAAGACCGTCGCCCCGACCGTTCCGGCCTTCACGGCCGCGGCGGCCAATGCCGACTGGGCGCATGCGCCCGGGCTTCTACCAGATCCTGACCGACCAGCCCGGCGCCGAGTCCTGGCCGCTCACGGCCGCGACCTTCATCCTGATGCAGAAGGAGCCGAGCCGACGCCGGCCGCGTCGCAGGAAGCGATCAAGTTCTTCATGTGGGCCTTCGACAAGGGTGACGACGAGGCCAAGGCGCTCGACTACATCCCGATGCCGGACAACGTGGTTGCCCTCATCAAGAAGGCGATCGCGGCCGACATCAAGGGCGCCAAGGTCGATTGATCGGCGATCGCCTGCACCGTCATGGCCGGGCTTGGTCCCGGCCATGACGGCGGTGCCTCGGCGCGGAGTATGAGAATCAGTGGCCAATATCGCGATCGATGACACGGCGACCCGGGCAGCACGTCAGCCTCTCGCACGTGGTGCGGCTCCGCAAGTTCAAGCTGTGGGACGACATCTTCGCCGGCCTGACCCGGTCCGCCGCGATCGCGGTGCTGGTGCTTCTGGGCGGCGTCATCGTCGCGCTGATCATCGGCTCCCGGCTTGCCTTCGAGACCTTCGGGTTCAGCTTCCTGACCCGGGAAGTCTGGAATCCGGTGACCGACGAATACGGCGCGCTCGCGCCGATCTACGGCACGATCGTCACCTCGCTCATCGCCATGGTCATCGCCGTGCCGGTCGGCCTCGGCATCGCGATCTTCCTCACCGAGCTCTGCCCCTACAGCGCTGCGCCGCCCGATCGGCACCGCCATCGAGCTTCTGGCCGGCATTCCCAGCATCATCTACGGCATCTGGGGCCTGTTCGTCTTCGCGCCGTTCCTGCAGCAATATGTTCAGCCGGCGCTGATCACCGTCTTCGGACCGATCCCCGGGCTTGAACGCCGTCTTCGCCGGGCCGCCTTACGGCATCGGCATCTTCACGGCCGGCATCATCCTCGGCGTGATGGTGCTGCCCTTCGTCAGCTCGATCTCGCGCGACGTGTTCGAGACGGTTCCGCCTGTGCTGAAGGAGGCCGCCTACGGCCTCGGCTGCACGACCCGCGAGGTGGTGACCAACGTCGTCATCCCCCATTCGCGCACCGCCATCGTCGGCGGCGTGATGCTCGGGCTCGGGCGTGCGCTCGGCGAAACCATGGCCGTGACCTTCGTGATCGGCAATGCGCACCAGATCTCGCCCTCGATCCTGGCGCCCGGCACCACCATTTCGGCCTCGATCGCGAACGAGTTCACCGAGGCGGTCGGCGACATCTACACGTCGTCGCTGATCGCCCTCGGCCTCATCCTCTTCGTCATCACCTTCATCGTGCTGGCCATCGCGCGGCTGATGCTGATGCGAATCAACCAACGCGCGAGTGTCTGATCCATGCCCGCAGCCGTTTTTCCCGCCGGGCGCCGCCGCTCGAACAGCGTCTTCCTGGGGCTTTGCCTCGCGGCGGCCCTGTTCGGACTGCTGTTCCTGGTGCTGATCCTGATCTCGCTGCTCTACAACGGCATCGCGGGCCTGTCGCTCGTCGGTCTTCACCGAAATGACGCCACCGCCGGGCAGCGCCGGCGGCCTGCTCAATGCGATCTTCGGCAGCGTCGTCATGACGCGTGATCGGCGTCGCGATCGGCACCCCGATCGGCATGCTCGCCGGCACCTACATGGCCGAATACGGGCGCTATTCGAAGCTCAGTTCCGTCGTGCGCTTCCTCAACGACATCCTGCTCAGCGCGCCCGTCCATCATCATCGGTCTGTTCGTCTACGAGATCCTGGTGGCGCCGATGGGGCATTTCTCGGCCCTGGCCGGGTCGGTGGCGCTGGCCATCATCGTCATTCCCGATCGTCACCCGCACCACCGAGGACATGCTGCTGCTCGTGCCCGGGCCGCTGCGCGAGGCGGCGGCCGCCATGGGCCTGCCGCGCGCCCACGTGATCACCAAGGTGGCCTACAAGGCCGCGCGGGCCGGCATGATCACGGGCGTTCTGCTCGCCGTGGCGCGCGTCAGCGGCGAAACGGCGCCGCTGCTTTTCACGGCGCTCAACAACCAGTTCTTCTCGGCCGATCTGACGGGCCCGATGTCGAGCCTGCCGACCGTGATCTTCCAGTTCGCGCTCAGCCCCTACAAGGACTGGCAGAGCCTCGCCTGGACCGGGCGCCCTGCTGATCACGGTCACGGTTCTCCTCCTCAGCATCCTGGCCCGCGCGATCGGCCAAAGGACGCAGCGATGACGCATGACCGAGACGGCGGTCGCGGCGCCCGAGCAGGGCTGCCGGCGAAAGCCAAGATCGCGGTTCGCGACCTCAAGTTCTTCTACGGCGACACCATGTCGCTCAAGGGCATCAACCTCTCCCTCGAAACCAACGGGTGACGGCGTTCATCGGCCCCTCGGGCTGCGGCAAGTCCACGCTGCTGCGCGTGCTCAACCGGATGTACGACCTCTACCCGCGGCAGCGGGCCGAGGGCGAGGTGATGCTCGACGGCGAGAACATCCTGAAGCCCGACATGGACCTGAACCTGCTTCGCTCGCGCGTCGGCATGGTGTTCCAGAAGCCGACGCCATTCCCGATGTCGATCTACGAGAACATCGCCTTCGGCATCCGCCTCTACGAGAAGGTCTCGAAGAGCGAGCTCGACGGCCGGGTCGAGCAGGCGCTCAAGGGCGCGGCGCTTTGGCCCGAGGTCAAGGACAAGCTGCATGCCAGCGGGCTCGGGCTTTCCGGCGGCCAGCAGCAGCGCCTCTGCATCGCCCGCACGGTGGCGCTCGGTCCGGAAGTGATCCTGCTCGACGAGCCCTGCTCGGCGCTCGACCCGATCTCGACCGCGCGGGTCGAGGAGCTGATCGACGAACTCAAGGCCCGCTACACGATCGCGATCGTCACCCACAACATGCAGCAGGCGGCCCGCGTCTCCGACAAGACCGCGTTCATGTATCTCGGCGAACTCGTCGAGTTCGGTGACACGCGGACGATGTTCACGACGCCGACGCAACAAGCAGACGCAGGCCTACATCACCGGCCGGTTCGGCTGACCACCCTCTCGCGGAGAACGCGGCACATGGCCGACCATATCGTCACCGCCTACGACCAGGAACTCGAAGCGCTCGGCCGCAAGATCGCCGAGATGGGCGGCATCGCCGAGCACATGCTGTCCGACGCCATGGACGCGCTGTCCTCGCTCGACGCCGATCTCGCCAATCGCGTCGATCGCGGTCGATCCGCGCCTCGACCTCCTGCAGCGCGAGATCGAGGAAAGCGCCATCCTCACCATCGCGCGCCGCCAGCCGATGGCGGTCGATCTGCGCGAGATCGTGGCGGCCATCCGCGTGTCCGGCGACCTGGAGCGCGTCGGCGATCTCGCCAAGAACATCGCCAAGCGCACCATGATGATCGCCACGGAGCCGCGCGTCGCGCGGGCCTCGGTCGGTCTCCGCCATATGAACGAGCTCGCGGCGCTGCAGCTCAAGGACGTGCTCGACGCCTATGCCCAGCGCGATCCGGAGCGGGCCGCAGGCCGTCTGGGCACGCGACGGCGAACTCGACGCGCTCGAGGACTCGCGTGTTCCGCGATCTCGCTGACCTTCATGATGGAAGATCCGCGCAACATCTCCTTCTGCACGCACCTCCTGTTCTGCTCGAAGAACATCGAGCGGGTCGGCGACCACGCCACCAACATCGCCGAGACGGTGGTCTATCTCGCGACCGGCGAAGCGCTGCCGGTCGACCGGCCCGAAGGGCCGCAAGGCTACGGCGCGGATCGATGCGTGAGCTCGAGCTCGAGTCCGACGGTTTCTGGCCGCGCCGAAGGTCACCCGATGCCCTCAAGGTTTCCAGCATGAGCATCGACAGCGCCCTCGCGTGGCGCTGCCGCCGAGCGCCGCGCCGCACATCCTGGTGGTCGAGGACGAGCAGTCGCTCGGCATGCTGCTCGCCTACAATCTCGAAGCGGAAGGCTTCACGGTCGAGCGCGTCGAGCGCGGCGACGAGGCCGAGCTGCGGCTCACCGAGATGCCGCCGGACCTCGTCATCCTCGACTGGATGCTGCCCGGCGTGTCCGGCCTCGAGATCTGCCGCCGGCTGCGAGCGCGCGAGGCAACACGCACGCTGCCGGTCATCATGCTGACGGCGCGCGGTGAAGAGGGCGAGAAAGTGCGCGGCCTCTCGGTCGGCGCCGACGACTATGTCGTCAAGCCCTTCTCCGTGCCGGAACTCATGGCGCGGGTGCGCTCGCTTCTGCGCCGCGCCAAGCCCGAGCGTGTCGCGGCCCGCCTGACGTCCGGCGATCTCGACCTCGACCGCGAAACACATCGGGTCCGCCGCGGCGATCGCGAGGTGATGCTCGGCCCGACCGAGTTCCGGCTGCTCGACTTCCTGATGGAACGACCCGGCCGCGTCTTCTCGCGCGCCCAACTGCTCGACGGCGTGTGGGGGCTTTCCGTCCGAGATCGACGAACGGACCGTCGACGTCCACATCGGCCGCCTGCGCAAGGCGCTGTCGCGCGGCCGCGAGCGCGACCCGATCCGCACGGTGCGCGGCGCCGGCTATTCCTTCGACGAGACCTTCGGCAAAGGCTGAGCTCTGGCTCGTTGGAACGCTGCGGCCAGAAATTGGGACTGTCACGCGCTGTCCCAGGCCGGTATGTGTTCTATGGAAACGCGTCGCCTTTCAGGCGCTTGGATCGTGGAGCTCGGCTTTGCGTGTAGGATTGTGGTGTGGATTGGGTACAGTGCTGGCCGTTGTCTCCGCCAGTCCTGGGTTCGCGCAGACGCCGCCCCTGAGTGATGATCAGCTCACGGCCAAGCGGCAGGAATACGGCGGCGCGATGGCGCTTCAGTACGGCATCGACAATTGCGACATCGAGACCACCGCGAAGCAACGCGCCGACGTCCGGAACAAGATCGCCGAGCTGAAGCAGCAAGGCGGCATTTCCGGCGACATCTCGACGGCCGAGCTCAAGGATGCGCTCGGTCTCAAGACCGATGATGACCTGAAGAACTATTGCACCGGCCTTCATCTGACCCTGCCCGGCTCGATCGCTGGTCTGCTGGCCGACAAGCCGCCAAGCGAATGGTCAAAGCCGACTCAGAATGCCCAGGCCGCTCCGGCCCAGCCTGCTCCGGCCCCGGCGGCTTCAGCTCCATCCGGACCCAAAACCGTGGCGGGCGATTGGGAAGTCGAGCCGATGTCGGACGCGCCGGGCCAATGCATGGTCACACGCGACTACCTCGACAAGGACGACAACAACGCGGAAAACGTGATCATCGTCCGGAACGGGCCGGATAAGTTCGGACTGGCGTTCAGCTACGCGAAGTGGAACTGGGATGCCGGAGAAAAGGTGGCGGCCTCGCTCGTGACCAGCGACGCCATCATCGACGCGGACGCAAAGTGGACCGCCGACAAGACCGGCAAAGTGCTCACCACCTTCTTGCCGAACACCAGGCTCCCTGCGCTCAAGTCTTCGGCCGAACTCATCGTCAAGTTCAACGACGGCGACGCGGCGTTCGAAGTGCCTCGTCTCAACGAAGCGCTCGCGGCCCTCAGCGCCTGCGCGGCCGGCAAGTAGCGACGCAGAAACACCGTGTCGGCGGGACAGCACGGTCGCAATTGCGTCGCGGGCTAGTCTGTCCCACTTCAGCCGCGTGTTTCGGGATCAGTTCAACTGCGCGCCGCGCGACATGCGCCACGGCAGGCTGGGTCCCGGCGGCCCGCTCTCATCCGAAGGGCAAAGTCAGCACTTCGCGGAGTGGGTACGCGCGCTCGGATAATTCTGCCGATTGCACGCCCACGTCGTCGCTGGCAGCTTGGGCGGCGACGGGCCCGGAGAACGAGGCCATGCTCGACCACATCGGATTCCCGGTGTCAGACCTCGAACGCTCGAAGCTGTTCTACCAGGAGGCCCTTCGCCCGATGGGGATGACCTTGTTGCTAGAGGTCACGGCCGAGCAGACTGGCGGCGGCGCTCACGCGGGTTTCGGTGCCGGAGGCAAACCTTTCTTCTGGATCGGCGACGGCACGGCTCCGAACGGCAGCGTGCACGTGGCCTTTGCGGCCGAAAACCGAAACGCGGTGCAGGCGTTCTACGAAGCCGCCCTGAAGGCCGGAGGCGTGGACAGCGGCTCCGGGCCTCCGGCCACATTACCACGCTAGCTATTACGCGGCCTTTGTTCTGGACCCGGACGGCAACAACATCGAAGTCGTCTGCCACAGCCCCTCCGGGTAGGACCGCGGCCCCGCCCGTGCGCCGCAAGCGCCGCTGATCTATAGTGGCGCCCCATGGATGACACCGACGCACTTTTCGACGCGCTGCGCCATGTCGCCGATGCCGAGGTCGTGACGGCCCTCGACAGCGCGATCCGCAGAGGTCCGTCTCAGGACTTGGCTCGCCTCAAGGTGTGCTTCTGACCCGCGCGATCCTCCTCATCCTCGATTCAGTGGGTTGCGGCGCCGCAGAGGACGCGACCGATTACGGTGACGCGGGCGCCGACACGCTTGGACACATCGCCGCATTCTGCGCGGCCGGTCGGGCCGATCGGCCTGGCCTCCGGAGCGGTCCGTTGCGGGTGCCTCATCTCGACGCCATGGGTCTCGGTTCCGCGTGCCTGCGCCTCCACCCACCACATGCCGCCGGGACTACAATCGGCGCCGCCGTCCGCATCGTGGGGCTATGCCGTCGAACGCTCTGCTGGCAAGGACACGCCGTCCGGCCATTGGGAATCGGCTGGCACCCGGGTGCCGTTCGCCTGGGGCTATTTCCCGCAGCGCGTGCCGTGCTTCCCGCCTGATCTCGTTTCAGCCCTGATCAGGGAGGCGGCCCTGCCGGGCATCCTCGGTGACCGTCACGATTCCGGTACCGCAATCATCGCCGCGCTCGGCGAAGAGCATATCCGAACCGGCCAGCCGATCTGTTACACGTCCGCCGATTCCGTCTTCCAGATCGCCGCGCACGAGCAGGCCTTCGGCTTGCAGCGCCTCTATGACGTCTGCCGGATCGCCCGCCGCCTTTGCGATCCGCTGAACATCGGCCGGGTGATCGCGCGGCCCTTCACCGGCGAAACGGCTTCGACGTTCCGGCGGACTGCCAACCGCAAGGATCTCGCTGTGGAGCCGCCACCTGGGAACCTGCTCGAGCGCGCCGCCCAGGCCGGACGTGCCGTCGTCAGCATCGGCAAGGTCGGCGACATCTTCGCGCACCGACACACCGGCGAGGAGCGTAAGGGGTCTGGCAACGACGCCAATCTCGATCTGCTTCTCGCCACGCTCGACGGATTGCCTGCCGACGGACTCGCGGTTGCTAATCTTGTCGATTTCGACAGTGAGTTCGGGCACCGCCGCGACGTAGCAGGTTACGCGGCCTGCCTCGAAGCGTTCGACCGCCGCCTGCCCGACCTGCTGGCGCGGCTCCGGCCGGACGATTTGTTGGTCATCACCGCTGATCACGGCAACGATCCCACCTTCGCCGGCACGGACCATACGCGCGAGCACGTTCCGGTGCTGGCCCGCTGCGCCGACGCGTGGCCGCATGGATATCGGACGGCGCGACAGCTTCGCCGATGTCGGAGCTACCCTCGCGGCTCACCTGGGGCTGCCCGGCCCCGCCGGCGATGGCCGGTCGTTTCTCGCCGCGACCTGAGTTCCGGGCCTGAACAAGGATCAGCAGCGCCGCCCGCCCTTTGCGCTTTGCAGAACCGCGCTTACATTGAGTTGATTCCTCCCTGCCGCCAGGACCCTGCGATGCGCGATCCGATCGACGTCTATAACCAGTATCTCATCCCGCAGGTGATCGAGAACACCAGCCGCGGCGAGCGAGGCTTCGACATCTATTCGCGCCTGCTGCGCGAACGGATCATCTTCCTCACCGGCCAGGTCGAAGACCATATGGCGTCGGTGGTGATCGCCCAGCTTTTGTTCCTCGAGGCCGAGAACCCGAAGAAGGAAATCTCGCTCTACATCAATTCGCCCGGGCGGCGTCGTGACGGCAGGCCTGGCCATCTACGACACCATGCAGTTCATCCGCCCCAAGGTCTCGACGCTCTGTATCGGCCAGGCTGCCTCCATGGGGTCTTTGCTGCTGTGCGCCGGCGAGGCCGGCATGCGTTTTTGCCTGCCAAATGCGCGAGTCATGGTGCATCAGCCGTCCGGGGGCTTCCAGGGACAGGCATCCGACATCATGCGCCACGCCGAAGACATCATGAAGATCAAGCGGCGGCTGAACGAGATCTACGTCAAGCACACCGGCCGGGACTACGAGACCATTGAAAGCACGCTCGACCGCGACCATTTCATGACGGCCGAGGAAGCGCGGGATTTCGGCATCGTCGATCGTGTCGAGACCAAGCGGGAAGAAGAGCCGGCCGAGGCTCGGAAATAGCTCCGCTTACGATTGAGACGGTGGCCCCTGGCCGTTGCGGCATTGTGACATTCATGCGCTGCCGGCTCGTGCTGGCACTCGCGCCACTTGCTCTGCAAGAGCGAACCGTGATTGCATGGGACGACCGTGCGATCACGGCACGCTGTTGGGCCGGGCAGTCGGGAGGGCGCAGTAACGGGGCTGAGGGTGGAGGTCGGACCTCCACGATTCCTTAGGCTTCGCATAGTTAACGTAGCGAATCGACCGGGCGCGTCCGCTAGGGCCCCAGTCGGAATGGAGACGGACATGACTGGTAAAGCTGGCGGAAGCGACTCCAAGAACACGCTTTACTGCTCCTTCTGCGGCAAGAGCCAGCACGAAGTGCGAAAGCTGATCGCGGGTCCGACGGTGTTCATCTGCGACGAATGCGTCGAGCTTTGCATGGACATCATCCGCGAGGAGAACAAGTCCTCGCTGGTCAATCGGAAAGACGGCATTCCGACCCCGAAGGAGATCTGCAAGGTCCTGGACGACTACGTGATCGGCCAGCCGCAGGCTAAGCGCGTCCTGTCGGTCGCGGTGCACAACCACTACAAGCGGCTGAACCACGCGACCAAGCACAACGATGTCGAGCTCGCGAAGTCGAACATCCTGCTGATCGGCCCGACTGGCTCGGGCAAGACGCTGCTGGCGCAGACGCTCGCCCGAATCCTTGATGTGCCGTTCACCATGGCGGACGCGACGACGCTGACCGAAGCCGGCTACGTCGGCGAGGACGTCGAGAACATCATCCTGAAGCTGCTGCAGGCGTCCGACTACAACGTCGAGCGGGCACAGCGCGGCATCGTCTACATCGACGAGATCGACAAGATCTCCCGCAAGTCGGACAACCCGTCGATCACCCGCGACGTCTCGGGCGAAGGTGTCCAGCAGGCGCTGCTGAAGATCATGGAGGGCACTGTCGCTTCCGTTCCGCCGCAGGGCGGCCGCAAGCATCCGCAGCAGGAGTTCCTGCAGGTCGACACCACCAACATCCTGTTCATCTGCGGCGGCGCCTTCGCGGGCCTCGAAAAGATCATCTCGTCGCGCGGCCGGGGCACCTCGATCGGTTTCGCGGCGAAGGTGCAGGCGCCCGATGACCGTCGCACCGGTGAGGTCTTCCGCAAGGTCGAGCCCGAGGATCTGCTGAAGTTCGGCCTGATCCCGGAATTCGTCGGCCGCCTGCCCGTGATCGCCACGCTGGAGGACCTCGACGAAGAGGCGCTGAAGAAGATCCTGACCGAGCCGAAGAACGCGCTCGTCAAGCAGTATCAGCGGCTGTTCGAGATGGAGAGCACCGAGCTGATGTTCAAAGACGAAGCGCTGAACGTCGTGGCCAAGAAGGCGATCGAGCGGCGAACCGGCGCGCGCGGTCTCCGTTCCATCATGGAAGGCATCCTGCTCGATACGATGTTCGACCTGCCTGGGCTCGATGGGGTCGAGCAGGTCGTGATCAGCCCCGAGGTCGTGGAGGGCAACGCCCGCCCGCTCTACATCTACTCCGAGCGGGGCGCCGAGAAGGCTCCCGCGAGCGCCTGAGGCTCGACAGGCGTGACCCTGTTGGATCTGGGTTTCGGGTCGCAATCAGGCCTGCCGGGACGACCGGTAGGAGCTGCAAGCATGCCTGGATAAATGCGTGACGGGCATGCAGGTTCGAGTGGGCTCGAACCTTGCATCTCGGGTTCCGGATCGCCATCTCCTGTGAGGTGCCGGACCGACGAGTTTTCAGACGTTCGGCACCGATGATCTGGTTGCCGGAGGTGCGTTTAACGGCCTTACGGCGGAGGGTTCCGCTGGTCCGACTGGGTCGGTGCCCGGTGGGGCTCTCGCTTCAGCGGGCGGCTTTGGCAAGCGTCAGCGAAGCGTTCCTGTGAAGGATAGAAAATGAGCAACCCAAAGCGCGTTCCTGCAGCTCCGGGCGTTGTCGACAGCTACCCCGTCCTGCCGCTCCGGGATATCGTCGTATTTCCGCATATGATCGTGCCGCTCTTCGTCGGCCGCGAGAAATCCATCCGCGCGCTTGAAGAGGTCATGAAGGCCGACAAGTTCATCCTGCTTGCGACGCAGCAGAACGCCAGTGATGACGATCCGACCACGGACGCGATCTTCACCACCGGCACGCTTGCGTCCGTCCTGCAGCTTCTCAAGCTTCCCGATGGCACCGTGAAGGTGCTGGTCGAAGGCGCGACGCGCGCCGAGGTCAAGGGCTACACCCGCACTGACGACTATTACGAAGCCGATGCCGAGGTCATTCCCGACGAGGAGATCGACCGCGTCGAGGTCGAGGCTTTGGCGCGTTCGGTCGTGAACGAGTTCGAAGGCTACGTGAAGCTCAACAAGAAGATTTCGCCCGAGGTCGTCGCTGCGGTTTCGCAGACCACCGACTACTGCCAAGCTCGCCGACACGGTGGCCTCGCATCTTGCGGTCAAGATCGCCGAGAAGCAGGCCATCCTCGAAATGCCTTCGGTGACCAAGCGCCTCGAGAAGTGCCTGGGTCTGATGGAAAGTGAGATCTCGGTTCTGCAGGTCGAGAAGCGCATCCGGACACGCGTCAAGCGGCAGATGGAGAAGACGCAGCGCGAGTACTACCTGAACGAGCAGATGAAGGCGATCCAGAAGGAACTGGGCGACGAGGAGGGCAAGGACGAGCTCGCCGAACTCGAACAGCGGATCAAGGACACGAAGCTCTCGAAGGAAGCCCGCGACAAGGCGACGGCCGAGTTGAAGAAGCTGCGGCAGATGTCGCCGATGTCGGCCGAGGCCACGGTCGTGCGCAATTATCTCGACTGGATGCTTTCGATCCCGTGGGGCAAGCGCTCCAAGGTGAAGAAGGACCTGCCGCTCGCCGAAGCGACCCTGAACTCCGAGCACTACGGGCTCGACAAGGTGAAGGAGCGCATCATCGAGTATCTCGCCGTGCAGAGCCGTGCCAACAAGCTGACGGGCCCGATCCTGTGCCTGGTCGGACCGCCCGGTGTCGGCAAGACCTCGCTCGGCAAGTCGATCGCCCGCGCCACGGGTCGCGAGTTCGTGCGCATGTCGCTCGGCGGCGTGCGGGACGAAGCCGAGATCCGCGGACACCGTCGGACCTACATCGGTTCGATGCCCGGCAAGATCATCCAGTCGATGCGCAAGGCCAAGACGTCCAACCCGCTCTTCCTGCTCGACGAGATCGACAAGATGGGCATGGACTTCCGTGGCGACCCGTCGTCGGCCTTGCTGGAGGTGCTCGACCCCGAGCAGAACCAGAGCTTCAACGACCACTATCTCGAGGTGGATTACGACCTGTCGAGCGTCATGTTCGTGACGACGGCCAATACGCTGAACATCCCTGCGCCCCTCATGGATCGCATGGAGATCATCCGGATCGCCGGCTACACGGAAGACGAGAAGGTCGAAATCGCAAAGACGCACCTGATCCCGGCCGCGCTGAAGAAGCATGGCCTGGCGCAGGCCGAGTGGTCGATCGATGACGAAGGGCTGCTGCTTGCTGGTCCGGCGCTATACGCGGGAAGCGGGCGTGCGCAACCTTGAGCGCGAGATCTCCAACCTGGCCCGCAAGGCCGTGAAGGAGATCCTGTCGTCGGACAAGAAGTCGGTGGCGATCACGGCTGCCAACCTGGGTGACTATCTCGGCGTGCCGAAGTTCCGCTACGGCGAGGCCGAGACGGAAGACCAGGTGGGTGTCGTCACGGGATTGGCCTGGACGGAGGTCGGCGGCGAGTTGCTGACCATCGAAGGTGTCATGATGCCCGGCAAGGGCAAGATGACGGTGACGGGCAACCTCAAGGATGTGATGAAGGAATCGATCTCGGCGGCGGCGTCCTACGTCCGCTCCCGGTCCATCGATTTCGGCATCGAGCCGCCCTTGTTCGACAAGCGCGACATCCACGTGCACGTGCCGGAGGCCGCGACGCCGAAGGACGGGCCGTCCGCAGGCATCGCCATGGCCACCGTGATCACCTCGGTGTTCACGGGAATCCCGATCCGGCGTGACATCGCCATGACCGGCGAAGTGACGCTGCGCGGCAGAGTGCTGCCGATCGGCGGGTTGAAGGAGAAGCTTTTGGCGGCGCTGCGCGGTGGCCTGAAGAAGGTCCTGATCCCCGAGGAGAACGCCAAGGATCTTGGCCGATATCCCGAACAGCGTGAAGAACGCGATGGAGATCGTGCCGGTGTCACGCATGGACGAGGTTCTGAGGCACGCGCTTGTGCGGCAGCCGACCCCGATCCAATGGGATGAGGAAGTGGCGGCGCCCGCCAAGGGCAAGGCTGTCCCGGAGGACGATCAGTCGGGCATCCTGGCGCACTGATCCCAAGGTGCCCAAGAAAAGGCCGCTCACGAAAGTGAGCGGCCTTTTTCATGTCGCGAGAGCAGGATGAGCAGCCAGGACGTGCCTCGCTTCTGAAGCCGGGCTTCAGGCCGCCTCTCCCTGTGCGACCGGCGTGGGCTTCGCTGTTTCGTCTGGCGCCGTTGGCTTGAGACTGTTCAGAATGTGGGCCGCCAAGGCGGTGCTGGGAATTGGGCGGCCGAAATAGTAGCCCTGGATCTGGTCGCAGCGCGCCTGGCTGACAAAGTCGACCTGCCGCTCATTCTCGACCCCTTCCACCGTCACGGTGACGTCGAGCGAGCGGCCCAAATCGATGATCGTCCTGACGATCGTCGAAGCCTCCTCGTTATTGCCCTTGTCGAGGGCAAGCATAAAGGCTCGATCGATCTTGATCTTGTCGAACGGGAACTTCCAAAGGTAGGCGGAGACTCGAATAGCCGGTCCCGAAATCGTCCATCACGATGCCGACCTGAAGGGCCTTCAGCTTACGCAGTTCGCTCAGGGTGCCCTCGCCGTCCTCGAGCAACATGCCCTCGGTAATCTCCAGTTCGAGCCGCCGCGGGTCGAGCCGAGTCTCGGCCAGGATGTCGGCCACGGTTTGAGCGAGCCGGCCGGTCGCAAGTTGGGCCGGCGAGAGATTGACCGCGATCTTGAGGTCTCCCGGCCAGGTGACCGCCTCGCGGCAGGCCTCCCGCAAGACCCAGGTGCCGATCTGGTCGATCAGTCCCATCTTCTCTGCAAGCGGGATGAAGGCCGCGGGCGGGACCAGCCCGCCGGCCTCGTCAAGCATGCGGATCAGTGCCTCGAACCCCACGAGCCGACGGTCGGGCATCTCCACGGCGGGCTGGAAATGGAGTTCGAAGCCATCGGCCTCGACCGCGTGCCGAAGAGCGCGCTCCAAGCGTAGGCGCTCGGCCAACTCCTGATCCATGTCCGGCGAGAACAGCGTCATCGTGTTCCGACCCAACGTCTTGCTGCGGTAGAGCGCCAGATCCGCGCTCTTCATCAGGCGCGTGAAGCTGTCGCCATGCCCAGGCACCACAGCGACACCCACGCTGAGGGTGATCGCCGCGCGGTGCCCATTGATGTCGAAGGCACGCGCCAATTCGCGGACCAGTTCGCTCGCGAAGGCGGCCGCGCCAGCTTCGTTGGCCCATTCGGTCTGCACGACGACGAATTCATCGCCACCGACGCGCGCGACGCTGTCGTGGGGGCCGACCAGTGTTTGGAGCCGCTGCGCGACGGCTGCGATAAGGGCGTCGCCCGCGTCATGACCGAGGGTGTCGTTGACGTCCTTGAAGTTGTCGATGTCGAGGTAATGGAGCGCGAGGGGATTCGGAGTGTTGGCGGGGTGGGCGAGAAGACCCATCACGGTCTCCGCCAGCCGATCGCGATTGATGAGGCCCGTCAGCGCGTCATGGTGGGCGAGGAAGTGGATGCGCGCGTCCGCTACCCGCTTTTCGCGACTGCGCCGCAGGAAGGCAAAAGCCGGAATGCCGAACGCGAATGCCATCAGCAGCGTCAGCGCCGCACTCATGATCACGAGCGCCGCGCGGTAGGCATTCCGCTTCTCGGTCTGATCGACATAGGTTTCGACGACGCCGACGAACTTTTCGTGCAGCATCACCGGAACATAAGCCTCCGCGAAGAACGGCGGCCGAACCGCGGCCTCGTCCGCATCGGGCTCCTCGGCATTGACCACCGGCCCGTTGGTTACGATGGCGCGGACGGCCCGCGGGTTTCGTGCCCCCGCATCCTTGTCGTTGTCGTCGTCGCTGCCATTCGAGGCGAACCTTAAACGACCGTCCGGATCAAAAATCGCGTAGCGAAACACCTGGCCGACCTTCTGCACCCGCTCGAAGAACCGCCGGCTTTCTTCGGTCGGCGGTTGGCCTGCGGCGATCTGATCGAGATCCTTGACGTTGTCGGCGAGATAGGTCGCCCAGCCCTGCCCCGTCATCGCGGCGTCGTGCGCCAGGAGGTGGTCGACGGTGAGCTTGCCGACCATCCAGGCGCCAAACAGCAGACCAAGCGGCATAGCGCAGAGCAGAACCGCGTCAGTCGCACCCGTTCTGAACCGCATCGAGACCTCCCGCACCCGCTCGGCGAAGCATGGCGGAGGGCCGTAACGGAAACCCGAAGGGTCACGGTCGGATGGACGGAAGAGCGTGTCTAAATCGCGTTTTGGTTGATTTTCTCTCCCGGACGAGCGCTTCGATGCGTGCACGCGATGTTCGGCGCCTTGACGGGACGCCACAGCCAAGCTTCCTTGTTCCAGACCGATTTCGCTGGGATGGAAGTTCGATCCTCGCGTCGGCCCGGAATCATCTGGCGCGGATTCTGCACCGAAGCCAGGCGGCAGCGTGCGGCGATTTTCCTTGATGGGCCCGGGTGGAGAACTTAATGGTCGCGACGCTTGCGGGAAATCTGCGTGCAGGGCGGTTAGCTCAGTTGGTAGAGCATCTCGTTTACACCGAGAGGGTCGGCGGTTCGAGCCCGTCACTGCCCACCAGGTCCACACGCATTCGGGTTCGCCTCGCCGTCAGCCTGGCTCTGCTTTGTGGCCTCACCGCACCGGCCGTCGCGGTCGAACCCATGACCTTCCAGGTCGCGCCCGTGGGCGCCGTGAATGGCATTTGCGGCCACAAATGCGCGGAGGTGATCACGGCTGAAGGCGAGATCAACAACGACACGGCGGACAATTTTCTTCGATTCCTTTCGGAGCACAGCGGCGATCAGGGCATTCGCCCTGTTGTCCTCCTCGAGTCACCTGGTGGCACTGTGGTCGGGGCGATGCAGCTCGGTATGGTGTTTCGAAAGATCGGCGCGGCGGTGATCGTCGCCGAAGCGGTGGGTGACGCCCAGACGCAGCAAATCCGCGTGGCCCCCGGCCTTTGCATGTCGGCCTGCGTTTATGCGTTCTTCGGCGGAAAGAAGCGGGTGATTCCCACGGTCAGCAAGCTCGGCATTCACCGGATGGTGATCAACGAGTCCGTGCATGATCCGTCGGGCGGCACCACGCGCCAGCAGGTGTTCGGAACCGATGATATCGTCTCGACACTCGCCGGCTACACCAAATTCATGGGCATCGACCCTGGCGTCATCACGTTCGCCGAGACTGTCGCGCCGGAGTCGATCCATATCGTCACGCCGCAGCAGATTTCACGCTGGCGCCTGGGTTCTCCGCATCTCTGAAGAACCGGCCGGATCGCGCTTGACTTGGTCCGACCCGTCCCGTATCCCGCACCCACTCCGGACGGCCCGTCACGCCTGTGACATGGGGTCCCGCGGGGGAGTAGCTCAGTTGGTTAGAGCGCCGGCCTGTCACGCCGGAGGTCGCGGGTTCGAGCCCCGTCTCTCTCGCCATTCTCTCTCCCGGACCTCGGCAACAGCGAAGCTGCTCAACCAATTTCAAGACGGCGCAAGCGGTTTCCGGCGTTCGCATCTGCGGCACGGTTTCGCCTTGCATGGCACCATGGGCTGAATTAGTTCTGCTCTAAGCTACCGACGGTCGATCCGCTGCCCTGGCGGGAACGATCGCCCTGTGGCGCTGCACAGTCGGAACCTATGCCGAACCTGCTGAACCAATATCTGCCGCTGGCGATCTTCATCGTCATCGCGGTGGCGCCTCTCGGGCGCGCTGCTGGTCGCGCCCTTTCTGGTCGCCTTCAAGTCGCCGGACCCGGAGAAGCTGTCGGCTTACGAGTGCGGGTTCAACGCGTTCGACGACGCGCGCATGAAGTTCGACATCCGGTTCTATCTGGTGTCGCTGCTGTTCATCATCTTCGATCTCGAGGTCGCGTTCCTGTTTCCCTGGGCGGTCGCGTTCCACGATGTCGGCGTGCTTCGGGTTCTGGTCGATGATCGCGTTCCTGTTCGTGCTGACCATCGGCTTCGTCTACGAGTGGAAGAAGGGCGCCCTCGAATGGGATTGATCACCGAGCCGCGGGCGACCGAGGTCGCCCCGAAGCCGCGCGGCGTGCTCGATCCGCGCACCGGCAAGCCGGTCGGCGCCGATGACCCGTTCTTCGTCGGACTGAACGATCAGCTGGCCGACAAGGGCTTTCTGGTCACCGCGACCGACGACCTGATCCAGTGGGCGCGCACCGGCTCGCTGATGTGGATGACGTTCGGTCTTGCCTGCTGCGCGGTCGAGATGATGCAGTTCTCGATGCCGCGCTACGACGCCGAGCGTTTCGGCTTCGCGCCGCGCGCCAGCCCGCGCCAGTCGGACGTGATGATCGTCGCCGGCACGCTGACCAACAAGATGGCCCCTGCCCTGCGCAAGGTCTACGACCAGATGCCGGAGCCGCGCTACGTGATCTCGATGGGCTCCTGCGCCAACGGCGGCGGCTACTACCACTATTCCTATTCGGTGGTGCGTGGCTGCGACCGGGTCGTGCCGGTCGATATCTACGTGCCCGGCTGCCCGCCTTCGGCCGAGGCGCTTCTCTATGGCGTGCTGCTGCTGCAGCGGAAGATCCGCCGGACGGGCACGATCGAGCGCTAACGGCAGCGACGCGCAGGACAGCGGGGACAGACCGGTCGATGAGCACGGAAGCGGAAGCGCTCGCGGAACTCGGCAACGACGATTGCGGCGGCCCATCCGGAGGCCGGCATCACGGCCGACGGTGCGGTTCGACGAACTGTGCTCTGACGGTCGCAGCCGATCACATCGGTCGCGCTGGTGCGCTACCTGCGCGACGATCCGTCCTGCGCTTTCATCTGCTTCATCGACCTGTGCGGTGTCGACTATCCCGCAGCGCGCCAAGCGGTTCGACGTCGTCACGCACCTGCTTTCGCCGAAGCACAACCGGCGCATCCGCGTGAAGGTGCAGACCGACGAGGAGACGCCCGTGCCCTCGCTGATCGACGTCTTTCCCGGCGGCGAACTGGTTCGAGCGCGAGGCCTACGATCTCTACGGCATCCTGTTCTCCGGCCATCCGGATCTGCGCCGCATCCTGACCGACTACGGTTTCGAGGGACATCCGCTGCGCAAGGATTTTCCGATGACGGGCTTTGTCGAGGTGCGCTGGAACGACCTCGAGAAGCGCGTCGTCAACGAGCCGGTGCGGCTGACGCAGGAATTCCGCAACTGGGACTTCCTGTCGCCCTGGGAAGGCATGGAGGCCGCCGCCCTGCCGGGCGACGAAAAGGCCAGCCAGTGACCGAGCAGAACCTTCGCAACTTCGCGATCAATTTCGGGCCGCAGCATCCGGCGGCGCATGGCGTGCTGCGCCTCGTGCTGGAGCTCGACGGCGAAGTCGTCGAGCGCGTCGATCCGCATATCGGCCTGCTGCATCGCGGCACCGAGAAGCTGATGGAGGCGCGCACCTACCTGCAGAACGTGCCCTATTTCGATCGGCTCGACTATGTCGCGCCGATGAACCAGGAGCACGCCTTCTGCCTCGCGATCGAGCAGCTGCTCGGCATCACGGTGCCGCGCCGGGCGCAGCTGATCCGCGTGCTGTTCTGCGAGATCGGCCGGCTCCTGTCGCACCTGCTCAACGTCACGACCCAGGTGATGGACGTCGGCGCGCTCACGCCGCCGCTCTGGGGCTTCGAGGAGCGCGAGAAGCTGATGGTGTTCTACGAGCGCGCCTCGGGCGCGCGCATGCACGCCAACTATTTCCGGCCGGGCGGCGTGCACGCCGATCTGCCGCAAGCAGCTGGTCGAGGACATCGGCGCCTTCTGCGACCCGTTCCTCAAGGTGCTCGACGATCTGTCGGACCTGTTCATCGACAACCGCATCTTCAAGCAGCGCAACGTCGACATCGGCGTCGTCACGCTCGACGAATGCTGGAAGTGGGGCTTCTCGGGCGTGATGGTGCGCGGCTCGGGCGCGGCCTGGGATCTGCGCAAGAGCCAGCCCTACGAGTGCTACGAGGAGATGGAGTTCGACATCCCCGTCGGCAAGAACGGCGACAACTACGACCGCCAGGTGATCCGCATGGAGGAGATGCGGCAGTCGACCTCGATCATGAAGCAATGCGTGCGAGAAGCTGCTGGCGCCGGACGGGCAGGGGCCCGTGCATGCCCGCGAAGGCAAGCTGACGCCGCCCTCGCGCGCCGAGATGAAGCGCTCGATGGAGGCGCTGATCCATCACTTCAAGCTGTTACACCGAAGGCTTCCACGTGCCGGCCGGCGAGGTCTATGCGGCGGTCGAGGCGCCCAAGGGCGAGTTCGGCGTCTATCTCGTCTCGGACGGCACCGACAAGCCCTATCGCTGCAAGATCCGCGCGCCGGGCTTCGCGCATCTTCAGGCCATGGATTTCATGTGCCGCGGGCCACATGCTGGCCGACGTCTCGGCGATCCTCGGCTCGCTCGACATCGTGTTCGGCGAGGTCGACCGATGAAGCGGTGTGAGCGGGCTGCGTCTGGCGCTCGCTGCGCCTGTCTCGCGCAGACGCGGCTCAGCCGAGCCGCCACGGCGACGCTCAGCCGACCGGTCATCGTCGACGTGCCGCAGGTGGCGACGATCAAGAACCTGCTGGCGACGGCTTCGAGATCAAGACCGGCTTCGTCGACCCGAACGGCGGCGCCTATCTCGTGCTGCAGAAGGCGACCTCGGCCTATCCTGTGCCACAGCAATCCGAATCCGACCTGCGAAAAGCTGAACTGACGAGACCGCGATGGCCGTTCGCCGCCTTGCCGAGATCCAGCCCGACAGCTTCGAGTTCACGCCCGAGAACCAGGCGTGGGTCGACAAGCAGATCGCCAAATATCCGCGCCGGCCGGCAGGCCTCGGCCGTGATGGCGCTGCTGCGCCGCGCGCAGGCGCAGAACGACGGCTGGGTGCCGAAGCCGGCCATCGAGAAGATCGCCGAGATCCTCGACATGCCGGACATCCGGGTGCTGGAGATCGCGACCTTCTACTCGATGTTCAACCTGAAGCCGGTCGGGAAGTACTTCATCCAGATGTGCGGCACGACGCCCTGCGTGCTGCGCGGCTCGGACGGCATCAAGGCCGTGCTGGAGCAGCGGATCGGCCCGCAGGATCACGTGACGGCCGACGGGCTGTTCTCCTGGCTCGAGGTCGAGTGCCTCGGCGCCTGCTGCAACGCGCCGATGGTGCAGATCAACGACGACTACTACGAGGACCTGACGCCGGAGAACTTCGCCAAGCTGCTCGACGACCTCGCGGCCGGACGGCCGGTGAAGCTGGGCTCGCAGACGGGCCGGCTGACCTCGGAGCCGGACGGCGGCCTGACGACCCTGACGAGCTCTACGGCGCGGACGGGCGCGGCGGATCCTACGGCCGACGCGAGCGGTCCGCGTCGCAGCCGGCCGACGGCTGGCAGCTGCCGACCGACCAGGACAATGCGCCGACGCGCAGACGCACGGTGGGCTCGACCTCGCGCGCGACAACGCGAAGGCAAGCCGCAGGGCTCGATCGCCGACACCGGCACGCGCACCGACGTCCGGTCGGCGAGACCAGACCGAGTCGTCCGCGCTGACGCAGAATACGCCGCAGCAGGCCGCCGAGCGGCAGGAGCAATCGACGCGCGACAATCCGCCGGTGCCCGGCCCCGCCGGCAAGGCAGGACACTGAACGATGCTCGAGGACAAGGACCGCATCTTCAAGAACCTCTACGGCTTCGGCGACTGGCGGCTCGAAGGCGCGCGCTCGCGCGGCATCTGGGACGGCACCAAGGGCCTGCTCGAAAAGGGCAAGGACTGGATCATCAACGAGATGAAGGCCTCGGGCCTGCGCGGCCGCGGCGGCGCCGGCTTCCCGACCGGGCTCAAATGGTCGTTCATGCCGAAGCCCGATCCGGCGCGGCCGTCCTATCTCGTGGTCAATGCCGACGAGTCCGAGCCCGGCACCTGCAAGGACCGGGAGATCATGCGCAACGATCCGCATATGCTGATCGAGGGCTGCCTGATCGCCTCCTTCGCGATGGGCGCGCAACGCCTGCTACATCTACATCCGCGGCGAATACGTGCTCGAGGCCGACCGGCTCGATGCGGCGATCGACGAGGCCTACGAGGCCAATCTCGTCGGGCAAGGACAACGTCCACGGCTATCCGTTCGACATCTACGTGCACCGCGGCGCCGGCGCCTATATCTGCGGCGAGGAGACGGCGCTGCTCGAGTCGCTCGAGGGCAAGAAGGGCATGCCGCGGCTGAAGCCGCCGTTCCCGGCCAACATGGGCCTCTACGGCTGCCCGACGACGGTCAACAACGTCGAGTCGATCGCCGTCGCGCCGACCATCCTGCGGCGCGGCGCGGCCTGGTTCGTCGAGCTTCGGCGCCAAGAACAACGCCGGCACCAAGCTCTTCTGCATCTCCGGCCACGTCAACAAGCCGTGCAACGTCGAGGAGGCGATGTCGATCCCGTTCCGGGAGCTGATCGACCGCCATTGCGGCGGCATCCGCGGCGGCTGGGACAACCTGCTGGCCGTCATCCCGGGCGGCTCGTCGGTGCCGCTGCGTGCCGGCGCACGAGATCATCGACGCGCCGATGGATTTCGACACGCTGCGCAACCTGAAGTCGGGCCTCGGCACCGCGGCCGTGATCGTGATGGACAAGTCGACCGACATCGTCCGGGCGATCGCAGCGCATCAGCTACTTCTACAAGCACGAGAGCTGCGGCCAGTGCACGCCGTGCCGCGAGGGCACGGGCTGGATGTGGCGCGTGATGACCCGCATGGCCGAGGGCCGCGCGCAGAAGCGCGAGATCGACATGCTGCTCGAAGTCACGACGCAGATCGAGGGCCACACGATCTGCGCGCTCGGCGATGCGGCGGCCTGGCCGATCCAGGGCCTGATCCGGCATTTCCGGCCGGAGATCGAGAAGCGCATCGACAGCTACATGGCGAACCCGCATCCCGAGCCGATCCGGATCGCGGCGGAGTGACGGCCGATGCGTCGAGGTCGCTCGAGCGAGAGTTGGAGGACACCGACGCTCGTCGCAGTGCGGAGGAGCGCTCGATCGGGTGCACCCGATGACCAAGATCTCGATCGTCGACGGCACGGAAGTCGACGTCCCGGCCGATTACACGCTGCTGCAGGCCTGCGAGGCGGCGGGCGCGGAGATCCCGCGCTTCTGCTTCCACGAGCGGCTGTCGATCGCCGGCAATTGCCGCATGTGCCTCGTCGAGCTGAAGGGCGCGCCGAAGCCGGTCGCCTCCTGCGCCTGGGGCGTGCGCGACTGCCGGCCCGGGCCCGAACGGCGAGCCGCCGACGGTGCTCACCAAATCGCCGATGGTCAAGAAGGCGCGCAACGGGGTGATGGAGTTCCTGCTCATCAACCATCCGCTCGACTGCCCGATCTGCGACCAGGGCGGCGAATGCGACCTGCAGGACCAGGCCATGGCCTTCGGCGTCGCCGGCTCGCGCTTCCACGAGAACAAGCGCGCCGTCGAGGACAAGTACATCGGCCCGCTCGTGCGCACCTCGATGAACCGCTGCATCCATTGCACGCGCTGCGTCCGCTTCACCGCGGAGGTCGCCGGCACCGGCGACATGGGCGCCATCGGCCGCGGCGAGGACATGGAGATCACCACCTATCTCGAGACGTCGCTCGGCTCGGAACTGCAGGCCAACGTCGCCGACCTCTGCCCCGTCGGCGCGCTGCTGCCGAAGCCCTACCCGTTCAAGGCGCGGCCCTGGGAGCTGACGAAGACCGAGACGATCGACGTGATGGACGCGCTCGGCTCGGCCATCCGCGTCGACGCGCGCGGCAAGGAGGTCGTGCGCATCCTGCCGCGCATCAACGACGCCGTGAACGAGGAGTGGATCTCCGACAAGACGCGCCAGGTCGCCGACGGCCTGAAGGCGCAGCGGCTCGACCGGCCCTATCGTGCGCAAGAACGGCAAGCTCGTGCCGGCGAGCTGGGGCGAGGCCTTCGCGGCGATCGCCGCCAAGATGAAGGCGACGTCGCCGGATCGGATCGGCGCCATCGCCGGCGACCTCGCGGCCGTCGAGGACATGTTCGCGCTGCAGCAGCTGATGGGCAAGCTCGGCGTCGCCCAACCTCGATTGCCGGCAGGACGGAACGGCGCTCCATCCGCGATTCGGCCGCGCGTCCTACCTCTTCAACCCGACCATCGCCGGGATCGAGCAGGCGGATTCGCTCTGGATCGTCGGCGCCAACCCGCGCCGCGAGGCGCCGGTGCTCAACGCCCGCATCCGCAAGCGCTGGCGGATGGGCAACTTCCCGATCAACGTCGTCGGCGAGCATGCCGACCTGACCTACCCCTACACCTACCATGGGGCCGGCGCCGAGACGCTGGCCGACTTCGCCGGACAGTGCCGAGGCGGCGCGGCGAGCGGCCGATGGTGCTCGTCGGGCAGGGCGCGCTCGACGCGCGCCGATGGTGCTGGCCGTTCTGTCGCTTGGCCGCGAAGCTCGGCGCATGGCCTCGGCGCCGTCGAAGGACGGCTGGAACGGCTTCGCCGTGCTGCACACCGCGGCAGCGCGCGTCGGCGGGCTCGACCTCGGCTTCGTGCCGGGCGAGGGCGCGCTGACGCGCGCGGCAGATGGCGCAAGCCGGTGCGCTCGACGTGCTGTTCCTGCTCGGGCGCCGACGAGATCGAGATCGCGCCGGGCGCCTTCGTGGTCTACCAGGGCTCGCATGGCGACCGCGGCGCCCACCGCGCCGACGTGATCCTGCCTGGCGCCGCCTACACGGAAAAGTCCGGCATCTACGTCAACACCGAAGGCCGCGTGCAGCGCGGCGAACGCGCGGCTTTCCCGCCGGGCGACGCGCGCGAGGACTGGGCCATCCTGCGCGCCCTGTCGGACGTGCTTGGCGCCAAGCTGCCCTTCGATTCGCTCGGGCGCTCTGCGCGCAGCGATCGATCGCGGCGCATCCGCATTTCGGCCAGCTCGATCGCGATCGCAACGGCGGACGCGCCGTGCTCGGCAGCCTCGCCGATCTCGGCGGGCACGCCGAACACGGCCGCCGTTCGTCTCGCCGGTCACCGACTTCTATCTGACCAACCCGATCGCCCGCGCCTCGGCCGTCATGGCGGAATGCTCGGCGCTGCACGCCAATCGCGCTGCGGCAGCTGCAGGCGGCGGAGTAGCGCGATGACCGACGGTACGCATCCTCTCCGCCCTTCTGAAGGTCGATCGAAAGCCTCGTGCTGATCGTCGCGCTGCTGATCTACGTCGCCTACGTCCTGTTCGCCGACCGCAAGATCTGGGCGGCCGTGCAGCTGCGGCGCGGCCCGAACGTCGTCGGGCCCTGGGGTCTGTTCCAGAGCTTCGCCGATCTGCTCAAATTCGTCTTGAAGGAGCCGATCATCCCGGCCAGCGCCAACAAGGGCGTGTTTCTGCTGGCGCCGCTGGTCACCGGCGCGCTGGCGATCTCGGCCTGGGCCGTGATCCCGGTCGACCAGGGCTGGGCGATCTCCAACCTCAACGTCGGCATCCTCTACATCTTCGCCGATCTCGTCGCTCGGGGTCTACGGCGTCGATCATGGCCGGCTGGGCGTCGAACTCGAAATACCCGTTCCTCGCGGCCCTGCGCTCGGCCGCCCAGATGGTGTCCTACGAGGTTTCGATCGGCTTCGTGCTCGTCACGGTGCTGCTGTGCGCCGGGTCGCTGAACCTGACCGACATCGTGAACGCGCAGAATACGCCCTGGGGCATCCTCGGCTGGTACTGGCTGCCGCTGTTTCCGATGTTCGTCATCTTCTTCATCTCGGCGCTCGCCGAGACGAACCGGCCGCCCTTCGACCTGGTGGAAGCCGAATTCGGAGCTCGTCGCCGGCTTCATGGTCGAATATTCGTCGTCCGCCTACATGCTGTTCATGCTCGGCGAATACGTGGCCATCGTCGGCATGTGCGCCATGACCACGATCCTGTTCATGGGCGGCTGGCTGTCGCCGATCCCGTTCCCGCCCTTCACCTGGGTGCCGGGCATCATCTGGTTCGTGCTGAAGGCCTCTTCGGTGTTCTTCATGTTCGCGATGGTGAAGGCCTTCGTGCCGCGCTACCGCTACGACCAGTTGATGCGCCTCGGCTGGAAGGTGTTCCTGCCCATCTCGCTGGTCTGCGTGGTTGTGGTCGCGGCCGTGCTGGAGGTGACCGGCTGGGGCGGTGCTGGCCGCACTGACGCGATGACGGACGTCGACGTCGCACGGCGCACGCGACGAGGACTGATGCCATGAGACTGGACCACGCGGCCAAGTCGCTCTTCCTGACGGAGTTCATCGCGGCCTTCGGCCTTTCGATGCGCTACTTCTTCAAGCCGAAGCGAACGCTGAACTATCCGCACGAGAAGAACCCGCAGAGCCCGCGCTACCGCGGCGAGCATGCGCTGCGCCGCTATCCGAACGGCGAAGAGCGCTGCATCGCCTGCAAGCTGTGCGAGGCGATCTGCCCGGCGCAGGCGATCACCATCGAGGCCGGCCCGCGCCGTAACGACGGCACGCGGCGGACGACGCGCTACGACATCGACATGGTGAAGTGCATCTATTGCGGCTTCTGCCAGGAGGCCTGCCCGGTCGATGCAATCGTCGAGGGCCCGAACCACGAGTTCTCGGTCGAGACCCGCGAGGAGCTGCTCTACGACAAGAACAAGCTGCTCGCCAACGGCGACCGCTGGGAGCGCGAGATCGCCCGCAACATCGCGATGGACGCGCCGTACCGGTGAGCGCGCCGGTCACCGCTCGACGATTCGGCGGGAGCATTCGCGCCCGGGGAGACGGACGCGCGCTCGAGGTCGACCGTGTCGCGCATCGCGGGCGTGACACGCTTGAGAACGGCTCAGGACCGCCGAGCGGCAGCCGCCGGGCCGAGATGCAAGGGGCAGGCATGACGACGGCCGACGCGTTCTTCTATCTGTTCTCCTGCGTCGCCGTCGCCTCGGCCTTCATGGTCATCGCGGCCCGCAACCCCGTGCATTCGGTGCTGTTCCTGATCCTCGCCTTCGTGAACGCGGCCGGCCTGTTCCTGCTGCTCGGCGCCGAGTTCCTGGCGATGATCCTGATCGTCGTCTATGTCGGCGCCGTCGCGGTGCTGTTCCTGTTCGTCGTCATGATGCTCGACGTCGACTTCGCCGAGCTGAAGCAGGGCTTCCTGCAATATCTGCCGGTCGGCGCCCTGATCGGCGCCATCGTGCTGATCGAACTGGTCCTCGTCGTCGGCGCCTGGACCGTTGCGCCGGCCAGACATCGACATGCTGCGGCTCGCCGACGCCCGCCGGCGATCTCCAACACGGCCGCGCTCGGGCGCGTGCTCTACACGCAGTATCTCTACTTCTTCCAGGCGGCCGGCTTCGTCCTGCTCACCGCGATGATCGGCGCGATCGTGCTGACGCTTCGGCACAAGACCGGCGTCAAGCGCCAGAACATCGCGGCCCAGAACGTGCGACCGCACGTCTCGGTGACGCTGCAGAGGTCCTCCGCGCGGATTGTCGAGCGGTCGATTCAGCACTCCGCAAGGTCCGCCGCCTCGCGGACGCCGGGACCTGTCGTGAGGCGAAGGACGTGCCTCTGCAGACGCAATGACGCATCGAGATCGGCCTCACGCCACTTCCTCGTCGTCGCGGCGATCCTGTTCACGCTCGGCATCGCCGGGATCATCCTCAACCGCAAGAACATCATCGTCATCCTGATGTCGGTCGAGCTGATCCTGCTCGCGGTGAACCTCAATCTCGTCGCCTTCTCGGCCTTCCTGCACGACCTCACCGGGCCAGGTGTTCGCCCTGTTCGTGCTGACGGTCGCGGCGGCCGAGTCGGCCATCGGCCTGGCCATCCTGGTCGTCTTCTACCGCAACCGCGGCACCATCGCGGTCGAAGACATCAACATGATGAAGGGCTGAACGCCTGGCCGATGTATCAGCTCATCGTCTTTCTTCCGCTCCTCGGCTTCCTCGTCGCCGGCCTGTTCGGCCGGCAGCTCGGCGCCCGCCCGGCGGAACTGGTCACGACCGTGCTGGTCGGCGTCTCGGCGCTGCTGTCCTGGATCGCGTTCTTCCACGTCGGCTTCGGCGACAGGCGCGACCGTGTCGAGTCGCCAACTGGATGACGGTCGGCAACCTGCAGGTCGACTGGGCGTTCCGCATCGACACGCTGACCGTCGTGATGCTGGTCGTCGTCAACACCGTCTCGACGCTCGTGCACGTCTACTCGATCGGCTACATGCACGAGGATCCGCATCGGCCGCGCTTCTTCGCCTATCTGTCGCTGTTCACCTTCGCCATGCTGATGCTGGTGACGGCCGACAACCTGGTGCAGATGTTCTTCGGCTGGGAGGGCGTCGGCCTCGCCTCCTACCTGCTGATCGGCTTCTGGTACGAGCGGCCGACGGCCAACGCGGCCGCCATCAAGGCCTTCGTGGTCAACCGCGTCGGCGATTTCGGCTTCTCGCTCGGCATCTTCATGGTCTTCGCGCTGACCGGCTCGGTCGCGTTCGACACGATCTTCGCCGCGGCGCCAGGCCTCGCCGACCAAAGACGTTCCACGCCTTCGGCCTCACCGGCCACGCGCTGACGATCGCCTGCCTGCTGCTGTTCATGGGCGCCATGGGCAAGTCGGCGCAGTTCCTGCTCCACACCTGGCTGCCCGACGCGATGGAGGGACCGACGCCGGTCTCGGCGCTGATCCATGCGGCGACGATGGTGACGGCCGGCGTCTTCATGGTGGCGCGCCTGTCGCCGCTGTTCGAGCACGCGCCGCACGCGCTGACTTCGTCACGATCATCGGCGGCACGACGGCATTCTTCGCCGCGACGGTCGGTCTCGTGCAGAACGACATCAAGCGCGTCATCGCCTATTCGACCTGCTCGCAGCTCGGCTACATGTTCGTGGCGCTGGGCGTGCGGCGCCTACGGGGTCGGCGTCTTCCACCTGTTCACGCACGCCTTCTTCAAGGCGCTGCTGTTCCTCGGCGCCGGCTCGGTCATCCACGCGATCCATCACGAGCAGGACATGCGCAACATGGGCGGCCTGCGAAGAAGATCCCGATCACCTTCTGGATGATGACGATCGGCACGCTGGCGCTGACCGGCTTTCCGTTCACGGCCGGCTACTATTCGAAGGACGCCATCATCGAGGCCGCCTACGTCGTCGCACCGGCCGGCCGGCGCTCTACGCCTTCCTGATGGTGGTGATCGCCGCGGGCCTGACCTCCTTCTACTCCTGGCGGCTCGTCTTCCTGACCTTCTTCGACGTCGCCGCGCGAGGTCGGGGGCGCGACCGAAGATCCAGCGACCGACGAGAACGCGCACGACGAGCCCGTCGCGCGGCGACCAGCACGCGCATGCCCATGCAGCAGTCGGCCGAGGAGCTTCACGGCCATTCGCACCGACCACCACGGGCACGAGCACCACGAGCCGCACGAATCGCCCAACGTGATGCTGGTGCCGCTTTACGTCCTGGCCGCCGGCGCGCTGCTCGCCGGTCTGCTCTTCAGGCACTGCTTCATCGGCACGCGGCTACGAGGCTTTCTGGAAGGAGGCGCTGTTCACCGCGGCCGACAACCACGTCCTGGAGGACATGGAGCACGTCCCCTTCCTGGTATCGGTGCTGCCGACCATCATGATGCTGATCGGCTTCGCCGTCGCGGTCTGGATGTACGTGCTGGCGCCCGGCTCGGCCAAGGCGCTCGCCGAGCGCCAACCGGCCGCTGTACCTGTTCCTGCTCAACAAGTGGTACTTCGACGAGCTCTACGACCTCGTCTTCGTCCGCCCGGCCTTCTGGCTCGGCCGCCTGTTCTGGAAGGGCGGCGACGGCATGATCATCGACGGGTTCGGGCCTGACGGCATCTCGGAGGCCGTGGTCGGCGCCACCAACCGGATCGTCAAGATCCAGACGGGCTACGTCTACCACTACGCCTTCGCGATGATGCTCGGCGTCGCCGCCTTCATCACCTGGTACCTCGTCGGAGGCGTGCACTGATGTTCGGCTTCGGCATCCTCTCCGGCCTCATCGTCCTGCCGCTCGTCGGGGCGGCCTTCATCCTCGTCCTGCGCGGCGACGACGAGGCGACGCCGCGCAACGCCCGCTGGGCGGCGCTGATCACGACGCTCGTCACGTTCCTGCTGTCGCTTGTCGCCTGGGGCCGCTTCGACCCGGGCACGGCCGACTTCCAGCTGATCGAGGCGAAGGCGCTGGTTCGGCTCGCGGCCTCGGCTACAAGCTCGGCGTCGACGGCATCTCGATGCCCTTCGTGCTGCTGACCACGTTCCTGATGCCGTTCTGCATCCTGGCCTCGTGGAAATCGATCACAGGTCCGGGTGCGGGAATACTTCATCGCCTTCCTGGTGCTCGAGGCGCTGATGATCGGCGTCTTCTGCGCGCTCGACCTCGTGCTGTTCTACCTGTTCTTCGAGGGCGGCCTCATCCCGATGTTCCTGATCATCGGGATCTGGGGCGGCAAGCGGCGCATCTACGCGAGCTTCAAGTTCTTCCTCTACACGCTGCTCGGCTCGCTGCTGATGCTGCTCGCCATCATGAAGATGTATGGCGTCGCGGGCACGACCGACATCACGGTGCTGCTGCACACGCCGTTTCGCGCGCTCGATGCAGATCTGGCTGTGGCTCGCCTTCTTCGCCTCCTTCGCGGTGAAGATGCCGATGTGGCCGGTCCACACCTGGCTTCCCGACGCGCACGTCGAGGCGCCGACGGCGGGCTCGGTGATCCTGGCCGGCATCCTGCTGAAGATGGGCGGATACGGCTTCCTGCGCTTCTCGCTGCCGATGTTCCCGGACGCGTCGCACTACTTCGCGCCGCTCGTCTTCGCGCTGTCGGTGATCGCCATCGTCTACACCTCGCTCGTGGCGCTGGTGCAGGAGGACATGAAGAAGCTGATCGCCTATTCGTCGGTGGCGCACATGGGCTTCGTGACCATGGGCCTGTTCACGATGACACCGCAGGGCATCCAGGGCGCGATCTTCCTGATGATCTCGCACGGCATCGTCTCGGGCGCGCTGTTCCTCTGCGTCGGCGTGATCTACGACCGCATGCACACGCGCGAGATCGCGGCCTATGGCGGCCTCGTGAACCGGATGCCGCGCTACGCCTTCGCCTTCATGGTCTTCACCATGGCGAATATCGGCCTGCCCGGCACGTCGGGCTTCGTCGGCGAGTTCCTGACCATGCTGGCCGCCTTCCAGGTGAACACCTGGGTTGCGTTCTTCGCGACGCTCGGGCACGATCCTGGCGGCCGGCTACGCGCTGTACCTCTACCGCCGCGTCATCTTCGGGAAGCTCGAGAAGCCGTTCGCTCAAGGCGATCTCGGACTCTGAGCCCGCGCGAGATCGTGATTCTGGTGCCCCTGATCCTGCTGACGCTCTATTACGGCGTCCATCCCGCGCCCGATCCTCAACGCCTCGCAGGCCGCGGCCGAGGGGGTCGTGAAGGCCGCGAGCGTCGTCAGGCGCCGGTCAACACCAGCCGCGCTCGCGACGGCTCCATAAGGACGCGATCATGGTTCTCGCCGGCTTCAATCTCGCGCCCGTCCTGCCCGAGTTCATCCTCGCGCTGGGCTCGCTCGCCGTCCTGTTCTTCGGCGCTTTGCTCGGCGAGCGCTCGGCGAAGATGCTCTACGAGATCGCGATCGTGCTTCTCGGCGTCGTCGCTGCTCGACGGTGATCTTCAACCACCGGACGGCGAGCGTCAGCTTCGACGGCGCCTTCATGGACGATGCCTTCGCGCACTTCATGAAGGCATCTGGCGCTGATCGGCTCGATCGCCACGCTGGTGATGTCGATCCCCTTCCTGCGCCAGCAGGGCATCAACAAGTTCGAGTTCCCGGCCCTGGTCATGCTGTCGACGCTCGGCATGATGACGCTGATCTCGGCCGGCAATCTCATCGCGCTCTATCTCGGCTTCGAGCTGATGAGCCTCGCGCTCTACGTCATCGCGGCCTTCCATCGCGACGATGGCCGCGCCAGCGAGGCCGGCCTCAAATACTTCGTGCTCGGCGCACTCTCCTCGGGCCTGCTGCTCTACGGCTGCTCGCTGATCTACGGCTACGCCGGCACCGTGTCGTTCGCCGGCATCGGCGCGCTCTGACCGGGCATTCGTCGCTCGGCGTCATCTTCGGCCTCGTCTTTCTCAGCGCCGGCCTCGCGTTCAAGATGTCGGCGGTCCCGTTCCACATGTGGACGCCGGACGTCTATGAGGGCGCGCCGACGCCGGTCACGGCATTCTTCGCGACCGCGCCCAAGATGGCGGCTGTCGCGATCACGGTTCGGGTGATCATCACCGCCTTCCCCGGCATCACCACGCAGTGGCAGCAGATCATCATCTTCATCTCGATCGCCTCGATGGCGCTCGGCTCCTTCGCGGCGATCGGGCAGACCAACTTCAAGCGGCTGATGGCCTATTCCGCCATCGGCCATATGGGCTTCGCGCTTGTCGGTCTCGCGGCCGGCACCGAGGCCGGGGTCTACGGCGTCCTGATCTACATGCTCATCTATCTCGTGATGACGCTCGGCACGTTCGCGGCGATCCTCGCCATGAAGCGCAACGGCCTGAACATCGAGACGATCGCCGATCTTTCCGGCCTCGCGCAGCACAACGGCCCGATGGCCTTCTTCCTCGCCATGATCATGTTCTCGCTCGCCGGCATCCCGCCGCTCGCCGGGTTTTTCGCCAAGTTCTATGTCTTCCAGGCCGCCATCCAGGCGAACCTCTACGGACTGGCGGTGCTCGGCGTGCTGTCGAGCGTCGTGGCGGCCTATTATTACCTGCGCATCGTCAAGATGATGTATTTCGACCAGCCTGCCGGCCGCCTTCGACAAGATGAGCCCCGCGATCAGCGTCGTCCTCTCCATGGCAGGCGTCTTCGTGCTGCTGTTCTTCGTCTATCCGACACCGATCGTCGGCGCGGCGACGGCCGCGGCACGCTCGCTGTTCTGAGCGCGTGATCGAGGTCGACAGTCTCCGCCGCGCGCGCGTCATCCACCTCGCCAGCAACAGGTTCCACCAACGAGGATCTGCTCGCGCGTGCCCGCTCAGGCGAGCGCGGTCCCCTCTGGCTCCGGGCCGACCGGCAGACCAGCGGTCGCGGCCGGCTCGGGCGTGTGTGGGTCTCGCCCGTGGGCAATCTCCACGCTCAGTCTGCTGCTTGACGATCCGGCCGCCGAGAGCCGCTGGCTGCCCCAGCTCGCCCACGTCGCGGCCGTGGCGCTGGCGGAGGCGGTCGCCGTGGTCACCGCCGGTCGTGCGGTCTTCCATCTCAAATGGCCCAACGACCTGCTCTATGGCCCGGCCAAGGTGGCCGGCATCCTGGTCGAGGGGACACGCACGCGCGCAGGCTGGCCGGCCTGCGTGATCGGCTGGGGCGTCAATTGTAATCACCACCCCGAAGGCTTACCTTACCCGACAACGGATCTGTCCGCGGCCTGCGGCCGGCCCGTGAAGGCGGATGATCTCGTCGAGGCGCTTCGCGACACGATGGCCCAGACGCTCGTGACTCTGGGACGGCGGCAAGGAACTACGCCGCCGATCCGGGACGCGTGGCTGAGCCACAGCCTGCCGTTCGGCACCAGCCGTCAACGTGACGACGCCCGGCGGCGCGTTTATCTGGGGCCTTCGAGGGGCTCGACGAGGCCGGCCGGTTTTTGCTGCGAACGGCGGGCGGCGTTGTGGCCGTCGAGGCCGGCGATATCGATTTGAAAAGCGAAACGGCCGCGCCAGTCGGCTGAAGGTGGTTGAAATATGTTGGATGACGACTGCGGACCTCGTCTTTTCCGCCCTCGGCGGTCTTGGCGAGATCGGGATGAATGCTGCCCTCTACGGGTTTGGTCCACCGCATCGGCGCAAATGGCTGATGGTGGATTGCGGCCTTTCCTTTGCCGGCCCGGACCTGCCCGGTATCGATCTCGTGTTTCCCGGACGTGACCTTCGTCGAGTCGATCCGCCGCGACCTGCTCGGGCTGATCATCACCCATGCCCATGAGGACCACATCGGCGCGCTGGCGGATCTCTGGCCGCGGCTCGGCTGCCAAGTCTATGCCACGCAATTCGCCGCCGGCCTGCTCGAGGTCAAGCGCCTGAACGAGCCGGGCGCGCCCAAGATCCCGATGACGATCATGAAGCCCGGCGACCGGCTTGAGCTTGGGCCGTTCCAGGTCGAGATCGTCTCGATGGCGCATTCGATCCCGGAGAGCACCGGCCTCGTGCTGCGCACGCCGCTCGGCACCGTCGTGCACACCGGCGACTGGAAGATCGATGCCACGCCGCTGGTCGGCACGCCCGACCGACGAGAAGCGCCTGCGCGAGATCGGCGAAGAGGGCGTGCTCGCGCTCGTCTGCGACTCCACCAACATCATGCGCGACGGGCGTCAGCCCATCCGAAACCGATGTGGCCGACACGCTGCGCGAGCTGATCGAACACGCGCAAGGGCCGCGTGGTCGTCACCACCTTCGCGTCGAACGTCGCCCGCATCCGCGCGGTGGCCGACGCCGCGATGGCGTGCGGTCGCAACGTGGTGATCCTCGGCCGCGCCATGGACCGCGTCATCAACGTGGCGCGCGAGTGCGGGTATCTCGACGGCGTGCCGCCCTTCCTGACGGCGGAGGCGCTCGCTTTCATGCCGCGCCACCAGACCGTGATCCTGGCCACCGGCAGCCAGGGCGAAGTCCGCGCCGCCATGGCGCGCATCGCCAAGGACGATCATCCGGACGCGAAGCTCTCGCCCGGCGATCGCGTCATCTTCTCGTCGCGCACCATCCCCGGCAATGAGCGCGAGGTCGGCCGCATCATCAACGGCCTTGTGCGGCAGGGTATCGAAGTGGTGACCGACCGGACCGAACTCGTCCACGTCTCCGGCCACCCGCGGCGCGAGGAGGTGGCCCGCCTCTACGGTTGGCTGAAACCCCAGATCGCCATTCCCGCGCATGGCGAGCCGCTGCACCTCGCCGAACATGCGGCCTTCGCCAACTCGGTCGGCGTTCAGCATGTGCTCAAGGCGTCGGACGGCGACCTTGTGCAGATCGCTCCGGGCGAGCCCGGCATCATCGACGAGACGCCGCACGGCCGCGTCGCCAAGGACGGCAACATCCTGTTGCCCGTTGCCGACCCCTCCATCCTGGCCCGCAACAAGCTCGGTTTCGGCGGTATCGTCTCGATCGCGTTCGGTTTGACGAGCCGCGGCGAGATCACCGGCAATCCCGACGTCGTCTTCGCCGGCATTCCGGAGCGCACGCGCGAAGGCAAGCCGATGGATGCCATCATCGACGCCGCCATCTTCGATACGCTCGACAACCTCGGACGGGGAAAGCGGCGCGATCCTGACGCGGCCGCGAATTCGGTCGAGCGCGCGGTGCGGGCCGCCGTCGGCGCTGTCTGGGGCAAGAAGCCGATGGTGCACGTGCTCGTCGTCGAGGTTTGAGCGGCGTGAGCCTTCCCGTTCCCGATCCCGATGGCGCTCGCCATCTATTTCGTCATGTGGTGGATGGTGCTCTTCGCGGTGCTGCCCTTCGGGGTCAGATCGCAGCAGGAGGCCGGCGACAGTCGTGCCGGGCTCCGACCCAGGCGCACCAGCGACGCCCCGACTTGCTCCGGAAGGCGCTTTGGACCACCCTCGCGTCCGCCGTTCTCTTCGTGGCGCTGATGGCCTTGATGATGGCCTTCCCCGACGCTTGAAACGCTCGGTGCTTCAGGCGTTCACGGCATCCGACTTCAGGATGAAGCAGCCGCTGATCCGCCACTGGCCGTCGATCAGCGTCATGGTGTAGGCAGCCGTCCAGACCTGACCGTTGCCGTCGACGATGGTCATCTTCTGGACGAGGCCGAGCGGCGTCTGGCCCAGGCTGTCGAAATGCGTCGAGCGAGGGCGGATCAGTGCCGAATAGGCGCTGCGAACCATGCCCATGAAGCTTTCTGGGGTCGGAAATTTCTGCTGGATCCCGGGCACCGCAAAGGCTTCGGCCGCGGCCCCGTCTTCGGTTCGGAACGCGTCCAGCTGCTTCGAGATCACGTCATGGATCGCGGCCTCGTCGGCACTCGACGGCGCCTCATCGGCTACGGCCACGCCGACCGAGAGCAGGCAAAGGGCGGCAGACACGAGAGCGATGCGGCGCATGGCAGATCTCCGGCTTCTGGCAACAGATACGCCGCGGCGGCAAGATCGTTTCAAGCCGCGCGATCGACCGCCGCAATGTTGACCCTGTCCGGCAATGCCAGTAGTGCAAAGGCGCTTCGTGGGAGCGCGTAGCTCAGTCGGTAGAGCATCTGACTTTTAATCAGGGGGTCCAGGGTTCGAGTCCCTGCGCGCTCACCATCAGCTTCAGGAGCTTAGCTTCATGGCCGCGATCTGCTGCGGCTGTGGATCCAGCGGCCGCATAGCGTCGCTCCGGGAGCGGCGGTTGCGGGCCGAAGGCGACGCCGCTATATTTCCAGTGTCGGAAAAGGCAGACTTGGTCTGGTGAGCCCAAGTCCTTTCGGTGACGGAAGCTCTGGTCTTTGGCCTCGTGCCTGAGATCCCCACGACGAACGCGGACGCTCTTTGAGCGCGCCCAATCGTTCGTCCGTTGGGGTCTCCAATCGTGGAACGCTCCGGTCGAACTCAATCGACCTAGGAGCATTCCATGCCAAACCACCAACACACCCATGATGTCGTCATCGCTGGCGCCGGCCCTGTCGGACTCTTCCTGGCCTGTGAACTGCGCCTCGCAGGAGGCTCCGGGGTTGTTCTGGAGCAGGCGGGCGATCCATCCTCTCCCCTGAAGACGCTGCCATTCGGGCTTCGCGGTCTGTCGGCGCCGACCCTCGAGGCGTTCGATCGCCGCGGCCTGCTCGACCGCATCAGAGCGGCGCAGCGCGCGAACGACACCGCAGGCGCCACCAAGGCCGCCGCCCACTGGATGCCGCAGGAGCGCCGGCCCGCGGGACATTTCGCCGGCATCCCGTTCTTCCATGAGGATGTCGATAGCGCGACGGTGGCCGTATCGGCTGCCCAGCCCGGCCGGCGTCACCCTCGCCGCGGACATGCGGTGCCTCGAATCCGTGCTGGCCGGCCGGGCGATCGCGATGGGCGCCGAGATCAGGCGCGGCCTCGGCGTCGACGCCTTCGACCAGACGGAGGATGACGTGATCGTCCGCGCCGGCGGCGAGGCCTTCCGGGCGCGCTGGCTGGTCGGCTGCGACGGCGGCCGGAGCACGGTGCGCAAGGCCGCCGGCTTCGCGTTCGTCGGCACCGATCCCGAGTTCACCGGCTACTCGGTCGATGCCGAACTGGCCGACCCAGAGGCGCTCAGCCCCGGACGCACCTATACGCCGACCGGCATGTACACCTACGCCAGACCCGGCACGATCGCGATGGTCGATTTCGATGGCGGCGCCTTCCACCGCACCCAGCCGATCACGCTCGAGCATGTGCAGGCCGTGCTGCGCCGAGTCTCGGGCGTCGAGGTCACCCTGAGGGTCCTCCGCCTCGCCGCCACTTGGACCGATCGCGCCTATCAGGCGACGGCCTATCGCCGCGGGCGGGTTCTGCTCGCCGGCGACGCCGCGCATACCCATTCGCCGCTTGGCGGCCAGGGTCTCAACCTCGGCCTTGGCGACGCGATGAACCTGGGTTGGAAGCTCGCCGCTGCGATCAAAGGGCATGCGCCGGCCGGCCTGCTCGACAGCTATTTCTCCGAACGGCATCGGGAGGGCGCGAGAATCCTCGACTGGTCGCGCGCCCAGGTTGCGCTCATGCGGCCCACCCCGAGTGCCCGCGCGCTCGGAGCCGTCATCCGCGACCTTATCGCGACGCGCGACGGCGCAACATATTTCGCTGAACGGGTTTGGGGCACATCGCTGCACTATGATCTCGGCGATGGCCATCCACTCGTCGGCCGGAGCGTTCCCGATTTCGAGCTGGTCGATGGAAGGCGAGTCGGTCGCCTGCTGCGCGACGGGAGCGGTCTGCTGCTCGATCTTGCTGGCGACGCGCCGCTGCGGAGGCTCGCCGACCGCTGGAAAGGTCGGATCAATTATCTCTCGGGCGACGCGGAGAACCGACTGGGGCTGAGCGCGGTGTTGGTTCGACCCGATGGCTTTGTTGCCTGGGCGAGTGATCGTCCCGGTGAGGGTGCAGGAGTCGTTCAGGCGGCCTCGCAGTGGCTGGCTGGGCCCGCGACGCTCCACGACTAGCGGGCAGACTCGGCTGTCGCCAGATAGGGCCAGATCAACCTGGGACTTGCCCGCACAAAAGTGTGTGTCGGCGACCGCGGCGCTGATCGGGCGAGGAGGCCATTCCCTTCCAGGCCTCCTAATCGCGGCCCGCGGTCCACGCGCGCAAGCCGACCATCGGCTGATGGCGCTCGATGCTATCGTGTGTGTTGACCCGGTGTTAAACGATACCAGTGACACGGAAGCCGCCTCTCGGCGGCCCTGTTCAAGACATTGAACTCGTTGGTCAATTTGGAGCGGGCGAAGGGATTCGAACCCTCGACCCCAACCTTGGCAAGGTTGTGCTCTACCCCTGAGCTACACCCGCATCCAGGAAGCGCATGGCGCTTCGTGGGGCTCTTCCTAAACGAAAATCGCCCGATTGCAACATCGCAGTTGGCGGCCATCCGGCCAAGGTTCAGGAACGCGTGGCGGCGACGAGGCGCCTGGCGTCGTCGGAGGCCCAATCGGCCGGGCCGGCCATGGTGCCGAGCACGCAGCCTTCGCGGTCGATCAGAAAGCTGGTTGGGAGGCCCGTGACCGCCGCCTGCCGATACAGGTTCGGCAGAAGCTTGCCGGTGGGGTCGGCATAGAACGGGAGCGAGGAGGTCCCGAGCTTGCTCAAGAACGCCTTGGCGCGATCGGGCCCGCCATTGTCGACGTTGATGGCCACGACCTGAAAGTCGGCGCCGCCGGAGATCGCCTGCGAGCTTGTCGAGCGCCGGCATCTCCTTGCGGCAAGGGATGCACCAGGTCGCCCAAAGGTTCAGGAGCACGGTGCGACCGCGGAAATCCGCCAGGGTCTTGGCCGCGCCCTCACCCGTCTCGAACGCGATGTCCTCGAGCGGTTTCGGCGACCGGCTCAGGTTCATCGCCGCCACTTCGCCATGCACCAGAGGGTCGAGGCGCGCCACGGTCGCGCCGGCAGCCTGGCACATGCGCCGCCGTTTCCTTGCCCGGCCGTGCCATCCCGTATAGGACCGCGCCAGCGCCGATGAGCAGCACGGCGCCGGCCGCGAAGAGCGCCCGGACCAGCCGCAGGCGCGGCGCGCGGGCGGGCTCGGGAGCGGCTGGATCGGGCATCGAACGGGTTCCGGAGTGGCGATGAGCAATACGATGTGGGGCGGCCGTTTCGCCAGCGGGCCGGACGCGATCATGGAGGAGATCAATGCCTCGATCGGCTTTGATCAACGCCTCGCCGCGCAAGACATCCGCGGTTCCAAGGCCCACGCCGCCATGCTGGCCGCGGCCGGCATCATCTCCAAGGAGGACGCCGACGCGATCACGCGTGGGCTAACCCAGATCGCGGGCGAAATCGAGGCGGGAACGTTCACCTTCAAGAAGGCGCTCGAAGACATCCACATGAACGTCGAATCCCGGCTGGCCGAGATCATCGGCGAGGCGGCGGGGCGGTTGCACACGGCGCGTTCGCGCAACGACCAGGTGGCGCTCGATTTTCGTCTCTGGGTGCGCGATACGGTCGACGCGCTCGACCGCGGGCTCCTCGACCTGCAGCTCGCGTTGGCCGAGAAGGCGTTCGCGCATGCGGATGCGGTGATGCCCGGACTTCACCCATCTGCAGTCCGCCCAGCCCGTCACGCTGGGCCACCACCTCCTCGCCTATGTGGAGATGATCGGCCGGGACCGCGGCCGGCTGCACGACGCCCGGAAGCGTCTCAACGAGTGCCCGCTCGGCGCGGCCGCGCTGGCCGGGACCTCGTTCCCGATCGACCGCCATGCAGTCGCCGTCAGTCTCGGCTTCGAGGGCCCGACGCGAAACTCGCTCGATACGGTGGCGGATCGCGATTTCGTGCTCGAAGTGCTGTCGGCCGCGGCCATTTGCGCCGTGCATCTGTCGCGCTTCGCGGAGGAGATCGTGCTCTGGGCGACGCCGCAGTTCGGCTTCGCGGCGCTCTCGGACAAGTTCTCGACCGGCTCGTCGATCATGCCGCAGAAACGCAACCCCGATGCCGCGGAACTGGTCCGCGGCAAGACCGGCCGCGTGATCGGCGCGCTGACGGCGCTGCTGATCGTCATGAAGGGCCTTCCGCTCGCCTATTCCAAGGACATGCAGGAAGACAAGGAGGGCACGTTCGACGCCCTCGACGCTCTCGCGCTGATGATCGTGGCGATCGGCCGGAATGGTCCGCGACCTCAAGCCCGACCTCAAGCGTATGGAAGCGGCCGCAAGCTCCGGCTTCTCGACGGCGACCGATCTCGCCGACTGGCTTGTGCGCGAGCTTGGGCTGCCGTTCCGGCAGGCGCATCACGTCACGGGCCGGATCGTCGCCGCAGCGGCCGAGCGCGGCCTTGGACTGGAGGAGCTTCCGCTGTCGGCCATGCAGGATATCGAGCCGCGCGTGACCGCGGCTGTCTATGACGTTCTGGGTGTCCGCAACTCGGTGGCGAGCCGCACGAGTTTCGGCGGCACGGCGCCCGCGAACGTCCGGACGCAGGCGGAACATTGGATCCGGACATTAGCGGACGAAGCCGCGGGTTGAGCCCCGGCGTGGGGCCTCGTCCAGACCCGCTGGTGAGCGGCCCGCGCCTCCGCTACTGTCAGGGGGCGAAACCAGCCAGGGGCAGGCGCATGATCACTCGAACGGTCCGGCTCGCCGTCGTTGGCGTGGTGCTCGCGTTCGCCGGCGCACGGGCCGAAACGCTCGCGCTTCCCGAGAGCCTCGCCGGCTTCAGCACGAGCCAAGGCGAAGCCTTTTTCGCCGAAAGTCAGGCGCGCGAAGCCTATTTCCCGCTGGCCAGCAATTTTCTGACCCAGAAGACGCAGTCCTATTGCGGCGTCGCCAGCATCGTCATGGTGCTGAACGCGATGAGTGTGCCGGCGCCAGCGGTCCCCGAATACGAGCCTTATCGCACCTTCACGCAGGACAACGTGTTCGACGACAAGACCGAAGCGGTGCTGCCGAGAGCCGTTGTCGACAAGATCGGCATGACCCTCGACCAGATCGGCGGCATTCTTGCCAGCAAGGAAGTCGAGGCCAAGATCGTGCACGCCGGTGACTGAACCTCGACGCGTTCCGCAAGCTCGCCTCGGCCTACGTCGGCGAACCCGGTCACTTCGTCCTGGTCAACTATTTGCGGGCTGCCCTCGGCCAGGAGCGAGGCGGTCACATCTCCCCGGTCGCAGCCTATGACGCCAAGGCGGACAGGTTCCTGATTCTGGACGTCGCCCGCTACAAGTACCCGCCCGTCTGGGTGACTGCGGCCGACCTTTTCGCGGCAATGAATACGCCAGACCGCGACAACGGCGACAGGACGCGCGGTTTCGTGCTCGTTGCGGCCGCGCCGCCGCACTGATCATTTGATCCGCTTCGGCGGCTTGACGACCGGGGCCGGAAGCCGAGTTTCTTCTTACCGAAGAACGGAGAGCCCAATGCCTGACCTCCCGGTACAACGATCGGACGCGACACCGCAGCAGGTCGGCGACCCGGTCCTCGACGCGCAAGTCATCGTCGACGATCCTTCCAAGAGGGGTTCGCCGGAATGGCTGGCCGCGATGCAACTGCTGATCGACGACAGCAAGACGCGTGTGGACACTAGGCGGTTTGAGGAGCTTGAACGTGAAATGCAGGCGCTGCGGGGCATGTCGGAGATCTGATCGGGCGCCGCTTCGCGAGTGAACGGCTTGTGGGTTCCGGTGACGACGCACCGACGGTCATGGGACTACCCTGCCCCAACGCGTGCAAGGCCACCAGCGTAGCCGAGCCCAGAGAACGGATCGACCTTCGACGTCGAGCTGAATGAGTCGCCTGAGGTTCGAACCGCTGCCTCAATGCTTCTTCCGGTTGAGGGCTGCGATCAGGTCGGCGATCAGCTCTTCGATGGCATGCAGCTTTTCGTCCAGTTCCAGGGGGACGCGATCCCCGCGACTTTCCATCCGTTGCAGCGCCTCGCGCAGCCCCCTGATCTCATCACTTAAAGCCTGAGCCGTAGGGGAAATCATTCCGCGAACCGACACCTGTAATCAGCGGCCCCTAACCTAGATTAGGGGAACGTCTGATAAAAGTTACTCATGGTTTTGAACCTTGCGACATACCGCAGCATGCATCCCACCGCACGGTAGTTCGGATGTAAGCAGCTTCACGTCAGTGGCTGCGATACTGATCGAAGCGTCCTAATCCGCAACCGAACTAAATTTCCTTTATTGGAACAGCGGTCAACTTGTTCACAAGACCGTGCTGCCATTTTCATTGTTCTTGAAGAGCGGAATTGGAGCGGAGAATGTCGCTCTCCGAGCAGGTGTCGGAGAGATGGCAAAATGGACAGTCACCCGCCTCACCCACAATCTTGCAGCTGGTCGTCGGCCGCGGGAACCGGTGCCAAGCGCCTGGGGGCTCAAACCTCCGCTGCCGATACGCGGGACAGACGTTCCCCGTCCACGTCGGCTCTCAGCAGCGCAACCTTGATGTCGTGGAACGCCGCGCCGCCGACAGGCGCGGGCGCATCGGCCCCCGTCAGCGTGTTGATGCCGCGCCCGTCGAGATAGGAGTCGTTGGGCCAGATCAACTCGGCCACGAGCACGCCCGGGCGCAAGCCGTCGAACAGACGCGCGTGCAGTCGCACCGCGCCGCGAGCGTTGCGCAAGGTCACGATCGCCCCGTCCGCGATGCCGGCGCGAAGCGCGTCGTCAGGATGCACCAGCACCGTCGGTCGCTCCTCCTTCGTCAGCGAGGTCGGCGTCTCGGTGAAGGACGAGTTCAGGAAGTTGCGGGCGGGGCTCGTGGTCAGGCGGAATGGATGCGCCCTGTCGGCAGCCTCGGTCACCGCCCAATGGTCCGGAAAGACCGGCATCTGATCAACAGGGCCGGACGACAGGCCCGGCACGGTCGTCCAATTCGGACGGAACTTGAAGCGCCCATCAGGCGTACCGAAGCCGTCGAGAAAATGAGCGCGCTCGAACGGTGGCTGACAATCGATCCAGCGGTCGCGTTCGAGATCGGCCAGGGTACCCCGACCCGACCGGCGCAGGGTCGCGTCGATGATCTCGCGGGGGGACATGTTGAACGCCGGGTGCTCGGCCCCGAGGCGGGCCGCGAGGCCGGCGATCACCTCGTGGTTCGACCGGCATTCGCCCGGCGGTTCGATCAGTTTGGGGCCGAGCAGGATGTGCTGGTGGCCGCCACCCTGATACACGTCGTCGTGTTCGACGAACATGGTCGCCGGCAGCACGATATCGGCCATGCAGGCCGTGTCGGTCATGACCTGCTCGTGCACCACCGTGAAGAGGTCATCGCGCGCGAAACCACGCCGGACCACGGCCTGATCGGGCGCAACCGTCATGGGGTTCGTGTTCTGGATGAAAAGGCCGGTCACCGGTGGCCCACCGCGAAGCGCCTCCGCGTCGCCGGTCAGCACAGCGCCGATGCGGGACTGATCGAGCTCACGGACGCCGGTGTCGCGCCGGTCGAGCCCCTCGATGACAGTCTTGTCCCAGCCGAAAATGCCGGAGTTCGAATGCAGCGCGCCGCCACCGCGATGGCGCCAGGCGCCGAGCACCACCGGAATCGATGTCACCGCATGCATGGCGGCGGCCCCGTTGCGCGAGCGGGCGAAGCCGTAGCCGACGCGAAAATAGGATCGCGGCCGGCTGCCGAGCAGACGCGCGAAGGCTTCGATTTCAGCGGCCGGCACGCCGCAGATCGCTTCGGCCCAGGCCGGCGTGCGGGTCGCGAGATGGGCTTCGAGACCCGCCGGGTCGTCGGCGTAGCGGGCCATGTAGTCGCGGTCGGCAAGGCCGTCGCGAAACAGGACGTGCATCACCGCGCAGGCCAGCGCGCCGTCGGTTCCCGGGCGCACGAGCAGCTTCACGTCCGCCTGCCTCATGGTGGCATTGTCGTAGACGTCCACAGCCACGATCGGCGCACCGCGTTCCTTGCGCGCCCGGATTGCGTGGGTCATGACGTTGACTTGCGTCACGACCGCATTGGTGCCCCACAGAACCACGCAGTCCGCTTCCGGAATCTCGCGCGGATCGGCGCCGGTCATGCGGCCGTGACCAGCGAGCCATCCGGCCCAGGACAGCGCCGTGCAGATGGTCGAATACTGGCCCGAATAGCGCTTGACGTAGCGGAGTCGATTGATGCCGTCTCGCATCACCAGCCCCATCGTTCCCGCATAGATAATAGGGCCAGATGGTTTCGGGCCCGAGCCGCCGCTCCGCATCGAGGAACCGCTCGGCCGTGCGGTCCAACGCCTCGTCCCAGGTGATCGGCCTGAACTGGCCAGCGCCTTTGGGCCCGGTGCGCAGCAGCGGCACGGTCAGCCGGTTCGGGTTATGCACCCGCTCGGCGTAGCGCGCGACCTTGGCGCAGATCACGCCCGCCGTGTAGCTGTTTTCCGGCGCGCCGCGCACCCGACCCATGGTCCGACCGTCGAAAACCTCGACTTCGAGGGCGCAGGTCGAGGGGCAATCATGCGGGCAGGCCGAGGCGCGCAGCGTCGGTCGGTGTGGCGCGTTCATGGGCCTCACTCTACATTGCTTGCTCCTGGCGGCAACGCTTGCGGCGTCCGCGTCCCAAGTTTGCCTCAAAACCCGCACAGACCGCCTCCGCTCGATCAGTGACCAGGAGAACGACGACCGGATGAAAGCAGCCGCGCTTCGATTGGCCGCCACACTCATGGTCGCTTGTTGCCTTGCCTTGATGATCGGTCCTGCGCCAGCCCAGGTTGCGACCGGCGCACCGGCTGCTGCAGCCCTGGCCCCTGCCGCGAGATTGGACGCCGACAAGGCGGTGGTCGATCGTGTGGAGGCGGCCCTTGCGCGGGCCGACCTGTCGGACGCGACCCTGCAGCAGTTGCGCGCGGACATCGACCCGGTCTCGACCGACCTGCAGGCCATCGTGACCGAGCTTTCACCTCGGCTCGACGCCGCCAAGGCGCGCGTCGACCAGCTCGGCCCGAAGCCGACCGACAAGGCCCCCGCCGAGGCACCCGACATCACCACCGAGCGGGACGCCCAGACGAAGCTGTTCAACGACCTCGATGCCACGGTGAAGCGCGCCAAGGTGCTCGCCGTGCAGGCCGGCCAGCTCTCCGACGCCATCGCAGCACGCCGGCGCGCCCTGTTTGCCCGCGCCGTGCTCGAACGCAGTTCGAGCCTTCTCAGTCCTTCGCTCTGGGTGGCTGTCGCAGGCGACATCCCCTCGGACCTTCGCGCGCTGCGCTACCTCGGTCAGGATTGGTGGAGCGGTGTCGCCGGGCGCCTGTCAGGGTGGGTTGCTGCGACCGTCGCTGGCCTCCTCATCTTCATCGTGGCGCTGTTCGGGCCACTGATGCGCTACTCGCGCCGGGCCATTCGGCGTGATGAAAGCCAAAAGCCGACGCACCTGCGGAAGGCCATCACGGCCGTCTGGATCACACTCGTCACGATCTCGGTGCCGAGCCTCTCGATCGCAGCCATCGTCGGCGTGCTCGACGCGGCAGACCTTCTGACCACGCGCCTCGATCCGATCGCACGATCGGTCACAATCGGCGTGCTGGTGGTCAGCACCATGGTGGGATTGGCGCGAGGACTGCTCGCTCCGGCGCGCCCCAACTGGCGCCTCATTCCGATGACCGACGCCTCGGCCCGTAAGCTCTACTCGGTGACCGCGACCGTCGTCGGTGGTTGTGGCGATCTTCGAGACGATCACGGTGGTCAACGAATCGATCGCCGTGGCGCTGCCGACCGCAGTGGCGACCCGCGGCCTCGCGACCCTCGCGGTGGGCGCCATTCTGGCCCAGGCACTGCACAGGATCGACGGGATCGTGGCCGGCATGGAAGCCCAGGGCCGGCCACAGACCGCCGGCAACTGGTCGGGGCCGGCACGCATGCTCGGTTGGCTCCTGGTCACCGTCCTGATTGGCACGGTTCTGGTCGGCTACGTCGCGCTCGGCGCCTTTCTGGTGCGGCAGGTCGTCTACCTCAGCGGCCTTGGGGCGGTGTTCTATCTTTTGCTGACGCTTGCGGACGAGGGCATCACGGCCGCCTTCCAGTCCAAGACGCGCCTTGGCCGCGCTCTGCTGGTGACAGCCGGGCTCAACCGCGATTCGCTCGATCAGCTCGTCATCCTGCTATCGGGCGCTCTCCGCCTAGCCCTGATGATCGTCTTCGGCCTGCTGGTGCTGGCGCCCTGGCGGATCAACTCGGGCGACATGTTCTCGACCCTGCAGGCCGCCTATTTCGGCTTCAGCATCGGGGACGTCACGGTATCGATCTCGACCATCGTGGTTGCAGCGGTGTTGTTCGCTGTTGCCATCTTGATCACCCGTGCGGTGCAACGCTGGCTGGACGTCAAATACCTGCCGCACACCCATCTCGACGTCGGTCTGCGCAACTCGATCAAAACGAGCTTCGGTTATTTCGGCTTCCTGGTTGCGGCCTCGCTCGCCGCCGCTCATCTGGGCCTCAGCTTCGAAAAGGTCACCTACGTCGCCGGCGCACTCTCGGTCGGCATCGGCTTCGGCCTTCAGTCGGTCGTCAGCAATTTCGTTTCGGGACTGATCATCCTGTGGGAACGGGTGATCCGTGTCGGCGACTGGATCGTCGTTGGCTCCGACGAGGGGTTCGTCCGGCGCATCAACGTGCGGTCCACCGAAATCGAAACGTTCGATCGCGCCACCGTAGTGGTGCCGAACTCGAACCTGATGACGGGAGTCGTGAAGAACTGGGTTCGCAACGACCGCGTCGGACGGATCCGGCTGCCCATCACCGTCGGGCTGGCGGCGAAGCCCGAGGATCTCCGCGACATGCTGATCGGCATCGCCAAGGATCACGACCATATCCTGTCGATCCCCTCGCCGACTGTCCTGTTCACATCCTACGCCGACGACAAGATGACGTTCGAGCTGATCTGCTTCGTCGAAGACATCGAAGCCGGCAAGCGCACCACGAGCGACCTGCTGTTCACGATCCACGCGAAGCTGGTCGAGCAGGGCATCATCGTGGCCCCCGCACCCGCGATCCTTGCCAGCCCGGTGCTTGAAAAGGCGCTGACCACGCTCGCAACCGACAAGGCGGGGCCGGCCGCCATGCGAGAAGCGGCTGAGGGCGCTTTGTCCTAAATCCAGCGGTCGTGTCGCTGGAGAAATTGCTTCGCATCGGTTCGTGATCGGCCCTCGCCGACCCTGGCCTTTCCCTCAGGCGTGCGCCACCCGGTCGAGGTCAGGCTCTGCGAACGCGAGTTCCCGCGCGACCGGAGCGCCGTGTCGCGGCCGCTCCGCGCCGCGGCTGATCCATAGGCCGAGGAAGGCGTCCGTCCAGCGTGCGACAGCCCCGTCGTGCTGGAACCAGCCATCCAGGTGGTGCCGACGCGGCAAAGCTCCGGGCAGCGACATGCGGTCGTGCCCGTGGACCGTCCAGCGGCACATCATCGCGTAGGTCACCTCGGGGTGAAACTGGATTGCGAAGGCGCGCTCGCCGATGTGGCAAGCCTGCACTTCGAAATCGAGCCCGGACGCGAGCAAGCTCGCCCCGCGCGGCAAGTCGAAGCCTTCACGATGCCATTGGTAGACGCGGCGGGGAAACTGGCCCGCCCCGAACAGGCGATCGGCCTCCGATGTCGGCACGATGGGATAGTAGCCGACTTCGACCCTGCCCTCGGGATGGGGAAAGACCCGCTGGCCCAAGTGGCGCGCCATCATCTGTGCGCCGAGGCAGATGCCGATGACGGGGGCGTCTTCACGCAACGGCACGCCAATCCAGTCGATCTCGGCTTTGATGTAATCGTCGCCGTCGTTTGCGCTCATCGGGCCGCCGAAGATCACGGCACCGGCGTGGCGCGCCATGGTGTCGGGCAGAGGGTCGCCGAAGCGAGGCCGGCGTATATCGAGCCGGTACCCGCGCGCGCGCAGAAGTCGGCCGATCCGCCCGGGCGTGGAATGTTCCTGATGAAGTACGATGAGGACGGGCCGTTCGTCAGCCTTGACCATCAACCCTGCCACATCCTGCCCTGAACATGCTCGACCAGAATCAAACACATGACGCCATAACCCACGATGAACGATGCAGGGATCGTGCCGTCAAGAGAGAAGCAGCGTCGCCCAGCCATCGAGCTCGATGCGCTTGCGCAAGGTGAAGGTCTGCGCCGCGTAGCTCGTCAGGATGCCCGGAACGTCGCGGGGCAGGAGGCCTGACAGAATCGAACTCTGCGCCAGGGGCAGCAACGGCGGCGATCGAGGGGGCAAGCAGGCGAAGCGGCCGCGCGAGGATGTTGGCGAAGATCAGATCATAGGGCGCCCCGGCCTGGATGGCCGGGTGCCGCGTTCCAGACGAGACCACCGGGCGCACGAAGGCACCGACCCCATTCAGCCGTGCGTTCTCGCGGGCCGCCTCTACCGCCACCGGGTCGATGTCGCCGCAGACGATCGGCCGGTGAAGCGCCTTGGCGGCTGCCATCGCGAGAACGCCGGTTCCGGTTCCGAGATCGGCAATGCGGTCGGGTCGACGGCGCTTCAGCACCGCATCGAGCATCAGCAGACAGCCTCGCGTGGTGCCGTGGTGGCCGGTGCCGAAGGCAAGGGCCGCCTCGATTTGCAGCGACAGGTCACTGGGGCCGACCCGCGCCCGATCGTGCGCGCCGTGCACCAGAAACCGCCCGGCCCGGACCGCATGCAACCCTTCCAGCGCGCTCGCCACCCAATCGCGTTCGGCGACGCGGCCAAACGCCAGCGCAGCGACGCCACTCGGCCCGATCACAGGCTCAAGCAGCCGCCGGACAAAGTCCTCATTCGGCGCCTGGCCGAAAAAGACCTCGAGCACCCACGGCTTCGGATGTTCCGCGCTCGCGTCGTCCTCGAACGCGGCGGCAGCCGTCTCGGCCGCATCAAACATTTCGACGATCAGATCCGCCGCCGCACGGGCGCGCTCCTCGTCGCAGACGAGACGCAGCACATGGGCGGCGTTGTTGGGCGGCAGACCTTCGAGCATGTCGGCGGTTACCACGCCGGTCGGCGCGGTGTCACGCCGGGCAGCGGTCGCGATGCGCTTGCTACCGGCACAGGCAGCTAGGTTTCGACCAATCCGCCCATGTCTCCTGCCCGCCCGGCCGAGGCGGCGCGATGGGGGAGGGCGAGATAGGCGTCAGACCTCATTTCGATCAACCGCGATACCGTGCGTTGAAACTCGAACACCTCCCGCCCCTCCTCCGCGTGGTAGAGCGCGGCTGGTTCGGCGGCGGCCGATGCGATGAGCTTCACCTGCGCATCGTAAAGCGTGTCGATCAGCAGGATGAAGCGCTTGGCGGCGTCGCGCTCCCCTGCCCGGATCACCCGGATGCCGTCGATGAGAATTGTGTGGAAAGCCTGCGCGATGGCCAGAAAATCGGCGGCGCCGAGAGGTTGTTCGCAAAGATCGGCAAAGGCGAAGCGAGCAACTCCTGCGGCAGCGCGCGGCACCGACACCGTCCGGCCGAGCAACGGCAGCGCCAGCTCGTGACCCTCGCGCTCGCCGGTAAGGGCTAAAAAGACCGCGTCGAGCGCGGCTCGAGCCGCAGCATCGGCGGGCGTGAACCAGGCGCCGGCATGCGCCAGCTTCGTCATCCGGTAGTCCTGCGCGGCGTCGAGCTGGACAACCTCCATATGCGTTTCGATGAGAGCGATCGAAGGCAGAAACAGGGCGCGGTTCAGCCCGTCCTTGTAAAGATCGCGTGGGGCGACGTTCGAGGTGGCGACGACCGTCACGCCCGCGCCGAAAAGGGCGGCGAAGAGGCGGCCGAGGATCATGGCGTCGGCGATGTCGTTGACGCTGAACTCGTCGAAGCAGAGAAGCCTAGCCTCTTCGGCGAGATCGGCCGCGACGGGAGCGATCGGGTCGTCACCGCTGACGGCGTGCCGCTTCTTGGCCTGCCGCCAAGCATGGATGCGGGCATGCACGTCGCTCATAAAGGCGTGGAAGTGCACGCGGCGTTTCGGCTCGATCGGGGCTTGGGCGAAGAAGAGATCCATCAACATGGTCTTGCCACGCCCGACATGGCCGTAAACGTACAGGCCTCGCGGCGCCTCGGTCCGTTTCCGGCCGAACAGCCATGCGATCGGCGAGCCGGTCGTGTTTGCCGCGGCCAGGGCCTCCGCGAGCACATCCAACCGAGCGGCGAGATCCGCCTGTGCGGGATCGAAGCTCCACCCCTCCTGTCGAGTGCGCGTTCGGTACTGTTCGGAAACGGAAACTGCCAACGGGATCACAGGTGATTGGAACCGGCGCTGCTTAGGAGATTGCCCTTGGCGAGGCAAATCGGAATGCGAGATTCGAGTCTGCTTGACGACTGGTATGGATTAATATGTACCTTTCGGGCGTGGTCGCTTGACGCTGTGCGGGGTCGTCCCTACCTCTTTGGTTCGGGGTGCGGCACCGGACGAGTTGCCGCCAGTCGACGAGGTTCATCATCATGGCCGATGCCAATAGCGCGACCCTCAAGGTCACGGATTCTTCCTTCAAGCAGGACGTGCTGCAGTCGTCCGAGCCGGTGGTGGTGGACCTTTGGGCGGAGTGGTGCGGCCCCTGCCGCATGATCGCCCCGGCGCTCGAAGAGATCGCCGGTGAGATGAAGGGCAAGATCAAGGTCGCCAAGCTCAACATCGACGAGAACCCGAGCGTGACCACCGAATACGGCGTCCAGTCGATCCCCACCCTGCTCCTGTTCAAGGACGGCAAGGTTGCGTCGAAGAAGGTCGGCGCCGCGCCCAAGGGCGAACTGCAGCGCTGGATCAGTGCGGCGCTCTGATCCAACACTTCGCTCGCGAACGGCAGCCCGGCTTCGGCCGGGCTTTTTGCTGCCATCGCTCCGTCATTTTCGTCACTTTACGCGCCCTTAATTCGCCGCCGTTAACCTGAACTCGTCCCGCATGACCGGCGAACCGGGGCGGCAATGCGTAAGGGCGGCAAGAATGAAACGGGGAAGGCGGGCGACACCAGTGGCCGCCACGAACCGTCCTTTGGCGCCCAGCGGCGCTCGCCGTCAGACCTGCTGGTATCAGCCGACGATCGGGCGTTGCCGATCGCCGGCCCGCGCGGCCGAACACGTACGGAGCCGGATTTCGGCCCTGCCCTGCCCTCACCTGCTGCGGACCGTGCCGTGAACTCCCGCAAGACGCCTGGCCGAAAGGCCGAGGCGCCTCGCCGGGCGAAGCGCCCGCGCCGTTCGCTTGTCGGCCGGTTGGCTTACTGGTGCGCGGTCCTGTGTCTCTGGGGTGTGATCGGCACGGTTGGCCTCGTGACCTACGAGGCCGGAAAGCTCCCGCCCATCGACCAACTCGCCGTGCCGAAGCGGCCGCCCAATATCGCGATCCTCGCCAGCAACGGCACTCTTCTGGCCAATCGCGGCGACACGGGCGGCGCCGCCGTCGCGCTGAAGGATCTGCCGCCGTACCTGCCGAAGGCCTTTGTTGCGATCGAAGACCGGCGGTTCTATTCGCATTGGGGCGTCGACCCCTTCGGCATTGCACGCGCCGCGCTCCGGAACGTAACGGGCGGCAGCGTGCAGGGCGGCTCGACCCTCACCCAGCAGCTCGCCAAGAATCTGTTCCTGACACAGGAGCGCACCCTTTCGCGCAAGGTGCAGGAGGCAATCCTCGCGCTCTGGCTCGAGCACAAATATTCGAAGGACCAGATTCTCGAGCTCTACCTCAATCGCGTCTATTTCGGTTCGGGCGCCTACGGCGTCGAAGCGGCGGCCCGGAAATACTACGGCGTCGATGCCAAGAACGTCACGGTGGCCCAGGCCGCCGTGCTGGCCGGCCTGATGAAGGCCCCGACGAAACTCGCGCCGAACCGAAATCCGGAGGCAGCGACAGAGCGCGCCGCGCAGGTGATCGCGGCGATGCAGGACGAGAAGTTCATCTCGTCAGCAATCGCCAAGCAGGCGTTGGCTCAACCCGCGCAGGTGGTGAAGCCACATGACGGCGGCGCCGTGAACTATGCCGCCGACTACGTGATGGACATGCTCGACGATACCGTGGGGGATATCCAGGACGACATCGTCGTCACCACGACCATCGACCCGACCATGGAAGCGGCGGGCGAGAAGGCCCTCGACGATGAACTCGACGCCAAAGGCGGCAAGTTCGGCGTGAGCCAGGGCGCGCTCGTCGCCATGGATGGCACCGGCGCCATCAAGGCGCTGATCGGGGGGCGCAACTATGCCGACAGCCAGTTCGACCGCGCCGTCGCGGCCAAGCGCCAGCCCGGCTCGTCGTTCAAGCCGTTCGTGTACCTGACCGCGTCGAGAAGGGCCTGACGCCCGATACGGTGCGGGACGATGCGCCGATCAACGTGAAAGGCTGGCAACCCGAGAACTATTCGCGCCAGTATTTCGGGCCCGTGACCCTCACCAATGCGCTGGCGCTCTCCCTCAACACCGTCGCGGTGCGCCTCGGCCTCGAGGTCGGGCCGAAGGCGGTAATCAAGACCGCACATCGGCTCGGCATCACCTCCGACCTGCAGCCGAACGCCTCGATCGCGCTCGGCACGTCCGAGGTTTCGCCGCTCGAACTGGTGTCCGCCTACACGCCCTTCAGCAATGGCGGTTTCTCGGTGCAGCCCCACATCATCCTGAAGGTGAAGCGGGCTGACGGGAAGCTGCTCTACCAGCGCAAGGGCTCGAGCTTCGGCCGGGTGATCGAACCGTCGGCCGTAACCATGATGAACACGATGATGCAGGAGACGCTGCTCACTGGCACGGCCCGCAAGGCCGAACTGCCGGGCTGGCAGGCGGCCGGAAAGACGGGTACCAGCCAGGACTGGCGGGATGCTTGGTTCGTCGGCTACACGGGTGCGCTCGTCACCGGCGTCTGGCTCGGCAACGACGACGGCACGCCGACCAAGAAGACGTCGGGTGGCAACCTGCCGGTCGATATCTGGAGCCGCTTCATGAAGGTGGCCCTGCAGAACACGCCGCCCGTGCCGCTTCCGGGTGGCACCGCCTCGGAACCGACCATCGCGTCCGCCAATCCGAGCCGATCCGGGCCGATCGATCCGCTGCTGAATGCGATCGGCAGCTTGCTGCATGGCGATGCGCAGCAGCCGCCACCGAAGTCGCAGCCCGCCCGCGTCGCAGCAGCGCCGACACCTACGCCGGCGCCTCGCCCCGCTTCAGTGCCAGCCCCCCTGCCCGCCTCGCCCACGCCCACGCGCGCCAGCCCCGCGCCCGAAACCGATGCGCTGCTGCCGCCCGCGCTGATCCCCGCCGGTTCCGCCGCCAGAGCAGGCGATCGGTCTTTGCTCGAAAAACTGTTCGGCGGCTGACGCGGTCGAGCCGTTGGTCCGCCTCGCTTACGTCCAGTGCTGCTTCAGCCAGGGCACCGGCGGGATCGTCTTGTAGATCTTCTTGTACCAGGGCGCCGGCCATTCGCCGCGGAGCGCCTGCTCGGGCCGCGGCTTGCCGGTGAACACCACGATCCGCGTTTCGGGCTTCAGGACAGGCGGCTTGACAAGACGGAGCGGCCACGGCGGCAGCATGGTGTTCTTGAACGAGGCACACCAGGCCGCAGGCCAGAATGCCATCGGCAACCGCGACTCCCGGCAGAGATAGTTCTGCTCGTTCACGTACTTGAACGACAGCCCGACGGGGTCCTGCTCGAAGTCGCTCACAAGATGGCTCGCCCCGCCGACCGGAAACCGCATCACCGACGAATTGCCGGTCTCCTGCTTCATCTGCGTCCAGTTGCGAATGATGCAGAGCTTCCCGGGCTCGTAGTCGAACAACGGGTCGAGCGCCGCCCGTAATCACCACGTCGAGGTCGAGGAACAGCACGTCGCCCGTGATGTCGCCAAGCTGCTGTGACCACAGCGCGAGCTTGCGCCACGGCCCACGCCGCATGCCATCGACAAGACGGATCGGCGGGATGGGCGCGTGCTCGGCCCCCTCTGCGAGACCTGTGGGGTCGTCGGTGAGCACCACGAAACGGGTCGGCCGCGCCACGTTTCGCATCACGCCGCGATAGAGCCGGTTGACGTAGTCGACGGAGAACGCCGTTCCCCATTTCATGCAGATTACGGTTTGCGTGGAGGCACCTTGAGAGGTTTCCGTCATCCCCTTGTCAATCGGCCGGGCCGTCATTGGGAGGAGCGCAGCGACGAAGCAATCCAGGAGCGGCAGTGCGCTCCTGGGTTGCTTCGCTCCGCTCGCAATGACGGCGCGGGTGTCACTTCTTCTCGGGCAGGTTCAGCCGGATGTGCGTTTCGCGCAGCTGCTTCGGCGTCGCCTCCGACGGCGCGCCCATCAGCAGATCCTCGGCCTTCTGGTTCATCGGGAAGAGCACGATCTCGCGCAGGTTCTCCTCGCCGGCCAGCAGCATGACGATGCGGTCGACGCCGGGCGCGATGCCGCCATGCGGCGGCGCGCCGTACTGGAAGGCGCGGTACAGGCCGCCGAACCGCTCTTCGAGCACCGTCTCGTCATAGCCGGCGATCGCGAACGCCTTGCGCATGATGTCGGGGCGATGGTTGCGGATCGCGCCGGACGACAGTTCGATGCCGTTGCAGACGATGTCGTACTGGAACGCCAGGATGTCGAGCGGGTCCTTGGTCTCCAGCGCCTCCAGGCCGCCCTGCGGCATCGAGAAGGGGTTGTGCGAGAAGTCGATCTTCTTGTCGTCCTCGTTCCACTCGTACATCGGGAAGTCGACGACCCAGCAGAACTCGAACACGTTCGGGTCGATCAGACCGAGTTCGTGGCCGAGCTTGGTGCGCGCCGCGCCGGCGAGCTTCGCCGCCTTGGCCGGCTGATCGCAGGCGAAGAACACGGCGTCGCCGGCCTTCAGCCCGGCCTTGGCGACGAGCGAGGCCTGCACCGCGCGCCGGCAGGAACTTGGCGATCGGCCCGCGTCCCGGTGAGCCGCCCCTCGACCTCGTCGTAGATGATGTAGCCGAGGCCCGGCGCGCCCTCGCCCCGCGCCCAGTCGTTCAGCTTGTCGAAGAACGAGCGCGGCTGCGCCGCGGCGCCCGGCGCCGGAATGGCGCGCACCACGCCGCCCGCGCTCGATGACGTTCTTGAAGGCCTTGAACGACACGTCGGGCTCGTTGAACTCCTCCGTCACGTCGGCGATGACGATCGGGTTGCGCAGGTCCGGCTTGTCGACGCCGTATTTCAGCATCGCCTCGCGATACGGGATCATCGGGAACTTCTGGGTCACCGGCCTTGCCGCCGCCGAACTCCTCGAAGACGCCGCGCAGCACCGGCTCGACCGCGGCGAACACGTCCTCCTGCGTGACGAAGCTCATCTCGATGTCGAGCTGGTAGAACTCGCCGGGCGAGCGGTCGGCCCGCGCGTCCTCGTCGCGGAAGCAGGGCGCGATCTGGAAATAGCGGTCGAAGCCCGCCACCATGATCAGCTGCTTGAACTGCTGCGGCGCCTGCGGCAGCGCGTAGAACTTGCCCGGATGGACGCGCGACGGCACGAGGTAGTCGCGCGCGCCTTCGGGCGAAGAGGCGGTGAGGATCGGCGTCTGGAACTCGAAGAAGCCCTGCGCCTTCATGCGCGCGCGCAGCGAGTTCGATCACCCGCCCGCGCAGCATGATGTTGGCGTGCAGCCGCTCGCGGCGCAGGTCGAGGAAGCGGTACCGGAGGCGCGTCTCCTCCGGGTATTCCTGGTCGGTCGCGACCGGCAGCGGCAGTTCCGCAGCGGGGCCGAGCACCTCGATGTCGACGACGTAGAGCTCGACGCTGCCCGTCGCCATGTCGGCATTCTCGGTGCCCGGCGGGCCGTCGGCGCACCTGGCCGTCGACGCGCACCACCGTCTCCGAGCGCAGCCTCTCGGCCTCGGCGAAGGCCGGCGAGTCCGGATCGACCACGCACTGCGTGATGCCGTAATGGTCGCGCAGGTCGATGAAGAGCACGCCGCCATGATCGCGGATGCGGTTGCACCACCCGGACAGCCGCGCGTTCTGGCCGGCGTCGGCCTCGCGCAAAGCGCCACAGGTGTGCGATCGGTAACGGTGCATCTCTCTCTCGGTCGGAAACGCGGGTCCGAGGCTGCCGCGAGGCGGCGGACAAGCGCATGCAGGCCTGGGGTTGTCAAGAATCGCGACGCGCGGGGGCGGCTCGCCCGAGCGGCCGGAAATGCGGTCGCCTCGGCCCGGTCTTTGCTCTATTGCACGAACATGCACGATCATCACCACCACGAACGAGCTTGCCGCCGCCTGCAAGCGGCTTGGCCGGCCATCCGTTCGTGACGGTCGACACCGAGTTCCTGCGCGAGACGACCTTCTGGCCGAAGCTCTGCGTGATCCAGATCGCTTCGGACGACGAAGCCGTCGTGGTGGACGCGCTGGCGCCGGGACTCGATCTCGAGCCCTTCTTCGCGCTGATGCGCGACACCGCCGTCATCAAGGTGTTCCACGCCGCGCGGCAGGACATCGAGATCGTCTGGAACCTGTCCCGCTCGATCCCGAAACCCGCTGTTCGACACGCAGGTGGCCGCCATGGTCTGCGGCTACGGCGACCAGGTCGCCTATGGCGAACTGGTGCAGAACATCTGCAAGGTTCACATCGACAAGTCGTCGCGCTTCACCGACTGGGGCCGCCGTCCGCTGACCGACGCGCAGGTGAACTACGCGATCGCCGACGTCACCCACCTGCGCGACGTCTACCGCGTGTTGCGCGCGAAGCTCGAGGAGGCCGGGCCGGCTCTCCTGGCTCGACGACGAACTGAACGTTCTCTGCTCGCCATCGACCTACGAGCAGCATCCGGAGAACGCCTGGGAGCGCTTCCGCAACCGGGTGCGCAAGCCGCGCGATCTCGCCGTGCTGATGGAAGTCGCGGCCTGGCGCGAGGAGGAGGCGCAGAGCCGCGACGTGCCGCGCTCGCGCATCCTCAAGGACGACGTGCTCGATCGAGATCGCGCTGGCCGCGCCGCAAGACCCCCGAGGCGCTGGCCGAACTGCGGGCCGTGCCGCGCGGCATGGAGCGGACCAAGGCGGGCGCCGACATCATCGAGGCGGTCCAGCGCGGACTGGCGCGCGATCCGAAGACGCTGCCGCGGCATCGAGCGCGAACGCCGCAACGGATCGGCCGGCGGCGCCACCGTGGAACTGCTCAAGGTGCTGCTGCGGCAGGTGGCGGAGGCGCACGGCGTCGCGGCCAAGATGATCGCGACCGTCGACGACCTCGAGGCCCTCGCGCAATGCGACGACGCCGACGGTCCCGGCCCTCAAAGGCTGGCGGCGCCGCATCTTCGGCGCAACGGGCGCTCGAGCTGAAGCAGGGCCGCCTGGCGCTGACGGTCGAGAACGGCAAGGTCACGCTGCTCGAGTGGCAGGACGCACCCGCACCATCGGCATGAGCGGCTGAGCCAGTGCCGTTATTCCGTGACGTTCGGAGAGCCGGCTTGTTCTCGCCTGACGCAGATCTAGTCTTCAGACACAGTGGGGAAGGAGTTCCCCGGTTCCGTTCGCGTCGCGAGCTGGTGACTCTACCGACGACGGTGGGATCGTGACTGACACAACCCGCCGACCCGGCGGGTTTTTTGTTGGTCGATACAGGGCGCCGGAGGCCGTTATGGACTTGACCACGGTGGTTCTCATCGCACTCGGCGGCGCCATTGGCACGCTGGCTCGCTACTTCGTGTCGCTCGCCGCCCTACCGATCAGCCAGAACCTGCCGTGGGGTACCATCCTCATCAACATCGCCGGCTCCTTCGTCATCGGCTTCTTCGGCACGCTAACCTTGGCGCAGGGCCGTTATCCCATCCCTGAGAGCACACGCCTCTTCGTGCTTGTCGGCTTCTGCGGCGGGTTCACGACATTCTCGTCCTTCAGCTTGCAGACGCTTGATCTGCTGCGGGGCGGCGCCCTCGGCCGCGCTATGGCAAACATCGGTGTTTCGGTCGTTCTATGCCTCATCGCAGTCGCGGCCGGGCACGCCCTCGCGGCGCGTCTGAATGGCGGGGCCACGCAGATCGCACAAACCTCAATCGAGGAAGACGCCTGAGACGGCGTCGCCCCGGGCCGCTTCGTTTCACGTTGCGCGACATATTCCGGCATCAATCGACGGCAATGATCCTCGCCATTGCATTTCGACTCTGCGGGACCCGGTCCTTCGCGTCGGTGCTTGGGTGGTCGCCATGAACGTCTTCACCGAGGTCTACGACAAGTCAGTCGCCATCCTGCAGGCGCGGCCCTTCCAGCAGCGCTGGTCCAACCTCGAGCCGAAGCTTCGCGGCCTTTTCGCGTCAGGTGGCCCAAACGCGGGCGACGCCGACGCACTCGAACTCGTTCGCAGCAGGTTTAAGGGGATTGCCAAAGCCTCGCCCGACGGTCAGGACGCCGTCGCCGCCGAAGTCCTGAAGTTGAGCGACACCGAAAAGCCCGGTTACCAGGATCGTGCGGCGTTCCTCAAGCTGTTGCAGCACTTCTACTTTTGCCAGAGCCGCGGCAGTCAGAGTGTCTGGGTGGTCGATCACCCTGTCGACTACGCGCACTGGTGCTATCGGGAACTCGAGTCGCAGACCGAGGCGAAGGTCGAGACGCTTCTCGAGAAGAATCACGAGGTTTTTGGGCCCAACGCGCGCCGCGTGATGCCGGTCTCGCTTCAATTGACCCGGAAGTGGAGCATGGACGTACAGGCCAAGTTGGCGACTGCCGACAGCACGACGAAAGCCAAGGTGAAGAGGTGGTTCCTGGCCGCGGATGCAAGCGACGAGGACATCCGGAAGACGATCGCGACGCTGACCGACGGCTTCAAGAAGATCTCGGCCGTCTGCAACTCGACGACCGTGATCTTCGCCGACAGGCCGCCGCGGCGGAGCGCCGGAACAGCCGACCACGACCTTGCGTCCGTGAATTCCCAGGACAGGATGCCCGTCGTCTATCTCTACAGGCTGTTTCTTCGGGAGCAGCGCAAGGCGCGGGGTGAAATCGGCCTGCTGTGGTATTGTGCCCTGACTCTGGTTCATGAGCTTTCGCACAAACTTCAGAAGACAAAGGACCTCAGCTACGACTTCAAGGGTCTGAAGCCGGGCGGAGTGTCCCTGAGCGTCGCGAACGCCATTCGAAACGCGGATTCGTGGGCCTATTTTGCGGCCGACATCGTCGGTGCGTTGACCAAGGCCAAGCTCGACGAAGTCTACGTGTAGCGGCACGCAATGAGACGGAGCGCGATCCTTTTCTTCGCTGCGCTGACCTTGCTTTGGACGCGTCCGGTCTCGGCCGGAACGAGCGACAGCACTGGAGTATCACCCATGGAATCGAGCAAGCGGGTCGTTCACTGGGCCGAGCCTGTAAGCGCCAACGGGATCCGCTACGAGGTGACACGGGTTCCGAGTCGGCACGGAATCGCTCAGGACAGCGGCGTCGTCTCCGCCATCGATGAGGCCACGGGGCAGGAGCTCTGGACGATCGCAGTCTATCCGATCGTCTACGACGAGGACGAGGAGCGAGACGTTCAGGACGTGTACATCACGCGTCTTGCCGTCGACCCCGAGGCCAATGTTCTCCTGGTCGCCAACGAGCGGCGCGAGCGCTACAGGGTCGATCTGACGAACCGTTCGGTCACCAAGATCAACTGATCGGCGCGCCGAACGAAGCTGCCGTCACCTCTGGCTCGGACCGGTCCCGGCCACGGCGCCGGCATACCCGCCGGTGAAGCCGTAGGTCTCGCTGTTGGGCCGAACGACGGCGTTGTCCAGCTTTGGACGCTCGCCCTGCGGACCGGCGCACGCGGTCAACCCCAGCCCGGCCGCCATGATCGCGATCCTGAACCAGGCAGACGATCGTTCTTCGGATCGTCATCGCACCAGCACGTTCTGGAACTGCCAGGGATCGTCGCGGTCGAGGTCCTCGGGGAACAGCACGCCCCGATGGTCGAGCGGCGTCCAGTCGGTATAGCGGCCGATCACCGGCCCGAGATAGGGCGTCTGCACCTCAAGACAGCGGCGGAAGTCCATTTCGTCCGCCTCGACGATGCCGGCGTTCGGGTTCTCGATCGCCCACACGACGCCGGCCAGAACCGCGGAGGTCACCTGCAGCCCGGTGGCGTTCTGATAGGGCGCGATCCGCCGCGTCTCCTCGATCGAGAGCTGCGAGCCGTACCAATAGGCGTTCTTGGCATGCCCGTAGAGCAGCACCCCGAGTTCATCGATGCCGTCCAGGATGTCGGATTCGGACAGGATGTGCCAGCTGTCCTGCCGCTGCCAGGCATTGCCGGCCATCTCGTGCAGGCTGAGGACCGCGTCGTCGGCCGGGATGATAGGCGTAGTGACAGGTCGGCCGGTATACCGCCTGGCCGTCCTCTCGCACCGTGTAATAGTCCGCGATCGAGATCGACTCGTTGTGGGTGACGAGAAACCCGTGCTGCGGGCCGGCGGTCGGCGTCCAGGAGCGCACGCGCGTGCCGGCCCCCGGCCGAAGCAGATAGATCGCGCAATCCGGACCGAAATCGTGGTGCTGGCCTTCGAGCGGCATCTGCTTTTCATGCGTGCCCCAGCCGAGTTCGGCCGGCTGAAGGCCCTCCGAAACAAAACCCTCGACCGACCAGGTGTTGACGAACACCCCCTTCGGCTTTGGCGACTTGGCGCGCTGCGTGTCGCGCTCGGCGATATGGATGCCCTTCACGCCCAGCGATTGCGCGAGCCGCGCCCAGCCAGCCTGATCGGCCGGCTCGGCGTGTCGACGCGCCGGTATCGCGGGCGACATCGAGCAGCGCCTGCTTGACGAACCAGGAGACCATGCCGGGATTGGCGCCGCAGGTCGTGACGGCGGTTGGACCGCCGGGGGCGGCGCGCCGCAGGTCCATCATGGATTCGCGGAGGGCGTAGTTCGACCGCTGCGAGGCCGTCAGCCGCGCGTCGGTATAGAACCCGGGCCACGGTTCGACGACCGTATCGATGTAGAGGGCGCCGAGTTCCTTGCAGAGCCGCACGATGGCCACCGAGGAGACGTCGACCGAGAGGTTGATCACGAGGCCCTGCTTGCCGCCCGCGGTCAGCAGCGGCTTCAGGATCTCGACGTAGTTCTCGCGGGTCAGTCCAAGATGGTGGAATGCGATGCCGCGCTCGTCGAGCAAAGCGCGATCCGCATCGTCGGGCGCGATGACGGTGAATTTCGCCTGATCGTGCGCGATATGGCGCTCGACCAGAGGCAAGGTGCCCTTCCCGATCGAGCCGAAGCCGATCATCACGATCGGTCCGTCGAAACGGGCATGCTGAACCCACTCGGCCATTTCGTCAGTCTCCAGCCTGCTGCGCCGCGTTAGAACCGAGCGCTGCAAACTGGTCAACCGCGCCTCGTCTTACGATGAGGCGAGCCATTACAGTGCCGCCATGACACGCACAATTCTTCTGGCGCAGGAATTCGGCGATGGTCTCGGCCATGTCAGCCGGCTCATCGCGGTCGCCCGCGGGCTCGATCGCGATCGCCGGGTGTTCGCCGTGCCCAACCGCGAGATTGCCGGCCCGGCGATTGCGGCAGCCCTCGGGGCGAAAGCCGAGATTATCGGCGGCACGGGCTTTACCGGCGTGATTCAGCCAAGCCTTCACGGTCGGAGCGACAAAACCCTTGCCGATGTCCTGCATCGGCTGGGCTATGGCGACCAAGCGATCCTTGCGGCACAAGCCAGCAAATGGCGCAAGCTGCTCGATGCCGTCCGCCCCGACCTCATCGTTAGCGACTTCGCTCCGACGCTCCGTCTGGTCTCCTGCGGGCGCGTGCCGACACTCGTGTTGGGGGATGGCTTTTCCACGCCGCCGCCCAGCCGTCCGATGCCCTCGATCGTCAACGCCGATGTCCCACCTGACGCCCTCAGCATAGCGCACGAGAGAAATCTGCTGCGAACGGCTCGCCAGATACGCAAGGCGAATGGCGGGCCGCGGCTCGGGCACTCTGGCCGATTTGTTCGCGGGCGAGCGCACGTTTCCGATCACATTCGCGAACTGCGATCCGTATGCGCGTCTGCGCCGCACCCCGACAATCTCGCCCTTCACGATCCCGGACATTCGCTGCGGTCCGACCTTTGCTGAGCGCTGCGGGCCGGCGGTGTTCTGCTTCCTGTGGGGCGCACATCCCGCGCTGAACGCTGTTCTGACGGCCCTCAACGGTCTCGAGTGCCGGTCAGAGGTGCACGTTCGCGGCATGGACCCGCAGGAGGTGGCTCCCCACTGTGCCCGCCATGTCGGCGTCCACGCCGAGGCACCACACTTCGCGAGCGTGTTGCCGCAAACCCAGGTGTTTGTTCACTATGGGGGTGCAGGAGCGACCTACGCGGCCCTGCTTGCCGGCGTGACTCAACTGATCCTGCCGACCCACCTTGAGCAGGAGGTCACCGCAGCCGCCACGGCGGAGCTTGGCGTTGGGGCAACCATTGTGCCGGGACCGGGCAGCCGGGCCGATGCATTGCGGGCGACGATCGTTCGCCAGCTCGGGGATCGCGCGATGCAGGCAGAAGCCCTGGCCATCGCCTGCCAGGAGGGGGCACGGCGCAAGAGCGATGCGCTTCCGTCCATCCTAGCCGCCTGCGAGAAGCTTCTTGGCCGATAGCCGGCAGATTACTGGTCCGCCAGCCCGCAATGCATGTGATCGTTCTGCGAATTCTTCGCTGCGTCGATCATCTGCCGGTAGGAATCCTTGATCGTCAGCATCTGGTTGGCGGCGGCCTGCGGCGTGTTCGTTGCGCTGGCAAGCTCGCCGACGCAGTAGTCGAGCTTGGCACTCTGCGCCTTGATCAGCGTCACGATCTGGCGAGCCGCCACACAGAATCCGTTCGGATCGGAGGCTTTGCGGGCCCTCACCATCGCCTTGCCGAGGTCGGCAAATTGCGCCTTGCCGCTCTGGATCTCGGCGAGACTCTCTTGACAGGTGACGGGCAGCGTTTGGGGATCGAAGCTTGCGGCGGCAGCAAGATCCGAGGACAAGATCAACACGCCGATGACGGCCCCCAAACGCAATCGGTTCCGTTCCTGCCTCGTCATCGCGTTGACGTCCTTTGCTAGCCCTGCGAACCTTGAGCTTAACATGAGGAAGCTCTGAGACATGTCGCCGGATCGCAACACGACGGATCGGCCTGATCGGGACGAGGGCGCGGTAGCGCCGAACCGCGGTGCAGATCAGGCTTGCGGTTCCAGAGGAACGCACATCCGTCGAAGAATTGGTCGCGGCAGCCTACGGCCACTACGTCCCGCGCATCGGCCGAAAGCCCGGACCGATGCTCGACGATTACGGGCTTTTGATCAGCCAGAAACGTGTCTTCGTCCTGACATGTGACGGTCGCATAGAGGGTCTCGTCGTGCTCATCCCCGAGGCCAACGCCATGCTGCTCGACAATGTCGCGCTTCGGCCGACGGCTCAGGGCCGCGGTTACGGCCGTCGGCTCGTCGCTTTCGCCGAGCAATCGGCGCGGGACGCGGGTTTTCAAACAATAAGACTCTACACGCACCAGTTGATGACCGAAAACCTGGCCCTCTACGCCCACCTGGGCTTCATCGAGACGCACCAGGCGGAAGAAAAGGGATTGCAACCGGGTCTTCATGTCCAAAAGCTTGAAACCCGCTGCCGGCGACCGCCCGACCCCTGCATGAGTTCTGCATCCGGGCCGACGGCAGTCGATCATGCTGCATCGAGGCTTCGGGACCTTGCAGCCCGAGAGCGCGCATGCGGCATGCGCGGACGATAAAGCGCCGGCCTTGCCGGGTGAACGCGCGACTGATCGAAACCAGGGGACCCGCATGCGTGACGACAATCTGAAAAACGGGCTGAGCCGGCGTTCGCTGTTGAGGGCGGCGGCGCTGGGCGCCGGCGCGCTGAGCGCCCCGGCCATCATTTCGGCCAAGGCGCGCGCCTCGTCGGGCGAAGTGAACTTCATGGGTTGGTCGGGCTACAAGTTCGACGACCTGTTCGCGGCCTTCACCAAGGCAGACCGGCATCAAGGTGAACTTCCTGGACCAGCCGGACCAGGACACGATGTACGCCAAGTGCAAGGTCGCGCTGCAGACCGGCGGCGTCGATTTCGTCGAGCCGACTCTCGACCGCGTGCCGGCCTGGGTTTCGAACGGCATCGTGCAGCCCTGGGACATGACCAAGATCAAGCTCGACAGCTACGATCCGGCCTTCGTGACCGGCGCGGCCGGCGATGCGGCCCAGAAGGACGGCAAGCGCTTCTACCTGCCGAGCGTCTGGGGCACCGAGGCTCTGGTCCACTCCACGGCCGATGCGCCGATGGACTATCCGAACACGACGCTCGCCTCGCTGTTCGACCCGAAGTTCGAGGGCAAGGTCGTGGTGCGCGGCCATTCGGCCCTGGCCGCCATGGGCCGTGTGCTCGACGAGCAGGGCAAGCTGCCGAAGCCCTTCATCGACAGCTACAAGGACGAGGCCACGATGAAGCAGGTCTGGGACGTCGTCCTGGCCGCCGCCATCAAGGCCAAGCCCAACGTCGCGCAGTTCTGGAACGGCGAGAACGACGCCCAGGCCGCCTTCCGCACCAACGGCTGCACGCTCGGCCTGTGCTGGGACTCGACCGGCTACAACCTCGGCAAGGACGGGCTGCCCTTCGCCTATGTGGCGCCGAAGGAAGGGGCGTTCGGCTGGATGCAGGGTTACTTCCTGCTCAAGAATGCGGCAAACGTCGAACAGGCGCACGAATTCGCGAACTTCGTGTCGCCTCGCCGCAGGGCTCGGCGCTGAACGCGACGGCCTTCTCGGCCAATCCGACCGGCAAGGACGCGACCGCCGCTGCATGGATCCCAAGGTCGTCGGCCTTCTACAAGGCGGCCTATCCCGGCGACGCGCTCGCAGAAGATGTGGTGGTGGCCGGCGCAGGATTCCTGGTTCCTCAAGCTGCGCGGCGAATACGCCGACAAGTACAAGGCCGCCTGACGCGCGATCGGACCGGTTGGCATCAGGAATGCTGGGCGGCGGGCAGTCTGATCCGCCGCCGCACCTCGGCGCCTAGTCTGGCTGCAGGCTGCGTGCGGAGCCGGGTCCGGAGGCCGATGAGCGAAGACGTCCAGCTCAGTCCACGTCACCGTGGATTTCGGGCAGTTCCGCGCCGTCGACGACGTCGACCTCACCGTCAAGGCCGGGCGAGTTCTTCTCGTTCCTCGGGCCCGTCCGGCTGCGGCAAGACCACCATCCTGCGGATGATCTCGGGCTTCATCGAGCCCGACGGCCGGCGAGATCAAGATCGGCGGCAAGAACATGCGCGGCATCGGCCCGAACAAGCGGCCGACGGCGCTGATCTTCCAGAACCTCGCGCTGTTCCCGCTGATGTCCGTCTGGGAGAACATCGCGTTCGGCCTCGAGGTGCGCGGGGTGCCGAAGGACAAGCGGCGCGCGCCGGGCGGAGGAGCTCTTGCGGATCGTCGATCTCGCCGGCTCGGGCGACAAGCGGATCAGCCAGCTGTCGGGCGGCCAGAAGCAGCGCGTGGCGATCGCCCGCGCGCTCGCGGTCGAGCCGAAGGTCATGCTGCTCGACGAGCCGCTCTCGGCGCTCGACCTGAAGCTGCGCCAGCACATGCGCAGCGAGCTGCGCGCCATCCAGAAGCGCACGAACGTGACCTTCATCTACATCACGCACGACCAGGGCGAGGCGCTGGCCATGTCGGACCGCGTCGCCGTCATGTCGGCGGGCGTGCTGCAGCAGGTCGGCACGCCGGCCGACGATCTACAACGAGCCCGCGAACGGCTTCGTGGCCTCCTTCGTGGGCGAGAACAACCTGCTGCCCGGCCAGGTGGTCGGCTTCGAGAACGGCTACGGCCGCTTCCACACGCCGGCCGGACACTTCCTGGCGCGGCTCGGGCCCGGCATTTCGGTCGGCTCGTCGGCCAAGCTCTACGTGCGGCCTGAAAACGCCGCGGCTGTCCGCCGATCCCGAGGGCGGCGAACAGCCTGCCCATCAAGATCAGCGAAGTCGCCTTCGAGGGCAGCTTCATCAACGTCCACGCGCATGACGCCGGCGGGCGGACCCACATGGTGCAGATGCGAACGAGCCCGGCACCCCGGTTCCGGCGATCGGAGAGCAGCTTGGGCCTCGCCTTCTGCGCCCGAACATGCCGTCGTGCTGGCCGACGCGGCCTCGAAGCGCCGCATTGAGGAGCGCGCCGTGACCGCTCTCGTCACTCGCTACGGCGCCATGCTGACCGGCCTGATGGTCGCGCTCACGGCCTTCTGGCTGCTCGCCATGGTGATCCTGCCGAACCTGATCCTGCTCGAGTTCTCGTTCCGGCCCTACCTGCCGGTCGACCAGATGGGCGGGCCGAAGGACGTCTACACGCTCGCCAATTACGCCACGTTCTTCACGAGCCCGATCCACCTGCAGATCTTCGGCCTGACGGTGCTCTACAGCAGCATCGTGACGCTGATCTGCCTGGTGCTGGCCTATCCGGTCGCCTATTTCCTGGCCAAGGTCTCGCCGCCGAGCAATGCCGCGACCTGGTTCCTGCTGCTGCTGATCCCGCTCTGGGTCAGCGAGGTGCTGCGCTCCTTCGCCTGGTCGATCATCCTGGCCTATCAGGGACCGCTCAACGCGCTGCTGCACGGGCTCGGCCTGATCGACAAGGGCATCCGCTGGCGGACCGGCTTCAACGGCGTGATCATCGGGCTCGTCTACACCTACGTGCTGTTCATGGTGTTCCCGATCTACAACGCCATCCAGTCGCTCGACACGCAACCAGATCGAGGCCGCGCAGGACCTCGGCGCGCCGCTCTGGCGCATCCACTGGCGGGTTGTGATGCCGCACGCCAAGCCCGGCATCGGCTCGGGCTGCATCATGGTGTTCATGCTGTCGGCCGGCTCCATCCTGGTGCCGAGCATCCTCGGCTCGACCACCTCGCGCTGGTTCACCGAGATCATCCAGCAATGGTTCTTCGAGTCGGTCGATTGGAATACCGGCTCGGCCTACGCCTTCCTGCTGCTCGTGCTCTGCACCGTCTTCGTCAGCCTGATGATGCGCCTGCTGAACGTGCGCCTCATCGACATCGCCAAGTGAGGGCCGGAGCGTGAAATCCTTCAGCCTCGGCCGGACGCCTCATCACCGCCTACATGGTGCTGTTCATCGTCTACCTGCTGGCGCCCGCTGGTCGTGATGGGCGGCGCCGCGGTCAACGATTCCCGCTTTCCCTCGATCTATCCCTGGGTCGGCCTGACGGACCGCTGGTTCGTCGAACTTTTCCACGATCAGGCAATGTGGCTGGCGCTGCTGCACACGCTGGAAGTGGCGATCGCGGTCGTGGTCGATTTCGGTGCCGGTCGGAACGGCCGCCGCCCTGCTCCTCAACAGCGTCGCGGCCCGCTACCGCTCGACGCTCTACGGGTTCATGGTGGCGCCGATCCTCACGCCCGGCGCGGTGATCGGCATCGCCACCATCCTGTTCTGGAACCGGCTGCACGTGCCGGCGGGCCTGCACCTCTCGGTGCTCGGCCAGGCCTCCTTCATCAGCGCCTACGCCATGCTGCTCGTGCTGGCCCGCCTGCAGAGCCTCGACGCGTCGCTGGAAGAGGCCGCGCTCGACCTCGGCGCGCCGCACGCGCAGGTCATGCGACGGATCATCATGCCGCATCTCTACCCGGCGTTCGGAGCCGCGGCGGTGATCGCCTTCTTCCAGTCCGTCGAGAACTTCAACGTCACGCTGTTCACGACGGGCAACTCCTCGACGCTCACCGTCTACGTCTTCTCCCAGGTGCGCGCCGGGATCACGCCGAAGATCAACGCCCTGGCGCTCATGATGGTGCTCGTGACGGTGGTTGGAGCCGGGCTCTACGAGGTGAGGCGGCGCAGGGCGCAGCGGCAGCTGCAGGCCGACAAGGCGGCGGTTGTCGAGGAGGAGATCGTGGAAGTTCTCGGCCTCGCGCCGCTGACGACGAGTGCGGCTGGCTGACGGAAGGACCTCGGTTTCTCGGGTAAATCAGATCGCTTCGTAGACGAAGATGCGCGCGAAAATGTGCGGCTCCTTGATCACGAAGGAGCGGCACGGCGCGCTGCTTTCCCGCAGACGCCAACGGTCCTGCGACTCCAACAAGTCCTGTTCCTCGCGGAAGCCCCCCTCCTCGTAGAGGTCGTTGCGGACGCTGAAGACGAGACAGCCACCCGGCCGGGTCACGCGGATCAGCTCGTCGAAACTGCTCGATGGAGCGTGCCCCTCGGTGAACACGCCGCTCGCCACGACGGCTGCGAAGGTCCGGGACGGCAGGTCCAGGCTCCCGCCGAGCGCCATGCAGTGCAGCGATTGGTAGACCCCGCGTCGCCGCGGCGTGCGCCAGCATCGGCTCGGACAGGTCGAGGCCTGACAGCTTGCGGTACCCGAGCACCGCGAGGCAGTCGCCACCGAGGCCAGTGCCGCAGCCGGCGTCGAGAATCGGCTGCTCGGTGGCCGGCAGCTGCGCGCCAGGAACGCGGCGCACAAGTAGGGCAGTCGAAAGCCGGCGGCAGCGTTTTCGGCGTCGTATGTCTCGGCCCAGCTTGTCATACCGCGCCCGCAGTTCGGCGCTGCTCGCAGCCGCGAAGGTGGCAGCCATGGCGGCGCTGTCGACCTGACGTTCCATGAAATCCTCCGGTGCCGTTCAGCCGCTTGCCTTTCGGTACACCTGTGTGCGGTACATTGACCACCGAGGTCCTTCTCGACAGCCCGCCCCCGATGACACGCCCCAATATCCTGCTGATCACGGTCGACCAATGGCGCGGCGATCTGCTCGGCGGCCGGCGCGGTGCGTTCGCCCGCACGCCGAACCTCGACGCCCTCGCGGCCGCCGGCACCCGGTTCGCCCAGCACTATGTCCAGGCCTATCCGTGCGGGCCCGCGCGCGCCGGGCTGGTGACCGGGCTTCTACGCCCACAAGCACCGCTCGGTCGTCGAACGGCATGCCGCTCGACGCGCGTCATCCGACGCTGTTCACCGAACTGCGCCGCGCGGGCTACCTGCCGACCCTCTTCGGCTACACCGACACGACGCCCGATCCGCGCGGCAAGCATCCCGGCGATCCGGACCTCGGCGAATACGAGGGCGTCTGCGCCGGCATGGCGGTCGACACGCTGCTGATCGAGCGCTCGACCGCCTGGCTCGCCCATCTCAAGGCGAAGGGCTATCCGGTCCCCGATCCGGATGCGGGCGCGACGGCATCTTCGACCAGCGCGGGTTCGGCGAGCCAGCGGTCTTTGCGGCCGAGGACAGCGAGACCGCCTTTCTGACCGACCGCTTCCTGCACTGGCTGTCCGTGCAGGGGCAGCGCACCCTTCTGCGCGCATCTGTCCTATGTCGCGCCGCATCCGCCCTTCGCGGCGGCGGCGCCCTTCCACGCGGTCGATCGACTCCCGCCGATGTGCCGCTGCCGCTGCGCGGGCCGATCGCCGAGACCGAAGCGGCCCAGCATCCGCTCGATCGCCGCCCTGCTCGACAGCATCGATATGGGCAATTTCGCGCCCGGGCTTTCGGGCCTCGCCCGCGATGCCGACGAGCGCACGATCCGTCGAGTGCGCGCGATCTATGCCGGGCTGGCGCAGGAAGTCGATCATCATCTCGGCCGCGTCTTCGCGGCACTTGCGGCAGAGCGGGCGTTGGGCCGATACGCTGATCGTCTTCACGGCCGACCATGGCGAGCAGCTGTTCGACCACTGGATGCTCGGCAAGACCGGCTATTTCGACCAGTCCGCGCATATCCCGCTGATCATCGTACGATCCCGTGCGCCGCCGATGGCGGCGCGCGGCCGAACGGTCTCGGCCTTCTCGGAATCGATCGACGTCATGCCGACAATCCTCGGACGCGCGGGACTGAAGAGCCCGCGTAACGGCGACGGTCGCAGCCTGCTGCCCTTCTGCGCCGGCGAAACGCCGAGGAGCTGGCGCGACGAGGTCCATTGGAGTTTCGATTTCCGCGACATCCGCACGAAGCGCCTCGAGCGGCGGTTCGGGCTGCCGTCCGACTGGTGCAACCTTCAGGTTCGTGCGCACCGACCGGCTCAAATACGTGCATTTTGCCGGCCTGCCGCCGGTGCTTGTTCGATCTCGCGGACGATCCCGGAGAGATGACTCGAACCGCGCCGCGGATCCGCCGCTTCAGGCGCTTCGGCTGGAAGGCCTCGACCGGATGATGACTTGGCGCCAGCGCTCGGAAGAGCGGACGCTGACCGGCCTCCTGGCGCGAGACGGTGCGCTTCATACGAAGACACGGCTGAGACCGCTCGGGCCTTGTGACCCGCGCACTGGTATATTTCACGCAAATTCTGTACGTAATTTCAGATAATCTCGCAATTGTCGATTTGGAAATTGCTATATGCCGCTCGGTTGCCAGGTTTCTTGGAACCGTGCGAAGGAGCCTGCCTTCGTGTCGAGAGGCTATGACGAGCGATGCAGCAGGTGGTTACCGCCAACCGGTTGCGCGACGGCGCCGTCGTGTTCCTCGGCCCCGACCGAAGCTGGGTGGACCGCCTCGACCAGGCTCGACGGTGTTCACATCGGTGGAGCAATCGACCGCGGCCCTTGCAGTCGGCGCAGAAGGACGAGGCGAGCAACGTCGTGCTCGACGTCTATGCGATCGATGTCGCGGATCGCGGCGGCGTGCTGAAGCCGATCAAGCTGCGAGAAGCGATCCGGGCGCAAGGCCCCACGGTGCATCCCGAACACGGCAAGCCGGTCGCGCCTGCCAAACAAGGGCGGAAGCCGATGTATCGATATGACGAATTCGACGCGCAGTTCGTCGCCGAGCGCGTCGCACAGTTTCGCGACCAGGTCGCCCGCCGGCTTTCGGGCGAGCTGACCGAAGATCAGTTCAAGCTGCATCGCCTGATGAACGGCGTGTACCTGCAGTTGCACGCCTACATGCTGCGCGTCGCGATTCCTTACGGCGTTCTGTCGTCACGGCAGCTGCGCAAGCTCGCCCACATCGCCCGCCGCTACGACAAGGGCTTTGGGCATTTCACCACCACGGCAGAACATCCAGTACAACTGGCCTGCGCTGGCCGACTGCCCGGACATTCTCGACGAGCTCGCCTCGGTCGAGATGCATGCCATCCAGACGTCGGGCAACTGCATCCGCAACGTCACCGCCGACCAGTTCGCCGGCGCGGCGGCCGACGAGGTGGCCGATCCGCGTCCCTATGCCGAGATCCTGCGGCAGTGGTCGTCGCTGCATCCCGAATATTCGTTCCTGCCGCGCAAGTTCAAGATCGCGGTCACGGGCGCCAAGAAGGACCGCGCCGCCATCCAGGTGCACGACATCGGCTATCAGGTCGTCAAGAACGACAAGGGCGAGATCGGCTTCGCGGTCTACGTCGGCGGCGGCCAGGGCCGCACGCCCATCGTCGCCACGAAGATCCGCGACTTCCTGCCGGAGGCCGAGCTGCTCGCCTACACGGACGCGATCGTGCGCGTCTACAACCTCGAGGGGCGGCGCGACAACAAGTACAAGGCCCGCATCAAGATCCTCGTGCACGAGAAGGGCGCGGCAGCCATGCGCGAGGCTGTCGAGGCCGAGTTCGCCAAGAGCCCGGAGCGCCAGCCTGAGCCTGCCCGAAGCGGACATCGCGACGATCCAGGCCTATTTCGCGATGCCGGAACTTGCCGAGAAGCCGAGCCGCATCAGCGGCATTGGAGGCCCGGCGCGCGACGCGACCCGTGCGTTCGACGCGGTTCGTCAACGATCAATGTGGCGGAGCACAAGGTGCCCGGCTACGGCCTCGTCACCATCTCGCTGAAGCCGATCGGCGGCATTCCCGGCGACGCCACGGCCGAGCAGATGGAGGTCGTCGCCGACCTCGCCGAGCGCTATCTCGCATGACGAGCTGCGGGTCTCGCACGAGCAGAATCTCGTGCTGCCGCATGTCGCTCTCGAAGACGTACCGGCCGTCTACGATGCGCTTGCCGGCAGCTGGCCTCGCTACCCCCAACGCCGGGCTGGTGACCGACATCATCGCCTGCCCGGGCCTCGATTATTGCGCGCTCGCGACCGCGCGCTCGATCCCGGTGGCGCAGCGCATTTCCGAGCGCTTCGGCGACAGCCCCCGCGCCCAGGACATAGGTGACCTGAAGATCAAGATTTCAGGCTGCATCAACGCTTGCGGCCACCATCACGTGGGCCATATCGGAATCCTGGGCCTCGAACGGAAGGGCGAGGAAACCTACCAGATCACGCTGGGCGGCTCGGCGGACGAAACCTGTTCGCTCGGCACGTTGACCGGCCCCGGCTTTTCGACCGACGAGGTCGTCGATGCGGTCGAAACCGTCGTGAACACCTACCTGAATATCCGACACGACCGCTCGGAGGACTTCCTCTCGGCGTTCCGCCGCGTCGGCATGGCACCATTCAAGGACGGCGCTCTACGAGCGGAACGAGGGCGCGGGGATCTGACTCCCATGGGTGTCACTGGACATCAACCTCTTCGGCGACCTCACGGCCGCCTCCCGTTTCGAGGAGCGCTTCGTCGCTCTCGACGCGAAGGCGGTGCTTCGCCTTGCCATCAAGGACCTGTTTCCCGGGCCGCATCGCGCTCGTGTCGAGCTTCGGCGCCGACTCGGCCGTGCTGCTGCACATGATCTCCGAGATCGACAAGGCGACGCCGGTGATCTTCGTCGACACCGGGCATCTGTTTCCCGAGACGCTGGCCTATCGCGACGAACTCGTGGCCCTGCTGGGCCTGACCGACGTGCGCTCGGTCTCGGCCACCGCAGGAAGAGCTTGCAGGTCCTCGACCCCGACAGTTTCCTGTGGTCGACCGATCCGGACCGCTGCTGCGAAATCCGCAAGGTCGCGCCGCTCGGCCGCGCGATCGACGGGTTTGATGCCTGGATCACCGGGCCGCAAGCGCTTCCAGAGCGACACGCGCGCCACGCTGCCGCTGTTCGAGACCGAGGGCGAGCGGACCAAGATCAATCCGCTCGCGGGCTGGGACGCGACGCAGGCTGCTGGCCTATCTCGACGAGCACAAGCTGCCGCGCCACCGCCTGGTGGCCAAGGGCTATCCCTCGATCGGCTGCATTCCCTGCACCTCGGCGGTTCGGCCTGGCGAAGATCGCGCGGGCCGGCCGCTGGCGCGGCAAGGCCAAGACGGAATGCGGCATCCACCTGGGCGTGGTGAGCGGGGGCGCGGGCATTTGACGACGCTGTTCAAGAACGGGCAGCCGGTGGAAGACATCTGGCGGCCGGCGCCCGACGACGGCTTCGCGCCGAACGGCGTGCCGGTGATCCTCACGCTCAAGCAATGGAGCGGAGCAGCGGGAGGCGCTGACGGGCCGCAACCAGCTGCTCGGCCTTCGCGATCGAGCCCGGCGAAGTCGCTCGATCCGGTCCTCCACGATCTCGGCCGATTCTCGCTGATCGCCCTGCCCTTCCCGAAATTCGCCGACGGGCGCTCCTTCTCCAAGGCCAAGATGCTGCGCGACGAGCACGGCTTCAAAGGCGAGATCCGCGCGGTTGGCGACGTGCTCTGGGACCAGTTGCAGCTGATGGCGCGCTGCGGCTTCGATGCGTTCGAGATCAGCCACGAGCCGACGCTGAAGGCGCTCGCCAGCGGCAAGAAGCCGTTCATGTCGGACTTCTATCAGCCGGGCATGGGACAGGAGACACGGACGGCGCGCCGCGCGCCTGGGCGCGGCGGGCTCTGGCGCGCTGAGCCAATGGCTACACTTTGGTCATCCGAGCGAAGCCGGCTTGAGGCTCCGGCAGCGGAGCTCGTTGGACAAGCCCGCGGAGAGCGGCCCGCGGGCCAATCGAGGACGCAGGATCGACGTGCTTCATCAACGCGGACCGAACCCGCAAACGCCCCTGTGAACACCTTCGGCCGCGGGCCCGCGTAGCCGCCTCGCTTGGACGTCCGAAGCCCGAGCCCGACCAGGCTCTCGGCCAGCTTCACGGCACAGACCACCCCGTCGATGACCGGCAGGCCGTGTTCTCGCGACAAGCGAAGCCGCCAGATCCGCCATCCCGGCGCAGCCAAGCACAATGGCCTCGGCATGGTCGTCCGCGATGGCCTTCTCGATTTCGGCGGAGATGCGCGCGCGGGCGTTCGAGCCCGGGTCTTCCAATTCGAGGACCGGCACCTCCGCCGCGCGAACCCGCGCGCACCGCGCCATCAAGCCGTAGCGGACGAGATTATGTTCGATGGCGGGAACCGACCGGGACAGAGTCGTGACCACCGAGAACTTTCCCGCGATCAGGCTCGCCATGTGGAAGCCCGCTTCGCCGATCCCGATCACCGGCGCCTCGGTGGCGCAGCGCGCCGCATCGAGGCCGGTATCGTCGAAACAGGCGATCACGTAGCGCGTCGGCGCCGGGCATCTTTGTCATCTCGGCGATCAGACCCGGGATGGAAAAGACCTCGTCGAAATACCCCTCGATGCTGGGTGGACCGAAGTCGGGGTTGGCGGCCGTCACCTCGGTGCCGCTCGACGCCGCCTGCCTGCGCCGCGGCGCCGATCTTCTCGGTCATCGAGGCGGTCGTGTTCGGGTTGATCACGTGGATGTGCATGGGCTCGGGTTCGCGGTCGCGTCTATCCAATCCGCGATGATTGACGGTCCGGCGGCACGGAGTCTAGCGTTCCGTGCCCGCAGCTCGGCTGCCCGCTGGCAAGTCGGCGTGCCACGACAGGGAGAGCGGAGCAGCGTGACACCGACAGACACCGACGTGCTCATCGTGGTCGACGTCCAGAACGACTTTCTGCCGGGCGGCGCCCTTGCTGTTCCGGACGGCGATGCCGTGATCGAGCCGATCAATGCGCTCGGCCGGTTGTTCCGCCACGTCGTCTTGACCCAGGACTGGCACACGCCGGGGCACATCTCCTTTGCGTCGAGCCATCCGGGCCGCGCCCCGTTCCAGACGATCCGGCTCGGCTACGGCGACCAGGTGCTTTGGCCGGACCACTGCGTGCAGGGATCGGCGGGCGCGGCACTCGCCGACGCCCTCGACCTGCCGCACGCGGAACTGGTGATCCGCAAGGGCTTCCATCCCGACATCGACAGCTACTCGGGCTTCCTCGAGGCGGACCGCACGACGCCGACCGGGCTTGCGGGCTATCTTCGGGAACGGGGATTCAGGCGTGTGTTCACCTGCGGGTTGGCGACCGACTACTGCGTCGGCTGGACGGCGCTCGACGCCCAGCGCAGCGGGTTCGACACCTCGTGATCGCCGACGCCAGCCGCGCCATCGACCTCAATGGCTCGCTCGATGCGGCGTGGGCCGCCATGGCCGCCGCCGGCGTGCATCAGACCGAGACGGCAGCGATCGGCTAAGCGTTCCGGCAGCTTTATCGCTCGTCGAGCGCCCGCGTGGCGAGCACCGCCGCCGAGGCCCGGTTCTCGACGCCGAGCTTGGCGAAGATCGTCTCGAGGTGCTTGTTCACCGTGCGGGGGCTCAGCGCCAGGATGTCGGCGATGTCGCGGTTGGCCTTGCCTCGGGCAATCCAGAGCAGCACCTCCGCCTCGCGGGCCGTCAGCGACAGGCGCGCCGACCAGCACGTCCTCGTCGCTGCGCGGGTCATGGCGGCTGACGCGGAACAGCCGCTCGCCCGCGCCGACCGTGCTGACGAAGGCGAATGGCAATCGGGCCGCGCGTCCCCGCCGGCGAAGACCAGCGGTGTCTCCGCGGCCCGCGCTGGCCGAGCTCAGCAGTCGCTGCCGGCCGAGGTCGTCGAGCAAGCGCGCGTCCGGTCTCGTCGCCGCCGAGCATCCCGTCGAGCAGCGCGAGCGCCTGGGGCGTCGACCACAGCACGGCGCCGCTCGCGTCGAGGGCACACGAGCGAACTCCCGGATCGGTCGAGCGCGATGCGCGTGCTTTCGGCCGCCCTGGCATTGGCGAGATGGACGCGGATGCGGGCGAACAGCTCGTCGAGGACGATCGGCTTGGTGACGTAGTCGACGCCGCCGGCCGCGAGCCCCGCCACGATATGCTCGGTCTCGCTCAGCGCCGTCATGAAGATGACCGGCACGTGGGCGACGGGGCTCTGCTTGAGGCGCCGGCAGGTCTCGAACCCGTCCATGCCCGGCATCATGGCGTCGAGCAGGATCAGGTCGGGCGAGATCCGGCCCACCAGCGCCAGCGCCTGCGCGCCGCCGGTCGCGACCAGCGCCGTGTAGCCGACTGCGTTCGAGCGCCTCCGTCAGAAAGCCGAGCGTGTCGGGCGTGTCGTCGACCACGAGCACGATGTGCGCGCTGGTTCGCCTGCGCCGCCGACTCACGGCGCGCCGCTCCCGCTCCGGCTCGCCTCCTCGAGCACGGCCGCGAAGCCGGCGAAATCGAAGGCCTGCAGGCGGTCGCGCAGCTTCGGCGCACAAGCCGCGCAGCGCCGGATTGCCGATCCATCTCGTCGAGCTTGGCCTCGATGCCCGCGCACGTAGCCGATCGCGCCGAGCCGCAGCAGCTCCTCGACCATCGCCGCGGGAGGGCGGCGGATTGTCGTCGCGGGCCGCGCGCGTCGGCACTGGCTACGTCCGCCTCGATCCAGTCAAGCCCGAGCAGCGCTCTCGACCGCGTCGAGCAGCCGGGCGAGATCGAAGGGCTTCGGCGACCGTCGCGGAATGGGGGTCGCCCTGCCCCGGGCGCCGGGAAGCTGTCGCCGATGTTGGCCGACAGCATGACGATCGGCTCGGTCACGTCGCGCTCGTCCGCGCAGCGACGCGGGCGAGCTCCCAGCCGCTCATGCCCGGCATCGAGATGTCGAGGAGGAACAGGTCGGGGCGGACGTCTTCGACCATGCGCGAGGCAGGTCGCGCGCGTCGCGGGCCGTGAGCACCGAGAAGCCGAGCGGCTCCAGAAGTCGCGCGCATCAAGCCCTGATGGTCCTGGTCGTCGTCCACCACAAGCAATGTGCGGCGGCGCCCGCGATAGCCCTGCACGTTCCGGGCCAGCTTCGACGCCGGGACGCGGCGACGGCCGCGAGCATCAGGCGCAGCTGGAACGCGCTGCCCTGCGCCGGGCGCTGCTCGACACGCGAGATCTCGCCGCCCATCAGCTCGGCCGAGCAGCTTGGTGATGGTCAGGCCGAGCCCAAGGCCCGGGAATGGCCTCGCTGCCGGTCAGCGCGCCGCGATCGAACGGCTCGAAGATGCGGGCGAGGTCGGCCTCCGCGATGCCGGGGCCGCGTGTCCTCGACCGTCGACGGTCGCGATCTGGTTGCGGTAGCTGACGCTCAGCGCGACGTGGCCTTCGCGCGTGAACTTGATGGCGTTGGACAGCAGGTTGATGAGGATCTGCCGCAGCCGCTTCTCGTCGGTGCGCACGACGGCCGGCAGGCTGTCGACGCCCTCGAACCGGAAGTCCAGGCCCTTGGCGCGACGCCTGCAGGCGGAACATGTCGACGAGGCCGCCGAAGAAGCTCGGCCGTGCGCATCTCGCTGCGCTGGATCTGCAGGCGGCCGGCCTCGATCTTGGAGACGTCGAGCAGGCCGTCGATCAGACCCGGACAGATGCTCGGCCGAGCGCCGGATCACGCGGACGCCGTTCTGCCGCGCCGCCGGCATCCCGTCGTCGCGCTCCAGCAACTGCGCGTAGCCGAGCACGGCGTTGAGCGGCGTGCGCAGTTCGTGGCTGAGGCCCACCACGTAGCGGCTCTTGGCGAGGTTGGCGGCCTCGGCGACTTCCTTGGCCTTCTGCAGCGCGGCGTCGGTGCGCCTGTGCGCCTCGATCTCCTGCAGCAGCAGCGCGGTCTGCCGGGCCGTTTCCTCCTGGGCGACGCGGCGGCTCTCCGCCGCCAGCACGAAGAACCAGGCCAGGACGCCGGCGACGATGACAGGATCGCGAAGGCGCCCCAAAGCGTGCGCTCGACGACCGCCGGCCGCGAAGGCGCCATAGGACGCCGGCCTGGACGTCGATCAGCAGCAGCACGAGGCCGATGATCGCCGATCAGCGGCATGAAGACCGCGAGATAGCGCAGCGACGCTGCGGCTGACGCGCAGGCCCGAGCGGCTGCGGCAGCAGCTGCCTGCAAGCGCGCCTGCGACCTGCGCCTGAGCGCGCGCGTGCGGCTTGCACAGATCGTGGCAGCGCGCGTCGAGCGAGCAGCACAGCGAGCAGATCGGCGCCGCATAGGCGGGGCAATAGGCCATGTCCTCCGGTTCGAAGGCGTGGTCGCAGATGCTGCAGGTGATGGCCGGCAGCGCCTGCCAGGCCGCGCGGGGCTTGCGGGCGAGATAGAAGCGGCCGCCGGTCAGCGCCGCGATGGCCGGCGCGGCGACAGCGCGACGCGCCAGCGCCACGAACGGCGCGAGCGCCTGCGGCCATGGCGCCGAACCAGCCCGTCGGCCGCCAGCAGGGCCAGCCGCGGCCGCGAGCGACCATCGCGCCGGTGCCGACCGGGTTGATGTCGTAGAGATGCGCGCGCTTGAACTCGATGCCGGGCGGGCTGAGGCCGAGCGGCTTGTTGATCGCGAGATCGGCCACCACGGCGCCCGAGCCAGGCCACCGCCACGATCGGCGAACAGGCTGAGGATGCGCTCCAGCGCCGCGTAGATGCCGAGTTCCATCAGCAGCAAGCGCGATGGCGACGTTGAACAGCAGCCAGACGACGCGGCCCGGGTGGCTGTGGGTCAGGCGCGAGAAGAAGTTCGACCAGGCGAGCGAGCCCGCATAGGCGTTCATCACGTTGATCTTGAGCTGCGACACGACCACGAAGGCGGCCGTGAGCAGCGCGACCGCCTTCGGCCAAGGCAGCACGTAGCCGAAGGCGAGGCGGTACATCTGGGCCGGCTCGGCCGCATGTCCGGCCGGGACGCCGGCCCGCAGCGCCAGAACCGCGAGCAGCGAGCCGAACAGCAGCTTCGGGGCGCCGAGCACGATCCAGCCCGGCCCGGCCGCCAGCAGCGAGCGCGGTCCAGCTCCGTCCGGCCCGCCGCGGTCGGGCTGCGCACCGGCAGGAAGCGCAGCACGTCGACCTGCTCGCCGATCTGCGGCATCAGCGCCAGGATCACCGAGGCGGCGCCGCCGAACCTCAGCAGGTCGAGGCCGCCGGCGCCGTGCCGTCGAGGCCCGGAAAGCTGGTCCAGGCCGCACGCCGTGCCAGTCCCGCAGCAGGATGAAGCCGACCGGGCAGAAGGTTGAGCCCGATCCACAGCGGCTGCGTCCAGAGCTGGAACCGGCTGATCCAGGTGATGCCATGGGTGACGAGCGGGACCACGGCGACGGCGCTCAGCAGATAGCCGCCAGGCGAGCGGCATGCCGAAGAACAGCTGCAGCGCCGCCGCCATGATCGACGCTTCGATGGCGAAGAGGATGAAGGTGAAGGTCGCATAGACCAGCGAGGTGACGGTCGAGCCGATGTAGCCGAAGCCGGCGCCGCGGGTCAGCAGGTCGATGTCGACCCCGTAGCGGGCCGCATAGCGGCTGATCGGCAGACCGGTGAGGAACAGCACGACGCCGACCACGAGGGTCGCGGCCAGCACATTGGCGAAGCCGTAGCTGAGCGTGATGGCGCCGCCGATGGCCTCCAGCGCCAGGAACGAGATCGCGCCGATCGCCGTCTGCGACACGCGCGGCGCCGACCAGCGGCGCGCGCTCTTGGCCGTGAAGCGCAGCGCGAAATCCTCGAGCGTCTCGTTGGCGACCCAGCGATTGTATTCGCGCCGGACGGGGAGAATGCGCTGGCGCCCGGTCATTGGCCTTCATTGCTGCAGTGCAGAACGAGCTTAGCGGGATTGGCGCATCGTTGGCAAAAGAGGCAATTTAGACGCCAGCGCAGGCGGGATTTAATGGCAGACCTAAGCGGCAGGGTTGGTCGTCGCGGGAGATCTCGGAGAGCGACCATGATTCGAGTCGGTTGACCACCGCTTAAGCCCATCGTGCCAAGCTTCCCCGATGACGACATCCGGGCCGAGCTTTGGCCGACGGCGAGCGGCCCCCATCGCCGCGAGCCTATCGGAGGCCAACAAGGACTCTGAGCGCGACCGGCTCTACCGGTCGATCGCCGATTCGCTTCAACGCCCAGCAACAGACGATGTCGCGCTCAAGGTCTCCAACTCACGCGGAGCCGGCGTTCTGACCGGCGCCGTCGTCGGGGTTTTGCACCTCGCGCTCCACCTGCAAGACAATGCGGCCGCCGGGCTTCGTCTCGGGCCGCTGGTTCTCGATCTCGGCCCGTCCAACCTTCCGCTGACACTCGGGTCGACGCTCTGGGCGGGCGGGCGCGCCGGCTTTTTTGCAGCCTTTGTCGTGCATGGCATTTTGCGCCGGCTGGGCCGCAGCGCCTTTGCAGACTACGCCGTCGGAGGCGCTTTGGTCGGCATAGTCTCCGCCCTGCTCTTCCAGATGCTCGGGCTGTCCGTGGACGGTTGGGTCATCGAAGCAGCGCTCGGAGCGGCTTCGGGCGTGCTCTACCGGCTCTTTGCCGGTGCTGTACCGGCGTTCTGAAGCGTTTCGCACCGCAGCATACGTCAAACGACGTATGGTCCCCTCCTCCCCTTCCCTCGCACATTGCCGGGCGATGCGAATTCGGCCGTGGGCTGAGTGTTGTGAGGGGAAGAACATGGACAAGTTCATCATGAACAGGCGGCAGGCGCTGCTGGGGGCGACGGCCGCCGCAGGCGCGCTGGCGATGGGCGGGCTGTCGCAGGCGGCCTTCGCGGCCGACGAGACCGTCAAGGTCGGCATCCTGCATTCGCTGTCGGGCACGATGGCGATCAGCGAGACGACGCTGAAGGACGTCATGCTGATGCTCATCGACGAGCAGAACAAGAAGGGCGGCGTGCTCGGCAAGAAGCTCGAAGCCGTGGTGGTCGACCCGGCCTCCAACTGGCCGCTGTTCGCCGAGAAGGCGCGCGAGCTGATCTCCAAGGACGGCTGCGTCGCGACCTTCGGCTGCTGGACCTCGGTGTCGCGCAAGTCGGTGCTGCCGGTGTTCCAGGAACTCGAATTCGATCCTGTTCTACCCCGTCCAGTACGAGGGCGAGGAATGCCAGCGCAACGTGTTCTACACCGGCGCGGCGCCGAACCAGCAGGCGATCCCGGCCGTCGACTACCTGATGAGCGCCGACGGCGGCAACGTGAAGCGCTGGGTGCTGGCCGGCACCGACTACGTCTATCCGCGCACCACCAACAAGATCCTCGAAGCCTACCTGAAGCTCAAGGGCGTGGCGCCCGAGGACATCATGATCAACTACACGCCGTTCGGCCATTCCGACTGGCAGACGATCGTGTCCGACATCAAGAAGTTCGGCTCGGCCGGCAAGAAGACCGCCGTGGTCTCGACCATCAACGGCGACGCCAACGTGCCGTTCTACAAGGAACTCGGCAACCAGGGCCTCAAGGCGACCGACATTCCGGTCGTGGCCTTCTCGGTCGGCGAGGAAGAGCTCGCCGGCATGGACACCAAGCCGCTCGTCGGCCATCTGACGGCCTGGAACTACTTCGAGTCGATCGACACGCCCGAGAACAAGGCGTTCATCGACAAGTGGCACGCCTTCACCAAGAAGCCGAAGCGCACCACCAACGACCCGATGGAAGCCCATTACATCGGCTTCAACGCCTGGGTGAAGGCGGTCGAGAAGGCCGGCACCTTCAAGGCCGACCCGGTGATCGACGCGCTGATCGGCGTCTCGGTGCCGAACCTCTCGGGCGGCTTCTCGACCGTCATGCCGAACCACCACATCACCAAGCCGGTCTACATCGGCGAGATCCAGGCCGACGGCCAGATGAACACGGTGTGGCAGACGCCCGGCCTCGTCGTGGCGCAGGAATGGTCGCCCTACCTCGAAGGCTCCAAGGACCTGATCGGCGATTGGCGCAAGCCCGATGAGCTGCGGCAACTTCAACGTGAAGTCCGGCAAGTGCGGCGGCGCGGCCTGAGCTGATCGCGCCTCCTGCTCCGCATGAGCGGGAGACGGCTCGCGACCAGCCGTGGCGCGGCGCGTCGACGCGCGGCCCTCCCGACGTCGCAGGCGTCCGCCTCATCCGACCGTGGCTGCACGCGGCAGGCCGACGGGCATGCCGCTCACGCGAGCAGGCCGCCATGCGCGGCACGATGCCATGCAAATCGCTCGCGTTCCTCGTGCTCGCTCTGCCTGGTCGTCTTGTGCGTCGCGCCCGTGGCCGCCCGCGCCGACGCCGATCGACGATGCGCTGGCGCATTTCGCCGCAGGACAAGTTCCCCGAGACCGAGAAGGGCATCGACGCCCTCGCCGCGCAGCGGCGCCCCGACCGCGGCCGCGGTCCTGGATGCGCTCGGCGACAGCCGGCTCTTCTTCGATCCCGGCTCGCAAGCAGGTCTACTACAAGGACGCCGCCGGCACGCTGTTCGACGCCAAGACCGGCGCCAAGGCCGACGGCGTCGACGCGCGACGCCTGAAGAAGGTCCGGCTCAACAACGGCGTCCGCTCGCAAGCTCGACGCCGTCGGCGGGCTCGCTCGACCTCGCTGTCGCCCGATCCCGGCAAGCGGCTCGCGACGCCGCCAACGCCGTCTTCGCGCTCGCACGACGCCAACCAGCTCGCGCCGCGTCGAGGCCGCGCTCGCCAAGGAGACCGACCCCGGCGTCAAGGCCGCCCTGCTCCAGGCGCGCGCCGCCATCCTGGCGACCATGCCGGACGCGCACGCGCCGACCAGCGGCTCGAGGCCATCGACGTGCTGAAGCTGCGCGGCGACCAGGACGCGCTCGGCCTGCTCGACGCCGCTGTCGACCGTCGCGCCCGACGACGCCGCCGTGGACAAGGTCCGCGCCGCCGCCAAGAGCGCGATGAGCGCGATCAACACGCAGCTCGCCATGTGGCAGGCGCTGCAGAACGTCTGGTACGGCCTGTCGCTCGGCTCCGTGCTGCTGCTCGCCGCCATCGGCCTCGCCATCACCTTCGGCGTGATGGGCATCATCAACATGGCGCATGGCGAGATGGTGATGATCGGCGCCTACACGACCTACGTGGTGCAGGAGATCATCCGCACCTCGCGCCCGGCCTGTTCGACGCTGTCGCTGTTCATCGCGGTGCCGCTGGCCTTCCTGGTCTCGGGCGCGGTCGGCATCGCGATCGAGCGGCTGGTCATCCGCCACCTCTACGGCCGGCCCGCTCGAGACGCTGCTCGCCACCTGGGGCATCTCGCTCATCCTGCAGCAGGCGGTGCGCACCATCTTCGGGCCGAACAACAAGGAGGTCGGCGCGCCGAGCTTCATGGCGGGCTCGTTCCACCTCGGCGGGCTCGAGATCACCTCCGGCCGCATGTGGATCATCGCCTTCACGATCGCGGTGTTCTTCGCCCTGCAGCTCGTGCTGCGGGCGACGCCCTTCGGCCTGCGGATGCGGGCCGTGACGCAGAACCGCCGCATGGCCTCCGCCATGGGCATCTCGACCGGCCGCATCGATGCGCTGGCCTTCGGGCTCGGCTCGGGCATCGCCGGCATCGCCGGGGTGGCGCTGAGCGCAGATCGACAACGTCTCGCCCAACCTCGGCCAGAGCTACATCATCGACAGCTTCATGGTGGTGGTGTTCGGCGGCGTCGGCAATCTGTGGGGCACGCTGGTGGCCGCCCTGACGCTCGGCATCGCCAACAAGTTCCTGGAGCCGCTCGCCGGCGCGGTGCTGGCCAAGATCGCGGTGCTCGTCTTCATCATCCTGTTCATCCAGAAACGGCCGCGCGGGCTCTTCGCCCTCAAGGGCCGGGCGGTGGAGGCCTGACATGATCGCGCAAATCCCTGTTCGGCGCGCGCGGCGGCATCTTCCTCGCCGTCCTGATCGCGGCCGCCATCCTGGTGCCGATCCTGGCGCTCAAGACCGACCCCGGCTCCGCCCTGCACATCCCGCCCTACGTGGTGGCGCTGCTCGGCAAATATCTCTGCTACGCCCTGCTCGCCCTCGCGCTCGATCTCGTCTGGGGCTATTGCGGCATCCTGTCGCTCGGCCACGGCGCCTTCTTCGCGCTCGGCGGCTACGCGATGGGCATGTACCTCATGCGCCAGATCGGCGCGCCGCGGCGTCTACGCCAATCCGGACCTGCCGGACTTCATGGTGTTCCTGAACTACCACGCGCTGCCGGTCACCTGGTAGGGCTTCTCGCACTTCGCCTATGCGTGCCTGATGGTGGTGCTGGTGCCCGGCCTGCTGGCGGCCCTGTTCGGCTGGTTCGCGTTCCGCTCGCGGGTCACGGGCGTCTATCTGTCGATCATCACCCAGGCGCTGACCTATGCGCTGCTGCTCGCCTTCTTCCGCAACGACATGGGGTTCGGCGGCAACAACGGCCTGACCGACTTCAAGGACATTCTCGGCTTCAACGTCCAGGCGGACGCGACGCGCGTCGGCTCTCTTCTCGGCCTCGGCCATCGCGCTCGCGCATCGGCTATCTGATCGCGGCGGCCGTGGTCGTCGTCGAAATTCGGCAAGGTGGTCGTCGCCATCCGCGACGCCGAGAGCCGCACGCGCTTCCTCGGCTACCGGGTCGAATACTACAAGCTGCTGATCTTCACCCTCTCGGCCGCCATGGCGGGAGTCGCGGGCGCGCTCTACGTGCCGCAGGTCGGCATCATCAATCCGAGCGAGTTCGCGCCCGCCAATTCGATCGAGGCGGTGATCTGGGTGGCGGTCGGCGGCCGGGGCACGCTGGTCGGCGCGGCGCTCGGCGCGGTGCTGGTCAACTTCGGCAAGACCTATTTCACCGGCGCCTTTCCCGAATACTGGCTGTTCGGCCTCGGCGGCCTGTTCGTGCTCGTGACCCTGTTCCTGCCCAAGGGCATCCTCGGGCTCATCGACCAGGTCTGCGCACAGGCGCCCGAAGCCGCCCGTCGAGCAGCCGATCGTGCCCGAAGAGCAGATCCCCGCCATGCCGGAGCAAGCCTGATGGCCAACGACCGAAGCCCTCACCAACTCGCTCCTCTACCTCAACGACGTGAAGGTCTCGTTCGACGGCTACAAGGCGCTGCGCGGCCTCTCGCATGGTTCTCGGCCCCGGCGAGATGCGCGCCATCATCGGCCCGAACGGCGCCGGCAAGACCACGATGATGGACTGCATCACCGGCAAGACCCGGCCCGACGAGGGCGACATCTATTTCGGCGGCAACACCGACCTGACCAAACTCGACGAGGCCGACATCGCCGAACTCGGCATCGGCCGCAAATTCCAGAAGCCGACAGTGTTCGAGAACCACACGGTCGAGACCAACATCCTGCTCGCGCTCAAGGCGCCGCGCAGCGCCTTTGCGACCCTGTTCGGCAAGGCGGCCGACAACCAGCAGGAACGGATCGACGCCATCCTCAAGACGATCCGCCTGACTGAGCACCGCAACCGGCCCGCCGCGGATCTGTCGCACGGCCAGAAGCAATGGCTCGAGATCGGCATGCTGCTGGCCCAGGACCCGAAGCTGCTGCTGGTCGACGAGCCCGTCGCCGGCATGACGGACGCCGAGACGCAGACCACGGCCGAGCTGCTGCGCGAGATCGCCAAGGACCCATTCGGTCGTCGTCGTCGAGCACGACATGCATTTCGTGCGCGAACTCGGCGTCAAGGTCACGGTGCTGCACGAAGGCGCGGTGCTGGCCGAGGGCTCGCTCGACGCGGTCAGCGCCGACCCGCGGGTGATCGAGGTGTATCTGGGGCGGTAAGGCGAGCTGTCGCCTGGGCGGCACCCCTTCTCCCGCTGCGGGAGAAGGTGGATCGCGCCGCAGGCGCGAGACGGATGAGGGGTCGCGGAAACGTCTGAAGTCGCACGACCCCTCATCCGCCCCTTCGGGGCACCTTCTCCCGCAAGCGGGAGAAGGAGGGCCCGACCCGAGTTGGAGATGTCGAGCAAATGCTGAACGTCGAATCGATCGACCTCTACTACGGCGCCGCGCAGGCGCTGCGCTCGGTGTCGCTCGCCGCGACGCCCGGCCGCGTCACCTGCGTCCTCGGCCGCAACGGGGTCGGCAAATCCTCGCTGCTGCGCGCCATCGTCGGCCATCAGCCGATCCGCGGCGGCAGGATCGTCTGGGACGGACAGGACATCTCGAAGCTGCCCACCCACAATCGCGCCCGGCGCGGCATCGCCTACGTGCCGCAAGGCCGCGAGATCTTTCCGCTGCTCACCGTGCGCGAGAACCTCATGACCGGCTTCGCGCCGATCGCGCGCAAGCTGCAGACCATCCCCGACGAGATCTTCGAGCTCTTCCCCGTGCTCAAGACCATGATGGGCCGGCGCGGCGGCGACCTTTCGGGCGGCCAGCAGCAGCAGCTCGCCATCGGCCGCGCCCTCGTGACCCGGCCCAAGCTTCTCGTTCTCGACGAGCCGACCGAGGGCATCCAGCCCTCGATCATCAAGGACATCGGCCGGGCGATCGACTACCTGCGCCAGAAGGGCGACATGGCCATCGTGCTGGTCGAGCAGTATTTCGAATTCGCCCGCGACCTCGCCGACGACTTCGCCGTGATGGACCGCGGCGCCGTCGTCATCGCCGGCAAAAAGGCCGACATGGTCGAACACGAGGTGCGGGCGCGCCTCTCGGTTTGAACTGAGTTGGCGGCTACTCGCGGATTGCGTGCCAGACGCCGCCTTTGCCGTCCCCGCTGATGTCGCCGGCCTTCTTGTCGGCTTTGAAGAAGTAGACGGGCTTGCCGTCGTAGGTCCATTGCACGGACCCATCGGTCCGCTTGGTGGTGGCCCATCCCTCGCCCATCGCCTCTGTGCCCGTCGAGAGGTATGGTGGCCAATTGGCGGCGCAATCGCCGTAGCACGCGGACGTACCGCCGGCGTCCTTGTCGAAGACATACAAGGTCATGCCGTTCTTCGCGGTCAGTGTGGTGGCGGCATCGGCGGCCAGCGCCGTGGCGAACGTGCCGGCGAGCAGAAGCGCGCCGCGAATGACAAACCTGCTCATTCTTGAACTCCTCCGTGGGCAACCGGCCTTGGTGATGGCCGCAAGTGATGCCCCGCAGTGAACACGTCGCGGCCCGCTTTATTCGAGAAAGCGCGGGCTCCACTTCGCCGGGACGAGGACGTCCGCAAGCTCAGGCGATAACGCCCTCAGCGCCGCGTCGGAGCCTCGGGCAGCCCTTCGCAGCAGTCGCTCAAGAAGCCAAGCAGCAGATGGGTGCGCGCCGGATCGATCCTGCAGCGTTGCACCCGGCCCTCCCGCGTCTGCGTGATCAGGCCGGCCGCAAGCAGCTGCGCGATATGGTGAGCGAGGGTGGACTTCGGAATGTCGAGCGCCTCGCGGATCACGCCGACGGGCAAGCCCGTCTCGCCAGCCTTGACCAGCAGATTGAACACCTGGAGCCGGTGGGGATGCCCAAGCTCGGCAAGGCAGCGTGCGGCTTCATTGAACGCAAAGACGCTCGGCATCCGGGTCCTTACCCGCAACCCTGCAGCGCATGCGCGCTGCCCGAGCCAACGATCGGCGGGGTCGCGACCCGACGCTCCGGCGATGCGATCGGCATCTGGGCCTCGACCACAGCATCGATGAACTTGCGCTCGATCCCGATGTCACGAAGCAGATGATCGTTGAGCGACGCAAGCGTGCGCGACAGATCGCGGCGCCTTCGCTCCTGCCGCAGGCGAGCCAGGAAGGCGGTGAGGGGGTTGTGCATCTCATCCTCCACGGATACGATAGTTCTAGAAGTATAGTCCTATCTGATGCGAGTGCAAGGGATGCCGACGGAGTGCGGACGATTGGAGCCGATCGCAAAGGGAGGCTGCCTCTGCGGTTCCGTTCGCTATTCCGTCGAGGGACCGCTGCGCGACATCATCATCTGCCACTGCGTGTTCTGTCGTCAGGACAACCACGCATGTCGGGGGCCTATAGCGCCTGCGCCCCTGACGATCTCAAGCTCGCACCAACGCGAACGCTGGCCTGGTTCCGCTCCTCACCGACGGCGCAGCGCGGTTTCTGCAGAAAATGCGGAAGCCAGCTCTTCTGGAAGCCTGCTCACGGCCAGCACATCTCGATCTCTGCCGGGAGCTTGGACTCGGCCCAAGGCTTGCGCATCGGCCAGGAGATCTTCGTGGAACAGCGGACGAGCGCCATGCCGTGAGCCGGTCGATCGCGGCGGTTCGCGCCGTTTCAGAAGACCAACTTGCCGCCCACCACCGCGAGGGTGCTGGCGAGCAACGGCCGCAGAACGCGGTCGGGGACCCGGGCGGCGAAATGGCTGCCGATCGCAATGCCAGGCAGCGATCCGATCAGCAGTGACAGCAACATCGACCAGTCGACCGAGCCGAGAAACCAGTGGCCGGCGCCCGCGATCAGCGTGAGTGGCACGGCATGGGCGATGTCGGAACCGACCAACCGAGCGACCGGCAGCTTCGGATAGAGGATCAGGAGAACCGTGACGCCGATCGCGCCCGCGCCGACCGAGGACAGCGACACCAGCACCCCGAGCGCCGCACCGAGCGCGACCGTCAGGCCATCGCGTCTGCGCCGCGGTGAGCCGATCCGCCACCGCCGCGAGCCTGCGCAGCAGCCAACGCCGGAACAGCAACGTCAAGGCCGTCAGGATCAGCGCAAAGCCGAGCGTGCTGGTGATCAGATGCGTGCTGGCCGGGCTTTGCTTGCCGATATAGGCCAGCAGCACGAGCATCAGAATGGTCGCAGGGATGCTGCCGGCCGCGAGGCGGCTCGTGATCCGCCAGTCGACGGTTCGGTTGGACGCGTGGACTGCCGTTCCGCCGAGTTTGGTCAATCCGGCATAAAGCAGATCGGTGCCCACCGCCGTGGCCGGATGGACGCCGAAGAGCAGCACGAGCAGCGGCGTCATCAACGAGCCGCCGCCCACGCCGGTGAACCCGACCAGCATGCCGACCGCGAAGCCGGATAGCGTGTAGAGCCAATTGATGCTGTGGAGAATGTCCATCGTTCCGGTGTTCAGGCGGCCGATTGGAAGAAGGGCCGCCGTTCGATGAACTGCAGCGGCGTGAAGTCTGACACCAGCGGCCGCTCCGCGACATAAACCGGAATGCCGCGCCGGCGTGCAGCGCGGACAAGCTGGTTTTCGGCCGCCCGATCGCCGATGGCGATCAGCACGGCTGCCGCGCCTTCGAGATCATCGGGTCCCGGCCGATGGTCGTGCAGATCGACTGCGAAATTGTCGGCGAAGCGCCGCACGCGCGGATCGGGCCGAGCGCCAACCGCCGTGACGTTGTCGCTGCGCAGGACCGCGAGCCGGAGAAGATCGAGGGTGCGGTCGGAACTGCCGAGGACGAGAATTGCTTCGCCGTCAACGGCGGGCTGGCCGGGGGAAATAGGCAAGGGCATGGTGCTGACTCGGCGTGGAAAGTGGGAGGGCGGCATTGTGATGTGTGACCACAGATTCCATGCGGTCTCGACACGAAGCCCCTACCCACCCACGCCACGCTGCGCCCAACCGAGCCAGCCAGTCCGTACCGCCCGGCTCAGCTCCCTCCATGGCACGCGGATCCAATCCAGCGTCACGCCAGAGCACGATGTCTTGACCAGCAAGATCGCCGAGTTGGGTGCCGAAGGCCATTGCCGTGTCCAAACACGTTGAAGAGCGCGAGGCAAATGTAGATCGTCTACTCACATTGTCAATGATTGTATGAAAAAACACACAAATCGTCCGTCATAAAGAACAAACCGCACCGAACGGCAAGGCCGGGGCCCGCGCACGACGGCACCGTGCTGACCGGGACAGATGCCATCTGCAATCGACGTTATCGTCTATGACGCCGCAGGCCCATTCTGCAGGAACGCCCGAATCCAATCCGCCACTCGGGACCGGTCGTTGTCGCCCTGGAGGCTTGCGATTAGGGCGTCGGCTTCGGCTGGGTCCGCGAAGCTCGCCCGGCGCAGCTCGATCAGCGCCGCCGCGAAGGCCGGCTCGAACTCGGGGTGACATTGGAACGAGACGGCGTCGGCACCGTAGGCCAGCACGCCGTTCGGCGTGAAGGCGCTGCCGCCAAGCACCCGCGCCTCGGCCGGCGGGTCGATCACCTGATCCTGGTGCGACACCGCGATGGCGATCGAAGCAGCGCCGTCCATCCAGGGTTCAGGGGCCGTCACAGCGTAGTGGTGCAGGCCATGCGCGGTCCCCTTCTCGGACCTGCGCACGGTGCCGCCGAACGCCTGAGCCATGATCTGGTGGCCGAAGCAGATGCCGACGAGCTTGGCCCTGCCGCGCACGCGTCGCAAAAAATCCTCGAGCGGCGCGATCCACGGCAGCGGGTCATAGACCCCGGCCGATGAACCGGTGATCACATAGGCCGCATAGGCCTCGGGGTCGGCCGGATATTGGCCGGCCGTTACGTCGAACCCCTCGCAGACGAAGCCCTCGCCCAGCATGCGTGCCATCATCGGCGCGTAGGAGGCGCCGAAGCGGTCCTGCAGGGCAGGCGGCGGCACATCGGTTTCGAGGATGCCGACCCTCACGACGGTGTCAGCCTCGGCGCTTCGCGGCGGCCTTCTCATGCTCGGCCGCGAGCTGCGCATCCTCCGCCTGCATCTTCTGCACGGACGGACGGCCCTGGTGGCGCTTGATATAGGCCATGATCGGCGGCTCTTCGGGGATCAGCTTGAACATGGTCAGCCAGGAGAGGGCCGTGCCCCACAGCACGTCGGCCGCGGTATAGCGGTCGCCGAGCAGGTAGGGGCCCTTCTTCAGCTGGTCCAGGATCGTCTCGATGACCGCCTCGTAGCTGCCGTAGGGCGACATGGCCTGCGGCGCCTCCGGCCGCTGCAGGAACTTGTCGACGACGGCCGGCTCGACGCAGGAGCCATAGAAGAACATCCAGCGCAGGTAGGCGCCGCGCGAGGGATGTTTTGTGGGCGGCGCCAGCCCCTTTTCCGGGAACAGGTCGGCCAGGTAGGTGTAGACGGCTCCCTGCTCGGTGACCAGTGCGCCGCCGTGCAGCACCGCCGGCACCTTGCCCATCGGGTTGATCTTCAAAAAATCCGGCTGGCGGTGCTCGCCGGCCTTCAGGTTGAGCACGTGCAGCTCGTAGGGCGCGCGCAGCTCCTCGAGCAGGATGCGGACGCCCGTGGCGCGCGTGCTCGGCGCGTAATAGAGATGGATCGGTTCGTCGGTGGCCACGCCGGCCACCTATTCGGCGGCCATGATCGGGGCCGCGACGTTCGCAGGCGCGCCCTGCCCCGGCCCATAGCGCCGGACGATGTAGTCGTCGACGAGCTGCTTGAATTCGTTGGCGATGTTCGGGCCGCGCAGCGTCATCGCCTTCTGCCCGTCGATGAACACCGGCGCGGCCGGCGTCTCGCCGGTGCCGGGCAGCGAGATGCCGATGTCGGCGTGCTTCGATTCGCCCGGCCCGTTCACGATGCAGCCCATCACGGCCACGTTGAGCGTCTCGACGCCGGGGAACTTCGTCTTCCAGTTCGGCATCTCGGTGACGATGTAGCTCTGGATGTCGCGCGCCAGCTCCTGGAACACCGTCGAGGTGGTGCGGCCGCAGCCCGGGCAGGCGGCGACGAGCGGCACGAAGGTGCGGAACCCCATGGTCTGCAGGATCTGCTGCGCCACCTGTCACCTCGACGGTGCGGTCGCCGCCCGGCTCTGGCGTCAGCGACACGCGGATGGTGTCGCCGATGCCGTCCTGCAGCAGGATGCCGAGCGCCGCCGAGGAGGCGACGATGCCCTTCGAGCCCATGCCGGCCTCGGTCAGCCCGAGGTGGATCGCGTAATCGGAGCGCGACGCCAGCGTCTTGTAGACCGCGATGAGGTCCTGCACGGCCGACACTTTGGCGGACAGGATGATGCGGTCCTTGGCGAGGCCGATCTCTTCCGCGCGTTCGGCCGAATAGAGCGCCGAGCGCACCATGGCCTCGCGGGTCACCGCGCGCGCCTCGACCGGGTGCGGCGAGCGGGCGTTCTCGTCCATCAGGGTGGTCAAGAGTTCGCCGTCGAGCGAGCCCCAGTTGGCGCCGATGCGCACGGCCTTGCCGTAGCGGATCGCGGTCTCGACGATGGCCGAGAACTGCCGGTCCTTCTTGTCCTTGAAGCCGACGTTGCCGGGGTTGATGCGGTATTTGGCGAGCGCCTCGGCGCAGGCCGGATGGTCGGCCAGGAGCTTGTGGCCGATGTAGTGGAAATCGCCGATGAGCGGCACGTCGACGCCGATGCGGTCGAGCCGCTCGCGGATTTTCGGCACCGCCGCCGCCGCCTCGTCGCGGTCGACCGTGATGCGCACGAGCTCGGAGCCGGCGCGGGCCAGCGCCGCCACCTGCCGCACCGTCGCGTCGACGTCGGCCGTGTCGGTGTTGGTCATCGACTGCACCACGATCGGCGCACCGCCGCCGACCGTGACATTGCCCACCCGCACGCCCACCGTCCGCCGCCGCGGCATCGGGCCGGCGCGGTCATCGGGAATGTCGGAGACCACAGGGTCCATCAGCACGGATTCGTCCTCGCGCGTTGCGTTTTGGGTGCACGTTTTGCGGGGGAACGATGGCGGGGTCAAGACACGCAGTCGCGCCGACAGCGCAGCTGCCATCTCGCGAGAGGACTCTCCAGCTTGCGCACTGCCCAACTTGGGCATAAATTCAGCCATGCTCTTTGATTGGGACGAGGGCAAGAGCGAACGGAACCAGCGGGAGCGCGGGTTTGATTTCGAGTTTGCGGCCCATGTATTCGACGGTGAGACCGAAGAGTTCGTGGACGAGCGCGAGGACTACGGCGAGGAGCGAGTTATCGCTTTCGGGTTCATCGCCGGCCGCCGCCTTGCGGTCGTCTACACGCAACGCAAGGACGTGCGTTGGATCATCAGCGCGTTTCCATGCAGAGAACGGGAGTTGAGACGATGGCAGCGACGCGCCACGGCAGACCCATAGGGGTGGGTCGGATCGACACCGCCAAGGTCGACGCGATGACCGAAGAGGACACGCGCCGGTTTCTAATTGAGGACGGCTTCGATCCCGACAACCCGCTGGCCGGGTTTCGGCCGGTGCTGAGCGTGGCGTCCGTGCGGCGGAAGGCCGGCCTGTCCCAGGACAGGTTTGCGGCCGCCCTCCGCGTTCCGGTGAAGACAATCCGCAATTGGGAACAGGGCCGGTCGACCCCCGATCCCGCCGTGCAGGCGCTGCTCACCCTCGTGAACGACGATCCCGAGCGGGCGTTCAAGGTGCTGGCGGGGTGAGGGCGAACAAAACGCCCGCACTCCCTCTCAGTCGGATCGCAGCTTGCAGCAATCAGTGTGAGCTAGTCTCATAGATGCCTGTGAATCTGTCCATTGTGCGCGATTTCAGGCATGCTGATTTGAAAAAGCTGCACTAAAATAGCCTCGAGAACGCTTCGTGGTCGGCGTGCGTAGCGACTTCGGCCTGAACCGTAGTTCAGCAAAACCGGACAAGATCTTTCATGGAGATCTGCATACTTGGAAAGCTTCGGGAGTGAGTACCCTCCCGGCTTTAAACGCCGAAGCGATAGCAGCACTACTTGGGGCCGTAGTCGGCAGCGTTCTCACGGTTATCCTTGGCATGATGGTTGCCAGGTCGCAGGAAAGAAGAAAAACGAAGTTACAGCTTCTATTGGTCCTTGTCGGTGGAAGAGGCCGAATATTTTCCGACAACGTATCAGATCACTTAAATGCGGTTCCGATCGTCTTCAGTGACAATCGAGCCGTCCGAAGTGCATACCAGCATTTTTGCGCAGTCGTGCCAAACCCTGCACCAAATCAAGAGTTTTTTGATCGGTACACTGATTTGGTGATCGAGATCGCAAAGAGTTTAGGGTTTTCTCGAAGTCTCAGTCGAGCCGACGTTCAGCTTGGGTTCTTTCCGAACAGGTCACCTCCGCCAAACACCCCTTGAATGGCTAGCTACGTTCACCGGGCATGCTACCGTAGGAACGCGACAGGGCACCCGCTGCTGCTTCCAAATCGGCGATGATCGCGACCCCGTCGAGCAGCACCGCCTCGAACGGGCCGGAAAACTTGCTCGGCACGTCCGCCCAGGCCTCGGGCGGATTTACGCCGTCGCTGGCGGCGCTGATGGTGAGCGTCGGGGTATCGATCGGCCGCGTGGCCCGGATCGTCGCCTCCAGGGCGGCCGAGCGCGGGTCGGGGGCGGCCTCGTCCCAACGGGCACAGTAGGAATGGACGGTGACGTCCGCCCAGTCCGGATTGGTCCGAGCGGGCGACGGCCTCGAAGTCGCCTCGTCGTACCAGCCGGGCGGGCTCCAGTTGTCCCACATGAGGCGCGCGAACCCCTTGGGGTCGTCGTGCACGGCCTTGGCGCCGCGCGCCGTCGCCTGGAACCAGTGGCACCAATCGCGCTGGCACTGCGGGAACGGCGGCGTCGGCGTGCCGCCGAGGCGCGGGGTGCTCGACAGCATTGCGATTCGCGGCACCCGCTCCGGCCAGCCGACCGCCACGCCTCGGCCATGCTCGACCCGAGGGTCGCTACGCCCCCCGCCGTTGATGTCGCCTTTACAACGTCGCCGATCGCCCCGTCTCGAAATCTTTATGCCGCAAGGAGGATCTCAAGGGATGTCACCCCGGAGGGTTTCATGTCCCAGGTTTTACGCGCAGCGGCCAGGATCGAGGCGCAGGCCGCGTGCTTCGTCGTCGGAGAGAATCCGGACGAGCGCCGGGCCGGGCGGGAGCCGGCCGGCATGCGCGGCGTTCCGGGTGGCACCGAACTCGCATCCGGTGTGGCGCGCAACTTCACCGCGGCCTACACGGTCGTGGCGCCCCTGCTGGCGGTGCAGCAGATCGGGACCGGAATCGAGGGGCTGCACGAGCGCGCCGTGGCCGCCACCCACCCCACCGTGCCGGCCGATCTGGTATCGGTCGCGGCAGCCGGCGGCGATCGGCGGCCGGAGGCGGCGTCGAACCTGGTGTTGGCCTTCCAGCCCGCGCCCGGCGCGGCCTTGTGCCAGGTCCAGGTTCACACGAGGCTGAGCCCGGCCCGGTTCCAGGCGGGCGAGACCGTGATGGTGGTGCCGCGCTCGGATCGGTGCGAGGCACCGGTGCTCCCCGTCGCGGCCGCCGATCCGGCAGCCGCATTGGCGCTGGCCGCGGCCCTGCTCCTCAGCGCCATGGGCGCTTGGAACATCTGGCACCGGCTCGAAACGCGCACGCCGCACCCCGAGCCCGCGTGGACGCGGGCCGGCGCAGGCCTGCTGGGCCGGCGCTCGTAAAGCCGGCCAGCCAATCCGCAATCGGGGAGGTCGCCGGACCGCAGGTTTGCCGATCCGCGTCTTGTCGGGCTATGCGAGGTCTCTGCGGGAGACGCTTCGATGGCGGAAGCTCAGCATGGACCGGCGGCCGGGGTGCCGCGCCCGCGCGTGGTCATCGTGGGCGCCGGTTTCGGCGGGCTGTTCTGCGCGCGCGGCCTCGCCAAGGCACCGGTCGAGGTGCTGCTAATCGATCGCACCAACCACAATCTGTTCCAGCCCCTGCTCTATCAGGTCGCGACCGCGGCGCTGGCGCCGTCCGACATCGCGGTGCCGATCCGCTCGCTGTTCCGCGGCAACGACAATGTCGCGATCCGCATGGACGAGGTGGTGGGGGTCGATTGGCAGGCCCACATGGTCCGCACGCGCGACGCGGGCGCCCTCCCCTACGACGTCCTCGTGCTGGCGACAGGCTCGGTCTATTCGTGGTTCGGGCACGACGAATGGGCGCCCTACTCCCATGCGCTGAAGACGCTCGACCAGGCGCTGGCGCTGCGCGGCAGCCTGCTGGCCGCCTTCGAGCTAGCCGAGAGCCGGACGGACCCGGCCGAGGTCGCCCGGCTGATGACCTTCGTGATCGTGGGCGGCGGACCGACCGGCGTGGAACTCGCCGGCGCCTTGGCCGAGCTCGCGCATTCGACGCTGAAGCGCGACTTCACCCATATTCGGCCCTCCGCAACCCGCATCGTGCTCTGCGAGGCTGGGCCGACGCATCCTCGCCGGCTTTCCGAAACGGCTCACCGCCTACGCCACCCGGGCGCTGGAGCGGCTCGGCGTCGAGATCCGCACCGGCACGCCCGTCCAGAGCGTGGACCGCGACGGCGTGGTGGCGGGCGGCGAACGCATTGCGGCCGCGAACGTGCTGTGGTGCGCCGGCACGGCCGCGACGCCGGCGGCCGAGTGGCTCGGTCTGCCGCCCGCCAGGGGCGGCTTCATCCCAGTCGGGCCGGATTGTTCGGTGCCGGACCGGCCTGACGTGTTCGCCATCGGCGACCTCACGACGATGACTGAGAACGGCCGCCGGCTTCCCGGCGTCGCGCCGGTCGCCAAGCAGCAGGGCGCCTATGTGGCGCGGGTGATCGCCGCGCGGGTGACGGGGGCGCCCGCCCCGCCGCCGTTCCGCTACCGCGATGACGGCCAGCTCGCGATCGTCGGCCGTTCGGCCGCTGTGGCCGACCTCGGCCGGGTCAAGCTCACCGGCGTGGTGGCCTGGCTGCTGTGGAGCGCCGTTCACCTGTTCTTCCTCATCGGCGCCCGCAACCGCCTGGCGGTCTACCTCAACTGGGCCTGGGCCTGGCTCACCTATGGCCGCGGCGCACGCCTGATCACACGCGTCGATCCAGAGATGCTGGGCGAGATGGCGCGTCGCGATGGCGGAACCTGAGGCGATCGCCCCTTATCGGGGGCGTGGAGCGGCCGCTCGCGCGAGGCGATCGTTGATGGCTTCGCCGAGTCCGGTCGTCGGAATAGGCGCAACCGCGATGTGGCCCGCCGGGCCGACGTCGAGGGCCCGCAGGAAGCTGAACAGGTTGGCCGCGGCTTCGTCGAGCCGCCCTTCAGGCGACAGATCACGGTAGAGGACGTGCCGCCCAGCCCCAAGCTGCCCGGCGAAGTCGAGCACGGCGTCACCCTGCCGCGCGTCGGTCGCGTCGAGCCGGACCGTGCCAGTCGGCGCATAGTGCGAGGCCAGCATCCCCGGCGCATGCAGGGTGGCGTCGCGCGGGCCTGCGAGCGGCCGCCCGAGAATGCGCTCGATCGCGTCCCGCGGCAGGCCGCCGGGGCGGAGCAGGCGTGGCGTGCCGTCGAGACAGGCCACGATGGTGGATTCGAGGCCCACCGCCGTGGGGCCACCATCCAGAACCAGGTCGCAACGGCCGTCGAGCTCGCTTGCGACGTGGCCCGCGGAGGTCGGGCTGATGCGGCCGGAACGGTTGGCCGATGGCGCCGCCACGGGAAATCCGGCCTCGGCCAGCAGCGCCCGCGCGATCGGATGCCCGGGCACCCGCAGCCCGACGCTCGGCAGACCGGCGCGGGCGAGGTCGCAGACCGTGCAGCCTGGCGAAGCCGGCACCACCACGGTCAGCGGACCGGGCCAGAAGGCATCGGCAAGCGCCCGCGCATCGCGGTCGAATAGACCCTGCTCCAGCGCGTCACCGACAGCCGCGACGTGGGCGATCAGCGGGTTGAAGCGCGGCCGGCCCTTGGCGGCGTAGATTCCCGCGACCGCCACCCCACTGGTCGCGTCCGCTCCGAGGCCATAGACGGTCTCGGTCGGGAACGCGACGAGACGACCGATGCGCAGCAGGGCCGCGGCGGCGGCGAGGCCGGGGGTATCGGGCAATCTGACCTCGGTGTGCATTGCGTCCTGTTCCACGCCTCCGAGCGCCCGGGATTTATCCAGCGTGGCTCGCGCTTGACATCGTCCGCCCGCGCTGCCGAATGCCAAGGGAACCGGATACATGCAATCCCTTGCGGCCGCGACAGCCGCAAGTGCACACGGGAGGATGGTGTGACCTATCGTGCGCCGGTCGGCGATCTTCTGCGCGCGATGCGTTTCGCGGCCGGAGCAGCCTGCCCCGAACTCGAGGACGGCACCGCCGCCTCGGTGCTCGAAGGCGCCGCGGCCTTCGCCGAGAGCGTGCTCGCGCCGCTCGATCGGATCGGTGATCGCGAGGGTGTGACGCTGACCGAGGCCGGCGTCCGCACCGCCCCAGGCTGGCCCGCCGCCTACCGCGACTGGATCGCGGGCGGCTGGAATGGGCTCGCGGCCCCGGAGGATGCGGGCGGCATGGGGCTACCGCTGCTCGTCCATTTCGCCTGCGCTGAAATCTGGTCGGGTGCAAACCTCGCGTTCGCGCTCGCACCGATCCTCAACAGCGGCGCGGCTGAAGCCCTGCACCACCACGGGGCTCCCGCGTTGAAGGCGCTATTCCTGCCCAAGCTCGTGGCCGGAACGTGGACCGGCACGATGAACCTGACGGAGCCGCAGGCCGGCTCGGACCTGAGCGGGCTCGCGACACGCGCAGTGCCACGCGGCGACGGGACCTACGGCATCACCGGCCAGAAGATCTTCATCAGCTACGGCGATCACGACCTCGCGGAAAACATCGTCCATCTCGTGCTGGCGCGGCTTCCTGACGCGCCGCCCGGCACGCGTGGAATCTCGCTCTTCGCGGTCCCGAAGATCCTGGTGGGACCGGATGGATCACTCGGCGCGCGGAACGACCTGCGCTGCGCCGGGCTCGAGCGCAAGCTCGGCATGCATGCGGCGCCGACCTGCACCATGGTGTTCGGCGAAGCGGGCGGCGCGACCGGCTATCTCGTCGGAGAGGAGAATCGTGGCCTCGGCTGCATGTTCACCATGATGAACAACGCCCGTCTGGCGGTTGGCATCGAGGGTGTCGCGGCAGCCGAACAGGCCACCCAAAAGGCGATCGCCTATGCGCGGGAGCGCCGCCAGGGGCGCGGACCGGACGGGGTGCCGCTCGCCATCGTCGAGCACCCGGATGTCGCGCGCATGCTGATGACCATGCGCACCTCGACGATTGCGGCCCGCGCGATCTGCTTCAGGACGGCGGCGGCGCTCGACGCCGCGCGCCGCGCGCCGGACGCTGCCGGTCGTTCCGCCGCGGCGGAACGCGCGGCCCTGCTGACCCCTGTCGCCAAGGCCTTTTCGACCGATGTCGCCAACGAGGTCGCGTCTCTGGGAGTCCAGGTGCACGGCGGCATGGGCTATATCGAGGATACCGGGGCCGCGCAGATCCTGCGCGACGCGCGTATCCTCGCCATCTACGAGGGGACCAATGGCATTCAGGCGCTCGACCTCCTCACGCGCAAATTGACCATGTCCGACGGCGCCGTGATGGCGCGGGAAATCGCTGAACTGCGGGCCGTCGCAGCAGAGGTCAGGGCCTCCAACCGCCCCGATCTGGGCCAAACGGGTGCGGAACTCGGCGCGGCCGTCACCACCCTGGAGCAGGTATCGGAGGCCTTGCAGCTCCAGTTGGCGACGAGCGCGCCCGCGGCGCTGGCAATCGCGTCCCCGTATTTGCGGCTGTTCGGCCTGACACTGGGCGCAGCGGCGCTTGCGGCAATGGCAATTCACGGTGAGGAGCACGAGAAGGAGCGACTGATCACAGAGGCTCGCTTCTTCGCCGAAAATCTGCTGCCTGCTGCCACCGCGCTTGGGCGCGTCATCGCCGAGGGCGGGACGATACTGACGGAGCGGCGGCAAGCCTGGTCGGATGCACTTGCAGCCTCGGCTTGAGAACGGCCACTTCGCATTTCGGGAGCAGCAAGCACAGGTGCGATGACAGGCCGCTACGCGCTCACCGCCTCGCCGGAGATCGTTCGAGGCACATTCGGCTACGTCGATAAGCCGGACTTTCCACCGCGCTATAACATTGCGCCCACGCAGCCCATTGCCATTGTTCGCCGTGACGCAGGCTCGCCTGACCCGGACGTCCGGCGCTTTCATCTTGTACGCTGGGGCCTTGTGCCCGGCTTCGTGAAAGATTTCAGCGCGTTTCGTCCGTTCGTCAATGCCAGGTGCGAGGACCTCATCGAGAAGGCGAGCTTCCGCAACGCGGTCCGCCGGCGGCGTTGCCTGATCCCGGCCGATGCCTACTACCTTTGGCAACAGCGCGGACGCGAACCATCGCAACCGTACCTCCTGCGGCGGTGCGACGCCGCCCCGTTCGGCTTGGCGGGGCTGATGGAAACCTGGGCCGGGGGCGACGGTTCGGAGATCGACACCGCCTGCATCATCACCCGACCCGCTCGGGGCGCGGCGGCAGCCGTGCATGGTCGGATGCCGGCCATCATCGCTCCGCCCGGCTTCGACGCGTGGCTCGATCCGGACGAGCGCCGCACCGAAGAGGCCCGGCGTCTGCTGCAGGCCGAGACGGATCTTCAGTTCGTGGCGTTGCCGATTGGGCCTGCCATCAACAAGCCCGGGTACGATGACGCCGGCGTGCAACATCCGACCGACGAACCCCTGCCGACCCGCTACGCGAGCTTCGGCGCCGATGACCAAGGAACCTTGTTCTGATCAGTCCGGGTCCTGCCGCAACACCTTGCCGGGGTTCAGAAGCCCTTTCGGGTCGAGGGCTCGCTTGATCAGGTGCATGTGCGTCCAAGGAAACTCGATCAGGACGTACGAGGGATGCGTTTCGGCCAGTGGATCGCGTCCGCCGGCATGTCGCAGGACCAGTCCGGTCCCCACGCGATTGGTGCCGGTCATGCTTTATCCGAACAGGGCGCGGCCGCGGCGGGGTTTGGTTCGGCGAAAGGTCGCGACGATCTCGACATGTGGGCTATACCGGAACTGGTCCACGGGAGTCACCGTACCGATCTTGAACCCGCCACCGACGAGAACCGCGGCGTCGCGCGCGAAGGTCGCCGGGTTGCAACTGACGGCGACGACTGCCTCCACCTTCGAGGCCGCGAGAGCCGCGGCCTGTTCGGCGGCACCGGCTCGCGGCGGATCGAACACCACCGCGTCGAAACGCTCCAGTTCGGAGGCCGTCAACGGCCGGCGGAACAGGTCTCGCCCTTCCGTCGTCACGGGCCGCAGCATCGGGGTTGCGCGCGCGGCCCGCAGCAGTGCCGCGAGCGCGGGACCCTCGACATCAACGGCCGTGACGGTTGCGGATTCGGCAAGGCGTAGGGCAAAGGTGCCGATCCCACAGAACAGATCAGCGACTTTACGCGGCTCTCCAACTCCGGCCGAGACGAGTTCAGCCAAGGCTTGCTCGCCACGGGCCGTTGCCTGCAGAAAGGCGCCGGGTGGCGGCGCAAGCTTCGCCTTCCCGATCGTGAGGGTGGGTGTCCGGCGCTCGAGGACGACATCGCCGTGGTTCGCGAGCCGCGCCAGGTCGAGTTCGCCGGCCGCACGCGTCAACTGCTGCCGCATGGGCTCGGACAAAGCACCGAGGCCGCGAAGATCGACATCGAGCCCGGTCTCGGTTGCGGTCACCACGAGATCGAGCGGCTTTTCGAGTTCGGCCAGCAGATCGGCGAGGCGTCTCGCCACCTGGAACGTGTCGCGCAAGCTTGGCGCGAGGATGGGACATTGCTCGATCTCGATGACCTCATGGGCGCGTGCGCGCATGAACCCCACCCGGGGCGCGCGGCGCGCGACGACATTCGCCGAAGCCGGCTGACGCGCGTGGACGGTCGCCCGGCGTCGGCCTTCGCCATGAGCATCGACGATCGGCGCCACCTCGGCTGGAACGCCGGCCCTGACCAGAGCCTCGACGACGAGACGATGCTTCCAAGTCGCATAGGGCGCAGGGGCAAGCTCTTGAACCGCGCAGCCCCCGCATGCACCGAAATAGGGACAGATCGGTGCGATGCGGTCGGGAACTCGGGGCCTCGACCGCAATCAGATGGCCGCTGTCACCGTCGAGGTCCGCCAATATGATGTCGCCAGGAACGGCATAGAGTGTGTAGACCGGGCCAGCCGGGCCGACTGCCATCCCCTCCCCGCGCTGGCCGAGCCGCTCGATCGTCAGCCGCGCGGTGGTCATGGGCGACTGGCGCCGATCAGGAACTCCACATTGCCCTCGCGTCCTGCAATGGGGGACGGGATGGTACCGGTGACGCGCCAGCCAAGCTGAGCAATCACCGCTGCGACCCGATCGCATGCCGAGCGGCGCAACTCCTCGTCACGGACGATCCCCTTGCTGGCCTTGCCCCGACCGACTTCGAACTGTGGCTTTATGAGCGCAACGAGGTCGCATGTCTCCGCAGCCAGGGCGAGCGCCGGCGGGAGAACGAGTGTGAGCGAGATAAAGCTCACGTCGCAAACGATGAGGCTCGGCGGTGGATCGAGCACCCCCGGTTGAAGCGCGCGCACGTCGGTCTCGCTTCGTTCGACGACTCTGGAGTCGCACGCGATCCGGCGGTGGAGCTGTCCGGTTCCCACATCGACGGCGTAGACACGGGCGGCACCACGGTCGAGCAGCACATCGGTAAAACCACCGGTCGATGCCCCGATGTCCAGGCACGTCCGGCCGCCCGGATCGAGCCCAAAGTGGTCGAGGGCCGCCGCGAGTTTCACCCCGCCCCGGGACACCCAGGGGTAGGGGACAGTGCCCTCCAGGCGAGCCCCGGCGGCGATGCGGGCCGCTGGCTTTTGGGCGACGACACCATCGACGCTCACCAACCCGGCGGCGATCGCCTCGTGCGCCTTGGCGCGGCTTTCGTAGAGACCCGCCCGCACCACGGCGGTGTCGAGGCGGCTCGCCTCGGAGGCTGGAGCCTCGGTCTTCGTTGGTTGCTGCAATCCGGGTGCCCGCTACGCCGGCCGTTCTCGTCCGCGGTGAGCGAAACGATCGGACGACAGCCCCTTATGCCGACGCCTATGCGGTGAAAGCAATCCGGCCTATTTCACCACCTTCGGCTTGGCCGTGGTCTTCCGATCGCCGAGCACCTGCATCACCTTGGCGACGATCGCCTGCGCGTCGAGGCCGGCCTGGGCATACATGACTTCAGGCTTGTCATGGTCGATGTAGACGTCCGGCAGCACCAGGGTGCGGACCTTCAGGCCGCGGTCGAGCAGGCCGTCCTCGGCCAGCGCATGGAGCACGAAGGAGCCGAAGCCGCCGACCGAGCCTTCCTCGATCGTGATCAGCACCTCGTGGTCGCGGGCCAGCCGGCGCAGCAGCTCGCGATCGAGCGGCTTGGCGAAGCGGGCATCCGCGACGGTCGTCGAAAGGCCATGGCTGGCCAGGGTCTCGGCGGCCTTGAGGCTTTCGGCAAGACGTGTACCAAACGAGAACATCGCGACCTGCTTGCCTTCGCGCAGCACCCGGCCCTTGCCGATCTCGAGCGGAATGCCGTGTTCCGGCATGTCCATGCCGACGCCCTCGCCCCGCGGATAACGCAAGCGCCGACGGGCCGTCGTTATAGGCGACCTGCGTCGCGACCATGTGGACGAGTTCCGCCTCGTCCGCCGCCGCCATGATCATCATGTTGGGCAGGCAGCCGAGATAGGCGACGTCGAAGGAGCCGGCGTGAGTCGGGCCGTCGGCGCCGACGAGACCAGCGCGGTCGAGCGCGAAGCGCACCGGCAGGTTCTGCAGCGCCACGTCGTGAACGACCTGGTCGTAGCCACGCTGCAGGAAGGTCGAGTAGATGGCGCAGAACGGCTTGTAGCCTTCGGTCGCCAAGCCCGCCGCGAAGGTGACGGCGTGCTGCTCGGCGATGCCGACGTCGAAGGTGCGCTTCGGGAAGGTCTTGCCGAACACGTCGAGGCCGGTGCCCGACGGCATGGCGGCCGTGATGGCGACGATCTTGTCGTCCTTCTCGGCTTCCTTGACGAGGCTGTCGGCGAAGACGCGCGTATAGGCCGGCGCGTTGGCCTTCGGCTTCACCTGCGTGCCGGTGATCACGTCGAACTTGTTGACGCCGTGATACTTGTCGGCCGAGGCTTCGGCCGGCGCGTAGCCGTTGCCCTTCTGGGTGACGACATGGACCAGGACCGGACCGGCCTCGCTGTCGCGGACGTTCTTGAGAACGGGCAGCAGGTGCTCGAGATTGTGGCCGTCGATCGGCCCGACGTAGTAGAAGCCGAGTTCCTCGAACAGGGTGCCGCCGGTGAAGAAGCCGCGCGCATATTCCTCGGTCCGCTTCGCCTTCTCGTAGAAGAAGCGCGGCAGGTGCTGGGCCAGTTGCTTGCCGAAGTCGCGCAGCGTCCGGTAGGTGCCGCCCGAGACCGAGCCGCGCGAGATAGGCCGACATGCCGCCGACCGGCGGTGCGATCGACATGTCGTTGTCGTTCAGGATGACGATCAGGCGCTTGTGCAGCGCGCCGGCATTGTTCATGGCCTCATAGGCCATGCCCGCCGACATCGAGCCGTCGCCGATGACGGCGACGACGGAATTGTTCTCGCCGGCGAGATCGCGCGCCACCGCCATGCCGAGCCCGGCCGAGATGGAGGTCGAGGAATGCGCCGCGCCGAAGGGATCGTAGACGCTTTCGGCGCGTTTGGTGAACCCGGACAGGCCGCCGCCCTGGCGCAAGGTGCGGATGCGGTCGCGCCGTCCGGTCAGGATCTTGTGTGGGTAGGCCTGATGACCGACGTCCCAGATGATCCTGTCCTTCGGCGTGTCGAAGACGTAATGGAGAGCCACGGTCAGCTCGACGACGCCGAGGCCCGCCCCGAGGTGCCCGCCGGTCACCGAAACGGCGCTGATCGTCTCGCTTCGCAACTCGTCTGCAAGCTGACGCAAGTCGGACTCGGGCAGCCGACGCAAGTCGGCGGGCGTCCTGACCTTGTCGAGAAGAGGCGTGCTGCCGATCATCATGATCTCATGCTGGAGCGAACGGAAAGGTGGAGAGCTACACCGGTTTCAGCGTCAGGAAGCAAACGCATGCGTGTTTCAGGATTAAGTCGTTGCCTGGCGTTGTAGATGTGCCGCACCTGACCGCCCTGCAGAGACTGCCGCACGGTTCTTCCCCCGACAAACACCGCTGTGCACTGCAAATTCGGCAGCCCAGGACCCGCCAAGCAGCTCGATCGCTGTCTCTACACTTTAATTCAGGGCATCAACACGGCAGGCGATGAACAAACTGTTTCGGAGGTTCTCATATGTCACTTTCCGGTAATGGGCGAAATCCGATGGACACCACCGGTCGACCACGTCGAACGCTTTCGGACGCACTGGAAGGCGATCGTGGCCTTCGGCATTGTTTCGGCACTGCTCGGCGTCGCCGCGCTGATCTTGTCGGTCACCGCGACTCTCGCCACCGTGCTGATGATCGGCATCGTTCATGATGATTTCAGGCGTCGGCCAGCTGCTGATCGGCTTTCGCACGCGCTCCTGGGGGCGGTTCATCGCGCTTGAACTCGCCGGAGCCGTCTATCTGGTGGCGGGGCTCTTCGCGGTTCTGTCGCCCGCTGGAAGCGTCGGTCGTGCTGACGCTGCTGCTCGGGGCCGGCCTGATCGCCACGGCGGCGACGCGGCTCTATCTCGGCTTCCAGATGCAGCGGCTCACCTAACGCGCAGTGCGCTGCTGCTTCGCCGCCGTCGCGACGGGGCTCCTCGGCCTCCTGATCATCGTGGGCTGGCCCGCCAACAGCCTCTTCGTTCTCGGGACCCTGCTTGGCGTCGACCTGCTGTCTCCAGGGGATTGCCTGGACGGTTCTGCGGGCATGAAGATCAAGCCGGCAACTTGACCAGGGAAGTCGGTCGAGCCAGAGCTTGAGCGTCAAGCACGCATCAGGGCGGGATCATGACCAAGTGGGTGTACACCTTCGGGGACGGCAAGGCCGAGGGTGCGGGGGCGATGCGCGATCTGCTCGGCGGCAAGGGCGCCAACCTCGCCGAGATGGCGAATCTCGGCCTCCCTGTCCCGCCCGGATTTACGCTGACGACTGAGCTCTGCAATTGGTTCTATGCCAACGGCCGGCGCTATCCTGACGAGCTGCCGGCCCAGATCGACGCCGCGCTCGCCCATGTGGCGGCGCTGACCGACCGAACCTTCGCGGATCCGCAAGAATCCGCTGCTCGTCTCGGTCCGGTCCGGCGCGCGCGCCTCGATGCCGGGCATGATGGACACCGTGCTCAATCTCGGCCTGAACGACGAGCACCGTGCTGGCTCTCGCGGAATCCTCCGGCGACGAGCGGTTCGCCTATGACAGCTATCGCCGTTTCATCCAGATGTACTCGGATGTCGTGCTCGGCGTCGAGCACCACCATTTCGAGGACATCCTCGAGGCTGTGAAGGAGCAGAAAGGCTTCGTACTCGACACCGACCTCGACGCCGCCGACTGGAGAGCGATCGTCGAGGCCTACAAGGCCAAGGTCGCTGGAGGTGCTGTCCAAGCCGTTTCCGCAGGACCCGAAGCGAGCAGCTCTGGGGCGCGATCGGCGCCGTATTCTCGTCCTGGATGAACAGCCGCGCCATCACCTACCGCAAGCTGAACGCCATTCCGGAGGCCTGGGGAACAGCCGTGACGGTCCAGGCGATGGTGTTCGGCAACATGGGCGAGACCTCGGCGACCGGCGTCGCCTTCACGCGCAACCCGTCGACGGGCGAGAATGCGCTCTACGGCGAGTTCCTGATCAACGCCCAGGGCGAGGACGTCGTGGCCGGCATCCGGACGCCGCAGAACATCACCGAGCGGGCGCGCATTGCGGCAGGCTCCGACAAGCCCTCGATGGAGAAGGCGCTGCCGGAGGTCTTTGCCGACTTCGTCGGCGTGACCGAACGGCTGGAACGCCACTATCGCGACATGCAGGACATCGAGTTCACCGTCGAGCGCGGCAAGCTCTGGATGCTGCAGACGCGCTCGGGCAAGCGCACCGCCAAAGCGGCGCTGAAGATGGCCGTCGATATGGCCGAATGCCGGCCTGATCACGCCGCGAAGAAGCCGTCGGCCGCATCGAGCCCGGCGTCCCTCGACCAGCTCCTGCATCCGACGATCGATCCAAGCGCAGCGCGCGACGTCTTCGCCACCGGCCTGCCCGCCTCGCCTGGCGCCGCTCAGGGCGAGATCGTCTTCACGTCCGAGGACGCCGAACTGCCTGCGCAACGCCGGGCACAAGGTCGTGCTGGTCCGCATCGAGACCTCGCCTGAGGACATCCACGGCATGCACGCCGCGGAAGGCGTTCTGACCACGCGGGGCGGCATGACCTCGCATGCGGCCGTGGTGGCGCGCGGCATGGGCAAGCCCTGCGTCTCGGGCGCCGGTTCGGTCCGGGTCGACTATGCCGCAAAGACGGTCACGGCCAACGGGAAGACGCTCCGGAAAGGCGACGTCATCACCCTCGACGGCTCGACCGGCCAGGTGCTCAAGGGCCGCGTTCCCATGCTCGAGCCGGAACTGTCCGGCGATTTCGCGACGATCATGGTGTGGGCCGATAAGGTGCGGCGCATGAAGGTGCGCACCAACGCCGAGACGCCGCGCGATGCCCGCGCGGCGCGCAAATACGGCGCCGAAGGCATCGGCCTTTGCCGCACCGAGCACATGTTCTTCGACGCCGACCGCATCGTTGCCGTGCGCGAGATGATCCTGGCCGACGACGAAGCAGGACGCCGCGCCGCGCTCGCCAAGCTTCTGCCGATGCAGCGGCGCGACTTCGCCGAACTGTTCGAGATCATGTCCGGCCTGCCGGTGACGATCCGCCTGCTCGATCCGCCTCTGCACGAGTTCCTGCCGCACAGCGAAGCGGAGATGGCCGATGTGGCGAAGGCCATGGGCACCAGCGTCGACAAGCTGAAGCGCCGCGCGCTGCGAGCTGCACGAGTTCAATCCGATGCTCGGGCTTCCGCGGCGTGCGCATCGCCATCGCGTATCCCGAGGTCGCCGAGATGCAGGCGCGGGCGATCTTCGAGGGTGCGGTCGAGGCCGGGAAAAAGACCGGCAAGCCGGTGACGGCCGAGATCATGGTGCCGCTGGTGATGACATTGGCGGAACTCGACCTGACCAAGGCGCGCATCGTCGCCATGGCTGAGGCGGTGGCCAAGGAAACGGGCGTCACGGTGCCCTACCAGGTCGGCACCATGATCGAGCTGCCCCGCGCCGCTCTGATGGCCGGCGACATCGCCAAGACCGCCGAATTCTTCTCCTTCGGCACCAACGATCTCACCCAGACGACGCTCGGCATTTCGCGCGACGACGCCGCATCCTTCCTCGGCCCTTACACGGCCAAGGGCATCCTGCCCGCCGATCCTTTCGTGACGCTCGACCAGGACGGGGTCGGCCAACTGGTGGAGATGGCGGCGGAGCGCGGCCGCGCCACCCGTCCTGGCTTGAAACTCGGCATCTGCGGCGAACACGGCGGGCGACCCGGCGTCGATCGCCTTTTGCGAGCGGACCGGCCTCGACTACGTGTCCTGTTCGCCGTTTCGCGTGCCGATCGCACGGCTCGCGGCCGCCCAGGCGTGCCTGCGACATGGAACGGCTGCCGAGACGGGCGGCTGAACGGCGGAGCGACCAAGGCGCCTTCACCAGTCAGTTTACCGAAGGCGCGTCTGCCGCAACGGAAGGCGTCTTAACACTTCATCAAGCCTGCCGCTCTTTAATTGGAACCGGTGGCATTCGAGCAAATCGCCGTAGTTGCTCGGGACGCTCCTGATCTTGTGTGACGCGTACGGCGGTCGGCCGTCGGAGGTGGCGGCATGGCCGGCAGGCAGGCGGCGAGCAGATGGCACATCCGGACGCGTAGCCCGTTGTCATGGGCAGGCTGGACCGTGGCGCCTTGGTGCATGGCGGCAGGCCTGCTCGTCTCCTTCGTGGCTGACGCCGGCCAGGATCCGACAATCGGCGCGACGCGGTTGATGCTGACCACCCCTGCTCCCGTCATGCCGGATGTGCTGGTGCCCGGGATCCTGCCCGATCTCGTGGCGCCCGCCGCAATGGGGCTCTCCCGAAGTGACATCGTCGTCCGCGAAGCGCGGCTCATCGTCGGCGATCTGCCGAGCGAGCCCGATCCGGCCGAGACCGAGCCGAAGGCGACCGTGAAGGGTGGCGCCACCGGGTTTCCAAACGTCGACCGCGCTCACAAGGCCGATCCCGATATCGGGCTGCGCCCGACCTTCGATGCGCGGCTACGCCGGAAAGGTTCGCTCGCGCTCTACCGTCAGTCTGCCATCGCGTTCAACGACAGCGAGGCCGACATGCCGCCGCGCGAGCTTGAGCCGCCGCTGCCCGAGATCCCAGGCCCTGACAGCGTGGCGCAGTTCGAACCCCTGCCCGAAGGCGTCAGCATGACCACGAAGCCGTCGAGCGCGGTCGCGTCGCCCTTCGGTGGCAGCGCCGGCGCGACCGCCGCCCAGCGGGGCGACGGCGCGACGCCCGCCGTTGGCCGCGCGGTCGCGCTCGCCTCGGCTTCGCCGGCCCAGGCCGACGAGATCCCCGTGCAGATCGCGCCCCTGCCGAAATTCTCCCGCGCGCCGAACGGCCGCATCGCCACCGACACGACCGTGGTGCTGGGCGTGGTCGATACCGCGCCGGCCTTCTCGACCGTGATCGACGAGGCGCGCTCGGCGAGTGAGCAGCACTGCCTGGCCGAGGCCATCTACTTCGAGGCCCGCAGCGAGCCGGAGGAGGGTCAGGCCGCGGTTGCCCAGGTGGTGCTGAACCGGGTGATGAGCGGGCTCTATCCGCGCAGCGTCTGCGGCGTTGTGTTCCAGAACCGGCAGCGCCACAATGCCTGCCAGTTCTCGTTCGCCTGCGACGGCCATGCGCTGCGCATCAACGAAGCCGCCTCGTGGGCTCAGGCCGCCCGCGTGGCGCGGGAGGTCACCGATGGCGCGACCTATGTGTCCGACGTCGGCGACTCGACCCACTACCATGCCAATTACGTAGCCCCGGGCTGGTCGCGCCGGCTGGTTCGTATGGACCGCATCGGACACCACATCTTCTACAAGCTGCGGCCGGGACAGACGTGAAAGTGCGCGGCCGTCTTCTGCTGGCGGTCGGTGGTACTGCCGTGATCTCGGCTTCCGCCATGGCGGCGACGCCCGGAGTCGCGCCAGATAATGCTGGGGCAACGACGATCGGGGCACCGCTGGCCCAAGCCGAGGTGGACCAGGCTCGGCTCTTCTGTCTCTCGGCAATGGGCGCCGCGAAGGCGAGCGTCGATCCCGATCTGACGTGCGACTGCTTTCAGCTGCAGTGGGAAAAGCGATCCGACCAGGTTGAGCGGCTGGCGCTCGCCATCAGCCTCGCGCCCAACTCGCCGCAGGCGCGCGCCGCGGTCTGGACGATCGGTCAGTTGCAGGGCGGACTGCACGAAGCCAAGCTCGAGACACTCTCGGGAGCGTTTCGAGCCGCGGCACGTCAAGCCATGGCGAGTTGCAGCCACTGACCTGCGCTCCGCGGCTGAGTCTGTCAGACCACCAAGGAAGCTGTTAGCCTCAGGCTCCGCTGGCCGCCTTTGCTTTCGCAGCGCGACGGCGCGCGTGAAGAATCCATTCCGTGTAGCCGTTGGGTTGGGCACGGCCCTTGAAGATGAGGTCGCAGGCGGCCGCGAAAGCTTCCCCGTCGAACCCCGGCGCCATCGGCGCGTATGCCGGATCGGCAGCATTCTGCTGATCAACTACGGCGGCCATGCGCCGAAGCGTCTCGTTCACCTGGTCGGGCGTCACGACGCCATGCTCAAGCCAGTTGGCGACGTGCTGACTGGAGATGCGCAACGTGGCGCGATCTTCCATCAGGCCCACGTCGTGGATGTCGGGAACCTTCGAGCAGCCAACGCCCTGGTCGATCCAGCGCACCACGTACCCGAGAATGCCCTGGATGTTGTTGTCGAGTTCCTCCTGCACCTCCTCCGGCGGCCAATTCGATCGAGCGACAGGAATGGTGAGGATGTCCTCGACGCGCGCAGGCGGACGCGAAGCGAGTTCCTTCTGCCGCGCCGCCACATCCACCTCATGGTAGTGCAGCGCATGCAGTGTCGCCGCGGTTGGCGAAGGCACCCAGGCGGTCGTGGCGCCGGAGCGGGGATGGGCGCCCTTCTGGGCCAGCATGTCGTGCATCCGGTCTGGAGCCGCCCACATGCCTTTGCCGATCTGGGCATGGCCGGGCAGGCCCATCGCAAGCCCGGCGTCGACGTTGTTGTCCTCGTAGGCCTTGATCCAGACCTGGGACTTCATGTCGGTCTTGCGGACCATGGGGCCGGCTTCCATCGAGGAGTGGATCTCGTCTCCGGTGCGGTCCAGGAAGCCCGTGTTGATGAACATGACACGGTTCTTGGCCGCTGCGATGCAGGCCTTGAGGTTGATGGAGGTGCGCCGCTCCTCGTCCATGATGCCGATCTTGACCGTGTTCGGCTTCAGCCCGACCGAGTCCTCGACGCGGGCGAAGACCTCGTCGGCGAACGCCACCTCCTCCGGCCCGTGCATCTTCGGCTTGACGATGTAGATCGAGCCCGCCCGGCTATTGCGAAGGCCGCTGCGTTTGTCGAGATCGCGCTTGCCGATCAGCACGCTGACCGCAGCGTCCAGGAACCCCTCGGGTATCTCCTGGCCGGAGGCATCGAGGATTGCATCCGTGTACATGTGATGGCCGACATTGCGGATCAGCATCAGGCTTCGCCCGTGCACCACGAGCGGGCCGCCATCGGGCGCGATATAGGTCCGATCCTCGGAGAGGCGCCGCTCGATGGTGCCGCTGCCCTTGGGTACTGTCGCGGTCAGCGTGCCCTTGATCAGGCCGAGCCAGTTTCGGTACACGACGACCTTGTCCTCGGCGTCGACCGCCGCGACGCTGTCCTCCATGTCCATAATGGTGCTGACCGCCGATTCGAGCAGCAGGTCGGCAACCCCCGCCGGGTCGTTGCGTCCGATCGGGCTCGCTCGGTCGAGCACGATCTCAATATGCAGGTTGTTATGCCGCAGCAGAATGGCATCCGGGGCCGGCGGCAGGCCGCGGTAGCCGGCAAACAGCTCGGGTTCGACCAGCCCGACAGGCGGCAGGCCTTTGGCCAGATCGGCCTTCAGCGCGCCGTTCTCGACCGTGTAGGAGATGACCTGGCTGTGCGACCCTTCCATCAGCGGGGCGACCTGATCGAGCACACCCTTGGCCATGTCGACGACGCGGGCTGCGCGATCGGGGTTGAAGCCCGCCCCGCGCTTGGCTTCGCCGATGTCGGGAATGGCGTCGGTGCCATAGAGGGCATCATAGAGGCTGCCCCAGCGGGCGTTGGCGGCGTTCAGGGCATAACGGGCGTTCGAGATCGGCACCACAAGTTGAGGGCCGGCGATCTGAGCGATCTCGGCATCCACGCCCGCGGTCTCGACTTGCTCCGCAGCCGCTTCCGGCAGCAGGTAGCCGATGCTGCGAAGAAACGCGAGGTAGTCCGCCTGGTCGAGATCGCTGCCCCGCCGCTCGCGGAGGTAGGTGTCGATCCGCGTCTGCAGGTCTTCGCGCCTGACCAGCAGCTGTCGGTTGCGCGGCGCCAGATCGCGGATCAGTTTGGCGAGACCGTTCCAGAAGCTGTCGGCGGCCACGCCCGACCCCGGCAGCGCCTCGTGTTCGATGAAGTCGAACAAGGGCTGAGCCACGCTCAGGTCTGCAACCTTGATCCTGGTCATGACAACGCCTCCCTGACCGCCGCCGCCTCGAGGGCGGCATTTCAGCGGGTTTAGCGCGGCGGGCCTCCGAAGGCGATAAGCAGCAGCGCGTTCGCGCGTCCGAAACGCCGGCTTCCCGCCGTACGGAACGCGAGTGGAGGTTTCGTGCCTGCGCTAGCTCGACGGCGCCATCGTGTGCCGGACCGACCGGGTCTCGCGGCCCGGTCGCCACCTGGCCAGGAGTGCGCCGACCTGACGGCGAAAGAATACCTGCTTGCGATGGAACGCCCATGCCAAGCTATCCTGGGTCGAAACCGCGCGCCGATACTCCGCAATCCGCAGGCATTCCGCGTCGTAAGCGCGCTTGGTCGGATCGGCGTAGAAGGCGGCGACCTTGTCCTGCCCCATGCCGGGCGTAACGAACCACGCCGGCACGTAAGTGTCGCAAAGGATGCCGACGTCCGACAGCAAACGGTCGATGCCGGTCCCCGCCGCCGGGCAAGGTGTCTGGAAGGCGTCGCCGACCAGCACGATGCCGTCGCGCACTGGTTCCTGTGCGACCCGCAGGTCATTCGACCGCATCTGCACGGGCGACGTGACCTCGAAGGAGCCGATCAGCTTGGCGAGACCAGGCATCAACGCCAGCAACCCGGGCTTCGGATCGCGGCAGAATGCACGAGCCCACTCGCTCTGTTGCTCCTGGTAACAGAACAGATTGGCGCGGATCACGTCGTGCATGCCGAACAGCGCGATGTAGTCCATCCGGTCGCGGGTGTCCTCGCCGTAATAGATCATCGGCGAGAAGGTTTGCGCCGTTGCCCCAGCGACGCCAAGATCGAAGCCTACGGCCAGCGAGTGCCCAGCGCGAATCGTACGGTATTCAACCCCGAGGCGTCGGGGCAGCACGGTCGAAAGTCCGGTTGCCATCACGACGAGGCGGGAGACGATCTCGGCGCCCGAGGACATGCGCACGACCTGGATCTCAGGCCCGCAGTCGATTTCCGCCACGCGTCCGATCGTGAGTTTGACGCCCGGTGGCAGGCACTCGCGCGCGGCCCGGACCATCGCTTCATAGGGAACGCCATACTGGTCGACCCGGGTTGCATCGACGATCCGCCCGAGGCGACCGTTCAAGGCTTCCGTGTACAGGCGGCCGCCGCGCGTCATGGCGTCGAGCAGCCCCCATTGCGCGAGGGTTCCAATCTGCGGGCCGACGAGTTGCTCGGCTCGAAATTCGGGGCGCGGCGCATCGTTCAGGTCGATCAGCGCGACCGATCGACCCTGCCCGGCCAAGCGTAGGGCGGTAATCGTGCCGGCCAGACCCGCTCCGATCACCGCGACGTCGACGCGTGCCGAGCCTTCCGGCGAAGAACGCCGTCCTCCGGGAGCAGAAGGTTTCGAATCGCAGGATGAAATGGTCACTGGCGTCGCGGCGAATGGAGGATCGGCTTGATCTCCAGATTACGCGACTTTGATGCAAGGCGGTTTCGAACCGGTTTGCATGGTGCAGCAAATCTTACCGGGATTCCGGAAAACGCGCAGGGCGGCTACCTCACTCGTCGTTGGCGAGCCGGCTCGGCAGAAGGCCCCCCTGGCGCTCCAGGATCGGATAGGCGGAGGCGGCCACGAGCGACGCGTTGATCCGCTTCAACTCGCGCAACACGTCCAGCGTCCAGGCGCCGATTTCGGCCGAGGCGGCACGACCCAGACGCAGGTCGTCGAGGTAGGTGCGCGTCGCCTCGCTTTCGAGCTCCCGGAAGGCCCGCTTCTCATCGGCCAGCAGGCGCGCCCCACGCGGATCATCCGTCATCAGCAACGAAGCCGCGATGCGGGCATTGCCCCGCACGCGTTCGATCAGGCGGGGTAGGTTCTGCTTGTTGGCGGCGCCGAGCGGCCAGCCGCGGTCCAGCCGTTTGGCGGCCAGAGGCAGCAGGCTCTGGACAACGGCATCACCGGCTTGTTCGAGATGCGAGACGAAGCCGAAGATCTCCGTCATGCGGCGGTGATCGGCATCGCTCAGCCCTTCCGGATCGAGCGAGGTGAGGTAGGTCCGGATCGCCGCGTTCAGAGCGTCGAGGATGTCGTCGAGCCTTGCGCTCGCCGGAATAGAATGGCGGTCACCGTTGACGAGTGCGTCCTGGGCACCTTCGAGCATGGCCTCGAGCACATCGATGAGGCGCAGCGCCTCACGTGCGGCGGAGCCGAGTGCCAGGAACGGGGCCTCCAGCGCCGCCGGGTCGAGGTAGAGCGGGCGCGACGGGTCGGCGGGATCGATGCGGGTCGGCAGCATGCGCTTGAGCAGCGTCGCGTACGGCCCGAGCAGGGGCAGCGCGATGAGCGCGAGTGCCATGTTGAAGAGGGTATGGCCATCGGCGACCGATCGTGCCGCATTCGGGGCGATGATCACCAGCCAGCGGCCAATGGGAACCAGGAGCGCCAGGCACACCGCTGCGCCTGTGGCTCGGATCAGAAGATTGCCGACGGGCAGGCGCCGGGCCGCTGGATCGGTGCCGGACGTGCCTTCGAGCACCGGGTTGATCGCTGTCCCGATGTTCGCTCCCAGCACCATGGCAAAGGCCATGTCGGGCGCCACCACGCCCTTGCCGGCCATCGACATGACGATCAGGATCACGGCAACGCTCGAGTGGGCCATCCACGTCAGCACGGCTGCGAGCACCGCCGCGAGGAACGGCGTCGCCGCCATCAGACCGAGCATCGTCCGCAGCGACGGCGCGTCTTCGTACGGTGTCAGAAGTTCGACGAGCTGATGCAGCGCCATCAGCATCAGGCCGAGACCGATGAAGGGTCGGCCGAGGTCCCGGGCGCGGAACGCCACACCGCGGCGGAACAGGATCACGCCGATCAGGATCAGCACCGGTGCGACCGCAGAAATGTCGAACGACAGCACCTGGACGATCAGCGTCGTCCCGACATTGGCGCCCAGCATGACACCCAGCGCCGGGACCAGGTCGACCAGCCCCCCCGCGGCGAAACCGGTGACCATGAGCCCGGTTGCGGTGCTGCTCTGGAGCAGAGCGGTCACGCCCATGCCGGCGACGAAACCATGCAGTCGTGTTCGGAGTGCCCCGTCGAGGATCGCCCTCAGGTTGGGGCCGAAGGCGCGTTGAACGCCACTCTGCACCATGTGGGTGCCCCACAGAAGCAGCGCGACACACCCCGCCAGATTGAGGAGGGTCAGCGGCATGTCCATTGGTGCTCACCTCCTCCCTCGTGTCTGCGTTCCGGCGCCTCCGTAGCATGGCACAGATCCGAACTTCGGGCTCGGCGGAGCCCCGCGCCCATCTGGCCGTGCCGCCACGGGCGCAGGCCAAGATCAGTTGAATCGACCATATCAGGCGGTCTGTCGATCCGGCGTGAACAGAACGCCCCCCGTCATCGGCGAGGCGACCCCCGTCGTGGTCGGAAAGGTGAGCGGGAGGTTCCGTCTCGATCGCACCGCGAGATAGGCGAAGGCCTGGGCCTCCACCGCGTCCTGGCTCCAGCCAAGTTCGGCGCCTGTGACGACTTCGCAGGGGAGCCGGGCGGCCAGAGCCCGCATCATCGACGGATTGCTGGCGCCGCCGCCGCACACGATCGCCCGCTCGGGCTGGGCAGGGAGCTGGCTCAGCGCTGCCGCAACGGTTGCGGCCGTAAAGGCGGTCAGAGTGGCGGCGGCATCCGCGGTGGAGAGCCCGGCGACTGGAGCACGGGAAAAGGCGTTGCGGTCGAGCGACTTGGGCGGCGGCAGATCGAAATAAGGGTGATCGAGCAGCGCGGCCAGCGCCGTCGCGTCGACGTGCCCCGCGGCGGCGGCGGCGCCGTCCCGGTCGACCGCCGTTCCAGTGCGCTCGAGCATCAGGTCGTCGACGAGAGCATTCCCCGGACCGGTATCGAGCGCGATCGGATCGCGCCCGGCCACCACCAGCGTCACGTTGCCCACCCCGCCGAGGTTGATGACAAGCGTCGGCCCGCCGAGGCCTGCCGCGGCGACCAGGGCCTGGTGGTAGATCGGGACGAGCGGCGCACCCTGGCCGCCGGCCGCAACGTCTGCCGCCCGCATGTCGCAGACCACCGGAATGCCAAGCTGGCGCGCCAAGACGGCCCCGTCGCCGATCTGGACCGTCAGCCGTGCGTCGGGCCTGTGAAGGACCGTCTGGCCGTGAAAGCCGATGACGTCCACCGCCGAGCGTGCGACCGAATGGTTCGAGAGGAACCGCTCAACGGCAGCGGCGTGCCGTTCCGTAACGAGAACCTCGGCTCGGTCGAGCGGTGGCGGCCGTTCCGTGCGGGCGCGAAGGGCAGTTGCCGCCACCAAGGCGCTTCGCAGCGTGTCTCGGTCGGCATCGCTGTAGGGCTCGAAGCCCGTGGGGCCCGCCTTGGTGAGCCCCTCGCCGTCCGTCTCGAGAAGCGCGATATCGACGCCGTCGAGCGACGTGCCGCTCATCAGGCCGATCGCGCGATAGGTGGTGGTCAACCGCTCATCCCCAGGCGCGGCTCGGGTTGCCTCAGAAAGCCGGAGGACCTAATCACCCGAATGTGCCGCATGGTCCTCTGCCGTGCTTAACAGAGTTTCTCAAGCTTCGCCGCTTTCGGCGAGCGCCCCTGAGCCTGCCCATGTCCTCCGCCCCTCTCGATCAACCGCTGCGCTCCGAATTTCTGCACACCATGATGGCGCGTGGCTATCTGCACCAGGCGTCCGATCTCGCCGGCATCGACGAGCTGGCGGCCAAGGGCGAACTCACGACCTACGTCGGCTACGATTGCACCGCCAAGTCGCTGCATGTCGGAAGCCTGATCTCGATCATGATGCTGCACTGGCTCCAGGTCTCCGGGAATAAGCCGATCGTGCTGATGGGCGGCGGAACCACGCGAGTCGGCGACCCGTCCGGCAAGGACGAGTCCCGCCAGATGCTCACGCTCGAGGGGATCGAGGCGAACAAGGAGAGCCTGAAGACGACGTTCGGCAAGGTGCTCCGCTTTGGCGAGGCACCCTCCGACGCCGTGATGGTCGACAACGCGGAGTGGCTGGCGCCGCTGAACTACATCGACTTCCTGCGCGACGTCGGGCGGCATTTTTCCGTCAACCGCATGCTGTCGATGGACAGCGTGAAAACCCGGCTTGAGCGCGAGCACGAGCTTTCGTTTCTCGAATTCAACTACATGTGCCTGCAGGCCTACGACTTCGTCGAGTTGAACCGCCGTTACGGTTGCCGGCTGCAGATGGGCGGCTCGGACCAGTGGGGCAACATCGTCACCGGTCTCGATCTCGGCCGCCGCATGGGGACGCCACAGCTCTATGCGCTGACCTGCCCCCTGATCACCATCGCCTCCGGCGCCAAGATGGGAAAAACGGCCAGCGGCGCCGTCTGGCTCAACGGGGACCTGCGCTCGCCCTACGAATACTGGCAGTTCTGGCGCAATACGGAGGACGCAGACGTCGGGCGCTTTCTCAAGCTGTTCACGCTGCTTCCGCTCGATGAGATCGCACGTCTCGAAGCGCTTGCGGGAGCGGAGATCAACGAAGCCAAGAAGGTGCTCGCCACCGAGGCGACTGCCATCATGCACAGCCGGGAAGTCGCCGTGCAGGCTGCCGAAACGGCCCGCTTGACCTTCGAGCAGGGTGTCGCGGCCGAGACGCTTCCGTCCGTCAACCTGCCGCGGGCCGAGATGGAAACGGGCCTCGGCGTCCTTGCGGCCTTCGTGCGCGCCGGCCTCGTGCCCTCGACGGGAGAGGCGCGCCGTCAGATCAGAGGCGGCGGCCTGCGCGTGAACGACATCGTCGTCACCGACGAGCGAAGCGTCTTGTCTCTGGCGGATCTTGGCGATGCCGGCGCCGCCAAGCTGTCGTTCGGCCGGAAAAAGCACGTGCTGCTGCGCGCCGAGTAGGCAGCTCTACTGGGCCAGGGTGTCCGGGCTGGACTTTCCCTTGCCCGGTGTCGGGGCCGTGTCTTCCGCCGCCTCGCTGATGGCTCCAAAAATCTTACGCAGGAACCCGGGCGCGAGTGCGGAAAGCGGGTCGATCGTCAGGTCGGGCTTCGCGACCGAGCCGGTGATCTTGTAGTTCAGGCCGAACAGCCCTTCATGCTCACCGCCCCCGAGCAGAGGGCCGACGATGGGCACCTGCGAAAAGAGGTTGTTGACCCCGTAGATGGGGACGAACGTGCCGCCAATTTGAACCTTGTCGCGCGCGAAGTCGATTGAGCCCTGCACGGTCGCCCCCATTTGAGGGCTGAACAGGGCGCCGTCCTTCACCTCGACCCGCGAGCCGGTCTTGCTGAAGTCGATGAACAGCTTCGTGAAGTTGAGGTTCGACGCGTCGATATGAGGGTCGTTGCCGGCCTTCCCCTGCGCGAGACTTTCCTCGGTCAACCGCTTCATCGCCGGATCCTCGCGAAGGCCGAAGTCCCGCACGACGGCGACGCCGTCCCAGCGCCCATTCAGCATCCGGATCGTCGTTTCGAGCCGGCCATTCGCCAGCCTTTTATAGAGGTCCAGAAATTCGAGCGTGGCTCCGGCGTCGGCTGATGTGGCCATCAACGTCAGCACGTTGCCTTGGGGCGCCGAGGTGACGGTCAGCGGAGCGCGCCCGAGCTTGCCGCTCAACGCCAGCTTGCGGATCTGTCCTCCGTGGCGAACAAACTTGAGATCGACCGTCGTCATCGCCTGGCTGTTCTGCCCGGTGAGAACGTTGGCCTTGAGATCGAGATCCAGATCCTTGCCGCCGGGCTCCACCGAGTCAGAATCGGAAGAGATCGATTTCAGGAAAGGCCTGGCGTCGAGATTTGCGCTGCGGATCACGAGCTTCAGGCCGTCTCCGCTTTGGCTCGCGTCGACCTTCATGTCGTCGCCCGGCGAGACGCGGACCTGGGTGAGTTTTGCACCTTGGAAGCTGGCGTTGGCGTCGAGGTCGGCGGATCCCCGCACCGAGAAGGCACCGATGTCGCAGGCGATATTGTCAAGGTTGACGCCGTCGTCGCGCTGCGTGGCAATGAGCGTGATCCGGCCAGGCTTGCCGGCCGCCTTCGACAGACCGGGGACCAGGTTGGTCAGGGTTGCACGCGAGAGGTCGATGTCGACGTTGGCCTTGGTGTCCGAACCGCCAAGCGGGGTCGTGATCTTAGCCGTGACCGGGCCGCTCAGGGCCCGGCCGAAACCAAGACCGGCTTTGACGCGCGCCGCATCGTCGAACGTCATGACGACGTCTGCCTGCCCCGGTGCGGTGCCAGCCGGTTTCTTGATGTCGATCGCCGTCGGGGCGCCGGCCAGCACAGCGTCGCCTTTGGCGCGCAGGCCGGTCTTGTCGAGAGCCAGGACGATGTTTCCGTCGGTCAGGTTCTGCTTGCCGACCAGCTTGTCGATCGACAAGCCGCTGATTTTGGCATTGGCGGTGACCTTCACGTCGTCGGACTTCGGACGGGCACCGAGGTCGAGCCCGACCGTTAGGGTCCCGTCGATCTGGCCACGCGCGGAGCTCGCCTCTGCGGGCACCGCCGCGAAGCTCTTCAGCGCATCGCGGGAAAGCAGATCGCCCAAGACATCGACGCCGCCCATGACGTGGGCCGTGATGACGGCCGGGGTGGGTTTCGGATCGGTGCTCGGGACGACGAGGCTTCCGTCGCTCAGCGCAAGCTGCCGCCCGGGCGAAACCTCCATCGCGCCGCGCGACACGACAAAGCTCGACGTATCGCCGGTGACCGTCCCGGTTCCGACCAGACCGCGCAAGGGCGGAACGCCCTTCATGAAATTGAGCGTGAGGCCGGACACCGCGTAGTCCACGCGCAGATGACCGTCCGCCACCGAGCGGCCGGTTTTCATCTTTGCGAGGTCGGCATCGTCGAGGTTCGAAACCGCCGTCCCATGTTCGACCATTCCCGCCTGGAGATTGGCCAGGAGCCAGGCCCGCACCGCCGCCGAAATCGTGGTCGGCCAAAGCCGCAGGATGACCGGCGCGGGCATCCGGCCGGCCGTGGCCGTCGTTGCGATATGCGTGCCGTCGTCGCGCTTCTCCACCGTGCCGCTCAGGCCGAGCGCAACCTGCGGGCCCGCAATATCCAGCTTATCGATGGTCAGCTTATGGGCGCCGGGATCAAGCCGCATCGCGGCCGCGATGCGGTTGAGCTCGATTGGAGCTTCGTTCGGCCGTTCGGGCCCGACAGTGCCCAAGCCCTCAGCCGACAGCGCCCATTCGGAGCCGCCCGCGGCCGGCTGGCTGATCGTCCCCTTGAAGGCATAAGACGACGTATCCGTCTCGATCGTGGACGGGGCAAGCACCAGCGTCCGCGCCGCAGGATCGAACCGCAATCCCGAAACCACCTGCTTGATCATCACCGGCTCGTGGTCGGGATCGTTGAGGCGGAAATATCCGGTTCCGAAGTTGACGGCGGCATTTGCTCCAGCCAGCGCACCATCCCGGTCGAACACCACATCGAGCCGACCCGCCACCGGCATGTCGGTGTCAAAACCGGGCTCATTCAGGCCCGGAACCGAACGCAGTTGATCGAGTGTGAGGTTCTGAACGTCGAGGGCAACAGACCGGCGGCCATCCGCCTGACGCGTCCCGCTCACGCTCGCGGACCAGCGACCCGCAATACCGTCGGCCGACAGAACCATGCGCGCCGCGCCATCGCCGATGCGATCAAATTCGAAATCGAGATTCTTGAAGGTTGTCACGCTGTTGTGTGCGCGGTCGTCGAGCACCAGGATGCCGCGCGCGACACCCAGCCGATCAAACCCGCCGAGGGCTTCATCCGCACCTGTGAACCGGTCAAGCAAGGGCACGATCGCTTGCGCGAGGCGTCCGATTGCGTCTCGATCAGGTGCGGCCGTGACGGGCGCATTTGCGTGTGCCGATTCGAGAAGAAACAGCGTGCAGAGAGCTGGGACTCGGCGCAGCACCCTCGAAAGCTTCTTTCAACCGAAACGGAAGGGTCTCATCGGTCCCGGCGGAGAGAGCGACATCGCCGTCCGGCAAGATCACGAGTTTGACCGCCACATCGTGAACGTCGAGCCGCGTCGGGACGATGGTGCCGCCAAGCATCTGGAGGGGATCGACGGAGAGCGTGGCCTCAGGCGCCTTGATCACCGGACGGCCCACCTCGTCCTTGACCAGGAGTTGCCGGACGACGAGAGCCGGCCGCCCGTCCGCCGATTGCACATCGGTGCGGCCGATGTCGAACGTGAACCCGTGCTTCACGCGAGCCGAGAGCGCCTTTGCGACTTGCGTCTGAAGATTGACCGCGATTGGGCCTTTCGAGAGCCGCAGGAACAGAAGGCCCGCCGCACAGGCCGCGAACAGGCACAGCGTAAACACCAGGGTGATGAACGCGAGGACCATGCGGCGCAGCCGCCGCCCCGAGCCTCGACGCTGGACGAAAACCGGCCACGCGCGTTGCTTCAGCCGAACCGGCCGTTCCCGCGGAACAGAATGATCGTCGGCGAAATCAACCAAACGTTCGCCTTCCTCCCGTTCGTTGGCCTGCGAGGCAGGCAGCTTCTAGCTCTAATCAGCCAAATCCCCTATGCATCAGCCAATCAACGCCCAATGGGACGAAAGGAAGGCTCGATGGCGGCAACTCTCGCCGAGGGCGAGGCAGCGCCAGCGTTCACGCTGCCCGGCACGCCCCCGCTCACCCTCGACTCCTATGCTGGCTCCAAGCTGGTCATCTATTTCTACCCGAAGGATGATACGAGCGGCTGCACGCAGGAGGCGATCGACTTCAACGCGCTGACCAAGGATTTTGCTGCCGCGGGCACGCGAATCCTCGGCGTATCGCCGGACTCCGAGGCCAGTCACGGCAAGTTCAAGGCTAAGCACAAGCTGGATTTGACCTTGGGTGCCGACGAGCAAAAGACGATGCTCGGCGCCTATGGCGTCTGGGCCGAGAAGAGCATGTACGGCAGGCGCTACATGGGTGTCGAGCGCACCACGGTTCTGATCGGCCGCGACGGACGCATCGCCCGCGTGTGGCCCAAGGTCAAGGTGCCAGGCCATGCAGCCGAGGTGCTCGCGGCAGCCAAAGCCCTGCCCTGAAATGCGAGGGCAAACTCGAATTGGCAGAAGTCTCTGCTAAGCCCGTGTTCTCGTTCCATTAACCTTACTCGTTCACCTTCCACCTCCGGGCAGTCCTGCCCTGAATGCATCTGCATTCGGAGGTGATCCATGGCCGCACGGAACGAGGCGAACGACAGCCTCCCCAGGTCGCATTTCTTCATCACCGTCGCCCGGGGGGCGTCCGCGCGCACCTTCGTGGCCCGGTCGGAGTTCACCTGGGCGGCCGCAGTGATTGTGCCGCTTCTGATGATCTGGTTCGTCGCCTCGACCTTCTTTCTGGTCTTCCACGACGATCTCGTGACGGCGCTCATGCTGCGCCAGCGCGACATGCAGTATGGATACGAGGATCGCATCGCCACCCTGCGCGGGCAGCTCGAGCGTGAAACCACGCGGCAGATGATGGCCCAGCGCTCGGTTGAAACCAAGCTCGACGAACTCGCGGCCCGCGCGGTCGAACTGCAGGGCCGGTCGAGCGTGATTTCTCGCCTCGATGACCAAGCCTCCCGTCTGGTGGGCATGTCGGCGGCAACGGCTCAGACGGCGGCGCACGCCGTGGCGGAGATCAACTTTGCGCCGCTCGCGAGCGCGCCGTCCTCAGCGCCCGAGCGCAATGGCAGTGCAAAACCCCGACCGGAAGCCGCGGTTCTTCCGGGCGATGGCGCCGAGGAGCATGGTCCGGTGGCCGCCACGCCGACCGATCGAGTTTCACTGCTTTCGACGCAGCTCGACGCCGTCGAGGCGGCTCAGCAGAGCCATGTCGCCGTTCTCGATAGCCATGTCCGCAGGACGATCGGCCACTATCATGATGCGCTGAACACCGCCGGTCTGTCCGAGAGCCGGCTCGCTTCGCACTTCGGCCCGGCGAGCGGCGGCCCGTTCGTGCCCCTTGCCCGGGATGATGACGGGAGCCCCTTCGCGCGGGCCGCCGTCGGGCTGCAGTTGACCATGAGCCAGGTGGAGCAGCTCAGCGCCGCGCTCAAGCACGTGCCGTTCGCCAAGCCGCTCGATGGCGATCCCGAGATCACCTCACCCTTCGGGGCGCGGATCGATCCGTTTCTCGGCCGTCCAGCGCTGCACACCGGGGTCGACCTCAGCGAAGACACCGGCACAGAGGTGCGTGCCACGGCGCCGGGGAACGTGACGATCGCTGGCCCCGTGAGCGGCTATGGCACGATGGTCGAGATCGATCACGGCGCAGGCCTGACCACACGGTACGCTCATCTCTCGGCGACCGAGGTTGCGGTCGGCCAGACCGTGAAAGCCAACGTGGTGATCGGCCGCGTCGGCGCCACGGGCCGCGCCACCGGGCCGCATCTCCACTACGAGACGCGCATCGACGGCGAACCGGTCGACCCGATCCGTTTCATGGCCGCCGGGCAGCGGCTTCGCGCCGCGGCGGGAACGCTGTAAAGCAGGCGAACACAGTGTGCCTCCGGCGCAACAGGCACGAGGCTCGTTCACTCTGACGAGCGAATTGTGCGTTCCGCGACCTGAACTCAGGGCCACAAATGCGGCAAGCATCAGCGGTTTAGCCAATCTGGCAGATAACGCCGGCCGGAGGAGACCGCATGCGCGCGCGCCGGAAATCGTCATTGACGCTGGCCGTGCTCCTCAGCCTTGCCGTGACCGGATGTGCTACGATCGAGCGCACGCCTTACACGGCAGAACAGGCGGCCCGTGCTGAAATCCCCGGTATGGGCGGCGTCCGCTTCTCCGGCGACGCACCTGCTTCCGTGTTCGAACGGCTACGCGATGAGGTGGTCCGCGCCGCCCAAGCCCGACATGAGCCGGTCACCTACCTGGCCCTATCGGGTGGTGGCGGCGATGGTGCCTACGGCGCAGGCTTCCTGAAGGGCCTCGGCGAAACAGGACGGCGTCCGCAGTTCACCATCGTGTCCGGGGTTAGCACCGGCGCGCTCATGGCGCCCTTCGTGTTTCTCGGCTCGAGCTACGACGGGATGCTCGGCGATCTTTATACCAGCGGCTATGCGGCAACCCTCGTCAAGAACGTGAATGTGCTGAATGGCCTTTTTGGCAACGCGCTGGTCGACAGCGACAAGCTGATGCAGCTCATCAAGCAGTACATCACCGACGACGTGATCCAGCGCGTTGCGGCGGAGCATCGTGCTGGCCGCAGACTGTTGATCGCGACGACGAACCTCGACTCGCAGCACTCGGAAGTCTGGGACATGGGCGCGATCGCGAACAGCGGTTCGCCCCGGGCCACGAAACTGTTCCGACAGGTGCTCGCGGCGTCCGCGTCGGTGCCCGGCCTCTTCCCGCCGCGCCTGATCGACGTCGAGGCAGACGGCAAGGGCTTCGAGGAGATGCATGTCGACGGCGGTACGCTACGCCAGCTCTACGTCGCACCCGACGACGTGATATTCGGGGCAACCGGAACGAAGGCCGGGCCGGGCATTCGAGATCTCTACATTCTCGTCAACAACAAGATCGACCCAACCTTCGATCTGGTCGAGGATGCGACCATTCCGGTCGGAACGCGCTCGCTCTCGACGATTCTGAAGCGCGAAGGAAGGAACAACGTTCTCAGCGCCTACGCTTATGCGATCCGCAACAAGATCGGCTATCATCTGGCCTTCATCGACGCGAATGTCCGCGACCTGCCGGCCGATGATCCGAAAGCTGAATTCAGCGTCGAATACATGACCTACCTGTACAATCTCGGTGAGGAGAAGGGGAAAGCCGCACGTCCCTGGGACGGGATCCCGCCCCTCGCCCACGAAACGGCCGTCCAGCAGGTGCCGAGCGGCGCGCGGCCGCAGACGACCCCTTCGGCTCCCGCAGCCATCATTCCGCCGACGCTCGGCACGGGCGGCTGAGGTCCCTTTCGGTTCGGCCAACCGCGGCCCCGTCAGTCGTGCTCTGCCGTTATCCTTCGCCCGCAGGAGCCTCTCTCGAATCCTGAGCATTTGGGCCTAGTCGATCAGCACGGTTGCGCCAGATGCTAAGATCATCGATTGTTTAGCCCTTGTTGAGGGCGATGCCGCAATCTCGGCCCGTCCTGCGAGGTGACAAGGCGTGTCGGCAGACCAAGCGCTATGAAATCCGAACCGCGTCAGGCGCCGCGTGACGAACTGTCAGTGCGGTTCTGGGGGACGCGCGGCTCGCTGCCGCGGCCTGGGCCCGACTTTCTGCGCTACGGCGGCAACACGACCTGTGTGGAAGTCCGGCTGGGCGAGCGGCTGTTTCTGATCGATGGCGGGTCTGGCCTCGAGGCGGCGGGACGGGCCTTCGTGCGCAAGTCCGACGCGCCGGTCGATATCCTGTTCAGCCACCTGCATCACGACCATGTGTCCGGCCTGCCGTTTTTTCCACCGGCGCTCGACAAGACCGTCACCATCCGCACGTTTTGCGGCAATCTCGATGGCGCCAGCGCGGAAGCAGCCTTGGGGCGCATGTTCGCGCCTCCGCTCTTCCCGGTCACGCTCGCGATGCTGCCTTGTCAGTGGCGGCATGTCGGATTCCGTGCCGGCGACCCCCTCATCTTCGAGGATGGTGTCACGGTGCGCACCTGCCCTCTGACTCATCCGGGAGGCGCCACCGCCTACCGGTTCGACTACCGCGGTCGGAGCCTCTGCTACGTGTCGGATGTCGAGCACGAGCCGGGTGCACCGAGGGCCGATCTCGTCGCGCTGTGCGCTGATGCCGACCTCGTCATCTACGACACCATGTTCACCGAAGGCGAATTCGAGGCGTGTCGCGGCTGGGGCCATTCGACGCTCAGAGCGGGCGCACTGCTGTGCCGCACAGCGCGGGCCCAGGTCCTGGCTGCTACACACCACCACATCCGGCACACCGACCCGATGCTCGACAAGCTCGACGCGGAGTTGCGCCTCATCATGCCAGGCTCGTTCCTGGCACGCGAAGGGCAGGTTCTCCGGCTGCGCCCGGACATGACCCGCGCCAAACAACGCCAGGCCGCGAGTTTCGAGCACGTATTGTAGCCGCCAAGGATGGGCTCTCGCCAGATGTCGCCATGAGCCGCTTGAGGGCCCTGGCTGGCACTCTCCTCCCCACATCAGTACGCAGCTTCGTCCGTGGCCGCGAAATCGGACTGGTCATTGCGGCTGTCCTGATCGGGGCAGCGAGCGGCGTTCTCGACCTCGGCATATCGGCCGCCGTACAAGGCCTGCATCAGGTGTTGTTCGGGCTGCCCGCCGGTGCGCGTCTCAGCGGCGCCGGCGACCTGATGCCATGGCGGGCGGTCGTGCCGATGATCGGCGGCGCCATTCTGGCTGCGCTCAGCTACGCCGCTCGGCCTCTGGCGGGCCGGCTCGCCGACGCCATCGAAGCCAATGCGCTCTACGGCGGCCGGCTGTCGATCCGAGGCAGCCTGCTGGTGACGCTGCAGACAATCCTGTCTTGCGGGTTCGGCGCCTCGGTGGGGCTCGAGGCGGGCTACGCGCAGATCGGCTCGGCGGTCGCATCGCGCCTCGGGCAGGCCCTTGCCGCCCGGCGGGCCGACATGCGCCTGCTCGTCGCGTGTGGGGCGGCGGGCGCGATTGCGGGCGCCTTCAACGCACCGCTGGCCGGGGCGTTCTACGGCTTCGAAGTGGTGCTCGGCACCTACACGGTCGGCGCGCTTGCGCCGGTCGCGGTGAGCGGCCTCGTAGCGAGTCTCGTCACCCGCGAATGGTCGGACACCGAATATCTGATCCGGCCGGGCTCGCTCGCAGCAATCGCACCCGGCGATCTCGTCCACATCGTTCTGATCGGCATCATCTGCTCGCTCTGCGGGATCGCAATGATGCGCATGGTGGGCTTGAGCGAGGCGGGGTTTTCCAAGCTGGGCATCCCTGCCCGCTTTCGCCCGATCCTCGGCGGCGCCATTGTCGGCGGACTAAGTTTGTTTTCGCCCCAGGTCCTAGGAGCTGGCCATGGCGCATTGTCGGTCGACCTCGTCGCCTCGCTGACGCCTTGGGCCATTGTCAGCATCATCCTGTTGAAAGGTCTGGCCTCGGCCGTGTCACTTGGGTCGGGATTCCGGGGGGGCCTGTTCTATGCCTCGCTTCTGTTGGGCGCCCTGACGGGGCGGCTTTACGCCGATGTCGGCTGGCAGATCGACCCGGACCGGATGTTCGATCCCGATATGGCGGCGCTGACCGGCATGGCGGCATTCGGAACCGGCGTGATTGGCGCGCCGGTCACGATGACGGCGCTGGCACTGGAGACAACGGGCAATTTTCCGATCACCATCGCGGCCTTGATCGCGTCGGCTGTGTCCTCGGTCATCGTGCGTGAGCTGTTCGGCTATTCATTCGCAACGTGGCGTTTCCACCTCCGTGGCGAGGCGATCCGCGGGCCCCACGACATAGGCTGGCTGCGGGATCTGGCGGTCAAGAAGCTGATGCGCACCGAGTTGAAGACCGCTCCGGCCACCCTGACGCTGGAGAAGGCTCGGAAGCAGTTCCCTCTCGGCTCCCTCAAGACGTTCGCGGTGACCGGCGCCAACGAGCGTTACCTTGGTCTTGTCGCGCTCGACGACCTGTACATGACGACGAAGTCCGCCACCGCGCCGGTGACGATCGTCATGCGGCACGAGAACAGGCTCCTGCTACCCTGGATGACCATCCGGGAGGCGCTCGACGTCTTCGAGGCCGCGGAGGCCGACGCGCTGGCTGTTGTCGACCATCCCGCCACCCGGCGCGTGGTCGGCATGCTCAGCGAATCCCATGCGCTCCGCTCCTATGGCCGCGAACTGGAGCGGCAGAACCCGGATAACATCATGAACATCGATCCGCTGACCAAACCGGCGCACCGGGCCTGACCCTTGCGGCCCGATAGCCCTGGACTAGTTTCCAGCAACACGTCGTCGGAGAGCACGCGCCGTCATGGCCTATGACCATCTGTTCCAGCCCTACGCCTTGGGCGACTTGACGCTGAAGAACCGCATCGTGATGGCGCCGCTGACCCGGAACCGGGCGACCCATGGCACTGACGCACCGAACGACCTCAACGCCGAATACTACCGCCAGCGGGCTAGCGCCGGCCTGATCGTCTCCGAGGCAACCCAGATCTCGCAGCAGGGCCAGGGCTATATCTGGACGCCGGGCATCTACACGCCAGAGCAGGTCGAGGGGTGGCGGAAGGTCACCAAGGCGGTGCACAAGGAAGGCGGCGTGATCTTTCTGCAGCTTTGGCATGTGGGCCGGATCTCCCACGTCAGCCTGCAGCCGGACCATGGCGCGCCGGTCGCGCCGTCCGCCATTCGGGCCAACACCAAGACATTTATCGAGAGCGGATTCGTCGAGGTTTCAGCGCCCCGCGCTCTCGACTCCGAAGAGATCCCGGGCATCGTCCGAAGCTATCTCAACGCCGCCGAGAACGCCGAGCGGGCTGGCTTCGACGGCGTGGAACTGCACGGGGCCAATGGCTACCTGCTGGACCAGTTCCTGCGCGACGGCGCCAACAAGCGGACGGACGCCTATGGCGGCTCGATCGACAATCGGACCCGCCTGGTCATCGAATCGATCCTGACGATCTGCCGCGTGTTCCCGAAGGAGCGCGTGGGGATACGCCTCTCGCCCGTCAGCAACGCCAACGATCTGCAGGACAGCGATCCGCAATCGCTGTTCAATCACCTGATCCGAGAGCTCAATGCCCTGAAGATCGGCTATATTCACCTCGTGGAGGGCGACACTGCGGGCGCGCGCGACCGGGTGCCGTTCGATTTCCAGGCGCTTCGGCGTGGGTTCCACGGCGCCTATGTCGCCAACAACGGCTACGACGGCGAGATGGCCGAGGCTGCCGTAAGCTCAGGAAAAGCCGATCTTGTCGCCTTCGGCCGGCCCTTCATCGCCAATCCCGACCTGCCGGAACGGCTGCGGACGGGCGCCGCCCTGAACCAGGGCAACCAGGCCACCTACTATGGCGGCGGGCCCGAAGGCTATACGGATTATCCGGCCCTACAGGGGTGAATCGGAATCGACCTCTTCAGCCCGTTAGGCGGCCACCGTTGTCCGCGAGGGAACGCAGCACCTCCGGCGTGAAGCGGGCGTCGAGAGCCGCCGCGGTCCGGTCGGCTTCAGCCTCGAGGTCGTCGCCACACGCCTCCGGCCCGGTGCGCCGCCACTGCTCGAGATAGTCGTCCGTCGCGGCGAGCCCCGCACGCATGGCGGCCCGGTCGATGGCCTCGATGAACCGCTTGGGCAGTTCGCGCTTGGCCGTGGAACGCCCGGCGCGAACGATGATCTGCGCCGGGATATCCCGCCACCACACAATCGTGATCCCGGCACTCACGCTAAGGATGCACGTTGCGCGAAGGCCGCGATCGGCCCAAACCCCGTGAAACGGGTCCCATAGGTCAGACCGAGCCGCGCCGCCGCCGCTCGGGCCTTGCGATCGAGGTCCTCGTCGGGAACCTGCACCAGGTAGAGAACGCGGCGATAGTTGCCGAAATAGACCGGCAACAGCTCCGGGTGGCGATCGAGTCCCAGGCCTTGGATCACGAGACGGTCGAAATGCCTGGCGAGATAGTCGGTCAGGAAGAATGTGCCCGGCTCTTCGTCCATGAGCGCATCGAAGGTCTGCAGGCCGGCGAAGAACGCGTAGCAGTGCGCCCCTTCGATGCGCTCGACGCCCTCCTCGACCAGCACACGGTCGAGTTCCCCTCCGGTCCCGCAATCGCCGTAGAGGCAAAGGATGCGACGGTAGCGCTGGCGTGCCGCTTCGATTTTCGCTCTCACCGCCGGTGCAATTCGCTCCGGACGGTTGTGCAGGCTGGCGGGCAGACAGACGATATCGAGATGCGCGAAGCCGCTGGCCCGAACCACCGAAACCAGTTCGCGCGCCAAGGCGCCGCAGGCGATGATGAGCGTCCTGGGTACAGAAGAGACGTCGTTCGCGGTGGCGGGATCGAGCCCGCACTCCGGCGCGAGATCGACAGCCGCCTCTGCAGCCCCGCCGATCATGACGCCTGCGACTGGACCGAGCCTTGACGCTTGGCCAGGAGCGCCCTTGCGGTTTCGACCGTCACGGCGGCGTCGCGGCAGTAGGCGTCCGCACCGATCGAATTGGCAAAGGCCTCGTTCAACGGGGCCCCGCCGACCAGCACGATATAGTCGTTGCGGATGCCCTTCTCCTTCAGGGTGTCGATGACGACCTTCATGTAGGGCATCGTGGTCGTCAGAAGGGCCGACATGCCGAGGATCTCGGGCTGGTGCTGCTCGATCGCCGACAGATAGCTTTCGACAGAATTGTTGATGCCGAGGTCGACAACCTCGAAGCCGGCACCCTCCATCATCATGCACACCAGATTCTTGCCGATGTCGTGAATGTCGCCCTTGACGGTGCCGATCACCATCTTCCCGACCTTGGGAGCGCCCGTCTCCGCGAGTAACGGCTTCAGGATTGCCATGCCGGCCTTCATGGCGTTGGCCGACATCAGCACTTCCGGGACGAAGAGAATGCCATCGCGAAAATCGATACCGACGATGCGCATGCCCTCGACCAGCGCCCGGGTCAGGACGTCATAAGGCGTCCATGCGCGGGCGAGCAGAATGTCGACGCCTTCGACCACTTCGGCCTTTAGACCGTCGTACAGGTCCGCGTGAATCTGGCTGACCAGTTCGTCGTCCGGGAGTGCTTTGAGATCGATGTCGTCGTCGGCCATGAAACCTGCCCTGGATCGCCGAACAATACCGGTCCCGATGCCCCGACACCATCATCAACACGACGATGAATGACCCGTGTCGCCTCGAGTACGTCCAGGGGTCTCAGTGGGCTCCGCGCGACGCGCCGATGAACGACGCAGCTCCAAGCAGGATCATGCTGCACTGCTTGGCTTTTTCGTTCGAGGAGCGGAACCGTCGCAAGACGATCTCGACCAGTTCCTCAAAGACGCTCTGGTCGATCTGGTCGGCGATATCGGCGTCCATGCCGGTCGCAAGCAGCTCATCATGCAATTCGCTGTAGAGCGACCCCATGATTTCGCGGTGCTCGAGTAGGATTGCGCGCCACAGGCGACGGTGCTGCGCCGAAAGGAAACGCAGCCGGGCAATGTCGATGTCGTACTCCCGATAACCCTCGATGATTCGGTCGGCGATGATCGGCTCGGCGAGATTCATCAACTCGCGGCGCAACTCGAGTTCGCCGGCGGTTGGGGGCGGCGGAGGATTTGCACCGGACTGGGTGTGCGCTGTCGCCTGCATGGCTGCCCCGACTGCAATTCTCAATAAAAATAACGCAATCGAAACGCGCCTTCGCCCGACGGAACTTCGGAGCTTTCAACTCACTCGCCATCCCATTCCGGTCTGGCGAGCCGCCTGAAGCGGATTGGCAACCTCGATTTTCCGGAAGGATCTCGGCTAAACGTGCCGCGACTCTATGCTCTTATGGTTAACGAGATTTCATCGTCACGCAAGGCAAAGGCACCCCGCCGCACTCTGAATGGCCTTCTGTTTCCACACCGCAAAGATCGGTGGTGATGGCGCTCGCGCGCAGCCAAGGATGTGTCGCAACGAGGCTGCAACGGGGCCGCCGCACGCCCTACAGTGCAACTGCCGCAACCATGGAGTTGCGCGCTTTGGCTGAATTTCCGGAAAAGGCAAGGGTCGTCATCATCGGCCTGGGCGGCATCGTCGGGGCGTCGGTCGCCCATCATCTCGTCGAGCGGGGCTGGGACGACATCGTCGGCATCGACAAGTCCGGCATTCCGACCGACATCGGCTCGACCGCGCATGCGTCGGACTTCTGCTACGCGACCAGCCACGACTTCCTGTCCTGCTGGACGACGCTCTACTCGATCGATTTCTACGAGAAGATGGGCCATTACGCCCGCGTCGGCGGCATCGAGGTCGCCCGCGTCGGCGACGACGCGCGCATGGAGGAGATCAGGCGCAAGGTCGCGTCTGGCAAGGCCTTCGGCACGCGGGCGCGCCTGATGGAGCCGGCCGAGATCAAGGCGAAGTTCCCGCTCGATCGAGGAGAGCATGGTCCAGGGCGGCCTGTGGGATCCGGATGCCGGCCTCGTGATCCCGCGCTCGCAGACGGTCGCCGGCATGCTGATCGACCAGGCGGAGAAGCGCCGGCAAGCTGAAGAGCTTCGCCAACACCGCCGCCACCTCGCTCATCATCGAGAGCGGCCGCATCAAGGGCGTGGTCACCCACGCGCGGCACCATCATGGCCGACCATGTCGTGGTCTGCGCCGGCCTGTGGGGACGGCTGATCGCCGAGATGGCGGGCGAGGACCTGCCGGTCATGCCCGTCGACCATCCGCTGACCTTCTTCGGCCCCTACAACGAATTCGCCGGCACCGGCAAGGAGATCGGCTAGCCGCTGCTGCGCGACCAGGGCAACTCGGCCTACATGCGCGACACCGGCGATCCCGACGACCGTCCGAAGGCGGCATGATCGAGTGGGGCTACTACGAGGAGCACAACCCGCGGCTCTGCCATCCCGCGCGAGCTGCTCGAGCAAGCACGAGGCGCGCCTGTCGCCGTCGCAGCGCGACCTCGACATGGAGCAGATCCTGGAGCCGCTGGAGCGCGCGATCGAGCTGACGCCGATCCTGGGCGAACTCGGCTACGACGAGCGCCGGTCCTTCAACGGCCTGCTGCAGGTGACCGCGGACGGCAAGCCCATGCATGGGCGAAAGCCAGACGGTGCGCGGCCTGTGGTACGCGGTCGCCGTCTGGGTCAAGGACGGGCCCGGCATGGGCAAGCTCATCGCCGACTGGATGACGGACGGCCGCACGCGGCATCGACCACGCCAAGATCGACATTTCCCGCTTCTACCCGCACCAGCTGACCGAGGATTTCATCGCCGGTCGTTGCGGCGAAGCGGCACAGAAGGTCTACAATCCCGGCGATCCATCCGCGCGAGCCCTACGCCACCGGCCGCAGACGTGCGCCGCTCGCCCTTCTACGAGCGCGAGAAGGAGCTTGGCGGCCACTTCATGGAGCTCGGCGGCTGGGAGCGCGCGCACGGCTACGCCGCCAACGAGCATCTGCTCGAGAAATACGGCAACCGCGTTCCGGTTCGCGAGAACGAATGGGACAGCCGCCACTTCTGGCGCGTGTCCAATGCCGAGCACCTCGCCATGAGCGACGACTGCGGCATCATCAACCTGTCGCATTTCGCCATGTTCGACGTCGAGGGACCGGACCACGTCGCCCTGATGGAATGGGTCTGCGCCGCCAAGATCGGCGGCGACGCCAACATCGGCAAGGGCATCTACACCCACTTCCTCGACGACGAAGGCATGGTGCGGGCCGACCTCACCGTGTTCCGCATGGCCGACCGCTGCCGCGTGGTCGACGGCGCCGATGCCGGCCCGCGCGACTTCCACTACCTGCGCCGCGTCGCGGACGACAAAGGCTTCGACGTGACGGTGACCGACGTGACCGAGAAGTACGTCACCATCGGCATCTGGGGCCCGAACGCCCGCACGACGCTGCAGAAGGTCGTCGAAGACCCGGAAGGGCTGTCGCCGCAGAACTTCCCGTTCGCCGCCATCAAGCCGATCAAGATCGCGGGCAAGACGCGTCAGCGCCTTCCGCATCTCCTATGTCGGCGAGCAGGGCTGGGAGCTGCACATGGCCTACGAGGACGGCCTCGCCGTGTGGGACGCGCTGCGCTCGACGGGCGTCATGGCGGTCGGCATCGAGACCTATGCCAACAGCCGCCGCATGGAGAAGAGCCTGCGGCTGCAGAACGCCGATCTCCTGACCGAATACAACCTGCTCGAGGCCGATCTCGCCCGGCCCAAGGTCAAGGAGGCGGACTTCCGCGGCAAGGCCAAGCATCTCGAACATCGCGCCCGCGAACACCAGCCCGCCATGCTGTGCACGCTGGTGATGACCGACAACAGCGATTCCAAGGGGGTCGCCCGCTACCCCGTCGGCATCATGCCGGTGATGGACCCGGAGAGCGGCGAGACGCTGGTGGACGAGCTCGGCCGCCGCTCCTTCACGACCTCCGTCGCCTACGGGCCGACGATCGGCAAGAACATCGCGCTCGCCTACCTGCCCCAGGCCTACGCCCAGGCAGGGCCGCAAGCTGCAGCGTCGAGTATTTCGGCGACACATTCCCTGTGGAAGTGGCGGCCGTCGGCTACAAGGCCCTCTACGATCCGGAGAACCTGAAGCCGCGGAGCTGATGCCGCGTACGCTTTTTAGGTGGCCCGGGCGTCTGCCGCGCGCCCTCGTTCACCAAACCGTCGCAAGAACGTCACACGCCCCTTGTGCGAGGCGTCCGCCTCTTCTACGCGAGGGGATGTTCATCTTTTCGCGTTTCTTCATTGGAACCATTTGCTTGGCCGGCTCTTCCATGGCCACGCCGGCCATGGCCATGGTGGGCCCGACCACCGAGGCAGCGCCGGTCGCTGCCAGCATGGTCATGGTGCTGCAGCACCAAGGGTCGTCGGCGGGGTTCTGCACCGGTGTCGTGCTCGCGCCCGATGTCGTGCTGACCGCGGCGCATTGTGTGCCAAAAGGTGCGGACCTTCGTGTGTCGTTGCCGGGCGATCCGACCAAGCCTGTCCTGCTGCCCCTCGTCGGTGTAGCGCGCCATCCCGACTATCGGCCCGACGCCATCAAAGAGCGCCAACGATCGGTCGATCTCGCGCTACTTCACCTCGCACATCCGCTGCCGGATCGCTTCGTCGCGGCTGCCCTGGCCCGGACGGCGGGGACCAAAGTCGGCGCCCGGTTCATAGCGTCCGGCTACGGCGTCGCTCGGGAGGACGATGCTGCGTCATCGGGAACTTTGCGGAGCGCCACGCTTTCGGCGCGTGGGCCGTTGTCGAGCCTGTTGCTGTGGGCCGACGATCCCCAAGGCCACGCCGGCGCCTGTACGGGCAACTCGGGCGGCCCCGTCGTGGCCGACAACGGCGCCGAGGTCACCGCACTGATCCTCTGGTCTGCGGGAGACGGAGCGCGGCAGTGCGGAAGCCTGACGCAAGCCATTTGGCTGGCGCCCCAACGCGCCTGGATCGACCGCGTCATGCAAGCCTGGCGTCAGTAGCAGCACGCTCGCGGGCCGCTTGATCTCATCCGGGCTCCTATGCTCAATAGCGGCGCGCGGGTGTAGCTCAATGGTAGAGCAGCAGCCTTCCAAGCTGAATACGAGGGTTCGATTCCCTTCACCCGCTCCAAATTTTTCGGATCAGATCCAGGTGATTCGCCAGGTCCGGTCGTAGAACTGGCGCCTTTCGCGCACCCGGCGCGACGTCCGACTCAGCACGACGGAGGGCAGGGATGACGGAGCCGGAAACCTTGCGGCTCGCTCCCGGCGGACGGGTACCCAACAGCCGCCTGCCCGTGCTCGTCTATCGCGATGCGGCGCCAAGGGAGGGCGGCGCTCTGCAACGCCTGTTCGCCGGGAACCGCTGGAGCAACGGCTGGCGGAACGGCATTTACACGTTCCACCATTTCCATTCGGCATCTCACGAAGTGCTCGGAATCGCCAAGGGTCGCGTCGTGGTGCGGCTCGGGGGCGAGACCGGGGAGGACGTGGAGCTCAACGCCGGCGACGTGGTGGTGCTCCCGGCAGGGACCGGGCACAAGCGCCTTTCTCCCGCGTCGGAACTGGAGGTGGTCGGCGCCTACCCGGACGGACGCGACTGGGACCTTATCCGGGCAGACGAGGTCGACCGAGAGACCTACGCCCGGGCGGAAAAGGCCATCGAGGCCCTGCCCCGCCCGAGCACCGACCCGGTGTTCGGAGCGGATGGACCCCTGCTCCGACTGTGGGCGTAGGCAACAACCGACCCCACCGCAGCAGCGCCAGCCTTCATCAGTTCATTCCGCAGCCGTCGCCTGCGCGGGCTGCAGCTGACGCTCCTGCTTCAGCAGTTCCGCCACCATGAAGGCCACCTCGATCGCCTGCTCGGCGTTGAGCCGCGGGTCGCAATAGGTGTGATAGCGGTCGTGCAGGTCGGCGTCCGAGATGGCGCGGGCGCCGCCGGTGCATTCGGTGACGTTCTTGCCGGTCATCTCGAGGTGGACGCCGCCGGCATAGGTGCCCTCGGCCTGATGCACCTCGAAGAAGGTGCTGGATCTCGCCCATGATGCGGTCGAAGGGCCGCGTCTTGTAGCCCGACGACGCCTTGATGGTGTTGCCGTGCATCGGGTCGCAGGACCACACGACGGTGCGGCCCTCGCGCTCGACCGCGCGGATCAGCGCCGGCAGGTGCTCGGCCACCTTGTCGGCGCCGAACCGGCAGATCAGCGTCAGCCGGCCGGCCTCGTCGTCCGGATTCAGCATGTCGATCAGCCGCAGCAGCCCGTCAGGCTTGAGCGACGGGCCGCATTTCAGGCCGATCGGGTTCTTGATGCCGCGGAAATACTCGACATGGCGCGTCGTCCGGCTGGCGCGTGCGGTCGCCGATCCAGATCATGTGGCCCGAGGTGGCGTAGTAGTCGCCGCTCGTCGAGTCGACGCGCGTCATCGCCTGCTCGTAGCCGAGCAGCAGCGCCTCGTGCGAGGTGTAGAAGTCCGTCTGCCGCAGCTCCTGATGCGTTCTCGGCATCGAGCCCGATGGCCTTCATGAAGCCCAGCGTTTCGGTGATGCGGCCGGCCAGTTCCTCGTAGCGGCCCGACTGCGGGCTGTCCTTGACGAAGCCCAGCATCCAGCGATGCGCGTTCTCGAGATTGGCATAGCCGCCGGTCGCGAAGGCGCGCAGCAGGTTCAGCGTCGCGGCCGACTGCCGATAGGCGTCGAGCTGCCGCATGCGGATCGGGCGTGCGGGAGGCGGCGTCGAATTCGATGCCATTGACGATGTCGCCGCGATAGCTCGGCAGTTCGACCCCGCCGATCGTCTCGTTCGGCGCCGACCGCGGCTTGGCGAACTGGCCCGCGATGCGGCCGACCTTCACCACCGGCGACGCCGCCGCGAAGGTCATCACCACCGCCATCTGCAGGAACACGCGGAAGAAATCGCGGATGTTGTCGGCCGCATGCTCGGCGAAGGCTTCGGCGCAGTCGCCGCCCTGCAGCAGGAAGGCACGTCCCTGCGCCACTTCGCCCAACGTCCGCTTGAGCTTGCGCGCCTCGCCGGCGAAAACCAGCGGCGGAAACTTGGCGATCTGCGCTTCTCGACGGCCGCGAGCGCGGCCGGCGTCCGGATAGTCCGGCATCTGCGCCACCGGAAAGCGCCGCCAGGTGTCCGGTGCCCAGTGGGACTGCGGGACCGGCTGGTCGGGCCGCCGCCTGATCGGATGGCGCTCCTGTGCCATGGCAAAAACTCCTCGCGCGTCACGCAGCCGCACTGCCGCGTAACCGCTCCTTTACTGTCCCGACCCCATGTCGGGAGCGGCCTTATACACCGAACCGCGCAGACGAAGCTACGCCGCCACCGCCGGCGCGTGACACGAATGAAACAGCTTAAGCATATAAGTGCGAGCTTCGTCCGCAGTCACGCTTCAGCCAGCTTTCTGGCGCGAAGTAAGGCAGTCGCCGCCCAACGATCCACACTCCCGGACCGAGGCCGATCGGTCCCATCGTTTCAGAATATCTCGCCCCGATGCCCGCCGCCTCATCGCTGATCACCCTGCTGACCTCGGTTCTGTTCCTGATCTCCGGAAACGGGCTCCTGAACACGCTTGTGCCGCTCCGCAGCAAGCTCGACGGGTTTCCGCCGCTTGCCATCGGGCTGATCGGCTCGGCCTATTATCGTCGGCATGCTGGCGGGCGCCTTCGGCGCGCCGGCCATGATCCGCCGGGCCGGCCCGGTGCAGGCCTTCGCGGCGCTTGCCGCCGCGACCGCGATCGCCGCCCTGGTGTTTCCGACGTTGCGACAACTGGATGGTCTGGGCCGCGTTGCGCGCCGTGATCGGCTTCGCCTTTGCCGGCCTCTATGCCGTGATCGAGGCCTGGCTCAACGCCCGCTCCAACAATTCCAACCGCGGCCGCGTCTACGCGCTCTACCAGATCGTCAATTTCGCCGGCAGCGCCGTGCGGGCAGGAGATGCTGACGCTGTCCCGCCCGCAAGCCGACGCGCTGTTCTCGCTCGCCGCAGCCTGCCTCGTCGCTGGCGATCATCCCGCTTGGCCCTGAGCAAGGCCGCGCCGCCGCGCGCGCCGCGCTCGGTCGCGCTGCGGCTCGGCTGGTTTGCGCGCATGTCGCCGGTCGGCGCCGTCGCGGCGCTCTGCATCGGCGCCGCCAACGGCAGCTTCTTTTCGCTGGCGCCCGTTTACGGCCTCGGGCTCGGCTTATCGACCGCCGCACGTGGCGGCCTTCATGACGGCCGTGACGATCGGCACGGCGCTGGCCGTCTATCCCGTCGCACGGCTTTCGGACGGCCATGACCGCCGCGTCGTGCTGCTCATCTTCACCGGCATCGGCATCCTTGCCGAGGTCCATGCTCGCGGCGGGCAGCGGCTTGTCGACGCTGCTCATGTCGTCCCTCGGTCTGGCGGTCGGCGGTTCCACCATGGTGCTCTATACCGTCGCGATCTCGCATGCGAACGACCGCGCCGGCCCGGAAAACGGCGTCGAGGTCTCGGCCGGCATGCTGTTTCTCTATTGCGTCGGCGCGATCATCATGCCGGCCGTCGGCGTCGATGTTGATGGCCAAGTTCGGGCCGGCAACGCTGTTCGTGCAGAACGCCGTGACCCACGTCGTGCTGGCTGCCTTTCTGGCGTGGCGTCTGCTGATGCGCGACGCCCGCCAGCTTGCAACTCAACCGCCGGCGCGGCTGACCGCCAGAGCCGGCTGACGGCTGCGCACCGGCTGCTCGTAACGGGCCGTGCGGGTCCGCAAGGTGACGAGCTCTTCGGCGGCGGTGGGATGCACGGCCATTGTCGCGTCGAAATCCGCTTTGGTGGCGCCCATGCGCACGGCGATCGCCACGAGCTGCACCATCTCCCCGGCCTCGTGACCGAGAATGTGGACGCCGAGAACCCGATCGGTCTCCCCATCCACGACGATCTTCATGACGGTGCGATCCGTTCGGCCGGACAGCGTCGCTTTGATGGGCCGAAACGACGTCTTGTAGATGTCGATGACGGCATAGCTCGCGCGCGCCTGCGCCTCCGTCAGTCCAACGGTACCGATCTCCGGGGTCGTGAACACAGCAGAGGCCACATAGGCGTGGTCCACCGCTGTCGGCTTGCCGCCGAAGAGCGTGTCTGCCAAGGCATGGCCTTCGCGGATGGCAACCGGTGTCAGGTTCACTCGATTGGTCACGTCGCCGACGGCGTGGATCGAAGGCACGGAGCTCGTGGAGAAATGGTCGACCACCACTTCCCCGTCGCGCAAGAGTTCGACCCCCGCCTCCTCCAGCCCGAGCCCCCGCGTCGCCGGATAGCGGCCGGTTGCAATCAGCACCTGATCGACATCCAGCGACGTTCCGTCGCTGAGTGTGACCCGGATCCCATCGGCGATCCGCTCGATGGAGGTCGGCAACACCAGCGGGCGCAGCGACACCCCGTCGCCCTTGAGGATCTCGGTCAGACCCTGCCGCATGTCGTCGTCGAACCCGCGCAGCACCTCCGCACCGCGGTAGGCGACCGTCACGGCGGCGCCGAGGCGACAAAACAGGGAGGCGAACTCGAGCGCAATGTAGCCGGCACCGACGCAGAGCAGGCGCTTGGGAAACTCCGGAAGGTCGAAGATTTCGTTGGAGGTGATGGCGAGATCAAGTCCGGGGATCTTCGGCCGGAACTCCGGCTGTCCCCCTGTCGCGATGAGAATGTGGCGTGCCGTGAGCTGTGCCCCGGTCGCAAGCTTGACCTGGTTCGGCCCAACGACAGTGGCACGGCATTGGTGCACCCTGACGCCGGCTTTCTCGACCGTGCTGCGATAGATGCCGGAAAGCCGGCTGATCTCCGCCTCTTTCATGGCCACGAGTTTGGCCCAGGAGAACGCCGGCTTGGGGACGCTCCAACCGAACCCGGCCGCATCCTCGAATTCGTCGGCGAAGCGGGCGGCCAGGACGTAGAGCTTTTTCGGCACGCACCCGCGGATCACGCAGGTGCCGCCCATCCGGTACTCTTCGGCCAGTGCGACACGCGCGCCGTGACCAGCCGCGATCCGGGCAGCTCGGACGCCGCCCGAGCCACCACCGATGACGAACAGGTCGACGTCGAAATCGGTCACGGCGGCCTCGTGCGAAGGCTCAGAAATCCTGACCCTTCTTCTTCATCTCTTCGTGCACCCGCTGCATCATGTATGTCGACAGCTGCTGCGTCCAAGATTGCATGGCCACAACGAGTTGGTCGAGCATCCCCGGCTGCGAGTCGACGTATTTCTTGCCGACCGGGCTGTTGAAGAAGGCAGCCGCATCCTTCAGTTCCTGCTCGGACATCTGCCGCGCGTAGATGCGCGCCGCGATGGTGATCATTTCGTCGCCCTTCTGGGCGAATTCGGGTTGCAGCTGGGCCATGACGGCGGTGAGATTGGGCTTCAGTTCAGGTCGAGTCTTCGTGAGCATCGGCATGATCTGGTCGGCAAGCTGCGGCACCATCGGGGCAAAGGACCGGGCCATGCCCGAGGCGATGACGAGTTCGCGTCCGGCGGCGATCTGGGCGGGCGACGGCTCCGGTTGACCGACAGCGGGCACGGCCGCCGGAGCCGGAGCGTTGTTCTGCGCGTGCGCCGGCAGGGCGGCCAGAAAGGCGAGAGCGGCTGCCGCCGCGACCGTGGCAGGTTTGAACATCAACTCGTTTCCCGTTTGTTTGTCTCGTTGTTTTCCAACACCCGCGTTCCGGCGGGATCGGCGACCACCACCGCCTTGGCCATCCTGATGAACAGGCCGTGCTCGACCACCCCTGGCACCTGGAAAAGCCCCTGCCCCAGGCGTTCCGGTTCGGGGATCGCGCCGAAGTGGCAGTCGAGGATGAGGTGTCCGCCATCTGTGACGAAGGGCTTGCCACCAGCCTCGCGCAGAACGATCGCGCCGGACAGATCCAAAGCGCCAGCCAGTTCGCCGATCAGACGACGCGTGGCGCCAAGGCCGAAAGCGTTCACTTCGATCGGCAAGGGAAAACGCCCAAGCGTTCTCACCTCCTTCGAGACGTCGGTTATGACCACCATGCTGGCCGAGGCGGCGGCCACAATCTTTTCGCGAAGCAAGGCTCCGCCGCCACCTTTGATGAGGCGCAGCTGAGGATCGAATTCATCGGCGCCGTCGACCGTCAGATCCAGCGCCGGCAGATCGTCGAGAGTCGAGAGACGAATGCCCTGCTCCTCGGCCAGCGCTCGGGTCGTCTCGGATGTGGGCACGCATAGAACGTCGAGTCCGGCACGAACCCGCCCAGCAAGCTGCAGAACGAAAAGCCGGGCCGTGCTACCGGACCCGAGCCCGAGCTTCATTCCATCTTGGACGAACCCGAGCGCCCGACCTGCGGCCCTTGATTTGAGTTCGTCTTGGCTGAGCCCTGACATCGTTTCCATGGAGCGGAGGACGCGGCGAGCGCGCGGCTGGAGGAGGTAGCGGCTTCACGCCGAAAAGGCAATTCGGCGCAAGCCGCCGCCCGACGGTCACGTCCTCAGGCGAGGCTGAAGCGGTATTCGGTGATCTGGCTGTAGGTTTCGCCGGGCCGGAGCACGCTGCTGGGGAAATGGCGATGATTGGGCGCGTCGGGGAAGGTTTGCGTTTCGAGGCACAGGCCGGCAAAGTTGCCGTAGTGAGCGCCGTGCAGGCCCTCGACCGGAATGTTGACCTTGGCGCCGTCATAGACCTGCACACCGAACTGGTTCGTGTGGACCGCAAGGGTCAAGCCGTTCCTGCGGGACCGAAACACCGCCGCCTCCGCGAGACCGCTGGCAGGATCGGGTTGCCGACCGAGAACGTAGTTCATGTCGTAGGTCTGGCCCGACGGGTTGCGGACGGGTCCGCGCCGAGCGGAAATCGAACGGCGTGCCGGCGACCGTGACGATTTCACCCGTGGGGATCAGATCCTCATCGACGGCGGTGCGAAAACCGGCATGAACCGTCAGCTCATGGTCGAGAATGTCTGCCGAGCCGTCGAGGTTGAAGTACGAGTGGTTGGTCAAGTTGACGATGGTCGGCGCATCGGCCGTCGCGGTCAGCTCCATGCGCAGCGTCGTGCCGCTCAGCTCGTAGCGGCAGGTCGCCTCCAGAGTGCCCGGAAACCCGGCGTCACCGTCAGGTGACGTAAGCGCCAGCGTGACCGAAGCAGTATCGGAAGCGACGAGGCGCCACGGCCGCTTGCCGAACCCCTGAGGGCCGCCATGCAGGGTCGTCTTGCCCTTCTCGTTGAGCAGAAGCTGGTAAGACTTGCCGTCGAGCGTGAACTGGCCCCGGCCAATGCGGTTGGCGAAGCGCCCCGGGACGGCGCCAAAGCTTGGGGAATGGGCCCGATAGTCGGCCAGGCTGTTCAGGCCCAACACGGTGGTCTGCGGCCTGCCGTCGACCGGCACGACGAGGTCGCGAACCACGGCGCCCCAGGTGATGATCTTGGCCTCCGCACCCGCGGGAGATCGGATGGTGATCTCCTCGATGCCAACGCCGTCCATGTCGCCGAATGCCCGCACCTGCGCTTCGCCCATCGCTCCCTCCGTTCAGCTCGCCCCGGATCGCGCCTCGAACTCGGCGGCCCGCAGCCGATGCGCCGCATTGTCGAGCACGGCATTGACCATGCCCACCTCCTCGCGTCCGAAGAAGGCCCCGCCAATGTCGGTATATTCGGTTATGACGACACGGGCCGGCACGTCCTTGCGCTCCTGCAACTCGTAGGCACCGGCCCTCAGTATCGCGCGCAGCACGCTTTCGATGCGCACGAGCGGCCAGCCCTTCTGAAGAATCCCGTCGATCAGGCTGTCGAGCGACTTTTGCACGGCAAGCACGCCGGTGACGATGTTGCGGAACAGGACAAGGTCCGCGGGCTGATACTGGTCGCCCTCGACCTCCTGCCCGATCCAGTGGGACTCGAACTCGGCCAGGATCTCATGCACCCCGGTCCCGGCGACGTCCATCTGATAGAGCGCCTGGACGGCCGCCAGCCGGGCCGCGGCACGCTTCTCGACCTTCGCCATCAGCGCGAGCCCAGCCGCCGCTTCATTCGAAGCAGGGCGAGCGCCGCCTCTGCGGCCTCGCCGCCCTTGTTGCCGCGCGCCGGATCAGCGCGGACCACGGCCTGATCCTCGTTCTCCACCGTGAGGATGGCATTCCCGATCGGAAAGGCATGGCGCGTCCCGAGATCGGTCAATCCGCGCGCGCTCTCGTTGGCGACAATCTCGAAATGATAAGTTTCCCCGCGAACGATGCAGCCGACCGCGACTGCGGCGTCGTAGCGTGGGGTTCCCGCCGCAAGCGCGATGGCGAGGGCGCCAGCGACCTCCAGCGCGCCCGGCACGGTCACCACGTCGAAGGTCGCGCCAGCTGAGGTCAGAGCCGTTTGAGCCCCAGCCAGAAGGTCATCGGTGATCCCATCGTAGAACCGCGCCTCGATGATGAGGACGTGAGCGGGCGCAACGGATTCGACGGACGCGGAACGGGTTCGGCTCGGTTCGGCCATCAGGGAAAGGAACTCGGCTCGGGAGTGGCGGCACGCAGGCGCGTCAGGTTGAGAAGGTCAATAGAGGGGGGCTCCCGGCGAAGCAAGCAGAGCGCTCCGGGCCAGCCCTTGCGACCGATGCGCCTCGGGTCTCAACCCACCACCCTTTGGTAGAGAAGCAGGTCCAACTCGGGCGCCTTGTGGCCGAGGCCCGTCATCATGGCGTGCACCTGTCCGCGGTGATGGGTCTGATGGTTGAACAGGTGCAGGAGCGCAGGCGCGACCGCCTGTTCGTAAACGTCCGGCGTACTAACCCGACGATACCGCACCACACGGTCGAGACCCGCCGAATCGAGCGCCGACACGAAATCGAGGATGCGGCGATCCTGGTCTGCCCGAGCGGCTCGAAGCGCGGCCAGTTCGTCGAAGAGAATGGCGTCGAGGGCGAGGGCTGGGATATCCGTCTCGCTCAGCCGAGCGATCCAGATGCGATCGGTGACAAGCAGATGGTTGAGCGTGCCATGCACCGAGCGGAAGAAGGCGCCGCGGTCGGCCCTGTAGTCCGCGTCCGGGAGCGCCGCCGCGGCGGTATAAAGGCGGGTGTTGGCCCAGGCATTGTAGCCGGCCAGCATGCGGAAATGAGCGAGAGGATCCATGCCGATGCTTTGACTAGATCGGGCCGAACGTCGCGAGACGCGCGGCATAGCGTGCCATGGTGTCAACCTCGAGATTGACCCGGTCGCCCGGTTGACGCTCGCCCCATGTCGTTACCGCCAAGGTATGCGGGATAAGCAGCACGGTGAAGACCGTGTCCTCGACCGTGTTCACGGTCAGCGAGGTCCCGTCGAGTGCCACCGAGCCCTTCTCCGCGATGAAGCGGGCCAGCGGACGCGGCGCCTCGATGGTGAACCGCACCGTGGTGCCAAGGTCCTCGCGAGCCAAGATGGTGCCCATGCCGTCGACGTGGCCAGAAACCAGGTGCCCGCCAAGTTCGTCGCCGATCCTGAGCGAGCGCTCGAGATTGATGCGGTGGCCGACGCGCCAGGTCCCGAGCGTCGTCCGGTCGAGCGTTTCCCAGCCGGCGTCGATGTCGAACCAGGTGCGCCCATCCGATTCCCCGATGGTCACGGCGGTGAGGCACGGACCGCCGCAGGCAATCGAGGCGCCGACCGCAATGCTCGCGGCCGGGTAGCCGCAGGCGATGCGCAGGCGGCGCACGTCGTTGCGGTCCTCGATCGCGGCGACCTCGCCCACATCACTGATCAATCCGGTAAACATGCTGTTTCCGCCAATTCGTACACGCGCATCCAGTCGGCTCCGAAGCCGAGGTCCGATCGAAGCGCGTAGACTGCGAGGTCTTCGATCCTCGCCCGAGCGTCCGCACGTCAAGACGGCCTTGCCAACGCGGCCCAGCGGCCGCGGTCCCGTCAGCAGGACGACCCGATCAGCCAGGCCAGCAAGTATGAGCGCGGATGCCAAGGTTGGTCCACCCTCGCAAAGCACGCGCGTGAAGCCGCGGGCGCCGAGTTCCGTAAGGGCTGCCGCAAGATCGATCCCGCTTCCCTCCGCTCGGATGCGCGAAACGGCCACACCACGATCGCCAAGGGCTTGCTCGCGTGCGCTCGACGCGTCCGGCCCGGCGAGCACGAGGACGGGCACGTCTGTCGCGGTTGTAACAAGGCGGCTTTCAAGCCCGAGCGAGAGAATGCTGTCCAGCACGATCCGAGTCGGACGAATCTGCGCCATGCCCGGCAGCCGCACGTTGAGGAGCGGGTCGTCCTCCATCAGCCGTTCCGCGGCCGACCATAATCGCGTCGTGCGTCGCCCGGAGCATCTGGACCTGGGCATTGGCAGATGGCCCGGTGATGAGGAGGCGTGGCTCGCCCGGAGCGGCGGCCGCAAACCCATCTGCCGTCTCTGCCATCTTGACCGTGACAGCCGGACGGCCGAGCGTGACCCGCCGGATGTGGCCGAGGTGGTCACGGCGGGCCTGCCGTTCCTCCACACCTTCGACGACGTCGATGCCGGCGGCGCGCAGCCGCGCGAAACCCTGCCCCGCGACCCGCGCATCCGGATCGCGCAGAGCGGCAACGACTCGCCTGATGCCGGCGGCGATGCACCGCATCGGCACAGGGCGGCGAACGCCCGTGGTGGCTGCAGGGTTCGAGCGTGACGTAGAGCGTCGCACCACGCGCCTCGGCGCCCGCCTGTTCCAACGCCAGCGGCTCGGCGTGCGGACGCCCGCCAGGCGCGGTCACGCCGCGGCCGAGCACCACCCCCTCCTTCACCACCAGCGCGCCGACCGACGGATTGGGCGCCGCGCAACCCATGGAGCGCCTGCCCAGCGCAAGTGCGGCCCGCATGAACCGGGACGTCCTGATCCGACCGTGTCGACCGCTGCCTTCGGGGCCAATGCAGGCCCGACTGGGCTCAGTAGATCGGGAACCGCCGCGTCAATTGGGTGACCTCATCGCGAACGGCGCTTTCGACCTGCTCATTGCCGCCTTCGCCATGCGCTGCCAGGCCGTCCAGAACTTTCACGGCGAGCCGGGCGACCTCCTTGAATTCTGCCGCGCCGAAGCCGCGCGATGTGGCGGCCGGCGAACCGAGACGGATGCCCGACGTCACCATCGGCTTCTCCGGGTCGAACGGCACGCCGTTCTTGTTGACGGTGATGTGAGCGCGGCCGAGTGCGGCTTCGGCCGCCTTGCCGGTGAGCTTCTTCGGCCGCAGATCGACCAGCATCAGGTGGTTGTCGGTGCCGCCGGAGACGATGGCGAAGCCGCCCTCGACCATGCCGGCCGCAAGCACTTGCGCGTTTTCTACGACCTGCTTGGCATAGGCCTTGAACTCCGGCGTCAGCGCCTCGCCGAAGGCCACCGCCTTGGCGGCGATCACATGCATCAGCGGACCGCCCTGCAGGCCAGGGAAGATCGCCGAATTGATCTTCTTGGCGATCGCCTCGTCGTCGGTGAGCAACAATCCGCCGCGCGGGCCGCGCAGCGTCTTATGCGTCGTCGAACTGACGACATGGGCATGCGGGAACGGCGAGGGATGCGCGCCGCCGGCCACCAGCCCGGCGAAATGGGCCATGTCGACGAAGAGATAGGCGCCGACCTCGTCGGCGATCGCGCGAAAGCGGGCGAAATCCCAATGCCGCGAATAGGCCGAGCCGCCCGGCGAGGATCAGCTTCGGCTTGGTCTCGCGCGCCTTGGCCGGCGAGCGCGTCCATGTCGATGAGATGGGTCTCGCGATCAACCGTGTAGGGCACGGGCTTGAACCAGCGACCCGACATGTTGACGGGCGAGCCATGCGTCAGATGGCCGCCCGCCGCGAGGTCGAGACCCATGAACGTGTCGCCCGGCTGCAGCAGCGCCAGGAACACCGCCTGATTGGCCTGCGATCCGGAATTGGCCTGAACATTGGCGAAAGCGCAGCCGAACAGCGTCTTGGCCCGCTCGATCGCCAAGGTCCTCGGCGATGTCGACGAACTGGCAGCCGCCGTAATAGCGCCGGCCCGGATAGCCTTCGGCGTATTTGTTCGTCATCACCGAGCCCTGCGCCTCGAGCACGGCGCGCGACACGATGTTTTCGGACGCGATCAGCTCGATCTCGTCGCGCTGGCGGCCGAGTTCGAGTTCGATGCTGCGGGCGATCTCGGGATCGGCTGACGGCGAGGCTCGCGCCGAAGAAGCTGTTGGACAGTCTGGAACCGGCGCGTTCCGCCGCCTGCGGAGAGACAACTTCATTCATGTCGAGCCCGCCTATCCTGATCCGCGCCGCTCCTCGACTGGAGGAGATGCTCGTGCAAAGGAAAACGGCACGCCGTGGCGTGCCGTGGGATCCCTACCATGCGCTGCCGAGGCGCCGGAAGCGCGGTAGCGACGAATGCGCGCTCGCGCCCGACGCTCTCTCGGCTATTCCTGCTGGACAGCAGGCTCGACCTGATCGTTCTGGTCGTCCGACATCACGTTGGCGGCCGTCACCGTGCCGAAGCCATCCCGCTGGTAGATGTCGTCGCGGAACTGCACCACGCCATCGGGCGTCGCCCAGGCCGTGATGTAGACCCAATAGACCGGCACGGGGTTGGTCAGCTTCACGTCGACGCGGTCGCCGGAGCGGATCGCCTCATCGATGTGCTCGCGGTCCCAGCCCGGGTTGTCCTTGAGCAGCCACGCCACGTAGTCGCGCACGTTCTGCACACGGATGCAGCCGGACGAGACGAAGCGGAAATCGTCGCCGAAGATGCCCTTGGTCGGCGTGTCATGCATGTAAACGCCATAGGGGTTGGCGATGTTGATACGCACGACGCCGAGCGAATTCTCGGTGCTCGGGATCCTCGCGGAACTTGTAGTTCACGGCATCCATCGAATGCCAGTTGATGGTACTGGGCGAGACCTCCTGCCCGTCCTTGTTGAAGGTGCGGATGTGGTTGTCGGTGAGATAGTTCGGGTCGGCCTGCATCTTGGGGATCAGGTCCTTGCGGATGATCGAGGCCGGCACCGTCCAGAACGGATTGAAGTTGATGTCGATCGCCTTGGTCTGCATCACCGGCGACTGGCGATCGATCTTTCCGACACCGGCGGCGTGATGGCTGAACACCACGCCGTTCTCGACAGTCTCGACCGCGGCTGCCGGAATGTTGGCCATGACGAAGCGGTCGCCGCAAATTCGCCGAGAAGGACCGCAGACGGACGAGGTTGATCTGCAGTTGCTTCAGCCGCGTATCGGCCGGAACGTTCATCTCGGCCAGCGTCTGGGGCGAGACGACGCCGGTCGGACCGATGCCGTGCCGGGCCTGGAAGCGCTTCACGCCGGCTTCGACGTAGGTGTCGAAAATCGGCGAAATGCCGGCACGTCTGATCGAGGTCGCCTTCGGCCGCGAGCCGCTGGCGCAGCGCCACGACACCGGGACCCTTCGAGCCGACATGCAGATTGGTGCCGATCTGAATCGCGCCCCAGCCACCTCTGTCCGATATAGCCCTGGTAGGTCTGGATGGCCTGCTCGGTGGCCGCGACGGTCTGGGCCGACAGCGTCGGCGTCGTCGAACGCTGAACCTGCAATTGAGGGTCGGCGTCATAGGACTGCGCCCATTCCGCCTGGCCGCCCGAACCCATCGTCCCCGGCTCGCGACGGCTTCCAACAAGCGCCATCGTCACGGCGGACAATCCCGAGCAACAACGCCGAGCGACGCGCAAGCTGTGGGAAACCGGGCCGAAATCCCAGTGGCCGAATGCATCAAGACCTATGCTCCAATCTGCAGCGAGCCATTACAGGGTCGCATTAAGCTGCGGCCCTGTCGGCCGAAAACACACGTCATCACATGAAGCCATGCGAGCGCCTGACAATTCGTCAGCGGTTCAGTCGCACATTCAGCCGCCGCCCACTGATCAAAGGCATGTCTCGATGTCAGTCTAGTTCGGCCTTTTTATGGCGCTCACCGCTTTGGCTTGAGATGACCCACACTTGATCTTGAAAACTATAGCCTTGATAAAACGTAAACTATGGGAGCAGAGCGGGATGTGCGCCGGCGCAATAGAGCGCCGCGCCACGACGCATCAAAGCATGGCTATCCACCTCACCGTTCATCCCCGGCCCCTGGATGCACCGTTGGCAGCCTGGGTGTGAGACTGCCGCGGGCCTCGAAACGCATCAGCGCTGCGCTTATCGCAGGCGTCGTCCTTGTGTTCGGTGCTGTGCTGGCGGCCGCCATGCTTCTCGCTCCTGATAGCGGACGGCTCGAGGCAGCGCGCGCCGACCTCGAGCGCGTAATCGGCATGAGGTTAGACCTGCGCGGGTCCGTGGAGGTGCGTCTCTTGCCCTGGCCCGCAGTGGTGGCCCATGACGTCGCGATCAGCGGCAACGGCGTTGCCCTGCAGGCCGCAACCGTTCAGGGCAAGCTCGCCTTCTCTGACCTGCTTCGCGGCCGGACGGGTCTGGCAGCTTTGCTGCTCTCCGATGTCACGGGGTCGGTCGAGCTCGATGCTCTGGCCGCACGGCGGCGATTGGGGGCGCCTGCAGGGGCAGCAGCCCCGGACCTGCCGCGTGCCGACGGGACAGCAGGATCTGGCATGCTTCCGGCTTCGCTAACCCTCGCCGGTGGGCTTGTTCAGGTGAAATCATCGCATGCGGCCTTGGACGGCTTCGTGGGCGACCTCCATGCGACTCTCAACGGGCTGCGTGGCGGCTCGTCGGCCTTTTCAGGCCAGGCGAGCTGGCATGGGGAACGGGCGGATGTTTCGGCCCGGTTCGATTCGCTGACGAACTTCCTTCGCGGCCAGCCTGCCTCGGGGTCGATCCGGCTGCAATCCGAGGTCGCCACGGTCGCCCTTGTGGGTGGTTGGGACGAAGGGTGGATGGGCGGCTTCAAGGGCAGCGTGACCGCCTCGACGAGCACGCTTGCGGGCCTCATGCGCCTGGCCGGCATCGCACCCGGCGCTTTCGCCGGCGTCGGCCGCGTCAGCTTCAGCGGAACAACAGAACCGACCGGCAACGGGCTGGCGTTCGACGACGCCCACATCGTGGTGAACGATGATTCGCTGGAGGGGACGATTGGCCTGCAAAAGCTGGGCGACCAGTGGACGCTGTCTGGCACCCTGGCTTCGGACAATCTGGACGTCACCCCCTTCGCGGCGATCCTACCCGACCTGCGCGAGGCCGGCGGCGGATGGAGCACGGCTCCCATCCCCCTCTCGCCGCGCGACCTGCACGACATTGATTTGCGCCTTTCGGTCGGCAAGCTTCAGATGAACAGACTTTCGGCCGCGGACGTGGGCCTGTCTCTGCTTTGTCGCGATGGACGCATGGAGCTATCGATCGGGGAAGCGCAGGCCTATGGCGGACTCGTGAAGGCCCGCCTGTTTACGACAGGAGACCCCACCGATCTGGCGGTGAAGGGCGACGTCTCCTGGGCACAGATCGACGTCGCGAAGTTCTATCGCGCGGTGGGCAACGGTCCGGGCCCCTGGGCGGGAAGCGCGAGCGGGTCGATCAACGCCGAAGGTCGCGGCCAAAGTGCCCGCGAGATCGTTCGTCACCTCGAGGGTAAGGGCCAGGCGAGCTGGCATCAGGGCCGCGCCGCCGCATCGCCTGTGCTCGATCTGCTGCTGCGGGACGCTCCGGTCCCCGGCGTTGCTTCCCGGCCACTCGAGTTCGACCTCGCCTCCGCGACCTTCAATATCGTCGACGGTGTCGCGACAATTGGCACGAGCGCGATCAGCGGCCCCGATATGCATGTCGAATTTCAGGGGCATACCTCCCTGCCCGACCAGGATTACGTCTTGTCCGCGCTGTCGCCCGTGGCTGAGCAGGTTGCCTCAGCGGGCGAGAGCGTCCCTCCCCGGCCTCGCGGCGTCCGAGGCAGTTGGCACGGCTCCCCCCACCTGTTCGAGCCGGAATGGGCGCCTCGATTGCTCCCGGAAGCCGAGGTGCGAACCCTGAGGCCGACACCATGACTGGGCTGTCCCAGACCGACCTCCGCACCGGCGAGGAGGTCGTGGACCTGCCTGAGGGGCCAGACGCTGCCCTGTTCTTCATCGGCGTGATCCGGACCCCGTGGCTGACGCGCGGCGAGTGCCCGCGCCGTGGGGACGGTACTGGACCGGCGTGCCGAATCCTTGTCGATGAGCGCTGGCTGCCAGCGCTCGATGGTCTGGACGGCGCGGAGGCCCTCGACGTGCTGTATTGGATGCATCTCGCCCGGCGCGATCTGGTGCGGCAGAACCCGAAGTCCGCCGACGCGCTGTTCGGGACCTTCGCGCTCCGCTCGCCGATGCGGCCGAACCCGATCGCCGTGTCGTCTGTCCGCCTGCTCGAGCGACACGACAACGTTCTCACGGTGCGTGGCCTGGATTGCGTCGATGGTACGCCGCTGCTCGACATCAAGCCGAGCCGCTGCCCCATGTGGCCATCGCCCTGACCGCACGCGCCGTACGCCCGGCGGGCACCGCTGCCCCGAAGCCGTTCGGGCTGATCCTGGCCGGCGGTGCCGCCCGGCGACTCGGCGGCGGCGTCAAGGCGCTGCGAACGGTGGGCGGGCGAACAATTCTGTCGCGGATCCTCGCGAGACTTGCGCCGCAATGCGCGGGACTCGCCATCAGCATCGGGGGCGAACCGGACCGCTGGTCATTTCCGCCGCATCTGGTGCTGCCCGATCGGCACCCGGATCGGCCTGGACCCCTGGCCGGCGTGGCTGCCGGCCTGCATCACCTGCTCCGCCAGGGTGAGACCAACCAGTTGCTGCTGACCGTCCCCGGCGACGCGCCATTTCTTCCGCCCGATTTGGCGATGCGCCTGTCGGACGCACGCCAGTCGGCGGGCGCAGCCACGGCCTTCGCAACCTCAGGCGGACGAAGCCATCCTGCGACAGCGCTGTGGCCGGCCTCCATCTTGCAAAGCCTCGACACGTTTCTGGCCGAGGGCCGGCGTAGCGTTGGCGCCCTTCACTCCCTATTGGGGGCAGCCGGCGCGGATTGGCCGACAACCCCCGTCGATCCCTTTTTCAACGTCAACTCGCCGGAGGACCTGGAGCAAGCGGAGCGGCTGGCGAAGACTTTCGGATTGTAAATGTGACGACGTCGCCGTCTGAGGATGTCGAGACCAGCGTGTCGCCCGTTTCCCGCAGCAGGTGTGGGATGTCGATCCCGGCCAACGGATCGCTGCATTGCACGATCAGCAGCGCCTCGCCGGCGAGGCGCAGCAGGGCCTTTCGGGTCCGCAAGACCGGAAGCGGGCAGCGCAGGTGTCGAAGATCGAGATGGGTTGACGGCATCGCTCAGCATTGTCGCCGATTGCGGCACGGGGAACTTACGGCGCCACCAGCCCCGAGTTGACGTTCTGTCAATCGTCCAAGACACGTCCGGCAGCCGCAAAACCCAAGCGCAACAAGCTTATCAAGAACTCTCCCGCGCCGCTCATCTTGGCGTCGATCGTTCCTGGCTTTGGTCCCATCCGGCTCGTTTCGAAGGATGGCGCCGCGGGCTTGCGGATGCGGACCCCATCCCCCGCGAGCCCGCCCGCGACTGCGATCGATCCCGAAGTCAGCGGCGTGGCGTGATTCCGGTTCGAGCCAGGCTGCCGCGCGCTTTCAAAGTTCCGCCTGCAGCCCTATATGTGCCCTTCTGAACAACGTTCGTCCGCAGGCAGAGCTGTCGTCGCGTTCGTATGACCTGATGGAGCGAGACGAGATGTCAAAGGTCGAGAGATCCACCACCGAGCGGCCTGATCCCAAGTCGCATGAAGGCTTCATTGCGAGGGCCTACGATACCGCTGGCCTGAAGGCGGCAGTCAAGGAAGCCGGCAAGCTGTTCACCGGCTTCACCGACAAGGAAGCCCTGGACGCCGCCGCGACCATGTCGCCAAAAGTGCGGACGGCCGTTATGAAGATGGTGAATACGCGAAAGAGCTGAAGCCCGGCCGTGAGGGAGGCAGGTGCATTGGTCATTCCGCTTTCGGATTGCCTGATGTCGTCTCCTATGCTCTAAGCGCCCCGATGGCCCCTGGCATCCGGGCCTGCGAACGGGTGAGCGCTTTCCAACCCGCGTTCACGCGCTCGAAGCCGCAATAGCTCAGCTGGTAGAGCACCTCATTCGTAATGAGGGGGTCGGGGGTTCGAATCCCTCTTGCGGCACCACGCAGCTTCTCCACCCGGTTTGCGTCCGCGCACGGCCCTTCACCCTGATGGGCACCGGCCGTGAACGTAACTCCTCCCGCCTCTCGGGACGGAAGATCTTGTCCTTCAGAGTGATCACGCCTCCTGAGCGCAGAACGGCAGCATCGCAGATGCGCTTTCCGGGACGGTTTGGGTTGACGAGGGTGAACCTTTCTCCCGAGGAAATCGCCGGTGTGGTAGGCTGCTCCGAGCATCGCCCGCGAGGCATGGCGGCACATCTGACGCTCATGCCTAAGGCAAAATGGGGTCGCCAGTTATGCCTCTCAAAACGACCAACGAGGCCGGGGTCATCGAAGGGTGGGGCATCACCTTTGCCATGCTCGAAGGCGAAAAGCGGGTTCGATGTCATGTCGGTGGCGATGCGCTCGAGGACATCGAGAACTCCAACAATCCGGGCGAGGCCGAACGCATGCGGATCTTCAACCGTAACCGTCAAGCCTTCGAGACGATGGCGAGCGACCTTTACGACTCCGGGCGCCAGCCTCGCGTCACGAGCAAGCATCTGCCGCGGTAGAGACGGAACGGATCGCGGTCCCGATCCAGAGACCCGGAGACAGGTCACCCTGACCGCCTATCGTCAATCCGGCCCTGACACCGGCCGCAGCGCCGCGAGCCCGATCGGCTCGACATCTCCGTGGTCGGCCACTGTCAGAATCGCTTGCGGACTGCCTCTAAGCCGTTTATTGGAACGTTCCAACACGGGGGCGAGCGGATGGGCCGGAGGGTGACGATCATCGACATTGCCCGCGCGGCCGGCGTGTCCAAGTCGACGGTTTCGCTGATCCTGACGTCGCCCGGGCGGGTGCGGCCGGAAACCGAGCAGGCGGTGCGAGCCGCGATGCGGGACCTCGGCTACGTCTATCACCGCGGCGCCGCGAGCTTGCGCAACCCGAAATCCCGCATCGTCGGCATGGTCATCAACGACCTGTCCAACCCGTTCTTCGCCGAACTGGCCATCGGCATCGAGCGCGTGCTGCGCGCGTCGGGCTATATTCCGTTCCTCGCCAACACGGCCGAGAGCGTCGAGCGGCAGGCAGAGGTCGTCCGCTCGATGCGCGAGCACGGCGCGAGCGGCATCATCCTCTGCCCGGCGCTCGGCTCCGATGCCGAAGATCTCGCCGCCCTCGTCGCGCATCGGCGTGCCGCTGGTCCTGGCCATCCGGCGCATTCCCGGCGCCGCTCTGCCGCTGGTCGCATCCGACAACCGCGCCGGCGCGGAGCGAGGCCACGCGTCATCTGATCGGGCTCGGCCATGCGCGCATCGCCTTCGTCGGCGGGCGGTCCGGGATGGGCGTTCACGCGGATCGGCTGGCCGGTTTCCGCGATGCCCATCACGCCGCCGGCCTGACGGTCGCGCGGTCCATGATGGTCGAGTCGCCGCCCACCAAGGACGGTGGGTTCGAGGCCATGTCCGCGCTTCTTGCCCGCGCCGCACGGCCGAGCGCGGTTCTGTGCTTCAACGACGTCGTCGCGATCGGCGCGATGCTGGCGCTGAACCGGCACGGCCTCGTCCCGGGCGCCGACATGGCGGTGATCGGGTTCGACGACACCGCAGAGGCACGGCATGCCTCGCCGGCGCTGACCACGGTGGCGGTGGGTGTGGATGCGCTCGGCGAGGCCGCCGCGCAGCTGCTGCTGCGCCGGATCGAAAGCCCGGCCGAGGCGATCGAAGACCATATCGGCGCGGCCCGCCTGGTCGTGCGCGACTCGAGCGGCACAGCACATCAGAACACGGGAGGTGGCGTGATGGCGTCGATGCGCTGGGGAATCATCGGCGCGACCACGATCGCCAAGGAATGGATGATCGGCGCGATCCGCGAGGCGGGCGGCGAGGTCGCGGCCGTGCTGTCGAGCGACAAGGCGCGCGGTGATGCCTATGCGCGCGACAACGGTATCGCGAAGGCCGACCACGTCGCTCGATGACCTGCTCGCCGGCGACATCGACGCGGTCTACATCGCCACGACCAACGAACACCACAAGCCGCAGACGCTGGCCGCCGCCAGGGCCGGCAAGCACGTCCTGTGCGAAAAGCCGCTGGCGCTCACGCTTGCCGATGCGCGGGAGATGGTCGACGGCCTGCCGCGCCGCAGGCGTGGTGATGGCGACCAACCACCACCTGCGCAATGCCGGCACGCACCGGGCCATGCGGCAGGCGATCAAGGACGGCCGGATCGGACGAGCCGCTGTTCGCGCGGGTGTTCCACGCGGTGTATCTGCCGCCGCACCTGCAAGGCTGGCGCATCACCAATCCTGCAGCGGGCGGCGGCGTCGTGCTCGACATCACGGTGCACGATGCCGACACGCTGCGCTTCGTGCTCGACGACGAAGCCGAGAGCGTCACGGCCATGCTGCAGGAATCCGGCATGGCGGCGCCTGGGCTGGCGGACGGCATCATGGGTGTCGCCCGCTTCCGCAGCGGGCTGCTGGCCCAGTGGCACGATGCCTTCACGACGAAATACGCCACCACCGGCTTCGAGGTGCACGGCACCGACGGTTCGCTGATCGGCACGAACTGCATGACTCAGGGTGCCGTCGGCGACGTGCTGCTGCGAACCGCGGCGGGCGAGCAGAAGCCTGCCGCGTCGACCACGGCAACCTCTATCTTCGAAACGTCCGCGCGTTCCAGGCCGCCGTCCGCGGCGAGGGCCAGCCCTCCGCCTCCGGCGAGGACGGTATCCGCTCCCTGGCCCTGGCTCTGGCGGCGCTCGAATCCGCCGAAACGGGTCGTGAGGTGAAGGTCGCGGCCTAGCGACTCGAAGGCGCGACGGCGAGAGCCAGCTTCGACGACAACTGTTTCAGGGAACGCAAGACCGATGCCCTTTCCCAAGATCATGACCGCCGAGGCCGCCGCGGCGCTGATCCCCGATGGCGCCATCGTGACGGTCTCGGCCGCCTCCGGCCTCGGCTGCCCGGAGGCCACCCTGGCGGCGATCGGCCGGCGCTTCGATGCCTCCGGCCATCCGCGCAACATCACGACGCTGCACCCGATCGCGGCAGGCGACATGTGGGGCATCAAGGGCATCGACCACATCGCCAAGCCGGGCTGCCTGGCCAAGATCATCGCCGGCTCCTACCCCTCCGGGCCGTCGTCGGCCGAGCCGCCGAAGATCTGGCAGATGATCGAGGCCAACGCGATCCCGGCCTACAACGTGCCCTCCGGAATCCTGTTCGACATGCACCGGGAGGCGGCCGCCAAGCGCCCGGGCGTGCTGACCAAGATCGGCCTCGACACCTTCGCCGATTCCGAGCGCCAGGGCTGCGCCATGAACGCGCGCGCCGCCGCGGAGCCGATCGTCCGGCATGTAGATGTTCGACGGGCGAGGACTGGCTCTACTTCAAGGCGATCGTTCCCGACGTCGCCATCATCCGCGCCACCACGGCGGACGAGCGCGGCAACCTGTCGTTCGAACACGAGGGCGCCTATCTCGGTCCGATCGAGCAGGCGCTCGCGGTGCGCAACAACGGCGGGGTGGTCATCGCGCAGGTGAAGCGCCTGGCCAAGAGCGGCACGCTCAAGCCTTTCGCGGTCGCGCGTGCCGGGCATCTTCGTCGATGCCATCGTGGTCGCGCCCGACCAGATGCAGACGACGCAGACGGTCTACGAGCCGGCCATCTCGGGTGAGGTGTTCCGGCCCGTCTCGAGCTTCGAGATCCCCGATTTCGATATCGGCAAGGTGATCGCGCGCCGCGTCGCGCAGGAGATGCGGCTACGGCGATGCGGTGAACATCGGCTTCGGCATCTCGGCCCTGGTGCCCCGCATCTTCATCGAGGAGGGGCGGCACGGCGACGTGACCTGGATGATCGAGCACGGCGCCGTCGGCGGCGTGCCGCTGCTCGACTTCCAGTTCGGCTGCTCGTCCAACGCCGAGGCCATCGTCGCCTCGCCGACGAACTTCACTCTATTTCCAGGGCGGCGGTTTCGACGCCTCGCTGCTGTCCTTTCTGCAGATCGACCGCGAGCGGCTCGGTCAACGTCTCGCGGCTCAGCGCGCGACCGCACGTGACGGCGGGCGCGGGCGGCTTCGTCGATATCTCGGCGCGGGCGAAGCGAATCGTGTTTTCCGGCTTCTTCAGCGCGGCCGCCAAGCTCGGGGTCGAAGCGGGGCAGCTCGGTGATCCACAAGGAAGGCAAGGTGAAGAAGCTCGTGAACGAGGTTGAACACGTCTCCTTCTCGGGCCGCCGCGCGGTCGAGCAAGGGCAGCACATCACCTACGTGACCGAGCGCTGCGTCATGATCCTGGCCAAGGACGGCGTGGCCGTCACCGAGATCGCCCCGGGCGTCGACCTCGAGCGCGATGTGCTGGCGCAATCGGAATTCCCGTTGCGCGTCCCGCAACCGCCGAAACTGATGGATGCGGCGCTGTTTCACCCCGAGCCGATCGGGTTGCAGCTCGGAGCAGCGGCATGAGCCGACGCTTGCAACCCGAGCGAAGTATTCACAGCGGGATTCCTCGCTTGGCTACCCCCTCCTCGCCGACCACTGGATACGGCCGAGCGACCCCCTCCCTCCCCTTGCAGGGGAGGGTGGACCGGCGCCAGCCGGGACGGGTGGGGTGGGCCGGCCAAGGATGGTGCACCCAGGCCACGCCGCTTTCTGCCAAACCCCACCCCACCCACCGTCCTTCGGACGGGACCCTCCCCTGCAAGGGGAGGGAGGGCGGGCGTCACGCGATACCCGGGGTTTCGGCCCGATGAGCGGCGGCGGTATCGAAATTTCGGTCGCGGATGGTCTCGCGATCATCACCCTGGCGAAGCCCGACAAGCTCAATGCGCTCGACGCAGCCATGATCGCGGCGCTCGCTGCGGCAGCGGCGCAGATCGATGCCGACGCCTCGGTCCGGGTCGCGATCCTCACCGGCCAGGGCAAGGCATTCTGCGCCGGCGGCGACATCAAGGCCTGGGGCGAACTGAGCCCGCTCGCCATGGGTCAGAGCTGGGTCCGGCAGGGGCATCGCGCCTTCGATGCGCTGGCGCGCCTCAAGGTGCCGCTGATCGCCGCACTGAACGGCCATGCGCTCGGCGGCGGCCTCGAACTCGCGGCGACGGCGGACTTCCGCATCGGCGAGGAGAGGCGCGAAGTTCGGGCTGCCGGAGACCGGCATCGGCATGGTGCCGGGCTGGTCCGGCACGCAGCGCATGGTGACCCGTTTCGGCGGCCGGGTGGTGCGCCGCCTGGCCCTGACCGGGCGAGATCCTGACGGCCGAGCAGGCGCTGCGCTCTGGGACTGGTCGACGAGGTCGCGCCGAAGGGCGGCAGCCTCGAAGCCGCGCGGGCCTGGGCCGGGCGGATCGCCTCGCGCGGACCGGTCGGCCAACATCATCGCCAAGCAGCTGATCAACGCGGCCGAGGGCGAAGACGCGCCCGCGACGCTCGAGATCCTGGCAGGCGCGCTCGTCTCGACGACCGCGGACCTGAGGGAAGGCGTCGCGGGCTTTCGCGAGAAGCGGCCGCCGGTGTTCAAGGGCGACTGACGCCTATGCCCGCGACGCCGGACATCGTCATCATCGGCTCCGGCATGGGCGGAGCGACGGCGGCCTTTGCGCTGGCGCCGACCGGCGCGCGCATCCTCATCCTGGAGAAAGGCCACCAGCTGCCGGCCACGCCCGAGAACCGGGACGCGCGGGCGATCTTCCAGCGCGGGCATTTCCGGCCGAAGGAGTTCTGGTACGATTCCGCCGGCGCGCCGTTCAACCCCGGCAATTACTACAACCACGGCGGCAACTCGAAATTCTACGGCGCCGTCCTGGCGCGCTACCGGGCCGAGGATTTCGACGGCGATCGCGCATGCCGACGGCGATGCGCCGCCCTGGCCGTTCCGCTATCGACGAGATCGCGCCCTGGTACGACCGCGCCGAACAGCTCTATCAGGTCCGGGGCGCGCCGGCGAGGACCCGACCGAGCCGCCGCACGGCACCCCCTACCCCCATCCGCCGGTGCCGGACGAGCCGGCCATCGCCGCGGTGCGCGAGCGGCTGAAACGGCTCGGGCTGCACCCGTTCTCGCTGCCGCTCGGCGTCGACATCGACCTGCTGGCTCAGCCACGCGCGGACGCCGTGGGATGCCTTTCCGGACGCGCGCAGCGGCAAGATGGACGCGGAGACCTGCGCGCTGCTTCCGGCGTTGGAACATCCGAACGTCTCGATGGAGAGCGGCGCCGAGGTGCGCAGGCTGATCGTCGGACCGGATGGGGCACGGATAACCGGTGTCGAATACGAGAAGAACGGCAGCGTCGAAATGGTTGCGGCGCCGATCGTCATCCTTGCCGCCGGGGCGGTGCGGTCCGCCGCGATCCTGCTGGCCTCCGCGCCCGACGGTCTCGCCAATCGGTCCGGCATGGTCGGCCGGCACTTCATGAACCACAACCTGTCGGCGGTGCTGGCCGTCGATCCCGCGCTTCACCAACGACTCCGTCTACCAGAAGACGTTCGGACTCAACGATTTCTACCTCTCCGGCGGCCCTGGCGGCGCGCCGCTCGGCAACATCCAGCTGCTCGGCCGCGTCTCCGGAGCCATCCTGAAATCGGATCTGAAGCGCGTGCCTGAGTGGCTGCTCAACATGCTGAGCCGCCGCACGATCGACTTCCTGGCGATGAGCGAGGACCTGCCCGATCCGAAGAGCCGCGTGCGCCTCGACGGCGCGCGCATCGTGCTCGAATGGCACCGCAGCAACATGACGGCGCATCGCGGACTCGTCGCCAAGATGCGCGAGATTTTCAGGGCCGCAGGCTTTCCGATCGTGCTGACGCATCTGTTCGACCGCCGCACGCCGTCGCACCAATGCGGCACGATCCGCATTGGGGACGATCGCGGCGACGGCGCCGCTCGACCCGTTCGGCCGCGCCTTCGATCACCCCAACCTGTTCGTCGTCGACGCGAGCACGCTGGTGACCTCCGCCGCGGTCAATCCGTCGCTGACCGTCGCGGCCCTCGCGCTGCGCACCGCCGACCACATCGCCCGAACGGAGCTGGGGCGATGAGCGCTGCGACAGCGCCCCCGCGCTTCGGTCGTGATGCCCTTCGCCCCGCTTGCGGGGAGAAGGTGGCGCGAAGCGCCGGATGAGGGGATTGACTTCAGGAACACCCCTCATCCGCCGCTTCGCCGGACCTTCTCCCCGCTGCGTGCGGCGAAGGAGCCAGGGACTTTCCGCTGTGGCTCCCGGAGAACTCCATGCCTGACTACATCATCGTCGGGGGAGGATCGTCGGGCTGCGCCCTGGCGGGGCGCTTGTCGGAAGACCCGAGCGTCTCCGTTCTGCTGCTCGAAGCCGGCGGGCTCGACCACCACCCCTATTTCGCCATGCCGGCCGGCTTCGCCAAGATGACCAAGGGCATCGCGAGCTGGGGCTATTCGACGGTGCCGCAGAAGCACCTCGACGGCCGGGTGCTCTGGTACACGCAGGCGAAAGTGATCGGCGGCGGCTCCTCGATCAACGCGCAGCTGTACACGCGCGGCAATGCCGAGGACTACGACGGCTGGGCCTATCGCGACCGCTGCGCCGGCTGGGCTTACGCGGACGTGCTGCCCTATTTCAAGCGCGCCGAGGACAACCAGCGCTTCACCGATGCCTATCATGCGTCGGGTGGTCCGCTGGGCGTCTCGGTGCCGGTCAATCCGCTGCCGATCTCGGAAGCCTTCCTCCGCGCCGCGCAGGAATACGGCATTCCCTACAATCCGGATTTCAACGGCGCGCGGCAGGAGGGCATCGGGCACTATCAGGTGACAGTGCGCGACGCCAAGCGCTCGTCGGCGGCAAGCGCCTATCTGAAGCCGGCGCGGGGCCGCAAGAACCTCACGGTGCGGACCACCGTTCAGGTGAACCGGATCGTCGTCGAAAACGGCCGCGCAGTCGGCGTCGAGATCGTCGAAAATGGCGCGCCGAAGGTGCTGCGCTGCGAGCGCGAGGTGCTGCTCACGGCGGGCGCGATCAACTCGCCGCGGCTGCTGATGCTGTCTGGCATCGGACCGGCCGACCACCTCCGCGCCGTCGGCGTGCCGGTCGTGCATGATCTGCCCGGCGTCGGCGGCAACCTGCAGGATCACCTCGATCTCTATGCCATCGCCGAATGCACCGGCGACCACACCTACGACAATGTCGCGAAGCCGCACCGAACGCTGCTCGCCGGGCTGCAGTACGTCCTGACCAAGAAAGGGCCCGTCGCCTCGACGCTGTTCGAGACCGGCGGCTTCTGGTTCGCGGACAAGACCGCCACGGCGCCCGACATCCAGTTCCATCTCGGGCTCGGCTCGGGCATCGAGGCGGGCGTCGAGCCGCCTGAAGAATGCGGGCGTGACGCTCAACTCCGCCTACCTGCGCCCGCGCTCCCGCGGCACCGTGCGGCTTGCTTCAAGCGATCCCGCAGCACATCCGCTGATCGATCCCAACTACTGGGCCGAGCCACATGACCGCGCTATGTCGCTCGAAGGGCTCCGCCTGGCCCGCGACATCTTCCGGCAGGACGCGCTGCAGACCCTTCATCATGGCCGAGCGGCAGCCCGGGCCTGCGGTGGTGAGCGAGGCCGATCTCGCGGCCTATGCGTTCCGCACCTGCAAGACCGATCATCATCCGGTCGGCACCTGCCGGATGGGCGTCGACGACATGGCCGTGGTCACGCCGGAGCTGAAGCTGCGCGGCATCGAGGCTTTGCGCGTCTGCGACGCCTCGATCATGCCGCACATCAACTCGTCCAACACCAATGCGCCGACCATCATGATCGGCGAAAAGGCGTCCGATCTCGTGCTTGGCAGGCCGGCGTTGCCGGCCGTGAACCTCCCGCCGCGGGCGAGGGCTGCGTGAGCACTGCGGACGCCCCACTGGACCCGCGAGCCTTTCTCGTCGGTCTGTTCCAGGCCGCCATCGATGCGGCGCGCCCGGCGCTCTGCGTGCCGCCTCACCTTCCACCGATGCCGAAAGGCCGAACCATCGTGGTCGGCGCCGGCAAGGCCGCTGCGTCCATGGCGGCTGCGGTCGAGGCCCGCTGGAGCGGACCGCTGGAGGGGCTGGTGGTGACGCGCTACGGGCACGGCGTGTCCACGCGCCGCATCGAGGTCGTCGAAGCCGCGCATCCGGTTCCGGACGACGCCGGCCAGCGCGCAGCGGGACGCATTCTGTCGCTCGTCCAGGGGCTGTCGCCGGACGACCTCGTGATCTGCCTTATGTCGGGGGGCGGCTCGGCCTTGCTTGCGGCCCCTGCCCCGGGTCTCACCCTCGCCGACAAGCAGGCGATCAACCGAGCCCTGCTCCGCAGCGGAGCCGATATCGGCGAGATGAACTGCGTCCGCAAACATCTGTCGGCCATCAAAGGTGGGCGCCTGGCGCGCGTCATCGCGCCTGCGGGGTCGGTCACCTTGATGATTTCGGACGTTCCTGGCGACGATCCGGCTGTCATCGCCTCCGGACCGACCGTGCCGGACTCGACGACGCTGGCGGATGCCAAGGCCGTCATGACGAAATACGCCATCGACGCGCCGCCTCCGGTCATGGCGGTTCTCGACGACCCTTTGTCGGAGACGCCCAAACCCGGCGAGGCCTGTTTCGCGCATGCCAGGACCGTGATGGTCGCGCGCCCGCAGGACGCGCTCGAGGCGGCGGCCGCCGCGGCGCGCGCCGCGGGTGTGACGCCACTGCTGCTCGGCGACGCCATCGAAGGCGAGGCGCGTGAGGTCGCACGCGTGATGGCCGGGATCGCCCGCTCCTGTGTCGCTGCATGGTCACCCGCTGCCCGGACCCTGCGTGTTGCTGTCCGGCGGCGAGACCACCGTCACGGTCCGTGGCAAAGGCCGGGGTGGCCGCAACGCCGAGTTCCTGCTGGCTCTCGGGGTTGCGCTGGCTGGTCATCCGGACATCTGGGCGCTGGCTGGCGACACTGATGGAGTGGACGGATCGGAAGACAATGCCGGCGCGGTGCTCACGCCGGACAGTCTTGCCCGCAGCGCGGCGCTGGGCCTCTCTGCCAAAGCAATGTTGGTCGACAACGACGGCTACGGCTTCTTCGCGGCACTCGACGATCTCGTCCTCACCGGACCGACCCTGACCAACGTGAACGATTTCCGCGCCATTCTGATCGGGGCGCCCGGCCAACTGGACACCAGGGCACCGCCATGACGTCCCGGCCCGTTGCCCTTGTCACAGGCGGCCGGCGGGGCATCGGCCTCGCCATCGCAACTCGTCTGGCGCAGGACGGGTTCGATCTGCTCGTTGCCGATGTTGCACCCGACACGGACGGCGCCGCCGAGGGCCTACACCAATACGGCGGCACCGCAACCTACCTTCAGGGGGATCTCGGCGACCTGACCACCCATGCGCGGTGGCTTGACGCGATCCGGGCCGGTCCAGGCCGCATCGATTGCCTCATCAACAACGCCGGGATGGGAGCGGTGACGCGGGGCGACGTGCTCGACCTTACGCCGGAAAACTTCGATCGCGTGATGGCCGTGAACCTGCGCGGTACAGCCTTTTTAACCTTGGCGGTGCTGAAGCTGATGCTGGCGCAGCCTCCCGGCCCCGTGCCGCGGTCCGTCGTGAACATCACCTCGGTCAGCGCGTCTCACGTCTCGCCGGAGCGCCTTGACTACTGTGTCTCCAAAGCGGCCCTTGCCATGTGGAGCAAAGGCTTGGCGGTTCGGTTCGCGAAGGATGGCATCGCGGTGTTCGATGTTCGTCCGGGCGTCATCCACTCCGACATGACAGCCGCAGTGACTGGCAAATACGATCGGCTGATCGCCGGCGGCCTAGTTCCGGCCGGACGGTGGGGCGAGGGCGACGATGTGGCCAATGTGGTCAGCGCGATCGCAAGCGGTTCCATGGCCTACGCTACCGGCAGTGTCATCGACGTGGGAGGAGGATTGCATATCGGGCGCCTCTGATTGGGCGCGGGCGCGGCGCCATGACGTAACTCTTCCAGGGCTTTACCATGTTTCCTTACGCTTAAAGCGTATATAACTTGAATGTGGAATTCGAATGGGACGCTGCCAAAAGCAATCGATGCCTTGAGAAGCGGGGCTTCGACTTCGATTTTGCGGTGCGTCTGTTCGACACTGTCCACATCGCCTTCGAAGACGATCGCCGCGAGTATGGCGAGGTTCGCATGATTGCGATCGGCGTGATCGAAGGCCGAGTCTTCAAGGTCGTTTACACGGACCGCAGTGGGGTGAGGCGGATCATCTCGGCAAATCGGGCGAGCCGTCAGGAGAAGCTGAAGTGGCAATGGTTCGGAAGTCGAGGGACATGATCGACGCAGGCCGGGTCGATTGGGCGAAGGTCGATGCCACGACCGAAGAGGAGATCCGCGCGCAATTGATTGAAGACGGCCAGGATCCGGATGCGCCGCTTGGTGACTTCGTCGTGCGCATACCCCCGGCTGAGGTGCGCAAACGAACGGGCCTGTCCCAAGAGGCCTTCGCGAGAGCGATCGGTGTGCCGGCCGCTACGCTACGGAACTGGGAGCAAGGCCGCACCCCACCGGATCCGGCCGCCCTGTCCCTTTTGGCGCTTGTGGCGGACGATCCGGAGCGGGCCCTGGATGTTCTGGCGGGGCGGCGCCGGCATGCGGGTTAGGGTGCTGGCGCTTCGGTCGGGCAAAGCCCGCACGTTGACAATCCAAGGCTCCAACCCGTAGAAGCACACTCGACTTTATCGACCAAAGTCGAAACGCTGACCGGCCCAGAGCCTGGCAGCGAACGCCCGACAGCGCTGAGCGCCCTCGGGCGCGTTTTGTTTTGGGCGATCGTTTGCGAGTGCAAACACCCGTTCACCCGCAGGCCGCAAGGCCCGCGACCGAGGATGCAACCATGTTCGAGAGTCTGTCCGACAAGCTCTCCGGCATTTTCGAAGGCCTAACCCGCCGCGGCGCGCTGAGCGAGGAGGACGTCAACGGGTCCATGCGCGAGGTGCGCCGGGCCCTGCTCGAGGCCGACGTGTCGCTCGATGTGGTGCGGACCTTCGTCGAGAAGGTGCGGGTGCGCGCGATCGGCGCCGACGTCGTCAAGTCGGTCACGCCGGGCCAGATGGTCATCAAGATCGTCAATGACGTGCTGATCGACACACTCGGCGAGAACGCCGACACCATCAATCTCGATGCCGCGGCGCCTGTCGCCATCATGATGGTCGGGCTTCAGGGCGCCGGCAAGACGACCACGACCGCCAAGATCGCCAAGCGGCTGAAGGATCGGAACAAGAGCAAGGTGCTGATGGCCTCGCTGGACGTGAAACGCCCGGCCGCGCAGGAGCAGTTGGCGGTGCTCGGCCGCCAGGCCGGTGTCGACACCCTTCCCATCGTTCCGGGCCAGTCGCCGGTGCAGATTGCCCGACGGGCCGAGGAGGCAGCGCGGCTGCAGGGCTACGACGTCGTGATGTTCGACACGGCCGGGCGCACTCACATCGACGAGCCGCTGATGGCCGAGATGATGGAGATCAAGACCGCCGCGCGCCCGCACGAGATCCTGCTCGTCGCCGATGCGCTTACCGGCCAGGACGCCGTCAATCTCGCCAAGAGCTTCGACGAGCGCGTCGGCATCACCGGCATCGTGCTGACCCGCATGGATGGCGACGGGCGCGGCGGTGCGGCGCTGTCGATGCGCGCCGTGACCGGCAAGCCGATCAAGCTGATCGGCACGGGCGAAAAGATGGAGGCGCTCGACGACTTTCATCCCCAGCGCATCGCGAACCGCATTCTCGGCATGGGCGACATCGTCTCGCTGGTCGAGAAGGCGGCCGAGACCATCGATGCGCGCGAGGCGATGAAGATCGCCGAGAAGATGAAGCGGGGCAAGTTCGACCTCGACGACCTCTCGGCCCAGCTCGCGCAGATGGAGAAGCTCGGCGGCCTGGGTGGCATTATGGGCCTGCTGCCCGGCATGGGTAAGATGAAAGACCAGCTCGCCGCGGCGGGCATGAACGACAAGATGATCAAGCGCCAGCGGGCGATCATCTCGTCGATGACCAAGGAGGAGCGGCGCAACCCGGATCTCCTCAAGCATTCGCGCAAGAAGCGCATCGCGGCCGGCTCCGGCACCAAGGCCGAGGAGATCAATCGGCTTTTGAAGCAGCATCGGCAGATGGCCGACATGATGAAGATGATGGGCGGAGCCAAGAAAGGCGCCCTCGGCAAGATGGCCTCGATGTTCGGCATGGGCGGCAACCCGATGGCCGGCATGCCCGAGCCGAGCCCCGAGCAGCTCGAGGAAATGGGCCGCAAGCTCGGCATGGGCCAGAACCCAGGCCTGCCCTCCATGCCCGATTTCGGCAGCATGCCGAAGCTTCCTCCGAACCTGCCCGGCCTCGGCGGCCCGCGCCTGCCCGGGCTCGGCGGCGGTTTCCCATTCGGGGGGAAGAAGAAGTAATGCAGCCGTGGCTGTTTCGCACCGGCACTGAGGCCGCACCCCTCGCTCCCCTCGCAGGGAGGGTACCGCCCGAAGGGCCGGGGGATGGGGTGACTCTCCGGCTGACCCGCCCCATCCGTCACGGCTTCGCCGCGACACCTTCCCCTGCGAAGCGAAGAAGGGCGTCCTCCGGGCGACGAGCGACCAGTGGGCAAGAGCTACCGCCCATTACTCATCAGCAACGAATCTAAGACCCTCAAGAAAGGAAAACCTATGTCCCTGAAAATCCGCCTCTCCCGTTGGGGCGCCAAGAAGCGTCCGGTCTACCGGGTCGTCGTTGCCGACGCGCGTGCGCCGCGCGATGGCCGCTTCATCGAGAACCTCGGCACCTTCGATCCACTGAAAGCCAAGGATGATGCCACGCGTCTGACGCTGAACGCCGAAAAGGCGCAGGCGTGGATCGCCAAGGGCGCCCAGCCGACCGACCGCGTTGTCCGCCTCCTCGCGGCTCTCGGGGTCGGTGAAGTGCCGAAGCGCTCGAACCCGATCAAGGGCAAGCCGAAGAAGAAGGCCCAGGAGCGTCTCGACGCTGCCGCAGCGGCTGCCGAAAAGTCCGAAGCGGCCTGACGCCGCTTCGCTGCCCTCAGCCCTTGATCCAATCGGCGCAGCGCGGCACGTCGTTCGCGCTGCCCCAGGGCTGGATCGGGACAGCGGAGGTCGAGTTCTTGGGCGAGCCGTCGACCAGCTTGTCCGAGTAAGCCATGTAGACGATCGTGTTGCGCTTCGCATCGCAACCCCGAACGATCTGCATGGTCTTGAAGAGGAGCGAGCGCCGCTCCTTGAAGGCAACGTCGCCCTGATCCGATTTGTCGAGAAACTTGACCGGCCCAACCTGGCGGCAGGCGAGGGACACATCCGATGTCTGCTCGGCCACCCCGAAGGCACCGGCGAGTCCGCCCTTTTCCGGCACCGTGAAAAAGCACGCGACCCCCTGCACCAGCGGGTCGTCGAACGCGTAGGTCGCAAGCTTGTCGTTGGGCGTAAGGGCCCGAAACGTCGTCGACTTGCGGAAGATCAGGTCCGCGTCGTCGGCCAGCGCCAGAACCGGCGCAAGCCCGATGAAAAGCGCCACGACACCGGCTATGCTGCGAAAGCAACTCATCCTGAGATCCAACCGTTCCGAAACCCAACTGTTCGAGCGCATAGATGGGCATGCGAATGGTGCCGCGATAGCCCGGATTCATCTTTCGACCAAAAAGGCGGCCCACACACACTTGATGTTCCCGCGCTCCTGCTTCCCCAGCCAAATGCTTTGGCGGCTGGCCGTGACAACCGGCCTCGTCCTGGCCTCCCTTTCGCGCCCTGCCGTTGCCCAGTCGTACGATTGTGAGCGGCTGCGGCAGGAGATGGCCGCGGCGAGCCGGCCCGACCCGCAGCGGACAGCGCAATCGGTTCGGGAGCTGCAGCGCCAACGAGTCCAACTGTCCCGGACCCAGGCTTATGCCGACCAGATCGGCTGCAGGCGCGGATTTCTGATCTTCGGCGGAAGCGGCCCGCCGCAATGCGACGGCATTCTCGACCAGATCGATCGCATGACGAACAACGTCGATGCTCTCCAGCAGCAGGTCTCACCGAGCGATACCGGCGACGTCGGCCGTCAAGCCGCGCTTCTCGAGCAGTACCGCGCCTATTGCAGAACAGATCCCACGGTCCAGAATTCGGAAGAATTCTTCGGCGACACGATGCGGCCGGGCTTCGACAATGGCGAAGACGAGCAGAGCGGGGGCGGCGTACGCCGCTACGGCAAGGCCGTTTGCGTACGGACCTGTGACGGGGGCTTCTTTCCGCTGAGCTTCGCACCCGCCCAGCGCGACACGGCCGGGCTGCAGAGCCTCTGCACGGCGCTCTGCCCGAACACGGAGGTGAAGCTCTACACCACGCCGGACATGGACAATATCGGCGCTGCGGTCTCGACCGACGGCGCCGCCTATTCCGACCTGCCGAACGCCTTCAAATACGAGAAGAGTTTCGATCCGACCTGCAGCTGCAAGCCGGCCGGCAAGTCCTGGGTCGAGGCCCTCGCCGACGCGGAAAAGCTGCTCGACCAGGACCACGCCAAGGACGTGACAGTGACCGCCAAGATGTCGGATGACATGGCGCGGCCCGTGACCGCTCCGCCGGCCGTAACCCCCACCGGCAAGAGCAAGAAGAACTTCGACAAGGCGCAAATCAAGGCGATCCTCGACGCACAGGCCGCCGCCGAGGGGGCGCTTGGCGCGGTGGGTGCTCAGGCGCCAACGGCCAGCACGGAATCGGCGGGAATCGCCAACGACGCGGGCCAGGGTGGACACGTGGTGAAGACCGACGAAGGTCAGGTCAGGACGGTCGCCGGGCCCGATGGTGCTAAGCGACGCGTCCGGATAGTCGGGCCAGCGCTCTAGGCCGGCCGATCAGGGGCAGAAAGCCGGCCAGCTCGGGGCCGGTCTCGGCCCCGGTGAGCGCCAGACGCAAGGGATGGAAAAGCGCCCTGCCCTTGCGGCCTGTTGCGGATTTCAGCTCTGCCGTCCAGGCGGCCCAGGTCTCGCCCGACCATGGTGTCTCCGGCAGGGCGGCGGCCGCTATGGCAAGAAATTCCGGCTCCTCGACGATCGGTTCGATGGCGGCGTGCGCCACAGCCCACCAGCGGTCCACGTCGCTGAATCGCGCCAGGTTGCCCCGCACGACCAGCCAGAAGGCCTCGCCACTGCTGTCGGCCGGCAGGCCTCGCGCGGCGAAGCGATCCCGGACATCCGCGAAGGACAAGCCGTGCAGCGTCTTCGCGGTCAAGCTCCAGACCTCCGCCTCGTCGAAGCGGGCCGGCGCGCGGGAAAGCCGATTGAGTTCGATCGGTCCGAGCTCGGCCAAAGTTCGCACCGGCTGGACCGCGCGCGACGAGCCGGTCAGCACCGCCAGGGCCGCGACCGCCAGCGGCTCGGCGCCTGCTTCGCGCAGACCCGTCAGTGAAAGCGCGCCCGAGCGCTTGGAAAGGCCCTCCCCGGAGGCGTTGACCAGCAGGTTGTGATGCCCGAAGGCGGGCGAAGCCCCGTTCAGCGCCTCGAACAGCTGCAGTTGCACGGCGGTATTGGTGACGTGGTCCTCCCCTCGGATAACATGCGTGACACCGAGGTCAATGTCGTCGGCGACCGAGGGCAAGGTATAGAGATAGCTGTCGTCCTCCCGCACCAGCACGGGGTCGGAGAGGGACGCGCAATCGATGTGGCTGTCCCCTCGCACGAGGTCATGCCAGGTGACGACGCGAGCCTCCAGCTTGAAACGCCAATGCGGACGGCGACCCTCCGCCTCGAGGCGTTCGCGGTCTGCGGCCGTTAGCTTGAGGGCCGCACGATCGTAAATTGGAGGCAAGCCGCGTGTCTGTTGGAGCTTGCGACGGCGCTCGAGTTCCTCGGCGGTCTCGTAGGCGGGATAAAGACGGCCCTGGGTCTTCAACCGTTCGACGGCGGCCGCATAGAGCGGAAAGCGCTCGGACTGCCGCAGTGTCAGATCCGGGCGAATCCCGAGCCAAGCGAGATCAACAACGATGGATTCCGCATACTCGGCGCGCGAACGTTCGACATCGGTATCGTCGAAACGGAGAATGAAGCGCCCGTTCCGCTCGGTTGCGAAAAGAGCGTTGAGCAGCGCGGTGCGCGCGTTACCGATGTGGATTCGTCCGGTCGGCGAGGGAGCGAAGCGGACGGTGGGGGTGTTCATGGACCCGCTTTATTGGCATCGCGGGCACACAGCAACCTCGCGCCCCGCAATCCAAACCAGCGCTTTCCGGCAAGTCCCTCCCGCGTAGCTCCGGCATCGGGGCACGGCAAGAGAAAAGGCCCGCCGAAGCGGGCCTTTTCAATGCGTGCTCGGAGACTGCCGATCACTCGTTTTCGAAATAGCTGATCTTGTCGTCCGGACCCTTCTTCCAGGTATACATCACGTAGGCAGCCTGCTTGATGTCACCCTTCTTGTCGTAGGAGATGTCGCCCAGCACAGTGTGGAAGGCGGCGCCCGAGTGCATGTACTCGGCGATTTTCTTGGGATCGACCGACTTCACATGCTCGGCCGCCTCGGCCATGATCTGCACGGCGGCGTAGCTGTACAGCGTGTAGGCCTGCGGGTCGAAGTTCTTGGCTGCGAACTCCTTCACCACGGCAGCCGCAGTGGCCTTCTTGCGCGGGTCGGGACCGAAGGTCATGAGAGTGCCGATGACGCCCGGGCCGCCGATCGCGGCGAATTCGTTGTCCGTGATGCCGTCGCCTGACATCATGGTCGCCTGCACGCCTTGATCGCGCATCTGGCGGACGATCAGGCCGCCTTCCGGATGCAGGCCGCCCCAGTAGACGATGTCGGCGCCCGAGGCTTTCACCTTCGATACGATGGCCGAATAGTCCTTCTCGCCGGCGTTCACGCCCTCGTAGAGGACTTCCTTCACGCCATCCTTGTTGAGCACCGCCTTGGTGGCATCCGCGAGACCCTTGCCATAGGTGGTCTTGTCGTGAAGGACGGCGATCTTCTTACCCTTGAGGTGCGTTTCGATGTATTTCGCCGCAACCGCGCCCTGCTGATCGTCGCGGCCGCAGGTCCGGAACACGTCCCACTTGCCCTTTTCGGTCAGCTGCGGGTTGGTGGCCGATGGGGTGATCATGAGGATGTTGTTTTCCTCATAGACGTCCGAAGCCGGGATGGTGACGCCAGAGTTAAAGTGACCGACCACCCAGGTCACGCCATCGCCGACGAACTTGTTGGCCACCGAGACGCCCTGCTTGGGATCGGACACATCATCGCCGACCTCCAAGGTGATCTTCTGGCCGAGCACGCCACCCTTCGCATTGATGTCCTCGACGGCCTGTTGGGTGCCGTTCTGCAACTGCGCGCCGAACGCCGCATTCGGCCCGGTGATCGGACCCGCAACCCCGAGCTTGATATCCGCGTGGGCTGCGCCGCTGAAGGCCAGACCGGCCGCCAGCACGAAGCCAGTCAATCCAAGATGTTTCATGTTTGATCCCCAGAACGGTGGCCGGACCATCCCGACCCGTGTGGCGAGGTTGACCCCTGGCTCGCGCCAAGGATGTTTGCTCATTCCGCGTGCAATTGTCACGCCGAATCGAGCCTTGCGCGACCTTCGCAACTGAAGGTGCGGCAATTGGTGAACGCGAAATCAGGCCGCCCGGAACCGTCTCCCGCACGGGGCGAAGCCGAGGCGGCGGCACTCAAGTGCGAGCCGTCCAACCGAGCTGACCGGATTTCTGGTAGAGCCAAGAATACTGGGTCGACATCTGCTCGGCGCGGCGCGAGCGATAGCCATAAGCGGCCGCGGCCATACAGACGACGAAGGACACCACGTAGAATTGCAGGTTGAGTAATTCTTCCGCGCCGAGCGCATAGTGCAGGAAGCGCACCGCTGCAGCGAGGACCAGCATGTAGATCGGCACGATCCAGAACGGCCGCCAGGTTCCGGCGATGGCCCGGCCCGCCTGCCACGCCAGGACCCCGCCGATCACGATCGAGATCAGGAGAAAATGCAGCAAGCCGCCGTCGTCGGACGTGAAGATGATGCCCATCAGTGGCCCACCCTCGAGATAGGCCGCCCGCACTTCCGGTTTGGCCAGCAGTTCACGCCCGGTGCCCGACATCGTGATGAGGCCGTTGACCATCACGTAGCCGCGATGGGCCAACTTGAGAGCATGAAATGCGTTCTGTTCGACGAGGAAGACCGTCAGACCCTCCTTCTCGTTCAGCAATTTGATGGCATCGAAAATCTGCTTGACGATCAACGGCGCGAGGCCGAGCGACGGCTCGTCGAGCAGCAGCAGCCGCGGCCGGCTCATCAACGCCCGGGCGATCGCCAGCATCTGCTGCTCGCCGCCCGACATGGTGCCGCCGCGTTGGCCGATCCGTTCCTTGAGGCGCGGGAAAAGCACGAAGACCTTTTCCAGATCCTCGTCGAAATAGGCGAACTTGTTGATCGAGGCGCCCATCTGCAGGTTTTCGTAGACCGTCATGCGGGCGAAGATGCGCCGGCCTTCTGGTGACTGTGCGATCGACAGGCGGGCGATGTCGTGCGTCGCAAGCCGGGTGATGTCGCGCCCGTCGAACGAGATGATCCCTTCGCGCGCCCGTGGGCTGCCGAAGATGGTCATCATCAGCGTCGATTTCCCTGCACCGTTGGCGCCGATCAGCGTGACGATTTCGCCTTCGTTCACGTCGAGGTCGACGCCCCTCAGCGCGACGATCTTGCCATAGTAGGTCTTCACCCCGCGCACTGAGAGAAGCGGCGCTCGGCCGGCCGAGGTCCGCTCCATGACGGGCTGGGCGAGTACGCTCACGAGGCCTTCTCCGCCATCTCGATTTCGGCCTCGACCTCCTCGACCTCCTCGTCCTCGACGCCAAGATAGGCGGCGATCACCTTGGGATCGTTGCGGATGTCGGCGGGAGGACCGTCCGCGATCTTCACGCCGTAGTCGAGCACCACGACGTGATCCGAAATCTCCATGACGACGCTCATGTCGTGCTCGATCAGCAGCACCGCCGTGCTGTGATCCTTGCGGATCGAGCGCAACAGCGCGTTGAGTTCGGCCAATTCACGGGGGTTCAAGCCGGCAGCCGGCTCGTCCAGGCAGAGCAGGATCGGGATCGGTGCACATGGCGCGCGCGATCTCGAGCCGCCGCTGGTCGCCGTAGGGGAGGTCACCCGCCGGGATCGTCCGCACGATGGATCAGACCGACCTTCTCGAGCCACATCTTGGCTTTTTCGACAGCGGCCTTCTCCTTCCGCCGGTAGCTCCCGACACCGAGCAGGCCCAGAACGGTGAAACCGGAGGCCCGCATCAGGGCATTGTGCTGCGCAACCAGAAGGTTCTCGAGCACCGTCATGCCGCTGAACAGGCGGATGTTCTGGAACGTGCGCGCCACGCGCGCCTTGTCGGCGATGGCGTGGCCCGGCATGCGTTCGAGCAGGAAGATGTCGCCGCTCGACAGTTTCGCTTCGCGGGATCCCGAAGCCGTGAGGGTCGACACGTCTTTCGCGGCCGCGATGCCCTCGCGTGCGAGCGCAAGCCGGCCCTCGGTCGGCTTGTAGAAGCCGGTGACGCAGTTGAACACGGTCGTCTTGCCGGCGCCGTTCGGGCCGATCAGAGCGGTGATGTCGCCGCGACCGACGGTGAAGCCCAGAGCGTTCACGGCGACGAGACCGCCGAACCGCATCGTCAAGTTCTCGACGACGAGGAGCGGGTTGTCTGTCCCAGGAGGACATCAGCCGTGTCCTTCCTTGACCAGGGAACTCGAAATCGCCCTGCTTTCCTTGAGGAAGATGGACGGAGTGCGGGTCGAGATGATGCCGCGCGGCTTCAGGATCATCATCAGCACCATGCCGGCGCCGAAGATCAGCATCCTGTATTGCACCGGATCGAAGTTGGGGCCGAAGATCGGCCTTCAGGAAATCGAGCTCGCGCAGCAGCTCGGTTCCGCCGATCATGACCACGGCCGCGATGGCAACCCCGATCTGCGAGCCCATGCCCCCGAGCACCACGATGGCGAGGATCGTGGCCGACTCGATAAAGGTGAAGGACTCCGGGCTGACGAATCCCTGGCGCACGGCGAAGAACGACCCGGCGAAACCACCGAACATGGCGCCGAGCGCGAACGCCGTGAGCTTGGTGTTCGTCGTGTTGATGCCGAGCGACCGGCAGGCGATCTCGTCCTCCCGCAAGGCTTCCCACGCCCGCCCGACAGGCAGGCGCCGAAGGCGCAACGTCACGAAGTTGGTCAAAAGCGCGAGCGCGACGATGACGTAGAACAGGAAGATGGTGCGCTGGATCGGCGAGTATTCCATGCCGAACAGATGCGCGAAGCCTTCGTCGTCATTCGTGAACGGGACACCGAAGAAGGTCGCGCGCGGGATCGAGGCGATGCCGGCATAGCCGTTGGTCAGGTCCGTCCAGTTGATCAGGACGAGGCGGATGATCTCGCCGAAGGCCAGCGTCACGATAGCGAGGTAGTCGCCGCGCAGGCGCAGGACCGGGAAACCGAGGATGATGCCCCAAAAGGCCGAGAGGATGCCGGCCAGCGGCAGGCAGATCCAAAAGCTCAACCCGAAGGTGGTCGACAGAAGCGCGTAGGAATAGGCGCCCACCGCATAAAAGGCGACGTAGCCAAGGTCGAGCAGCCCGGCGAGGCCAACGACGATGTTCAGGCCCCAGCCGAGCATAATATAAATGAGGATCTGGATGCCGTAATTGTTGATCCACTTGAGCGAGCCGCCGGCGCCGAGCATCGCGACGGTGACAATGGGAAATGCGATGAGGGCGGCGACGCCGAACCAGCCGGCATAAGTGGTGAAGAACCCGACGGCTCGCGAGGGCTGCCGCGCCACCGGGGCCGCTGGCGCCGAGACCGGTCGCGAGCGCCAGGCGATCGCCGCAAATCGCGCGACAAACACCAGTATGGCGGCGACCACCGGCCAGGACCACCGCGGCACCACGACCAGGTGGTTGGAGATATCCTCCTCGGTGCGGTAGGCCAGAATCGGAATCGAAAGACAAAAAGTGATCAGCGCCGCGAAACCGGCCTCGCGGGCAGCCTGAACGGCGTTGAAGGCGCCGCCGATGCGCTCGGCCGCTACGGGCTTGATCGCGACCGTCATCGGCTCAGACCTTCTCGATTTCGGGCCGGCCGAGCAGTCCGGAGGGCATGAAGATCAATGTGATGGCCAGGATCGAGAAGGCTGCCACATCCTTGTAGTCGGTCGAGAAATACGCCGACCAGAACACCTCGATGAGCCCGATCAGCAGACCGCCCAGAACGGCGCCGGGCAGCGAGCCGATGCCGCCCAGCACGGCCGCCGTGAAGGCTTTGACACCCGGGATGAACCCGTCCGAGAAATTCACCACGCCGTAGTAGCTCATGTAAAGCACGCCAGCGACGGCCGCCAACGCGGCACCGATCACGAAGGTGAGCGAGATGGTGCGATCGACGTCGATGCCGAGCAGCGCCGCCATGCGCCGATCCTGCTCGCAAGCGCGCTGGGCGCGGCCGAGCGAGGTCTTCTGGACCAGATACCAGAACCCGGCCAGCAGCACCGCCGTCACGACCATGATGAGGATCTGCTTCAGCGACAGGGTCACGTCGTAGCTGCCGCCGCTGGTCAGATGGATGACCTTGTCGAACATCGGCGGGATGGTCTTGTTGCGCGGGCCCTGCACCACTTGCACGAAGTTCGAGAGGAAGATCGACATGCCGATGGCGGAGATCAGCGGCGCCAGCCTGAAAGAGCCGCGGAGCGGCCGATAGGCAACCCGCTCGATGGTCCAATTCCAAAGCGCCGTGATGACCATCGCGCCGATCAATACGACCACGAAAGCGAAGGCGAGCGATGTCACACCAAAGAGTTGCGTCAGCACCACGAAGATCATCAGCGCGATGAATGCCGACAACATGAAGACGTCGCCGTGCGCGAAGTTCACCATGCCGATGATGCCGAACACCATCGTGTATCCGATGGCAATGAGACCGTAGATCGAGCCGAGCGTCAGCCCGTTGATCAGTTGCTGCAGAAAGACATCCATGTACCGCAGCTACTCCGACGCGCGCATAAGGACCGCTTAATGCGACGTTAAACCCTGCTTATGAAGGCTAGCAACTGCTACGTCCCCGAGCAATCGCTCAGTTGCACAACTGTCACTCAGACGCGACACAGCGGTGGCCAAATTAGGCGCAGTCCGCCCCCCGGCTCGACATCCGGGGCTCTGTCGCCAGCGGCGGCTGCATGCTAACCGACGCTGTCCCGAACCGCTGAGCCCCGATGATCCCGCGCTATTCCCGTCCCGCCATGGTCAAGCTGTGGGAACCGCAGACCCGCTTCCGGATCTGGTTCGAGATCGAGGCTCATGCCTGTGACGCGCTGGCAGAGCTTGGCGTCATCCCCAAGGCCGACGCCCAAGCGATCTGGGCGAAAGCCGGCGCAGTCACATTCGACGTCGAGCGCATCGACGCAATCGAGCGCGAAACGAAACACGATGTGATCGCCTTCCTCACGCATCTCGCGGAATTTCTCGGCCCCGAGTCCCGGTTCGTGCACCAGGGCATGACCTCGTCCGACGTGCTCGACACCTGCCTGGCCGTGCAGCTAAGCCGCGCCGCCGACATGCTGATCGAGGACGTCGATGCTCTGCTGGCCGCGCTCAAGCGCCGGGCTTTCGAGCACAAGATGACGCCAACCATCGGCCGTTCGCACGGCATCCACGCCGAGCCGATCACCTTCGGCCTGAAGCTGGCTTATGCCTATGCCGAGTTCGATCGCTGCCGTGCACGGCTCATGGCCGCGCGGAGCGAAATTGCCACCTGCGCCCTGTCCGGCGCCGTCGGCACCTTCGCCAACCTCGACCCCCGGGTCGAGGCGCACGTGGCGAAGGCCTTGGGACTGCAGGTCGAGCCGATCTCGACCCAGATCATCCCCCGCGACCGGCACGCCATGTTCTTCGCGACGCTGGGCGTTGTCGCCTCCTGCATTGAGCGGCTCGCCATCGAGATCCGCCACCTGCAGCGCACCGAAGTTCTCGAGGCGGAGGAATATTTCGCGCCCGGCCAAAAGGGCTCGTCGGCCATGCCGCACAAGCGCAATCCCGTTTTGACTGAGAACCTCACCGGCTTGGCACGCCTCGTCCGCGGCATGGTGATGCCGGCGCTCGAAAACGTCGCCCTCTGGCACGAGCGGGATATTTCGCACTCGTCGGTCGAGCGCATGATCGGGCCTGACGCCACGATCACCCTCGATTTCGCACTCGCCCGGCTGACGGGCGTCGTCGACAAGCTGCTCGTGTATCCGGACAGCATGCGGCGCAACCTCGATCGGCTCGGCGGCCTGATCCACTCGCAGCGGGTCCTGCTTGCGCTGACCCAGGGCGGCGTGTCGCGCGAGGACGCCTATCGGATGGTTCAGCGCAACGCGATGCCGGTGTGGCGGGGCGAGGGCGATTTTCTCTCTCTGCTCAAGGCCGACAGAGACGTCGCTGCCGTTCTGACGGTCGAGCAGCTGGAAGCGTTATTCGACCTCGGCTACCATACAAAACACGTCGACACGATCTTTGAGCGCGTGTTCGGGACCAGCGAGGTCCCTCTGAATTGATGGTGTCCACGCAAAGCGTGACTTAGAAGACGCGGCGCCGCGCAAAGCGCCGCCCGAGGGCTCTGATAACCGGGGCATCCGGCCGAAACCGGGCGCGCCGGCTTGAGCAGGCCTGAGCCAAACGGTACGCTTCGACCAGTAAGAACTGGGAGTGAAACTGAATGATTCTGCGATGCATTGGAGTGGCCGTTCTCCTGGCTGGGTTCTCGACGGCCGCATTCGCGGCGACGGCGAATAAGGCCAAGCCAAACCTGCGCGATCAGGAGCAGGCAGCCTGCTACGACGATGCGACGCGCCTCTGCAAGGACGACGTGCCGGACGAGAAGAAGATCGAGGCCTGCATGCGGTCGAAGATGAGCCAGGTCAGCGCAGGTTGTAAGAAGTTCTTCCACTGAGATTCGGTCGGCACCGGGGTCGACTCTCTTCCGAGGGTTGAGCAAAGCCACCGAATTTTCCGCGCTTGGGCGGTCTACCGTGCAGCCGGCCGTGTTCGTGATTAATCTCGACCGTGCGGCGGCGCGTCTTGCCGCCGTGACCTTGCAACTCGCGCAGTTCGGCTGGTCGTTCGAGCGGATCCGAGCCAGGGATGCCCGCGCTGCGAGCAAGGACGACTTGGCCGAACTTGCACCTGATCCCTGGAGTGCATATCAGGCGCGAGCCATGACGGCGGGCGAGATCTGCTGTCTCGCCAGCCATCGCCTTGCCTGGTCCCGAATCGTCGAGGACAAGCTGCGAGTGGGCACTCGTGCTCGAGGACGACGCGTGCCTCGGACCTGAGGTGCCGGCAGCGTTGCGGATTATCGAGGAGCAGACCTTCTTCGATTGCGTCAAGCTCGAAGGGATTGCTGCAAAGCCGCGCAAAAGCCGGGGCGCGCGCATCATCTCCGGCCCGCCGGATATCTTTCTGATGGAAACCGTGTCGGCCGGTGCCGCAGCCTACCACCTGACGCAGGCCGGTGCCAGGAAGCTGCTGCGGATTACGCAGCCAATGAACCGCGAGGCCGACTTCTTCATTCGGCAGTATGGGCTGACCGATGTTGTGGTCGGCGAGGTTCGGCCGTTTCCCGCCTGGCAGGACCGAAGCGGCAGCTATATCGGCATGAGCCGATTGGACGCGATGAAAGCCGGCGTTTGGGACCGGGTGATCCGGCGGCTGACGCGTTTCCGGGAGTCGGTCGCCCGCCGACGCCGATTCCACCGTCTGGCCGGCGGCCGTGCTGTGACGTTCGTGACACTGAAGGGAAGCTCGGCGAGCACGATCGGGGAAGAGCTGTAGCGGTCCTTACCCAACTGCCCTTACAGCGGCCGTGGCTAACGCCCCGACCAATTTCCGGCCTCTCGCAAAATGAAAAAGCAGACGAGCCCCAGGAAGGTCACGGCCATCCACCACGGCGTCCAGGCGCTGAGGCCGACCAGTGCGACTGTGGCGGCGCTCACTGCGAAGGCAAGCCGGGATGCGCGCGGCTCCGCGGGCAGGCGTCGCAGCTTCACTGCACAGAATAACACTGCAAAGAGGGCCAGCGCGGCGCCAACAAGCCCGAACTCGACCCAGACCTGCAGCAGGATGTTGTGCGGGTGAACGTTCCACACCATCGGGAAATCCTGAGCATGGTCGAGCTTGGGACTGTTCGCGACCATCAGGCTCGCGTCGAATCCGTGGCCGAGAAACAGTCGCTCACTCACATGCCTGCCAAAGTTGCTCCAGAGCCCGACGCGGATGTCGGCATGCTGCCTGGCGAGGAGCGTAAGCCCAGCCGGTTGCAGAACGCGGCTGGTGATCGCGCCCGTCCAAGGCGCGAGCACGACCAGGAGCAACGTGACGGTCGCCGAAGCCCAAAGCGTCGAACGGGGCAATACCCGGGCCGCGATGTAGATTCCAGAGGACAGAACGATCGCGACGACAGAGGCCGACGAATGAGCAACGACGCCGGCCGCGAGGGCTGCTGCAGCCAAACCTCCGATCCAGGCGCGTTGACTGCGGGAAAGGCAAAACTCGGCGCAAGGCCAAAGCAGCAGGACGACAGGCACGACGGAGCGCTTGAGGTCGTAGTCCTCGGCCCGTGCACCAACCAGCCGATGCAAAGGCATACCCGCAAAGGCCTCAAACACAATCAGCACAAGCGCCGCCAGCAGGCCATACTTCAGCAACGCGAAATCGCTGCTGCGGACGACCGCCGGCCATGCAGCGGCAAGGCCGCATGCCGCCAGGAGTTCCGGCAAAGCCTCGACGAGCCCACGCCAGCTCGCGGCGGCGTCGATGGTCCAAGCGAAGGAGGCGATGGCCAGAACCGCGAGAGCCAGCACGAGCCGGCTCAACCCGCCGCTCAAGAGGGCGCGATAGCGCGCGACAAGATCCATGGGCGAAATCGTGGCCAGCGCCGCCGCATTGGCGAGGATCGCAGCAAGCACGAGGAAAAACGGCGCTGACTTGTTGGCGATGGCCATGCCGACCGGCAAGCCGATCAGGCTCGTTGCCGCGGTCATTCCGGCGAGCCAACGGGCTCTCCCGAGGAAAAACACGGGCGGGTCTTCCGCCCGACCCTGATGCGCTGCGACCTGCAACTCTCGGCGCCCTCTACTCGCCAGTCTGCCCCATGCTCGGCTTTGCCGTGCCATTCGGCAGGGCACCGGCAAGGCCGCGATCCCGGTCCGGCGAGCCATCGCGGCACGTTTCGCAGATGCCCCGGAAGGTAACGTCGACGTGGTCGATCGCAACCCGGCGCGCCTGAGCGACAGCCACGAGTTCCGCCTCGGCGGGAGAATAATCGACATCCTGGACGCAGCCGCACCGGTGACATCGAAAATGCGCGTGGCTGGCGCGCGCCGCCTCGTAGAGTGCGCCCGCGCTGCCCGGCACCCGCACCTCAAGCACGAGCCCGAGGTCCCGCAACCGCTCGAGGGCGCGATAGACGGTCGAATAACCGATCCCCGCCTGCCGTCCGCGCGCAGCCGCGTAGATCTCGCCGGCAGCGGCATGTTCGCCTTCGCCGAGAGCGCTCACCACGTCATATACGACCTGGTAATTGCGTGGCAGCTTCTTCGGCGGTGCAGCGCGCTGCATTCGGCTCCTTCCGGTGCGCTACCGGGTTGTCCAGCAGCGAAAAAGTGAATATCAGTTTCACTCTCATATCAGGTTCCGGGACACCCACAACCGCAGCGATCAGCCGATCCCAAATGGAGCGCTTCATGGAGGACAACGCGGTCCTCGCAAATTGTCAGGGCCACCCTCTCCGCGACGAACAAACGCTCGGGCCGTCGAGCGCCCGACGGCCCTCGAAAAAATAGAAGATCATCCACTTCGACTGCAAGCGGATGCCGCACCGTCGTCCATGCGGCCGCATCGAACCCAAAACTGGCTCCATGCTTTCGCTCGCGAGCCAGCGTCGAATCTAACGCACGCCCAACGCTCAACGAAGCGGGCGTCAAAACGTGATGGAGAACGACATGGATATGGGAGCTGAGCAGACGGGCGGCGGCGGCAAGTGCCCGGTGGCGCACACGGTTCGCGGCAGGCGGAACCGGGAATGGTGGCCCGAGGGACTGAGCCTCGAGGGCCTAAATCAGCATTCGCCGCGATCGAACCCGATGGGGCAGGACTTCGACTACGTAAAGGAATTCGAAAGCCTCGACCTCGACGCCGTGATCAAGGACCTCCACGCCTTGATGAGAAACTCCCAGGATTGGTGGCCGGCCGATTTCGGCCACTACGGCGGCCTGTTCATCCGCATGGCCTGGCACAGCGCGGGCACCTATCGGACCACCGACGGTCGCGGCGGCGGCGGCGGCGGGCAGCAGCGATTTGCGCCCCTCAACTCCTGGCCGGACAACGCCAATCTCGACAAGGCGCGCCGGCTCTTGTGGCCGATCAAGCAGAAGTACGGTCGCAAGATCTCCTGGGCCGATCTCTTCATTCTCACCGGCAACGTCGCGCTCGAATCGATGGGCTTCAAGACCTTCGGCTTCGCCGGCGGCCGTGTCGACACGTGGGAGCCCGAAGAGCTGTTCTGGGGTCCGGAAGGCACGTGGTTGGGCGACGATCGCTACAGCGGCGAGCGGCAGCTTCACGAGGCACTGGGCGCCGTTCAGATGGGATTGATCTACGTCAATCCGGAGGGGCCGAACGGCAAGCCCGACCCGCTCGGTTCAGCCCGTGACATCCGCGAGACTTTCGCCCGCATGGCGATGGACGACGAGGAAACGGTCGCGCTCATCGCCGGCGGGCACACCTTCGGCAAGACCCATGGTGCGGGCGATCCGTCCTTCCTTGGGCCGGAGCCTGAGGGCGCCGTCATCGAGGACCAAGGACTCGGTTGGCGCAGCAAGCACGGCACGGGTTTTGGTGCCGACGCGATCACCGGCGGCCCGGAAGTCACGTGGTCGCAGACGCCCATCCAGTGGAGCAATCACTTCTTCGACAACCTGTTCAAGCACGAATGGGAGCTGACCAAGAGCCCGGCGGGTGCGTTCCAGTGGGTGGCCAAGGACGCGCCGGCCGACATTCCGGACGCGCATGATCCATCGAAGAAGCACCGGCCGACCATGCTGACCTCCGACCTCGCGCTGAGGGTCGACCCGATCTACGAGAAGATCTCCCGCCGCTTCTTCGAGAACCCGGACCAGTTCGCGGACGCTTTCGCCCGCGCCTGGTTCAAGCTGACGCACCGCGACATGGGCCCGATCCAGCTCTACAAGGGACCGCTGGTCCCGAAGGAAACGCTGATCTGGCAGGATCCGATTCCGGCCGTCGACCACCCGCTGGTGGACGCTCAGGACGTCGAGAAACTTAAGCAGGACGTGCTCGCTTCGGGCTTGACGGTGTCGCAGCTCGTGTCGACGGCTTGGGCCTCCGCGTCGACGTTCCGCGGCTCCGACAAGCGCGGCGGCGCCAACGGTGCGCGCATCCGCCTTGCGCCGCAGAAGGACTGGACCGTCAACAATCCTCCAGAACTCGCGACGGTGCTGGGCAAGCTCGAGGAGATCCAGAAGGCGTTCAATGCGTCGGCCTCGGGCGGCAAGAAGATCTCGCTGGCGGATCTGATTGTGCTGGCGGGCGCAGCGGGGGTCGAGAAGGCGGCCAAGGACGCCGGCAGCGACGTAAAGGTGCCGTTCACGCCGGGCCGGATGGACGCGTCCCAGGAGCAGACGGACGCGAAGTCCTTCGCACCTCTCGAGCCGCGCTCCGATGGCTTCCGCAATTACCGGCCGGAGGACCGCCCGCACTTCATGGCGCCCGAAGAATCGCTCGTGGATCGGGCGCAGCTGCTCCGGCTCTCGGCGCCGGAAATGACGGTGCTGGTTGGCGGCCTACGCGTGCTCGGCGCCAATGCGAATGGAACCAAGCACGGCGTATTCACGCGGCAACCGGGCAGTCTGACCAACCACTTCTTCGTCAATCTGCTCGACATGGGGACCGAGTGGACCAAGGCCGGTTCCGAGAACACCTATGAGGGCCGCGACCGCAAGACGAAGGACCTCAAGTGGACCGCGACGCGGGTCGACCTGATCTTCGGGGCGCACTCGCAGCTGCGTGCCTTGGCCGAGGTCTACGCCTGCAGCGATTCACAACCGAAGTTCGTCAACGACTTCGTTGCGGCCTGGACCAAGGTGATGAACGCGGATCGGTTCGACCTGGCGGCTTGAGCGCTAGGTCGACCTGGACGCGGGCAGCGCTCGAATTCGAGCGCTGCCCGGCTGAATCCAGTGGGCGCCTGCTTCGGAGGGATTCAGGTTTCGGCCCGCGTGCTACGGCCGTGGCGCGGCAGCAGCAGTGTGCCGACAAGCATCAACGTCGCGGCCAGGAGGAACGGCGCGCCGGGAAACTGGATCGGCGCCTTCGTGCTGACGAAGAATGCGAAGACCCCAGTCATCAGTGGCGGGCCGAAGACCGAGCCGAGCGCCTGGAGGCTTGCCACGGCCCCCTGCAACTCGCCTTGCTCGTCGGCCTCGACCTCATGCGACATGAGTGCGTTGATGGCCGGCAGCGCGATACCCTGCAAGCCGCCGAAAAGAATCAGCGCGTAGACCATCCAGCCCTGACTGGCCCAGGCGTAACCCGCTGCGGCCAGCACCCCGACCGCCAGGCCAACGAGCGCGGCGCGACGTTCGCCCAGCAAGCGGATCGCGGGAGCGACCAAGGTACTTTGGCACAGGGCCGACACGCCGCCGTAGAACGCCAAGGACAAGCCGATCGATGCCTCGCCCCATCCGTAGCGGGCGATCGCCGCGAAAGCCCAGACGGCGGGGTACACGGCCTGCGCCAAGAACGTGATGAAAATGGCGGCCGCCCAACGGATCAGCTTCGGGCGCCGGCGCAGCGACAGCACCGCACCCAGGGGGTTGGCGCGCAGCAATGCGAATGGCCGTCGGCTCTCCGGCGGCAGCGATTCGGGTAGCACGAAATAGGCGTAGATGAAGTTCAGCAGCGAAAAGCCCGAAGCGACGAAAAAGGGCGTCTTCGGCCCGAACTGCCCGAGCAGGCCGCCGATTCCCGGCCCAAGGACGAACCCGGCCCCAAACGCGGCGCCGATCATCCCGAACGCCTTGGCGCGCTCCTCGGGCGCCGTGATATCCGCCACATAGGCGCTTGCGGTCGTGTAGGACGCGCCGCAGAGACCGGCGAGGAGTCGGCCGACGAACAGCCACGCCACGGTCGGCGCAAAGGCGGTGATCAGGTAGTCGATGCCGAGACCGAAGACCGACAGCAGCAGCACCGGCCGACGACCGTAGGCGTCGGACAGGTTGCCGATAACCGGCCCCCAGAGAAACTGCATGGCCGAATAGACCATGAAGAGCCAGCCGCCGATGACCGATGCGCTGGAAATTCCCTCGCCCGACAGAGTTTCGATGAGCTTGGGGATGACCGGCACGATGATGCCGATACCCAGCATGTCCAAAAGAACGGTGATGAGAACAACAAAAAGGGCATTTCGGCCCGGCCGACGCGGCATTATGGCGTGTGCTCCCTTTGCTGGGAGCTTTGCTAACCCCCTGTCGACAGCTGAGCGCCGGTGCGTGACCGGGACAGCGCCGCTAACGAGGCGCTGCTCTGCCATTCCAGGCCGCGCGCCGCAAGAAAGGCTTTCAAAGCCGCGCCGGGCTCGGCATCGCTGGTGAAGAGGGCGGCACTGAGGCCAGGCTTCGTGCCGGCCGTCGCTGCGGGGCGGGAATCGAGCACCTGCCCCACCCGGCGGGCGATCGCGGGCGCCGGATCGATCCAGCGGACCGGCCACGGGGCGATCCGAGCCAGTCGGGGCAATAGCAAAGGGTAGTGAGTGCAAGCGAGCACCACGGTATCGGTCCGGCCGCCCGCGTCCTCGACAAAGGCCGGCGCGATCTCGGACTCGATCGCCGCGTCGTCCGATGATTCGCCGCGCATGATCGCTTCGGCGAGGCTGGCGAGGCGTCGGCAACCCACGAGAGTCACGCTGCAGTCGACAGCGAAGGTCCGCACCAGATCGCGGGTGTACTCGCGGGCCACCGTGCCCGGCGTGGCGAGGACGCTGATTCGCTTCGAGCGCGAGGCAGCGACCGCCGGCTTGATGGCCGGCACGGTTCCGACGAATTCGATGGCCGGCCAGGCGGCACGCAAGGGCGGCAGCACCAAGGTCGACGCCGTATGGCAAGCGATCACCACGACGTCCGGCTCGAATTCGGAGATCGCGACGCGCATCACGTCGAGCACGCGGCCGACGAGTTCGTGGTCGGCGAGCGCGCCGTATGGGAACACTTCGTCATCCGCAATGTAGCGGAAGAGGGCGTCTGGCACATTGGCCGTGACCTCGGGATAGACCGTCAGGCCGCCGAGTCCCGAGTCGAAAACGAGAATACGCGGGGCGCGTACGGCAGCGTGTGCCTTGGCTCTTGCTTCCAGCTTCGTTCCAGCAACCAGATCGAACACCATGCACCTGCTTAATGTGCTCTCTCGCATTTGACCAAGGGATGGTTTCCGGACCGTTAGGCCGCCACCGCTGCCCGCTTCGGCTTGACGGTCTGGATCACGTCGAAGCCTTCGAATTCCGGATGGCCCAGATACATCGGCTTGGTCCCACCAGCGCTCCGATGTGCAGCCCGGAATTGCTCGGAGGTGGTCCAGTCCGAGAATTGCTGCCGGCTGGCCCACACCGTATGCGACGAATAGAGGACATGATCATCTTTCTCCGGCCCTCGTAGCATGTGGAATTCGATGAAGCCGGGCACCTGATCGAGATGCAACTCGCGTGACAGCCACAGCGCTTCGAAATCGGCTTCCTCGCCTTTGAGGACCTTGAAGCGGTTCATGGCGATGAACATGGTGATTCTTCCCAGCTGCCCGGCGTGATGGCGAGCCGGGGACGGTCGGACCTTTGCCCAGGGGTTCGATTGGGGCAAGCGCGGCGATTCGTTGCATGAGGCCGGTGGGCCGAGGCGAGTGCAGGCGCGCTCGTTCACGCCCTCGATAGAATTTTTGGCTCGCGTTAACAAACGACGGGCGATGTTGCGCCGCGCGGCGCCTGCCTGGAAAGCCTCAATTCGTTGAGGAAATCGGCGCGGGTTCGGCGCCTGACGACTCCTCGAACTCTGCTCGGCCGATCAACAGGTTAACATCGACGCGCCTGTCACGAAATCAATCCAAAAAAACACTTGTGCGAGGGGGTGATCCACCCTATCTCTCGCCTTGCCCAAATCGCACGTGCCTGTGGTCGTGGTCGATCGGTGGGGTCCGGACAAGAGGCCGGTAAACCGCCAACGAGATCGATAGCCGGAGCGAACCGGCGAACCCCATCGCAATGGGGGACGCGACTTAAAGCAACGACGGACCGGGCTTTTTCGTCTCCGTTGGCCCTCCAAAGGCTAACACCGAAGAGGCTTGTCTATCTTGCCGGGCGTGCGGAAGGGACTTTCCTTTCCAATCGATGGCTTTGTCGAACCGCACACGGCTTTGCCGTGCGTCGGAACGCAAAGCCAACGGCGCAGCATCTGATCGGGTCGCCAGATCCAGGCGTGGCTTCACCACGCGTGGTTCGAACGCTCGATCGTGGTTGGCATCGCTGGTCGAGCCACGCGTCTCCATCGCGCGGGCACGGCCGACGCTTGCCGCCTTCCCTTTTCACTGCGCTCCAGCGTGGGTTCAACCACGCGGAAGGGATGCCGCCATGACCGATCGTATCCGTGATTTCCTCCGCACCCGCCGCGAAGACGGCCCGTGCCTCGTGCTCGACCTCGATGTCGTGCGCGACAATTATGCGTCCTTTGCCAAGGCCCTGCCGGACACGCGCGTCTTCTACGCCGTGAAGGCCAACCCCGCCCCGGAAGTGCTGGACCTGCTCGCTCGTCTGGGCTCCTGCTTCGACTGCGCCTCCGTGGTGGAGATCGAGCAAGTGCTCGCGACCGGGGCCGCGCCCGACCGCATCTCCTATGGCAACACGATCAAGAAGGAGCGGGACATCGCGCGGGCGTTCGAACTCGGCATCCGGCTGTTCGCGGTCGACTGCGAAGCCGAAGTCGAAAAGATCGCCCGCGTCGCGCCCGGCTCGAAGGTGTTCTGCCGCATGCTGTGCGACGGCGCCGGCGCCGAATGGCCGCTCAGCCGCAAGTTCGGCTGCGTGCCCGAGATGGCGGCGCGCGTGCTCGAGCACGCGCATCGGCTCGGCCTGATGGCCTTCGGCCTCTCCTTCCACGTCGGCTCGCAGCAGCGCAATCCGCTGATGTGGGATGGCGCGCTGAAGGCTGCGTCGACGATCTTCAAGGATCTGGCGGAGCGCGGCATCAACGCTCCAGATGGTCAACCTCGGCGGGGGCTTCCCGACCAAGTACCTGAAGGACGTGCCGGCGGTGCGGGCGTATGGCCAGGCGATCTTCCGGTCGCTGCGCAAGCACTTCGGCAACCGCATCCCGGAAACGATCATCGAGCCGGGCCGCGGCATGGTGGGCAATGCCGGGATGATCGAGGCGGAAGTCGTGCTGATCTCGAAGAAGAGCGAGACCGACACGATGCGCTGGGTCTATCTCGACATCGGCAAGTTCAACGGGCTGGCCGAAACCATGGACGAGATGATCCGGTATCCGATCCGGACCGAATACGACGACGATGCCATGGAACCCTGCGTTCTCGCCGGGCCGACCTGCGACAGCGTCGACGTGCTCTACGAGAAGGACCCCTACCTTCTCCCGGTGAGCCTCGAGATCGGCGCCAAGGTGCTGATCGAGGGGACGGGCGCCTACACGACCACCTACTCGGCCGTGGGCTTCAACGGCTTCCCGCCGCTCAAGTCCTACGTGATCTGAGCCTCGCGCCTTCTCCCGCCTCGCGGGAGAAGGCAACCAGCCCAAAATTCGTGCAGGCGAGGCCGCAACTCCGCGGTTATGACCTGCGTTCCCCTGGCCCTTTGCCTAGGTCCATGTCGATGAACGCTGCGCCCTTTGCTGCCACCAAAAAGGTCGGTTCCGACTGGCGGCATGCTTTCCACCTGGTCACGCCGAGCTTCCGCATCCGCGACGAGCGCGCGAACGACGTGCCGGCGCGCGAGGCTTTGCTCGACGCGGCGTTCGGCCCGGCGCGTTTCAGCAAGACCTGCGAGCGGCTGCGCGAGGGCCGGCATGCAGCCGAAGGGCTGAGCTTCGTTGCGACCGACGGGTCTGCGATTCTCGGCACCGTTCGGCTGTGGCATGTCGAGATCGGCGATCGGGCCAGCCTCATGCTTGGCCCGCTGGCGGTGGCGTCGACCCGGCGCTCGGCCGGCATCGGCGGCGCGCTGATGGACCATGCACTGCGCCGCGCCCGAAAGCTCGGCCACGAGAGCGTTATCCTCGTCGGCGATGCACCCTATTATGCTCGTTTCGGCTTCGATCCGGCGCTGACCGACGGGTTCGTCCTGCCCGGACCGGTCGAGCGCGAGCGCTTTCTCGCGGCTCGAACTCGTGCCCGGTGCTCTCAAGGGGGCTGGCGGGCGCATCGTGGCCGCGGGAGAATTGCTCGGCTCGCGCGGAGACGAGCGCGGATCGCGCCTTGCGGCGTAATTTCTCGATCACCCGGATTTGAGCGAGAGCCGCCCGGTGCTGCCGACCTCCCCTGCACGGTGCGTCGGCGGCCTTGACCTCGGCCGCCAGCAGACAACCGCCACAGAAGGGCGTCGCGCGTGACCCAGGCCGAGAAGCGGACGTTCATCAACCTTCCGAGCGCCTCGCTTGATGCGCTCGTTGGCGCAAGCATCGCCGTGCTCGGGGCTGCCGAGGCGTCGCCATACAAGCGCGGCCAGCGCAGCCACTCGGCTGATGGGCCGCAGGTCCTGCGCCAAGCATCGACCGAGTTCGCGGCTTCGCTCGGGCAGTACGATTTCGACCTGGACGCGACGATGTTCCCTACACGGGGCCAGCATCGCGGCATGGTGGATTGCGGCGACATCCCGACGGATGCCACGGACCCGGAAGGAAACCGGGCTCGGATCGAATCCGCCGTCCGCAACGTGCTCCAGGCCGGCGCAGTTCCGGTCATGCTGGGCGGCGACGATTCGGTCCCGATCCCGATGCTGCGCGCCTATGAGAACCACGGGCCCCTCGTCATCCTGCAGATCGACGCGCACGTCGACTGGGGCGACGTCATCCAGGGCAATCCGGACGGCTACGGGTCCACCATGCGGCGTGCGGCCGATCTGCCCTGGGTCACGGGCATGGTGCAGGTCGGCATCCGCGGTCTCGGCAGTGGCGAAAGCTGGCAGCACGACGACGCCCGCGCGTGGGGTAGCCGACTGATCAGTTCATACAGCTTTCACGATAGCGGCCCCGACGTGGCGCTCGACCACATCCCGGCGGGCTGCCGCTGCTTCATCTCCATCGATGTGGACGGCCTCGACCCTGCCGTCGTCCCGGCCGTCGCCATGCCGACGCCCGGCGGGCTCACCTATGAGGACACGATTCGGCTGATCCGCGGGGTGGCTCGAAAGGCCACCATCGCCGGTCTGGCGCTCGTCGAATACGTCCCGGATCGCGACGATAGCCACCGGCTGTCTGCCCTGACGATCGCCCGGATCGGCGCCGTCACCATGGGGCTGATCGCGGCGGGACGGGGTCTCTAATCAGTTGCGGTCCTGCAGCATGGTCGCCGACAGGCCGACCGTCCGCCCCGGAAAACCTGCGGCATCGAAGTAGGTGGTGTCACCCACACGCTGCAGATCGATCACGGTCTGAAGGCCGTTGGCCGCCGGTGCCGAGGCGACGACCTCGCTCGTGACCTGAGGCACGGCGCCGCCAGGCATCGCCTCATCGAGAACCCGACCGATCAGCTTGCCCTTGTCGGCCGTCGGCAGATCGAGGAGCTTCGCGATCGTCCGGCCGACGTCGGCGTTGCTGGCGGGTGCCGCGTCGATGAAGCCAGCCCTAAAATCGGGGCCGGTCGCGGCCATGAAGTTCCACGTGTCGGCACGGCTGAAGGAGCCATGCATCCCCTGCCCCTGCTGCAGGCCCGTGTCGGCCACTTCGACGGCGCAGCGCGCCGGCTCGCCGCAGACGGTATCGAAGGATCGGAAGCTGACCGCGATCGCCGGCATTGGGGTCACGGCCGAGCCTTGGAGGTTGATGTCGGCGAGGCTGAGAGTGCCCGGGAAGCTGCCGAGCTTGGGGTCGACGAAGATGCCGCTGACGTAATCTTGCGTGAGCAGGGCATCGACGACCTGTTTGGCCACCTCCTTGTCGCCATCCGGAAGGTAGATCAGGTCCGAGCCGCCGTTGGCCGCGACCACGACCTTCGGATGATCCTTGTCGCCGCCGATCAGGCCATTGCCACACTTCAGGTGTCCGCCTGCAGGCACCGGACCATAGCCGTTGTCGGGATCGATCAATGGCAGAGCCAGGGCCTGCGACAGGTCATAGGCCAGGAAGCCGACCGTGAGCAGGCCATCGGGCACGTCCTCGAAATGCTGCTTGGCGGCCGCGCTGGTGGCGCTCTGCTTCGAGATGGTCGAAAACCCGTGGTCCGCCGTCACGATGATGTCCGTTGTGTCCTTGAGGCCCAATTCCGCCACCGCGGCGCGCAGCCGTGCAAGGTCGTCATCGGCATTGCGGATCGACGCCAGCGACGTCGGACCGTTGATGCCGGGAACCAGTTTGAGCAGGCTGTCGCCTTGGTTGTGCTGCGTTCCATCCGGATCGCGCGACCAGAAGACGAGGACGAAGGGCTTGTCCCGATTCGCGAACATCGGCAGCACGGCCCGCGTCGCCACGGCGGCAAAGTAATCCTGCTGGACGACGTTGGCGCTGTGCGTCCCAGGCATCTTGGAATCGCCGGACTTGCCGTTCTCGCCGCGTGAGGGCGCGGCGAGCGGCAGGCCGAGCGACTTCAGTCGGTCCGAGATCTCCTGAGACAGTGGAATGCCCTTCGGCGTGCCGGTCTGGTCGTCGACGATGACGGTCATCTGCCCGGTCCGTTCGGTGTGGTCGAAGATCAAGACCGGACCGAGCTTGCCGATCGATGCCGTCGAAAACCCCTTCTCGCGCGCCAGCTTCAGAATCGTCGCTTCGTCGAGATAGTTGCCGCCGAAATGTTCGTCGACGTCGCCCAAAACGGGATCGGCTTCGAGGAACGGTGTGATGCTGCTCCCGGCCCCCGGCACCTGGAAGCCCGTGTAGATGGTATTGGAGAAGTCGCCCGTGTCGCCGAGATAATGTCCCGTCGCCATGGCCGACGCATTGGCGGTCGTGAAGGTCGGGAACAGTGCGTGGCCGTTGCGAAACCAGCTTCCTTCGCGCGCCACGCCGGCCACCGCGGGTGCGGACTGATCATTGACCATCGAGCCTCGCAGGCCGTCGGCGACGAACAGGATGACGTTGTGAGGCCGGTCAGCCGCGAGAGCGACGGAGCTGATGGCGATCAGCGTCAGGGCCGTGAAGCTGGCAAGAGCGTTCTTCATGCTGCGTCTTTCATCGTCAGGTGCACCTCGTCTTGCCTGAGCTTCGTGACAGGGAGGCTACAGCAACCCCATATCGGGATCGGGGCAAAGCCTGCAAAACCGCTCGCTTTTTGCGACGGCCTTCGCTATGACCCAGCCATCGCTCGGGCAAACGCTCGGGCGCTATGCCTGTTTTCGGGGCTGCTGGACGACATCCCGGCTTCGCCCGATCCTGGCATCTGAAGCGGCCGAGGCCGCTTGTCCTCAAAACAGAAAGGCTTCCGATGTCGATTACGGCCGAGCGCAAGACTGCGCTCATGAAGGAATATGCAACCAAGCCGAACGATACCGGCTCGCCCGAGGTCCAGGTCGCGATCCTGACGGAACGCATCGCCAACCTCACCGAACACTTCAAGACCCACGTCAAGGACAACCACTCGCGCCGCGGGCTGCTGCAGCTCGTATCGCTGCGCCGGTCGCTTCTCGACTACGTCAAGAAGAACGACGAGGCCGCGCTATCGCTCGCTGATCGAGCGTCTCGGCATCCGCCGCTAACCCGACCCGTCCGGCTCCGGCAACCGCTGGGGCCGTTTTCGTGCCGCCCATGCGGCACATCCGGACGGCGATGCAGGGGCTCGCCGTCCTCAACCATGGCGACCGATGCCATGGCAGGATCGCCAGGGACTGATCGAAGCCGCGCTTCGCCCACAGTCCCTCGCCGTTCTGCACATGGCTGCCACCGTCGCCTCCTTCAAGAAGGCACACCATGTTCGACATTCAACGCGAAGAAATCGATTGGGCCGGGCAGAAGCTCGTCCTCGAAACCGGCAAAGTGGCCCGGCAGGCCGACGGGGCCGTCATGGCCACCCTCGGCGAGACCACCGTCCTCGCCACCGTGGTTTCGGCCCGCAAGCAGAAGCCCGGCCAGGACTTCTTCCCGCTCACCGTCAACTACCAGGAAAAGACCTTCGCGGCCGGCCGTATCCCCGGTGGCTATTTCAAGCGTGAAGGCCGGCCCTCGGAGAAGGAGATGCTCGTCTCGCGGCTGATCGATCGCCCGATCCGCCCGCTGTTCCCGGAGGGGTATCTGTTCGACACGCAGGTCGTCGTGACCGTGCTGTCGCACGATCTCGAGAACGATCCGGACATCCTCGCCATGGTCGCCACCTCGGCGGCCCTCACCCTCTCGGGCATCCCCTTCATGGGGCCCGTCGGCGCAGCGCGCGTGGGCATGATCAACGGCCAGCTCAAGCTGAACCCGACCGTCGATGAGATGAAGACCTCGACGCTCGACCTCGTCGTGGCGGGCACGCAGGACGCGGTGCTGATGGTGGAATCGGAAGCCCGCGAGCTCTCGGAAGACGAGATGCTCAAGGCCGTGATGACCGGCCATGCCGGCTTCCAGCCCGTCATCGACGCCATCATCCGCCTGGCCGAGAAGGCCGCCAAGGAGCCGCGCGACTTCGAGCTGCCGAACAAGGACGAGGCCGAAAAGACCGTCCGGGCGTGATCGAGGACGACCTGCGCAAGGCCTATTCGATCACCGCGAAGGCCGACCGCTACGCGGCCGTCGACGCCGCCCGCGCCAAGGCCGTCGCGCACTTCACCCCGGCCGAGGGCGAGAGCGCGGCGCTCGCCAAGGAAGCCGTGCTCGAAGCCTTCCACGATCTGCAGGCCAAGGTCGTGCGCTGGAACATCCTCGACAACGGCACCCGCATCGACGGCCGCGACCTGAAGACCGTCCGCCCGATCCTCGCGGAAGTCGGCGTGCTGCCGCGCACGCATGGCTCGGCCCTGTTCACGCGCGGCGAGACGCAGGCGCTGGTGGTCGCGACGCTCGGCACCGGCGAGGACGAGCAGTACATCGACTCGCTCGAAGGCTCCTACAAGGAGCGCTTCCTGCTTCACTACAACTTCCCCCCCTACTCCGTTGGCGAGACGGGCCGCATGGGTTCGCCAGGCCGCCGCGAGATCGGCCACGGCAAGCTCGCCTGGCGCGCCATTCGGCCGATGATGCCGACCGCCGCGGAATTCCCCTACACGGTCCGTCTCGTGTCGGAGATCACGGAGTCGAATGGCTCGTCGTCCATGGCGACGGTCTGCGGCTCCTCGCTGGCGCTGATGGATGCCGGCGTGCCGCTGAAGCGGCCGACGGCCGGCATCGCCATGGGCCTCATCAAGGAAGGCGAGCGCTTCGCGGTGCTCTCCGACATCCTGGGTGACGAGGATCATCTCGGCGACATGGACTTCAAGGTGGCCGGCACGGCCGAGGGCATCACCTCGCTGCAGATGGACATCAAGATCACCGGCATCACCGAGGAGATCATGAAGGTCGCGCTCGCCCAGGCGAAGGACGGCCGCCTGCACATCCTCGGCGAGATGAGCAAGGCGCTGACCGGCGCCCGCGCCGAACTCGGCGAGTTCGCACCGCGCATCGAGACGCTTGAAGATCCCGACCGACAAGATCCGCGAAGTGATCGGCACCGGCGGCAAGGTGATCCGCGAGATCGTCGAGAAGACCGGCGCCAAGGTGAACATCGAGGACGACGGCACCGTGAAGGTGGCCTCCTCGGATGCCGCCTCGATCACGGCGGCGATCAACTGGATCAAGTCGATCGCCAGCGAGCCGGAAGTCGGCGCGATCTACGACGGCACGGTGGTCAAGGTCGTCGACTTCGGCGCCTTCGTGAACTTCTTCGGCGCCAAGGACGGCCTCGTCCACATCTCGCAGCTCGGCAAGGGCCGCGTGGCCAAGACCTCGGACGTCGTCAAGGAAGGCGACAAGGTGAAGGTGAAGCTCGTCGGCTTCGACGATCGCGGCAAGGTCAAGCTGTCCATGCGCGTCGTCGATCAGCAGACCGGCGAGGACCTGGAAAAGGCCGAGAAGCAGGCGGCGACCGCCGAAGCCTGAGTCTCTTCAACGCTGATTCAGCCAAGCGCCTGGTCTGTGATTTCGATCAATCGATCGACTCCCACAGCCCAGCGCGAGGCTGAATCCAGGCTGCTGAACGTCACTCGACTGTCACGGATTTTGCCAGATTGCGGGGCTGGTCGACGTCCTTCCCCATGAACACGGCGGTGTGATAGGCGAGCATCTGCACCGGAACGGCATAGACGATCGGCGTGAAAGTCGGGCGCCATGGCCGGCATGTCGATGGCGGCCTCGACGTCGACCGCGGCTGCTTCGGCAGCGCCTGCGCGTCCCCGATCAGGATGATGCGGCCGCCGCGCGCCGCGACCTCCTGCATGTTCGAGACGGTCTTTTCGAACACCGCGATCGCTCGGTGCGAGCACGATGACCGGCATGTCCTCGTCGATCAGCGCGATCGGGCCATGTTTCAGTTCGCCCGCGGCGTAGCCCTCGGCGTGGATGTAGGTGAGTTCCTTCAGCTTCAGCGCGCCCTCGAGCGCCAGCGGATAGCTCGTGCCGCGCCCGAGATAGAGCACGCTCTGCACTTTGGCGAAGGATTCGCGCCAGCTGCTCGATCTGTGCTCGCGCTTCAGCACCTCGGCCATCAGGCCCGGGCAGCGCCATGAGTTCACCGACCAGCGCTCTTCTCCGCGGCGGCGTCCAGCGCGCCGCGCCCGCCCGAGCGCCGAGGGCCAGGCAGGCCAGAACGGCAAGCTGGCACGTGAACGCCTTGGTCGAGGCGACACCGATCTCCGGCCCGGCCAGGGTCGGGGCAAGCACGTCGCTCTCGCGCGCCATCGTCGAGGTGGGGACGTTGACGACGCCGAGGATGGGCTGGCCGTGCGCCTTGGCGTAGCGCAGGGAGGCAAGCGTGTCGGCCGTCTCGCCCGATTGCGACACGACGATCATCAGGCCGCCGCTCGGCATCGGCGCCTCGCGATAGCGAAACTCAGACGCGACATCGACTTCGACCGGCAATGCGGCAGAAGCGTCTCGAACCAGTATTTGGCCGTCAAGCCCCGCCAAATAGGCCGTGCCGCAGGCGATGATCGTGATGCGCTCGAGCTTGGCGGCGTCGAACGGCAGCGTGAACGGCAGGCGGACGCAGCCCTTCGACATGTCGAGGTAATGGGCAAGCGTGCGGCCCACGACTTCGGGCTGCTCGTGGATCTCCTTCGCCATGAAGTGGCGGTAATTGCCTTTGTCGACCAGGAGCGCGCTTGCCGCGCGTCCGCTGCTTTTGCGCGGTCGACCGGTGCGCCGCTCTCGTCGCGGAATTATGCGCCGTCGCCGGTCGAGCACCACCCAGTCGCCATCCTCGAGATAGGTGATCTTTCGGTGAACGGCGCCAGCGCCAGGCGTCCGAGCCGAGATACATCTCGCCGTCGCCCTAGCCGACCGCCAGCGGCGCGCCCTGGCGGGCGCCGATCAGCAGGTCTTCCGCGCCGTCGAACAGGAACGCCAGGGCGAAGGCGCCTTTGCAGCTGCGGCAGCGCGGCCGCGACCGCCTCGACCGGCGACAGCCCGCTCATCATCAGGCGGTCACGAGATGCGCGACGACCTCGCGTGTCGGTCTCTGTGGCGAAGATGTCGCCTTTGCGCTGACAGCTCCTCCCGAAGCTCACGAAAATTCTCGATGATGCCGTTGTGAACGACGGCGAGCCGGTCGCTCGCATGCGGATGGGCGTTGGTCTCGTTGGGCTGCCGTGCGTCGCCCAGCGGGTGTGGCCGATGCCGATCGCGCCCTCGAAGCGGCGCTTCGGACAGCCGCAGCTTCAAGGTTGCGCAGCTTGCCCTCGGCGCGGCGGCGGGTCAGGTGCCCGTCTTCCAGCGTCGCGACCCCGGCCGAATCGTAGCCGCGATATTCGAGCCGCTTCAGCGCCTCGACGATCTGGCCGGCGACGGGGCTGCTGCCGAGAATGCCGACGATGCCGCACATGGTGTCAGACCCGATGTCACGGTCTTCGACACCGGCGCGAGCTCGATCACGGCGGCTTCTTCGTCTGCAGCTTCTGCGCTCCGCCCGGAACGTCGCCGCCCAGCCCTCCTTGTTGACCTGCCGGCCGCGCCCGAGCGCCAGCGCGTCGTCGGGCACCGTCGTCCGTGATCACCGAGCCGGAGCCGATGAAAGCGCCCTGCCCGATCGTTACCGGCGCAACCAGCGCCGAGTTCGTGCCGACGAAGGCGCCCGCGCCGATCTCGGTGCGGTGCTTGCCGAAGCCGTCGTAGTTGCAGGTGATCGTGCCGGCGCCGATGTTGGCCCCGGCGCCGACGCGCGCGTCGCCGATATAGCTGAGGTGGTTGACCTTGGCGCCCGGGCCGATCTCGGCGGCCTTGATCTCGACGAAATTGCCGACCTTGAGCCTTCCCGCCGAGCCGGCGCCGGGGCGCAGGCGCGCGAATGGCCCGACGGTCGCGCCGCGCCGAACGTGCGCGCCCTCCAGATGCGAGAAGGCGTGGATCACGGCGCCATCTTCGACCGCCACGCCCGGGCCGAAGACGACGTGCGGCTCGATCAGGACGTCGCGCCCGAGCTCGCGTGTCGGCTGAAAGGAACACCGTCTCGGGCGCGATCAGGGTCGCGCCCGTCGCGCATCGCCGCGTCCCGCAGGCGCTCCTGCATCAGCGGCCTCGGCGGCCGCGAGCTGGACGCGGTCGTTGACCCCCATCACCTCTGCCTCGGCGGCGATGAGGACCGACGCAGCGTCCGCCGTCGCGACGGGCGATCTCGACGGCGTCCGTGAGGTAGAATTCGCCTTGCGCGTTGTCGTTGCCGATCGCCTCCAGGATCGACAGCGCTTGCGGCCGCCGAAGGCCATCAGCCCGGCATTGCACAGGGTCAGCGCCCGCTCGGCCTGGCTCGCATCCTTGTGCTCGCGAATGGCGAGAAGCGCGCCCGCCCGCGTGCAGCAGCCGGCCGTAGCCGGTCGGGTCGGCGGCTTCGAAGCCGAGCACCACGACGCTCGCGCCCTTGGCAAGCGCGTGCGCGAGACGCGCGAGCGTGTCGCGGCCTGGACGAGCGGCGTGTCAGCGTAGAGGACGAGAATTTCATCGTAGCCGCCGGCCAAGGCCTCGCGCGCGGCCAGAACCGCATGCGCGGTGCCGCGCCGCTCGGTCTGGACGAAGATCGGCGCCGCGGGGGAAATCTGCGCCGCGCTTCCGCGGCGACATCGTCTCGGCCCGGGCCGACGACCACGGCGACATCGTCGATGCCCGCCTCGGCACCGCACGCAAGCACATGGGCGAGCATCGGACCGCCCGGCGATCCGGTGCAGCACTTTCGGCAACGCGGACCGCATCCGCGTGCCCTCGCCGGCGGCAAGAACCACCGCGAGAGCACGGCGTGTTTCGGGCAGCCGTCATCGGTATCACCGTTGCGCTCGCGCGTTCGCCTGTGAACCAGTGTATCGCACGCTCGTCCTCGAAGCCGGCCTGCACAGGGAACGACGATCGCACTCGCGACTCGTCTACGCCGCATCCGCAAAATCGCTCGCTGGCGCATCTATTCCTGTATAGAAAGCGAGCGGCGGCCTGCCATTTCAGGTCGCGCAGGCCAGCTCTGACTCTCGCGTAAGTCGACGAATGATTGCACGCCGGGACCTCCTGCTTTGGACCGTCTCCGGCGTGAGCCTGTCGGTGCACGGGCGCGAGCGCGGCCGCGGCCGGCCAGCGCAGCCGCAGCTCCGCCAGCGCCGGCCCCGCCTTCGACTCCGGGCATGGTCGTCGACCGCGCGCGCGAACCTCGCCAAGGCAGCCTTCAAGGCCGCCATCGGCAGATCTTCCCGCGCCGTTCGCGAACCTCAGCTACGAGCAATATGTCGCGATCCGGCCCGAAGCCCGAGGCCGTCGATCTGGGCGCATGACAATGTCGGCTTCGCGATCGAACCGCTGCACCGCGGCTTCATCTTTTCGGCGCCCGTGCGTCTTCATTCTGGTCGAAGACGGCACGTCAGGCCGGCTCAGCTGACAGCGGCTCGCATTCGATTTCGGCAGCTTGCAGCGCCGCCGCCGAACCACGCCGGATCGGCTTTTCGGGCTTCCGCGTGCTGCAGACGTCGGCGAACGCGGCGGCTCGTCGAGGTCGCGATCTTCCAGGGCGCGAGCTTCTTGCGCGCCATCGCGCGCGGCCAGAACCTCGGCGCGACTCCCGCGGCGCTGTCGATCCGCACCGCGCGACCCCAAGGGCGAAGAGTTCCCGTTCATTCGCGAGGTCTGGATCGAGCGGCCCTCGCTCGCCAGCGACGCGCTCGTGGTTCACGCGCTGATCGATTCGGAAAGCATGACCGGCGCCTACCGCTTCACCTTGCGGCCGGGCGACGCGACCATCATCGACACCGAATGCACCCTGTTCGCCCGCGCGGCCGATCGATCATTTCGGCCTCGGCGGCATGACGCGCGATGTTCGAGTTCGGCCCGATCAACCGCCGCCGCACCGACGACGTCCGCCCCGCTGTTTGCGAGGTGCTCGGGTCTGCAGATGCTGAACGGCCAGGGCGAATGGATCTGGCGTCCGGTCGCCAACCGCGAAACGCTTCAGGTGTCCGCCTTCATCGACAACAATCCGAAGGGGTTCGGATTGCTGCAGCGCGACCGCGACTTCAGCGCGCTACCAGGACGACGATCAGCATTGGGAAACTGCGGCCGTCGCTCTGGATCGAGCCGATCGCCGATTGGGGCGAGGGCAGCGTGCAGCTCGTCGAGATCCCCACCGAATTCGGAGATCAACGGCAACATCGTCTGCTTCTGGCGGCCGAAGCTCAGCTGCGGGCCGGCGCCGAAGCGCGCCTTCGCCTATCGGCAGTTCTGGTGCTGGCCGCCACCGACGCAGCCGACCCTCGCCGCCGTGACGGATGCCGCGGGCGGCCGCGGCGCAGCAACCAAGCGTCGGCGCGTTTCGTCGTCGAGTTCAGCGGCGATCATATTCGCCGACGCCGCCAGCGGACAGCCGAGTCGAAGCCGGCCCTGTCGACGAGCGTCGGAACGATCGCTTCGGTTCAATACTTCTCTTCACAAGGAGCGCAAGACTTGTCGTGTCCTGTTTGATATCGACCCGGGCAGCGAAATCGCTCGCGGAAATGCGGCTTGTTCTTGGAAGCAACGGCAAACCAGTCAGCGAAACGTGGCTCTATCGATGGACGGCATGACGAGCGAACGTGTGGCGCGACCGGCGGAGGTGCCGCAGCGCGCTGCGTCCGATCGCGCCTGCCGATGCCGCCGGAAGAGCCGCTCGCACATGCCGGTGCAGTCGCTGTCGCACTTCGATCGCGCGAGGCCGACGGCGATGGCTGCCAGCGCGCCAATCGGCACGCGCCGATTTGGCGCGCCTGGCCGTGTTTGGCGGCGCGCTCGCGCTGACGGCCTACGGCGCGTAAGAAATGTACAGCGTCGTCGAACGTCGGCGGCGTATCGCTGCTCAAGTGGCTGCTGCTGATCCTGTTCGTCGGCAATTTCTCCTGGATCGCGCTCGCCTTCACGGCTCGCTCGTCGGCTTCGTCTGGCTGCTGTTCTTCGCGCCGGAGCCGCCGCCGCTTCCGGCAGAGCTCTCGGCGCCACACCGCTGTCGTGATGCCGATCTACAACGAGGCGACGGCGCGCGTCTTCGGCGCGTTGCAGGCGATGGCCGAGGATGTCGAGCGCCACGGGTCTCGGCGACCATTTCGACTACTTCTTTCTGTCCGACACGACCGATCCCGACGTCTGGATCGCCGAGGAGCGGGCCTTCCTCGCCCTGCGCGAGGCGCTCGGCGAGCAGGCGCGCATCTACTACCGGCACCGGCCGAAGAACACGAGCCGCAAGGCCGGCAACATCGCCGATTTCGTCACCCGCTGGGGCGGCGCCTACGACCACATGCTGGTGCTCGACGCCGACAGCCTGATGACGGCCGCATTCCATCGTGTGCCTCGCCGCCGCGATGGAGGCCGATCCCGATGCCGGGATCATCCAGACGCTGCCGCTGATCATCAACCGCAACACGCTGTTCGCGCGCCTGCAGCAATTCGCGGCCCGGATCTACGGGCCGGTGATCGCCGCCGGCCTGGCGCTCTGGATGGGCCGGGACGGCAATTATTGGGGCCACAACGCCATCATCCGGACGGCAGCCTTCGCGGCCCATGCCGGCCTGCCGGACCTCAAGGGCAAGCCGCCATTCGGCGGCCACATCCTGAGCCACGATTTCGTCGAGGCGGCGCTGATCCGCCGCGCCGGCTATGCGGTCTACATGCTGCCCGGTGCTCGGGGGCAGCTACGAGGAGAGCCCGCCTTCGCTGATCGATGTCGGCGTCCGCGACCGGCGCTGGTGCCAGGGCAACCTGCAGCACGTCCGCGTGATGTTCGCCGTCGGGCCTCCACCTCGCCTCGCGCCAGCATTTCGCGACCGGCATCTTGGGCTACCTCGCCTCGCCGCTGTGGATGGTGCAACTGCTCGTCGGCATCGTGCTGGTGCTGCAGTCGGCCTATTTCCGGCCGGAATATTTCACCTCCGAGGCGACGCTGTTTCCCGGTCTGGCCGCGCTTCGACGCCGAGCGCGCGCTCGATCTGTTCGCCGTCACCATGGCGGTCCTGCTCGCGCCGAAAGCGTTCGGGCTTGCTCCTCGCGCTGTTCGACGGCCGAACGCGGCGCGCATGCGGCGGCGCCATCCGGCTCGATCATTTCGGCGCTGGTCGAGGTGCTCATGTCGGCCCTGTTCGCGCCGATCATGATGCTGGTCCAGTCGGGCTCGGTGATGCAGATCCTGTTCGGCCGCGACACCGGCTGGAACCCGCAGCGGCGCGACGACGGGTCGATCCCGCTTCGCGGACATCGTGCAGCGGCACCGCTCGCACGTCGCGCTCGGCCTCGTGACGCTGATCGCCGGCATGATGATCTCGCCCTCGCTGGTCGCCTGGATGTCGCCGACGGTCGCCGGGCTCATCCTGGCCATCGTCCTGTCATGGGCGAGCGGCCAGCTCTGGATCGGCCTGGCGCTGAAGAAGCTGGGCCTGCTGAAGACGCCGGAGGAAACCACGGTGCCGCCGATCGCCACGCGGGCCAACGCGCTCTTTCGCGAGCTCGACCGGAACGGTTTCGACGGCGCGGATGGGCTCATGGCCATTCGGACCGACGCTGCTGCTGCGCGCCGCGCATTTCGAATTCCTGCCCCCGGCAACCATCGCCGACGCGGGCAGATCGAAGTCGACAGCGCGGTCGCCGCGGCGAAGCTCGCCGAAGCGCGGACGGTCGAAGAAGCGACGGGCTGGCTGAAGAAGAAGGAGCGCATGGCGGTGATGGCGGATGCCGTGCTCCTCAATCGATTCGTCAGCCTGCCGTCGCCGAAAGTCGAAGAGCCCGCGACGAAAGCCGCTGAGCTGAAGCGCCGCCGCTCGAAGATCGAAACGGGGCCGCCGGTCAGCGCCTGCGCTCCGATCAGTGGCGTAACCGCATCCGCCAGCGCCGACGGCCACCGACACCGGCACGAAGGGCGTGACGTCTCCCTGCAGGCGGGCGATCTGGCGCACCAAGGTGGCGGTGACGTGTCGTGTGCGTGAACTCGGCGGCAGCAGTACCGTCTGCACGCCGGGCGCCATGACGGCGTTCATTCCGGCGAGCTGGAGTTCGTAGTCGAGGTCGGTGCCATCGCGCAGGCCGCGGATCATCAGATTCCGCACCTTCGCTTTTCCGCCGCCTTGACCGCCAGGCCGTCGAAGGTCGTCACCTTGAGCGCGCAGCTGCGCGCCTCGACGAGCGGCCGGCACTCGACCTCGATCAGGCGCAGGCGCTCTTCCGGCGAGAACATCGGGGCCTTGGTCGGATGCGTCCCGATGCCGACGATGAGGATGTCACAAAGCACGGCCGCAGCGGCGATGACGTCGACATGCCCATTGGTCAGCGGATCGAACGAGCCCGGATAGAAGCCGACGCGGCTCACTCCTCTGCCTGACCTTCCACCGGCGGCTCGCCTTCCCCACCCTCGGCGGAGTCGGAACTGTCCGACACCTCGGGAATGCGCTCGACGGAGACGACCTTCTCGGCGTCGCTGGTATTGAAGACGATCACGCCCTGTGTATTGCGGCCGGCGATGCGGATGCCGTCGACCGGACAGCGGATCAGTTGCCCGCCGTCCGTCACCAGCATGATCTCGTCGCCATGTTCCACCGGGAACGAGGCGACGAGATTGCCGTTGCGTCGCGTCACCGCCATGGCCATGAAGCCTTTGCCGCCGCGACCTGTGACGCGGTACTCGTAGGACGACGTCCGCTTGCCGAACCCATTCACCGAGAGCGTCAGGATCACCTGTTCGGCAGCCGACATTTCCACATAGCGCTCGGCCGAAATCTGCACCGGAGCCTCCTCCTCGGGAGCCTCTTCGGCCACGGCCTCGGCCGCGCCTTCTTCGACAGCCTGATCACCGGCCACCGCGCGGCGGCGGCGGAAATAGTCGGCGCGCTCGCCGGGCGTCGCATCGGTGTGGCGCAGAATGGCCAGCGAGATCACCGCGTCGCCCTTGCCGAGCGAAATGCCGCGCACGCCCATCGAATCGCGGCCCTTGAACACGCGCACATCGGTCACCGGAAACCGGATGCACTGGCCGAGTGCGGTCGTGAGCAGCACGTCGTCCCGGTCCGAGCAGATGGCGACATCGACGATGCCTTCGCCCTCGTCGAGCTTCATGGCGATCTTGCCCGAGCGGTTCACCTGGGCGAAATCGGACAGCTTGTTCCGGCGCACCGTGCCGCGCGTCGTGGCGAACATCACGTCGAGCGTGGCCCAGCTCTCGACGTCCTCGGGCAAGCGGCATGATGGTGGTGATGCGCTCGCCCTGATCGAGCGGAAGCATGTTGACGAGCGCCTTGCCACGCGCCTGAGGCGCCGCAAGCGGCAGCCGCCATACCTTCTCCTTGTAGGCTTGGCCAAGCGACGAGAAGAACAGCACCGGCGCATGGGTCGACGCGACGAACAGGCGGGCGACGAAATCCTCGTCCCGCGTCTGCATGCCCGAGCGGCCTTTGCCGCCGCGTCGCTGCGCCCGGTAGGTCGATAGCGGCACCCGCTTGATGTAGCCGGCGTGGCTGACGGTGACGACCATGTCCTCGCGCTGGATCAGGTCCTCGTCGTCGAGATCGGCGTCGCTGTCGAGGATTTCGGTGCGGCGGGGCGTGGCGTAGGCCGTCTTGATGGCCGTCATCTCGTCGCGAATGATCGCCTGGATGCGGAGGCGCGAACTCAGAATCTCGAGCAGATCCGCGATTTCGGCCGCGAGCTTGTTCAGCTGCTCGGCGATCTCGTCCCGACCCAGCGCCGTCAGGCGGGCCAGGCGCAGTTCGAGGATGGCGCGGGCCTGCGCTTCCGACAGCCGGTAGTTCCCCTCCTCGTCGAGCTTATGGCGCGGATCGGCGATCAGCGTGATGAGCGGCGCCATGTCGCGCGCCGGCCAGGCGCGTTCCATCAGGGCTTCACGAGCCGCACCCGTGTCGGCAGAGGTGCGGATGAGCCGAATCACCTCGTCGATATTGGCGACCGCGATGGCGAGGCCGACCTGGACGTGAGCCGCGTCCCGCGCCTTGCGCAGGCGGAACTTGGTCCGTCGCGTGACGACCGATTCGCGGAAATCGATGAAGGCGACGAGGATGTCGCGCAGGTTCATCAGTTCGGGCCGACCGCCGTTCAGCGCGATCATGTTGCAGCCGAAGCTCGACTGCAGCTGAGTGAAGCGCCAGAGCTGGTTCAGCACGACGTCCGCGACGGCGTCGCGCTTCAGCTCCATCACGATGCGCATGCCGTCGCGATCGGATTCGTCGCGCAGCTCGGAGATGCCTTCGACGCGCTTCTCGCGCACCAGTTCGGCGATCTTCTCGATCAGGCTCGTCTTGTTCACCTGATAAGGGATCTCGGTGACGATCAGCGCCTCGCGGTCGCGGCGAAGTTCTTCGACCTCGACCTTGGCCCGCATGAGGACCGAGCCGCGCCCTGTCGCATAGGCCGAGCGAATGCCGGAGCGACCCACGATGGATCCGCCGGTCGGAAAGTCCGGGCCCGGGACGATCTCGTTCAGCGCCTCGACATCGATGTCGGGCTGGTCCAGCAGCGCCAAGGCGGCATCGATGATCTCGCCGAGGTTGTGCGGCGGCACGTTGGTCGCCATACCGACCGCGATTCCGCCGGCACCATTGACCAGCAGATTCGGAAAGCGCGCCGGCAACACCACCGGCTCCCGCTCCTTGCCGTCATAGTTCGGCTGGAAGTCGACGGTGTCCTCGTCGATGTCCTGCAGCAGCGCGGTCGCGGGCCGGGCGAGACGCGATTCCGTGTACCGCATGGCCGCCGGCGGATCGCCGTCGATCGAACCGAAGTTGCCCTGCCCGTCGATGAGCGGCAGGCGCATCGAGAAATCCTGCGCCATGCGGACCAAGGCGTCATAGATCGCGCTGTCGCCGTGGGGGTGATACTTGCCCATCACGTCGCCGACGATGCGGGCCGACTTTCACGTGGGCGCGATCCGGCGTGTGGCCGTTCTCGTTCATCGAGAAGAAGATGCGGCGGTGCACCGGCTTGAGACCGTCGCGCACGTCCGGCAGCGCGCGGCTCACGATCACGCTCATCGCGTAATCGAGGTAGCTGCGCTTCATCTCGTCGGCCAGGGAGACCGGGCGAATGCCCGACGGCTCCTCCGGCCTGTTGTTCTCGTTATCGGCCAAAGGTTCTCAATCCAGATTTTTCCTTGAACCGGCGCTTCTAAGACTGTTTGGCGGCCGGAGCTAGGTCATCCTCGCCGGTGCACGGGATGAGGCAGAGCTGTGCGCCCGAATTCAAAAAGGAATGTCGTCGTCGATCGTTTCGGAGAGGGGACGTGCGCCGCTCACGCCGGCCGGGGCGCGGCCGACGCTTCCGCCACGCGCGCTTTCGCCGAAGCTGTCACTTTCCTCGCGGCCGGCGAAATCGCCGCCGCCCCCGCCGCGGCTGTCGAGCAGGGTCAGTTCGCCGCGGAAGCGCTGCAGGACGACCTCGGAAATGTATTTCTCGGCGCCATCCTTGTCGGTGTATTTGCGGTTTTGAATCTGACCCTCGATGTAAACCTTGGAGCCCTTCTTCAGGTACTGCTCCGCGATCTTGGCCAGATTCTCGTTGAAGATGACGACGTTATGCCATTCGGTGCGGTCGCGCCGCTCGCCGGAGGCCTTGTCGCGCCAACTTTCCGTCGTCGCGACGCTGAAGCTGCAAACGGACTCGCCCGAAGGCATGCGCCGAACCTGTGGGTCGCGACCGAGATTGCCGATCAAAATGGCTTTGTTGACGCTGCCCGCCATCGGCGAAACTCCTGAAAGTCGAGCGGCCGCCGAGGCCGCGCAAACTGCATGCCGGTGGCATAGCCTATCCAACGCCATCGTGCCGCGCTTGTCTGCGGCTTGTCCACACCGGCGAGGTCGAATGCTCTCCGCATTCAATGTTCGTTCTTTGTTCTAGCACTCCCCGATGCGGAGCGGCAAGCGCGATCTGGTCGTACGGGGTGGGAGTTTACGAGCCGTCGCGCTTGCGCCACTGGGCCTCCACCTCCTCGAGGCTGAGCCCCTTGGTCTCGGGTACCAGAGCGCGGGCGAACAGCAGGGCAGCCACGGTCAGGGCGGCGTAGACGAGGAACGCGCCTGGGCGGCCGAGCCATTCCACAAGCTTCAGGAAGGTGAGAGCGACGACAAGGTTCGCGAGCCAATTGGCAATGGTCGCCGCCGACATGCCACGGCCGCGGATCGCCAGCGGGAAGATCTCCGCGATCAAGAGCCAGAACACCGGGCCAAGGCCAATCGCGAAGAACGCCACGTAGGCCGCAAGGCTGAGCGCGATCAGCCAACCGAGAGCGGCCCCCGCTCCGAGCAGAAAACCGGCGGCGAGCAGGCAGAGACTTACAGCCATGCCCGCGAGGCCGATGAGGAGCAGTTTGCGCCGCCCGGCTCGGTCGACAAGCCAGATCGCGGCGATCGTCGCAAGAACGTTCACGACGCCGATGCCCGCGGTGGCCAGGATCGCAGCGGAGGAGGACGACAGGCCGGCGGCCTGGAAGATGGTCGGCGCGAAGTAGATTACCGTATTGATGCCAGTCACCTGCTGGAAGACCGCAAGGCCGACACCGACGATGAGCGGGAGGCGGGCGGACCCATGCCGCAGGCGGTTCTCAGGCTGCAGACGGGTTTCGCGACGGAGGTCGGCCCTGAGCTGCGCAAGTTCCGGCTCGATGCTGACGTTTCTGCCGCGTAGGCGGACCAACGCGTCCCGCGCGGCGTCGGCATGTCCGTGACCGGCGAGCCACCGCGGTGTTTCAGGCAGGGTCAGCATGCCGATCGCCAGAATGAGCCCAGGCAACGCGCCAAGCCCGAGCATCCAGCGCCAGGCGCCGGCAGCCGCGAACGCGTAGCCGACCAGGTAGGAGACCAAGATCCCAAGCGTGATGGCGAGCTGATTGAAGGACACCAGAGCGCCGCGTTCGCGCGCTGGCGCGATCTCGGCAAGGTAGAGCGGCGTCAGCATCGAGGCGCTGCCAATGCCGATTCCGACCAAAAGGCGGCCGATCAGAAGCACCGGTCAGGGACCCGGCCAGAGCCGAGATCAAGCCACCCACGACGAAGATGACGGCTGTGACGAGCAGAACGGGGCGACGCCCGAAGCGATCAGCGAGAGTGCCTGCGGCCGCCGCACCCGCGGCCGCGCCGGCGAGCGCGATGCTGGTGACCACGCCTTCCATCCAGGTAGAAAGCTGGAACGCGTCGCGCAGAAACAGCAGCGCGCCGGAAATGACCCCCGTGTCATAGCCGAACAGAAGGCCGCCGAGCGCCGCGATCCCAGCCACCAGAGCGATGTGCATCAGGAAATCCCTTCGACGACGCTGAGTTTAGGCTAGGGCAGCGGTCACAATCCGGCCAGCAGTTCGCATTTCTTCTGGTCGCCCAAGCCGCGACGGGTGACGACTCGGCGGCGGGCGCTTACATGTACCGCATTCGTTCTCGCATTGCTCAGAGCCGGTTCCCGCCGCATGCCGTCACGCCCGAAAGCCGCCGCCTCTGCATCCAGGCGATACGCAGGCTCTCAGTCCTCCGTCGATCCCATCGAAAAGCTGTTCGACGACAAGGTGATCGCGATTCGCGGCGCCCGCGAGCACAACCTCAAAAACATCGACCTCACGATTCCGCGCGACAAGCTCGTCGTGTTCACCGGGCTGTCCGGATCGGGCAAATCCTCGTTGGCCTTCGACACCATCTATGCCGAGGGACAGCGGCGCTATGTCGAGTCGCTGTCGGCCTACGCCAGGCAGTTCCTGGAGATGATGGGCAAGCCGGACGTCGACCAGATCGACGGGCTGTCGCCGGCCATCTCGATCGAGCAGAAGACCACGTCGAAGAACCCGCGCTCCACCGTAGGCACCGTCACTGAAATCTACGACTACATGCGCCTGCTCTGGGCGCGGACCGGCATCCCCTATTCCCCCGCAACGGGCCTGCCGATCGAATCGCAGACCGTCAGCCAGATGGTCGACCGCGTGCTGGCCCTGCCCGAGCGCACGCGGTTCTATCTCGTTGCGCCCGTGGTGCGCGGCCGCAAGGGCGAATACCGCAAGGAGATCGCGGATTTCCAGAAGCGCGGCTTCCAGCGGCTCAAGATCGATGGGGAGTTCTACGCCATCGACGAGGCCCCGACCCTCGACAAGAAGCTCAAGCACGACATCGGCGTGGTGGTGGACCGGATCGCGGTGCGGCCCGATATGGCGACGCGCCTGGCGGAAAGCTTCGAGACGGCGCTCGACCTCGCCGACGGTATCGCGCTGGTCGAATTGGCTGACCCAGTCGAAGGTTACGGGAAGGAGATCACCTTCTCCTCGAAGTTCGCCTGCCCGGTCTCCGGCTTCACCATCTCGGAGATCGAGCCGCGGCTCTTCTCGTTCAACAACCCGTTCGGCGCCTGTCCCACCTGCGCCGGGCTTGGCTCGCAGATGAAGGTGGACCCGGAGCGCGTGGTGCCGGACGGACGGCTGTCGCTCCAGCGCGGCGCGATCGCGCCTTGGGCCAAGTCGACCTCTCCTTATTACGGGCAGACGCTCGACGCGATCACGCGGCATTTCGGCGCCAAGATGAACACGCCGTGGAATACGTTGCCCGAGGAGGTGCGCGACACCATCCTGTTCGGCTCCGGCAAGACCGAGATCAAGTTCACCTACAACGACGGCAATCGGACCTATTCGGTCACCAAGCCCTTCGAAGGCGTCGTCCGCAACCTCGACCGGCGTTTCAAGGAGACCGACAGTGAATGGGCGCGCGAGGAGATCTCGCGCTACATGGGCGCGAGCCCCTGCCCTGCCTGCAACGGCGCGCGGCTGAAGCCGGAGGCGCTTGGCCGTGAAAGTCGGTGGCGAGACGATCGCGGCCATCTCGGACCTGTCGATCACCGCCGCCAAAGCCTGGTTCGAAGCCCTGCCGGAAAAGCTCGACGCCAAGCGCAACGAGATTGCTGCGCGGATCCTCAAGGAGATCCGCGACCGGCTCACCTTTCTGCTCGACGTCGGCCTCGACTATCTGACGCTGGCGCGAACCGCCGGCACCCTTTCGGGCGGGGAGAGCCAGCGCATCCGCCTCGCGTCGCAGATCGGCTCGGGGCTGACGGGCGTCCTGTATGTGCTCGACGAGCCCTCGATCGGCCTGCATCAGCGCGACAACGAGCGACTGCTCGATACGCTTCGTCGCCTCCGCGGCCTGGGCAACAGCGTCATCGTGGTGGAGCACGACGAAGACGCCATCCGGGCCGCCGACTATGTCGTGGACGTCGGGCCTGGCGCCGGCATCCACGGGGGCGAGATCGTCTCGGCCGGCACGCCTGAGCAGGTGATGGCCGATCCGAAGTCGCTGACCGGGCAGTATCTGACCGGCCAGCGCATGGTCGGCGTGCCGCGGCGACGTCGCAAGGCACGCAACGGCGACCACCTCGTTATCCGCGGCGCGCGCGGCAACAACCTCAAGGATGTGACGGTCGACATTCCGCTCGGCACGTTCACGTGCGTCACCGGCGTTTCGGGCGGCGGCAAGTCGACCCTGATCATCGATACGCTCTATGCCGCCGTTGCACGGCAGTTGAACGGCGCAGCCGAGCACCCGGCCCCGTTCGACGCGATCGAAGGGCTGGAGCATCTCGACAAGGTCATCGACATCGACCAGTCGCCGATCGGCCGCACGCCGCGATCCAACCCCGCCACCTACACCGGCGCCTTCACGCCCATCCGCGACTGGTTTGCGGGGCTTCCGGAGTCGAAGGCGCGCGGCTACCAGCCGGGACGGTTTCTCCTTCAATGTCAAAGGCGGCCGGTGCGAAGCGTGCCAGGGCGACGGCGTCATCAAGATCGAGATGCATTTTCTGCCCGACGTCTACGTGACCTGCGACGTGTGCAAGGGCAAGCGCTACGGACGCGAGACGCTGGAAGTGAAGTACCGCGACCACTCGATCGCCGACGTTCTGGACATGTCGGTGGAAGAGGCCGCGATCCTGTTCAAGGCCGTGCCGTCGATCCGCGACAAGATGGAGACGCTGTCCCGCGTGGGGCTCGGCTACATCAAGGTCGGGCAGCAGGCGAACACGCTGTCGGGTGGCGAGGCGCAGCGGGTCAAGCTGTCGAAGGAGCTGTCGCGGCGCTCGACCGGCCGGACGCTCTACATCCTCGACGAGCCCACGACCGGATTGCATTTCCACGACGTCGCCAAGCTGCTCGAGGTGCTGCACGAGCTCGTCGACCAGGGCAACACCGTGATCGTCATCGAGCACAATCTCGAGGTGATCAAGACGGCCGACTTCATCCTCGATCTGGGGCCGGAGGGCGGTGACGGCGGCGGCGAAGTGGTCGCGACGGGGTCGCCCGAGGACTTGGCCCGCGCCAAGGGCAGCTACACGGGGCGTTTCCTCCGTGAGGTTCTGGACCGGCGCCCCATGCGTGCCGCCGCGGAGTAGCCGCTGCGCCGAGTGCGCCGCACAATCGGGCACTCTGCTCGCGGCATATCAGGTATGCACCTGGCGCATCACGACATGGCTACAGATTGGCTCGACCTTGCATCGAATGTTGACTCGGACGCCCCTCTGGCTCGCGGTGATTAAAGTTTTATGAAATCTGCCATGCATCCCACGCATAGCAGGAGCATGGGATCGACGCTTTTCATCGCGGAGAATCGGCATATGTTGCACTGCGTCAACACGGCAGTTCAGCGGGTCACAAGACAGCGGAACGGCCGGCAAGAGAAGGAACTCCTCCGTTGATCAAAACTCTCACCTCCAAGTATTCGGCTTGGCGTCGTTTTCGTGAGTCCGTTCGTGAACTGTCTCGTCTTTCCGACCGTGAACTCAACGATCTCGGCATCGGCCGCTCCGATATTGTGAGCGTCGTCAAGCAGAGCCTGGCTCAGGCCTAAGCTACCGCCCCTTTCCGAGTTGGCGTCGCGGCACTCGCCCCGCCCCTCCAAAAACGCCCGCCGATCTCCCACGGCGGGCGTTTCGTATTCTAAGGCCGGTTCGAGCCATATCGCCTGCAGGCGGGAAACCATGCCAGCGACCGTCTCGCTTCACCCGACGGACGGAGCGGAGCCGCGTTCGAACACCGTGACCTCGGCGTCTCGGTAGCCTGCAACCCTGAGCTTGCGATAGCCCAGTCGCTCAGCGACTCGGATCGACCGATGGTGATCCGAGCGGATGATGCACACCGTCCTGGCGGGACCGTTTCGCATCTCGAGCCATCGATGCGCCGCTTCGGCGGCCTCCGTTGCATAGCCCTTCCCATGGGCGGCACCCGCCATCACCCAGGCGGCCTCGGGAAACGGGTCGAAGTCGCTTCCCAATTCGCGATGGAAGTCGGCGAAGCCCGTTTCACCAAGGAAGCGACCGCCATTCCGCTCATGGATCGCGAAAAGGCCGAAGCCGAACACGGCCCAATGGCCTACATACCGCAGAAGACGGTTCCAGACCTCCTCGCGCGGCGTCGGCTTGCCCCCGGTCAGGAACCGCATTGCGGCCGGCTCTGCGAACATCGCGGCCATGGGTTCGAAGTCCTCGAGCCTGTGAGGTCGCAGAATGAGCCTGTCGGTTTCAATCATCAGCCAGATCCCCTGTCGATCGGCCGCCGTTCTACCCCGGCGCGGTCGGTGATACACAGCAGCCTATGACGTCCCATTCCCCTATCCATGTCATCGGCGGCGGGCTCGCCGGCAGCGAAGCGGCATTCCAGATCGCGCAGGCCGGCGTGCCGGTTGTGCTGCACGAAATGCGGCCCGTTGCGCGGGACGGAAGCGCACAAGACCGCCTCCTTTGCCGAACTGGTTTGCTCGAACTCGTTCCGATCCGACGACGCCGAAACCAATGCTGTCGGCGTGATCCATCGCGAGATGCGGGATCTCTCCTCGCTGATCATGGCTTGTGCCGACCGGCATCAGGTTCCCGCAGGCGGGGCGCTCGCGGTCGATCGGGACGGCTTTGCGAAGGCCGTGACGGCCGCCATCTCGAGCCATCCCCTTATAACAATCGACCGGGGCGAGGTGGCTGGCCTGCCGCCCGCGGATTGGAATTCGGTCATCGTGGCCACCGGCCCGCTCACGTCTCCCGCCCTGGCGGGCGCCATTGGACAGCTGACGGGCGAAACTGAACTGGCGTTCTTCGACGCGATCGCGCCGATCGTGCACCGCGACACGATCGACATGGAGAAGGCCTGGTTCCAGTCACGCTACGACAAGCCCGGTCCCGGCGGGACGGGGGCGGACTACATCAATTGCCCGCTCGATCGAGACCAGTACTTCGGCTTCCTCGCGGCCGTGCTCGCCGGCGACAAGACGAGCTTCAAGGAATGGGAAGGCACGCCTTACTTCAACGGCTGCCTCCCCATCGAGGTGATGGCGGAGCGCGGCGCAGAGACGCTGCGCTACGGCCCGATGAAACCCGTCGGTCTCACCAATCCGCACAATCCGACCGTCAAGGCCTATGCGGTCGTCCAGCTCCGACAGGATAATGCACTCGGCACGCTCTACAACATGGTCGGCTTCCAGACGAAGCTGAAGCACAGCGCGCAGGTCGAGATCTTCCGCACTATTCCAGGACTTGAACGCGCCGAATTCGCCCGACTCGGCGGGCTGCATCGCAATACGTTCCTCAACGCTCCCAAGGTGCTCGACTTCGCGCCTGCGGCTCAAGGCCATGCCCCGACTGCGTTTTGCCGGGCAGATCACCGGCTGCGAAGGCTATGTCGAGAGCGCCGCCATCGGTCTCATCGCGGGTCGTATGGCGGCGGCCGAGCGCCAGGGTTTGAGCTTCGACATGCCTCCCCCGACCACCGCGCTCGGGGCGCTGCTCAACCACATCACGGGTGGGCACATCGAAGTGCTGGATGCGGGACCGCCGTCGTTCCAGCCGATGAACATCAACTTCGGCCTGTTCCCGCCCCTGGACGCGGCGCCCCAGGCTCCCGACGGAAAGCGGCTGCGCGGCCCAGAGAAGGCGGTCGCAAAAAAGCGGGCAATGTCGCAGCGCGCCGCGGCAGATCTGCGGGCCTGGATGGCCATGCTCGCCCCGCCTCCCCGGTCCGAGAGGGTCCCGTAGCCGCAGATCGAATTCGGCACGTGTTTTGCCTCTCGATCTCACCTAAGCTTGTCGCCGGCTGGCGTTCGTAGCATCCCGAGTTCCGGGACGTGGGTCCCGCCAGACGAGGCAGCCTATGTTGATCCGGTACGGCTACGAGATGACGATCCTTTGCGACCAGCCGACGCCCGTCATCTGCATGATGTCGGTTCAGGCCGACAGGCTGCAGGATCTGTGCGCCCCCGAAATCGCCACGACGACTCCCGGCATCCCGGTCACGACCTACCATGACAGCTACGGCAACCTTTGCCGTCGATTCACCGCGCCGGCGGGCGAACTCCTGTTGCGCGGCGACGCGACAATCCGCGACAGCGGCGCACTTGATCCCGTTGCACCTGACGCGGAGGAAACGCCGGTCGCTGATCTGCCCAATGACGTCCTGGTGTTCCTTCTCGGCAGCCGCTACTGCGAAACCGACCGGCTCAGCCAAACGGCTTGGGACCTCTTCGGGCATACGCAGCCCGGGTGGCGGCGCGTGCAGGCAATCTGCGATTTCGTCAATCGCCACATTGCCTTCGATTATCAGCGGGCCGACGCCACGCGCTCGGCACACGAAGTTTATACCGGCGGCATCGGGGTCTGCCGCGACTTCGCCCACCTTGCGGTCGCCCTCTGCCGCTGCATGAACATCCCGGCTCGCTATGTGAACGGGCACCTGGGTGACATCGGCGTCCCGGTCGTCGACCCGATGGATTTCAGCGCCTGGATCGAAGTCTACCTGTCGGGCCGGTGGTATACGTTCGACCCGCGTAACAATGCTCCCCGCATCGGTCGGGTCGTGGTGGCGCGGGGCCGGGACGCGGCCGACGTGCCGATGCTGATGAGCTTTGGGCCCCATCGGCTAAACTCGTTCTTCGTTTGGACTTACCAGGTCCAGGGTGACCGTCCGGAGACCGATGAACCGCGGCCGCCGAAAGCCGCCTCAGTGTCGCGGACGAGCCTCCTGGCTTCGACGCGGAGCTGAGCACGCGAGCCGGATCGGCCGAGCTTTAAGCTGCTCGCCGCCGAAGGCGGCCGCACGGCTCCCAGCTCTGCGCCCCAAAATCCACTCGGCTGATCGGCGACCCAGAACAGCTCTGACGTGCCAGCGTTCGGGGGCGACGCTGCCGTCGGCCGAGGAACCATCGTGTCCATGAGACGTTCTCGGCTCATTCCGATCCTCGCGAGCGGGATCGGTTCAGGGGCGCCTGGCGAAAAGAGGACACCATGCGAAAGACGTTTCTAGTTGCACTCGCGCTGACCGGCTTCGGCCTCGGCAGCGCTTCTGTCGGCGTCCGTGCTGACGATGTGACGACCACGACCACCACCCGCACCACCGACGAGCCCAATGGCGTTACGGTTGGCGTGCCTGGCGTGGTTGGCGTTCAAATCGGCGGCGGAACCCGTCCGGAAGGGTGCACATCGCGAAAGACCACAAGCACCAACGAGGACACTGGGACGACAGTGTCCCGGAAGACCACCGACTGCGATTGAGCTAGCTCGGCCCGCGTGATGGGGCCAAGTTCACGAAAGCCCGGCGGATCCCGCTCGCCGGGCTTTCCCATGCGAATGACATGCGCCGCGGGCACGGCCCGCGACCGCGACCTTGAGGCAGACAGCCCGCGCTTGGGCGCCTCAGATCCCCAGCTTCGCCTTCAGCAGATCGTTGACGGCCTGCGGGTTGGCCTTGCCGCCCGTGCTTTTCATCACCTGGCCGACGAACCAGCCCAGCATGGTCGGCTTGGCCTGGACTTGCGCCACCTTGTCGGGGTTGGCCGCGATGATGGCGTCGACGGCGGCTTCGATCGCGCCGTGTCCGTCACCTGCTTCATGCCGTATTTTTCGACGATGTCGCGCGGGCAGGCTGGTCTTCTCGTCGCCGATCAGCAGCAGCACGATATCCTTCGCGATCTTCCCCGAGATGGTCTTGTCGGCTGATGAGGTCGACGAGGTCGGCCACCTGCTCGGGTCGGATGTGGGTCTCGTGCACCGACAGGCCCTGGCTGTTGGCGTAGGCCGCGATGTCGCCGGTGATCCAATTCGCCACCATCTTGGCGTCGCGCCCGCCGGGATGCACCTTCGACGGCCGCCTCATAGTAGTCGGCGAGGTCCCGCTCCGCGACGAGCACGCTCGCGTCGTAGGGCGACAGGCCGTATTCGGCGATGAAGCGGCGCCTTCTTGGCGTCGGGCAGTTCCGGCAGGCGTCTGCGCGATGCCGTCGATGAAGGCCGGCGTCGAGTTCGAGCGGCAGCAGGTCCGGATCGGGGAAGTAGCGATAGTCGTGCGCCTCTTCCTTCGAGCGCATCGAGCGGGTCTCGCCCTCGCCCGGATCGAACAGGCGGGTCTCCTGATCGATCGTGCCGCCGTCCTCGAGGATGCCGATCTGGCGTCGCGCCTCGGTGTCGACCGCCTGGCCGATGAAGCGGATCGAGTTCACGTTCTTGATCTCGCAGCGCGTGCCGAACGGCTCGCCCGGGCGGCGCACCGAGACGTTGACGTCGGCGCGCAGATTGCCCTTCTCCATGTCGCCGTCGCAGGTGCCGAGGTAGCGCAGGATGGTGCGCAGCTTCGACACATAGGCCTTCGCCTCGTCGGCCGAGCGCATGTCGGGCTTCGAGACGATCTCCATCAGCGCCACGCCCGAGCGGTTGAGATCGACGTAGCTGGCTGTGGGCGACAGGTCGTGGATCGACTTGCCGGCGTCCTGCTCGAGGTGCAGCCGCTCGATGCCGACCGTGAAGCTCTCGCTCGGCGTCAGGTCGACCACGACCTCGCCCTCACCGACGATCGGATGCTTGTACTGCGAGATCTGGTAGCCCTGCGGCAGGTCGGGATAGAAGTAGTTCTTGCGGTCGAAGTGCGAGCGCGGGTTGATCTGCGCCTTCAGGCCGAGGCCTGTGCGCACCGCCTGCTCGACGCAGAATTCGTTGATCACCGGCAGCATGCCGGGCATCGCGGCATCGACGAGCGACACCTGGCTGTTCGGCTCGGCGCCGAACGCCGTCGCGGCGCCGGAAAACAGCTTCGACTTGGACGTGACCTGGGCATGGATTTCCATGCCGATGACGATTTCCCAGTCGCCGGTCGCGCCGCGGATGAGGTTTGTGGAGTTCGGAGTGGTCATGGTGCTCATCTGATTTCAGCAGGCCAAGGCACGGCAAAATCCTTGCTCGGCATAGGCCAGGATCCGTCGGTCTCGCGTGACGATCCGATACCCGTATTCGCGGGCCGTTGCGACAATGATGCGGTCAACCGGATCGTCGAGCTCGGAATGTGGCAGGAAGGACGCCGCTATAAGGACGTCGGGACTGAGACCCGCCAGTGTGAGGCTCGGCGCTTCAAGCAGTCGCTGCCACCAGCGAAGCGGCGTCATTCCCAGCGTCAAACGTCGGCGAGAGGTCAAGAGTCCAACTTCCCAGGCCGTGATTGGGGAGAGGAATATGGCTTCGCTGGCGGTCAGGGCACGGGCGAGTTCGTCCCGGGCAGTCTGCGCGATTGGGAACTCGCCCGCAATCCATAGCGCCGCGCACGTATCAAGGAGAAGATTCACGTTCGCTGTCGATCAGGTCAGCCCAGTCAGGATCAGTTGGCTCGGTGAGATCGACATCCGGAGCCACAGTTATGGTCCCCTTCATCCAGCCGAACAGGGCCAACTTGTCGATCCCACCCGGCACATCCGTCGTGAAAGGAGCACGAGCCTCTTTGAGGTGCGCCATAGGGCCTCCTTGGACTCGTCGAAACACAAGCCTTCGGCCGGGCAGATCAACTTGTTCGCTCTGGTAGCCTGCCTCAATCCAAGCGCGAGTCATCACATTGTTCGAGGCATTGTTGCTCCACCAGGCCCGATGCGTCTCCGCCGAGAGGGGCAACTTACGACCGATGATCCGCTCGATCTCAGCGAAACTCATGCGGATCAGATCGGCGGAATGCTCGACAAGATGCAATTTTAGCGGATCATACCTGCCCATATCGAAACACTCTCGGCAGAGTGTGTTTATGTGTGTTTTATTGGCTCGTCAACCGAGGACGGCCCGTTCCCATTGGAAGTGCTCTCGCTTCGGCACCGGCGCCAGGTGTTCGTCCTCGTAGGCGATGACCCACTCGATCATCGTTCGCCACAGCAGTCTCGGCCAGATCGGGCGGCGCGCCGAGCCGCTCGGCCTTGTCGCGCACCCGCGCGACCACCTCCTCGATCCGACCGTCGAGGCGGGCCGGGAGGCCGTGGCCTGCTTGACCGTCACAACCTCGTCGACGATCCCATCCGCTCGGCAATCAGCCCAACCAGCCGCTCGTCGACAGCGTCGATCCGCTCCCGAAGCGGCCGCAGGACCGCTTCCGGATCGGCGTCGCGTCACGACCACCACCGCTGCGGCAGCACGACCTTGGGGCGCCGCCTGCTCCATCACTGCGGCCAGCGCGAAGAGCTCCGCCTCCTCGAACGGCTTGCCGATCAGCTGCAGGCCGAGCGGCAGTCCGTCCGCCGACGAGCCCGCCGGCACCGAGATGCCCGGCAGGCCGGCCATGTTGACCGTCACGGTGAAGACGTCGTTGAGGTACATCTCGACCGGATCGGCCGAACCCTTCTCGCCGACCGCGAAGGCGGCCGACGGGGTCGCCGGCGTCAGGATCGCGTCGACGCCCTCGGCATAGACGGTCTCGAAGTCCCGCTTGATCAGCGTGCGGATCTTCTGCGCCTTCACGTAGAAGGCGTCGTAGTAGCCGGCCGAGAGCACGTAGGTGCCGATCATCACGCGGCGGCGCACCTCCTTGCCGAAGCCCTCGGCGCGGGTCTTGCCGTACAGCTCGGTGATGTCGCTTCCCGGGCACGCGCAGGCCGTAGCGCACGCCGTCGTAGCGGGCGAGGTTCGATGAGGCCTCGGCCGGCGCCACGATATAGTAGGCCGGCAGGGCGTATTGCGTGTGCGGCAGCGAGATCTCGCGGATCTCGGCGCCGGCCGCCTTGAGCCAGGCGATCCCCTGCTGCCACAGCGCCTCGATCTCCGCCGGCATGCCGTCGAGCCGGTATTCCTTCGGGATGCCGATGACCTTGCCCTTTGACGGAGGCGCCGACCGAAGCCTCGTAATCGGGCACGGGCAGATCGACCGAGGTGGCATCGCGCGGGTCGTGTCCGGCCATCGAGCGCATCAGGATCGCGGCGTCGCGCACCGTGCGGGCGATCGGCCCGGCCTGATCGAGCGAGGACGCGAAGGCCACGACCCCGAAGCGCGAGCAGCGGCCGTAGGTCGGCTTGATGCCAACCGTGCCGGTGAAGGCGGCCGGCTGGCGGATCGAGCCGCCGGTGTCGGTCGCCGTCGCGCCGAGGCAGAGGCGCGCCGCCACCGCCGCCGCCGAGCCGCCGGACGAGCCGCCCGGCACCAGCGCGGCGTTGCCGCCCGCCTTGCGCCAGGGCGAGGTGACGGGCCCGAAATGCGACGTCTCGTTCGACGAGCCCATGGCGAACTCGTCGAGGTTGAGCTTGCCGAGCATGACGGCGCCGTCGCGCCAGAGCTGCGACGTGATGGTCGACTCGTAGGGGGGAACGAAGTTGCCGAGGATGTGGCTGCCGGCCGTCGTCCGCACGTCCTTGGTGCAGTAGAGGTCCTTGATGCCGAGCGGGATGCCTTCGAGCGGGCCCCGCCTCGCCCCGCGCGAGCTTGCGCGTCCGAAGCCGCGGCCATGGCCAGGGCCTGGTCGGGCGTTTCGGTGATGAAGGCGTTCAGGCTGCGCGCGGCCGCCATGGCGTCGAGGTGCGCCTGCGTCAGCTCGACCGCAGAGAAAGCCTTGGCGCGCAGGCCGTCGCGGGCTTCGGCGAGAGTCTGGCCGGTTAAGTCTGTCATCAGCTCTCGATCTTTCGCGCGCGTCAGCGCTCGCTCACTCGATCACCTTGGGCACGACGAAAAAGTTGTCCTCGGTCATCGGCGCATTGCGAACGATCAGGGCCGCGATGCCGCCGTCGGTCACGACGTCTTCGCGCATCGCCATCCGCATCGGCGTCACCGACGTCATCGGCTCGACGCCGGTGACGTCGACCGCATCGAGTTCCGCCACGAAGGCGAGGATCGCGTTGAGCTCACCTTGCAAGTGCGGGATCTCCTCCTCGGCCACCGCGATCCGGGCCAGGTTCGCGATGCGGCGCACCGTCGCTTGATCGACCGACATGAAAATTTCCTACGAGCGGCTTTGGGCAGGTCCGGCGGCCCACAAGCCGCTGGCAGCGGACAACCGCACGGTGCGAGCCTATATCATCGGCGCCTTTCGCGATGCAACGCTATCGCGCGCCCGATCCGGAGCCGCATGCCCGTCCCGCCTGATCACACTGCGCGAACTCGCCGCCCTGCTGCCGCCACGGGGTCGGCTGCTCGGGCTCGACCTCGGCACGAAGACGATCGGGCTGGCATTGACCGATGTCGAGCGCCGACTTGCATCGCCGCTCGAAACGATCCGCCGGGTCAAGTTCGGGGCCGACGCCGAGCGGCTGCTGGCCGTGATTGCAGCGTTTCGATGTGCTGGCCCTGGTGCTGGGCCTGCCGCTGAACATGGACGGAACCGAAGGCCCTCGTGCGCAGGCGACGCGCGCCTTCCTGCGCAACCTGGCGCCGTTGACGGACATTCCGCTGGTCCTTTGGGACGAGCGCCTCTCGACAGCTGCGGTCGACGCGCGACCTGATTGCCAACGATGTCAGCCGTCAAAAGCGTGCGGCCGTCATCGACCAGATGGCGGCCGCCTATATTCTGCAAGGTGCTCTGGATCGGCTGTCGCGCCTCAAGCCCGCGACGAAACGACCGACGATCACATGTGATACGGCGAGCCGAACAGCAGCCAGAGAACGATCAAGATAAAAATGATGCCGACGATGCCGATGCCACCGTTCCCGTAATATCCGCCGCGGTAGCCGTAGTAGCCGCCGCCTCCGAACAGGAGAATCAAAACCAAAATAATCAGCAGCAGTGACATCGTGCCCTCCGTGTACGCCCGTGCCGGATCATCGGCAGCGGGTCGCTCCCCTGTGCGGGTCGCCCCACGGAATCAGAACGGACGAGGCGGCCCTTTAGGTCCACCTCGCCCAGAAACTCTGCGGCCGCTTGCTTCATGCTAACGCCTGAGCTGGCGACGCTTTACGCCGCCATGCGGTTGACGCCGCTTTCCGCCAGCTGCGTGAGCTTCTCGTCGGTATCCTTCTCGTCCTTCAGGTTCTTGGCCAGCACCGAGGCGCAATCGTTGCGGCCCAGTTGCTTGGCCCAGGCGATCAGCGTGCCATAGCGGGTCATCTCGTAATGTTCGACGGCCTGCGCCGCGGCGATGAGCGCTGCATCGAGCACCTGCTTGTCCGCAACCTCGCCGGCGACCTCGTCGGCCTCCTTGATGATGCCGTCGATGGCCGGGCAGGTCACCGCCTCGATCTCGACGCCGTGCATGCGGAACACCTCTTCCACGTTCTTCACGTGGTTCTGCGTCTGCGACAGGTGCAGCTCGAAGCCTTGGCGCAGCTGCGGGTTCGTCGCCTTCTTGATCATATCGGGAAGCGTCTTCACGATCCGCTTTTCAGCGTAGTAGATGTCCTTCAGCTGATGAACGAAGAGATCGTTTAACGTCTTGATGTCTTTCGTGAACAGACCCATGGTTCAGCTCCAGTCAATCGGCACGGCAAGTCCTCCCAATTTGGCGAGGTCGCGGCCGTTGGCCTGTACAATGCTTGTCGTGGGCTTGAGTTCCTAGAGCGCGATATACGAACTCGTGTGCGACGATCTGCTGGCGTTCCGTCTAGCTTTCAATATCGAGCACGAGGATTCCCTCGACACCGCCTTGGGTGGCCCGCACAAGCCGGCCTCCCGCGGCCTGATGGTCCGGATGGGCCAGATAAGCGTCTCGCGCAGGGCGCCCTGAAAAGTCGATCGTGAAGGCGTGGGTGAATCCGCGATTCAAGACCTTCCGGGCTGTTGTTCGGGCCCGCCGCGAAGCCGCTCATACCGGGAATCACGGCGCCCAGCCGCCGGAGATCGTCGAAGATCGCCTGCTTCTCGTCGTCCGGCACGGCCGGGTCGAACGTCACCAGAACGATATGCCGGATCATCGTGCCTCCATGTGGCTGTACTGAACCCGCCGGCGCAGGCGAAGACAAGCCCCCGATCGGCGCCGTCTCTCGCAGCAGGGCAGACACATCCCGATCCGCTGAGTTGACGGTTGTCACCGGGGGCTTCGGTTGGATCGCCGGCGGGCTCTCTGGCGCCCTGTCCCCGCGCGTGTAGACTTCGACTCGGGAGGGTGAGGCATGGCGATCACGATGGATGCAGGCGCAACACGCGGGACGGATGGCGCCGCAACACGTAAGCGCATCACCGCCATCCTCGGGAGTTCCTCCGGCAATCTGGTCGAGTGGTTCGACTTCTACGCCTACGCCTTCACCAGCTCTATTTCGCCGCCGCCTTCATTCCGAGCGACAGCCCGACCACGCGGCTGCTCTATACGTCGGGCATTTTCGCGGTGGGCTTTTTCATGCGCCCGATCGGCGGTTGGCTGTTCGGCACGATTGCCGATCGTTACGGCCGGCGGAGGTCGATGATGATCTCCGTTCTCATGATGTGCGGCGGGTCTCTGCTCGTCGCAGTCTTGCCCACGTATGGGACGATCGGCATTGCTGCGCCTCTGCTTCTGCTCGCGGCGCGCCTGATCCAGGGCCTGTCGGTTGGCGGCGAATACGGCACGTCGGCCACCTACATGAGCGAGGTGGCGCTTGCGGGGCGGCGTGGTTTCTACAGCTCCTTCCAATATGTGACGCTCATCGGCGGTCAGCTGCTGGCGTCGCTCGTGATCCTGGTCCTGCAGCTGCTGCTCGACGGCGCAACGCTGCGAGCATGGGGATGGCGCATTCCCTTTGCGCTGGGCGGCCTCGCGGCAGTCGTCGCGTTCCTCTTGCGGCGTACCCTCGCCGAGTCCGTGTCCGACGCCACCCGTTCGAGGGCTGAAGCGGGCTCGCTCCGTGCCCTCTTCCGGCAGCATGGACGCGCCTTCTGGACCGTCGTCGGCTTCACGGCCGGCGGTTCGCTGAGCTTCTACACCTTCACGACGTACATGCAGAAATACCTGGTCAACACGGCCCGCATGGACGATCGGGTCGTCAACGTCGTGATGACGGCGGTCCTGTTCACCTACATGTGTCTGCAGCCGGTCTTTGGGGCCCTGTCTGACAGAATCGGCCGGCGCACGAGCCTCCTGCTGTTCGCCGGACTGGCGACTGATCGGCACAATTCCACTGATGATGGCCATCGCGGCGGTGAAATCGCCTTTCGCGGCCTACGGTCTGATCGTTCTCGCGCTCGCCATCGTGTCGTTCTACACGGCCATCAGCGGCATCGTGAAAGCGGAGCTGTTCCCCGGCGAGGTGCGCGCACTCGGGGTCGGTTTGGCCTATGCGGTCGCCAATGCGGCCTTCGGTGGCACCGCTGAGTATGTGGCGCTTTGGTTCAAGGACGCGGGCCACGAAGCCTGGTTTTACGGCTACGCGACCGCGCTTTGCCTAGTCGCGTTTGCTGTCGTGCTGTTCGCGATGCCGAAGTGTCGCCTGTATCTGCAGGGCGCGGCTACCGAATAGGGCGCTACGCGCCGCCAGAGTTGGCATCGCAGGCGATCGTCAGGCCTTCGAGAAGGCTTGCCGCGCCGCTGCAAGTTCTTTGCGGCACTCCTCCAACTCTTCGGCCAAGTCCGCCAGGCCATGGTCTTCCAAATTCATCTGAGCTTGGGCACTGAGGGACGGATCGGGTTCCGCGTCGCGATCCAGCGGCATGCTCGCGGCGAGCCGCTTCGCGCCCTTCTCTTTGAGCAGCCGCTGCACGCCCTTGATCGTGTATCCCTCGCGATAGAGGAGGGCCTTGATCGCTGCCAGCAACGCGACCTGGTCCGGCCGGTAATAGCGCCGACCGCCGCCCCGCTTCAGCGGGTCCACCTGCGAGAACCGACCCTCCCAGAATCGCAAGACGTGCTGCGGAACGGAGAGCTCCTCGGCGACCTCGCCGATCGTCCGATAAGCGCCGGCGTCCTTCGTCGTCATCAGTCTCGGCTCGAACCCGGCTGCCCGTGACCGTTGATGCGCCCCTTCAGGATATTGGACGGCTTGAAGACCATCACGCGGCGCGGCGTGATCGGCACCTCGATCCCGGTCTTCGGATTGCGCCCGATACGCTCGCCTTTGGACCGGACCAGGAAAGAGCCGAAAGAGGAAAGCTTGACCACTTCGCCTTTGACGAGCGCATCGGACATTTCCGAAAGCACTGTCTCGACCAATTCGGCCGACTCGCTCCGCGACAGCCCCACCTTCTGGTATACGGCTTCGGCCAAGTCCGCTCGAGTCACAGTGCTGACCTGCCGCCCCGTCTCAGCTTTCGTCATGGCCTCCCCCACGGCATTCCGGCATTCTAGGCCGGAGTCCAGCTCACACCGCCGCTCAGAACCTGCAGCAGAATGTGACGGCTCCAAGTCGAATTCAAGGAAACTCGAACAGGGCCAAGGTGGTAACTGGGCAGCCTACCACCGCAGCAGGGCGGCGCCCCAGGTAAATCCCCCGCCCATGGCCTCGATCATGACCAGATGGCCCGGCTGAATCCGGCCGTCCCGCCTGGCCTCGGCCAAGGCGAGCGGAACCGAGGCCGCCGACGTGTTGGCGTGGATCTGCACCGTGCAGACCACCTTCTCCCGGCGCGATTTCCGAGCCGGTCGGCCGATGCGTCGATGATGCGCCGGTTGGCCTGATGGGGCACGAACCAGTCGAGATCCGCGCTGTCGTGCCGGTCGCCTCGAACGCGGCCCGCACCACGTCCTCCACCATGCCGACCGCATGCCGGAACACCTCCCGGCCCTCCATTCTCAGATGGCCGACGGTCCCCGTGCTCGACGGCCCGCCGTCGACGTAGAGCTTCTCCCGATGGCGCCCGTCCGAGCGCAGTGGGACGTCAGGATGCCGGGCTCGCGCCCTGTGCCGTCCCAGCTGTCGGCCTCGAGGACAACCGCGCCGGCGCCGTCGCCGAACAGGACGCAGGTGGTCCGGTCCTCCCAGTCGAGCAGGCGCGAGAACGTTTCGGCTCCGATCACCAGGGCGCATCGGTGCGAACCCGGAGCGAAGGAATTTGTCGGCCGTCGCACCGCGAACACGAAGCCCGAGCAGACGGCCTGCAGGTCGAAGCCGACACCGTGCGCGATGCCAAGCGCGGCCTGCACCTGGGTGGCCACCGCGGGAAAGGTGTAGTCCGGCGTCGAGGTCGCGACGATGACGAGATCGACGTCGCTGCGGCGGCAGGTCGGCATCGGCAAGCGCCGCCCTGGCCGCTTCCGTGGCGAGCACGCGACGTCGTCTCGCCCTCGCCCGCGATGTAGCGCTGCGTGATGCCGGTTCGCTGCACGATCCACTCGTCCGAGGTGTCGAGCGCGATCAGCGAGTTCCGCGTTGGTGACGCAGCGCGTCGGCAGGTATCCGCCGACGCCGCGCACGACCGAGCGGAGAGCGGTAGGCTGGCTGGTGTTCACACGTGCGGTCCATCGGACGAAGGTGAGAGGTCTCGCGGCCCGCCACGGCCCTGTCGGCCTCGATGGTCGGCCAGCATGTCGGATCAGGACGCTTCTGGCAGACGCGGCGCTGGGCAGCGCCATCCGTAAGTCGTGCGCCATGCCGAGGGATTCGCGAATCTTGCCGAGCAATTCGTGCTGGGCCATCTCATAGCCCATCTCGATCGCCCCGGCAAAGCCGAGCGCGTCGGTGCCGCCGTGGCTCTTGATCACGACGCCGTCGAGCCCGAGAAACACGCCGCCGTTGACGTGCCGCGGATCCAGCTTGATCCGCAAGCGCATCGAAAGCCTCTGCGTGCGAACAGTAGCCGAGCCGCGTCATCAGCGAGCTGGCCATCTCCTGGCGAAGGTACTGCGCGATCTGCTTGGCCGTGCCCTCCGCGGTCTTCAGCGCGATATTGCCGGTGAAGCCCTCGGTCACGACGACGTCCACCGTGCCCTTGCCGAGGTCGTCTCCCTCGACGAATCCGCGGTAGTCGAGCCACGGCAGGGCGGCTTCCTTCAGGATGCGGCCCGCGGCCTTGACCTCTTCGAGCCCCTTGATCTCCTCGATGCCGACATTGAGCAGCCCGACGCTCGGCCGTCGGAAGTCCGAGGACGATGCGGGCCATCGCCGAGCCCATGATCGCCATGTCGACGAGATGCTGGGCGTCCGCGCCGATCGTGGCGCCGACGTCGAGCACGATGGAGCGCCCGCGCAGCGTCGGCCAGATCGCCGCGATGGCCGGTCGGTCGACCTGCGGCATGGTGCGCAGGCAGATCTTCGCCATGGCCATCAGGGCGCCGGTGTTGCCGGCCGAAACCGCGACGTCGGCCTCGCCCCTCTTCACGGCATCGATCGCCATCCACATCGAGGAGACGCGCCGGCCGGAGCGCAGGGCCTGGCTGGGCTTCTCGTCCATGCGGACCGACACCTCGCTGTGATGCACCGTCGCGACTGCGGCCAGGCTGGGCTTGTCGGCAATCGAGCCGCTCGAGCAGTGGCCTTGTCGCCAAAGATCTGGAACCGGATCGTCGGGCCGCTGGCGGCTCGACGAGTCTCCGCGCCGCCGCAGCACCACTGCCGGGCCATGATCGCCGCCCATGCCGTCGAGTGCGATCCGGATCAGTCCTGCGTCAGCGCCTCGGCTCGCTGCGGCCCGGCCTTTGAACTCGTGGCGCTCGTGGCAGCCCACGCTGACTTCGACGCTCATGGCGCCTTCTTCAGCCGCGCCAGCGCCGCGAAGGGCGACGGCGTCCTTCGTCGGCGCCATCGCGGTCTCGCCTCGAACTCACGCCCGGCTTGCGCGGGTAGGGGTCGAGGCCCAGCGCCAGGAACTCGGCCGCGACCGCGCCAAGGTCGATCCGGCCGTCTTCGATGAGTTCCGGCGGATCCTCGTCCGCCAGGTCAAGCTCGATTTCGGCCTTCCGGCGTTTGCGTCGTCGCCAGCCTTCGGCCTCGGCTTCGGCAGGAACAGCGAGGTCCACCGGTTCGCGCAGCTCGCTTTCGAACGGCTCGAGCGCTGACCGTGCAGGTCTGCACCACCCGGCCACCACCTCGCCGCGCACGCGCACGCCCTGCCCGCCGGTCGCGGCCTGAGGTCGAACGTCCCGGTAAGCTCTCGATCGCCGACGAGCCCATCGGCCTCGGCCAGTGCGGCACGCTCCGCCGCGTTGGCCTCGACCGTCGTTCGCAGCCCCTGGTCGGGCAGGGAGGTCGACCAGAACGGGGCGCGAGAAAGGGCGGTTGCGGCAGGCTCATGCGGCGATCAGACAGTTCGACGCGAGCTCGGGCAAGGTCGGGCAACGTTGGGTCGGCAGACGCAGGTCGCAGCCCGCAAAGATCTGCTCCACTTGCACGAGCGTAGATCGGCCAAGGCCTGGCCATCGCCCCGCCCGCCAAGGACGTTGCGCCCGATGGCCTCGGCCAGAACTTCGGGGTCGCCGCGCGTCGAGCGCACGCAAGATAGGCTGCAGTGCGGCCTTTGAAGGCCTCGGCCAGCCGCTTCATCCGCTTCGGCACGCCGATATCGCTGACGCCCATTTCGCGCAGCCGATGTCGAACCGCGCGAACATCGTGTCGACGAGGTCCTGCGCCACGGCTGATCCGCGCGGCCCCGGCTCGACGCAGCCGGCGCAAGACCAGCGCGACATGGAGAACAAGCAGATCGAACCGGCCCTCGAACGTGTCGGGCACCCCGAGCTGCAGGTAGAATATCGGGCGGCGGATGGCAGCGACAAGCTGGTCATGAAGCGCTCGGCCGCCGACGCGCGCCGTGTCGGGACCGATCGCCGTGCGAACAGAAAGCTCATCCGCGCCGCACCTGCGGTTCCGGCGCTTCCGCTCGCCAGCTTGATTTCGCCATAGGGCGGGGTTAGGCATCGCCCAGACGGATGCAAGTGAAATCGGCGGTCCCTTGCCGCGATTGCTGTTTATTGAGAGGCCACGGATGACGGGTGTGATGCGGGCAGAAGCGCTGTTCGGCGCCGTGGCGGAGCACCGCCCGCGGCAGGGCTGCTCCGTATCGCTGGTGTTCGTCGCCTTGCCGCCGGCCTCGGCGGTTGCCTCGGCTATGACGGCGAAGTCCAGCGCGGCTACGTGGTCGACAGCCGGGCGCTGGCCGGGTATCACGCCCGGCACGCCGGCCGAGAAGGTGCTGAGCGATCTCGGCACGCCCTCGACGACGTCGACGGTCGGCGGTGATGCCTGGTACTACATCAGCCAGCAGGTCGACCGTCCGCTCGCGTTCTCGCCGTCCGGAAGTGACCGACCAGCACGTCGTGGCGGTCTATTTCGACCCGAGAAGAAGGTCACCCGCGTCGCCAATTACGGGATCGAGGACGGACGCGTGATCGACATGGTCACCCGCACGACGCCGACCGGCGGCGCCGAACAGGGCTTCCTCAAGAACCTGTTCCGGTCGTTCCTGCATTCAGCTGAGCCACGGCGATTCACCCCGCACTGGGCCGGCGAGGCCTGCCGCTCCGCCGGGCGTAGTCCGCGGCGTTCTAGGCGGCCCACCAGATCTGCCTGCGGGGCAGAACGCAACGAGCCCGGCCGTGAGCGGCCGGGCTCGCTTACCGCTTAGTGCGCCAGGATCGCGAGCAGCAGCAGCGCCACGATGTTGGTGATCTTGATGGCCGGATTCACGGCCGGGCCCGCCGTGTCCTTGTAAGGGTCGCCGACCGTGTCGCCCGTCACCGAAGCCTTGTGGGCATCGGAGCCCTTCAGGTGGCGCACGCCGTCCTTGTCGACGAAGCCGTCCTCGAAGCTCTTCTTGGCATTGTCCCAGGCGCCGCCGCCCGACGTCATCGAGATTGCCACGAACAGCCCGTTGACGATCACGCCGAGCAGCGAAGCGCCCGAGCGCCGCGAAGGCCGAGGCCTTCGAGCCCGGACATGAACAGCACGCCGAAATAGGCCACGAAGGGCGCGAGAACGGGCAGCAGCGAGGGGATGATCATCTCCTTGATCGCGGCCCGGGTCAGCATGTCGACGGCACGGCCGTAATCGGGCCGATCCGTGCCCTGCATGATGCCCGGCTTTTCGCGGAACTGCCGCCGCACCTCTTCGACCACCGAGCCGGCAGCGCGGCCGACCGCCGTCATCGCGATGCCGCTGAACAGATAGGGGATCAGGCCGCCGAAGATCAGCCCCGCCACCACATAGGGGTTGAGCAGGTCGAACGTGACGGTCCCGACATCCTTGAAGTAGGGGAACCGGTCGGCGTTCTTCGTGAAGAACGCGAGGTCGTTCGAATAGGCGGCGAAGAGCACCAGCGCGCCGAGGCCCGGCCGAACCGATCGCGTAGCCCTTGGTCACCGCCTTGGTGGTGTTGCCGACCGCGTCGAGCGCGTCGGTCGAGTGGCGCACCTCCTTGGGCAGGCCGGCCATCTCGGCGATGCCGCCGGCGTTGTCGGTCACCGGACCGAACGCATCGAGCGCCACGATCATGCCGGCGAGGCCGAGCATGGTTGTCACCGCGATCGCGGTGCCGAAGAGGCCGGCGAGCTGGTAGGTCGAGATGATGCCGCCGACGATGACGAGCGCCGGCAGAGCCGTCGATTCGAGCGACACCGCCAGGCCCTGGATCACGTTGGTGCCGTGGCCCGCGACCGAGGCCTGGGCGATCGATACCACCGGACGCTTGCCGGTGCCGGTATAGTACTCGGTGATGACGACGATCAGGCCGGTCACGATCAGGCCGACGATGCCGCAATAGAACAGGTTCAGGCCCGTGACGGTGCGGCCGCCGACGTCGCCGAGCGCGCCCCATCCGATCACGAAATGCGTCGCGATCGCAAGGCCGGCGAGCGACAGCACGCCGGTGACGATCAGGCCCTTGTAGAGCGCGCCCATGATCGAGTTGTTGGCGCCGAGCTTGACGAAGTAGGTGCCGACGATCGAGGTGACGATGCAGGTCGCGCAGATGGCGAGCGGATACAGCATCATCGGCCCGAGCACCGCGGTGCCGGCGAAGAAGATCGAGGCGAGCACCATGGTGGCGACGACCGTCACCGCATAGGTTTCGAACAGGTCCGCCGCCATGCCGGCGCAATCGCCGACGTTGTCGCCCACGTTGTCCGCGATGGTCGCCGGATTGCGCGGATCGTCCTCCGGAATGCCGGCCTCGACCTTGCCGACGAGGTCGGCCCCGACGTCGGCGCCCTTGGTGAAGATGCCGCCGCCGAGGCGGGCGAAGATCGAGATCAGCGAGGCGCCGAAGCCGAGCGCCACCAGCGCGTCGATCACCTCGCGGCTGTCGGGCGCCAAGCCCATGCCGAGGGTCAGCACGGCGTAGTAGCCCGCGACGCCGAGCAGCGCGAGGCCCGCCACCAGCATGCCGGTCACCGCGCCGGCCTTGAAGGCGATGTCGAGCCCGCCCGCGAGCGACCGCGTGGCGGCCTGCGCGGTGCGCACGTTGGAGCGGACCGACACGTTCATGCCGATGAAGCCGGCCGCACCCGACAGGACCGCGCCGATCAGGAAGCCGATCGGCCACGGGCCAGCTGAGCAGGAAGCCGAGGCCGACGAAGATCACGATGCCGACCGCCGCGATCGTCATATATTGCCGCCGAGATAGGCTTGAGCGCCCTCGGCAATCGCACCGGCGATCTCCTGCATCCGCGCCGTTCCGGCATCGGCACTCAGAACCTGATTGACTGTCACCCCGCCGTAAACAATGGCAAGGATCCCTGCGAGAATGATGAGCCAGAGTGCCACTACAACCTTCGCCTTCTTGGTGTTTCCGAAGCGGAACAGCCGCGAGTTGGGCTCTGTTGAATCCTGTCCGCGCCGGCGCGTTTGTGGCAGAAAGGCGGACGGCTTCGCAACGCAACGCGTCAGCTTTTAGGCAACTGCTTCCACCGACAGCCTCAGGCACCTAACTTTTGTTAGACCTTACACGGCCTGCCCGAATTGCTTGGTGCTCAGAAGTGACTGAAGGACTTGCGGTCGAATTCGACCGGCAACCCTGCGCTATCCAACACGGTCAGCGTCGCCGGCCCGGCCGGCGATCTCGCCGATCGCAGTGACCTCGACCCCGGCCTCGCGCGCCGCCGCCTCGAACGCGAGTGCCTGCGCGGGTGAGATCGACGGACAGAATCTCATAGTCGTCGCCGCCCGTCACGACCGTTTGCAGCGCGCCGGGGTCGGCCGCGATCAAGGCGCGGGCTGCAAGCGAAAGCGGCACGCGGCCGAGCTCGATGCGCGCCGCAACACCTGAGGCCGCCGCCATTTTCGCCGCGTCGCCGACGAGGCCATCGGAAACATCCATCGCGGCGTGGGCATGCGTCCCGCAGCGCCTTTCCCAAGGCCAGCCGCGGAGAAGGATGGAGATAGCGATCGACCAGAGACGCATGATCGCGTTCGGTCAGACGGCCAGGACGATGCAGCGTCCGCCCGATCTAAGCTTCAGCCCCAAGGCCGCGTCGCCGATCGTCCCGGAGACGTAAAGGCGGTCTCCCGGCTCGGGCACCGCCTCGGCGAACCATCCGGCCAGCAGGAACCTCACCGAAGGCCGTGATCGAAAGCATCAGCGGTCCCGGCGTCCGCACCGTGTCGCCGCCCAGCAGCGGGCAGCCGGCGCTCGCAGGCGACGCGACCGAGCCCCGCCGCGAAGTCGCTGCAGCCACTCGGTCGTCCAGTCGGACGGCAGAGCGAGCGACAGCAGAAAGCCGGTCGGCACCGCGCCCTTTGCCGCGAGGTCCGACAGATTGACGCCCAGCGCCTTGATGGCGATCGAGGCGGGCGGGTCGTCCGGGAAAAAATGAACGCCTGCGACGAGCGCGTCGACCGTGGCGACGAGATCGTGGCCCGCCGACGTTCGGATAAGCGCCGCATCATCCTTGAGGCCGAGGCCGCCCTCGCCCGCGAGCGGGGCGAAGTAGGTCGCGATCAGTTCGTCTTCGCTCGGCCGGCTCAAAGGCTCTCGACCGCCATGACGCCGGCCGTGGCCTTGAGCTGGCTCGCGAGATCCGCCGTGACCGCGAACCGCTCACGGAGCTTCACCTCGGCGCGCCGGCCTTGGTCGAGGTTGACCAGGATCGATACCTCCCGATCGCCGCGCCGGGTGAGCGTCGCCGCGATGGCGGGAAGGGCAGATTCGTGCGCGACCGCAATGCGCAAGCCCTTCTGGACCTTGCTGGCGGCCTCGTCGAGCCGTTCGGCAGTGAGGATGCGGGCCCGGATCTCGTCGCCCTCGGCGCTGGCCTGAATGGTGACCAGCACAGCTGCACCCTTCTCGAGCAGCTCGCGATATTCGTTGAGCGCCTCGGAAAACAGGATGGCCTCGAACTGGCCCGGATGGATCCGACATTTCGACGATGCCGATCTTGTTGCCCGATTTGGTCCGGCGCTCCTGCCGGTCGAGCACCGTCGCGGCAATCCGGGCCGTGCTGCTGTCGCCGGCTTTGACGGCGCGGGCGAACTGCGCCCAGGGCTTGGTCCCGAGCCGTGCCAGCACGTCCTTGTATTCGTCGAGCGGATGGCCGGAGATGAAGAACCCGATCGCGTCGAACTCGCGCCGCAGGCGCTCGGCCACCGACCAGGCCGGACCGTTCGGCAGCTTGAGCTCGCCTGCGCCTTCGACATGGCCGAACAGCGCGCTCTGGCCTGCCAGCCGGTCATCCTCGACGCGGTTGGCGAGCGCCAGCATCGGTTCGACCGCCGCCATCGCCTTGGCTCGATCGGGTTCCAAGCGGATCGAAGGCGCCGGCCGCAACCAGCGTCTCCAGCACCTTCCGGTTGATCTCGCGCGGCTTGAGCCGCCGGGCCATGTCTTCCAGCGACGTGAACGGCCGACCGCCGCGCGACTCGACGATCGAGCGCACCTGCCCCTCGCCCGGCGCCCTTGATGGCCGACAGCGCATAACGGATCGCCGGCTTCGGCCCCGCGCGCCACGTCGAAGTCGACGCCCGAATGGTTGACCGAGGGCGGCTCGACCGCGATGCCGAGCCGCACCGCCTCGTTGCGAAATTCGGCGAGCTTGTCGGTGTTCGACTTGTCGAGCGTCATCGAGGCGGCCAGGAACTCGACCGGATGGTTCGCCTTGAGATAGGCGGTCTGGTACGAGATCAGCGCATAGGCGGCCGCATGGCTCTTGTTGAAGCCGTAGTCGGCGAACTTGGCCAGCATGTCGAAGATCTCGTCCGCCTTGGCTCTTCGGGATGCCGCCTGCGACGCAGCCCTCGACGAAGCGGGCGCGCTGCGCATCCATCTCGGCCTTGATCTTCTTGCCCATGGCGCGGCGCAGCATGTCGGCCTCGCCGAGCGAGTAGCCCGACAGACCTGCGCGGCCTGCATCACCTGTTCCTGGTAGATGATGACCCCGAAGGTCTCGCGCAGCACCGGCTCGAGCTTCGGGTGGATGTATTCCGGCTGCTCCTCTCCGAGTTTGCGGGCGCAATAGACCGGGATGTTGGCCATCGGGCCGGGCCGATAGAGCGCCACGAGCGCGATGATGTCCTCGAACCGGTCGGCGCGCATGTCGACAAGCGCCTTGCGCATGCCGCCGCTTTCCACCTGGAACACGCCGACCGTCTCGCCGCGGCCCGAGCATCTCGTAGGTCTTCTTGTCGTCGAGCGGGATAGCCGCGAGGTCGAGGCGTCACGCCCTTCTGCGCGATCAGTTTCACGCAGGTCGTCAGCACCGTCAGCGTCTTGAGACCGAGAAAGTCGAATTTCACGAGGCCCGCGGGCTCGACCCATTTCATGTTGAACTGGGTCGCCGGCATGTCGGATCGCGGATCGCGGTAGAGCGGCACGAGTTCGTGCAGCGGCCGGTCGCCGATCACGATGCCGGCCGCGTGGGTCGAGGCGTTGGAGTAGAGGCCTTCGAGCGTGCCGGCGATCTTGAGGAGCTTGTCGACGCGCGGGTCGCTTTCGGCCGCCTCGCGCAGCTTGGGTTCGCCCTCGATGGCCTGGGCCAGTGTCACCGGATTGGCCGGGTTCTGCGGCACCAGCTTGGCGAGCCTGTCGACCTGCCCCAGCGACATTTCGAGCACGCGGCCGACGTTGCGCAGCACGCCGCGCGCCAGGAACGACCCGAAGGTGATGATCTGCGCCACCCGGTCGCGCCCGTAGCGCTCCCGCACATAGGCGATCACCTCGTCGCGCCGATCCTGGCAGAAATCGATGTCGAAATCCGGCATCGAGATGCGCTCGGGATTGAGGAATCGCTCGAACAGCAGGCCGAACCGCATCGGGTCGAGGTCGGTGATGGTCAGCGCATAGGCGACGAGCGAGCCGGCACCCGAGCCGCGCCCCGGCCCGACCGGAATGCACTGGGCCTTGGCCCACTTGATGAAGTCGGCCACGATCAGGAAGTAGCCGGGGAACTGCATCTTCACGATCGTGTCGAGCTCGAAGGCGAGCCGCTCGCGGTAGTCGTCCTCGACGATAGCCGGGCGCCACGCCGGCGCGTCCTGAGCCGCATCGTCAGCCCCGCCTCGGCCTGCTCGCGCAGCAGAAGCGCCGCATCGAGCGGCGAGCCGTCGAGCAGCGTGTAGTTCGGCAGGATCGGCTTGCGGGTCTTCGGCCGAAAGGCGCAGCGCTGCGCGATTTCGAGCGTGTTCTCGGTCGCCTCGGGCAGATCGGCGAACAGCGCCACCATCTCGGCCCGCGTCTTGAACCGGTGCTCCGGCGACAGCCGCCGCCGATCCGGCGTGCCCGACCGCCGCGCCCTCGGCGATGCAGATCAGCGCGTCATGCGCCTCGTGATCGGACAGGCTCGCGAAGAACGGCTCGTTGGTGGCGACGAGCCGGATGTCGCGCCGGTAGGCGAGGTCGATGAGCTGCGGCTCGATCTGGCGCTCCTCGTCGAGCCCGTGCCGCTGCAGTTCGATGTAGAGCTGGTCGGGGCCGAAGATCTCGAGGAGACGCGAGAGCCGCGCCTCGGCGGCCTCCGGCGCGACCGAGCCGGAGCAGCGTGTCGAGCGGCCCGGACGGGCCGCCGGTCAGCGCGATCAGCCCGCCGACACCTTCGCGACAACCGGCCGAATCGAGGCCGGCCGGATCGCCCGGCTGCGGATCGAGGAAGGCCTGCGACGCGATCCGCATCAGATTGGCGTATCCCGCCTCGCTCTGGGCGAGCAGCACGATCGGCGCGCGGCCGACCCGGGCGAGATCGAAGCGCCCGCCGAGCGCGGCAGCGTCGCCGAAATCGACGGCCAGCTGCAGCCCGATGATCGGCTGGATGCCCTCCTTGGCGAGCTTTTCGGAGAACTCGAGCGCGCCGAAAAGGTTGTTGGTGTCCGTGATGGCCAGCGCCGGCATGCGGTCGGCCGCCGCGAGCTTCGCCAGCTTGGCGACCGTCAGCGCGCCTTCGCGCAGCGAATAGGAGCTGTGGACGTGCAGGTGAACGAACCCGGGACTGGTCGACGCCACGAAAACCTCATTGAGCGAGATCCCGACAGTGACGGCCCGCGCCGCTCACGTCGAGCAGGCGGCGGCCCCGATGCACAGGTTTCACAAGCCGGACCAGCCACGCGCCGCAAACGCAATGGCGCAAAGAAAGGACCCGAGCATCGACATCTCTACAACGTCCTCGATCACTGCTTTCAGCATAGTGGCCGCTCCTGTTTGTTCTTGTTTTGTTCTATCATTGTTCTCCTAGTTGCGCAATGCTCGAACGACCGCTGACAGCTGGATTCAGGTCGACCTGCCGGTCCAAACCCGCCAAGAGGCATTATACAAATGGAATTGCGGGGCCGCCGGTCGGCGCCTTACCCCGCAGCAGCCGGGCGCTGCTTGACCGGCTTCCGCCTGCACTGCACAAAACTCGGATGACCGAAATCAAGACAATTTGCGTGTATTGCGGTTCGAGCGCCGGCGTGGAGCCCGCGTTGATGGAGGCGGCTGATGAGCTCGGACGGGCGATGGCGGCGGCGGGCATCGCGCTGGTCTATGGCGGCGGCAACAACGGCCTCATGGGTGCGACCGCACGCGCGGTGCTCGCGGGTGGGGGCCGCGTGACCGGTATCATTCCGGACTTCCTGCAGCGCCGCGAGAACATGCTCGAGGGCGCGCAGGAGATGATCACGGTCGAGGATATGCACACACGCAAGCGGCTGATGTTCGAGCGCTCAGACGCGTTCGTGGCACTTCCCGGTGGGATCGGGACGCTTGAGGAGCTGGTCGAACAGATGACCTGGGTGCAGCTCGAGCGTCACACCAAGCCGGTGCTGATCGCAAACATCAGTGGGTTCTGGAAGCCGCTTCTGGCCCTGTTCGCCCATATGCGGACCGCCGGCTTCGTGCGGGCGGGAAGCGAGATCGACTACCTCGTCGCCGAACGCGTCACCGAAATCATCCCGATGTTGAACGAGTTCCCGCCGTCGGACGCTGGCGGCCCGACCAGAGCACGTGACGGTCGATCCCAGGCTTTAGGGCTCAACGCGCCGGCGCCGGATCGGCTGAATCCTGGCTCGGCGGCTTGATTGTGTAGCGGTCGATGCCGCGTTTCCGGTCGATCCACTCCGATACGCGCTGGAACGTGACATAGAGCATCGGGATAACGAATAGGCCGACGAGGCTCGCGGCGATCATGCCCGCGAAGATCGGCGTGCCGAGATCGCGACGGCTGACGGCCGCGGCGCCTCGGGCAAGCACCAGCGGCAGCGAGCCCGAGCACGAAGGCGATCGAGGTCATGATGACGGCGCGGAACCGCAGCCGCGCTCCGCCGATCGCAGCTTCGAGCAGCGGCACACCGCGCTCGCGCTCCTCCTTCGCGAACTCGACGATCAGGATGCCGTTCTTGGCGGCGAGTGCGATCAGCACGACGAGGCCGATCTGGGCATAAAGATCGAGCACCAGCCCGGCGACGATGATACCGATGAAGGCGCCGAAGACGCCCACCGTGACCGACAGCAGCACCGGCACGGGAATGAGCCAGCTCTCGTAGAGCGCCACCAGAAACAAATAGGCGAACAGGATCGCCAGCGCCAGAATGACGCTGGTCTGCCCCGTGGCCTCGTGCTCCTGGTAGGCGGTGCCGGTCCATTCGTAACTGTAGCCGGCCGGCAGAGTTTTGGCCGAAACCTCGTCCATGGCGACCAGGGCCGTGCCGGATGAAACGCCGGCCTTCGGGCTGCCCTGGATCGCGATGGCGCGGTAGTTGTTGTAGCGGGTGATGACCTGCGGCCCTTGCACCACCCTGAGGGCGGCCAGCGAGCGCAGCGGCACTTCGGCGCCCTGCTTGTTCTTCACATAAAGCTGCCAGATCGCGTCGATACTGGCGCGATCCTTCGCCTCGCCCTGGATGTTCACCTGCCAGGTGCGGCCATAAAGGTTGAAGTCGTTGACGTACGAGCCGCCGAGCGTCGCCTGCAGCACGGAGAAGATGTCGCCGATGTTGACGCCGAGCGCGCTCGCCTTGTCGCGGTCGATGTCGAGGTAGAGCGACGGATTGCTCGCGGTAAAGGTGGTGAACACCCGGTTCAGGCGAGCGTCCTGGTTGGCGGCGCCGACGAGCCCGCCTGCAACGCTGCCCATCAAGGCGGGGTCCTGACCTTCCAGCGCCTCGAGGTCGTATTCGAAGCCGCCGCTGGTCGACAGGCCGATGATCGGCGGCAGATTGAAGGCGATGATGTTGGCGGTCCGCACCTGCTGCGCGGCCCCGAACACCTTTCCGATCAGCGCCTGCACTGAGTCCTGCGCCGTCGTCCGATCCTCGAAGGGCTTGAGGCGGATCACCATGAAGGCGGCGTTCGGCTCGTTGGCGGAATCGAGCAACGAGAAGCCGATGACCGCAAACGTGTCCTGCACCTGCGGCAGGCCGAGCATCAGCTTTTCCATCTGAGCCACGGTCGTGCTGGTCCGCGAGACCGAGGCGCCGTCCGGCAGCTGGACGTTGACGAAGAAGGCGCCCTGATCCTCCTCGGGCAAGAAGCCGGTCGGCGTCCGGAGCGAGGCGAAATAGATCGCGACCGCGAAGCCCGCGATCACCAGGAGGCCGATGATGCTGACCCGCACAAGCCGCTTCACCACCGCCGCGTAGCCGTCGCGCACCTTGTCGATGCCGTTCAGCACGCGCCCCATGACGCCACGCTTCTTGCCTTCGTGGCGCAAGAACACGGCGCAGAGAGCTGGCGAGAGGGTTAGCGCGTTGATGGCCGAGATGATCATCGCGACCGAGATCGTCACCGCGCATTGGCGGAACAGCACGCCGGACACGCCGGGAATGAAGGCGATCGGAACGAACACCGACAGCAGCACGAGCGAGATCGCGATGATCGGCGCGGTGATCTCCGCCATCGCCTTCTTGACGGCCTCCCCCGTCGGCATGTCGGGGTTTTCCTCGAGCACACGCTCGACGTTCTCGACCACGACGATCGCGTCGTCGACCACGATGCCGATGGCCAGCACGAGCGCGAGAAGCGAAACGGTGTTGGCCGAATAGCCGATGGTCAGCAACACCGCGAAGGTGCCGACCAGGCTCACGGGCACGGCAATTGCCGGGATGATGGTCGCCCGCAGATTGCCGAGGAAAAAGAACACCACGATCACGACGAGGACGAACGCCTCGCCGATGGTCTTCAGCACCTCGTGGATGGTGTCGGTCACGAACGTCGTCGAGTTGTAGACGACCTTGTATTTGAGACCTTCCGGGAACCGTTTGCCGACTTTGGCCAGGGTCGCATTGACGGCTTGGGCGGTCTGCACGGCGTTGGCGCCCGGGGCCAGATAGATGCCGAGTGCGACGGCATCCTTGCCGTCGAGCCGGCTCACCGTGTCGGAGTTCTGCGCCCCCATCTCGACGCGTGCGACGTCTCTCACCCGAAGCACCGAGCCGTCCGCGTTGGCGCGCACGACGATATTGCCGAACTCGTCGGGCGTGGTCAGACGTCCCTTGGTCTGCAGATTGAACTGGAACTGCTGCTGATCGCTGATCGGACGCGCGCCGATGCGCCCGATCGGCGCCTGCACGTTCTGCGAATTGATCGCCGCCACAACCTCGGACGGCGCCATGCCGAGATTGTTCAGCCGCTGCACATCGAACCAGATGCGCATCGAATATTTGAGCTTGCCGAACAGGTTGGCCTGACCCACGCCCGGCGTGCGCGAGATCTCGTCGAGCACGTTGATGGTGGCGTAGTTGGTGAGGAACAGCGGGTCCTGCTGGCCGTTCTCGCTGTAGAACATCATGAACTGCAGCACGGCCGACGAGCGCTTCTGCACCGTCAGGCCCTGCTTCTGCACTTCCGCCGGCAGCGCCGACAACGCCGTCTGCACGCGGTTGTTGACGTTGACGGTGTCGATGTCGGGATTGGTGCCGAGGGCGAACGAAACGGTGAGATTGTAGCTGCCGTCGTTGCCGCTCGTCGACTTCATGTAGAGCGCCTTGTCGACGCCAACGATCTGCGCTTCGAGCGGCTGCGCGACGGCGGATTCGACCACTGCGGCGGAAGCACCGGGATACACGGCGCTCACCTGCACCTGAGGCGGCACGATATCCGGAAACTGCGCCACGGGGATGCGCATCAGCGACAGCGCACCGGCGATGGTGATGATGATGGCGATGACGACCGCAAGGCGAGGCCGGTCGACGAAGACGGCTGAAATCATGAGAGGTCGCCCGCCCTGGCCGCCACGCTACGGTTTCGCCGCACCGGCGCTCGCGGCGCTCGTCGCGGTCTCGCCGGCCGGCGAGGGCGACACAGGCTGCCCCGGGCGCACGCGCTGCAACCCTTCGAGCACGATGCTCTGCCCTTCCTGCAAGCCGCCGAGGACGGATGCCTCCTTGTCGGTCGCGTTGCCGAGCTTGACGTTGGCCCGCGTCGCCTTGTTGTCGGGCCCGACCACATACACGTAGTCGCCCTGCTGGTCGGTCAGCACGGCGGCGCGCGGAATGGTCACGAGTTCGACAGGCTGGACGCCCTCAAGCAGCACCTGGATGAACTCGCCATCGGCCAGCTCGCGCACACCATCGCCCCCGAGTTGCCCCTGGATGTGAGGGTTGGGGATGGTGCCGCGCAACACGATCGTATCGGTGTTCGCCGCGATCGTGTTGTCGACGAAGTTGAGTTTCCCGATCTGACCGTAGGTGCGACCGTCCGGCAGCACGATCTTGATCTGCACGGCATCGAAGCCGCCCTTGTCGATATAGCGCTGCCGCAACTCGAGTGCCGTGCGCACCGAGATCGGGAACACCACATACATCGGGTCCTGCCCGACGATCGTCGCGAGCGTTCCGTTGCCTGGCGACACGACGTTGCCCGGCGTGATCGCGGTGCGACCGATCTTGCCGTCGATGGGCGCCTTGATCTCGGTATAGCCGAGGTTGATCTGCGAAGTGCGGAGGTTCGCCTGGGCGGCCAGGAGCTGCCCTTGCAGCGCGCCCTGATTGGCCTTGGCGACATCGACGTTGGATTGCTGGCCCGCGGGCGTGTTCAAAAGCGTCTGGGCACGCTCAAGTGTGACATTGGCGTTCTGCAGTTGCGCCTGGAACTGATCGATGGCGGCCTGCTTGGCCTGCACGTCAGCCTCGAACGGGGGCCGCTCGAGGCGATAGAGCACGTCGCCCTTCTTGACCTCCTGGCCTTCCTTGAAGGCCATCTCTTCCTCGAACGCGGTGACCCGCGCCACCAGATCCACCCTGTTCACCGCCTGGATCCGGCCGATGAACCTCTCGGTCTCGGTGATCGGCTTCTTGCCGACCGTCACCACGCCCACGGCCGGCGGGCCAGCGTTCGGGGCCTGAGCACGAACGGGTGTGACGGCAAGGAGGCAGAAACCAGATAGCGCGAATAACAGGGAGGCATGCGCCGACGACAGTCTGACCATCCGCTTGTCCTAGCACCGGCATGCCGCCGCACTCAACGGCCCCAACGCCATGCTTTCTGCAATGCGGCAATGCGGCAAAGCGGCCTAGCCGGGCTCGGGCGCGGGCACTTCGCCCACCGGCGCCGACAGCGATGCAGGCTGCCAAGCGCGTCGCCGGCCGATCACGACCAGCCAAACTGCCCAGATCACTGCCCAGGTGAAGAGGGCCGCGAAAACGGTATCCGACAAATAATGCCCGCCGAAGGCCATGCGGAGTCCACCGACCCCCGCCCCGAACAGCAGCGATGCGGCGACCGCCCCCGCCTGCCAGGGTGGAGGGACGAGCAGCGCCGGCGCGATCGTCCAGAAGCCGGCCGAGCCCTCGCCGGAAACGAAGGAGCAGTTGCGCGCGCAGGCGCCATCGAACGCGTAGAACGGTCGAAACGCGTCGTCGCCGCCGAACGCCACCGTCTGGTAGGGTCGCGGCCGGTGCGAATGGTCCTTCAGGATCACGTTGCTGAGCAAGCCGGGTCCGAGCACGAAGGTGAGCACGACCATGGCTAGGCCCCGTCCCGTGGGCGCCCATCCGCGGTTCAATCCGATGCGGCGAGCCAGAAAGCATGCCGCGCACACCGCGAGCGCGGCCGTCGGCACCCAATACGCCACGCGTCGCACTCCCGCCCCAAGCGCGGTTTCCCCAACAAATCTGTTCTGGCCGGCGTAGAACACCTGCGCGACCGAGAGGTCGATGTCGGGCCAGACGGAAAAAACCGCAGCGGCAGCCAGCAGGCCGAGCGCCAGCCCCACGGCAACGACGATGCGGCTCATCCGACGCGATAGATCCGGCCCGTCCCGATGCCTTCCACGCTGCGGCTATAAGCCTGAGCCGCCCTAGCCACCGGCACCGGCTCGAACCCACGGAAGAACGGGCCATAGGCGCCCATGGATTCGGTGAATACGGTTGGACTCACGAGGTTGAGCCGCAAGCCGCGAGGCAGTTCGCAGGCGGCCGTGCGAACGAAGCCCTCGAGCGCGGCGTTGACCATCGAGGCCGACGAGCCCGCGGCGATTGGCTCTTCTGCCAGAATGCCCGAAATGAGCGTGACCGAACCGCCATCGTTGAGATGCGACCGCGCCGCGAGAGTCAGGTTCACCTGTCCCATCAGCTTGTTGTCGAGCCCGAGCCCGTACGAGGACTTTGCGAGCGGCAACGCCTCGATCGACGCGAGCGGGTGAAAATTCACCTTGCCGGCCGTGCAGCAGATCGCGTCGACCGTACCGACTTTCGTGAGAGCCGCAACGATGCTCGCCGGATCGGCGATGTCCATCGTCACGTCGCCCGATTTGGAGCCTGCAGCGATGATGTCGTGACGCTGGCCGAGTTCGGCCACCACGGCGCGGCCGAGCGTGCCAGACGCGCCGACAACCAGGATTCGAAGGCGAGACGATGGATCGGGCATGGGGTCGGTCTCCGGCGGATCGCCGGAGACCTAAAGGAAAACGCGGCCCGCCGGAAGCATCTCGCTCGCGACCTGCCGAGCCGTTCCGACGTCAGTAACGCCGGATCAAGCTCACAAGCCGTCCCTGGATGCGCACCCGATCGGGCGTATAGATCTGGGTCTTGAACGCCGGGTTGGCGGCTTCGAGTTCGATCATGCCTTTGCGGCGTTGCAGACGCTTCAGGGTGGCCTCGTTATCGTCGATGAGCGCGACGACGATATCGCCGGAATTGGCCGTGTTCTGTTTGCGCACGATGACGATGTCGCTGTCGAGAATTCCCTCCTCGATCATCGATTCGCCGTTGACCTCAAGCGCAAAATGCTCGCCGCCGCGCAGCATGTCGGGCGGAACGCCAATGGTGCGGCCGCCGGCCTCGATCGCCAAGATCGGTGACCCTGCCGCAATGCGTCCAACGAACGGGATTTCATGGACAGCCGGCGCGACAGGCATGGGCCGGGGTTCGCCCGACTTGCGGCCACCTTCGATGACCTCGGGAACGAACCCACCGACCTTCGGCCGCTTGGTTGTCTCCGGCAGCCGCAAGACCTCGAGGGCCCTCGCCCGATTGGCAAGGCGCCGAATGAAGCCGCGCTCTTCAAGCGCCATGATGAGCCGATGGATGCCGGATTTCGACTTCAGATCGAGTGCATCCTTCATCTCGTCGAACGACGGAGGCACGCCGGATTCCCGCAGCCGCCCGTCGATGAAGTGCAGAAGTTCGCTTTGTTTCCTGGTCAGCATCACCTGCCCCGTCACCCGTCGGCCATCCGACTCGCCAGCCTGCCGAATCGAAACAAACAAACCGTGAACGAGCGATACCCGTTCCCGATGTGTTCCGCAAGTTGGTCGTTACGCCGGGAAGCGGTCGAGCCGGATGATTCGGCACGGATCGCCGGCATGTGCCGCGGGTGCCGAGGGGGTTCGCACGATGAGGCAGCCGGCTCCGGCAAGGATGCGGAGCATGGACGAATCCTGCGCCTTGTTCGCGGTCGCCAGTGGCAGGCCGCCGTCGTCCGCGAACGCCAGGGTTCCACGCAGATAATCCTGGCGCCGATCGTTGGGCGGGAGGCCGACGGCCAGCAGCGCCGGCTCCGTCGGGTCCCGGCCGGCTTTCCGGTCGCCGCAAAGGGCTCGCACCAGCGGCCGCACGAATAACGTGCCGCAGACGATCGAGGAGACCGGGTTTCCCGGCAGGCCAAGCACGCGCATGGGCCCGATCCGGCCGTGCATCAGCGGCTTGCCGGGGCGCATGGCGATTTTCCAGAAGGCGAGGTCCATGCCGGCGCGCACCAGGGCGGCCTGGACGAGATCGTGATCGCCGACCGACGCGCCGCCAAGCGTCACGAGTACATCGGCGCCGAGGTTTTCCGCCTCGTGAATGGCGCGCCCCAGCACCTCGATATCGTCGCCCGCGATACCGAGGTCGATCGGCTCTCCGCCTGCCGCCTTGACGATCGCCGCGACCGCAAAGCCGTTCGAGGCAACGATCTGGTCCGGGCCCGGGTGCGCGCCCGGGGGCACGAGCTCATCGCCCGTGGCCAGAATGGCGACACGCGGCCGCCGCACCACCGGCAGATCGGGGTGGTTCATCGCCGCGGCGAGCGCCAGCTCGGCGGGATTGAGCCGGGTTCCCGCCACGAGGCCGATCTCTCCTTCACGGAAGTCGAGGCCCGCCCGGCGGACGTGCCGTCCCGCCGTGACCGGCTCGAGCGCGGTCAGCCTGTCGGCCTCGAACCGCGCGTTCTCCTGAATCAGGATGGCGTCCGCTCCCGGCGGAACCGGCGCACCGGTGAAGATCCGCACCGCTTGGCCCGGTTCGATCCGGCCGGCATAGCCCGCCCCGGCGGCGCTTTGGCCGATGACGCGGATCGTCAGTTCAGCCGAAACGGTGTCCTGCGCCACGACGGCAAATCCGTCCATGGCCGAGACGTCGAAGGGCGGCTGCGTCCGCCGCGCCGGCAGGTCCGCCGCGAGCGTGCGGCCAAACCCGTCGGCAAGCGGCGCGATCTCGGCCTCGAGCGGCACCGGCGCCGCTTCGAGGATCCGCACGAGCGCATCCTGAACCGAAAGCAGCGCCTCCGCGGGCCTGCTCATGCCGACGTCTCGGCTGCGTAGTCCCCCGACTTGCCGCCCGACTTGCTGACGAGGCGCACGGCCTCGATGCGCATCCCGCGGTCCGCCGCCTTCACCATGTCGTAGATGGTGAGGCAGGCGACGCTCACCGCCGTCAGTGCTTCCATCTCCACACCTGTCTGTCCCGAAACCCGAACGGTGGCGCGGACACGCACGCCGGGCAGTTCCCCAACCGGTTCGAGGTCCACGGCAACGCTGGACAACGCCAAGGGATGGCAGAGCGGGATCAGCTCGTGCGTTCGTTTCGCAGCCATGATGCCGGCGATACGGGCGGTGCCGAGGACATCGCCTTTCTTGGCATTACCTTCCACCACGAGCCTCAGCGTCTCCGGCAGCATGACCACAAGACCTTCGGCGACGGCGATCCGCTCGGTCACGGCCTTGTCGCCGACGTCCACCATGCGAGCCTGACCCGATGCGTCGAGATGGGTGAGCGCGGTCACGCCGCAGTCCGGGCGCTGGCTTGCTGAAGAAGAGCACGCGTCGCCGCCGCCACGTCCGACTGACGCATCAGGCTTTCGCCAACCAGCACGGACCGGATGCCGACGCCGGCGAGCCTTGCGCAATCAGCGGATGTCGAGATTCCGCTCTCGCCCACTTTGATGCGGTCTGCGGGAATGCGTGGCGCCAGCCGTTCCGAGACGGCGAGCGACACCTCGAACGTACGCAGGTCACGGTTGTTGATGCCGACCAGTTCGACCTCGAGGCCGAGCGCCCGATCGAGTTCACGTTCGTCATGCACCTCCACCAGAACGTCCATGCCCAGTTGCTGGGCCGTTCGCGTGAGATCGCGCGCTGCCGTGTCGTCCACGGCGGCCATGATCACGAGGATGCAGTCGGCCCCGAGCGCGCGAGCCTCCCACACCTGGTAGGGCTCGAACATGAAATCCTTGCGCAACGCGGGGAGGGTGGTTGCAGCACGCGCCGAAACGAGAAACTCCGGGCTCCCCTGAAAGGATGGGGCATCGGTCAGCACCGAGAGGCACGCCGCACCGCCGGCCTCGTAGGCGCGCGCCAGCGCCGGGGGATCGAAATCGGCGCGGATCAGGCCTTTGGAAGGACTGGCCTTCTTGATTTCGGCAATCAGCGCCGTATCGCCGGCATCGATCTTGTCCCGCAGCGCCCGGGCAAAGCCCCGCGGTGACGGGGCTGCGGCGGCCTGGCGTTCGACCGCGTGCTGGGGGACGCGAAGCTTCGCGGCAGCGACTTCCTCCCGCTTGTAGGCCTCGATGCGCTGAAGAATGTCGGCCATCGTTGATGTCCCTCAGGCCGCAGCGGGCGAGCCGTTCGAGGCCGCCACCAGCCGGTCCAGCGTGTCCCGCGCCGCGCCGTTGGTCAAAGCTTGCTTTGCCAGCGCGACGCCCTCGCGCAGGTCCCCTGCGCGCTCGGCGATAACCAGACCAGCCGCCGCGTTCAGCAGCGCGATGTCACGATAGGCGTTTGCGGCGCCCTCGACGACGGCGCGTAGCGCCGCAGCGTTGGCGGCCGGATCCCCGCCCTTCAGTGCATCCGGAGCGGCCCGGGGTAGGCCGGCGTCCTCCGGCACGACGGCGAAGCGGCGGATTGCGCCGCTTTCCAGGGCCACTACCGCCGTCTCGCCCGTCGTGGTGAGTTCGTCGAGTCCGTCTGACCCATGCACGACCCACACCCGGTCGCTGCCGAGGTTTCGCAGCACCTCGGCGAGAGGTTGCAGCCACACGCCCGAAAAGACCCCGAGCACCTGGCGGCCGACTCCGGCCGGATTGCAGAGCGGACCTAACAGATTGAAGATCGTCCGCGTGCCGATCTCGGCGCGCGGTCCGCCGACGTGGCGCATGGCCGCGTGGTGCGCCTGGGCCATCATGAAACCGAGCCCGGCCTCGCGGATGCAGCGCTCGACGCCTTCGGCCGGCAAACCGATGGCGACCCCGAGCGCGGTGAGCACGTCACTCGAGCCGGACCGCGAGGACGCGGCACGGTTGCCGTGTTTCGCCACCGGGACGCCGCATGCGGCGACGATCACAGCCGCGAGCGTAGATACGTTGTAGGTCCCCTGCCCGTCTCCGCCCGTACCGACGATGTCGATGGCGTCCGCCGGAGCCGTCACGCGCAGCATCCGTTTGCGCATGGAGGCGACGGCGCCGGTGATCTCGTCGACGCTTTCCCCGCGCACCCGAAGGCCCATCAGCAACGCGCCGATCTGCGCCTGCGTGACATCCCCGGACAGGATCGTGTCGAAAGCCGCTTCCGCATCGCTGCGGCTCAACGTCTCGCCTGCCGCGATGCGGCCGAGGAGCGGCTTGAACGCTTCCATGTCAGGCCGACTTTGCTCGACCGGCGCCGCTGTTCCAGGCCTGGGCGAGATCGAGGAAATTCCGCAGGATGCGGTGTCCGTGCTCCGACATGATGCTTTCGGGGTGGAACTGCACGCCGTGCACGGGATGCGTGCGGTGCGACAGCCCCATGATGGTGCCGTCGTCCGTCTCGGCCGTGACCTTGAGCTCGTCGGGAAGACCGCTTCGCTCGACGACGAGCGAGTGGTAGCGCGTCGCGGAAAACGAGCCGTTGATGCCGCGGAACACCGCTTCGCCGCCATGATGGATCTGCGACAGCTTGCCGTGCATCGGCAGCGCCGCCCGCCCGACCGTCCCGCCATAGCTGCTGCCGATCGCCTGGTGCCCCAGGCAGACGCCGAGGATCGGCGTGGTCGGGCCTGCCTTCGCGATCACATCGAGGCAGATCCCCGCCTCGCTTGGCGTGCAGGGGCCAGGGGAGAGCACGATCGCGTCCGGCCGCGCTGCCAGAATATCTTCCGGTGTAATCGTGTCGTTGCGGTGCACGGTGACTTCAGCCCCGAGTTCCCCGAGATAATGAACGAGGTTCCAGGTGAAGCTGTCGTAATTGTCGATGAGGGTGACGGTCGGCACCGGTGGTCGTCCTAAGAATGTGACCGGTTGTGCTCGGGGCGGCCGTCGAGGTCAAGTCGCTCGACAGACGATTTGGAGGCGCGCTGCGGCATGGGATAAACGCTGCCCTGAGCCCGCCGTGGAGTATGGACACCTGCCGCCATTGTTCGAATTGCACGTCCAACGTGAGACCGCCCACGCTTTCCTCCGACGTGAGACGGAACATCTGCACGCCGCCGTCGAAGCCGCCTTCGCGGCTTTCGATCTGACGGCCCGGGCGGGTCTCGGTCGTTTTCTGACGGCTCAAGTCATGGCTGTCGGCGTGGCTGAAGACGAACTCGATCGCGGCGGAATCGATCGCCTGGTCGACGATTGGCCCTCACGACGACGCAAGAGGGCCGCGTTGGCGGACCTCGCGTGGCTCGCCATCCCTGCCCCGGCGGCCGAGATGGCGAATAGCCGTTTGCACCTCGATACGGCAGGACGGCAGCTCGGCGCGCTCTACGTGCTCGAGGGGTCGCGACTTGGCGGCCGTATCCTCGCGCGGCAGCTCGAAGACAGCACCGATGAACTGGTCCGGCGCGCGACGCGCTTTCTGCGACCGCCGCCGAGACCCGGCGGGTGGGCCAGCTTTCTTGCGCTGCTCGAAAATCTCAGCCCGGCGCGAAACGAACTGCTCGGGGGCGCAGCCGATACATTCCGGCTTTTCGAAGCAGCAGCCACCCACGCCCGCCTGGAACAGTTCTCCTCCTAACCTTTGTTAGGAAGCGTCCTTCTGGGCTTGTTCCCGCCGTGTTCGCATGGAAGACACTTGACCATCCCGCTGCCAGCGGAACGGGAAAGCGAGGCTGTGTCAGTCGAAGCGCCAATTTTCACCGACCTCGACAGTTGCGCGCGCGAGCCGATTGAACGACCGGGTTCCATTCAGCCCTACGGCGTGCTGCTCGCCTGCCTGTTGACGAGCTGGTCGGTGACGCACGTCTCCGCCAATGCCGGGTCGCTTCTGGAGCATGGGGAAGACTTGATCGGCAAGCCGGTCGACGATGTGTTCTCCGCCCAGGTCGTTCACGATCTGCGCAACGCCCTTCAGAGCTCGATGGTCTCTGGCGCGCCTGAGGTCCTGGCAAATGTGCGGCTCGAAAGCGGCATCCTCGTCGACCTCTCTGTCCACCTCAGCGCCCAATACGTCATCGTCGAAATCATCCCGCAACCCGAGGCACGAGTCTCGGCCACCACACCGCTTGCCCTGGTGCGCAGCATGATGGGCCGGCTCAAGAAGGCGCCGACCCTGGAGCGCGCTCTTCTGCTTTCCGCGACGCAGATCCGCGCCGTCACCGGCTTCGACCGGGTCATGATCTACAAGTTCCTGGAGGACGGATCTGGGGAAGTAGTTGCCGAGGCGCTGCGCGCGGGCCTGACGCCATTTCTCCACCTGCGCTATCCGAGCTCGGATATACCGGCACAGGCCCGCAAGCTCTATCTGCAACAATGGCTGCGGCTGATCGCGGACGTGAATTACGAGCCGGCGGTTCTGCTCGGCGACCCTGCCCAAAGGGTGGAGCTGGACCTCAGTCTCTCCACTCTCCGCAGTGTTTCCCCGATCCACCTCGAGTACCTGCGGAACATGGGATCGGGCGCGACCCTCACGCTGTCGCTGATCGTCGGCGACCGATTGTGGGGCCTGATCGCCTGTCATCACGAGGTGCCGCGACGGCCATCCGTCTCGATCTGCAACGCTTGCGAACTGTTTGCGCAGATCGTCTCGCTGCAGATCGAAGCCAAGGAGCAGGCGCGCGAACTCGGCTCGATCGCGCGTTCCCGCGAGGCGCATGAGCGGCTGATCGCCAGCATGCCTCCAGAGGAAACGCTTTTCGACAATCTCGCTCGCTTCGCGGATCTCCTGAAAGAACTCATGCCCTGCGACGGCATCGCGGTCTGGACCGCCGGCGTCATGTCGGGGTTCGGCAGTTTGCCGCCTGTCGAGGAGATGCCGGCCCTGATGGACTTCCTCAACCAGCAGGGCGCGCAACAGGTTTACGCGACCGACAGCTTGGGGGCCGTGTTTCCACCGGCGGCGGCATATTGCGAGCAGGTGAGCGGGCTTCTCGCCGTACCCTTTTCGCGCCAGCCGCGAGACTATCTCCTGTTCTTCCGGCGCGAGGTTCTCCAGATCGTCAGCTGGGGAGGCGACCCCAACAAGCCCGTCGAGCGTCGCGACGGCAGCGATCGGATCTCGCCGCGCCGCAGTTTTGCGGCATGGCGAGAAGAGGTGCGTGGCACATGCCAGCCCTGGCTGGCGGTCGAGCGCAAGATCGCCGAGTCGCTCCGGACATCGCTGCTCGATGTCATCCTTCGTCGCGCGGACCTTGTGGAACGCGAGCGGCGCTCGGCGCAGGAAAGCCAAGCGCTGTTGATCGCCGAGCTGAATCACCGGGTTAAGAATATCCTGGCGTTGATCCGCTCCCTCGTTCGACAGAGCCGAAAGGGGGCGCGGTCCATCACGGCCTTTACTGCCGACCTTGAACAGCGGATCGAATCGCTGGCGCGAGCCCACGACCAGATCACGCAGGGTGCGTGGGAGTCGGCGCCGCTGCGAAGACTCCTCGCGGCCGAGGCGCAGGTTTGGACCGGCGGGGCCCGCGATAGCCTTGTGTTTACCGGGCCGGAGGTGCTGCTCGATGCCCGCGCCTTCCAGACGATGGCGCTGGTCTTCCACGAATTGATGACCAATGCCGCCAAATACGGGGCGCTCAGCGTCTCGACCGGCACGCTTCACGTGACCTGGAGGTTGCAGGCCGACGGCGGCGTGGAAATCCTCTGGCAGGAGGCGGGCGGACCGCCCGTGAAGCCGCCATCCCGCCGCGGGTTCGGCACCGTGGTGGTCGAGCAAACCGTTCCGTTCGAACTGCAGGGCGAAGCCCAGCTGGATTACCGATCGGACGGCCTTTGGGCGCGCTTCGTCCTCCCGGCGGCATTCGTCACGCTGGGCAAGGGAGCGGGCGAACCAGCGCAGACTTCGCGAGCGGTCCGATTCGGTCGATCTTGTGGGAAAGCGGCTGTTGCTTGTCGAAGACAGCATGATGATTGCGCTCGACGCCCAGGCGACGCTGCAGGAGGCCAAAGTCCACGTCGAAATCGCCGGGGCGGTGGCCGATGCATTGCGGTCGGTCGAGTTGGGCCGCTTCGATGCGGCCGTGCTCGACATTAATCTGTCGGGGGAAACCAGCTTCGGCGTCGCCGACCGTTGTGCTGGTCGCCGCATGCCTTACGTTTTCGCGACAGGCTACGGCGAAAACGTCGTCGTTCCCGATCGCTTCAAGGGCGTCCCGATCGTGTCGAAACCCTATGACGTCGAGACGCTGAGCGCCGCCCTGGCGCGGGCCTCTGTGGCCGGGATGGAGCAATGAGCGGGGAAGCGAAAGGCTTCGACATGGATGCCGATCGGCCGCCGGCCGGTTCGCCGCCGCTCGCCCAGGCGCTCTGGTGGGACGCCAAAGGAGACTGGACCAAGGCCCACGACCTCGTCGCCGATGAGGATGGACCGCTGGCCGCGCGGATTCACGCCTACCTGCACCGCAAGGAAGGCGACCTCGGCAATGCGCGCTATTGGTACGCGCGGGGCGGGATCGCGCCGTTCACCGGGAGCTTGCAGGATGAATGGCAGGCTCTGGTCGCAGCCGTCGCAGTTTAGGCCGCGATCGCCTCGGCCAACGCCGCATAGGCCGCAACGCCGGCTTCGACCGAAAAGGCCTGGGCGCGTCGTTCTCGTCCGGCCGGATCGCCCGGATGATCGAGCGCCGACACAATTGCGGCTGCCAAGCCACGGCTGTCGCCGGCCGGAACCAACGTGCCGTAGCGGCCCCCGTCGAGAACCTCGCGCGGGCCGGCGCAATCGACCGCCACGACAGGGAGACCGAACGCCAGGGCCTCCACGATCACCATCGAGAACGATTCGGCCTCTGAGGCTGTGACAAAGCATGCCGCCCTCCGGTAGTAATCCCACGGTTCGGACACATAACCCGGCAGGGAAACCCGCCCGTGAAGTCCGAGCCGGGCGATGTCTTCTTCAAGGGCGGTGCGCTCGGGACCTTCGCCGAGAATGACGAGATCGGCATCGCGCTCGGCAGCCACGGCCGCGAATGCGCGCACCAGGCCGCGCATGTTCTTGCCCGGCGTCAAGCGGCCTGCCGCGAGCACCAGCGGACGCGGAGCCGCGATCGTCACAACACTGCCGGATCCGCGGACGATCACCGGGTTGTGGATCGCGACCGTTCGGGCAGGCGAAGCCCGCCAGCGCCGCACCAAGTCGCCGCGCAAGGCGTGCGAGACGGCAACCGTACGCCCGGTGATGCGTGACAGAAGTGGGGTCGCCCAATACCCGATGCGGCTGAGCAGTTGCGGCTCGCTCACGGCAAACGCGTGATAGGAGAGGACGGCGTGCCGGAGCCGCCCGGCGAGCGCCGCCGCGAGGCTGTGCTTGAGGTTCGAGACGCCGATCGCCGACAGGCTCATGTCCGGTTTTTCGCGTGCCAGCAGCCGCGCCAGCCGCCACACGGCTCGGGCGTGCCCCTGCCCCAAAACCCGGACCTCGACGCGCGGGTCGACAAAACCGGCATTGTCGTCGGAGACGCTGTCGACCGCCAACGTCACGGTGCAGCCGCGGCGGGCGAACCCCGATGCGAGAACGGCGCAGACCCGTTCGGCTCCGCCACCGGCGAGCGCATGCGTGTAGATCAGGATTCGGCGCGCTCGGCGGCGTTTCGAGTTCCGAGGCGCACATCTCCATCGGAGGCCTCTCAGGGCGCCGCGGCGCGGACGGCATCGAGCGGATTGGCTCTGGTTCCCCGCATTCCGTCCTGGATGGCGCGATGGTGCGTAAACATCCGCTGCATCTGCACCCGAACGGAATAGGGCTCGATCGAGCCGATGGATCTGCTCATGATCGAGCCGGCCGGCCGCCACCTCGTCCCGTAAGGCGGCAAACGCGTCGACCAGCGCGCCGCAGCACGCTGTGTCAGGCTCCGTCCGCTCGACCAGCATGCCGCTGACGCCGGGATTGCACCAGCGGATCGTACTGCGGCAGCCGGATCGCCGCGAAGGGCCGGCCGATCGACAGGGTCTCGAGCAGGAAGCAGGGCATCCCCTCGAAGAACGACGTCAGGATCCCGGCGTGGCAGCCGGCCACGATGCGGGCCACGTCCGGTGCGGACTGGAAGCCGTGACGGACGGTGATGTCCGCAATCGGCAGCGAAATCGGGATAGCGGTTCGGGTCGGTGGTGCCGAGGTAGTGGAACTCCACCTTTCCGCCGAGCCGCGTCCCGCAGCGCCGCCAGCATGCGGAACATCAGCGGCGGATCCTTGAAGCTGTCGAGGCGGCCAGCGAACACCACCTTGAACACGCCGTCCCAAGCCGGGAATGGCTGCGGCGCGAAGAGTTGCGTGTCGACCGACACGGTCATCACTTCCGCTTTCGCAGCCACGGACGGATAGACCGTCTCGAGGCGCCGGATGATGTTCCCGTTCACGCACAGGATCTTGCGCGCGAGGTGCAACGCGAGCCATTCGTTGGAGCGGTGAATGAACCAGAAGCGCTTGATCAGGCTGTCCATGGTCTGGTCCTTGGCGCCCTCGCCATGAACCATCTGGACCGCCGGCAGGCCGAGCAGGCGAGCCAGACCGGCGAATTCGAACCGTTGCAGGTCGGCGGTGGCCGGACCCGGCGCCGATGGCGCCTCTGATGATCCTGAAATGGCGAGCGATCCCGCAGGCGAAGCGAAAGGTCGTCGATTGCGCCAGCTTCTTTCCCGGCAGATTGATCCGAATCTGGTCGATGTGCGTGACCGGCAAGAAAGTCGACGGTGCGGCCGTCGAGCTCAATGCCGGTGCACCTGACCGAGGTCGCAGTCGCCGAATTCATCGATGCCGATGAAGAGAATCGAAAAATCGTCCGGATGCCGCGCCAGGATTTGGCGAACATGCGTCTCGATGCCGCCGAGCTTGGACCCGCGCGGGTCCATCGGATGCATCAGGCAAAGGCGATACGTCGGCATGATCGAAGCCTACGATCCGAAGATTAAGCGACCGCTGATGCGTGTCAGTTCGGACGCGGAAGCCGCATGAGGATGTCGGCGAAGACGAGGGCGCAGGACCCATAGCGGATCGCCATACGGCGCGGGTCGCCGGCAAGGCGCCACAGCCATTCCGCCTTCAGCTTCTGCATCAGCACCGGCGCCCGGCGCTGCCGTCCCGAGATGAAGTCGAGGGCCGCTCCGATACACAAGAACGCCGACCTCGGGAACCTGCTGCGCCATGGCGTCGGCGAACAGCTCCTGCTTGGGTGCGCCGAGCGCGACGAAGCAGAGCCGCGCACCCGACGCGGCGATGTCGTGCGCAAACGCGGTCGCTGCCGGCCCGGTCGGGTCGAAGCCCATGGGCGGCGACGCCGTGCCGCGGATGTCGAGCCGCCGGAAACGCTTTCCGTCAGCGCGGCCGCGGTGAGAGCCAGCGACTCGGCTGTCGAACCGAAGAGGTATATCGGCAGTCCGTTCTCGGCTGCAGCCTGACACAGCGGCAGGATCAGATCCGCGCCGGTCACCCGCTCGACCTCGGCGTGCTGGCGCCGGGCGACGGCTGCGACAGGCCAGCCGTCGGCGGTGACAAGGGTGGCTCGCGCATAGGCCTGCGCGAAATCGTGGGTCGCGGCGGCGCTTGACCACATGGTCGAGGTTCAGCGTGAAAAGGGTGAAGCCTCGCTTCAGTCGCGCGCGGTTCACGATCCTGCGCACGAGGTCAGTCATCGTGGCAATGTTGATCGGCTGATGATCCACCACGGCGATCGTGGTGTCCAGAATGGTTCCAGGCATGTCCGGCTTCCGTCCGCCGGCCACCGCGCCGCGGATTGAGAAGCGAAACTACCTTCGTTGGTGCACGGGTAATTCGGAGACTTCGGATACACTTAACCCCTCGGTTAACAGTACTTTCTAAATCGACTTGATCCTTGCGACGGTTTCGGGCCCGGATCACAGACCCTGCAAGCAGGGCTACCACCGCTCGCCGATCCTGCGCGGCCTCATCGTTCCAACGGCGAAGGTTTGCCAAGCCGGCCGCGGCGTACGATGCCCCTGCCCCATCTCGCGGACAGAGCTGCGGCGATCTGGTCGGCCGCACCGACGGAATCTGATGGTGAGACGAGGATCCCGCTATCGCCCAGGACCTCCCGGAACACGGGCTGATCGGGCGCGATGACCGCGAGCCCCGCGTATTGCGCCTCGAGCAGCGGCAGCCCGAGACCCTCGTCGTGAGACGTGGAAATGAGCGCGTCCGCACGGTCGAGCAGATCTCGCGCAGCCTCCGCCGCCAAGTAGCCGTGCAGGGTGACGCCGGGAACGCGCCGCCAATGCCTCCGTGTCGACGCCCCAGCCGAACCGGCCGACGATATCCAGTGTGGCACCCGGATGCGTTCGTCGCAGAGCGGTCAGGATCGCGGCGGCCGCGATGAGGTTTTTGCGCGGTTCGACCGTGCCGAGGGCGATCAGACGAGGCCCGCGAGGTGCCTCGCGCGTGAGGAGGCGGTGCTCCGCCGAGACACCGAACACGTTCCGCACGCCCGGGCGATAGAGCACGATCTCGGCGTCGGCCCGGCACAACCGCCGAAGCTCGTCGGCGGTCGTTTGCGAGTTGACGAGGAAGAGCGAGAGCCGCCGCAACATCAAGCGGAACGGCTCGACCATGTAGAGTTTTGCTCGCCTGTTGAGATCCTGCGGACGTGTGAGCAGGAAGAGATCGTGCACGTAGGGGATGACCCGATCGGCTGCCGAGAGCGTGAGCAGCGGTGAGGGCGGAAAGCCCGGACAGAGGATCAGCGCCTCCGGGTTGGTGCCGGCCATCCAGGGAAGCCCGAAGGTCTGGCGCAGCATCATGGCCTTGCGTCCGCCGGCCCGAACCGGCGTCACGTTCGAGCGGCTTCAGCGCCTCCGCGGAGAAGAGTTCCAGCGTGATGCGTTCCAGCCCGGTCACGTGGCGACCGCAATGGGTTTCGTCGACGATGATCGGTCGGGTCATGCCGTGCGCCAGTGCCGGATCGCGTCCAAATGCGCTGAGGTGACCCGAGCCGGCCTGGCGGGCATCAGGATCGACGATGATCGTGATGTACTTGGGCAAGCGAGGTGGACTTCGCCGAAAGGCTGACCGTGGTCGAGATCACCACCAGAAAGAAGCCGAGCGGAACGAGGGCGCGGATGTCGGCGTGCCGGTGCACCTCGACCAGAAAGGCCGCGAAGGCCGCGAAGAACAGGCACGACATCCAGATGCCGCAGAGCACGACGAAGCCCAACCAGAAGCTTTCGACGCCGATCTCGATGCCCTCGAGATGAAGCACGCTCGCAACGTGATCCTGATCGGGTCCGAGCCAGAGTTCCTGCCAGGAGAAATGCCGCAGGACGTCGAAGATGATCGACCGGCTCTTGGCGCTGCCGTTGTCATCGACGAACCGCAACAGCAACTGGTCGAAGAAGCCGCTGGTCACCAAAGCCGTCGACCCCGAGGGCAAGGAGCATCGCGAGCAGCAGCGTGGCGGCACCGGATCGCCGATCGAACCGCCGGCCACGCAGCAGACTCCTGCAGCGGATTAGCAGGATCAGGCCGAGGCAGACGGCCGTCAGCACAAGCGCCGTCCGCCCACCGAAAGCGGCCAGCGACGAAAACTGCAGGGCGATGGCGGGTCCGCGCAACCAACTCGGCAGCGCTCGCCCCAGCCCCATGGCCAAGATCACGGCATACATCCCCGCGGTCGCCGCGCTGGCAAGTGGATGGCCGAGAAGGCCGGCGGCCCGCCACTCCATGTCCTGCGTCACCTCCAAGCCGTCGGAGGTCATCGGAATGAGCCGCCAGTCGCTGACATATTCCACGATTCCGAGCATCGCGTTGAAGGCGAGGAAGACGTGCAGTCCGCGTTCGACCAGGCGCCTCATGCTTGGCCGGCATGTCCACGACCAGGGGCAGCAGCAAGGCCGGCAGCACGAACGTGTCGATCAGCGGCGTGAACGGCGCCCGCTGTACCTTGATGAGAAACGCGAGAAGGAGCCCGGTCGCGGCGAGGAGCGCGACGCTCCTGGAAAGCGGCGACCCTGCTCGACCAGATAGCGGAGCGGATTGCCGGCTTGTGCGGCTGCAACGGCCGTCGCCAGAAAAACCAGATCCGTCCCGGGATGCACCTTGCCGACAGCGGACCCCCCCGAAGTTCCATAGCCAAGGCCGAGCATATCCAGAACCTGCCCAGGCATGACGAAAATGAGGAAGATGGCGAGAAGGCTCAGCGCGGCGGGTCACGCCGCCGAGCGAGGCCTGTTGCTCGTCTTCGAGCATGGTCACGCAGCCGCGCTGGCGGCCGCACCCTCCGCGAGGTCGGCGACCAGAACCGCTGCGACTGCCGATCCCATCGGCAGTTCGAGACGGCTCATGGCCCCTTCGATGCTTCGCGTGTCGCCGATTTTGGCGCCGTCACGATGACGGTATCGACGGTCGCGGCCATGGCTTCGACGCGTTCGCCGTCGCGCAGCGCAGGGCCGTCAAAAATCACCAGATCGAAATTGCTGGCGATCCCGTCCAGGTGGGCGGTCGTGCCCTGGCCGGCCAAGCGGCGCGCCATCTGCGCCTCCGTCGAGACGATCGGCACGATGCTGAGACTGCCGCGGAACGGCGCCACGATGCGGTAGCAGATGCGCGTGGTCCCCATCAGGTGGATCAGGGTCGGACGGGCCCCATCGGTGATGAGCTCCCGCAGCAGGCTGCCGCGCTCGTCGGCGTCGATCACGACGGCGCGCTTGCCGTGCGCCGCGGCCGCCTCGGCCAGCCCGAGCGCCAGGGTGGTGCGGCTGTCGCGAGCCGGCCAGGGACGTGACCAGCAGGCTGCGCGGCATGGTGGCCGGTTCGCCGATCCAGGTCCGCCAGTCCGAGAGCCTGGACGGCGTTACGGAACGCCGGCAGCGACGGCACGTGTTCGGTCTCCATCGCGGTCGGCCATGCGGTCCGAAAGCGGTCGAGCAGCCAGCTTCGCGTGCTCAGGGCCGCGGGATTGCCGAACGGTGACGGGATGTAGCCGAGCACCGGGACCGAGCCCGGTTCCGCGACACGGGTCTCCGCTTGTGCCTCGATCAGCTGCGAAGGGTCGTTCGCGCAGGCCCGCGCCGCGCCGGCTCCGAGATCGAGGTCGGCGCCCAGTGCAGCGGCAATGCCAAGGCCCAGGCCCGCCCCGACCGCCAGGGCGACGAATCGCAAAGCTTTTGGGCGACGACGGCGCCGTAGGAATCCGCGCAGGCGCGATGACGCGACCGATCGGCGCCTCCGCGGCTTGCTCGCGCACCGTGTCGCGCGCCCGCAGGAATCGATCGTAGACGGTGCGACGCGCATCCACATCGCGCTGCAGTTCGTCGAGACGCACCCGGTTTTCGTTGGAATCGACCGCCGTCGTTTTCAACGCCTGCACGTGGTTCTGCAGCGCGACGATATTGCTCTGGGCCGTCTGGTATTCATTGGCAATGCCGGACTGGATGCGGGCCAGTTCCTCCGCGATCAGTCGGCGAATGTCGCGCAGCTGCTGGTCAGCCTCCAGCAGCGTCGGGATGCCGATCTCCGAGCGTCTGGCGCAGGGTCGCGGCCTGCCGGCTCACATCGGCATATTGCCCCTTGAGCTTGTCGATCAGCGGCGACTGCAAGGCGTCCGGCAACGAATCGACGCTGCGCCCGGCTGCCGTCACGTTCTTGATCTGGTCGAGCCGGGCCTTGATCTCACTCGCCCGGCTTATGGCTGCCGACAGGCTGGCCGAGGCGTCGGCGAGTTCCTGCTCGTTCAGCAGCTTGCCATTCGTATCGATGATGCCGTGACTGCGCTTGTAGGCTTCCGCCTTGAGTTCGGCATCCTGCAAGCCTGCTTGCATTTGCCGGATCTGGCCCCGCACCCAGTCGCTGTCACGCTCGGCGGCGTCGTTGCGCGCCGCCTGCTGCTCCGCGAGATAAGCGCGAGCGACCGCATCGGAGAGGTGGGCCGCCTTGACGGGGTCAACCGAGGTCGCCTCGATATCGGCGATGTAGGTCCGCTCCGACCGCTTCACCACGATGTGCGAGGCGAGGCTCAGCGTCGCCTGTGCAACGCCATCGGCCGTCGAGGGCGCCTTGGCAGACGCCGAATGTTTGCAGAACGCGTCTCCCCAGGCTCGGTCCACCCGCAGCGAATTCAGGATCGCTGGCGAGCTTTTCCGATTCGACCACACGACGGAGCACGGCATCCGAGGCGATCAGGCGCACCTGACTTTCGACCAAGATCGCGTCCGGTGAATTGTCGATCTGGCCGCTCGGATCACCGACGGCCGGCCGTGTTCGCGTATCGATCAGCAGCGACGTCACCCCGGTATAGGTGCGGGTCGCCAGAACGAGGTACACAATCGCCAGCGCGACGGCCACAATCGTCAGGGTGGCGATCAGTCTCCAGCGCTCATGGAGAATGCCGAAGAAGCCGCGCAGGTCGACATTGCTGTCGTCCTGCCGGTCCGCCCGCATCATCGCGTGCTGTGCCGTCGAAAAACGAGAGATCATGGAGCCCGCCGCGTTGGCCTAACTGGACGCTCGGCGCCCGGCCCGGCGTTACGCTGCCGGACCGGGCGCCTGCGACCGGCTGATCTGCGACCGTGCCGGACGGTCACGCCGATCACGACGGAATTTACGAAACATGTCTTACGGAAGCTTAACCGACGCGCCGCTACGAGCGGCGTGCGGGCGACCTCGACTCAAGCGGCCTTGCGCGCCTCGAAACCGCGAGCCAGCGCATACCAGAGAGGCTTGCGTCTCAGGTTCTCATCAAAGGGAAGCGGCCGCGGCAGCCGCTTGGCCTCTGGGTCGGCGTCGGCCACGCCATGCCAGATGGAGCTCCAGCGGTCGGCGAGTTCCCAGGTCACAAAGGTGGAGAGTTCCGGCACCTGGAGCACGGCGCGAAGAAAATCGTCGGCGTAGGCTGCAACCCTTTGGTCACGAACCACGATCGGGTCCGGGAAGCTGGCATCGTCGATGTCGAACTCAGTGATGTGAAGCTCCACTCCGTGGGCGGCTAGGCCACGCATGTAGTCGGCGAAGCGGCCGTAATCGTGCGGCCACGCGGGCTTCAAGTGGCACTGCAGGCCCACGACGTCGAGCGGCACACCTGCGTCGCGGAGGTCAGCGACGAGCCGCGCGAGGCAGGGGCGGATCGAGCGCCCCCATTCGTGGTCGTTGTCGACCTGTGCTTCGTTGAGGCACAGCTTTGCGGTCTTGTCGATCGCGCGGACCCGCTTGAGGGCACGCTGCACATAACTGGGCCCGAGCGCGGCATACCAGGGGCCGCGCCGGTACCCCCCCGGTTCGCCCGATCCAGGCCAGAAGGGTTCGTTCACGACGTCCCAAGTGTGGATGCGTCCAACGTATCGGCTGACCACCCGCTCGATGTGCTCATCGAACACGCGCTCGATTTCCCGGGCCGATAGCCGCTCGAGCCACCGCGGGTTGGCGTCGTTCCAGATGAGAGTGTGGCCACGAACAAGCATGCTCTTGCGGGTCGCCCAGTCCACGAGGGCGTCGGCAGGCCCGAAGTCGAACACGTCGGCAGTTGGCCGCAGCGTTGCAAACTTGAGGGCGAGGTCCGTCGTCACCAGTGCCACCTCTCGCTCGTAGAGGGCACGGCATTCCGGGAGCGGAAAGTTCTCGAGGGCGATCGCGGACCCGAACATCATCCGGCTCCGCGCGGCATAGTCCTTCAGCCCTGGCGTCGCCTCGAGCTCGGCTGCGCTCGCTGCAGGTCCGGCGAGGGCGGCCGAAAGCAGGCCCGCAATGGCCGCCGCGACGGCTTGGCTGCGGCACCCCTCTGCCCAAAGATCGGGCTGATACGCTCAAGATCATGGACTCCGTCGCGGCGCGAGACTTAGCGGCCCGTCGTAAAGAGCGCCTTAATCGTCCTCGGCCCAATTCTCACGAACGTTTAGCTAGAACACGTCCGGTCAGTGTGCTCGGATCCGTTCATAGTCTTGTTACCAACATTGGGAAGATTTTCGGAGATTCCGACGTGATGCCGCATTCGAAAGCTTAGAACCCGTGGCTTTATGCCAGAGATATGCGGCGGAGGAGCCTCTATGTCCAACGATCCGATCTTCACCAACTTCGAGCCGCGCCATACGGAGCTCTGGGGTCAGACGCCCCTGAAGCTGAGCCACCGGCTCGACCGCTCCGATCTCTTCAGCAATGAGAGTCTCGGAGCGCTGATCGACAGCTATCCGCGTGACGGCTACAGCCTCGTCCAATGGGGCGAGCAGGGGACCGATCGGGGCTCGTGGCGCGAAGGCGAGCTCGGCGGCATGCACGGTGTCGACGTGATCGACGCCATCGCCAAGAGCCGCATCTGGATCAACTTGCGCGACGTCGGCTCCGTCGACCCACGCTATGCAGCGCTGCGCGACGCCATCTTCGCGGAACTGCGCGGACACCTGCCCGACTATGGCATGTACGGCGAGAAGATCGGCATCCTGATCTCGTCGCCCGGCTCGCGCACCCTCTATCACGCTGACCTGCCAGGCCAGTGCCTTTGGCAGATTCGCGGCGTCAAGCGCGTCTACGTCTATCCCACCACCCCGCCGTTCATCCGGCCGGAACATGTCGAGGGTATCGCGCTCTCGGGCGTAGAGGTGAACATGCCCTATCAGCCCTGGTATGACGAGCACGCAACGGTGTTCGACCTCGAGCCTGGCCAGATGCTGCATTGGCCGCTGAACGCGCCGCATCGCGTCGACAACCACGATTGTCTCAACGTGTCGATGACGATGGAATATTTTACCGACGAGATCCGGCGCAGCCACATGGTGACGGTTGCCAACGGCATTCTGCGCCACAAGATGGGGTTTTCGCCGCGCAGCCGCGCCACCGACCGGCCCGGGCTTCTGGACCAAGGCCGTTTTCCAGAAAGCGATGAAGAACACCTCGTGGGTGAAACGCGAGAACAAGCCGCGCAAGCCCTCGACCTTCATGCTCGACCGCTCGCGCCCGGTGCGATCGTCGACCTGCCCTTACAAGCCGCCGAATAGCGCGAAGTCGCACGATGAGCAGCACGGCATCGACCGGGGGCGGATCGGCGCGCGCTCTTGCGCGCGTCCGGCAGCGCATCCCTCTGAGGCGGAGGCCTATCCCGGACTGGGGCGCGGCGCGGGCGCGCTGGGTTCGTCTGGCATCCGGCGGCACTGCGCTGGCTTTCCAGCAGGCGCCCTGGCTCGACGCCTGGTATCGGCACTGCATCGGCAACGCCGAGCCGCTCATCATATTCGTGACCGACGAAGACCGGCGCGAGATGTGCTCGGCCTGCCGCTCCATGCGCCTGCGGGACGGCTCGAAACGAGTCATCGCGTTCGCCGATGGCGGCCTCACCGACTACAACGCGCCGGCGCTCACGCGCGACCACATCTCAATCTGCACGACGGTGCGGTGCTTGTGGAGGGCCTTACGCCGCGCGCTCCCTGCCGCCGACCTGTTGCGCTTCGAAAAGATGCCCGCGTCCGTGCTCGATCGGCCGCAACCCGCTGGCGCAACTCCCCCGTGTCGCGCCGTCAACACAGATCGGGAACATTCTGCATGTGCCCGGAAGCTGGGACGAATGGCACTGGGGCTTGGAACGCACCTTCCGCAAGGAACTCGAACGCTCGGCGCGGGTGTTCGAGAAGCACCCGGGCGCGGCCTTCCGCCGCTACGAAGCCGGAGCGGACGCGGATCGCATCTATCGTGAGCTTGACCCGGCTGCAGGCGGCACGCGTCGCCGAACTCGGCCTCCCTTACGTTCTCGACGACGAGCCTGCGCGTTCGTTCTACGAGTCCATCGTCCACCAAGGCCTCAAGGACGGCAGCGCGGTGTTGACGGCCCTGACCATCGGGGACGAGGTGGTGGCGGCTCTCCTTGGCATCACCGACGGCCGGCACTACGCGATGACGCGGCTCGCTACGCCGGACCCCCGTTACAAGAATTTCTCGCCGGGCCGGATGGTGATCGAGCGCACCATGAAGATGCTGCACGCCGAGGGCTATCGCTCGTTCGATTTCACGATCGGCGACTACAGCTACAAGCGCCGCATCGGCGTGACGCCGGTGCCGATGGTCGAGGCCGTCACACCTCTGTCGCCGCTCGGATGGCCGGAGGTCGCCAAAACGCGCGCGAAGGCGGCGATCAAGCGGCATCCCGCCCTTCTGACGTTTGTGCGGCGCCTGCGTGGAACGAAGCCGGCTGTCGAGACGCACTGACCGCGACTGACCCAGGCGCGCCGCATCGACGAGCGCCGGCTCACTTCCGGTTATAGGCGTCCTCGATGCGAACGATGTCGTCTTCGCCAAGATAGCTCCCGGTCTGCACCTCGATCAATTCGAGATCGATCTTGCCGGGATTGGCCATGCGGTGCGTGCAGCCGATCGGGAGATAGATCGACTCATTCTCGTGGATCAGGTGAATGGCGTCGTTGAGCGTCACCTCCGCCGTCCCGCGCACCACCACCCAGTGCTCGGCCCGATGAAAGTGCTTCTGCAACGAGAGACGCGCACCGGGTTTCACCACGATGCGCTTGACCTGATAGCGGCCGCCCCGATCGATGCTCTGGTAGTAGCCCCAGGGACGATAGGATCGGCGATGCTCCAGCGCTTCGGGACGATTGTCCCGCTTCAGTCCGTCCACGAGATCCTTGACCTTGCCCGCCTGGTTGGCGTTCACCACGAGCACCGCATCCTGGGTCGTGACGACGATGACGTTGTCGAGGCCGACGACGGCCGTGAGCATCTCGTCCGAGCGTACGTGGACGTTGCTGCTGTCGAGCAGCACGCCTGAACCGCGCACCGAATTCCCCTTCTCGTCGCGCTCTGAACAGCTCCCAAACGGCCTGCCAGTTGCCGATGTCGGACCACCCCATATCGGCCGCGATGACGGCGGCGTGTTCCGTCCGCTCCATCACGGCGTAGTCGATCGAGATCTTCGGCGCTTCGGCGAAGGCGACGGCGTCGAGCACGAGCGAGCCCGAGGTCCCGCTTCGCGCCTGCAACCGCTTTCTCGGCGGCCGCCGCGAGATCGGGCCCGAAACGCTGAAGTTCGTCCCGCATCACGTCGGCGCGGAAGACGAAATTGCCGGAGTTCCAGAGATAGCCCTCTTCGACGTATCGCTGGGCTGTGGCGGCGTCCGGCTTCTCCACGAAGGCGTCGAGCTTGCGCACGCCGTGGCCGCCCTCGAGGGCGGCTCCGGGCCGCAGATAGCCGAAGCCGGTGGCCGGCCGGGTCGGCTTGATCCCGAAGGTAACGATGGAGCCGGCGGCGGCCGCCTCGGCAGCCGTCCGGCAGAGTTCGACGAAGGCCGACCGGTTTTCGATCACGTGGTCCGCCGCGAACACGGCAACCACGGTTTCTGGGGCCCGGCGAAACGCAATCTCGGTCGCGACCGCGACCGCCGGGCCGGAATCGCGGCGGGAGGGCTCGAGGACGATGTCGGCCTCGATCCCTGTCTGCGCAACCTGTTCGGCCACGAGAAAGCGGTAATCGTGGTTGGTGATGACGATCGCCGGTCCGAAAACGTCGCGGTCGGCCAGCATCTCGAGCGCGGTCTGAAATGTCGAGCGCTGCACCGAGCAGGGGAATGAACTGCTTCGGCAGCGCCTCCCGGGATTCGGGCCAAACGCGCGTGCCTGACCCACCGCACATGATCACCGGTAGTATCTTGGTCATGCCGCTACCCTGTGGGAAATCGATCCATGTACCCTAGCGTAAAGTCGTTAAATTCGCACGCTTCGATCAGCTCAGGCGGCGCGCTGGTAGTCCTTGATGTCGGAGAAGGTTACCGCCGGCCAGCGGTCCTGCTCGTATTTCAGTGTGAACGCCGAGGTGGCCATGAACACCGGCGCGCCGTCGAGATCGGCTGCGGTAGACGATGGATAGGCGGCCAGGAACTTGCCGAGCTCCACCTGATCCGGGGCCGTCACCCACCGACAGAGCTCGAACCGGCTCGTCTCGAACGACACGGGCAGGCCGTATTCGGCCTGCAGCCGTTCGGCGAGCACGTCCAGTTGCAGCGCGCCGACGACCCCGACCATGGCACCTGAGCCGTCGTAGGGCACGAACGTCTGCACCACACCTTCTTCCGCCATCTGCTGCAGCGCCTCCCGCAGCTTCTTGGCCTTCATGGCGTCGGTGAGCTTCACGCGCCGCAGGATTTCGGGCGCGAAGCTCGGGACGCCGCGGAACACCAGGTCCTCCCCCTCGGTGAGCGTGTCGCCGATCCGTAAGGTGCCGTGGTTCGGAATGCCGACGACGTCGCCCGGAAACGCCTCCTCGGCGAGCGCACGCTCCTGAGCGAAGAAGAACTGCGGCGCATTGAGCGCCATCGGCTTGCCGGTCCGCACCAGCTTGGCCTTCATGCCGCGCGAGAGCTTGCCCGACGAAACCCGCATGAACGCGATGCGGTCGCGGTGATTCGGGTCCATGTTCGCCTGGATCTTGAACACGAAGCCGCTCATCTTCTTCTCGTGCGGATCGACCAGCCGGCTTTCCGCCTGCAACCCGCGCGGCGGCGGCGCAAAGTTGCCGATCGCCTCGATGAGATCGGCGACCCCGAAGGTGCGTAGCGCGCTCCCGAAGAACACCGGCGTCAGGTGCCCCTCTCGATAGGCCTGTTCCTCGAATGGCCGGCACGCGTCGTGGGCCAGTTCGAGTTCGTCGATCGCGGCATCGGCCTCGTGGGGCGGCAGCAACGCGGCAATCAAAGGATCGCGCGGACCGGATACGGGCGTCATGGGCGCCTGGACGTCCGACTCAAGCTTTGCGGATCATATTGCGGCGCAGGTCGTAGGTGCCCGCGAAGGCACGGCCGCGCCCGATTGGCCAGGTGATCGGGGCGGTGTCGAGCGCCAGCACTTTTTCGATCTCGTCGAGCAGATCGAACGGATCGCGGGTCTCGCGATCGAGCTTGTTGACGAAGGTGATGATGGGAATATCGCGAAGCCGGCAGACCTCGAACAGCTTGCGCGTTCGGGATTCGATGCCGCGCGCCGCGTCGATCACCATCACGGCCGAGTCGACGGCGGACAGCGTGCGATAGGTGTCTTCCGAAAAGTCCTCGTGGCCCAGGCGTGTCCAGCAGGTTGAACACCCGGCCGGCATGCTCGAAGGTCATCACCGAGGTGACAACCGAAATGCCGCGCTGGCGCTCGATGTCCATCCAGTCGGAGCGTGTTTGCCGCCGGTTGGCCTTCGCCCGCACCTCACCCGCGAGCTGGATCGCCCCGCCGAACAGAAGCAGCTTTTCGGTCAGGGTGGTCTTGCCGGCATCCGGATGCGAGATGATCGCGAAGGTGCGCCGGCGTTCGACGGGATCGTCCGCCGAGGTCGAAACGGAAGTATGGGCCATGGCCAGCACTTAAGCGTTCCGCACCGCCGCGTGAAGTGCGCTGCTGCATAGCGGCCGGGACGCACCTATCCCGCCATGCGCAGCCGTGCGTCGGCTTGAGCGCGCAGACTGGCCGCAATGGCGGCGCTCGGTTCCGGCCGGCCGTGCAGGAAGCCCTGCACCTCGTCGCAGCCGATAGCGCGCAGAACGGCGAATTGCTCCGCGGTTTCGACTCCCTCGGCGTTCACCCTGAGCCCGAGCGTCTGCGCAAGAGTGACCACCGCGCGGATGATCGCGACAGAAGATTGGTCCTGGGGCAAGTCACGCACGAATGAGCGATCGATCTTCACCTTGTCGATGTCGAAGCTCTTGAGATAGCCGAGCGACGAGTACCCCGTGCCGAAATCGTCAAGCGAAAGCCCGACGCCCAACCCGCGAATGCGGTCGAGCATTTCGCGGGCGAAGCCGATGTTGTCCATGAGGATGGATTCGGTGAGTTCAAGGTCGAGCCGCGATGGTGGCAGGCCGGCGGCGATCAGCGCGCCGGAGACTGTCTCGAGGATGTCGCCGCGCGAGAGTTGGACAGCCGAAAGATTGACCGAAACCTTGATGGCCTCTGGCCATGTCACCGCCTCGCGGCAGGCCGTTTGCAGAACCCAGGCGCCGATTGCCTCGATCAAACCCGTCCGCTCTGCAATCGGGATGAATTCGGAAGGCGCGATGTAGCCGCGGATCGGATGTCTCCACCGCACGAGAGCCTCAACTCCGACGATGGCTTCGGCGCGTGCGTCCACCTGGCGCTGAAAAACCAGTTCAAACTCACCGTTTTGAATGGCTGCACGAAGATCCTGCTCCAACTGAAGAGCCGCTTCGGCCGTCCTCTCCAGCGCTTCGTCGTAGAGCCTGATGCGGTCCCCGCCCGCCGCCTTTGCGGCGTAGAGCGCCGCATCCGCTTGCTTGAGCAAAACGGCTGCGTCGATACCCTCGCCCATGCGCGATACCGACACTGACCGCAACCGTGACCTGGTAGGGCCCGATCTCGTAGGTGCCACTCAAGCGAGCGGCAAGCTGTTCGGCCGTGGCCTCGACCCTGGAGAGATCTTGCCGCTCGACCAGCATGGCGAATTCGTCGCCGCCGAGACGGGCGGCCAGATCGCCGTCTCGTTCGAGCATCCGTATGCGGTCGGCGACACTGCGGAGGAGCGCGTCACCACAGCCGTGACCAAGCCGGTCGTTCACGAGCTTGAAGCGGTCGAGGTCGAAGGACAGGACTGCGAGGCAGCTGCTCGCCTCAGCGCTGCATTGGCTCAGAGCCGAGGCCAGATGCGAGAGGAATGAATGGCGATTGGCCAACCCGGTCAGCGAATTGAAGTGGGCGAGACGAGCGACATCGGCCTGCGCTCGGCGTCGCGCCGTCACATCCTGGAAGGTCAGGCAGATCGCGAAGTCGTCACCTCCTGGCCGCTTCCGCGTCGCCGTGACGCCGCCCACGTGTGACAGTGTCGTTACGAATTCGACCACGCTCGGCGGCTGATCGGGACGAAGCGGGAATTCGGCTTCCCGTGGGGCGTCCGGAAGCCAAGCGCCGCGCGTCGCACGCTGATGCGCCTCCGCCAGCGCTTGTTGCAGCACCGAAGGAAGCTCACCGTCTATGGAGATCGTTGCGGTCTCTCGTCCAACAAGTCCGAGAGTCTCGCTGGCCACCCGGCTCACCGCCAGCACAACCCCGTATTGGTCGACAACAATGATCCCGGTGAAACTGTCAGCGATCACGCGATCGAGCATCACCTGTAAGCGGTCGGCATTATCGCGGGATTCGAGCATCTTGATCCGCCGCGCCCGGATTTCGAACGCGACCGCAAGCAGTGCCATCGTCATGAGCTCGACGTGGACCGACGAGGTGTCGAACATCTGTGGGAACAGGGCCTGAACGGCCACCGCGATCCCCTCCGCGCAGGCCGCCGCGAGCGCAAACATGGGAATTACCACCGCGATTTCGAGCCTGCGCCATAGCCAAGCCAGCAGGAGCACGAGAGCGCAGGCGCCCAGGGGAAGATATATGGAAGTCTGCTGGAGTGCTCGACCCTGGAGCAGGCTCTCGGCTGCCAGGATTTGCAGCAGCGCTCCCGAAACCGTGCCGTAGCGCGGGACCTGATAGAAGTCGCGCAATTCGACGGCGGTCGCGCCGACCAGCACAGTCTTGCCGTGGATCCGCTCCGGATCAAATCGACCTTCGATGACGTCGATCGCCGATATGCGGTCGATGTCCTCCGCGTCGATCCCGAAGTCGATGGAGAAGGGACCGTCCGCACTGTCGCCCAGCCCTGCGAGCATGACCGGCATCGACGGTATCGGGACGCCTCCGAACACTTCCCCTCGTGCGAAGCGGCGCATGAGGCCGTCTCCATCACTCGACGTGTCGACCGAACCCTCCCAGGCGGCTGCAAAACGCGGGAGCGGTCGGCTGATCAGCTTGCGGCCGTCGTCCCGTGCGCTCGGTGCCTGCTGGAGCGCAGCGAGAACCGCCACGGTGGACGTTCGGGCCGTCCGTTCCAAGGCTTCAGCGAAAGCCGCATCGCCGTCCGGCGTGGAAACCGCGCTGAAGTCGATGTCGAAAGCCGCCACCGAGGCCCCAGCCTGGCGCAGTTGATCGATCATTCGCCCGTGGAGGGCTCTGCTCCAGGGCCAGGAACCTTCGGTCGCGATGCTCTTCGCGTCGATTTCGACGAGTAGGATCGATTTGCTCGCAGGGCGTTGCACCAGGCGGAACCGAGCATCCTGGACGATGTCGCGCAGCGGGATGAAGACGCCCGAAAGATAAAGGCTCAGAACCGCAATGGTCGCAACAACGCGGAGGATCAACGTGTGGCGAAGCATTGGAACGGATCAGGCCTCAATGGCCCGGTCCTTGGCCGCCGGGACCGGGTCCTCGACCTGGGCCGGCTCCCGGATGACTGGTTCCCATGCCGGGGTGACCCGGACCGGGCCCAGGGGAGCCGGGCTGTCCTGGCCCGCTTCCAGCGCCGGGGCCAGCACTCGGCCCAGGGCCGTGAGTTGGTCCGGCTGGGCCAGCACCTCCCGACTTCGGCCCCCCATGGCCGAGATGCTCTGGATGAGATGCTCGGTCGCCCGGGAAGCCCGGCGGAGAATGTCGATTTAGACCATCATGTCCCGACGGCCCCATCGGCCCTTTCGGTCCGTTAAGGCCGAGGGCGCCCGCGATCGCTGCAAGCATGCCGTGTTGAGAGCTCGCATTCTGGGCGGCAACTTGCGCCTGAGAAGCGTTCGAGGACCGTCCAGTCGCCGAAGATGTCGCCGAGGGTGAGGCGGCCGTCGCAGAAGCCGCAGCGGCCACGGCGGACACTGGTGCCGCAGCAGTCGCCGCGTCCGGCGAGGCGACGGACGCCACCGCGGACATTTCAGCCGCCGTGATTCCCGCGAGTGGCGAGAGCCTGGTCATCGCTGCAACGACCGGTGCGCGGGGCGGCCCGACGACGATGCCCGGTTTCGGACCCGCTCCAGACACGTTCAACCCACGGCTCCCGACAGTCGCTCGCAGCCCTGGCGTAATGTCGGTCCGCTGGCCCGTTGCCAAGGCCGTGACCTCCACCTGTCCTCGAGAGACCGCCACGGAACCGTCCCGACGGCCGACCGTGACGGTAAAATGCGTGCCCTTGACGACAGCTGCGAGAGTGGGCGTCTCGACTGAAAAGTGCTGCACGTTTCGGCGCTCGACGTCGAACTGCACGGACCCGGCCTTTTCCAGCACCGTCGTCGACAGCCCCTCGTCGGGCCGTTCGCTTAGCGCGACCATGCTGCTCGGGCCGACCATCATCGATTCGGTACCGCGGACCAGCATCACGCGCGATGCCTGGGCCGTCGAAAGCGTCTGCGCGGGTGGAAGAGCCATTCCGGTCGTGAGCTCGACCCGTCCGGCGTCCGTCGTCAGCCAGGCCTGGCCCGTGATGCGGGCCACGCGCCATGAGTCCGGCCGCTTCGGCTGCGCCGCACGTCCAACAGGCGAGCGCAGCCGCCCCGACCACACGAAGGAAAGGGGAAGGTTCCATTGCGGCAGCATGGCGGACGAGCTCTTTCGAATTTCTTGCTCAGCCGGGCAAGCAATCTCGAAAATCAGATTGCACTTACGAGCTATTAACAAAGGCCAGTAGATCGTCCATCGAGACGACGCCGCTGTACTTTGAAACTTTACTCCGCAGCCTCACGGAGCCCGGTGAGCGGCAGCTCGTGCTGCGCCGCTGTCTTGCGCCCCGATCCACCATGCTGCCGCGCGATCAGCGTGTAGACCGCCGGCGTGACGAACAGCGTGAATAAGGTGCCGATGGTCATGCCGGCCGCGATGACGATGCCGATCGAGATGCGGCTCTTCGCGCCGGCCCCGGAGGCAAGGATCAGCGGCACCATGGAGACCACCATGGCGGCTGTCGTCATCAGAATAGGCCGCAGCCGCACGCCGGCCGCATGCTCGATCGCCTCGCGCCGGCCCATGCCCTGCTCCTGCATCCGGTTGGCGAATTCGACCATCAGGATGCCGTGCTTGGAAATCAGCCCGATCAGCGTGACGAGACCGATCTGGGTGTAGATGTTGATCGAGGTCGCGCCGATGACGCCGCCGATGTTGAGCGGCAGGAGCGCGCCGAACATCGAGGTCGGCAGCGCGATCAGGATCACGAAGGGGTCGCGGAAGCTTTCGAACTGCGCCGCCAGCACCAGGAAGATGATGATCAGCGCGAAGACGAAGGTGATCACGAGGGCGTTGCCCTCCTGCTCGTACTGCCGACTGTCGCCCTGGAAATCGTAGGTGTAGCCCTCGGGGAAGATCTCCGCGGCCTTCGGCTTCAGGAAGTCGAGACCCTCGCCGAGCGTCCGACCGGGAAATGGCACGCCCTGACAGCGTCGCCGAGCTGAGCTGCTGGAAGTTGTTCAGCGCGTTCGGCTGAACCGATTGCGAGACGCGCGCGATGGTCGACAGCGGCACGAGGTCGCCGCCCGTCGTGCGCACCTGATAGCGCAGCAGCCAGTCGGGGGTGTTGCGGAACTCGCGCGGAACCTGCGGGATCACCTCATAAGACCGGCCGAACAGGTTGAAGCGGTTGACGTAATTGCCGCCCAGCAGTGTCGCCAGCGAGGAGCCGACGTCCTGCATGTTGATGCCGAGGCGGTTGGCCTTGGTCGAGTCGATCTTCATCTCGATCTGCGGCGTGTCGAACTTCAGATCGGTGTCGGTGAAGATGAACAGGCCGCTCTTCGTCGCCTCCGCCTGGATCTTGGCGATAACGTCGGCGAGCTGCCGGTAGTCGCCGGTCGTGCGGACGATGAATTGCAGCGGCGGGCCGCCCGTCGAGCCCGGCAGCGGCGGCGGCGAGAAGGCGAAGGCCTGGGCCCCGGAGATCGTCGCGAGCTTGCCGGCGAGTTCGCCGAGAATGTCCTTCTGGTTGCGCTTGCGCTCGTCCCAGGGCTTGAAGATCAGGCCCGCAATGCCCTGGTTGACGCCCGCAGAGCCGTTGATGGCGAAGACGTGGTCCTTCTCCGGGATCGTGTCGAACACCTTGTTCAGGTCAGCACGTCTGCCGCTCCATGTAGTCGAGGTTGGCGTATTGCGGCGTCTTGACCAGCGTGAACAGCGCGCCCTGATCCTCGTCGGGCGCCAGCTCCCGCGGCGTCGAAACGTAGAATATGCCGGTCAGCGCGACGGTGCCGAACAGGAGCAGCATCGTGAGCGCGCGGAAATTCAGCGTCCTGTGCAGCCGGCGCTCGTAACGGCGGCGCAGGCGGTCGAACATGCGGTCGAGGAACAGCACGAAGCGCCCGGCTCCCTGTTCGGCGGACAGCAGGCGCGAGCACATCATCGGCGAGAGCGTGAGGGCGATGACGCCCGAAACCACCACCGAGCCGGCAAGCGTGAAGGCGAACTCGCGGAACAGCGCGCCGGTCAGCCCGGAAACGAACCCGATCGGCGCATAGACGGCCGCCAGCGTGATGGTCATCGAGACGACCGGCCCGGCGATCTCGCGCGCGCCCTTGATCGAGGCGTCGTAGGGCGACAGGCCCTCCTCGATGTGCCGGTAGATGTTCTCCACGACCACGATCGCGTCGTCGACCACGAGGCCGATGGCGAGCACGAAGGCGAGCAGCGTCAGCAGGTTGATCGAGTAGCCCATCGCCAGCAGGAAGAACATCACGCCGATCAGCGACAGCGGGATCGTCACGATCGGGATCAGGGTCGAGCGCAGGTTGCCGAGGAACAGGAAGATCACCACGACCACGATGAGTCGCAGCCTCGCCCAGCGTCTTGGCCACTTCCCAGATCGAGGCGCGGATGAACTTGGTCGAGTCGTAGGCGATCGTCGCCGTCGAGCCCCGGCGGCAATTGCGCCTTGATGTCGGGGAACGCGGCGTTGACGTTCGAGATCACCGTCAGCGGATTGGCGGAAGGCGTCGCGTAGATCCCGATGAACACCGCCTTCAGGCCGTCGAAGGCCGAGGACGTGTCGGCGGATTGGGGACCGAGTTCGATCGAGGACACGTCCCCGAGCCGGATCTGGGCGTCACCGCGCGAGGCGATCACGAGCTGCGAGAAGGCCTTGGCGCTGTCGAGCGAGGTTTCGGCGTTGATGCTGGTCTGGGTGTAGTCGCCCTTGATCTGGCCGGCGGCCGAAATGAAGTTGTTGTTGGTCAGAGCGGTACGAATGTCGCCGGGCGTGACCCCGCGCGCCGCCATGCGGTTCGGGTCGAGCCAGATGCGCATCGCGAAGGTCTGGCCGCCCAGGATCTGCGCATTGGCGACGCCGTCGATCGTCTGCAGCCGCGGCTGCACGACGCGGGTCATGTAGTCGGTGATCTGCGCGCCGGTCAGCACGGCCGAATTGAACGACAGGTACATGAGCGCGAAGCCCTGCCCCGTCTGCTTGACCACGATGGGATCGTTGGCCTCGCGCGGCAGCACGCCACGCACCTGATTGGTCTTCGACAGCACGTCGGCCACCGCCCGGTCCGGGTCGGCGTTGAGGCGCAGGTTCAGCGTGACGGTCGAGACGTTCTGCTGCGACGACGACACCAGCGTGTCGATGCCTTCGGTGGACGCCACGGCCTGCTCGATCGGCGTCGTGATGAAGCCCTTGATCAGGTCGGCGTTGGCGCCCGGATAGCTCGTCGTGATCGTGATCGTCGTCGACGACAGTTCGGGATACTGGCGGATCGGCAGCTTGGTATAGGCCTGCAGCCCGAGCAGCAGGATCAGCAGGCTGAAAACGCTGGCGAGGACCGGGCGGCGGATGAAGAGGTCGGTGAAGCCCATCGGCTCACTGCTTCGGCAGGGGCGAGCGCGGCTCGAGCCCACCCTTCGGGTCGATCACCACATGGGCGCCGGGCATCAGCTTGATCTGGCCTTCGCTGACCACCCGATCGCCCTCCTTGATGCCTTCGAGCACGGCGATGCGGTCGCCGCGCGTTTCGCCCGTGCGCAGGAATCGCCGCTCGACGACGAGATCTTCCTTGCCCGGTTCGGCGGCCTGGGCCGCGCCGGCGTCCGCCTTCGGCGGCGCAGGAACGACGACATAGGCGCTGTCGCCGTAGAGCGAATAGCTGACGCTGGTTTTCGGCAGCGTCGTCACGTCGCGCGGCGCGCCGGAGAGCACCGCGACGTTGGCGAACATGCCCGGCAGCAGCGACTTGCCCGCGTTGGCAATCTCGGCGCGAACGGTGACGCTGCGCGTGCTGGCATCGACGCGGGCGTCGATCGTCGACGACCTTGCCGCTGAACACGCTCGGCCTGACCATCGACCCGGATCTCGACCGGCTGACCGGCCTTGATCGTCGGCAGCACCTGCTCGGGCAGCGGGAAGTCGACATAGATCGGATCGAGCTGCGTCAGCGTCACGAGCGGCGTTCCGGGCGACACGTACTGGCCCACGTCGACCTTGCGGATGCCGAGGCGACCCGCGAACGGGGCGCGCGATCGTCTTCTGGGCGATGATCGCCTTGGCGCGATCGACGGTGGCCGCCGCCGTGTCTCGCGTCGCCTGCGCCTGATCGACCGTAGCCTTGCTGGTGTTGCCGCCGGTGATGAGCTGCTGCTGGCGACTGAGCGAGAGGTCGGCGTTCTTCATCGTCGCCTGGCCGGCCTTGAGATCGGCCTCCTCGGTCGAGGCGTCGATCGTCAGCAGCAGAGCGCCCTTGCGCGACCTCCTGCCCCGATTCGAATTTGATCGCGGTGACGATGCCGCCGACCTGGGGCGCGACGTCGATGCCCTGGACCGGCTTGAAGGTGCCGATCGCCGCGATGCGCGGCACCCAGCTTTCGGTCTTTGCCTCCACGACCGCCACCGTCGAGGGCGGCGGCGCCATCTTGGCGATGAAGCCCTTGATCATCTGCGGCTTGAAGACGAACTGAAACCACGAGACGCCGCCGATCAGGCCCCCGAGCAGAAGAAACACAAACAGGAAGGCGAAAACGCGCTTCACGAAAACCTCATGTCGAAATCAGCCGCCGCGGTGTAGTGAGAAACGCGAGCGTCGATCTGCCGCGCCCTCATACGCCTCGCGTGTGGACGGCGCAAATCCGATGCTGCACTGCGAGACAGACACAGGACGTCTGGAACCGGAGGAAGTCGACATCGTGACCCAAGAAAATTCTTCGCTCAGAATTCCGGATCTCGCCGGCAAGGCGGTGCTCGTGACAGGCGCCTCGACCGGAATCGGCGCCGCGGTGGCGCGCGCCTTCGCGGCCCAAGGCGCAAAAGTTGCCGTGCATTTCAACGCGAGCCAGGCGGAAGCCGAACGGTTGGCGCGCGAGCATCGCCGATGCGGGCGGCACGGCCGTCCTGGTGCAAGGCGACGTGGCAGCATCCGGCGGCAGCGAGAAGGTGGTCGAGGAGGCCGCGGCGAAGCTCGGTGGCCTCGACGGCCTGATCAACAATGCGGGCAGTATGCTTGGCCGCATGCCGGTCGCGCGCGATGGACGACGCCCATTACGAGCGCGTGATGAACCTCAATGCGCGCTCGGTGCTGGCCGCCACCCGCGCCGCCCTGCCGTACCTGAAGAAGAACGGCGGCTTCATCATCAACACCACTTCGATCGCGGCGCGGCACGGCGGCGGGGGCGGTTCGACACTCTACGCTGCAGCGAAAGGCTTCGTTTCGACGATCACCCATGGCCACGCCAAGGAGTTCGCGCCCGACCGGCATCCGCGTCAATGCCGTTTCGCCGGGCGTCATCGCAACGCCGTTCCATGACCGCTATTCCACGCCCGAACAGATGGACGCCATGGCGAAATCGGTCCCGCTCGGCCGTGTCGGCACGCCAGAGGACTGCGTCGGGACGTTCCTGTTCCTCGCATCCGAAGCCCTGTCGGGCTATGTGACAGGCCAGGTGATCGAGGTGAACGGCGGCCAGCTGATGCCGTAGGGCGCGTCTATGAGCGCGCATTCCCGCTTGGCTGTTCTGGGCGCTCGGCTCCGCGGGTTTCGCGGCGCTGACCGCGCTTTTCGCCAAGATCGGCGTTCAGGCGATCAACGCCGACTTCGCCACCCTGCTCCGCACGCTCGTCATCGTCGCGGTGCTCACCGCGATGGTGGCGCTGCGCGGGGGCGCTCAGCCGCTCTCCAGCCTCAGCACACGCACGCTCGGGGCATTGCTCCTGTCGGGGCTCGCGACCGGCGCGTCCTGGCTCTGCTACTTCCGCGCCCTGAAACTTGGCGAGGCCGCCCGTGTGGCGCCAATCGACAAGCTCAGCGTGGTTCTTGTTGCGGTGTTCGGCGTCGTCATCCTCGGCGAGCGCCTGTCGCCTCTCAATTGGCTCGGCGTGGCCCTCATCGCCGCGGGTGCGATCTGCGTCGCTTACCGGAGTTGATCCAGGCGCGCTGCCGCTTTCTTCAGGCCACAGCCGGCGGTAATCGCGGGCGTCGCCGAAACGGCAGCGCCGTTGCGTGAGTCCCCACCCACCCAAGCACGAACCCGACCGCCGCGGCCATCAGTCCCGACAGGGTCAGCGGCGCGGCGGGCTGGTAGTCGCCGGCAGTGCGGCGCGCGAGGCCCGGGTCGAAGTCCTCAAGCAGAATGGCATACTGCGATAGCGGCCCAGCCGTCCGGAACGCATCGCGCTGACGCGAAAGCCGATTGGCGCGAACCACCGCATCGTCGAGCGCCGCCCCGCGCCCCTGGGCCAGCGGGTCGGTGTTCTCCTTGAGCCGGGTGATGCCTTGCTCGCGCGTCAACGACTGATCGCCTGCTTCAGTGTCGAAGCGGGCGATCATCGTCTGCAGTTCGTCAAGCGCGCCCCCAAGCCGCTGACGGTATTGCTGGGTGAACTCCGGCGCTTGCGATGTCAGGGCCGCGACCACCAGACCAATCGCCGCCGCGAACCGCCGGTACAGCATCGGGCCCCTCGAATCCGCTTTCGCCGTCAGCGCAAAAGCGCTCACGGCGATTGGTGAAATAGTAACTGGATTTGCGCTTCCGCGTGACTGCGCTGTGGTGACGCTCAGTTGGGCGTGTGGGCCGCCGGCTTGAGCAGACCCGCGCTCTTGAGATCGGCCCAGAGCGCCGCCGGGACCGGCTGTGCCATGGCGGCCGCATTGGCTTCAACTTCGCTGCGTTTGACCCCGCCCAGAATCACCGTGACCACGGCCGGGTGGAAAGTCGAGAAGTGCAGCGCCGCGCGGTGGAGCGGAACCCCATAGCGCTCGCAGACCTTCTGGATTTCCGCGACCTTGGCCATCACCTCCGGTGACGCGTCGCCGTAATTGTACTTGGCGCCTTTGATCGGTCCTGTGGCGAGAATGCCGGAGTTGAACACCCCAGCCAGGATGATGCCGACATTCTTCTCCACCGCGAGCGGCAGGAACGAGTTCGAGCGCCGGCTGTTCGAGCAGCGAATAGCGGCCGGCGAGCAGCATCACATCGAAATCGCCGGCGCGAACGAAACGCTCGCACATGTCAGCCTCGTTCAGGCCACAGCCGATGGCCTTCACCGTGCCGTCCGCGCGCAGCTTGTCGAGCGCTTTGTAGGCTCCGCCCATCGCTTCGGCGAACCTGGCGTCGACGTCCTGCGTGCCATGGGTCCACACGTCGCAGTCATGGATGAGCAGGATGTCGATATGGGCGAGGCCAGTCCGAAGCAGCGACTGTTCCACCGACCGCATCGTGCCATCGTAGGTGTAGTCGAACGTCGACTTGTGCGGGAACCCACCCGCGAATCCCGGCGAAAACACGTTCGGATCCTTCGGCGCGACCGGCTCGAAGGGGTTCATGGTGCGCCCGACCTTGGTGGAAAAGATCACCTCGTCGCGGGGCATCGTGCGGATCGCGGTGCCGCAGCGCGATTCCGAGAGTCCGTTGCCGTAGTGGGGCGAGGAATCGAACATCCGCATGCCAACGTCATAGGCTGCGCGGACGGCGTCGATCGCCACCGTCTCGTCGAGCTTCTCGAAAAGGTCGCCGAGCGGCGCCGAGCCAAAACCGAGCGTGCTGAAATTGAGCTTGGCGCCCTTGTTAGTGGTGAACGTCTTGGTTTCCACGGGATTTCCTCATTTCTTGAATGCGAGCCACGCATCGGCAGCCCAGCATAGCACCGATAGGGTGATCGGCTAGCATGTCGCCTGGGTCAATCCTCAACCCGCGAACCGGATCTCCGCTGGCGCGAGAGCAATCCCATCGAGGCGCGTGCTCCAAGTCTCACCCGCAAAGACCGGGAACGCCCGAGTGAGCGTTCCGGTGGTGACGATCTCGCCTGGTGCGAGAGGGCGGCTGAACGGATCGGCGTCAAGAGTTCTCGACAAGGTGGGCCAGTGCGAACAAGGGGCCGTCCAGCACGTTGGCTGCACAGCCCTGGTCGACATCGGCGCCGTTCCTACGGAGACGGATGCGAAAGGTCGACAGCTCGTGAAGCCAGCGATCGAAGTCGGTGGCCGAAATCTCCTGTCGCGGTCCCACGTAGAGGGCACCGTGCAAACCGTAGGCGGCGACCGTATCGGCGGGCGAGAAGCGCCAGCCGGGATAGATGGATTGGACGATCTCGAACCCATGCGCCACCCAGGCGAGGCAGCCAAGAACGTCGGCCGGGCTCATCCCGGCTGCGGGCGCGCGCGCCAACCCGAAGATGATCTCCGGCTCGAGCCGCGGTTCGGCCAAGCCGCGGAGCGAAGGGCCCGCTTCGGCCGCAAGCGTGTGAACGGTGCTGTCGTAGACAAATCCCCAGATCGGATGATGCACGTCGTACTCGGCCCAGATCGTACGATTGGTGAAGCCGATCTTGCGGCCGGTTACGTGTTCGCCGCGAGCCTCACGCTTCCGACGCACGTCATCGGCAACCCGGTAGGCCCGACCGAGATCGAAGGACGGCGCGCCGCGGCTGATCGAACTCGATCTGCCGCCCGGTGCCGAGCACCTCGAACAGTTCGGACGCGATCGCGGCGTCCGCCAACGCGGCTTCTGCGCCCTCAGACGTGCCCTGCGTGCTCACCGTGCCAACTCCATTCCCCAAAGACTTTGTCACGGCCCTTGCATGCGGGCCAGTCATGGATTGCAGTTCGGCCGACACTGGGCGACGGCTTGAGCTTGGCTGATGGCGGGAGTAGGACCTTCGACGTGAGTTAGGCGGCGGCAGCCTGATCGCTGGTGAACCTTCCGATGCAGCCGGCGTTTAGGTCCGGATACGGGTTCGGTCACGAGAATGTCGCGACAGCGACGGAGACTGCCGGCAGGTGCCGGAACGCAGGGGAGCGTAAGCATGGCGACGATCGCGGACGAACCGAAGGTGGTCGATCAAGCGGCGGAAGCCAAAGCAAAACTCGAACTGCTCAGCATCAATACGATCCGGACCCTCTCCATCGACGCCGTCCAGAAGGCGAACTCTGGCCATCCCGGTGCGCCGATGGGCCTCGCCCCCGTCGCCTATACGGTGTGGCAGGATTTCCTGAAGTACGATCCGCAGCATCCGATCTGGCCCAATCGCGATCGTTTTATTCTATCGGCGGGCCACGCTTCGATGCTGCTGTATTCCGTGCTGCATCTGGCCAAGGTTCAGGCTGTGAGCGACGATTACAAGTCGCTAAACCGCGCCGCCGTTTCGATGGATGACATCAAGAATTTCAGGCAGCTCGACAGCGCCTGTCCGGGTCATCCAGAATACCACTACACCACCGGGGTCGAGGCCACGACGGGCCCGCTCGGCCAGGGTATCTCGATGTCGGTCGGGATGGCGATCGCCGAGAAGTGGCTCCAGACGCGCTACAACAAGGACGGTTTCAACGTCGTCGACTACAAGATCTACGCCATCTGTTCCGATGGCGAGATGATGGAAGGCGTGGCGAGCGAGGCGGCGTCACTCGCCGGTCACCTGGAGCTCAACAACATCTGCTGGCTCTACGATGCCAACCAGGTGACGCTCGACGGTCCCGCCGACTGGTCGTTCAGCGAGAGCGTCGCGACGCGCTTCCTTGCCTACGGCTGGAACGTGCTGCACGTGCCGGATGCCAACAACCTCAAGGAGCTGCGCAACGCCCTCGCGACGTTCAAGCGCGAGACCGCAAGGCCGACGATGATCATCGTCAACAGCCATATCGGCTACGGCTCGCCCAACAAGCAGGACAGCAACAAGTCGCACGGCTCGCCGCTCGGCGCCGACGAGGTCAAGCTCGTCAAAAAGAACTACGGCTGGCCGGAGGACGCTCAGTTCCTTGTGCCTGACGGTGTCTACGAAGACTTCCAGGACGGCGTGGGTGCGCGCGGCGCAGACGCTTACCGGGCGTGGACCGAACTCTTCGCCAAATACAAAGCCGCCTATCCCGAACTCGCTGCCGAATTCGATGCGATGGAATCGCGTGAGCTGCCGCCGAGCTACAAGGACGCGATTCCGACCTTCCCGGCGGACGCCAAAGGCATGGCCACGCGAGAGGGATCGAGCAAGGTCGAGAACGCTCTCGCTCCTTCCCTTCCGTGGCTTCTCGGCGGCTCGGCCGACCTCGATTCCTCGACACTGACCAAGCAAACCGCCAAGGAGGCGGGCAGCTTCTCGTCGACCAACCGCAGCGGGCGCAACCTGCACTTCGGCGTCCGCGAACACGCCATGGGCGCCATCAGCAACGGTCTCGCCCTGTCGAAGATCCGGCCCTATTGCTCGACCTTCCTGATCTTCTCCGACTACCTGCGACCGACCATGCGCCTTGCGGCGCTGATGGAGCTGCCGACGATCTTCATTTTCACGCACGATTCGATTGGCGTGGGTGAGGATGGCCCGACCCATCAGCCGGTTGAGCAGATCGCCAGCTTGCGTGCCATCCCGGGTTTGATCACCATCCGTCCGGGGGATGCCAACGAGTGCGGCGAGGCCTGGCGGGTGGTGCTGGGGCTGAAGCACGAACCGTCGACCCTCATTCTGAGCCGTCAGCCGATGCCAACGATCGACCGGCAAAAATTCGCTCCGGCCTCCGGTCTGGCCAAGGGCGCCTACATTCTGGCGGACCCCGAGGACGGCAAAAAGCCCGAGGTGATCCTCATCGGCACAGGCAGCGAACTGCAGATGTGCGTTGCGGCCTGGGAGACGCTGAGCAAGGAAGGCATCGCGGCGCGCGTCGTTTCGATGCCCTCATGGGACCTGTTCGAAAAGCAGGATCAGGCCTATCAGGACGAGGTCTTCCCGCCCGAGATCGCGGCTCGCGTCTCGATCGAGCAAGGCTCCGTCATGGGATGGGACCGCTACGTTGGCCGGATGGGCGCGATTATCGGCATGCACACGTTCGGTGCCTCTGCGCCTCTGAAAGCCCTGCAGACCAAGTTCGGTTTCAGCCCTGAGAAGGTGGTCGAAGCCGCGAAGCAGCAGATCCAGCGGAATGGCAAACCCGCGGCCGTGCGGGACGCGGCCGAGTAATCACGCATTCCAGGAGGCTCAACATGAACCCGCTCGTTCAGCTCGAAAGTGCCGGGCAGTCGCCTTGGCTCGACGATCTTCACCGAGATCTCGTCCGCAAGGGCGACCTCAAGCGCATGATCGAAGAGGAAGGGCTGAAAGGCGAGACCTCGAACCCCTCGATTTTCGAGAAGGCGATTGGGGAGACCGATGAGTACAAGGACGAACTGCAGGCGTTGCTGTCCAAGGGTCAACTCGACGACATGGCTATCTACGAAAGCCTCGCCATCGAGGACATCAAGGGCGCCTGCGACCTGTTCCGCCCGGTGTATGACAAGGCCGGCAAGAACGACGGCTTCGTCAGTCTCGAGGTTTCACCGACCCTCGCCAACGAGACCGCGAAAACGGTCGCCGATGCGCAACGGCTGTGGAAGGCCGTCGGGCGCGAAAACCTGATGGTGAAAGTTCCAGGAACCAAAGCCGGCGTGCCCGCGATCAAGCAGTTGATCGGCGAAGGCATCAACATCAACGTCACCCTGCTCTTCTCCATCCAGTCCTACGAAGACGTGGTGGAGGCCTACATTTCCGGGCTCGAGCAGCTCGTGAAGAACGGCGGCGACCCATCTCGGGTGGCAAGCGTGGCAAGCTTCTTCCTCAGCCGGATCGACTCCGCCGTCGACGCCAAGGTGAAGGCGCTCGACGCCTCGAAACAGGCCGACGGTGCCAAGCTGAAGAACAAGGTCGCCATCGCCTACGCCAAGCTCGCCTACCAAAGCTACAAACGGCTGTTCGCCGGCGCGCGGTGGGACGCGTTGGCCGCCAAAGGCGCCAAGCCGCAGCGCCTGCTCTGGGCCTCCACCGGCACCAAGGACCCGTCGCTGCCGCCGGTCTATTATGTCGATGCGCTGATCGGCCGGGACACGGTCAACACCATGCCGCCAGCCACCATGCAGGCGTTCGCCAAGAGCGGGACGGTGACAAAGGACGCGATCGAAAGCGATCTGGCCGGTGCCAAGGCAACGCTCGCAGCTCTCGAGACGCTCGGCATCTCGATCGACCAGATCACCACCGAGCTCGTCGAGGACGGCGTGAAGAAGTTTGTCGAGGCCTTCGACAAGCTGTTGGGCGGGGTTGCCAAGAAGCGCCGCGAACTTGCCTCGGCCGCCGGTCCGCGCGCAGCCGAGGCGGCCGAATAGCATCGGCTGCACAACGCGCGGCTTACGCTTCTTCGCCGGAGCAATGCCGCGCTGTTCGGACCCGGGTCGCTGTACACGGTTCCCGACCCCGAGCACCAGATCTCGCGCCTAAGGCGCGGCATCCTCCGATCTTTCGCAGCGAGTTCAGGGAAACGTGAGATGCAGCTTGGGATGATCGGCCTCGGCCGGATGGGCGGCAACATCGTGCGGCGGCTGGAACGGGACGGGCATCGCTGCGTGGTCTTCGACACCAACCCCAAATCCGTCGCCGATCTGGCGGCCGAGGGCGCCAAGGGCTCAGGGTCCCTCGAAGAATTGGTAAAGGGGCTGACCGACAGTCCAAAAGCCGTTTGGGTCATGCTCCCTGCCGGTGATATCACGCAGCACGCGGTCGACCAGCTGTCGACGCTGCTGTCGTCCGGCGACATCATCATCGATGGCGGCAACAGCTACTACAAGGACGATATCCGCCGCGCCAAGGTGCTGAAGGAGAAGGGCATCCGCTACGTCGACGTCGGCACCTCTGGCGGCGTCTGGGGCTTGGAGCGCGGCTATTGCATGATGATCGGCGGAGACAAGGAAGCCGTCGACCATCTCGACCCGATCTTCAAGACCCTGGCGCCCGGAATCGGCGAGATCCCCCGTACCAAGAACAGGGATGGCTTCGACCCGCGCGCCGAGCAGGGGTACATCCATGCAGGGCCGGTCGGCTCGGGCCACTTCGTCAAGATGGTTCACAACGGCATCGAGTATGGCCTCATGCAGGCCTATGCCGAGGGATTCGACGTCCTCAAAGGCAAGAACTCGACGGAACTGAAGGACGACGAGCGTTACGATCTGAACCTGACCGACATTGCCGAGGTTTGGCGGCGCGGCAGCGTGGTGTCATCCTGGCTGCTCGACCTCACGGCCTCGGCGCTCGCCGGCAGCCCGAAGCTCGATCATTATTCCGGCAGCGTCTCGGATTCCGGCGAGGGCCGCTGGACCATCGAAGCGGCCATCGAGGAGGCCGTACCGGTGAACGTGCTGTCCGCAGCACTCTATACCCGCTTCCGCTCGCGGCAGGATCACACGTTCGGCGAGAAGATGCTGTCGGCGATGCGCTTTGGTTTCGGCGGTCACGTCGAGCCGCCGAAGGCGGCCGACAAGGCCGCGGAGTAGAGCCGTGAACGCGCCCGTCAACACCGCGGCTCCGACGCCGACGGCAGCTGATCACCCGATCGTTGCTCCGCAACCGGGTGCTTGCGGGCTGGTCATCTTCGGGGCCAACGGCGATCTGACGAAGCGCCTCGTGGTCCCGGCTCTCTACAACCTGGCTTCGACCAACCTGCTGCCGGACAACTTCTTCATGGTCGGCGTCGACCACAACGGCAAGGACGACCAGGATTGGCGAGACCATCTCACTGAAGCCATGCAGAGCTTCATTGGAGGCACCGGCGAGTTCGACCCCAGCAAGATCGACCAGAAGGCATGGGGCTGGCTCACCGAGCGCATGTTCTACCATGTTGGCGATTTTGAAGATCCCGGCTGCTATTCGTCTCTTCGCGACCTGCTCTCGCAACTCGACGAGAAGCACGGCACAGGCGGAAACGTCATCTTCTATCTCGCGGTGGCGGACCGCTTCTTCGGTCGGGTGGTCGACGAACTTGGCAAGGCCAAGCTCGTACGGCTGGAGGATAACCCGCCGCGCGAAGCCGAGGGCGAGCCGCCCTATCGTCGGGTGGTGATCGAAAAGCCGTTCGGCCACGACCTCGCCTCGGCACGCGCCCTCAATGCACGCATCCGAGGCACGCTCGACGAGAGCCAGATCTACCGCATCGATCACTTCCTCGGGAAGGAGACGGTCCAGAACATCATGACGTTCCGGTTCGCCAACGGCCTGTTCGAGCCGCTTGTGGAACCGCGACCACATCGACCACGTCCAGATCACGGTCGCCGAGACGGTCGGTGTCGAGGGGCGTGGCAACTTCTACGAGGCGACCGGGGCGCTTCGCGACATGGTGCCGAACCACGTCTTCCAGCTCCTGTGCATGACGGCCATGGAGCCCCCCGACCTCGTTCGAGGCGGACGCGATCCGTTCGAAAAAGGTCGACGTGTTCAAGGCGATCAAGCCGGTGCCGCCGCATTGTGCCGTCCGCGGGCAGTACGACGCGGGCGCAGTGCTCGGCAAACCGGTGCGCGCCTATCGCAGCGAGCCGAATGTCGACCCCAAGTCGAACGTCGAGACCTATGTCGCGCTGAAGGTCGGTATCGACAACTGGCGGTGGGCGGGCGTGCCGTTCTACATCCGCACCGGCAAGTCGATGACACGGCGGACCACCGAGATCGCCATCCGCTTCAAACAGGCGCCCATGGCGCTGTTCGAAACCACCGATTGCAGCAGCATGTCGGCCAATTGGCTGGTCATCCAGGTGCAGCCGGAGGAGGGCATTTCCCTGCAGTTCGAGGTCAAGCGGCCCGGACCGCTCGTCGAACTGCAATCGGTGAAGATGAACTTTGCCTACAAGGACTGGTTTCCGCCGCAACAGAACGTCGGTTACGAGACCCTCCTCTACGACGTGATGATCGGCGACCAGACGCTGTTCCAGCGCGCCGACCAGGTCGAGCAGGGCTGGCGCATCGTCCAGCCGGTGCTCGAAGCTTGGGCCAAGGCCATTCCGGACGATTTCCCGAATTACATCGCTGGGACCGCTGGCCCGGCCGAAGCCGATGCTCTTCTGGCTCGCGACGGGGGCCGAAGCTGGCGCCCTGTGGCCGTGAACTCCGGGCCGAAGGCTCTGGGGCCGAAGGTTTGATGGATCCGCATGCCGTCGGACGTTGCGGGCCGGCCCGCCTCTCCGTTCTCCGCTTCGGGAAGGACGGGGTTTTTGGCTCGTTCGCCTTCGGAACGAGGGCACGAACCTGATGGCCGACCCCTTTCCGAGGCTCCCCATCAAGCTCGTTGTCTCCGACGTGGACGGCACCCTGGTGACCCGCGACAAACGGCTGACCGAGCGCACGCGTGCCGCGATCGCCGCCCTGCAGGACCGGGGCGTCGCCTTCACGATCATCAGCGCCCGGCCGCCGCTCGGGGTGCATAAGCTGGTGGAGCGCCTCGATCTGGCTGGCCCGGTCGGGGCGGTCAACGGCGGCGCCCTGATCCGCAAAGACCTGACGATCGTCGAGCGCAAATTCGTGGATCCCGCGGCGGCGCAAGCCTCGGTGAACTTCCTGCGCAGCCGCGGAATCGACGCTTGGCTGTTCACCGAAACCGAATGGTTTCTCCGCGACCCGAACGGTGCGCACGTGGACCACGAGGCCAAGACGCTGGCCATGGATTTCGTCGTGGTTGATGACTTCTCGGAGGACGCTTACGGCCACGTCCTCAAGATCGTCGGCGCCAGCCACGACCATCCCTATCTCGCCCGCTGTGAAACGGAGCTGCAGGCTCTCCTCGGCGGCACGGCTTCGGCCACGCGATCCCAAGCCTATTATCTTGACGTGACGAACCCCGAAGCCATCAAGGGCAACGGTCTCGCAGGTCTGGCGCGGCTGCTCGGGCTCGAGACGGATTCTGTGATGGCCCTCGGTGACGGCATCAACGACATCACCATGCTCCAGCGTGCCGGCTTCAGTGTGGCGATGGCGAATGGAAGTGACCCGGTCCGCGCCGCCGCCATGGTGGTCACCGACGATTGCGACGCGGATGGCTTCGCCAAGGCCGTCGAGCGTTACGTCCTGAGCGACCCGCGGATTCCGTTGCGCGACGCGGAACCGCCTCGCCTGCACGAGACACTGGCTCAGGTTGAGGACGCCCCGCGATGACGGAACCTGAAAAGATTTCGCTCTTCCTGGCTGACGTGGACGGCACCCTCGTCACCGAGCAGAAGGTGCTGACCGAGCGCACCGTGAAAGCCGTCAAGGCCTTGCGCGAGAAGGGCATCCGTTTTGCCGTCACCAGTGGCCGCCCGCCGCGCGGCATGGCCATGCTGATCGAGCCGCTGGCTATCGATACGCCGATCGCCGGCTTCAACGGCGGCGCTTTCGTGAAACCGGACGGCAGCGTCATCGAAGAGAAGACGTTGCCGGGCGATGTCGCCCGCAAGGCCATCGAGCTCATCGGCCAGCACGGGATGGATGCCTGGCTCTACACCGCGAAGGACTGGTTCGTGCATAGGCGCAAGGCCCCGCACGTGGATCGCGAAGCCTGGACAGTGAAGTTCGAGCCGAAGGTCGTGGAGCCCTTCGCGGATGAGGATCTGGACAAGGCCGTGAAGATCGTGGGCGTCAGCGACGATCACGATCTCGTCGCGAAGTGCGAAGCGGATGCGCAGAGCGCATTCAGCGACAGGGTTTCGGCCGCCCGTTCGCAGCCCTACTACCTCGACATCACCCACCCTCATGCCAACAAGGGGGATGTGGTCGAGGTGCTGTCCAAGACTCTTGGACATCCCCAGGGCGGAGATCGCGACGATCGGCGACATGCCGAACGACGTGCTCATGTTCAAGAAAAGCGGCTTCAGCATCGCCATGGGCAATTCGAGCGATGAGGTGAAGAAGCAGGCCAGTGCGACGACCGAGTCCTACAATGACGAAGGCTTCGCCAAGGCCGTCGAACGCTACCTTCTGAAGACGGGCGGCACACCGTGATCGGACGTCACTCCGACAGGCTTGCTATCGCGCCATCGATCCTCTCGGCCGACTTCGGCTATCTCGCCGATGAGATCAAGGCGGTGGAGGCGGGCGGCGCCGACTGGATTCATATCGATGTGATGGACGGGCGGTTCGTGCCGAACATCACCATGGGCCCGCTGGTCGTCGAGGCGGTGAGGCGCGCCACCGCCCTGCCCCTCAACGTGCATCTGATGATCGTCGAGCCCGAACGGCTGATCGACGACTTCGTCAAGGCGGGCGCCGACCACATCATGATCCAGGCCGAACCCGCGGCCACAATCCACCTGCATCGCGTGCTGAGCCGCATCCGCGAACTCGGCAAGACCGCGGGTGTGGCGCTCAACCCTGCCAGCCCGCTCGCCTTCGTCGAGAACGTGCTCCACCTCGTCGACATCGTCCTCGTCATGACGGTCAACCCCGGCTTCGGGGGGCAGAGCTTCCTGCCGGAAATCCTGCCCAAGATCAGGGCGCTGCGCCAGATCTGCCAGGACCGGGGCCTGGACCCCTGGATCGAGGTCGACGGCGGCATCAATCACGCATACGGCCAAAGCTGCGATCGAGGCCGGCGCCGATGCCCTGGTTGCGGGGTCGGCCATTTTCGGCGCCAAGGATTATGGTCGCGCCATCGCGGACTTGCGTGCAAGCACGTTTCTGACCGCCTGAACAGGAGGCACCATGTCCGACATCGCGGGCAAGCTCACGGTCTATCCCTCGCCGGACCTGCTGGCCGACGGCGTTGCCGAATGGCTCACCGATCTCGCAACCATGAAGGACGGCGATTTCGTCATCTGCCTCTCTGGCGGGTCGACCCCGAAGCGGCTCTACGAGCGGCTGGCCCGATCTCCTTATCGCGAAGAATTCCCCTGGGCCACGACGCACGTCTGGTTCGGCGACGAGCGATTCGTCCCGCCTGATCACAAGGACAGCAATTTCCGGATGGCTTCGGAGGCCTTGCTCTCGCACGTGCCCATCCCGCTCGAAAACGTCCACAGAATGGCCACCGAGCGAGCCGACGCCGACGACACGGCCTCCGAATACGACAAGGACCTGCGCTCGTTCTATGGATCGAGCACGCTTGACCCGGAAAGGCCGATCTTCGACGTCAACTTCCTGGGGCTCGGGCCGGACGGCCATACCGCATCCCTGATTCCCGGCCAGCCGGTGCTCGAGGAGCGGCATAAGTGGGTCGTGTCGGTGGCGCACGGCCGCCCTGAGGAGCGGATTACCCTCACCTATCCGGTGCTCGAAAGCAGCCGCATCATCGCTTTTCTGGTCACCGGGACGGAGAAGAACGCCATCTTGCGGGAGGTGCGTTCGGGGCAGAGCTCGGCGCCCGCTGCGCGCCTGCAGCCGGTCGGCGAACTGGTATGGTTCGTGGATCGCGCGGCTGAGAATATCTAGCGCGCTGGGGCAGAGGTTTGCCCCCAGTTGGCTTCGATGCAGAGTGGGTCAAAAGAGAGTCGCGCGCTTAGGTCACCCCGACAGTTTGGCCAGAACTCGCGCGCGCTCTGCCGTCACGTGAGGCAAAGCGGGACAGGGACCCGCTTGTTGTAAGGCTTGCACCCGCCCATCGTATTACTCGTGACCGCGCTCGATCCATCCACAATCATCCCGGAGCGCATCCTTGCTGCCCCGCCCCGACTTCGGTTCGGCGGTTTGGTTGCCGGCCTTGGCGAAGGCGTGGTCTCGCTGCTGCTCAACGTCGCGATCCTCACGGCCCTCGTTCATCTGGCTTTCTCCAACCGGCCCGTCGCCGAGCCCCAGGTGATTTCCGTCGAGATCGTGCCGGAGCAACAAACACCGGCCGGCGGAGCGGGCGGGGGTTCCGGTTCCGGTTCTGCTGCGCAAGGCCGTCCCTCCCGGGCCGCGATCCCCGCGAGCGGCAGCCGGCCGGCAGAGGCCTCGACTTCACTCAAATCCGACGCCGCGAAACCGGTTGAACGGACGACAGAGCCTCAGCCGTCGGCCGCGGACGTGAAGGAGGCCCGTCCACCGCCCGCGGACACCGGAACCGACCCGGCACCGCGGCTGATCGAAACGCCCGCCGATCCGCAGCAGGCGGCACAACAGGCGGACAAGAACGTCGTCGCCAATGCGGAACAGAAGCCGGCGGACACCCCAAAGCCGGTCGAACAGCCCGCGCCTCCGGCGCCGCCGGTGCTCGCGACGCCCAATGCAGCCGCGCCGCCGGTGCCCGAGGCCGTCAGTACGCCCGACACGCGCACTCCAGCGCCTCCTGTCAGCGCCGAGGCCCAGCGGGAAGCGGAGAACACCGCGAAGCTCGCGGCCGCCCTGCCCTACGCGCAGAGCTTCGCGCCCGACATGCGGCGGGCGGCAGTCTCGGGGACGGGCAGTTCGACGTCGACCAAATACCGCGGCGCGGTCTACGCCACGTTCCGGCGGGCCGACGATCTCGTCGAGGCCGCCCGCGCCCAGCACCTTCGCGGGCAGACGGTGGTCGAGTTCTCGATCGACGATCAGGGCGCGCTGAGCGGGATTCGCGTCGCGATCTCGAGCGGCGACAGCGCGGTGGACGAGACTGCGCTCAACATCATCAGGCGGTCTGCGCCGTTCCCGCCGCCACCTCCCGGCGCGCAACACACGTTCTCACCGGCGATCCGCCTCGGCCTGGACGACCAGTAGCGCGCCGGCGAATTCCCTTGTTGGAACCGGAGTGTCCGACCCTCGTTCACGACGGAGCTTCGGAGATTGGCACCCCATGCGACATCGACCCCATCGACCGGAACAGAACGGGGCATGACGGCGCGACCGCGACGGCTCGGCTTTCCCGTGAAGGTCATGGGTGCGCCCGATCTCAAGAGCAACGACACGCGACGGTGGCAACAAGGTCCCCACCTCAAGGTGTCGCTGGGCTATCTCGACCAGATCCTCGACTACGTCGCCAAGCACGACATCCACATGTACCGGATGTCCTCTGATGTCGCGCCCTACGCAACCCATCCCGATATGCCGCAGTTTCACAGCATGGTCCGGGACAGTGCGGCCGAACTCGCGGCGCTCGGAGCCAAGGCGCGAGCACTCGACATTCGGCTCTCGTTCCACCCCTCGCAATATGTCGTCTTGAACAGCCCCGATCCAGTCCTCGTCCGCAAGAGCGTCTGGGATCTGACCAGCCAGGCCGAGATGCTCGATCTGATGGAGCTCGGTCCCGAGGCCGTCATGGTGATCCATGTCGGCGGAACCTACGGCGATCGGCCGTCGAGCAACGCGCGATGGGTCGAGACCTGGAAGACTCTGCCCGAGCCGGTGCGGCGACGCCTTGTGCTGGAGCACGACGACTTGCGTTTCAGCGCCGCCGATGTGCTCTGGATCCACGAGCACACGGGCGTGCGGCTGATCTTCGACCACCAGCACTTCTGGTGCTTCAACCCGGAGGGGCTCGACCTCCGCGACACTCTGGTCCGCATCCTGCGGACCTGGCCGGCCGGGCAGCAGCCAAAGCTTCATTTCTCCTCGCCGCAGACGCAGATGCGGGCGCTGCAGCGGCGGGACCGGGCGACGAAGAAGCTCAAGACGGTGCAGGTCCCGCCCGTGTGGACCGGGCACGCCGACTATGTGCATCCCTTTGAATTCATCGGCTTCATGCGCCTCGCCGGTCAACTTGCCTTCGACGTGATGCTGGAGGCGAAGGTGAAGGACCAAGCGCTGATCCGCCTCAGGCTCGACCTCCTGCGCTATGCGCCCGACATCGCAGCAGAATTCGGCTTGGCGCGGGACGCAGCGACAGCTCTGGACGCTGAGGAAAGCGAACTCGTTGGAGGACGCCGACTAGGCCTGCCGCCCCTTCATGCGAGCGGTCGGCCGAACGCTTTCACGATGTCGGCCGTTACCGCGTCGGGCTCCTGGTCGGCCGGGATCGTCACCACGTCTGTCTCATCAGGCGCAGGTCGCTCCAGCGTCGCGAATTGGCTGCGAAGCAGCGATTCTGGCATGAAGTGATGGATGCGTTTCGCGAGGCGTGCATCGATCACCTCGTAGGTGGCATCGAGGAACGCGAAGCGAGCCTGCCTGTCGGTTCCGGCACGCAGTCGTTCCCGGTAAGCGCGCTTCAAGGCCGAACAGGCCAGCACTACACCCTGCCCTTTCGCGCGCGCCTCGATCAGAGTTCGCGCGACCCGGTCGAGCCACGGCCAGCGGTCGTCATCGTTCAGTGGCGTACCGGCCCGCATCTTCGCGACGTTTTCGGGCGGATGCAGGTCGTCGCCGTCGATGTAGGTGGCACCGAGGCGTCCCGCCACCTGAGCCGCGATGGTCGACTTGCCAGAGCCGCTGACGCCCATGACGACGAGCATCACGGGGTCAGAGGCTCGAGGTGATGCCGCCGTCGACATAAAGAATGTGTCCGTTGATGAAGCTCGACGCGTCCGACGCCAGGAAGATCGCGGCGCCCGCGAGTTCCTCGACCTTGCCCCACCGCCCCATGGGCGTGCGATTGCTGAGCCACGCCGTGAAGGCCGGGTCGTCGACGAGGGCCTGGTTCAGCTCGGTCTGGAAGTAGCCCGGACCGATCGCGTTCACCTGCAGGCCCAAACGCCCCCAATCCGTCGCCATGCCCTTGGTCAGCATCTTCACGGCGCCCTTGGTGGCCGTGTAGGGCGCGATGCCGGGGCGGGCGAGCTCGCTCTGGACCGAACAGATGTTGATGATCTTGCCGCGTCCGCGCGCGATCATGTGCCGCGCAACCGCCTGCCCGACCAGGAAGACCGATTCCAGGTTGACTGCGACAAGCCGCCGCCAGGCGTCCAGCGGGAAATCCTGGAGCGGCGTGCGGTGCTGCACGCCCGCATTGTTCACCAGGATGGCGATCGGGCCGACTTCGCGCTCGATCCGTTCGATGCCGGCCGAAACGGCGTCGGGGTCCGTGACATCGAAGGGCACAGTGTGGACCGTCGCGCCAAGCGAGGCCAGCTGGGCCCGGGACGTTTCGAGACGAGTTCTCATCGCGGGCATTCAAGACGATCGTTGCACCCGCGGAAGCGAGCGCCCGCGCCATGGCGTATCCGATTCCCTTGCTGGACCCCGTCACCAGGGCGATTCGCCCGGTGAGATCGAACAAATCCACGCTCCCTCCCCAGCCTTGCATGGCCTTCTTGCTTCGGCGGAAGCTAGCGGGACGCTAACCTAAGTCAATCATGACGCTGGACCTTTGCGGCTTCCGCGCCAGATTTGCTAGCACGGCGTGAGAGGGATTTATGAAGAAGAGCCATTCGCTCGGCAAGAAGCAGCGCCGAGCAATTGTTGACCAGTTCAAGGTCTCGTCCGGCAAGAACTTCGAGCTGGCCCGGTTCAAGACCGACGCGACCATGCCCGACATCGTGGCGGACAAGAAGCACGCCGCCGAGTTGCTCGCGGCCGGCATCCAGAGGCTCGCGGAGCTGCAGGAGCTTCTCTACGCCAACTCGACGTGGTCGCTGCTGCTCGTTTTCCAGGCCATGGATGCTGCCGGCAAGGACAGCACGATCGCCCACGTCATGTCGGGAGTGAACCCGCAAGGGGTCTCGGTGGTGTCGTTCAAGCAGCCGGGCTCCGAAGAACTCGTTCATGACTTTCTGTGGCGTATCAACCGAGCCCTGCCGGCGCGCGGCATGATCGGGATCTTCAACCGGTCGCATTACGAAGAGGTGCTCGTCACCCGCGTGCACCCCGAAATCCTCGAATCGCAGCGGCTGCCGCCAAGCCTCGCCGACGGCGACAAGTTTCTGGGATCATCGGATCGAGGACATCGCGGCGTTCGAGCGCCATCTGTCCCGGCAGGGAACCCGGATCCTCAAGTTCTTTCTCAACGTCAGCAAGGACGAGCAGAAGCGGCGCTTCTTCGACCGGCTCGACGAACCCGCCAAGAACTGGAAGTTCAGTGCCGCCGATGTCGTCGAGCGCGGCTATTGGGACCGCTACATGCATGCCTACGCCGAGGCCATCGCGGGAACGGCCACGGACTACGCGCCGTGGTTCGTGGTGCCCGCCGATCACAAATGGTTCGCGCGGCTGGTGGTCATCTCCGCGATCACGGACGCTCTGGAGCAACTCGATTTGAAGCCGGTCCAGGTGTCGGACGCGGTCAAGAAAAACCAGGCGGAAGCCAAAGCGAAGCTCGAGGCGGAACCGTAGTCCGCGGCGTCCGCATGGACCTTCTGGCCGCCTATGGGCTGTTCGCCGTCAGCGCCATGCTGCTCGCCTACGCCCTGGAGCCGCGAAGCCCGTGGTACACGCTCGGGTTTGCGGCAGCCTGTGCGCTAGGCTCGAGCTACGGCTTTCTTCAGGGAGCGTGGCCATTCGGGCTTGTGGAGGCGATCTGGGCTCTCGTTGCACTCAGGAAGTGGTGGCGACGCCGCGAAGCAGAGCGGGCGGTCACATGAGAGTGGCGTCAGCCACAACTCTCAGGTAAGCGTTCGGCCTTCCCTTTCCGACTGGCACGCCTCCTGGGGCGCGGCGTCACTGGTGCGTTTCCTCACGCGGGCGCCCTCCAAGAGCGACTTAGATTTATGCTGAAGCAGACCGGAACGCCGACGACGCAGCGGCACCTCGTGATCGCCGCCGTAATGGCATCGATGTTCATGATCGCCATCGAGGCCACAATTGTCTCGACCGCGATGCCGCAGATCGCCGCGCAGCTCGGCGGACTGCACCTCTACAGCTGGGTGTTCTCGTCGTTTTTGCTGACGCAGACCGCCACCACTGTCATTTTCGGCAAGCTATCGGACATCTACGGCCGCAAGCCCGTGCTGCTCGCCGGCATAGGGCTTTTCGTCGTTGCCTCGGTGCTCTGCGGCCTGTCGACGTCGATCCCGGTGATGATCGTCTTCCGTTTCGCCCAGGGTATCGGAGCCGGGGCCATCCAGCCGGTCGGCATAACGGTCGTCGGCGATCTCTATGCGGCGCACGAGCGCGGCAAGGTCCAAGGCTTTCTTGCCAGCATCTGGGCCATCTCGGCGGTGATCGGCCCGCTCGCGGGCGGGCTCATCGTCCAGCATCTGTCCTGGGCCTGGATTTTTTGGATCAATGTGCCGGTTGGCCTCGTCGCGGCAGGGCTGTTCCTCTTGTTCCTGCATGAGGGCGTGCGCCAGGAACGCAAAACGCTCGACATTATCGGCGCCGTGATCTTCACCGGAGCCATCGCCTTGTTGATGACGGGCTTGAGCGAAATCGGCACCAACAGCATGGAGGCCGCCATTCTCTTCGCGGGTTTTCTGCTGCTGTCCGCGCTGTTCGTCATCCAGGAGCGCCGAGCCGCAGATCCGATGATCGCCTTCGGGCTCTGGGCGCGGCGGCCGATCGCGGCCTCGAACGGGGCCGCCCTGCTCGCCGGCATGGCCTTGATGGGCCTGACCACCTTTCTGCCGATGTACGTCCAGGGTGTGATGGCCCGTTCGGCCCTGGTCGCCGGCTTCGCGCTGACCATGATGGTAGTCGGCTGGCCGATCGGGGCCACGCTGTCGGCGCGGAGCTTCAACCGGTTCGGGTTGCGCCCCATCCTTGTATTCGGCGCCGTGCTGATGCCGATCGGGGCCCTGGCCTTCGTGGCGCTGACCCCGGCGTCATCTCCCTTGCTTGCCGGGATTGGGTCGGTCGTTATGGGCTTCGGCATGGGCCTGTTGAGCACGGCCTCGATCGTGTTGATCCAGGATATCGTCAGCTGGTCGCAGCGCGGCAGCGCGACGGCCTCCAACGTGTTCGCGCGAAATCTCGGCAGCACACTCGGCGCGGCGGCGCTCGGCGCCGTGCTGAACTTCGGGCTTTCGCGCAGCGGAATCCCGAGCGGCGATATCGAGCAGAGCCTACGGCACCTGCTTGACGATCCGTTGGCCGCGTCTCCGGTTCAGACCCTGATGCGCGACGCCCTCCAGCACGCGCTTCACCTTACGTTCTGGGCGATCCTGGCGCTTTCAGTCGGAACTGTCATTATGGGACTTCTGGTGCCGCCGGTGAAGATCAAGGGACCCGCGGCCGTGCCGGCGATCGAGTGACACCCATTTCCCGATGACGCGCGAGCCCTAGCTTAAGCGGCACGGCCCGTTCGAAGGGCCGACGCACGCGAGGAACCCCGCATGACCGAACATACCTACCGTCTCGTCGAGGTTGTTGGATCGTCGCCCGACGGAATTGACCAGGCGATCAGGAACGCCGTGGAGGATGCCGCGAAGACACTGCGCAATATCCATTGGTTCGAGGTGGTCGAGACTCGCGGCCATGTCGAAGACGGCAAGGTCAAGCACTTCCAGGTGACCGTGAAGCTCGGGTTCACCCTCGACGATCGTTGAAGGGGACTTCGTGGTCGCCCCGCTTCCGAGCGGCGGCCACGCCGTCTATGATCCGGGCTCCACAGGGGAAAGATCCGTCATGACTGCCGTACCGACCCGCCTGCGCGCCGCCGGCATTCTGATCGCCATCGGCCTGACCGTATCGGGCTGTGGCTACAACACGATCCCAACCAGCGAAGAAGCCGCAAAGGCGGCCTGGGCGGAGGTGCAGAACCAGTACCAGCGCCGGGCCGACCTGATCCCCAACCTCGTCAACACCGTCCAGGGTTACGCCAAGCAGGAAAAGGACGTGCTGACGTCTGTGGTCGAGGCGCGCGCCAAGGCCACGTCGGTGCAGATCGACGCCTCGCAGCTCACCGACCCCGAGAAACTGAAGCAGTTCAGCGACGCCCAGGCGCAGCTCTCCGGCGCTCTCGGGCGACTGATCGCGGTGAGCGAGAACTATCCCGATCTCAAATCGAACCAGAATTTCCTTGCGCTGCAATCGCAACTCGAGGGCACTGAAAATCGCATCGCGGTCGCGCGGCGCGATTACATCCAGCGGGTTCAGGAGTTCAACCTGAACCTCCGCACCTTCCCGACGGTGATCTGGCAGACGCTGGTCTTCCACGACAAGCCGATGGCGGAATTCGCGGCCACCCAGGGGGCCGAAAAGCCGCCAGAAGTGAAATTCTGAGCCGGCGGGCGGCCCCATGAGCCGCACGCGCCACATGCGTTGGTTCTCGGCGCCTGCGCTCTATGGCGTCTGCTTGGCCTTCATTGGACTGCTGATCGCGCCGGTTCGGGCCGAAACGACCTACCCGGCGCTTTCCGGCCGCGTGGTGGACGTCGCGGCCGTGCTGTCGCCCGACAGTCGCCAGCGCATCGAAACCAAGCTCGCCGATCTGGAGCAAAAATCCGGAATCCAGCTCGTCGTGGCAACCATACCAACGCTTGGTGGCCAAGAGATCGAGCCCTACGCCAACGGCCTGTTCCGCTTCTGGAAGCTGGGCGAGGCCAAAGCGAACAACGGCGTGTTGCTGCTCGTCGCGCCCACCGAGCGCCGCGTGCGCATCGAGGTTGGCTACGGCGAGGAGGGCACGCTCACCGACGCGCTGTCGAAGGTGATCATCACCAACGCCATGGTGCCGCGCTTCAAAACCGGCGATTTCCAGGGCGGCATCGAGCGCGGGGTCGATGACGTCATTGCGGTACTCACCACCGACTTGTCGGAATGGCAGAAGCGGCCGAGCCTGCGCGAGGATCGCTCCGAATCGGACCCGCTTGGCGCCCTTCTGCCCTTCCTGATCTTTGCGATCGTCCTCTTCATCCTGTGGCGCGCGTCGCGCCGGACCGGCCGGGGCGGCCCCTGGTTCATCCCGCCGATTGGCGGCGGATGGGGCGGCGGTGGCGGATTTGGCGGCGGCGGCTTTGGCGGCGGTTCATCGGGTGGCGGCTTTTCCGGCGGCGGCGGCTCGTCGGGCGGCGGCGGCGCCTCGGGGAGTTGGTGATGCGCATCTCCGCGGCGGATCGCAAACGGGTCGAGGCGGCGATCGGCGCCGCTGAGATCCGTGCTGGCGCCGAATTCGTCTGCGTGCTTGCAAAGAGCTCATCCGACCACGCCTTTCATGCGCTCGCCTGGGCCGCCGTCCTGGGCTTCGCGACGCCATGGGTGCTGCTGCTCGCCACCGCTTGGCCCTTCGCGCATATCCTGCTCGCCCAATTGGTGATCTTTGTCATCGCCTTCCTGATTCTCGACACGAGCGCGGTTCGACGCCTCATCGTGCCGCGCCGCCTGCAGCGGGCTGCGGCGCACCGGGCCGCGGCAGAACAGTTCGTGATCCGCGACCTTGGCGCCACGCCGACCCGTCGCGCCGTCCTGCTGTTCGTCTCCAACGACGAGCATTATGCGCGGGTGCTGGCCGACAGGGGAGCCGAGGCGGCCGTCGCTCCGGGTCATTGGCGCGGGACGGTCGACCTGCTGGTCGATGAGGCCCGGCGCGGGGGGCACGCCGACGGCTTCATTGCGGCGTTGGAACATTGTGCGGAGGCGCTGAGCGCGTCGCGCCCGCTCCACGCTGACCATGACAAGGCGCATCCCCTGCCCGACCGCTTCATCGTGATCGAGTAGCGGCTGCGCGGATCTGTTTGGTCGCGCTATGCGACCGCCAAGGCTGCCCGCGCTTCGGCGGCGTCCTGGTTCATCCGCTTGACGAGCGCGGCGACGGTATCGAACTTCTGTTCGCTTCGGATCCAGTCGACGAAGTCGACCTCGATCACCTGCCCATAGAGATCGCCCTCGAAGTCGAACAGCACCACCTCAAGCAGCGGCGGACCGTTGTCGAACGTCGGTCGGCGGCCGTAGCTGGCGACGCCACCGTGGTTCAGCCGATCACCGCGAACGCGCACCGCGTAGATGCCGTGCCGCAGCCGCGAAGACGGATCGAGCTGCAGGTTGGCGGTCGGAAAGCCGAGTGTGCGTCCAAGCTTCTGGCCATGAATGACCTCGCCCGTCACGAAATAGGGATGGCCGAGGAGTTTCGTAGCGAGCTTCACGTCGCCGGCCTCGAGGGCCTGCCGGATGGCGGTCGACGAGACCGCGCCCAGATCGCCGGCCGCGTCAGCCTCGATCTTCTCGACGATTTCGACCGCGAAGCCGAGCCGCTCGCCCTCTTGCGCCAGAAGAGCCGGCGTCCCAGCCCGCTTCCGCCCGAAATGGAAATCGTATCCGACCACGGCGGCCGCGATGCCGAGCCGCTTCACGAGGATTTCGCGCACGAAGTCGCCGGCATCGCATTCGGCCAATGACCGGTCGAATGTTAAGACGATCAGGCCATCGAGGCCGAGCCGGGCGAGAGCCATGGCTTTCGCTTCCTCGGTGGTCAGCCGGAAGATGACCGGCCGGCCCGCGAAGAAGTTGGAGGGGTGGGGCTCGAAACTGAGGACGGCGCACGGACGTCCGAGCCGAGCAGCCAAGGCGCGGGCGCGCGCGATGACCGCCTGATGCCCGCGATGCACGCCGTCGAAATTGCCGATCGCCACGACCGGGCGCTGGAGCGAAGGCGGCAGTCGATCGGGATTCTCGCTGACGACGAAGTGACCGTCGAGCAACGAACTGGTGACGCGGTTCATGCCTTCAGATGCCGCAGTCACGCTTGCGATCGAACCGCAGCACCCCTTCGTCGGCGGCGTTCACCGGGCGCTGCAGCTCGAACGAATGTCGGGCAGCGTCCAGGCCGCGCCGGTGCGCAGGTTTCCGGTCGCATAGGTGCGGCCGGGAAGATCCGCCTCACCGCAGTCCCGCGAGAAGGAGATCAGGCACAGCTGGATGGGATCGCCCGGCCGGGTTTCGCTATGGCCAAGCATGCCGGAGTCGTACTCCTGGATGACGCCGTCTGTGTAGCGGATCGCCGCCGCGCCCGCAGGGCTCGGGCCCACCTCTGCAACCCGCGTCCGCACGCAGGTGCCGATCGATGCGCGAAAATTGTGTCGATACCCGTGCCAGCGATACGGCCCGTCGTAGTCGGCGGCGAGACTCGCAGAAGCACCGCAGGCCACGACCGCCAACCCAGCCACCCAAGCCCTCAACTGCATCGCCCGACTTTCCCGTTGCGCCGCTCTTGAACGCCTTACCACGCCAGCGCTTCCATTGCAGCCGAGGGCTGGTGTTCCGCGGCCTCGATCATCCGCTGATAGGCCTCGGGATCGAGACGGCCGTCTCCTGTCCGATGCGATTCGTCGCGGTGGATGCCGGCCGTGATGAACAGCACATCAAGTCCCTGCAGCACCGCGCCGGCGACATCGGTCCGCAGGGCGTCGCCGATGGCGAGCACGCGGTCGCGTGAAACGGGTTCACCGCGTGCCTCCGCGCCCAGCTTGAGCGCTGCCTCGTAGATCGGCGCGTGCGGCTTGCCGGCATAGATCACGGTGCCGCCCTGGACCACGTAGCGCTCCGCCACCGCACCGGCGCAATAGCGAAGCTCGCTGCCGACGTGGACCACAAGGTCGGGATTGGCGCAGATCATGGGCATGCCCCGGGCTAGCATTTTGGCGAGCACGGAATTGTAGGCCTCCGGCGTGTCCGTCGTCTCCCGGAAAAGCCCGGTCGCCACGGCGTACTGCGCCTCGGCCAGCCCGCTCAGGCGCGGCGCGCGGCCGCCCAGACCTTCGATGGCCGCGAAGAGCGCGAGATCCCGCTCGGGGCCAATATGGTAGAGCGGCGCGTCTCCCCGCTCCATGATCGAAGCCAGCGTTACGTCGCCCGAGGTGACGACGGCGTCGTAGGCGTCATGCGGTACGCCGATGATGTCCATCTGCTGGCGCACCGGAGGGTTCGGGCGCGGCGCATTGGTGATCAGCACGACGCGACCGCCGCGCCGCCGGAACTGCGTGAGGGCGTCTGCGGCCGCGGCGTAGCAAGTCTGACCGTTGTGCAGGACGCCCCAGACGTCGCACAGGATCAAGTCATAGCCGGACGCAAGGCTGCCTAGTCCGTCAACGATGGGTGCGCGGGCGGGCGACGGCCCCGTCAAATCCTGTTGGGTCATGCCCCGCCGCTACGGGGGGCATCCCCGGGTGTCAAGCAGTGGCGGAGTGGGCAAGACCCTGGACGGTGCACGATTGAGCCAGACGGGGTCGGGATCGGGATCGACCTTGGGCGCGAAGCCCGCTACTCTTCGTGCCGAAGCGGCCCCTTGCCGCACCCCTCAGTTCCAGGACCGGAGCTTTCCATGCCGTCCTCCAGCGCCGCGCTGCAGACCGATATCCCGAACGACCTCGAAGCGTTCTGGATGCCTTTCACGGCCAATCGCGCCTTCAAGCAGCGGCCGCGCATGATCGCCCGCGCCAAGGACATGCACTACTACACGCCGGAGAACAGGGCGGTGCTCGACGGCACCGCCGGCCTGTGGTGCACCAATGCCGGTCACAACCGCGAGCCTATCGTCAAGGCCATCCAGGCGCAGGCGGCGGAGCTCGACTTCGCGCCGACGTTCCAGTTCGGCCATCCGAAGGCGTTCGCGGTCGCCTCGCGGATTGCGGCGCTTGCGCCCGGCGATCTCGATCACGTGTTCTTCGCCAATTCGGGCTCGGAGGCGGTCGATACGGCGCTGAAGATCGCCATCGCCTACAACAACGTGCGCGGCCAGGGCTCGCGGCAGCGGTTGATCGGGCGCGAGCGCGGCTATCACGGCGTCGGCTTCGGCGGCATCTCGGTCGGCGGCATCGTCTCCAACCGCAAGCATTTCGGTTCGCTGCTGGCCGGCGTCGACCATCTGCCCCACACCTACAGCCGCGAGCATCAGGCTTTCACCAAGGGCGAGCCGGAGTGGGGTGCCCACCTCGCCGACGATCTCGACCGGATCGTCGCGCTCCATGATGCCTCGACCATCGCGGCCGTCATCGTCGAACCGATGGCCGGATCCACGGGCGTGCTTCCGCCGCCCAAGGGATACCTGAAGCGCTTGCGGCAGATCTGCGACAAGCACGGAATCCTGCTGATCTTCGATGAAGTCATCTCCGGCTTCGGGCGGCTCGGCTATCCCTTCGCGGCGGAGCGCTACGGCGTCATCCCGGACATGATCACCTTCGCCAAAGGCGTCACGTCCGGCAGCGTGCCGATGGGCGGCGTGCTGGTGCGCAAAGGCATCTACGATGCGTTCATGAATGGGCCGGAGCGCACCATCGAGCTCTTCCATGGCTACACGTATTCGGCGCACCCACTCGCCTGCGCGGCCGCCATTGCCACGCTCGACGTCTACCGCGATGAGAACCTCTTCGAGCGGTCCAAGGCGCTCGAACCGGTTTGGGCCGATGCGATCCACAGCCTCAAGGGCCTGCCGAACGTCCTCGATATCCGCACTGTCGGTCTCGTTGCGGCGATCGATCTCGCGTCGAAGCCGGACGCGGTCGGCGCCCGCGCCTTCGAGGCGCTGGAGCGCGCCTTCCACGACGAGGGCCTGATGGTGCGCTCGACCGGCGATACGATCGCGCTGACGCCGCCGCTCATCATCAGCGAAGAGCAGATCGGTGAGATCGCGGACAAGGTGGGGCGCGTGGTGAAGGCCGTCGCTTAGCGCGGCCGCACGATCGGGGAGCGGCGGCCGGCTCGACAGGTCCGGGACCCCTCGTTAGAAACAACTCGAAGAGCGTGAAGCCGCCCGGAACCCGTTCCGGTGCGGCTTTGTGCCTGTCCGATCCGCTTTCCCGAGTGCCCGATGAGCAGCGTCAACGACATCCGCTCGACCTTTCTCGACTTCTTCAAGGCAGCCGGCCACGAGATCGTGCCGTCGAGCTCGCTGGTGCCGCGCAACGACCCGACGCTGATGTTCACCAATGCCGGGATGGTGCAGTTCAAGAACGTCTTCACCGGCGTCGAGAAGCGGCCCTATAGCCGCGCCACGACATCGCAGAAATGCGTGCGCGCCGGCGGCAAGCACAACGATCTCGACAACGTCGGCTATACGGCGCGGCACCACACCTTCTTCGAGATGCTCGGCAACTTCTCGTTCGGCGACTATTTCAAGCCGCTGGCGATCGAGCTCGCCTGGACGCTGATCACCAAGCATTTCGGCCTGAACAAGGACCGGCTGCTCGTCACCGTCTATCACACGGACGACGAGGCGGCGGAGCTGTGGAAGAAGATCGCCGGCTTCCCGGACTCGAAGATCATCCGCATCCCGACCTCCGACAATTTCTGGCAGATGGGCGACACCGGCCCCTGCGGCCCCTGCTCCGAGATCTTCTACGACCAAGGCGACAAGCTCTGGGGCGGCCCGCCCGGCACCCCCGAGGAGGACGGCGATCGCTTCCTCGAGTTCTGGAACCTCGTGTTCATGCAGTTCGAGCAGGTCGCGCCCGGCGAGCGCTTGAACCTGCCGCGCCCGTCGATCGACACCGGCATGGGGCTCGAGCGCATCGCCGCGATCTTGCAGGGCAAACTGTCGAACTACGACATCGACATGATGCGCAACCTGATCCTCGCCGTGGCGCAGCTCACCGGCGTCGACCCGGACGGGCCGCAGGCCGCGAGCCATCGCATCATTGCCGACCACCTGCGCGCCTCCTCGTTCCTCGTCGCCGATGGAGTCGATCCGTCGAACGAGGGCCGCGGCTACGTGCTCCGCCGGATCATGCGCCGTGCCATGCGCCATGCGCAGCTGCTCGGCGCGCAGGACCCGCTAATGTGGCGGCTGGTGCCGGCGCTGGTGCGCGAAATGGGTCAGGCCTATCCCGGAACTCGTCGCGGCCGAGGATCGGATCGCCGAGATCCTGCGCCTCGAGGAAGGCCGCTTCCGCGTCACCCTCGCGCGCGGCCTCTCCATGCTGGAGGAGAGGTCGAGATTTCGCAGACGCGGAGAGCTCACGGCAGGCGCCACCCTGCTCCCGGGCGATTCCGCCTTCCGGCTTTACGACACGTTCGGCTTCCCGCTCGACCTCACGCAGGAAGCGTTGCGCGGCCGCAATATCGGGGTCGACGACGACGGCTTCAAAGCCGCCATGGCGCGCCAGCGGGCCGAAGCTCGCAAGGCCTGGGCGGGCTCCGGCGAGGCCGCGACCGAAACGGTCTGGTACGGCATCAAGGAACGCACCGGCGCGACCGAGTTCCTTGGCTACAGCACCGAGACAGCCGAAGGCGTGGTGCAGGCGCTCGTCCACGACGGCGCCGAGGTGGACAGCCTCGCAGCAGGCGCAGTCCGGCTATCTGGTGTCTGAACCAGACGCCGTTCTACGGCGAGTTCGGCGGCCAGATCGGCGACACCGGCACTCATGCGCGCAGCCGGCGTGACGGTGCGAGGTCGACGACACGAGCAAGAAGCTCGGCGACCTGTTCGTCCATGCGGTCACGGTCGTCGAGGGCTACGGTCACGATCGGACTTGGCGCTCGAACTCGACGTCGACCATGCGCGCCGCACCGCGATCCGCGCCAACCACTCGGCCACGCATCTGCTGCACGAGGCCCTGCGCCAGGTGCTTGGCCCGCATGTCGCGCAAAAAGGTTCGCTCGTCGGGCCGGACCGGCTGCGCTTCGACTTCTCGCACCAGAAGCCGGTGAGCGGACGCCGAACTCGCGGCGCGTCGAGGACATCGCCAATCGCATCGTGCTGCAGAATGAGCCGGTCACGACCAAGCTGATGGGGCTCGAGGAGGCCCGCGAAAGCGGCGCCCGGGCGCTGTTCGGCGAGAAATACGGCGACGAGGTGCGCGTGGTCTCCATGGGCACGCAGACCGGCGAAGACGGCGCCGTCGCGCCCTATTCGATCGAGCTCTGCGGCGGCACCCATGCCCGGCGCACCGGCGACATCGGGGTGATCTCGATCGTCGACGAAGGCGCCGTCTCGGCCGGCGTCCGCCGGCTCGAAGCCAAGACGGCCGCCGGCGCGCGGCAGCATCTCAATGCTGAAGCCGAACGGCTGCGCACCGTCGCGGGACTGCTCAAAACGTCGAGCGACAACGTCGCCGACCGGCTCGCCAGCCTCATCGAGGAGCGACGGCGGCTCGAGCGAGAACTGGCCGAAGCGCGCAAGAAGCTCGCGATGGGCGGCGGCGCAGCGGAAGGCGGCGGCCGATGCCATGCAGAGCGTCGACGGGGTTCGCGTCTATGCCCGCGTCGTGAGCGGGATCGACATGAAGGACCTCAAGGGTCTCGCCGACGAGGCCAAGAAGACGGTCGGGTCTGGCGTCGTCGCCATCGTCGGGGTTGGCCCCGACAGCAAGGCCGGCCTGGTGGTCGCGGTCACCAAGGATTTGACCGATCGCTTCAACGCGATCGATCTCGTCCGCGCCGGCTCGGCCGCGCTCGGCGGCAAAGGGCGGCGGCGGCCGGCCCGACATGGCGCAGGCCGGCGGACCCGAACGGCGCAGCCGCGCAGGCAGGCCCTCGATGCCGTGACTGCAGCCCTCGGGCAGCGCGCTGCCGCCTGAGGCCTACTTTACGAAATAGGCCTGCACGAATTTCTGCAGCTGGGCCTTGTGCATCAGGCTGCGGTCGCCTCCGCCGTCGAACATGAAGTTTTGCGGCTGACCGGCCTTCGCCGACGTCGTCAGGTGCGGCAGTCCCGCAGCGTGGCCTGACTCGTGAAGCATCGTCACGCTGTCGGCCACCGAACCAACGAGACAGAAGGGAAGCCACGGCGTCGTGGGAATCGTCAGCCCCTGGGCGGTGTGCTTGAACTGGCAAAAGATCACCGGGAGCCGCTGTTTGCGCGGCTCGACGGCCTGGTCGTCGAACTTCGCCGCGCATCTGTTGCGCAGCTCGTTGTAGCCTTCTTCGTGCAAAAGCGCCGTCGTCCTTCACGGGAATTTCGACCTTGAACTGGTCCGTGGGCGTGCCGCCGCTCGGAATCAGGTCTAGCCTGAGGCCATGCGCTGCAAGCATGCTTCGCATGGTAGCTGATGCAGTCCTGGTACACCGTGCCGAAATTGTTATCGCCCCAGAACAGGGTCAGCCGAACCGTCTTTCGAACCCGGGACGACATAATCCGTTTCCCAACCGGTGTCCTGCCATGATGAAGCCTCCTGTCCCTTGGAGGCCTGCTGGTAAGCCGAGGATTGTTTCGGCGCGATGTGCCGGCCAGCACGACAAGAGCCGCCGCCGGCTGGAGCATGGGGATCGGATGCGCCGTCCCGCGGAACTCTCCGTCTCGGTCCCACGTTGGACGGAATATCCGGCGCTGCGGCGACTTCGTCGCGCCAGTTGTTCGAGCTCAAGCTGCGGGGGGCCTCCGCGGGCGGAGCGTAACTGTGGAGAGAGGCATGGGTATCGGCAATCTGTTCTACTGGGCGATCGTGTTTTTGATCATCGCGATCATCGCTGGGGTGCTCGGCTTCGGCGGCGCCGAAGCCACCGCCTTCAGCGCGGCGCATCTGATCTTCTATATCGCCATCGTCCTCCTCATCATCTCGCTCATTCTCGGCTTCCTGCGACGAGGCGTGTAGCGAGAAAGCGACAAAACGGTTTCCAGCGGCACGGCGTGCTGTTCAGCCGCGCGCCAGCCGCCGGGCCTCGATGACGGGGCAACGGTCCATCACGACAGTGACCCCCGCCGCCTCGGCGCGGCCCGCAGCCTCGGCGTTCACAACGCCGAGCTGCATCCAGATCACCTTCGGTTTCGGCGACAGCGCGAGCGCCTCGTCGACCACTCCGCCCGCCGCCTCGCTGTTGCGGAACACGTCGACCATGTCGATCGGCTCCGGAGCAGTCCTCCAGCCTCGGGATGACCGGTGCACCGAGCAGGGTTCCGTTCAAGCCCGGGTTGACCGCAAACACCCGGTAGCCGCGTTCGATCAACCAGCGCATCACGCCGTGGGAGGGCCGGGCCGGATTGGCCGAAGCGCCGACCACAGCGATCGTCTTCGTGTCCTGCAGAATGCGCTTCGATGAAGCTGTCGGCATAGATCATTGGCTCAGCACCCCTGAAGAAATCTTTCGGTATCATGATACCGTCTAACTGAGTTACTGCTTGTATTTGAAGTTTTTACTCGATCACGTCTCTCCGCCCCGAGTTGACGGCCGGACGGAGCTGCCCCTATAGAGCCGGCAGTCGACGCGCGCTTCGCGCTCGCGTTGCATTCCTCCTCATGGAATCCATTCTCTTATGTTCGGCAAGACCTACTCGGCGAAAGCGTCCGAGATCGAAAAGAATTGGGTGCTGATCGACGCGAAAGGCCTCGTGGTGGGCCGGCTTGCCACGATCATCGCCCTGCGCCTGCGCGGCAAGCACAAGCCGAGCTTCACGCCTCATATGGATGACGGCGACCATGTCGTCGTGATCAACGCCGACCAGGTGGTGCTCACCGGCCGCAAGACGGGACCAGAAGGTCTACTATCATCACACCGGCTTCCCGGGCGGCATCAAGGAGCGCACGGCCAAGTTCATCCTCGAAGGCCGCTTTCCCGAGCGCGTCCTCGAGAAGGCCGTGGAGCGCATGCTGCCGCGCGGGCCGCTCGGCCGCAAGCAGCTCGGCAATCTCCGCGTCTACAAGGGATCCGACCACCCGCACACGGCGCAGCAGCCGCAGACACTCGACGTCGCCGCCATGAACCGCAAGAACCTGAGGGCCGCCTGATATGGCCGAGACGCTTTCCTCCTTCGAAGACCTCAAGGCCGCCCAGGCGGCCGAGCGCCCCGAGGCGCCGGTCTACACCCAGAAGCTCGACAAGGAAGGTCGGGCCTACGCGACCGGCAAGCGCAAGAACGCCATCGCCCGGGTTTGGATCAAGCCCGGTTCGGGCAAGATCGTGGTCAACGACCGCACCGTTCGAGACCTATTTCGCGCGCCCGGTGCTGCGCATGATCGTCAACCAGCCGCTCGAGATCGCCGGCCGGGCGACCCAGTACGACATCATGGTCAACGTCGCCGGCGGCGGACTTTCGGGCCAGGCCGGTGCGGTGCGCCATGGCGTATCCAAGGCGCTGACCAATTTCGAGCCGGAACTGCGGCCCGTGCTGAAGCGCGAGGGCTTCCTCACCCGCGACGCCGCGCGTCGTCGAGCGCAAGAAGCCCGGCCGCGCCAAGGCTCGCCGCTCCTTCCAGTTCTCGAAGCGCTGACGCAACAGCCGTCATCTTCGGACAAGAAAAAGGCGGCTTCGGCCGCCTTTTTTGTTGGGTGGATGCGACTGCAGGAGATCAGCGCGGCATGGCGACGGTGTTCATCGACGGCGAGGCGGGAACGACGGGCCTCGGCATCCGCGACCGCCTGGCGGCGCATCCCGGAATTACGGTGCGCAGCATCGACCCGGCGCGGCGCAAGGACCCCGCAGCCAAGCGCGAACTGATGGGCGAGGTGGATGCCGTGGTGCTCTGCCTGCCCGACGAAGCGTCGCGCGAAACGGTGCGGCTCGCGACGGACTCGGGCGCCGACGCGCCCGAAGTTCCTCGACGCCTCGACCGCCCACCGCGTCGCGCCAGGCTGGGCCTATGGCTTTCCCGAGCTGGCCGCCGGCCAGGCGGATGCCATCCGCAAGGCGCGCAACGTGTCCAATCCCGGCTGCTACGCGACGGGCGCCATCGCCCTGCTGCGCCCGCTGGTCGACGCGGGCGTGCTGCCGCGCGACTTTCCCGTCACGATCAACGCCGTGAGCGGCTACAGCGGCGGCGGCAAGAGCATGATCGAGGCCTACGAGGCCGGCACGGCGCCCGCGTTCGAGCTCTACGCGCTTGGGTTGGAGCACAAGCACGTGCCCGAGATCATGGCCTATTCGGGCCTGGAGCGGCGGCCGATCTTCGTGCCCTCGGTCGGCAATTTCCGGCAGGGCATGCTGGTCAGCATTCCGCTGCACCTCGACGAACTGCCGGGTCGCCGAGCCTGCGCGATCTGCACGACGTGATCGCGCAGCACTACGCCGAGGGCGAGCACGTCGTCATGGCGCGGAGCGGGGACGCACGGCTCGAAGCCGGAGTCGCTCAACGACAGCAACCGCATGGAGCTGCGCGTGCTTGGCAGCGACGCGCGCCAGCATGCGGTGCTGGTGGCCAAGCTCGACAATCTCGGCAAGGGTGCTTCGGCGGCCGCGGTGCAGAACCTGGAGCTGATGCTCGGCCTGGCGTGAGCCAGCGCTCGGCGCAGCCTTCATTCTGTCAAGAAAACCTCGCCCGCCTCGAGACCCCGTGCGGTTTCGAGGAGCAGCTCTTCCGGCGTCAGCAGAAGCCCCGTTCCGAAAATCCTCGCGAAACGGTGCATGGCAAGAATGCCTCAAAGGCTTGCTGGCGATTGGCATGCCCCACATAGGCTGTTTTGTAGCAGGCTTCGCCCCCCGGAACGAGCTCGACGTCGAACTTCCAAACCGAATTGCCGCTGACCGCGGCCAAAACGCTCCCTGATGAGAAGCGCCGGCGACTCGCGACCCTCGGCGGAGGCTGGACCATGAGGCGGAATATCAGTTCGTGCAGAATGGCTGCATTTACCTATGCGAAAGCCAGCCGCGACCTATTGGCAAGGTCCTCCGTCACGCCGCAGGTCGAGCTTCGCGATGAAGCCCGCGAAGGTCATGAGCCCCTCAGGCCATGGGCCATGTCCGGAGGCACTGTTGATATGACCCTGTGCCCCCGCATCGATCTAGCGGGCGCCCCAGGCCTCGGCCAGGCGTGCCGCCGCCTCCGAGGTCGCATATGGGTCGTCCGAGCTGGCCACCAGGATCGCCGGGCACGGCAGCGGCGCATCGGGTAGGGGATGAAGTCCGGATCCATTTCCGCATTGATCTCGCGCAGCCGATCTTCCTCCGGCGGGGCGACCAGGAATGCGCCACTGACGCGGACGGGTCGCATTTCGCTAGGGCATGGGTCGACGCGATCACGCCCAGCGAATGGGCGACCAGAACGACGGGACGTGTCGACTCGGCGATGGATCTCAGCGATTCGGGCGACCCAAGCCTCTTTGCTCGGGATAGTCCCAGCTCGGCCTGCTCGACGCGCCGCGCCGTCGACAGCTTGGCTTGCCATCGGCTCTGCCAATGATCCGGCCCCGACCCGCCGAGGCCGGGAACGATCAGAATATCGGCCTCTCGGGTGCGCATGGGCCGATGTCTCGCCCAAGCTCGGCGCTGGCAAGAGCCCCTAGGCCGACCTCGCTCCCCGCGACAGGGCGAAACTCCACGCAGCATTAGGATCGTTCGTAGGGAAAGGAGCCCGTCCGATGCAATCCATCCGAGTTCTGCTGCACTCGCGACACTCTTCCTCGCCCTGTAGCCCCCGCGTCGGCCCAAACGGCCAATTCGTCCGGTGGAGCTGGCTCGGCAACGCAATCCTCATCAGGTGGTACCACGCCTCAGAACGGCAACACCGCGTCTGGCGCCGCCAACGGGCAGAACGCGCAGCCCTCGTCGGGCGGTGGGACGGCCGGAGGATCGAAAATCGGCGGGCCGACCGCCGTCGAGCAGCAGGAACAGCAGAAAAGCGACCAGGCCACCAAGCAGATCTGCAAGGGCTGCTGAGGCTTCAGTGGCCAGGATCAGGCTCGCGCCTCGCAGGCCCTTTCGACGGCCAGGCAGGCGGCGGCCTTCGACCAGCCGCACCACCGCGCCCCGCAGCGTCCGCACATCCTGCTCGGTCAGGCGCGATCTGCTGGAAGATGTTGCGCAGGTTGCGGCGCATGATCGGCGCCTTGTCCTCGGGGCGGAAATAGCCCGCACGCGTCAGCTCCGCCTTCGAGGTAGTCGAAGAAGGACAGAAGGTCGCGCCTTGCGCGCCGGTGGGGAGCGCTCGGCCGGTGCGGGCGGCACGCCATGATCGGCCTGGGCGGCGCGGAACCACTCGTAGCCGACGAGCAGCACGGCCTGGGCCAGGTTGAGCGAGCCATAGTCGGGCGTCGACCGGGAACGTGACGATGGCGTCGGCGAGCACGACCTCGTCGTTGTCGAGCCCGGTCCGCTCCGGGCCGAACAGGATGCCCGCGCCGCTCGCCGGCTGCAGAACGCGCGGCGGCCAGCCGGCATGGCCTCGTTCGGCACCAGCACCGGCTTGCCCTGGCCCGCGCTCGCGCGCCGTTGTGGCGTAGACCGTCGCGCAGATCGGCGACCGCCTCCGGGACACGTGTCGAAGATCTTGGCGCGTTCGAGCAACCCGGCGGCGCCGGACGCCGCCGCTATCGGCGTTTCGCGCGATAGTCGTCGGGCAGAGGCCAGCCGGCCGCGGCGCGACGAGGCGAAGATCCGACAGGCCGAAATTGGCCATGGCGCGGGCCGCCGTCCCGATATTGACCGCGAGTTGCGGGCGCACCAGGACGATGGCCGGCCCGGTGCCGGCTGGGTCTCGCTCATGCCCGTCCCGGCTCCTGACCACGGCCGTCTCACTACGGTCGTGAATCGACACGGGCTCGCGCAGCCGCGCGCAGCGACGGTGTCCGCTCGAGCTTGGCTCAGCCTGCTGGGCGCCCGCGCCAGCTAGGCGCCTCGCTCGAATGCCGTGTGCAATGCGGCATCGGACGCAAGGCTAGCCGGAATGGACAAGATCAAGGTCGCCAATCCAGTCGTCGAGCTCGACGGCGACGAGATGACCCGGATCATCTGGCACACGATCCGCGACAAGCTCATCCATCCCTACCTCGACGTCGACCTGCTCTATTACGACCTTCGGTCGAGAACCGCGACGCCACCGCCGACCAGGTGACGGTCGATGCCGCCGAGGCCATCAAGCAGCACGGCGTCGGCGTGAAATGCGCCACCATCACGCCCGGACGAGGCGCGGGTGAAGGAGTTCAACCTCAAGGAGATGTGGAAGTCGCCCAACGGCACCATCCGCAACATCCTCGGCGGCGTCATCTTCCGCGAGCCGATCATCGCCCGGAACGTGCCGCGTCTGGTGCCGGGCTGGACGCAGCCGATCGTCATCGGCCGCCACGCCTATGGCGACCAGTACCGCGCGACCGATTTCGTGGTGCCCGGCAAGGGCCGGCTGACGATCAAGTTCGAGGGCGACGACGGCACGGTCATCGAGAAGGAGGTGTTCAACTTCCCCGGCGCCGGCGTCGCGCTGGCGATGTACAACCTCGACGAGTTCGATCCGCGACTTCGCCCGCGCCTCGCTGAACTACGGCCTGATGCGGAAGTACCCGGTCTATCTGTCGACCAAGAACACCATCCTCAAGAAATACGACGGCCGCTTCAAGGACATCTTCCAGGAGGTCTACGACGCCGAGTTCAAGGGCCGGTTCCAGGCGCTCGGCATCACCTACGAGCATCGGCTGATCGACGACATGGTGGCCTCGGCGCTGAAATGGTCGGGCGGCTATGTCTGGGCCTGCAAGAACTACGACGGCGACGTGCAGTCCGACACGGTGGCGCAGGGCTTCGGCTCGCTCGGCCTGATGACCTCGGTGCTGATGACGCCCGGACGGCAAGACCGTCGAGGCCGAGGCCGCGCACGGCACCGTGACGCGCCACTACCGCGAACATCAGAAGGGCAAGGAGACCTCGACCAACTCGATCGCCTCGATCTTCGCCTGGACGCGCGGCCTCGCCGCACCGCGCCAAGCTCGACGGCAACGCGGCGCTGGCGAAGTTCGCGACGACGCTGGAGAAGGTCTGCGTCGACACGGTCGAGGCGGGCTTCATGACCAAGGACCTGGCGCTGCTGGTCGGCCCCGACCAGACATGGCTCTCGACGACGGGCTTCCTCGACAAGATCGACGAGAACCTGCGCGCCGCGATGGCGGCCTGAGGGCGATGGTTCTGGCGCAGAGTTGAGCGCCGGAACCTTATCTGCCAAGCGCCGAGCCGGAGCGCTATTGTGGGCTTTCCCGCCCGGCACGCTTGCAGGCGCTGGCGATATTCCCTATAGCGCCAGGGCCGAACGGCGTCGGAGTGTAGCGCAGCCCGGTTAGCGCACTAGTCTGGGGGACTAGGGGTCGTGGGTTTGAATCCCGCCACTCCGACCATTTTCGGGTTTGTTTTCATTAGCTTTTTGCCGTATCCGTTGCTTTCGGATTACCGACGTTTCCGGTTTAAAATAGCCACGGGATAGCCACCACAGCTGACCGCGTCCCTCTGCCGCTTTACGTTCCGATCACTCAAATGCGACAGTCTCTCGGATTACCCGAGTGTGCGTTTTTTCAATGCCGCGTCCGCGTTCCGTGTCCCCGACGGCTTCCTGCCGTTTATGCACCCGCGGGACCGCGGCCTTCGAAAACCGCTGTTTTTGAAGGGAACGGCTCACGCAATCCGCAGTTGTAATTCTTGGATTTGCAGTGCAGCTGCGAGCTAAGGATGCCCATTGCAGGACTGATCATTGATCAGATCGCGGTCGACGATGACCCCGAGGGCACGCTGAGACGTCTCAACGGCTTGCTCCATGGCTACTTCAAAACGCATCCCAAGACAGCGGAAGAGATCGAGCGTTTGGTGGCGCGTGTGCTGCGGGAGGCCCCTGCGAACGACCTCAGAGATGCCGTCGTGAAGAGGATCCGAAACCACGAAATCACAAATTGAACAATACAGCAGGCCGCCCAATCCTAGAGTAGCCGAAATTCCACTTCCGGTTACAAGCCTCGTCAAGCGGCATTTAACCACGATACAACTCGGGATAGCGTCTTAACGGCTCTGCAACTCCGGAAGTCTACTCAGGAATCCTGGAGAACGGCCATGGTCGAAAAGCGTAGCATGTTGAGGCAACAAACCTCGCTAAACGGCGAAATTTTACTGGCTGGCGAGAGCACAATTCGCTGCATTGTGTCGGACGTGTCCCCTTATGGCGCCAAGCTGACGTTGCCTTCTGAACAGATACTGCCGCCCTCGTTCCACCTTCGGGCAATCGATCTCAATCTTGACGCTCTGGCCCGGGTGATGTGGCGTTTTGATGCTTCCCTAGGCGTCCGGTTCTCCCTTCCGAAAGCGGTTCCTAACCCGCCCGATGAGGTCCAGCAGCCGGCCGCAAGCGCTACGTGATAAGCAGAAAGCCGCCTCAGTGGGCGGCTCTCCGGCTCCGGTGCGAGTGGGGCTCGGGCGCGTCACGCCGCCTTGCGGTGCTCCATCAGGCTCTCCGACACCGTCTGCAGGCGCGTCGCGATCTCGCGGAGCAATTCCGACAGAGGATCGGCCTTGACCTTCGGCAGGTCCTCCGTCGCCATGTTGGCAACCTCGATCAGCCGAATCGCCCCTTCGATCTCCTCGGCGATGTCGGCCAGCCTGCGAGCGGTCTGATCGGGGCTCACGCTTGATCCTCGAACTTCGAGTAGAACTCCGACTTCAGTTCCCGCATGCCGAACAGCACTTTCAGGAAAGCGCGATTCAGTGCGGTCGCCTGATCGTTGGTCAGGACGTGGCACTGATGGCCATCAAGTGGCTTGCCCCGTGCCATCTCCCAATCCTTGCCGATCTCGTCGAAGATCGGCCTGCCCACGATTTCAAGGATCAGGATGTCGCCTTCCAGGTCCATGAGCAGCCCCTCCAGGTCTCCTGGTCGGTTCGCTTCTCGGCCGACTTTTGGCCGGTCCCCGCCGCGGCGCTCACCACGGCCTCCTGACCAACGCGACGCCGGGCTGCAGGATCACGACGTCGCTCTTGGGCAGCACGCGCTTGCGCCTCTTGTCGACGAGCGCGCGGGCCTGATCGCGGGCGGCCTCCCGCGCAGCTCTGCGCTTCGGCCGAAAGTTGGTGTAATCCGGCACCTCATCGAGATCGCGCTCGACACTTCCCTTGCGGCCTTGCGCCCAGCAGGTCTGGTCCGCATTCTCCGGGGCACCGAGCGACAGCTCGCCATCTTCGCCTTGCACCCACCGGCTCTGGTTGTGGTGGTTCTCGGGTGCGCCGAGTGTCGGCTCCCGGTCAGCCTCGTCGGGTTCGAGGTCCTGGACGCTGTCGTCGTGCGGCTCGCTCTGGATGTCGCCGCCATCTTCGTCGACATGCTCACGATCGCCGTCATCGAACTGCGCATCCGTGTGGCCGTCGGACCAATGGTCCTGGTTGATGTGGCCACGGCGCTCGGGAACGCCGCGATAGTTGAACTCGACCTCCGGTGATCCGAGTAGAGGCTCGCCGTCGACGTCGGGCTCGCACTCGTCACTCGCGCGCACCGTGCGGGTAGCCGGCAAGGGTCGGCTCGAGGTCCGGGTCCGGGGTGATGAGGTCGATCTGCTCGATCATGGCGTGCGCCAGTCCGGCGACGAATTCGCGGGCCTCGCGCGGGCGCATGGCGAGGTGGTGGATCACGGCCTCGATGTCGATGGGGAGGTTCTGCTCAGAATTGAGCGAAACTCCGGCGCCGGGCAAGCCGGTGTCGTTCACGCCCGAGGGGCGTGTTATTCTGGGAGTAGCCATGGCGGATTTCACCCTTTTCGTTGTGGTTAGGGCCGTACCGGTGCGTCCAACACCGTTGCGGCCCGCATTTTATGGGGATATAAATTCCCCATGTCAATTGATGTATCCAAAAAAGCTAGGCGCGGGCGACCGCCAGTTGAGAGCGACAAGGTCTGCGCTCGCATAGCCCAGCCGCTGCTCGGCCTGCTCGACGAATGGCGCGCCGCCCAGCCGGACCATCCAGCGAGGCCGGAGGCGGTGCGGCGGCTGCTGCAGGGGGTGCTGGCCGGACCAGTCCGAGCATGAATCCCGCGTGGATTGCCAAATTCAGACCGCTGACCGAGCTTTTCATGGACTATGGGTGGTTTGTGGCACCCTTCCTGGTCGGAGCCGAACTGTCCGACATCGAAGAGGCGGCAGACTGGATCAGATTGAATCCTCCCGCGGACAACGCGGCGCGCAAGTTAATCGAAGCGAGGATCTATAAGGCACTTTGCGAGCCTGCCTTCTCAACCACCTATCGAGCAAGAGCTGTCTGGTACGGCAATCAACTACCTCACCTGTCGGATTTCAATCACCTCTACGAGGTGGCGATCTTCTCCTACTACAAGAGGGAATACGCACAGTCGGTTTGCACGCTCTTGACGGTCTTCGAAGGCGTTTTGCTTTCGATGGCTGGTTACAAATTTGGTGCGGGCCAGAGAAAGCCGAGCATCTCGCAAATGCTGAATTCGTTGCGGTCTCCAGGATCCCAACAATTTGCTCCCGGATCTGACATGGACAACGGTTTCAGCATGTATCGTGACACTCTGATCCGCTTCTTATCAGATTGGCTCTACAAGGACACAGATCACTCAGATTTTAGCCTCTCTGTGCTAAATCGCCATTACGTTCTTCACGGGATGGAATTTGGAAATTTCTACAGGCCGGAAGACCTACACCGTCTTATCTTAGCATATGATCTAATCATCGAACTTCTTTGCTTCGAATGCAGTCTCTTCCTTGTATTCCTTCCCGATCCCGGCAAGGATGCGTTCATAGACGCCAGAAGGGACTATTATCCTGATCTGGCGTCGGGCGAATTAACTGTGAAGCAGTGTTGGAAACGCGAGCAAGATCTTCTAAAGCAACACCGATCATATTCGGCTGCAAACCACGATCCAAATCTGGCCGATTTCATTCGAGAAGCAGATGAGATTGATTAGAGAAATCCAAGATCTCAAGGCTCAGCGGCTGGCTAGAGAGAGAAGTGGGCGGAGATATTAGATGCCGATAACTACAACGATCACGAGTAAACCCGGGGACGTCGATCTTCGGGATCTCCAAAATAAGATGAAGCCTCCGAGCTGTCCAAAGTGCGGCGGCGAAGTTGGCGTCGATACCAGTGAGCATGTAATCTGCAAAAACTGCGGCCACGACCTTGGCACGGTTGAGGAAATGACACGGGCAGCGCTGGACGCCGCGATCAGAAAGTAGACGCAAAGCGTCTCTCACCGCTTCACCACACTCACGATGTGCATGATCAGGTCCCCGCGATCGATCAACGGCAGCCCCGACCTTGACGGCTCCTTACGGTGTTGGCGGGCGTAAAGCGTCTTCGGCGACAACGGCGGCAGCGCACCGCTCCGGAGAAGCTGAACCACCCGCTGCCAGCCTCTCCGACAGTGTCGAGCAGGCCGTCCATGCGCCCCATATCGCCCGACAGAGCGGCTTGGGCAGCCATGCGCAGCAGCCGGGTGATCTCCTTCGTCTCGCTCTTCACCCCGGGCACCAGGAAGGGCCTCGGCGGGATGTGGAGCTCGTCGTCGCCGTTCTCGTTCATGTAGCCGATCACCCAGAGGGGCGGCGCGCTCTTGCCGGCGGGCACCTTCTCCGTCGCGTCGCTGGGGATGCCAATCAGCACCTGACGCTTGTTCAGGGCGGCCCCAGCCTTGCGGATTTGGACTGAAAGGTTGTCAGCGGCCACTACTGCGTCGAGCCCTGCAGGTTGCGGATGTAGTCCTGGCCGCCGCGCCGGGCCTGGATCTTGAGGGTGCTCTCGACGGCGCGGGGATCCGACACGCCGCTGATGTGGTTCGTCTGATTGAATACCGGTGTCGCCGCGGGTCGAGCTGTTGTCGTACGCGTGGTACATGCTGGGGCTGGTCCCGAGGGGATAGCGAAGTTGGCCGAGGAAGGCGTTCCGGTCGAGAGCGCCGAAGGGTGATTTTCCCAGCTCGGGGAGCGCCTTGATCCCGGTTCTGGCGACGGGCGCCGGCGCCGGAACATAGCCGAAGTCGCCCCACGCGGATCGGCATCACGCGGGCCGTGGTACCCCATCCAGTTGCCGAGGCTGCCTCCCTTGGCGAGGTAGTTCGCGACCCAGCGGACCTGAGCCGGGATGGTCCGCGGGTCACTGAGTCGAGGCCGGGGTTCTCCTTTTCGAACTGGACTCCAAGGCCGCGCCGCCGATTGAGCTGAAACGGACCCCAGGAACTTCCGGGTCGCCTGGCGTGCCAGGATTATGGTCGTAGGTGCCTGCCATGGCCGCTCTCGCCGGCTCGAATGCCCTGCATGATGCGCGGATCAATCCCGGCCCGCGCCGCTTCATCGTTGATCAGCTTCGTCAGATTTCCCGCACTGCTACCGCCTGTGTCGACGGGGCCTTCCCTACCGCCAAGCCATTTCGGGAAGTGCCGCTGCCACCAGAACGACGATTGTCGCGAGCGGCATCACCAAGCCGGCCACCGCCACCACCTCGCGATCTAACACCTTGCCCGGCCGCACGCGCCCTCCGGAAAGCGCAGAGAGTCATCCTGGCATGACCTGCGGCTCGCCCCTCGTTGATCGCCTTCTTCGGGTCACCAGGAACGGGCTGGACATGGCACCGACCACGCCGGCCAGCACGCGCAATCCGGGATCGCTCGCGTAGTTATCAGCGCAGCGCAGCGATAGCCCTCGGCCATCTTCCCCGCGGCGTCGGGGTTGTCCTCCATCAGCTTGTACAGGCGGTTTATCATGTCGGTGATGGGACCGAAGAACTGCGCTTCGAGTTTGTCCTTCACCACGCCGAGGTCGGTGGCGAGCCTATCCTAAGCCTGCGGTGAACTCGCGCCCGCCCTTGGCGGATCGTTGGTGCTGTCGAACTTGCCGAGCCCCTGCTGATCTTGCCCGGATAGCGCGCCTTTTGCTGACGCCAGCATGGCATTCTGGCCGATGCCCAGCGTACCGGCATGATTTCAGGGCTACGCTGGAGGGCATCGAGGAGAAGTATCTGCCCATCTGCGCGAAAATCTGCGCCGGGTCGCCGTTGACGTTGATCCCTGCTCGCCTTCAAGCAGCGATTTGAAGCCGGGATGGGCTGCGAGATACGTGCGGAAGTTTTCGAACGAGGAGTTCGCCTGCCCGCGGCTGACGCCCATCTGTGCAAGCGCCGTACATCAGAGCCGAGATGTTGCGCGGCGACGCACCCGTCCGCTGCGACTGCATCGGCAGTGCAGGAGAAACTCTGCAGCCGTGCCGATCACGTCTCGCACGAAGGACGTGCCGGCGAAGGCCGATCCAAGACCCGGCCGCGACTGCCGGCGACCTTCGCCATAACGGCCTCGAATCTGCACGGCGTTCTTGGCGATGTCCTTGACTGCAGCCTCGCGCCGATCACGCGCCTTCTTCTGCGAGTCGATATCAAGACGGGTGTGTTTCTCGAACGCGAGTCTTTGCGACGCTCGAGCAGCTTTTCACTGGTGCGCTTCTCGGTCTCGACGATCCTGACCTTGGTCAGATCGTTGCCGCTCGCGAATAGCGCCTGCCGGAATTTCTCCGCGATCGAGCCGCTGCTGACCCTCCGCGTCGGCCTTGGCGGTGATCGCCTCCTGTGTCTTTCCAACCTTCTGCTCGGCCTTGCGCAGCCCGGCCTCATCCAGCTTGATGCCGATTGAGACGAAGAAGTTCTTCAGCTCGTTCGCCATCGCCTATTCGAGCCCCATGCCTTGCTGCGTGACGTTCACCTGGCCCGTGTAGGCGCCGATGCAGGTCAGCTCCATCAGCCAAGTGTTGCCGCGGGTGTCGCCCTCGGTCCTCACCTGCAGCACGCGATAGACGCCGTCCGTCGCGCCGAGGCTCGCCAGTTCGGTGTTGAGGTCCGCCTCACGTCCCGCTGTGTCGACGTTCCTCGTTCTGGATCTTGGGCTGCACGATGCTGCGCTGGTCGATCTGCACGCGACTGTCGACCGCGATCGCCGGGTTGATCAAGCAATTGACGATGATGCCCTGCGGCCGCTCGATCGGCTGGCCGATCATGCCCGTGTTGGCGTTGAGCACCACCGTGCCGCCGCCGACGTCCGCGCCTTTCGCGATCATGTTGAGCTTGCCGCCATTCAGGTTCCAGGTGGCGCCCTTCGAGGTCGCCACCTCGCGCAGAAAGTCGCGCACCATGCCGGTCAGGACGTAGCCGCGCGGGAATTTTGGCTGGCTGAGATCGATGCCAATCGACTTTGCCCATCTAGATGCCGAAGGGCTGCATGGCCTTGAGCGAGGTGTCGACGATGTCCTGAGGGGTCGAGCCCGCGGCCAGAGTTGTAGCGTCTGCGCTTGGTTGTAGCCGGCGTCGCCGTCGCGAGCCCAGATGCGCAGCAGCTCGTCGGTGTAGTTATTTTCCTTCTCGCCCCATTGCGTTTCCACGATGGTGCCGGAGAAGATCGGACCGACATTGCCGCCCTGATAGCCGCACTTGAGCACCACCTTGGTGAACTCGCTCTGCACCTTGGCGGCGGTGTTGCGCGACGGGTTCGTCACCACGATCTGCGCGCTCGCAAGCTCCTGATTTGTGTGGCTGATGGTTTCAAACCGGACCCGCAGGTTGCCGAGGTCGAGCCCCTTGCCGGAGTTGTCGCCGACGATCAGGTGACACTCGCGAAGCCAGTTGCGGCTCACGGCCCGACGCTCCCGTGCGGCGCCGTCACCGACTCGTCCTGCTGTGATGATGCCCCCGACGCCGTTGACCTTCTTCACCTCCAAGGTGCCGCCGTGGCCGTCATCCGTGGGCTGGATGGTGAAGGCGCCCTTGAGAATGTGCTCGGGCGCGTCGTGCACCACCCGCACCGTGCTCTTCAGGGTCAGGCCGTCCTGCGGGTGCAGCGTGACCACGTGATTGAGATCGTCGGTGCGGAGCTGCGCGGCCTCGGTGGAGATGTTCGGGATCTTGCGTGGGGTCGAACGCCAGCCGGGCAGCGCCATGCCGTCGGACAGGCTGTGCATGCGGTTGAAGATTTGCTGCTGAACACCGCCAGACTGATGCCAGGCGTCGATCGCGCGGCTCGAAAAGATGGCAAGGATCTCGTCGCCTTTTTTGATCGGGAAGGTCGTTGTGATGCCGCCGCCGCCCGGGTGCTGCACCGGCACGTCGACCAGCATGGAGAAGTCCTCGTAGCTGGTGTCGTCGTAGGTGCGGTCCTTCACCGTGCGCTTGATCGCCACCTGCAGCTTGACCGTATGGCCGTCCGAGTCCTCTGCGACGATGCAGGGCAGCGCCGTGTACATGTGGCTTCGAACGCCGGCCCACGCCGAGCGGAAGCCCTCTTCCGGATCGTGGAAAAGCTCGCGCTGGTCAGGCATCGGCCGTCACCGTCGACTTGGCGATGCGCGACAGACTGTCGATTTCAGCCCGGATACCGGCACACAGCAGGTTGCAGCGGCTTTCGACTTCGTCCGGCGTCGAGCCGTTCAGCGCGGCCACCGTGACGATCGCCAGGGTGCGCAACAGCACCGCCGTGGCCTCAACGTGGCGGTGGTCGCCCTCGAACGCATTCAGACCGTCGAAGAGCACCTGCGCCATGCGGTCATAGACCGGGCGGTTGAGGTCCGGGCAGGACTTGGCGCTTCGGAACCACCGCTCCGCGCGCTTCGAACTGATGGCCGGACCGTCAATCACCGCGGCACCTCACGAAACTGCCCCGCCCGACGCCTTCCAGGGCGCGCCGAGACGGGGAGAGCACACGGACGAGGCCCGTGCACCGGGCCGCCGGGCGGAGCACCCGGTGGATCGGGGGAAGATGAAAAATCACGCGGGCAGCTCGGCATCTGGATCGGAAAGAAGAGCCCTTCCTGCCTCGGCCCAAGGCTCCATCGCTACTTGGGCCAGATCGCCTGTCGGCCGGTCGTAACGGTTCAACAGCACGTCCACATTCTTCGAGGATGTGCTGTCCGCGCATCCTTTGCTCGGCCGGCATCGCTCCCTCGTGCCAAGGGTCGCTGAACGATGCCAAATATTGCAGAGGCCCGCACAGGCGCGCGAGGTCGTCCATGGCGGCCATCGCCTTGTCCCACAGCGGCTCAAAGGCAGCGAACAGAACTTGCTCAGCAGCGCGGACGGCCTTCTCCTTGGAGCGCTTGGCATCGGCCTCAGCGTCCTTGCAAGCCGCCTCAGCGCTCGCTAGCGCCGACTTCGCGGCCTCGAGGTCGTCGGATGCATCGGCGGCGGCAATCCTCAGCTCGCGGCTCGTCGCGCTGACCGCCACGGCCTCGCCAGTCTCAGCCGAACGCAGCATGGCCGCCGCATGACCTTCACGCGCAGAAAGCGCCGCCTCGGACGCCGCCCTGTGCCGTTCCAAGGTCTGGTCGCGCAGGTCCTTGGCCCGAGTCACCACCTGTTGCGCCTTCTGCAAGGCGCGCTCGAGCCCCACGACTTCGTTGAGCGCCAGGGCCAGCGCTGTCCGCGCGGGATCGCGTTCCGGCTTGCGGGCCGGCATCACGGCAAGCTTGCGGGCCGCGGCCATCATCACAGCGACCGAACGCGGGCAACGTCGGGAAACCGCTCCGCGAAGCCTTTTTGCCCAGCCGAATCCTGCGCCAGCCGGTCAAACTTGGACTTGCGGATCGCAATCCGGGTTCGCGGATCGTGTTCGAGCCACTTGCGCCGCTCGACCGAGGCGGCATCCATCGCGAGGCTGCTATCCTGCGCGCCGCCGGCCAACTGAGCATCCAGCGCGGCCAAGTCGTGCTCGGGCAACTTCGCCATGAGGAATTTGATCGCGATCTCGGTTTCACTCGGGCTCATCGTGTGTTTCCTTTCAGGGTCAAAGAATCTCGCCCGTGCCGCCAAACCGCACATTGCCGGTCGACATGGGAGCACTGCCGCGGTTTTCGCGCGTGGTGACTTCGCGCGTCTCCGGATCGATCGTCCGCGTTCCCGCCGCCACGTGTTTCCGGCTGTCCTGGACAGCGGCTTGCTGCTTCCGGGCCTGCAGGAAGGCATGCCGTTCGTGGAGGGGGACGTTGGCCCATTCCACCTCGTGCGCGTGCCGCGGCTTCACGATCTGGGTCGCGTCGAACTCTGCCATCTCGCCATCGGAGACCTTGCCCACGAGTAGGGCGCGCAGTTTGGAGTAGGTTGAGGGTGACATGGTTTCGCGCCTTTCAGCCGGAGACTTCGAAGGTGAGGGTGGAGCCCGCCGGGCAGGCCGACACGACGCAGCGGAGCCCGATGAAATTGGGATCGGGGATCTGCATGAAGGCGGAGCCGACGCCGCCGTTCGTGGCCGGGACAAAGCTGTTCCAGTCGGCCACGCTGGGGTCGACAGCCCCGAGGTCGTCGAAAGTGCCCTGGAAGGTGTACGCGAACGGCCCGGGGCCGCTCGTCACCGCCGACACGCTCGCCACAAGACCTGGCCTTCGAGAGATCGACACAGCAAGCGAAGTGCCTGGTGCCGTGAATACGTAGGGCTTGCTCATCCGTATTTTCCTCGAATTACGCCCAAATTGCCGATCATCGGCGCGGACGGGCCGTAGCCGCCGTAGGCGCGCGGGCCGGGCATGCGCGACCACGCGAGCACTTCCTCGCTGATCACGAGGGGCTGACCGAGGGGGTGCCGTGGCCAGCAGAGCGCACCTGCAGCAGCGTTGATAAATCGGTGCCCGCCGTCAGGATGGTTGACGCTGTCGTTCCCGGACTTCCCGACGCGCCTCTCCAGACTGGAAGCTGATTGACCATCTTCTTGTGGTCCAAAAGCTCGACTCGCCCCGCGTTCAACAAGGGCAACAGCGTTTTGTAGATTTCGCTCCGGTATAGCGGTCCGCTCGGCGTCTCGTTCGACACCTTGCTTTGCAGCTTCACCTTGGTGGAGATGTCATAGGTGATGCCGTGAGCCTTGAACCGCTCCGCCGGCCAGCTGCCTCCGTACGCATCGCCCACAACCTTCTTGAGGCCGTAGGACTTGAGCATCGCGGCCATTTCCTGCGTCGCCGCGTCAGGATTGAACGGCGGCCGGATCTCCCGCACACAATCGAGCACGCCCTTGAAAACGTCGGAGCCCGCGACCTTTTCGCGATGCGCAATGGCCAGACTGAAGCTGTCCGCGCCGGAGCCGCCAGCGGTATCGGTGAAGGCCACGTAGGACAGGGCAGAATTGTACGGCAGTTCGAACCGCCCCGTCACCACGGCCGCTTCCACGACCTCCGCCGCAATGAATGCCGCAATGTCGTCGCGCCACGCGCAGCCATATTCGGAAGCCGCCGCTACGGGATCGTCCGCATATTGCTCCTCGAGAGAACTCGTCACTGATCGATGGGTTGAAGGTTTTGGTGTCGCCCTTGGCCACGAGCACCCGCGGGCGCCCCTGCGGCCCGTAGATCCCGGGGAACGCCCTGTAAAGCACCCCTTTGCGCGCATAGGGCGACGAAATCCGATCAGCGGCCCATGCGTCGTGGCCAAGCTCGGCTTCAAGGCGTCGATCACCGCCTTGTCGGGTGTCGCGCTCTCGTCCGACCGCCAATAGGCCAACTCGTCAGCAATCACTGCGATGTTGGTTGCGCCGCGCAGATTGCGGAAGCTCAGCGCTCGCACCTGCACATCCACCTGCGACTTCAATTCAAGGGTGCGCTCGTTGGCGTTCTTGACCAACCCGCGCAGCTTCGGCGCCGTCTCGAATGCGCCGAGCACGTAACCGAACACCTCGTCAGCCTGATCCTTGGACGCAGCGACGATCGGAAGCCGGGGCTCGCTGCCGCGGCGCCAGCACGTCGCGGAAGTCGCAGCAGCCGGACAGATAGGCCGCCAGCGTGCCCATGCCCTGGGATTTGCCGCCGCGACGGCCAATGACGCCATAGAACTGGCGCACCGGCTCAGAGGGCTCGTGCGCGCGACCCGTCAACTCGGTGTAGAGCCCCCGCTCGTCCGCCGTCAGTTCCTCGCCGACAATGGCCAGCAGCACGACGCGCCAGGCGGCCCATGTCTCACCCTTCAGGAAGTTAGCGAAGTAGTATTCGGAGCCCAGAGCCTCCCGCATGCTGACGATCTTCTTCACGCGGTCCTCGCTGGAGGCTGTGAGAAGTAGTCGCCGATCGGATCGTGCCCGACGGTGCGCGGCCTCGGGTTGAGGCCCAACGTCTCGATCAGACGGCGATGCGTGTTGGCGCTGCGCTGATACTTGTCGACGTCGAACTCGTCCGGGCTGATCGAGGCGCCGCCCTCCATGGCTTCCAGCGCCAATTCGATCGCAGCAACCCGGCGCACGATGGCCAGCCGCGCCGTGCCAGCTTCCGCCCGGCCGCCAAGGTGATCGATGTAGCCCTCAACGATGTCTTTGAGGCGCCGAGCCCACTTGCCAGTGTTGTCGCCCTCCACGAGCATGCGCTTGCCGTTGGTGACCGCAGAGCGGCCTCGCGCAGGACGTTTCGGGAAAGGTTCGACGTTGGACAAAACGCGGGCTCAACCGATGAAGACGGGAGCCTAGCGGCCTCAAACAGCCCAAGCGGGCGTGCAGCGGACGAACCGCTACCTCGGATAATGGCAGCAGAGGGCCGTCAGTGCAAGGTCAGCGATGCGAACTGCAGCCCAACTTTACACACCGACTTGCTTCAGCAAGCGCTGTACCTGCACCGTCTGCCACGTCGTGCTGCCGCTCGCAGTCGGAATGGCGCGTTCGGTAAGGGCCTTCGCAAGGCCGGTGGCACTCGTGATACCTTCCGCACGGAGTTGGGCGAGGATTGGCGCTAGATCGGCTCCACGCGCTTGCACGCGGGCCTGGATAGCCTTTCGCCCGGCCTCAACGGCGTCGGGCTTGAGCGTGCCACCCCGAAAGCCGCCGAGCTTCACGCCGCGGGCCTTGGCCGCCGCCAGGGCCGCCTTGGTGCGAGCGCTGATCATGCGCCGCTCTTCCTCTGCCACCATGGCCATGATCCCCACCGTGAGCCTGTTGGCGTTCGGCATATCGGCCGCTACGAACTCGATGCCGGCTTTCTCCAGACCGAGAAGGAAATGCGCGTCGCGGGAGAGGCGGTCCAACTTGGCGATAAGCAGCTTGGCACCGTGCACCCGGCACAACGCGATAGCTTTCGCCAGCTCCGGGCGATCATCGTTCTTGCCGCTCTCGACCTCAGTGAACGAGGCGAGCACCTTCCACCGGCCACCGTTGAGGAATGTCTCGACCGCGGCTTGCTGGGCTTCGATCCCCAGTCCGCTCTTGCCCTGCCGATCCGTCGAAACGCGGAAGTAGGACACCCATTTTCCGCTCGCCATGAGAGCACCTTACAAACAGAACGACCGAGGTTGTCCTGATTGTAATGGCACTTACGTTTAAGTCAACGGTGATGAGAAGCGCGCTGCAAGAAAAATCAGAGGGAGGCGCGTGCGTCTGGCGTGGGGCCTGTCTGGTGTCGTTCGGATTTTCCCAGAACGGCAATGTTGCCAATTTGGGAAATTGTGCCGTCTGGTGTCCTGTCTGTCTGGTGCCTGGTGCGGGACCCACGCTTATCCCGTACCGTACCCCACACCCCTTATAGGGTGGTGGTACGGGACTGCTGGATGCCGTACCCCAGCACCTCATATCCAGTACCTTGTCAGGGTACGGGATACTTTTCAGGTCGCAGGCTCTCCAACTTCGATGAAGGTCTTCATCTCGTAGTTCTTGTCAGCACGCTGGGTGCGAACGAGGGCGCCGCTGCCAAGCCACATGGCGAGGGCCGCCTTGATGGTCTGTTTGTCGGTCTTCCGCTTCGGATCCAGGTTCATTGCCTGCGCCACAACGAGCCCGATCCAGTCCTTCGCCTGGATGTTCTCTCGCCACGTGCCGCCTCTGCCGACGGTGGCCTGTACGGCCCGGAGATGGGCAAGCGTGACTGTCTCGGTGAAGTCCGGCCATTCCCATGGCTCTGCCACGCCGACGAAGTCCCCATCATCGAAAGCTCCGCCGCTGCCGTTGCCGAGAGAAACCGACCGGAGCTGATACCAGTCCGATTTTTCGACGGGCGGGGCGAGGTTGAGCTTGCCATTGGTGTCGCGGAAGAATGAGCGGGCGGTGATGCCTCCTGCGCTCTCAGCTTCATCCTTTGACATGGGGTTGAGCACGCGCGCGGAGCCGACCGCCCCCAGCAGGGCCACTGCACCGCGGCCGTCCTCGACCGTGATCTCTCCGCCGTTGCTCTTCCTGACGTGATGAACCAAGTCGAAGCAGCAATTGGTCTTGTCCGCGATCTCCGCGAAGAGCGAACACACGAGGTCTACGGCGCCGTTGTCGTTCTCGGGAACGCGGTGCGCCTTCACGAGCGGATCTATGACCACGACGTCGATGCGCTTCGCCTTGATCTCCGCCTTGAGCGCCTCGACGACGGGTTTCGCAATCTCGGTCCCGTTTCGGGTGGTGCTCGCCATCACGACTTTGACGGTGCGTCCCGAATCGAGGAAGAGCCGACCGCCGAGTTCGGCGGGGTCGATCCTGTAATGCAGCAGGATTGCGAGGACCCGCCGCTGAAGCTCCTCCAATGGATCTTCCAGGCAGATGAACCACACTCGGAAGGGTCCGCCGTGGATAGGCTTGCCGAGCAGGTTGCGGCCGGTCGCCATGGCCACCGCCTCGACGAGCAGCAGGCTGGTCTTGCCGATGCCCGCCGGCGCCACGGTGCACGAGATGTATTTGCGGATGAGGTGCCGGGCGTAGATCCACTCGCGGCGCGGAAAACTGGCCGGGTCGCGATAGACGAAAGGCGAGGCGAGGATTGTTGGCTTGGAAACCTCGCGCCGGCGCGAGGTTTCCGGCTGGAACACGCGCAGGCCGTCGAAGCCGACTGAGCCGTGAGTGAGCGGGATGTCGTCGTCCATCACGCGCTCACCTCGTCTAGAACGAGGTGGTGCTCAGGCTGCGTCGGCGGCGCCGTGATCCCGTATTCTTGTATATTATACAAGGTTTCGACCACCTCGATTTGCGGCGGCGGAATCGTCAGTTGACGGCGGAGGTCGCGTGCCTCGCGGTGGCTGTGGCAGGCCAGGGGCGCCGCGCCATATAAGAAGCCCTCTGCCGCCCGAGGGTTCACCATCACCACGCCGTCGCGGCTAGCCTTGAGCCAGGATAGCGGGCCTGAGTGCACGATCAACGGCGAGCCGAGTCGGGGCTGGTAAATCGCTTCCTGGCCCAACAAGGCGATCCTGCCTTGCCAGCTTGCGATCAACGGTGCGCGCCACGCGACCAGGTCTGCTGGCTCGCCGAACTCGTCGAAGCCCAAAAAGATGAAGGCGCTTACGGCGGAACCATCGTCGTGCGCAGCGTGCCTCTCGAACTCGAAACCGCCGTGGACCTCGAGCCCGTGATGCTGGAAGCAGACCCTGTCTTTCGCGATGCCCCACGGTCGTCCTAGGGCGAGCGGCGGAACGCCTGCGGCAAGGAAGCGATCAATGTCGTTTTGCTTCAGGTTCTGGGAGTTGCCGTGCTCGGCCATGACGTCGGCGGGGCTCATGCCGACATCTCCGAGCACATCACAATTCGGACAGGACAACTCAGTGAGAAGCCGACCCGCGCGGCTTCACGAACCGCAGCTTCAAGTTCACCCGTCTGGGCCAGATTGAGCCAATCTCCGTCACCGAACACCAGAGTGACGTCGTAGCAGCGATGCCAACCGAGCTTGCGGTGAAAGTCGCGATAAGCCCAGGTCTCTGAAACTCGGACATCCGAGACGGCTTTGATAGGGACGAGCTCAGCCATGGGCTCGCCCCCGCATCTCGTCGCGCCGCTCAACCAGCCTGGCCGTGAACACATCCCTAGCGAAATCGACAAACTCGATCTGCGTGTGCTCGGCGAACGCTGGGCTCTTGACCACGCTGCGGACGAGAGCCCGCAACCGGCGCATAATGTAGCGATTCACGCATCGCGCAATGTCGGGTTCCTGTCCCATAAGCGGACCCGACACGAGAAAGGCTCGGTCGGCCTGTATGGTCGACATCTCCGTGACGCGGTCGATGATGTCGCCGACGTGGCCGGCAACCTCAGCTTCGAGCGCCGCTCGCCGGGTCCGCGCGGCCGCGAGGTCGATGATGGTGCAGGCGCTCATCGAGCCACCTCCACGTAGTAGAGGGCTAGCAGAGCGGCCTCGGCGCGACCGTGATCCTTCTTGCGGGCGAAGTGCTCGGCTGATGCTGGAAACCGCTGCAGGGCAAGTGCTCGGGCCACTTCTTTGCCATCAGGGCCGCCGGGCAGGCGGAAGTGCCTCTTCCACACGGCCGGCGTGACGAGGTGGACGGGAATTTCGAGCAGAGTGACCACGGCGCGGGCCGCACGATAGGCGCCGCCAAACTTGAAGGCCTGCACCGCGCCGTCGCGCGGCATGGGGCCGACACGCTCCACGATGGCGCAGGTCGGCGCCAGTTGTCGGATGCGGCGAGCCAAGGTGGCGACCTCGACCTCGTCGTTCACGATGGGCATGTCGTCGACAGACACGCGGCCGGGCGCCTCAGGAAAGTAGAATGCGATCGCACCGCTGAGGCCGGGATCAATGGCGAGGATGCAGGTCATTGGCCTGTCCCCTTGCCGCTTCGGTTCCGAGGTCGTCGACTGCTTTGCTGAAGGCTGCTGCAACCTGCCTGCCGAGACGAGGGGGAACACCGTCGCCGACGATGCGAACCGCGCCGTCCCGATTGGTTTCGTAGGTGCGGAGGCGGATGAACGGCGGATGCCGAGGCTCGCGCACAATCTCAACTCGGATCTCTTGGCCGGATCGCTTGGGGATGGCCGCGACGACTTGGATCTTCGTCATTGCACCACCCCCGAAAAGTTCAATTCGGCATAGGTGCGAGCGGTATGGATCGGAAGCGGCACGCGACGGCGGAGCCACGCGGCGGCATCTTGTTTCGGGAGAGCGGAGAGGGTATCTTGGGTGTTGGAACGTGTCGGCAAAACCATTCCAAAACCAAGACCCTGCCGCGAGGCGGGGTTTTGTGTTTCAGACATGATGCTATGCCGCCTCCGATGTGGAGTGGCGGGTGCGAGTAGCAATCCACGCCCGGACAACCGGCCAGTCGTATCGGACCGCTTTGCCGAGCTTCACGAAGGGTGGCCCGCTGCCGTCGAGGCGCGCCTTGTTCAAGAAAGAGGAGCTGACGCCGAGCCGCTTTGCGGTCTCATCGGTATCGTTCAGATCGACGAAGTTCTCAGGGGGCGCCGTTCGCCTTTCAAAATCTTGTCTAAGCTGCTGAGCCATCGTTGTACCCGCTTAGGGGTCATCCGGTCATGCCGGCAACGATCAGCCATTAAGAGCAGATTTGGAGTGAAGTCACTGACACGAAAAACGTAACATCCCTGTCACCAATCTGGGAGATGCGGATTTAGGCGCTTTACGCGCTGTCTCCATGATTTCACATGCCGTAGCACGGATCTCGGATCTATCCCATGCTGCTCGGCGACGTGAAACGATGCGTCTTCTGATGAGAAGCCCAGGGCGCGCTGCCTTTTATACGCAGCTGCAACTTTCAATGATTTAACGTAAGTGTCACACTGACTTCTCGAGCCCGCCCATTTGACGCATAATCTAAATCCTATCCTTTCTGATGGATCGATATAGTCGGCCAACTCGTGACGTACCCATCTTGGAATGGGCATGTTGCCGCGAAGCATGGCGGCAAGCGGTTTCAAGTCCTCGTTATCGCAATTCAGTTTGAAGTGCGGCAACACGTCCAACCAGTCAGCCACTTCAAAAATCCTTCCGCTCCATCGCAGCCGCAATGCTCGCGCCGATGGCGTTTGCGGCACGGCGCAGAGGATCGGCGTCGAGATGTGCATAACGAGCGTCGTCGACGGCTGGCTGTGACCCAGCAGTTTGCCGACGATCGGCAGGCCCATGCCGGCCCCCGCACCGACGCTGGCGAACGAGTGGCGCAGATCATGGATCCGGAGCCCCGTAGCCCGGCATTGGCGGTGATCCGCTCCCATGGCCGCTTTAAGTCGGACCGCGGCTCGTCGCCGAGGTTACCGGCGATGACGTAGGCCGAAATGCGAGGCAAAGTGCCGAGCACCTCGAGAGCCGCGCCGCTCAACACCACGGTCTTCTTGCCGGTCTTGGACGTCGGCAGGAACAGCAGCCGCGCTCGAAATCGACCTCTACCATCGCAGGTTCAAGATCTCGCGAAGGCGACAGCCGCTGAAGAGCAGCAGACGAAATGCGGCGACCACGAAGGGCGAGTAAACCTCCGTCCTGTTCTTCGCTTTCGGAGCGTGTCGGGCTCCTGCCTTTGCCTCGTCGACCAGCCAGGCAGTCCGATCGTCTCGGCCGACGGAGTGCCTCACCGAGCCGCTGCAATTCCTCCGTCGTCAGATATCGGTCACGGGCATGTTCGTCGAACAGATCGACCCCTTGGGCTGGATTGAAGCCTTTCGGGATGAAGTCGTGCTTCGCGCCATAACTGAATAACCCGGACAACGCCTTGACCACGCGATTCGCAGTCGGCTTCCGATCGCGGCCGATTTCACGGTGCAGATCGCGTGATGTCGGAATGCTTCACGGCGGCTGCCTTGGCCGAGCCAAAACCGGCTTCACGTGCTTCTCGAAATAAATGGAGTAGAGCGCCGCCGTACCCATCGCGCGCTTAGGCTGTCACCTCGTCGGCCATGTAAGCGTCCATCAGCTCGGCCACCGTCATTGCCGCCCTTTCCGCACGCCGAGCGGCCGAAGGGTCAGAGCCAAGGCGGACTACGAGCAAGCTCGGTCTGCGCCTCTTTCGAGCTTGATCGGGCGTGAGCTTTGAACCGATCCCGAGGTGATCTCGCCGCTTTGGGGCAGCCCGACCACCGGCGCCAGGCCGATATTCGACAAACCAGCTCTTCGCGCCCGACGGACCGACCCGAAGGCCGAAGCCGGTCAGGTCGATGTCATAGACGAAATAAGGCTTGAGCCCGGGCTCTAGGTCATCCACGCTCTTCTTGCTGAGCTTCGCCAGAGCCACGGCCCTTGACCCCGAAAATAGCCACGCGATAGCCACCGCATGGGAAATCACAGGATAGACCGGGAAAGGCCGGCATCAAAAAGCTTTGTTATTTCAAAGATGGAATATGCACAGGAAACTGGAGGAAAGCTCTTTTCCAAGTCTGGGGACTAGGGGTCGTGGGTTCGAATCCCGCCACTCCGACCATTTATCACCGCCGTTTCAGCCGACGTGTTCAGAGTTGCTCCCGGGCGGAACGGCGCTTGTCGGCGCGCTAAGGCGCGGTCCTGGCAGGTACGGTCCCGATGCAGACCGGCGGACCCTTCTGCACGGTCAGGCAGGTTAGGCCGCCGCTTGTAGCTGAGGTGCGGAATTGCTGCCCTCTCCAGGCGTAGGTGAAGCAGGCTAACCCAATCACAGCGATTGAGATCACGATTCCAAGGATGTCGGCGCGTCTGAAGGTAAGGAAGGGTGCGAGCATTGAGCGACCCCGTTCCCCGCGAGCACGCCTCTACCCATCCTACCCGAGCCGGTTCATATCCAGAAGTGCTCGCGGAACACCTGGTCGACCATGCCTCCGCACACAGCGCCGCCAAGCGCGGCAACGATCAGACGAGAAGCCCCGGTGAGGTTCTGCAACCCGCTGTGAACCTTGAGGTCGAAACCGATCGTGGCGGCAAGTCCGACGGCCACTCCGATGGGAACGAAGAGCACAGCACGCGGCATTGGGTCGCTCCGACTGGTTTGGAGAAAGAAGTTCCCGGGCAAACCATGCGACTGGAATTTTTCAAGACAACGTCGCACGACCTGCGGGCGACTGTTGCACGTGAACTCGGCCAAAGCCTGGAGTTTTGAGTGCGCGTCACATTTACGCGTTGCTGATCCTCAAAACTGCCTCGCGGTGCTGCTAGTTCAAGTCGACCGGCGGGTTTTGGCGACACGATCAGGCACGAATGGCAACCGAGTATCTCGTACAGATCGAAAGGGCTCTCCAGACACTGCTTGAAGCTGCGCTCGACCATGATGCGGCTCAGCAGGCCGTTTCCAGTGGGACAATAGCGGCCGCACGGCTCCGCTGGATCGATATCAACGTCGCACCCGAGAATGACCGGGAGGATCTGGTCCCCCTGCTTCATGATCCTATTGGGGCGTCGCTTCGGCTCGCAATCCGACGCTTCGGCGAGCATCTCTTCAGCGTGCACGGCACAACGGCGGCGATGAGCAGCATGGTCGAACGTTTGCTAACCGCCAATCCGGCTCTGCACATCGGGATCATTCAGCTGGTTGACCTTGCATGGGATGGCATCGGCAATGGCCAGGATCACTGGTCTGCTTGACCCTCGTCCGACGCCCGATCACGTGCATCCCAGGTGGTGTCCCTTGCTCCAACTAGTGCAAGGCATTGCTCCGCTCGCAGCGGGCAGAGCGTGAAAAGCACTGGCTTTCGGACGCTGCTGATTGTCACAGGGGAGCGGGCTTGCGGCACTGCGTCGCCCCTGAATCGCAGCGTCGGGCAACTCAGCCCGCCCGCGGTAAAGCAGTTCGCGCCACGACGTCCAAGGCTGCTATCGAAGGCCACGGTCCGTCCCGGACGGCTCACTCTCGTGGCCGTCTGCCTCACGATGGATTCCCTGTCCTGTGCACCGCTGAGCGTTTTTGCGGTTTGCTGACACACTGAGCCGAAGCCTTAAGCTTTTGTTGGGGAACCGAGTGTCGTCTGGGCCGACCCATCCACCGAGACAGGATCGAAGAGCGTGGCACCAACGAAAACCGGTCTTTCCATACTGCCCATCGCCTTCAGGAAAAGACGCGTGAAGCCGACCTCGCGTGACAAACATATCGCCGAGATCGGGAGCCTCCTGAGACCTTAAACGAAGAGGAACGAGGGCACGCCCTCAAGCTCGTCCGCGCTTACGTTGAGCGCCGCAGTCTCTTTGCAGCCAACCGTTGCAACTGAGGGCAAGATCATAGGGTCAGTTTCTCGTCTGCGGCAAAGCTTCGTGAACGCCCAGTCACAGCAAACGACGGAAAACCACAAGCAAATCTAAAAGTCCGGCAATGATATTATCAGCTCGCGGCAACGCTCAAGCTACCAGCTTGTAATTGAAGGTCGGATTTACCGAGGATGAACGAACGCCTCATCCAAGCGTCAACTTCGATCTCGTATAGAACGGGTTCCAGTAATCGCATGCGATTAATGGACGGTCCTCCTCGGCTATGCGCCCCAGCTGGGGAGGACCGATAATCTTGCAAAGGCGGTTCGGCGACACCGAGGTGCCTGTGCTCCCGGAGCCGATCAGTCGTTGAGGCAGGACCACGCCCCGCGTCGCGGGAAGGGGTCACGTTCAGGGACGTACTCCTGCCTCGCGCGCCGCTGGACGCCCGGTAGGCACCAAGCCCTCCACCCAGCGGCGCAGCGGCAGCTACGCAGCCGTTGGTGCTTGGTTTCGGCCGACGGGTGATCCCCGGATGGAAAGCTGCGCCGCCCTCCGGGCAGCGAGGTGAGTTCGAGGCGTTCTTCACCCGGCCACCCCGGGCCCAATTTGCTCAAGTGGTGCGTCGACAGCAGGCCGACGGCACCAACCCGCTCGTGGTGGCGGAGATGCACAAGCGCGGGTTGCAGGCTCGTCCTACCAACTGTTCGCAACAACTTCGAGAATCCAGCAACAGTTCCTTAGGTCGGAACGCTCACTGTGATCGGCGGACTTGAAACCCGCCAGGGATCTTCTTCGATGCTAAGCTCGCTCCGTAAATGGCTTGGCAGAGGCCACTCATCTGCTCCCGCATCGCCAGGAGAGATCGACTTCAAGTTTCTGGCGGACAGCAGCAGCGACGTGATCATACGATGCAGTCTGGACGGTACGGCTCAGTATGCCTCGCCGTCCTTGTTTCGGCTCCTTGGGATAGAAGCCGCAGAGATCATCGGCAAGTCGCACATGGCCTTCGTGTTGCCGGAAGATCTTCCGGTCCTTCACGCGGTTACCGCGCGGCACGCGGCCGGCCTTGATGACGGGCTTGCAACCTTCCGCATGATCCGCAGGGACGGGACGATCATCTGGGTGGAGGGCAGTGGCAGAACCGTGCGGGATCCTGCCACCGGAACAACGAACTACGTGATCATTCTCCGCGACATTTCGGACCGCAAGGCTCTGGAAACGAAGCTGTCGGAATTGGCCCTGACCGACGGCCTCACGGGACTCGCCAATCGCCGGGCGTTCGACGACGCACTCGAAAAAGAGTGGAAGAGGACCAAGCGCGCCGGCGGAGCACTTTCACTGCTGCTGCTCGACCTCGATCGATTCAAGGCCTTCAACGATCATTACGGCCATCAGGTCGGGGATGATTGCCTGCGGGCGGTCGCGGCTGCGATCGGGGCAGCGCTGCGGCGCCCTGGCGACCTCGCCGCACGCTATGGCGGCGAAGAACTGGCGATCATCTTGCCGGAAACTGACTTAGCCGGAGCCATCGCGATTGCGGAAGTGGTTCGCTCCGCGGTCGCGGCGCTGTGCATTGCTCACGTCGAGAACAAAGAGGGAGACGGCCTGGTGAGTGTCAGCATTGGGGCCGCCACCGCACTTTCCAGGGTTGGCGGGTCCGTGCAGATGCCGGCTGGCCTGCTTCAAGCGGCTGACACCGCGCTCTACAAAGCCAAACAGAGGGGTCGAAACCGCGTAGAAACTGCATTGTTGCTGACGTCGGATGGAGCAAGCATGGCGGCCAACGCGGCCTAGCCCGATCCATCAGCTTTGCCGGGGAAGAACCGGACAAACCTCAACCAACCCCGCTTCGAGGACGCGAAAGGCGTCGAGCCACCAATGCTCGACAAGGATCGTCTACGGTTTGCCCGCCGTCATCGGCACGCGTCGTAAGTCCGCGCGTTTCGTTGACGACGTCCGTCGTCCTGGTGTAGGCAAGAGTTGTGGTGATTTAAGCTGACTTGCCGCCACGGTAAACAAAGCGCTAAGGGCCGAGTTTTCCACCAAACTCCTCCCAAAAGTCGTGCGACACCGGCCGTTTGAGCCGGTTCGTGGGCTTTGTTCAACCGATGTCGCAGGTCCGTCGTGACGGAGAGTTTGGCGATGGCCGAGGATGGACGCAATCGGATGCGGGGCTTGCGGCCTGCCACCCGGCTTGTGCACGGCGGCACGATGCGTTCGCAATTCGGCGAAACGTCGGAAGCGATGTTCCTGACCCAGGGCTTTGTCTACGACACGATGGAGGCCGCCGAGGCCCGCTTCAAGGGCGAAGACACCGGCTTCATCTACTCGCGCTTTTCAAACCCGACCGTCGCCATGTTCGAGGAGCGCATGGCCCTGCTCGAAGGCGCCGAGGCGGCCCGCGCGACAGCCAGCGGCATGGCCGCCGTCACCGCTGCCATTCTCGGCCAGCTCAAGGCCGGCGACCACATCGTGGCGGCGAAGGCGCTGTTCGGCTCCTGCCGGTTCATCGTCGAGGATCTGGCGCCGCGGTTCGGGATGCAGTTCACGCTGGTCGATGGCGAACGACCTCGACCAGTGGCGCGCGGCCATGCGCCCGAACACCAAGACCTTGTTCCTGGAAAGCCCGACCAATCCGACGCTTGAGCCTCGTCGACATCGCGGCTGTGGCGGAGATTGCGCACGCTGGCGGCGCAACGCTTGTCGTCGACAATGTCTTCGCCACGCCGATGCTGCAGAGTCCGCTGCAGCTCGGCGCCGATTGCGTCGTCTATTCGACCACCAAGCATGTCGATGGACAGGGCCGCTGTCTCGGCGGCGTCATCCTGGCGAGCAAGGCCTTCATCGACACCCACATCCACAACTTCCTTCGCCAGACGGGGCCGGCGATGTCGCCGTTCAACGCCTGGGTGATGCTGAAGGGGGTGGAGACGCTACCGCTTCGGGTGCAGGCACAAAGCGAAGGAGCCGCGAAGATCGCCGACTTCCTCGCCGGGCAAAGCCGCATCGGCCGGGTGCTCTACCCGTTCCGCGACGATCACCCCCAGGTGGCGCTCGCGCGCCGGCAGATGACGCGGCGGGGGTACGCTCGTCGCCTTTACGCTGCCCAGCAAGGCCGACGCCTTCCGCTTCGCCAACGGGCTGCGGGTGGTCGGAATCTCCAACAATCTCGGGGACTCGAAGAGCCTGATCACCCACCCGGCCACCACGACACATCAGCGGTTGCCGCTCGACGTTCGGCTCGAACTGGGAATCGAAGAGGGGATGCTGCGCCTGTCGGTCGGCCTCGAGGACGTCGAGGACCTGATCGACGATCTTGCAGGGGCACTCGCGGCTCTCGACCGCGCGGGCAAAACCGTCGTAGCTTTACGTTAGCCGGTCGGCGGCGCGCCCGGCTATCCCGCGCGGACCTCTTGCGGGCGTGAGCGTCGCGCCGAGTTTGGCGATAAGGGCCCCGCGGCATGTACACGGCGGTCACGCACGACATCCAGGTGACGGTCTTGCCGGAATTCCAGCCTGACCGTTCGGAACCCGATCTCGGCCGCTATTTCTGGGCCTACACGGTCGAGATCGCCAACATGGGAACCCGGACGGTGCAGTTGGTCGCGCGCCACTGGATCATCACGGATGCCGACGGGCGCGTCGAGGAAGTCAAGGGTCTTGGCGTGGTCGGCGAGCAGCCGGTCCTCAATCCAGGCGAGAGTTTCCGGTACACGTCTGGCTGCCCGCTGAGCACGCCCAGCGGCGTCATGGTTGGCACCTATCGCATGGTCGACGAGAACGGGGGTGCCTTCGAGGTCGCCATACCGGCCTTTTCCCTCGACATGCCGCAGCAGCCGCGCGTGCTGAACTGAAAGCGACGCATTGACAGGGTCGACCGAAGTCCTCAGTGTCTTCCACGACGGTCAAGGGAATGCGGTACAGGCGTCGAGCCCCAGTCCGCAGCTGCCCCCGCAACTGTAGGCGGAAAGCACCGCGCCGAGAGCCACTGCGTCGCGAGATGTGGGAAGGCGGCGGGGTGCGATCGATCCGCGAGCCAGGAGACCTGCCGTCGAAACAGCATGCGCGCCGGGCGGGGATGCCCCGGTCGCTGAACGCTCGCGCGAGGCGAGGCCGTTCACCTTTGGGCATGCCCTCGAACCGCCGGCCCCCCGGCAGCGCTTCACCTGGAAGCGCGCTGGAGCGACCGGGTGATCTCGACGGACGGCACATCGCGGGAACGGGGCCAAACGCGCATCTATGTCTGCGTGACATGTCGGCGTGAGGGGGAAACGGACGAGATCCGGTCCGGAGCGCGCCTGCATGCGGCTCTTGAGCGGGAATGCACGCGGGAGCCGGGCCTGACGGTGGTTCCGGTCGAGTGCCTGAGTGTCTGCAAGCGCCCCTGCACGGTCTCCTTCGCGCTCGGCCGGCAAGTGGACCTATGTCTATGGCGATCTCCCGCCCGAAACGAGCGCCGCCACCGTCCGGCACGCTGCAGCTCTCTACGCGGAGACCGCCGACGGTCTGATCCCTTGGAAGCTCCGCCCCGAGGCGCTGAAGAAGGGCGTCGTCGCCCGCGTCCCGCCCCTGCCCGCCTGAGACTCGATCCCATGGACGCCATGCGCAAGATTCCCGTCACCGTCGTCACCGGGTTCCTCGGAGCCGGCAAGACAACCATGATCCGTCACCTGCTGGAACAGGCGAACGGCCGGCGCCTGGCGCTGATCGTCAACGAATTCGGCGACGTCGGCGTGGACGGCGAAATCCTGCGCTCCTGCGGAATCGAGTCCTGTCCCGACGAGAACATCATCGAACTCGCCAATGGCTGCCTCTGCTGCACGGTGGCCGACGATTTCATTCCGGCGATCGAAGCGCTGCTCGCGCGCGAGCCGAAGCCCGAACACATCATCGTCGAGACCTCCGGGCTGGCGCTGCCGAAGCCGCTGGTCAAGGCTTTCGACTGGCCGGCGGTGCGGGCGAAGCTGACGGTCGACGGCGTCGTGGCCGTGGTGGACGGGGCCGCCGTCGCGGACGGGCGCTTCGCCGACGATCCCGCCAAGCTGCAGGCGCAGCGCGAGGCCGACGCGGCGGTCGATCACGACAACCCTCTCGAGGAGGTCTACGAAGACCAGCTGCTCTGCGCCGACCTCATCGTCGTCAACAAGGCTGATCTGATCGAGGAGCTTGCAGTTACAGCGGGTCAGGGCGGAAATCGGGGCGGCGGTCCCGCGCGCGGTCAAGATCGTGGCGACGAGCGAGGGGCGGATCGATCCCGCCGTCCTCCTCGGCCTCGGCGCGGCCGCCGAGGACGACCTCGCGGCCCGCCCCTCGCATCACGACGCCGAAGGGGAGCACGACCATGACGATTTCGACTCGTTCGTGCTCGACCTCGCGCCCGTCGCGGACCCCCAGGCCTTCGTCGACCGGCTCAAAGGCGTCGCGGCCGCGCTACGACGTGCTGCGCATGAAGGGCTTCGTCGAGGTCGAGGGCAAGCCGATGCGCCTGCTCGTCCAAGGCGTCGGCACCCGTTTCCGCCAGCAGTTCGACCGGCCCTGGTCCGCTCGGCGCGGCGCGGCGCGGACAGCTCGTGGTGATCGGCGAGAAGGGCCTGGACCGATCCGCCATCGCGGCCGCGGTGCTGGGATGAACCGGTTCCGCCGACCCACCAGTCTTCTCCCCGTGCGGGAGAAGTGCGCGCCGGCTTGAATCCATGCACCTGCTGCCCATCCAGAGCCGGTCGCTCGACGAGGAAGCGCCAGGCCGTCGACCTCGAGCTGACGCCGGCCGACCTGCTGGTCCTGTCCTTCACGGATACGGACCTCGCGGTCATGGCGGCAGCCTGGGACGCGGAAGGCCGCGACCGCTGCCGAGCCTGCGGCTCGTGCGGCTGGCCGACCTGAAGCATCCCTATTCGGTCGATCTGTTCATCGAAAAGCTCGCCGCCAAAGCCCGCTTCGTGCTGGTGCGCTTGCTCGGCGGTGCAGACTACTGGCGCTACGGCGTCGATGAACTCGCCGCTCGCGGCGCGGCGCCACGACGTTCGCGCTCGCGATTGTTCCGGGCTGCGAGCGGGACGACCCGCGCCTGGTCGAGGCCTCGACCCTGCCGCCGGACCGAGCTTGCACGCTCTGCGCGCCTACTTCGATGCCGGCGGCGTGGACAACGTGCGGCAAGCCCTTCGCGTCATCACAGGTCGGCCCGGCCGCGCCGTGCCGAGCAGAGCCGCCCGCGCCCACGCCGGCCGCTGGGCTGTGGCCGCCGGGCTGCCGCACTGGCGGCAGTGGCGCACGAGCTCTGCATTCTCTTCTACCGCTCGGCCCTGCTCGCGGCCGACACCGCGCCGGTTATGGCGCTGGCCGACGCCCTTCACGCAGCGCGACGCTCAGGTCACCGGCCATCTTCGTCAGCAGCCTCAAGGACCCGGAGGCCGTCGCAGATGCTGCGCGAGTGGCTGCGCGCGAGCCGGCCGGACGTGATCCTGAACACCACCGCCTTCTCGGCCCGGGGTCCTGACGGCTGCGTGCTCGACGACGCGGACGCGCCGGTGCTGCAGGCCATGCTGTCCGGCGCCACGCGCGAGGCGTGGCTCGCGAGCCCGCGCGGACTCGGGGCGGCCGATCTGGCGATGAACGTGGTTCTGCCGGAGCTCGACGGGCGCATCGGCGGCGGTGCGATCTCGTTCAAGGCCGAAGCGGCGCGCCGACATCACCTCGAATTCGCCAGCGTCACCCACGCGCCGGACCCGGCCGGCGTCGCCCATGCGGCCGATCTGGCCCTGGGCTGGGCCGCGCTCCGCCGCACGCCGCGCGAGCGAATCGGCGACTGGCCTGCATCCTGTCGGACTATCCCGGCAAAGCGGGGCGCGGCGGCTATGCGGTCGGGCTGGACACGGCGAGCCAGCGTCGCAGCGATCGGCGACATCCTCCGCAGGCGCGGGGTTCGATGTCGGTCCGCTGCCGCCGGCCCAGCGACCTGATGCGCGTGCTGACCGAGTCGGCCCCACAACCCTCCTTGGATCTGGCGGACTACCGTCACCGGCTTCGCCGCGCTGCCGGCTGAGCTTCGCCGCGAGCGTCACGGCCGCCTGGGGCGATCCGGCCGACGATCCGGATTGCCGGCGACGGTGCGTTTCGGCATCGCATCTTCCGGGCCGGAAAGCTGTTGCTGGCCATCCAGCCCGACCGGGGCGCGAACAGCCGATCGCCGCGCCGACTACCACGACACCGCCCTGCCCCCGCGCCACGCCTACGTGGCCTTTTATCTCTGGCTGCGGCAGGTCGAGCGCTGCCACGCTCTGATCCACCTCGGCACGCATGGCACGCTCGAATGGCTGCCCGGCAAGGCCGTGGCCCTGGGCGAAGCCTGCGCGCCGCGGCGTTCTGACCGGTGCGATGCCGGTGATCTATCCCTTCATCGTCAACAACCCCGGCGAGGCCGCGCAGGCGAAACGGCGCATCGGCGCCGTCACGATCGGGCATCTCACGCCGCCGCTGGTCGACGCCGGGGCGCACGGCGAGACCGCCGAACTCGAGCAGATGTTCGACGAATATGCCGAGGCGCTGACGCTGGATGCCCGCCGCGCGCGCCTGCTGCGGCCGCGCCATCCTCGACAGGGCCGCAGAGCGCGGCCTCTTGCCGGTCGGCGCGCGAACCGCGCGACACCGACGACGCGCTCGCCACGCTCGACAACTGGCTGTGCGATCTCAAGGAAGCGCGGATCGGCGACGGCCTGCATGTGTTCGGGCAGTCGCCGTCCGGCGCCGACGGTGTTCTCGCCGCCTGCGGCCCGTCGGAGCGCCACAAACCTCGCTGCGCGCCCTCGATGGGCGTTTCGTGCCGCCCGGGCCCGCCGGCGCGCCGTCGCAAGGGCGCGCCGACGTGCTGCCGACCGGCCGCAACCTGTTCACCGTCGATCCGCGCGCCGTGCCGACCCGGACCGCCTGGGAGATCGGCAGCCGCATGGCGGAGGACCTGGTCACCCGCTATGCCCAGGATCACGGCGCCTGGCCGCGCCGCGTCGTGCTCGACCTCTGGGGCAGCGCCACGATGCGGACCGGCGGCGACGATCTGGCGCAGGCCTTCGCGCTGATGGGGACGCGGCCGCGGTGGGATCATGGCATCGGCGCGCGTTTCCGGATTCGAAATCCTGCCGCTTGCGAAGCTCGGGCGATCGCGAGTCGATGTGACGCTGCACATCTCCGGCCTGTTCCGGGACGCCTTTCCCGACCAGATCGCCTTGTTCGATGCCGCGGCGCGTGCGGTCGCCGGCGCTCGACGAGGATGACGACGAGAACCCGCTCGCCGCAGGCGCGACGGGCGCGGCGAAGCACCCGCCCGCGTGTTCGGCGCGGCGCCGGGCGCCTATGGCGTCGGCGTGGCTGCACGTCTGACCGCCGACGCAGCGAGCGAGCCGAGCGGCGCTGGGCGAAGCCTATCTCGCGGCGGCCTCCACGCCTTCCCGAAGGCCGAAGCCGACGCGAGCTTTCGGACGCGGATTGCGCAAGCCGATGCCGCCGCGCACACCGACGATCTGCCAGGTCAGGATCTGCTCGAGTCGGATGTTCACGCCGATTTCCAGGGCGGCCTCGCGGCCGCCGCAGCGCTGCTCGGGGCTCGACCGGCGCTGTACCGCGCCGATACGAGCGGGCCGGGCAGGCTCGCGCCTGCGCAGTCTCGACGATGCAATCAGCCGAGCGCTGCATGCCCGTGCCGCCAACCCGCGCTGGATCGCGGGTCAGATGCGCCATGGCCACCGCGGCGCCATCGCGATCGCGGAAACGCTGGATGCCCTCTACGCCTTCGCAGCCACCACGGACGCCGTGCCGAGCCGGCATTTCGACAGCTATTTCGATGCGACCCTCGGCGACGAAACCGTGCGCGCGTTCCTCCAGCGCGAAAACCCCGCCGCGGCGCGCAGCATGGCGGACAAGTTCGAGGCGCGCCCTCGCCTGTGGTTACTGGTCGACTCTGCGCAATTCGATACGCGCGACCCTTTCCGACCTCGCGGGGCGAAGCCCGTCCGGAGCAGGAGCTCTGTCAGCCGATGTCTCGGACCCTGGCGAGGCCGACGCGCACCCGCCATGGCGGCGGAGGCATGATCGCGCGGCCGCCCGCGGGTCGGCTGGTGCCCCGGCGCGCTGCGTCCAATGCAGACCGGCGACGGGCTCGTCTTGCGGGTCAAGCCACGGCTGGGCACGCTCACGCTCGACCAGGCGGGCACGATTGCGGCGCTGGCGCAGCGCTACGGCAACGGCGATCTCGACCTGACCGGCCGAGCCAACCTTCAGATCCGCGGTGTCGACGCAGACACCTTCGATCCGCTGATCGAAGCTTTACGACGTGCCGGACTGCTCGACCAGAGTCCTGAAGCGGAGGCGGTCCGCAACATCGTCGCGAGTCCTCTGGCTGGCATCGATCCGAGCGCGATTTGCGACATTCGTCCGGCCGTCGCGGCCTTGGAAGCCCGGCTGGCCACCGATCCAGACCTCCAGGTCCTCCCGGCGAAATGGAGCATCGTCGTCGATCAGGGCGGCCTGTTTACGCTGGCTGGCATCGCAGCCGACCTACGCTTCGAAGCGACGCCCGGCGGCGGCTTCCACGTCGGACTTGCAGCCGATCCGACGCGCGCGCTTCTGCCGGCCGGAGACGCTTGCCGAGGTCGCGGCGGCGCTGTGCCGCCAGGCGCTGGACCCGCGTGCCCGTCCCGCATGGCCGAGATCGTGGCGGCGCGGCGCGCCGCGGCGGTGTTCGCGGCGGCTGGCTCTGCCGGTCGGACGAAGCCGGTCAAGGCTGCGAAGGCCGACGTCACGCGTCCGACGTGATCGGCCAGCATCGGCTTCCCAGATCAGATCGTGCTTCGGGCATCGGCGCGCCCTTCGGCGCGCTCGAGGGCGCAGCGATCTGGAGCTCCTGACCGAACGCGGCCGAGCCAGCGGGCGCGACCGAAATCCGACTGACGCCGTGGCGCGTCGTCCTGCTGCCCGGCCTGAGCGAGGCCTCGGTCGAGTTCGTAGCCGCGGCGGCGGCCGAACGTGACCTGATCGTCGATCCGGCACGACCCTCGCCTGGCGGTCGCCGCCTGCTCCGGCGCGCCGGCCTGTCCACGAGCCACCACGCCGGTGCGGCGGCACGCCGACCTGCTGGCTCGAGCGCTGACGGACGTGCCGCATGGCACCGCGATCCACGTCTCGGGTTGCGCGAAGGGCTGTGCCCATCCCGGCAGCGCACCCTGGACGCTGGTCGGCCGCGACGGGCGCTACGATCTGGTCCGACACGGCAAGGCCGGCGATACGCCCGGGCGTCCGCGGCCTGACTTTCCAAGAGGCCGCGACTTGGATAAGCCGCGACGGCAACCTGGGGCGGCCTTGACCACCTACGACTACATCCGCGACGGCGCGGCGATCTACGAGCGCTCCTTCGCGATCATTCGCGCCGAGGCCGACCTGTCCCGCTTCCGCGGCGCCGAGGAGCGGGTCGCGGTGCGGATCATCCACGCCTGCGGCATGGTCGAGGCGGCGCAGGATATCGTGTTCACGCCTGGCGCGGTTGAGGCGGCCATCGCTGCGCTTGCCAAGGGCGCTCCGATCCTCTGCGACGCCCGCATGGTGGCGGACGGCGTCACGCGCGCCCGCCTGCCGGCCGGCAACGACGTGATCTGCACGCTCAACGACCCGGCGCGTGCCGGATCTCGCGCGCTCGCGCGGCACCACGCGGACGGCGGCCGCCGTCGAGCTCTGGCGCGACCGGCTCGGCCGGTGCGGTCGTGGCGATCGGCAATGCGCCGACGGCGCTGTTCCGACCTGCTCGAACTGATCGACGCCGGCTGGCCCCGTCCAGCGGCGATCATCGGCATGCCGGTCGGCTTCGTCGGCGCGGCGGAATTGAAGGAGGCGCTGCTGGCGCATGGCGGCGTCCCGGCGCTGGTGGTGCGCGGCCGCAAGGGCGGCAGCGCCATGGCGGCAGCGGCCGTCAACGCGCTGGCGAGCGTCAAGGAATGACGCGGCGGCACGCTGCACGGCGTCGGGCTCGGGCCGGGCGATCCGGAGCTCCTGACCGTCAAGGCCGTGCGCACGCTGGAGCGGGCGCCGGTCGTCGCCTATTTCGCCAAGGCAGGCCGGTGCGGCTATGCGCGCAGCATCGCGGCCCGCTGGATGCCCGAGAGCTGCGTCGAGCTGCCCCTGCACTATCCCGTCACGGCCGAGATCCCGTTCGATCATCCGGCCTATGCCGACCAGCTTTCGGCCTTCTATGCCGAGCGCTTCGGACCAGCTCGCCGCCCATCTCGAGGCCGGCCGCGACGTCGCCCTGCTCTGCGAGGGCGACCCGTTCTTCTACGGGTCCTTCATGCATCATCTACATCCGTCTGCGGCGCCGCTTCGCGCTGCCACGTGGTGCCCGGCGTCACCGGCATGTCGGGCTGCTGGACGGCGTCGGGCGAGCCGATCACCTGGGGCGACGACGTGCTCACCGTGCTGCCCGGCACCCTGCCGGCCTCGATGCTGCGCGACAGGCTCGCCGGAGCCGACGCGATCGTCATCATGAAGCTCGGCCAGAACCTGCCCAAGGTGCGCGCCGCGCTGGTCGCGACCGGCCTTGCCGATCGAGCCATCTATGTCGAGCGCGGCACCATGGCAGGAGCAGGTGATCCTGCCGCTGGCGCAGAAAGCCGACGACGAGGCGCCCTATTTCGCCATGGTGCTCGTGCCCGGGCCAGGGTCGCCGGCCGTGAGCGGCTCGCTGACGCGTCGTCGGGCCTTGGACCAGGGCCGGCCTATTGGATCACGCCGGAAGCGCAGGCCGTGCTGAAGGGTGCGACCGACCTCGTCGGCTATCAGCCCTATCTCGATCGCATTCCCGAGCGGCACGGGCAGACGCCGGCACGGCAGCGACAATCGCGAGGAAATCGCCCGCGCCCACCATGCCATCGCGATCGCGCTGGAGGGCCGCGACGTCGCGGTGGTCACGGGCGGCGACCCCGGCGTGTTCGCCATGGCGGCAGCGGTGTTCGAAGCGATCGAGGCAGCGCCCGGAGCATGAGCGCGATCTGCCGGTCCAGGTGGTGCCCGGGATCAGCGCCATGTTCGCCGCGGCGGCCCGGCTCGGCGCCCCGCTCGGCCACGACTTCTGCGCGATCTCGCTGTCCGACAATCTCAAGCCCTGGGACATCATCGAGCGCCGCCTGCGGGCCGCGGCCGAAGCCGACTTCGTGATGGCGCTCTACAATCCCGTGTCTCGCGCGCGCGGCCGGACCAGCTCGGGCGACGCCTTGGCGATCCTGCGCGACGCTGAAGCCGCGCCGGAACCGTCGGTCGCCTTTGCCCGCGCGATCGGCCGGCCCGACGAGCGGATCGCGCTCGCCACGCTGGCGCGAGGCCGATCCCGGCGCCGGCCGACATGAGCACGCTCGTGCTCGTCGGCTCGACCGAGACGCGGACTGATCCCGCGGCCGACCGGCCGGCCCTGGGTGCTGACCCCGCGCTCCTACGGCCGGCGGCGGCTGAGCCGTCGATCCAGGCCAGGACCGCCTCGAGGTCTGTCCAGTTCGAAGGCGCCCGACGGCGGCGGCCGATCGATCATCAGGACCGGCACCCCGAGCTCGCGCGCCGCCGCGAGCTTCGCCGCGCTCGCCGCGCCGCCGCTGTTCTTCGTGACGAGCAGGTCGATGCCATGCGACCGCATCAGCGCCACCTCGTCGGCGACCGCGAATGGCGGTCGGGCCAGCACGACCGTCGGCGTTCGGCGGCAGTTCGTCGGCGTCTGGAGGATCGATCGTGCGAATCAGATAATGGTGCTGCGGCGCCGCGCGGAATCGGGCGAGCTCGAGCCGGCCGGTGGTGAGGAACACGCGAAGCTGGCGACCCTCGACCCCATCACTGATCGCGCCGATCGTGCAGCGGGCGGTCACGATGTCGGGAGCCGGAGGAAGCGTCGCCGCTCGGTCTCGCCAGATGTCGTGGTCGACGCCGTCGTCGATATCCGGCACGCCGATCCACTCGTCGCCCCGCGCGGGTCCACGCGGGGCGTGTGAAGCGGGCGAGCGGCACGCCGGCCTGCGCGGCAGGCCGCGACGGCATTGGCCGAGATCCGCGCCGCGAAGGGTGCGTGGCGTCGACGACGGCCCCGATCGCCTCGTCGCGAGGAACGTGCACAAGCCCCGCGACCCCGCCGAAGCCGCCGACCCTATGCGGGATCGGCGGCGCCGCAGGCTGCGCAGTCCGGCCGGCGAGGGACAGCAGTGGCGCGATGTCTGTCCGCCCTGCCAGTGCGGCTGCCAGCCGGCTCGCCTCCGTCGTGCCGCCGAGGATCAGCAGGCGGAGCGGCGGCGCCGCACCGGTCATCGCTCGCCGCGAACCTGATCGTCCGCAGCGCGAGCAGACGCCTGTCATGCCGCATCCGCGGCGCAGCCAGCCGCGCCTCGGCCTTGCGCTTCAGGTCCGGCGGCACCGCCTCGTCGGCCAGCGCCGCGAGGGCCTCGTCCAGGGCCATGCCGGTCTGGTCGTTCGAACCCGAGCCGCCGGATCGAAACAGTGCGTTCCGCCGCTTCCTTGCGGCCGAGCACCAGCAGCACCGGCACCTTGGCGAGCGAATGTTCGCGCACCTTGTAGGTGATCTTCTCGTTGCGGAAGTCGCCCTCGACCCGCAGCCCGGCCGCGCGCGCGGCCGCGACCACCTCGCGCCCGTAGTCCTCCGCCTCCTGCGTGATCGTCGCGACCACGACCTGCACCGGCGACAGCCAGAGCGGGCAGATGCCCGGCATAGTGCTCGATCAGGATGCCGGTGAAGCGCTCCAGCGAGCCGACATGCGCCCGATGCAGCATCACCGGCGTGATCTTCTCGCTGGTCTGGCCCGATGTAGAAGGCGCCGAACCGCTCGGGCAGGTTGAAGTCGACCTGGTTGGTGCCGCACTGCCATTCGCGGCCGATGGCGTCGCGCAGCACATATTCGAGCTTCGGCCCGTAGAAGGCGCCCTCGCCCGGGTTGATCGAGGTCGGGATGCCCTGCTGCGGCGACCACCTCGAGCACGAGGCCGAGCGCGCGCTCCGCCTCGTCCCAGACCTCGTCCGAGCCCGACGCGCTTCTCGGGCCGCGTCGACAGCTTCACGCTGCACGTCGTCGAAGCCGAAGTCCCGATAGATCGACAGGATCAGTTCGTTGACCTTGAGGCTCTCGGTCTGGATCTGCTCCTCGGTGCAGAAGATGTGCGCGTCGTCCTGCGTGAAGGCGCGCACCCGCATGACGCCGTGCAGCGCGCCCGACGGCTCGTAGCGATGGACGATGCCGAATTCCGCAATCTTCAGAGGCAGATCGCGATAGCTCTTCAGCCCGTTCTTGAAGATCTGCACGTGGCCGGGGCAGTTCATCGGCTTCAGCGCGAAGACGCGATCGTCCTCCGTCTTGGTGACGAACATGTTCTCGCGATAGGTGCTCCAGTGGCCTGAGGTCTCCCACAGCGCCCGGTCGAGCACCTGGGGCGTGTTGACCTCGATGTAGCCGGCCTCCTCCTGGCGCCGGCGCATGTAGGCGATCAGCGTCTGGAACAGCGTCCAGCCCTTCGGGTGCCAGAAGATCGGTGCCCGGCCCTTCCTCCTGGAAATGGAACAGGTCCATCTCGCGGCCGAGGCGGCGGTGGTCGCGCTTGGCGGCCTCCTCCAGCCGATGGAGGTGCGCGTCGAGATCGGCCTGCTTGGCGAAGGCCGTGCCGTAGATGCGCGACAGCATCGGCTTGGTCGAATCGCCGCGCCAATAGGCGCCGGCCACCTTCATCAGCTTGAACGCGGTGCCGATCTTGCCCGTGCTCGTCATGTGCGGGCCGCGGCAGAGGTCGAGCCAGTCGCCCTGCCTGTAGATCTTCAGATCCTGGCCGGCCGGAATGGCGTCGACGAGTTCGACCTTGAAGGCCTCGCCCTTCTTCTCGAAGAAGCCTCGCGCCTCATCGCGGCTCCAGACCTCCTTGGTGAAGGGCCGGTCGCGCGCGATGATCTCGCGCATCTTCGCTTCGATCGCGGCGAAGTCCTCGGGCGTGAACGGCGTCTCGCGATAGAAATCGTAGTAGAAGCCGTCGTCGATCACCGGGCCGATGGTGACCTGCGTGCCCGGATAGAGGCGTCTGCACGGCCTCGGCGAGCACGTGGGCCGTATCGTGGCGGATCAGTTCGAGCGCGCGCGGATCCTCGCGGCCGATGAATTCGAGCCGGGCATCGGCGGTGATCGGATCGGCGAGATCGGCGAGGACGCCGTCGAGCGCCATCGCGACGGTGCGCTTCGCCAGCGACGGGGAGATGCCCGCGGCGATGTCGAAGCCCGGTCGTGCCTTCCGCGAAACGCCGCTGCGCGCCGTCGGGGAAAGTGACGCTGAATCATCGTCGTGTCCTTTGGCTCACTCGCCGATACGCGTCGGCGTAAGCCTGTGTGTGGGTGAGCGCGCGCTCGCGCGGGGCAATAAAGCAGCACCGAAAGCGAGACAAGCGCGGCGGGTGCGTACCCTGTTGCCCACCCGGGCGGTTGTGGCAAGGCATGTGATTTGCAAGAACGGGACGGATTGCGGGCCCGCCCGTTGCCGCCGCTTGCACAAGGCTTATCCATGCATGCCACCGCGCCCGTGAGCCGGTCCTTGACGCCCGAGCGGCCAAAGGATCAGCCGCTCATCGACGATATCCGACTGCTCGGCTCCATGCTGGGCGACATCATCCGCGAGCAGGAAGGCCCCGCGGCCTTCGAGCTCGTGGAAACCATCCGCCGGCTCAGCGTGGCTTATCAACGGAACGCCGACGCCGCAGCGGGGCATGCACTCGAGCTGCTGTTGCGCGGCCTAACGCCGGCGCAGGCGGTTTCCGTGGTGCGCGCGTTCACGTATTTTTCGCATCTCACCAACATCGCCGAAGACCGGCATCACGTGCGCCGCCGCGCAATCCATGAGCACGAAGATCCGGAACTGCAGGCGCCGCAGAACGGCAGCCTGGCGCATTCCTTCGAGCGGTTTTCGGCGATGGGCATCAGCAACGCGGACATCGCCAAAGCCCTGGAGTCGGCTTGGGTGTCTCCGGTGCTCACCGCACATCCGACGGAAGTTCAGCGCAAGAGCCTGCTCGACGCCGAACTCGCCATCGCCGAGTTGCTGGCGCAGCGCGACACACTGGTCAACACGCGTCAGCGCGAGGTCAACGAAGCGCTGATCAAAACGCGGATCACCCAGCTTTGGCAGACCCGCCTGCTCCGCTACCGCAAGCTCACCGTGCGGGACGAAATCGAGAACGCACTCAGCTACTATCAGACCACCTTCCTGCGCGAGATTCCTCGCCTCTACGCGGAACTCGAATACCTGCTGGGCCGGCCGGTCGCTTCGTTCTTCAGGATGGGCAGCTGGATCGGTGGCGACCGGGACGGCAACCCGAACGTGAACGCGGACACGCTCGACATCGCGCTCCGCCGGCAAGCCGAAACCGCGCTCTCATACTACCTCCAGGAGTTGCATTCCCTCGGTGGCGAACTGTCCTTGTCCCGTATGCTGGTCGGCTGTTCGCCCGAGCTCGATGCGCTCGCCGATGCCTCGAACGATACCAGCCCGCACCGGGAGGACGAGCCGTACCGCCGAGCCGCGATCTGCCTTTATGGCCGGCTTGCATCGACATTGAAGACGCTGACCGGGACCACCGCGGCCCATGTGCGCTCGATCAATTTCGAGCCTTATCCCGAGCCAGCCGCCCTGATTGCAGATTTGCGAATCATTGAAGCTTCGCTTGCGGCTCATCACGGAAGCGCGCTGGCGGATGTCCGGCTACGCCCGCTGATCCGCGCCGTCGAGGTTTTCGGCTTTCATCTCGCCACGGTGGACTTGCGGCAGAGTTCCGACCGGCACGAGGAGGTCCTGTCGGAGCTCTTCGACATCGCCGGCGTGGAGAAGGACTACGCTGGCCTTGCGGAAGAAGGAAAGCAGGCCTTGCTTCTGAAGGTTCTGGCCGACCCGCGACCGCTGCGGCTGCCCTTCGCCAGCTATTCGGAGAAGGCGCAGGGTGAGTTCGAGATCTTCATCAAGGCGCGGACGATGCGCCGTGCGTTCGGGCCCGAGTCGATCCGGCACTACATCATCAGCCATACCGAAACGGTCAGCGACCTGCTCGAAGTCCTTGTCCTGCAGAAGGAGTTCGGCATGCTTCAGGGTGCGGTCGGCGCCGACGCGGATGCGCGCGCCGAACTGATCGTCTCGCCGCTGTTCGAGACCATCGCCGATCTGCAGGAACGCTGAGCCGATCATGCGCGCGTTCTACGCGCTACCGGGCATCGAGGCCCTGATCGTCCACTCCGGCGGCCAGCAGGACATCATGCTTGGCTACTCGGACAGCAACAAGGATGGCGGGTTCCTGACCAGTTCCTGGGAGCTCTATCGAGCCTCGACCGCGTTGGCCGAAATGTTCGACAAAAAGCCGGATATCACGCTGCGGTTGTTCCACGGCCGCGGCGGTGTCGTTGGCCGAGGCGGCGGACCGAGCTACCAGGCCATCCTGGCGCAGCCGCCGGGCACCGTGAAGGGCCAGATCCGGCTGACCGAGCAGGGCGAGGTCATCTCGAGCAAATACGCCAATGCCGACATCGGCCGGCGCAATCTCGAGACGCTGATGGCGGCGAGCCTTGAGGCGACCTTGCTGTCCGAGAGCCATTTGCCGCCGCAGGATTTTCTCGATGCGGCCGCGGCGCTTTCGGTCGAGAGCATGGCGGCTTACCGGGCGGTGGTGTACGATACGCCCGGCTTCACGGACTACTTCTTTGCCGCGACGCCGATTGCCGAAATCGCCGAACTCAATATCGGCTCGCGCCCAGCCTCCCGCAAAGCCAATCGCCGCATCGAGGATCTCCGCGCCATTCCCTGGAGCTTTTCCTGGGGCCAGGCGCGGGTCACACTGCCGGGCTGGTTCGGCTTCGGCTCGGCCGTGAGCGCCTTCCTCGAGAAGCACCCGCACGGCATGGCGCTGCTGCAGCGCATGTATCGCGAATGGCCGTTCTTTCAAACCATCCTGTCCAACATGGACATGGTTCTGGCGAAGGCTGACCGGTCGGTCGCGCGCCGCTATTCCGAACTGGTGCCGGATCGCGAGCTCGCGGGCCGGGTGTTCACGGAAATCGAAGCGGAATGGGACAAGACGCTTACCGCGCTGAACGGGATCACCGGGACGACCGAGCGCCTCGCGGAAAATCCGGCACTCGCCCGCTCGATCAGCCACCGCTTTCCCTACATCACGCCGCTCAATCACCTCCAGGTCGACCTGATCCGGCGCTGGCGCGCCGGCCAGACTGAGGAAAAGGTCCAGCGCGGCATCCTGATCTCGATCAACGGCGTGGCGGCGGGCCTCCGCAACACCGGCTGACCGCAAACCGTTGAGCGGATTGAACCTGCCGCGCCGTCATCGCGGCAGCACGTCCGCCGCGACCGGGACGGCTTCCTGCCGAAGATGAACGATGACCGGCTGTCCTGTTAGGCCGGCGTTCAAACCAAGCGCGCGACGGTGTGATCGGCCCGGTGCCGCAACAGGAGGAATACGCCCGTGAAGACCAGAACGCTCGCGCTCGCGATCTGCGCAATTGCAATCACAACAGGCGCCTTCGCCAAGGACAAAGTCACCTTGCGCGATCAGCAGCAGGCGGCCTGCTACGACGACGTGCAGAAGTTCTGCAAGGACGAGGTTCCCGACGTGGACAAGGTGACGGCCTGCATGTCGACGAAGAAGAGCATGGTGAGCGCCAAGTGCGCGGCCATGTGGGATGTGAAATAGCCGACGCGAACTCGCCCCTTTGGCGCTGCCGGCTTCGCGCCGGCAGTTGCCCGCCGCACTCGCCGCGGGTTGGAGCGCTGCATCGCCCGTATGACTCGGGCCAGTCGAACGGGAAGCGCGCAAAACGACGAGTCGCAAGCTTCCTGCTTGCTGCAGCGCTATCTCCCTTTCCAAGCTGGACGCGGATTCGCCTTGCTGGCTTGCGTGCGGCATGCGGTAATCGACGCCCACACGAAAAAGGGGGGGACGACATGACCGAGTCTACCGTATCGCCGGCTCACAGCGCGGCGAACTCGCCCGAGCAGGTCGCACACCGGCTGCTGCATCACGTCGCCGACGTGGAAGGCAAGAAGCTGTACCAGAGCTCGGAGACCGAAACCGTCGCCGATCGCAAATACATTCTCGACACCTTCGCCGAATGCCTCGACGCCGTCAGGGGCAACCGGAACTACACGAGGGCGTAGAAGGCCGCAGGTTCCGCTTGGGCCACTGCCGAGCTCGGCCGACCTCCGTCGTGCGACCGCACAGGAATCGGCATCCCTAACGGCGCCGAGGGATTCGTTAGGGCCTCATACCGCAGCATCGGCGCAGGAGGAATGCCATGCTGCTCGAGTTTAAAATGCCTCAGGTCGAACAGACGGCCTGGATCAACCCTGAACACGTTTGCGCGGTCACGACGAACGAGCAGATGTCTGGCCGCTCGTCGAAGACGGGTTGTGTCGTGATCCTCTCCGGTGGACACAGGCTCAGCCTTGTGGACAGCCCGACCGAGGTTTCGGCCCGCATCGGTTCTGCCCTGAGCGGCGGGGCCGGACGTTAGGCGGGCGAGCCGGCGTCCATCGACAGGGGCGTCTACTTTTTCTCCACGGCGCGCTCCTCGACCGCGACCCGGAGGCGCAAACCTGCCCCGGAAATCATCATCTCCACCAGGAAGGCGCACAGGGCCACAAGGGTGAAACCGAGCGACACGCCGAAAAGGATGAACAGCACAGAGGCAAGCACGTCCTCGCGCAGGGCACCGATGAACAGAGCGATGGTGGCGCCGCAAGTTGCGCCTCCGGCGATCGCCGCCGCCACCACGGCGACATCCAGCGCGATCGAGCGGCGCCGAAGAGGCGCGAGTTGTAAAGCGAGCCTCGCTGAGGTCTCGCCGGTGGCGCTCTGAAGCTCGGCGGTCACCTTGTCGAGTTGATCAGCGACCCGGCCGAGCCGGGTCGAGAACACGTTGAGCAATGTGCCGATGCCGGACAGCAGAAACACCGGGGTTAGCGCGACCTGGATCACATGGGCGACGAACTCGAGCGAATGCGGTACGTTCAATCCGAGCATTTGTCGGTGATCTTTCTCTGATCGCAGCCTTTTGCGTCGTGCTCAACTGCACGCCTAACAAGAATTTTTGGAGCGCTGCGGCGTGATCGACAAGCTCGAGTTCGTGATCGCGCTTGCCAAGGAGCGGCATTTCGGTCGCGCCGCCGAAGCCTGCGGCGTCACCCAGCCGACTCTCTCGGCCGGCTTGAAGTCGCTTGAAGATGCGCTCGGCGTGCTGATCGTGCAGCGCTCCTCGCGCTTCCAGGGTTTTACCCCGGAGGGCGAACGCGTGCTCGGCTGGGCCCGCCGCATCGTCGGCGAGGCCAGGGCCATGCGGCAGGATCTCGAAGCGGCGAAGCATGGCCTGCAGGGCCACCTGCGTCTCGCCGTCATCCCCACGGCGCTGCCGGTCATGTCACGGCTGACGACGCCGTTCCGAGCCAGGCATCCAGGCGTCCGCTTCACTATCCTGTCGCGAACCTCAGCCAACACTCTGCGCCTGCTCGAGAACCTCGAGGTCGATGCCGGCGTCACCTACCTCGATAACGAGCCGCTCGGCCACGTTCGCACGGTTCCCCTCTATAACGAGGGCTATCGGCTGCTGACGGCGCGGGACAGTCCGTTCGGGGGACGCCAACAGGTGACCTGGGCCGAGGTGGCTCACCTGCCCCTTTGCCTGCTCACGCCCGACATGCAGAATCGCAGGATCATTGATCAGTTGCTGCGCGCCTCGGGCGTCGACGAGGAACCGATGCTCGCGTCCGACTCGACGACGGTGTTGCTCACCCATGTGCGGACCGGACAGTGGTCGAGCATCCTGCCTCCGGCGCTGGTCGACAGCATCGGACTGCCCGACGCAGTCGTGTCGATTCCGATCGTCGAGCCGGAGGTGAAACACTTGGTCGGGGTTGTGCTTCCGCACCGCGAGTTGGCGACGCCCCTGGTGAAAGCGCTGGCTCAGGAGTCGCGCCGGCTCGCCCAAGACATGCGCGACGTCGCCGCTTGGGCGCGATTGATAGAAATGTTCTATCGCCGCACGAAAGTGTTAGCTTGATCGACAGCGCCGCTTGACGCGTTGATTTAGTTGGAACTGTTCCGAACTGGCCAGCTTATGCCTGAACCTTGGGAGCCCACCCGGGCTGCGACTGTGATTGCCGGGCACGCCGCTCGACCAGGCGCCGCGCTGCCAATGCTGCACGCGTTGCAGGATGCCTTCGGATACATCGATGATGGCGTCGTGCCGCTCATGGCCGACGCGCTGAACCTGTCACGCGCCGAGATCCTTGGGACGATTTCGTTCTATCACGACTTCCGCCGTCACCCGGCGGGACGGCATGTGCTGAAACTTTGCCGGGCAGAAGCTTGCCAGGCCGCCGGGTCGGAGGCGATGCATGCGCACGCCAAGCGCCGCCTCGGGATCGACTGGCACGGTACCACCAAGGATGGCGCCGTGACGCTGGAGCCGGTCTTCTGCCTCGGGCTTTGCGCCTGCGGTCCGGCCGCACTGCTCGACGGCCAGCCGATCGCGCGGGTCGATGCCGCGGCGCTGGACGATGTCCTGGACGAGATGCGGCTGTGACGGTTCTGTACCTGCCCAAGGATGCCATGGCCCTGGCGCTCGGCGCGGACCGCGTCGCCGCGGCGATCGGGCGCGAGGCAGCCGCCCGGGGCATCGAGGTCCGGCTGGTTCGCACCGGTTCGCGGGGCTGCGATGTGGCTCGAACCGATGCTGGAGGTTGAAACGCCAGATGGGCGGGTCGCCTATGGACCGGTGAAGCCGGGCGATGTGGCCGGGCTCTTCGATGCGGATCTGCTCGGCGCCGGCGCGCACTCCCTGCGTGCTCGGACGGCCCGAGGACCTGCCCTTCCTGGCGCGCCAAACGCGCCTGACGTTTGCTCGCTGCGGAATTATCGATCCGCTTTCGGTCGACGACTACCGGTCGCATGGCGGTTATGCGGGCCTCGCGACGGCGATCGAACTCGACGCCGAAGCCATCGTGGACGCCGTGAAAACCTCCGGTCTGCGCGGCCGCGGTGGCGCGGGATTCCCGACTGGCATCAAATGGAACACGGTCCGGCTGGCGCAGGACGACCAGAAATACATCGTCTGCAACGCCGACGAAGGCGACAGCGGCACCTTCGCGGATCGCATGCTGATGGAGGGCGACCCACTTTGCCTGATTGAAGGCATGACGATCGCCGCCCTGGCGGTGGGCGCCACGAAGGGATTCATCTACATCCGCTCGGAATACCCGCATGCCTTCCAGACCATGCAGGATGCGATCACGGCGGCGACCAATGCTGGTTTTCTCGGCCCGAGCGTCGCCGGGTCGGGCAAGGCCTTCGTGCTCGAAGCACGGCTCGGCGCCGGCGCCTACATCTGCGGCGAGGAAACGTCCCTGCTTGAAAGTCTGGAGGGCCGCCGGGGTCTGGTGCGCGCCAAGCCTCCCCTTGCCGGCGCTGAAGGGCCTGTTCGGCAAGCCGACGGTGGTCAACAACGTCCTGTCCTTCGCGGCCGTGCCCTGGATCCTGGCGAATGGCGCTCAGGCCTATGCGGATTTCGGCATGGGGCGCTCTCGCGGGACTCTGCCGATCCAGCTTGCCGGCAACATCAAGCACGGCGGACTGTTCGAGACGGCCTTCGGCCTGACCTTGCGCGAGGCGATCGAGGACATCGGCGGCGGGACGCTGTCGGGCCGGCCGATCCGGGCCGTACAGGTCGGGCGGGCCGCTCGGCGCCTACTTCCCCGAGAGCCTGTTCGATACGCCGCTCGATTACGAGGCCTTCGCGGCCAACAAGGGCCTGCTCGGCCATGGCGGCGTCGTGGTTTTCGACGACACCGTCGATCTCGCTCGACAGGCCCGCTTCGCCTTCGAGTTCTGCGCCCAGGAAAGCTGCGGCAAGTGTACGCCCTGCCGCATCGGCGCCATGCGCGGCGTCGAGACGATGGACAAGATCATCGCCGACCAGGACAGGGCCAAGAACCTCGTCCTCATCGACGATCTCTGCCGGCTGATGACCGATGCATCTCTGTGCGCCATGGGCGGGTTGACCCCCGTGCCGGTCATGAGCGCCCTGACGCATTTTTCCGAGGATTTCACTCGGGCGCCGATGCGCGTCGCGGCGGAGTGACTGGATGCGATCGACGGTGAAACAAGCGCCGCGGACGCGTTCCCTTCTCCCCTTGCGGGAGAAGGTGGCGCGCCGCAGGCGCGGAGACCGATGAGAGGTCGCGCAATTCTCTGGGGTATCGCGACCCCTCGTCCGCCGCCTTCGGGGCACCTTCTCCCGCAACGGGGAGAAGGAGTGACCCCGTCGGCTTTGGATTGTCTGCGGAGGACTGGCATGGGCCTGATCCAGGAACTCGACACCGGCACGCCGATCCGCGTTGCGGCCGAGACCGTCGACACTGACGATCGACGGCGAGAGCGATCGAGCGTGCCGCGCGGCACCTCGGTGATGGCCGCCGCGGCGCTGATGGGCACCAAGATCCCAAAGCTCTGCGCCACCAACTCGCTCGAGCCCTTCGGCTCCTGCCGCATGTGCCTCGTCGAGATCGAGGGGCGGCGCGGCACGCCCGCCTCCTGCACGACGCCGGCCGAAGACGGCATGGTGGTGCGCACGCAGACCGACACGTCTCGCCAAGCTCCGGCGCGGCGTGATGGAACTCTACATCTCCGATCATCCGCTCGACTGCCTGACCTGCTCGGCCAACGGCGATTGCGAGTTGCAGGACACGGCGGGCCAGGTCGGCCTGCGCGAGGTGCGCTACGGCTACGACGGCGAGAACCACCTCAAGGCGCCGACCGATGCCTCGAACCCCTATTTCACCTTCGAGTCCTCGAAGTGCATCGTCTGCAACCGCTGCGTCCGCGCTTGCGAGGAGGTGCAGGGCACCTTCGCGCTGACCGTGCTTGGCCGCGGCTTCGATTCGAAGATCTCGGCCGGCGGCACGGATTTCTTCAACTCCGAATGCGTCTCATGCGGCGCCTGCGTGCAGGCCTGCCCGACCGCGACGCTGAACGAGAAATCCGTGATCGCCATGGGCCATCCGGAGCATGCCGCAGGTGACCACCTGCGCCTATTGCGGCGTCGGCTGTTCGTTCAAGGCCGAGATGCAGGGCAACCAGGTGGTCCGCATGGTGCCCTATAAGGACGGCAAGGCCAACGAGGGCCATAGCTGCGTCAAAGGCCGCTTCGCCTATGGCTATGCGACCCACAAGGACCGCATCACCAAGCCGATGATCCGGGCCAAGATCACCGACCCTTGGCAGGAGGTGACCTGGGACGAGGCGCGTGAAGCATGCCGCATCGGAGTTCAAGCGCATCCAGGCGAAGTACGGCCGCGATTCGATCGGCGGCATCACCTCGTCGCGCTGCACCAACGAGGAAACCTACCTCGTGCAGAAGCTGGTGCGCGCGGGCTTCGGCAACAACAACGTCGACACCTGCGCCCGGGTCTGCCACTCGCCCACAGGCTACGGCCTGAAGGTGACGGTCGGGACTTCGGCCGGCACGCAGGACTTCAAGTCGGTCGACGACGCCGACGTGATCCTGGTCATCGGCGCCAATCCGACCGACGGCCACCCGGTGTTCGGCTCGCGCATGAAGCGGCGCATCCGAGCCGGCGCCAAGCTGATCGTGGCCGATCCGCGCCGCACCGACATCGTCAAGTCGCCGCATGTGCTCGCCGACTACCACCTGCCGCTGAAGCCTGGCTCCAACGTCGCGCTGATCAACGCGTTCGGCCATGTGGTCGTGACCGAGGGGCTGGTCGACGAGGCCTATGTGCGCGAGCGTTGCGACATCGACGCCTTCGAATCGTGGGCGCGCTTCATCGCCGACGAACGGCATGCCCCCGAGGCGGTCGAAGAGGTCACGGGCGTGCCGGCCGCCGACCTGCGCGCCGCTGCGCGGCTCTATGCGACGGGCGGCAACGCGGCGATCTTCTACGGTCTCGGCGTCACGGAGCACTCGCAAGGCTCGACCATGGTGATGGGCATGGCCAACCTCGCCATGGCGACCGGCAACATCGGCCGGCCGGGTGTCGGCGTGAACCCGTTGCGCGGACAGAACAACGTGCAGGGCTCCTGCGATATGGGCTCGTTCCCGCACGAGTTGCCGGGCTACCGCCACGTCTCCGACGACGCCACCCGCAACATGTTCGAGAGCCTCTGGGGCGTGACGCTCGACAGCGAGCCGGGCCTGCGGATCACCAACATGCTCGACGAGGCGGTCGAGGGCACGTTCAAGGGCCTCTACATCCAGGGCGAGGACATTGCCCAGTCCGACCCCGACACCCAGCACGTGACGGCGGGCCTCGAAGCGATGGAATGCATCGTCATCCAGGACATTTTCCTGAACGAGACGGCCAAATACGCCCACGTGTTCCTGCCCGGCGCCTCGTTCCTGGAGAAGGACGGCACCTTCACCAACGCGGAGCGCCGCATCAGCCGCGTCCGCAAGGTGATGCCGCCGCTGGGCGGGCCTGGGGACTGGGAAGGCACGATGGCGCTGTCGAACGCGCTCGGCTACCCGATGAGTTACACCCACCCGAGCGAGATCATGGACGAGATCGCCCGGCTGACCCCGACCTTCGCGGGCGTGTCCTACGCCAAGCTCGACGAACTCGGCTCGATCCAGTGGCCCTGCAACGCCGCCGCGCCGAACGGCACGCCGATGATGCACGTCGACCGATTCGTGTCGGGCAAGGGCAAGTTCATGATCACCGAGTTCGTCGCCACTCGAGGAGCGCGCCGGGCCGCTGTTCCCGCTGATCCTGACCACGGGACGCATCCTCAGCCAGTACAACGTCGGCGCCCAGACCCGCCGCACCGCGAATTCGCTGTGGCACGAGGAGGACGTGCTCGAGATCCATCCCTTCGATGCCGAAGTGCGGGGCATTCGTCGACGGCGACCTCGTAGCGCTGGTCAGCCGCTCGGGCGATATCGCGCTCAAGGCGCGGATCAGCGAGCGCATGCAGCCGGGCGTCGTCTACACCACGTTCCACCACGCCAAGACCGGCGCCAACGTCATCACCACGGACTACTCGGACTGGGCCACGAACTGCCCCGAATACAAGGTCACGGCCGTGCAGGTGCGCAAGACCAACCGGCAGTCCGACTGGCAGGCCAAATTCTACGAGGAGGACGAGGCGCTCAAACGCGTGGCGACTCTGGAGGCGGCGGAGTAGACCGGTCGGGGACACTCGCCCCGCCGTTCATTGTTTGTTACCTATGATTCCGCCATCGTGCGGCGCAGCGCGAGACGGTCCCGCGCCGCGTCAGGAGACAGCATGGGGGCGTCCGAGCAGGACAGCGCGACAGCCTGGTCGATGACCCTGCCCGACGAGGCGGCGACGGTCGCCCTGGCGAAGGTGATCGCCTCCATCGTGCGTCCCGACGACTTCGTGACGCTGTCGGGAGACCTCGGCGCCGGCAAAACCACATTGGCGCGCGCGCTGATCCGCGAGCTCGCCGGCGATCCCGCACTGGAAGTGCCGAGCCCCACCTTCACGCTGATGCAGGCCTACGATCACGCCGGCCTTTCCGTCGTGCATGCCGACCTCTACCGCGTCCGCAGCGAAAACGAACTCGCCGAACTCGGCTGGGACGAGGCGGCTGAGGGCGCCCTGGTGCTGGTGGAATGGCCGGACCGCATCCGCGACCGCCTGCCGCCCAACCGCCTCGACATCACTTTGCGGCTGCTGCCGGACGCCGGGGCGGACCATCGGTCCGCGGTGCTCACCGGGCATGGATCCTTCGCGACGCGGCTGGCGCGCACCCGATCGCTCGGCGGCCTGTTGCAGCAGGCGGGCTTCGCCGGCGCGACCCGCACCTACATGACGGGGGACGCATCCACCCGCGCCTACGAACGCCTCAGGCGCAGCGACGGCGCGACGGCCGTCCTGATGATCTCGCCGCCGCGCACCGACGCGCCCGCCGGGCGGCTCGGCAAGCCCTATCACCACGTGGCGCGGCTGGCCGGCGACATTCGCCCCTATCTATCCATGGACGCCGCGCTGCGGAAGCAGGGTGTCTCGGCTCCGGCCATCTATGCTGCCGACGTCCGCGCGGGGCTTGCGGTGATCGAGGATCTCGGCGACGCGCCCGTGGTGCAGGATGCCACTCCGATCGTGGAGCGATACCTTGAAGCGGTCGCGTTGCTGGCCGCGCTTGCACGACCGGTCGCTGCCCGATGTGGTGACCGGAGAGAGCGGCGAGCCCTACGCAATCCCTCCGTACGACCTCGAGGCCTACCTGATCGAAGCCGAGCTCGTGATCGACTGGTATGCGCCCCAGATCGCCAAGGTGACGCTACCGGCCAACGCTCGCACCCAGTTCGTCGGCATCTGCGAACGCCTGTTCACGCTCGTTCTGGGGGGGCCGAAGACCTGGTGCCTGCGCGACGTCCACTCCCCCAATCTGATCTGGCTCGCCGAGCGGACCGGAACGGCGCGACTCGGTCTTGTCGACTTCCAGGACACGGTCATGGGCCACCCGGCCTATGACCTCGCATCCCTGCTGCAGGACGCGCGCGTCACGATCCCGGACTCGATGGAGCTGCGTCTGCTCGGCGCCTATGCCCAGCACCGCCGCAGCGTCAACGCGCTGTTCGACATGCCCACCTTCGCCGAGAACTACGCGATCCTCGGCGCACAACGAGCCACCAAAATCCTCGGCGCCTTCGCGCGTCTGGAAAAAAGGGATCGCAAGCCGCAGTACCTGCAGCACATTCCGCGCATCGAGCGCTATTTGGCGAAGGACCTGGCCCATCCGGCGCTTGGAGAGCTGCGGGCCTGGTATCAGGCCTATTTGCCGGGCGTGCTTCAGGCCAAGGCCGAATAGCGGGGCTGGCTGTCGATCAAATCGCGACGGCGGCGTCCAGCAGCCGTAATTCGGCCCGACCAGAACCACCGCCCCACCGGTTCAGCGTCACGGTGCCGGCGAAGTGGACCGGGCGGCCGACGGCCTCGCGCAGTCCCTGTCCGAGTGCCGAGCCAGCAGCGCGGAATGCGATGGCGGAAAGTGAAGCGCCGTCGGCAGCCTCGGCCCTGACGCGAATGTGGTCCGTTCCGACAGGCTGGACTGCCTTGAGGCGGTGCGCCGCGAACGCGACCACCGGCTCCGGATTTCCCGCGCCGAACGGACCGGCTTCTTCAAGCCCAACGACGAGCTCAGGCGTCAACCCGCGTGCCGACAGGCTTGCGTCGACATGGAGGCGTGCGCCGGCGCGATGGTCGACGATGGCAGTGCCGAAGTAACTGTCCAGAAAAGCGCGAAAGGCGGCGATCTTTTCCACCTCGATCGTGATGCCGGCCGCCATCGCGTGGCCACCCCCTTTGATCAGCAGCCCGCCGGCGACCGCGGCATGAACGGCCGCTCCCAGGTCGACCCCTGCGATCGAACGGCCGGAACCGGTCGCGTTGCGGCCGTTCACCGCCAAGGCGAAACGCCGGCCGGTTGAAGCGCTCTTTCAGCCGTGCCGCGACGAGCCCCACAACCCCGGGGTGCCAGCTCTCGTCATGGCACAGAATGCAGCGGCCCTCCTCGGGCGCCGCGACCGCTTGTGCCTCGGCCTCGGCCTGCTCGAGCGCGACGCCCTCGATGACCCGACGCTCCCGGTTCAAGCGGTCGAGCTGTTCGGCGATGGTCTGGCACTCGGTTTCATCCTCGCTCATCAGCAGGCGCGCGCCCAAGCCGGCGTCGCCGATGCGACCGCCGGCGTTGATCCGCGGGCCGATCAGAAAGCCGAGGTGGAAGGCCGAAGGCGGCCCATCGGCCTTCGCGACGTCGAACAACGCCCGCAGGCCTGGCCGGGCCCGGGCGTGCATGACCGCGAGACCCTTCGTCACGAAGGCGCGGTTGAGCCCCGTCAGGGGAACCACATCCGCGACGGTCGCCAGCGCCACGAGGTCGAGTGCGGCCAAAAGGTCCGGCGGCTCGCGCCCTTGCCCACATCCCGCCGCGCCGCAGCGCACGGGAGAGGGCCACCAGCAGCATGAAAACCACACCCGCGGCGCAGAGGTGGCCGAGGCCCGACAGGTCGTCGAGCCGGTTCGGATTGACGACCGCGCAAGCGTTCGGGAGTTCGGTCGTGGCGCGGTGGTGGTCCAGCACGACCACGTCGAGGCCGAGCTCGCGTGCCGCAGGCGAGCGGCTCGAGGCTGGTGGTACCGCAATCGACGGTGACCAGCAGCGTCGCCCCCTGCCCGGCGAGACGCGCGATCGCTTCCCGGTTTGGACCGTAGCCTTCGAGGAGACGATCGGGAATGTGGATCAGCGGGTCGAGGCCGAGCGCTCGCGCAGAAACGAGCCGAGCAGCGCGGCAGAAGCGGCCCCGTCAACGTCGTAGTCGCCGAAGATCGCGACCCGTTCGCCTCGGCGGACGGCCGCGGCCAAGCGCTCGACGGCGGCATCCATGTCGGCCAGCGTGCTCGGATCCGGCAGGAACTCACGCACGGTCGGCTGCAGGAAGCTCGGGCAGGACTCGGGCGTCACGCCGCGGCCGGCGAGCACGCGCGCGACGAGGTCTGACACGCCGTGCCGCTGCACCATCGCCAAGGCGTGGCCGTGGCCGCTCGCATCCAGTCGCTCGTGCCACGGCTGGCCGAGCAACGACCGCTCGACACCGAGGAAAGGAGGTCGCATCGTGCCGCCCGTCACTCCTCACGAGGCCCGAGCAAGCGCGCTCTTGGCCCGCTTCCTTGTTTCTGCTTTGTTCGCGGCGCATAAGCAAGCAGACCCACGTGATTCGTTGGGGATGACGTCGGATTGCCCTACCTCTGCGCTCGCTTTCTGAGCGTGTCATGCGCGACTGGGCAGGGATGCGGGGAACGGAGTGAGGAGCGGATGCAGCGCGTGAGGCCGGTGGACGGGAGCGATTTGTTCGGGACGGCGCCACAGGCGACCTCGCCCCATCGGCGCCCCGGCAAGCGGAACCGCCGCGAGGCCGCAAGCCGTCGCCAGTGCCGACAGCCGGCACGCCCTCGGAGGCCGACTACACGGCGTCCTCGATCGAGGTGCTTGAGGGGCTCGAGCCCGTCCGCCGCCGTCCCGGCATGTACATCGGCGGCACCGACGAGGCCGGCCTGCATCACCTGTTCGCCGAGGTGATCGACAATGCCATGGACGAGGCGGTCGCCGGCCACGCCACCTTCATCGAGGTGACGCTCGAGGCCGGCGACGTCGTCACGGTCACCGACAACGGCCGCGGCATCCCGATCGACCCGCATCCGAAGTTTCCGGACAAATCGGCGCTCGAAGTCATCATGACCACGCTGCACGCCGGCGGCAAATTCGATTCGGGCGCCTATCAGACCTCGGGCGGCCTGCATGGGGTCGGCGTTTCGGTGGTGAACGCCCTGTCGGAGCGGCTCGACGTCGAGGTCGCGCGCGGCCAGACGCTCTATCGCCAGAGCTTCGCGCGCGGGCAGGTGCTTGGGCCGCTCGAGGAAGTCGGGCCGCGTGCTGAACCGGCGCGGCACCAAGGTCCGGTTCAAGCCCGACGCGCAGATCTTCGGCGCCGATGCGCATCTCGATCCGGCGCGGCTGTTCCGCATGTCGCGCTCGAAAGCCTATCTCTACGGCGGCGTCGAGATCCGCTGGCGCTGCGCGCCGGAGCTGCTCGCCGGCAAGTCGGTGCCGGCCGAAGCGACGTTCAAATTCCCGGGCGGGCTCAAGGATTATCTCGCGCAGGACATCGAGGGCCGGCCACTCGTCGCCGAGCAGCCCTTCGTCGGCAAGGTCAGCAAGCCCGGCGGGCATGGCTCGGTCGAATGGGCGGTGGCCTGGCTCGCCGACGACGACGGCTTCGTCCATTCCTATTGCAACACCATCCCGACGCCGAACGGCGGCACGCACGAGACCGGCCTGCGCGCGGCCCTGCTGCGCGCGCTCAAGGATCATGCCGAGCGGATCGGCCAGGCCAAGCGCTTCGCGGCCGTCACGGCCGACGACGTGATGCTGAACTGCGCCGCCATGCTCTCGGTCTTCATCCGCGAACCGGAGTTCCAGGGCCAGAACAAGGGCCGGCTGCAGACCGCGGAGGCCGCGCGCATCGTCGAGAGCGTCGTGCGCGACGCCTTCGATCACTGGCTGGCCGCCTCGCCGACCCAGGCGCTGAAGCTCCTCGACTGGAGCATCGAGCGCGCCGAGGAGCGCCAGCGCCGCCGCGCCGAAAAGGACGTCGCGCGCAAGACCGCCACCCGCAAGCTGCGGCTGCCCGGCAAGCTCGCGGACTGCTCGAACACCGCCGCGCAGGGCTCCGAACTCTTCATCGTCGAAGGCGATTCGGCCGGCGGCTCGGCCAAGCAGGCGCGCGACCGGGCGAGCCAGGCCGTGCTGCCGCTGCGCGGCAAGATCCTCAACGTCGCGAGCGCCACCAAGGACAAGCTCGCCGCGCAACCAGCAGCTCGCCGATCTCGTCCAGGCGCTCGGCTGCGGCACCGGCTCGCAGTTCCGCGAAACCGACCTGCGCTACGACAAGATCATCATCATGACGGACGCCGATGTCGACGGCGCCCATATCGCGTCGCTGCTGATCACCTTCTTCTTTACGCCAGATGCGCGAAGCTGATCGAGGCGGGCCACCTCTACATCGCGGTGCCGCCGCTCTACCGGCTGACGCAGGGCACCAAGTCCGTCTACGCCCGCGACGACGCCGACAAGGAACGGCTGATGCGGACCATGAAGGGCAAGGTCGAGATCAGCCGCTTCAAGGGCCTCGGCGAAATGCCGATGCGCGACCTGAAGGAGACCACGATGGACCCGGCGCGGCGCACGCTGCTGCGCGTGGCGATCGAGGCACGAGGACGAGTTCGGCGACACGACGGCCGCCGCGGTCGAGCGGCTGATGGGCAACAAGCCCGAAGCGCGCTTCGCCTTCATCCAGGAGCGCGCGCCCTCGGCGGGGGCGCTGGTCGATCTCGTAGATCCACCGCAAATCCTGGCGCCGAGGCGGCTGGCGACGTGACGCCATCGCAGCCGCCAGTCGTCAGGCGCACCCGACCGAAGCGCCAATCCAGTCCCGCCAAGTCACGGCCCCAAACCCGCAGCCGTCCAGTGACGACGCCGGCCACGATATCGCTGACGAAATGGTAATCCGCCCCGTAGCAGCCGATCGCGACCAGCGCAACCGCGGCGGCCGCGATCGGTCTCAGTAGCGGGGCCGTGCGCCAGATGACAGCGGCAGGCGCCGAAATCACGCTCATGTGCCCGGACGGAAAAGACGCGTAGCCGCGGCCGCCGTGAAACGGGAAGAACCCGTAGGCGCCATTTCCGATCCAAGACGGGTTGTTGTCGACCCAGGTCTCCGGCCAGAGCCGGCCGAACGCGTATTTGGCCTGGTCCTTGAATGTGTCACGACGAGTACACGGCGAGCAGCAGGTCATCGCGATGCGGGCCGACCGGACCCGCACGCCGTCCCAGCGCACCACGCCGAGTGCTGCCACGATCAGGCCGAGGATCGCGAGCCGGTAGCAGCGGATCGACGAGGTGTGTCAGCGCGTCGAACAGCGGCCCGATGGCATGGAAAGCGGAGAACGCCAAGGTCGCCACAGGCCGGTCGAGAATCGGCGATCGCCAGCGGAATCAGACCAAAATCGCGATCGCCAGTCGCAATCCAGATGCGCTTGTCGCCGGGCCGCAAAGTGGCGCTTCGACAGCATGGCTGAGACGTCGCTTATCGAGCCGGTCCGCCGAAATGATCGGCAGTTCACCACGACCGCGACGGTCCGATGACGGACCAACGCGCCGGCCCGTCCGTGCGGCATTATTAGCCATCATCATCGACACCTGCACGGCGCCCGTATTGCGCAGCACGCGGAGCGCGACATGGTCGCCGATCCGCCGCAGCTCGACATCGATCTTGGCGTTGCGGAAGCCGAGATTCCGGATGGTGAGTTCGCTCGAAGAACGTCGGAAGACGCGGATTGCGGAAACAGATGGCGCCCTGGTCCGGGTCGAACTCGAGCCCGAGCGAGGCCTGCAGCAGCATGAACGGGCGCCGCTGCAGCCCAGGCCTGCGGCGAACACGCGACGGGGTAGAGGGTCGGCGCCGCACCGCGCCGGCGGCGGAAGCCGCAGAACAGCTCCGGCAGCCGGCGCAGGTCCATGTAACTCGCCGTCGCGAACAGCCCGTCGAACACCCGCTCGGCCTGATCGGCCAGCCCGTAGCGTGCCATGCCGAGCGCGATCAGGCTGTTGTCGTGCGGCCAGACCGAGCCGTCGTGGTACGACATGGGATTGTAGCGCGGCTCCCCCTGCGCCACCGTGCTGAATGCCCCAGCCGGAGAAGAAGTCCGGCGACACCAGTCCGTCGGCCATGATCTTGGCCCGGTCCGGCCGGGCGATGCCGGTCCACAGCACCTGGCCGCCATTCGACGTTCGCACGCGGCAGGGCTTCTTCTCGCCGTCGAGCGCGATCGCGTAGGTGCCGATCTCCTCGCACCAGAAGGCCTCTTCGAACCGTCCGGCGAGATCGCGTCGCCTGCTTGTCGAGCAGGGTCGCGCGATCGGCGAAGCCGAGCCGGCGAGCGCACAGGCGCCGCCATGCGCTTCGCCGCATAGGCATAGGCCTGCACCTCCACCAGCGCGATCGGACCTTCGGCCAATGTGGCCGTCGGCATGAAACACCGAATCGAACGAGTCCTTCCAGCCCTGATTCTGCAGGCCGGCATCCGTCGCGCGGAAATATTCGAGGAAGCCGTCGCCGTCGCGATCGCCCGACTCGTCCATCCATGCCGAGCGCACGGTCGATCGCCGGCCACAGGTCGCGGATGAAGGCGAGATCGCCCGTCCGCTTCAGGTATTCGCCCGCGAGCACGATGAAGAGCGGCGTCGCGTCGATCGTCCCGTAATAGAGCCCGAACGGCACTTCGCTGCAGCGCCGCCATTTCGCCGCCGCGCATCTCGTGCACGATCTTGCCGGGTTCGGCGTCCGACGCGCGCATCGTAAGCCTGTCGCCTGAAGCTGAGCCAGCCGGTTCAGCACGCCGCGCGCCACCGTCGGATCGAGCCACAGCATCTGCAGCGCCGTGATGATGCCGTCCCGACCGAAAGTGGTCGAATACCAGGGCGTGCCGGCGTAGGGGTAAGGCCCCTGCGGCGTATCGGTGATCAGCATGTAGAGATCGGCCGTCGAGCGGCACATCACCTCGTTGAAGATCTCGTTCGAGGATTCGACCGTTGCGACGTTGCGCGTGACCGCCTTCTCGTACCGGTTGGCGTCCATGAACCCCTTGAAGAAGGTCATGGATTTCGGCGTGCGCTTCGCCGAAGCAGGCGGCCGAGAAGAAGACGGTCTTCGATCGCGCCGCTGTCCAGCGCGACGTTGTAGGTACAGACGCGTTTCGGTCACGCCGCTCCGGCTTCGGGTCGAAGCAGAGGTCCGTGCGCCGCGCCTTGTCGTCGAGGCCGCGATAGGCGCACGCCGATCTTGCCGCCATCGATCGTCGTCGGCAGCATGCGTGCCGCGCTTGGCGCGCGGCATGCCCCGCGCTTCGAACAGATCCGAGAAATCGCAGCCGAACGACAGCGAAATCGTGAACTCGATCGCGCTCTCGCCGTGATTGGAGACGTGGATCCGCTGATGCGCCACGTCGCCCCAGATGTACATGGTGCGGACGATGTGGATGGTGTCGCGCGCGAGCACGATGTGCCCGTCGCGATAGATGTCCGGATTGGTCAGATCGACCGACAGCGAGACATTGTCGTCGCGGACGCTGGACCCGAGCAGCAGCGGCTGCATGCCGTTGATCAGCAGTTCGAGGTGCGACAGGAAGCGGGTGTCATGGTTGAACAGCCCGTCCGGCCCGCCCGCCGACGCGCCGATGTCGCCATGGCTGTCGCAGACGACGAAGCTGTCGCCGTGCTTCAGCGTGTGGCGGGGCCGCGACGACGGCCCCGTTGACTTGATGTAGAAGGCACCCTGTTCGTCGATGTCTCGGCGCTGGACGTCCAGCAGCAGCTTCGTCAGATGACATGGCGCTTGGCGTCGCGTCCGTTGCGCTGAAGCGCATCCGCTCATGTCGTTCAGCGGAACGACGGTGTCGAGTCGGCCGTTCGCGTCCATGCCGCGCCGGCGACCGCGAGGACCGCGCGTCCGGCGATGACCGAGCTGCTTCTGGTAGAGCGCGACGTAGTCGCGCGCCATGCGGGCGGCGCTGAACCGCTGCCTCGAAGCGGCGCACGAACCGCGCGACGGTCGAGCGCGATCACCTCGGGCAGCGCCGCAAGCGCCTCCTCCATCGTGTCGACGATCCGCCCGGTGACCCCGTCGTCGATGACCTCGGGCACCGACCCGTTGCGGAAGGCCAGCACCGGCGTGCCGCAGGCCATCGCCTCGATCATCACGAGACCGAAGGGCTCTGGCCAGTCGATCGGGAAGAGCAAGCGCACAGGCGTCGCCGAGGAACTTCGTCTTGCCGCGCTCGTCGACTTCGCCGACGAACTCGACGCCGCCGCCCTCTGTCGAGCAGCGGCTTGATGACCTCGCGGAAATATTTCTCGTCGGCCTTGTCGACCTTGGCCGCGATCTTCAGCGGAATCCCCATCGACGCGCGCAAGCTTGATGGCGCGATCGGGACGCTTTCTCGGGCGAGATCCGACCGAGGAAGGCGAGATAGCCGCCCTTGCGGCTCGAAAGTCGGCTCGTGCAGATCGACCGGCAGCCCGTGCAGCACCGTGCCGGCGAAATTCGCATCCGCGATCGGGCGTCCGCTGCGAATCGGAGATCGACACCAGCGGCATCTTCGGGAAGGCCTGATAGAACGGAAAGAGGTCGGGCAGATCCTGCCGGCCGTGCAGCGTCGTCAGCGTCCGGTTCTCGAGGCCGCGGAACAGCGGGAAATGGAACATGTCGATGTGGAAATGCACGATGTCGAACGCCTGCGTCAGCCGGCGCACCCGATCGACCATCATCGTGTAGTAAGGCATGTAGTCCTTCATCGTCTCCGACAGACGAATGGCCTCCAGGGTACAGGGCACCAGATTCGCCGCCGTCATCGAATCGCCGCTGGCGAACAGCGTGACGTCATGGCCCTGGTTCGACCAGTTCTTCGGTCAGCCAGGACACGATCCGCTCCGTGCCGCCGTAGAGCCGGGGCGGAACGCTTTCCATCAAAGGGGCGACCTGCGCGATCTTCATGCCGGGCACTCGCTTTTGTTAATTGAGCCGGATGTGCTGTGAACGCGCCATGGCGGTTGTTGTTCCGCACTGCAACGAAAGCCTGACCTTGGCCGTTGCAAGAGCCGCGGGCCGGCTCCACGCCGGCGCAGAGCCGCGCGCCCGGTAGGACGAATTCGATGGGCCCTGCCCTCGCAAGACGAACGCCTGTGCCTTTTCCTCGATGTGGATGGCACCCTGATCGACATCGCCGAGCGGCCCGAGGCCGTGGTGGTGCCGAAGCCGCTGGTCGCTGCACTCGATCACGCGTCAGATGTGCTTGGCGGTGCCGTCGCGCTGGTCAGCGGCCGAACCATCGCCAACCTCGACGAGCTGTTCCGGCCGCTTCGCTTGAGTGCGAGTGGCGTTCACGGGGCCGAGGTGCGATTCGAACCCGGCGGTCAGGTCATGTTCGAGTCGGACAACGTGCTGTCGCCCGAACTGATCGGACGCGATCACGGCGGGCAGCCGGCGCAGTTTCCTGGCACGCTGGTGGAGGACAAGCGGTTTTCCGTCGCGGTTCACTTCCGTCAGGCACCCGACGCCGGCCCCGCGGCTCCAGGCAGCTCTCGAGGGGCTGGTGGCAGGCGCGCACGATCCGCTGCTTCGAATCCTGCCCGGCCACATGGTTTTTGAGATCAAGCGCGCCACATTCGACAAGGGCTTGGCGGTCCGGCGCCTCATGGCGCAGAAGCCGTTCGCGGGGCGAGTACCGCTGTTTTTTGGCGACGACGTCACCGATAGACCTGGATTCGCGGCAGCGGTCGAACAGGGAGGGCAAGCCTATTCGGTGGGTCAGACCATCCCGGGTACATCCGGAACATTTCCCGATCCCGCCGCAGTCAGGTCCTGGCTGGCGGGGTTTGCTTCCTCGGAGACAAGTCGCGCATGACAACAGGTAAGGGGCGCAACCTCGATTTCGCGTTGATCGGCAACTGCCGCATCGCCGCGCTCGTCGACAGCCAGGCTCGCATCGTCTGGTGGTGCACGCCTCGTTTCGATTCGGACCCGGTGTTCTCGAGGCTGCTGGCTGGCGACGAAGAGAAGGGCTTCTGCGACGTCGTCCTCGCCGATCAGGTCGAGTGCCAGTCCACCTATGTCCGCAACACGGCCATCGTCGAGACCATCCTGCGCGATTCGCGTGGCGCCGCGGTCAAGATCACCGACTTCGCGCCCCGCTTCCGGCAGTTCGACCGCCTGTTCCGGCCGGCGCAATTGTTCCGCCGGATCGAGCCGATCGCCGGCCTCCCACGCATCACGATCCGGGTCCGACCCGACCTACGACTATGGCCGCCCCTGTACCGAGAAGGCGAGCGGATCCAGCCACATCCGCTATCTCGGCGGCGAGTACGTCGTTCGTCTCAGCACCGACGCGCCGCTCTCCTACATCGAGCATGAGACGAACTTCGCGCTCACCCATCCGCTGACCATGATCTTCGGTCAGGACGAACCGTTCCGCTCCGCCTTCGAGAGCACGGGCCGCGAGTTCCTCGAAAAGACGAGGGACTACTGGCTCAACTGGGTGCGCTACCTGGCCCTGCCCTACGAGTGGCAGACGGCCGTCACGCGCGCGGCGATCACGTTGAAGCTTTGCCAGTACGAGGAGACGGGCGCCATCATCGCCGCGCACACGACGTCGATTCCAGAGGCGCCGGGCTCCGTCCGCAACTGGGATTACCGCTATTGCTGGCTGCGCGACGCCTTTTTCGTCGTCCACGCGCTGAACCGTCTCGGCGCGACGCAGACGATGGAAGACTACATCACCTACCTGACCAACATCGCGGTGGAGAACCAGGACCCGCTGCAGCCCCTGCACGGCATCGTGCCGGGACACCGCCTGCACGAATGGATCGCCCCGAACCTCGACGGGTTCAAGAACAACAAGCCGGTTCGGGTCGGCAACGCGGCCGCGACCCAGGCCCAACATGACGGCTACGGCAGCGTCGTGTCTGGCCGTCACCCAGATGTTCGTCGACGAGCGCCTGCCCAAGATGGGCGACGAGGCGCTGTTCCGGCAGCTTGGAGCCGCTCGGGCCGCGCCGCCGCCAAATATGCCCTGCAGCCAGATGCGGGCTTGTGGGAATTCCGAGGCTTCACCAAGACGCACACCTACTCGGCGACGCTATGCTGGGTCGCCTGCGACCGGCTGGCGCGCATCGCCAAGCGTCTCGGCCTGCGGACCGAGGCCGAAACCTGGGGCAAGCGAGGCGCGCGAAAATCAAGCACGAGATCCTGACGCGCGGCTGGAGCGAGGAGAAGCAGGCGCTGACCGGCGCCTTCGGGCTGCCCGACCTCGACGCGAGCGTCCTGCTCGTCACCGAGCTTGGGCTGCTCCCGCCGTCCGATCCTCGCTACATCAAGACCGTCGAGGCCGTCGGCCGCGAGCTGACCGAGGGCGGCCGCATCATGCGCTACACCGCCGAAGACGATTTCGGCAAACCGGAAACTAATTTCCTCGTCTGCAATTTCTGGTACGTCGATGCCCTGGCGCAGATCGGGAAGACGGAGGAGGCGCGCGAGCGTTTTCTCGACATCCTGTCGCACCGGAACGCCTATGGCATTCTGTCGGAGGACTTGCACCCTGTGACGGGAGAATTGTGGGGTAATTTCCCGCAGACCTATTCGATGGCCGGCATCATCAACACGGCGATGCGTCTGTCACAAAGTTGGGAGGACGCCTGGTGTCTCGACTTGTGATCGTATCGAACCGGGTCACGGTCCCTGAGCCAGGCAAGACGCCGCCCGCCGGTGGATTGGCCGTCGCGGTCGATGCGGCGCTCAAGAACCGATCCGGCATCTGGTTCGGCTGGAGCGGCAAGATCGACGACAGCCCGAACACCAAGCCCACCGTGGCCGAGCGGGACAATCTGACCTACGTCGTCACCGACCTGTCGAGCGCCGACTACCAGGAATACTACAACGGTTTCGCAAATCGGGTGCTTTGGCCGATCCTGCACTATCGCGTCGATCTCGCCGAGTTCAGCCGTTCCGACCTGACGGGCTACCTTCGCGTCAATGGGCTGTTCGCCGACAAGCTGTCGCCCTTCCTGCAGCCCGATGACATGATCTGGGTGCACGACTACCACCTGATGCCGCTGGCACGCGAACTGCGCGCGCGGGGGCACCAGAATCCGCTGGGATTCTTTCTTCACATCCCCTGCCCGCCCCCGGACCTGCTCTTCACCATTCCGCGCCAGGAACAGAGCCTGGGCGTGATGAGCCACTACGATCTGATCGGCTTTCAGACCGACAACGACCGCGAGAACTACGCGCGCTATCTGCGCATGTCAGGCGCACACCTCGGTCGTGACGGCAGCTCCTTCCAGTTCGATGGGCGGGTGACACGGATCGGCACGTTCCCGGTCAGCATCGAAACGGCGCAATACGCGGCGATCGCCGAGCAGAGCGAGAGCTCGGACTTCGTGCGCGAGGTCAAGGATTCGCTGGCCGGGCGCCAGTTGCTGATCGGCGTCGACCGGCTGGACTACTCGAAAGGCATCATTCACCGCGTCGAAGCCTTCAACCACTTCCTCGAAACCGAGCCGGCGTGGCGCAATCGCGTCGTGATGCTGCAGGTCACGCCCAAAAGCCGCGAGGAGATCCCGGAATACAGCGACATGAGCGCGCGCCGTGAATACGCTGGTGAGCGAGGTCAACGGCCGCTTCGGAGAGGCCGCCTGGACGCCGATCCGCTACATCAACCGGTCTTATGGCCGCTCCGCTCTTGCCGGCATCTTCCGCGAAGCGGCCGCAGCGCTCGTCACGCCGCTGCGCGACGGCATGAATCTTGTCGCCAAGGAATATGTGGCCGCACAGGACCCGGAAGATCCCGGCGTCTTGATCCTATCGCAGTTCGCAGGCGCCGCCGCCGAGCTGGACTCTGCGCTGATCGTCAATCCTCATGAGACGGAAGGCATGGCGGGCGCGATCAAGACGGCGCTGCAGATGCCGCGCGAGGAGCGGCGCGCCCGCCACTCGGCGATGTTCGCGCAGATCGAGAAGAACGACATCGATCGCTGGGCCGAATCGTTTCTTGCGCGGCTTAGCGAAACGCGGAAGCCGCATTTCATCACGCAGTTGCGTTCGCTGTTTGCACCGGCCTCCTAGGAGGGGCAGCCAATGGCGGACTTAAGTGTGCGGCGCTCCAGACGAGAGCACGACCACGAGCGTTATCTCGGTCAATTGCTGGCAGGCACCGATCAGTCACCGGTCACGCCGCCGAGCGCACGCCGCGACCAGGCAGTCAGCGCCAGGCATAGCCCGACTGCGAACACTGCGGCGACGATGGCGCGCTCTGCTCCAAACGGCCGCAGGCTGATAGCCACGACTCCGACCGCCGCGGCAAGACCGAGCGCATAGACCAGGCTCCGGACTGGCAATGCGCCCATCGCGCGGGCGAGCCCGTCGGGACGCGCCGGCGGAAGCATTGCCATCGGCACAAGCATCAGCGCCCGCGACACCGGGGCCGAGACGAGAAGAGCCGCGCCTGCGGCCCAGGCACCGCCACGATCAAGCAGGGCGGTGAGAGCTGAAACGCGCAGCAGAAGGCTGCCGGCTAAGCGCGAGGGCGCCGTAGCTGCCGATACGACTGTCGCGCATGATGGCGAGCCGGCGCTCGCGACTGGTGCCGCCGAGGCCATCTGCGACATCGGCCAATCCGTCTTCATGCAGGCCGCCCGTGACCACGACCCCGGCGAACACCGCGAGCGTCGCCGTGACGAGTGCGTGGGCATTCGGTGCCGACGCCGATCGCCAGAACCAAGCTCTGGACGGCGGCGATAACGACGCCGACGAGCGGAGCGAAGCGCAACGCCGCCGCTCGCGTCGTGGCATGCGTGTTGCGCCACGGGACCGGCAGACGCGACAGGAAGGTCATCGCGACGCACATGTCGTCGAGTAGTCGCGGCGGGGGCGCGCCGCCGAGCTGGTCCGTGCCTTCGATCACCTGTGGTGTTCTCCGCCGTCGACCTTGGCGGGCGGATGCAGGTCGCGCAAGGCCGGCCCGTCGGCTTCGCCCAGCGAACCTCGCCGGCGCCGCGCCGGACGTCCTTTGCGGTTCCGATCGAGTCCGGTATCTGGGAGGGATGCGGCTCGCCATCGGAAGCCCATCCGGCTGCGCATGCTGCCTATCAGGTGAATTCATGGCTGCCGGACCTCTCTTCGACGACATTCGCGCGCTGCTCGCGCAGAATCCCGGCGCTCGACCAAGACGCGGTGGCCGCCATCCGTGAGCGGGATGCGCAGTTGACCAAGCCACCCGGCTCGCTCGGCCGGCTCGAGGAGATCCCGACCTGGCTGGGAGGCGTCCAGGGCCGCACCAAGCCCACGCTCGACCGGCCGCTCGTGGCCGTGTTCGCCGGCAATCACGGCGTCACCGCCCAGGGCGTCTCGCCCTACCCGACCTCGGTCACCCGCAGCATGGTCGAGAACTTCCGTTCGGGCGGGGCGGCGATCAATCAGTTCTGTGCCAGTTTCGACCTCGGCCTGAAGGTGTTCGAGCTGGCGCTCGACAACCCGACCGAGGACTTCACGCGCGCACCGGCCATGGACGAGGGCACCTGCGCCGCGACCATGGCCTACGGCATGGAGGCGATCGCCGGCGACATCGACCTGCTCTGCCTCGGCGAGATGGGCATCGGCAACACGACGCGCGGCCGCTGCAATCTACCACGCCCTCTACGGCGGCTCGGCCGCTGAATGGACAGGTCGCGGCACCGGCGTCGACGACGCAAGGCTACGCCCGCAAGATCGCGGCCGTCGAGGCGGGCGTGGCGCTGCACGCTCCGGCGGCCGCCGGCGACCCGCTCGAAATCCTGCGCCGCCTCGGCGGGCGCGAGATCGCCGCCGTGGCAGGCGCCATCCTTGCAGCGCGTATCGAGCGGGTGCCGGTGATTCTGGACGGATACGTGGTCTGCGCGGCGGCGGCCGTCGTCGACGCGCTCGATCCGACCGCGCTCGATCACTGCATCGCCGGACACCGCTCCGCCGAGGGGGCACATCAGGCGGTGCTCGACCGTCTCGGCAAGCGGCCCTTGCTCGACCTGGGCTTGCGGCTCGGCGAAGCCACAGGCGCGGCGCTTGCCGTGGGCATCGTCAAAGCGGCGCTTGCTGCCCACAACGGCATGGCCACCTTTGCCCAGGCCGGCGTCGCCGATCGGGGCAGCGAATAGCTCGGGCGAGCGGCGGCGCGCCCGCCCACGCTACGCGGCGGAGCGGATCGAGCGGTTCGCCCGTGGCGGCCTTTTCTCCTCCTTCGTGGTGTCGATCTGCGGCAGAGCGTCGATGACGCGTTCGGGCGGCAGCACGATCGTCACCTCCGTTCCTTCGCGAACCTTCGAGGCCAGAGTGAAGGTGCCGCCATGCATCTCCACGAGTCCCTTCACGATCGGCAGACCAAGCCCGGAGCCCTCGTCGGCATTCTTCTGCGCCAGCGTCCCACGGCCGAACGAGGACATGACCACCGGGATTTCGGCCTCGGGAATGCCCGGACCGGTGTCTCGGATCGACACGAACTGGCCATGTTCCCGTGTGCGGCCGAGGGTCACCGACACGCTGCCGCCCTGTGGCGTGAACTTGATGGCGTTGGACAGCAGGTTGAGAATGGCTTGCCGCATGGCGCGCTCGTCGGCCCAGATGCGCGGCAGAGCATCTTCGATCGACTCCTCGATGACGATGGCGCGCTTGTTGGCGCGAAGGGCGAGCAGGCGGAGACAATCCTCCACCACGTAGGCAAGCTGGACGGGCTCCTCGCGCAGGTCGTAGCGGCCGGCTTCGACGCGCGAGAGGTCGAGGATTTCGTTGATGAGCATCAGCAGGTGCTCGCCGCTCGCATGCACGTCGTTCGAATATTCCTTGTAGATCGGCGCCGAATGAGGGCCGAACAGTTCCGATTTCATCACCTCGGAAAAGCCGAGAATCGCGTTGAGCGGCGTGCGCAGTTCGTGGCTCATCGTGGCGAGAAAGCGGGACTTGGCGAGGTTTGCCTCCTCGGCACGCCGCCGTGCTTCGTCGGAATTGGCGCGCGCCTGCTCGAGTTCGATGATGCTCGCGTCGCGCTCCGCCTGAACGTTCAGGTTGGCGAGCGAGATGGCATAAAGCCGGCGGGCGACCACGAAACAGAAGATCTGGGCCGCGCAAGCGAGCGTCGTCTGCGCCAGTACGACCGGCCCCGAGACAGGAAGGCTCGTGACGAGGAGACCTATCGTGGTCGGGACAAGCGAGGCGTAGACCACCTCCAGCACGCTCGACAGTACCAGTGCCGAGAGGGCGGAATTGAACAGGAGGGCGAGCAGCACGCATGTCTGCGCCCCAGGCGCGAAATTGCCGTGGAACAGGCTGGCAAGCCCGGCCCAGGCGACGCTCTGGAGAAAGCTCGCGAACACGAAACGACGTTTCCATCGCTCATACCGTGTCGCAGCCTGCGGGCGTCGCCCGAACTTCAGCGCGAGGTGGAAGCTGTAGGCGGTCGCCGCGAGCACCGGGATCAGCCAGATCGCGATGACGCCGATGGGCAGCCAAACCGTCATGATCGAAGCCGTCACGAGTGCGAGCCCTGCTTGCGTCGGGATGGCCGTGCGTTGTGTTCTGACAAAGGACTCGACAAGCTCGATATCGAAGGTGCGCTGACCAGCGCCGGAAGAGGTCAGTCGCTCGCGGGCGTCGCGCATCTGCTGCGCGTTGCGGCGGCGGCGCGCAGCGCTCGTGGCAGCAGGATTGCTCCTGCCGCGTTCGATCATCTCTGCGGTGACCTGGCTCATTAACGCGAACGCTCGAACTCACGTACACACAAGCAAAGCTTCGCAAACACCTCTTAACGAGGGCCTCACATCGTTGTTAAAATTGCAGGAAACACCCGCTGCCTCCCGGGGTTCATGAACCGGGCTACGGCACCGCGACGATCGAGGAGTTCGCCCGCTCGATCGCGAATTGCCGTGCCTGCGCCGACCCGTGTTCGCAGCACCAGCCGCTGCCTCACGAGCCGCGCCCCGTCTTCCAGCTGTCGCGGACGGCACCGATCCTCATCGCGAGCCAAGCGCCGGGCGCGCGCGCTCATGCGAGCGGTGTGCCGTTCGACGACGCATCCGGCGAGCGTCTGCGCCAGTGGCTCGGACTCGATCGCGAGCGCTTCTACGACCCGGATCTTGTCTCGATCGTGCCGATGGGCTTTTGCTTTCCTGGCTATGACGCCACCGGTGGCGACCGGCCGCCCCGGTCGACCTGCCGCCTCATCTGGCACGACAAGGTGTTCGCGGCCATGCCGCAGGTCGAGCTGATCGTCTGCATCGGAGCCTATGCGGCGCGCTATCATCTGGCCCGGCTCGGGTTGGCGCCCGACAGGCCGGTGCGAATGAGCGACGCTGATGGCGCGATGGCGGACACTCGCCGAAGGGCGCAACCCAAGGCTGATGGCCCTGCCCCATCCATCGTGGCGCAACACCGCTTGGCTGCGGCGCAACCCATGGTTCGAGGCCGACGTGCTGCCGGTCCTGCGCGCCGCAGTCGCCGGTCTCGTCCAATCCCGCACCACAGCCCGGCATTCAGCGTGAGTTCAGACGCGCGGACGACACTGGGAACGATATCGGAGGTCGCCATGGCACGCTGGTGGAGCAGTATCCTGGCCGTCGCCTGCCTGGTGCCCTTGATGGCGGCCTGGCCCGCGGCGGCTCAGACGCCGTCGTCACGCATCGCGCTTGTGATTGGCAACGGGGCCTATGCGGCAGGCGCCGCTCCCACCGCGCCCAATGATGCCGGCCTTGTGGCTCAGACCTTGACCGCAGCCGGGTTCGACGTTGCCGGCGCGCGCGATCTCGGCAGCGACGCGATCCGCAGCGCCTTTCGCGACTTCCTCACCAAGGCCGGACAACTCGGTCCGGACGGCATCGCGTTCGTCTATCTGGCCGGCTACGCGGTGCAGTACGAGGGTGACAACTACTACGTCCCAACCGACGCGACCCTCGGGCGCGACTCGGATGTCGCGATCCAGGCAATCCGCGTGTCCGACCTGACGCGGGCATTGTCCGGCGTCCAGATTCAGGCCCGCGTGGTGGTCATCGACGGCGCCTACAAGCCGCCTTTTCCTGCCGCGCCCAATCTCGCCGGCGGCCTGGCCCTGATCGAGCCGGAACCCGGCACCATGATGGCCTTCAACGCAGCACCCGGAACGCTCGGTCCCGTGGCGACCGAGGCCTATGGCGTCTACGGGCAAGCTATGGCCGAAATGCTCCGCCAAGGGGGAATCCCGGTGCAGGAGGTGTTCGACCGCATCCGCCTCCGGGTGAATGCGGCGACCAAGGGCGCGGACGTGCCGTGGAGCGCTTCGCGGCTGACCGGCTCGTTCGTTTTTCTCGACCGCGCTGCCGACGCGCCGGCCGAGGCCGGCACCCCGATGACCACGCAAGCGCTGGAACAGCGGCCGATCAAAGATTTCCCCGTCGACGAGGCCTACAACGCCGCCGTCGCCCGGGACACATTCCAGGGCTATCTCGACTTCCTCGCCGCCTATCCCACCAGCCCCTACGCGAGGCGGGTGCGCGCCTTGGTGGCAGCACGCCGTGAGGCGCTGACCTGGCGGCGCACGACGTCGATCGGCACCAGCGCCGCCTATTGGAGCTATCTGCGCCGTTATCCCAAAGGACCCCACGGCGTCGACGCGCGGCGACGCTTGCAGGCGATGTCGGTGGCGCTGATGCCGCCGCCGGACTTCGCGCCCATCGAGTACGACGTTCCGCCGCCGCCGGAGGACGAGTATTCCTACGTCGACGCCCCCGTGATCGTCTTCGGCAGCCCGGACTACGGGCCGCCCCCGCCGCCTCCGCCGGCTTATTTCCTGCCCCCGCCCGAAACGGAGATCTATGAACTCCCGCCGCCACCGCGGCCTGCGGCCGGCTTTCTGCCTATTCCCGTTCCGATCCCCATCCCCTTCGCGCGTCCGCTGCATGGACCGGGACAGATCCGTCCCGTGCAGGGCGTCGGCGGCGCCTATGCCCAACCGCAACCCTTCGTCGCCGCCCCTAGTGGAGGCCTTGCGCCCAGGGGCGGATCACCAACCCCGGCAGCCGGTGTTCCGGCGGTGCCGCCGCGCATTCTTCCCGGTCAGGCTGCGCCAGCCGGTCAGCCCGGACTCCCTGGTATCCCGGCCGTCCGTCCTACGGCACCCGGACTTCCCGCTCAGCCTCTCGGCCAGCAACATCTCCTGCCTGGACAGGCCGGCCCTGGGCCGGGAAACCCGGGCGTTCCACCCAGGGGCGCGCCCGGGCAAGCCGTCCCGGCCGTGCCGCCCACGATGCCTGGCGCGCCAAATGCGCACCCGGTCGGCCCCGCAGGCCTGCCGGGAGCCAATTCGCGGCAGCACCTCCTGCCGGGTCAAGCCGGAGCGCTGCCTGCCCCACCGCGGCCCGGAGCTTTGCCGGCCACGCCAGGTTTGCCGCAGCGCGGACCAGGTGGCACGCCGCCTGGCGATGCTTTGCATCCCGAGCCGCTGTCACCCGCGCCTGGGCCGCGCCCGGGCGCGGGCGGAGCGACCCTGCCCCCTGGCAGGCCGCCAGGTCGACCTGGCCCAGGGCAGATTCCAGCTCCAGCCGCCGTTCAGCCGCGGATCGTCCCACCCAGTGCGGGAGCGCCTGGCGCGAACCCGAACCTCATCCGCCAGCAGCGGCAGTTTCAGTTGCAGCAGCAGCAACAGCTCAGGCTTCAGCCGACCCAGCCACGACCGGCGGCAGCACCCCAGGCCGTGCGACCGATCGCTCCGCCGGCGCCACGCCTGGCGCCCTCACCACCAGCATCCCGCGCCGCTCCGCCACCGCGCCTCGCACCCCCGGCTCCAGCGCCGCGCTTCGTCGCGCCGCCGCCTCCTGCGCCACGACCTGCTCCACCGCCGCCTGCCCCCAGGCCCGCACCACAGCCTCCCGCACCGCGTGCGGCGCCGCCACCCGCGCCACGCCCTGCTCCGCCAGCCGCGGCGCCGCGTCCGGCAGCGCCGGCGCCGGGCCGGCCGGCCTGCGGACTCCCGGGCCTGCCGCCATGTCATCGGTGAGCGGCGAACGGGCGGTCCCGCTTGCCGGCTTCGCGCGGGAGTTCGGCGTCGGCTTTGCCGCGGCTTCCATGTCCGGGCCAGCGTGTTAGGCTTGTCGAATGCGAACGCTGCTCCTGCTTCGGCACGGCAAGGCCGTACCGGCCGACTCGACCGACGATCACGCGCGGGCCCTGAGCCCGCGCGGCAGGCGGCAGGTCGCGACCGTCGCTGAGTTGCTGGCGCGCCTTGGGCTGACCCCCGACCGTGCGCTGGTCTCCGACTCCCGTCGCACGCGCGAAACGGCCGAGATCGCCCTGGCGAACTCTGCCACCCGGATCGACATCGAACCCCAGCTCTATGGCGCCAGCGCCCAGGCGCTCCTGGCCGCGGTCCACGCTGTGCCCGACGAGGTGTTGCGACTGATCGTGATCGGTCACAACCCCGGCATCGGCGAATTGGGCCGCCTGCTCGAGGGCTCGGGCGAGCCACAGGCCGTCATCGCCATGCAGGAGAGTTTTCCCACCGGAGCGCTCGCCGTGTTCGAGTTCGATGGCCAGCCTTGGGCCGAACTCGGTCCGGGCAGCGGGTGCCTGACCCGCTTCATCGATCCCGATGAAGGTCCCGTGCCGTGAGCGGCATCTGGTTCGCGGCGGCGCCCGCGCCTACATGTGAGCGGGCCGCGTAACCCGGACGAGCGGCAGCCCAGCCCGGACCCGCCGACGTGCCTCTTTTTGCCGACGCCCTGAACGAAGCCCGCATCGCGGCCCGCAGCGTCGCGGACTATGTCACCGGCACTGGGCTCCGCCTCGGCGTCACAGGCCTGTCGCGCGCCGGCAAGACCGTGTTCATCACGAGCCTCGTTCACAACCTCCTGGCCGGCGGCCGCCTGCCCGTGTTCCGCGTCACAGCCGAGCGCCGGCTGTCGGCGGCTCGGCTCGAGAGCCAGCCGGACGACACGGTTCCGCGCTTCGCCTACGAGGATCACCTGGCGGCGCTCACCGAGGACCCGGCAATGGCCTGAATCGACGCGGCGCATCTCGGAATTACGGCTCACCCTCGAGTTCGAGCGCAAGGGCGCGTGGCGCGCCAGTCCCGGATCGCTGACGCTCGACATCATCGACTACCCGGGCGAGTGGCTGCTCGACCTGCCGCTTGCTCGCCAAGAGCTATGCGCAGTGGTCGCGTGAAACGCTGGAAGCCAGCGCAGCGGCGGCCCGTGCGCCGCTGGCGGCCGCCTGGCGGGGCGCCCTCCAGGGCATCGCGCCCGACATGCGAGCCTCGGAGGCTGTCGCGCGCAGCCAAGCCGAGCTTTTCACCGCCTATCTGCGAGCCGCGCGGGCCGAGCGCTATGCGCTTGTCCACCCTGCCACCCGGGCCGATTCCTGATGCCGGGCGATCTCGAGGGTTCGCCGGCGCTCACCTTCGCCCCGCTGCCGGTCGAGGAGGGGCGCAGCTACCCGGCGGGCTCGCTCGCCGCCACCATGGAGCGCCGCTACGATGCCTACCGTTCGCAGGTCGTGCGGCCGTTCTTTCGCGACCATTTTTCGCGGCTGGATCGCCAGATCGTGCTCGTCGACGCGCTCGGCGCCCTGAATTCGGGCGCTTCGGCCGTGCGTGACCTGCAGACCGCGCTTGGCGACGTGATGCAGGCGTTCCGCACCGGCCGTTCGTCGTTGCTCGCGACTCTGTTTCGCCCCCGGATCGACCGCATCCTGTTCGCGGCCACCAAGGCCGATCATCTGCACCACACCAGCCACGACCGGCTCGAAGCTATCCTGCGGGTGTTGACGGCCCGCGCCATCGCGCGCGCGGAAGGGGTCGGGGCCAGGATCGACGTGATCGCCCTCGCGGCTGTGCGCGCCACGCGCGAGGCGGCTGTCACCGAGCACGGCGAAAGCCTCGATGCCATTGTCGGCACGCCGCTCGCCGGCGAGATCGTCGACGGGGAGCTCTTCGATGGCGCGGCCGAAGCCGCGATCTTTCCCGGCGAGCTGCCGGCAGATCCGCGCGCGGCCTTGCGCGGCGACGCCCTCGCGACGCCCTCCGAGGAAGCCGATTACCGCTTCGTGCGGTTTCGGCCGCCAGCGGCGGACCTGAGACCCGACGGCACGCCGAAACCCCTGCCCCACATCCGGCTCGACCGTGCGCTGCAGTTCCTGCTCGGAGACAAGACGGGATGACCGACACCGCCGACCCGCCCCGCCGCGCCCGGCCTCGGGCCTTCCGCCTCGGTCCAAGAGAGGGGCGAAGCGCCCCGGCCCGAACCCGCGGTTACCGTCACGGTCCAGGACGACCCCTACGCCCGCGAGGCCGACCTTGCGCTGATGCCGTCCGACGAAGCCGCGATCGAGGTCGCGCAGGCGCGCGGAATGCGCGGCCGTTTGGCGCTGAGTTGGGGCGGCCTGTTCTGGGGCGCGCTGTCGGCGCTCGTCTCGCTCGGGATTGGCCTCTGGGTCGATCGGCTGGTGACGGATCTATTCAACCGGTCGGCTGCCTTCGGTTGGCTCGCCACGGCGCTGGCCGGCCTTGTCGCACTGGCGCTCGTCGCGCTGGCCATCCGCGAAGCCGTCGGGGTGTTCCGCCAGACCCACGTCGCCAAGCTGCATGCGGCGCTCGCGGCGGCTCACCTCACCGACGACCGAGACGCGGCGCGGCTGCGGCTGAAGGATTTGGCCGGCCTCTACGTCGGCCGGCCCGAGACGGCGGCGGCGCGGGCCGAGATCGACCGCACCGGGACCGAGATCATCGATGGGCGCGACCTCATCGAGATCGCCGAGCGCGGCCTGATGCAGCCGATCGACGCGCGGGTGTCCCGCGAGATCGCCGACGCGGCCAAGCGTGTGTCCCTCGTCACCGCCATCAGCCCGCGCGCCATGCTCGACCTGGTCTTCGTGGTCGCGCAGCTCGATTCGGCTGGTGCGGCGCATCGCGGAGCTCTACAGCGGCCGGCCGGGCTTCTTCGGCTTCCTGAAGTTGGCAAAATCGGTCGGCGCGCATCTCGTGGTCACCGGCGGGATGGCGGTCGGCGACAGCCTGTTGCAGCAGGTGGTCGGCCACGGGATCGCCGCGAAGCTGTCGGCGCGCCTCGGCGAGGGCGTGCTCAACGGCCTCCTCACCACGCGGGTCGGCATCTCGGCCATGGCCGTGTGCCGCCCAATGCCGTTTGCGGCGCTGAAGCAACCCGGCGTCAAGGACGTGGCGCCATTCCTGTTCGGGTCCGGCGAGAAATGAAGTGCGAACGATGGCCCTGAACAGTCCGACAGCCCCGATCGCCTTCGACGACTACGTGAAGCGGATCCTCACCTCGCGCGTCTACGACGTCGCGGTTGAGACGCCGCTCGACCGCCTGCCGCGGCTCTCCACCCGGCTCGGCCGCGACATCCTGCTGAAGCGGGAGGACTTGCAGCCGGTCTTCTCGTTCAAGATCCGCGGCGCCTACAACCGCATGGCGCGGCTCACCGCAGACGAGGCCCGGCGGGGCGTGGTCTGCGCGTCGGCCGGCAATCACGCCCAGGGTGTGGCGCTGGCCGGGAAGACCCTGGGCATCAAGGCCGCCATCGTGATGCCCCGGACCACGCCGGCCATCAAGGTCAGGGCGGTCGAAAGCCACGGCGCATCGGTCCAGCTCGTCGGCAATGCGTTCGACGAGGCGCTGGCTCACGCACGGACGCTCGAGGCCGAGCGCGGCCTTGTGTTCATTCACCCCTTCGACGACCCCGACATCATCGCCGGCCAGGGGACCGTCGGGATGGAGTTGCTGCGCCAGCATTCCAGCCCGATCGACGCCGTGTTCGTGCCGATCGGCGGTGGCGGGCTCGCGGCCGGCATCGCGGTCTTCACGAAATACCTTCGGCCGGAGGTGAAGGTGATCGGCGTCGAGCCCGAGGACGCGGCCGGCATGGCGGCGGCGATTGCGGCCGGGCACCGCGTCAGGCTCGATCGCGTCGGCCTGTTCGCCGACGGTGTTGCGGTTCGCGAGGCTGGCGAGGAGACCTTCCGGCTCTGCCGCGCGCTGCTCGATGAGATCATCACCGTCGACACTGACGCAATCTGCGCCGCCATTAAGGACATCTTCGACGACACCCGCACCATCGCCGAGCCGTCCGGCGCATTGGCGCTGGCAGGACTCAAGCACTATCTTGAACGAACGCACCGCGGCACGGGCTCGCTCATTGCTATCGACAGCGGCGCTAACATGAATTTCGATCGGCTGCGTCATGTCGCCGAGCGGGCCGAAATCGGCGAGCACCGCGAGGCGCTCCTCGCGGTCACCATCCCTGAGCGGCCCGGCAGCTATCGCGCGCTGATAGGTCTGCTCGGCCAGCGGCCGGTCACGGAATTCAATTATCGACAGGCCGATCCCGACCGCGCCCAAATCTTCCTCGGCGTTCAGCTCGCGCGAGGCGAAAGCGAGAAGACCGAACTGATCGGCTTGCTTCATGATGGCGGCTACGGGGTTGTCGACCTCAGCGACAACGAACTCGCCAAGCTGCACGTGCGCTACATGGTCGGCGGCCATGCGCCCGGACTGGCCGACGAGCTGCTCTACCGCTTCCAGTTCCCCGAACGCCCCGGCGCGCTGCTCGATTTCCTGAACCGGATGGCGAGCACCTGGGACATTACCCTGTTCCACTACCGCAACCACGGCGCCGACTATGGGCGCGTGCTGGCCGGGATCCGCGTGCCTCCTGAGGATTATCCCGCCTTTGAGGCGTTCTTGGACGGCCTCGGGTATCCGTGCTGGGCCGAGACGGACAATCCTGCCTATGCCATGTTCCTCGGAACGGCAGGGGCCGCGTCGCATACGTCACCGCAACCCCGCATCAGTACGGCCGAGGCGCCCGCATAGGCCAGGAGGCGCACGGACTGGTGGCGATAGCGGTTTGGGCTCAGGCGGTCATGCGCCGACGCGCCGATTGGGGCGGCTTGGCGGACCAGAGTGGCCTGGCCAACCGGATCGCCGGGAAAGCGAGGCCCACGAGCGCCACCCACCACGCCGGCCGGATCGAGCGGGCGAAGCTGAGGTCCGCCTGAAGCACCCGCCAGGCCGGGACGCCGCTTGCCACCTTGTACCAACCGGCCTCCATCAAGCCTGTGAGCACGCCGGCGCAAAGCGCGAGCGCCAGAAGCGCGGGCACTTGGTCGCCGAGCTTCAGCCGGGCCAGCAGGCGATGGCCCATGAGCAGGAGGAAAAAGCCGGCCATCAGGGTCGGCTCAGTGACGTCGATCTTGGCCTGCATGAAGAAATGCAGCAGCCCGAGTGCGACCAGCCCGTAGACGACCTGATGCAGGCGGCCCCAGCGAACCGGCCCGAGCCGCCGGATCGCCGCATCGGTGCTGGTGGCGCCAAGAATGGCAAGCCCGAGCAGCGCCACGAAGCCGATGGTGAGGTAAATGCGCAGCACGATCTCGCTTGCGACGTGAAGCAGATCGTAGTGCAGGCTGACGATGTAGAGCGTGAGGTGGATCAGCAGATAGGCGAGGGCGCCGATCCCGAGCATGCGCCGGACCAGCAGCAGCTTGTTCCACTGGGTCAACCGTCGCAGCGGCGTCACGGCGAGCGACAGCAGCAGCAGGCGGACGCCCCACGTTCCCGTCGTATGGATCGCCTCGGTGACGGGCTTGGGCCCGAGCCAGCCCTCGGCAAGCGCAATCGCCAGCTGACACCCGGGCACAAAGAGAAGGGTGAAGACGGTCAGCTTCAGCCATGACAACCGGCCGGACCGCTCCAGCCATGGCTGCGCCCTGATCGGGATGGTTGCGGCGATCGAACTCAACGTTCCCTCCGACAGAACGGCCCCACAGCGTGCCTGCAGCGGGATGACTTAAGTATCGCGCGCTGGCCTGTCGCGCTGCGGCTTCGTGCCCGGCAATCCTGAGCCGGACAAAGCGTCGGCAAATGGTGCTTGAGCCGAAACCCCGGCGGGCTGCTCCCGTAGCTTCTAGAGGGTGTGCGGCAGCGAGCCCCCAACGTTGCGCCGCATGCTCCCCGTCCGGTTCGCCGACGGGCGGCCCGCGCTTCCCCAAGGCGCGGGCCGGCGGGCCCGCTACGCCACGCCGAGTTTCTTCTGCAGGCTCGTCGACGAGGTCGTGTACTGAAATGTCAGCCGCTTGTCGGGGTAGACGTAGCGGTGGACCTTCTGCGCCGCCAGCGCCGCCTCGTGGAAGCCGGAGAGGATCAGCTTGAGCTTGCCGGGATAGGTATTGATGTCGCCGATGGCGAAAACGCCTGGCGTGCTGGTCTCGAACTTCTCGGTATCGACCGGGACGAGGTTCTCGTGGAGATTGATGCCCCAATCCGAAATGGGTCCGAGCTTCATGGTCAAGCCGAAGAAGGGCAGCATGCGATTGGCGGCGACCGTGGTGGTTGTGCCGTCGTCGTGCTTGACCACCGCGGCCGACAGTTCGTCGCCCTCGCCCTGCAGTGATGTGACCTGGCCAAGCAACAAGTCCATTGCGCCGCTCGCCACGAGTTCGCGCATGGCATTGACGGAATGCGGCGCGGCCCGGAATGCGTCGCGGCGATGCAGCAGCGTCACTCGCTCGGCAATCGGTTGAAGGTTCAGCGTCCAATCCAGCGCCGAGTCACCCCCGCCGACGATCAGTACCCTCTTCCCGATAAAGGCATCCATCTTGCGGACCGCATAGAAGACGGAGCGGTTCTCGTAAGCTTCGATGCCAGGGATCGGTGGCTTCTTCGGCTGGAACGAGCCCCCGCCCGCTGCGATCACCACAGCCTTGCATTCGATCGTTTCACCGGCGTCGGTGGTCACGCGAAACGACGGGTGGGCCTCATCGCCCAGGATTTCGAGTCTTTCGACCATCTCGCCGTAGTGGAACACCGGATGAAACGGCTTGCACTGCTCCAGCAGATTGTCGGTCAGCCCCTGCCCGGTGACGATGGGAAAGCCGGGAATGTCGTAGATCGGCTTTTCGGGATAAAGCTCGGAGCATTGCCCACCCGGCTTGCTCAGGATGTCGATCAGGTGGCACTTGATGTCGAGCAGGCCGAGCTCGAAAACGGCAAAGAGCCCGACAGGGCCCGCGCCCACAATCACCACGTCCGTCTTGATCGTGTCGCTCATGCTCAAAACTCCAGCGGGCGTGCCGCCTTGATCCTCGTTCGCCGCCTGCCGGCGCGGCGCCGGCAAGGCAAACGGCAGCCCTCTAGCCCTGCTTCGCTGGCGTTCGAACCGTCAGGCCGTCCAGGTCCGGCCGCACCTTGATCTGGCAGGAAAGTCGCGAATTCGGCTGCACTTCCCAGGCGAAGTCGAGCATGTCTTCTTCCATCGGTTGCGGCTTGCCCACCTTTTCGACCCATTCCGGCTCGACGTAGACGTGGCAGGTGGCACAGGCGCAAGCACCGCCGCACTCGGCTTCGATCTCCGGGATGCCGTTGCGCACGGCATTCTCCATCACGGTCGAACCATCGTCGGCCTCGACGGTCCGCGTGGCACCGCGTGAGTTGATATAAGTGATCTGGGCCATGCCGCTTCCGAAACTGCTCGCGTGACGGGCGCTTGGAACCAGCTTGTCGCGGCGGCTCTACCGCAGGTTCGGCGGCGCGTCCCGCTCATCGGCGGTGCTTAACGGCTTTCGGTGAATTTGGCGAGGCCGATCAGCCGAAACGGCTGACCCACATTGCGGCAAAACGACAAGCCTCCGCGATGGCTGACCGGACCGGCTCCGACAGGCGCGGATCGAAAGCAGCGTCGGCGGATTGGCGCGACAGTTTCGCCTCCAACTGCTCGGCGACCTCGGCCACCGCTTCGGCGCCCACGGACCGCGACGCACCCTTCAGGCGATGCAGGCCCGCCAGGACTGCAGCGCGATCGTGCCCCGCCGCGGCGAGCGCCGCAAACGCTTGCGCCTGTTCCACGAACAGATGCAGGACTTCGACTTGAAGTGCCGTGTCGTCCAAGGTCTGGCGGCCCAACACTGCGATGTTGATTGGCGACTGCTCGCCGTTTGCTTCCCATCCCAAAGGCTTGGCTCCCCGCCGGGATGTCCGTCACCACATCCAGGTGCGATGTGGCCCTCGCGGACCGACCCGCAGCCACCGGATTATTGCGACGCGTTAACGACGTTTACGATTGGCGACCGTGCAACATTTCCACAACGGGATGGTCAGAGTACACTGCAATGTGGTTAACAGTTTCCATCCTGGGTCGGCTCGCGCGGCACGCAGCCAACTCGCGTCTGGAGGGAAACCGGGTTCGCGTGACTGAACTCGAGTCCATGCGTATGAGGCAAGAATGAGTGCGCAGAACAAAGCGAAGGATCCCGCTGAAGCGGCACTCCTGGCCATTGAAGAGGCGCTCAATCTCGCCAAGCTCGACGAGGACATTGCGGATGCTGCCGCTGCTGAAGCGCAGCCGAAAGGGTCTGTAGCAAAGGACGCACGCCTCGAGCCGAGCGTATCGATTCAGCCGATCGCCGATTCGAATCCAGCTCCGGAACCCAGCCTCGACCTTTCGCCGTCGAGCGATGCGCCGGCAGTCGAACGCGGGGTGAACGAGCCCTCGACCGACCTGCCAGGCCCCCAGGTTCGGACCGATCGCTGGCGAGTTCCGGCCAACGACGATCTTCGCTCCGGTTCTCTGCAGCAATCTGTGACAGCCAAACTCGATCCTCGCCCGCTCATCGCGGCCTGGGTGCTGGCGGCGTTGTGGATTGGTGTCTGCGCCTTTTTCATCGTCGCCCGCGTAAGGGCCCACGACGGCAGCGTATTCTCGACTTTCGATCACCCCGAATGGGCGGTCATCCTCGGGGCGACGTTCGGTCCTGCGATGATCATCCTTCTGGTGGCGATTCTGGTGCGCCGCGCGCAGGAACTGCGCCAGACCGCCCGAGCCGTCGCCGAGGTGGCTGCGCGACTGTCGCAGCCGGAGGCCTTTGCAACCGAGCAGGTCACGTCGCTGTCCCAGATCATTCGTCGCGAGATCGCCTCGATGGGCGATGGAATCGAGCGAGCCCTCGCCCGCGCCGGCGAACTCGAAACGATGGTTCGCACCGAGGTGGGCAACCTCGAACGCTCCTACGCCGAGAACGAGCGCCGCATGCATGCGCTGATCGTCGGCATGTCGAGCGAACGCGATGCGATCGTGGTCAACGCCGACCGGGTGCGCGGAGCGCTCGGCGTTGCCAACACCGGCTTGTCGCGTGAACTCGCCGACGCGAGCACACGGATCACCGAGAATGTCGAGCAGGTCAGTACCCAAGTAACCGACGCGCTCGGCGCCAAGAGCGACGAGATCACCCAGATCCTCGGCCGCACGACCGAAATGGTGTCCGCGCAGCTCGCGACCCACGGCTCCGAGATGGTGGAGCATCTGCAGAAGATCAGCGCCGAGGTGACCGCGAAACTGAGCGAAGCGACCGCCGGCGTGGTCAAGATGGTGGGCGAGCAGGTCGGGGACGTCGAGAGCCGGCTGAAGGCGACCGGGTCCGATCTGATCGAGTCCTTCGGCGAGCGCGGCCGTGCGGTGGCGACCCGGCTGGACGAAGCCGGCCAGCAGATTTCCCGCACCATCGCGGAGCATGGGGATGCGCTCGCGACCCAACTGGGCGAAACGAACGAGCGTTTGAACGAAACCGTCAATGTGCGCGGGCGCGATCTCGCGGCGGCCCTCGACGCTTCCGGCCAGCGCCTCGCGGATCTCCTGGCCGAGCGCGCCGACGCCGCCCGGCTGGCCTTCGCCGATTCGCACGCCACGATGACGGAACTGCTCGACCGCAATCAGCAGAGCGCGATCGAGGCGGAGGATCGCATCGTTCGACTGCTTGCGGAACGGTCGAATGCCATCGAGGTCTCGCTTGAGGCCCGAGCAGACGCCCTCGACAAGATGCTCGACCAGCACGCCGGCCGGCTCGACGACGCAGGGTACCGCCTCAGCGCGATCATCGACGAGCAAGGGGGCCACGTGGGGATTGCGGTCGACAAGATCGCCGCATCCTTCGATCAGCTGTCTGAACAAGCCCGCACCAGCCAGGAAACGCTGACGGGGGTCGCCCAATTCGTCAACCAGGCCTTCGCCGAGCACGAGTCGGCCCTCGACGACGCGGCCAGCCGCCTCGTCGGCAACCTCGACGAGCGCATCGCGCAAAGCCGCGAGCTGATGGCGTCGACGACCGAACTTCTGGTCGAGCGGGAGGCCCAGCTGATCGGGTCCAGCGAGCGCCTTGCCGGCAACCTCGAAGAGGTTCTGGCGCAGGCACAACAGACGCTGGAGAACGCCCATGCGCGGCTTGAGGGCCTTCTCGAGCAGCGAGCCGGCGAGTTTTCCGCCAACGAAACCGCCATCGCGGCCGTGCTCGATCATCGGGTCGATCTCGCAAGGAACGCATTGGCGGCATCCGAGCAGGCCTTGGCAGAGCTGATCGACGCCAAGACCGCCGCACTTGTGACGACCGGAGAACGGTTTATCGGCGATTTGGATCGCCAGACCGCGACCACCCAGCAGATGCTGGACATTCGGCAGACCGATCTCTCAGGAACCGAAGGCCGGCTCGCCACCCTGATCAACGAATGCGCCGGACTGCTCGACCAAGCGGGCGAACGGGCCGCGACCCTGATCCAGCAGCGCAGCGCGCTTGCCCGGGCCGCGATCGACCAGTCCGCGGAAGATCTGTCGACCTCGTTCGATCGGCGCGAGGCGCTCGTGCGCGATCTGTTGGTGAGCCAAACCGACGAGTTGCACGCCGCATTGGGTGACATTGCGAGCCGTGCTCTTGGTTCATTCACAGATGGAGCCCGCGGCCTCAACGACAGCTTCTCCTCGATTGCGGCCGAAGCCGTCGCGGCGATCGCTACCCACGCGGATCGCATCACCGAAGCGCTGTCCGGTCGCCTCGGCACCTTCGAAAATGTGTTCCTGAATGAGGGCGCGGCGCTGAGCACCCGGCTCGAGGGGCGCGCGGCGCAGTTCTCCACGGATTTGGCCGAACAGGTGGCCAAGCTTCAAGCCGCCTTCGCGGAAGGCGGCGAGTCGCTGAACGGCAGGGTTGCCGAGCACACCGAACGTCTTGTTGGCCTGGTCACCCAGCAGATCGGCAGCATCGAATCGTCACTGGCCTCGCACGGCGAAGTCGTGGTGGACCGCCTTTCGGCGCGCGCCGACGAGACCTCAGCGCAGCTTGAGCAGCGGATGGCGCAATTCGAGCAGCGGCTCGGCGACAAGGCGCAGAGCCTTGGTGCCGCCATGGACGGCGCCTTGTCCCGCGTAGATCACGACCTCGACGTACGCGCCAATGCGCTACACGAGAGCGTGACCCAGCACGTCAACACCATGGCGCAGGCCTTGGGCGAGGGCGGGCGGGACTTGACGGACGCGCTCGTCCGCAAGGTGGACGAGGTCGATGCGCTCCTGGCCATGCGGTCGATGACCATCGGCGACGAACTGGTCACGAAGGCGCGCCAGCTCGAGTCCACCTTGCAGGAACGCACGACCGGTCTCGTCAGTGTTCTCGACGGTTCGATTCAGGACGTCGAGGGCCGGATGCTGGGTCGGATCGAGGGCCTTGTCGAGCATTTCGGCGAAGGCGGGCGTGCGCTCACCGACACTCTGGCGAGCACGGTCGGCGAACTCGATCATCTTTTGGGCGAGCGTGCGGATACGCTGCGGAGCTCGATTGGCCTCAAGATCGACGATATCCGCCGAGCCTTCGGGGCCGGGCTCGAGACATTCACCGCGACCCTGGACGAGCGAGCGGTCTGGCTCCAACAGAATTTCCAGGGCCGCCTCGAACAGATCGAGACGGTGCTTGGCACAGGCGTCCAGGACGTCGAGCGAATGCTCGGCGATCGGGGCGACGCCATGAACGAGGCCGTGGCCGCCCACGTCGATGCGATCAAGGCGACGGTCGGGGAGACGCTGCGCGAACTCCGCGACGCACTCGAGGGCCACGTGTCGCAGGTGCATGAGCAGGTGCGCGGGCTGCATGACGACTTCGAAGAGCGCTCCACTTCGGCCGGAAGCATCATGGTCGAGCATGCGAGCCGAATTCGCGCCGTACTCGACGAATCGAGTTCGCTGCTGGATCGCTCGATCGGCCACCATGCGGAGGCGATCAGCCAAAACGCCAGCCGTTTCGAGACGTCGCTGAGCAGCCGCGTCGACGAATTCCGCAGCGCCCTCGATCGGTCGAATGTGCTTCTGGACAGCTCTCTCGGTCAGCACGTCGAGACCGTGAACCAAAACGCCGGTCGTCTTGAGACGGCGCTCGGCAGCCGTGTCGAGGACCTCCGCGCTGTGATCGACGCGTCGAGCACGCTGCTGGACAGCTCGATCGGCCAGCACGTCGACGCGCTTCATCAAAACGTCGACCGCCTTGAGACGTCCCTGGGCAGCCGTGTCGAAGATCTCCGCGCTGCGATCGGCGAGTCGAGTGCGCTGCTGGACAGCACACTCGGCCAGCATGTCGACGCCATCGGTGAGAACGCCGGCCGCCTCGAAGTCGCGCTGGGTAGCCGGGTCGACGATCTCCGCGCCGCGATCGACCAGTCGAGCGCGCTGCTGGACAGCTCGCTCGGTCAGCATGTGGATGCGATCGGTCAAAACGCCCGCCGCCTCGAGACTGCGCTCGGGGGCCGTGTCGACGATTTCCGCGTCGTTCTCGATCAGTCGAGTGCGCGGCTGGATAGCTCACTCGACCAGCACGCCGACGCGATCAGTCAGAACGCCGGTCGCCTCGAAAGCCTGCTGGGCAGCCGCGTCGAGGATTTCCGCGCCGCGCTCGAACAATCACGTTCGGCGCTCGATCGGGTGTTCGGCCAGCATGCCGACGCCGTCAACCGGAACGCCGGGCGATTCGAATCCTCGCTGGGCAGCCGCATCGACGACTTCCGGGCCGCCCTCGAGCAGCAGGCCGAAGCACTGGAGCAGATGCTTGCAAGCGGCTCTCATGCCATCACCGAGGCCTTGGCGCCCCACGTCGAGACTTTGATAAACGCACTGCAGGACACGGCCAGCAACCTCGACGGCCTGCTTGAAACCCGCACCTCCGAGATCAGCCTGACGCTGATCACCCGTTCGGGCGAGATCGAGCAGGGCCTCTCTACCCTGCGCGGAGCCATCGACAACACGGCACAAGCATTGGGCGATCGGATGACGGCGCTCTCCTCACTGATCGATACGGGGGGCAACCGGCTTCTGACGTCCTTGGCCGACCGTGCAAACGCGTTGCGCGGCTTGATCGAAACGCGTGGCGGGGAACTGTCCACATTGCTAGCGGTCGCCGGCAGCCGTGCCGCGCGCGAGCTCGCCACTGCGGGCAACGCGATCGTGTCGGAGATCGAAAGCCGGACCAGCGAGACGGTGGAACAGCTCGTTGCACGTCAGGGTGACCTGTCAGGCGTGCTCGAAAGCGCCAGCGCTCAGTTGCGGCAGATGCTGGATCAGGGGACGCAAGAGGCCAGCGGTGCGCTGTCAGCAGCCAACGAGCGGATCCGCACCGACGTCACCGATCTGCTCGATCGCGTGACCACCGCCAGCCGGTCGCTCGACCAGCTGCTTGTCTCGGCCGGCGAGAACCTGTCCCAGGTCGACGAGAACTTATCTGACCGCCTGCGGACCTTCCAGGAGGTGCTGAACGGCATTGCTGGGCGAATGGAAGAGCTCAACCATACCGCAGCTGGAACGGTCCAGGACGCGAGCGTGCTGGCGCAAGCCATCGAAGAGCATCATCGCGCTCTTGTCGCCGGTGCGGAAGCCCTGGCGCAAACCCAGCAGGACATCGACAACGGCGTCGAGCGCCGCCGCTCCACGCTGGACCGGCTGTTCCAGTCGATCTCCGAACGCACCGACGGGATGGGCGAGCTGATCCAATCCTTCGTTACGACCGTCGACCAGGCGTTCGGCTCGGTCGAGGAGCGCACACGCGACCTCGGGGCCTATCTCGAAGAGTCGGCGCAATCGACTGCCGGGTCGGTCGCGGCCCAGTTCGAGGCCGTCCGTGCGAAGGCCGACGAGGAGGGTCGGACCGTGGCCACGACGCTTGACCAAGTCTACCAGCAGGCGGTCGGACAGGCAGACCAACTCTTCACGCAGACGATGGACCGCTTCCGCGGGTCTGCCGAGGAGATCCGCAGCATGACGGCGGCGCTGCAACGTGAACTTGCCTCGGCGCGAGACGATCTGCGGCGCAGCACGCTCGAGATTCCGCGCGAGACTGCCGAGCAAGCCCGTGAAGTGCGCCGCGTGCTCGACGATCAGATCAAGACCCTGACGGCACTGACCGCCGTGGTGAATCGCGCCGGGCCGGGCCTCGACATTGCCGAGCCGGTTCGGGCCGAGCCGGTCCGAGCCGAGCCCGAACGAGCCGAGGCTTCGCCCAGCGGCAACGCCTACGCGCGGTCCCCCGTCAGCCCGGCAGTTCCTGCTTCTCCGGCTCGCGTCGAGCGGTCCCAGGAGCCCGCGTCCGCCGAGCCGACCCCGAAGGCCGCAACGGTGCGCGCGCCGGTTGCGCGTGCGCCGCGGACCTCCGTCAAACCCGTCCGCCCCGCCCAACCCCAAGAGCGCGGGGCGAGTTGGCTCTCGGATCTGCTCGCCCGCGCTTCGGTGGACGAAGCCGAGCCGACCACGCCGCCGGAGCCCGAACCGCAGCAGCCAGAGCCGGTCGTGACCCCCGAGCCTGCGACCGGCACCGAGCTTACGGCCTTCAACTTCGACGTCGCCCATCTCATCGACGAGGGGGCGCTGGCCGACGCTTGGGATCGCTTCAGGCGCGGCGAGCGCAGCGTGTTCACGCGACGCATCTACACGATCGCCGGGCAGCAGACCTTTGATGAGATCCGCCGCCGGTTCCGTTCGGACGCAGAGTTCCACGACACCGTGAACCGCTATGCGCAGGAGTTCGAACGCCTGCTGCGCGACACCGCCGCGACGGACGACGGCGAGAAGGTCACTGGCCTACCTCCGCTCGGAAACGGGCAAGGTCTACACCATCCTTGCCCATGCGGCTGGACGGCTTGACTGAAGATCACGACGGACGATGGCGAACGCGCCGGGTGACGAGCCCGGGTCGAGGTCGAGCGTTTCAGCTCGCCGACCCTTCGTGATCTCGCGCGGCGCGCGCACCGAGGCGATCGTCGCTGACCGTCACGCTCGAGCAGGCCGGGTACCGCGGTCGCGGCGAATGCGTGCCCTACGCGCGCTATGGCGAGACCGTCGACAGCGTGCTCGGCCAGATCGAGGCCCTCCGTGGACTGCTGGAAGCCGGACTGGACCGCGAGCGCTGCAGTCCAGGTTGCCCGCCGGGGCCGCGCGCAACGCGGTCGACTGCGCGCTGTGGGATCTCGACGCCAAGCGGCTTGGCATTCCGGCCTACAGCCTTGCCGGCCTGCATCGGCTGGCGCCCGTCACGACGGCCTATACGCTCTCGCTCGGCACCCCCGAATCAATGGCCGAAGCGGCGCGCGCGGCCGCGGATCGGCCCTTGCTGAAAATCAAGCTGGGCGGCGACGGCGACCGCGAGCGCCTGGCGGCGGTTCGGGCTGCAGCGCCGGACGCGGTGCTGATCGTCGACGCCAACGAAGCGTGGGAAGCCGGCGATCTCGAACGCAACCTGGCCGCCTGCGCGGCTGCTGGCGTGGCCCTGGTCGAGCAGCCGCTGCCGGCAGGCCGGGACGCGCATCCTCGCGGACCGACCGCACCCCGTCCCGGTCTGCGCCGACGAGAGCGTCCACACCCGGCGATGGCCTTGCCGACCTGCGGACCGCTATGATGCGATCAACATCAAGCTCGACAAGACCGGTGGATTGACCGAGGCGCTGGCGCTGGCTCGGGAGGCGACCGACCTCGGCTTTGCGATCTTTGTCGGCTGCATGGTCGGCACCTCGCTCGCGATGGCACCGGCCTTGCTGCTCACGCCGGGTGCCCGCTTCGTCGACCTCGACGGTCCCCTGCTTCTCGCCAACGATCGAGCACCCGGTCTCGTCTACCAGGGCTCCATCGTCATGCCACCCGAACCTGCGCTCTGGGGTTGAGCCGTCAGTCCATCACGGCGGCTTTGAGAATGCAGACCATGGTGGCATGGGCCGGCACGGTGCCGGAATTGCGGATCACATGCGGCCGGTCGCAGCGGTAGCGCAGGGTCTCGCCGGCCTTGGCCTGATCGATGGCGCCGCCGACCTCGACTTCCAACTCGCCTTCGAGAACGGACAAGCATTCGATCGAGCCGCGCTGATGGGCATCCGATTCGAGCGCCCCGCCCGGATCGGCCGTGAAATCGTACCATTGCAGCCAATCGACCGTCTTGATCCAGCCGATGATCGCAAGCCGGCAACGCCCGTCGTCGGACACCAGAATCGGCGTGTCGGCCTTGCTGGACTTCCCGACGAAGGGTTCGTCTTCGCTGCCCTGCAGCACGCGCTCGATCGATGACATCCAGCGCCTGCGACAGCCGCCAGATGGTCGCCAGCGTCGGGTTGGTCTCGTTGCGCTCGATCTGGCTGATGATGGACTTGGCGACGCCGGACTGCTCGGCGAGTTCGGACAGCGACAGGTTGTAGGCCTTGCGCAGCCGCTGAACGGTCTTGCCCAGTTGGCCCGACAGCGCGAGAGCGCCAGCGTCGAATGCACGAACCTTGTCTTTGCCTTCGACGCCCATCATCACCTGCTTCGCCGTGCGGCTCCGGTCCAGGCCGCTTGTGGCGTTCCGCATAATAAACGATTCCGTTTGGAATGCCGAACGCTTTCCGGGCGCGACGTGCGCTACCGGCGAACCATCGAGCCTTGGTTTTCCACGGTCGCGTCGGCGTGTTTCGTCACACGCTCGACATCACGCTGCGGCAAAATGCATGTCGGCTCGTCATCGAATGGATGAAGCTATGATGAAGCGCGACAAACACTTCAGGGCCCTTTTCGTTTCCGACCTTCATCTGGGAACGCGAGGGTGCCAGGCCGAACTGTTCCTCGATTTTCTGCGCCACCACGATGCCGATACGATCTACCTTGTGGGCGATATCGTCGATGGGTGGCGATTGCGGTCGAGCTGGTACTGGCCCGAGGAGCACAACACGATCGTTCAGAAGTTGCTGCGCCAGGCCCGCAAGGGCACGCGCATCATCTACATTCCAGGCAATCACGACGATTTCGCGCGCGACTATGCCGGGCTTGTATTCGGCGGGATCGAGATCGCGCTTGAGGCAATGCACGTGACCGCAGACGGGCGTCGCTTCCACATCACGCACGGGGACGAGTTCGACATTGTGGTGCGACATGCCCGCTGGCTCGCGTTCCTCGGCGACTGGGCCTACACGACCGCCCTGTTCGCCAACACGCAGTTCAACCGCATCCGGCGGCGTCTGGGACTGCCGTATTGGTCCTTCTCGGCTTGGGCCAAGCTCAAGGTGAAGAACGCGGTCAACTTCATCGGCGCGTTCGAGACCGCGCTGACCGACCGGGCCGCGAAGCGAAACTACGATGGCGTGATCTGCGGCCATATTCATCATGCGATGATCCGCCAGCTCAACGGCATCACCTACGTCAACACCGGCGACTTCGTGGAAAGCTGCACCGCCGTTGTCGAGCACGATGACGGGACCCTTGAGCTCGTGCGCTGGCTCGCTCTGGGGCCAACTCCCGATCTTGAAGCGAACGAGTCGATCGCCGGCCTCGCACTGCCCCAAGTCGCCTGATGCGCGTCCTGATCGCGACCGATGCCTGGCACCCGCAGGTCAATGGCGTCGTGCGGTCGATCGAGGCGACGGTGGCGGCCGCGCGCGAGGTCGGCGCCGAGATCGAGCTGCTGACGCCGAACGGTTTCGGCACGATTGGCCTGCCGACCTATCCCGACATCCGCCTCGCCTGTGTTTCGCCCCGAGCCGTGCGGCGGCGGCTCGCCGAAGTCGCGCCGGATCATGTCCATATCGCGACGGAGGGGCCGATCGGACTGATGACCCGGTGGATTTGCCGACGTGAAGGCCGGCTCTTCACCACGAGCTACCACACCCAATTTCCGGCCTACATCGCGGCGCGTGCGCCCGTGCCGCGGGCCTGGACCTATGCCGCGCTCCGCTGGTTCCACAATGCGAGCGCCGGAACCATGGTTTCGACCGCGAGCATGGCCGAGGAGTTGGAGCGCCGTGGGTTTCGCCAGGTCATGCGATGGTCGCGCGGCGTCGACCACGCCCGCTTCCGCCCGCGCGCGGCTTCGGTGCTCGACCTGCCGCGGCCGATCTTCTTGTGCGTGGCCCGCGTCGCCGTGGAGAAAAATCTCGAGGCCTTTCTCAAGCTCGATCTGCCGGGCTCCAAAGTGATCGTCGGCGACGGCCCCGCCCGCGCTGCCCTTTCGGCCCGCTTCCCGGAAGCGCATTTCCTCGGCAGCAGAACCGGCGAAGCTCTTGCCGAGGTCTACGCCAGCGCCGACGTGTTCGTCTTTCCCAGCCGGACGGACACCTTTGGGATCGTCCTGCTCGAAGCCCTCGCCAGCGGTTTGCCGATCGCGGCGTATCCGGTCCCCGGCCCGAGCGACGTGGTCGGCGGCAGCAAGGCCGGGGTGCTCGACAGCGACCTTGGAACCGCCTGCCGCGCCGCCTTGTCGGTTCCACGCCATCTGCCCCGCGAGCTGGCCCTTCGTTTCACCTGGGCCGAGAGCACGCGGCAGTTCCTTGCCAATATCGAGAGGGCGCGCCACGGCCGGCGCGCCGCAGCGTGACGATACGGCGCCTCGCGCCGTCCGAGTGGACCGGTCCAGAGGCAACCCTGCCGGGCTGCCTTGGAGTGGTCACCCGTGCAGGGCGGCTGCGACCCGGGCTGGCGTGGCGGGCATGTCGATATGGGTGATGCCTCGCGCGCGATAGAGCGCGTCCACGACCGCGTTCATCACCGCTGGGCAAGACGCAATCGTGCCCGCCTCGCCCGCGCCCTTCAGACCGAGTGGGTTGGTGGTCGAGGGAATATTGCGCGTCTCGAAATGCAGCATCGGAACGTCCGCGGCGCGCGGCAGACAGTAATCCATCAGCGTGGCGGTAAGCAGCTGTCCGTCCTCGCCGTAGATGGTGCGCTCGAGCAGCGCCTGTCCGATGCCCTGCGCAATGCCGCCGTGGACCTGACCGGCCAGCAACAGAGGGTTCAGCGTCACGCCGAAGTCGTCGCAGGCCGTATACCGCTCGACCGTCGCGACGCCGGTATCGGCATCGATCTCGACTTCGCAGACATGCGTGCCGTTCGGATAGGTGGCCTGCGGCGGCACGAACTCTTCGCGTCCCATTCGCTTGTCCGGCGTCGCAGCCGGCAGGGCCGCAAGGTCGCCGTAGCTGATCGCACGATCGGTCCCCGCCACGCGGATGCCGCCGTCTCCGACCTCGAGGTCGGCCACCGCCGTTTCGAGCTTCTCGGCAGCCAGTTCCTTCAGTTGCACCACGAGCTTCTCCGAGGCGCCGGCCACCATGACGGAGCCGACCGGAATCGAGCGCGACCCCCCCGTACCGTTGCCGGTCTTCACGCGATCGGTGTCGCCCTGAACCACGCGAATGCGGTCAAGCGGCACGTCCAGGTATTGTGACGCCGTCTGGGCGTAGGCTGTCGCATGCCCCTGCCCGTTCGATTGCGTGCCGACCAGCACCGTGAACGTGCCGTCCGGCTCGAGCGTGACCGAGCCGTCCTCGCCCTCGCCCCAGGCGGTGCACTCGATGTAGCTCGAAAAGCCGAGGCCGCGCAGCTTTCCCGCTGGCCTTCGACTGGGCCACCCGCTCCTCGATCCCCGCGACATCGGCGCGTTCCAAGGCCTGTCGCATAGCACCTTCGAAATCGCCGACGTCGTAGGTTCGGTCCGTCTGCGTCTTGTAGGGCATCTTCGCGCTCGGCACGAAGTTGCGAGCCCGCAGAGTCTCCCGCGCGGGATGCCGAGTTCGCGTGCGCAGTTGTCGACCAGCCGTTCCAGAACGTAGGCGGCTTCCGGCCGGCCGGCGCCGCGATAAGCATCGACCGGGACCGTATTCGTGTAGACGCCGCGCACGCGGGCATAACAAACCGGGATGTCGTAGGCGCCCGTCGCCATGGTGGCGCCGAGCCAGGGAATGTATGGCCCGAATTGCGACAAGATAGGCGCCGAGGTTGCCGAGGATGTCGACGCGTATGGCGAGGAACCGGCCGTCCGCGTCGAGCGCCATCTCGGCCGTGGTGTGATTGTCGCGGCCTTGAGCGTCGCCGAGGAAGTGCTCGGTGCGATCCGCGACCCAGCCCACGCGCTTTCCGCAGCGCTTGGCGGCTTCGAGCAGGAGCGGATACTCGCGGTACATCATCGTCTTGGTGCCGAAGCCGCCACCGACGTCGGGCGTGATCACCCGTATGTTGTCGGGCTCGGTCTTGAGGATCGACCCGGCCAATGTGTCGCGCAGCCCATGCACGCCTTGGCTGCTTGTGGTCAGCACGTAACGGCCCGCTTGGTCGATTTCGCCGAAGGCGGCGCGCGGCTCCATGAAGTTGGCGACCAGACGGTGGTTGTCGACGGTAAGCGAGACCACGTGCGCGGCCGAGGCGAACACGGCATCGGTAGCCGCCTTGTCGCCGATGGCTTTGTCGTAGGCGACATTGCTGCCGATATCGGGCCAGATCGGTGTAGCGCCTTCGGCAACCGCCATCTGCATGTCAGGGACTGCATCGATGACATCGAAATCGACCGGCAGAGCCTCGATTGCGTCGCGCAGCGCGAAATCCGTCTCGGCGACCACCATCGCGACTGCATCACCGACGTGGCGCACGGTCCCTTCGGCGAGCAGCGGGTAGCGTGGGAGTGGCATGTCGCTGCCATCCGAGTTGTCCAGGGGCGCCAGGCAGGGCAGTCCTCCGAGATGAGCGACATCCTCCGCCGTCAGGACCAGCGCGACGCCCGGCATCTGCTTCACCGCGCCGAGGTCGCCCAAACTGAATCGCGCATGAGCATGCGGGGAGCGAAGAAAGCCCGCGATCAAGCCCTTGGGCTGCACCAGGTCGGCGGTATAGTGGCCGGCGCCCGTGATGAACTTCGCGTCCTCGACGCGCTTTACCGGCTGCCCGATTCCGAATTTCATCGGCTTCATTGCACGTTGGTCCTTCGTGGCAGACAGCGCGCCGAAGCGCCCGCCTTTGTTCGATCATGGCCTTAGGACATAGCCCGGGCAACGTCGAGATCCGATGCGACGCACCGAAACATCATGCATTCCGCTTCGCCCTGCTGGGAGGAAACCACCACCGCCACCGACCGGCTTTATTGACTCTCGTCGGATTCTCATTATGTGACCTGTAGTTCTTCGCGTTCTACGCTCGAGTTCTTCCGAGCGCTCGTGTCGAACTCAGCGGGCCGTGGAATCGATGCGAGCGGAACTCCCTCGCGACCGGCTCTCCAGACAATGACGATATGGCATTCAGAAATCTCGGCCTAAGCGACAAGGTGGTCAAGGCCGTCGAGTCATCCGGCTATACGACGCCGACGCCGATTCAGGCAGAGGCTATTCCTCACGCGCTCGCCGGACGTGACGTGCTGGGCATCGCGCAGACCGGCACCGGCAAGACCGCCGCCTTCACGCTGCCCATGCTGTCGCGTCTCGAAAAAGGACGGGCGCGGGCTCGCATGCCCCGCACGCTCATCCTGGAGCCGACGCGCGAGTTGGCGGCGCAGGTCGAAGAGGCTTTCATCAAATACGGAAGCAACCACAAACTCAGTGTCGCCTTGTTGATCGGCGGCGTGTCGTTCGGCGACCAGGAAACCAAGATCATGCGCGGCGTCGACGTGCTGATCGCGACGCCTGGCCGCCTGCTCGACTTCTTCGAGCGCGGCAAGCTGCTGCTGACCGGCATCGAGATCCTGGTGATCGACGAAGCCGACCGCATGCTCGACATGGGTTTCATTCCGGACATCGAGCGGATCTGCAAGCTGGTGCCGTTTACCCGCCAGACCCTGTTCTTCTCGGCCACCATGCCGCCGGAAATCACCCGGATCACCGAGGCCTTCCTGCACAATCCCGTGCGCGTCGAGATCGCCCGCGCGGAGTCGACCGCACCCAAGATCAAGCAGGCGCTCGTTGCGTCCGCGCCGGGCGCCGCCAAGCGCGAGACGTTACGCCGTCTGATCCGCTCGGAAACCGCACTCAAGAACGCAATCATCTTCTCGAACCGCAAGCGAGACGTCGCGCTGCTCGCGAAGTCACTGGCCAAGCACGGCTTCTCTGTCGGAGCCTTGCACGGCGACATGGACCAGCGGGCGCGGATGGCGTCGCTCGAGGCGTTTCGCAACGGCGACGTCGACCTGATCGTTTGTTCCGACGTGGCGGCCCGCGGGCTCGATATCCCCGAGGTGAGCCACGTCTTCAACTTCGACGTGCCCACCCATCCCGAAGACTACGTCCACCGCATCGGGCGCACCGGACGCGCCGGCCGGTCCGGGACGGCGCTGTCGATCGTGACCCGCGAGGACCAGCGCTACATCGACGAAATCGAGAAGCTGGTCAGCTACAAGATCGATTGGGAAGGCCCGCTGCCAGAAGCGCCTGCCGAAGCGGAGACCGCGCCCCAGCCGGCCGATCGGCGTCGCGGCCGCGGCGAGCGTGGTGCGCGGCGACCCACAGCGACGGCCGCACCTGAGAGCACGCCCGAACCGCGCCGCAAGCGCCGCGAAACTCCGCCAGCGGAGAGCCGGCATCGCGCCGCCGAACACGAGCAGCCCCGGCCCCAAACGCAGCACCGATCGCGGCCGCACCGGGACGAGGACGACGAGCCCGTCGTCGGGCTCGGCGATCACGTCCCGTCGTTCCTGCTGCGGCCCGTGCGCAGCCGGCCGCTCTGAGCCGCTTCGCTCCAGATGGAGCGGAATACGGGACTTGCTGACAGGTAGGTGATCAGGGCCGTCGCAGGATTGTCGGCCCATGCTGCGACGACAATCGAGGATAGGAGTTATCGGGTTGTTGCTGACCGCGCCTTCCGCCGGTCTCCTAACCGTGCGAGCCATCATGGTCGACAACCCCACCCCGCCGCATACGCCCAGGGCACCTTCGGCATCGGCATTGCCGGACGCCAGCCGGGTGCCGAGTCCACCGTACTATCCCGTGCTCCAGGGACAGCCCGCGCTCGTCACCGGCGCAAATTCCGGGATCGGCGAGGCGGTCGCGCTCGGCCTGGCTCAGGCGGGCGCCGATGTGGCGGTGAATTATGTGGTTCATCCGGAGGTCGCGGAAGAGGTCGCCCACAAGATCGAGGGATTCGGGCGGCGCGCGATCGTGCTCAAGGCCGACGTCAGCAAGGAAGACGAGGTCGAGGCGATGTATGCGGCCGCGATCAAGGAGTTCGGCACACTACACATCTCGGTCAGCAACGCCGGCCTGCAGCGCGACTCCGCCTTCGCCGACATGACGCTCGAGCAGTGGAACACGGTGATCGGTGTCAACCTCACGGGCCAGTTCCTGTGCACCCGAGCTGCCGCGCGCGAGTTCCTGCGACGCGGGGTTGACCAGGCGGTTTCGACCGCGGCCGGCAAACTCATCTGCATGAGCTCGGTGCATCAGGTTATTCCCTGGGCCGGGCACGCGAACTACGCGGCGTCCAAAGGCGGCGTGATGCTGCTGATGCAAAGCATCGCCCAGGAACTGGCGCCGCATCGCATCCGCGTGAATTCGATCGGGCCAGGCGCCATCCGCACCCCGATCAACACCGGCGCCTGGAACACCCCAGAGGCCTACGAGAGCCTCATGACGCTGGTGCCCTACAAGCGCATCGGCGAGCCGGAGGATATCGCCCGCGCCGCGGTATGGCTCGCCTCCGACGCGGCAGATTACGTGACGGGGACGACGCTGTTCGTCGACGGCGGCATGCTGCTCTACCCAGGGTTCGCGACCGGCGGCTGACGCTTTTCGGAGCAATCTGGGCGTTCCGGGAGCACGGGCCGGACCACCAGCGGTGCTATGGCTGAGCCATGGTCTCCGAATCGCGCCGCCAGGCTGCCAGGACTGGCATCCTTTTGTTCTCAGTCGGCATCTTCGTCTTCGCGTTGAACGATGCGCTGGGCAAGTGGCTGATGGCCGACGCGACGTCGCAGCAACTGCTTTTCGTGCGCACCCTCGGCGCGGCCTGCGTGCTCGGGCCGCTGGCGATCCGCAGCCCGCGAGCAGCTTCGCCTGCGCGGGCAATGGCCGCTGCATGGACTGCGGATCGCCTGCATGACGGCCGACAGTTTCGCCTTCTATCTCGCCACCAAGTACCTGCCGCTGGCCGACGTGATGACCTTCTACCTCGCGGCGCCGCTGATCATCACTGCCCTGTCGGTTCCCTTTCTCGGCGAGCGTGTCGGCCCGTTCCGCTGGACCGCGGTGGTGGTCGGCTTCCTGCGGGGTGGTGATCGCGCTCAAGCCGACGGGCGCGGCCTTTTCGGGTCGCGGCTCTGATCGCGCTTGGCGGCGCGCTGATGTTCGCCGGCGCCATCACGACGACGCGCAAGCTGCGCGACACCCACTGGCTCGGGCTGATCTTCTGGCAGTTCCTCGGTTCGGGGATCGTTGGCGCGATCGCGAGCCCGATCGGCTGGCAACGCCGAGCCCGGTCGCGCTGCTGCTGATGGGCGCTGGTTGGCATCCTCGTCGATGTCGGCCTTCATCTGCATCACCAAGGCGCTCAAGATTGCCGATGCCTCAGTGGTGGCGCCTTTCACCTACACCTCGATCGTCTGGGCCGGGATCCTGGGCTGGCTGATCTGGGGCGACGTGCCGGGCCGCAATACCGCGATCGGCATCGTGATCATCGTGTGCAGCGGCCTTGCCGTGTGGTGGCGCGAGCAGAAGCGGGAGGCGATCTCGCCGGTGGCTGTACCCGTGCCCTAAGCCGGACGGTTTTGGGGGGTTGAGCTTATCGGACCAACGGCTGCTGCCGCAGACGCGGCAGGGGTGCTGCGGCCTACGAAAGCATGATGTGGCGGGGATTGCGGCTCGATCAAACGGTCGCGGATCGATGCGCGGAGAAGGTCCGCCGTCATCGCTTCGCGCATCGCCTTAGCCTGCTGCAGACGGCGGGCGCAGTCCCAACGCTCGCGCCGCATGATGCCGAGGGCCTCGGTCAGTTCAGCGCGAGACGTTGTCATCAAAGACGGTCCGATCATTGCCGAGTTCGCACCAACCAACCCGCCCGGAGCAGACGCCGCAAGACGGGATTTTTCGACCATCCTACGACGGCCGCAGCCGTTGACTTTCTGCAACACAATCCTCCGCACGCGGATCGCGTTGAGAAGTGCCGCAACGGCCTGGGGCGATCAGGTTTTTGCGCTCACAGCCTGTCGAGCGACTCCCGCGCCGTTCGCAGGATGCGGATCACCTCCTGGACCTGCTCCGCGGTGAGCGAGCCGCCGCGCAGCTTGCGGAAGAGGGTATGGCGCAGGCTGTGCATTTCCTCTCCGAGGTCGGAGCGGCGGATGTCGCCGGATGCCTCATCGAGCTGGGCGTTGATCTTGTCGAGTTCGGCGCGGTTCTCGTCGAGGTAGGCGCGTCCGGTCCCGGTGATCGCGTAAAGCCGCTTGTTTCCCTCGGTCGTCGAGGTGACGAGATCAGCCTCCTCCAGCATCTGGAGCATCGGGTAGATCGCGCCGGGGCTGGGGCTGTAGGCGCCCTGGAACCGGGCTTCGAGCGCTTTGATGATGTCATAGCCGTGGCGAGGCTCCTCCGCGATCAGGCCGAGCACGACGAGGCGCAGGGCGCCCGAATCGAACATGCGTGATCCGCGGCCGCCAAAAGGCCCGCCGCGATGGCGGCCGAACGGGCCACGGCCGTGCCGACCGAAGCCCCTGCCCGGACCTTCGCCCGGGCCCATAAACGCGGCGTGGCCGCACCGTGAAAACAAGGAATGCGCAAACATGATCCAATCTCTCCTGTACGCTCTGACGTTCACATGACATATCTTGTCAAAGATATATCTTTTTACAAGACCCGGTTTGCACGCGTTTTCGCCTGATGTACGGGGATGATCTGGATTGGCAGGTGTGATCGGCGGCAATCGATGCCGCCGAGGAGAGCTCAGGGCTGGCCGGTCAGCCGTTCATCAGCTTGAGGGCTTCCTCGTGAACGCGCGGATCACCGGCGGCGATGACGCGGCCGCCCTTGCTGGCGTCGCCACCGTCCCAGGACGTGATCACGCCGCCCGCGCCCGATATGATCGGCACAAGCGCGGCAACATCGTAAGGCTTCAGCCCGGACTCGATAATCAGGTCCACGTGACCCGCCGCCACCATGCAGTAGCTGTAGCAATCGCCGCCATAGCGCGAGAGGCGCGCCGCGCGCTCGACTGCCGCGTAGCGCTCGCGCTCATCCGGCTGCAGAAGTGCCGGACTCGTCGTCATGGTAATGGCGTCGGCGAGCGAGCGGCAGGCGCGGGTCCGCAAATGATGCATCACCTCGGTCCCGTGGGCGTTCAGCCCGGCCCATGCGGCGCGTGCGCCGTCGCCGGTGAAACGCTCGCGGGTGAAGGGCTGGTTCATCATGCCGTAGGCCGGCGCACCATTGTGCTCGAGGCAGATCAGGGTGCCCCAAGTGGGCAGACCGGAGATGAAGCTTTTCGTCCCGTCGATCGGATCGAGCACCCACACATACTCGGCATCGGCCTGATGATCCGGAAACTCCTCGCCGACGATTCCATGCGCCGGAAAGGTGTCCATGATCATCTGTCGCATGGTCGTCTCGGCGGCGCGGTCTGCCTCCGTCACAGGGTCGAAGGCCGCGCCGCCGGATTTGTCGCGCATGGCGAGCGTGGTCCGGAAAAAGGGGCGGATCGCGTCGCCCGAAGCCTTGGCCAGCTCGCCGATGAATGCTTCGAGATCGACTGCCGTCATGCCCTGCCGCCTCCGCCGTCGCACGATCTCTGCCCGGCCTCGACGGCGATGTAAACGGGCGGGCGGCCCCACTGCCGGCTCTGTCGACGCAAGCTTGGCAATTGGCACTTGCAATTTGTGCAGTGCGATGTCATCTTCATGCGGTGCAGCAACGGCGTTGCTGCACATGCCCTTCTTGGGCGTTTCCTCCCTAGACTTGGGCCGCTTGCCTTGCGCAAGCGGCTCTTTTTTTATTCGGCCGCCGCCCGCATCGCGCTTCCCATAAGCACGGCAGTGAGTTCGCCGACGACCGCCCCCAAATGTGATCTGAGCGGCTCGAACCCCGTTTTTCGGGTCAGCGTTCGCTCGTCCATGTAGATCGCGCGATTGACCTCAATCTGCAGGGCGTGCCGGTTGGTCGCGGGGTGACCGTAATGCTCGGTGATGAACCCGCCCGCGTACGGACGGTTTCGGTGCACTTCGTAACCGAATCGACGCAGCGCTCCCTCGGCGATATCGACCAGTTGCCGGTCGCAGCTGGTTCCGTAACGATCCCCCAAGACGATATCGGCGCGAACCCCGTCGTCTCGCCCCGGGCCGGCGCCGCAGGTCAGCGCCGTCGAGGGCATTGAATGGCAATCGATCAGCAAAGCCCGACCGTACACGTGTCGGGCGCGATCGAGGAGCTGGCGGAGTTGGGCATGATAAGGTTTGTAAAGCCGGTCGATGCGCGCGATGGCCTCGCCCACGTCAAGCCGGCGCGCGTAGATCTCCTGCGCCTCCCCGACAACCCGGGCGATGGTGCCGAGCCCGCCAGCCACGCGAGGCGAGCGCGTGTTGGCATAGGCTGGGAGCCTACCCTCGAACATCCGCGGGTCCAGTTCGTAGGGTTCGCGGTTGACGTCGAGAAAGGCACGCGGAAACCGAGCACGAAGGAGCGGGGCGCCATGCGCCACGCCCTCCCCGAACAACTCGTCGACGAAGACGTCTTCCGAACGGCGTAGCGTCGCGCCGTCGAGGCGTGCACTGGCCAGAAACCGCTTCGGATACACCGAACCGGAGTGCGGCGAACTCAGGATGAGGTTGGACGGCGGCCCATGCGGCTCGATCAGGTCGAACGGCGGGTCGAGTTCAGGATCGAGGCCACTCTTCGCCTCGCCGTCCCACCCGCTCGCGCGGCCATGATCCATTCCGGTCCCAATCGAAGCGCGTTGCGCGATGTGGCGCCGCCCGGTGATCCGGGCGGCCTCGCGATCTTGCCAAGGGGCCGCGGTCTTGTCCACGCTTGCGGACACGAACTTCGCGGTCAAGCGCTGGCCATTTCATTGGCCATTAACCAGATTCGCCCCTTATGAACGGGCGCATTTTTAGGAAACCCGCCCGATGGACCAGGTCGATCCGTTGACCAAAATTCTGCTCGCCGAAGACGACAACGACATGCGCCGGTTCCTCGTGAAGGCCCTGCAGAATGCTGGATACGACGTGGCGTCCTTCGACAACGGGCTTTCGGCCTACCACCGCTTGCGCGAGGAGCCTTTCGAACTGCTCCTGACCGACATCGTCATGCCCGAGATGGACGGGATCGAGCTGGCGCGGCGCGCGACCGAGCTCGATCCCGATATCAAGGTGATGTTCATCACCGGCTTCGCGGCCGTCGCGCTGAACCCGGACAACAACGCACCGCGCGACGCAAAAATCCTGTCCAAGCCCTTCCACCTCAAGGATCTCGTGGGAGAGGTTCAGCGGCTGCTGGCTGCCTGATCGGCGGCTTATCGATCGCCCCCGACCGCTCTTGCAGGGCTGAGGTCGCCATCACCATATCTCGTGCGACGACTTTTTCGTCGGCGTAGGGACATGGACAACATACACACTTCTCATGGCGGAACCTGGGTGAGCAGGGCCGCCATTCTTCTGGTTGCTCTGGTGCTTCTGGCACCGCTCGGGACGAGCGGGGCCGATGCTCGCGTCGGCGGCGGCTTCAGCTTCGGCTCGCGCGGCAGCCGCACGTTCAGCATGCCGTCCGCCACCGCGACGGCGCCGCGGCCGGCCTTTCCGATGCAGCGGAGCGAAACGCCGAGCTTCGGCAATCCTCAACCGTCCTTTGCGCCGCGCCCCCGATTCGGTTTCGGCAGCGGTCTTGCGGCCGGGCTTCTCGGCGCGGGCCTGTTCGGATTGCTGACCGGGAACGGCTTCTTCGGCGGTTTGGCAGGCATTGGCTCGTTCTTCGGCCTGCTCCTCCAGATCGGCTTGGTGGTTCTGCTCGTCCGCTGGGCGCTGAGCGCCTTCCGTGCGCGTTCCGGCCGGCCGGCCTTTGCGGGTCCTATGGCGCGTCAGGCAGCCGGCGGCTTGGGCGGGCTCGGCAGCGGCTTCGGATCATCTTCGCCGGGGCGGGGGACCGCTCCTGCGGCCCCGATCGGGCCATCGGATTTCGCCAGCTTCGAACGGCTGCTGTCGGATATTCAATATGCCTATGGGCGTGAGGACGCACAGGCGCTGTCGCGGCTGGCCACGCCCGAGATGCAGCGCTTTCTCGCGGCCGACATCGCCGCCAACCGCGATCGCGGCCTGCGCAACGAACTGTCGGACGTGCGCCTGTTGCAGGGCGACCTCTCCGAGGCTTGGCGCGAGGGTACCGCCGATTATGCGACGGTCGCTATGCGGTTCGAGGCGCGCGACGTCATGGTGAACCGGACCAGCGGCCGCATCGTGGAAGGTGATCCGGCCCGACCCGTTCAGGCGACGGAGCTCTGGACCTTTCGTCGCGAGAGCGGCGGAGCGTGGCAGCTTTCGGCGATCCAGCAGACGCGCTGATCGGCGCACCTATCGGATGAATTCGCGCGCTTCGTCGAGCGTCGCGAAGATGCGGGTGCCGAACATCGTCTCAACTTCGACCGAGCCGTCGGACAGAACCGTGTAGTTCTTCTCGCGGCTGCGCAGGGGCGGCGGAGGCTTCGGCGGCGTCCCGCGTTCGGCAGCTTGCACGACCACCTCGGGCTCGCGCGGTTCCGGCATGGGCCGTCGCGGCTCGGGCATCGGCTGCGGGCGAGAGGTTGATCGCTGAAGGACAGCGTCGAAAAACCGGCTGAAGGCGCCGAAGCCGCTGCGCAAGGTCCCAATGACGGCCAGCCCCAGTCCGGTGCCGATAGCGGTTTGGGCGATGGTCACGATGTCGGCGCGCGCCGCCATCGTCTCCACAAGATTGCCGATCCTGAGCGTCGCGTCGCTGGCCAGCAGCCCGGCGACGAGAAGCGCCCAGCCGAGCAGCGCGATAGCGAGGCCGAGCCAGGTAAACCCGCTGCCTCTGGAGACGCCGATCGGTCCGCCCTCGCTGTTTTGCCGCATCGGCCCGTCCGCCAACCTGCTGCTTCTCCCGGCCACCGGAACCGATCCGCTCAATGCGCTGCCGCGGTTCCTTTCGGAACATAACTGAAGTCGGCGATCAGGACATCCTTCACGATCGGCGCGCCGAGGCGGGTGTTGGTCGCTTCCGCGAGATGCGTGGTGAGGCCGCCGATATCGTATTTCTTGAGGTTCTCGAAATCGAGCGAGGGATCGGCGTAGACGGTCCGGAAGGCCTCGTCGAGAAGGTAGATCTCCACCGGCACACGCGTCTTCTTGAGGAGCGTCGCATCGAGGGTGAACTCGAACTGCATGGCCAGAAAGCCCTGCACCGCACCGTCCTTGACCATCGGGACGTTGAGCACGCGTGTCTTGTCGTGCTGGATGAGAGCGGGATCGACCGCAGCGGCCTTGGTGCGTGAGGGCCAATAGACCGCCCCGCCCCACGTCGCGCCGAGCGCGACCGCCACGACCCAAATGCCGATCAGAATGACTTTCATGACCAGGCGGAAGCCATCGAATAGGTCCCGTCCGAATTCGGCGTCCCGAATCGTCGCGGCGATGATGTCGGCGACCTCGCGCACGGCGCGCAGTTGAACGTCAAGCATGCGGCGGTTGCTTTCGAGCTTCGCGGAAAGGCGCGCGAACTGTGTTCGCGCCTCCTCGTCGAGCGCCTCGAGCGTCAGGCCCGGGATGATACGGCTGAGCTCGAGCAGGCCTTGGCGCTTGCGCTGGTTGATGTCGGCCAGATCGATCTCCTTCCGCGCCGAGAAGGCTTCGTTCTCCGCATCGAGCGTCGCCTCGATCCGTTCGATGATGCCGGCCAATGCCGCTGCGGCGACGCTGCCGGCTGCCCGTGTGTCTGTTGGCCGGATTGGGCGTGCGCTCATCAATCAACTCACTCCTGTTCGGCCGCTCACCGGGGCGGCATCGGCGGCGCTGGCCGGCTGCACATGCTCGGCGGCGGCCTTGCGTGCCTGCGCAGCCTCGATTGTCTTGGCGATGCCGATCTTGCCGGTCTTGGCAAGCTGGGTGGCCAACTGATCCGCCAGCATCGAGCGATAGGCGCCCGCCGAAGCAGCATCGCCAAACAGGGCTTCGTCTTTCGGCAGCATGGCCTCGACGAAGTTCTGCAGCACGAGTGATTCGAATTTCTGGTAGGGCGATGCATTCGCGGCCACCGCCGCATGCGTGGGGCGATCGTCCGGAACCACGGGTGGCGCAGCAAAGCCGCCGGGACGCGCCACGGCCCGGATCTGCTTCAACGCCGAATCGAAGTCCGCACCGCTCGCCGGCGCGCCTGCCGCGAGGCGGGCCAACCGCTCTGTTGCAGCCTGGAGCCGTTGCGGGTCGGCCGCTTGCGCAACGTCAAGAACGATGTCCGATGGAGGAGCGATGGACACGGCGAGATCCCGTCAGGTTCGGCCGGCCGAACCTGCCGCTGTCCGGCGATCCTGCGCCGGCAAGCTTACGGCAGGCTTGTCGGATCATCCGGCGGGCGGGTCGCGAACGTCTCGATCAAGCGTTCGAGCTCCTTCCGGTCCGCCTGCTCCCGCGCCGCCCGCGTGAGCGCGGCCGCCACGGTCTCGGATGATTTGGCCCGGCGCTGGGCCTCGAGGAGGGCCAGCGTGGCGCGATCGCGGGCGGCGGATGCACTGTCGAGGCGGCGTTCGAGCCGGCTGGCTTGGGCGAGGGCAATCCGCGTCAGGGGGCCCAGCGGCTCTGCAGCCGTGAAAGCGTCGAGCTCCTGCCGCGCCGTCTGAAGCTCGGCCAGCCGACGCTCACTCGCGTGCCGCCGCCACTCTGCAAGACTTGCCATGTCGGACCGGAGCCGCGCGACCCGGCCTGCGGCTTTGGCGCGATCTTTCATCCGCTCACCAGAAAGTGGCCGAATGCGTCCATGAAGAGCTGCAGGAAGGGTCGGACCGTGAAGTAGAGCAGGAGCAGGCCGAAGCAGGAGCAGGAACGGCGAGGCGAGAAAGAAGATCTGCACGGTCGGCACCAGCCGGCTGACGAGGCCGGCGGCGAAATTCAGAATGATCGAGAGGATCAGAAACGGACTGCCGAGCCGCAGCGCCAGCACGAACGCCAGTCCGACCTTGCTGGCAAGCTGGGAGATCGCGAACTGGCTCGAAAAGCCGCCCTGGACGGGGATCGTGGTGTAGCTCGTCGCAATGGCACGAAAGATCTCGAGGTGCTGATCGGTCAGAAACAGCAGCAGCGTGGCGGCCAATGTCAGCAGCGTGGTGATGGCGGGCAGCGGCTCGTCTTCGTTGACCGGCGCCCCGAGGTTGCTGCTCAGCCCGATCGCCATGGCGATGGCCATGCCGATGGTTTCCAGAGCGATGAAGAAGGCGCGACCGAGCAGACCGATCAGCGCCCCGGTCAGCAGCTCGGACAGCATCATGCGGATGAGGCCGACCGGCGTGTCGCCCGACAGTCCTGGCTGCACGACGTCCTGCAGGAGCGGCGTCAGACCGAGCGCGAACGCGACGGCCACGTAGAGCCGCACCTGCACGGGGATGCGGGCCGACGAGAGCCCCGGCATCAGCATCAGGCAGGCGCCGACCCGGCTGAAGATCACGAAGGCGACCAGAACGAGCTGGGGCGCCTCCTTGATCAAGAGATCGTGCCGAGCGGCTGGACCTCGACGCCGCGCGCGATCTCGAGGTGGGACAGCACCGGCAGCGTCGCAAACATGCGCTCCACGATCATCCGCACGTAGGTGCGCACGTCGGGCGCCGCGATGAGCACGAAGCGGTGCCCCTGGTCCATGCGTTCGCGGATGGCGGCCGAGGCCTCCTGCCCGAACTGCTCGACCATGCGCGGGTCGAGCTCGAACTCCGCCACCTCGCCCTTGCTGTCGCGCTTGATGCTCTGGTGGAAGGCGAGGTCCCAGCGGTTGCCGAGCCGCAGCACCTTGAGCTTGCCATTCTCCGCCAGATCGCCGCAGATCTGCTGCGCCATGCGCATGCGGACATGTTCGGCGACCTGCTCGGAGCGGCGGGCATGCGGCACGATCTCGGCCACCGCTTCGAGGATCAGCGCGAGGTTGCGGATCGACACGCGCTCGCCGAGCAGCAGTTTGAGCACGGCCTGCAGCCCCGAAAACGAGATCTGCGAGGGGCACATGTCGTCGATCAGCCGCTTGTATTCCGGGTCGAGCCGGTCGAGCAGCGCCCGCATATCCTTGTACGAGAGCAGCTGCGCCAGGTTGTTGCGGATCACCTCGCTCAAGTGGGTGAGCACGATCGACAAGGTGTCGACGACCTGAAAATTCTCGCGTCTGATCTCGGCCGCATAGGCCTCTGAGACCCACATCGCCTTCATGCCGAACGCCGGCTCACGTGTGTCGGTGCCGGGCACGTTGGGCTTGCGCCCGTCGCCGGTGATGACGAGCATGTCGCCGAGCCGCAGCTCCTGCGCGATCACGACCGTTCCGTGGATCTTGATCTGGTAGGTCTTCGACGGCACGTCGAGGCTGTCGGTGACCTTGATCTCGGGTACGACGAAGCCGTACTGGCGCGCGAACTTCCGCCGCATCTTGACGACGCGATGGCTGAGCTCGTCGCGCGAGGCGAGCAGCTTGGCACCGAGCTGCTTGCCGAGGCAGAGCTCGATCTCGGCCGTGCGAAGGATTTCCTTGACCGAATCCTTCGCTTCGAGTGCCGCGGTACGCTCAGCCGCCTCGGCCTGCGCCGCCTCGTCGGCCTTGGTGGCCGCTGCGCGGCGCGGGATGGTGTAGCCGGCGAACAGCATGATGCCGCTGAGCAGCGCGAAGGGAAAGAACGGCAGGCCCGGCACCAGCGCCAGGACGAGCAGCAGGAGCGACGCCACCATGAGGGCGCGCGGGAAGTTGCTGAGCTGGCCGAGCACCGCCTTGTCGGCCGAGCCGCGGGTCCCGCCTTTCGACACCAGCAGCGCAGCCCCGAGCGACACCAGCAGCGCGGGGATTTGCGACACGAGGCCGTCGCCCACCGACAGCTTGGCGAAGACGTCCGCGGCGTTGCCGAGGGTCAGTCCATGCCGCGTCACGCCGATGATGATGCCGCCGAACACGTTGACCGCGAGGATGATGAGGCCCGCGACGGCGTCGCCGCGGACGAACTTGGAGGCGCCGTCCATGGAGCCGAAGAAGGCGCTTTCCTCTTCCAGCTCACGGCGGCGTCGCTGGGCTTCCTTGTCGTTGATGAGGCCTGCCGAAAGATCGGCGTCGATGGCCATCTGCTTGCCGGGGATCGCGTCGAGCGTGAAGCGCGCGCCGACTTCGGCGATACGCGTCGCGCCCTTGGTGATGACCACGAAATTGATGGTGAGCAGAATCGCGAAGACGATGAGCCCGATGACGAAGTCGCCGCTCATGACGAGCCGCGAGAACCCGCCGATGATGTAGCCGGCCGCCGTGTCTCCCTCGGCGCCGTGCGACAGGATGAGCCGCGTCGTGGCGATGTTCAGCGACAGCCTGAGCAATGTCGCGACCAGCAGCACGGTGGGGAAGGCCGAAAAATCGAGCGGCTTGTCGATCCACAGGGCGACCATCAGGATCAGCACCGAAACCGCGATCGAGAACGCGAGACCGAGGTCGATCAGGAAGGCCGGAATCGGTAAAAAGAAGATCGACAGGATGGCGACGATGCCGATCGCAAATCCGATGTCGCGCCCGCTCTTGCGCTCCGCTCGCGCCGGGGATGGGATAGCCGTCATGCCGCCGTTCCGCCGAGGCCCGCACGCCCCGCCCGACCTTCGCCGCGGAAGCTTGCGTCAGCGTGGTGCGGATTGCGGTTCTCGGTCTTCCGACGCACGTTGCCCGCACGTCGATGCTGATGCTACACATCGCGCAACAATTAGATTGTCGATTTTCTCGCTTTCGGGGACGCATTGAATGCCCCAACGCCGCTTCAAGATCGTTTTGATCAAGCCGTCGCACTATGACGACGACGGCTACGTGATCCAGTGGTGGCGGTCGACGATTCCGTCCAACAGCCTCGCAAGCGTTCACGGCCTGCTGACCGAATGCGCCCAGAATCGCGTGCTCGGTGAGGACGTGGACATCGAGATCGACGCCTTCGACGAGTGCAACACGGTGCTCGACCTCAAGGGCATCGAACGAGACCTCAGGGGCGGGGCAGGGTTCGTCGCTCTTGTCGGCGTACAATCGAATCAGTTCCCTCGCGCGCTGGACCTTGGCCGCCGCTTCCGCGCCGCGGACATTCCCGTCCTCGTGGGTGGATTTCACGTCAGCGGCTGCATTTCGATGCTGCCGACGCTGCCGGAGGATCTGCAGACCGCGCTTGATCTCGGCATCACGCTGTTTGCCGGCGAGGGCGAAGGCCGCATGGACGCGTTGCTCCGCGACGTCGCGGCCGGCACCCAGAAGCCGATCTACAACTACCTGAACGACATGCCCGAAATGAGCGCCGCCACCCTGCCGGTGCTGCCGCGCGAGGTCGTGCGCCGCGTCGCCGGGCATTACACCAGTTTCGATGCAGGCCGCGGCTGCCCGTTCCAGTGTTCCTTCTGCACGATCATCAACGTGCAGGGCCGCAAATCACGCTATCGCACGCCTGACGACGTCGAGGAGATCGTGCGGCTCAACGCCGCCCAGGGCGTCACGCGCTTCTTCGTCACCGACGACAATTTCGCCCGCAATCGGAACTGGGAGCCGATTCTCGACCGGCTGATCGAACTGCGCGAGAAGCACGGCTTCAAGATCCGGCTGCTGCTGCAGGTGGACACGCTCTGCCACCGGATCGACGGCTTCATCGAGAAGGCGGCACGGGCCGGCTGCAACGCCGTCTTTATCGGGCTCGAGAACATCAACCCACAGTCGCTGATGGGCGCCAAGAAGCGGCAGAACAAGATCTGGGAATATCGTGAGATGCTGCAGGCCTGGAAGCGGGCCGGTGTCATGACCTGGGCGGGCTACATCCTCGGCTTCCCGACCGATACGCCAGAGACGATCGCCCGCGACATCGAGATCATCAAGCATGAGCTGCCGATCGACATCCTGGAGTTCTTCTTCCTGACGCCGCTGCCGGGCTCGGAGGACCACCAGAAGCTGCACAAGGCGGGAGTCGCGATGGACCCCGACATGAACAACTACGACCTCGAACACGCGTGCACGGCGCACGCCACCATGTCGAAGCAGACCTGGGAAGAGGTCTACCGTCGCGCCTGGGAGATCTACTATACCGATGAACACGTCGAGACGGTGCTGAAGCGGGCGCGCGCCACCGGCCTCAGCACGGACAAGATCGTCGACGCCATGACGATCTTCTCGGGCGCCTCGCGCATCGAAGGCGTGCATCCGCTGCAGTTCGGCTTTGTGCGCCGCAAGCAGCGGACCCAGCGCCGCAGCGGGCTGCCGATCGTCAACCCGCTCGTGTTCTATCCGTGGCGGGCCGTCGATGCCGGCATCACGCTGGTGCGCTGGTTCCGGCTCGCGAGCCGCTACCGCGCGATCAAGCGCCGGGTCGAGGCCGACGCCGCCAACCGCGCCTATGTCGATCTGGCCTTGCAGAAGGTCGAGCCCGAGGACGGTCCCGCCGATTTCGTGCAGGTTTTCGCCGACCAGATCCCCCACACCCATGGCGCCCCGGCGCGGCAGCCGGCGGTGACAGCCGCTTAGGTTTGTGAGCCATCGCCTCCGGCCGTCGTTGCGAGAAGCATCAGCGACGAAGCAATCCAGTGGCCGGTTAGGCGCGCTGGATTGCTTCGCTCCGCTCGCAATGACGAACCCTGGTCTCAGGTCATCTTGGTTCGATCTGGACAAGCACGGGCTGACGCATCAGCACACGGTCTGAGGTGATCCGGCAGCCGTCGACCTTTTCGCTCGTATAGAGCAGCAGCGCGCGCGAGCCGACGTCGTCGAAATTGCGGCCGGTCGCGTCAGGGTCGACCAGCGCCGGGTAAGCGAGAACGCGCCCCCCGGAACTGCAGGGGTCCTCGTAGTTGGTGGTGCCCTGCATCAGCAGACGTGGCGCGCTCCAATCCAACAGGTTGCGGGAGGCGGAAACGTAAATCCCGGACACCGGAAAGGAGCCGGTGTCGCGCGCGGCCTGGAACATCGCAAGCCACAGCCCGCTGCCGCGCTGACGGCTCACGCTGCCGATCGGCGCCGGAAAGGGCGCGAGCGGGACGCACGGTTTCGGCGAGCTGGCGCCGGTCACATAGGGGTCAGGGTAGCGGATGGTGAAATCCGAGCCGTCGAAGGCGCGCCAGGACCCGTCCTCGTCCGGGTTGCGGGTTCGGAACAGGCACACGCCCGCCCCCTGCCCCGGCCAACCGGTGGTCGAGACGAAGGCGTAGAAGAAGCGCCCGTCCGACACGATGTTCGACGGATTGAAAAAGCCGCGGTGTCGCCCCTGATCCCAATCCTGCTGGAAGGGCGCGGAGGCCACGACCGGTTGAGCGAGCTTGGTGAAGGTAGCGCCGCCATCCGCCGAGCGCACCGCCAGCACGGTGTTGAACCAGCACTGCATATAGTCGGGGAAGCGGCATCGACCGGGGTGGCTGTTCGCCTGATATTCGTGATGCACCAGCCCGTCGACGACCGTTCCGTCGCGCGTCCAGGTGGCTGCGATCCAGCTCTTGTCGTCATAGGCGGCCGGGTCGGCGTTGCCGTTCGAGGGCAGCGCCGAACGGCAGACGATCTTCAGCGCGTCGAGGCTGCGGCCCTTCAGGAAATGGTTCGTATAGTGCAGGCCGAACAGGACGATGTCGTTGTCGGCGTTGCGGAACAAGCGGGCGGGCGCATCGGGCACATCGTTGCCGTCGCAGCCGTCGCGCGCGGGATCGAACATCACCGTCGCGGGACCAACGAGCTGGACCAGCGGAAACGGCTCTGCAGCCGGTGACGCGCCGCTCCCGAGTGCGATCGCGGCGATCAGCAGTACGGCGCCGAACAAGCGCAGTGTTGGCATGGCTGTCTCTCGCGTGGTCGCAAGGACCTACGCACGCCATTCGTTGCCGCCGGGTGAATCCGCAGACTGGATTGGAACCTGCTGTTTGACCGGGCGAGCCGCGGCTCCTAGTTTGGCCCGCTCACTGCGAGAACAGTCGACCCGAGCCGAAGCGCGTGAACATCCGCCTCATCGAGCGATGGCGTTGCTGGGCGGCTGCCCTGGCGATCCACGCCCTTGTCCTTCAGGGCCTGTTCGCCGCCGCGATCGGAGCGGCGCAGGCTGCAGAGCCGGACCTTCCGTTCGTCCTCTGCACGCACGATGGTTCAAACCCCATTTCGCCGCTCGACACCGGACATCACGTCGACTGCTGCGGTGTTTGCTGTCTGGCCCATGTGGCGGCGCTGGCGCCGCCCGCCACGCTCGAACCGTCGTTCGGCGCGGAAGCGAAGCTCGTCCGGCGCGGCGATGTGGGCGAGGCCGTTGCGCTGATTGCGACGGTTGCCGCGTATCAGAGCCGCGCTCCGCCGGCCTGACGTTCACGACGCTTCTCTCGCTCCATCCCTTCAACACGGCCTGAGGCCGGCCGATCGGCCGCGCCCGGCCGGGAGAACACATCATGACCCGAGTTCTTTGCTGCGCCGCCCTCGCGTGCGCTGTCATCGCGGCCAACCTCAGTTCCGCCGGCGCGCACGAGTTCAAGGCCGGTTCCCTGACCATCGAGCATCCCTGGTCGCGCGCCACGCCGAACGGCGCCACCACGGCCGTGGGCTACACCATCATCGACAATGCCGGCGACACGGCGGATCGCCTGCTGTCAGCGACAGCCGAGGTCGCGACCAAGGTCAGCCAGCACAGCATGACGACCGAGAACGGGGTCATGAAAATGCGCGAGGTGACCGACGGCATCGTCGTCCCGGCCCATGGCTCGGCGGCGCTCAAGCCCGGCGGCTATCACCTGATGTTCGAGGGCCTGAAGCACCCTCTCAAGCAGGGGGAAAGCGTGCCCGGCGCACTGGTCTTCGAAAAGGCCGGCACCGTGCCCGTGACCTTCAAGGTCGAGGCGATCGGCACGGTCGATCCGCACGCCGGGATGAAGATGAACTGAGCGCCCGGACGTCCCAGGTCCAAGCGGCCGAGGGTGAGGGCAAGGTTTGACGATGTCTTCACCCTCGAATGTCACGGTTCTGCGCGAGTCGTCCTCCTTGGACCAGGTGAAGGAGGCGAAGCCAGCGTGGAAGGCTGCCGCCTTGCGTCGATTGTTCGATGATCGCCTGAAAATCCGCATCCGGAGCAGCCGCGAGCTCGCGGTCTACGTGACCTGCACGACAGCGCTCTGCGCGGGGCTGGCGCTTGCCGTGGACGTGGCCAATCAGCTCTATTTCTTCGAAGGGTGGACGGCTGCCACCCGTTCATGGCTGATCACGGTCGCGCTCGTGGTGCTGATCGCCGTTCCCGTTTCGCGGGCGATCGGCAAGGCCAATCTGGCGCTCTATCACGCGAGCCGGACCGATCCGCTGACCGGGCTGCTGAACCGGCGCGCGCTGCTCGACAATGGCAGTACGTGCCCGGCTTTCGTGGTGCTGGTCATCGTCGACATCGACCGCTTCAAGCAGGTCAACGACACCCACGGCCATATGGCGGGCGACGAGGTGCTGCGCACCGTGTCGGGCCTGATGCGGGCGGCTCTGGGGAACCTCGGCCAGATCGGACGCATGGGCGGGGAGGAGTTCGCCATCCTGGCCGCGCATGCGGAGCCGGCAAGCATCTCGGCCAGCCTGGAGCGGTTCCGCGCCCAGGTGGCCGCGACACCGATCCTCGCCGGGTCGATCGCGGTTTCGGTCACCATCTCGGCCGGGCTCGCCATCCGCCAGCCGGGACAGAGCTTCGAGCAACTCTACGCCCGCGCTGATCGCGCCCTTTATCTGGCCAAAGCCTCGGGCCGCAACCGCATCGTCTGCGCCGACGACATCGCGACCGACCTGCTGCCGCCCGCCGTGGCGGCTCCGACGACGCGGGCGGACGCGGGGTTGATGGGGCGGCAGGCGCGCGGGTAACACCCAGACCGCCAAAGCCGCGTTGGAGCAAAATCGCTCATCATCCTGAGCGAGCCGCGAAGCGGCTCAGTCGAAGGACGTAGGACCTGCGTGCTTCGACTCGCCACCTTCGGCGGCGGCTCAGCATGACGGTCGGGAAGGCGCTACCCCGCGACCTTCGAGAAGTCCGCCACGGTCAGCGTCGTCCGCCGCAGCGCGTTGAGGAGGCGCAGGCGGTTGACGCGCAACGCCGGATCGTCGGCATTGACCGTGACCTTGTCGAAGAAGGCATCGACGGGCGGGCGCAGGCGGGCCATGGCGCGCATGGCGCCTTCGAAATCCTCAACCGCGACAGCCGCCGCAGACTCGCTCTCGACGGCTGCGAGGGTCTCGGCGAGGGCCCGTTCCTCGGGTTGGCGCAGCAGCGCGGGATCGTGGGTGCCGTCGAACGCCCCTGCCCCGTCCTTCTTTTCCTCGGCGCGCAGGATGTTGGCGGCGCGGCGGTAGCCGGCGAGGAGCGATTTGCCGTCCTCCGTATCGAGGAAGCGGCCCAACGCCTCGACCCGGCGCACGATCATCAAGAGGTCGTCCTGGCCCGGCAGGGCAAAGACGGCGTCGATGAGATCGTGCCGCGCGCCCTGATCGCGCAGGTACACTTTCAGGCGGTCGGCGAAGAAGGCTAGGAGGTCGGACGAGTCCTCATAAATTTTTGTTCCATCTCTTTTTGACCTTTGAAATAACAGGCGCCGAGCAGCACTTTCGAAGTGCTCATCGTTAAATGTGGGGACGCTATCCTGTTCTTCGACGAAGATAGGCGCTAAATTGCCGTCGAGAGACTCAGCAGTAATCCGATCTTTGGTCTTTGCCGCCAGATGCTCCGATCTGAGCTGCTTTGATAAAGCTCTCAACTCGGTTTGGAATGCTTCCCCAGCCGAGCGAAGCCGATGAGAGCTCACTGTTTGTTGGATTGGAAGTCTGATCCCACTCTCTAGCACTATCCTAATCACCCCCAACGCCGCCCGCCGCAGCGCATAAGGGTCCTTGCTCCCCGTCGGCTTCTCGTCGATGGCCCAGAAGCCAACCAGCGTGTCGAGCTTGTCGGCCAGCGCGACCGCGATCGACACCGGGTCGCCCGGCACACGGTCGCTCGGGCCCTGCGGCTTGTAGTGCTCCTCCACCGCCGCCGCGACCGAGGCGTCTTCGCCCTGCGCCGCCGCATAGTAGCGCCCCATCAGCCCCTGCAATTCGGGGAACTCGCCCACCATCTCGGACACGAGGTCGGCCTTGGCGAGCCGCGCCGCCCGCTCGGCCTTGTTCGGATCGGCGCCGACGATCGGCGCCAGTTCGCGCGCCAGCGCCGCGACGCGCTGCACGCGCTCGCCCTGCGTCCCGAGCTTCTCGTGGAACACGATGCTGTCGAGCTTCGGCAGCCGGTCTTCCAGCCTCACCTTCAGGTCCGAGTCCCAGAAGAACTTGGCGTCCGAGAGCCGCGCCCGCACCACGCGCTCATTGCCGGCCACGATGGCATCGCCACCATCCGGCGCGACGATGTTCGAGGTGAGCAGGAAGCGGTTGGCTAGTGTCTCGCTGCCCATTTTTCGCAGCACGAAGCATTTCTGGTTGGCGCGGATGGTGGCGCGGATCACCTCCGGCGGGATCGCCAGAAAGCTGTCGTCGAAGCTGCCCATCAACACCACGGGCCATTCCACGAGGCCGGCGACCTCGGCCAGCAACGCCTCGTCCTCGACAATCTCCAGCCCCTGCGCGAAGGCGAGGTTGCGGGCGTCTTCGCGGATGATGTGCCGCCGCCGCTCGGGGTCGAGCACGACGTTGTGCTTCTCCAGCGCCGGCGCGTAATCGTCGAAGCGCCGCACCGTGAACGGTTCCGGCGCCATGAAGCGATGGCCGCGCGTGATGTTGCCGGCCACGATGTCGCCGACGCCGAACGGGACGACGTCGGTCTCCTCGGTCTCGGCCCCGAAGGTGCAGAGGATCGACTGCAGGGGCCGCACCCACCGCAGCGGCTCGGGCGAGGCCGAACCCTTCCCCCAGCGCATCGACTTCGGCCAGGGAAACGATCTGACGATTCCCGGCAAGATCTCGGCGAGAACCTCGATCGTGTCACGCCCCTGCCGTGCGATTACGGCCGTGTAGAAGGCGCCCTTCTTGTCTTCGGTGACGGTCGCCTGGTCGATCGAGGCGAGACCGGCGGCCTTGAGGAATCCCTGGATTGCCCCTTCGGGCGCGCCGACGCGGGGTCCTTTCCGCTCGTCCCGCGTGTCCGGCTGTTTCGCCGGCAGGCCGACGACATGGAGCGCCAGCCGGCGCGGCGTGGCGAAGCTCTGCGCCCCTTCATAGGTCAGCCCGCGCTCCACCAGCGCGTTGGTGACGAGCGTCCTGAGGTCAGCCGCCGCCTGCGCCTGCATGCGGGCGGGAATCTCTTCGGAGAACAATTCGAGCAGAAGGTCGGGCATGGGATCGGGTTTGGGACGGGTGGCGCTTGGTCGGCAGGTGGAGGGGAAATGTCAAGCGAAGGCTAATCGCATCGCGCGACCCTCACCCCCTGCCCCTCTCCACAAGGGAGAGGGGTGGCGCTCACCCGAACGCAACCACAACTCCGTCAGGGCCTGCCCACTCCCTCCCGGCGCTCTCCCCTCTCCCTTGCGGAGAGGGGTCGGGGGTGAGGGTCGCTGGCAATCGCCGCGTAGATCGCCACCCGCCTGCAAACCGGACGTCGAAACCGAGACGGCTCCAGGATCGCTCGGTCCCACCCTCACCCCCCGCCCCTCTCCACCAGGGAGAGGGGTGACGCGCACTCGAACCCAACCACAACTCCGTCAGGGCCTGCCCACTCCCTCCCGGCGCTCTCCCCTCTCCCTTGCGGAGGGTCGCTGGCAATCGCGGCGTAGATCGCCACCCGCCTGCAAACCGGACGTCGAAACCGAAATGGCTCCAGGATCGCTCGGTCCCACCCTCACCCCCCGCCCCTCTCCACAAGGGAGAGGGGTGACGCGCACTCGAACCCAACAGCAACTCGCTAGGACTCCACCAATCCCTCGCCGCGCTCTCCCCTCTCCCTTGTGGAGAGGGGAAGGGGGTGAGGGTCGCTGGCAATCGCGGCATAGATCGCCTCCAGCACGCCTTCCATCTCGGTGAAGACCTGATGATTCCAGAACCGCAGTACCCGGAGCCGCTTTGCTGGAGATAGCGGGTGCGGACGGCATCGGCGGCCAACCCCTCCGGGGTGCCGTGCTGACCGCCGTCGAGTTCGATCACCAGGCGGTGCTTGAGGCAGCAGAAATCTGCGAAATGGGGACCGAGCGGCGCCTGACGGCGGAAGTAGGTACCCTCCAGAGGAAGCTTGCGGCGAAGATGCCACCAGAGCGTCCGTTCCGCCTCGGTCGCGGCGCGGCGAAGGGACCGGGCGCGGGCGCGGCGATTCTCAGGCTCTGTCATCGGCCCCTCACCCCCTGCCCCTCTCCGCAAGGGAGAGGGTGACGCTCATGCCCGACGCAACCGCGGCTTACGCAGTCCTCGCCGCCCTCTCCCCTCTCCCTTGCGGAGAGGGGTCGGGGGTGAGGGTCGCCCCGCCTCATCATGGGACAATCGCACGGAGCGTGTCACACTGAATCCATGCCGCAATCGATTCCAGCACCTGCTCCGAGGCATCGGCTGACGTCCGCGCTCGGCGGCATCGCCGAGGCGTTCGGCGACCGGAACTTCCGCCGGTACTCGGTCGGCTCGATCATCTCCTGGCTCAGCTTCTTCGTACAGGCCGTCGCGGTTGGCTGGACGGCGTGGGATCTGACCCATTCGACGTGGTGGCTCGCCGCCGTCGCGCTCGCGGACGCGGTCCCGAACATCGCCCTCATGCCATTCGGCGGCGTCATCGCCGACCGCCTCGACCGGCTTCAGGTGCTGCTCACGGCCTATGCTTTCGCCACGATCCAGGCCGCGCTGCTCGCGATCCTGGCCTTCACCGGCCATCTCACCATCGCCTGGCTTGCGTCGCTCGCATTCCTGCACGGCACCATCCACGCCTTCAGCATTCCGGCCGCCTATGGCTTGCTGCCGCGCTTCGTCGAGCGCGCCCGGCTTCCAGCTGCCATCGCCGTCGCAGCCGCCTACACGAACCTCGGGATCTTTGTGGGCCCGGCGCTGGCCGGCTGGGTGATCCTGCACTTCGGCATCGCGATGGCCTTCGCCAGCAATGTCGCGGGGTATGGCGTGTTCTTCGCCTGTGTGGCCGGGTTGCGGGTTCCGGGCGATGCGGCGCTGCCCGTCGCGTCGGGCAAGACGTTCCTGGACGACTTCATCGAAGGTCTGCGCGCCATCGCGAGTCATCCCGGCGTGGTTGCGATGCTGAGCCTGATGCTGTTCGGCGACGCGCTCACCCAGGCATTCCGCCAAATGGCACCGGCCTTTGCCGACAAGGCGCTCGGCGCGGGGGTCGAAGGCTTCTCGGCGCTGCTCACCTGTGCCGGAGTCGGCGCGACAGGCTCGGCTCTATGGCTGGCGCAGGGCGGCGCACGACGATCCACCCCCGGCGTGATCGTCTGGGCCTTTCTCGGCTTTCTTCTCTCGACCACGACGCTCGTGCTGTCTCGCCATCTCGTCTGGGCCGGCGCCTCGATGGTGGCGCGGGGCTTCTTCTTCGAGATCTGCCGCACCGGAACCGTCGCGCTGCTGCAGATCTCGGTGCCGGATCGGATGCGGGCACGGGTGATGAGCAGCCAGTTCCTGCTGATGCGCCTCGCCAGCGCCGTGGGCGTCGCGGGCATCGGCGCGGTCGCGGAACCCTGGGGCTTGCGCCTGCCTCTGCTGGGCCTCACCGCACTTGCGTTTGTCGCCTGGGCAATCACGATCAGGAGGCGTCACGGCATCGCGCTGGCGTTTGAGCCCGACACCACGCGGCCCTCCTCGTGAGAGACAAAGACGCTAGTAGATTTCCAGGCAGACCGCTTCAGCGTCGACATCGAAAGCCGCAATCGCGCTCGCGGAGCGGCGGAGCAGATCGACGATGTAGGCGGTCCGCCGGTTACCGCAGCGGAGCCAGATCACCTTTGGTGGCGGGCCCCAATGTGCGGCCATTTCGGCGAAATCAGCATCTTGTGAAACGAGCATGAAATCGCTCTCCCCGGCCGCTTGCCAGATTTGCCGGTCGTCAGCCTGGCCAAGGCCCATTTGTCCGACCTGAGCAGAACCGGGAAAAAGATCGACCAATTCGCCGCAGAGCTTGAAGCTGAGGTTCTGATCGAACAGAAGCCTCATTCGGCCGCTGTCAGGAGACGGCGCTCGCGATCGGCCGCGTAGGCAAGGCAGGCCCTGATGTCACTTTCGGAAATGTCCGGGAAGTCGGCTTTGATGTCATCGTGAGACATTCCCGCCGCCAGCCAGCCGAGAACGTCCGCGACGGCGATTCGCAGGCCGCGGATGCAGGGCCGGCCGCCACGCTTCCCGGGCTCTATCGTGATAACCTGCCTGTAATCGATCATGACCGGTTCGGCTCTCGACTGACGCGCTATCATAGCCGACAAGACGACCCTGGCCAGGGGTGCGGAACACGCTTCAAGTTGTCACGTCAGCCGTGAGTCTGAGCGCTCATAGTGCTTTCGAATCGAACGACACAGGGCTTTCGTGGGTTGAAGCGCCGCTAAGCCGCCGCCCCGCCGCCCGCCGTCTTCAGCCACGCTGCCCCGCACGCCTTGGCGAGGTCGCGCACCCGCAGGATGTAGCTCTGCCGCTCCGTCACCGAAATCACGCCCGCGGGCGTCGAGCAGGTTGAAGATGTGGCTCGCCTTGATGCACTGGTCGTAGGCCGGCAGCGCCATCGTGTGGCGATCGCCCGCATCCCCGGCCGCGAGAATGGCCTTCGCCTCGCCCTTCGGCATCCTTGAAGTGCTGGAACAGCAGGGCCGTGTCGGCCTGCTCGAAGTTGAAGCGGGAATATTCCTGTTCGGCCTGCTTGAACACGTCGCCGTAGGTGATGCGCTCGCCGCCGTCGCGGCCGTTGAAGTTGAGGTCGTAGACGTTCTCGACGCCCTGCACATACATGGCGAGACGTTCGAGGCCGTAGGTCAGCTCACCCGAAACCGGGGCGCATTCGACGCCCGCGACCTGCTGGAAGTAGGTGAACTGCGACACCTCCATCCCGTCGCACCAGCATTCCCAGCCGAGGCCCCAGGCGCCAAGCGTCGGGCTTTCCCAGTCGTCCTCGACGAAGCGCACGTCGTGCAGCGCGAGATCGACGCCGATGGCCGCCAGCGACCGGAGATACAGATCCTGCAGGTCGGGCGGCGACGGCTTCAGGATCACCTGGAACTGGTAATAGTGCTGCAGCCGGTTCGGGTTCTCGCCGTAGCGGCCGTCCTTCGGCCGCCGCGAGGGCTGCACGTAGGCGGCGCGCCACGGTCTGGGCCCCAGCGCCCGCAGGGTCGTGGCCGGATGAAAGGTGCCGGCGCCGACCTCCATGTCATAGGGCTGCAGGATGACGCAGCCCTGGTCGGCCCAGAAGCGCTGCAGGGTGAGGATCAGATCCTGGAACGAGCGCTTGGGGTCGGCGGTGCCGAAGGCAGCTGGCATGGTCTCGGACAAGTTCGTGAGGTGGCGCGACCCTAATGACGCGCCAACCGAGGGTCAACGATCAGGTCCGGGCCGCCGCGGTCGCGACGCCCGAGGCGACCAGCACGCCGCCGCCGAGCCGCTTCGCCCAGGCCATCGTCCGCGGACGCCGCAACAGTCCGGAGGCACGGGAGGCCGCCAGCGCGTACAGCGTGTCCGAGAGCGCCACGACGCCGACGAATGTCGCGACCAGTACGGTCGCCTGCCCGGCGTAGCCGGCATCCGGCCTGATGAATTGCGGCGCGAAGGCCACGAAGAAGACGATCGTCTTCGGGTGAAACGTGCCGACCGCGATATTGCCAAGGAACGCCGTGCGCGCTTCACGGGGTGGCGGGGCGACCGAGGCGTTGGCGACGGGGCGGCTCCTGATGATGGTCAGCACGCCGAGCCCGATCAGATAGAGCGCCCCGGCCCATTTCAGGATCGAGAACGCGAGGGCCGAGGCTGCGAGCAGCACGCCGACCCCGGCCAGCGACAGGGTCATGGCGGTCGCGTTGCCGATCGCCAGTCCGGCCACGGATGCCAGGGCGACCCGCCGGCCGCCGCTCACCGCGTAGCCGACGATGCTCATCACCCCGGGACCCGGCACCACCGCGATCGCGAAAGAGGCTGCGACGAAACCCAGCCAGAGATGCCAATCCATCGACCCGGTCCTTCTTGCAGTTCTGACACGTCTCACCCTGTTGAACGCACAAGATCTTGGGAGGTGCAAGCCGCCAGCCAGACTGAGAACAAATCGGCTCGCCGACGATTTCCGGAACGACAAAGGAGCGGTAGACTGGGCGAGAACCGCCGCCCGGTGGGCGGGGCAGATTGAGCGGTGGCGCTCCCCGCGCCCGCCGCTAAACGACGAGTGAGGTCGACGATGCCAAACGAGAAGATGGACACGCAGATGTCCAGCAAGGCCGGCTTCATCGCGGCGCTGGACCAGAGCGGCGGCTCGACGCCCGGCGCCTTGCGGCACTACGGCATCCCCGAGAGCGCCTATAGCGGCGAAGACGAGATGTTCCGGCTGATGCACGAGATGCGCGTGCGGATCATCACCGCGCCGTCTTTCACGGGAGACAAGGTGATCGGCGCGATCCTGTTCGAGAAGACCATGGACGGGCGGGCCGAGGGAACCGCCGTACCGACCTACCTGTGGGAAAACAGGGGCGTGGTACCCTTCCTCAAGATCGATAAAGGTCTGGCTGCCGAAAGCGACGGCGTGAGCCTGATGAAGCCCATGCCGGATCTCGACAGCTGCTCGCGCGGGCCGTGAAGCTCGGAGTCTTACGGCACCAAGATGCGGTCGACGATCAAGCTGGCTTCCAGGTCGGGCATCGCAGCGATCGTCGCGCAGCAGTTCCAACTCGCCGAACAGATCGCCAGACACGGGCTCATGCCGATCATCGAGCCCGAGGTCTCGATCAAGAGCCCCGACAAGGCAGGGGCGGAGGCGATCCTCCTCGATGAACTCACCAGACAGGTCGACAACCTGCCACGTGATCGTCAAGTCATGCTGAAGCTGACGATCCCGGACGTCTCCGATCTCTACGCGCCGCTGATCCGGCACGAACGCGTCGCACGCGTCGTCGCACTTTCGGGCGGCTACTCGCGCGATGAGGCCTGCCGCCGCCTTGCGACCAACCACGACATGATCGCCAGCTTCTCGCGGGCGCTCGTCGAGGACCTCCGGAACGACATGAGCGACGCGGAATTCGACGCCGCGCTTGCACAGGCGATCGACCAGATCTATCGCGCTTCGACCGTGAAGACCTGAACCCGGCGAACGCACCATGGCCACGGTCAAACTGTTGCAGGATCATGAGCTGTCGCCGGAGGCCCATGCGGTCTTCGACGAGATCCGGGCGGCGCGTAAGACCGAGTTCATCAACAACTTCTGGCGTGCCCTCGCACACGATCCGAAAACGCTCAGGCGGACCTGGACGACGCTCCAAGAGGTGATGGCCCCTGGCGCCCTCGACCCGAAAACCAAGGAACTGATCTACATCGCGGTGTCGGCCGCGCACGGCTGCCCTTATTGCATCCATTCCCATACGGCCGCAGCGCGAGCCAAGGGGATGACCGACGCGGAGCATGCCGAACTCCTCGCCGTGATCGGAATGGCGGCGGAAACCAACAGGCTGGTCACGGCTCTCGGCGTTCCCGTTGACGAGGTGTTCTTGCTGGATCCAGCCTGAAGGGCTCATCCATCAGCAAAGTCTTGCATTTCGATAGACAATCGGTAGAGGTTCCGGTCGGTGCGGTTGCCCGACCGGCGCCCCTAGGGAACGATCATGCTGTCGAGACGAACCTTTGTGACCGGGACCGCCGCGTTTGCCGCAGGCACGCCATTCAGTCCGGCGCGCGCCGACACCGTAACGTTGCTCAACGTCTCCTACGATCCGACCCGGGAACTCTACACCGAGATCAACGAGCGGTTTCGCCAAGGCCTATAAGGCCCAGACCGGGACGGACGTGAAGATCGAGCAGTCGCATGGCGGCTCAAGCAAGCAGGCGCGCTCGGTCATCGATGGCCTCAAGGCCGACGTCGTGACGCTGGCGCTTGCCTGGGACATCATCGCGCTCGAGCGCGCCGGCCTGGTCAAGCCCGGCTGGGACAAGAAGCTGCCGGACAATGCCTCGCCCTATACGTCGACGGTCGCGTTCCTGGTGCGCAAGGGCAATCCCAAGAAGATCAAGGACTGGACGGATCTGACCCGTGAGGGCGTCCAGGTCGTCACCGCCAATCCGAAGACCAGCGGCGGCGGGCGCTGGGCGTTCCTGGCGATCTGGGGCGCCATCGCCAAGGCGAAGACGCACGACCTGTCCAGCGAGGCTGGGCGTCGCCGAATCGAAAGCCGCCGTTGCGGCCGCGAAAGACTTCCCGGTCCTGTCGGACGCAGCCGCCAAGGCGTTCCTCACCGACTTCTACAACGGGCATGTTCCGGTTCTCGATACGGGCGCGCGCGGCACCACCGTCAGCTTCGCCCAGAAGGAAATCGGCGACGTTCTTCTGAATTGGGAGAACGAGCTCTGGCTGACCATGGAAGAGTTCGGCGCCGACAAATTCGACATCGTCTATCCGCCGGTCAGCATCCTGGGCGAGCCCCCGGTCGCGGTGGTCGATAGCGTGGTCGATCAGAAGGGCACGCGCGCGGTCGCCGAGGCCTATCTGAAATACCTCTACACGCCGGAGGCCCAGGATGTTATCGGACAGCTGCACTACCGGCCGCGCGATCTGGCGGCGCTGAAGAAGTACAGTGCCGAGCTTCCGAACTTGCCGCTGTTCACGGTCGACGAGAGTTTTGGGGGCTGGGTCAAGACTCATGAGACGTTCTTTGCCGACGGCGCGATCTTCGACCAGATCTACAAGCCGGCGAAGTGAAGCCGGGCTGATCTCGTCGCTCGTGCGGATTCCTCACTGCGCTGCAGTGGACGAGACCGCGGCTCGCCTGAATGACGGCGCACGGCACGACGCACGATCCCGGGCTTCTCCCTCAGCCTGGGCTACACGCTTTTCTATCTGTCACTGTTCGTCTTGATCCCGCTCGGCGCGCTCGGGGTGAAGACGGCGCAGTTGTCGCCCGTCGGAGTTTTGGGCGACCGATCACCGATCCCGTTGTGGTCGCCTCCTACCGGCTCACCTTCGGCGCCTCGGCTATCGCCGCGCGATCAACGCCGTGTTCGGCCTCATGGTCGCCTGGACGCTCGTACGCTACACCTTCCCCGGCCGGCGGCATCTTCGATGCGCTGATCGACTTTCCTTTCGCCCTGCCGACGGCGGTGGCGGGCCTCACCTTCAGCAATCTCTACATCAAGGACGGCTGGATCGGCGGCCTGGGCGAGCGGATCGTCGCGGCGCGATCAATGCCGTCGGCGCCGTGCTCGGACAGGCCGGATCTGCTCGCGCCCGACGCCCTGCCCGCCCTCGACTTCACCTACACCAACACCAATGCCGGCGTGGTGCTCGTGCTCGATCTTCGTCGGGCTGCCCTTCGTGGTGCGCACCATCCAGCCGGTGCTGCAGGAATGGGACAGGAGGTCGAACTCGCGGCCGCAGAACCTCGGGGCCGGGCCCTGGACCACGTTTCGCCGGGTCATCTTTCCCGAGATCTTCCCGGCCTGGCTGAGCGGGTCGTCGCTCGCTTTCGCGCGCGCCGTCGGCGAATATGGCTCGGTCATCTTCATCGCCGGCAACATCCCGGGCAAATCGCAGATCGCGCCGCTGCAGATCGTGCAGAAGCTCGACGATTTCCACTATGCCCAGGCGACCGCCATCGGCGCGGTGCTGCTCGCCGCCTCGCTGCTGATCCTGCTGGCCATCAATCTGATCGACCTGTGGTTGCGCCGCCGGAGGACCGCGTGACTCGTCCGCGCAACCGGAAGAGACGCTGATGGCAGGCGCTCCCATCATCGTCGCCGCGCGTCCGAGGGTGCCGACGGTGCGCGGAGGCCATCCGTTCTGGCGCCGTCTGCTGATCGCCGGAACGGTGCTGTTCCTGACGCTCTTCATCGTGCTGCCGGTCGCCAACGTTTTTCACTCAGGCGCTGTCGAAGGGTGTCGGCGCCTATGCCGAGACCTTGACGGGCCCAGACGGCGCAGCCGCCGAAGAACTCTCGCTCGAAAAGCGCAAGGCGGCGACCAAGCGCGCTCAGGCGGAAAAGAACTGGAGCGCCATCCGCATGTCGGCCGGCATCGCCGCAGTCGTCGTGCCGCTCAACATCGTGTTCGGCCTGTTCGCGGCCTGGTGCGTCACCAAATTCCGCTTCGCCGGACGTCCCTGCTGGTCGCTCTCATCGACCTGCCCTTCTCGGTCTCCCCGGTGGTCGCCGGCCTCGTCTTCGTGCTGCTGTTCGGCCGCATGGGCCTGTTCGGTGCCTGGGCCGGGCAGTTCACTTGGCCCGACCCGACGCTCGCTGACGTGGCGGGGCTTCGGCGGCGGGCTGGCCGCTCGGCTTCTCGCAATGGAACGCCGGCATCATCTTCACCCCGCTCGCCATCGCGATGGCCTCGGTCTTCGTGACCTTCCCGTTCGTGGCACGATCCGTGATCCCGCTGATGGAGAGCCAGGGCTCGGACGAGGAACTCGCGGCCCTGTCGCTCGGCGCCGGCGGTTGGCGCACGTTCCGGACGGTAACGCTGCCCAACATCCGCTGGGCGCTGCTCTATGGCGTGATCCTGTGCACGGCCCGCGCCTTCGGCGAGTTCGGCGCCGTCTCGGTCGTGTCCGGCAACACCGACGCCAACGACACCATGCCGCTGCGCATCGAGAAGCTCTGGAACGAATACGACAACCAGGCTGCCTTCACGGTCGCCTCGCTGCTGGCGCTGCTGGCGATCGTGACGCTGGTGGTCAAGACGATCATCGATCTGCGGACGGCGCGGACCGAGCGGCGCGTCCGGAATTCCAGCCGGTGAGCCCGGGAACGAGCAGCGCGTGAGCATCGAGGTCCGCGGTATCAGCAAGTCGTTCGGGCCGACGCAGGTCCTGAAGCACGTCGACCTCGACGATCGAGACCGGCGAACTTGTGGGCCTGCTCGGGCCGAGCGGCTCGGGCAAGACCACGCTGCTGCGCATCATCGCCGGCATGGAGCAGGCGGACCCGGGCAGCGGGCCGGTGCTGTTCGACGGGCAGGACATCTCGGCGGCCCGGCATCGGCGAGCGGCGCATCGGCTTCGTGTTCCAGCATTACGCGCTGTTCAAGAACATGACGGTGTTCGAGAACATCGCGTTCGGGTTGCGTTCGAAGCCCTGGCGGCACGCGCCCGACCAACGCGGCCGTCGTCAGGGCGAAGGTCGAGGAACTGCTCGACGCTGATCCAGTTGCAGCCCGCTTGGCGCAGCGCTATCCCTCGCAGCTTTCGGGCGGGCAGCGGCAACGCGTGGCGCTGGCCCGCGCCCTGGCGGTCGAACCGCGCGTGCTGCTGCTCGACGAGCCGTTCGGCGCGCTCGACGCCACTGTCCGCCGCGACCTGCGCCGCTGGCTGCGCCGCCTGCACGAGACGATCAGCGTCACCACGATCTTCGTCACGCACGACCAGGAAGAAGCGCTCGAACTGTCCGACCGGGTCGCCGTGATGAACGCCGGCCGGATCGAGCAGTTCGCGCCGCCGCAGGTGGTCTACGAAGCCCCGGCCAGCCCCTTCGTGTTCCAGTTTCTCGGGAACTACACCGTGTTCAGCGCTCGCGCCGGCAAAGCGGGCACGAGCGGCGTCGAGACCATGGTTCGCCCGCACGACGTCATTGTCCGCCGCACAAACGAGCGTGGAGCGGTCGAAGCGGTGGTCAAGCACATCGGCACCACCGGACCGATCGTGCGGCTCGAACTTGTGCGCCGGGACGACGGTCACACGATCGAAGCCGAACTGAGCCTCAGTGAGAGCAAGGACCTCGCGCTCAGCCCGGACGAGACTGTCTTCGTCTCGACCCGGAAAGAGCACGTCTTCGACGACTACGTGATCTGAGGCGTTCGCCCGCATGACGCAGATCGTCGGCTCACGAGAACAGCGCGAAGGCTTTCGACAGGGTGATCCAGACGCCCCATAACAGCGGAAGACCGACGACGGCCCAGGCCAGTGCCGCCTTGGCGTCGAAGCCGCCGGTCCCGATCCCGTAGGAGCCGGTCTGGACGCGTCCCGAGGCGGATTGTGTCTGCAGGGCGGCAACCTCCGTGTCGCTTCATGAACCAGCGTTCGCGACACAGGCCTGATGAGGGCATTGGCGATGAAGCCCACCACCAGCATGCCGGCCAGGATGTACATCGTGCGGTCGTAGACCTGATCCCGCGGGACGCCCGCCGCAATCTGCGCCTCGCGAATGTAGTTCACGACCACCGGGCCGATGATGCCGGCCGTCGACCAGGCGGTGAGCAGCCGCCCGTGGATGGCGCCGACGAACTGCGTCCCGAACAGGTCGGCCAGATAGGCCGGCACGGTGGCGAACCCGCCGCCGTACATCGACACGATGACGCACATGAACGCGACGAACAGGGCCTTGGACCCGACATGGGCCGCCCAGGGCGAGGCGGCGTAGAGCACGATGCCGAGCGCGAAGAAGCAGAAGTAGGTGGTCTTGCGGCCAATTCGATCGGACAGCGAAGCCCAGAAGAACCGGCCGATGATGTTCAGCAGGGACAGCAGACCGGTAAAGCCGGCCGCGATAGCCGCGATGGCGGTCTTCTGGCCGGGATCGAGCTGTGTGAAGCCGAGTTCGGGATGGCCGATCAACCGGCCGCCGAAAATCTCCTGCAGCATCGGCGACGAGATGCCGAGCACGCCGATCCCCGCCGAAACGTTGAGGCATCAGCACCGCCCAGACGAGCCAGAACTGCGGCGTCTTGTGGGCGTCGCGCAGGTGGACGTTGCCATGCGTGATGAGCTTCACCGGGCCTCGCGCCGCCGGCGTCCATCCAGCCGGCACCCAGCCTGCCGGCGGCACGCGATAACCGAAGGCGCCGCCGATCATGAAGACGAAGTAGATGATCGCGAGCGCGACGAACGTCTCCCACACGCCCACCGATGTCGGCGTCTTGAAATGCTCCATCAGGATGTTGGCCAGCGGCGCGCCGATCATGGCGCCGCCGCCAAACCCCATGATGGCCATGCCGGTGGCCATGCCGCGGCGATCGGGGAACCACTTGATCAGGGTCGACACCGGCGAGATGTAGCCGAGGCCGAGACCGATGCCGCCGATGATGCCAGGCCCGACGAGCAGCAGCCAAAGCTGATGCGTCGCGACGCCGACGGCACCGATCAAAAGGCCACCGCACCAGCAGAAGGCCGCGACCACGCCGGCCTTCCGCGGACCGGCTCTCTCCAGCCAGCCGCCCCAGATCGCCGCCGCCGATCCGAGCACCACGAAAAACAGCGTGAACATCCAGCCGAGATCGCTGACCTTCCAGTCGCATGTGGTGCTGAACAGTTCGCCGAAGAAGCCGACATCGGGGCAGGCATTCGGCTGGGTGATGCCGACGGCGCGCGACAGCGGCAGCCAGAACACGCTGAAGCCATAGGCCATGCCGATGCACAAATGGATCGCGAGCGCTGAGGGCGGCACGAGCCAGCGGTTGAAGCCGGGTGCCGCGATCGTTCGCTCCCGATCCAGAATACTTTCGGATGCGTGGGGCGCGGTTGTGCCGATGTCGGTCGTGGTCATTCCGATCCTCCCGTCACCCGTTCTGTGCAGGTGATCTTGTCAGCCCGCCGCTCCACAGATGTGGCCGCGGTGGCGAGCCGGTATGAGAGGCCGGGAGCCGACGCGTGTCAACATTGTGTCAAACGATAGGCATCTCCTGGGCGACGGCAACGCTCGCCGGTTCCGGTTCCCCTTGCGACGAGCGACGCTGTGGACATCGCGCAAAATCGTCCAGCAGATTCAGTGTAGAAGCCGCTGAATGGGGCGTCTTCAGCCGAGGCGGCCAAATGGGCTGGCAAGTGACGAGGCTCAAGCCTGGCCGGTGCGGCCCTGGGTGGAACGACGGCGCTTGCCGCGCTGGCTTTCCTGGGATTTTGGCCGCAGGCTCGGCTGTCGGCCACCGGCCAGCCGCCGTTACGGAAGGCATCTCGATGAGTACAGACCACAACGCGCACGATCACGGGATGGAGCCGCGCTGGAAGAACGACGGCGTGCGCGTGATCAAGGGCGATCGCCTCGATTCGAACACGCCGCAGACGCCTGGCATGTTCCGGCAAGCCGCCATCAATCACGCTCGCGTGGGTGCCCAGAAGATCTGGGCTGGCACGGTGCGCATCGAGCCGGACGCCAAGACGGGCGTGCACCACCATGGCGCGCTGGAGAGCGTCATCTTCGTGGTGCGCGGCCGGGCACGGATGCGGTGGGGCGAGCGGCTGGAATTCGTGGCCGAAGCGGAGCCCGGCGACTTCATCTTCGTGCCGCCTTATGTGCCTCACCAGGAGATCAATGCCGATCCCGACCAGCCCCTCGAATGCGTGCTCGTGCGGTCCGACAATGAAGCCGTGGTGGTGAACATCACCGACGTCGAGCCGGTCGAGAAGCCGGAGCAGGTCTATTGGGTCGACCCGATCCACAAGCATCCCTAGCGGCGCTTCCAGAGCGGAGCGCGCGCCGACCTAAGGCTTTGTGAACTTCAGCAGCATGCGGTCGCTCTCGCCGATGGCCGCATACTTGTCGTGGTCCTTGTCTTTCAGGCGATAGCTCGGCGGCAAGGTCCAGACGCCATCGGGGTAGTCCTTGGTGTCCTTGGAATTGGCATTGGCCTCCGAGGTGCCGGCCAGCTTGAACCCGGCTTTTTCGGCGAGAGCGATCACATAGTCCTGCCGCACATAGCCGCTCATGGCCTTCGGGTCCTGCGGCTCGTCGGTGCGGCCGCGGTGCTCCTCGAGGCCGAGCATGCCGCCCGGCTTCAGGGCGCGAAAGAAGGCGGCGAACACCGCGTCTGCCGTGCCGTCCGCCATCCAGTTGTGGACGTTACGGAAGGTGAGGACCGCGTCGACCGTACCGGGCGGCACAATGTCGGCGCCGGGGGTGAAATCGGCGATCGCCACCTTGCCGAGGTCGGCGGGATGGGCCGCGACCTTGCTGGCGAAGGTGGCGTTGCCCTTCACGGCCTCCTCGGACGTGTCGGACTTGGGCGGGTTCGCGGCGATGTAACGCCCGCCGTCACGCAAGTACGGGGCGAGGATCTCGGTCCAATAAGCGCCGCCTCCGGGCAGGATCTCGAGCACCGTGTCGGTTGGCTTCACGCCGAAGAAGCGGAGATCCTCCAGAGGATGCCGATAGGGATCGCGCGCCTTGTTGCCTGGGCTGCGGTGTGGCCCCGCCACAAGGGCGTCGAGCGACGTTGCATCCTGCTGCGCCCAGGCCGGTACGCCGCCGAGACCGCAAGCGACGGCCATGGTGAACGCCAGCTGCCTACGCGTGAGAGCCAAGAGCTGCATCGAATCTCTCCTGAGGACGTGCACTCGGGTCAAACCGCAATGGCAAGGACCTGTTCACCAATGGGCATCCGGAGAACGGCACGGGACTGACCATGAGTGACAGACATGTTGCTCAGGTCAACCAATTAGGATTGACTAATGCATTAGCAGTCGCTAATTATAAGGAATGATCCAGGCAGCCAACATCGACAATGTCATGCGGGCCCTCGCCGATCCGACCCGACGGGCGGTGTTCGAGCGGATCGCCGGAGCGGACGAGATCAACGTGGCCGAACTGACCCGCGCCAGCGGCGTCACGCAGGGGGCCGTGTCGCAGCACCTCAAGCTGCTGAAGCAGGCCGGCCTCGTGGCCGAGCGGCCCCAGGGTCGCAACGTGTTCTACCGGGCGAAGCCGGAGGGTCTCGCGCCGCTGTTCGACTGGCTGAACCACTACGACGCCTTCTGGCGCGAGCGGTTCGCCAACCTGCGTACCTTGTTGAAGGAGATCGATCCATGACCGACGCCACGCTGAAGACCCGCTCGCAGGACATCGTGGTCGACGAGCTTCTCCCGCACGCGCCGGAGACGATCTGGAAGACGCTCACCTCGGGCGAACTGATGGGCCGGTGGATCGGCATGACGCCATCGGGTTTCGAGCCCGTCGCAGGCAACCGTTTCACCTACAGCACCACACCGGCCGGCGAGTGGGACGGCACGATTCGATGCGAGGTCCTGGAGGTGATCCCGAACCAACGCTTCGCCTATTCCTGGAAGGGCGGACACGACGGCAACGTTGGTTACGGGTCACCGCTCGACACTGTCGTCACCTTCACGCTGGAGAAGGCCGATGGCGGCACGCGGCTGCGTCTCGTTCATACGGGCTTCGTGCTGCCCAGGAACGAAACGGCATACCGGAACATGAGCGGCGGCTGGACCAAGGTCGTTCCGCGCATCGGCGCGATCACCGGCGAGCACGCCGCGAACTAATCGCGCCGACAAGCAACCCTCGAAACAGGAGTGATGACCATGCAGCAACAGATGCCGAACACGCGACCGCCCGTCGTTTCGCCGGAGGAGTGGGAGACCGCACGCGAGCAGCTGCTCGTGAAGGAGAAATCCGTGACCCGCGCGCGCGACGCGCTGGCTGCCGAACGCCGGCGCATGCCGTGGATGGCGGTGGACAAGCCCTACGCGTTCGAGGGGCCGAACGGCACGGTGAGCCTGCTCGATCTGTTCGAGGGTCGCCGCCAGCTGATCGTCTATCGCGCCTTCTTCGAGCCCGGTGTGTTCGGCTGGCCCGATCATGCCTGCCGCGGATGCTCTCTCGGGGCGGACCAGGTCGCCCACCTGGCCCATCTGAACGCCCGTGACACCACGCTGGCCTACCTGTCGCGCGCTCCGCAGGCGGATATTGCGCGACTGAAGCAGCGCATGGGGTGGGCGATGCCGTGGTACACGATCACCGACACGTTCGACGCCGACTTCGGCGTGGACGAATGGCACGGTCACAACGCGTTCATTCGCGACGGCGACCGCGTGTTCCGCACCTATTTCATCAACAACCGCGGCGACGAGGCGATGGGAAGCACCTGGAGCTATCTCGACCTCACCGCGCTCGGGCGGCAGGAGAACTGGGAGGACTTGCCCGAAGGCTATCCCCAGACCCCGACCTACAAGTGGTGGAACTGGCACGACAACTACGCCGCCGAGGCCGCGCCCGACCCGACATGGGTCGCTGTGTCCGATGCGGGAGAGGCCGCTTTCCGGGCCGCCTCAGACGCAGCGGCATGAACACGGTTTTCGCGAGGCACGCGTGCGGTGTGGACGGTCATGGAGGCGGCGCGACCTCGTTCGGCACCGCCGCTTCCGACTGGCTCAGCTTCGCGGCCACGCCCAGCCTCGCGTTCATGGCCCTGCTGGCGGCTTGCACCGGCGGCCCGGCGGATATCCTCTGCTCCGCCGCTGCAGGTCCATCGCTGCTGCGCGGCATGGTTCCGATGTACGTGATCATGAGCGCGCTCCATTGCGGACCGTGGGTGAGGCTGATCGCCAGGCGGCGTTGACAGGGGCGGTAACAGCGTCGCGAACCTGACCAACCTTCTTCTCACAACTCGGAACGCCCCGGATCAAAGACCTCGATTACCCCGGTCGTACGGTTTCCTGGTGATCGGCCGAATGCTCCGATTAGCCCTCGGACGAGTCGCCCGAGGCCCGGCGGAGCTCGTCCAGAACTTCGGCCGTGTGCTCGCCGAGGCGTGGTGACCGGCGCCCGCTGTCAAGTTCGGCCCCCGACATGAGGATCGGCGTGCGCACGCCGGGGATGCCATCGTTCTCGATGCGCATGCCGCGATGCTGGAACTGCGGATCGGCGAACACGTCGGCCACAGTGTTGATAGGGCCGGCCGGCACGCCCGCTTCGTCGAGCGCTGCAAGCAGCGGGTCGCGGGACCAGGTCCGGATCGCCCCCGAGAGAGCCTCGACGAGAGCCTGCCGGTTCTCGACCCGCGCTGCGTTGGTGGCGAAGGCCGGCTGGGTCGCGAGGTCGAGGCCGAGCACGGCGCAGAAGCGGGCGAACTGCCCGTCGTTGCCGACCGCGACGATGACGTGGCCGTCCGCGACCGGAAAGGTCTGGTAGGGCGCGATATTGGGATGCGCGTTGCCCATGCGCGTCGGCGGCCGTGCCGGAGGCCAGATAGTTCAGCGCCTGGTTGGCGAGCACGCCCGTCATGCAGTCGAACAGCGCCATGTCGATGTGCTGGCCCTGCGCCCGTGCGCTCGCGCTGCGAGCAGCGCCGCCTCGATGCGCCACCACGCGCATAGAGCGCGGTGAAAATGTCCGCGAAGGCGACGCCGATCTTCTGCGGCTCGCCCTGCGGCTCGCCGGTCAGATCCATGATGCCGCCCATGCCCTGGATCATGAAATCGTAGCCGGCGCGCCAGGCGTAGGGGCCTGTCTGCCCGAAGCCGGTGATCGAGCAATAGATCAGGCGCGGATTGCAGCGCCGCCAGGCTCGGGTAGTCGAGCCCGTATTTGGCGAGGCCGCCGACCTTGAAATTCTCGATCAGCACATCCGCCTGGGCGGCGAGTGCGAGGACGGTCTCGCGCCCCGCCTCCGTCGTGAAATCGGCGACGACCGAGCGCTTGCCGCGGTTGCAGGCATGGAAATAGGCGGCCGCCCGCTCGTCCCCGCTCTCGACGAACGGCGGACCCCATGCGCGCGTGTCGTCGCCCTCGGGGCTTTCGACCTTGATCACGTCCGCGCCGAGATCGGCCAGCGTCTGGCCGATCCAGGGGCCGGCGAGGATGCGGGCCAGTTCGACCACCTTGCAGGCCCTTGAGCGGCGCGTCCGCCATGCGGTCAGCCCTGGTTGCCCGAGACACTCAGAAGAAGGCCTGCAGCCCCGTCTGGGCGCGGCCGAGGATCAGCGCATGGACGTCGTGCGTGCCCTCGTAGGTGTTCACCGTTTCGAGGTTCTGGGCGTGGCGCATGACGTGGTAGCCGATCTGGATGCCGTTGCCGCCGTGCATGTCGCGGGCCGCGCGGGCGATGTCGAGCGCCTTGCCGCAATTGTTGCGCTTGACGAGCGAGATCATCTCGGGCGCGAAGCGGCCCTCGTCCATCAGCCGGCCGACGCGCAGGCTCGCCTGCAGGCCGAGCGCGATCTCGGTCTGCATGTCGGCGAGCTTCTTCTGGAACAGCTGCGTTGCCGGCGAGCGGCTTGCCGAACTGCTTGCGGTCGAGCCCGTATTGCCGCGCGCCGGTGCCAGCAATCCTCCGCCGCCCCCATGGCGCCCCAGGAGATGCCGTAACGCGCCCGGTTGAGGCAGCCGAACGGCCCTTTCAGCCCCGAGACGTTGGGCAGCAGCGCGCTCCTCGCCGACCTCGACACCCTCCATCACGATCTCGCCGGTGATCGAGGCGCGCAGCGACAGCTTGCCCTCGATCTTCGGCGCGGACAGGCCCTTGGTGCCCTTTTCGCAGCACGAAGCCGCGGATCGCGTCGTCATGCGCGGCGCGACTTCGCCCAGACCACGAAGACGTCGGCGATCGGCGCGTTGCGAGATCCACGTCTTCGCGCCGGTCAGCCGATAGCCGCCGGCGATCTTCTCGGCCCGCGTCGTCATGCCGCCGGGGTCGGAACCCGCCTCGGGCTCGGTCAGCCCGAAGCAGCCGATCCACTCGCCGGAGGCGAGCTTCGGCAGATAGTTGCGACGCTGCTCGCTCCGAGCCATAGGCGTGGATCGGATACATGACGAGCGAGCGACTGCACGCTCATCATCGAGCGGTAGCCGGAATCGACCCGCTCCACCTCGCGCGCCACGAGCCCGTAGGCGACGTAGCTGGCGCCGGCGCCGCCGTATTCCTCCGGGATCGTCACGCCCGAGCAGCCCCGCCTCGCCCATCTCGCGGAAGATCGCCGGATCGGTCGTCTCCGACAGGTACGCCTCTTCGATGCGCGGGCGCGAGCCGGTCGGCGGCGAAGGCCGCCGCCGCATCGCGGATCATCCGCTCGTCCTCGCCCAGTTGGCTGTCGAGCAGGAAGGGGTCGTCCCAAACGAAGGCGGCAGCGTGCGACATGGAGCGAATCCGAAGCGTGTCACGGTCGGCATGGCGGATGCCGTAGTCGGATGCAAGGCCAGTCTGGGCCAGCGTCTTCGTTTAAAGCCACCTGCACCCTCATGCTGCGCCGGGCCACAGGCCGAGTCAAGCACGCAGATCTACGTCCTTCGACTCGGCCGCTGCGCGGCCGGCTCAGGATGAGGAAGGGATGTCTTGACTGGGTCAAAGCGGAATGTTGTCGTGCTTGCGCCAGGGCCGCTCGGCCTTCTTGGCGCGCAGCATGGCGAGCGCGCGGGCGACGCGGCGGCGCGTATCGCGCGGCCGGATCACCTCGTCGATGTAGCCGCGCTCGGCGGCCACGAAGGGTGATAGGAAGCGGGCCTCGTATTCGCGCGTGCGCTCGGCGATCTTGTCGGGGTCGCCGATATCCTGCCGGAAGATGATCTCGACCGCGCCCTTGGCCCCCATCACGGCGATCTGTGCCGTCGGCCAGGCATAGTTCACGTCCGCCCCGACGTGCTTCGACGCCATCACGTCATAGGCGCCGCCGAACGCCTTGCGGGTGATGATGGTGACGAGCGGCACCGTGCATTCGCGAATAGGCGAAGAGCAGCTTGGCCCCATGCTTGATCAGCCCGCCCTGCTCCTGTGCGGTCCCGGGCAGAAAGCCCGGCACGTCGACGAAGGTGACGATCGGGAGTTCGAACGCGTCGCAGAACCGGACGAAGCGCGCGCCCTTGCGCGAGGCATCGCGAGTCGAGCACGCCGGCCAGCACGGCAGGCTGGTTGGCCACCACGCCGACGCTGCGGCCGTCGATCCGGGCAAAGCCGGTGACGATGTTCCTGGCGAAGGCCCCCTGGATCTCGAAGAAATCCCCTTCGTCGACGATCTTCAGGATGGCTTCCTTGATGTCGTAGGGCTTGTTGGCGTTCTCGGGCACGAGCGTGTCGAGACTGGCCTCGGCCCGCTCGACATCGTCGAAGCTCGGCCACTCCGGCGACCCTTGGGTGTTGTTGGCGGGCAGAAAGTCCAGCAGGCGGCGGACCTGCAGCAGCGCTTCGAGATCGTTATCGAACGCCATGTCGGCGATCGAAGATTTGGTGGTGTGGACGCGGGCGCCGCCCAACTCCTCCGCCGAGACCGTCTCGTTGGTCACGGTTTTGACCACATCGGGCCCGGTCACGAACATGTAGCTCGTGTCCCGCACCATGACGATGAAGTCGGTCATCGCGGGGGAATAGACGTCGCCGCCCGCGCAAGGCCCCATGATGACCGAGATCTGCGGGATCACGCCCGACGCCTCGACATTGCGCCGGAACACCTCGCCGTAGCCGCCGAGCGCCGCGACGCCCTCCTGGATGCGGGCGCCGCCGGCATCGAACAGGCCGATGATCGGGCGCGCGCATCCGCAACGCCATGTCCTGGATCTTGGTGATCTTGGCGGCATGGGTCTCCGACAGCGAGCCGCCGAACACCGTGAAGTCCTTGGAGAAGACGAAGACGGCGCGGCCGTTCACCGTGCCCCAGCCGGTGACGACGCCATCGCCCGGTATGCGGGTCTTCTCCATGCCGAAGTCGGTCGAGCGATGTTCGACGATACATGTCGAACTCTTCGAACGAGCCCTCGTCCAGCAGCAATCCGATCCGCTCGCGCGCCGTCAGCTTGCCCTTGGCGTGCTGGGCCGCCACGCGGCGGGCTCCCCCGCCCGCCTCCGCCTCGGCGCGGCGGCGGTCGAGTTCTTCCAGAACATGTCTCATGGGCACTCGTCGATTTAAATCGCCAGGCAGACTATAGCGGAATGGGTGATGGCACGTCCGCATCTGGGCGCAGCACGGTCGGTCGCGCTCGTGTCTTGATCCCCGGCCTTGATGGGCCGCGCCATCGCAACAATCTACAAATCAAGTCAACCAAAGCTGGACCGATTACGCGGCCCGACCCGAGGATCAGATGAGCCAGTCACGTCGCCTGCGTCTCGGGGCCTTCATGCGCCCAGTCAGCATTCATACAGGGGCGTGGCGCTACCCCGGCGCCTACCCCGATGCCAACTTCAATTTCGCCCATCTGAAGCATTTCGCACAGCGGCTCGAGGCGGCCAAGTTCGATGCCTTCTTCATGGCGGATCATCTGGCCGTGCTCAACATGCCGGTCGACGCGCTGAAGCGCAGCCACACCGTCACCTCGTTCGAGCCGTTCACGCTTCTTAATCCTCAATCCGGTGCCCCCCACCTCCCGGATGAACTTCCGCTGGACCATCAACGTCTATCGCGGCTGCAGTCATGCGTGCACGTACTGCTTTGCTCGACCGACGCACGAATACCTCGGCCTCAACCTGGGCGAGGACTTCGACCGCAAGATCGTCGTCAAGATCAATGCGGTTGAGAAGGTCCGCGCCGAGTTGGACGACCCGCGCTGGGCCGGCGAGTCGGTCGCAATGGGCACCAACACCGATCCCTATCAACGCTGCGAAGGCAAGTACAAGCTCACCCGCGGCGTGGTCGAGGCCCTCACCGAACGGCCAATCCCTTTTCGATCCTGACCAAATCCGCGCTCGTCCTGCGCGATCTCGATCTACTCACCGAGGCGGCCGCGCTCAACCGACATCAGCGTCAACTTCTCGATCGCCACCGTCGATGAACGCGTCTGGCGGGCAACGAGCCCGGCACACCCAATCCCCCGACGGCGGGTCGAGGCGATGCGGAGCCCTGTCCGAGGCGGGCATCCGCACGGGTGCCCTCATCGCACCGATCCTGCCCGGCATCAGCGATCACCGCGAGCAGCTTCAGCGAGGTCGTCGGGCGCCATTCGCGAGGCCGGCGGCAGCATCCTCGGTGCCCTCCCGCTGCATCTGCGTTCGGGCACCCGCGAGCACTACCTGAGCTGGCTCGAACGCCACGACCCGACTTGCATGCGCGCTACCTGAAGGCCTACGCGGGTCGCGCGTACCTCAAGCCCGAGTACGGCCAGTGGCTCGCCCGAACAATTGCCGAAGTCGCCGGGCCGATCAGCTCTTCCCGCTCACGGGCCAGCTGACTAGCGTGAGGGGCCTAGCAGGAAGGGGACGCGCATGTTGATCTCCGACATCCTCAGGTTCAAGGGTTCCGAGGTGGTCACGATCGCCCCGGACGCCTCGGTGACGACCTTGCTCGCCGAACTCGCGGATCACAACATCGGGGCGCTAGTCGGTGCGGCGCGAGGGCCGGGTCGTCGGCATCGTCTCCGAGCGCGACATCGTGCGCCGACTCCACGATCTGGGCCACGAAGTGCTCGATGCGACGGTGGAGCAGATCATGACCACCAATGTCATCGCGTGCGCCCCCAGCGACCAGGTCGATCAGGTCGCCAATGCGATGACCGACAAACGAGTGCGCCACCTGCCGGTCGTCGACGGTGAGGAACTGGTCGGCATCGTCACCATCGGCGACGTCGTACTGAGCCGCACGCGGCAGCTCGAGCAGGATCGACTGCAGCTCGAGCAGTACATCACCGGCTGATGCCGCTGCTCTCTACCTATCCACCGGGCACGCCGTGCTGGATCGACCTCGTTGCGACCGATCGCGACGTCGCCCGCACCTTCTATACGGCGGTGTTCGGCTGGCAGATCAGCGAGGGCCGCGCCACCGACGCGCCGTATCTCATCGCGCGGCAGGACGGCCACACCGTCGCGGGCATCAGCACCGCCTCGCCGGACGGGGCACCACCTGGATGGACCACCTATTTCTCCTGCCCGGACGCCGTCGCGGTGGGCGAACGGGTGCGGGTCGCCGGCGGCCAGACCATTTCGCCGCCCGCCGCCGAAGAGGGCAATGGTGCAGTGATCACGTTCCGTGACTCCTCCGGTACCCCGGCTGGGGCGTGGCAGGCCGGGCGGGTGGCCGGCGCCCAACTGGCGCACGAGCCGATTTCGCTGCTGCGCGTCGAGCTGCACACCGCAGAACCGAGCCTCGCAGCCGCCTTCTACGCCTCCGTTCTGGGGGTAACCACCCGCCCCGACGGTCCGGGACGGGTCGCCTTGCAGGTTGGCGACACGACTGTCGCCGACATCGTTACTGCGACCGGCAGCCCCGGCTGGCTGCCTTATTTTGCCGTCGCCGACGCGATCTCAGTTGCCCGGGCGGCGAAAGCCGCGGGTGCCATGATCGACATCTCGCCGATTGCATCGCCGTTCGGACGATGGGCCCATGTCCGAGATCCGCAGGGCGGGCGGTTCGGTCTGATCGAAGTGCCGCTGATTTCGCAGTGACCCGGCTCTACTCACCAGTGTGAAATTCAGGTAAGCTCCCGGTTAGTCAACCACTGGGAGTAACCGATGTACCAGGCACTCGAGCCGGTGCTGGATGAGCTGCGTGAGCGCGGCGTCGATCCGGCCGCCTTGGCACGGGCCGCGGCCGAAGCGGAAAGTTCGCAACGCCCATTGCGCGACGTCCTGGTTGGCAACCAAGTTGTTTCTGAGGTCGAACTCGCCGAGGCGACCGCCGCGACCTACGGGCTGAAGTCCGTCGACCTCACCGGCTATCCGATCGACCCCATCGCCGCGGCCAAGATCCCGCTGGCGATGGCGCGACGACACGGTCTGCTCGGTATCGCGATCAACGGCTTCGAGATCGTCGTCGCCCTCAGCGACCCCGGCGACGTGGTCGCCCTGGACGACATTCGCGCCGCCACCGGCATGATCGTTTCACCGGTGGTCGCCGCCCGCGATGAACTGATCAAGGCCATCGACCGGATGCGCCGCGACGAGAACGATCTGGGCGATGTCGCCGCGAGCTTGGCCAATGAGCAGCTTTCCAGCTTTTCCAGTCTGGATGCCGGCAACGAGGACGCGCCGATCGTTCGGTACGTCAACTCCCTCATCGAACAGGCCATCAGCAGCCGGGCCTCCGACCTGCACCTGGAGCCGACCGAGGGCGACCTGCGCGTGCGCTTCCGCATCGACGGCGTCCTACACGAGATCGACACCGTCCCCAAGGCGGTCCAGTCGGCGCTCATCAGCCGCCTCAAGATCATGAGCAACGTCGACATCACTGAGCGACGGGTGCCCCAGAACGGTCGCATCACCGTCACCCTTGGCGCGCATTCGGTCGACCTTCGAGCCGCGACACTGCCCACCGTGTGGGGCGAGAAGATCGTTTTGCGGGTCCTCGACACCGGCGGCATCGACCTCGACCTGAAGAAGCTCGGCTTCAGCGAAAACAATTACGGCCGCTTTTCGGCCAGCTTCCACAAGCCGCACGGCATGCTGCTGGTCACCGGTCCGACCGGATCGGGCAAGTCCACGACCCTGTACGCAACCCTGACCGAGATCAGCAGCCCCGAGGTCAACATCATCACGGTCGAGGACCCGGTCGAGTATCGCCTCGCGGGCGTCAACCAAGTGCAGGTCAACAGCAAGGCCGGGCTGACCTTCGCCGCCGTGCTGCCCGCCATCTTGCGGTCCGACCCGGACGTCGTGCTGATCGGCGAGATCCGCGACCGGACCACCGCCCAGCTCGCCATCGAAGCCGCACTGACCGGTCACCTTGTGTTATCGACTCTGCACACTAATGACGCTCCGTCAGCCGTCACCCGGCTGGTGGAGATGGGGATCGAACCCTTCCTCGTCGGATCCTCGATCGACGCCGTGATGGCTCAACGACTGGCCCGCCGGCTTTGCGATCGCTGCAAGGAGTCCTACTCACCGAGTCGCTCCGAGCTCACTGCGGCCCGCTGGCCCTACGAGTTACTCGAGGCGCCGGCCGTGCTCTGGCGACCCATCGGATGCCGTAGTTGCGCCAATACGGGGTACCGCGGGCGCATTGCGCTTCATGAGGTGATGCCGGTGAGTGAAGGCATCGAGCGGCTGGCCGTCGAGCGGGCGTCCGCGCACGAGATCCAGCGCCTCGCCCTGGATGAAGGTATGCAGCTATTGCGTACTGACGGGCTGATCAAAGCGAGCATGGGACAGACCTCGATCCAGGAAGTCGTCCGCGTCGCCATCTGACCTCGGGTCACGATCAGATCAAGATCCAGAAATCTCTTCACACGGATTGTATTTCCGTCCGGGGTGCGCTAGCTTCTAGTTGTTAAGTGCTCGTGAGGTCGCGGGGTCTCATGATCGCAGGAATCCAGGCGAGAGGTCCCCCGCGATGACGGCAACAGTCGAACTGGAGCGTTCCACCGGACGCTTCAGCGCCGATGCAGATCAGCCCAGTGACGACGCCCGGGCGACCCTGGACACGCTGCTCGTCTCGCTGATCAACGCCCGTGGCTCCGACCTGCACCTCACCGTCGGCGCTCCCCCGATGATCCGGGTGCACGGCCGACTGACACCGCTCGCCGACTACGAGGTCCTCACCGCGGCCCACACCGAGATGCTGGTTCGCACGGTCGTCAGCGCCGAGCAGTGGGAGCGCTTCGCCGCGCACCTCGAACTCGACCTGGCCTACGACCTGCCGGGCCTGTCGCGCTTTCGCGTCAACCTGTTCCAGCAGCGCAATGCCTACGGCGCAGTGTTCCGCGCGATCCCACACCGCATCGCCGAGCTGCACGAGCTCGACATGCCGCAGCAGATCGCTCGCTTCGCGACCCTGCCCCGTGGGCTGGTGCTGGTGACCGGTCCCACCGGCTCGGGCAAGACGACGACGCTGGCCTCGCTGCTCGATCTGGCCAACCGCACCCGTACCGACCACATCGTCACTATCGAAGATCCGATCGAGTTCTTACACCAGCACAAGCGGTGCCTGGTCAATCAGCGCGAGGTCGGCGTCGACACCGAAGGATTCGCCACCGCCCTCAAGCACGTGCTGCGGCAGGACCCCGACATCATCCTGGTCGGCGAGCTGCGTGACCTCGAGACCGTGTCGACCGCCATCACCGCCGCCGAGACCGGTCACCTCGTGTTGGCCACCCTGCACACGCAGAGCGCGGCCCAGACCATCGACCGAGTGATCGACATCTTCCCCTCGCACCAGCAGCAGGAGATTCGTGCGCAACTCTCGACCGCGCTGCAGGGCGTCGTCACCCAAGCTCTCGTACCGCGTCAGGACGGCACCGGCCGCACGGTCGTCTGCGAGATCATGATCGCCACCTCGGCCATCCGGAACCTGATCCGCGAGGGCAAGAACCACCAGATCCCCTCCTTCATGCAGTCCTCGGGCGCCGAAGGCATGATGACCTTCGACTCGCACCTGGCCGACCGGGTCAAGGAAAACATCATCACCTACCAGCAGGGTCTCGACCTCTGCCACGAACTCGAAGAGTTCAAGCGTTTCGTGGGCAAGGTCTGACATGACGGCAACTCTCACGCGCACCTTCGCCCACGAATCCCTCGACGGTTCGGGCAAGCGCATCAAGGGCAAGATCGAGGCCACCACCTCGCAGGGTGCGGCCACCGCGCTGAGCGCGCAGGGCATGACCCCGTTGTTCATCGGCGAGACCGGCACCGGCCTGCAGAGCGACATCAAGATCCCGGGCCTGGGCGGCAAGACCAGCCTCAAGGACCTGGCCATCTGGACGCGGCAGTTCGCGACGATGACCTCGTCGGGCATGTCGTTGCTGCGCTCGCTGGCCATCCTCGAGGAGCAGACCGAGAAGCCCTCGCTCAAGGCCGCCGTTCGCGAGATCTACACCGACATCAACGCCGGCCTGTCGCTCTCGGGCGCCATGGCCAAGCAGGAAAAGATCTTCCCCGCCTCATGGTCGCGATGATCCGCGCCGGTGAGACCGGTGGCTTCCTCGACAGCGCGCTCGACCGGATCGCCAAGAACCTGGAGAAGGACGCGTCCCTGCGGGCCAAGATCAAGTCGGCCCTGACGTACCCGATCATCGTGCTCTGCGCCAGTGGGCTGATGGTCGCGGGCGTGCTGATCTTCATCGTTCCGATCTTCTCCAAGATGTTCAAGCAGCTCGGCGCCAAGCTGCCGCTGCCGACGCAGCTCCTGGTGAACGCCAGCCACATCATCTGGTGGCTCGGCCCCCTGGTCGTCGGCGGGATCTTCGGGTCGATGGCCTGGATCAAGCGCGAATGCCGCCGCAACGCGAGCTTCCGGCTGATGATGGACAAGATCAAGTTGCGACTGCCTGTCTTCGGGCCGCTGTTCCGCAAGATCGCGATCAGCCGCTTCTCGCGCAACCTGGGCACTCTGCTCGCGGTCGGTGTGCCGATCATGCAGGCCCTCGACATCGTCGGGGCCACCACCGGCAACGAGGTCATCGCGCAGGCCATGGAGGACGTCAAGCACGCCGTCCGTGACGGCCAGCCGATCTCGACCCCGCTGGCCAGCCACTCGGTCTTCCCTCCGATGGTCGTTCAGATGGTCCAGGTCGGCGAGGAGTCCGGCCAGATCAGCTCGATGCTCGACAAGGTCGCCGACTTCTACGAGCAAGAAGTCGACACCGCCACCGAAGCCCTCGCGGCGTCGATCGAACCGATCATGGTCGTCCTCATGGGCGGCATCGTCGGGTCGATGGTCGTCTGTCTCTACCTGCCCATGTTCACCATCTACCAGCACATCCAAGGAGCCACATCGTGATGCGGACCAAAGGCTTACTAGGCGCAGGAGTAGTCGCCGCGCTGCTGTGCTGCGCGGTCGTCCCCGCCAACGCCGACTCGATTCCGGACGGCGCCACCGCCTACGCCGGCGCGGTCGCCTACGCGCCCGGCGGCCTGTCGGCCACCATCGACGCCAGCGGTGCGCTGGGTGCCCTGATCGCACCGTTCGTCGACCCGGTGCTCGACTCGGTCACCGGGACGCTCGTCCCAACGATCAACTCGCTGAACTCGGCCATCGCCGCGCAACTGGGCTCGCTGTCGACGTCGACCGGTCTGCAGGCGACGACGCCGAGCAGTCAGCAGGCCGACCCGGCTCCGAACTGGCCCGGCTGCACCGATGGCGCATTCACCTCGTCTACCTGCTACGTCGCCCTTAACCAGGGCGTCGACGGCGGATCCATCGTTTCGCTCAAGATCCCGACGGTTCGCGGCTACACGCTCGCCGATGCCAATGGCAACCAAGCCCTGTCCGGCCACGCCGAGACGACGCACCCGGACCTTTCGGTCCTGGGTGTCGACATCGGTGACCTGGGCGCAATCACGGCCTCCTCGACCTGCGCCAACACCGGCACCCCGGTCGCGACGCCGGTGGCCCAGAGCAGCCTGGCCGACGCCAGCCTGCTCGGCGGCGCAGTCACCGCCGACACCGTCGACGGCGCCCTGCAGGTATCGGTTGGCGGCACGCCGCTGACCGGCTCGACCACCGTGCCGTACGGCTCGCGGGTCGTCACGGTCAGCTTCGACGGGTCGGCGCTCACCCTCTCGGTTCCGCTGGGTCTGTCGGATCTTCTTGCCGGAGCAGGCATCAACGCACCCGACGGGATCACCGACGCCGGTGACTCGACGCTGGCGCTGACGGTCAAGATCGGCCCCGGCATCAGCAACCAGACCGCCGGTAGTCAGGCTTGGGGCCTCGAGACCGAGGTCGGCCTGAACGGCACTTTGCAGCTCGGCATCGCCGGGCTGGCCACCGCTGCCCTCACCGTCGCCCCGACCGGAGGCGTCGATTCCTCGAGCAACCTCTTCAACCTCGGCCTCGCAGTCACCAACTGCACCGCCGCGGCCGACTCGGACGGGACGGGCTTCCTGCCGCCGCTGCTGATCTGAGTCACCTAGAACTTCCGCGACCTCGCGGAGAAACGGCGCCGTCTCCCCAGCCTGCGCCGGCCGGAACCTTCCGGCAACAACCCCCACAAAGAGTCCTGGAGGCTCATCATGTTGCAAGCCAAGCTCCGTCACCTCCGCGAGGAGAAGGCCGCCGGCGATAGCGGATTCACGCTCATCGAGCTGTTGGTGGTCGTCGTGATCATCGGCATCCTCGTCGCGATCGCCATCCCGCTGTACCTGAACTACCGCAAGGGTGCTGAGAACAAGTCGGCCGCGTCCGACCTCCGTGGTGCCATCTCGACCCTCGAGCAGTGCTACAGCGACAACAGCAACTCCTACCCCGCGACCGGCACTCAGGCCTCATCGGGTAAGCCGATGACCTTCACGTGTGGCACCGGCACCGGCACGGCCAATGCGTCCTCGGGTAACACGCTCACCTACACGGCGACCCCCGCCTCCTGCACCACCGCCTGCACCGGCTACACGCTCACGTCGGTCAACAGCGATGGCGGCAAGACCTACACCTACGCCTCCGCCAGCGGCGGCAGCGTCCAGTAGTTCGCCCGGGTGACCCGGTGGTCAACGCCGGGTCACCCGCTCACAATCCCCCTGAATCAAAGGAAAAGTCATGTTGAAGAGCCGTATCCAGAAGATGCGTGAAGAGAAGGGCGAGGGTGGCTTCACCCTCATCGAACTGCTGGTGGTCGTCGTGATCATCGGCATCCTGGTCGCCATCGCCATCCCGCTCTACCTGAACTACCGCAAGGGCGCTGAGAACAAGTCGGCTCAGTCCGACCTCCGCAACGCTGTCGTCGCGGTTCGAGCAGTACTACACCGAGAACAGCAACGTCTACCCGGCCACGCAGGCAGCGACGGCCAGCGGCGCCACGATGTCCTTCGCGGCGCAGACCGGTGGCACGGCCGAGCAGGCCAACGCCTCGTCCGGCAACTCGATGGGCTTCAAGAACAACACCACGTCCTACGTCATCTGTGGTTCGAACTCAGACGGCGGAACGATCTATGTCTACAACAGCGCGAACGGCGGGTCGATCGTGAAGTCGACTGCGGCTTCCATCGCCGCCTGCCTCACCGCAGGTACGTAACTGATGTAGGTGGGGCGAAGGGCCTCACGGCCCTTCGCCCCTACTACTTCGCAGCGACTCCCCACAGAGATCGCTGATCGTCCTGATCGCCACCACGTGCCCGACTCAGCTCCCCAGCCTCCGGGCCGTGATGTTTCCCAACCCCACCAGAAGTGAGGAGGTGCTCCCATGACGCATCAACCAGTACAACGACTGCTGCAGCGATTTGGTTACGCCTCTTCGCGAACCGATCTCCCAAGCACGCCGACGACGGATTCACCGTCCTGGAGAGCATCGTAGCGATGACCATTCTGGCCATCGTCGGCCTGGCGGCGCTGTTCGCGGTCGTCGGCGCCACGCGCGCCAGCAACTCCAGCAATGACCGCGTTACGGCGGCTAACGTCGCCCAGGGCGACATCGAGCTCGTCCACTCGTTGGCTTCGCCGGCCAACACCGCCTACTCGCGCGTCATCGGCAACGAGACCTACTCCGTAACCCGCACGGTCACCTCGCCCAGCCCCAGCGCCACCTGCTCGCCCGGCCAGGAGATGACGATCAAGGTCGTCGTCTCGTGGCCGAACGCAGCTTCCCGCAACATCGCGGTGAGTTCGGTGCTCGCATGCTGAGCCGCGACGACGGAGTGACCCTCGTCGAACTCGTCGTGGGCATGGTGCTGATGACGATCGTCGGCGCTGCGGCCCTCACCTTCTTCGTCGGCACCACGCACGCCGACAGCGCCACCGCGGACCGGACCGTCTCGACGAGCCAGGCTCGCGATGCCCTGTCGACGATCACCCAACTCCTCCGCGTGGCCGACTCGAGCACCAACCCCGGGACCAACCAGGATCGCTTCGAACGGATCAGCCCCACCGACGCGATCTTCTACGCCAACCTCGCGACGCGAAACGGCGCAGCCAACCCGTCGGTGGACAACACCGGTGCGCCGGTCAAGATCTGGCTCAGCCTTACGGGCGGCAAGCTGATCGAGAAGCGGTTCAACCCGACGAACGCAACCACGCTGAGTTGGCCGAGCTACCCCTCGACGCCCTATCTCACGCGCATCCTCGCGACGGGGGTGAGCGCTCCGCCGTCCGACCCGGTCAACAATCCGAACGGCTGGGTCTTCGTGCCCGGCAGCGCCGCCGACGCCCCGACCGTCACCGAGCCCAGCCTGTGCGGACTGGCCGCGGCCCGGACGCCCGGCCTCTGCTCGATCTCGTTGACCGGTGGCATCGACGGTACGGGCGCGGTCGGCGCGGACGCCATCCTGCAGACCATCGCCGAGGTCGACGTCAACTTCACCCTGACCAAGTCGAACGGATCGACGGAGTCCTACTTCTCCAGCGTCGCGATCAGCGGACAGACGACATGATGACCAAGCTGAACCGCGCCGCCCACCGACGGCTCGAAGGCACGGACAGCGACGAGGGCTCCGCGCTGCTGCTTCGTCCTGATGATCACCACCGTGATCATGATCGCCGTGACCGCTGTGCTCGTCAGCGTCACGGGCGCGATCCTGCCGGGCAAGCACGATCAGGACACCCAGTCTGCCCTCGCGGCGGCCGAAGGGGGCGTGCAGGACGCGATCGCCTACGTCAGCGGCCTGCCCGCCTGCGACCAGATCAACATCATTTGCAGCGCGGCCCTGAACGCCAACAGCGCCACGCTTGGGCGCACCCCGCTGTCGGGCGGCTGCCAGGCCGTGACCTGGAAGACCGACCCCAATCAGACCAGAGTGGCTACGTCCGCGTGCGCTCGACAGGAACCTGCGACGGCATCAAGCGCACCCTCGTCGCCGACATCGCGCTGGCCCCCAACATCTTCTCCTTCGGCTACTACAGCGACTACGAGTCGACCGCGCCCTCGGTGCTGCAGGACATGTACTCACCACGAACGATCGCGCTGACCAACTCGACCGAGTACAACCAGATCACCACGACATCGGTGAAGGCCCCGACGACCACCAGCTGGAACGGCACGACGGCGGCGGCTCCTCGGCGTCGACACGTGCGGACACCATTACTACGACGACTCGCCGACCAGCCCCGGTCGCTACACCCTCGAGCAGCAGCGATCCTCGCTTCCGTCGGGCTATGACTGGGGCGAGACCGGCAAGATCAACAGCAAGACGGTCACCCGTTACGGCTCGTGCGACATCGTGTTTACCAGCGGCATGGTTTTCAACGGCCAGGTGTACAGCCGTGACGCGATGTACCTGAGCAACGGCACCAGCGGTGGCGCCGGCCCCGACTTCGAGGAGCCGGTCTACGACGCTCTGGAGCGGCACCGACAACCCGCCCGCCGCCCTCGAACCCGTGGCGCGTCGACTCCCAGGTCGGTGGCGACGTCGACACCGCTGACGGCTCTTACGCGCCCAAGACGGCTGCGTTCGACCTGCAGTTGCCCACCTCCATCGGCACGAAGGCGTTGCCGTCTAACTACTGCATCTACACCGGCCCGACGCGCGTGTGCTCAATGGCGACGGCACGGCGACGATCACCAGCCCGCAGACCACGCGCGCCGACCCGAACAGCCGACGCCGGCTGCTACCCGACCGTTCGCTGGCCGAGCGGCGTCGTGCAACTTCACGCTGAACTACTCAGACGGTCGGCCAGGGCACGATCTACGTCAAGAACAACGGCACGGCCCCGACGGGTGGCTGGCCCAATGTCGGCACCAGGTCGACGAACGTGCCCGTCGGCTGCGAACACGGTTTTCTACCAGTCCTCGGTTGCGCCGGCGCTGCCGACGGCCGACACCGCTCGCCGACCGCCGCAGGCGACGGCCATCGGTATGTAGCACCGCCACGCCGACCAACACCTACAACGCGGACCTGCGCGTGGAGCGACGTCAACGCCGCCGCCGGTGCGCCGGGTTGGTCGCAACTACACCGGCGACCAGCTGCAGCACCGACCATCGCCAGCACGGACGAGAAGTCCTTCGACTGCGACTACCTCGGCGTGGTCAACGGCAACGCCGCGCTCAGTACGGCCTCTTCCGCACCGCGTTGCAGGCCGACTCGCGACGACCTCCTGCGGCGTGCGGCAGCGTGCCGCCGGCAGCGCGACGACGGCGCAGCTCAACTGCGCGATCACCGCCCTGCTGCAGAAGGCCAACACCGGCAACACCGGCCACCGGCACGCGACCCCGACGGTCGCCGGTTCGCACCAGTACGTCGTCACCACTGCGAACGCCGGTCGGCACGACAACGGCGCCGCCGACCATCGGCAGCGCACCGACCGCACCCCTGGCCGGCGACCCGCTGTTCGCCACCAAGGCCGGCACCGCGGCGACCACCCAGCAGGTGCAGGCCGCGACGACGTTCACCGTCTGGCGCCAGGTGTCGGGCTGCTACTCGAACCTCGGCGGCTCCTGTCAGGCACGAGCACGACCTGCACGCGAAGCCGCGACTGGCACCTTCAAGTGGGGCCCGTCGACGCCGTCGTTCACGGTCGCGATCTCGCAGACGCAGTACGACCAGCTTTGTCGGTGCGACTGCTGCGGCGAGCTACTTCCCGAACATCCAGGACGTCACCCAGTACAACGACCGGGACACGACCGGCGCCGACGGCACCGACGGCCCGGCGACCTGTACGTCGAGGGCACAACTCGGGCAAGCTCAGCCTGATCGCCCACAACGACGTCGTCGTCACCGACGACGTCACCGACAGCCAGCACGCGACCCGACGCGTCGACGCGGTCGACCTCGTCGCCGGCGGCAACGTGCGCAACTACCACCCGGTGCAGTGCGCCGACCAGACCGCGGCCGACATCACCGCCACCGACGCCGGCTGCGTGCCCGAACGACATCACCGGCCTGTACAGCACGACGCTGGAGACCAACGGAGTGCTGACCGCGACCCACCCGGCCATGCAGTACATCAACATGGCCTGCCCCTTCACCGGCGTCAGCAACAGAACAATGCCGCCGACAACTCCTGCCCGCGACGCATCGACGCCGCCGTCTTCGCGCTCGTCCGGCTCGTTCCTCACCGACAACTACAACCGCGGCGGCGCCGCTCGGGCACGTCACCGTCAACGGCGGCGTCTACCAGTCGCACCGCGGCGCCACCGGCGGCAGTGGGAGTACCCGACCCGGGCGCCAGCAGTCGCGGCCGCTCCGGCTACAAGCTGCACGTACCACTACGTCGACCTGCAGTCAGGCCGGCCTGCCCTACGTGCCCGCGCTCAGACCGGCGACAGCAACACCGCGCGTGGAACGTCGTCGAGCGTCTCGGACCGGGGCGTGATGATGACCGTCCCGTGGCCCATCGTCGCCGCTGATCGCCCTCCTCGGGCTGGCGATCGGCTCGTTCCTCAACGTCGTCATCTACCGCGTGCCGCGCGACGAGTCGATCGTGTTCGCCCGGCTCGCACTGCCCGCGCTGCGACGACGCCGGTCAAGGGCCGGCACAACGTGCCGGTGCTCGGCTGGCTGGTGCTGCGCGGGCGGTGCGCCTCGTGCCGCGCGCCGATCAGCGCCCGGTACCCGCTGGTCGAGGCCGGGCACCGCGCGCGCTGTTCGTCGCGATCACCCTGCGCTTCGGGCTGACCGCGCAGCTGCCCGCCTACCTCTACCTCGCCGCGATCGGCGTCACGCTGGCGATGATCGACTTCGACGTGCGGCGGCTGCCCGACTCGATCGTGCTGCCGTCCTACGTCGTCAGCGTCCTGCTGCTGATGCCGGCCGGCGCGGTCGACCGGCGACTGGTGGGCGCGCCGACCGCGGGCGCTGCTCGGCATGGCCGCGCTGTGCGTCGATCTACTTCGCCCTCGCCCTCGCCTACCCGAACGGGCATGGGCTTCGGGCGACGTCAAGCTCGCCGGCCTGCTCGGGCTCTACCTCGGCTGGCTCGGCTGGGGCGCGCTGCTCATCGGCGGCTTCGGCGGCTTCCTGCATCGGCGGCGCTCGGCGGCACGCGCCGTCGTCGCCGGCCGGGCGACGCGCACGACCGCCATCCCGTTCGCGCCCGTGCATGATCGCCGCCGCCGTCCTCGCCCTGTTCGTCGCCGTACCGATCATCCACTGGTACGGCTCGCTGCTGCACGTCTCAGCGACCTCGCCCACCCCAGAAGGAGTCTCACCGTGCCCGCCGCCACGCACATCGGCCTCGACATCGGATCGACCTCGATCCGCGCCGTCGAGGCGACCCGTACCAAGGACCGGCCGGTGATCAACAACTTCGGCCAGGCCCTGCTGCCCGCGGCGCGGTCGTCGGCGGCGTCGTCAAGGACGACAAGGCGGTGACCGCGGCGCTGCGCCAGCTGTGGACGTCGCAGCAACTTCAAGACCAAGACGTCATCCTCGGCGTGACGCACCAGCAGGTCGTCGTCCGCGAGGTCGAGGTGTCGAACCTGCCGGCCGAAGGAGATGCGCCAGGCGCTGCCGTTCCAGGTGCGCGACGTGCTGCCGATGCCGGTCGAGCAGGCGCTGCTCGACTTCTACCCGCTCGAGGACCCGGGCAAGAAGGACGACCGTGCGCGGGCTGCTGATCGCCGCGCCGAAGGAGGCGGTGCTCGACACCGTGCGCGCCGTCGAGACGCGCCGGCTGCACGTGACGCGACGTCGACCTGTCCTGCTTCGCCGCCCTGCGCGCCGCGGCGCACCTCGCCGACGACACCGAGGCGCGTGATCGACATCGGCGCCGAACGACCAACATCATCATCCACATCGACGGCGTGCCGCAGATCGTGCGCACGGTCCCGCGCGGCGGCGACGAGATCACCGCGCTGATCGCGACCCGGCTGGGCATCGCCGCATGGCCGAGGCCGAGGCGCTCAAGTGCCAGCGTCGGCCTGTCAACCGGCGGCAGGCCGCCGAGGTCGCCGAGGTCATCGCCGAGGCGCTCCGGCCGCTCGATCAGCGAGATCCGCAGCTCGCTCGCCTACTACCCGGCCATCCGGCCCGGCGAGCCGGTCGAGCGGCTCGCGCTGGTCGGCGGCGGCTCGCTGCTGCCCGGCCTGATCGAGCGAGCTCACCGACGAGCTCGGCGTGCCCGCCTACCTGTCCGACCCGCTGCAGCGGGTCAACGACTCGCGACGCGGCGGACGCCACGACGTGCTCGGCCGGTTCCGCTCCTCGGCCGCCGTGTCGATCGGCCTCACGTTGGGAGCAGCCTGATGAGCACGCCGTCGACCCTGGCACCGGCCGTCCCGAGCCGCCGGACGCGAGCCGCTGCGGCTTCGTCTCGGTCGTTCGCGAACCTGTTGCCGGACGAGATCGTCGACGCCCGGCGCGGTCGCAAGCTTCGACGAGATCATCGTCGGCGCGCTGGTGTTCGTCGTCGCTGCTCGTCGCCGCGCTGACGCTCCTGGCCAAGCTGCAGACGTCATCGGCGCAGACCAGTCTGAACAACGTCCAGAGCCAAGGGCACGGCGCTGCTGCACCAGCAGGCGCAGTACACGCCGGTGGTCACCGCGCAGGCCCAGTCCGGCCGCCATCGAGACAGCAGCTGACCGCGCTGATGAGCGGTGACGTCGACTGGACCAAGCTGATGACTGCGATCAACGCGGCCGCCCCGCGCCGGGCGTCACAGTGACCGAGCTCACCGGCAACGTCTCGACGACCGCGGCCGGCGCCGCGAGCCGACCGGCAGGCGCGAGCGTGCTGACCAAGCACACCGAGCGACCGATCGGCACGTTGACGCATGGCACCGGGACCGCACCCGACTCAGAACGCGGTTGCCGCTACCTCGACGCCCTGGCGAAGGTCGCCGGGCATCGCGGTTCCGTACCCGGCCGGCGTCACGGCCGCAGGACGGCGGCGGCTTCACCTTCACCGCGAATCTTGATCATCGACCGTCGACGCTCGGGGCGGCCGCTACTGCACCCAGACCAGCGGAGGCCACTGATGAAACTCCGTCCGATCGACAAGGTCTGGGTCGGCGGCGGACGTCGGCGCGGCCGTGTTCATCCTCGCCCTGGCTGGTTCTTCCTGATCAGCCCGCAGAAGTCGCAGACCAGCGACCTGAAGTCGCAGATCGCGCCGGCGCAGACGCGCAACCAGCTGCTGCAGTCGAAGCTCTCGACGCTGCGCCAGCAGAGCAAGAACCTCGACCAGTACAAGGCGACGCTGACGCGCGACCAGCCGGCCCTGCCGTCCACGAGCGGGCTGCCCGACTTCCTGCGCGATGTCCAGTCGCTCGGCGGCCAGACCCAGGTGAACGTCTCGTCCGTGACCATCGGCGCCCCGGCCCCGCTCAGCGCGAGCGGCGCCAGCCGGTGGCCGCCGACCCCGACGGTGCCGCGACCGCGCCGAGCCGCCCCACGGCCGGCGCGCGGCCGCACCGGCCGGCAGCGTCTACACGATCGCCGTGACCATGAACGCCGGTGGCACGTCGCCCGCGCTCTGACAGTTCCTCAACCAACTCCAGCACGTTCAGCCGCGCGCCGTGCTGATCGGCCAAGCTTCACCTGAAGCCGGCCGACGCGACCGGTCAGAAGGTCACTGCGGCCGGCCAGACGACCCTGGTCCTGTCGATGAACCTCTTCGTCCAGACAGGCCAGTGACCACCATGCGTGCATTCGCAGTACTCGCCCTCCTCGCCGGCGAGCGCCACGCCGTGGCCGGCTGTGGCGGCAGCAGCCATCACAGTGCGGCCAAGGCCACGGCCGCGGCCACTGGGCTCAGCTGCCACCCGGTTCTGGGACGACGGCGCGGAACCGGCGGGCAGCACGATCGACCCGGCGCACCCCAGCTCGCGGCCGCCGACCTGCATCCGGATCGCACATCGTACTGCCACGTGCTGTCCTCGACGTTGGCCGCCGGGCACAGCGTCGCTGGGCGGGGTGAAGGCCGGCGACCCGCCCTGGCGGCGCACCACGCAGGCCTGGCTGGCCGACATCCGGGCCGTTGCGCCATCGGCTCTGGCCTCGGACTGGCAGACGGTCTCGGACGCACTGCTCGCGCTCATGCGAGCCGAGCGCTTCGAGCACCAAACCGGCTGCCTGCGGTCTCGGCCGCGTCGCGAGCTATCGCGGCTGACGCGAAGGCGATCCTGCTCGCTCGAGCTCGCGCCGACCAGTAGCTGACCTCCTGCCCGCTGTCTGACGTGAAGTTCGCGTAAGGAAAAGCTTGACAGCTGGTGGGGAGTCGTTCACACTTAGTTCTGGGCAGCGGGCCACTCAGTGGTCAGCTTCCCGACGAGCACGATCTCGGCGCCACCCCCGACCGCCGAAATCTGAATGACAGATCCCAGGCGAAACCCCCGTACGCCTGGGATTTGTCATGTCCGGGGCCGTGACGGCCGCACGGCCATGATCGCAGCTGGCTGCTGACGAGCCGCGACTGACCCAGTCTACTGCGGCGGGTACGGAGACGTGGGCGGGTACTGCTGGTAGCCGGGCGGTGCGGGCTGATAGCCCGGGGCGGCGGCTGGTAACCCGGCGTGGCGGCTGGTATCCGGGCTGGCCGGCACCCTGATAGCCCTGCAGTCCCCCGTGCGCCGCGCCGTAGGCCCGCCGCTCGCCGTCCTGCTCGATCGAGCCGGTTGAGCGTCTGCTGCGCCTGGTCGGAATGCGGGACGTTGGTCAGCGTCTCCTGGCCGTGCTCGCCGGCCGACTCGATCGTCAACGTGCCGGCGCCCGACCATGCGGTCCCACAGCGACGGGAGAAGCCGACGTCGCTGATGCGCTGCAGGGCGATGTCGCGGCCGTCGTGGTGCAGCACGCCGCGCCGGATCAGCACGCGGTGGGTGGTGAACACGTAGTGCGTGGTGCGCCAGCTGATCCACGGCGCGAACGACAGCCAGCGATCAAGGCCGACGCGCCACGACGATGATGGCGATCAGCAGCACGTGTGCGTCGTGCCGTGCTGGTTGCGGATCAGCGCGATGCCGGCCCCGCCGGCCGCGCAGAAGACGAGGAACCACAGGGTGGCCGGCACGAGCGTGATCCAGTGCGGATGCAGATGCTCGACGACCTTCTCGTCGTCGGCCAGGACCTTCTCGGGATATGCCATCGCTGATCTCCTCGTGGTGACGTGCAGGCTATCGGCTCGGGCCGGTCGCGTCACTCGGTGGCCGGGCGCACGTGTTCGACATCGCCGGCGGCGACGGCATGCCGACCGCCTCGGCCTCGACGACCAGCCGGCCGGTGGCGTCCACGCCGACGGCGCTGCCCACGAGGTCGAGCCGTCGACGCCGTGAACCCGCACCGCCTGACCGATCGTGGCGCAGCGCGCCCGGTAGTCGCGCGAGCCGAGCCCGGCGACCGCCGGCTGCGTCCCACTGCTGGTAGCGCGTCCGAGCGCCTGCAGGAGCGCGGCGAGCAGCTCGGTGCGGTCGACGCCGCTGGCCCTCGAGCGCCAGCGACGTCGCCGTCGTCGACCGGCAGCTCGGCGCGCGGTCGTGGAGACGTTCAGCCCGACGCCGATGACCACGCCGGCGCCGGTGGTCTGGGCCAGGATGCCGGCCGCCTTGGCGCCGGCGCCGGCCCGAGCAGCACGTCGTTGGGCCACTTCAGGACGGCCGCCGTCGATGACGTCGGTGAGCGGCCAGACCGGTCAGCAGCGGCAGCCAACCCCAGGTCGACGGCGGGACGCGGCCGGACGCAGCACCACCGAGAACGTCAGCCCGGCCCGCGGCGGCGCGACCCAGGATCGGTCCAGCCGCCCGCGTCCGGCGACCTGATACTCGGCCACCAGCACCGATGCCGGCGGGCTCGTCGGCGATCGCGGCAGTTGGTCGAGTCGATCTCGTCGACCACCTCGATCCGCGTCCAAGGCGGCGCAGCGCGTGCAGGCGGCTCTGATCCAGGGGCGGGCGGGTCGTCATGGGCTCGACCTTAGGGTCTGCGGTCACGTTACGTCACTCGAGTCGGTCGGACCCGGCGCACTAAACTCCGGGCTCATGGCAGCTGAGCCCCTCCCCGACCCGACGCTCCCGACCCGCACACCACCGCCGGCAAGCTCGCCGACCTCGGCGCTGCGCTACGACGAGGCGGTGCACGCCGGCTCGGCCCGGGCGGTCGAGAAGCAGCACGCGCGGGGCAAGAAGACCGCGCGCGAACGGATCGCCGCGCTGCTCGACGAGGGCTCGTTCATCGAGCTCGACGAGTTCGCGCGGCACCGCTCGCCCAACTTCGGGCTGGAGACGAACCGCCCGTTCGGCGACGGCGTCGTCACCGGCTACGGCACGGTCGACGGCCGCCCGGTCTGCGTCTTCAGCCAGGACGTCACCGTCTTCGGCGGCGCCCTGGGCGAGGTGTACGGCGAGAAGATCGTCAAGGTGCTCGACTTCGCGATGAAGAACGGCTGCCCGGTCGTCGGCATCAACGAGGGCGGCGGCGCGCGCATCCAGGAAGGCGTCGTCTCGCTCGGCCTCTACGGCGAGATCTTCTACCGCAACGTGCAGGCGTCGGGCGTCATCCCGCAGATCTCGTTGATCATGGGCGCGGCGGCCGGCGGCCACGTCTACTCCCCCGCGCTGACCGACTTCGTCGTGATGGTCGACAAGACCTCGCAGATGTTCATCACCGGCCCCGACGTCGTCAAGACCGTCACCGGCGAGGACGTCACGCTCGAGGAGCTCGGCGGCGCGCGCACGCACAACACCATCAGCGGCAACGCGCACTACCTCGGCGCCGACGAGGACGACGCGATCAACTACGTCAAGGCGCTGCTGTCCTACCTGCCCAGCAACAACCTCGACCCGCTGCCGGTGTACGACACCGACGTGTCCGCCGAGGTCGACGACGCCGACGCCTTCCTCGACACGTTCATCCCCGACTCGGCCAACCAGCCCTACGACATGCACGAGGTCATCGAGCACCTGCTCGACGACGGCGACTTCCTCGAGGTGCACGCGCTGTTCGCGCCCAACATCATCGTCGGCTTCGGCCGCATCGAGGGCCACCCGGTCGGCGTCGTCGCCAACCAGCCGATGCACTTCGCCGGCTGCCTCGACATCGACGCCTCCGAGAAGGCGGCGCGCTTCGTGCGCACCTGCGACGCGTTCAACGTCCCGGTGATCACCCTCGTCGACGTGCCCGGCTTCCTGCCCGGCGTCGGCCAGGAGCACGCCGGCATCATCCGCCGCGGCGCGAAGCTGATCTACGCCTACGCCGAGGCGACCGTCCCGAAGATCACCATCGTCACCCGCAAGGCGTTCGGCGGCGCCTACGACGTCATGGGCTCCAAGCACCTCGGCGCCGACATCAACGTCGCCTGGCCGACCGCGCAGATCGCGGTCATGGGCGCGCAGGGCGCGGCCAACATCCTGCACCGCAAGGCGATCGCGGCGGCCGACGATCCCGAGGCGCTGCGCGCCGAGCTGGTCGCCGACTACGAGGACACGCTGGTCAACCCCTACGTCGCCGCCGAGCGCGGCTACATCGACTCGGTCATCCCGCCGTCGGAGACCCGCTCCTACGTGATCCGGTCGCTGCGGATGCTGCGCAACAAGCGCCAGTCGCTGCCGCCGAAGAAGCACGGGAACATCCCGCTGTGACATTCAGCTGCGCTCCTCGCTCGCTTCGCATCGCTGCGATGCTCCGCACAAGCCCACTGACACTCAGCTGCGCTCCTCGCTCGCTTCGCATAAGCCCAGAACGGTGGTGAGCACCCGAATGGATGACGAGAGTCGGCCGGTGCTTCGGATCGTCCGCGGCGACGCGACGCCGGAGGAACTCGCCGCCCTGACTGCGATCGTTGCGGCATCCGGGGGGTCGTCCGCCGACGACGATGTCTCCGCGCCCGTCCGCGGCCGTGGAACGACCCGGCGCACTCGATGCGGCGCTTCTGGCCGTCCGGCCCGGGTGGCTGGCGCTCCGCGTTGTAGCTCCTGGGTTTCCCGCAGTGCCGCTCCGCGCGCGGCTTTGCCTCTGGAGTTGTTCGAAAAGCAGGTGAAATCGAACCACCCGAGGTGCACAGCGAGTTTCGCCCTGTGGACGACGGCACCGTCGTCCACAGTCGGCCCCTTTCTGACCCTGGCTCTGACGGCCCGCGTCAAGCTCGGTCGGTGAAGTCACTGCCTGATCTGGACTGGTATGTCGACAACGTCGTCGTGCCGCGCGCTGATGGCCGCGGACCCGATCCCTGGCGCGCACGCTGGATCTCCCACTCGCGTGAGCTCTCGTCCTCGTCAGGCCCGCTTGCCGTCGTGAGTCAGCTAGCGGCGAGGCAGGGCTTCGTCGTGACCCGTGCTCAGGTGCTGGAAAGCGGGATCTCGCCCGGGCACCCTGCGGGGATTGGTCCGCCACGGACACTGGACGACGGTGCGCCGCAACGTGACCTCCCTGATTCCGATCGCCGACGCGGACGAACGTGCGGCTCTCGCCGCCGTCGCCGCCGCCCTGGTCTGGCCGAATTCGGTGATCAGCCACCACAGCGCGGCCACCCTGCACGGCCTCCCGGTCCGCCGCCGAGCCAGTCGAGAAATGCTGACGATCAGCAGTGCGAGCGCAACCGGCCGTCGCCCGTCCAGTCACATCCACCGAGCCGAGTTGGAGGCCGTCGACGTCGGGCAATGGTTCGGCGCTGCGGTCACCTGCGTTGCCCGGGCCGTCCGCGACTTGGCGCGTCACGATCGGCACGAAGCCCTGATGGCGGCCGACACAGCCGCTGCGCTCGGTCGACCGGGTGCACGGGCGGCGCGATGGGCCGGGAGCACGCCAATCCGTTGTCGGAGTCCCCGCTCGAGTCGCTGATCCGGGCGTTGCTGATCGACGCTGCGCTGCCCGCTCCGACCCTGCAGGAATGGATCATCGACCCGTGATCCTCGAGGCCGACGGCAAGGTCAAATACGCCGCACCCGGTGTTGGCGGTGGCGACCTCTGGGCCGAGAAGCGACGGCAGGAACGCCTCGAGCAACTGGGCTTCGTGGTTGTCCGCGTGTCGTGGGAGGAGGTGACGCGCAGTCCGTTGCTGACGGTGGCGAGGCGGCAACGCGCCTTAAGTCGCGGAGGGGCATTCCGGCTCGCTTAGCCCCTCGGGTTGTTCGATTCGGAGGCTGGATCGAACAAGCCGGGAGGCAGAGCTGGAAGAAACGCTGCCGAAGGGGACGGTGCTGGAGCGGACACCGCGGACGGGGCAGAGGCCACGGCAGAAGTAGGCGCGGCGGGAGTCAGCCGGCGACGGATCAGCGTGCCGGCGACGAGCAGCGCCACTCCGGCCAGGTAGGCCCACGTCGTGACGACGTCGATGTCGTAGCCGCGCGCGACCAGCAGGTACTCGATCGTGGGCGCGGCGACGATGCCCAGCCACTCAGGACGCGCGTTCAGGGCCGCCAGCGCGAGCAACAGCAGGGTGTACCAGGGCAGGGTCGGGGTCGCCGACGATCATCGCGCCGCCGACCGCGATCAGGGCCGCCCGCTCGGGGTGGTCGGGATCCGAGCGCACGATAGCGTAGCACCAGCACGACGACGACCAGGACGGCGGCGGCCGGCGTCTGCCACGAGGACGGCAGCCAGAAGCTGAGCAGCCGGTACTGCTTGCCCGAGCCGTAGCCGCCGTTGTCGAGGTAGGAGGGCAGGAAGCCGAGGACGTGCTGGCCGACCGCGATGACGTGCGGGACGTAGACGAGCGACCGTGGTCGCCAGGGCCGCACCGACCACCGACAAACGGCCGTCGACGCAGCAGCGCGGCGCCGATCAATCCGGGATAGAGCTTGGTGGTGAACGCCGCGCCGACCAGCACGCCCGCCCAGGCGCATGCGCCCGCGAGCAGCCACGGTCAGCGCGAGCACCGACAGCAGCACACCGAGCCAGTCGATGTGCGCGTTGTTGACCAACTCGATCATCGTGATCGGGCACCAGGCCCAGATCGCCACCGGCCACAGCGGCAAGTCCTGAGCCAGCGCCCGACGGGTCAGCAGCAACGTCACGGCCAGCACGCCCAGCGCGGCGGCGAACTGCAGCGGGAAGTGGTGGCCGTGCCCGCCGAAGGAGAGCAACCGCACGCAGCGCGAACATCGCCTCGGCGACGGGCGGGTAGATCGTGTGGACGAGCGGCAAGTTGATGTTGGTGCAGCCGCCCGGGAACGCATGGTGCTGGCAGGTCGAGCCGGTGGGGAACAGGAACGGGTCGCGCAGGTGCGCCAGCTGGGGCGAGGACGGGGAGTAGCGGTACGGGTCGATGCCCGAGAGCTGCACCTTGGCGTCCCACAGATAGCGGAAGTCGTCGTCGCTGTCGGCGGGCGGCTTCAGCAACGCGATGGCCTCGAGCGCGATACTCGACGCCGACGATGCCACGCGCCAAGCACCCGTCGAGACAGCTCAGACGTGGCGAGGGCGAACAGGACGAGCGCGAAGACGATCAGTGACGGCAGCTCGTAGCGGCCGACGGTGTGCGAGCTGAACGTGCGCGAGATCGCCAGCTGGATGAGCCAGCCCTGGGCAAGCAGCAGCGCGGCGAGCACCGCCCTACGCAGCGATCAACACAGTGACGACCCTGCCATGGAGCTGTTCACCGTTTCCTTGCATCCATTCCTGCGTTCTTCGCCTGGTAAGGGTTGAATCGCCGCAGAGCCACGAATAATGAACGCATGCCGAGCGTGAAGCTGCCCAAGCTGCTGCAGCCGCCTGCGTTCGTCACGAAGCGACTCGAGAAGCCGCAGGCCCTCGTCACCAAGTTGATGGCCGAGCCGCCACCACTGTGGCCGCGCTTCTCCAGCCCGTTGCACAACCCAGCCGTGGTCGCGCGGGTCGGACGGCTGCTCGGCATCTTCTTCACGATCTGCTTCGTCACCGGCGTGCTCAGTCATTACCAGTACGGTCCGTGGCACTGGCTGCCCGAGCCGGCTTCGCCAGCCTGGGGCTATCGGCTCACGCAGGGGCTGCACGTCATCACCGGGACGGCGTCGATCCCGCTGCTGTTGCTGAAGTTGTGGACGGTCTACCCGAAGCTCTTCCAGTGGCCACCGGCCAAGTCGATCTTGAACGGCATCGAGCGACTGTCGATCGCGTGTCTTCGTCACGTCGGCGCTGCTCGAGGTCGGTACCGGCTTCATCAACACCCTCGACTGGTACCCGTGGCCGTGGTTCTTCACGACCGTGCACTACGCACTCGCCTACATCGTCTTCGGTTCGCTGCTGCTGCACATCGCCTGCAAGCTGCCGATCATCCGCGAGGGGTTGGCCACCCCGCTCACTCGGCCCCGCGTCACCACGGCGGCGACCGTGCCCGGCGACCTGCCCCCCGACGACCTGCCCGACGACGTGCGCCGAGGCCATCGAGGACGAGCCCGACGATGACGATCACTACGGCATCAGCCGCCGGGGCCTGCTTGATCGCCAGCGGGGCCGGCATCGGCGTCGTCGCTGCCACGGTCGCGGGCGGCACGGTGACCCCATTGCAGAAGATCGCCCTGCTCGCCCCTCGCCGCGCCGACCAGGCCGACCAACTGCACGTGCCGATCAACCGCACCGCCAAGCAGGCATCGTCGAAAACTGCCGACGTCACCAAGCTGGCCTACGACGCGAGCTACCGGCTCAACGTCAAGGGACGCACTCCGTTCGAGCTGACCTTGCAAGAGATCGAGGCGATGCCTCGTCTGGACAAGGTGTTTCCGCTGGCCTGCGTCGAAGGCTGGTCGGTGTCGGCCCGCTGGTACGGCATCTCGCTGCTGGATCTGGTGAAACGCGCCGGCGGCGACGAACATTCGCACGTCCACATCAACTCGATCGAGGCGGCCGGCATCTACCGCAAGTCCGACATCTTCGGCCCGCAGCTGTCAGCACGCCCTGCTCGCCACCCACCTCAACGGCGAGCGGCTCACGCTCGATCACGGCTATCCCGTCCGGCTCATCTCACCGGACCGGGCCGGCGTGCTGAACACCAAATGGGTCAACACGATCACGGTGTCATGACTGCATCCCGCAGCACGTTGATCATGCGCGTCAGCCTCGGGGCGGTGGGCGTGCTCGCCATGCTCTACGGGCTGAAGCTGCTCTACGACAAGCCGAGCAACGTCAACAACCCGATCGGCGTGCTGAAGTGGGCGATCGGCTCCGACATCGTGGCGGACGGCCTGGTCATGCCGGCCATTGCCGTCATTGGCTTCGTGCTCACCAAGCTGGTGAAGCCACGGGCCCGCCGCTACGTCCAGGGCGCGCTCATCGCCGCGGCGATGGTCACCCTGATCGCGATTCCGCTGATCCATCGCAGGGGTCAGGCCCAGCCGGGCCAGGCGTTGCTGAAGCAGGACTACAGGGCGCATCTGTTCCTGCTGCTCGGCCTGATCGCCGCGGCCGCGATCGCCGCTGTACGCGTTCCGTTTGCTGCGCGACGTTCGTCAGCCGACGAGCGCGGCGAACGTCCGGCCGCCGTCCGACCACGACTCCTCCACCGAGTAGCCACACTCGTCGGCCATCGTGGTCAGCGCGCCCAGGCCGACGACCGCCCACGGAAAGCTCGGGCCGACGGCCGTGCCGCGGTGGCTGAAGCGCAGTGACAGCAGCTGCTCGGCGTCGGTGATCTCGGCCACCTCGATCACGGCGCGCCCGCCCGCGGCGAGCAGCGCCCGAACGCGGCGCAGCAGCCGGCGCGGATCACCGCCGATGCCGATGTTGCCGTCCATCAACAGCACCGTGGGCCAGCGACCCTCGGCCGGCGCCGGGTCGAAGACGCTGCGCAGCAGGGCGGACGCACCCAGCTCGCGGGTCAACGCGACGGCGGTGTCGGCGATGTCGAGGCCGAGCGCGGCGATGCCGCGCTGGGCCAGGGCGGCGCACGAACCGGCCCGGCCCGCAGCCGACGTCGAGCACCGGCCCGACGCAGCGATCGAGCACGGTCTCGTCGACAGCATCGACCGGGCGCGAGCCAGCGGGCGACGTCGAACTCGTGCAGGCGGCCGTCCTCGTCGACGACGGCCAGCGGGCCGGCGTCGCGCAGCGAGTCCTCGTACGGGGCGAGCGCTCCCGGGCTGCATCACGCCGCCCGACGGCGAGCGACTCGATCGACTAGCGTGCGGCGAATGCGTCTGTGGCGCGCGCAGCCGCCACCTCGCAGGCCGACGTCGAAGGTGTCGACGTCGGTCAGCTCGTCCAGCAGCTGCACCCGTCAGCCCGGCCGCGCGCAGCCGGGCCAGCTGGAGCGCGCCGGTGCGCGTCGCTCGACATCGGCACGCCGGTGATCACTTCTGGTCGCACGGCGCGGGCTCGCGAAGCCGATCGCCCAGTAACCACCGTCCGTCGGCACCGCCCGAGGCAGGCGTCGAACGCGGTCGAGTCGAGCCGCCAGCAAGTCTGATCGAGCGCGCAGCTGCGGGGTGTCCATGCCGACGAGCAGCGCCGGGCCGCCGTCAGACGCGGCGAAGGCGGCCGACAGGCGGGCATCGAGACCACCGGCGACCTGGGGCACGACCGCCAGCCGTCTGGCAGCCAGGTCGCCGGGCGCCGTCGAGCGCGATCACCCTTGGTCGACAGGGGAAGTCGCGACGCGACGGCCAAGGTGTCGGCCGAGCGCCGCCGCGGCGACCTCGGCCGCCTGCTCGTAGTCAACGGCGGCACCAGGCGTGTCTTGACCCGTCCGGCTACGGGCTCCTTGGCGATGACGATCAACGTGTCGATCATCGGGCCAGCACCGCCCACATGTCGGAGATCGGCCTGCAGCGTGCCGCGCACCGTGCCGGTGACCTTCGACTCCCCCGCCCGCGGGCGGTACGCGACGTCGAGCTCGCTCGATCCGCCAGCCGGCCTCGGCCGCCCGGACCACCGTCTCGAGCGGATAGCCGCTGCGCCGGTCGCGTCATGCCGCAGTGCGAGCAGGCCTGCGCCGGCGCCGACCCGCAGCGGGCCGATATCGCGCAGGTCGGCGCCCGTGCGCCGGCGCACCCGCCAGGCCAGCACGCGGTTGGCGACCCGCGCGTGCAGCGGCCAGGCACCGCGCAGCGGTCGGACGGCGGCGGGCCACGACCAGGTCGGCTGCGCCCGGCTTCGATCGAGCGCCAGCATGGCCGTGACCGCGCCCGGATCGACCGAGGCGTCGCAGTCGCAGAACGCGACGATATCGGCGGTCGCCGCCACCAGGCCGGCGTGGCAGGCGGCGCCGTAACCGCGCTGCGTGCACTGCGACGACGTCGGCGCCGAGCGAGCGGGCCAGCGTCGGCCGAGCCGTCGTCGAGCCGTTGTCGACCACGATCGCCCTGGCGCCGGCCGGGATCCGGCCAGCACCCAGGGCAGCGCCGCCGCCTCGTCCAGGCACGGCAGCACGATGTCGATCTCGACGGAGGTCACGCCTTCGACCCTAGGGCGAGGTCTCGGCCAGAAGGGCCTTACGGACCGGTGAACTGCCGCTCGATTCGGCGCCAACCGAGTCCCTAGACTCGATCCTGTGGCGAGCATCCAGGTCGTCGATGACGACGACGCACTCGCCGACGTCGTGGTCGGCTACCTGGCCCGGGCCGGTCACGCAGGCGACCCGGTGCCGACGGACGGCGAGATGGCTCTGCGCAGGTCGCCGAAGCCGCCGCCCGACCTGATCGTGCTCGACCTCATGCTGCCCGAGGTCGACGGGCTCGAGGTCTGCCGCCGGGTGCGGGCCGACCATCCCGAACTGCCGATCATCATGCTGACCGCGCTCGGCGAGGCCGAGGACCGCATCGCCGGGCTCGAAGTCGGCGCCGACGACTACGTCACCAAGCCGTTCTCGCCCCGCGAGCTGGTGCTGCGCATCGACTCGGTGCTGCGCCGCGCCGAGCCGAGCGCGTCACGGCGCCGGCCCGTGCTGCAGCGCCGGGCCGATCACCGTCGACACCGCGCGCGCGTCGGGCCACCCGCGACGGCGCAGGAGCTGTCGCTGACCGTTCGCGAGCTCGACCTGCTTGACCTTCCTGATGGCGCACCCGGGCCGGGCCTTCAACCGCGAGCGAGCTGATGAGCGAGGTCTGGGGCTGGACGTACGGCGACCAGTCGACGGTCACCGTGCACGTCCGGCGGCTGCGCGAGAAGGTCGAGGACGACCCGACCAACCCGACCCTGATCCAGACGGTGTGGGGCATCGGCTACCGGCTGGAGCTGCCGTGACGCCACCTTGTGGAGCGTCCTCATCGCCCTCCGTGTGGGCGGCCGGCGGCGGCCTCGCTGGCCTGGCTGGTCACCTACCCGCTGCATCGCCGCTCGCTGGCGTTGGCTGCTCGCCTCCGTGGTGCTCACCGGCACGGTCGCGTCGGTCGCCGCCGTCCTCGGCAGCGTGCGCGCGATGTTGCTGCCCGACGAACTACCAGGTCGACGATCACTGGTCGCGCTCGTGGCCGGCGTGGTCGCCGCGGCTATCGCGGTCCGCGGCCGGCCGGCGGCTGGCCGGCGACAACCGGGCGCTGCGCGAGGCCGTCGCCGAGTTGGGCGAGGGCCGCGTGCCCGATCCGACGACGGCCCGCGGCTGACGCGCCGAGCTCGAACGAGGTGCGCCACGAGCTCGCCGACACCGCCCGTCGGCTGGCCGCGCTCCCGCGAACGCGAACAGGCGCTCGAATCCTCGCGGCGCGAGCTGGTGGCCTGGGTGAGCCACGACCTGCGCACGCCGCTCGCCAGCCTGCGGGCGATGTCCGAGGCGCTCGAGGACGGTGTCGCCGACGATCGCCCGAGCTCTACTACAAGCAGATGCACGCTCGCGTCGACCGGCTGGCGACGATGGTCGACGACCTGTTCGAGCTCTCGCGCATCCAGTCCGGCAACGTCGCGCGTCGACGACCGAACAGGTTGCCCTCGACGACCTGGTGTCGGACTGCCTCGCCGCGCTGCGACCCGCTGGCCGACCGCACAAGGCGTCCGGCTCACCGGGCGCAGCGACGGCGCGGCCACGGTCGCCGGCAACGGCCGCGAGCTGAACCGGGCGCTGACCAACCTGGTCGCCAACGCGATCCGGCACACCCGCGCCGACGGCATCGTCGACGTCGCGTGTCCGCGGCCGACGCCGGCGTCGGCCGCAGGTCGTCCGTGCGCGACGAGTGCGGCGGCATCCCCGACGACGACTGGGCCGCGTCTTCGACGTCGGATTCCGCGGCGAGCCGGCCCGGACGCCGACGCCGGCCGGCATCGCCGGCGCCGGCCTGGGCCTCGCGATCACCCGCGGCATCGTCGAGGCCCACGGCGGCGACGTGGACGTGCACAACGTCGACGGCGGCTGCAGCTTCGCCGTCCGGCTGCCCGCGGCGCCTGAGCGACCGGAGTACGTCGCCTTGCCCGGACCGACGTCCAGGAACGAACGCGACCGGCATTCTTCAGGTCTTCGGTCTCGAACAATGATCCGCTGGCGGCCGGCGTCATCGCGTCCGCGGCGCGCGTTCCCCGTTCGACCTGAGTCGGATGATTCGCTTCGTCGCGGCGTGCGCCCGGGTCGGGCCGTTGGCCAGCGCGAGTGCGAATTCCCTTGCGGCGTCGGCGAATCCTTCGTCGGGCAGCACGCGGTTCACCACGTTCCATCGCTCCAGCGTGGCGGCCGGATACAGGTCGCCGGTGTAGACGAGCTCCGGGCGCGGGCCGGGCCGGCCCGCTCGGCCAGTCGCTGAGGTCCGCCCATCGACGGTGTCAGACCCGACGACCGTCTCGACCAGACCGAACTTGGCCGACTCGGCTGCCAGCAGCAGATCGCAGGCCAGCGAGAGTTCGAACGCCGCCGTGAGGCAAAGCCCATGCGCGGCGAAGATCGTCGGGCAGGGCAGGTCCTCGACCTCGTGGATCATCTCGAACAACTAACGCCAGAGTTCGGTGCCGGTCTCTTCGGTCAGCGGCTGCGAAGAGGTGGACGTCGACGCCGGCCGAGACGACCCGCCCCTCGGGCCTGGATCAACAACGCGCGGGGCGGATCGGCCGCGACCGCATCGATGTGCGCCCGGCAGCTGTGCAGAGCAACGCGTCGTCGAACAGATTCAGGGGCGGCGCTGGCCAGCGTCAGCACGGCCAGTGGACCGTCGTCCTCGCGGAGGACCAGACGTTGCATCAGTCATGCCAGCTGACGTTACTGGGCGGCGAGCTCACCCACCCCGTCGGCGAACTCCACTCGCGGCGCCCAGCCGAGCTCGGCGCGCAGCCGCGAGGAGTCCGCGGTGATGTGCCGGACGTCGCCGAGCCGGTAACTCACCCGTCACCACCGGCGCCGGGCCGCCGGTGGCGTCGGCCAGCGCGGTCGCCATCTCGCCGACCGTGCGCGGCGTGCCCGAGCCGACGTTGTAGGCGCGCACGCCGTCGCGGTGCCGTTCGAGCGCGGCGACGGTGGCGGCGGCGACGTCGCGGACGTGGACGAAGTCGCGCCGCTGGCCGCCGTCCTCGAAGACCCGTGGCGCCTGCCCCGCCCGCAGCCGCGACAGGAAGATCGCGGCGACCCCGGCGTAGGGCGTGTCGCGCGGCATGCCCGGGCCGTAGACGTTGTGATACCGCAGCTCGCCGCCGAGCTGCCGCCGACCGCCCGGGCCCACGCCGCGGCCAGATGCTCCTGGGCGACCTTGCTGGCGGCGTAGGCGTTACGGGGGTCGATCGGCGCGTCCTCGCCGACCAGCGCCGGCTGCAGCGGCCGCCCGCAGCAGCGGGCACGGCGGCTCGAACCGGCCGGCGTGCAGGTCGGCCTCGACCGCGGGCCGGGCCGGACCGCGCCGTGCTCGGCGCAGTCGCCCAGGCCCTCGCCGTAGACCACCATCGACGCGGCGAGCACGAGCCGCCCGACATCCGCCCGGGCCATCGCCGCGAGCAGCACCGCGGTGCCGTGATCGTTGGAGTCGGCGTAGTCGGGCAGGTCCTGGACGTCCACGCCGAGGCCGACCTTGGCGGCCAGGTGGCAGACGCGCGTCGACGCCGGCCAGCGCCGCGCTCGACGCGCGTCGCCGTCGCGGACGTCGGCTACGACGAGTTCGGCCGGCAGCGTCGGTGCTGCACCGCGGTGAACGTCGGGACGCAGCGAGTCCAACACCAGCACGTCGTGGCCGCGATCGAGCAGTTCGGCCAGCACGGCACGACCGATGAAGCCGGCGCCGCCCGTCAGCAGGACGCGCACGTCAGGGCAGTTCGATCGGTGCCGGCGGCCGGCGTACACCGTCGCCGCACGCGCAGTCGCCCTGCTCGGCCGGGCAGCTCGCTCGAGCGTGGCCGACCAGCAATGCGCGCAGCCGGGGCAGGTTCTCGGCGAAGGCGGCGAACACCTCGGCCTGGGTGACGCCCCCCCCGGCCTCGACGCCGGCGTCGTGGTCGGTGACGAGGGCCAGGCAGGTGTAGCAGAGAGCCAGTTCGCGGGCCAGCGCCGCCTCGGGCATGCCGGTCATGCCGATGATCGACCAGCCGCTGCGACTGGTAGTCGATCGACTCGGCCCGGGTCGAGAAACGCGGCCCGTTGATCACCACCAGCGTCCCGCCGTCGACCACGTCCGGCGCCACCGCCGCGGCGCGCCCGCGCGGGCAGTACGGGTCGGCCAGCGAGACGTGCATGACGACCCGATGCCGTCGAAGTAGGTGTAGTCGCGGCCCCAAGTGCGATCGACGAGCTGATCCGGAACGACGAGCGTGCCCGGCCCGAGTTCGGGTCGCAGCGAGCCGACCGCCGACAGCGAGATCACCTGGCGGACGCCGAGTGAGCGCAACGCCCAGAGGTTCGCGCGATAGGGCACGCGGTGAGGCGGAAAGCGATGGTCATGGCCGTGCCGCGGCAGAAAGGCCACCGAGACGCCGGCCAACGTCCCGACCGTGATCTCCCCGCTCGGGTCGCCGTAGGGCGTCGAGACCTGCACCCGCTCGGCGTCCTCGAGCAACGAGTAGAAGCCCGAGCCGCCGATCACTCCGACTGCCGCTGACGCCATGACCCAAATCGAGTCGTTGACCCAACCCTGACATACCGCGACCCGCTCCTTGACCTCCCGCCCGCACAGTTGGGCTCAGACATCAACAGCAACGCACAAGGAGCAACAACATGTGGAAGAAGATCGCCATCTCCGGAGCCGTAGCCGCCGCGATCGTCGGCAGCGGGGCCGCGGCCCTGGCTGCGACCGGTTCGAGCAGCCCGACGCCGACTGCGACCCCCTCGACGTCGAGCACCACCCACGCCGGCGCGAAAGCGGGCGCCAAGGTTGGCGCCAAGGGCAAGGCAGCCATCGCCCTGCGCGCATCGAGCACGGCGAGTGGGTGACCAAGGACAAGACCGGCGCCGACGTCATCCACGACGCAGTCGGTGGCACCGTCACCGCGGTCAGCCCGACCTCGATCACGGTCAAGGCACCGACGGCTTCAGCGAGACCTTCGTAGTGGGAACGTCCACGAAGGTCCACGTCAAGGGCACCAAGCCGGCCACCATCGCCAACGTCAAGGTCAACGACCGGGTCGTCGTCGCCGGCACCAAGTCGGGCTCGACCGTCACGGCCACCCAGGTCTTGGACGCCGGGACGAAATAGCCGCCTGATCAGTAGGCTGGCGCTATGCAGCGCAAGCACTACGAGCCCGAGCACGAGGCCTTCGCCGAGTCGTTCCGCGCGTTCCCCGACAAAGAGATCGTGCCGCACTACCTCGAGTGGGAGCGGGCGGGCATCACCCCGCGCGAGCTCTTCCCGGCGGCCGGGCGGAGCGGCTTTCTCGGCATGGCGGTACCCGAGCAGTACGGCGGCGGCGGGGTCGAGGACTTCCGCTTCAACCAGGCCCTGGACGAGCAGATCGCGCTCGCCGGCATCACCGGCGCCGGCCTGGGGATCAGCCTGCACAACGACACCTGCCTGCCCTACTTCCTGACCTACGCCAACGACGAGCAGAAGCAGCGCTGGCTGCCCGGCATCGTCAGCCGGCGAGCTGATCACCGCGGTCGCGATGACCGAACCCGGCGCCGGCTCCGACCTGTCCGGCATCCGCACATCGGCCGTGCGCGACGGCGACGACTACATCGTCAACGGGGCCAAGACGTTCATCACCAACGGCATCAACGCCGACCTCGTGATCACCGCAGTCCGGACGGCCGAGGACCGGCACGCGCGGCATGTCGCTGCTGATCATCGAGCGCGGGCATGCCCGGCTTCGAGCGCGGCCGCAACCTCGACAAGCTCGGCCTGCATTCCCAGGACACCGCCGAGCTGTCCTTCACCGACGTCCGCGTGCCGGCCGCCAACCTGCTCGGCGTGCGAGAATCGCGGGTTTCCACCAGCTCGTCCGCAAGCTGCCCCAGGAACGGATGTCGATCGCCGTGGCGGCGTGGCCGAGGCGCGCGCCGCGTTCGAGAACACGCTGCGCTACGTCAAGGAACGCAAGGCATTCGGCACCACGATCGGCTCGTTCCAGAACACCAAGTTCGTGCTGGCCGAGATCGCCACCGAGATCGACGTCGCCCAGGCGTTCGTCGACCACTGCGTCGACCTGCTCAACGCCGGCGAGCTGTCGGCCGAGGACGCCGCCAAGGCCAAGTGGTGGGCGACCGAACTGCAGGGCCGGGTGATCGACCAGTGCCTGCAGCTGCACGGCGGCTACGGCTACATGACCGAATACCCGATCGCCCGCGCCTGGGCCGATGCTCGCGTGACGCGCATCTACGGCGGGTCGACCGAGATCATGAAGGGCGTCATCGCGCAGTCGTTGGGCCTGTAGTTGATGCGGTTCATCCTGGCGTCGGCCTCGCCGGCGCGGCTGGCCACCCTGCGCGCCGCCGGCGTCGAGCCCGAGGTCATCGTCAGCGGCGTCGACGAGGACTCGCATCCACGCGCCGACGGCACGCGCCACGCTGGTCGAGCAGGCTGGCCGACCGTCAAGGCCAGCTGCCGTCCGTCCGAGCGCATTCGCGGCGACGCGCTGTCCTGGGCTGCGACTCGCTGCTGGAGTTCGACGGCGAGTCGCTCGGCAAGCCGGCTCGACCGAGCGAAGCGGTCGCAGCGCTGGCGCCGGCTGCGCGGCGCACCGCGGCGTGCTGCACACCGGGCACTGCCTGTATCGACACGGCCAGCGGCACGCGGGTCAGCTCGTCGACGGTCAGACCCGTCGTCCACTTCGCCGACGTCACCGATGACGAGATCGACGCCTACGTCGGCACCGGCGAACCGACCAACGTCGCCGGCGGGTTCACCATCGACGGCCTGGGCGGCTGGTTCATCGAGGCGATCAGCGGCGATCATCACAACGTCGTCGGCCTGTCGCTTGCCGGCCCTGCGCCGCATGCTGCGCGAGCTGGGCTACTCGCTGGCCGACATCGGCTACCCGGGCCGGTTGAGCGTGCGCGCGCGCCAGTACCGTCGACGGTCGGCGCGGGCACATCGCTGTCCTACCTCACGCGCCGGCGCCGCCGACGGCCCGGTGGTGCTTGCTGCTGCACGGCCTGGTGTCCGACGCCACGACCTGGGACCGCGCCATCGCCCCGCTGGCGAGCACGGGCTGCGGGTGATCGCGCTCGACCTGCTCGGGCACGGGCAGTCGGACAAGCCGCCGACCGGCTATCGGCCTGGTCGATTTCGCCGCGTCATCAGCGCGTTCCTGACTCGACTCGGCATCGAGCGAGCCGTCGTCGGTGGGCCATTCGCTGGGCGGCGCGATCGCGATGCAGTTCGCCCATCATTACCCGGCCCAGACGATGCCGGCTGGTGCTGGTCTGCGCGCGGCGGCCTGGGCCGCAAGGTGCATCCGGTCCTGCGCGGGGCGACCCTGCCCGGTGCGTCCGGGGTGCGTGCGCGTGGCGATCAACACGCCGGACCGCGCCGGCGTTCGCGCATCCGCGCCTGCATCGCGCTCTGCGGCTGCGCGCCGGAGTCGGTCGCCAACCTGCGACCGGATGGGCCGGGCGCTGATGCACCGCGGACGGGCGACACGCCTTCTTCGAGACGCTGCATTCGGTGATCGAACCGTCGGGGCAGCGCGGGTCGATGATCGAGATGGGCTACCTGTCGCCCGACCTTCCGACCTTGATCATCTGGTCCGAACACGACCCGATCCTGCCGGTCTCGCACGCCCACGACACGCATGATCATCTGCCCGGCAGCCGCCTGGAACTGTTCCCGGGACTGAGCCACGAGCCGCATCGACGCCACGCCGTCCGCTTCGCCGACACCGTCGCCGACTTCATTCAGTCGCCGCTGAGCACCTTGCCCGTCGATGCCCATGACAGCACCGACCACTTCGACGCGGCGGACAGTACCGATGCCGCACTGGCCCAACAACCGATGGAGAACGCCGAGGCAGCCGATCCGACCGAGCCGATCGAGAAAGCCGAACCGACCGAGCCGATCGAGGCGAACGAACCATCGCTGTAGATCGACAGCACTGAATTCCTCGACTTGTAGGACCACTTGGAGCCGTCGTCGGTCATGGGCTCAGCATGCCACGGGTGGTCAATCCACCAACGGCCTGACCTGCTCGGCCACAAAGCGCACGAAGCCGACCGGGTCGGGCTCGTCGGCGGTCGGCTGCAGCACCACCGAGTCGGCCCCGGCGGCGGCCCAGCGTCTGACCGCGTCGGCCACGGTCTGCGCATCGCCGGCCACCGCGACGTCCTTGCTCAGGTCATAGCCCCAACCCCGGGCCGACACCTCGAGCCGTTCTTGTGATCCGTCTCCGAATGCCGTCAGCAGATAGACGATCACCCGATGTGGATCTTTCCGCTCGCCGCGGCCCTCGTCGATCAGTCGCCAGGACGCTCGGATGCCGGCCGGGTCATCACCACCGCCGAGGATCGTCGCGTCGGCCAGCTCGCCGGCCAGCCGCAACGTCTTCGGCCCGGTCGCGCCGACCACTATCGGAGGAGGCGTGGACGGCGGCCAGTCGAGCGAGCACCCCGTCCAGGTTCACGTAGCGCCCGGAGACCGTCACCGTCTCACCGGCAAGCAGCGCCCGCAGCGCAGCGACGTACTCGCGCAGCAAGGTCAGGCGGTGACTCGGCTCGCGCTCCGACCTGGCCCATCCACTCCTGCACGCCGTGGCCGACCGCGATCGTCGAACGCCCGGGGAAGAGCCGCTCGAGGGTGGCGATCTCCATCGCAGTCAGGGCCACGTTGCGCAGCGGCGTCGGCAGCAGCCCGACGCCGACGTGCAACCGCGACGTCCAGGCCAGGGCGGCCGCGACGCTGGCGATGCCGCTCTCGAGGAAGCAGTCCTCCCAGAGCCATAGCTCGTCCAGGCCGGCTTCGTCGGCCGCGGTCGCGACCGCGCGCAGTTGCTCGGGCGGGAACTGCGGGAGGAAGACGGCGCCGAGAGTGGTCATTGGGCCATCCTCGCCCACGGTCTGCGACGATCGCTCGATGGACGCCGTTCTAGCCCTTCTCGATCGTCATTCCCGAGGCCGACCTCGAGGATCTTCGCAATCGGCTTCACCGCACCCGATGGCCCGAGGGCGAGACGGTCGAGGGGTGGGATCAAGGCGTTCCGCTCGACTACCTGCGCTCGCTCTGCGGCTACTGGGGCGATGAGTACGACTGGCGCGCGACCGAGCATCGGCTCAACCAGCTGCCCCAGTTCCGGACCAACATCGATGACGTCGACATCCACTTCGTCCATTTCCGCTCGCCCCACCCGGACGCGACGCCGTTGATCATGACCCACGGCTGGCCCGGGTCGTTCCTCGAGTACGAGCAGAGCTTTCATCCGCTGACCCATCCCGACGACCCGCGCGATGCCTTCCACATCGTCTGCCCATCACTGCCCGGGTACGGGTTCAGCGGCAAGCCGACCGTCCTCGGTTGGGATATCCATCGCATCGCGCGAGCGTGGGGCGAGCTGATGACCCGCCTGGGCTACGGCCAGTTCGTCGCGTTGGGCGGCGACTGGGGAAGCGGCGTCACCACGAGCATGGGGTTGCAGCTACCCGAGCGCCTGCGATACATCCACCTGTTGCCCCCGTTGGTCGGCGCCGACCGCGCCGACTTCGACGACCTCGACGACTTCGAGGCCGCCGCCGTGCTCGAGATGCGTAAGCGGGCCAAGACCGGCTCGGGTTACTCGGCCATTCAGGGCACTCGTCCGCAGACCCTCGGCTACTCCCTCGCCGACTCGCCGGCCGGTCAGTGCGCGTGGATCTTGGAGAAGCTCTGGACGTGGACCGATCACGCCGGCGACCTAGACGCCGTCCTATCGCGTGATCAAGTGCTCGACAACGTCAGCCTGTACTGGCTCACCAACACCGCGACGTCATCGGCGCGGCTGTATTGGCACAGCATCAACGAGGTCAGCGGGTGGATCCGCGACCAGAAGCCGGCGCCGATCGACGTGCCGACGGCCTGCACGGTGTATCCGGAGGAGGCGCCGCGTCCGTCGCGCCGATGGGCCGAGCGCCGTTTCCTCGACATCCGCTACTGGTCGGTGCCCGAACGCGGTGGGCACTTCGGCGCGTGGGAGCAACCGGTGTCTTTCGTGGACGAGGTGCGGGCCGCGGGCCGCGCTCTGCTCCTCGGCTAGCCCTGCGCCTAGGCTGAGGACTCCCCCGTCGTCAGGAGCGATCATGTCCAGCTGGCAGGTTCCGGTCGTCGACATCGCGCCCTACGTCCGTGACGGATCGGCGGCCGACAAGGCTCGCGTCGCCGTCGAGATCGATCACGCATGCGCCACGGTCGGCTTCATCCAGATCCTCGGCCACGGAATCCCGCCGGACGTGATCACCGGCCTGGGTGAGGCATGGACGCCTTCTTCGACCTCGCGCTCGACGCGAAGAAGCAGTACGTCGCCCCGCGGGCAACGGTCAACCGCGGCTACACCGCACCCAAGTCCGAGTCGTTGAGCCTGAGCCTGGGCGTCGAGTCGGCCACCCGGATGAACGACTTCTTCGAGGCATTCAACATCGGTCGCAGCGCTGCCGCGTGGCCCCGACCTCGACCTTGCCGGCCGACGACTACGCCGAGAACACCTGGCCGGCCGAGCCGCCGGCTTCCAGACGGCTGCCTCGAGCCTATTTCGACGAGGCGGGCCGGGTGGCGCGCATGCTGACGCACATCTTCGCCGACGCCCTCGACGTGCCGCACGACTTCTTCGAACGGTTCACCGACCACTCGATCGACGTGCTGCGGATGAACAACTACGCGCTGCCGCCGGGCACCGTCGACCTGGACGGTGAGCTCAAAGGGATGGGCGAACACACCGACTTCGGCATCGTCACGGTGCTGTGGGCCGATCAGATCCCGGCCTTCAGGTGCTGGGCAGCGACAAGCAGCTGGCACGACGTCAGCCCGATCGACGGCGCGCTGTTGATCAACCTGGCGACATCACCGCGCGCTGGACGAACGAGCGCTGGCTGTCGACGCTGCACCGGGTGATGCCTCCGATCATCGACGGCACCATCGCCCGCCGCCGCTCGGCCGCCTACTTCCACGACGGCAACGTCGACGCCGTGATCGACACGATCGCCTCCTGCCTGGACGCCGACGGCCAGTCGCCCTACCTGCCGGTCACGGTCGGCGAGCACATCCAGGCCAAGCTGGCCGGCTCGCGCGCCGGCGTCCGCAACGACGCCGCTCCGCGTGAGGCGGCCCGGGTCCACGCCGCAACGCTCTGAGCCGACGCCTGACCCGATGCTCTGATGCCGCCGACGCGCATGTTGTCGCGTTGCTATGACCGCGTCTCACCATGAGTGTCGGGTCGCGACAGGGATGCTCGGCGCACCCGGCGCCACTGCTCGTACCCGGACCGCTCGGGCACCGGGGGTCGCGAAGTCAGCGCTGCGATCAGCGCGGCCAGCTCCTCATCGGACGCACCGCCCCGCACCGTGAAATCGCCAACGCCCGGCCGGCTCATGTCGGCGGGACGCGCACTCATGTCGGCGGGACGGCCTACAGCGCACTCATGTCGGCGGGACGCCGTGCCGCTTGGGCGCGATCGCATCGCGACTTGCCGACCAGCGCGCGGTAGCGCTTGATCAGCTCCTCGCGCAGCTCGGCCGGCGTGATGATCGCGTCGAGCACGAGGTCGGACGCCAGGCGCAGCAGGTCGACGTCCTGCTTCGTACTCGGCTCGCTTGTCGGCGACGAAGGCGTCCCGCTCGGCCGGCGTCGGCGATCTCGGCGATCTTGCCTGGCGTAGACGGCGTTGACCGCCGCCTGCGGACCCATCACGGCGATCTTGGCGGTCGGCAGCGCGATGCAGGCGTCGGGCATGAAGCCCGGACCGGCCATCGCATACAGCCCGGCGCCGTAGGCCTTGCGCACGATCACCGAGAGCTGCGGCACGGTCGCCTCGGCGACCGCGGTGATCATCTTCGCGCCGTGGCGGATGATGCCCTGCCGCTCGACCTCGCTGCCGATCATGAAGCCGGGGACGTCGGCCAGGTAGAGCAGCGGCACGTTGAACGCGTCGCAGAGCCAGATGAAGCGCGCCGCCTTGTCGGCCGAGTCGACGAACAGCACCCCACCGCGGACCGCGGAGTTGTTGGCGACGATGCCCACCGGCCGGCCGTCGATGCGGCCGAGCCCGGTGATCAACTCGGCGGCGAACAGCGGCTTGACCTCGAAGAACGAGTCGGCGTCGATCAGCCCGTCGATGAAGCCGTGCATGTCGAAGGGCACCGACTCGTCCGCCGGCACCGAGTCGTCGTCGAGCTCGATCGGCGGCGTCCTCGGCGCAGCACGTCCGGCGGCTGCTCGCGCCAGCACGTCGGCAGGTAGGAGAAGAACAGCCTTGGCCTGCTCGATCGCGTCCTCGTCGTCGACGGCCAGGTTGTCGCCGCAGCCGGACACCGTGGCGTGCATGCGGGCGCCGCCCATCTCTTCGAGCGACACCTTCTCGCCGACCACCATCTCGGCCATCCGCGGCGAGCCGAGGTACATCGACGCGTTGCCCTCGACCATGATCACGATGTCGCAGAACGACGGGATGTAGGCGCCGCCGGCGGCCGACGGCCCGAACAGGCAGCAGATCTGCGGCACCTTGCCCGACAGCGCCACCTGGTTGTGGAAGATCCGCCCGGCGCCGCGTCGGCCCGGGAACAGCGCCACCTGGTCGGTGATGCGCGCGCCGGCCGAGTCGATCAGCCAGAAGATCGGCAGCTCCTCGGCCAGCGCCCGCTCGGTGACCCGGATGATCTTCTCGACCGTCCGCGCGCCCCACGAGCCGGCCTTGACGGTCGGGTCGTTGGCGACGACGAGGACCGGACGGCCGTCGACCAGCCCCTGGCCGGTGACCACGCCGTCGGCGGGCAGGCCGGCGGCCAGCGCATTGGCCAGCTGGCCGTCCTCGACGAACGTGCCCTCGTCGAACAGCAGCGCGATGCGGTCGCGCACGTAGAGCTTGTCCTGGCGCGGCCAGCTTGGCGGCCGCCTCGTCGCGGCGGCGCCGAGCGTGGCCTCGCGCGCGGCGCGCAGCGTCGATGTCGGCTGTCATGCGACCGGCAGGCCGAGGCCGCGGGCGATGACCATGCGCTGCACCTCGGACGTGCCCTCGCCGATCTCGAGGATCTTGGCGTCGCGGTAGAAGCGGGCGACCGGGAACTCCTCCATGAAGCCGTTGCCGCCGAACACCTGGGTCGCGACGCGGGTGGCCGTCACCGCCGCCTCGGTGGAGTAGAGCTTGGCGATCGCCGCGGCCTGCTTGATCTGCCGCGGCCGGCCGGCCGGCGTCCTTCAGCCAGGCCGCCTTGTAGGTCAGCAGCCGGGCCGCCTCGACCGCCACGGCCAGGTCGCTGATCGCGAACGCCACCGCCTGCCGCGAGCCGATCGGCGCGCCGAAGGTGTGCCGCTCGCAGGGCGTACTTCACGCGACAGGTCGAGGCAGGCCTGGGCCAGCCCGACGGCCAGCGCCGAGATCGCGATGCGGCCGTCGTCGAGGACGGCCAGGAACTGCCGGAATCCCGTGCCCGCGCGCGCCGAGCAGGTTCGCCTCGGGCACCCGGCAGTCGTCGAAGCTCAGCCCGTGGGTGTCGGAGATGTGCCAGCCGAGCTTGTCGTAGGCCGGCTCGACGGTGAAGCCCGGGCGTGCCCGACGGGACCAGGATCGTCGAGATCTCCTTCGGCGCCGGTGCGGGCGGTGACGGTGACGACCGACGTGATGTCGGTGCCCGAGTTGGTGATGAACGCCTTGGCGCCGTTGATCACCCACTGACCGTCGGCGAGTTCGGCGCGGGTCTTGGTCGCGCCGGCGTCCGACCCGGCCTCGGGTTCGGTCAGGCCGAAGCCGGCGAGCGCGCGGCCGGCGACGAGGTCGGGCAGCCACCGCTGCTTCTGCTCCGTCGGTGCCGAAGGTCAGGATCGGGTTGATGCCCAGGCCCACCCCGGCCTCGAGGGTGATGCCGATCGACTGGTCGACCCGGCCGAGCTCCTCGATCGCGACGCAGAGCGAGGTGAAGTCGGCCGCCGCTGCCGCCGTACTCCTCGGGCACGACCAGGCCGAACAGGCCGAGCTCGCCCATCGCGTGGACGACCTCGACCGGCAGGTGGTGCTCGCGATCCCACTGCGCGACGTGCGGGCGCGACCTCGCGCTCGGCGAAGTCGCGCACCACCTTGCGGAATGCCTCGTGCTCGGCGGACAGCTCGAACGATCATGCCTGCTCCTCGATCGCTTGACGTTTACGTCAACGTCAAGTCAACGATAGCGCGGCATGACGTCCGCAGCGAAAGACCGCACCTGGACGGTCGGCGAGCTGGCCGACGAGCTCGGCGTCACGACCCGCACGCTGCGCTTCTACGAGGCCGAGGGGCTGATCACGCCCGACGCGCGGTCGGCAACCGGGTCTACGACGCCCGCGATCGGGCCCGGCTGCGGCTGATCCTGCGCGGCAAGCGCTTCGGCATGAGCCTGGCCGAGTGCCGCGAGATCGTCGACATGTACGACGGCGCCGCAGTCCTCGGAGCGGCGCCAGCTGGAGACCCTGCTCGAGCCGCCTGGACGAGATCGCCGCCGACCTGCGGCGCCGGCAGGCCGACCTGCGCCGGACCCTGAGCGAGGTCGCGCGAGGTGGCCGGCCAGTGCCGGGAGCGGCTGGCCGAACTCGGCTGACCGAGCGAGACGGCCGGATCAGGCCGGCCAGCGCGCCCGGCTCGCAGCGTGACCGCGCGACGAGTGCTTGTGACGTCGCGCGAGTCCGCCCGACGCGAGCGCCAACGGCAGACCCGAGCGACCGCCGAGTCCGGCCGCGACGACGTTCGGCGAGTCGTAGCCGAGCCGGCCGCGATCGTCAGGCCACCGCAGCCAGGCGCCGAGTGAGTTGGCGACGTTGAAGGCGGCCTGGATCGACGCCGCGGCCAGGTTCGGCGCGCCCTCGGCCAGCGCTGATGATCCGCATCTGCAGCGCCGGCAGCATGGCCAGCGACGTAGCCGGGAACAGGAAGATCGTCGACGGCCGCGGCCGACCTGGTCGTGCGCAGTCGACGACGAACGCGCCGGCGACGACGATCTCGGCGCTCAGCGCGCCGTAGAGCGTCGGCATCAGCGCGCGGTCGGCCAGCCGCGCGCCGACGACGTTGCCCGACCGTCATGCCCAGGCCGAACAGCACGAGCAGCCAGGTGACGCTCGACTCGGCGTAGCCGGCCAGGTGGGTCATCATCGGCGTGATGTAGCTGAACGTCGCGAACAGGGCGCCGCCGCCGATGGTCGCGATGCCAAGGCCAGCCAGACCTGCGGCTTCGCGAACACCGTGCAGCTCGCGGCGCAGGGACGCCGGCGGATCGCGACCGAGTCCGACGGACCTACGGCCGCGATGCTCGACGCGCGGCCAGCAGTCCCGATCACGCCGACCAGCCGCGAACACCAGCCGCCAGCTCGTGCTGCTGGCCGAGCAGCGTCGTCAGCGGCACGCCGACGATGTTGGCCACCGTCAGGCCGACCGAACATCACCGACGATCGCGGTGCTGCGCCGCGACTCGTGCACCAGCCCCGCGGCGACCACCGAGCCCGACCCCGAAGAACGCACCGTGCGGCAGGCCAGTGACGAACCGCGCGACCGAACGGTCGAAGTTACGGCGCGATCGCCGAGGCGAAGTTGCCGACGCGAACCATGCCGATCAGGGCGATCAGCACCGCCTTGCGCGAGTAGCGCACCGACGCCGCGTCAGCAGCTGGTGCACCGACAACGACGCCCAGTGCGTAGGCCGAGATCAGATGGCCAGCCGCTCGGGATCTGAGACGTGCAGGTCGTCGGCGACGTTGGGCAGCAGGCCCGAGCATCACGAACTCGCCGGTGCCGATGCCGAAGCCGCCGATCGCCAACGCCAGCAGCGCGCGCCTGACCGGGCCGAACGACATCGAACTCCAGGCCGATCTGGGTGACCGTCATGAACGTCGACTGCCCAGCAGGCGACCGGTTACCGAACCATCCGGCCGCGCGATCGACTGTCGGTAATCTGCGACCACGGCGTCTGGACGCCGACCTGATGTCCGACGCAGGTCCGTCGTCGATCGCTCCAGGAGGCTCGACCCGTGCAGAAGGTGCTCATCGCCAACCGGGGCGAGATCGCGGTCCGGGTGATCCGGGCCTGCCGCGACGCCGGGCTACACCTCGGTCGCCGTCTACGCCGACCCCGACCGCGACGCGCTGCACGTCCGGATGGCCGACGAGGCCTTCGCGCTGGGCGGCAACACCCCCGGCGACTCCTACCTCGTCGATCGACAAGGTCATCGACGCCGCCACGCAGTCCGGCGCCGACGCGGTGCACCCCGGCTACGGCTTCCTGTCCGAGAACGCCGACTTCGCCCAGGCCGTCCTCGACGCCGGGCTGACCTGGATCGGCCCGTCCCCGCAGGCGATCCGCGACCTCGGCGACAAGGTCACCGCCCGGCACATCGCGCTGCGCGCCGGCGCGCCGCTGGTGCCCGGCACCAAGGACCCGGTGCCGGGCCCGGACGAGGTCGTCGCCTTCGCCGCAGGAGCACGGCCTGCCGGTCGCGATCAAGGCGGCCTTCGGCGGCGGCGGGCGCGGGCTGAAGATCGCCCGCACGATGGAGGAGATCCCCGAGCTGTACGACAGCGCGGTGCGCGAGGCGGTCAGCGCGTTCGGCCGCGGCGAGTGCTTCGTCGAGCGCTACCTCGACCGCTCGCGGCACGTCGAGGCCCAGGTGCTGGCCGACACAGCACGGCAACGTGATCGTCGTCGGCACCCGCGACTGCTCGCTGCAGCGGCGCAACCAGAAGCTGGTCGAGGAGGCGCCCGCGCCGTTCCTCACCGACGAGCAGCGCGCGCGCATCCACGAGTCCGCCAAGGCGATCTGCCGCGAGGCCGAACTACTACGGCGCCGGCACGGTCGAGTACCTCGTCGGCAGCGACGGCGTCATCAGCTTCCTCGAGGTCAACACCCGGCTGCAGGTCGAGCACCCGGTCACCGAGGAGACCAGCGGCATCGACCTCGTCCGCGAGCAGTTCCGCATCGCCGAGGGCGAGACGCTGCGCTTCACCGACGACCCGACCCCGCGCGGGCACGCGTTCGAGTTCCGCATCAACGGCGAGGACCCGGGCCGCAACTTCCTGCCCGCGCCCGGCACGGTCACGACCTACCGCGAGCCGGCCGGCCCCGGCGTGCGCGTCGACTCCGGCATCGAGGGCAACTCGGTCATCGGCGGCGCGTTCGACTCGCTGCTGGCCAAGCTGATCGTCACCGGCGAGACCCGCGCCGAGGCGCTGGCCCGGGCCCGCCGCGCCCTGGACGAGTTCGTCGTCGACGGCATGGCCACCGCGCTGCCGTTCCACCGCGCCGTCGTCCGCGACCCGGCGTTCACCGGCCGAGCCGTTCACCGTCTTCACCCGCTGGATCGAGACCGAGTTCGACAACCAGATCCCGCCGTTCACCGGCGCGGCCGCCGGCCGACGACGAGGCCGGGCCGCGCGAGACGATCGTCGTCGAGGTCGGCGGCAAGCGGCTCGAGGTGTCGCTGCCGGCCGGCTTCGGTCGGCGGCGGTGGGGGCGGCGGCGGCAAGAAGGCGGCGCCCGAAGCGCTCGGCCGGCAAGAAGGCCGGCGCCGCGGCGTCGGGCGACGCGCTGACCGCGCCCGATGCAGGGCACCATCGTCAAGGTCGCGGTCGCCGACGGCGACACCGTCGAGGCCGGTCAGATGATCGTCGTGCTCGAGGCGATGAAGATGGAGCAGCCGCTCAACGCCCACAAGGCCGGCACCGTCACCGGCCTGACCGCCGAGGTCGGCTGCCGTCGTCACCTCCGGCGCGACCATCTGCGAGATCAAGGACTGAGTCTCGGCAGTCGTCCGCGCCGGATAGCCGAGTCGACAACTCTCCGACTCGCGTTACTTCGGCGGGCGTTGATCCGCTCGATCGTCTCGATCCGCTTGCGGGCAGCGCGGCCATCTCGTCGGTGCGCGTGCGCACGTGCTCGGCGTCGGCCCCGGGCGAGAAGACCATGGCTCGCAGTCCGGGAACTCGAGTTCCTTGCACCCGCTCGATCAGCTCGGTCTCGGCGACGTGGTGGGTGCCGGCGAAACGCGTCGTCGGCGTCGACCACCGCGACCAGCACGTGCTCGGCGCGGCAGATCGGGCACCGCGGCGGCGATCTCGTCGGCGTGCGCGGCGAAGATCTCCGACGACCGCGATCGTGCGGTGGCCGCGTGGCGCCGCGCGCGGCGAGAGCCGGTGGCGGTGCGGGTCGGGTTCGGTCATCGGTCGTCGATCACATGGGTCGGCTCAGTCCAGGTCGTCGTGGTGCATCAGCCGGCGGGCCGCCTCGGTCGACCGAGCCCGACAGCGACGGGTAGACGCGCGATTGTCGCGGCCAGATCGTTGACGGTCAGCCCGCGCTGCACGGCCATGCGTCAGCGGGAAGATCAGCTCGGACGCGTCGGGCGCGACGACCACGCCGCCGATGATCACGCCGGTGGCCGGGCGGCAGTAGATCTTGACGAAGCCGTCGATCTCGCCCTGCATCTTGGCCCGGGCGTTGGTGGCCAGCGGCAGCATCACCGTGCCGGGCCGGCACCTCGCCCGGACGCGATCGCCGTCGTAGCCGATGCCGACGGTCGCGATCTCGGGATGGGTGAAGACGTTGGCCGACACCGTCTTCAGCCGCAGCGGCGCGACCGCCTCGCCCAGCGCGTGCCACATCGCGATCCGGCCCTGCATCGCCGCGACCGAGGCCAGCAGCAGCACGCCGGTGCAGTCGCCCGCGGCGTAGATCGACGGGACGTTGGTGCGCGACACGCGGTCGATGGCGATGTAGCCGACCGCGTCCAGCTCGACGCCGACGTGCTCGAGCCCGAGGCCGGCGGTGTTCGGCACCGACCCGACGCACATCAGCGCGTGCGAACCCTCGACCGTGCGGCCGTCGACCAGCTCGACGACGACGCCGTCGGTCGTCCGGCGCACCGCCTGGGCCCGCGCCTGCTGCACCAGCGTGCCGCCGCGGGCGGTGAAGACCTGCTCGATCACCGTCGGCCGCGTCCGGATCCTCGCCGGGCAGCACCCGGTCGCGGCTGGACACCAGCGTGACCGGCACGCCCGAGCTCGCTGTAGCCGCTGGCGAACTCGGCACCGGTGACGCCGGAGCCGATCACCACCAGGTGCTCGGGCAGCTCGGTCAGGTCGTAGACGTCGCGCCAGGACAGGATCCGCTCGCCGTCGGGCACCGCGCTCGGCCAGCACCCGCGGCGTGCCGCCGGTGGCGAGCAGCACGACGTCGGCCTCGACGGTCTCGACCGACGCGCACCAGCCTCGTCGAGCACCTCGATGCCGGTGCACGCGCCCGGGTTGGTCGCGCCGCGAAGCGCCCCGATCCCGCGTGGATCGGTGACGCCCTCGCGCAGCAGCCGCGGCCGGATGTCGTCGGACTGCTGCTGGGCCAGCACCTTGATCCGCTCGTTCACCGCCTGTCGAGATCGACGTCCGGCTCGCCGCGCCGCAGTCGACGCCCGAGCGCCGGGGCAGTCCGGAAGGCGGTGACGCTTGGCGCTGGTCGCGATCAGCGTCTTGCTCGGGACGCAGTCGGTGAGCACGCAGGCGCCGCCCGATGCCGTCGCGGTCGACGACGCGTGACCTCGGCGCCGAGCTGCGCCGCCACCAGCGCCGCCTCGTAGCCGGCCGGGCCGCCGCCGAGGATCAGCGATGCGCGTCACGCCGCCCATTCTCGTCCGTGGCCGGGACGTGCGCCGCTGACCGGCCCCGCTGCGGCGCTAGGCTTCGTGGCCGTGGGGCACCGTTCGACGTCGGGATCGCGTGGCATTCCTCGTCCGGTCCGCGCTGTACGCCGCGTACGGCTCGAACATGGACCCGACGCAGATGCTCGAGCGCTGCCCGCACTCGCCGTTGGCCGGCACCGGCTGGCTCAACGGCTGGCGGCTGACGTTCGGCGGCGAGGACCTCGGCTGGGAGGGCGCGCTGGCCATGCTCGTGCCCGAGGCCGGCAGCCAGGTGTTCGTTGCCCTGTACGACCTCTCGCCCGAGGACCGCGACGACCTCGACGGCTGGGAGGGCGCCGACACCGGGCTCTACGACGCAGATCCACGTGCGGGTCTCGACCCTGGACGGCGACGTGCTGGCCTGGATCTACCTGCTCGACGGCTTACGAGGGCGGCCTGCCGCGGCCCGCTACCTGGGCCTGATCGCCGACGCCGCTGAGGCGGCCGGCGCGCCGGACGAGTACGTCGCCGACCTGCGCCTGCGCCCGTGCCGCTAACCGACGTCGACCGAGTTGCACCTGGGTCGCGTACACGACTCGACTGCAACTTGATCGACTAGCTCAGCGCCGCGCGGGCCAGTTCGACGGTGTAGCGCACGCCGATCGCCAGGGCGGCCTCGTCGATGTCGAACGTGCCCTGGTGCAGGTCGAACGGCGCGCCTCCCGGGGCGGCGCACCCCGAGCCGGGCCAGCGCGCCGGGCACCTGGTCGAGGTACCAGGCGAAGTCCTCGCCGCCCATGCTCTGCTCGGTCTCGGCCAGCGCGTCCTCGCCGAGCGCGGCAACGCACCGCGGCGCGCTGCGAGTCGACCGCCGACGCGTCGTTGACCACCGGCGGCACGCCGCGGACGTAGGTCACCTCGGCCTGGCCCCGGACGGCGCGACGATCTGGTCGACCAGCTCGCGGAGCAGCGGCTCGGCGGCGTCCCAGGCGTCGCGGTCGAAGCACCCGCAGCGTGCCGCGCAGATCGCCCGTCGTCGGGATCGCGTTCGCGGCGCGGCCGCGCATGCGACGGCGCCCCAGACCAGCGACAGCACGGCCCGCGGATCGACCCGCCGCGACAGCAGCCCGGGCAGCTCGGTGATCAGCCGGCCCATCGCGTAGACGAGATCGACGGTCAGGTGCGGCCGGGCGGTGTGGCCGCCCGGGCCGATCAGCTTCGATTCGACCTGGTCGCAGGCGGCGGTGATCGGCCCGACCCGCACGCCGATCTGGCCGGTCGTCAGCCGCGGGTCGCAGTGCAGCGCGAAGATCTGCTCGACGTCCGTCGAGCGCGCCGGCGTCGATGACCGTGAGCGCGCCGCCGGGCACGGTCTCCTCGGCGGGCTGGAAGATCAGCCGCACCCGGCCGGGCAGCTCTGCGCGGCGAGCTGTGCGGCCGCGGCCGAGCAGGATCGCGATGTGCGCGTCGTGGCCGCAGCCGTGGCAGACCCCGTCGACGGTCGAGCGGTACGCCACGTCCTTCTGGTCGGGCAGCGGCAGCGCGTCGATGTCGGCCCGCAGCGCGACCAGTCGGACCCGCTGCGTCGCCGATGTCGCAGACCACGCCGGTGCCGCCGGGCAGCGCGGCGCGGCGATCGCAGCGCCGCAGCGCGCGGTGAGTGTGCGTCTCGATGACCAGCTCGGTGGTGCGCTGCGTCTCGGCGAACGGCGATGCTCGGGGTGCTGCGTGCAGCTCGCGGCCGCGACGGCGACACATCGAGACGGTGCGATCACAGCGCCAGGCCGTCGCGCATCTCGGCCGAGCAGCGAATCGACGACCGGGATCAGGTCCCCGTTGTTCGCGGCCGCGACCTCGCGCTGGCGCTGGTAGCTCGCGCCGCGCTCGCATGAGCCGCGGGATCGTCTCCAGCTCCGTCGGCACAGTCCAGCCGCCGGGCGATCGGCAGCAGGTCCTCGACCAGGTCGTTGATCGCTTCCTTGACCGGCCGGACGTTGCCGGTGTTGTCGATGACGATCTCGGCGTCGAGGCCGTAGCGCGCCGCCCGCCACTTGTTCTCGCGCACCAGCCAGGGCAGCGGCTGCGGCAGCGTGTAGCCGTTGTCGAGCTGCCGGTCGAAGCGCTCGACCAGGCACTGGGCCAGCGCCGCGACGCAGCCGATCTCGTCCAGCGTCGGCAGCCCGTCGCAGATGCGCAGCTCGACGGTGCCGAAGCCTGGGTGCGGGCGGATGTCCCACCACACCTCGCGGATCGATCTCGATGAGTGTGCGACGAGATCAGCGCGTCCATGTACTGCTCGAACGCGTCCCAGCCCGAGAGCTGGTAGGGCAGGCCGGCGGTCGGCAGCGCCTCGAACACCTTGCTGCGGTAGGACGCGAGCCCGGTGTCCGAGCCGATCCAGTACGGCGAGGACGCCGACAGCGCCAGGAAGTGCGGCAGGTACGCCAGCAGCGCGTTGACGATCGGGATCGCCTTCTCGCGGCGCGCGGATGCCGCAGTGCACGTGCACCCCGAAGATCTGCAGCTGGCGCGCCATCCACTGGTTGCGCTCCATCAGCGACAGGTAGCGCTCGTTGTCGGTGACCTGCTGGGTGGCCCAGTCGGTGATCGGGTGCGTGCCGGTGCACATCACGCCCGGCGTTGCGCTCGGCCGCGCGCTCGCGACCTCGGCCACCGTCTCGGCCAGGTCGAGCCTTCGCCTCGGCCACCGTCTGGCAGATGCCGGTGATGACCTCGACGCAGGACTGCAGCAGCTCGTGCTTGGCCTTGGGATGCTCGCCGTCGCCGTCGGGCGAGATCGCGCGTCAGGATCGCGTTCGACTCCGACGGTCAGCTGGCGGGTGTCGAGGTCGACGAGCTCGAGTTCCCACTCGACGCCGAGGCTCGTCCGCTGCGACGGGGTGAAGTCGATACGCACGGTCGGAGCCTAGCCGCGGCGTCAGCGGAAGACGACCGTCTTGGCCTGTTGCGGATGATGCGGTGTTCGAGATGCCACGTGACGGCGCGGGCCAGGGCGACCGATTCGAGATCGCGGCCGATACCGACGAGCTTCTCGGGCGTCACGCTGTGATCGACGCGGCGACCTCCTGCTCGATGATCGGGCCCTCGTCCAGGTCGGCGGTGACGTAGTGCGCGGTGGCGCCGATAGCTTCACGCCTGGTCGTAGGCCTGGTGATACGGACGCGCGCCCTTGAAGCCGGGCAGGAACGAGTGGTGGATGTTGATCATCGTCCGTCCAGCGCCCGGCACAGGTCGGGCGAGACGATCTGCATGTAGCGGGCCAGCACGCACCAGGTCGATGCCCAGCTCGTCGACCGAGGGCGAGCAGCTTGGCCTCCTGCTCGGCCTTCGGCTCCGCGGTCACCGGCAGGTAGTGGAACGGGATTCCGGCGGCATCGGCCATCGCCTCACAGGTGCGGTGGTTCGACACGATCGCCACCAACTGCCCGGGCAGCGCGCCGATGCGGTGGCGGTAGAGCAGGTCATTGAGGCAGTGGTCCTGCTGCGACACCATGATCAACACGCGGGGCAGCACGGCCGAGTCGTGCAGCGACCAGTCCATCCCGAACCGTTCGGCCAGCGGTTCGAACGCGGCCCGCAGCTGCTCGGCCCGGGCGCTCGACGGCGAAGTGCGCGCGCATGAAGAAGCGCTCGGTGGTGAGGTCGCCGAACTGCTGGCTGTCGCGGATGTCGCCGCCCAGGTTGGCCACGATCCCGAGACGGCGTGGACGATGCCCACCGCGTCCGGGCACGAGAGCGGTCAACACGAAGTCAGCACGGTGTCGCAACTGCTAGTCGCAGCGCGGCCAGAATCGTCGCGGCCGCCTGGTCGGGCGTGAGCTCGCCGCCAGCACCGCGGCCTCGGCGCGCGCGACCGCCGCGCGGACCGCCGGTTGCGTCGAGGCGGGTCGAGCAGCCGGTCGCGGACCATTGCCCGCGTCCACTCGACCAGCTGGTCGACGCCGCTTGGCGTCGAGCCCGCCGTCGGCGTCCAGCCAGGCCCGGTGGCGCTGCACGTGCTTCCAGACCCGGTCCAGGCCGTCGTTCTCAGCGCGCTGCAGGTGACGACCGGCGGCTGCCACGCGCCCTCGCGGCCCGCGCAGCAGCCGCAGCGCGCCGGACAGCTCACGGGCCGCCCGCTCGGACTCGTCCTCGTGCGGCCCGTCGGCCTTGTTGACCGCGATGACGTCGGCGAGTTCGAGGATGCCGCGCTTCATGCCCTGCAGCGAGTCGCCGGTACGGGCCAGGGTCAGGAACAGGAACGTGTCGACCATGTCGGCGACGACGTACTCCGACTGGCCGACGCCGACCGTCTCGACGAGCACGACGTCGTAGCCCGCGGCCTCCATCATCAGCATCGTCTCGCGGGTGCGCCTTGGCCACCCCGCCGAGCGTGCCGGCGCTCGGCGACGGCCGGACGAAGGCCTGCTCGTCGACGGCCAGCCGGGTCATCCGGGTCTTGTCGCCCAGGATCGAGCCGCCGGTCCGGCTCGAGGACGGGTCGACGGCCAGCACCGCGACCCGGTGCCCGCGGCGATCAGGTTCATGCCCAGCGGTGTCGATGAACGTCGACTTGCCGACGCCCGGGACGCCGGTGATCCCGACGCGCTGCGCGTCGCCGGTGTGCGGCAGCAGCTCGACGAGCAGCTCGCTGCGCCTCCTGCGCGGTGATCGGCACGGCGCGACTCGACCAGCGTGATCGCCCGGGCGATCGACGGCCCGATCGCCGGCCAGCACCGCCTCGGCCAGCTCACTCATGACTTCAGCGTGACGTCATTGCGCGTGACGAGAGCTGTTCGTCGCAGCACGCGCAGCAGGTCCAGCGCCGCGTCGGCGATCACCGTGCCGGGCGGGAAGATCGCCGCCGCGCCGGCCGCCCGCAGCTCGTCGAAGTCCTGCGGCGGGATCACCCCACCGACCACGATCAGGATGTCCGGACGGCCCTGGGCCGCCAGCTCGTCGCGCAGCGCGGGCACCAGGGTCAGGTGCCCGGCGGCGAGGGAGTTGACGCCGACGATGTGGACGTCGGCCTCGACGGCCTGGCGCGCGACCTCGGCCGGCGTCTGGAACAGCGGGCCGACGTCGACGTCGAAGCCGAGGTCGGCGAACGCGGTGGCGATCACCTTCTGGCCGCGGTCGTGGCCGTCCTGGCCCATCTTGGCGACCAGGATTCGCGGCCGGCGGCCCTGCTCCTGCTCGAACGCGTCGGTCGCGGCGCGCGTGTCGTCGATGATCACGCCACGTGCTCCTGCCTCTCGCGAATAGACGCCGGAGATCGTCCGGATCGTCGCCTGGCTGCCGACCGTAGACCTTCTCCAGCGCGTCGGAGATCTCGCCGACCGTCGCCTTCGCGCGCGCCGCGTCGATGGCCAGCGCCGAGCAGGTTCTGCTCGAGCCCAGGCCGCGCGTCGCCCTCGATCGCGGCGCCGGCCGCGCGGGTCAGCGCGTCCAGCGCGCGACTCGACGCGCCGCGGGTCGCGCTCCGCGCGCAGCCGGCGCAGCTTCTCGGTCTGCCCGACGCGCACCGCCGAGTTGTCGATCTTGAGGACGTCGAGATGCTCGTCGTCGTCGACGCGGTACTTGTTGACGCCGATCACCGGCTGGCGACCGGAGTCGATGCGGGCCTGCGTGCGCGCCGCGGCCTCCTCGATGCGCAGCTTGGGCAGGCCCTCCTCGATCGCCTTGGCCATGCCACCGGCGGCCTCGACCTCGTGGATGTGCTGCCACGCGCGCCGGGCCAGGTCGTAGGTCAGCTTCTCGACGTAGTACGAGCCGCCCCACGGGTCGATGACGCGCGTCGTGCCGGACTCCTGCTGCAGCAGCAGCTGGGTGTTGCGGGCGATGCGCGCCGAGAAGTCGGTCGGCAGCGCCAGCGCCTCGTCCAGCGCGTTGGTGTGCAGCGACTGGGTGTGCCCCTGGGTGGCGGCCATCGCCTCGACGCAGGTGCGGATGACGTTGTTGAACGGATCCTGCGCGGTGAGCGACCAGCCCGAGGTCTGCGAGTGGGTGCGCAGCGACAGCGACTTGTCGCTCTTCGGGTCGAACTCCTTGACCAGCTTGGCCCACAGCAGCCGGCCGGCGCGCAGCTTCGCGACCTCCATGAAGAAGTTCATGCCGATGGCCCAGAAGAACGACAGCCGCGGCGCGAACGCGTCGATGTCCAGGCCCGCCTCGCGAGCCCGCCCGGATGTACTCGACGCCGTCGGCCAGCGTGTACGCCAGCTCGAGATCGGCCGTCGCTCCGGCTTCTTGGATGTGATAGCCCGAGATCGAGATCGAGTTGAACCGCGGCATCCGCTGCGACGTGAACGCGAAGATGTCGCTGATGATCCGCATCGACGGCTTGGGCGGGTAGATGTAGGTGTTGCGGACCATGAACTCTTTGAGGATGTCGTTCTGGATCGTGCCGGTGAGCTGCTCGGGCTTGACGCCCTGCTCCTCGGCCGCGACGACGAACAGCGCCAGCACCGGCAGCACCGCGCCGTTCATCGTCATCGAGACGCTCATCCGGTCGAGCGGGATGCCGCTCGAACAGCTCGCGCATGTCGTAGATCGAGTCGATGGCGACGCCCGGCCATGCCGACGTCGCCGAACACGCGCGGGTTGTCGCTGTCGTAGCCGCGGTGGGTCGGCAGGTCGAACGCGACCGACAGCCCCTTCTGGCCCATCGCCAGGTTGCGGCGGTAGAAGGCGTTGGATTCGGCGGCCGTCGAGAAGCCCGCGTACTGCCGGATCGTCCACGGCTGGGTCGACGTACATCGCCGGGTACGGGCCGCGGACGAACGGCGCGATGCCCGGGTAGGTGTCGAGGAAGTCGAGGCCGTCGAGGTCGGCCGCGGTGTAGAGCGGCTCGGCACGTCGATGCCCTCGGGCGTCTCCCAGACGTCGGCGGCGCGGGTCGGGGGCAGCGACCGGGCGTCGGACGCGTCGAGCGTCGCCTGGCTGAAGTCGGGAATCATGCGGGCATCCACCATCTGCATCGAGGGCTGTGTCGAGCACCGCGAGCGCGTCGCAGCCGGCGTACACGTGGCCGTCGACGCCGGTCGAGCGTCGGCCTCGCCCGGCCAGCCAGAGCTGCCCGCGCGCCCAACGCCTCGGCGACCGCGGCGCCCTGCTCCGTCGTAGGTCGACGTCCGACCACACAGGCAGGCGACCGTCGGTGCCGCTGGCCGCGAACTGCGCGGCCAGCGCGGCGGCGTCGCCGGTACCCACGACCGGCTCGATGCCGCCCGCCTGGAACAGGTTCGCCGCGAACGCCAGCCGGGCGCTGTGGGCGGCCACCGGCCCGAGCGCGGCCAGGAAGACGCGCGGACGGACGGCGTGCGGCGTCGGCCCGGTCGCGCAGCGGCTCGAACGCCTCGGCCCAGCGGGTCGGCGCGCAGCAGCCCGCTCCGGCGCGGCGGCGCCGACCGGCACGCGCACGAGCGGCGTCTCGGTGATCAAGCGCGAACTCGCTGACGCCGGTGATCGGCGCCCGCCGCGTCGCGATGTCGCGGGCCCGCCGCTCGCGGGTCGCCGTCGAGCAGCTCGCCGATCGCGCCGGCGTTCGAGCGCGGCGAGGGCGCCACCGGCCCGCTTCGAGCTCGGTGAACGTCGACCACGCCTTTTCGGCCAGCTCGGACGGTGCAGCGACTCGACGTACCAGGAGCCACCGGCGGCGTCGAGCGACCCGCGCCAGGCTCGACTCGTCGTGCAGGATCGGCTGAGGTGTTGCGGGCGATGCGGCGGGCGAAATCGTCCGGGCACGCCGATCGCCGAGTCGAAGGGCAGCACGGTGATCGCCTCGGCCCCGCCGACCGCCGCAGCGAAGCAGCCGATCGTCGTGCGCAGCAGGTTCACCCACGGGTCGCGCGTGGTCATCATCGCCGCGGACGTCACGGCGTGCTGGCGTTGCCCGCCGTCGCTCGCCGCTCCGCTGAGTTCGGCCACCCGGGCCCACAGCCGGCGGGCCGCCCGCAGCTTGGCGATCGAGGCGAACTGGTCGGCGGTCACGGCGAAGCGGAACTCGAGCGCGTCCAGCGCGTCGGCGACCGACAGCCCGGCGTCGGTCAGCGCGCGCAGGTAGGCCACGCCGACCGACGTGGCGATGGCCAGCTCGTCGGCGTCGCTGGCGCCGGCGTCGTGATAGATCGTGGCGTCGACGGTCGCGATCCGCAGCTCGGGCGACGCGGCGACCAGCGCGGCGAGGCGGCCAGGACGTCAGGTCGGCGCGGCTGCCGGTACGGGCGCGCACGCCCGATCGGGTCGGCGCCCAGCGAACCGGCCAGCGCGCTGGCGATCACTCGGCGGCCGAGCAGCACGCGCCGCGGCGGCCTCGACCGTCTGGTCCCGGCGTCGAGGACGATCGGCGCCAGTTCGAGGTACACGCCGTCGAGCGCGGCGCGAGGTCGTCGACGGCGAGCCGCCGTCCCCGACGCCAGCCACAGCGACGTCACGCCGTTGGCCAGGTCGCGCAGGACCGCGGCGTTGTGCGCGCCGGGTCCGGGTCGACGTGCAGCGCGCGGACGTCCCAGCCGTCGTGCGCCGCGCGCGGCGCACCGCGGATGAACGGCGCGGCCCCGGCAGCCCGGTGCGGTCGGTCGGGCGTCCGCGGCCGTGTAGAGCGGCTTGATCGCGATGCCGTCGTAGGTCGTCGTGGTCGAGCGCCGCCTCCGGATCGTCGTCGACCGGCGCCGACTTGCGCGAGCACGGCACCGACCAGCTCGCGCCACTGCTCGCGCGTCGCCGACGGGAAACTCATCAGCGAGCCCGAGCGGGTCGGTCGGTGCGCGTCATGCGCCGAGATATAGGGCGCTGCGCGGTGCGGCGGGAGAGCCGAAGGTGGTCCATCTCTCGCGCGCCGGACCGGGCGCCGCCGCGCTGCGGCTTCACGCCGGGACGGAACGACAGACCGAGCGGCGGACCGTTCTACTCATATGACGCCCGGAGCGCGACCGCGCTGGCGCAGCGCGCGCTGCGCCGCGCCGCGTCGCCTCGCGCTGGCCACTGCTGCCGCCCTGGTCGCGCACTGCGGCCACTGCCACGCCATCCAGACCATGGGCACGCCGGCCTTGAGCACGTCCACGCCGTCGCTGCGACCACCAGCCGTCCAGCCCGTCCAGACGGGCCGCGAGCCAGATCTGCGCCGTCGCGACGTGGTCGACCGCACCGGTCGCGTCCGGCACGCCGAGCCGCGGTCAGCGCCGCCGACATCGACAGCTCGTACACAGTTGACTCCGCGCGGACCGCGAGGGCCCTCCGGCGCAGGCTGACCACTGAGCCCACCCCATCCCGTGAGCGCCACCCTGAGGGAGCCAAATCATGACGCTCACCCACAAGCCATCGACCGTGGGCCAGCTCGCACGAACGGCGCCATGCTGCGCGCGATGCTCGAGCAGCAGCGCGACTTCCGGCTCGATCAACTCGCTCGAGCTCGGTCGGCGCGGTCCGCACCCGGCCGCGGACCGCGGCCGACCCGGAGGTCGATCGAGTCGCTGCGCGCCGGCGCGCGCGGCGCCCTGCACGAGGTCGAGCTGGCGCTTGCACCGGATGCGCGACGGGCACGTTCGGGCGCTGCGCTCGACTGCGGACGCACCGCTGCCGCTCGAACGGCTCGAGATCCTGCCGCACGTCGCGTCTGTGCATGCCCTGCCAGCGGAGCACGACGACGCCGGCTGAGTTCGCCCGGCGCCGGTCGTGCCCGCGTAATGTCGGCGGGCATGACCGGCGCCGCTCCAGCTGATCCCGCTGCCGCCGCGCTCGCGGCCGCCGCCGAGCTCGGCCGCAGCGCACCGGCGTCGACCGCCACGACGTCGCCGTCGTCCTCGGTTCGGGCTGGGTGCCGGCCGTCGACGCGCTCGGCCCGCCGACGCCGAGCTCGCCGATCACCGACCTGCCCGGCTTCCTGCCGCCGGCCGTCGCAGGGCCACGCCGGCCGGATCCGATCGATCGACGTCGACGGCAAGCGGGTGCTCGCCTTCCTCGGCCGCACCCACCTCTACGAGGGACGCGGCGTCGAGCCGGTCGTGCACGGCGTTCGGGTGGCCGCGGCCGCCGGTTGCCGGACCGTCGTCCTCACCAACGCCTGCGGCGGCCTGCGCCCCGGCATGGCGGTCGGCGACCCGGTGCTGATCAGCGACCACATCAACCTGACCGGCCGCACTCCGCTGGTCGGGCCGCGCTTCGTCGACCTCACCGACCTCTACTCGCCGCGGCTGCGCGCGCTGGTCGCGTCGATCGACCCGTCCATCACCGAGGGCGTCTACGCCGCGTTCCCCGGCCCGCAGTACGAGACGCCGGCCGAGATCCGGATGGCCGGCACGCTGGGCGCCGACCTGGTCGGCATGTCGACCGCGCTCGAGGCGATCGCCGCGCACGCCGAGGGTTGCGAGATCCTCGGCCTGTCGCTGGTCACCAACCTGGCCGCGGGGCTGTCGGGCGAGAAGCTCGACCACGCCGAGGTGCTCGCGGCCGGGCAGGCCAGCGCCGCGCCGCATGGGCGCGCTGCTCGGCCGAGTTCATCGACCGCGCTGTGACCGTCCTGCTCACCGGCGCGGCCGGTCGCATCGGGACGATGCTGCGCGAGCGACTGCCCGCCTAGGTTGGGAGCTGCGCCTGTTCGACCGCACGCCGCTGGCCGGGCGGCGTCGTCGGTGACGTCACCGATCCGCGCGACCTCGACGCGGCCTTCGACGGCGTCGACGCCGTGGTGCACCTGGCCGGTCAGCCGACCGAGGCGCCCTGGCCGGTCGTCCGCGACGCGAACATCGACGGCCTGTTCAACGTGTTCGAGGCGGCCCGGCGGCACGGCGTGCAGCGGGTCGTCTTCGCGTCGTCCAACCACGCCGTCGGCTTCACCCCGATGGCCGACGAGCTTCGCCGCCGACACCCCGCCGCGTCCCGACACCCTCTACGGCGTCAGCAAGGTCTTCGGCGAGGCGCTGGGCCGCTACTACGTCGACCGCTACGGCCTGCAGGTCTCCTGCCTGCGCATCGGCACCTGTGACTGGACGCCCGGCGACCGGCGCGCCCTGGCGACGTGGCTCTCGCCCGACGACTGCGCCCGCCTGGTCGACGCCGCGTTGCGCACGCGCGTGGCCTACTCGGTCGTGTGGGGCGTCTCGGCCAACACCCGGCGCTGGTGGTCGCTGGAAGCCGGCCGCGCCATCGGCTACGAGCCGCTCGACGACGCGGAGGCGTTCGCTTCGATCGCTGCCGCGAGGGCGCGCCCGACCCGTCCGATCACTCTGGTCGGCGGCGGTTTCACCACGGCCGGCTTCGGCATCGACGAGGTGCGCCTCGCGATGATCACGTCCCGAACTGCGGGCACGAGGTCGAGCGCCTGGATCGCCGACGACGTCGACCCAGCGGCCGCGGCCGAACTGCAGGCGCTGCTCGATCTGCCGGCGATGATCCGAGCCGAGCTCGCCGACCGGTTCAGCGGCCCGCTGACGTTCGGCACCGCGGGCTGCGCGGGCCGCTGCGCGCCGGCCCCAACGGCATGAACCGCACCGTCGTGCGCCGGGCCGCGGCCGGGCTCGCCGCCTGGCTGCGCGGCGCCGGGCGACGCGGCGGGCGGGTCGTCATCGGCTACGACGGCCGCCACGGATCCCACGATTTCGCCAAGGATTCGGCCGCGATCTTCGCCGCGGCCGGCTTCGACGCGCTGCTGCTGCCGCGGCTGCTGCCGACGCCGGTGCTCGCCTTCGCCGTGCAGCACCTCGAGCGCGGCGCTGGGCGTGATGGTCACCGCCTCGCACAACCCGCCGCAGGACAACGGCTACAAGGTCTACGCCGGCGACGGCGCCCAGATCGTGCCGCCGGCCGACGCCGAGATCGAGGCGGCGATCCAGCGCGGTCGGGCCGACGCGCGCGATCCCGCTGCTCGGACCGGCTTCACCGTGCTCGACGACGACGATCGTCGACGCCTACGTCGACGCGGTCGCCGGCCTGGTCGGCCGATCGGCCCGCGCGAGCTGCGGATCGTGCACACCGCCATGCACGGCGTCGGCACCGAGGTCGTCGCGCAAGGTGCTTCGCCGCCGCCGGCTTCGCGCCGCCGATCGAGCGTGCCCGAGCAGGCCGCAGCCCGACCCCGACTTCCCGACCGTCGCCTTCCCCAACCCCGAGGAGCCCGGCGCGCTCGACCTGGCCCTGGCCCTGGCCGCGCGACCGCGACGCCGACCTCGTCATCGCCAACGACCCGGACGCCGACCGGTGCGCGGTCGCGGTGCCGACCGACGGCGGCTGGCGGATGCTGCGCGGCGACGAGGTCGGCGTCCTGCTGGCCGATGCCCTGCTGCGCAAGGGGATTCGCGGCACCTACGCGACCACGATCGTCTCGTCGACGATGCTGCGGCGCGATGGCCGCGCGGCACGGCGTCGGCTACGCCGAGACGCTGACCGGCTTCAAGTGGATCTCGCGCGCCGCGCCCGACCTGGTCTTCGGCTACGAGGAGGCGCTGGGCTACGCGGTCGCGCCCGACCTGGTGCGCGACAAGGACGGCATCAGCGCCGCGCTGTTGGTGGCCGAACTGCGCCGCCGCGCTCAAGCGGCCGGATCGTCGCTGCCGCAGCGCCTGGACGAGCTGGCCGCCGAGTACGGCCGGCACGCCACCGACCAGCTCTCGGTGCGGGTCGACGACCTGTCGATCATCACCTGCCGCCATGGCCCGGCTGCGGGCGGCGCCGCCCGGCGACCCTGCTCGGTGCGCCGTCGTGGTCACGCGACCTGCTGCCCGCCGCCGACGTCGTGCGCTGACCTTCGACGGCGGGCGGGTCGTCGTCCGGCCGTCGGGCACCGAGCCGAAGCTGAAGGCGTACCTGGAGGTCGTGCTGGACGGGTCAGCGGGCGAGGCTCGCAATCGTCTGAACCAGTTGCGCACCGAGAGTGGCCGACGCCCTCGGCATCTAGCCCTCGGCATCTAGCCCCGCCGTCGATTGCGCTGAGCAGTCAGACACGCCGTGACGACGCCTGCACAGCGCAACTCGTTCCCGCGGCGCGTCCGGTGCGGTCAATCAAAGTGCGCTCAGCAGTAGCCGGCACGGCGTGTCGGCCTGCTCAGCGCAATTTCGTCGCCGCGGGGCGCGGTCGGGTCCGAGCGTCGAGCCGCGACCTCGTCCCGTCGAATGCGTCTGGACAGTTATTCGCGGCGCAACTACCCAGCGTGCACACTAGTCCAAGAGTATTTAACGTCCACCATATATCGTGCAATGATGCTGTGGTGAGGACACGGCGACTTTTGACTACGGCTACCGCGACGGCACTGGCCTTCGCGTTGGGCGCCGCCGGGTCGGTCAGCTCGGCCGTTCCCAACGCCGAGCGCCTCACCGGGCGCAACGACCAGCGCCTCTCCAGGCGCACCGTCGACGATGGCGCCCGGTGCCACCGGTTCGGGCGCATGGGCCAGCGTTACTCCGGCCCAGGTCAGCTCGGACGACGCGGCCGTCAATGCCCTGGTCGCCCAACTCGCCGCCGCTCAGGCCTCGCTGACCGCGGCCGGCCAGGCCGCCGAACTGGCTGAGCAGCGGGCCGCGCTCGCAAACCAGCAGTTGCAGGCAGCGCGGGCGATCGCGACCCAGGCGTCAACTGATGCCGCGCAGGCCGGCGCTGACCTCAAGACCGCTTCGGACACGCTTCGCTCGATCGCCGTCAACGACTACATGGGCGGCACCACGTCGAGCATGTCGATCTTGCTGTCGGCTGGCGGACCGGCGCTCTTGCTCGAGACCGAGGCCGTCCACAGCCAACTCGCCGCGTCCAAGGCGATCGCGCTCAACCTGGCTACGGATGCGAAGACGCGACTCGACGCCGCGAACTACGTAGCCGCAAAAGCTCAAGCCCAAGCCCAGGATTCGGCGGCCGCGGCGGCCCAGTCCGAAGCCGACGCCGCGGCTCAACAGACGCTGGCCCAGACACTTACCGCCACGGTTTCGGCCTCGCTCGTCCAGGCGCAACTCTCGGCCCAGCAGGACGCCTCGGTGCTCGCGGCGCTCGCGGGCGGCTACGGCGACCAGGCGTTGACGCCTGCCCAGGCCGCCGCGTACGCCCAGCAGGCGACGCAGGCCACCGCGCATCCGCTGGCACCGGTCACCAAGCAATGGACGGCCGCCGAGGGCCAGTCCGCCGCCTACCGCGCCGTCAGCCAGTTGGCCGTCCCGTACTCGTTCGCCGCCGGAAACTCGGCCGGCCCGACGCTGGGCATCGACTCACCCGGCGGTGGCGAGCACGACGGCTCGGTGCGCGGCTTCGACTGCTCCGGCCTGTCGCTCTACGCCTGGGCGCCCTACCTGTCGCTGGCCCATGATGCCGCGACGCAGTACACCGCCGCCGGCAATCTGCATCCGACGCCGGGCCAGTTGCTGCCCGGAGACTTGATCTTCTGGTCCAGCGACGGCACCGCGGCGGGAATCCACCACGTCGCGATCTACCTGGGCGGTGGACTCGTGGTGCAGGCCCCGCAGTCGGGCGACGTCGTCCGGATCACCGCCATGAGCGCCGTCGCGTCCGGCATCTATGGCGCCACCCGCCCGTTGACCTGAGGGGGTCAGCGACCGACGGCGTAACCTTGCGCCCCACGTGGATTCGCCGCCGCGCGAAGTCGCGTCCCTTCTTTGGCTACGGCACTTAGCCGACCCAGTACCCACGGTCCCGGCGTCAGCACCTCGTGCCCGCGTCCGCGCAGCTCGGAGATCACCTCGCTCGGGACGCGATCCTCGACGAGCAGCTGGCCGGGATGTGATTCGCGCGGGTAGAACGAGGACGGGAAGTGGGTCGTGTGGAACATCGGCGCGTCGACCGCGGCCTGCAGGTTGAGATCGCCGCGCCGATCGGCGGCGACGATGTCGAGGAACAGCGCGTTCTGCCACTGGTCCTGCTGGTCGCCGCCGGGCGTGCCGAACGCCAGCCAGGGTTCGCCGTCGCGCAGCGCAATCGACGGCGACAGTGTCGTGCGCGGACGGACCCCAGGACGCAGCGAGTTCGGCAGGCCCGGCTGCAGGTAGAACATCTGGCCGCGGGTACCGAGCGGGAAGCCGAGCGCAGGGATCACCGGAGAGCTTTGCAGCCAGCCGCCACTGGGCGTGGCCGACACGAAGTTGCCCCACCGATCGACGACGTCGACGTGGCAGGTGTCGCCGCGCGTTCCCCCGAGCAGGCCGACCGTCGGCTCACCGCTGCTCGCGTCGGCGAGCCGCGCCCAACGTCGGATCGGGCAGCTCGGCCAACCTTGGTGTTCGACCGTCCGGCGACCCGGGACGTAGCCGCAGACTCGGCTCGGGCACCGACGAGACCGGCCCGCTCAGCCGCGTAGGCCGGGGACAACAAGCTCGTCAGCGCGACGTCCGGCGCGGTCGCCGTACCAGGCCTCGCGGTCGGCGAAGGCGAGTTTCGCCGACTCGACGACCAGGTGGATCCAGTCCGCCGAGCGCACATCGTGATCGAGCAGGTCCAACTCGTCGAGCAGACGCAACTGCTGGCCGAGCACCGGCCCCTGGCTCCAGGCCGGCGCCTTGAGCACCTCGTACCGCCCGGCGAAGTCGACCGCGACCGGCGCTTCGATGCCGGCTGCCAACGGCGCCAGGTCGTCCGCCGTGAGCAGTCCCGCGTGGTCGCGACCCGACGTGTCCCGCCAAGCCGTCCGGCTGAACGCGTCGATCTCCTGCGCCACGAAGCCCTGGTAGAAGGCGCGCGCGGGCGGCGGCAATGCGCGCCTCCCGAGTCGGCCCGACGGCTTCCGCGAGCAGCCGGCGGTAGGTACGGGCGGTCGCCGGCCACGTCCACCAACTACCCGGAGCCGGGGCAGCGCCGCCCTCGAGCCAGATGTCGGCCGAGGGCTTCCAGTGCTCGCTGAACAGCGGCGCCGACCGCGTCGATCGCCGCCGAGGTCGCTGGCCAGCAGCGGGAAACCCGACTCGGCGTAGTGCAACGCGTAGGCGAGGACATCGGCCAGCTCCCAGGTGCCCCACCGTTCGAGCATCGTCGTCCAGCCGCCGAACGCGCCGGGCACGGTGGCGGCGAGCGGGCCGCTGCCTGGCACCAGGGCCAGCCCGAGGTCGGAGAAGTGTTCGAGCGTCGCCGCGGCGGGCGAGACGCCCTGACCGCAGACGACGTGGGGCGCGCCGCCCGTCCACGCCAGGGCCACCAGATCGCCACCCGGACCGCTCAGATGCGGCTCGACGATCTGCATCACGAAGCCGGCGGCGACGGCGGCGTCAAAGGCGTTGCCGCCTTGTTCCAGCACGCTCATTCCCGAGGCCGAGGCGAGCCAGTGCGTGCTGGCCACCATGCCGAAACTGCCGAGCAGTTCAGGGCGCGTTTGCATGATCAACCCTAAGCCGACGTCAGGCGTCAGCGCGGGCCGAACTGGCGGTCACCGGCGTCGCCCAGGCCGGGAACGATGTAGGCGTTCTCGTTGAGCCCCTCGTCGATGCTGGCCGTCACCAGCCGCAGCGGGTAGCCGCTGTGTCTCGAGCCGGGCCACGCCCTCGGGCGCGGCCAGCGCGCAGACGACCGTGATGTCGGACGCGCCGCGCGAGACGAGCAGCTCGATGCAGTGCAGCAGCGAGCCGCCGGTGGCCAGCATCGGGTCGAGCACGATCACCGGACGCCCGGCCAGCGACTCGGGCAGCGACGCCATGTAGGCCTCGGGCTCGTGGGTCTGCTCGTTGCGGGCCAGCGCCGACGAACCCCATCTGCGACTCGGGCAGCAGGTTGAACGCGGCCTCGGCCATGCCCAGCCCGGCCCGCAGCACCGGCACGATCAGCGGCGGGTTGGCCAGCTCGGTGCCGTCGGTCGGGCCCAGCGGCGTCCGGATCGGCATCGGGCCGCGTCTGCGAGGCCCCGGGTCGCCTCGTAGACGAGCAGGGTCGCCAGCTCGCGCAGCGCGCCCGGAACTCGGCGTTGCTGCTGGTCTCGTCGCGCATCACGGTGAGCCGCGACTGCGCGATCGGGTGATCGACGACCAGGATGTCCACTGCCCAGACCTTACGGCGGTGCGACCGCCTCAAGCTGGCGCTCCTGGTGACGCATGAGCCGGTCGAGCAGTTGATCAACGCTGGACCGACGGTCGGCGCGCGACGACGCGTCGCTGCGGCGCTTCCTGCACGGGCTGCCCGGCGTCGACCAGGTCGGCGCCGAGGCCCGGGCGGCCGGCGCTGGCCACCCGCAGCATCAAGACCACCGCCAAGGCCTGGGCCATCGACACCGCCATCTCGATGGTCGACCTGACCACCCTCGAGGGCGCCGACACCCACGGCAAGGTCCGCTCGCTGTGCGCCAAGGCGGTGCGGCCCGACCCGGCGCGACCCGAGCGTCCCGTCGGTGGCCGCCGTCTGCGTCTACCCCGACCTGGTCGCGACCGCGGTCGACGGCGCTGCGCGGCAGCGCCGGTCGCAGGTCGCCAGCGTGGCCACCGCGTTCCCGTCCGGACGGGCGTCGCTGGCCACCAAGCTGGTCGACGTCGCCGAGGCGGTCGCCGCCGGCGCCACCGAGATCGACATGGTCATCGACCGCGGCGCGTTCCTGTCCGGGCGACTACCAGCAGGTGTTCGACGAGATCGTCGCGGTCAAGGCGGCCTGCGGCGGCGCGCACCTGAAGGTGATCCTCGAGACCGGCGAGCTGGTGACGCTCGACAACGTCCGCCGCGCCTCGTGGCTGGCGCTGCTGGCCGGCGGCGACTTCATCAAGACGTCGACCGGCAAGGTGACCCCGGCCGCCACTCCCCCGGTCGCGCTGGTGATGCTCGAGGCGGTGCGCGACTTCGCCGACGCCACCGGCGAGCTGCGCGGCGTCAAGCTGGCCGGCGGCATCCGCACGACGCAAGGAGGCGGTGCGCTACCTCGTCATGGTCAACGAGGTCGCCGGCGAGCAGTGGCTGACGCCCGTCGCTGTTCCGGCTTCGGCGCGTCCAGCCTGCTCAACGACCTGCTGCTGCAGCGGCACAAGCTGACCACCGGCGCCTACGACGGCCCCGACTACGTGAGCGTGGACTGATGAGCAGTCTTCGAGTACGCGCCGGCCCCGGAGTCGCGCGACATCGCGCGGCTCAAGAGCGAGCTACCAGATCTTCGTCGACGGCCAGTTCCGCGACGGCTCGGGCGAGGCGATCAAGACGATCAACCCGGCCGACGAGCAGCCGCTGGCCGAGGTGGCCGAGGCCGGCCCGTCCGACGTCGACGACGCGGTGCGCCGCCGCGCGTCGCGCCTACGACGGCGTGTGGGGACGACTGCCCGGCCGCGAGCGGGCCAAGTACCTGTTCCGCATCGCCCGGGCGATCCAGGAGCGCGGCCGCGAGCTGGCGGTGCTCGAGTCGCTCGACAACGGCAAGCCGATCAGGGAGTCGCGCGACGTCGACATCCCGCTGGCCGCGGCGCACTTCTTCTACTACGCCGGGCTGGGCCGACAAGCTCGAGTACGCCGGCTTCGGCCCGTCCCCGCGGCCGATCGGCGTCGCCGGCGCAGATCATCCCGTGGAACTTCCCGCTGCTGATGGCGGCCTGGAAGATCGCGCCCGGCGCTGGCCGACCGGCAACACGGTCGTCCTCAAGCCGGCCGAGACCACGCCGCTCACCGCGCTGACCCTGGCCGAGATCATCGCCGAGGCCGACCTGCCGCCGGGCGTCGTCAACATCCTGGCCGGCGGGCCCGACGATCGGGCAGGCCCTCGTCGAGCACGCCGGCATCGACAAGATCGCCTTCACCGGCTCGACCGAGGTCGGCAAGCTCATCCAGCGCGCCGCCGGCCGGCACCGGCAAGCGGCTGTCGCTCGAACTGGGCGGCAAGGCGGCCAACATCGTCTTCGAGGACGCGCCGCTCGACCAGGCCGTCGAGGGCATCGTCAACGGCATCTTCTTCAACCAGGGCCACGTCTGCTGCGCCGGTTCGCGGCTGCTCGTCCAGGAATCGGTCGCCGACGAGGTGATCGACGCGCTGCAGCGGCGGCTGGCCACGCTGCGCCTGGGCGATCCGCTCGACAAGAACACCGACATCGGCGCGATCAACTCCGCGGCCCAGCTGGCCCGCATCCGCGAGCTGGCCGACTCCGGCGACGCCGAGGGCATCACCCGCTGGTCGCCGCCGTGCGAGCTGCCCGAGCGCGGCTTCTGGTTCGCCGCCGACGATCTTCACCGGCGTCTCGCCGGCCAACCGCATCGCCCGCGAAGAGATCTTCGGCCCGGTGCTGTCGGTGCTGACGTTCCGCACCCCGGCCGAGGCGGTCGAGAAGGCCAACAACACCCCCTACGGGCTGTCGGCCGGCATCTGGACCGAGAAGGGCTCGCGCATCCTCTGGATGGCGTCCAAGCTGCGGGCCGGCGTCGTCTGGGCCAACACGTTCAACCGCTTCGATCCGGCCTCGCCGTTCGGCGGCTACAAGGAATCGGGCTTCGGCCGCGAGGGCGGCCGGCACGGCCTGGAGGCCTACCTCGACTGTCTGATCCGCGACCGGACCGAGCGGCTCGCCGTCCGCAAGACCTACAAGCTCTACATCGGCGGCGCGTTCCCGCGCTCGGAGTCCGGGCCGCTCGTATCCGGTGCCGGTCGCCGACGGGGCGCTGCTCGCGCACGCCGCGCAGGCCTCGCGCAAGGACGTCCGCGACGCCGTCGTCGCCGCCCGCAAGGCGTTCGCCGGGCTGGTCCGGCGCCACCGCCTACAACCGCGGCCAGGTGCTCTACCGGGTCGCCGAGATGCTCGAGGGCCGGCGGGACCAGTTCGTCGCCGAGGTGGCGGCGGCCGAGCAGGTCTCGACCGGCGGCCGACCGCGCAGTCGACGCCGCCGATCGACCGCTGGGTCTGGTACGCGGGCTGGGCCGACAAGTACGCGCAGGTCGTCGGCGGCGACCAACCCGGTCGCCGGGCCGTACTTCAACTTCAGCCTGCCCGAGCCGACCGGCGTCGTCGGCGTCCTCGCGCCGCAGGACTCCAGCCTGCTCGGCCTGGTCAGCGTCGCTCGCCCCGGTGATCGCGACCGGCAACACCGCGGTCGTGGTCGCCGTCCGAGACCGCCCGCTGCCGGCGGTCATCGCTGGCCGAGGTGCTCGCCACCTCCGACCTGCCCGGCGGCGTCGTCAACCTGCTCACCGGCTTCACCGCCGAGCTGGCGCCCGTGGCTGGCCAGCCACCGCGACGTCAACGCGCTCGACCTGACCGGCGTCGACGCCGCCGACCGGGTCGGCGCTGCAGCGGGCCGCGGCCGACAACGTCAAGCGGGTCTACGTGCCGACGCCGACGCAGGACTGGGCGGCCGACCCGGGCATCGGCCGGCTGCGCGCCTTCGTCGAGACCAAGACGGTCTGGCACCCGATCGGCGTCTGACGCTGCACGCCGAGCACGGTAGGTTTCGACCTATGACGAGTTCGCTCGACGCGTCGATCATCCCGATCACGCTCACGGTCAACGGCAAGATCGGCCTGACCCTGTGGGCCCCGCCGTGGGAGGACGACGAGGGCGAGGAGTGGCAGGGCTTCCTCGGCGACGGCGCCAAGATCCTGCTGTATCCCGAGCGCGCGCGAACTGGCCGAGTTCATCGCCTCCGGCGAGGAGAACGACCTGTCCGACCACCCGGCCTGGGGCCGCGTCCTGCAAGCTGACGCCGGACGAGCTGCGGCCCGGCCGGCGAGGACGCCTACGACCTGGACGCAGGTCTACGACTGGGCCGCCGGCGAGCCCGACCCGGTGCACGTCTCGGCGCTGGCCAACGTCGTCGACATGGTCGCCAAGATCGCCGACTGCTGCGACGACGGCGCGCTGCGCGGCCTGGTCGTCAACACCCCCGAGTACGCCGACCTCGTCTACGAGGACGTCAGCTACCAGGGCAAGGACGGCGCAAGCGCTGGAGCGAACTGGGCGACGTGATCGCCGACACCTGGGAGCGGGCCATCGGCCGGGTCGAGAGCTGGCTGCGCTGGCAGGGCGACTTCACCGACACCGACCTCGAAGCCGAGACGGTCTGGGACCGGGTCGGCGCCGAGCCGATCGAGTTCGTACTTCGACGACGTGCACGTACTTCACCGTGCGCGGTCTACGTCGAGGGCGACGAGATCGAGTCGCGTTCCTGGGCAGCGACGGCGACGTGGTCGGTCTTCACCGACGTCGCCGACCTGGCCAAGTACTGCCGCACGGCCAAGGAGCCACGACCTGGTCAAGCTCGAGTGGTGGGACGAGCTGGCCGACGATCGAGGACGACGACGTCTTCGCGCCCGGCGCCGGACGCCAGCTACGACCTGACGCCGCCGTCGACGCACGGCGCCGAGGTGGTCGCGCGAGCTGGTCGCCTTCTGCGATCTCGAGGCCGAAGAAGCCGACCTGGACGACCCTATCGAGGCCGACACCTGGGAATCGATCGTCGCCGAGATCCAGACCTGCCTGCAGACTCGAGGACTGAGCCAGCTAGTTGAGCGCGACGACCATGTTTGGCGCCGCGATGACGTGATCGGGACGCAGCGGCCGCGTCTCGCGCAGGGTATCGATCGGCGGGTTGGTCACCTGGCTGAAGTTCTGGCGGAAGAAGTGGGGCAGGGCGCGGTAACGTTCGGACAGCACCGCCAGCGGCGTGTCGTCGCCCATGGAGCCGACGGCTTCCTTGCCGTCCTCCACCATCGGGTGCGAGGATCAGCTCGATCTCCTCGAGCGTCACCCCGGCGGCGCCTGGCGGCGGCCAGCTCCTCGCGGCCATAGCGGCGCGGCTCGGCCCGGGCCGATCATCGGTTCGAGCTCGACCATGTTGCCGCAGCCAGTCGGTGTAGGGGTGCGCGTCGCCAGCCGTCGTTGATCTCGCCTCCTCGCCGAGAGCCGGCCCTCGTCCAGATCGACGCGCGATCATCCGCCCGGGCCGAGATGTGCCCTTCTGCGACGATCGTGGCCTCGGCGCAGCCGCACCATGCCGGCCTCGGAGCCCACGATCAGCAGCCCGTCCGTGGTGCTCGCGACGCGCAGCGGCGCAGGCCGTTGCGGTCCTTGCCGGCCATCACCCAGCGCGCCGTCGGTGGCGCACGACCGCCGCCGGGCCGTCCCACGGCTCCATCACCGCGTTGCAATAGGCGTAGAGCGCCCGTGCGCCGGCTTCATCGGTCGCGTCCTGGCCGACCAGGCCTCGGGGATCAGCAGCGCCTTGGCCATCGGCGCGGAGCGGCCGGCGCGCACCAGCACCTCGAAGGTGTTGTCGAGCGCCGCGGTGTCGGACCGCCCGGCTGGATCACCGGCTTCACGTCCTCGGATCGCCGAAGGCGTCGGCGGCCATGCGGATCTCGTGGCTCCTCATCCAGTTGACGTTGCCCTTCAGCGTGTTGATCTCGCCGTTGTGGGCCAGCATGCGGAACGGCTGGGCCAGCCGCCAGTCGGGGAAGGTGTTGGTGGAATAGCGCTGGTGGAAGATCGCCACGCGCCGAGGCGAAGCGCTGGTCGTTCAGGTCGGGATAGAACTCGTCGATGTGCTCGGCCAGGAACATGCCCTTGTAGACCATCGAGCGGCCGAGAGCGAGCAGATGTAGAAGTCCGGATCGTGCCCGCGCCAGCGCCGCTTCTCGATGCGCCGGCGGACAGGAACAGACGCGCTCCAGCGCCTCGTCATCCATGCCGCGGCGGGCGCGAGCATGATCTGCTCGATCTCGGGCCGGGTCGCGTTGGCCTTCTCGCCGA
>CAWGMF010000022.1:0-40795 GCA_963823605.1 uncultured Alphaproteobacteria bacterium | reverse complement strand
CATTCTGTGCACGACGGAAAACGATCTCGCTCACATCGCCCGGGCGATGCACGCCGGCGCCGATACCTACATCATGAAGCCGTTCGACCGGGCCATCCTTCAGGCGAAATGCGCTGAACTCGAGCTGGCCTAAAGACCGGTCACCCCAGAGGTTCGCCGCGGCACCGCTGAATTACGGTCCGTCTAGGCTGCGTGGGTCTCGATTCCGCTGCCGGACAGCACGGCAAAGATCGACTCGGCGTCGCGCATCGCCCGAAGCCGGACCCCGATCTGGGGGTCGCGAAAGAAGCGGGCGACCCGAGCAAGCGCCTTCAGGTGATCTGCACCCGCGGCTTCGGAGGCGATCAGCATCAGCAGAAGATCGACTGGGGCGCCGTCGACCGAATCGAAATCAACGGCCTTCTGGAGGTGGGCGAAAACGCCGAAGATCCGGCCGCAGCGCTCCAGTTTGCCGTGCGGGATGGCGATGCCCGCCCCGATCCCGGTGGAGCCAAGGGCCTCACGCTGCAGAACGGCATCGAGGATGTCCTCCGCGGGCAGGCCGGAAATCTGCCCCGCGGCATCGCTCATGCCTTGCAGGGCCGCTTTCTTCGAAGACACCCTGAGCGAGGGAAGAATGGCATCCGCCGCGATCAGATCGGTCAAGTGCATCGGTAAATTCAAATCCCCCCAACCAGGCCGCACAGCTGCAAACCCGTAACCGTCCGGTCGGCATCTTTTCCGCTGTTCTTGCAGCCGAACCTCGATCCGGCTGTCAGCTCATCTGCCAGATGCAGCGAGCAATTCGCATGCCGAGCTCAGACACCATCCGTCGCGTCAGCAGGATCGATCCACCCGATGTGGCCGTCGTTTCGCCGGTAAACGATCTGAACGTCGCCGCTCGCGGAATGGCGGAAGATGAGGACCGGTGCGCCAGACAGGTCGAGTTCGGAGACAGCCACCGCGACCGACATGGATCGCAGGGGCTTTTTGGACTCGGCCACGACAGTTGGGCTGTACCCGGCTTCCTCGGGCTCGTCTCCCGGTGCCTCAATGGTCCGCTCTGTCATCATCGGCATCGTGCTGATGCTGGAGGCAGGGTGGCGCTCCCGGAGGCGGCTCTTGTATCGCCGCAAACGCCGTTCGAGCTTGTCAGCCGCCTGATCGAAGCAGGGATAGGGCTCGTATCCCCGGCTCTCGACCTGCATCGTCGCGCCCGAAGGCAGGTGAAGCGTCATATCGGAACGATAGCCCGTCCCCTCCGCCTCGATCACGACGTGGCCGGTGATGGCCGCATCGAAATAGCGGGACACGGCGGCTGTGATCCGAGCTCGGGCGTGCTCCTGGAGTGCTTCTCCGATTGCGAGGTTCTTGCCCGATATTCGCAGGGTCATGCCAGTCTCCACTCAGCCCGAACAGCGGTCAGCGTAGGAACCTCCCGAACGGCAAGTCAACGCGACGCGAGACCGTCCTGTCCCATGAGGCGCGTGCTTTTCTCGCGGCGGCGTTCGACCGATGAGGGGATGCGGAGACTTTCCCGGTACTTCGCTACCGTCCGACGCGCGATGACGATGTCTGCCTTTTTCAGGCGGGACACGATGGCGTCGTCGGACAAGACGTCGTGCGGCGCTTCGGCGTCGATCATCTGTCTGATGCGGAACCGCACGGCCTCCGCCGAATGAGCGTCGCCATGGAGTGCAGAAGCGATCGAGGCCGTGAAGAAGTACTTCAGTTCGAATAGCCCCCTTGGCGTGCTCATGTACTTGTTCGAGGTGACTCGCGACACGGTGGACTCGTGCATGCCAATCGCGTCGGCAACGCTGCGCAGATTCAACGGCCGCAGATATTCGATGCCCTTGGCAAAGAAGCCGTCCTGCTGCCGAATAATCTCGCTCGCGACCTTGAGGATCGTTCTGGCCCGTTGCTCGAGACTTTTGGTCAGCCAATTCGCTGTCTGCAGGCAATTGGCGACGAACACCCTGTCAGCATCGTTGCCGGACTTCTGCGAAACGCGGGCGTGATAGCGCTGATTGACCAGCACTCGCGGGAGAACATCCGTGTTGAGTTCGACGTTCCAAGACCCGTCCTGAGCGGGCCAGACATACACGTCCGGTACCACCGTCTGGACGGCGCCGCTGCTAAAGGCACGCCCCGGCTTGGGGTCGAGCTGCCTGATTTCCGCGATCATTTCGACCAGATCGTCGTCGTCGACCCCGCAAAGCTTCCGCAGGGCGCCGAAGTCGCGTTTGGCCAGGAGCGGCAGGTTAGCGAGCAAGCGATCAATCGCCGGATCAAACCGGTTCCGCTCCCTAAGCTGAAGCGCGAGACACTCGGCAAGGTCGCGCGCCCCAACGCCGGTCGGCTCGAACCCCTGCACGATGACCAGCACGGCCTCGACGCGCGGAACCGGGGCACCCAGACGTTCCCCGATGACCTCCGGCAGGTCGCGGAGGTAGCCGTTCTCGTCGATGGCGTCGATCAGCGCGCGACCGATGAGACGATCGCGCTCGTCGGCAACGGTCATGCTCAGTTGATCAAGCAGGTGGTCGTGGAGGGAGCGGGCGTTGGCGAGATAGGCTTCCAGGTTGGCCGAGTCTCCGTCGGGCGAAGACGAGCTCGTTCCGGTCCACGAAGTCGCGCTCAGTCCGTGCACATCGGCCGGCACTTGGTTTTACGTCCATTCTGTCGGGATCGAAGCTGTTTCCAAGCTCCGTTCCGAGACTCGTCTCAAGGGCGCCCTGGTCGGTCGCCAGTTCGTCGGAGCTCCAGTCTCCCTCGCGCGGCTCGGATTCGGTCGCGGTCGTCGAGGGCTCGTCGGCGTGAATGTGGGCTTCGTTGGCGTCGTAGCGGTCGTCAACGCGCTCCAGCAGAGGGTTTCGCTCTAATTCCTCCTCGATGAAGGACGCGAGCTCCAGGTTCGACAACTGGAGAAGCTTGATCGCCTGCAAAAGCTGCGGCGTCATGACCAGGGCCTGGCCCTGTCGCATCACCAGTTTGGCCGATAATGCCATTCAATCGACTCGACGCTCAAACTCGCGCGGAACCCCTCTTATGAAAGGGACGGCACGGCTGAGCGTTATAGCACGCTTCTTGCTAGCGGAAGCGGTTTTGCCCCGTCCCAACCGTGCGCTTGCGTACGATCCTTAACGACGGGCTACAAAGGCCACAGCTACATGCGGAAGTCTTCACCGAGGTAGAACCGCCGCACGTCGGGATGCGCAACGATTTCGTCGGCCGTTCCCTCGGTCAGCACATGACCGGAATGGATGATGTAGGCGCGGTCGATGAGCCCGAGGGTCTCACGCACATTGTGATCGGTGATGAGCACACCGATGCCGCGGCCCTTCAGATGGCGGACGAGGTCCTGAATGTCGCCGACTGCGATGGGATCGATGCCGGCAAAGGGCTCGTCGAGAAGCATGAACGACGGGTGCCCGGCCAGCGCCCTCGCGATCTCGCAACGGCGCCGCTCGCCGCCGGACAGCGCAATGGACGGGGTCTTCCGGAGCCTGGCGATGTTGAACTCTTCGAGCAGTTCGTCGAGTTCGGCCTCCCGCCGTTTCTTGTCGGGCACGGTGATTTCCAGAACCGCCCGGATGTTGTCCTCGACGTTGAGGCCGCGGAAGATCGAGGCTTCCTGAGGCAGATAGCCGATGCCGAGCCGCGCCCGTCGATACATGGGCAGCGCCGTCACGTCGTGACCGTCGAGGTCGATCCGCCCTTTGTCGGGGCGCACCAGCCCGGTGATCATGTAGAAAACGGTAGTCTTGCCTGCTCCGTTTGGCCCGAGCAGGCCGACGGCTTCGCCGCGGCGAACGAAGATGCTGACGTCCTGGACCACCTTGCGGGCCTTGTAGGCTTTGCCGAGATTGTGCACCCCGAGCACTCCGGCCTGATCCGTCCAGGGCTCGCCGACATACGACGCGTCCGTTTCCGTCTCGACGAATGGCGAGGCGGCTACGTCGGGCGCTGGGCCGAAGCTGGGCTCGGTCAGGTCCCCGCTTCTGTCCAGGGCGGTCGCGCCGCGCTGAAACCAACTCAGCCGTAGCATGCGGGAGCGGAAGCGCTTGAAACAGTACCGCCGGGGTGGATCGGCGAAGAGGGTCGACGCAATCGGTGGGATACTCCGCATCCTGCGCTCGGGAAAGCGTCGTCCAGCATGGCGGAGCGAGCGCTGTCCTGCAAGCACCCCTATTGGGCGCTTGCCGTCCCGGCTGGTTTCGGCTTACCGGCAGGCTTGCCTTTCGCGACGGGCTTGCTCTTGGCTGGCGCTGCCGCATCGTCGGGGCCACCTGAGCCCGGCGTGAAGATGCTCTTCACGCGACCGTAGGTCTGGCCGGAAAACACCTGCGCCTGGCCGCTCGTCAGATCGTAAACCAGCTTGTCGCCCTTGGTGATGTTGGTGCCCTGGCTCAAGGTGACGTTTCCGGTCAGCGTCACCTTGTTCTGGTCCTTGTCATAGGAGCCGTTGTCGCCGGTGCCGATCTGATCCTTGGAAACGAGCGTGACGGGTCCCTTGGCGTCCATGTGCTTCACCGAGCTCCCGGCACCAGGGGCCGCAACGGAGGCCGCTGTCGCAGCAGCATTCTCACCGCCGGTCGGGGTTGCGCCTTGCCTGGGTTGCGCCCGCCTTCCGGATCGTCTTTGCTCAAATAAATGATGAGTTCCGAAGCCTTGAGCGTCGAATCGCCCTGCACCGCAACCACACTGCCCGAATAAACCAGCTTTTGCTGCTTGTCGTAGTAGTCGAGCTTCGCAGCATCGATGCTGATCGGCTGGTGCGAGTTCGTCCCGGGCAGCAGGAGGGAGGCGCGTTCTTGGAGGCGACCGGTGCCGCCCCTGCGGCCCGTGCCGCAAGCGCGGCAAGCCGTCCGCTGCGAGGGCCAGCCCCGGACGGCGCATCCGATCGCGGGATTCGCCTTCACCTTGCCCGGCACAGGATCCGGCCCCGGCAGCATCAGCGAATGGACATGACCGGGAAACTCACCTCGGCCCCGTTTCCGGTCATCCGCATGGTGTCGGAGGCCACGGTCCCTCTCTTCATCGAGACGTTCACCGGCGCCTGGCTGACGACATCGCCAGCCTTGAACTCGATGTGGGCGACACTCATTCGGATATCAGCACCGGAATCGCTGGTGATCCGGATGTTGCCCTTCAGGTCATCATCTCTTTGGCGGTGTCGTAGACTCCGTCGTCGGACATGACATGCGCGACGCTTGTCCGCCATCGCCACATGCGCATCCAGCGCATTCAGCTGAAGAATTCGGGCGTTTTCAGGTTCTGGACGGCCGACTCCGCCGTGAAGTCATAGGGCCGGCCGTCCTTGCGATAGCCGGACATTTTCGGATGCGACATGGTGACTCTCGAGCCGTTGAGGCCTGCTCTGTCGATCGACACGCCCGCGGGCAGAAACGCCCGGAACGGGTCGAAGAAAACGAACACGATGAGACCTGCGGCAAACCGATCGCGCCGACCAGGATCATTCGGCGCAGCCATCGGACCCGCAGTGAGTGCTTCGCCGCACGCTTGAACGCCTGCGACTTGTCCCCGATCGGTGTCGAGGACAGCCGGGTCGGGCTGGGGAGGAGGAGCGTCGGTCATCGCGACAGGGAGGACGCGGCCGATCGTTGGCTGCGGGCGACGGCTGTCAATCCTATGGCCATGGCCAACTTAAGGCGACATTCGCCGGCTACTCGTGCGCGAAGATGTCCGTGTCGGCCCACCCACGGAGGTCGAGCCGCGCGCGGGTGGGCAGAAACGTCGAAACAGGCTTCAGCGATATCCGGCGCCCTTCCCGCGCCAGCAGACGTCGAGTCGGGCCCTCAGCGCGTGCAGATGCAGGACGTCTGAGGCCGCATAGGCGACCTGCGCTTCGCTCAGCGTCTCCGCGCCCCAGTCGGACGACTGCTGCTGCTTTGAGAGGTCGACGCCGAGGAGTTCGCGGCAGAGTTCCTTGAGCCCGTGCCGATCGGTGTAGGTCCGCACGAGCTTGGAGGCGATTTTCGTGCAGTAGATGTTCGTCGTCATGGTGCCGAAAGCGTTGAACATCACGGCGATGTCGAATCGCGCGAAATGGAAAAGCTTCTACACACCGGAGTCGGCGAGGAGCCGCTGGAGATGGGGGCGCTGCGCTGGCCTGCCTCGATCTGCACCACATCCGCGTTGCCGTCGCCGCCCGAGAGTTGAACAACGCACAGCGGTCACGGTGCGGATTGAGGCCCAGCGTCTCCGTGTCGATCGCAACGCTCCCGCCGTAGCTGCGGTCGTCGGGCAGGTCGCCGGCATGCACACGTATGGTCATCGGTCTCCCGTCCGCGTTGATCCACGCGGGCTAGATCAACTGGGCGGGAGACGCAACCGCTTCGCTGCGGTCTTACGGCTTGGCGGTGCCCGGTTCAGCCATATTCTTGTGCATCTGGGCCAGGATGCCGGCTGGGGTCACGGACGCGATCGCCGTCTGCAGCTTGTTGTGCCAGCCGCTCACGACGTCGCCTTGCCCCTTCATCATGGCGTCGAAACCTGTCTGTGCGACATCGGCCGGATCATCCTTCTTCGCCGTGCCGACTTTGGTGTCCATCATGTCGGCGCGCTCGAAGAACTCCGTTTCCGTCGCACCGGGCATGAGGCAGGTCACGGTCACGCCGCTCTCCGCGATTTCGTGGCGCAACGCGAAGGAGAAGGAGTCGAGGAAAGCCTTCGTCCCGTTGTAGACCGCCTGGTAGGTTCCTGGCATGAAGCCAGCGATCGAGCCGACGATCAGGATCCGGCCCTCCTTTCGCGCGACCATATCCCGCCCGACCTTTTGCAGCAGGTAGAGCGTCCCGGTGACGTTGGTGTCGATCACCCGGCGCACGTCATCAAAATTCTGATCGAGGAAGCCGCGGCCAAGCCCGCGGCCGGCATTGGCGAGCAGCGCGGCGACCGGGCGTCCGTCCGACCGAACGGCCGTGTAAAGCTTGTCGACCCCGGCAGAGTCGCGAGGTCGGCCTCGACGGCCACCGTCTTCGCACCGAGGGCTTCAAAGTCGCGCGCGGCTTCGTTGATCTTCGGTTCGTCGGCGACCACCACAAGATCGAAGCCGTTCTTGGCGCAGATTTTGGCCAGTTCGTAGCCGATTCCAGTCGATGCACCCGTAACGACGGCGAGCGAGCGGGATTGCGTTGCCATGCTGCTTCCTCAGGAGTTCAGGGATTTGTGACCGCTTCGGGAAACGAACTCACTCTCCTCGGATCACGTTCCGGACCGGCTATTCTGTCGCAGTACTCCCTGAGCTCGCGTTGATGATGCGAAACTAGGCCCTTTGGAAGCGAGTTGCTGCCTCTTCTTTGTATTTCTCACGACCCTGCGTGAACTTCGGCACCGTTCTGGACGCGGGATTCGGGCACAACTGGCAACAAGGGCCCCGACCGGTGCCTTCATCGCGCTTGGCCTCCGAAGACGGCGGTCTCGTGAGCGAGGAAGGTCGGTGAGGTTTGTTCAGTCCTGGTCGGCGTCGCTCACGTCCGCGCCCGGACCCGTGATCGCCGGAACTCCGGGGCGACGAAGCCGCCTACGACACACCGGCTACATGGCTGCAGACTTCGGCCGCGCGACGTCGTTGACGCCGTCGAGATCCGGCGCCTGGCCGTAGCTCATGTTCTTCATCTGCTGCAGCACCCGCTCCATTTCCTCGTCGGACAGGATCGGCGGCTCGCCCAGCGTGAGCGCCTGGACGTAAAGGCGGGCGATCGTCTCCACCTCGATGGCCATCGCGAGAGCGCTGGCGAGTGTCTTGCCGAGCGAGATCTGGCCGTGCTGGCCCAGCAGGCAGGCGAGCCGATCGCGCAGCGCCTCGATCGCGTTATCGGACAGCGCCTGCGTGCCGAACGTCGCGTAGGTCGCGCAGCGGATCGTCGTCCCGCCCGCGACGCCCGTCATGTAATGGAAGCTCGGAATGGTCTTGTGATGCACCGCCAGCGTGGTGGCGTAAACCGAATGGCAGTGCAGCACCACGTTGATGTCCTGCCGGGCCTGCTGGATGTCACGGTGAAAGCGCCATTCCGATGAGGGCCGGCGGCGCCCTTCGTAGGTCCCGTCGAAGCTCATCTGGACGATGTCCTCCGGCTCCATCTGGTCGTAGGGCAGCGAGGTTGGCGTGATCAGGAACCCGGCGGGGTTGCGCAGCGAAATGTTGCCCGCCGTGCCCTGGTTGATCCCGCTGGCGTTCATGCGGCGGCCTGTTTCCACCATCTCGCGGCGGGCCGCGAGGTCGTCGTAGCTGTTCACGTTGGCTTCCTCCTGTTGGCCCGATCGCGCCAAGCGCGGGCATAGGCGGCCAGACCCGGGATGTCGAGGGGCGTCGGGGCTTCGAGCGCCAGCGGGGCCGAGACCTTTCGCGTCTCGTGCGTGGCCAAGAGCGCCGCTCCGGCGATGGTTCCGAACTGGTCAAGGTTGACGAGGACGCGCCTGTGTGGCCTCAGCGCTGCAATGATGGCGCCATACAGGGGCTCCCGCACGAAGCTGCCGTCCAGCACGACGGTACTCGTCTCGACCATGTCGAGGCAGCAATCGGTGAGAAGCGCTGTGTAGAGGACCGCGAGCGTCAGGCGCATCGCGGGATCGTCGGCCAGCGGCCCCTCGATCACGCCGCGTCGACTGGTGCCCGGAAACAAGCAGTCGTCGCTGCCGAAACTCGGCAGCGCCATGGTGCCAGTCTCGATCAGCCGCGCCAGCTTGCTCCGCGAAGCCGGTTCGCCCGGCTCCCCGGCAACCGCGCTGAACTCCCGCCCGCCCATGACCAGCATGCCGGGCAACGGCCTGCCCTGCACATCGGCGTTGCAGCAGAGGCCCGGCTGCTCGACATCGAAATCGGGCCCCTGCCGGTCGCTGATCGGCACGATCCAGGTGCCCGTCGAGACCACCGTCATGTCGCTCAGGCCCGCGGCCTGGTAGCGGTAAAGGTTCGCGGACGAATCGTGAATGCCGGTGAGGACGCGTGTGTTCGGGTGAAGCCCGGTGCGCTCCACGTAGTCTCGCCTCAGAGGCCCCAACGATGCCCAGGCGGGACAGAAGGGCGGCATGAGCCTCTCCCAACGCCGATCCGCCACGAGTTGGGTCGGCTTGGCATCCACCGCGCACCAGAGGTGCGACTGTGCCGCAAGGCTGGTCACCTCGCTCGCCGCAATCCCTGAGAGGCGCCAGGCCCAGTATTGCGGAAGCGCCAGATAGGCCTGTGCTGCCGCGAACACGCGCGGCCACCCGCGCTCCAACCACAGCATCTGGCGCGCGAGATGCGCCGCGCCCAACATGAACGGGCTGCCTCGATCGCGGAACGAGCCAGCCACTCGCCGGTATTCGCCCTCGATCTCGGCCGGCGGGTCCTGCTCGTAATCGATCATCGGCATGACCGGGCCGTCGTCATCGACCAGCACCCCGCCCGACCCATGGCCGGTGGTTACGATCGCCGTCAGAGCATGTCGCCGTCCAAGCGCCGCCAGGTTGGCCACCAGCCATTCTTCAAGCCGGCCAAGGTCGTGGTGCCGATAGGGCGGCCCGGGAAACACCGGATTGGGCGTGGCGAGAGTCTCGACGATGCGTCCGGAATCGTCGACGGCCATCAGCTTGATGTTGGTCTTGCCGACATCAAAAACCGCGACGAAACTCATGGACGTGGTTCCGCGCGTGCGCTCGGTTCCACAACGCCGGGTCTTGGCCCGATTAGCATTGCCGTCTCCTCCTGCTTAGCTCCTACCCTCGAACCGCGCGTCCGCCAATCTGGCTTCTGCCCGGCGTCAACGGCATTGCACGCGGCAAGCTTGGGAGGCACGCCGATGAACAAGCTCGGCACTCAATGCGATGCTCTGAGCGGCAGGTTGGCACGACGACGAATGCGCCCCGTCGGCCCGCCGATCGAAGACGTCTTGGCCATGCGACGCAATCTCTGGGATGACAATTGCGACCTGCCAGCCACGTGCTGGTACACGCGCGCGCCGATCAAATCCGCGCAGGACGTGCAGGAACAGGCTTCGCGCAGAACTCTGCCCTGAACGCCGCCCTCGGGCGGCAACTAAAACCAGGATACGAAACGAAAGAGCCCCGGAAGTGACCTCCGGGGCCTCCGCCTACATGCTGCTGAGCTTGGGGCTCGGCAGACCCTTGGCCGGCGCCGCGATGTCCCAGCCGCCGGGCGGCGGGGTCACCTCGTTCGCGGCCTGCTCCATCGGCCTGCGGCTTGAATGTGTCGGCCGCGGCCTTGGCGGCCGCGAGCTTACCCGCATCGAGCTTGGCCGCCACCTCGTCCCGCTTCTTGCCGGCGTCGGCGTCCCCTTGGGCGGCTGCGATCGAGAACCAGGTATAGGACTGCGAGAGGTCCTGGGTCAGGCCGAGGCCGCGAGCGTAGAGAATGGCCAGATTGTACTGGCTGTCGCGGACGCCATGTTCCGCCGCCTTGGTGAACCATGTTGCGGCACGGGTATAGTCGGGTTTGCCTGCGCCGCCCTCCGCCGCCATCACGGCGAGGTTGTGCATGGCGCGCACGTTGCCGTGGTTCGCCGCCTTCTCGTACCAGGCGATCGCCTGGGTCGCGTCGGTTGGAGCGCCGTTGCCTTTCTCGTAGATCGACCCGAGACGGTACTCGGCCGGCGCGTAGCCCTGCCTGGCAGATCGCTCGAACCAGGCTGTGGCCGACTTGGCATCGCGCGCCAGACCACGGCCATCGGCAAACCGCGCACCGATCTCGTATTGGGCTACGGGATCGCCGCGGTCCGCGAGGTCGCGCAAGGTGGTCGGCAGCTGCTTCGGAGCCTTGTCGGACTGCCCGAACGCCGTGGTCGCCGGGGCAATGGTCTCGGTCCGTGTGGTGTCGCCACTCAACAGAGAGGCGGTCGCCTTCGCGGCGGGCGCGGCCGTTGACGCGGGCGGCACGTCGGAGGTGCTCGCGGCCGGGGAGGCTGCCGCGGCCGGCGGCGGCGGGGTCACGGCCGTTGTCGGAACGGACGCGTTTGGCGTGAACGCATCCTCGGTTGGCTCCGGTGCGGCAGTGGCCACGATCTCTTCCGTGCTGTGCTCGCCTTCCGACATCCGTACGATCTGAAGTGCGCCGAGCAGCAGCACGACGCTTGCCACGCTGAGTAGAACAGGCCGCTTTTGCCGGAATTTCGATGTCCAGCCGCTCGCTGCGGGCTTGCCGGCAGCGGTCTCAGTCCGGGCCTTGGTCTCCGCGTCCTTGCTGGCGGCCGAGGCCGAGTTTTGCGCCGCCTGGGCGGCGCGGCGCGCCGCCGCGATCAGCGGCGAGACGTCCGGCATCGGCTCGCCCATCGTCGGGCGGCTGATCTCGACGGGCGGGGCAGCTTTGGTCGAGGCCGGTTGCACCTTGTCGGCTGATTTCGCCGGCGCTGCGCGCACCGGATCGGGAGCGGCAGACTGCGTCGGAACCGCGATCGCGACCGGAGGCTGAGGCCTGGGCTCGGGGGTCACCGCGACCTGATTCGTTGAAGCGGCAGGGACCTCGGCCACAGGCGCCAGCGCGGCGACAAGCCGCCCGCCCTCGGCGTCGACCACCATCCGATCGACCATCCGCTCCAGCGTATCGTTCAAGGCCAGAAGGGTGGAATGGACGCGCTTTTCGGAGACCTGCTGGGCCTTGCGGAATTCGGACAGCTCCTGTCCCACCTGCTCGACCACGCGCGTTGCGCGCGCTGAGGCCTCTTCGCCCGCGATGGCTGGGCTGACCAGCGCGACGCGCAGAGCTTCCTGCGCGGCAGAGCGGGCCGCGGTTTCGGCGGCATCGATGGTGGCGATCCGTGTTTCGTCGATCTGCTGGAACAGGTCGCGGACGAGCCGCTCGACGGAGGTGATCGCGTCGAGGCTGGCGTCGGACCGGTCGAGGCGTTCGGCCAAGCGGCCGACCTGCGTTTCCAAGCCATCCAGAATTTTGGCGTCGGCGTTGGGCAGGCGCGCTTCCTCGATCTGGGCCGCGAGCCCGCGCACCAGTCCGCCCAGAGCCACGATATCGCCCGAGGCGCTCTTGATGCCGTCCAGCTTCCCGGACAGATCGCCGATCATGCCTTCGATCGACCCAAGATCTGTGGTTCTCGGCATGGCCTTGATCAGCCGCTCGGCGAGCGAACTGTTCGCCTGCTCGATGCGGCGGGCGAAGTCGTCGAACATGGCCACCGGGGCCACAAGCTGTTCTTCCAGTGCGTCAATCCGGCCGACGATGCCACCCAATTGCTTGGAGACCTCGCGGAGCGCGCTTTCGGGCGAGAATTCGACCAGCATGGTGCGAATCTCGTTGACCGCTAGCTCGAGGTCGCGCACCGCCGAGCGAGGGGGCGCGTCGGAGAGCCGTTCGACCCGCGACCCAAGGTGAGCGATCTCCACTTCCAGTCGCTCCGCGGCTTGGAAGTGATGCGCCGCAGTCCGCATCAGTTCGCGGACCTCGCCGACCTGATCCTGCAAACCGTTGATATCGAGCGCCTGGCCTTCGATCCGCTCGATGCGGGTCGCAACCGCCCGCAATTGCTGCTCGACGCTGTCGACGGTCGTGCGAAGGTCCTGACTCTCGAGCGCCTGGCGGACCTCCTGCCGCAGCCGGTCCAGCGGCGCGAGGACCGCATCGCTCACACCGTCTTGACGGGAGTCTTCGATCTGGCCGCCGAGTTCCCGCACCGCCTGCTCGAGCGTCGCGATCGCGCTCTGCGGCGCCAGCTTGGTCAGGCCCACTTGCAGGGCCGCTATCTCGTTGCGCAGAGCGTCGATGTCGTCGCGATCGTCGCTGGCGGCGCGATCGACCTCGTTCTGCTGTCGGATCACGTCGAGACGTTCGCCAAGCGTGGCGATGCCGCTCTTCAACGCACTGATGTCATCGTCCTGGCTGCGCGTCGAGCGCGCCCGCACCGCCTCGTCGAGACGCGTCTCCATGCGTTCCGTCAGCCGCGCGAAGGCGTCCTGCAGGGCCGTCATGGCGTCGAAATCAGGGTCCGCGGCGCCCACGCCCCTCGCGTTGGCGTGAGCGGGCCTCTGCTCCCGTTGCGCTTGCCCGATGCTCGGATAGGACGTGCCCCGAAGCAGGCTCGCCCGATTGACTTCGGTTTGGTCGAGGTCGGCTTGGCGCTGGGTGATGTCAGCGATGGCATCGCGCGTGGCACGGCCTGGACGGCTGCCGTCGCGGGGCGGCGTCTCCCGTCGTTCCGACATCCGGCCGCGGTCCGCCGTATCGGCATCGAGACGGGCCAGGATCGCAGCAAGATTGCCGTCGATCCGCTCGATCTCAGGCATTGACCGCGCGGACAGCTCGTTCTCGTTGCGATCGAGCCGCTGGGCGATCTCGCGCAACCGCGAATCAAGGTCACGGAACGTCGCCTCGACCCGTGCGGTTTCGCGCGAGCCATCGGCATTCCGCCGCATCATGTGTTCGAATCTGTCCTCGAGGCGGCTCAGGGCTGCCACGATGGGCCGGTTGGCAAGATCCGCATCGCGATGCGCGATGCGCGCCTCGAGTTCTTCAAGTCGTCCGGCGACCGAGCCGACCGCATCGCGGAGGGGCCGGGGTGCTTCGTCGCGCCGGACCGCCTGCCCAGCGGTCGCCCGACGAAGCGCAGAGCGGGACGCCTCTGAACCGGGCTCGAGCCGATTGAGCCGCTCGACCTCCTTGGCGAGAGCTGCCACGGTCAGACGCTGCCGCTCCAGCAGGCGCCGCTCGTCGTCCGCCGAAGCCCGCCGTTGCGCCTCTTCCAGAGCCTCGTCGAGGCGAAGATCCCGATCCCGGGCCGCCGAGGCGCGACGCGGCGGATCATCGCGCGAATCCAAGCGGTCGTCCTGCAGAGGCAACTGAGACATGGGTTGGGCGCCTGACGGCCCATCAGCCGCCTCCACCCGCATGCGTGGCGCTTCTGCGCGGACCTCATGCAAGTTCTGGTCAGCCTGAACTGATTCGGCAACCCCGGCCAACCGAGCCACGAGGGCGTCGAGCCGGTCATCCTCAGAAAAATCGTCCGTCGAGACTCCGAGGTCACGCGCCTTGTCGGCAATGACGCTGTTGAGCCACTCCCCGACCGGCAATCCAGCCCTTCGGGCCGCAACATGAGCGACCTCGCGCGCGTCGAAGCCGACGCCCTTGACCTGCCACGGAACTGCCTGGTTCATGTTCTGTCTCACGAGCCTCGGCCCAGTCGAGAATTTGATCCACCGCGAGCCACAGGAGCGTCAACGAAGACTTACTCGTGGGCGCCCGTTCGGATCGAGCAGGTTGAATTTCCTTAATTAGGGTAAACACGACGTTAACGCCGCAATCGCGGCAACCGATGGTTGCGAATTTATCAACTCGCCTTAAGGTAGTTATCGCGCGTGCCGTCGGTGCGCGCGGCGACACAGCCTTCGAGGCCAGAAATGAGCGTCAGGCAATCCGTTCCTCCTCCGAGCGCGCGTCGGCGTGCCCGGCCGACACCCGTCCGCGAGCCACTTGTTCCGATCGGCGATCTCGCGCGTGAATTCAACGTCACGTTGCGTACGCTGCGGTTCTACGAAGCCAAGGGCCTATTAAAACCCTATCGCGACGGTTCGGCGCGGCTTTACCGTAGCGAAGATCGAGCCAAGCTGGCTCGCATTCTCGAGGGGAAGAAGCTCGGGTTCACCCTCGGCGAGATCCGCGATCTGATCGCACGAACGCCGAGCTCGGTCGAGCGGGGCGTGCTTCCTCTCGATCGAGACCAGATCCGTTTGCAAATCGGTCATCTGGAGCGTCAGCGCGCGAACATCGACGACGCGATTGCGCAACTCAAGGCCGCCCACGAGAAGCTTGCAAACGCCTGAACGAGATCCGTCCCGCCAAACGCACGAGCAGACGATTTGCGCCGTGACCAGCGAGCATCATACACCGAAGCCGACCAAAGCCTTCGATCCAAATAAAGAGCAGATCACATGGCGATCTGTTTTTTTCTGACCCCTGAGATGTCAGTTCGGAATTCTTGGCGCGAAACGCTCCATGCAGCTGCTTCTTCTGCAGGGACCGCCTTCGAGAACAGATAGCCCTGGCCGTAGCGGCAACCAAGCGCTTTGAGGAAGTCACACTGTTCGCGCAACTCTATGCCTTCGGCCACGACGTCGAGTTCCAGTTGTCGCGCCAAAAACAGCGTCGATTGCACAATCGCATGATCGCGTGGGGATGTGAGGAAGTTCTGGACGAACGATCGATCGATCTTGATGACGTCGATCGGGAATGTTCGAAGATGACTGAGCGACGCATACCCGGTGCCGAAATCATCCAGCGCGATGCGGATGCCATTGCTCCTCAGGGCCAGAAGTATCTCCTGAACCTGGCCCTCTTGGCCGTCGAGAAACACCGACTCCGTCACCTCGACCTCGATCATATCAGGTCGGAGGCCATATTCTTGAATCTGCCGTATCAACGCCAAGGAGAAGCCGGGCTGGCGAAACTGGCCGGAACTCAGATTTACCGCGATGTGGCCAAACTCGATCCCAGCCTGCGTCCAGGTGCGAGCCTGGCGCAGCACTTCCTCGAGGACCCAGGCGCCGATACGGTCCCCAAGTTCCGGGTCCAACAGTGCAACGCTGAACGCGCCTGCCGAGACGATCTTCCCGTCCGGGCGACGCCACCGCAGTAACGCCTCGAACCCCGCGAGCTCATTGCCTCGGCTCAGATCGACCTTCGGCTGATAGAAGAGCTCAAGCTGATTTCGGCTGAGAGCTTGACTGATGGCGCGGATACTCTCGTAACGCTCGTTGGCTTGCGCTGTCATTTGAGGCAGATAGTGCCGAAAGGTATTTTTTCCGGAGTTCTTGGCCGCGTACATGGCCAGGTCGGCCTGCCGGAACAGCTCCGCTGGTTCAATGGGCTCGCTGCCTGACGTGCTGATCCCGATTGAGGCACTAAGCTGCGCCGATTGGGATTTCCAGCGAACCGGATGTCGAAGTGCAACGAGGACCTTCCTGGCGCAACGCGTTATCGCCTTGTCGTCCTCCCCGCCAAGCAGGATACCGAACTCATCACCGCTGAGGCGCGCCACAAGCAGCGCATTCGAACAGCACTTGCGAAGCCGTTTGGCGATCTGTTGGAGGCATTCGTCACCGGCAGAGTGGCCGAACGTGTCGTTGATGTGCTTGAAGCCGTCGAGATCGATCATCAGCAACGCGAGCGGGAGTCGGCGTCCGCCTGGAGCAAGCACCTCCTCGATCCGCGCATAGAACGTCGCCCGGTTGGGCAATCCCGTTAGCGGATCGCAGGAGGAGAGGAACAGCATCTTGTCCCAGACGATCTGCTGCTCCGTGACATCCTGCTTGACCCCGTAGCGCCGGACGACTCGGCCGTCCTCGCATTCGACCTCGGCAATGAGCCGTATCCAACGGCGCCTTCCGGTTGCCGTCGTCATTGAGGCTTCGAACACGTAGCCGCGCTTGTCTTCCATGGACTTGGTCATGAGGCGGTCGAGTTCCTGACGACCCGCCTCCGCGTAAAGAGCGTGGATCTGCTCCTTGTCGACCGGTGAGCCGATCGGCAGGTCGTGGATCTCGTACATGCCGTCCGTCCAGGTGAGCTCGTCGCTCGCCAAATTCCACTCCCACGCCCCGAGCTTGGTGAGCGTCGACGCACGGTCGAACAGAACCTTCTGACGCATCAGCTGGCTGGACGTTTCAAGAAGCTTCGCCCTCAGGCGCTTCAATGTAACCTTATCTCTGAATTCCCTGACCAGGCCGCTTGCCAGATCTGCCAGCTGGCGCAGTTGATCGGTTTCGCGGGGGGAAAGTCGTCGCGGACGACTGTCGAGGATGCAAAGCGTTCCAAGATGGACACCAGGGTCGATGCAGATCGGTACGCCGGCATAGAAGCGGACGTGGGGTGCTCCGGTGACAAAGCGGTTGGCGCTGAAACGAGGGTCTTCAAGGGCGTTATCGACGACCATCATCTCGCCTGAAGCAACGGTGTGGTTGCAGAAGGCGCTTTCCCGCTCCGTCGAACAGGCCGCGAGACCGGGATGGGCCTTGAACCATTGCCGATGTTCGTCGAGGAAGGAAATCAGGGCGATGGGGACCCGAAACATGCTGCGCGCCAGAGAGGCCAGCGTCTCGAACGCGGGCTCGGGTGCGGTACCGACGATGCCCAGATCCGCCAGGGCCCGCAGGCGGATGAGCTCGTTCGCCGGAAGGGGGAAATTCATATCGCCTTCGATCGCGTGGGTTTGGCCTGCAGCTTTGGCGTGTACCTATTAATAAGTTGCTTGCAAAAAGCGTGTGTTAGATGCGTGCCCTTGAGTTCCAGGTTCAAAGACGAGCCAAGCGTTCCCGCTTTCGCATTTGTGACAGCCATCTTGAGGAACACAGGAAAGGATCGCCCCAGCTTGGTCGGCACTGCAACATCAGCGCGCCTTGCTTGAACTGGAGCGGCGTCGGTTATTTTGGCGTCGTTCCCAGCTCGTCTTGGGGAACTTACGGGCACTATCGCCAAGTCTGTTGAACTGAATCTCGTCAGGGCGTCCCGCGGCGCGCCCGACAGACGATCCGCCGTCCGCCTCGGCTCAAGCCCATTGACTGAACGCGAGAATGGCGGTGCGTTATCCGACCGGATTAGCTCTTAGCAACGCGATCCCAGGCCGCTTCGCTCAAGCGAAAGCACATCCATGGTGCCTCCGTACCGGAAAGGCTCAGGCGGGCATCGTAGACGTGTTCTGCGCCGAGCTTGGCTGTCGCTTTCTGCGAGCGGATGTTGCTCGGGTCGATGTGGAACCACACCTCTGGAACGGCCTTGAAGGCGTGTTCCAGCATCAGCGTCTTGAGTTCGAAGTTGGTCGCACCGCCCCAGTAGGCGTGGTTGAGGAACGTGAAGCCGATCGCAATGGCCTCGGGCCGATCGGGCGGGCGGTAGTAACGCGAGCAGCCGATGATCTGCTCGGATTGCCGATCCACGATGACGAGGGTGGATCCGCTCGCCAGAAGGAATCGGAAGTAGCCTTCGAACACGTCCTTTTTGTACCGGTCTTTGGCCGGATGGCCCGCCCAGACCTCCGGATCGGCAGCGGCGGCGAAGAGACGGTCGAAATCGTCCAACCGCAGTGGCCTGAGCGCGATGGATCGGCCGAAGAGTTCGGGCTGCATGTCGAAGTCGGCCGGAGCCATGGGTGACTCACACAGGAATGAACGGATCCGAACTGCAGGCCCCGCCGGGCGGGGGGACCGCGGAGGCTTCGCGTGGCCGCTAAGCCTCCGCTCGCGCGTTAGCGCAGGTTCGCCGTGAAGCGCTGGATCTTGCTGCAAGCCTCTTCGAGCAGCTTGTTCGAGGTCGCATAGGAAATGCGGAAGTTCGGGCCCGAGCCGAACGCCGAGCCGTGCACCGCCGCGACGCCCTCGGCTTCGAGCAGTTCCGACACGAAATCCTCGTCCGTCGCGATGACTTTGCCCGACGGCGCCGTCCGCCCGATCGCCGCGGCACAGGACGGGTAGACGTAGAAGGCGCCTTCCGGCTTGTGGCACTGGAGCAGCCGGGCCTGATTGATCATCGACACGACGAGGTCCCGACGTTCCTCGAACACTTTGCGGGACCTTGGAATGAAGTCCTGTGGCCCGTTCAATGCCTCGACCGAAGCCCATTGGGCGATCGAGCATGCGCCGGAGGTCTGCTGACCCTGGATCATGTCCATCGCCTTGATGAGCTTCTCCGGCCCGCCCGCGAAACCGATGCGCCACCCCGTCATGGCATAGGACTTCGACACCCCGTTCATGGTCAGCGTGCGCTCCATGAGATTGGGCTCGACCTGCGCGGGCGTGCAGAATTCGAACTCGCCGTAGACCAGGTGCTCGTAGATATCGTCGGTGAGGACCCAGACATTCGGGTGCTTCACGATAACGTCGGTGAGCGCCTTCATTTCTTCGCGCGTGTAGGCCGCCCCGGAGGGATTCGACGGCGAGTTCAGAAGCACCCATTTTGTCTTCGCCGTGATGGCACGGTCCAGGTCTTCGGCGCGAAGCTTGAAGGCATTCTCCTGTGAGGTCTGCACGATGACGGGCGTGCCGCCGCTGAGGAGGACCATGTCGGGGTAGCTGACCCAGAACGGCGCCGTGATCACGACTTCGTCACCCGGGTTCAGCGTCGCCGCGAAGGCGTTGTACAGCACATGCTTGCCGCCCGTGCCGACGATCGTCTGGGATGGCTTGTAATCGAGCCCGTTCTCCCGCTTGAATTTCTTGGCGACTGCTTCGCGCAGCGGCACAATGCCGGAGACTGGCGTATACTTCGTCTCACCGCGATTGATCGCCTCGATGGCGGCCTGCTTGATGTTGTCCGGCGTGTCGAAATCGGGTTCGCCGACGGACAGGGAGATAATATCGCGTCCCTGCGCTTTCAGATCGCGGGCCTTCTGCGTCACCGCGATAGTCGCGGACGGCTTGACGCGCGAAAGGGTGTCCGAGATGAAGGCCATGGTCCTAGCTTTCGAGGATTGGGAACGGGCCGCACCATAGGGACGCGCCCGCAGCGCCGCAATGGCAAAGGCGTTGGTGTTTGATCAACCCTAAGTTGCAGATTCGGTCATTACGCCTGAACACCTTGAATGCTGCGGCGCAGCTTATCGGAAGCTTCACGATCATCGCGCATGCTCGGGAGCATTGAAACGAACTGTGGATTTCCGTGTTCGCCATTCCGCCCACGGGTCAGGCAATCAGGGCCCAATGCAGCGCGCCGCCGTGCCCGGTCTGGGACGGCCACTCGCTCGGCCATGACCCGGAAATCATCGCGGCACTGCTCGAGGCGCTGTCCGATGGCCACGTGGGAATTCTGCATCAGCGACCCAGACGACTACGTGCGCTACGCCAACGCCGTCTTTCGCGGCGCGTTCATGCCCGAGGCAGGCTGGCAGGGCCCGATCGAATTCGTTGATGGACTGGCGGCCTCGATCCGCGCGGGCCGCGGGGTCAAGTTGGAGAGCCTCACGCTCGAGCGCTTCACCACCCGCGTCCGTGAGAACCGCCGCAGCGCACCCAAGCGCTACGACTTCGCGGTCGACATCACGGATGGACGCTGGTTTTGGGTCAATGACCAAAAGCTTGCCAGCGGTTGGATGCTGATCGTCGCGAGCGAAATTACCAGCATCAAGGGCGAGGAGATGCGGCTCAAGCGTGACCACGCCAATGCGCTCGAAGCTGCGCGCACCGACTTTCTGACCGGCCTTCCCAACCGCCGCCATGGAATCGAGCGAGCCGAGGCGGCTCTCACCCACGCGCGCGATACGGGCGACTCACTCGCCGTGGCGATGCTCGACATCGACCATTTCAAGCTGATCAACGATAAACACGGCCACGAAACGGGTGACCGCGTCCTCATCCATTTCGCGCAACTCGCCGGGGACCGACTCGGCCCGCGCGACCAAATCAGCCGGTTGGGCGGAGAAGAATTCCTGCTCACACTTCCGGGCGCCACATCCTGGCAAGCCGTCACGCTTCTCGACCGGTTCCTCGACATACGCAGCTCGACCAGCCATAAGCCTCCCGTGCCCTACACGGTCTCGGCAGGAGTGGCCGATGCCCCGGTCGGCGCCTCTCTGCAGGACGTTCTCTACCGCGCAGATGCCGCCCTGTACCGGGCGAAGGCGCAAGGCCGCGCGCGAGTGGAGCTTAGCGCGTATTGAGCGTATAGGCCGCGGCGCGGATCGCGCCCGCGCCTCTCGATCGAAGCGGGACCGACACCGGCATGGCATGGGAAGCGCTGACACTCAGGCCACGTCTCGTCCTTGCCTTCCTGCTTGCCGCAGGGCTTGGATTTCTCCTCCCGCATGCACTCCCGATCTGGTCCAAGTGTTTGATCGCATGGTGCGCAGGAGTGGTCATCTACACTGCACTGGTGATCTGGATGTTCTCCCGCGCCGAGCTGAAGGACATCCGGGAAAGTGCTTCGCGCCTCGACGATTCGGCCCCCGCCATCCTGGTGATTTCCATGGCGGCCACGGCCGCCAGCTTCGGCGCGATCGCGGCGCTGCTTTTGGCGCCCTCCTCTTCGGTCAAATCCGCCGATATCGTGCTGGCCGCCTGCACGATGGTGCTGTCGTGGGCCTTCATTCAGGTCGTCTTCGCGATCCACTACACGCATATTTTCTATGGCGATGTGAACGGCAGTGCGCGCGGCGGCCTCGAGTTCGGCGGCAAGGACGAGGAACCGGATTTCTGGGATTTCCTGTATTTCACCACCTCGGTGGGTGCAACGGCGCAGACCTCCGACACGGTCGTGACGACAAAGACCATGCGTCGCATTGTGCTGGCGCAATCGATCTACGCCTTCTTCTTCAATACGGCGGTCCTAGCGCTGGCGATCAACATCGCGGCCAGTCTGGCAGGGCACTGAGCGGCAACGGCCAGGGTCGGAATGCGCCACCGTGATGGCCCGATCGGCGGCCTCTGCGACGGTGCGGAGATGAAAGCGGGATGGGCGATGAATGTTGTTCTCAAGCTGGTCCTGGCCGCCGCCTTGGCGGTCATCGTGTCCATCCTCGCCGTGGTGCTGGACCTCGGCTGGAACCGCGGAGCCATGCTGGCGCGGCTTTCGGGACGTGACGCCCTGGTTCGCGAATGCACGCCGCCGCTTCAGCGCAGGCTGACGGAGCAAGGCTTTACGCCCGAAGACATCGCTCTCGGTGGCGAATCGGCCGTCAGTGCGCTTTCAGGGTCGTTCGGCCGATCGCGCACGCTCGCGAGTAGCTTCACGTTCGCCGATGGGGCGAATGGCCCGCGCGTGGATGGGCGGTTCGTCTGCACGATCGATCGAACCGTGACCATCCAGGTCGAGGTTGATCAGCTCCCTCGACGTGTGACGTAACGCCGGGATGACCGCTGGCTGCTTGTCCGAGTGTCGCGGTGGGCCATATTGGCTCGCGCCGACTTTCTCTCGATGGCGAGTGGCATGCTCGTCGAGGTCGTGATCCGCGCTCCGGATTGTTAACCGAGCCGGAGGACAGTTCCGTCCTAAAGGGGATCGCCCGCTATAACGCGGCCGACGATGCTCCGGGACGACGCATGAACGTTCACCAAAGCTTCCAGGCCTCGGGCTCGGCGCACCATCGGGCGCCCGGCGGCGTGCGTGCGCTCGCGGACCGGCTCGGCTACTCCCCCGACTGGCATTGGAGCTGGGCCAATTACAAGGCCATGATCCTGGCCATGGCCCAGGAGTATGGGCTGCGTGATCATCTGGAGATCGGCGGCGGGCGAGATCCGCTCTTCACCACAGCCGAACTCGCCGAGCACGATTTCCATGTCACCATCAACGACATCGCACAAGCCGAGCTCGACCTCGCGCCGCCGGCCTTTGCCAAGCTCTGTTGCGATATCGCAGCGCCCACGACGGTCGAGACCGTCGGCCGCGAGCGGTTCGATTTCGCCTATTGCCGCATGGTGATGGAGCACATCCCCGACGTTCCGCAGATGTGGCGCAACATGCACGCGGTTCTCACACCAGGCGGCGCGGCGCTCAGCTTCTTCCCCACGTTGTTCGCGCCGCCCTTCGCACTCAACCAGCTCATGCCGGAAACACTCTCGCGGGCCGTGTTGCACCGTCTGTTTCCGGACCGGCGCGACCACGGCGACAACCCCAAATTCCCCGCTCACTACGATCGCTGCCGCGGCGACGAGGCACTCGTCCCGCTGCTGGAGGAGATCGGCTTCCGCGAAGTCGTGGTGCTGCCGTTCTACGGCTACAGCTACTTTTGGAAGATCCCCGGGTTGAAGCAGCTCGACAGCGCCTTCACCCGGATCGCTCAGGCGCGAGACTGGCGCCTCTTCACCAGCTTCGCCTTCGTGATCGCGCGCAAATAGGCGTCGCGGTGAAGATCATCGTCGTCGCCGATCACGCCCATATCAACGGCGGCCAGACCAAGGTCGCGATCGAAAGTGCGCTGGGGTTGGCGTCGCGGGGCCATGCCGTGATCTACTTCGCGGCGGTCGGCCCCATCGACCCGAGGCTCGGTGAGGCCGGCATCGAGACGATCGTACTCGGCCAGGATGACGTCGGCAACGCCCCTTCGCTGGCCCGCTTCGGGGTGCAATGGCTGTGGAATCGGCCCGCCGCGGCCGCGCTGGGCGCGCTCGTCGCGCGCTGCGACCCCCACGATACGGTGGTCCACGTCCATGCCTGGGCGAAGGCGCTTTCACCCTCCCTCGGCCCGGTGCTGCGCGCGAGCCCGGCACCGGTCGTTTTCACCATGCACGAATACTACCTCGCCTGTCCCAATGGCGGGTTCTACGATTATCCCGTCTCGGCCGCCTGCCATCGGGTGCCGATGTCGATGGCCTGTCTGACGCATAATTGCGACAGCCGCGGCTACGCGCGCAAACTGATGCGCGTCGGGCGCCATGCGGTCATGCAGCGCACGGGACTGATCGAAAGCGCAGCCGCCATCATCACGATCAGCCGCCTGCAGCGCACCGTGCTTGCGCCCTATTTACCGCAAAATATGACCTACTACGACGTCGCCAACCCGGTGGACGTGGAACCGCTTGGTCACAAGGCTGATGCGGCATCGGGAGACTTCATCTTCGTCGGGCGTTTGTCGCCGGAGAAAGGGCCGGCGCTCTTCGCCGAGGCGGCCCGGCGCTTGGGCCGCAAGGCCGTTTTCGTCGGCGACGGGCCGTTGCGGCCGGAGCTTGCAGCGCGTTACCCCGAAGCTGTCTTCGTGGGCTGGCAGGACCCCGCCGGCGTGAAACAGCGGCTCCGAGGCGCGCGCGCGCTGGTGTTTCCATCCGTCTGGTATGAGGGCCAGCCTCTCACGGTCCTCGAGTCGCTGGCGATGGGCACTCCCGTGATCGTCAGCGACATCTGCGCGGCCCGCGAGGCGGTGCAGGACGGGATCACGGGCCTGCGGTTCAGAAACGGCGATGCTGAGGCGCTTGCCAGCGCGATGTCGAGCCTCGCGGACGATGCCATCGCGCGGCGCATGTCGCACGCCGCTTACGAGAGCTTTTGGTCCGACCCACTGACGCTGGACCGTCACCTGGACGGACTCGAAGGGGTCTATCGCGCCGTTCTGGCCACATCGCCGGCAGCCCACACTTCGCCGGCCCGAGGCAAGCGCCTCGGGCAGCCGGCTCCGTCCCTGCCCGTCTAAACCGCTCCGGTCAGTGCCCGGGCTGGGCCGCCACCGCGGCGCCGGTGTCCTCGTGCACGCCGGCCCAGATTCGCCGCTTCACGGCGTAGAGCATCCCCGCGAAGACGATCAGGAAGATGATGACGTTGAGACCGTCGCGCTTGCGCTGCACGAGCTTCGGTTCGGCGGCCCACATCAGGAACGCCGCGACGTCATGCGAATATTGCTGGACCGTCTGCGGCGAGCCGTCGGTGTAGGCGACCTGGCCGTCGTTGACCGGCGGGGGCATCGAGATCGCGTGGCCGGGGAAGTAGTCGTTGTAATACTTGCCGGCCGGAAGATTGAAGCCCGCCGGCGGCTTGTCGTGATAGCCGTTCAGGATGGCGTGGATGTAGTCCGGTCCGCCCGCCTGGTATTGCGAGAAGGGCTGCAGCACGAACCAGAGCCCGCCGAACTCGACGTCGCGTGCCTTGGCCAGCACCGACATGTCGGGCGGCAGGGCGCCGCCGTTGGCGGCACGGGCGGCCTGCTCGTTGGGGAAGGGAGACGGGAAGGTGTCGGAGGGGCGGCCGGGGCGGTCGAACATCTCGCCCGCGTCGTTCGGTCCGTCCTGGACCTTGAACGTTTCAGAAAGGGCCTTGACCTGGCTGGCGGAGAACTCGGGTCCACCCGCATCGGTGAGGTTCCGGAAGGCCACGAATTTCATCGAGTGGCAGTTGGAGCAAACCTCGCGGTAGACCTGATAGCCGCGCTGCAGTTGCGCCTTGTCGAACTTGCCGAACGGCCCGGTGAAGGACCACGATTCCTGCGGCGGCAGGAGCTGCGGCGCTTCGGCCTGCTCGATCGGCTGCCTTCGCCGACCGCGTCCGCAGCGCCGCTGACCTTGGTCTGCGTCTGGACCGTCGATTGGTCCTCGGCCGAGGCCGGAGAGCCCAGGGCCAGGCCGCCAGCGGTCGCCAGCATCGCAAGCCGCAGGATCGTCTTCGAAACCATGTCCTTCGTCCCGTTCAGGATGGCAGCGGTTTGCATCGGTGTCGGCCTAGCCATCGACCGAAGGGCTCGCGGCCGTGCGTGCCGCCATCAAGGCGCCCGACGAGCCATGGGCGCCGAGCACGGCCTCCGTGATGGTCGCCGGCAACTTGCGCGGCGTCTCGAAGAAGCCGAGCAGCGGCAGCAGGATCAGCAGGTGGAAGAAGTACCAGAAGGTGAGCACCTGCGAGAACGGCACGACCCAGCCGATCGGCTCCTGCGAGCCGCACCAGCCGAGGCAGGCCACGACCGCCATCCAGACGAACAGGAGGATTCTGTAGACGGGCCGGAAGTTTGCGGAGCGCACGCGCGACGTATCGAGCCACGGCAGGAAGGCCAGGAGCAGGATCGAGCCGAACAGGGCGCACACGCCTCCGAGCTTGTTCGGAACGGCGCGCAGCATCGCGTAGAAGGGCAGGAAGTACCATTCCGGCACGATATGGGCCGGTGTCACCAGCGGATTGGCCTCGATGTAATTGTCCGCGTGGCCGAGATAATTGGGGATGTAGAACACGAAATAGGCGAAGAAGATCATGAAGCACACGACCGCGAGGAAGTCCTTGATCGTGTAGTAGGGATGGAAGGGCAGCGTGTCCTTCTTCGACTTCACCTCGACGCCCACCGGGTTGTTCGACCCCGGCACGTGCAGCGCCCAGATGTGCAGGACCACGAGGCCGGCGATCATGAACGGCAGCAGGTAGTGCAGCGCGAAGAAGCGGTTCAGCGTCGCATTGCCGACCGAATAGCCGCCCCACAGCCAGATGGTGATCGCGTCGCCGACGACAGGAATGGCCGAGAACAGCGACGTGATGACCTTCGCGCCCCAGAAGCTCATCTGGCCCCACGGGAGCACATAACCCATGAACGCCGTCGCCATCATCAGCAGGTAGATGATCACGCCGAGGATCCAGAGCACCTCGCGCGGCGCCTTGTAGGAGCCGTAATAGAGACCGCGGGCGATGTGGATGTAGACCGCGATGAAGAACATCGAGGCGCCGTTGGCATGCAGGTAGCGCAGCAGCCAGCCGAAATTCACGTCCCGCATGATGTGCTCGACCGACGCGAACGCCATGGTGGCCTCGGGCGTGTAGTGCATGGCGAGCACCACGCCCGTGATGATCTGCACGCCCAGCATCGCGGCGAGGATGCCGCCGAAGGTCCAGAAATAGTTCAGGTTGCGGGGGTTCGGGAAGGCGATGAAGGACGAGTGGACGAGGCCGATAATCGGCAGCCGGCTCTCGAACCACTTGAGCGCCGGGTTCTTGGGAACGAAGGTCGATGATCCGCTCATGGCTTCTTATCTCGCGTCGAGTTCTCGGGCACGCTACGGCGGCCGCGATCAGCCGATCTTGACTTTGGTATCGGTGAGGAAGCTGTAATCGGGAACCAGCAGGTTCTTCGGCGCGGGCCCATGGCGGACGCGGCCGGACACGTCGTATTGCGACCCATGGCACGGGCAGAGCCAGCCATCGTAGGGACCTTCGTGCCCCAGCGGCACGCAGCCGAGATGCGTGCAGATGCCGACGACGATCAGCCATTCCGGCTTCTGTACGCGGGACTGATCGGTCTGCGGATCGATCAGGTCGCCCATCGGCGTGTTCTGCGCGGTCTCGACTTCCTTTGGCGTGCGGTGCCGGATGAACACGGGGTTGCCGCGCCACTTGACGGTGACGATCGCACCGGGCTCGATCTTGCTGATGTCGACTTCGGTCGAAGCGAGGGCCAAGGTGGAGGCGTCGGGGCTCATTTGGCTGATCAGCGGCCACACCACCGATCCCGCACCCACAACACCGACGGCACCCGTGGCGATGAACAGAAAATCCCGGCGGGTCGGAGTACCCTCGGGAGCCATTGTTGCCGTCGCCAAACCCAACTCCCCTGTTCACGGCCAATCCCGTCCCGGGACGTGGCGCCACTCCCGGCTTAGAGAGGCCGTCGAGCGGTCACAATGCGACGGTTCGCCCGAGGCGACCGTCCAATTTAGACGAATTCGTGTTTGGCATCGTTCTCCGACCTTGTCCAGGCCTTGGCAGGCTGTCAGACCGCGCTGCAGCACGAGCGGATCGAGGCCGATTTGAGCGAGTTGAACGCGCCGGACGGAAACGTCGCGCACGGGTTGATGCTGGCGCTGTTCCAGCCCGACATCCCGCAGAACGCTGGCACGATGTTGCGCACCTGCGCTTGTCTCGGGGTCGCGGCCGCGATCATCGAACCGGCCGGATTCCCGACGTCGGACCGGCATTTCCGCCGCGCCGGACTGGACTACCTCGATCAGGTCAGCATCGCCCGGCACGCCTCCTTCGAGGCCTTCGAGGGCTGGCGCCGCGCGGCCCTCGTTCGACGCAGGCTCGTGCTGCTCACCACACGTGGCGCCATGGACTATCGGGACGTCGCCTACCGGCCGGACGACATTCTGCTGGTCGGGCGGGAAAGCGCCGGCGTGCCGGACACGGTGCACCAGGCTGCGGACGTCCGGGCGACGATCGCGATGAAACCGCCCGCACGATCCCTCAACGTCGCCATCGCGGCGGCGATCGTGCTAGGGGAAGCGCTGCGCCAGATCGGCCTCTGACCCGGAATAGTGGTCCGGGTCGCATCTTCGGAACCGGAGAGACTGAGGTGCCCAGTTTCGAATCATCGCCGACCGGCGCCGTTCTGGCCCTTGTGGCGTTCCTGATCGTGCTTGTCCTCGCACGCTCGTTCCGCGTGGCGGCGCAATATGAGCGGGCGGTGATCTTCCGTTTGGGCCGCTACAGCCGGACGTCCGGGCCGGGGCTCTACGTCGTGCTCCCGCTCGTCGAGTGGCAGATCAAGCTGGATCTGCGGACGGTGACGCGCGCGGTCGAGTCGCAGGAAGGGATCACCCGGGACAACGTGCCCGTGAAGGTCAACGCGGTCATCTGGTTCCGCATCACCAGCCCCGAGCGCGCCGTCATGCGTGTCCGCGAGGTGGCCAATGCGGTCGAGCAGGTCTCGCTGACCACCTTGCGCACCGTCCTGGGCCAGCACACGCTCGACGAATTGTTGAAGAACCAGGACTCGATCGCCGGCTCCATGCGGGGCTCCATCGACGGCGTGACGGAGCCCTGGGGCGTCCAGGTCGAGCTCGTTCAGATGAAGAATATCGAGATCCCGCCCACCATGCAGCGGGCCATGGCGCAGGAGGCCGAAGCGCTTCGGGAAAAGCGGGCCCGCATCATCAAGGCCGAGGCCGAACTCGAGGCGGCCGAACAACTGCGCAACGCGGCCGAGACCATCATGCAGAACCCCGCCGGGCTGGAACTCCGCCGCATGCAGATGATCACCGAGGTCGGAGCCGAGCAGAACACCATGACGATCGTCATGATGCCGAGCGAATTCGTGGCCATGGCGCGTGGCATCGGGGAGATCGCGGCGCGAACAGCAGCCGCTCGCCGGCCGGAAGACGAGGTTTCCAAGGCCCGATGACTTCGCCGACCGAGGACGATCCGCCCGACCTCGCGGCGCGGCAGGCCGCAGCACGCCACTGGTTCGAACAGCTGCAATCCCGGTTGGTGGCCGCATTCGAGCGGATGGAAGACCTTGGTCCGGCCCATCCTGGTGCTCACGGGGAGGTGGGCCGGTTCGCGCGCAAGCCGTGGAGCCGCACCGACCATACAGGCGCGCCCGGCGGTGGCGGCACCATGGCGGTGCTCAAGGGCCGGGTTTTCGAAAAGGCGGGGATTCACAGCTCCACGGTTTTTGGAAGCTTCGCGCCGGAGTTCGCGAGCCAGATCCCCGGCGCGTCGGAGGACCCGCGCTTCTGGGCCTCGGGCGTGTCGCTGATCGCCCATCCCTGGAACCCGAACGTGCCGGCCGTGCACATGAACACGCGCTTTGTGGTCACCAGCAAGGCCTGGTTCGGCGGCGGGGCCGATCTGACCCCGGTGCTGGATGCGCGGCGCGTGCAGACCGACCCGGACGCTCTGACGTTTCACGCCGCCATGAAGGCGGCCTGCGACGCGCATGCCGCGGTGGCGCCCTACGACAAGTTCAAGGCGTGGTGCGAGGAGTATTTCTTCCTCAAGCACCGCAATGAGCCGCGCGGAATCGGCGGCATCTTCTTCGATTACCTCGACGGAGAATCGGGCTTCGCGCCGCACTTCGCGTTCACGCGCGCAGTGGGCGACGCGTTCCTGGACGTCTATCCCCGCATCGTGGCCGCCAACGTCGGCCATCCGTCAGCGCGGAGCAAGAACACGAGCAGTTGGTCCGACGCGGACGCTACGTCGAGTTCAACCTGCTCTACGATCGCGGAACGATTTTTGGGCTGCGGACCGGCGGCAATGTCGAGTCGATCCTGTCGTCCCTGCCACCACGGGTCGAATGGCCTTAACGGCCTGCTGCTTCAGCAATCGCGGGACCAGGTCTGGGCGACGATACACGCCGACGGGCCCACCGGCAGTGGGCTAGGCCGACACCTTGCGCCGGCGGGTCGGCTTGGGCGGCGGCGCCTTCTCCGCAGCGACCCGGTCGGCTTCTTCCTTGGCGAGCCGAAGCTCGCGAAGGCGGGCCGTCTTCACCTGCTCCGCCTGCTTGGCGTCGCGCACTTCCTGCATCACCTGCTCGGCGTCGGTCCGGCGCTGCTCGCTCACTTTGAAGCGGGCTTCGGCCCGTGCGCGGGCTTCGTCCGAAAGGACTTTTCCGCCCGTCATACGTCAGTGGCCGCGGGGCCGGCCGGCCGAGGCCGGAGCCCGCGCGACGCGTCCCGCAGCTTGGGCTTGGGCGCCGGCAGCAGCCCCTCGCGTTGCGCTTGCTTCCTGGCGAGCTTGCGGGCCCGACGCACCGCCTCCGCGGCCTCGCGAACCCGCCTTTCCGACGGCTTCTCGAACGAGCGGCGCATCTTCATCTCGCGGATGATTCCCTCGCGCTGCATCTTGCGCTTGAGGGCTTTGAGAGCCTGCTCGATGTTGTTGTCGCGGACCAGAACCTGCAATGCATCGCTCCTAAAAGCAGCCGCCGAACGCACGTCCGGCAGCCGCTGAGATAAAGCCCTACGAAAGGCTGATCAGAGGGCCTTCAGCTGATCGGCTGACTTCTTGCCCGTCTTGCGATCGGCCACGAGTTCGTAGCTGACCTTCTGGCCTTCGCGCAGATCGCCGAGGCCAGCGCGCTCGACCGCGCTGATGTGCACGAACGCATCCTGTCCACCTTCATCCGGCTGAATGAAGCCGAAACCCTTGGTGCTGTTGAACCATTTCACTGTGCCGACGGCCATATGGACCCCCATAGCTAGAATAAACGCGCCATTCGCGGGCGTCTGTTACGGATCGATTTCGAGAGGGAGGTCATCGGCCTTCGGCCATAGGCACGGAAGGGCGACGTCGTTCTGTCCTAAAGTCGATGCCATGATAAATGTGTGCGCGACCGATAAAGTCAAGCAAAGGATGAGATCCGCGCCACCGAAGTCGTCGGTAAAGCCAGCGGACGAATGGAATGAAGCCTGGGCGCGTGCTACACCAGCGCCCTGTTTGATCCCATCCCAGAGAGCGCTTCCATGGAGTTCAAGAAAGGCGACATCGTCCAGTTGAAGTCGGGAGGCCCGGCGATGATCGTCGTCGCGCAGGTCAACGACATGGTCGATTGCCTCTGGTACGGCGAGATCGCAGATGCCGTGCGAGAACACAAGATTCCGGCTTTCTGCTTGGTCGAGGCCGAAATCGAAGAGGTGGATGAGAGCTGACGAGCGGCGTCGAGCGGGACTACCTTGAAGATCGGCTCGAGGCGACACGCCGGTTTGCTTCCCTTCGGGCGTGATTTCCGCTAGCACGACGCGCCGTGGCACGCGGATTGCGCGGCGGGCAGCGATGCCGGCCCACCTCGGGCTGCGATTTCTGCCCTTGCGCTCACGAAAGGGCCGCTCGCGCGGCCCTTTTCCATGCGCCGGGACCGCCCGAGCCGAAGAGTCCGCAATGCCGAAACGCACCGACATCGCCACGATCATGATCATCGGCGCGGGTCCGATCGTCATCGGCCAGGCCTGCGAATTCGACTATTCCGGCACCCAGGCCTGCAAGGCCCTGCGCGAAGAGGGCTACCGGATCGTCCTCGTCAATTCGAACCCCGCGACCATCATGACCGATCCGGACATGGCGGATCGCACCTATGTCGAGCCGATCACGCCCGAGATCGTGGCGAAGATCATCAAGGCCGAGCGGCACGCCGTGCCGGGCGGCTTCGCGCTGCTGCCCACCATGGGCGGGCAGACGGCGCTGAACTGCGCGCTGGCGCTCGAGAAGATGGGCACGCTGGCCGAGCACGACGTCGAACTGATCGGCGCCACCGCCCACGCCATCGACAAGGCCGAGGATCGCGAGCTCTTCCGCGACGCCATGACCAAGATCGGCCTCGACACGCCGCGCTCCCACCAGATCAGCACGCTCGCCGGGGCGCTGCGATCGTGCTCGACGATATCGGGCTTCCCGGCCATCATCCGCCCCTCCTTCACCATGGGCGGCACCGGCGGCGGCATCGCCTACAACAAGCACGAATACATCGACATCGTCGAGCGCGGGCTCGACGCCTCGCCGACCACCCAGGTGCTGGTCGAGGAGAGCGTGCTCGGCTGGAAGGAGTTCGAGATGGAGGTGGTCCGCGACCAGCGCGGACAACTGCATCATCGTCTGCTCCATCGAGAACATCGATCCGATGGGCGTGCACACCGGCGACTCCATCACCGTCGCGCCGGCGCTGACGCTGACCGACAAGGAATACCAGATCATGCGCGACGCCTCGCTGGCGGTGCTGCGCGAGATCGGCGTCGAGACGGGCGGCTCCAACGTGCAGTTCGCGATCAACCCCGAGAACGGGCGCATGATCGTGATCGAGATGAACCCGCGCGTGTCGCGCTCCTCGGCGCTGGCCTCGAAAGCCACGGGCTTCCCCATCGCCAGGGTCGCGGCCAAGCTCGCGGTCGGCTACACGCTCGACGAGGTCGCGAACGACATCACCGGCGGCGCGACGCCGGCCTCCTTCGAGCCGACGATCGACTACATCGTCACCAAGATCCCGCGCTTCGCCTTCGAGAAATTCCCCGGCGCCGAGCCGATCCTCACCACGGCCATGAAATCGGTCGGCGAGGCCATGGCGATCGGGCGCACCTTCGCCGAAAGCCTGCAGAAGGCGCTGCGCTCGCTCGAAACGGGCCTCTCCGGGCTCGACGAGATCGAGATCGAGGGGCTGGGCGAAGGCAGCGACCGCGGCGGTGCTGCGCGCCGCGCTCGGCAAGCCGACGCCCGACCGGCTGCTCAATGTGGCGCAGGCGCTGCGCCACGGCATGAGCCATGACGACATCTACGAGGCCTGCCGGATCGACCGCTGGTTCATCGAGCGGCTGCAGGAGATCGTCGATCTCGAGGCCAAGGTGCGCACGCCACGGCCTGCCGCCGACGGCCGGCAACCTGCGCCGGCTGAAGGCGGCCGGCTTCTCCGACGTGCCGGCTCGCCACCCTGTCCGGCAAGACGCCCGACCGAGGTCGACGGCGCTGCGCCGCGCGCTCGGCGTGCGGCCCGTCTTCAAGCGGATCGACACCTGCGCGGCCGAGTTCGCTTCGCCGACCGCCTACATGTACTCGACCTACGCGGCGCCGTTCGCCGGCGCGCCGGCCGACGAGGCGGCACCGACCGGGCGGGACAAGATCGTCATCCTGGGCGGCGGCCCGAACCGGATCGGCCAGGGCATCGAGTTCGATTACTGCTGCTGCCATGCCTGCTTCGCGCTGAGCGAGGCCGGCTTCGAAACCATCATGATCAACTGCAACCCGGAGACGGTGTCGACCGACTACGACACGTCCGACCGGCTCTATTTCGAGCCGCTCACCGCCGAGGACGTGCTCGAGATCCTGGAGACGGAGCAGGCAGGCCGGCACGCTCAAGGGCGTCATCGTCCAGTTCGGCGGCCAGACGCCGCTGAAGCTCGCCAAGGCGCTGGAGAAGGCCGGCATCCCGATCCTCGGCACGTCGGTCGACTCGATCGATCTCGCCGAGGACCGCGACCGCTTCAAGCGGCTGCTCGACCAGCTCGGCCTCAAGCAGCCCGAGAACGGCATCGCCTATTCGGTCGAGCAGTCGCGCACGGTGGCGGGCAAGCTCGGCCTGCCGCTCGTGGTGCGGCCCTCCTATGTGCTCGGCGGCCGCGCCATGGCGATCATCCGCGACCAGGCCACGCTTCGACGATTACCTGCTCGGCACGCTGCCCGGCCTCGTCCCGTCCGACGTGAAGGCGCGCTACCCGAACGACAAGACCGGCCAGATCAACACGGTGCTGGGCGAGAACCCGCTGCTGTTCGACCGCTACCTGTCGAACGCGACGGAGGTCGACGTCGACTGCCTTGTGCGACGGCACGACCGTGTTCGTCGCCGGCATCATGGAGCACATCGAGGAGGCCGGCATCCATTCGGGCGATTCGGCCTGCTCGCTGCCGCCGCGCTCGCTCTCGCCGGAGATCATCGCCGAGATCGAGGCGCAGACCAGGAAGCTGGCGCTGGCGCTGAACGTCGGCGGACTGATGAACGTGCAATATGCCATCAAGGATGGGCAGATCTTCGTGCTGGAGGTGAACCCGCGCGCCTCGCGCACCGTGCCCTTCGTCGCCAAGGTGATCGGCAAGCCGCTCGCCAAGATCGCGTCGCCGCATCATGGCGGGCGAGAGTCTGGCCAGCTTCGGATCTCACCAGCACGCCCACTCGCAGCATGTCGGCGTCAAGGAGGCGGTCTTCCCCTTCGCGCGCTTCCCCAACGTCGACACCGTGCTCGGCCCGGAGATGCGCTCGACCGGCGAGGTCATCGGGCTCGACCGCTCGTTCGACGTGGCCTTCGCCAAGAGCCAGCTCGGCGGCGGCACCAAGGTGCCGGTCGAGGGCACGGTCTTCGTGTCGGTGAAGGACGCCGACAAGCCGGCGCGTGCTGCCGACCATGAAGATGCTTGTCGGAGCTCGGCTTCAAGATCCAGGCGACGGGCGGCACCTGAAGGCGCTGCAGGCAGCCGGCATCCCGGCGCACAAGATCAACAAGGTCTCCGAAGGCCGGCCGCATGTCGTCGACGCCATCAAGAACGGCGGCATCCAGCTGGTGGTCAACACCACCGAAGGTGCGCTGGCGCTGCCCGACTCGCGCTCGCTCCGGCAGGCGGCCCTCTTGCATAAGGTGCCCTATTACACCACTCTAGCGGGAGCCGTGGCGGCGCGCAGGGGATCAAGGCCTATAAGGGCGGCGATCTCGAGGTGCGGGCGCTGCAGGACTATTTCGAATAGGAACTCGGACGCGGGTTCCGCGTTCGATCGGGCTGGCAGGGACGAGGGCGAGCGCCTTCGGCCCGATCAGTCCTTTTGGTTTGTGAAGCTGCCGAACGGCAGTCGGTTGGGGAGACCGGCGTGCCGGCGTCATCGACGCCGTCGCGCAGAAAAGAAGAGACAGGGTCATGGATCGAGTGCCGATGACGATGTCGGGTTATTCCGCGTTGGAAACGGAGCTCAAATCCCGCCAGCAGGAAGAGCGGCCGCGGATCATCCAGGCGATCGCGGAAGCGCGCTCGCATGGCGATCTGTCCGAGAACGCCGAATATCACGCCGCCAAGGAGTCGCAGTCGCACAACGAGGGCCGCATCGCCGAACTCGAGGACAAGCTGTCGCGCGCCGAAGTGATCGACGTCTCGAAGCTCAGCGGCAAGCACCGTCAAGTTCGGCGCCACGGTCACGCTCGTCGACGAGGACACCGATGAAGAGAAGCTCTACCAGATCGTTGGCGAGATCGAGGCCGACGTGAAGCAGGGCCGGGTGTCGATCACGTCGCCCACGGCCCGCGCCCTGATCGGCAAGAAGGTCGGCGATACCGTCGAGGTCAACACGCCGGCGGCGGCAAGAGCTACGAAATCCTGAACGTTTCGTTCCGGTGAGATCGGCCGCGGCCTACGACCTGCCCGACATCGATGCACGACGTACCGTATCGCTCTGCGAGTTGTTCGCGTCCTGGCTGCGTCGCGAGATGAACCTGTAGTCGCAACAGTGGATTCGGACATTGCGGTGCCGCCCGGCACGACGTGCTGGATCATCACCGACGGGAAGATCGGCGACGAGGTGCATTGCTTCGGCATCGCCCAGGCGCTCGGCCTGACTCCAGAGCGGAGGCTCGTCGCGCCGACGCCGCCGTGGTCCTGGCTGTCACCCTATGGGCCGCCACCGCCGCGCGACTGGTCGAGCCGGCCTGGCAGCCCGATCGCGCCGCCGTTCCCCGACATCGCCATCGCGTCCGGCCGGAGAACCGTGCCCTATCTGCGGGCCGTGAAGCGGCTCTCGCAAGGCCGGACGTTCACGGTGTTCAGCAAGGACCCTTATCGCGGGCGGAAGACCGCGGATGTCGTCTACGTCCCCGCACACGACAAGCTCAGAGGCGAGAATGTCATCCGGACCCTGACGTCGCCGCATCGCCTGACGGCATCGGCATTCGCGGCCGCACGCAGCACGCCCGACCCGCGGCTGGCTGGCCTGCCGCGCTGCCGGGTCGGCATGGTGCTTGGCGGCCCCAGCGGGCAGTATGCATTCAAGCCCCGTGACGCCAGTCGGCTCGCCGGCATCGCGACCCAGGTGCTCGCCGAAGGCTTCAGCCTGATGGTGACGCCCTCGCGCCGCACGCCAGCTTCCGTGTCGGCTGCGGTTTCGGATGCGATCGCGGGTGCCGTGACGAACGGCCGTGCGTTCTTTTGGGACCGAACGGGCGAGAACCCCTACCTGCCGATCCTTGCCCTCTCCGACGCGATCGTGATCACCGGGGACAGCGTGAACATGATCGGCGAGTCGGCCATGTCGGGCGCGCCGATCCACATCGTCGAATTGTCCGGCGGCCACAGGAAGATGACGTGGTTCATCGACCGCATGGTGGAGCCGGGGCCGCGCGCCGATGGCGGGGCCGAATCGAGCGGTTCACCTACGAGCCGATCGACGCCACGCCGGAGATCGCCCGCGGCATCGCCGAGCGATACAAGCTCTTCCGGGCCTCCGTCCGACGGCGTAAGCCATGCGGCTGCCGGGATGACGTCCCAGCCGATTAGAACCTGATCAGCCGATCGGGAAACGACAACTGCTCGCGGGCGCGCCATTCGGGCGTGACGTAGTTCAGGATGACCGAGCGGCGCACACCCTGGATGGGCCGCTTCTCGAAGCCGTGCCAGGTGTTCGAGCCGGGCACGAAGATCATCGCCGAATTGCGGATGAAGGGCGAGGCGCCGACGTGCTCCTCCGGGCTGGCGTAGATGTCGGTCCCGAGCAGCTCGTGGCCCGGACCCTGCGACAGATAGATCAGGCAGGTGAACTTCTTCACCCCGAGGTCGGTGTGCGGCTGCAGCCAGAAGCCGTCGATGTCCTGGGCGTATTCGAGCCGCAGATAGGTCTGGTCGAGCGGCGCCCCGAAGGCCTCCGCGAAGGTCTGGATCACCTCCTGGCGTCTGCAGCGCGTCGGCGATTTTGGCCATCACCGGGAAGCGGCCCATGTTGCCTTCGTCGAAATAGGAGCGGGTGTCGTTGTGCAGCTCGCGCTTGCCCGAGACGCCATGCAGGTCCGGCGCCGCGAACGGCAGGTCGGCGAGTTCGTCGGCCACCGTCTCGGGAACAGATTGTCGATCAGGTAGTGACGGTAGGGCTGTCGAACTGCCGGCGCGCCGCGACGCTCGCCTTCACCGACGCGACGATGTCGGCGACGCTGATCTGGGAGGTGTCGGGCGTGCGAAATGCATGAGCAGTGGACATAAGCGGCCTTTCGCGGCGCGGGATGTATGCGGGCCGGAAACGCCCCGGGAAGCGCCGGCAACCTAATCCCCGGGCCCTCACCGGGCAAGCGAAGGGCCGAACATTGGAATGGCCCCAGACTGGGTCGGGGCCCGCTCCCTTGCGGCCCTCGGTCGCGATACCTATCAATAGCCGCAGTTCTCAACTCGCACGAGTTCCTCCGGCGACGGCGCCGACCGACGGATTCTTCATGCCTCGCACCCATCACACCAAGGCGCTCATCATCGGCGCCGGACCGGCCGGCTACACGGCGGCCGTCTATGCGGCGCGCGCCAACCTCGAACCGATCGTGATGCAGGGCCTGCAGCCGGGCGGGCAGCTGACCATCACCAGCGACGTCGAGAACTGGCCGGGCGAGACCTCCATCCTCGGACCCGCTCTGATGGACAGCATGCAGGCCCAGGCCGAACACGCCGGCGCGCGCTCGTGTTCGACATCATCACCGAGGTCGATTTTTCCAAGCGCCCGTTCGTCTGCAAGTCCGACGGCGGCGACACCTACATCGCCGAGACCGTCATCATCGCCACCGGCGCACAGGCCAACTGGCTGGGGCTGCCCTCCGAGCAGGCCTTGCTCGGCGCCGGGTCAGCGGCTGCGCGGTCTGCGACGGCGCCTTTTTCCGGGACAAGGAGGTGGTCGTGGTCGGCGGCGGCAACACCGCGGTCGAGGACGCCCTTTATCTCACCCGGCATGCCAGCAAGGTCACGGTGGTGCACCGGCGCGACAACTTCCGGGCCGAGAAGATCATGCAGGACCGGCTGTTCGCCAACCCGAAGGTCGTCGGTGATCTGGAACACCGTGGTCGACGAGATCCTCGGCGAGGGTACGCCGCGCAAGGTCACCGGCGTGCAGCTCCGCGACACCAGGACCGACGCGGTTTCGCGGCTCCGACGGACGGCGTTTTCGTCGCCATCGGCCATGTCGCCGGCGACGGCGGTTTTCCAAGGCCATGTGCCGACCGACTCGACGGCTACATCATCACCGCCGCCGAACTCGACCGCGACCGCCGTTCCGGGCGTCTTCGCGGCCGGCGACGTGAAGGACAAGATCTATCGGCAGGCCGTCACAGCCGCCGGCATGGGCTGCATGGCCGCGCTGGAGGCGGAGAAATTCCTCGCCGAACATGTGTTCGCGGCCGAACGGACGGCCGAGGTGCGCACCGAGCAGATGATCGGCGCCTACGATTAGGCGGGATTAGGCGGCCGGATCTTCGGTCGGCACCATGAATGGGTCGAGTTTCCGGAAAATGGCGGGCACGACCATGCTGTGAGCATAGGTTGCCAGTTTGCGGACGCAGACACCTCGGGCTCCAGCCTGGAAACGTCGCTCGTCGTAGCAGCAGCAACTTCTTTGCATTTCTTGACAAAAAGCCACGGCCAGCGCCTGGCTTGTGGCATAGATCGCCGACCCACGTTACGTTCACGACATTGAGAGTGGGATCTAACCCGCCCCGCGGCTTGGGAGGCGACATCTTGGATTGGGACAAATTTCGCGTGTTTCAAGCGGCGGCGGACGCGGGCTCCTTCACGCATGCCGGGCAGGTTCTGAATCTCAGCCAGTCGGCTGTCAGCCGGCAGATCAGTGCCCTCGAGCAGGACTCGAAGTTCCCCTGTTCCATCGCCACGCCCGCGGCCTGATCCTGACCGAACAGGGCGATCTCCTGTTCCGGACCGTGCAGGACGTCATGCTGAAGCTCGATGCGGTGCGGACGCACCTCACCGACAGCCGGGAAAAGCCGCACGGCGAGTTGCGCATCACCACGACCTTCGGCATCGGCACGAGCTGGCTTTCGCCGCGCCTCGGCGAGTTCATGTCGCTTTATCCCGACATCAAGCTTCGCCTGATCCTGACCGACGAGGAGCTCGATCTCGGCATGCGCGAGGCCGATCTCGCCCTGCGCCTGCGCGAACCGCAGCAGCCCGATCTGATCCGGCGGCGGCTCTTCACGGTGCACTATCATGCCTACGCCTCGACCGATTACCTCAAGCGCTATGGGCAGCCGAAGTCGCTGGAGGACCTCGATAACCACCGCCTGGTCGGCTACGAGGGCGGCCCGGCGAATTACCTCACGTCCTGCTGAACACGCTGCAGAACGCCGGGCGCGATACGAAGTCGCCACGCCCGTCCGCCCTGACTGTGAATAACATGACCGCCATGCGGATTGCGCTGAAAGCGGCGCGGGACTGGCGGTCCTGCCCGACTACATGGTCCAGCCGAACAGCGGGCTCGTGCAGCTCCTGCCGCAGACCGAAATGCCGGAACTCGACTGCTATCTGGTCTACCCGGAAGAGCTGAAGAGCGTCGCGCGGGTGCAGGTCTTCCGCGACTTCCTGGTCAGCAACGCGCAGCGCTGGCGGTTCTGAGCAGGCGGCGCGCCTACATATACAGGGTCTCGTCCTTCAGCCCCGAATAGAGCCCGGCAACCTGCTCAGCATATCCGTTGAACAACAGCGTCGGGCGCCGCTCGTTGGTGCCCAGGATGGCTTCGGATGCCTGGCTCCAGCGGGGGTGCGGCACTTCGGGGTTCACGTTGGCCCAGAACCCATACTCGTCAGGCCCGAGTCGCCCAGAACGTCTTCGGCCGGTCGGCCACGAACGACACCTTGGTGATCGACTTGATTGACTTGAATCCGTACTTCCACGGAAGAGCCAGGCGCAGCGGCGCGCCCATGACGTTGGGCAGCGGCTTGCCATAGGCACCCGTCACCATGAAGGCGAGGTCGTGGGTCGCCTCAGCCATGGTCAAGCCCTCGACATAGGGCCAGGGATAGAGAAAGCTCTTCTGCCCCGGTGCCATCTTGGGGTCCAGAAATGTTTCGAACTGGACGTATTTGGCCGAGGCGAGCGGCTTGGCGTAATCGACGAAGGCCTTGAGCGGGAATCCTGTCCAGGGCACCGTCATCGACCACGCCTCGACGCAGCGGTGCCGGTACAGGCGCTCCTCAAGCGGAATCGCCTTGGCGAGATCGTCGAATCGATCCCGCGGCTTTTCGACAAGCCCGTCGATCTTAACGTCCAGGGACTTGGTTTTAAAGACTTGGCGGCATCCGCGACATGCTTCGACGTGCCGAACTCGTAGTAATTGTTGTAATCGGTGTTGGCCGCCTCCGGTGTCAGCGGGCGCTCGATCGTATAGACCTCGTTGCGCTTGGCCGGATAAGGACCGGCAGGGGCATCAGCGCGGGCCAGGCCCAGCGTGGACCAGATCCCCGCCACCGCGGCCCCGCTGCGCAGCAACGTGCGGCGGCTCACGAAGATCTGCTCCGGCGTCACTTCACCTTCGTGGAGCTCCCAGGCTTTTTGCTGCCGAATCAACAAGGCTGTCTCCATGCCAAAGACTGACATCGCCCTGAATTAAGCCAATTCGGTGAACAGACCGCGAAACGGCGCACGACACCTTTGCCCTATCGGGCCGCAAGGCGAGTGATGGTCATCGTCACACGGGCTGCCGGAATAAACAGGTACGAAACGTCGCTCCTCACCGTCACCACGTCGGGTGAAACGGCCGTTAGCCTGTCGTCGAACGCCAGGTTGAGAGTCGTACCCGAGGGAAGACGGGTGTTCGCCTTGTAGCTCATGCCGATGCCTTCGGCATCTTCGACCACGGTGGCGTCCCTGGTCAGGTCCTCGCGAGTGCCCGTGAAATGGCCGTCCGAAACCTTGTCGAAGCTCCAGACTTTGTGCTCACGTTGGCCGTCTGCATACACGACGTCCTCGATGAGCGTGCCTTTCGAGCCGGTCCAGCTCGCACTCATCGCCATGGTGAAATCGCGGCGCGTGCCGTCCTTGAAGTTCTCGACCGATCCTTTGGCGGAAAGCCGCCCGCGAAAGAAGTCCTGCAGCGACAGCGGGCCGGCGCAGGCCGCGTGGGTGCACGCCATCAGGCTCAGCGCGACCAGGGTCGGGCACCTCATCGGCCCTGTGATCTTCGATCCGCT
>CAWGMF010000021.1:0-56302 GCA_963823605.1 uncultured Alphaproteobacteria bacterium | reverse complement strand
CCGCAGTTGGCAGGATTCGAGAAGATCCGGGCTACGCGAACTCGGCACGCTGGCGGAAGGTGAGGCTCTCGACCCATTCAGCGGCCTCGCTGCCGGAGCCTGGGCGTAGGAGGGGATCGGACCACGCTGGTCGCGTCGGCGGGGCCGCCCATCTCGGATGCGGGCTAATGGCGACGACTGACAGGCCTCGCGAGGTCAATCACTTGGCGCATGATCCGATCGCCGCAGTGTCGGGGATGGAGCCAAGCTTCAGGACGGAACTCAGGCTGCGGCTGACGTCGGAGCGGAAATCATCTGCTCCGGGGCCCGCACCAAGAACGAATCGACAGCCTCGGACGGCATGGGTTTGCCGAAGTAGAAGCCCTGCCCATAGGTGCAGCCTTGCTCCGCGAGCCAATCCGAATTGGTGAGGCTCTCGATCCCCTCTGCGGTGGTCGACATGCCCAGGCTGGATCCGAGCGAGATGATTGCGTCGACCAAACGGGACCGCTCCTGGTCCTGCGAGATGGTGGCAATGTAGCTCCGGTCGATCTTGAGCTTGTCGAACTTCAGCTCCTTCAGGTGGTACAGGCTCGAATAGCCCGTCCCAAAGTCGTCGAGAGCGATGCGAATCCCGAGGGCGCGGAGGGACATGAGCGCCTTGCGAGCCGCCTCGATGTCTGCGATCAGCGCCGTCTCCGTGATCTCGATTTCCAACCGACCAGGCGCGAAGCCTGTCTCGTTCAAAATCCCCATAATCTTTTCGGGAAGCTGTCGATCCTGTAACTGCTGCGGAGAGATGTTGACTGCAAGCTGAAGTTCAGGCGGCCAGGAGCGAGCCCTGATGCAGGCTTGACGCATGATCGACCAACACAGATCGGCGATCATGCCGGTCTCTTCGGCCACTTGGATGAACTTATCGGGCGTGACCAGACCGCGCTCGGGATGGTTCCATCGCGCAAGAACCTCGAAGCCGATCAACTGCTTGTCGGAAAGGGACACGAGCGGCTGGTAGAATGGGACGATCTGGCCGGCCTCGATCGCCTTCCGCAATTCCTGCTCCAGTTCTCCGCGTGCCTTCAGGCTCTCATCCATGTCCTTTCGGAAAAACCGGAAGTTGCTGCGGCCGTCCTTCTTGCCCTGGTACATTGCGATGTCGGCCGCGTGGAGCAGAGCCCCGGCATCCCGCATCTCTTCTCCCGAAAGCGCAATCCCGACGGTGGCTCCAACGACGCACTCGCTGTTGTGCCACGGGACGGGACGGGACACTTCCGCAATGATTGTCCGACAGAGACGACCCAGGAACTCCACTTCGCCCTCGACATCGGTCATGATCCCGAACTCGTCGCCACCAAGTCTGGCCGCGACGCTCCCCGGCGGAAGTGCAGCGCGAATGCGATCCGCGATCGCACAGAGAACCGCGTCGCCCGCGGCATGACCATAGACGTCGTTCACCAGCTTGAACCGGTCGAGGTCCATCAGGAGGACGGCAACCTGAACATCGGAGCGTTGGCTACGCAATAAGCGGGCTTGCAGGAGTTCGCTGAAGTGACGACGGTTGGCCAGCCCCGTCATTTCGTCATGGCGGGCGACCGCAGCCGCCTCGAGCTTTGACAGGTCACGCGCTCGAATGGCCGCATGCAGTTTCGTCGCCTGGGAGTGGAAGGCCGCGCAAAGCGCGAAGCTCATGCAGAACCCGAGCATGATGAAATCGGACAGCCCGTGCCGGTCTGCGATGCCCCGGAAGACCTCGAACAGGTACAGCCGAGTTCCGACACACCAGATGCACGCCCCCAGAAGGAGAAAGCAAAGGATGTCGTAGAACTCTCCTTTGACACGATCGTTCGCAAGTCGCGACTGCATGGCCTTCTCCCACTTGCTCGCAGGATCAGCACACTTTCAAAGTGCGAGGTTAAAAAGCGCCACGATCGCGAATCAAGGGAACCTGAAGCTTAAAGGATCAGTTCAATTGCGACGGTGGAGAGCGTCTGTATCTCGACCTTGTCCGCATATGAGCCAAGAATGGTGAAAGGCCGCCCGTCGGGGCGAATCCGGTTCCAGCAACTCTCCTGCCAAAGCGCGTGCTGCTCGGCCGAACTCCCGCCCGGAGCAAACAAACGAAATTGTGGTGCGCCAGGTTACGTGTTTCAGCATCACACCGGTCGGCCGAGAAGGTGTGCGCTGTTGAAGTCCCCGTGCGTCTCATTGTTCCCCTCGCGCACGATCCTGGTTTTCGCGGTTTTGGCCCTATTTGGCAAAGCCTGCCTCCCTGCGGCTCTCGCAGAGACAAACCCGCCCGCAATCTCGGTCGCGACGGTCTCCCAACTGCGGCCCGTTCTCGCGTTCCGAACCGGCAGTCCGCACGGCCACGCGGGAGCACCGGCAGTCAGCGGGAGCAACCTGTTCGTTCTCACGCCGTTTCCGCACACGCTTTTCGCCTTCGACCTCGCACGGCCGGGCTTTCCGCTGAAATGGCAGTTCCAGCCCAAGCAGGACGGCCGGGCGGAAGGGCTGGCCTGCTGCGACACGATCAATGCGGGCCCGACCGTCGTCGGTGGCCGACGTGCTCATCACCACGCTCGACGGCCACGTGATCGCGCTCGATCGGGGCAGCGGCGGCGTGCGATTGGGATGTCGAGCCCGGCCGATCTCGGCAAAGGCGAGACGCTGACCGGCGCGCCCGCAGCGGTCGACGGCGCACGTCCTGGTCGGCAACAGCGGCGACGACTACGGCGCGCGCGGCTGGATCGCGGCGCTCGATGCCGCGGACGGGCCGGGAGCTTTGGCGCCGGTTCAGCACCGGCTCGGATGCGGACGTCGGCATCGACGCCGGAACGAGGCCGACCAGGGCCGAGCCGGACGCCGGCGCTGCACAGCTGGTCCAACGCCGGCTGGCAGCATGGCGGCGGCGAGGTGTCCGGGCCGATCGTCGCCGATCCCGACGGCGCGACCGTCTACCACGGCACCGGCCATGCGGCGCCCTGGAACCCGGACCAGCGCCTCGGCGACAACAGCTGGACCTCGTCGCTGTTCGCGCGCGACGCGAAGACCGGCGCCGTGCGCTGGGTCGATCAGCTCGCGCGCCACGACGATTTCGCCCTGGGCAGCACGGGCGCGCTGCTTCTGGCCGACCGGGACTGGCACGGGGCGGCGCCGCAAGCTGCTGATCCACCCCGACCGGAACGGCTATCTCTACGTGCTCGACCGGACGACGGGCGAGATCCTGTCGGCGCGAGCCTTCACGACCGTGAACGAGACGAGCGGCGTCGACCTGGCGTCGGGCGCCGCGATCCCGGTCGACAGCCGCAAGGCGCGTTCGCCACCATGACGCGCGACGTCTGCCCGGGCTGGCCCGGGCGCGACGATCGGGCGGCGCCGCGCTGTCGCGAGACGCCAACCTCGTCTTCATTCCCGGTCAGCCGGCTCTGCATGGACCTCGAGGCGCGCAACGTCAGCTATCATCCCGGGCACGGCCTTTGTTGGCGCGAACGTCCGAGCGAAGCGCCGTCCGACGGCATGCGCGGCGCCGCTCGTGGCCTGGGATCATCGCGGGCGAGAAGCCGGCCTGGAGCGTGGCGGAGACGTTTCCGGTCGCGGGCGGCGTGCTGGCCACCGACGGCCTCGTCTTCTACGGAACGCTCGACGGCGCGTTCAAGGCGCTCGACGCCCAGAGCGGCCGCGAGCTGTGGCGGTTCCAGGCGTCGTCCGGCATCATCGGGCAGCCGATCGCCTTCCAGGCGCCGGACGGGCCGCTCTTATGTGGCGGTGCTGGCGGGGCTCGGCGGTCCGTTCGGCATCGTGGCTCGCAACGGCATCGACAAGCGCGACGCCACGGCGGCGCACGGCATGGCCAATGCGCTCGCCGACCTGCCCGAGCCGGCCGATCCGAGCGGCACGCTCTACGTGTTCGGCCTGCCATGAGAGCCGCGTTGCGGTGGCGCCTTGCTGTTGCTGCCCCTCCTGGCTGGCTGCGAGCGCGAGAAGCGCGACCTGCGGCTCGATCCGCCCGCGCTCGACGCCCTCGACGCGGTCGCGCCCATGCCGAACGGGATCAGCGGGGCGCCGCCCGATGTCTATGTCGCGATGAACCGCACCTACGAGGCCAACGCCTACCAGCTCAGCCAGGGCAAGCGGCTCTACGAGTGGTTCAACTGCACGGGATGCCATGCCAACGGCGGCGGCGGCGCCGGCCCGGCCTTCCTCGACGGCTGGTGGCGCTATGGACCCGACCCGGTCTCGATCTTCGTCTCCATCCGCGACGGCCGCCCGCACGGCATGCCGTCCTATCGCGACAAGCTGACGACCGAGCAGATCTGGCAGCTCGCCGCCTATGTGCAGACGATCGGCATGTATGCCGGCGAAGACCGCCGCCCCGAGCCGCAACGACGAGATGCAGTCGCGCCCGGCCGAGAACCGCGGCCCGGCCGGCGCCGATGTTCCGCCGCCGAGCCGCTGAGATGACGAGCCGCTCCGCCTCCTCGCGTCCTTCTGGTCTTCGGCGCTGGCCTGCGCGGGCTGCGAGCACGCGCGGCTGGCAATCGGCGCTCGATCCGCATGGCAGCGACGCGGATCGCGCTCGCCGGCCTGATGCGCGACTTCACCATCGTCTGCGGCATCGTCTGGGTGCTGGTCGTCGCTGGTGCTGCTCGCTGACGCCTGTTCCGCAGCCGCACGACCCTCGTCGCGCCGCTCCGAGCCGGACGCCGCCTCGCAGAAGCGGTCCACCATCGTCGTCTCGGCCGCCGTCGGCGCGACCGTGATCGATCATCACCGGCCTGACGCTGCTCAGCTTCGTGACGACGCGCGGGCTGACGGCCGACAATCCCGACGCCCTGCACGGTGCGCCTGCGCGGCTATCAATGGTGGTGGGAGTTCACCTATCTCGACGGCCGGCCCGACGAGGTCATCACCACCGCCAACGAACTGCACGTCCCGGTCGGCCGGCCCGTGCGCATCCTGCTCGAAGCGCCGGACGTGATCCATTCCTTCTGGGTGCCGAGCCTTGCGGGCAAGAAGGACCTCATCCCGGGTCGCAACAACGAGATCACGATCACGGCCGAGCGGCCCGGCATCTATCGCGGGCAATGCGCCGAATTTTGCGGGCTGCAGCACGCCCATATGGCGTTCCTGGTGATCGCCGACCCGCCGGACGCTTTCGCGGCCTGGCAGGAAGCCCAGCGCAAGCCGGCGGCGGAGCCGGCGAACGACGAGGCCGCCGAGGGGCGGCGCGTGTTCCTGCAAAAGCCCTGCGCGGCCTGCCACACGATCCAGGGCACGCCGGCCGCCGGCACGCTCGGCCCCGACCTCACCCATGTGGCGAGCCGCCAGACCATCGCGGCCGGCGAACTGCCCACCACGCGCGGCTCGCTCGCGGCCTGGATCGCCGACCCGCAGACCATCAAGCCAGGGAACAACATGCCCATGGTGCCGCTCAGCGGCGACGAGCTGCGGGCCGTCTCGGCCTATCTGGCGAGCCTGCAATGAGCGCGCTCGAGGTCGCGCCCGACACCCGCGACATCCAGGTCGCGCCGGAGCAAGGCGAGCGGCTGCTGGCCCAGACCTGGCGCACGCCGCGCGGCTTCTGGGGCGCGCTGACCACGGTCGACCACAAGATCATCGGCCGGCGCTACATCATCACCGCCTTCGTGTTCCTGGCGCTCGGCGGCGTGCTCGCCATGCTGATGCGCCTGCAACTCGCCCGGCCGGAAGCGCGCGTGCTCTCGGCCGATCTCTACAACCAGGTCTTCACCGTCCACGGCTCGAACATGATGTTCCTGTTCGCCGTGCCGGTCATGGAGGCGATGGGCGTCTACCTCGTGCCGCTGATGGTCGGCACGCGCAACATCGCCTTCCCTCGGCTCAATGCCTTCTCGTACTGGATCTATCTCGGCGGCGGCATCCTGCTGTGGACCGCGCTGTTCCTCGCAGATGGGGCCGGATGTCGGCTGGTTCGCCTATGTGCCGCTCTCCGGCCCGCAATACGGGGCCGGCAAGCGCGCCGACATGTGGGCGCAGATGATCACCTTCACCGAGGTGTCGGCGCTGGCGGTCGCGGTCGAGATCGTGGTGACGGTGTTCAAGCAGCGCGCGCCCGGGCATGTCGCTCAACCGCATTCCGCTCTTCGTCTGGAGCATGCTGGTCACGGCCTTCCTGGTCATCGGGGCGCTGCCGGCCATCATGGTGGCCAGCACGTCGCTGATCCTCGACCGGCTGGTCGGCACGCATTTCTTCAACCCGGCCGAGGGCGGCGACGTGCTGCTCTGGCAGCACCTGTTCTGGTTCTTCGGCCACCCGGAGGTCTACATCATCTTCGTGCCCGGCGGTCGGCATGGTCTCGACCATCGTGGCGACCTTCGCGCGGCGGCCGGTGTTCGGCTACCTCGCCCTGGTGCTCGCGGTGGTCTCGACCGGCATCCTGGCCTTCGGCCTCTGGGTGCATCACATGTTCGTCACCGGCCTGCCGCGGCTCGGCGAGAGCTTCTTCACCGCCTCCAGCATGGCCATCGCGGTGCCGAGCGGCATCCAGATCTTCTGCTGGCTCGCCACCCTGCTGATGGGGCGGCCGGTGCTGAAGATGCCGCTGCTCTTCGTCTACGCCTTCATCGTCACCTTCGTGATCGGCGGCCTGACGGGCGTGATGGTCGCCTCCGTGCCGTTCGACACGCAGGTGCACGACACCTATTTCGTCGTCGCCCATTTCCACTACGTGCTGGTCGGCGGCGCCGTGTTCCCGCTGCTGGGCGCGATCAACTACTGGTTTCCCAAGATGACGGGCCGCATGATGAGCGAGCGGCTCGGCCGCTGGGTGGTCGGCCTGCTCTTCGTCGGCTTCAACCTGACCTTCTTCCCGATGCATCTCCTCGGGCTCGAAGGCATGCCGCGGCGCGTCTACACCTACCAGCCCGAGATGGGCTGGGGGCCGACGAACCTCTTCGTCAGCCTGAGTTCCTGCGTCCTGGCGCTCGGCTTCCTGCTGTTCTTCTGGAACGCGATCCGCAGCGCCCGCAGCGGGCGAGCCGGCCGGCGACAATCCGTGGGATGCGCCGACGCTCGAATGGGCCACCACCTCGCCGCCGCCCGCCTACAACTTCGCCCAGATCCCCGTGGTGACGAGCGCCAACCCGCTCTGGGACGAGCGCGATGCGCTGCCGGTCGCCACCGGCCTGCGGCTCGACCGGCGCGAGATCGTGATCACATCGGTCGGCGACGCCCGGCCCGGAGGCGCGGGAATCCTCGCCGCGCAACTCGATCTGGCCCTTGCTGGCCGCGATCGCGACCAGCGTCATGCTGGTCGCCTCCATCTTCTCGCCCTGGGCCGTGGTCTGGGGCTCGGTCCCGATCGCCATCGCGCTGATCGGCTGGTTCTGGCCCAAGGGCACGCCGGAGGACGAGGCATGAAGCAGCGCGCCGTCCTCGACCTGCGCGACCTGCCGCTGCACGGCATGGGCAGCGCGAGCGTCACCTGGTGGGGCACGCTCGGTTTCATGCTGATCGAGGGCAGCGGCTTCGCGCTCGTGATCGGCGTCTATCTCTATCTCGAAAGCCTCGCGCCGGAATGGCCGATCGGCGCGCCGGCGCCGGATCTCGGGCCGGGAACCGTCGCTCACGGTCATTCTTGCTGCTCAGCGTCGTGCCGAACATCCTCGTCTCGCGCTGGGCCGGGCGCCAGGAGCTGCGCAAGGTGCAGATCGGCATGCTGGTGATGACCGTGTTCGGCATCGCGCCGCTGATCCTCCGCTTCTACGAATTCCCGGCCATGCACGTGCGCTGGGACAGCAACGCCTATGGCTCGATCGTCTGGACGCTGCTCGGCCTGCACTTGACCCATCTCGTCACCGATCTCGGCGACACCATCGTCCTTGCCGTCATCATGTTCACGAAGCACGGACCCAACAAGCGCCGGTTCGGCGACGTGCAGGACAATGCCCTGTACTGGAACTTCGTGGTCCTGACCTGGCTTCCGATCTACGGCTGCATCTACTGGATCCCGCGGCTATGAAGACGGCCAGCTTCATCCGCGTCCAATCTGCTGCCGAGCGCCGGCCTCGTCGTGCCGCCGCTGCTGTGGGCCGCGAACACCGAGGCTGGGCAGATCCTGCCCTACGCCGAATGCGGCACGTTCAAATATCGCGGCCGCGACCTCGTTCGCGGCCGCCGCCCTCTCGCTGGCGCACGGCGTTTCTGTCGTGGCGGACCGTCCGCCGAAACGCCGAGCGACGCGATCGCTCGGCGTCACGGCCTTTCCGGCCAGCTTCGGCTTCGTCGGCCTGCTCAGCGGCCTCAATGGCGCGCTGTTCGCGTTTGCGCTCCTGCTGCAGGGCGCCTCCTCTCTGGTGCTGACCGGATGCGAACGCTGATCGGCCTCGCTCGCATTCGCTGGCTGCTGCTGTCTCGGCGGCGCAGCACTGCTCGTGGCGCAGGACGGGGTCCGTCGCTCATCGCGCCGATCTGCACGGCGGCGGGCCGCACGGCCAGCGACTGGACCTTCGACCTCTGGATCACCGGTCCCGCTGTTCGGCTCGGGCCTGCTTTATGCGCTCGGCGTCGCCCGCCTCTGGTCGCGCGCCGGGGTGGGCCACGGCGTGCTGCGCTGGCAGGCTGCGGCCTTTGCGCCTGGGTGGCTGCGCTCTTCGCCGCGCTCGTCTCGCCGCTTCACCACGCTGGGCACGCAGCTGTTCACGGCGCATATGATCGAACACGAACTCGTCATGGCGGTCGCGGCGCCGCTGCTCGTTCTGGCCCGGCCGGGCGCCGGCTTGCTGTGGGCCTTCCCGCGCGAGCTGCGGCACGCGATCGGCGGCCGCCGTGCGGAGCAGCGCCGTTCACGGCCCCTGGCGCGCGCTCACCCGGCCCACCACCGCGACCCTCCTGCATGGCGCGGCCATCTGGCTATGGCACGCGCCGTCGCTGTTCGACGACGCCGTGCTGAACGTGGCGCTGCACCGGCTGCAGCACGTCAGCTTCCTGGCGACCGCGATCCTGTTCTGGTGGGCCGTGATCCGGCGCAGCGACTACGGGCGCGGCCTGCGGGCCACGTGTTTGCGACCATGACCCACACGGGCCTGCTCGGGGCGCTGCTGGCCCTTGCGCCCCACGTCCTCTACCGCGGCCCAGACCGCCGGCGCGCCGGCCTGGGGCCTGACGCCGCTCGAAGACCAGCAGCTGGCCGGGCTCGTGATGTGGGTACCGGCCGGCACGATCTATGCCGGCGCGGCTCTCGCCTTCATGGCGCTTGTGGATCAGCCGCTCGGGCGCGCGGGGCTGGAGGGCCGATCATGCGCTTCGGGCCTAAGCTCATCTGGCTCGGCCTCGCTCGGCGCCGCGTTGACCGCGATGCTGCGGCTTCGGACGCCGTGTTCGGCCGCAGCCCGCCGACGCCGGGTCGCAACGGCGGCTAGACGAACCGCTGATCAACCGGCCCGACGCACCGCGCGGCGCAGGGACCGTGGTCGCGGTCGGCGCCTTGTCCGCTGCCGTCCTTGCCGCTCGGCCTCACCTGGTATGCCGTCGACCAGAACGCGCAGCAGACCGCCATCGCGCTGGCCCTGACCCACGGCGACCCGCGAGCGCGCACCCGCCTGATCACGCGCTATGGCTGCGGCGGCTGCCACACGATCCCGGGCGCTGCCCGGCGCCGACGGCAAGGTCGGCCCGGACCTTCCGGCCTTGCGCGAGCGCGTCTACGTCGGCGGCGTCCTGCGCAACACGCCGGACAACCTCGTTCAGTGGATCGTCGACCCGCAGCGCTTCTCGCCGCGCTCGGCCATGCCGGCCACGGGGATCACCGAAGCCGAAGCGCGGGACGTCGCGGCCTACCTCTACGCGCACTGAGCGACTGAGTGGCTCATGACGGCGGCGGCGTCGGGCCGTGGCGGGAAGCGACTTGATGTAGGCCGCGATCGCCTGCGCGATCGCTCTCGGGCAGCGTCGCCGTGTTGGTCACCACATCGGCCATCGACGAGCCGACGAAGCGCAGATCGGGCGTGTAGCCGGTCTTCAGCATGGCGACGATGTCCTCGGCCGACCAGTGCCCGAGGTGATCGGGCGTGAGGTTCGGGATGAAGCCGACGCCCTCCTGATCCGGCCCGCCGGCAAAGCGCGCTCGAGGCCCGATCGCGCCGAGCATGTTGCGCGACGAATGACATTCGGCGCAGTGGCCCAACGCCTCGACGAGATAGCGCCCGCGGTTCCAGGCTGGCGTCGTGCGCGGGGTCTGGCTCGATCGGCTTGCTGGTCGAAGAACAGCAGCTTCCAAAGTCCGATGCCCCGCCGGATGCGTGAACGGGAAGCGACAGTTCGTGGTCCGGCGGTCGACCGGCGACCGGCGGCAGCGTGCGCAGGAACGCCATGAGATCGCGGACGTCGTCGACGCGTCATGTGGGCGTAGCTGGTGTAGGGCAGCGCCGGGTAGAGATGCTGGCCGGAGGGCGCGACGCCGCTCATCAAGGCGTTGGCGAGGTCGATCGTGCGCCAGCGCCCGATGCCGACATCCGGGTCGGGCGAGATGTTCGGCACGCGAAAAGTGCCGAACGGCGACGCCAGCGCCAAGCCGCCGCCCAGGCGCAGCCGGTCCGTCTGGCCCGGCGAGGCATGGCAAGAGCCGCAATCGGCCGCCGCGAAAACCAGGCGCCCGCGGGCCGGATCGCCAGGCGCTCTCGAGCATTGCGCCTCCGCCTCGGAGAACGCGAGGTCGAGGCGCGGAGAGGAACCAGGCCGCGGTCGCACCGCCCGGCGCAGACGACGAGGCCCACGAGCAGACGCAATGAGACAGGATCGCGTCCGCTGTCACGCATCGCTTCAGGTCGTCACGCCTTGATCCGCACCGGCACGGCCTTGGAGGCCGGCGTCTTCGACTCCTGGTCGTGGTGCGCCAGCGGGATCAGCGGGTTCATCTCGGGATAATAGGAGCCGATGCAGCCGTCCGGAAGCTTGAACGGCGTCACCTTCAGCGGCCCGACCTCGCGGTGCACGCCATCCTCCGCGTCGCTGACGAGCGACACCATCTGGCCCTCCTGAAGGCCGGCGCGCTCGATCTCGTCGGGATTGATCAGCAGCACCTGCCGCGTGCCCTCGATGCCGCGCAGCCGGTCGCTGAAGCCGTAGATCGTCGTGTTGAACTGGTCGTTGCTGCGCATGGTGATCAGCCGGTAGCGGCCGGGCGCATCCTCGAAGCCGTCGGCGCTGAGCATCTTGGGCGTGGTGAACTCGGCCTTGCCGCTCTTCGTCTCCCAGATCCGCTCGCGCGCCTTGTTGCCCTTGTAGAAGCCGCCCGGCTGCCACATGCGCTCGTTGTAGCCGTGGAACAACTCCGGATAGGTCTCCTCGATCTGCTCGCGGATCAGGGCGTAATTGCCGACCCATTCGTCCCATTTCACCTTGGGGTTCGGCGGCAGTGTCGCCTTGGCGAGGCCCGCCACGATCGCCACCTCGGACCGCAGGTGCTCGCTTGCCGGCTTGCGGCGGCCGATCGAGCCGACGATGTGGCTGAACGTGTCCTCCATGCTGACCGCCTGCGGACCGGTGGCCTGCACGTCCTCCTCGGTTCGGCCGAGGCAGGGCAGCAGATAGGCGACCTCGCCATTCACGAGATGGCTGCGGTTGAGCTTGGTGGCGACCTGCACGGTCAGGCGCATGCTGGTCCACGCCTCCTCCATCTTCTCGCGTTCGGGAATGGCGCGGACGAAGTTGCCGCCGAGGCCGATGAAGGCCTTGACCTTGCCGGCCAGGATGCCCTCGCAGGTCTCGACCGTGTTCATGCCCTTCTCGCGCGGCGGCTCGAAGCCGAACTGCTCGGCGAATTTGTCGAGCGGCACCTCTTCGGGCTTCTCGGCGATGCCGACCGTGCGCTGTCCCTGGACGTTGGAATGGCCGCGCACCGGCGAGATCGCCCGTGCCGTCCCGCCCGATGTTGCCCTTGAGCAGCATGAGGTTGACCAGCATGGCGACGTTCTCGAAGCCGTGCACCTGCTGGGTCAGGCCCATGCCGTAGAAAGCCGTGACCCGCTCGGCCTCGACATAGACCTGGGCGGCGGCCTCGATCGCTTCGCGGGTCAGCCCGGATTCCTGCTCGATCTCGCTCCAGTCGAGGGCCCGGACCATCGCCTCGAACGTCGTCGAAGCCGCTGCGTGTGCCGCTCGATGAACTCGACGTCGAGGACGCGCTTGCCGTCGGCCTTGGCGGCATCGTCGGCCGCGAAGACGTGCTTGCAGAGGCCGAGGATCGCGGCGATGTCGCCGCCGGCTTTCACCTGGTGATACTGCGTGCTGATCTGCGTCGCCTTGCCGGTCAGCATCTCGGTCGGGCTCTGCGGATTGATGAACTCGATCAGCCCCTTCTCGCGCACCGGGATTGAAGGTGACGATCTCGACGCCGCGCTTGGCCGCATCCTGCAGCGGATGCAGGAAGCGCGGGCTGTTCGATCCCGGGTTCTGGCCGAAGAAGAACATCGCGTCCGACTTGGCGAGGTCGTCGTAGACCACCGTGCCGACGCCGACGCCGATGGTCTTCTTGAGCGCCACCGAGGTGGTCTCGTGGCACATGTTCGAGGAGTCGGGCAGGTTGTTGTTGCCGTAGAGCCGCGCGAACAGGCCGTAGAGGTACGAGGTCTCGAGGCTTGCTCGGCCCGACGAGTAGAAGATCACCGACTTCGGATCGAGCGCCTTCAGTTCGCGCGCCGATCGCCGCGAAGGCCTCGTCCCATGTGCAGGGCACGTACTTGTCCGTGCTCGGCTCGTAGCGCATCGGGTGGGTCAGCCGGCCCTCCTGCTCGAGGTCGTAATCGGCCCAGCCTCGCAGTTCGGTGACGGTGTGCTTGGCGAAGAACTCCGGCGTGCAGCGGCGGGTGGTCAGCTCCCACAAGGTCGCCTTGGCGCCGTTCTCGCAGAACTCGAAATGCGTGGTAGTCGGCCGGCTTCGCCCAGGAGCAGGAGACGCACATGAAGCCCTTGGGCTTGTTCTGGCGAGCCAGGGTCTCGATGACGGCAGGCGTGTTCCATTCCTTGCCGAAAATCTTGGCGATGCCTTCGAGCGAGCCCCAGCCGCCCGTCGCGCCGTGATATTCGACCGTTTGTTCGTCCGTCATCTGCCGGTCCTTTCGTTGCGGCACCCGCCATGTGCGAGCCGCCGCGACCTGAGCGAGGCACGGCAAACGCCCGGTTCGCCGCGCCCTTACAACGCACGTCGAGCGAGAACGATCGAGCAGCCGCAACGCAGGTTGCTAGTCCCGCATCGCATTCGTCCCGCCGGCAGCACGCGTCGGGCAGCATCGACGCGATCGCAGCATCCTTTTTGGGCGTTAAGCGCGCCCGGTCAGGACAGCCGGCTGGGCGAAAAGCCAAGTTCGGACCACCTCCCGCGCTCCAGTTTGGCCCAAGGCTGAGACGAGTCCTGACCACGATGAGCTTGGCGCGATCAACGCGGGATGACGCCGGCGGCGCCCTTTCGCAGGCTTCCGGCGCTGGAGATGCCTTTAGCGTTCCCCTGCGAGTCGCAGCAGATACTGACCATAGCTGCTCTTGCCGAGCGCGGCTGCCGAGCGCGGTGAGTTGCGCGGCATCGATCCATCCTCGCTCAAAGGCGATCTCCTCAGGGCAGGCGATCTTGAACCCTTGGCGGTGTTCCAGCGCCTGCACGAAGCTGGACGCTTCCGTCAGCATGTCGGGCGTGCCGGTATCGAGCCAGGCGAAGCCCCGTCCCATGCGGGTCACCGTGAGCCGGCCCCGTTCGAGATAGGCCCGGTTCACGTCGGTGATCTCGAGCTCGCCCCGCGCCGACGGCTTCAGTCCGGCCGCGATCTCGATCACCTCGGCGTCGTACATGTAGAGCCCCGTGATCGCCCATCGTGAGCGTGGCCGAACTGGCTTTTCCTCGATGCTGATGGCGCGGCCGTCGCGGTCGAATTCAACGACGCCGTAGCGCTCCGGATCGGCCACGTGATACCCGAACACGCTCGCGCCCGTCAGTGTATCGCGGGCCTCGCGCAGCAGCTCGGGAAAGCTGTGGCCGTAGAAGATGTTGTCGCCGAGCACCAGGGTCGAGGGGCCGCCCGCAACGAATTCGGCCCCGAGAATATAGGCCTGCGCAAGGCCTTCAGGCCGCCGCTGCGCCACGTAGCTGAACCTGACACCCCAGGCCTCGCCCGAGCCGAGCAACGCCCGGAACCGCGGCAGGTCATCCGGTGTCGAGATGACAAGGATGTCGCGAATGCCAGCCAGCATCAGGGTCGACAGGGGATAGTAGACCATCGGTTTGTCATAGACGGGCAGCAACTGCTTCGAGACCGTCAGTGTCATCGGATGCAGCCGGGTGCCGGCCCCGCCAGCCAGGATGATCCCCTTCATGACCGGTCGGTCTCCCTGGTGGCGCGATCCGTGATGGTGATGTTGCGGTCAGTCAACATTCGGCCTCGCTTGGCTGCCGGAACGATCGGCGAGCGAGTTGTACTCTGGACGATGCGAGGGGGCGAGAGTCAAACCGGTTCACGCAGATCGCCTGGTTGCGACGTCGGCGCGAGTGGCTCCGCTCTGCAAGCCTCGAAGGGGGCTTTCATCTCCCGACATAGGCGGCGAGCTCGTCCGGCGTCCCTTGCGGGAAGGCTTCCCTCAGAAAATCGAGGAACGCCGAAACGCGAGCGCTCAGCAGCCGCCGCGTCGGGTAGAGCGTCCAGAGGGCGATCTCCGGTCCTTCCACGTCACCCCAATGCACCAGCGTGCCGTCAGCGAGATCGTGACTGACGAGCGATATCGGAAGACGCCCGGCGCCGACCCCCATTCGCACGGCGTCCCGGACCATGATGAGCGATGACAGGCTCAGGATCGGATTGACGACAAGCTTCGATTTTGCCCGTCGGTGTCGTCACGTCCCAAGCTTCGGTCTTGTCTGGCCGGCCCGCGCACGACGGCCGGCACGGCCGAGCCATCTGTCGGCGGCGTCAGGTCCGGGCTCGCCACGACCACCAGCCGATCATGAAGGAAGATCCGTCCGACGAGGTTTTCGTCCGGCTCCGGGTTGACCCGGATCACCAGGTCATAGGCTTCCTCGATCATGTCGACGGCCCGGTCCTCGGTCGTGACCTCGAGCCGGACTTCCGGATATTTCAGGGCAAAGCCCGCGGCCAGCTTTCCCATCGCGGTCTGGGAAAAGAGCAACGGCGCGCTGATCCGCAACCTGCCGCGCGGGCTGTGCCCGCCCGAGGCGATCGCCGCAGCCGTCTCGTCGAGTTCGGTGAGCAACTGGCCCGTCCGCTCGAATAGCGCCCGCCCTTCCTCGGTCAGCTTCAGTGCGCGCGCCCCACGCTCGAACAGGCGCAGGTCAAGGCTGGCCTCCAGTTCCGCGACGCGGCGGGACAGGGTCGCCTTGGGCCGCCCTGCGGCTCGTGCGGCTTTTCCGAACCCTCCGTGGCGGGCGACCAGATTGAAGTCGGCGAGGGCAAGCAGATCCATGTGTTCCACTAGCTGAGACGGACCGTCCAAATATAGCGTCTATCGGCGCGAATGTGGATCGCTAACTTCAGGACAGCCAAACGGCTCAACCCAGGAGTGACCTCCATGACCATTCTCGTGACCGGCGCCACCGGCAATGTCGGCCGCAACGTCGTCGAACAACTCGTCAAGCGCGGCGCCGATGTGCGCGCGCTGGTCCGCGATCCATCCAAGGCCAACTTCCCGGCCAGCGTCGACGTCGTCCAAGGCGACCTTCTCGACGTCGACGCGCTGCGCAGCGCCTTCTCGGGCGTGTCCACGCTGTTCCTGCTGAACGCCGTCGTCGCGGACGAATTCACCCAGGCGCTGATCGCGCTCAACGTCGCCCGCGAGGCCGGGATCGAGCGGGTCGTCTACCTGTCGGTGATCCACAGCGACCTCTACGTGAACGTGCCGCACTTCGCGGGCAAGTTCGGCGTCGAGCGGATGATCGAGCAGATGGGCCTCAACGCCACCATCCTGCGCCCGGCCTACTTCATCGACAACGAGATCACGATCAAGGACGTGGTCACCGGCTATGGCGTCTACCCGATGCCGATCGGCAGCAAGGGTCTCGCCATGGTCGACGCGCGCGATGTCGGCGAGATCGCCGCCATCGAGCTGATCCGCCGCGAGCAATCGGCCGCGCCGCTGCCGCTCAACCGCATCAACCTGGTCGGCCCCGACACGCTGACCGGCGCCGATGCCGCCGCGATCTGGTCAGACGTTCTCGGCCGCACCGATCGCCTATCCCGGCGACGACACCGCCGGTTTCGAGAAGAACCTGCGCGCAGTTCATGCCGAGCTGGATGGCGTTCGACATGCGCCTGATGGCCGAGCGCTTCCTGACCGACGGCATGCTCCCCGAGCCGGGCGACGTCGAGCGGCTGACCACGCTGCTCGGCCGTCCGCTGCGCTCCTACCGCGATTACGTCGCGCAGATCGCGGCCTGAGCACCCGGCAAACAGCAATTCATTCGAGGAGACCTATCATGATCTATTCGACCGCCACCGTGCCCGTGAATCCCGCAGGCGAAACCAAGCTCACCCGGGAGCAGGCCTGGAAGGGCCTGGAGCTGAAGGCGCGCGATGCGCGCCTGTTCCTTCCGCCCGGTCTCTGCACGCGCTGCGACGTCGTGGAGGAAAGCGCGACTCACTTCGTGCGCGAGGCCACGATCGCCGGCGCCGATCTGCGCGAGATCATCACGCTCGAACCCTTGCGCAAGGTGACCTTCCTTCAGGCGACCGGGCCGCGCGAGGGCGCGATCATCAACGAGTTGTTCGAGGACGAGACCGGCGCTCTGCAACTTCGCTTCTACTGCTACATCGGCCTGCGCGGCAAAGCGCCGAACGGCCCCGAGGAGCAGGCAGAGCAGCGGCAGTTCGACAGTGAGGACAAGGGCTACAAAAGCGCCCTGCTGTCCACACTGAAGCGCACCCGCGAGATGCTCGCCGACCGCACGCTCTGACCCTTTCTTCCACCGTTCCAGGGCAACACACCCAAGGAGAATCCAAATGACCGATCTCTGGTCCCCGATCACCGTCGGCAGAATGCAACTGCCACATCGCCTGGCGATGGCGCCAATGACCCGCAGCCGGGCCAAGCCCGACGGCACGCCCGGCGACCTGGCCCCTAAATATTACGCACAGCGCGCGGCGATGGGCCTGCTCATCACCGAAGGCACCCAGCCGTCTGAGGATGGGCAGGGCTATCTCGCTACGCCGGGGATCTACACCGACGATCACGTGGCCGGATGGAGGAGGGTCACTGACGCTGTCCACGAGGCGGGCGGGCGCCTCTTCATCCAACTCATGCATGTCGGCCGCAGGTCTCATCCGGAGAACACGCCCCATCACCGCCAGCCCGTCGCTCCGTCAGCCATCGCGCCCGGCGAACAGATGTTCACGATGCACGGCATGCAGCCCGTTCCCGCGCCACGCGAGCTGACGACCGCTGAAGTGAAGCAGACCGTTGCGGACTTTGCGCGCGCCGCGGTGCGGGCCATGGAGGCAGGCGCCGACGGCGTGGAGATCCACGGCGCGAATGGGTATCTGGTGCATCAGTTCAACGCTCCGAACGCCAATCAGCGCACGGACAAATATGGCGGCTCGGTCGAAAACCGCGCTCGGTTCGCCGTCGAAGTGGTTCGCGCGGTTGCCGATGCGATCGGTCCGGAAAGGACCGCGATCCGTCTGTCGCCGGGATTTCCAACCGGCGGGATCGTCGAGGGGCAGGATAACGACGATCTCTATCGCTATCTCGCGGCGGAACTGGACAAGGTCGGCATCGCCTATCTTCACATCCTCAGCGCCGGCAACGATGCGCTCCTGTCCGACATCCGCAAGGCGTTCGGAGGAACGCTCATCTTAAATCGGCCGGGCCGCAAACGCGAGCAGGTCGGCTCCGACGTCGCCGCAGGTGTGGCCGATATAAAGTCGCTGGGCGTGATGGCGCTGGCCAATCCGGACCTCATCACCCGGCTCAAGACCTCCGCGTCATTCAACGAGGTACGGCCGCAGCTCTTCTACTCGGGCGGTGGGGCGGAAGGATACATCGACTATCCCGCTCTTAATCTCGGCTGATTTGAGTTCATCGCGACTTCCGCGTCTGCCTTCGAAGAAGAACTGACGCGTTCACCCACACCTCTACAAAGGACTCATCCCATGAAAACGACCGGAAATACGATCCTCATCACAGGTGGCGGCACGGGAATCGGCGAGGCGCTTGCCCACCGCTTTCACGACCTTGGCAACACCGTGATCATCGCCGGCCGACGGCTGGACACGTTGGAGAAGGCGATCGGCGATCGGCCGCGCATGCATGCGCTGACGCTCGACCAGGACGATCCCGCCAACATCGCGGATTTCGCCGCGAAGCTCATCACGGATTTTCCAGGCGTGAACGTGCTGGTCAACAGCGCCGGCATCATGCGCATGGAGACGGCGCTCGATAAAAAACGCGATCTGAGCGATGCGGAAGCGTCAGTCACCAATAACCTGCTCGGCCCCATCCGGGTGACCAACGCGCTGATCGAGCACCTGGGCCAGCAACCCGACGCCGCCATCATCAATGTCAGCTCGGGTCTGGCCTTCGTGCCGCTGGTGATCGCCCCGACCTATTCGGCCATCAAGGCTGCCATCCACAGCTACACGGTCTCACTCCGTGCGGTCCTGAAGGACAAGATCGAGGTCATCGAACTGGTGCCGCCTGCGGTGCAGACGGACCTGACCCCGGGCCAAAAAGCCAACGCGCGTTTCATGCCGCTCGATGCGTTCGCCGATCAGGTCATGGTCGCTTTTCCAGCAGACGCCCACGCCGCGCGAGATCCTGGTTGAAGGCGTCGACTTCATGCGCAACGCCGAGGCAGAGGATCGCTTCGACGAGACTCTGGCCGCGATCAATCCGTTTCTGAAATAGAGGCATGGTCGGCCGGATCGGGGCAACACCCGCAGGCGCAATCTCCAGGTTCTTCGGCGCCAACAGGCGAGGCGCCGAACCGCAATCTTCCTGTTCGGCCATTCGGCCGTTTCCGCGCCTTGCGAGTGAAACGGTCCGTCGATCCAAAGACCCGGCCCCCGGACTATGCGGCCATGGCGCGGAATTCGTCGGCGGGAAGCGGTTGGCTGAAGAGGTATCCTTGGGCGATGGTGCAACCCATCCTCGCCAGCATGTCGCGCTCGGTCTGCTGCTCCACGCCTTCGCCGACGACACGAACGCCCAGCTCCGATCCGAGCTTGATCACGGCTTCGACGATCACGCGTTTCGCCGCGCTGTGGGGCAGACCCGAGACGAAGCTTCGGTCGATCTTGATCTCGGTCAGCGGAAACCGTTCGAGATAGCGCAGGCTGGAGTAGCCGGTCCCGAAGTCGTCGATCGAGAGCCCGATCCCAAGCTCACGCAGCCGACGGAAGATGCCCAGCATCTCGGGCAAGTCCTCGGCCAGCAGGCTCTCGGTCAGTTCGAGCGTAAGCCAGGCCGGGTCGGCGCCGCGTTTCGTCGAGCACGCAGCGCACGAAGGACACGATGTCCCGGTGGGTGAGCTCGATGGGCGAGACGTTGAACGAAAAGGACAGGGGGTCGGCCCGGCGGCGGTTCATGTCGACCGCAAAGCCGGCGACCTTGCTCAGGCCAGAGGCGCCGATATCGAGGATCAGTCCCGTCTCTTCGGCCAGACCGATGAACCGGCCCGGGCTGCTGCAGCCCGAACAGCGCGTGCTGCCAGCGGATCAGGGCTTCCGCTCCGACGATCCTCCCGTCTGTGCGAGGTCGACCTGCGGCTGGTAGTAGATAGATGAATTCATCGCGCGGAGAGCGCTCGCTGCAGTTCGGCCGTCATTTGCAGCCGTTGATGAGCTTTCGTCTCCCGCTCGGCCGCGAACCCGCAAGGTCGCCGAAGGGGGCTCGCCTTGGAGTCCGGCGAGCGCCGCTCCGGCTTGGCGTACGAGCGTCATCGCGTCCGCACCCATTGACGCCAGTCACGAATCCGATCGCGAACCGGACCTTGAGATCGGCTCCGGGCAGCGCGAAGCGCCCGGCAAGCGAAAGCGTCACCCGCTCCAGAAGATCTCGGCACCTCCGCTTCGCTGCGTATCGCGAATGCCAGCGCGAACTGGTCGTTCCCGACACGCGCCACCAGTTCCGCTTTGAGCGTCATGAGCCGCTGCGCCGTCGCGCGCAACAGAGCGTCGCCGACATCATATCCGTATCCGCTGTTGATCTCGTGGAATCGGGCGACGTCGATTTTGAAGAGCAGGGTCCCGCCGGACGCGGTGCATCTCGACAGCTGCTCGACCAGCCCGTCCCGGTTGAGGCATCCGGTCAGCTGGTCCGTATGCGTCATCTGCTCGAGCCTGGCTGCCGTCGCGACCGCCTCGGTCACGTCGCGGATGAAGCCGACGTAATGGGTGGGAGGGCCGGCGAGGTCGCTGACCGGAACGAGATGCAGGTCATTCCAGAACAGGCTTCCGTTCTTGCGGTAGTTGCGCAGCCGGATCTGGGCTGCCGTGCCGGCCGCGAGCGCCTCGCGCATGACGCCGATTTCCGGTTGCAGGCGGTCGCTTCCTTGCAGGTACCGGCAATTCTTCCCGACCGCTTCCTCCCGCGCATAGCCGGTGATCGCCTCGAAGGCGGCGTTGACGTAGACGATGCCGCGCATCGGCTGAGCGCATGTCGCCGACGAGGATGCCCTCCTGCGCGCGTTCCACGATCGCGGACGAGGACGTCTTGGGGAAGCACGGTGGTCTGCGGCCACGCCGAAGCGGGACAGCAGTGGAAGAACAAGCGACTCAAGCGACAAGGGCTCGGCTCGGCAATCGGAGTGACCGCTCCCGAGCGAATGGAAGCGCTCCGCCCGAGAGCTGCAACCAGTTGGCCAGCCAGCCATGAACGGAACAACCAGGGCGCGGTAGCAGATCGCGCCAAAGATCGCTCGATCACGGACATTCAGTCGCTCGCCGCTCCGTTCGTCGCCCAGCATGAACCGGTCGCGGTACTGCCGCAGCGAGATGCCCAGCCGGCGCAGGAACACGCGGCGCGCCGAGGCGGCCGTGCCCAGGCCGCTTTGCTTCGCCACCTCGATCGAGGGGCAAGGACGTGTCCTCGAGCATCCGTCGCGCCTTGTCCATACGGACCTGCTCGACATAGGTGGCGGGGCTCAGGCCGGTCTCGCTGCGGAACACACGCGAGAAGTTGCGCGGGCTCATGGCGGCTTGGCTGGCGAGGGCCGAAAGGCTCAGATCTCCCTCCGGATGGTCGAGGATCCAGGTTTGGATGCGGGCGATCGGCGACTGGGTCCGGGCCTGCGCCGCCAGCGGCACGCTATATTGCGACTGCCCGCCGGGCCGCTTCAGGTACATGACCATGTGGCGCGCGACCGAAACCGCGAGGTCGCGGCCATGATCCTCCTCGATCAGCGCGAGCGCGAGATCGATGCAGGCCGAGACGCCCGCAGAGGTGAACAGCGGTCCGTCCCGGATGAAGATCCTGTCCGCATCCACCCGCGCCAGCGGGAAGCGGGCCCTCAATTCCTCGGCGTAGTACCAGTGCGTGGTGACGTGACGCCCGTCGATGAGACCGGCCGCCCCGACCAGAAAGGTGCCGGTGCAGACCGCGCCGTAGCGCCGGGCTGCCGGGGCGCGCTGCCGCAGCCAGGCGATCACGGCATCGGACGGCCGTTCCGGGGACCCCGTAGCTGCCGGCGACGATGAGCGTGTCGGCTTCGGGCACGACGTCGTCGATCGACAGGTCCGGAATGACCCTGAAGCCCCGAAGCGCATCGGATGATATCCCGCTGCTCCGCCACGAAGGTCATCGTGTAGAGCGGACGGAAATCGACCTGCGCATTGGCTTCGTTGAACACGTCCATGACGGAGGCGATCTCCAGCGCGTGGACGTCAGCCGGCGCGAAGATGACGATGTGTCGGGGCGGGACGGTGGCGTCCATGGCCTAGTGTCCCCGCTCGGGTTGCTCCAGCTTGGCATTGTCCACCCCGACCGGCAATATTTATTGCCCGTCGTCTGTTCCGCTCGATGAACGACCTGCCGGCCTCGCCCGCGTCCGACGCCGGTCGATCTCGTCCATGGTGTAACCCAGCGTCGGCGCGACACGTTGCATGAGCGGCTCCCATCTGCGTCGCCCGGCGACATAGCCGTCGATGCCGTCCGGCCGCGTCGGGATGCCCGCGCTGCGCGAGCGTCTCGATCGCAGTGACCCAGCTTTGCCGTTCTCGCGAGGTTTCCGCGGCGTCGGCCGGCTCGTACCGGGCGGTCGGGAAAGTTCGATCCAGCGTCTCGAGCAGCAGCAAGGTGCCCTGGCGCAACGACGTGACCGGCGCAGAATGCACGAGCGAGCCACATCGCCGCTCGTCGAGCGCGGTCTCGATCAGCGTCACCAGGTCGAGAAGGACGAAGCTGAACCGCGACACCGCGTAGAGCGGGTCCTCGAAGCGGAAGTAGAACAGCAACGGGTAGAAGTGGTGTGCCTCCTTCGTGGCCGCGAGGGAGCGGGCGAGGTTGCCGAGCTCGCTGGTTGCGTCACTGCAATCGCCGTCCGGCGCGAGCCGCGCCAGCATCTCGGCCGCGTCACCGGTGCCGCCGGTCATGAGGTGGATCGTGAGCGCCAGCGCGTTGCGCTCGCGAAGCGCCGAATAGACCTGGACGAGGTAGCTCAGCAAAAGCGACAGCACCGACGCGCCGATCAGCGAGTTGATCAGGAAGAGGATGCGGGTGCCGGCGGTGTGCGGCTCATAGCTGCTGCCCCCGCCGACGATCGACAGGCTGTTGCCGGCGACAAGCAGCGCGGTGATGAAGTCGGACGGCGTGTCGCCGCTCGACGGCCGGATCGCGTTGCCGAGCTCCGGGCGGATGACGAGCGCGGCTCCGACCGTCAGCCCCAGCGCCCAGAAGCCGATCAGCGAAACCACGATGAGCGGGCCGGCGAACGACAGGACCTGTCCGCGGCGCCTGCCAAGCAGCTTGGCAACGGCGCCGAGCGACCTCCATACGCCCGGTTCCAGTAGGGCGCGAGCAGTCCCGTGCCGGCGCGCGCGTAAAGAACGGTCAGGAAGATGTCGGCGAGGAACAGCAGGGTCAGCGCCGCCCCGACCGCCTGTTCGAGCGTCATCGGCGGCGCCTCATCTTGAGCTGCCGGGTCGGCGAGGACAAGACCCGGAGCGAACCCGCGACACCTGCTTCAGCCACTGAGGCATCATGGACCTACAGCATGGGAAGGCGGCGCGACCCGGGGGCCGAGCGAGAAGGCCGCGTCGATCCGGGCGAACTCGGCTTGCGTCAGCCGCAGCGCACCGGCGCCCGCGTTGTCGGCCCGCTCGAAGCCCGCGAAGGCATCTTCGAGAGGGTGCGAGCCGGGCCAATGCAGGAGATAGCAGTCCAGCCTGTCCGTGGACAGGCGCGCCAGCGACCGCTCGCAGCCGGCCACCGTCCCGCCGCGGGAAGCGTTGCTGGGGAGGACCTTGGAAACGAGGAACACCTCCTCGCCCCGCCCGGCGATCGCCTCGCCAACCACGATCTCGGCGTCGCCGTACATTTCGGCGGTGTCGATGTGGGTCATGCGAGGTCGAGGCCACGGCGCAGGGCGGCGACCGCCGTGGGTCGGTGCGCATTGTCCATGTACCAGGTGCCCTGGCCGATAACGGGAACGCCGCGGGACACAGAGCCGAACGGGCTCCGCTCCACGTCACTCGGCCGCCGCTTGCCGCGCCTGCCCGCCGCGCATGCGGCCGAACAGTGCGATCATCTCCCGGTTGAACGCCGGGATATCGTCGGGCTTGCGGCTGGTGACCAGGTTGCCGTCCACCACGACCTCCTGGTCCACCCACTGCGCGCCGGCGTTCTCGATGTCGGTCTGGAGCGAGGGCCAGGACGCGAGCCGCCGCCCCCGCATTTTGCCGGTCTCGATCAGAGTCCAGGGACCATGGCAGATCGAGGCGACCGGCTTGCCGGCGTCGAGGAAGGCTTGCGCGAAGACCACAGCGTTCTCGTCCATGCGCAGCTTGTCGGGGTTGATGACGCCACCCGGCAACAGGAGCGCGTCGAAGTCCTCGGCGCGGGCCTGGGCGAGAGGCACATCGACCGGGAACTCGTCGCCCCATTCCGTGAACTTCCAGCCCTTCACCCGACCGTCCTTGGGCGACACGAGTCGGGTTTGTGCGCCGCCCTGGTCGAGCGCCTGGCGCGGCTCGGTCATCTCGACCTGCTCGAAGCCATCCGTGACCAGGATCGCTACCTTCACTCCGTTGAGATCTGCGTCAGCCATGTTCGTCTCTCCGTTTCGAACGTGCCGAGGTTAGGGGGATCGTTCCGGCGCACCGGCCGCGACGGCATCGGAAGTCACCGCCGTGGTCTACTCAGGGCGCGAACACTGCGCGCACGCAGCCGTCGGTCTTGTGCTTGAACATGTCGTAGCCGCGCGGCGCGTCCTCGAGCGAGAAGCGGTGCGTCGCGAGATAGGCCGGGTTGAGCTCGCCTTGCTGGGCGTGGGCGAGCAGCCGGTCCATGTAGGCCTGTCCGTGCTGCTGGGCGCTGCGCACCGTCATGCCCTTGTTCATGATGGCGCCCATCGGGAACTTGTCGATCAGCCCATAGACGCCGAGCACCGACAGCGTACCGCCCTTGCGGCAGGCCATGACGGCCTCGCGCAGCGCCTGGCCGCGGTCTGTCTCCAGGCGCAGCGCCTGCTTCACGCGGTCATAGGCGTATTGCGGCCCCGGTGCCGTGCGCCTCCATCCCGACCGCGTCGATGCAGGCATCAGGGCCGCGCCCGCCCGTCATCTCCTTCAGCACCTCCAGGACGCTATCGACCTCCGTGTAGTCGATCGTCTCGGAGCCGGCGTGCTCGCGCGCCATCTGCAGCCGCTCGGGGAAGCGGTCGATCGCGATCACCCGCTCGGCGCCCATCAGCCGCGCGCTCTGCTGCGCCATCAGCCCCACGCCGCCGCAGCCCCAGACCGCGACCGTGTCGCCGGGCTGGATGTTGCAGAAATCCGCGCCCATGTAGCCGGTCGGCGCCGCATCCGAGAGGAACAGCGCCGTCTCGTCCGCCACCCCGTCCGGCACCTTGAAGCAGTCGTTGTCGGCGAACGGCACGCGCACGTATTGCGCGTGCGCGCCCGCGTAGCCGCCGAAGGCGTGGGTGTAGCCGTAGATGCCGGCCGTGGGATTACCGCCGAGCAGCGGCGCTTGCAGCTCCGGCTTGGGGTGCGTGTTGTCGCACAGCGAGTAGAGGTTGTGCTGCAGTACCAGCACTGGCCACAGACGATGAAGGAGGGCACCACCACCCGGTCGCCCTTCTTCACCTTCTTCACCTCGGGGCCGACATCCTCGATCACGCCCATGAACTCGTGGCCGATCACGTCGCCGGCCTTCATGGTCGGGATGTAGCCGTCGATGAAGTGCAGGTCCGAGCCGCAGGTCGTGGACAGGCTGACGCGCAGGATGGCGTCGTGCGGGTTGACGATCTCGGGATCCTTCACCGTGCCGACCCGCAGGTCGTTCACGCCGTTCCAGTAGAGCGCTCGCATGTCCTGGTCTCCTTCAGCGCGTGTCGGCGCGAGCAGCGGGCTGGCGCTCGGTGGTCGGGATCTCGCCGGTTTCGACGAGGCTCTTGAAGCGCCGCAGCACCCCTCGGCGGCCAGGTCCAGAGGCGTGGTTCCCAGGAGTTCGACGGCAGCGTCGCCGAGCGCGCCGCCGGGCGGGTCGAAGCGGAAGCGCAGGGTGGCCACGGTGCCGCGGTCGGCCGGGGCCGGGCGGAAGCGGACCGATCCCTCGTTCGAGATGGCGGCGTTGGGGAGCGAGCGCCAACCGATGCCCTCGCCGGGCCGGTCGTCCGCGGTCTCAGAGTCCCATTCGTAGGCGCGGCCGAGCGGCCCCTCGACCTTCCAGTGCATGCGGCCGTCGCCGATCGCATGCACGGTCGCGAAGCCTGCCATGATCTGCGGCAGCGTCCTCGGGTCGCGCCAGCGCTGGTAGAGCTCGTCCGCACGCCTTGCCGATCGTGATCGAGCGCTCCACCTCCGGCTCGCCGCAGAGGCGCCGCCCTGCCGCTTGCTGTCGGTTTTCCGGCGGTCGACCTGCCCGCCGCGCATCACTCCTATCGCGGTCACGCCGGCGAGAGCGGTGAGCGCGAGCGCGACGGGAACCCAGCCTAGGCCTTGCGTCGTCGCACCGGCCGGAGTGTCCAAGGAAGGGCTGCCGCGACGGGATTGGTCGCTCGGTTGAGCAGGCCTCGTGCCGCTTGCCATGCGTTGCACCTTTCCTGATGTCGACCGGGACGATCCCAACCCCGACGATCTGTCCGAACCTTATGAGCGGCGGCTTGGTGAATTTCCCGGACCTAGATCGGGAGCGCGGACGCCACAGTGCCCTCGGCGCGATAATCCGGCGGCATCTTGAAGTTTTTACGGGCCAAGCCGCGAGACGCCCGTGGTCCGCGCGGCAGACCGCTTCGACCCGTATAATCCCGTTTCCCGCCCGGCCGCGGCGGTGCACGACCTTTGTGCCGGCATACGCTGCGAGGTCGAGCACGTGATGCCGGCAACGAGCGCTGTGCGCCATGGCGGCATTCCCTCGCTTGGGATTGTCGGGGCGCAGCGCCGAGGACAAGGTCGCGAGGTCGAGTGCGTCTCCGGCGATCCTCGCCGCGAGGCCGGCAGACTTGCTGATCGACAACGTCGGCACCGCGCTCGCCAACTCGCGCACGCCGTAGCCGCGGATGAGCGCTTCCTTGCCCTCAAGGCCGAGCGTCCGGGCGAATCTGTCCGGGTGCCACCAGTTCGATGACACCAAGCCCGATGGATAACCAGCCAAGTGCACGGGCCATCCGGTCCGCGCCGGTGAGCGAGCTTGGACCTGTCCGTAGGACGCGGGGATCGCCCTCGGAGCGGGTGATCTGCGCGAGTTGTGTGAATGACATGGTGAACCTCGTCAGGGCTGGAGCATCACCTTGATGCAGCCGTCCGCCTTGTCCCGGAAGGTGGTGTACATCTCCGGGCCATCGGCGAGATCGACCTTGTGGGTGATCACGAACGAAGGGTCGATCTGTCCCTCCTCGATTCGGTGCAGGAGATCGCCCGTCCAGCGCGGGACGTGCGCCTGCGCCATGCGGAACGTCAGGCCCTTGTTCATGGCCTGGCCCATTGGAATCTTGTCCACCAAGCCGAGGTAAACACCGATGATCGAGATCACCCCGGCGGGGCGGCAGACATAGATCATCTCGCGGAGCACGTGCGGGCGGTCGGTCTCGCCCATCAGCATCTGCTTGGCGCGGTCGAGCACCGTGTCGGGTTGACCGAAATTAACATGGCTCTCGGTGCCGACCGCATCGATGCACTTGTGCGGGCCTTTGCCGCCGGTCAGCTCGTTCAGCCGCTCGACGACGCTTTCCTCCTCGAAATCGATGGTGATGGCGCCCGCGGCCGCAGCCATCGACAACCGCTCCGGCAGGTGATCGATGGCGATCACCTGCTCGGCACCGAGCAGGATGGCCGAACGGATCGTCATCTGGCCGACCGGGCCACAGCCCCAGATCGCGACCGTGTCGCCCGGCTGGATGTCGGCCTGAACAGCGGCCTGCCAGCCGGTTGGCAGGATGTCGGAGAGGAACAGAACCTTCTCGTCGTCGATGCCGTCCGGCACCTTGATGTGGGTTGTGTCGGCGAAGGGCACCCGCAAATATTCCGCCTGTCCTCCCGGGTAGCCGCCGGTCAGGTGCGTGTAGCCGAACAGCCCCGCCGTCGTGTGGCCGAAAACCTTGTCGCCGAGCTCCTTCTTCCGGTTGGTCCGCTCGCAGACCGAAAAATTGCCGCGTTTGCACTGCTCGCACTCGCCGCACTGGATCGTGAAGGGAATCACCACGCGGTCGCCCTTCTTCAGCGTGCTCTTGGCGGCGCTGCCGACCTCGACGACCTCACCCATCGACTCGTGGCCCATGATGTCGCCAGGCAGCATCGCGGGGACGAGGTTGTGGAAGAGGTGAAGGTCGGAGCCGCAGATCGCGCAGCTTGTCACCCTGATGATCGCATCACGCGGATGCTCGATCGTCGGGTCGGACACCGTGTCACAACGGATGTCCTCCTTGCCGTGCCACACCAGGGCCTTCATGCAGGTCTCCTCGGGAATTGAGCGCGTTGGGTTAGCTCTAGCCGTTGCTGCTTGCCCTCGGGATACGGGTGATCCCTAGGGAACTTTCCCAGGGTTCGAATCTTTGCCGGTAACCGTCAGTTTGTCGGGGAGGGCTGGCATGAGGTCGGACCGCCAACCGTCGGCTGCTTGGCCTGACGACACAGAGGCGGCTTTCGCCACGATCGCCTCGGCGATGGTGCGCCAGGCGCCGATCTTTGTCGGTCTGTGCGACGCGCAGCTCCGCCCCTGCTTCCTCAACACCGCCGGACGGGAGATGGTCGGCCTTTCCCCAGCCGCCAACGTGGCCGCGTACGCGATCCCCGACTTCTTCGCGCCGAAGCACCGCCTCATCGTCGAGACCATCGGCCTGCCGGAGATGCTGCGCGCGGGACGCTGGGAACAGGATCTGTGCTTCCGTCACTTCGTCGATCCCACGCGCGAGACGGAGGTGCACTGGTCGGCCTTCGCACTGCGCGACGATGCTGGCCGCCTGATCGGCGCGGCCGTCTGCACCACGGACGTTTCGACAAGCAAGCAGGCGGAACTGATGGTGCGCGACCAGCAGATGCTGCTCGCGTCGGTGTTGGATAATGTCCCGCTAGGCATCGGCGTCTATGACGGCAACGGGGACTTGATCCACTCCAACCAGCGCATGCGCGACTATGTCGGCGTGGCTCGGTTTCCCTCACGCCAGCCGGTCTCATCTCAACCTTGGCGCGGCTACGACGCCGACAACCGGCCGATTCCGCCCGACCGCTATCCCGGTGCCCGGGCGCTGCGGGGTAAGTCGGTCATGCCGGGGAGCGACTTCCTGTATGGCTCGCGGGACGCTCCGGAGCGCTGGATGCGGGTCAGCGCTGTCCCCTTCCGCCGCGGGGACGAGGAAGCCCACGAAGCGATCGTCGTCGTCCAGGACGTGGACGATCTCAAGCGCGCCACCGAGCGAATTGAGGCGGCGGGGGCGGAGCTGGCCAGCCAATCCCGCTTTCTCGAGGCGACGTTGTCGTCCATTCCCGACTTCGTTTACGCCTTCGATCCAGCGCGGCGCTTCGCCTATGCCAACCCCGCGATGTTGGCGCTGCTTGATCTTTCGGCGGAAGAGATACTCGGCAAAACCTTCGCCGAGCTCGACTACCCTCTGGAGCTCGCCGAACGGCTCAATGGCCATATCGACCGAATCGTAAAGGATGGAGTTACCGTCGAGGACGAAGTTTTCTACCGCAACCACACCGGCGAAGGCGCCTATTTCGCATTCCTGTGGGGGCCGGTCCGGGCAGAGGACGGCTCGGTCGAGTTGGTCGTCGGCGTGTCGCGGGAAACCACTGAGCGTCGCTCGTTCGAGGAGCAATTGAAAGGGAATGCGGCGCGCCTGCGCGCCGCGACCGAACTGGTGGGCCTCGGAATCTATTCTTGGGACCCGCTCACCGGGGCCCTCGACTGGGACGACCGGCTACGCGCGATGTGGGGCCTGCCGCCTGGATCGCCGGTCGACATGGATGTTTACGAGGCGGGCATTCATCCGGATGACCTGACCCGGGTCCGTTCGGCGATCGCCGCCTGTATCGATCCTGAAGGGGATGGACGCTATGCGATAGAGTACAGGGTGATCGGGCGCGACGGCATAACCCGCCACATCGCCACGACCGGCCGAACCAATTTCGAGCAGGGTCGCGCGGTCGGCTTCATCGGTGCGGCGATCGATGTCACGGCCCAGCGGCGCACCGAGGCGGCGGTCCGCGCGAGTGAGGCACAATTCCGCAGCTTCGCGGACCATAGCACCAACCTGATCTGGATCGGCGACCCGGCAGCGGGGAAAATCGTGTATCGCAGCGCCGCGTTCGAGCGGATCTGGGGCGTCCCGTCTCAGGAGGCGCCCACGGCGCTCGCGGAGTGGATCAAGCACGTCCACGGCGACGACCGCGAGCAGGTCGAACGTGCGCTGGCCAGCGTCAAGGCCGGGGAGATCGTCCATTTCGAATACCGGATCGTGCGGCCGGCAGACGGCACCATCCGTTGGCTGCGCGAGACGAGCTTTCCCATCCGCGACGAGCATGGCGCGCTGACCCGGATCGGCGGCATTACCGAGGACGTGACGCGGGAAGGCGGCAGCCAAGTCTACGTGGTCAGCGCAAGGCCTGACGAGGCGCGTCGGCTGGCAAGCCTCGCTCGGAGCGCCGGCTATCGGACGCGGACCTTCGAAAGCGCCGCGGCATTTCTCGACATCGCCCCGGTGCTTGCGGCGGGTTGCGTCCTCGTTGATCTTCGGAAGGGGAGGCAAGAGGGGCTTTCAATCCCACGCGAGCTCAAGGCGCGCTCGATCGCGCTATCGGCGATCGTGCTTGATGCATCCGCTGCCGACGTCACCTCGGCGGTCGTCGCGATGAAAGCCGGCGCGATCGACTACCTCGCCGTATCGGATGAAGAAACGTTCCACCTGAAGCTCGCCGACGCGATAGCCGAATGTCACGGCACGGTGCGGCCAACATCGCGCGACGAAAGCGCCGGGGCCCGTGTGGCTCGACTGACGCCGCGGGAGCGCGAGGTGCTCGTGGGCTTGCTCGAAGGCGGCACCAACAAAACGATCGGCCAGGAGCTCGGCATCAGCCCTCGTACGGTTGAGCTTCATCGCGCCCAAGTGATGAGCCGCCTCAACGCGAGCAGCCTGACGGAACTGCTGCAGATCGCCTTGGGCGCGGGTCTCGAGCCATCGCCCGGTGTGAGCCGAAGGCAGCGTAAGGACCGTGCGAGTTAACTCGTGCGGCGCGGGCGGAGGACCCAGTCTAAATCGAGACAGCAAGACGATCCCGGTCGCCGAAGGCCAGCCCTTCGCCCTCGCCGTGACGAGGTAGGTGAGCTCGAAGGCGGCAAAGGCTTCAGCTCCGGCCCATCAGACGTTTTTGATCTTTCCCCGAACCAGTGGACGGGGCCATGCGGCTCGAGTTCGACCTCGGGCGGGCTGAGATAGACCAGGGCCGGATGCGGCGGCGTGAATTGCAGAAACCCTCAATGGAGCCGAGCAGGTCGCGTGCGGGCTCAAGGCCGGCGGTGAGTCCGGGCCGGTCCACTCGGCCGGCCTCCTCCTGGTTCGCCACGTTCCCTGGCCGGTCGCGGATCTCCGCGTTATGGCAGGAACTGACCGCTACCAGTTTCACGGCCTGGTCTGGTTCGCGCTCTTGCCGCCCTCGAAAACATCTGGTCTGCGGGGTTCGTGTCCCGGTCCCGGTCTTCAGATCCCTCCCCGTGGCTGTTGCCTTATCGAGCCATCGACTCGGCGATTGACTTCTGCCGGCCATCGCCGCAAAGCCACGCGTCCGGGTCCCTCGTCTACCCATATTGAAGTCCCGCGGAACCCCGCTATGCCGACCTTCGATGCTGAACTTGAACCTGCCTCCGGTGATGGTCTCGCCGGTCTGCTGGCCCGGATCGGCGACCGGCGATTCAAGATCGGTGTCATCGGCCTTGGCTACGTTGGTATTCCGCTTGCTCTGACCGCCTGCAACGCTGGCTTCCCGGTTCTTGGTTTCGATATCGACGAAAAGCGAGTTGCACAGATCAACCGCGGTGAGAGTTTCATCAAGCATATCGCCGGCGTCTGCGATCTCAAACGCGGTTGAGCAGAGGCGGCTTTACGCGACATCCGATTTCGACAGGCTTGCGCGAGGCCGACGCGATCATCATCGCCGTTCCAACGCCGCTCACCAGCCACCGCGAACCCGATCTGAGCTTCGTCGAGAGCACCGCACGTGCAATCGCGCCGCGGCTCCGTCGCGGCCATCTCGTTGTTCTTGAGTCGACGACCTGGCCCGGAACAACCGACGAAGTCGTGCGGCCAATCCTTGAACAAAGCGGGCTGCGAGAGCGGCGTCGGATTTCTATCTCGGCTTCTCGCCCGAACGCGAAGACCCAGGCAATCCCGACTTCGGCACGTCGACAATTCCGAAGGTCGTGGGCGGCGACGGGGCTGACGCGCTGAAGCTGGCCTGCGCCGTTTACGATGCGCTGGTCGTCAGAACGGTGCCGGTGTCCTCGCCCGCAACGGCCGAAGCCGTCAAGCTGACCGAAAACATCTTCCGCGCGGTCAACATCGCGCTCGTGAACGAGCTGAAGATCATCTACGACAAGATGGGCATCGACGTCTGGGAGGTGATCGACGCGGCCAAGACGAAGCCGTTCGGCTTTATGCCGTTCTATCCCGGTCCCGGGCTTGGCGGCCACTGCATCCCGATCGATCCGTTCTACCTGACCTGGAAGGCGCGGGAATTCGACGTGACCACCCGCTTCATCGAGCTTGCCGGCCAGATCAACACGGCCATGCCCCATTACGTTATCGACCGGCTGGCGGAAGCGCTCGACCGACGCCAGGGCCGCGGGCTGCGCGAAGCCAAGATCCTGGTCGTCGGGATTGCCTACAAAAAGAACGTCGACGATATGCGCGAGAGCCCGTCGCTGAGGCTGATCGAACTGCTCGAAGAGCGTGCGCCAGAGGTCGACTATCACGACCCCCATGTTCCGATCATTCCCACTACCCGCGAGCATGCGCAATCTCAGCGGCCGAAAATCAGTCGAGCTGACCGACGGAAAACTCGCCGGCTTCGACGTGGTTCTCATCGCGACGGATCACGATGCCGTAGACTACCGGGCTCTCGTGGAAGGCTCGCGCCTGGTCGTCGATACGCGCAATGCTTGCGCGAGGGCCGAAGTCGTCAGCGACAAGATCGTGAAGGCCTGAATTCCATCTCGCTGCATCCTGCGTTCAGCGAGCTTATGCGCATGACCTCATTCGCCTTGATCGGAGCGGCCGGCTATATCGCCCCCGGCATATGAAGGCGATCAAGGCCGTCGGCGGCGATCTCAAGGTCGCGTTCGATCCGAACGACTCGGTCGGCATCATCGACAGCTACTTCCCCGAGGCGCACTTCTTCACCGAGTTCGAGCGCTTTGATCGGCACGTCGACAAGTTGCGCCGTCGCGGCGAGCAGATCGACTACGTCAGCATCTGCTCGCCGAACTACCTGCATGACGCGCATATCCGCTTTGCGTTGCGCTCCGGTTCGGATGCGATCTGCGAAAAGCCGCTCGTGCTCAATCCATGGAACATCGACGGACTTGCCGAGATCGAAGCGAGACCGGCCGGAAGATCAACACCATCCTGCAGTTGCGGCTCCATCCGGCGATCCAGGCGCTCACGAGACGGTCGCCGCGTCGAATCGGCGGCACGATGTCGACCTCACCTACATCACCTCGCGCGGGCGGTGGTATCATGCCTCCTGGAAGGGCGACGACGCGAAGTCCGGCGGCGTAGCCACCAACATCGGCGTGCATTTCTTCGACATGCTGGCCTATGTCTTTGGCCCGCTGCAATCGCAGACGCGCCACATCTCCGCGAGCCCGAGCGCGCCGCCGGAGGCTTTCTGCTATGCAGAACGCGGACGTGCGCTGGTTCCTGTCCGTCGATCGCCAACGACCTGCCGGACCACGTTCAGGGCCAGAAGACCACCTATCGCTCGATCACGCTCGACGGCGAAGAAGTCGAGTTCTCCGAAGGTTTCACGGACCTGCACACGCGCAGTTACGAGGAGATCCTCGCCGGCCGAGGTTTCGGCCTTGACGAAGTTCGCCCGTCGATCGAGGTCGTCTCGGCAGTTCCGCACCGCGCCGGTCACGACGGCTGGCGAGCGACATCCCTTCGTCCGGTAAGTTCCTGAAGGCTGAGGGCATGGTGCCGCACCGCAAATGCGCGAAGATCCGCGCTTTCCCGGCGCCTGATCCACGAGAGCGCCTACGTCGACGACGGCGTCTGCGATCGGCGACGGCACGAAGATCTGGCATTTCGTCCATGTGCTTGGACGGACGTCGCGATCGGGCGGAACTGCGTGCTCGGGCAGAACGTGATGGTCGGGACCGCGAGTCACCATCGGCGACGGCTGCAAGATCCAGAACAACGTCTCGCTCTACGAGGGCGTCGACCTCGAAGACGACGTGTTCTGCGGCCCGTCCTGCGTCTTCACCAACGTGAACAACCCGCGCGCCTGTCTCGACCGCAAAGACGGAGTTCCGGCCGACGCTGGTCAAGCGCGGCGCCAGCATCGGCGCCAACGCCACGATCGTCTGCGGCCATACGCTCGGCGCCTACTGCTTCATCGCCGCGGGCGCGGTCGTGACGCAGGATGTGCCCGACTTCGCGCTGATGGCCGGCGTGCCGGCGCGGCGCATCGGCTGGATGAGCCACGACGGCGAGCAGCTCGGGCCCGATCTCGTCTGCCCCGCAACGGGTCGCCGCTACCGCGAAACCGCGCCCAGACCGCATCGAGGAGATCATAGAGGATGAGCGACCGGCTGCCGCATCGAGTTCATCGATCTGAAGGCGCAACGCCGACGCCTTGGCCAGCGCCATGGACGACGCTATCCTGGGGGTCGTCGAGGACGGCAACTATCATCATGGGTCCGCAGGTGAAGCGTTCGAGGCGCAGCTTGCTGCCTTCTGCGGCGCGGCCGATGCGATGGCCTGCGCCAACGGCACCGACGCGCTCGGGCTCGCGCTCGATGGCCATGGGCATCGGGCCCGGCGAGGCGGTGATCTGTGCCGTCGCTTCACCTTCGCCGCAACGGCCGAGGCCGTCGCCTGGATCGGCGCGACGCCCGTCTTCATGATATCGACGAGGCAACCTTCAACATCGACCCTGCATGGCCTCGAGGCCGGCTCTCGACACCGTCGTCAAGCATGGGCTGAAGCCGCGGGCGCTGATCGCGGTCGACCTGTTCGGTCAGCCGGCCGACTACGACGCCATCGAGGCCTTCTGCAGCGGCACAAGGCCTGTGCTTGATCTGCCGATGCGGCGCAAAGTTTCGGCGCGCGATACAAGGGCCGCAGTGTCGGCACCATCGGCGATTTTGACGACGACGAGCTTCTTTCCCGCGAAGCCGCTCGGCTGCTACGGCGACGGCGGCGCGATCTTCACCGACGATGACGATCATCTCGACGTGCTGCGATCCTTGCAGGTGCACGGCCAAGGGCTCGCGACAAATACGACAATGTACGCATCGGCATGAATGCACGGCTCGACACGCTGCAGGCGGCGATGCTGCTCGAGAAGCTGACGATCTTTGCCGATGAAATCGACGGCGTCAGATCGGGTAGCCGCGCGTTACACCGCTGCCCTGCAGGACGTCGTCGTCACGCCGCGCGTGATGGCCGACTGCCTTTCGACCTGGGCCCAGTACACCATCCGGCGTCGACGGCCCGACCGCCGCGCCGAGTTCCAGGAGGAACTGAAGGCCAGGCGGCATGCCGACCGCGGTCTATTATGCGAAGCCCCTGCACCAGCAGACCGCCTACAAGACCTATCCCGGTCGCCGGCAACGGCCTGCCGGTCTCGGAGCGCGTCGCCCAGGAAGTGGTAGCCTTGCCGATGCACCCCTATCTGGACGAAGGAACGCAAGATCACGTCATCGAAGCGGTGCGCGAGGTCTTGGCCGCACGGACGGCCGCTGTGGCATGAGCAGGCCGCTGCGGCTGGCCTATCTTTCACTCGAGACACCGAGGCCGGGGCAGGCCTCGCAAACTCATACCGACGAGATCATTGCGAGCTTGCGCGCGTTGGGCTGGACCGTGGAGCTGTTCGCCACGGCGAGCGGGGGCGCAAGTCGGGGCTCGCCCTTTCGCGGCCGTCTGGTCGACTATGCGCGCGTGCAGCGTTCTCTGGCGGGTCGCATCGGTGCCTTCGACGCGCTGTTCATTCGGTCGCATTTCATGGCCCTGCCAGTCGTGCTTTGGGCCTGGCGGCGTAAGCTGCCGGTGGTCCACGAGATCAACGGAAAGCCGGCCGAGATCGGCGTCACCTATCCCGGGCTCAAGGTCGCGGAGCCGCTGTTCGGCTGGCTTTACCGCCGCCAGTATCGGTTGGCGGCGCATCTGTTCGCGGTGACCGAAGGTCTCGCGCAATGGGCACGGGCGCTTGCCGGTCATGACCGCGTGAGCGTGGTCCCCAACGGCGCCAACACCGCGCTGTTCAAGCCGGAGGGGCCGCGCGCGGATTTCGCCGGCCCTTACGTGGTGTTCGTCGGCGGCCTCGTCGCCTGGCACGGTGTGGACACCATGCTTGCCGCTCTGCAGGAGCTGGCCTGGCCCGCCGATGTGAGGCTGGTCATCATTGGCGATGGCGTCGAGCGCGGCAAGGTCGAGCGTGCCCGTGCGGATGGGCGCCTGCTATGGCTTGCCCGGCAACCGTATCAAGCCGTTCCTGACATCCTGCGGGGCGCCTTGGCGGCCCTGTGTGTTATCGAGGATCGGGATGGTCGCTCCGCCTCCGGCGTGGCGCCATTGAAACTCTACGAGGCGATGGCCTGTGGAGTCCCGGTGATCGCCAGCGATCTGCCGTTCCAGGCCGACATCGTCCGCTCCGCCCATGCCGGACTCGTGGTTCCGCCGGCGGAAGCCGCCTCGGTCGCAGCAGCCGTGCAGCGCCTCGCCGCAAACCCGCACGAGGCGCAAGCGATGGGACGCAATGGCACCGCCTATGTTGCGCGCGAAGCAAGTTGGAATCACCGCGGCCGGGACATCGATCGGGTGCTGCGATCGCTGCTGCCTTCGGCCGAACAGGGATGAACCACGCGGGCCCTCTTCAGCAATGATCCGCGTCGCCCTTCTCTGCATTTCGCCGCTGCAGCATGATTTTCGCGCGTGCTTCGCCACACCGCGTTGCTGGCCGAGGCGGGATATGACGTCCGCATTTTTGCACAAGGGCCGTTGCCCGCGTCGTCGCCCGCCCCCGTCACGACATTGCCCGGTCCGGGTAGCGACACCCGCGCACGACTTGGCCTAGTGCTTCGCCAGGCACCCGCCTCGGTGCTGCCCGCCAGCGCGGACGCGCTCTACTGGTTTTCGCAGACCAAACTGGCCGCGCGACGGGAGGTGCTTCGATTCAAGCCCGACCTCGTGATCGCCAACGACTGGCGCGCACTGCCGGTCGCCTCTGCGGCCAAGCGGGCGAACGGCGCGCGCATCATCTACGACAGCCACGAATTCGCCGCCGAGGAGTTTGCCGACAGCTGGAAATGGCGCCTGTTGGCCCGGCAGCATGTCCTGCGGATCGAGGATCGTTACATTCGCAGCGCCGATGCCGTCGTCGCGGTCAGCGCCGGCATCACCGAGGCCCTGGCGAGCCGCTACGGAATCCAGAGGCCCACGGTCGTTGCCAACACGCCGGCCTGGCATGCGACCGTGTTCCGTCCGACCGGAAACCGCGTGAGCGTGCTTTATCAAGGCGTAGTCGTGCCCCGTCGCGGCCTGGAGACGCTGATCGAAAGCGCCGCGCTTTGGCCGGAACGTTTTCGGCTCGTCATCCGCGGTCCGGCACAAGGGGGCTTCGACCGTCATCTTCGCGGGCTTGCGCAAAGCATCGGGAGCCGGGTCGTGTTCGAGGCGGCGGTGCCGCCCGATCAGGTCGTGCCGGCCGCGGGGACGGCGGATATCGGCATTTTTCTCCTGTCGGACAGCACGACGCATGCCCATTTCGCCATGCCCAACAAGATCTTTGAGTACATGCAGGCCGGCCTCATGATCATGACCAGCGATTTGCCCGAGATCCGCCGCGTGATCGAGGCAGCTGGCAATGGCCTTGTTCTAGCTGACGGCACGCCGCGGACGATCGCCGCCGCGCTTGCCGGACTCAAGCCGACAACCATCGATAAATACAAGCGCGCGTCGCTCGAAAGCGCCCGAACGCTTAACTTCGAGACGGAGGGCGCCAAACTGCTTGCGCTCGCGATCCGCCTCGCGCCGCCTTTTCCTCTCGCAGGGCGGCGCGAGCCGAAATAGCGCGTTCACCCCGCTGCTTGCAGAGGCGTGCCGCTCCTGTGCACGGCCTTCTCGACCGCTACGAGCAGCCGGTCGGCCTCGGCCTCCCAGTTCAGGATTTTTGCGGCTTCGAGCGCCTTCCGCTTGTACGTGTCGATCGACGCACGGTCGAAGCCGTTCACTGCGGCCGCGATAGCCTGTGGTGTTACACTCGGGATCAGCCGGCCAAGATCATAGCGTTTCAGCAGCAGCGTCATTTCCGGCAGGTCGGAGACGCAGAGCGCCAGTCCGGCCATTGTGTATTCGAAGAACTTATTGGGCAGCACATGCACGTTCTGCTGCGAATGGCCCGGGAGAGCGAACAGGCCGATGTCGAAACGCGCGGCCTCTCGCACCAGATCGATCATCGGCACAGGGGGCGCGATCACGACGCGCTCCGACAGGCCGGCGGAGCGGATCCGCATCGCGAGGGCCGCCAGGTATTCGGCTGGTCCCGGACCACGGATCGTCAGCCGAAATTCCGGACGCCACAGCGCCACGCTGTTGATGCAGGCCTCGAGCCCGCGCCCGACGTTGGCCAACCCGTGATAGAGGACCTCGATCCTGTCGCCGCAGGGCCGGTAAGGATGCGCTTCATAATGGGGCATGTTGCGGATGAGCAGCGGCTTCTCGGGAAGCCGATAAAGCTCGGACAACCGATCAGCGATCCCCTGGGAGACGCAGCTCGTCATCGCCGCACCGGCGATCCCCTCCCGTTCGATCGCCGTAATGATGGGTCGCTGGGTCAGTCGCCACAGCGGCCGATGAGCATATTCGTCGACCGCGAGTTCGTGCGTGTCATAGGCGTACGGGACGCCCTGCTCGGCCGCGAGCCGCCGCACGATCGGGAGCGCGGTCCAATCATTGGCAAGCCAGATATCAGCCTTGTGTCGGCGAGCTAGTTCATAGAGGAGCGGGAAGCGATCGTTCAGGGTCCAGTAGACGGCTGCGGCGCGGCGCTGGTCGGCGTAGACGAGCGCGATGTCCTTCGCCCGTTTCGCCCGGCGCAGAAGCGGTGCGGCGCCGGACCGGTAAAGCAGGCGCAGTGCCAGTCTGACGGACCCTCGAACGCCGGCAGGCAGTTGGCCCGACAGCCTGACCCGGAAGCCGCCCGAACCTTCTTTCCATCTTTCAATTCCCCTTTTTGTTGAACGGCGATGAATGGGCGGAGGAGCCGCCTCGGCCTCCGCCGAACGGGCAAGCCGCCGGCCGGGCGGACCCTGACGTGCTCCGGCGCGGGGGGCGCCACAAACTTAGAGGAACTGCCAGACGGGCCGGGGCGAGCGAGCGCCGGGCAAGCCCAATGTAATCACATGCCACCCATGCGCGTGAAACAAATCTCCCTGGCGCCGCACGCGCGGGTCATCGGGAATAGGGGAAAAGCAGACAATTCCTATCCGCCTTGAGCGACTCTCAGGCTGTTTCATGGTCCTCACGAAGTCGACAAAGTGTCACCCCTGTTCGGTGACCTCCGCCCTCCCGATTTCACCCCAAATGCGCCGCTGTCAACACGGCATCCACTACTCCTGCAGTGTCACCATCGCGCTGTCGCCGGAAATCAGCCCTTGCGTGTTGGATGAAAGGATTTCCGGATTGGTTGTGATTTACGCGTATCGTGGTCGGGCCGCCGACACACGCTGAGGTAGCGACCGTGCGGGCTTGCTTTTTTTATGCCGCTGTCCTTAAGAGGCCTCAAATCATCGGGCGGTCTGGGGCCGACCGGATGCAGGAGTATCAGTTGGCCGGCCGCAAAACGTTGAAGATTTTCTTTTTCGGCGATTCGATCTGCTTTGGGCAGGGGGTTTCTCCTCAGCACACTTGGGTATCCCGCTTGTCTGCTTTGATCGAGCAGCGCTTTGCACATGAAGTTGACGTGCTTGTCCAAAATCCATCGGTCAATGGCAATACAACCCGTCAGGCTCTCGAACGAATCGCTTACGATGTTCAATCCCACAATCCCCATATCGTCTTGACGCAGTTCGGAATGAATGACTGCAACGTCTGGGAGACGGACAGAGGTAGTTTTCGCGTTTCGCAGGATTCCTTCCGCGCCAACCTGTCGGAAATTGTGGACCGTTGCCGAGCGTTTGGCGCACGCCTCATGATCATAGGCACGAATTACCCAAGTACGCGTACGGCGCAACTTCTACCGTCAGTCAATTTCCCGTACGAAAATGGCAACCGGGCCTACAATGTGATCAGCAGGCAGGTGGCCATCGCGAAATCAGCTGTTCTGGCGGACGCGGAGGCGGCATTTGACGTTGCTGTCAGCAGTGGCGAAGCTGCGTATTCAGATCTGGTTCTCGCAGACGAGTTGCATCTGAGTCTGGAAGGGGCACGACATCTATCTCGACTTACGCCTGCCCCTCCTGACCGCGGCCGTCGAAGCCGTTATCGGCCAAATTTGACGCGAACGAACTGAACCCATGCATGACTCGATAGTGCCGGCCATTGAGCAGAGGAATCCAATGAAATCGTCCACTGATCGCTTCTGGAACGATCGTGCTCGCGACGAGCGCGAAGTGGCCAAGGTCAATATCGCCGACACCGTCCAACGCGATCATGAGCTACAATTCATCTTGCGCCAAATCGACCAAACGATGCGCATCATCGAAATCGGTTGCGGCAACGGATTTGTCTCTCAACAGCTTCGCGACAAAGCTGCATTTGTCGATGCGTTCGACTATTCTGAGAACATGGTTCAGCAAGCGAAGGATAACTACGGCGAAACCAACAACCGTTTTTATCATGATTGATTCTCGATCCTAAGAGCTCCGGATTGGCTATGATGCAGCGTTATGCGTGCGTGTACTGATTAATCTTCGGAACCTTGACGAGCAGAAAATTGCCATTGAGAATATGGCAGGAATGCTCCGAGGTGGTGGCCGATTGATCCTGCTTGAAGGGTTCAGGGACGGATTGAAGCGCTGAGCGCTGCGCGCCGTTCGGTAGGTATGCCCGATCTCGTGCCGGCCAAGATCAATTTTTATTCTTATCTTCATGAACTGATGCCGACCATTGCTCGTCATTTCGTCATCGAGAAAACGTGGCACTCCGGTATGTTCGACTTCCTGACAAGACTGGTCTACCCGCAACTGGAAGGGCCCGAAAAGACGCACGAGCCGGGCGCCTTTCATAAGAAAATCGAGGCTATCGTGCGCGCAAATACCCTTCCCGATTTGGCACTCTACGCGCGCCTGCATGGCTTCTCACTGGCGGCACGCCAGTCGTGAAGTTGGCTTAGATTGATGGAAGGCGCACCAGCAAAAGTAGATGGATCAGCAGGCCATGGAGCCAAACAGCCGCTGGGGACTTCGCGGAAGCCCAGTCGGATCCTCATTGCCTATTCCATGTCGTCCACCTTCACCTCGACTACATGGGATTACCTCCTTGCTCTAAAGAGGTACTCTAACTTTGATGTGAAGTATATCCATGTCACACATGACTCTATAATGGATTTTGATATAAACCAATTCGATGTTGTTATCAACAACTACTGTGCAAGGTTTCCGTTTGAAGGATATGTAGGCAAAGTTACGAAGAAGCTCTCCACAAGTTTAGAGGGCTCAAGATAATAGCCGTTCAGGACGATTACGACAGAACCGCCTTTCTGCATCGCGCGATACGCCGTCTCGGGTTTCACGTCCTGCTCACCTGCATTCAGCCGAACTTTTGGCAGTTGGTCTATCCAGAGTCTGAAATTCCTGGGAATCCGGATCATTCAAGGTCTGACTGGGTATCTTCCTGAACAGTCACCTTATCTGAATTCGTCGGAATTCCTCTCTCCGAGCGGAGGATTTGGCTCGCCTACCGTGGACGTCGGCTCGGTGCGAAATACGGTCGGCTTGGATTCGAAAAGGAGGAAATCGGCCTGCGGATGAAAGAGATCTGTGAGGCGCGACATGTACCTAATGACATTGCAGTCGACGCTGAAAGCCGGATTTACGGCGACGACTGGTTCAAGTTTCTCAGCAGCAGCAGAGCTATGTTAGGCTCCGAGAGCGCCTGCAACGTCTTTGATTTTGATGGAGACGTCGAACGGCAGATTGACGCCTTCAGAGCGGCCCATCATCGCGATCCCTCCTATCAAGACCTTGCGGACGTCCTGTCCCCAATCGAGCAATACTTCGATGTTGGACAAATATCTCCGCGTGCTTTCGAATGCGCGCTCATGCATACTCCTATGGTGCTCTTCCGGGGAAGATACTCCGACGCGATCGAGCCGGATAATCACTACATTCCCTTAGAGCGCGACTTCTCGAACGCTGACGAGGTATTAGCGAATCTGGCCGACCTCGATCTCTTGCAAGGGGTTGCCGACCGGGCCCATGAGCGCCTCGTGAGATCAGGGCGTTTCGGGTATCGATCGCTCGCCAAACAACTCGTCGAGACGATTGAAGAGGAGTATCCACGCCGGATCGACCCGGCTTGGCTTGATTTTCGGCACGCAACCGCCGCACCATGGCACCCAGTGGAGCAGATCGAGGTGCCTCGAACGGAAGAAGAGGTTCGTCAGAAGCTGTTGATCCAACGCCCGACCGACATGCCGCTCCTGCATACCGAGTTCACGGCAATGCAAGACGAACTGTTGTCCGGGTATCGCGCTCTTGAAATGCGAAATGCTAGTGTTCAATCATGCACACACTCAAAGGAGCGACCGGCTGGATATGCCACTGCGCGCCGATTGTGGTATTTGCTGCCAGAAGATGTTCGGTATGGCATAGCCGGGTATTTCAGGAGTGTCATCTCGTAGCCGATCGCGTCTTTCGCGTACGTGGGCAATGTCGAACATTCTGACCGTCCTTGGGCCAGGCCGCAATTCATCAAGGCCGCACCGGTCAGTCGCGCGATGGTCCGCGCGGGGCTGGGTGGAAAATCGTCCACACTGGCCAGCATTTTGACGCGTTGATGTCGGACGTGTTCTTCGATGAACTCGGTATTCCAAAGCCAGCCTACAATTTCGAGATTAACAGCGTCGGCCACGGTGCCATGACCGGCCGAATGATCGAGAAACTCGAAGAGGCGATGCTCGTCGAGAAGCCAGAATTCGTGCTGGTCTATGGAGATACGAACTCGGACTCTCGCAGGCGCGCTTGCCGCGGCAAAGCTCAACATTCCGGTTGCTCATGTCGAGGCAGGCTTGCGCTCGTTCAACCGCCGGATGCCGGAGGAGGTCAATCGGATCGTCTCGGATCACGTGAGCACTCTGCTGTTCTGTCCGACCGAAACCGCTGTCCGCAACCTGGCTACCGAAGGCATCACGGAAGGCGTCCACGCGGTAGGCGACGTCATGTTCGACAGCACTCTGGCGGCCGCGGTGCGCGCGGCAGATCAATCGACCATCCTCGAGAGCCTTGGCCTGAAGACGCGCGGATATGCTGTCGCAACCATCCACCGCGCCGAAAACACTGACGATCCGCAGAGATTTTCGCGCGTAGTTGCCATGGCTGGAACGAGCCGCTCGCGACAGGCCGGTTGTGAGATGCCCGTCCATCCGCGCACCCGCAAATTGTTGTCGGGCCCTGCGCTGACCCTGTCCGGCCTCACGCTGATCAATCCGGTCGGCTATCTGGACATGGTCCGATTGCTGAGCGAGGCAGAAATGGTTTTCACGACTCCGGCGGCTTGCAGAAGGAAGCCTATTTCCACCGGGTCCCTTGCGTGACGCTTCGTGACGAAACAGAGTGGGTGGAGACCATCGAAGCGGGCTGGAACCGGCTTTGGACGGTTCCGGACTACGGCGAGGAGTTCCCGAACTACGGCCGGGCACGCCTCGATACGGTCGCCGAACTCCTGCGAGCAGCCCTGGCGGTCCGAGTGGCATTTGATTGAGGCACCTCGGCGCAGGGGCGCAGATACCAGCGCTGGACCGAAGCCCGAACGACCCTCCTTGACCACTTGGCGCGCGAGGTGCTAGCAGGGCGCCGCTGACCGAGGAGCATGTGCCCGCCCGGATAGCTGCTCTCGCGCATCACCAGAGCTCGTGAAAATTTGGGAGGTATCCAGCATCATTTGGGTTCGCACCTACGGGCCGCGGCTGTACAATTCCGTGCTGCATGATGTGCGCCAACGCTATGCGGGTTCCTTCTGGGCAGCCTCTGGGCAATCCTTTACCCACTGGCGATGCTGTCGTTCTATGCGACGATCTACGTGTTGATCTTTCGCGTGCGCGCGCCGGGTCTCACCGCTCAGGGCTACACCGTCATGGTGATGGCAGGCCTCGTCCCAATCATTATGTTCAATGAGACGGTTTCGATGGGCCTCGTTTCAGTGCAGGGTCAAAAAAACCTGCTGCTCAACACAGTATTTCCGGCAGAGCTCCTTCCCGTCCGGTCCGTGTTGGCGGGGCAGGTGCCATCCCTAAGCGCGCTTTTTATCACCATCGTAGCGGCGCTCTGGCGCGGGCAGACATCGCTCGTCTTTGTGTTAACGCTGGTACCGGTGCTCTGGATCCTGTTTGTTATGTTCGTGATCGGCCTTGCTTGGTTCCTCAGTTTGATCGTGCTCGTAGCCCGCGATCTCCAGCAGGCGATCGGTATAGTCTTCATGGCTGTCATGGTTTTGAGCCCGATGGCCTATACGCCCGATATGGTCCCCCCAAGCATAAAGTTCGTGCTGTGGTTCAACCCGGTCAGCTATTTCGTCTTGTGTTTCCAGGCGTTGCTCGCATTCGACAGATTGCCTGATCCCTTCACCTTTGTCATGGCAGCCCTGGCTCGGCTGCGGCACTTTCTTGCTCGGCCTGACATTTTTCCGCCGCACGAAATTCGTGTTCATGGATTATGCGTAACCGGATCTCGATCTTGGCTGACGAAAAGCCTGCAATTCGCTTCTCGCACGTCCACAAGCGATATCGATTGGGCGGAAGCGTGCAGGAGAAGCTCGCCGATGCCCTTGGACTTTCGATTTTCAAGCGCGGCCGTGCGCCGCTCGAAAAAAGGCGAGAGTTCGACGCGCTTCATGACATCAGCTTCAACGTTCCCCGCGGTCGCCGTTACGGCATCATCGGACGTAATGGTGCGGGCAAGACCACGCTTCTAAAACTCATTTCCGGCAACTTTGCACCGACTTCGGGAACGGTCGAGGTCAATGGGCTGGTGCAAGCCTTGATGATGATGGGCCACGGCTTTCATCCTGATTATTCCGGCCGCGACAACATATTGGCGTCGTTGCAGTACAATGGTTTGAGCAGGTCGCAATTCAGCGACGCCTTAGAGGACGTAATCGACTTTTGCGAGCTCGGCCTTTTCATTGATCAGCCATTCAAAAATTATTCCAGCGGCATGCAGGCTCGTCTCATGTTCGCGGTTGCGACGGCCGTGAAGCCTGACATCCTTATTGTTGATGAGGTGCTCGGCGCCGGCGATGCGTATTTCATCGTCAAGTCTCGTCAAAGGGTGGATCAACTTGTTCGCGGGGGCTGCACGCTGCTCCTGGTGTCGCACGCTATGAACCAAATCCTCGAATTGTGCGACGAAACGATCTGGCTGGATGCAGGACGTATCCGCCAGATGGGGCCTTCATTCGAAGTCGTGAAAGCCTACGAAGGCTGGATGCACGGCACGATTGACCGATTGGATGAGGTTATCGCACGGCGGATGACGAGTGACGGTGGGGCGAGACAAGTAAAAGATGACGCCTCGATTGCCGAGTCGCCTAGGCGCCCGAAACCGGCGATTCCCCCGCCATCCCAACTTGCTCCGCTGCTGCAGGATCCGACCTTTCAGCCCCACGTCCTTTCCCCAAACCTTCCTCTCGTAGGCGATGAAGCATCACGGGTCATGGCTTCCAGCGAACTCGGCGGCGTGTCCCGATGGAGCGGCCAGGGTGGTTTGCGGATTGTGGGGACGACTATCACCGGCCCGCAGGGCCCTACAGATCGGCTCATCGCGCTGCAACCGGCGAACATTTCTATTTTCCTCGAAGCGGAGCGCGACGGCGAGTTCAAGTGCCGCCACGGAATTATCATTATTGACCTTATGGGCCGGATCTTCGCCCGAATTTGGAGCCAACCCGACCGATTTTCAGCTCAAAAAGGCGACGGGCGGCGGATAGACGTGCTGCTGAACCCGAACCAGCTCGGTCCGGGAACTTACACGCTCGGTATCTCGATCATCGGCGAAACCGAACTCGAGCTCGTCAATTCGGCTCACCGCTACGACCTTATTAGCCGCAGCTTCGTTTTCCACGTCGAACTTCCTGGACAGTCTCGGAACGCTTCGGGCCGATTTTTTCCATTCGGCCGAATGGCGGATCAGGCCATGCGTTCTCGCGCCCGAGATCGTTCACGAGGTTTCGGCCCCAGCCTAGAGGGCCCGCGGCGCCAACACCCCGGGGCCTAGGCGGACGCGCCGACGCTGGTGCTGCGAAAGTGCGTGAGTTCTGACGCGAGGCGATGGCCATAACGGTCGAGCGGACGCTCATATATGATGAAGGTGACACCGCCCGCCGCAATTGCTGTCAGGGCAGCCTGCAACCAGTTCAATCCGCACAGCAGGGTCAAAATCGCTACGGGCGCATGGAAGCGTAGACACGGGTCTGGCTTTACCCAGCACCGAGATAGGGTTGGACCGGAGATTAACTCGTCCAACTTTACGACGAGCCGTGCGATGATTGCCGCAAGAACCAGCTTTCTGAATTCTGCCGCCACGCCAGTCGCTTCGATGTACGAAAAAGCGGTCAGTATTGCGAACGCGATCACGAAGAAGGGAAATCTGCGCTCCAGTCGCACGCGAACTGCGGGAATCACGGCCGCCGCTCCAATCCACCAATAAGGTGTGAAGGCGAGAACGCTGCTATTTTCCCACCAGTTGTAGAGGTTCGGATAACGGCAGATTTAGCGCCCCTAGCACGCATCCGATGCCGATTGAAAAGGCACAAGTCCAATAGACTAGGCTGGCGCGACCAAGCCATAGCGCCAGCCCATAGAAGGCATAGAGGGCGATCTCGACCATGACGGTGAGGAGCGGCGCGTTTCCAAGGAAATCACAGGGATGCGCGATCGGAAAATAGGCCGCCAGCGTCGTCAGTTTCGCAGCAACGCACACTGCATAAACCTGGCTTGTTCCTGTCAGGGCAGAAGCCAGATCAGGCCGGATGGATGCCGACGTGCGATAAAGTAAGTATCCCTACGAAGGTCGCGAGCACAAACACCGGCACGATCCGAAAAAAAGCGGCGGACCGCGAAGTTCGACAGATCACTCTGATTTCGCACGCCGTTTCGATGAATACAGTAGCCGCTGAGAACGATGAATCCGATAACCCCAGGATTGAGTTCAGCGTGCCCTTGAAACATCCAGACCAAGAAATGAGCGGTCCAGGCAACAGATTGGACGCGACCCGGACCAGCTACCGCATCGGCCCAGAACGCGACGTGCGCGAAGAACAGTACCTGAAGGGCGAAAATTGCTCGAAGCATGTCGATCCCCTCGGATCGGCCTCTGATTAAAGGAGCTGAAAACAGTGACATGGGGTGAGTTCAGACGTTGGGTGGGACAGAGTATCGAAATCAAAGATTTCGGCCAGGGCTAGGCGACGAAAACCACTCAGACGAACCGGCACCGTCCACAATATGCTGTCCTTACAAATTCTTCTGCAAAGCCGGCCGTGCTTCACACTTAAACATTGAGCGGCCGAGCGTCAGCATAAGCCTGAACCTGCGGCACGAAGTGGACATGATTCATCATGCGGGACAGAATCATGTCACGATTGTCCTGGTCCACTCTACGGTTCGTCGCACTCCGTCTTCGTGCGAGACCTGCCTCGAACCCCAGTTTCTCGCGCGCCTTGTAGATGGCCGCGAAGCGCTGCCCCGACCGATCCCAATCGCGCGGCGGCGTCAGCGCGATCGGCGTCGCGTTGCCGGTCGCGGCGTTGATGCGCTCGGCGAGCTCGCGGATGGTGATCTCGACGCCCGAGCCGAGATTGTAGATCTCGCCCGGCTCGCCCTTGAGCGCGCAAGCCATCAGGCCGCGCGCCATATCCTCGACGAAGATGAAGTCGCGGGTCGCGATGCCGCTGTTCTCGACCGGCAGCGCTTCGCCATGCAGCGACCTCCAGATGAAGGTCGGCGTCACGTTGCGCCAAACCGTTGCCGGCGTGCCGCGCCAGCGTCCGGCGCCGAGAATCTCGCCCGGCCCGTAGACGTTCTGGAAGCGCGCCTTGACGAAGGGCATGCCGTAGCGGCGTGAAATAATAGTTCCCGTACATCTCGCCGATCAGCTTGGAGATCGAATAGGGGCTGTCGTGGAAGAGCGAGACACGGCGCGCCTCCTCGGTCGTCGCGGTGGCGCCCGTCGAAGGTCTTCTCGGCGACCGCGCAACCGGCCGCAGAATAGACCACCTTCTTCAGCGACTTGATGTCTCTTCAGCCGCTCGAACAGCTTCAACGACGTGAGCGTGTTGTTTTCGTGATCCAGCGAGGGGATCGTGGATCGACGATTGGTTGCCGTGATAGCAGGCGAGATGGATAGGCATAGTCGAGATCGCCATCGAGCCCGGCCAGGATGCGATCGCTCGGTGATCGGACCCGTCACCAATTTGACACGACCGGGTCGTTCGGCACGTTGACCGGATCGGCCGAGAGCAAATTGTCGACGATCGTCAGCTTGCGCGGCTGCTCGCGCAGGATCAGCTGCACCAGGTTGGAGCCGACGAAGCCGGCGCCTCCGACGACGAGCACATTCTTGCCAGCGAAGCTTTCGGCCATAGCATTCCTCGGAAGGAGCAGGTCGATTGGTCCGGTCGGGTCAGCCCTGCGCCGGCGGCGCCTTGAGGTGGCTATAGATCGCCGTCACGCCATGGGCGTCGTACCAAGCGAGCATGCGCGCGGATGGTCTCGTCGAAACCGTAGCGCGGCTGCCAGCCGAAGTCCGCGTCGGTCTTCGCGGGATCGAGCACGACGGCCGGCACATCGTCGGCGCCGCGGTCCGACCTCGGGCACCGGTTCGGCGAGGGTCATGCCGAGATGGTCGACGACGATGTCGAAGATCTCCTTGATCGTGTGGCCCGTGCCGGTCGAGACGTTGTAGATGCCGATCGGCGCGCCGTCGGCCAGTACGAGATCCATGAGCGCAAAGAAATCGTCCATGTCGATGAAATCGCGGACGGTCTTCGAGCAGAAGCAACCCTTGCCAGCCTTCAAACGCGTGTAGAAGGTCGGGATCGGGCCGATGGCGAGGCGCGGGCCGGTGACATTGGCAAGCCTGCAGCGACACGAACGGCAGGCCGGACATCGCGAGATAGTTTTCGCCGGCCTGTTTCGAGATGCCGTAGCTCGTGAAGGGCGGGCCGGCGCGTCGACCGGGATCGGGATCGTGTCGGGCCGGCCATAGCCCAGCGCCGTATGAAAATTCACGAAGCGCGCGACACCGGCTGCGCGGGCGGCCTCGAACGACGTTGATCGTGCCGTCGACGTTGGTGCGCGCGTCCTCGATCCAGTTCTCGGGATCCTTGTAGGCGGCCGCAGAATGGATGACGTGGGTCGGGCTTGAACTCGGCGAAAAGCCGATCGACAGAGCGCGCGATCGGCGACCGTCGCCATCGACGAGTGTGAGCCCCGGATGGCTGTCGGGCAGCGATCCGCGATGACCGGTCGCGAAATTGTCCAGCACCAGCACTTGGTGCCCCGCCGACAAGGTAGCGCTCGGTGAGGTTCGATCCGAGGCAGCCGGCCCCGCCGGTGATCAGAATACGCATCGCTGGTGCTAGCTCACGGCCGAGGTTTTGATTTCGCCGCGCGCTTCCTTGAGGTGCGTGTAGCCGCCGACCACGCCGTGTTCTGCCAGCGCTCGACCGACAGCCGGGCGATCTCGTCGAGCGGCGTGAATGCGATGTCGCCGAAATCCGCGAAGGTCCTGGATGGGTCGAGCAGGATCGAGGCGGCATCATCCGGGCCGAGCGGCTTCACCTCCGGTTCCGGATAGTCGTTGAGCTTCATCGCTTTCACCACGGCGTCGTACAATTCTTTGATCGCTACGTCCTTGCCGGACGAGAAATGGTAGGTGCCGTTGCCCTTTCCGTCGGCGGCCTGAACGACGACGCGGGCAGATCGCCCGCATAGACAGAAATCGCGCCGCGCCGGTGTCACGAAGCACTTCTGTCCCTTCGGCGAGCCGGCCATAGAAGATCGGCAGCGGTCCCGACACGTTGCGCGGGCCGATCACGTTGGCGAGCCGGAAGGTGACCCAGTCGACGCCGCGAGAACTGGACGTAGTGTTCACCGGCGGTCTTCGAGATGGCATAGCTCGAGTTCACGGGATTGATCGGATGGTCGAGGCGGATCGGCTGCTGCATCGGGCTTGGTGCCGTAGCAAAGCGCGGTCTGGAAGTAGATCAGCCGGCCGACCTTGTGCATCTTGCATGCCTTGGCGACATTAGCTCCGCCGACGGCATTCACCAGTGCGTCCGTCGTCCCAATCCTCCGGATCCTTGTAGGATGCGGCGGTATGCACGACGACATCGGGCTTGAAATCCGAGAAGAGCTGGTCAAGCAGCCTGCCGTCGGCGATCGAGCCCTCGGTATGCGTCAGGCGGTCATGAGCAGCGAGATTGTCGCGGCGCCCGGTCGAGAAATTCTCGAGCGACATCACGGTCGTCGCCGCGCGCGAGAAACAGATCCGCCGCGGTCGAACCGACCTGGCCGAAGCCGCCCGTGATGAATACTTTCATCGTCCCATTCCGTGATTGACTGAAACTATTGGGCCGCAACCGACGCAGGCTCGGCTTCGTCGAGGAGACGTCGGTAGTGCGCCGGCGCGGTCATGGAAGATCTGATGCCAGATTTCCAGGCTCAGAAGCCCCAGGTCTTGCGCGAGAATCGTTCGGCCTTGTCGAAATTGGCGAGGATCGCGTCGGAGTTGAAGAACTCGCGATGGCGGGCGTTCTGGGTCGAGAAGATGTCGGCGACCATGTCTCTTGAGCTCGCCCGAGAACCATTCCTTCAGCGGAACCGGGAAACCCATCTTGTCGCGCCGCTGCGTGAGCTCCTCCGGCAGATCCGCCGAATAGGTCGATTTGAGGAAATGCTTCATCTGGCCGCCCTTGAACTTGATGTCGGCGGCAATGGTCGCGGCGAACTCGACGAGCGAATGGTCGAGCAGCGGCACGCGGCACTCCAGTCCATGCGCCATCGACATGCGGTCCTCGACCTGCAGCAAGGCCGGCAGCAGGCACTTGAAGTCGAAATGCGTCATGGAATCGAAGTAGGCTTCCTTGCGCACGTTGCGTTCGGAGTTGAAGATCGCCTGGAAGCGCTCGAAGACGCCGTCCTGATCGAGCGCGACCCAGTCGACCTCGTCGGCCATGTCGGCGGACCGGTCGATCAGCCGGAAATAGCGCTCGTCGAGCGGGCCGAACAGACCCTTCGAGAAAAGCTGCCGGATCAGCGGCTTGTATTCCTGCAGCACCGTCAGATGCGGGATGATCGACTCCGGCGTCACGACGAAGTTGCCGTTCGCGTGGGTGCCGTCGATCGCGCCTTGAGGGCCTGCTCGAGATAGGCGATCAGATAGCGGGCATAGCCGCCGAAGATCTCGTCCCCGCCCTGGCCGCCGAGCACGACCTTGACGTGCCGCGCCGCGAGCCCGGAGACCATGTATTGCGGAAACGAGCCGGGACCGCGCGACCGGCGTGTCGAGGTGGTAGATCACCTTTTCGATGTTGTCGCGGAAATCGCTCGCGGTGATCTCGATCTGGTGCAGGTCGATCCCGCCGTCGCGGCAGGCGGCCTCGGCATAAGGAGCTCTCGTCGTAGCCGGGAAACTCGGTGAACTTGCCGTGGAAGCCGATTCGGCCGGAGGCCTCCTCGCGCGGCCAGAGATGCCGATCAGGCTCGAATCGATGCCGCCCGAGACATAGGCGCCGACCGGCACGTCCGAGCGCAGATGGACCTTGATCGAATCGCGAGAGATGCTCGCGCATCCGTCGCTCGAACCAGCGCGCGGTGTGGTCCCAGTCGATCTCGTAGTGAACATCCCAATAGCGGAAGATCCGGACCGCGCCGTTTTCCACCGCGAGCGCGTGGCCCGGCAGCAGCGTGTGAACATGCTTGAACAGGGTCTTCTCGCCGATCGTGTACTGGAAGGTCATGTATTCGGCGAGCGCGTCCGGATCGGTCGCGACCTCCGGCAGGACACGGCAGCAACGCCTTGATCTCGGACGCGAAGTAAAGGACGCCGTCGACCACCGCATAGTAGAACGGCTTGATGCCGAAGCGGTCGCGCGCTGCGAAAAAGCCGCTTTCCGTCCCATAAGCGCGAACGCAAACATGCCGCGCAGCTGCTCGAGACAATCGACTCCCCCACTTGGCATAGGCCGCCAGGATCGTCTCGGTGTCGGAGCTGGAGCGGAACGTCCAGCCGGACTGCAGCTCGGCCATCAACTCGAGATAGTTGTAGATCTCGCCATTGAACGTAACCACAGCGCCGTTCGGACCGACCATGGGCTGCGCGGCCGGACGGCGACAGATCGATGATCGCCAGGCGGCGATGAGCGAAGCCGCAAACTTCGCCCTGAGCACGCCAGAACCCTTGCCCATCCGGGCCACGATGAGCGAGCGATTTGCTCATCGCCGTCAAAGCTCGATCGAGAGCCGGGATGGCCTGACGCGCGAGCGATGTCGCTCCAGCAATTCCGCACATCGATGGTGGTCTCTCTTTCTGTGCGCAAAGCGACGGCTGTAATACGTCGGCGAGCGCTTGTCAGCCTGTTCGGCGATACCGCTACAATCCGACGTTGAAACGCTCGCCCCAAATTCCAAGATTGACGATTCGCCAGAGGGTGAAGTCGATGGGCCGCTTTCCGTCGAGCATTTCGCCGGCCAGTGCGCGGGTTCCCTCCGGCTTCAGCAGGCCTGGATAGCGCGCCAGCGTTTTCTCGACCCCGTCCCGCATCGCATCGCGCAACGGCCCCCGGAACCACACTTGCTCGGGCGTGGCAAAGCCGAGCTTGTCGCGACGTTCCTTGACGGATTCGGGCAGGATGCCGGCCATGCCCTTGCGGAGCACGCGCTTGGTATCCCCACCCACGATCTTGTGTTCATTTCCCAGCCCTAGATCGAATTCGACCAGCGGATGATCGAGGAATGGCACGCGAGCCTCGATGGAGTGAGCCATCGAGTTGCGGTCCTCCCAGTGCAGGAGCATGGCGAGGTTCGAGCCATAGGTCATGATCATGCACAGCGTCCGGAGGTCGGTTGCAGGCGCCAGTCCAAGTTCTTCGGTTGCGACTTGGAGCGCGCCCCGACGGTTCCCTTCATTGCGTAGAAGTTCCGTTCCGAGCCAATCATGCGCAGTCAGGGCGCGATGTTCAGTTCGCAGAAGGCTGGCAATCCGACCCGGAAGGATCGGGGCAACGACCTGGCGCAACTGCTCCTTGAACGAGGTACCATGATAGCGGTTGCGCTCTACGATCGTCTTCAACAGACGGCCGATCTGGCGTCGTCGCGCGAGGTCCGCCATATAGTAGCCGAAGCCGCTGTGATATCCGCAAGCTGTTCGTCGGCGCCTTGGCCGTCCAGCATGACTTTCACGCCCACACGACGGGCTTCCTCGAAGACGCACCATTGCGCGAAGATGGACGTCGAGCCGAACGGCTCGTCCTGGTGCCACGTTATGTCAGACGCCTTTTGGAAGACATCGTCGGCGCGTGGGAAAATGTAGTGAGGTTCGGTGTGGGCATAGGCGACCACCGCATCCATGAACGGCTTCTCGTCCACGCTCTTCTCGGCGTAGCAGGCCGACACTGTGTTGACCTTCTGTCCGCCCGCTCCCGAGCTCATCATGGTCGACATCAGGCAGACGATCGATGATGAGTTCGAGCCCGCCCGAAAGGCAGGAGCCGACCGGAACGTCTGACCGCAAATGCAGCCGAACCGACTCGGTGAGGAGGTGACGAAAGCGGTCAGCCGCTTCACCTTCGGAAAGGGATATGTCGCCGGCGCTCGCTGGATACCAACGCTTCAGGTGGCCTCAGTGCTCCGGCGCCGGACGCGTCGATGGCGATACTCTCGCCCCCGCGCAACTGACCGATGCCCTCGTACATCGTCTCCGAGGTATGGTCGGAGATGCCCGAAGCCAGAAAATCGTGAACGCGGGGCACGTTCATGCGGCCTGACACGCCCGGCAGGTCAAGCAGCTGCTTGATCTCCGACGCAAAGGCGACGCCACGACCCGTCTGCATCATATAGAGAGGTTTGATGCCGTACCGGTCCCGAGCGGCAAACAGCGTCTTGTCGCGATCATCCCAGATCAGGAACGCGAACATGCCGCGAAGCCGCGGCAGCGCGTCCTCGCCCCACAACATGCACGCGCGCAGCAGCACCTCGGAATCAGAATTCCGACACGAAGATCTCTCCCCGTGCCCGCATCTCGTTCCGAAGTTCGATATAATTGTAGATCTCGCCGTTGAAGGTCAGCCAGTAGCGATGCGAGGCATCGCACATTGGCTGCAAACCAGCGTCCGAAACATCGATGATAGCAAGGCGCCGGTGGCCCAGCGCCACGGGACCCGCCGGGCTCCCATAAGTCCGCCAACCTTGGCCGTCAGGACCCCGGTGAGCGACGAGATCGATCCTTCGAGAATCGGGCTCAAGAAGCCGATCGATCCGAATATCCCACACATCCGCTGACCTTTTCGCCGCAGTGCCGACCAATGCCGGCAGGGCTGCCGAAGCTATCATTCGCGGGTGCTTATAGGGATGCTGTTTCGATCGGTCGAGAGCAGGTGAGCGACGGCCAGCGGCGTGAACGTGCACGGCCATGCGGCATGGGTGGTTCATCGCTGGAGTGCGGCCATCCGAGTGCGTAGCACCGGATGCGCAGCGGCCCGTCCGCCGGACGCGGGATCAGGTTGCGCGTCCACCTGATGCGCTACGGGCCCAACCGAAGGGCCTGCACGCCGCCATGAGCCTCGGACAGCCCCGGCGTCGCCCGCGTTTGGCGCGACCGCGTCTCAGTCGAAATCAGCCGACCCCGGCGTTGGTCAGTCTTCATCATCGTAGCGGGGCGGCGGCGAATAATACCCGCCACGGTCGTCATACCCACGACCGCGATATCGCGGATGCTGCGGGCTGGTTCGCAGTCGGGTAACCGACGACTCCGCTCATTGGTCGGCACCCACCATAGCCGCAGTGTGACTGCGTAGGCACCCGTGCGGGTATCGATGCAGCGGTTTTCGTTGCACTCCCAGCGAACTTTTTCGATCGACGAAAGAATTTGTCCGGCGCCCACCGCGCGGGGGCTGCACTCACGGTCTCTGTCAACGTGCACAGAAACAGTGTTCCGATCAGGATCGAGCGCATTTTGGGACTCCCTGTGTCACGCCCTTATAAAGGCCGGAGAGTTCCAGAGTGTTCCCTTGTCGGAAAGCGGTTCCCGAATTGCAATCGTCGGCGAGGGCATTCGACAGAGTAATTGCAACCGGTTGGATCGCGATCGGCCAAGCCGGTTGGGCCTATCGATCTCCGTGCTCGCGACCGTAACTGGGCGCCAATCAACCGATCTCATCAGGGCCGTCATAGGCGGAAGCAGAGCCGGACCTGAGCCTTCCAGGCGATGTCGCGGACAGCCTTCGGCAGGCCCTCGAGCCTGATCCGGAGGCTCTCGCTGACCCGGGCCGGATAGCGATAGGTCCAGGCGGCTTCGACCAGGGCCCGTCGGGCCTGGCGGTTGCCGGCGAGCGTCAAGCCCGAGCGCCGCACCGTCTCGCCGGTCGAGCGCTCAGCGGGAACGAGCCCGAGGAAGCTCATCAGTTGCGGCGGCGTATCGAACCGGCGCACGTCGCCGATCTCGGCTGCGAAGATGACCGCGACCAGGAAGAAGGCGCCTGATAGGCCTCGACCACCGGCGCCATGGACCAGGTCGGCAGAACGGCGGCCAACTGCCCGTCCAGACGGTGCAGCCGCTCGACGGCTTCCGCAATGGCGTCGATCTTTCCTGGAAGACGATCTGCTGCGCCGTGTGCTCGAAGGCCTGACGGGTGAGCCAGCGACGATGCGCCAACGTCCAGTGACCGCCGCCATCGTAGATCCGCCCGGCGTGTGGTCACCGTGCCAGGGCGGCCGATCCGGCGATGACGTCGCGGCGCAACAGGTCGACGAGCGGCATCAGCGCGGCTGCGGTCGCTCCCACCCAGTCCGACAGGGCCGAGATCTCCAGTCTCACACCATCTCGGGCGTAGATCTCGGCCTGCCGATACAGCGGCAGATGGTCGTAGAGCCGTAGGCTCGGACTGCGCCGGCGAGGAGACAAATTGCTGAAATCTGACGGGCGCAGCTTGCGCTACCTGCCAGTCCTTCCGTCCGAGCAGACTGGCCCAGCGAAATAAGCAGGGGCAGTTACCTTAATTCGGAATTATCCGACGATCTTCTCGGGAGGCGTTCATGCGCCAGTCTT
>CAWGMF010000020.1:0-80304 GCA_963823605.1 uncultured Alphaproteobacteria bacterium | reverse complement strand
TTTATCCCCGCCGTGCGGCCCGCCGGGATAAACCCGGCGGCTCATCGGATGAACCCGGCGGCTCATCCTGGTGAGGCGAGCGGCGGGGTTTATCCCCGCCGGCCGCGTTACGCCAGCCGCAGCAGCTTGCGAATCAACCACTCCAGCGACCACAGGCCGACGGCGGCGGCCAGCACGTACGGCACCTTCGCCCGCTCCCGGCCGCTCTTCTCGTCCTTGACCGCGAACCAGCCCCGGTCCCAGATGTCCTCGGTCTTGCCGGAGATGGTGTTCTCCGTCACCTTCTTGTCCAGCAGGCTGGGGATCAGGTCGGCGTTGCCCAGGTCGAAGAACAGGCGGGGCGTCTCCTTGCCCTGCTTCTTCTCCGTCTCCTTGCCCTCGCCGCGGGGCCGGACGAGCCGCTTGAGCAGCGCGTCGGCGCCGCCGACTCGGGAATGTTGCTCAGGAACCGCTCGTCCGCCTCGCTGGCCATCTGGTACAGCGCCGTGAAGTCGGGCCGGGTGTCGTCCGTCTCGGGGTTGGCCGCCTCCACGCGGAGGGTGCCGCCCTCGGTGTTGCGCGTTGACGGCACCATCACCTCCACCTTGTAGTCGCCCGGCGACGGCAGGCGGAAGGAGACGGTGAACATGCCGTCGCCGGTCGACTTCGGCTTCATCACCAGGCTGTCCTCGCTCGGCAGCGAGCGCGGGTCGACGCCCGGCGGTGCCTTCAGAATAATCCGCGGCTTCTCGGCCTCGCCCAGCGCCTCGCCGCTCTTGCCGAGGATGCGGGCGTCGACCTCGATGAACTGGTCGGTCTTGTACGGCCCGCCCAGCTCCAGCGTGATGCGCCGTCGAGCTTCGTCCTGCGTCCGCGCCCCGGCGTAGCGCAGCAGCTTCGTCCAGCAGCGCTCGGTGGTACGCCGTGCCGTTCTCGGCCTGGCGCAGCCGCCACGTCTGGAAGAGCCGAGCCAGACGATGCGCTTCGGCGACGTCGGGGCGCTGATGACGAAGTACGGCATCGCCCTCGCCCTCGTCGGTCTTGACGTGCGCTTGTCGCCGTAGCGGGCGATGACCTGGTTGCTGGGCACTGCCTTCTTCACCGGGTAGATGTTGTAGAAGCCGTTCTTGAAGCCGCTCTCGTTGTCCTTGCTGGTGCCGTAGATCATCGCCCAGTCTTGCAGGAAGCCGGGATAGCCCTTGGGTCGGACGCCTCGGCCAGCTTGAGGAACTCGAGGTCCTGGGGACCCCTGGAAGAAGTCGAGGTTCCACGGTGTCTTCCGGGTGCGCGGTTGTCGATCGTGTCGACGTCCTTGAGGACGACCGGCAGCAGGTTGCCGATCGGCTCCAGTACCTCCTTCTGGGCGCCCGACCGCGACAGCTTCTTCGTGTAGATCGGGCCGGCCAGGAAGACGAGGCCGCCGCCGTTTTCGACCCACCTGGCGACGTTCTTCCCGACGTGCCCCGACGGCAGTCGCGACCAGTCGGCGTCGACCGAAGACGATCACGTCGTAGGACGCGGAGGTTGTGGACCTTGTCCTCGGCCTCGGAATTGCCTGCTCGGCCTTCTCCGGGTCGTACGTCCCTCCGGCAAGCGTCACGAGGAGCCTTCTCCGAGACGCCCGGAGACGGTGCCGGCGGGGTGCTCGGTGCCGTTCGTCGTTGGGCTGGGAGCACGATGGTCAGCCGGGCCAGGTCCTTCTGCGTCTCACGGATGAGCAGTTCGCGCAGGAACTGGTAGTCGCGCCGACGCTGTTCTGCCGAACAGCAGCACGCTGAGCGGCTTCTTCAGGATGCGCCAGGCTGGCGGTCTTCGACAGGTGCTCGTCGCCGGGCGTGGTGTCGAGCGGGTGCTTGTTGACTGACGAGCGGAAGCGGTACTCGACGCTTTGTTGGCGATGTTGCGCGTCTCGGCCAATCCCCCACTTGTCGACCGCTGGTTGAGCTTGTCCAGCGTGGTGCGCTTGAGCGTCTCGCCGTCGACGGGGGCCAGCTTGCTCCGTTGGGCCTCGGTCGGCTGCGCCTTGAGGGCGGCCGCCTTGACCTCGTCGCCGCTGGCGGTCTCCAGCACTCGCCGCAGCAGGGCGTTGAGCGGCATCGTTTTGATGGCCTCGTCCTTGTCGCCGCGCGTTGCCAGTGCCCAGCGGCACAGGGCGGCGGGGTCGATCGGGAACTCGACGGGGGGCGCGGGGCCGGGGGCTGGTGTCGAACAGGGGCGGCGTGGCCGGCGTCACCAGCACCTTGCGGCCCAGGGGCACGACGAACCAGCGGCGGCTGGTTGTCGCTCTGGCCTCCGGCTTCTCGTCCAGGTTCGTCTTCTTCGGCGACCGCTGCTCCACCAGGGCGATGTCCCGATCCCCTTCTCGACGTCCTTCTCCGCGGCGGGGTCCCCTGGTGATCTCGACCTTGGTCAGCTCAGTCTTCAGCTCGAACGGCTCGCCGCCCAGGCCGTCGCCCTTGACCTCGGCGACGACGCGGAAGTTGTCGTCCGGCTGGATCTGCTTGGGCCAGCGGAGGTCCACGACTTCGAAGCGCGCTTCCCGGCCGGGTCGAGCCGACGCCGACGACCAGGATCGGGATCTGGTTGGCGGCGGCCTTGCGCTTCAATTCTTCGAGGATTTCCGACGAGCCGAGGTTGCTGCGGCCGTCGCTGAAGATGACGATGCCCTGGACCTGGTTCTTCAGTTCGCGGTTGAGGGCGTCGGTCACCGACTGGTACAGGTTGGTGCCGGCGGCCAGGCCGCCCTCGCCCAGCCGCTTCTTCGCCGCCGGGTCGCCGACCGTCTGGAGGTTGTAGGCGTCCAGCTCTTTGAACAGCCGGGTGCGGTCCTCGTCCCACTCGACCTTCGGCTTGTACTCGAGGTGCGGCACCAGCCAGGCGCGCCAGAACTCCGGCGGCAGCGGGTCGGCCTCGTCGAGCAGTGCCTTGACCTTGGGGGTCCTTGCCGAGGTCCTTGGAAAGAGCTTCCCAGTCGGTGCGGGTGACCGCTTCGCCTTGTTGACGAACTGGTAGTAGCCCTCGTCGAGCCGGGTGCCGAAGCGGTAGGCCGTGACGGGGTTGCGGGCCCCGTCCAGCCGGTGGACGAAGTCGACCTTGTCGTTGCCCAGGAAGGCCAGCACCTTTTCCTGCCGCGTGAGGAGGCCTTGCGCGTCCTGGTTCTCGGCCGGCGGGTCGTCGCGCGTCTCCCAGCATACTCAGGGACACGTCGTGCAGGACAAGGACCTTCGACTCGGTACTTGACCTTCTCGGGAATCCTTGAGGGCCGGCAGGAGGAAGACCCCAGGTCAGCAGGCCGTAGACGAACGTAGCATGAAGCCGGAGAAGAACGCACCACAAGGCCGCTGATCGACCGGCTGTCGCGCGACGTACATCCAGATGATGTAAACGAGGGCGACGGCCAGGATGACGCCCAGGGTGCAACCCCAGAAGACCTTGATGCCGGTCTCGTCCTTGATCTCGGTGCCGAACAGCTTGCACCGGCTCGAGGAGGCGGCGGTAGATCAATTCCCCGGATCTTGACGTCTTCCGGCATCGCTCATGGTGCAACCGTACCCTTCCGTCCAATCAATAACACGGTCCGTCCCGCGCGTTAGTCGTAGACGAAGCTGCCAGCTTCGTCGTCAAACACTCGACGAAGCTGGCAGCTTCGTCTACGGTGGTTGGCCGCTCCCGACGGTCGCGGCTCGTACATCACGCCGCCGCCCGCACCGGGGACCGGCGCCGCCTCGCCCCCCTTCAGGTGGAAGCTCAGGTGGACGGCCATGGCCTGCTCGGCGATCAGTAAGCAGCAGGAACAGCAGGTAGATCCACACGCCCCTTCGCCGGTGTCGGGCTGCTCGTCGAGGTAGGCCGTCAGCGGGTTGTCGGTGGTGCCGTTAGGTCCGACAGCACAGACGCGGCCCCCTTGTGGCTGCTCTTGTCGTAGGTGCGCTTCAGCTTCTCCGTCTGCTGTTCGCGCTTCAGGTCGCTCTCGTGGCGCGGCGTCGACGTTGTACGAGAAGGCCAGCAGGTCCGTTTCCTGGTTGGCGTTCGGCTTCGTCGGCGTCAGGTCTCGAAGGTGTAGACGCCCGGCGGTGCCCCGCGTCGAACGACGAACAGCAGCCGGTCGTCCTTGAGCGTCAGGTCGCGGTTCGGCGTAATTCGCTGGGCCTTGACCGTGGTGCCGGCCGGGCCTCGACGGGTCCTCTCTCTCTCCTGCTGCGGGTTGTGAACATCGACCTTCACGCCGGTCTTCTGGTAGCGGTCCACTTGTCGAAGGACAGTTCGAGGCGGCCGGCCGCGTTGCCGCCGAGGGTGCGGTTGAGGCCGGTCGCCCTGGCTGGACCAGGTACGCCTGCAGGGGCCGGATGAAGTCTCGGGTACGTCCACTGCGGCGGGCCGCCGTTGCCCCACTCGTTCCAGTGTTCGTTGTGCCCGTCCTTCGCGGTGCCGGCCGTCGTCAGGACGGCGACGGTGCGGCCGCGGCCGTAGGGCCGCGCTGTAGACCAGCCCGTCGCCGTAGCCGAACCTCGTCGAAGCAGGGTCTTCAAGTCCCCCCTGAAATGCCCGCATTCTCGGGTGTGCCGACAACTTCGGCATGTCGGGCTTGTTGCGGATTGTTTTCGTCGCCCTGGTCTTCGAGCAGGTTGGCCAGCGCCCGGTCCCAGCGCCGCCAGCGAGCCGCCCCGACGTCCCCTCGCCGCGGATGGCGTTCTTGATCGCGCGGGGTAGCCGGGCAGGGCGGCGGCCTGCTTCTCGAAGTCGCGGTCCTCGCGGGCCAGGGCTCTCGCCCAGTTCGACGGCCCGTTTGCCGTACGTGTCGGACTTTTCGGCGAAGCGGTCGACCGTACTGCGGATCCTGCGGCATCCGTGATGACTTCCGCCAGGTCCTTCTTCCCCGTCGTCGATCCAGGCCGTCGAGAGGGACGATTGCACCCGGAAGTAGTGGGCGATGAGCAGGTTGTCGTAGTAGTAGGTTTCCAGTCCGCCCAGGCCGGCGTCCTTCGACACGAACGGATGCGTCTTGTCGCGGAACAGGATCTTGCCCTGGAGGATGTGCGGCGCCCGGTTCTCGTCGGCCTTTTCGTCGCGCGGGTCCCGAAGCTGAGGATCCCAGGCGCGGCCGCATCAGCCGTCGGCGGTCGGCGTCGTCGGGGTCCTGCTTGCCCTCGTGCTTGGCCAGCCAGGCGTTGAACGCCGTGACGCGATCCTCACTCATCAGACTACCCAGCAGGTCGACCGGCGTCGGCTCGATCGGCACCGGGAAGAGGCCGTTCATCTGCTTGTGCAGGGTATCGTTGACGAACGACGCCTCGGTCTTCGGGCCGAGGAACCAGACCACGCTGCCCCCCTTCTCGACGTACGTCTGCAAGCGTCTTCAGGGCCGCCTCGTTCTGGCGATCCGTGGCACGTCGAGCATGTAGATGGTCGGGGTACTCGTCGAGGTCGGCCGTCTCGATCTGCCGCGACCGTGACGTGCTTCGGGTCGTAGGCCCGGCCGGCGGCCAGACCGGAAACGAGGGTGTGCCAGTCGCCGGTGTCGAGCGACTCGCCCGCCGCGCCGGCGCCGTCGACGACGAGGATCGGCACTTTCTTGCACCTCGATCACGACGTCGCGGACCTTGTCTGGGCCCCGCCCTTCCAGGCTGCCCTCGTTGGCCTCGATCTCCGGCCCCCCGGACGGTGACGTATTCGGGGCCGTTCTTTTTCTTCGTGAACGAGATGGTGGGTGAACTTCTCCTCGATCTGCTGCAACGGCAGCAGACGCCGGCAGCAGCTTGGTGCCGCGGTTGTCCCCCTCGACGCCGTTGATCCGCACCGTCGAGCAACCGGCCGCTCGTCTGCTGTGCCGAAGTTGGCGATTCACAGTGAAGTTGACGTCGACGTTCTCGGCGGCGACGCGGGCCTCGGCCGCAGGTCGATGATGGCCACGTTGTCGTGGTCGGCGGCGACCTCGCGTTGAGGCCCGGGAGGGTTGGCCATGTCGATCAGGCTGAGGTGGATCCCCGGACGAGTAGGCTATCATCCTCATGGCCGGCCCGATGGCCGGCCCGGTGGCCCATCCGCGGGAGCGGAAGTCGCTGACGAAGTGCAGATCTTCCGGCCCTGCGGCACGCCTTGAGGGCGCCCGCCTTTTTCGGCCCGCCGTCGGCACAGTCGCGTGGACGGCCGCTTATGGTTGACCAGAGCCCGTCGACCTCCTCGGCCGTGGGGTCGCTGAGCCGCTCTTCGAAGAGGGCGTTTTGAGGTCCGACAGCAGGAAGACCTTGTGCTGGGGACGCGCCGGGCGGCGTTCTGGGCCACCAGCTTGATCTGCTCGTTGGCGGTGGTGCACGAGTTTTGGTCTCATGTGCCCTCGTGCCAGCGTCGCCCATGCTCGGCTGTCGTCGAGGATGACGAAGTGGGTGACGCCGCTGGCCGCTGTGCCGGCGCTGGCGATGTAGCGGGCCAGCAGGAAGCCGACGAGAAACACGAGCAGGATGCGCAGCAGCAGCAGGATCAGCTGCTCGATGATGAGCCGGCGGCGGTTGCATTCTGCGACTTGAGGAGGAACTCCATCGCCGCCCACCGCATGCGCTTGAAGCGCATGCGGTTGATCAGATGGATGATGATCGGCGCGCTGACGAGCAGCCCGCCGGCGGCCATGTACTAGGGATTCAGGAACCATTCCATCGTGCGACCCAGCCTCAATTCAATTAACCACAGAGGCCCGGAGAGGACAGAAGAAGACGGAAGAAGTAGGTCAGGCTGTGCCTGACGTGACATTCCTGCTTGCGTCAGGCACAGCCTGACCTACTCTTTTTCGGTCTTCTCTGTGTCCTCTGTGTCTCTGTGGTTCATCGTTCTTCGTTCAGCTGTCCGGCGGCCATGGCGGTGGTCAGGTCGGTCCAACCGGTGGGGTCGGGCTCCCGCCGGAGCAGCACGTTGTAGACCATCCGCACCGCCTGGGCCGGAGGTAGCTGGGCGAAGGACAGCCCGGCCAACCGGGTCGCCTCTCGGCGAGCCTTCATCTCCACCCGGGACAGCAGCGGGTTGACCTTGGCGGCCGCGGTGGCGAGCGGCCCGGTGCCGTTGGCCCTGGCCGCCGGGCCTGTCTCTTCGGTCACTCCATCTCCATTCGATCGGGGCCGACTTCCGAACCTACCATCGCCGTCTTGCCCGGACGGGTGGGTTTCGGCCATGCTTCCCGGGTTCCAATCCACTGTCGGCGCCCGTTGCTGGCGGACCGGCGGCGTTGACCGACTCACATTCTGCAACCAGGCACAGGAGGCCATTCATGGGACTGCTCGACGGCAAGGTAGCCATCGTCACCGGCGCGGGACGGGGCATCGGACGCGAGGAGGCGCTGCTGCTGGCCGTGCGAAGGCGCCAAGGTCATCGTCAACGACGTCGGTGCCGCGCTCGCAGGGCGAGGGCGGCCGACGAGCACCCGGCCGAAGAGGTGGTCGACGCTCATCAAGGAGGGCGGCGGCGACGGCCGCCGTCAACGGCGACGACATCAGCTCGTGGGAGGGCGGCAAGAACGCTGGTCGACCAGGCCGTCGACACCTTCGGCCAGCCTCGACATCCTGGTCAACAACGCCGGGATCCTGCGGGACAAGATGTCGCTTCAACATGGAGGAGTCCGACTGGGACGACGTCATCCGCGTCCACCTCAAGGGCCACTTCGCCCCCACCCACCATGCCGCCGTCTACTGGCGGAACAGGGCCAAGGCCGGCGAGGACGGTCACGCGGCCGCATCATCAACACCTCCTCGGAGGCCGGCCTCTACGGCAACGCCGGCCAGGCCAACTACGGCGGCGGCCAAGGCCGGCATCGCCGCCCTGACCTGGGTGCTGGCCCGTGAGCTGGGGCGCTACGGCGTCACCGTCAACGCCATCGCCCCCCGGGCCCGCACCCGGATGACCGAGAACCTGTTCGGCGAGATGGCCAAGAAGGACGAAGGCGGGTTCGACGCCTGGGATCCCCAAGAACATCGCCAACCTGGTCGCCTTCCTGGCGCCCCGCGAGTCGGCCGACATCAACGGCCAGATCTTCGTCGTCTTCGGCGGCAACATCTACGCCATGAGCGCCTTCCAGCCGGTGGGCCAGGTGACCCGCGACTCGGCATGGACCCCGCAGGAACTGATCGAGGCCAAGGGTGAGCTCTTCAAGGGCATCGACTCGGGCGTGCCCGAAGTTCAGCTTCTTCTAGACCGAGGGCCAGGCGCCGCCCACTGCCGGGCGGGCGGCTGATGATCGGAGGCCAACCCCCCCGCACGGCGGGCCCAGCAGTCGGTCGGACTCGCGGCCCCCAGCACCGCGCCGTGCCCCACAGCCGCCGCCTTCGCCGCTACCTGATCGAGTGGACGGTGATCCTGGTGGCGGTGGTGCTGATCACCCTGGGGCTCCGTGCCTTCGTGGTCCAGTCGTTCTCCTTGATCCCCTCGCCATCGATGGTCCCCACCCTCCAGGTCGGCAACCGGATCATCGTCGACAAGCTGAGTTACGACTTCGACAGCGTGCATCGGGGGGACATCGTCGTCTTCCACCGCCCCCCGCTGGAGAGTCCGACCTACACCGATCTGGTCAAGCGGGTCATCGGGCTCCCCGGGGAGACGATCTCCTCGCTGAACGGCGCGGTCGACATCAATGGCAAACGGCTGTCGGAGCCGTGGTTGCCGACGACACCGAGCAGCTTCACCTCAGAACTCCTCCCACCCGGAGTTCAATCTGCCGGGACCTGGTGGCCATCCCGGCCGGTGACTACTTCGTGATGGGCGACAACCGGACCGACTCCGCCGACAGCCGGTTCTTCGGGCCGATCCCGGGATCGCTCATCGTCGGGCGAGTGGTGGCGGTGGTGTGGCCACTGAGCCAGTGGAAGGGCGTCGCAGGCCACGCTCCGACCGCGACTCCCATGCCTCTGTTCGCTCAGGCGGTGGGCTGGTCGTCCTGGCCGGCGAAGAGCAGCAGTTCGTAGGTGGGGTTGATGACGGCCAGCCGGCCCTTGTGCTTGCCGATCATCCCCTCCGCCCGGAGCTGGGTGCCGGGCTCGATGCCCGGCAACGACCGGCGGCCGAGGAACACCAGGTTCAGTGCCCCGGTCTCGTCCACGATGGTGCACTCGAGGGCGACCGCCCCCGACCACGGCTGGACCCGGACGGACCGGACCCGGCCCGCCACCACCGTCCGCTGGCGGTAGGTCAGATCGCACATCCGGGTGGCCCCGGCCACTTCGATAAGTCGCTTGTCCATCACCGAACGACGGGGTAATTCACCGGGACCTTCCGCTTGCTCGGCGACCGCTCCCCGGCCATCAGGGCGGAACGCCGCTTCACCAGGCCGGTGACGTCGAAGGGGGCGATGGTGGCGCTCACGTGAGGCAGGGTGCTCACCGCAGTGACGATGCGGTCGGCGGCATGGCTGTGCAGCAACCGGTTGGCCACCCCCCGGTAGAGACGACGGGGAAGCACCAGCATCACCTCGGTCTGACCGTCGGCGGCCAGCTCCGCCGCCATCTCGGTGGCGGCCCGGGAGAGGCGACGGTCGGGGCACTCCACCAACTCGAGCGGGAGCTCGCCCATCCCCAACTTCCGCCACTGGGTGGCGAGCAGCTCGGCGTGGGTGGAGTCGATGACGAGTGGGAGATGGCCCGCACCTCCCCGGACGGCGCGAAGGATCGGGCCAGTTGCAGGGCCCGGGCAGTGGCGAGGTCCAGGCGGTCCACGAGCACCACGACCACGTGCTTGGGCAGGACCGGCGCCTCGCTGGCGGCGGCGGCTCCGGAGGCGTCGAGGACCGCACCTCCTCTCCGCCTGGTAGCGGCGGTGCGTCCGGGAGAGAGTGGCGACAAGGAGCGGGATGACCACCACGATCAGCCATGCGCCCCGGGTGAACTCGGTGACCACGAAGATCAGGGTGACGACCGCGCTGGCCACGAAGGCGGTCGCCGCTGTCAGCAGGTCGCGGGTGCGGGTCGGGCTCGGGTGCTTGGAGTGGTACCTGACCATGCCGGCGCCGGCCATGGTGAAACCGGTGAAGACGGTGCACGGCGTATAGCGGGATCAGGTTGGCCACTCTTGCTCGCACCCGATCAATAGCGCCAAGGAGACCAGGCTGAGCAGAAGATCCCGTTGGAGAAGACCAGGCGGTGGCCACGCGTGGTGAGCGGACGAGGCAGATAGGCGTCCTCGGCGATAAAGCTCACGAGTAGGGGGAAGCCGTTGTAGCTGGTGTTGGCCCCGAGAATGAGAATGAGAGCGGTGCTGAACTGCAGGGAGTAGTAGGGCACCTGCCCGAGGCCACCGGCACCAAACACTTGCTTGCCTATCTCCGACAGAACGGTCGGAGTTCCTGACTGGAACACCGGTGCGTGGGTCAGAGCGGCCAGGGCAGACACACCCAAGAACATGGTCCCGAGGATGGCGGCCATCAGCACCAGCGTCTGGCGGGCGTGGCGGACCTGCGGCTCCTTGAAGACGGTCACCGCGTTCGAGATGGCCTCCATCCCGGTCATGGCGGACCCGCCGTTGGCGAAACCGCGCAGGACGATGAAAAGCCCGGCCCCATACAACAGCCCACTACCCGTCGTCCCCATCCGGATCTGTCCGGACGCCGGCGCGATGTGGGTCAAGTGACCGTTGATGGCCAGGCGGGCCAGCCCGGCGATCATCAAGACGGCCATGCTGGCGAGAAACCAGTAGGTCGGCACTGCGAAGACCTGGCCGGCCTCTCGGATGCCTCGAAGGTTGCCGTAGGTCAGAAGACCCACGAACACCACTGAATCTCTATCGGGTACGGCGACAGGGCCGGGAAAGCTGAGATCACAGCATCCACGCCGGCGGCAATGGACACCGCCACAGTCAGCGTGTAGCTGCAGAGCAGGGCTGCGCCCGGAATTTGGGCCACGCTGTATCCGAAGTTCTCGCGGCTGACCACGTACGAGCCGCCTGAAACCGGGTACGCCTGGACGACCTGGCGGTAGAGGAGGCAGACCAAGGCCAGCACCACCAGGATCAGGCCAGTGATCGGGGTAACCAGCACAAAGGCGCCCACGCCGGCGGCGGGTAGAAGGATACGTAGCATGGATTCGGTCGCGTAGGCGCTCGACGACATGACGTCGGACGACAAGACCGCCAGAGCAACGGGCTTGCCAAGCCGCTCGCCGTGCAAGTTCTCGCTCACGAGGGGCGGGCCCAGCAGCAGCGCTTCCAGCGGTAGCCGGGGGCTTCGGGAAGGTCGAAGCCGCGGTTGGAGGCGGGAGCCTGAGGGGTGTCGAGCCAGCGAGGCTGGCCCTCTAATGACACGGGAGGGGCCGGAAACGCAATCACGAACGACTGGGCGAGCACGGCGGTCGCCTGCCCCACCACCTTCTCCTCGCCATCGGCGTTCTTGTGGAGGCGGACGTCGAGGTCGACCAGGTACTCTTCCCCGGCCTCCTCTCGGGTGCCGGTGACGACGATCTTGGTCTCCAGCTTCTCCGCCGGCCAGGTCTGCTTGGCGAAGCGCACCTGGAAGCGGCGCACGTTCCCGACCCCCACATAGTCGGTGAGGGCGGTGCCCAGCGGCCCCATCGTAGAACATCCCGTGCCCGAAGACGCCTGGGCTGCCCGGGTGCTGGTGGCCAGCACCTCGTCATGGTGCATGGGGTTGAAGTCGCCGGAGGCCCCGGCGTAGGCCACCAGGTCGGTACGGGTCAGACACGTGGCTGCGGACGGGGGCCTCGTCGCCTTCGGTCACGTCCTCGATGTACAACGTCGCGGCAGTCATCGGTCTCCTCCGTCGGTGTCCACCGGCGGACACCTTGTCGGTCATCTCGATCAGGACCCGAACCAGTGGAGCAGGTGGTCGATCGACCACACTGCCCACGCGTGGGTGCCCGACGTACCACGACGGCGGCCAGGATCATCATCAGGTTCTGGCCCTGTTCGGCCCAGTCGCTGATCATCAGCACGAAGTACATGAGGTTGAGCAGGATGCCGGCCGACGCGGCGATCGGCGTGAGGATCCGAGCGCCAGGCCGAGGCCGAGGGCGAGCTCGCGAAGACGACCACGATAGGCCATCGGGTTCGGGTGAGGCGCGACGACCTTGTCGAAGCCGGTCTTCACGAACGCCCATTTGTGCTTCTCGGCGACCGACTCCGCCCCAGCCGATGCCGCCGCCCCGCTTCAGCCACGCCCCGAGGTCCTTGTGGCGGAAGCTCTTGCACCACCAGAGCCCGAGGCCGATCCGCAGGACGGCCAGCCATTCCGCGGTAGGTCAACCAGGTCGCAGGAGTTCATGAGCGATCATTGCACGGACTTCTTCCGTCTCGCGACTCGTCCGGGAATCACAGCCCGAGCAGTCGACACCGGCGTGAACCGCTACCAGCCCCGGAACACCGGGGCCCGCGCTCGGCGAAGGCGGTCGAACCCTTCGGGCAGTCCTCGGTGCCGATTCACCAGCTCCTGGGCGGCGGCCTCGTCCCAGAAGGCGGTGGCCCGGTCGGACTCGAGGGACCGGTTGGTCAGCCACTTGGCCATCGCCGATGGCCTTGGTCGGGCCCGTGGCCAGCCGCGCCGCCCACTCGCCGCCAGCGCCGGCAGTTCGTCCCCGGGCACGACCCGGTTGACCAGCCCGAGGCGATCTGCGTCCTCGGCGGCCGGCACGTCGTCCCCGAAGAAGAACAGCTCCTTGGCCTTCTGGAGGCCGACCAGGCCGGGCGAGGAGGTAGGCCCCACCGGCGTCGGGGGCGATGCCCCGGCGGACGAAGACCTCGACGAACTTGGCCTCCTCGGCCGCGACGACCAGGTCGCAGGCCAGCGCGCAGGTGCATGCCGCCGCCGGCGGCGGTGCCGTTCACGCCGGCGATGACCGGCTTCTCGCAGTCGAGGATGGCGGCGACGAGGCCCTGCCAGCCGTCGCGGATCATGCCGGGCCGCATCGCCCACGCCCGCTCGGGGCGTCCTCGGGTCGGCCGGGGCCCAGCGCCCGGCGAGCGGAGGTCGGCTCCGGTGCAGAAGCCCTTGCTCACCGGCGCCGGTCGACGACCACCGCACGGCACGACGAGGTCGCCCGAGGCTTCCTCGCACCCAGGCGATGATCTGGTCCCGCATGACTGGGTCATGGCGTTGCCGGCGTCGGGCCGGTTGAGCGTGATCCAGGCCACCCCGTCCTCGACCGTCTCCGGAGGACACCGGCCCGAGTCGGCGGCGGCCATCAGACGCGGTGGATGATGTTCATCCGGGACGTGCAGACCAGCTCGCCGGTGGCCCGATCGGTCCAGGCCGTCTCGACGACCACGAACGTCATGGTCTTGCCCTTCGACTCCTTCTGATAGGCGTCGACCACGGTCCCTCGCCCTCCAGCACGTCGCCGGCGAACACCGGCCGGTGATAGTTGAACTCCTGCTCTCCATGGAGGATGATCCCGCCCTTGGCCATCAGTGGGCCGAGCACCTAGGCCATGGCATTGCCAGTCGGTGCGTCCTCGGTCTGGAGCTCGGGAACACCCCGAAGTTCCCCATCACGAACGGGTAGGTGGGAGGGGCGGGGATGCCCGCAGTCCAGCCATTCGGCCGCCCTCGGGTCCCGGTACACCGGGCTGTCGTCCCCACCGGGTCGCGAAAGGTTGCCAGTTGGCCCCGCTCCACCGTCACCACTGTTTTGCTTGTCGGCCTGCCGATGGTCCTCTTCAGGCTGCTCTGCGACACGTCAGTCCTCCCCTTATTCCGTTGCGCACCGTAAGCGAGGCGGGTGTCTCAATCAAAACGGCGGTCGGATCAGCCCGTCGATGATCCCGGGTTAAGGGAATGCAATGCGCCAACCCGCCACCGATAGCATCTCGGCCATGCCCAATCCCGAGACCCTCCTCTACGAGGAATCAGACGGCGTGGCCTGGATCACCCTCAACCGGCCCGACGGCCTACAACGCCTTCGACTCGGTGATGCAATCGGAGCTCCGCGACCTGTGGTCGATGCTCCGCACCAACGACGACGTCCGCTGCATCGTCCTCACCGGAAGCGGGGACAAGGCGTTCTGCACCGGGTCTGGACCGGGGCGAGATCCAGTCGATCGACGAGCTGCCCGCCGGGAAGCTCCCCGGCTACAACACGCCGTGGGACTTCGACGACCCGGGCAAGTCGCGTCTGCCCGAAGTCCAACGACCTCTGGAAGCCGGTCATCGCCGCGGTCAACGGCATGGCCTGCGGCGGGGCCTTCTACATCCTCGGCGAGGTCGACTTCATCATCGCCGCCGACCACGCCACCTTCTTCGATCCCCATGTCACCTACGGGATGCCCGCCGCCTTCGAGCCGATCAACCTGCTGCACAAGATGCCCTTCCAGGAGGTGGTGCGGCTGTCCCTGCTCGGCGCCCACGAGCGGATGTCGGCCCAGCGGGCCCACCAGGTCGGGCTGGTCTCCGAGGTCGTCCCCCTGGACGAGCTGCACGACCGCACCGCGTGGGCGGCGCAGGCCATCGCCGACCAGCCGGCCCTGGCCGTCGGCGGCACGGTGCGGGCCCTGTGGACCGGGCTGGAGCTGTCCCGCCGCCAGGCGCTCGACCACGCCTTCCTCTTCACCAACATCGGCACCGACGCCGCGTCGCTGGCCGAGGGCCAGGAGCGCTTCTCGTCGGGGAAGCGGATCGACTGGCGGCTGCGTTGAGCTGATCAGAGCACCGCTCCTTTGACCTTGAGATCGAGGATGGCCTCCGTGTCCAGCCCGAGCTCCTCGAGGACCTGGTCGGTGTGCTCCCCGTGGTCGGGCGCCCGGGTGAGGTCGGGCGGCTCCTCGTCGAACTGCAGCGGGGAGGCCACCATCCGGAAGGTTGTGCCGCCGACGCCGACTCCACGTCGCGCAGGTAGCCGTTGGCCACGCACCTGGGGGTCGTCGAGCAGCTCGTCGGCCGTCTGCACCGGGGCCCACACCCCCTCGACCTCGAGCATGATCGGCTTCCACTCCTCCAGGGTCCGGCTGGCGAAGATGCTCGTCGAGGATCGCGACGCACTCCTCGCAGTTCTCGGCCCGGGCCGCCGAGTCCACGAAGCGGGGATCGTCGGCCAGCTCCGGATGGCCGATCTTGGTGACCAGGTCGGCCCAGTACCGGTCGGACTCCAGCATGACGAGGGACATGAAGCGGTCGTCCTTGGTCCTGTAGTTGTTGACCAGCGGGTTGGGCATCTTGCGTCCGGTCCCCCCGCGGCATCCGGGAGAAGCCGAACAGCCCGGCGGCGAGCACCGTCGCCCCGATGGACCACATCGCCGTTGGCCAGCAGCGAGTTGTCGACGATCAGCGCCTCGCCGGTGCGCTCACGGTGGAACAGGGCGGCGGCGATCCCACCGGCGATGGTCAGGCCGCCGATCACGTCCCCGAAGCCCGGGCCGGGCTGGCTCGACGGGTACTCGCCGGGCGGCGGTGATGATGTCGGCCGCGCCGCCGCGGCCCCAGAACGTCGAGTTGTCGTAGCCGCCGCGCTCCGCCTCCGGCCCCGCTGGCCCATGGCCCGAGCCCCGGACGTAGATGATGTTCGGGGTTGACGGCCCGGATGTCGTCGACGTCGATCTTGAGCTTCCTGCGGGCCTGGGGACGGAAGTTGGTCAGGAAGACGTCGGCGCGTCGCCACCAGCTTGAGCAGGATCTCGTGGCCCTCCTCGGACTTGAGGTCGAGGCCGACGCTGCGCTTGCCCCGGTTGGGCAGCTCGATCATGTGGTTGACCCCGCCCGGCCCGCTCGGGACCAGACCCGAGGTGACCAGGCCCCGCTGGGGGTCGCCGGTCTCGGGGTGCTCGATCTTGATGACGTCGGCGCCCCACTCGGCCAGGACCGCCCCGGCGATCGGCACGTAGGTCCAAGCCGCCACCTCGACCACCCGGATGCCGTTCATGATGCCCTTCACGGCGTTCTCCTCTTCGCGCTTGGTCGCGATCACTCGCCTCGTCCGTCGGTGCCCGCTCCTACGTGGCCAGCGGTGGCAGACCACCGGCGATCGTCTTGGTCTCGGTGTACTGCTCGAAGCCCTCGATGCCGTTCTGGCGGCCGATGCCGCTGGCCTTGTAGCCGCCGAACGGCGCGTCGGCGCCGTACCAGATGCCGCCGTTGACCGCGACGGTGCCGGCCCGGATCCGCCGGGCCACCGCCAGGGCCCGCTCGTCGAGCCGGAGGTGACCCCGCACGCCGAGGCCGTACTGGTTGTCGTTGGCGATGCCGCACGGCGTCGTCGTCGTCCTCGAACGGGATGACCACCAGCACCGGCCCGAAGATCTCCTCCTGGGCGATGGTCATCGAGTTGTCGACGTCGGCGAACAGGGTCGGCTCCACGTAGTAGCCCTTGTCGCAGGTGCGCCGGACGCCGCCGCCGACCACCACCCGGGCACCTTCGTCGCGCCGCCCTTCTCGATGTAGCCGAGCACCCGGTCGCGCTGGCGCGGCGCGACCTGGGGCCCCTGGAGGTTGGACGGGTCGGTGGGGTCGCCGTAGGCGCACGTTGCGGAAGCCGTCCTCGATGAGCGGCGATGCCCTCGTCGTAGCGCGACCGGGGCACCAGCAGCCGGGTGGGCATCGCGCAGCCCTGGCCGCCGTGGACGCAGACCGCCAGGCCAACGACAGCTTGGCCTCGAAGTCGGCGTCGTCGAGCACGATGTTGGCCGACTTGCCGCCGAGCTCGAGGAACAGCCGCTTCAGGGTGGCCGCGCCCTTCTCCATGATCCGCCGGCCCGACGGCGGTCGAGCCGGTGAAGGAGATCAGGTCGACCCGCGGGTCGGTGACCAGCTCCTCGCCCACCGAGGTGGTCCGACGACGTCACGACGTTGAGCACGCCGGCCGGGATGTCGGTCTTCTCGGCGACCAGCCGGCCGATCCGGGTGGCGTTCCACGGCGTGTCGGGCGCCGGCTTCAGGATCACCGTGTTGCCGGTGGCCAGGGCCTGGCCGAGCTTGTTGAGCGTCACCTCGAACGGGAAGTTCCACGGCACGATGGCCGCCGACGACGCCGACCGGCTCCTTCACCACCTTGCGCCAGCTGCCGGGTGCCGAAGGCGGTGCCCTCGGGGAGGTCGCGCTCCCACTCGAACTCGTCGATCATAGTCGGCCGGCCAGGGCAGCCCCTCGGCCAGCGGCGCGTCGAGCTGCGGGCCGTAGGTGAGCAGCACCGGGCGCCCGACCTCGGCCACCAGCTCGGCCCGGAGCAGCTCCTGTCTCGGCCTCCAGCGCGGCCTGCAGCTGGCCGAGGCAGCGCTGCCGCAACGCGCGGTCGGTCGGCCCAGTCGGTCTCGTCGAACGCCCGCCGGGCGGCGGCGATGGCCCGGTCCATGTCCTCGTGGCCGGCGTCGGCCACCTGGCCGAGCACCTCCTCGGTGGCCGGGTTGATGTTGTCGAACTGCTGGCCCGACGCGGCGTCGACCAGCTCGCCGTCGATGAGCATCCGGCTCTCGCCGGATGGATTCTCCCCATTGGTCATCACGTTCTCCTTTTCTCGGTGGGTGGACTTCCCTGCGGGTTGGCGTCGCGGATGAGGCTCTCCTGGACGAAGGAGGCCACCGCCCGGCCGTCCTCGGCGAACACCTGGGCCCGTCCGTAGCTCCGACCCCGCCCGGCGGCGGTGCCTTCGTGGGCCAGCAACAGCCACTGCCCGGACTCGAAGCCATCGTGGAAGGTCAGGGTGTGGGAGACCACTCCGGTGGCGATGGAGCGGTGGGCCATGTTCTGGCCGATCCCCTCGTGAGGGCGCATGGCGGTGGCGATCAAGAACCCGTCGGTGGCGTAGGCCAACAGGGCCTGGGTGAGGCTGAGGTCGCCGTGGGCGTCGGGAAGCCGGACCCAGACGAAGAGCTCGGCCGGGCCGATCGGCGCCTCGGGGTCCCAGGTGTTGATCCCGCCGACCACCCGGAGCTCGGTGCCCGGGGCCACCAGCATGTCCTGGGTGCTCAGCGGGGCCTGGTCGGGGCCCTCCACCTTGGGCATCTCCGGTTGGTGACGGATGAGGTCGGGCTCCTCGGCGTGCCGGAGCACCAGGCCGCGGGCGCACACCGGTCCCCTGGCGGACGGTGACCGAGTCGCTGCCCAGCGAACGCCCGTCGTGCAGCGACTCGACCTCGATCTCCAGGGGCTTGGTGAGGGTGGCACTCCGGGCGAAGATGATGTGGATGGAGGTGGCGTCCTTGCCGGTCGACTCCGACGGCGGAGGCCAGCAGCATCTGGGCCAGCAGCTGGCCGCCGAACACCACGTCGTGGGCCGACGGGTCGCCGATGCTGGTGGCCCGGTAGCGGTGGTCACCGACCGACTCGAGCGAGACGCCTCGGGAAGCCCGGTCACGCCAGGAATGCCCCGAACGCTGAAAGGTCCATGGTGCCCACCGTCATGGCTCCGATGGTGCCACCGTCGGTGAGGATGTTCTCGCCGGTGATGGCCGAGGCAGCCCGCGAGTTCAGGAAGATGAGCGGGTAGGCCTGCTCCTCGGGCGTGGCCGCGGCCGAGCGGGATCGGGTAGTTGTCCATGAAGTCCTTGCCCATCTGCTCCTCGAAGTTCGGCATCATCGGCGTGTCGGTCGGCCCGGGGCTGGTGCAGTTGATGCGGATACCCGGCTTGCCAGTTCGAACGAGCGCCAGATGGTCCAGACGATGATCACCTCCTTGGAGGGGACGTAGCCGCTGGCGATCTCCTCGGGCTGGCCTCGAGCCACCGACCGTCTCGGCGAAGCCGTCGCAGGTGACCAGGGGCATCCACTTGGCGATGTTGCCATCCAACCGGCGCCGGCCCCCGACGAGATGCTGGCGATGGCCGCCCCCTCCGCCATGTGCTCCACCACCAGCTCGGTCAGGTGGCGGATGGCGGCGAAGTTCACCGTCATGGTGTCGAGATCGGAGAACCGCCCGCCGGGCAGACCGGCGCAGTTGAACAGCGCGTCGATCGTCCCGCCGATGGCCTCGACGGCGGCGTCGATGGCGTCGGGGTGGCGCAGGTCGACTGCGTGGTAGCCGGCCACCTCGATCGGGGCTCCTTGAGGTCGAGCACGTGGATCTCCGCCCCCAGCTGGTCCAGCTCGGTGACCGCCGCCGCGCCCATGCCGGCACCGCCGCCGCCGCTGACGATGACCCGCTTGCCCTCGTAACTCCATACCGATGCCATGGTGGTCCCTTTCAGTTGCCGGTCGCCTTCACCGGGGAAGCCCGAGACCGTGCTCGGCAACGATGTTGCGGTTGATCTCACTGGTGCCCCCGGCGATCGACACTCCCGGCGACGCGATAAGGGCTCCGTCCAGCCGCCGGCCAGGCCTCCGGTCCCGAACAGCCCCACGGCCAGGTCGGCCAGCTCCTGGGTGGCCTGCGCCCACATCAGCTTGGTCAGGCTGCCCATGGCCGGCGAGGGTTGGCCGCCGTGGCCGACGGCCTCCAGCTCGCGGGGGTCATCCAGCGCATGGCGCAGATGAGGCATAGAGCCGGGCCAGCCGGTCGCGCTGCACCGGGGTCGGCACCACCTGGGCCCGATGGGCGTCGTCCAACAATTCGGTGAACCGGGCCGTCAGCACCAGGTGGAAGCGAGCTACCCCGGCCCGCTCTCCCTGTCTTGCAGCCGCTCTTTTTCCCGTACGGGGCCGATTCCTTCTCCGTGCGGCAGCGCGAGGTCATGGCCGGTCAACGGATCGGGCCTCGGGCCGTCGGCCCGAGCGCGGACTTGGCCTGGGACTGGATCTACCGCCTCCGGATGCAAACACTGGAGGACGCGAGACCTACTCGGGGATTTCCTAGAGGCCCACAACTTAAAATGGACCTGGCTCTATAGGCTCCCCATTCAAACGCCGGAGGAAGCCCAATGGGTCATGGACTCCCGAAGCCACTGATGTCAAGTTTGTCACCTTTCGGAACGGCGGGATGGGGATGGGGAGCGGCATGCGAGAGCGTGACACGTATTTCACGCTACTGCGCGCGGCACGGAAAGCCCGCCTGCCTGTCGTCGGACATGTGCCCCCGTCGGTGAGCAACGTCGAGGCGGCGGACAGCGGCCTGCTCAGCGTCGAACACCTCGAAACCCACCACCAGTGCTGGCCCCGGTGGCCCGGCGCCCTCCTCTGCCCGCCGCCACGGCGGAGGCACGGTGTCGAGAAGCGCACGGGTCCGTTCGACGAGCTCCGAGTCGGCGCCGGTCATCACCACCGATGTGTCGCGGCCAGCCGCGAGTTCGCCTGCGATGCAGGGGCCGCCGATCGCCATCACGGGCACAGCAAGACCGGTGCCGCTCCGCGAGCTCCCGGGCCGATGATTGTCGGGATCACCTCGATCGCGTGCGCCGAGTCCGACCAGCCCCTTGGTGATGATCACGGTCGGCACCGGCGCGCGCAGCGCCTCCGCCATCCGCTCGATCGCCCAATCGACGCCGGCCGACGATACGCCGAGGATCAGCAGATCGACGTCGCCAGCCATCACCTCGGCGAACGCCGTCCAGCGATGGGCCGTAACGTGACCGCCGAGGGCTACCTTGAGGCCCGGATGAGGCCGGCCCTTCGGCGATCGCCTGGATGATCGCCTCGTCGAGATGGGTGCCGACGAGATCCACGCTGTGGCCGCCGTGGCGCGAGCGGCACGGCCATGGCGGAGCCCATGACCCCGGCCCCGAGGATCGCGACCCTAGCCATGGAGCGAGCGTCCGGACGCCTGGTCGAAGAGATGGACGCGCTCGACCTGCGGCGCGAGCGAGATCGTGCTGCCCGGGCGCCGGCATGACCCGGTCCGAGGTCACGGCGCAGACCTCGACGCCGGCCATGTCGGCATAGATGTGGATTTCCGGGCCGGTCGGCTCGACGATGGCGACCTTGGCGGGCACGCCGCCCCGTCGGGCGACGGCCGCAGTGCTCCGGCCGGATGCCGTAGAGCAACCGGCTGGCCGGGCGTGAGCTGCGACGTCCGGCGGGCAGCGGCAGCACCGAGCCCGCCGGACCGGAACACCGGGCGGCCCTCGCCGGCCGCGACCTCGCCGCGCAGGATGTTCATGGCCGGCGAGCCGATGAATTCGGCGACGAACAGGTTGGCGGGGCGGTCATAGACGTCGAGCGGCTTGCCGATCTGCTCGATGTTGCCGTCGCGCATGATGCAGATCACGTCGGCCATGGTCATGGCCTCGATCTGGTCATGGGTGACATAGACCGTCGTGGTCCTCGAGCCGCTGGTGCAGTTCCTTGATCTCGTTCCGCATCTGTACGCGCAGCTTGGCGTCGAGGTTGGAGAGCGGCTCGTCGAACAGGAACACGGCCGGGTCGCGCACGATGGCGCGGCCCATGGCGACGCGCTGGCGCTGGCCGCCGGAGAGCTGGCGCGGGTAGCGGTCGAGATAGGGCTTGAGGTTCAGGATGCCGGCGGCCCAGTCGACCTTGGCCCGGATCTCGTCCTTCGGCAGCTTCTTCAGCTGCATCGAGAATGCCATGTTGTCGAAGACGCTCATGTGGGCGTAGAGCGCGTAGTTCTGGAACACCATGGCGATGTTCCGGTCCTTCGGATGCATGCCGTTGACCGTGATGCCGCCGATCGCGATGTCGCCCGACGTGATCGGCTTCGAGGCCGGCGATCATCCGCAACAGGGTCGATTTCCCGCAGCCCGAGGGCCCGAGCAGGACGACGAACTGCCCATCGGGAATGTCGAGGTCGATGCCATGCAGCACCTCGACCGTCGCCATAGGCCTTGCGGACCTGCCTGATGGTTACTGGCGCCATGCGTGGACCTTTCAGACCGTGGCGCCGGCTTCCGCTCGCTGAGGATGCGGTCGGCGATTTCGACGAAGCCGTCCCCGCCGCGGCGCTTCCGCGACGAAGCCGGGCAGAGCAATGCCGCGATCCGCGAAGTCGCGCACGTTGGCGACGCCGCATGCATAGGGAAAGAAGCCGAACATCGGCGCGTCGTTCGGGCTGTCGCCGCAGAAGAGGAATCGGTCCCGCGTCCCGGTCGAGATCGCGACCCAGAACGTCGGCCGCGAACAGGCGCGCGGTGGTCAGCTTGTCGTAGGAGCCGAACCAGCCGTTGACGTGGATCGAGGAGACCTTGGCGACGGCGCCCGCGGCCTCGAACAGCGCCACGATGCGGTCGACGGCGCCGGCGGGCAGCCGCGGGACGTCCTCGCAGAAGTCGATGGCGAGATCGGCCTCGCGATAGAGCTGATCGCTGGCGACGGCCGCACCCTGGAACTTCGGCAGGATCCGTTCGGCCAGGCGGGCGAGCTTGGCGCGGTTGCTGGCTCGCGCTTCGGCGTCGTCCGCCACGAAGGCTCGCTGCATGGTGCGGCTCGCGTGATCGTAGCTGAACGAGAACGCGCCGTTCTCGCCGACCACGCCGGCCACCGGCCAGAATCGCGCGATCATATCGCACCAGCCGGCGGGCCGCCCGGTGATCGGCACGACGGCGAGCCCCGCATCGTGCAGCCGCTCGAGCGCCGCGTAGGCGGCGGCCGGCAAGCGGCCGTCGGTGGTGATGGTGTCGTCGATGTCGGTGAAGACGCCGAGGAGGCTTGCGTGCCGCCTCGACGCGGGAACTCGGCGAGCGGGCGCATCATGGCTCGGCGTCCAGGATGGCGTCGAGCAGCCCGGCATCGGCCGCGAGATTGACGAACGACCAGCGGCCGCGAATCTCGCGCGGATAGCGGACGGCGTCCCGCCATGTCTCGCGCGAAAGGCCGAGCTCGGCCGGGCGTGGTCGGTCCGCCCGCGGCACGCAGCGCCCTCTCCATGGTCGCCACCGGCAACGCCATGGGCGCGAGTTCGCGCTTGCAGCGACGGCCAGAGGTCGGCCAGCTTTCCGTTGAGGTCGGCGGCAGCCGCGTTCGTCGAGCGCCGTCTTCCGCATCTCCGCGATGCAGAGAGGACCGAGCACCGGGCCGTAGCGAAGCATCATGCCGGCCTCGTCCACGACCGTCGGCCGCACCTCCGGCGCCGCGTCGCGCGCCAGAAGGGCGTGCTGCAGGCGCGCCATGGTCAGCGATGCGACCCCAACCTGATGGCCGTGCTTGCGAATTGCCGCGCTTGCCCGCGAACATGTCGATCCAGTGCGAGATCTGATGCTCGCCCATCGAGCCGTGATGCGAGGTCCCGGTGAAGGCCACGCCGAGCGAGCACAGCGTCAGCACGCGCTGCAGGCTGCCGACGGCTTCGATGTCGTGCCGCGCGAGCCCGGGCGCACGATCGAGCATCAGCGGCTCGTCGGCCGCCTGCAGCGCATAGGGCGTGTCCGAGTAGAGCGTGCCGAACAGGCGGTGCGATGCCCACCAGTCGATCTGCGCGGTCGAGCGGCAGAGGCTGTCGCCGAGCCCGGCGGCGCTGAGCCAGGTCGGCGCCGCTGCAGAGACGCCGAGATCGAGGAAGATTCCGCGCGGGGCATGGGAAGGCAAGCGAGGCCTTCAGGCCCGAGGCAAGCGTCACCGATGCGGTGGTCGCGCCATAGCCGTTCATCGACGCGGCGGTGCCGAACACCGCATAGGGCCGTCCGTCCTGGAAGGTCGCGTGCTTGCAGCTGTCGTTGAGGACGCCCGGACCCGACGGCGATCACGCCATCGGCGTGCCGCGTCTTGTCGGATATGTCTGCAACGAGGCTCTCCGTGCAGGACGAGCCCGTCAGGCAGGACGATCTCGTCGATCGTCGCCATCGGCACGGAGGGCGTGGGCTACTCGGCGGCCCATCACCTCCACGGTGTTGACGTCGGACACGACGGCAAGGCGGCGTCCCGACCCGAGCGGCGCGACGAGGTCGGCCTCCCGGCCATCGACGGTCTCGTCGAGCCGAACCGTCTCGAACGGCAGCCGGACCGGCAGTCCCAGTCCTCGGGATCGACCCAACGCCCGGCGACGACGTCCTCGATCAGCGCGTTCCAATTCGTTCCGCTCAGCCATGCCGCGCTCCGCGAAGGTCGGTGAGCCGTCGGTTCCAGGCTGTCAGCAGGGGCCAGAGATCGGCGTAGATGGCCTTGAGTTCGGCGTAGCGCGCGACATCGCGCCGGGATCCGGCTCGAAGCTTCGAGACGGTTCGGCCCGCCATCGCGCCCGCCGCCTCGGCGATCGAGCCGAACCAGCCGGCACCGGCGGCAGCCGCCATAGCGGCCCCCAGCGACGAGGCCTCGACCGTCGTCGTGCGCGCGACGACGCGATTGAGAGCTGTCGGCGAGGATCTGCGCCCAGAGATCGGACGCGGCGCCGCCGCCCACGGCGGTGTAGCGGTCGATCGGCGATGCCCGTCGGCGGCCGCGACCTGATCGGTCGCGACCGCCTGTTCGAGGGCGATTCCCTCGAGCACCGCCCGGTAGATGTCGCTGCGCTTGGTCGATCCCGAGAGTCCCGGCGATCAGGCCGCGCGCGTGGCTGTCCCAGTGCGGGTTCATGCAGCCCTGCCAGTAGGGGACCAGCAGCAGGCCGCCGGCGCCGATCGGAGCGCGGGCCGCGTCGCGTTCCAGCGCCTCGAACAGGGACCGCCGGTCGGCTCCGACATCCGGATAGAATTCGCGCACGAACCAGTCGATCAGGAAGGTGCCGGCCCGCAGGCAGGTCTCGAAGATGTAGCCGCGATCGGCGATCGCGACCTCGGTCCGGAAAGCCGGATCGCAGGCGTAATCCTTGCCGTAGCTGCCCGAAACCACTGCCGTGCCGAGGTTGACGTAGGCGTCGCCGGGCTTGAGCAGATCGACGCCCGTACCGGCGCATTGCCCGTCACCGCCGCCGGCGACGACGCGGCGTTCCGGGACGCAGGCCGGTGCGCCGCCGCGGCCTCGGCCGTCACCTCGCCGCATCACGCTGGCCCGGGCCGGACGAGGCGCGGCAGCCGGGCAGGGTCGATGCCGGCTGCTCCGAGGATCTCGGACGACCACGTCATGCGCGCGCATGTCGAGGATGCCCATCGGGTCGGCCGACGCCGTCGAGGTCACCCAATCGCCGGTCAAGCTGGAAGGCGAGGTAGCGCATGCACGTCGGCGATCATCTCCGCGGCGCGGAACAGCTCCGGCTCGCGTTCGGCGTGCCAGATCATGCGGAACAGGCAGGGAATGATGTCGAGCGGCTTGCCCGAAATCGCGTGCAGGCGTTCGGCCCCGAAGCGCCGGCCAAAACTTTCCTGCTGCGGACGGGACGCGCTCGTCGAGCCACACCGTGCCGGGCCGGATCGCAGAGCCGTCGCGGCGGAACAGCGCGAAGGTTTCCCGCTGGTTCGAGATTGCGACGGCCGCGATGCGCGGCTGGCCTCGACCTGACCCGTCACGGCGCGCAGGGCTGCGGCGGTCGAGGTCCACCATTCGGCCGGATCCTGCTCGAAATAGCCCGGCTTCGGATTGTGGAGCGCGACAGGCGCGCGGCCTTCGGCCACGACCTTGCCCGAGCGATCCCAGGCGATCGCCTTCGTCGCCGTGGTGGAACTGTCCACCCCGATCACGAGATCAGGCATGATAGAGCTTCGATGAGGCGGAAGAAAAGGAGCGGGCCGAACGGGCCCGCTCCAGGTCAGGGATATCAAAGCAGTCCGGCGTCCTTCACCTTGCCGTCGACGAGCTGCGCGATGGCGTCGAGGCATTGCTTGGCATCGCCGTTGTAGGCCTGGCCGGTCAGCAGCTTGCCGAGTTCGACCGGGATGTCGTTGTTGGACAGGTCGGCCCAGATCGGCATGTCGGGCTCCGAGCCCATCTGGTTGTCGATGGTGTATTTGATCGCGTCGAAGTGCCGGGTCGTGCCGGGCCCGACCACCGCCTTGGCCTTGACGCGCGGGTCGGTGAAGGACGAGTTCCGCATCGGCGAAGCGCCGCCGCCGAGCGTCGACACCCGCGCCATGACGTCCTTCGAGCAGACCCACTGCATGAACAGCCACGCGGCTTCCTTGTTCTTGGAATAGTTCGACAGCGAAATCGTCGAACCGCCCTGGTGACCCGACGGCCGGGATCTCGTTGAAGCCGCAGTCCGCGATGGCGCGGCGGCCAGGGACCTCCTTCGGCGCCGGCAGCGCCTCGAACAGGCCCTTGACCTTGGAATTGTTGGCGTCGAAGCCCGGGAAATCCTCGCCCCAGGTGATGGCCATCGCGGCCTGGCCCTGCGTCAGCGCTTGGCCCTGGCCGTCCCAGGTCCAGGTCGTGGCCGAGGGCGGCGAAGCCTTGACCAGCTCCTGGTAATACTTCAGCCCGGTCACGCCCTGTTCGTCGTTGCCTGTGAACTTCTTGTCCTTGCCGAAGATGCCGCCGCCGTGGCTCCACAGCGCGAAGGTCCAGTCGCACTCGAGCGAGTAGTGGCCGGACTTCGCCTGGCAGGCCGTGCCGATAGATGCCGTTGCCCTTTTCGGCCTCGGTGATGGCCTGCACGGCCTTCAGGTACTCGTCGATGTCTTCGGCACCTCGAGCTTATGCTTGTCCATGATGTCCTTGCGGTACATCAGGATGAAGATCGGGATGTCGAAGGGAATGCCGCACTGCTTGCCGTTGTACATCGCAATGCCGTCGACGAGCGGCTGGGAGAAGTCCTCCCAATCGAAGTTCGGCATCGCCAGCGCTTTGTGCTGGTCGTAGTACTCGCGCGGATTGATGACGTCGTTCGCGAAGGTCGCCATCCAGGACTGGTCGAGGTAGTACAGGTCGTAGGTGCCGAGCTGACCTTGGACGTCCTGCGTCGCCTTGGCGAGAACCTGTTCCAGCGGCACGATCTCGACCTCGACCTCGATGCCGGTGGCCTTGGTGAACTCGCCGGCTGCGAGCTGGTTGGCGACGATCGAGGGCGGCGTCGCTTCGCTGGTGTAGCGGATCTTCGTGCCCTTGTATTTCTGGCCGACCGACGCGAGCCAGCTCATCATGTCGGCGTCCTGCGCGCGGGCCTCCTCCGTCAGGCGCCCGGCGATGTTGCGGAACGGCCGCGTGCCGCCGAGGAATGACGCGCCGAAAGACGAGAAGCCCACGCCGGCCAGCGCCATCTTGCGCATGAAGTCGCGCTTCGAGATGCGCTTCGTCCGTGAAGTCGTTGCAGCTGTCGACGATGAACGTCTGCTTGTCGTGTTCCTTGAAACTCATTGCTTCGTCTCCCTCTCCATCTTGTGTGTTCTCGTCCGCCTCAATCCTTCAACGAACCGAGCGTGAGGCCGCGGACCAGATGCTTTTGAACCAGCAGAATGAACAGGAAGCTCGGCACGATCGCGGTCGTCCCGAGCGCCGTGATGAAGCCCCATTCGGTCGCGGTCGACGTCACGAAGGTCGAGATCTTGACCGGAATGGTGCGGATCGAGGTCGTGAGAAACAGCGACAGCAGGAACTCGGTCCAGGAGAACACGAAGCACAGCACCGCCGCGGCCGCGACACCGCCCTTCACCATGGGCAGGATCACCTTCCAGAAGGTGGTGAACCGCGTTGCGCCGTCGATCAGCGCGGCTTCGTCGATGTCCTTCGGCACGTCGTCGAAAAACGATTTCAGCAGCAAGACCGCGAGCGGCAGGTTGATGAGCGTGTGGACGAGAATGAGTCCGAGATAGGTGTCGCGCAGCCCCAGGTCGCGAAACATGAAGACGACCGGAATCACCACCGCGATGGGCGGCATGAACCGTTGCGACAGGATCCAGAACAGGAAAGCTCTGTCGGCCGGCGAACTCGAGGCGCGACAGGGCGTAGGCCGCGAGGGTTGCCAGCACCAGAACCAGGGCCGTCGAGCCGACCGCGATGACGGCGCTGTCGATGAGCGATTGACGGGAATCGTAGGAGTTGGCTCCGCCCTTGATCACGCCTGCCGCATCACCGCCCTGTTCCAGGCCGATCTCGACGCGCGACACACCGAGCAGGGTGACGCGATAATTGTCGGGCGTCGGCTTGAAATTGAAGTAGACCGGCCCCGCCGGGTCGAAGATCGCCGAATAGGGCTTGATCGAAGCCAGAGCCCACCACGCGATCGGAAACATGAAGATCGCGACCACCAGGACCGCGGCGATGTCCCGGATCGTGCGCTGGGCGAAGCTCGGCTCCATCAGAAGCGGACCTTGAACATACGAACGAAGATATTTGCCGTGACGATCAGCGCGACGAGCACAAGAAGCGACAGTGTGGCCGCGTAAGCGAAATCCCCAGTGAAGTAGATTCGTCCGGCGTAAAAGGACAGCGTTTCGGTTTCCGTGCCGGGCCCGCCGCCGGTGATGATGTAGACGTAATCGTAGATCCGGAAGAGATCGACACCGCGGATCAGGACCGCCACGGCGATGACCTTGCTCATCATCGGCAGGGTCAGACGCCGGAACATCTGCAGCCAGGAGGCGCCGTCGATCATGGCCGCCTCGTAAGGGTCGCGCGGCAGGGCTCGCAGGCCGGCAAGCATGATGAGCACCATGAACGGCGTCCACTGCCAGACGTCGGCGGCCAGCAGCGCGAAGAGCGCGGTGTGCGGGTTGGCGAGAATGGGAAATGCCGGCGAAGCAAGCCCGAGCTTGTAGAGATAGAAGCTCAGGACGCCAAAGGAGCCGTCCTCCATCAGCAGGAACATCATGCCCGGTCACGGCCGGCGGCACCACCAGCGGCAACGTCATCAGCGCGCGCAGGACGCCGTAGCCCTTGCGGTCCGTGTCGAGCAGAAGGGCGATCGCCCATCCCGAGTACGAGTTGGATGATGAGTGCAACGACGGCATAGGTCAGCGTCACGCTCAGCGCGTGCCAGGCGCGTGCATCATGGAACAGCCGGACCCACTGATCCCACCCGCTGAACACCAGCTGGCGGGAGACGACGTTCCGCTTGTGGAACGACAGCCAGATCGAATAGGCGAGCGGGTAAATGCCGAACACCGTGAGCATGACCGTGATCGGCAACAGCCAGGGCAGAGGGTGCTCGGCCGTCATGAACCGAGGCAAAGCCACGCGCGGCGCCGACCGACTCGGCAAGCGCTGCGGTACTCACGCGCCATAGCAAGCCCGCGAGGACGTCAGGCAAGGCTTCCTCCAAGCGACCCTGTCTGAAACAGGTGTCAAATTCTTTTGGCTTTTGTTGCAGACTGCGCGCAGCTTGCGGGGGCTGTCAACAGAAACGCCACCGGTAACTTGACCTTGGACCAGCATCGAAGCACCGGGCAGTGGCCTTACGAGCGAGCAAGACATGGTGCGTGGACGATGAGCACGATCGCGCCTGTCGGTGCGCCGCCGAACCGCGGCGCCACCCCCCGAATTCGACGGCGACGCGATCGTCTGGGCCGCCTGGCTCTACTACGAGGAGCGTCTAACCCAGGAAGATGTCGCCGAACGGCTCGGCGTCTCGCGTGCGACCGTCATCAACCTGCTCCAGGAAGCCCGAAATCGCGACATCGTTTCGATCGCGGTCGCGCCGGAGCACCTGCGCAGCGTGCAACTGGCGCGGCGCCTCTGCGACCGTTACCGGCTCGACGCCGCTCTGGTGATCCCGGGCGGCGAGCCTGCCACCGCATCGGATCGGGTCGGCCGGGCCGGCGCGCGGCTTCTCGCGCAGGAGCTCAAACCCCACGATGTTCTCGGTGTCGCCTGGGGCCGCACCGTCCTCGCCCTGGCCGGCGCGCTGCCCCCGCTGTCGCTGCCGACGGTGTCGGTGGTCCAGATCGCGGGCAGCGCCATCAGCACCGAGGAGTTCTCGCCGGAATTCTGCACCTCCAACATCGGAAACCGCATCGGCGCGCGCTGCATCAACCTGCATGCGCCCGGCATCGTGTCCCGACCGGAGGTGAAACGGATGTTCATGGCCGAACCGACGCTCATCAAGCAGTTCGAGGTGATCCGGTCCTGCAATAAGATTGTGTTCGGCATTGCGGGGCTCGACCAGGCAAGCCTGCCGTCGCGGAGCGGCTATCTGACACCGGAAATCCGGCAGACCTATCTCAGCCGCGGCGCGGTCGGCGTGCTCGCCGGCCGGTTCGTCGGTCGCGATGGCGCACCGCTCCTCGGCGAACTGGACGATCGCATGATCGGCATGACGCTCGAAGAGCTCACTCGCATTCCCGAGCGGATCTGCGTGGCTGGCGGCACGGATAAGTGCGAAGCCATCGCGGCCATGCTTCGGGGCGGCTACGCGACCACCTTGGTGACGGACGAAGGCGCCGCGCGGGGAATTCTCGACGGATGATCTGGCTAAGCCTGCGACGTCCGTTGGCCGTTCCTCCGGCTGGACTAACCGAATCGCCACACAGGCGGCTAAGCCGCTTTCGCCGACACCAAGGAACCATCGACAGCGGCGCGGCTTCCTGATCTTTGGATGAACACCGTCCGGGAGAAGTCGCATGCACCTGTCGAGTCAGAGCCTCATCATCATCCTCATCGTCGGCATCGTCGCAGGCTGGCTCGCCGGTCAGATCGTGCGCGGCGGCGGCTTCGGGCTGATTGGCGACCTGATCGTCGGTATCGTCGGTGCGTTTGTCGGCGACTGGCTGTTGCCGCGCCTCAACATCCATCTCGGCACGGGCATGGTCGCTCTCATCGCTAACGCCACGATCGGGGCCGTGGTGTTGCTCATCATCATCAGGCTCGTGGCGGGCAACCGGGGCTGGGGCGCGCGCCGGTTGTAAGAGGCCGCCCACCCAGCCCCGCCCTGAGCCAATCGATCAACATCGGAAAAGCAGCTGACCGGGATCGAATGGCCAGCATCGCACCCGCATGCCGATCTGCCAGCGAAGCACGTTTTTGTCCGAGGGCGACGAATCGCCCTCGGATCGACGTTGATCAGGGTTCCTCAGTGGGCGTGAAGTCGCCGGATGCAGGCGCGCGTGTTGCAGATTTTCCTCATCATGTAGCGTGAGTTCACACCGTCAGCAGCGGTCACGCCGTCATCGAACGCGTTATTGTTCGATAAGGCGATGTAGCCTTGCGCATTCGCATAGGGGCTGTCCGGCGCATAGAACGAGTTGGCAGGCGTAACGGCCTGTGTCGAGCCAAGACCGGTGCCAGGGCCCGTTCCCCCGATGGCGACTCCCAAGCCGGCATCCACACCCGAGTTGCCACCGATCGTGGTGCCCAACCCCGCGTCGACGCCGTTTGTCCCTCCAAGAGAGACGCCGATACCTGCGGTCGCGGTGCTTCCACCACCGATGCCGACGCCGGCGCCGCCATTCAGACCGCCGCTTCCCCCCACGGAAGCGCCGGCGCCAGCCGACGCGGTGCTTCCACCGCCGATGCCGACCCCTGCGCCTCCATTGACGCCGCCGCTGCCGCCGACGGAGGCGCCGGCACCCGCGCCGACGCCGCCAGAGCTGGACGTGCCCACGCCGACTCCAGCGCCGATGCCGCCACCTGCGGTCCCGACGCCGACACCAACGCCGCCGCGACCCGCCGATGCGCCGACGCCGACACCACCGACGCCCACCCCCGCGCTGATCGCGAACGCCGGCTGAGCCAACGAAACGACTCCGATCAATGCCACTGCGGCAACGCAGCTCTGAAGACCAGTTGAACGGAAGATATTTGCTGAATTACTCATTGCAGTTGCTCCTGAATAGCAACTTTTAAGTGCGCTACCCGCGTCAATGTTTCGTCGAAGCTGTGGATCCTGAGGGCAACCGTCCCTCCGCGTGAAAACAAGGTTTCCCGATCTTAACGGGAGGGCGTAAATCTCGAAATAACTGGCTGCTGGAGCATCTATTCTCTCCGCGGGCGGCAGCCTTGGATGCCCACGCGTCGCGGCACTACGGCGCTGGCCTCAGCCCGATCGCGTCCGCCGCGATAGCCGGCGTCCTTCACCAAGCCACGTCAGCACGGTGCTGCCGAGGAGCAACAAGAGGCCGGCGAAGCCGATCGCGACCGGAAACAGCCCGACACCCCGTACCGTGCTCGCATCCGTCCGTTTGATGCCGATGTAATCGGCCCCGCCGTAGCTCGGCGACGCGTGCATCGACACGAGGCGGGGCAGGGTGACGGACGCCGTCGCACTCTCGGACAGCCGGTTGATCGTACCGCCAGTCGCTGTGGCGAGCGCTTTCAGCCGGTCGGGCGTCGATACGACGTCCTGGAACTCGCGCGGGTTTTCCGGCCCGACATTGGCCAGCACCGAAAGGCTGCCGTTGGTGATCTTGTAAAGGCCGAGTTCGTCCGTGGTGAAGGTGGCACGCGACAGCCCGGGCGAGGTGGCCTGCAGCGCAATGGTTTTCTGCACGCCCGTCGGCGACGTCACCATGGCCGGGGCCGTCTCGCCCGACACGCTCTGCCGCTCGATCGCGATGTCGCGCCCTTGCACCTTGGCCCGCAGTGCTTCGTCATCGAGATCGGGCTCTTTCATCAGCCAGTGCGCGAGGCGGCGGAACAGGTCGAGGTAGGGGCCGCCGTCCTGGTAACCACGCGCCCAAAGCCACATCTGGTCGCTCAGCATGAGGGCAACACGGCCTTTGTCCTCGTGGGACAGCACAAGCAGCGGCTTGTCGGCGGCGCCGGCCATCACTTCGGTTCCCTTGACCACGGCGGCGTCGACCTGCCGGAACCAGGGCGCCCAATGCGGCGGCGACGCATCCGCGCCGGGCAAGCCGCGCGTCACCGGATGCTTGTCGCCGTCGGCCGTGACGCTGGCACGGAATGGCGTTTCCGTGATCTGCCCGGTCGGTCGGGCAGGCGACACTGCGCCGAGCGGCGAGAACCAGAGTCCGTCTTGTGTCGAATAGTCCGGTCCGGTCGCGATCAGCAACGCCCCGCCATCGCGCACATAGCGGGCGATATTCTCGAAATAAGCATAGGGCAGGATCGACTGGTTCGAGAACCGGTCAAAGATGATCAGGTCGAAATCCTTGATCTTGGTGCCGAACAGCTCGTTTGTCGGAAAAGCGATCAGCGCCAGTTCGTTGATGGGGGTGCCGTCCTGCTTTTCGGGCGGGCGCAGGATGGTGAAGTGGACGAGATCGACACTGGCGTCCGATTTCAGGATGTTGCGCCACATACGCTCGCCCTGGTGCGGCTCGCCCGAGACGAGCAGCACCTTGAGCTTGTCGCGCACGCCGTCGATCGTAACGACCGCCTTGTTGTTGAGCGCGGTGAGTTCATCTGGCAGGGCCGGCGCCTCTATTTCGACGACATTCGGCCCGGCATGGTCGATGTGAACCGGAATGTTGATGGTCGCACCGACCGAAGCGTTGAGCGTCGCCACCGTCGCGCCGTCGTGGCGAACCTCGATCGCCACCGGCTCACCCTTGTCGCCGGTATCGAGCACGCGGAGCCCGATCGTCTGGTCCTTGCCGACGAGACCGAAGCGCGGCGTCTCGGTCAGCTCGATCCGCCGGTCACGCTCCCCGGGGTGCCCGGTCAAGAGGACGTGGAGCGGGGCATGGAAACCGAGCGAGGCCGCTTCTGCGGGAACATCGTCGACCAGGCCATCGGTGACCATGATGGCGCCGCCGAGCCGGTCGGGCGGCACGTCTGCCAGGCCGGCATTCAAGGCGCTGAACAGCTTCGTGCCGTCGCTGCCGCCATCGCCACGGCTGGTCTCGATGAAGCGTGTTTCGACGTTGCCGAGTTGTTGCAAGGCCTGCTGCACGAGATCCCGGGCGCGGTCGGTCTGGGCCGTTCGCTCGCCTATCGTCTGCGACCCGCTGCGGTCGAGCACCACCGCCACGACGTCCTTCTCGCCCTGGCGGTCCTCCCGCACGAACGACGGGTCGCAAAGGGCACCGAGGATCAGCACCAAGGCCAGGGCGCGGAGTACCGCCGAGCGCCGCTGGCCGGCATAGACGGCGAGCGCGACCACGAGCACGGCCGCCACCGCGAAGCCGCCCAGCACGGCCCAAGGCAGCAGCGGCGAGAAATCGAGCGTGTAGCGGGTCATATCAAGCCAAGCGCCCTCATCGCGAGAGCCGTTCCAGCAGATCCCGCACGTGCACCTGATCGGCCTTGTAGTTGCCCGTCAGGGTGTACATCACGAGATTGATGCCGCCGCGCAGCGCCAATTCCCGCTGCCGCGGGCCGCCGGGAACCAAGGGAAACAAGGGCTGACCATCCGGGTCCTGCGCCCAGGCGCCCGCCAGATCGTTACTGGTGATGATGACAGGCGAGACGCTGTCGCCGGCGCGCGCGGGACGGTTCGCCTCGTCACCTGTCGCCGGCGGCAAGGATTCGATCCAGGTCTGGCCCGTGGCATAGCGGCCGACGAAGCCAGCCAGGATGTAGAAGGTGCGGCTGACGACATGATCGGGCGGCAGCGGCTCGATGTCCGGCACGTCGATGCCCGACAGGAGATCGCGGAGCCACCGCGCTTCGGGCGTCAGCGCAGCCCCAGGCCGGGCGGTCAGGGCGTCGCGGGTGTCGAAGATGATGGTGCCGCCATGCTTCATGAAGCCCGCAATGCGGGCCATGGCGGCCGGTGGAGGCTTCGGCTGGCTCGGCGCGATGGGCCAGTAGAGCAGCGGGTAGAATGCAAGCTCGTCGCGGGTCGGATCGACCCCGATGACGTCCCCGGGTGTGAGGGAGGTCCGGTCGGCCAAGGCGCGGTTCAAGGCTGCCAGCCCCTGCCGGCTGATATCGTCGATCGTGCTGTCGCCCGTCACGACGTAGGCGAGGCGCACGGAGAGAGCCGACTGCATGTCCTGCTGCGAGACCGCAGGGGCCTTATCGGCGGCTCGCGCCTCGTGCGGGGGCAGGGCGGCGGCGAAGCAAAAGCCAAATAGCGCCAGGGCGGCCACCGCTGTGCGTCGGAGCCGCAGGCCACCGGCAAGCCAGAGCGTCGCGACGGCATCGAGCATGAACGCCGCCAGCGCGAGCACGACGAGCGGCATGCGCAGATCGATGGGCGCCGACGCGGACAACGCTTGCTGTCCGAAGCCGAGGCCGGCAAAATCGGCAGGCGAGAGCATGTCCTTCGGGCCGAGCGCATTGACGGCAAACAGCGCGTCGGGTGGCCCGTAGAAGCCGGGCGGGTGGTCCGCGTCGCCGACCACATCGTCGCCTGTCGGCGTGATCGGCTTGGCGGTCGGTGGCGGGGCACCGAGAACCCCGAAGCCGTCGAGAGTGCGGCTCGGTGCGAGGCTGGCGGCCGGAGCGTCCGATGTCGCGGCATCGGCGGCGGCGTTGCGCTTGGGGGCCGCGGAGCCGCTCGACAACGCCACCACGCGGCGAAGCATGTCGACGAACAGCCCGGACAGCGGCAGGTTCGACCAGGTCGTGTCCGCCGTGACGTGGAACAGGACGACCGTGCCCTTGCCGCGCTTCTCGGCCGTGACCAGCGGGGTGCCGTCAACGAGCTGCGCCCACGTTTTGTCGGCAAGACCCGGATCGGGCTCGGCCAGCACCTGTCGGTTCACCGTCACGGCCTCATGGGGCTGCAGGCCGTAGAACGGGCTCGTGCGGTCGAAGGGCGCCAGCGGCTTTGGCTGGTCCCACGACAGGGCGCCGCCGAAGCTGCGTCCGCCTTTGCGCAGGCTGACGGGCACCAGATCATCCGTCGCGCCAGCCAGCCGCGCGCCGGCGAAACGAACCAGCACACCGCCGTTTTCGACAAACTGGACGAGCCGATCATGCGCGACGCCCTCACCGAGATTGAGGTCGGCCAGGATCATCACCGAAGGCTGTTCGTCCAAGAGCGAGATGATCGGATCCGCTTCGCCGCCCGTGCTCTGGCGAACATCGGCGTAGGGCGCGAGCGCACGTGCAATATAGAACGTCGGGGAGAGCAGGGGCTGGGCCGTGTCGGCCGTGGTGCCGCTGACGAGCGCGACGCGGCGGCGCTGCCAGCGTGAATCGAGAAGGCTCACGGCACCGGCGGAGTCGACGCCATCGATCGCAACGCGGGCGATCTCGTTCCGTAATTCGACGGGCAGCGTCAGTCGCGCATGGGCTTCGCCGGCTGGGCCGTCAAACGCGAAGGAAGCATCGCCGATCGCCAAGCCCTTGAGGTCGAGCGCGCGTAGACGCCCGGCAGGCGCGGCGGCGCTGCCGGCTCGCACGAGCCGGATGTCGAGGGCGTCCGTCGCGTTGGTGGCGCCGGCGATCGCGACGGGGGTTTCGGTGCCGCTCACCAGGGTGACGTTCTGCGGCTTGGCGATCCCTGCCAACGCGCTCGCGAAGGCGCGGGCCTTGCCGTTTTCGAGCCCGTCGGCGATCCACACCAGCGCGGCGTCCGGCGCGCCTGCAACGAAGGTCTGCAGAGCCGGCACCGCCGCCATCCGGTCGGGCAGGATCGGCTTCGGCTTCAAGGCGCGCAGGCGATCGAGCGCCTGTGTGGCTGTGCCGGCCTGGACTGCACGGGGCCCCTCCGACAGCGCCATGACCGCCGTCGGACGGCCTTGCCGTTCTGCCGCCCTGAGCCGCTCGGTGGCGGCTGCGACCCGCTTGTCCCAGTCCGGGGCCGCAGAAAAGCCGTCGTCGATGACGAGCACGACGGGACTGGCGCCGCCGGTCAGGGCCGCCGGTGGGTTCCAGATCGGCCCGGCCATGGCGAGGATCACAGCGGCCGCGATGGCCAGGCGCAGCAGCAGGAGCCAGAGCGGCATGCGCGCGGGCGTCTCCTCGCGACTTGTCTGATCGAGGATCAGCCGCAGGGGCGGAAAGGGAATTGCACGCGGGCGGGGCGGGATGACGCGCAGCAGGTAATAAAGCACCGGCATCAGCACGAGCGCGCCGAGCACCGCGGGGATCGTGAAGGCGAGCGGAAGGCCGATCACGTCAGCCGATCCCGCGCGGCGCGGCGCCGAGCGACATGGCGAGCGCCAGCAGCGCAGGCGCGGCCGGCTGGTCGGTCCGATGGATGGTCAGGGCCCAGCCGTGCGAACGCGCGGCCTCGGTGATCGCGGCGCGATGTGCGGTCAACTTGCCGATATACGTCTCGCGCAGCCCGCGCGCTTCGCCCAGGCGAAGCCGCGCGGGCGTGTCCGAATCGAGAAGCTCGACATGTCCCTCGAAGGGAAAGGTCTCTTCCATGGGATCAACGATCATCACCAACTGCCCGACCGCGCCGTTGGTGGACAACGCCGTGATCGTACGCGCGATGGCTTCTGGTTCGGCCAGGAAATCGCTGAAGAGGATCGCACGGGATCGCGATGGAAGTGGCGTCGGCCGCGGCAGTTCTTCGGCTGGCGCGGCGAGACGTTCGTCCGCAACCAGCGCCTCGGCAAGGCGGTCCACCACCGTGCGGGCCGCGAAAGCGCGCGTGAGCCCGTGCAAACCGACGCGCTCGCCACCCCGCACCAGAAGGTCGGCGGCCGCGAGGCCCAGCGTCAACGCTCGGTCGAGCTTCGATTGCGACGCGAGGGTCGACTCGAAGGCCATCGAGGGCGAGCGGTCGATCCACAGCCAGACGGTCTGCGCCACCTCCCATTCGCGCTCGCGGATATAGGTGCGATCGTCCCGCGCCGACCTGCGCCAGTCGACCGCGGCCGCGCTCTCGCCCGAAACAAAGGGCCGGAACTGCCAAAACGACTTGCCGACGCCGGCCTGCCGGCGGCCGTGCAGACCATGTGTCACACTGGCAGCAATCTGCTGAGCCGCGACCATGATGGCCGGGAGGCGCCGTGAAAGGTCCGTCGCGCCGTGGCGATGACGGACGCCGAGCTCCCGCTCGGCCGCGTCGAGCATGCGGGCATGCAGGGCCATTTAGCCGCGCGCCTTCGGCGCTCGGATGTGCCGATTCCGGATGGTCACGGGAGCCGCTCGAGCAGCCGGTCGATGACAGCGGGGATGGTCTCGCCTTCCGCTCGGGCCGCGAAGGTCAAGGCCATGCGGTGCTTGAGCACCGGCAGCGCGAGGGCCCTCACGTCATCGAGCGACGGCGAAAGACGTCCGTCGAGCAGGGCGCGGGCGCGGGTGGCGAGCATCAGGGCTTGGGACGCGCGGGGGCCGGGACCCCAGGCGACCGTGCGGGTGATGGCGGCATCGCCTTCACCCGGGCGTGCGGCGCGCACGAGGTCAAGGATCGCCTCCACGATGCTGTCGCCCACCGGCAGGCGACGAACGAGGCGTTGCGCGCTCATCAGATCGTCGGCCGACATGGCGGCCCGGGCGGGTGCCTCGACCTCGCCAGTGGTCTCGATCAGGATGCGCTTCTCGGCCGCTCGATCCGGGTAGAGCACGTCGATCTGCATCAGGAAGCGGTCGAGCTGCGCCTCGGGCAGCGGGTAAGTGCCTTCCTGCTCGATCGGGTTCTGGGTGGCGAGCACGTGGAACGGTCGCGGCAGGTCGTAGCGTTGGCCCGCGACCGTGACATGCGTCTCCTGCATCGCCTGCAGCAGCGCCGACTGGGTTCGAGGGCTGGCGCGGTTGATCTCGTCCGCCATCAACAGCTGGGTGAAGATCGGCCCCTGCACGAAGCGAAAGCTGCGGCGATGATCGACGCCCTCTTCCAGCACCTCGGACCCGAGAATATCGGCCGGCATCAGGTCCGGCGTGAACTGGACGCGCCGTTCGCCCAGGCCGAGCACGGTTCCGAGCGTCTCGACGAGCTTGGTCTTGGCCAGTCCCGGCACGCCGACAAGAAGGCCGTGACCTCCGGCCAGCACCGTGACCATTACCTCCTCGACCACCGACTCCTGGCCGAAGATCACCGCGCCCACGGCGGCCCTGGCGGCCGCGAGCCGCTCGAGTGCCGTGTCGGCCGCGCGTGCTGCAGCGGCTTCCAGGGACGTGACGGTCGTGTCGGAAGCGCTCATCAGTGAAGCCTCGAAGCGATAGGGCGGGCTCCGCCGAATTCGGAACCGGCGAAGCGGCGTGACGGCCGTCTTGCAAAATGGAGACCGGCTTCGCCCGGCAAACGTCAGCGCGGCCGAAAAGCGCGGGCGCAAGGCGCGCCGGATCGCAGCACTCATCGCTGAACTTTCAGGGTGCCGCTCTTATATTCCCAGCGTGGCGACGGCGAAAACGCGTGGCCGTGCGATCGGTCGGGGTGCCTTCCGCTTCTCGTCATCGGACCGAGAGTAAGGGGATCGGGTGGATTGTCGATGCGCGCTCGCGCCGCAGAGGAAACGACCATGAGAGCAGGGTGAGAGCCGATCATGGCGAAAGAAAGTGACATGCAAGCGCCCGACACCTTGGATGGCCTGCAGACCGCGATCGGCCGAGCGGGCCGGGAACCGCCGCCGATCCACCTGTGGAACCCGCCGTTTTGCGGCGATATCGACATGCGGATCGCGCGTGATGGCACCTGGTTCTATGGCGGGACGCCAATCGGCCGGCTCCCTCTGGTGCGGCTCTTCGCCTCCGTCATGCGCAAGGAGGGCGAGCGATTTGTTCTCGTCACGCCGGTGGAAAAGGTCGGCATCTTGGTCGAAGATGCACCATTCCTGGGGGTAGAAATGCGCGTCGCCACCGACGCCGGACTGCAGCGCGTGGCCTTTCGCACCAATGTCGACGACTGGGTCACGGTGGACGCCGACCATCCGCTGCGCTTCGAACCAGGCGAGGCAGACGGTCTCAAGCCCTATGTGCGCGTGCGCGGCGAGCTCTGGGCCCTGGTGAACCGAGCCCTGTTCTACGACCTCGTCGACCTCGGCGAAGTGCGCGACCTCGATGGAACGTCGATGTTTGGCGTGGCATCGGGTGGCATCTTCTTTCCCATGGCGCCGGCCCAGTCGATCGGGATTTCCGCGTGACGGATGCCGCGGGGCCGGCTCTCGCCATCACGGGAGCCGACTTCATCGCCCGCGCTCGCGCGCGCCTTTCGCTTGAGCTTCCTGCCGAGGAGGCAGATGCCGCGATCGGTGGCGATCACATCCTCGGCCCGGGCCGGCCGCCGCTTCCCGGGCTTCCGCATAAGGCCGCAGCGGTGCTGATCCCGGTCGTCGATCACCCTCAGGAGGCCACGGTCCTGCTGACCCAGCGGGTTCAAACGCTGCGCGCCCACTCCGGCCAGATTGCCTTTCCGGGCGGCCGCATCGACGCCGGGGACGCCTCGCCGGCCGACGCGTCGCTCCGCGAAGCATGGGAAGAGATCGGGTTGGAGCGGCGGCACGTGACGCCGATCGGCTATCTCGACCCCTATCTCACCGGGACCGGCTACCGCGTGATCCCGACCGTCGCGGTGGTCGAGCCGCCGTTCCGTCTCACGCTCAACCCGGCCGAGGTGGCGGACGCCTTCGAGGTGCCGCTCGCCTTTCTGATGGCGCCGGGCAATCATCAGCGCCACGCGCGCGAATTCGGCGGCACCTTGCGCAGCTTCTACGCCATGCCGTATGCCGAACACTACATTTGGGGCGCCACGGCCGGGATGCTGCGCCGGCTGTACGAGAGGCTGTACGGCTGATGCTGCGCCTGCTGAGTCAGGAAACCATCCTGTTTCTGCTGCCCTTTGCCGCCTATGCCGCGCTGCTGATCGCGCGACAGCGCCTTCCGTTCTTGCGGGAGGCCTGGAGCGGTCAGCTGATCGTAGCGCTTTCGGCCGCCGGCTTGATGCTCGCGATCGTCGGCCTTCTTGCGCTCGGTCTGTTCAGCGCGCGGCACAAGGGGACCTACCGGCCGGCGCATCTCGAGAACGGCCGGTTGATCCAGGGGCACATGGAGTGAGTGGCCCCTCCCTAGCGGTCGACGCCGGGGGCGTGCTGACGAACCGCACCTTCCTCGACGACGACCGGGTGATGAAGCTGCTCGCCCTCCTCAATAGGGACGGCGAACAGGCACGTGTGGTCGGCGGCGCCGTCCGCAACGCGGCCTTGGGTCTACCGCCCGGCGACATCGACATTGCGACGACAGCGCTTCCAGCGGCTGTGACCGCCCGGGCGCGCGGGGCGCGGTTGCGCACGATCGCCACCGGAATCGAGCACGGGACCGTCACCGTCATTGTCGGCGGGCTTGCGCTCGAGGTGACCACATTGCGCGAGGACGTCGAAACCGATGGGCGCCACGCCGTCGTGCGGTTCGGGCGCGATTTTGCGGCGGATGCGCAGCGGCGCGACTTCACCATCAACGCGTTGTCGGTCGACCCGCAAGGTTGCGTGCACGACTACGCGGACGGACTGGCGGATCTCGCGGCCGGCCGGGTCCGGTTCATCGGCGATCCGGTGATCCGGATCCGTGAGGACTACCTTCGCATCCTGCGGTTCTTCCGCTTCTCGGCAGCCTACGGGGCCGGTCGTCTCGATTCGGAGGGGCTGGCTGCGGCCAAGCAGGAGCGTGGTGGGCTCGAACATTTATCGCGGGAGCGCATCCGAGCCGAGCTGTTGAAACTCCTCGTCGCGCCTTACGCATCCGACGTCGTCGCGGCGATGGAGCAGGCCGGCCTGCTCAAGGTCGTGATCGGCGTTCCATGCCGCCCGCCGCGCTTCGCGCGCTATCGGTCCATCGTTGCGGCGCGGTCCGAAATGCCTGACCCGATCCTCGCGCTGGCGGCGCTTGGCGGTCGCCGGCGAACGGGACGCCTTGGCGATGCGGCAGAGCCTGCGGCTATCCAACGAGGAGCGCGACCGGTTGATTCGGCTTGCAACTTGCCCGTCTCCAGCTGAAACCGGTGAGCCGCCCGGACGCACGCGGGGTGTCGACACTGCTGTTCAACCACGGACGGCAGACGGCGATCGATGCGATCACGCTGTGGCATGCGGACAGTTGGGCGCAGCCTGACGATCCGGGTTGGCAGGCTGCGACTCGATTCGCTGCGATCGCCACCATCCCGACGCTGCCCGTCTCCGGGGCAGATATCATGGCGCGGGGCGTCCACCGCGGACCACGCGTCGGTCAGGCTCTCAAGCTGCTGCAGGCGGCTTGGATCAGGGCCGGGTTTCCGCAGAACCCCACGGTCCTCCACGATCTTCTCGACGAGGCCATCGCGGGCGCCCGCGATGGCGATCCGGCACCCGAGCCGTGAGACTCCTGTTGTAATCTCGTCATCGGAGTCGGACAGTAGGGAAGCATCGCCTGCGATCCGGAGCCATCAGGGATGAGCATCGAGCGCCAGAAACCGGCTGACGTCGCCCGCCGCTTGGGCGAGCGCCGCGATCAGGGCCGCGCCTCTCAGGGCAAGCGTTCGGATGCGTGGTGCCGTGAGACCTTCACGCTGCCTCGCGAGGAGGCTCGTGCCACGGCACGCGCCTTCTTCGACCGGTTTCCCAAGGCCGCGTACATGAGCGACATCGAGTCGTGGCGCGAGTTGGCGGATGGCCAGATCGAGTTCACGATGCGCCGCCTGCCGACGGCCGACTGAGGGCTCCATCTCCGCTCTGAGCTCCGCCCCTGACGCGTCCGGGCCGGGTGCAGCACCCGAGGTGAAGGACGTAGAGCGCTTGCGTGCTTCGACGCGGGCTCTCAGACCTTCACGCGCGTGGCTTCGAACGATGGTGCTTCGGCCGCGAACCGGTCGAGCCAATCGACGAGCGCTGGGTGGTCGGCCCGCCAAGCGCCGGCGAAGCGCAGGTCGAGGTAGCCGAGCGCGCAGGCCAGGGCGATCGAGCCCACATCGGGTGTGCTCGGCGGGGTTGCGGCCTCAAGTGCCGCCAGTCCTCGTGCGACCTTGCCGGCCTGATGATCGAGCCACCGGGACTCGTGCCGATCGCTTGGGCGCCAACGTCCCTCATAGACCTGCAGCAAGGCGGCATCCATGATGCCGTCGGCCAAGGCCTGCAGAGTGAGCGCCCGGAAACGCGCGCCCGGCTCGCGCGGGATCACACCGCCGCTGCCGATATGATCGAGGTATTCGACGATGACGCGGCTGTCGTAGATCGAGGTTCCGTCTTCCAGGATCAGCGTCGGAATCTTGCCGAGCGGGTTTTCACGCCGAAGCGAGTCGCTCTCGCTGGAGGTATCGGCGTCGACCACCGAGAGCTGCGCAGAAAGGCCGAGCAGCGCCGCGGCGATCTTCACCTTCCGGCCAAAGGGCGATGCGGGAGCAGAGCGCAAAATCATCATGGCGAAACCTCGCTTGTTTGGGCGCCTTCTGGCATGGGGCCGCTTGCTAGGCCAGAGACACGCGCGCGGGCCTCTCGTCTCATGCCGTGACCGCGTCGACCCGCCAGCGCCACGAACCCGTCGTGCCGCCGAAACACACGGCCAGATAGGAAAGCAACTGCTCCGCTTCAGCCCTGAGGGTGTAAGGCGGATTGACGATGAACAGCCCGCTGCCACGCAGGCCTGGACCTGACGCGTGGAAGAGTTCTGCCTCGAGGTGCTGGCGGGAGCCGATCGCCCGCAGACCGCGCAGCAGCGTGGCAACCCGCGTCTCGGTCTTGATGGGGTACCACACGGCGTAGGTGCCGGTGGACCAGCGCCGGAGGGCATCTGCCAGCGCGGCGGCCAGCCGACTGTCCTCCGCCGGGTCCTCGAACGGCGGGTCGATCAGGACGAGACCGCGGCGCTCGGGCGGCGGGACCGAAGCCTTGAGACCCTGGTAGCCATCCATGGCCAACACCTTGACCCGTCGATCCCGCGCCATGGTGGACCGCAGGATCGCTCCGTCCTCGTCGTGCAGTTCGCAAAGCAACAGCCGATCGCTCTTGCGCAGCAGGTGCTGGGCGACAGCGGGAGATCCGGGGTAGCGTTGCGGCACCCCGTCGGCACCGATCGGACCGACCGCATCGAGATAGGGTGCGAGCAGGGTCGCGACAGCGGGCGGTGGTGAAGCCGTCACGAGCCGGCCTATGCCGTCCCGCCACTCGCCGGAGCGAGAGGCCTCGCGGCCTGCGAGATCATAGCGACCGATTCCGGCATGGGTGTCGATGTAGCGCAACGGGGCCGGCTTCTGCGTCAGATAGACGAGGATGCGGGCGAGCAGCGCGTGCTTGACCACGTCTGCGAAATTGCCGGCATGGAACGCATGGCGGTAGTTCATCGGCCGCTATGATTCACAGAACGGGCGGAACCTCGACGGGGCGGCGACAGGAGGCGCGAGCGACCTCGGGGCAGGGCACGAAGCCGCGCAGATCCTTGCTGAAGCAGATCCGCACCTCTTCCAGCATGTTGCCACGGCAGGTCACGGCCATGCTGTCGGGGCGCAGCCGCGGATTCGCGCTCGCAAACGCGCGCGCGATGTCCATGGGTGCCCAGCTGCGTGTGTCGTCGGGGCCGCGGAACGGATCGGGGATGGTGATGGCGGTCCGGGCGCGACTGACGTCGGCGAAATAGGCGGTCGGGTTCAGGCCCGTGCAGGTGCCGTGCTTGCGCCATTCATGCCGGGCGAGGCCGAGATCCGGATAGATGCTGCGCGCGGCCTCGAGCGCCGTGCGGGACGGCGGCGGGGCGTTGCCGTCGCAGTCCGACGGGAAGCCGTGCGTGTTCTGGGGCCACAAGCCATGCACCACGAAGCCGAGCCGGCCGCCGGGCTCGCACTGGGCTTCAGCGCGCGATGCGCCGGCAGTCTGACAGAAGGCCGGCGACCATGACAGGGCGAGCACATAAAAATCGAAGGCGCCCGGTGCCACCTGGGACCGGAACCCGGGATCTTTCGGCGGAACCTCCGCCCCGGTGCTCGGATCGACCGGCTGAGGTGCCTTGGCGGCTCCTCCGTTCAGACACTTGTCAAGAACGCAGGGCGGGTCTCCGCCCAATCCAAAGGCGTTTTGAGCCTGCGCCGCGCTGACCGTGCCGAGAAGCAGGCCGGTCGCGAGCGCGCGAGCCTCAAGGCCGCGCCATCTTGCAGTCAGGCGCATAGGCATAGTTCCGATCGAGCCCCTCGACGCACCATTCCACGCCAATGCCGAATCCGATGATCCCGAGGTCCTCGGAAATCGAGTAGGAGACCTCGTGGACCGAGTTGTCGTTGAGGTGCGCTCGCGCAATGCAGAAGGTGCGCGGGATGTGGTCGAGACCCCAGGGACGGACGCCGATCGCCCGAAAATGATCGTAGCCCTGGATCTCGAGCGACGAATTCCAGAACTCGCTTTCCTTCTGCCCGAATCGGCTGGTGATCCGGTCGAGCACGCCGGGATCGTCGCAAGGGGGAAGTTCGCCCGAATAGCCGAGGTATCGGTTCTCCGCCGGCGTGATCGGCCGGGCCAGCGCGCCGCCCGCCCAGGCGAGGCCCACGGCGGCCGCGAGGAGACCCGTGATCAAGCGCTGCATCAAACCTCTCCCGAATAACGGCGGCACGATGCGCGGGCGGTCACGGCCGGTCAAGCACACGGGCTGCGCAGGCCCGGGATGGGGTCGTTTGGGCCAGCGGTGTTGCACCGGAATGACAGGATGCCCCGGCGGCCCGCCAAAACCCCGAACCTTTGGCTCGCCCTGGCGTTCATTCGGCGAGCTATGCGCGGCGGCCGAGGGGCTGGTGACGGCAGGGCTCGATAGGAGCAAGCGATGAGATTGCCTTTGATTTGTGCCCTCGCGGCAGGGCTCGTTGCCGGGGCGGGAACCGCGCAGGCCGGCTGCCTGTCGGGAGCGGCGGTCGGTGGGGTCGCGGGCCATTTCGCTGGGCATCACGCAGTGCTCGGCGCGGTGGCGGGCTGCGCCATCGGTCACCACGAGGCCAAGAAGAAGCGGACGATGCAGCAACAGCAGCAGGCGCCGGCTCCAGATCAGCAGAACATGTAGCCGCTGGCCGCTCTGCCGAGGCCGCGCGCTATCGCCTCAGTGAGGGACGACGGAGGGTTCCTCGCCCGCCGGCGTCGCCACCAGCTCTCGCCAGAGCAGAATGAGCGCCGACATCACGGCGGGGCCGAGAAACAGGCCGAGCAGGCCGAAGGTTTCGACCCCGCCCAGGATGCCGAGCAACACCCAGACGAAGGGGAGCTCCGTCGCCCCGCCGATCAGCACCGGTCGCACCAGATGATCGGCGATCGCGACCACAAGCAATCCGATTGCAAACACCAGAACGCCCAGGCCGACGCTGCCCTGCGCGAGCAGGAACAGGCTCGCGCCGCCGAAGGCGACCACGGCGCCGAATGGGATCATGGCCGCGACGGCCGTGATCGCACCCAGAAGGCCGGCGTGTGGTACGCCCGTGAAGAAATAGGCGAAGCCCATCAGCACGCCCTCGCCGATGCCGACCAGGACGAGCCCGTCGACAGTGCCGTGCACGGACGCGACCATCTGCCGGGCGATCGGCTCGCCGCGGGGGCCGAACAGCCGGGCGCTCGCCCGCAGCATCTGCGCGGCCAGCCGCTGACCGTCCTTGAACATGAAGAACAGGGTCAGCAGCGTAAACGCGAAGATCACCAGCAATCGCGTGAAGCGCGCCCCGACTTCGCGGGTCAGCGTCACCACCGATGCCCGATTGAAATGATGGATGATGGCGCCCGAGTTGAAAGGCCGCGCGAGGTTGTCGTTCCACCAGTTGCCGACCTGGGCACCGAACGGGAGGCGTGACAGCCAGGTCGGAACGGGCATCCCGGCCTGCTCGATCCCATGCAGCCATTCGATGGCATCATGGGCGTCGCGGCTGACCTGAATCACGACCAGAAACAATGGCACGACGAAGACGAGTGCCACCACGGCCGTGAACAGGGCGGGCAGCGCCAGATGTGCGCCGGCGGGCCACGCCCGGATGGCGCGGCCGTATAAGGGCCAAAGCGCGATGCTGAGAATGGCTGCCCAGATCAGCGCGGGCAGGAAGCCGTGGACGATCCAGAGCCCGAGCGCCGCAAGCGCTGCGGCGAGGGCCATGCGTGCGGTCCGCTGCAGGCGGCTCGAAATCGGCTCACCCTGGTCGATGCGTTCGACGATCATCTCTCTCGCCGCCTGTTGCGAAGCCGCCTGTTTAGCACAGTCTGGTGGCGGGTCATCGATAACGGCCCACTGCCATCGACCGTCCTAGTCGCCGTGTTCTTATTTCGTTCTCGCCTTACGAGGCAATTCGCGATAAATTGCCGCGATGCTCCCTGCTGCTTCCGCACCGTCCTGGACCCAGCCTCCCTTGTTCTGGATCGGCTGCGCTGTCGGCGTCCTTCTGTTGATCATGCTTCTGCTCCGGCGCCGGGGTGCGGAAGACAGCGTGCGGACCGTCGAGGCCATGATGGCCAGTTTGGGCGAAGCGAACGCGGAGCTCACCGGCCGTGTCCGCGCCTTGGGCGACGCGCTGTCGTCGCGCCAGAGCGACCTCGCCCGATTGGTTACGGAGCGGCTCGACACCGTCAATGCGCGCGTGGGCCAGAGCCTCGAGCGCTCTGCTCATCGCACCGGCGAGGGCCTGTCCCGCCTGCACGAGCGGCTTGCGGTGATCGATGCGGCCCAGGCGCGGCTCGGTGAGTTGACCGAGGAGGTGGTCGGTCTCAAGGACATTCTGTCCAACAAGCAGGCCCGCGGCGCGTTCGGACAGGGGCGCATGGAGGCCATCGTCCGGGATGGCCTGCCACCGGGCGCGTACGCAATTTCAACCGACGCTGTCGAACCGCACGCGCCCCGATTGCACTGTGAAACTGCCGGGCGACAAGGCGGCACTTGTGATCGACGCGAAATTCCCGCTCGAGGGCTTTCTGGCGCTTCGGGACGCGCGAGGCGAGGCGGCTCGGGTTCAGGCGGCCGCGCGCGTCCGGACCGACATGGGCAAGCACCTCCGCGACATCGCGGAACGCTATTTCCTGCCTGGCGAGACGCAGGACATGGCGCTGCTTTTCGTCCCCTCAGAGGCCGTGTTCGCCGATCTCAGCGAGTACTTCCCCGAAGTCGTCCAGAAGGCCAATCGGGCGCGGATCATGATCGTTTCGCCGACATTGCTCGCGCTCGCCGTCCAGTTGATGCGCTCGGTCGCCCGCGATGCGCGCATGCGCGAGCAAGCGCACCTGATCCAGGCCGAAGTGCGCGGGCTCCTCGACGGCGTACGGCGCTTGAGCGACCGCGTGTCCAAGCTCGACGACCATCTGCGGCTGGCCCGCAAGGACGTCGGCGACATCGCGGCCTTGACCGAGGGGATCGCTGCACGCGGCGAACGGATCGACAGCTTCGATGCGCGCGAGTTGGGCCTTCCCGCCAATGACCGCGATGCCGCAACGGCTCCGGCGCGGGGCGCGGCCGAATAGCTTATCCCACGAAGGGCGGACGACCGCTCGTCAGGGCGGCGTCGAGGAGCGCGATGCGATCCTGGCCCCAGAAGGGCTCCCCGTCGAGTACGTAAGTCGGCGCGCCGAACACGCCGGCATCGAGCGCGGCCCGTGTGTTGGCGTCGTATGTTCGGGCTGCCTCCCCCGAAGCAACGCGCGCCAGGATGGCCGGTCCGTCGTGGCCGGCGGCATCGAGCAGGCTTGCGACGGTTCCTCGGTCCGCCAGGTTGCCCTCCTCCGCCCAGAGGCATGCGAAGGCCCGGCTGACGAAGCCATCGGGGTCCGCGCCCGCTTCCGCAAGCGCTGCCACGGCACAGTCGGCGAGCGTGATGTCGACGGGCCAGAACGCCGGTCGCAGGTTCAGAGGGAGGTCGCGCGCCGCCCGCCATCGTTGCAGTTCGATATCGCGATAGGCGCGCCGGAGCGGGTGCCGCTTCGCCAGGGGCAATCCCCCCGATTCCGGAAACAGCGCAAGCAGATTCACCGGCTTCCATGCCAGCTGCACCCCGTGCCGGCGCATCACGGCCATGGCAGCCGCGTGGCCCAAGTACGACCACGGGCTGTGCAGACTGAAGAAGTATTGAACCGTGCGCTGGGCCATTCCACCGTCCTCCGTGCGCCTTGCCATAGCACGTCGACCGGGGCAGAGCAGGGCATGCGCAGCCGTCGCGAACGCGTAATCCACGCCGTCCTTTTCGAAGCCCTCGCGGTGGCCATGGTCGCGCCCGCACTGACCGCGATCACCGGCGCGGGCCTGGCCGACACCTTCCTGCTGAGCGTCCTGGTGTCGGTCGGCGCCGTTACCGCAAACTATATATGGACGCGGCTATTCGATCGATGGGTTCCGACGCGGCAGCGGGGCGGTCTGCTGCGCCTTGCGCAGGCCATCGGGCTCGAACTGATCCTGACGACCTACACCGTTCCCCTGTTCATGCTGTTCACCGGCAGCGGCCTATGGGAGGCGCTCGTGCTCGATTTCAGCGGCGTCGCCTTCTTCATCGTCTTCGGCGCAGCGTACAATGCGCTGTTCGACGCCGTGTGGCTGCGCATCGCTCGAGAGTTTTGATCGCGCAATCGTCCAGAGCCGCCTCTGCGCTGCTGCAGGAACTGGCGATCAGAAGCCGGCGGCCCTCCTTACGACGAACCTGCCCGGATTGTTGGAGTGAAGCTCGTGTCCGGCGTCACGCGTCGGCAAAATCCGGCGACGAGCCGTGCGCAACCTTCGATGTCGGTGAGGCTCAAGGTTTCGGAGGGCGTGTGCATGTATCGAAGCGGCACCCCCACGAGCCCGGTCGCCACGCCGGCGCGACTGACCTGCATTGCGTTGGCGTCGGTTGGAGTTGCAGCTGCGAAAACGCTGATCTGGTGCGGGATGTTTTCCTCGCGCGCTGCCCTCATCAGGAGATCGAACACCGCTGGATTGACGTTTGCGCCGCGTGCAATCGTCGGGCCCTTGCCCACCTCGAGCTGTCCGTGTTTGGTTTCATCGAGTCCGGGCAGGTCGGTTGCGTGATCCATGTCGACCACGAGACCGGTGAGCGGGTTGATGGCGTATGTTGCGGCTTGAGCGCCGCGCGATCCGATCTCCTCCTGGACCGTGGCGACGCCGTGGATCCCGATTTGGGGGTGCAGGCCACCGTCCTCCTTCAACAAGCGCATTGCTTCGGCGACGATCACCGCACCGGCGGTGTTGTCGAAGCCGCGTGCCGCCGCACGATCGCCCATCAAGGGGATGAACTCCTGCTGGAACGTGATCGGGTCCCCGAGACTGACCATGGCTTCCGCTTCTCCCCGGGCCTTGGCTCCGATGTCCACCCAGAGGTTCTTGATCTGCGGCCGTTGGGTTTTTTCTTCCTCGCTCAATAGATGAAAGGCTTTACTCCCCACCACGCCGGGCAGTCGTTCCTTGCCGTGAACCCACACGCGCTGACCGACCGGGGTCACGTCATCGTGCCCTCCGATGCCGCTGAAATGCAGGAGTCCGTCCTCGCCGATGTGGTGCACGAGGAACCCGATTTCGTCGATGTGCCCGGCCAACATGATCCTGACCTGCGCATCGGGGTTCAGGACTGCAATGACGTTGCCGGTCATGTCGGTCCGGACGAGGTCGGTGAACAGCTCCGTGTAGTGCCTGTAGATCTGCGCCGCAGGTTGCTCGAACCCACTCGGTGACGGGGCGTTCGCCAGAGCGCTCATGAAATCAAGTGTTTCGGCACGCATTCGGTGTTCCCCATGCCGCTCTACTGCGTGTGAGCACTCACTCACGCGAAGGATCAAGCCCATGTCGCGGAGTGTTGCGGACGCGGCAATTGGCCGTGTTAGGTAACGACCGCGGACGTGCAGGGCATCAGCCGCTCGTCCTGACTTGGATGCACCGGAAGACCGCGGGGAGTAACTACAAATGTAAAGCCAGACTTTCGCCGGCCTCGATTTCGATCTCAGCGGCCCAAGGAACTGTTCTTCAGCCCTGCGATTATCCTGGAAATGGCGAGGTCAGGTCGGGCCTCGATCGAGTCAATCGTCCAGTTCTGGAGGTCGGTCATGGTCGCGCGGAGCCACAACAATCGCAGCGAAAAGCAGAAAGGGCACGTGCCCGTTCAGGACGGGGCTCACGGGCCGTCGCATGAGGGACACCAGGGGGTCGAAACGGCCCGGGATCGCAGCGGGGCAGATGGACGCCAGGATGGCAAGGGGCGCCAGAATGGTGGCGGAGATGGCGCCGGAGGAGCGCCGAAGCAACAGGGTCAAAAGCAGGCCAACAAGGGGCTGGACAACCATCACCAGAACCGCGGCCACGGATAGGAGACGACCCATGCTGACCATCATCAACAGAGCGAAAAATTGGTTTCGAGGCGGCGCCTCACGCAAGCCCACGCAAAGGGAGCTCGCCGAGAAGGCGCTGCAGATGAAACGCGAAGCGGGTCCGCAGACGCATGCTCCGGAGCATCAGACCTCTCACGACGGCGGAGTGAGAGGGCCTCAGGTCGGCTACAGCGACACGGGCCTGGGCAAAGAGTCGACCTACACGTCCAATCTGAAGCGTAGCCACAATGCCCGCACCGGCGACGGATCGTAGCCGCGACAGCTCTACCCGACGCCGGCCAGCGCAGTCAGACTGTGATTATTGGTTCGATACGGTAACTCCGGTCGTGCGCGCGGCAAGCGGTGTCTCGGCGAGCAGCTGAATTGCAATTCCCGCAGCGCAAAGCACCACAAGTGCGCTCACGAGGAACACGGCTTCGAGACCCGCCGCACTCGCGACAAGCCCAAGGATCGGCCCGGAGACGCCGAGGGCCAGATCGAGGCAGGCGGTATAGGCTCCCATGGCAACGCCCCGGCTTTCGGGCGGCGCGCGGCGGACCGCTTCAACCCCGAAGCCGGGGAAAACGAGCGCGTAGCCGAGGCCGGTCAGCGCAGCGCCGATAGTCGCGACAGTGACGGACGAAGCGGCGCTGATCAGGGCAAGCCCCGCAATCTCGATGACAAGACACAGCAGGGCGATCTTGGCGCCCCCGTGACGGTCCGGCAAGTGCCCAAACAGGAGGCGGGCGGCGATCAGCGCGACGGCATAGGACGTAAAGGCGAGCCAGACTGGCTCCCAATGCCGCGCGGAGAACAGGAGTGCGCTGAAGGTGATCAGGGCGCCGAAGCCGATGCTGCTGAGGGCGGCAGCAAGACCCGGCAGCCAGATGCAGCGCACAACGGAAAGGAACGATGGGCTGCCTTTGTGGGCCGGCGCAGCAGCGTGCAACGGCACAATCAGCAAGAGGGTCACGAGCGGCAGCAGAGCCGTCGCCAGCGACACTGCCGCGAAGCCGCCGCGCGCATAGAGCGCGGTGCCGAGAGGTGCCCCGGTCGCCAATGCGGCGAACATGGCTGTGCCCATCCAAGCGATCACCTTGCCGGCATGCGGAGCACCGAGCCGCGTCAGGCCCCAAGCGGTCGCGCCCGTGATGAGGAAGCTTTCAGCGCCGCCGAGGACGGCCCGGCCCGCCAGCAGGATGGCGACTGACAGCTGCGGTGTGCCGACCACGGAATTCGACAAGAGGTAGATCAGGCCGGCGACCGTGGCCGCACCAAGCCCCGCCATCACGGCACGCTTGGCGCCATGCGTGTCCGACATGCGGCCGGACCAGACGCGGGCGACGAGCGAGGCCGCAAACTGGCTTCCGGTCACGAGCCCGACCACGAAGGGGCCGAGCCCAAGCCTGTCATGCACATGCAGTGGCACCACCGGCAACGCGAGGCCGATGACAAGAAAGCCAACAAAGACGACGCCCATGATCGGCAGCAGGATCAGGGCGACTGCCGAATTGGTCTCCGAGCCGAGGGCGGGTGTCGACATGCTGGCTACGCCTCCAACAGCGTGTCAGACTTCTCGAGGATATCCGGCCGGTAGACTTTTTCGGTCCAGTCGCTCGTCTGAACCTCCTCAACGGCAACCGATATCGCGCCCGGGCCGTGGCCGGTCGTCGCCATAATCGCCCTGACGATCTCGTCTGCGATCTCCTGCTTCTGCCGTGCCGAACTGGCCGGATACATTTTCACGATCACATGCGGCATCACAGGACTCCGGTCGACTTGCTTGCGGTGATCCGCGAGGCGAGCAGGGCAAGAAGCGCCGAGCCGCAGAGGATGGCGGCGCTGGTGGCAAAGCTGGCCTGATACCCGCTACGGTCGAATAGGAAGCCGCCTGCGGCTGCCCCGAGGGTAATGGCGAGCTGGATGGCCGCGACCATCAAGCCGCCTGCCGCCTCCGCATCGTCCGGTAGGACCTTGCTCATCCAGGTCCACCACCCGACCGGCGCGGCGGTGCCGATCAGCCCCCATCCCGCAAGCAATGCTGCGGCCGCGAGCGGAGAAGCACCGAACGCAATCAGGCCGACGGCGATCGACGCCATGATCAGCGGCATGGCAACGAGAACGCCGTAAAGGCGCGTGCGCAGGACGAAGCCGATCAACCAGGTTCCAAGCAGTCCCGCCACGCCGATGCCGAGCAGAATCAGCGAAAGGGTGGAGACATCGACACGCGTGACGGTTTCGAGGAACGGCCGCACGTATGTGAACAGAGCAAATTGGCCCATGAACAGAAGAGTGACCGCAGCGATGCCCTGCGGCGCTTGGCGTCGACGCAGCACGCGAAACGAGCCGATCACGTCCGAGCGAGCGTTTGAGGGCATCGCGGGCAGGGTGGCGAACTGCCAGACCCATGTGAGCGCAGCGAGCGGCACGACGCTGAAGAACGCACCTCGCCAGCCGATATACTGGCCGAGGAAGCTGCCCAGAGGCGCTGCCACCGTGGTCGCCAGGGCATTGCCGCCATTGAGAAGCGCCAGAGCGCGCGGCACCTCGCCTTCGGGAACGAGGCGCATCACGGTCGCGGTCGACATCGACCAGAAGCCGCCGATCACCACGCCGAGCAGGGCGCGGCCGCACATGAGGACGACGAAATTCGGCGCGAACGTCACGATCAGCCCCGAGACCATCATCGCGCCGGTGAGGAGCAGAAGTAGCGTACGGCGGTCGAGACGCCCGACCACAGCGGTGATGAAAAGGCTCGTGACAACGGCGAAGATGCCGGAGACCGAGATCGCCTGGCCGGCTTGCCCTTCTGTGAGATGCAGGCCCGAAGCGATCGGGGTGAGAAGGCTCACCGGCATGAACTCGGAGGCGATCAGGGTCGAGACGCAGAGCGTCAGCGCGAAGACCGCGCTCCATCCCTCCTTGTGCAATCCTGTCGCACCGTTCCCGCGCATGACATGGGCCGTCACGAACGGCCTCGGTATTGCTCTTCGCTGACGTGCTCCTTCCAGTCGACCGGCGAACCGTTGAGCTTTTCCTGGATCGCGATGTGGCTCATGGCTGCGGAAGCGGAGGCGCCATGCCAATGCTTCTCACCTGGCTCGAACCACACGACGTCGCCGGGGCGGATCTCCTTGATGGTGCCGCCCTCACGCTGCACCAGGCCAAGGCCGGACGTCACGATCAGGGTCTGGCCGAGAGGATGCGTGTGCCAGGCGGTGCGGGCGCCGGGTTCGAACGTGACGAGCGCCATCGCAACGCGTGCCGGCTCGGGCGGGCTGTTGAGCGGATCGATCCGAACAGCGCCAGTGAACCAGTCGCCGGGGCCTTTGCCGGAGGGTTGCGAGCCACTGCGTCTGATTTCCATGGTTCCTTCCCGGAGGCCGTTGCTGCCTGCGAGGAAGATAGTTCTCGTGATCTCTGGTGATTAGACGCTAAATTGAGATGATACCGATAAGCAGGTCTAATGAATGCCGGACGAAAACCTGAACGACGTCGCTGCGTTTCTCGCCGTCGCGCGCGAGAAGAACTTCACCCGCGCCGCGGCCCAGATGGGCGTATCGCAATCGGCACTCAGCCAGACAGTGCGTAATCTGGAGGCAAGACTTGGCCTCCGGCTTCTGACGCGCACCACCCGCACCGTTGTGCCCACCGAGGCGGGCGAGCGGCTCATCCGGAGTATCGGGCCTCGAATGTCAGAGATCCGTGCCGAACTGGCCGCGCTTGGCTCCCTGCGCGGCAAGCCTGCGGGCACCGTGCGCCTGACCTCCACCGAAAACGCCGCGCAATCTATCCTTTGGCCCACGCTCAAGCGCGTGTTGCCGGACTTTCCCGACATTAAGGTCGAGATCGTCATAGACTATGGCCTAACCGACATTGTGGCCGAGCGGTACGATGCCGGCGTGCGGCCCGGCGGGATCGTGGCGCAAGGGATGATCGCGGTTCCGATCGGGCCCGATATGCGCATGGCCGTGGTTGGTGCACCCTCGTATCTCGGCGGCCGGGTGTCGCCAAAGGCGCCGCAGGACTTGACTGAACACAGCTGCATCAACCTCCGGCTGCCGACCCATGGCGGCCTTTACGCCTGGGAATTCGAGAAGGATGGGCGCGAGCTGAGGGTCCGGGTTGAGGGACAGCTTGTCTTCAGCAACGCCGCGCTGATCCTCGAAGCGGCGACGGCCGGCTTCGGCCTGGCTTATCTGACCGAACAGCAGGTGGAACCCCTTCTCGCGAGCGGCGCGCTGGTCAGAGTGCTCGAGGATTGGTGTCCGCCCTTCGCGGGCTACCACCTGTATTATCCTGATAGGCGACCTGGGTCGGCCGCGTTCGCGGTGCTGCTCGAGGCCCTGCGCTTCCCCAGGGAGAAGTACGTCGGAGTCGGTCGGTAGGGCACGCGCCGATCTGCTGCAAGAGACCGGCGCTGTCCAACCGGCCGCAGGCGTTACAGCCCGAATCGTGCCCGCAAATGTCGCTTCGAAATCTTGCCCGTCGCGGTATGGGGCAACTCGGTCACGATCTCGAGACGCGATGGGATGGCCCATTTGGCCAGCTTGCCCTCGAAATGGGCCTGCATGTCGGCCGGGCCGAACGCCGCGCCCGGGCGCAGCACGACCACCAGCATCGGCCGCTCGCCCCAGTGCGGATCCGGCATGGCTATGGCGGCGGCCTCGTGCACGGCCGGGTGGGCGACGGCGATGTTCTCGATCAGGATGGACGAAATCCACTCACCTCCGGACTTGATCACATCCTTGCTGCGATCGACGATCTCGACCGTGCCATCCGGGTCGGTGCGCACCACGTCGCCCGTCGAGAACCAGCCGGCGTGTGCGAAATTCTCGGTTTCATCCTGGCCGAAGTAACGTGACGCGATCCACGGGCCGCGGACGAGCAGCGTGCCGATGCTGGCGCCGTCGGCGGGCACATCACGGCCTGTGTCGTCGACGACGCGGGTTTCGACGCCATAGACTGGGCGGCCCTGCTTGGCCGCATGGGCCGCGAGAGCGTCCGGCGACATGGCCCGGTGCTTTGGCTGAAGCCGGTTCGAAAGCGCGACGGGGCTCGTCTCGGTCATGCCCCAGGCATGCACCACCTCGATGCCGAGCGCCTCGAAGCGGCGCGCCAGCGCCGGAGGGCAGGCGGAGCCGCCGATGCCGACGCGGTTCAGCGGGGCGAGCGACGCTCCGTTCGCTTCGACCCAGTCGAGCATGGCCATCCAGACGGTGGGCACGCCAGCCGTGCAGGTCACGCCTTCGCCGGTGATCAGGCCCTGCAGGCTGGCGCCGTCGAGCCGCGGCCCCGGCAAGACGAGCTTGGCGCCGACCATCGGCGCCGCATAGGGCATCCCCCATGCCGCAACATGGAACATCGGCACCACCGGCATCACGACGTCGCCGCCCGAGATGGTGAAGACGTCGGGCATGCAGATCGCCATCGCGTGCAGCACACTCGAGCGGTGGCTGTAGAGCACGCCTTTCGGGTCACCGGTGGTCCCGGAGGTGTAGCAGAGGGCGGCCGCGGCACGCTCGTCGAGGTCCGGCCAGGCAAAATCGTCGGACGCTGCCGCAATCAACTCCTCGTAGCAGAGCAACCCCGGCAGCCGCGACTCGGGCATGCCGGCCCGATCGGTCATGACCACGATCCCTTTGAGATCCGCCAGGGCGGACGCCATCGGCTCCAGCAGCCCGACGAGGTGCGGGTCGACGAACAGCAGCCGGTCTTCGGCATGGCGGACGATGAAGGTGATCTGGTCGGCAAACAGCCGCGGGTTGATCGTGTGACACACGAAGCCGGCACAGGAGACGCCGAAATAGAGTTCGAGATGACGCGTGTTGTTCCAGGCGAGAGTGCCCACCCGCTCACCTGGCTCGAGCCCGAACGACGACAGGGCGGCGGCAAGGCGTCGGCTGCGGCGGAACACGTCGGCGTAACAGGTGCGCGAGACGCGCCCGGCAAGGTCGCGCGACACCACCTCGGCATCGCCGTGAATGGTCTCGGCGTGCCGCATCACGGATGTGAGCGTAAGCGGCATGTCCATCATCATGCCCAGCATCGACGTCTCCCGCGCCATCGGCGGCCTCTCGCGTGCCGTCCGTCAGGCATGGGTTCTACCACGCCCGAGAGACGCGCGAAGTGGGCGGCCCGCTTGTCAGTCTCCTTGCGTCCCGTCTCGGGCAGCCATGCGCGCCTCCATCATGTCGGCCCAACTACGGATGGTGTCGTCGGCGTTGAACAGGAGGTGGAGTTCCGCACATTCGGTCAAGCTCATGGCGAGCGCGACCTGGGTGCCGTCACGGAGGACGGCGCGGAGCCGGAACGGGTGGCCGAACCAGGTCGATTCGAAGTCCTGGGTGGCGCCATCGGAGACGAGAGACGCGTTCATCTCCACATCTTCCGGCGAATCCAGCCTGTGTCTGGCGATCGAAATCAGCATCGAAGCACCTCCTGCGGTGCTCCAGCGTCAACAAGTTGAATTGAATCTGCGGGAACGCAATCACTCAAATTGTCTCGAACTCGTACAACCGAGGCGTGCGTCGTGGACGCGGTTAACGGCGGGTTCGCGTCACGCCCGGTTCTTGCGCTCGCGCAATTCGACAAAGACGGCGGTCGGATCGCCGCCTGCCATCCCGACGCCCTTCTGAACCCCGGGGTCTCCCGAACGCAGGAACGGATTGGTCGCCATCTCGAGTGCGATGGTGGTCGGCAGGGTTGCCCGGCCAGCCTTTCGAAGCGCGGCGACCTCCTTGCTCCGCTCGACAAGCAGATCGTTGTCCGGATCGACCGTGAGGGCGAACCGGGCGTTCGCTTCGGTATATTCGTGGCCGCAATAGACCTGCGTCTCGATCGGCAATCGGGTCAGCTTCAGCAGGGAGGTCAGCATGACCGGCATGGGCGTCTCGAGGACCCGGCCGCAGCCGAGCGAGAACAGCGTGTCGCCGGCGAACAGAAGCGACTCGTCCTCGAACCAGTAGACGATGTGGCCCGGCGGTGTGCCCCGGCGTCGCCAGCACCTTGGCCCGAAGTTCGCCCACGCTGACGACATCGCCCTCCGCGAGCCGGTCCGTGCTGTCCGGGATGCGGTCGGCCTCGGCGGCCGGTGCATACACGCGCGCCGCCGGAAAGCGAGCCTTGAGACCAGCGATCCCCTGGGTATGATCGGCGTGGTGGTGAGTGACCAGGATGTCGGTCAAGGTCCATCCCGTCTCGGCGAGCGCCCGGAGGACGGCCGCATCGTCCGGCGCGTCGATCGAAGCCGTCGCGCCCGTCACGGGGTCGTGCAGCAGCACGCCGTAATTGTCCTTGAGACAAGGAAACTGATGAATGTGGGCCTTCATCGCGCGCCTCCAGCATGCTTCCGCTTTGGCTCGGCCCTTACATGGAACAGAGGGCCTGAGAAAGCGATCGATTCAGCGGGCCGAAAGCTCAAGATCGAGGAAGGCTCTGACCGCGTCTGGCTGGACGTCCCGCGCGATGAAGCTTTCCCCGATGCCCCGCGCGAGGATGAAGGTCAGGCCGGCCGCGCTGCACCTTCTTGTCCTGCGCCATCGCCTCCATCATCGCCTCCGTCGCCAGCCTGCCAACCGGGAATAGCCTGGATGCGGGTCGGCAGTCCGGCGGCGGCGAGATGGGCCTCGACCCGGCCGGCATCCTGGCCGCTGCACAGGCCCTGCTGCACCGAAAAGCGAAAGGCGAGAGCTCATCCCGATCGCCACAGCCTCGCCGTGGATCAGTCGAGCCGGATCGTAGCCGGTGAGCCGTTCGAGCGCGTGTCCGAACGTATGGCCGAGGTTGAGCAGGGCACGATCGCCGGTCTCGAACTCGTCGCGGGCCACGACAGCGGCTTTGGCGGCGCAGGCGTGGCGGATCGCCTCCAGTTCGCTCTACGCCACCCGCGAAAATGGCGGTGCGGTGCCGCTCAAGCCATTCGAAAAACGCGAGGTCGTCGATCAGGCCGTATTTCACCAGTTCCGCGTAACCGGCGCGGAACTCGCGTGCCGGCAGCGTGTCGAGCGCCACGGGGTCCGCCAGCACGAGGCTCGGCTGGTGGAAGGCGCCGACGAGGTTCTTGCCATGCGGCGAGTTGATGGCGGTCTTACCGCCGACCGAGGAATCCACCTGGGCGAGCAGCGACGTCGGGACCTGGATGAGCCTCATGCCACGCTTGAGGCACGCCGCCGCGAATCCCGCGAGGTCGCCGACCACGCCGCCGCCGAGCGCCACCACACAGTCGCCGCGTTCGAGCCTCAGTGCCAGCAGGCCGTCGCACACCTCAGCGAAATAGCGATAGGATTTTGTTGCCTCTCCGGGCGGCACGAGCACACGGCCGTGGCGGATGCCGGCATCGGAGAGGCTCGCCTCCAGCCCGGCAAGATGATGCTGCGCGACGGTCTCGTCGCACACGACTCCGCATGCCGCCCCCGGCGCCAGGGTGGCGATTCGCCGACCCGCTTCCGCCATCAGCCCGGTACCGACAAGCACATCGTAGGATCGGGCACCGAGCGTGACGGGCACGCAGATCGGCTCGCGCCGCAGGGAGGCCGTGATCGCCGAGTTCGGAGGCATTGCGGGCAACGTCAGCGAGCGGCGCGGCCGAGCGGGCCGGCTTGCAAGCGCCGCCAGAACGTCCTGCACGACACTTTCCTGCGCCCCGTCGCGCGAGAGTACCGTCACGTCGGCCTCGGCGTAAATCGGGTAGCGTTCCGCGATCAGCTGCTTCATGGTGCCCTCTGGGTCAGCCGTTTGCAGCAGCGGCCGATTGGCCCGCTTGCGCACGCGCCGCATGAGCACATCGAACTCCGCTTTCAGCCATACCGTGACCGCACCGGCGCGAAGAGCCGCGCGCGTGGAGGCATGCACGAAGGCGCCCCCGCCGGTCGCGACAACCCGCGGCCCCTCGGCGATCAGACGGGCCACGACGCGACACTCCCGATCGCGGAAATAGGCCTCGCCGTGACGCTCGAAGATCTCGGGGATCGTCAGGGAGGCGGCCGATTCGATCTCATGGTCGGTGTCGATGAAATCGAGACCGAGCCGGCTGGCGAGGCGACGTCCGATCACGGTCTTTCCGGCACCCATCATGCCGACGAGCGCGACCGATCGCGTCCCGAGCTGCCCGACGATCTCCTGCGCCCGCGGATCGCGGGCTGGACCTGGGTCCGAAAGGTGAGACGCGCGAACCTCGGTAAGCACTGACATGGAAGCTTTGTAGCACGGACCAGGGAGGAGGCTAACCCTTCCTGCCGGCCAGTCGCCGGATGATGGGCTTGCCCTCAGCGGGCGAATGCGGAGGCGGGCCCGAGCCGTTCGAGGGCGCCGTCGAGCGTTGCGTCCGTCTTGGCGAAGCAAAAGCGGACTGCGGTCCGGATCGCGTCCTGCGCATAGAAGGCGGAAACCGGAATGGCCGCGACGCCGCGCTCGCGCACAAGCATCTCGCAGAAGCCCGCATCGTCCGTGATGCCGAGCGGTGTCGAGATCGATCATGAGAAAGTAGGTCCCGTTGCAAGGCAGGACCGGCCAACCGCGTTCCGTGAGGCCTGCCGCGAAGCGGTCGCGGCTGCGCTGCAGGTCGCGGCGCATCCCGTCGAAGAAGCCGTCGTCCTTGCCCAGACCGAAGGCCACGGCCGACTGCAGGTTCGGCGGGGTCGTGAAGGTGATGAACTGATGGGCCCTGGCAAGCACGCGCAAGAGGGGCGGCGCGGCGACCACGAAGCCGACCTTCCATCCCGTGAGGGAGAAGATCTTGCCCGCGGAGCCGATCTTCACGGTCCGCTCGCGCATCCCCGGCAGCGCCATCACGGGAACGTGCTGGCGCCCGTCGAACATCGACGTGCTCCCAGACCTCGTCGCAGAGTGCGATCGCATCATGGGCAACGCAGAATCGGGCAAGAAGCGCCAGGTCCTCCGGCCCGTAGGCCGCCCCTGCCGGGTTCAAAGGGTTGTTGAACAGCACGAGCCGGGTGCGCGGTGAGAAGGCCGCGGCGAGCTGCGCCTCGGTGAAGCGCCAATCGGGCGGGGACAGGGTGACGAAGCGGGGCACACCTCCGGCACGACGCACGAGCGGCAGATAGGCGTCGTACATCGGCTGGAAGAGCACCACCTCGTCGCCCGGCTCGATCAACGCCAGAAAGGCGCCTGCCAGCGCCTCGGTCGCTCCTGATGTCACCATGACTTCGCGCTCGGGGTCGAGATCGAGATCCTGGAAGCGCGCGTAGTGCCGCGCCACAGCCGTGCGGAGCTCGGGCACGCCCATCATCGGCGGATACTGGTTCCAGCCCATCGATAACGGCCCGCGCAGCGTGCTCGCGAACGTCGAGCGGCCCCGCATCATCGGGAAAGCCCTGGCCGAGGTTGATGGCGCCATGCTCCTGGGCCAGGCGCGACATGGTCTCGAAGACACTGGTGCCGAGGTTTGCGAAGACGGGGTTCATGGACGGGCGATCGGCTGCGGCATGGACGGCGTCCGTGATCCATGGTTTGCCGGCTCTTCGCAACCCGCGAGGCGCTGATGAGCCCTGATCACCATGGTCCCGACCCGATCCAAGCGCGTTCTTGCCTGGTTCTCGGCGGGGCGCGATCGGGCAAGAGCGGCTATGCCCAGCGACTGGCTGAGAGCGCGGGAGGGCGGCTCATCTTCGTCGCCACCGCCACAGCCTGGGATGACGAGATGCGGGACCGGGTGGCGCGTCATCGGCAGGAGCGCGATGCGCGGTGGCTCGCTGTCGAAGAGCCGATCGCGCTGGTCGAGGCGCTCCGTAGACACGGTCGTCCAGATACGGTGATGTTGGTGGATTGCCTGACCCTTTGGCTCACCAACCTGATGCTCGGCGGGCACGATCACGACGAGGCGGTGCGGCAACTCGCACGCGAGTTGCCGAAACTGCAGGCCCGCGTCGTGCTCGTTTCGAACGAGGTCGGCTCAGGGATCGTGCCGGAAACGCCGTTGGGGCGCTCCTTTCGTGACGCGCAGGGCCGGCTGAATCAGGCGGTGGCCGTGGCCTGCGACACCGTCGTGCTGGTTGCCGCCGGATTGCCACTCGTGCTCAAACCCACGCTACAACCCCAGATCGTGCTCTGATCGCATCGCTCCACCATAACCGTACCCGCTCCCCGTACCTTTTCCGTGATTTCGCCGGTCAACCGGGCTAAATCGCTTGCAGGACAGGCGAGGATCGATGTCGGCTGGCGAGTGGACGAACAACCTGAAGCGTTCGGCGATCATCGCTCATGATCTGCTGGCGACTGCTCTCGCTCTGGCCGGCAGCCTGTTCCTGCGCTTTCACACGTCGGAATTGGCAGACCGCGCCGGTGAGATCGCCTGGATGGTGCCGGCCTTCGTGGTGCTGGCCGGCATCCTGTTCCGGGTCTTCCCGCTCTACGCCTCGAAGTGGCGCTTCGCGTCGCTGCCCGACCTGTTCAACATCTTCCGCGCGTCGAGCCTGCTCGCCGTGCTGCTGCTCGCGACCAATTACGCGCTGGTTGCGCGCGACGTATCCTCGGGCTTCCTCTTCGCCGAGAAGACTGTGATCGTCTACTGGCTGCTGCAGATGTTTCTGCTCGGCGGTCCTCGGCTGGCCTATCGCTATCTCAAATACGTGCAATCGCGGCGGGCGGGCGAGCGCGAAACCGTCCAATCGGTTCTGGTGGCTGGGCGGGCCAACGAGGCCGAGGTCGCCCTGCGGGCGCTCGAAACGGGACTGCGCCGCCGTTTCATCGCCCGCGCGATCCTTTCACCGGTTCGATCCGACCACGGCACCTCGATCCGCAATGTGCCGGTTCTGGGCGGCTATGGCGAACTCGAGCGAATCCTGTCGGAAGCCAACGACAAGGACCAGCCGATCACCCGCATCATCCTTGCTCCCCAGCATTTCGTCCCCGATGCCGATTCCGAACTGCTGGTGTCGACGGCGGGCCGGCTCGGCATCGCGTTGTCACGGCTCAATACCGTCGAGGAGGGCAGCGCGATGCCCGCGGCTCTGAAGCCGCTGGCCATCGAGGATCTGCTGTTCCGCGAATCGATCGACGTCGATCGGCCCAGCCTGCAGGGCTTTCTCACCGGCAAACGGGTCGTCGTCACAGGGGGCGGCGGCTCGATCGGATCCGAACTCTGTTCGCGCCTCATCGCGTTTGGTGTCTCGGACCTGCTGATCCTCGACAGCTCCGAGCCCGCTCTCTATAGCGTCCGGGAAAAGCTCGCAGCGGTTGCAGCGGGGGTGCATGTCGACAGCACAATCGCCGACGTGCGGGACCGCAATCGGATCATGGCGATCTTCAAGGCCTTCGAGCCGGACCTCGTGTTCCACGCGGCCGCGCTGAAGCAAGTGCCGTACCTTGAGGTCGACTGGGCCGAAGGGATCAAGACCAACGTCTTCGGCAGCGTCAACGTGGCGGACGCCGCCGCGCAGGTTGGCGGCTCCGCCATTCTGATCTCGACCGACAAGGCGGTCGACCCGGTGTCGATCCTGGGCGCCACGAAGCGCTTTTCGGAGATCTACGCCCAGCTGCTCGACGCCGAGGCTTCGGCCAGTGCTCGCGAGTCGCGGTTCGCTTCGGTGCGGTTCGGCAACGTGCTCGGATCGGTCGGTTCGGTCGTGCCTCGCTTCAAGGCTCAGATCGAGCGCGGCGGGCCGGTCACGGTCACGCATCCCGAGATGGTGCGCTACTTCATGACGGTCCGCGAAGCTTGCGATCTCGTGTTGACAGCGTCGCGCCATGCCGCGAGCGGGTCGGGCAGTGCAGTGGGTCGCGCGTCGGTCTACGTGCTCAAGATGGGTCAGCCCGCCCGCATCGTAGACCTCGCCCAGCGCATGATCAGGCTCGCAGGCTATGAGCCGGGTCGCGACATCGACATCGAGTTCACCGGCGTGCGCAGGGGCGAGCGGCTGAACGAATACCTTTTCGCGGCGGAAGAGCCTGTTGTCGATATCGGGGTCGATGGCGTTACCGCCGCACTGACCGCGACGGTCGAGCGCGGGCGGGTGACGCGCTGGCTCGACGGGCTGGCGGCCGCCGTCGCGGCGGAGGATCGCGCCGCCGCGGACAGGGTTTTTCGCGAGGCAATCCCGTCCTTCCGTCGACCGATCGCAGGAGAACCTGCGAGCAACGTCGTGGCGCTCGCACCAGGCAGGCTGCAAGGCTGACGCTGCTCGACGCCGTCACGCCGTGTCCTAGATAGAAGACACGACATACCCGCCAGGACTGATCGTGGCTCTTCTTCGCCCGTTGTTGTCGGCCCTCGTCTTCACGATCCCCTGGACGGTGCCGGTCCAGTCCGCGGGTGGCGCGGACGTCCTTCTCGTTCTCGCCGCGGACGTGTCGCGCTCGATCAGCGCCGAGAAATTCGATTTGCAGCGGAAGGGCTACGCCGAGGCGATGGCCGACCCTGAGGTGCTCGATGCCCTGGCCGCCGGGCCAAACCACAGGATTGCGGTCGCGTTTGTGGAATGGTCGGGCTCCACGTCGCAGCAACTCGTGGTGGACTGGACGGTGATCGCCTCGCGGGCTGACGCCGAGGCCTTCGGCAACAAGATTCTGCATGCGCCCCGGGCCTTCGCCGACCGGACCGCCATCGGATCCGCGCTGCACTTCGCGGCCGATCTCTTCGCCCACTGTCCGGTCCAAGGGATGCGAAAGATCATCGACGTTTCGGGTGATGGAACCAGCAACGCCGGCGACGACGTCGCACGTGCGCGCGATGCTGCGCTGGCCGACGGCGTGTCGACGATCAACGGGCTCGTCATCCTGAGCGAAGACACCGGACCGACCTATCTGCGCGAGCACACCCATCCGCCCGGCGGCCTGCAAAGCTACTACCGGCAGAACGTCATCGGTGGGACGGGGTCGTTCGTGCTCGTCGCGCAGGGGTTCGAGACCTTTGGACGCTCCCTGATCGCCAAGCTTGTCCAGGAAATCTCGTAGGCCATCGCCGGGCGGGCACTCCCAGCGGTCGCCACCGGTGGCGAAACATGCCATGTCTGCTCATCGGGCCCGGCGGCCTGACGTTGAGCGGCACGACGTGATGAGCGAGATGCGTGTGAAGTTCTGGGGTGTCCGGGGCTCGCTGCCCACGCCCGGGGCGACGACGCTTGCCTATGGCGGCAATACCGCTTGCGTGGAGATCCGCTGCGGTGGTCGCCGCATCATTCTCGATGCGGGCAGCGGATTGCGCGAACTCGGCCGCGTCATCGTGGCCGAAGGTGGGAGCGGTGATCTCGATCTGCTGCTGACGCATTGCCACATCGACCACCTGATCGGCTTGCCGTTCTTCGCCCCCGCGTTCTCGCCAGGGTTTGCGTTTCGGTTCTGGGCGGGTCACTTGTCCGAACGCGAACATCTCTCGGAGGTGGTGGCGCAGTTCATGATCCCGCCGCTGCTGCCGATCACGCCCCAAATGTTTCGCGCAAGCATCGATTATCGGGATTTCATCGCCGGCGAGTCCTTCGATCTCGGTGACGCGATTTCAGTTCGGACGGCGCCTCTCAACCATCCTGGGGGTGCGACGGGTTACCGGGTCTCGTTCGGCGGCCGGTCGGTCTGCTATTTCACCGATCATGAGCACGGCCCCGATGGGCCCGATCCGGCGCTGGTTGCGCTAGCGCGCGACGCCGACCTGCTGATCTACGACGCCACCTTCACGGTCGACGAGTACCGGCGTTGCGCCGGCTGGGGTCACTCAACGTGGGTCGAAGGCGCGAGGCTGGCGGACGCGGCCGGTGTGCATCGACTGGCGCTGTTCCACCATCTGCCGGAGCGGACCGATACCGCTCTGGCGGAGATCGAGGAACAGGCTGCCGCCCACCGGCCAGGGACTTTCGCCGCGAAGGAAGGACTGGAGATCGTTTTCGACGCGGCAGTTGCCGACCGCGAGACTGTCACGACAACCGCAAGGCTGAAACGGGCCACAGTCGGAAAGCGGCACAGGTCCTAAGAGGAAACCGGCCCAGCGGCCTATCCGACCGCGCTTTCCTTCGCCCGCTCGGCGCGCTTGCGCTCGTTGCGGGTCGAGCTTCGTCTTGCGCAGACGGATCGACTTCGGCGTGACCTCGACCAGTTCGTCGTCCTCGATATAGGCCAGTGCCTTCTCGAGCGTCATGCGGATCGGCGGGGTGAGGCGCACCGCCTCGTCCTTGCCGGCGGCGCGGATGTTGGTGAGCTTCTTGCCCTTGAGCACGTTCACTTCGAGGTCGTTGTCGCGCGTGTGCTCGCCGATGATCATGCCCTGGTAGACCTTCCAGCCGGGCTCGATCATCATCGGACCGCGGTCCTCGAGGTTCCACATGGCGTAGGCCACCGCCTCGCCCGAATCGGTCGAGAGCAGCACGCCGTTGCGGCGGCCCTGGATCTCGCCCTTCCACGGCGCATAGGCGTGGAACAGCCGGTTCATGATGGCCGTGCCCTTGGTGTCGGTCATCAACTCGCCCTGGTAGCCGATCAGGCCGCGGGTCGGCGCGTGGAACACGAGCCGCAGGCGATGGCCGCCCGAGGGGCGCATCTCCATCATGTCGGCCTTGCGCTCCGACATCTTCTGCACGACGACGCCCGAGTGCTCCTCGTCGACGTCGATGACGACCTCCTCGATCGGCTCGAGCCGCTCGCCGGTCTCCGGATCGGTCTGGAACACGACGCGCGGGCGCGACACGCCGACCTCGAAGCCTTCGCGGCGCATGGTCTCGATCAGGATCGCGAGCTGCAGCTCACCGCGGCCGGACACCACGTAAGCGTCGGTGCCGGGCGTTTCCGCGATCTTCAGCGCGACGTTGCCTTCGACCTCCTTGAACAGGCGGTCGCGGATCACGCGGCTCGTCACCTTGTCGCCCTCGGTTCCGGCGAGCGGGCTGTCGTTGACCAGGAAGGTCATCGACAGCGTCGGCGGGTCGATCGGCTGCGCATGCAGCGCCTCGGTGACCTCGGGCGCGCAGACGGTGTCGGCGACGTTGAATTTCGACAGGCCCGCGATGGCGACGATGTCGCCGGCCTCGGCGATGTCGATCGGCGTCCGCTCGATGCCGCGGAACGCCAGAATCTTGGAGATCCGACCCGTCTCGACGAGGTTGCCGGAATTGTCGAGCACCTTGACGGCCTGGTTCGGCTTGACCGAGCCGGACTGCACCCGGCCGGTGATCATGCGGCCAAGATAGGGGTTGGCTTCGAGCAGCGTGCCGAGCATGCGGAACGGCCCGTCGTCGACGGCCGGCGCCGGCACGTGCTTCAGCACCAGTTCGAACAGCGGCGTCATGCCTTCATGCGGCGCCATCGGGCGAATTCGCCATCCAGCCCTGCTTGCCGGACCCGTAGAGGATCGGGAAATCGAGCTGCTCGTCGGTCGCATCGAGCGCCGCGAACAGGTCGAACACGTCGTTGACGACTTCGGTCGTGCGGGCGTCCGGCCGGTCGACCTTGTTGATGGCGACGATCGGCTTCAGCCCGATCTTCAGCGCCTTGCCGACCACGAACTTGGTCTGCGGCATCGGGCCTTCGGCCGCGTCGACCAGGACGATCACGCCATCGACCATCGACAGGATGCGCTCGACTTCGCCGCCGAAATCGGCGTGGCCGGGCGTGTCGACGATGTTGATGCGCGTGTCCTTCCAGACCACCGAGGTGGCCTTGGCCAGGATCGTGATGCCACGCTCCTTCTCGAGGTCGTTCGAATCCATCACGCGTTCAGCGACGCGCTGGTTGTCTCGGAAGGCGCCGGACTGCTGGAGCAGCTTGTCGACGAGCGTGGTCTTGCCGTGGTCGACGTGGGCGATGATGGCGATGTTGCGGAGGTTCATGAAGCCGGCGATGTGAAATGGATGCGCCGCGACCCGACATGGGAATTGCGACACGCATATGAAAGAACGGCGGAGCCGGTTCTCGACACCCGCGCCGCCGCTCATTTCGCAATTGCGAGATGCGCATAGCGGAAAACTCGAGCCGATGGGAACGGGCAACCGCTGATGGCTGGGCCGTCGTCTGCACGCCGCACCAGCTACTCCCGCTCATGCCGAGACGACCAGTCGCAACGCGCGTCGCGCTCATACCAGACGAGCGCGAGGCTGCTCGCCACGATGAGCGCCGCGCCCATGAAGACCCGGGCCGGCGGAATGTCCGACCAGATCAGGTAGCCGTAGAGGAAGGCCCAGACGAGGCCCGGAATATTCGATCGGAGCGATCGCGGACGCGGGCGCGAAGCGGAACCCTTCATAAAGGAAGAACTGGCCGAGGCCGCCCGCGATACCAAGGCCCAGCATGAGGGCCAGGCTGAACAGGTCAGGTGTCCTCCAGATGAACGGCAGGGCCACGGCGCAGGCCAGCGCGAACAGCGCGTTGCTGACGATCATCTGATTGGTGGTCGGCTCGGACCGGTTGATCAGCCGAGCCAGAATGACGCTCAGGCCCCAGCAGCAGGCCGCGCAGAAGGCCATCAGCGCCGGCATGGCGCCGACGCCGCCCGCCGGGCGCGCCGCCAGCACCACGCCGGCAAACCCGCCCACCACGGCCAGCCAGCGCGTGGCGCTCACCGACTCGCTGCAGAATGAAGACGGAGAGCGTCACCACGATGATGGGCGCGGCAAAATAGATCGTCGTCAGCTCCGCCAGCCCGAGGAAACGCGCGGCGTTGTAGTAGAGCAGCCAGGCGACGAGGATCAGCGCCGCGCGCGCCAGGAGCGCGGCCTTGCTCCGGCGTTTGCCCGAGCGCGGCAATGTTGCGGCGCCCGCCGATCGCGACGCGCGATGACGCATGATGACCAGGCTGCGCGTCAGCAGGATCTGCGGCACCGCGTAGGTCGCGACGAGCCATTTCACCGATCGCGTCCTGCACGGAAAACAGCGCGTAGCCGAGCGCCGTCAGCCCGAGGCCCTTCAGCGGCCGGGAGTCGTCGAGTTCGGCAGCAACCATGCGGACGCGTGTGGCGGTTTCGGCGCTCCGTGGTCAATCCGTCGCGAATGCGTGTCGTGACGGGCGTTCGGCCGGGATCGCTCGTCGCCCGTTCGCTCCCGCTCAGGACGGCGCGCCGGTCACGGATCGCTTCCCGCACCTGATGGAGCGCCAGCCCGAGTGCGCCGAGCCGGCGCTCGTCGAGGCTGCGGGCAGTGCTCTGGTCCAGAGCCGCGGCGACGATCTCGTCTGTCTCGGTTTCGAGCCCGTTCATCATGTCGAGCGAGGGCGCAAAGCGGACGACCTTCAGGATCTCGATCAGCCGGGCGGTGAGCCGATCCACGGCCCGAGTGCCCTCGGCATTGAGCCGGCTGAAGATCGCCGTTGCGCCCGAGGCCAAGACGCCGATCAGCATCGCGCCGAGATAGAAGAAATCGCTGTATCGATCGAGGAAGCTTTCCTCTTCGTCGTCGATATAGGCGGCCGAACCCGGATGGGCCGGAAGCGCGGCGCCTTTCTCGGTCGAGGGCTCCTCGATCGCGAGCGCAAGCGGGTCGAGCGCCACGATGGCGCTGCCGTTCGGCCAGAAAGAAACGGGTGACGTCGGCCACGACGGATTGGCTCAAGGCTGAACTCGCCAGAAGCCTGTGCGTCACGCTGACCGTGTCGATATCGTCGCTCGGGGCGCGGAGGCTTGCCCCGGAACGCGCCTTTGAGGATCGACAGCTTGTCGTAAGCTGGAGATCGCTGCGCGATCGCTTCGGCCTCCTTGATTTCGAAGAAGACACGGGCGGCGCGTCGCCGATCCTGCGCCACGGCCCTGACTGTGTCCTGGACCTTGCTGCCGGAAATGAGGCCGACGACCAGCACCGCATCAACGATCTTGTTCTTGAACGCGTCTCCGAGCTCTCTCGACGGTCAGCGGCACCTTTTTCACGCTATCGCTGCGCACATCGGACTCTTCGAGAATCGTATTCGAGCAGGCCCTCATTGGACTCCGATCGATCGACGATCCCGACCGTATGGCCTGCAAGCTCCGGCCACCTCCTTGAGTTCGCTCGATCCGGGGGCGACGAGGACTGCAGCATCGCGATGGAGGATGACCACCGTCTGGCCATTGGCCGGCATGGGGCCGTCGGTCCGCGCCACCGCCATGTCGACGCTGCCGGCATCGAGGCTTGCCGCAGCGGCTTTTGCATCCGGCACCGCGACGACCTTGAAACGGATAGGGTCGTGACCATGCCGCACGACGCGGCTCGCCGCCACCAGAAGGTCGTGGTCGCCATGGCTCTCGGCTGGGACGGCCACGGTGATCACCGTCGGGCGTTCGACGAAGAACAGCGCCGCCGCCGCGATGCTGAGGAGCGCCAGTGCGCCGCAAACCACCGCAAGGATCATCGACCGGCGCATCGCACCTCCAAACCCAGCCTTCGCGCAGGATCGAGGTGTTTCAACGCCTCGGCGCGATTATTCTGTGGCGGGCTTGGCCCTTGGGCAATGCGCCGAGCTGACGCGCTCAGTTCGCGAACCGGAAGTGAAGCACGTCGCCATCGGCGACGACATAGTCTTTGCCTTCGAGCCGGAACTTGCCTGCCTCGCGTGCCCCGGCTTCGCCTCGGGCCGCGACGTAGTCGTCGTAGCCGATGGTCTCGGCGCGAATGAAGCCCTTTTCGAAGTCGGTATGGATCACGCCTGCGGCCTGCGGCGCCTTGGTGCCGCGCGGGATCGTCCACGCCCGGGCCTCCTTTGGACCGACCGTGAAGAACGTGACCAGCCGAAGCAGCGCATAGCCGGCCCGGATGACACGATTGAGGCCCGGCTCGGCGAGCCCAACGGCTTCGAGATAGTCCTTCTGATCGGCGGCCGGCAGGACGGCAATCTCGCTCTCGATCTTGGCCGACACCACGACGCTCTCAGCGCCCTCGGCTTTCGCGCGTTCGGCAACGAGGGCCGAGAAGGCATTGCCTTTATCCGCCGCCGCCTCCTCGACGTTGCACACGTAGAGCACGGGTTTCGATGAAAGCAGGCCGAGCCCGACGAAGACTTTGCGCTCTTCCGGCTTGACGTCCACCATGCGGGCCGGCTTGCCGTCGCGGAGCAGGACCAGGCAGCGGGACACGAGATCGAACAGTTCCTTTGCGTCCTTGTCCCCGCCCTTTGCACGTTTTTCCAGCGCCACCACCCTCTTTTCCAGCAAGTCGAGGTCGGCGAGCATCAACTCGGTTTCGATGGTCTCGATGTCGGCGATTGGGTCGATCTGACCCTCGACATGGGTGATGTCGCTGTCCTCGAAGCAGCGCACCACGTGGGCAATGGCATCGCATTCGCGGATATTGGCGAGAAACTGATTGCCGAGTCCCTCGCCCTTCGAGGCTCCCCGGACCAGGCCGGCGATATCGACGAAGGTTAGCCGGGTTGGGATGATTTCCTTCGAACCGGCGATCGGGGCCAGTGTATCGAGGCGCGAATCCGGAACCGCCACATCGCCGACGTTCGGCTCGATGGTGCAGAACGGATAGTTCGCGGCCTGCGCCGCAGCGGTCTGCGTCAGCGCGTTGAACAGCGTCGATTTGCCGACGTTCGGCAGCCCGACGATCCCGCATTTGAAGCCCATGGACCTGTGCTTTCGATTGCTTACGCTTCGCCGAACCCTGCGTCCGCCATCGCGCGAAAAACCCTGTTCTGGAAGCTTGCGTCTTCGCCCTGTGCGAGCAACGCTCCTTCGCGCGCCACTGCCGCGCAGAGAGCAGCAACCATCGGACGTTCAGTCTTGGCGAAATCGCTCAGAACGTAGTTGTGCACCAGAGCCTTGTCACCGGGGTGCCCGATGCCGAGGCGCACGCGCCTGTAGTCGTTGCCGCAGAGCGCCGTGATGGAGCGCAGACCATTGTGCCCAGCGTTACCGCCTCCGATCTTCACCCGGAGCCGGCCGGCCTCGAGGTCCAGTTCGTCGTGCAGAACGACGAGATCCTTGAGAGCGACTTTGTAGAACCGCATAGCCTCGCCGACCGCGCGTCCGCTCTCATTCATGAAGGTTGTCGGCTTCAGCAGCAGCACGCGCTCGTCGCCGATCGTGCCTTCGCTTGCCTGGCCCTGGAATTTTGAGCGGAATGGCGGGAAGCGATACTCGCGCGCCAGCGCATCGACGGCCATGAAGCCGATGTTGTGCCGGTTGCCGGCGTATTGCGCTCCGGGGTTTCCGAGGCCGGCGAAGATCAGCATAGGGAGGAAGACCAATCCCTGTCCGTCGAGAGCGGCGGACGTGTCGCGGCGCGCCACGGGCTAAGTGGGCCAAGCCCTCCTCGCCCGCTTGGCGGCGCCGCTGGACGCAACAGCCCTTCTCCCGTTCGCCGGAAGAAGGGCTTCTCGTCTTACTTCTTGGCGGCCGGCTTGGCAGGGGCCGCTGCGGCGGGCGCACCGCCCTTGGCCGGAGCGGCAGCCTTGCCAGCGGGTGCCGGCGCGGCGGCTGCAGCTGCAGCAGCCGTCACGGGATCTTCGGCCATCACGGTGGGTGCCGCGATCGTCAGGACCGTGAAATCGCGATCGCGGATCACCGGGCGACAGCCTTCGGGCAGACTCACCGCCGAAATGTGGACGGAATCGTTGATGTCGAGGCCGGCGAGGTCGACCGTGATGCTGTCCGGAATATTGTCCGCCGGCACCAGCAGCTCCACCGCATGCTGCACGAGATTGATGGCGCCGCCGCGTTTCACGCCCGGCGCGCTCTCCGCGTTGATCACGTGGACCGGCACCGCCACCTTCAGCTTCGATCCGGCGCGAAGGCGCAGGAAATCGACATGCAGCGGCGTGTCCTTGACCACGTCGAGCTGGAAGTCACGCGGGATGACGCGTTCCTTGCGCCCTTCGATATCGAGCTCGAGGATCGTGTTGAGGAAGTGGCCGGCATAGATGAGCCGGTGTGTTTCGTTGTAGTCGAGCGAAATCGGCTCGGCGGCTTCGCCGGCTCCGTAGATGACGCCTGGTACTCGGCCTGCGCGACGAACGCTGCGGGCGGCCCCCTTGCCGGTCCCGCTGCGCACCGCGACGGCGAGGCTCTTGATCGCTGCCATGGTGGCTCCTCAATGAAAAAGGGCCGCCCGATGCGGCCCCATGCTGCGCTCACGCCTCCAGGGGTGTCGGAAACGAGCGCGGCGCTCTCTATGCACGAAAGCGCGCGGAAGACAAGGCGTCTCGCGCGAGCTTCGATCAGGGCCGCGAGGTGAGCTTCTCGGCGCTTTCACGCGCCATACGGCCCGCGAGCTCGGCGAATTCTCGCGTCTGCGCCGTCATGACTTCGATCTGCTTGCGGGCATGGGCGGCGTTCAGCGCGATGGCCTCGGACCAGCTTGCAACGCCGGAAAGCTGCTGCCAATGAGCGATGGCGGCTTCGGCGTTGGTCCGCCACGCCTCGATCGCTTTGGCGTTGAACTCGGAGAAGGTTTCGGCGGCTCGTCCGTAACCTGCAGTCATCGTCTTCGAGAAGCGGTCCGTGCCAGCGGTGACCTGACCGGCTAGGTCCGCACCAGCCTCGCTGCCCGGAACGCCAATGCTGCGTAACCGTTCCCGTACCTCCTCAAACGCCTTCGCGGTTTCGGATGTGGCCGAAACCGCGGCGTCGTCGACACGTTGCATGACCTCCTCGCCAGCTCCGGTCGCCGCGTCAGCCGCCATGGCGGCCGTCGCTGCCAACGCCTCGACGTTGGCGCTGGCCGTGGATGCCATCGCCGCCACCTGCGGCTCCGTAGCGGCCACGGCGTCGTCCGAGCGGGCCTCGTTCGCGGGCTCGGCAGCTGGAGAGGTTGGTTCGTCCGCTGGGGTCATAGCGCTCTCCTCGATTGGGCGGCGCTCCGGTCCAGCGGCAACGCGCTTGGACCGGCGCTTCGACGGGCCCGCCATTTACTTGTTGATGGCGCTGCCAACGGTGGACTGCGTGGCACTCTGGACCGCGCTGCCGAATTCCTTGGCTTGGTCCTGCAACGCCGCCATCTGGGAGCGGACGAACTCGGACTGTAGTGCCAGCAACTCCTGCATGTCGGTGACGCGGACCACCTTCTGCGCATAGTCGAAGGCCGAGCGGACGTTCTGCTCGGCGAACGTCACAGCCTTGTCGCCGATCGCGCGCGCGCTGCTCTGCACGGTCGTGGCGTGCGAATCCGCCTGGCCAACGGCCTTCTGCGCGGCTCCGATAAAGCCTTCGAAGGCCTTGCGCGCCTGCTCGACGCTCTTCTCGGCGAAGTCGCGCATTTCGGTGGGGATTTCGTAGCTAACCTGGTTCACGGGCGTACTCCTGGTGCTTGAGGCGCAGCCACGCAGACGACAGCGCTCGAATCGAAACGTTCGAGAGCTGGGCTTCGTGCCGCCGTATTAAACATAATCCCAGGAATGCTGCGATGCAATATGCAACATTGCATTGCAGCATACAGGGCCGCGGGCGTGGCGCACCTGTCGCAGCACTACAAATTCGAAATTCCGGCATGGACGGTCGAGCGGGGCACGGTTAAAAATTCGTCAATGAGATGCATCGCGGTCGATGACGGTTGTCGCGCGCTAAGGGTTGCCTCGCGCCCTCGGTCGTCGTGTGATCGCGTTCGATCGCGGCTGGGCTGCGTTGCGCCGTGACCGTCGCTCCACTGGACTTGCAGGAGGTTCGCCGCATGCTGCTGGCGGTCGGCGACGACCTGCAAGGGCCCGGCGCGAAGCTCCTCGCCATTCTCGATCCGCCGCGTGTCGTTTGGGCGAACCGCGCCGCAACCGAGTTGTTCGGGGCGCGGATCCGAGCCGTCTGACGCGCGCGGTGTTCGGCCGACCCGCCGAGGGGCGTCCGCTCGTCACCCGATTGGACCGGCTCATCCCGCAATCCGGTTTGCACCTCGAACGCCTATCGGTCGCCACGCGATTCCAGCGGTTCGGCGTGACGCTCACGTGCGCGATGGTCCCCAGGCAAAGACCCAAAGTGGTCTTCTTGCGGGACCTGCCGGGCAAGTCCGGCGCGCTGGCGCCCGCTCTGTCTGAGGTGCCGGCATCCACGCCGCACATGCCGAACGTTGGCGTGCCGGATGCGACTCAGCCGTCGATTGTTGCGGCCGCCCACGGGCGATCTCCGGACATCGCTGACCAGCAGGCATCAACGATGGAGCACCAGAACGGAGTGGGTGCAGGCCGGTTCGTCTGGCGGACCGACGCGACCGGCGTCCTTACCTATGTCGGCCCGGAGATGGCCGCGGCCCTGGGTGCCGCGGCTCTTCAGGTCGGCGATGGCTTGGAGGCGCGCCTTCGCCAGCTCGCCTGCGATGCTGCCGACGCCGCGGCGGACGCGCTGGTCGCGAACCGAAGCTGGACCAGTGGCGCGATCCCGTGGCCGCTCGAAGGCGACGCCAACGCCGCGACGGTGATCCTGGGTGGAGCGCCGGCACCCGGCTCGGGGGGCCATCGTGGCTATGGCCTAATCCAAGAACGATCGGACGTTGTGGGCACCACCGCCACACAGGAGTTGGAGCAAGCCGAACAGGCTGCGGACGAGTCAACGCAGGCGCTGAGCGATGCCGACGATCAGGTAAGCTCGGATCGGGCCACGCTCGTTCCAAGCCTTGATGGCCCTGTCGAACACCTGCGTGGTGATGTCCTTGCCGTCGAGGATCGGATCGATCAGGCCGAGGAGGCACAACGGACGGCTGAACCCGATCGCAGCCTCGATGTTGCGGCGCACAAAGACAGGCTGCCGGACCGCGAGGTTGAGCCGACGGCGCTCACGCTCGATCCGGGCCTGAGCTTGGTGTCGAATGTCACGCACCTCTCTGGCACAGTCGGCGCGAGCACGTCGAAGGTCATTCACCTCTCGAGCTTCAAGGCTGTCGCACCGGTTCTGTCCTCGCGAACGACGCCGCGCCGCGAGCCGCCGCGTGTTGTGCCCGAGCCGGTTCCGGACGCTCTCGACGTGCCGCGCTGGTCGGAGGCGCCGAGCAACGAACCCAAATCGGCGGACGACCAGCGTCTGTCCAGCCACGAGCGGTTCAACTTCGACGAAATCGCACGCGCGCTCGCCGCTTTGCCGGGAGCCGATGCGGCAGGCCTTGCGCGGAGCGCTGCGTCCCGCGAACCCACAAGCATCGAAACGGCGTCGCAAGGGCTCGGCGGCTCTCCCGCCAGTTCGCCGGGTCGCCTGGACGGGTCGGCCGCCGGCGATGCCTGGGCCGTTTTGGAGACGCTCCCTACAGGTCTCCTGGTGGCCCAGGCCGATGACGTCGTCTATGCCAACCGAGCGCTGTTGGATCTGTTGGGCTGCTCCTCGACCGAGGAGTTGCGCGAGGCCGGCGGCGTGGACCGGCTGTTCCAGGGCCTCGGTGACCTTCGCCGGCCGGGCGCGGCCGGCCCCTTGAAGGTCGTGGTGAAGGCTCGCGGCGAACAATCGGTCGAGGTCAACGCCGAGTCCGGCGCTTCATTTGACCGCGTACTCATGCTGTCATCGGTGGCTCCAGTATCGTGATGCCGTACTTCTCGCTGATCGCCGTGAGAACGTCGAGGTCTGGGAACTCACCTGGCCGGGTTGCAGCCGACAGTTCGACGAACAAGCCGCTGAATGCGCCAAGGGTCGTGGCAATCAGGAGCCGAGCGCTTGCGTTCGTGAAGTTCTGATATGCGTGCACAACGCCTCTGCGCAAGTAGACCGTGCCGCCCGGGCGCACCGTGTGTCTCGTGCCGTCGAGCTCGAAGACGATCTCACCTTCCAGCACATAGAACAGTTCGTCTTCGCGTGTATGCACGTGCCGCGCGGGTCCCGACATTGGCGGCGCGATGAGATGAAAGAACGCCAACAAGCCTTCAGAGTCGGCAGCAGATCCTTCACCAGTGTCTCCTCTCCAACCACATTCAGCGGCATCGGTGTGCGTCCGGCAGTCGGCGGAAGGGCGAAGTAGCGTGTTATGGGGGTGGCTGTAGTTGTCCCGGTGCTCATATGGACTCCGGTGATGGTGCGAAGGCTCCGTACGATTTATGCCAGACTCGCGCGCTTGGCGCGAGCGCGCGCGCTCACAATGGTGGCTTCCATCGCTGTCGCCGCTGCTTCGCGAGTTCTCTCGCGGACAGCTGTCCGCGATCGCGCAGCATCTGCCAGAATGGAGCGCTGTAAATTGCCACCGCTGTAGCGACCAGCCGGTTGCCCTCGGCGCGCGGCAGGTCGGCGAGCAAGGTGGCGAGGCTGCGCCGAAAAGCCGCGCGACCTTCGGCCGACCCGTGGACGGGATAGCTTGACGTTGCCGAAGTTGCGAGCGAGACGCGGACGAGCGCCGCGTGCTTTTCGAATTGATCGAACTGCGTACGGATCATTGGTACGATCTCCTTTTCCGTGCAGGGCCACCGCGTTCCCGTTTCGTCGCGCATCCGCTCCCACATTGCGCCCGTGAGATGGTAGCGTGTGGGGAAATGGCGAAACACGGTTCGCGCGGCGACACCCGCTCGTGCCGCCACGGCTTCGTGGGAGAGCGGGATCCGACCTCTTCACGCAGCATTTTCAACGCGGCATTGAGGATTTCGCGTCGGGTTGCCGCTCGCTGGCGGGCTGCGGCCGAGAGTGGACGCGACGCTACCATGTCAGTCCCACGACATTGTGTCAGTCAACTGTCAAGATTAGGCTGAGAATGGTACGCTGGGAAGCACAGCGTACTGTCGCCACTTCCTGTTTCGGTACCCGCCTGACATTTTCTGGACGCCCGCGCATCCGCATGAGGCGCCCTACTGGTGCGCCGTTCCGTACAGACGCCGGAGGGTTACACGTCTCACTCGATCCGCGTCTCCTCGGTTCATGTCCCCGGATTGGACGGCCTGCGCGGCGTTGCCATTCTCGCGGTGATAATCGTGCACGTGATGGAGCGCGTGCCATTGGGCGAGGGAGTCGAGGCGATCGTTTCGCACGTGGGCACCGCAGGCTGGATCGGAGTTGATCTGTTCTTCGTGCTCTCCGGATTCCTGATCACCGGCATCTTGCTGATCAGCGCGGAAAGGCCAACTACTTCCGTACGTTCTACTCGCGCCGCGCGGTTCGGATTGTGCCAGCGTACGTCGTGTTTCTCGCCTTCAGCCTCTGGATTGCGCCGCTCGTGGGCCTGTCCATGTACGGTGGCCGAGCAACTGCGTGCCACACAAGGCTGGTACTGGACGTACTTGTCCAACGTTTATTTTGCCTTGCATGGCTTTCCACCGGAGGGTGCGCCGTTGCACCTCTGGTCGCTCGCGGTCGAGGAACAATTTTATCTGCTCTGGCCGTTCGCAGTCGCAGTAGTTGCTCCCGTGCGTTGCCCAGGCTCGCGATCGGATGTATGGCTGTAGCCCTGCTCGTCGAATCGCGTTCATTGCGCGGCGCCAGTTTGAATGTCATTATGTGTTGCTGCCGACCCCGATGGATGCGTTGGCAGTAGGCTCCTTCCGGCGTGGCGGTCCGCGATCCCGCTCTCCTCCGTCGCGTCTCACGATGCCGGGTCCCTGTCCTCATCGCGGTCGTTCTGTTTCTCGCAGCCGAGTCGGTCGCCAGTCGCAGGATAGGCGAAATAGTGCCGGTCACGCTGCTTCTTGGATTTCTTCCAATCGCATTCGTGAGCGGCTACCTGCTGCTCCTCGTCGTCGACTCGAAAACCCTACTCACGAATTCAATCCTGCGGGTGCTCGGCCGCTACAGCTACGCGATGTACCTCTGGCACTTAATGGTGCTCCGCGCGCTCATTGCACCGACCAGCGTGCTTGCGGCGCGCGGTATGGAGGCTCTTATCTCCCGTACTACATACTCGTTTTGAGCGCTGTACTCGCGACTACTCTTCTGGTCGCGCTCGCGAGCTGGTATCTCGTCGAGCAGCCATTCCTGCGCCTCAAGCACTTCTTTCCCTACGGACGAGATCTCTCGATGCTGCCGGGCCACACGGAATCGGCGGCGAGTCTCATCAGCTAGCTATTCCGTTCAGTCTCCACGAACAACCCTCACCTCACGCGAAAGGCCTGAATGTTGAAACAAATCGGAGTCGCGCTTGGACTCATCGCCCTCTGCGCACTGTCGATTCTTCGCACCGTGAGGCCGCCGAGCCCCGTTCCGGCGAGCGCGCCGGATACGGTGTTCTCCGCCGAGCGCGCGATGCGGCACGTCGAGCAGATCGCGCAGCGGCCGCATCCGCCTGGTAGCACGGATCACGATCGCGTGCGCGACTATGTCGTGGCCCAGCTCACCGCGCTCGGCCTCCGCCCGCAGATGCAGGCAAGCTACTGCGATCGGCACGCGCTACCGCGAGGCCGGGCGAGTCCAGAACATCATGGCTCGAGTTCCCGGAACCGAGCCAAGGGCAAGGCGGTGCTGCTCATGGCGCACTACGACGGCGTCGAGGCAGGCCCCGCCGCCGCCGACGACGGCGCCGGATCGGCCGCCATGCTCGAGACGCTTCGCGCCTTGCGCGCGCGCAAGCAGCCGTTGCGCACGACGTCTTCGCCCTGTTCACCGACGGCGAAGAAGCCGGCCTGCTCGGCGCCGCCGCATTCGTGCGCGAGCATCCGTGGGCCAAGGACGTCGCCGTCGCGCTCAACTTCGAGGCGCGCGGCACCACCGGACGTTCTCTCATGTTCGAGACCGGCCCCGGCAACCTCGACGTCGCACGGGTGCTCCGCACGACCCCAATGCGTCGGCCGGCTCCGTCACCGCGGTCATCTATCGCACGCTTCCGAACGACACGGATCTCTCCGAGCTCGCCGTGCTTGGTCTTCCTGCACTCAACTTCGCGTTCGCTGACGGTGTCGAGCGCTATCACACGACCCAGGACGACGTCGCGCATCTGAACCGGGCAGCGTGCAGCATCACGGGTCGCAGATGCTCACGCTGGTGCGCACGTTCGGCAACGGTCCGCTGCCGCGGTCCGGACCGGCGACGGCGAGTTCTTCGACCTTCCGCTCGTGGGCCTCGTGGTGTACCCGCAGCATTTCGAGTTCCGCTCGCGCTCTCGCGCTCGTGCTCGTCGGAATTCTCGTCTATCGCGTGCGAAGAGGCGTGATCACGGGAGTGCTGGCGTCGCTCGTCGCGATTGTGCTGTCGGGCGGCTTGGCATTCCTGATCGGCCGACGGCTCGAAGGTCCCGAGATGTGGAGTGGGTTGTACGCGACCGCGCTCGTGCTATTGACGCTGTCGGTGACCATTGCCTGCTGCGCGCTCGCCATGCGATGGTCCAGTGTTCGCGGGTTGCTCACCGGCGCGCTGATTGTGTGGCTGCTGCTCGCTCTCCTGCTCAGCACCCGTGTGCCGGGCGTTGCCTACCTTTTCACGTGGCCGCTGCTGTTCGCCGCGGGCGCGGCGCTCCTCGTGCGGGGACGCGCCGTGGCCGAGTGGATCGCCGCAGCAGTGACCTTGTTCATGCTCGCGGGACTCACTTACGGCATTGCCGTGATTCTGCTCGGCATCGTGGCGCCCGGCGCCATTCTGTTGAGTGCGATGACATCGCTGATCGCGCTGCTGCTTGCACCCACACTCGCGACCGTCGTGGATCGCGCGCGCTGGTGGTCCTCCGCGTCGCTGGCGCTCGCGGGCGCGCTGTGTCTGGTGATCGCATCGATCGTGGTTCATCCAAGCGCGGCGCATCCGCTTCGCACAGCGCTCGTGTACGCCGAGACGCGGACTCGAGCGACGCATGGCTCGGCACGCCCGGACCGCCAATGGATGCATGGACGCGCAGCGTAGTAGGAAAGAATTCGTCGGCGCATGGTCCTCCCTCACCGCGACTCTTCGGCTACGCAATCCCGTTCACCGCGAGAAAGGTGCAGCGCACCGCACTCGGCGCGCCCGACGCGACGCTGATCGCGGACTCGATGGTGGCTGGAGCCCGGCGCGTCGTGCTGCGCGTGAACGCGCCGGGAGGAACCACGGGGTTGTTGATGCGCGTGCGTGGCTCCAAGGTGCTCACTGCCTCGATCGATGGACGTGTCGTCGATACG
>CAWGMF010000019.1:347500-594811 GCA_963823605.1 uncultured Alphaproteobacteria bacterium | reverse complement strand
CCCTTCGCGCTCGGCCTGCTTACTGGCGAGCTTGCGGGCGCGCCGCACCGCCTCCGCGGCCTCCCGCACCCGTCTCCGGACGGCTTCCCGAGCGCGCGGCGCTTCTTCTCTCGCGGATTTCCCTCGCGCTGCATCTTGCGCTTGAGGGCTTTCAGGGCCTGCTCGACGTTGTTGTCGCGCACCAGAACCTGCAATGGATCCCTCCTAAGAAGCAGCCGCGATCGACGTCCGGCTGCCGCTGAGATAATGCCCTGCGAAAGGCCGATCAAGGGCCTGCAGGTTGTCCGCAGACGTCTTGCCGGTCCGGCGATCGGCCACGAGTTCGTAGCTGAGCTTCTGGCCTTCGTTCAGATTGGCCAATCCGGCCCGCTCGACCGCGCTGATGTGCACGAACGCGTCAGGCCCGCCGTCATCCGGCTGAATGAAGCCGAAACCCTTGGTGGCGTTGAACCACTTCACTGTGCCGACCGGCCATATGGACCCCCATAGCTAGAATAAACGCGCCATTCGCGGGCGTCTGTTTTTTAGCGATTTGGTGCGAGGGAGGTCATCGGCCTTCGGCCATAGGCACGGAAGGGCGACGTCGTTCTGTCCTAAAGTCGATGCCATGATAATAATGGAGCGACCGATCCAGTCAACGAAAGGATGAGATCCGCGCCACCGAAGTCGTCGGTAAAGCCAGCGGACGCCAGTCGATGAAGCCTGGGCGCGTGCTACACCAGCGCCCTGTTTGATCCCACTCCCAGAGAGCGCTTCCATGGAGTTCAAGAAAGGCGACATCGTCCAGTTGGAGTCGGGAGACCCGGCGATGATCGTCGTCGCGCAGGTCAACGACATGGTCGATTGCCTCTGGTACGGCGAGATCGCAGATGCCGTGCGAGAACACAAGATTCCGGCTTTCTGCTTGGTCGAGGCCGAAATCGAAGAGGTCGATGGGGGCTGACGAGCGGGCGACGCTCAGCGGGACTACCTTGAAGATCGGCAACTCGAGGGCGACACGCCGGTTTGCTTCCCTTAGGGCGTGATTTCCGCTAGCACCGACGCCCGTGGCACGCGGTTGCGCGGCGGGCAGCGATGCCGGCCCACCTCGGGCTGCGATTTCTGCCCTTGCGCTCACAAAAGGGCCGCTCGCGCGGCCCTTTTCCATGCGCCGGGACCGCCCAGAGCCGAAGAGTCCGCAATGCCCAAGCGCACCGACATCTCCACGATCATGATCATCGGGGCCGGGCCGATCGTCATCGGCCAGGCCTGCGAGTTCGACTATTCCGGCACCCAGGCCTGCAAGGCGCTGCGCGAGGAGGGCTACCGGATCGTCCTGGTCAATTCCAACCCCGCCACCATCATGACCGACCCGGACATGGCGGACCGGACCTATGTCGAGCCGATCACGCCCGAGATCGTCGCCAAGATCATCGCGGCGGAGCGCCAGCCGTGCCGGGCGGCTTCGCGCTGCTGCCCACCATGGGCGGCCAGACGGCGCTGAACTGCGCGCTGGCGCTCGAGAAGATGGGCGTGCTGGCCGAGCACGACGTCGAGCTGATCGGCGCCACCGCCGAGGCCATCGACAAGGCCGAGGACCGCGAGCTGTTCCGCGACGCGATGACCAAGATCGGCCTCGACACGCCGCGCTCGCACCAGATCAGCACGCTCGCCGAGGCGCTGGACGCGCTCGACGACATCGGCCTGCCGGCCATCATCCGCCCGTCCTTCACCATGGGCGGCACCGGCGGCGGCATCGCCTACAACCGCGACGAATTCATCGACATCGTCGAGCGCGGCCTCGACGCCTCGCCGACCAACGAGGTGCTGATCGAGGAGAGCGTGCTCGGCTGGAAGGAATACGAGATGGAGGTCGTCCGCGACCGCGCGGACAACTGCATCATCGTCTGCTCGATCGAGAACATCGACCCGATGGGCGTCCACACGGGCGATTCGATCACCGTCGCGCCGGCGCTGACGCTGACCGACAAGGAATACCAGATCATGCGCGACGCCTCGCTCGCGGTGCTGCGCGAGATCGGCGTCGAGACCGGCGGCTCGAACGTGCAGTTCGCGATCAACCCCGAGAACGGGCGCATGATCGTGATCGAGATGAACCCGCGCGTGTCGCGCTCCTCGGCGCTGGCCTCCAAGGCGACCGGCTTCCCGATCGCCAAGGTCGCGGCCAAGCTCGCGGTCGGCTACACGCTCGACGAGATCGCCAACGACATCACGGGCGGCGCGACGCCCGGCCTCGTTCGAGCCGACGATCGACTACGTCGTCACCAAGATCCCGCGCTTCGCCTTCGAGAAGTTCCCCGGCGCCGAGCCGATGCTGACCACCTCGATGAAGTCGGTCGGCGAGGCCATGGCGATCGGCCGCACCTTCGCCGAAAGCCTGCAGAAGGCGCTGCGCTCGCTCGAGACCGGGCCTCACCGGCCTCGACGAGATCGAGATCGAGGGCCTCGGCCAGGGCGACGACCGCAACGCCGCTGCGCGCCGCGCTCGGCAGGCCGACGCCCGACCGGCTGCTCAACGTCGCGCAGGCGCTGCGGCTCGGCATGAGCCACGACGAGATCTACGAGTCCTGCAGGATCGACCCCTGGTTCATCGAGCAGCTCCAGGAGATCGTCGATCTCGAGGCGAAGGTGCGCGCGCACGGCCTGCCGCCGACGGCCGGCAACCTGCGCGCGCTCAAGGCGGCCGGCTTCTCCGACGCGCGGCTGGCGGCGCTGGCCGGCAAGACACGAGGCCGAGGTCACGGCGCTGCGCCGCGCGCTCGGCGTCGCGGCCGGTCTTCAAGCGCATCGACACCTGCGCGGCCGAGTTCGCCTCGCCGACCGCCTACATGTACTCGACCTACGCGGCGCCCTTCGCCGGCGCGCCGGTCGACGAGGCGCGCCCGACCGGGCGCGAGAAGATCGTCATCCTCGGCGGCGGCCCGAACCGCATCGGCCAGGGCATCGAGTTCGACTATTGCTGCTGCCACGCCTGCTTCGCGCTGAGCGAGGCCGGCTTCGAGACCATCATGGTCAACTGCAACCCGGAGACGGTGTCGACCGACTACGACACCTCGGACCGGCTCTATTTCGAGCCGCTGACCGCCGAGGACGTGCTCGAGATCCTCGAGACGGAGCGGCAGGCCGGCACGCTGCAAGGGCGTCATCGTCCAGTTCGGCGGCCAGACCCCGCTGAAGCTCGCCAAGGCGCTGGAGAAGGCCGGCATCCCGATCCTCGGCACCTCGGTCGACTCGATCGACCTCGCCGAGGACCGCGACCGCTTCAAGCGCCTGCTCGACAAGCTCGGCCTGAAGCAGCCGCGAGAACGGCATCGCCTATTCGGTCGAGCAGTCGCGCCTGGTCGCGGCCGAGCTCGGCCTGCCGCTCGTGGTGCGCCCCTCCTACGTGCTCGGCGGCCGCGCCATGGCGATCATCCGCGACGAGGCGGCGCTTCGACGACTACCTGCTCGGCACGCTGCCGAGCCTGATCCCGTCCGACGTCAAGGCCCGCTACCCGAACGACAAGACCGGCCAGATCAACACGGTGCTGGGCACGAACCCGCTGCTGTTCGACCGCTACCTGTCGGACGCGATCGAGGTCGACGTCGACGCGCTCTGCGACGGCAAGGACGTGTTCATCGCCGGCATCATGGAGCATATCGAGGAGGCCGGCATCCATTCGGGCGACTTCGGCCTGCTCGCTGCCGCCCCGCTCGCTCGTCGCCGCGACATCATCGCCGAGCTCGAGGCGCAGACCAGCAAGCTGGCGCTGGCGCTCGACGTCGGCGGCCTGATGAACGTGCAATACGCCATCAAGGACGGCGAGATCTACGTGCTGGAGGTCAACCCGCGCGCCTCGCGCACGGTGCCGTTCGTCGCCAAGGTGATCGGCAAGCCGATCGCCAAGATCGCGTCGCCGCATCATGGCGGGCGAGACGCTGGCGAGCTTCGGTCTGCGCCAGCACGCGCCTCGACCATGTCGGCGTGAAGGAGGCGGTGTTCCCCTTCGCGCGCTTCCCCGGCGTCGACACGGTGCTCGGCCCGGAGATGCGCTCGACCGGCGAGGTCATCGGGCTCGACCGCTCCTTCGACGTCGCCTTCGCCAAGAGCCAGCTCGGCGGCGGCACCAAGGTGCCGACCGACGGCACCGTCTTCGTCTCGGTGCAAGGACGCCGACAAGCCGCGCATCCTGCCGACCATGAAGCATGCTGGCCGAGCTCGGCTTCAAGATCCAGGCGACCGGCGGCACGCTAAGGCGCTGCAGGCGGCCGGCATCCCGGCCAGCAGATCAACAAGGTGTCCGAAGGCCGGCCGCACGTGGTCGACGCCATCAAGAACGGCGGCATCCAGCTCGTCGTCAACACCACCGAGGGCGCCCAGGCGCTGCCGAATTCGCGCTCGCTCCGGCGCGCGGCCCTCTTGCATAAGGTGCCGTATTACACCACTCTAGCCGGCGCGATCGCGGCGGCGCAGGGCATCAAGGCCTATCTGGGCGGCGATCTCGAGGTGCGGGCGCTGCAGGACTATTTCGACTGAGGAACTCGGGCGCGGGTTCCGCGTTCGATCGGGCTGGCAGGGACGAGGGCGGCGCCTTCGGCCCGATCAGTCCTCTTGTTCTTGTGAAGCGGCCGAACGGCAGGCGCATCGGGGAGAGCCGCGTGCCGGCGCATCGGACGCCGTCGCGCAGCGAAGAGAAGAGACAGGGTCATGGATAAGAGTGCCGATGACGATGCGGGCTATGCCGCGCTGGAAGCGGAGCTGAAGATCCGCCAGCAGGAGGAGCGGCCGCGCATCATCCAGGCGATCGCGGAAGCGCGCTCGCATGGCGATCTGTCCGAGAACGCCGAATATCACGCCGCCAAGGAGGCGCAGTCGCTCAACGAGGGCCGCATCGCGGAACTCGAGGACAAGCTGTCGCGCGCCGAGGTGATCGACGTCTCCAAGCTCTCGGGCAAGCACGTCAAGTTCGGCGCCACCGTCACGCTCGTCGACGAGGACACCGAGGAAGAGAAGGTCTACCAGATCGTCGGCGAGAACGAGGCCGACGTGAAGCAGGGCAAGGTGTCGATCACCTCGCCGATGGCCCGCGCCCTGATCGGCAAGAAGGTCGGCGACACCGTCGAGGTCAACACGCCCGGCGGCGGCAAGAGCTACGAGATCCTGAACGTTACGTTCCGGTGAGATCGGCCGCGGCCTACGACCTGCCCGACATCGATGCACGACGGACCGTTTCGCTGTGCGAGTCGTTCGCGTCCTGGCTGCGTCGCGAGATGAACCTTTAGTCGCAACAGGGATTCGGACATTGCGGTGCCGCCCGGCACGACGTGCTGGATCATTACCGATGGGAAGATCGGCGACGAGGTGCATTGCTTCGGCATCGCCCAGGCGCTCGGCCTGACGCCGGAGCGGAGGCTCGTCGCGCCGACGCCGCCGTGGTCCTGGCTGTCACCTATGGGCCGCCACCGCCGCGCGACTGGTCGAGCCGGCCTGGCAGTCCCATCGCGCCGCCGTTCCCCGACATCGCCATCGCGTCCGGCCGGAGAACCGTGCCCTATCTCCGGGCCGTGAAGCGGCTCTCGCAAGGCCGGACGTTCACGGTGTTCAGCAAGGACCCCTATCGCGGGCGGAAGACCGCGGATGTCGTCTACGTCCCGGCACACGACAAGTTGCAAGGCGAGAACGTCATCCGGACCCTGACGTCACCGCATCGCCTGACGGCATCGGCATTCGCGGCCGCACGCAGCACGCCCGACCCACGGCTGGCTGGCCTGCCGCGCTGCCGGGTCGGCATGGTGCTTGGCGGCCCCAGTGGGCAGTATGCATTCAAGCCCCGTGACGCCAGTCGGCTCGCCGGCATCGCGACCCAGGCGCTCGCCGAAGGCTTCAGCCTGATGGTGACGCCCTCGCGCCGCACGCCAGCTTCCGTGTCGGCTGCGGTTTCGGATGCGATCGCGGGTGCCGTGACGAACGGCCGTGCGTTCTTTTGGGACCAAACGGGCGAGAACCCCTACCTGCCGATCCTTGCCCTCTCCGACGCGATCGTGATCACCGGGGACAGCGTGAACATGATCGGCGAGTCGGCCATGTCCGGCGCGCCGATACACATCGTCGAATTGTCCGGCGGTCACAGGAAGATGACGTGGTTCATCGACCGCATGGTGGAGACCGGGGCCGCGCGCCGATGGCAGGGCCGAATCGAGCGCTTCACCTACGAGCCGATCGACGCCACGCCGGAGATCGCCCGCGGCATCGCCGAGCGGTACAAGCTCTTCCGGGCCTACCCTCCGACGGCGTAAGCCATGCGGCTTGCCTGGGATGACGTCCCAGCCGATTACAACCTGATCAGCCGATCGGGAAACGACAACTGCTCGCGGGCGCGCCATTCGGGCGTGACGTAGTTGAGGATCACCGAGCGGCGCACACCCTGGATCGGGCCGCTTCTCGAAGCCGTGCCAGGTGTTCGAGCCGGGCACGAAGATCATCGCCGAATTGCGGATGAAGGGCGAGGCGCCGACGTGCTCCTCCGGGCTGGCGTAGATGTCGGTCCCGAGCGTCTCGTGGCCCGGACCCTGCGACAGATAGATCAGGCAGGTGAACTTCTTCACCCCGAGGTCGGTGTGCGGCTGCAGCCAGAAGCCGTCGATGTCCTGGGCGTATTCGAGCCGCAGGTAGGTCTGGTCGAGCGGCGCGTCGAACGCCTCGGCGAAGGTCTGGATCACGTCCTGGCGTCTGCAGGGCGTCGGCGACTTTGGCCATCACAGGGAAGCGGCCCATATTGCCTTCGTCGAAATAGGAGCGGGTATCGTTGTGCAACTCGCGCTTGCCCGAGACGCCATGCAGGTCCGGCGCCGCGAACGGCAGGTCGGCGAGTTCGTCGGCCACCGTCTTCGGGAACAGATTGTCGATCAGGTAGTGGCGATAGGGCGCATCGAACTGCCGGCGCGCCGCGATGCTGGCCTTCACCGACGCGACGATGTCGTCGACGCTGATCGGCGGAGGCTGTCGGGCGTGCGAAATGCGCATGAGCAGTGGACATGGAGCGGCCTTTCGCGGCGCGGGATGTATGCGGGGCCGGAAACGCCCCGGGAGCGCCGGCAACCTAATCCCCGGCCCTCACCGGGCAAGCGAAGGGCCGAACATTGGAATGGCCCCAGACTGGGTCGGGGCCCGCGCCCTTGCGGCGCCTCAGTCGCGATACCTATCAATAGCCGCAGTGCCCGACTCTCGACGAGTCGCCCGGCGACGGCGCCGACCGACGGATCCTCCATGCCTCGCACCCATCACACCAAGGCGCTCATCATCGGCGCCGGACCAGCCGGCTATACGGCGGCCGTCTATGCAGCGCGCGCCAGCCTCGAGCCGATCGTGCTGCAGGGCCTCCAGCCCGGGGGGCAGCTGACCATCACCAGCGACGTGGAGAACTGGCCCGGGACACCTCCGTTCTCGGTCCCGCTCTGATGGACCGCATGCAGGCCCAGGCCGAACATGCCGGCGCGAAGCTCGTGTTCGACATCATCACCGAGGTCGATTTTTCCAAACGCCCGTTCACGTGCAAGTCGGACGGCGGCGACACCTACATCGCCGAGACCGTCATCATCGCCACCGGCGCGCAGGCGCGCTGGCTCGGGCTGCCCTCCGAGCAGATCCTGATGGGGGCTGGGGTCAGCGGCTGCGCGGTCTGCGACGGCGCGTTCTTCCGCGGCAAGGAGGTGGTCGTGGTCGGCGGCGGCAACACCGCGGTCGAGGACGCCCTTTACCTCACCCGTCATGCGAGCAAGGTCACGGTGGTACACCGCCGCGACAAGTTCCGGGCCGAGAAGATCATGCAGGATCGTCTGTTTGCCAACCCCAAGGTGTCGGTCCTCTGGAACACGGTGGTCGACGACATCCTCGGGGAAGGCACGCCGCGCAAGGTCACCGGCGTGCAGCTCCGCGATGTCAGGACCGACGCGGTGTCGCGGCTCCGCACGGACGGCGTTTTCGTCGCCATCGGACATGTCCCTGCAACGACGGTGTTCCAGGGCCACGTCCCGACCGACTCCGACGGCTACATCATCACCGCGGCCGACTCGACCGCGACGGCTGTTCCGGGCGTGTTCGCGGCCGGCGACGTCAAGGACAAGATCTACCGGCAGGCGGTCACGGCGGCAGGCATGGGCTGCATGGCGGCGCTGGAAGCCGAGAAGTTTCTCGCCGAACACGAGGGTTCGCTGGCCGAACGCACCGCCGAGGTGCGCACCGAACAGATGATCGGCGCCTACGATTAGGCCGGCGACCCGGGCGGCCGGATCTTAGGTCGGCACCATCGAATTGGGTCGAGTTTCAGGCAAAATGGCGGGCCAACCATGCTGTGAGGCATAGGTTGGCCAGTTTGCCGCCGCAGAACCTCGGGCTCCCGCTTCGGAACCGTCGCTGCGGTCCGTAGCAGAAGCAGCTTTTTTGCATTTCTTAACAAAACGCCTGCGGCCAGGCGCCTGGCTTGTGGCATAGATCGCCGACCCACGTTACGTTCACGACATTGGGAGTGGGATCGAACCCGCCCCGCGGCTTGGGAGGCGACATCTTGGACTGGGACAAACTCCGCGTGTTTCAAGCGGCGGCGGACGCGGGCTCCTTCACGCATGCCGGGCAGGTTCTCAATCTCAGCCAATCGGCGGTCAGCCGCCAGATCAGCGCGCTCGAGCAGGAACTCGAGGTCCCGCTTGTTCCACCGCCACGCCCGCGGCCTGATCCTGACCGAGCAGGGCGATCTTTTATTCCGCACCGTTCAGGAGGTGATGCTGAAGCTCGATGCGGTACGCACGCATCTGACCGACAGCCGCGAGAAGCCGCATGGCGAGTTGCGCATCACCACGACATTCGGCATCGGCACCAACTGGTTGTCGCCCCGGCTGGGCGAGTTCATGTCGCTCTATCCCGACATCCGCTTGCGCATGATCCTAACCGACGAAGAACTCGATCTCGGCATGCGGGAGGCCGACCTCGCGCTGCGCCTGCGCGAACCGCAGCAGCCGGACCTGATCCGTCGGCGGCTCTTCACGGTGCACTATCACGCCTACGCTTCGACCGAGTACCTCAAGCGCAGCGGTCAGCCGAAATCGCCTGAAGACCTCGATAACCACCGGCTGCGTCGGCTACGAGGGCGGCGCCGGCCAACTACCTGACCATGCTCTTGAACACGCTGCAGAGCACCGGCCGCGATGCGAAAGCGCCCCGCGCCCCTGCCCTGACGGTCAACAACATGACCGCCATGCGGCTCGCGGTGCAGAGCGGCGCTGGCCTCGCTGTCTTACCCGATTACATGGTGGAACCGAACAGCGGCCTGGTGCAGCTGCTGCCGCAGACGGACATGCCGGAACTCGACTGCTACCTTGTCTATCCGGAAGAGCTGAAGAGCGTCGCGCGCGTCCAGGTCTTTCGCGACTTCCTCGTCAGCAACGCCCAGCGCTGGCGCTTCTGAGCAGCCTTCGCCTACATGAAGAGCTGTTCGCCCTTGATGTCCTTGTAGAGGTCTGCGACCTGCGCGGCGTAACCGTTGAACAGCAGCGTCGGTTTGCGCTCGCCGGTTCCGAGAATTTCCTCCGACGCCTGGCTCCAGCGGGGATGCGGCACCTGTGGGTTTACGTTGGCCCAGAAGCCGTATTCGTCAGGGCCGAGCGCCTGCCAAAAGGTCTTGGGGCGCTCTTCGACGAATGAGATCTTGACGATCGATTTGACCGACTTGAAGCCGTATTTCCACGGAAGCGCGAGCCGAAGCGGAGCGCCCATCACGTTAGGCAGAGGTTTGCCGTAGGCCCCGGTGACCAGGAAGGCCAGATCGTTGGCCGCCTCGGCGATCGTGACACCTTCGACGTAGGGCCACGGGTAGAAGAAGCTGCTTCTGGCCCGGCGCCATGTTCGGGTCGTTGAACGTCTCGAACTGAACGTATTTGGCCGAGGCAAGCGGCTTGGCCCAGTCCACGAAAGCCTTCAGCGGAAAGCCTGTCCAAGGCACCGTCATCGACCAGGCTTCGACGCAGCGATGGCGGTAAAGCCGCTCCTCCAGCGGAAGCGCCTTGAGCAGATCCTCGAACGCGATCGTCCGCGGCTTTTCCACGAGCCCGTCGACGGCCACGCTCCACGGGGTCGGTCTTGAGAGCCTTGGCGGCCTCCGCAACGTGTTTCGACGTGCCGAACTCGTAGTAGTTGTTGTAGTTCGGTGTTGTCGGCTTCCGGGGTTATCGGTCGATCGATCGTAAATCCCTCGTTGCGCTTGGCCGGATAAGGACCGGCAGGGGCATCAGCGCGGGCCAGGCCCAGCGTGGACCAGATCCCCGCCACCGCGGCCCCGCTGCGCAGCAACGTGCGGCGGCTCACGAAGATCTGCTCCGGCGTCACTTCACCTTCGTGGAGCTCCCAGGCTTTTTGCTGCCGAATCAACAAGGCTGTCTCCATGCCAAAGACTGACATCGCCCTGAATTAAGCCAATTCGGTGAACAGACCGCGAAACGGCGCACGACACCTTTGCCCTATCGGGCCGCAAGGCGAGTGATGGTCATCGTCACACGGGCTGCCGGAATAAACAGGTACGAAACGTCGCTCCTCACCGTCACCACGTCGGGTGAAACGGCCGTCAGCCTGTCGTCGAACGCCAGGTTGAGAGTGCGTACCCGAGGGAAGACGGGTGTTCGCCTTGTAGCTCATGCCGATGCCTTCGGCATCTTCGACCACGGTGGCGTCCCTGGTCAGGTCCTCGCGAGTGCCCGTGAAATGGCCGTCCGAAACCTTGTCGAAGCTCCAGACTTTGTGCTCACGTTCGCCGTCTGCATACACGACGTCCTCGATGAGCGTGCCTTTCGAGCCGGTCCAGCTCGCACTCATCGCCATGGTGAAATCGCGGCGCGTGCCGTCCTTGAAGTTCTCGACCGATCCTTTGGCGGAAAGCCGCCCGCGAAAGAAGTCCTGCAGCGACAGCGGACCGGCGCAGGCCGCGTGGGTGCACGCCATCAGGCTCAGCGCGACCAGGGTCGGGCACCTCATCGGCTCTGTGATCTTCGATCCGCTTGACCGCGAACAGTGAGCGCGACCGTCCACAGCGCGCGGCTGGCGAGGCTCTGTGCGAGATCGGGGTTGCGCCGCACGTGGCCGACGGCCTCGCCCAGCCGCGTTGCGGCACGAAACAGGGGTTCGGCGCCCGTTTTCAGCTCGCGTTCGATGGCCGCCTTGCGCTTGAACGAGATGCCCCAACGGGCAAGCTGGCCCAGAATCGCATCGGCCGGCGTGCCGCCTTCGATATCCACCTTCGTCCGGTGCAGCCAATTGGCGTGGCGCGCTGCCGCCGACAGGATGGTGCCTGCCTCAGCCGGGCTGGTCATCGATCTTGCGCAGTCCCGCATCGAGCGCTCGGCAGGTCGCCCGTGAAGGCGGCGTCGATCAGGGCATCGTTGGCCACGGCCGACGCATCGGCCACGATGCCGTCGACGTGCTCGGCCGTGATCTCGCCCGCGCCGCGCGCGTAGAGCACCAGCTTGGCCAGCTCCGTGCGGCTGGCGAGGCGGTCGGCGCCCAGCAGCGCCGCCATCGTCTCGCGCGCCTCCGGCGGCGATCGACAGCCCGGCGCGGGCGACCTCCTCGTCGATGAGGCGCAGCACGTCCCGCTCCTCGTCCGGATTGCACTCGATCGCGGCGCCGCGCCGGGAGCGCTCGACGGCCTTGCGGAGCGGCGAATCCTTCTTGAGCGCACCCGCTTCGATCACGCACGGGAGAGGCATCGGCCGACTCGAGCAGTTGCTCGACCGCCGGCGCGATGTTCTTGCTGCCGGCGTCGAGCCATGACGGCGCGGCGGCCGCCGAACAGCGGGATGGTGCCGGCCTCTTCGACGAGCGCGTCCGGGCTCGCGCGCGACGTCGTCGCCATCGAGCCGCGCAAGCTGGAACGGATCGCCGGGATCGTCGACAAGGTTCTTCACCAGCACCGCGCGCCCGCTCGCTCACGAGACCGCCATCGGCGCCGAACACCAGAAATGCCGAAAATCCGGCCGCATCGCGCGCCAGAAACCGCTCCGCTTCGTGGCTCTTGACCGCGACCATCGCGCTCAGGGCGTGCCGGTAGCGAGCTTGGCCGCGATCTGCTGGCTGATCTGCTCCGCCACCGTATGCGCATCCCGGATTTCGGCATCGCGCGCGGCGCGGATGTCGGCGAAGCGCTGCACCGACCGGTCGTAATCGGCGGCCGAGGTCACGGTGCCGGTGAGGATCGGCTCCGTCGCGCCGATCGGGGTCGAGCGTGTAGCCGACGACCGTAATCACGGACGCGGCCTGAGCCCGCCGAGTCACCGTGTCGATGAGCGGCCGTCTGCACGCGCTGGCTCGGCTTCACGACGCAGGCTGTACTTCGGCGCCACTCGGGCGCCGGTGCCGTTGAGGTCCGTCTGCAGCGCGTCGCCCAGATAGTGCCCGAGCCGATCGGGGATCGGGTCGACCGCGATCGACTGCAGCTCGGCCTGCAGGCTGCCGCCGTGGCTGGCATAGAGCGGGTGGATGCCCGGTGCTTTCGCAGCCGGTGAGCAGCCCGCCGCACGCCATCAGAGCGGCGCTGCCGCGAGCGGCTCGCTCAGACCACGACATTCACGATCCTCATCGGCACCACGATCACCTTCCGCGGCGGCTTCCCCTCCAGCGCCTTCGCGATCGTCTCGTGGGCCAGGGCCGCCGCCGCGATCTGATCCTGGTCCGCGTCGCGCGGCACCGCTCACGTCGGCGCGTTTGCGGCCGTTGACCTGCACCGGCAAGCTTATCATCGATTCGATGACGAGCGCACGGTCGGCCATCGGCCAAGGCGTGGCCGAAACGAGAGTGTCATGGCCGAGCGCCGCCCAGGCGGTCTCGGCGAGATGCGGCATGAAGGGCGCCACGATCTGCACCAGGATCTCGGCCGCCTCACGGAACGCGTAGCGCAGATCGCGGCGCGACCTCCGGCGTCTCGATCGTCGCCGACGGCCGCGGCGAGCGCATTCACCAGCTCGTAGATGTGCGCGATGCAGCGGTTGAACCGCAGCCGCTCGATGTCGTCCTCGACGCGCGATCAGCGCCCGGTGCGCGGCCTTGCGGACTGCCGTCGCGGCCTCGCCCGAGGCGGCCGGCGCTGCCGCTCCGCACCGGCGCCGCGATCCGGCCAGTTCATTGGTGAGTCCGGAACACGCGCTGCACGAGCTTCGTTGGCGCCCTGCACGCCCTCCTCGGTCCAGATCACGTCGCCGATCGGGCGGACTGTCGGAGAGCACGAACCAGCGGGCCGTGTCGGCGCCGTAGCTCGCGATGATGTCGTCCGGGTCCACGATGTTCTTCTTGGACTTCGACATCTTCTCGATCGGGCCGATCAGGATCGGCTCGCCGGAGCCGACGCGGCTCGCACGCCGATCGGCGCCCATGCCCTCGATGCGGCACCTCGTCCGGCGCGACCCAGCTGCCGTCGGCGCGCCTTGTAGGTCTCGTGCACCACCATGCCCTGCGTGAAGAGGCCGGCGAAGGGCTCCGCGAAGTCGACGTGCCCGGTCTTCCGCATCGCCCGGGTGAAGAAGCGCGAATAGAGCAGGTGCAGGATCGCGTGCTCGATGCCGCCGATATACTGGTCGACGGGCAGGAAGCGGTCGGCGACGGCCGGCGTGGTCGGCTCGGACTCGTTCCAAGGGTCCGAGAACCGGGTGAAGTACCAGGACGAGTTCGACGAACGTGTCCATCGTGTCGGTCTCGCGCCGGGCTGGGCCGCCGCATTGCGGGCAGGCCACGTGCTTCCAGGTTGGATGGCGGTCGAGCGGGTTGCCGGGCTGGTCGAAGCTGACGTCCTCGGGCAGCCTCACCGGCAGGTCGGCGCGCGGCACCGGCACGGTGCCGCAGTCGGCGCAGTGGATCACCGGGATCGGGCAGCCCCAGTAGCGCTGGCGCGAGATGCCCCAGTCGCGCAGCTTGTACTGCATCCGCGCCTCGCCCCAGCCGTTCTGGACGAACGGCCGCCAGCGTCAGTTCCATGGCCTCCTTGCAGCGACAGCACGGTGCCCGGCTCGCCGAGCCAGCGGACGTAGCGGACCACCTGTTCCTTGCGGCGGTACGAAGGCCACGTCCGTGACCGGCATGTCGCTGTCGAGCGGCAGGAACACGTCGAGCACCGGCAGGCCGTCTTGCCGCGGGCGAAATCGAGGTCGCGCTGGTCGTGGGCCGGGCAGCCGAAGATGGCGCCGGAGCCGTAGCCCATCAGCATGAAATTGGCGATGTAGAGCGGCAGCGCCAGCGACGGATCGGCCGGATGCGTCACCTCGATGCCCGTGTCGAGCCCGAGTTTTTCCGCCGTCTCGAGCGCCGCTCTCGGAGGTGCCGGGCCGCTGGCACTCCTCGATAAACGCCTGCGACGGTCCGGATTGCGTGCGCCGAGCGCGGCCTGGCCAGCGGGTGATCGGGCGCGACCGCCGCAAAGGTCGGCGCCGAACATCGTGTCGGGCCGCGTCGTGTAGACACTTCGAGGTCGTCTCGAACCCGCTCCGGCGCTCCGGACGAGGCCGAAGCGGAACTGGAGTCCTTCCGACCGGCCGATCCAGTTGCGCTGCATCAGGCGCACCTTCTCGGGCCACTTCTCCAGCCCGTCGAGCGCCTTCAGCAGGTCCTCGGCGTAATCGCTGATGCGGAAGAACCATTGCGTCAGCTCGCGCTGCTCGACGAGCGCGCCCGAGCGCCAGCCGCGGCCGTCGATCACCTGCTCGTTGGCCAGCACGGTGTGGTCGACCGGGATCCCAGTTCACCTTGGATTTCTTGCGGTCGACCAGACCCGCATCGAGGAAGTCCAGGAACAAGCGCTGCTGGTGCTTGTAGTAGGCCGGGTCGCAGGTCGCGAACTCGCGCGCCCAGTCGAGCGACAGGCCCATGCTCTTCAGCTGGCCGCGCATGGTCGCGATATTGGCATAGGTCCAGGTCGCCGGATGCGCTCTTGTTCTGCATGGCGGCATTCTCGGCCGGCATGCCGAACGCGTCCCAGCCCATCGGGTGGATGACGTTGTAACCCTTGGCCCGCCGATAGCGCGCCACCACGTCGCCCATGGCGTAGTTGCGGACGTGTCCCATGTGGATGCGCCCCGACGGATAGGGGAACATCTCGAGCACGTAGTATTTCTCGCGCGGATCGTCGTTCCTGGCCGCGAAGGTGCCGCGCTCGGCCCAGACGGCCTGCCACTGCTGTTCGGATTCGCGGGCGTTGTAGCGTTCGGTGCTCATGAGCTTGCAGGCTGGGAGGGGATCGGCGGCAGAGAGCACAGGTGCGGCGAAGAAGTCAAAGAAAGCCGCTTGCTATCGACGCGGGGGACAGAACGCGCGTGCGACGGACTTCGGTTCGTTATAGGGATGGCGCGCCTGCCAGGGTGTCCTCCCTGGCAGGCTATCGAAGGAGGGAAAAGATGAGCTTCAAGCTCAACTTTGAACTCCGGGTCGGCAGTTGGAAACTGATCAATTCCATCGGCCGTTAGGACCCGGCGGCCGGGGAGGCGCGAACCTCCCCCGGTTGTCTGGAAAATAGCGCCGATCACCGTGTCCTTCAAGTTTCGCCCTTGCCCGCCGCTGTGAACATGCCAATACCCCGATCTCCAAGACAGCGCCGTCGCGCACTGGTCAGACGTGAAGGCACGCATGGCGCGGGCCGCCCGCGACTGCGAGCGCGACCCGGCCAGCGTGAACCTTGTCGCGGTGTCCAAAACCTACGGCCCTGAAGCCATCGCGCCCGTCATCGCGGCGGGGCAGCGCTTGTTCGGCGAAAACCGCGTGCAGGAGGCCAAGGCCAAATGGCCGACCCTCAAGGCGGCGACGCCCGATCTCCGGCTTGCACCTCATCGGCCCCTTGCAGTCCAACAAGGCGCGGGAGGCGGTCGAGTTGTTCGACGTGATCGAAACGGTGGACCGCCCGAAGATCGCGGAAGCCCTCGCAGCCGAGATCCCGCGCAGTCGGCAAGGCGCCGCACCTCTACGTCCAGGTCAACACCGGCGCCGAGCCGCAGAAGGCCGGCGTGCTGCCGGAGGAGGCGGACGGCTTCATCGCACGCTGCCGCGCTCTCGGCCTGGCGATCGAAGGCCTGATGTGCATCCCGCCAATCGACCAGCAGGTCTCGCCGCACTTTGCGCTGCTCGCGATGATTGCCAGGCGGAACGGCCTTGCCACCCTGTCGATGGGCATGAGCGCCGATTTCGAACTCGCGATCCAGCTCGGGGCCACCCACGTTCGTGTGGGCAGTGCCATTTTCGGCGCGCGCACGCCGACGTGAACGCGAACGTTAGACCGCCTCGGCCGGGGTCATCCACGGCGTAGAGCGCGTCGTTCTCGGCGGCGGAAAGATGCGCGAAGGTGCGGTCGCGCGCCAGCGCCGGCGCATGATCGCGGATGGCTTCGATAGATCACGCGATGCGACCGGATGAAATGCGCGCTCAACGGCAGGGCGGATCGTTGCGCCTCGAAGGTGACGCGCAACGAGGCCGCGATCGCCGGCGCGAAGGTGGCGAGAAAATCGTTGCCGGAATGGATGAGGATCGCGCGGTGGAACGCGAGATCGGCCGCGATCGACTGCTCCGACCGGACGCCGAACATCGTCATGGCCTCGAGCGCCTCCGCAATCTCTCTCAGGCCCTCGTTCGGTCGCACGCTGGGCCGCAAGGGCCGCGGCTTCGGGCTCGACCATGCGGCGCAGCTCGAACAGATCGCGAATGAAGCGCGGCGTCGGGGCGACTTCCGACTCCCATGCCAACACATCGTGGTCGAGCCTGTTCCAGTCGCTGCGGGGTCGAACGATCGTGCCGCGCCGGGGCGCCGCCGACAGCAGGCCCTTGGCGGCGAGGATCTTCATCGCCTCGCGCAGGGACGGGCGGGACAGCTTGAACTCGCGCGCCAGCAGAGCCGCGTTCGGCAGGATTGCGCCCGGCTCGAGGTCGCCGCCCATGATGCGGCGGCCGATCAAAGCCGCCGTCTTGGCGTGGCGCGGTTGACGCGCCTTCACGCGGAGCGTGGGGGTCTTCATCGAGACTTGCGCAAAAGTCTGGCCATTGCGGAGGTTAGGAGCGCATCGTCGCCGGCATGGCAAGCGATTGTTGGCACGGCTCGCGTCGGTCACACCTCATCGAGCGGCACGAGGTCGACGTTCACCTCGATGTCCTGGTCGCCGGCCCCCAGCAGAATGCCGCCGACCGGCGCGACATCGACATAATCACGGCCGGTTGCCAGGACCACGTGATCGCTCGCCGACAAGGATCGCGTTGGTCGGATCGAAACCGACCCAGCCGCGCTCCGGCCCACACCATAGATCGACCCAGGCGTGGGTGGCGTCCCCGCCTTCGAGGCGAGGCTTGCCTGGTGGCGGGATGGTCCGGATGTAGCCGCTGACGTAGCGGGCCGGCAGTCCCAGGCCGCGCAACCCCGCGATCATCATGTGGGCAAAGTCCTGGCAGACGCCGTGACGCTTCTCGAACGCCTCCAGAAGCGGCGTCGAAACGCGTGTCGCATCGGGATCATAGCGGAAGTCGCGACGGATGCGGCGCATCAGGTCTTCGGCGCTTTCGCCCACCGGCCGATTCCGGCGCGAAGCTGGCGCGCGCATAGGCCGTGACACTGTCGGCGAACCGGATCCGGGCGCTCGGGAACAGGAAGTGCGCCGGCGCCTCGGGTCTCAGCGAGTGGCGGTCCTGAGCTGCGGTTCGGACCCGCTCCCATGCCGCGCCGCCCGGCTGCGGCACTTCCCTCTCCACCGTGACCAGGGCACGCGCCTCGATGCGCAGGGTTTTGTGCGGCACGTCGATCTGCGCCACCGTCACGGGATAGCCGAAGAAATTACGATGTTGGGTCACGACCTTCGGTTTCGGCACGATGCGAGAGAACCGCCTCGCCCACCTGCTGGACGGCATCCGATGACGGCGTCAGCATGAGCGTACATTGGGCGAAGGTCACCGGCACCTCGTAGTGGTAGGTGGTGACGTGCCGGAGGCTGTACCTCATGCAAGCCCGGCGAATTTGTCGGCACGGGCCGCCGTGGCGCCCTGCAGGAAATAGCGGTCGGCGATCGCCCCGCCCAGCGCCAGAACCTCGAACTCGATCGTGCCGATCAGCTCCTCGTCGAGATCCGCCGCATCCGCGGTCTCCACCTTGGCGGCGAGCTGCCGCACGAGGCGGCCGGGCAGTTCCGGAAGTCCGTCCTCCCGCATCAGCGGCAAGGCCGCGATGTGTTCGGCAAGCCGCTCCACCTGGAAGGCGAGCGAGCGCGGATTGAACGGATCGAGCAGCGCCATGTCGCGCACCGGCGCCAGCGCCACGCCGATGAGGTAGCGCGACCGGTAGGTGATCTGCGAATCGATGAGGTCGAGCAGGACGTCAAGATCGTCGGCGCGGTCCGGCGCGCCCGCGAAAATCCGGGCGAAGCGGGCGGTCGCAACGGCGCGCTCGATGCGGCGGCCCAGTTCGAGGAAGCGCCAGCCGGCAACCCGGTTCATGTTCTCCTGGCTCAGACCCGAGATCGCGGCGACGACGCGGAGCGCCTGATTGGCTTCCTCGAGCAGGTCGCTCTCCCGAGCCTTGCCCATTGCCGGGCGCGGCAAGAAGGCCGACGAGCGTATCGATCGAGTCGGGTCGTGTCGCCGGAAAGACGCTCGCGGATGGTGGAAGCCGTCCGCTGCACTTCCTGGGCCAGGATACAGCGCAGAGCCGGACCGCTCCCCGTCGTGCAGGGCTGTCGCCAGCAGGCTGGTCGACCGGACCGCCTCGGATCCGGTCGGAATCGGCGCCCCAGACCGCCAGAAGGCCGCACAGCTTGCCGATCGAGCCGAGGCGCGGCGCTCCATCGTGGCTTCCGGCCTCGATCAGGCGGGCGCCGAGACAGCGCACGGCACGCAGCGTTCCTTCCGTGCGCTCCAGATAGCGGCCAAGCCAGAACAGGTTGTCGGCCGCCCGGCTCGGCAGGTTGCCGAGGATCCGCCGGATCCTGATCGTGTCGCTGCTCGGCAGCAGGCTCGCGACTTCGACCGGCGCATCGGACATCACCCAGACATCGGCCGAACGCACCCCGGCCGTCATCGAGATCGATCGCGCGTCGGGCGTGTCGGCGATGCGGCAGAATCCACCCGGCATGACGCGCCAGCCCGCCGGGGTCGCGGCCGCGAAAACGCGCAGCACGAAGGGTCGCGGGCACGAGAGCGCGGCCGTCCCACACAGGCGTCGTCGATAGGCGCGCCGACGTCCTGAAGCGTGTAGTCGATCCCCGCTCTCGGCTAGATCGGCGAGCAGGCGTCCGCGCTGCGCGGCGATCGAGATCGCTGCCGAGCGTCGCGCGTTCGAGCCCGAGCATCGGGCATGCCCTCGCGAAAGGCGCCGGCCAGCATGCTGTCGTCGAGATGGTCCATGGCATAGGCGCGCCCGGCTTCGGTTCCGCACCACGTCGTCGCGATGGTCGGCAGCGCCAGCTTCTCGCCCAGCAGGATGCGGGAGAGCGCCGGCATGGCGCTCATCATGGCGCGTCCCTCGATGAGGCCGGAACCGAGCGCATTCGCAACCACCACGCTGCCCGCCCGGATCGCCTGCATCAGGCCCGGCACGCCGAGCCGGGAGCCGCTGTTGAGTTCGAGCGGATCGGCGAAGTCGCCATCGATGCGCGCGCAGGATCACGTCGGCCCGCTTCAGTCCCGCGATGGTGCGGACATGCACCTGATTGTCCCGCACGACGAGGTCGCCGCCTTCGACGAGAAGAAAGCCGAGATAGCGCGCGAGATAGGCGTGCTCGAAATAGGTCTCGCTGAGCGGCCCGGCGTGAGCAGGCAGATGCGCGGTTCGACGCGCTCGGCCTGGCTCGCCAGGCCTGAGCGGAAGTTCTGGAAGAACGGCGCCAGCCGCTCGACGTTCATTCCGCCGTAGAGGTCCGCGAAAGCGCGGGACAGGGCCAGGCGGTTCTCGAGCGCATAGCCGGCGCCCGAGGGCGCCTGGGTGCGATCGCCGAGCACCCACCAACGCCCGTCAGCACCGCGCCCGAGGTCCACCGCGTAGAGCGTGAGAAACCGGCCCCCGGCTGGCCGAACGCCTTGCAGCGGATGCAGGAAATCCGGACTGCCGGCCGACAGCGGGCGCTGGCAGATGGCCGTCTTCGACGAGGCGGTTCGGTCCGTGAATGTCGGCGAGGACGGCTTCGGCGAGGCGCGCCCGCTGCACCACCCCCGCCGCGATCAGCTGCCATTCTTCCGCGTCGATCAACAACGGCACGTGGCTCAGCGGCCAGGGGCGCTCGTCCGTCTCCCCGTAGGCGCGGAAGAAGATGCCGGTGTCACGCATGTGGCGATCGGCGTTGACGAACCGCCGATCGAGTTCCCCCGCCGGAAGCGCCGTGAAACCCTTCGAAGAACCGCTCCCAATGCGGGCGCATGCGGCCGCGATGATCAACGACATTCATCGAGCGTGCCAGGGAGCGGCTCGTAGGCACTCGATCAGGCGGTCGAGCCGCGCCGACGTGGAGGGGTCCGCGCCCCGGGCCGGCCGCCACCGACTAGGTCCTGCCCGGACGATGTTGAGCCAAAATCGCACGCACTCCACCCGGTTCCGCCGATCATCCCACTAGCATGCGCCAGATGAAAGAGCGGACCTGCGTCGGTGACAGCCTGTGGACCGCAGCACAAAGTCCGCATTCCGGTTCCCGGACCCCTTCCACCGCCTCTCTCATGCTGAGGATGAGGAGGAGGTGAAGACAGGACCGTTTCACAGGCTGGCTGGCCGACGCAGATCCAGTGTCATCGGGAACTCGCCCGGCGCGCTCCTCCGGCGGAACAGTGACGAAGCCGCTGGTGTGGCCATAGTCCTGGAACCGCACCAGCCGGCGCGACTCCGCCTCGAAGGCGTTGACCGGAAAGGTGTCGTGGCTGCGGCCGCCCGGATGCGCGACGTGGTAGGTGCAGCCGCCGAGCGAACGACCCGTCCAGGTGTCGACGATGTCGAAGGTCAGCGGCGCGTCGACCTGCAGCGAGCGGCTGCATCGAGCGGGAGGGCTGCCACGCCTTGAACCGGACGCCGCCGACCGCCTCGCCGTGCGTGCGGGTCGGGACGAGCGGCACGCGGCGGCCGTTGCACGGCGACGAGATGACGGCCCGGCGTGTAGCCCGACAGCTTGACCTGCACGCGCTCGACCGAGCTATCGACATAGCGCGCGGTGCCGCCCATCGCCCCCTCCTCGCCGAGCACGTGCCAGGGCTCGAGCGCCTGGCGCACCTCCAGCGTGACGTCATCGCGGCGGATCTCGCCGTAGCGCGGGAAGCGGAACTCGAACTGCGCCTGATACCAGGCCGGATCGAAATCATAACCGGCACTGGCCGAGGTCGCGCAGCACCTCCAGAAGATCGCTCCAGATGAAGTGCGGCAGCATGAACTTGTCGTGCAGCGTCGTGCCCCAGCGCACGAGACCGCCGCCCTGCGGCTCGCGCCACATCCAGGCCACGAGACCGCGCAGCAGCAGCTGCTGCGCCAGGCTCATGCGCGCGTCCGGCGGCATCTCGAAGCCGCGGAACTCGATCAGGCCGAGACGGCCGGTGGCCGAGTCGGGCGAGTAAAGCTTGTCGATGCAGATCTCGGCGCGATGCGTGTTTCCGGTGACGTCGACGAGCAGGTTGCGGAACAGCCGGTCGACCATCCAGGGCTGGATGTTGCGGGCCGCCGGATCAGGCACCTGCGCCATGGCGACCTCCAGCTCGTAGAGGCCGTCGTGGCGCGCCTCGTCGACGCGCGGCGCCTGGCTGGTCGGGCCGATATATTGGCCGGCGAAGAAGTAGGACAGCGCCGGGTGACGCTGCCAGTAGATGAGCAGACTCTTCGAGCAGATCGGGCCGCCGCAGGAAGGGCGAGTTCGGCCGGCGTGATGCCGCCAAGCACGACGTGGTTGCCGCCGCCCGTTCCGGTATGGCGGCCGTCGATCATGAACTTGTCGGCGCCGAGCCGCGTCGACGCGCGCTTCCGCGTAGAGTTCACGCGTGGTGTGGACGGCCTGCTTCCAGTTCGCGGCCGGATGGATGTTGACCTCGATGACGCCCGGATCGGGCGTCACCTTGATCACATTCAAGACGCGGAGTCGAAGGGTGGCGGATAGCCCTCGATGTGGATGGCGATCCCGGTCGACTGAGCCGCCGCTTCGATCGCGGCGATCAGCTCGAGATAGTCCTCCAGGGTGTCGACCGGGCGGCATGAAGACGCAGAGCACCCCGTCGCGCGGTTCGATCGCGAGCGCCGTTCGCACCTCGGGGTCGTAGCCGTGCCCGTCGGCTTCAGGCTTGCGCTCGGCAGCGGGCACGATCTCCCTGCTTGCGGCGCGGCGCTGCTTATCCTCCTCGGCCGTTTCGGGCCGTGCCCTCGGCATTGCCGGCCACCAGCCGCGCGAACTGGTCGGCAGGCGGCAGGGGCGCGCGCGGCTCCAGCGGATCCTGCGGCGCCGAATACGGGAAGCGGGACGGCGGAAGGTAGGCCAACTCCTCGAGAGGCAGGCGAAAGCCGGCCGGCGAGTTGCCCGGACTCGAGGAAGATCTCGCTGCGCCGGGTCTGCCACCTCTCGCTCGCCCATCGCCGGCCCGTGCCGAACCAGCGCTGGACCGGCATGACATAGGCCGTCGGCGTGTCGAGCCCCCGCGCGAAGGTGCGGGCGATGCGGGCCCGCTGCTCGACCGTGCCGAGTTTGGGATCGCGCACGTCGACGTTGGGCGGAAGCGTATTCTCCTTCATCACCCAATAGGCCGGATCCTCGATAGGCGGGAGCCACGTAGCGGTCTCCGAGACCGAGCCGGTCCGCAATGCTGCGAAGAAACGCCTCGGCGTCCATGATGCCGGCCGAGCGGGACGCCTTCTCGCGGGCGATCAGGTCGGGGTTTGTCCAGATCGGCTGGCCGTCCTTGCGCCAGTAGAGTCCGAAGGCCCAGCGCGGCAGGATCTCGCCGGGGTACCACTTGCCCTGGCCGTAGTGCAGCAGGCCGCCCGGCGCGAACATCGTGCGCAGCCTGCGGATCAGGTCGTCGGCGATGACGCGCTTGGTCGGGCCGAGCGCGTCGGCGTTCCACTCGGGCGCCTCGAAGTCGTCGACCGACACGAAGGTCGGCTCGCCGCCCATGGTCAGGCGGACGTTCTGTTCAGCGAGATCGGCATCGATCCGCTCGCCGAGTTGGTCGAGCGCCGCCCAGGCCTCGTCGGAGAACGGCAGGGTGATGCGCGGCGCCTCGGCGACACGCGTCACCTCCATCGAATGATGGAATTCGATCTCGCAGGGATCGAGCACGCCGCTCACCGGGGCGGCGGAGCGGTAGTGGGGCGTCGCGGCGAGCGGAATGTGGCCTTCGCCGCACAGCAGGCCGGACGTGGCGTCCAGCCCAATCCAGCCGGCTCCGGGAATGTAGACCTCGGCCCAGGCGTGCAGGTCGGTGAAATCGTGCCGGGTGCCGAGCGGACCCTCGATCGGGTCGATGTCGGCCTTGAGCTGGATGAGATAACCCGAGACGAACCGCGCCGCGAGGCCGAGATTGCGCATGATCTGGACGAGCAGCCACGCCGAGTCGCGGCACGACCCCGACAGGTTGGTCAGGGTCTGGTCCGGCGTCTGCACGCCCGGTTCCATGCGGATCAGGTAAGTGATCTCCTGCTGCAGCCGCGCGTTGAGCGCCACCAGGAAGTCGACGGTGCGGACCGGCTCGCCCGAGACCGTCGCCAGAAAGGCCTGCAGCTTCTCGCCGGCGGGCTCCGGCGCCAGATAGGCGCTCAGTTCGCCGCGCATTTCCTCATCGTATGAGAACGGAAAGGTTTCCGCCTTTGGATCGATGAAGAAATCGAAGGGATTGATGACCGACAGGTCGGCCGTGAGATCAACCTCGATGCGGAACGCGGTGACCTTCTCCGGAAAGACGAGACGCGCGAGCCAATTACCGCTCGGGTCCTGCTGCCAGTTGATGAAGTGGGTCTTCGGCGTGACCCGGAACGAATAGCTGGGTATCGCCGTGCGGCTGTGCGGCGCCGGCCGGAGCCGGATCGTTTGCGGACCGAGGTTGATCGGGCGGTCGTAACGGTATTCCGTCACGTGATTGATGGCGGCGCGGATGGGCATCCGAAGGTCCTGGGGTCGACGGCTATGAGCTGCCGACCGTGGCTCCCGTGGCGGCTCGCGATTGTTCCCCGGCACTAAGGCGCGAGGGGGAAGGCGTCAACGGGAGTGGCTGCTCAAATTTCAGACGTTCGTCAATTGCGCGAACGTTACCGTTGCACGGCGACTGCGCGCCCTTGTCGGGGCCGCTCAGCCGGCCCGCACGCTCCTCCGGCTTGTCCCAGCGAGAATGAGCAGCGCAGCCAGGGCAATTGCCACGGCCGGGAAGACGAGCCAGTTCACGGCCGCCCAGCCACGACTGGCCAGGAGCGCTCCGGACGAGAAGGAGCCGATTGTCATGGTCCCGAACACCAGGAAGTCGTTGAGCGACTGCACCTTGGTGCGCTCCTCGGGCCGGTGCGTGTCCAGCACCAGAGCCGAGGCGCCGAGAAAGGCGAAGTTCCAGCCGAGACCAAGAAGAATGAGCGCGATCGAGAAATGCGGCACGTCCACGCCCGTGATGCTCGAGACAGCCGCCGCGGCCTGCGCCATGAAGCCGAGCGCCACCGTTCGGCCAGCCCCCAGCCGCGCGATGATCGAACCGGTGAAGAAGCTCGGGCCATACATCGCGACGATGTGCCACTGAATGGCCGAATTCGATGCGTTCAATGGGAGCCCGCAGAGCTGCATTGCCAGCGGCGCTGCGGTCATCACCATATTCATCAGCACATAGGCGACGACCGCGCAGATGACCGCGACCACGAAGCGCGGCTGTCGCACGATCTCCGCTAGCGAGCGGCCAAGGCCGGACCCCGTGATGGCCGGCCTCGGCAGGCTCACGCCGGCCAAGATCGCCATGGTCACAGCCGCAAGTCCGGCCTGCGCCAGGTAGCTCACCACGAACAGATGCCCGGTCCAGGCGTACATGGTCCAGGTGACGAGCTGCGGACCCAAGACGCCGGCGAACACGCCGCCGGCCATGACCCACGACAAAGCCTTGGGTCGAAATGCCGGGTCGACGCCGTCCGTGACCGCGAAGCGGAACGACGCCGCGACCGCCGCGTAGAAGCCGCCGAAGAGGGTCGCGGTGCAGAACAAAGCGAAGGACCCGAGCAGCAGCGCCTCGGCCCCGAGCAATCCGGCCGCGATCCCGCAGCCGCTGCCACATAAGAAGGCGGCCTTACGGCCGTAACGTCGCGCGATCCACCCGATCGGGATCGTGGCCGCCGCCATGCCAACCGCGAACATGGACAGCGGCAAAGTCGAGAAGTCCGCAGATGGGGCTGTGCTAGCGCCGACGATGGCACCCGTGGCGAAGATCGCGGCCCCGTTGGCCCCGGCCAGGGCCTGCGCAAGCGCCAGCCGGACCACGTTGTTGGTGGTCTGCCGGCCTGCTCTTGTGTCGGTCACGTCCGGGATTCTCATCTCGATGCTGGCCATCTCGTGACGTGCTGGGATTACGTTCGCAAACGGAAGTCTGGAGACGCCGGACGCGGTGCCCTGCTCGTACGAAACAGGTCTGGGGATCGTCCTCCCGTTACATGTTCGGGTAGACCGGCCCGCCGCCGCCCTCGGGCGGAACCCAGGTGATGTTCTGCGCCGGATCCTTGATGTCGCAGGTCTTGCAGTGCACGCAGTTCTGCGCGTTGATGACGAAGCGCGGATCGGTGCGGCGGTCCGCATCGCGCATAGACCACCTCGTAGACGCCGGCCGGACAGTAGAGCCGCGCCGGCTCGCCGTATTTCGGCAGGTTCTCGCGGATCGGGATCGAGGGGTCGGTCAGCACGAGATGCGCCGGCTGGTTCTCCTCATGGTTGGTGCCCGACAGGAACACCGAGGAGAGCTTGTCGAAGGTCAGCACGCCGTCCGGCTTCGGGTAGGTGAGCGGCTTCACCTGGGCGATCGGCTTGAGGCTGGCGTAGTCCGGCTTGCCGTGCTTCAGCGTGCCGAAGGGCGAGCCGCCGAACAGCTGGTGCATCCACATGTCGAGGCCGCCGAGCGGCACGCCCGAGCCAGGTGCCGAACTTCGACCACAGCGGCTTGACGTTGCGCACGCGGCGCAGGTCTTCGCCGATCGCCGAGCGTGCGCCAGGCCTCCTCGTAGGCCGACACCTCGTCGTTGGCGCGGCCCGCCGCCAGCGCCGCCGCCACATGCTCGGCCGCCAGCATGCCGGACAGGATCGCGTTGTGCGATCCCTTGATGCGCGGCACGTTGACGAAGCCCGCCGCGCAGCCCACCAGCGCGCCGCCGGGAAACGTCAGGCGCGGCACCGACTGCCAGCCGCCCTCGGTGATGGCGCGCGCCCCGTAGGACAGCCGCGTGCCGCCCGCGAAGGTGTCGGCGATCATCGGATGCGTCTTGAAGCGCTGGAACTCGTCGAAGGGCGAGAGGGTCGGGTTGGTGTAGTTCAGGTGCACCACGAAGCCGACCGACGACCTGGTTGTCTTCGAGGTGGTAGAGGAAGGAGCCGCCGCCCGTCGCGTTGTCGAGCGGCCAGCCGAACGAGTGCTGCACCAGCCCGGGCTGGTGCTTCGACGGGTCGACCCGCCACAGCTCCTTCAGGCCGATGCCGTATTTCTGCGGCTCGCCGTTGCGGTGCAGGTCGAAGCGGGCGATCAGCTCCTTCGACAGCGAGCCGCGCGCACCTTCGGCGAACAGCGTGTATTTGGCCCGCAGTTCCATGCCGCGGGTGAAGCCTTCGGTCACGCTGCCGTCCTTGCCGACACCCATGTCGCCGGTCGCGACGCCAACGACCTCGCCCTCGTCGCCGTAGAGCACCTCGGCGGCCGCGAAGCCTGGGTAGACGTCGATGCCGAGCGCCTCGGCCTTGCGGCCGAGGTAGCGCGCCACGTTGCCGAGCGAGCCGACGAAATTGCCGTGGTTGCTCATCAGCTTCGGCATCAGAACGTTGGGCAGTCGTGCGCCACCCGCCGGCCCGAGCAGGTAGAAGCGGTCTTCGGTGACTTCGGTCGTCAAGCGGCCGATCGGCATCGTCGCGCCACTCGGGCACGAGCTTGTCGAGGCCGACCGGGTCGATCACCGCGCCGGACAGGATGTGGGCGCCGACCTCGCCGCCTTTCTCCACCACCACGACGGCGAGATCGGCGTTGATCTGCTTCAGCCGGATCGCTGCCGCCAGCCCGGCCGGTCCGGCGCCGACGATGACGACGTCGAACTCCATGGCCTCGCGCTCGGGCAGCCCCGCCGCCGCTTCACCGCCGATCACCGCCATGAAGAACCCGTCTCCCTCGCCGCTCCAGTCTGGAACTGGCATAACCTGACAGCCCCGTCGCGCAAACCCGGACGCGGTGCTACATCGGGCCATGCCCTCCGGCCACGCCCCGACCCGTCAAGACTTCGTCGAACTGCTGCGCTGGTATGCCGACATGGGCGTCGACGCCGTTCTGGATCCGACGCCGCATGACCGATTTGCCGAGCATGCGGCGGCGGAGATCGCGACAGAGGGGCGCAGTCAGACCCAGCCCGCCGTCGCCAGTCCTGAACCGGGCGGCCCCGGGCGGGCCGCGCCGTTCCACGCTCGCTCGTCTCCTGCAGCCACCACGATCCGCGCCGCCGCCCTGCCGGCCGACGACGCTACACGGTCGGCGCGCGACGTCGCAGCTGCGGCCCAAAGCCTCGACGAGTTGCGCGCGGCGCTCGAACGGTTCGACGGCTGTGCGCTGAAGGCCACCGCCACGCGTCTGGTCTTCGCGGACGGCAATCCACAGGCCGAGATCATGGCCATCGGGGAGGCGCCGGGCGCCGACGAAGACCGGCAGGGCGTGCCCTTCGTCGGCCGCAGCGGCCAGCTGTTCGACCTGATGCTGAAGGCGATCGGGCTCGACCGGACCAAGGTCTACATCACCAACGTGATCCCATGGCGACCGCCCGGCAACCGCACCCCGACGCCGCTCGAAACCGCGATCTGCCTGCCCTTCATCACCCGGCAGATCGAGCTCGTGGCGCCGCGCATCCTGCTTTGCCTCGGCGCGGCCTCGGCCCAGACGCTGCTCGGAACCAAAGAGGGAATTTTGCGCAGCCGGGGCCGCTGGGTCGACTACCCCCTGCCCCACGGGACCGCCCGCGCGATGCCCATGCTCCACCCGGCCTACCTGCTGCGCCAGCCGGCGCACAAGAAGCTGGCCTGGCGCGACCTCCTCGCGGTGCGACGAGCCCTGCACGCTGACGCCGACAGATGACGGGAGGCGCCAAAGACGCCGCCGCTAAACCAGGAAACCGCAATGATGAACAGGTGGCTCTTTTCGGCGTGTTTCCTGGCGGCTGCGGCAGCTCCGGCGGCCGCCTCCGACGTGCGCCTCGATTCCTATCGTCATCCGAAGAACGAGGCGTTTCGCAGCTTCAATCAGTTGTACCTCGATGGGGTGAAGGGCGGATTGTTGTCCTACAATGCGTGGCTGAAAAGCCATGGCGAGCAACCGGCCTTCTGCATGCCCGAACACCTCGCAATGACCACTGAGCAAGCCGAGGACATCATGCTCAAGTCAGCCGACAAACGCGCAGCGAAGGACGATATGCTGGTCGCTCTCCTGCTGTTAAGCGGGCTGCAGGACACCTTCCCGTGCGAAAAGACCGGCGGCTGATCGGCGACTCATCCTGCCTTCGTTGACATTGGGTCGTTCGGCTAGCTGCGCTGCAGGCGTCGCCGCACCCAATCCGCCGTCCAAACAACCCCTAGCGCTACCGTGACGCCCCAGCCGACTTCGGTCACGCGGGCGACCACCATCGAGGACACGGAACCGGAATGCGGCACGAGCAGAATGATGGTGGCCGTGGTGCCCGCGAGGCGGGCGGCGCTCACCACATTGGCGATCCAGCAGGCCAGGATCGCGACCACCACTGCGGCAGCATAGCTCCAAAGATGCGAACCGGCCGTCCAGGCCAGCAGACCCCCGACCGAACTGCCGATCGCAGCACCGGTAAACTGGTCGCGCGCCGTGTTGCGGGTCGCCTCGATCTTCACCTGCAGCACCGCGATGGCCGTGATGGCGGCCCAAAACCCCTCCCTCAAGCCGAAGCCGCGCGTCGGCAGATAGGCCAGAAGACCGGCCACGGCCGCCAATCCGCCGTGCTCGAAGCCGCCGAGCAGCCGCGCTCGATTGGGCAGCCGGCGCGCGAGCAGTGCTGCGCGAGCGCGCAGGCGGAACAAGCGTCGATGCTCGCGATGCACGTTCGAGAGAGCTGGTTCCACGTCCGCCCTTGCCTTGCCATCCTGGGCCGATCCGTCTAGCCCACGACCATGTCTGCCGAACGCCTTCATTTCCGTTCCGTTGCGACCAACGCGTCGAGGCCGGCGCCTTGAGCGGACTTACGCTGGTCACCGGCGCAAGCGGTTTTGTCGGCTCGGCGGTCGCGCGGGCGCTGGTCGCGCGCGGCGAGCCGGTGCGTGTGCTGGTCCGCGCCTCCAGCCCGCGCACCAACCTCGACGGGCTCGGCGCCGAGGTGGTGATCGGCGACCTCCGCGATGCGGGGTCTCTCGCCGGGGCGATGGTGGGCGTCACGCGTCTCTACCACGTTGCGGCCGACTACCGCCTCTGGGCGCCGGACCCCGAGGAGATCGTTCGCGCCAATGTCGAGGGAACGCGGACCGTGATGGAGGCGGCGCTCACGGCCGGTCTCGAGCGCATCGTCTATACCAGCAGCGTCGCCACCCTGGCGCTGCGCGAGGATGGTCGGCCGGTGGACGAAACCCAACCCCAGGACCCGGCGAAGTCGATCGGCGCCTACAAACGGTCGAAGACGCTCGCCGAGCGGCTGGTCGAAAGCATGGTGGCCGAGCGCGGCCTTCCGGCCGTCATTGTGCTGCCGTCGACACCGATCGGCCCACGCGACGTCAAGCCGACGCCGACCGGCCGCATCGTGGTCGAAGCGGCCAACGGCAAGATGCCGGCCTTCATCGACACCGGGCTGAACCTCGTCCACGTCGATGACGTGGCGCAGGGTCACCTGCTCGCCTTCGACCGCGGCCAGGTCGGCCAGCGCTATATTCTTGGCGGCCAGGACGTCGATCTCGGCACGATGCTGGCCGAGATCGCGCGCCTCGTCGGGCGCAAGCCGCCGACCGTGAAGCTGCCACGGGGCCCGCTGTTCCCGCTCGCGCACGCTGCCGAAGCCGTCGCCCGCTGGACCGGGAAAGAACCGTTCGTGACCGTTGATGCGCTCAAGATGGCCAAGTACCGCATGTACTTCTCCTCCGCCAAGGCGGAGCGGGAACTCGGCTACCGCGCCCGCCCCCACCAGGAGGCCTTGGCCGATGCACTCGCATGGTTTCGGCAGGCGGGAATGGTGCCGGCCCGGTGAGCGCCGGTCTTCGTAAGACGGTGGCATTTGCGACGAAATCCGCCTAAACACGGCCGGGCGCGCGCATCGGGCATCGGGACGGCACACCATACATGATCACGTCGGCTGAGGTCGCGTCGGGAAAGGGCGCCACGGACGAGAATTTTCCCGTCGCGTCGCATCTCATCGCCCGCAAGCACCGGCCTGCCGTGATGGCCTTCTACGATTTCGTCCGGGCGGCCGACGATGTCGCCGACCACGCTACTCTGAGCCAGGCCGACAAGCTCGCCATCCTCGACGAGATGGAGGCGAGCCTGCTTGGCCGCGCCGACAGCGAGCCGGTGGCGCGCCCGCTCCGTGCCGTGCTGGCCGAGCGTCGGCTGTCCCCCCGTCACGCCCTCGACCTGCTCGCCGCGTTCAAGCTGGACTGCACCAAGAACCGCACGGCCGACTGGGACGACCTGATCCACTATTGCTCGCTCTCGGCCATGCCGGTCGGCCGCTACGTTCTCGACGTCCATGGCGAGAGCGAAGCCACCTGGGCGGCTTCCGACGCCGTGTGCGCGGCCCTGCAGATCGTCAATCACCTGCAGGATTGCGGCAAGGATTACCGCAATCTCGACCGCGTCTATATTCCCGACGACGCGCTCGCCCGCGCCGGCGTACAGGTCGAGGCGCTTGGCGCCGACACCGCCAGTGCCGGCCTTCGGGCTGTGCTCCGCGACCTGGCCGACCGGACCATGGGGCTGCTCGACGACGGCCGCGTGCTTGCCGAAGCAGGTGCGCGACTTCCGCCTGAGCCTCGAGACGGCCGTCATCATCACCCTGGCGCGCCGGCTCACCGGCACGCTGCGGGACCACGACCCGCTGAGCCAGAAGGTCCATCTCAACAAGGCAGCCTTCCTCGGGGTCGGCGCGCTGGGCGCATTCGGGGCTGCTGTCGACCGCCTGCTTCGCCCGTCCCCGCCCGCGACGCCGCGCGCGAGCACGTCGTGACCATCACGCCAGGCGACGGAGAGCCGCGGTTCGCGACCGCGGCACGGCAGGCGTCCGGCTCGTCGTTCTACGCCGGCATGCGCGTGCTGCCGAAGCCGCAGCGCGAGGCCATGTACGAGATCTATGCCTTCTGCCGCGCCGTCGACGACGTCGCCGACGAAGGGGGCACGCGGCCCGAGCGCCTGGCCGGGCTGGCGCGCTGGCGGGATGCCATCGAGGCGGTCTACGCCGGCCGAACCACGGCCGCCACCGCCGGCCTGCTCGAGCCGATCCGCCGCTTCAAGCTCGCCCGCGTCGATTTCCTCGCCATCATCGACGGCATGGAGATGGATGGCCGTGAGGACATCCGTGCGCCGAGCGAGGAGACGCTGGATCTCTACTGCGACCGGGTCGCCAGTGCGGTCGGGCGGCTGTCGGTCAAGATTTTCGGCATCGGGCCGGAGATCGGCGAGGATCTGGCGCATCATCTCGGCCGCGCCCTTCAGCTCACGAACATTCTGCGCGACCTCGACGAGGACGCCGACATGGGCCGGCTCTACCTGCCAAAGGAACTTCTCGTCGGCGCCGGCATCAGCTCCAGCGACCCGAAGACGGTGCTCGCTTCGACCCGGCTTGGGGAGGCTTGCGGCGCCATCCTGGCCCGGGCGCGCCAGCATTTTTCCGCGGCGGAAGCCTTGATGGCCAAGGCGCCGCGAAGGACCACGCGGGCCCCACGACTGATGGCCGCCGTGTACCGGACCATGCTCGACGGTCTGGAGGCACGCGGTTTCGCGCCGCCGCGCGAGAAAATCCGGATGTCGAAACCGAAACTGATCCTCACGGCATTGCGGCACTGGCTGTTCTGATGGCGCGGCCCACGGTGCATGTGGTCGGGGCCGGCCTGTCCGGCCTCTCGGCCGCGCTGGCGCTCGATCCGCAGCGCTACGACATTATCGTGCACGAAGCGGCGCGCCATGCCGGCGGCCGCTGCCGGTCCTATTTCGATCGCGACCTCGGAATGGTCATCGACAACGGCAACCATCTGGTCCTGTCCGGCAACACGGCGGTTCGCGAGCACCTGCGCATCGTGGGTGCCGCGGACAAGCTGTCCGGCCCGGCCGAGGCCTCGTTCGACTTCTTCGACCTTGCGACCGGCGAACGCTGGCAGGTTCGGCCGAATGCAGGGGCTATACCCTGGTGGATCTTCTCGCCCTCCCGCCGCGTGCCCAGAACCCGGTGGTGGGACTACCTGGGGTTGGGGCGCCTGCTCCGCGCCAAACCGGATGCGCCGATCGGCTCAGTGCTGCGCTGCGCCGGGCCCCTCTACGAAAAGCTCTGGCGCCCCTTCCTGGTAGCGGCCCTGAACACCGAGCCGAAAGCTTCGGCGGCTGGGCTCGCCGCCCGCGTCGTCCGCGAAACGCTGGCCAAGGGTGGTGACGCGTGCCGGCCGCTGATCGCACACGATGGGCTGGCTGAGGCGTTCGTCGACCCGGCCTTGGCGGAACTGGCGCGCCGCGGCGCAACGGTCCGGTTCGACCATCGCCTGCGGACGATCGTGCGTGAGAGCCGACGGGCAACGGCGCTCGACTTCGGAGATGAGTCGGTGACGCTCGCGCCCGAGGACCGGGCCGTGCTGGCCGTCACGGCCCCCGTCGCCAAGATCGTGCTGCCCGAGATCGAGGCGCCCACAGAATTCCGCTCCATCGTCAACGCGCATTTCCTGGTGGACGCGCCGCCCGGCTTTCCTGCCATGCTCGGCATCGTCAACGGCGCGACCGAGTGGATATTCCGCTTTCCGGGTCGCCTCGCCGTGACGATCAGCGACGCCGACCGATTCCTCGGGGTCGACAAGGGCGAGCTTGCCGCCCGGATCTGGGGTGAGGTGGCGCGGGCCACCGGCCTGCCGCTCGACCCGATGCCCCGCCACAAGCTCATCACCGAAAAGCGGGCGACGTTCGCGGCGTTGCCCGATCAGGACGCAAAGCGTCCCGGACCGCGCACGTCGCTCGCCAATGTCGTTTTGGCCGGCGATTGGGTGCAGAATGGTTTGCCCTCCACCATCGAAGGCTCTCTGCGGTCGGGCAAAGTCGCGGTTGCTGCTCTCGCCCCGGTCTGAATGGAAGCGACGACGTATGACGGTCGAGATCCGGAAAACCGAAACGGTCCACAAAGGCTGGACCGTTCTGTCGCGGGTGACCCTCGCGGATGGCGACAAGGAGTTTCACCGTGAGGTGGAGGACCATGGGCAGGCCGTGGCTGTCCTGCCCTACGACGCCGAGCGCCGCACGGCCCTCATGGTGCAACTGCCACGGGCTCCCGTGCTGCTCGCCAGCGCGGGCGAGCATCTGCTTGAAGCTCCGGCTGGACTGATCGACAAGGGCGAGGCTCTGGAGGACTGCGTCCGCCGCGAGGCCCTCGAGGAATGCGGCGTCGAACTCCACGCCCTTGAGCCGATCGCCCGACCCTGGAGCTCGCCGGGCGTTTCGACGGAGCGCATCGCGCTCTTTCTGGCACCCTATTCAGCCGGAGACCGGACCGGCCCGGGCGGCGGATTGGCCGACGAGCACGAAAACATCACGGTCAGTGAGCACAGCCTCCCGGATCTCGCGGCCCTTGCGGACGCTGGGCAGCTCACGGATCTCAAGACCCTTTGCCTCGTACAGACCTTGCGCCTGCGCCACCCCGAGCTGTTCCGAGTTCCAGTCAGCCCTTGAACCGCCAGACGCTTGTGCGTTTGACGTCGGCATCTTCCAACGTGCGGGTCACCGGCACCTCGTAGGTCGCCAGAAGCTCGAGCCGGTCGCGCACCAGATAGGAGCGGCCTGGATCGCCGATGAGGATGGTTGCACCGCGTCGCGTCAGGGTCTCGAACCAGGCAACGAAATGCTCCGCCATATCGCGCTGGTAGAAGACATCGCCGGCGAGAACCACCTCCCAGCCGTCATCGCGACCGACAAGGTCTCCCGCCGCAACGCGAAGTGCAGCGCCGTTGGCCTCGGCGTTGACCGCAATCGCGGCCATGGCAAAGACATCGATGTCATTCGCGGTCACCTCGCCCGCGCCGGTCATGGCAGCCGCGATGGCGACAAGTCCCGAGCCGGACGCCACGTCCAGGACTCGCCGTCCGCGAACCGCGTCGGGATGGTCGAGCACGTAGCGCGCCAGGGCCTGCCCGCCGGCCCAAGCAAAAGCCCAGAACGGCGGCGGCAGACCGATTTCGCCAAGCTCGTCTTCAGTTTTTTCCCACAGCTCGGTCGCCTCGTCGGCCACGTGGAGCATGATTTCGGGGGCGTGCGGGACCGGCCGCAGCCGCGTCGCTGCGCGAACGAAGGTGGTGGGGTCGCCGACCCTCAAAGGCGCCCGCAGCTCGGTCCAATCAGGCGCCGGTACACGGCGACGAAGGTCTCGGCTACGGCCTCCGTCGTGAACCCGTCGAGGACGCGCATGCGCGCCGCCCGTCCCATGCCGGCAAGCCGATCAGGGTCCCGCGCCAGGCGGACCATTGCGGCTGCGAGAGCTTCGGCATCACCCGGCGGCACGATCAGGCCTTCCACGCCGTCGCGCGTGAAGGTCGCGCAGCCGGGCGTATCGGTGGTGAGGACCGCGCGACCCGCCGCAGCCCCTTCCAGCAGCGACCGGGGCAGCCCCTCGCCGCCGCGAGAGGGGACCAATACGACGTGATGATCGCGCCAAAGTGCCTTCACGTCTGAGACGTGTCCAAGCCAGGTCACGCCCGGTTCGCGGCTCCAGGCTGCCAGTTGGTCAGGCGTGAACGCGCGCGGGTTGTGTGTATCGGGGGCCCCCGCAAGCGTCAGCCTGATGTCGTGTCCGGCCCCGCGAGCGCGGCGCACCGCCTCGACGGCGACATCCACCCCTTTCGAGTAGATCATGCGCGCGACAAGAGCCAGCCGCAGTGGGGGAGACGGCGGCATCGGCTGCTCGGGCTCCGCGGCCGGGTCGATCCCGGCGCCACCCACGATTGCGACCCGCGGCCCGTCCGGGTCCATGCCGAGCAGCAAGGGATCCTCACGATTCTCGAACACGTATGCCACCCGTGCACTCTCGAAAGGTCCGCGCAGAAGCAGGCCCAGCACGCGGCGCGCCAGCCTCGCTTTGGGAGAACGGCTGGCGGCGAGCAGTCCCAGCCCGGTGACCGCCTGCACACGCGCCGGCACCCGGGCGACCATGGCCGCGATGCCGCCGAGCAGAATCATGCGGACCGAAACGAGATGGACGATGTCGGGTCGCTCCCGCCGCAGCAGCCGCACGAAGCGCGCGACATGGCCCACAATCGCCAGCGGCCCGAAGTGCCCACGCCGGTGCGTGGAGGGGAATACGCGAATACCCTCCCGCTCGATGCGAGCCTGAAGGTCCGGTGCCTGCACGCGGACATGAACGCTGACGTCAAAGCCGGCCAGTCGGGCGGCGCGTGCAACCGGGAGGAAATGGGATACGAAGAACCAATCCTCCGTCACGAAGAACATCAGCGTGGCGGCACGGGGCATAGAACAGCTTGTTCGAATCGAGCGCGGACGCGTTCCTATCGGTGGCGCCGCCCCTGAAGGCAAGCCGGCGTGTGACGATGCTCCTCAAGCTGTTCCGCATCGGGCGATTCGCGGCCCGCTGGTTCAACGCGGCGCCGGCGCAGCAAAACGGCGGGGCTAAGCCCCGCCGCCTGACAATCTGACTCGGTTCGAATGGATCAGAAGGGATAGTATCGCAGGCTGGTCAGCAGGATATTGTCGCTCGTGGTGGGCGCGCGGCCGACCACATCGGCGAAGGCCTGCTTCTCGGTGTGGGAGAACTGGGCGCCGGCTCTGAGCTGACCGAAGCGACCGTCGTAAACGTTGTCCCAGAAGCCGATGGTGGCCTGCCAGACGCGCTTGGTGTTGCCCGTGCAGGCGAGAGCCGATCCTTCGGTATTGCAACCCGCGTTGGAATTGGCCGGATTGCCGTAGCCGTAAGCGATCCCCGCCACCGTCGGCAGGACCTTTCGTTCGACCTGGGCCTCGCCGGCATAGCCGTAGACGTCCAGCTCCTTGGTCACGTGCAGAGTCACCCCGGCGAGCAGGGCGAATTCGGGCAGCGGCTTGATGTTGCCGGCCGCGTCTGAGGTCACGTCCGGCAGACCAGTCGTTTCGTAGCGCCCGATCCCTTCGCCGATCGCCCCGGAGAACTGCACGTCCAGCAGCTTGGGCAGGACTGGTACGAGGATGCTGCCGCCGCCGAAGCCATCGTAGGTATCCCGCGTCGCGTTCAGGTAGCGACCGTAGAAGTCGCGGCCCACGCCGAAGGCTTCCATGTGGATCGTGCGATCGAAGAGGTGGGCGTCATATGCCACCTTGCCGACCACATCCGGGGCATGCTCGAACGAGATGGTGTTGGCGGCGTTGTAGAGGCCGCCGCCGATCGGGGCCGGGTTAATGGCCAGGCTGCCCGGCGTCACGCCACCGACGGTCGTCTGCGGGTTTTCCAGCGATGCCGCGACGTGGAAGTCGGGGCCGAAGTCCTTGACGACGCGAAGCTGAGGTTGCCGCGCCCAGATGAAGCCCGGCACGTATTGCGCGTCGATGGTGAGCGGGATCTGCTCCTTGCGGGTCTGGATGCCCGTGTTGTGCATGGTCGCCAGCGACCAGGTCTGGCCGAACAGCACGTGGACGCCCCAGTCGCTCTGATCGACCTGGCCGTACAGATGGCGAATGCGCGGCGTGTAGGAATTGCTCTCGTTCGAATTCGCCGTCTGGGCCGCGCCCAGGAAATCGAACTCGCCGTAGGCCGACACCTTCGTCGCCGGGTCGACGTTGCCTTCGACCAAGCCGGAGATGCGGCTCTGGCGCGCCGAAAAGCGCAGCTCCTGCTGGTGGACGCTTCGGGTGACGCGGAACGGGATGCCGCCGAACGGCGTGCCGACGTCCGCGCCGAGATGATGCTCACGAAACACCGTTTCGAAGGCCGCGAAACCGCCTGGCGTGAAGGTGATTCCCTTGTAGCAAAGCTTGTCGGCCGGGCAGGTTGAGGCCAGCACCGGCAGGGCCGACTTGGTGTACACCTGCCTGCCGACCACGTCCTGCACGACGGTGCGGGTTTGCTTTGCCTGCCTGTCCTGCGCCGCAACGCGGGCTTCGAGCCGCCGCAGTTCCGCCTTCAGTGCGGCGATTTCGCCGGCGGTGTCGTCAGCGCGGGCCGCCGCAACGGGCAGGAGAAACGAGCCGCTGAGCAGCACCCCTGTGAGCGCGAGAGCTCTTCTTGAACGCGACAACGAAACCTCCTGACCACCACGGAATAGCCACGAAGTATCGGCGCTGCATGACAGGACTGTAACGGTCCCAAGACGCTCCGGAGGATTTGGCTGACCGAAGGGAACCGTGTGATTTCGGTCACATTTTTCGCCGGGAAACAGCGAGGCAACGCTGGCCCGGCACTTTCCGCTCGCGCATTCTCAGGCAATAGTCCGGCGACGCGCTGAAGGGGAGCGCGACCGCAGGAGGGGGTCATGCCCGACGTAAATCTATCCTTTCGGAGCCAACTCAACTCGTTCCGCGACTTCGCCCTGAAGGGCAACGTCGTGGACCTCGCGTTCGCGGTCATCATCGGCGCCGCGTTCGGCAAGATCGTGGACTCGCTGGTGAAAGACATCATCATGCCGATCATCGGCTTGGCCGGCAGCGCCGACTTCTCGAACTACTTCCTGCCTTTGAGTCATAACGTCACGGCCACCAACCTTGCCGATGCTCAGAAGCAAGGCCCGGTTCTGGCCTGGGGCAGCTTCGCCACCTATGTGGTCAACTTCCTCATCGTCGCCTTTGTCCTGTTTCTGGCCGTCAAGGCGATCAGCCGTTTCCGCGCCAAGCCCGCCCCCAAACCCGATCCGATCCCGACCGGCGAAGAGGTGTTGCTGCGCGAAATCCGTGACCTGCTCGCGGCGCGACGCCCGATCGGCTAAGAGGGGCCATCGCCGTGATCACGGCAGCCATCAGAGCGACGAGGATCGTTTGTCCATTGCCACGCCCGGCTCATCGGAAGAGCCGCCCCGGGCGCGGCTCGCCTGCCGACCTGCTCGCTCGCGTCAGGCCCGAAGCGCTCGCGGTCCCAGAAAGCGGAATCGTCGAGGTCTTCAATTATGGCCGAAACCGGCAGGGGCTGATCCCGCTCTGGGTCGGCGAGGGAGATCTCTCCACGCCGTCCTTCATCAGCGCCGCCGCGATCCGCTCGCTCGAAGCGGGCGAGACCTTCTATACGTACCAGCGCGGGCATTCCCGAGCTGAGGGACGCGATCGCCGCCTATCTGCGCGACACCTATGGACGCCAAACGGCTAGCCGATCCCGAACGGGTGTTCGTCACGGTCGGCGGAATGCACGCGCTGCAGATCGCCATGCGGATTGTGGCGGGGATCGGGGGACGAGGTGCTCATCCCGACGCCCGGCCTGGCCGAATTTCGGCGGCGCGATCCTGGCGGTCGGTGCAAGCCCCGTCGAAGTTCCCATGCGGGCCGGCTCGGGGCCGAACTGGACGGTGGTCTCTCGATTTTGAACGATTGGCCGCGGCCGTCACGCCGCGGCACCCGCGCAATCATCATCAACTCACCCTCGAACCCACTCGGCTGGACCGCCACGCTGAAGAACTGCAAGAGCCGTGCTCGCCTTCGCCCGCCGGCTTCGGTCTTTGGATCGTCGCCGACGAGATCTACGGGCGTTTCGTGTTCGATGGTCGACCTCGCACCCTCGTTCCACGACATCATGGACGGAGGACGATCTGATCCTCTTCCCGCAGACTCTGTCGAAGAACTGGGCGATGACCGGCTGGCGGATCGGCTGGCTCGAAGCGCCGCGGGCGCTCGGCCAGATCATCGAGAACCTGGTGCAATATTCCACTTCGGGTGTGCCGGTCCCGGCCCAGCGCGCGGCCACAGTTGCCGTCAGTCGGCGGCACGCGATTTCATCGATGAGCAGATTCGTCGGGCGGCCGAGAATCTGCCATCTGCTCTGCGACGCGCTTGCCGCGACAGGGCGGGTGCGCTTCGCCCGCCCGGAGGGTGCCTTCTATCTCTTCTTCGCGGTTGACGGGGAAACCGACACCCGCGCCCTTGCGCTGCGGCTCGTCGACGAAGCCGGCCTCGGCCTCGCGCCGGGCGCAGCCTTCGGGGCGGGCGGCGAAGGTTACCTACGTCTGTGCTTCGCGCGCAGCCCGACCAGATCCGGGAGGTCGCGCGACGCTTCACCGCATGGCTGGACAGACGCCGCAGATCGGCCTCACTCGGCCGCCAGCGCGCGATAGCGTGACGCGGTCGGCAGGTCGAGCGCAGCCCAGACCTCGAGAAGCGCCTCCGTCAGAGCCGCGATATGGCGGTCGTCGTGGAAGGGCGTCGGGGTGATCCGCAGCCGCTCCGTGCCACGCGCGCACGGTCGGATAGTTGATCGGCTGAATGTAGATCGCCGTGGCGATGGAGCAGCAGGTCGCTCGCCTGCTTGCAGCGATCCGGATCGCCGATGAAGAGCGGCACGATGTGGGACGGATTGTCCATGACCGGCAGGCCGGCCCGGACGAGTGACTCCTTGGTGAGCGCGACCTGGCGCCGGTGACGCGTGCGCTCGACGTCGGAGGCCTTGAGGTGCCGCACGGCGGCGGCCGCGGCGGCGGCGACGGCGGGCGGCAAGGCCGTCGTGAAGATGAAGGACGGCGCATAGGAGCGGATGGCGTCGATGATGTTCGGTCGCAGCCGCCATATAGCCCCCGAGCGTGCCAAAGCCCTTGGCCAGCGTGCCCTCGATCACGTCGATTTCGCCCATGACGCCGTCGCGTTCCGCGATGCCGCCGCCCCTGGGCGCCGTAGAGACCGACCGCATGCACCTCGTCGAGATAGGTCATCGCGCCATAGCGACGCGCCAGCGCGGCAATTGCGGCCGATCGGCGCGATGTCGCCGTCCATCGAATAGAGACTCTCGAAGACGATCAGCTTCGGGCGGTCCGGATCGGCTGCACGCAGCAGCTGCTCGAGATGCACCGTGTCGTTGTGACTGAAGATCTGTTTCTCGCACCCCGAGCGGCGAATCCCCTCGATCATCGAATTGTGATTCCAGGCATCCGACAGGATCAGGCATCCGGGCATGAGTCCGGCGATGGTCGAAATGGACGCGAGATTGGAAATCCAGCCGGACGTGAAGGCGAGCGCCCGCTCCTTGCCGTGAAGGTCGGCCAATTCACGCTCCAGCGTGACGACGGGATGGCTGTTGCCTGAGATGTTGCGGGTGCCTCCCGCCCCGGCGCCGTAGCGATGGGCCGCTTCCGTCATCGCCTCGACAACCGCCGCATGGTGCCCCATGCCGAGGTAGTCGTTGGAGCACCACACCACGATGTCGGCCGGTCCGGCGGGACCATGCCAGGTCGCCGCAGGCGTGCGCGCAACGTGGCGTTCCAAATCCGTGAAAACGCGATAGCGGCGTTCCGCCTGAAGGGCGTTCAGCGCGTTCTCGAAATACTGTGGATACCGCATCGGGTCCTTCCGGAGATGCGTAGCCCAAGCGCATCCTCAACTCACACCGGAATGCATTTAGAATAAGGTGAAACAGGGTTTCAAGCGCGTCACCGGCAATGGTGCTTTGCATTCCCTCAGCAGCGGTGCGCTTTGATGTCCGACGACGGTGGTGAGTTCCCAAACGAAAAAAGGCCGGCACCTGAGTGCCGGCCTTCCCTCATAGCTGAGAGCGGCGTTTAGAACACCGGCGGGGGCGGCGGGGGAGCGCCAACCAGCGCGCCGGCCGCATTGATCGGAGCCGCGGCCAGTGTCGTAGCAGCCGTGATCGGAGCGGCGATCACAGCAAACGGAGACGCACCACCGGCATTCGAGACCGGCTCGAGCTTGTAGATCGGGCCGTTGGCGGCAATCGGAACGTCCTGCGCCCAACCCTGGGGCACGGTCGTGGTGACAGGGCCGACGCCAGCGTAGCGAGCGACGATCGGGAGCGGCCGCGCCGGTCCGCCGATCGCGCCATAGCCGAAGGCCTGGCTCAAGCCGCTCAGCGGAGCCGTCACAATCTGACCGGCCAAGCCGATCGGTGCCGTGAGCGGGTTCACAGCTGCCGCCGGTGCCGGCGGACGCACCGTCAGCGGATGCGACACGCGGGCGGCGTAGCCGTGGGGCTTCTTCTTGTACATCATGCCGTTGCCGCCGCCCGCCTGAGCTGAAGCAGCCACAGTCGAGCCCGCGATCACCGTCGCGGCGAGAACGGCGACAGCCGAACCCAGTTTCCAATTCTGCATTGATCTCCACTCCTGCTTGTCAGTCGAAACGACTATCGCGACCGATCGACCTTGCAACCTCGTACCGCACATCGTGTGGCGGACCTTGGCAAAGAACGCAGCGGCCTCGGATTTGTTGCGCCTTGACTCTGTTTCCAGCGCCCATCCGTCACGCTCGTGCTGAAAGCCACGGCAAACCCGTGACGACGCCCCTGCACATCTGGCTTATAACAAGCCTTCAGCCAAGCTGAAGGTTGCCCAACAGAAGTTTCAGCCGTGTGTCTTTGTCGCCATGGTTAAGCGACCGCACTACTGCCCGCGGTCGTAAACGCTCTCGTTTGCCGCCGCGCTGAGGCCGAGGTCCGATCCATACCCGCCGATACCATCGAGCCCGTAAGGAAACTGGGTGCCGCTGTCGACCGTCGGAGCCGGGTCGAACAGCCGAACGTTGTTGTAGTGGGTCGCGCCGTCGAACAGCGGGTCGTCGTTGGCCTCGGGAGCCGGCTCGAAACGACGCCGAATCGTCAGTCCGCGCTCATGGACAGACGATTCGACCCGTGACATGCGGGCGTCCCGGTGCCGCTGAGAATTTTCAATTCGGACATGGCGGACCGACCAGCCCGGCGGCACCAGATCCGAACGTCGTTCCTGCGCGATTGCAGGACCGGCCGTAACGGTCACAAGCGCAATAAAACCAATGGTACGGCGTCGAAGCCCAGCGTGCATGTCGCAAATCCCGAGCGGACGACCCCACCCGCCTAACCCTGAACGCCGATAGGGCACCAGAGTTCACATCACCAAGGTCAGACGTTCGGCGGCGCGCGTGACGCCTGTATAGAGCCACCGGCGCCGGTGCTCCCGGAACGCGAAGCTCTCATCGAACAGGACAAGACTGTCCCATTGCGACCCTTGCGCTTTGTGCACGGTCAGGGCGTACCCGAAGTCGAACTCGTCGGAGTCACGCCGCAGGGCGTAAGGGAGTGCCTCGTCGCCGCCTTCGAAGAAGGCCGGCAGAACCCCGATCCGCACCGCCCGCCGCTTCGGATCCTCCTCCGGAACAACACTCATGCGCAGTTTGCCGCCGCGCATCTGATGAAGCGCATGCACCATCCAAGTGCCCCCGTTGAGCAGCCCCTTCTTCTTGTCGTTGCGCAGACATACGAGCTTCTCGCCCTTCTCGGGCGCGGGATGCTCATGACCGAGCAGTTCGCGCATGCGCCTGTTGTAGGCCCGCCGCGACCTGTTGGTGCCAACGAGCAGTTGATCGGCCTGCATGACGGTGGCGGCGCCAAGCTGCGCCCGCCGGATCACGCGGCTTTCACCATAATCGCCGCAGGCGATGTCGCCGCCTTCGCGGATCGTCATCGAAAGGCGGATGATCGGGTTGCCGGCGGCCTGCCGGTGCACCTCGGTCAGCATGGCGTCCGGCGCAGCCTCGGTGAAGAACCCGCCGCCCTTCACCGGAGGCAACTGGGCCGGGTCGCCGAGAACCAGGACCTTGGTGCCGAACGACAGGAGATCGGCCCCGAGATCTTCGTCCACCATCGAACATTCGTCGATGATGACGAGGTCGGCCTTGGCAGCCGCACTGTCGGCATTGAGCACGAAGGTGGGGGTCTCGGAATCCGCCTCTCGCGTACGGTAGATCAGGCTGTGGATGGTCGAGGCGTCACGGCATCCCTTGGACCGCAGCACCAGAGCGGCCTTGCCCGGTGAAGGCGCCGAAGGCGACATCGCCATCGATGTCGTCGGCGAGCGTGCGGGCGAGGGTCGTCTTGCCGGTGCCGGCAAAGCCGAATAGCCGGAAGATCTGCGGCGCGCCGGGGTCCTTGTACCAGGCCGATACGGCCTTCAGGGCGGCGTCCTGCTCGGGCGACCATTGCATGGGCGTGATGCGTCAGGCGAGCCCGCGCCGCTCCAGCAGCGTGCCGACGCTCGGCATCCGGCCGCGGAAAAGCTTGTAGGCGTCGGCCGGCTCGCGCGTGTCGCCCGCCGACAGAACATAGCGCCGCAGCCGTTCCGCTGTTTCGGCGTCGAAGATATCGCCGGCTTCCTCGAAGGCGCCAAAGCCGTCCGCATCCAGCACCTCGGACCAGAGGTAGGAATAATAGCCCGCCGAATAGCCGTCGCCCGAGAAGATATGGGAGAAATGCGGCGTTCGATGCCGCATCGCGATCGCATCGGGCATGCCGATCCGGCTGAGCACGCCACGCTCGAAAGCCAGCGGGTCGAAATGCGCCGTCACTTCTTCGACCTGCAGCATGTGGAAATCGAGATCGACGATGGCGGACGCGCAATATTCAACCGTGGCGAACCCCTGGTTGAAGTTGCGCGCGGCCTTGATGCGGGCCAGCAGTTCGTCGGGCATCGGTTCGCCCGTTGCGGCATGGCGCGCGAACGGGCGCAGCACCTCCTCGCGCAGCAGCCAGTGCTCGTAGAGCTGGCTGGGAAATTCGACGAAATCGCGCGGAACGCTCGTTCCCGCGATCGACGGATAGGTCACGTCCGACAACATCGTGTGCAAGGCGTGGCCGAACTCATGGAACAGCGTTCTGGCGTCATCCAGCGACAGGAGATTCGGCTCGTCGTTGCCGGCCTTGGCGAAGTTCATGACGTTGACCACGATGGGGCGGATATCCGCAGCATCCATGTGTTCCTGACTCCGGAACGACGAGTTCCAGGCGCCGCTGCGTTTTGACGGCCGGGCGAAGTAATCGCCGAAGAACAACGCGACGTGACGGTTGTCGCGGTCGGTCACCTCGAAAACGCGCACATCGGGATGGTAAGTCGGCACGTCGGCGCGCTCAGTGAAGACGAGCCCGAACAGCCGGTGCGCAGTGTCGAACGCCGCCGCAATGATGTTGTCGAGCGCGAGGTAAGGCTTGATCTCCGCCTCGTCGATGTCGAACTTCGCCTTGCGGACCTTCTCGGCATAGTAGCGCCAGTCATGCGCTGCCACATGGAAATTGCCACCCTCCGCGCGAATCGCAATCCTGGAGGTCGGCTTCTTCCTCCCCGGCGCGCACGACCGCTTTGGCCCAGACTGTGTCGAGAAGTTCGCGCACCGCCTCCGGGGTGTGCGCCATCGTCGGCTCGAGTTTGTAGTCGGCGAAGCACTCGGAGCCGAGCAGCCGTGCCCGCTCGGCGCGCAGGCGCACGGTTTCGGCCACGATGGCCGCATTGTCTGTCGCGCCGCCGTTCTCGCCCCGCTTGATCCAGGCCGCGAAGACCTTTTCGCGCAGGTCGCGACGATCGGCATATTGAAGAAACGGAACGACGATCGAGCGCGACAGCGTGACAGCGTGACCCTCGAGGCCCCGTTCGGCTGCGGCCTGGGCGGTGGCGTCGACAACCGCGGCCGGTAGTCCCGCCAGATCGTCGGCCTGGATCGGCAGGACGTAGCTCTTCTCGTCGGCCAGCACGTTCTGGCTGAACTGCGTGCCGAGAGTCGCAAGCCGCTCAACGATGGCGCCGAGTCTCTCCTTCTTGTCGGGCGGCAGTTGAGCGCCGTCACGCACAAATCCCTTGTAGGTCAGTTCGAGAACGCGCTGCTGTTCGTCGTCGAGCGGCAGCTCGTCACGCGCATTCCAGACCGCCTCGACGCGACGGAACAGGTCGGCATTGGTGGAGATCGCCTGATAATGCCGCGCCAAGGCAGGAGAAATGTCGCGCTCGATCGCTTGCAGTTCATCGTTCGTGTCGGCGCTGGCCAGGTTCCAGAACACGCCGTTGACGCGCCGCAGCAGCGCACCCATCCGCTCGAGCGGAGCGATCACGGTGTCGAAATCAGCGGGCCGGGTGTCGGCAACGATGGCGTCGATGTCGGCATCGTGCTCGGCCATCCCGGCCTCGAACGCCTCCCTGAAATGCGCAGCCTCGATCGCCGTGAAGGGCGGGACCGCGAAAGGCGTCGTCCATGCGCCGAGAAGGGGGTTCGTCCGATCGCTCGACACCTGCAACCTCAATGAATGGCGGCGGAATGGATCACGTGGCCGGTCAGGCCAACTGACGGCTGGGGGCGGCGCGTGGCACAACGCGCGCGGTCAACGCCTTCTTCATGGCAGCGCGACTGAGCACCGAATCGGGCATCCACCAGTTGGGCTCGTTGCCGGTGAAAAGATCGAGGAACGCGATCGCCTGGGAGGGATCCTCGGCGACGTTTTCCCGATAGGAGAGCCATGTGCGCAGGTCGTCAGCCAGGGCGGGAAGCGTCAGCGACATGCCTTCCTGTTCGAGGACGGCGCCCACAACGCAAAGGCAGTAATTGGTATAGATGAAGCCTTCGGGCCACCCGCGGGCGATCGGGCCTGACGCATCGGGCAGCGATTGAGCCTCGCTCCCGTCCGGCATCGCTCCGATCGAGACCGGGTGGGCGCTGAGGAGTTCGCGAAGCAGGAGGCCCGCCGCGAAGATTGCGAAGTCGCGGCGGTCGAGTGCGGCGTAACCCTTCTGCGTCTCGAACGCCTCCGCCCAGTTGAGGAAGGCTTCGGTCAGCGCGCGATCGTCGATCTCTACGGACAGCCCGTAACGCTGCGCAATCAGACGCGCATCGTGCCGAAACGACGTCTTGAACCAGCGCAGCTGCCGAATCCGATGTCGAACATCGGGCTCGGCGCCAATCGCAGTTCCTTTGACCAGATCCATATCGCCTCCAACGGGCCTGGGCCCCCGTCAGAGATAAGCATTTCCGCTTCCGATCGGAAGGGATCGCGTTCGCTCAGCTACCGGCAGGCGCGGCTTTGGCTCGCGCCCCGCGCGGTTTCTTGGCCGGAGCCGCGCTTGCGGTTTCGGCAGCTTCCGGCACCACCTCGGGGGCGGGGTCGGCGGCGGCTCGGCGGCGGCTGGCACCGAGCCCCATGCCCTTCGCCAGCGCGGAACGCGCCTGGGCATAGGCGGGCGCCACCATCGGATAGTCGCGGTTCAACCCCCATCGCTGGCGATACTGCTCCGGCGTCATGCCGTGCACGGTTTGGAGGTGGCGCTTCAGCGACTTAAAAGGTTTGCCGTCCTCGAGACACACAAGATGGTCGTCGGAGACGGACCTGCGGATCGGGACCGCCGGGCTCGGGGGCGGTTGTGGTGCTTCGTCCGGTGCGCCAGAAATCTTACGCAGCGAGTCGTGAACCGTATTGAGCAGCGTCGGGAGTTCGCCTGCCGGGACGGAATTGTTGCTCACGTAAGAGGAGACGATTTCGACCACCCACTCGATAACGTCGGCGTCCTGTCTGGTGTCGTTCAAATCAATTCTCCCTGGCAACAATGGCCTCGTCGCACGCGAACTGGCGCGCCCGCCAGAACAAGCGAACCAAAGCGACCTTCACTATTCTCGCGGAAACTGCGCGCCTAGAACACGGGCGTAACGTCACGGTGTGTCACCGAGTTGCACGACCGCAGCAGGTTGTCCTTTGAGGGTGCGTGCGTCGCCTCAGGCGATGGCCCCGTGACAATGCTTGAACTTCTTGCCCGACCCGCAGGGGCAGAGTTCGTTGCGACCCGACGCGCCCCCAGCTGGCGGGGTCCTGCGGATCGCGCTGCGCCGCTTCGGCCTCTCGTGGAGCGACCATGACGCCGCCCTCGAAAGCAGCCGGATTGCTAGTGAAGGTTCCGGCCGAGACCCGCGTGTTGACCTCCGCCACCGCGATATCATCGTCGCCGGTGAGCGGATCGGCGTGAGTCGCAAACATGGGCGGCAATTGCTGGCTCGGCGGCTCGAAGGCCACCTCGACTCGCATGAGCTGCGCGGTCGTCATGTCGCGCGAGCCGCGCGATCAGGCTGTTGAACAGGTCGAAAGCCTCGGACTTGTACTCGTTGAGCGGGTCGCGCTGGGCCACGCCGCGCCAGCCGATGACCTGGCGCAGATGGTCGAGAACGACGATGTGCTCCCGCCACAGATGGTCGAGGACCTGCAGCACCACCTGCTTTTCGATGTAGCGCATGAGGTCGGGACCGTTGGTCTCGACCCGCTTCGCATAGGCCTCGTCGGCCGCCTTGCCGAGACGCTCGCGCATCTCCTCGTCGGCGATGCCTTCCTCCTTGGCCCAAGCCTCCACCGGCACGTCGAGGTTGAGCGAATCCTGGACCGCGTTCTTGAGCCCCTCGATCTCCCAGGCCTCGGGATAGGCGTCGCTCGGAACGTAGCGGGTGATCAGGTCGTCGACGACGCCGGCGCGCATATCGCCAACGACCTCCTCGAGCGACTCCTGCCCCATCATGTCGCGGCGCTGTTCGAAGACGACCTTGCGCTGGTCGTTCATGACGTTGTCGTATTTGAGCACGTTCTTGCGCATGTCGAAGTTGCGCGCTTCGACCTTCTGCTGCGCCTTCATCAGCGCCTTGTTGATCCACGGGTGGATGATGGCCTCGTTCTCCTGCAGGCCAAGGCGCTTCAGCACCATGTCCATGCGCTCGGAGCCGAAGATCCGCATCAGGTCGTCCTGCAGCGACAGGAAGAACTTCGAGCGACCCGGGTCACCCTGGCGACCGGCGCGCCCGCGCAGCTGGTTGTCGATGCGTCGGCTTTCGTGCCGCTCGGTGCCGATGATGTAGAGCCCGCCGGCCGCGAGCGCCTTCGCCTTGAAATCGGCGACCTCGGCGCGGATCTCCGCCTCCTTGGTTTCGCGCGCCGGGCCGGGCTCCAGGCCTGACGCTTCCTGCGCCAGCCGCATCTCGACGTTGCCGCCGAGCTGGATGTCGGTACCGCGGCCGGCCATGTTGGTGGCGATGGTGATGGCGCCGGGCACGCCGGCTTCCGCGACGATATAGGCTTCCTGCTCGTGGAAGCGCGCATTCAGGATGGCGAAGAGCTTCGAGGGCTTGCCGGTCCGCGCCGCGATGTAGAGCTTGTCGAGCGCCTTCGCTTCGCTGAAGTCGATCCGGGTATAACCCTGGCTCGCTAGTAGATCGCCCAGCTGCTCCGACTTCTCGATCGAGGTGGTGCCCACCAGCAACGGCTGCATTTGCGCGCTGGCAGCCTCGATCTCGCGCGAGATGGCCAGCAGCTTCTCATGCGCGGTGCGATAGACCTCGTCGTCCTCGTCGTGCCGCATCACGTCACGGTTGGTCGGGATCTCGACCACATCGAGCTTGTAGATTTCGGCGAACTCGTCGGCCTCGGTGGCGGCGGTTCCGGTCATGCCGGCAAGCTTCTTGTAGAGCCGGAAATAGTTCTGGAACGTGATCGAAGCGAGCGTCACGTTCTCGGGCTGGACGGTGACGCGCTCCTTCGCCTCGAGCGCCTGATGCAGGCCTTCGGAATAGCGCCGGCCCGGCATCATGCGGCCGGAGAACTCGTCGATGATGACCACTTCGTCGTTGCGGACGATGTAGTCCTTGTCGCGCTGGAACAGCTTGTGCGCCCGCAGCGCCTGCTGGACGTGGTGGACCAGCGGGGCGTTCGAGGCCTCGTAGAGCGAGCCCTCGGTCAGCGCGCCCGACTGGCGCAGCAACTCCTCGATGTGCTCGTTACCGGCCTCGGTGAGGTTGGCGGTGCGTTGCTTCTCGTCAACCTCGTAGTCCTCTTTCACGAGGCTCGGGATGAGGCGGTCGATCGAGTTGTAAAGGTCCGACTTGTCGTCCGACGGGCCGGATATGATCAGCGGGGTCCGCGCCTCGTCGACCAGGATCGAATCCACTTCGTCGACGATGGCGAAGACATGGCCGCGCTGGCACATGGCGGCCAGCTCGTATTTCATGTTGTCGCGCAGATAGTCGAAGCCGAACTCGTTGTTGGTGCCGTAGGTGATGTCGGCCGCATAAGACTGCCGCCGCTGATCGTCGTCGAGACCGTGGACGATGACGCCGACCGTCATGCCGAGAAACGTGTAGACCCGACCCATCCACTCGGCGTCGCGGCGGGCGAGATAGTCGTTCACGGTGACGACGTGGACGCCGTTGCCGGCGAGGGCGTTGAGGTAGACCGCGAGCGTCGCGACCAGGGTCTTGCCCTCGCCGGTCCGCATCTCGGCGATGGACGCCTTCGTGGAGCACCATGCCGCCGATCAGCTGAACGTCGAAGTGCCGCTGGCCAAGCACGCGCTTGGCGGCTTCGCGCACCACCGCGAAAGCCGGGACGAGAATATCATCCAGTGTCTTGCCGGCCGCGAGTTCCTGGCGGAAGGTCGCGGTCTTCGCTGCCAGAGCCGCATCGTCGAGCGCGGCAATTTCCGGCTTCGAGCGCGTTGATCGCCTCGACCCGGGGCGCGTAGCTTTTCAGGCGACGGTCGTTCGCGCTGCCGAAAATCTTCTTGGCGATCGAACCCAGCATCGAACCAGAACCCTTCCTCTTCCGCGCCCGATGCCTAGTCGAGCGTGCGTCCGGTTCGCACAGAATTGCGATCAAAAAACGGGAACCCGCCACGCCGACCGCGTCGGCCCGGGTTCCCCGTCGCGGCCCGGAACCGAGCTGGTTTGCGCGAGAAACCGGTGGCAAAAGACTCGGGAAGAGAGATAAGAGGCCCCCCAATTCTTGTCAATGCAAGGCGAAGCCGCCTTGCCGGGCGGTCGCCGGCGCCTCGCCGACAGGCGCTCGGAACTGTGTCTTAACCCTCAGTCGGACCCTTGATGATGAACACCGAAAAGCCTCGCACGGCTGCTGACCGCGGCCTCGCTGCTGACCTTCACGGCCCTTTCGCCCGCCTTGGCCAAGGTCGTGGCCAAGGTCAATGGCCAGGAGATCACCGATGATGACGTCAAGGTCGCGCTCGATGATCTCGGGCCGAACCTTCCGGCGCAGCTGAAGGGCCCGCAGCGCGATGCCTATGCGCTCGACTATCTCATCGACCTGAAGCTCGTGGCCGGCCAGGCCGCCAAGGACAAGCTCGGCGACAGCCCCGACTTCGCCCGCAAGATGGCCTACCTGCACGACAAGACCTTGATGGAGACGATGCTCGGCAACGTCGCCAAGGCATCGGCGACCGACGAGGCCGAGCACAAGGTCTATGACGACGCCGCGAAGGCCCGGAAGCCCGAGCAGGAGATCCACGCCCGCCATATCCTCGTACCGACCGAGGACGAGGCCAAGGCCGCGCTCGATCGGGTGAAGAAGGGCGAGGATTTCGCCAAGGTGGCCGATGAGGTCTCGAAGGACCCCGGCTCGCAGGGCGGCGATCTCGGCTGGTTCACCGCCCGACAAGATGGTGAAGGAGTTCGCCGACGCGGCCTTCAAGCTCGACGTCGGGCAGGTCTCGGACCCGGTCAAGTCCGAGTTCGGCTGGCACGTCATCAAGGTGGAGGGCAAGCGCGAGAAGGCCTTCCCGCCCTTCGATCAGGTGAAGGATCAGGTCGCCAAATACGTGGTGCAGAAGTCGCAGAGCGATCTCATCATGAAGCTGCGTGACGGACGCGAAGATCGAGCGGCTCGAGCCGGAGCCCGCCGCCGACCCTGCGCCGGCCCCCGATGCGCCCGCGACCCCCGACGCCAATGCACCGGCCGCTCCGGCCCCTGCCGAAGCGCCGAAGCCCTAGTTCCGTCTGAGATCACCTTCGCTTCATGCCGAGCAGCGCCGAAGGCCCGTGCCGAAGCACGCAGGTCCTTCGGTCCTTCGGCTCGGGTGCTCCGCACCCGGCTCAGGATGAGACGGAGGTGGCAACTTCCCTATCCCGGCGACGGACATGTGATGGCCGCAGCAGCTCCCGTCTCGCCCCTCGCCCCAAAGCACCCCCCCGCAGTGCCCCCGATCGAGGGCGTGCGCTTCGCCAGCGGGGCGGCGCACATCAAATACGAGGGCCGCACGGACGTCACGCTGGTGCTGTTCGACGAGGGCACGACCTGCGCCGGGGTTTTCACCACGTCGAAGTGCCCGTCCGCACCGGTCGACTGGTGCCGCCGCAACTTCGCGGCCGGGCGCGCCCGGGCGCTGGTCGTGAACTCCGGCAACGCGAATGCCTTCACCGGGCACCGCGGCATCGCGGCCGTCGAACGGACCGCGGAGATCGCCGCGGCCGCCACCGGCGCGCCCGAAGGCCGAGATCTTTCTCGCCTCGACCGGCGTGATCGGCGAGCCGCTGCCGGCCGAGCGGTTCGAGGGCGTGCTGGAGCAGCTCGTTCGCACAGGCGAGACCCGACGGCATCGCGGATGCGGCTCGCGCCATCATGACGACCGACACCTATCCGAAGCTCGCCACAGCGACGGTCGACCTCGGCGGAACGCCGGTGACGATCGCCGGCATCGCCAAGGGCGCCGGCATGATCGCGCCCGACATGGCGACGATGCTGTCCTACGTGTTCACCGATGCGCCGATCGCCGCGCCGGTGCTGCAGGCGCTGCTGTCGCGAGGCGTCGAGCGGTTCGTTCAACGCCATCACGGTCGACAGCGACACCTCGACCTCCGACACTCTGATGCTGTTCGCGACGGGCGCGGCCGCGCGGCGTGGCGCCCCGACGCATCGACCGATGCCGGCCGACCCGCGCCTTTGCTGGCTTCGCCGCGGCCCTCGACAGCGTGCTGCTCGACCTTGCGCATCAGGTCGTGCAAGGATGGCGAGGGCGCGCGCAAGTTCGTCGAGGTCACGGTCGAGGGCGCCGAGAGCGATGCCGCCGCCAAGCGCATCGCCCTTTCGATCGCGAATTCGCCGCTGGTCAAGACCGCCGTCGCGGGCGAGGACGCCAATTGGGGCCGCGTCGTCATGGCGGTCGGCAAGGCCGGCGAGACGGCGGATCGCGACAGGCTGTCGATCTTCTTCGGTCCGATCCGGGTGGCCCACGAAGGCCTGCGCGATCCCGCCTACAGCGAGGCAGGAGACCTCCGCCTACATGAAGGGCGACAGCATCCAGATCCGCGCCGACCTCGGCGATCGGCCCGGCCGTGCCACCGTCTGGACCTGCGATCTGACCAAGGCCTATGTCGAGATCAACGGCGACTATCGATCGTGATTTGCCAAGCCTTGCGCGCCGCGCTGATCTGATAAACTGCCGCCCGAGTATTCGGGATCAGGCCATGCGCTGTGTCGAGAGCTGCAGTCATTTCTCGCCGCCATCGCCGTGCTCGGCGCGGGCGCAGGTCTGCTCTACGCGCATCCTTGCCGACGCGCCCTCGCGGCTCGCGAGCGCGATCTACGGCTGCACCATCGGCCTGTCGGTGTCGAGCTTCGAGCGCAGCCTCATGCTCGGCGGCTTGCAATCAGGTCCGGCGCTGGCCCTCCTACGTCTATATTCCTGTCTTCGAGGCGGCGTGCCTTGCCCTCGTCTGCCTCGGCATCCTTATCGGCGGCACGATTTCCTGGTCCCTGGGCCTGATTCGGTCAGCTATGCGGAGGCGATCACGCCCGTGCCGCGCGTGCTGATCTACAGCTTTCTTGGTCGCGGCCGTGCTGATCTTCGTCACCCGGGTCCGGGATCTTGCTCGGGCGGTCGGTCTTCACCAATCTCCTGATCGGCCGCTATCATCGGCCGGTCGAGGAAGAGCGCGATCTTCCTGTTCCTGGACCTCGCCGGTTCCACCGCCTATGCGCGCAGCCACGGCGACCTTCGCGCCCAGGACTTCTTGGCGCGATCTTCGCGGCGTTGGCCGAGCCCGTGATGGACCATGGCGGAACGATCGACGACTATGTCGGCGACATGGCCCTGATCACGTGGCCCATGGTCGCGCGGCCTGAAGCAGGGCGGCTGCATCCGCTGCATTTTCGCGATCCTCGATGCCATTCGAGCGCGACGCGCCCGGCTGGAAGCGCCGCTTCGGCCAGGTCCCCGCTTCCATGCGGCGCTGCATGGCGGCTCCGTCGTGACCGCCGAGGTCGGTGTCGACCGTCACAAGATCTCGTATTTCGGGGATGTGGTGAACACCACGGCTCGGCTCGAGAGCCTCAGCCGAACGCTGGGCGTCCCGGTCTTGGTCTCCGCCGACCTGCTCGCCCGCATGCCCGTGCTGCCGGACGGGCTTCGCGCCCGCAACCTCGGCGTTCACGCGCTGACCGGGCGCGACCAGCGGCTCGAGGTGTTCGGTCTCGAGGAGGTCGAAGCCGACAACGTTCTGAAGGTGCGCGTCTCGGCCGGGGGTGGGCGGCGGCCGCTCACCCAGAACTGATGGATCAGGTCCGTTCCAGCGGGGCCGTGGCTAGCCAAGTCCCGAGCGGCTGATCCGCGCTTACGTCTGGAACCGCAAGGTTCTCGGCGCCGTCGTTGTCGCTTCGCCCGCCATTCTCGCCTCGGCGAGTTCGCTTGCCGTCGCGGTCGTCATCGACGATCGGCTCGGCGTACTGACGAAGCAGCGGGATGCGGCACTCGCCGAGATGACGCAGCTCGACGCCTTCGCCAAGGACTTCGGCTCAACCGCGCTCCGCCGGCGAAGCGGCACGCGTTTGCGCCCTGCCCGCGAGCGTCCGGGTGGAGAAGCCGCTTGGAGCTGGCGCGGCATCGGCATGCCCCGGCATCCTGTTCCTGCTATGGTGGCGTCGACATCGCGGGGAGTGTGTTGGTGCTGGAAGCCTATCTGGTCGAATGGGGCAGCCTGTTCTGCGCTGGCTGCATGTCACCACCGCCATCGCCTGGATCGGTGCCTCCTTCTTCTTCATGCATCTCGACGCAAGCCTGCGGAGCCACGCCCGACATCGCCAAGGGCGGCGTCGCCTGGGAGGTGCATGGCGGCGGCTTCTACGAGATGCGCAAATATCTGGTCGCGCCCGACGCAGATGCCGGCGCGAGCTGACCTGGCACAAATGGCAGTCCTACTGGACCTGGATCTCCGGCTTCGCGCTTTTGTCTGGATCTACTACGGGCAGTCGAGCCTGTACCTGGTCAACCCGGCGGTGATGCCGCTCCAGCCCTGGCAGGCCGTGCTCTTCGGGGTCGGCGGGCTCGCGCTCGGCTGGCTCGTCTACGATACCGCCTGCCGTTATCTCGTCGGAAAAAGCGACGTCGGGCTGGCGGCGCTGGTCTTCGTCTTCGTCGTGGCGATGAGCTGGGCCTGGTCGCACCTGTTCTCCGGCCGCGGTGCGCTGATCCACACCGGCGCCCTCATGGCCACGATGATGACCGGCAACGTCTTCCTCAACATCATCCCCAACCAGAAGAAGGTCGTGGCGGACCTCGATCGCCGGGCGCACCCCGAATCCGGAATTCGGCAAGCAGGCCAAGCAGCGCTCGACCCACAACAACTATTTCACGCTGCCCGTCCTCTTCCTGATGCTGTCGAACCACTATCCGACGACCTACGCCAACCCCGCCACCATCCCCCTGACGGTGACGCTCGTGATCGTCGCAGGAGCGGTCGTCCGCCACTTCTACAACGTCCGCCACGCGCTTCACGGCGACAACTGGAAGTCGCCCTGGTGGGCCTGGGCCGTCGCGGCCGTCGCGATGCTGACGGCCTTCTACGTCGGCATGGCCGCTTCGCCGAGCGGACGGGAGCGGCTGGGCCTGCCGCCGCTGCAGCCGGCGGAGGCGACGGCGCCGGCCAAGAAGGTCGAGGCCGCGCCGCCGCCAACCCAGGTGGCCGAATCGGCCCTGCCCCCGCAGGCCGTGGTCGACGTGATCTCGGCCCGCTGCAGCATGTGCCACGCGCGCCGAGCCGGTGTTCGACGGCATCCAGATCGCGCCGAAGAACGTCCGCTTCGATACGCCCGAGGAGATCGCCCGCGCGGCGCCGGCGATCCGCGTTCAGGCCGTACTCAGCCACGCCATGCCGCCCAACAACGTTACCGAGATCACGCCGCAGGAACGCGAGGTGCTGGCCGCCTGGCTGCTGCCGTGAGCCATGGACGTCCTTGGAACCCATGGATCGTCATTTCGAGCGGAGCGAAGGGGGCTGGCAGGCGTGGTGCCGCCTACTTCGGCTTCAGCGCCGCCGCCCGCTCGCCCGCTGCGTAGAGGTTGAGGCGCGAGTAGACGCCGAATGGCGAGCCGTCGTCCAGAAAGCCGCCGCCCGGCCCCTCGGTTTCGGTCAGGATGCGGTCGGCCTGCTCCAAGCTCAAATAGGGGAACGCGGCGGTCAGCAGGTAACCCGCCTCGGGGGCGATCGCGCTGACGTCTTCGACCTTCCCGGTGAGGTCGGGGTAGACGACGGGAAGACCATAAGTCTGGGTCACGCCATAGAAGGCGGCGTTGGACGCTGGATTGCTGAACCGGCCCGTATCTTCCGTCGCACATACGGCGACCGGCTTTCCGCACGCCTGCTCCAGAACGCTTGTGAGCTCCGTCCGGGCGGCTTTCACCGCCGCCTGGTAGTCCTTGATCGTGACGGTTGCTCGCTGCGCATTGGTCATACTGGGCGGCGCCGCAAAATCCTTGAGTTCCCGGCCGATATAGACGGGGTCGTTGGCCAGGAGATGGGCCAGATCGTAGGTGGCCAGGGTCCGGCCGCCCAGCACGTCCATCGTGTAATGCGCACCCATCAGGATACGGTCGTTGCCGTACTCGGCCCCGCGCGCAATCATCTGCTGGTAGCGTTCGGGCACCAGCACCGCCAGCAGGATCGATCCCATATAGCCGTAGGTCGTGTGGCCACTCGGGTAGGACGGGCTGTCGATCAGGTTCATCACAGGCCCGCGGTTATAGACGTAATTGTCCGCCGGCATGTTGAAGTAGTCGGGCCCGACGATCGGCAGCACGGTCGGCTCGGTCTGGAACGGACGCGAGTCGCCATAGGCATCGGCACCAGGGCTGCCGGCAGGCCGCCCGTAGGCGCGGCCGAACGGATCCGGCGCGCCGCCGTTGCTTTTCAGGATCGCGGAAGCGTCGTCCGATACGGGCGTTTTCCCGTCCGTGGTGGCATTGGCGAAGAAGTATTTTCCGGCATTCGAGTCGGGGCCGGTCGTGCCGTTGGTGTAGGCGATCAGATCCGAGATCGCTTGCGACAGGTTCGTGTAGTGCTCGCGATCGAGGTAATGCGCCCGTGCCTGATAGGCGCTGCCGAGTGTCGTTCCGAACCCGTCGGCGAGCTGGGCCAGATTGCCGTCGGTGATGAAAGCGTCCCGGAGTGCCTGCTGCTGCTGGTCCGGAAACGGCAGCAGCGTCGGCTGGCGAATAGTCGCCGGTCTGGATGCCGCCGGTGGCAGCCAGATTCGCGGACAGCGCGGCCCTGCCGGCCTGGGTCTTCGACAACGTGGCGACGGGCGCCAAGCCCTTCAGCACAGGCAGATTGGTCGCGCTCTGCGCCTGCGCCTGACCCGCAGCGAAAAGGCAGGATGCCGCCAACCCGAACTTCACGCCTTTGATCATGGTCCCCCCCTCGTGTCGTGCCGTGCAAAGCCTGTCGCGACGCGGCAGGTCGGTCTTCGACAGCCGGCGCCTTCATGGCGGGCCGGCGGCTCAGCCCGAGGAACCTGGTTACGCTACAGGCTCAACCGGTCGATCTTGCTCGCGACGATGAAGTCGTTCCGATGCAGCCCCTCGATGGCATGCGTGTGAAGCGACACCGTCGCGTAACCCCACCCGAATGTGATGTCAGGATGATGACCCTCGGCTTCTGCGAGCGCCGCAACCTCTTGCACGAACGCGAAAGCCTGTTTGAAGGTCTTGAAGCGGAAACGGCGTTCGATTCGCCGGCCCTCGTCCTGAAACGCCCAGTCAGGTGTTTCGGCCCGCAAAGTCTCGGCCTCCGCGGGCGTCAGCGGGGTCACGCCACCATGACAGGGTACGCAGGTCTGGTTCGCGATCGACCCTGGCATGTCGTCTGCCACGTCGCCCTCCTCATCCGCGCAGAATCTTCCCCGGATTCATGATGTTCAACGGGTCGAGCGCATGTTTCAAGGCGCGCATCACGCCTAGCGCTGACGGGGAGAACTCCTCTTCGAGGTACTTGGCCTTGCCTTGGCCGACCCCGTGCTCGCCCGTGCAGGTCCCGTCCATGGCGAGGGCGCGCCGCACCAGCCGTTCCATGAAGCCATGCACCCGGCTCATTTCCTCCGGGTCGTCCTCATCGACCAGCAGACCGACGTGGAAGTTGCCGTCCCCGACATGGCCCACGATCGGCGCGACAAGGCGGCTCTCGGCGATATCCTGCTGGGTCGCGGTCACGCAGTCGGCGAGCCGGGAGATCGGCACGCAAACGTCGGTCGGGATGGTTTTAGCGCCGGGCCGAAGGGTGAAGCCGGCCCAGTAGACGTCGTGCCGGGCCTGCCACAACCGGGTCCGGTCCTCGGCGGCGGTCGCCCACTCGAAGGGTCCGCCGCCCTCGTCGGCCGCGATCTCGCCGAAGCGCGCCGACTGCTCGGCAACGCCGGCATCCGACCCGTGGAATTCGACAAACAAGCACGGGGCCTCGGGCAGCGACAGATTGGAATGCTGGTTGCACGCCCGGACCTGCAACGCATCGAGCAATTCGATGCGGGCCACCGGAATACCCGACTGGATGGTCGCGATTGTCGCATTACAGGCCGCCGCGACGCTCGGGAACGAACAGACGCCCGCCGCGATCGCCTCTGGGATGCCGTGCAGCCGAAGGGTCAAGGCCGTGATGATGCCGAGCGTGCCCTCGGCACCGATATAGAGGCGCGTCAGATCGTAGCCTGCGGCCGATTTCCGAGCCCGCCGCGCCGTCTGGATGACCTCGCCCGAGGGCGTGACCACCGTGAGGTTCAGCACGTTGTCCTTCATTGTCCCGTAGCGCACGGCATTGGTGCCGGACGCCCGGGTCGAGGCCATGCCGCCGAGCGAGGCATCGGCGCCCGGGTCGATCGGGAAGAACAGGCCGGTATCGCGCAGCAGCAGGTTCAGCGCCTTGCGTGTGATGCCGGGTTCGACCGTGCAGTCGAGATCCTGCTCGTGCACGGCCAGCAGCCGGTTCATGTCGGTCAGGTCGACGCTGATCCCACCAAACGGCGCGTTGACGTGACCCTCGAAGGAGGTGCCGGTGCCATAGGGAATGATCGGAACCCGCGCTGCGGCGCAGAGGCGCACGATGGCGGCGACCTCGTCCGGTATCGTGCGGATAGACGACGGCGTCCGGCGGCTGACGATTGACGCTCGTCGCCATGTTGTTGTGCTGCTGCCGGACGGCCTCGGAGGTGTGAAAGCGGTTGCCGAAACGCTCTGCCAGCGCAGCCATGACGCCCGCGAGAGCACCGGCCGACGGTCGAGAGCCGGAGAGCGCCGCATCCATTGTCGTTAAACTCCGGTCTTGTGCAGCCGGACCACGGTGAACAACCGCAGCGGCCCGACCTGCCTGCGGCTCATCATCCGAATCGAGGGCCGTTCCGCAAGCCAGTCGCCGAGGACCGAGAATGGAAACTGCGGATGCCAGCCAAGCGATGCGGCGCGCTGGCCGAGCCAGGCTTCGACCCGCTCGATCGGCCCGCTCTCCGCCCCGAAATGATTGACCAGGATGATGTCGCCGCCGGGTTTCAGCACCCGCACGATCTCGTCCATCATGGCTTGCGGGTCCGGCACCACGGTCAGCACGTAGGGCACGATTGCAGCGTCGAAGGTCTCGTTCGGGAAGGCCAGGTTGGTGGCGTCCATGACGCACAGACCTTCGACCCCGGCGAGACCGCGCTTGGCGACGCGCGCCTGGGCGCGTCGCAGCATCGGCTCGGCAAGGTCGATGCCCGTGATGCTCATGCTCGGCGGAAACATCGGCAGCTCGAGCCCGGTGCCCACGCCGACGTCGAGCACGCGCCGCGGCGCCGGTCCGAGCGCCGCGACCGCGGCCTGGCGTCCCGCCCGCATGACGCCCGTGAAAACAAGGTCGTAGATCGGTGCCCAGCGCGCATAGGCTGAGACAACCTGGGCGGCGTCGCTGATCGTCGTCTTGTCGACGCCGACCTCGTCCCTCATAGGCTCACGGGCTCGGCCGCCAGCGGCAGCTCGGGCCGGGCGCGCTGCTGCAGCCACCGCGATGACGCCCCCGCCATAGACCTGCGCATGAGGATCCTGCGACCCGTAAATCACGCACGCCTGGCCGGGGGAGACACCCTCCTCGCCTCGTGCGAGTTCCACCTCGACCTTGCCGTTGCGCATCAGCAAGCCGGGCCGGAACCGGGGGGCGCGTCGAGCGCAGCCGCACCGCCACGTCGAGCCCGCCCGACGGAAGCGTCGCGACTGTGCCGGGGCCGATCCAGTTCACGTCCCGCAACGTCACGGCCTCGATCGCGAGGGCGGACCGTCGGTCCGACGACCACGCGCGCCGCGCTCGCCTCGAGCCGCACCACGTAGAGCGGCGTGTTGCCGTTGCGCGGGTTCTCGGCGAGCCCGAGCCCCTTGCGCTGCCCGACCGTGAAGTTGACGATGCCCTCGTGCCGGCCGAGCACGCGTCCATCGACGTGCACGATGTCGCCAGGCCGCAACGCGTCCGGCTGCAGCTTGCGGATCAGGTCCGTGTACCGGCCGGTCGGCACGAAGCAGATGTCCTGACTGTCGGCCTTGTCGGCCACCGCGAGTCCGAACTGCTGCGCCATCGCCCGCACCTCGGCCTTGGGTCGCTCGCCGAGCGGAAAGCGCAGCAGGTCGAGCTGCGCGCGGGTCGTGGCATAGAGAAAATAGCTCTGGTCGCGGCCGGCGTCGGCGGCCCGGAACAGGCCGCGGCTGCCGTCGGGCAGATCGCGGGACACCACGTAATGGCCCGTGGCCAGCACATCGGCGCCGAGGTCGAGCGCGGTGTCGAACAGGTCGGCGAACTTGATGTGCTGGTTGCACGACACGCAGGGGATCGGCGTCTCCCCCGCCAGATAGGACTCCACGAAGGGGGCGATGACCCGGTCGCGAAATCGGCTTTCGAAATCGAGCACATAGTGCGGGATGTCCAGCCCGGCCGCCACATTGCGCGCATCGTGGATATCGCGGCCGGCGCAGCACGCGCCCTTTCGGTGACTGGCCTCACCGTGGTCGTAGAGCTGCAACGTGATGCCGACCACATCGTAACCCTGCTGCTTCAGAAGAGCCGCGGTCACGGAGCTGTCGACACCCCCCGACATCGCCACGACCACGCGCGTCTCTGCCGGCGCCTTGGCAATGCCGAGCGAATTGAGGGGCGGCGGCTTGGACATGGCGGGAGGGACGCGTTGAACCTGTCGAGCGATGCGGGAATAGGTCAGCTTCTACCGCCTCCGGGTCGGAAACGCCAGCTTTGGCGGAGCCGCTGCCGATCCAATCTGAGCAACCAAGTTGTCCTCAAGAACAAGCTCGGGCTGATCGGCTGTTTACCTAGGTTAATTCGGAATTGATTCATATTAAACAACCGTTAGCCATAACAAATCTGCAGCTTTCCGAGGGGCTTTGTAGAATTGGCTTAGGGGCTTCTTAAGCGGAGCCATTTAGCTTCAGTTCATCGTCGCGCGTTCGTTGAGTACGTGAGTTCAACATGGTGGAAATGCATCGGCCCCGCGTCAAATATGTCATCGGTCCCGATGGGTCGCCGCTGACGATCGCCGATCTTCCGCCGCCTTCGACCAAGCGCTGGGTGATCCGCCGCAAGGCCGAGGTGGTGGCGGCCGTGCGGGGTGGCCTGCTGTCGCTCGAAGAGGCCTGCAGTCGCTACACACTCACGGTCGACGAATTCCTCAGTTGGCAGATGTCGATCGACCAGCACGGTCTTGCGGGCCTGCGGACCACCCGCATCCAGCACTATCGCCAGTAGCGCCGATCGCCAGGGGCGGCGCCGCCGATCTTGGCAGGCGCGCCACACATCGCTATGGCTCGGCGGTCTGACCGCCGAGCCGAACCATGAGCGAAACACCCCCGGACCGTCTCTCCGTCAATCCGGATAGCCCCTTTTACGATGCAGCCGCCCTCGAGCGCGGCGTCGGCATTCGCTTCAAGGGCGTCGAGAAGACCAACGTCGAAGAATATTGCGTCAGCGAAGGCTGGATCCGGGTGGTTGCCGGCAATGCCCGCGACCGCGCCGGCAATCCTCTGACCCTCAAGATCAACGGTCCTGTCGAACCATATTTCCGGACAGAAGGGCAGGCCGCCTGACGGCTCGGCCTTGACGAGGGGCCGAATTCGTTCCTCATCTGTTCGCATGGAACCGGCAGCCGACGCGCCGCGCAAGATCATCCATGTCGACATGGACGCCTTCTACGCGTCGGTCGAGCAGCGCGACAATCCGGCGCTGCGAGGCCAGCCGGTCGCGGTCGGCGGATCCCGCGAACGCGGCGTCGTGGCTGCGGCGAGCTATGAAGCGCAGAGCCTATGGGGTGCGATCGGCGATGCCGTCCATCACGGCCCGGCGGCTCTGCCCGGAGCTGATCTTCGTCAAGCCGCGCTTCGACGTCTACAAGGCCGTCTCGGACGATATCCGCGCAATCTTCGCGCTGTACGCGGACGCAATCGAGCCGCTTTCCCTCGACGAGGCTTATCTCGATGTCACGGCCGACAAGGCGGGCGTCGGCTCGGCGCGCGGCATCGCCGAGGCGATCAGGGCCCGCATTCGAGCCGAAACCGGTCTGACGGCCTCGGCGGGGGTGTCCTACAACAAGTTCCTGGCCAAGCTCGCGTCGGACCACCGCAAGCCCGATGGCCTCTTCGTGGTGCGGCCGAACCAGGGCGAAGCCTTTGTGGCCGAGCTGCCGGTCAGCCGGTTCCACGGCATCGGGCCGGTGACGGCCGCGCGCATGGCCCGTCTCGGGATCCAGACCGGCGCCGACCTGAAGGCGCGGAGCCTCGTCGAACTGCAGGAGCATTTCGGCAAGTCCGCGGGCTATTACTTTTGGGCGGCACGGGGCCGGGATGACAGGCCGGTCCGCCCCGACCGAGTCCGCAAGTCGCTGGGTGCAGAGACGACCTTCGCCACCGACCTGGTCGAGGAAGCCGCGCTCCTGCAGGCGCTCGAGGGTATCGCGGACACCGTTTGGCGCCGCGTCGCTCAGACCGGTGCATTCGGCCGCACGGTCACGCTGAAGCTGAAATACAGCGATTTCCGCATCATCACCCGAGCCCGCAGCCTGCCCACGCCCGTCACGGAGAGAAGTGTTCTGATGGGAGCGGGGGTCGATCTGCTGCGTCCGCTCTGCCCCGTGCCGCGCGGGGTTCGGCTGCTCGGCCTGACCTTATCCGGCTTCCACGGCGCCGAAGAGATCCTCGTACCGCAGCTCGATCTCGCGTTCTAAGACGACGGCGGGTTCGCTCCGGCCAACCCGTCACGCCCCGCGTTGTTGCTGATTCGGCACTGATCGTGGAAAATCGACCCGGATTGCCTGGTCCAGGCATTTGCCGGTTGCGCCCGTTTCGACGCTCGGGGCAGGCTTGAATCCATTGTCTCAGTGATTGCCGTGAGTATGCCGTGATTGACGGACCCGATCTCAAACCGATGCCGGCTAGGCCCTCAGGGTTGCAGCGCTTCGTTGCCGCCCTTGCGGTCGCGGCGCTGTTGATCCCGAGCGCCGGAACGGCCGGCCGGGCCGCCGATCGGATCGGCAGCACCGAGATCGCAAAGAATGTCGTCGAGGAGCTGACAGGCGTGGCGACCAAGCCAATCGCGCCCAATGACGCGGTGTTCGCCAACGAGAGCGTCCGGACCGGGGCGGACAGTGCCGCGAAATTCGTATTTTCCGACAGCACCAACCTCGCGATCGGGCCCACCTCGACGGTGAAGCTCGACAAGTTCGTCTACAACTCGGACACGGATTACAAGAAGGCGGCACTCAAACTGACCGCCGGGGCCTTCCGCTTCACCACCGGCGGCTCGGAGAAGAAGGCCTACGAAATCAGGACCAATACCGCCACGATCGGCGTGCGCGGGACCATCCTCGATGTTCTCGCCCTGCAGCTGCGAATCGAAGATCACGCTCATCGAAGGCGCCTGCGTCATCTGCGCGCTCAAGAAATTCAGCGGCGACCCGCGAACGCTGAGCAAGAAGCAGCTCAAGAAATACGACTGCCTCGAGCTGACGCAGCCGAACCAGACCGCCAGGGTCACGTCGCACGGCGTCGAGTCGTCGTCGACGCCGGTCAATTTCGCCGCATTTTGCTCAGGCGGCCTTTGCGACGCTTCGGTGGCGACCGCGGCGAACAGCCCGCCGCTCATGTGCTTCATGAAGCAGAACTGAGCGGCCGCAAGCCTTATTCCGCGTGCAGCAGCTGATCGAGGGCGCCTGAGTCTCCTCGCTGATCTGGGCTTCAGCCGCCTGCGCTTCGGCCGCGGCGCCATATTTCTCGGCCAGAGCTTCGTAAAGCGGACGCCAATGGCGGCGGCGAGGTCTCCGCCAAATCCAGTGCGGCACGGCGTGCGTCGGAGGCCCGGCCTGCCCGGATCTCGGTGAGCATCGCCTCGTGGCGGGCCTGCCACCCGGTGAATTCCGGCGTGCCGGCAAAGTTGGCATCACCGAGCAGGGTGAACAGTTTGGTCGTGGCGTTGCGGCCCTTGACCTTTACCTCGTCGATCTCGATCCAGGCGAAGTCCGGCACCCGCTCGCAAACGCGCAGGCGCCGCCAGCACGTCGACGCCGTAGCTCTTGGTGAGCGCCTCGAGCCGGGCCGCGACATTCACCGGGTCGCCCAGCGCCGAATAGTCGAAGCGCTGCAGCGAGCCCATGTTGCCGACGCTGCATGGCCCGACATTGAGGCCGATGCCCATGCGGACGTTCTGCACCGCCTTCGGCTCGGTGCGCGAGCAGCTCGGCCTGTCGCAGGTTGAAGGCCGCGAGCGCCGTTGCGCATGGCGAGGCTCGCCTCGGCGGCACGGCGGGTGTGGTCGGCGATGTCGAGCGGCGCGTTCCAGAAGGCCACGATCGCATCGCCGATGTATTTGTCGACCGTGCCTTCCAGCGCCAGGATGACGTCCGTCATCGGCGTCAGATAGCCGTTGAGGAAGCTTGCGACCTCGTGGGCGTCGAGGCTCTCCGAGATGGTCGAGAAGTTGCGCAGGTCGGAGAACAGGATGCTGAGTTCGCGCGTCTCGCCGCTCAGCACCAGCAGCTCGGGCCGTTCAGCGATCTTCGCGACGACGGCCGGCGACACGAACTTGCCGAACGCCGCCCGCACCTGCCGCTTGGCCCGGCGCTCGGTCTGCCAGAGCAGGGACGCGCTGCCGAGATAGGCGATCGCCGAGCGCCAGCGAGGGCACGATCGGAGTCGAGCAGCAGACGGCATACCGGTCGAAGGCCAGCCATGCGCCGCAGATCAGGCACCGCCACCGTCAGCAAGCGCCACCAGCGCGCCGAGCAGCGGCGGCACGCGCGGGAACATCAGCCACGAGGCAGACCAGCAGCAGGACCGTCAGGATGAATTCCAGGCCCGGGCGCCCAATCCGGCCGCGACAGGAGCTGTCCCGACGAGCAGTTGCTCCAGCACCTGGGCATGGATCTCGACGCCGGGCACCACGGGATCGAGCGGCGTGGCCCGCACGTCGCCGAGCCCAACGGCCGTCGTTCCGATGAGGACGAGACGGCCCCGCATCGCATCCGGATCGGCACGATCCGACAGCACGTCGGCCGCGGAAATGAAACGGGCCGGATTGGTGAACGTGTAGCGCGGACGAATGGTGCCGTCGGCGCCCGTATCGATCACGATGTCGCCGACCTTGATGGCGTTCAGCCCGGTGTCGCGCCCGAACGCCGTGGTGCCGCTGGCGTTGGAGGCACGCAGCAGATAGGTCGAGGCGCCCTGCCCGACGCGAAGCGCTTCGATGGCGAGCGACGGCATGAGGGCATCGCCCACCCGCATCATCAGTGGCACCCGGCGCACGACGCCGTCCCGGTCAGGGCAGCCAGTTGGTGGCGCCGAGCCCCGGCGCGGCGTCGCGCAGCGCCGGCATCGGGCAGTGCCGCGGATGCGAAGTCGCGGCAGGAACGCGTTCGGAGAGTCGCCCGCCACCGCGAAGCCGGCCTTCGGTTCCCAAGGGTGCGGGTCGCCCTGCGCCTGCATCGTGGCCCCGAGCACCGTGGGGGCAGCAGCCAGGGCTTTGGCGAATAGCGCGTCGTTGGTGTCCTCTGCACCGATGCGCTGCAGCAGGTCGGTCTTGAGCGGGCCATCCGGCATGGCCTTGACGACCGTGTCGAGGCTGGTGCGGTCGGGTTCGGCAAAGATCACGTCGAAGGCGATCGCCGCGGCACCGAGGCGGACCAGCTTGTCGGTCAGTTCCGCCAGGCGTGAGCGCGGCCACGGCCATTGGCCGATCTCGCCGAGGCTTCGCTCGTCGATCGCCACGATCCGCACAGGCGCTGGCCGGATCATAGGGCGGCGGATCGAGGCGCTGGAACGTGTCGAAGCCGAAATTGCGCATGTCGTCGAGCAGTGGCGGCTGCCGCCATTGCGCCCAAGCCAGGATGCCGACCAGAACCAGACCCAGCAGCAGATAAAGCGGTCGTTGTCGCATGCGCGCCCCGTCGAGCCGACCATCGGGGAAACAGCGCCGGGACGCAATCGGGCAACCCCGTCAGCAAGGCGCTCAAGACCGATACTCCCGCGTCGAGCTCAGCGGGCGATGACATCGCTGCGGGCGTTAGGAGCTGTTTGACCATAGCCACAACAGCCAGGCGACGGATGCAGAGAAATTCGCGGGCAAGCGCTCAAGTCTTAACGGCAACGCCGCCGACCATGCTTTCCGGATTGTAAATTGTAACGATGAATTTCCCCGAAAATCCAGAAAGACCTAAGGCGCTTAGGCGGCAGAAATGCTGGCAAATATCGTTCATGTCTCGGTTACTAATCTTCTTGCGTCAAGATTTACTCTGCTCGGCAGCAAACAAGGTAAACGCGATACCGTAAAAACTACGCCTTTTACTTACATTGCGAGCAAACCGCCATGCCACTCTCCCTCTTGTCGAACAACGGGGCGAGCGATGGGCAAGGCATTCCGACAGGTGGCGAAGGCAGTGGTCCTCGCGGTCGGCTGCCTTCTGGCGCACGGTGCGCAGGCGGGCGTCTCCCTGTCGGCGGCGGAAGAAACCGGCCCGACCACGGTGCCCTACGGCTGGGTCGACTTCTGCAACCGCTACGCGGGCGAATGCGACGTGCCGGCCCTCGAGCCTGCCGATGTCGTGCTGACGCCCGCTGCCTTGAAGGACCTCGAGAAGATCAACCGCTCGGTCAACGCCAGCATCACCTCGGTGACGGACACCGAGCATTGGGGCGTCGTCGACCGGTGGGACCTGCCGATGGACGGCAAGGGCGATTGCGAAGATTTCGCCCTGCTCAAGCGCAAGATGCTGATGGAGCATGGCTACCCACGCCAGGCCCTGCTGATGACAGTGGTCAAGGATCACGCCGGGGAGGGCCACGCCGTCCTGACCGTCAAGACCAACAAGGGCGATTTCGCCCTCGACAACCTGTCCGACAAGGTCGTGCGTTGGGACGACACCGGATATCGGTTCGTCAAGCGGCAGTCGCAGCAGGACCCGAACCGCTGGGTGTCGCTCGGGGTGCCGACCGCCGCGCCGATGTACACCGCACGCTGATCTTCAGCATTTTCAAAGGTTCGTTCACCATGATGCCGCCCGAAGGAAGCGGGCGCATGAAACTCTGGGCCGTTGGCCTAGTCGCGGCAGCGACGGCAGGATTGGGCATAAGGGCAGCGGACGCCATCGCGCCGCCCCCGCCCCCGGGCGGCCTCAAGGAAGCCATTCAGGTTTTGGCCGACCTCACCGCGATCGATGCCGACTGCCGCGACCTGGCGGTCGATTTCGGCATCGGGTTCCGCTACGCGGAGCAGCACGGCCTCTCGCCGGCGTCGATCCTTCCGACCGGGGCGCGCCGGCCCGCGTTCGAGGCCGCGCTCCGGCTGACCCAGTCCAACGACGGCGCAATCGTCGAGTGCGGCACCCTCGCCCGGCATTATTCGATCGCGTTGCCGGGCAGTGTCACGTTCCAGGCTCCCGGCCACGACGGCTCATGAGCGCTTCGCCATCGACACCCTGACCGCGGCCTCGAAAGCGAGGCACGCCTCTTCCAAGCTTCGGTCGTTGACGACGACGTGGTCGGCGTCGGACGGCTCGAAGGTTTGACTGCGGCGGGCCCGCTCGGGGGCTTCGCCGACGCGCCGGCGACCGGCGATCCGCGCCTGCCGCAGCGCGAGCGGTGCATCCACGTAGATGACGCTCGTCCGCTCGTATCGAGCGCGCAACGCCGCCACGGCCCCGCGCGAGACATTGCAAATCACCGTGTCACCGCGTGCAAGCTGCCGATCGATCGCGGCCGGGATCGCATAATCGAGGCCATGGGCATGCCATCGCAGTGCGAACTCGCCGCGCGCCGCCGCGGCCTCGAACGCTTCGGGATCGAGCGTGTCGTGCGGCTCGTCCGGCGTTGCCGCCCGCGTGACGATGCGCCGGGCAACGCTGACGTTCTCGTCGGCGAGCGTGCGGCGGACGTGGTCGATAAGGGTGTCTTTGCCGGCCCCGGAAGGCCCGACCACGAGAATGAGTACACCAGCCCGGCTCTCAGGCAACGCGGATGCCTTCCCGCCACGCCGCCCGGAGCGTCGGCACGGTCCCGTGACGAACGAGGATCAAGTCGGCGCGTCGCCCTCGCGCCAGTTCGCCGCGATCGCTGAGGCCAGTCGCCTCGGCCGGATTCTTGGTGACGAGCCGCACGGCGGCGGGCAGGTCCAGGCCCGGCACCCGTTTCGGCAGTTCGAAGGCCGCCAGCAGCAGACTGCTCGGCACATAATCGGAGGAGAGGATGTCGAGGGTCCCGGCCGCGGCGAGGGCCTCGGCCGCCACATTGCCGGAATGCGAGCCGCCGCGGACGACATTGGGCGCCCCCATCAGCACCGCGAGACCAGCCGCATGCGATTGCGCCGCCGCCTCGAAGGTTGTGGGGAACTCGGCGATGGCCACCCCGTCGGACACCGCCTCGTCCACTTCCGCAACCGTCGCGTCGTCATGACTGGCGACCGCGACCCCCCGCTCGCGTGCCAGGGTCACCAGAGCCGTCCGATTCGGAGCCGAGAAGCGCGCGTGCATCGCCTGTCGCTGCGTGACGAGGGCCTGCCAATCATGGTCCGTCACAACTCCGAGCTTGGCGAAATACGGCCGGGCCTTGGCAAAGTCCCGGAACTGACGCTGCCCCGGCGTGTGGTCCATCAGCGACACCAGATGGACAGGGCGCCCCGCTGCAAAACGCTCTGCGGCTTCGACCACGTCCGCCGTCGCCACCTCGCAGCGCAAATGGGTCAGGTGGCTCGCCCGCAGCGAACCTTCCCGGTCGGCCTCCGCGACGGCATCGGCCAGGGCCTCGGCGTCCTGCGCGATGTTGGCGACCTCTTCGCCCCCGAGCCGGAACGAGTCGAACACCGTGGTGATGCCCGCACAGGCGATTTGCGCGTCATAGGCCCTGACAGCCGTGGGCATGTGCCAGCGCACCTGTGGGCGCGGCATGTAGTGCGCTTCCAGGTGGTCGGTGTGCAGTTCCACCAGTCCCGGCATGAGATAATCGCCGGCGCAATCGAAACCGGCCAGTGAGGTGCTGCCGCCCAGGTCCACGATGGCACCGCCTTCGACCTCGAGCCAGCCTCGCTCGATCCTGTCGGCGAGCACCAGCCGGGCATTGGTGAAGCGGGACGGTGCGTGATCAACCATCAGGGCGCGAAGGGAAAGCTGTTCTGAACGACGAAGCGGCCGTCGTCAGCGTCCTGGCGGAACAGGGCAAATGAGTCGATGCGGAGCCTGAGCGGCACGGTCTGCAAGCAGGGCGCGCAGGACGGGCTCGAGCCGGTGCCGGTCGGCGGGGTCGAGCGAGCCCGTCAGGGTCATGTGGAACTGGAAGTCGTCGAACACGAAGGGATAGCCCCAGGTGTCGAGGTTTTCCACCTGACGCTGGATCAGCTGATCCGGGTGGCGACGCTCGCGATCGGCTGCGGTCAGCGGTTCGCGGAACGGATCGAAGTGGCGCACGCAATCGTCGGCGAGCTGTTGCAAGCCCCGCGGCGGATCGACCGCCACGAGCGCCAGGAAGTGGCCGACCGGCGCAAGCGTGAGATCGAGATCGACCGCTGGGCGCCCGCGCGCGAACCGACCCATCTCGGCGATGAGCTCGTCCGGCGTGCGGTCTTCGGCCAGGCGGAAGGGCGCCTTCAGGGTGGCGTGGAAGCCGTAGTGGCGCGGCTCGGCGCTCCAGGCGAGACTGAGCGGATCGGCGAAGATCGGATCGTCGGGAAATGGCACGTCGAGCCCGGAAACCGCGTCATAGCCGAGGATCGAGGAGCCAAGCTTCCACAGGGCCGAGTCGGCCGGCGGCATGGTGTAGATGGCGAAGCGAGGCATCAGGCCGCCGTCCAGCCGCCGTCCATGGACATGTTCGCGCCCGTGATCTGCGCCGCCTCCTCCGAACACAGAAACACCGCCATGGCCGCGACCTGCTCCACCGTAACGAACTGTTTCGTCGGCTGCGCCGCCAGCACCACGTCGTTGATGACCTGCTCGCGCGTCAGATTGCGGGCCGCCATGGTGTCGGGGATCTGCTTCTCGACGAGCGGCGTCCAGACATAGCCGGGCGAGATGCAGTTGGCCGTGATTCCAAAGGTCGCAAGCTCCAGCGCCACCGTCTTCGTCAGGCCTGCAAGCCCATGCTTGGCCGCCACGTAAGCCGCCTTGAAAGGCGACGCCACGAGGGAGTGCGCCGACGCGGTATTGACGATACGGCCCCAGCTGCCGCCGCTTCATGCCCGGCACTGCGGCCCGGATGGTGTGGAATGCCGACGACAGATTGATGGCCAGAATGGCGTCCCATGCCTCCATCGGGAAGTCCTCGATGGGCGAGACACGCTGGATCCCGGCATTGTTGACCAGGATATCGACGGCGCCAAAGGCGGCTTCGGCTTCACCGATCATGGCGGCGATCTCAGTGGGCTTTGCCATGTCGGCCGGCGAATGTAGACAGCGCACGCCATAGTCGCTCTCGATTCCCGAACGAAGAGCTTCGATGCTCGCCTGATCCCCGAACCCGTTGAGCATCACGTTGGCGCCCTGACCCGCCAGCGCCCGGGCCACCGCCAGCCCGATGCCGCTGGTCGAACCCGTTACGACGGCGGCGCGGGTCTCCAGGCTCATGCAATTCCTCAATTCGGTTCGTGACCGTTCTAGCGCGTTCGCCGACGGCCGCGGTGCCGTCGGATTCGGCGACAGGGTAACGCCTGGACCCTTGTCGTCCAACTCATGGCTCGAAACCGCGCTGCTTGGCATCGAACGAGATCTGGAACGGTCCGAATTGGCTGATGGGCGAGGAGGACGTCAGCTGTTCAGGGCGCAACCTGCAGTACGATCTTTCCCCGGGGGTGCGGTTTGTCTCCTTCGAGCATTTCATGGGCCCGCGGGCCGCGGCGAGAGGAAGGACGGTCCCGACGCAAGTCCTCAGTTGGTGAGCCTGGATCATTTCGCCGACCCTGTTCAGGTGCCCGATCGTGACCTTCACAAGAAACGGCGGCTCTGATTCGGCGCCGGGCCGCGAGACCCTGATCGGGTTGGAAGCCTGCCAACTCCTCACAACGGCCTCGAGCTCCAATGCCGTCCTCGCCAGCCCCGCCCGTAGCTCACATCGCAGCCATCGCGATGTAAACTCCGACGGCGGCGAAGACCATGATCGCACCGACCGTCGTGCTGAGGCTCGGGGTTTCGGCGAAAGCGAGCCAAACCCATAGGGGTGCCAACGGCGCATCGAGGGCGCCGATGAGCGCCGTCTCTACAGGTGGAAGCAGGCGGGCGCCCAGCGTGAAGAGGCCGAGGCCTGCTGCCGAATTGACCACACCGAACAGCAGAAGAAGGGTCAGCTCGCCTGCCGTAACGTTGATCGGGTGGCCGAGCGGCAAACAGGCAAGTCCACTCAAAAGGGCGGAAACACCGGCAGCGGTCATCGCGGGCACGGCAGGGTAGCGGCGCGCGATGACCATCATCGCCGCCATCGCGATCGTCATGCCGACGGCCATGACGTCGCCGGACAGACCGCCTTCGGTGCCGAACCCGACCACCAGTGCGACGCCCCCCATGGCCGTGCCGCTGGCCAAAAGAGCGTTGCGAGAGGGCGCTTCGCTCAAGCCCCACCAGCCCAGCAGGGCCGCGAAGAATGGCACCGTCGCATAGATGACCGCGACATGAGCGACGGTCGTCTGTCGAAGCGCCGCGATGAACAGCACCATGCCGGAGGCCGAAAGAACGGCGTAGATCCATCCGGGCCAGCCAAGACGCCGCAGGCTCGATACGGCCTCGCCGCGCTGCATTACCAAGACGAGCATGGCGATTCCGGCCGCGCCGAAGAGCCCGCGCCAGGCCAGCATGGTCCACACGTCGAGATGGATCAGGCGCGTGAAGAAGCCGGCCAGGCTCCAGGCAACGGCGGACCCCATGACAAGCAGCAGCCCCAGGCGGTAGTCCGCGCGGTTTCGATGGGAGCGCATCTCAAGGTGCCGCAGGGCGCTTCCAGTCGCCTGAGGTGTTCCACCATCGGTTCGGATTCCGGCTGTCGTCGTGGCCTTTCGATCTGCTGCTCAAGAGCGGCTGCACGCGGATGACCGGCTCCTGATAGCTGTGGGCCTGGAACACAGCTTCGACAACCTGTTCGGCGATGTTGCGGTCGTCCGGCAGTTCGAAGGATATCTCGACGACGCCGGGACGTTGCCGAACCTCCGATTCGGCGCCTGCAGCCGCACCCTGCAAGGGCCGGTATCGCTCCGTGCCTGCACCGGATTGAAAGGCGTTCTGGTCATAGGACCCCATGGCCAGCGGCGCGATCCCCGTGACGGCGGCCATGATCCGCTCGACGTCCTCGGCCGGCGCCTGCACGGTGATGAGCAGCACAGGCTGCATGCGCACCGATGGTGTTTCGAAGGCGCTCGACATCGGCTGCTCTCCCTTTTCCTGAAGCAGGGTAACCGAGCTATGCTGACAACAGACTGTCAGCAGTGTTGGGCAACCGTCTTGGTTTCGGAGTCAGCATGAGCCGGTCGAACCGGATGTTCGAGATCATCCAGCTGCTCCGGCGGGCCGGTGCACCGATGACGGCGCAATCCATGGCGGCGGCGCTGGAGGTCAACAAGCGCACCGTCTATCGCGATATCGCTTCCCTCCAGGGCATGCGCGTCCCGATCGAGGGTGAGGCGGGTGTGGGATATGTGATGCGGGGCGGCTTCGATCTGCCGCCCCTGATGTTCACGGCCGAGGAGGCGGAGGCCATGACGTTGGGCCTGGCCCTGCTCGGACGAACGCGAGACACAGGCTTGCAGCAGGCGGCAGTGCGGGTGCGCCAAAAACTGGGAGACGTCTTGCCGGTGCAGATCGGCCCGATCGAGGACATTCCGCTGCGCGCCTCGGCCTGGAGTGACGTGCCGCCGGCCGACGTCGACTGTGGGCTGATCCGCAAGTCCATCCGCGACGAACGAAAGCTGCGCCTCGTCTACCAAACTGCGGATTCATGCCTGACGAGCCGAACCGTGCGGCCTTTGATGCTGACCTACTGGATCGACGGAATCGTCCTGGGAGCCTGGTGCGAACTGAGAGACGATTATCGTCACTTCAGGATCGACAGGATGACAAGCTGCACGCCGACGGGGGACCTGTTTACAGGCGAGGGGCGGCGCCTTCGCGAAGCGCTACCGTCGAGCTGACGTTCCCGACCAGCATCGCGGCGGCGGTTCAGCCATCGGCGATCAGCGACTGGCCCGTCATGGCGGCGGGCTGGGGCACGCCCATGAGCGCCAGCAGCGTTGGCGCAAGATCGGCAAGGCGGCCGTCCCGCAGCGCGGTTGCGCCCGTTCCGACCAGAAACACCGGCACGGGGTTGGTGGTGTGGGCCGTGTGAGGGCCGCCGGTCGTCGGGTCCTTCATCAGCTCGCAATTGCCGTGATCGGCGGTGACCAGCAGGGCGCCGCCGACCCCGACCACGGCCTCCGCGATGCGTCCGAGGCTGGCATCGACCGTCTCGACCGCCTTGATCACGGCCGGCAGGCTGCCCGTGTGGCCGACCATATCCGGGTTGGCGAAGTTCAGCACGATCAGGTCGTACTTGCCCGAGCGGATCGCGGCCACGGCCTTGTCGGTCAGTTCCGGTGCCGACATTTCGGGCTGCAGATCGTAAGTCGCGACCTTCGGCGACGGCACCAGGATGCGGTCCTCGCCGACGTAGGGCTCCTCCCGTCCGCCATTGAGGAAGTAGGTGACGTGCGGGTACTTCTCACTTTCGGCCATGCGCACTTGCGTCTTGCCCGCCTCAGCCACGACTTCGCCGAGCACCTTGGTAAGATCCTGCGGCGGGAACAGCGTACGCCATACGGCGCTCGAGTTCGGTGCTGTAGGCCGTCAGCCCTACGGCTGCGCAGAATTTCGGGCGCCGGTCGCGCGCAAACCCGTCGAACGAGTTCGAACAGCAGCGCAGCCAGGATCTCGCGGACCCGGTCGGCCCTGAAGTTGAAGCAGAGCAGCGCATCGCCATCCTGCATGCCGGCATAGTCGCCGATCGCCGTGGGCAGGACGAATTCGTCGCCGATCTCCGCCGCATAGGCTTTTTCCAAGACCGCGATCGGGTCGTCGGCGTGCTCGCCTTTCGCGTCCACGAAGGTGGCGTAGGCCAGCGAGACGCGCTCCCAGCGCTTGTCGCGATCCATCGCGTAGAAGCGGCCGCAAACGGTCGCGATGCGGGTCGAGGCCGGCAACCTGGCCACGGTGGCCCGGAGGTAGTCGGCGCCGGCGCGCGGCGGCGTATCACGGCCGTCGGTGATGACGTGGAAGTCGACTCCGACGCCGGCTGCATCCACGGCGCGAGCGAGCGCCACCGCGTGATCCTGGTGCGCATGCACCCCGCCGGGCGAGACCAGCCCCATCAGATGGCATCGCCCGCCGCTCGCCCTCAGCTTCTCGATGAGCTCCACCAGGGGCGGCAGATGTGCGAGCGAGCCGTCCGTCCACGGCCCGGCCGATCCGCGGCAGATCCTGCATGACCACCCGGCCGGCGCCGATGTTCAGGTGGCCCACCTCGGAATTTCCCATCTGTCCATCGGGCAGGCCAACGTCGAAACCGGAGGTGCGCAGCTTCGCCGAGGGCGAGGAGGCGATGAGGCGATCATAGTTCGGGATGCGGGCCTGCCTGACCGCGTTGTCGGCGGGGTCGTCGCGCAAACCCCAACCGTCGAGTATGACCAGCATCACGGGACGGGAAACGGGCTGAGGCATATCGGCGATCCTTGAGGGCGAGAGCGCTTCGGCTTTCGCCTGCTTACAGCCGGCCGTTCATGGAAAAAAGACATTACGGGAAGACGGTCGCGCGGGGTGCAGCCGGTTTCCTCGGGCGGCATCCGACGAGCGTGAACCCGCCGATCGGCAGCCATGACCTTGGTCGGGCCTTGGTCGGGTGCAATTGAACCCGAACGGCCATCCCCGAGGCTTCGGCGCAAATGCATCGATTCAGTTTGACTTGCACGTGACCTGCGACGATCCTATCTCGGTGTACCTCGTGGCGGTTTTGCCGCGGGGTTGTTCGTCGTGTCGAGAGTCTCGACGCCCACCGAGGAGGAAAACATTCGCCGACCAATGAAAGCCGTCGCGGCCCCCCAAAAAGACGGGCCGAAAATCAATCGCGATATTCGCGTTCGTGAAGTTCAGCTGATCGATGCCGAGGGGCACAACCGCGGCGTGACCGAGGTGGTCGAAGCGCTCCAGATTGCCGAAGAGGCCGGCCTCGATCTCGTCGAGATCGTTCCCAACGCCAATCCGCCAGTCTGCAAGATTCTGGATTACGGCAAATATCGCTTCCTCGAGCAGAAGAAGACCGCCGAGGCGCGCAAGCGGCAGAAGATCGTTGAGGTCAAGGAAATCAAGCTGCGGCCCGGCATCGACGAGCATGACTACGACGTGAAGATGCGAGCCGTACACCGGTTCTTCGACGAGGGCGACAAGGTCAAGATCACCCTGCGCTTCCGCGGCCGCGAGATGGCGCATCAGGATCTCGGCTTTCGCCTGCTCGACCGCGTCAAACAGGAAACCCTCGGCATCGCGAAGGTGGAATCGGAACCCTCGCTCGAAGGCCGCCAGATGGTGATGGTTCTGGCGCCAAAATAGGCGCCGGAACGGACCGGGCGCCCGCGGTGTTTTCCGCGAAGGAGAATACCGCCATGCGCCGTTGGTTTGCTCTGTCTTCCGTTCTATGCCTCGCCGGCTTCGCTGCCGGGCTCTCGCCCGCCGCCGCGCAGGATTGGTATGGTCGTCCGCTCACGATCCAGCGCGGCTACGGTACGCCCGTCGACGCGCTACCGACGCCTTTCAGTCATGGCGGCAGCTGCGTGAGGCTGTGCGAGCGGGACTACATGCCCTGCGATCCCGATTATTGGAAAACCGCCGACAGGCGCTGCAACTACAATCAGCGGGGCTGACGTTCAGTGCAGTGTCGAGCCTGACCAGAGGTTGATGATCATCACGCCGGCGATGATGAGACCCATGCCGGCCAAGGCCGGGCCGTCGAGCGACTGGCGGAACACAGCCCACCCGAGCACCGAAATCAGCACCACGCCCATCCCCGACCAGATCGCGTAAGCAATCCCTACCGGCAGGGTACGCAGGGTTACGGCGAGAAAATAGAACGCAACGGCATAACACAGCGCCACCAGGACTGAGGGCCAGGGCCGGCTGAAGCCATCGGACGCCTTCAGCGCCAGCGTGCCGCAGACCTCCGCGCAGATCGCCACGATCAGGAAGATGTAGGTTTTGGTCACGTGTCGGCTCCGCTCCCCGGCTGATGCCGGAGGGCGCGAAGCGACGCAAGCTGCTTCAGGTCCGGTGATGCGCCGCAGCCAAGGCATAGACCGGCGTCGGCAGCCCCTCCAATCCGAGCCTTCAGCTGCAGCGCCAGATATTGCGAATAGTGCCGCGACTGGTGCAGGTTGCCGCCCTGAAACCACAGGCCTTCCTGCTGCGTGGGCTTCCACATGTTACGCGGCTCGCCTTCCCACGGTCCCGGATCCTTGGTGGTGTTCGAGCCGAGGCCCCAGACTTTGCCGACCTTGTCGGCCATCGCGGGCGAGACGAGCTTGCCGACCCAGCCGTTCATCGAGCCGTAGCCGGTCGCGTAGACGATCAGATCGGCCGGCAGCTCGGTGCCGTCGCTCAGGAGCACCCCATCTTCGGTGATCTCCTTCACGTCGACGCCGCTCTTCAGCTTGATGTCGCCGTTGGCGATCAGCTCCGAGGCGCCGACGTCGATGTAGTACCCCGAGCCGCGCCGCATGTACTTCATGTGCAGGCCGGAGTCGTCGTCGCCGAAGTCCAGCATGAAGCCGGCCTTCTCAAGCCGCCGATAGAGATCCGCGTCGTGCTCCCGGATCGCTTTGGCCACAGGCATGTGGAACTCATGCATCAGGCCATAGGGCACCGAAGCGTTGAGCAGATCCGCCTTGTCGGTGGTGATGCCGCGCTCGAGCGCGGCCTCCGAATAAAGCTGGCTGGTGCCGAACCTAAACAGCGAGTCGGAGGTCGAGATGTGGGTCGACGTCCGCTGCACCATGGTGACGTCGGCGCCGTTCTCCCACAGGTCGGCGCAGATATCGTGCGCCGAATTGTTCGAGCCGATCACGACGCACCTCTTGCCCCGGTAGGCCTCGCTGCTGCTGTGCTGACTCGAATGGTGCTGCTCGCCCTTGAAGCGCTCCATGCCGGGAAAGCTCGGCTGGTTCGGAATGCCCGACATGCCGGTGGCGAAGACAAGGTGCTTGGGGCGCAGCGTGACCGGCTTGCCGTTTCGCGTCACCTCGACGGTCCAGGTTCCCTCGGCTTCGTCATAGCTGGCCCTGTCGCAGGTCGGTGGAGGTCCAGATGTTGAGCTCCATCACCTTGGCGTACATTTCCAGCCAGTCGGCGATCTTGTCCTTGGGCGAATAGACCGGCCAATCGTCGGGGAACGGCAGATACGGCATGTGGTCGTACCAGACCGGGTCGTGCAGGCAGAGGGACTTGTAGCGCTTGCGCCAGGAGTTGCCCGGCCAGTTCGTTCTTCTCGATCAGGATGGTGGGCACGCCGAGCCGCTTTAGCCGCGCACCGAGGGCGAGACCGCCCTGCCCCGCGCCGATCACAACCACATAGGGCTGCCGGTCGACGCCGAGCGTTCGCTCGTCCTCCTGCTTGCGTTCCAGCCAAGTCTTGCGGTCGCGATGAATGCCGTGTTCGGCGCCGAAGGCGCGGCGGCGCCCCTTCTTCTCCTCGAACCCCTTCAGCTCTTCCATCGAGGTGAGAAGCGTCCAGCATCGGTCGCCCTTCAGCCTCACGAACCCCTTGCCGCGGGATGCGCCGGTTTCGAAGGTGAACCAGCCTTCGGTGACGCCGTCCTTCTCGCTCGCCTGCCCCTCGACCGCGGAACTGCGATGGCTTGGCCTGGGCCAGCGTGGCATCGAGCATGGCACGGACCGCAGTCTGTCCCTCTGCGGTGCAGAGGTTCCAGCTGAAGGCGACAAGGTCGCGCCAGTAGCAGTTTTCGGTGAACAGCGCGGTCGCGGCTGCTGCATCGCCACGCTCGAGCGCCGAGCCGAACCGTTCGAGCCAGCCCGCGAGCCTGCCTGTGGCGGCGGAATTTTCCATGGTCGTTTCGTCCCCGCATTATTTGCAGCACGAGCTGCACTTTCGCGCAGCCTGCGTCGGGACCTGCCCGGGATCAAGCCCGAAAACCGCTGAAAGCGAGGCTCAGCTCGCCTGCCAACGAGCCGCGGCGTCCTGCGCGAAATCGCGGTAGGAACGCAGCGGGTGTCCCAAATGCCCTTCGAGAATGGCGCGGGTGCCGGCCTGCGGGACCATCCCGCTTCGATGGAAGGCACGCAGCATGATCTTCATGTCGCGCGCCTGCCAGGAGGGCGCCCGTTGGCTCATCTGTTGTTCAAAGGCGTCGAGATTGTCGCCGCCATACCGCACCTCGCGGCGGAGCACGTCGCTCCAGATCGCCGCGATGCTCTCGCCCGTCAGCGTATCGGGGCCGACCACCTCGATGACGCAGCGGGGCAGCGGAGCGGGCGCTTGGTCCCGGCGCAGCAGTTCGTGGGCCGCGACCTCGGCAATGTCACGGGCATCCGCCATGGCAACGCCGACGCTGCCGATCGGCATGGGATAGGTCCCACTCAGGATCGCGTCCTTCAGACCCAGATCGTTTTGCATGAAGTAGGCCGGGCGAAGCACGGTGGCCGGGATGTCGAACTGATCGATCGCGCGCTCGACGGTGTACTTGCTCGCGAAGTGCGGCACCTCGGCGAACTGGACGCCGTTGAACACCGAAAAATAAACGAACCGCGTGAGGCCAAGTTCACGCGCGAGGTCGAGCGTGGCCAGGGCCTGGGTCAGTTCGTCGGCCACGACGGCGTTCAGGAGAAAGAGTGTGTCAATGCCTTGAAGCGCTTTGCGCATCGAGGCGACGTCGAGCAGGTCGCCTTGCACCAGCGGCACACCGGCGGGCAGCGCGGCGGGCTTCGATGGGTCGCGCACAAGAGCACGCACCGCAGCCCCGGCACCCACTAGGTTCTGCACGACGAGTTTGCCGATCGTGCCCGTGCTCCCGGCCACCAGGATCGTCATTGCGTTCTCCTGCTGGATTGCGACGCTGGCGAATGAGCCGAAACATCAGGTGGCGAAACGGCCCAAGTGCACGGGCGGCCGCAAGCCTGGGCGCCCCCCAGGTCTGCGGAGCTCATGGTCAGGCTGCAGCCCGCTCCATCACGCGGCGAAGGCGCGCCGCGAAGGCGGCCGCATCTTTCGGCTGCTCGCCATCGAGGATGCGCGCTTCATCGAGCAGCAGCCAGGCGGAATCCTCAACGACGCTGCGCTCACCTTCGCCGGCGAGACGGCCCGCGAGCGCAGTGACCACCGCATGGTTCGGGTTAATCTCCAGAACAGGCTTGGACACCTCGTTCAGGCGCCCATGCTGACTGAGGATGCGCTCGAGCCGACGGTCGGGACCGTGTTCGGGCGCAATCAGGCACGCCGGGCTTTCCGATAGCCGGTCCGAGGCGCGGACATCCTCCACGGCGTCGCTCAAGGTCTGCTTCATGAAGGCGAGCAGCGTGGCGACCTTGGGCGAAACGTCGGCGGCCGCGGGCGCTTCCTTTCCTTCGGGGAAGGGCACGAGCTTGATGTCGGCTGCGCCCTGCGTCACCGATTTGAACGGCTTGCCCTCGAAGCCCGCCGCGGTGCCGACCCAGAAGGCGTCGACCGGATCGGGCAGCAGCAGCACTTCGATGCCGCGAGCCTTGAATCCCTCGAGTTGCGGGCTCGTCTCGAGCCGCTTCAGGTCGTCGCCGAGAATATAGAAGATCGACGTCTGGTTGGGGCGGAGGTTCGCGACGTAATCGGCCAGCGTTCGCCCGCCGTCCGGATGCGACGAGGTCGCGAAGCGTGCGAGCTTGAACAGCCCGTCGCGCCGCTCGTAATCCTCGTACAACCCCTCCTTGATGACCGAGCCGAAGTTTTCCCAGATCTTGCCGAACGCGTCCTTGTCGCTTTCGGCCAGCTTGGTGAGATCACCCATGATGCGGGTGGTAACGCCCTTCTTGATCGCCGCGAAGACGGGACTCTGCTGGACGATCTCGCGCGAAACGTTGAGCGGCAGGTCGGCCGTGTCGACGACGAGGCGGACGAAGCGCAGCCATCCTGGCAACAGGTCCGCGTCGTCGGTGATCAGAACGCGGCGGACATAGAGCTTGGCTCGGCCTTTGCGGCCCGGATCGAAGAGATCGAACGGCCGCGAACCGGGCACGAACGCGAGTGCATTGTATTCGTAGCGGCCCTCGGCGCGCCAATGGATGGTCATCGCCGGCTCGTCGAACTGGCTCGCCAGCGCGCGGTAGAATTCGGTGTATTGCTCGGGCGTGACCTCGGCCTTCGGCTTGGCCCACAGCGCGGCGCCATCGGTCAGGTTCTTTGTTTCGCCGTCCGGCTTGTCGAGGAAAGCGATCGGCACCGCGACAGCGCCGGAATGCTCCTTGACGATGCCCTCGATGCGGTAGGGCTCGAGGAACTCCTTGGCATCCTCCTTCAGGAACAGGTTCACCCGGGTGCCGCGTTCGGGGGCGAGCGACAGGTCGAGGCGGCTCGATCTGATAGGAGCCCTTGCCGTCCGAAATCCATTCGAAGGCGTGATCGGTGCCGGCCCGGCGGGTTTCCACCTCGACGCGCTCGGCCACCATGAAGGCCGAGTAGAAGCCGATGCCGAACTGGCCGATCAGGTTCTCGGCTTCGGCCTTTTTGTCGCCCTCGCTGGCGAGCTTGTCGAGAAACGCCTTGGTGCCGGAGGACGCGATGGTGCCGAGCGCGCCGACGAGGTCCTGCTCGCGTCATGCCGACGCCGTTGTCGGCCACGGTCAGACGGTTCTTGTCCTTGTCGACGCTGACCGTGATGAGGAACGGCGCCCCATCCGCCACCAGTTCCGGCTTGGCGATGGCCTCGTAGCGGAGCTTCTCGCAGGCGTCCGCCGCATTCGAGATAAGCTCGCGGATGAAGATGTCGCGCTCGGAGTAGATCGAGTGGACCATCAGGTCCAGGAGGCGGGCCACATCGGCCTGAAACGCGTGGGTCCCAGGCGTTTCGCCCACGGCGGCTTCGGCTTCGGCGGTCATCGGCACTGTGTTCACCTCGCAAATTGTGGCGCGTGCGGCCTGATATCGCGGCGGGATTTGAAGGTTGCAAGAACCCGAGCCTCGGCGCGAAACAAAAAGGCCGGCCGAAGCGGGGGGCTTCGGGCCGGCCTTTTCGCTGGCTCGGTCTTTGGAAGGACATTCGGACCCGACAGCGCCGAGGGGCTGGGGGGCTGGCGATATCGACGCCGTTGGATCCGGTCGAGTCAGTACCGAAAGACTGAAAGCTGATGGTGGCCGCAATGCGGTCCAGCTTCCGGCAGGTTCGCGGCGGAAGATGAAGGTTTGGACAGGTGTCCCCAGACCTGCGGGCGCGTCATCTTGAACCTCGGCCCAAGCTGGACGACATTGGACCCGAAGCGGCAGGGACAGGCATGAGCGACAGAGAGGGCGAATCGGCATCGATCGACACGCAGCGGGCGGCCGCGGTCATGCCCTTTCCGGTCAGCCGGCAGCGCAATCCGACCCGACGTTTCTTTCGATCGCCAGGAACTCCGCGAGATCATGAGCGTCTATGGTCGCGGCGTGGCGGATGGAACCTGGAAGGACTACGCGCTCGACTTCACACCGGACAAGGCGGTGCTCTCGATTTATCGGCGGGCATCGGAGGTGCCCCTGTTCCGGGTCGAGAAGGATCCGTCGCTGGCGCGTAAGCAGGGCGCCTATGCGGTCGTCAACGCAACAGGCTTCGTGCTGAAGCGCGGACACGAGCTCACGCGCGTGCTCCGCGTGCTCGAACCCAAGCCGAAGCTCAGCGTGATCTGAGAAACGCTTCGAGCTCTCGCGCCACTTCATCCTGAGCCGGGTGCGTAGCACCCGAGAGTCGAAGGTGCTTCGACACGGCCCCTCGGGTCTGCTCAGCATGAAGGCCGAGATGTTTTCAGACGTCCCCTACCTACATGGGCGGCACGAGACCGTCCTTTCCGACCAGCACGTTGGCGGCGCTCAGGCTGCCGTCGTCCTTCTTCTGCGCGAAGACGATGACATGCGCGCCCGGCGCCAGGGCCGAGCGGTCGGCGGCCTCGAACGTCACGATCGGCGTCTCCGGCGGCACCAAGACGCTCTTCTCGCCGCCCTTGTAGCGCACCGTCAGCGTCTGCCCCGTGCTGCCGACCACCTCGTTGCCGATGGTCCCGTTGGTCATGGTGCTCTTGGGTCCGAGGTCGAATGCACGATGGCCCTCGCCGGAGCCGCGCATGCTTTCCGGAAAGATATGGACTTCGACCGCCACCATGGTGCCGTCGTCCTGCGTCTTGGCCGCGGTGCCGACGAAGCTGCCGGCCTTGATATCCGTCAGCTTGGCGGGAACAACGGACGTGATCTTTGCCCCGGCCGGCAAGGCGATGGAATCATCGCCTCCCCCGTTCGGCATCACGTGGATGAGCGTGTCGCTGACCGCCGTCAGCGTGCCTCTGACGCGAGCCGGCGTTTGCGCCTCCGCTCCGATCGGAAGAGCGCCGAGCGTTGCGGCTAACAGCAGGGTTCGGCTCTTCATCTCAGTTCCTCTCGATGATCTCACCGGCGCCAGCACCAGTGCTCGAATGCAAAAAACCCCGGATCGCTCCGGGGTTTTTGTTCGGGGACCGAACGGCCCTTTAGTTGTTCCGATTGCCCATCAGATAGAGCAGGCTCTGGAAGATGTTGATGAAGTCGAGGTAGAGCATCAGCGCGCCGTTGACCGACTTCTTGGCCGTCAGCTCGTGGCCGTCGCCCTCGTAGTACATCTCCTTGATCGCCTGCGTGTCCCAGGCGGTCAGGCCCGAGAAGATCAGCACCGACAGGATCGAGAGGCCGAACTGGAACGCCGTGCTCTGCACGAAGACGTTCACCAGGCTGGCGATCACGAGGCCGATCAGACCCATCACCAGGAAAGAGCCGATCGCCGAGAGGTTACGCCGCGTAGTGTAGCCGTAGAGGCTCAGGCCGCCGAAGGTCGCGGCCGTTACGAAGAACGCCTGGGCCACAGACGCCCCGGTATAGACCAGCAGGATGCTCGACAGCGACAGGCCCATCACGGCCGAGAAGGCCAGGAACATGCCGCGTGCCGCCGAAGCCGTCATCCGATCGACCCGGAACTGGAAGAAGAAGATGAAGGCCAACGGGGCGAGCATCACCACCCAGCGCAGCGGGCTTGTGTAGAGCAGCGCGCCGAATTCCGTGAGCCCGACGTGCAGGCCACGAACCGCAACACCGTTGCCGGTCGTATCGACAGCCATCTTCCACGTGCCGAGCGCCACCAAGCCGGTGATCGCCAGGCCCAGCACCATGTTGTTGTAGACGCCGAGCATGTAGCTGCGCAGGCCTTGGTCGATTTCGGCAGCAGCGCCGGCTCGGCCAGCGCGGCCCCAGGCCGTCGCGTTGCGGTCAAAGTCGGACATGAAACCCTCTCAGGTAAAACGCGGCGCCCGAAGAGGTGGCCGCGAGCCCGCAATTTGGTTTCGCGGGCTTACCGGGGAATATGGTCCGATGCCGAAACCGGCACAAGCCCGGCAACGCCGGCGCCGGAATGAAGTTTCGGTAATCCCGTCCGTGCAGGTTAAGGCAGCAGGTTGACCGGGTTGACGTGCGCAAGCGTCGCGCCGCCGAGCCAGAGCGCCTGCTTGTAGAGGCCTTTCGTCGTGCTCCAGAGGCCGGGCGAGTCGGCCTGTTCGACGGCGGCGGGCGCTTCGGCCTCCACACTGTCACTGCGACGTGGCGGCAGGACGTCCACGCCCTGGTCGGCGACCCGGCGGTGTGGCTCCGCATGGGCGGCGCGTCTGACAGTTTTGATCGGCTCGGGAGTTTTGGGGGCGGCAGTCGGGTCCTCGATCATGATGAGCGGCAGGCTGCGAAGCGAAGCATCCGCCACGAGCAGCGGTACCCGGGGCGTCGGGACGATCGCCGGCGTGGTATCGGCGGCAGCCACGCGCAACGCCTCGATCCGGGCCGCAAATTTGCCGCCGCTCGTCAGTTCGGGGCCTGCTGGAGCGGACGTGCGACTCGCGAACTCGTTTTGAATTCCGGAGACAATCAGAGTGGCGGCTACGGTCGCGGTAATCGAAAGGCCCAGTTGGCCGAGCATAGTCATCTTCGATTGGCGGGATAGGATTCGGATCTGTCCCATGAAGGTGCTCCAATCAAACGGTCGTATGAATACGCTGCTCCATTGCGGCTGGATCAGGGCCGAGAAACGGCGAGCCGAAGGAAACACCAGGAGCAATTCGCGTTGACAGTCCGAGCGGCTTGATCTTTTTCGACCAAAGCGGGGGAGTTGCGCGTGGAATTTCCGTTTCCAGTCGCGGTTTGCGACGTCGGCGGCACCAATTGCCGGATTGCCATCAAGGATAAGCCGGATGCGCCGCTGCACATGCTCGGCTCGTACCACACCGGCGACTTTCCGGGCCTCGACGCGGCGATCGCGCTGGCGACGGCAACCAGTCGCGAACGCCCGCACTCGGTCATCGCATGCGGCGCCGGGCCGGTCGAAAACGGCAAGGTGCTGAAGCTCACCAACGCGCCCATGGGTCATGGACGGCCCGCAGATTGCCGCCGCGCTCGGCCTCAGCGCCGGCCTGCTCCTCAACGACTTCGAGGCGCAAGCCCTGTCGCTGCCGGCACTCGAGCCGGAGTGGGTTCACCCGATCGGCGCCGGAAAGCCGAGCCGCTCGGTCCGCGGGCGATCCTTGGCCCAGGCACGGGCCTCGGCATTGGTTGTCTGATCGAGACAGAGGGCAAGCTCGTGGCGCTTGCCAGCGAAGCCTGCCACATCGGCTTTGCTCCGGAGGAGGGCGACGAGGTGCAGCTCTGGCCGCATCTCGAACGGGCTCACGGCCGCATCACCACGGAAAGCGTCCTCTCAGGGGCCGGGCTCGAACGGCTGCACCGCGCCCGCCTCGCCGCCGACGGGAAGGAGCCGGGCAATCTTCAGGCCGCCGAAATCACGGCACACGCCCTGGCCAACCGCTTCTCCGAAGAGGCCACCACGATCGCGCTTTATTGGCGGCTGGTCGGCCGCTTCGCCGGCGATATCGCCATCACCTTCAAAGTCGACTGGCGGCGTGACGCTGTCGGGCGGCATTCTTCCCCGCATCGTCGACCTGCTCGACCCCGTAGCGTTCCGCGCGGCCTTCGAGGCGAAGGCGCCGGTTCAGCGACTGGCGCAGTCGATTCCCACCGCCATCATCGTGCACAACGATTCGGTGCTCGGCGGCATGGCGGCCATCGCGGTGAAGCCGGACCGGTATTCGATCGACTACAAGATGCGGGCCTGGGCTTAGGGGGACGCTTACGTCTCACCCAGGCTTCCGAGGCTAGGACTACATCGTCCGCAGGACGCCGGCCGGCTTCTGCCCGAGGATGCGCCAGGTTCCGATGCAGCCCGAGCACGATCGTGAGGACGAGCGCAGCCAGCGACCGCCGCGAGCGCCGGACCCCAGGCGAACGCGAAGCTGAACTTCATGACACGCGTGCACGATGAACCAGGCGGCGCCAGTCCCCGCCAGAACGCCGAACACGGCCGTCGCGAGGCCGATCACGCCGTATTCGATCACATAGGCGGCGAGCAGCCGCAGACGCGTGGCGCCGAGCACCTTGAGCACCACAGCCTCGTAGACCCGCGTGCGCCGCCCCGCCGCGACCGCGCCGCCGAGCACCAGAATCGAGGCCGCGATTGCGACGCTGGACGCGCCGCGGATGGCGAGCGCGAGGCGCGCCACAAGATCGCCAATGGCGTCGAGCGCATCCTTGACCCGCACGGCGGTGATGGTCGGGAACGCCGCGGCCACGTCCTTGAGCAGCGTCAGCTCCCGCGCGGTGTTGCTCGCCGTCGGGAAAGGCGGCCGTGGCGAGCACCATGTAGGGCGCGCCGCGGAAGGTGTTGGGCGAGAACACCATCACGAAGTTGATGCCGAAGCTCTCCCAATCCACCTGCCGCAGGTTGGCGATCCGCGCCGTCACGGTGCGGCCGAGAACGTTGACCGACACGGTGTCGCCGATCGTCAGGCCGAGCCCCTTGGCAAGCTTGTCCTCGAAGGAGACCAGGGGCGGCCCGGCGTAGTCCTTGGGCCACCAGTCGCCGGAAACGAGCGTCGAGCCTTGCGGCACCGTTTCGGCGAAGGTGATGCCGCGGTCGCCCTCGAGCACCCAGGCCGCGTCTTCGCTGGCCTTGGCCTTCTCGACCGGCTCGCCCTTCAGCGCCGTCACGCGGCCGCGCATCATCGGCACCTGGTCGAGCGTGGCATCCGGCGCATGCGACTTCAAGAAGCTCGTGAAATCCGGGGCGGTGCGGCTCGGGATGTCGATGAAGAAGAAGCTCGGCGTCTTGCCGGGGGCCGTGTGGTGCAACTGGCCGCGGATGTTCACGTCGATGAGGGTCAGCGTGACGAGCAGCGCAAGCCCGAGGCCGAGCGAGAGCACGACCGAAGGCGTCAGCGCGCCAGGCCGGTGCACGTTGGCGAGCGCGAGCCGCAGCTCGACCGCCCGCGGGCCGCGGTGCGGCACGTGCGAGCGGCCATGAGGCCGAGCGCGACGCCGCGCAGCAGCACGAACGCGATGACGGTCGCGGCCGACATAGATCAACGCGATGCGGCGGTCGGTGGCGAACAGCACCGTCACCCCTGCGAGGGCCAAGGCTGCCGCGAGGACCGCAACGGCGTAGCGCGGCCGCATCCGGCGCGTCGCGGGCTCGACCGTGTCGCGGAACAGCGCCGAAACCGGGATGTCGTGCGCGCGGCCGAGCGCGCCGAGCGAGAAGGCGAGCGCCGTCAGCACCCCGTACAGCGCGCCGAGCGCGAGCGCCGACGGGAACGATCGTCGCGACCATCGGAAACGGGATCAGCGCGCCGAAGCCGCCGACGACGATGAACGGCAACGCGGCACCGACCAGCAGGCCCGCCAGGATGCCCAGCATCGCGACGGCCAGCACCTCGGCGAGGCTGATGGCGAAGACTGTCCCGCCGGCGGCGCCGAGCGCCTTCAGGATGGCGAGGCTGGTCCGCTTGCGGTCGACCGTCGCCTGCACCGCATTGGCGACCCCGACGCCGCCGACGATCAGTGCCGTCAGGCCGACCAGGGTCAGGAATTGGGTAAAGCGCGCGAGGTTGCGGTCGAACTCGGGCGACACGGCGTTGCGCGTGCGCACGTCCCAGCCGGCGGTCGGGTTGGCAGCCTTGGCCTCGATCGACGAAGCGTGCCAGCGCGGCGTCGGAAATCGGCGCCCCAGAGGCGGTCGGCAGAAGCAATCCGCGTCGTCCAGCGGACGAGCGCACCCGGCTGCAGCAGACCCGGACCGCTGCAGTCCGGCTTGCGACATCATCACCCGCGGGTCCGAGGCTGATGCCGCCCGCGAGCTTGTCGGGCTCGCTCGCCAGAATTGCGCGCAGGACGAAGCTGCCGGTGCCGATAGCGACGGTGTCGCCGACCTTCAGGCCGAGCCGCGCCGGCAAGGCGGCGTCCGCCACGATGCCGAACTGGCCGTCGCGCTCCGCCAGCGCTGGCGTCGAGCGGCTGCGGTGGCTCGAGCTCCACGGCGCCCGCAAGCGGATAGGCGGCATCGACGGCCTTGAGGTCGACCAGCGCCGCGTCGCCCGTTCTGGGTTCCGGGCCATGGCGCGCAGCGTGCGCCACCTGCGACACCCGGCCCTGCGCCGCCAGGTAGGCGGTCGGCCCCTCGGGCGGCGCCGCGTTCATGACCGAGAAAGCCGCGTCGCCGCCCAAGGATGGTCCGGCCCTCGCGGGCGAGGCCGTCCGCCAGCCCACCCGCGACCGAGCCGACGCCCGCGATCGCCGCAACGCCGAGCGCGATGCAGGCCAGAAAAATGCCGTAGCCGCTGAGCCCGCCACGCAGGCCGCGCGCCGCGAGCCGAAGGATCGTTGCGAACGGCAGCGCGCACCGGGGCAGCGCTCATTGCGCGGCCGCCAACGGCGCGAAGGGCGCGTTGCGCAGGTCGGACTCGACCGCGCCGGACCGCAAGCCGGACCGTTCGGTCACAGCGCGCTGCGAGGTCTGCATCGTGGGTGACCAGCACCAGCGTGGCCTGCCGCGCCGCGCGCGTGGCGAAGATCAGATCGACGATCGACTGCCCGGTGTCGTCGTCGAGATTGCCGGTCGGCTCGTCGGCCACGAGGATGGCGGGATCGGGCGCGAGGGCGCGGGCCAGTGCCACGCGCTGCTGTTCGCCGCCCGAAAGCTGCGCTGGATAATGGCCGAGGCGGTCGCCGAGCCCGACCGCCTCGAGTTCGCGACGTGCGATCTCGAAAGCGTCGGCGCGGCCGCCGAGTTCGAGCGGGATGGCGACGTTCTCGAGCGCCGTCATCGTGGGAATCAGATGAAAGGACTGGAAAACGATGCCGATGCGCTGGCCGCGGAAGCGCGCCAGCTGCGTCCTCGCCGAGCGCCTCGAGCGGCTGCCCATCGACCACGACCGACCCGCTTTGGGCGCGCTCCAGACCAGCCAGAACCATCAGCAGCGTCGATTTGCCCGAGCCGGAGTGCCCGGTGATGCCGACCGCCTCGCCCTTGCCGATCGCGAGATCGATGCCCTTCAGGATGTGGACGCGCGCTGCGCCCCGCCCCAGACTGACATGGATGTCCCTCAAAACGACCGCGGGCTCCGCCATATGGGTTTCCTGTTCCTTCGCTTACGGCCGCAAAGCCGAAGCTCGCGCCAAGACGCATCATATGGGCAGCGAGTCGCGACGATTGCAGTCGCGGAGCCACCGCTTGGCTGCGCGCGCTCTCGTTCATCGGCTGCGTCATGGTGCCGTTCCAGCGGGCCGGTCTTCGCCAAGACCCTCAACATCGTCGCTTTCGGCGACAGCCTGACGGCCGGCTACATGCTGCCGGTCGAGAGCGCCTTCCCGAACGTGCTGCAGGGGCGCTGCGCAAAGATGGCTTCGACGTCAACGTCGCCAATGCCGGCGTCTCCGGCGACACGACCGCGGACGGGCTGGAGCGGCTCGACTGGTCGGTGCCGGACGGCACCGATGGCGTCATTCTGGAACTCGGCGCCAACGACATGCTGCGCGGCGTCGATCCGGCCCATGACGCGCAAGAACCTCGACGGCCATGATCACCGCGCTGCAGAGCCGCCACATCCCGGTGTTTCTCGCCGGCATCTACGCGAACCCGACGCTCGGCCCCGATTTCGGGAAGGCCTTCAATGCGATTTATCCCGATCTGGCGAAGCAACACGCGATCCCGCTTTATCCGTTCTTTCTCGACGGCGTCGTGGGGCAACCGGCGATGCAGCTTTCCGACGGCCTTCATCCCAATGCAGCGGGGGTTGCGGTGATGGTGAGCAAGATCCTGCCCAGCATCGAGCGATGGCTCAAAAGTCTGCCGCAAGCTTGAGGCGTTCGGGATAGGGCCTTCGGGACCCGAGAAGCGCCGCCTTGTCGGAAAAGCCAGTGAGCAGGCGTCCTTGATAGGCTGAGCCTTGTGCTCGCCAAGTCAGGGAAGTCGACATGGCCACACACGAGATCGTGTCCGAAGCCGAATGGATCGACGCGCGTCGCCGGCTGCTGGCGGAGGAGAAAGCCCTGACCCGCGAGCGCGACCGGCTCGCCGCGAAGCTTCGCGCGCTGCCCTGGGTGAAGCTCGAGAAGACCTACGTGTTCCAGAGCGCCGAGGGCCCGGTAACCCTGGCCGAGCTCTTCGACGGCCGAAGCCAACTCATCGTCTACCACTTCATGTTCGGTCCCGACTGGCAGGAGGGCTGTACGGGATGCTCGCTGCTCTCCGACCATGTCGATGGCGCACGCCGGCATTTCGAGCACAATGACGTGAGCTTCGTGGCCGTGTCGCGCGCGGCGATCGAGAAGCTCGACGCCTACCGGATGCGGATGGGCTGGACCTTCCGCTGGGTGTCGTCGGGCCAGAACGATTTCAACGTCGACTATCGGGTGTCCTTCCCGGCCGGCACCCGCGAGAATGGTGTCGTGTATAATTTCGAGCAGCGGCCCGATCCGGAGATCGACGAACTGCCGGGTGCGAGCGTGTTCTTCAAGGACGCGGAAGGCACGATTTATCACACCTATTCGTCCTACGGCCGCGGCGGTGAGATGCAGCTCGGCGTGTACGGCTGGCTCGACATGGTCCCAAAGGGCCGGAACGAGACGAAGAGCGGCACGCTCATGGACTGGGTGAAGCGGCACGACCGCTACGACACCGACGGCCGGACCACAACGGCGCAGGAGGCCTAGCATGATAACCATTTCCGCATTTCGCTGGGTGCCGCCGTTTGCCCAAGGTCAGGTGCGAGACCTCCGGGTCCGCTGGGCGCTCGAAGAGGCTGGCCGCACGTACGAGGAATGGCTCCTCGGGCAGGTTGACCAGAATTCGCCCGACTACAGGGCGCTGCAGCCCTTCGGGCAGGTGCCTGGAGCCGAGATCGACGGCTGCAAGATGTTCGAGTCGGGTGCCATCGTCCAACGAATCGCCGAGGAGAGCGAGGCGCTGATGCCGCGCGACCCCGACGGCCGCTGGCGAACGATCACCTGGATGTTTGCCGCACTGAACACCGTCGAGCCGCCCATCATGGCCCTGGCGACACTGTTCTTCTACAAGGGCGAGGCTTGGACGGAGAACGCCCGGCCCGCCTATGTGGCGGCGGTCGCGCAGCGGTTGGACGTGCTCGAAGGCCGGCTCACGGGCTGCGACCACCTCGAGGACCGCTTCACGGCGGCCGACCTGTTGATGACGACAGTCCTGCGCATCCTGGACGACACCGACCTCGTGACGAAAAGACCCAAGCTCGCCGCCTATAAGAAGCGCTGTGAAGACCGGCCGGCTTTCGCCAGGGCGCTCGCCGCGCAGATGCGGCCATTCAAGGAAGCCGAGGCCGCACGGGCCCGCCAGTGACACTGCCGCTGATGGTTTGTGCCACGGTATGGTGCAAGCAGGTGAGCGGGCTAGCGTGATTCTAAGCTTCAAGGATCCAGCACCGGACCACCAGCTTCCACCGCTTCACCCTGGCGACGTTCTGTCGGGAGAATTTATGGCGCCGCGTGATTTGAGCGCCGGCAGGGTCGAAAAGGTCTGTGGCGTGCCCCGCGATCGGGTCGAGCGCGTCCTTCGCGAAGAGGTCGCGATAACGGCTGACACAGCACTACGGCTTGAGAGATTGTGCGGCTCGGTCGCATTTTGGCTCTGTGTTCAGGCTGACCATGGCGTGGGGGCGACACACGCCGCGATCGGCCCGCGATTGAGCGCATTGTGCGTTTGGCCGCCTAGCTTCAGGGATGGTGCAACAGGGTTCTGAAAAGGTTAACGCGCTTAACCAATCCTTAAATGTCTTGCCTCCAAATCAGGCCATTAAAGGATCGTTAAGCCCGTGCCTGATTCCGTCGCCTCCGCATCCGCCGTCCGTTTCCGTGGCCGCTCGCTCATGGCGCTGGTGCTGGCGCCGGAGCCGCCGCTGGAGCAGTGGCTGAGCGACCTCGACGCGCTGCTGGCGCGTTCGCCGGCCTATTTCGTCAACAAGCCGGTCGTGGTCGACGTCTCGGCGCTGCCGCAGAAGCGGCCGGACCTGATGGGCATCGTCAACGAGTTGCAGGCCCGCAAGATCAGGGTCATGGCGCTCGAAGGCACCGACACCGGGACGCTCGGGGCCGATGCGCGCGGCCTGCCGCCCATCGTCACCGACGGCCGCCCGTCGACACCGATCGAACTGCCTTCCGCGGACGCGGCGAATGAGCGGCCGCAAGCACCACCGCCGCCGCGCCTCGCCGCCCTCCATGGTGATCGAACGGCCGATCCGTTCGGGCCAGTCGATCTATTGCCCGGACGGCGACGTCACGGTGCTCGGCTCCGTCGCGTCGGGCGCCGAGATCGTCGCCGGCGGCTCGATCCACATCTACGGCGCGCTCGGGGCCGCGCGCTGGCCGGCTGGGGCAACAAGGCCGGCCGCATCTTCTGCCAGAACCTCGATGCCGAGCTGCTGGCCGTCGACGGGCTCTACAAGACCGCCGACGAAATCGATGCCGGCCTGCGCGGACGCCCCGTGCAGGCCTGGACGAAGGACGACGTGCTGATGGTCGAGGCGCTGACGTGATGCAACCGAACGCAAGGAGAACCGAGATGGGGAAGGTTTTGGTGGTCACGTCGGGCAAAGGAGGCGTCGGCAAGACGACGTCGACCGCGGCCCTGGGCGCGGCGCTGGCCCAGGACGGGCAGAGCGTCGTCGTGGTCGACTTCGACGTCGGGCTGCGCAACCTCGATCTCATCATGGGCGCCGAGCGGCGGGTCGTCTACGACATCGTCAACGTCATCCAGGGCCAGGCCAACCTCAACCAGGCGCTGATCCGCGACAAGCGGGTCGAGAGCCTCTACCTGCTGCCCGCCTCGCAGACGCGCGACAAGGACGCGCTCACCGAGGAAGGCGTCGCCAAGGTCATCGCCGAATTGCGCGAGCGCTTCGACTGGGTGATCTGCGACAGCCCTGCCGGCATCGAGCGCGGCGCGACCCTGGCCATGCGCCACGCCGACCTCGCGGTGGTCGTCACCAACCCGGAAGTCTCCTCGGTGCGCGATTCGCGATCGCATCATCGGCCTGCTCGATTCGCAAGACCGTGAAGGCCGAGAAGCGGCGAGACGATCGAGAAGCATCTCCTGCTCACCCGCTACGACCCGGTCCGGGCGCAGCGCGGCGACATGCTGAAGACCGAGGACGTGCTCGAGATCCTTTCGATCCCGCTGCTCGGCATCATCCCGGAGAGCCAGGACGTGCTGAAGGCCTCGAACGTCGGCGCGCCGGTGACGATCAACAGCCCGACCAGCGTGCCCGCCAAGGCCTATATGGAAGCCGCCCGCCGCCTGCGCGGCGAAAAGCTCGAGGTCACCCGCTGCCGGTCCGCGAGAAGAAGAACCTGTTCGGCATGCTGTTCGGTCGGAGGGCGGCGTGAAGCTGTTCCGCTTCTTCACCAACCCGAAGCCGTCTCGGCGCCGCAGGCGCGCGAACGGCTGCAGATCCTGCTCGCGCACGAGCGTGCGCTGGTCGGCCGCTCCGATCTCGTCGCGATCCTGCGCGAGGAGATCCTCAAGGTCATCGCCAAGCATGTCGCGATCGACAGCGACAAGGTGCGGGTCAAGATGGACAAGACCGACACGCTGTCCACGCTCGAGGTCGACCTCGAGATCCGTGCGCCGGCAACCACGATGCCGACCGCGCTCGCCTCCTGACGCGCCGGCGACCTGGCGCATCGGCCCGGTCGATTTCTCGGCGGCCCGCGGCCGAATGAAGCAACGCGATCGTCATCGCGGCCATCAGCGCGATGGTGCCGCCCGCACGATCGTGCGGCGGAAGCCGTCGGCCGAGCAGCGCGCCGATGTAAGCCGCCCACGAACGCCGCCGAGCAAGCACGACCAGCGTTTGCGGCCACGAGACGGCGTGGGCCGAGCGTGAAGGTCAGCACCGCCATGGTGTTGGCCGCGCTGACCAGTAGCGTCCGCGGCGGGTTCAGGGCCTTGAGGTCGGCCGGTCGAGCAGGCACCACATCGGCCATCATCATGATGCCGACAGCCCCGCCGAAATAGCCGCCGTAGCAGCCGAGCACGAACTGCAGGACCAGGACGGCGGCCGAGTTGGCCGCGCGACGCGCGCAACGCCTCGCCGAGCCCGGCGCCGAACGCCAGCGCCAGGACAGGCGCACAAGCAACAGCCACGGACCAGCAGATCGAACGTCGACGATGGGGTCAGCAGCAGGGCGAGGCTGCCGCAGAAACCGCCGGCCAGCGTGGCGGCGACGAGCACCGGCAACGGCACCCCGCAAACCCGCGGAGTACCGGCCCGGATAGGCCCAGGCACTGGCGAGGCCGCCGGGATAGAGCGCGACGGTGCTCGACGCGTTGGCCATCACGGACGGCACTCCCGCGGCGATCAGCGCCGGCAGGGTCACGAACGAGCCGCCGCCGGCCAGTGCGTTCATCGCCACCCGCCAGAAAGCCGCGCAGGCCAGAAGCAGCAGTTCAACCACGGGACGGTGACCGTTTCAGGACGAGGCGTCGCGCGGAGTCGCGGCTACCCCCTACCTACCAGACGAGACGCGGTAAGATGTAGTCCGGTTTGTGACGCTTGGCGTCCAGTTCCGCCTGGAACTCGGCGTCGCTCAGGTGAGCGAGCACGCCGGTCCGCACCAGCGCCGTGCGAAAGCCGGCCGCAGCACCCGCCTGGATGTCGTGATCGAGGCTGTCACCGATGGCGAGGATCTGGTGGCCTTCGACGCCGGCGAGCCGGGCGGCTTTCGTAGATCGCGGCATGCGGCTTGCCGACGAAGGTCACCGGCCCGCCGAGTTCGGCGTAGACCTTGGCGATCGCACCGGCCGAGGGCTGCAGGCCATGGCTCGTCAGCATGGTGAGATCGGGATTGCAGCAGAGGGCCGGCACGCCACGCCTGGCCGGCGGCGCGAGTTGGACGCGATAGTTGTCGAGCCTCGTGCGCGGACAGTCGCTGCCCATGATGAGCAGGATATCGACCAGTCGCGAGATCGGCCACGAGGTGAAGACCGAGGTCGCTCAGCGCCGTAATCGTCATCGGCCTTGCCGATCAGGCCCGCTCGGGCGCCAGGTTGAAACGGCGTCCCGAAGGCACCGGACCGGATGCCGGTCCAGGCCACCTCGCCCGAACTGACCAGGCCCGAAAAGCTGTCGGCAGGAAAGCCGATTGAACGAATACGCTCGGCGTTTGGCCCCGAGCGCTTGCCCGAATTGGTGAGCACGATGACGCGCTTTGCCTTCGCGGGTCAGATGCTGCAGCGCCTCGACGGCGCCCGCATAAGGTTGTCGGCCGTCGTGCATCACGCCGAACTGGTCGACGAGCACCGCGCAAACTCGGCCGCGACCTGGCGCAGGCCGGCGATCGGGCGGGGCTCAGCCACGCCCAAGTCCTCGCCAGGCGAGCCGAGCCGCACCGCACGCGGCATCGGCATGGAGAGGCGACAGCAGCGGAACGCCAAGGCCCGGCCGCGGATGGCGGTCCAGGCGATATTGCGGGCGCCACCGCCGACACTGCGGACCGAGCGCAGCGGCGGGCCGCCGAGTTCGGCGAGGCGATCGTAGCCGAGCTTCTCGATCCCGGCGATCCCTTCGAACAATGCCTGCAGAAAGCGCGCCTCGTCCGCCGGCCGCGGTTCGACGCGCGGCGCAAGTGCGGGTCGTTGATGGGGAAGCGCTCGCCGGGCGCGGGCAGCGGGTAGATAATCGAGCCCAGTCGGCTCCTGCGGACGCAGTGCCGATTCGAGCTCGGCCATGCGCTCGGCGGTGAAGAATTTGCAGCAGCGCCGCGCCGCCGCTGTTTGATGCTCCGCCGGCCAGCCAATCGTCGCCGATGCGGTGGCTGTAGATGCCGTATCGCGGCGCGAAGATCGGCCTGTCGCAAAGCAGTTTCAGCACCAGCGTGGTGCCGAGCGACGTGACGCCATCGCCGGGCTTGTCGGCCCCGGTCGCGAGGAAGGCCGCGCAGCCGTCCGTCGTGCCGGCGACGATTTGGGTCCCGGGCGTGAGGCCCGCGCCAAATGAGGCATCGAGCAGCCCGATGATCGTGCCGGCCGGAACCACGTGGGGCAAGGCGGCGCGATCGAGCCCGGCGGCGTCGATCCAGGCCGGCCATTGGCGGCTGACAGGGTCGTATCCGGTCTTCAGGGCGTTGTTCTCGTCGGTGGTTTCGCAGCGGCCGAGAAAGCGCCCGGCGATCCAGTCCGCCTGGTGAACGAAGCGAACCGCTTCCGGATGGCGCTCGATGCAGGTCGAGGGCCCGGCCGAGGGCGGAACTGGCGCCGCGCGCGGCGCTCTCGGGCGGTGCATGCGCGGCGACGCGCTCCGCGGTGTCCGTGTCGCAGATGTCGTTGTAGAGGCTCGCCGGACCACAGGGCTGGCCCTCTGCATCGAGCGCCAGCAACCGTACCCGAGGTGCCGTCGACCGCGACTGCCCGCACCCGGCCGAGATCGAGACTCTCGGCCAAGCCCGTCCAGCGCCTCGCACGACCGCGCGCCACCAAATCTCCGGATCCTGCCGGATGTGGCCGCTCGACGCGCTCCGGCGCGGCCATCGGCGGCAGCCGAAAGCCCACCGCGGCCGTCGCGGTCAATCGCAGCGACGCGTACCCCCGATGTGCCGACGTCGATGCCGAGGACGAGATCGCTGGCTCTCATCGAAAGTTCGCATCCATGGACCAGTTCGCGCGAACAACACACCTCCCCCTTTCCCGCAAGGGAGAGGAAGCGCACGCCCAGCGCGACAGCCCGTTTCCAGCCGCGGCCCGGTCGAGCGACTGCCGGTATTTCTCGGCGTCCCAATCGAGCAGCGCTGCCTCGTCGGCGGCGCCGATGTAGTGGAGTGGCTCGTCGCCGAGGCGGGCGGTCACGTCGGAGAGACAGCGCGCCAGCGCCCGAGTGGCTGCGGTCGCGCTCTCGTGCAGCACGACGCCGGCGCCTGGTACCAGGATCAGCGGCAGGCTGGGCCGCGCCGCGCGTGCCAACGGCTTCGTCCAGGGTCTCACCATCCTGCAACGCCACCGCGCCAGGCCCGAGGAAGATGACGTGGTCGGGATAGAGGGAACCGCGCGTCGCGGCGGCCACGTTCTGCGGATCCGTGCCGGCGCCGTGCAGTTCCGGTTCCACAGGGACGGTGTAGGCAGTGCCGCGCACCAGCCGCTCGAGATGCGCGACCTGGGCTGGCGGCGCGGCGCGGACCGGCCGCTTCAGCCGGTTCACCACGTCTTCGAGCAGCGTCTCCGTTTCGACCACGGTGTCAGCCGCAACCACGAGGCCGTGATTGCCGAGGATCACGACGCGGGCGCCCCGATCCACGACGGGCATCATCGCTTGTGACAGCGACAGTCCCGGCTTGATGTAGGGCACGAATCCCCAGGGCAAATCGCGCAGCAGTGGCGCGAGCGCGGCCTCGGCTGCGGCCTGCGCCGCCCAGGCGATCGTCTCGATGCAGTGGACGTGAACAACGATCCGCTGCGGCATCACGGCATGGACGGAGGTCTCGATCGACGGCCGCAGTCCGCTCGGGTTGAGATCGGTGCGGACGTAATCCACGCAGGCGTCGCAGGCCGGATCGCCGCGCTCGAGACCGGCCAGCAAGGGTGGCAGGGCAACCGGCACCATGATGTCCCTGGTCAAGGCGTGCGCCAGCCACGTGCCGGACGCCTTGATCCACATCACGTCGCCGTCCTTGACCGAAACGTTGCCGCCCGGCCCCTGCACGAGGGCCGGGTTGCTGCCGACCCGCGCCGCGAGGTCGAGCAGGGCTTGGTAGTCGTCCGGGATCCGTCGGTCGCTCATCACGCCGCCTCCATCCAGCCATCGAACGCTGTCCGCTCGGGTTCGGTCATATGCAAGCCGTGCTTGGTGCGGCGGCGCAAAATGTCCTCGCCCGTGAGAGCCCATTCGGTGCGGCGGAGGAAGTCGGCCTCGCGCTGATACAGCAAGCCGCCGAAATGCTGGCCGAGGTCGGCCAAGCTATGGGCTCCTTCCAGGAGATCGCGGACGCGGGTTCCATAGAGGTGGGCGTAGTGCTCGGCGAGGTCCGGCGGTAACCATGGATAGTCGCTCGCGCACCTTGGCCAGAAAGGCACCGAAATCAGCGCCGGGAATGTCGCCGCCGGGCAGCGGCACCGTGGCGGTCCACGCCTTGCCGGCGGTCGGGAAAGTGGACTGGATCTTGTCGAGCGCGTGTTCGGCCAGCTTGCGGAAGGTGGTGATCTTGCCGCCGAACACCGAGAGCAGCGGCGGCTGGCCGCCGGCGTCGTCCACCTCGAAGACGTAGTCGCGGGTGACCGCCGACGGGTTTTTCTCGGAATCGTCGTCGTAGAGCGGCCGCACGCCCGAGAAGCTGTAGAGAATATCGCTCTGCTTCAACGGTTTCGCGGCATAGCGATTGATCACCCGCAGCAGGTAGTCGATCTCCTTCTGCTCGATCGCGACGTCCTCGGGCTTGCCCGCGTAGGGGATGTCGGTGGTGCCGATCAGCGCCTTGTCGCCCTCGTAGGGATTGACGAAGATCACGCGCTTGTCGTCGTTCTGCAGCAGATAGGCCTGCGGTCCGTCCCAGAATTTCGGCGTCACGATGTGGCTGCCCTTGACGAGCCGCACCTTGTACTTCGAGTTGCGTCCCGCGACGCGGCCGATCACGTCCTCGACCCATGGGCCGGCTGAATTGACCAAGGCCTTGGCGCGCACCGTGCTCTTTGTGCCGTCCTGACCCGTCATCTCCATCGTCCAAAGCGCGTCGGTGCGGCGGGCCGACGTCGCGGCGGTGCGGGTCAGAACGATGGCGCCACGGTTCTTGGCATCGAGGGCGTTCAGCACCACAAGGCGCGCATCGTCGACCCAGCAATCCGAATATTCGAAGGCGGTCTTGTACTCCGGCTTGATCGCCTTGCCTTCGGGTGCGGTGCGCAGGTCGAGCTTGCGGGACGGCGGGAGCAGTTTGCGGCCGCCGAGGTGATCGTAAAGGAAGAGGCCCGCCCGAACCATCCAGGCGGGCCGCTGCTCGGGCGAGTGCGGCAGCACGAAGCGCATCGGCCAGATGATGTGGGGCGCGGCGCGCAGCAGCACCTCGCGCTCGATCAACGCCTCGCGCACCAGGCGGAACTCGTAATATTCGAGATAACGCAGCCCGCCGTGGACGAGCTTGCCCGATTTCGAGCTCGTGCCCTCCGCCAGGTCGCCCTTCTCGCAGAGCAGCACCTTGAGCCCGCGCCCAGCCGCATCGCGCGCGATCCCTGCCCCGTTCACGCCGCCGCCGATGATCGCGATGTCGACCGTGCCGTAGTCCGTCATGGCTCTCGTCCTTGATCGACCACGCCCGGACGAGGGATCCCTTCTCCCCTTGCGGGAGAAGGTGGCGCGAAGCGCCGGATGAGGGGTCGCACAATAGGAGACCGCGACCCCTCATCCGTCTCGCGCCGATGGCGCGATCCACCTTCTCCCGCAAGGGGAGAAGGGAGCTCCCCGCCCGCTCGCCGGTCCGCCTTCCCGTCGGCGTCTCAACACAGGTTCACCAGCGGCTCGCCCTTGATGTAGCGCCGCACCTCCTCGGCAGCCTGCTCGGCCGCATAGGTCACGGTCGCGCACGGAGGCTCCGGCGATGTGGGGCGTGAGGGTGACGTTGGGCAGTTTCAGCAGCGGCCAGTCCTCCGGGACGGGCTCGACCGCGAAGGTGTCGAGCATGGCGCCGGCGAGGTGGCCCGACGCGAGCGCGTCGTAGAGCGCGTCGTAATCGACCATCGGCCCGCGGGCGGTGTTGACGAAGATCGTGCCCGGCCTCATGCCGGGCGAAGGCCTCCTTGTCGAAGAAGCCGGTCGTCTCGGGCGTGACCCGCGCATGCAGCGTGACGAGATCGGACCGCGAGAGCACATCCTCGAAGCTGACGTGCTCGACGCCGTCGGCGCGGTCGGCGGCGGTCAGCTGAACGTAGGGGTCATGCACCAGGACGTGGCAGCCGAAGGCGCGCAGCAGGCGCACGACACGCGTCCCGATGGCGCCGTAGCCGATGACGCCGACCGTCATCTCCGACAGTTCCTTGCCCGTGACGTCGGCGCGGTAGAGTTCGCCGCGCCACTCGCCTCTGCCGCAGAGATTCGTGCGCCGGAGCGGATCAGCCGCGTCTCGGCCAGGATGCCGCCCAGCGTGAATTCGGCCACCGCGCTCGCATTGCGGCCCGGCGTGTTCACCACCTGCACGCCGCGCGCGCGGGCGGCCTTCATGTCGATGTTGACCGGGCCGCCGCGCGAGACGGCGACGAGCTTCAGCTTGGGCAGCCGCTCCAGCATGCCGCCCGAGATCGGCGCGAGATGGGTCACGAAGACCTCGGCGTCGCCGATGAAGTCGACGATCTCGTCCGGGTCGCCGAGATATTCCTTGAGCCCCTCCATCCCCTTCGAAGCGTAGCCGTGCTCCATCGGAACGTCCGGCCAGGGCTGTTCCAGCGTGCGGATCGTCGAGGCCCGGGCCGCAGGCCGCCACGATCTTCTCCTCGAAGATGCGCGGCAGCATGAAGCGATCGCCGACGATGGCGATGGACGTCGTCATGTCGATGCTCCAGCGCGGGCGGACCGCATGGCATGCCAGATCGGCGCGCTCGCCTTGCGCGCCGCCACATAGGCGGGAAACAGACGGTCGTAGGTGCGCACGAGCGACGCGTCGGGCGCGAGCTTGGGTTCGAGCAGCGGCGCGACCCATTGATCGGTGCAGCGCTCCATGTCCGGATAGAGGCCGAGCGCCACGGCGGCCATCATGGCGGCGCCGGCCGCACCCGCCTCCTCGCGCTTGCTGGTGCGGATATCGGCGTCGAGCGCGCTGCCCAGGATGGTGCGGATGGCCTTGGATCGCGCCGCCCCGCCGGTGACGCGGATCTCCTTCGGGAATCGGGCCCATGGCCTCGTAGCAATCGCGCGCCGCAAAGGCCAAACCTTCGAAGACGGCCCGCATCATGTCGCTGTAGGCGTGGCGGGTCGACAGGCCGAAGAACTGCGCCCGGGCCGTGGGATCGACGAAGGGTCCGCGTTCGCCGGCTTCGGAGATGTAGGGATGGAAGAGCAGGCTGCGCGGGCTCGGCCCCGAGCACGCGCGCATCGACGCCGGCGAGCAGGTCCTTGCGCGAGATCGCGACGTTGAAGTCGTTGAGCACGCCGCGCGCGAGATCGAGCAGCCAGTCGATGTTGATGGTGGAGGCCATGTTGGATTGCAGCTGGGCGTAGCCGTTCCCGACCGGGAACGCCATGGTGTAGCCGGTGCAATCGTCGTTGAACGTCACGTCCGAAGCCGACGCGCGCGTAGCGCATGTGCATGCCGGTCGAGCCGATGATGGTGCAGCCCGTCGCGGTCTCCCGGTCGAACAGGCCGGCGCCGAGCGCCGTGCAGACCACGTCGACATAGCCGAGCACGACCGGCAGGCCCGCCTCGAAGCCGATCTCCTGCGCGGCCGCCTCGCTCAGTCGGCCGAGCTGGCGGACGCCGTCGACGATCGGCGGCAGCAGCCGCGCCTCGCTCTCGAGCCCGAGGCGGACGATCACCTCGGCATCCTTCTGCCGCGTCGCGATGTTGCCGAAGGTGAAGATGCTCTCGGAGGGTCCCCGGCCCGATCGCCCGGTCAGGTTGAAGTAGAGCCAGTCCTTGCAATGCAGCGCCGTCGCTGATCGGGCCAGCACCTCGGGATGGTGCTTCTTCAGCCAGAGCAGCTGCGAGCCCTGCTGGCAGACGTTCACGCCGGCGCCCGTGCGCTCGAAGATGGCGCGGCCCTGGGGCGAGCCGCGGATGCCGTCGACGATCTCGGCCGCGCGGGCATCGAGCCACAGCATGGCGGGCGCGGTCGGGTGGCCGGCCTCGTCGATCAGCCAGGTGCCGTCGCCCTGGCCGGTGACCGCGATGGCGGCGGTCCGCTTGTCGAGGTCCGGAATGAGGGTGGCGAGACCGCGCAGCGTGGCGGCGGTATCGTTCCAGGTGCGCGCCATGTCCTGCTCGGCGCCGACCTCGTCGACGGTCGTACCAGATGTTGGGCAGGGAGAAGCCGTCGAGCTGCCGCCCGTCGAGCGTGAAGGCGATCGACTTGATGACCGACGTCCCGGCGTCGATGCCGATCAGGATGTCACGCTTCATCGCGGACCCCGCAATCCTTCTACTGCGCCTGGCATGTGACTGCTTACGAGATCCGTTTCGGAGCGCCCTCCCTCCCCTCGCAGGGAGGGTGCCCCGAAGGGTGACGGGTGGGGTGGGACGCGGGTGAGGCTCAACAGCGAGGCGAAGAGCCGGCGATCACTTAATCTCGAGCCCACAGGCCGGCATTGACCCACCCCACCCCCGCCCTTCGGCGGTACCCTCCCCTGCGAGGGGAGGGAGGGCGCGGAGAACGGCTCTCGACGCTGGATGCCGAAGTTCCGTCATGCTGCGCTCAGCCCATGCACGAGCGCCCGGCCGCTTTCGGGATCGAAGACGTGGATGTCCTTCGGCGCGAAGTCGTAGGCGAGCGTGTCGCCGAGCTTCTCGCGGACGCGCGTCGCCGAGACGCCGACGAGCAGCTTGCCGGCCACCTCGGCCGCGACATGGCTCTGGTCGCCGAGCCACTGGTTCGACGCGACCTTGGCCGAGAATGGGCCGGTGCCCGAGCTTCACCTTGTGCGGCCGGATGCCGACGATCACCTTGGAGCGGCCGCCGAGCGCCGCCTTCGACGCGTCCGACAGGCCCCTGCCGCCGAAATCGAGCGACGGACCGCCCTGGACTTCGAGCGCCGTCACCGGCCCGCGCGACACCGCGTGGGCCTCGAAGACGTTCATCGGCGGCTCGCCGATGAAGGTCGCCACGAACAGATTGGCGGGCTCGGCCTTCAGGTCCTTCTCGCTGGCGAACTGCTGCAGCACGCCGCCTTCCATCACGGCGATGCGGTCGGCCAGCGCATTGGCCTCGGTCTGGTCGTGGGTGACGAAGATCGCCGTCATGCTGTTCTCGTTGAGCAGGTTCTTGATGCGGCCGCGCAGCACCGAGCGGAGCTGCGGCTCGAGCTGGCCCATCGGCTCGTCGAGCAGGTAGAGGTCGGCGCGGCGCACCAGCGCGCGGGCCAGCGAGGCGCGCTGCTGCTGGCCGCCGGAGATCGAGGAGGGATAACGGTCGAGGATCGACTCGATCTCGACCAGCGCCGCCACCTCCGCCACGCGCTTGTCGGTCTCCTCGCGCGAAACGCGCGAGCTCTTCAGCGCGAAGGCGATGTTCTCGCGCACGGTCAGCGGCGGGTAGAGCGAATAGCCCTCGAACGCCATGGCGACGTTGCGCCCGGCCGGCGGCAGATTGTTGATCACCCGGCCGGCGAGCGTCATCGTGCCCGACGAAGCCTCCTCGAAACCGGCGATCATCCGCAGGGTCGAGGTCTTGCCGCAGCCCGACGAGCCGAGCAGCGCGACGATCTCGCCCTGCTGCACGTCCATGTTCAGCGTCTTCACGGCGTGGACGGGCGACTTGCCCTTCCGCTCGTAGAGCTTGTTGACGTCCTTCAACGCGAGTGCGGTCGCCGCCATGGTTCAGGCCTCTGCGTCGGTAACGGAAGCGGGCGGACAGCGACCTCCTCTCCTCCCCTTGCAGAGCCCGCGAGCGGGGATGAAGGCGCCGCGCAGCGGCGAACGAGAGGCACGTTCGGCGCAGACCCCCCACCCGTCTCGGCTTCGCCGATCCACCTTCCCCGCGAGGGGAGGGAAGCGCGTCGGGCCGGCGATGCTCATCCGACCCTCGCCGACGCGAGGGCCACCGGCTCCCGCGCGGTGCGGTACCAGGATCGCGCTCGACGCGATCGCCGCTCGCGCCGTCGAAGAGCAGCACGGTTTCCGGGTTGAAGCGCATGTAGGCGCGGCCGGCGTGCCGGCCCTCGAGGGGCGGTTCGCCGGCCGACGCGAGGATTTCCTGGCCGTCGAGCGTCTTCATCAGCACGACGAAGCGCTCGTTCAGCGGCGTCAGCGCCAGGAGATCGACCGGGATGGCGCCCTCGGACCGCATCGTCCTCGAGCGTCAGGTCCTCCGGCCGCACCCCGAGCGTGCAGCTTCTTGCCGACCGCCTCCTCGAAGCCGCTGCCCGATCGAAACCCGCGTGTTGGCGATCGTCACCGACAGCCCGGTCGCCATCGCGCGAGGGCTGCACCGGGACGAGGTTGATGGTCGGGTCGCCGAACAGGCGCGCGATATCGACGTTGGCGGGCGAATCGTAGACGACTTCCGGCCGGTCGCTCTGCACGATCCGGCCCTTGAGCATGACGACGATGCGGTCGGCCAGCGCCATGGCCTCCTTGTAGTCCTGGGTGACGTAGAGCACGGCCGAGCCGGAGCGGCGCAGCAGGTTCGGCAGCTCGAGCCGCATCTCGTAGCGCAGCTTGGCGTCGACGTTGCGCAGCGGATCGTCGAGCAGCAGGATCTTGGGCTGAGCGACGAGGGCGCGCGCGAGCGCCGTGCGCTGCTTCTGGCCGTTCGACAGCTCCTTCGGGCCGGTGGCCCATGACGTGGTCGATCTTCAGCATCTTGGCGACGGCCTGGACGCGCGGCTCCATCTGCTCCCTGGTCTGGCCCAGCGCCGTCAGACCGCTCATGATGTTGTCGTGGGCCGACATATGCGGGAACAGCGCGAAGTTCTGGAACGCGATGCCGATGCCGCGCGCCTCGGGCGCATCGGTCGTGGCGTCCTGCCCGCCGATATAGACCTTGCCGGCCTCCGGCTCCTCGATGCCGGAGATGATGCGCAGCAGCACGGTCTTGCCGCCGCCCGATGGGCCGAACACGGCGACGATCTCGCCGGGGTCGACGGCCAGCGACAGGCCGTCCACCGCCTTGCCGGTCTTGAAGGTCTTGCTGACGTTCCGGAGTTCGAGCTGGGCCATGGTCAGCCTTTCACGGCGCCGAGCGACAGGCCCTCGACGAGGTAGCGCTGCGCGTAGAGGGCGAGGAGCAGCGTGGGCGTCACGCTGAGCACGATGGCGGCGGCGATCTGGCCGTATTGGATGCCGGACGCGGTCACGAAGGCGAGCGCCCCCACCGTGACGGGCTGCTTGTCGGCCGAGGCGAGCACCAGGGCGAAGACGAAGTTGTTCCAGCAGAAGATGAAGGACAGGAGTCCCGCCGCCGCGATGCCGGGCCCGGCGAGCGGAATGGCGATCCGGGTCAGGGTCTGCCACCAGTTGTGGCCCGCGACGCGGTAGGCGCTCTCGATGTCGGGGCTGATGTCCTCGAAATAGCCGCGCACGATCCACAGGATGAGCGGCAGCGCGATCAGCTGATAGACCCAGATCAGCCCGATATAGGTGTCGTTGAGGTGGATCTGCTGGAAGTAGAGGGACAGCGGCAGCAGCACGAGCAGCGGCGGCGCGAAGCGAAACGACAGCAGCGTGAAGGCGATGTCCTCCTTGCCGACGAACTTGAAGCGGGCGAAGGCATAGGCGGCCGGCACGCCGAGGATCAGGGCGAGGACCACCGACACGGTGGACAGGAGCACGCTGTTCCACAGGTTGTGCATGAACGGGATGTCGAGCGTGCCCGCAGCCGACTACGAGCTTGCCCGAGATCAGCGCCTGGTAGTTCGACAGCGTCGGCGAGAAGAACAGGCTCGGCGGAATGCGCAGGATCGTCTCGTTCGTCTGGAACGACATCAGGAAGATCCAGACGATCGGGAACATGAAGAAGATCACGACGAGAGCGAGCGCGATGTTCTTGAGGATGCGGGAGAGCGGCGAGGAATGGTCCATGATGAGCGTCCCTCTTCAGGCGTGGCCGCGGGCGCGTTCGCGCAGCTTCAGCCAGTTCTTGATGAAGACGTTCGACAGCGCGTAGGTGATGGCCCAGAGGATCATCAGCAGCGCCGCCGATTTGCCGACGTTGGTGTTCTGGAAGAACTGCAGATAGGCCTGGACCTGGAAGACCAGCAGCTTGTTGCCCGGGCCGCCCTGGGTCGAGGCGTAGATGATGTCGAACTGCTGGATCGAATCGAGCAGCCGGAACAGCACGGCCGTGATGATGTAGGGCGTCAGCATCGGCAGGGTGATGCGGAAGAACACGAAGCTCGCCGGCACGCCGTCGAGGGCGGCGGCCTCGAAGGGCTGCGGCGGCAGCGAGCGCAGGCCCGCCAGCAGCAGGATCATGATGAAGGGCGTGTAGACCCAGGTGTCGACCAGCACGACGGTGAACAGCGCCGTCGAGGGCGAGGAGGCCCAGCGGAAATCGTGGATGCCGACGAGGCTGACCAGATAGGACAGCACCCCGAAATTCGGGTTCGTCATCAGCTTCCACATCAGCGCCGCGATGGCCGGAGCCGTCATCAGCGGCAGCAGCAGCATGATCGAGATGAAGTTGTTGAGCCGGCTGCGCGGACGCAGCAGCAGCGCGATGCCGAGGCCGAGCAGCAGCTCCACCACGACGGTCAGCACAGTGTAGAGCAGCGAGACCCAGACCGTGTTCCAGAATTCGGCGTCGCGTGAGGAACGACGTGTAGTTGCCGAACCAGATGAAGCCTTTCATGGACGGGCAGGTTGAGCCGGTAGCGCAGCAGCGAGTAATAAACCGCCGTCACGAAGGGAATCAGGATCAGCACGCAGACGAGCAGCGCCGGCAGGCTGAGGATGTAGGGCAGGGCCTTGCGGAACGCGGGCGAGGAGCCGCGGCGCACCGGGCGTGTATCGGCGATGGTGGTCATGCGCTGAGTCCTCCCGTGCTGATGTCGCCGATCATGGTCCGTTCGTCAGCGAGCGAGGTTGTCCCTTCTCCCGCTTGCGGAGAGGGGTCAAGGGTGAGGCGGCGCACGCGATGATGTCGGGTCGTGTCGGCATCAGAGACCGCTTACGCGCAACCCTCGCGCCCACCTTCTCTCCGCAAGGGGAGAAGGGGAGCCGCAGCAGAGAGCTTGCGGCGCTAGCCCAGCCCGGCGTCCTTGAGCTGACCGTCGATCGAGGCGGCGAGCTTGTCGAGACCTTCGTCGACCGGGATTTCCTTGGCCACCATCTGCTGCAGCGTCGCGGCCCATTCGGTCGTGAGATCGAAGAACAGCGGCTGCGCCGTGAAGTAGATCTTGGCGCCGGGCGCCGAGGCATCGAGCTGCTCGATGTAGCCCGGATAGTGCTTGGCGATCTTGTCGTGCCACTCCGCGTCGTCCGCGACGGACTTCCGGACCGGGTTGATGAAGTCCATCTTCCGGGCGCCGAACATGCCGTGCTCGACCGAGGAGGCCCACTGCATGAAGTACCAGGCCGCGTCCTTCTGCTTGGAGAAGGAGTTCATCGCGAGCGACCAGATCCAGACGTTCGGCGTCGGCGCCTTGGCGGCCGGGTTCGGCGCGAAGGCGTGGAAGCCGAGGTGCCCCGCTTCCTTGTTGTCGCCGCCGTTCATGAAGTAGCCGAGGATGTCGGCGTCGTAGATCATGCCCGAGGCGCCGGCGCCGAGGTCGGTGCCGACCTGATACCAGGTGTAGGTCGACCAGTTCTTCGGCCCCGAATCCTGGATCATCTTCACCCAGGTCTTGTGGAAATCCTTCGACTCCTTGGTGTTCATGGCGGCCTTGAGCTTGCCGCCGTTCACGTTGAAATCCTTCTGGCCGAAGTTGGTATAGGCCGACAGGAAGCCCGGGTGGATCGTCGCCCAGGAGCGCGAGCCGCGCACGCCGATGCCGTAGGGTCCGCCGGCGTCCTTCTGGAACTTGGCCACGGTGTCGACGAGCTCGTTCATGTTGTTCGGCGGCTTGAGGCCGAGCTTGTCGTACATCGCCTTGTTGTAGGTGAGCGAGTTCAGCTCATAGCCCCACGGAATGCACCACTGCTTGGCATCTTCGGTGCCGAGCGGGGCGCCGGGCACGCCGTTCCAGGCGGTCGAGGCGCGCAGGCCGGGCAGCACGTCGTCCCACTTGTAGTTGGGGTTGGTCTTGCTGGCGTCCGCGATATAGGGCTTCAGGTCCTCGATCCAGCCGGCCGGACCGTAGGTCCAGGTCATGTAGGCGCCGGTCATGAAGGCGTCGTAGGCGTCCGACTTCGACGACAGCGCCGCCGTGACCTTGTCGAAATACACGTCCTCCGGGAAGATGTCGTAGCTGACATCCATGCCGGTCATCTTCTTGAAGGATTCGAGGTCGGCGATCATCGCATCCGCATAGGGATGCTTGTTGAGCAAGAGCTTGATCGACTTGCCCTTGTACTTCATCCAGTCGAAATCGGCCGCCATGGCGGCGTCGAGGCCGCGCCGAGCAGCGAATGGGCGGCGGCCGCGCCGATGCCCAGCTTGGCCGTGCGGCCCATCAGTTCGCGGCGGCTCATCTTTCCGGCCATGAAGGCCTGGAACAGGTCCTTTTCCTTGTCGTACATCGATGCTTCCTTCCTTTGCGTTTCGTCCCGAGTGGGTGCCGTTCTTCTTGTTCTTGCGGACGGTCCCGAGTGAGCGGGTTTTCGGAGCCCGCCGGTCCTCAGTCCTCCGGTAGGGGTCCGGCGAGCGCCTGTGCGGTGCGCTCGTCGGTCAGGAGGCCGTGCAGCATGCCGCTTTCCAGGACAGCCCGGATCGCGGCCGGCTTGGCCGTGCCCCCCGCGACCGCAACCATGCGGCCGGTCTTCAGCTCTTCCTGCGAGAGCGACATCAGCCGCTCCGAGAGCTCGGTCTCGACGCGCCGTCCTCGGGCGTCGAAGAAATAGCCCAGCACCTCGCCTCGCCCGCCGGCGCGCTTGATCTCGGCCAGTTCCTCGCGCTCGATCATGCCCGAAGCGGCCAGCGAGGCGTCGGCGTCATCGACCGTGCCGATGCCGACGAACCGCAGCGTCGCCTGGCGCGCAAGCGCGAACACCTCGCCGATGCCGGGCTGCGCCATCAGCACGGCTCGGTCCTCGCGCGAATTCGTGCAGAACGGCACCGGCATGACGTAGGATTCGGCGCCGGTCTGCTCGGCGATCGCCGCTGATCACGTCGAACGGATTGGCGGCGAACTTTCGCGTGAAGCCGCCGAGCAGCGACACGAATCGGACCCCCGTCACCCTCGACTTCGGCAGGCGCGCCACGCAGGCGGCCAGCGTGCGGCCGTGGCCGAGCCCGATGACCGGATCCTCGCCCCGTTCGCAGTCGAGCCGCAGAAAGCGCGCGCCCAGCGTGCCGAGCGCCCGAAGCGGCAGCGCGCCTTCGTTGATGTCCGGCGCCACCTCGCAATAGGCAAGCCCATAGAGCTTGCGCAGCCGATCCTCGAGCTTGACGCAGGACGCGATCGTCGCCGTCGATGAAGACCTGGACCAGCCCGGCCTTGTTGGCGCGCGCGATCAGCCGGTGCGCCTTGCCGCTGGCGACGTTGAGCCGGTTCGCGACTTCGCCCTGGGTCAGTCCGCCGACGAAGTGCAGCCAGGCCGCACGCGTGCTGAGGCTGTCTTCGTCGTCGGCAAGAGCCGGACCAGGATGGGCTTGGTTCAGGCGACATGCTGGCCCAAAAACTTTTCAGCTGGTGGAAAAACTTTCACGCACCTGCAGGCCCGTCAACCCCGATTCGATGTTGTGACGCAGCAATTCGTTCAGCTCGCAGTTGCACCGCAACGCAATCTGGATCAGCCCGCGAGCGCTGCCGTTACGCTTGCGACGATGCCGATGAACCCCTCCGCCTGCCAGGCTGAGCGGCCGATGAAGAGGCCATCGATATTGGGCTCGGCTCGCCAGGGCGACGCAGTTCTGCGGGTTCACGCTGCCGCCGTAGAGGATGTCCAGAGGTCGGCCCATGATGTCGGCCGTGAGCGTCTTCAGCAAACTCATGCTGCTGCTCGACGAAGTCGGGCTCCGCCGGCGTGCCCCGCTCGCCGATCGACCAGACCGGCTCGTAGGCGATGACGATCCGCTCGATCGCGCTCTCCGTCGATCTTCGACAACGCCGCCGACACCTGCCGCGCAAGGCTTCTGCCGTTCGTCCGGCGCGGAACTCCTCATGCGTGTCGCCGACGCAGACGAGCGCGAGCAGGCCATGTCGACGGCGGCGGCAGTCTTCAGCGCCACCGCCTCGTCGGTCTCGTTGAAGAACTCGCGGCGTTCGCTGTGGCCGAGCTCCACCATGGTCGCGCCGACGTCCTTGACCATCGCGGCCGAGATCTCGCCGGTCCAGGCGCCCTCGTCAGCCCAGTGCATGTTCTGCGCGCCGACCCGGACCGTCGTGCCGGCGAGGCGCTCGGCCGCCATCGGCGATCGCGGTGAAGGGCGGGATGACGAACAGCCGGGCGGCCTCGGTTCGCGCGACCGGCGAGCCGGCCAGCGTGCGGCAGAACGCGTCCGCCTCCGCGCGCGTCTTGTTCATCTTCCAGCTGGTGCCGATCCAGGGGATCTTGCGTCATCGGTTCTCCCGTCCTGTCGAGAGAGCGCTCAGTGCAGCCCGACATCCGCATAGGGAGCCCAGAACGCCACCGACTCGCGCATGCCGCGACGACGCTCCGGTCCGTCGGCTCCCGTTCGCGGAAGGCGAGTTCGAGGCAGAGCTCGTTGTCCGTGCCGCCACCTGCCGTGATGGCGTCGATCAGCTTCGCGGGCTGGATACGTCCTTCGCGGTTGTATTGGCGCGGTGAAGGGCCAGTGCCCGCCCTTGTTCATCGAGCTCTGCTTGATGTGGATGATGGGCGACCGGGTCGCGAAGGTCCTGGCCCATGCGAAGGGATCCACGTCGGCCGGGATTCGGCGAGGACACGTCGCCATGATCGATGTCGACCATCGGCTTCAGCGGAATAGGCAGCGCGGCCGCGTCGATCCTGTCCTGCAGGTACCGCACCGCTTCCAGCGTGTGGCCGAACTCGCGCTCGACGGACATCGGCTCCCAGAACATCCAGGTCAGCCCCTTTCGCCTGGCGTGCTCGCCCACATCGCGCCAGCAGTCGAGCGCGATCTGCGTCAGCTCTTCGCGGCGGGCCCGATCGTCCCAATCCCTGTAGGTGAGAATGGCGAATTGCGTGCCGATCGCCGGGCACCCGAGGTCGGCCGCGATGTCGGCCAGCGTCTTGAACCAGCCCACGTAATAGGCTCGCACCTCCGCGTCCGGATGGCCGAAGTGGTTGAGCCGCCCGTAAGGGCCCGTCATCATCGAGGTCACCGTGAGCCGCTCCGCCGCGCAGGCCCTGGCCATGCGCGCCGTCAGGCGATGGATGGTGGGTGCCGACCAGGATGGGTTGATGAATTCATGCGTCAGCTGCGCGTGGCCGATGCCGACATCCGCCGCGAGCACATGCACCAGGTCTTCCGGCTCCGCAAAGCGATTGACGAACGGGTTCGTGCTCAGGGACAGCGTGAACGTCATGGCGTTTCCCGCGGGCGTTCGCCCTTTCCGTTTCGGCCGGAAACGTCCCATCTGATGGGCGACTTCCAGCCCCGGCGGTTTCCGCCAGTCTGCCGGCTTCGGAACAAATCTGCAACAGGCAAAAAAACGTCTCGTCGATTTGCGAACAAAACAAGCCGGAGAACCAGACATGAAGATCGTCATTGCCGCCGACAGCGCCGGCGCGCCGCTGTGCGAAGTGATCGCCAAGCACCTCGCCGGTAAACCCGGCTTTGAGGTGACCGACTACACGGCCGGTCCGGAAAACGCGGCCGAGTTCTACGCCCACACGTCCGAGCGCGCGTCCAAGGCCGTGGCCGCCGGCACCTTCGATCGCGGCATTCTATTCTGCGGAACCGGCATTGGCGTCTGCATCGCGGCGAACAAGATCCCGGGCATTCGCGCCGCGCAGGCACACGACACCTATTCGGCGGAGCGCGCCGCGAAGAGCAACAACGCGCAGATCATCACGCTCGGTGCACGTGTAGTCGGACCCGAACTGGCGAAGGCCATCGTCGACACCTTTCTTGCCTCAGAATTCGACCCCCAGGGCTCGTCAGCCGCCAATGTGAAGGCGCTGAACGACGTCGACGCGAAATATTCCAGCACCGCCGCCGCCTGACGCCAAGCGGGCGGTCAGCCGATCGTCCGCACGGCGACGCCATAGGGGGCCAGCTGCTCGTTGCGGCCCCCCACCTGCACGGCTTGGGGCTGCGCGGTGAGGTTGGCGAGCACCAGCCGGATCGTGCCGTCGCGCTCGACCGCCAGTCCCTCGACGCGTTCGGGTGCCGAGATGATGACGCGCCGGAGCGCTCCGCCCTGGAGTTCCGCCAAGCCCCGCAGCGCCTCGAAGATCGGGTAGGTCACCCCTTCGCGGTCGTAGCCGGGCGTCGGCCAGGACTGAGGCGTGTGAACGACCCCGAATGGTCCCGTGGTGCCGCCGATCACCACGGCTTCGACGCCTGCAGCCGCAAGGCGGGCGTAATAGCCCACAGCCCAGGCCGCGCCGAGCTGGCTCCGCTGGCGCGGATCGTTGAGCCGCCATCGCCTGGCGCTTGTTGCCGGGGTTGGGCACGGGGGCGGCGCCGTAGGGGTTCAGGCGCAAGCCGATCGCGCTCGGACCGACCACGACCGGCAGGTGCTTGGCAATGGCCTTGGCGCTGCGGGCGATCGAGGGCAGCGCCTCGAGGCCCTCGATCACCGATGCGTCGTCGCAGGCATGGATCAGGGCCACGGTGGTGAAGCCGACATAATCGAGATCGTCCAGCGGCGGCCGCTTGCGGTTCAGTTCGGTGAAGCGTCGAAATCATGCCGCCGCCGAGCCGGACGCCGGGGAATGCCTCGCCGCGCCGCGCGATGGAAGTCGGCTTGCGGCGGCGCTGGCGGCCACGTCTGGCCGGGCGTCGTGCTCTTCAGATCGGCGGCAGGCGACAGCAGGACGGAGCGGAACGGCGAGCCCATCGCTTCAACCAGCGCCCCCACTGCTGCGATCTCGGCCGCGAAACCTTCGACATCGGCCACCACGACCTCGAGCCACGGCTCGGCGCCAAGCTCGCCGGCGATGTCGACCGCGGTCTGCAAAGCTGCTCGGTCGTGCCCCTGTCTGCGATCGTAGTGGCAGACGAGCATGCGCGGGCGCAGCTCCTTGAGCTTGGGCAGGACACGGCGGGTCGCCTCGGCTCTCCGCCGGATCGAAGCCGATGCCGAGCGCCGGGGCCGTGCCGATCGCCCCGCCGACCGTGACCTGAATGGCGCCGCCTTCCGCGGCGGCGCGCGGCGCCTGGCCCTCGATCGTCAGCGTCACCGATTGCTTCACCGTCTCATCGGCTGCGAGCCTGTAGGGCCACGGCCGCGATAGGGGCCGCACATAGGTCTTGTAGGAGGCGTCGCACCAGTTGCGCTGGTCCTCCATCTCGAAGGCGTCGCCCTCCATCAGGCAGCGCACCGACACGCCCGGCGCCGCCTCGTGGGTCAGCGCGCGCAGATCGAACATGGGCTGGATGGGATCGATCAGGTCGGGAAACCGGCCGTGCTCCACCCCGCCGTCGACATGCTCGATGGTGACAGGCTCGCCCGCGACGCCGTTGACCGGATGCAGCACGACGAACCCGGTCCGGCAGGTCTCGAATTCACCCGGCGCAGAGCCCTCGGCCGCAAAGGTGACGTGCCGCTCCGTGCCCTCGATCGTCGCCCGGTAGCGTGAAGCTCTGGCGCTCGTCGCCGACCTCGGCGCGGTAGACGACCGCGAAGCCATCGTGGCGCTGGTCCACCTGCAGATCGTCGATCTTGGGGTTGTAGGTGCCCCAGAACTTGTCCCGAACGATGAAGGACACGGCGCGGATGATCTCGACGCCGCCGAAGCGGATGTGGCGCAGGTTGCCCGCCTCGAGTTCGGCCGTGAGCGCGCCGGCTCGTAGCAGGATCGGGGGCGGCGCGGGCTCGTTGGTTCCATAGAGGGCGATGGGGTCTGGCGCCGGGCATGAGGTCAACGGCGGTCTCCTAAAGGGCGCGGCCGGTGGCGGTATCGAAGAGGGAGATGCGGCGGAGGTCGAGGTCGAGCGCGATCGGCGCCCCGACGGCGCTGACGTCGTGCGCCTGCAGCTCGGAGACGAGCGGCTGGCCGCCGCATCGGACCGTGGCGTAGGTGCGCGGCCCCGTCGGCTGCACCAGTTCCACGATGGTGTCGAGCCGCGCTGCGCCAGGCCGCGGGCTCTCCCCGGTGGCCCGCATGACGTGTTCGGGCCGGACGCCGAGTGTCACGGGTGACGACGATGCGGCCGCCGTGAGCCGGCTCCGGCGGAAGTGGCAGCACGACCTCGCCGCCTCCAGCTTCACCCGATAGCCGTCACCGTCGCGCTCGAGCCGCCCATCCAAAAAATTCATCTTGGGCGAGCCGAGGAACCCGGCGACGAAGCGCGTGGCCGGGCGCTCGAACAGGTCGAGCGGCGTGCCCTGCTGTTCGATGCGGCCGTCGCGCATCAGCACGATCCGGTCGGCCAGCGTCATCGCCTCGATCTGATCGTGCGTGACATAGATCATGGTCGTGCCGATCTCCTGATGCAGACGCTTGATCTCGCCGCGCATGTCGTCGCGCAGCTGGGCATCGAGGTTGGAGAGCGGTTCGTCGAACAGGAAGATCTGCGGATCGCGCACGATGGCGCGGCCGATCGCAACCCGCTGCCGCTGTCCGCCGGAGAGGTGGCGCGGCAGCCGATCCATCAGGGCCTCGATGCCGAGCATGGCGGCGGCGCGGTTGACCCGCTGATCGATCTCGGCCTTGGGGAACTTGCGCGCCTTCAGGCCGAAGCCGATGTTCCGCCGCACGCTCATGTGGGGGTAAAGCGCGTAATCCTGGAACACCATGGCGACGTCGCGGTCGCGCGGCCGCATGTCGTTCACGACATCCTCGCCGATCGCGATCGTCCCCTCGGTGATGCTCTCGAAGCCCCGCGATGGTGCGCAGCAGGGTGCTCTTGCCGCAGCCGGAGGGGCCGACCAGCACCGTGAACTCGCCGTCGGGGATGGCGAGGTCGATGCCTTTCACGGCCTGATACGCGCCGTAGTTCTTCTTGAGCCCGGTGATCGTCACCTGCGCCATCGGCATCCCGTCTTCTGTGTCGATCGGCTAGACTTCATCCCCGCACCGCCCCGAGCGTCAAGCCGCGGACCAGATGCTTCTGCGCCAGCATGCCCAGGATCGTCGAAGGCAGCAGCGACACGACCGCCAGCGCGCTGGCCTCCCCGTATTGCGCGCCCTGAAATCCGAGAAACGCCCGGAACACGGTCGGCAGCGTGAAGGCGTTGCGGCTGGTCAGCACGAGCGCGAAGAAGAACTCCGTCCAGCAGGCGATGAAGGCGAACACCATGGCGGCCGCGATGCCGGGGGCGGCAAGCGGCACGGCGATGCTCCAGAACGCCTGCCAGCGGCTGCAGCCATCGACCAGCGCGGCCTCTTCGAGCGACGCCGGCATCTGGCGAAAATAGGCGTAGAGCATCCACACCGTCACCGGCAGGGTGAACACCGTGTAGACGATGATCAAGCCCGGTCCGCGTGTCGTTCAGGTGCAGGTCGCGGTAGAGCAGGAAGATCGGCAGCACCACCGCGACCGGCGGCAGGAATCGCTGCGACAGCACCCAGAACGAAAGGTGCTGCCCGCCGGTGTCGAAGCGCGCGAGGCTGTAGGCCATGGCGGTGCCGAACAGCGCCGACAAGTACCGTGGCGCAACCCGAGACGATGAGGCTGTTGATCAGCCCGCCGAGGCCCGCGGTAGGCGAAGAGCGCGGCCGTGTAGTGGTTGAGCGTCGGCTCCTTCGGGAACCACACCGGCGGCACCGCCAGGTAATCCTCGCTCGGCTTGATCGAGGTGATGAACACCCAATAAAGCGGCACCAGGACGAAGATCACGAAGAAGCCGATCAGCAGCACGCGTCCGAGCGTCGCGGCATCGAACCGTCGATCGGCGGCGGCGAACCGGGGCGTTCATCGCGCCGCTCTCCGGCCGGAGCAGCTGCCGCACCAGCACCATGATCAGCACCGTGATGACGATCAGGAACAGCCAGCTGCCCGCCGTCGCCTGCGAGATGTGGAACTGCTGGAAGCCGACCTGATAGAGGTAGTAGGACGCCGTGTAGGTGCTGGTTCCCGGACCGCCGCCGGTCAGCATGAAGATCACGTCGAACAGTTTTACCGCGTCGAGCAGCCGGAAGGTGACGGCGAGCAGGATCATCGGCGTCAGCTGCGGCAACGTAAGCTGCCAGAACGCCTGCCAGGCGTTGACGCCGTCGAGCTCGGCCGCCTCGTAGATATGCTGCGGGATCGAGGTCAGTCCGGCCAGCAGCAGAACGAACATGAAGGGCGTCCACTGCCACACGTCCGCCGTGACGATGGCGATGATGTTCCACGGCTTCTCGGTGAGCCAGCAGATCGTCACCTCGTGCCCGACGAGCTTGCCCAACAGATAGTTGGTCGGCCCGAATGGCCGTTGCAGCAGCAGGGCCCAGAACTGCCCGACGATCACCGGGCTGATGAACAGCGGAACGATCAGCACGGTCATGACGACGCCGCGGCCCCTGAAGTTCTTGGCCATGGCCAAAGCGAGCAGCAGGCCGAGGACGAATTCGAGGGCGACGTTGATCACGGTGAGCCAGACCGTGGTGAACGCCGACTGCAGAGCGACCGGATCGACAAGCACGCGCTTGAAATTCTGCAGGCCGACGAAGGCGTGGCCCGGGACGGTGAAATCGTAGTTGACGAACGCGACCCAGAGCGAGAACGCCAGCGGGTAGATGGTCAAGGCCAGGATCAGTAGGACGGCCGGCGCGACCAGCAGCCATTTGAAATGACGGTCGGTCCACAGCGCGAGAGCACTGGGCCGCTTACGCGCGGCACGCGCACGATCTGCTACAGCCGACCCGCTCACGGCGCCACCCACCGTCTGATGGCGCCGTACCCTCCCTCCCCTTGCAGGGGAGGGTACCGCCCGAAGGGCGGGGGGTGGGGTGCTTCTCCGGCTAGCCCACCCCCTCCGTCACGGCTTCGCCGCGACACCTCCCCCTGCGAGGGGGAGGAGGGAGCGTCGCCCCCTTCGGCATCGGAGCGTTGGGCGAGTCGAGGCCCTCCCTCCCCTCGCAGGGAAGGGCGGAACTGGCCAGAGGCTCCGGCCTGCAAAGCAGGCTGGAGTGGCCGGTGGAGGAACCGCCCGAAGGGCGAAGGGTGGGGTGCTTCTCCGGCTGGCTCACCCCCTCCGTCACGGCTTTGCCGTGACACCTCCCCCTGCGAGGGGGAGGAGGGAGCGTAGCCTCGGTGGAGCTTCAGGCAATGCGCGAGTCGAGGCCCATGCTCCTGCGTGGCAGGAACGGGAGCGCACCACGATCGACTGGCTCGATGTGGGCTCAATCGAGCTTCACCGCCTGTCCGAGCGACTCGATCGTATGGTCGGCGTAGGAGCCCGGGAGCTTCTTGAATTCGGCATAGGCCGCCTTCTGCGAATCGACGCCGATGCGCTGGGTCGTGACGTCCCATTCGGCGGCGGCCTTATCGAGTACCGCCTTCGGATCGCCCCCGGCCCAGGCCTCGGTGCACATGCGGTCGAGCGTGAGCGCATAGTCCTGCCAGCCGGGCATGATCAGGTCGACAAGGCCGACATTGGCCGAGTTCGACAGGTTGATCAGGTACTCCTTGGCCCCGGGCCACAGCGACCGGTAGAGCTCCGACTTGTACTGCGACAGGCGGTACGGATCGCGCAGCGAGTAAGGCACCATGGTGCGGACGAGCGAGACCGGCGGCGACGTCACCCATTGCATGAACAGATAGGCGGCTTCCGGATTGGCGGAGTCCGCCGTCAGCGCCTTGGCGTAGCCGGTGGCATGTTCGGGATGACCTCCGGGCACGACAGCGTAGCCCTCCTTGCCGGCAATCGTTGAGGCCGGCACGAAGTTGATCGCCTTGTCGCTTTGCGAGTAGTTGCCCGTCATGCGCCCGGTCGGCGGCCATGAGATCAGCATGGCGATCTTGCCCTGCAGCCAGGCCGCCCAGCAGGCAACGGCGTCAAGCTCGTTGTTGCCCGGCAACGAAGCCTTGTTGGCGGCGATCATCTGCTGCAGCGTCTTGATCCCGGCATCGGTCGCAAGCTGCGCCTTCATGCCCTCGTCGAAGAAGACGCCGCCATTGGCGCGGAACTGCTGCAGGAAGCTGAACTGATTGCCGGGGCTGCCCGCCTTGCGGAAATGCGCCGCACCGTAGACGTTCGGCGCCATCTGGTCGGTGATGAACTGGGCCACCTGGTTGTAGTCGTCCCAGGTCTTCGGGACCTCCAGCGCCTTGCCGAATTTCTTCTGATAGGCATCCTTCATCTTCGGGATCTTCGAAGATGTCCTTCCGGTAATAGAGCGCGAACATGTCGCCGTCGTCGAAGAACCCCCAACGCTTGCCCTTGTAGGTGACGATGCTCTTGTACAGCGGATGGTAGTCGTCGAGGTCGGCCTTGTTCATGTACTTGTCGACGTAGTCGTCAGATCGGCGCGATGACGCCGCCGTCGGCCAGCGACGGAATCCAGGCGGGCTCGATGTCGAGAATGTCGTAGGCGCCCGAGCCGGCGATATGCTCGGCCACGGGCTTCGAGAACTGGTCGGGATGCGGCAGCTCGACGACGTTCCACTTGGTGCCGGTCAGCTGTTCCCAGAGCGGGCCGGAGAAGTTGCGCGGCTCGAGCGCCTGCAGGCCGGCCTCATAGGTCTGGGTGATTGTCACGCCGGGGAATTTCTTGGCCGCCTGAACGGCACGATAGGCGGAGCCGTCGGCCGGCCCCTCGGTCGAGGCCTTCATGGCTGCCGCTTGCGCCTTGCCGAGCGGCGTCGACGGGTCGGCGAACTCGGCCTTGGTCTGCGCCAGTCACCGCCTCGCTCATCATGGCGAGCAGCGGCCCGGAGGCTGCGATCATGCCGGTCAGCTGCCCGAACCTGGTCAGGAATGTCCGGCGCGAGGTGTCGCCCCGCAGCCAGCTGTCGACCTCGTCGGCGAGCCCCGCCTCGAAGTCCCGCCTTTCACGATCGTCCATCCTGTGTCCCTCCCTGTTGGCCGTCCCGTGTCGGGCGGCCTGTTCCGGCCGTCTCCGCGGCCTGATGCTTTAGCGTCCGAACCGGCGGCGCAAGCGCAGCCAGGCGCTCGCGCCAAACGGGGCTGTCGAGCACGGCGCGATTGACCACGCCGCGCGGCACGCGGCCGTGCTGCACGTCCAGAACGGCCCTGACGTCGGCGGCGCCGTTGCCGGCGAAACACTGGTCGGTCCAGCACAGCGCGTGCGGCGCCAGGATCACGTTGTCGAGCTTGAGGATCGGGTCGTCCGGCTCCGGCGGCTCCTGTTCGAGCACGTCGAGCCCGGCTCCGGCGATCCGTGCGCGCCTGGAGCGCCGCGGTCAGCGCCTTCTGGTCGACGATCGGGACCGCGCGCGGTGTTGATCAGATAGGCGGTCGGCTTCATCAGCGCGATCCGCTCGGCATTGACGATGTGGCGCGTCTCGGGCGTCAGCGGACAGGAGACCGACAGGACGTCGGCCCGCCGGAACAGCTCCTCGAGGCCGACGAGTTCGATCCCGAGCTCCCGGGCCACCGCCGGGATCGGCGAAGGGGTCGTGCGCGATGAACTGCATGTCGAACGGCTTGACCAGCCGGAACAGCTCGGCCCCGATATTGCCGATGCCGAGCGACCCCAGGGTGCGGCCGACGAGACCGACGCCCATATGGTCCGAGCGCTTGGCAAAGCCGGCCGCGGCCTCGCGCGTCAGCCGGTCCTTCACCATCAGCTTGCCGGTCAGCGCCAGCATCAACGTGATGATCGAGACCGCGACCGGCCGGCGCACGCCGTCGGGCGTGATGACGAGCGCGATCCCGGCCTTGGTGCAGGCCTCCACGTCGACCGTGTCGTAGCCGACCCCGAACCGCGCGACGACCGCGAGCCGGCCGCTCTTCGGAACGCTCGTCGCATCGAAGCGATGCGCCAGCAGAATCAGTGCGTCGACGTCTTCGAGCTGATCGGCGCGCAGCGGGTTGGCATTATCGAGGTAGGAGACCCGCACGCTCGGCGCCTGCGTCAGGGGCGCGTGTCGAAATCGGGATAGGTCGGCGAACCGTCGGCTTTCCTGAAGTCGCCGGAAAGAGCGACGTGGAAAGTCGTCAGCCATGAACCTGCGCGTCTCCCCGGCGACTTTGCGCTTCTCAATGGAGCGCTTGCTGGTATACCTGTCATGCCGCCACCGGAAGATAGGAGGTCTTCATCCGCAGCGTCAAGCGTCGCTCTGCGCCAACATGAGATCCGCCGAATGCGGGGTGGACCGGCATGACGGTCGCCGATCCGATCCGGCGCTCGAAGATCTACGAGCAGATCGCGCAGCGGCTGGAGCAGCAGATCCTCGACGGTCATCTGCAGCCCGGCGACACGCTGCCGTCGGAGCGCGAGCTGATGGAGCGTCACGGGGTCGGCCGGCCCGCCGTCCGCGAAGCGCTGTTGTCGCTGCAGAAGGCCGGACTTCTGGCGATCCAGAATGGCGAGCGGGCTCGGGTGGTGCGGCCCTCGGCCCTGAGCCTGGTCGGCGAACTCGGCACGGCCGCCCGCTACCTGCTCAGTCAAGCCGACGGCGTGCGGCAATTCCAACAGGCGCGCATGTTCTTCGAAGTGGGGCTGGTCCGTCATGCCGCGACCCGCGCCACCGAAGCCGATATCGCCCGGCTCGCGAAGGCGCTGGCCGACAATGCGGCAGCCCTCGACGACATGTCGGCCTTCGCGCGGACCGATGTCGAGTTCCATTTCGTCCTGGCTCAGATCCCACGGAATCCGATCTTCGTCGCCATGCACATCGCTCTGGCAGAGTGGCTGACCGAGCAGCGCTCCTCGACGCTGCGCCGTGAGGGCGCGGCCAAAGGCGCCCTGCAATCGCACCGCGTCGATCTTCAAGGCCATCAAGGCCGGCGATCCGGACAAAGCGGAAGCCGCCATGCGCAAGCATCTCGGCAACGTCGAGGCGCTCTACTGGAAGGCGACCGACACGCCACGCGGCTGAACCACCGCGCAATTCATAGACGCGAACAAGACCGAACACCGCCGGCCCTCCAGAGGCCGGACAAGATGGAGGACTGAATGCGAACGAATCCGGTGAAGAACAAGCTCAAAGCCGGCGAGGCGGTGTTTGGGACCATGATCTTCGAATTCTTCACCCCGGGCATCGCACAGATCGTCAAAGCCGCCGGCGCCGATTTCATCCTGTTCGACATGGAGCACAGCGGCCTCGGGATCGATGGCGTCAAGCAGCAGATGGCGGCCTGCCGCGGCCTCGATCTCGTGCCGATGGTCCGTGTGCCGACCCTGCAGCCGCACTTCATTGCCCGCTGCCTCGATATGGGCGCCATGGGCATCATGGTGCCGATGGTCGAGACGGCCGCGCAGGCGCGCGAGATCGTCAGCGCGACGCGCTATCCGCCGGCCGGCCGCCGCGGCGCGGCGTTCGGCGTCGCCCACGACGACTACGAAGGCGGCGCGGTGGCGGACAAGATTGCGGCCGCCAACGCGCGCACCATGGTCATCGCGCTGGTCGAAACGGCGGACGGCATCAAGAACGTCGACGAGATCGCGGCTGTGGACGGGGTCGATGTGGTCTGGCTCGGGCATTTCGACCTGACCAATTTCATGGGCATCCCAGCCCAGTTCCAGCACGCCGACTATCTCGCGGCGGTCGACAAGCTCACCGCCGCCGCGAAGCGCCACGGCAAGTCCGCCGGCATGATGGCCGGCGACACGACCTGGGGTCGCGACTACATGGGCAAGGGCTTTAGGGCGATCGCCTATGGTCTCGATCTGGCGCTGTTCCAGCGGGCCTTGAGCGAGGGCATCACGGCGCTGAAGTCCTAGCGCGCGAGCCCCAACCAGGTGAAAACCAGTGCCGCGCCGAGCGCGGCCAGCAAGGCCGGCGGCATCACCAGCGCGCCGACCTTGAGAAACGACCACGCGCTTACCGTCTGCCCTTCACGGCGCAGCGCGTTGAGCCAGAGGATGGTGGCCAGCGAGCCGGTCACCGAGAGGTTCGGGCCGAGATCGACGCCAATAAGCACGGCGCTGCGCACCCCGTCCGGCACCTGGGCGATCTTCACCGCGTTGCCGGCGATGAGGCCGGCCGGCAGGTTGTTCATGAGATTGCTGGCGAACGCCAAGCCGATGCCGACAGCCCAGGCCGCCGCGGAAGCCGAGTCTTGCACGGCCGATTGAAGGCGTTCGGCCAACAGCCTGATCAGGCCGGTCCTGTCGAGGGCCTCGACGAGCACGAACAGTCCCGCCACCAACGGCAGCACGCCCCAGGATATGCCTTTGACGATTCGCCACGGCCCTTGCCGCTCCGCGATCAGCGTAATGACAGCCGTAGCCGTACCGGCGGCGCACGTCGGCAGGCCGAGTTGTACGTCGAAGCCCGAACAGGCGAGCAGCGCCAAAGCGGTGGCGACGATCCCGAGTCCGGCCGTGCGGCCGCCCGTCGACAGTGCCGGAACGGGGACTTCGGTCGCGATCTCCTGCTGGAGATCGCCGCGTTGGCTCCACCGGAGCATCGCATAGGTCACGACGATGGACGCAAGCGACGGTAGGGCGTAGCGCGGCAGCCATTGCAACAATGGCGGCATGTGGTCGCCGTAGATCACCAGATTGGCCGGATTGGAAATCGGCAGCACGAATGAGGCCGCGTTGGCGATCATCGCGCAAATGAACAGGTAGGGGAGCGGCTTGTCGGCTTTGGCGGCACGTGCCGCAGCCGCCACCGCGGGCGTGAGGACGACCGCTGTGGCGTCGTTCGACAGGAAGACGGTGACGATTGTGCCAACACCGTAAACGAGCGTGAAGAGGCGGGTCGCCGAGCCCTTGGCCCGCTTAGCCGCGTAGGCGGCGAGCCAGTCGAACAACCCTGTCTCGCGGGCGACCTCTGACAGCAGCATCATGCCGACCAGGAACAGGTAGACGTCGGTCCCCTTGCCGATTCCGGCCAGCGCAGCGTCTGGCGGCAGCAGCTGCATGACGACCAACAGCACCGCCCCCGCGACCGCCCATATGGCCTCCGGCCACCCAAAAGGGCGGATGATGACGAGCGAGGTCGCGAGGGCTGCAGTGATCCAGGTCAGGACGTTGGTCGACAGGCCCACGTATCATCCTTGTTGGGGAGTGGTCGAGGTTCGGACACGAACCTGACATCATTGGTCACGCCGGCGCGCCGGTGGGAAGCGGCCCTGGCGTGTCGCTCGTGCTCGCGGTGCGCGCGCAGGCGGGCTTCACCACGCCCGCAAAGCCGACCCATAGCGCAATCGAGACGAGCGCGAAGCAGCCCAGGACCGTGAAGGTCGTCGGGTAACCGACGCCCTGCGCCATCCAGCCGCCGATCGCCGGGCTGAGCGATGCCCCGATGCCCTGGACAGTCATCACGGCTCCCTGCCCCACGTTGACGCGCCCGGTCCCATTGAGGATTCGGGCGACGAGGCCCGGCACCGCGACGCTTTGCAGACCGGCGCCGATCCCGTCCAGCATCTGCACCGGATAGACGCCCCAGCCGGTGATGAGATGCGCCGCGACCAGCCCGCGGATCGGCAGCGCCACGAACGAGATCAGGAGCACCAGCCAGTAGCCCTGCTTCTCGGCCATTCGCATGGCCACGATCGAGGCGAGGATCATAACCCCCTGGGCGACCACGATGGTCTTGGCCACGAAGCTTGCCGGGTCACCCTGTTTGGCGGCGACGACAGCCAGTCCATAGAGCGGCAGCATCGCGCCGTTGCCGAGATGGAAACAGGCGAGCGAGGCGGCCAGAACCAGCAGCGGTCGCGATTGCAGCAGCACCTTGAAGCCGCTCGCCTTGCCATCGCCCTCAGCCTCGCCTTTCAGGCCGCGCGCGGCGCGATCGTCGATGGCGCTGCCCGGAATCAGCAGAACCGAGACGATTGAGAGGACGCCGAACGCTGCGGCCAGCCAGAACACGGCGGGGAAGCCGAATTTCCAGCCGAGGAAGCCGGACAGCGCCGCCCCAACCATGTTGCCGGCGTGGTTGAACGCCTGGTTGCGGCCGTTCTGCCGGTTGAAGCCGGCCTGCCGCACCATCCCGAGCGTGATCCCGACGCTAGCCGGAACGATGGCGGCGCCGGCGACCGCGGTCGCGACTTGCGACAAGGTCACCAGCCAGAACTGCTGGGACAGGAGCACGATGCCCGACGCGAGCACGGTGCAAATGCCGGGGATGATGACGTAGAGGCGCTTGCGGGTGGTTGCGTCGACGAGGGCCCCGGCCGGCGCCGTCATGAGCATGCCGGCAACGCCCCCGACTGTCATCACGGTCCCGATCAATCCACTCTGCCACTGGTGGGCCAGCAGAAACACGCCGAGGAACGGACCGATGCCGGCCTGCATGTCGGCCATGAAGAAGTTGAGGGATTCGAGCGCCCAAATCGCCCGCCGCGGCGGACGGGAGGCCTGCGCGGAATCGGCCACGGCAGCAGTCATGGAACTCGTGAGTTCGGCGGGCACAACGGCACGGCGCGCGACCAGTCGGAATCGCCGCCGTGTTCACATCCATGCCGGTTGATGCGGGCCCACAACCCGCGCTCGGCCCCAAAGTTCCGGTAACGCCCGGCGCCTTACTCCGGCACGAACTTCATGGCCACGCCGTTGATGCAGTACCGCAGATGTGTCGGCGGCGGGCCATCATCGAACACGTGGCCGAGATGGCTGCCGCAGGTGGCGCAATGCACCTCCGTGCGGACCATGCCGTAGGAGCTGTCGGTCTCGGTTTCGACCGCGCCCGGCACGGGATCGTTGAAGCTCGGCCAGCCGGTGCCACTCTCGAATTTCAGCTTGGCCTCGAACAGAGGGCTATCACAGCCGACGCAATGGAAGGTGCCACGCCGTTTCTCATAGAGCAGCGCACAGCTGCCTGGCGCCTCGGTGCCATGCCGCCGCATGACATTGTACTGTTCGGGCGTGAGCCGCGCGCGCCACTCGGTGTCGGTGTGGGTGACCGGATAGGTTTTGGTCATGGTCATGGTCGGGCTCACCTCAGGTCGCACTGCGTCTTGCTGTCAGGCAACTGTTCATCGGCAGCGGCCTCGTCAAGTAGCCCCCTGCCGGCCAGTTACCCTTTCACGGCGCCCGCCGCCAAGCCCTGCACCAGATAGCGCTGAATGAGGAAGAACAGGACGCAGACCGGGATCAGGGCCAGCACGCCTGCGGCCATCATCTGTCCGAAGTCGACCGAGAACTTAGACACGAAGGAGAGCAGGCCGACCGGGAATGTGCTGGCGTCCGTCGATGAGTTGAGCATCAGCGCGAAGAGAAGCTCGCTCCAGGCCGCCGTGAAGACGAAGCCAAGCGTCGCCGCGATGCCCGGCAGGGTCAGCGGCAGCACGATCTGCAGAAGAGCACGGAATCGCTTCGCGCCGTCCATGCGAGCCGCTTCCTCGAGTTCTCGCGGAATGGCGTCGAAGAAGGACTGCATGAGGAACACCGCGAACGGGACGTTGAAGGCCGTGTAGACGATGATCAGCCCGGTCAGGCTGTTGGTGAGCCCGAGCGGCGCCAGGATCCGGAAGATCGGCGCCACGATCATCACCAGCGGGAACATCTGGGTGATCAGGAGCACGCCGATGATCCACACCTTGCCCCGGAACGCGAAGCGCGAGAACGCGTAGCCCCCCGCCGCCGCGCAAAGCGTGGAGAACATGGCGGTGAGCCCCGACACGATGACGCTGTTACGAAAAAACAGCGGAAAATCGGTGTGGTGAAGAACCGAGCCGTAATGCTCGAAGCTGATCCGCGAGGGCCACAGTCGCACCCCCTCGTTGTACAAGATCGCGTTCGGCGTCACCGAGACCTTGAACAGCCAGAACAGCGGAAACAGCGCGAACGCGACATAGAGACCGAGTAGACCGTAGTGCGCCGCCCACGACGCGGACCGGCGGATGCGGGCACCCCTGCGCATCCGATTCATCGCTTGGGCACGAGGCTCTGCCGCAGCATCACGATCGCGAAGGCGTAGGCGAGCAGCAGGACGAGCAGCACGGCCGACAGCGCCGAGGCGTAGCCGAAATCGAGGCGCTGGAAGGCTTGGGTGAAGATGTAGCTCGCCATGATCTGGGTCGAATTGGCCGGGCCGCCCTTCGTCATCACCACGATCAGGTCGGCCGAATTTGCGATCCAGACGGTGCGCAGCATGACGGTGATGGCGATGGTCGGCGCCAGGAACGGCATTGTGATGGTCCAGAACCGGCGGATCGCGCCGGCTCCGTCCATGGCGGCGGCCTCATAGATGTCGAGCGGAATCGATTGCAGCGCCGCCAAGAGCGTGATGGCGAAGAATGGAATGCCCCACCACACCATCGCGACGATGGGTCCCCACAGCGCGTGTTGCCGGGCTGGACAGCAGATTTTCGGGCGTGCTCATCAGGCCCAGCGCCTGGAACCAATAGGGCAGCGGACCGACGACGGGATTGAAAAGCCAGGCCCAGTTCAGTCCGGACAGAAAGCTCGGCACGGCCCAAGGCAGGAAAACCAGGGCCTGAATGACGGACCGGCCCGGAAACGGGCGGTTGAGCAGCAGCGCGAGAATCAGGCCGAAGAGGAACTGAAACGCGACGCACGCGACCGTCCACATGACTGTGTTGCGAAGCGCGTTCCAGAAATTGGCGTCGCTCCAGATCTCACGGAAATGATCGAAGCCGATGTAGTCCCCACTCAAGGGGTCGAGCAGGGTCAGATCGCGGAACGCGTAGGACAGGCCGATTACGAGCGGCACCAGCATGATGGCCGCGATCAGGATCAGCGCTGGGGCGCAGTAGAAATACGGCTCCGCCCGAACCACGAACCGCTGCCACGGGCTGCGGTGGAACGCGAGCGGGCCGGCGACATCGACCGCGCTCACCGGCGTCGAACTCCACGACCGAACGTGCGCTCCTTCGCCCCGCTTGCGGGGGTCGTCGTCAGATGTCGTCTGAACGCAGCGCGTTCCCCTCTCCCTCGCGGAGAGGAGTTAGGGGTGAGGGGCCTCGGTGCCGATAGGAACAAGGTCCCCGATTCCCGCAGTTCACTTGCCCGTACCTCACCCCCTGCCCCTCTCCACAAGGGAGAGGGGAGAACATTGAGCACGGCCCGTTGGGATTTGAGCCCCAAGACAGGACGTTCAGCCTCACTGCTTGCTCGCGTCCTTCTTCTTCGCCTTGGTCAGCACGTCGGCCCACTGCTTGTTCATCTCTTCGGGCGTGATCTGGCCGAGGAGCGCCTGCTGGCTGGTCTTAACCGCCACCGAATTGGCGAAATACGCGAAGCCGGCGAGGTAGGTGGGCATCACGAGCGGGCGCACGTCCTTGTCGCTCAACTCATTGAACCAGCCCTTGAACTGCTCGCCCGCATAGAACGGGTCATGCTCGGCCGCTTTGTAGATCGGCAGCGCGCCGGTGCGCTTGTTCCAGGCGATGTTGCCCTCGGGCCGTCGAGCGCCGCGATCAGCTTCCAGCTCAGGTCCTTGTTCTTGGAATTGGCGAACATGGACCAGCCGGCGTAGCCGAGGGTCGGATAAGCGCGGCCGCTCGGGCCCTTGGGCATGGTGGTGACGCCGAACTCCTCCGGCTTCATGCGTTCCGCAATCGCGATCAGCGCGTCGGGATCCTGGTCCAGCATGGCGCAGGTGCCGGAGTAGAAGCCGGCCACGATCTCGTTGAAACCCCAGTTGACGCTGTCCTTCGGGGCGCCGCCGCTCTTGTAGAGGTCGACCAGGAACGCGCTGCCCTTGATGTAATTCGGGTCTGGACAGCGTCGACGTGCCGTCGTCGTTGAAGAACTTGTCCGAGCCCGCGGTCGTGGCGTCGAACATCATCCAGCCGTTGAGACCGCCGGGACCGCCGCGCAGGCAATAGCCGTATTTGCCGGGCAAGATGCCGAGATCTTCTTCGCATCGGCCGCGAAGTCGTCCATCGTCACCGGCGGGGTGTCGATGCCGGCCTGCTTGAACAGCACCTTGTTGTAGAACATGGCGCGCAGGTAGAAGCCGTACGGGATCATATAGGCCGTCTTGTTGTAGTAGCGGCCCATCTCCAGCGCGCGGTCGTTCAGACCCGCGGCGTTGTCCCACTTGGCCAGGTAGGGTTCGAGGTTTTCGAGCCGGCCGGTGCCGGCGTAGAGCGCGAGCCAGCGGTCCGGCATCTCCATCACGTCGGGCGTGTCGCCGGCCGACACCATGGTGGCGAATTTCTCGAAGGCCTGACCCCAGGCCAACGAAGTGATCTCGACATGCGTGCCTGGATTGGCCTTCTCGAAATCGGCCACGATACTCTTGAGGGTTTCGGTCCGCTCGGGGCTGGTGATCACCTCGACGAGCTTCAGCGTCGTGTCCGCCAGAGCGGGCGCCGTCAGGACCAGACAGGCTGCCGTGGCGCAAAGCAGTCGTTTCAGCATGTGTATCTCCCTCACCCGTTAGTTCTTACCGTCGAGCCGCATCGAACGCCTGGAGCAGATCGCTCCAAAGCGCTTCGGTGCCTTCGAGCCCGATATGCAGTCGTACCATGCGCTCCGGTACGCCGAAATCCACCGCCGAATTCGGGCCGGCGGCCTGCACGCGGGTGACAAGCGCCGGGACGACAAGGCTCTCGTGGCCGCCCCAGCTGACCCCGAGCTTGAAGAAGCGGAGCGCGTCGCAAAAGCAAGCGATGTCGACAGCCGGACCAGCCTCGAATGACAGCAGGCCGGAGGTTCCGTGACAACCCCGGCGGCAACGGAGCCGACAAGCCGGGATAGTGTACCGCATCCACCATTGAATGCTCCTGGAGCCGGCGCGCGATCTCCTGGCCCGAGGCTTCGTGCGCCTGCATCCGGACCGGCAGCGTGCGCAGGCCGCGCAGCAGCAGCCACGCCTCGAACGGCGCCAGCTTCGCGCCGATGTAGGGACAGATGGTGCGGCGGATCAGGTCGATCAGCGACTGCGACCCGGCCACGACGCCGGCCACCGTGTCGCTGTGGCCGCCGATGTATTTGGACGCCGAGTGCACAACGAGATCGACGCCGAGCGTGACAGGCTGCTGGAACACCGGCGTCGCCCAGGAACTGTCGATCAATGTGGTGACGCCGTGCTGCCTGGCGAGGGCCGCCAGCGCTCCAACGTCATGGGCCTCCATCATCCAGCTGTTCGGGCTCTCCATGTAGAAGAGCCGCGTCGACCGGCAGCGCCGCCGCCACGGCGTCCAGATCGCGCCCATCCACATATTCGGTCGTGATGCCCCAGCTCTTCAGCAGGGTTTCGAACAGCCGGTAGGCGTCCGGGTAGACGTGGCGCACGCAGACGATCCGGTCGCCTGGCTTGACGAGGGCCAGGACCGCGCCCGAGATCGCCGCCATCCCGCTCGGAAAGCCGATCGCGTCGTCGGCCTCTTCGAGCGCCGCCATCTTCGCTCGAACTCGCGCGACGGTCGGATTGGTGACGCGCGAGTACACGTCCCGGCTTTTCCGGCCCGCATAGGTCTCGACCATGTCGGCCATGTTGCGGAAGGTGAAGAGCGAGGTCTGCACGATCGACGGCACCACGGCCTCGAAGGCATGGGTCTCGTCATGGGCGACGATCCGGCGGGCGACTACGATACGATCGTCTTCAGCTGACACGCGACATGGCCCTGATATCCCCTGGGAGAAAAGCTGGGCCGTCTTAACGGGCCGCAGCGAAATGACAACGGGCGGAGCGACGGAAACTCGAGGTCCGCTGGCGTTGAGGGCAAGCCGGCCGCGGCATCCGTCAGTCCGCCCCACGGCTGGCGTCTGCGGTCAGGCCGCCTCTGGACGCAGCGTCTTGGCGTGGAGCTCTTCAACGAGCAGCTTCATCTGCAGCGATTCCGCCCATCGATCGGTTGTGTCGTTCCCGTCACGCCCGGTGATCGCGTAGGGTTTTGGGCCGAGTTCGCAAGTAAAGCAGATGTCGCCGGCGCCGCCGGTCCGGCGCTGCAGGCTACGGAACCCGTACTCCCACCACTGGAGGAACAAGTCGACCAATGGCTTGTGGTGCGGGAACGAGATCTCGATCTGGACCTGCTCGCGCGACGCGACCCGACCGTGGAAAGCCCAGGAATTGTCGAGGATGCGGTGGATCATCGCGTGATGCTCGTCCGACACCGGCCAGGCGAACTCGCGCCCGACGAGGATGTGCGAGAGGTCGGCGATCAGTGGCATTTCGGAGAAGCGATCGAGCAGGTCGAGCACGAAGTACAGATCCGTCGTCATCCGGTCGCGATGGGTCTCGATCCAGACCGGGATGCCGGCCTCTTCGCCGAGCCGGAGCCAGCCTTCGATCAGCGGCGCGCAATCCTCGAGGCGACGCGGTCGAACGTCAGGCTGCAGGTTGATGTGATGGACCGGGAACTCGGCCGCGATCTCCAAGACGGGCTTCAAGTCGTCGACCGTGACCGGGAAGCACTGGCCCTCGGCCACCATGTTGCGCTGCTTCAGCATGGCCGAGAGCCGGCGCACCGTGTCGCGGTCCGTCCACTGGGTGCTGACGCCATCGAAGCCGGCCGCGTCGATCATAGCGACGTTCTCGTCCATGCTCCGCTCGAAACCGTCGGTATGCCGCCGCTCCATCGACCAGAGCGATTGCAGGATTTTGAAATTCTGGGGCACCGACCATTCCTCCCGGCCGACAGTGCCGGCTTGATCGCGCGATGAGATAGGCTATTGCGTCCAGCGACGGCGTGCAACATTCGTTGCCATCATCACGGCTGTCGCGCGGGAGCTTCAGGCTCCCCTCCACATCAGAGTCTCCGCCCTTCGTGAACGGTCCTTCGCCAACACCTCACGCGCGGTCTGGAACGCCCGCCGCAGCGACCGCGGCAGCTCAGAACATTGCCGCTGAACCCAGCCTGTTCCGCCGTCTTGCGCCGCTTTTCCTCGCGATGTTCTGCGGCTTCATGACGATCTGCGTGCCGCTGCCGGTGCTGCCGCTGCACGTCCATCAGACACTGGGGTTCGGCACCGCCATCGCCGGCCTGACGATCGGCATTCAGTCCTTCGCTACCATCGTGACCCGCCCCTATGCGGGACGAATGGTGGATCGCGCCGGCGCCAAGCTCACGCTGGTCCGCGGCCTCGTGGTCTCGGCTGGCGCGGGCATCGCGTACCTGCTGTCGATCTCTCTCGGCCTGTCTCCCGGCCCGTCACTTCTCGTTCTCCTCGCCGGCCGCCTCGTGCTCGGGATTGGGGAAAGCATGCTCATCACCGGCGTGCTCAATTGGGCCGTGATACGCGCCGGCCCTGGCCGTTCCGGTCAGGCGATGTCGTGGAACGGCATGGCGCAATATCTGGCCCTCGCCGCGGGCGCGCCGATCGGCTTCGCGATCTATCGCGCCGACGGTTTCGGCGCCGTCGCCTGGAGCGCGACACTGCTGCCCGCGGTGGCGCTCGCGGTCGTGCTGCCTCTGGAGGCCGCGCCCATTCTCGGCGGCACGCGGCTACCGCTTCTGGCCGTGGTCGGACAGATCTGGCGGCCGGGCCTGGCGCTCATGCTGGCGGGCATCGGCTTCGCGTCCGTCTCGACCTTCGCGTCGCTCGACTTCGCGGCCCAGCGCTGGGATGGCGCCGGCTATGCCCTGCTCTGCTTCGGCCTTTGCTTCGGCGCCTTGCGCCTCGTGGCAGGTGGGCTCCCGGACCGGCTTGGCGGACGCAAGGTCGCCGCCATGACAATGGGCGTCGAGGCGGTCGCCCAGGTGCTGCTATGGACCGCCCCCTCCCCCGCGGTCGCGTTTCTCGGGGCCGGACTGACGGGCGCAGGGTGCTCGCTGGTGTTCCCGGCGCTCGGGGTCGAAGCGGTTCGCCGCGTCGCGCCGGAAAACCGCGGCGTCGCCTTGGGTGCCTTCTCGGCCTTTCAGGACCTCGCCATCGGCTCGACCGGGCCGGTCCTGGGCAGTCTTGCGGCGCTGCTTGGGCCGCCGGTCGTCTTCCTGGTCGGGAGTGTGGCGGCGCTCGTCGGGGTGTTTGCCAGTCTTGCCATCCCGCAGTCCGAGGCCAGCCAGTGATGCGGCGGGAGGCGCCATTCAATTCCCGGGCGAGAAATCCGTCAGGACGATCAGCACGGGTCTGCAATTTTTATTGCAATGATGCTAATCTTGGAACAAGAGTTCTGGAAAACTGGAACCCGCTCGGGAGAGGGTGATGAGCAACACGATTCGTCTCACAGTGGCGCAGGCGTTGGTGCGCTATCTTCTGCGCCCAGAAGACCATCATCGACGGCGTGAAGGCGCCGCTGTTCCCGGGCGTCTTCGCCATTTTCGGCCATGGCAACGTCACCTGCCTGTCCGAAGCGCTCGAGGCCGTCAAGGACGAGCTGCCGACCTGGCGCGGGCAGAACGAGCAGTCGATGGCGCTGGCCGCCATCGGCTTCGCCAAGGCCGTGCGCCGCCGCCAGATCATGGTGGCCGCGACATCGATCGGCCCCGGCCCGCTCAACATGATCACCGCCGCCGGCCTCGCCCATGCCAATCGCCTGCCCGTGCTGCTTCTGGCCGGCGACACCTTCGTCAACCGGCGCCCCGACCCGGTGCTGCAGCAGGTCGAGCATTTCGGCAACCCGACGATCACGGTCAACGATGCCTTCAAGGCCGTGACGCGCTACTGGGATCGCATCACCCATCCCGAGCAGATCATCTCGTCGCTGCCGCAGGCGGTCGCGGCGATGCTCGACCCGGCCGATTGCGGTCCGGCCTTCCTCGCCTTGCCGCAGGACGTCCAGGAGCTCGCGGCCGACTATCCGGCCGCCTTCTTCGCCGAGACCGTTCACGCCGTCCCGCGGCCGCGGCCGGACAAGGACCGGCTGGCCAAGGCGGTCGAGCTTCTCAAGGACGCCAAGCGTCCGCTGCTGATCGCCGGCGGCGGCGTGCGCTACTCGTTCGCCGAGAAGCAGGTCGCGGCTTTCGCCGAGAAGCACGGCATCCCGCTCTGTCGAAACCGTCGCGGGCAAGAGCTCGGTCAGCCACGACCATCCCGCCCATGTCGGCCCGCGTCGGCATCCTGGGGTCGACCTCCGCCAACGAGCTCGCGGGCGAGGCCGACGTGGTGCTCGCCATCGGCACGCGGCTGCAGGACTTCACCACCGGCTCCTGGACGGCCTTCGCGCCCGACGCGCAATTCATCTCGATCAACACGGCGCGCTGGGACGCGGTGAAGCACCGCGCGCTTGCCGTGGTCGGCGATGCGCGCGACACGGTGGCGGAACTCGAAGCCGGGCTCGGCGGCTGGCAGGTCGACAAGAGCTGGATGGACAAGGGCCGCCGCGGCTTCGCCAAGTGGAACGACCTGCTCGACGAGCCTGCAGAAGCCCACCAACGAGCCGATCCCGACCTATGCCCAGGTGGTCGGCGTCGTGAACGCCAAGGCGGGCGACCGCGATCTGCTCATCACCGCGGCCGGCGGGCTGCCGGGCGAGGTGATGAAGAACTGGCGGGTCAAGGCCGAGAACACCTTCGACTGCGAGTTCGGCTTCTCGTGCATGGGCTACGAGATCCCGGCCGGCTGGGGCGCCGCCATGGCCGACCCGACGCGCACGCCGATCGTCATGGTCGGCGACGGCACCTATCTGATGATGAATTCGGACGTCTATTCGACCGTGCTCACCGGCCACAAGATCATCCTGATCATCTGCGACAATGGCGGTTATGCGGTGATCAACCGGCTGCAGAACGCCAAGGGCTCGCCCTCCTTCAACAATCTGATCGTGGACTGCAGGGTGAAAGAGCCCTTCGCGGTCGACTTCGCCAAGCATGCCGAATCGATGGGAGCGCTGACCCGCAAGGTCGAGAGCCTCGCCGATCTCGGGCAAGCGATGGATTGGGCCAAGACGACCGACCGCACCACCGTCATCACCATCGTGTCCGACGCCTTCACCTGGACGCCCGGGCGACGCGTGGTGGGACGTTGGGCGTGCCCGAGGTGAGCGATCGCAAGGCCGTCAACGACGCCCATGCGGAGCAGGTCGAGGGCCGGAAGCGGCAGCGCGTCGGGGTCTGACCCGGCCGGCCGCCTAGCGGAGGGATAGAAAGTGCCCCAAAGTCTCGCGGCGTGAGATGAGTTTGTCATGCCGCCGACGCTGAAACTCACCCAATCGCGCAAGCCGCCGCCGAACTACGAGGCGCTGACCCAGGCGATCGAAGCGGATTACGACGCGCTCAGCCGAACGTTCCAGCAGATCGGCCGCTACCTCACGCAGAACCCCAACGACATCGCGATGCAGTCGATCAATGCGCTGGCCGATCGTTGCGGCGTGCATGCGTCGAGCCTGGTGCGCTTCGCCCAGCACTTCGGCTATTCCGGCTTCAAGGAGCTGCAGGCCATCTTCCAGGCCAGGCTCGCCATTGCTGCCCCGGGCTTCGAGAGCCGGATCAACGCCCTCAAGGCGGAGCTGAAACTTCACAAGGGCCGCGCGAAAGGTCCGCTCGGCGACCTCGTCGCGCGCGACATCGCCTCCCTGCAGGACCTGCTGACCCAGACGAGCGAAGAGCAGATCGCCCGGGCCGTGGCTTTGATGGCGGGAGCCGAAACCATCTATCTCGCCGGCCAGCTCCGCTCGGCGCCGATCGCGGTCTTCCTGCGCTACGTGCTGACCATGCTCGGCCGCCGGGCCGTGCTGCTCGACGCCGACGGCGGGCTCGCGACCGAGATGGCGAAGATGATGACGCCGCGCGACCTGCTGTTCGCGATCTCGTTCCGCTTCTACGCCAAGGAGGTCGTGGCGATCAGCGAGCGCGCCGCGGCCGACAACGTGCCGATCGTGGCCATCTCCGACAGCCGGCTTTCGCCGCTGGCCAAGACGGCCGCGGTGCTGTTCGAGGTGCCGGAGGACGAATACACGTTCTCGCGCTCGCTCGCGGCGCCCATGTGCCTCGCCCAATCGCTGCTCGTCAGCCTGGCGGCCCGGCTGCAGGAGGGCGACACGGAGCCGCGCATCCCGATTCTGACGCGGCCGGGGTGAGGCGCTTCATCCGTAAAGTGGCGGCCGCTCCTCCAGTTTGACCGCGGTCTTCGCGCCCGAGCGCCAGGCGTCGAGGCAGGCGGCGGCCGTGAGCGAGGCGGCGTAGCCGTCCCAGGCGCTGGAGCCGGCGGGCATGCCGGTGCGAATGGCGCGGGCCCAGCCGGCCATCTGGTCCCGATACGCGTCGCGGAAGCGAGCCCGCCAGTCCTGCTCGACCACAAACCCGTCGCGGCCGGCTTCGCGGGTCGAGACCGGCGGGTTCGGCGCGAGCGAGACGGTGCCGTTCTCACAGACGAGTTCGGCTCGGACCTCGTAGCCGTATTGGGCATCGACGAAGGCCTCCACATCCACCACCACGCCGCTTCGCGTCTCGAGGATGATGAACTGCGGCTGCCGGTTGGGCGCGAGGCTGCTGGCGCGCGGGCTGACGATGGTGGCGGCCGCGAAATCCTCGCCGAGCACGAAGCGCGCGACGTCGATCTCGTGGACCGCCGAATTGGCGATGACGAGGTCGGACGTCAGGTAGTCGGGGCCGATCGCGTTGCGGTGGATGCAGTGCATGAACAGCGCCGCGCCGAACCGCCGTTCGTCGAGCGCCGCCTTCATGGCGCGATAGCCGGGGTCGAAGCGCCGCATGTAGCCGACCTGGACCAGGCGGCGCCCGGCCTTCACCTCCGCCGCGACCACGGCGCGCGCCTCGTCCAGCGAAGCCGCGAGCGGCTTCTCGACGAGAACCGGCTTGCCGATCTCGATGCAGGCGAGCGCGAGCGGCGCGTGGGTCGCATCGGGCGAACACACCAGCACGGCGTCGATTTCCGGATCGGCGATCAGCGCCGCGGCGCTCTCCGCCACGCGACAGCCGAGACGGCGCGCAACGGATTCCGCGCGCCCGCGGTCGGCGTCCTGCACGGCCGCGAGTTCGGCGCCGGCTGTGCCCGAGGCCAGGGTCTGCGCATGATCGGCGCCCATCACGCCCGCGCCGATGATGCCGATCTTGAGGTTGGCCACCGTGTCTTTCTCGAGTTTTGGATTCGACGTCAGACCGACACCCAGCGGCGCTCGCGCGCCGACGATAGGCCAGCTCGACGAGCTTCTGCACCTCGTAGCCTTCGCGGAAGTCAGGCCCCTTCACCGGGCCGCCCGCGACGGCAAGAAGAAAATCGCGCACTTCGATGGCCTTGAGATCGTTGAAGCCGATCTGGTGGCCCGGCGCCACGCAGAAGGCCCCGTAGGGCTCGTGGTCCGGCCCGGCCAGGATGGTGCGGAAGCCGCGCCGTCCGGCCCGATCGTCCGTGTAGAACACCTGCAGTTCGTTGAATCGCTCCTGGGTGAACACGATGCCGCCCTTCGAGCCGTAGATCTCGAAATCGTGCTGCATCTTGCGGCCGGTCGCGATCCAGCTCGCCTCGATCGTGCCGGTGGCGCCGTTTGCAAAGCGGACGAACACGCCGTGCCACATCGTCGACCTCGACCGGCCCGCGTCTCGGTGGTCCCCGGCCGCACCGGGCGCGCGGCGATCGGGGTCTGCACGTCGGCCATGAGCTCGACGATGGGCCCGACGAGGTAGTCGCGCCGTGGCGAGGATGTGGCTGCCGATGTCGGCCAGGGCGCCACCGCCGCCGGCAGGATCGAGCCGCCAGGTCCAGGGCGCCTGCGGCGTCAGCCATGTAGTCCTCGGCATGGACGCCACGGAAGGTGCGGATCTCGCCGATCTCCCCGCCGGCGATGATCTCGCGGGCCAGCGCCATCATCGGGTTCTTGAGGTAGTTGAAACCGACCTGGGTGATCGACGCCGGCCGCTTCAGCCGCTTCCGCCATCTCGAGACACGCGGCCGCCGTCGGCGCCAGCGGCTTTTCGCAATAGACGATTTTGCCGGCCGCGAGCGCTGCCAGTGCCATCTCCCGGTGCAGCACGTTCGGTGTCGTGATGTCGACGATGTCCACCTCGGGGTCGTCGAGCAGGTCACGCCATTGGCCGGTGGAGCGGCGGAAGCCGAGCTGACGCCCGGCCTTTTGCGCCGAGGTCCGCGTTGGCGTCGGCCAGCACGGCCAGATCGATGTCGAACGGCAGATCGAAGACCCGGGCCGCCGTCGCAAAGCCGAGCGCATGCGCCTTGCCCATGAAGCCCGAGCCGATCAGGCCCACGCCGATGCGCTTCTTCGTGGTCACCGGTTTCTCGTCCAGAAGGTGGCGTCTGCAGCGAGTTCTCGGGCGAGGTCCGCCCCGTTGACGATCAGCGCCGGATCGAGCCGACCGGCGAAATAGTCGAGGATGTTCTGGGCCGCCATCGTGCCCATGCGCGCCGCGCATTCCTCGGTCAGCCCGGCCGAATGCGGGCGTCAGGATCGCGCGGTCGCTCGCGAGCAGCCGCAAGCCGGGTTGCGGCGGCTCGGACACGAACACGTCGATGCCCGCTCCGGCCAGTCTGCCGGCCTCGAGGGCGTCGGCGAGCGCCGTCCTCGTCGATCAGGCCGCCGCGCGCGGGGTTGATGAGGAAGGCGCCCGGCCGCATCAGCGCCAGTTCTGCGGCGCCGATCAGCGCCGCATCGCCGGTCTTCGGCACGTGCAGCGACACGAAATCGGCGCGCCCGCAGACCCTCCGGCGAGTGTCCGCCATGGGCTCGGCGCCGGCGCTGCGGATAGCACCTCGGTCGGCTGGAACGGATCATAGGCCGATAATCGCGCATGCCGAACGCGGCCGCCATGCCGGCCACCAGCCGCCCGATCCGGCCGAAGCCGACGAGGAACAGCGTCTTGCCCCAGAGTTCGCGTGGCCGAAAACGCTGTTGCGGACGGCCCAATCCCCGGTCCGCGTCGCAGCGTCGTAGGCCGGAATGCGCTTGGCCAGCGCCAGCATCAGCGCCATCGTGTGCTCGGCCACGGTGCGGCGATTGACGTCGCCGACGATCGTGAGCGGAATGCCTCGCGCGCTGAGAGCGCGCACGTCGACGGCGTCATAGCCGACGCCGTGGCGCGACACGATCCGCAGCCGCTGGGCCGTGGCGACACCGAGGCCGGCAGCGGCTGGGTGCGGATCAGCACGGCATCGGCGCCGTAGATGCGCGGCGCATAGGACTCGGTCGAGCACCTCGTCGATCATCTCGAAGGTGAAACCCGGCGCCGACCGCAGCACGTCGAGCCCGGCTTCATGGATTCTGCCCGGCGACGAGAACGTGCGGCATGTCAGTAGCCGCTGCCGGCGGGATGCCGCGGGCGCGGCTGCGCCTCGCCGACGCGCTTGCGGACCTCGGCGACGCTCGCCTCGGCGGCGCCGGCGAGCAGCCGCACGTCGTTGGAGATCGTGACGAGGTCGAAGCCCCAGCCGATCGCCTTGGCCGCATAGGCGGGCGTGCCGCTGTGCAGGCCGGCGCGGATGCCGGCCCGGTGGGCCGCGTCGAGAATCCGCCGGATGGCCTCGACCATCTCGGGCTCCTCGCGGTCGAAGCCGGTCCGGTATTGCTTGCCGGTGAGGCCCAGCGTCAGGTCGGCCGGGCCGATATAGACGCCGTCGAGCCCCGGCGTCGCGACGATCTCCTCGACGCGCTCGTACGCCTCCGCGCGTCTCGATCATGGCAAAGCAGACGATCTGGTCGTCGGCCTCGCCGCCGTAATTCGCGCCGGCCGAGAAATTGACGCGCGTCGGCCCGAAGGAGCGGGTGCCCGCCGGCGGATAGCGGACATAGGAGACGAGCCGCTCGGCTTCCTCCCGCGAGTTGATCATCGGGCAGATCACGCCATAGGCGCCGGCATCGAGCACCTTCATGATCGCCCCTGGGTCGAGCCAGGGCACGCGCGCCATCACGGCGACGCCGCTCGCCCGCATGGCCTGAAACATGCCGAGGGCCGCATGATAGTCGAGCGCGCCGTGCTGCAGGTCCGCCGTGACGGAGTCGTAGCCGGCCGAGGCCATGATCTCGGCCGTGAAGGCGTTGCCGATCGAGCACCAGCCGTTGATGACGGCCTTGTTCTCGGCCCAGAGCCGCTTGATCGGGTTCGGGATCATGACAGCACCACCTGGGCGAGCTTGACGTTGGAATAGTCGCCGATGCCCTCGGTGCCGCCCTCGCGGCCCATGCCGCTGTATTTGATGCCGCCGAACGGCGCCTCGGCGGCCGCGAGCGCGAAGGAATTGATGCCGACCATGCCGGACTGGATGCGGGCCACGGCCTCCCGCGCGCGCGCGGCCGAGCGGGTGAACGCATAGGCCGACAGGCCGTAGGGGCTGGCGTTGGCGCGCGCGTAGGCGTCGTCGTCACGTGGCGAAGGGCGTGATCGCCGCGATCGGGCCGAAATTCTCCTCGGCCAGCGCCTTGGCGTCGTCGGGCAGGCCGGTGATCACGGTCGGCTCGAAGAAGAAGCCGGTATTCTTGTCGGCCGGCCGGCTGCCGCCCGCCACGATCCGCCCGCCCTTGGTCGCGCGCGTCCTGCGACCACGGCCTCGATCGCGTCGCGCCGGCGTGGCGTTGATCAGCGGACCCATCTGGGTCGCCTCGTCGAGCCCGTGGCCGAGCTTCAGGGCCTTGGCGCGCGCCGCGAACCCCTCGCGGAAGGCGCTGTAGAGCGACTCGTGCACGTAGAAACGGTCGGGCGTCACGCAGACCTGGCCGGCATTGGCGAATTTGGTCGGCACCGCGAGGTCGAGCGCCTTGTCGACGTCGGCGTCGTCGAACACGATCATCGGCGCGTTGCCGCCGAGTTCCATGCTGACCCGCTTCATGGTCGCCGCCGCATCGCGGATCATCTGCTGGCCGACCTCGGTCGAGCCGGTGAGCGACACCTTGCGCACGACGGGCGAGTCCATCAGCGACGCGATAGGTATCGTCGGTCGAGCCGATGCACGAGATTGGCGACGCCCGGCCGGCACGCCGGCCTCCTGCGAGGCAGGCGAAGATCGCCATGGCGACGCCCGGCACCTCGCGCGACGGCCGCACGATGACCGAGCAGCCGGCCGCCAGGGCCGGCGCGACCTTGCGGGCGATCAGCACGGCGGGGAAATTCCAGGCCGTGAAGGCCGCCACCACCCCGACCGGCTCGTGCGTGACCTCGATGCGCCCGCCCGGCGCCCGGCTCTCGACGATGCGGCCGTAGATGCGGCGCGCCTCTTCCGCATACCAGCGGAACTGGTCGATCGAGAGCTGCCATTCGCGCCGGGACTGGGCGAGCGGCTTGCCGGCTTCCAGCGTGATGGTCCGCGCCGCCTCCTCCGTTCGCGCGACCATCGCGTCGGCCACCTTGTGCAGGATGTCGGCCCGCGTCCATCCGGCCGCGCGGCTCCAGCCCGCGAAGGCGCGCTGCGCCGCCTCGATCGCCTGTCGCGTGTCTTCGCCAGAGGCGACAGGGTGCTCATAAAGCACCTCCCCCGTGGCTGGATCGTGAACCGGGGCCACGCCGGCCCCGCCACGTTCGCGCCACTCGCCACAGAGGAAGAGGCCACGGCCTGAAGTCATTCCTTCCACCCCACCGAACAGCTTTGCGCCTTGTGTTCAGGGTGGTGTAGAAGCTTTCACCGCCCCCTGCAACGAACTTTGCAGGAATTCCGGCTCAACAAATCACTGCACCAGCGCCGCATCCGGGCGAGCACGATGGAGCGCAGGGTCCCGAATACGGCGCGACGAACCAAGGCCTGGAGGGTCCGAGTGCACCTCTCCCGCGTTCAGAAGTACGCCTCCTCGAGCACCGCGAGCATGTCCTCCCTCGTCATCGGGCGTGGGTTCGTGGCCTGGCTGTGATCGGCGAGGGCACGCTCCGCCAGCATGTCGAAATCCTCCCGTCGGACGCCGAGCGCCCGCAGGCCGCGCCCGAGACCGATCCTTTCGTTCAGCCGAGCGACGTCATCGGCGAGGTCACTGTCGGGGGGAAGCCCCATCGCGCTTTTCAGCCGGATCAGCTTGTCACCGAGGACACCGGCGTTGAAGCGCAGCACCGGCGGAAGCAGGATGGCGTTGAGCGTGCCGTGGTGGAGATGCGGCTCTGACAGGCCGCCCAGCGCGTGCGACAGCGAATGCACGGCGCCAAGGCCCTTCTGGAACGTCAGGCCGCCTTCGAGCGAACCCGTCAGCGTCTCGGTGCGCGCGCCGATGTCGCTGCCGTTCTCGACCGCCCGTTCGATGTTGCGCCAGAGCCGGCCGGCGCCATCGAGCGCAATGGCATCGGCGGGCGGATTGTCCCGTGGTGAGCAGAAGGTCTCGATGCAATGGCTGAGCGCGTCGAGTCCCGTCGCGGCAGTGAGTTGGGGCGGCAGCCCGAGGATCAGCTCCGGATCACAGATCGCAGCCTTCGGGATCAGATGCGGGCTGATGAAGCCGAGCTTGCGCCCATCGGCGAGCGTGATCAGCGCCGCGCGACCCACCTCCGAACCAGTGCCCGCCGTCGTCGGAATGGCAATCACCGGCGCGACGGCTGCCGTGATCCGCGGCAAGCCCCCCAGGATGACGGCGTATTGAGTCAGATCGCCGGGATGCGTCGCCAGCAAGGCCACGCCTTTGGCAAGATCGATCGGCGACCCCCCACCCACCGCGACGACACCGTCGCAAGCCTCGGCCCGGTAGACCTCCAGTGCGCCAAGAACCGCGTGCTCGGTCGGGTTTGACGGCGTGTCCAGAAAGGCCGGTGGCCTGCCGCCGAGGGCGGCGGCGATGCGGTCCACCAAGCCGGTGCGCTCAAGGCCCCGATCGCTGACAACGAGCGGGCGGCGCATGCCGAGACGCTCGACGTGGCCCGGCAGGGTCGAGACGACCCCGACTCCAAGTTCGATCGTTGTCAGATAGGTGATCGCGGCCACGCTTTTCCTCCCGGTTGCGTCGTGCAACGCTTCGGCATCTGCCACAACGCCTCGGCGGCACAATCGAGCACGCCAGCCCATTCGTGTCGACCGCTACCCTTCCACGGCGTCGCCTGCTAAGACGCGGCGGACCCGAGGCAGGACCACCCCGATGACCTACGTGCTGGCAACGCTGATCGTGAAGCCCGAGAAGCGCGCCGACTTTCTCGAAAACGCGCGGGACGTGATCGCAGCGACCCGGCGTGAGGCCGGTTGCGTCCGCTACGACCTGACCAGCAGCATCACCGAACCGAATGAATTCATCTTCGTCGAGCAATGGGAATCGCGCGAGGCGCTGACGGCGCATTTCGAAACGCCGCACCTGCAGCATTGGCGCAAGTTGTGCGGCGAATTCCTGTCGGACCGTCGCATCGAAATCATCAAGCCCGAGCATGTCGAGACCTGATGGTCTCCTGAGCCTGGAGCCGCAATCGTGATCCGAGCCACCACGGTGCTGGGCGCCGGCACCTGGGCCGCGGAGGCGACCGACACGGTCGTGCTCGAATTCGACGACAGGCACCGTCGGCGAACCACCATGCAGGGCGTCCGCGGTCTCGCCTTCCTGCTCGACCTCCCGGAGGCCGTCATGCTGCGCGGCGGCGACGGCCTGGCGCTCGAGGACGGCCGGATCGTGGAAGTGGTGGCCGCACCGGAGCCGCTGGTCGAGATCAGGGCCGCGGCAGCCGCGCGACCTCGTTCGGCTCGCCTGGCACATCGGCAATCGGCACCTGCCGGCGCAGCTGATGCCGAACGCCATCCGCATCCGGCGGCGACCATGTGATCGAGGACATGCTCCGCGGGCTTGGGGCGAAGCTCGTTCCGATCGAGGCGCCGTTCGACCCGGAAGGGGGCGCCTATGCGCCCGGCGCTCCGCACGGCCAGCACGATCACGCGCATGACCATCACCACCACGCGCACGATCATAGTCACGATCATCATGATCATGCCGCATCACCCGCACAAGCACGAGCATTGACGGCCAGCGATCCTGAGGCCGCCACGCTGCACCTGCTGGCCTGGCTCTCCCCGGCCTTCCCGGTTGGCGCATTCGCTTATTCGCACGGGCTCGAAGCCGCCGTCGAGGCTGGCGACATCACGGACGCCGAGACGCTGCGCGCCTGGCTGGCCGACCTGGTCGAGCACGGCTCTGGACGCAGCGATGCCGTCCTGGCGGCCGCAGCCTATTCGGCCGCGGAGGTCAGCAACGCTGGGCCCTGCGCGAGGTCAACGACCTGGCGCTGGCCCTGAGCCCCGCGCGGGAGCGACGGCTTGAAACGGTCACGATGGGCACCGCCTTCTGCAGCGCCATCCGGGCCGCCTGGGGCGAGGCGGCTAGCGCGTTCCTGCCCGAGCGCGAGGTCGCCTATCCGGTCGCGTTCGGCGCCGCCTGCGCCGCCCAGGGTCTTGCGCGCCGGCCCTGTCTCGAGAGCTTCGGCCTCGCATTCGTGCAGAATCTCGTCTCCGCGGCGGTTCGGCTCGGCCCCATCGGCCAGACCGACGGGCAGCGCGTAACGGCGGCGCTGTTGCCCGCCGTGCGAGAGCTCGCGGACTTCGCGGCGCAGTCCACGCTCGACGACCTCGGCGGCTGCGCCTTCCGGTCGGACATTGCCGCGATGCGGCACGAAACGCTCTATTCGAGGCTCTTCCGCTCATGACCCATTCAGGCAACGGACCCCTCCGCGTCGGCATCGGCGGCCCGGTCGGCTCGGGCAAGACGGCGCTGATGGAACAGCTCTGCAAGCGCCTGCGCGGCACCTACGAGATCGCGGCCATCACCAACGACATCTACACCAAGGAGGATGCCGAGATCCTGGCGCGAGCCGACGCCCTGCCGCTCGACCGCATCATGGGCGTCGAGACCGGCGGCTGCCCGCACACCGCCATCCGCGAGGACGCCTCCATCAATCTCGCGGCCATCGACGACATGAACCGCCGCTTCCCCGCGCTCGACCTGATCCTCATCGAATCCGGCGGCGACAATCTGGCCGCCACCTTCTCGCCCGAACTGGCCGACCTCACGATCTACGTCATCGACGTCGCGGGCGGCGAGAAGATCCCGCGCAAGGGCGGCCCCGGCATCACCCGCTCCGACCTGCTGGTCATCAACAAGACCGACCTCGCCCCCCATGTCGGCGCATCGCTCGAGGTCATGGAACGCGATACGGTCACGATGCGCCGCGGCAAGCCCTACGTGTTCAGCAACCTGAAGAGCGGGGACGGGCTCGAGCGCATCGCGGCCTTCATTGAGGAGAAGGGCGGCCTTCGCTCCAGTCAGTAGCGCAGCCGCACTCACGTCGCCGTATTTTCGCCGTATCGCGGGAACGATGGCGCAATGGTCCGCATTTCGCCATCGGGCGGCGGAGTGCGAACGATGGAGGAGGCGAGTGCCAAGGATGCGGAATCTATCGCGCCTGACGATCCTCGCATTGGCCGGACTGGCCATCACAAATCTGGTCGGGAGCCGCCGCGCCCCTCAAGCGGCGGGCCGCGTGGCTCCTCGCGGTGTTTCGCAGCAGCCGGCGCCCCGGTCGGTTCCCGAAGTCGGCGAAGCGCCCGCCCCAGGCGGTCTCGCAGCTGCGCCCGTCGACCATCGCCCCGGACTGATCGGCGTGTGCCCGCAGCATCATCGACCGGTTCAACCGCGACAACGCTTCTCAGGCGGCGGCCGGCATTGCCTTCTACCTGTTCGTTTCGATCTTCCCGGGCCTTGCGGCGCTGGTCTCGATCTATGGGCTGTTCGGCGATCCTTCCGAAGTCGGCAAGCAGATCGCGCCTTTCGCCGGCCTGCTGCCACCAGAAGCCATGAAGCTGCTGAACGACGGCCTCGCGGGCTTCATCAAGAGCAGTGCCGGCTCGCATCTCTCGATCGCGCTCGTCACCAGCCTTGCGCTCGCATTATGGAGCGCCCGTGCCGCCATGGCCGCCATCATGATCGGCCTCAATATCGCCTATGAGGAGACGGAGCGCCGGTCGTTCATCGTCACGACGCTGATTTCGCTGGTCCTGACGGTCGGCGCCGTCTAGCGTTCGCTGTCGTGGCGATCTTCGCGATCGCGATCGTACCGGCGATCCTGAACTTCCTCTACCTTGGCCGCCTCGTCGAAAACCTGCTCTTCTACGGGCGCTGGCCGGTGCTGGCCATCCTGGTGGTCCTCGGATTCGCGGTGCTCTATCGGTTCGCGCCGGACCGTTCGCATCCCGCGCTGGCGCTGGATCACGTGGGGCTCCGCGATCGCGACGCATCTGTGGCTCGTCGGCTCCTTCCTGTTCTCCTTCTATGTTGCGCATTTCGCTCCTACGACGCGACCTATGGGTCGCTTGGCGCCGTTGTGATCCTGCTGCTTGTGGTTCTGGTTCTCGTCCCTCATCATGATCCTTGGCGCCGAGATCGACTCCGAACTCGACACGCGCGCAACCAAGGCCGGCTCCCCGCGTCGCCGGCACGCCCCGAGCGCCGGCCCTCCGACCGGTTGACAACGACCCGCGTGCCGGCGTCCTAGCGGCTCGCCATGGCTCTGCATTTCGCTCCGACCGAATACGAAGAACGGCTGCACGCGCGCAGCAGCGGCGCATGGCCGACGAGCGTCTCGACGGGCTGCTGCTCTTCGCCCAGGAGAGCATGTACTGGCTGACGGGCTACGACACGTTCGGGTTCTGCTTCTTCCAATGCCTGGTGCGTCGCCGCGGACGGCCGCATGGCGCTGCTGACGCGATCGGCGGATCTCCGGCAGGCGCAGCACACCTCCACGATTTCCGATATCCGGATCTGGAGGATGGGGCGCATGCCGAGCCGGCGCGCGATCTCGCGGCGCTGCTTGCCAGACCTGGGCCTCGACGGCACGCGGCTCGGCGTCGAATACGACAGCTACGGCCTGACCTATGCCAACGGTCTGCAGGTCGCGGCGGCGCTCGATGGGGTCTGCGAGCTGACCGATGCCTCGCGCCTGATCTCCGCGCCTGCGCGTCACCAAATCGGCGGCGGAATTCGCCTACGTGCGTGAGGCGCGCCCGGCTGTCGGACGCGGCGGACAGCGCCGGCCTGGACGCCGATCCGCCCCGGCGCCGACGAAGGCGCGATCCTGGCAGCGCAGCACAACGCGATCTTCACCGGGCGGCGGCGACTATCCCGGCAACGAATTCATCATCGGCTCGGGCGCCGACGCGCTGCTCTGCCGCTACAAGAGCGGCCGCCGCAGGCTCGACGCCGACGACCAGATCACCCTCGAATTCGCCGGCAGCTATCGCCACTACCACGCGGCCATCATGCGGACCGTGGTGGTTGGGCGAGCCGCGCCCGCTGCATCGGCGCCTATCATGCGGCGGCGCGCGAGGCGCTTGCGGCCTGCGAGGCCGAACTCAGGCCCGGGCCGCACGGCGGGCGACGTCTACGCCGCGCACGTCCGCGTGCTCGACGCCCATGGGCTTGCCGCAGCACCGCCTCAATGCCTGCGGCTACTCGCTGGGCGCGAAATTCACGCCATCGTGGATGGACCCGCCGATGTTCTACGCCGACAACCCCTTCGTCCTCGGCCGAGAACCAGGTGTTCTTCCTCCACATGATCCTGATGGATTCGGCGTCGGAGACGGCGATGTGCCTGGGCCGCACCTCGTTGACCACACCGTCGGGGTCCGAACCCCTCAACGCACGAGTCGCTGGACCTCGTGGTGAAATCGCGTTAGGCCCTTCTTAACTTTTGACAGCGCCGTCTCGGGCGACGGCAGCCGGGAGAGGAACGGCCGTGGGACTCATCTGAAGGTCGCTGATCTGTCGCGATCTGCGCGCTCGGCCTCGCCGGCTGCGTCGAGAGCATGCCGGATTTCCAGGCCAACGCCGGCAATATTCGCAGCACTATTCGGCGGCGCGAGCCCGCGCGGCGCCACCGTCGCGATGGAGAGCCTCGATGGTGCCCCCGACGCGGTGACGGCGCGCTTCGACCGCGTCTTTGCCAAGGCCGCCGCCGCCCGGGACATCACGATGGCCGAGCCCGAGCACGGCGCATTATCTGGTGCGCGGCTATCTCGATGCCGCTTCGGCGGACGATGGGACGACCGTCACCTACGTCTACGACATCTTCGACGCCAACGATCAGCAGCGCGTCAATCGGGTGACCGACGTGCTGACTCTCCCTACCTCGGGTGGCGACGCCTGGGCCCAGGTGGACGATTCGGTGATGGCGAGCCTTGCCGGTCGCAGCGCCGATGCGCTCGCGGCCGCCCTGGCCGATACGCCGGCCGCCAAGGCGGCTCTCGCACCGACTATCACGGCCGCACAGTAGGCTCGCGTTCGACCCACTTGGTTTCGGCGAGACTGATCCCCATAAGAGGGCTGTGCCGTCTGCCTCGCCCGTCCCCGCGATATTCGATCGTGCTCTCGTCCGAACTCGGCTGAAGCGGGCGCTCCGGGGCGCCGAGCCGGACTTCCTGCTGGTGCGAGCGACTGACGATCTGATGGAGCGGCTGCTCCCGATTCAGCGCAGTTTCCGAACCGTGCTCGACATCGGCACCCCGCGCTCGTCCGTGCGGGATCGTCTCCGCGCCCACTGGCCCGAAGCCACTATCGTGCGAGCGTCGCCGCTGGGGGAGGCCCATCCTGAAGGTCTCGATGCGATCGCCGATGAGGAGCGCAGCCCGTTCAGGCCCGAAAGCTTCGATCTGGCGGTCTCGACTGCTGTCCTTGCATACGGTCAACGATCTGCCCGGCGCCCTCGCCCAGATCCGGCAGAGCCTCAAGCCGGACGGGCTCTTCCTCGGCGCGTCTGCTGGGCGGCCAGACCCTGCAGGAACTTCGTCGCGTGCTGGCCGAAGCCGAAGCGGAAATGACCGGCGGGGCAAGCCCGCGCGTGGCGCCGTTCTCCGACCTGCGCGATCTCGGACACCTGCTGCAGCGGGCCGGCTTCGCCCTGCCGGTCACCGACCTCGACCGGGTCACGGCGCGCTACGACAGCCTGTTCAGCCTCGCCCGCGACCTGCGCAGCATGGGTCTGACCAACGCCCTCGACTGATCGCACCCGCAGGCCGACGACACGCGCCGCTTTTTCTGCGGGCTGCGGAGCTTTACGCCGGCCGCTTCGCCGATCCGGACGGTCGCATCCGCGCCACCTTCGACCTGGTCTGGCTGTCCGGCTGGGCGCCTCACGAGAGCCAGCAGAAGCCGCTCCAGCCCGGCTCGGCCAAAATGCGGCTGGCCGATGCGCTCGGCGTCAAAGAAGGCCGGATTGGACTGACCAATTCGCCGACGAACTCGGGAACCGGGCTCGTCAAGACCGGCGCGCCGCTTACTCCAAGGCTGCGCTTACTCGGCCGCCATCTTCGGGCCGCCGCGCGACACGCCCACCTTGGCAGGTCGCAGCACGCGATCACCGATCGAATAACCCGATCTCGACGACCTGCTTGACGGTTCCTGCCGGCACGCTCTCGTCAGGGATCTCGAACAGCGCCTCGTGCATGTTCGGATCGAACTTCTTGCCCTCGGGTTCGAGCGCCTTGACGCCGAAGCGAGCCAGGCGGGACAGGAGATCCCGCTCGGTCAGTTCCACGCCCTCGATCACGTGCTTCAGCGTCTCGGAGGCCTGGACCTCCTCCTTTGGCGCGTTGGCCAGCGTCCGGCGCAGATTGTCCGCGACGTTCAGCATCTCGCGGGCGAAATTCGAGACGCCATACGTCTTGGCGTCAGCGACCTCCTTTTCGGTGCGACGGCGCAGATTTTCCATGTCGGCCATCATGCGCAGGACGCGATCCTTGAGGGCCGTATTTTCGGCGTTCAGATTTTCAAGCACCGCGAACGGGTCGGGCTCTGCCGCAGCCCCGCCGCTCCCGTTCGCGGTGACCTTCGGGTCGGCAGCCTCGTCGGCCTGGGCCTGCGGGTCGGCTTTGGGTCGGGCATGATGTGACGTCACCTCGGGTTTAGACGCTCCGCCGCGATATCTGGCTAAGGCTGGCGAAAAATCAAGGCGCGGCGGCCAGGACCCGTGCTGGCCGGGGACGTCCCGCGAGCACCGCCGTGAGGCAGCTCCGGATCGTTTCCTGCCGATTGCGCGTCGGTGATCTTCGCAGTCGTCAAGTCGGTCACGTAGAACGTGTCGATCGCCTTCTCGCCGTAGGTGACGACGTGGGCCGAGACGATGTTGAGGTTCAGCCGCGCCAGTTCCCAGGTGAGATCGAACAAGCAGCTTCGGCCTGTCCATGCCGCGCACCTGGATCATGGTGTGCCGGTTCGAGGCCTCGTTGTCGATGATGACACGCGGCTCGACCGCGAACGTGCTGTCGCGGCCCTTGGTCTGATGCGTCTTGGCCACCAGCACGTCGGACAGGCGGACCTCGCCCCTGCAGCGCCCGGCCGATGCTCTTGACGATGCGGTCGGCCCGGCGGCTCTCGTCCTCGTCCCGATCGAAGGCCCGGGTGATCGTCACCGTGTCGAGCGCCAGCCCGTCCCCGGTCGTGAAGATCTGGGCGTCGACGATGTTGGCGCCGGCCGCCGCGCAGCTGCCGGCGATGATCGACAGCAGGCGCGGATGGTCGGGCGCGATGACGGTGAGCTCGGTCATGGCCCGGAAGGCATCGGTCGACACCTCCCACACCAGCGGCGTCTTCTGCTCGCTGAGCGAGCGCAGCAGATCGCGCGTGCCTGACCTTCTTGTCGAGGTCGACGCGCACCCAATAGGTCGGGTAGTGGCGCGCCAGATAGGCGTCGAGGTCGGCTTTCGACCAGTCCGGAAGGTGCTTGCGGAGTTCCTCCTGGGCTGCGGTGACGCGCTTGTTCAATGCCACGGTCGAGCGGCTGCCGACGAGCTCGGCCTCGGATTCGTAGTAGAGTGTGCGGAGCAGTGCGCCCTTCCAGCCGTTCCAGACGCCCGGGCCGACCGCCTTGATGTCGCAGATCGTCAGGATCAGCAGGCAGCGCAGCCGTTCGACCGAGCCGACCGCTTCGGCGAAGATGTCGATGGTGCGGCGATCGCCGAGATCGCGCATCTGCGCGACATTCGACATCAGCAGATGGTTCTCGACGAGCCAGCCGACGAGTTCGATCTCGCCGTCGGACAAGCCGAGGCGGCGGGCCAGATGGCGCGCCACGAAGGCCCCCGCCTTGGAATGATCCTCGTCGCGTCCCTTGGCGACGTCGTGGATGAAAATCGCCAGATAGAGCGCCCGGCGATTGTTCGAGCTTGGGCATGATCTCGTTGGCGAGCGGATGCTGGTCGTGCGCGCGTCCCGCGTCGATCTCGGCCAGGATGCCGACGGCCCGCAGCAGATGCTCGTCCACCGTGTAGTGGTGGTACATGTTGAACTGCATCAGCGCGACGATGCGGCCGAATTCCGGAATGAAGCGGCCGAGCACGCCGGCCTCGTTCATGCGGCGCAGCACGGTCTCGGGCGCCGTCCGCGAGGTCAGGATCTCCAGGAAGAGGCGATTGGCCTCCGGGTTGGCGCGAAGCCGGGCGTCGACCAGCTTCAGCGACAGCGTCACGAGCCTGATCGCATCGGGGTGGATCGCCGACACATAGTGATCGGCGACCCAGAACAAACGGATGATGTTGACCGGGTCGCGGGTGAAGGCATCGCGGCGGGCGACGGTCACGCGATCGAACTCGATCGAGAAATCGCTCTTGCCGGGGATCGATCTTGGGCCGGCGAAGCAGGCTGCCCACGACGCGGTCGAGCACGGCCGGCGGCTTGGCTTCCTTTTCCTCGAGGGCTGCGCAGACGATGGCAGTGAGGTCGCCGACCGTTTTGGCGATAAGGAAGTAGTGCTTCATGAAGCGCTCGACCGCCGAAAGGCCGCCGCGCTTCTTGTAGCCGAGGCGCTCGGCGATCAGCCGCTGGTAGTCGAACGACAGGCGCTCTTCCGGACGGCCGGCCGCGATATGCAGCTGGCAGCGCACCCGCCACAGAAACTCCTCGCAGCGGCGGAAGGCATTGAATTCGCCCGGCGTGAACAGGCCCGCGCCGACGAGCTCGTGCGTGGTGCGCACCCGATAGACGTACTTCGATATCCAGAACAGCGTGTTCAGGTCGCGAAGGCCGCCCTTGCCCTCCTTGACGTTCGGCTCCACCAGGTAACGCGAGGCCCCGGCCTTGGAGGTGCGAGTCTCGCGTTCGGCCAGCTTCGCGGCCACGAATTCGCGCGCCGTCTTGGCCACGATCTCCTTGTCGAAACGCGTGCGCAGATCCTCGAACAGCTTGGCAGGCCCGAGGATGCAGCGCGCCTCGAGGATCGAGGTGCGGATCGTCATGTCGGCCTTGGCCTGCCTCAGGCATTCATCGATGGAGCGGGTGGCGTGGCCAACCTTCTGCTTCAGGTCCCACATGACATAGAGCATGGCCTCGACCACGCCTTCGCTCGACGGCGTCTGCTTGGACGGACAGCAGAAACAGGAGGTCGATATCCGAGGCGGGCGCCAGCGTGCCGCGCCCGTAGCCGCCGACGGCGATGACCGCCAGCTGTTCTCCGGCACCCTGAGACTTTGGCGGGACGACGTGGGTCACGACATAATCGTGGATGCCGCGAATAAGGTCGTCCTGCAGATCGGCAAGCGCGCGGGCGCAGGCAAAGCCGCGTCGATTGTGCAGGAATTTGTCGATGATGCGGGCGCGGCCGGTCTCAAGAGTTTCGCGGAACAATTCCACCGCCGCGCGGCGGAAAAGCTCGTCCTGCTCATGTTCCGCGCGCAAACGCGGCGATCTCGACCGCCAGAGTCTTGCGTTCGGCACGCACACGGGTCGCGCCCGCTTTGCGACATCGTCGCGTTGTTGGGCCGGCGAGGTCACGCTCATGTCGAAACGCCCCGATCCTAGACGTTCGAGGTCGCGCCGCGAGCCGCGAGCCTTGATCCGGTTGCTGCCTGAAGATGGCGTCTCAACAACGCGCTTCAAACTTCGCCGAGCCCGAGCACGTCGGCCATGCTGTAGAGGCCCGGCTTGCGGCCCCGCGCCCAGAGCGCGGCCTTGATGGCGCCGGTCGCGAAGATGGAGCGGTCCTCGGCGCGATGGGTCAGTTCCAGCCGCTCCCCGGCACCGGCGAAGACCACGGTATGGTCGCCCACCACACTGCCGCCCCGCAAGGTCGCGAACCCGATATCGCCCGGGCTCCGCGCGCCCGGTGTGGCCGTCGCGGACGCGGACCGCGCGCTCGCCGAGTCCGATATCGCGGCCCTTCGCGGCCGCCTCGCCGAGCAGCAGCGCCGTGCCGGACGGCGCATCGACCTTCATGCGGTGATGCATTTCCAGGATTTCGATGTCGAACTCACGGTCCGAGCGCCTTGGCGACCCGTTGCACCAACCCGGCCAGAAGGTTGACTCCGAGGCTCATATTGCCGGAGCGTACGATCGGGGCGTGCCACGCGGCTCGGCCGATCCGGGCGAGATCATCCTCGGTCAAGCCCGTCGTGCCGATGACGTGCGCGATGCGGGCCTGCGCCGCGAGATCCGCGAAAGCCACCGTCGCAGCCGGCGACGAGAAGTCGATCACGGCATCCGCCGCCACGAAAGCCTCCAGCGCGTCGGCCGTGACCGGCACGCCCGCGGCCACAGTCCCCGCCAGCGTGCCGGCATCCTGCCCGAGCGCCGGGGAACCTTCGCGCTCCAGCGCGCCGGCGAGCCGCACGCCTCGGTGTCGCCGCGATGGCCGCGATCAGCATTCGCCCCATGCGGCCGGCCGCGCCCGTCACAACCAGCCGCATGTCGTTCATGGCACCCCGTCCCTCACGCGCCGCCGTCCCTTACCGGCCGTGGCGCTCCTTGCATAGCGTCCCCGGGCGCGGAAGCCTCGATCGCCAGCGCGTGCAGCCCGCGCTGCAACTCCGGCGCCGCAAGGCCGTTGATGATGCGGTGGCGCTCGAGGCGGCTCTTGCCGGCGAAGGCTTCGGATACCACTCTCACCCTCATGTGGGTCTCGCCGCCTGGCCGCCAGCCTGCGTGGCCGGCGTGCTGGTGCGATTCGTCAATCACTTCAAGCGACGATGGGCGGAGCGCCTCGGCGAGGATCGTCTCGAGTCGGTCCTTGCAAGTCACGGGTTTGCCTTAGGTTGGTGACAGGGTTGCGGCATGAACGATCTCCCGCATAATGGTCGACGATGAATCTGAATTCGCGTTTGTTCGACGGTATCCGGGTCAAGAGCTCGCGCAAAGCGGCGGCCGAAGCGGCCCAACCGACCTCGCCGCCCTTGCGCGCATCCGGGCTGCAAGCTGCCGGGCGACTACCGCGCGCCGATGGGCCGCGATCGCGAAGGGCAGTTCTTCTGCTTCTGCATCGACCATGTGCGGGAGTACAACGCGACCTACAACTATTTCGACGGAATGAGCGACGACGACGTCGCGCAGTATCAGAAGGAGGCGCTCGTCGGTCATCGTCCGACCTGGGAGATGGGCGTGAAGCGCGGCGTGCGCGAGGACGGCATCGATCCGAACGGCGATCCGCTCGGCCTTTTTCGCCAGCGCTTTCATCGCGGCGTGCCGCCTTCGGCCCAGCCGCCGCGCTATTCCGCCGCGACCATGAAGGCGCTGAACACGCTCGAACTCGACGACGCCGCGACGATGACCATCGTCAAGGTTCGCTACAAGGAACTGGTGAAGCGTCATCATCCCGACGCAAACGGCGGCGACCGCAGTTGCGAAGAGAAATTGCGCGAGATCATTCGCGCCTATAATTACCTGAAGACCGTCAAGCTGGCCGATGCGGAAGCGCCGCGTGCCGCGGCTGGGCGGAAGCGCAACGCCTAGCAAAGCAATCCCTTGCCTGCCGTCCCGGCTGGGCGGGACGGAGGACCGATGTCCGAAGCGAAGACCCAAATTCCTGGCTTGCCTGATCGCACGATCTCCGTGCGCGAGGCCTTCGGGATCGACTCGGACATGAAGGTTCCGGCCTATTCGGTCGCCGACGAGCATGTGCCGCCGACCGATCCGGACTACCTGTTCGACCGCGACACCACGCTGGCAATCCTTGCAGGGCTTCGCCAAGAACCGCCGGGTGATGATCACCGGCTATCACGGCACGGGCAAATCGACGCATATCGAGCAGGTCGCGGCGCGGCTGAAGTGGCCCTGCATCCGCATCAATCTCGACAGCCACATCTCCCGCATCGACCTCGTCGGCAAGGACGCGATCGTGCTGAAGGACGGCAAGCAGGTCACGGAGTTCCGCGACGGCATGCTGCCATGGGCGCTGCAGAACAATATCGCGCTCTGCTTCGACGAGTACGATGCCGGGCGACCCGGATGTGATGTTCGTGATCCAGCGCGTCCTCGAAGTGTCGGGCCGGCTGACGCTGCTGGACCAGAAGCGGGTGATCACGCCGCACCCTGCGTTCCGACTCTTCGCTACTGCAAACACGGTCGGGCTCGGCGACACGTCCGGGCCTCTATCACGGCACTCAGCAGATCAACCAGGGTCAGATGGACCGGTGGTCGATCGTCGCCACGCTCAACTACCTGGCCCACGACCGAGAGGTCGACATCGTGCAGGCGAAGGTGCGCCACTTCAGCGGAAAGGAGGGACGTGACACGATCAACCGGATGGTCCGTGTTGCCGATCTCACCCGCAACGCTTTCATGTCTGGCGATCTTTCGACCGTGATGAGCCCGCGCACCGTCATCACCTGGGCCGAGAATGCCGAGATTTTCGGCAATATCGGATTTGCGTTCCGCCTGACGTTCCTGAACAAGTGCGACGAGCTCGAGCGCACGCTGGTTGCAGAGTTCTACCAGCGCAGCTTCGGGCAGGAGTTGCCCGAGAGTGCCGTCAATCTGGCGCTGACCTGAGTCCAGAGGTGGAAGAAGCGGTGACGCTCGCGAGGGACCCAAGGACGGAGGCGACAGGGCCCCGAACGGCTCTCGCGGCCTACGCGGACGACCCCTACACCTGGGCGCTGCAACAGGCTGAGCTCCTCCGTGCCGGTCGCCTCGATCTCCTTGACACTCACAACCTTGCCGACGAGATCACTGCCTTGGCTCACTATCTTGCGGACAAGCTCCGCTCCGATCTGAGCCGGGTGCTGCAGCACCTGCTGAAGTGGGATCACCAGCCCGAGCGCCGCAGTCGAAGTTGGGCGATCAGCATCCAAGAACATCGGCGGCGTGTTGAACGGCACCTCGCAAAAGCCCCGGGCCTGCGTTCGATCCTGTCGGATCTCCTCATCGAGGCGTATGAAGACGGCCGGGGTCACGCGTTGCAGGAAACCGACTTGCCGGGCGCGGCTCTTTCGAGAACCTGTCCCTACTCCTGGGATGAAATCATGAACTCGCCCCGTCGATGTGGCCGGAGGAGTTGTGAGCGCGCCGACTCGAACCGCAAGCCAGGCGCGCCGGCCGAAGCGCCCCAGGAGCCGTTCAAGCGCGCCGTCGCGGGCTGCATGCGGGCGATGTCGCGCACGCCGCAACTGGAAGTCACCTTCGCGTCGGATCGACCGAGTGTCACCGGGCGTGGCGAGACCGCGAAGGCGCGCCTGCCGGAGCCGCCCCGCAAGCTCAGCCCGCGCGACGCCGCGATCGTGCGCGGCCACTCGAACTCGATGGCGCTCAAGCTCGCCTGCCACGACGACAACATCCACCGCCGCCTGGTGCCGGATACGCAGGGCGCGCGCTCTGTTTTCGACGCGGTGGAGCAGGTCCGTGTCGAGTCGATCGGCGCGCGCCGGATGGCGGGAGTGGCGAGCAATCTCGCAGCCATGCTCGACGACCGTTATCACCGCGGCAATTTCGCCGATGTCTCGGATCGCGCCGATGCGCCGCTCGAGGATGCAGTGGCGCTGATCGTGCGCGAGCGCCTGACGGGGATGAAGCCGCCCGCCGCGGCCCAGAAGATCGTCGACCTGTGGCGGCCGTGGATCGAACAGCGGGCCGGCGCCGATCTCGACAAGCTCGAAGTCTCGCTTGAGGATCAGCGGGCGTTCGGCCGCTCCATCCACAAGCTGCTGCAGAGCCTCGACATGGCCGATCCCTCGTCGCTCGACCGCGATGAAGAGGAGGATGACAGCGCCGAGGACCAGCCCCAGGATCAAGCCGACAACGCCGAAGGTGAGGGCGAGCAAACCGACGCCGGCGAAACCATGGAGATGGAAGGCGCCGACATGGCGGCCGAGGACATGGACGAAGGCGAGATGGATACCGCCGACGCTCCCATGAGCGAGGCACCCGACGAGGACGATTCGGGTGAAGCGGACGAAGCCGCCGAAGGCAAGCGCCCGCCGACCGGCCCTCTCGAGAAGGCTGCGCCGGACTACAAGGCGTTCACGACCAAGTTCGACGAAACCATCGCGGCCGAAGACCTCTGCGAGCCCGAAGAGCTGGAGCGTCTGCGCTCCTATCTGGACAAGCAGTTGTCCAACTTGTCGAGCGTCGTGGGCCGGCTCGCCAACCGCCTGCAGCGGCGTCTCATGGCGCAGCAGAACCGCGCCTGGGAGTTCGACCTCGAAGAGGGCATGCTGGATCCGGCACGCCTCGTCCGCGTCATCATCGACCCGCAGCAGCCGCTCTCGTTCAAGCGCGAGAAGGACACCAATTTCCGCGACACCGTCGTGACGCTGCTGCTCGACAATTCCGGCTCGATGCGCGGCCGCCCCATTACGGTGGCGGCCACCTGCGCCGACATTCTGGCACGGACCCTGGAGCGCTGCGGCGTGAAGGTCGAAATTCTCGGCTTCACCACCCGGGCGTGGAAGGGCGGGCAGGCGCGCGAATCCTGGCTGCAGAGCCGGCAAGCCGCCCTCACCCGGCCGGCTGAACGACCTGCGCCACATCATCTACAAGGCGGCCGACGCGCCATGGCGTCGCGCGCGGCGCAACCTTGGGCTCATGATGCGCGAGGGCCTGCTCAAGGAGAACATCGACGGCGAGGCGCTCGACTGGGCGCACAAGCGGCTGCTCGGCCGCCTCGAACAGCGCCGTATCCTGATGATGATCTCGGACGGAGCGCCGGTCGACGATTCCACGTTGTCGGTCAACCCGGGCAATTACCTTGAGCGGCATCTCCGTGGCGTTATCGAGGACATCGAGACACGCTCGCCGGTCGAACTGATCGCCATCGGGATCGGGCACGACGTCACACGGTATTACCGCCGCGCGGTCACCATCGTCGATGCCGAGGAGCTCGGCGGAGCGATGACCGAGAAGCTGGCCGAATTGTTCGATGAAAATGCGCCGATCGCACCTGTCCATTCGGTGCGCCCGGCGCGGCGCAAGGCGGCCTGAACCATGGCGGATGTGATCACCGAGCTGCGACGGCCCTCGACACTCGGAGCGGTGATCTTCGCGGTGATCGGCTGGCTGCTTCTGATCTGGAGCTTCGCCGCATCGAGCACGGACCAGGATATTCTGCGCGGCCAGCTCGCCGACGCTCAGAAGCGGAGCGGCCAACTGGCCGACGAATTGAAGAGCGAGCGGGATGCAGCCGGCACTCTCGCCGACCTTTCGGCCAAGCGCGATGCCGCCGCGGCCCAGTTGCGCGATGCCCAGACGCAGGCGCAGCAAGTCACGCATGCGCGTGACGAGGCGCAGGCCCAGCTCGACGATCTTCGTGAGCGGCTGAAGAGCGCCCAGGCCGCTCAGGCAGCAGCCGATGCGGCTGCGAAAGACGCGGCCGCTCAGCGCGACAAGGTCGATGGGCGAGCTCGATGCCGCACGGACGCAGAGCGACACGATCAAGCAGGCTTTCGCACGCGCGTCCGAACAACTGGCGCAAAAGAACAGCGAACTCGCGGCTCTCAACGGCAAGGTGCAGGAACTGCAAGGCACGGCCACCAAGCAGGCCGCCGATCAGGCCGAAGCCGCTCAGCGCCTCAGTCAAACCCAAGACGCCATCAAGGCGCTGATCACACAGCAGACGGAGCTGGCGCAGACCGTCGCCCAGGCGCAGGCCACTTTGGCGAAGGCGCGCGCGGATCTCGCGGATCTCGATACGCAGGTGGCCGAGCGACAGAAGCAGCTGGCAACTCCATCCCCAGCTGCCGACCGAGGCGCAGCCCTAAGGGGGATCCGGGTCGGATCGAACTGCCGTTGCGGACGGCGCGGCGCTAAACTCCTCGCGCGCTACGACCCAACACGTGATAACGGGTCTGTCGATCTCATCGAGGACCCTGCCGCATGCTCACCCGGCGTTTTGCTCCGGCCTTTGCCGTTCTTCTCGCTTCGGCGGCCCTTCCGGCGCGCGCCGCGGACTGCTCGATCACGGTCGGGCTCGTCATGGAACTCACCGGCCCGGCCGGGGAATACGGCCAGGCGGGCGCGAAATCGGTCGAAATGGCATTCCGAGACATCAACGACGCCGGCGGCGCGCAAGGCTGCAAGCTTGTCACCGACACGCGCGATTCCCACTCGACCGGGACTCTGGCGGTCGACGCCGCGCAGCAGCTCGTTCAGGTGAAGAAGGTGCCCGTCATTATCGGCGGCATCATCTCGTCGGTGACCATCCCGGTCCTGACCGCCGTCACGGCGCCTGCCAAGGTGGTTCAGATTTCGCCGGCCTCCTCGTCCCCGACGCTCACCGAACTCGGACGCGAGGGCAAAACGGGCGGCATCTTCTTCCGCACCATCACGTCGGACGCACTGCAAGGCACCGCGGCCGCCAAATACGCGCTCGATACGGGCCTCAAGAAGATCGCCATCGTCCACGTCAACAACGACTTCGGCGTCAACATGATGAAGGAGTTCTCAAGCGCCTATAAGGCGCTCGGCGGCACGATCACGTCGGTGACGCCCTACAACGAGAAGCAGTCGAGCTACGATTCCGAAGCCACGGCAGCGATGCAGGGCGGCCCCGACGCGCTCTATCTGATCTCGACCCCGGTCGACGGCGCGACCGTGGCGCGCGCTTGGATCGCGGGCGGCGGACCGCAGAAATTCCTGCTCAATGACGGCATGAACAGCTCCGACTTCATCGACAGCGTCGGCGCGCAATATCTCAACGCAGCGTACGGCACCTCGTCGGGCACAAGCCCGACGCCCTCAACCCAATATTTCAACGACAATTACAAGGCGTTCTCCGGCCTTGATCCAGCCAATCCCGCCGCCGACCGGTCCTATGATGCCGGCGCCATCGTGGGCTTGGCCATCGCGGCTGCCGCATCACAGGCTCCGCTCGCCATTCGCGACTCGATCTTCAAGGTTCTCGACCCGCAGGGCACGCCGATCCATGCCGGCAAGGAGGAGTTCGCCAAGGCCCTGGCGCTGATCAAGGACAAGAAGCCGATCCGTTACGAGGGCGTGATCGGTCCGGTCGCGTTCGACCAGTATGGCGACATCATCGGGCCTTTCCGGCTGTGGAAGATCACCGACGGCAAGGTGACGACCACCGGCCAAATGAGCACGGACGAAGTCAACGCCATCAAGGCCAAACTCGGATCGAAGTAGCCCCGCGCGGTTCATCCTTGATCCAACCCTGACTGCATACCCATGCCTTTGGACCTCGTCTCCGAGAACCGCTGCTTCGGCGGCATCCAGCGCACCTACAAACATGCATCCTCCGCCACCGGCACGCCGATGCGGTTCGCGGTGTTCCTGCCCCCGCAGGCAAACAGCGGGCCTGTGCCGGCGTTGTGGTTCCTCGCCGGGCTGACCTGCACGGAGGACAACTTCACCCAGAAGGCGGGCGCGCAGCGGGTCGCGGCGGAACTCGGTCTGGCGCTGGTCGCGCCCGACACTTCGCCGCGCGGGGACAACGTGCCGGATGACCCGGCCTATGATTTCGGCAAGGGCGCGGGCTTCTATCTCGATGCCACGCAGGAACCCTGGTCGCAGCACTTCCGCATGCGAACCTATCTCGAGGCGGAACTGCCGGCCCTTCTGGCCGCCGAACTACCGATCGACCCGCAGCGGCAGGGTATCACCGGCCATTCCATGGGCGGCCACGGCGCGCTGACGATGGCGTTGCGCAATCCGGGCCGATTTCGCAGCGTATCCGCGTTCGCGCCCATCGTTTCGCCGATGAACTGCCCCTGGGGCGAGAAGGCGCTCGGCGGCTATCTCGGACCGGACCGTGCCGCCTGGCGCGCCTACGATGCCTGCGCGCTGATCGCGGACGGCGCGCGCGTGCCCGAAATCCTGGTCGACCAGGGAACGGCGGACCAGTTCCTGGTCAGCCAACTCAAGCCCGAGCTGCTAGAAGCCGCCTGCCACGAGGCCGGCATCGCGCTGACGCTCAATCGACGCGACGGCTACGACCACTCGTACTTCTTCATCGCCAGCTTCATCGAAGATCATCTGCGCTGGCACGCCGCGCGGTTGCAGAGCGGCTGAGCCAACCAGCGGCTCGCGAGCGCTTCAGTTATCGTCGTGAGAACCGTCCAATGCCGTCGACCGATCTGCTGCTCGCGTTCTTCGTCACGACGGCCGTCTTTGCATTCATCCCCGGGCCAGCCATGCTCTATGCGGCGGCGCGAACGCTCAGCGGCGGCCGACGATCCGGCCTGATGGCGTCGCTCGGCATTCACCTGGGCGGATACGTTCATGTGCTCGCGGCCGCGACAGGACTGTCGATCCTGTTTCGAGCCGTGCCGGCGCTTTATCTCGGGGTCAAGCTCGCCGGCGCGGCCTATCTGATCTGGCTCGGTATCACGCTCCTCCGTGCCAACGCCGAGCAACCGGGTGCCGAGCCCACGGCGAAGCCCGCGTCGCCCCGTCCTGCCCTCCTCCAAAGCGTATCGATCGAGATCCTCAATCCCAAGACCGCGCTGTTCTTTCTGGCCTTCCTGCCGCAGTTCGTTGATCCGGCCGCCACGGCGCCAATCTGGCTGCAGTTCGCGGTGCTCGGAGTCGTCGTGAACGCGATGTTCTCGGTGGCCGACGTCGCGTGCGTCATGATGGCAGACGCGATCATGGCCCGACTACGCCAGTCGAGCCGCGCTCGTCGCCTTATGCAGCGGGCCGGCGGCTCCATCCTGATCGGCCTTGGCGCCCATCTGGCGCTCCAGCGGAGCTGACCGGACCCGATGCTCAATCGGCGATCCGGTCGCGCCAGCGCGCCTTATGGTCGAGGATCGCCGTGGCGTGGCGAGACGGTTTTGCGGCAGCAAGCGGCGGCCGGTCCGGCGGATCAGGCCAGTCGGCGAGGAGAGCCGCGCCGTAAGCCGCGCCTGCCGTGTCGGTGTCGACGAGCACCGGCTGCGGCGCCCGGAGGGCGGCGAGGATCTCGCACAACACGACGTTGCCGGCAAACGGTCCTTCCACGATGACAGGACCCTGGCTCGCCCCGAGCAGGTCCAGCTGGAGGTCCGTGAACAACGCCGCATAGAGCGTCGCGAGCGCCGCATGCGCGCCAGGACGGTCGGGCACGGCTCCTTCGATCCGCCCCTGTTTCCGGATCGGACTTGCGTCCGGCACGAAGGAGGGCAGTGCCAGGGCGCCGCTGGCCAGCACGGCGGCGAGATCCTCCGCATCGGCAGTCTGCTGATGGCCGTCGGTCATGACGGCGAACTCGCGACCCCCCATGAAGCGCGCCACCGGACCCGGCCGGCCGAGCACGTCGACATTGGCCTGCATGCCGTTGCGCGCAGTGATGCGGTCGATCGGCAAGCCGACGCCGATGATCACGACCCAGGTCCCGGTCGAAACCACCGTGAATGGGGCCGGCAGCGACAGCAGGTAAGGCACGAGCGAGGCGTTTGAATCATGCACGCCAGCGAGCACCGGCAGCCCAGGCGGCAAGCCAGTCTTTTCCGCGAACAGTGGGCAAGATCGGGCCGAGCACGTCCCATGCCTTGATGACCGGAGGGAACAGCTTCGCCCAGCCAAGCCGTTCAACGAGGCTCGAGACATGCCCTGCCGTCGGATTCCAAGTCTCGGCATGGCAGCCGAGATTGGTGATCTCGTTCCGGACCACGCCGGTGAACCGCCAGCCCCAATATTGCGGATACATCAGGATGGCCTGAACCCGGGCGAACAGGTCCGGGTGGTGCCTCATCACGTAGAACACCTGCCGGCCCCAGTTGAGGCCGTCCGGCATCGGCGGCGTCAATGTCTCGGCGAAGGGGGGCCGGAATGGCGCATATTGTTCTTCATCGGCATTGGGGCCGGAGAACTCGTAATCCATGATGGGTGCGGCGAGCTCGTGCGCGCCGGCAAGGGTTACCGACGCGCCGTGCGCGGTGACGACGAGGCACTCGATCGCGTGGGCGGCCGCGGCTTCCCGCAGGCCGATCAGAGCAAACCGCCAGATCGCCTCGGTGTCGACATGCGGATAGGGCGGACCCGGCAGCACGTTGTTCGGGGCTGTCCGACGGAACACGATCCGGTCGCGCTCGAACACCAGGACCTTGACGTTGGTCTTGCCGACGTCGAGCACCGCCGTGATGCGCTTCATGCGCGTCCTCCGAGGCGCCGGTTGTCCGGCGCTTCGTCAGAGATACGGCGTTCGGGGTTGCAACGGCAATCGGCTCGGGCACCGAGCTCCGCTGGGTCTCAGCCGATCTCGGCCTGATCCAGGGCCGCGGCAAGGCGCTCCTCCTCGCCATAGTAACGGGCGCGCTCCCAGAAACGTGGCCGGCCGATCCCGGTCGAGCGGTGAACACCCTTCAGTTTGCCCTGCGCGTCTTCGCCGACGATGTCGTAGATCAGCAGGTCCTGCGTGATGATCGTATCGCCTTCCATGCCCATCACCTCGGTGATGTGGGTGATGCGGCGCGAGCCGTCACGCAGGCGGGCGGCCTGAATGATGACATCGACCGAAGTCACCACCATCTCGCGGATGGTACGCGAGGGCAGCGCGAAGCCACCCATGGTGATCATCGATTCAAGACGGCTCAAGGCTTCGCGCGGCGAGTTGGCGTGGAGCGTGCCCATGGAGCCGTCGTGGCCCGTGTTCATGGCCTGCAGAAGGTCGAAGGCCTCGGGTCCGCGCACCTCGCCGACGATGATCCGCTCAGGGCGCATACGCAGGCAGTTCTTGATCAGGTCGCGCATGGTGACGGCGCCCGAGCCCTCGAGGTTGGGCGGGCGCGTCTCGAGGCGGACGACATGCGGCTGCTGCAGCTGAAGCTCGGCCGCGTCCTCGCAGGTAATCACCCGCTCGTCGAGGTCGATGTAGTTGGTCAGGCAATTGAGCAGCGTCGTCTTGCCTGAACCGGTACCGCCGGAGATCAGCACGTTGCAGCGGACACGGCCGATGATCTTGAGGATCTCGGCGCCCGGCGGCGAGACGGCGCCGAACTTGGTCAGCTGATCGAGCGTCAGCTTGTCCTTGCGGAATTTTCGAATGGTGAGTGCCGGTCCGTCGATGGCGAGCGGCGGGGCGATGACGTTGACGCGGGAGCCGTCGGCGAGACGCGCGTCGCAGATTGGTGAAGCTTCGTCGACGCGGCGGCCGATCTGGCTGACGATGCGCTGGCAGATGTTCATCAGCTGCGCATTGTCGCGGAAGCGTACGTTGGTCAGCTGGATCTTGCCCTTCACCTCGATGTAGGTGCGGGTCGCACCGTTGACCATGATGTCCGCGATGTCGTCGCGCGCGAGCAGCGGATCGAGGGGGCCGTAGCCGAGCACGTCGTTGCAGATGTCGTCGAGCAGGTCTTCCTGTTCGGCGATCGACAGGACGAGATTCTTGATCGAGATGATCTCGTTGACGATGTCGCGGATTTCTTCGCGCGCGCTGTCGGGGTCGAGCGAGGTGAGCTGGGCGAGGTCGATGGCTTCGAGGAGAGCCCCGAAGATCATGCTCTTGGTCGCGTAATACTCGTCCGAGCGCTGCGCGTCGACCTGCGAGGCGGGGGCCTGCTGGACCGCCGGCATGCCCATGGGCGCGGGAGACGACGCGCCCGCTCGCGGCGTCGCTGGCGCGACCCCTTTGGCCTGGAGGCTCGCCGTCGGATGACCGGAAGCGCGTTTACCGAACATACGTCGATCCTCGACTCAACTGATCTTCAGGATGCTTTCTTGCGCGCAAGCTTGGTCACGAAGGGCGCCAGCAGGCTTCGCTTGGGCTTGCGAAGCTCGGCGCGACCCGACACGACGCGCGCCAGCTCGACGAAGAGCTCGGCGATCTTGGCGCCGGAATCGACCTCGCCGATCATCTGGCCGTTGTTCGCCGCCACCCCGAAGACGCGTGCGTCGAAGGGAATCGTCGCGACGGGGGTGAGTTCGACGGCCTTGACGAAGTCGGGCACGGTGATTTCCGGGCGCCGCACCATGCCGATGCCGTTCATGACGAGCTTCGGCGGATGATCGTGCGGACGGGTCGTGCGCAGCACGTCCACGATGTTCTTGGTGTTGCGCAGATTGGCGAGATCCGGCCCCGCCACGACCACGACCTCATCGGCGCCGATCATGGCGCGGCGGGTCCAGCCGGTCCATTGATGCGGGACGTCGAGCACGATGAACGGCATGGTCGTGCGCAGCACGTCGAAGACGCCGTCGAATGCGGTCTCGGCGAAATCGTAAGGGCGCTCCAAGGTCGCCGGGGCCGCGAGCAGGCTCAGGTTGTCGGTGCATTTCGAGAGCAAACGGTCGATCAGGTTGGTGTCGAGCCGGTCCGGCGCGAAGACGGCTTCGGCGATGCTCTGCGGCGGGTCCTGGTTGAAGTCGAGGCCGGCCGTGCCGAATGCCAGGTCGAGATCGACGATCACCGTCGCGAGCTGCATCTCGCGCGAGATGGACCATGCAAGGTTGTGCGCCACGGTGGAGGCGCCGCAACCGCCCTTCGTCCCAGTGACCGCGATGATGCGCCCGACGGGGCTTGCGGCGACATTCGAATAGAGGTGGGAAATCGTGCGGACGAGATCGAGCACGCTGAACGGCGCGACCAGGTAATCGCTCACGCCGCGCGCCATCAGCTCGCGATAGAGAATGATGTCGTTCAGTTTGCCGACAACGATGACCTTGGTGCCGGGATCGCAAAAATCCGAGAGACGTTTCGAGGAAGGACAGCAGTTCCTCGCGCCCGACGCCGCTCTCGATGATGATGACGTTCGGGGTCGGCGCGCTGCGGTAGGCCTCGACGGCCGCCGAAGCGCCGCCCATGTGGACCTTGATCTGGGCCCGGTCCATGCGGCGGTCGGACGCCGCCGTGCTGACCACCTGGGACACGTCCGGCTGAGTCGCAGAACGCCTGGATGGAAATGCGCGGGACGGGGGCGATCTGCTCGATCTTCTCGCCCCGGTTCTTGTCGATCATGTCAGGGTGTCCGTTGGAGCTGCGCATCAGAAGCCTCCGACCGGGCCGATGAGCGGCGGGCTGTTCGTCCAAATCGTGCTCGGATCAGTGCCGGTACGCAGCAGTCCGATCGCGCGGGTTCGCAACTGAACGTCGGTCGGGTCCTCGGCACGCGGCTGCACGAGGTCGCGCGGATTGGCCACCTGCGCGGCCAGCGTCGTCTGATTGGCGCAACCGAAGTTGTAGTAGGTCCGGTTCTCCCAGCGTATGGAGCGTCGTGCCTGAGCCGAGGTCGTCCGGCCATTCGCCGCACCGCGTCGTCGGCCGTGCCTGCAGGTCACGTATGACAGGTGGAGGGAGGAGGCGAGCGCGGGATCTGCGATGGGGTAACTGACGATCGAAATGCCGTTGCGCACGCCGTTCCGCAGCAGGGTTCGCCGCACCGCGATCAGCGTCCGTTCGGCGGCGGCGTGGTTGACCGGCCCCGCCGGCATGGCGATCTGCATCGCGCCCTGCCCGCTGCCGAGATAGTCGCGGGCGAAGGCCTCGATCTGCCGACCCTGCGCGTAATCGAGCCGCCCGTCGACGCCCGACGAAGAAGATGTCCAAGCGGCGCGGCGCATTGGCCAGCACCACGTTGTGGCGGAGGTGGAAGTCTTCCGGAATCGGGGAGCTGGCGACCACCCGATCGACGGGGCTGCTGCAGGCGGCAAGCGGCGCGACGAGGACGCCGGCAAGGAGCAACAGGCGCACCTGTCCTGTTCGCTTGCGCACGGAGGGGTTGAGCGGCATGGCGACGGTCTCTGTGGCGTTGGAACGGGATCAGTCGTTGATGAAGCCGACGTGACCCTTGAAGTTGTGGATCAGCTCGGGATTGTCGGCGGTCGAGTAGATGCGGTTGAGGCGGCCCAGGAACACGGCCTGGGGGTCGCTCGGATCGGTCAGACCGTCATCCGGCCTGGCGATCTCGTCCGGCCGCAGGGTCTTGGCGATGTAGGGAGTGACGATGATCATCAGCTCGCTTTCGTCGCGCTGATAGTCGCGCGAGCGGAACAGCGCCCCGAGGATCGGCAGGTTCATCAGCGCCGGAATGCCCTGAATCGCTTGCTGGTGGTTCTCCTGGATCAGGCCCGCTGTCACGATGGAGCCGCCCGACGGCAGTTCGACCGTGGTCTCGTTGGTGCGCGTGCGGAAGCCGATCTGGTTTGCGCAGGCGAGATGGTCTTGAGCATGGGTGCTGTCGGGCTCGCTCACCTCGGTCGCGAGGTGAAGCGAGATCCGGCCTTCCGACAGTACGGTCGGCGTGAAGTTCAGCGACACGCCATAGTTCTGCAGAACGGTGGAAACCGTGCAGACGCCGGTCGACTTGTCCATGGTGCTGCCGGTCGAAATCGGGATCTGGCCGCCGGCCGTGAACTTCGCGCTCTCGCCGGAAATCGCCACGACGGTCGGCTCGGCGAGCATGTGAGCCACGCCGTTCCGCTCGAAAGCATTGACCATCGATGAAATGTTGCCGTCCGGCGTTGTATGAGGCCGCCGCGCCGATCACCGCGTTGATTGGGTTCACCGAGCCCTGCTCTGCATTGCTCGGCGCTGAGACCGTACGCGAGACCAGTTGCCGCTGAGCGGACACGCCGAGCTGCTTCAGCACCGAGCGCTGCACCTCGATGACCTGAACCTTGAGCATGACCTGGTCACGCTCCCGGATCGTCATCGCGTTGATCAGCTTGCCCGAGACCACCTGGGTGGTGCCGAACGAGATGCTGCTGCCGGTGCCGCTGCCGCCGCTGGCGTTGCCGCCGCCCACCGCCGTGTAGTTCACGAACGCCAGGGCGATGTCGTAGGCCTTCTGCGCGTCGATCGCGGACTGGACCTCGCCGGTCAGGATGACCGTGTCGTCGACGGTCTGGACGCGGATGTCGTTGTTGGGCAGGGCGGTTGACAGGATGGCGCCGAGTTCGCTCGTGTCGCGTCCGATGGTCAGTTCGAGCGTCGCGATCTGCTGGCCGTTCTTGTCGAGCGCGAAGATGGTGGTCTGCCCGTTGGCGACGCCCATGACGAACATCTTGTGCGCCGAGCGCACGACGGCATTGGCGACCAGCGGATTGCCGATGAAGACCTCGGACGCGTCGGACGGAAGGTCGATGATCGAGGATTTGCCGACCGCGAGCGTCAGGCGGCGCACCGGACGCGACGGATCGATCTGGACGAACGGCGGTGCCGGAACGGAGGCGATATCGCCGCGCTGTTGGATGACCGGCTGGGCGAGAGCCGTGCCGCCGGGCTGCGCCAAGCACGCCGTCATGCCCAGCGCTGCGAAGGAAATCTTTGTCCTGGTGTGCCGCATGAGTCGGGCCTTCGTTGGCCCCCCGGCGAGGGGGGAGGCGCTTGATTGCTTTGATCGGGAAATCCGGCCCATCAGCGCGCCGGGCTTTCGCTGGCGACGCCGTAGCGGACGATGGTGGTGGCTCGGTCGCCGGACTTTTCGGGAGCGGCGCTATCGGAGGACGCGTCGAGCATGCTGCGCAGCACGAGCGACAGTTGGCCCGTGCGCTGCGCCAGGATGATGGTCTCGGCCTGCGCCGGATCGAGTTCGAGGGTGGCATTCGAGCCCACCACGACCGGCTGGCCGTTCTTTTCCTCGATGTTCTGGCCGATCGCCAGAACCTTGACGTTGCGCAGCAGCGTGTCGCGTCAAGGTATCGCCGCCGGCGTTGCCCTCCGGCTTCACGGTTCGGATGACATCGACGTGGTCGTTCGGGAGAATGAAGCCGCCCGCCGATGTCGCGCCCTGCGAGTCGATGTTGATCGCGACCGCGCGCTTGCCGCTCGGCAGCACGGCGGACAGGAAGCCGGCGTTGGGACCCTTGACCAGGCGCTCCTGCCGGATCGGCTCGCCGGCCAGCAGGCTGGAGCGGACGATCGCCCCGTTCATGTCCGTCATCGCCTTTTCGTTGTCGGCTCTTGCGGATCATCCCGGGCAGCACGGAATCCTTGGGCCAGGGCTGCCAGGACAGGTCGCCTTGCATGACCATCTTGCCGAGCGGCAGATCGTGCGCAGCAATCAGCACATCGTCGGTCGTGACCGCGGGGGCCGCGGCCGGCAGGGTCACCAATTCCACGATCTTCTGCGGCTTGAGGTTCTGCGACAGGTAGTACGCGCCGCCCGCAGCTGCGACCGCGAGCACGAGAACAGCAACCCGGGCTTTTCTCATCACGTCCGACCTTGATTTGATTGCTCTGGTTTCACAGCGAAATCAAAGCAGCCAAAGGTCAAAACATGGTTAACACCTTGTATCCAAATAAGCTCGGGTCGCTCTTCTGTCTAACGGGGGAGGATTTTCCGGGCTTCGTCACGCATTTGCAACGCGAGACGACATGCCCTCAAACGTGCCGGGCTCCCAATCCGGGATCTCGCCTGGACAGTTCGCTGCCGCCCGTGCCCCAGACGCCTGCTTCGGATCTAAGCCTTAGACGCCGACGACAGCGTGCCAAACGGCCGTGTCCGGATAGAGAAGCAGGCCGGCACCGGCCAGCGCGACGCCATAGGGAACGCCGCCCGTCTTGTCGTGAAGGCGGGCAATCCACGCCTTGCGAGCTCAGCCGCTCAGGCAGCGTGTTCTTGCGGAAGTAGAGATCGCGAGCGTCAGTGCCGCGCCGAAAAGCGAGGCCAGCAGCCCATAGTCCGAAAGGCCGTTCCAGCCGACCCACACAGCGGTTGAAGCCGCCAGCTTGGCGTCGCCCGCCGCCGATCCAGCCGAAGGCGAACAGCGAAAAGGTCAGCACCAGAACGGCGACGCCGCAGGCGAGATGATCGACGGCAATGCGTGGAGCGGCATGCCGCTTGCCGCTGCCATGACGACGAAGCCGACGACGAGCAGCGCCGAGATCCAGTTCGCGATGGTCATCGTGAAGATGTCGGACCACGCCGAATAGGCCATCAGGGCCGGAAAGAGCACGAGCGCCAGCACGTCGATCATGCCGCTTCACCTCGATCAAATCTGGGCCTTGCGAGTGGGGCACAGCCGTCTCCGCGTCATGCACCGCCGCCTGTCAAGCGCAGGCGAGGGGCATCTGTAGCAGCGGCCCCGGCATGAGCCGGGGCCGCTGAGGACGGGTTCGAAGCCCGTATGAATCAGTTGCGGAGAACGCCGGAGATCTCTTCCGAATCCCGGCCTTCGTCCGGCTCAGTTGAGAGCGTTGGCGATGTTGGTGAACTTGATGTTCAGGTTCTTGCCGATGGTGCCCAGAACCGTCAGGATGACGACGCTGATCAGGCCGGCGATCAGGCCGTACTCGATAGCCGTCGCACCAACTCGTCCTTGGCAAAACGCTTGAAGATGTTGCTCATCACTTTGCTCCTAAAAACTCAGCCATTCACAAGTAAGGCTTACTCCTAGGCCCCTTGGAATAGCGAAAATCTACGCCGTCACTAATTGCAACTCGGTTAATCCGCTCGGAGGAAAAGCGGGACGTTCCAAACCTCACGGACAGTGGTTAATTTAATCGCAATCGCATTGAATTATTGTAAAAGTACATGAGTTAAACGACGCGACGCTTGCGTCACCTACCAGATGTTCGATGGCTCTAGGCCGTCGGGGCATTTAGCGATCGTTCACCATTCTGGCACACACTGCTTCGCCAAGAACGAACGCGCTCGAGGAGCGACATGATGATCACTGGCTTTCGCCACACTGCGGCAAGCATCGCCATGGCTCTCGGGATCAGCCCGATCGGGCTGGCAGACCGCCATCGCGGCGCCGGTTCCGACCTCCGGCCAGACGAATGAGCGGATCTCGGTCAGTCTCGACCGCGCCAAGCTGCTCAAATTGCCCGAGCACGTCGAGACGATCGTCGTCGGCAACCCGATCATCGCCGATGTGACGATGCTGAAGCGTAGCGGGCACGTCGTCATCACCGGCAAAGGTTTCGGCGAAACGAACGTGATCTTTCTCGACTCGAAGGGGGAGGCCATCTCGGAGGCGCTGGTCAGCGTGCAGGATGCGCAAGGATTGCTGACCGTGCAGCGCGGCCTCGATCGGGAATCCTATTCCTGCCTGCCGCGTTGCGAACCGGCCATCGCGCTCGGCGACGCGACCAAGTTCATGTCCGACACTTCAAGCCAGATCTCGTCGCGTAACGGCCTGGCAGCGCCAGGGGGCCACTGAGCGCGTCAGCCTCGGCACGAAGCGGCCGACTTTGGCCGACGCGTGTAACGTCGTCGAAAGTTGTACGCGATACCGTCCTTGAACGCAGTCGTTGCAGCTGCGGCGGTGTGGCTCCGGGCCGCCATCCGTGAGGGTCGAGTGCGCGAGGACGAGGCGTATGAGTTTTCGCAAATCGAGGTTCGCGAAAGGGCAACCGCGCCCTGCGAATAGGCTTGGCGCATTTCGGCGCGACGAACGCGGCGTCACCGCGATCGAATTCGGCATCATCTCGGCACCGCTGCTCGGACTGATCTTCGCGATCATGCAAAGCAGTCTGGCATTCTTCGAGCAGCAGGGGCTACGGGCGGCTCTGGATGCCGCAGCGCGCCAGGTGCTGACCGGAGAAGCCAATAACAACGCCGCCATCGTCGACGGACCAAGCTTTCGCGATCAGCTCGATCTGCAACCGGGGCATCCTCCCGAGCTTCATGACCTGCTCCAGCATCGTGATCGACGTGCGACCATCCTCGAACTTCAGCGGCCTCGGCTCGAGCAACACAAACGCCAGCTTCATGCCGAACGGCGCACAGTACACCGCGGGGCAGCCCTGCCAGATCATGATCGTGCGCGCCGCCTACCCGATGCAGTCGTTCCTGCCTCTGATCACCTGGGGGGGACGCCCTTCACGTTCGTCCAGAACGTCACCGGCCTGACGACCTACAACGGGAAAGTTGTGCAGATGCTCAGCGCGGCCTCGGTGTTCCGCAACGAACCCTTTGTCGCGGCTGACGGCAGCGATGGTGATTGCTGATGGCTGCGCGTCGACTGATCTCTCGGGCTCGTCCAATGCTCGCCCGCCTCGCTCCCCGCCTCAGTCGGGCCTATGGGGACGAATTCAGGCGTCGCGGCCGTCGAGTTCGGTTTCATCCTGCCGTTGCTGCTGCTCCTCTACGTCGGCACCAACACGTTGACGCAGGCCATCTCGGCGGCGCGTGCCGTTACCGTCCTGGCCCGGACTCTGGCCGATCTCGTGTCGCAGCAACAGGCCAACACCAATCTGACCGACTCGGTGGTGGCTGACATTTTCAATGCCTCGACGGCCGTCATGGCGCCGTTCCCCACGACATCCCTGAAGATGACGTTGTCCAACGTCGAATTCGTCTACAACAGCACGTCGAAGGCCTACGACGCCAAGACCCGCTGGACCGTGAGCTTCAGCGGCGGCACCCTGCGGCCCTGCGCAACCACCGCGGGAACCACGAATCCGACCCTAACTCCCGTCCCCAACGGCACGGATCCGTCGACGACGACAATGCCGGTCGGGCTCTATGGGGCCGGCTTTCTCATCGTCTCCGACGTCTCTTACGTCTACCGGCCGACCATCGGTCTGTTCACCTGGGGCAACGCCAACGGGCAGACCGGATCCATCACCAACATCACGATGAACCGCACGTCGTATATGCGGCCTCGCCAGACCGACAATATCCGCTATACGCCGGGCTCTGCGAGCAACACCGCCTCGATCTGCAACATCGCGTCGCCGCAGGTGGCAGCCACGACCCCGTCCGAAGGCGGCCAGCCCGGTTAGAGGCGACTTCCCGCCGGCGCGAAGCGGCCCAGGGCATCTTCCGCCGCTAGATCGTCTGGTTGTAAGCGCCGACGTCGACCGCCCTCGCGCATGACACCGTCGATCGCGTGGAACATCGTCCGCATCCGCTCCTCCGAAACCGGGCTTTCGACCACCACCACCAACTCGGGCTTGTTGGATGAGGCGCGGACAAGTCCCCAGGTGCCATCCTCGACAGAAACGCGGACGCCGTTCACCGTGTTGAGGTCGCGGATCGCCTGCCCGGCGAAGGTCCGGCCTTCGGCTGCCATGGATTGGAACCGGCTCACGACCCCCTGCACGACCCCGTACTTCACCTCGTCGTCGCAATGCGGCGACATGGTGGGCGAACCCCAGGTCTTAGGCAGGTCGCGATACAGGTCGGCCATGCTCTTGCTCGGGTTGCGGTCGAGCATTCCAAGAATGTGGATCGCCGTGAGCAGACCGTCGTCATAGCCGCGACCGACCGGCGTGTTGAAGAAGAAGTGGCCCGATTTTTCGAACCCGGCCAGCGCGCCGAGATCGGCCACTCGGCGCTTGATGTAGGAATGGCCGGTTTTCCAGTAGTCCGCCTTGACGCCCTGCGCCAGCAGCACGGGATCGGTCGCAAACAGTCCGGTCGACTTGACGTCCACCACGAAGGTGGCGCCCGGATGCAGTTTCGACAGGTCGCGCGCCAGCATCACGCCGATCTTGTCGGCGAAGATCTCGTGGCCCTCGTTGTCGACCACACCGCAGCGGTCGCCGTCACCGTCAAAGCCCAGCCCGACGTCGGCACCGCTGGCGCGCACGGCATCTGCCATGGCCTCCAGCATATGCAGGTCTTCCGGGTTCGGGTTGTAGCGCGGGAAGGTGAAGTCCGCGTCCGTGTCGAGCGGAACCACCTCGCATCCAAGCGCCTCGAGGATCGGCGCCGAATAGGCGCCTGCCGTGCCATTGCCGCAGGCTGCCACGACCTTCAGCTTGCGGCTGAGTTTTGGCCGGTTCGTCAGATCCGCCGCATAGACCTGAGCGAAATCCTCGACGAACCGATATCCGCCGCCCGGCGCCGTCCGACCCTCACCACCGAGCACGATCGCCTTCAGCCGGCCCATCTCGTCGGGCCCGAAGGTGACGGGCCGCTGCGCGCCCATCTTGACGCCGGTCCAGCCGTTGTCGTTGTGCGAAGCCGTCACCATGGCAACGGCAGGCACGTCGAGCGCGAACTGGGCGAAATAGGCCATCGGCGACAGTGCAAGGCCGATGTCATGCACCCGCACGCCGGCCGCCATCAGCCCCGAGACGAGCGCATATTTGATCGAGGACGAATAGGCGCGGAAGTCGTGGCCGGTGACCAGTTCCGGCACGACGCCCATGTCGTGCAGAAGCGTGCCGAGGCCGAGCCCCAGCGCGTGGACACCCATGAGGTTCAGCTCCGACCCGAACAGCCAGCGGGCGTCGTATTCCCGGAAGCCGGTCGGCTTCACCATCGGCTGCTGCTCGTAGGCAAAACTGTTCGGCGTCAGACCAGCCGTGGGCTTCATCATCGCGAGAGGCTCGCTACTGTCGGAGAACGAGCCGCCCCGCCTGGATTTCGAAGCCGCTCAACTGTTTGAGGAAGCTCATGCCGAGAAGACTCTGGCCCGTCAACGTGCCTGGCGCGGACACGAGGGCTTTGACATTTCGCGCCTCGACGTTGCCGACCCGGACGCTCGGCAGGATCGTAGCCGCCACGCGGCCCGTGCCATTGGCGGTGTGCACTTGGTACTTGAACTCGGCATCAGCGGGGTGAATGCCGACACTCGCGGCATCCTCGTAGGTCAGCGCCACGAAGGTCGCGCCGGTGTCGATCAGAACCGGGAGCTGTCGTCCGGCCACGAGCATCGTGGTCTCGAACTGCCCGCGCCCGTCCGCATCCACGGCGAAGGAATCCGGGCCCAACGCCTGATGCACGCGCGACGATCGGGGCGGCAGTGGGCATCGGATCGACCGCCGCGAGCCGTTCTCGTGGAAGCGTTTGGCGTATCGCCGCGATCATTGCGGTGCGCTGCGCGGGGTCGGTACTGGCGAGGACCCACCCCAAACCTAGAACCGGCACAGCGACGGCGAGAGCCGGTCGAAGCACGTCGGACCTCTTCAACGAGATTTGCCGCGCAGACTAGCTCGAACTCCCTTTCAATTCCTTGTCCCAACCCGCCGAGTCCGGGCTCGATCCGCATTACGCGAGGGTCGTTCAGTTCGGGTTCAACACGTTGTTCGCGAATGACCGAAGTGTAATACCGAACAGGGAACTCCGATGCGTCGCGACCGTTGGTCAGGCACGCGGCAAAGGAGATACAATTATGCGCGCTATGCTCACGGTTATTGCAGTGTCTGCCCTTCTCACGGGCAGTGCGCTGGCCGCGGATATCGTCGGCGTCGCCGGGAACAGGGTCAGACCACAGGCTCTTCCAACGCTGCCGTCAACGGCACCGGCAACCAGGCATCCACAGTCAATGCGTCGGGCACGGTCAACGTTGTCGCCCGCCAAGGCGCTGGAGAAGGGCGCCAACAGCTTCACCGAAGGCCAAGCGCGTTCGCGCATCGAGAGCGCAGGCTTTACGCAAGTCACCGGGCTGCACAAGGACGACCAGGGGATCTGGCGCGCCAAGGCTATGCGGGACGGCAAGCCTGTCGAGGTCGGCTTCGACTACAAGGGCAACATCGGCGCCGAATGAGGCCGCCGGCCCCTCAGACCCAATCCATCCAGCTTAAGGAGGTCAATATGGCCACGCGTACCATTACCGCTCTGTTCGACACCTATGCCGCAGCCGCAACGGCGGTTTCGCGTCTGGAGGCGTCGGGCATCCCGCATGCCGACATCAGCATCGTCTCCAACGATCCGGCTCATCGCAGCGCACTCGAAGCCACGGATGAGAACACCGGCACCGCGACAGGCGCTTCGCTCGGCACCGTCCTCGGCGGCGGAGCCGGGTTACTGGCGGGCCTCGGCATGCTGGCCATCCCAGGGCTCGGGCCGGTGGTCGCGGCGGGCTGGCTTGCATCCACCCTCGTGGGCGCCGGAATCGGGGCTGCAGCTGGCGGCGTCGTCGGCGCCTTGACCGATGCCGGCGTGAGCCATGAAGATGCCCATGCCTATGCGGAGGGGATTAACCGCGGCGGCACCCTGGTCACCGTTCGGACCGACGAGAGCTCGCGCCGGCGCGGCCGCCGACATTCTCGATTCGGAGGGCACCGTCGACATGGACGCCCGCGCTTCGGATTGGCGGTCGAGCGGCTGGAGCGGCACCTACGTGGGGTCGGATCCGATCGTCGGCGTCTCGCCTCTCGACACGCCCGTGATGGCGCCGCCCATGGCCAGTCCGTCACGCTCCGCCTCGGAGGATCGACCGCCGCCGAGCCCGCATCTACGGCGACGGCATCTAAGCCAAACAGTGGGGGCGCATCCAGGTCGGATGCGCCTTTCACAAATCCAAGAAGGCGAGTTGCGCCGAAATGATGCGCGGCTTGCTTTCCCGAAGACAGCGGCATCGGAACGCGGGGCGGCGCACAGGTGCTGCGGAGGCACGGTCGAACGCGTTCGGCCGGGGCCCGGCGCGCTCCACCGACGGCTACGGTACGTCTCGCTCGCGCGCGCTGCCTTCAGCCGGTCCATGGCTTTGTCTCGTGCCACGTGTTCGGAAGCCGCAGATGCGGCGTCGAGCCATTTTCCGCGCTTGATCACCTCGTTGACGCGGCCCTGATTGACGCCGAGCTTGAACGCAATCTCCTGTTGCGTCATGCCGGTTGTGGCGTGAAACGCGAGGATCTGGCGTGCCAACTCGGCTGTCATCTTCTTGCCCGCAATGCGGCGCGCCGGCGCAATCGAGCGTTGTCTCACGATCTCGCTTTTTCAGCCCGTCCAAGATCGCCAGCGCATTGCTCATGCCGTTGGCGCGCAGCACCTCTTCGAATTCTTTCAGCGTGGCCATGGGAACTTCTCCCCAATTTGAGAATCATTCCACGCGAACATAGCGCCGACCCGGGCAGCCGACAAGAACAAACAAAGAACGCCCCTTCTCGCAAGCGTCTTGCATCCTCGGCCAGGAAACTTACGCTTACCTCCTGAGGTCGCCGGCGAGGGACGATGACATACCGAACCATGGTCGGGCGGACGCTCTGGAGCTTTCCCGATCTCAAGACTGTCCTTGGCAAGGCTACGCCGCTCCGCTCAGGGGATGTGCTGGCAGGGCTGGCTGCGGAAAGCGAGGAGGAGCGCGCGGTCGCAAAGCTATGCCTGGCCGATGTCCCGCTGAAGGATTTCCTCCGGGAGACCTTCATCCCCTACGAAACGGACGAGGTGACGCGGCTGATCATCGACACGCATGACCCGCAGGCCTTCGCGCCCGTCTCGCACCTGACGCGTCGGCGAGCTTCCGCGACTGGCTGCTGTCGCGAGGCTGCGACGCCCACGGCCTCTGACGGCGCTGGCGCCGGGCCTCACGCCCGAGATGGTGGCGGCGGTCTCGCAAGATCATGCGCAATCAGGATCTGATCGCGGTCGCGCGCAAGATGCGAGTCGATCACCCGGTTCCGCAACACCATCGGCCTGCGCGGCACCATGGCGGTGCGCCTGCAGCCCAACCACCCGACCGACGACCCGCGCGGCATCGCGGCCTCCATCGTCGACGGCCTGACGTACGGCTGCGGCGACGCCGTGATCGGCATCAATCCCGGCATCCGACAATCTCGCCGCGCTCGGCGATCTGTGCCGGCTGGTCGACGAGATCATCGCCCGCCTCGAGATCCCGACCCAGTCCTGCGTGCTGACGCATGTCACGAACGCGGTGGAGCTCATCGAGCGCGGCGCGCCGGTCGACCTCGTGTTCCAGTCGATCGCCGGGACCGAGGCGGCCAACGCGTCGCTTCGGCGTCAGTCTCGCGCTGCTGCGCGAAGGCGCTCGACGCCGGCCGCTGCGCTGAAACGCGGCACGGTCGGCGACAACGTCATGTATTTCGAGACCGGACAGGGATCGGCGCTGTCGGCCGACGCGCACGCCGGCGTCGACCAGCAGACCTGCGAGGCGCGCGCCTATGCGGTCGCCCGCGCGTTCGAGCCGCTGCTGGTCAACACGGTCGTCGGCTTCATCGGCCCGGAATACCTGTACGACGGCAAGCAGATCATCCGCGCCGGGCTGGAAGATCATTTCTGCGGCAAGCTGCTGGGCCTGCCGATGGGCTGCGACATCTGCTACACCAACCATGCCGAGGCCGACCAGGACGACATGGACACGCTGCTCACGCTGCTCGGCGTGGCCGGCGTCAACTTCATCATGGGCGATCCCCGGCGCGACGACGTGATGCTGAACTACCAGTCCACCTCGTTCCACGACGCGCTGTTCCTGCGCGAGCGTGCTGGGCCTGCGCCGCGCGCCCGAGTTCGAGGCCTGGCTGCAGCGCATGGGCCTCACCGACGCGATGGCCGGCTCGCGTCCGGCACCCGCGCGCAGGCTCTTCTCCGGCGCTGCCGAGCGGGCTCGCGGCGTGAGCGAGCCGGAGCCGCCGCCTCCCATGACCGTTCCTGAGGCCGGACCCTGGGATGTGCTGCGCCGACTGACGCCGGCTCGCGTCGCGCTGGGCCGCGCCGGCGCCGCCCTGCCGACGGCCGCGGTGCTGGGCTTCGGCCATGCCCACGCGCTCGCCCGCGACGCGGTCCATCGCGCCCTCGATACCGAACGGCTCAGGGCCGATATCGGCGCGCTTGGGCTCGACTCGATCGAAGTCGTGAGCGCCGCGCCCGACCGCGCCACCTACCTGCGCCGCCCCGATCTCGGCCGGCAGCTCGCGCCCGAGAGCCGGTCCGTTCTCGACGCCGCGGCGCCAGCGAGCGCCGACCTTGCGATCGTCCTGGCCGACGGCCTGTCGGCCATCGCCGTGCAGGTCAACGCGCCACCGCTGCTGGCTGCGCTGCTGCCCGGCATCCGAGCTGCCGGCTGGCGATTGGCGCCGATCGTGATCGCCACCCAGGCCCGCGTGGCGCTCGGCGATCACGTCGGGGCGGCGCTCCGTGCCCGCATGGCTCTGGTGCTGATCGGCGAGCGCCCGGGCCTGTCCTCGCCGACAGCCTCGGGCGCCTACCTGACCTCGCGCCGCAGCCGGGCCGGCGCGACAACGAGCGCAACTGCGTCTCGAACATCCGCGCCGCAGGCCTCGCCCCAGACCGGGCGGCGACGTCGCTGCTGTGGCTGATGGCCGAAGCGTTCCGCCGTGGGGCGACCGGCGTCGCGCTCAAGGACGAAAGCGCGCAGCACCTGCCGCTGGCCGAGGGTCCCGCAGGGACAGGCACCCCCTATGCGGGCGATGTGCGATGACCACCGAATTGCGACTGCTCGGCTGGACGCTCGTGCTGGCCCTCGTTCAGATCCTGCTGCCCGCCCACTTCCGCAACCGGGAAACCGGCATCGCCTACAATGCCGGACCGCGCGACGAGCCGGGGCCGCCCGTTGGGCAGCTCACGGCGCGATTGCAGGCGAGCGCAGCAGAACCTGTTCGAGACGCTGCCGCTGTTTGCGGCCGCAGTCCTCATCGCCCATGTCGCGGGGCGCGAGGGCGCGCTCACGCTCTGGGGAGCGTGGCTCTACGCGGTGGGACGGCTGATCTACCTGCCGATCTACGCCGCCGGCATTCCTTATCTGCGTTCGCTTGTCTGGGTGGTCAGCCTCGTCGGACTGATCCTCGTCCTGGCGGCGATCCTCGGGCCGCCTGACCCTCATTCCGGCCATGGGTTGAAGATCTGCACCGGACCCGGAACGTTCTTGGTCGCCCACTCGCTGGAGCCGGTCAGCGTGAAAACGCCCGGTGAACTGCGGTTGACGATGAATTCGTTGATGCGGGGGCCGCCGCCCGCCGATTGGCAGACGTTGAATTTTGGAGCGCCTCCCGCCCGCGACATCGTCGATCGATCGCCACATGGGACAGATTGTTCCAGACGATCACGTCGGCGTACTGGATGTCGTCGATCGCCATTCGCGACACCTTGCGGGCGGCGAGTATGTCCTGGATCGCGGGTATCTCGGCCCGATCCGAAGCGAGTAATCGCACTTTTTCAGCCAGTTGCCGACGAAGCCGTTGCAGTCGAGCCCCAGGAACGTGTCGCAGACGTTCTGCAGCGTCTCGTCCCAAGCGAGCGAGTCGTCCGACAGCCAATCGACCACTTTCTTGGTCGGTCCGCCGGCGCCCTTGTATCGGCTGATGAACTGGTCGGAATAGTCGGCCAAGGTGGTGAGGACCGCAGCGATCCCTTCCGGCGAACCTTTGCCGGTAAACACGTCGACGTAGGCTTGGCCTCCGCCAGCAGCGCCCCAGGACGTTGGCGCTCGCCGAGCTGGACCAGATTGTCCTTGATCACCAGCGCATCCGGCACAGCCGCTGCCGCGCGCTGTGGCCGGCATTTTTGTAGCAGTTAATCGAGACGGACACCTGGTTGCCATCCGCGACGACACTGACGTCCTTGAAGTCGGCCAGCATGTCGCTGGGCATGTAGATCGTCTCGCTGTCGTCGTCGGCCATGACATCCTCCGTCCGAGAGGAGCATTGACCGGTGATGTTTCAGCCGGTTGACACCCGCTAGCCGTGCCTCAAGCGACCGCGCGCAAATCCCTCGCCGCTCATGCCGGCTACGTCCGCGACGATCTCGTAGGACCGCAGTCGTGCCGCCTGATCGTGGATGGCGGCGACGACCATGACCTCGTCGACCTTGGTGCGGGCGATGAAGTCCTCCAGCCCCGCCTTCACGGTCTCACGGCTCCCGACGATCGAGCACTCGAGCATGCGCGAGGCCTGCAGCTTCTCGGCCGGCGACCAGAAGGTTTCGATGTCGTCGATGGGCGGCGGCAGCAGCCCGCGCGCGTTGCGGAACATGCGGGCGAAGCTCTGTTGCACCGACGTGAAGAGCCGCCGTGCCTCGGCGTCCGTTTCAGCCGCGATCACGTTGACGCCGGCCATTGCGTAAGAGCGGTCGAGCTGCGCCGAGGGCTCGAAGCGCTCGCGATAGATCGCCAGCGCCTGGTCGAGCGCGTCGGGCGCGAAATGCGACGCGAAGGCATAGGGCAGGCCCAAACATGCCGGCGAGCTGGGCGCCGAACAGGCTCGAGCCCAAGATCCACAGCGGCACGTTGGTGCCGGTGCCCGGCACGGCCTGGACGGTCTGCCCCTCCTGCAATGGACCGAGAAGCGCCTGCAGTTCGACCACGTCCTGCGGAAAGGTGTCGGATGCCGCCGGGTCGCGGCGCAGCGCGCGCAAGGTGCGCTGATCCGTGCCCGGCGCGCGACCGAGGCCGAGATCAATGCGGCCGGGATATAGCGTTTCGAGCGTGCCGAACTGCTCGGCAATGACCATCGGAGAGTGGTTGGGCAACATGATGCCGCCCGGCGCCGACCCGGATCGTGCGGGTTCCCCCCGCGACGTAGCCGATGACCACGGACGTGGCGGCGCTGGCAATGCCGATCATGTTGTGGTGCTCGGCGACCCAATAGCGCCGGTAGCCCAGCGCCTCGGCGTGGCGGGCCAGTTCGAGCCCGCGCCGCAAGGCATCGGCAGGCGTGCCGCCTTCGGGAACGGGCGCAAGATCGAGAACCGAAAATGCCGTCATCGCCTGTTTCCTCGTCCAACGCCTCAAGGTTCTAGATTGGACTTACCTTGAGGTTCATCAAGACGGAGCCTCGGCGAAACGAAAAAGGCAGGGCCGCAGCCCTGCCTTCCGCGCTGCGATTCGATGGATCAGTAGTAGTGGCGCCAATGGCGACGGTAACCCCAGTGGCGGTGCCAGCCATACCGCGGTGCCCCAATAGGGGTGCGGGTGCCATCGGCGATAACCCCAACCGCCCCGGTGCCATCCGCCGCCGCGCCAACCATGATGCCACTGGCATGGCGCTTCCGCGGCCGTCACCTCCGACGTGACAGCCCTGACATCGATCAAGCTCGGCGCGGTCGCTCTGGCCCGCCGAGGCTTCGCTGTGCGCCAGTGCCAAACCACCGAACGCCAGAGCGCCGACGATCAATCCCTTTAAGACCCGCATAGGCGCGAACTCCTGTGATGCGCCCGTCACGGAAACGCGAGGCCGATCGTGCGGTTCCGGCGCAGTCGGCGCCGTACGAGCGAGCTTCAGGGGCTTTGGTGAACGTCGATGACCACGCCGGCCGCACGCGCCGCCGAGGTCAGCGTGTTGAGCATCAGCAGGGCGATGGTCATCGGACCGACACCGCCGGGAACGGGCGTGATGGCGCGGCGCGTTCCGCTGCCTCGGCGAAGGCCACATCACCAACCAAACGGTTCTTGCCGGCCTCGACCGGGACTCGATTGATGCCCACGTCGATGACGATCGCGCCGGGCTTGATCCAATCGCCCTTCACCATTTCGGGTCGCCCTACGGCAGCCACGAGGATGTCGGCTTGGCGGCAAAGGCCCGGCAGATCGGACGAGCGCGAATGCGCGACCGTCACGGTGCAGTCGGCGGCGAGCAGCATCGCGGCCATCGGCTTGCCGACGATGTTGGACCGGCCGATGACGACCGCATGTTTGCCCGCCAACGCGTCATTCGAAGCCTCACGCAGCAGCAGCATGGCGCCGGCCGGCGTGCAGGGCACGAAAGCCTGATCGTGCGCCCCCGTGGCGAGACGTCCCGCGTTGATCTCGTGGAATCCGTCGACATCCTTGCCCGGATCGATGGCGCGAATCACGGCCGCTGCCTCGATCTGCTTCGGCAGGGGCAGTTGCACCAGGATGCCATGAATCGACGGGATCGGCGTTGAGCTGCGCCACCAAGGCGAGCAACTCTGCCTCGCTGGTGGTGACCGGCAGGGTGTGCTGCACCGAATGGAAGCCGCATTCCCGCGCCGTCCGGCTCTTCGACGCCACGTAGACCTGGCTCGCCGGGTCCTCGCCGACAATGACCACCGCCAGGCCCGGAATGATCCCGGTCTTGGCGCGCAGCGCCGCCGTGTCGCGGGTAATGCGCGCGATGAGCCGCCCCGCGCTGGCTTTTCCGTCGATGATCTTGGCCGGCATCAGTGCCCCGTTGTCGTCTCGCGCGAGCCATGCTCGATCCGGGCCAGCCTCGCAAGCAGCGTTACGCGAATACGACCGTCCGGTTGCCGTTGAGCAGCACGCGCCGCTCCAGATGCAGCTTCACGGCCCGCCCGAGCACGCGAGATTCGACGTCGCGACCCACCGCGACGAAATCCTCCGCGGTCAGCGCGTGGCTCACGCGCTCCGTCTCCTGCTCGATGATCGGACCCTCGTCGAGGTCCGGCGTCACGTAATGGCCGGTGGCGCCGATGATCTTCACGCCGCGCGCATGGGCCTGATGGTAAGGCTTGGCGCCCTTGAAGCTCGGCAGAAACGAATGGTGGATGTTGATGATCCGCCCAAAGTGCTTCGAGGAGAATTCGTCCGACAACACCTGCATGTAGCGGGCGAGGACGATGAGGTCGGCCCTGGTGTCCTGAACCAGCGCCGCCAGCCGCTCCTCCTGGGCCGTCTTGTTGTCTTTGTTGACGGGCCAGCAGTGGAAGGGGATGCGTGAGCGTTCGGCGGCCTCGCGAGCCTCCTCGTGGTTCGACACAATCGCCGCCACCTCGGCACGCAGCCAGCCGACCCGGATCTGGTAGAGCAGATGCTCGAGGCAATGATCGAACTTCGAGACCATGATCACGATGCGCGGCAAGGCCTCGGCATCAGTCAGGTGCAGATCCATGTTGAAGCGCCGCACCGTATCGGCCAGCGAGAGGCGGACGCTGTCGAGCGTCGCCTCGTCCGGCACGGTAAACACGATCCGCATGAAGAAGCGGTTCGGCCCACGGTCCCAGAACTGCGCGCTTTCGGCGATATTGCCCCCGAGGCCGGCCAGCATGCCCGTGACCGTCGCGACGATGCGCGGCTGGTCCTCGCAGGACAGGGTCAGGATGAAGCTTTTGTCGGCCATCGGAAACTCGAAGCGAAAGTTGGTCCTCCTTAGAGGGCGGCTTAGTCCCTATCTGTTTCGCAGGCGACCAGAATGTGTTGCTCCGGGCGTCCAGCCCTGACGGGCGCCGGGAGCGCTCTCAAAGCCCGAGCTGTAGCCGGACGACTCTGGCAACCGAGCCCATGTCTTCGGAGGCGATCCTGCCCGCTCTATTTCGGAGGCGAAGTTTGCTGACGGTGCTGAGCTGATCCGCCATCGCCTTCCTTCGCTCGCCGTTTAAAACGACATAGGCCTCCGAAGGATAAAGCCGTCCGACGTTGCTCGTGAGCGGCACGACTTGAACACGATTCAGCTCACGATTGGAAATGTCGTTGCTGATGACCACTGCGGGGCGCGTCTTTCGATTTTCGCCGCCGACCGACGGATCAAACGCGATCCACCACACCTCGCCCCGGAGCGGCGTGCTATCGGGGCTCATGCGCAATGTCGCCGGACAAGCCCTCAACCCATTCAGCGGCTTCGTTCTCGCGTACTTCGTCTCTCGCCATGTCCCGATAGCCATCAGCGACGTCCGGATGCATGACATGCGGCCGGGCCAGATCGTTCATGAATTGGCTGATACGTCGACGTCCGATGACGGAGTGCAGCCCGTCATAGACCTCATCTTCAATGGTGATCGTCAGCTTCTTCGACATGGGCGCTCCGCCGATGCCGTATAATGTACGTGTAGTGCGGCGATGTCCATCTCGCGGGCAGCGACCTTCAGCGCTGCGCCTGCGGGCGGCGGGTGAAGAGGCCGTGCATGTAGGCCAGCGTCCGCGGCACGGCATCGGAGCGCGCCGTGGCATTGGCCTCGACCCCCTGTCGCTTCTCGCCCGGGTCGTCGAAGTCGTGTGTGGCGCCCGGATAGATCTGGATGTCGATGTCGCCGCCGATGGCTTCGCTGGCCGCAACGAGGCGGGCGCAGTGGGCGGCCGAGACCTCTTCGTCGGCGCTGCCGCTGAGCACCCGCACCGGTGCGTAGGGCTTGTAGCGGGCATCAAATGCGCCCTTCAGGCCGCAGGCCGGATAGAATGCGACCGCACCCACGAAGCCGTCGCGAACCTTGGGCTGCTGGGCTTCGAACGTGACGTCGGCCATCGTCGCGAGGGTCGCGCTGCCGCCGTTGGACCAGCCCTGAAGCGCGATCCGGGCGCCGTCGACGTCGGGGCGGGTGCGGAGATAGGCGAGTGCCGCATAGGCATCGCGCGGGCGCACATCCACTTCGCTCACCGCTGCCGGGCGCTCGTCATAGGAGTGCGCCGGAAACCCGGCCGGGAAGCCGCGCGGACTGAAGCTATCGACCAGAAGCGCGGTGTAGCCCTGCGCCGCCCAGGTCTCGCCCCAGAACATGTGCCGCTTCGACAAGGTGGTCGCGTCGTAGACGCCTTCGGCGCGACTGGAATACGGCCCGGCGCGCCCATGCATCATGACGACGGCCGGCCGGCGGCCCGAAGCTGCCGGATGGAACAGATAGCCGACGAGTTCGACCCCGTCGGGTCCGGCAAAGTGGACGCGCTCGGGCCAGACCGCATCCGCCTCGCCTCGCCCGAGCCCAAAAACAGCCGTCACGACCAGCGCCAACGACATGATTGCGATACGGATCATCTGATTGCCCCGCGGCCGATCCCAAGCCCCTTATTCTTGCGCAGCTCCGTTTCAGCCGTATAACCCTGCGATATCCCCGTCCCGAGCCACCTCATGCCGCAACCCGACAAAGCCATCAAACGCGTCGTCCTCGCCTATTCGGGCGGACTCGACACGTCGATCATCCTGAAATGGCTGCAGACCACCTATGGCTGCGAGGTGGTGACCTTCACAGCCGATCTCGGCCAGGGCGAGGAGCTGGAACCGGCGCGCAAGAAGGCCGAGTTGCTGGGCATCAAGCCCGAAAACATCTTCATCGAGGATCTGCGCGAGGAATTTGTACGGGACTACGTGTTCCCGATGTTCCGCGCCAATGCGCAATATGAGGGGCTCTATCTCCTCGGAACCTCGATCGCGCGACCGCTCATCGCCAAGAAGCAGATCGAGATCGCCCGCAAGGTCGGCGCCGATGCCGTCAGCCATGGCTCAACCGGCAAAGGCAATGACCAGGTGCGCTATGAGCTTTCCTATTACGCGCTCGAGCCTGACATCAAGGTGATCGCGCCGTGGCGCGAGTGGGATCTCACGTCGCGCACGCAGCTGCTCGACTTCGCCGAGAAGAACCAGATCCCGATCGCCAAGGACAAGCGCGGCGAGGCGCCCTTCTCGGTCGACGCCAACCTCCTGCATGCCTCATCCGAGGGCAAAGTCCTGGAAGATCCGGCGGTCGAGGTGCCGGACTATGTTTATTCCCGCACCATGGATCCCGAGGACGCTCCCGATGCGCCGACGATCATCACGGTCGGCTTCGAAAGGGGCGATGCGGTTTCCATCGACGGGCAGGCGATGTCGCCCGCCACGCTGCTGGCCAAGCTGAACGATCTCGGCCGGGCCAACGGCATCGGCCGGCTCGACCTTGTCGAGAACCGCTTCGTCGGCATGAAGTCGCGCGGCATGTACGAGACGCCCGGCGGCACGATCCTCTATTTCGCCCATCGGGGCATCGAATCGATCACGCTCGATCGCGGCGCGGCGCATCTCAAAGACGAGCTGATGCCGAAATATGCGGAGCTCATCTACAACGGCTTCTGGTTCTCGCCCGAACGCGAGATGCTGCAGGCGCTGATCGACAAGAGCCAGGAGCATGTCACCGGAACGGTGCGGCTCAAGCTCTACAAGGGCTCGGCCTGGGTGATCGGCCGCGAAAGCCCCAATTCGCTCTATGATCAGGATCTCGTGACCTTCGAAGAGGGCGCAGTGGCCTACGATCACCGCGACGCCGCCGGCTTCATCAAACTCAACGCGCTTCGCTTGCGCACCCTCGCCAAGCGTGACCGCCGCGCGAAGGGCTAACTGCGAATGACACGGGCCCGCTGCTTCGTCATTGTGAGCGGAGCGAAGCACTCCAGCATTGCCGACGCTGGCGTGCTTCGTCGCCGCGCTCCTCGCAATGACGGCCTGCATGTGCGTAAAGAGGCTGCCGATCCGCTTATGCCGAGTGTACCCGAATGAGCTACCATCCCGATTCCAGCCGTTACGAGGCGATGCCCTACCGCCGCTGCGGTCGCAGCGGCTTGAGGCTGCCGGCCATTTCGCTCGGCCTCTGGCACAACTTCGGCGAGGATGCCTCGCCTGGCAGCATGAAGAAGCTGCTGCGCACCGCGTTCGATGCCGGCATCACCCATTTCGATCTCGCCAACAACTACGGCCCGCCGCCCGGTTCGGCCGAGGTCAATTTCGGCGAGATCCTTCGCCGCGATTTCAAGCACCATCGCGATGAGCTCATCATCTCGAGCAAGGCCGGCTACGAGATGTGGCCGGGGCCTTACGGACAGCGGGGCAGCCGCAAGCATCTGCTGGCCAGCCTCGACCAGAGCCTCGAGCGCATGGGGCTCGACTATGTCGACATCTTCTACTCGCACCGCTTCGACCCCGACACGCCGCTCGAGGAGACCATGGGCGCCCTCGACACCGCCGTGCGGCAGGGCAAGGCCCTCTACGTCGGCATTTCGTCCTACAACGCCCAGCGCACCCGCGAGGCGGCCGCCATCCTCAACCGGCTCGGCACGCCGTGTCTCATCCATCAGCCGAGCTACTCGATGCTCAACCGCTGGATCGAAACCGGCGGCCTGCTGGACGCGCTCGACAAGGAGGGGATCGGCGCCATCGTGTTTTCACCTTTGGCCCAGGGTCTTCTTACGACGCGCTATCTCGAGGGTGTGCCGAAGGACAGCCGTGCTACCGCAGGCGGCTCCTTCAAGGAATTGATGCTGAGCGCGGAGAATTTGGACCGCGTGCGAGGCCTGAACGGGATCGCCGAACGGCGCGGCCAGACCTTGGCGCAGATGGCGATCGCCTGGGTGCTGCGGGACCCACGCGTCACCTCCGCGCTGATCGGGGCAAGCCGGCCCGAGCAGATCTTGGACTGTGTCGGCGCCGTGAAGAACCTGGACTTCTCGAAGCAGGAACTCAAGGAGATCGATCGCTTCGCTCAGGAGGGCGGCATCAACCTTTGGAAGCAGTCGGCGGAGCTGGCCTGAGGGACGCCAGCCCGGCGCAAGACGCCCGGTGTTCCATGGGCTATGCACGCTGCTGCCCGTCGTTCCGATCCTGAAGCGCCGCGTCGCGCCGTCGAGGCGATAATCTCGTCCGCGCTCACGTCCCTCTCGGCGGGGCAGCCGGCTGCGGCGATCGGTAAGCTCGCGACCATCGACGAGCGGACCGCCGGGCCGGCGCACGGCAACCTGATCGGGCGCGTGCTGGTCGCGGCCGGCGCGCACCGACCCGGCCCTGACCTGGTTCGAGCGGGCCCTGGCGCTCCAACCGGACTTCGGTGAGGCGCTGCTGAACAGGGCCGGCGTTCTGCTGCTGCTCAATCGCACGACCGAAGCTTGCGCGGCATACGAGGCGGTTGATCGCGCTGGTGTTCGAGATGCCGTGGCCTGCTACAACCATGGCACGCTTCTGCGCGATTGCGGCCAGCTCGACGACGCGCTGACCGCCTTCCGACGTGCGGTCGCGCTTCGCCCGGGCTACCCAGAGGCGCTGCGCGCAGCCGCCCTCGTCTACAAGACGCAGAACCGCCCAGACGAGGCCCTTCGCCTCATCGATGCAGCATTGCAACTCGCCCCCGACGATCTCCCGTTGTGGCTCGATCGCGCCAACCTGCTGCATGGCCAGGATCGGGTTGCCGAAGCGCTCGCCACCCTCGATGCGGCGCTCGGCCATTGCCCAGGCAGAGCGCTGCTTCACAACAATCGCGGCATCATGCTGCACGACCTCGGGCGCATGGCGGAGGCGCTCGACAGTTTGGATGCAGCGCTCGCGATCGATCCGGCGCTGGCCCAGGCGCACCACAATCGCGGCAATGTGCTGGTCCGGCTTTGCCGTCACGACGAGGCGGTGAATGCGTTCGATGCAGCTCTCGCGCTCAACCCCGATTACGCCGAAGCGTTGGCGAGCCGCGGGCTGGCGCTCAAGCTGCTCGGCCGTTTCGACGAGGCCATGGCCTCCTTCGACACTGCTCTGTCGCGCGATCCGAACTCCATTCACGCGCGCGCCAACCGCGGCGAGCTGAAACTGCTGCTCGGAGATTTCGCGAGCGGCTGGCCCGAATACGAATTCAGGTTCTTCACGGAACGTCAGACCAAACCGAAGCTGAAAACTGCAATTCCCGAATGGGATGGACAACCGCGTCCCGGCGCCCGGATCGTCGTCCTGGCCGATCAGGGCAATGGCGACGCGATCCAGTTCGCCCGCTTTCTGCCGCGCCTCGCCGCGACGGGCGCGATCGTGACGTTCGTGTGCCCGTCGCGACTGCAGCGTGTGCTGCGGCCCCTGACGGGCGACTTCGGCGTCCGCGGCGATGTGGCGGACGAGGCGCGGTATGACTTCCAGATTGCGCTGTCCAGCCTGGCCGGCGCGTTCCGCACGGACCTCACAAGCCTCGCCGAATCTGCACCCTATCTGATGGCCGAACCCGCGCTCATCCGGCAATGGGCCCAACGCCTCGGCGCAGATGGCCTAAAAATCGGGTTGTGCTGGCGGGGAAGCCAGAACTGGCAATGCGATCCCAACCGCTCGTTGCCCTTCGCGGCGCTCGCGCCGCTTGCCAGTCTGCCGGGCACGCGCCTCTTCTCGCTGCAGTTGCCGGACAACACGGAGGCGGGCGGCGAGGGCGGGCCTCCGATTGAAGAGATCGGCAGCCTGCTCGACAACGGCCCGGACGGCTTCGTCGACACGGCCGCCGTTATCGCCAACCTCGACCTCGTTCTCACCTGCGACACGTCGATCGCGCATCTCGCCGGCGCGCTCGGCTGCCCGACCTTCGTGCTGCTGCAAAGCGTGCCGGAGTGGCGCTGGATGCTCGGCCGCGACACGTCGCCGTGGTATCCCACGATGCACCTGTTTCGACAGTCTCGGGCCGGCGACTGGAACGAACCGATCGCCGCCGTGACGGCCGCCATCCGCCGCGGCGAACACCGCCGCCTCAAGCCTGCTCGTCTGGACTTATAACGGGCCCAGCCCTATTCTTTGCGCTGCCCAGAGTGGCCTTTCGTCATGCCGTCGGCTTGCGCCCTGGCCGCGGAAGCCACAGGGTCGATCAGGCTTCGGCCCGGACACGTGAATGGCGACCGATCTCATCCGTTACGATCTTCTCGTCCAGGAAGCGCTCCGCGGCGTGGTCCGGAACGTTCTGGCCGAAACCGCTAAGAACGGCCTGCAGGGCGACCATCACTTCTTCATCACCTTCCGCACCACGGCGCCGGGACTTCGGCTTTCGAACCGGATGCGTGAGCGCTACCCGGAAGAAATGACCATCATCCTGCAGCATCAGTTCTGGGATCTGGCCGTGACGGAGCACGCCTTCGAGGTGGGGCTGTCGTTCAACAAGGCGCCCGAGCGGCTGCTGGTGCCATTTGCGGCGATCACCAGCTTCGTCGATCCGTCGGTCCAGTTCGGTCTCAAGTTCGACGTAGCTGAAAAAGACGCGACGGAGACCGGGGCCGATGCTCCGCCAGCGCCTCCCAAACCAGCGGCCGTCACGGGCAAGCGCGCGCTTGCAGCGGTCGAAAGCAGCAAGCCGCCAACCAAGAGCTCGGACGTCGTGACGTTGAAGCCGCACGACGTCAAACCGGCGACGCCACCCGTCAAGCCGGTCGCGCCGCCGAAGCCCGTTCTCGCCAAGCCGGCGCCCAAACCCGAGCCCGCTCCCAAGAAGGACGGCGATGCTGGCGCGGGCAAGATCGTCTCGATCGATTCCTTCCGCAAGAAGCCGTGATGGGCGAGGTGGTCAACCTCCGCCAGGTGCGCAAGGCCAAGCGGCGGGCCTCGAACGAGCGCGACGCTGAGGCAAATCGGCTTGCGTACGGCCGCACCAGGCGCGAACGCGAACAAACGGGCGCTGAACGCGACCTGGCCGATCGCCACCTGGAAGGGCATCGCCGCGAAGAGACGCCGTGATACCGCGGCGGCAACCCTCGGCGGTGGTGAAGCGTTCGCTCGTGGTCGCAGGCCATTCGACCAGCATTTCGCTCGAAGACGCCTTCTGGTCCGGTCTGAAGGATATTGCCAGAGCGCGAGGCTGTTCGACGGCTGCGCTGGTCGCCGAAATCGACGATGGCCGGCAGGGCGCCAACCTTTCGTCAGCGATACGGGTCTACGTGCTCGAGGCGACCCGGAGCGCTGCGGCGGCTTCTAGCGCGCACCACGCAGGCTGAACAGCCGGGCCACGAACCAGATGGGCACCACGATCAGGGCGCCGGCCACGAGGTAGCGGCCAAGTTCGCGCACGGCGTCGAACCCCATGGCCCAGAGACGCTGCAACGTGCGTTGGGCGGCCCGGACGATCGCAAACGGCTCGATGTCCAGCCACATGAGCAGCGCACCCACCACGAGCGAGACGAATACGAGCTTGACCAAAGCCGCCAACGGCGAGCCACCGAAAAAGCGGTAGACGGCATTCCCAGCCATGGCGGCTCGCATCCAGCAATCGGCCGATTCGATCGAATTGGCCCCGGAGCCCAAGATGTGGGGTGACGTCTCCCGCATCAAGGTCGCTGATTGGCGGGGCTGGCGCCGGCCGCAAGACCTCAACGATTGTTAAACATCGTCATGCAACGTGAATGGCCGCCGCGAGTCGGGCTTGCTAAAGCAGGGTTGACCAGTTCTTAAGCGACCACCTGCACGGGAGATGCCGCTTTCATGGGCCGCACATATTTTGGGACCGATGGCATCCGGGGCCGCGCCAATGGCGTGATTACGCCGGACCTCGCCATGAGGGTCGGTCAGGCGACCGGTCTCCTGTTCCAGCGCGGAGCATCACCGGCATCGCGTCGTGATCGGCAAGGATACCCGGCTCAGCGGCTATATGATCGAAACCGCCATGGTGGCGGGGTTCACGTCCGTCGGCATGGACGTGCTGCTGCTCGGCCCGGTGCCGACGCCGGCGGTTGCCATGCTGACGCGGTCCATGCGGGCCGATATCGGGGTCATGATCTCGGCCTCGCACAACGCGTACGAGGACAACGGCATCAAGCTGTTCGGACCGGACGGGTTCAAGCTGTCGGACGAGACCGAAGCGGAGATCGAGCGGCTCATCGACGCGCCGCTCGGCAATCGGCTGTCGAAATCGCCCGACCTCGGCCGCGCCAAGCGCATCGAGAGCGTTCACGCCCGCTACATCGAATTCGCCAAGCGGACCCTGCCGCGCACGCTGTCGCTCGAGGGCCTGCGCATCGTTGTCGATTGCGCCAACGGCGCCGCCTACAAGGTCGCGCCCGAGGCCCTATGGGAGCTCGGCGCCGAGGTGTTCTCGATCGGGGTCGATCCGGACGGGCTCAACATCAACCAGAACTGCGGCTCCACCTCTCCCGACACGCTTGTGAAGAAGGTGCGCGAGATGCGGGCCGACGTCGGCATCGCACTCGATGGCGACGCCGACCGCCTCCTGATGGTCGACGAGCAGGGGACCGTGATCGACGGCGACCAGCTCATGGCCGTGATCGCCGAGAACATGCTGTCGGAAGGCCGGCTTTCGGTGCCCGGCATCGTGACGACGGTCATGTCGAACCTGGGGCTCGAGCGTCATCTCGGCGGCTTCGGTCTCGGCATGGTGCGCACCGCGGTGGGCGACCGCTACGTGCTCGAGCACATGCGCGAGCACGGCTACAATCTCGGCGGCGAGCAGTCCGGCCACATCATCCTGTCCGATCATTCCACCACCGGCGACGGCCTGGTGGCTGCGCTGCAGGTGCTGGCGGCGGTGCAGAAGCAGGGCAAGCGGGTCAGCGAGGTCTGCCACCGCTTCGACCCGGTGCCGCAGATCCTCAAGAACGTCCGCTATTCCGGGCAGAGCCCGCTCGGCGCACGACCGCATGGCCAAGATCATCGACGCGGCGCGCAGCCGGCTCGGGATCACGGGTCGGCTCGTGATCCGCCCGTCCGGCACCGAACCGCTGATCCGTGTCATGGGCGAGGGCGACGATCGCGACCTTGGTCGAGAGCGTCGTCGACGACATGTGCGACGCGCTTTCTGCGCCCGAGCTGCGGCGCTCGCGGCGGAATAGCCGACGTGCAGCCCTCTGAACCGGAGTTCAGAGGCTTTTTCGGCCGGCAGGGGCGGCGCGATCTCGCGCAACTCGCCGGTGATCCGGCTCAGACTGGTCTCACCCTTCATCAAGACGCGCTCGGCGCTTCCGAGCCGGTGTCGGTCCGAAGCGCTCAAATCGCGGGCCGTGAGCACCACCACGGGCACGTCGCGACAGCCCGGCCGCTGACGCAGAGCCTGCAGAAAGCTGAACCCGTCCATGATCGGCATGGTGAGGTCGAGCAGGATGACGCGCGGCGAGGCCGTGCGCCACCTGATCGAGCGCTTCACGGCCATTGGCGGCCTCGCGCGTGCTCCAGCCGCCGCGTTCCAGCGCAGCGCGGAGCGTGATCCGCGCGTCGACATCGTCGTCGACGATCAAGACGTCGCCCTCGGCATCGGCGAACCGATCCATCACCTGCTTCAGCTTTTCCCAATGCACCGGCTTGGTGAGGTAATCCGCGGCGCCGAGGGCCGCTCCCATACCGGTGTCATGCAGGAAGGTGATCATCACCACTGGAATGGTGGCGAGCTCCTCGTCGGCTTTGAGGGCGCCGAGCACGGTCCAGCCGTCCATGCGTGGCATCATCACGTCGAGCAGGATGGCCCGTGGCTTGATCTGCCGGGCCTTCTCGATCCCCGCTTCGCCTTCCGCTGCCCCATGTGGCACGAAGCCCTGCCGCTCCAGGAAGCGGGACATCAATTCGCGCTGTGAGGCATCATCGTCGATGATGAGCACGTCGCCACGCGTCCCGGGCGTGCTTGCGCCCGTCGTGACTTTACCCTCCTCGGCTACAGCGAGTTCCGGCATGACGGCCGGCAGCTTGACCGTGAACGTCGTGCCCTCGCCATAAACACTGTCGACCGAGATTTCCCCGCCAAGGAGCCGGGTGAAGGCGCGGGTGATCGCAAGCCCGAGACCGGTTCCGCCGAACTTCCGCGTCGTGGTCTCGTCGGCTTGGCTGAATCGCTCGAAGCAGCCGCTTCAGCTGGTCCGGCGTCATGCCGATCCCAGTGTCGGTTACCTTGAACGTGACCCAGTCCTGATCGGATTCTCTGGTTCGTGTGACGTGCAGCGTGACGCGGCCGTTCTCGGCGAATTTCGAGGCGTTGCTGAGCAGATTGAAGAGGCATTGGCGCAGCTTCACGACGTCCGTGTGCATACTGCCAACATCTGGCGCGATCTCCAACGCCAGGCTGTTGTTCCGCTTCGAGATCAGCGCCTCGACCGCGGAACCGGCGTCTCGGACCAGCGAAGCGACGTCGATGTGCTCGGCGAACACGTCCATGCGGTTGGCTTCGATCTTCGAGAGATCAAGCACGTCATTGATCAGCGACAGCAGATGGCGTGCGTTCGACTTGATCTTGCCGAGGTCCCCGAGGAGCCCAGGCTCACCAAGATCCTGAACCTCCTCTTCCATCATCTCGCTGTACCCGATCACCGCGGACAGGGGCGTGCGCAGCTCGTGGCTCATGTTGGCGAGGAACACGCTCTTGGCGCGGTTGGCGGCCTCGGCGGCATCGCGGGCCGACTTCGAGCTCCAGCTCGGCCTCGCGCCGTTCCGTGATGTCGGCATGGGAACCGGTCCATTCCCGTATGCTGCCGTCATCTTCCATGATCGGGGCCGCGGTCGCCGACATGTAGCGCCAAATGCCATCGGCTCGCCGCAACCGATGCTCGATCGTGTAGGTCGACTGATTTTCCAGAGCGAGCGCCCAAGCTTCGCGCGTGGCCTTGCGGTCGTCTGGATGAACGGCCTCGATCCAGCCGTCATCCTTGTACGTCTCGAACTCCTGCCCGGTAAATGTCGCCCATTCGGGCTGCAGCTTTTCGAACCTCCCCTGAGCATCCGTACGCCAGACCATGGTGGACACCGCCTTGGTCAGCGTTCGGAAGCGTTCCTCGCTCTCACGCACACGCTGTTCACTGCGCTTGCGGGCCGTGATGTCGGCCACCACCATCCCGGCGCCATCGATCGTGGTTCGACGAGCGTCGCCACGCAGCAGCGGGTAGAAGCTGACCTGGAAGTGGCGGGCCCGTTCGCGGGCGGCCCCAGCTGCCGAAACCTCGATATTGGAAACCGGCCGGCCCCCGTCGACGACGCTTTGCAGCCGGTCTTCGAGAGACTCGCGCAGCTGGGGAAGTGCGTTCCAAATGCTTTCGCCGATGCCCGTGCTCAGAGCGCGATCGCTCATCGCGGTCAGGGCCTTGTTCATGTGGCGCACCCGAAGTTTGGCGTCCAAAAAGCCGAGGCCGACCGGTGCGTTGTCGAGAACACCCTCCAGAAGCGTGGCGCTTGCCTGCTGCGCACGACGACGGCGGAAGGCAAGCAGCACGACCGCCGCAAAGGCGCCGAGGCCCAGGGCGATCGCCAAGAGAGCCAGCGGCGTCACAACGCGGCTTTGACGTCGCTGCAGCCTTTGGATCCGAGCGTCAGCTTCGCTGTCGCGCAGGTGGACCTCGGACCGGATCGCGTCCATCAGAGTCTTACCCGCGCCGCTCTTGACGCCCTCGACAGCCGCGGCCTGGCCTGAGGCGCGGAAGATGTCGATTCCCCTGGCGGCGGATTGGCGCCGCGACGCCACCAGATCCGGCAGCGCGCCGATCGGGAAGCCGAGCTCATTGATCGAAGCCAGCATGCCGTCGATCTGCGACTGGGCTTGGTTGTAGGGCTCGAGGTAGCGCTCCTCCCCAGTGAGGAGAAAGCCGCGCTGGCCGGTTTCCAGATCCTTCATACTCGACAAAAGCCGCTCGAGCCGGAGCGTGAAGGCGGCGTTGCGGTCGATCTCGACGGCATCATGCCTGGCCAGCCAGCCAACCCAGGCCCCGAGACAGAGGGCTGCTGCGAGCATCAGCCACCCAGCCCACGACAGCGTGCGATGGAGGTGGCCGCTGTTGCTCTGCCAGCCGCCCGCTCGATTGGTTGTCGGCATTCTCTGATCCGCTTCGAAGGCTTGAGGGTCGTGGCTGGCGGTCTGCGCCTATTTTTTCGCGAGCAGCAACGGTCCCTGCTGCTGAAGCGCGGCTTGCACTTTTCCGGCGAACCTCGCGAGCAGCCAGGGCAACTGCACCGTGACCGTGACATCTGTATCGGTCACCACGATGGTCCCCTCTGCGGTCTGGCCGAGCGCGCCGACCCGAAACGGCAGCTGATCGTCGTTCCAGTCGTTCGCCGAGATCGAGACCATGGACCCGTATTGGGTGGTGGCCCACTGCACGCCGTCCTTGATCCGCCGCACGGCCTCTTCCTTCCCGAGGCTGTGCGGAATGGACACCATGAACGGTTTCGACATCGAGTGCTCCAGCCCGGTAGGTCCTGCGGCGGTTGTATATAGGTGTGCAGGGCCGGGCTTGAAGGTTGGGCGTGGATCCGCCTTCAGGCCGCGAGGCGACGCATGGCGCTTCGGAACGCGGCCGCAACCCTGTCCCGGGCGCGGTGGCGTCCGTCGACCACCGTCCAGAGCCCATTCACCATCACGGCTCGCACCGGTGAATCGACCGCCGCGAAGATCCACGAGTCGAGGATTGCATCGTCCCGCTTGCCCGCAAGCGCAACGTGCTCGGCATCGAGCACCACGACGTCGGCCCGCAGACCCGGCGCGATTGCGCCGATCGGGAGGTTCAGCGCCTGAGCTCCGCCAGCCGCCGCCATGTCGAACAGAACACGCCCGGAGGAGCGCGTCGCTGTCGCGAGCCGGTTGCGCTTGCGATCGCGTAGGCGCTGCGAATAGCAGAGGGTGCGCAACTCGTCGCGGAGCGAAATTGCCACGTTGGAGTCGCTGCCGACGCCGAACCGCCCACCGGCCTCCATGAAGGCCACGGTGGGGAAGATGCCGTCGCCGAGATTGCTCTCGGTGATCGGGCACAGCCCCGCAACGGCGCCTGTCCTGGCCAGCCGAAGGGTCTCCTCGACCGTCATATGCGTCGCATGGATAAGGCACCATCGTGGGTCGACCGCGATGGTGCCGAGCAGCCAATCGACAGGCCGCTCGCCTGTCGCGGCGAGGCATTCCTCGACCTCCCGCTCCTGTTCTGCGATGTGCAGATGCACCGGCCCGATCGCATGGATCGCGAGAAGGTGCTCCAATTCGGCGTGTGTCACCGCCCGCAGCGAATGCGGTGCGATACCGATGCCGCCGATGGGCAGCGTCGCCACCGCCTCTCCGGCGCTCGCGTGCAGGCGAGCGAAGAGTTCGAGGTCGCAAACGAAACGCCGCTGTCCGGGCGATGGGGGCAGCCCGCCAAACCCGCCGTGAGCGTAAAAGACGGGGAGCAGCGTGAGCCCGATGCCCGTCTCGGCCGCCGCAGCCACGACCCGCCGGCTGATCTCGCCGGGGTCGGCGTAAGGCTGCCCGTCGGCCGCGTGGTGCAGATAATGGAACTCGGCAACGGCGGTGAAGCCGCTCTCGATCATCTCGACGAAGGCCATGGCAGCGATGGCCTGCACGTCGTCCGGCGTCAGCGCTCCGACGAAGGCGTACATGGCCTCCCGCCAGCTCCAGAAATGGTCCTCGTCATCCCCGCGGCGCTCCGTCAGCCCCGCGAAGCCGCGCTGAAACGTGTGGCTGTGCAGGTTGCCGACGCCCGGCAGCGCAATGCCGTGGACTCGTTCGGCGTCGGGCAGCGGCGCGCTATCGGGCTCCACACTGGCAAAGCGGCCGCTTTCGATCGTCACGCTCACGCGATCGGCCCAGCCCGTCCGGCAGCAAGGCCTTCTCGAAAAACAGCTTGTGCATCGCAAACCCCGGACGGACAGTGCCGATGCTTGTAGCGGGCTTCGGCCCTTCGGTCATGGTTCCGGCCGACAAGGCCATGGCCTGCTGCGACCAACAGCGAAGGAGCGTACGTGGAGCGGCTGCACTTCGACCGCGTGTGGCACAAGGCGCGGATCGCAACCATGCGGGCCGGCGATCCGGGGCTCGGCTTGGTCGAGAATGGGGCCGTTGCTTCGCGCGCCGGCCGCATCGCGTATGTCGGCCCGGCAGACAATATCGGCGCTTGGGACGCCGACGAGGTCATCGACTGCGAGGGTCGGCTGATCACGCCCGGGCTGATCGACTGCCACACGCATCTGGTCTTCGGCGGCAATCGGGCAGCCGAGTTCGAGATGCGCCTCTCCGGCGCCACCTACGCGGAGATTGCGCAGGCCGGCGGCGGCATCGTCTCGACCGTACGGGCGACACGGGCGGCCTCCGAAGCGGAACTCGTGCAGACCGCCCTGCCCCGGCTCGATACGCTGATCGCGGAAGGGTTGACCACGATCGAGATCAAGTCCGGTTACGGCCTCGATCTCGAAACAGAGCGGCGCATGCTGCGCGTTGCGCGAGCGCTTGCGCGCGAGCGCGCCATCCGGGTTCGCGACCACCTTCCTCGGCGCCCATGCCCTGCCTCCCGAAGCGGCGGGCGACAAGGATCGGTACATCGAGCTTGTCTGCACCGAGGTGCTGCCTGCCCTCGCGGCCGAAGGGCTGATCGATGCCGTCGACGCATTCTGCGAGACGATCGCCTTCACGCCCGCCCAGACCCGGCGCGTCTTCGAGGCGGCGCGAAAGCTCGGGCTACCGGTCAAGCTGCACGCCGACCAACTCACCAACGGCGGCGGCGCGGCGCTCACGGCGGAATTCGGCGCGCCTGTCGGCCGACCATCTGGAATATGCGGATGCGACCGGTGCCCGAGCGATGGCGAAAGCCGGGACGGTCGCGGTGCTGCTGCCCGGCGCATTCTACTTCCTGCGCGAAGAGCGCAAGCCGCCCGTCGAAGCGTTCCGGGAAGCAGGGGCCGCCATTGCGATCGCGACCGATTGCAACCCCGGTTCGTCGCCCCTCACCTCGCTTCTCCTGACCATGAATATGGCCGCGACCCTGTTCCGTCTCACCGTGGACGAGTGCCTGCTGGGCGTCACGCGCCACGCGGCGCGGGCGCTCGGATTGGCCGACGAGATCGGCACGCTCGAGGTCGGCAAAGCGTGCGATCTCGCGATCTGGGACGTCGAGCGACCGGCGGAACTGGTCTACAGGATCGGCTTCAATCCCCTGCAGCGCCGCGTCTGGAACGGCCAGTAGCTGCCGGCCAATGGCGCGCCGAAGGAGGGACAGAGGCTCAGTAATTCCCCGGCGGGTCGCTCGCCGGGAAGGATTCGTCGACCTCTTCGTCGACCTTATCCCAGTGCTTTGGCGGGAATTCCTGGGCTTCGGGGCCGGCGGGCCGGACGTCCGCCGCGCCGCCCTCGATCTTCTTCTCGTAGGCCGGATCGTCGCCTGGCGCTGTCGTGGCTTCGAGGGCGGTGAAGGTCTCGAGGATCTTATAGGTGTGTTCAGCGTCACGCGGCACGACCCAAGAGACACCGGGCTGGAGCAGGGTCGTCTTGCCCGCCAGGATGAGCTCGGCCCGCCCGGAGATCACATAGCCGACCGTCTCGTACGACCGGCTCGCGCTCGGCTTGTCGCTGGTCGGCGCCTCGTCCTTCCACATGCGCAGAGAGATGGAAGCGCCACGGGCGAGAAGCTTCTCCCCTTCCGGACCTGTCGGCGCCGACTCCAGTGTCAATCCTGCAGTTTCCGCCATCCGTGACCCCTCCAGTGCGAACAGCAGATCAACGCTGCGGACCGGTAGGAGTTGCGAAGGCGCGCTCAGGCGGCTTTGCGAACCTCGGCCGCATAGTCCTCGAGCATCGTCCGCGAGATGTTGCCGGGCCTGAAGCGTGTAGGGACCGATCTCCGACACCGGCGTCACCTCGGCGCCGGTCCCGCAGATGAAGCATTCATTGAAGGACGCAAGTTCTTCCGGCTGGATGCGCCGCTCCTGCACATCGATCCCGCGCCGCTGCGCGAGTTCGATCACGGTCTGCCGGGTGATCCCGTTGAGGAAGCAATCGGCAATCGGCGTGTGCAGCACGCCGTCCTTGGTGAAGAACACGTTGGCGCCGGTGCATTCGGCGACGCGGCCCTGCCAATCGAGCATCAGCGCGTCGGCGTAACCCTTCCGCTCGGCCCGGTGCTTGGAGATCGTGCAGATCATGTAGAGGCCGGCCGCCTTGGAATGGCTCGGTGCGGTCGCCGGGTCAGGGCGATGGTAGTCCGCGATATCGAGCCGAATGCCGCGCATCTTCTCCTCGACGTTGAACATGCTCGGCCATTCCCACGTCGCGATGGCGACATGGACGTGGCGTTCTGCGCCGCCACGGCCATCATCTCGCTGCCGCGCCAGGCCACCGGGCGGACATAGACGTCCCCGAGTCCGTTCGATTTCACGACCAGGGCCTTGGCGGCCTCGATCTCGTCGACCGAATAGGGGATCTCGAAATCGAGCAGTTCCGCCGACTTGAAGAAGCGCTCGGTGTGCTGGCGCGACTTGAAGATCACGCCATCGTAGGCGCGCTCGCCTTCGAAAACGCCGCCGCCGTAGTGCAGGCCATGGCTGAGCACGTGCAGCTTCGCGTCTTTCCACGGCACGATCTGGCCGTCCATCCAGATCACGCCATCGCGCTGATCGAAAGGCAGGAGCGCCATCGCATTTCCTTCCCTGAACGGTTCGAAGACGCCGAGCGCCGTCCTCGCGGGACTTTGTGCGCCTTGCAGCGGGTGTGCTAGCTAAAGACACCAGAGGCGGGTATGTCAACAATGCTGACGTATTTCCGCCGTGTCCGGCGTGCATGGAGATGCCGATTGACGCAAGCCGTGAGCTTGGATCACGAGAAAAGTCCGCCAGGCCGCGACCACTGAGGCGACGCCGCTGTTCGATCTCATCGAGCTGTTGTTCTTCGCCTATCGCGATTTCGTCGGCGATGCCGACCGGCTTCTCGAGCAGTTCGGCTTCGGCCGGGCGCACCATCGCGTGCTGCATTTCGTCAGCCGCAAGCCCGGCCTGACGGTCGCCGAGCTGCTCGATATCCTCAAGATCACCAAGCAAAGCCTCAACCGGGTCATGAAGGATCTGCTCGACGGCGGCTTCGTCGACGTGCGCGCGGGCGTCAGCGACCGGCGTCAGCGGCTGCTGTTTCCGACGGCGCAAGGGCCGCGACCTGGCGCTCGATCTGGCGCGGCTGCAGTCGGAGCGGTTCCGCGCGGCACTGGGCGAGCATGCCGGCCGGGACGGCCGCCCAGGTCACCGATTTCCTGCTCGTCCATGGTCGACCGCGGCGAGCGGGCGCAAAGTCGCGGCGGTGATCTGGCCCGAACCGTCGCAACCGGCCAGCCGACGGCCGCGCTGTGACTGCCCGACCTCGCCACCGAACCTGATCCCGAGGGCGCGCCGTCGCTCCATGACGACGCGCCGCATCTGCTTGTCGTCGACGACGACCGCCGCATCCGCGAGCTGCTGTCGCGCTTCGTCAGCAAGAGCGGCTATCGCGTGACGCTGGCGGGAACCGCCGATGAGGCCCGCGGCCATCTGCGGCACTTCGCCTTCGATCTCATCATTCTCGACGCCATGATGCCAGGGCAGAACGGCTTCGATTTCGCCGCCGACCTGCGGCGCGAATCGGACGTGCCGATCCTGATGCTGACCGCGCGGGCAGAGGCGGACGACCGCGTCCGCGGCCTCGAAGCCGGCGCCGACGACTACCTGACCAAGCCCTACGAGCCGCGCGAGCTGCTGCTGCGCATCGCCTCCATCCTGCGGCGATCGGCGCCACGGGAGCCGAAGCCGGACAGCCGGCGTGGTGCGGTTCGGCGAGTTCAGCTTCAACGTCGAGCGCGGCGAGTTGCGGGAGGCCGACGCCGTGGTGCGGCTCACCGACAAGGAGCGCGAGATGCTGCAGATCGCTCGCCGACGACGGAGGGCACGGTTTCGCGCGACGCTCTCGCCGGCACCGGGCCTGCCCTCGAACGAGCGCACGATCGACGTGCAGATCAACCGGCTTCGCCGCAAGATCGAGCGCGATCCGTCCAATCCCGTTCACCTCCAGACTGTCAGGGGCCTCGGCTATCGCCTCGTTCTCGACCCCTAGGGACGTCCGGCGCCCGATCCGTCACCGCTGGCGCCCGGGCCGCTGTGGCGCGGCGTCAAGCGCCGGCTTGCCGACCTGCTGCCCGAAGCGGCTCTATTCGCGCGCGCTGCTCATCGTCGTCGTACCGGTGGTGCTGCTGCAGTGCGTGATCGCCTATTTCTTCATGGAACGGCACTGGCAGTAGGTCACGTTCCGGCTGTCGATCGCGCTGACGCAGGATCTCGCGGCGCTGGTCGACCTGCACCGCAGCTTTCACGACGCCAAGGCCGATGACGAATCTCGAGCGCATCGCCTTCGAGCGGCTCGGGCTCGATGTCGACATTCTGCCGAAGCAGCCGCTGCCCACGCCGCTGCCCAAACCGTTCTTCAACCTGCTCGACCGCTCGCTGTCGAACGAGATCCGCAAGCAGATCGGTCTGCCGTTCTGGATCGACACGGTCGGCCGCTCGAGCCTGATCGAGATCCGCATCCAGATGGACGATGCCGTGCTGCGGGTGCTCGCCCGCCGCAGCGCCGCCTATGCGTCCAATTCCCACATCTTCCTGCTCTGGATGCTGGCCACCTCGGTCGTGCTGCTGACCATCGCGATCATGTTTCTGCGCAACCAGATCCGGCCGATCCTGCGCCTCGCGGCCGCAGCCGAAAGCCTCGGCAAGGGCCGCATGATCGAGTTCCGCCCGAGCGGCGCGCTCGAGGTGCGGCGCGCCGGCTATGCGTTCCTCGAGATGAAGCGCCGGCTCGAGCGCGCCATGGAGCAGCGCACGACGATGCTCAACGGCGTCAGCCACGATCTGCGTACGGTGCTGACGCGGTTCAAGCTTTCGCTGGCGCTGTCGAGCGACGGGCCGGAAAGCGCCGAGATGGAAGCCGACGTCAACGAGATGAGCCGCATGCTCGAAGCCTACCTGGCGTTCGCGCGCGGCGATGCCGGCGAAGCTTCGGCCACGGTCGACATGGGAGCGTTGCTCGAAGAGCTGAAGTCCGATGCCGAGCGCCACGGCCACGCGACCCGGATCGCCATTTCGGGCGAGACCAGCGTCGTGGTCCGCCCCGACGCCTTCAAGCGCTGCCTCGCCAATCTCGTCGGCAATGCCCAGCGCTATGGCGATCAGATCCAGATCGAAGCCGTCGCGCGACGCCCGGTTCCTGGTCGTCAATGTCGATGACGACGGGCCGGGCATTCCCGGCGGCGCAACGCGAGGACGTGTTCCGCCCCTTCTATCGGCTCGACGAATCGCGCAACCAGGACCAGGGCAATACCGGCCTGGGCCTCGCGATCGCCCGCGACATCGCCCGTTCGCATGGCGGCGACATCCAGCTCGGCGATTCGCCGCTCGGCGGCCTGCGCGCCACGGTGCGCATTCCGGTTTGATCCCGACCGAAGCCGGCCAACGGATTGCGGCCGTCGACCTGGCGCGCGGAGCGGCGCTCCTCGGCATGATCGCCTACCACCTCGTCTGGGACCTGCACGCCTTCGGGCTCAGCACGACTGATCCCGGGGTGTCGTTGCCATGGCACATCCTTGGCCAGACCGTCGCATCGGCGTTTCTGTTCCTGTCCGGGCTCAGCCTCGTTCTTGCGCGCCGGCGAGGTGGCTCATTCGGGCAGGCATTATGGCGCATTGCGACGATCGCCATTGCGGGAGAAGCCGTGACCGTCGTCACGGCGCTGATCGCGCCGGACGAGACGGTTCTGTTCGGAATCCTGCAATGCATCGCGTTGAGCAACCTGCTGGCGCTGCCGCTGCTCGACGCGCCCGTGTCAGCGAGCCTCGTCCTGGGTGCCGTCCTCTTCGCCGTCCCTGCCGTCGTGCCCGCCAATGCGGCACCGTCGCTCTGGTGGCTCGGGCTTTCCGATCACGGGCCGGACACGTTGGACGTGCGTCCGCTCATGCCGTGGGCAGGCATGGTCCTGCTCGGCGTCGCGTTCGGACAGGCTTGCTGGAGATTACGGCCGGTATGGAAACGGACCCCTCTCGCTCCGGGACTCTCGCGATCTGGAAGGCTCACCCCAGGGCGCCGGCTGGATCGCGGATGGTGCCCCCGCGGCGTGGTCGCGGCCTGGCGCGGCGGAAATGCCTTGCTGGCGGCAGCGGGGCGGCACAGCCTTACGATCTACCTCGCTCATCAGCCGGCGCTGTTCGGCGGCTTTCTGATCCTCGCGGCGATGTCGATCGGTTCGAGACCGATCTTCAACGGTACAGGCGCGTCATTCGTCTCCAGTTGCACGGACCGCTGTATCGCGCAGGACACCGATCCGGAACGCTGCATGGCCCTCTGCCGATGCGTTCAAGGCCGCTTGAACGAGGATCCAGCCGCGGCCCGTCAGCCCGAAAGCCTGACGCTCTATGCCACGGCCTGTGTGAACCAGCCGAGCGCACCCATGTCGCGCCGGTAAACTTCGACGCGCGGCCACCCACTGCCGGTCACGCCGAAACTCGAGAACCGGCTCCTTCGCTCAGCGCGAACTCGACTTGGAATCGAGCTGCTTCATCAATTCGATGAAGCGGTCGGGGACCGGCTGCTTCGCGATATCGTCATAAACGGCGCGCAACTGCCGGCCGATGAAGGCCTGCATGTCCGCCGGCGGCGCGGCCGATGCGTCGGACGGCTCCGCCGGTGCCGCCTTCTGCGTCTGCTCGTCGCCAGTGTCGTTCATCAACTTGCTCCTTGCCCACGCGACCCGGCTTGCAGACGCCGAACTCATGCCGTAGCGTTTTTCTGCACCAGCGACGACCCGCCGGGCGGTCTCGGGCTTCCACAGAACGCATCGGAGAAAAATCAGTTCCACTGCCGGAACCTTTTTTCTGGTGGCGCGTTCGGAACGTTGTTTTTCGCCCGCTACGAGGGTTGTTGATGTCGATATCTCAGGCGATCGCGCCGCATCTCCCGCATTTGCGCCGCTTCGCGCGCGCTCTCACAGGGAGCCAGAGCAGCGGCGATGCCTACGTCGTGGAGACTCTCGAAGGAATCATCGCGGACCCGAGCAGCTTCCCAATGGAGCCCAATGCGCGGGTGGGGCTATATCGTCTGTTTCTGAAACTTTGGAGCGCCGTCTCGGTGAACGGCGAGACCGACTCCGGTGCACTTTCACCCGAGGAGGTGGGGGCGACGCGCCGGCTTGAAGCCCTGTCGCTGAAACCGCGTGTAGCCCTGTTGCTGTCGGCTGTCGAGGGTTTCTCAACAGCGGAAGCAGCGGCCGTGCTCGACTGCTCGACGCAGGACTACAAGGCCCTGATCGACCGGGCCAATGCCGAGATTGCGGCCCAGATTTCGACCGATGTGCTGATCATCGAGGACGAGCCGCTCATCGCGCTTGACCTGCAGAACCTCGTGGAAGACCTGGGTCACACCGTTGTCGACGTGGCCAGAACCCACATCGAAGCGCTCAAGGCGATCGAGACGCGCCGAAAGCCCGGCCTCATCCTGGCGGACATCCAATTGGCCGACGGCAGTTCCGGCCTCGAGGCGGTCAACGAGATCCTCGAGCGGTTCGAAGTGCCGGTGATCTTCATCACCGCCTTCCCGGAACGCTTCCTGACCGGCGCTCCGCCGGAGCCGGCATTCCTGATCGCCAAGCCTTTCAACGTCGACGCTTTGCGCGCCGTGATCAGCCAAGTGCTGTTCTTCGACAGAAAATCGCACAAGCGTCCCATGGAGGAAGCCGCAAGAGCGTAGCGCACGGACATCTGTCGACCGGACTCGCTCCACGGAGCCGGTCCGCGACAGGCCTAACAAAGCCGCGTCTCGCTGCAGGCCGGTATCCTGGTGCAACGTACGGCGCGCGGACACCGAATCACGGCCCCGTGAAGCCCGCCACATACGAAAACCCGCAACGGCCAGGGGTTGCCGTTGCGGGCCTTTTCAACGCGCAAGGCGTCGGGATGGGAGGGGAAGACATCCGGCGTCTCGCGCTCTCGAAAACGCGGCTTCGAAAGCCGAAGTTCCGCCTCGGCGCCTGCATTTTGTCGCGCCTCTCCTTCGCCCCCGCCGCCCCTGTACAGGGAGCAGCCGGGGGAGTTTTCCCCGCCGAACCACCATCTGATCCGAGCCCCGGCCGTGCATTCGGCTTGCACTTGAGGCTATAGTCGAGAGCATGGTGATTCGTTTTTCGGGTGTTCCGCTGGGCAAAACGCCACCCACGACACGAGTGTCGGCGGCGATGCTTCAGTCTCGGACTGGCGCCTGAAGCGTTTCTTGCCAAAGCGGTGCCGAAGCTTCGGTTTCCAGCGTGAAGGTTTCGTATGTCTCTGCATCAGAGTGAACCCGACCGGGCCGAACATCCCGTCGACATGGTGGAGCGCATTGCCGCATTCCATGATTGGTCCTTTGAGCGAGGCGATGAAGACGAGATCTCCATTTCGGTGGAAGGCCGTGCCACGACCCTTCATGTTGCCTTCACGTGGCTGCCGGAGATCGAAGCCCTGCACATCGGTTGCGCTTTCGATCTGAAGGTGCCGGAGCGACGCCGCGCGGCCATGCTGGCGTTGCTGTCCATGGTCAACGAACACCTGTGGATCGGCCACTTCGATCTTTGGTCGGGTGAAGATGTGGTGATGTATCGCCATGCCTTGCTGATGGCTGGCGGGGCCGATCCGGACGGGCGGCAGTGCGAGGCCATTCTGAAGACCGCGGTCAATGCCTGTGACCGCTACTATCAGGCCTTTCAGCTGGTGCTGTGGGCGGGGAAAGCGCCGCGCGAAGCCCTGGATTGCGCCCTGTTCGAGACGCAAGGCGAGGCGTGAGCCAGGCAACTGTTTCGTTGGACGAACTCGCGCTGCGCTGCCCGGATCACTCGTTTTGGCGGGGGCAGGAAAGATGGGCGGCGCCCTTCTCGATGGTTGGCTCGATCGGGGCTTGGACCCACGGCGCGTCACCGTCGTCGATCCGCATGCGTCCCCGGAGAATCTGCGACGGTTCGGCGCACGCGGCGTCGCTCTCAATCCGACAACGATCGCGGTCGCCGGCACGCTGGTTCTTGCAATCAAGCCGCAAAGCCTGGCCGAAGCTGCACCGGGGCTGCGTGGCTGGACCGGACCAGAGACGCTGTTGCTATCCATCGTGGCCGGCAAGACCGTGGCGGATCTGGCAGCCGCTTTTCCAGCGGCCGGTCGCATCGCGCGGGCCATGCCCAACACGCCGGCGGCGGTCCGCCGGGGATCACCGGGATTTTTTGCGGTGACGGCCTGGAAGAAACGCGCCGCCGTGAGCTGGATCTTCTTCTCGGCGCGGTGGGAGCGGTCGAATGGCTCGATCAGGAGGACCTGATCGATGCGGTCACCGCGGTGTCGGGTTCCGGCCCAGCCTACGTGTTCTATCTCACGGAATGTCTAGCCGCCGCGGCCGAGGCCGCGGGCCTGTCCGAGGCCGCCGCGGCAAGGCTGGCGCGAGCGACGGTGGAGGGCGCGGCCGCGCTGATGGCCGCCGAGCCGGCTCTGACCCCGGCCACGCTCCGTGCCAATGTTACGTCGCCCGGGGGTACGACGGCCGCCGCGCTCGCTGTGCTGAAGAGCAGACGATCGTCTCCAACGCGCGATGATCGAGGCTGTCGCTGCCGCGCGACATCGTGCTGAAGAACTCTCTGGCTAAGCTTGCGTGTTCGGTGGAAGCAGGCACAACCGTTCTTCTCCGGTCACGCCTTCGTGTTCCCCGTCACGTCGGGCGTGAGGCCCCGGCCCGCCCTTTGCAGACGACACCTTGTCGTCTGGTCTTGACTGGCACACCACCGCAAGTGGCTTGATTCGCTGCCGCCGGGTGGTCCAGAACGGCACAGGGTGCGGCCACAGTCACGGGAGTGCGGGATGAGTGATGGACTGAGCGCGGCACCGGGATCCGGCGCGATGCCTGGAACTCCTGGCGCAGTGGGCGGCCAGAAGACGCCGCCGAACGCAAAGGATCGTATCGTCGAGGCTCTGATGGAACTCGCGGCCGAGCGGGACTGGGATGACATCAGCATCTCCGATATTGCGGAACGGGCGACCGTGTCACTGGCCGACTTCCGCGACGCTTTCCCGTCCAAGGGCGCCGTACTTGGCGGCCTGGCCCGCAAGATTGATCGTGCGGTGCTGGAGGGCAGCACGAAGGACCTGAGCGAGGAAGCCGCGAAGGAACGGCTTTTCGACGTCCTGATGCGCCGCCTCGACGCCTTGGCGCCTTACAAACTCGGCGTTGAAGCCGTGTTCGACTGGGCCCGCAAGAACCCGATTGCCGCAACGGCCCTCAACGGCGTGGCGCTGAATTCGATGCGGTTCATGCTCGAAGCGGCCGGGATCGATGCCGAGAAGCGGCTCGGCGCTCTCAAGCTCCAGGGGCTCGTAATCGCCTGGATGCGCGTGCTCAACACCTGGTTCAAGGATGACGATCCCGGCCTCGCGCGCACAATGGCGGCGCTCGACCGCGAACTCAGCCGCGGCGAAACGCTGTCCTCTCGCCTCGACGACGTCGACCGCCTGATCGGGCCGGTACGGCTGTTCGCGCGCGGCGTCCTCGATGTCGGTCAGCGCATGCGCAGTCGCGCCGATCGGCGGGGTCGCCAGCGACGGACGAGCGACGACCTGGATCCGACGTTCTGATGAGGGCCGAGGAACCGGCCCTGGTCGACCGGATTGCTTATGCCGATTTCGAGCGGGTCGACATCAGGGTCGGCACGATCGTCAGGGCCGAATTGTTTCCGGAGGCGCGGAAGCCCGCCTACAAGCTGACCATCGATTTCGGACCCGAGCTTGGGCTCCGCAAGTCGTCCGCGCAGATTACCGAGCACTACCGGCCCGACGATCTTGTCGGGCATCAGGTTGCGGCGGTCGTCAATCTTGCGCCCCGCCAGATCGGCCCCTTCGTATCCGAGGTCCTCACCTTGGGCCTCCCGGATGGCAAGGGACAGGTGGTTCTCGTGTCGCCCACAGCAACGGTTCCGAACGGCGGAAAATTGTACTGAAGCAGAGGCAAGCAACCTGAGCAGGGCGGCTTGCAATCCCCTGCCGATGCTTCTACGAACCTGCCAGGGCCGCCATAGCTCAGTTGGTTAGAGCGCTAGATTGTGGATCTAGAGGTCCCCCGTTCGAGCCGGGGTGGCGGTACCATCTCTCCCATTCACCGAAACAAGCCCGTCGCGACGCCCTGATTCGTCTGGCAACACGCGGCTGCCGGACCGATCGGAACTGCAGCCTGGATGAAACGGCGACTGGCAGGTGGCATGTTTCAGCCCAACATCGCGGCTGCGGCCGCAGAAGCCGGAGAAATCGCGGCTCTAAAAGCCATGACTGAATTGATTCGCCGGTCCGAGAGCTACGGGAAGCGGCCAAATGGACCCGGATACTCTGGCCACGTTTTGACTGATCCTGAACTTATCCCCGACAACACGAGCTTTTGACACGTTCCTGCCGCGCTTTTAGCGACACGACTCTTGCACAATAAGTCAATCAAGATTATCTGCTTTCCCGTTGTAATGGAGCAAACAAATGAGCGACAAGAGCGCGGAAGCTGATTTCATCGAAATGGCGGCCGACATCGTATCTGCCTTCGTAAGCCATAATTCCGTGCCCGCCGGCGAGCTTCCGACGCTGATTCAATCTGTTCATGGTGCGATCCAGAAGATCGCCGGCGCGAAGGCTGAAGAGCCCGTCGAGCAGGTCAAGGTGCCTGCCGTTCCGATCAAAAAATCCATTGCTGACGATTTCTTGATCTGCCTCGAGGACGGCAAGAAATTCAAGTCATTGAAGCGGCACTTGCGAACCCAGTACAACATGTCGCCGAACGAATATCGCGAGAAGTGGGGCCTGAGCGGCGACTATCCCATGGTCGCGCCGAACTATGCCCGTGCCCGCTCCGCCCTGGCGAAGGAAATGGGCCTGGGGCAGCAGCGCAAGAAGGCGCTGAGCGCGCGCCCGGCACCGGTCGAGATGCCGGCGGCAGAGCCGAAGAAGACTCGCGGCCGGCCGAAGGGTGTCAAGAACGCGGCCTAAAGGCTGAGGCCTGGCCGTCCGCCTCCGCATCGTGCCGGAGCCCTGTTTCAGACCAGAGCCGCTCTTATTTCTTCGTAGCCCGTTTCCGAACGTCTCGGGCAATCGAAGCTTTGGCGGACGGCTGAGACTGGGGCAGGACGCGCGAAGCCGGCCCGAAGACGCGCCCGGAAGGCGACTGGGTTCGGGTCAGCTCGCAACCCGGGAAAGGCCCGCCACAGCACCCTGATTGTCGGGCGCGAGCGCTTTGGCGTGGGCATAGGCTTCCCGCGCCTTCACGACGTCGCCGGTCTTTTCGTAGCAAAGACCCAGGCCGACCCAGGCGTCCGCATTCTTCGTGTCGACGTTCAGTGCGGCGTTATAGTCTTCGATCGCTGCCGGATATTTGCCCGTTGCGAACAGGCTCTGTGCCCGGGCCTGATAAGGAGCAGCTGCGAACGGGTCGCGGTCGATGGCGTTGTCGAAATCCGTAATGGCCAGGGCCTGCTCGTTCTGGCGCTGGTGGATAAGGCCTCGGGCGTGGAACGCCTGAGCGCCTTCCGGGTAGAGCCGGATGGCCTGGTCGAGATCCGCCATCGCCTCGGGCAGCTTGCCCTGCGCGCGCAGCAGATTGCCGCGCCCAAGATAGGCGGCGGCGTGATTGGGGTTGACCTGAATAGCCTGGTTGAAATCGGCGAGCGCCAGATCGTCCTTACGCATCTGCCGGTATGCGAGAGCGCGGTTTGTATAGGCCGCAGCGTTGTTGCCGTTCAGCTGGATCGACTTGGTGAAGTCTGCCACTGCACTCGAGAAATCGCCCGTTTTGGCATAGGCGGTTCCGCGCGTGTTGTAGGCATCCGGATCGTTCGGGTTGCGTCGGACCACATCCGTGAGCGACGCGAGATTGACCGAAGTCTCCTTGCTGGCCGGCTGCGTCTCGGCAACGCCGAGACCGGGCGCCCGATGGAGCCGACAGTCTCGCAACCGGCGAGGCCGAGCGCCAGCACCGCAGTCGCGCACGCCGCGAGCCGCCGCCCGGGGGAGTGCGTCTCGCGGTTCCTGTAAGGCAGGCCGGCAGTCGAATTCATCATCCAATCCATGGGCGTCGGGCGAAGCACGTCGCGTTCGGTGCTGCCTGACCGCACATTGGGGCGAGACTGGGACCAAGATCCGCCGGTCCTGCGCAGGCGAACGCTTCCCCAGACCTGTCGTAAATTGGTTACTGTAGTGCTAATCGCCGGGCCGGGGCCCGTCACGGAGCCGCAAGCAAAGCGCGCTTCTGAGGAAGGTGTTTGCTTCCACGACGGTTGAACTCAGGCCTCAGCGGGCAGCAGGTCCAATCGCGGGGCGCGGCTTCATCGGCAACAGACCTTCGCGCTGCATCTTCTTGCGAGCCAACTTGCGCGCACGGCGCACAGCCTCTGCAGACTCGCGCGCCCGCTTCTCAGACGGCTTCTCGTAATGACCACGCAACTTCATTTCGCGGAAGATGCCCTCGCGTTGCATCTTCTTCTTGAGAGCCTTGAGCGCCTGGTCGACATTGTTGTCGCGGACGAGAACTTGCAAGCGATATCCTGTTGCCTGGTACGCGGACGATGCCACGCGGATGTGTCGAATAACGAGACCCACAGGTGATGATCTTCACGCTGCGGAGGGCGAGTCCGTTAGCAGAGTCGCCCTGAATTGTCCATCGTGGTTCCAACCTTTCGCGCCAGCACGCATATCGCGTTCGGCCGTCGCGGCTGACGCCCGAGTTGTCGCTCGACCCGAGACGAAATCGGCTGGTTGCCCTTCGCTCTGCGGTGTTCGACGCCTATGATGCGGCAAACGCGGCGAGGAGGATGTCATGCCCTATCGAAACGTCCTGATTCCCGTCGAAGACCACGCCCGCATGGCTTCGGTCTTTGCGACGGCAGCCCTGCTGGGGCGAACGTTCGGTTCCTACCTGCAGGGCGTTCCGCTGGCGCCCGATATTTCGGACATCGTTATCGCCGACATCTCGATCGGAGCGACAGTTTTCGATGCGCGGGCGCGCGATGCCCTCGCGGAGCGGGGTTCGCGGCTGTTCGAGCAGGCCATGCGGGATCACGCGGTGGATCCACTGCAACCCGCGGCCACGACGGGGCTGTCGCAGGCCTGGTCGCCCGCGATGATCAGCGATAGCGCGCTGGGCCCCTACTCTCGCATCTTCGACCTGATCGTCGTCGGGCAGCCGGGAAGCGGCAGCCGCGACCCGCGTCAGGCGACGTTCGAGTCGGTCCTGTTCGAGAGCGGGCGACCTGTGCTCATCGCGCCGCAGACCACACCCGAAACGCTCGGCGACACCATCCTGATCGCTTGGAACCGCTCGTCGGAGACGGCCCGCACAGTTCATTTCGCGCTTACCGCTGCTTCGCCGCGCCCGTCGCATCGTGATCCAGACGCTCGAGATCTACGCGGTACCCGGCCCGTCCGGCGAACAACTGGCCCGCGCGCTCGCCCGTGACGATATCGTGACCGAGACGGTCACGGTGGAAGGCAAGTCGCCGAACGAGGGACCGGCCATCCTCGACAAGGCACGGGAGATCGGCGCCGACCTCGTCATCAAGGGTGGCTACACGCAGAGCCGGCTGCGCCAAATGATCTTCGGCGGCGCGACCAGCCACGTGCTGGCCCATTCCGACCTTCCGGTTTTCATGGCGCACTGAACGCCACGCCCACTGCAAAGGTCAGCGCCGAACCGACGCGCTCCGGCCTGTCGGCCCGATCGGCGCGGCTCCTCAGACCGTAGTGGCAGCGGCGCCCTGGGATTCCACCTTCTGGCGGTAGAGGCTGGCGAAGTCGATGGGGTCGACGTAGAGCGGCGGGAATCCGCCGTTGCGGACAGCGTCCGCCACGATCTGTCGCGCGAAGGGGAACAGCATCCGCGGGCACTCGATCATGATCACCGGGTGGATCTGTTCGGCCGGAATGTTGCGCACGCGAAATACGCCAGCATAGCTCAGCTCGAACTTGAACAGCGTCTCCGCACCCTCACCGGCCGAGCCTTCGAGGGTCAGATCCACCTCGTAGTCGGTCTCGGAGAGCTGGCGGGCATTGACGTTGACCTGGATGCTGATGTTCGGCGACTTTTCCTGCGGTCCCAGCGAGCGCGGCGCGTGCGGGTTCTCGAACGACAAATCCTTCGTGTACTGGACAAGCGCGTTGAGCTGAGGCGCGCTCTCGTCCCCCGCCCCGCTCCCGTTGCCATCCGCCATCTCGGTTCTCCTTGCTGCGCGGCGCCGCGTACCATGCTTTACCGGAACGCCACAAGCCAACGAACCGAGGGCGGCGTTCCCGTCAGCCCGGCGGCGGCGTTCAGCCCTGCTTGATCTGCTTGTGACCGCTGATTTCCGCGCCGGCAGTCGGCGCAAAACGCAAATTGATCAGCGTTGCACTGAGCGAGATAGCAGTGACGACTAGAAAGGCCGCCGAGAAGTCCGACAAGGCTGGGCGCGGATGCCCCAGGGCCAGCATCGACCCCTCTAGGACCAAGGCCGCAACGCAGATCCCGACCGAGAGCATCAGCTGCTGGAACGTCGTGTAGAAGCTCGTTGCGGCACTCATCCGCTCGTGAAGGATCTCGTCGAACGCCACTGTGTTGTAGGCGGTGAATTGGAAGGACATGAAGAAACCGCAGCCGATCAGGATCGCGAAGATCACCGGGAGCGGCCATCCCGGGCGAAAGGCGGCGCAGATCGCGTAGCCCGCGCTCGCGATCACCCCGTTCCACACGAGGCTGCGGCGGAAGCCGAACCAGCGGAGCACCCGGGGCGCAAAGGCCTTCATGCCCATGGAGCCGAGCGCCGTTGCAAACGTCACGGTGCCGCTCTGCGCTGCCGTGAGCCCGAAGCCAAGCTGCATCATGAGCGGAAGCAGAAACGGCTGGGCGCCCTGCGTCACGCGCGTCAGTGATCCTCCCCAGACCGACAGGCCAAAGCTCGGGATCCGCATCAGCGACAGGTCCAGGATTGCGTCCGGGTGCCGCCGCGCATGGCGAACGTACAGAGCGGCGAACAGAGCGCCCACGGCGAGCAAGCCCAGCGCCAGCCTGCCCTGCCCCTCATGGCTCGCCATTTCGAACCCGAAAAACAGGCATCCCAGCGCTGCGCCGGATTGCACCATCCCGCGGAAATCGAAGCGCACACTCTTCAGGCCGGGCACGTTCTCGATGAACACGGTCACGAGCACGACACCCAGCACTCCGATCGGGACATTGATGTAGAAGATCCAGCGCCAGCTCAGGTACGTCACGAACAGGCCGCCGACAGGCGGTCCCACGATCGGTCCGAGCAAGGCTGGAACCAGCAGCCATGACATGGCCGAAACCATGTCGCGCCGTTCGACGCTTCGCAGCAGGACCAGGCGCCCGACCGGCATCATCATGGCGCCGCCGAGACCCTGGAAAATGCGAGCCGCCACGAATGATGGCAGGTTCGGCGCCGCCCCGCAGAGCATCGAACCAAGCGTGAACACCACGATGGCGCTGCGGAACACCACGCTCGAGCCGAAACGGTCGGCGACCTTGCCGCTGGCCGGAATGAAAATCGCGAGGCTGAGGAGGTACGAGGTCAGCGCCACGCTCATGTTCGGTGCGGTCACGCCGAAGTCGCGCGCCATGGTGGGCAGGGCTGTGGCCAGCACGGTCCCGTCGAGCTGTTCCATGAACATGGCGCTCGCGACGATGAGCGCGATGGTGCGAAAGTTCGGGGCCGGCCGCGCCGCAGCCGTGGTGACGAGTTCGGACATCGAGGCAACAAATGGGAGGCGCAGATGCGCGCCCGCGAGGGCTTATAGGCCGCGTTCATCGCGCCCGTCTCGCAACTTTGCGATAGCTGCCATGATTCAGGCCGCGCTCATTCGCCGTATCGCCCTGAATAGAGCTAGTCGCCAGGGGCGATCGACCGGATCACGGGCCAACACGAGGGCGGCTGCAGCACTTCATGGCATGTCGGGTGAGCGTCGAAGCGACAAAGTTCGCGTCGCACTCGAGTGAACTTCAGAGCAGGGATCACGTGCTTTGCGCGGAGCGGCGAGCGCCCTCCGCGCAAGTTGTTGCCCAAGGCTGCCGTAGCTCGGGCCTTAGTTATACTTCTTGCACTCCGGCGTGTCGCGGCTCGGCAGCCCGATCGTTCCGAAGGATTCTTTGCTGAGGCCGAGTGTCTGCGTGACGTTCGGGACCACGGCGACGAGCTTGTTGGCCAAGCTGCCGTCAGGCTGTTCGGCCACTTCGGTCACGAAATTGGTGCCGATCGCCTGGCGGTTCGCGTCAAGCTTGATTTCCCCGTTCGGCGCCTTGAGATCGGTCTTCGAGAGCGCGTCTCGGAACGCCTTTGAGCCGTCCGAAAGGTCGCCCTTAACCTTGTCCAGTGCGTCGAAGGTCGCGGTTGCGGCGTTATAGTAGCCAACCGCAAAGAGCGATGGCGACGGGAAGCGCTGGTCGGCGGGAAAGTCGTCCTGGTATCGCTTCACGAATGCTTTCCAGGTCGGGTCGTCCCAGGTGTCGGCCTGTGGACCCGACGTGGGCGTGCCCACCAGCGCCTTTTTGGCATTGCCCTTGGCGGACAGAATCGATTGGTCGGCCATGATGGTGCCGCCGATCAGATGGGCGGAGCCGCCCGCCTGCTGATACTGGTTGAGAAAATTGATGGCGTCGCCGCCGCCGAGCCCCAGAAAGATCGCGTCGACGTCGTCGGGCAGTGCGGCAATCATCGAGGCGAAGTCCTTGGTGCCGAGCGGCACCCAGAAGCGCTTCTCGATCTTGCCGCCGGCGTTGCAGAACCCGAGCGCAAACCCGAGAAAGTTCGTGTAGCCGAAGGAATAATCGTCCGCGAGGGTCGCGACCGTCTTCCAGCCCTTCTTGTTGACCACGTAATCACCGAGGCCCGCACCCCACTGGGCGCCATCCATGTTGAAGCGGAAGAAGTTCGATGCGGGATCCTGCATCGTGGTTTCCTGCGCGCCGGAAATCCCGTTGATGATGGTCACGTCCGGATGCTGGTGGGCGAAATCGCGCAACGCGATGCCTTCGGAGCCCGACAGCGGCCCGACGATCACCTTCACGCCATCCTGCTCGACGAGCTTGCGTGCCGCGCGCACCGCCGAATTGGGCGACGCGTCGCTCGAAGCGACGATGGTGGTGATCTTCTTGCCGCCGACCTGTCCGTTGTGTTCTTTGACGGCCATCTCGTAGCCACGCTGGCCATCCTGGCCCGGCACCGTGTAGACGCCCTCGAGCGTGGTCAAGAAGCCGATCTTGATCTCGTCGTCCGCCGCCCAGGCAGCGCCCGAAGCCAACAAGGCCGCGGTCGCAAGCCCGCACATCAACGTGCGCTTCATGCCAGTTCCTCCCAAATTGTACGGGAGACTTGGAGCTCCCTCAGTTTCATCATAGCCGCGTCGCATCCCACAGCCGACAACCCGTTGGCTGCACCACATACCCCAAAGTATGTAAATCACCGGCGCCGCTGCCGCCCGGCGGCGCTTACGATCGCGCCATCCTGGTCGGGTGTGGAGTGGCTTCACCGACTTGCGCTTTGCGCAGAGCCCGCGCCAGTTCGTCGACCGAATAGGGCTTCTGCAGCAGCGGAAAACCATCCGAGCCGTGCTTGGCCACGACATCGCTGTAGCCGCTGGTCAGCAAAACCGGGAGAGCCGGGAAGCTGTCTCGGATGATCTGGCCGAGTTCGATGCCTGTCATGCCCGGCATCATCACGTCGGAGAACACGATCTGAAAGGCATCCGGCCCAGCGTCGAGCTTGTCGAGGGCGGCCTCGGCGCTGTCGGCCCAGACCGGCTGGTAGCCGAGTTCGACGAGGCTGTTGAGCGCCGCACGAGCAACCTGCTCGTTGTCCTCCACCACCAGCACACGACGGCCATCGCCATTGATCGACGTCGCCGTCCCGTCTTCCGCCGCGGTGACGGCCTTATCGCCTTCGACACGAGGCAAGTAGAGGGTGAAGGTCGTGCCGCAGCCCGGCTCGCTTTCGACCACCACCTCGCCACCCGACTGCTTGGCAAAGCCGAACACCTGCGACAGGCCGAGACCCGTCCCTTGTCCGGCCCGCTTGGTGGTGAAGAACGGCTCGAAAACTCTCTCGATGAGGTCGGGCGCAATGCCAGCTCCGGTGTCGCTCACCGATACGGCGACAAAGCTGCCCGGCATGCCCGCATGGGTCCGACCGGGCGGGATGCCGTCGGCAGTTCTCACGGTCAGCGTCAGACGGCCGCCATTCTCCATCGCGTCCCGCCCATTGACCGCCATGTTGACGATCGACGTGTCGAACTGGTTCGGGTCAGCCTGCACGAAACAGGGCGCCTCCGGAAGCACCAATTGCACGGTCACGCGCGAGCCGGTCAGCCGATCGATGAGGTCTCCCACCGCGGTAATATTGACGACCACGTCGAAGACCTCGGGTTTCAAGGCCTGTCGGCGAGCGAACGCCAGAAGCTGGCCTGTGAGTTTCACCGCACGGTTGGTGGCGTCTTCGATCGCATCCACATACCGCGCCCGGCGCTCTTCGCTCAGATTTGGACGGCGCATCAGATCGAGAGACGACTGCACCACCGTCAGCAGATTGTTGAAATCATGCGCGACGCCACCGGTCAGCTGGCCCACGGCCTCCATCTTCTGCGCCTGGCGCAGGGCGTCTTCCGCCTCCTGGCGCGCGAGGATGGCCTTCTCACGCTCGATCGAGGCAGCCGCCACGGCCTCGTAGGCGTGAAACCGCCGAAGCAAAGCCCAGATCAGCACGATAAGGCACAGCACCGCCAATGACACCGCCGTTCCGATGGCCACGAACTCCCGCCACCAGTCCTGCAGGATCAGCCACTTCCCACGGGCGATGTTGACCTGTACCGGAAACCCGTCGACCACCTCCGAGGCAACGACCCGGCGTTTCTGCTCGCCCTTGTCGAGGGTCCAATCCTCCTCGAACACGCCTTGTATGCCGTGCCAGGATGGATCAGGCGCGGTGATCGAGGAAGGTACCGTCCGCTGGCCGATGGTCGAGGGTGGGTAACGCGCCAGGAGAATCCCGTCGCGGCGCCACAACGCGATCGAATTGTCAGGGCCGAGATGAAGCGAGGCATAGAAGCGTTCGAAATAGCTGAGCTCGATCGCGCCGAGAACAAGCCCCAGAAGGGCTCCGTCGGGTGCGCTGACGCGCCGGACGAGATAGATGGTCGGCGTTCCCGATCCACGGTTGATCACCGGCTCGCTCAAGAACGGCTCGTTCGTCTGGTGGTCGCGTAGGAATTTGAAGTAGTCCCGATCTGTCAGATCCACCTGGGGAATTGGCCAGGACCGGGAAAAGTTGATGAGCTTGCCCGACGCACTGACGATCGTGATGGCATCAAGTTGCGGAACGCCGGCGACCCGGGCGCGAAGTGCATCATGCGTCGCCTTGTTGGCATAGCGTTCGGCGAATTCCTCAGACGTGCTGATGTTGTCGGCGGCGACCTGGTCCACAAAGCTGTCGAGGATCAACTGTACGCTTTGCAGCGAGCGGCCCGCTTCGTTGGCCAGCAAGAGATCGAGGGTCCGCAGTTCACGGGCAGCGTCAACCAGCTCCACGTTGTAGCGACGAGCTGCCGCGGAAAGGGTCAGCGTGATCGCAAAGACAACGACGAGTCTCGCCAAGGATCACCACCTTTCGGGCTGGAGACGCGCTTCGGATTCGCTCCAGCAGGGAATGTGAGCGGACAGCCCCGCTCACGTGCGACACGAGGCACAGCCTTGAGAACGACAATACCCTGTTGCCGGGCTCGCCGTACCGTGATGCCGGCCGTCACGACAGCCTCGCCCCGATGGATATCCCTGCCGCGTCTGCCTCACCCCTGGCCTCGGGCGACCCGAACGCGAAGCGCTCTAATCACCGGGACGGAGCATATCCCGATCACGCGATGCGCGAAACAACAAGAGGCTCTTTGTGTTTGGCTGATCGCGCGCTCCGCCGCCGCGGCTGGAATGGAACACGCCGCGCGTGCCCAGACTGGGACGACTCCGGGTCGGAATCGAGCTCCGCAATCGGGGCGGGTCTCAGGCCGTTTCTAAAGCATCCCCTTGCCGGCGTCCGAGCCCTTCCTGGCTTGGCGCGCGCGGGAATACATGATCCCGAGCAGTGCGACGGCGATCACCGAAAATGAGATCCCGGTCGTGGTCGTGCCGAGAGCGTAGATCTGCGGTGTCGTCACCGTCGTGGTAAGCGCCTGCAGCTCCATCGGCAGCGTGTTGTAGGAGCCGATCGCCTGGCTGGAGCGCGCGATCTCGTCCCAGGAGAGCGTAAACCCGAACAGCGCGACGCCGATGAGCGACGGCAGGATGACGGGCGCGATCACATGCCAGAACGTCTGCCACGGCGTGGCCCCGAGATCGCGGGCGGCTTCCTCGAGGCGGGCGTCGAATTGGTTGAAGATCGCGAACATGATCAGGAGTCCGAACGGCAGCGTCCAGGTGAGGTGCGCGCCCAGACCCGACGTGAACAGGCCCATGGAGGTGGTGTAGCTGTCGGTGATCCACTCCGGCCCATAGGCCTTGATCGCCTCGTCGAAGATGCGGAACATCAGAGCAATGCCGAGCGACGTGATGATGGATGGCACGATCAGACTGGCGACCGCGACGTAGAACAACAGGCCCTGTCCGCGGAATTTTTTGCGGAACGCCAGCCCAGCCAGGACCGAGAAGACCACGGTGATGACCATTACCGTGAGACCCAGTTCGAGCGACCGCTTGAAGGCCGCGCCGATGTCGACCGTGCCGCCGCCCTCGAACAGCTTGCCGAACCAATGCAGCGAGAAGCCAGCCATCGGGAAGGTGAGGCCGCCTGTCGGGCCCTGGAAGGACAACAGGAAGATCACGATCATCGGCCCGTACAGAAACAGGACGTAGAGGGCGAAGAACGCGGCGAGCAGATAGAACGCGAGCGAGCGGCCTTCGCGCATCGTTAGAGCTCCTTCCGCACGTCGACCACGCGGGTCAGCGCAGCGATGATCGCCAGCGTCACCACGAGCAGGATCACGGCATTGGCGGCAGCAGGCGGAAACTGCAACGCATTCAGGCGCGTCTCGATCACCTTGCCGGCCGAGGCGACCTGCTCGCCGCCCATCACACCGACCGTGATGAAATCCCCCATGACGATGGTGATGACGAAGATCGAGCCGATCACGATGCCAGGCTTCGACAGCGGCACCACCACGTTCCACAGCGTCTGCCAGCCCGTGGCGCCCGCGTCATAGGCGGCTTCGATCAGCCGCTTGTCGATGCGAGCCATGGAATTGAAGATCGGGATCACCATGAAAAAGGTGAACAGGTGCACGTAGGCCAGCACCACCGAGAACTGGGAGTAGAGAAGCCACTCGACCGGCTGATTGACGATATGGCCGCCCATGAGCATCTGGTTCACGAGACCGTTACGGCCAAGAAGCGGAATCCACGAAATCATGCGGATCACGTTGGAGGTCCAGAACGGGATCGTGCAGACGAGCGCCAGCGTCATCTGAACGGTGACGGATCTGACGTAGAACGCGAGGAAATACGCGATGGTGAAGCCGATCCCCAAGGTTAGAGCCCAGACCAGGAAGCAGAACTTCACCGTCGATCCGTAGGTCTTGAGGATCGTGCAGACGTCCGGCAGTTGGCTCAGGCAGCCCTCGAAATTTTCGGTATAGGAGCGCGTCGTGAGCGTCGGGACGATTTCGTAGTCGTTGTAATCGAGAAAGCTGACCACCACGACGAGGGCCAGGGGAATGATGAAGAAGGCGAGGAACACGAGGCCGAACGGCATCGCCTGAACCCACCCCGGGAGGACCTTGCCGAGCGGCGATGAATTCATCGGCCGCACGGACCTTGCGGCGCTTGCGAGGCACGGGTTCGGCCGAGGCTGGAACGGCGTGAGTGGTCGTCATTGAAGTGCCTCTTCGGTGCGAGCGTCCCTTCTCCCCTTACGGGAGAAGGTGGATCGCGCCGCAGGCGCGAGACGGATGAGGGGTCGTCGCGCAAATCTCGACGTTCGGAGCGACCCCTCATCCGGCGCTTCGCGCCCCCTTCTTCCACACGGGGAGAAGGGGGGCTGGTTCATGAGGCCCGCGTCGTCAGGCGGCGATGAACTCGTTCCACTTGCGGACCATGTAGTCGTTCTCGTCCATGATCGAATTCCAGCACGCCACGGAACCCATCCGATCCTCGTAAGAGCCGCCGTCGCGGGTGGCGCCGGCCTTCTCGAGCAGCGTGCCGTCCGGCGCCTTGATGTCCTTGGCGGCCGGCTTGCCTTCCATCCAGTAGGCCCACTCATCCGGATCCATATTGGCCTTGGCGGTCGACAGGACGGCCGAGTAATAGCCCTGGCGGTTGAGGTAGGCGCCCGCCCAGCCGGCCAAGAACCAGTTCACGAACTCGTAGGCGAGTTCCTGCTTCGGCCCGCTGACGCCCTTTGACACCGCAAATCCCGAGGCCCAGGAGCGGTAGCCTTCCTTGAGCGGCTGGAACGTGCAGGCGATGCCCTTCGAGCGCACCGCCGTCACGGCGGGCGACCACATGGACTGGATCACTGTCTCGCCCGAGGACATGAGGTTGACGCTCTCGTTGAAGTCCTTCCAGAAGGCGCGGAACTGGCCGTCCTTCTTGGCATCGGTCATGACCTTCATGGTCATGTCGATCTCTTCCTTCGTCATATTGCCCTTGTCGGCGTATTTGTGCTTGCCGAGCGCTTCCACCACCATGGCGCAGTCCATGATCCCGATGGACGGAATGTTCAGCAGCGCCGCCTTGCCCTTGAACTCGGGGTTCAGGAGCTCGGACCAGGAGGTGATCGGGTCGCTTGATGAGATCGGGGCGGATGCCGAGCGTATCGGCGTTGTAGACGGTCGGAATCAAGGTCGCCCATTCGGTCGGCGTCTTCGAGAACTTGGTCGAGTGCTGCCCCTCGAGGAACATCACCTTCTTGGGCGCCGTGCCTTGATCGCCGATCTTCTTGCCGTTGGGCAGCTCGCCCTTGGTGAAAATGGGAGTGATTTGGTCGAACAGCTTGATCTTCTTGGCGTCCATCGCCAGCAGGTTGCCCGATGGCACCAGTTTCTTCAGCGAGAAATATTCTGTGTCGACGAGATCGTAGGAGTTCGGCTGGGTGATGACGCGCTTGGTCACGTCGTCCGTCGTCACCGCCACGTATTCGATGGTGATCCCGGTGTCTTCCTTCACCTTCTTGGCGATGTCGGCCGACTGATTGACGGCCGTGCCGAGATACCGGAGCACCTTTTCTTCCGCCGCATGCACGGCTGGAGCCGGAAAGCTGCTCATCGCGCCCGCGCCAACCACGGCCCCGGCGGCCGCGCCGGCACCTTTCAACAGCGATCGACGGGACAGCCCGCTCTCGGTCTGGTCGTGTTTGGTCATACTGCTACCCTTTCTTGGAACAGAGGCCGTTCAGGCCGCTTGGCTGAGCTGGTGGACGTCGCGCTCGCCCCAGGACACTGCGATCGGATCGCCGGGGCTGAACGGGGTCTGGTCGAAGGTGGCCTCGTCGGACATGGCGCTGATCTCACGCCCCTCGATCGTTTCGATCGCGAGTTGCACGTACGTGCCCTGGTATTCGACAGACCGGACGGTTCCGTTGAGCAGCCCGTTGCTGCCGTCGCCCGGACGCCGCAGGACCAGCCGGTCGGCGCGCACAGCGATCGGTCCGGCTTCGCCTGCGAGCACGTTATGGCCGCCGATGAACTTGGCCACGAACTCGGTTTTCGGGTTGTTGAAGATGTCGCGCGGGGCGCCGGCCTGCTCGATGCGGCCGTTGTTCATGATCACCATCTGATCGGCGACCGCCATGGCCTCGTCCTGGCTGTGCGTGACATGGACGAAGATGATCCCGAGCTTCTGCTGAAGCGCCCGCAGTTCCATGCGCATCTTGATGCGGAGGAACGGATCGAGCGCAGAGAGAGGCTCGTCGAGGAGCACGATCTGCGGTTCGGTGATCAGCGCCCGCGCCAGCGCGATGCGCTGCTGTTGCCCGCCGGACAGCTGCGCCGGAAGCCTGTCGCCATACTTATCCATGGCGACGAGCTTCAGAAGCTCGATCGCGCGCGCCCTGCGGGTCTCCTTGTCGATGCCGCGCATCTTCAGCGAAAAGGCGACGTTATCGACGCAATTCAGGTGGGGGAACAACGCGTAGCTCTGAAACATCATCGCCGTGCCCCGCTTCGCGGGCGGCAGATCGGTGACGTTCGTCGCGCCGAACACAATGTCGCCCTCGCTGGCCGACTCGTGGCCGGCGATCATCCGCAGCGTCGAGGTCTTGCCGCAGCCGGACGGGCCGAGAAGACAACAATAGGAGTTGGCGGGGATCTTCAGATCGATTCTGTCGACCGCAACGGTCTGCCCGTAGCGCTTGGTCAGATGGATCAGCTCTAGATCCGATTGAGGCATGGCACCGCCCAGGTTGGTCGCGCCGAGAGCTTTGCAACGGGCGTGCCATCGTCCGACGGCTCGGCTGGGTGCGCGATGCCGCTACGTTCGCACCACGATCGTGGTCGGAATGAACTCGCTCGCGCCTCGGGCCGCTTTCGCTCAAAGTCGAGCCTGATTGCATGGTTTCCGGGATTGTGCCCGGATCTTGGGCAGGATTGTACACGATCCCAGTCGTGCCCGTGTACGGCCCGAAATGTGCAGGCGCCCCCTCGCAACCTGGCGCAGATGACGCGACCCTTGGAGGACGTGGTGGGGTTCGAGGACTCAGGCCCGGCGGGCTCGGGCCGGCTAGCCGAGGCGCGGGCGATCGGCCTTTCCGGCGCGGCCGACCGCGCAGCAGCGATTTCCGCCGCCATCCGACAGGCGGTCGTCGAGCAGCGCCTGCCACCGGGCACCAAGCTGCCGGAGGACCAGCTCGGCAGCCATTTCGGAGCGAGTCGCACGCTGGTGCGTAGCGCGCTGCAGTCACTGGCGCGGGACGGGATCGTGGTCCTGGCGCGCAACCGCGGCGCTTCCGTGGCCTCCCCGGGACCAGACGAAGCCCGCGAACTGTTCGACGCACGGCGCATCGTCGAGGCCGAGACGACGGCGCGCGCCGCCAAGCAGGCCACCACGACCGACCTCGACGACCTCGAATCAGTCCTGACCGAAGCCCGCGCCGCCATCGACGGCGGCGACCGTGGCCGGGCGATCCGCCTCTCCGGTCATTTCCATGTCAGGATCGCACAAATCGCCCGGCAGACGGTGCTCGAGGGATTTCTGCGTGAACTGGTGACACGTTCGTCGCTGGTCATCGCGCTCTATGGCCATCGCGGCCGTTCCGACTGCGGGGACGCGGAGCATTCCGGTCTCGTCGCCGCGCTGCAGCGTCGGGATGAACGACAGGCTGTCGCAATGATGCTTGAGCATCTCGATCACATCGAGGCCGACCTCGACTTGGAGCGGCAAAGTCGCACCGCGCAGCCTCTCGGCAGGCTCCTCATTCCCGCCATGCAGGACGGCTAGAATCAGGCTGGCCTGCAGGAGCTATTCGTCGCTCTGCGTGGTGACGATCAGCGTCTTGTCGGAGGGTGTCCAGATCATGCCGAGGTCGTAGCTCGTGCCCTGATGGTACTCGACCTTGCCGGCATCGTAGGTGTCGCCGCGCTGGATCGACGCACGAAGATATTCGTCCGCGTCGCTCGACATCGCCCCAACGATCGTGGCCGCCCTGCCTTTGTCGACATGAAGAACCGAAGTGAGAGCCGCCTGCTCGAACTGCGAGAAGTTGGCTTCGGTGTGGGTGTCGGCCGGCGTGCCGATCCGCACCTCGAAACGCGCGAACGCATCGCCGCGGCAGCGCAGCGTGCCGTCGACATCGGCATTGGTCGAAAGCACGTGGATTTCGACGCCGGCCTCGTCGCCGCCAAAAAGGTCGCGCGTGATCGTCAGCGGCCGCTCGAACGACACGCGAAACGCCGGCAAGGCCTGCGGGAAATCGCGCATGAAACTCGTGCAGGTCAGCAGGTCTGCCTTGGGCGCAGCCGTCGCCGGCATGCCCTGCCCGGCTATGAGGATGACGGCTGCGAGCGCGTCCCTACGCATCGATCTCCTCCGGGCGGCGCGAAGCCGCTCACGCGTCCATCTTCAGCGCGGCGATGAAGGCTTCCTGCGGGATCTCGACTTTGCCGAATTGCCGCATCTTCTTCTTGCCGGCTTTCTGCTTCTCCAGGAGCTTCCGCTTCCGGGTCACGTCGCCGCCATAACATTTGGCCGTGACGTCCTTCCGTAGCGCACGAATGGTTTCCCGCGCGATGATTTTGCCGCCGATGGCAGCCTGCACCGGGATTTGGAACATGTGTTGCGGAATCAGCTCACGCAGCTTCTCGACCATGGCGCGACCGCGCATGTCGGCGCGGTCGCGGTGCACCAGCATCGACAGGGCATCCACCGGCTCGGCATTGACCAGGATCGACATCTTCACGAGGTCGCCGACCCGGTAGTCGGTGATCTGGTAGTCGAAGCTGGCATAGCCCTTCGAGATCGATTTCAGCCGGTCGTAGAAGTCGAACACAACCTCGTTCAGCGGCAGGTCATAGGTGACCATGGCCCGCTTGCCGACGTAGTTGAGGTCGATCTGCACGCCGCGGCGGTCCTGGCAGAGTTTTAGGATGCCACCGAGGTAGTCGTCCGGAGTCAGGATGGTGGCGCGGATCCACGGCTCCCGGATCTCCAGGATCTGCATGACGTCCGGCATGTCGGCGGGATTGTGCAGCTCGATCTCGGAGCCGTCGCGCAAGGCGATCTTGTAGACCACCGACGGCGCGGTCGCGATGAGGTCGAGGTTGAACTCGCGCTCCAGCCGCTCCTGGATGATCTCGAGGTGCAGCAGGCCCAAAAACCCACAACGGAATCCGAAGCCGAGCGCCGCGGAGCTCTCCATTTCGTAGGAGAAGCTCGCGTCGTTGAGGCGCAGGCGTCCCATCGCGTTGCGCAACTCGTCGAATTCGGCCGCATCGACCGGGAACAGCCCGCAGAACACCACCGGCTGCGCCGGCTTGAACCCGGGAAGCGCCTCGGCGGTCGGCTTGCGTTCGTCCGTGATGGTGTCGCCGACGCGGGTGTCGGCCACCTCCTTGATCTGGGCCGTGATGAAACCGATCTCGCCTGGGCCGAGGTTCGGGACGTCCAGCATCTTCGGCTTGAATACCCCGATGCGGTCGACCTCGTAGGAGGCGTTGGTGCCCATCATGCGGATGCGGGAACCCTTCTTTAGGGCGCCGTCGATCACGCGGACCAGAACCACGACGCCGAGATAGGCATCGTACCAGCTGTCGACCAGCAATGCCTTGAGCGGCGCCGTGTCGTCGCCCTTGGGCGGCGGCAGCCGCTTTACGATCGCCTCCAGCACGCCCTCGATATTGAGGCCGGTCTTGGCCGAGATCTCGACGGCATCCGAGGCGTCGAGCCCGATGACATCCTCGATCTGCTGCTTGATGCGCTCCGGCTCCGCCGCCGGCAGGTCGATTTTGTTCAGCACGGGCACGATCTCGTGGCCTGCGTCGAGCGCGTGGTAGACGTTGGCGAGCGTCTGCGCCTCGACGCCCTGGCTGGCGTCGACCACCAGCAGCGACCCCTCGCAGGCGGCGAGCGAGCGCGACACCTCATAGGCGAAGTCGACGTGGCCGGGCGTGTCCATCAGGTTGAGGACGTAGCTCTTGCCGTCCTGGGCCACGTAGTCGAGCCGGACCGTTTGCGCCTTGATGGTGATGCCGCGCTCGCGCTCGATATCCATTGAATCGAGCACCTGCTCGACCATGTCGCGCGTCGCCATCGTCCCCGTCGTCTGGATCAGTCGATCCGCCAGGGTGGACTTGCCATGGTCGATGTGCGCGACGATCGAGAAGTTGCGGATGTTGTCGAGCGTATGCGTCGTCATGCGCGGCCCATAGCAGCGGAAGGCGGCTGCGCCAAGGCGAGAGAGCCTGGCACCCGCTGCCATCGGAACGGCTTAACCTCCACGTCAGCCCGCAGTGTCAAGATCGCGGCCAGTCCTGCCGGTGTACCGCCCTGCTCTACCTCGTTCTCAAGTTCCTCCATGTGATCGGCGCGACCGTGATCCTCGGCACTGGGACCGGCATCGCGTTCTTCATGGTGGCAGCTCATCGCCATGGCGACCCGGTCTTCGTGGCGAAAACGGCAGGCGTGGTCGTAATCGCCGATGCCGTCTTCACGGCCACGGCCGCGGTCACGCAGCCGATCACGGGATACCTCCTGGCCCGCGAGACAGGCTATACGCTGGCGGACGGGTGGATTGCGGCGTCGATCGCCCTGTATGTCGTTGCAGGCGCGTTCTGGCTGCCCGTGGTGTGGATCCAGATCCGCATGCGCGACCTGGCACGGGCGGCGGTGGATTTGGGGCAGCCCCTGCCCACTGCCTACCACCGTTGGTTTCGCACCTGGTTCGCCTTTGGCTTTCCCGGCTTCGGAGCCGTAGTGGCCATCCTGTGGCTGATGATCGCAAAGCCGTTCTGACATGCGGGACCCGTTGCCAACCGTCGCGGTTCTCGGCGCATCAGGGCTGATCGGACAGAGCGTCGCGGAGACGTTGCTGCGCGACGGCTTTCCCGTCGTCGCTGTTGCGCGGCGACTGACGCCGGCACAGGCCGTAGCCTTCGGCCGTGCCGCGGTCGTAGCGCCGATCGCGGACCTCCAACCGGAGGCATTGGCAAGCCTGCTCAGCGACCACAGGATCGACATCGTGTTCAACTGTGTGGGGGTCCTGCAGGACAGCGCGCGCGGAAGCACGACGAATGTGCATGAGCTTTTCGTCGCCCGTTTGATCCACGCGATCGCTGCCCAGACCCGGCCCGTGCTGCTGATCCACGTCTCCGTCCCCGGCGACGATACGAGTGACGCGACCGCATTCAGCCGCACCAAGCGGCGAGGCGAATGCCTGATCGCCAGCGCCGCCCTGCCTTCTGTCATCCTGAAACCCGGGTTCGTGATCGCACCCGCGGCTTACGGCGGGAGCGCCCTCATCCGAGCTCTCGCGGCCCTGCCGTTCGCGCTGCCGACGCGAGAGGCGAACGCGCCGTTCAGCGCCACTGCCGTCGCGGACATCGCCCGCACTGTTGCCTCCGTCGCGCGCCGCTGGGCCGCTGGCGAACGCGAATGGCGCGCGAGTTGGGAACTCGCGGGACGCCAGCCCTCGTCGGTTGCCGCCGTGATCGATCAGTTTCGCATCCGCTTCGGAGGGCCGCCCGCCACCTGGCGCGTGCCGGGCTGGCTGCTCCGGGCTGGCGCCCTGGCGGGTGACGGTGCGGCCCGTCTGGGCTGGTCACCCCCGGTGCGCACGACGGCCCTGCAGGAGATGCGCCGTGGGGTGAATTGCAACCCTAAGCCTTGGATCGAGGCCACAGGAATCGAGCCTCTGTCGCTGGCCCAAGCCGTCGGGGCGCTGCCCGCGACGGTTCAGGAGCGCTGGTTCGCGCGCCTGTTTCTCCTCAAGCCAGTCGTGATCGCCTCGCTCTCGCTGTTCTGGGTCACGTCCGGCCTGATCGCGCTGACAATTGCATTCCGACCGGCCTCGGCAATTCTCATGGCGCACGGCTTTGGCGAACCTCTCGCCGACTCCGTGACGCTCGTCACCAGCCTGGCCGACATCGGTGTCGGCGTCGCCATCGCGGTGCGGCGAACCTGCGGCGCAGGCCTTCTGGCCGGGGTCGCCCTCTCCCTCGTCTACATGGTGTCCGCCGCGCTGATCACGCCGGACATGTGGGTTGAGCCGCTCGGCGCTCTAGTGAAGACCGGCCCGGCCATCGTGCTGATGCTCGCGGCCCTGGCCATGCTCGAGGCGCGGTAGGGGTCTACTTCGACGCGTGCTTCTCGGCGTAGCCGCGCGTGTGATGGTGCACCTTCCCTTGGGCATCGGTGTATTCGCGCGATTTCAGATCGTCGGCTTCCCCGGCGGCGTGCTTCGCCCCGCCGTCGTTGCTTTTGGCTTTCGCTGCCGGCTTTTGAGTCTCTGCCGTGCCAGCTTCGCTCTTCTTGGCGCCGGCAGCCGGCTTCTCGGCTTTCGCTCCAGCGTCCTGGTTCGCGACATGCGCCTTGTTGGCCGCGGCCGGCGCGCGATCGGTCTTGTGTTTGGAATCGGCGTAGTGCCGACTCGAGTGGTCGCCATGTTCCCGCTTTTCGGCCGTGTCCCGGCCGATCAGCTTGTTGAACAGGCTCTTCTCGTCATAGATCAGCGCCAGCTTCGAGGCCTCGAACTGGTCGAAGAACTCGTCCCAGGAGATCTCGACGAGGCTGCCGTGTTCCGATTGCTTGTTCTTGGGGAACATGAGTTCGATCAGGCCCACGTCACCGCCCTCGTGCGTGCGATCGACCGCGGCCGGCTTGCCGCCCTTCGATTCCACCCATTCGCGGATTTCGTCGTGATTGGTGGTGGTGTTCGACATCGCTCAAACTCCTTGCGCGGCACTCCGACACGGTTGGTTCAGCAGATCGCGTCGCGTGCTTCGTCGATTTCGTCAAAACCGATCGGCTTCGACCGGGTTCCTTGGCGCAGCATCCAGCGGGGCGGATGGGCGCTTTTGTCTCGCCTGGACTTGTTGGGTCGCCAGGCTTGAACGCGGGTTGCCCAATCCGGACGCGGCCGTTAAGCGCAAGGCGAAGGTCCACCACCTGCGAGCGCGCGCCGTTGATCCGCCAGGAACCCGCCATCACGCCCGAGCTCGTGGCCGCGCACGGCATCAAGCCGGACGAGTAGGAGCGGTTCGTCAAGCTGGTCGGCCGGGAGCCGACCTTCACCGAACTCGGCATCGTGTCGGCCATGTGGAACGAGCACTGCTCCTACAAGTCGTCACGCCTGCACCTGCGCGGCCTGCCGACCAGCGGCCCGCATGTGATCTACGGGCCGGGCGAGAATGCCGGCGTCATCGATATCGGCGACGGGCTCGCCTGCGTGTTCAAGATGGAGAGCCACAACCACCCCTCCTTCATCGAGCCCTACCAGGGCGCGGCGACAGGCGTCGGCGGCATCCTGCGCGACGTCTTCACCATGGGGGCGCGGCCGATCGCCTGCCTCAACGCCCTGCGCTTCGGCTCGCCCGATCACCCGAAGACGCGGCACCTCGTGGCCGGCGTGGTGGCGGGGATCGGCGGCTACGGCAATTCCTTCGGCGTGCCGACCGTCGGCGGTCAGGTCGGCTTCGACGCCGAGCTACGACGGCAACATCCTGGTCAACGCCATGGCGGTCGGCCTCGCCCGGACCGACGGGATCTTCTACCTCGGTCGCCACCGGCGTCGGCAACCCCATCGTCTATCTCGGCTCGAAGACCGGGCGCGACGGCATCGGCGGCGCCGCCATGGCGTCGGCGGCGTTCGACGAGGATGCGCTGAGCAAGCGCCCGACCGTGCAGGTCGGCGACCCCTTCGCCGAAAAGCTGCTGCTCGAGGCCTGCCTCGAACTGATGCAGACCGGCGCCGTCATCGCCATCCAGGACATGGGCGCCGCGGGCCTGACCTCCTCGGCGGTGGAGATGGGCGCCAAGGGCAATCTCGGCATCGAGCTCGATCTCGATCAGGTGCCGTGCCGCGAGGCCGGCATGACGGCCTACGAGATGATGCTGTCCGAGAGCCAGGAGCGCATGCTCATGGTGCTCGATCCCGACAAGCGGCGGAGGCCGAAGCGGTCTTCCGCAAGTGGGCGCTCGATTTCGCGGTCATCGGCAAGACCACCGACACGCTGCGCTTCGTGATCAAGCACGGCGGCGAGGTCAAAGCCGACCTGCCCATCAAGGAACTCGGCGACGAGGCGCCGCTCTACGACCGGCCCGCACCGGCCGGCACCGAAGCTGCCCGTGCTCGACCCGGCCTCGGTCGCGGCGCCGATGCTCCAACGCCGACGCGCTGCTGCAGGCTGGTCGGCTCGCCCGACCTCTGCTCGAAGCGCTGGGTCTGGGAGCAATACGACCACCTCATCGGCGGCAACACGTCGTCGGGCCCGGGCGCGCGACGCCGCGGTCGTGCGGGTCGAGGACGGCCCGAAGGGCCTGGCGCTCACCTGCGACGTCACCCCGCGCTATTGCGCGGCCGACCCGGTCGAGGGCGGCAAGCAGGCGGTCGCCGAGGCGTGGCGCAACCTCACCGCGGTGGGCGCGCTGCCGCTGGCCCTCACCGACAACCTCAACTTCGGCAATCCCGAGAAGCCGGAGGCGATGGGCGAGCTCGTCGGCTGCATCCACGGGCATCGGCGAGGCCGGCCGGGCGCTGGACTTCCCGATCGTGTCGGGCAACGTCTCGCTCTACAACGAGACCGACGGCGCGCGGCATCCTGCCGACCCCGACCATCGGCGGCGTCGGCCTGGTCGACGACGTGGCGCGCATCGCCCGCTCGGCCTTCACGGCGCGAGGGCGACGCTTCTCCTTGTCGGCGCGACGCGCGGCTGGCTCGGCCAGTCGCCTACCTGCGCGATCTGCGGCCGCGCCGAGGGCGCGCCGCCGCCCGTCGACCTCGCGGTGGAGCGGCGCAACGGCGACTTCGTTCGCGGGCTGATCCCGCCGGGGCCGCGCACGACCGGTCCACGACCTGTCGGACGGCGGCCTCGCCGTGGCCTCGCCGAGATGACGCTGGCCCGGCATCGGCGCCAGTCGAGCCCTGGCCGCGCTGCCGCGGACTGCCGCCGCACGCCTTCCTGTTCGGCGAGGATCAGGCCCGCTACCTCGTCAGCGGTCGCGCGAGGCGCCGGAGGACGTCATCGCAGACGCTCGGGCGTCAGGCGTGCCGGTGGCAAGATCGGCACGACGGGCGGCGACCGTTGACCCTGCCGGGACGAGGCGCCCATATGGTCGACGAGCTCACCGCGGCGCACGAGAGCTGGTGCCCGCGCTACATGGCGAGGCGAGCTCCAGCGGCGATCGATGCGACGATGGCGATGGATGCGGCCGAGATCGAGCGCATGATCCGCGAGGCCCTGCCCGACGCGAGGTCGAGATCCGCGACCTCGCCGGCGACGGCGACCACTACGCCGCCACCGTCCTGTCGCCCTCCTTCAAGGGCAAGACCCGGGTCGCGCAGCACCAGATCGTCTACGGCGCGCTCAAGGGCCGCATGGGCGGGGTGCTGCACGCCCTTGCGCTGCAGACCTCGGCGGAGTAGCTCGCCGTCGATGACCGGGTCGTCAACGGTACGTCGGTGCCGCGCCGACCGCGTCGCTCAATGCACGATCATGATCTGCACGACGGCCCTCAGACAGCGGTCGCATGGTTGGGCTCCGACATGTCGATCGACCTGTCCTCGGCGATTCGATTGTTCGAAGCAATCGAAGCCAGGCTATCCGCGCGTCCGCTGGATTCGACTTGCCGAAGCGAGCGCACCGTCACGCGCGACGTCATCGGCTCATCATTGCAGGCTCTTCGCCAGCGGGCCCTTGTCGCTCCTCGAGACATGCACCGACACGTCCGGGAGCTCAGGAGCGAAGGCGGACCGTTTCCTCCACCTGCACCAGAGGACGTGTTCTAAGGTGCGATACATGCTGGATACCAATGTCGTCAGCGACATTATCCGGCGCCCCCGAGGGATCGCAGCAGAGCGGGCAAAAGCCGAAGGCGACGCGATTCTGCATGCAGCATCATCGTTGCTGCATGAATCTGCGCTCTGGATGCGCCACCGAAGAGGTCGATCGCTGCCTCACCCAGACAGCGCTCCAAGACTTCCTTTCACACGTCGAGGTGCTTCCGTTCGACGCGCCAGCAGATGGTGGGTACGGCGCGATTCAGGGCAAATTTGGAGGCGGCCGTCGCGCTTATCGGGAGCCGAACGATCTGCTGATCGCGGCGCATGCTGGCGAGCATCCGGCGCAGCGATCGTTACGGCGAATGAAGACGAGTTCCGGCGCGTGGAAGGATTGCAAGTCGAGCAACTGGCTCCCGGGCTGTCGCGAAGCCTCGCATTCATACCTTATATTCTCGACCGAGCCGGAGCCTTGACCTCCGCACTCCAGAGGAATTCCATATGGCCAGCGTACACGAACAGATCGACACCGAGGTGAAGTCCAACGACGTGGTGCTCTTCATGAAGGGCACGCCGCAGTTCCCGCAGTGCGGGTTCTCGGGCCAGTGCGTGCAGATCCTCGACTACCTGGGCGTACCCTACAAGGGCGTCAACGTGCTCGAGAGCGCCGAACTGCGCCAGGGCATCAAGGACTACACGAACTGGCCGACGGTGCCCCAGCTCTACGTCAAGGGCGAGTTCGTGGGCGGCTGCGACATCGTCCGCGAGATGTTCCAGTCCGGCGAGTTGAGCACGCATCTCGCCGAGGCCGGCGTCCCGGTGAAGCAGACGGCTGGCGCCTGACGCTTTGGTCGATGCCGTTCATGGCGCGTCAAGCGCGCCTGCGGATTCTGTGTGATTTTGGGCCGGCTCGCGTGCGAGTCGGCCTTCTCTTTGCACCGCAAGCACACTAAAGCTGCGCGCGCGAAGGCGGCGACTTCAGAACGCTTCCAAGGCCGACCTGCGTGACCTCTCCCGGATTTCGCGCGGCGCAGGAGTGAGTGAATGCCCGGAACCATCAAAATCCTGGCTGGCAACTCGAACCCGCCGCTGGCCGAGGCCATCGCGGCCTATCTCGGTGTGCCGCTCACCAAATGCTCCGTCCGGCGCTTCGCCGACATGGAGATCTTCGTCGAGATCCTCGAGAACGTCCGCGGCGAAGACACCTTCATCATCCAGTCGACGGCCTTCCCGGCCAACGACCACCTGATGGAAGTGCTGATCATGACCGACGCGCTGCGCCGCGCCTCGGCCCGCCGCATCACCGCCGTGCTGCCCTATTTCGGCTATGCCCGGCAGGACCGGAAGGCCGGTCCGCGCACGCCGATCTCGGCCAAGCTCGTCGCCAACCTGATCACCCATGCCGGGCGCCGACCGCGTTCTGACCGTCGATCTGCATGCCGGCCAGATCCAGGGCTTCTTCGATATCCCGACCGACAACCTGTTCGCCGCGCCGGTGATGGTGCGCGACATCACCGAGCGGCTCGATCTCGTCGAACGTGATGGTGGTGTCGCCCGACGTCGGCGGCGTGGTGCGCGCCCGCGCCCTCGCCAAGCGGATCGACGCGCCGCTCGCCATCGTCGACAAGCGCCGCGAGCGCGCCGGCGAGTCCGAGGTGATGAACATCATCGGCGAGGTCGACGGCAAGACCTGCATCCTGCTCGACGACATCGTCGATTCCGGCGGCACGCTGTGCAACGCCGCCGACGCGCTGCTCGCGCAGGGCGCGCGCGACGTCTACGCCTATTGCACGCACGGCGTCCTATCGGGCGGCGCCGTCGCCCGCATCGCCGGTTCCAAGCTCAAGGAACTGGTGATGACCGACTCGATCCGGCCGACCGAGGCGGTCCGCGTCGCGCGGAACATCCGGGTGATGTCGATCGCGCCGCTGATCGGCGAGGCCATCGGCCGCGTCGCCCAGGAAGCCAGCGTCTCAAGCCTGTTCGAGACCGCGACGGTTGCCAATGTGTTCGCCGGCACCGCCATGCAGACCCAAAAACCGCAACCGATCCCTTTACCATCTCCACGAAGCGCACGTGGCAAAGGCTGACGCTCTGGAACATTCCGTCGTCATATGCGTCTTGTTCGTGTGCGGTGAACGCGAACTGGAGTGAAATGATGGCCTCGTTGGGTAAATTGGCCGCTGGCGTAGCGCTCGCCGGCGTGATGCTCGTTGGAGCGGTTGACTGACGCGTCGGCTGCAACGGCACGGCAGTATCGAAATCACGGCCACGGTTATGGATACCACGGCAGCTATCGCCACTACGGCTATCGCGGCTACGGGCCCGGCGCGGCAGTGGCGGGTCGCGGTACGCTCGGGATTGTCGGCCTCGCAGCAGGCGCCGCTGCCGCAGACAGCTACTACGGTGGCGGCGGATATTACGGCCCCGGGTACGGATATGGATACGGCCCGGGTTACGGCTACGGACCTGGATATGATCCCTACTGAGTTCGAGGGATCGGTCGGTTAAGCCGCGGGGGCGTCCCCCGCAGCTGTTGAGAATGGCGTCGTCACTTCGGCGGTTTTGCACTCGAGTGAACGCCGTCGGCTGCGGTGGTGATCCTGTACAGCCGGTCGGCCGCGAACGGCGTTTCGAACAATCGCGATCCCGTTGCGTCGCGGATGGCGTTGCCGAGCGCGGCCGCCACCGGATTGTAGGGGCTTTCGCTCATCGACTTGGCGCCGAGCGGGCCGACGCGTGTCGTAGGTGTCGGCGAACCAGACCTCGGTGTGCGGCACGTCGGCAAAGGCCGGGATGTGATAGCCGCGGAACACCGGGTTGGTGACCCGGCCCGCGTCGTCGACGCGCAGTTCTTCGTACAGCGCCGCACCGATCGCCTGGGCGACGCCGCCCTCGACCTGGCCGCGGCACTGCATCGGGTTCATCACCGTTCCGGCATCGGCCGCGTGAAGGCTGCGCAGGATGCGCAGCGTGCCGTAGCGCCGGTGCACCGCGATCTCGAACGCCTGCACGTTGAAGGCGACGGAGCGCGGCGAACCGTTCGAGGTGCCGGTCGCCTCCAGACGCAATGCCGGTCTCCTGCGCTGCCGCAGCCGAGTCCGCCAGCGAGATGCGTCCGCGAGCCGACCCGAACCCCGGTCTCGTCGAGCGAGCACGCGTTTCGACTTGCCTTGGACGTCCGCGCCGCGAAATCGAGAATTATGTCGGCGAGGGCCTCGGCGGCCATCTGCGTCGCGCCACCAGCCACGACGATGCCGGTGCTGCCGTAGGCGCCGGTGTCGTGGCCGCCGAGATCGGTGTCGGACTGCCTCACCCTGATGCGACCGGCTGGTGGTTCCGAGCGCTCGCGCGGCGATCTGCGCGTGGACCGTGGTGGTGCCGTTGCCGAATTCCGCCGTGCCGACCGCCGAGCTCGAAAGACGCCATCCGCGGCCAGGCTGATGCGGCAGTCGGCGAAATGGCCGCGCGGCGGGATGGTGTCGATCATGCCGGCCGCAACCCCGCGGCCGATCAGCCAGTCGTCCCCGAGCATTGGGCGCGCCACGCCCTCGAGCTCGGCCTGCGACGTGGTCGAGGCATTGGTCGAGCCCGTAGCTGCCGTATTCGACGTCATGGGCGCCATCGGCATAGGACACCATCAGATCGCCCGGCCTGACGACATTGAGCCGACGGAACGCGAACGGGTCCATGCCGATCAGGCGCGGCGACCTCGTCGATGGCGGATTCGATGGCGAAATTGGTCTGGCTCAGTCCATAGCCGCGGAACGCGCCGGCTCGGCAGCGTATGGGTGTAGACCGCGAAGCCATCGACGCGCTTGTTCGGGCAGCGATAGAGCGCCACCGATTTCGCCGGCCCCGTGAAACATCACGCCGGGACCGTGATTGCCGTAGGCGCCGGTGTTCGGACAGCATGCGCATGCTGATGGCGGTCAGCCGACCGTCGCGCGTGGCGCCGATCTTGACGGTGATGCGCATCGGGTGACGGCTCGTCGTGGCTGCGAACTGCTCCTCGCGGGTCAACTCGAGCTTGACCGGCCGGCCCGTCTTCAGAACCGCGAGCGCCACGATGTCTTCGGTCAGCATCTCCTGCTTGCCGCCGAAACCGCCGCCGACCCGCTCGCTGAACACCCGCACCTTGTCCTCGGGCAGGTCGTAGAGGCTGCACAGCGCGCGGCGCGTCAGGTACGGAACCTGCGAGCTGGTGCGGAGGACCAGCCGCCCGGCCTCGTCGAGCCAGCCGATCGAGCCATGGGTTTCGAGGGCGGCATGCTGCACGCGTTGCGTGACATAGGTGCCCTCGTGGACGACGTCCGCCGCCGCGAAGCCCGCCGCGACGTCGCCGACCTCGCCATGCAGCTCGGCCACGATGATTGCGCTGCGGATCGGCGATCCGGCAGGTGGTCGGCTTGTCATGCACGACCGGAGCGCCCGGACGCATCGCGTCCTCCGGATCGAACACCGCCGGCAGGATCTCGTAGTCGACCTCGATCAGATCCCGCGCCTGCTCGGCGGCCGCCTCGCTCTCCGCCACCACGGCCGCCACGCGCTGACCCGACGAACCGCACCACGGGGTCGAGCACCATCGTGTCGTCGGGATCGTCCGTCGCCAGCTCGTGCCGGCCGGTGGAGAACAGTTTCGCGGGCGCGTCGTCCGGCGTCAGCACGGCGACGACGCCCGGAACCGCGCAGCGCTCGAGCCGCATCGATGCCGCGAATGCGAGCCGAGGGGTGCGGCGAGCGCAGGATCTTCATGTGCAGGAGACCCTCCGGCGCCACGTCCATGGTGTAGCGGGCTTGCCCGCTGACCACAGCGGGGCCAGCGGGCGCCGGAAGGTTGCGGCCGAGCGACCGCCCGGCAGGGGGCTGCTCGACATGGCGCTCGGCCCTCGACCGCATCGGCGATGGCGCGGTAGCCGGTGCAGCGGCACAGATTGCCCTTCAAGGCGCGGGGCAGATCGCGCCGCTGCGCTTGGTTGAGACTGGCGGCCGTCATCACCATGCCGGCCGTGCAGAATCCGCACTGGAACCCCTGCGCGTCGAGGAATTGCTGCTGCATCGGGTGGAGGTCGCCACCCGGCTCGCCGAGGCCCTCGATGGTGGTGACGCTTCGGCCTTCGGCGCGGAACGCCGGCACGAGGCAGGAATGCACCGGGCGGCCATCGAGATGAACCGTGCAGGCGCCGCAGTCGCCCGCATCGCAGCCCTTCTTGACGCCAAACCAGCCAAGGTCCCGCAGAAAGGTGCGCAGGCACTGACCGGGCCGGGGATGCGCCGCGTGCGATCGACCGTTGACCGTGAACGTCACACGCCGTCCGCCAGCTCGGCCCGGATCTCTTCGGCGAAGACCCCCGTCATGTGGCGGCGCCATGCCGGGTCGCCATGCACATCGTCGTAGTAGAGCGCGGCGGGAATCTCGGCTGCCAGCCGTGCCGAAAGTTCGACTGCCCCGGGGCTGCCGCGAAACGCGATCCGGACCGGTCGACATGTCGATGCGGTGACCGTGAGCGCGAGGTCGCCGGCCGCGCTCAACGTGCCGATCAGAAGTGCGGCCGAGCGGCCGAGCGGCGTCAGCGAGATGCGCCGGAACGCTGTGCGGCGCGCAAAGGGCTTCGGCAGGCAGATCAACGCTTCGCAGCAATTCGCCCGCCCGCAGGGCGTTTCGCTGCGGGCCGGTCACGAAGTCGAAGATGGACAGGCGCCGCTCGCCGCCGTCGGCGGTCCAGACCAGGCAGGTTCCATCGAGCGCGGCGCAGAGCGAGATCATCGGACCGGCCGGCAGGGCCAAGCACAGATTGCCCCCAACGGTGGCCATGTTCCAGATCTTGAAGGAGGCCAGGAAGGCGTCGCAGCATTGCCCGAACAGCGGTCCGGCGAGCCAGGCGGTTGGCGGCTCGAAGGCGTCCAAGGCCGCCACAGTACAGGTCGCGGCAATGGTCAGGCCGTCATCCCGCAATTCCAGGGCCGGCCAGCTCAGTCCGGTGAGATCGATCAGCCGCCGCAGGTCTGGCTGCGGTTCCGAAAACAGCCAGGTGCCGCCAGCGAGCCAGGCGTCGCCGTCGCTGAACGGAGCGAGTTGCGCTCGCTGCCCTGGTCGCACCACCGCCGTGACCGTGTTGAGATCCATCCGCCCTCGCCGATTTTCGACCAAGCACGTTATGGGCCAGGAGCCGGGCCGAGGGCAACGCGGTGCTGAACGACCCGGCGAGCGCGACCAGAATGTCTCAAATACCGGACTGGATGGGCATCTTCCGTATGGCTCGCGCGAACGCTCGGGATTAGGCTGCACTCAATGCGCCGCAAAGACGGCACGCCACCAATGGGGAGGAGAGCGCCATGACAGCCACGCTGTTCAGGAACGCGCAGGTCTGGGACGCGATCGGCGACGAGCCCTATCCTCGGCGAAGTGCTGGTCGAGGGCAACCGCATCAAGGCGGTCGCCAAGGGCCGCGACCAGATCGACGCGAGCCGTGCCGCGAGCACGATCGACGCGCAGGGCTTGTTCCTCATGCCGGGCCTGGTCGAGGGCCATTGCCACCTCTCCTTCGTCAATCCGGCGCGCAACCAGGACCTCGGCGAAATCCCGCCGGAGGAGCATCTGCTGCGCACCATGCGCAATGCCACGCTGCTGCTCAACCACGGCTTCACCTCGGCCTATTCGGCCGCCTCCGCCAAGCTGCGGCTCGACGTCGTGGTGCGGCAGGAGATCGAGGACGGCTATCTCGCCGGGCCCGCGCTACAAGGCGGCCGGGCCGGAGATCACGGTCACCGGCGGCCTCGGCGACGAGCGCAAGAACCACGGCAATTTCGAAGGCTTCGGCATGATCGCCGACGGGGTCGACGAGATCCGCAAGGCGGTCCGGCTCTGCGCCCGCGAGGGCGTCGACAACGTCAAGTTCAACGTGTCCGGCGACGAGTTCGTCTCCAACTGCCGGGCCGAACTCGTCTCGATCAGCCAGGAGGAGCTCAGCGCCGGCGTCGCGACGGCGCATGATTTCGGCAAGCGCGTCGCCGTTCACGCCCGCGCGGCCGAATCGGTCAAGCGCTCGGTGCGGGCCGGCGCCGATTGCATCTACCATTGCGACTTCGCCGACGAAGAGGCGCTCGACATGCTCGAGGCCGTCAAGGACAGGGTGATCGTCGGCCCGGCTTTCGGCCTCGTGCACAATTCCGTCTTCGAAGGCGACGTGGTCGGCCTGACCAAGGCCGTGGCCGAGCGGATGGGCCTGCCGCGCAAGCTCGAGTTCACGGTCGCGACCTACAAGGAGATGCGCAAGCGCGGCATGCGGGTGGTGGTCGGCGGCGACTACGGCTTCACGGTCACGCCGATGGGCCAGAACGCCCGCGACATCGGCCACTTCGTCAAGTTCTTCGGCTACACGCCGGCCGAGGCGCTGAAATGCGCGACCGCGGTCGGCGGCGACCTGATGGGGCACAAGGGCGAACTCGGCGTCATCGCCGAGGGCGCGCTGGCCGACCTGCTGCTGGTCGACGGCAATCCGCTCAAGGACCAGTCGGTGCTCGTCGGACCGGATCATTTCGCCATGATCATGAAGGACGGCCAGATGCATCGCGACCCGCGCGCCCGGCTGGCCGAGCCGCAGCGCATCGCGGCGGAGTAGCGCCGTCCCTCTGCACGGGAGAAGATTGAGCGAGGGTGAGGCGTGCCGGATCTGGCGCTCGAAATGGAGGGCATCTCGCAAGGCGTTCCCGGGCGTGCGGGCGCTGGAGGACGTGAGCTTCGACTGCGCGGCCGGCGAGGTGCATGCGATCTGCGGCGAGAACGGCGCCGGCAAGTCGACCCTGATCAAGATCCTGGGCGGCATCTACCAGCCTGATGCCGGCACGATCCGGATCGGCGGCGAGCCGTCGCCTTCGCCCATCCCGTCGCGGCGCGGCGGGCCGGCATCAGCATCGTCCATCAGGAACTGAGCCTCCTGCCCGACCGCTCCGTGCGCGAAAACATCTTTCTCGGCCACGAGCCGACGCGCGGCATTCGGCTCGATCGCGCCGGCCATGCGCGCCGAGCGCGCAGCGAATTCTTGCGCGACTGCAGTCCGACGATCGACCCGACGCCCGCGCCGGCGACCTGTCGATCGCCGAGCAGCAGATCGTCGAGATCGCCAAGGCGCTGGCGACGAACCCGCGCATCCTGGTGATGGACGAGCCGACGGCCGCCCTCGACGACACCGAAGCGTCGCGCCTGCTGGATCTGGTGCGTCGCCTGCGGCGCGAAGGCGTCGCGCGTGGTCTACGTGTCGCATCGGATGCCGGAGATCGCGGCGATCTCCGATCGGGTCACCGTGCTGAAGGACGGCCGCAAGGTTCTCACCGACCGGACCGCCGCCATGCCGCCCGAACGGCTGGTGCGCTCCATGGTCGGACGCGACCTCGTCCGATTTCTTCCCGCCGCGCGGCGCAGGCACGCGGAGAGGCACTGCTCGAGCGTCGAGCACGGCGGGCAACGACGTCCTGTCCGACATCGACCTGATGGTTCGGCGCGGCGAGATCGTCGGGGTGGCGGGCCTCGAAGGCGCCGGCAAGTCGGCGCTGGCCCGCGCGATCTTCGGCGACCGGCCCTTCGACCCGCGGCACGATGCGCCTCGAGGGCCGGCCGTTCGCCCCGCGCTCGGGACGCGACGGCATCCGCGCCGGCGTCGGCTTTCTGCCCGACGACCGCAAGCGCGAGGGGCTGGCCCTCGGCCAGACGCTGCGGGACAATGCGGCCCTGACGCTGCGCGCCTTCGCGGCGCGCGCTCGGCCGGCCCGGCGCCGGCGCGCATGTCGAACCAGGCGCTCGACGACCAGCATGCGCGCGCTCGACGTGCGCACGGCGCGCTACGACAATCCGATCCGGCTGCTCTCCGGCGGCAACCAGCAGAAGGTCATCATCGCCCGCTGGCTCGCGCGCGATCCGCAGCTCCTGATCTTCGCCGAGCCGACGCGCGGCATCGACGTCGCCGCCAAGGCCGCGATCTACGCCATCATGCGCGATCTCGCGTCGCGCGGGCGGGGCATCCTGATGATCTCCTCCGACCTGCCCGAGGTGATCGGCGTCAGCGACCGCATCGTCGTGATGCGCGACGGCCGCATCGCCGGCGAACTGCCGGGCGGCGCCACGGAGGAAGAGGTCATGGCGCTCGCGGTCGGCCATCAGGCGTCGGCCGCCCACGCCCGAGTTCGCCGCATGAGCCTCGCGGTGTCCTCGACTGCGATGCGTCGCCGACGTGCGATATCGGTGCCGCTGCTGCTGTTTGTCGGTCTCGGTCGCGCTCTACGTCGGCGCGGCGGTCTGGACGCGCTCGCTCAATCAGCTCGACGCCGACGGGGCTCGTCGGTCTGCTGCAGCGCATGGTGGCGCTCGGGACCGTGGCGCTCGGCCAGACGCTCGTGATCCTGTGCGGCTCGATCGACCTTTCGGTCGGCAGCCTGATCAGCGTCGGCGCCGTGCTGGCCTCGTTCATCATGCGCGGCGAGCCCGCCCTGATGCTGCCGGCCGTCGTCGCGGTGCTCGTCATCGCGGCTGCGGTCGGCGCCATCAACGGCCTGGTGATCGCCAGGCTCAAGGTCAGCCCGCTGATCGCGACGCTCGGGCTCGGGGCTGATCCTGCAGGGCGTGCTGTCGGCCAATTTCAACAATTTCGCCGGCTCGGTGCCGGCCGCGTTCGAGGCCGTCGCCTATGGCGGCGATCGGCCCCCTGCCCTGGTCGGTGCTCGGCCTGTTCGCTGCTCGCCGCTCGCGACATCCTGGCTGCTGCGCGACACCCGCTTCGGCGCGCATCTCTATGCGGTCGGCGGCAATGCCGACGGGCGCGCGGCTCGCCGGCATCCGCACCGACCGCGTGACGATCCGGGCGCATGTGCTCTGCAGCCTGTTCGCCGGCCTGACCGGCCTCTATCTCGCCAGCCGCCTGCGCTCCGGTGCGCCGTGGATCGGCCGCGACGGCGTCTACGATCTGGAATCCATCGCCGTCGTGGTGATCGGCGGCACGCTGCTGGCCGGCGGCCGCGGCGGCGTCTGGGGCACGATCGCCGGCGTGCTGCTGTTCGCGGTGATCGACGCCTCGTTCAACATGCTCGGGCGTCCCGGCCTTCCCCAAGCAGGTGATCCGCGGCGCCATCGTGATCGCGGCGGTGGCGGTCTATTCGGTCCGCACGCGGGGGCACGTGGCATGACCATCGCCCTGCCCGAGACCGCCACGACCGGCTCCGCGGCGCGAATCTCTCGCGGCACATCAACGTCGGGGTGGTGATCTTCGTCGTGCTGTTCGCGGCCGTGGCGCTGAAGCAGCATTCCTACATCGAGCCGGCCGGCTTCATGAATTTCCTGCGCCGCGCGGCGCCGCTGGCGATCCTGGCCGTCGGGCCAGGTCTTCGTGATCGTGTCCGGCGGCTTCGACCTGTCGGTCGGCTCGCTCGTCACGCTCTGCGTGCTCGGCGCCTCGATGATGACCGGCGGCGATCCGGCGCTGACCTGGCCCGCCATCGCGGCCCTCTACGCCATGGGGCTCGCGGTCGGCCTGATCAACGGCATCGCGGTGGCCTACCTCAAGGTGCCCTCGATCATCGCGACGCTCGGCATGCTGCTGTCGGTCAACGGCGTCGCCATGATGTGGTCGGGCGGCTCGCCGCGCGGCTATCTGCCGGACAATTTCCGCGCCTTCGGCCGCTTCGTGTTCCGCGACGTGCCCGGTCATCGGACAGCTGCCGCTTTCGGTCATCGTCCTGGTCGTCGTCGCGGCGCTGGCCTGGTGGGGGCTGCACGGCACCGTGTTCGGCCGGCGGGTGTTCGCGGTCGGCGACAATCCGCGCGCGGCCGAGCTCGCCGGCGTCCGCGTCGACCTCACCCGCATCGCCTGCTTCGTCATCTCGGCCCTGAGCGCGGTGACGGCTGGCATCCTGCTCGGCGGCTTCGGCGGCGTGTCGACCGATGTCGGCCAGGGGCTCGAGCTGCAGGCCATCGCGGCCTGCGTGATCGGCGGCGCGCAGCTCATGGGCGGCAAGGGCAGCGTCATCGGCGTCGTCGTTCGGCGCGCTGAGCCTGTTCGCGCTGTTCACGCTGCTCAACCTTCTCGGCCTGCCGCAGGCGCTGCGCGACACGGCGCAGGGCCTCATTCTGATCTCGGCCGTCGCGGCTGGCGCCCATCGCCAGCGCGACGGCGGGTAACGGACGGCGAACCCGCCCGAACAAGTGCAAAGGGAGAAAACGATCGATGACGAGATTGGCATTGCGGAGCGGCGTCGCCGCGCTGGCGCTGGCCTTCGCGGCGAGGCGCCTGGGCGCAGGACTTCAACAGCCAGAAGGATTTCGACTACGCCAAGGCGCTGATCGACATGAAGCCGCAAGGGCCCGAGGGCAAGCCCTGGGAGCAGAACCTCGGCGGCAAGGAGATCGACACGGCGAAGTACAAGAAGCCCGGCCCCTACAACATCTGCTTCTCGAACGCCGGCGTCGACAACCCGTGGCGCGTGGTCGGCTGGACCGACATGCAGGCGCAGGTCGACATGCTGAAGTCCGACATCAAGTCCTTCACGGCCGCCGACGCCGAGGGCAAGGACGACAAGCAGATCTCCGACATCAACTCCTTCGTCTCCAGCGGCAAGTGCGACGTCGCTGATCGTTTCGCCGAACACGACGGCGGCGCTGACGCCGGCGGTCGAGGCGGCCTGCAAGAAGCTGCCCGTCGTCGTGTTCGACCGCGGCGTGCAGACCGACTGCCCGGTCACCTTCGTCAACCCGATCGGCGGCTACGGCTGGGGCATCTCGACCGCGAACTTCATCGTCTCCAAGCTGCCGAAGGGCGGCAAGGTGCTGGGCCTGCGCATCCTGCCCGGCGTCGACGTGCTGGAGACGCGCTGGTCGGCGGCCAAGCGCATCTTCGACGCCAACAACGTCAACGTGGTCGGCGCCGAGTTCACGCGGCGGCGACAACGCCAAGACCAAGACGATCGTCGAGGACTACATCAACCGCTTCGGCAAGATCGACGCGATCTGGATGGATGCCGGCGCGACCGCGGTCGCGGCGATCGAAGCCTTCGAGGACGCCGGCCAGCCGCTACCCGATCATCACCGGCGAGGATCAGGAAGACTTCCTGACCAAGTGGAAGAAGGACAAGCTGACCGCCTTCGCGCCGACCTACCCGACCTACCAGTGGCGCTCGCCGGTCATCGCGGCGGTGAAGATCCTGAAGGGCGAGCCGGTGATCGGGCCGACCTGGAAGCTGCCGCAGCCCGTCATCACGCAGGAGACGCTCGACCAGTACGTCGATCCCAAGATGCCGCCGCTGCACTACGCCATGTGCGGCTGCAAGGACATGCCGGGCTATCCGCAGCGCTGGGGCGGCAAGTAAGGCGTCCTGACACACGCGAAGGGGGTTCTACCCCTTCGCCCATCGGCCGAGCGGCATCGCGGGCCGCGCTGATCGTGGCGGTCTGCCGCGATCGTCAGTCGGTCTCGCGCTGATGCAGAAGCCGCGACAGTGCCGCCGCGACAGTATCGAGACTCTGTCGTGCGGCGCTGCGTTCTGCGGCGGTTGCGCAGACTGGCAGTGTGAGCCGCAGCACGGCCGGCAAACCGTCCGGTACGCGGATCGGCGCCTCCAGATACTGCTCGCACTCGCCGGGCCCGGCCCCGTTCGCAACCGGCCCGGCGGTGCGTTGGGCCAGCACGATCTCTCCCTCGGCAGAATGTACGGCCAGATCGGCACGTGCGTCGGTGTCGTCGCGCAGCGCACTGAGGAGGGGCGCAGCGGCACCGGCAATCCGAGCAAGACCGAAATTGGCGAACCCAAGCGCCGCCGGCCTGCTCTCCGGGGGTGATCCGGCCGGCGGAGTCGCGGTCGATCAACCCGGCCGCCTCGAGCTGCCGCAGCACGTCATAGGTCGTCGCGCGAGCCGCCGCGAGCCCCTCCACCAGCGACGCGGCCGTGTGCTCGCCCTCGGCTGCAATCGCCTGCAGGATGCGCCCGATCAGCGCTACGCCGGCCGTGTCAGCGTCCACGCGCCTGTCCGATCGGCCGCGCCGCGGAGCGGTTGTAGCGATTGCCCTTGTAACGGATGCGGAAGGAGCGCGGGTCATAGGAGACGCCGAGCCCGCTTGCCAGGATGAGGTCGTCGGGCAAGTCCCAACGCACATGTTCGTCGGCCCAAAGATCGGGGCAGACCGATGCTGTCGCGTGATGCCGGGTCACCACGATCTCGGTCGGGACATCGACGCGCCGTGGCACGCTGCGCCCGCGCAAGACGTCGAGCAGCACCTCGACCGCGCGCAGGCCCATGGCGGGCGGATAGTCGACGGCCGCGAGGGGCACGCCGTGCCGAATGGCCAGCTTGTAGGCCAGGTTGAGGTCGCCGCCGGTGTGGGGCGGAATTGCGCCGGCCGGCTTACGCGCCGCAATGAAGGCCTGGAGCGAACCAACCGCCTGCAGTCCCGAATCGCACCAGACGCCGGCAATCCGGTCGCCATAGCGTGCGATGCAGTCGCGCATGATGCGACGACCGATGGACCCTTGCCATCCGGTCCAGGCGGTTTCCAACACTCTGATTGACGGAAAGTCCGCGAGTACGGCTTCGGCGCCGGCGAGACGGCGTCGGGCCGGCTCCGCCTCGGCAAGCCCGGGCAGAAGGAGGATCGAGCCACGGCCCTTCAGTGTCTCGGCAAGCCAACGCGCCGTCGTACGTCCGATCACCTCGTCATCGCAGGTGACGAAGCTGACCTGGGGAATGGTTTCGGGCAGTCCCCGGTCCACCAGGACGGTCGGCACGCCACGCCGTTCCGCATCGGCGAGGACAGGCGCGAGGCGAGCCGCCTCGACCGCGCTGACGATCAAGCCATCCGCCCCCGCGGCCAGCAACGCTTCGATGCCGGCGATCTGCCGCTCGGCCCGGTGCTCGGCGTGCGTCACCGACAACCCCGAAATCAAGGCCCGGTATTTGACCGCCCCATATTCGACACTGTGCACGAGAGCGGTCCGCCATGGGCTGTCGAGCGCCGCGTTCGCGAAGCCGATCCGGTACCGTGGAGCGCGGCGGAATGACCATCCATCCTGGACCGCGACCGATTGGGCGTGCCGGGACAGGCCGTAGCTCGTGCCCGGTGCACGGCGGAGGGGCTTCGGCCGCGGCACCACCCGTTCGCCATCCTCCTGCCGCAGCGACGCATCGCGCCGGCGGGCGAGAGCGACGCCCAACGGCCCGATCCGGACCAGGCCACGCCGCGACAGATCGAGCACACCGTGCCGGGCCAGCGTCCGGCAAATCCGCGCGAGGCTGGCGCGCGGAACGCCGAGGTCACCCACCAGGGCGCCGCTCGCGCGAGTACCGCCGCATTCCACCAGACGCAGCAGGAGCCGGATCGCGATTTCGGTCCCGCGCTGACGCCTCTCGGCCATCGGAATGCTTCAGGCAAACACCTTGCGGAGGTGCGCAAGGCCGTCCCGCGCCAAGGCATCCTCACTCGCGGCGAGCGGCCGCCACAGCGACACCGCGCGGGCGATCGCCGTGATCTTCGGCGTGAAGGCTTCGATTACAACCGGACCGGCATAGCCGGCGTCCTGCAGGGCGGTGGCGATCTCGGGCCAGGGCAGATGATCCTCGCCTGGCGTTCCGCGATCGCTCGAGCACGCGTGGAACTCGAAGATATGTCGCCCAGCGCGCCGGATTGCGGCCGGGATATTCTTTTCCTCGATGTTCATGTGAAAGGTGTCGAGCAGGAAGCCGACGTTGTCGCGGCCGATCTCGGCAATCAGTTCGAGCCCCTGATCGACGGTGTTGATCAGGTCCGTCTCGAACCGGTTGAGCGGCTCGAGCGCAAGCTTGACCCCGCGTGCCGCCGCATCGTCGGCCAGATCGGTCAGCGCGCCGGCGGCGCGGCGGCGCTGCTCGCGACGCGCCCCCGCGTCCAGCATCGCGGTATTGCCGACGCCGGCATACATGGGCCCGACCACGACGTCGCTGCCGAGCTCCGCCGCGATTGCGATGCAGCGGCGGGTATAGGCCATCGCGGCCGCCCGCACCGAAGGGTCGGCCGAGCTCATGTCCCGGTCCGGCCCGAAGGCGCCGCAGACCGTGACCCCCAGGCGCGCCTCCGCCAGCGCGGACCGGATCCGGTCCGTGTCGATGCGTTGCAGGATCCTCGACGCAGATCTCGATGAGATCGAACCCGAAGCCCGCGACCCTGCGGATCAGGTCGAGCGTGTCATTGCCGAATGGCGACACCCAAATGAACGTGCTGGCCCCGAAACGCATGCATCCTCCCGCCCGCCGGCTCCGCGGCTTTAGCGGGGCATTTTCGAGCCTTAAGCCTCACCGCGCCAGCGCATTTTTCCGGCATCAGGGAGCAAGCTCACCGAACCTCGGCACGGGCGTGGCTGACGTTGATTCCCGGACGCCCGCTGCCACAAGGACGGGGTGCTTGCCCCCGAGTCGCTATCCACCGAATGCCGCGCTGACAATCCCGTGCTAGCGTGACCTCTATCAAGAGGTTGGTCGTGGATCGCCAAACGAAACGGAAGCTACTGTGGATTGCCTTCGCGCTCTTCGTGCCGGCGGCAATCTCGTCGGGATGGCTTGGCCGCTGGGGAATTCTGAGAGGCCATGAGGACCTGTTCTTTTGGGTCGCCATGGTGCCTCTAGTCGCGTTCGCCTGCCTCATTGACCGGTCCGACGCCCGGCGACGAGCGCAGGAACGGACAGAGCACTCCGAACCGCATCAGACCATCAAGCACGATCCGCGAAAGCGCCCAGTCGACCGGTCATGACCTTTGTCGCGCCCAGGGCCTTGGGTGGCATGAGCCTGACTGTCCCGGCATCGCCACCATAGAAGCAGCCCCGTTCGGATCATCTCAAGGGATCAGTCGGTCGGCGCGAAGCTGAGCGAAGAGATCGAAAAAGGCATCATCGGTCGGCTGATACGCCGTGAAACCGAGCCGCCGGCTTTTCGACATGTCCGTGACCACCTCGATCGGGCGACCGAGGTCGGCGTCGGTGTGCCACGGCGAGGCAAGCCGATTGAGATCGGGTTCGGCGAGCCCCTCGCGCTCGGTGATCCGGCGCCACACCGGCCCGTCCTCCGCCATTTGCTGCGCGAGCGGGCGTATGGTGCCGTCGAACGGCGCGGGTTCCACCCCGAACCAGCCGGCAAGCCGGCTCCACATCCAGTTCCAGCGGAAGATGTCGCCATCGACGACATTGAACGCTTCATTGGCAGCGTCCGGCGTGGTTGCAGCCCAGAGCAGATGCTTGGCCAGCAACCGCGCATCGGTCATGTCGGAGAGTCCGTTCCATTGTGCAGAGGAGCCGGGGAAGGCAAAGGGTCGCCCAAGCTCCGCGCACAGGGTGGCATAGACCGCCAGAGTCGTGCCCAGGTTCATCGCATTGCCCACCGCCTTGCCAATCACCGTGTGCGGGCGGTGGACGCTCCAGGTGAAGCCGTCGCGCGCTGCGGCGGCGAACAGCTCGTCCTCCTGGGCATAGTAGAAGTTTGCGACGTTGAGCCGGCCTTGCTCTTCCCGAAACGGGGTCTGCGGCAGCGTGCCCTTTCCGTAGGCTTCGAAGGGGCCGAGGTAATGTTTGAGGCCTGTCACCAGCGCGACATGGCGCGGCCGGCGCGGTTTCGGCAGTCCGTCGAGCAGGTTGCGCACCATGGCCGAATTGACGCGGATGTTCTCGGCCTCGCTGTCCTGGCGCAGCCACGTCGTGATGAACACCGCGTCCGGGTCGAGGCTGGACAGCGACGCCGCTGTACCGGCCGCATCCTGAAGATCCGCGGCGACCGGAACGACACCTGCCTGCACCGCTGGGCGACGCGCAAGGCCCAGGACCGTCCAGCCCTGGTTCAAAAGCAGATCCGCCGTCGCGCTACCGATGATCCCGCTCACTCCCACGACCAAGGCCGTGCCAGCCATGTTCACGCTCCGTCAGTTCACGACCCTTCATCAGATCTCAAAGCAACGGGGTTGCGCAA
>CAWGMF010000019.1:0-340000 GCA_963823605.1 uncultured Alphaproteobacteria bacterium | reverse complement strand
CGCACCAGCCGGGCGACGACCGAACGGTGCGGCCGGCCTGTCCTACGCGCCGGAGAACTTCATGTCGGCGCCGTTCTCGTCGATCCAGGTCAAGATGGTGCCCGAGAACGTCACGGCGATCGAACAGACCAGCCGGCCGCATGAAGGCTTGGAGCAGCAGGAACGTCTGGTCGTCGCTGCATCACGGTGATTCGCTCGACGACGTCCTGCGCGCCAACGGCGCGACGCGCGATCAGATCCGCTCGATCGTGACCGCCTTCGGGGCCCGGCGCGGCGAATCGCCTGTCGCCGAAGGACGCCGCCTCAAACTCCTGCTCGCCGAGCCTGGACGACCACAGCCCCGTTCAGATCGTCCGCATCTCGGTCTATGCGGACGAAGCGCTCGAGACCACCATCGCGCTCGATGACTCGGGCAGCTACGTGCAGGTGGCGCGTGTCGACCCCAATCCGCAGGCGCTGCGCGCCTCGAAGCCGAAATCCGACGAGGACGACGCCGGCAACGGCGGCGGCATGGAGCTCTACGAAAGCCTCTACGAGACGGCTCTGAAGCAGAACATCCCCAAGCCCGTCATCGACGACCTGGTCCGGGTGTTCGGCAACGATGTCGACTTCCAGCGTGGCGTTGCGGCGGGTGACACCTTCGACGCCTTCTACACCGACGCCGATGCGGAAGGTCACAACGACCTGCTTTACGCGTCGATCACGCTTCGCGACGAGTCGTTCAAATATTACCGCTTCCAGGCCCCCGACGACGGCTCGATCGACTATTACGACGAGAACGGCCGCTCCACCCGGCGTTTCCTCATCCGCAAGCCCGTGCCGGTCGGCGAGGTGACGTCGGGCTTCGGGGTCCGCTTCCATCCGATTCTCGGCTATACCCGGCCGCACACCGGGGTCGATTGGGGCGCGCCGCTCGGCACGCCGATCATTGCGGCCGGCAGCGGTACGGTGCTGACCGCCGAGCGCAATTCGAGCTACGGCAACCACATCGAGATCCAGCACGCCAACGGCTATGTCACGACCTATTCGCACATGTCGGGCTTTGCCCGGGGCGTCGTGAGCGGGGTCAAGGTCCGGCAGGGGCAGGTCATCGGCTATCTCGGACAGACTGGCCTGGCGACCGGACCACACCTCCACTACGAGGTGATCGTGAACGGCCACTTCGTCGATCCGATGCGCGTCAAGCTGGCGCGCACGCGCGAGATGGACGGCCCCCTGCTCGCGAATTTCAAGAAGGAACACGACCGTATCGATACGCTCATGGCCAGCGCGCCGAGCGCGGCGCATAACGAGAAGCGCGCCTCGAACTGAATTCAGGCCGGAGCCAGCCCCAGCAAGCGGCAAACCTCCGTCGGAGTCCCGCCTGCGGCGCGTAGGGCGGCGAGGGCGGGGGCGGAGCGGCTCTTCGACAGCTTGCGGCCGGTTTCGTCCAGAATGAGGCGGTGGTGATGGTAGGCAGGGCGCAGGCGCCCCGATAAGAACCTGCAACAGGCGGTGAAGGCTGGTCGCCTGGCGCAGATCATCGCCGCGCATGACGTCGGTGACGCCTTGTGCCGCATCGTCGACCACCACGGCCAAGTGGTAGCTCGCCGGAAAGTCCTTGCGGGCGAGCAGCGCGTCGCCCCAGGCGCTCGGGGTTGCGGCCGTGCGCCGGCCCGCCCTGCCCTCGCCGAACTCCAACCAGTCGAGCGGGTCCGGCCGCAGCCGGAGCGCTGCGGTCATGTCGAGTCGCATCCCCGCCGGCTGTCCCGCTTCGAGCCGCAGAGCACGTTCGTCGGCCGTGAGACCGCGGCAGGTGCCGGGATAGATCGGAGCGCCGTCCGGATCGCGCGGCCACTCGGCCCGCCCCCCGACTGCCCGCGCAATGTCGCCGCGCGTGCAAAAGCACGGATAGACGAGCTTCTGGCGATCGAGGTCGGCGAGCACGGCCGCGTAGTGGTCGAAACGCGCGGACTGGCGGATCACGGCGTTCGTCCCATCGGACGCCGAGCCAGGCCAGATCCTCCATGATGGCCGCCTCGAACTCGCGCCGGCAGCGGTCGCGGTCGATGTCTTCCATCCGCAGGAGCAGGATGCCTCCTGAACCAGCAGCGAACCGCTGGTTCAGCAACGCCGAATAGGCGTGGCCGAGATGAAGGCGGCCGTTCGGCGATGGCGCAAAACGAAAGACCGGGCGTGTTGCGGTGACGGCGGGCATGTGGGACGCCGATGATGGGGTGCGGCAGACATCGGCCCGCATCCCGTGGAAGCACGACCGCCGGACTCTGGCAAGGCTGACCGTACACCATGGCCTCACAGCTTCGGGACCAGCAAGACATCGCGGCCGGCATCGCGGAATTGCTCCGGATCGACCCGGAAGTGATCGGGCGTCTCGTGGCGGCCGTGGGCCAGCCGCCGCTCCGACGCCGGCCCTTCGGCTTCGCGGGACTTGCGGCGGTGATCGTGGGCCAACAGCTCTCGACCGCAAGCGCGACCGCGATCTTCGGTCGCCTGTCGGTGTTCCTCGATCCCCTCACGCCGGAAGCCTTGCTGGCCGCGAGCGACGACGACTTGCGCCGCTGCGGGCTGTCCGGCGCCAAGATCCGGGGCCTGCGCGCCGCCGCCGCCGCCGTCCATGACGGGCAGCTTGCCTTCGAGGAGATGATCCGCCTGCCGGCCGAAGAGGCGCATCAGCGTCTCGTGGCGATTCCCGGGATCGGGCCATGGACTGCCGACGTTTTCCTGCTGTTCGGCCTCGGACATGCCGACATCATGCCCGCCGGCGATCTGGCGCTCCAGGAGGCGGCGCGACTCGTCTTCGGGTGGCAGGAGAGGCCGAGCCCACGCGAGCTGGCAGGGCTGGCGCAGCGCTGGCGTCCCTATCGCGGCGTTGCGGCGCATCTGCTGTGGGCCTACTACCGGGTCGCCCTCGGTGGACGTCGTGCGACGCCCTGACCGGGGTCGCGCCGCACCGAAAAGGCCGATCGATGGCATCGAAGATGGATGGACCCCGCCTGCAGGCCGCTTCCAAGCAGCCGCGGCAACTCGTCGTTCTGCTGCATGGCTATGGGGCCGATGGGAACGACCTGATCGAAATCGGCCGACAATGGCAGTCCTGGCTGCCCGATGCCGAATTCGTGTCGCCGCACGCGCCGGATCGCTGCACGCAATCCCCGGCGGGACGGCAATGGTTTCCCCTCACCTTCCGCGACCCCGACGAGCGCTGGACCGGCGCCGTCGCGGCGCGCGCCTGGCCTCGACGCCTTCCTGGACGCCGAGATGGCCCGCCTCGGGATCGACGAGAGCCGCCTGGCGCTGGTCGGCTTCAGCCAGGGCACCATGATGGCGCTGCACGTCGGGCTGCGCCGCAGGCGCGCGCCCGCCGCCATCCTGGGCTATTCGGGCCTCCTGGTCGGCGAAGAGCATCTCGACGAAGTGACGGGCGCACCGCCGATCCTCCTGGTGCATGGCGACGCCGATCAGGTCATCCCGCTCGACGCCCTGTTCCATTCGGCCGAACATCTCGCCAAGGCGGGCCTCGCCTGCCAGTGGCATCTGTCGCTCGGCGTCGGCCACGGCATCGACCCGGCCGGCCTCAGGCACGGCGGCCTGTTCCTCGCCCGCAGCTTCGGATTGCGGTTTCCCCTGCAGCGTTGAGCTTGCTGCGCCTCAGGCGCGGCCCAGCTTCTTCTTCAGCGCATCGATATGCTTCGAAGCCTCGGCCTTGGTGAGCCCCGGGTCGAAGCTCGTGTCGTCCTTGGCCTCTTCGGACAGGGTCTTGAGGTAGGATGCCTGCGCACCGGTCATCGGCTCGCTTCCGGTGGTCCAATCGTCCGGGTCCTTTTCCGTGTTGGAGGGCGGATCGGGATCGAGTTTGGGGTTGGCAGCGTCGGTCATAGCGGCTCCGTTCATGGTATGTACTCGATCAACGTCGAAGGCCGCGCCGGGTTCCAGCACCGGCAGGTCGGCTCAGGCCATGTTGCAGTCGGGCGGAGTTGGGTCGGCAACGCGGACGTCGTCCGTGCTCTCGACGACATGCGTGGCCTGCACGCGGCGGCAGAACGCATCCGTGTCTTCGTCCGGAGCGGAGAGCAGGCCGTCCGGACCGCTGAGAACCAGCGGGACACATCGCACCGAGGGGGCCAGGCGCATGCGACGCCAGATAATCGAGCGCGTGCAGGGCCGCGCTCCGGTCGTCGTTGGCCGAGAACCCGTAAGGCTGACTGTCTCCGACCGCCATCGTGTAGTCGCGCATTGCCGATCCTCCGCGTGAGGAAACGCCCGGCGCGAAGACGGTTCAGACCGCGGTTCTCGTGCTGCTCGAGCCAGCCAAGAGCGCCGCGCTGCCGCGGCGGCGCCCGTGGCGAAACAGGCCTGGAGCAGGTAGCCGCCGGTCGGCGCCTCCCAATCGAGCATCTCGCCGGCCACGAAGGTGCCCGGCTTCGCGCGCAGCATGAAACCGGCGTCGACGGCTTCGGCCGTGACGCCGCCCGCCGTGGAGATCGCGCGAGCGAGCGGCGCAAGACCCGACACGCGGACCGGCACCGCGCGGATCAAGCTCGGCGAGGCCGGACGCATCGCGCTGGCCCAGGGGCACGCCTTTTTGCGCGATCGCTGCTTCGTGAAGGAGCCCGATCGCGGCCGGCGCGAGCTTCAGCGTCTTGCGCAACCTCGTGGCAATCGATTGTCCTGCAGCGTGGGCCGACGAGTCGTCGCGCCAGGTCGGACACCGCGATGTCGGGTCGCAGGTCGATCGTGATCTCCGCACCGCCATCCCTCGCGATCGCCTCGCGCAGGTCGGCGGACAGCGCATAGACGGCACCGCCTTCGAGCCCTCCCCGGGTGACCAGCGCCTCGCCGCGCGAGACGTGGTTCTGGAATCGAATGCCGACATTGTGGATCGGCGTGCCCTGGTAACGATCCCGGAAATGCTGCGACCAGTCGACCAGAACGCCACAATTCGCCGGGCGCAGCGGCGCCGTGTCCACTCCGACCGCCGCCAGGGGCGCGACCCAGACGCCATCTGAGCCGAGTTGCGGCCAGCTGGCGCCGCCGAGCGCCAGGATGGTCGCATCGGGCGTGACGGTGTGCGGCCCGGACGGCGTTTCGAAGAGAAGCGCACCGCCTATCGCCCCAGCCGACCCATCGATGGCGCAAGGCGAAACGGACCCCCTGCCCCGACAGGCGGCGCAACCAGGCGCGCAGCAAGGGCGAGGCCTTCATGCTCTTCGGAAAGACGCGCCCGCTCGACCCGATGAATGTCGGCTCGCCGAGCGCCTCGCACCACGCCCGCAGCCGCTCGGGCGGAAATTGTGTCGATCACGTCCAGCAGACGCAGCGTCCGTCGGCCGATAGCGCGACAGCAGGGTCGGCAAGGGCTCGCTGTGCGTCAGGTTCAGGCCACCCCGGCCCGCCATCAGCAGCTTGCGGCCCGCCGTCGGCATGCGATCGTAGACCGTGACATCCGTGTCGGGACCGGCCAAGACCTCGGCCGCCATCAGGCCCGCCGGCCCTGCCCCGATCACGGCGACCGTGTGCCGGGCGCGCCATCAGAGGATGCCGCCGGGCGAGAGCGATGCCGCCGAGCAGGGCCAGCGCACAGGCCGCCAGCGCCGCCAGAGCGCCAAGCGGCGGCAGCGATCAGCGCGAGGCCGCCCGCCAGCAGCATCCCGAACGGCCAGGACCCAATGCAGACGGTGAGCACGCCCATGATGCGGCTGCGCATCGCGGGTGGCGTTTCGGCCAGCACGATGCTGGTCTGCATATTGGTGTAGACCGCGCTGCCGAAACCGCCCGCCGCAAGGGCCAGGCAGACGGCGGGCCAGCCGAACGACGCCGCTCCGAGCCCCGCCGCCGCGAGCAGGCCGCAGGCGAGGATCGCGACCCCACCCATCAGCCAGCCAAGGCGCGAGCGCCGCGGCGCCGCTCGCATCAGCAGCAGGCCGCCGCAAAGAGCGCCGCCGGTTCGGCGGACGCCAGCACGCCGGTCAAGGTCGCGTCGAGTCCCAGGGCCCGCTGGGCGACCGGAGCGATCAACGTCGCGTAGGAATAGCCGCACAGGTTCATGGTCACGGTGACGGCGAGGAGGCAGAGCAGCACGGGCGATCGCCATGCGAAGCGCAAGGCGGCGCCGAGATTTGCGGGATCGCGGGTTGCGGCCACGGCCTGCACTTGGCTCGACGGCAGAGCGGACGCCAGGACCAGCGCGACGAGATTGCACCCGCAGGAGATCGCGAAGGCGCCCGGCATGCCCAATCGTTGAAACACAAGCTCCGCCCAGCAAGGGGCCGCCGCACCGGGCCGCATAGCTGGTCAGACTGTCGGCCGCGACCGCCGCATCGAGCCGCCCCGGGCCGGCGCTTTCGGCAACCATGCGCCGCCGCGCCGGAAACTCGGTCGCGTAGGCCGAGCCGCTGACAAATGCAGCCACAGCAAGATGCCAGGGCCGCAGCAGGGCGGCGCCGGCCAACAGCGACGAGCGTCGCAGCCGCTGCGAGCGACAGGAGGGAGCCACCCATCACCACATAACGGCGGTCGTAGCGGTCGCACAGCACGCCGGCCGCAGCCCCAAAGAGCAGCAGCGGCGCGGCTCTCGCCGCCGACACCACCGCGACCGCCCAGCCAGAGCCTGTTGCCTGAAACGTGAACAGCGAGGCGGCGAGCACCTCCAGCCACATCATGGCCGTCGAGAGACCGCCAAGGCACCAGAGCCGGACGAATTCGGTTTCGGACCAGATCGAGCGGTTGAGCGGGAGCGTTGCGCTCACGTGCTGCCTTATTATTGGGACCGTGGCAGGCCTGGAAAGGCCCGCCTCATAGCAGATCAAGGCCAACCGTCCCACGGCGGACCGTCTCGCCGCACTTGGAATCGCTCCGCAGAGAATTCCTTCACGCCTCACCTCTAAAGTCGCGCAGAGGAACGCATAGTCGTCGGACGCCATGAACGAGCCGGACACGTCGCAGCCGCACGGCCTTCCCACGCACGTGCTCGCAGCCATCCCGCGGACGCTCAGATTGGCGGAGCTGCTCGGCGCCTTGGGCCATGCGTTGGATATCACCGAGGGTCAGCCGGAGGGCCATTGCATCCGTTGCTGCTGGATCGGGGTCCATGTCGGCCGTGCGGCCGGACTCGACCGAGGCGGAGGTTGCAGACCTTTACCACGTCCTGCTGCTCAAGGACTTGGGATGCAGCAGCAACGCCGCCCGCATTTGCGAGCTGTATCTGGCGGATGACCTGGTCTTCAAGCGCGACTTCAAGTTCATCAACGGCAGTCTTCCCCAGGCGCTCCGCTTCGTGCTGTCGCATACAGGCATGCGGTCGGGCGTGTCGGAGCGTTTCCGGGCAATTCTCAACATCTTCCAGAACGGTGGGGAAATCGCCAGGGAGCTCATCGAGACGCGGTGTCAGCGCGGGGCCGATATCGCCCGGCGCATGCGCTTCTCGGAAAGCGTCGCCGCCGGCATCCAGAACCTCGACGAACACTGGGACGGAGGCGGCAAGCCGCTCGGGATCGCGGGCGAGGCGATTCCCCTTCAGGCCCGCATCGCGCTCCTGGCGCAGGTGGTCGACGTGTTCCGCACCGGCGCAGGTGTCGATGCGGCGCGGCGCGAGATCCGAAGCCGATCCGGCACCTGGTTCGACCCGTCGCTCGTCGCAGCTTTCGAAGAGGTCGCCCGAATCCCTGCGTTCTGGAGCGCGATGGAGGAGCCCGGATTCACCCAGGCCGTGCTCGACATGGAACCGGCGCGAAGCGCGACCTTGGTGGACGAGGATTACCTCGACGACATCGCGGCCGCGTTCGCGCAGGTGATCGATTCGAAGAGCCCCTACACGAGCGGCCATAGCGATCGGGTCACGCTTTTTGCGGACATGATTGCCGAGCAGCTGCAGTTCTCGCCCGAGCATCGCCGCTGGCTCAAGCGCGCCGCTCTGCTCCACGACATCGGCAAGCTTGGCGTCAGCAACACCATCTTGGACAAACCGGGAAAGCTCGACGAAGCGGAATGGGTCGCCATGCGAGCCCACGCCGCCCACGGCGAGGCGATCCTGTCGCGCGTCGCCGCCTTCCATCCCCTGGCGGCGATCGCCGGGCGCGCATCACGAGCGCCTCGATGGCAAGGGCTATCCGAAGGGATTGGTAGGAAGCGCCATCGCGCTCGAGACCCGCATCCTGACGGTCGCGGACGTCTTCGACGCCCTCACGGCCAACCGCCCCTACCGCCCCGCGATGCCGGTCGCGAAGGCATTTGGCATCCTGACGGCGGACATCGGCACGGCGTTCGACGGGCGCTGCGTGGAGGCCCTGCGGGCCGCCATGGGACTGCTCCAGGAGCAGGCCGCGTAGGGCGGACCATCGTTGAGGCGATTCATGCCCTCAGAACCGAGTGAGCTCCAGTCAAGATCGGCAGCCGCCATCCGACGCCGACGAGCGGCGGAGAACGGGGGTCCGAAACCCCTCGCATTGCTAGTTGATTGGCCCCGAGATCACCTCGAGATACTGCTCGCCACTAAACATCCCGCCTGATGCTTGGGTGGCTGCGCTCTGCCGGAGCACATCGCAGCCGCGATCCTTGTCTCTGATCGTCTCGAACATTCCCATGTACCTGCACGTGTCCGGGAAGGCGTTGGCGCCTTTCGGGCCCCCAAGATACTGCAAGTCCGACCCCAGGAAGTCCGGCTTTCCGCTTCCATCGGGCCCGTAGGGGTCGAGGTAGAGGAAGTTTTTGGCGTCCGCGTCGCAACCGACGATCAGAACTGTGTGACCGCCCGCCCCGGTCTCCTTCAGCGATCCGTTGGACTGAACGGCAGACGAGGGCTGGTAGGTTATCCCGGTTATCACGGGGTGTTTGGCCTTGAGATGGGCCTGTATCGCTTTACGCCCGCGCTCCAAGGTCTTGCCGTCGTAGACGATATCCTCTCGCTTTGAGACTTTCCCGCTTGGGCGCTTGTAGTACTCGGCTTGAACCTTCTCGTAATCCAAGGCGCTCCAAAACAGCTTCTGTCCCGCGACCTTCGACATGGTGCCGCAGGCCAGGTCGCCCCATTGGTTGATCGCTTCCTGCGAGTTCTCGTTGATCGCGTTTGAAACCTCGTTCCCCAAAAGCCGGATGAGCGCAAGTTTCCTGGCCGAGTCAGGTCCGCGGAAGGCGTCCGCTATGAGGTCGCTGTCCATTTGCGGATGATTGAGGAACGACCCCACGATCATGTCGAACGTCGACGTACTGACGCCAACACCGTCTGTGGCGGAAATCGTCGTGGCGCCAGTCCCGACCGCCGTGAACTTGACCATCCAGTTCGCGCCCACTTTTCGGGGCGTCCCGATCGACAGGACCTTCGGATCGCTTGATTTGATCTGCGGTGCGGCCTTGGTGGAAAGCTTGACGATCTCCAATTCCACGCTGCCCTTCGCGTCCAGAATAAAACGCTCGGGAGCAGATTTTCCGTTCACGAACAGCCGGCCGCCATTGGGAAAGAGCCTGCTGTGTGCAAGTTGAAAATGAGCCATCGTCGGTGCTCCGAGGCTTCCAGCCTGGCGCAACACTGAATTGCGCGGATATGACACCATTCAGCGCAGCACGAGATCTGGAATGCGAAAATCGATAGGGCTATAGTATTGAAACGCATCATGCCTAAATGAGGCACTATTCTGCTGAAGTGTGTTTCTACAGGATGTCGGCGGTCGAATTGAGCTCCGTACTTTCCCGATCGCTCTGACTCGGCTCATCTTGAACAACCCGATCCGGGCGCGCTCGATGCGGGCCAGTGGCGCGTGCTTTGTTGAAGCCAGCCGCGTCAGATTCGGTCACATTGGCTGCGCCAGATCTCCGACCGCTATCGCCAACCGAGCGCCGGAGCGACCTGCTTTAAAATGGCCGCCATCACATGGGCATTGTACGCGACGCCCAGCTGGTTCGGCACCGTGAGAAGCAGCGTATCGGCTTCGGCGATGGCCTCGTCGGTTCGGAGCTGGTCAGCCAGCTTGTCCGGCTCGTCCGCGTAGGATCGGCCGAAAATTGCCCGCATCTCGTCCGAGATGTAGCCGATGTGGTCGCGACTGTCGCTTTGGCCGAAGTAGGCACGGTCTCGGTCATTCACGATCGCAAAGATCGAGCGCGAGACCGAGACGCGCGGCGGCCGGGCATGCCCGGCCTCCTTCCAAGCTTCACGGTAGAGGCGGATCTGTTTCGCCTGCTGCACGTGGAAGGGCTCGCCCGTCTCGTCCTCCTTCAAGGTCGAGCTTTGCAGGTTCATGCCCTGCTTGGCAGCCCAGACTGCCGTGGCATTCGACGCAGACCCCCACCAGATGCGATCACGCAGGCCCTCCGAATGGGGCTCGAGGCGCAGCAGGCCAGGCGGGTTGGGGAACATCGGGCGCGGGTTCGGTTCGGCAAAGCCTTCGCCCTGAAGCCTGCGCAAGAACACCTCGGCGTGGCGACGACCCATGTCGGCGTCGCTCTCGCCTTCGGCCGGTGCATAGCCGAAGTGCCGCCAACCCTCGATCACCTGCTCGGGCGAGCCGCGGCTGATGCCGAGCTGCAGTCGGCCGCCGCTGATGAGATCTGCTGCCCCAGCGTCCTCCACCATGTACAGCGGATTCTCGTAGCGCATATCGATGACCCCCGTGCCGATCTCAATGCGGGTGGTCTTCGCGCCGACAGCCGCCAGCAGCGGGAAAGGTGACGCGAGCTGGCGAGCGAAATGGTGCACGCGGTAGTAAGCGCCATCAGCACCAAGCTCTTCCGCCGCAACCGCGAGCTCGATCGATTGCAGCAGCACGTCGCGTGCCGAACGCGTGGCCGACTGCGGCGAGGGCGACCAATGTCCGAAGGACAGGAAGCCGATCTTCTTCATGAAATGGTCCTGTGTCTGGCAAGCGCCTGCTGCATGCCCGCCCCGCGAGAACTCCGGTCCGTTCGGGCCGTTGCTAAGCTATCGATGCCCTTCATAAGGTGCCTGCAGCACGCGCCTGCAAGGAGGAAAACGCAGTTGCAAGGATGTTTGTGTTCGGCAGGACCCGGCGTTCTTGAAACACGGAGAGGATCGGACCGGGCTATGGCGCATCGGATCTGAATCAGGCACCAATGCCTGATGCCGATTTCCAGCCGCGATCTGATCCGCTCGACCTCCGCGTTTCTGCTGATCGGCTTCATGGCTCTTATGGCCATCGTGGCCATGAACTTTTGGCTCGGCGAGCGGGCGCAGCTTTATTCCGACGAGGCGATCTCGGCGCGCGATACGCGTGTGGCTGCGGTCGAACTACGAAATTCAATGCTGGCCGCAGAGTCGAGCGAACGTGGCTTCATCATCACCGGCAATGAGATCTATCTCGCGCCTTACCAGTCGGCCAAAGCCCAGGCGCAACGGCATCTGCTGGTGCTGCAGAAGCGTCTGCCGTCCTATTTCGATGCCGGGCCAACCTTGGATCGCTTGTCTGCGATCTTGACCGCCAGGTTCGACGAGTTCGATCGAACCATCGCGCTCAAGCGGGCTCAGCGTGATGAGGAGGTACGGTCCATCTTTCGCACCAACAGCGGCAAAGCTCTGACCGACGAAGCCAACGTGTACTTTGCAGGCATCATCGGAAAGGCGGACGATCGTCTGACGGCGGGCGTCGCCGAGCAGCGCGCCAACACAGGATGGCTCCGCATCGTGTCAGCGATCGGAGCGCTCGTCATTGTGGCCGTCATCAGCGGTGCGGCCTACGTGATCACGCGCTACACCAATGAGCTCCGCGCGACGCGCGATCAGGTCAACGCGCTCAACAACGAACTCGAGCAACGCGTTGCTCGCCGCACGGCGGACTTGGCACGGGCGCGCGATCGCGCCGAAATGCTCCTCTCCGAGGTCAATCACCGGGTGGCCAACAGCCTGACCCTCGTCTCATCTCTGGTGAACCTGCAGTCGAAAGCTTTGGCTGACAGAGTTGCCAAGGATGCTCTTGCCGAAACGCAAGATCGGATCTTCGCGATTTCACTCGTTCACAAGCGACTGTACAGCTCCGGCGATGTGCGTTCGGTTGAATTGAAGGAATACTTGTCGGGCCTCCTTGGTCATCTTCGCTCCTCGCTTCACGGCAAGGGCAACGGCGTGAACCTCGCATTTGAGATCGATGCCATCGAACTCGAGACGGATGCCAGCATCAATCTCGGGGTCGTCATCACCGAGCTTGTGACCAACGCCTTCAAGTACGCCTACCCTGACGGCTCTGGCGAAATTCGTGTCCGCCTCAGCCGGCGGGTGGATGACGTCGAGCTCATCGTAGAGGACGACGGTATCGGCAAGGCCGAAGGGGCCCCCGCTGTCGGCACCGGAGTCGGCACACGGATTATCAACGCGATGTGCATGAGTTTGGGATCTCATGTGACCTACCAACGCCGAAACCCGGGGACCGCGGCGTGCCTTGTCTTCTCGGCAAATCCACGGCGCCTGGCGACCACCTGAAACCCGGCCGCCCAGTTCTATCGATATGCGCAATCCAGCCGGGACCTGCTAAAGGACCGGCAAGCGCGCATACAGCCGCGCGGTTACTGCGCTAGGGAGCCGCGGGACAGTGGAAGGTTTTTCGACGCGATCGAGTTGCAGACAGATTGTCGGTCCGGGGCGAGCTGCGTTGCGCGGCTTGCTCATAGCGACCGTGCTCACGAGTTCCGCCGCTGGGGCGGACTGGAGCGAAGTCGCCCGGCATCACGCAGCGTACGATTTTCCCGGCCTTCGACCGCAAAGCTCCGGCGTGCAGCTCACCGCACGACCGCACCAAAGTGCTTGCCTTCGTGCAGGAGAATGAGCGCGAATTCCTGCAAGGCGTGAACTTCGGCCTCCAGATGGCGGCCAGGGACCGCGGATTGGAGTACCGCAGAGCGCTTGCGGACAACGATGCCGGCAAAGCCGTCGAACAGATCGAGGGATTTCTGAACGGCAAAGTTGGTGGCCTGATCGCGACATCGCCGGATCCGGCTGCGCTCAGCCCCGTGCTCCAGAGGTTCATCTGGTCGGGAGCCTTCGTCGGCACCATCGTGCCGCCGCCGGCGACCCTGCTCCTCAATGCGCCGCAATACGAAACCGGCAAGGTGCTGACCGAGGCCGCAATTGCTCACATCAACAACAAACTCGGAGGCAAAGCGAACGTCGTTCTCCTGACGCAAGATACGATGGAGTATTTGGCGCCCCGGTTTGAGGCGATGCGCGACGGCCTCAATGCAATTCCTGGTGTGACGATCGTTGCCGACATCGCTCCCAAGCCGGTGAGCAAGGAAGGCGGCTTCGCGGTGATGAACAAAATCCTCCTGGCCAATTCACGGATCGACGTCGTGCTCGGAGGCGACGCCGTCGTGCTCGGTGCACTCGCGGCGTTGCGGGCCACAGGGAAGGATCGCCCGGATCAATTCCTCGGCGGCATCGACGGCGAGCCTGAGGGCGTCACCGAAATCAAGCGCGGCAACAGCCCCTTCAAGACAAGCGTCTCTTTGTCGTCACCGGTGTTCGGCTATGCCATGGGTCAGTTCGCTGCCGACTGGCTTGCGGGCAAAAGTGTTCCGCAAGCAATGGACATCCTTCCGGTCGCGCTCACGAGTAACAATATTGCCCAGTATGAAGCCGACCTGGAGGATCCTTCAGCCGTCTACAACGATCCCGATCGACAGAGCTCGTACCTCAAGATGTACGGCAATATTTGCTACGACACGCGCGACAATTACGTGAATTTTCCGTGGTCGTCTGAGCAGAAGTAGTGAGTTCGGTGTGCGCCGCTCTATGAGCCTCGCCGCCGCCCCTCCTCCCGGATCGCGCTCAGGCTGCGCGCCGGCGTGAGAGCCTCGGGGTCGACCTTGACGTGAATGATGGCCGGCAATCCCGACTCCAGGCAGCGCTCGAAGGCCGGCAGGAAGGCCGCGGTTTCAACGACGGTTTCGCCGTGGCCGCCGAAGGCGCGGGCGTAGGCCGCGAAATCGGGGTTTGTGAGTGCGGTGCCGGAGACACGGTCGGGGTAGGTCCGCTCCTGGTGCATGCGAATGGTGCCGTACATGCCGTTGTCGACGACGATCACGACGATCGCGAGGCCGTACTGGACCGCGGTCGCGAACTCCTGGCCGTTCATCAGGAAGCACCCGTCGCCCGCGAAGGCCACGACGCAACGGTCCGGGTTGAGGCGCTTGGCCGCCACCGCGGCCGGCACGCCGAACCCCATCGAGCCCGACGTCGGCGCGAGCTGCGTGCCGAATTCGCGGTATCGCATGAACCGGCCGACCCAGATCGCGTAATTGCCGGCGCCGTTCGTCACCACGGCATCCCGCGGAAGCCGCGCCCTCAGCGCGATCATGACCTCGGCCATGTCGACCGCGCCGGCTGCCGGCGGCGCGCCGTCGCTCCAGGCCAGGTAGTCGGCTCGGGCGTCGCGCGTCGCCTCGGCCCATGGCAGGTCCCGCGGCGGCTGCACGCTCTCCAGCGCCGCCGCGAAGGTCACAGGCGCGGCCTGGATGCCGAGCGCGGGATGATAGACGCGGCCGAGTTCCTCCGCCCCCGCATGCACATGCACGAGTTTCTGCCGCGGCACCGGGATGTCGAGCAGCGTATAGGCTTGCGACGGCATCTCGGCCATGCGGCCGCCGACGAGCAGGATCAGATCGGCCGCCTCGAGCCGCGCCTTCAGCTTCGGGTTCGGCCCGATGCCGATCTCGCCAGCATAGTTGGGGTGGTCCGCGTCGAACAGGCCGGCCCGCCGGAACGAGGTCGCGACCGGCAATTCGAAGCGCTCGGCGAAGCGGACGACGCTGGCACGCGCCTTGCCGCTCCAGCCCGAACCGCCCAGCACGAGGATCGGCCGCTCCGCCGCCCACAGCATCTTCTGCAGCTCGGCCATCTGGGTCAGGCCCGGCCAGGCCAGCACCGGCTCGACGCGCGGCGCGTCGGCGACCGCGGCGGTCTCGACCAGCATGTCCTCGGGCAAGGCGATCACCACCGGGCCAGGCCGCCCCTGCATCGCCACGTGAAAGGCGCGCGAGACGATCTCGGGAAGGCGCGCGGCGTCCTCGACTTCCACCGCCCACTTGGCGGTCGAGCCGAAGAAGGCGGCATAATCCATTTCCTGGAACGCCCCCCTGCCCCGCATGCCGCGCTCGACCTGGCCGATGAACAGGATCATCGGCACGGAATCGTGCTCGGCGATGTGGATGCCGTGCGCGGCGTTGGTGGCGCCCGGGCCGCGCGTCACCATGGCGATGCCGGGCCGGCCGGTGAGGCGGGCCGACGCGTCGGCCATCATCGCGGCGCCGCCCTCCTGACGGCACACGGTCAGGGCGATCGGCGCGTCGTGCAGCGCGTCGAGCACCGCGAGATAGCTCTCGCCGGGCACGCAGAAGACGTGCTCGACGCCCTGGGCCACCAGCTGATCGACCAGAATTTGCCCGCCCGTGCGGAGGGTTGCAGCGCGTCATGGCCGATCCGATCGTCAGGAGGTGACGAGCGTGTCGGCTGCAATCAGCGTCAGCAGGCCAGGAAAGCGCGCCTCGATCTCCTCCCGCCGCAGTGTCGTGCCGCGGCTGTTGCCGCGATCGACCTGACGGATCAGGCCCGCTTCGCGCAGCACCCGGAAGTGATGCGTCAGCGAGGCCTTGCTGACCGGCAGATTGAACGACACGCAGGTGCGCTCGCCGCAGTGCGGGGCGCCGATGAGGTCGGCCACCACACGCCGCCGCAGCGGGTCCGCCAGCGCCCACAGAATGGCGCCAAGTTCCATCTCCTCGGCCGCGGGATGGCCGTCCGCGTCAGGCATTGCTACTCCCCGCCCCCTGGCCGCATCTCGGCGGCGTCATCGATGCATAGGCCGCGCCCTCCGCAAGCGACAAGCCCCGCACAAGCGTGTTTCACGTGGAACGCCGCCGTCGACCTAGCTGCCCGATCGCGTGTGCATAGGCCGTATCGATCGCGTTCCTGAGCTCTTCGAGGTCCAATTCGGCCAGTGTTCCCACCGTCCACCCCTGGCGTCCCCAGGCGTTGGGGATCGGGCGGAACGCTTCGGGCTGCAGCAGGCATTTGAATTCCTGCTCGTCGGGCGTGAACTTGAAGTTGGCCGTCAGCCCATCTGCCGCGAGCGTCACGAACGTGCGCGCAACCTTGAACGCCAGCCGGTCGAAATGTGGCGCGACCACCACCCGGTCCATCGCCAGAGCGAGCCTCCGCAGGTCGTCGCCGATCGCCATCCCGATCCAGGCGGCTAGCCAGGACCCACCCTCATGCTGAGCAGGTCCGCAGGACCGACTCTGCGGCCGGCTCAGGATGACGATGGGGTCGAATTTAGGCACGGCGTCAGGTGCGCAGCCGAGTGCAGAGCGCCTGCAATTGCTCCAGCGTCTTGTAGCGGATACGCAGTTCCCCGCCCGAGCCCCGGTGGCTGAGATTGACCGTTAGGCCCAAGGCCCGCGACAGCTCGTCCGCGATTGCCGCCGCCTCGCGGCTGCCTTTCGGCGCACGGCGCGGCGGTTCGGCGGCCCTGGCGGCGGCGCGCTGCGCCAGCTGCTCGACGTCGCGAACGTTGAGCCCGCGTTCGACGATGCGCCGCGCCACCGGCTCGGGATCCTCGAAAGCCAGCAGCGCCCGGGCATGACCCGCGGTGATCTGGCCCGCCTCGACCATGCCGCTCACGCTCGGCGGCAGTTTCAAGAGCCGGATTGTGTTGGCCACGTGGCTGCGGCTCTTGCCGATCACCTTGGCGAGATCGGACTGCCCATAGCCGAACTCGCCGCTGAGGCGCTCGTAGCCGCGCGCCTCTTCCATGGCGTTGAGATCGGCGCGCTGCACATTCTCGACGATGGCGAGCTCCAGCGCCTCCTTGTCGGTCGCGACGATCACCGCAACCGGCACCTCGGCGAGCTTGGCCGCCTGGGCCGCGCGCCAGCGGCGCTCGCCTGCGATGATCTCGTAGGCTCCCGGACGCACCCTGCAGGGCGCGTACGATGATCGGCTGCAGGATGCCCTTTTCGCGGACGGAGGCGACGAGTTCGTCGAGATCGCCGCTGTCGAAGCTGACGCGCGGGTTGCGCGGGTTGGGCCGCAGCGCTTCGGTCGCGCACCATGAAGCGGTCGGTGCCGTCGCCGGCCGGCATCTGCGCACTGGTGTCGGCCAGCAGCGCCGCAAGGCCGCGGCCGAGGCGCGATCGGGGCTGGTCTTCGGCCATGCTCACGCCGTCACGCTGCCTGGAGGTGACGTTCGCGCTGGATCACCTCCGAGGCGAGCTTCAGATAGGCCTGGCTGCCGGCGCATTTGAGATCGTAAAGCAGCACAGGCTTGCCGTGAGACGGCGCCTCCGAGACCCGCACGTTGCGCGGGATCACGGTGTCGTAGACCTTGTCGCCCATGAATTCGCGCACGTCGGCGACGACCTGAGTGGCGAGGTTGTTGCGCGGATCGAACATGGTCAGCAGGATACCATGGATGCTGAGCTCCTGGTTCAGGCTGCGCCGCACCTGCTCGACGGTCGCGAGCAGCTGCGACAGGCCCTTCGAGGGCGAAGAACTCGCATTGCAGCGGCACCAGCACGCTGTCGGCGGCCGCGAGAGCGTTGACGGTCAGCAGGTTCAGCGACGGCGGGCAGTCGACCAGCACATAGGTGAACCGCGGGCCGTCGGGCCCCTGCCCCAGGCTCTGGACCGCCTTGCGAAACTTGAAGGTGCGATCCTTGTGGTCGGCGATCTCGAGATCGAGGCCGAGCAGGTCCATCGTCGCCGGCGCGACGTGCAGGTTGGGTACGGCGGTGGCCTGGGCGACGTCCGCGAGCGTCTGCTCGCCGATCATCACGTGGTAGGTCGAGAGCACCGCGGCTCTTGCGGCCGATGCCGAGCCCGGTCGAGGCGTTGCCCTGGGGATCGAGGTCGACCAGAAGCACCCGCTCGCCGATCGCGGCAAGAGCCGTCCCCAGGTTGATGGCCGTGGTGGTCTTGCCGACGCCGCCCTTCTGGTTGGCCAGCACGATCACGCGCGGCCCCGTCGCATCGACCGCCATCAGCGGTTCTCCTTTCCGGCCTGGCCTCCGCCCGCCGCGCGGACCCGAAGGATGCGTCCCGCCGCATGGGTGCGGCTCGGCACGGCTTCGATCGCATAGCCGTACGAGGCCACACTAGCCGATTCGGTCGCGAATTCCTCGCCTTTGAGGAACAGCCCTGTGGTTCCCGCATCGATGAGTCTTTTTCCCCACAGCAAAAGCTGCGGCAGAGGCGCGAGCGCCCGGGCCGAGAGCACGTCGACCTCCGAGAACGACTGCAGCACGTCCTCGATCCGGCCGGCATGCACGGTCGCGGGCGCGCCTGTGTCCCGCACGACCTCGCGCAGGAAGGCACATTTGCGCTGGTTGCTCTCGACGAGATGAACGCGCATCCCCGGCCGCTCGCGCAGCATGATCGCAACCACAAGTCCGGGAAAGCCGGCGCCCGAGCCGATATCGACCCAGCTCCGCGCCTCCGGCGCGAGCGGCACAAGCTGGGCCGAATCGGCGACATGCCGCGTCCACACCTCGGCAAGGGTGCGCGGGGCCGACGAGGTTCTTCACCGTTTGCCACCGCCGCAGCAGCGCAACATAGACCGCCAGCCGCTCCTCTGTTTCACGTGAAACACCGAGCAGGGGCAGGGCGCGGGCGCGGTCATCGGCTTCGTGCCCGCTCGTCGGTAGGTCTTTTGACCCCCCGCCTCTCTTCATGCTGGGTACGGCCGGAGGCGGCGTGTCGAAGCACGTCGGATCTACGTCCTTCGACTCGACCGCTCCGCGGTCGGCTCAGGATGATGAGGGGGAGGATCGCCGAAGCAGCCGCTGCCAACCAAGCCGCACTGGAAACTCCTTCTCCCCTCGCGGGAGAAGGTGGCGCGCAGCGCCGGACGAGGGGCTCTTCGGGGTTGCACAAGGCTTTGGGGGACACGACTCCGCCGAAACAGCCGCCTCATCCCCCCTTCGGGGGACCTTCTCCCGCGAGGGGAGAAGGGGCGCGCCACAGGTGCATTGCGTCTCTTCCGACCGACGCCGAGCCGCTCCTCACGACGCGAGCGGCACCGGCTCAGCGGGCCGGCGGGCATGGGCGAGGAGGAGGGTGATGGCGGCCGGGGTCATGCCCTCGAGGCGCTGCGCCTGGCCGACCGTCATCGGCCGGGCGGCTGCGAGCTTGTCGCGCAGCTCGCGCGACAGGCCCGAAACCCGCGCCGTAATCGAAATCGGGGTCGAGGGCGGCGCTGTCCTCGCGGCGCGAGCGTTCCACATCGGCGGCCTGCCGGTCGAGATAGACCGCGTATTTGGCATCGGCCTCGATCTGCGCCTGGACGGGCTCGGGCAGGGACGCCGAGGTCCGGCCAGAGCCGCTCGAGCATGGCCCAGTCGATGCTCGGGTAGGACAGAAGCTCGAAGGCGGTGCGGCGCAGCCCATCCTGGCCGACCGGGAGGCCGTGCCGCGCCGCCTCGCTCGGCGTCACCGACAGCGCGCGCATCTGGGCCCGCGCCTCGTCCAGCAGCCGCAGCTTGCCCGCGAAGGCCTGCGGCGCGAGCCGCACCAACGCAGCCGAGCGCGATGCCGCGCGGCGTCAGGCGCTGGTCGGCATTGTCGGCGCGCAGCGTCAGCCGGAATTCGGCGCGGGAGGTGAACATGCGATAGGGCTCGGTGACGCCGCGCGTCACGAAGATCGTCGATCATCACGCCGAGGTAGGACGAGTCCCGCTCGAACAGCATCGGCGCCGCGCCGCCGCATCGGGCCGCGGCGTTCAAGCCGGCCACGAGGCCCTGCCCGGCCGCTTCCTCGTAGCCCGTCGTGCCGTTGATCTGCCCGGCGAGGAACAGGCCGCCGATGCGCTTGGTTTCGAGCGTCGGCAGCAGCTCGCGCGGGTCGACGAAATCATATTCGATGGCGTATCCCGGCTGCAGGATCGTGGCGCGCTCGAGGCCCGGGATGGTGGCCAGGAAGGCGGCCTGGACTTCGGCGGGCAGGGAGGTCGAGATGCCGTTCGGGTAGACGGTGTGGTCGTCGAGACCCTTCCGGCTCCAGGAAAATCTGATGGCTGTCGCGATCGGCGAAGCGCACCACCTTGTCCTCGACCGAGGGGCAGTAGCGCGGCCCGCGACCCTGGATCGCGCCGGAGAACAGCGGCGCGCGATGGATGTTGGCGCGGATCACGGCATGGGTCGCGTCCGTCGTGCGGGTGATGTGGCACGCGACCTGCGGCGTCGTGATGCGCGCCGTCAGGCTCGAGAACGGCTCGGGCACATCGTCGCCGGGCTGCCGCTCGAGGCCGGAGTAGTCGATGGTGCGGCCGTCGAGCCGCGGCGGCGTGCCGGTCTTCAGCCGCCCGAGCGCGAAGCCGTGCGCATCGAGCGTTGCCGACAAGGCCGAGGGCAGGGGCCTCGCCGATGCGGCCGGCCGGGATCTGCGTCTCGCCCATATGGATGAGCCCGCGCAGGAAGGTGCCCGGTCGTCAGAACGGCCGCTCCGCAAGGGAGCCGCCGGCCGTCGGCGATGCAGCACCGCAGCAACACGGCCCGTCGACGATGTCGAGATCGTGCGCCTCGCCTTCGACGATGGTCAGGTTCGCCGTGCGCCGCGAGTTCCGCCTGCATGGCGGCGCGATAGAGCTTGCGGTCGGCCTGCGCGCGCGGACCGCGGACCGCAGGGCCCTTGCGCCGGTTGAGCACGCGGAACTGGATGCCGGCGGCGTCGGCCACCCGGCCCATCACGCCATCGAGCGCGTCGATCTCGCGCACGAGATGGCCCTTGCCCAGCCCGCCGATGGCCGGATTGCAGGACATGGCGCCGATCGTCGCCGGCCTTGTGCGTGAGCAGCACCGTACGCGCGCCCATCCGCGCGGCCGCAGTGGCAGCTTCGCAGCCGGCGTGACCGCCGCCGATGACGATGACGTCGAAAATGTGTCCATTGGTCCTGATCCGGATCGCGCGCTTGTAGTCGATCGGCGCAGCTTGGGTAGATTGTCGCGGTTCCGCTTCTTCTCACACGCTGGACGACCTCAGGCATGCATGAACTGACCGTGATGGCCGAACGGGTCGCGCTGCGGCTGATCGAGCGCGGCGAGACCGTTGCGGTTGCCGAATCCTCGGCCGGTGGCCTCATTTCGGCGACGCTGTTGGCGACACCCGGGCGCGTCCCGCTGCGTCGTGGGCGGCGCCGTCATTTATACAGGGACGGCGCGCGCCGCACTGCTTGGCATCACGCCCGAGGCCATGGAAGGGCTGCAGCCGGCAACCGAACCCTATGCGGCGCTGCTGGCCCGCAGCGCGCGGCAGCAACTTGGCACGACGTGGGGCATCGCCGAGACCGGCGCCGCAGGGCCGACCGGCAACCGCTATGGCGACCCGCCCGGGCACAGTTGTGTCGCCGTGTTCGGCCTGCACGAGCTGCGGCATACCGTTGCGACCGGATCGGGCGACCGGTGGTCCAACATGCAGGCTTTCGCGCTGGCGGCCTTGACGCTGCTCGGCGAGGCGCTGCACCTCGCCTGATCGACGTTCAGGTCAGAATCTCGACCGGGTCGCCGACGCGGATCGGTACCGGTTCCGCGGGGCACGAGGTTCTGACCGAACAGGACTTGGCCGCGCGCATCCCGACGGAACCGCTGCAGCGTCCGCAACGGCTCCTGATCCTCGCTCTTGATTCCGGTGTCCTGATCCACGGTTGTCACGACGCAGCGGGCGCAGGGTTTGACGATCTCGAACGGGACGTCGCCGACGCGCAAGTGCCTCCAACCATCCTCGGCCCAAGGCTCGGTCCCGGCGACGACCAGATTGGGCCGGAAGCGGTTCATGGGCACCGGCTGCGCCAATCGGGTGTTCAGATCGGCTAGAGAGGCGCTCGTCGTCAGCAGCAGCGGAAATCCGTCGGCGAAGCTGACCCGGTCGCCCGGCCGCGCGAAGTCCGGGTCGGCCGGACGGGCTTCGGCCGGATCGTCCATGAACACGAGCCGACACGGCACACCCAGCACCGGCGCGAGAAACGCGCTCGCGGCGGCGCCTCCGTCACGAGCAGCGACGACGTCCCGCCAGACCGTGACGGGCAAGCATTCGGCGTGACGATCCGGATAGGGCACATCGATGCGGGAGCCGCTGACCGCGACCAAGGTGAGAGCGTCGGTGCCGGCAATGGCCATCAGCGTCGCGAGCCCAGGGTTCTGCCGCTGCGTGATGAAGCGTCCCGCGCTGTCGACGATCATCCAGCGGCGGTCGCCCGCGAGACCCCACGGTTCGACCGTCGCCCGATCGGGACTGCAGCCTTTCAAGCCCTTCACGGGAAAGACATGCAGGCTTGCAACGTGCATCGTACCTCCATTTGCGGTCGGAGCGACCTCCGAAGCGGACATAAATCGGCCGGACTTTGCGACTCGCGCTCCGGCAGACCGGCCAGCCGGGACGCGACTGAGCCGACTGGCAAAACTTAAGCCGCTCCTCAACGTGCCAACGAGCGCAAGTGTTCAGCAGCTCGAATGCTCGACGAATTCTTTATGCCTGTCTAAAGTCTAAGTAATCACCACGATCGGTTAGACCGTGCCTCAATTCGGCTTATCCACAGGTCAAGCCAGATCACATTCTGGCCTTAAACAAACATATGTTCCGCTCCCGTCAGAAACGACATGGGAATGACTGATCGTGAAATTTGGTTTGACTGGTGTGACTGCTCTCATCCTTGCGGCTTCGGCTTGCTATTCATCTGCGGAAGCCAGAAGTTGGGGCGGCGGCCAGTCCGGCTATGCCTCGTGGTATGGACCGGGCTTCCAGGGTCACCGCACGGCGAGCGGTGAACGGTTCAACTCCTTCGGGTATACGGCCGCGCATCGGTTCTTCCCGCTCGGCTCCCGCGTCCTCGTCACCAATCGCAATAACGGCCGTTCCGTCGTCGTGCGCATCAACGACCGCGGGCCGTTCGTCGGCGGCCGGGTGATCGATCTCTCCTACGCGTCCGCCCGAGCGATCGGCATGAACGGCACGGCCCGCGTCAGCCTCGCCCTGATGTAATCCAGCCGACAGACCCCGGAGCCGATTCCAGTCGTGCCATGCGCAAGAGGATCGGCTCCGGCCTGATCAGTGCTGGATCGCGAACAACACCTCGTGGCTCCGAACCCCTTCGACGGATTCGAGCACAAGGCGGATATCCGCCGTGGGATCATGCGTGGGCGCCGCGGTTCCAGCCGATGATGCCGGAGGCGGCCACGGTCAGCAGCAGCCGCAGCGCGAGATCGAACCAGGTCGGGTGCAGCGGCATCTGCAAGAGCGGACCTCCCCCTGTCGGGCTGTCGTTCCGGCCTGCCTAGGTGGGGGGCTCCATGCCCAGCGCCGCCCACACATTGTCCGCAGGCTTGTAGCCGATCAACGCCCGGGTGGGCGCAAGGTCCCACGGCGTGGTGTCGTTCGCCGACATCGCGTTGACGATGATCGCCTGCGACGGCCATTGAAGTGAGTTGGACCGCAGGGCTGCCGCGACCACCCCGCAGAAATCCTGATTCGACAGCCACATCTGCCTGAACCAGCGCAGATCGCGGACGGCGGCGAGATCGGTGGGGTCCAGCTCGGTGCCGGGCAGACCTGAAGCGCTGATGGTCGAAGGGTCGTTGTCCCCGGACTGGCACCACCCGATGCGCAGCGACACCGCCGAAAGGCCGCCGGCCTCCGCCTTTGCGGCCAGGACCCGCTCGCCCATGAGTTTGGCGACCGCGTAGGCGGGGGCTCCCACCACAACGCCACCCACGCGATAGCTTGTGCCAGGCATCGGATCGAGATCGGTTCGGAGAGCGCCCGGTTTGGTCGCGAATGCCGTCTCCTTGTAGCCGCCCATCACGTGATTGGAGGAGGCAAAGACGATGCGCTGCACCGCATGGTCGGCAGCCGCTTCGACGACGTTCAGCGTCATGTCCACAGAGGCCACGCAATCGGCCCAGGAAGCGTCGGGATAGGGGTTCTGAGCCGCAAGATGAACCACCGCGTCGACGTAGGCGAGGGATTTGCGCCAAGCGCCCGCCGCGTCGCGGAGATCTCCGCCGATGCGGGCCAGCCGCGCGTCGTCGGGCAGACGGTCGTCGACGAAGTCTCTATCGACCGCGATGATGCTCTCGCACCATGGGCTCGCGAGAAGCGCTCGGATCAGCTTCCCCCCGAGATTGCCGTTGGCGCCCGTGACCAGCACGCGCTTTACCGTATTCGCCATCAGGACCGCTCCACGATCTGCGCAATCTGGCACAGATGGCGCGGCGTCGTGAATTGCCTGAGCTATGCTCGGCTCTGTGTCATAGGAAGGACCACATGCAGTTTCCCGCGGTGACGGCCGTTTATGCCGGCGTGCTCGCTCTTGTTCTCCTGGTCTTGTCGGCATGGGTGATCGCCGGCCGGTACCAGTTCCGCGTCAGTCTCGGCGATGGCGGCAACGGGGCTCTAAGGAGCCGTGTTCGAGCCCACGCCAACTTCACCGAATATGTGCCGCTGATCCTGCTGCTCGTGGCGCTGCTCGAAATGCAGCACACGAGCCGGTTCGTGATCCATGCCCTGCTGCTGTCGCTCCTCCTGGCGCGGCTGATACACCCGTTCGGCGTCACGGTTTCCCCAGGCTCTCTGCGCGCGACGGTATGTCGAGGTGGCGGAATGGTCGTCACCCTGGGCGTGCTGGCCGTCGCGGCCATCCTGCTGCTCGCTCGGCAGCCTCTGAGGGCTATTTGCCGATGCAGAATCGGGCGAAGATCGCCCCGAGAATGTCCTCGACGTCGATTCGGCCGGTGATGCGGCCCAACGCCTGAGCGGCGCGGCGGAGATCCTCGGCGACGAGTTCCGCCTCGGACAGCCGGGTCACATCGGTCGAGGGCTTCGCCGCCGGCGTCGAGCGCGGTGCGGTGGCGCGCCGCGCGTGACCAGGGCCACCTCGCCGCCCGCCAGCGTCTCGGCCACGAAGTCCCGCAGCCGCGCCGTCAGATCCGGCAGACCGAAGCCGCTGCGCGCCGAGAGCAGGAGGTCTGCACCGAGGCCCGGCATCATCGGCGGGCAGCAGATCCGCCTTGGTCGCGATGGTCCAGACCAGGCCGAGACCTGCAGGCGGCGTTGGCGGTCTCCGACGCATCCTGAAGCCACAGCACGAGATCGGCCGACTTCGGCCCGCTTGCGGGCGCGCAGCACGCCCTCCTGCTCGACCGGGTCCGATGTGTCGCGCAACGCCCGCCGTGTCGATCAGCGTTACCGCGAACCCGCCGAGGTCCAGGCTGATCTCGATCGGATCACGGGTGGTGCCGGCGTGCGGCGACACGATGGCGGCCTCGCGCCGCGCCAAGCGCGTTGAGCAGGGTGGATTTGCCGGCGTTCGGCGGCCCCGCGATGGTGATGGTGACGCCGTCCCGGATGCGCTCGCCGGTTTGCGGCTTGTCGAGTTCCGCGCGGATCGCCTGCGGCAACCGCCGCGGCACGGTCCAGCGGCCCCGGAGAGCGCATCGCTCGCCGACATCGCCTTCGTCGGCGAAATCGATGGCGGATTCCGCCAGCGCCAGGGCGTCGAGAAGGCCGGCCGCGCAGATCCTCGACCCAGCGCCCGAGCACGCCGCCGAGCTGGGCCAGCGCCTGCCGGCGCTGCGCTTCGGTTTCGGCGTCGATCAAGTCGGCCAGGCCTTCGACGGCGGCGAGGTCGAGCTTGCCGTTCAGAAAGGCGCGGCGGGTGAACTCGCCGGGCTCCGCGAGACGGCACCCCGGAACCGCCCCCAGGGCCGTCCAGCACCGCCGCAACCACGGCCCGGCTGCCATGCAGGTGAAGTTCGGCGCAATCCTCGCCCGTGAACGAGGCAGGACCCGGGAACCACAGCACGAGGCCTCGATCCAGGACGGCACCCGACGTCGGATGCCGAATGCCCGTGAGCACCGCTCGCCGGGGCGATGGCAGGCTCCCCGTAAGCCGCGCAGCACCTCCCCGCAATGCGGTCCCGACAACCGGACCACGGCCACCGCGGCGCGGCCTGCACCCGAGGCGAGCGCGAAGATCGTGTCCCGCGCCATCATGCGGACCTCGTGGCGCTGGAAACCGAGCGTCGATCGCTTACCTTCATGCTCTCCTGCGGCACCGGAGTTCGCCATGCCAGGCAACATGCTGGCCAAGCGCCACCAGCCCGTATCTCCTGCAGCATCGGGACAACCCCGTCCATTGGATGGAGTGGGGCAGGGAGGCCCTGGACCGGGCCAAGGCCGAGAACAAGCCCATCCTGCTGTCGATCGGCTATGCGGCCTGCCATTGGTGCCATGTCATGGCGCATGAGAGCTTCGAGGACGAGACCACCGCGGAGCTGATGAACGCGCTGTTCGTCAACATCAAGGTCGATCGCGAGGAGCGGCCGGACGTCGACCATCTCTACATGTCAGCCTTGCACGCCTTGGGCGAGCAGGGCGGCTGGCCGCTGACCATGTTTCTCACGCCCGACGGGCAGCCGTTCTGGGGCGGCACCTACTTCCCGAAGGAGAGCCGGTTCGGAAGACCGTCGTTCGGGCAGGTGCTGCACAGCGTCGCGGCGGCCTACCACGAGCAGCCCGACCGCATCGCCCGCAACACCGCCGCGCTGATGGAGGCGGTTTCGGCGCGAAACACGGCGGGGCAGGGGGAGGAGCTCACACCGGCGGCGCTGGATACTGCGGCGGACCAGCTCGCGCAGGCCATGGATCCCGTCCATGGCGGCATCGGCGGCGCGCCGAAGTTCCCGAACGCCGCCGTCGCTCGAGATGCTGTTCCGGGCCGGTATGCGTCACCCCGAGCGGTCCTACGCCACCCTCGCGCTGGTCACCCTGACCAATATCTGCGAGGGCGGCATCTGCGACCACCTGGGCGGCGGCTTCGCGCGCTATTCGACGGACGAACGCTGGCTCGTGCCGCATTTCGAGAAGATGCTCTACGACAACGCCCAGATCCTGGAGCTGCTCGCCGTAGCGCATCACATCACCGGCGAACCGCTCTATCGGCAAGCGCGCCGAGGAGCTGGTCGGTTGGCTCGATCGTGAGATGACGGCGCCGTCCGGCGCGTTCTTCTCGAGCCTCGATGCCGACAGCGAGCACGTCGAAGGCCGGTTCTATGTGTGGACGGCAGCCGAGATCGCCGATGTTCTCGGGCCTGACGACGCGGCGCTGTTCGGCCGCTTCTACGACGTTTCGCCGGACGGCAACTGGCACGACGAAGAGACCGGCGCGCCGGTCACGATCCTGAACCGGCTGCGCGCTCCGGCGCCGACCACCGAGGTCGCGGCGCGCCTCCACCGCATGCGTGACAAGCTGCTGGCCCGTCGCGCCACTCGCGTTCGGCCGGGATTGGACGACAAGATTCTATGCGACTGGAATGCCCTCGCGGTCACGGCGCTGGTGCATGCCGGCGTGCTGCTGGACCAACCCGATTGGATCGAACGCGCGGTGCGCGCCTTTGCGGCCCTCGTGGACGCGGGCGAGACGGCCTTCGGGCCGGGCAGCCTGGTCCACTCTCACCGCGAAGGACAGATGGGTCCCGTGGCGTTCGCCTCGGACTACGTCGGCATGGCGCGCGCCGCGCTCGCGCTCCATGAAGCGAAGCCGGGCGAAGGTTATCTCGCACCCGCCCGCAACTGGTTGGAGGCGGCTGCGGCCCGGTTTGCCGGCGACGATGGCGTCCTGTTCATGGCGGATGCGGCGGCCTCGGACATCCCGACGCGCCTTGCGCCGCTGCACGACGAAGCCGTTCCCAACCCGAACGGCCTCTATGTGGCCTGCCTGCTCCGGCTCGCGGCCATGACCGGAGACGATCGCCATCAGGACCGACGCCGACCGCCTGCTTCTCGCCGCCCAGAACGGAATGGTGTCGCATCCACTGGCGCATTGCGCCCTGTTCAACGCCTTCGACTTGCGGCTCAACGGCGCCGAAATCGTGCTGGCGGGCGCCAACACGGAGCAGCTTCGCGCGGCCGCGCTGGGCACGAACTTCCTAAACCGGACCATCGTGACCGCGTCCGACCTGCCGCATGACGGCGTTCTTGCGGCGCAATTGCAGGCCGCCGGCCCCGGTGCCGCTTTCCTGTGCCGGGGCATGCAATGCTCGGCGCCGATCCGGGTGCCGGCGGAACTCGCACGCGCCATCGACGGAGACGACGATCGCGTCGAAGGGGAGGGGTAGAGCGAAGCGCCTGCCTCGCTCCGACGCTCAGGTGTTCATCGAGTTCGAAGAACGCGGCATTGCCCTTCGGGGTCTCGCGCAGCTTGCCGAGCAGGAACTCGATCGCGTCGATCGTGCCCATCGGGTTGAGGATGCGGCGGAGCACGTACATCTTCTTGAGGATGTCCGGGGTGACCAGCAGTTCTTCCTTCCGGGTGCCCGAGCGCGTGATGTCGATCGACGGGAAGATGCGCTTGTCCGACACCTTGCGGTCCAGGATGATTTCCGAGTTGCCGGTGCCCTTGAACTCTTCGAAGATCACCTCGTCCATGCGCGAGCCGGTATCGATCAGGGCTGTCGCGATGATGGTCAGCGAGCCGCCTTCCTCGATGTTGCGGGCCGCGCCGAAGAAGCGCTTCGGGCGCTGCAGCGCGTTGGCGTCGACACCGCCGGTCAGCACCTTGCCGGAGGAGGGAACCACGGTGTTGTAGGCCCGGCCGAGGCGGGTGATCGAATCGAGCAGGATCACCACGTCGCGACCGTGCTCGACGAGGCGCTTGGCCTTCTCGATGACCATCTCGGCGACCTGCACGTGGCGCGTCGCGGGCTCGTCGAAGGTCGACGAGACGACCTCGCCCTTCACGGAGCGCTGCATGTCCGTGACCTCTTCCGGCCGCTCGTCGATGAGCAGCACGATGAGGTAGCACTCGGGATGGTTGGCCGTGACCGACTGCGCGATGTTCTGCAGCAGCACCGTCTTGCCGGTCCGCGGCGGCGCCACGATCAGCGCGCGCTGGCCCTTGCCGATCGGCGACACCACGTCGATGACGCGGGACGAGAAATCCTTGCGGGTCGGGTCGTCGGTCTCGAGCTTGAGGCGCTGATTGGGATAGAGCGGCGTCAGGTTGTCGAAATGGACCTTGTGCCGGATCTGCTCCGGATCCTCGAAATTGATCGTGTTGACCTTGAGAAGGGCGAAGTAGCGTTCGCCTTCCTTCGGGCTGCGGATCAGGCCCTCGACAGTATCGCCGGTGCGCAGACCGAAGCGGCGGATCTGCGATGGCGACACGTAGATATCGTCCGGGCCGGCCAGGTAATTGGCATCGGGTGAGCGCAGGAAGCCGAAGCCGTCCTGCAGCACTTCGACCACGCCTTCGCCGATGATCTCGATGTCGCGGCTCGCCAGCTGTTTCAGGATGGCGAACATCAGCTCCTGCTTGCGCATGATCGAGGCGTTCTCGACCTCATGCTCTTCGGCAAAAGCCTGCAATTCGGTGGGTGATTTTTCTTTCAGGTCTGCAAGTTTGACCTCCCGCTTGGGGGTGGTCGCTTCGCGCTCGTCAGGGGCGCGCGCCTCGTCGGCGGATGTGAGCATAAGGGCTCGCTCTTGATGTGGTCTGGAAAGTTCGAAGGTTCCGATGCCGTGGCATGAGCCGAACGAGACGCATCAGACCTTTTTGGGAAGGCGAGCGCTGCCTAGCCTAATTTCCCACAGAAAGCAAGACTCGGTCGCTCCGGCGATAAAAAATTTCGGCCTCCAGCCGCGGCTGAGCACGGCAATTTCGAGCCACGCCGCTGTCTTTACCTCAAACAGCAACAAATGCCGCCAGTGAGCCCGTTTAAGGCTCGCGCGGAACGGACGGCTCGATCATCGCCTGGCGCAGGAGTTGGGCCGCCATCGGGCTATGGCGGCAAGGCGCGGGCACCCGCCGTCGGGCTCCACGGTCGCCGGCAGCGCGGCTATGCACCTGCAGCCAGCGCTGTGCGGGGTTAGCCTCGTTGCGCTTGTGCCGACGAAGCCTTCCAGCATCAGGCATCGGGCAGGGCGCGTGGGAAGATCATCGTGACGGTCACCTGAGCGGGATCCGGGCCTCTGTCCGTCCGTTCCCACACCTGAGCGGCTGCCGACCCGGGCGGCCTCGATCGGCGCGTCGGGGGAGCGGCCTCAGCGGACACCAGCAGTAGGTCGATCCAAAACCGTGGGCGTAGCGACCTCGCCCACGGGTGCCCGGTAGGGACTCTATCCCGAACGGGTTCGACGCGCCCTCTCTCTCAACGGCAGTCGTTCTTGTTCCGGCTGGATCACCCGAGAACCTCAACGTAGAAGATGCGCTTCGAGAGCCTTGAGGCTGGTCTCGACCCGCCCGGCAATCTCGTCGACGTCGGTTTCGGTGACGATCAGCGGCGGCGAGAAGCCGAGAACGTCGCCCATGCAGCGCCCGATGAGGCCGTTCTCATAGGCGATGCGGTCGAAGGTCAGGCCGGCCTGGCGGTCAGGTGAGAAGGGTCGGCGGGTCGCCTTGTCGGCCACGATCTCGATTCCCAACATCAGTCCCGCCCCACGGACCTCTCCGACGATGGCGCGATTCCTGGGCGAGGGCCTCGAAATGCGATCGGAGCCGCTCCCCCATCCGTCTGACGTGCGGCACCACATCCATTTCCTCGTAGATCGCGATCGCCTCGAGCGCGACCGCGACACCGACCGGATGGCCCGAGTTGGTGAAGCCATGGCCGAAGTTGCCGCCCTGCTTGTTGAACTCATGCAGCGCGTCATAGAGCTTGGGCGCGACCACGACGGCGGAGATCGGGAAGTAGGACGACGATAGGCCTTTGGCGAGTGACATCATGTCGGGCGTCAAGCCCACGGTATCCTTGCCAAACCAATTGCCGGTTCGGGCAAAGCCCGTCGACGATCTCGTCCGCCAGGCACAAGACGTCATATTTCTTCAGCACCTCCTGGATCCGCGCGAAATAGGTCGCGGGCGGCACGATGATGCCACCGCCGGCATTGATGGGCTCGGCGATGAATGCTGCGATGGTGTCCGGACCTTCCCGGAGGATCATGGCTTCGAGTTCGCCAGCCAGCCGCTCCACGAAGGCCGCCTCATCCTCGCCGGGCAGCATGCCGCGATAGGTCGAGGGGGCGAGCGTGTGAAGGAAGCCCGCGATGGGCAGCCCGAATTCCCGATGCATGAATTCAAGGCCGCACATGGATGCGGCCGCGATGGTCGAGCCGTGGAAAGCCCGGTCGCGCGCAATGACCTTCCGCTTGGTCGGCTTGCCGCGGACCGTATGGTAGACCCAGGCGAGCTTGACCATGGTCTCGTTGGCCTCGGAACCCGAGGTCGCGAAATAGGCTTTGCCGCCCGTCATGCCGGTCAGCTCGACGAGTTTTTCGGCCAGACGCGCCGCGGGCTCATGGGTCCGGGCGAAGAACGTGTGGTAGAAACCGAGTTCGGCATATTGGCGGGTGGCGGCCGCCGCGAGGCGCGCGTTGTTGAACCCGAGGGAGGCGCACCACAAGCCGGCCATGGCGTCGATGTAGGCCCTTGCCGGCGCTGTCGAAGACGCGGATGCCTTCGCCGCGCGACACGACGATGGGTCCCTGTTCTTCGAAAAGCTTCGGATTGGTCTGCGAGTGGATGTGGAATTCGATATCCCTCTGGGCGACCGAATTCGATCCGGCGTTCAGTGTCATGGCTTCCTCGTTGTTGCGGACTGCCGTCCGGTTAGAGCCGCTGTCCCGTCTGACGGTCGAAGACGAGCAGGTGTTGCGGATCGATTTGCACCCTGACGGTGCTGCCAGCTTGGAGGCGAACGAAGCCCGGGAGGCTCGCCATGAGCGCTCCGCCCTGCCAGTCGAGCGTGACATGCGTGGCCGGGCCGACCGGCTGCACGAGACGAACCGTGGCGGCGTCCCCGGTGTCACCCAGCGCCACGTGTTCGGGGCGGACTGCGACGTCAACCTCCTGTCCGGGCTCGCCGCGTCAGGTCTCGGGGCACCAGGATCTGCGTGGACCCGATCCGGCAGGCGAGTCCCTCGTCGGTCGCCGACAGCCGTCCTTGAAAGAATTCCACCCTGGGACTGCCGATGAACGCCGCCACATAGCGCGTGTTGGGACGGCCATAGATCTCCTCGGGCGTGCCGAACTGCTCGACGCGTCCCCGGTTCATGACCGCGATGCGGTCCGAGATCGCCATCGCCTCTTCCTGGTCGTGAGTCACGAAGAGCGACGTCACCCCGAGCCGCAGATGAAGCTCCTTCACCTCGGCCCGCATCTTCACGCGCAGACGCCGCGTCGAGGTTGGAGAAGGGCTCGTCGAAGAGGAAGACCTTCGGTTCGCGCACCAGCGCACGGCCGATCGCAACCCGCTGCTGCTGGCCGCCCGAGAGCTGTGAGGGCAGCCGCTCGAGCAGGTTCGAGAGTTCGAGTGCCGTCGCGACCTTGGCGACCCGCGCCTGGATCTCGCTGGCGGACATGCGGCGCATCTTGAGATTGAAGCCGATGTTCTGCGCGACCGTCATATGGGGGTAGAGCGCGTAGTTCTGGAACACCATGGCGACGTCACGCGCGACCGGCGACAGGTCGTTGACCCGACGCCCGCTCATCACGATGTCGCCGGAGGTCGGGTCCTCGAGCCCCGCAACCATGTTCAGCGTCGTGGTCTTGCCGCAGCCTGAAGAGCCCAGAAGGGTCACGAACTCGCCCTCCCGGATCGCCAGGTTCACGTCGGAACAGACCGTGTGAAGGCCGAAGCTCTTCGAGATGTTGTTCAACTCGACCGGGGTCACGCCGCCGTCATCCCTTCATCATGCCGTCGGCGAAGCCGCGGATCGACCTGGTCGCGGAACACCACCGCGAGCAGGATCACGGGGGCGACGCTGATCACGGCCGCGGCCATCATCTGGCCGAACACCGTCTGGTACTGGCCGGCGAACTGAGAGATCACCAGCGGCACGGTCTGCGCCGATTGCCGCGTCAGGATCAGAGCGAAGAAGAACTCGTTCCAGGCTTCGACGAAGGCGAAGACCGCGGCGGCGCTGAGCGGCGGAATCGAGATCGGCAGGATGATGTGCCAGAAGGTGGCGAACACGCCGGCGCCGTCGATCGCGGCCGCCTTCTCGATCCCGACAGGGATGGCCATGAAGAACCCGCGCAGAATCCAGACGACGACGGGCAGGTTGAACGACAGATAGACGAAGCCGAGCGAGAAAACCGAGTCGATCAGGCCGAGGCGGCTGATCACGATGAAGAGCGGGATCGCGATGGCGATCCCGGGCAACATCTGAGTCGCCAGGATCAGGAACGAGATCGCATTGGCGCGCGGCACCGGCAGCCGGGCGAGCGCGTAGGCCGCCGGCGCACCGAGGGCCAGCGCCACGCTTGTCGAGAAGAGGGCCACGATGGCCGAATTGATGATGCCGCGGCCCAGCATCGCCGCCGACCCGAGCACCGTCACGAAATTGTCGATCGTGAAGCCCGAAAGGGCGAGGTTCGGCGGCTGGGCGATGAGGTTCCGCTGTTCGAGGACGCTCGACAGGATCAGCCAGACGATCGGGCGCCGCCGACCACACGACGAAGACGAGCAAGGCCGAGCGACCACACCGGCGCCGTCAACGGGCCGCCGCCGCTGTCGCCGGGCGAAGCTCACCGCTGCCCCGCAGGCTGGCGCGGCCACAGGAGCCAGACGTAGAGCCCGGCGAGCAGGAGCGTGATCGCGAATATGACGTTTGCGATGGCCGCGCCGTAACCGAGATCGAGGAAGTTGAACGTCACCCGATAGGCCAGGAAGTTCATCAGGGCGGTGCGCGTCGGCCGGCCCGCCCCGCGTCAGCACGAAAACGATGTCGAACACGCGCAGCGACCAGATCGTCTGCAGCACGACCGCGATGGCGATGACGCTGCGGATCGTCGGCAAGGTGATGTGAACGAAGCTTTGCAGGGCCCGGCGCCGTCCATGTAGGCGGCGCGGTAGAGGGACGAGGGCACCCGCTGCAATCCCGCCAGCATCAGCAGCGCGATGAATGGCACGGATTTCCAGACGTCGACGAGCAGCAGGAAGTTCAGCGCCGACCAGGGCGTGCCGAGCCAGACATGGTAAGAGGAGATGATGCCAAGCGACTTCAGCAGGCCATTGAGGACCCCGTAATTGGCGTTGAGGATCCACTTCCACAGCACGGCATTGGCCACCGGCGCGATGGCCCAGGGTATGACGAGCAGAATACGAAAAAGGCCTGAGCGGCCCATGGGGTGGTTGAGCAGGATCGCCACGCCTAGGCTGATGCCGGTGACCAGCACCACTTCCATCACCGAGAAATAGGCCGTGTTGGCTCGCAGCCCGGAGGAAGGTGTCGTCCGAGAGCAGACGCCTGAAATTGGCGAGGCCGACCCAGGTTTTCTCGAGCGCTCCGCCGCTCAACCGAACGTGCTGCAGCGCCAGCGCGATCGAATCGGCGATCGGGTAGCCAAGGACCACGGCCAGGACGACCAGAGCCGGAGCCACGAACAGCAGGCCGACGGTGCGCCGGCGCTGCTCGAAGGTCGGACGTGAGCGGACACGCGGGTCTCGTTCGGCTTCGAACCCGAGCGATCAGCCGCGGCGCTTCACGATGGCCACCACCTGATCGTGCGCGTCCGCGATGGCCTGCTTGGCGCTCTTCTGGCCCTGCAGCGCCTTCTGAACCTCGGTCCCAACCGCGACCGTGACCTGATTGTAGTCCGGAGTGACGAAGCTGTCGTACGGATGCTTCGCCTGCTCCAGCACCACCGCGGCGTTGGGCGCCTTGGCCTGCACCTCCGGATCGGCCAGGACCGAGAGGCGGATCGGAAGCCACCCCGTGTCGAGCACCTGTCGCTTCTGCACCTCGGCATCGAGATAGAACTCGATCAGCTTCTTGGCCTTCTCGGGGTTCTTGCTCGACTTCATCACGGTCCAGGCATCCGTGCCGTCGATCGAAGCGGAGCCGGCGGGGCCGGCCGGCAGGATGGCGCTCGCGAGCTTGCCGATGATCTGCGACTGCTTCGGATCCTGGCCGGCGTTCCACATGTAGGGCCAGTTCATCATCATCGAGGCGCGGCCGGCCAGCAGCACGTTGGTGGCATCGTTGATGCCCGCATAGGAGATCGAGCCGGGATCGGTGAAGGGCATCAGGTCCACCATGATCTGAAGGGCGTCGACGCCCGCGGCGTTGTTGAAGACCGGCATGCCGTCTGCGCCGTACATCTTTCCGCCGGCCTGTTGCAGGAACGTCATCCAGTAGCTGGCGGTGCCGCCGATGCCGGCCGGGTCGCCGTAATTGAGCACGAAGCCGTAGCGGCCGTCGCGCGTCAGTTCCTTGGCGTAGCGCTTGAGTTCGTCCCAGTCCTTCGGCGGGGCCTTCATGCCGGCGAGATCGAGATGCTCCTTGTTGTAGAAGAGCGTCAGGAGCGACAGCGTGAAGACGGCCCCGTACCGCTTGCCGTCGATCGTGACGGTGGAAAAGCTCGACGGCGGCATGTCGTCGACGAGCGCCTTCGGAAGGTCGTCGGCGTAGGGCAAGAGGGATTTCTGGAACTCTGGGACCCAGCCGCACATATAGCGATGTCCCAGGGCGCCGCGCCGGACGCGAAGGCAGTGGCCATCCGGTCGTGCAACTGGGGCCAGGCCAGCAGCTCGTAATTCACCCCGGCGTCGGTGGCCGTCTTCCACTTGGCGAAGGCGTCCTCGGCGAATTTGGCAGCGCCTGGCGGGGACGGATCTGGCGGCAGGGGCGCGAACACGTTCAGTGTCGCGGTGTCGGCCCTTGCCGGTCCTGACACAAACCGCGGCATCGCCGTTGCGACACCCGCGCAGGCGGTCGCGCGCAGGATGTTCCTGCGTGTTATTGGAAGCGACATGTCTGAAAACTCCCGAGCCCCAATCGAGCTTTGGACCGAAGGTGACAAAATGCCGGAGAGCTTGTCAACGATTATTCCGTCATACTGACTTATTAATACGGATGCTTACGTTCTGACCATGCTGAGCGCCACGAACATCGTCAAAGCCAAGCTCATCAACCTCTGGGTTGTGTTCGAGACCGTTCGCATCGAGGGCCCGATCTCCCGCTCGGGCATCGCGGAAGCAACGGGGCTCTCCAAGCAGGCCGCGTCCGATCTCGCAGATGAGCTTCTCGCCATGCGCTTCGTCCGCGAACAGAAACCTTCGGGTCGTGGCGTCGGCAAACCCCCGACGCCCCTGGCCATCAACCCGGACGGAGCCTTCACGCTCGGCTTCCACGTCGACTATGGCGAACTGACCACCGTGGTCATGAACCTCGACGGAAAGCTGCTCTATCGCGAGCAGCAGTCTCTCGGGGACCTTGAACCGCGAGGTGCCGCGCCGATTTTGAAAGGGGTTGCGGATCAAGCCTGTGGCTTCGGCCAAAGTGAACCGTGATCGTCTATTGGGGATCGGTTTGGCGACCCCTGGGCCGTTCGCGGTCGCGGGCCTGAGCCCGCCACGGCTTCCAGGGTGGGATGGCATCGTCCTGCGCGACTTGCTTCGGCAGGCCACGGGGCTTCCCGTCGCCCTGGCCAACGACGGCCAATGTGCCGTCACCGCCGAGTGGCGGTTCGGCGAGGTCGCCCGTCGTCTGACGAACTTTGTCTACGTCTACCTCGGCGTGGGAACGGGGAGCGGCATCATGATCAACAGTGCCGCCTTCGGCGGGGCGAGCGGCAATGCGGGAGAGTTGGGACACATCACGGTCGTGCCCGGAGGGCACGCTTGCGTCTGTGGCAAGCAGGGATGCCTCGAAACCTACGTGTCCGTCGATTCCGCCATGCGCTCACTTGCGGCGCAGGGCGTTGAGGTCGGATCGCTGGCGGCCTTCGAGAGCCGTTTCGATGCCAATCATCCCGCTGTCGCCGCCTGGATCGACGCCGGAGTCGAGCCCCTGCGCATCGGCCTCAACACGATGGAAAACCTCTTCGATCCCGAAACCATCATGCTCGGCGGCAACGCACCGAAATGGTTGATCGCGGCTTTCATGGCGCGTCTTGAGCCGCTCTATCCATCGATCGGCCGGGCTGAGCGAGACATACCCCGGTTCATCGAGGCTGAACTCGGACGCGATGCGGTCGCTCAGGGCGCTGCGGTCCTGCCCGTGCTATCAAGGCTCAATCCTCAGTATCAGCGGCTGAACCGGTTTGCGTGACGACAGAAGGCCGTGATCACCGGCGGGAACCGACGCGATCAGCTATTCGGCCGCGGGCCCCTGCGGGGGGCTTTCCTCAGCCCTCAGACCTCACCTCGTCCCGGATTGTGGCGGCGATCTTTTCTGCGATCATGACGGTCGGCACGTTGGTGTTGGCGCAGGGGATCGAGGGCATCAAGGACGCATCGCAGACGCGCAAGTTTTCGGTGCCATAGACCCGCCCCGCCCCGTCCGTCACCGCCAGAGGGTCGGCGGCCCCGCCCATGCGGCAGGAGCAGGTGGGGTGCCAAGTGCCGCCGACATTGGTTGCGACATAGCGCGTCAAGGCTGCGTCGTCGGCCAGGAGATCGGCGAGGCGGATGCCGCCCGTGACCGCGACGTCGATCAGCAGCCGGCGTGCCGGGCCGGCGATGTCGAGGAGCCCGGCCAGGGTTCCCCGCTGAAGCGCCAAGGCGAAGCCCGGGCGCGCAATGGCGGCGACGCGCGGCGTGTAGCTCGCCGGGAAGGCCGCATCCGTCATGCCGGTCATCATCGGGTGGGTCAGGACGGCAGCGCCGAGGCGCAGCGCGCCCTTCAGCCGCTCGAGGTCGCGCCAGTCCGACAGCATGCGGAAATCGACCACTGGCTCGATGCGGGCATCGGCCGAGGCGAGGCGCACTTCGCCGGTCGAATAGGATTTGTTGACCCAGAAGAACAGGCTGCCGAGGCGAAGGCCGATGGCGTGCCAGCCTGAGCGCGACAGAATTCGCGCCGTGCATGTCGCCGACCGGCGTGCCGTCGAGCCCGGAGGAAAAGCGCAGGATCGCCTGTTCGTGGTGCTCGTCGGGGTCGCGCACGCGGCCCTTCGGACGCAGGTAGGCCGAGACCGCGATCGAGGGATGTTCCATCAGGTTGCGGCCGACGCCGCGCCGGTCCGCCACGACGGGGATCGACAAGGCCGCGAGGTCGGCCCCCGGGCCGACGCCCGAGCGCATCAGCACGGCCGGAGTGTGGATGGCGCCGGACGAGACGACAATGTTGGCGGCCGCGATGATTTCCCCGCCTTCTCCGCGGCCGGCGGGCCGCAGTACGGCGCCGATGGCGCGCCGGCCCTCGAAGACGACCCGCTCGGCCAGCCAGCCGGTCATGACGCGCAGGTTGGACCGGCGCCGCACCTCGGGCGTGAGATAGCCCACCGAGGTCGGCACCCGCTCGCCCGCCTCGCTGATCACCGCCGCGGCCGCGAAGACGCCGGGCTCCCACGGCCCATTCTGGTCGGCGCGGCGCGGGTGGCCCATGGTGGCGAGCGTCTCGGTCACGCGCGTCACGAAGGGCGACATGCGGTCGCGGTCTGACGCGGCGGATCGGCAGCGGGCCGTCCCGGCCGTGCAGCGGACCGGCGAAGTCGCAATCGCGCTCGAGCTTCAGGAAATACGGGAGGCAGGCCTCCCAGGACCACCCCGCCGCGCCCCGCGCCTCCCATTCGTCGTAGTCGTTCGGCGCACCGCGGTTGGCCAGCAGCGCATTGATGGCGGAGCCGCCGCCGAGCAGGCGCGCCTGTTCGTAGCGCCGGTCGGCGCGCTCGTCGCGGTTGCCGGGCGGCGTTCCCATGGTGGCGCGCAGCGCAGCCCAGATGTTGGCCGTGTCGAGATAGGCGCGACCGGGATAACGGCTGCGAACCGCGGGCGGCATGGTCTCCAGCGTGATGTCGCGCCCGGCCTCGACAAGGGTGACGGTGAGGCGCGGGTCTTCCGACAGCCGTGCCGCAAGCACGCAACCCGCCGAACCGCCGCCGAGGATCAGATAATCGATCATCGCCCGCGCGTCGCCGTCACCGCCCGAGCGTGTCCATGAGCTGGTACCAGCCTGCCACCAGCCGGACGCCGGCCTCGCGCAGCGGATAGAACGGCACGGTGCGGAAGCGCGACGCGTCGAGAAGGGCGAGGTCGAGGCGGTCGCCCCGCACGAGCGCCGCGAGATATTTGCCCAGCAGGGTCGCCATGGCGACGCCCGATCCGTTGTAGCCGGCCGCAAACAGCACCCGATCGTCGATCCGGCCGATATGCGGCAAGCCGTCGAGGGTCATGGCCACGAGGCCCGACCAGCGATGCTCCACGGCCACGTCGGCCAGCGCCGGGAAGGTGCGCACCATGGCGGCGTGCAGGACGCGAAAGGCGCTTTCCGAATCCGCCTTGCCGAAGGCGCCGCGGCCGCCAAAAATCACCCGGTCGTCGACCATGCGGAACCAGCGCATCATGCGTCGGGTCTCGACGTAGACGCGCCGCGTCGGCATCACGGCCCCCGCGAGATTGCCGCTCAGGGGCGCGGTGGCGATCATGGCGCTGCGGAACGGGATGATTTTCTTGCGCAAAGGCTCGCTTGCGACTGTGCGGTCCGAATAGCCGTTGGAGGCCAGGATCGCGGTTTTCGCCCGCACCAGGCCGCTGGGCGTCTCGACCAGGACACCCTCGCCTTCGTGCCGAATGCGGAGGGCCGGCGTGCCCTCGTGCAGGCGGATGCCGGCCGCATCGGCCGCCGCCACGAGCCCGCGCAGATAGTTCAGCGGATGGATGGCGCCCGCGTGGGGCGAGCGCACGCCGCCCACGAATCCGTCCGAACCGGTTTCCGCGGTCACCTCCGCCCGCGACAGAACTGTCACGGCCCGGTCGCCCATGTCGGCCCGCATCCATGCCGTCTCGGCGAGCGTCGCGGCGAGCGAGACGGCATTGTGGGCGCCCTTCACCTGGCCGACGCGCCGGTAGTTCGCCGCCGTGATGCCATGACGGTCGACAAGCTCCTCCAGGAGATCGACGGCTTCGTGCGCGATCGCATACATGCGTCGCGCCACATCCATCCCATGCGCGGCCGCCGCATCCGCGAAGGACAGGCGGAACTTGGCCGACACCACGCCGCCGTTGCGGCCGCTCGCCCCCCAGCCGAGCGCATTCGCGTCCAGCACGATCGGCTGGCGCCCGTCGGCCGCCAGATGCAGCGCGGCCGACAGCCCCGTGTAGCCGCCGCCCACGATCACCACATCCGCCTGCACCTCGCCTGCGAGCGGCGCGAAGGTTTTGGCCGGTACCGCGGTGGCGGACCAGAGCGAGCGGATCGGCGGTTCGGGCCGCAGCGCCTGCGGCATCAGGCGCCGCGGTTCGGCGTGTCGAAGGCCGCGTCGACCGCATCGGCCAACTGGGCGAGGGTCGCGAAATGGTAGTCGGGCTCCGTCACGACCTCCGGTTCGGGCGTGCCGCCCCAGCCCTCCTGGCCCTGCCGCCGCTCGATCCAGCAGACTGTGTAGCCGAGCTGCCGGGCGATGCCGATGTCATGGTACTGGCTCTGCGCCACATGCAGGATGTCGCGCTGCTTGAAGCCGTGCGCCGACTGGCGGCCGCGGTTGTAGGCGAAGAAGGTCGGGTCGGGCTTGGCCACGCCCGTGTCGTCGAAACACACCGTGTCGTCGAAGGGGTCGCCCAGCGTGTGGGCGTAGCAGGAGAGCGCCACCCGGTCGGCGTTGGTCATGGCGACGAGCCGGTAATGGCGCCGCAGCCGCCGCAGCGCCTCGGCCGAATCCGGAAAGGCCGGCCACTGCAGCACCGCGGTCTGAAACCCCTCCGCATGGGCGTCGTCGTTCGGGAAGCCGAGCTCGGCCGCGATGTGACGGTAGACGTCGCGGAACACCTGGCTGGAGCGCAGGTAGTTCCTCTCGCGCCCGACCAGATAGACCTTGAAGATCGCCGCATCGCTGAGCTCGGCCGGCGTCTTGCCCGAGGCGCGGCGCAGGTAATCCATCACGCCTTTTTCGAAGTCGATCAGCGTTCCCACGACGTCGAAGGTGAGGAGCTTGAAGTCTCGGAGGGACATGAGGTTGGGTCCGGGGTAGGGGCGGGGCGTGGGGGCCAGGCGGGCCTCTCGACGGTCTTGTCAGCGGGGCAATGCGCGAGAACCAGCTGGTCTCGAAGCTGCCCGCCTGTTCGCACGATGATGGTCGCCGCGTCGCAGCCAAGCAAGGATCAAAAAAGGCCGGGGCGGGATAACCTCAGGTTATATTTCTGCATCGCGAGCGAGTGATCTCGGATTCGTACTAGGGATTCGCAGCGGCGGGGCAGCAATGGGTGGCTTGCAGACATTGCCGTCAGGCCCAGGCGACCCAGCCGCGGAACGCGAACCCCGCGTAGAACAGGCTGACCCCAGTGAACCCGGCCTCCCGCAGCAAAGCCTCGTCCTCCTCGGGCGAAAGTATTGGCAGGCGCTCTCCAATCCCGGTCTTGGCGCTCTCTGCTAGCGCGCGGTCGATGCCGGAGGCGGTCGCGAAGGCCGCGTAGCGCGAGAGCCAGAGATCGCGCTTATCCGACGGGATGCTGAAGTGCGCGACCACAAAGGGCGCGCCGGGCTTCAGCCGACGCCGGACCTCCCGAAGGGTACGCGCCCGCTCCGCATGCTCGATGAAGTGGAGCGTGAGGATGCAGACCGCCCCGTCGAACGGTCCCCCCGGGGCGCTGTCGATCAGTCCTTCGTGCAGGCGAGCCCGATCTGCGAGGCCGCCGAGGGTCTGACGCGCGAGGTCGAGCATCGCGGCGGACGGATCGACACCGACGAACGACCATCTGGGTTGGCCCTCCGCGAACACCTTGAGTTCGAGGCCACCGCCCGCGCCGAGAACGAGGACCTGAGCATCGTCTGGGGCACGCTCCGCCAGGAGCAGCATCGCCATGCGTTGCAGGTCGACGTAGCCGGGCACCATGCGCGGCGGGTTGTCCGCGTAACGCGCGACGGCGTCACGGTCTGAGAAAGCGTTCATGCCGGATGCTACCACACGGCGGGAACGGGCGTCCGCAATGGGTCGCAGATCGACATTGCGATTGGTTCCAGCGTCAGACCACGTCCACCACCGCCTCCAAACTCGCCTGCTTGATCCCCAACTCAGGATGTAGCCCCTCCACCGCATCCAAATCCCCTCGCATCTCCCTCACCAGCCAATCCCGCACCGCCCCCGCAGCCTCCTGCAGCGGCCTGCCCCTGACCGAAGCCAAGCAGCACCGCCGCTCCAGCCGCACCACATCGCCGGCCGGCACCAGGGCGCCGGTCTTCAGCGCGTGGGAGACGACGTTGATCCAGCCGAGGGCGATGCCCTGGCCGAGCAGGGCGGCCTGCAGCACCACGGCGTAATCGGCGAAATGCAGCAGGTCGTGGGGGGCGTCGGCCCCGCCGGCATGCAGCCGCACGATCCAATCGGTGGGAGCGCCGTCGAGGTGGATGAAGGTCGCCTCGCCCGTGGCTTCCCGCCGGTCGAGATAGGCGGGGCTGCAGACGGGGACCACGACCTCGTTGACGAAGAAGGTCATGTCGAAGCCGGTGTCGTCCGGCGCGAGGTAGCGCATGCCGAAATCGACCGTGTCGAGCGGCCCTTTCAACGGTCCCGGAATGAGCTGGAAGCGCAGGTCGACCTCCGGACAGGCCTTTTGCAGCGCGCCGATCCGCGGCATCAGCCAATGCGTGGCGAAGGCCGAGGAGACCGAGAGCGTCACGGTCTCGAGGCCCGTCGTACGGCGCCGCAATTCGTCCAGCGCGCCCTCGATGCTGCGGAACCCGTCAGTGACGCCGCGGAACAGCAGCAGGCCGTCGTCGGTCAGCGACACGCCCTCGCCGCCGCGCTGGAACAGGCGCGTCCCGAGATGGCGTTCCAGGCGCCCCAGCATCCGGCTGACGGCCGGCTGCGTCACGTTCAATTCCGCAGCGGCCCGAGTAAAACTCCGCTCCCGCGCGGCCGCTTCGAAGACGAAGAGGGCGTTGCCTGAGGGGAGGAGTTTACGCAGCGAGGTCATGGCGACGCATTGTGCCGCTTCCCGCCGCGTTGGAAAGCGCAGCCTCGTCTCGGCGCGTTCAAGGGAGGCTGAGCTTGGCGGTGCGGCCGCCGTCGACCGTGTAGATCTGGCCGGTGACGAAGCTGCTCTCCCCCGCCGCCAGGAAGGCGACCAGGGCTGCGACTTCTGCCGGCGCGCCGGTGCGGCCGACCGGATGGATGCGGCCGATCTCGCGGCGGAAGGCGACCGGGTCCGGCATGCTGTCGATGAAATCGATGTTCAGATCGGTGTCGATCCAGCCCGGCGCGACGGCGTTGCAGCGGATGCCCTCGAAACCATGGTCGACCGCGACGGCCCGGGTCAGGCCGTGCAACCCGGCCTTCGAGGCACAATAAGCAGCGTGCCGGGGGTTCGAGCCGAGCCCTTCGATGGAGCCCACGTTGACGATGCTGCCGCGGGTTGCGCGGAGATGCGGCAGCGCGGCCTTGATGAGCAGGAACGGCGCGGTGAGGTTCACGCGCATCGTGCGCTCCCAGGCCGCGAGGCTCATGGCCTCGACCGCGGCCTCCTGCATCACGCCGGCGTTGTTGACCAGAACGTCGAGCCGTCCGGCCCGTGACGTCACCGCGTCGACGACGCGCTGCGGGGCTTCAGCCTCGGCCAGATCGGCCTCGACCGTCTCGAACCCCTCAGCCGGAAGTCGCTGTGCGGTGAAGACGCGCGCGCCTTCGTCCTGCAGCCGTTCGGCGATGGCGAGGCCGATGCCGCTTCGCCCGCCGGTGACGAGGGCGACCTTGTTGTCGAAGCGCTTCATGACGCTACTCCCAACGACGAGCGCTTCGATCAAGCGCATCCCTTGAACTGGTTGCTCTGGGCTGGATGCCGGGCATTCCCCCTTCGCCCCGCAAGCGGGCCGAAGGGAGGCGGCACCGGCCGGGCCCTTTGCGGTCGGTGTCGCGAAGGAAGCGCGCGGCCTGCTCTCGTTCGTTAGAAGGCCGCGACGGGATCGCCGAAGGCGGCTTCGTCCGGCACGACGCCGAGACCGGGTCCCGTCGGACGCGCGATGTGACCGTCGACGATCTTCACGCCGTTCCGCGCATCGTAGTTGCCCTCGATATAAGGGGCGGCGAGCCAGACGCCTTCGTTCAGCGAGGGCCGGACTGTCGCGCCAATGTGGGTGCAAGCGGCAGCGATGACATCGCCGCCCCAGGCATCGTCGCAGGTGTGCGGCAGGTTCAGCGCGTCACAGACGTCGCGGAAGCCGGTCATCGGCTGCAGCCCGCCGATGCGCGTGACCTTCATGCCGAAGCCGTCGACGAGGCCCGAGCCGGCGGCAGTCACCGCGGTGGCGAGGCTGACGCCGTTCTCGTCCATATAGATGCCGTGCTGGACCTGCGGCCTGATCTTGCGCAGGTCGTCGATGGTGTTGCAGGGCTGCTCCAGGACGAAGGGAATGTCGGGGCATTCGCGACTGGCGCGCAGCGCATCGCGCGTGGTCCAGTTGCGGTTGGCATCGACGGCGAGGCGCATGCCGCTGCCGCGGATCGCTTCCCAGGCCTTGCGGATCGCCGCGATGTCGATCTCGACCGGGCGGGCGCCGACCTTCACCTGCAGCCGGGGATAGCCTTCGGCGCATTTCTCGGCCGCGATACGGCCTGCCTCGTCCGGCTCGGCCACGCCGATCGAATAATAGGAGGGGACCCGGTCCGTCAGAGCGCCCCCGAGGAGGTCCGAGACACTCACCGTCAGATGCTTGCCGAGCAGGTCGTAGCAGGCGATGTCGACGGCGGCTTTCACGTAGTTGTGGCCGGCGAGCAGGTCATCCATGCGGCGGTGGATCGGCAGCGGCAGGATCTCGGCCCCGATCAGCCCCGGCGCCATTTCAAACAACGCCGCCCGGGCGCCCTTGGCATGGGCCTCGGCATAGGTCGGCCCGACGGGGCAGGTCTCGCCCCAGCCGACGAGGCCGTTGTCGGCGACGATCTTCACGAGCGTCGTATCGAGGGCCGAGACCACCGAACTCGCAATCCGATAGGGACCGTCCTTCACCGGAAGGTCGTGCTGGTAGATCTGGATCTTGGCGATCTTCATGGTCGGAGCCGTATTGGTTGAGGTCGTTCGGACTTCGCAGATCGTGAATTCCGCTGCGACAGCTTGGCGAGCGGGTGGGGCAAACCCTTCTTCCCTCGCGGGAGAAGGGAAGACGCGGCTCGAACGGTGTGCGCTGCCGAGCTACTCCGCAGCGACAAGCTGGTGCTGAACCGGCGTGCTGCGGGTCAGCGCGTCGGCATACCAGTCGACGAATTGAATGACGCCGGCCTCGTGCTCAAGCGAGTATGGCCCCGGCCGGTAACCGGGCGAGAGGATGCCCCGCTGGTTGTCCTCGACCACTTTCTGGTCTTCGGCATTGGTGGCGATCCAGACCTCGGTCAGCCGCCGCAGATCGTAGTCCTGGCCCTCCACCGCATCCCGGTGGACGAGCCACTTGGTCGTCACCTCCGTCTCCATGGCGCTGATCGGCGTCACCCGGAACACGATCGCGTGGTCGGACAGGAAATGGTTCCAGGTGCCGGGGTAGAGGAACTTGAGCAGCGACCCTGAATCCTTGAACGGGATGCTGGAGTTCGGCTTCGCGACGGCCGCCTTGCCGTCCATCGTGTAACTCTCGGCCCCTTCGAGCAGCGGCGTGCGCACGAAGCGCCAGACGCCGTCCTCAGCGATCTCGTAAGCCGAAGGTGCGCCGACGGCCTCGCAGCGGGCCACGTGCTTGTCGAGTTCGCTCGCCAGGCCGCCGGCGCTGTTGCCGATCAGCCGGGCATCCTCGGGAAAAGTCCGGCACAGCGCCGGGTGATTGCCGGCGCAATGGTAGCACTCGCGATTATTTTCCCAGACCAGCTTCCAGTTCCCCTTCTCGACGATCGTGCTCTCGAAGGCGATCTTGGAATTCGCGAGATCATGGGGCGCGAGGTAGCGCGCCGCCCCGGCCGCGAAGTCCTCGAACGGCGGCGCGGTCTCGGCCAGGCAGATGTAGACGAGGCCGGCCACCTCGCGGCAATGGATGGACCGCAGGCCATGCTGCTGCGGGTCGAAGTCCGGTCCCATGTCGCGCGCCGAGGCGAGCGAGCCATCGAGATTGTAGGTCCACTGGTGGTAGGGGCAGACGAGCTTCGGGCGAGACCCTTTCGCCTTGTTGCACACCACCGAGCCACGGTGCCGGCAACTGTTGTGGAAGGCGCGGATGATGCTGTCCTCGCCGCGAACGATCACTGCGGAGTAGTCGCCGATGTTATGGACCACGTAATTGCCGCGCTTGGGAATCTCGCACGCCGGGATCGCGAAGAGCCATTCCTTCGTCCAGATCCGGTCCATGTCGAATTGGAATACGCCGGGATCCACGTAGAACGGGCGAGGAAGTGAGTGGTTGGCGCGGCGGCTTCTCGCCATCGCCAGGACGTCGGTTTCGCCCAGCATCGGTTCGGCTCCTCTGCTCTCTTCCATCCTCATTGAACCGAGCCGGTTGCGGAGCAGCCGAGTCGAAGCCCGCAAAGACCGCACCGGCCGCTTTCCAACTTCGACAGCTCGAGCTCAAGACGAAACGGGACTTGACCCAAGCTACTGTGGAGGCGTGAAAAACCGGATCGAAAAAAATTCGGCGTCGACCAGCATCAAACTCATGCCGCCGGCGCGGTGCTCGCGGCTTCGGCGACAAGCCAATCGCGGAATTCTGCCGCTTGGCCTTTAAGGGTCAGGCCGGCGTTCCAGGTCAGGTAATAGCCGCCAGGGGCGGGTACGGTCAAAGATGTGAAGCGGACGAGCTTGCCGCTCGCGACGAGACCGTCGACCATTCGGTGCCAGCCCACGGCAACTCCCTGGCCGTCCTGGCAGGCCTGCAGCGCGACGTCGAAATTGCTGAACCGGCGTCCCGTCAGCCCGGAATGGGCGACATGGCCGCGACGGAGGAGTTCGTCCCAGCTGGTCCAGTCTGGGTCGACCCAATCGACATGGAGCAACGGCAGTTTGGGAAGGTCGGCCGGCGCGGCCGACCCGTGGCGCCTGACGAAGCTCGGGGCTGCGACAGGGTAGAGGAGATCGTCGAAGAGCTTGACGGCTGTTTCGCCCAGCCAAGACCCGAAGCCATAGCGGATGCGCAGGTCCACTTCGGCACGCCGATAATCCCTCCCGTCATCGGAAATGAGGTGGTTGACGCAGACCTCCGGATGACCTTGCCAGAATTTCATCATACGCGGCATGAGCCAACACTTGGCGAACGCGTGGGTGGAGGCCACCGTGACCTGCGGCTGCTGACCGCGGCGGATCTGGCCGACCGTCTCGCCAATCCGAACGAAGGCGTCGGAGAGGACGCCGCGGAGAAGCTCTCCCTGAGCGGTGAGTACGAGACCCGATTGTGCTCGATTGAACAGAGCCGCCCCGAGGTCCTGCTCGAGCGTCTTGATCTGCCGGCTCACCGCACCCGCGGTCACATTCAGTTCGTCGGCCGACCGCTTGAAGCTCCGATGCCGCGCCGAAGCCTCGAAGGTCGCTAAAGCGTGCAGGGAGGGCAGTCGATAGTGACGCAACGTCAGGCGAGTCCATCTTTGGCCAAGTCAGGCCCGAACGAAACCGTCATGGGCACGACGCAGGCCGGTCCGACCAGAGGAGCCAGACGGCGAACAGAGGAGCCGCGTCGGACTTCATCGCGTGCCGGATGTTCGGCGCGTTGTAGAGGGTTCCGCCGAGGCCCGGTTCGAACCAGCCGGACTCACCGTGCCGGAACCGTCCCGGCGAGAGGACGAGGTAGACTTCCTCCGGCCCGTGATTGTGGTCGGGATAGCGGACGTGAGGCGCCATGAGCGATACCCCGATCTGCAAGTCGTCGCGGTTCTCGACCCCGCCCGGACCGACGATCATCGCATTGGCATGACCCTCGGGCCAGTTGACGCTGGCATGCGGTCCACTTGCACTGCGTGGCGCCCAATAAAGGGAGGGCTCAACGGCCTGAAAGGCGTCGGCAATCCGTGCCGTCGTGCCGGAATGCCGTCGTGCCGCGTCGAGGGCGGCCGGAAGCGAACCGTCAACCACGGCAAGGCGCCGGGCCTTTCCCGAACCCGGAGAACCGGGCGTGTCCAGGGCCGCATAGATCCTGCCGATGGCCTCCAATCCCAACCGGTCGAGATGGGAGGAGGCGATCGCGTCATGCACGCTCGACAGGAACGCCTGGAGAGCAGGCGCGCGCGACGTCATCTGGACAGTGCCTTCACCGTGCCGCCATCGCGGCGGCCTTTGCTGCCGCTGCGTCGAGCCCCATCCCAACCGCCGTCTTGAAGCCGTGGTCGATCATCGTCTGAAGCGCGGCAGCCGTCGTGCCGCGGTAGTCGATCATCGCCTGCACGACCGGAGTTGGGTCGTCATGCTCGGCAAGCAGTTGGCTGGCATTTACCAGGACGCCTTTGGCGGCCCGGCGCGCGAAGGACAGCGGCAAGCCACGGGTCACGGCCTGCTCGATCATTGCCTGGGCCAGGAGGCCCGGGAAGGCCGCCCCCGATCCGCACAGGCCCGCGCAGTAATCGATGTGGCCTTCCTCCGCCACCTCGTCGGCGTCACCGCAGGATTCGAACAGCGCCTGCACCAGGCGCTTGTCGCCCGGCGTGACGGTCGCGGTCGCAAACCAGGGCGTGAAGGATTTGCCGATGGACAGCGCCGCGTTCGGCATCGAGCGCACAATCCGTTCGGCGCCGGTCCGCTCGGCAATCACCCGGGCCGGCACGGCCGCCATCAGCGAGACTACGAGCTTTCCGGACGCGTCGATCTCCACGTCCGGATATTGCTCCGGCCGCACCGAGAGGAGCACCACGTCCGATTGGCGGGCCAGTTCGGCGTTGTCCTTCGTCCAGGTCGCGCCGGGGATTGGGATGGCGCCTCGATTGTCCGAACGGCTCGACAGGATCAGGCGGGCCGGATCGATCAGCCCCTTCGCCACCGCGGACGAGGCGAGCGCGTTTCCGAGCCAGCCGTTGCCGCCGATGATGCCGATCCTTGCCGCAATGCTCATCGAACGATCCTCATGATTTCAGCACATCGCGGCCGCGCCTTCTCGCCTCAATAGACGGGCTTGGCGCCGCTTATCTCCAGGGTCGCTCCCGCAACATAGCGCGCCTGATCGGAGGCCAGGAAGGCAATGCAGTCCGCAATGTCTTCGGGTTCCGCGATGCGCCCGAGCGGAACGGTCTCGTTCAACTGCTCGACGGCCTTGTCGGGATCGAAGCCGCGCTTGGCAAAACCGGTGCGGAGCATCGGCGTGTTGACCTCGTTGGGGCACACGGCATTCACTCTGATGCCGTCCCGCGCGTGGTCGCGCCCGAGGCACTTCGTCAATGTCGCGACTGCAGCCTTGCTTGTGATGTAGGCCGGATGTCCGGGGCCGGGATAGATTCCCCAGGTGGAGGAGACGTTGACGATGGCGCCGGATTTCTGCGCTTTCATGTGCCGGATTGCCGCCCGGCAGGTGTAGAAGACGGCCGACACGTTGACGTCCAGCGTCAGATCCCAGTCGTCGTCGGTCGTCTCGAGGATGGTACCGCGGGTGATAATGCCGGCGTTGTTGATCAGGATGTCGACGCGGCCGTAGCGTTCGACGGCACCATCGACCAGGGATTGGCAAAAGGCCTTGTCGCGAAGGTTGCCTTTCACGGTCGAGTATCTCGCGCCGGCCGGAAGCGCGTCGGCGGTGTCTGATAGCGACTGAGCATTGGAGTCGGCGAGGATGAGTGTGGCGCCCTCGTCGGCGAACCGTTTCGCGATGGCGCGGCCGATGCCACCGCCCGCGCCGGTGACCACAGAGACCTTGTCGGCGAACATCATGGCAGGACTGACCTCAATTGCTTCGTGTCGACGCCGGCAGACTGAATGCGTGCTTACCGCCCAGTCATGCGGCTAAGGTGCGACGGATAGCGCTCCCCGTGAATCTCGATCGCGGCCAGCGCAGCCTCGATCGCCTGGAGATCGGCAGGTTCGAGCACCAGCGTCGCGCCACCCAGATTTTCGTCGAGACGATGAAGCTTCGTGGTGCCGGGGATCGGCACGATCCATGATCTTTGGGCCAGCAACCAGGCCAGGGCAACCTGAGCCGATGTCGCGCCCTTGAGGGCGGCAATCCGCCCGATTGCGTTCACCAGCTCCGCGTTGGCTTTCCGATTTTCCTCGGAAAAGCGCGGCAGCCTTCGGCGGAAATCGCCGTCGGCGAGGGGTGTTTCTGCTGAAATCGCTCCCGTCAGGAAGCCCCGACCCAGCGGGCTGAAAGGGACGAATCCGATGCCGAGTTCGTCGAGCAGAGGCAGGATCTCCGCCTCGACTTCGCGATGCCAGAGCGAATATTCGCTTTGCAGCGCCGTGACGGGATGAACCGCATGGGCCCGGCGGATCGACGAGGCGCCGGCCTCCGACAGTCCGAAATGCAGCACCTTGCCGGCGCGCACCAAGTCTCCTACCGCGCCTGCGACCTCTTCGATCGCAACGGCCGGATCGATCCGATGTTGATAGAAAATGTCGATGCGATCCGTCTTCAAGCGGCGCAGCGATGCCTCCGCGACCGCCCGGATGTTGTTCGGCCGGCTGTCGAGGCCCCCCGAGTCGGCCCCGTCCTTGAATCCAAACTTGGTTGCTACGACGATCTCGTCCCGGAAGGGCGCTATCCCTTCGCCGACAACCTCCTCGTTGATGAAGGGCCCGTAGGCCTCGGCAGTGTCAAAGAAGGTCATGCCGCGGTCGAAGGCCGCGCCGATGAATCGGACCGCGTCATTGTACGCCAAGGCTGTCCCGTAGGCGGAACTCAGGCCCATGCAGCCGAGGCCGAGAGCCGAAACATCGGGTCCGTCCCGTCCCAGTTTGCGGTGCTGCATCGACCCTTGTCCGTCAGGCGAAGCTTAAGTCAGGGCTCGCGGCGGGAAGATTCAGCTTCCCGCCACCAAGTCATGGATCAGGCAAACCAGCACTTCTCGGCGACCTTCTGGTCGCACATTTCATAGCGAGGATGGGGGAACGTCCCCACCAGCTTCTTGGAATAGCCGTCGAGATAGTCGCCGACCGCATAGCAGACCATGCCGCCATCCTCGGCGATCAGGTGCTGCGCTTGCGCGTAGATCTCCTTGCGCTTGGCCTCGTCCAATTCCACGCGCGCAGCGAACAGCATCTTGTCGAATTCGGGGCTGCGCCAGTTGGTGTCGTTCCAGTTGGCGGTCGAGAGGAAGGTCTGCGAGAGCTGTGTGTCGAGGGAAGGACGGCTGAACCAGAGAACCGCGCAGAACGGCACCTTCAACCACACGTTGCTCCAGTATCCGTCGCCGGACACGCGCGTCACCTTCATGTCGATGCCAGCGGCCTTCAACGCTTCCTGGAACAGCACACCGGAGTCTGTCGCACCGGGGAAGGCGCCTTCGGAGACCTGCAGTTCGTAGCTCGGGCTGCCGGCCTTCTTCCACAGGAACTTCGCCTTGTCGGGGTCGTAGCTATGAACCGGGTTGTTCTGCGCGAAATACTTGTTTGACGGCGCGATCGTCGAATCACAGCCTACGGTGGCGAAGCCCTTGTACACGGTGTCGATGATCTTCTGCCGATCGATGCCCCATTTCAGCGCATTGCGGGCGTCGATGTTGTCGTAAGGAGCGGTGTCGCAATGGGCCACGAAGGCGAGGCGATTTCCTGCGCCCTTGGTCTGAACGACATTGACCCTCGGCGACTTCTGCAGGAACGACACTGTCTTGGGGTCGAGACGGTTCGCCGCATCGATCTGGCCCGAAAGCAGCGCCTGACTGCGGGCGGATTCATCCGGAATGTACCTCAGTTCGACTGAGTCGAACCAGGCGCTGTTGGGTTTCCAATAGCGACCCGTGTTCTTCGTCAGGGTCCGAACGCCGGGCTCGAAGCTCTCGAGCTGATACGCACCCGTTCCGTCGGGCTTGGACCAGTCAGTCCACCCGTTCGGAACCACATAGAAGTGATAGTCGCTCAACGCATAGGGCAGGTCGACGTTGCCGCTCGAAAGCGTGATGCCGACCTGGGTCGGGCTGAGCTTCTTGACGTCCGTGATCGCGCTGATGAGATCCTTCCCGCCCGATTTCGTCTCGCCTCGATGCAGATTGATCGAATAAACGATGTCGTCCGCATCGAGCTTCTTGCCGGAGTGGAATTCAATGCCCTTGCGAACGTTGAACACCCATTCCGCCGCGCCAGGCTTGGTTTCCCAGCTTTCCAGCAGCTCGCCTTGCGCATTGCCCTGCTCATCGATGTCGATGAAGGCGTTGAAGATCTGGTTGGCGATGGCGATCGGGATGGCGTCAGAATAGGTGCGCGGGTCGAGGCTGTCCGACGCGCTCCCGCCCGCCATGCCGAGGCGCAGTGTGCCGCCTTTCTTAGGGGCGTCGGCCGCACGCGCGGTCGATCCCAGCGCCCGCAAGCCCAGGCCCGCCGCTCCGGCTCCGACGAGGACTTGCCGTCGATCAAAAGAAAGACCGGCATTCTCTCCGATGTGTCCATATGGTTTCATTTCAGGCACCCTTCCTTCTGCTTCGACGCGTGGCCCAAGTTCTCATCAGTCGCGGCGACACCCCTTGCCGCGTGCCTTTCGGAACGGGCTGAGCTGCCCTGTTTCCGCACTGCGAAGCCGAGCTAACCTTCACGGCCGGCTCGCAATTCCTGCCATCGGATTACCGAGTTGATGCCCACGTAGGCGAGCGGCGCGGGCGGCAGGCGCTTGGGCGCCGGCTGCGCCTGCACCTCGTCCAGCGCCTGCGATCGCGTGCCGGTCGCGAGTTCGGCCGCCAGCACGCCCGCCAGGGTGCTCTTCACCGTTCCGAGCCCGTTCTCGCAGCAAGCAGAGAAGAGGTCGTCCTCGAGTTCCCCGAACGCCGGCACGTGGTTGAGGCTGAGGCAAAGCCGCCCCGCCCAGCTGAATTCGAACGGCACGCCTTCGAGATGCGGAAAGCGCGCATCGAAAGATCGTCGCTGCTCGGCCGCGATCTTGGCCACGCGCCCCTCGGACACTTTGATGCCCGGATCGAACGTGAAGCGCGTCCTGATCACGATGCGCACCTCAGTGCTGCGACTGATCTTGCGCACGGTGGCGCCCATCGGATCGGCGGGAAGCAATCCCCAGGCCGGCGTGCCCGTGTCGCGGAATCCCGGCATGCCGGCCGTGACGGCGCGCGTCATCGAAGCGTACGTGAAGACGTGCATCAGCTGGCCGGCGAAATGGCCGAAATCCTCGATGTGCCCGTTGACCGCGAGAATGGCTTTGGGGGCCCGCATGGTGCCTTTCGGGGTGCGCGCAGCCCAGACGCTGCCCTCTCGGCGAAGGCCCGTCACGGGCGAATTCTCGAAGATGTCGACGGCCGGCCCGAGCGAGGCCGCGAGCGTGAGGATGTAGTCCGCCGGCTGGATCATGCAGGCGCCCGGCGTGTGCAGACCACCGGAGTAGTAGGTGGTGCCCGTGAGCTCCCGCATCGCCTGGGCATCGAGCAATTCGAACGGCTCGCCAGTGCGGGTCAGTGAGCGCGCAAAATCGGCATTGAGCTTTTCGCCTCGCGGTGTCGCGGCCGCATTGGTCTTGCCGCACGGATTGAAGGTCTCGGCCGGCATGCCGAGTTCAGCCGCTGCTGCTGCTGCGAAATCGATCGCCAGCCGGTTGTGGGCGATCTCCTGACGGGCTTGTGCCGCATCGCCCGGCGAATACTCGCCGGAGGTCAGGTTATGCGGCAAATCGATCATGAAGCCGGAGTTCCGCCCGGCCGGTCCCTGGGCAACCTCGCGCGCCTCGAGCAGCACGATGGTGTCGCCGGGTCGCAGCTGCGTCAGCCGCCGCGCCGCCGACAGTCCCGCGAAACCCGCCCCGACGATCAGCCAGTCCGCGCTCCGGTCGCAATCGAGCGTCCGGACTGGCATCCGCCGCTCGCTCAGCGCGAGCCAGCCCGACTGTCCGGTATCGACCGGAAGACGTCGGACGGCTCGTTCGTTCACCGCACCGTCTCGTCGACGGAGCGATCAGAGGTGTCGATCCAGATGGTCTTCAGCTCAGTATACTGGTCGTGCGCGAAAACCGACTTGTCGCGTCCGCCAAAACCCGATTCCTTGAAGCCGCCGAAAGGCGTGGTGATGTCGCCCTCGCCGAAGCAGTTCACCGTCACGGTGCCGGCGCGGATCTCACGTGCGGCTTTCAGCGCCTTCTTGAGGTTGCCGGTGTAGACGGAGGCCGCGAGGCCGTAGGTCGTGTCGTTGGCGAGGCGGATGGCTTCCGCAACATCCTTGAACGTCGTGACTGTCAGGAGTGGGCCGAACACCTCGTCTTGGAACAGCACGCTGTCGCGCGTGACGCCGGCCACAACGGTCGGCTCCACGAACACGCCAGCTTGGGTCTGGCCACCCTCGACCAGGTCGAGCTTGTCCGCTGTGATGCGGTCGATGTAGCCCTTCACCTTGGCGAAGTGCTCGCGGCTCACGAGGGCGCCGACGCGGTTCGTCGGGTCGAGCGGATCGCCCATCCGCCAGTCGCGCATGTAGGCCTTGATGCGTCCGAGGAGATCCTCCTTCACAGACTCGTGCACGATGAGCCGCGAGGTCGCAGAGCAATTCTCGCCCATGTTCCAGAAGGCGCCGAGCACCACCTGCTCGGCCACGAGGTCGAGATCCTCGGCATCGTCGAACACGACAGCCGGATTCTTGCCGCCGCATTCGAGGACGACGCGCTTCATATTGGAATCCGCCGCATAACGCAGGAACCGTTTTCCCGTCGCGGTCGAGCCCGTGAAGCTGACCATGTCGATGCCGGGATGCAGGCCGATCGGCTCGCCGACATCGGGCCCCGCACCCGTGACGACGTTGAGCACGCCGGCCGGCACGCCGGCGTCGAACGCCAGCTCGGCCAGCCGGATCGCGGTGAGAGAGGTCTCTTCGGCCGGCTTGACAAGCACCGAGCACCCGGCGGCGAGTGCCGGGCCGATCTTCCAGGCCATCATCAGCAGCGGAAAATTCCACGGCAGCACGCAGCCGACGACACCGATCGGCTCGCGCACGACCAGCGCCATCGCGGCCGCGCCGACCGGCGCGGTGTGGTCGTAGATCTTATCGATCAGCTCGGCGTGCCAGCGGATCGTGTTGATCGTCTCGGGCACGTCGATGGTCTGGCATTCCGCGACCGGCTTGCCGCTGTCGAGACTTTCCAGAACCGCGAGTTCGTGGCGGTTGCGCTCAATGAGCTTGGCAAATGCGATGAGGACGCGCTTCCGTTCTGCCGGCGCGAGGTGGCGCCAACGACCGTCCTCGAAGGCGTCGCGCGCCTTCTGCACGGCATGGTCGACGTCGGCCTTGCCGCAGGCCGCCACGCGGGCGAGTTCGACGCCAGTCGCGGGATTGACGGTGGCAAAGGTTTCGCCCGAAGCCGCGGGGCGGGCAATGCCGTCGATGAAGGCGTTGGCGCCGAACGACATCGTCTCGGCGATGGCGCGGTACTCGCCGGCGGTGAGGAGCTCACTCATGAGGGCTGTCCCGACGTGATGTGCGCGACGGTGCGCTTAAGGTTCGTCACGACCGTGCCGAGGCTGCGCTTCTCCTCGTTGTTCATGGGCCTGAGCGGCGGCCGCACGTTCCCGACCGCAAGCCCAGCGATCTCGCAGCCGTGCTTAATACACTGCACGAACTTGCCGCCGCCCTCGAGCACGGCCATGAGCGGCAGCAGCGCCTTCATGATGGCGCGGCCCTTGTCGAAATCCTTCTCGAGCACGCAGGCTTCGTAGAGCGCGATATGCTCCTTTGGCAGGAAGTTCGAGCCACCGCAGACCCAGCTCTTCGAGCCCCAGGCGAAGAATTCGAGGGCCTGGTCGTCCATGCCGCAGGACATCTCGATGTGCGGAAACTCGCGCGCCAGGAGGTGCACGCGGTTGATGTCGCCGGAACTCTCCTTGATGGCCTGGAAGTTCTTGGACCGGCCGACGCGGGACAAGAAGGTCTCACCCATCAGGACGCCGGTGCGGCCCGGATAGTTGTAGAGCATGATCGGCAAGTTGGCGGCCCGGTCGATCGTCAGCGCATGGACGGCGTTCTCGCGCTCGGTCGGCAAGGCGTAGGGCGGCGAGGCCACCAACAGGGCATCGGCGCCGATCTCCTTGGCGTGCTTCGCATATTCGACCGAATCCTCGGTCCGGGTCGCGCCTGTTCCGATGATCAGGGCGGTGCGGCCCTTGATGATGTCCTTCGCCAAGGCCGCAAGGTCGCGCCGCTCCTCGGTGGTCTGGGCATAATATTCGCCGGTGGATCCGCCCACGATAATGCCGTGCACGCCAGCAGTGACCAGATGCTCAAGAACACCGGCAAAAGCGTCACGGTCGATCGAACCATCGGCTGCGAACGGGGTTACCGCCGGCGTGTAGATGCCTTCGAATTTCAAGTCCCCGATCCCATTGTTCAGGTCTCCACCGAGAGCTTCTCGCTTCAGATCGGAGTGACGCTTTCGGCGGCCGTCTGACCTAGGCTGTTCGGGACAAGAGCTTCCGCATCTCCAAGATCTTCGCTTGGTCGACACGATATACCTCGGACGACTAATCCGCTGACCTTGCGCCGGCGTACCAAACGTCCGCGCATGGAGCGCATCACTCTTTTGCAGCCGCCTCTCGCGACGGCTGGGTGATGAGGCGGAAAATCACATGAGACGCGCTGGACGTCAAGCGAATGTATAATGGAAAAACACAATCGTTCGAACGATTGTTATGCACACTGCGTCCGGGACACGCATCCGCATGTTAGACTCGGGCGCGCAGCGAAATCAGGGGTCGAATCGCCGATGCAGTGGAGCGGCTGGTCGCGCAGGCACGGCGAAGGGCCGGTGTCGTTGACCCGCCTTGCGGTCGCCCTACAAACCCAGGCGCGCGATGGTGGCCGGAGAGCAGCTTCAGCTCCGGGACGCAGCCTTGGCCCGACGCTGTTTCGTGACGGGCGGCTCTGAGCTCAGGCGTCGCATCGAGGCGGATGCAAGTCCTGTCGGCGCGATAAAGATCTCCATGTCCCGTCGGGACAGTTCCCAATGGTCGTGCACCAGGCGAACGACCGCCGCTTCGTCCCGCTCACCGATGGCGACGATGAACTGGTCGTGGTGCTCGCACGCGGTGACCAGATTTGCTCGCATGCCGTCGGTGCGAGGCCGAAAAAACGTGTGGCCGATACGCGCATGGTCGATCAGCAGCTTGTTGAGGCTGGGCCAGAGAAATGCACTGTGTGCCATGTCGCCGATGAGAGCATGGAAAGCGCAATTTTCGACCACCATGGCTTCCGCGTCTTCAGCTTTCGCGGCGGCTCGGAAGCGCTTCTGACACGTTTTTAGCTGCTCCATCTGGGCAGCGCGAAAGTTTTGAACCGCAAGCCGGCCAACCGCCTCATAGATCAGCGGCGCCACCAGGAAGAAATCCCGTAGCGTGCTGTGATTCATCGGAATGACCCGCGCACCCCTGTTTTCCCGGATTTCGACGTACCCTTCCCCGGCCAGCCGCCGCAGGACGTCCCTGACAGGCGTGCGGGAGATTCCGTATTCTTCGCTGAGTTGGACTTCGTCGAGATCGTGATCGGGCTGCAATTCGAGCGTGAGGATCTGACGTTTGAGCGTGTCGGCCAGCGCGACCTTTCCGCCTTTCATGCTCGTCACCTGCCACTTTCGCCGGGCAAATCATACATTCCTTATTCAAATTGTGTACAGCGAACAACCCGCGTCTTGGGTTCTGGACGACGCCGACGGCTTGGCAGTGAGCCCGCTTGAGGCTCGTAGGGGAGCGACGAAGGTTACGCGGTGTGCGAAAGCCGACCAGCCTGTCCCCACCGCACCCGCCCATGCGAGGCGCGGGGCTCGAGCCGGTTCTGTCCGCGAATGAAGTTGAGATGGGCCAGAACTTCGCTGAACGCAAACCAGAACTGGTGCGAGTTCGAGCTGGAACGGAAACAAGCTTGCGACTAGCTCGCAGGCGGTGAGGCCCCCCGCCGCGCAGGCCTGTTCGATGAGCTCACAGCGGGATGCGTGGTGCGCGACCAGTTCACCGATGCGGGCGTGCAACCGACGGAATGGCAGGTGGTGCCCCGGGAGCACCAGACCGCCGTCCGGAACGAGCCGACGAAGCGCGCCGAGCGAGTCCAGGAAGAGCCGCAGCGGATCGTCCTCCGGGCTGCGGTCCATGATCCCGACGTTGGGACTGATATGGGTCAGGACCTGGTCGGCGACGAACAGCAGGTTTGAGGCGGCGTCGTGCAGGAGCATCTGAGCCGGCGCATGCCCGGCGGCCTCGTGGACCCTGAGCTGACGTGAACCGGCCTGCAGGATGTCGCCAGGGCGGAGCGGCTCAAACAGGGCGGGTAAGGAGGGGACGAGTGCCCGATACCGGGCGACGTGCCCCCTGGCGGCCTCCATTTGCTCCGGGGTAGCGCCGTTGCGCTTGTAGAGCGCCAGTCGGACCGCGACGGCTTCGAGTTCGTCGCCCTGGACCAGATTCAGCGCCGTGAGGTATTCGATTTCGCCCATCAGCAATCGAGCGCCGGTGCGCGCGCAGAGAAACCCCGCGGCGCCGATGTGGTCGGGATGGAAATGGGTCGCAACAATCCGAGTGATCGGCCGGCCGCGCAATGGCCCCTCGTCGTCGCCGATCAGCCTCGACCACGCGGCTTGGGTCGGCTCATCCCCAGCCCCGGTATCGACCAGCAACCATCCGTCGCCGTCCTCGAGCAGATAGACGTTCACATGATTCAGCCGGAACGGCAGCGCGAGGCGCAGCCACAACACGCCGGGCGCAACTTCGAGCACATGACCGTTCGAGGGAGGCGACGAGAAGGGCAGGGGCCCGGACAAGATACTCACCGCGTGGAATTGAGCGCGCCACAGGGGCGAGTCAAGCAGCCTGGCCGGCGGGGTTACCCGCCCGCTACACCGTTCGCGTCACTTTGCTCAGCTGCGCCGGGCGGTCGGGGTCGTAACCTCGCGCGCGGCTGACGGACTCGACGAAACCGTAGAAGGTCAGCAGCGTCGCAAGGGGGTCGAGCATCCAGTGGCCGGTCGCGACCGTTGGCAGGTCCTGCGGCCCCGACGGCGACCGTGTCGCCGTGTACACGCGACTGCCGGCGCGCACCACCCGCGCGATGGTCTCGTCCATCGCGGCCGAGGCGGCATCGTCCTGGCGGAAGGCCAGCACCGGGAGATCGGATTGCAGCAGTTGGAGAGGCCCGTGCAGGACCTCGGCGCCGCTGAACGCCTCCGCATGCAAGGCCGAGGTTTCCTTGAACTTCAACGCCGCTTCCGCTGCCATGGGCAACGCCGGGCCACGGCCGAGCACGTAGGCGGAGGTCGCGGCCGCGAAAACGGGCAGGGCGGCGTCCCAGTTGAGCGCAGCGGCACGGGCAAGTGTTTCGGGCAAGCCGTCGAGCGCCGCCTCGAGCTCGGCGTCTTGCTTCCAGGCGGCCACGATCCCGGCGAGCGCCACCGCCGAGGCGACACAGGTTTTAGTCGCGGCCACGCTCTGTTCGAGACCGGCCCCGATGTCGATCACCGTCTCGGCTCCCGTGGCGAGCCGGGAACCGGCATCGTTCACCACCGCGATCGATGGCGCGCCGGCGGCGCGCGCGATGTTCTGCAGCGCCACGATATCCGGGCTTTGGCCCGACTGTGACACCGAAACGATGACCGCGTTCCTGAGCCGCAACGGCGAACCGTAGATCGAGGCGACCGACGGTCCCAGCGAAGCCACCGGCACCCCGATGAGTATCTCGACCAGATACTTGAAATAGCCAACCGCGTGATCCGACGATCCGCGCGCACCGGTGATGATCACCGCGGGGTCGAGGGCCCGCAGCCGATCCGCAAGGTCCCGGATCACCGGGCGCTCACGCGCGAGCAACTTTGCCACCACCTGTGGGGTCTCGGCGATCTCCGCCGCCATGAACGTCATGCCGCCTCCACCAGCGCGTTGCGCCACTGCTTATACTGAACAGCCTGCAGGTGCGAAACCGCCTGTGACAACGCGACCTTCCGATTACAGCATGACGTAGAGTTTTCAGGCGTTTAGCATCAACGATCTGCACAAGTCTGTTGATTTAGGACTGCAGATAACTATGAGTCCCGATGTGACGTAAGGGAACATAGATGCCAAAGCGAAGCCCAGGGTCTCGTACGGCAGACGACATCAACAAGAAATTCGGAGCGCGCCTGCGGACGCTGCGCGACAACGCGCGGCGCAGCCAAACCGAGGTCGGCAACGCTCTCCGCGTCAGCTTCCAGCAAATTCAGAAATATGAGAACGGCACAACGAGCATCAGCCTCGACCGGCTCGATGAGCTTGCAGCCTTTTTCGGAACCTCGGTCGGCCATCTCGTGGATGACCTCGGCACGCACAGGGCGACGCCGAGCGGCGGATCGGGCTTCGCCGAATCCGATCAAAGCGCCTATGATGGAGAGTTCAGCGGAAAGCCCTCACGTCGGTCTGTTGTCGCGCGAGGCTCTGGCGCTTCTCAAAGCTTTCGAACGCATCCGCAACCGCAAGCTCCGTCGTGCGCTCCTGGCGGTAGTGGAAGCCTACGGCGTTGCAGGCGAAGCCGAATCGGACATCCCCTCGGCTGGCTGATCGGCGCCGCCGGCCGCTCGGGCGAACCGGCGCTTCAGCGGCGGGATCCTGTCGACGGCCCCGAGGCCGAGATCGCGTGCCGCGCGCAGCACGGGTGCATCGTTCGAGAACAGACGGGCAAGCAGGTCCGTGCCCGCGGCCATCAACGTCGCGTCCGGGCGTCGCTCCTGCTGATAGGCTTCAAGGACGCGCGACGCACCAGGATCGAGGCCGAGACTGGCCGCCTCGCGAACATGCCGGGTCAGCGTTTCCGCGTCGCGAAGGCCGAGGTTCAGTCCCTGGCCCGCGAGAGGGTGAATCACCCGCGCCGCGTCGCCCAGAAGCGCGAGACGCGGGGCAGCCAGTTGCTTTGCCAGCTGGAGACGAAGCGGATGCGCACGCGGCCGATCCTCGAGACTCAAGGGGCCGAGCGCGAGGCCAACCCGATCCTGCAGCGCTGCGCAGAACGCGTCCGAAGGTAGGGATGCCAGCCTCTCAGCTTCGTCATGCGCCTCGGTCCAGACCAGCGACGTCCGCCGCTCGCCGCCGTCCTGATCCTTGAGCGGCAACAAGGCGATCGGCCCGGCCGGAAAGAAATGCTGGACCGCCCGTCCGCCGTGGTCCTGCTCGTGGCGCAATGTCGCGACAATCGCCGACTGGCCGTAGGGCACGTCGAGGACCTGGATCCGCGCCGCGTGACGCAGGCGCGACTGCCCGCCATCGGCCGCCGCGACGAGCCGAGCCCGATGCTGGCGTCCGTCCGCGAGCGAGAGCCCGGCAGTCCAGCGCTCTTCCCGAACCGCGAGCGCGGCGCCGCTGTCGAACACGACGCCGGCTTCGGCGCAGGCCAGAAGCAGCACCTGCCTGAGTTCGCCGGCAAGCACGAGGTAGGCCAGAGGAGCCCGGCCGTTCATGGACTCGTCGAAGCTGAGGAAGGCCGGATTGGGCAGCAGACCGGGTCGCGCGTCGGTGATGACCATCGCCGAGACCGGCTGAGCGCGGAGCTCGATTTGCGGCCAGACCCCGAGAGCGTCGAGATGATGCCGGACGTCGGGGGCAAGCGCCAGCGCCCGAAGCGAGCCCCGCCCAAGCTCAGACAGCCCGCCGGCGAGCGCCGGGTCGCACAGCATGACCCGGCCCGTCTCGCCCATCGCTCGCTTGATGCCGAGGGCCGTCGCGGCGCCCGCAATACCGGCTCCGACCACGACGACGTCCCAAACCGTTTCGTGTCCACCCATCGAGGTTCTGTCCTGTCCCCACGACGATGGGCGAACGGCGCACAAGGGTCAATCGCGGCTCAGGCGCGCGACGCCCCGCGATCTGGTATGAGGAGAACCCGTTCGACCCGGCGGGGATGCAGCGGAATAGGCCTATGATCGAAGACGCCGCGCCGCCTGAAGGCGGTAACACAATCTCGGTCGCCACCACGCGGTCGATCCCACTTGAGGCCGCCACAACCCGACGCGAGCACGATCTGCTCGGCGAAAGCGATATTCCGGCCAAAGCCTATTGGGGCATCCACACCAAGCGCGCCGTCGAGAATTTTCCGATCACCGGTGTGCCGGTGGGCCATTTTCCCGATCTGGTGCGAGCGCTGGCCCTGGTGAAACAGGCGGCGGCGCGCGCCAATACCCGGCTCGGCTTCCTGCCCGCCGCCAAGGCGCGGGCCATCGAACAGGCCTGCGAGATGATCGCCAAGACCGATCGGTATCACGGCGAGTTCGTGGTCGATGCGGTGCAGGGCGGCGCCGGCACCTCGACCAACATGAACGCCAATGAGGTGATCGCCAACGTGGCACTCGAGGCGATGGGTTTTGCGCATGGCGATTACGCCCAGCTTCACCCGAACGACGACGTCAACATGGCGCAGTCCACCAACGATGCCTATCCGACGGCTCTCCGGCTCGCGATCATCTTCGCCACCGACCCCCTGGTCCGCGCCCTCGGCGACCTTGCCTATGCGTTCAAGACGAAGGCTGTCGATTTCGCCTCGATCATAAAGATGGGGCGCACGCAGCTGCAGGACGCCGTGCCGATGACCCTCGGCCAGGAATTCGACGCCTTTCACGCCACGATCCGGGAAGACGTGGCGCGGATCGGCGAGGCCGCGGCGTTGTTCCGGGAGGTGAACCTCGGCGCCACCGCGATCGGAACCGGCATCAACGCCGACCCGCGCTATGCCGCGCTGGCCGTCGAGGAGCTGGCACGCCTGTCGGGGCAGCCGCTGCAGCTGGCCTCGAACCTCATCGAAGCAACGTCCGACATGGGGGCCTTCGTCCTCTTCTCGGGCGTGCTCAAGCGCATCGCGGTCAAGATCTCGAAAATCTGCAACGACCTGCGGCTGCTCTCGAGCGGGCCGCGCGCCGGCTTCGCCGAGATCCGGCTGCCGGCCGTGCAGGCCGGCTCGTCCATCATGCCCGGCAAGGTCAATCCGGTCATCCCGGAGGTGGTCAACCAGGTCGCCTTCCTGGTGATTGGCCACGACCTGACGGTGACGCTCTGCGCCGAGGGCGGGCAACTGCAGCTCAATGCTTTCGAGCCCACGATCGGCTACTGCATCCTGAACTCCTTGCGGATGCTCACCGCGGCGCTCGACACGCTGACGCACCGCTGCGTTGAAGGCATCGAGGCCGATGCCGCGCGCTGCGAGGCGCTGGTTCATGGGTCGATCGGCATCATTACGGCGCTGGGACCGGCGCTCGGCTACGAGACCAGCTCGCGCATCGCCAAGAGGGCACTGGCCGAGAACCGGACCGTCGCCGATCTGGTGCTGGAGGAGAAACTTCTGACGCAGGAGCAGATCGAAACCATGCTTCAGCTCGAAGCGATGACCCGCCCCTCACGGCCGCGCTCGAGCCAGGAGCAGCGCGCCGTGACTAAGCAGGCGTAAGGATTGCAGCGCCATGCTGACGGGATGACGAGCGAATCAGCACCTGGGCTATTGTTCATCGGCGCCGATTTCGGGGCTGACTGCCGAGGCCGCCGCCTGGTTGTCGACGCTCGGCGCGGAGCGTCGTCTCTCGCCCAAGACGGTGGAAGCCTATCGCCGTGACATTTCCCAATTCATCGCCTTTTTGGCCACCCACAAGGGTGATATCGCGACGCTCCCGACCTTCGCGGCGCTGACGGTGACCGATTTGCGGGCTTTTCTCGCGCACCGCCGGCGGGCCGGGGTGGAGAGCCGCTCACTGCTCCGCACGCTTTCAGCCCTCCGCTCCTTCGGCCGGCACCTTGAGCGCGAAGGACACGCAAAAGCGGCCGTCTTTTCGGCGGTCGCCAGCCCCAAGATGGCGCGCAGCCTGCCGAAGCCGATTGCCGTCGCGCCCGCCCGCGCGCTGGCGGACGTCGCAACGCGCGACGGCGAGCCACGCGACCCGTGGATTCTGGCGCGCGACGCGGCCGTGATCGGGCTGCTCTACGGGTCGGGCCTGCGCATCAGCGAAGCGCTCGGACTGCGGCGCGATCAGGCGCCAGTTGGCGGTGTCGACAGCCTCACCGTCCTCGGCAAGGGCGCCAAAACCCGCGGCGTCCCCGTCATCCCACCCGTTTCAGACGCCGTGACGCGCTATCTGGCGCTCTGTCCTCATGCGCTGCCCCCCGGCGGACCGCTGTTCGTCGGCGCGCGCGGGGGACCGCTCTCGCCGCGCATCATCCAGCTCGCGATCGAGCGCCTGCGTGGCGCGCTCGATCTGCCAGCCACCGCAACGCCGCACGCGCTCCGCCACTCCTTTGCGACGCACCTGCTGAGCCGCGGCGGCGACCTGCGCACCATCCAGGAGCTGCTTGGTCACGCGTCCCTGTCGACCACGCAGGTCTATACCGCGGTCGACGGCGCACGGTTGCTCGCCGCCTATCGCGACGCTCATCCTCGGGCGAAGATGGCGCCTTAGTCGGCCGAGCGCCCTCCTGTCCGCCATGCTGAGCAGCCGCTTCGCGGCTGGCTCAGGACGGAGATGTGGATTTCCAAGTATCGCTCAGAGCGGCTTATAGGCCACCGCCTCGATCTCCACCCGGATGTCGATCATCAGCCGCGCTTCTAGCGTGGTCCGGGCCGGTGGGTTCTGCGGGAAGTAGGACCCGTAGACCTTATTGAAACCGCCGAAGTCCCGCGCGTCGACGAGGATCACCGTCGTCTTCACCACATCGGCCAGATCGGCCCCGGCGAGCTTCAGGGCAGCCCCGAGATTCTCCATCACCTGCCGTGTCTGCGCCTCGATGCCGCCGGCCACCACGACGCCGTCCGGGCCGGTCGGCACCTGGCCCGAGACGTAGATGAAGTCACCGGCTCGCACGGCCGGGCTGAGCGGCACGTGAGCCGAACCGAAATGCTGTCGCGTCATCCTGCTCCCCGCAAAAAAGAGAGCCCCTAGCACATCCGCCGCTCGCGGCGCAGCCAGGCCATCGCGTCAGCGCGGCACGATGCTCTTGACCGGGGCCGCCCACCGCACCGCGACGTCGGAGATCGGCGGGCCGAACTGGCCCTGCAGGTCGAACAGATTTGGGTTCGCGCGGCTGCGCGACACCATCTTGACCAGCACCCGGCCGTCATCCAGGCCCACCACGCAAAGGCGGTTCAGCAGATCGTCGGTCAGAGGTGAGCGCACGTCGTCGTAGAAGGCAAGCCAACCATCGAAGAGGGCGCCAAGGCTGTCCCCGCGGATCTCCACCGCGATGGTGTTCGACGTGGCATCGTCCGGCGCCTGCACCTCGTCGAGCGGCCCCTGCGAATCGCCGTAGAGATGCGCCTCGGACCCCGCGCCCACATAGCCGGCCAACGGAACAAGCCCGCGGCGATCGGTGACCACTTCGCCCGCATCGACGCCGAAGGCCGCGGCGGCTCGGCCAATCCAGACGTCCGAAAGGCGCCGCGAGCCGCCCTCAAGCTTGGCGTATTGGTTGCGCGTGGTTCCGAGCGCCTGCGCGGCCTGGTCCTGCGACCAGAGCCGGTTTTCGCGCAAGGCTCGAAGATTATTGCCCATATGTGCCCATTATGGGCACATTATGCTTGACGGATGTGCCCGATATGGGCACACTAGTAAAACCAAGTCGCTGTCGCGACAATCCCCTAAAGCGAGCCTTTGATGTTGTTGAACCCGGATCGGGATCGCGGACCCGCGCCCGCCTTGCCGCGCTACATTCCACCAGGGGCTGCGGCGGTTCTCGACCTTGGCCACCAGTCTTGCCGTTGGCCGCTCGGCGATGTCGCCGAGGATGCGTTCCGCTTCTGCCTCGCGGCACAAGCCGGTGGCTCCTACTGCACCGCGCACAACCGCCTCGCCGCAAGGCGGCGGCGATGATCCCGGCCACGGTGGGCGCGACCGACACCCACGTCGCGACGGCCCGGCCCCGGCGGCGGCGCTTCGGCCTCGACACGGCGCTCCCGGCCGACCCCCTCATCGTGGCGCGGGCGGTGCGCCGCCACCTTGCCACCTGCCGGCCGGATGCACTCGTGCTCGACCTGTCGCGGGCCGCAAGCGCCGATGCCGATCCCGCCAAGCGCGTGAACGTCGCGGCTGGCGTGCCCGACATGTTGTTGCTGCTGCCCGAAGGCCGAGCCGCCTTCCTGATCATCAAGACGCAAGCTCAAACCCTGTCCCGGGCCGAGCGCGCCTTCGCGGATCTGTGCCGGGATCGCGCCATCCCTGTCGAGGTGGTCCGCAGCCTGCCGGAAGCCCGCCAGGCGCTGGACCGTCTCGGAATCGCTTCTCGCCCGGAGCCACAGCATGCCATCGAAGAAGACCGTGTCGCTCGCCGGTTCACGCCGAGACCGAGTCCGGCCCGGCCATGAGGATGCCACGCCAGAGCGAATTGGCCACGCTCGCCGCGTCGGATCGGCGGAGGTCGATGGCCAGGGGGTGCGCCGGATCGGCGATCCGTTCGACACGCTTCACGCCCGCGGCCTCCTTGACCGCCAGCAGCCGGACACCAACGCGCTGCTGTGGCAAGCCGGCGATCGGTTGCGCCGACATTGGCACATGAGCCGGCTCGATGGGCTCGCGGCGTTCGACTTCATGCGGGAAAGCGTCGACACGAGCGGCGCCTTCTCCATGAGCCCGAGCGAGGCCGCGCTCCGCCATCGTGATGCGGTCCGCGCCGCCATGGCGGCAGTGGGCGGGCGTCTGTGGCCGTATCTCAATGGCATGGTGCTGGCGGCCCGCCCGCTTGCCGAATTGCGCACTCTCGTGAGCGACACAGGTCACGCCCGAACCGCGGAGGCGCTCGCGCTGGAGCGCCTGCGTGAAGCACTGCACCGCCTCTGCGATCTCTGGAGCATGCGGCCGAACGCCCGTCCGCTTCGCATCGGTGGTTGGCGCGATACAGGACCGGAACCGCGATTGACCGAGGCGACGCCCCGACTATAGTGCGCCCTCTTCGCGGCCCCGCCGCGGATGCCCCTGTGGCGGAATTGGTAGACGCGCTCGACTCAAAATCGAGTTCCGCAAGGAGTGCTGGTTCGATCCCGGCCAGGGGCACCAGTTTGCAAGCCGACGAACACCTTGCACGAATGCGCGCTTTCGGGGACGCCGGAACGACTTGCGCCGAGTCACGATTGGCTGAGGTTTGGTCCCGCCACCCAGGCCAGGAACCAAGCAGGCTGCCCGCTTGTTGTGCAGCGGGGCGCGCGAGAGCAGGAGGTTCAACAATGAAGTTCGCAAGCAAAATCGCTGCTGCCGCGATTCTCAGCGTGGGCGCGTTGGCTTTCACGGCGGGCACGGCTTCGGCTCGGATTGTCTGCAATGACGAAGGGGATTGCTGGCACACTCACGCGGAATACGACTATCCGCCTGCCGTCCACCTGGAAGTTCATCCAGACAACTGGAAGTGGCGGGAAGGCGAGAAGCGCGCTTGGCGCGAGCACGAAGGCGAGGGCCACGGCTATTGGCACCAGGGCGTTTGGGTCGGCCTTTGACGGCACGGCCTGATTTCGGGAAAGCCGCTCTCAATGAGCGGCTTTTCTTTTTCCGGTCCGCGAACGCGCAGCGGGCGGTCACATCCCATTGGTCCTCCATTGCAGTCCCGACCGCCGCCCTATCCGATCAGCGGGCACGTCGTGGTCACCCCGCATGGGTGCGACGGTTCCTCGGCCGCCCGGCAAGCCGGTTACCCCTTGACTGAGCTGGCAATGCTGGTGGATGCCGGCCAGAGGTATCACTCACAACCGGGCGCCTGCTTTGCCGACAATGCGACCTGCGCCGCCGGATCGGCAGGTTTGAGCCATGGACAGCATCGTCTCATCGTTCCGGCCTGACCTTTTCGCGGCGCGGACTGTCCTCGTCACCGGCGGCAGCAGCGGCATCGGGCTCGCTGCCGCGCTCGCGTTTCGCGATCTCGGGGCGGCGGTGGTTGCGACCGGGGCGGCCCCTTCGGAATGCCAGCGTGCCGCCGCCGATCCCGCGCATGCAGGCGTCTCGTTCAAGCCGCTCGATGTCCGGAACGAGGAGGCCGTCTCGGCGCTGATCGCGGCCTTGCCGGCGTTGGACGTGCTCGTCCACGCGGCAGGTGTCATCCGCCGGGACGCCGAGCACGACCCGGTCACCTTCGCCGAGGTCATCGACATCAATCTGAATGGGGCCATGCGGGCCTGTGCGGCGGCGCGGCCGAAGCTTGCCGCCTCGGGCGGATCGGTCGTGACCGTCGCGTCCATGCTGACGTTCTTTGGCGGATCCCGCGTCCCGGCCTATAGCGCGTCGAAGGGCGGCATCGGCCAGCTGACCAAAAGCCTTGCGGTGGCCTGGGCGCGGGAGGGTATCCGGGTGAATGCCGTCGCCCCGGGCTGGATCGCCACGCCACTCACCCAGGCGCTGCGCGACAACGAACAGGCGAGCGCCCCCATCCTGGCGCGAACGCCGCTGGGGCGATGGGGCGCCCCAGAGGAGATCGCAGGTGCGATCGTGTTTCTCGCCTCGCCCGCCGCCCGTTTCATCACGGGCACTATCCTGGCTGTGGATGGCGGCTATCTTGCCGCCTGAAACCCAACCTCTGCGGACAATGCAATGGCCCGATCCGATGCTGCCCCGCCCGCGAACGAGAAGTGGGTGGCCTACCGGCACCCGCAGCCCAAGGAATTGCCGCCCGAACTGATCGTGCCGCATGCCGTGCCGCAGGACGAGCGCGTCTGGGTTCCGGTCGACGACAACGTCTGGTTCCGCCCCCTCTGCCTCGCCATATCGCGCGGCTACTGGATGAACCTGCTCCGCGTGCGCAAGTCGGGCGTTCTGTCGCGCCATCGCCATCCGATGCCGGTGCACGCCTACGTGATCAAGGGCGAATGGCGCTACCTCGAACACGATTGGGTCGCGACCGAGGGCTCCTACGCCTACGAGGCCCCCGGCGAGACCCACACGCTGGTCGTCGACGCTCACGTCGAGGAGATGATCACCCTGTTCCAGGTGAACGGCGCGATGATCTACGTCGACCCGGACGGCAAGACTGTTGGCTATGACGATGTTTTCACGCGTCTCGACCGGTGCCGGGCGCATTACGCGACGAACGGGCTCGGCGCGGATTACGTCGATCAGTTCATCCGGTAAGGCCGCCCTTGTCATCGCCCCACGGTTGCCGCACAAACCGCTCTGGCGCTATCGCGTCCACAATGATCCGTTCGAGCCATCTCGACCCGCCGGCAGAAGGGGCACGATGTCACGCAAGAAGGTTTATCCCGATGCGCGGGCGGCGCTCGACGGGCTGCTGTTCGACGGCATGACCATCATGGCGGGCGGCTTCGGGCTGTCCGGCAATCCGGAGCACCTGATCCCGGCGCTCAAGGCGAGCGGGGTCAAGAACATCACGCTGATCTCCAACAATTGCGGCGCCGACGGTCTCGGCCTGTGGATGCTGCTCGACAACGGGCAGATCCGGAAGATGATCTCGTCCTACGTCGGCGAGAACAAGCTGTTCGCGGACCTCTACCTGTCCGGCAAGCTGGAGCTGGAGCTGAACCCGCAGGGCACGCTGGCCGAGCGCATCCGCGCCGGCGGGGCCGGCATTCCCGCCTTCTACACCAAGACCGGGCGTCGGCACGGTGGTGGCCGAGGGCAAGCCCACGGAGGAGTTCGACGGCGAGACCTATGTGCGCGAGACCTGGCTGCGCGCCGACCTCGCCATCGTGAAGGCCTGGAAGGGCGACACCGAGGGCAACCTGATCTACCGGAAGACGGCGCGGAACTTCAATCCGAACATGGCGACGGCCGCCAAGGTGACGGTGGCCGAGGTCGAGGAGATCGTCGAGCCCGGCACGCTCGATCCGGACCAGATCCACACGCCCGGGCATCTACGTGGACCGCATCATCGAGGGCCATTCCTACGAGAAGCACATCGAGCAGCGCACCGTGCGCAAGCGGCACCGCAGCGCCGACGCCGGCCGGCACGGGGGAGGAGGTCTGATGGCCTGGACGCGCGACGAGATGGCGGCCCGCGCCGCCAAGGAACTGCAGGACGGCTTCTACGTCAACCTCGGCATCGGCATCCCGACGCTGGTGGCGAATTTCGTGCCGCCGGGCGTGAGCGTCACGCTGCAGAGCGAGAACGGCATGCTGGGCATCGGGCCGTTCCCCTATGAGGACGAGGTCGACGCCGACCTGATCAACGCCGGCAAGCAGACCGTGACGGCGCTGCCGACCTCGAGCTTCTTCTCCTCGGCCGACTGCTTCGCGATGATCCGCGGCGGCCATATCGATCTCGCCATCCTCGGCGCCATGCAGGTCGGCGAGCAGGGCGACCTCGCCAACTGGACGATCCCCGGCAAGATGATCAAGGGCATGGGCGGCGCCATGGACCTGGTGGCCGGGCGTCAAGCGCGTCGTCGTGGTGATGGAGCACACCGACAAGAGCGGCGGCGCCGAAGTTCCTGCACGACTGCACGCTGCCGCTGACCGGCACCGGCGGTCGTCGACGTGCTGATCACCGACCTCGCGGTCTTCGCCATCGACAAGAAGGCGCGGCGCGCGCGACGCTGATCGAACTCGCGCCGGGCGTGACCGCCGGACGAGATCCGGGCCAAGACCGAGGCCCGACTACGACGAGGCGCTGGCGGCGGCGTAGCGCAAGGGGCCGCAGAACCGGCATTTTACTGCTCCCTCATTCTGAGCGAGCCGCGAAGCGGCTCAGTCGAAGGACGTAGCGTCTGCGTGCTTCGACTCGGGTCCTTTGGACCCGGCTCAGCATGACGAATGAGGAAGGTCCGCAAGGGCGGTCACGCAGACTGCGGCTCGATGCTCTTGCCGGATCGTTAAGCGCGCTTATCTTGGCGGCGCAAGGTCAGGGAGACGCGTGCGTGACGATGCCGGCCCCATCGGAAACCGACGATATGCTCCGCTTCGCGGTGGTCGACCAGGAGGATCTCGCCGTGATGTCGGCACACCTCCAGGACGCGCGGCTATCGCTCGAGGGCGCGACCTATCTCGCCGACACGCGGCGCTTTGCGGCCGTCGTCTCCCGCATCGACTGGCAGGCGCTTGCCGCGGGCCAGCAGCGGCGCCGCCAGACCGGCTTTCATTTTGAATGCGTCCATCGAGTCCAGCGCAGCGGGTTTCAGGCCGCTGAGGACGGGCCGCTGCAGCTTCTGGCCATTGCGTTCCGGCCGACCACGGCCCCGGCGGGCGAAGTGTTGCTGACGTTTGCGGGCGGCCGGGCCATCAAACTCGACGTCGAGTGCCTTGAAGCGGAAATGCGGGACCTGACGGCCTGCTGGCCGGTCAGCGACTGCCCTCACCATCGGCTCGACGTCGCCGAGGTGGACGGCTAAGACACCGTTTGAAAATGCCCGATCTCGTGAAACGCCCGTGTCGAAGGGCGCAGGGGCTCGACGTGCTTCGACTCGGCCGCCTTGCGGCCGGCTCAGTATGAAGCGGTGGAGAATTTGAAACAGCCTTTGAGAGGGTGCCCGGAGCCGTGTCTCGCCCGGCCCAAGGGGTGAGGGTCGGATCAATGCCGCGCGTTCTGAATCACGATAGCGAATCATGCCCGACGCAGCGAACCAGCAGTTCCGCATGCCGCTGACCCTCCGCGCCGCTGATCCTGGATTCGAGACCGCGTTCCGCGCGCTGCTGGCCGCCAAGCGCGAGGTGTCGGACGATGTCGATGTTGCGGCCGCGGCGCTGATCGACGACGTCCGCCGCCGTGGCGACGCGGCGCTCATCGACGCCACGCGGCGTTTCGACCGGCTCGATCTTGCGGGGCGCGGGTTGCGGGTGACCCAAGCCGAAATCGACGCCGCGGCCGCGGAAGCTCCGCCGGCCGCCAAGGCCGCCCTAACCCTTGCGCGCGACCGCATCGAAGCCTTCCATCGACGCCAGAAGCCGGCGGACCTGAGGTTCACGGACGCGCTTGGGGTCGAGCTCGGCTGGCGCTGGACGGCCATCGAGTCCGTCGGGCTCTACGTCCCCGGCGGCACCGCCAGCTATCCCTCGTCGGTGCTGATGAACGGCGTGCCCGCCAAGGTGGCGGGATGCGAGCGGGTCGTCATGGTGGTGCCGACGCCCGACGGCGTGCTCAACCCGCTCGTCCTGGTCGCGGCGGCCTTGGCCGGCGTGGATGAGATTTATCGGATCGGCGGTGCCCAGGCGATCGCGGCGCTGGCCTACGGCACGGAGACGATCGCGCCGGTGGCCAAGATCGTCGGCCCCGGCAACGCCTACGTGGCGGCGGCGAAGCGGCGCGTTTTCGGCACCGTCGGCATCGACATGATCGCCGGCCCGTCGGAAGTGGTGATCCTCGCGGACGGCAGTGCCAATCCGGAGTGGATCGCCGCCGACCTTCTGGCGCAGGCCGAGCACGATGCCGCGGCCCAGTCCATCCTTATCACACCAGATGCCGGCCTCGCCGACGCCGTGATGGCTTCGGTCGAGCAGCAGCTTCGCACCTTGCCGCGCCGTGATATCGCGAGCGCCAGTTGGCGCGATTTCGGCGCCATCATCCTGGTGCCGGATTTGGCCGCCGCTGCCGTGCCGCTGGTCGACCGGCTCGCGCCTGAGCACCTCGAGATCATGGCGACCGACGCCGACGATCTCGCGGCCCGTATCCGCAACGCGGGAGCGATCTTCCTCGGCGGCCATACGCCCGAGGCCATCGGCGACTATGTCGGCGGGTCGAACCATGTGCTGCCGACCGCCCGCTCGGCCCGTTTCTCGTCCGGCCTCGGCGTGCTCGATTTCATGAAACGCACATCCTTGCTGAAATGCGATGCGGCCGCGCTGGCCGCGCTCGGACCCGCCGCCATTGCGCTCGGGGAGGCCGAGGGGCTCGATGCGCACGCCCGGTCCGTGGCGATCCGCACCCGTCGCGGGCCGACGTGACCGCTGCGCGCTCGCCCAACAGGCTCGCGGCGGTCACCCTCGATGAGGTATCGATCGGTCCCGGCACCGCCGACCAGGAGCACGAGCGTCGCACCGCCATTTTCGACCTCCTCGAAGACAACGAGTTCGGCCTCGTCGGGCATGCATCCGGGCCCTATCACCTGACCATCGCCTTGCACGACTCCAAACTCGCTCTCGACGTGCGCACGGAAGCCGGCAGGCCCGTGATGGTGCATCTGCTATCGCTGCAGCCGTTCCGCCGCCTCCTGCGCGACTACACGATGATGTGCGACAGCTATGTGGCGGCCATCCGTTCAGCCACGCCGGATCAGATCCAGGCCATCGACATGGGACGGCGCGGGCTCCACAACGAGGCAGCAGAGCGCCTGGCCGAGCGGCTGAAGGGCAAGATCACGGCCGATTTCGATACGATGCGCCGGCTGTTCACCCTGCTGACAGCGCTGCATCGGAAGGCGTGACGTGGCGGAACCGCCAGCCCCGGCGGCCGGCATCGCACGGCCTCAGTCAATCCTGTTCGCCTGCTCCGAAAACGCCGTACGCTCACCTATTGCGGCCGCGCTGGCGCGGCTTCACTTCGGCCGGACCGTGCATGTCGCTTCGGTCGGAGTCAGGCCGGGCGAGCGCGACCCGTTCACGACCGTCGTGATGGAGGAACTCGGCGTCGACCTGTCACGCCACCGGCCCCAAACCTTCGAGGATCTCGAGGACACCAGTTTCGACCTGATCGTCACCCTTTCGCCGGAGGCCCATCATCGCGCTCTCGAATTCACCCGCACCATGGCGGTCGAGGTCCTGTACTGGCCAACGCTCGATGCAACGGCAGCTGAAGGTTCGCGCGACATCGTCCTCAACGCCTATCGGGCTGTCCGCGACGGGCTCCACACCCGCATCCGCACCACCTTCGGGTGGCGCCCGGCAGGTAGCGTATGAGCGAGATCGAATGGCACTGGTGGCTGCGGGAGGCTTCGTCCGTCTCAGGGACGTCCGCCTGGGCCTTCTCGCTCGACGAGGTCGACGACCGCATCACGCCGACGCCGCGCGACCGCCACGACGTCGGCCTGCGGGGGCGGGAAGACGCTCGCCGATTTCTCGTCCGCCGCGCAGCCTTGCGCGATCTCGTTGCACGGCGCTGCGGCGTCGAACCGGACACCGTCGAGATCGGTTATGATGCCGCTGGGCGTCCCTTGGTTCTCGCCCCGGACGTACCCTTTTCTGCTCGGTTTCGGCGCGCGGCGACATCGCGGCGCTGGCCCTGTCGAGCGAACCTGTCGGCGTCGATCTCGAGCCGGTGGAAGCCGGCCCCATCCCGTGGGCCATGCTGCACCCGACCGAGGCGGCTTTTCTTCGCGCCCTCGCGCCAGCACAGCGCCTCGTGCCCTTCCTGGAACTCTGGACAGTCAAGGAAGCCTACCTGAAGGCGCGCGGCTCGGGTCTGCTCATCGATCCGGCAAAGGTCGCCGTGTCGACCGTGGATTGGACCGTTCGGGACGGCGGGCACGCGCAGGCCCTGCACCGGTCGAGCATCCAACACCGGCGGGTGGCACGGCAGGATTTCGTGTTTGCCTGCACGACGATCGAGGCCAGCCGCGGGTGCGTCACCGGGCCTTGCTCAGGCTGAGCAGCACCCGCTCCACGTCGTGAGGCTGTACCGCCGCGAGACGGATGAGCTCGTCGAAACGACGGGAAAACATGCGGATATGGTCGGAGCCGTTGAGGACCAGATAGCTCGGGCCGAGAAACACCACGGCGCGCTTGGGACCGAACACGGTAAAGGGTGCGGAATAGACGTCGCGCAGGTCGTAGAGGTAGATGCGCAGGCCTGGATAGGCATCGCGGTAGATCCGGGCCATGTGGAGGATCTGCTCGCGTCGTTCTCCGACCGGGAACCCCTCCCATCGGTCTTGCCCGGCAGCCATGGACTGCACGGACTGGAGCGCCACGCAGACCTCGACATCGCTGTCGGGGCTGCTCATGAAATCGAGCCGCGCCCGTAACGCATCACGCTTGGCGGCGGAAGCACGGTCGTAGCCGCTGCGATATTCGAAGCGCAGCAGAGCCTCGGTCTTGAGGAAATCGGGGAGGGCTACGGGCACGGTCCGAATCCGGTAGCCGCCGGCTTCCTCCAGCCATCGCCCAAACTGGTCGTCTGCCGGCTCGTCCTCGTGCTCTTCGATCTGCAGCATGGCCTTGATGATTTCGGCGCCGACTTCCTCCTGCTGGCTGAGACCCAGCAGCCAGTCGGTCGAGACACGGGCCCGGGTGGCCACTGCGATCAGGGTGTCGGCCCTTGGCAATCGCAGGTCATCGCCGGAGAGGAACTGCGCCAAGGTCGATCGATCCACGCCGGCCGAGCGGGCAAACACCGAAACATTCTCGCCCGAACGGGCGATCACACTCTCGAGGCGTTTGCGGAAGACCGCAGCGGATCGCGATTTCATCGTTCCAGATACCACGGATCGTGATTGTTGTAACGTTTTGAGCCGTCACGCTTTGTTTTCTGGCGTTTCACGACATCATCATCGTTGCGACGCGTCGCCCGCGAGCGCGATGATGAGAGGGCATTAACCTTCTGATTCGGAACACAAATGACAGCGCTGGCAAGCGACGGCCTGACACGGGATCGCAGCAGAGCGGTTGAGTGGCCGTCGCTGATCCTGTGTGCTGCCGTCTACCTTGCCTTCTTCGGACTGCTTTGGGTCCATGACGCGCTTCCCAACGCGGTCGTGCTGGCCGTCGGCGCCCTTCTCGTGACGCTGCAATCGTCCCTTCAACACGAGTTCATTCACGGCCATCCGACGCCCTGGCGGCATGTGAACCGGGCACTGGCTTCGGTGCCGGTGTCCTTATGGCTGCCGTTCGAATCGTATCGACGCTCGCACCTCGTCCATCATTGCGATGAAAAGCTGACCGACCCGCTCGATGATCCTGAAAGCTACTATTGGTCGGCCGACCAATGGCGCGCCCTTGGGCCCGCCGGGCGCCTCATCGTGCAGGCCCACACGACACTCGCCGGCCGCCTGCTTCTTGGCCCCGGCTGGAACGTGGGTCGCTTTTTGCGCTCGGAACTGCGTGCCTTGAGGGCGGGTGATCGGCAGCGTCGGCGAATCTGGACCAATCATCTTTTCGCCGTCGCGATCCTGCTGATTTTCGTGATCGGCGTTCTTGGGGTGAACCCGCTGCTTTACCTCGCGATCGTCTATGCGGGCACCGCCGTGCTGCTGCTGCGCTCCTTTGCCGAGCACCGCGCCAACGAGGGGGTGTTCGAACGCACCGCCATCGTCGAAAATGCCTGGTTCTTCGGTCCGCTGTTCCTGTTCAACAATCTCCATGCAGCGCATCACGAGCGCCCCTTGATGCCCTGGTACCAACTGCCGGGCTGGTACCGTGCCAATCGCGCGCGGCTTGTCACGGAGAACGGGGGCCTCGTCTACGACGGCTATGCCGACGTGGCGCGCCGATATCTGTTCACGCCGCATCACGAACTGCTTCACCCGACGAAGACGGGCGAGCAGGCCGGGGCTTAGGTCGAGAAGAAGCGACGCCGATCGCCATCCAACGCCAGACAGGTGAGCCGGCCCGTCTTAAAGGCGCCGGTGTCGATGTTGATCCGGTTCGGGAGCGACTCGGGCTTCGCTACCGGCGTGTGGCCATGGACCACCACCTTGCCGTGATCGGCGTCCGAGCGGTGAAACGCCTCGCGGATCCACAAAAGATCTTCGGGCTGCTGCCGCTCCATCGGCACGCCCGGCCGGATGCCGGCATGAACGAAGAGATAGCCGTCGACGGAATAGTGCAGGGCGGTGTTGTTCAGAAAATCGAGGTGTGCTTTCGGCAAGGCGCTTAGAAGCGCCTCGCGAAACGCCGCCGGGTCGGCATAGCGTCGGTCGAGCACGAGCCCGTAGGATTCCGCTGTTTCGAGCCCGCCATTGATCAGCCAGTCCCGCATGGCGTCGACATCGTCGATGGTGTCGAGCAGCATCTGCTCGTGGTTGCCTCGCAGAGTGACGATCGGCGTCGGGAAATCACCGCGTTTCAGCCGATCGATCACGGCCGCCGAGGCTGGACCGCGGTCGATGTAGTCGCCGACGAACACGGTCACCGCCGCCTCGGGGGCGCTCTTCGCCAGATCGCCGTCGATCAGCGTGGCGATCCGGCCGAGCAGATCGGCGTGGCCGTGAATGTCCCCCACCGCGTAGACCCGCAGACCGGGCCGAAGGCGTCCTGGCGGAGCGTCGTCGCCGCCAATTTCATCGAGGGTCATCGGCATCTCGGATTGCGCTGAATTGAGGCGGATGGCGGGCGGTGTCCCCCTTTCGTCGCTTTCGGTCGAACCGGAACAAGATTTGCCTCGCGAGCAGCACATAATGCCTGCTTGGCCGATCCGCTCGACACCGGTCCGGGTGAGTGCTTGGATGTGGGGATCGGTGCGCCCGCCTCGTTTTTCGCTGGGAGAATTCTTGATGACATCGTGGCTCAAACGGACCGCGCTGGCCCTGGTTCCTCTTGCGGCCTTGAGCAGTGCGGCTGTCGCCGGCGACCCCGCCAGTTGCAAGACCGTGCGCTTCTCCGACGTCGGCTGGACCGACATCACCGCCACAACCGCCACCGCCTCCGCGATCCTGAAAGGCCTCGGCTACGAGCCGACGACCACGGTGTTGTCCGTGCCGGTGACCTACACCTCGATGAAAAACAAGCAGATCGATGTGTTTCTCGGCAACTGGATGCCGACAATGGAGGCGGACCGCAAGCCCTACATCGATGACAATTCGGTCGATAACGTCGGCGTCAATCTCGAAGGCGCGAAATACACGCTGGCCGTTCCCGATTACACGTTCAACGACGGTCTGAAGAGCTTCGCCGACATCGCGAAGTTCAAGGACAAACTCGCCAACAAGATTTACGGCATCGAGCCGGGCAATGACGGCAACCGGCTGATCCTGGACATGATCAAGGCGGGCAAATTCGACTTGAACGGGTTCGAGGTGGTCGAGTCGAGCGAGCAAGGCATGCTGGCTCAGGTGGAACGGGCCACGAAACGGCATGAGCCGATCGTTTTTCTCGGCTGGGAGCCCCACCCGATGAACGTGAAATACAAGCTGGACTACCTCTCGGGCGGCGACGACGTGTTCGGACCCAATTACGGCGGAGCCACCGTTTACACCAACGAGCGCGCGGGCTTCGCGAAAGACTGCCCGAACGTCGGCAAGTTCATCGGCAATCTCAAGTTCAACCTGGACATGGAGAACAAGATCATGGGTTCGATCCTGTTCGACGAGCAGGACCCGGCGAAAGCCGCGACCGACTGGTTGAAGGCGAACCCCAACGTGCTCGACGCCTGGCTCGACGGGGTGACCACCTTCGATGGGCAGCCCGGCCTTCCGGCGGCGAAGAAGAGCCTCGGGCTCTGAGGCGTCCCTGCGGCCGATCCTTCTGCCGCGCCGGCGGGCGAAGGATCGAGCCTGAGGTCAGGATGTAATGGATCCGATCACGGCAGCGGTCACCGCCTACAAGATCCCGGTCGGCCACGAGCTCAACGCGGCCATGAACGCGCTGAAGGACGGCTCCGGCACCTTCTTCGACACCGTCTCGGACGTGCTGAGCTTCCTCATCGACCGCACCTCCGACGCGCTCGGCGCCGTGCCGCCGCTGCTCTTCTGCGTCGCTGATCGCGGCGTGTCGCTTATGCGATCCGCCGCTCCTGGAAGGTCGCGCTCTTCGCCTTCCTGGCGCTGCTCTTCATTCTCAACCAGGGCTACTGGAAGGATACGATCGTCACACTGGTGATCACCTTCTACGCGACACTCGCCTCCATGCTGGTCGGCGTGCCGATCGGCATTGCGGCGGGCCACCGCGGCTGGCTTGGCCAAGGCGCTGCGGCCGCTGCTCGACCTGATGCAGACGCTGCCGACTTTCGTCTACCTCATCCCCATGCTGTCGCTGTTCGGCCTCGGGGTCGTGCCCGGCATCATCGCGACCGTGATCTTCTCGATCCCGGCGCCGATCCGCATGACGCAGCTCGGCATCTCCAGCGTGCCGCTGCCGTTGCGTGAGGCGGGCGAGGCCTTCGGCGCCACGCGCGGGCAGCTCCTCCGCAAGGTCGAGCTCCCGCATGCCGCCCCAGCCATCATGGAAGGGCTGACCCAGACCATCATGCTGTCGCTGTCCATGTCGGTGATCGCCACCATGGTGGGCTCCGGCGGCCTCGGAGTGCCGGTGCTGCGCTCGCTCAACCAGGTGAAGCCCGCGATGGGCTTCGAGGCCGGACTCGCGATCGTCCTCGTGGCCATCCTGCTCGACCGCATGTTCCGCCGGCCGCAATCCGTGATCCGGCCCGCCTGATGGACGCCGTCACCTTCCGAAACGTCGACATCGTCTTTGGCAGCGCCTCACCCAAGCGGGCACTGGCCTTGCTCGACGAAGGCAAGACCCGCGAGGAGATCATCGCGGCCACCGGCCAGGTTGTGGGTGTCGCCGGCGCCAGCCTGACCGTTGCCCAGGGCGAGATCTGCGTCCTGATGGGCTTGTCGGGTTCGGGCAAGTCGACGCTGCTGCGCGCCGTGAACCGGCTCAACACGCCGGCCCGCGGCGACGTCATCGTCCAGCAAGGTGACGTGGCGGTGAACGTCGCCACCTGCGATTCCACCACGCTGCGCAACCTGCGCGGCCAAGGCGTCGCCATGGTGTTCCAGCAATTCGCCCTGCTGCCGTGGCGCACGGTGCGTGACAATGTCGGGCTCGGCCTCGAACTGCGCGGCATCGACAAGGCCGAGCGCGACCGCATCGTCGACGAGAAGCTCGACATGGTCGGCCTGACGCGATGGGCCGGCAAGTATGGCCACGAGCTGTCGGGCGGCATGCAGCAGCGTGTCGGCCTGGCCCGCGCCTTTGCCACCGATGCCGACATCTTGCTGATGGACGAGCCGTTTTCGGCGCTCGACCCGCTGATCCGCACCAAGCTGCAGGACGAGTTGCTCGACCTGCAGTCGAAGCTCAAGAAGACCATCCTGTTCGTCAGCCATGACCTCGACGAGGCGATGAAGCTCGGCAACCGCATCGTCATCATGGAGGGCGGACGCATCGTCCAGGCCGGCACGGCCGAGGACATCGTGCTGCGGCCGGCCGACAGCTACGTGGCCGAGTTCGTGCGCCACATGAACCCGCTCGAAGCGCTGCGGGTCTCGACCGTGATGACGCCGCTCGCCGCCCTGCCGCGCGATGGCGCGGTCGTCACCGCCTGCACGACGTCGCTTCTGCGCGTGACCTTGATGGACGACGACCGCCTCGGCGCGGCGACGCGAGGCGAGGCGCGGCAGCCAGGCTCGATCGTCGCGAACCACGCGCTGAACGGCAGCGGTGCAGGCGCCGCCGCCATCACCGTACCCCCGGATCTGCCTCTCAAAGAGGCCGTCGCGCTCCGGCACGCGCAGAACTGCCCGATCCTCGTCGTCTCGGACGAAGGCGTGCTGCTGGGCTCCGTCAACGAGGGCGACATATTCCGGGCGTTGCTGCGGTTGTAGAACTGGCGTGGTGGCGCGTCGCCGCTCCTCCGAGGCTTGGATTTGGACGAACAGCACATCGTCGCGACGGCCGATTGGGTGATCGCCGCCGGTCTCGCCGGGACCGATGAAACCGACCTGCTCGACGGCTTCTGCCGGCGCTGTTGCGAGGGCGGACTCGAACTTGGGCGCGGGCTCGCGATCATCGACACGCTGCATCCGAACTTCGAGGGGCGTGCCTTCCGCTGGCGCTCCGAGGGCACGGCGGAAACACCCTTCGAGTATGGCCGGACAAATGAAGGCGAGGCTGCCGACAATTGGCGTCAAACCGTTTTCTTCCACCTGCTCGAGACCGGTCGGTCCGAGTGGCACGGCCGCTACGACGAGGGACCGATCCCGTTCCCGCAGCTCGAAGCGATGCGGCCGGAAGGCTACACCTCCATGCTGGCCCTCATCCATCGCTTCGCCGGCGCCGGCGTCTTCGGCGAGGCGGATTGCGTCTATTCCTACTGGGCGACGCGCCGCCCGAACGGCTTCCGCGACGAAGATCTTGCGGCGCTCAGGCGGCTGATCCCGGCCCTCGCGCTCGCCATCAAATGCATGTCGCTGGCCCGCATCACCACGACGCTGGCGGAGGTGTACCTCGGCCGGGGTGCCGGCCGCCGGGTTCTGGCGGGCAAGATCCTGCGCGGCGTCGCGGAGCGGATCGACACCGTTCTGTGGTTTTCCGACCTGCGCGGCTTCACGGCGATCACCGATCGTTCGGAGCCGGACGACATCATTCCGCTGCTCAACGATTATGCCGATGCCGTGATCACGGCCGTGCAGGCGCACGGAGGCGACGTGCTGAAGCTGATCGGCGATGGCGTGCTGGCGATGTTCGAAGCCGAACGTCCGGAGGACGGCTGCCGCAAGGCCCTCGCCGCGGAAGCCGACATGCGCGATCGCGTGCAGATGCTGAACCGGAACCGCGAGTCGGCCGGCAAGGCGACCACCTCGGTCTACCTCGGCCTCCACGTCGGCGAGGTCTTTTTCGGCAACATCGGCAGCGCCGATCGGCTGGATTTCACGGTGGTCGGCCCCGCCGTGAACGAGGCCAGCCGCATTGCGTCGCTGTGCAGGTCTGTCGACCGGTCGGTGCTCATGTCGGCCCGCTTCGCGGCCATGGCTCCCGCCGATGCGGTTCCACGGCTCGCGTCGGTGGGGCGTTACGCGCTTCGCGGCATCCGCCAGGCGCAGTATCTTTTCACATTGGACGACCCGACCACGGATTGACGTCCCGCGGCTACTCTGCCGCGTTCACGTTGCTCGGCGAGAAATGACCGCACCAATCGCGCGCGCTGACCACGGGCCACAGGCCGTGACCCTGCGGATTCGGCTGCGTCACGGGCGGGTTGAACCGGCAGAGGCCGGAATCATCCTGAGCGCGGCCGCCGTTGACCTTGTGATCGTCGAAGAACCGGCAGGATTCGCATTGTGCGCTGGTGCCCAGATTGGTCATGTCGGTCACTCCTGTGAGCGGCTCATGCCGCTTCCACGGACAACGCTGCCAGTTTGTAATTGTTCCAAACAGGAGGTGGGTCAGGCTAGGGCCCGGCATCGAAACTGCAGTCGGCGCCACCGCCGCCGCGCTCCTGGACCTCAGCCGGCCTGACCTTGCAGGCGAGGTTCGACACCGACTCGTAGATCGACCCCGCGGCGCCGTCCGAGGGCGCGCCGATCTCGACCAGGGTTGCGTAGAGTTCGTGGGCGGCGCGGCCCTTCAGGGTTCGGGCCACGCCACCGAATTTCAGCGTGCAATCATGCTCCGAGATGTCGACATCGCTCAATCGGCACGTGACCGAGGCGGCGTCGATGACGATCTGACGGCCCACCGGATACCGGAACCCGAGATGACCGTCGAGCATCCGGCCCAACAGCAACTTGTCGCGGAAACCGACGTGCGGCGAGTGCTTGCCGACCAGGGCTGCGAGGGCCAGAGCGCTGCTGCCCGAGGTCGTGTCGGCGGCGCGAGCCTGTCCGGCGATCAGGATCAGACAGGCGGCAAGAACGGAAACCCGAGGCAAGGCGCTCTCCTCTCGTGAAAATGGGCGAGAACTGGCAGTGACGCGCTAAACGAATGATGCGGCGGAGCCTATCGCTTCTGAGGCAAGGTCGAGAAGCAAAAAACGGTCGGGCTGGCGCCGGCACCAAACCATGCTGATCGCGTTGGCGAGGGCCGGTGACGGCGTGAAGGAAACCCGCTGCGATGCCGCCACGCGCAACCTATCGTCTCCAGTTCAACAAGGATTTCGGTTTCGACGATGCCGCGCGGTTGGTGCCCTACCTGGCCAAGCTGGGTGTCAGCCATCTCTATGCGTCGCCCTACTTGAAGGCGCGGCCGGGCAGCACGCACGGCTACGACATCGTCGACCACAACGCGCTCAACCCTGAGCTCGGCGATGCGGCAGCCTACGAGCGGATGGTCGCCGCGCTCAGGGCCAACGGCCTCAAGCAGATCCTCGACTTCGTGCCCAACCACATGGGCATCGGTGGCGCCGACAACCCGTTCTGGCTGGATGTGCTTGAGTGGGGCCCCGCCTCTTCCTATGCGGGGTGGTTCGATATCGACTGGCGGTCGGATCGGCCCCACCTGGAGAACAAGCTCCTCGTCCCGTTTCTCGGTGAGCAGTTTGGTGCAGCGCTCGCGGCGGGCCATTTCACGCTGGCGTTCGACGAGAAGGAGGGAAGCATCGCGGTGTGGGTTTACGACACCCACAAGCTTCCAATCACGCCGGTGCATTACGGCAGGGTGCTCGGCTCGGCCCAGATCGATATGGAGCGCCTCGGCGACAACTTCGCCGACCTGCGATTCTGGCTGCCGAACATTCGGCAGCGCGCCGACACGCTGAAGCGCGAACTCGCCGACACCGTGGCATCCCATCCCGAGGCCGCTCGCTCGCTCGCGGTGTCGCTGGCAGGCTACCGTGGCCAGAAAGGTGACCTCAACTCCTGGGCGGCGCTCGAAAGTTTGATGCGCGACCAGTTCTGGCGCCCGGCTTATTTCCGGGTTGCGGCCGACGACATCAACTACCGCCGCTTCTTCAACATCGCCGAGCTCGCCGGGCTGCGGATGGAATTGCCCGACGTCTTCGAACACGCGCATCGACTGGTGTTCCAGCTGATGCGCGACGGCGTTGTGGACGGCCTGCGTATCGACCACATCGACGGGCTGCTCGACCCCAAAGCCTATCTCGAACAGCTGCGCGCGCAGGCGCCGAATCCGCGAGCCGACCAGCCGTTCTACCTGGTCGTCGAGAAGATCCTCGGGGAGGACGAGCCGCTGCGGCCCGAGTGGCCGGTCGATGGCACCACCGGCTATGAGGTCACGAACCTCCTGCTCGGCTTGCTGATCGATTCGACGGGGGAGGAGGCGTTCACCCGGCTCTATGCCGAATTCACCGGCGCGCCCTCCGATTTCGTCGACCTGCTGCGCCACTGCAAAAAGCGCATCATGGACAACGAGATGGCCAGCGAGCTTGCCGGTCTCGCCCGAGCCGCCAGCCGCGTGGCGCGCGAAAATGGCCGCACGGCGGATTTCACCCGCAACATCCTGCGCCGTGCCATCCGCGAAATCGTTGCCTGCTTCCCGGTCTATCGAACCTACGTCGATTTCGGAGGCACGCCGACCGAAGCGGATCGGGTCACGATCGCGGCAGCCATCGCCGACGCCAAGACGCACGAAAGCGCCATCGATCCCAGCGTCTATGCTTTTCTCGAGGCGCTGCTCACCGGCGATCTTGTGGCGCAGCCCAACAGCGGGTTCGGCCGCTCCGCCGTGCTGCGCTTCGCCATGCGCGTGCAGCAATACAGCGGGCCGGTGATGGCCAAAGGCCTCGAAGACACCGCCTTTTATCGCTACAACCGCTTCGTCGCGCTCAACGAAGTCGGCGGCAACCCGCAACGGTTCGGGCTTTCACCCGCCACCTTCCACGCCGCCAATGCCGAACGCGTCACGCGTTGGCCGCACGCCATGCTCGGCACGTCGACGCACGATACCAAGCGTGGCGAGGACGCGCGAGCCCGGCTGGCGGTGCTCTCGGAAATCCCGGACCGATGGGCGGAGGCGGTGGCCGCGTGGCGCCGTTGCCTGCGCCATGACGGTGACCGTGCGCCCGATCGCAATGACGAATATGCGCTCTACCAGACGCTGGTCGGCACGGTCCCGCCGGAGCTCCTGCGAGCCGATCAGACGGAAGCCGAGGCCTGGTCGGCCTATGCCGAGCGGGTGAAAGGCGCCATGCAGAAATCGCTGCGCGAGGCGAAGGTCCACACCACCTGGGCCGCGCCGAACCAGGGGTACGAGACCGCCATGGCAACCTTCATCGATGCGGCGCTCACCGGACCGCGAGCCGAAGCCTTTCGGTCCTGCTTCCTTCCGTTCGCGACCGACGTCGCGCGCCTCGGGGTTGAGAACAGTCTCGTGCAGACGGCGCTCAAGCTGACCATGCCGGGCGTTCCCGACCTGTATCAAGGGACCGAGCTCTGGGACCTGTCGATGGTGGATCCGGACAATCGCCGTCCCATCGACTTCGAGCGACGGATGGCGTTGATCGACAGCGTTCAGGCCGGCGGATGACCGGCGCGTTGCGGCGCCCCTCGAGGAGCTGCTCGCCTCATGGCCCGACGGCCGGGTCAAGCTGGCGCTCACCGCTATCCTGCTCGACCTCCGACGGAGCATCCCGGATCTCTTCGCGCAGGGCAGCTACGAACCGCTCCTGTCCGAAGGACCGGGCGCGGCCACGATCTGTGCCTTCGCGCGACGGCACGCGGAAACGACGCTGGTCGTGATCGCGGCGCGGTTCCCGGCGCGCCGGGAAGAAAACCCGCTCACGGCCGAGACCCGCATCGCCCTGCCGCGTGCCGCCCCATGGCACGACGTGCTGCGCGACCAGAAGCCGATCGAGAACCTGGAGCTTTCCGGTCTGCTGAGCGGATTCCCGGTGGCGGTGCTTGTCGGCCGGGAGGGGGCGCATTCGTCTTGAAGAGGCCCGCAACCCTGGAGAACCCTGAAATGGGCCCCACGCTCTATGCCCACCCCTTCTCCTCCTACTGCCAGAAGGTTCTCGTGGCGCTTTATGAAAACGGCGTTCCGTTCACGTACCGCAGCCTCGACGAGCCCGGCGCGTACGCCGACATGGCCGCGCTATGGCCGCTGAACCGCTTTCCCGTTTTGGTCGACGAGGCTGAGACGCTTGTCGAAAGCAGCATCATCATCGAGCATCTCGGTTTGCGCTACCCGGGTCCCGTTCGGCTCATCCCGGAGAGTCCCACCGCGGCGCTGACCGTCCGCTTCATGGATCGGTTCATGGACAATCACATCCATACCCACGTCCAGAAGATCGTCGGGGACGCTTTGCGCGAACCGGGAGAGCACGACGCCAAGGGGGTCGAACTGGCCCATGCGGCGCTGGACACTGCCTTGGACTGGCTCGAGACCCGGATCGACGAGCCCTGGGCCACGCGCGACGGTTTCAGCCTGGCTGATTGCGCTGCAGCGCCCGCTCTTTTCTATGCCGATTGGGTTCACCCGATCGAGGCACGTTGTCCTCGGGTCCGGGCCTACCGCGCACGGCTCAATGCACGTCCCTCCGTCGCCCGTTGCATCGACGAAGCGCGCCGGTATCGTCACCTTTTCCCGCTCGGAGCACCGGATCGGGACTGAAGCACGGGCGGAGCGCGACATGGCACGGGTGTTCATCACCGGATCGTCGACCGGCCTTGGCCTGATGACGGCGCAACTCCTGATCGAGCAGAAGCACGACGTGGTGCTGCATGGGCGCAACGCCGCCCGCGCGGCCGAGGCGCATGCTGCGGCTCCGGGCGCGGCCGGCGTGGTCACGGGTGACCTGTCGCGCCTGGCCGAGATGCGCGGGGTTGCCGAACAGGTGAACCGCCTTGGCCGGTTCGATGCCGTGATTCACAACGCCGGCATCGGATATCGCGAAACGCGGCGGATCGAAACCGAAGACGGCATACCGCACCTCTTCGCCATCAACGTGCTGGCGCCCTATGTGCTGACCGCCCTCGTTCACAAGCCGCAGCGGCTGGTTTATCTCAGCTCGGGCATGCATCGCCGCACGAGCGCCGATCTCGGCGACCTGCTGTGGACGAAGCGTCCTTGGAGCGGCTCTGAGGCCTACGCGGAAAGCAAGCTTTACGATGCCGCGCTCGCCTTCGCGGTCGCGCGTCTGTGGCCGGATGTCCATGCAAATGCCCTCGAACCCGGGTGGGTCGCGACCCGCATGGGTGGGCCCGGCGCTCCCGACGATCTCGGCAAGGCGCATCTCACCCAGGCCTGGCTCGCGGTCAGCACCGACCCCGCAGCCCTGACCAGCGGCGGCTATTTCTTTCATCAGAAGCCGCTCGCCGCGAACCCGATTGCCCGCGACACGGCGGTGCAGGACACGTTGCTCGCGCGATGCAAGCGCCTGTCGGGTATCGCGTTGCAGCGTTGAGCGCTTAGCCCTCGACCACGCCGACGAAAGGCAGCTGGCGAAACAGGTGGCCGGCGTCCATGCCGTAGCCGACCACGAACACGTCCGGACATTGGAATCCGACGAAGTCGGCGCTCACCGCGACTGCCCGCTTCCCGGGCTTTTCCAGCATGACGGCGATCATCACGCGGCGAGCGCCCCGCGCCTTCAACAGATCCTTGGCAAAGGCCAGCGTGCGGCCCGACTCCAGGATGTCGTCGAGGATCAGAACGTCACGCCCTGTTACGGGGGAATCGATGTCCTTCAAGATGGTCACCTGACCGGTCGAGACGCGTTCCCTTCAGGTAGCTCGACAGGTGCATGAACTCGATTTGAGGATCGAGGCCCGCGTGGTGCAGGCCGCGAACGAGGTCGGCCGCGAACACGAACGAGCCCTTCAGGATGGCCACGACCAGCAGGTTCTTGGGCTCCTGCTCGGCAATGGCGTGGGACAGGTGTTCGATCCGCCCTGCGATCGCCTCGTGATCGAACAGCACGCGGACCTGCGGTTTGTCCTTCATCGACTCCCTTTGACCTTGGTCGCCGTTCCGCCGTCCGTGCCGGCGGCGAAACTCACGACCAGATCATGCCCGTTTGCGGGCGGCGAAACCAGCCGGCTGGAAAACTCCACCAACTCTCCCGCACCGAGGTGGGACCGCGGGGCCGGCGCTACCCAGCTGTAGATGCTCTGCTGATCATCGTCGCGCACCACGATGCGCAGGTTGGGCACCTCGGCCTCGGTCCCCCGTTCGTTGGTGATCTTACCCTCCAGGGTCAGCACCCGCGCCGGACCATCATCGGCCAGAGTCGAGGCGACGCCGCCGAGAACGAGATCGGGGACCGTGGCGGGCAGCCCGATGGCGGCAAACAATGGCGCGCTCTCCGGCAATACCGTCACGATCGCCCGGCGTTGCGCGATCGTGGCCATGCTCGATGCGACCAGCAGCGCCAAGCCCGCGGCCACGACAGCGCCGCGTCCCGATCGAGCCGTGGGGGGCGAAGGTCGACCGGCCACCCGCGATGGCCGCATGCCCGGCAGCAGCCCGGGTGGCGGCATCGGCAAGGCTGCGATTGATCCAAGCTCGGGGTATCGAGTTGGTGAGAATGCGGTCGGCATCGTGTGAGATGGTTCGAACACCGCGCCGCATTCCGCGCAACGCACCGCGCTTACGCCGCTGCGGGCGCCCTCTGGAATGCGATAGGTGCTGATACAGGAGGGGCAAACGATCAGCATCGTGCAGCCGACGTGTTATCCGGAAGGACCCATAGACCTGCGTTATGGTTAAGGACCGGTTAAGCGCGACGGGATAAGGGTGAAATGGCGGTCTGAGCCATCGGCGGGCCGACGGTGGGGCTGGCTTGAAACGAAGCGCTGCCCCCGAAATCGCCGCGAGGGAAGGAACGGCTTGGTTCGCTTTGAAAACGTCGGCTTGCGCTACGGCATGGGGCCCGAGATCCTGCGGGATTTGAGCTTCACGATCGAGCCGCAGACCTTCCAGTTTCTGACTGGCCCGTCCGGGGCAGGCAAGACGACTCTGCTGCGGCTCATCCTGCTGTCGCTGAAGCCGACACGCGGTCTCATCACGCTGTTCGACCGGGACTCCTCGACACTGGACAAGGGGGGGATGACTGCCATTCGGCGGCGGATCGGCGTGGTTTTCCAGGATTTCCGCCTGCTCGACCACCTGACCACCTACGAGAATGTCGCGCTCCCGCTGCGGGTGCAGGACCGCGAGGAAGCGGGCTATCGTGCCGAAGTGGTCGAACTCCTCAAGTGGGTCGGCTTGGGCGAGCGCATGCACGTGCTGCCGCAGGTGCTCTCGGGCGGCGAGAAGCAGCGCGCCGCGATCGCCCGCGCGCTGATCGTCCGCCCCGAACTTCTGCTCGCCGACGAGCCGACCGGGAATGTCGACCCGACCCTGGCAAAGCGCCTGCTGCGCCTGTTCATCGAACTGCATAAGTCCGGCACCTCGGTAGTGATCGCCACCCACGATCTGGGACTTATGGACCAGTTCGAACACGCACGGCGGCTCGTCCTCGGCGACCACCGGCTGCACATCTATGATTGAGCAGGGCCGCGCCGCACTCAGGCTTGTCGCTCATCGGTGGATCACGGCCACGCGCCGCCCGTCGCGTCGGCGTTCGGGGGACCTGCCGCTCAGGCGGGACGCCTCGCTTGTCCCCGTCGCCTCCATCGCCGGCCGGTCGCTCGTCACGGTTGTGGCCATCATGACCTTCCTGTGCGCGCTCGCGGCCGGCGGCGGGCTGCTGATTGCCGGGGCTTCGCGCGACTGGCAACGCACCGTTTCAAGCGAGATGACGGTGCAGGTCCGGCCAGTCGCTGGACACGACGCCGACGCCGAATTGCAAAAGGCCGCCGATCTGGCGCGCGCGACGCCTGGGGTCGTTAGTGTTGAAGTGTACGGCAAAGCTGAATCCGAAAAGCTGCTGGAACCCTGGCTCGGGACCGATCTGAACTTCGATGAGCTGCCGATCCCGCGGATGCTCGCGCTGAAACTCAGCCGCCGCGAGCCGGCGGACGTCGCGCTGCTCCGTCAGCGACTCCAGACCGCCGTCGCGGGTGTCAGCCTCGACGATCATCAAGTCTGGTTCACCTGGCTCGCCACCATGGCCGACACCGTGGTTCTGATCGCGCTTGGCATCTTCGGCCTGGTGCTCGCCGCGATGTTCCTGACCGTGGCCTTCGCGACCCGCGGGGCCATGGCCGGCAACCACGAGATCATTGATGTGCTGCATTTCGTGGGGGCCGAGGACAGCTTTATCGCACGCGAATTCCAGCGCCATTTCCTGCGCCTCGGCCTCCGTGGCGGCATCATCGGGGGCGGATCCGCGATCCTGTTGTTTCTATCGGCCAATGCGGTGCGGCTTTATTTCCGTGCCACTCCGGGGGGCGATCAACTCGAAGCCCTGTTCGGGTCTTTCGCGCTGGGCCTGCGTGGCTACGCGGTCATCGCCTTCATCACGCTGTCGATCGCGGTGGCGACCAGCCTGATCTCGCGCGCCATCGTGGTGCGCAACCTGCGGCGGCTGCATTGACGCTCGGGGGACGGTGACGCTTTGTTTTATTTGGCAAGACGCTCTATCGCAAGGCGATGCGAGAGGGGGGCTGAAGCTGGCCGACATTCGCCAAATCAAGCCTGAAGGAGCCGAGCGGCACCACCGCTCCGGCCAAGTCTGGCTCGTGCGGACGACGGCCGGCCTCGTTGTGATCGCCCTCCTGTGCTTCGCGATCGGCTTCGCCCGCTTCTCTGCTATGATCGAGACCGAGGAGAGGCCCCTCGTTCGCCACGCTGACGGAATCGTCGTGCTGACCGGCGGCGCAGACCGCGTCAGCGACGCCATGGCGTTGCTGCTCGAAGGCCACGCCGACCGGCTGCTGATCACCGGCGTCAATCCTGCAACCAAGCGCAAGGACCTCGCCCGCAGCATGCCCGCGGCTCGCAGCGCCGTCGAATGCTGTGTCGATCTCGGCTATCGCGCCGAAAACACCCGTGGCAACGCACGCGAAACCGCGGACTGGGCGCGGGCGCACGATATGCACTCGCTGGTGATCGTGACCTCGAATTATCACATGCCCCGTGCCTTGGCCGAGATGGCCTACCGTCTGCCCGGCGTCGATCTTCAGGCGTATCCGGTGGTCTCGGATCGGGCGCGGGCCGACGCCTGGTGGGCCGACGCGCAGCGGTTTCGTCTCGTGTTCGGCGAATACGTCAAATATGTCGTGACCCGCACGCGTCAGGCGCTGCTGTCGCCCCCTGACGCGAAGGATGATCTGCGGGTTGCGAGAGACGGACGGTAACCCGCTGCCTACGAAGGGGTGTATCCGCCACGCCAGTGCTCGTCCTCGGCGCTGACGCCCGACCGGGCAATACCCGCATTGGCGATCAGGATATCGACGGCGTCCACGTCTTCAGCCGCACGGCGTCCGGCTGGGTGACGTCGAGTTCGATCATCTCGGCGTCGAACTCGTCCCCTTCAATTCGACGAGGCGCGGCCGGCATCGCCGACGACATCGGCGATAATCCCCTTTGCGCCCCGCCTCGGCAAGCGCCTGCGACGTGGCCAGACCGATCGCGCCCCCGGCGCCTGTCACGACCGCGGTGCGGCCGTTCAGGCGATAGAGTTCGAGGTACCCAATCCGCCTCGATCAGTGCAGTTTCGCCGCCGAATAGTCGCGCACGACCTTGGGGCGCATGGCCATGCCGTCCTTATCGAACAGGTTGGCGTCGGCTGTGGCGACAGCGAGCTTGACCTTGGCGCCGACCGGCACATTGATGCCACCGCCGCCCTTGACCGTGACCAGAATTCCGTCGCCGACGTCGACATAGACGAGCGTCTCGCCGCCGAGATGTTCCACCACCGCCACGGTCCCCCCGAGCGGTCCATCGTCGGCAATGACGAAATGCTCAGGACGCACGCCGAGCGTCGCGGCGGAGCCCGGTGTGGCACGCGCGCTGTCGACCGGCACCGACACCGTCCCGCCGCCCGGCAGGGTCACCGTGACGCCGCTCGCATCGGCGCCCTTCACGGTGACCGGCGTCAGGTTCATCTTGGGCGAGCCGATGAAGCCGGCCACGAAGGTGTTGGCGGGATAGTGGTAGAGTTCGAGCGGCGTGCCCACCTGCTCGATCTTGCCGGCGCGCAGCACCACGATGCGGTCGGCCATGGTCATGGCCTCGATCTGATCGTGCGTGACGTAGATCATGGTGGCGTCGAGCTGGTTGTGCAGGCGCGCGATCTCGATCCGCATCTGGACGCGGAGCGACGCGTCGAGGTTCGACAAAGGCTCGTCGAACAGGAACACCTTGGGCTGGCGCACGATGGCCCGGCCGATGGCGACGCGCTGGCGCTGCCCGCCCGACAGCTGGCCCGGGCGCGCGATCCAGCAGCTTCTCGAGCTGCAGGATCCGGGCCGCCTCGGCCACCTTGGTGTCGCGCTCCTGCTTCGGCACGTTGGCGATCTTGAGCGCGAAGGCCATGTTGTTGGCGACCGTCATGTGCGGGTAGAGCGCATAGGACTGGAACACCATGGCCAGCCCGCGCTGGTCGGGCGGAATGTCGTTCGACACCTTGCCGTCGATCTTCAGCTCGCCGCCGGTGATCTCCTCGAGCCCGGCGATCATGCGCAGCAGCGTGGACTTGCCGCAGCCCGACGGGCCGACGAAGACCACGAACTCCCGATCCTTGATCGCAAGGTCGACGCCCTGGATGACGTGGACGTCGCCGTAGCTCTTTTGAACGTTGTTCAGCGTAACGGTGGCCATGTCTGCGAGATCCTACTTGACGGCGCCGAAGGTGAGACCGCGCACGAGCTGCTTCTGGGTGAGCCAGCCGAACACGAGAATGGGAGCGATGGCCAGGAACGAGGCCGCCGACAGCTTCGCCCAGAACAGGCCCTCGGGGCTGGAGAAGCGAGGCGATGAAGGCGGTCAGCGGCGCCGCTTTGGCAGCCGTGAGGTTGAGGCTCCAGAACGCCTCGTTCCAGCAGATGATGATGGACAGCAGCGCGGTCGAGAAGATGCCCGGCAGCGACAGCGGGAGCAGCAGTTCGAGCAGCTGCTGCGTCGGTGTTGCGCCGTCCATGCGCGCCGCCTCCAGGATCTCCTTCGGGACCTCGCGGAAGAACGAGTAGAGCATCCACACGACGATCGGCAAGTTCATCAGCGTATAGACGATGATGATGCCGGTGCGGGTATCGAGCAGCCCCGTCTTGATGGCGATGAGGTAGATCGGCACCAAGACGCCGACCGCCGGCATCATCTTGGTCGACAGCATCCACATCAGGATGTCCTTGGTCTTCCGGCGTCGGGAAGAAGGCCATCGCGTAGGCGGCAGGCGCCGCGAGCAGGATGCAGACCATCGTGGCGCCGACCGACTCGATCACCGAGTTCAGGAAGAAGTTGATGTAGTCCGACGGTCTGGTTGATCTCGGCGTAATTCTCGAAGTCGGATGGAACAGGATCTTGGGCGGCGTTGCGACCGCGTCGAGTTCGGTCTTGACCGAAGCGAGCGCCATCCAGAGCACAGGGAAGAAGACGATGAAGGCGACCCCCCAGCCGAGCACCGTCATCAACGCCTTGTCGCGCGGCTTGACTTGCATGACGGCGCCCTCAGTCGAGATTGCGGCGACGGTGCGCACGAGGAAGAAGGCCACGATGTTGGCCAGGACGACGGCGATGATGCCGCCGGCCGAACCGCCGCCCACGTCAGAATTCAGGATCGCGGTCTTGTAGATCAGGAACGGCAGGTTGGTGGACGCATCGCCCGGACCGCCCGACGTCGTCACGTAGATCTCGGCGAAGATGCCGAGCAGGAAGATTGTCTCGATCATCACAACGACCGTGATGGGACGGGCAAGATGCGGCACGATGATGTGGCGGAACCGCGCCACCGCCTTGGCGCCGTCCATGCGGGCCGCCTCGATCTGCTCGCGGTCGAGCGACTGCATGGCGGTGAGCAGGATGAGAGTCGCGAATGGCATCCACTGCCAGGCCACGATGATGCCGACCGAGAACAGCGGCAAGATGGTGAACCAGTCGATCACCCCGAGGCCGAGCGAACTCGTGATATAGGCGATGAGCCCGTTCACGGGGTGCATCAGCAGGTTCTTCCACACCAGGGCGGCGACGGTCGGCATGACGAAGAAGGGCGCGATCACGAAGAGCCGCGCCGCGCCTTGCCCCCAGAATTCCTGATCGAACAAGCACAGCGAAGAGCGTGCCGAAGACCACGGTGGAGAGCAGGACCCCGCCGACAAGCAAGACCGTGTTCCAGACTGAGGTCAGGAACGACGGGTCGGTCAGCAGATAGGTGTAATTGTCGATCCCCGCCCAGCCGGTCATCGGTCGGATCGACGAGATTGTAGTTCCGGAGCGAGTAGTAGAGCGTCAGGACGAGCGGAACGATCATCCAGATCAGCAGCACGCCGATGCTCGGCCACAGGAGCGGCCGGGTGTCCACGGCGCGGCTCTGGGCGCGACGGAACGAAAAGCGCGCCGGCTTTGGTGGAGCGGCAGGAAACGGTTGTCATAGCGACCACCCTGGTCAGAAGGGTTCCGAAGCTGGTGAAAATCAGCTTGGCGAGCATCAGCCCGCAGTCCGCTCGCAATCCTTGAAGATGGAATGCAGCGCAAATCGTCCGCTGATGGCAGGCCGTTCAGCAATCCAGCCCTTTACTCCTGGATCCGCTTCATCCGCGAGCGTGGAAGCGGACGCCGCAGCCTTCCCGAAAGAGGACGGCCTGCGCGAATCCAGTCGATCAGCAGTCGAGCGCCGGACCTCCGAGGGCGCCGGCGGTTGAGGCTTACTTCTTCGGGTAGCCGGCCTGCTTCATGGTGCGCTCGGCCGCCGTCTGGGCCTTGGCAAGCGCCTGGTCGCCGGTATCCTGACCGGCCAGAGCCGCCGCGATATCCTGGCCGGCCGTCGTGCCGATGCCCTGGAACTCGGGGATCGCCGCGAACTGCACGCCCGTATAGGGCACCGGCTTGACGGCGGGCTTGGCCGGGTCGGTGGTCTGGATCGCCTTCAGCACGAAGTCCGCGAAGGGAGCGGCCTTCTTGTAGTCGGGGTTGCTATAGGTCGACAGCCGGGTGCCGGGAGGCGCCGAAACCCAGCCCTCGCTGTCGCCGACCATCTTGATGTAGTCCTTCGAGGTCGCCCACTTCACGAACTTCTTGGCGGCGTCGGCTTGCTTGGTGGAGAGCCGGAACGCCGAGCGCCCAGGACCAGAACCAGCCGCGACGCCTTCGGGTTGGCGTCGGTGATCGGCGCGGGGGCGAACGCCACCTTGTCGGCGACCTGGCTTTCCTTCGGGTTGTAGAGATAGCCGGCCGTCACGGTGGCATCGATCCACATGCCGCACTTGCCGGTGGCGAAGAGCGCGCGGTTCTCGTTGTAGCCGTTGGCGGTCGCGCCGGGCGGGCCGTCCTTCTTCATGACGTCGAGATACCACTTGATCGTCTTCTTCCACGGCTCGCTGGTGAACTGCGGCTTCCACTGCTCATCGAACCAGGAGCCGCCGAAGGCGGTCGCGGCGGTGCCGAGCAAGGCCATGTTCTCGCCCCAGCCGGGCTTGCCGCGCAGGCAGATGCCGTAGATGCCATTTGCCTTGTCGTTCAGCTTGTCGGCATATTCGGCGATCTGCTGGTAGGTCGGCTTGTCGGCCATCTTGATGCCGGCCTTGTCGAACAGGTCCTTGCGGTAGAAGGTCAGCGAGCTCTCGGCGTAGAACGGCGCCGCATACATCTTGCCGTCGACGCTCAGGCCGGCCTTCACCTGCGGAACGAGGTCGGCGTAGTCGTAATCGGCGCCGAGATCGTCGAGCGGCAGCAGCCAGCCCTGCTTGCCCCAGATCGGCGTCTCGTAGGCGCCGATGGTCATCACGTCGAACGAGCCGCCCTTGGTGGCGATGTCGGTCGTCACGCGCTGACGCAGCACGTTCTCTTCGAGCACCACCCAGTCGAGCTTGATGTCCGGATTGGCTTTTTCGAAGGCGGACGACAGCTTCTGCATGACGATCATGTCGCCGTTGTTGACGGTCGCGATCGTCAGCTTCGTCTCGGCCTGCGCCAGGGCCGTGCTCGGCCATCAGCGCGAAGCGCCGCCACCCCGCCAAAACGAGCGAAACGCATCCGTGTCCTCCCAATCGGTGTTATGCTTAAATGCTCACCGTCAGAGCAAATGCTCGCTCGGTTTCTTCGGGCTTGTCAAGCAGACTCGCCAGACCAGTCGATGGTGCAGTGCACAATTCACGGTGCAATGCGAAGTAAAGCCGTCGCGATTTCCTCGTCGAGTGATAAGACCATTGGCAAAGCGCCCACGCAAGGCTGCGTGGAGCGCCCGCACTTTGTTGACCCCGCTCGCGACGAGAATCGTCGGGCGCTGCGGCGCAGGCGTCAGACGCATGGCAGTGAGGCGCGACGTGATCGAACTCTCGATCATGTCGCCGTCCGGATCGAAACTGCGGCTTACGAGCTCCCCAGCGGCGCCGAGGCGTTGCAGCTCCCGCAGCTCATCGGCGTTGACGAAGCCGTCGACATAGATCGGCGCTTCGGCGTCGACGGAGCCGACCCCGAGCACCAACGCATCGGCCTGCTCGAACAGGCTCTGGATGGCGCGGTAGCCGCGCTGAGCCTTGAGGATGTCGCATCTCCTCCTGCGTGTCGGCCAGGACGGGGAGCGGCAGCGGATAGCATTGCGCGCCGACGCGGTCCGACAGGCGCATGACGACGTCATAGGGACTGGCCCGGCCGTCGCGGCGTCAGATTGCCGACCACCGAGACGATCTTGTGATCCGGCCGATTCATCGAACCGACGTGCCGCACGGTTTCGAGCAGCGTCCGGCCGGTGCCGAAAGCGAGCATCTGGTTCGCCTTCGGCGACAGACAGGTTCTCGACCAGTTCCGCGGCCCGATGCGCGACGCCGATGCGGCCGTCGCCCGCCTGACTTTCGCTCGGCGCGACGTCGCAGAAGACGAGCTTGAACCGGTCGCGGATCCGCTCGCCGAGCTCGATCGAGTGCAGCAGCGGGTGGTCGAGACGGAACTTGATCAGCCCCTCGCTGATCGCGAGCGCCACCAGGCGCTGCGCGTTCGGGCGCGACACGTTCAGTTCGACCGCGATCTCATCCTGCGTGCGGCGCTTGATGTAATAGAGCCAAGCCGCCCGCGCCGCGAGATCGAGCCGCCGCATCTTGGGGTCGATGGTCAGGTCGTTCACGATCCACGCCGACGCGAAGGGCCCGAAGATGGCTGCGCGAGGCGCGAATAAAACGCGCGGCGCGCGGCGCGGTCAAGGGCCGGTCATCGCCGGCCTTCGTGACGCGCTCTCAGTCGGCCAGGCCCGCAATGGTGCGGGCTGATCGTCCCTCGAGCCTAATCTTCGGCTTTCGCCTCGCCTGTCGTCTCGACCGGGCCTTCGACCTCGCCGGGCGCAACGATGCGGGCACGGCGGCGCCGGCGGGGACGAACCGTGAACTGGTCGGCCGCTGCCTCGGGTGCGGCTTCGGTCGTGTTCAGGCTGACAGTGGAAGCCTCCACCGGTTCAGGCGGCGTCGGCACATTCCGCACGGGGGCGGTGATGAAGGCCGGCAACTCGGGGCCCGCTTCGACCGCCGGCGGTGCAGGGGGCTGAGGCCGGACCTCCGCCGGATCGCGCGGCTGCGGCAGGCGGGGCTGCTCACGATATTGCGGGTCACGGTTTTCCCGAAACTCGGTGCCGTCCCGGTTGAAGCGACTCCGGTCACGGTCGCGGTTGCGGTCGCCGCGATCCTGCCGGTCGTTCCGCGCATTGCGATCGTAATTGTTGTTGCGATCGCCCCGATCGAAATTGGGCTGGCCGCCGCGATCCTGGGGCCCACGTTGGCCGCCGTCGCGATCGGCATTGTTGTTGAAGCGGTCCTGCCGGTAGGGGCGGTCCTGGCCTTCGGGCCGATCCTGGCGCTCCTGGCGCTCGGGATAGGGCTGCCCGTTCTGCCGCTCGCCATAGGGTTGGGCGGGGGGCGCGTAGGGTGGCGGTGGCGGCGGCTGGATGCGTTCGCTCGGCAAAGCGAACCGGTCAGGTATGCCGCCCGTATCGTCGTCATCGTCCGACTCGTCGGTCTCAGCCTCGGTGCCCGGTCGCGCAAAGCCGTTCTGGGCCTGAAACTGCGCCTGCTGGGCTGCGGCGATCAGTCGAAAATAGTGTTCGGCATGCTGAAGATAGCTCTCCGCAGCAACAGGGTCGCCGGAGGTCTGCGCATCGCGGGCAAGCTGCAGGTATTTTTCGCCGATGTGCTGAGCCGTACCCCTGATCTTTACGTCCGGACCGTTGGACTTGTAAGATCGCGTCAGTGGATTTGGGCCCTTGCGACCGCCGTTGTTATTATTGTTCCGGCCGCGCATGCGCTTGTTCTGGCCGGGTCTCATCTGATGTCCTTGATACACGAAATCAGCTCACAGTTGGTTGTTCGCGCTTCCGGACAGCGCGGCCTATGATCCGGCTTGACTGAAGCCTTGAGGGACCGATTTGGCTTATCCCAAGATCCTTTTGGAACGGGCGGAGCCCACGCTCAGTTCAGGAGCCTGCCGAAAAGACACTCGGGACCGGGAAACATCCACTAGGATATCTCGAACCAGAACCGTGAGGCCGCCGGCTGAGCTGACCACTTCCGTCGTCTTGCGGCCCCTCGGGGCTCAAACGTCAGTGGCCTGCAGGTTGCCGTGAATGTGGTAACGCATCCTTTCCACGATTCACGTTTCGTCTCGGTCGATAGCAGATTTAGAAGCATATGCCAAGTGTGGCTGGAAACCGGCATCCCCTCAGCGCGCGATCAGAACCGTATCGGGGTTGCAGCGGTGTTCCCAGCCCTGTCGTTCCAGCGCGGGAACGTCGTCCACATCGGCCGGATAGCCGAGGCAGAAATACCCGATCAGCCTCCAGCCCGGCGACACGTCCAGCGCGGCGGTCACGCATGCGGGGTCGAGGATTGATACCCAGCCGAGACCGATGCCTTCGGCCCGTGCCGCAAGCCAGAGCGTGTGCACGGCCATCACAGCCGAATAGGCGAGGGTTTCAGGCATAGTGAGGCGGCCAAGTCCGTGGCCCTGATCGGGATCGCGGTTCACGAAGAGTGCGAACTGGCACGGCGCGTCATCAAGCCCTGCGAGCTTCAGGCGCGCGTAGAGCCCGGCCTTCTCGCCCGTCTGTTGCCGCAGCGCGTCGGCGTTGCACGTCTCGAACGAGGCTCGGATCGCCTGCCTGCGCCCAGGGTCACTCACCGACACGAAACGCCACGGCTAACTCAAGCCCACCGAAGGCGCCAGGCAGGCGATCGCCACCAGCCGAGCCAGGGTGTCATCGGGCAGGGCATCGCGCTTAAATCGCCGCACGTCGCGCCGCCAAACGAGCAGGTCGAGCAACTCAGCGCGGAAAGCTTCGCTGAACGCGCCGTTTCGGATCAAGCGGCAGCCCCTCGTTTCGGGTCGGTGTGAGCCGGTTTCACCCATATGGCGTGACGGCTCAAGAGCCACCGGGCCGCTGTTCGAACCCGACGGGGAGCCGGTGGTCGCGACGCGCCGCTGCCAAGCCCGGAGGCGCGGCAACCACCCAGTAAACGAAGCCGGCGATCGCGCCCGTGACCAGCAAGGGCGCCAGCGCGCCTGCATCCGACGGCGCACGAAGACCGCTGAGTCCTTCCATGGCCGCGAGCGGGAGGACCAAGCTGAAAGCGGCCGTCGCGCCGACGTACCATAGCCACGAGACAAGGCCCGTCGCCTCTCCGATCAGTGCCGCGCAGATGACCGGCGCGCTACAGGTGATTGCCAGCGCCTGCGCCGCGGCTTTAAGCGCGGCTCGCACGAGCCCGGCCGGATTGTCCGACCAACCGAGACCGATCAGCAGATCGGCGACGCCCGAAAGGCGCCAAGACGCCGAATGGGCCGCGGCCGAACCGAACAGCAGCGCGAACGGGAGAACGAGCAGCGCGGCGGGGATCGCGAGTGCCAGACCAGCCACCACCATGAAGGCGCGGCGCATGGCCCTGGTCAGTCCTGGGCCTGCGCGAGATTGGCTTCGAGCATGAGCCGCGCGCGGGCCCGAAGCTTCTCGGTCTCACTTTTCAGCTGCCCGCAAGCGGCGAGGATGTCGCGACCGCGCGGCGTCCGCACGGGACTTGCGTAGCCGGCACTGAACACGATGTCGGAAAAGCGCTCGATCGTGTTCCAGTCCGAGCACGCATAGCGTGAGCCCGGCCAAGGGTTGAACGGGATCAGGTTGATCTTGGCCGGGATGCCCTTGAGCAGCCGGACCAGCGCCTTGGCTTCGGCTGGCGAGTCGTTCACGCCCTTCAACATCACGTATTCGAAGGTAATGCGACGGGCATTCGACGCTCCGGGATAGTTGCGGCACGCCTCCAGCAGCATCGCGATCGGGTATTTTCGGTTGAGCGGCACCAGCTCGTCGCGCAGCTCATCCCGCGTCGCGTGCAGCGAAATGGCCAACATGGTGCCGACTTCGGCGCCGAGGCGGCCGATCTCCGGCACGACGCCGGAGGTCGAAACCGTGATCCGACGTTTCGAAAGCGACAATCCCTCGCCGTCCGAGATGACCGCGATCGCATCGCGCACGTTGTCGAAATTGTAGAGCGGCTCACCCATGCCCATGAAGACGATATTCGAGACAGCCCGATTGCCCGGCGCCGGGATCAAGCCGTCGGTCGGCTGGGTGAGCCCCGGAAAGTCGCCGAGCCGGTCCCGCGCGACGAGAAGTTGCGCCACGATCTCGCGGGCCGTGAGATTGCGCACGAGCTTCTGCGTCCCGGTATGGCAGAACGTGCAGGTCAGCGTGCAGCCAACCTGGCTGGAGACGCAGAGCGTGCCGCGATCGCTCTCCGGAATGTACACGCACTCGACCTCGGCGCCGCGATCGAACGGCCCGGTGGAGGGCATTCGCATCAGCCATTTGCGCGTGCCATCAATGGAAACCTGCTCGGACACGACCTCGGGCCGGTCCAGCGAATACGTCGCCGCAAGCCGCACTCGGAGAGCCTTGGCCACGTTCAACATGCCGTCGAAGTCGCGTAGGCCCTGGAAATAGATCCAGTGCCACAACTGGGCGACGCGCATGCGGATTTCGCGCTCGGGCACGTCGATCGCGCGCAGCGCCTCCGCCAGTTCCGCCCGGGTCGCACCGGCGAGGGACGGCTTGACCCCGTCCGGCTGAGCGGAGCGCTGTTGGAGCGCGTCGGTGCCGGCGCGCGGTCTGTCGAGCAACGTCATGGGCCGGGGTTCATAGATCCTTGAGCAAGGCAGCTGCACCGGACATGTCGGCCTTCCCCGGCGTTTCTTCAACGGCCAGACGCGTCACGATCCCGTCGTCGACCACCATGGAGTAGCGCTGCGACCGGACCCCCATGCCACGCGCCGAGCCATCGAAATGCAAGCCGAGCGCCTTGGCGAAGTCGCCGTTGCCGTCGGCGAGGAACTCGATCTCGTCTGCCGCCCCTGTGGCCTTTGACCAGGCGTCCATCACGAAGGCATCGTTGGTGCTAGTCACCGCGATCGCGTCGATGCCCTTGCCCTTGATCGCCGCGGCGTTTTCGAGGAAGCCGGGCAAATGGTTCTTGTGACAGGTGGGCGTGAAGGCGCCAGGGACAGCGAATAGGACCACCTTCTTGCCCTTGAACACCTCATCCGTGGTCCGCGGTACCACGCCGTCGGGCGTGAGCACGTGGAAAGTGGCTTCGGGCAGGCGTTCGCCAACAGCGATTGTCATTCTGGAACCCTATGTGGATTTCCACAGCTTTACGGGTTCCGCACGGCTGCGTCGAGTTGCACCGTGGTCTCGATAGCCCGTTCGGCGGCCGCCAGGGTCAAGGTGGCGGGAATACGGGCTGGCGTCTTGTCGCCCTCGATCACCGACAGTTCGAACGCGATGCGCCCTTCGCCCGCGGGCCGACCCTCGCCGACCTGGATGAACCAAGGAGAGGGCGTCTCGCAGAACAAGGCCGCTGCTGTCCCGGCGGGTGCGCGCGCCAGAACAATCGCCCTGTCGGGCGACGAGCCCCGCTGGATGGCCTCAATCGCCAGCGCACCAGGTCCGTCGAGGGGCTGCCTGACTGGAACAAGACGCACCGCGTCGCGCACCAGACCCGCCTCTGGGCTGTCGCCCGAGCCGGTCAGGTCGAGGCGTACGGCCGCGCTTGCCGGGAGGCAAAGGTCGGCGCACACCGCGAAAGAAAGCGACAACGACAGCGCCACCGGCTTCGCTGGGTCGGCGGGTACGACAGACAGGGGGAAGATCACCTCGTCCTTGTAGCCGAACGCCTCGGCACCCCCTTCATCGAAGCGCTGTGGCGCCGGAAACAGAAGTCTGGCCGAGGCGAGATTGCGGGACCCGGCGAAATCCGCCGTCGGCGGCAACCCGGCCTCACCCGGCGTGCGCCAGTAGGTCAGGTAATTCGGATCGAGCTGGATCTGCAGGCCCGCCAGCCGTTGCCCACCATCGCGGCCTGCATCGATCAGCCGCACGCGAGCGTGGCCCGCCTCAACCCAGTCCGACACATCGTCAGCCCTGGCTTCAGAAAATCCGGCGGAGGTCGGCAGGCCCGCAAGCACCAGGGCGGACAACAGCTTGCGCCTGGACAACATCAGCTTCAATCGCGGCTCATCCTTCTGGCAGTCTCAACCTTGCTTGCCGCGCCGGATTGGAGGCGCATAATCTGGCCATGGCAAAGTCGTCCTCCCGCTCCGGCAGTTCGTTCCTCGATGGGCAGATGCTCATCGCCATGCCCGGCATGTCGGACGATCGCTTCGCGCGCGCCGTCATCTACATCTGCGCCCATTCGCAGGATGGCGCGATGGGAATCATCGTCAATCATCCCATCCAGAAAGTGACCTTTTCGGAAATCCTGATCCAGCTGGACGTACTCCCGCCAGACGAAGCCATTCGACTGCCGAAGGCGACCGTCGCGGTGCCGGTGGTGAAAGGCGGGCCGGTCGAAACCGGCCGCGGGTTCGTGCTCCATTCCGATGATTACTTCGTCGACAATTCGACGCTGCCGATCAACGAGGGCATCGCACTGACGGCGACTCTCGACGTGCTGCGTGCGATCGCCGAGGGCAAGGGCCCCGAGAAAGCGGTCCTGGCGCTTGGGTACGCCGGATGGTCACCGGGGCAGCTGGAATCCGAAATTCAGTCCAATGGGTGGCTAAACTGTCCCGCCGACGCGAACCTGATCTTCGACCCTGGGCTTGACGAGAAGTACGATCGCGCCCTGCGAAAGATCGGCATCGACCCGTCGATGCTGTCGGGAGAGGCCGGACACGCGTGACCGGCTAGTGCGCTGGGGCCGCCGCAGGAGCCGCGCACCGCGTGTAGCGAACGCTCCGCGAAAGCTTCAACCGCGTCGTCTGTCGGGTCAGCATCATGCTGTCCGGCCCGGTCATCCTGATGGTTTCGCGCACCGGGGCCGCCCGCTCGTTCGGCCGTTCGCACCGCTCGAATAATTCGTAGGTCGAGCCGGAGCCGGCCACGACCTTGCGGATGGTGCAGCGACCCCGGCTCGAGACCACGTCATGCGGCGTGTAGATGCGTTCGCGGGTCGACGTGGCCGAACAGACCCGGTCGGCGCGCACCCAGGCGCCGAGGAAAGGATAGGCGCTTTCGGCGGCCTGCGCACCGGAAAGCCAGAGGCCGACCGAAACGGCCACGCCGGCGCAGACCGCGCGGATCATCATCCCTCGCCCCCGTCGTTGGCCGTCGTGAGATCGTCGACGGTGACGAACTGGGCCGCTTCGCGCGGCTGTGCCCGGACGCCGTCACTGTCGATGAGCTCAATTCCGTTTGCCGCGAAGAACAGGCTCAGGCCCTGGGTCGTTTCGGGCTCGGCGCCGCCGCCTTGCTCCAGCGCCGCGAGGGCCGGGGTGGATACGCCGGCATGCTTTGCGAGCTCTTCGAGCGACAGCCCGAGGGCCGCCCGCGCCATCTTGACTTGCACCGGTTGCATGAAGGCCCTTTCGCGACATCCCGGGACGCCGACGCTTTCGCTTATCTACGGCATCGCTTCACGGCCAGCAACGCGAAGCGCATCAACCCGGTTCGCGGCACCCTTGCTCGAAAATGTGCCCATGTTTCGCACTTGCAACAACGGGCGGATTGGAGAAGAAGAGCGCTGCGCGGCCGCGGGACGCCGGCGGGACGCGCTCGGAAATTCGGGACCACGTCATGCCTCGTAAGAAGATTGCCCTGATCGGCGCAGGCCAGATTGGCGGCACGCTGGCTCACCTCGTCGGGCTGAAGGAACTCGGCGACGTCCTGCTGTTCGACATTCTGGAAGGCACGCCGCAGGGCAAGGCGCTGGACCTCGCCGAATCCGCGCCGATCGAAGGCTTCGACTCCCGGCTGGTCGGCGTGAACGACTACAAGGACATCGCCGGCGCCGACGTGGTGATCGTCACAGCCGGCGTGCCGCGCAAGCCCGGGATGAGCCGCGACGACCTGCTCGGCATCAATCTCAAGGTGATGGATGCGGTCGGCAAAGGCCTTTCGGCGCATGCGCCCGACGCCTTCGTGATCTGCATAACCAATCCGCTCGACGCCATGGTGTGGGCCCTGCAAAAGGCTTCGGGTTTGCCGCCCAGAAGGTCGTCGGCATGGCGGGGGTGCTCAACTCGGCGCGTTTCCGCTACTTCCTGGCCGACGAGTTCAAGGTGTCGGTCGAAGACGTCACGGCGTTCGTGCTCGGCGGCCACGGCGACGACATGGTGCCGCTCGTGCGCTACTCGACGGTGGCCGGCATTCCGCTGCCGGATCTCGTCAAGATGGGCTGGACCACCCATGAACGCATCGACGCCATCGTGGACCGCACCCGCAAGGGCGGCGGCGAGATCGTCAACCTGCTGAAGACCGGATCGGCCTTCTACGCGCCGGCTTCTTCGGCCATCGCCATGGCCGAAAGCTACCTGAAGGACAAGAAGCGCGTGCTGCCCTGCGCCGCCTATCTCGATGGTGAATACGACGAGAAGGGCATGTATGTCGGGGTGCCGGTGGTGATCGGCGAAGGCGGGGTCGAGCGCATCCTCGAGATTGAGATGAGCCAGGACGAGCGCGCCATGTTCGCCAAGTCGGTCGCCTCCGTGAAAACGCTGGTCGAAGCCTGCAAGGGCATCAACCCGGCTTTCGCGTAAACGTCATCTCCGATGCCAAGCTTCTCTCCCATCATGCTGAGCCGGCCCGCAGGGCCGTGTCGAAGCACGCAGCGCTTCGTAAGACCTGCGTCGTTTGACACGGCCGCATCGCGGCCTGCTCAGGATGTCAGGGGGTTGGGCTGCGTCGACTTGCCGAAGGCTTGCCCATGAACATCCACGAATACCAGGCCAAGGCGGTCCTGAAAGAATTCGGCGTGCCGGTGTCGCGCGGCGTGCCGGTGATGGATGCCGCGAAGGCGCTCGAGGCCGCGAGCGAACTACCTGGTCCGCTCTGGGTCGTGAAATCGCAGATCCATGCCGGCGGTCGCGGCAAGGGTAAATTCAAGGAGGCCTCGGCCGGCGAGAAGGGTGGTGTTCGTCTCGCCACGTCGATCGATGAGGTGCAGACCTTCGCCAAGCAGATGCTGGGCGCGACGCTGGTCACAGTGCAGACCGGTCCGGCCGGCAAGCAGGTGAACCGCCTCTACATCGAGGACGGCTCCGACATCGCCCGCGAGCTCTATCTGTCGGCTCTCGTCGACCGGACGACGTCGCGCATTTCGTTCGTGGCCTCGACCGAAGGCGGCATGGACATCGAGCAGGTCGCGCACAAGACGCCCGAGAAGATCCACGCGATCTCGGTCGACCCGGCCACCGGCATCATGCCCCATCACGGGCGTGCGCTGGCGCAAGCGCTTGAACTCAAGGGCGATCTGGCCAAGAGCGCCGGCACCCTCCTGCAGCAACTGTTCAACGCCTTCGTGGCCAAGGACATGGAGATGCTCGAGATCAACCCGCTGATCGTCACCAAGACCGGTGAGCTGCGTTGCCTCGATGCGAAGGTGTCGTTCGACAACAACGCGCTCTACCGGCATCCCGACATCGTCGAGCTGCGGGACGAGACGGAAGAGGACGCCAAGGAGATCGAGGCGTCCAAATACGACCTCAACTACATCACGCTCGATGGCACCATCGGCTGCATGGTCAACGGCGCCGGCCTCGCCATGGCGACGATGGATATCATCAAGCTTTATGGCGAAGCGCCGGCAAACTTCCTCGATGTGGGCGGCGGCGCCTCGAAGGAAAAGGTGACGGCGGCGTTCAAGATCATCACCGATGACCCGAACGTGAAGGGGATCCTGGTCAACATCTTCGGCGGCATCATGCGCTGCGACGTCATCGCGGAAGGTGTGATCGCGGCGGTGAGGGACGTCGGCCTCAAGGTGCCGTTGGTGGTGCGGCTCGAAGGCACCAACGTCGAACTCGGCAAGAAAATCCTGCGGGATTCCGGGCTGAACGTCATTCCGGCCGACGACCTCGATGATGCGGCCCAGAAGGTCGTGGCGGCCGTAAAGGCCGCTTCCTGACGATCGGCTGAACCCCTCCCGCGCTAGCGAGTTTGAACGCTCATGTCCGTCCTGATCGACCGCACGACAAAAGTTCTCTGCCAGGGGTTCACCGGCAAGAACGGCACGTTCCATTCCGAACAGGCGCTGGCCTACGGTACGCAGGTCGTCGGCGGCACGTCTCCGGGAAAGGGCGGCCAAACTCATCTCGGCCTGCCGGTGTTCGACACGGTCGCCGAATGCAAGGCCGCGACGGGCGCCGACGCTTCGGTGATCTACGTGCCGCCGCCCGGAGCGGCCGATGCCATCTGCGAGGCGATCGATGCCGAGATCCCGCTGATCGTCTGCATCACCGAGGGCATCCCGGTCAGCGACATGATCAAGGTCAAGCGATCGCTGTCCGGTTCGAAATCGCGCCTGATCGGCCCGAACTGCCCGGGCGTCATGACGGCGGGCGAGTGCAAGATCGGCATCATGCCGGGCAACATCTTCAAGCCCGGCTCGGTGGGCATCGTGTCGCGCTCCGGAACGCTCACCTACGAGGCGGTGTTCCAGACCACCCGCGAGGGGCTTGGCCAGACCACGGCCGTCGGCATCGGCGGCGACCCGGTCAAAGGCACCGAGTTTATCGACGTGCTGGAGATGTTCTTGGCCGACGAAGCCACCCGGTCGATCGTCATGATCGGCGAGATCGGCGGTTCCGCCGAGGAGGATGCGGCGCAGTTCCTGAGGGACGAGGCCAAGCGCGGCCGCAGCAAGCCGGTCGTGGGCTTTATCGCGGGGCGCACTGCGCCGCCCGGTCGCCGGATGGGCCATGCCGGGGCCATCATCTCCGGCGGCAAGGGCGGGTCCGAAGACAAGATCGCCGCCATGGAGGCCGCGGGCGTCATCGTGTCGCCCTCACCGGCGCGCCTCGGAAAAACCTTGGTGGACGTATTGAAAGCGCGTTGAGGCGCAAGATCGAGGGCAAGGCACGAAAGTTGGCCGGTTTTTAAGCTCGATGCTAAAAACATCGGCAATCAGCGCTTACTTTCGTTGTGGAGCAGTGCGCACTCGCGTTAGCGGAGGAGCGCACTCCGAGGACATTTGATTATGGCGCGTGGAGACGACACACCGGCTACGGTGGAACCAAGCTTTCTGTCCGGCGGCAATGCCGCCTACCTCGAGCAGCTGCAGGCGGCGTTCGAGACCGATCCCTCGAGTGTCGATCCGCAGTGGCAGCGTTACTTCGAGGCCCTGGCGGACGAACCTGCCGCCGTGGAGAAAAGCGCACGGGGCGCATCCTGGAAGGCGCCCGGCTGGCCGCAGCTCGCCAACGGCGAAATGGTCTCGGCGCTCGACGGCAACTGGGGTGCGATCGAAAAGGCTGTCGGCGAAAAGATCAAGCTGAAGTCTGGCGACAAGCAGCCAGCCTCCGACGTCGACATCCGGCGCGCCACACAGGACAGCGTGCGTGCCCTGATGATGATCCGCGCCTTCCGCATGCGCGGACACTTGCACGCCGACCTCGACCCGCTCGGCCTCGAGCCGACCCGTGACCGCGAGGAGCTGAGTCCCTCGAGCTTCGGCTTCACCGAAGCCGATTACGATCGTCCGATCTTTATCGATAATGTGCTCGGGCTCGAATACGCGACGATCCCCGAGATGCTGTCGATCTTGCGCCGCACCTACTGCGGCACCATCGGCTTCGAATTCATGCACATGTCCGATCCGGACGAGAAGGCCTGGATGCAGCTGCGCATCGAGGGGCCGGACAAGGAAATCTCCTTCACCAAGGAGGGCAAGCGCGCGATCCTCAACAAGCTGATCGAGGCCGAGGGCTTCGAGAAGTTCCTGGACCTGCGCTACACCGGCACCAAGCGTTTCGGGCTCGACGGCGGCGAGGCCATGATCCCGGCGATGGAGCAGATCATCAAGCGCGGCGGCGCGCTCGGCGTGAAGGAGATCGTGCTCGGCATGGCCCATCGCGGCCGGCTGAACGTGCTCAGCAACGTGATGCACAAGCCCCACCGGGCGATCTTCCACGAGTTCAAGGGCGGCTCGGCCTCACCCAGCGAGGTGGAGGGCTCGGGCGACGTCAAATATCACCTCGGGGCGTCATCGGATCGCGAGTTCGACGGCAACAAGGTGCATCTGTCGCTCACCGCCAACCCGTCGCATCTCGAGATCGTCGATCCGGTGGTCTTGGGCAAGGTGCGCGCCAAGCAGGATCAGCTGAACGACACGCTGGAGCGCATGCAGGTGTTGCCGTTGCTCCTGCACGGCGATGCGGCCTTCGCGGGCCAGGGCGTCATCGCCGAGTGTTTTGGGCTGTCTGGCCTCAAGGGCCACAACACGGGCGGCTCGCTGCACTTCATCATCAACAACCAGATCGGCTTCACCACCTATCCGCGCTACTCGCGGTCCTCGCCCTATCCCTCCGACGTGGCCAAGATGATCGAGGCGCCGATCTTCCACGTGAACGGCGACGACCCTGAGGCCGTGACCTTCGCAGCGAAGATCGCCATCGAGTTCCGCCAGAAGTTCCACAAGCCGGTCGTCATCGACATGTTCTGTTACCGGCGCTTCGGTCACAACGAGGGTGACGAACCGGCCTTCACACAGCCCCTGATGTACAAGAAGATCAAGGGGCACCCCTCGACACTGGACATCTATGCCAAGAAGCTGGTGTCCGAAGGGACCGTGAGCCAGGCCGAAGTCGATGACGCCAGGGCTCAGTGGCGGGCGCGGCTCGACGCCGAGTTCGAAGCCGGCCAGAGCTACCGCCCCAACAAGGCCGATTGGCTCGACGGCCGCTGGCAGGGCCTGAAGTCTGCCTCAAGCGCCTCCGACGACGAGCGCCGCGGCGCCACCGGTGTGCCGCTCGAGACGTTGAAGCGGATCGGGACCCGGATCACCGACGTTCCGGCCGATTTCAACATTCACAAGACGGTTGGCCGGTTCATGGACAATCGCCGGAAGATGATCGAGACCGGCCAGGGGCTCGACTGGGCCACCGCCGAAGCCATGGCGTTTGGCACGCTGCTGGAGGAAGGCCATCGGGTGCGCCTCTCCGGCCAGGATTCGGAGCGCGGCACCTTCTCGCAGCGCCATTCCGTGCTGATCGACCAGGAAACGGAAGCCCGCTACATCCCGCTCAACGCAATCAGCGACTCGCAGAACAACTTCGAGGTCATCAACTCGATGTTGTCGGAAGAAGCCGTGCTCGGTTTCGAATACGGCTACTCGCTGAGCGAGCCGAAGGCCCTGACCTTGTGGGAAGGCCAGTTCGGCGACTTCGCCAACGGCGCTCAGGTGGTGTTCGACCAGTTCATCTCATCCGGTGAGCGCAAGTGGCTGCGCATGTCGGGCCTCGTCTGCCTGCTGCCGCACGGCTACGAGGGGCAGGGGCCGGAGCACTCCTCCGCTCGCCTGGAGCGCTTCCTGCAGATGTGCGCCGAAGACAACATGCAGGTGGCCAACGTCACGACGCCGGCCAACTACTTCCACATCCTGCGTCGTCAGCTCAAGCGCGACATCCGCAAGCCGCTGATCCTGATGACGCCGAAGTCGCTGCTGCGCCACAAGCGCGCGGTCTCGCCCCTCGATCAGCTGGCCGAGGGCTCGACCTTCCACCGGGTGCTGCTCGACGACGCGGCCGCGATTGCCGAAGGTCCGACCAAGCTCGTGGCCGACGACAAGATCCGCCGGGTGATCCTCTGCTCGGGCAAGGTCTATTACGACCTGTACGAGGAGCGTGAGAAGCGCGGCATCGACGACGTTTATATCCTCCGGGTCGAACAGCTCTACCCGTTCCCCCTGAAGACGCTCGTATCCGCGCTGGGGCGATTCAAGAACGCCGACGTCTACTGGTGCCAGGAGGAACCCAAGAACATGGGAGCGTGGACCTTCGTCGACCCCTATCTCGAATGGGTCCTGTTCCAGTGCGATAACAGGGTGAAGCGCCCGCGCTACGCAGGGCGTCCGGCGTCTGCGGCGACCGCGACGGGCCTGATGTCGAAGCATCAGGCCGAGCTGAAGGCCTTCCTGGACGAGGTGTTCGCGGCCGCGGCCTGACCCGCTGCGACCTCGATCTAGGTCCCGCAGAACGTGCGGTAGACACCCGCATCGAACGGGGGTGGTTCGGCATAGGAGTTCCGCCCGGGCTGGTCGTCATAAGGTGCCGACAGCACCTGGAGGAGAGCTCGGAACGGTGCGAAGTCGCCGTTCTCGACGGCCGCCTTGATCATCTCCTCCACGCGGTAATTACGCGGAATGAAGACCGGGTTGACGGCGTGCATGGCGCTGCGACGTTGGTCGTCCCCGCGCGGCTCATCGCGAAGGCGCGCTTGCCAGCGGCCCAGCCAGTCGTCGAACGCCGTCGGGTCGATGAACAGGTTCCTTGGCCCGGAGCGCCCTTCGGAGCGGGCAGGGATGTCGCACAGGCCTCGAAACGTCAGCGTGAAATCGGCCTTGTTGGCTGCCATTCGGTCGAACAGATCCTGCGCAAGGGCCAGATCGCCCTCCCGCTCCGTCGCGAGCCCGAGCTTGCGTCTCAGTCCGGCCAGATGCGCGGCCTGGAACGCGGGTGGGAAGGACGCCAGGATCGCGTTGCCCTGCGCGAGCGCCGCCTCGTCGTTGTCGCTCAGCAGCGGCAGGCAGCACTCGATGAGGCGCGCGAGATTCCACTGCACGATGCCGGGCTGGTTGGCGTAGGCATAGCGGCCGAACTGGTCGATCGAGCTGAACACCGTGTTCGGGTCGTAGGCGTCCATGAAGGCGCATGGCCCGTAGTCGATCGTCTCACCCGAGATCGAACAATTGTCGGTGTTCATGACACCGTGGATGAAGCCCACGAGCATCCACTGCGACACGAGCTTGGCCTGCCGTGCCACCACGGCCTCGAGGAACGCGCAATAGGGCTGCTCGGTCCGCGCCGCCTCCGGGTAGTGGCGCGCGATCGCATGGTCGGCCAGGTTCTTCACCGAGTCCCGGTCGCCCCGCGCGGCGAAGAACTGGAACGTGCCGACGCGGATATGACTCGACGCGACGCGAACCAAAACAGCCCCGGGGAGCAAGGTTTCGCGCACGACCTCGTCGCCGGTCAGTACGGCCGCGAGCGCGCGTGTCGTGGGGATGCCGAGCGCCGCCATAGCTTCGCTGACCAGGTATTCGCGCAGCACAGGCCCAAGCGCCGCCCGCCCGTCGCCGCCCCGCGAGAACGGCGTCCGGCCCGACCCTTTGAGCTGGATGTCCTGCCGCACGCCGTCACGGTCGATCACTTCGCCGAGCAGGATGGCACGGCCATCCCCGAGTTGCGGAACGAAGCTGCCGAACTGGTGACCCGCATAGGCGGCGGCGATCGGATCCGCACCGTCGGGAATGCGCTTTCCGGCCAGGATCTCGACGCCCTCGGCGGTCGAAAGGTGGTTCGCATCAAGGCCGAGTCGCTCCGCGAGCGGCCGATTCAGTTCGATCAGGCTCGGGTCGATTGCAGCCGTCGGCCCGACCCGGGCATAGAAGGGGCCCTGCAGGCGGGCGTAGGAGTTGTCGAAAGCGATCTGGGTCATCGACGACCTCCATGATTGTGTGCCGACGCGGTTCGATCCAGACCGCATCCGTCTCATCTGCTCATGTGGGGCTGTCGCTCCGAGACGGAAGTGCTGGCCTTCGCTGGCAGGCTCGGGGCCGGCTGCGTTGCGCTGCGGCGGGTTGAAACGCCGGGAACAGACCCCGAGCTTTTCCGAAGCGCCCCTTTGGGCTAAGCAGGCGCGATCTCTCCCTGTGCGCCATCCCGCACCGAACTCATTCAGCTCTCGCAGGGCATACGACAATGGCGACGGAAATCCGCGTTCCCACCTTGGGCAAGTCGGTCTCCGAGGCGACGATCGGAAAGTGGTTCAAGAAGGCGGGCGACCCGGTCAAGGCTGACGAGGTGTTGCTTGAGCTCGAGACCGACAAGGTCACGCTCGAAGTGAACGCGCCGAGCGCAGGGGTTCTGTCCGAAATCGTGGTCAAGGACGGCGAGACCGTCGCGCCCGGCGCCCTGCTCGGCCAGATCGAGGCGGGCAGTGCGGCAGCCAAGTCCGCGCCGGCGCCCGCCCAGGCCGAGAAGCCGGCGGCGAAAAAGGATGCCGGGGCCGCCAAACCCGCTCCTGCCGCCAAGACCGCCATGCCGCCCGCACCCGCCGCGGCCAAGATCGCGGCCGAGAATGGTGTCGACACGGCCAGCCTCGAAGGGTCAGGCAAGCGCGGGCAGGTGCTCAAGGGCGACGTGCTGACGGCGCTCCGCGACGAAGCACCCGTGAAGGCTCCGCCGCCCGCACCCGTCCAGGCGCCTGCTCCTCCACCGGCTCCGCGTGCGCCTTCGCCGCCCACCGATGCGGCTCGGGAAGAGCGGGTCCGGATGACCAAGCTGCGGCAGACGATCGCCCGCCGACTGAAGGAGGCCCAGAACACCGCCGCCATGCTGACGACCTTCAACGAGGTCGACATGAGCGGCGTCATGGGTCTGCGTGCCCGTTACAAGGATGTTTTCGAGAAGAAGCACGGGGTAAAACTCGGCTTCATGGGCTTCTTCGTGAAGGCCTGCGTCAGCGCCCTGAAGGAGCTGCCGGCCGTCAACGCCGAGATCGACGGCACCGAGCTGGTCTACAAGAACTACTACCACGTTGGCATCGCGGTCGGCACCGAAAAGGGTCTCGTGGTCCCCGTGATCCGCGACGCCGATACGCTCGGTCTGGCCGGCGTCGAGAAGGCCATTGCCGGCTACGGCAAGAGCGCCCGCGAGGGCACGCTCAAGATGGAGGACATGCAGGGCGGCACCTTCACCATCACCAATGGCGGCATCTACGGCTCGCTCATGTCGACGCCGATCCTCAACGCGCCACAATCCGGCATCCTCGGGATGCACAAGATCCAGGAACGCCCGGTGGCCATCGCCGGCAAGGTCGAAGTGCGGCCGATGATGTATCTGGCTCTGTCCTACGATCACCGCATCGTCGATGGCCGCGAGGCCGTGACGTTCCTGGTGCGCATCAAGGAAGCGCTGGAAGACCCGAGCCGGCTTATTCTGGACGTGTGAGCGAGCGCATCAACATCCTTCATCCTGAGCGAGCCGCGAAGCGGCTCAGTCGAAGGACGCAGGATCTGCCGTGCTTCGGGAAGCGCCTTGCAGCGGCTCCTCAGTCTGCTTTCTCGCGGTTCCTCGCCTCGACCAGCATCGCCATGACCTCGTCGCCGTCCTCCCGATAACCTGCGACGACTCCCTGCCGGTCGGCGGGCGTGCGGTTCTGGCTCATCTTCCACTTGCCTTCGATCCGGGCGATTGGAATTTCGATCCCGACGATGGCCCGGATCTGCATGGCGACGAAATCGGCCGGCGCATCCTCGACCGCCCACGGCGCAGTCCGTCGCCCTTCCATTGAGGCGGTCAGGTCACCGATTTGCCGGCGCAACCAGGTGGCATCCTCGATCGCCCGCGGGCGCCCCCAGGCGTGCACCGTCGCGTAATTCCAGGTCGGCACCACTTTGCCGGTTTCCCGCTTGGTCGCGTACCAGGACGGCGTGACGTAATCCTGCGGGCCCTGGAACACCACCAGGCATTCGGCGAGCCCGTCGAGCTCGCGCCACTGCGGGTTGGCGCGTGCGACATGGGCGCGCAACGTCCCGAAGCGGCCTTCGACATCGACCAGGAACGGCACTGGATTGGCCATCAGGCCCCCCGGACCGGCGGTGACGAGCAGGCCGAGCGGACGATTCCGGATCAGTTCGTGCTGAACCTCCAGGCGATCCTCGCGAAAGTGAACCGGCTGATACATCAGGCGTCGCCTACACGTCTGTGACGCACACCGCAACGGCGCACCGTCCCTGGAAGCTGACAGGGCTGCGGCGCGCGCATGACCCCGCAGATGCATCGTCACGTCCATTAGGGTAAGACGCCGGTCGAACCTGCCCAGAGCGGCCGTTCCCCGCCCCCAACAGATCGATCCATGACTGCCGTCCTTCCCGCCGAAGCCAGCTGCGGCACCGCAGCGCCCCGCCCTCTCGTCCTGCTTCTCGCGCTGAGCTGCGGCCTCGTGGTCGCCAACGTCTACTATGCCCAGCCGCTCGTCGGACCGATCAGCGCCGCACTCGGGCTCTCCACGGCCGCCGCCGGACTGATCGTGACCATGACGCAGATCGGTTACGTGCTCGGCCTCGTGTTCATCGTCCCGCTCGGCGATCTGCTGGAAAACCGACGCCTCATGTCGTCGGTTCTGGCCGTCTGCGCGGTCGCACTTCTTGCGGCGAGCTATGCCCGGAGCGTGGCCCCGTTCCTCACCGCCATGCTGGCGATCGGCCTGAGTTCGGTCGTGGTGCAGATGCTGATTCCGTTTTCGGCCCACCTGGCGCCCGAGGCGCTCCGCGGCCGGGTCGTGGGAACCGTGACGAGCGGGTTGATGCTGGGCATCATGCTGTCGCGGCCCGTCTCGAGCCTGATCACCCACGAAACCTCGTGGCCGGTGGTGTTCAGGCTTTCGGCGGCAGCAACCGCGCTGCTGGCCCTTGCTCTCGCCCGCTTCCTGCCCCGGCGGCAACCAAGCTCGGGGCTCCGCTATGCGGGACTGCTCCGGTCGATGCTGGAGCTGGCGCTGACGAACCGCCTCCTGCAACGCCGGGCCGCCTACCAGTTCTGTCTCTACTTCGCGTTCAGCCTGTTCTGGACCACCATCCCCCTGCGTCTCGCCAGCCCAGAATTCGGGCTGAGCCAGGCCGGCATCGCCTGGTTTGCCCTCGCGGCCGTTGCGGGCGCGATCGCGGCGCCGGTCGGCGGGCTGCTGGCCGACCGGGGTCTCAGCCGGCTCGCCACGGGATTGGGCATCACGGCCGTGGTCCTCAGCCTGCTTCTGTCGGCCGTTCGGACAGGGATCAACGCGATCGACCTCGGCACGCTCACGCTTTCGGCGATCCTTCTCGACTTCGGCGTGTCGTTCGCGATCGTGAACAGCCAGCGCGCGATCTTTTCCCTTGGTGCTGCCTATCGAAGCCGCCTCAACGGACTGTTCATGTCGATGTTTTTCATCGGCGGCGCGATCGGATCGGCGATGGGCGCCTGGATTTTCGCGCGGCACGGCTGGCCAGGGGCGGTCGCGATCGGGGTTGCGCCGCCGATCCTGGCTTTTCTGCTCTACCTGACCGAGTTCCGGCGCCGCGACTGACGAGCTCAGACCGGCACGATTCCGTCCGGGAGCGAGCGGGCGAATTCGGCAATCGCGCCGGCGCGGGTGACGAACAGCGCCTGCCGATGCTCCAACACATGCGCCAATGCCCGCCGCAGGTGCTTCAACCGATGCGGCTGGCCCACAATGTAAGGGTGCAAAGCGATTCCCATGACCAGCGGCATGTCGCGGCTCTGCCGCAGCATCTCGTCGAATTGGTCGACGATCATGTCCGCGAAGGCATCGCCATTCATGCGGCGGCCGACGATCGCCGGGATGTCGTTGAGCTCCTGCGGGTAGGGCAGGGCGAGGATGCGCCCGTGGCGCGTTTTCATCCATACCGGCTGGTCGTCCATGCACCAATCCAGCACGAAGTCGTAGCCGGCTTCCTGCAACAGGTCGGGCGTGACGTGGCTTTCCGAAATCCAGGGTCCGAGCCAGCCGCGCGGATGCCGGCCCTCGTAGCGAACGATCGTCTCGGTGGCATCGCGGATGAGCGCGGCTTCGTCTGCTTCGGCCAGCGCCCCCTGCCGTTCGCTGTTGGTCCGGCCGTGGCCGAGGAATTCGTCGTCGCGCGCCCTGAAGGCCTCGGCAAGTCCCGGACACTCGCCGTAGATCGCGCTGTTGATGAGGACGGAAACCGGCAAGCCGAGCTCATCGAAGAGGTCGCGCAATCGCCACGCCCCCACCCGGTTGCCGTAATCCCGCCAACCGTGGTTCAGGACGTCCGGCTGCGGTCCGCCCGGTGCGAGTTCCGCGCCGAGGCCCTCGCCGAACGCAAAGGTCTCGAGGTTCAGCCCGATATAGACCGCGAGCGTCGCGCCCCCGGGCCAGCGGTAGCTTGGCCGGCCGACGATCGGCCGATAGGCGTATCGCCCATGTCCAGCAAGCGCCCTGTGCCTGCCGCCGATCGTCGACTCATTCACTGCCAAAGCCGCCTCGAATTTTGTGCGTGCAGTCGCTATATTGGCCTAGGACTCGACGGATCGGAATGCTGACCAACAAGGGAAAATACGGTCTCAAGGCGCTGGGCCACCTCGCCGGACTTCCGCTTGGCCGGACCGCGCAATCGAACGAGATTGCGCTGGCGCATAATATCCCGAAGAAGTTCCTCGATGCCATCCTGGGCGAGCTTCGCGTCGCCGGGATCGTGGCGACGAAAAAGGGCAAGGGCGGCGGCTACCGTCTGGCGCGCGAGCCGGAAAAAATCAGCGTCGGGGCCGCGGTGCGTGTGCTCGATGGGCCTTTGGCGCCGATCGATTGCGCCAGCCGCACGGCTTACAGACCCTGCCGCGACTGCCGCGACGTGCATTCCTGCGCCGTGCGGCTGCTCATGCTCGAAGTTCGCGACGTGTCGGCGCGCGTGCTCGACAACACCTCGCTCGCCGACATGTGCCGCAACGCCAACAACGTCCCCGAGCTCAGCTACGAGATTTGAGCCGTTCGCGAGCCGAAACGCTTGCGGTGATCGTGACCCGGGTGTGGAGCACCCGAGTGGAAGGACATAAGGCCTACGTGCTTCGAGACGCCGCCTGCGGCGGCGCCTCAGCATGAGGATCGGGATGAACGGCCGAATGTCCGGCGAGAGCTACTTCACGCCCCAGATCTTCTTGTAGACGTCGCGATAGCCATTGTCGGGATCGAACACGTTGTCGGGTCCGCCGTCGAACGCGATGTTATCGGGCGTGACCAGGTGGATGTTCGACACGTAGCCAGACCATGGCTGCTTGGCAAAGGCGCGGTTGAGTTCGTCGACGAGCTGCCAGCCCTGTTCGTGCAACGGCTCTGGCACGGTCGCGACCTGGTATTGTTTCGTGCGGATGCGCTGGAAGGCCGATTCTGAGCCGTCGCCCGCCGAGATGTTCTTCGGCGTGTCGGTGCCGGCCTTGCCGGCCGCGGCAAGCGACGGCCCCATGAAGTCGTAATAAAGGTCGTTCACGGCCAGCGAATAGGTCCACTTGTCACCGTAACGCTGCAGCAGCGAGGTGGTGAGCTGCGGCATGCGGGTCGAGGCTTCCGTCATCGGGGAGTCTTCGAGCGACAGCACCGTGCAGCCGCCGCACTTCTTGATGGCGGCCTCCATCATGCGCGCTTTGCCGATCGCCATCTCGTAATTGGAATCGCCGAAAATCACGACGCCCGCCTTGCCGCCCGAATCCGCGATCGCCATGGCGGCGGCCGTATCGGCGACATCCTGGATGCGCGTGTTGACGTTGGCGAACATGCCGGTCTTCGCGTCGGGCCCTGGCGCGATCGTGGCGTGCCAGCCGACGAAGGGAATGCCGGCGTTCTTCACGCCTTCCAGCGCGGCATTCTGCTCGATCGCGTCGAAGCCGCCGACAATGATGCCGTCCGGCTTCAGGGCGATCGCCTGGTTCAGCGCCGCGGTGTGGCCGGAAATCTCGCCGCGGCCGTCGATGATGCGCAGCGTCCAGCCGATCGCCTTCGCGGCCTCCTCGACGCCGCGCGACACACCTTCGACACCGCCGTTCCGGAGGTCGCCGCCGACATAGATGATGGTCTTGCCCTTGGCGGCCGTCGGCCCCGTGGTCGGCCCGTCCCACTTGCCGGCCTTCTGCGTGGCGGTGTCCATCCGGGTCTTGGCATCGGACATCTCGTCCGCCCGGGCAGCGACGCCGGCCACCGCAAGCGCCACGATCGCGACGCCGCTCAACAGAATTGATCGCATGATCCCCTCCCCCTCTGCCGAAAACGGCAGATCTTTCTGACGAATTCAGTGAATTCTCAGGCAGCGTGCATCGAGGCACGCCGAGGCCTCATGTGCCGCCATGCGGCCCATGATTGTCAAGCGGCTCATCCGGCGCCGCGCAGCGCGGATGAAGGCTGACGTGGCCTCTAGTTTGGAACGTTGACAAAGACCGCGTGCAGTCCAATGCTGCCGTCGGCCGATGAGGCTGCACGCTCAAGCGGGAACATGTCTCGCGCGTGTGGTGCCACGGCTCGGTGTCGTAAGCCACCGATCGGAAGTCACTTCGACTGCGAAGCATGATGCATTCGCGTAGGAGGACGATGAAATGAGCTGCATCGGCTCGGCGCCCTCCGGCGCCGCGGCTCGTCGCCGACGAGCCCCATCCATTCGCTCCCTCTCCTGTGAAGCCCGCTTTTCCGATCGGCCGATCGCTGCACCGGCGGTTCAGTCGAACAAAACGGCCCATTGGGGAGGAGTTGATGCTCACGCTCAAGGTGAACGGTCAGGCCCGCACGTATGACGGCGACCCTGACACGCCGCTGCTGTGGTTTCTTCGGGACGAAGCCGGCCTGACCGGAACGAAGTTCGGCTGTGGCCAGGCGCTGTGCGGCGCCTGCACGGTGCATCTCGACGGCGTCGCGGTGCGCTCATGCATCACGTCGGTCTCCGACGTCGGCGACCAGGAAGTCACCACGATCGAGGGTCTGCATCCGCAGGGCAACCATCCGGTGCAAGTCGCATGGCGCGATCTCAACGTGCCGCAATGCGGGTTCTGCCAAGCCGGCCAGATCATGCAGGCGGCTTCCATGCTGAAGACGATACCCCATCCCACCGACAAGCAGATCCTGGAACAGATGAGCGGCAACATCTGCCGGTGCGGCTGCTACCAGCGCATCGTGGCGGCGATCCGCAGTGCAGCGACGGGGAGCTGAGCCATGACCTATCATCGATCGCAAGAACTCCCGGTCTCGTCGAGAACGTCAGCCGTCGCGGCCTGCTGAAGGGCGTCGCGGCGCTCGGCGGGCTCGTTCTTTCGGTCAAGCTGCTGCCGGGCGGCAAAGCCTATGCGGCCTTCTCCGACCGACTACGGCACGGGCGCCGGCGCCATGCCGCACGGTACCGTCAACGACCCTCGCGTCTTCGTCTCGGTCGCGCCCGACGGCCTCGTGACCATCGTGGCGCATCGGTCGGAGATGGGCACCGGCGTGCGCACCAGTCTTCCCATGGTGGTGGCCGACGAGATGGGCGCCGACTGGGATCGGGTGAAGGTCGTCCAAGCGCCGCGGCGATGAGGTGAAATACGGAAACCAGGATACCGACGGGTCCCGCAGCACGCGCCATTACCTCGTGCCCATGCGGCAGGTCGGGGCCGCTGCGCGCGCCGATGCTCGAGGCCGCCGCGGCGAAACATTGGGGCGTGCCGGTCGACCAGGTGAAGACCGGCGTCCACGAGGTTCTCCGCGTCGGGTCCTCGGACAAGCTCTCGTTCGGCGAGTTGGCCGAAGAAGCCGCGAAATTGCCGGTGCCCGACGCCAAGGGCCTGAAGCTGAAGGACCCGAGCGACTTCCGCTACATCGCCAAGGGCACGATCGGCATCGTCGATCTTCACGACATCACGACAGGCCACGCGACCTACGGGGCCGACGTGCGCCTGCCGGGCATGAAATACGCCGTCATCGCCCGCCCGCCCGTGGTGGGCGGCAAGCTGGTGTCGTTCGACGGCAAAGGACGCTCTTGCGGTTCCCGGCGTCGAGAAGGTGGTCGAGGTCCAGGGCTGGCCCTGGCCCTCGAAATTCCAGCCGCTCGGCGGCGTCGCCGTGATTGCCCGCAACACCGGCGCGGCCATCAAGGGCCGGGATGCCCTCAAGGTGGTCTGGGACGACGGCGCCAACGCCAAATACGATTCGGTCGCCTATCGCGCCGATCTCGAAGCGTCGGTCCAGCACCCTGGCCAGGTGGTTCGCGACGAAGGCGATGTCGAGGCGGCGCTCAAGGGCGCCGACAAAGTGATCGTCGGTGACTACTACCTGCCGCATCTCGCTCATGTCAGCATGGAACCCCCGGTTGCGACCGCCCACGTCCAGGGCGGCAAGGCCGAGGTGTGGGCGCCGGTCCAAAGTCCCGGCGGCACGCGCGAAGATGTCGCCAAGACGCTGAACATCCCGATCGAGAATGTGACGGTGCATGTCACGCTTCTGGGCGGCGGGTTCGGGCGCAAGTCGAAATGCGATTACGCCCTCGAAGCGGCGCTGCTGTCGCAGAAGCTCGGCGCACCCGTGCGGGTGCAGTGGACCCGCGAGGACGACGTCCGGCACGATTTCTATCACACGGTCTCGGTAGAACGCATCGAGGCGGGGCTGGACAAATCCGGGAAGGTGGTGGCCTGGCGCCACCGCAGCGCCTCCCCGAGTATCGGCTCGACTTTCGCGCCAAACACGCTGCAGCCGCTCGCCTTCGAACGCGGGATGGGACTGACCGACCTGCCGTTCGAGATCGCGAACATCCGCTGCGAAACGCCCGACGCCGCCGCGCATACGCGCATCGGCTGGTTCCGTTCGGTGTCCAACGTGCCGCATGCCTTCGCGATCCAATCCATGGTGGCCGAGATTGCGCCGGCGACCGGGCGCGACCCGAAGGACATGCTGTTGGAACTGATCGGCACGCCTCGGACGGTCGACCCGACCAAGACCTCGAAGGAGTTCTGGAACTACGGCGAGCCGCTAGACAGCTATCCGATCGATACCGGCCGGCTCCGGCGCGTCGTCGAACTGGTGGCCGACAAGGGCGAGTGGGGCCGCGCGCTGCCCCCGGGCCACGGCCTTGGCATTGCGGCACATCGCAGTTTCGTCAGCTACATCGCGACGATCGTGGAGGTCGCGATCGACGACAAGGGCGCCATCACCGTCCCGCGCGTCGATATGGCGATCGACTGCGGCACCTACGTCAATCCCGAGCGGATCCGGTCGCAGATGGAGGGCGCCGTCATCATGGGCCTGAGCCTCGCCAAATATGGCGAGATCTCCTTCAAGGACGGCCGCGCGCAGCAGGGCAACTTCGACGACTATCCGGTGCTGCGGATCGACGATTCCCCCTTGGTGACGAACGTCCACATCATGCCGCCGGGCGACAATACGCCGCCGAGCGGCGTCGGCGAGCCCGGCGTTCCGCCGGTCGCGCCGGCGCTGGTCAACGCGATCTTCGCCGCGACCGGGCAACGCCTCCGCGCGCTGCCGATCGGCAAGCAGGTCGCGATGCTGACGCAGCAGGAGGCAAAACCGACGCGCCCGCGCAGCGAGCCGCAAACTCAGCAGTCGACTTCCAACCAGAATGCGCCGGAAGCGACCACCAAGCAGTCGACCGGTGCCACCAACCAGCCCGCCAAGATCAAGCAAATGAACGACGAAGCCGCCAAGAAGACCAAGATCGAGGGCAAGTAGCCGACCGAGCCGCCACGAACAGCGGATCTGGCATATCAAGAGTTCGGGCGGGGCGGATAGTCCCGGCCGATTCCGGAGTGGCGTGGGGTGATGAGAGAGCACACGGCATCGTGCAGTTGCGGCGCGGTTCGGGCGCGATGCAAGGGCGAGCCGGTCCGCCGCTCGATCTGCTCCTGCCAGGCCTGCCGGCAGCGCACCGGCAGCGCGTTCTCGTTCAATATCACCTACGACGCCGGGCAGGTGCAGACCTCGGGCGCCGCAAGAACGTACACGCGGCGCGGCAACTCGGGCCGGACCTGCACCTATAGTTTCTGCCCGGATTGCGGAGCGACGGTGTTCTACGCACTCGAGTCTCGACCGGGACGGATCTCGATCCCGGCCGGCGCCTTCGGTGAAGCGAACCTCTTCGAACCGGCGATCGAGGTCTACCGCGCCCGCCGCGAAGCCTGGCTGCGGTTCGAGCCGTCCTGCGGTCTCGCAGAAGAATGATTCGTATCCAGGCGGAAGCCTTGTTGCCGCGCGCGATTTACTCATAGTCTCGCACCGGCCCCGCTTGCCCCTGAAGGACCCCTTGGCGCAACCCCACACCCTCACGCCCGGCCAGGTGCCCCTCGCGACCTGGCGGGCGATCTATTTCGGTGCGGAAGCGCGGCTCGACCCGGCCTGCCGCCCTGCGGTCGAGGCGAGCGCGCGTGTGATCGACGCGATCGTGGCCAAGGGCGATCCGGTCTACGGGGTCAACACCGGCTTCGGAAAGCTCGCCAGCGTGCGCATCGCGGCGGCGGACCTGACGGGCTTCAGCGCAACATCGTGCTGTCTCATGCGGCCGGCGTCGGTGAGCCTCTGCCGCGCGCCGTCGTGCGGCTCGTCCTGGCGCTCAAGATCGCGAGCCTGGGGCAGGGTGCATCGGGCGTGCGCTGGACAACGCTCGCGCACCTCGACGCCTGCCTTCAGCGCGGGTTCCTGCCCGTCATCCCGGCGCAGGGCTCGGTCGGCGCATCGGGCGACCTCGCGCCGCTCGCCCATCTCGCCGCGACCCTGATGGGTGTGGGCGCGTGCGAGACGGATGCCGGCGCGCGTGCCGGCCGCCGACGGCGCTGGCCGCGGTCGGCCTCGAACCGCTCGCGCTCGGACCGAAGGAAGGGCTGGCGCTGCTCAACGGCACCCAGGTCTCGACCGCGCTCGCGCTGGCCGGCCTGTTCGAGGCGGAACGCGTGTTCCAGGCGGCGCTCGTCACCGGCGCGCTGGCGACCGACGCCGCCAAGGGCTCGGACGGGCCGTTCGATCCGCGCATCCACGCGCTGCGCCGCCACAAGGGCCAGATCGAGGCCGCGGCGGCGCTGCGCGGCTTGATGGCCGGTCGGCGATCCGGGAGTCGCATCGGTTCGGCGACGTGCGCGTGCAGGATCCGTACTGCCTGCGCTGCCAGCCGCAGGTGATGGGCGCGAGCCTCGACCTGCTGCGCCAGACCGCGGCGACGCTGGCCGACGAGGCCAACGGCGTCTCCGACAACCCGCTCGTCTTCACCGACACCGGCGAGGTGATCTCCGGCGGCAATTTCCACGCCGAGCCGGTCGCCTTTGCGGCCGACATCATCGCCCTGGCGCTCTGCGAGATCGGCTCGATCGCCGAGCGGCGCATCGCCATGCTGGTCGACCCGGCGCTGTCGGGCCTGCCGGCCTTCCTGACTCCGAAGCCCGGCCTCAACTCGGGCTTCATGATCCCGCAGGTCACGGCCGCGGCGCTCGTCGCCGAGAACAAGCAGCGCGCCATGCCGGCGAGCGTCGATTCGATCCCGACCTCGGCCAATCAGGAGGATCACGTCTCCATGGCCACCCACGGCGCGCGGCGGCTCGGACCGATGGCCGCCAATGCCGCCGCCGTCATCGGCATCGAGCTCCTGGCGGCCGCGCAGGGCTGCGATTTCCACGCGCCGCTGCTATCGAGCGAACCGCTCGAAGCGGTGCGCGGGCTGCTGCGGCGCGAGGTTCCGACGCTCGATGAGGACCGCTACCTGCATCCCGACATGGAGGCGGCCACGCGCTTGGTGCGGAGCGGGGCGGTGGCGGAAGCCGCCGGCACAGTTGAGCTGCCGAGCCTCGCTTGAGCAATTTGAGCATCGCTGTGCACCTTCTCCCCGCAAGCGGGGCGAAGGGAATGCTGGACCAACGCTCTGCAACGGCTGAGGACCCATGACCCGAATCGATAACGCCCGCACCATTCGCGCGCCGCATGGGACCGAGCTGAGCGCCAAGAGCTGGCTGACGGAAGCGCCGCTGCGCATGCTGATGAACAACCTCGATCCCGACGTGGCCGAAAAGCCGGGCGAGCTGGTGGTCTACGGCGGCATTGGGCGCGCCGCGCGCGACTGGGAAAGTTTTGATCGGATCGTCGCGGCGCTGAGAACGCTTGAAGCCGACCAGACGCTGCTGGTGCAGTCCGGCAAGCCCGTCGGCGTGTTCCGCACCCACGCCGACGCGCCGCGCGTGCTCATCGCCAACTCGAACCTGGTGCCGCGCTGGGCCACCTGGGAGCATTTCAACGCCCTCGATCGCAAGGGCCTCGCCATGTACGGCCAGATGACGGCCGGCTCGTGGATCTACATCGGCACCCAGGGCATCGTGCAGGGCACCTACGAGACCTTCGTCGAGATGGGCCGCCAGCACTATGGCGGCGACCTCGTCGGGCCGCTGGATCCTTACGGCGGGCCTTGGCGGCATGGGCGGTGCCCAGCCGCTCGCCGCCACTATGGCGGGCGCCTCCTGCCTCGCGGTCGAGTGCCAGGCGAGCCGCATCGAGTTCCGCCTGCGCACCGGCTATGTCGACGTGCAGGCCAGGGACCTGGATGACGCGCTGGCCCTGATCGAGAAATCCTGCGCCGACAAGAAGCCGCTTTCGGTCGCGCTGCTCGGCAATGCCGCCGATGTCTTTCCGGAGTTGGTCCGCCGCGGCGTGCGGCCGGACTGCGTCACCGACCAGACCTCGGCGCACGATCCGCGTCAACGGCTATCTGCCCAAGGGCTGGAGCGTGGCCGATTGGGAGACGAAGCGCGAGCGCGACCCCGGTGAGGTCACCCGCGCGGCCAAGCACTCGATGGCCGAGCACGTGCGCGCGATGCTCGACTTCCACAAGCGCGGCATTCCCGACCGTCGACTACGGCAACAACATCCGGCAGATGGCGCTCGAGGACGGCGTCGCCGACGCCTTCGACTTCCCGGGCTTCGTCCCCGCCTACATCCGCCCGCTGTTCTGCCGCGGCATCGGCCCGTTCCGCTGGTGCGCCCTCTCAGGCGACCCGGAAGACATTTTTAGGACCGACGCCAAGGTGAAGGAGCTGCTGCCCGACAACAAGCACCTGCACAACTGGCTCGACATGGCGGCGAAGCGGATCAAGTTCCAAGGCCTGCCCGCACGGATCTGCTGGGTGGGCCTCGGCGACCGCCACCGGCTCGGGCTGGCGTTCAACGAGATGGTGGCCACGGGCGAGCTGAAGGCGCCCATCGTGATCGGGCGCGACCACCTCGACTCGGGCTCGGTGGCCTCCCCCAACCGCGAGACCGAGGCCATGCGGGACGGCTCCGACGCGGTGTCGGACTGGCCTCTGCTCAACGCGCTGCTTAACACCGCGTCGGGCGCCACCTGGGTCTCGCTCCACCACGGCGGTGGGGTCGGCATGGGCTTTTCGCAGCACGCCGGCATGGTCATCGTGGCGGACGGCACGCCGGACGCGGCCAGGCGCCTGGAGCGTGTGCTGTGGAACGACCCGGCGACCGGCGTCATGCGCCACGCCGACGCCGGCTACGACGTCGCGATCGACTGCGCGAAGGAGAAGCAGCTCAATCTGCCCGGCATTCTCGGTTGACGGCGGTTCGCCTCATCCGCGAAGCCTCGCTGCCCCGCCGCCCCTGGAAGAACGGCGGCGGCACGACGGTCGAGATCGCGGCCTTTCCGGCCGCCGCGGATTTCGACAGCTTCGATTGGCGGCTCAGCATGGCCGAGTTGCGTGGCCGATGGACCGTTCTCGGCCTTCCCGAACATCGATCGCACCCTCGTCCTGATCGACGGGCCAGGCCTGATCCTGAACGTGGCCGGAGAACCGCACCGCCTCAATGCCGCCAGTCCCGTCCTGTCCTTCCGCGGCGATGTTGCGGCCAGCGGGCAGCTGTTGGGAGGCGCGGTTCGTGACTTCAACGTGATGACGCGCCGCGGCCGAGCCGAGCATAGCGTCCATCTCGTCGGTGCTGGTGAAGTCGGAACCGAAGGTTCCTCGTTGATTGTGGCGCACGCGGCTCCGATCGAGGTCGAGTCTGGAGACGCGCTGCACCGCCTGGGCCGCTTCGATGCGCTGCTCAGCGAGCGCAGCAACACGCTTCGGCTATCAGGCCCCGCGATTCTCGCCTGCATCAGAACTCACGACCCCAGTGTCGATCAGTGCGCGCCCTCCGGCGCGCCGCCCGGCTTGACGGACCGCATGATCAAGCGCCAGCGGCACCATGATGGCCGCCATGATGCAAAGCGCGAAGAAAACATCGACATAGGCCAGGAACGCGGCCTGGGTCAGCACCAGTTGGCCAACTCCGCCGACGGCCTGCTCCGCTGGGCTGCCGGCGCCGCTGCCGTGGCCCGCATAGTATTGCGTCAGTTGGTTGAGCGTGCGGCCGTAGGCCGGGTTCCAGGTACCGACATGCTCGACGAGCCGAGACTGGTGGAACTGCTCGCGCCGGGCCAGGGTAGTCTGCGCCACCGACACCCCGATCGAGCCGCCGAAGTTGCGGGCCATGTTGATCAGGGCCGAAGCCTGGTCGGTCTTCTCCGGCGGAATGCCGTCGTAGGACGCCGCCGTGATCGGAATGAAGATCAGCGGCAAGCCGATCCCGATATAGACGCGCGCCCAGGCGAAGTAGCCGAAATTCAGCCCTGCATAGGTGTTGGTGAGGTGCCACATGGAAAGCGCCACGATGAGGGCGCCTGTCGCGATCAGGTATTTGGGCTGCACGCGTCCCGACAGTTGGCCGACGATGAACATCATGCCCATGGTGACGAGGCCGCCGGGCGAAAGCGCCAGGCCGGCGATCGTCGCCGTGTAGCCGTAGTACTCCTGCAAGATCTGCGGGATGAATTGGGTGGTGGCGATCAGGATCGCGCCGGTCAGCAGCATCACCAGGAAGCAGGCGCCGAACTGCCGCCCCCGCAGCATCCTGATGTCGATGATCGGGTCCGTCCGCAAAAGCTCCCAGGGGATGAACAGGACCAGCGACGTGCCTGCGATCCAGGCGAACGTCAGAATGAAGTTGGAGCTGAGCCAGTCCTCCTCCTGGCCTTTGTCCAGGATCACTTCGAGGGCGCCGAGGAAGGTCGCGATCAGCAGGAACCCGACGTAGTCGAACTTCAGGCCTTTCCTCCATGCCTCGCGGCGCTCCTGCTTGGCCTTCTCGGATCTCGGGGATGATCATGAAGACCAGCGCGGCACAGATCACGCCGACGGGCGCGTTGATCAGGAAGCACCAGTGCCAGGAGTAATTGTCGCTCAGCCAGCCGCCCAGCGTGGGCCCGACGACCGGCGCCACCACCACGGCGATGCCATAAAGCGCGAAGGCTTGCCCGCGTTTGGCGGGCGGAAACGCCGAAGCGAGGATCGACTGCGCCACCGGCGTCATGCCGCCGCCCGCGAGCCCCTGCAGCACACGAAAGAAGAGAAGCGCATTGAGATCCCAGGCGATGCCGCAGCACACGGAGCTAATCGTGAACAGGATCAGGCAGGCGACGAAGAAATTGCGGCGGCCGAAGGTCTTGGCGATCCAGCTCGACGCGCAAAGGATGATGGAATTGGCGACGAGATAGGACGTCACCACCCAGGCCGCCTGATCGGGCCCCACCGCAAGGCCGCCCGAGATGTAGCGCAGCGCGACATTCGCGATGGTGGTGTCGAGCACCTCCATGAACGTCGCGATCGAGACCACGATGGCGACCACCCAAGGGTTGACGCCCTTGAGCTCGCCTTTCTGTTTCTGGCTTGTTCCAGCTTGTGCGTCGCTCATGGACTGCCGTTACTCACACCCGCGCCAATGAATGGCGATAGTCGAGGTTCCAGAGCGGTCTGTCCCTTCGTACAGCAATGCAGCGTTGACATGCATAACACATGCACGCATGTTGCACGCATGCCGACTATGATTCAGATCCGCAACGTTCCGGATGACATCCATCGAACCTTGAAGTCTCGTGCGGCTTTGGCAGGGATGTCGTTGTCGGAATACCTCCTCAAGCAACTCGACCTTCTCGTTCAGCAGCCGACCATGTCGGAATATCGCGCGCAGCTGAGACGCCATCGCGGTCCCTTACTCGACGTTTCGATCGTGGATGATCTCCGCGAGGAACGCGAGAAGCGATGATCGTCGTCGATGCCTCCGTGGTTCTCGAGACCTTGCTGACGACGCCTCTGACGGAGGTGGTTGAGGAACGGCTCCTTACGAGCGGCGACAGCTTGCACGTCCCTTGCCTGCTCGACGTCGAAGTCGCCCATGTCCTTCGTCGCTACGCGCTTGCGCGACGGATCACGTCGGAGCAAGGGCGCGCCGCCGTCTTCGATCTGGCGACGTTCCCAGCCCGCCGTTACCCGCACGAACCTCTGCTCGGCCGCATCTGGGAGCTTCGCGAGAACCTGAGCGCCTACGACGCGACCTACGTGGCCCTGGCCGAAGCTTTGGACGCTGTGCTGGTCACCCGAGACCAGCGTCTGGCGAACGCGCCGGGCATACGCGCCGCCGTCGAGGTAATTGGCGACTTGCGAGGCTTTCACGAGCCGTAAACCAAATTCGGAGAACGCCCCGCTCGCCCGCAACGCCGCCGTTAACCACCGCACCCGCACCGTGGCGCCCGTGTCCTTCAGGTGACGGGAATGCGGCGCGTTCGAACAGCCGGCGTATTATTCGGCTCTGGGATCGTGGCCCTGCAGATGGGGGGCTGCGCCATCCTGCCCGTCGGGCAGGGCGCCCTGAGCGACCGCGACTGCATGGCCCGGGTCATGTATTTCGAATTCGAACCGCTCGAGCCCTGAGGGCATGCTTGCGGTCGGGACGACGGTGATGAACCGCATCGAATCCGGCCGATATCCGCGGACAGTTTGCGGCGTCGTGGGCCAGCCGGGACAATTTGCCGACAGGCGCCCTTACGAAGCGCATGAACCCGCGCGAAGCCGTGCTGCCTTATCGCGTGGCCGATCGCGTTCTCGCCGGCGAACGTTATGCTCCGATGGGCGGCGCCATGTTCTTCCATACCGCGGGCCTGACGTTCCCCTATACCAACATGCACTACACCGCGGTCGCCGGCGGCAATGCCTTCTACGAGAAGGTCCGCTTCGCCCAGAACACGCTGCCGACGACCAGCTTCGTTCAGGTGCAGCCGCGCGCACCTGCAGCCCTCCCGCGCAGACAGCGTGCAGCCGCGCACGCTCGAACCGCTGCCCGTCCAGGCCGTCGCATCGCGGCGACCCCGCAGCATTGACGATCTGCTGGCGCGCGCAAGTTACGGCGACAGCCCGCGCCGCCAGCTCGCCTCGACGACGACTGTTCCCGATTTCAACGGCCGCTACTGACGCCCTCCCGCGCCTGAGCGGTAAACGGCGATGGGCTCTGATGTCCCAGCAAGAAACCGCAGTGATCGTCGGTGCCGGCCCGGGGGTCAGCGCGTCCTTGGCACGGCTCTGCGCGAGCGACGGCATGAGAGTCGTGCTGGCGGCCCGCAATATCGAAAAGCCGCCCATCGCTGCGCCCCTGGATTGAGACGTTCTAACCCGACCGCTCATGCGGTAGAAGACGTGATGCGCATCTTCACCGCCTCGCTCGCCACCGAAACCAACACGTTCTCGCCGGTGCCGACCGACCGGGCCAGTTTCGAGGCGGCGCTTCTATGCGCCGCCGGGCCAGCATCCCGACGACCCCGACGCTGTGCTCTGCGCCGTGATCGTGGCGCTGCGTCGCCGCGCCGAGGCCGACGGCATCGATCTTGTCGAGGGCACAGCCGCCTGGGCCGAGCCGGGCGGACTGCTGCAGCGCCAGGCCTACGAGGAGCTGCGCGACGAGATCCTTGGCCAGCTCGAGGCAGCGCTGCCGGTCGACGCCGTCGTGCTCGGCCTGCACGGCGCCATGGTGGCGCAGGGCTATCGACGACTGCGAGGGCGACCTGCTGGAGCGGATCCGCGCGCATCGTCGGGCCTGACGTGCTGATCGCCGCCGAGCTCGACCCGCACAGCCATCTCACGCGCGAAGCGGGTCGCCAACGCCGACATCCTGGCTGCTTTCTCGAGTTCCCGCACACCGATTTCTACGAGCGCGGCGAGCACGTCGTGGATCTGGCGCTGCGCGACCCTGCGAGGCGAGATCCGGCCTGTGCTCTCGACCTTCGATTGCCGGATGATCGAGTCTCTATCCGACCAGCCGCGAGCCGATGCGCGGCTTCGTCGACCGCATCCAAGGCGCTGCAGGGACGCGACGGCATGCTGTCGGTCTCGTTCATCCACGGCTTCATGGCGGCCGACGTGCCGGAAATGGGCACGCAGGTGCTGGTCGTCACCGACGGCGATGCGGCCGGCGGCGCCGCGCTGGCGCGAGCGGCTCGGCCGGGAGATTTTCGCGCTGCGGGGCCAGACCGCCATGCCGATGTTTTCGACCGACGCCGGTCTCGACCGCGCGGCCGCGCTGGCGGCGAGCGCTCCCGGCAAGCCGGTGGTCATCGCCGACGTCTGGGACAATCCCGGCGGCGGCGTCGCCGGCGACGGCACGCTGATCCTCCGCCGCATGCTCGAGCGCGGCATCGACGACGTGGCCGTGGCGACGATCTGGGACCCGATCGCCGTGAGCTTCTGCCGTGCGGCAGGCGAAGGCGCGCGTGATCATGCTCCGCTTCGGCGGCAAGGCGGGCCCCGACGGTGGCGCGCCGATCGACGCGCACGTCGAGGTGCTGCGCGCGGTCGCCGAATCGCTGGCAGAGCTTTCGGGCAGAGCCGTCGTGCCGCTCGGGCGCAACCGCGCTGGTGCGGCTCGAAGGCACCGCAGATCGACGTCATCCTCAACACCAACCGCACCCAGACCTTCGAGCCCGACATCTTCGTCAATCTCGGCATCGATCCCGCGTGCGAAGCGACATGCTGCTGGTGAAGTCGACCAACCACTTCTACGCCGGCTTCGCGCCGATCGCCGCGGAGATCATCTACATCGACGCCGGTGCGCCCTATCCGTCCAACCCGCGCGTGACCGACTACCGCAACCTCACGCGCCCGATCTGGCCGCGCGTCGAGGATCCGTTCGCCGGATAGGCGCCTTCAGGCAGGCGTCGCGACCCGATCCAGGTGACCGAGGTCGCGGGCAGGATCGAGCTTGTCGCGGACGCGCTGCTTGAGCGTCTTCACGTCGGGAAAACCGCCGTCACGCTTGCGTTCCCAGACCTCTTCGCCGTCAAGCTCGATCCGGAAAACTCCGCCGGTGGCCGGGGCAAGCGCCACCATGGCCAGATCGCCGGCGAAGGTGGACAGCAGCTCCTGCGCCATCCAGCCGGCGCGCAACAGCCAGTTGCACTGGGTGCAGTAGGTGATGACGACAGTCGGCTTATGATCGCCCATGCGGGCATCCCAAGCCGAGGGTCAGGGATGAGTCAAGCGATGCCCGACGCCGTGTTTACCGGAATCCTTATCAGGCCGGAACGGCGCTCAGGCCGATGCGGCTTGTCCCAGCGCCTTCACGCGCTTGGCTAGACGGGAAACCGTACGCGAAGCCTTGTTCTTGTGAAGGACGCCCTTCTGAACGGAGCGCATCAGCGACGATTCCGTCGCGGTCAGCACGGTTGCGGCCACGGTCGCGTCGCCGCCGGCCACCGCCTCTTCGAACTTGCGCAGCTGGGTGCGCATCGTGCTGCGGCGCATGCGATTGATCTTGGTGCGACGCTCAAGTTTGCGGACGGCCTTTTTGGCCGAGGACGTATTCGCCATAGTGATATCGAACCTTGGTGCTTGCGGCTGCGCCGCAGCCTGCGGCATCAAAAAACCGAAAGGCGCCCGAAGCGCCTGAGAGCGGGCATATAGTCGCGGAATGCCGGTGCCGTCAATCGGATTGCGCCGGTCACCTCATGCGGACCAGTGCGCCACGACCCATCGGCCGATCGGATGAGTTCGGGGCCAGCGCGAGCTTCACTGCGAGGATGCAGCAGACCGTTACCACCACCGGCTTCACCAGCCGTGCCCCGTGCCGCATGGTCAGACCCGCCCCGAGCCGCGCTCCCAAAAACTGCCCGATACCCATGGCGAGCCCGATCGTCCATACGATGTGGCCGGACAAGGCCAAGGTCGCCAATCCAGCGAGATTGCTGGCGAAATTCGCGATCTTGGTGCGTGCCGTCGCCCTGATAAGGCCGAGGCCGAGCAGACCGACAAATCCGATCATGAAGAATGACCCGGTGCCTGGGCCGAACACGCCATCATAGAACCCGACCAGCGGAACCACCGTCAGCAGAAACAGCCGGCGCGGCATCCGCTGGTGCACGTCATCGTCCGCGATGCGGGGCGAGAGCGCGAAATAGAGGGCCACCGTCAGCAGCACGAAGGGGAGGCAGACGGCCGCAAAGTCACGTGGGATGTGGGTTAGAGTGAGGGCGCCTAGAAACGATCCGAGGGCCGACGACACGGCCACGGGCCAGGCGACCCGAAGATCGAGGTGACCGGCGCGGGCGAACGCCAGCGTCGCGGACCCCGATCCGAAGCTCGACTGCAGCTTATTGGTCGAGAGCGCGGTCAGCGGGTCAAGTCCCGCCAGCGCCAAGGCCGGCACGGTGAGCAGCCCTCCCCCGCCCGCGATCGCGTCGATCAACCCAGCAAGCATCGCCACGGCGAAAAGGACGAGGATGAGCCACATCCCGTCAGCCCGCGCTCGTCCCCGATAGGACCCGTACGAACCGGCTCCTCTCGAACAGCACCACGGCCACGATGCCGATCATCAGCGGTAGAATGAAGTAGAGCAGACGAAACACCAGGAGTGCGGCGAGGACATCGGCCTGCGGGACCTCCGGCATGGCATTCACGAAGACCAGTTCCAGCACGCCGAGCCCACCCGGCGCATGACTGACCAGCGCCGCCGAGAATGAGGCGAGAAACACGCCGAGAACTACGATGAACCCGGGGTTCGTGGCCGCCGGCAGGGCGCAATAGATGATGCTCGCAGCGCCGAGCAGCTCAAGCGGCCCAGCCACCAACTGGCTCAGGGCGATCGTCGGACGCGGATAGGCAAGCCGGACATTCGGAAAGCGGAGCGGCGGAAGATGCAGGGCCGAGCCGGCTAGATAGAGCGCGACAATTCCGAGCATGAAGAGCCCGACGGCTCGCACGGCCTCTTCCGGAACCTCGAACAACGCGTGGGTGATGTCCGGATCGAGCAGGCACACGACGCCGCCGAGCAGCACGGTGCCCAGAAAGAACGTGAACGAGCAGAAGGCGACGAGCACGCCCACGTCGGCAAGCGTCAAGCCCTTGGTCGAATAGGCGCGATAGCGCACCATCGCGCCCGAAAACATCGTCATGCCGATGTTGTGCGACAGCGCGTAAGTCGTGAAGGACACGGCGGAGATGAACCGCCAGGACAGCGCGAAGCCAAGATGCCGCAGCGCGATGCGGTCGTAGCAGGCGAGCGCAGCGTAAGCCACGCCCGTGCTGACGGCGGCCAGTCCCCAGCGGTGCGCCGGGATCGCGCCGAGCGCCGCCTCGATGTCGGCCCAGGAGAGATTGTGGATTTCGCGGATCAGCAGCCAGCACGACAGCACCACCGCGCCGATGCCGACCACCGCCCACAGCATGTCCGGCAGTCGCGCGACGCGCCGCCGTCGCGGGGGCGACGTCGTGCGGTGCTTGAATGGGCTGGATTTCCGGCAAATGCACCTCGCGCTCGCGGCCGGACAGACTGGCTACAGGCCTTACAAGCTAGGCTTTAAAATGGCTTCACCACCACCAGTATGACGATGCCGATCAGCAGAATCGTCGGGACTTCGTTGGCGACCCGGAAGAACCCCGGCGTCCGGGTGTTGCGGTCGGCTGCAAAGCGCTTGGTGGTGGCCGCCAGGAACCCGTGGAACCCGCTCATGATGAGGACGAGGCCGATCTTGGCGTGCAGCCACCCTGCACCCTGGAGGTAGCCCGACGCGAAGCCGAGCCACAGGCCGGTGATCCACACGACCACAATGGCGGGATTGAGGATCGCCCTGAGCAGCCGGCGTTCCATGATCTTGAACGTTTCGGACTGCGGTGAGCCCGGCTCTGATGCCGCGTGGTAGACGAACAGCCGGGGCAGGTAGAGCATACCGGCCATCCAGGCGATGATCGCGAGGACATGCAGGGCCTTGAGCCAGGGATAATAATCCACGCCGATCTCCTCGGTCCGGTCCGCGCCGGCCGCCCAAGCGCCTAGCTTACTCAAGCCGTTCCGTGCAACCGCCGGACCATCTGCTCGACATGTGCGATCGGGGTTTCCGGCAAGATGCCGTGGCCAAGGTTGAAGACATGGGGGCGATTCGCGAGGGCCGCTTGGATGGCGTCCACTGCGGCATCGAGAGCCGGGCCGCCGGCCACAAGTGCAAGCGGGTCGAGATTGCCCTGCAACGGCAAGGTTGGCGGCAGAACGCGATCGGCCCATGCAGGATCAACAGCCGTGTCGAGGCCCAGGGCCGTGACGCCGGTTGCCGCGGCACGGATCAGCGCATGGCCGGACACCCGTGGAAAACCGATGATCCGCGCTTCAGGGCGCCGGGCCCGCAGGCCGCTGACAATCGCCGCAACGGGCGCCTCGCACCAGCGGGCGTACTCGGCCTGCGGCAGCACGCCGGCCCAGGAGTCGAAGATTTGCACCGCCTCCACCCCCGCCGCGAACTGGCGGTCCAGATAGGTGATGGAGGCTTCGACCAGCCGATCGATCAGGCGCTGGAACCCGTCGGGATCCCGATACGCGAAGCGGCGTGCGGGGCCTTGGTCCGGCGTGCCGCGCCCCGCGACCATGTAGCTTGCCACTGTCCAGGGTGCGCCGCAGAAACCGAGGAGCGCCGTCTCCGCCGGCAAAGCCGTCGTGAGTCGGTCGATGGCTTCAAACACCGGCTCAAGCCTTTCGAGATCGAGGACGTCATGCAATCGGGCGAAATCGCCAGCTGTTTCCAGGGGCTCGAGCTTCGGGCCGTGGCCCGTCTCGAAGCTGACGTGCTGGCCCGAGAGCATGCGGCACCACGAGAATGTCGCTGAACAAAATCGCTGCGTCGAAGCCGAACCGGCGGATCGGCTGGAGCGTTGCCTCGGTGGCGCGTGCCGGATCGTAGCAGAATTCGAGGAAGCTCGGTGCCGTCGCACGAAGCGCGCGGTATTCTGGAAGGTACCGCCCTGCTTGGCGCATGAGCCAGATCGGCGGCCGCCCAGGCAGGCGGTCACCATCGAGCGTCTTCAGAAAGCGCTTGGTGGTCTTCACAAGCCGCCGACCCCGAGGGCTTCGCCCAATAAAGAATTCTCTAAGACTCATCTTCTGTTTATTCTCTTAGACGGGGGACAGCGGTTGCGCGTTCTTAAGCACAGTTCATCCCCGATCGGCAAAGCGTGTCGGTTCAGCCATCGGGGCGGCCGACCTGCTGTGGACATGTTAAGATTCCGTTAACCTTTGCAGCGGCGTAGGATCGGCTGCTGATGGGGATCATCTGGACCGCCATGCCCGATTCCCACGATTCCCACAGGCAGGAGGGAATCCGCCCGTCAAAACCATGAGCTGTTGACGGACTGCCGGCAAAAGGTCGGTATGGCTGGTGAGAAGCCGTCGCCGACCCCGCCGTCCACAGGCGGACCGAGCAGGGGCGGACAACTGTTTGGTGCAGGATCTAAGGCCTTGTTTGACAAGGATCTCCAGCTCGCATGAGTCGCCAGTATGTCCATATGCATCTAGTGTCGGATTCGACCGGCGAGACCCTGATTGCGGTCAGCCGAGCGGCGGCCGCGCAATACCAGGACGTCACGGTGATCGAGCATGTCTATCCGCTGGTGCGAACCAGGGCGCAGCTCGAACGCGCGATCGCGGGCATTGATGCGTCACCAGGGCTGGTTCTTTTCACCCTAGTGGATGCCGACCTGCTGGAGCGCCTCGACCAGGCGTGCCGGGACTCCGGCTCACCCGGTCTGTCGGTTCTGCAGCCGATCCTCGGCCTGTTCTCGTCCTATCTCGGCCAGCCGTTCACGCCGAAACCCGGCGCCCAACACGTGCTCAACGCCGATTACTTCAAACGCATCGATGCGCTCAACTTCACCATGGCGCACGACGACGGACAGGTCGGCGAGAGTTATGAGAAGGCCGATGTTCTCCTGCTCGGCGTGAGCCGCACATCCAAGACGCCGACCAGCATCTACCTCGCCAATCGCGGTATGAAGACCGCGAACATCCCCCTCATTCCCAACGTGCCGATCGACCCCATGGTGTTCAGGTTGCGGCAGCCGCTCATCGTCGGCCTGATCGCATCACCCGAGCGGATCGTGCAGATCCGTCAAAACCGCTTGCTCACGCTCAACGCTGACCAGGAGACGCCCTATGTCGACAAGACGGCCGTCGCCGAGGAGGTCGCCTATTCCCGCCGCCTCTTCGCGCAGAACCAGTGGCCGTTCATCGATGTCACGCGCCGTTCCATCGAGGAGACCGCGGCGGCCATCATCGACCTGCACAAGGTGCACCGGATGAAGTTCATCGCCCAGGCATGAGGGCCTTTTGGATCTCGCCACGGCCTCTGGTTCTTGCTTCGGGAAGCGCGGCTCGCCGGGCGCTGCTCGAAGCCGCACTGGTGCCGCTCACGGTCGTGCCTGCGTCGATCGACGAAAGGGCGATCGAGCAACCGTTGCGGTCCGCGGGGGCTCCACCGGCCGCGATCGCGGCACATCTTGCAGCCGCCAAGGCGCTCGCGATCAGTGCAGCCCGGCTCGGCGACATCGTGCTAGGCGCCGACCAGACCCTTGCGCTGGGAGAGCGCCTGTTCACCAAGCCCGCGGACCTCACCGAGGCTCGATCGGCCCTCGAAACCCTATCCGGTCGCACGCACAGCCTGCACGCCGCATGGGCCTTGGTCCGTGATGGCCAGATGCTCGCGAGCGGCAGCAGTGAGGCGCGGCTCACGATGCGGTGCCTCGGCGCCGACTTTCTCGACAGGTACGTCGCCGTCGAAGGCGATGCGCTCTGCAGCAGCGTGGGTGCCTATCGGCTCGAAGGAGCGGGGATCCATCTGTTCGACAGGATCGAAGGCGATCAATCGACGATACTGGGCCTGCCCCTGCTTCCCGTTCTGTCGGCGTTGCGCCAGCACGGGTATCTCCTGGGCTGATGCGGCGATGCCGACGCAAGCTTGAACCTGCCTTTATCACTGCTACATCGGTGGAGGAGGCAGTGGGATGAATTTCCAGTCGATTTACGCGCACGGCTTCGCCCGCGTGGCAGCTTGTACGACGAAGACTGCGATTGCCAATCCGGCCGCCAACGCCCGCGCCATCCTGCATGCCGTTCGCGCTTGCCACGACAAGGGCGTCGCCCTGGCGGTGTTTCCTGAACTTTGCGTGTCCGGCTACGCCATCGACGACCTTCTGCTGCAGGACACGTTGCTCGACTCGGTCGAGCAGGCGATTGCAGTCCTGCGTGAAGCCTCGGGCGACCTGCTGCCCCTCATCCTCGTCGGCGCGCCGCTGCGTCAGAAGAGCCGCATCTATAATTGCGCTGTGGCGATCCACCGCGGCGCGGTTCTCGGCGTTGTGCCCAAGATCCACCTGCCGAATTATCGCGAGTTCTACGAGCGGCGTCACTTCGCGTCCGGCGACGACAGCGAGGACGAGGAGATCGTGCTCAGCGGCCGGGTGGTTCCGTTCGGTTCCGATCTTCTGTTTCGTGCCGAGGACCTGACGGACTTCGTGGTCCACGTCGAGATCTGCGAAGACCTGTGGGTGCCCTCCCCGCCAAGCGGAGAGGGCGCCTTGGCCGGCGCGACCGTGCTGGCCAATCTGTCGGCCAGCAACATCACCGTGGCCAAGGCCGATACGCGTAAACTGCTCAGCCAGTCGCAGTCGGCGCGCTGCCTCGCGGCCTACCTCTACACGTCCTCGGGCGCCGGCGAGTCGACGACCGATCTCGCATGGGATGGCCAGACCTCGATCTTCGAGAACGGTCTCACATTGGCCGAGACCGGCCGATTCCCGGAGGCCGATCAGATCGCCATCGCGGATGTTGACCTGGATCTACTGCGGCAGGAGCGGGCGCGCCAGGGCACCTTCGACGACAACCGGCGTCACCGGGGCATTCACCCGGAGTCCTTTCGCACCGTGTCGTTCCGGCTGGACCCGCCCGACCGCGACATCGGCTTCGAGCGGCGCATCGAGCGTTTCCCCTTTGTGCCATCGGACCCGGCCCGGTTGGAGCAGGACTGCTACGAAGCCTACAACATTCAGGTCTCGGGTCTGCAGCAACGCCTCGAGGCGATCAAGACGACCCGGATCGTCATCGGCGTGTCGGGGGGTCTCGATTCGACCCACGCGCTCATCGTCGCCGCCAAGGCTATGGATCGGCTGAAACTGCCGCGCTCCAACATTCTCGGCTTCACCATGCCGGGTTTTGCCACCGGCGCCGAAACCAAGGGCAACGCCTGGGCCCTGATGCGAGCGCTGGGCATCACGGCCCAGGAACTCGACATCAAGCCGGCCGCCCAGCAGATGCTGGCCGATCTCAAGCACCCATTCGCACGGGGCGAGAGCGCCTACGACGTGACGTTCGAGAATGTGCAGGCCGGTTTGCGCACGGATTATCTGTTCAGGCTCGCGAACCACAACCAGGCGATCGTGCTCGGGACCGGCGACCTGTCCGAACTGGCGCTTGGCTGGTGCACCTACGGGGTCGGGGATCAGATGTCCCACTACAACGTCAATGCGGGCGTTCCCAAGACCCTGATCCAGCACCTCATCCGCTGGGTGGTGAGTTCGCAGACAGTTCGAGGGCCCGGTCAACGAGACGCTCGATCTCGATCCTCGGGACCGAAATCTCTCCGGAGCTGGTGCCAGTCGAAGCCGGTGCGAAGCCGCAGAGCACAGAGGCCAAGGTTGGCCCCTACGAGCTGCAGGACTTCAATCTGTTCTATACCCTACGCTACGGGTTCAAGCCGTCGAAGATTGCCTTCCTGGCCTTGCGTGCCTGGGCCGACAAAGCGAAGGGCACGTGGCCGCCCGGCTTCCCCGAAGCGAAGCGGAACGAGTACACGCTGCCGGAAATCCGGCATTGGCTCACCGATTTCCTCAGTCGCTTCTTCGGGTTCAGCCAGTTCAAGCGATCCGCCATGCCGAACGGCCCCAAGGTGGTCGCCGGAGGCTCACTTTCGCCGCGCGGCGATTGGCGGGCGCCTTCCGATGGCAACGCCACGATCTGGCTCGAGGAACTGGAGCGCAACGTCCCGCGCGAGTAAACGCGACCCGGAGGCCAGCAACGATTGTGAGTGCGGCTGCTTGCGGCCCTGCTTAGGGTCGTGGGTCTTTTGCTAGGCGGAAGGGACCCCGTGAAACACGCCAAGGAGGACACCCTGCGGTTCGGGCCGCTCGGGGAGAACTGCGTCCATCTCTGCGTCGACATGCAGAAGCTGTTCGCAGGGGAGACGGACTGGAATACGCCCTGGATGCACAAGGTGCTGCCGCAGGTGCGGACCATCGCCGAGGCACATCCGCGCGACACCATCTTTACGCGCTTCATGACGCTGGCGCGGCCGGAACAGGGCGTCGGCACCTGGAAACGCTACTATGAGCGATGGCGGTCGATGACGACCGAGGAACTTCCGCCCGACATGATGGACCTGCTGGAGCCGCTGCAGGCGCTGGTTCCGCCGGCCGAAATTCTGGACAAGATCGTCTATTCGCCCTGGCTGGAACCCGACCTCGACAGGCGTTTGGCGGCCCGTGGGACCGACACCGTCATCGTCACCGGCGGCGAAACCGACATGTGCGTGCTCGGCACCGTTCTCGGGGCCGTGGACCGTGGTCTCAGGACGATCGTCGTCACCGACGCGCTGTGCTCGTCCTCCGACGAAACCCACGATGCCATGATGATGCTCTACCGCAACCGCTACGGGCAGCAGGTCGAGACGATCGACACCCGGACGCTGATGAGGGCATGGCCTGCGTCGGTCACTTCGCCATCCGCTTGCACGTGATGCCGGCCGGCACGCAGGCGATGCCCGGCGTCGAGCATTGCGCCCGGCCGTCGTCGGCGACGCAGAGCACGCAGCCGTTGGTCCACTCGCGGCAGCTCGGGTTCTGCTGGGCATAGCCCTGCACCGACACAGCCGGTCCGGTCTTCAGACGCGGCGTGCGGAATGCGTCGGCCAGCGCCGGCGCTTGAAGGGCCGCAAAGACGGTCAGCGCGGCGAGCAGTGCTCTCACGCGGCGCGATCCGCGCCATTGCCGTTGGCCAGCGTGGCCTCGTACAGGTTGATCATGTCCCCGGCGAAGGCGTCGAGCCCGAAGGCGCGCGCCCGGTTTCGGGCGGCATAGGCGTATTCCGACCGCAACTCGGCGTCCGAGAGGAGGCGCCCGATGGCCGCCGCAAATCCCTCTTCGTCGCCAGGTGATACGAAAAGGGCAGCGTCGCTCCAAAGCTCGCGGAAGCTCTCGATGTCGCTCAGCACGAGAGCGCAGCCGGCCTGCGCGGCTTCGAGCACCGCCAGGCCGAACGGCTCGAACAGTGCGGCCGACACATAGACCGGGCGCTGTGCCAGCTGCGCACGCATCTCGGCTTCCTCGAGCGGCCCGAGCGGTTCGAGATGCCGCAATGTGACCGCCGTTCCATTCGGCCCGGCGGTCGGTCCGGCGGCCCGAAACGGTGCAATCGTCAGGGCCGCGATGCGGTCGAGGACAGCTGCGTTCTTGCCCTCGTCCCACAGCCGCCCGGCGGTGAAGACGGCCTCAACAGGGGCGTCCGTTACGGGGCCAGCGTCGAAGACGCGACCGTTGTGAACCACCTCGGGAAGGCGCGCCAACCCGTAGATGCGCTGCGTCGCTTCAGCGAAGGCGCGGCTTGGCGCGACCAGCACTTGAGCGCGGCGATACCCGCGGCCGACAACCTCGGCCTGCCATCGGAAGCTGTCCGGCAGCGCCGTTCCCTTCACGGCGTCCCACCACGTCGCTACGCAGGAATGGCACGCTGCAAGAACCGGTCGGTCGAACGCGGCCTGGGCGGCAAGCGCCGGGTGGTTCAAGTGAACCAGATCGACCGCCCGTCCTTCGTGCCAGGTCCGCGAGCGCGGCCCCGGCATCGACGATCTCCTGCGGACCGGCCGCCAGCCACTCGGGCGAAAAGCCGAGTTCGGTGACACGAAGCCCGGCAGCGTCCGCCGCCTGTCGCTTGGTGGCATCCAGTCCCGGCCCGAGGACCGCGACGTTTACCCTCCATCCACGCCGCACACATTCGCGGCCCAGATCGAGAACGTAAGTCCAGATTCCCCCGACTGCGTCGGCGGTCATCAGGACGCTCCAGGATTGTGCTTGGTCATGAATAGGGAGGCAGGTGGCCCTTCCGCGCGCCCAACGGCGCAACGGCCGTATTCATCCTGAATTTCGACGCAGCCGTCAAACCGCTCGACGTCGCACAAGGACCGGCGGAGTTAGGGATCACCATATAGAGAACCGAGATTCATGCCTGACCCCTGCTTCGTAGCGCGCGCGGGTGCCTCCCGAAACGAGGCATGGTTCACGCAGGCTTGAGCGGTGCAGTCCGGGGATGCGATTGCCCGCCGTTGCAGTTGGGCAGCGTCTGGCTATGCTGCCGCGCTCGGGGGCATGCGGCTATCTGTGAGGTGCTCTATTGCGAAAAGTCCTGATTTTTCTCGTGCTGGCGGCGCTGACGTCGTCGGCGATCGCGCAGAACACCGATGTCATCGCTGCCCGTCAGGAGATCTACAAAGGCTTCGGAGCCGCGACAAAGCCCATCGGGCCGATGCTGAAGGGCGAGACGCCCGTTCGATCTCGCAACGGTGCAGAAGGCTCTCAACACCTACGTGGCCGGCACTCAGAAGCTGCCGACGCTGTTTCCCGAGGATTCGAAGAAGGGGCACGACACCGCGGCTCTGCCGGCGATCTGGACCAACAAGGACGATTTCGTCGCCCGGTTCAAGAAGCTCGGCGGTGACGCGCAGGCAGCGCTCAGCACCATCACCGACAAGGCCAGCTTCAGCGAAACGATGCCGAAGGTGCTTGGCAACTGCGGCGGCTGCCACAAGGAATATCGCGCCAAGACGTGAGCGATCGCCGCTTCTGTCGAGGGAAAGGGCGCCGGGCGGATCGCCGTCTGGGACCTGCCGACGCGCCTGTTCCATTGGGTGCTCGTCGCGCTGATCGTGTCGGCCTACTGCACCCGTAACTATCTCGACGACCCGACCCTCTACTGGCACCGCATCAACGGCTACGCGATGCTCTCGCTCCTGCTGTTTCGCGTGCTGTGGGGTTTCGTCGGTTCGAGCACCGCACGGTTCGCGGCGTTTTGGCCCGAACCAGGCTTCGGTCTATCGCTATGCCGAGGGATTGGTGCGACGCCGGCGGCTGCACTATCTCGGCCACAATCCGGTCGGCAGCGTGCTGATCTTCGCCATGCTGTTCGCCCTCGCGGCGCAGGCGGGCACCGGCCTCTTCACCAGCGATGAGACCATCGCACAAGGCCCGCTGCACGATCTCGCGCCGGACTGGGTGACGAGCCGGGCCGAATCCTATCACGCCAAGGGGTTCTGGATCATCGCCGCACTCGCGGCCGTGCACATTGCGGCAAACCTGCTGTACGAATTCGGCTTCAAGGAACGGCTCATCACCGCAATGGTGACGGGCGCGAAGCCCGCCAGCACCTACGTCGACGCGGAAGCGGCGCGAGCCGCCTCCTTGGGAAAAGCGCTCCTCTGCTTCGCGATCGCGGTGGCAGCGGTGTCAGGCGGCGTGGTTCTTTCGGGCGATAGCCTTCTTCGCTGATCGGCGTAGCGGAAAGAGACCTCCAACCGGCAAGCCAATTTTACGGGACTTTTACCGGATGCGGACACGATCCATTAACGGCGCCGAAAGCGCTGCCATTTGGAGGTGTCGCATGCGCATCGCGAAAAAGTCGGTCCCATCGATCGTTGCAGCCGTCACGCTGCTGACCAGCCTTAGCGTGATGCCTGCACCGTCTTACGCTCCATGACGGCGGCGCGATTGCGCTTGGTGCGATCGGCGGTTTGGCGGCGGGCGCCATGCTCGGCAGCGCACTTTCAGGCCCGCGCTACTACGCGCCCCCACCGCCGCCGGTCTACCGCTCCTATTATCCGGCATACGAACCGGTCTATGCCGACTGTATCCGGCGCCGCGTGTGGGGCCCCTATGGCTGGCACTGGATCACCGACTGCCAGTAATCGATTCCGGATCGGCAGACATCGGCTGACCTGACGCAGTCGACGGCAAGCGCTCGGCCTACCTTCGGATGGAACACTGCGATTAACGTGGGATCAAAGCTGGCGTTGTGATACGCTGCCGTGGCTGGCCGGGCGGGACTAATCGCGGGCTTTCGGCGTTGCCCTGTGAGCCACGGAGTTCCCAATGCAGTTCGTTACCAAGGCGCATGCCGCCCTCAGGGTCATTCAGGGCAGCAAGGAACCGTCCCGCAAAGAAGACGTCAACGTGAGACTTCGGGCGGAACAGTCCATCGGCGCCCCTCACAAACTCACCCCCGAGGAGGTGAAGGCGTTGCGTGACCTTGCGGATCAGAGCCGGCAATGATTCCAGGCCGATGCCCGCGGGTGAGATCACTCCGGTAAGCGATGCAAAGGTGGCCGAGCAAACCGCGCCGCCGCTGAGAGTTGTTGACCCGCCGAAGCAGGCGGAATCGGTGCCGGCCGATGCCGGCAAACTCAGAATCCTGCGCCGCCGGACGTCGTGGCCGAGGAAGTAACTTTTGAGCCTTCTACATGGTCATTCGACGTGTTCGAAGGCAGAACGGTTTTTACGCCCAATTTGGATCATCTAAGGAACGGATAAAGCAGCTTCAGGCGCGCGACCGGGCTTTGGCGCTCTGGTGCCGGATGAGGGGATTGAACCCCCGACCTTCGGTTTACAAAACCGCTGCTCTACCGCTGAGCTAATCCGGCCTCCGCGTGAGCTAGCAAGCCGGCCGCGCCCTGGCAAGCGGGTCCCCGCTCAGAAGCGGTACCACACCGCCGTGGTCAACCCGTTCTCACGCAAGCTGCGCCGGCCGAACACGGTGGTATAGCCGGCAAGTTCCGCCGACCAGGCGTCGGCGAAGTCGTAAACCACACCGGCCTGAATGTGGGTGAAGCGCTCGTGCGGAAACCAGACCGTGCCCTTGCCGAGGTCGGTCGTGTCGAAGGCCTGGAGCAGCAGGAGCAAGTCGGTCATCGGCCGCACCCCGATCGTCGCATCCGTGTGGATCTCGTCCGGCGCGCCCTGGTCGCGCAAACGATAGGCGGTCTGGACGTCGATGAAAGCCGGCCAGCCGAACAGGTCGAAGGAGTAGCCGAACAGGCCGCGCAGGTCAGCGGAGCGAGCGGTGTCGCCGAGCAGTGCGCGATTGTGGGTGTCGGTCGAGCCGGGCAGTCTGAACGAGGCCGCCGCGGCGAAGACCGCAGGCCCGAACTGCAAGACCCGGAGCTGCGCGCCGGCCTCGCTCGGTCCGAGGCCCGCATAGGTCGAGGCGGGATGGCCGTCGAGCTTCACCGCCGTGAGATCGGGCCGCACCACGGCCATCAGCCAATCGGTCACCCCGTATTCCACATAGGCCGAGGCGTCGCCGCGTTTGAAATTGGCCGAGGGCCCGAGTTTGCCCTCCCCATTGAAATAGCGGCTGCCACCCGAAAAGGTCACGTCCATGATCGCAAGACCATGGCCTTCGGGGACGTTGAAGGCCCCCGCTCGGGCGCAATCGCGCGCCGAAGGAGCCATTGCGGCGAGCACTGCAGAGAAGACCACCCGCGCGACGCGCCTTGCCCGCAGCGCGCGCCGGCACGGCGGGGTACGCGAATCGATCCGCCATGGAGCCAAGACCTGCCGCTCGGCGCAGGGGCGGTGACTCGCGATGTTCGGCCAAGCGAAGTCCAAACGTACTCGCCCACTGTACTCAGGTACAACGCGCAGATTACGTAACGGATGCCATTTGACGCAAGATCAAAATCAGACTGCAAGGCAGAGCCGACGATGTATTTACGTATACTCTATTGTAGCATCGTATGACTTTAGGGATGCAAACGTGCGGTCCAGTCCCAGAGCGCGTCCAGTTGCTTGCGAAGGATCTCCTGGGTCGCACCGTCGGTGAGCGCGCCCGAGGCGTCGAACTTGCCGCGCGCGCCGCCGATCATCACCTCGGGCTTGTTCAGCACCCGCGCATCGAGGAACACGAAGACCTTGCGGAGGTCGTATTGAGCGCGAGAGGTGCCGAGCAGGCTAGGGCTCGCGCCCAGGATAGCCACTGGCTTGTCGGCGAAGGGCTGCGGCGCACCGCGCGAGACCCAGTCGATCGCGTTTTTGAGGACGCCGGGGATGGAATAGTTGTACTCGGGCGTGGCGATCAGCACAGCGTCGGCAGCCCGGATCGTGTCGCAGAGCGCCACGACGGGCGTCGGCAAGCCCTGCTGCCTGTCGTCCTCCTTGTAGATCGGCACGGCCGAGATATCGCCGATCTCGATCACCATTCCATTGGGTGCAAGGGCCTGGGCCGCGCGAAGCGCCGCCGTGTTGAACGACCCGTGGCGCAGGCTGCCGGAAAGTCCCAAGACCCTGATGCTGCGACGCATCGCATCCCCGTTCCACGTCGGCGCCGTCGCGCATTCCGATCATGAACCTAGCGCGCCGGGCCTCGCATTGATACCGAGGGGTAGGGCCGGAGCCTTCGCTGCACGGCGGGCGAGGCACCGAAACGAACGACCCGCTGGGAAACGCGCATGGATGGAGCAGCATCAGCGGCCGGAGGTCGTGCGCAGCATCACCTGAGCGCCGGTCTCGTGCTCGGAGCCCTGGGGGTCGTCTACGGCGATATCGGAACCAGTCCCCTCTACGCATTGCGCGAGGCGGTCGCTGCAGCCAGCCGGCAAGGCGGCACCGGCCCGTCGGCCGTCGTCGGAGCGGTGTCGGTCATCTTCTGGTCGCTGATTGTGGTCGTCTCGATCAAATATGCCTTGCTCATTCTGCGGGCCGACAACCGCGGCGAGGGTGGTGTCGTCGCCATGCTGGCGCTGCTCGGTGCCCGCGACGCCGAATCCGGAACCTGGCGGGCAGGTCTCTTGGTCGTCGGCCTCATCGGCGCGGCGCTGCTCTATGGCGACGGCGCCATCACGCCGGCCGTCTCCGTGCTTTCCGCGGTCGAGGGGCTCAAGGTCGACGCGCCGTCGCTGGAGCCAGCCGTTCTACCGATCACCATCGTGATCCTGCTGGGGCTTTTCCTCGTGCAGCGGCAGGGCACCGGCTTCATCGGCCGCATCTTCGGCCCCGTCATGCTGTGCTGGTTTCTGACGATCGGGGTGCTGGGGGTGCGGGGCATCCTCATGCATCCCGCGATCTTGGCGGCCGTCAATCCGTTGGAGGCCTTGAGCTTCGTTTGGGAAGCCCCACCGGTGATAAGCTTTCTGGTGCTCGGCGCGGCCTTTCTGGCGGTCACGGGCGGAGAGGCGATGTACGCCGACATGGGCCACTTCGGTGCGGTGCCGATCCGCGCCGCCTGGTTCGTCATCGTGCTGCCCTGCCTCACGCTCAACTACTTCGGCCAGGGCGGGCTGCTGCTGTCGGACCCGAGCGCGCTCGGCAACCCCTTCTTCCAGCTGTCGCCCGACTGGGCCCATTATCCGATGGTCGGCTTCGCAACGCTGGCCACCGTGATCGCGAGTCAGGCCATCATCTCGGGCGCCTTCTCGCTGACGCAGCAATCGATCCAGCTCGGCTTTCTGCCGCGCATGCACATCCGGCATACCGCGAGCGACGAGATCGGTCAGATCTACATTGCCGGGATCAATTGGCTTCTGGCGGCCGGCACCATTGCTGCCGTCCTGATCTTCCGCTCCTCCGACGCTCTCGCGGGCGCCTACGGCCTCGCGGTCTCGCTGCTCATGGCCATCACCACCTTCCTGGCCGCCCTGGTGGCGCTGCAATGGGGGTACAACCTCGCCCTCGTCCTGGCGGTGAACGGCCTGTTCTTCGCCGTGGACCTCGTGTTCTTCGCGGCGAACGGCATCAAGCTGTTCGAGGGCGGGTGGTTTCCCCTGATCCTGTCCGCCGTGGTGGCCTTCCTGATGCTGACCTGGCGCCGCGGTCAGCTGATCCTCGAAGAGCGTCGCATCCTGCTTCGACAACCCGAAGACGACCTGATCCGCACGCTCGAGCACGAATCGCCCCACCGTCTGCCCGGGACCGCGGCATTCCTCACCAAATCGCCGCACGGCGTGCCGCTGCCTCTGACCCACTTCATGCGCCACACCCACGCGCTGCAGGAGCGCGTGCTTCTGCTCACCGTGATCACCACCGAAATCCCCCGCGTGCCGCCCCAGGAGCGCTTGGAGATCATCGATCTGCCGCAGGGGCTGTCCCGCGTGATCCTGCGCTACGGATTCATCGAGAGTTCGGTGTCGCTCGTCGAGGATGTGAAACGCGCGGTGCTCGACGGTCGCATCCGGGGCTGCCACCCGGACACCATGTCCTACATTCTCGGCCGGGAAACGGTGATCGCGTCGCACCGGAACTCTGGCATGGCGCGCTGGCGAGAGGCGATCTTTGCGTTCATGCAACGCAATTCCGAGCGCTCGGCCGTGTATTTCGGGGTGCCGGCGGCGCAGGTCGTCGAGCTCGGCACCGAAATCGACATCTGACGTCAGTCGTCGACGAGCCGAGCCCGTCCGGCCGGATCAGCCGCTTGGCAGGGCCATGCGCTCGATGCCATCCGCCCCCAGGATCGCTGCCGCCTGGGCAACGGTCACCTGACCGATGGTCTGTCCTGGCGCAATCTCGGCGAGAGGCACCAGCACGAAGGCACGGCGCAGCATCTGCTTGTGCGGGATCGTCAGACCGGGTGAGTCGAGCGTCAGGTCGCCGTAGAAGAGCAGGTCGATGTCGATGACCCGGGGACCCCAGCGCTCGGTCGTGGTGCGCCCGAGCCGCTGCTCCACCGTCTTGAACCGCCCTAGCAGCTCCGTCGGGGCCAGATTGGTGGTGCCGATCGCGCAGGCGTTGACGAACCAGTCCTGGTCCTGGACGTGCCCCCAGGGCGCCGAGCGGTAGAGCGACGACGCGACAATCCCGGTCATGATCCGGTCTCGCTCAAGCGCCGCGAGGGCGCCGCGGATGTGCCCCGCCTTGTCGCCGATATTGCTGCCGAGGCCGACGCCGATCTCGATGCCGCTCATGGCCGCTCGGCCGCTACAGCTTCGAACACCCGGAATGCTGCCAGGTGAGCCGCCACGTCGTGGACGCGGAACAGGCTCGCACCGGCGGCGCGTGCCGCGAGGTTCGCCGCCAGCGTGCCGACCAGCCGGTCATCGTTCATCTCACCCATGAGCCGGCCCAAAAAGGATTTGCGCGACACGCCGACCAGCACCGGTAGGCCGAAGCCGCGCACCAGCGCCGCGATACCGCCGAGCGCGCGGACTTGCTGCTCGGGTGTCTTGCCGAAGCCGATGCCCGGATCGAGCACAAGCCGGTCGCGCGCGATTTTCGCGCGGTCGGCGAGCACGAGCGAATGCTCGAAGAACCGAAGCATGTCCGACACGATGTCAATGTCGGGGTCCTTCTCTTGACGATTGTGCATCAGGACGGCCGAAGCCCCATACTCGGCCACCAGCTCCGGCAGGGCCGGATCGCCGTGAAATCCCCAGATGTCGTTGACCACCGTCGCGCCGCGATCGAGCATGGCGCGGGCGACGGCGGGTTTGGTCGTGTCGATCGGAGAGCGGCACCGGCCAAGCCCCGCCGAAAGCCGGAAGCAGCGCGTCGATGACCGGCAGCAGACGCCCCAACTCGAGATCCACCGAGATCGGCGCGAAGCCCGGTCGTGTCGATTCGGCGCCGATGTCGAGAATGTCGGCCCCTTCCCGGACCAGCCTTTGAGCCTGTGCGACGGCATCCGCGACGGTGTTGAACCGCCCGCCGTCCGAAAAGGAATCCGGCGTGACGTTCAAAATGCCCATGATCCGAACTGGCCTCGGAGCCTGATCATGACCCATCGCGGACTGGATCGGAAACAAAGGGCGCGCCTTCGGGTTCGGCCGCAGGGGCGGCACGCCGCCTCATAGAGCACGCCGCGGCTGGCGCAAGTCGTGAGGATCGATGCAGGCCCGCAACCGTTGAAGACGTGACCGCAACGACTGAGCAAGAGGTCTGCCTGACCCGCAGGATCAACCACCGTGTAGCTGCGATGACGGCGGACCTGATCGCCCAGGCCGAGGGGCTCCGGCTCGCGGTTTCGCTGGGGCCGCTCGGCGAGACCGTGATCGATGCCGGGCTGGCGGTCTCGGGCAGCGTTGCAGCCGGTCTCGTCATCGCCGAGCTCGCGATGGGCGGCTTCGGTCAGGTCACGTGCCAGCCCGCCAGTTCCCATCCCGATCTGCCCTGGACGGTCGCCGTGCGATCGTCTCAGCCTGTGCTGGCCTGCCTCGGGAGTCAGTATGCCGGATGGCAGCTGGTGGATCCGGGTAAGCCGGGGCACGCGCTCGGGTCCGGGCCGGCGCGGGCCTTGGCGGCGCGCGAGCCTGTCTTTGCCGATATTCCCGGATTCGAGCGGGTCGCGGCCGGCGTGCTCATTGTGGAGTGCAGCCGCATCCCATCGGCCGGCGTGGTCGCCGATGTCGCAGCGGCCTGCGGGGTGGAGCCGCCGGAGCTGTGCCTGGTGCTGGTGCCGACGACCTGTCTCGCCGGGTCCGTCCAGGTCGCGGCGCGCGTCCTCGAGACGGCGATCAGCAAGGCGCGCCACGCCGGGTTTCCGCTGGATCGGCTCATCGAGGGATTGGGATCGAGTCCGCTTGCGCCGCCTCATCCCGATCCGGCTATCGCCATGGGACGCACCAACGATGCCATCCTCTACGGCGGCGCGGTCCACCTCTTCGTGCTGGGGCCCGCGGCAGCCGCGCGCGACCTTGCGCGGCAGCTGCCGAGTTCGGCGTCGGACCAGCACGGCCGCTTCTTCGCGGATGTTCTCGCTGCGGCTGGCGGCGACTTTTACGCCGTCGACTCCGCCCTGTTCGGGCCAGCCGTCGCCCATGTCACGGCAATTGAAGCCGGCGAGACCTTTGCGGCCGGCCGGTTCGATTGGGATCTGGTCAGACGCTCGTTTGGGTCCGACGGACCGCCTCCTTCAGACGAGGCGCGAGGTCGCCGCCATCGCCGATCCTGACCGCCACGAGGCCAAGCCAGTTCGCCATCAAATCGAGTTCGGCGGCGAGACGCTCGGCGACGTCGGCCGGTGCGCCAGGCTCCGCATGGGCCTGCTCGACACGCAGCACGCCTTCGGCGCGGTCGGCCTTGAGATCGACGCGGGCCGCGATGATGTCGCCCAGCAGGAACGGCAGCACGTAGTAGCCGTGCACGCGCTTGTGAGCGGGCGTGTAGATTTCGATCCGGTAGCGCAGATTGAACAGCCGCTCGGTGCGCGACCGCTCCCAGATCAGCGGGTCGAACGGCGAAAGCAGCGCCTGGGCTTCGATGCGGCGCGGCCGCCGGGCGTCCCGGTGCAGATAGGCCGGCACGCTCCAGCCCTCGACCTGTACGGGGCGGATCTCACCCGACCTCGACCAACTCGGCGAGACGCGCATCGGCCGTGCTGGGCCGCAGGCGAAAATAGTCGCGCAGGTCGGCGGCGGTGGCGACCCCGAGGCTTTGCGCCGCCATCGCGAGCAGCCGGCGGTTGGCCGCGGCCGGCTCCGGATCGGGCGTATCGCGCAACGCAGGCGGCAGCACGCGCTCGGTCAGGTCGTAGACCCGCTCGAAGGTGCCGCGCCGTGTCTGCGTCATCACCTGACCGGACCAGAACAGCCATTCCAGCGTGCGCTTGGCATCGCTCCAACCCCACCAGCCGCTGCCGCCGCCCTCGCGCTTCTCGAGGTCGCCGGCCGAGACGGGGCCTTGCGCCGCGACGACGGCCAGGACGCGCTCGGCCTCGGCGCGGCGCTCATCCGCGAAGGATTTCAGGCCGCCGTAGATACCGATGCCGCGACTGGCCTCCGCCATACGCCAGCGGAACAGCGGCTGCATGTCGAGCGGCAGCAGCGATGCTTCGTGGGCCCAGAACTCGAAAAGTCGACGCGGCCGGCCCCAGGCCGCCGTGTCAAGCAGGTTGCGAGGATAGGCGCCCAGCCGCGAGTAGAGCGGCATGTAATGCGCCCGCACCAGCACATTGACGCTGTCGATCTGGAACAGGCGCGTCCGCTCGAGCACGCGCCGGGCATGCGCCCACGTTGGGGGGCCAATAGCCCGCCCGCCGCTGAATCCTTGCGCGGCGAGCGCGATGCGGCGTGCTGCCGCGGAAGAGATTCGTTCGACCACGCCGCTGCTTAGCGGCAGAGCGGCGCGGCGCCAAGCCGGCCGGCGAGTTCAGCTCGCCTCCGCCAGCGCCGCGTCCACAGTCTGTTTGTTGCGGCCGGCTTGCCGCTTGGCCTTATCCACGGCTGCACGCGACGCATCGTTGAGCGAGAACATTTCCAGCGTCTCGGCTTCCGCGTCGACCACGGGCGTGATGGCGAAATCGGTGTAGGGCGCGGCCTTCCGGACGTCCTTGCGCATGCGCATCAGCTTGAGCCCGTAGACGCCGAACTGCGCGTATTTCGACACCGTCTCGGTGACGTGGCGAAGGTAGAACGGCAGAAATGCCGCGCGCTTCATCTCGGGCCGGCGCTGCAGCCGGTCCTTGCGGCGCAGATAGCCGCATTGCTGCGGGTGGACGCCCTCGAAATGCGGCGCGCCATAGATCTGCAGCACACCGCGCAGGATCCGCACCGGGTTGATGCCATAGGCCTTGTTGCGCAGCATCATGCGGCGGACGTGCTCGTCGCTGTAGTACCAGGCCCACATGTCCGCGTAGGTCTGCTGCCACTCGGCGGCACTCATCTTCGGGTGATTGACCGTGACGGTTTCGAGATCGTATTTGTTGAGGTCGGGGTCCATCCAGACCCCCGACTCGACGTTGTTCTTGTGGTCCTCGGAGCCGGGCAGCGGCGTCAGCATGGTGAATTCGAGGAGATCAACCGGCAGCTCGCGCTGAATGATCTCGATGTCGCGCTTGATGGTCGCCGGCGTGTCGCCCGGCAACCCCATGATGAAACCCGCATAGGTGACCATGCCGGCTTCCTTCCACATCTGGAACATCTTGCGATATTCCGTGATGCGGTTCTGGTTCTTCTTCATGTGAACCAGGTTTTCCGGGTTGATGCTCTCGAGCCCGATGAAGGCATAACGGCAGCCGGCCCGGGCCGCCTTGCTGATGAAGTTCGGTATCTTGTGCGCCAGCGTGTCCACCTGGATCAGGAAGCTGATCTTCAGACCCTCGCTTTCCCGTAGATGGATCAATCGATCGAAGATCGCTTCCCAGTTCCGATTGCGGGCGAAATTGTCGTCGGTGATGAAGAAACGCTTGATGCCTTCGGCCGCGTTGCGGCGGACGAGAAGTTCAATGTCGTCGGCGCTGCGGTAACGGGATTTGCGGCCCTGCACGTTGATGATGGTGCAGAACGAGCACTGGAACGGGCAGCCTCGGCCGGCATCGAAGCTGGACAGGATACCGTCGTAGCGGTTGACCAGCTCGCGCGGCAGATAGGGGATGATCTGGCCCTGCATCTCGGGCAGGTCCTTCATGTGATTATAGATCGGCTTCGGCGACCCGCCATGCACATCCTGCAGGAAGGCCTCGAAGGTCTCTTCCGCTTCGCCGGCAAACAGCGTGATCCCGAGGTCGAGCGCTTCCTGAAGGTCGGGCGTGAGATCCTTCAGCATGGCGATGCAGCCGCTGACGTGAAAGCCGCCGATGGCGACCGGAATGCCGCGCGCCCGAAACTGGCGGGCGATGGCCATCGCCCGCGGGAACTGGTTCGACTGTACGCCGACCAGGCAGACGATGCCCGAATGTCCCGGCGTCGTGATGCGGCGCGCGATCGTGTCGATCGGGATCGTGATGTTCATCTCGTCGTGCGCCGCGACGGCGATCTCGACATCGTTGCCGAGCACCTTTCGCGCGGCCGCGTCTTGCGCGATGGCATAAAGGCACGCCATCGAATTCGACGGAATCCACGCCTTCCACCATTGGATGACGTAACCGTCCTTGTCGTAATGGGACGGCTTGATAATTTCGATTTGAAATTTATGCATGGGTTCGCCTGAAATGAGGGGCGATCCAGCGCAGCCTACACCCTTCGCGTGTCGGGCGAGTCTCTTTTCCGCAACGGGTCTTGAGATTGCGGTGCGCTCAGTGCGCGTGCCGCTGCATGTTCTTGACGATCAGATTCACCTTGAAGGCCTTCGCCCGAAGCTCGCTTTCCGGGACGAGGAGAATCAGTGCGATTCCGAGCATCACGATCGACCGCAACACCGGGACACCCTGTGAATGGCGTGGGGTCGAAGCGGCCGCAGAGGCCCCGCCCGCAGTTTGAGTGGCCAAAATGCTCATGGACGAAGACGGCTCATCGTTGGTTTTAAAAGGCGCGTGCTTGCGGCACGTTGCTCCGGCACACTGAGCTAGATTTCTTTGCAAAGCGTTCGAGCGGTCGCTCGGAGGCGAGCGACCGTGGCGTCGTCGGACCGTCGATTTTGAGGCGGAGAGGTGGAGCTACCGGGCGGCCTGGTCGATCGCCGCCAAAAGCGGGCCGAGCGTCTGAGCGGTCACGCCGCCGACCAGCTTGTAGGCGATAGTCCCGTCGCCTCGAACCACGAAGGTTTCTGGGACGCCGTAGACGCCGAAGTCGATCCCGGTGCGCCCCGAGGCATCATTGCCGACCGCTCGATAAGGATTACCCTTCACGTCGAGGTACCGTCGCGTGTCCTCAGCGTTGTCCTTGTACGCGATGCCATCGAGGGTGACCCCCTTGGCCTGCAGGCCCGGATCGGCAGCCAATCGCGACAAGGCATCGTGCTCGTCGTGGCATTCGGCGCACCAGGACGCGAACACATTGACCAGCGTCACATGACCGGTCTTCAGGTCATCGGTCCGAAGGCCTGGCTGGGGAAGGCCGGGAACCGGAGCCAGAGCAAAGGCGGGCGCGGGGCGTCCGATCAAGGCCGAAGGCAGGCGGGAGGGATCTCCAGCGGAGAGCCGCACCAGCAGCAGCGCTGCCAACCAGCACGAATGCGACAAGGGGCGCATAAGCGATCCAGCGGCGCCTCGTCGCGTTCGGCGGGATGACATCGTTCGTGGCGCTCATTGGCGTTCTGCGTCGCCGGCATCGAGCCGGGCCAGCAGCCTCTTCTGGGTCCGCCATCGATCAGCAGCACGGCAAGCGCGTCATGCCGAGCACCAAGGCCGTGACGCAATAAGCCGCGACGATGAAGCCGAGGTGATCGACGCCGCTCACGAGGCCACCTCGACGATCGTGTAACGCGGCACCGACTCCGCGACGCTGCGTTCAGCATCAGCCGGCGTACCCGCCGCCGCAGGATTTCGTTGCGGATGGCCACGGTATGCAGCGTCACAAACAGCAGCGTGAAGCCGACGGCCATGACCAGCAGCGGCCACAGCATGGACGGGTCGATCGTCGGGCCGCCCAGGCGGAACACGGAAGCCGGCTGGTGCAGCGTGTTCCACCAATCGACCGAAAACTTGACGATCGGGATGTTGATCACGCCGACCAGCGTCAGGATGGCAGCGGCGCGCGCGGCCCGGCCCGGCTCATCGATCGTCTGCCACAGCGCCACCAGGCCGAGATAGATGATGAACAGCACCAGAACCGAGGTCAGCCGCGCATCCCACACCCACTAGGTTCCCCACATCGGCTTGCCCCAGAGCGAGCCGGTGACGAGGCAGATGAAGGTGAACACGGCGCCGAGTGGCGCGGCCGCCTTCTGGGCGGCGTCGGCGAGGGGATGGCGCCAGACCAGCGTGCCGAGCGCCGAGATGGCCATCATCAGGTAGGCGAAGGTGGAGACCCATGCGGCCGGTACGTGGACGTACATGATGCGCACCGTCTCGCCTTGCTGGTAATCGGCGGGTGCTACGAAAAAGGTCATGTAGAGACCGCTCGCCAGGCACAAGACCGTGCAGACCGCAAGCCAGGGCAGAAGCCTGGCGGACAGCCGCATGAAATTGGCGGGATTCGCATAGGCGAGCATGGGCGTTTTTAGAACGCTCTCATCGTGGCTGCAATTGGGTCGGGACGCCCCTGTGGCTGAGTCGGGCGGAGCCTCCGACCGGGGCTGCACGCTTCCGGAACAAGCGTGAGCGGCAAACAGTTGGGCATCTTGCTCAATGTCTGCGCGGAGCAGAGAATATGGCCAAAGAAGAACATTCGAAAGCCGCTGAACATCACGAGACGGCTGCCAAGTCGCACCGCACCGCGGCCGAACACCATGCCAAGGGCGATCATAACGCTGCGCACGAGCACTCGACCAAGGCGCACGGCCACTCCGAAGCCGCTCACAAATCCTCGAGCGAAGCGCATACGAAGAGCAAGGCCGGCAAGAAGTAATCCATCGGCCGCGACACAAGGCTTGGGGGCTGGGCTTTGCCCGGCCCTTTGCGCATTCGGGTCAGAACGTCACCACAGTTACGGGTAGCGTAGCAATGCTCGCCACGGGCTTGCGGAAGTCAAACTCGACGCGCCAATGCGCAACGAATTTCGTCGCTGTCGCGGGGATCAATCCGACCTCGTCGATCGTCGTGTAGTCGTATCGGCAGACGAGACCGCTGCGGCAGCCCGGCACCAGCGCCATCAGATCGCGAACTGTCGTGCCGCCTGTGGCAAGCGCCTGCTTGACGCAGGTCGCCTCGCCGGCCTCGATCCGCTTGGGGCAGGCGGAGAGGCCCCGTTCGATGATGTTGGCGGGCTGATCCAGCGGCTTCTCAAGCCGTAATGCATCCGGAATGGTGGGCAGGGGCAGCTCGTCGACGAGCGGCATGACGTCCGAACACCCGCCGACCCCGGCGAGCCCCACTGCGACTAGGAGCAGGGCTCCGGTTGTGAGGCTGCGTGCAAAAAGCGACATGTGCGACATTGACGCTCGACGATGTGAACGAAATCGGCTGTTCCTGTGCGGCCCGCATTACGCCGAGAGAGCGGACCGAACCGCCGGCGCGACTTTCGTCCCGAACAGCTCGATCGACCGCATCACGGCCGCGTGAGACACGGCGCCGAGGCTGGTCTGCATCAAGAAGCGATCGTGCCCCAATGCCTTCTGCTGGAACAGGATCTTCTCGATCACCTGGTCCGGCGAGCCGACAACCAGATGGCCGTGCAGGCCGGTTGCCGCTTCGAACTGTGCGCGGTCGAGCGGCGGCCACCCGCGCTCCTGGCCGAGCCGGATCATCATCGCCGCATAAGGTGGAAAGAAGTCGCGCGCGGCTGCTTCCGCATTTTCGGCCACGAACCCGTGTGAGTTGATGCCGAGCCGCAGCCGAGCAGGATCGATGCCCGCGCGGCGCCCCGCCTCACGATAGAGCTGCCCGAGCGGCGCATACCGCTCCGGCTGGCCGCCGATGATGGCGAGCGCCAGCGGCAGGCCGAGCGTACCGGCCCGCACCACGGATTGCGGCGTTCCGCCCACCGCGATCCAGAGCGGGATCTCGCGCTCGGGCCGTGGATAGACGCCTCGCCGATCGATCGCGGCCCGGTGTCCGCCCGACCAGGTGACGTGCTCGGCCGCCCGAATCCGCAGCAGCAGGTCGAGGTTCTCGGTGAAGAGCGCGTCGTAGTCGTCGAGTCTGTGGCCGAACAGCGGGAAGGATTCGATGAAAGAGCCGCGTCCGACCATCATCTCGACCCGACCGTCCGAGAGAAGATCGACCGTCGCGAACTGCTGGTGAACGCGCACCGGGTCCTCCGAGCTGAGCACCGTCACGGCGCTGGTCAGCTTGATTCGTTTGGTCCGCTCCGCCGCCGCGGCCAGCACCACGGCCGGCGCCGACACCGCATAGTCCGGACGGTGATGCTCGCCGACCCCGAAGACATCGAGCCCCAATTGGTCGGCGAGCTCGATTTCCTCCATCAGGTTGCGCAAGCGCTGGCGCGGTGAGAGATCGGCGCCGGTCGCCGGGTCGGGCGCGATGTCGGCGAAGGTGTAGAGGCCGAGTTCGAAAGGCATGGTGTCTTGGGCTCAGAGCGCCGCCGCGAGCCGGCGGGCCGCGTCGCCGTGCTCGCGCCGCAGCCGCTCGACGTCAACCGTGACGGGGAGGCCGTCCACCACCGTCCAGCGGCCCCCGACCATGACGCGGTCGGCGCCGGTGCGCGCCGCACAAGCACGAGCCCGGCAATCGCGTCGCCGACCCCGGAGAAGCGCAGTTCGTCGAGCCGGTAGAGCGCGAGATCGGCCTGCTTGCCCACCGCGATCACGCCGATGTCGTCGCGCCCGAGGCATCGCGCCGAGCCCTGCGTGCCCAGCGCAGTGCATCGAGATGGGTGACGTCGGCGGCGTTGTAGGTGAGCCGGTTCAGCATCAGCGCGTGACGCACGCCTTCCATCAGGTTGGAATTGTCGTTCGAGGCGGAGCCGTCGACCCCCAGCCCGACCGGCGCCCCGGCCTCCTCCAGTTCCCGCGTTCGGCAGGGCCGGAAGCGAGCACCATGTTCGAGGTCGGGCAGTGGCACACGCCGACGCCGTGCCGCCCGAGCCGGCGCGATCTCCTCGGCGTTGAAATGGATGCCGTGGGCGAGCCAGGTTCGGCCCCCGAGCCAGCCCGTGTCCTCGAGGTAGTCGACCGGCCGGCACTGGAAGCGCGAGAGGCAGTAGTCCTCCTCGTCGATCGTCTCGCCGAGGTGGGTGTGGAGCCTGCAGTCGAAGCGCTCGGCCAGCGCCGCCGAGGCGCGCATCAGCGACTTGGTCACGGTGAACGGCGAGCAGGGCGCGAGCGCGACCTGCATCATCGCGCCCTCGCGAGGGATCGTGGTAGCGCCGGAGCACGCGCTCGCTGTCGGCCAGGATCGTGTCCTCGTCCTGGACGACGCTGTCCGGCGGCAGGCCGCCATCCTTCTCCGAAAGGTTCATCGAGCCGCGCGTCAGGGTCATGCGCAGCCCGATCGCGCGCCGCTTCCTCGGCCTGGATGTCGAGCGCGTCCTCGATGCCGGCGGGGAACAGATATTGGTGATCGGCCGCCGTGGTGCAGCCCGACATCATCAGTTCGGTCAGCGCGAGGCGGGTGGCGAGCCGGAAGCTTTCGGGCGTCACGACCTTCGCCCAGATCGGATAGAGCGCCTGGAGCCAGGGGAACAGCTCCTTGTTGATCGCCGCCGGATGCGCGCGGGTCAGCGTCTGGAAGAAATGGTGATGGGTGTTGACCAGCCCGGGGATGACGACATGCCGCCGAGGCATCAAACGTATCATCGACGGGCGCGGCCGGCTGCGCACCGGCCGGCAGCAGTTCGACGATCCGTCCGTCCTCGACGACCATGCCGCCCGCTGCCCCGTCGGCCAGAATGGCGAGCGGGGCCTTGATCCAGTGCCGCATCGATTCCTCCACGTCCGACAATGCGCTGCAAGGAGCAGGCCGGCAACAACGCCGAGCCATCGGGAGTTGAACGGGCGAAATGCGGACCGGTAAGGCTGCCGCGAATGACCCGAGTCTGGTCGGGAGCATCAACATCTCGGCTCGCTTGCACGAAATGGCGATATGCCTCTATGGTCGGTGCATACCGCCATGGAGGCTGCTCTGAGCCGATCGCGTGAAAACCGAGCCGCTGTGCCGTTCGAGTTCAAGTCGCGAAGCCGTCGTGAACTGATCGAGGCGACCCGGCACGGACTTCCCATAGCAGAGGTCGAGCAGGTCCTGGAGTCTCGGACGGCTGAGTTCGGCCGAGATCGACCGAGTCATCCTGCCCCGTAAGACGCTGAGCCATCGTCGCAAGATCGGGCCTCTGACCCCGGAGCAATCCGATCGCTTCGTCAGGGTCGTTCGCGTGATTGCCGAAGCCGAACAGACCTTCGGCTCGCCTGACAAGGCATCTCGTGGCTGCGGCGTCCAACGCGGGCCCTAGGTGGTGACGCTCCTCTTGCGCTCCTCGACACCAGTGAGGGCACGAAGGAAGTCGAGGATCTCTTGCACAGGATCGATCACGGCCTGGCGGCTTGACCACCGCCTGGCGGATTTGCCGAAGGCCTTTCGCGGATCTCTCGGGTGAAGGCGCCCGGCGGTTGGGAGGCCGCTGGAACTCTCCCGGGCGACCTTTGGTCTATGCGGCCGAAACCGCGGCTTTGGCCGTGCTGGAAGTGCGGGTGCACCTCGACCTCGATTGGGACGTGTTGCCCGACGATTACGTGCTCATGGCCATCGATATCGGTTCGACCATCGCCGAGGAGATCGCCGATGTTCCCGGCGACCCAAAAGCGGTGGGCGATGCCTGGCTTCAGTCGGGCCGATCCGCATTGTTGCGCGTCCCGTCTGCGATCGTCCGCGAGTTCGACGAATATCCTGATCAATCCCCTCCACCCCGATGCCTCGGCGTTCGTGCCGCGCGCGATCAGACCCTTCGTGTTCGATCCAAGGCTCTGGACGCGGTAATTCGGTTCAGCCCTCAGAAATCTTTCCTCCTGGCAGGACGCGGAGCGTTCTGTTCACGCAGGACGCGGCGAAGGATGAATTCTGCTCGCTCTCGCACCGATGGCGAGCGATCCGTTGCCAGCGAGGTCGCAAATTTCTGTCCTTCGGGTGTGCCAGCATGTGGCTAATGACACCATCCAGCGCAATTCGGCGGACGCCAGGCGATCGGTCCTTCAATTCCTAGACCGATAAGACGGTCCCTGGGTGCGAGAACTTCAATGTCGCGGCAGCCAAACACCGTCGCCCGGCGACGTACTCCCATGGACTTGTCAACCCATTTCCATTCGTATCCACGTGGCCACTTCGCCCGATGTCTGATCAACGCGTCAAGCGCAACGCCACGAACCGAGGGCTGCAATGCATCTCCTAGGATATGCTCCAAATAGATATCGATTGCGGGTGTACGAAGAGCAAATCTCAGCGTCGTCGCCATTGGGCCGATTGGGCTGGCGGTGATCAGGTCCGCCAGACGTTCGGCGACGTCAGGGCGGCTGAATGCCTCATCAACCAGCTCACGCTCAGTGCCCCAGCGACCCCAGCTGGATTGCCGGATCAGTAACACCGTCGCAGCACGGACTATCATTTCGGCGCTGGTGCGTGGGAAGGACCGGCGTGCGCAACGCACGGCCGCTGCACGAACCGGAGGTGCCCAATCATTTAGACGCCACGCCCCTGCCGCGAATAGGAATGCGTTGGGAAGCCCTCCCGTTACTTTCAGAAGGGCAGCTTCGCGGAGGCGACCGTTTCGATGAAAAATGAAAAGGTATTCGAGTTTCGGCACGCGGAGCAAAAGCTCGGCGTCGATGAAGTCTGTCGATAGGGAGAACACCGAGCCCCCGGGCGACGACATGGGGCGTCGGTGGAAGAGTCCTGCGGCGGTCGCGATAGCTGTGTCCGCCTGCGCAACCTTGGCCGGCGACATTTCGCCCATCAGGTCTAGCGCCTCGTCCAAGTCGCCAGCCAGGTTTTCGCCACGTGCCAGCTTGCCACCGAGCTCGACCAGGGCGGCTTCCAAGTCTGGAGACAAAGCAAGGTGTCGAGTATCCACGCAGCAACAGTCCCGCTCCGCGCAACTTCGGTCAACAGCCGCTTCCGCTGACGGGCGGGCTCACCACAAGACTTTACCGCATGATCAGCGCTGGGTCTCACACGCGATGCCTTTCGACTTCGCCGCCTTGCGGCGGCTCAGGATGAGGAGCGTGCGCCTTCGCCCGTTGAACCCCCGCGCTATCCCGATGCAGCCTCCACGGCCGCCAGCGCCGTCACGTTGACGATGCCGCGCGCCGTGACGGACGGCGTCAGGATGTGGGCCGGCTTCGCGGGGCCGAGCAGGATCGGCCCGACCGGCAGGGCGTCGGCCAGCACCTTGACGAGCTGGAACGCGATGTTGGCGGCATCGAGATTGGGCATGATCAGCACGTTGGCCTCGCCCTTGAGGCTCGACGTCGGGTTGACCCGGTCGCGGATCAGCTGGGACAGCGCCGTGTCGGCCGCCATTTCGCCGTCGATCTCGAAGTCGGGGTTGCGGGCCTGAACCAGGGCGAGCGCCCGCTGCATCTTGCGCGGCGACGTCGGTCTCCATGCTGCCGAAATCGGAATGCGACAGCAGCGCGATGCGGGGCTCGATGCCGAAGCGGCGCACGTGGGTGGCGCAGGCCATGGCGATATCGGCGATCTCCTCGGCGGTCGGGTCCTCGTTGACATGCGTGTCGGCGAGGAAATAGGCGCCCTTCGACGGTGATCAGCAGGCTGACGGCCGCCATGCGCTCGAACCCCGGCGCAAGCCCCAGGATCGAGTCGATGTGGCGGATGTTCGAGCGGAAGCGGCCCTCCAGCCCGCAGATCAGCGCGTCCGCATCGCCGCGACGCACCGCGAGGGCGGCGATGACGGTCGTGTTGGTGCGCACCAGCGTGCGGGCGGCGTCGGGCGTGATGCCCTTGCGGCCCGCGGCCTCGAGATAGGTCGCGACGTAGTCGCGGTAGCGCGGGTCGTCCTCGGGATTGATCAGCTCGAAGTCCTCGCCGGGCCTGATCGACAGACCGAAGCGCTTCAGCCGCGACGTCGATCACCGATGGGGCGGCCGACCAGGATGGGCCGCGCCAGACCCTCCTCGCACACGGCCTGGACGGCGCGCAGCACCCGCTCGTCCTCGCCTTCGGCATAGATGACGCGCTTTGGGTCGGCCTTGGCGGCCGTGAACACCGGCTTCATGATGAAGCCGGAGCGGAACACGAAGCGATCGAGCGATTCGGCGTAGGCCGCGATGTCCGGCAAGCGGCCGGGCCGCCACGCCGCTGTCCATGGCGGCCTTGGCGACCGCCGGGCGCGATGCGCAGGATCAGGCGCGGATCGAACGGGCTCGGGATCAGCGAATCCGGCCCGAACGGCCGCGCCTCGCCGCCATAGGCGCGGGCCACCACGTCCGACGGCGTCTCCCGGGCCAGCGCCGCGATGGCCTTCACGGCCGCGGCCTTCATCTCCTCGTTGATGGTCGAGGCGCCGACGTCGAGCGCGCCGCGGAAGATGTAGGGGAAGCAGAGGACGTTGTTGACCTGGTTGGGAAAATCCGACCGGCCCGTGCAGATCAGCGCGTCGGGCCGGGCCTGGCGGGCGAGATCGGGCATGATCTCGGGCGTAGGGTTGGCGAGCGCCATGATGAGCGGCGTTGGCGCCATGCGGGCGAGCATCTCGGGCTTCAGCACGCCGCCGGCCGACAGGCCGATGAACACGTCGGCGCCCTCGATCACCTCGGCGAGGGTGCGCTTCTCGGTGGCCTGGGCGTAGGGCGCTTTCCAGCGGTCCATCAGCGCCGCGCGGCCTTCGTAGACGACGCCCTCGATGTCGGTGACCCAGATGTTCTCCCGCCTGACGCCGAGCGTGACGAGCAGGTTGAGCGTGGCGAGCGCCGCAGCGCCGGCGCCCGACGTCACCACCTTGATGGCGCCGATCTCCTTGCCGGCGAACTCGAGCGCGTTGACGACCGCGGCCGCGACGATGATCGCCGTGCCGTGCTGGTCGTCGTGGAACACCGGGATGCCCATGCGGGCCTTGAGGCTGCTCCTCGATATCGAAGCACTCGGGGGCCTTGATGTCCTCGAGATTGATGCCGCCGAAGGTCGGCTCCAGCGCCGCCACGATGTCGACCATGCGGTCGACCTCGGTTTCGGCCACCTCGATGTCGAACACGTCGATGCCGGCGAATTTCTTGAAGAGGACCGCCTTGCCCTCCATCACGGGCTTGGAGGCGAGCGGCCCGATATTGCCGAGCCCGAGCACGGCCGTGCCGTTCGACACCACCGCCACAAGGTTCTGGCGCGAGGTGAGGTTCGCGGCCTCGGCTCGGGTCGTCCGCGATGGCCGTGCAGGCGATCGCCACGCCGGGCGTATAGGCCAGCGCCAGATCGCGCTGATTGCCCAGTGGCTTGGTCGGCTGGATCTCGATCTTTCCGGGCTTTGGATAGCGATGATAGAACAGCGCGCCCGAGCGTAGGTCCTCGGAAACATCGGCCATGGTGCCCTCTCCTGGCAGCTTTATGCGCGCCGCGGAAGGTGCCCGCAATGCCGCTGTGTTTCGTCCCTCAGCGGCGCGACAAATAGCCGGTTTCCGCGGCAGGGCTCGGTTTACGCGGCGCCGCGACCTAAGGGCTCGGGCTCGACCACGCGAAACCAAAGCAGCCCTACGCCGGTGACGGCCAGCCACCACGGCTGCCACGGGCTCATGCTGACCAGTCCGATCGAGATGGTTGTGACCAAAAGACCGAGGCGAAGCGGCATGGCGGCGGATGCCCGGACACGGCCCAGGACGAAGAGCGTGGTTGCGAGGCTCACACCGACTCCCACGGCTCCGAGTTCGATCCACACCTGCAGGAACATGCTGTGGGGATGGATGCCCGCCAGCGATGGCGTCTTCAGTTCCGGCGTCATGTCATCGGGCAGAAGGTCGGGCGAGACGACCACGCCAGTGTTGAAGCCGTGCCCGAGCAGCGGGTGCTCGAACACCCGCCGTTCGAAAGCGCGCCAGATTCGGATGCGCGGTACCGCATGAACGCTGCCGAGACTCGAGACGACGGGGGACGGCAGTCCCTGCTTGGCCGAGGTGCCCAACCACCCTGACCCAATCACGACGACAACGAGCAAGAAGGTGATCAAGCCGAGCATCGCGGAAGGCCACCATCGGGCCAGTGCAAAGGCTAGAACACCGGCCAGCAGCCCAAAGAATGACGCGCCCGAATGGGCCACCATGATGCCGGCTGCCACAAAGGCCAACAGGCCGCTCGCGAGCGCTGCTCGTCCCGAGCGGCAACAGCTGAAGAGTGCAGGCCATACCAGGATCGCCAGCGGCACGGCGCTGCGCTTGAGGTCGGAATGGAAGGTACGGGAGCCAACCAGCCGATGCAGTGCCATGTCATCGATTTTTTCAAAGCCGATGAGCAGCGCCGCGGCCGCGAGGCCGCCGAACAGAAAGCGCTCGTCGCCCGGTCTGAACACCAACGGCCAGGCAACGGCGCAGACCAGAACCGAAGCGAGCACGGGAACGCCTTCGACGAGTCCCCGCGTCGTCATCGCCCGATCGATGCTCCAAAAAAGGCTGGCCGACATCAAGCCCAGGATTGCGACGACCAATCCAGCGGTAGGGCTTCGGACCACTCTCCGGCCCCGGGCAACCAACGCGGAGGTCGCTCCGGATAGGACGACCGCGGCAACGGCCAGCAGCGAACCCGCCGCCAGTAAGGCGGGGGCGGACTTGTTGCTGACCACCATCACGATCGGCAGGCCGGTGCCCAACGCCAAGCTCGAACACCCGGCGCAAAAGCCGGCCGCACTCGCAACGCCGGGTCGCTCGGGCGGAACAACGTCACCCGAGCGGCCCGTTGCTTCCCTCATCGAGCGTCCTTGCACAGCAGTGCATGTGTCATGGCCCGAACGCCAGCGGCGTGACGCGATGGCGTAGCTTACATCCTCGGACACTAGGAAGAATCCACTTCGAAGCGCAAGACGTTGCTGTCCGGCCGCGGCGGCGCGGAGGTCAGTCGGGAATCGAGGACTGAACCGCTGCGCGCCGCTGTCGCACCACGCTGGCGTCCAGCATCTGAGGGTCGAGCGCCCCGTTCTGCAGCGCGTTCAGGGCGCAGCGTAGGGCCGCAAAAACGACATGTCCTCCACGTGCGACCAGGAGGTAGTCCACGCCGCCGTTCAGTGCACCCACCACCGCCTCGCACAGACCGGTTTGGCGGACGGCGCCCATCGCGAGGTCGTCAGTGATCACGAGGCCGCTGAAGCCCCAATCGTGGCGCAGGAGATCCTGAACGACGAGACGGGACTGGGAAGCGGGCCGTGTTGGATCGATGGCGGTGGTCGTAACGTGGGCGACCATGAGAGCCGCATGCGACTGACCGAGAATGGTGCGGAACGGAATCCAGTCCCTTGCTTCCAGCTCGGCGCGGCCTTCGGTCAAAACCGCTGCGGCGCGATGCGTATCGGCTTCAACCGGGCCGAGCCCCGGAAAGTGCTTCAAGGTCGGCGTGATGCCAGCGTCCTGCAATCCCTTCGCGTAAGCAAGCGCGATCTGCGTCGTCGTTTCGGGATCCGCAGCGATCGCCCGCTGCCCCGTCCGTGTGGCGTCCTGTGACCCCGTCGCAACCGCTGCGGTCCGGAGGTCAACCACGGGCGAGAAATCCAGCGTTACCCCAAGGCTCGCCAACTCGGCGCCCTGACGGCGTCCGTAATCTTGCGCCTGCCGAACCCGCTCCGGCCGCGAGAGGCTCGCGAAGCTTTCGAGCGGAGGAAATGGCGAGAGCGGCGGCGACATGTGGGAAACGATCCCTCCTTCCTGATCGGCGGCGACGACAAGAGGAGCCGATCCGCCGGTCCGTTGGGCACTTTGAAGATCCGCCACGTCGGCGGCCACCTCCGCCCGTGTTCGGTTTGCGACATTACGGCTGCTCAGGAAGATTCCCCCGATCCAGCCGCGTTGCGCCAGGAGGCGTGCTTCGTCCAAGTCGGCGAACCCGACAATGAAATGGGCGCCAAGAAGCCGAGCTTGACTTGCGGGGGCCGACAATACGGCTCGGCGGTCGAGCCAGGCTTGGAAGAGAGGCACGGCTGCGTAGATGAGACCGGCCACGGCGAAAACACCGAGAGCACCTAAGATAAGGCGCGAACTCCGTGCGGACCGCTGTGGGCCTTGTCGGAAACTCACCGGATGAGGACCGCCGCCGCTCCGTGCCGGAACTCATCCATCAAGCGACTCATCCGGACTTCCGCAAGAGAGGATCGGTCGGGCCCTGGCCCGTCCGCGATGCCGCGTCCCAGCCGTTCAGCACCTTGTCGAGCGTCAGCGGATAATCGCGGATGCGCACGCCGGTGGCGTTGTAGACGGCGTTCGCGATCGACGCTCCCGCGCCCGCAGATGCCGAGCTCGCCGACCCCCTTGCTCTTCATCGGCGCTCGATTTGTCGTCGAGTTCGGGCAGGAACACCGCGTCGATGGCCGGGACGTCGGCATGCACGGCGACGTGATATTCGGCGAGGTCGTGGTTGACGAAATGGCCGTAGCGCTTGTCGATGACGAGATCCTCGGTCAGCGCCGCGCCGACCCCGAAGATCATGCCGCCGATCGCCTGCGAGCGCGCCGTCTTGGCGTTGAGGATGCGGCCGGCCGTGAAGACGCCGAGCATGCGGCGCAGACGGATCTCGCCGGTGTCCCGGTCGACGCCCACCTCGGCGAAATGGGCCCCATAGGACTGCTGGTTGAATGTTTTGCGCGAGTCGCCCGGGTCGGCCGCGCCGTCGGCCGAAATGCCGTCGGGACCGGCAATGGTCGCGATCGCGGCCAGGTCCATGCTCCGGCCGCCAGCCGTGACCTGACCCTTGGCGAAGCTCGCGCCATCCTCGGGCAGGCTGGCCGGTCTGCAGCAGCTTCGTCGCGCAGGTTCGAGCAGGCATCGAAGACCGCGGATCCCGCCGAATTGGCGCCGAAGGAGCCGCCCGAGCCGGGCGCGGCCGGGAACGCCGTGTCGCCGAGCACGACCCGGACCTTGTCCATCGGCAGGCCGAGCATGTCGGCCGCGATCTGGCCCAGGATCGTGTAGGACCCCGTGCCGATGTCGGTCATCGACGTCTTGACGGTAGCGACCCCGTCCCGGTCGAGCGCTGACGCTGGCCTTGGCGGCGAGCATCGGGATTGCCGCGGATGGCGGCCGACATGCCCATGCCGACCAGCCACTGGCCCGTCCTCGCACCTGGCCCGGCTTCGGCGTTGCGCTTGGACCAGCCGAACAGCTCGGCCCCCTTCTGCATGCAGGGCACCAGTGTTCGGGTCGAGAACGGCCGGCCCTTCTCGGGGTCGGTCTTCGGCTCGTTCCTGATCCGCAGCTCGATCGGGTCCATGTCGAGCGCGACCGCGAGCTCGTCCATCGCGCATTCGAGCGCCAGCAGGCCGACCGCCTCGCCGGGCGCCCGCATGGACGACGAGACCGGCAGATCGAGCGTCACGACGCCGGTGCGTCGTCATCGCGGTTCGGCGGCGGCATAGAGCGATGCGCGTCGCTCCGGCGGCGGTCTCGTAGAAGTTCTCGCCCGGCGTGTTGTTGGACCAGGCTTCGTGACCGATCGCGGTCAGCGTGCCGTCGCGATCGGCGCCGAGCCGCAGGCGCTGGATCGTGTCGGTCCGATGCGTCGTGACGTGGAACACCTGCTGCCGCGTCAGCGCGACCTTGACGGGCCGGTTCAGCGATCTTGGCCGCCAGGGCCGCCAGGATCGCATCGGCATGCACCTGCAGCTTGCCGCCGAACCCGCCGCCGACATAGCGGCTGACCAGCCGGACCTTCTCCTTCGGCATCTGCAGCGTGCCCGCCACCGTGTCGAGGCCGCGCGGCAGCATCTGGTTGGCGGTGTAGAGGGTCAGCTGATCGCCGTCCCAGAGCGCGAGCGTCGCGTGCGGCTCCATCATGGCGTGGGTCTGCGGCCGGGGTGGTGTAGGTCACGTCGATCTTGACCGGGGCGGCCGCGAAGGCCGCGTCGAAATCGCCCTTCGCGGTGTCCGGCTGGCGTGTCGTTCTGCGGCTTCGGCTTGACGGCCTTGGCCAGGTTCGAGCCCATGTCGAACTCGCCCTTGTCGGCCGCGTAGCCGGGCCTGACCAGATAGGCGGCGGCGCGCGCCTGTTCGAAGCTCTCGGCCACCACGAGCGCGATCGGCTGGCCGTGATGCTTGATCTCCGTCGCCGCCGAGCTGCGGATTGGTGCTGCCGGTCTTGGCGCCCTGCTTCGGCACGTTCTTGTGCGTCATCACGAGCAGGACGCCCGGCGCCTTCTCGGCCGCCGCCGTGTCGATGTCGTCGATCCTGCCCTTGGCGATGCCCGACACCGACGAGGAAGCCGTAGGCGGCCTTGCCGCCCTCCCGGTATTCGTAGGCATAGGGCGCGTGGCCCGTGCACCTTCAGCGGGCCGTCGATGCGGTCGAGCGGCTGGCCGATGACGCCCGGCTGGGTGTCGAGCGGGGTCTGCCCGACGGGCGTCGTTCATGTTGATCATGGCGAGTTCCGCTCAGGCCGGATGGGTGGCGGCGGTCAGCACGGCCGCGAGCGTGCGCTTGACCAGCGGGATCTTGAAATCGTTGTGGCCGTAGCCGCGCGCCGCCCGCGACGACCTCGTCGCCCGCCTTGGCGAAGGCGGCGTGCGCCGGCCTTGGCGCCCTGCGAGCGCCGCTTCGGCCTGCGGCCGACGCGCCACGGCTTGTGGGCGAGCCCGCCGAAGGCCATGCGGGCCGAGCGGATCGTGCCGCCTTCGGCGTCGACGATCGCCGCGACCGAGACGAGCGCGAAGGCATAGGAGGCGCGGTCGCGCACCTTGCGGTAGAGCTGCACGCCCTTCGGCGGCGGCGGCAACGTCACGGCGGTGATCATCTCGCCGGGCTTCAGGGTCGGTCTCGATCTGCGGCGTGCTGCCGGGCAGGCGATGGAAGTCGGCGATCGGGATCGCATCGGGCGTGCCGTCCGGCATCACGGTCTCGACCTTCGCGTCGAGCACCCGCATCGCGACCGCCATGTCGGAGGGGTGCGTCGCGATGCAGTCGTTCGCTGGCGCCGACGATCGCGTGGATGCGGTTGAAGCCGTCGAGCGCCGAACAGCCCGAGCCGGGCTCGCGCTTGTTGCAGGGCTTCGTCGTGTCGTAGAAATAATAGCAGCGGGTGCGCTGCAGCAGGTTGCCGGCCGTCGTGGCCTTGTTGCGCAGCTGGCCCGAGGCGCCGGCCAGCAGCGCCCGGCTCAGCACCGCATAATCCTTGCGCACGCGCGGGTCGGCCGCGAGATCGCTGTTGCGCACCAGAGCGCCGATGCGCAGGCCGCCCTCCGGCGTCGGCTCGATCTTGTCGAGCGGCAGGCGGTTGACGTCGACGAGATGCGTCGGCGTCTCGATCTCGAGCTTCATCAGATCGAGGAGATTGGTGCCGCCGGCGATGAACTTCGCGCCGGGCCTTGAGGCGACCGCTTTGGCGGCCTCCGCGACGGTGGCCGGCCGCTCGTAGGTGAAGGCTTTCATCAGGCCGCTCCCGCCGCGTCCTTGATGGCCGCCACGATGTTGGGATAGGCGGAGCAGCGGCAGATGTTGCCGCTCATGCGCTCGCGGATCTCGTGATCGTCCAGCGCCGGCGCCTCGGCCAGATCGTCGGTCACGACGCTCGGCAAGCCCGCCTTGTGCTCGGCCAGCATGCCGGCCGCGGACAGATCTGCCCCGGCGTGCAATAGCCGCACTGGAAGCCGTCGTGATGCACGAAGGCGGCCTGCAGCGGATGCAGCTGCTCGCCCTGCGCCATGCCCTCGATGGTCGTGATGCGTGTCGCCCTCGTGCATGGCCGCGAGGGTCAGGCAGGAATTGATGCGCCGCCCGTCGACCAGCACCGTGCAGGCGCCGCACTGGCCGTGGTCGCAGCCCTTCTTGGTGCCGGTGAAGCCGATGTGCTCGCGCAAGGCGTCGAGCAGCGTGGTGCGCGTATCGAGCGTCAGAGCCTGCTCGGTGCCGTTGACCGTCAAGCGGACCGGGATCGTCGAGACGTCCGGGGTCGCTCGGCAGTACCGGGGGAGCGACTGGATTGACCTCGGCCGCAAAGCCAGGCCGGACATAGCCGAGGATAGCGAGCGCCGCGCCGCTTTCGAGGACGTGGCGCCGCGTGATCCCGCGCGAGCGGGGGTCGTCTGCACCCATGCTGTGCACCTTCGACGGTTTGGAGCTCACGCCCGCCGACATGCTCGGCTTGTCGGGCGACGCCTCTTCGAAGGTGTCTAACGATTGAAGGTCAGCTTCGGGTCCGACCTCCTCTGCGGCAAGCCGTCTCGCCTAATGCGCCGACGAGACGCGCTCGATGACCGCGCCGCATTGCCCCAGCTTCTGCTCCAGGTTCTCGAATCCGCGGTCGAGGTGGTAGACCCGGTTGACGGTCGTTTCCCCCTCGGCCGCGAGCGCCGCGATGACCAGCGACACCGAGGCGCGAAGGTCGGTCGCCATCACAGGGGCACCCGTCAGCGTCCGCACCCCGTCGATGATGGCGGCGTCGCCGTCGAGCCGGATATGCGCGCCGAGGCGGGCGAGCTCCTGCACGTGCATGAAGCGGTTCTCGAAGATGGTCTCGACGATGCGCGACGAGCCCTTGGCCTTGGTCATCAACGCCATGAACTGGGCCTGGAGGTCGGTCGGAAAGCCGGGAAACGGCTCGGTCGTGATGTCGACCGGGCTGATGCCGGCACCGTTGCGGCCGATGCGGATCCCCTCGTTGGTGGGCGTTACCTTCGCGCCGGCCTGTTCGAGCGCGTTGAGCGCCCCCTGCAGAAGTTCGGGTCGGGCACCCTCCAGCATCACGTCGCCGCCCGTCATCGCGACCGCCATGGCATAGGTGCCGGCCTCGATGCGGTCTGGCAGCACTGCATGGCGCGCGCCGCCGAGACGCGGCACACCCGTGATTTCGATGGTCGGCGTGCCGGCACCCTTGATGCGCGCGCCCATCTTGACGAGGCATGCCGCAAGATCGGCCACTTCGGGTTCCTGGGCTGCGTTGTGAACAACCGTTGTGCCGTTGGCCAGCACCGCGGCCATGAGCGCCGTGTGGGTGCCGCCGACCGTCACCTTCGGAAACTCGATTTCCGCGCCCTTGAGCCCGCTCGGCGCCTTGGCCACCACGTAGCCGGCTTCGATGTCGATGGAGGCGCCGAGCCGTTCCAGCACCATGAGCAGCAGGTCGACGGGACGCGTCCCGATGGCGCAGCCGCCCGGCAGCGAGACCCGCGCCTCGCCCATGCGGGCGAGCAGCGGCGCCACCACCCAGAAGCTGGCCCGCATCTTGGAGACGAGGTCATAGGGCGCGGTGGTGTCGACAATCGACTCCGCCCGAAGGTGGACCGTCTGGCCCGCCATCGTCTCCTCACCGGGCCGTCGGCCGTTGATGGTGTAATCGACGCCATGGTTGCCGAGGATGCGCACCAGCAGGCTGACGTCGGCGAGCCGCGGCAGGTTCTCGAGCGTCAGCGTCTCGTCGGTCAGCAGGCTGGCGATCATCAGCGGCAGGGCGGCGTTCTTGGCGCCCGAGATACGGATCGTGCCGTTGAGTTTCTGGCCTCCGACGATGCGTATGCGATCCATGGGTCCTCGCTGCTTCTGTCGCCGGCTGGCGACAGTCTTCAGGTTTTTGCCGGCGTCTGCTTGGACTCGGCCGTAGCGTCGGCCGCGCGGCTGCGGTTCCGAGCCTTGCGACGTTTCAGGTTGTCGCGCAGGGCTTGCGCCAGGCGTTCCTGGCGCGCCTGATCCGCGGCGGATCGCGCCTTTGGAGGCTCGTCTGCGCCGCTCATCCCGGTCCGCGCCGCTGCGTCATCGGCCTGTCGTAGTGGCTGATTGCGGTGGCGGCAAGCTCAGGCCGGTGTCCCAGGATCGAACCTGCACGCTGCGCAGGTCTGTCGTGTTACAGCACGCCCTTGGCAATGGCATCGCGCAGGATCGCTTCCACGCGCGCATTGTAGCCCTTGCCGGACGCCTTCACTGCATCGACAACATCCGCGGCCAGACGCCATGCAACCTTGACTTTGGGGCGCTCGAGTTCGGCCGGCCGCCTTGTCGCTTTAGGGATTGAGCGGCGTATGGGAAGAGCTGGGCGAACGGCACGGCGCGGGCAAATTCTTCATCGCTTGCCTCAGGCACATCAACCGCGTCCCAATCCTCCTGCGTGATGTAGTCCGGCTTCTTACGACTGTCGGTCATGGCGCTGCCTTTCTCGCTTATTGGCCCTTCTCAATCCGATGGCGCGCAGATTTTCGCCGCGCCAGGTGAAGCACAGGACATGCAGGCGACCTTTGATCTGGCCGTAGGCGATGAAGCGTCGTTCTCCATAGTCGCGACGCATGTCCTCGACGACGGTCGATCGCAACAGGTCGATCTCAGTTGCAGCTTCTAACGAGATGCCGTGCTTCGCGCGGTTAGCGTCGTCTTTGCCCGCATCGAATTCGATCTTCACTTCTCGATTTATACCAGCTCAAGTCCTTCGGACGCAAGGTATTTGTGGGGGCAAAAACCCTCCCCTCGCCAGCCTCTATGCTCTGGACTCGATGAAAACCCTGCCGCCCACTCAAGCTGGGGCACCAGGGTCGACCAAGACAGGGGGCGAGTTGGCTTTGAGCGCGGCGTCGAGCCGCGCCTTGTCGAGTTCGCCCTCCCAGCGGCTGACCACGACCGTGGCGACTCCATTGCCGACGAGATTGGTCAAGGCCCGGCACTCGCTCATGAATTTGTCGATGCCGACCAGCACCGCCAGCGAGCTGATCGGGATGTCGGGCACCACCGCCAGAGTCGCGGCCAGCGTGATGAAGCCCGCGCCGGTCACGCCGGACGCGCCTTTGGAGGTGAGCGCGGCAACGAGCAGGATCTGCAGTTCCTGGCCGAGCGTGAGGTGGGTGTTGGTGGCCTGAGCGAGGAACAGCGTCGCCAGGGTCATGTAGATGTTGGTGCCGTCGAGGTTGAAGCTGTAGCCGGTCGGGATCACCAGCCCAACCACCGATTGCGAGCAGCCGAGCTCCCGCATCTTCTGCAGCATACGCGGCAGCACGGTCTCGGACGAGCTCGTGCCGAGCACGATCAGCAGCTCGTCCTTGATGTAGACGATGAAGCGCAGGATCGAGAAGCCGGAGGCGGCCGCGATGGCGCCGAGCACCAGCAGCACGAACAGCACGCTCGTCAGATAAAAGGTGCCGATCAGCGCCCCGAGGCTGACCAGCGAATGAATGCCGAACGCGCCGATCGTGTAGGCCATGGCCCCGAAGGCGCCGATCGGCGCGAAGCGCACGATGATGCCGATGATGCGGAAGAACATGGCGCCGGCGCTGTCGATCGCATGCGCGATCCGCTCGCCGGTCTGTCCCATGTTGGCGATGGCGATGCCGCTGAGGATCGAGATCAGCAGGATCTGCAGCAGGTCGCCCTTGGCGAAGGCGTCGAAGAAGCTCGAGGGGATGATCCCGAGCAGATGCGCCGTCACGGTGTCCTTGCTGGCGGCCGTCACATAGGTCGAGACGCTGCCCGCGTCGATCTTGCTGGCGTCGATGTTGAAGCCGGCGCCCGGCTGAACGAGTTTGGCCACCACGAGCCCGAGGATCAGCGCGATCGTCGAGACCACTTCGAAATAGAGGATGGCCTTCAGGCCCACCCGGCCGACGCGCTTCAGGTCGCCCACGGTCGCGATGCCGTGCACCACAGTGCAGAAGATGACGGGTGCGATCATCATGCGGATCAGCGCCACGAAGGCATCGCCGAACGGCTTCATCGCGACCGCGCCCGGCGGTGCGACAAGACCCAGCACGATGCCGAACGCGATGGCGATCAGTACCTGGATGTAGAGGTTCTTGTACCAAATCGGCCGACCCCGCGGGGTGGGTTGGGGCCCAAGCGTCACATTCCTCATCGGGCGTTCCTCGATGTTTTTGTTCTGTTTCCCGGACGGTCGCGCAAACCCGCGCCCGATGCAATCTCCGACCAAGGCACAGGCGGCGGCAAACGATTGTCGCCGCAGCGGGAAGGGCCTAAGTCAGGCGGGTTGGTTTGAGGTCGGGACCTATGGTGATGAGGTTGCATCGATTGGGCATGGTGCGCGCCATTCTCGTCGCGGGCGCGATCCTGGCTGCGGCCGGAGGCGCCGTCGCCGAAACCGCCAAGAGCCCGCTCGGTGCCCCGCCGCCGGCTCCGGGCGCCAAGTCACCGGTCAGCCCCGATCCGGCCGCGACGTCGGCGACCTATGGCGACTGGGTGCTGCGCTGTCAGCGCGTGGGCGAGGGGGACAAAGCCCAGCGCCTTTGCGAAGTCGCGCAGACGATCCAGGTGCAAGGGCAGCAGGGGCCGATCGCCCAGATCGCGCTAGGCCGCCTCGCGGCCGCCGACCCGCTCAAGATCACGGTGGCGCTGCCGTCCAACATCAGCCTGCCTGGCTCGGTGACCATCGCGCTCAGCGACAAGGATCCGGCGCCGATGCCGCTGACCTGGCGCCGCTGTCTTCCGGGCGCGTGCATCGCTGATGCGCTCCCGTCAGCCGACCAGCTGAAGTCTTTGCGGGCCGACACCGAGCCGGGTCGTCTGACGTTTAAGGACGCTGGGGGGCGCGATGTGGTCCTGCCCTTTTCGTTCCGCGGCCTCGCCCAGGCTTTGGACGCCTTGACGAAGGCCTGAAAGAAGTCGGGTCAGGCCACGCCGTGATCCTTGAACCAGGCCTGCAGACGAGTCCAAGCGTCCTCCGACGCTGCCTTGCAATAGCTCGGTCGGTAATCTGCAAAAATCCGTGCGGCGTGTCGGGATAGACCACGATCGTGGCGGGGCTCTTCGCCTTTGCGAGCTCGTCCCGCATTGGCCGGTCGGCCAGCGGCCGCCAAGAGGCGAATATGGATTGAGGCCGCTCGAAGTGCTACATAAGTGGCACATTCGGTTTGGAGGCACGATTCGTGGCCATTACCTCAAAAATCCGCAAGCAGGGCGGCGCTGCCGTCATGACTATTCCTCCCGCTCTGCTGAAGCTGATGAACCTCGACATCGGGGCGCAGGTCGCGCTTTCCGTGGAAGCGGGAAAGCTGGTGGCTGAGCCTGCTGCGCCTGCGCGCAGGCGCTACTCCACGGCTGAGTTGCTCAAGGGAGCAGTCGGAATGAAGAAGCTCAATGCCCAGGTTGCCTGGGCGCAGGACGGCGATCCAATGGGGCACGAGATCGCCTGATGGTCCGTAGCGACATTCCCCGATGTGGTGATGTCTACTGGATCGATCCCAACCCGGTTGCCGGGAGGGAACTGAGGGACCGGCACCGCTTCGTGGTGATCACGTCGCGCCAGATCAATGCGTTGGGCGTCAGCATAACCGTGCCGATCACGACCGGCGGCGCATTCGCACGCGGGGCCGGCCTCGCGGTTGCCGTCATAGGGCATGAAACCACGGGCGTGGCGGTTTGCAACCAAGTTCGAAGCTTCGACATCGTTGCGCGCCTGCGCGCTGGCACCGCTCGCTGGATCGAAACTCTGGACCGAGCGACAACGGATGAGATCATCGCCCGCGTGGTGAGTGCCATCGACCCAAGTTCCTGAGCCGCCATGGGCCTGCTGCTACTCCATCGCCGGGTGCGGCAGCTGGCCTTCGAGGCCATCCTCCTGAGTCTTGCGCCGGTCGACCAGCGGCCGTTCCTCCAGCATGGCGAGCCAGAACCAGGCGAGCACCAGCCCCGCGGCCGCGGCCGCGAAGATGGCCCGGAAGGTTTGCGCGAGCAGAGCCGCGTCGGCACCGCGGATCAGGCGCTCGAAATCGCCGCCCGCCGCGCCTCCCGTGCCACTGAGGAGGATCGTACCGAAGGCCGCCACGATCAGCGCGCCGCCAAGCGAACGGAAGAAGTTCATGCTTGCTGTCGCAGTGCCGAGCTGGTGATGAGGCACGGCATTCTGGATCGTGATGGTCGAGAGCGGCAGGATGGTGCCGAGCCCGAGGCTGATCAGCAGAAACAGGACTTCCAGCGCGCCGTGCGGCAGCGCACCAGCATAGATCGCCAAGACGGCGCAGCAGGCGACGCTCATCCCCATGGCGGCCATCGGCAGCCGCTTGTAATGTTTGAAATAGGTCATGGAGCGGCCCGACAGCGTGGCGCCGGTCACCGTGCCCACCATCAGCGGGATCAGCGCAACGCCGGACTCGCTGGCCGAATAGCCGAGGACTCCCTCAAGGTAGATCGGCACATAGATGGTCAGGCCGATGAAGGTCCCCATCGCGAAGCAGGCCGCGAGCGTCGCCGAATACACCACCCGGTCGCCCAGGATCGACAGGGGGATCAGCGGCTCGCGTGCGGTCGCGAGGCGGAAGAAGAAGACCGCCCAGAAGACCGACCGAGGTGCCCCCCAGAGCAATGATGCGAGGCGAGGTCCAGCTGTAGCGCACGCCGCCCCAGCTCAAGGCCAGCAGGAGGGTAACCGTGGCGCCGACGAGAATCGCGGCGCCGAAGTAATCGGGCCGATGCGGGCGCTCGTGCCGGGGCAGGTGCTTCAGCTGCGTGTTCGTCATCAGGAAGGCCGCGATGCCGATCGGCAGGTTGATCCAGAAGATCAGCGACCAGTGAAGGTGCTGCGCCATGAAGCCGCCCAGCAGCGGCCCGGCCAGCGACGCCAGCACGAACACGCCCGCAATCATCACCTGGTAGCGCGCTCGCTCGCGCGGCGACATGATGTCCCCGATGATGGTCTGGGCGAGCGAGATCAGCCCACCACCGCCGAAACCCTGCAGCGCGCGGGCGGCCGCGAGCGTGACCATCGTGGGGGCCAGCGCACAGGCGACCGAGCCGATCACGAAGGTGACGATCGCCACCATCAGGGTGATGCGCCGTCCATGGATGTCGCTGAACTTGCCGTAGAGCGGCGTGACGGTGGTGGCGGCCAGGAGATAGGCCGTGACGATCCAGGGCAGGTTCTCCGCGTCGCCGAGGTCGCGACCGATGGTCGGCAGAGCCGTCGCGACGATGGTCTGGTCCAGCGCTGCGAGCAGCATCGCGATCATGAGCCCGATCACGATCGAGCGGATTTGAAGGTGCGTCAGCGGGACGGACCCGGGTGGGGAAGCGGTCATCGGGCCTCGAAACGCCGCAGCAAACCGCGGGCTACACTCCGATGCGGCCGATGGCGGGCAATTTGAGGGCAGGGCGGCGAATGTCGAAGCCGATTACGCCCCCGAACAGGTTCACCTCGATGCCTTCCACCCAGCCGACCGTCAACCCTGCATAGCCTCCGATCGTCACGCGGAAGCCGGTGCGGGATGGCGTGAGCGCGAACCAGCGGCCATCGACCGGGAAATCCTTGCCGATCGCTGTGGGCGGCAGCGCGGCGCCGATCTCGGGCACGGCCGCCATCACGGTGGCGACGAAGGTGTTTGAGTTCGGGCCCGGCCAGGCCTGGTAGTCGCCGCGGTTCCGGTACCGGTAGGATTTCGATCGCGGCCCGCATGCGGGGAATGAGGTTCGAGGCCACGTCGCCGTCGGCGGCGTAAACGAGATCCGGCACCTGGCCGAACCAGCGCCCGTCCGGCGCGAAGCCGTTCATGCGGATCGGATCGCCCCAGGCGGTGAGGTCCCAGCGCTGGTAGGACGGCGCCCCCTCGTCCTTGAGCACGATCCAGGAATGCACCGCCACGATGCCACGCCAACTCACGGTGCGGGCCGCATAGATGCGCACGGCGGCTTCCGGGTTCTGCGAAGCGGGCGGCAGCAGCCCTGCGCTCGACCGGTCGGCGCTCCACCACTGCCGCGCCGGCGCGCGATAGTAGACGGCCGCGCGCCACAGCACGGGGCCGAAGAACAGCGCAAGAAAGACGAGCAGCAGCGTCACGGGACGGAACATGGGCACGAGTGGAGACGGGAGGGATCGCCTCTCTCATGTGTGTGGCGCGGCGGCGCTTCGCAATCATGTCGCGCCATCGCGCTTCGCCGTCGGCCTCACGCTTGCCGCTGCGGCCGCCGTTGATTCGCGAGCCGGATCTCCCACATGCTTACTGTCCATCGGGAGTGCAGCCTTGTTCGCCCAAGCCCCCTCATTGCCACATCGCCCGTCTCGAGCGCTGCTCGCCTGGCGCGTTTACGGCGGCTGGCCTGGTTGGTTGACGCGGCCTTCCGGCTCCCCGGCACGCGCTTCCGCTTCGGCCTGAACAGCCTCATCGGCCTCACCCCTGCGGCTGGCGACGCGGTTCTTGCGGCGGTGTCGCTCTACATCGTCTGGGAAGCGCGTGCGCTCGGCGTACCCCAGGCCAAGCTCACCCGGATGCTCGCCAATGTCGGCATCGAGGCGCTGGCCGGCGCGGTGCCGATGCTGGGCGATCTGTTCGACATGACCTTCAAGGCCAATCTGCGCAACCTGGCGATCATCGAGGATCATTTCGGGATCAGCCTGCGGCGCTGACCGACCGCGGTGCTTCGAGCCGATCCGTTCGGAGATCGTTAAGCCAACCACGCGAGGCCGGTACCGCCTGAAAGGGTTCGGCAACGCCTGTGCGTTCTGATCGGCGGGACAACCGCCATCGGATTCGCCATGACACCCGCGCTGCTGATCCGTGACCTGCGCAAGAGCTTCGGCCGACCCGCGGTCGACGGCCTCTCGCTCGAGGTTCAGTCCGGCGAGCTCTATGCGCTGCTCGGGCCCAACGGCGCCGGCAAGACGACGACGCTGCGCATGGTGGCGGGCCTGCTGCGGCCGGATGCGGGCACGATCCAGGTCTTCGGCATCGACACGGTGGCGCGGCCGCTCGAAGCCAAGCGGGTCGTTGCCTGGCTGCCCGACGACCCGATGATCTACGGCAAGCTGTCGCCGCTCGAATATCTCGAGTTCGTCGCCGGGCTGTGGAGCGTGCCGGCCGCCGAGGCACGCGACCGGGCGACCGACCTGCTGCACCGCCTCGATCTATGGGACCACCGCCACGACCACTGCGAGAATTTCTCCCGCGGCATGAAGCAGAAGGTCGGGCTCGCCGGCGCGCTGGTGCATGACCCGCGCCTGCTCATTCTCGACGAGCCGCTGACCGGGCTCGACGCCGCCATCGCCCGGCAGGTCAAGGACATCCTGGCCGAGCGGATCGCGGCCGGCGCCACCGTGATCCTCACGACGCACATCCTCGAGGTCGCCGAGCGCCTGTCGGATCGCATCGGCATCATCGACCGCGGCCGGCTGATCGCCGAGGGCACGGCGGCGGAGCTGGCCCGCGAGGCCGGCGGCTCCGCCTCGCTCGAACAGACGTTTCTGCATCTGACTCGCGAAGCGCGGGAAGCGGCCTGACATGGGGAGTTTCGCGGGCCTGCTGCGGCACGATCTCCGCCTGATCTGGCGCGACATGAGCGGCGCCTTCCGCATGTTCGGCCGGCGCGGGTTCATCGCCCTTGCGGTGGTCCTGGCGCTCGTGATGCACGCGGCCGCCTGGCCGGCGGTTCGCGGTCTCGCCACGGCCCGCGCCACGCCCGGCAGCCTGACGCTCGCGGCCGGCGTGCTCTTCATCCTGCTGCTGCTTGCGGCACAGGCCCTGAACGGCGTCACCCGTGCCCTCTACGGCCGCGGCGATCTCGACCTTCTGTTCTCGTCGCCGATCTCGGCGCGCCAGCTTCTCTTCGTGCGGGCGCTCGCCATCGCGTGCGGGGCGGTGGCGTCGGCGGCGATCTTCGTCGTGCCGATCACCGACGTGGCGCTGCTGACCGGCGACTGGCGCGCGTTTGCGCTGCCGCCGGCGCTCGTTGCCGGGGCGCTCGCCGCCGTCGCGGTGGGACTGGTGGTGGCGGTCGGTCTCTTCGCGCTGGTCGGGCCGCGGCGAGCGCGGCTCGCGGCTCAAATCGTCGCGACCTTTATCGGCGGCGCCTTCATGCTCGCCCTGCAGTTCGACCGGCTCGCCCCGAAGGCGGGTCTGTCCGATCACACCTGGGTGTCGGGGCTCGGCCACTGGGCCGGCGTGCTGTCCGTGCCGGTGCAGGCGGCGGCCGGCGACGCCGGCGCCTTGGCGCTCTGGTGCATCGGCGCGGTGGTCCTGTTCACGGCAACGACGCTCGGGCTCGGCCCGCTGTTCCTGCGCCAGGCCATGGCGGCCTCGACCGCGGAAGGTGCCCGGCGCGCCGCCCCCGGCCGCCGCCGTCGGGGTACCGAACGCGCCTTTCGCACCGATCCGGTCGCAGCGCTGCGGCGGAAAGAGCGCCGCATCATCCTGCGCGACCCCTGGATCGTGTCGCAGATCCTGCTGCAGTTGCTCTACATCACCCCGCTGTTCATCGTGTTGTGGCGGGGCGGGACGATGGGCGACTCGCCGGTGATCGCGCTGGCCCCGACGATCGTCGTCGTCTCGTTCCAGCTCGCCGCCTCGCTGACTTGGCTCGGCCTGTCAGGCGAGGACGCGCCGGAACTGCTGGCCACCGCCCCTGTGGCGCTCACCATGATGCGGCGAGCCAAGATCCAGGCCGTCGCGGGGCTGACCGCGACCGTCGCCGGCCCGCTCCTGCTCTGGCTGTGCATCCTGTCGCCGCTCGCGGCGCTCGGAACGCTGAGCCTCGCGTGCTTCGCCGGCCTGAGCGCGACGGCGCTCAACATTTGGCATGCGCATCCGACCCGCCGCGCCAGCTTCGCGGCCCGTCACCGCGAATCGAAGCTCCTGGCGCTGGTCGAAATGTCCATGTCGATGCTGCTCGGCATCGCGGCCGCCCTGATCGTCGCCCGCAGCGCCTGGACGCTCGTGCCGCTCACCATCATCGTGATGCTGCTTGCGGCCAACCGGCCGAAGGCGGAGGCGCTGATCGCCTGAGTCGGCTGCTCTAAGCGCCCTACGCAGATTTGCCGATCACCCGATGAAAATGCGCGTCCTCGGCCCCAGGCGCGACATCAGCCGGGCCAGCGCTGGCCGTGGGATCGCCACGCAGCCCGCCGTCGGGGTGAGGCCCGGTGCTGCGACGTGCAGGAAGATCGCGCTGCCACGCCCCTTGCACGGATGGCCGACATTGTAGTCGATGACGACGACCAGGTCGTACAGGTGATCGTCACGCCAGAGCAATTCGTGACTCCCGGCAAAGGGCTTTCGGACCTCCTGGTTGTAGAGCGCGTGTCGCACATCATCGCACCAGCCGTCCTGCCGTGCGAGGCTTCGTACGGTGAGGTGCGTGACCGGGCGGACGACGCGGTCGGTCCGCGCGAAGGCTTCGCGAAAGCGGAACACCCCCGCCGGCGTCGCACCGTCGCCCTCCCGTTTGTTGCGGACGATTCCGGAGGGCCCCAGCGCGCATGGCACCACGATCCCGCCAGCGATCAGGCGTCCGAGCGCGCGCTGACCCGGCAAATGCCCGACACGCACGGCTGAAAGCCTCGAAGGTCGCGGCTTGGCTTTGCTTGCGAGGCCAGGCCCTGTATGGGGTTTGCGATGACGGGGCGGGGCGGAATCAATCACCAGCGGCATGGTGCCCCGCGCTTGCGGCTCAGGCAATCTTTGCGCAGGGTAGGCATGTGGATGGCCATTAGCGGTCCACGGCAATCCGATTCGGCGGCGAGACCGGGAGCGTTTCGATGAGCCAGTCGCGCAGGATCTTGATCGTCGATGACGACGACGATTTGCGGTCCCTGCTCGTCGAGCAGTTCGAGGTCCATGAGGAGTTCCAGACGTCCGAGGCCGAAACGGCCGTCAAGGCGATGGAGGCCGTCGAGCGCGACGTGCCCGATCTCGTGATCATGGACGTGAGCCTGCCCGACATGGACGGCCGCGATGCCGTGGCAACGATGCGCGAGCACGGCTTCAAGAATCCCATCATCATGATCACCGGCCATGACGATGAAGCCGATGTCGTGCGCGGTCTCGATTCGGGTGCAAACGACTACGTCAGCAAGCCGTTCCGCTTTGCGGTGCTGCTCGCGCGAATCCGGGCCCAGCTGCGCACGCACGAAAGCAGCGACGAGGCCATGTTCCAAATCGGCGACTACAGCTTCAGGCCTGGCCTGAAGCAGTTGGTGGACGGGAAGGGCACCAAGCTTCGACTGACCGAGAAAGAAACCGCGATCCTGCGCTTTCTTTACCGCGCCGGAGACCAGGTTGTGGGCCGGGACACGCTGCTGCGCGAGGTCTGGGGCTACAATGCGAACGTGTCCACGCACACGCTCGAAACCCACATCTACCGCCTACGCCAGAAGATCGAGGCGAATCCCGCTCAAGCTCAGCTTCTCGTCACCGAGGCTGGAGGCTATCGTCTCGTTCCCTAACAGGTGACGCGACGGCATGGCGCTCGATCAGGACATTGCACGGCTTGCCAAGATCCCAATTCTGGGTGCGCTCGATGATGGGGCGCGGCGCCTGCTTGCTTTTTCGGCCGAGACGCGAGTGCTGCGGGCCGGGGACGTGCTGTTCCGTGAGGGAGAGCGGGCCTCGTGCGGCTATTTCGTTCTGACCGGCTCATTCCTGATTACGGGAGGTCCCACCGTGACGGGTGCTGGGCCCGTGGTTGTCGGGCCGGGCACTCTGCTGGGCGAAACGGCCCTGCTGCGGGAGGCCACGCGCCCGGCAACGGCCGTCGCACAGGAGCCTTCGACGGTGCTGCGTATCGGGCGCACGCTGTTTTTGCGCGTGCTGCGCGAACATCGCGGCTCGGCCGAGAAGATCGAGGCGTTTCTCAAGGCGCGCCTGCGTCAGCAGTTTGAGGACCTCCCCGGATAGGTGGGGAGCGCGCAATCCAGCGGTCGGCCGCATACACGCGCCGGAGGATTCAGGCGGGTCCGGCCGGATTCCTCAACGTTGCGATCACCGGAACGTGGTCCGATGGGCGATCCCAGCCACGTGCTTCCTTGATGACCTGCATGCCGCCGATCGCCCCGTCGAGATCGCGGCTGACCCAGACGTGGTCGAGCCGTCGCCCCTTATCGACGGCCTGCCAGTCGGGCGAGCGATAGCTCCACCAAGTGTACAACTTCTCCGCCGGTGGAATGACCCGGCGCATGGCATCCACCCACCCGCCGGCCGCCATAACCCGTCCGAAACGCTCAACTTCGACTGGCGTGTGGCTGACGACCGAAAGCAAGGCCTTGTGGCTCCAGACGTCGGTCTCGAGCGGAGCGACATTGAGGTCGCCGACCAGGATCGCGCGCTCGTTTGCGAGCGTCCCCTCCGCAGGTCCCTCCATCATGCAATCGAGGAAGTGCAGCTTGTGGTCGAACTTCGGATTCACATCGGGGTCGGGCTCGTCACCGCCCGCCGGGACGTAGAAATTGTGGATCAGGAGGCCGGCGCCCCAGCCCGCCTCGGGCGCCAGAGTCACCGACATGTGACGGGCGTGCTGGTGCCGACAGAAGGCTCCGCGGTCAACGGCCGCGAAGGGCACGCGCGAGATCACGGCGACCCCGTGATAGCCCTTCTGCCCGGTGATCGCGACATGATCGTAGCCCATGGCCTTGAAGTCGGCGGTCGGAAATTGGCCGTCAGGACACTTGGTTTCCTGCAGGCAGAGAATGTCCGGCTGGTATTCGCCGAGGAAGCGGCGCACCAGCGGCAGGCGCAGACGGACGGAATTGATGTTCCAGGTGGCGACCGTAAGAGACAATGCGTTTTCCGGATGGCCGAACTTGGCCGCTGACGGCGCCGCCCTTGCGGCGAAGCACCGCTTCGGCCCGGCTTTCGCGACGGACGCTCGCATGGGCCGAGCAGCGTCGCTGTAGCCGCAATCGCAAGTGCCCCGCAAGCGTGGAGGTGGCCGGCTTCAGGCCTGACGGGTTATCGGGACAACCCGACGCCATCGCTCCAGCAGGGTGGCGCGCAAGCCTGCCACGTCGAGCAGCACCAGCGCCCCCCCGAACGACGCAGGGCCGAGCAGAGCGGCTGCCGCGAGTGCGAGCCAGGCTGGCTGAGCGCCCCGGAACGGCCAGAGGGCGGCGGCCGCCACCGCCGCGGCCAGCAGGATGCGTAGGAAGTCGCCGTCGCCGTGCGGCACGGCCCTGTTGCGCGCGGCGAGCGCCATGATCGCCGCGGCTCCGAGCGCGAGGCTCGCGGAATGGATGGCCGCGATGCCGGCCACGCCGACGTCGTGCGGGAGAGCCGCGAGCCCGAGCGCGTCGGCGGCGAGCGTCGTCAGCGCTGCTCCGAACACCGGCCCGGTGCGTCCCGCCATCTGGAAGAACGGGTTGACGGCGAACTGGCCGATGCAGAACAGAACGAGTCCCGGGAGGAGAATCAGGCTGACGCCCGCGAAGGCGCCGCGGTAGCGGGCAGGCACAAGCAGGGCCTCGAAGGCGGGCATGGCCATTGCGTAGCCCACCGCGAGCAGGAGCAGCACGCCGAACACGATCTTGGCGTTGACACGCAACTGAGCCATTGCCGCCTGGTGCCCCTGTTCGGCTTCGCGCCGGACGGCAAGTTGGAACACCAGCACGTCGACCGCGGCCCCGACCGCAAGGAACAGGCGCAGGCCGATATCCGTCGCGAGCGACAAGCGGCCGGCTTCGGCAAAGCCGAACAGTCCCGCGGCGGTGCTGCGGTTCGTCAGCACGATGAGCTGAAACACCACATTGGCGGCGACGACCGGCAGGCCATAGACCGCGAAGGATCTGAGCCGCGCAGTATTGGCCAGCCGCAGGGGCGCCGCCGAATCATGAAGCGAGCGCGCCGCCACCCCGACCGCGAGGATGGCCCCCGAAATCGTCGCAGCAAGCACGATCGCAGGGTCCCGGATCAGCAGCGCCGCGCCGCAGCCGAGGGCGAGGGTCGCCACGCTTCGGGTGACGACGATCACGCCGTAGATGCCGTCGTGGAATCGGGCGCGCGCCAGCGCGGTTCCGAAGTCGAAAAGTCCCGTGCCGATGGCGCAAGCCACGGCTGCCGCCAGCATTCCGCGCCCGAGCCCGAACGTCAGCCCCGTCGAAAGCGCCACCAGGAGCGCTGCCCCGAGGGTGCAACCAACAGCAAGATAGGCGGCGTTCAGTGTTGCCCGGATGTCCGGTTCGGCTTCGCGGCGGGTTTCTGCCGTAGAAGCGGGTCGCCGACAGTCGCAGCCAGTCGAACGCCCCTGTGGCCAGCACCACGCCGACCGCCATGCCGATCGCAAAACGACCGTAGCTGTCAGGGCCAAGCACCGCCGCAATCGCGAGCCCGAGGCCGAGATTGAAGCCAGCATTGAGGATGAAAAGCAGAATAATGCGCATCGACGCCGATCGTGTCAGCCAGCGCGCAGCCTAGGTCCAAGCCCTGAAGGGAGCGTTATGCTGGCCGGCGAAAGCGCGCCTGCGAAGCAAGAGCGATCAGCGCATCTCGGTCAGAGTCACCTGGACGGGGCGTCGAACATCAGGTTCTCGCCCCGGCATAAGCCGCCCAGATCGGGTTCGATCCCAGGGTCGCGATGAAGGCGGCGTGTGCGTCTCGCTCGGCTGCCGTTCCCGCGGGAGCGAGCGGCCGCGGACGCTGCAGAACGATGTCCCGGGTCTCGCGGTTGAGCGCGATGATGTTGGATCCGAGACCCAACGACGTCTGGCGCCCGCCAAGGAGCTCCAGGTAGACGTCAGCCAGGATCTCCGCGTCGATCAGCGCCCCGTGCTTGGTGCGCTTGGAATTGTCGATCCGGTAGCGGAGACAGAGCGCGTCGAGCGATGCGGGGGCGCCCGGATGTTTGCGGCGCGCGATCGCAAGCGTATCGACCACCTGCTGCATGCTGATTACCGGCTTCTGCAGCCGGCCGAGCTCGTGGTTCAGGAAGCCGACGTCGAATTCGGCGTTATGGATGACGAGCTTTGCGTCGGCCACGAACTCGAGGAACTCGTCGGCGACATGAGCAAATAGGCGGTGGGCGGCCAGGAACTCGGCCGAAAGGCCATGCACCCGGAACGCCGAGTCCGGCATGTCCCGCTCGGGATTGATGTAGGTGTGGTAGGTCCGGCCCGTGGGGATGAAGTTGATCAGCTCGACGCCCGCGATCTCCACGAGCCTGTCCCCCGACCGCGGATCGAGCCCGGTCGTCTCCGTATCGAGGACGATCTCACGCATTCATCATCCGTTTCGCAGCCGCTCCACCAAGGCCCGCACTTGGGCGCGCGCCGATTCATAGCCCCCGCCCGTGTCCACCACGGTGTTTGCGCGGCGGCGCTTTTCGGCGTCGGGCATCTGCTTCGCGAGTATGACCGAAAGCTGATTCTCCGTCATGCCCGGCCGGGCCAGGACGCGCGCCTTTTGCACCGCTTCCGGGGCCGAGACCACCGCGATGTGGTCGACCTCCGCGTCGAAGCCGGTCTCGAACAAGAGCGGGATATCCAGCACCACCACGGGCTGGCGGCGGGCGACGGCTTCGGCCAGGAAAGCGCGGCGGGACTCGGCAACGAGCGGATGCACGATGGCTTCGAGGCGTTTGAGCGCCGCGGGATCAGCAAGGACCCGGGCACGCAGGCGGTCGCGGTCGATCACGCCGTTGACCGCTACACCCGGGAAGGCCTCTTCGACCGGCGCAACCGCGGCGCCGCGGTAAAGCGCGTGAACGACGGCATCGGCGTCGAGGACAGGTATGCCTTCATCCCGAAACATCTGAGCCGTCGTTGACTTGCCCATGCCGATGGAACCGGTGAGCCCGACGACGACCATGGCCTAGCCGCGCGGCCGCATCATCACGAACTTATTGTCCGGCAAGATCTGGAAGTAGTCACCGGGTCCGCCGCTGCGGACCACCGGAAGCGCATCGCCGGTCTGGTAGATGCCGTCCTTCAGCAGCGTCTCGTCGATGTAGACGGACACCACTTCGCCGAACACCATCCAGGAGTCCGTGTCTCGACCCTCCTTGGTCTTCAACCGGAACATTTGCGTGAGCTTACACTCGAAGGAGACGGGACTCTCGGCCACCCGCGGCACGTCGATCAGCCGGGAAGGGGCCTCGGTGAGACCGGCGAGTTGGAACTCGTTGACTCCGTGCGGCACGGAGGCGCTCGTCGTGTTCATGGCTTGGGCCAGCGGCTTGGTCACCAGGCTCCAGCCGAACTCGCCGGTTTCCTGCACGTTACGGGCAGTGTCCTTCCAGCCCGTCGAGGAGAACCCGACGATCGGCGGCGTGTAGCAGAAGGCGTTGAAGAAGCTGTGCGGGGCGAGGTTCACCTGGCCCTGCGCGTCGCGCGAGGAAATCCAGCCGATCGGCCGCGGCGCCACGATGGCATTGAACGGGTTGTGCGGCAGGCCGTGGCCCTTGGCCGGCTCATAGCTATAGAACTGCCTGGCCATGCTGCGCATCTCCGTCCGCCCAAAGGAAAAGGGCCCGACCGCCGGTCAGGCCCTTGCTGTATAACATGGGGACGGAGGTCAGGCTGCGGCGGTAGCGGCCTCTCCGGTCTTCTTCGCGATCTCGCGCTTCAATCCACGGGCGTTCTGCGACAGCTCCTCGTCACGCGCCTTGAGCAGGAAGGCGTCGAGCCCGCCGCGATGCTCGACCGAGCGCAGCGACGCCGCCGCGACCCGCAGCCGAACCGATCGCCCGAGTGCCTCGGAGATCAGCGTGACGTTGCACAGGTTGGGGAGAAACCGCGTCTTGGTCTTGTGGTTCGAGTGGCTGACGAGGTGGCCGGTCTGCACGGCCTTTCCGGTCAGTTCGCAACGGCGGGACATGAGATCACCTAATCAGATCGAGCGGGGTCGCATGAACAGACATGCGGAGGCGCACGGAAAGCCCGGCCCCATCCACCGCGTGCAATGCTGGAACGCGGCCTTGTAAGGAGATCGACGCGGAGCGTCAATCCGAAATTGCGTTTCAGGTGGACGCCCGCGACTGGAGGGTAGGCCTGATCGGGCTCTAAGCGGCAGCCGCTTGGCGATAATCCATGCCCTTCAGGTCGGTAATGAGATCTGGCCCGGTCGGTTGCCAGTTCAACCGCTCCCGCGTCCACGCGCTTGATGCCGGCAGGTCGAACCCGGCGAACAGCCCCAGCCACCCGAAGTAGTCGGCTGCCGCTTCCGGCGACAACGACACCACGGGCACGCCGAGCCCCGCGCCGATCACTTCGGCGATGGCGCGCACCGGCACGCCTTCCTCGGCGACGGGATGGTACCGCGCGCCGGCCACGTGCCGTTCAAGTGCCAGCCGATAGAGCCGCGCCACGTCCGTGACATGGGTGGCGGGCCAACGGTTGGTGCCATCGCCGACGTAGGCAGAGACCCTCTTCTCCCGGGCGACCGCAACGAGCGGCGTGATGAGACCCTGCTTGACCGTGTCGTGCACCTGGGGAAGGCGGACCACGGCCACGGAAACGCCCCTGGCCGCAGCCTCGGCACCGGCACGTTCGGATGCGATGCGGGGATTGGGATTGTTCCAGTCGACCGCGTCCTCGACGGCAGGTCGGCCCGGCCCAACGCTGCCCATCCCCGTGCCCGAGGTAATGATCAGCGGCCGATCCGACCCGGCAAGCGCATTGCCGATCGCCTCGATCACCCGCCCATCCTTTTCGCAGTTCGCGACGAAGCGCGAGAAGTCGTGGTCGAAGGCCGTGTGGATCACCGCATCGGCCTGAGCGGCACCGCGCGCGAGACCTTCCGGATCGTCGAGCGTTCCACGATACGCCTCGGCCCCCGCCCTTTCGAGCTGCCGAACGCCGGCGTCCGAGCGAGTCAGGCCGAGGACCCGGTGGCCGGCCCCGATGAGTTCGGGCACGATCCGGGAGCCGATGAAGCCGGTCGCCCCGGTCAGGAATACACGCATGAGAGTCCTCCGTTTGGGAGGACTGTATCGCGCGCCTATTCACCCTGTTAAAGTAGTGAGCTTATCGGGGTATAATTGCACATAGGATCGGCGTGCGGACACCCGCGACCCAACTCGGAACCTACCTGCGCGACCGCCGGACGCGGCTCGACCCGGCCGCGCTCGGGTTTCCGAACGATCGCCGCCGCACTCCGGGCCTGCGTCGCGAGGAGGTCGCTCAGCGCGCCAACATCAGCCCGACCTGGTATACCTGGCTCGAGCAGGGCCGCGGCGGCGCGCCCTCGGCCGATGTGCTGAACCGCATCGCGGCCGGCCTCATGCTGACTGAGCCGGAGCGCGAGCACCTGTTCATGTTGGGCCTCGGCCGCCCGCCGGAGGTGCGCTACAGGCCCGTAGACGGCGTGACGCCGCGCCTGCAGCGCGTGCTCGACGCGTTCGAGGTCAGCCCGGCGATCATCAAGACCGCGACATGGGATGTGGTCGCCTGGAACCGCGCGGCCGCCCGGCTGCTGACCGATTATGCGCTGCTCCCTCGGGAGCAGCGCAACATTCTGCGCCTGATGTTCGGCAGTTCGCGGGTGCAGGCGGCTCAGGAGGATTGGCAGAGCGTGGCTCGCTTCGTCGTGGGGGCGTTCCGGGCCGACGTCACGCGCGCCGGAGCCGGGGCGGAGGTCTCACGTCTGGTCGAGGAGCTGTCCCGGCTCAGCCCTGAGTTCGAAGCGCTGTGGCGGGACCACGACGTCGTGGCGCATGGCGAGGGCCTGAAACGCATCCATCATCCGGAAGCCGGTCTGCTCGAGCTGGAGTTTTCCGCCTTTGCGGTCGACGGCCGGCCGGAACTGGGCATGGTCGTCTACAATCCCGCGTCTCAGGAAACCGCCGAGCGCATGCGAACGCTGATCGGGGCGAAGCCGGGTTGATCGCTGCCCCAATGCGTCCCTGCAAGATTGCCACGATCGAAGGTCGGCACGCCGAGTCGGATTGGTCACGCGAGTATGACGTGCCGGCCCGAGTTCGGCTGGCTATTCGCGCCATCCTGGAGTTGAGGGCTGAACCTTCGCGCTCCCGTCGACCGCTCAGGGCCGGTCGCCCTCGCTCGATGCGTCAGCCTGGCACATGTAGGCGCCGGGCCAGCCCCGTGGGTCCTCGTGGCCGGACCGGGCGGTAATGGTTCGACCCGAATGCGACCCAGACGACCATGTCCGTTGGACATCGCGCGTGAGCCTGGGCCGGATCGGAAAAGCGGACGCTGCCGTTTACGATCAGGTCGGCAAGAGGCGAGCGTGGGAGTTCCGAAGCGACCCCGATGGGATTGGTCGGCCAAAACAGCGGCTGCGGCTCATCTGTAGTGGGCGCGCCCGGTCTGTCTGCGGCCCATGCAGGGAGCGCTGACAAGCCAAGAACCACGGCAAGGCCAATCGCGCGGCGCAAGCTGCTACTCGGCTGCCTGCTTCAACGCGCCGATCTGCGGGTCGAGCTTGCCGGCGGCGTAGAGCTTGGCCATGGCCGAGAGCGGCAGCGGCTTGATCTTGGCGGCATTGCCGGCGGTGCCGAACTCCTCGAATCGCTGCTTGCACAGCTTGGTCATCGCGTCCATGGCGGGCTTCAGATACTTGCGCGGGTCGAACTCGCCGGGGTTCTCGGCGAAAACCTTGCGGATCTGGCCCGTCATGGCCATGCGATTGTCGGTGTCGATGTTGATCTTGCGCACGCCGTGCTTGATGCCGCGCTGGATCTCGCTGACCGGAACACCCCAGGTCTGCGGCATCTTTCCACCGTAGCGGTTGATGATCTCCTGCAGGTCCTCGGGGACCGACGAGGAGCCGTGCATCACGAGATGCGTGTTGGGCAGCCGCTTGTGGATCTCCTCGATCACATTCATGGCGAGCACGTCACCATCCGGCTTCCGCGAGAATTTGTAGGCGCCATGCGACGTGCCCATGGCAACTGCCAGCGCATCCACCTTGGTCTCGGCGACGAACTTCATCGCCTCGTCGGGATTGGTGAGAAGCTGGTCGTGCGAGACCGTGCCTTCGAGACCGTGCCCGTCCTCCTGCTCGCCGCCGCCGTGTTCGAGCGAGCCGAGCACCCCGAGTTCGCCCTCGACCGACACGCCGCCCCAGTGCGCCATGTCGACGACGCGCTTGGTGATGCCGACATTGTAGTCCCAATCCGCGGCCGTCTTGCCGTCCGCCTTGAGCGAGCCGTCCATCATCACGGACGTGAAGTTCGATTGAATCGCCGTAACGCAGGTGGCTTCGTTGTTGCCGTGGTCGAGATGCACGCAGACCGGGATATGCGGGTAGATCTCCACCACCGCATCCATCATCTTGGTCAGCATGATGTCGTTGGCATAGGCGCGCGCGCCGCGCGAGGCCTGGAGGATGACCGGAGCATCAGCCGCGTCGGCGGCCGCCATGATGGCGAGGGCCTGCTCCATGCTGCTCATGTTGAAGGCTGGCACGCCGTAGCCACGCTCGGCGGCATGGTCGAGCAGCTGGCGAAGTGTGATGCGAGCCATGGTTTTCTCCTCTCGAATGCATGCTAGTCCGCCAGTGCCGTCATTGCGAGGAGCGTAGCGACGAAGCGACCCAGTTTTGTGAGCCGATCTGGTTTGCTTCGCTTCGCTCGCGATGACGGGAAGTGGACTAACGTTTCCGCAGCGCCTCGACGCCGGGCAGCACCTTGCCTTCCAGCCACTCGAGAAACGCGCCGCCGGCCGTCGACAGATAGGTGAGTTCGTCAGCCACGCCGGCCGTGTTCAACGCCGAGACGGTGTCGCCGCCGCCGGCAATCGACACGAGCTTGCCGGACCTGGTCAATTCGGCCGCCGCTTTGGCCACCGTGACGGTGCCCGTATCGAACGGCTTCAGCTCGAAGGCGCCGAACGGGCCGTTCCACACGAGCGTCTTGGCGCGCTTCAGCACGTCAGTGACATGGGCGATGCTCTTCGGCCCGATGTCGAGGATCATTTCGTCGGCGCCGACCGCATCGACATCGACGGCGCGCGAGGGTGCATTGGCTTTGAAGTCCTTGGCAACCGTGACGTCCACCGGCAGCACGATCTCGCAGGCGCCGGCATTGGCGAGGATGTCCTTTGCTGTGCCGGTGAGGTCGTGTTCGCAGAGCGACTTGCCGACGGCCTTGCCCTGCGCGGCCAAAAACGTGTTCGCCATCCCTCCGCCGATGATGAGGATGTCGACCTTCTTGACGAGATTGCCGAGCAGTTCGAGCTTGGTGGAAACCTTGGCGCCGCCGACGATGGCCGCGACGGGCCGCTCCGGCTTTTCGAGCGCCCGGGTCAGCGCATCGAGTTCGGCCTGCATGGCGCGGCCCGCGAAGGCCGGCAGCTTCTTGGCGAGGCCTTCGGTCGAAGCATGGGCACGGTGGGCGGCCGAAAAGGCGTCGTTCACGTAAAGCTCGCCGAGCACCGCCAGCGCGTCGACGAATTCGGGATCGTTCTTCTCCTCGCCCTTGTGGAAGCGGGTGTTCTCGAGGATCAGGACGTCACCGTCCTGCATCGCCGCGATGGCCCGCTCGGCTTCCGGCCCGATCGTGTCCGGGGAGAAAGACACGTGGTGGCCGAGCTGCCGCCCGTACGGCATCCACCACCAGCTTCAGTGAATTTGCATCGTCCGGCCCGCCTTTCGGCCGGCCGAAATGGGCCAGCAGCACCACCTTGCCGCCCGCATCAGCAATCTCCCGGATGGTGGGCACGACGCGTTCGATGCGGGTCGCATCGCTGACCTTGCCGTTCTCGACCGGGACGTTGAGATCGACGCGGCAGAGCACGCGTTTGCCGGACACGGCAGCGTCGTCGAGGGTCTGAAAATCGCTCATTGGAGCCTCGCTCGGGAGGACTGATGCCTAACCCGCGGTTCCCACGTCAGGGCCGGGGTTATCCCGGCCATTGACGCAGAACGTGCGGCTTGGCCGCGGCACGGGTGCCCGGGCCAAGCCCGGGCATGACGATTGGCGTCAGATCAGCTTCGCCATCGCAACGGCCGTGTCGGCCATGCGGTTCGAGAAGCCCCATTCGTTGTCGTACCAGGAGACGATCCGCACGAAGGTGCCGTCGATCACCTTGGTCTGATCGACGTGATAGGTCGACGAATGCGGGTCGTGGTTGAAGTCGATCGAGACGTTCGGCTCGTCGGTGACGGCCAGCACGCCCTTGAGCTCCTGGCTCGCGGCCCGGCGCATGGCCTCGGTGATCTCGGCCGGCGAGGTCTTGCGCTTGGCCACGACCTTGAGGTCGACGAGGGACACGTTCGGCGTCGGCACGCGGATGGCCGAGCCGTCCAGCTTGCCGGCGAGCTCCGGCAGCACGAGGCCGATGGCCTTGGCGGCGCCTGTCGAGGTCGGGATCGACGCGAGCCCGGCGGCGCGGGCGCGGTAAAGGTCCTTGTGCATGGTGTCGAGCGTCGGCTGGTCGCCCGTGTAGCTGTGGATCGTGGTCATGAAGCCGTGCTCGATGCCGAACAGGTCGTTCAGCACCTTGGCGACCGGCGCGAGGCAGTTGGTGGTGCAGGAGCCGTTCGAGACGACGAGATCGTCCTTGGTGAGCGAGTCGCTGTTGACGCCGAACACGATGGTCTTGTCGGCTCCGTCCGCAGGCGCCGACACCAGGACGCGCTTGGCGCCCGCCTTGAGATGGGCCGCGGCCTTCTCCTTCGAGGTGAAGATCCCCGTGCATTCGAACGCGATGTCGACGTTGAGTTCGGCGTGAGGCAGCGTCGCCGGATCCTTGATCGCCGTCACCTTGATAGGTCCACGTCCCACGTCGATCGAGTCGCCGTTGACTTCGACCTTGTGCGGGAATTTGCCGTGCACGCTGTCGAAGCGCAGCAGATGGGCGTTGGTCTCGACCGGCCCGAGATCGTTGATCGCCACCACTTCGATGTCGGTGCGGCCCGACTCGATGATCGCGCGCAGCACGTTGCGCCCGATCCGCCCGAACCCGTTGATCGCAACCCTGACGGCCATCTCAATCTCCATACCCGGCGGCGCGGGAGCCGCCTGTGCCTTTGCCGGTCTCAACCGGACATTCCTCGAAACAAGCGTTCGCTCGTGCGGACATACCCGCTGGACGACACCGCAGACAAGCGGTTGCGCACCGCAAGTCCACGGACGCGAACCAGGCAACCGTGCAAGCCGGATGCCGCCGCTCTTTTCAACGGATGGCTTCTACGGCAAAGCTGATCCGATTGCTATCCGGACCGACAGGGGTGGAACATGGATCTGCCGGGACGCCTCACCAGTGCGCTTCAAGCTCTCGCGGCTGCCGTCGAGCACCTGGAAGCCGCGACGGCCAGACGCGCATCTCGCGATCCTGCGTCCGAACCCGGCGCGACAGTGGCGGAACTGCGTGACCAGCATGCGACCCTGGTCGCGGCACGAGCGGCCGACGGCGACCGCATGGCCGCGCTCCTGCGGGTCAACGATCGTGTCGGCCTCCGGCTCGAACGCGTCGCGACCGCGTTGCGCGCGATCGCCGAACGGCAAGACGGGTCATCCCCCGATCCGCGGGGCTGAGAGCACCGGTGGCGCAGGTCAACGTCGTCATCGCCGGCCGCACCTATCTGATGGCCTGCGACGACGGCCAGCAAGACCATCTGCAAGCGCTCGCCGCACGGCTCGACTTCAAGATGGCCGAAATGCGGGTCCGCTTTGGCGAGATCGGTGATGGGCGCATCACGGTCATGGCGGCTCTCACCATTGCGGACGAGGCAAGTGAAGCCGAGCAGCGGGCCAACAAGCTCGCCGCCGAAATTGCCGCAATGCCGCAATCCGGCCCGCCGGAAGAGGACTCCCGGGTGGACATCGAAACAATCGCGGCGTCGATCGAGGAGCTTGCGCGACGAGTCGAAAGCGTCGCCCGCAGCCTGGACAGCGACGGATCACCGGCCGTCACGACAACAGCCCGGGAAGCGGATTAGACCGGCAGCGCCGTGGTCTTCTTCACCTTGCGCAGGACCAGCGTCGATTGCACCCGCGACACGCCGGGAAGCTGGGTGATGATGGCCGTGTGGATCCGCTCGAAATCGGCCGCATCGGCGTAGGCGACACGCACCATGTAATCCGCGGCTCCTGCCAGGAGATAGCATTCGAGAATCTCCGGGTGCCGAACCGCGGCAGCCTCGAAGCGGTCGAGGGCCGCGCGACCCTGCTGGTCCAAGGTGACGAGCACGAAGGCGATTCCGGGCAGGCCGGTATGCGCCTCGTCGAGCAGCGCGGCATATCGGCTGATGGCGCCACTCTCCTCCAGCGCCCTCACACGCCGCAGACAAGCGGAGGGCGACATGGCCACGCGTTCGGCGAGGTCGGCATTGGTGAGCCGGCCGTCCTGCTGCAGCAGCCGGAGGATGGCGCGGTCTCGCTCGTCGAGAAGCATTGTCGCGTCCGCAGAATTCTGTCGTCTGATTATCTGTTTACGCGATTTGCGAGCGTTGATGCGTCCAATCCTGCATCAGATCGGTCACTTTATGCGCCATCGCAGGCCTAAGCTCATCGCGGGTTCCAGGACGAGCCTTGGGGAGCACGATCATGCACATCGGAGTGCCGAAAGAGATCAAGGATAACGAATTCCGAGTGGGGCTGATCCCATCCTCAGTTGCGGAGCTGGTTCACCACGGACACAACGTGGTGGTGCAAAGCGGCGCGGGGGACGGGGCGGGACTCTCCGATGCCGACTATCGCGACGCGGGCGCCGAGATCGTCGGCGAAGCCGCGCCGATCTTCGCGCGGGCCGACATGATCGTGAAGGTCAAGGAGCCGCTCGCGGCCGAGCGCAAGCTGCTGCGCCCCGGCCAGATTTTGTTCACCTATCTCCATCTCGCACCGGATGCGGCCCAGACCCGCGAGCTCATCGCGTCGGGGGCGGTCTGCATCGCCTATGAGACCGTGACGTCGCCTTCGGGGAGCCTGCCGCTCCTCACCCCGATGTCGGAGGTGGCGGGTCGGCTCGCGCCGCAAGTGGGAGCCCATGCGCTGGAGAAGGCGCAGGGCGGGCGGGGCATCCTGCTCGGCGGCGTCCCAGGTGTTCCGGCCGCAGAGGTGGTTATTCTCGGCGGCGGCGTCTCCGGCACGCATGCGGCGACCATCGCGGTCGGCATGGGCGCGCAGGTCACCGTGGTCGACCGCTCGGCCGAGACCCTGAAGCGCCTGTCCACCCAGTTCGGCGCTTCGATCACGACGGTTTTCTCGACCCGCTCCGCCATCGCCGAACTGGTGCGCCGGGCCGACCTTCTCATCGGCACCGTGCTGATCCCGGGTGCGGCGGCGCCAAAGCTCGTCACCGCCGCGATGGTCGCGGGCATGAAGAAGGGCGCGGTGATTGTCGACGTGGCTATCGACCAGGGCGGCTGCGTCGAGACCTCGCATGCCACGACCCATTCGGATCCAACCTATGTGGTCGACGGCGTCGTGCACTATTGCGTGGCCAATATGCCTGGCGCGGTTGCGCGCACCTCCACCTTCGCCCTGAACAGCGTGACGCTGCCGTTCACGCTGGCGCTTGCGGATCGGGGCTGGAAGGCTGCTTTGGCCGCGGATCCACACCTGTGTGCGGGGCTCAATGTCTGCGAGGGCCAGGTGACCTGCGCGCCGGTGGCCGAAGCGCATGGCCTGCCATTCCGGCCCGCGGCCGATCTCCTTCGGGCCTGATCGCGGTCGCTCCAGCTGTGGCAGGGGTGGCGCGGCTCGGCCGAATTTGCTTTGGTCCCGCCGCCCAGCCCGCCGCCCACCTGGACCGACCCGATGATCCGCTCCGCCCTGATGACCGTCATGACCGCCGCCGTTACCAAGGCCGGGCGGGGACTGAAGCGCGATTTCGGCGAGGTCGAGAATCTCCAGGTCTCGGTGAAGGGCCCGGGCGATTTCGTCACGCGCGGCCGACAAGCGGTCCGAAAAGGTGCTGTTCGAGGAACTGTCCAAGGCGCGGCCCGGCTACGGCTTCATCATGGAGGAAGGCGGCACGGTCGAGGGGACCGACAAGAGCCACACCTGGCACATCGATCCGCTCGACGGCACCACCAATTTCCTGCACGGCATGCCGGTCTTCGCGATCTCGATCGGGCTCGAGCGGGACGGCGCCGATCGTGGCGGGCGTGATCTACAACCCCGCCACCGACGACATGTTCTTCGCCGAGCGGGGCCAGGGCGCCTATCTGAACAATCACCGGCTGCGGGTCGCGGCGCGGCGCGAGCTTGCCGACGCGCTCATCGCCTGCGGCATTCCCCCGCTCGGCAACGCGAAGGAACACCCCCGCTTCAAGGCCGAGCTTGCGGCGACGCTGGCCGTGGTCGGCAACCTGCGCCGCCTCGGCGCCGCGGCCCTCGATCTGGCCTATGTGGCGGCCGGCCGCTTCGACGCCTACTGGGAGCGCGGCACCAAGTCCTGGGACGTGGCGGCCGGCGCCCTGCTGGTGCGCGAGGCGGGCGGCTTCGTCAGCGACGCCGACGGGCGGGACGCCTATCTGGAGTCCGGGCAGCATCTGCGCCGGCAACGAAGCGATTCACCGCGCGCTTGCTCAGCACGTCTGCGGGCGCGCCCGTTAGCACCGAGGAAGGCTGTTCCGGAGGCCTGCCGGAATGAGCCGGACGTCTCGGGTGGTTCCGCTCGCGCAGCTCGAAACCACACGGCGACGATTTGCGTGAGCGGCGGCCGTGATCTCTGCTAGGAGCCACTGACGTGCCGCCACCCGCGGACGCGACGGCGAAGGACCGGTTAGGCATCCATGGCCTCACACGACGATCCCTTGCGGCTCTCCTCGCCCCGCATCTTCCTCGTGCGGATGGTCGTCTTCCTGATCCTCGTCGGCTTCGTGGCGCTGATCCTCTACCAGCAGATCGCCGCGGCCTTCATGGCCAATCCGGCCCTGAACGGCCTGATCGTGGGACGTGCTGCTGGTCGGCATCATCCTCGGCCTGCGGCAGGTGACCCGGCTGTTTCGCGAGATCCGCTGGGTCAACGCCATGCGCAACCCGGATGCCGAACCCGCCGACCCCGGTGCTGCTCGCGCCGATGGCCACGATCCTCGGACAGGACGCCGGCGCCCGCGGCATCTCGACGCTGACGCTGCGCGCCATTCTCGATTCGATCGGCACGCGGCTCGACGAGTCGCGCGAGATCGCCCGCTACCTGACCGGCCTGCTGATCTTCCTCGGCCTGCTCGGCACCTTCTGGGGCCTGCTGCAGACGGTCGGCTCGATCGCGGGCGTGATCCGGTCGATGCAGGCCAGGGGCGATGCCGGCGCCATGTTCGACGATCTCAAGAACGGCCTGGCGGCGCCGATCGCCGGCATGAGCGTGTCCTTCACCTCGTCGCTGTTCGGCCTCGCGGGCTCGCTGGTCCTGGGCTTCCTCGACCTGCAGGCCGGGCAGGCGCAGAACCGCTTCTTCAACCGAGCTCGAAGACAACCTTCGACCCTGACGACCGAAGCGGTGGCACCGCCGAGCAACCGGCCGGCGCCGTGGCGATCCCGGCACCCCTGCAGGCCGCGCTCGACAAGATCGCGGCCGGCGCCGACCAGTCGAACGCCCGCGCCGCCACCGTCGCCATGGCCAACCTGGCCGAGGGCATCCAGGGCCTCGTCCAGCACATGCGCTCCGAGCAGCAGCTGATCCGGGACTGGGTCGAGGCGCAGGCGTCGCAGACCAACGAGACCCGCCGCCTGCTCGAGCGCCTCGCGCGCGAGAAGGAGTTGCGCTGATGGCGCTCGCGCGCACCGGCCGCGCCCGACGGCACGTCGACTACTGGCCGGGCTTCGTCGACGCGCTGTCGACGATGCTGCTGGTGATCACCTTCCTGCTCTCGGTGTTCATGCTGTCGCAGTTCTTCATGTCGCGCGAGGTGACCGGCAAGGACACGGCGCTCAGCCGGCTCAATCGGCAGATCGAGGAACTGACGTCGCTGCTGGCGCTGGAGCGGTCGAAAGCCAACGGCGATCAGTCGAGCCTTGCCACGCTTGCAGGCGACGCTCGACGCCACGACCAAGGAACGCGAGCGGCTGCAGGGCGTCGCTGGAGGCCGGGACCCTCGCAGGCGCGACGACCGATGCTCGAGTGGCGGCGGCCAATCAGGAAGCGTGACCCAGAAGGAGGCGACGTCGCGCGCGCTGGCCCAGGTCGACGTGCTGAACCAGCAGATCGCCGCGCTGCGCCGGCAGCTCGCCGCGCTCGAAGACGCGCTCGGCGCCTCCGAGCAGCGCGACAAGGACAGCCAGGCCCGGATCGCCGACCTCGGCTCGCGCCTGAACGTGGCGCTCGCCCAGAAGGTGCAGGAGCTGGCGCGCTACCGCTCCGACTTCTTCGGCCGTCTGCGCGAGATCCTCGGCGATCGGCCGGAGATCCGGGTCGTGGGCGACCGCTTCGTGTTCCAGTCCGAGGTGCTGTTCGACACCGGGCAGGCCGCCATCAACCCCGACGGCAAGGCCGAGCTCGACAAGCTCGCCACCGCCATCATCGACCTCGACGCGCGAGATCCCGCCCGACATTCCGTGGATCCTGCGCGTCGACGGCCATACCGACAAGCGCCCGATCACGTCGCCGCAGTTCAAGTCGAACTGGGACCTGTCGGCGTCGCGCGCGATCGCGGTCGTGCAGTATCTCGTCAGCAAGGGCGTCGATCCGAAGCGCCTGCTCGCGGCCGGCTTCGGCGAATTCCAGCCGCTCGACACCGGCGACAGCGACGACGCGCTTCGCCGCAACCGGCGCATCGAGCTGAAGCTCACCGAGCGGTGACGCTGCTGATCCGCGATGCGGTGCCTTCCGATCGCCGAGGCCATTGCGGATTTGTGGGTTGAGGCTTGGCGGCCGGTCATGCCGGAGATCGATTTCGAAGCACGGCGAGCTTGGCTCGAGGACGCATCTCGACGGCCTCACACCGGGCCGGCACATCAGTTCTTGCCGCCTGCCGTGGCGCACGGCCGGTCGGATTCCTGACCATCGAGGCGGGCGGCTACGTCGATCAGCTCGCCGTCGCGCCAGCCGAACAAGGTCGCGGCACGGCGCGCGCGCTTCTTGCCGCGGCGCGGCAACGCTGCGGCCGCCAGCTCAAGCTAACGGTCAACCGCGACAACGCCGGAGCCTTGGCGTTCTACAGGCATCTTGGATTTCGTCGAGGCTGGCCGAGGCGTCAATCCGCGCTCGGGCCTGCCGACGGTCGATCTCGTCGGCTTCGCGACTTAGCGGCGCGTCCAGGCCAGGAGCTGCGGCAGGTTGCCGTCGACGGCGTCGACGACGTAGCCGCGTTCGATGCCGATGTCGGAAAGCTGATGGTCATCCATGGCGGAGAGCGCGCGGATGGCGAGGCGGCGATCGTGACGGGCTTTGATGTGGCGGAAGATGGTCTTGAGTGCGGGCAACATGGCGGACGTCCTTGGTCTTAGACGTAGTAGATGTGCCGTCCGCTTGTGCATCGCAAGGCATAAATTTGTGCAGTGCGTGATGAGCAGCTATGCAGCCGGAGCGGGTCGGCCCACCACGGAACTGCGGAACTGTTGTTCGGAACGACGCTTCCTTATATGCGTTCGAAATCGGTGCAGTTCGAGGGCGATATGGCGGGACCAGACGGACGCGTGACGCCTCACGTCGTGAAGCGGCCTCTGTCACCGCATCTTCAGATCTACCGCCCGATGCTCACGATGATGATGTCGATCGTGCATCGCATCACCGGCATCGCGCTTTATGTCGGCACGCTGCTCCTCGCCTGGTATCTGATCGCGCTGACCTCGGGGCCGGAGTCGTTCGAGACCGTCGCCTGGTTTCTGGATTCGATCATCGGCAAGCTGATTTTGCTCGGTTTCACCTGGGCCCTGTTTCACCATCTGCTGGGCGGCGTCAGGCATTTCGTGTGGGATGCCGGATACGGCATGGACCATCCTGAGCGGGAATGGCTGGCGCAAGGCACCCTGATTGGCGGTCTCGTGCTGACCCTGCTGGCCTGGGTTCTGGCCTTTGCCCTGCGCTGAGCGAGACCGATGAGCGACAATCCACGACATAGGCACGACGAAGCGCGACGGGTGCGCTACCTCGGCTCGGCCCACTCCGGCACGCGCCACGCCGCAGCGATGCGGCTCACGTCGCTGGCTCTCGTGCCACTCACGGTGGCCTTCGTCTGGCTGGTCCTCTCGCTCGTCGGCAAATCCTACGACGAGGCGCATGCGTTTCTGGCACGGCCGGCGCCGGCCATTCTGCTGCTGCTGCTGATCGGGACGGGCATTCATCACATGCAACTCGGGATGCGCACGATCATCGAGGATTACGTCCATGGCGAGCATACCAAAGACTGGGCGCTCGCCGCCAATCTGTTCTTTGCAGTCGTGGTGGGCGTAGCCTGCGCCTATGCGGTGCTGCGGCTGAGTTTTGTGTGAGTGAACGCGCGGTCGCTGCAGCGGCCGCCCTTGAGGACTGACCCATGGCCACCAACGGCAGCAATGGCGCGAACGCTGCGCCTGCCTATCCGATCACCGATCACACGTTCGATGTCGTGGTGGTGGGCGCTGGTGGGGCCGGTCTTCGTGCCGCCGTCGGGTGCGCCCATGCCGGCCTGCGCACGGCCTGCGTGACGAAAGTGTTCCCCACTCGGTCGCACACGGTCGCGGCTCAGGGCGGCATATCGGCCTCGCTCGGCAACATGGGCCCGGACGACTGGCGTTGGCACATGTACGACACCGTCAAGGGCTCCGACTGGCTCGGCGATCAGGACGCCATCGAATACCTGTGCAAGAACGCACCCGCGGCGGTCTACGAACTCGAGCACTGGGGCGTTCCGTTCTCCCGGACCGAGGAGGGCAAGATCTATCAGCGCCCGTTCGGTGGCATGACCACGAACTACGGGAAGGGCACGGCCCAGCGCACCTGCGCGGCGGCGGACCGCACCGGCCACGCCATCCTTCACACCCTTTACGGACAGGCGTTGCGGGCGAAGACCGAGTTCTTCATCGAGTATTTCGCGCTCGACCTCATCATGGAGGAGGGCCGCTGCCGGGGCGTCGTGGCTCTCAAGATGGACGACGGCACGATCCATCGGTTCCGCGCGGCGCTCGTGATCCTTGCGACGGGCGGCTACGGCCGTGCCTATTTCTCGGCCACTTCGGCGCACACCTGCACGGGCGACGGCAATGCCATGGTTCTGCGCGCCGGCCTCCCGCTGCAAGACATGGAATTCGTCCAGTTCCATCCGACGGGCATCTACGGCGCGGGCTGCCTCATCACCGAAGGCTCGCGGGGCGAAGGCGGTTACCTCACGAACTCCGAAGGCGAGCGCTTCATGGAGCGCTATGCACCGTCCGCGAAGGATCTCGCTTCGCGCGACGTCGTGTCCCGCGCCATGACGATGGAGATCCGCGAAGGCCGCGGCGTCGGCAAGCAGAAGGACCACATCTACCTGCACCTCGATCATCTCGATCCCAAGATCCTGGCGGAACGGCTTCCCGGGCATCTCGGAGAGCGCCAAGATCTTCGCCGGCGTCGACGTGACCAAGGAACCGATCCCGGTCCTGCCGACGGTGCACTACAACATGGGCGGCATCCCGACGAACTATCATGGCGAGGTGCTGACCAAGACGAATGGCGATCCGGATGCGATCGTGCCTGGGCTGATGGCGCTTGGCGAAGCGGCATGCGTCTCGGTGCATGGCGCCAACCGGCTCGGTTCGAATTCGCTGATCGATCTGGTGGTCTTCGGCCGCGCCGCTGGCCTGCGGGCCGCTGAGATCGTCGTTCCTGGCGAGAAGCAGGCGGAACTCCCCCGGGACTCGGCCGATGCGGCGCTGGCCCGTCTCGATCGGTTCCGCAACGCCACGGGCGCAACTCCGACGGCCGAGTTGCGCGGACGCATGCAGCGCGTCATGCAGAGCAACTGTGCGGTGTTCCGGACGGGCGAGGTGCTCGACGAGGGCGTGAAGCTGATCCGCGACGTCTACAAGGGCGCCGACGATGTTCGGGTGACCGACCGCTCGCTGATCTGGAATTCGGATCTGATCGAGACGCTGGAGTTCGACAACATGATCGGCCAGGCGGTGGTCACGATGGAGAGCGCCGCCAATCGCACCGAGTCGCGTGGCGCGCATGCCCGGGAGGATTTCCCGAACCGCGACGACAAGGACTGGATGAAGCACACCCTCTCGTGGCTCGATGCCGCGGGGGGTCAGGCTGTCATCGATTATCGGCCCGTGCATACCTACACGATGAGCAACGAAGTACAGTACGTCGAGCCCAAGGCCCGAGTGTACTGACCGCGACGCGGGAGCAGGCGATGGCTCGACCTCGGGAGGAAACCACCGCGCACGATTGGAACGCCGCGGCGCCGAGCCTCGCGATCGCGTTCGATGTCACGGATTGGCACTCTGCTGGAGATGCTGGCCGCGAGCGAGCGATCGAGGCTCTGGAAGACGGCCATGTGGTCGTGTTTCCCAAGCTTTCATTCGTGCTCACGGAGCAGGAGCGCAATCTTCTCCGACCCGATGCCGTCAAGGAGGGCACGAAGACGATCAAGTTCGAGCCCAAGACAGGCCGCATCTGGGGCGTTGCCGACGCTGCCGCCGAGACGGTCCTTCGAGGCATGTTGAAGCGCTACGCGGAGCAGGCACATGCGCTGCTCCTGGCGCTGTTCCCAGGCTACGGCAAAGCGCTGACCATGGGCGCGACCAGCTTCCGTCCGGTCGAGGCTCGGGGGCGGGAACAGAGCAAGCGACACGACGACACGCTTCTCCATGTCGACGCGTTTCCATCGCGCCCGAGTGCCGGGCAACGCATTCTGCGTGTATTCACCAACGTCAATCCTGACAACAGACCGCGCGTGTGGCACGTGGGGGAGCCGTTCGAGGTGATGGCCAAGCGCTTTCTGCCGAAGATCTCCGCCCCGATCCCCGGCAGCGCTCAGGTCATGAAAATGCTCGGCCTCACCAAGGCGCTCCGCACGCCCGCCGACCACTACATGCTGAAGCTTCACGATATGATGAAGTGCGATGCCGCCTACCAGCGGGACTGTCCGAAGCAAACCGTCGAATTCGCGCCCGGAACCACCTGGGTTGTCTTTACCGATCAGGTCTCACACGCTGCAGTCTCGGGCCAGTACGCGCTCGAGCAGACGTTCACGCTTGACCTGCACGGCATGCGCGATCCCGCCACGTCTCCACTCCGGGTGCTCGAGCGCCTGAAGGGCAAGAAGCTTCACTAGGGTTCAAATGGTCCAACTCACGCTTCCGAAGAACTCACAGATCAAGCCCGGCAAGGTCTGGCCGAAGCCGGCCGGGGCAACGAACCTGAAGGAGTACCGGATCTATCGGTGGGACCCGGATACCGGCGAAAATCCCCGCCTCGACACGTACTTCGTCGATCGCGACGACTGCAGCCCGATGATCCTCGACGGGCTGATCTGGATCAAATCGAAGGTCGATTCGACCCTGACCTTCCGCCGGTCCTGCCGGGAGGGCATCTGCGGCTCCTGCGCGATGAATATCGACGGCACCAACACGCTTGCCTGCACCAAGGGCATGGACGAGGTGAAGGGGCCAGTGAAGCTCTATCCGCTGCCGCACATGGAGGTGGTGAAGGACCTCGTCCCGGACCTGACGCGCTTCTACGCCCAGCATGCTCTCATCGAGCCTTGGCTGCACACCACGAGCCCCGAACCCGAGAAGGAATGGAATCAGTCGCCCCGAGAGCGCCACGCGCTCGATGGCCTATACGAGTGCATTCTCTGCGCCTGCTGCTCGACCTCATGCCCGAGCTACTGGTGGAACGGCGACCGCTATCTCGGTCCGGCCGCTCTCCTGCAGGCTTATCGCTGGCTGATCGACTCGCGCGATGAAGCGACCGGCTCGCGGCTCGATACACTGGAGGATCCGTTTCGCCTCTACCGCTGCCACACGATCATGAACTGCGCCAAAACCTGCCCCAAGGGGCTGAACCCGGCCAAGGCGATCTCGGAGATCAAGAACATGATGGTGGCGCGGCAGAACTGAGCTGGGGCTCTACAGGCCGGTGTCGTAATAAAGCGTCCGGATGGGCAGCGTCACCGCGACCGCCCCCAAATTGAGTGTCTCGGCAAGCCCGAGCCGCCTCTCAGCCCAGTCGTCTGCACGGTCGAAGCACCGCACCGAGATCTCGTCCTGGTGGATTACAATATAGTGCTGGAGCGAGGGCAGGTCCGCGTAGGCCTGTCGCTTCCAGCGTAAGTCCCTCATTCGGCTCGAGGGGGACAGCACCTCGAATGCGACGATCATGTCGTCGCAGAACGAACCGGCAATCCGGGTATGAGGACGGATGAGCACGTCGGGGACGGGCATGCTGGTTTGCGAGAGCCTGACGCCGAGGCCCGGCATAACCTCCCAGGCCGAGCGGCTCCGCGAGATCGCTTCGAGTTCGTAGATGAGGTTGGCCACGATTTTCTGGTGATGTCGCGTCGGCGAAGGATTCATCACCGGCGTTCCATCGATCAGTTCCCATCGCTCGTCGCCGGGCTGTGCCTCCGTGAAGGCCAGGAAGGCCTCGACGGTCATCGGCTTGTCGTGGTGAAGGAGCGACACGACGAAATCCTCCGTCAAACCAAAAGGCCGCCCAAGGGCGGCCTTTGCTGAGCGATCATTGCACCAGTTGGGGCCCCGGGGGTCGCGTGGTCTCGCTTTCCTGCATGATGCCGAGCCGCCGCGCCACCTCGCTATAGGCCTCAACGAGGCCGCCGAGGTCGCGGCGGAAGCGGTCCTTATCCAGCTTGTTGTTGGATTTGATGTCCCACAGGCGGCACGAATTGGGGGAAATCTCGTCGGCGACGACGATGCGCATCATCTCGCCTTCCCAAAGGCGTCCCGTCTCCATCTTGAAGTCGACCAGCCGGATGCCGACCCCCAGGAAAACCCCCGAAAGGAAATCGTTGACCCGGATCGCCAGCGCCATGATGTCGTCGATCTCCTGCGGCGCGGCCCAGCCGAACGCGGTGATGTGCTCTTCGGACACCATGGGATCGTTGAGCTGGTCGTTCTTGTAATAGAACTCGATGATCGAGCGCGGCAGCTGGGTGCCTTCCTCGATGCCAAGCCGTGTCGAGAGCGAGCCCGCGGCGACGTTGCGCACCACAACCTCCAGCGGAATGATTTCCACCTCCTTGATGAGCTGCTCGCGCATGTTCAGCCGGCGAATGAAATGGGTCGGCACGCCGATGTTGTTGAGATTCTGGAAGACGTACTCCGAAATCCGGTTGTTGAGGACGCCCTTGCCGTCGATCACCTGGTGCTTCTTGGCGTTGAACGCGGTCGCGTCATCCTTGAAATGCTGGATGAGTGTACCGGGCTCGGGGCCTTCATACAGAACCTTGGCCTTGCCTTCGTAGATGCGGCGGCGGCGATTCATGGGGATCAACCGTGGCTTGAGAAAATCCATGGGTCGGCCGAAGCTCCTTCAATGCGGTTCCATCGGCCGAGCCGGGCGGGAACGCTGGGGTCGAGTGGCCGTGCGCGAGACCGAGAGGCACAAGTCCGCGAGTCTTCACCTGACGAACCTATCCGATTGCACCGCATGGCACAATCGGACCGGAAATTGGCCGGACGCGTTTTGCGCACCCTTGGCTTAAATGGGGGCAGCGGGGCGGGCTTCAATCGTCACGTTGCGGTCGGAGTCTCTTCCGGCTATCCAGAAGCGGTCGTTCCGGGAGCGGTGCATGACCACATTCGATCGCCGCGAAGAAGCCTTCGAGAACATGTTTGCGCACGACGAGGCGATGCATTTTCAGGCCGAGGCACACAGGACCAAACTCCTCGCGGCCTGGGTGGCCGAAGCGAAAGGTCTGACCGGGGCCGACGCCGACGCCTATACGACGGACCTGTTGACATATTCGGTCGCCAATGGCGGCGAGCAGCCGCTGTTCGAGCGCGTGCGCGCCGATCTGGCCGGGACCTTCAGCGACGCGCAGATCCGCGAGCGCATGGCGGCTCTGATGGCCACATCAGTCGCCTATGTGAAGTCGGCTTGAGCGGCTGACATCCCGTCATGTCGTTCACGGTCGCCGATCTGCTCGACATTCTCGCGCTCGAGCCTATCGAGGAAAATCTCTTCCGAGGCCGCAGTCCCCAGGTCGGCTGGCAGAGGGTATTCGGCGGGTTGGTGATCTCCCAGGCTCTGGTCGCTGTGACGAGAACGGTCGAGGACCGCATCCCCCATTCGCTGCACTGCTATTTTCTCTTGCCGGGTGATCCGTCTGCTCCGATCGTCTACGAGGTCGAGCGCCTGCGCGACGGGCGCAGCTTCACGACGCGCCGCTGCGTCGCCATTCAGCACGGCGCGCCGATTTTCACGCTGTCCGCCTCGTTCCAAGTGGAGGAACCGGGCCTCGATCACGCCATGAGCATGCCGGACGTGCCGCGCCCTGAAGACCTGCCCAGCGAGGCGGATCTCATGCAGCGTCACGCCGCGCTGCTGCCGGAGGGCGTCCGCCGCTACTTCGAACGCGAGCGGCCGCTCGAACTCCGCCCGGTGGACCTGTCGCGCTATACGAGGCGGCCGGGACAGTCGGCGCAGGAACCGGTGCAGCGGATCTGGATGCGCGCCAGCGCGCCGCTGCCGGACGACCCCGCTGTGCACCGCGCCGTTCTGGCCTACTTTTCGGATATGACGCTGCTCGATACGGCGCTCGTGGCGCATAACCGCTCGCTGTTCGAGCCCGACCTCCAGGTGGCCAGCCTCGACCATGCGCTTTGGTTTCATCGACCGTTCCGGGCCGATGAATGGATGCTCTATGCGCAGGACAGTCCGAGCACGTCGGGGGCTCGCGGCCTGACGCGCGGATCGCTTTTTACAGCCGATGGCCGACTGGTGGCGTCGGTCGCCCAGGAAGGCCTTATCCGGCAGCGTTAGTGCGCGGCCGAGCGGCGGCAGTGCCGCGCTCGGCCAGGAGCGCGGATGCCGTCCAGAGCCTCTGAAGGTTTTGTGAAGCACGGCGAGCACACGTTGCCCGTTCGAAGTTGCACGCGTGACTAAAATTTAGGCACTTCAGCGATCCTGCGGCCGTGATGGCGGGCGCTAGCGCCCGCGCGGCTCAGACGCGGCCGCTTGGCACGTCCCTTGAAAGCAAACGGAAAGGCCGGCCCGGCCGCTTGGCGCGGGCGAGGCTTGGCTTTGCCGTGTGCGCGTGAGGGGCGGCCGGCGCAAAAGGAAAGTGCCGATGAAAATTGTGACGGCGATCATCAAACCCTTCAAACTCGAAGAAGTTCGAGACGCGCTCACGGCAGTGGGTGTGCACGGCCTGACCGTGACGGAGGTCAAGGGCTACGGCCGCCAGAAGGGCCATACCGAAATCTACCGCGGCGCCGAATACGCGGTCAGCTTCCTGCCCAAGCTCAAGATCGAAGTTGCGGTTGCGGCCGAGCTTCTCGACAGCGTCATCGATGCCATCACCGCGACCGCTCGGACCGGCCAGATTGGCGACGGCAAGATCTTCGTCGGCAGCCTGGAGCGGGCAGTGCGCATCCGCACCGGCGAAATGGACAACGACGCTCTTTAGGCCCCGCGCTTCCCGCATTTTCAACGGAGTTCTACTCGATGCTTTCCAAAGTCACGTCCTCGCGCATGCGGTGGAGCGTGGGGCTGGGCCTCGTGGCCGCGATCGCCCTGGCGGGTGCAGCCTACGCTCAAACCCCGGCGCCGCAGCCGGTCACACCGCCGGCCGCCCCGACCCCCGATAAAGGCGACACAGCCTGGATGCTCGTGTCGTCGCTTCTCGTGCTGATGATGTCGATCCCTGGCTTGGCGCTGTTCTACGGTGGCCTTGTGCGGTCGAAGAACATGCTGTCGGTCCTGAGCCAGGTGTTCATGATCGTGGCCCTGCTCGGCGTGATCTGGGCTCTCTACGGCTACTCGCTCGCGTTCAGCGACGGCGGTGCCTGGACCCCTTATGTGGGCGGTTTCAGCAAGGCCTTCCTCAGCGGGGTCACGCCAACTTCAAATGTCGCGACGTTCTCCAACGGCGTGGTGATCCCTGAACTGGCCTACATGGTCTTCCAGATGACCTTCGCGATGATCACGCCGGCGCTCATCGTCGGCGCCTTCGCCGAACGCATCAAGTTCTCGGCGCTGGTCGTCTTCATCATCCTGTGGTCGACCTTCATCTACTTCCCGATCGCCCACTGGGTCTGGTACGTCGCGGCTCCCGATGACGTCGCAAACGCCGCCAAAGCCGTGGCTGCGGCGACCGGTGACGCGAAGACTGCTGCCCAGGCGAAGCTCGACAGCGTGATGGCGGGTGCAGGCTGGCTTGCGCAGAAGGGTGCGCTCGACTTTGCGGGCGGAACGGTGGTGCACATCGATGCCGGCATCGCTGGCCTCGTGGGGTGCCTGATCATCGGCAAGCGCATCGGCTACCCCCGCGAGCCCATGCCCCCGCACTCGCTGACGATGACGATGATCGGCGCCTCGCTCCTGTGGGTCGGCTGGTTCGGCTTCAACGCCGGCTCCAACCTCGAAGCCACCGGCGGCGCCTCTCTGGCCTTCGTCAACACCATGTTGGCGACCTGCGCCGCGACGCTGTCCTGGTTGTTCGTGGAATGGGCCGTGAAGGGCAAGCCCTCGATGCTCGGAATGGCCTCGGGTGCGGTTGCGGGCCTCGTGGCGATCACGCCGGCCTGCGGCTTCTCGGGCCCAATGGGATCGATCGTGCTCGGCCTTGTCGGTCAGTCCAGCCTGCATCTTCTTCGTCTCGGTGGTGAAGAACAAGCTCGGCTACGACGATGCGCTGGACGTGTTCGGTGTGCACTGCATCGGCGGCATCATCGGCGCCCTCGGCACCGGCATCTTGGTGGCGCCGGCGCTCGGCGGCACGGGGCATCACCGACTACACCCAGTACGCCAACGGCAATGCAGGCACGTACGACATGGGCGCGCAGATGATCACCCAGGCCACCGGTGTCCTTGCGACACTGCTTTGGTCGGGCGTCGGTTCGGCGATCCTGTACTACATCGTCGACCTCGATCATCGGCCTGCGTGTCAGCCCGGAGAAGGAGCGCGAAGGGCTCGATATCGCCGAGCACAGCGAGCGCGCCTACAACTACTGATCCAGCCCGCTTTTCTGGTTTGCGGACGGCGCCCCGTCGGGGCGCCGTTTCCGTTCAGAAGATCGCGCATTTGGAAGGTGGTTACGCTCTCGTTAACCTTCTCGCCTTAGCGTTCACAACTGGAGTTCCGCGCCCGCGGCGCATACTCCGTTCGCCCGCCAGACCGTCGGGGCGGAAAGGGCCCATGCGCGCAGGCACATATTCGCCGACCGAGCTTCTGTCCGACAACGCGCGCGACTTCCTGGCGCGGCGCGTGGCGGAAATTGCCGGAGTTCTGCTGATCGGCGCGACCGGTGGCTTGAGCCTGGCGCTCGCCTCCTGGAGCATCGCCGATCCGAGCTGGACCCACGCGTCCAACGGCCCTGTCCGAAACCTGCTCGGCCCGCCCGGGGCGATTGCGGCCGATCTGGTGATGCAGCTGTTCGGGATTGCGATCGTGGCCATTCTGAGCCCGCTCGCCTGCTGGGGATGGCGCCTGATTACACGGCGCCAGCTCCAGCACGTCCGCTTTCGCGCCTTGCTCCTGGCCTGTGGCGGTATTGCCGCGACAGCGCTCGCGTCGCTGCTGCCGGTCCCCGACCGCTGGCCCCTTCCACAGGCCTCGGCGGAGTGATCGGCGACGCCGTCATGAGCCTTCCGGTGCACCTCGCCGGAGGGTCGGAGGCCGCGACCGTGATCTTCGCGGTCGTCATGGCAGGGGTGGCGATCCTGGCGTTGACGGCGTCGGCAGGGTTCGGGCTCCGCGAAATTCCGGACGAGGATGACGACGAACCGGGCCCACGCGAAGCCGCTTACCGCCTGAACCGCGGCAAGTCTCCCGAGGTGGACGCGGCCGGCGAGCCCGGCATCGCGATCCTCTCACTGGGGGCCCTCTTCCAAGCGGCGCTGCTGGCCAAGGCGGGCATCGTCAGACTTCTGGTGCGCCGCAAGCCGGCCGACGACCGCCGAGCCTCGATCTGGCTGGCGCCCGAGGACCGCGGCCCGGGCTGGCCGGAAACACGCGACGGCTCGTCACCGATCCTGGCGGCCCATCCTGCCGGCCCTGGCCGAATGGAGCCGACCTTCGACCTTCTCCTCGGCCCGGCCCCACTCGCCGGACCTGTTGCCCGAAGCCAACGCACGGCGCCTCAGTCGGGCGCCGACCGCACATCTCCTGAAGCGGCCACGCCGGCACGCAGCGCTAAGGTCGTGCCGCCCACCGCCGGCCCGCGCCCGTCTCGCGCCTCGGCTCCGAGCGAGGCTGGCTCCGACTACATTCTGCCCCCGATCGCCATGCTGGCCGAGCCGCGCCGGCCCGTCGGCACCACCGTCACCGAAGACGCGCTGCAACAGAACGCCCGTCTGCTGGAAGGCGTGCTCGACGATTTCGGCGTCCGCGGCGAGATCATCAACGTGCGGCCCGGCCCGGTGGTGACGCTTTACGAGTTGGAGCCCGCACCGGGCATAAAATCGTCCCGCGTCATCGGCCTGGCTGACGACATCGCCCGATCCATGTCGGCCGTGTCGGCCCGCGTCGCCGTCGTTCAGGGCCGCAACGTCATCGGCATCGAGCTGCCGAACCAGCGCCGTGAGACGGTGTTCCTGCGCGAGCTGATCGGCTCGGAGGATTTCGCCGAAATCGAAGCATCGGCTGCCCATCGCGCTCGGGAAGACGATCGGGGGCGAGCCGGTGATCGTCGACCTCGCCCGCATGCCGCACCTTTTGGTGGCCGGCACGACCGGCTCGGGCAAGTCGGTCGCCATCAACACCATGATCCTGTCGCTGCTCTACCGGCTACGGCCGGAAGAGTGCCGGCTGATCATGGTCGACCCCAAGATGCTTGAATTGTCGACCTACGACGGCATCCCGCACCTTCTCACGCCGGTGGTGACCGACCCGAAAAAGGCGGTCGTGGCGCTCAAATGGGCGGTGCGGGAGATGGAGGACCGCTACAAGAAGATGTCCAAGGTCGGGGTCCGCAACATCGACGGCTTCAATGCTCGGGTGACCGAGGCCCAGGCGGCCGGCGAGTCGATCACGCGAACCGTTCAGACCGGCTACGACAAGCAGACCGGCGAGGCGATCTACGAACACGAGGAGATGGACCTGGCGGTCCTCCCCTACATCGTGGTGATCGTCGACGAGATGGCCGACCTGATGATGGTGGCCGGCAAGGAGATCGAAGGCGCCATCCAGCGTTTGGCCCAGATGGCGCGCGCCGCCGGCATCCACCTCATCATGGCGACCCAGCGGCCATCCGTCGATGTGATCACCGGCACCATCAAGGCCAACTTCCCGACCCGCATCTCCTTCCAGGTCACCAGCAAGATCGACTCGCGCACCATTCTCGGCGAGCAGGGCGCGGAGCAGCTGCTCGGCCAGGGCGATATGCTGCACATGGCCGGCGGCGGCCGCATCTCGCGTGTGCACGGGCCCTTCGTTTCGGACGGCGAGGTCGAGCGGATCGTCAACCACCTCAAGGCGCAGGGTCACCCCGACTATCTCGACATCGTCACCACGGACGAAGACGAGGATGGCGAGGAGCCGGAGGATGATGCCGCTTTCGACCAGGGCAGCTTCGGCGAACAAAGCGGCGACCTGTACGACCAGGCGGTCCGGGTCGTCATCCGTGACAAGAAGTGCTCGACCTCCTACATCCAGCGGCGTCTCCAGGTCGGCTACAACAAGGCCGCGTCGCTGGTCGAGCGCATGGAAAAGGAGGGGCTCGTCGGCCCCGCCAACCCGACCGGCAAGCGCGAGATCCTGATGGAAGGGACACGGGGCGGCTACGACGAAGACGACGAGGTCTGATACGGTCGCCTCCGTCCGTATCTTTGGCGGCCCAACCTTTCAACACGGCGATGCGTCTCGAAAAGGACACACGAGTCGCTTAGCGGAATCGTTGAACGCTTCCCTAAAAAGTCACGCCCCGCATGTTCCTTCGCCTGCTTGCTGCCGCTCTCGCCGTTCCGCTGTCCATTGGGGCTGCGCGGGCCGAGACTGGGCCGCTGCAGCTTCAGCCGATCAAGTCCGTGACGGCCGCCAAGGCGAAGCCGGTCATGTCGTCCGACGAAATCATCGCCAAGGCGAACGAATACTTCAATTCGGCTGGCACCATGGTGGCGGACTTCGTGCAGATCGGCGGCGACGGGCGGCGGACGGACGGCAAGCTCTACGTCGACCGGCCGGGCAAGATGCGATTCGCCTATGCGCCGCCCGCCACGCTCCAGATCATCGCCGACGGGACTTCGGTTGCGGTGATCGACCGCAAGCTGCACACGCAGGATCTCTATTTCATCGGGCAGACGCCCCTCAAGTTCCTGCTGAGCGATCACATCAACTTGGCCGAGGACACCACGATCACCGATGTCACGAGCGATCGGGACAGCGCCTCCGTCACCATTGAGGATCACCAGACATTTGGCGGCACCTCCAAAATCCGCCTGACCTTTGGTCTCGAGCCGTTTGCCCTGCGTCAATGGACCATCACGGACCCGCAGGGCTACGAGACTGTCGTGTCTCTCAACGATCTCGACCTAGCCAGCAAGCCCGATCCGGCGCTGTTCAAGATCTCGACCGAGCGGATGCTCAACACGCGCAATTAACGTGAGCCTCGTCAGGTTGTCGGCCTGACGCAGCCCGGCGGCCCTCTGCAGGGCAGCGGATCGCGGCCTCTGCCCTGTACTTCGCCGCCACGCGCGTGATCGGTAGATCAGTCTCTCCCGTCAGGCACGAGTGATTCGATCCGACAGGCGGGCGGTATCCCGGCGCCGGCTTCGGTGCTTGGACACCTGCTATTCACAAACGATAGGCGATGTTGTGACCGCCAACTGTGGACGGCCTCTCCAAACCGCCGTCGCGGTGGGTGACGCCACGGTCGGTCTGCGACCCAGCGCGTGTTCCGCTCGCCAGGATCGAGGACCCGCATTGAGCGAAGCTTCTCTGACAGCCACGCCCGATCCGGTTTCAGCGGTCAAGCAGCCGACACGGCCCAGGCTGCGGGACATCCTCGGCCCCGGCCTCATCACCGGCGCCTCGGATGACGACCCGAGTGGCATCGCGACTTACTCGCAGGTCGGCGCCCAGTTTGGCTATCAGCTTGGTTGGCTGATGCTGTTCAGCTGGCCCTTGATGTGCGCGATCCAGGAAATCAGTGCGCGGATCGGGCGTGTCACGGGGCGTGGAATTGCCGGCGTTCTGAAGCTGCACTATCCCGCGCCGGTTCTTTACGTCGATCGTGCTTCTGCTGCTCGTCGCCAACACCATCAACATCGGCGCCGACCTCGGCGCCATGGCGGCCGCGCTCAAGCTGCTGATCGGCGGTCCCGCACCCCTCTATGTGGCGGGCTTTGCGGCCGCATCGGTGTTGCTCGAGACCTTCGTACGCTACTCGCGCTACGTCTCGGTCCTGAAATGGCTGACGCTCGCGCTCTTCGCCTACGTCGGTGTGGTCTTCATCGTCCATGTTCCGTGGCTGACGGTTGTGCACAGCATTCTCGTCCTGCCGACGCATGCCGGCATGACGCAACGACGCTGACCTCCGTCGTGGCGGTTCTGGGCACGACGATCAGCCCCTACCTGTTCTTCTGGCAGGCCGAGGAGGAGGTCGAGGACGAGAAGGAGCGGCCAGGCGCAAAGCCGCTCGCACGGGCGCCGAGCAGGCCGATGCGGAGTTCGGCGCGGATCCGGCTCGACACCTACGTCGGGATGGGGCTGTCGAACGCCGTCGCGCTCTTCATCATCATCACGGCCGCCGCGACCTTGCACGCGAACGGCACGACGGACATCCAGACCTCGTCGCAGGCAGCCGAAGCTCTGCGGCCGATCGCCGGACCGTTCGCGTTCCTCGTCTTCGCGCTCGGGATCATCGGAACTGGCCTGCTTGCGCTTCCGGTGCTTGCCGGTTCGGCCGCATTCGCGGTGGGCGAGGCGCTCGGCTGGCATGTCGGCCTGGCCCGCAAGGCGAGCCGGGCCAAGGGCTTCTACGGCGTCATCGCAGCCGCGACGCTTGCCGGTGCGGTGCTGAATTTCACCCCGATCGACCCGATCAAGGCGCTGTTCTGGAGCGCCGTCATCAACGGCGTCGTGGCCGCGCCGGTCATGTTCATGATGATGCGGTTGGCCGGCGCGGAAGCCGTCATGGGCCAATTCGCGATTCGCGGCGTACTCAGGATCGTCGGCTGGCTCGCGACGGCCATCATGACCGTCGGCCGCCGTCGGTCTGTTTGTGACCTGGTAGGGGCTCCGCGCCGTCAGCGCCCAGCCCGGCCCTGCGCGTCGAGCGCGGCGAAGTCCTCGTCCGACAAGGTGAGAGCCGCGCCAGCGACATTCTCGGCGAGATGATCCGGTTTCGAGGTGCCGGGGATCGGCAGCATGACCGGCGAGCGCTTCAGCACCCAGGCCAGCGCGACCTGCGACGGCTTGGCGCCGAGCTTTTCGGCGATCCGGGACAGCACCGAGCCGGGCTTGGCAAGGTTGCCGGCGGCGAGCGGTGACCAGGGGATGAAGCCGATGCCCTGCGCTCGTGCAATAGTCGAGCACAGCCTCGCTCTTGCGCGTCACGAGATTGTACTCGTTCTGCACGGTCGTCGACCTTGAACACCTTCGCGGCGGCCTCGATCTCCTCGACGCTGACCTCGCTCAGCCCGAGATGGCGGATCAGCCCTTCCTTCTGCATGTCGGCCATCACCCCGAACTGCTCGTCGCGCGGCACGGCGGGATCGATGCGGTGCAAGCTGCCAGAGGTCGATCCGATCGACCTTGAGCCGGCGCAGGCTCATCAGCACGCATTGGCGCAGGTATTCGGGCCGGCCGAGAACCCGCCAGATGTTGGGGCCGTGCCGGGTCAAGGCGCCCTTGGTGGCGATGACCAGCCTGTCGTACGGGTGCAGCGCCTCGCGGATCAGGTCCTCGCTGACGAAGGGGCCGTAGCTGTCGGCCGTGTCGATGAAGTCGATGCCGAGGTCGCGGGCCTTGCGCAGCGTGGCCAGAGCCGCCGCGCGATCGGCAGGCTCGCCCCAGATGCCCTCGCCGGTGATGCGCATGGCGCCGAAGCCGAGCCGGTTGATGGTCAGGTCGCCGCCGATTCGGAACTGGCCCGAGGCGTGCGGCGGAAACTGCGTCATGTCATGAATGTCTCCTGGTCGGGCTCACTTTCGACAAGGCCGCTTTGACGGCGAAACGATGACAAGACGTCGTTCCTGAGCGGCCCCTGATCGGCCGCTCTGACTCGGCGGCTTGAGGCCGTCGCTCGTAGCCATTCTTGAAAGTAAATCTCATGCTCATTATTTCTATGCAATCGACACGCGGACGAAGCTTGCTTCGCACCGGGTGCGTGGAGGACGAAATGAGGAAAATGATCAGAGCAGCCACTGTAGCGGCGGCGTGGCCGTGAGCGCTGTCGCGACCGCGGCTCGCAGGCACCGCCTGGGCGGGCGCCGATGATGGCGGCACCAAGGCCTTTTGGACGAGCCAGAACCCGGGGCGTCGTGTCGCTGCACCGGTTCGACCGCGTCGGCGCTCGCAGCCGGCGCCCGGCTTCCGCGACAACGGCTATTCGGCCACGGCGAATGGGAAGTCTCGACAGTTACCGGCTGACCTACCACCATCGCGGTCGATATCGGATCCCAGTGATGGATCGTTTGGGGCGGCTCGGCCGCCCCGTTTTTTGCGATGAACTGTCCGTTCAGCTGCACCGTGGCCGTGCGCCGGCAATGCGGTTGTGAATGCGCCGGGGCTCGTGCTTGTCTGTTGAAATGCACGCAGTTTCGTCCGCGATCGCTCAAAATTGCCGAGCCCGGGCAGACGGCCGAACCGGGGGCCAGCTGACCCCGGCCCGCATGCGCGGTTCCGCGACCCGGGGCCATAATCGTACCGTGGAGGGCGCCATGAGGCTGGCGGACGGCGCGTCCACCGAGCGCCTCGCCCTCGCGGGCATCACCAAACGGTTTTCCCGGCGTCGTCGCCAATGCCGATGTGAGCCTGTCGATACGAGCTGGCGAGATCCATGCCCTGCTTGGCGAGAACGGCGCCGGCAAGTCGACGCTGGTCAAGATGATCTACGGCATCCTGCAGCCGGACGAGGGCGAGATCCGCTGGAACGGTGCGCCGCCAGGCGATTCGCCAATCCGCATGCCGCCCGCGCGCTCGGCATCGGCATGGTCTTCCAGCACTTCTCGCTGTTCGAGGCGATGACGGTGCTCGAGAACGTCTCGATCGGCCTCGACAACCCGGAGCGGCCGGCCCGGCTCGCGGAGCGCATCCGGACCGGTCAGCGCCGCCTACGGCCTGCCGCTCGACCCGCGATCGCGACGTCCATACGCTCTCGGTCGGTGAGCGCCAGCGCATCGAGATCGTGCGCTGCCTTCTGCTCAATCCGAAGCTGCTCATCATGGACGAGCCGACCTCGGTGCTGACGCCCCAGGAGGTCGAGCAGCTCTTCGAAACGCTCCGCAAGCTTGTCGGCCGAGGGCTGCTCCATCCTCTACATCAGCCACAAGCTGGCCGAGATCAAAGCCCTGTGCGACCGCGCCACCATCCTGCGCGGCGGCAAGGTCGTGGGCGACTGCGACCCGAAGCGCGAGACCGCCGGCCAGCATGGCGTCGCTGATGATCGGCGCGCAGGTGAAGGGCGCGCACGCGCCGTGCCGGGGCGCTCGGCGGGCGGTGTGCGACTTGCGGTCAGCCGGGCTCGACCTGCCGGCCGACACGCCGCATGGCACCAGTCTCAAGGGGTATCTCGTTCGAAGTGCGGGCGGGCGAAATCCTGGGCATCGCAGGCGTGGCCGGCAACGGCCAGAACGAATTGCTCTTGGCCCTGAGCGGCGAGCGGCCGGTCGAACACGCCCATGCCCTGGTGCTCGACGGAGATCCCGGTTGGCATCTCGGGCGCCGCGCAGCGGCGCGAACGTGGCCTCTGTGCCGTGCCGGAAGAGCGCAACGGCCATGCGGCCGTGCCGGAGTTCACCCTCGTCGACAACGGCGTGCTGAGCGGGTACCGTCGCGAGAAGCTGCTGTCCGGCGGCCTGATCCGTGCCGGCCGCGCCGCCGACTTCGCCGAGCCCGTATCATCACGAGCTTTCGACGTGCGCACGCCGAGTGCCGGCGGTGGCCGCCTCGAGCCTGTCGGGCGGCAATCTGCAGAAGTTCATCGTCGGCCGGGAGATCCTGCAGAAGCCCGGCGTGCTGTCGTCTCGCAGCCGACCTGGGGCGTCGACGCGGGCGCCGCGGCGGCGATCCACGCGGCTCTCTGGCGCTGACTGCGCGAAGGCTCCGCCGTGGTCGTCATCAGCCAGGATCTCGACGAGCTGCTCGCCATCAGCGACCGGCTCGCGGTGATCAATGTCGGCGTGCTGTCGAACGCGATGCCCACGGCCGGCGTGTCGCTCGAGCAACTCGGCCTGCTGATGGGCGGCATGCACGGGGGCGAGACGCCTGTGCAGGCCCGCCCGGCGTCCGAGCCGGACGTTGCTCATGCGCATTAAGGTCGAACCGCGCCGGCAGATCTCGAAGACCCTGCAACTACGCTGACGCCGCCGCTTTCCGTCCTGGCCACGGTGGCTGGCGGCCGTTCATCCTCTTCGCGATCATGCGCTACGACCCGGTGCGCGCGCTCTACGACCTCTTCGTCGGCCCGCTGCTCGACGTCGCAGGGTCTGTCGGAACTGGCGCTGAAGGCCTCGCCGCTCGTCATGATCGGCGTCGGCCTCGCGGCCGGCTTTCGCGCCAATGTCTGGAATATCGGCGCCGAGGGGCAGCTCATGATGGGCGCCATCGCGGGCGGCGGCGTGGCCCTGGCCTTCTACGGCCAGGACGGCTGGTGGATCCTGCCGCTCATGGCTGCGGCGGCCATTCTCGGCGGCATGGTCTGGGCGCGCGATTCCGGCCTTCCTCAAGACCCGCTTCGGCGTAAGCGAAATTCTGGTCAGCCTTATGCTCACCTATGTGGCCGAGCAGTTCCTCGTCCTACCTGGTGCTCGGTCCATGGAAGGACCCCGAGGGCATGAACTTCCCGCAGTCGCGGATGTTCTCCGATTCCGCGATCCTGCCGATCCTGGTCGACGGCACGCGGGTCCATGCCGGCGTCCTGGTTTCGCTCGGCGTCGCAATCGCCGCCTGGATCATCATGTCCCGCTCGATCCTCGGCTTCGAGATCCGCACCGTCGGCGTCGGCGCCGGCCGCCGCGCGCTATGCCGGCTTCAGCCAAAATCGCGTGGTCTGGATGACCATGCTGGCGACGGGAGGGCTCGCGGGTCTCGCCGGCATGTTCGAGGTCGCCGGCCCGATCGGCCAGATCATCCCCAAGATCACGCCCGGCTACGGTTTCACGGCGATCATCGTCGCCTTTCTCGGCCGGCTGCATCCGCTTGGGCATCCTGCTCGCCGGCTTGGTCATGGCGCTCTCCTACATCGGCGCCGACAACGCGCAGGTCGACATGGGCCTGCCCAATGCCGCGACCGGTCTCGTCCAGGCGATGCTGCTGTTCTTCCTGCTCGCCTCCGATTTCCTCGTGCGCTACCGCGTGCTGCTCAAGCCGGCACCCCACCCAGCCGTCGCGCCGAACGAGCTGGCGGCATGAGTTTTTCGATCCTCGTCCCGCTGCTCGTCTCCGTCATCACGGCGGCGACGCCGTTGCTGCTCGCCGCGACGGGCGAACTCGTCGTCGAGCGGGCAGGGGTGCTCAATCTCGGCCTGGAAGGCTTGATGCTGGTCGGCGCCATCTGTGCTTTCGCCACCATGAGCGTGACCGGCAGCTCCGCCCTCGCGATCTTGGCCGGCGCGGCCGCCGGGGCGGCCCTCGCGGCGCTGTTCGGCGTGCTCGTGCTGACCCTCGCCAGCAACCAGGTGGCGACGGGGCTTGCGCTAACGCTCTTCGGCCTCGGACTCAGCGCGCTCCTCGGTGCAGGATTCGTCGGGCACCCGATCGAGCCGCTGGCGAAATTATCGGTTTCGGGACTCTCCACCATCCCCGTGATCGGGCCGCTGCTGTTCCATCACGACGCGCTCGTGTACTTCTCGATCGCCGCGACCTGGGCCGTTGCCTGGTTTCTGACGCACACCCGCGCCGGCCTAATCCTGCGCGGGGTCGGCGAGGCCGATTCCTCGGCTCATTCGATTGGCTACGACGTGATCCGCATCCGCTATTACGCGGTGCTGTTCGGCGGCGCGATGGCGGGTCTCGGTGGCGCGTATCTGTCCCTCGCCTACACGCCCATGTGGGTCGAAGGCATGACGGCCGGGCGCGGCTGGATCGCCCTCGCCCTCGTGGTGTTCGCGGCCTGGCGGCCCTGGCGCGCGCTGGCGGGTGCCTATTTGTTCGGCGGCGTCACTGTGCTGCAGCTCTACGCCCAGGGCAGCGGGTTCGTGCTGATCCCGACGCAGTTCCTCACCATGCTGCCCTACATCGCCACCATTGTGGTTCTCACCTTGATCTCCTCAGGCTCCATGCGCAGCCGGCTTGCGGCGCCCGCCTGCCTGGGCAAGCCGTTCCGGCCTACGAGTTAGGCAGATGCTGCTGAAAAGCCGCGCTTGGCCGGGCCCGTTCGCCGTGCTTTGACAAGCCGAAATGACCGCCGCGGCGACCGCGGCGGCTGAACAAGGGATGTGCCGATGACGATGCTTCTTCCCCGCCGCCGGTTCCTGGCGGGCACGGCCGCAACGGCGGCCGCCGCCACGATGGGCGGCTTCGGCAGCGGCGCGCGCAGCTGGGCCGGTGAGGGCCGCCTGGGTCTATGTCGGGCCGGTCGGTGACTTCGGCTGGTCCTATCAGCATGACCAAGGCCGCAAGGCGGTCGAGGCGGCGCTCGGCGACAAGGTCAAGACCTCCTTCGTCGAGAAGGTCGCCGAGGGGCCGGATTCGGAACGCGTCATCCGCCAGCTCGCCGGCGCCAACGATATCGTCTTCACCACCTCCTTCGGCTTCATGAATCCGGCCGAGCGCGTCGCAAAGCAATTCCCCAAGGTGAAGTTCGAGCAGGCGACCGGCTACAAGACGGCGCCGAACCTCGCCGAGTACAACTCGCGCTTCTACCAGGGCCGCGCCATCGCCGGCACGCTCGCCGGGCTGCTCTCGAAGAAGGGCGTCGCCGGCTATGTCGGCTCCGTGCCGATTCCCGAGGTCGTGATGGGCATCGACGCCTTCACGCTCGCCGCGCGCAAGATCAACCCGAATTTCCAGACCAAGGTGATCTGGGTCAACAGCTGGTTCGATCCGGGCAAGGAGGCGGACGCCGCCAAGTCGCTGATCGATCAGGGCGCGGACTTCCTCAACCAGCACACCGACAGCCCGGCCGTGGTGCAGACCGCCGAGGCGCGGGGCGTGCTCGCTGTCGGGCAAGCGTCGAACATGCAGAGTTTCGGGCCGAAGGCCCAGGTCACCTCCATCATGGACCAGTGGGGACCCTACTACATCGAGCGGATCAAGGCCGTGATGGATGGCAGCTGGAAGACGCAGAGCGTGTGGATGGGCCTGAAGGACGGCACCGTCGAGATGGCCCCCTACGGGCCGGGCGTGACGCCCGAAGCGGCCGCGGCTGCCGACAAGGTAAAGGCCGGTATCATCGCGGGCACGCTTCAATCCCTTCGCCGGGCCGATCAAGGATCAGAAGGGCCAGGTCAAGGTCGCGGACGGCGCAAGCATTCCCGACGAAGACCTGCTCAAGCTCGACTGGTACGTGGAAGGCGTACAGGCCTGACGGGACGGCTGACCGGCCGAACGTCGGATGCGCCTTTGAAGGTTGCGGCACGGCCTTGAAACACGCGGGGCTTATCGGCTTTGTTCAGCAAGCCGATGAGCGCCGTGATGACAACCGCAACCTTTTCTTCGCACCGGATCAGTGGATATCGCTTCTAGCGCCGCTTCGGCGAGCGCGCAGCGGCGCAACGAGTCCTGGTTCGCTCCGGCGTCTGGGCCGACTCCTGGATGCTGGCGACTTTTGCGCTGTCGCTTTTGCCTTCGCGTTCGCGGCCGGACTGGTGCTCGGTGGCGCCCTCGTTTGCGACACCTACCTCATGGCGGTGATTTGGCGCGGCGCCGGATCTCTCGACGACTTTGCTGGCTGCCAGCTGGCGTGGGATCTGCTGCCCTGGGCGATGGCCTTCACGGTGATCGCCGCCGGACTGGCGGGCTTGGGACTGAGGCTCGCCCAGACCTTCAGCTCGCGGTCGGAGGCTTCCGGCTTCTCGGCGAGCCTCCGACGCTAGACAACCCACTTCCGGCGAAGGACTCTGGAGCTCAGCCCGGGTTGAGCGGGTTTCCGCCGTTCAGAAACGACGAAGCCTCCTGGTGGGTCGGAAGGCGTCCCTGCGGGGTCAGTTTGTCGACCAGCGTCAGGCAATTCCTGCGACAGCTGCTGCAGGATCTGCTGCTCGCTCATCCCGGTTTTCTGAACCAGCTGCTGGATGATCTCCGGACCGAGCGCCTGCGTGACCTGCGTTGGATTCGCGGGCTGGTTCGGCCCCGGGCCGACCCAGGACTGCGCCACGTTGCCCATGCCGTTCTGCTGGAACTGGTGCAGCAGACCCGCCGAGCCCACCGAGCAGGCCACCACCGCCCTGCGGTTCCGGCGCGGTCTGGCCATAGCCGCCCTGGGTTGGGCCTGGGGCGCGGGCTGGCCGCCGCCGAACAGGCCGCCGAGGTTGCCGAAACCGCCGGTCATCGCTTTCGCGGCCAGCAGGCCGATCAGCGCCGTCGCCAGCGGAGCATAGGGCGCCGCCGCCGAAACTCGGGCCGTCATTGTCGCCTGGACCGCGACCGAACATGGCGCCGATCGAATTTTCCAAGATACCCATGCTGCTCTCCCTCTCAAGGCTGAGAAACGCGCGGTCGGACCCACGGTTCAATCGCTCCCAATCGTATGACCATTCTTTGCCAAAGCCATTGCCAGCATGCTAGCCGCTCTTCTAAGATCAAGTCGACCGCATTTGCGGTTGGCTTTGGAAGCCAGACGACGTCCGATCTACGAGACGCGCTGCTGCTTCGAGGAGGAAACGCATGACTGACGGCAAGCTGCCGCCGCACACGCGGCGCAATTTCATTCGCACCGCGACGGCATCGGCCGGCGCTGCTGCGGCACTCCTGGGCGGCTTCGGTATCGCACCCGGCGAGGGCCGCCGAGATGGCCAAGGCCGCAGGCCGCTCCGAGAAGCCGCTGAAGGCCGCCTTCTCCAACGCCGGTCTGCAGGCCACCTGGTGCGCCCAGGGCAAGCAGGCAGCGGAATATTGGGGCTCCCTTTTCAACGTCGAGGTGACCTGGTTCGACGGCGAGCTCGATGCCGTGAAGCAGCGCGCCGCGATCGACAACATGGCGTCCCAGAAGTGGGATTTCGTCGCCATCCAGGCCTTCGGCATCGGCACGCTGACCCAGCCGGTCCAGAAGATGATCGACGCCGGAATCCCGGTGATCGACATGGACACGCTGATCGCGCCGCTCGACAAGATCAACGTCCACGCCTTCCTGGCTCCCGACAACGAACTGATGGGCGCCGGCGTGACGCAGGCGCTCTGCAGCGCGATCGGCGGCAAGGGCAACATCATCATGACCCAGGGCGCGCTCGGCCACACCGGCGCGCAAGGCCGGGCCCGCGGCTTCGAGAGCGTCGTCAAGAACTATCCGGACATCAAGGTGCTCGACACCCAGCCGGCCGACTGGGACGTGTCGAAGACCGCCCGCATCTGGGAGACCTACCTCAGCAAATACCCGCAGATCGACGCGGCCTATTTCCACAACGACGACATGGCGCTCGCCGCCTACAACGTCATGAAGGCGCACAACCGGACCGACATCAAGATCGGCGGTTGCGATGCCATGCCTCCGGCGCTTGCCGCCGTGCTCGACGGCCGGATGACCGCCACGGTGCGCAACCCGTCCTGCCGTATCCATGGCGGCGCGATCGTGGCGGGCGTGGCAGCGGTGACCAGCGGCGAGAAGACCGGCGAAGGCGGCATCCCGAAGAACATCGTCACGGACGGCCCCGTGGTTACCAAGGCCAATGCGCCCGGCATGCTGTGGATGGAAGACCACTTCCTGCTTTGATCGTCTAACCGCACGATCGTCATGGCCGGGCTCGGACCCGGCCATCCATGCGAGCCCCGAAGCCGCGACCGTCATGCCCGGGACATCGCCGGGCATCGACGCCGCAGCGACAGACGCAATGCCATGGCATGCCCGACGCCGCTCCACCCCTTCTCGAAATGACCGGCATCACCAAGAGCTTCGGCGGCGTGCAGGCGCTGAAGGGGGTGGATTTCGCCCTGCAGGCCGGCGAGATCCACGGCCTTGTCGGCGAGAACGGCGCCGGCAAGAGCACGCTGATGAAGATCATCGCGGGCGTCCATTCCGGCTATGGCGGCCGCATGGCCATCGACGGGCGGGAGGTGAACTTCCGCTCGGCGCGCGACGCGCTCGCGGCCGGCATCGGCATGGTGCACCAGGAACTCAGCATCGTGCCGGACCTGTCGCGTCGCCGAGAACGTGTTCCTCGGCAAGCAGCCGATCGGCGCGCTCGGCGTGGTGCAATGGCGCGCCATGGTCGAAGGAGGCGCGGCGAGCAACTGCAGCAACTCGGGCTCGACGTCGACCCGCGCACCCGCATCGGCGCCTTGCCGATCGGCCTGCAGCAACTGATCGAGCTTGCCCGGGTGCTGTTTTCCGGCGCCCGCATCATCATCCTCGACGAGCCGACCTCGGCCCTGTCGCCGCCCGAGGTGGAACAGCTGTTCGGCGTGCTCCGCAGCGTCAAGGCCAGCGGCCGCAGCGTCATCTTCATCTCGCATTTTCTCGACGACATTCTGCGCATCTCCGATGCCGTGACGGTCTTCCGCAACGGCCGCAAGGTGGCCGACGTCGGCCGTGGCGCAGATCGACAAGCGCTGGGTCATCGAACAGATGATCGGCAAGGGTCACGACGAGCTGGAGGAGAGCTACACCGGCGCCATTCCGCTCGCCGCCAAGCCCCAGGCGCCGGTGGTGATGGCGGCGCGCAACCTCACCGCCAACCGGTCGTTCCGCGACCTGTCCTTCGACATCCGGGCCGGCGAGATCCTCGGGATCTACGGCTTCATGGGCTGCGGTCAGATCGAGCTTGCTCGGACGCTGTTCGGCAAGATCGCGCCCGATGCCGGCACGCTGATGGTCGAGGGTGCGCCGCGCCGGTTTGCTCAACACGGCAGCGGCGAAGAACGCCGGCGTGGCGTTCGTGCCCGAAAGCCGGCGCTCGATGCTGTTCCACCACGAACCGGTCTACAAGAACGCCTCGATTTCGATCCTCGAGCGCATCTCCCAGCTCTGGCTGAAGCCGGCGCGGGAGCGCGATCTGGCCAAGGCGCAGGTCGCGGCGCTCAACATCCGGCCGCCCGAATGCCGATGCGCTGCTCGGCGCCCTGTCCGGCGGCAACCAGCAGAAGGTCGCCCTCGCCAAGTGGCTGACCTATCCGCCGAAGGTGCTGGTGCTGAGCGAGCCGACGCGCGGCATGGACGTGGGCGCCAAGGACGACGTGGTGCGCATCGTCCGCGGCCTGCGCGACCAGGGCCTCGCCATCGTGGTGGTATCGACCGAGCCCGAGACGGTGCTCTCGCTCGCCGACCGCATCCTCGTGATGAAGAAGGGCGCCATCGCCCGCGAGTTCGCCGAGGGTTCCATCAGCAAGGACCGCTTGCTTGAAGCCGCCTAGGACGCCCATCCGAGTTGAAACGGCTTCTTCGCGACCGCCGATTTCAGGCGACGCACGGTTCGAGACCGTCCCGACGCTCACTCCTCCCCCTTGCAGGGGGAGGTGGCACGGCGAAGCCGTGACGGAGGGGGTGGCCCTGCAGCTGTCCCAGCCCACCCCCGCCCTTCGGGCGGTACCCTCCCCTGGAAGGGGAGGGACAGGGGTGGAGTAGCCCTGCGAAGATCACAGAACCGTCTGGCTGTGAAAGCCATCCGTGTCACGGCCTCGCCGTCCGCTCATCTTCAGGAAGAGACCGATGACAATGCCGGCTCAGAACGTCACGGCCGTGCCGCGCCCGGGGGTCGGCGCATGGCTGCGCAGCCAGATGCGCAACGTCGCGCCCTTCGCGACGCTGCTCGCGCTGGTCATCTTCTTCTCCTTCGCGAGCCCCTCCTTCGCGACGCTCGGACAACCTCGCCAACATCCTGACCCAGATCTCGGTGACGGGCATCATGGCGGTGGGCCTGACCTTCGTGATCCTCTGCGGCGAGATCGACCTGTCGGTCGCGGCCATCGCCAACGCCACCGGCATCGCGGTCGCCTACTTCACCTCGCAGGAAGCCTATGTCTCGATCGCCAACATCCCCCTGCCGGGCTGGGCCGCGATCATCCTGGCGCTGATCGGCGCGGGCATTCTCGGCATCGTCAACGCGCTCGGCCTGACCGTCATCGGCATCCCGTCCTTCATCATGACGCTGGCCATGATGCAGATCGCGGCCGGCGTGTCGGCCATGCTGGTGCGCGGCCAGATCGCCTATGCGGTGCCGGACTTCGTCTCGACCGTCGGCGCCGGCAACTATCCATGGCCTGCCCTGGATCGTCGTGCTGCTGGCGATCTTCCTCCTCGTCGGCCACATCGTGCTGACCTACACGCGCTTCGGCCGCTACGTGTACATGGTCGGGCGGCAACCGCGAGGCGGCCGAATATTCCGGCGTCAACACCAAGGTGATCCTCGGGCGCCGTGCTGGTGATTTCCGCGGTCTGCTCGGGCGTCGCCGGCATGGCGGGCGTGGCGCATTTCGGCTCGGCCCAGCAGAACGAGTTCGACACCTACCTGCTCGATTCGATCGCCGCCGTCGTGGTGGGCGGCACCAGCCTGTTCGGCGGCCGCGGCTCCATCGGCAACACCATCGTGGGCCTCTGCGTGCTCGGCGTGCTGAACAACGGGCTCGATCACGTGCAGATCGACTCGTTCCTCAAGATCCTGATCCGCGGCCTGATCCTGCTCGCGGCGCTGGTGATCAACGTCTATGCGCAGCGTCTGCGCGACAATGCGGCGGTGCGGGGCGACGCGTAGGGGCGCCGGCCCTTATCCCAGTCTCCGTCAAACGGCGCGCCTTTCGGCCCGCCCGGCTCGGGTGTTGCCGCACCTCGTGCAGGTCGGGCCTCTCGAGAATGGGCGCGAGGAGGCGCGCAAGCCGGACGCCCCAGGCCGCCGCGTTGGCGTCGTCGCCGATCAGATCCTGCCGCACCTCGACCAGCACGTTGGCGAGCCCGCGCCGGGTCGCATGGGTGTCCATCGTGTCGCCGGGCAGGGCGCCATCATAGGGCTCGTTGTCGCCGATCAGTTGCGCGGCAGGCTGGAGGTCGGGCTCGCGTCGCGAGGGCGCGTGAGCAGCGGCGCAGCGAGCCGGGGGTCGTCGTCCCACAGCAGGCCGACGTGCCAGGGCCGCGCGAGGCCCTTCATCGACGGCGTGAAGGAATGCATCGACACCACGGCAGGGACGACGCCGGTGGCCAGCATCGCATCGAGGGTCGCGTCGATCCTCGTCGCGGTAGGGACGCCAGAACCGATCGATCCGGTGGCCGACCTCGTCGGTGCCGATCCGCGCATTGCCGGGGACGATCGCGCCGTCGGACACGCGCATGACCAGCGTCGGATCGTCGGCGCCGCGGTTGGGGTCGATCAGCAGCCGCGAATAGGTGGTCAGCAGCGCCGGGGCGCGCAGTAACGGCGCCATGGCCCGGGTCGCGGCCGCGGCGCCGATGTCATAGGCGATATGGCGCTCGAATTCGGCGTCCGCCGAGGCCCAAGCCGCCCGTACGGCGCGGCAGCGCATTCGAGGCGTGATCGCAGAGCAGCAGCACGCCGCGTCGAGACGCCCGGGCACCAGCACGAAGGGGGCTTCGCAGTCCGGTTCGCCAGAACCTTTAGGGACATGGGGTCAGCAGGCACGGCGCGAGGGTAGTGACCTCGCCGGCAAAGTGCCATAGCACCTGCACGCCGTCGCGGGGCTCTTCCCCGCCGCCCGGCCCAAATCGTCTTGACCACCAGCACCGCACCCGCTTCGGTCCGCAGCCCGACCACTCGCTCAAGCCCCGGCCATGGTGGCCCTTGTGCTTGGCGCCGCCGCGATGGGTGTGTCGCCGACCCTCGTCCGGCTCGCCGAAGTCGGACCCTTCACATCGGCTGCTCTGGCGGACGCGCTCGGCCCTGCCGATCCTCTGGGCGTGGATGCGCGTCGCCGAGCGGGCAACGTCGGCGGCGGCGCGACGCGGCGCCTTCTCGCGGCCGATCCTGTATTCCGGCCTGGCCTTCGCGGCGACCTGTTCTTCTGGCACCTCGCCATCGTGCGCACCACCGTCGCGAACGCGACCTTCTTCGCCACCCTGGCGCCGCTCTGGGTTGTCATGTTCGGCTGGCTGCTGCTCGGCGAGCGTGTCGGCCGAGCCGTTCTGGCAGGGCTCGCGCTCTGCCTGCTCGGCGGTGCGGCTCTCGTATCGCAAAGCGTCAGCGCCGCGCCGGATCACGTGATCGGCGACCTCTACGGCGTTGCGACCGGCATCTGCTTCGGCCTTTATTTTCTGGCGGTCCGCGCCGCTCGGGTGAAGCGCCAGCGCGGCGCGCGTGACCTTCGAGATGACGGTGGTCGCCTCGGCGCTGCTGGCCGCCGTGGCGCTTGTGTTCGAGCACCAGATCATGCCGATGACGATGCAGGGCTGGGGAGCGCTCGTCAGCCTCGCGGTCGTCAGCCACACGGGCGGGCAGGGTCTCCTCTCGGTTGCGCTCGGCGTCTTCCTGCGGTCTTTTCTTCGCTCGTCATCTTCCTTGAGGCCATCATCGCGGCGCTCGTCGCCTGGGGCGCGCTGGGCGAGCCGATTTCGGTCATGCAGGCGGTGGCGCGGCGCTGATCGTGGCCGGCATCGTGGTGGCGCGTCCGCGGGAAAAAGATCACGCTGCGAGCAAATGATCGCAAGCGCGTCATTTTCCTGCCCCGCTCCCGTGGCCAAGAGCCTGCGTGTGCCCTAGAGAACCCGCCATGATCCGCACGCTCATCGCTCTCGTCGCCAGCGCGCTTGCCGGGACGACCGCGGCACGGGCCGACTTTCGCCTGTGCAACAACACCGCGAGCCGGATCAGCATCGCGCTCGCCTATACGGACGGGCAGAGCTGGGTGTCGGAAGGCTGGTGGAACCTCAAGGCAAGCGCTTGCGAGACGCTGCTGCGCGGGCCGCTCGCGGCGCAATACTATTACGTCTACGGCATGGACGAGAGCGGCGGCGAGTGGAAGGGCAAGGCCTTCATGTGCACGCGCGACCGCGAATTCCGCATCGACGGCCGGCAGGACTGCTTCGTCCGCGGCTATGACCGGACGGGTTTCTTCGAGATCGACACCGGCAAGGACGCCAAGAACTGGACGGTGCAGCTGACCGATCCGGCCAAGCCCGGGACGGGCCAGTGACGATCGAGAGCCACGCAGCCGCCTCGCAGACGATCTCGTCCGGCAACAACAAGGGAAGAGACGATGAGACGGCACCGGCGCGTGAAGATCCTCGCCACCCTCGGCCCCGCGTCCCAGGACCGGGAGATGCTGGTCAAGCTGTTCGAGGCCGGCGCCGATGTGTTCCGCATCAACATGAGCCACGCCAGCCATGACGCCATGCGCGAGCGCATCCGCATGATCCGCTCGCTCGAGGAGGAGTTCGGCCGGCCGATCGGCATCCTGGTCGACCTGCAGGGCCCGAAGCTGCGCGTCGGCACCTTCGCCGAAGGCTCGGCCGAACTCGCCAAGGGCGCGCCGTTTCGTCCTCGACAGCGACCCCACGCCGGGCGACGGTCGACCGGGTGCAGCTGCCGCATCCCGGAGATCCTGCGCGCGCTGCGGCCCGGCCACACGGTGCTGATCGACGACGGCAAGATGCAAGCTGCACATCCAGGAAGCGACGCGAGACGCAGGCCGTCGCCATCGTCGACGTCGCCGGCAAGATCTCGAACAAGAAGGGCGTCAGCCTGCCCGACACCGAGATCGCCGACCTCGGCCATGACGGCCAAGGACCGCTCCGATCTCGACGCGGCGCTGAACGAGGGCGTCGACTGGATCGCCGTCTCCTTCGTGCAGCGCGCCGACGATGTCGCCGAGGTGAAGAAGATCGCCCGCGGCCGCGCCCTGGTGCTGGCCAAGATCGAGAAGCCGCAGGCGATCACCCGCCTCGACGAGATCGTCGAGATCTCGGACGCCCTGATGGTGGCGCGCGGCGATCTCGGCGTCGAGATGCCGCTCGAGAAAGTGCCGGGCCTGCAGAAGCGGATCACCCGCCTAGCGCGCCGGTTCGGCAAGCCGGTCGTCGTCGCGACCCAGATGCTCGAGTCGATGATCACGCTGCCGGTGCCGACCCGCGCCGAGGTGTCGGACGTCGCGACGGCCGTATTCGAGGGCGCCGACGCCGTGATGCTCTCGGCCGAGAGCGCCTCGGGCCAGTATCCCGATCGAGGCGGTCTCGACCATGAACCGCATCGCCGAGGAGGTCGAACGCGACCCGCTCTATCCGGCGATCATCGCGGCGCAGCGCCCCGATCCGGAGCCGACCGGCGCCGACGCGATCGCGTTCGCGACGCGAACCTCCGCCGAAACGCTGGACCTGAAGGCCGTCGTCGCCTGGACCGCATCGGGCTCGACGGGCTTGCGCATCGCCCGCGAGCGGCCACGCATGCCGATTTTGGCGCTGACGCCCAATGTCGACGCCGCCCGTCGGCTGGCCCTGGTCTGGGGCATTCACCCCGTCGTCACCGACGATGCGCGCGACGTCGACGACATGGCGGAGCGGGCCTGCACGACCTGCTTCTCCGAGGGCTTCGCGGGAACCGACGACCGGATCATCATCGTCGCCGGCGTTCCCTTCGGCTCGCCCGGCGCGACCAACATGATGCGCCTCGCCTTCATCAAGGCGAGCCACGCCGAATAGACGGCTCGGGAATCGCGCTATGGTTGTGGGCCGTTAACGCTGCCGGCCAAATCCGACGCATCATCAGAGGCCTGCTGGCATCATGCGACGGCGTTCCTGACAGGGAGCAGGCCGGTGCGCATGCCATTGTGGTTGATACTGCCGGCCGTTGTTGCGGTTCGGCTGAGCTTAGGATGTGCGTGGGCCGATGACGCGCCCTGCACCGTCGAGCAGGCAAAGGTCGATCCGGCATCCGTGATCGAACCCTGTTCGAAACTTGTCGGCGACCAGATGCTGCCCGCCGACAAACGGGCCGAGGCTTTCAACGCACGAGCCACGGGCTACGGGCGGACCGAAAAGCTCGAACTTGCCGCTCAGGATCTCGACGTTGCTATCAAGCTCGCCCCCATGCGGAGCGACATCTATGTCACGCGCGCCACGGTTGAGCGCAATCTCGGCCACGGCGAGGCGGCCTGGGCCGACCTGACGCGCGCCCTGAGCATCGATCCAGGGAACGCCAGGGCGAACCGCGACGTCGGCCGCATCTTACGAGCGCGCCGGCGACCTGGACGAGGCGATGCGGCTTTATACGCGTGCTCTGACCACCGATCCCGCCGAACCCTACACATTGCTCGCCCGCAGCCGCCTTCACGCCGCTCGGCACGAATTCAGTGCGGCGATCGCGGATGCAACGGCGATGGTCGACATTCCGCCGGCCATCGTGGATCGCTTCGGCTCCACGAATGCCCGTGGCAAACCAACGAGCATCCATATCGTCGCGCTCAACACGCGCGCAGACCTCTTCGAGCAGATCGGCGACCAAGCTGCCGCGGACAAGGACTACGACGCAGCGCTCGCAGCGCACCGGTCGCCGGAGACTCTTGTGACGCGAGCCGAACACTCGATCCGGCTCAATCGCTACGCCGAAGCCTCAAAAGATCTGGATGAGGCCATACAGCTCGATCCTGCTGACGCCGACGCGAACTACGACCGCGGTATGGCGCTGCTGGGTTTGAAGCGGGACGCCGACGCGCTTGCCGCTTTCGATCAGGCCGTCGCCCTGCATGACGCGACGCCGAATGACGCTGGCGGCAGGCCTATGATCTCCGCCTTCGGGCCTCCGCCCTTCGCAATCTCGGTCGAGTCGACGAAGCGGCCAAGTCCGTCGAATTGGCGATCTGCATGAACCGGGACGTGAAAACGCAAGTGGCGGCCGCCATGTCGAAGGCCGGCTATTGGACTGAAGCCAACGTGCCCTCACCCATTGATGACGCGTTCAGGGCTTCGCTGCGGGCCTGCATGATCGACAAGGACTGCAATTGAACGGGCGGCTTACAGGTCTGCTGTTGCTGCTGGCCCTCGCCTGGGCCGGCACTGCCAGCGCGTCCGACCTTGGCACGGCCGGGGTCCTCCGTATGTTCGGGGGTGCCTCCTGTCCCGGTCTCGCAAAGACCTGCGCGCCGCCGCCCGTCGATACGATGTTGTCGCCGGCTCAGCAGGTCCGGGCTCATGTCGCCCGCGCGCGTGCCCTGCTTGACCTCGTGCTCGTCACGGATGCCAGCGCGGCTCTTGGTGAAGCCCTGCGACTGGCCCCCGACGACATCGAAGCGCTCACCTTGCGGGGCCGGCTGGCGTTGACCGAAGGCCAAGCCGAGGCCGCGCAAGTCGATATCGACCACGGCCTCAGGGTCGCTCCGAATGATCCCGACCTTCTCGCGACCCGGGGTGGGATGGCGTTCACTGAGTGCGAGTGTCGCCAGGCGCTGACCGATCTTGATCGGGCTCTGAAACTCGAAGCCAGACGATATCGATGCCCTCTTCATTCGCTCGGGCGTTTATGTCCGCCTGCACGATGCAACCCGGGCCTTCACCGACCTGACCGAAAACATCGCGATCAGCCCCAACGACATTCGCGCGCGGCTCATGCGCGCTGGACTTCAGCTGTCGCGCGGCGACTTCACCACGGCCGCGCTCGACGCCGATGCCGTGATTGCTGCTGAGCCCGGCAACACGCAGGCCATTCTGTTGCGCGCAAAAGCTCGTGAAGGACTTGGAGACGATGTCGGAGCCGTTGCGGCCTATTCGGCCATTCTCGACGGTCCCAATGCGCGGATCGCGATGGCCGTGCCACAGTTCCAGGACGCCAGGCTGGCTCGTGCGCGGCTCAATGCAAAGCTGAACCATACAGCGGAAGCCGGGCGGGACATCACAACGTTGATCGACAACGGAGGGCAGAAGCAGATCCTGAGACTTCAGCTTTTCCTCCGCTCCAACGGCTTCCCAAACATCGCGATTACAGGCGCACGTTCGACCAGCTTCGATACCGCCTTGATGGCCTGTTTCGCGGACCAGGTCTGCGGGCCACAGGTCAAGCCTTGAGGTCCGAGGCGCAGGTCCCAGCGCTTGCGCAGAAGTCCCAGTCGCCACAGCGGTCCTGGCGGCGCCCTCAGCCTCGAAGTTGGTGAGAGGATGCGAGCCGATCCTGCGGCGGCGAGCATTGTCGACCTCCGGTCCCGGAGCCCCGCGTCAATGCGCCTTGCGCGCTCGGCGGGCTTGCGCTCTTGACCCCTTTCGGATTGGGCCTTCTATTCCCGCGCCGACACCGACAAAGATGCGGGCGGCGATGGGAACGCCCGGACGTGCCCGCTTCGGCACGCGCGTCCGGCAGAGAAGCGGGACTTAGGCTCACCGATCGATATGCGATCGGGCCGGTTGGAATGGCCCCGCTCCTCGAAGGAGGGGGTTTATGAGTACCGCTCTTGCCGTCCGCCATGGTCCGTTTGGGCGGGCCGCGCTCTACAAGCTCAATCGCGTCCTTCCTGACGCACGCGCATCGCGAAGGGCATCTGACCTTCTGGATGTCGCGGCCGGCCGGCGCTGCATCACCGTCTCGGGCGAGCCGCTGCCGCTCGACTTCGGAACGCGCTCGCCATCAATCCATGGCAGCCGCACAGTTTCGAGCCCGGCGATTTCGACGATTGGACGGTGGCGCTCGTCCTCTACATCCGACCCGACTGGTTCCGCGGCGACAGCTGGGCGGGCCACCGGCATCGAGTTCGGCCGGCCGACGCTCGACGATGACGCCGCGGTCTCGATCGGCTGGTCGACACGCGTCGTGGCCCAGCTGGTCGGCGAGGACGGCTCGAACGGCTTCGACCGGCATCTGTTCGATCTCGCCTGCGCCTGCCAGGAGCAGACCTGGAGCAGCGGCGCCGAGCGCGATCGCCGATCGACCGCCGACGCACTCTACCGCGATTTCCGCATCCGCAACTCGATCCGGCTGATGCAGGAACGGATCGGCGACGAACTCGCGATCGACACGATCGCCCGCGACGCCGGCCTGTCGCGCCCGCACTTCTACAAGCTGTTCCGCCAGCATGTCGGCATCACGCCGAACATCTATCTGAACACGCTGCGGATGGAGTCGGCCATCGACCGGCTGACGCGAACCACCGACCCGGTCACCGCGATCGGGCTCGATCTCGGTTTTGCCTCGCAGGCGAGTTTCACCCGCTTCTTCACGACCAATGTCGGCGTGCCGCCCGAGCGATTACCGGCGGGTCGCTTCCGCTCGAACTGAACGAGCCCGGTGGCGAAACTTTCGGCGTCGGCGATGACGGGAGCAGACTGTCGGGTACGCACCGGCTCGCGGTCTCATCGTAGAGTCTTGCTCGACAGGCCCGGAGAGGCCGGTCGAGGAAGGATGGACGGCCAGGCGATGCAAGCGTCGGCTGCACGCATGGACGACACGCCTGAGGCTGGCGGTCGCGCACGGGAGCGTGCCGCGCGATGACAGCCTTCGTCGTCGCGCCATCCGCTCTGGTCGCCTGATCATCTTCGTGATCGTGGCCGCCGTTCGTCTGGGCCGATCTTCGCGCCCTGGCCGCCAGGCGATGCAGGACTGGGCCGGCAGCAAGAAGATCTTCCTCAACGCCTTCCTCAACGGCGTCACGCTGGGCGGTCTCTACTTCCTCGTCGCCAGCGGCTTCACGCTGATCTTCGGGCTGATGCGCAACGTCAATCTGGCGCACGGCTCGCTCTACATGCTCGGCGGCTATGTCGGCTACCAGGTGTCGGTCGCGACCGGCTACTGGATGCTGAGCTTCGTCGCCGCCTTCATCGTCGTCGGCGCTGCTCGGCGTCCTGCTGCAGTTCTTCGTGTTCCGGCGCATGGAGGGGCAGGACCTGCGCCAGACCCTGGTGACGATCGGCATCTCGATCGTGCTCGCCGACCTCATGCTGTGGATCTGGGGCGGCGATTTCTACCAGATCCTCACGCCCGACTGGCTGGCCGGCCCGATCAAGATGCCGCTGATCACGGCCGTGAAGAGCAACGGCGAGGCGGTCTATCTCACCTATCCGGTCGTGCGGCTCGTGATCTTCGCGGCCTCCGTGGTGCTCGGCGTCGCGCATGTGGCTGGCGCTCAACAAGACCCGGATCGGCATGCTGATCCGCGCCGGCGTCGATGACCGCGACATGCTGTCGGCGACGGGCGTGCGCATCCAGCGCGTCTTCATCCTGGTGTTCGCCTTCGGGGCCGGGCTCGCGGGCATCGCCGGCGTGGTGGGCGGCACGTTCCAGTCGATCGCGCCGGGCGAGGACACCCGTTTCCTGCTGGCCTCCCTGGTCGTGGTGATCGTCGGCGGCATGGGCTCGATCCCGGGCGCCGCGCTCGGCGCCCTGATCATCGGCCTCTCCGAGCAGTTCGGCTCGGTCTACTTTCCCGACCTACGCGGTGGTGCTCACCTTCCTGATCATGGTCGTGGTCCTGGCCTTCCGGCCGCAGGGCCTCGTCGCGAGCGCGCGGGCATGACGGTCGCCCTCGCGCCGCCCTTCCGCGAGACGCGCGCCGGTCCGGTCGAGGACCGGTCGCGTGACCGCACGTCGCCCCGCCGAGGCCGCTGTCACGCACGACGCCCGACGCACGGCGCTCGACGACGTGCCGGCCGCCTATTGGATCGTCGGCGCCCTGCTCCTCCTCGCGCCGGCCTTCTGCTCGAACTTCGTGCTGCTGCAGATCCTCGGCTGGGCGATGATCCTCGGCATGATCGCGCTGAGCCTGATGTTCCTCGCCGGCTACGGCGGCATGGTCAGCCTCGTGCAGATGACGGTCGCCGGGCTCGCGGCCTATCTCAGCGGCGATCTTCGGCGTCGAGCGGCATCACGACGATCAGCCTGAACTGGCCCTGGTGGCTGGCCGAACCGGTGGCGCTGTTCATCGCGGTCGCTGTTCGGCACGGTCGTCGGCGCGCTCGCGGTGCGCACGGCCGGCATCTACACCATCATGATCACGCTCGCGGTGGCGGCCGCGTTCTTCTACTTCACCCAGCAGAACTACGTCGTCTTCAACGGCTTCACCGGCTTCAACAAGGTCGCGCCGCCGATCGTCTTCGGCGTCGATTGGCGCGACCCGATCGCCTTTTACTACTTCGTCCTGTTCTGGGCCGCGGCTCGCCTTTTTCGCCGTGCTCTACATGTCCCGCGCGCCCTTCGGGCTGGCCCTGCAGGGCGTGCGCGACAACCCGCGCCGCATGGCGGCGCTGGGCTTCAACGTCACGGCCCACCGCGTCGCGGCCTATGCCTTCGCGAGCCTGATCGCGGCGGTCGGCGGGCGTGCTGCTGGTCTGGCTCAACGGCCAGGTTTCGCCCGGAACGGTCGCGGTCGGCCCGGCGATCGACATCCTGATCATCGCGGTGGTGGGCGGCATCGGCCACCCGATCGGCGCCTTCATCGGGGCGCTGATCTATGTCGTGCTGCGCACCTTCGCGCTCGACGCCCTGGTCGTCCGTCGGGCTGCCGGGCGAGCGCTATCAACTGCTGATCGGGCTCGGCTTCCTCATCGTCGTGCTGCTCTCGCCCGACGGCATTCTGGGCATCTGGACGCGGCTCCGCGCCCGCAGCGGCCGCGACGCGCTGCTCGAAGACGGAGGCGCGCCGATGAGCGCCGTCGTAGATCGCAGCGTCGCCGAGCGGCTGTCGTCGGCCGGCACCGCCAACGCGCTCGAACTGCGCGGCGTCACCAAGCTGTTCGGCGCGCTCGCGGCGCTGACCGACATCACGCTGTCGATCCGGCCTGGCGAGCGGCGGGCGGTGCTCGGCTCGAACGGCGCCGGCAAGACCACGCTGTTCAACTGCATCACCGGCGATTTCCTGCCGACCATCGGGCACCATCCGCCTGTTCGGCGAGGACGTGACGCGCTTTCCGGCCCACGAGCGCATCCGGCGCGGGCTGCGCCGCACCTACCAGATCTCGCTGCTGTTCACCGGCCTGTCGGTGCTCGACAACGTCTATCTGGCCTGCTGCGGCGTGTCGCGCAACCGCTTCTCGTTCATCCGCCCGCGCCGCGACGACGCCCTGATGGCAACGGCCGAGCGGCTGACCGAGGCCGTGCATCTCACCGACGTGCAAGGCACACCAAGGTGGCCGAGCTGTCCTACGGCCAGCAGCGGCAGCTCGAGATCGCCCTGGCGCTGGCCGGCGCGCCGCGCTTCGTGCTGTTCGACGAGCCGGCCGCGGGCCTCTCGCCGACCGAGCGGCGCGAGCTCGTCGAGATCCTGATGAACCTGCCCGGCCACATGGGCTTCATCATCATCGAGCACGACATGGATGTCGCGCTGCGCGTCGCCGAGCGCGTGACGATGATGCACAACGGCCGCATCTTCAAGGAAGGCGCTGCCGGAGGAGATCGAGAACGATCCCGAGGTGCAGGAACTCTATCTCGGAGGCGGCCATGAGTGACCGCCGCTTCGACTCGCCTGCCGGGCCGCTCCCCTTCTCCCCTTGCGGGAGAAGGTCCCGCGAAGCGGCGGATGAGGGTCGCGCCTGCAGGGCAGATGCCGCGACCGTCTCCCGCGCCGGCGGACACCTCCCGCACGGGAAAGAGCGCCCCGTCCTCGAAATCCGAAACCTCCACGTCCACTACGGCGCGTCGCATGCCGTGCAGGGCGTCGACCTCTCCCTGACCAAGCGGCGTGCTCTCCGTCGTCGGCCGCAACGGCATGGGCAAGACCACGCTGTGCAAGGCCATCATGGGCCTCGTGCCGGCCTCGGGCGGCTCGATCCGCTTCGCCGGCCGCGAGCTGCGCGGCATGGCGCCGGCCGAGATCGCCCGGCTCGGCGTCGGCTATGTGCCGCAGGGGCGGCGGCTGTGGCGATCGCTCACCGTCGACGAGCATCTGCAGGCTGGTCGAGACCAAGGGCGGCGCCTGGTCGGTCGACCGCATCTATTCGACCTTCCCGCGCCTGGCGGAGCGCAAGTCGCAACGGCGGCGCCCAGCTCTCGGGCGGCGAACAGCAGATGCTCGCCATCTCCCGCGCGCTGCTGCTCAACCCGCGCCTGCTCGTGATGGACGAGCCGACCGAGGGTCTCGCGCCCGTGATCGTCACCCAGGTCGAGCAGATGCTGACGCGGCTCGGCGAGGAGGGCGACATCGACGTCCTCGTGATCGAGCAGAACATCGGCGTCGCGACCGCCGTGGCGGACCGGGTCGCCATCATGGTCAACGGCCGCATCAACCGCGAGGCCGACGCGGCCGAACTCGCGGCCGACCGCGAGTTGCAGCAGCGCCTGCTCGGCGTCGGCCGCCACGCCCATGACGAGACCCCCGCGCCGGAGGCGAGCCCGTCCGAGCAGCGCCGGCGCCGTCGATCGGCCCGCGCAAGGTCTACCTGTCCAACCCCGTCCCGCCGACCCGCTGGTCGCAGCCCGTGCCGGTGCGGGTCATCGAGCAGGCGGCGCGCACGATCTCGGACCTGTCCGGCCTGCCGGCCGAGGCGACCGACCTGCGGCCCGCCGTCGCGTCCGGCGAGGCCGATCGTGATCGTGGCCGGCACGCTCGACACCAAGGGGCCGGAGCTTCGCTTCCTGCGCGATCTCCTCAAGGCGCAGGGCCTGCCGGTGCGCCTCGCCGACCTGTCGACCTCCGGCGCGCATTCGGGTGCCGACATTCCGGCCCACCAGATCGCCGCCTTTCATCCCCGCGGGCCGAGCGGCGTCTTCACCGGCGATCGCGGCCAGTCGATCGCCGGCATGACGCAGGCCTTCGAGGCCTGGGTCGCGCCGGCAGCGGATCGGCGGCATCATCGGCGCGGGCGGCTCCGGCAACACGGCCATGATCGCGCCCGCCATGCGGGCGCTGCCGGTCGGCGTGCCCAAGGTGATGATCTCCACGGTCGCGTCGGGCGACGTGCGCGCCTATGTGGGCGCCGAGCGACATCCTGATGATGCACGCGGTCGCCGACGTGCAGGGCCTCAACGCCATCACCCGCACGGTGCTGGCCAACGGCGCCAACGCGCTCGCCGGCATGGTCAAGGGCCGCAAGGAGGCCGCGGCCCGGAGGCCGAGCGCACCGACAAGCCTGCCGTCGGCATCACCATGTTCGGCGTCACGACGCCCTGCGTGCAGGCCATCGCCAAGGCGCTGGAGCCCGAGGCCGACTGCCTCGTGTTCCACGCCACCGGCATCGGCGGCGAGTCGATGGAGAAGCTCGTCGATGGCGGCCTGATCCGCTCGCGTGATCGACATCACCACGACGGAGGTCTGCGACCTGCTGTTCGGCGGCGTGTTCCCGGCGACGCAGGACCGGTTCGGCGCGATCATCCGCCAGCGCATCCCCTATGTCGGATCGGTCGGGGCGCTCGACATGGTGAATTTCGGCGCGCGCGACACGCGTGCCCGAGCGCTACCGCGGCCGGCTCCTCTACGAGCACAATCCGCAGGTCACGCTGATGCGCACGACGGCGGAGGAGAATGCCGCCATGGGCCGCTGGATCGGCGACAGGCTGAACCAGATGGAAGGGCCGGTGCGCTTCCTGCTGCCGCTCGGCGGCGTGTCGCTGATCGACCGGCCCGGCGAGCCCTTCTACGATCCCGGCCGCCGACGCGGCCCTGTTCGACGCGCTCGAGAGGACGGTTCGGGTCACGGCCAACCGCCAGCTCATCCGCTCGGCCCACGCCATCAACGATCCCGCCTTCGTGGCCGAGGTGCTCGCCGCCTATCACGCCATCAACGCCAAGCCGCGCGCGCAGCGGCGGCAGGGGGCGCGATGATGAGCTCTACAGCTGGCACCTTCTCGCGCTGGGCGCGTCTCCTTCTCCCCTCGCAGGGAGAAGGTCCGGCCCGAAGGGCGGATGAGGGGTGCGCTGCGGGCGGGCTCGGCCCCACCCCCTCCGTCATGGCTTCGCCGTGACACCTCTCCCGCAGGGGGAGAAGGGAATGCGCCACGGGATCGCGCTGACATGCCCGCCATCCCGCGCCAGCAGATCCTCGAACAATTCCGCGCCATGGCGGCGCGCGGCGAGCCGATCGTGGGCGGCGGCGCCGGCACCGGGCTGTCGGCCAAATGCGAGGAGGCCGGCGGCATCGACCTCATCGTCATCTACAATTCCGGCCGCTACCGCATGGCCGGGCGCGGCTCGCTCGCGGGCGTGCTGGCCTATGGCGACGCCAATGCCATCGTGGTCGACATGGCGCGCGAGGTGCTGCCCGTCGTGAAGCACACGCCGGTGCTGGCCGGCGTCAACGGAACCGACCCCTTCCGCGACATGGACGTGTTCCTGCCCGAGCTGAAGCGGCTCGGCTTCTCGGGCGTGCAGAATTTCCCGACCGTCGGCCTCATCGACGGCACCTTCCGGGCCAATCTCGAAGAAACCGGCATGTCCTACCGGCTGGAAGTCGAGATGATCCGCAAGGCGCGGGCGCTCGACCTGCTGACAACGCCTTACGTGTTCAATGCCGACGAGGCGCGCATGATGGCGGAGGCCGGCGCCGACATCATCGTCTGCCACTTCGGCCTGACCACGGGCGGCAGCATCGGCGCGCAGACGGCGCTGAAGCTCGACGACTGCCCGGCGCTTGCCGACGCCTGGGCCGAAGCGGCACTCGCGATCAAGCCCGACGCCCTGATCCTGGTCCATGGCGGCCCGGTCGCCGCAGCCGGCCGACGCCGAATTCATGCTGCAGCAACACCAAGCACATCCACGGCTTCTACGGCGCGTCCTCGATGGAGCGCCTGCCGGTCGAGACGCGCCCTGACCGACCAGACCCGAGCCTTCAAGGCGATCGGGCGAACAGGGGGCGGGGCATGACGCCTTGCCGATTGGACTCAAACGATCGGGCGCATCCCCTTCTCCCCTTGGGGGAGAAGGTGGCGCGCAAGCGCGGCGGATGAGGGGTCGCGCAGACCTCCGAGGCTCGGTCGACCCCTCATCCGCCGCGCTGCGCGCGATCACCTTCTCCCCCAAGGCGAGAAGGTGAGCCGCAGCCGCTCGCCTCACATTCAGACAACAACATCCCGCACCTGGAGGACCGCCCCATGACCGGGCAGATCATCGGCCAGTTGATCCTCTGGCTCATCCTCGCGGTCATCGTCATCGCGATCATCTACTGGGTGATGAACTGGCTCTACCGCCGCTCGACGAAGGAGATCGCCTTCGTCCGCACGGGTCTGTTCGGCGAGAAGGTGGTGATCGACGGCGGCGCGTTCGTGTGGCCGATCATCCACGACATCACGCCCGTCAACATGAACACGCTGCCGCTCGAGGTGGTGCGCGCCCGCGACCAGGCGCTGATCAGCCGCGACCGCATGCGCGTCGACGTGCAGGCCGAGTTCTACGTCCGGGTGCGAGCGACTCGCGAAGCCGTGTCGCTGGCCGCCTCGACGCTCGGCCGACGCACGCTCGAAGCCGACAATCTGCGCGGCCTGCTGGTCGGCAAGTTCGAGTCCGCGCTGCGCGCCGTCGCGGCCGAAATGACGATGGAGGAGATGCACCAGTCGCCCGGCGTCTTCGTCGAGCAGGTGCGCACCATCGCCCAGCTCGGACTCTCGCAGAACGGCCTCGAACTCGAATCCGTCGCCATCCTCGACCTCGATCAGGCCGGGCTCGAGTTCTTCAATCCATCGAACCGCTTCGATGCCGAGGGTCTGACGCAGCTCATCCAGACCATCGAGTCGCGCCGCAAACTGCGCAACGACATCGAGCAGGAATCGGTCATCCAGATCCGCGCCCGCAACCTCGAAGCCGAGCGCCAGGCGCTCGATATCGAGCGGGAGAGCGAGCACGCACGGCTCGAGCAGGAACGCGAGATCGAGTTCCGCCGCGCCCAGCAGCGGGCCGAACTGGCTCGCGAGCGGGCCGAGCGCGACACCGAGGCCGAGCGCGCGCAATTCATCGCCCGCGAGGCGATCGAGCGCGCCCGCATCGCCAACGAACACGCGATCGCCGAAGCCCGCATCCAGTCCGAGCGCGACATCCGCCAGCGCGAGCTCGATCGGCAGCAGGTGGTGGAGACCGCCGAGATCGGCGCTGCGCGAACAGATCGAGCGCGCCCGCATCCTGCAGGAGCGCGCCGTGCTCGAGGCCCGCATCGAGAACGAGCGGGAAACCGCAGGCGCTGCAGATCGAGCGCCAGCGCATGATTCAGGCTGCCGAAATCGCCGCGACCGAAGTCGACCGAACGCGCCCGCATCGACCAGGAGCGGGCCGTCATCGAGGCGCGCATCACGCGCGACCTCGAAACCCGCTCGCAGGAGATCGAGCGGCAGCGCAGCCCTCGACCGGGCCGAGATCGCGGCGCGCGAGGGCACCGAGCGCGCTCGCATCGAGCAGGACCGGGCGCTCGCCGAAGCCCGCATCGCCAGCGAGGAAAACACGCGCCGGCGGGAGATCGAGCGCAACACGGCGCGTGGAAGCCGCCGAGATCGCGGCGCGCGAAGGCACCGAGCGGCTGCGCATCAACCAGGCCGCGCAGGTCGACGAAGAGCGCATCCAGTCCGACCGCCGCACCCGGCAGCTCGAGATCGAACGGCAGCGCGCCCTCGAAGAGGCCGAGATCACAGCCCAGCAGGCGACGGAAGCCGCCCGCATCGCCCGCGAAAAGCAGCTCGCCGCCGAGCGCATCGCCTCCGAACAGGCCACGCGGCAGCTCGAGATCGAGCGGCAGCGCACGCTGGAGGAAGCCGACATCGCGGCGCGGGAGTCCACCTCGACGGCGCGCGTGGCGCAGGAAGAGCGGGTCCGTGCCCTCGAGATCGCCCGCAACCGCGCCGTCGACGAAGCCGAGATCGCGGCCCGCGAGGCGGTCGAGGCGGCCCGCATCGCCCAGGCCGCCCGCATCGACGTCGAGCGGATCGCGCGCCAGGAAGAGACCGTGCTGCGCGAGGTCGCGTCCCGCGAGACGACGGAGGCGGCCCGCATCGCGCAGGAGGCCAAGGTCAGCGTCGGCCGGATCGAGTCCGAGGAGGAGGTGCGGGCCCGCGAGATCGCCCGCACGGAGATCGATCGAGGCCGCCGACCTCAAGCGCCGGGAGGCGGTCGAGCAGCGGCGGATCGCGGTCGAACTCGCTGCTCGAACAGCGCCGCATCGGCTCGCAGCAGGAGCGCGAGATCATCGACATCACGCGCAAGCGCACCATCGAGGAGGCCGAGGAGGCGCGCGTCATCGAAGTTGCGGCGCGGCGCGCCGAGCGCGTCGAGGCCGATGCGCGCGTGCGGCAGGCCGAGATCACGGCAACGCGCGATGTCGAGACCACCGACGTCAACCGCGAACGGGCGCTCGATGCGGCGCGGCTCGAGCGCCGCCGCTCGACCGAGCAGCTCGAAATCGCCCGCGTCCAGGCGCTGCGCGAAGCCGAGATCGCCTCGACCGAGGAGATCGAGCGCGCCCGCATCGTGTCCGAGCGCGGTCTCGACGAGGCCCGCATCACCCACGAGCGCGACCGGCGCCGGCTCGAGATCGAGCGCGAGCGCGCCGTCGATCTGGCGCCATGGAGAAGGCGATCGCGCTGTCGCAGGCCTCGCTCGAGGAATCGGCCGCCCGCGCGGCGGCCGACACGGCCCGCGCCCGCGCCGCCGAGGCCGAGGAGAAGATCAAGACCGCGCGCGAAACCGAAGAAGCCAACCGCCGCCGCACCGTCGATGTCGTGATGGCCGAGATCGCGGCCGAGCGCGAGAAGATCGCAGCCGATGCCGAGCGCGTGCGCCGCGCCGTCGAGGCGGAGGCGCAGAGGCTCGTCAACGAGGCCGAGAACGTCCTCACCGAGCCGGCGCGCGCCTCGCTGTTCAAGCGGCGGCTGCTGGAGCGGGTCGAGGGCATCGTGGCGGCCTCCGTCAAGCCGCTCGAGAAGATCAACGACATCCGCATCATGACGCTCGACGGCGGCATGGGCGGCAACGGCAACGGCGGCGCGCACCGCACCGCCACCGACGAGGTGATCGACTTCGGCCTTGCGCTACCGGGTGCAGGCGCCGCTGGTCGACAGCCTGCTGGCCGATCTCGGCATCGAAGGCGGCAGCATCTCCAAGATGGGCGGCCTCATCCGCGAGGCGAGCGACATGCAGCGCATCGCCAAGGACGCCGAACGAAGCCGGCGGATGGCGGCGGTGGATCCGGCGGCGGCAAGCCGCCGGTGCCGAAGGAGTGAGGGGCATGACGTTCAGTCGGATGGGCTGCGCCCATGGTGCGCGTTCCCCTTCTCCCCTTGCGGGAGAAGGTGGATTGCACCGCAGGTGCAGGACGGATGAGGGGTCGTGCTGGCCTCGTTCCACAAATCGCGCGACCCCTCATCCGGCGCTGCGCGCCCCCTTCTCCCGCAAGGGGAGAACGGGGGGCCCCAACGTCTCGCCTGGTTCGGAATTCCCCTGATGGCCCGCGTCTTCGTCTCCACTGTCATCAATGCGCCCGCCGCAAAGGTCTGGGAGCGGGTGCGCGACTTCAACGGGCTGCCGAAATGGCACCCGGGCATTCGCGAAAGCCGCATCGAGAACGGCGCGCCATCGGACCAGATCGGCTGCGTGCGCGACTTCCGCCTGCAGAACGGCGACCGCATCCGGGAGAAGCTGCTCGGCCTCTCGGACTACGATTTCTTCTGCACCTACGCGATCCTCGAAAGCCCGATGCCGCTGACCGACTATATCGCGACCCTGCGGCTGACGCCGGTCACCGACGGCGATCGCACCTTCGCCGAATGGACGGCGGAATTCGAATGCGCGCCCGAGGACGAAGAAGGCCTCGTCACCGGCATCGGCAGCAACGTCTTCCAGGGCGGCTTCGACTCCCTCAAGCGCCATTTTCCGGGGCGGTGAGCGGCATGCGCGCTTCGACAGGCAAGGCGAGCGGCTTGAGCGGCTCGGGCCATCCCTTCTCCCCTTGCGGGAGAAGGTGTGCGCGAAGCGCGCGGATGAGGGGTCGCATCAATCCTCGAAGGAGGCGCAACCCCTCATCCGTCTCGCGCTGCGCGCGAGCCATCTTCTCCCGCAACGGCAGAGGTCGCGCGCACCAATATCTCGGCCCGGCTTTCAGAACGGCAGGCCGGCTCGGGCCAGAATAGTGTCGCGCGACGCTGATCGGGTTCTGCAGAATCTCGTGGTTCCAGAAACGAACGACGATGAAGCCCTGATCACGCAGCCACGCGTCGCGATCTCGTCGCGCTCGCTCTCCGCATGGCCGGACCCGTCGCACTCGACGATAAGCCGCTTCTCCAGGCAGGCGAAGTCGACGATGAAGCGACCGATCGGGACCTGACGGCGCCATTTCATCTCGGCCAAACGGCGACCCCGCAGCAGGCGCCACAGATTTCGCTCCGCGTCGGTCTCCCTGGCGCGAAGCATTCGCGAGCGTTGCACGATCGCATGCCTTCCGCTCACGGCATTGCTGCCCTCGATCTAGCGCTATCAACGTATATCCTATCCAGATGGGCAGAATTTGCACGCCGGATGAGGGCGGGCGCCCGCCCTTCTCCCCTTGCGGGAGAGGGTGGATTGCGCCGCAGACGCGAGGCGGATGCGGGCTCGCGCTGCCCTGTTCGCAGTTCCGTCCAGGTAATGCGACCCCTCATCCGGCGCTTCGCGCCACCTTCTCCCGCAGGGGGAGAAGGGGATCCCGCTCGGCTCGCCTCATCGAGGACCGCCCATGGTGAAGATCGACAAGAGCACGATTGTCGACGCGCCGGTCGAGCGGGTGTGGGCGGTGCTGCGGGACTTCAATGGGCACGACAAATACCATCCGGCGGTGGCGGACAGTGCCATCGAGCGCGGCCTGCCGTCCGACAAAGTGGGCTGCGTTCGGCGGTTCCACCTGCAGGACGGGTCGGAGCTGCGGGAGCAGCTGCTGACGCTGTCGGACGCCGACATGGCGTTCAGCTACTGCCTGCTCGACACGCCGGTTCCGCTGCTCAACTACGTGGCGCACAACCGGCTCGTGCCGGTGACGGACGGCGACAGGACCTTCTGGCACTGGCATTGCCGGTTCGACACGCCGCCCGGCATGGAAAAGCAGCTCTACGAAGAGATCTCGGCCAACATCTACGAGGCCGGCTTCGCGGCCGTTCGGGCCCATCTCGGACTGCCGGCGACCGGAGGAGCACACTGATGCCGGTCAGCGTCAAAACGTTCGCGGCGCTCGACGAAGCCGCCCGCGCCCTCGCGGCCGGTCGGTCCGCCCGCTATCTCGGCGGCGGCACGCTGGTGATGCGGGCTCTCAACGAAGGCACGCAGGATTTCGACACCGTGATCCGCGCCACCGACGCGGCGTTGCGACAGGTGAAACCCGAGGGCGACCGCATCAGCCTTGGCGCGGGTGTCACCATGGCTCAGGTGCTGGCAACCGCGACCTCAGCTTTCTGCATCCTGTGGCGCGCTCGATCGGCGGGCCGGCGGTGCGAACGATGGCGACGGTCGGGGGCAACCTCTTCGCGCGCGTCGCCATACGGCGATTTCACCGTCGCGCTGCTGGCGCTCGAGGGCACGGTGATGCTGGCGGGCAGCAGCCGGCCGGTGCCCCTCGAGGACTTCCTGAAGGTTCGCGACCGCGATCCCCGGCCCCTGGTAGCGGCGGTGACGATCACCCGGCCGCGCGACGCCCAGGCGTTCCGCTTTCACAAGGTCAGCCGTGTGAAACCGAAAGGCATTGCGGTGATGTCGATCGCGGCGCACCTGCCGCAGACCGGCGGGCGGGTCACGAACGCGCGCGTTGCCTATGGTGCGATGGGGCCGACGCCCCTCCGTGTGCCCGCCGTCGAACGGGCGCTCGAAGGTCGCAGTCTCGATGCGGCCGGCATCGCGCCGGCGCTGGCCGCCGCGACGCAGCGGGTCGACCCGCCGACCGATGCGCTGGCTTCGAGCTGGTACCGCCGCGAGGTCGCGCCGGTGCATCTGCGGCGTCTCCTTCTGGGCCAGATCTGACCATGGCGCGCAAACCGATCGAATTCCGCCATAACGGCCGCGATCAGGCGGTCTTCGTCGAGGAGGGCGCGAACCTGCTCGACGTGCTGCGCCGCGGGGTCGGCGATTTCGCTCCCAAATACGGCTGCGGCCAGGGCACCTGCGGGTGCTGCACCGTGCTGGTCGACGGCGAGCCGCAGCTCGCCTGCCTGACGCTCGCCGAGACCGTGGCGGGTCGCGTCGGTCGAGACCACGTCGGGGCTCGGCAAGGGCGTCGAGCTTCACCCGTTGCAGCAGGCCTTCATGGACAATTTTGCGGCCCAGTGCGGCTACTGCACCCCCGGCATGCTGATGAGCGCCAAGGCGCTGCTCGACCATAATCCGAGCCCCTCGCGCCAGGAGGTGGTCGAGGCGATCGCGGGCAACATCTGTCGCTGCACCGGCTATGAGCCCATCATTGCGGCCGTGCTCGACGCATCGTCGCGAATGAGCGGACGGAGGTCGGCGTGATGGGCTGTGTGGCATGAGCCACGAGGCTGGCCGGGCACCTTCTCCCGCAAGGGGAGAAGAGATACCCCGCTTCGCTCGCCTCACCCCGAACCAAGCACGCGGAGGCCGGCATGATCGAGTTCCGCAAGGATCTGTTCCGCGACGAGCGGGACGACAATCTCAACGAGATCGGCAAGCCGACGCAGCGGCAGGACATGGTGGGCCATGTCACCGGCCGCTCGCCCTATTACGACGACCACGCGTTCGAGGGCTTGCTGCATCTCAAATGCCTGCGCAGCCCGCACCATCACGCCCGCATCCGCTCCATCGACGTGCGGGAAGCGGAGCGGGCGCCCGGCGTGCACCGGGTTATCCTTGCCAAGGACGTGCCGCACAATCTCAACACGCTGCTGAGCCTGATGGGCTTCGGCCTCGACGACGAACCGCTGATCGCCGGCGAGCAAGGTAGCCTACAAGGGCGAGCCCGTGGCGGCCGTGGTGGCCGAAAGCGAGCGGGCGGCCTACGACGCCATCGCCAAGATCCGCGTCAGCTGGGAGGTGCTGCCGCACGTGCTCGACGTCGAGGAGGCGATCAAGCCCGGCGCCGTGGTGGTGAACGACACCTATCCCGGCAACACCTTCACCTACCACGATAAATACGACCATCAGAAGCTGCGCTTCGGCGATGTCGAAGCGGCGTTCCGGATGGCCGACCGCGTGATCGAGGGGCGTTACCAGATGTCGCCGATCGAGCAGGCGCCGACCGAGACCTGCGGCGCCATCGCGGCCCAGGAAGGTGCCGACCGCTTCGTCTGCTACACCTCCACCCAGGCGCTGTTCTTTTCACTCGGCACGGCCGCCAAGCTGCTGAACATTCCGTCGAACCGCATGCACTTCATCGGCGGCACGGTCGGCGGCGGGTTCGGCGGCAAGGTCGACAGCCTGCATGAACCGATGGCGATCCTCGGCTGCATGCTGACCGGGCGGCCGGTGAAATACCAGTTCGACCGCGAAGAGGAGATGCAGGTCGGCGCCCCGCGCGGCGCCGAGCGTTGGTATCTCAAGGACGCCGTCGGACGCGACGGGCGCATTCTCGGCCGCCAGCTCACTGGCTATTTCGATGCTGGCGCCTACACGCGGCTGTCGAGCTACGCGATCCACAAGAGCACGGGCCACCTTCCGGGGCCCTACACCATCCCGAACGTGAAGTCGGACGTCTATTGCGTCTTCACCAACCGGACGCCGTCGACGGCCATGCGCGGCTTCGGCATCACCGGCGTCGATTTCGCGATCGAGTCGCACATGGACGTGGTGGCGCACGAGATCGGCATGCATCCGATCGAGTTCCGCCTTCTGAATGCCTACCGCGACGGCGACATGAAGGCGCACCGGCGCGTCGCCAAGAACACGGCGCTCATCGAGTGCTGCCAGGTGGTGGCCGAGAAGGCGAATTGGCCGATCCGCGACGAGTTCCGCCGCATGTCGTCGAGCGTCGGCGGCGGCCAGGGCGAGGCGGGACGCGTGCCGAACTACACGGCTACGGACCAGAACGGCCTCGTCGATACCCGAAACCGCGGCATCAAGCGCCGCCCCGGCGACCCGGAACGCCCCTTCTCGTTTCCGGGCACACCGGCACCAAGGCCCGAGCCGTTGCGGCCTTCCCCGTCCGCGCCGACCTATGCCGGGAGTGGTCCGCTTCCCGGCTTCGCTCCCACGCCAGGGACAGGCGGTCGCTACGATCCGCGGCCGAGCTACAACGCGGCCCCAAGCTCCAGCCCATCGCCGGCCTACACTCGGCCCCCGACCCACAGCCCAGCGCCGCTGCAGCCCGCCGCATCGAATTCTCCCTCGCAGAGCGCACCGGCACAGCAAAGTGCGCCCACACCGAACCGCGGCCCCAACCGCTTCTCGTCCTCAATCTCGGGACTGCGACGGCGATGAACGAATTTGCTCCGGGAGAAGCTGTGCGCCTCCGCTTCCCTTCGCCCCGCTGCGGGGAGAAGGTGCGCAAAGGGCGGATGAGGGGTGTTGGACGGGTTGCAGACCCCTCATCCGGCCTTCGGCCACCTTCTCCCCGCTGCGCGGGGCGAAGGGCAGAACCGCAGCCGACGTGCAAAACGAGCCCCGCCCATGACCCTCCACCACGGCCGCGGTTTTGCGGCGATCAACTATCCGATCGGCATGAACCTCGGCGGCGATCCGAGCCAGGCGCTGGTGCATTCCAACCCCGATGGCAAGTTCACCGTGGCGCTGTCGTCGATCGACCTCGGCCAGGGCATGAAGTCCGTCACGCGGCAGATCGCGGCCGAAACGCTCGGGGTGCCGGTCGAGGATGTCTACGTCGACACGGCGGATTCCGACACGGGGCCCCACTGCATGGGCTCCTTCGCGTCGCGCGGCACGCACCGCGTCGGCAATGCCGTGATCCAGGCCGCCAAGGAAGCCCGAGCCGTCATGATGGAGGCGGCGGCCGAGGAGCTCGAGGTCAATCCGGACGACCTCGTGACCGACGGCAAGGGCAACATCCACGTCAAGGGCGCGCCCTCGCGCTCGATCGCGACCGGCACGGCCTGTGCGGCGGCGCAGTTCAAGCAGGGCAAGACCGTGTCGGGGCGCGGCATCTTCCTGGTGCCGCTCTCGCCCGTCGATCCCGAAACCGGCGAAATGACGCCGGTGACCTGCTTCGCCCACGCCGCGATGGTGGTCGACATCGAGGTGGACGACGAGACGGGCGAGGTTGCGGTCACGCAGATGAACAGCGCCTACGAGCTCGGCCGGGCGCTCAACCCCAAGCTCGTCGAGCAGCAGCTCGTCGGCGGCGCCTGGATGGGCATGAGCCATGCCCTCTGGGAAACCACCGAGCCCTATTACCCGGACCGCTCGCATGGCCCGGTCGACTTCAACGACTACCTCATGCCAGGCCCGGGCGACATCGCGCCCCACCACATCTCGATCCTGGAGCGCCCCGCGCCCGACGGCCCCTTCGGCGGCAAAGGCCCCGGCGAGATGTGCGCCAATCCGGTGCTGCCGGCCGTCGCCAATGCAGTGTTCAATGCCGTCGGCGTGCGCATCACCGACCTGCCGATCACACCCGAGAAGGTGCTGCGCGGCATCAGGGCCAACGGCGGCGCCAAGCCGCAGCGGCGGGTGTGACAGTGGTCGGCTGGGGAAATCCCTTCTCCCCTCGCGGGAGAAGGTGGATCGCGCGGAGCGCGAGACGGATGAGGGGGATCATGAGGCAGGTCGCCCCCTCATCCGGCGCTTCGCGCCACCTTCTCCCGCGAGGGGAGAAGGGGAGACCCGCTCCTCTCTCGTTCCTCGGACGAGCCTGACCCGTGCCCGTCCGTCCCACCATCGTCGGCATCGACTCGCCCGAAGCGCTGCAGCATGCGCTCGACTCGGCGCAGTACATCGCCGACGAGGGGCTGGCGACCGCCGCCTATCTGGCGCTGGCGCTCGGCAAGCCGCTGCTGCTCGAAGGCGCGCCGGGCGTCGGCAAGACCGAAGCCGCCAAGGCGATCTCGGCCGTGCTCGGCCGCGCGCTGATCCGCCTGCAGTGCTTCGAGGGCATCGATGCCGCGGCGGCGCTCTACGAGTGGAACTACCCGCGCCAGATGCTGGCGATCCGGCAGGCGGGCGAAAACCACGTCAACATCTATGGCGACGAATTCCTGATCGCCCGGCCGATGCTCGAAGCGCTGCAGCATCCGGAGACCTCGACCCTGCTGATCGACGAGATCGATCGCTCCGACCACGAGTTCGAGGCTTTTCTGCTCGAATTCCTGTCGGATTTCCAGATCTCCATTCCCGAGCGCGGCACCGTGCGGGCGATGGAGCGGCCGGTCGTCGTGCTCACGTCGAACCGCACGCGTGAGCTGCACGAGGCGCTGCGCCGCCGCTGCGTCTACCATTGGATCGGCTATCCCGATGCCGCGCGGGAAGCGCAGATCGTCATGATGCGGGCGAGCTCCGTGGCCCGCGCCACGGCCGAGGCGGTGGTGGGTGCCGTCGGGCGGCTCCGGCAGGAGCCGCTGTCGAAGCCGCCGGGGGTCGCCGAGACGGTCGAATGGGCCGAGGCCGCGACGCTGCTCAACCAGCAAGGCGCTACCTGGCCGGTCGCCTTCCGCCGCGCCATCGGGGTCGCGCTCAAGGACCAGGACGACCTCGCGTTTCTGCAGGGCCGCCTCGACCAGGTGATCACCGGGGTGGCGGCGTGAAGACGCGGTCGCGCAGATCTGCCAGGGTGTGGGCTGAGCGGCTGGGCCCTCCCTTCTCCCCTTGTGGGAGAAGGTGGCCCGAAGGGCCGGATGAGGGGTTAGGCGCGAAGCGGCTCTGGCGCTTACCCCTCATCCCCCGCTTCGCGGGACCTTCTCCCGCAAGGGGAGAAGGGGAACCCCGCTCCGCGTCGGCACACCCGAAACGAGGCAGGCGTCCATGACCGAGCCGCTGCCCCGCGCCGCGCGGCCCTTCGTGCAGTTCGCGACGCTGCTGCGGGCCAATGGCTTCGCGGTCGCGCCCGAGCAGACGCAGGCCTTCATTGCCGCCGTCGGGCTGCTCGGGCCGGTGACGATGCGCGACATCCATCGCGCGGCCCTGCCGACGCTGGCGCCCCCGCCCGAGCGGCGCGACGAGTTCGATGCGCTGTTCCGGCTGCTTTTCCACGGCCAGACCCTCGCGGCACCCTCGGACGCCGAGCCCGAGGACGACGAGGATCTGCAGATCCTCGATGCCGGCGGAAGGCGAGATGGAGCCGCCCGAGGCGACGGAGGAACAGGAGGCGGGCGGCGAGGCCACCGCGGCCGAGCGGCTGACGCCTGCGCCAGTTCCGCGACGAGGACCCGCGCGAGACGCTGCAACGGTTCGCCCGGTCGGCGCCGGGCGCGCTGCCGCGCCAGCGCTCGTATCGCCGCCGCGCGGCGAAGAGCGGCGACCGCTGGCACATGCGCCGCTTGCTGCGCGACGCCGTGCGCCGCGACGGCGAGGTGATGAGCCTGCCCAAGCTCGCGCGCAAGACGCGGCAGCGCCGCCTCCTGCTGCTGATCGACGTCTCTGGCTCGATGAAGGCGCAAACCGAGGACGCCATGAGCCTCGCGCATGTTCTGGCGCAGGTCGTGGACCGCTTGGAGGTCTTCACCCTCGGCACGCGGCTGACGCGGGTCACGCGTGCGCTGCGCCTCAGGCAGCGCGGTCAGGCGCTCGGCGCCGCGGCATCGCTGGTGTCGGACTGGGATGGCGGCACCCGGCTCGGCGACGCGCTCGATGCCTTCCTGCGCGTGCCGCGCTTCGCTGCCTTTTCGCGCGGCGCGCTTGGTCGTGATCCTGTCCGACGGGCTCGAACGCGGCGATCCGGCCGTGCTGACCGGCGCCGTCGCAAAGCTCTCGACCCTCGCATGGCGCATCGCCTGGCTCACCCCGCTTCTGGCCGATGCGGGCTATGCGCCGCAGACCGCGGCACTCAAGGCGGTGCTTCCCTATCTCGACCATCTCGGCAGTCGGCTCAGGCCTACGCCCGCTCTGCGACGAGATCCTGGCGCTTGGCGCGGCGGCTCGACGGGCGTGAGGCACGGCGCACCGGGGTCTCCCTTCGCCCCGCGCGGCGAGAAGGACTAACCGCAGCGGCTCCTATTCCCCCGAACGCAAGCTTTTCATGAACATCGTCGACGCGCACCACCACATCTGGCGGCAGAAGGATCTGGCCTGGCTCAGCGGGCCGATGCAGCCGCGCATCTTCGGACCCTACGAGCCGATCCGGCGCGACTACCCGATCGGCGAATACCTCGACGACATCGCGGGAACCGGCGTCGTGCAGTCCGTTTACGTCCAGGCGAACTGGCCGGTGGCGCAGGCCGAAGACGAGGTGGCCTGGGTGCAGTCGGTGCACGACGAGACGCGGCTGGCCGCATGCCATCGTCGGCTATTGCGACATGACGGTCGACGATGCGCGTCCGGCGCTCGACCGGCTGACCAGATACCCGGCCATGCGCGGCATTCGCCAGCAGTTCCACTGGCACGAGAACCCGCTGTACCGTTTCGCGGCCTCGCCCGATCTCGCGCGCGAGCCGAAGGTGCAGCGCAACGTGGCGCGTCTCGCCGATTACGGCTGGAGCTTCGATCTGCAGGTCTTCGCCCGGCAGATGGGCGGCGCAGCCGAACTGGCCGCCGCCTGCCCGGGCGTGACGCTTCGTGCTGCAGCACGCCGGCATGCTGGAGGACCTGTCCGAGACGGGCTGGGCGCAGTGGCGCGCCGGCATGCGGCAGCTCGCCGCGCAGCCGAACGTCGTCTCGAAGCTGTCCGCCTTCGGCACCTTCATTCATCGCAACGACGCCGACCACATCGCCCGCATTCTGCACGAGACGGTCGCGATGTTCGGGGCCGAACGGTGCCTCTACGGCTCGAACTTCCCGATCGAGAAGCTCTGGACCAGCTATCCCGCGCTGATCGGCGCCTTCCGCGACGCCGCGCGCCATTTTAGCGACGCTGAGCAACGCGCCATCTTCGCCGATACGGCGCGGCGGGTGTATCGGTTGGCGGAGGTTTGAGACGCGCCGTCATTGCGAGAAGCGCAGCGACGAAGCAATCCTGAGCCGTGGGCACTGGATTGCTTCGCTTCGCTCGCAATCACGGGCGAGAATGAAACGCAAGAAAACTTGGAGGAACGATGGCTCTGGAGATCAAGCTGCTCGACTACGGCGACATCGAGCTCGAATCCTCGTTCCTGGTGTTGGGCCGGGACTGCGGGCGGACGCGGCGGGTGCCGGTCTACGGCTTCCTGATCCTCGGCGGCAAGTATCCGATCGTGGTCGACACGGGCTACCGCAACAACGCGATCATGGAATCGCTCGGCATGCGCGGCCTGCAGTTCCACGAGAACCAGGTCGAGAACCAGCTGAAGAAGCACGGCCTTCGGGTCGGCGACGTGCGCTACATCCTGCACACGCACCTGCACATCGACCATGCCGGGACCGACGACCGGTTCCCGATGAACACGACGGTGGTGATCAATCGGCGCGAGATGGAGCTGTCAGCTTCGGGCCTGATGTTCCCGCAATATCCGCTGCCCGACATCAAGCACCTGCTCGACCGGCTGCACACCAAGAATGCCATGCGGCTGATGGACCTCGAAATCACCGGCGAGGTGGAGATCATTCCGGGCGTGACGGTCGACGCGGCAGGCGCCCATACCGAGGGCTCGATGAACGTTCATGTCGAGACCGCCGAGGGGCGCGCCACGGTCTGCGGCGACGTGATCTACGACTTCAACGACCAGATCGTGACGCCCTTCCACGAGATCAACGACGCGGAGCCGCGCATCACCGGCAACCATTCGAACAGCCATCGGCAGGAGAAGGGCGCCATCAAGAAGCTGCTGAACTCGTCGAAGTTCCTGATGCCGATTCACGACAAGCCGGCCAAGATCGAGGCGCAGCAGGTGGTCGGGCGTCTCGACATGGCTGTTCCCGGCCCGATCACCCAGTCCGTGCCGCGCCGGGACTGGTTCCCGGCATAAGGAGGGCGAGCGGAACTGCGTCCCCTTCTCCCGCACGGGGAGAAGGAAGTACCCGACCATTCTGATCCTGGATAAGCACATGGCCCACGACGCGCTCGACCCCCGCTTCCGCACAGCTCATCGACGAGCATGCGCCGGTGCGCCAGCTCGGCTCGGGCTTCACCTTCATCGAGGGGCCGATCTGGCATCCGACCGAGCACTACCTGCTGTTCTCCGACATGCCGGCCGACGTGCGGCGGCGCTGGGATCAGGTCGGGCGTGCGCGAGGTCGAGCGGCCGAGCCGCAAGGGCAACGGCATGACCTACGATGCCGACCTGAACCTGCTCGTCTGCGAGCATGCCACCTCGTCGGTGGTGCGCGTCGACCCGCAGGGCCGCACGCACCACGCTCGCCACCCATTTCGACGGCCGCGAGCTCAACAGCCCGAACGACATCGTCGTCCACTCCTCGGGCGCGATCTACTTCTCCGACCCCTGGTATGGCCGCATGCCGGGTTTCGGGGTCGAGCGGCCGCGCCAGCTCGGCTTTCAGGGCGTCTACCGCATCCCGCCCGGCGGCGGCGAGCCGGAGCTGCTGGTCGACCGCTACATGTTCGGCCAGCCGAATGGCCTCTGCTTCTCGCCCGACGAGAAGCGGCTCTATGTCAACGACACCGAGCAGGCCAACATTCGCGTCTTCGAGGTTCTCGGCGACGGCACGCTTGCCAACCCGCGCGTCTTCGCCTCCGGCATCAAGGACAGTTTCAAGCCGGGCGTGCCGGACGGCATGAAGTGCGACAGCGCCGGCAACATCTGGGTCACGGCGCCCGGCGGCGTCTGGGTCTATGCGCCGGACGGACGCCATATCGGCAAGGTCGAGGTGCCCGAGCTCGTGGCCAACCTCCACTGGGGCGGGGCCGACTGGCGCACGCTGTTCCTCGCCGCCACCACGTCCCTCTATGCCGTCGAGACCAAGATCGGCCCGCGCCCCGAACCGTTCATGCGCGCACGGCCGACACACACCGCCGGGAGCGAAACCGCCATGCCACTCAAGACCGACCTGTCGCTCGATGCGGGCCGCTGCGCGCTCATCATCCAGGACATGCAGAACGACGTGGTGATGGAGGGCGGCGCCTTCGCGTCCTCCGGCTCTCCGCAGCATTGCAAGGAGCAGAACGCCATCGCCAATGCGGCCAACCTCGCGGCGCTCTGCCGGTCGAAGGGCATTCCGGTGATCCACGTCTGGTTCGTGGTCGAGCCCGGCGCGCCGGGGCTGACCCTCAACGCGCCGCTGTTCGAGGGCGTGGTGGATTCCAAGGCCGTTGTGCGCGGAACCTGGGGCGCTCAGCCGGTGCCCGGGCTCGAGCCCCAACCAGGCGACCACGTCGTCACCAAGATGCGGATGAGCGCCTGGGAAGGGACCTCACTCGAGACGGTGCTCAAGGCCGAAGGGCGCGACATCGTCATCGTGACCGGCGCCTGGACCAACATGTCGATCGAGCACACGGCCCGGACGGGCGCCGACAAGGGCTATGTCATGGTCGTGCCCGAAGACTGCTGCTCCACGATGAACGCAGACTGGCACCGCGCCTCGATCAATTACGCGCTGCAGAATGTGTCGGCGGTCACCAAGTCCGAGCATGTTCTGGCGGCGCTGCGATAACGCAGCCGTCCTCAGGGCACCTTGCTGAGCACCTTTTCGTCCGGCTCGGGCTCGGCAACGCTGGTCACCTCATTTTCCTGCAGCACCGAAGCCGCCGCGAGGCAGAAGCGTGCGGCATCGAGGATCGTGGTGGCCAACTCGTCGCCGATCGGACGATTGTCTTCGAGGTGAACCACCGTCGACGTGCTGTCCTCGACCTGCATCCACCATGCGCCGATTAGGATTTTGGCGTGCGGCACACGCCGCCGTACGCGGCGCAGGGCGAAACGCAGGTAAGCCGAGCTGCTCCCGTCGAGACATGACAGACAGACGAGGCGGGTCGCGCTGACGTCGAGCTGGTCGATCTTGCTCTTCGACAGCATCTCGAAGCTCTCGGCGCGGGCGCCGAGGCCCCGTTTCGCCAGGACCTGCGCCAGCATCGTGGCGGCGCAATCGTCAAGCGGTCCGCGGGCCCCGATGCAAAGCACGACACCGTCGCGCTGCCAGCTTGGCGACACCACGGCCGCGTCGACGGGCGAGGCAGCTTCGTCGGCCTCGGCGCGCTCATGGCGCCACCTGTGCCAAAGGCTCTTTTTCTGCTCGTCGGCCTCTTCGCCCTCGTCCCCGAGATCGTCGATGACTTCTTCGGTCGCGTCGCGGATCTGCACCTGCCGTTCGACGGTCAGCCGCTCGGCGGTTGCGTCGGCCTGGGCCAACAAGAGACCGGGCAGCATCACCGTGTCGTAATATTGCAGGAGGGTCATGGTTTTGAGACAGACGTCCGCCTGGTCCGAAACCTCGGTCGGGTCGTTGGCCAGCATGCGCTGATAGAACGTTTCCGCCGCAGTCAGCGGCGGCCGGTCTCCCAGAAGCACGTCCAGGAAGCCGAGTTGCTCGACGTGGCGGCCGATCACCACCAGGCAGACCGTCATCGGCGTGGACAGCAGCAGCCCGACGGGCCCCCACAGCGCGGTCCAGAACGTCGCTGAGATCACGACGGCGACCGGCGACAGACCCGTGTTGTGCCCATAGAGAAGCGGCTCCAGCACCTGCCCGACGCTGAATTCCACGACCACCACGATGCCGGCCATCCAAAGCGCCATGGACCAACCCGGATCGACAGCGGCCGCAAAGACGACCGGCAGCGCCCCGCCGATGATCGCCCCGATGTAGGGCACGAAGCGCATGACCGCGAAGAGGATGCCCCAGAGCACCGGGTTCGGAATGCCGACCGCCCAGGCGGCGGCGCCAATCACGACCCCGGTCAAGGCGTTCACCGACGACTGCGTGACGAAGTAGCGGCTGAGGCGCTTGGCGCCGTCGTCGATCGCCGCAGTCGTGCGTTGCAGGTCCGTCGCGCCAAACAGCCGGATCAACCTGTTGCGCAGGTCTTCCCGCTGCATCAGCATGAAAATGACGAAGATCACCACGATGCCGGCCGTGGCCAAGGGGTGAAGCAGCGGGGTGACGAGAGACGTCACGGTCTCGATCGAGGTCGGCGGCGGCTGCCGGATCTCGACAGGCACAGGCTGCTGCGCCGGTCCACCGCTCCCCGCGCCGAGTTCGGCCTGGCGCGGTGCGGGCGCGAGATCTGCGCTCTGCGGCGCTGCCGGCGCTGGCGAGGGATTGCGCGCTGCAGCCCGGTTGAGCTTTGCCAGGACCTGCTCGAGGCGATCCATGACACCGTTGCTGGTGGCGCTGCGTAGCACCATGACCTTGCGGGTGATGGTGCCTTCGTAGCGGGGCAACTCGGCGGCGATGTCACGAAGCTGGGCGCCCATGACGCCGAGCACGCCAAAGATCACCGTGAAGGCGAGCACCGTGACCAGCAGAACGGGGAAGACCCGCCCCAAGCCCCAGGCATGCAGCTTCCTCACGGCCGGCGCGAGAATGAAGCTGAGCAAGATGGCGAGCGAGATCGGAATGAAGATCTCACTGCCATAATAAAGGGCCGCCACGACGACCGCCATCGTCAGCACCACGCGGGTGCTGTCGCGCTCGTCGGGCGGAATCGACGGATTAATCCGTGCCAATGCTACCTACTTGGACTTGAGATCGCGTGCCGGGCTGTCACCTCATCGGAACACAAAAAGCCAAAGAAGGATGATGATCGGAATCGGAATACCGATCAGCCACAGAAGTATGCCACGTCCCATGATGTCCTCCCCGTTTCTCCATGCACAATCTTTGGGGGGCAAACCGGTTCCGGTCAGCTTCAGCTAAACAGGGCGTGGAGCACGGGAGGGCATGTCGGCGCCGGAATCTGGACGGGTTCGGACCACCATGGTAGCTCTCTCAGAGCTGCCGGTGAGCAGCAAGCGACGCGGCACAAGCTGCGCGAAAGGGGAGGTTCGGCTTGCTCCGCCGATCGCGTGCTTTTGCTGCGCCTCATCGCTTGCGTTTGCGACGCGTGCCGATCCATGGCGACTGATCCGGCGTCGCCCCTGGTCGAGTTGCGCGGCTTATCGAAGAGCTTCGCGGGCGTGCGGGTGTTGCACGATGTCGGCTTCGATGTGCGGCCGGGTGAGGTTCATGCCCTTCTCGGCGAGAACGGCGCAGGCAAGTCGACGCTGATCAAGATCATCGCCGGGGTGCACAAACCGGATGGTGGCACCGTGATCGTCGGCGGCGAGCCCGTGGTGTTGTCGTCGCCGCGCGAGGCCCAGGCGCGCGGGATCGCGGTGGTCTATCAGGAACTGCTGCTGTTTCCCGAGCTGACCGTGGCCGAAAACATTTTCCTCGGCCATGCGCCGCGCACCGCCTGGGGTATCGACTGGCCGGCTGTGCGGCGAAAATCGCGTGCGTTGCTCGATTCGCTCGACAGCCCCGATCTCGACATCGACGCACCGGTTGGCACGCTTTCGGTCGCCAACCGCCAACGGGTGGAGATCGCCAAGGCGCTGTCGCAGGATGCCAAGCTGCTGATCATGGATGAGCCGACGGCGGCGCTCGCCGAAGCCGACGTGCAACGGCTGATGGACGTGGTGCGCAAGCTCAAGGCGCAGGGTGTCGCGATCATCTACGTCAGCCACCGCATGCCCGAGATCTTCGCGCTGGCCGATCGGGTCACGGTGCTGCGCGACGGAGCCTACGTCGGAACCTGCGACATCGGCGAGGTCACCGAGGGCAAGCTCGTCGCCATGATGGTCGGCCGCGAGATCGCGCACCTGTTTCCCAAGGTCGAAGCCGAACGCGGCGCGACCGTGCTGGAACTGCGTGACGTCTCCTACGGCCAGCGCGTTCGCGGCGTCTCACTCACGCTCCGGGCCGGCGAGATCCTCGGCCTCGCGGGCCTCGTCGGCTCGGGACGGACTGAGCTGGCGCTCACCATCTTCGGGGTCACGCCTGCGACCAGCGGGCGAGATCCTGCTCGACGGCAAGCCCGTGAAGATCGGTGACCCGCGCCGGGCGCGCGACCTGGGCATCGCCTATGTCCCTGAAGACCGCGGTACGCAGGGCCTCGTGCGACCGATGACGGTGCGCGAGAACGTCTCCATGGCAGTGCTCGACCGCATCGCGCCGGGCAGCGTGATCGACCGCGTGGCTGAGAAGAAGCGGGCCGTCGAGGCCATCGGCCAGTTCGGCATCCGCACCCGCGGGCCGGAGCAGTTGGTACGGCAGCTTTCGGGCGGAAACCAGCAGAAGGTGGTGCTGGCCAAGTGGCTCGCCGCCAACCCGCGGGTGCTGATCATGGACGAGCCGACGCGCGGCATCGACGTCGGCGCCAAATCGGAGATCCATGCGCTCATGGGCCGCCTCGCCCAGAACGGCCTCGCCATCCTGATGATCTCGAGCGAACTGCCCGAGGTGCTCGGCATGAGCGACCGGGTGCTGGTGATGAACGGCGGCCGCATCCTGGCGGAATTCGACCGCGCCGAGGCCACGCCGGAGGCCGTCGGCGCGGCGATGACGCACGTCCCGACGACACGCCCGGAGACGCGGCGTGATGTCGGCGCTCGCCGCGTCCGCCATCGGCTGCCGTCGCGCTCCCCTGGGCCATTCGCACGGCGAGGCGCATGGGCAGGAGCTCGTGATCCTGCTGGCGCTCGCGGTCATCCTCGGCGTCGTCGGCGAGATGAACCCGCGCTTTCTCGCCAGCAACAACCTGATCAGCATCTTTTCGGGCAACGCCTATATCGCGGTCGCCGCGATCGGCATGGCGGCCGTCATCATCACCGGCAACATCGACGTGTCGGTCGGGGCCCTGATCGGCGTGCTGGCGACGATCGCCGGCACCCTCGCGACGAAAGGCTACCCGGTCTGGATCGCCTGGGGCGTACCGGTCCTCATCGGCATCGCGGTCGACGCCGCGATCGGCGCACTCGTGGCCTATGCCAAGATTCCCTCGATCGTCGTCACCCTCGGTATGCTCTCCATCCTCAGGGGCGGGCTGATCACGGCGACGCAGGGGGCATGGATCTCGAACTTGCCGCCCGAATTTCTGCTGGCGCAGGCCCGCCTGTTCGGCATTCCCTCGCCGATTTTCTTCATGGTGATCTTCACGATCCTGGTTGCCTGGTGGATGAACGCCTCCGCCACCGGCCGCGCGCTTTATGCGGTCGGCGGCAATGCCGAAGCCGCCCGCGCAACGGGGCTGGCAGTCGAGCCGATGACTGTCTTTGCCTTCGCGTTCAACGGCTTTTTCGCCGGCATCGCGGCGATCCTGTTCGCCACCCAGCTGCAGGTGATCCAGTCGACGGTGCCGCCGAACCTCGAGCTCACCGTCATCACGGCAGCCGTGATCGGCGGCGTTTCGATTCTCGGCGGAACCGGGACCGTGATCGGCTCGACGCTGGCGGCGCTGCTGTTCGGCGCCATCGCGTCGGCCTTCGTCTTCGTCGGCATCTCGGCCTACTGGCGCGGTGCCGTCATCGGGCTTCTGATCCTGGTGACCGTGCTGGCCGACATGATCCGCCGAAGGCGGGTGCGATGACGGCCGTGCCGCTCAAGCCGAAGCCGATGTCCGCCTGGAGCGGCGTGCTGCGCCACGAGACGATCCTCGCCGTCCTGCTCGCGGTGGCGCTGGCGGTGCTGGCCAGTCGCTCCGATCGCTTCTTCACGCGTCGACAACCTGCTCAACCAGGGCCGGCTGATGACGGAGGTCGGGCCTGATCGCGCTCGCCATGACCTTCGTCATCGTGACCGGCGGCATCGACCTGTCGGTCGGCTCCACCTCGGGCTGGTGGCGATCTGCTCGGCGTGCTGTGGAAGAATGTCGGCCTGCCGCTGCCGCTCGCCATGCTGCTCGCGTCTCGCCGATCGGCACGCTCGCCGGCTTCTCAACGGCCTCATCATCACACGATTCCGCGTGCCGCCGCTGATCGCCACGCTGGCGACGCTGGCGCTCTACCGCGGCCTTGCCGAGGGCATCAGCGAGGCGCGCTCGGTGCGCGGCTATCCGGACTGGTTCTACCTGCTCGGCCAGGGCGACGCGCTCGGCGTGCCGGCGCAGCTCTGGCTGCTCGCTGGTCGCGGCCGCTGGTCGCCGGCCTTCGTGCTCGGCTTCACCGTCGTTCGGCCGCACCACCTATGCGATCGGCTCCAACGAGATTGCGGCGCGCTTCTCGGGCCTGCGCGTCGACCGCACCAAGCTCGCTGATCTATGCCGCCTCGGGGTTTATCGCGGCGCCTGGCCGCGCGTCATCCTCGTCTCGCGCGTCTCGACGACGCGCTCCGACATGGGCATCGGGCTCGAGCTCGACGCCATCACCGCCGTCGTGCTCGGCGGCACCAGCATCTTCGGCGGCCGCGGCACGATCGTCGGCACCGTGCTCGGCCTGGTGCTGATGCAGGCGCTGAACAACGGCCTGTCGCTGGCGGGCGTCAAGGGCGACGGCACCATCGTGGTGATCGGCGCCATCCTGATCGCTCGCCGTGCTGCTCAGCAACCTGTTCCGCCGTGACGGCGACGGCTGATCGCAACGACCCGGCGCGCGCCGTCGATCAACCGAGCGCAGGCGACAATGGAGGAACCGAGCAATGCTTCGACGCAACCCTTGCTCTGGCGCGCGCATGCTTACGTCGAGCGCCGGCCATGGCGGCGCCGGCGTGGACCGGCGGCGACGACCTGCCGACCAATCCGCTCGCCTGCGACGCCACGCCCGGCGACGGTCGAAGCCGATGGCCTACAACGGCGGCGCGCCGACGAACGCGCCCGACCGCAAGGGCAAGAAGATCACCGTCGTCGACATCCCGAAGCTGATCGGCATCGGCTATTTCAACGCCACGTCGAAGGGCATCGCCGACGCCGCCAAGGAACTCGGCAACGTCGACGTCGAAGACCGACGGCCCGACCAAGGCCAATATCGACGACCAGATCACCTTCATCGACAACTATATCACGAGCGGCGTCGACGGCATCCTGTTCGCCGCCAACGACCCCGTCGCGATCGCGCCGGTGCTGAAGAAGGCGCTGGCAAGGGCATCAACGTGGTGGGCTACGATGCCGACGCCCACGCCGGACGCGCGCCAGTGGTTCGTCAACCAGGCGCAGTTCAACGGCATCGGCAAGGCCATGATCGACGCCATGGCCAAGGAGATCGGCGAGGACGGCAGCTTCGCGATCGTCACCTCGACCTTCACCACGCCGAACCAGGCGCGCTGGATCTCGGAGATGGCGCGCCTATGCGGCCAAGTGCCATCCCAAGCTGAAGTGGCTGGAGACGGTCGAAGCGCAGGAGGACAACATCCTGTCGTTCAACCAGGCCAACACGCTGATCAACAAGTATGGCGACGAGCTCAAGGGCATCTTCGGCATGACCAGCGTCGCCACCCCGGCGTCGCGCCGAGGCCGTCACGCAGGCCGGCCAGTGCGGCAAGATCGCCGTGGTCGGCCTCGCCACGCCCAACGCCATGAAGCCCTATGTGGCCAAGGACTGCGTGAAGTCGGTGGTGCTGTGGAACCCGGTCGATCTCGGCTATGCCGCCATGTACGCGCATGCGGGCCGTGGCCGACGGCACGCTGAAGCCGGGCGACACCTCGGTGAAGGCTGGCAAGCTCGGCGACCTCAAGGTGATCAACGGCAGCGAGATCCTGCTCGGCGCGCCCTTCGTGTTCACCAAGGACAACATCAACAAGTTCGACTTCTGATCTGGCTCGACGAGCACCTCTCCCGGTTGAAAGGAGAAGGTGCTCCTCGGTCGTGCGGATTCGAGGTCGATCGTCGGCCCCACCTTGCTGGTGGGCGCAGCTTGACAGAAGGCGATGGGTCACCTCGACTGCCGACGTGACCCATCGATGCCACCTCGCGGTGCGGCAAAGACTGGCCGCCGTCCTGGTCCTGGCCTTGACGCTGGCCAGCGTCGGTCAGGGCCTCGCGGGCGCATGGTCCCTCGCAGGGAGCGCATCCGCGATTCCCGGCGCGGCAGCGCCGATCTGCCATGCCAGCTCGGGCGATCAACGTAGAGACGACAACCCCTCATCTCACGCGTGTTGCGATGCCTGCGCGCTCCTTGCGCCGGCCATGCTGGCAGAGGTGCCGCAGCTCACGGGCCGGGTTCCGGCGCTCTACGTCGTCCAGGTCATCGCCGATCTCGCGGTACCGGCGGTCGGGCGTCGACGTACGCCGCGGCAGGCGCAGGGCCCGCCCGACGCCTGATCCGGCGCCAAGCCAAACCATTCCCGATCCGGCATCTCCGCACGAGCGCAGAACCGTGCACCGTCGCGCTTTCCGGCCACCTCTATCGAAAGATCCTCGTCATGACATTGTTGAAGCAGAGCCTTATCGTTACCGCCGCGATGACCGTCCTCGCCGGTCCCGCCTTCGCCCATGCGCACCTCAAATCCGCCGTGCCGCCTCCTAACGGTGCGGTGGCGACTGCCCCGTCGGAGCTCGACCTGACGTTTTCAGAGGGCCTCAACCTCAAGTTCACAGGGGCCAAGCTCAGTGGCCCTGACAAGAAGCCGGTGCCGACCGGCAGCCCGAGCCTCGGTGCCGGTGGCGACACGACGCTCGTTGTGCCGGTGACCGGTACGCTTCGCGCCGGCACCTACACAGTCGACTGGCATGCGCTCTCGACCGATGGCCACAAGACCAGCGGCGCGTACACGTTCACCGTGAAACCTTGATCGATCCCGAGGCGGCCCTCGCGGCCTGCCGCTTCGTCCATGATGCGGCGTGCATGCTGTTATGGGGCGCCTCGTCTTATCTCGCGGCCCTGGTGCCGCGAGATCTGGCGCGTGACGTCGGACTTCGGCTCAGGCCGTTTCGCATTGGCGCCGCCGCGGTGGCCGTCCTGACCACCGCAGCGATGCTGCCCATCGACGTCGCGGGTGTCGGCAACGGCTGGGGCGATGCCGTCGACCCGGCAACCTTCAACGCCGTGCTGCTCGAGACCAGTGTCGGGTATGCCTGGCTGGTGCAGGCGATGGCGGCGCTTCTGCTGATCCTGGCCTTCGCCGCTCCGGTTCGCTTGCAGCCCGGCGTCACGGCCGGCGCGGCCGGCCTGCTCCTCGCGACCCTCGCGCTCGGGGGCCACGCCGCGATGCACGAAGGTTGGCTCGGCGTGGCCCACCGCCTGAACGACGCGTTGCACGTTCTGGCGGGCGGCTCCTGGCTGGGCGCCCTGATCCCGCTTCTGCTGGTCCTACGGCGGCTCGATTCCGCCGAGTGGCGTGACGAGGCGATCATCGCCCTGCATCGATTTTCCACTGCCGGTCACGGAGCGGTCGCGCTCGTGATCGCGACGGGAGTGGCCAACACGTTCCTCGTGCTCGGCCGCTGGCCGATCGACCCTGCGTCGCCCTACCAGCTCCTGCTTGCAGCCAAGGTCGCGCTGGTGGCGACGATGACGATCCTCGCCGTCGCCAACCGCTACGCCGTCGTGCCCCGCATGGCATCTGACCGTGTCGCGGCCGGCCGCTTCCTGCGCCTGGCCACCGTCGCCGAAATCGGCTTGGGCTGCGGCGTCATCGCGCTGGTCAGCCTGTTCGGACTTCTCGAGCCGGCCTGAGTGGCCTGGCCGCTATCCTGTCAAAACCTGAGCCCGGGCGTCGTGAGACGCCTTCTTACGCCGCACCGCCCAGGCTCCGCTACTAGCCACAAGAGCCAACCCGGCCAACGTGATTGCAGTCGGCGGATGCCGGGGAATTTCGCGCCAATGCGGGGCGATCACCTCTCCCGTGTTGAACGGCTCATCGCTGTACTGGCACATCACGAGCGCCGTCCGGTTGAGCAGCATCTCGGTCTGAACTTTTGTGACGAGGATCTGCACGGCGGTTCTGTCCCCCGGCATTGTCTGGAGGTGGACGAGGAGCGCGCGAGTTGCCGCCAGATAGGCGTGCGCGCATTCATTGAAAGGACTGGCCTCGTCGTGGACACTGCCCGGCATAACGCCCCACATGCAGGTGAACTGCTGGATGTTGATATACCCTTCGAGGCGCCGCATGATGGAGTTGGTGGGGATCTGAAGGTCGGCGAGGTTCATGATCGCAGCCTTGTTGGCTGCTATCACGCTCATCTGTCCATGAGAAAGGTTGGGGATGACGATCGCGCTCTCTGCGGGCGAGCCGCCCCTCGCTTCACGATGCGCCCATGCCGGTCCGGCCGCTTCCATCAAACCAAGACCCGCGATCAGCCAGGCCGCTAGCCATGTCGCCAAACGTGGCATGCCGGCGATTGGCTAGGCCCGCGCCGGCTTGAGCCGAAGCCGGCCCTGGTCGAGAGCAGCAGCACGTTCGGTCAATCGGCCGAACAGCAGGCCGAGCGTGCCCCACATGATCAGCTGCGCCCCAAGCGAGGCCATCCTGAACTGCCACAGCACGGAGGCGGGGAAACCCTCGGGCACTTCGTTGACCGACGGCATCAGGAGCGCGACAACGAGCACCACGGCCAAGTATGCAACGGCGCCGATCAGCGCCGCATCCCATGCTCCCCATTTTCCGACGAGCCTGCCGGCGGAGCATGCCGGCGGCGACCATAGCCGCGAGGGAAACCAGAGATCATCGCGAAATACAGATAGGTGCGCATCCCGATCGTCTCGGGATCGCCGACCGACGGCGGATTGGCCGGATATTTGAGGTTCGGGCACCACATAGACCGCGAATAGACCCATTCCGGCCAAGAGCGCCGACGTGGCCCGCGGCCCGAGCGTTCCCATGCGGCCGTAGGCCAACGCGAACGCCAGGGCGAATAGCCCGCCGAAGGCGATGCTGTAGACGGTGACGCCGGTGAACAGGCCAATCCCGGCCTGGGTGGTCCGGCTCACAATCTCGTAGTCCGTCTCTTCCGCAGGCACAGGCAGGCCTTTCGCCTTGGCCTCGTCCGCCGCCGCTTTAGCCTTGGCTTCGTCCATCTGCGTCTCGAACGCGATGGCACGATCGACCTGCGGTTCGCCGACAACCTTCAGGAACGCGAACGACAGGATGCCCGCGAGGATGCCGACCAGCATCCCTCGCATCAGAAGTTTTCCAACCATGCCTGGCTCCCCTCAGTGGCAGGGGAATCCGAGCAGATGGCGGCCGTCGTGCAGGAACTCGTGCACGTACGTGCCTTTGAACAGGGACGTGGCGCCCTCTTCGGCGCCGACGAAGTAAAGGGCCAGCAGCAGGACGAAGCTGAAGAGGATCCAAGGAAGAATCTCTCGGACCGGAATCGCTGCCGGACGGGCCGCGGGTGCAAATGTCGACGGCGACATGGGCCTTGATCTCCTTGGGATTTCGCGTCCCGTTCGAGTGTGCCTGATTGCGGGAGGGGTCTGACTTCCGGCTGAACCTTCAGCCGGTCACAGTGGCGCGACCGCGCCGGAATTCACCGGCTTCCACACCCCGCAAAGATGCGATGCCACCATACGGGGCGCGTGTTCGTTGTCAATTTGCAGCTAGGATGAACCAGCAAGATCTCAATCCGTCATGATGACGGACCAGAAGGTCTTGAACCGCGTCTTCGGCGCTGCGGCCTCCGCGATGCCCATCCGTCGCATCCGGGTGTTGAGCAGGTTCTTGTTGTGCTCGGGCGAGTCCTTCCAGCTCTGGATCGCGGACGCCAGTGATGAATAGCCGGCCGAGACGTTCTCGATCGCCGCGCCAGGATCCACACCATTTCGCGCGAGCCGGCGTGGCAACGTGCCGTCGACCTCGTGGCTCAGTTCGTTTGCGTTGGCCATGGCCAACGCCTGCTGCTGGGCCGCCTTTTGCAAGGTGGCGTCGAGCTCCACGGTCGAGAGCCCGTGGGCTTTGCGATAATCGGAGATGATGGCCTGCGCGGCGCCTTGGCTGACCGGAAGGGCAGAAACCGGACCGCTCGGCGCCGATCCGAAAGGCGAGAGGGAACAACTCGAGACAACGCCGGCGAGCAGGAGAACCGCGATGCGGGTCGCGCCGGTCCAGGCGCGCGTGGAGAAGCGCCGGCGACCGGAGGTGCAGGGGACCATCACCTCACGTCCGTTCTTGCGAGGAGCGTCGCGATGAAGCAATCCAGGGGCGCGAAGGTGCAGCTGGATTGCTTCGCTTGCCTCGCAATGAATAACGGTCGCGTCCGTCCACTAGGTTCCTGACCTGATCCGCTACTTCAGGAACACGTAGATGTCGACTTCGAGCGAGGGATCGTCCGACGTCTTGGTCATCTTCACATATTCCTCGGCGAACATGTTCTTCGCCTCGAGCCCCTTCTCGTCGAGGTAGGCCGTGATCGCCTCATAGGTCGAGTCGATGTCGTCGTAGGACGCTCGGTGCTGAAAGCGGATGGCCTTGCCACCGGGCGTCTCGCCGACCTTGATGTCGGGCGTCAGCTCCGTCTTGCCGGCGGGGGCCTCCGCGATCGGAATCATGGCCGAGTATTTGAAGCCGGCGTCGTCGGTCGAGGTGAAGACGGCGAGCGGATGGCCTGCCGTCGCGAGGCCGTTCTTGCTGATCGCGTCATTCAGTTGCGCGAACACGTCCGTCAGCGTCTTGAAGCCGCTGTCCCACGTGGCCGAGCCGCTAAGGATGACGGCGGGCTTCGGCTGGACGTCGATCGTCTGGCTGATCGACGTATCGCCGGGTGAGGCCCCGGTGGTGTCCTGTGTGGGTGCTGGCGCTGCAGGGGACGAAGCTGGTGGAGCGTTGGCGGGCGGGGTCGCGGGAGCTGCCGGGGCGGGAGCGGCGGCGGGGGGCGCGGCCGGTGTGGGGGTGGTCTGTGCCGTCGCGGCGCAGGCGCCCATCCCTGCGAACAGGATGAGTGCGAGCGCCAACCGGCGCCAAGATCCGTAAGCTCCCGTACCCTGCATCAGCGAAGGTCCTATCCTGGGCCGTGCCCGCGAATCACCGCGGCGACTTTAGCGGAGCCACTCACGACTTGCCATTCGCCCTTGTCGTTCGGCCGTGATCCTCGGAAGGGGGCACCGCGTTCGGTCAAGGCCTGCGAACCGTTGGCAGGATGCGCGGGTTCGCGCTAAGGCACCGGATCACGGTCAAGCGTTGCAGGACACGATGACACAAGACCATTCCGGCCCAATGCGCACCGAGCGCGACTCGCTGGGCGAGATCGCGGTTCCGGCCGATCATCTGTGGGGCGCGCAGACGCAGCGTTCGCTCCATCATTTCCCGGCCGGCGGCGCGCGTTTCGTATGGGGCAGGCCGGTGATCCGGGCCCTGGGCATCCTGAAAAAATGTGCGGCCCTGGCCAACGGCGAACTCGGCCAACTGCCGCCCGACAAGGTCGAGATGATCGTACGTGCCGCCCAGGACGTCATCGACGGCAAGGTCGACGGGGAATTTCCGCTGGTCGTGTTCCAGACGGGCTCCGGCACGCAGAGCAACATGAACGCCAACGAGGTGATCGCCAATCTGGCGATCCGCAATGCCGGCGGGGTGCTCGGCTCGAAGACGCCGATCAATCCCAACGACGACGTCAATCGCGGCCAGTCGTCCAACGACACCTTCCCGACGGCCATGAACATCGCGGTCGTCGAGGAGATCTTTCGGGACCTGTTTCCGGCTGTGAGGCAATTGCGGGACACGCTCGATCGCAAGGGCCGTGCCTTCGCCGATGTGGTGATGGTCGGCCGCACGCATCTGCAGGACGCCACACCGGTGACCCTCGGCCAGGTGTTTTCCGGCTGGGTGGCGCAGCTCGACGAGGCGCTGGACGGGATCCGTGCGGCGCTGCCGGGCGTCTATGCCCTGGCGATCGGTGGCACGGCGGTTGGCACCGGCCTCAACACCCATCCCCGCTTCGGGGACCTCGCGGCCGCAAAGATCGCGGCCGAGACCGGGCACCCGTTCGTCTCGGCGCCTAACAAATTCGCCGCCATGTCGGCGCACGACGGGCTCGTCACGACCAGCGGCGCCATCCGCACGTTGGCGGGTGCGCTGATGAAGATCGCCAACGACGTCCGCTGGTACGCCTGCGGCCCGCGCGCCGGCTTCGCCGAACTGATTATCCCGGAAAACGAGCCGGGCTCCTCGATCATGCCGGGCAAGATCAACCCGACGCAGTGCGAGGCGCTGACCATGATCGCCGTACAGGTGTTCGGCAACGATCAGGCCGTGGCCTTTGCGGGCTCCCAGGGTAATTTCCAGCTCAACGTGTTCAAGCCGGTGATGCTGCACAATCTGCTCGAATCGATCGGGCTGATTGCCGACGGCTGCCGCGCGTTCGACGATCATTGCGCCGTGGGCATCGAGCCGAACCGCGAGAAGATCGCCCAGAACCTCGCGAACTCCCTCATGGTGGTGACCGCGCTCAATCCGCATATCGGCTACGAGAAGTCGGCCAAGATCGCGCTGCTGGCCCACAAGGAGGGATCGAGCCTCAGGGATGCGGCGCTGAAGCTCGGCTTTGTCACGGCTGAGGAGTTCGACCGTTGGGTCGTCCCGGCCGACATGACGCACCCACTCTCCTAGGAGCTGCCATGCCGGTCTACGCACTTGGCGATCATCAGCCGGATCTGCCGCCCGATGGCGAATACTGGATCGCACCGGACGCGCATGTGATCGGCAGGGTGACGCTGGGGCGCGACGTGGGTCTATGGTTCGGCGCCGTCGCGCGCGGCGACAATGAGCCGATCACGATCGGCGAAGGCAGCAACGTCCAGGAAGGCGCCATGCTGCACACCGACCTCGGCTTTCCGGTCAGGATCGGGGCGGGCTGCACCATCGGACACCATGCCATCGTTCATGGCTGCACGCTGGGCGACAACGTGTTGATCGGCATGGGCGCAACGGTGATGAACGGCGCCGTGATCGGCTCGAACTCCATTGTCGGCGCCGGGGCGCTCGTCACGGAGAACAAGAGCTTCCCAGAAGGCTCGCTCATCGTCGGTGCGCCCGCCAAGCTCGTCCGGGCCCTCGACGAGAAGGCCTTTGAAGGGCTGCGCTGGTCGGCACGCCACTACATCGAAACGTGGCGCCGGTTTCGCAGCGGTCTGCGGCGCCTCGAGGTCTGACAATGGCTCAGCGCGGAGCGCGCTTGGCCAGGATTCGCTGCAAGGTGCGGCGATGCATGTTGAGCCGGCGCGCCGTCTCCGAAACGTTGCGGCCGCAAAGCTCGTAGATGCGCTGGATATGCTCCCAGCGGACCCGGTCGGCCGACATCGGGTTTTCCGGCAATTCCGCCTTGTCGTGCTGCGTCGCCATCAGCGCGGCATAGATCTCGTCAGCGTCGGCCGGCTTCGCCAGATAGTCGAACGCCCCGAGTTTCACGGCGGTGACGGCGGTTACGATATTGCCGTAGCCCGTCAGGATGATCGCGCGCGCGTCCGGCCGCCTGGCCTTCAACTCGGAAATCACGTCAAGGCCGTTGCCGTCCTCGAGGCGCATATCGATGATCGCGAAGGCCGGAGGGTGGGAAGCGATCACCTGAAGACCTTCGGCGACGGAACTCGCGGTCTCAACCTCGAAGCCGCGCGCCGCCATGGCACGGGCGAGCCGGGTGGAGAACGGCTTGTCGTCGTCGACAATCAACAGCGGCTGCCCCGCAGCAGCCGGCGCGGAGGTCTGGCGTGGGGCGTCTTGAAGCAGTGTCATGTCACATCAACTCGCAACTCGAAGGATAGATCGGGACCAAACGGGACAGATCAAGCGGATACGGTCCTCGGGATGCGGCGGGTCGGGTTAAACCTCTGTCATCTTCAAACAGAACCTCCGCCCACCAGACGGGGCACGCGCCCTTAGCTTCTCGAAACGCAAAAAAGCAACGCCACATCAGTTCAATGAAGGCGAACCGTCCCAATTGCTTTGCTTAATGTTAGTCAGAGAGCAGGGCGCGCTTCAGAGCCCCTGAAGCGACTGCAAAGCCTGCCGACGAGACTGCGCGGGAGACGGCGGCGGCGCGAGGCCGCGTTCGAACACAGCCCGGGGCCAGACAACGGCCACGGCGGCCCCGCGATCGGGGTCGGCGCGGTTGCCCATGGTCAGCTTGGCGCCGGATCGCTCAAGCAGCGTTTTGGCGATGAACATACCCAGTCCGAGTCCTGACGCTTCCTGCGACTTGAACTTTCGCTCGGCGTGGCGGCTGGTGACGTAGGGCTCTCCGAGGCGAGCCAGGATGTCAGGCGGAAACCCCGGGCCGTCATCGACGATGCGGACGACCACCTGATCGCGTGTCCAGGAGGTCTCGATCTCGACGGCGCTGCTTGCGTAGTCGATCGCGTTCTCGACGAGATTGCCGAGTCCGATCGAGGATCCCGGGATTGCGGACGCAGACCGGCTCCTCGCCGTCGCTGTGCCGGGTTGCGGTCAGGGAGACGCCGAAGTGGCGCTGGGGGCTGACCACCTCCTCGATGATATGCGACAGGGTCATCTGTTCCATCGGCCCGGCGGTCTCGTTGCCGAGTGACGCCAGCCGCCGCAGGATCGTGCGGCAGCGGCCGACTTCCTGATCAAGCAGGACCAGATCGTCGCGGACGGCTGCCGGGTCGGCGGGCACCGCACCTTCGAAGAGGTGCCGCAATTCCTTGACCACGATGGTGATCGTGGCGAGCGGTGTGCCAAGCTCATGGGCGGCGGCCGCCGCGAGGCCGTCGAGCTGGGTCAGATGCTGTTCGCGCGCCAGGACCAGTTCGGTCGCCGTGAGAGCGTCGGCGAGCTGCCGAGCCTCCTCGGCCACGCGGGACGCGAAGGCGCCGGTGAAGGCGGAGCCGAGCACGATGGCAAGCCAGGTTCCCAGGCTGAACATCGGCGGCAGATCAAGCTCCTGCCCGGGGAACCAGGGCAGGGGCAAGTGATGCATCATCAGGATCGTGGCCGCGAGCGCGATCAGCAGTCCGAGCAGCAGCGTCCGGCGCGGCGACAGCGAAGCCGCCGAGATCATTAGCGGCGCCAGGAACAGCATCGCGAAGGGGTTGGTCAGGCCGCCGGTCAGGTACAGGAGTGCCGAGAGCTGGACCACGTCGAAGCCGAGCAGCAGGGCCGTCGGGTCGTCGTCAAGCCGGTGCATGTGTGGGTAGCGCAGGCGAAGCGCGAGGTTTACGGCGCCTGCGGACGCGATGATCAACAGGCAGGCGACGAGCGGCAGCGAGAATCCGAAGATGAAATGGACCGTCAGAACGGCCGCGGATTGACCTGCGATGGCAAGCCAGCGTAACCCCACGAGCGTCGCGAGCCTGACGCGTCGCGCCGGCCTCCCCAGCTCCAAGTAATGTCGCTCAGGCACAACGTGATTCCCGCACCGGCACCGCTCCTTCCGGGCCTTTGGAGGTGCTGACGCCTCCGCCCAGCGGGCCCCTCCCGGACCGTGCGAGCCGCCCCGATGGAGCGATCGCGTTGGTCGACGTGTCCAAGATCTACAAGGCGCGACCGGCGGTGAACCATCTCACCTTCACGGTCGCCACCGGTTCCGTGACGGCATTACTTGGCGGCAATGGTGCCGGAAAGTCCACCACGATCGGCATGATCATGGGCCTGATCTTGCCGACTTCGGGAACGGTGCGGGTCCTCGGGGCCGACATGGCCACCGAGAGCCACAAGGTGCTTCATCGCCTCAATTTCGAGAGCCCCTATGTCGACATGCCGCACCGCCTGACGGTGCGGCAGAACCTGCTCGTGTTCGCCCGGCTCTACGAAGTCCGGGCAGCGCGCGAGCGTATCGATGCGGTCGCGGCGGATCTGGCCTTGACCGATTTTATCGACCGCCCGGCCGGCCAGTTATCGGCCGGCCAGAAGACGCGAGTCGCGCTGGCCAAGGCGCTCATCAACGAGCCGGCCGTGCTGTTGCTCGACGAGCCGACCGCCTCGCTCGACCCCGATACGGCGGATTGGGTGCGCACGCGTCTGGAGGCCTATCGTCGGCGCTCCGCCGCAACGATCCTGCTCGCCTCCCACAATATGGCGGAGGTCGAACGGCTGTGCGACCGGGTGATCTTTCTTCATCGCGGAGAGATCCTCGAGGACGCCGCTCCTGACGCGCTACGCGCGCGTTTCGGCCGCGACACGCTCGAAGCCGTGTTCCTCGACGTGGTCCGTGGCAGCGGCCCCTCACGACAGGCCGCCGCGTCGTGAGTCTGCGGGCCGAACTGCGCGGCGGCTTTTCCCCGAACCGCGTCTGGGCCCTGGTGCTGCGCTACGGATACCTGCTGATGGTGTCCTGGCCGCGAATCCTGGACCTCGTGTACTGGCCCGCCGTGCAGATGGTCACCTGGGGCTTCATCCAGACCTATGTCGCCCGTATCGGGACCGCCGGAGCCCAGGGCCACCTGACCATGGCGGCCGGGACTCTGATCGGCGCGGTCATGCTGTGGGATATTCTGTTCCGAGGCCAACTCGGCTTCTCGATCAGCTTTCTCGAGGAAATGTACTCGCGCAACATCGGCAATCTCCTGATGAGTCCGCTGCGCCCGCTCGAGTTCGTTGCCGGACTGATGGTGATGAGCCTCATCCGGCTCGCCATCGGCGTGATCCCGGTGACCGGCATGGCCGTGTGGTTCTTCGGCTTCAACCTGTGGGGGCTCGGCATTGCGCTTGGCGCTTTTTTCGCCAATCTCATCCTGACGAGTTGGACGGTTGGACTCGTGGTCAGCGGGCTCATTCTGCGCAACGGACTTGGCGCCGAGGCGCTCGCCTGGAGCGTCATGTTCCTGCTGCTCCCCCTCAGCTGCGTCTACTATCCGGTCGCGGTTCTGCCGTCCTGGCTGCAAACGATCGCCTGGACGCTGCCGCCGACCTACGTGTTCGAGGGGCTGCGCGCGATCCTGACCGAACAGCGATTTCGCGCTGACCTGATGTCCGACGCGTTCGCGCTGAATGTCATCTATTTCGGTTTTGGCATCCTGGCGTTTCTCGTCCTCCTGCAAAGTGCGCGCCGGCAGGGCAGCCTGCTGCAATTGGGGGAATGAACAGCCAGACGAGTGCAGGGGCGGCAGCATTGCCCTCGACAGGTCGCGCGCCTATGTTTGCTGCAGAGCACAAGAATTTTGTCGCTGCCGTCGAGCCGGGTTGATGAAGATTTCCTATCAGCAATACGAGCTGGCGCATTTGGCGATGCTGCCCGCGCGGGTCATTTCTGATGCCGCCCGGCTTTGGTTCAAGAATCCGCTGAACCCGATGGCCTATACGGCTTGGGGCCGGAACATCGCGGCATCGGCCGAGCTCTTCGAACGAATGACCCGGCGCTACGGGAAGCCGCATTTCGGCTTTCACACGACCGTCGTCGATGGTGCGGAATGCCAAGTCAGCGAAGAGGTCGTGTGGGAGCGTCCTTTCTGCAGGGTGATCAGGTTCGTCCGCACCGGCATACCAGAGCGATCCGCACCGCAGCCGCGCCTGCTCGTCGTCGCTCCCATGTCGGGCCACTATGCAACCTTGTTGCGCGGCACCGTTGAGGCGCTGCTTCCCTATTTCGACGTCTACATCACGGATTGGGCGGACGCCCGGATGGTGCCGCTCACGGTCGGGACCTTCGATCTCGACGACTACATCGACCATCTGATCGCCATGTGCCGGCTGCTGCACGACCAGCAGCCCGGTGTACCGGTTCATACGCTGGGCGTTTGCCAGCCGGCGGTTCCGCTAATGGCCGCGGTCGCGATCATGGGTGCCGAGCACGATCCGGCGGCGCCCGCCTCCATGACGTTGATGGGCGGACCCATCGACACCCGTCGGTCGCCGACGGCGGTCAACAAGCTCGCTGCTGAGCGCGGGACCGAATGGTTCCGCCAGAACTGTCTCCGGACCGTGCCGTTCCCCTATCCGGGCGCAGGCAGGAAGGTCTACCCCGGCTTCATGCAGCTCTCCGGGTTCATGGCGATGAACATCGACCGCCACATCAACGCGCACGTCGAGATGTTCAACCATCTGGTGAAGGGGGACGGCGACTCGGCCGAGAAGCACCGGGAGTTTTATGACGAATATCTCGCGGTCATGGACATGACGAGCGAGTTCTACATGCAGACGATCGAGACGGTCTTCGTGCAGCATGCGCTTCCGAAAGGGGAGATGATGTCACGCGGCCGCCCTGTCGACCCGGCTGCCATCACCCGGACGGCGCTACTGACCATCGAAGGCGAAAAGGACGACATCTCCGGCCTCGGGCAGACGGAGGCGGCGCAGGACCTCTGCTCCGCTCTGCCGGCCGAGATGAAGATGCACTATGTGCAGACCGACGTCGGTCACTATGGCGTATTCAACGGCTCACGCTACCGGAGCAAGATCGTGCCGCGTATCGTCGAATTCACCCGGCGTATCGACGAAGCGCCGGCGGCGCGGGAAGCGGCCTGACGGCGGCGTCGGCCGACACGATGGCGAGATCCGTCGGATCTGCCCGATTTAAAGGCGCGCAAGCGCCGCGGTTTTTCGAGATTGAACACGACGGGCTGGTGCATCGCATTGCGCTGAAGCGGGTCGCGACGGCGCGCCGCTTTACATTGCGAGTCCGGTCGGCGCGGCGCGACATCGTGTTGACGCTTCCCCCGCATGGGTCTTCCACGGCCGCCCGGACCTTTGCGTTGCGCCACGCGGACTGGATCGCCGAAAAGCTCGCGGCTCTCCCCGCGGCGGTGCCCTTTGCGCCCGGCCAGACCATTCCATTCCGGGGACGCCAGCACCAGCTCGTGACCAGACCTGGTCTGCGCAGCTGCGTGACCGTGGAGGAGGGTGCCGACGGCTCCAGGCTCTGCGTCAGCGGGCCTAGCGCGTTTTCGGCGACCCTGATGCGGTTTCTGCGGGCGCAGGCCAAAGCGGATCTGCTGGCCGCTGCCGAACGGCACGCCGCAGGCGCCGGCAAGACGATCCGGGGATTGACCCTGCGCGACACCCGTTCCCGTTGGGGGTCGTGTTCATCACGCGGCAGTCTCAGCTTTTCGTGGCGCCTGATCCTCGCGCCACCCTTCGTCCTCGACTACCTGGCGGCGCACGAGGCGGCGCACCTCGTCCACATGAACCATTCGGCGGCCTTCTGGACCCTGGTGCGACGGCTCTATCCCGAAATCGAAGCGGCGGAAGCCTGGCTCAAGCAGAGCGGCGCCTCGCTGCATCGCTACGGCTGAGCGGCGCTGGTCACAGGGACGGGGGTTTCTCGCCGGTGCGAACGAAGCTCAGGTAGACTGGCCGGCGTCCCTCGCGCAGGGCTTTGGCCTCGTAGCGGGTCGACGGCCAATCCTCCCAGGGCTGCAACCAGTCCGCGGCCGAACGGGCCGTCCAAGCGAACCGGTCTGACGCTCGCGATCCGCGCCAGCGTCCACCCGGCGTAATCATCGATATCGGTCGCGAAGCGCAGGGCCGCCCCTGGGCGCATCACGCGCGCAAGGCGGTCCAGCATGCCAGCCGAAACGAAACGGCGTTTGCGCTGCCTGCGCTTGGGCCAAGGATCCGGGTAGAACAGGTCGACCCCCGCAAGGACGGCGTCGGGGAGGCGCTCGATCAGCACGCCCGCGTCGCCGATGAACAGCTTAACGTTCTCCAGGTCGGCGGCTGCGGCTTGCTCGAGGAATTTGGCGACGCCGTTGCGGAAGGGCTCGCAGCCGATGAAGCGCGCCTCGGGCCTGCGACGGGCATGATGCGCGAGATGTTCGCCGCCACCGAAGCCGATTTCCAGCCGAAGTTCGCTCCCACCCTCGAACAGGGCGGCCAGCGAACCGGCTCGATCCAAATCGATCTCGATACCGGGAAGCAGGTCCCGCATCAGCGCGGCCTGTCCCACTCGCAGACGCCGCCCGGCGCGGCGGCCAAAGACGCCGCCGGATCCCGGCTGCGGGCCATCCGCTTCCACGGCCGGTGCTCCGGCCGCCGTCGTCCTGATCAGGCGAACTGGCTCTTCAGATGGTCGACGAGCGATGCCGCCTCCCAGGAAAAACCGCCTTCCTGGTCTGGCTTGCGGCCGAAATGGCCATAGGACGAGGTCCGGGCGTAGATCGGCTTGTTGAGGGCCAGGTGTTCGCGGATCCCACGCGGCGACAAGTTCATCGCATCCATCAATACGGTTTCGAGCTTGCCCGCGTCGATCCGGCCAGTGTCGTGCAGGTCGGCGTAGATCGAAAGCGGACGAGCGACGCCGATGGCGTAGGAGAGCTGAATCGTGCAGCGGTCGGCGAGGCCGGCTTTCACCACGTTCTTGGCGAGATAGCGCGCCGCATAGGCTGCCGAACGGTCCACTTTAGTCGGATCTTTGCCCGAAAACGCGCCGCCGCCGTGCGGCGCAGCCCCGCCGTAGGTGTCGACGATGATCTTGCGGCCGGTGAGACCGCAGTCGCCGTCAGGGCCGCCGATGAAGAACTTGCCAGTGGGATTGATGTGCCAAACCGTCTCGTTGGAGATCCAGCCGTCCGGCAGCGCCTCGCGTACATAGGGTTCGATCAGGGCCCGCATGTCCTCGGAGGTGAGGTCCTCGTCGACGTGCTGTTGCGAGACGACGATCTGGGTCGCCGCAACCGGCTTGCCATTCTCGTAGCGCACCGTCACCTGGCTCTTGGCATCCGGGCCGAGAGCCTTTTCCCGGCCGGAGCGACGCGCCTCTGACAGGGCCTGCAGAATGCGATGTGAGTAATAGATCGGTGCCGGCATCAACTCCGGGGTCTCGGTACAGGCATAGCCGAACATAATGCCCTGGTCGCCGGCGCCCTCGTCCTTGTTGCCGCCGGCATCGACCCCCTGGGCGATATCGGCCGATTGCTTGTGCAAGAGCACCTCGACCTTGGCGTTGCGCCAATGGAACCCGTCCTGCTCGTACCCGATGTCCTTGATCGCATCGCGCGCGGCCTGTTCGATTTCTGCCGTCTGAATGTCGGGCCCGCGAACTTCGCCCGCGATGACCACGCGGTTGGTTGTGGCCAGGGTCTCACAGGCAACGCGGATCTGGTAGGGATCGAGGCCCTTTTCGGCGCCGCGCCGGAAGAACAGATCGACAACCTCGTCCGAGATGCGATCACAGACCTTGTCGGGATGACCTTCGGACACGGATTCGCTGGTGAACAGATGGCTGGGACGCGTCACGCTCTGACTCCGGTTGACGCCACGGGGCCCGACCGGCCGGATGGCAGCATTCTGAGCGATGTTTCAGCTTGTTGTGTACGGGTCAAGCGGAAAACCGGAAATCCGTTCGCTAAAACGAACGTGTCGACTCGAGGCCACATGCTGCTGAAACAGGTGACGCAAGGACACACGGCAAAACTTTGGGTTCAGTGGTTGACCTGGAGAATACCCGACGCGGAATCTAGTTGGGCGTGGCGTTCTCGGCCAGGCAGGTCACCAGTTCAACGACCTTACGTCGGATTTTTGGATCGCGGATGCGGACGAAGTTCTTGTTGAGGACAAGGCCCTCCGCGGTTGAGAGGAAATCGACCACAAACGTCGACCCATCATCGTTCAGGCCGGGCGGCTGCTGGCCGTCGAGCTGATCCATCTCCTCGAAAAAGAAAGCAGGACTGACGTTCAAGACGCCCGCGATCTGCTGCAGGCGGCTCGCGCCGATGCGATTGGTGCCTTTCTCGTATTTCTGCACCTGCTGGAATGTCAGACCGAGCGCGTCGCCAAGCCGTTCCTGGCTCATGCCGACCAGCACACGTCGCATCCTGACGCGGCGTCCCACGTGTTGATCGACTGGATTCGGGCTCTTCTTCAACTCTCGCGCTCCTGAAGCAACGTGCCAGAAAGGAGCGCGCGCGAGGCTACCTTTTGTCACTCGGCTGTAATGCTAGTTCCCTGCGGCCACATTTTCAATAGCGCGAGTCCGTGCATTCAAGTCAGCGAAGGGTCCCGAGGCATTTCGCAGCCAGTGCAAGCAACACGGCACCGAGGTAAATCAGTGGTTCTATTAACCAGGAATCTCGCGAATAGATTGTGGGTTTAAGTCTTTCGGGCAGTGGGGAGTCAAGAACGTTACGTGCACCGAGTGGCAGGCTTGCCACAATCCGTCCGTACGGGTCGACGATCGCTGAAATTCCGGTATTGGCGGCGCGGATCAGCGGAAGCCCATATTCGGTGGCCCGCAGCCTGGCCTGCGCGAAATGCTGGTAGGGGCCGGAGGTGCGTCCGAACCATCCATCGTTGGTGACATTGAGGATCGCGCCGGCACGATCCCGCTCCGCGCCCGGTCCGTCCGGCAGAACCTCGCCGGAGAAAATAGCCTCGTAGCAGATCAGGGGTACGACGGGCGGGAGGCCGGGAATGTCCAGGATTCGGTGCCGCGTGCCCGCTGTGAAGCCGCCGGGGATGTGGACGAAATGCGTCAACCCGATGCCGCGCAGGACGGCGTCGAACGGCAGGTACTCCCCAAACGGGACGAGGTGCACCTTGTCGTAGGACTCCAGGACCGTGCCACCAGACCCGATCACCTCGACAGCATTGAAATAGGCGGGCTCGGGGTGGGCGCCTGCCTGCGCGGTGCCCACCCGGGCTGCGCCCGTGATCAACAGCGCTCCGGGCGGCAGGGCTTTGCCGATGGCCTCGAGCGCGTCGGGCTCCCGCGTTAGGATGAAGGGAAAGGCCGATTCCGGCCAGATCAGATGGGTGACGTCCGCGATGCCGGAGTGCTCCGGTGCGGTGGCCCGGTCCGAGAGTTCGAGGTAATCGGCGAGGATCTTGTCCTTGTTGGCGTAGGAGAAGTTCGCGTCCTGGGCCACGTTTGGCTGAACGATGCGCAGGCGCACGCCCGCCACGGTCTTGGTCGGGCCGGTCGACAGGCGTGCAAATCCGAAGATCGCCAGAGCTGAGAAAGCTGCAACCGCGAAGACCGTTGGCGCGGCGACCTTGACGGCCGGGAACATTCCTCCGCTACGGGGTGCGTCGGCCAAGGTTGCTGGGGCCGCGAAGATCGCAATTGCGAGCAGCGTCAGCCCCGAATTGCCGATGACGCTCGCCGCCTGCGACATGACGAGGCTGTCCCCGAACGCCATGCCGTAATTGTTCCACGGAAAGCCCGTGAAGAGATGACCGCGCATCCACTCCGAAAGCCCGAGCCCCGCCGTGAGTGCGAAGATACGGCCGCTCCGGGCCGACCAGAGTAGCCGGGCCAGCGCAAAGCCGATCGCCGGAAAGACGGCGAGCATGACCGGCACGCCCAAGAACTCCGAAGGGCATGGCCCAGGCATCCTTGCCGGGGTCGACAAGGAACGCAGCGCCGAGCCACCAGAAGCCGGCCAGAAAGTAACCGAAGCCCCACCACCAGCCGACGGCGGCCGCGGCCAGACAGGAGCGGGGCTGCATCAGCCGCGCCAAACCCCCCGAGCGCTCGCCGCGCGCCGACCCGTCGATGAACCAGACGGCTGCGGTCATCGGCACGACAAGCGCCACGGGAAGATCGACCGGGGCAAGCGCCAGGGCCCCAACCGCGCCCGCCAGGGCGGCCGCGCCTCGCCGCGGCCACCCGGCCGAGAGAACAATCCACCGCACCAAAGCGCGCATGCCGAAGCCTTTTCGCCGAATTGCAGCAAGCGAATCGGCACTGCAGCGCTTTACCTTACAAAGCGATGAAGATCATGCACGCGCCCGGGCTTACGGGTGTGAAAGTCTGTCCGCCGCCGTCGACGGGCCGGGGCCCGATTCGATGTCCGATCCGTTGGCAATCCGAAGACGGACGCTTTTGACCCGCCTGGGGTCGGCGTCAACGATCTCGAACTCGATGCCGGCCTCGCCGACGATCCGCTCTCCCTGGGCCGGGACGTGGCCGGCGAGCGATGTCACAAGCCCCCCGAGGGTGTCGACCCCCTCAGCCTCGTCGGGCGTCGCCACCGGGCGCTTCAGGACCTCGGCCAGGTCTTCCAGCCCGGCACGGGCGTCGGCCGTCCAGGCTCCATTTGCCTCGGCGACGATCTTGGGGCTGTCGTCTTCGTCATGTTCGTCTTCGATGTCGCCGACGATCATCTCGACGATGTCCTCGATCGTCACGAGCCCGTCGGTGCCGCCGAATTCATCGATGACAATGGCCATGTGTGTGCGAGTCGTCTGCATCCGAACGAGCAGGTCCAGCGCCTGCATCGAAGGCGGCACAAACAGTACGGGACGCATGACGCCCGAGGCTTCGAGCGTCTGGCTCATGTCGAAGTGAAGGATTCCGGAGGAGGCTTCGTGCTCTCCGGTGATCGACGGCTCTGTGATGTGGTGGACGAAATCCCGGATGTGGACCATGCCCTTCGGGTCGTCGAGCGTCTCCCCATGGACGGGCAGGCGCGAGTGACCGGCCTCGCGGAACAGGGCCAGTACCGCACCGAGGCTTGCGTCGAGGCCGATGGCGAGGACATCGGCCCGCGGCACCATGACGTCTTCGACGCGGATCTCGTGCAGGTCGAGCACGTTGCGGAGCATGGTCCGCTCCTGCGCCGTGAACACGTCGCTGGTATCGTTCCCTTCGATCGCGTCTTCGATGTCCTCGCGCAACGAGCCCGGCTGCAGGCCGAACAGCGCGCGCAGGCGTTCGAGCAGCGTTGGCTGCTTTTCGGCCTTCGGATCGGAAGACGGCGGATCGCGCCCTTGCACGCTCATCGCCCGGCGGACTCCCTCACCCCCGGGTCGCGGTAGGGGTCCGCGACGCCGAGCCGGGCCAGAATGGTGGTCTCGAGCTGTTCCATGGCGAGGGCCTGGGCGTCGTCCTCGTGGTCGAAGCCGACGAGGTGGAGCAAGCCGTGGACCAGCAGATGGGTCAAGTGATCGCCGATCGCTTTGCCTTCGTCGGCAGCTTCGCGCCGGGTCGTCTCCCACGCGACCGCGATGTCGCCGAGCATGCGCCGCTGCCCGAGCGGGCCGGGTGTGGGGAAGGAGAGCACATTGGTCGGCTTGTCCTGACCCCGCCAATCGCGATTGAGATCCTGAATTGCGCGGTCGTCACACAGAAACACCGAAACTTCCGCGCCATCGACGACAGCTTGCCCACTCTGCCGAACGGCCTGTTCGAGGGCGCGTTCGACCAGCGCCTCAAGGTCGGGCACGGCCACCCAGCCGTCCGCCCCTACATCGAGAGCGACATCAAGGGTCACGATGCCCGGCTCGCTGGCGTAAGCGCAGCGGCGGCTGCTCGACGCCCACTGGCTTCGTAGGCGGCCACGATCCGCCGAACCAGATCGTGACGCACGACGTCGCCCTCCTTGAAGACGACGTGCGCGATGCCTTCGAGCCCTGACAGCAGCGATACCGCCTCCGAAAGCCCGGATTTCTGCGACGGCGGCAGGTCCGTCTGAGTCGGGTCCCCGGTGACGATCATGCGCGACCCTTCGCCAAGGCGCGTGAGGAACATCTTCATCTGCATGGTGGTGGCGTTCTGGGCTTCATCGAGCAGCACGACCGCATTGGTGAGCGTGCGGCCGCGCATGAACGCGAGAGGCGCGATTTCGATCATCCCCGTCAGCATGCCGCGCTCGACCATGCGTGCATCCATGAAATCGTAGAGAGCGTCGTAGATCGGGCGCAGATAGGGGTCGACCTTGTCCTTCATGTCACCCGGCAGGAACCCCAGTCGCTCGCCCGCCTCGATGGCCGGCCGCGACAGGATCAGCCGTTCCACCAGACCCCGCTCGAGCAACGCGACAGCATGCCCGACCGCGAGCCAAGTCTTGCCGGTGCCGGCAGGCCCTTCGGCAAAGACCAATTCGTGCGTCTTCATCGCCCGCATATAGACGTCCTGCGCGGCGGTGCGGGCGCGTACGCCGCCCCGCTTGCGGGTGCGGATCTCGTCGAACGCCGAACGCTCCGGGTCGCTTTCCTTCGGGAAAAGCGTTCCTTGCACGATGCCTTCCTCGATCGCGCCGTCGACGTCGCCGAGTCCCAGGGAGGCGCCGCCCTTCACCCGCTCATACAGCAGTTCCAGGACCCGACGGGCGTGGTCGCAAGCCTCCGCCGGGCCGCGCAGCGCGATGTGATTGCCGTTGGCGGTGGCACGGATGCCAAGACGCCGCTCAATCTTGGCGAGGTTCTGATCGAATTGGCCAAGCACCAGAGACGTCAGCCGATTGTCGTCGAAGGTCAGTCCGACATCTGCGCTGTCCGCCCCGTCGCGGCCCGGCGGGGTCGGCGGAGGCGCATGACTATCCCTGACGCTCCTGCGGACCGGGGCTGATCCACGCTCGGGAGACTTCATCGACGCTCCAAGGTGAGTTCCCGCTCCGGCACACCGCGGCCGAACAGGGAATTGGCGCTGTAGGACTCGATCAGCACGGGTTGCACGCTGCCGATCAGGGATGGATCGCCCGCGACATGCACGGGCTGCAGATAGGGACTTTTGCCGGCGAGCTGCCCCGGATGCCGTCCCGCTTTTTCGATCAGCACCGGAAGGGTCTTGCCGACCGAGCCGCGATTGAAGGCGTGGCGTTGGGGTTCGACAACAGCCGATAAACGCGCAAGCCGGTCGCGCTTCACGCTATCTTCGACCTGGTCGGGCAGGTCGGCGCCCGGCGTGCCCGCCCGGGCCGAATACATGAAGAAGAAGGTCGACGCGTAACCGACCCGGCGGATGAGATCGAGCGTGGCCTCGAAATCCGCATCCGTCTCGCCGGGAAAGCCGACGATGAAATCGGACGACAGCGCAATGTCGGGCCGGGCCGCACGGATGCGGTCGATCAGGCTGAGGTAGTCGGCAGCCGTATGCCTGCGGTTCATCGCATCGAGCATGCGGTCCGAGCCGGACTGCACGGGGAGGTGGAGGAACGGCATGAGGGCCGGCGTGTCGGCGTGCGCGGCGATCAAATCGTCGCTCATGTCGTTCGGATGGCTCGTCGTGTAGCGCAGCCGGGTCAGGCCCGGCTCGGCCGAGAGCGCCTGGATGAGGCGGGCGAGCGACCACGCGGAGCCGGTTGCGTCGGTCCCGTGGTAGGCGTTCACGTTCTGGCCCAGCAGCGTCACCTCGCGCACGCCGGCCGCGACGAGGCGGCGCACCTCGCCGACGATCTTCTCCGGGGCGCGCGAGACCTCGGCGCCACGCGTGTAGGGCACGACGCAGAAGGTGCAGAACTTGTCGCAACCCTCTTGCACGGTGACGAAGGCCGAGATGCCCCGAGTGCGCACCGTCTCGGCGGCAGGGGCGGGGATGTGGTCGAGCTTGTCTTCGACGGGGAATTCCGTGTCGACCGCGGCTCTGCCGCTCCGCGCCTCGCGAAGCAGCGCCGGCAGACGGTGATAGCTCTGCGGGCCGACCACGACGTCGACGGCCCGTTGACGCCGGACGATTTCGGCGCCCTCGGCTTGCGCCACGCAGCCGGCCACAACCAACTGCAGGGGCGTCGCGCTTCGCGCCCGCGCTTCCTTGAGTTCACGCAGGCGCCCAAGTTCGGAGAACACCTTCTCGGAGGCGCGCTCGCGGATATGGCAGGTGTTGAGAACGACGAGGTCGGCAGTTTCGGCGCTGGTGGTCTCGGCGAACCCCTCGCCGGCCAGCACGTCCGCCATGCGCTCGGCATCATAAGCGTTCATCTGGCAGCCGAACGACTTGATGAAGACGCGCTTCGCCGAGGCGATCGTTTCCGATGAGACACGATGGGGGACAACTGCGCGCACAACGGCATCGGCGGGCACCCCAGCACCCACCGTGTTCGACCCGCCAACCGCTGTATCGCTCAAGCCGTCCCTTTCTGCCGCCGGACCGTGTCACACCCCCGCGTCATGCATCCCAACCGCGCCGCTGCGTCGGGTCGATATCGCGGCGCAACACCAGCGCCGCAACCTGTTCCGACGACTCGCTCTGACGATAATAGTTGTTGCGGCGCCCAACCTCAACGAAGCCCAGACTTTCATAAAGCTTCCGGGCCGCGGTGTTGGTTTCGCCGACCTCGAGAAAAAGCGCTTTGACCCTCACGTTGCGCAGGCGTGCGAGATGGCTCGCGACCAGACTACGCCCGATGCCGCGCTTGCGCTGGTTCGCCGCCACCACGACGGTCAGAACCTCGGCCTCGTCGGCTGCGACACGGGACAGGATGAAGCCGAGCAGCGTGTTCTTCTTCGGATCGAGCGCAGCGTCGCCGAACGCGTTCGAGGCGCTGATCAGCCGCTCGAACTCGTGTTCGCCCCAAGAATAGGCGAAGGCTGTGGAATGCAGCACCGCGCATTCGTCCGCGAGCGTGTTGCTCAGCGGTCGGATCACAGGCGGCTGCCCTCTGCCGCGGATCGAAAAGGGCGACTTCATGGGGCCGGGGCAGGGCTCAAGGGCAGGTCGGCAATGGGCTGCGGTTTAGCATCTGGCGGCTTCAGGTAAAGCGGTTTCGGCGGTGCGCCGTCCGGGTCGGCCAGAAGCCCGAGACGGGCCACGAAGACGATGTCCGGAGAAAGAGCCGGTGCCTGCGCTTCGGCCGCGATCCCGTGCGACCAAGCCTCGATGGCCAGCATGGGAGCACCCGGACCGACGAGATGAAGCGGCCCAGGCCCGAGGGCCGCCAATACGTCGGCGACAGGCGCGTGCCGCGCCTCGAGAATGGTTGACCCGTCCGCCGCGAAGCCCTGGGCGTAGACGCAGCCGTGCTTTGCATCGATCGCTGCGACGATGCGAGTCGGCACGCTCGCCGATATGGCCGGCGCTGCGAGCGCTGCGAGCGTCGAGATGCCGATCACCGGCACCCTGAGCGCAAGCCCGAGGGCGCGCGCAGCCGCCACCCCGATGCGGATGCCGGTAAACGATCCGGGCCCGACCGTGACCGCGACGCGGCCGAGCGCCTCGAAGCCGCCCTCGACCTCTCCGATCACCCGATCAAGCATCGGCAGGAGAGCCTCCGCATGGCCGCGCTGCAATGCCAGCGTTTCCTGCGCCAACGGTTCCGCTTGGCCCGGCATGAGCACACACACCGACACGGCACCGAGCGAGGTGTCGAGCGCGAGGATGGGGCGTGGTCGCGCGCGTTCTTCAGCGAGGCGCCGGGCAGAAACGAAACGGCTGTCCGGCATGCGCGCTGCGGCTCAGATCTGCTCGACGCCCTGCACGGCGGGAACGAAGTGCTTGAGCAGGTTTTCAATGCCGTGCTTGAGCGTGGCGGTCGACGACGGACAGCCGGAGCAGGCCCCCCGCATGTGCAGATAGACGACGCCGTCCTTGTAGCCCCTGAACGTGATATCGCCGCCATCACCCGCCACCGCGGGGCGAACGCGGGTTTCGATCAGGTCCTTGATCGTATCGACCGTGTCTTCGTCGTCTGCATCGAAGAATTCGTCGTCCTCCTCGACCTCGCTCCCTTCCGCGGCCGCCTCGATCAGCGGGGTGCCGGACACGAAATGTTCCATCAGCGCGCCCAGGATCGCGGGCTTCAGATGCTGCCACTCGCCGGCGTCCTTGGTGACGGAGACGAAATCAAAGCCGAAAAACACGCCGGTGACGCCGTCGATGGAAAACAGGGCCTGTGCGAGAGGTGATTGAGCGGCCGCCTTGGCGTCGCGCATGTCGAGCGTGCCTTCGGGCATGACCGTGCGCCCCGGCAGGAACTTCAAGGTGTTGGGATTGGGCGTTGCTTCGGTTTCGATGAACATCACGATCCTCCAGCCGGTTCAAGGCCGGCCTCAGGTTCTAAGCGGGTGAGGCTTGTATATGGCGGGAGCACGGGGGGAAAGCAAACGGCGCGACCGGAGCATTCTGACCGCGCTTATTGCGGGACCGATGAGGCCGCCCGGCCACCGCTCCGCCGCGATGCTCCAGGCAACTGGCCTCGCTCAAGCGCAACCGGCCGCTCGGCGGCGATCAGTCCTGATCGATCTTCTGCCCGATCAGAGCGATGGCGCGCTCATAGACCTGGGCTGCGTTCCAGGCCTGGATGGCGGCAAAATTCGGCTCGCCGGGCTGGTATCCCGCCCCGGCGCTCCATCCGTGCGCCTTGAGGAAATTGGCCGTCGACGCCAGAGCTGCGCCGGCATTGTCGAGGCTGCCTCCGGTGCCGTAGTTCAGAATGTTGCGCGGCAGAAACTGCGTGTGCCCGACTTCGCCATGCATGGAGCCGCGCGTGTCGGCCGAGAGCACGCCGCGGTCGACCAGTTCGAGGGCAGCGTAGAGCTGATCAGTGAAATAGTCCGAGCGGCGGCAATCGTAGGCCAGCGTCGCCACCGCCGACAGGACGTTCTGATCGCCGCGTACATGCCCAAAACCTGTCTCCATGCCCCAGATGGCCAGCAGCGGCCCCGGCGGGACGCCGTAGCGCTGTTCAATCGAAGCGAACATCGCCGCCTCCGAACGCTTCAACCTGCGCCCCTGGGCGACGATCGTCGGACCGCCGCGCCGGGCGAGGAACTGCTCGAGAGAGACATGGAAGCCGTGCTGTCCGCGATCCGCCGAGATCGTCGCGGGCGAATAGTTGGTGGTCATCAGCGCCGAGACGCCAGCCCCGCTCACGCCGTGTGCCTTGGCCTCCTCGGCAAACTGCTCCTTCCAGGTCCCGAACCCGGCGCTCGTGTTGCCGCACTGGGCGGCATGGCCGGCCGTGGACACACCCATGAGCGCAGCCAGCGCCATGGCCGCAACCGAACTCCTGCCATACCACGTCATGGTCATTGGATGTTCCGCTCGCTCGTTCGATCTGCAACGAGAAGCGTTCTAGCGGGCTCTGGTAAAAATCACTATCACCTTGCGGCGACACCATCGGCATGCGCATACGGGCGCAGAGCGGGGTGTGCGCGCCAGGATGCCAGGGTCATCATCGTCACGTCGATCTTCGCGTAATCGACCATGAGATACCCGCCAGCGCCCGTCAGCACGGCGTCGGGGCGCGTCGCGAGAAGATCCTGGGCCATAACGCCGACCATCACCGGGCCGCCCCAGACGTAGCGGAAACTGTAGACAGCCAGACCGCTGGCCGACGTTCCGATGCGCCGGATGTCGCGCTTCAGTCGCCGGTCCGACCAGCCTCCGCCTCCGCCACCGCCGCCGCCCCCACCCATGAAGAGCTGCCCCCGGACGATCCGCCGCCGGACGAACTTCCACCGGAAGAACCGCCGCCCGAGGAACCACCCCCCGAGGAACCGCCGCCGGAACTGCCTCCGCTTGAACTATGTCCGCCACCGCTCGACCCGGATCCGCCGCTGCCGGATCCGTTGCCAGACCCACCGCCGCCACCGCCGCGCCAACCGCCGCCCCAGCCATTCGCCTGCGCATAGCCCGGCTGACCCCATCCCCAACTCGGATGCGGGTCCTTGTGAGGCCGCGCCGTCGTCCGATCGCGACCAATTCGAATAGGCATGCACCCCATAGCTCCGGATCTGCGCATCACCGGAATACTGACGTCCCCAGGCATGCTCGACATGGGCGTAGTGAAATGCCCGACTTCTTTGGAACCGACGTGTTGCGCTGGCCCATGCGCCGTCTTGGAGGAGCCGCCCCCCTTCGGCGCCGGGGCAAGCGCCTTGACGGCCGCAGTGGGCGTGACTGGCTTGGCCACCATTCCGGCTGCAGGCGCCACAGCCGAAGGGCTGTTCGCCCTGCTGTCGACGTGGCCGCTCGACGTGGGGAGGGTCTCGAGTTCGGCGGCGCGCTTCAGAGCCTCGCTCCGGTGAAGGCTCGTTGGATAGCGATCGATGAAGTTGAACAGAGGCGCCGTGGTGGTGGCGTCCTGGACCATCTGCCAAGCGGCCTCGCTCAGGGCAGCGTCCTGGCTCGGGACCGCGGTGGAAGCGGAAACCGGCTTCGAAACGAGCGGCAGTTCGGCGCCGCCCAGCGATCCGTAGACGAAGGGCTCCTGTGGGGTCGGCGTGTCCCGGGTTTCGGAGATGACTTCGTCGCGAACGCGGCCGAGAGCCAGCCGGACGTCGACGTTGGTCTCCGTCAGATGATGCAGCAGCGCGGTCGTGAAGGGGCTGTCCGATCCGTCGCCGTCGCTGGCAACCGTGCCTGCCTTGGCCGCGAAGGCCACGAGAGTGTCGGGCCGGTCCGGGTCCACCGCCGCCAGGCCGCGCACCCCAACGGCGCGTGTCGGCACCGCCCGAACCATCGGGTCGACAAAGGGATTCGAGCGGCAGGCATCGAGCAGCACAAGCCTGAGGCGATGCGCCCCGGATACCGCCCGGAGGACCCGATCGAGCGACACGGTTTCGTCCTCGACGTCGACATCGCGCCGAAGCGTCGCGTCCGTGGGGACGAGATAATTCTGACCGGCGACTTCGAGCCCGTGTCCAGAGTAATACACCACGGCAACATCGGCTTTCGAGGCTGCGAGTTCGAAATCGCTGAGTTTTCGGCGCAGCTCCGCGGTCTTCAAATCCGTCGCAAACTCCACATCGTCGAACCCGGCCGATAACAGAAGATTGCGCATCGCCTCAGCGTCATTTGCCGGGTTGATGAGCTGCGCGACGTGGTCGTAGTGGGAATTGCCGATGACCAGCGCGACGCGCCCTGAAGCGAGTGCGGTCGTGGTCAGGCAGCACAGGGCGAAAGCCGAAGCGCAAATCCGTTTCATGATCCTGTCCCGTTGCCGTCGGTGGCCGCGACGGATGCGTTCTCGGGCTGCAGGGTGGTGCGCGAATGTTTCAGGTCGAAGGCTCGCGCCCGGCGAGATCGGAAACCAAGGTTTGCGAGCCATGCTCCGGGGCACGCCTTGCCGCTCGAGGACGGCTAACCGGCCTCCCGGTATTGGCGCAAGGCTTCAAGGGCGCGGGCGCGCGCGGCTTTGTGGTCGACCATCGGGCCCGGATAGTGTCGCCCGAGCTTCACCCCGGCCTCGCTCAGCACCGCGGCGGGTGCCTCCCAGGGCCGGTGGATCCAGGTGTCGGGCAGAGCCGCGAGTTCCGCGACCCAGCGCCGGACATAAGCGCCGTCGGAGTCGAATTTCTCACCCTGCAGGACGGGATTGAAAATGCGGAAGTAGGGGACCGGGTCGTTGCCGCAGCCCGCGACCCATTGCCAGTTCAGCGGGTTGTTGGCGGGGTCGGCATCGCACAGAGTGTCCCAGAACCATCGTTCACCGATCCGCCAGTCGACGAGCAGATGTTTCACCAGAAACGACGCCGCGATCATGCGCACGCGGTTGTGCATGAAGCCTGTCGTCCACAGCTGTCGCATGCCGGCGTCGACGATCGGATAGCCGGTGAGGCCCTGCTGCCACGCCGCAAGCACCTGGGGTTTGGGCCTGATGTAGGGGAAGCGCGCGAATTCGGGGCGGAACGGCTTTGTCGCAAGATCCGGATTGTTCCAGAGCACCTGCTTGTTGAAGTCGCGCCAGCCGAGCTCCGCCTTGAATTTCTCGGCAGCGGCCCGGTCTCCCGCGTGCGCGCCGACGGCGGCGCGGACCTGCGTCGGCGAGATCTCGCCGAAGCGCAGATGCGGCGACAGGCGCGACGAACCGTCGATCCCGAGTTGGTTGCGACTCGTCGGATAGCCGTCCTGTACATCCCGGGTGAAGGCTTCGAGCGCCGCACGCGCTTGGGCCTCGCCAGGCGTCCAGGTCGCATCGAGACCGCCGTCCCAGCGCACCTTCGGCAGCAGTCCGAGCGCAGTGAGGGTGACGGCGCGGTCCGGAACCGGCGCACGGCGGAGACGTGGGGGCGCGGGCAGCGGATCATGTTCGGAGCCCCGCGCTGCGGCCGCTCGCCAATAGGCGGAGAACACCTTGAAGTAGCCGCCACTCTTCGGCGCGATCTCGTTCGGCTCGTGCAGCACCGATCCGACAAAGGTCCGGACCGTGACGCCGGCCGATTTCGCCGTCCGGGTGACCGCCTCGTCCACGGCGGCGCCGGACCGCTCGTAGCGTCTGTTGAACAGGAGTGATCGTGCGCCGGTGCCTTGCAGCAGCCGCGACAGGATCGGCGCGGCGGCCCCTTCGAACAGATCGAGCCGGCCGCCGATCCGCGCCAGGTTCTCGCTCAGCCGAGCCAGCGAGTGGTGCAACCACCAGCGCGACGCGCCGCCGAGCGGGCGCTGCCCGGCGCTCTGCTCGTCGAGTACGTGGATGCAGAGAACTGTACCGCCGTCCTCGGCAGCGGCGTGGAGGGCGGGGTGGTCGGCCAGACGCAGGTCGTCGCGGAACCAGACGACGGTCGGTCCCTCGGGTGTGGTCACGCGCGGGCCAGAATGCCGCGCATACGCCGCCGTGTAGCGCGTGAGGTCGACCGCGCCGTCAGGAATGCATCGCTCGACGCGGACCGGGTAGACCCGGTCACGCCCGAGCGCGTGAGCCAAGACGGCACGCGTCCCGAACAGCGGACCGAAGGCCGGATCGTGGATGTTCAGCCCGCCCGCGTAGGCTCCGAAGGCCGGCATGATGCAGCGCAAACCGTCGCTCACGAAGCAACGCCGGCGTGAGCTGCCGCTCGTACCGACCACCCGCGCGACGGGATGCAGATGGCCCGCGATCTCGCCCGTGCCGGCCTTTGTCGAGGGCTCGTGTCGCAAGACGATTGGCCCGAACCGCAATTCGGACAACACGTCGCCAGCCAGCCCCTCGGGCGGCAGCGGATCATGGTTGCCGGTGAGCCATAACCAATCGCGTCCCGCCTGCAGCGCGCGCAGGGCTGCGAGATCGACGGACGACAGCCGCGAGGCCGCGTAAGGATCGTGAAAACTGTCGCCGAGCGCGATCACGCGCTGGGGCGCGTAGCGCACCATCACGTCGGCGAGCGCCGCGAGCGTGGCGGCGGTGTCATAGGGCGGCAGCATCATGCCGCGGCGGGCGAAGGAGGAGCCCTTCTCCAGGTGAAGGTCGGCGACGAGCAGGGTTCGCTCGCCCTCGTGGAACAGGATGCCCGCCGGATCGGCCAGAAATTCCACGGTGCCGACCGTCAACGGCGCCGTGAAGACGTCAAACCCGTTCTGCCGCCGCTCGGCTCTCAACCCCAAAAGCTTCCTCCACCAGAACGTCGGCCGCCTCGGCCAGGATGTCGTCCTGCGCCTCGCCGTAGACCGGCTCGCGTCCGATCTCCAACATGATGGGCACCGACAGGGGCGAGATACGGTCCAGGCTCTTGTGGATGATTCGGCCCCTTGATTCGGGACAATAGCCCGCCGAGCCGGGTGAGATCGAGGAGTCCGGTTGCCGCATCCTCGCGCGCAGCCCGCAGCAGGATGTGGTCCGGCTCGTGGCGGCGCAGCACGTCGTAGACGAGATCGGTCGACACGGTCGTCTGGCGCGCCGTCTTCTCCCGGCCAGGGTGGCGCTTCTCGATCAGGCCCGCGATCAGCGCGCAGCCGCGAAACGTGCGCTTCATCATCGAGGACTCGTCGAGCCACGCCTCGAGGTCGTCGCCGAGCATGTCCTCGGCGAACAGGTCTTCGAGGTCGACGAGCCCGTTCCGGATGCGTGCGCCGATGTCTTCCTTCATCCAGACCGCGAGGGCGTAGTCGTTGACCACGAATGCCGAGTGGCTTCAGCCGCGCCCGCTCCATGCGCCGGGTGATCAGCATGCCGAGCGTCTGGTGGGCGAGCCGTCCCTCGAACGGATAGCAGACGATGAAGTGCCGGCCGCCCCGGGGAAACGTTTCGACCAGCATGTCGTCGGCACCCGGCAAGGTGCTGCGCTCGGCCTGAAAGTCGAGCCAGTCCTGAACCTGCAGCGGCAGTTCGGGCCAGTCATGCGGCTGAGACAGCATGGAGCGGACGCGGCTCGCCAGGTAGGTCGAGAGTGGAAATTTGCTGCCGCCCCAGGCCGGGATCTTCGGCGTGTCGCTCTGCACCCGCACGACGAGCGCCTCGTCCTCAACGATGCCCTGCAGCGCCAGGATCTCGCCGCCGAAAATGAAGGTGTCGCCCGGCACGAGCGACTCGAGAAAACCGTCCTCCATCTCGCCCAGCACGCGCCCGCCCCGCCCGATCAGTTGCTGTCCCATGGAGCCGGTGCGGCTGCGGACGAGCCGTACCTTCAGCATGGTGGCGGCCACGATCGTGCCGACGTTGATGCGGTACTGCTGGGCGATGCGGCCGTTGCTGACACGCCAGCGTCCTTCCTTGTCCTGCCGGATCTTGGCGAAGCGGTCGTACGCCCGCAGCGCGTAGCCGCCGTGGGCGACGAATTCGATGACCCGCCCGAACTCCTCGCGGGTGACATGCGCGTAGGGAGCGGCCTCGGTGATCTCGGCATAGAGATCGTCGGCCAGAAACGGGGCCGCGCAGGCCATACCGAGCACATGCTGGGCAAGCACGTCGAGCGCGCCGCTGCGCGCTACGGGCGTGTCCTGCACGCCGTGCGCCGCGGCGTCGATGGCGGCGCGGCACTCGATCACCTCGAAACGATTCGAGGGCACGAGCAGCGCCCGCGAGGGCTCGTCGAGCCGGTGGTTGGCGCGACCGATGCGCTGGGCGATGCGGCTCGCGCCCTTCGGCGCCCCCACGTTGATGACAAGATCGACGTCCCCCCAGTCGACTCCGAGATCGAGCGTGGCGGTGCAGACCACGGCCTTCAGCGTGCCGGCCGCCATCGCGGCCTCGACGCGCCGGCGTTGGGCGGCGTCGAGCGAGCCGTGATGGAGCGCGATCGGCAGGTTGTCGGTGTTGTTCTTCCACAGGTCCCAGAACAGCTGCTCGGCCTGGAACCGCGTGTTGACGAAGATCAGCGCCAGCTTGGCGCGCTTGAGCGCCTCGTAGATCTCGCCGAGCGCATGCCGCGCGCTGTGCCCGGCCCAGGGCAGGCGTTCGCGCGTGTCGAGCATGGAGATTTCGGCCTTCGCGCCCTCGGGCGCGACCACCAGGGCGGCCGGCGGTTCGTTCGGGTTGGTGAGATAGGCCTGTAGCTCCGCCGGCTCGCGCACGGTGGCCGACAGGCCGACGGTGCGTACGCCCGGCGCGAGGCGACGCAGGCGCGCAAGATCGAGGGCCAGCAGGTCGCCCCGCTTGTTGGTCACCAGCGCATGCAATTCGTCGAGCACGATGCGTTTCAGATCGGCAAACAGGATTCGCGCGTCCGCGCTGGCCAGAAGCAGCGCGAGTTGTTCCGGCGTGGTCAGCAGGATGTCGGGCGGATCGCGGCGCTGGCGCTGGCGCTTGCCCATCGGGGTGTCACCGGTGCGCGTTTCAACGCGGATCGGCAGGCCCATTTCGGCCACCGGGATCTCGAGGTTGCGGGCCACATCGACCGAGAGTGCTTTCAGGGGCGAGATGTAAAGCGTGTGAAGCGCCGGCCGGTTCGGACGTGCCCGTGTCAGATCGACGAGGCTCGGAAGAAAGCCGGCCAGTGTCTTGCCGGCGCCCGTGGGCGCGACGAGCAGCACGCTGCGATTGGCTTCCGCGTGAGCCAGAAGGGCCAACTGGTGCGCGCGCGGCGCCCAGCCACGCTCCGCGAACCAGTCGGCAAAGCGGTCCGGCAGCACGGCTTGGGGCGGAACGGTGTCGAGCACCGCTCAGATCTAAGCATTGCGGGCGACGACGACGAGCCCCGGCACGGGGACGCCGGCGTCTACCCGGGTGGACGCCTCGCTCAGTTCCGCGATCACGAACCCCGCGGCCGCAAGAGCGTCCTCGACATAAGCGCGGCTGTGGCTGAAGCGCATGTCGGCGCGGAGCCGAAATCCGTTCGGTCCGTCGAGCAGCTGCGTCGTGAAGGCCAACGTGCCGCCCGGCCTGCAGGACGCGCGCGACGCCCGCGAACACCTTTTCGAGCGCCCCGATATAGACCAGCACGTCGGCCGCGAGCACGACATCGAAAGCGGCGGCGGAAGCACCGTCGAGGAACGGTTCGAGGTCGGCGACGGTGAGGGTGCGGTAAAGGCCAGTCGCCCGTGCTTGCTCGACCATGCGCGGAGAAAGATCGACGCCATCGATGGCCTCGACGCGCTTTGCAAGGGCGCGTGCCATCAATCCGGTCCCGCAGCCGAGATCGAGGACGACACCGCCCGATTGGTCAGCGCTGCGCTCGAGCGCCTCGACGATCAGGCGCGGCCCACGATACTGCAGGGCGTCCGTCAGGTGCTGGTCGAAGCGAGCCGCGTATTGATCGAACAGCCCGCGGACGTAGGCCGTCGGCATTGCGATGCCGTCGTGAGCCGCTTCCCGGCGCGCGATGTGGAGTGACGCCCCAAGCGCGCCTGTGCGGTCCAGCGCGTCCGCGCGCCGGAAGGCCTCGCTCGCTCGGGCCTGATCGCCAAGCTTCTCCCGTGTCAGGGCGAGAGCCAGCCACGCCGGTGCCCACCCGGGGACGCGTTCGAGCGTCTGCTCGAAGAGGTCGGCGGCCGCCTGATCGTCGCCGTCGGCAGCGTAGGCCTGGGCGAGGTGAAACAGCCGGTCGGCCAGGAGATCGCCGGAGGAGCTTGTGCCCAACTCCATTAGTGCTGCGGCAAACCGGGAGGGTCGACCAGTTCGTCGTAGCCGCGGTTCTGGAATTGGATCAGGCAGAAGCCGTGACCGAATGGATCAGCCAGCGTCGCGATCCTGCCCCAGACCTCCTCGCGGCTTTCACCTTCGGGGACCGCGCCGGCCTCGATCGCGCGTCCTAGTGCCGATGCAAGGTCGGTGACCACCACGTCGATATGGATCGGAGTCCAGTGACGCTCATAGCTGCGGCGGGCCGCGCCCGCTCCGACCGTGCCGCCGCGGTTCTCCAGCAGATACACGGGTGCCGGCCATCCCAGCAGTTCAAGGGCGCTTGTACCAAGCCTGCGCCCGGGAGTCAGACCAAACGCGGCGGTGTAGAACGCCTGAGCCTGGCCAAGGTCCGGAACATCGATATTGATCAGGATGCACATGGCCGAACTCGCGCTGTGGCGTTGTCGGGGCGAGAAGCACGAGCCCGACTGTCAACGCAAGCGCCGCCGTATCCATGGCACCCTCCAGGTGCAACACCGGGTCGTCGTCAGTACGAACGCACGGACGCCGAGGGCATGGAATGTTGCAGTGAGCCTTCGTTAAGGCTGCCCGCGAATTCAGCGGTGAAACCGAACAGCAGGGCAAGGTTCAACCGCGGAACAGGGCCGATCCGTGCTATTTTGAATTGTCTTGAAGGGGCGACAAACGAGCGAAACAATTGCGGCCTAGGTAGAGCTTGCTTGGATGCGGCTTGAAAAAGTCAATCGGGGCCAGGACAGATATTTGGCGCGAGTGAAACCTCTCGCGTGTTCGTTCGTTTCTGGTTCAGATCGCTTCGAAGGGGAGAGGACCTGATGATTTTGAAAAAGCTCGCGACCACGGCCCTGATTGCCTCGGTGGTTGGCACGGCTTCGCTTAGCGCTGCGGTGCCGGCGCAGGCCGGCCATCACAACGGTGGCGCCATTGCTGCGGGTGTTGTCGGCGGCCTGGCACTTGGGGCTATCGCTGGATCGGCCGTGGCGGGTGCGCCTTACGGCTATGGCTATCCGGCCTATGGGCCGCCTCCGGCTCCGGCTTACGGTGGATGCTACATGTCCCGCCAGGCCACTTACGACCCCTACGGGAACTTCGCAGGGTACCGCCGGGTTCAGGTCTGCGAATAGCGGATTGATTGCAGCCGGCACAAACGGCTTTCTGGAAATGGTTTGGAGAGGGACGATGGACGGAATTGCACGCTCGAAGGCCATGCACCGCTTGGGTGCCGTGCTTGTGGCCTGCTTCGTCGTCGCCCCGCTCGCAGCGGCCCCGTTGGCCACCGGCAAGATCACCTTCCGGCCGCTGACGATCAGTCAGAAGTCGATCCAGGTGGCGAAAGCCTTCGGGCCGGATGACGAGGACTGCATCTACGTGACGCGCCACGTGCCGCGTCCGGACGGCAACCTCCATTCCAGCAAGAAGCTCATCTGCCAAGACTGATCTCGCGCGCCGCATGCGCGCTGCAGATCTGCTTACCCTAACGCCGGCTGGCCTTTACTGCGCCGCCGGCGATTTTCATGTCGACCCCATGCGGCCGGTGGCCCGCGCGCTCGTCACTCACGGCCACAGCGATCATGCCCGCCCCGGTCACGAGGTGGTGATGGCGACGGCCGAGACGCTCGACATCATGGCTTTGCGCTACGGGCCGGACTTCTGCATGCGCCGTCAGGCGGCGATGCTTGGGGAGCGGATTCGTGTCGGTGACGTCGACGTCACCTTTTATCCGGCCGGCCATGTGTTCGGCTCGGCCCAGGTCGCGATCGAGCAGAACGGGTTCCGCGTCGTCGTCTCGGGCGACTACAAGCGCGCCTCCGATCCCGACCTGCCTGTCTTTCGAGCCGATCCCGTGCGACGCCTTCATTACGGAAGCCACCTTCGGCCTGCCGGTCTTCGCCTTCCCTGATCCGCTCGAGGAGATGACGAAGCTGCTGACATCGCTCGCGTTGTTTCCCGAGCGAGCGCATCTCCTCGGTGCCTACGCCCTCGGCAAGGCCCAGCGTGTTATGAAGACCCTGCGCCTGATCGGCTATGATAAGCCGATCTATTTTCATGGCGCCGTCGAGCGGCTGACGGAATTCTACATCCGCTCCGGCATAGACCTTGGCGAGGTACGCCGGGTGCAGCCTGGGGACCGGGCCAAGCTTGCGGGCGAAATCATCATCTGCCCGCCGAGTGCGCTGAAGGAGACCTGGGCGCGCCGTTTTGCCGAGCCCATCACGGTCGCAGCATCTGGCTGGATGCGGGTGCGGGCGCGCGCCCGGCAGAAGGGGGTCGAACTGCCGCTGATCGTCTCCGACCACGCCGATTGGCCGGCGCTCTGCCAGACCGTGCAGGAGGTCGGCTGTTCCGAGTTGTGGGTCACCCACGGCGAAGCCGACGCGCTCGTGCATTGGGCCACAACACAAGGCATCGCGGCGCGACCATTGCACCTGATCGGCTACGGCGAGGAAGCGGAGGCCGAAGAAGGATTGGACGAAGCCGCATGAAGGCTTTCGCCACCCTGTTCGATCGACTGTCATTCGAGCCGTCGCGCAACGGCAAGCTGCGGTTGATGACCGCCTTCTTCCAGGCCGAACCGGACCCCGAGCGCGGCTACGCCTTGGCGGCGCTCACCGAGACGCTCAAGTTTCAGCACGCCAAGCCAGCCCTGGTGCGCGCGCTGTTGGAAGAGCGCGTCGACCCGGTGCTGTTCAATCTGAGTTACAGCTACGTCGGCGACCTGTCCGAGACGGTGGCTTTGCTGTGGCCGCAGCCGGATTACCCCGGCGAACCGCCGAAGCTGTCCGAAGTGGTCCGAACGCTCGCCACGACGAGCCGATCGTCGTTTCCGATGCAGCTGTCGAAATGGCTCGATTCGCTCGACGAGATCGGCCGATGGGCCTTGCTGAAACTGATCACCGGCTCGCTACGCATCGGCGTCTCCGCCCGGCTGGCGAAGACGGCGCTCGCCGCCATGGCGGGACGGCAACCCAACGAGGTCGAGGAGGTCTGGCACGGCCTGTCGCCGCCTTATGAGCCGCTCTTCGCCTGGCTCGAGGGCGTTGGCGAGAGGCCCGATCAGGTCGACCCCACGCCGTTTCGCCCGCCCATGCTGGCGCATGCCCTCGAAGAGCGCGACGCCGAGAATCTCGACCCGGCGGCCTTCTCGGCCGAGTGGAAGTGGGACGGGATCCGGGTTCAGGCGGTCGCGGGCAGCGACGGGGCCGGCCGGCGCCATGCCCGGCTCTATTCGCGCGCCGGCGAGGACATTTCAGGCGCCTTCCCCGACCTCGTCGACTCGCTGCTCGACTCGCGCTTTGGAGAGGCTGCGCTCGACGGGGAACTGTTGGTAATGCGGGAGCGCCGGGTGGCGTCCTTCGGAACCCTGCAGCAGCGGCTGAACCGCAAGACCGTGTCGCAGCGCCACATGGCGCAGTATCCGATCCACCTCAGGGCCTATGATCTCTTGGCCGAAGGTCAGGACGACCTTCGTCCGAAGCCCTTCGCGGAGCGGCGGCTCCGCCTGGAAGCCTTCGTGTCGCGGCTCGGCGACCCGCGCATCGACCTCTCGCCGGTGGTGCCGTTCGAGACGTGGGACGATCTGGCCCGTTTTCGCGCCGACCCGTCCGAGGCCGACGCCGGGCCCGACGCCGAAGCGATCGAAGGGCTGATGCTGAAGCGGCGCGATAGCCCCTACGTGCCGGGCCGGCCGAAAGGCCTATGGTTCAAATGGAAGCGCAACCCCTACAATGTCGACGCGGTGCTCATGTACGCCCAGCGGGGACACGGCAAGCGCGCGTCGTTCTATTCGGACTACACGTTCGGGGTCTGGCGCCCAGGGGAGCAGGGGGAGGAGCTGGTGCCGGTGGGGAAGGCCTATTCGGGCTTCACCGATCAGGAACTCGCCAAGCTCGACCGCTATGTCCGCACGAACACCATTTCGCGTTTCGGGCCGGTGCGCGAGGTGGAGCACACGGCCGAAAAAGGTCTTGTGCTGGAAATTGCGTTCGAAGGTCTCAACCGCTCGACGCGGCACAAATCCGGCGTCGCCATGCGGTTTCCGCGGGTGTCACGCATTCGCTGGGACAAGCCGACCGCCGAAGCGGATCGCCTCGACGCGCTCGAGGCTATGCTCAAAACATAGCAGTCGCGATTGTTGCCGGCGCGTGTCGATGGTGCTTGGAGGCCGAACGTACCGAGGCGACGAGGCCGCCCTCTCACTTCAGTGAGTAGGAGAGGCCGAAGATGAACTGGTTGGTTAGAAAATCATCCTTCTCGCGACCGCCGTTTCGGATGTGAACATCGGTGGACGCGTAGGCGATCTTGTACTCGGCGAAGGCCGAGACGTTCCAGCCGATCTCGTATTCCAGACCGATCTTGCCCTGAACGGCCGGACCGCCGAGTTCGTATTGGTGCGTGGGCGTCACGTCGAACGGAGCGCGAAGCGTGACTTCCACGCTCGGGACGTTCACGCCGACGCCGGCGCCGGCATATCCGGTGAACCGGTCCCACAGATGGCGTCGGTACATCGCGTCGAAGGTCAGGAGGTTGAGGCCGTCCGTGTACTCGAAGTGGCTCGCGATCGCGTCGAGCGCCGGCGGCCGCTGGGCGATGACCTTGACATGCGAATAGTCGAAGCCGACACCCCAGCCCGGATAGGCGTCGAGCCAATAGGTGCCGCGCACGCCCCAGTAGGGCGGCGGCGTGAACGGCTTACCCTTCCAGTGAACGTCCTTGTAGGTCGTCGTCGGAGAAAACCGGTCCGGCTTGAGCGTGACGTCGCTCGGCAAGGTGTAGATGTAGCCGCCATAGGCCCAGGCCTGAAACTCCCCGGCCTCTGCAGGCACGGCGCAGCCCACCGCCATCAGCGTAGCAAACGCCCCGAGGATGCTCTTCCGATCAGCCTTCACGAACCGCAGTCCCGAACTCAATTCATGCAGCTTTCACACTATCCCAGAAATCCTGCGCGTGGCTGATGCTGCCTTGCAACAGGCGCGGGAAACGCGTTGCCGTTGCGGGTACGTCCACACCGGGACGAGGGTGACGCCCTCCAGCGGCGAATCGCCACGTGGGTTTCACATCGCGACCGGAATTAATCGAGGATCTTCTGCATAAACAGGAGGTCCAGGTAGCGGCCGAACTTGTAGCCCACCTGGGGGAGCAGGCCGACGGCCGTAAACCCGAACTTCTGATGCAACGCGATCGAGCCCGCGTTGGCGGCGTCGATGCCGCCGACCATGGCGTGCTTGCCGCGTTGCCGAGCGGCTTCGATCAGGGGCGGCATCAAGGCCTGCGCGACGCCCCGCCGCTGGTGATCGGGGTGCACATAGATCGAGTGCTCCACGGTCCTGAAGTAGCCGTCGTGCGGGCGGAAATCGCCGAACGTCGCATAGCCCAGCAACACGTCGTCCTCGATTGCAGCGAAGAACGCGTAGCCTTTGGCTTGCCGCTCCGTGAGCACGGCGCGGCGGTTGGCGAGATCGGCGGGGTGGACCGACCAGATGGCGGTCGTGTGCAGCACGGCATGATTGTGGATGGCCAGAATGGCGGGAAGGTCGGCCTCGCCGGCCGGGCGAATCGTCGGTGCCATCGTTCGCTCCTTACCCCGCCGGATCCACCGAGGCCGGTGCTTCATCGGCGCCCGGCTGACCTGCGGTGGGCGCCTGCGCCGAGAAGGCGCGCTTGCGATGGGCAGCGTGCCCCTCTGCCCAATCGAGCTCCTCCTGGACGGTTTGAAAGGCTGCATCGCCGATCTTCTGCTCGCTGCGCAGGTTGGACAGGGCCCGCCGCTCCGCCTCGATCGCGCGCAGGCGAAGCCGGCCGAAGTGGTGCGGTTTCAGCGTTTCATCGGAGGGCAGGTCGTCCTTGATCCGGTAGTTGTATTCCTTGCGCAGGATGTTGGCCTCGGGCCGCGTCTCGCCGTCGAGCGCCTGCAGCGCCGCTCGAGCAATCTCCTGGCGCGCAAAGACCTCTTCGCGCTCGATCGTACCGTCGCTGCCGAGATTGAAGCGGCGCAGAATCGGCCCGAGCGTCAGCCCCTGGAGGACCAACGTCCCGAGCACCACTATGAAGGCTGCAGCAATCAGTAGATCGCGATCCGGGAAGGCGGCACCATTGACCTCGAACGGCAAGGCCAGGGCCGTGGCCAGGGTCACGATGCCGCGCATGCCGCACCACCCCACAACGAAGGCGCCCTTGGTGTTCGGCATGATCCGATGCCGATCTTCCGCGGCGCCGCTGAGGCGGTACTGGATGAACCGCGAATAGCCCATGACCCAGCCCATCCTGACGAGGATCACCGTGGCCAGAATCGCAAGCGAGAAAACCAGGAATTCGCCAGCGCGGCCGTCCAGGTTGGCGCCGACCTCCTTCAGTTGCAGGCCCATGAGAATGAAGGCCAGGGCCGTCAGCGCATAGATCGCGACATCCCAGACCGCGAAAGACGCCATGCGCGCCTCGGCACGCTGGTCGGACAGGCGGGCGATCGTGAGAGCGTAGACCACGACCGTCAGGATCGGCGAAACACCGATCCGGTCGGCGACGATCCATACCGCGAAGGTGCCGACGAATTGCATGGTGACCGAAACCGCCCCGTCGGCGAAGCGGCGCATCACGACCAGAAACCCGCGTGCGAGGACGAAGCCGAGCACGATGGCGCCGACCGTCCCGACGACAAACAGCGGCACAACCGACCAGGCCTTGAACTCACCGCCCACGGCGTGCAACGCGGCGCGGTAGATCAGCAGCGCGGTGGCGTCGTTGAGGAGGCTCTCTCCTTCGAGAATGACCAGCAGGCGGTAGGGCGGCGCGAGTTGGCGCAACACGCTTGTCGCCGCGACCGCATCGGGAGGCGCCACGATCGCCCCGAGTGCGATCGCCACGGGCCAGGGCATTTGGGGAACCAGCAGATGGGCGACGATCGCCACCGCCACCACCGTGACGCCGACCGCCGCGATCACGAGACTGCTGATCGGCCGCCAGTTCGCGCGCAGATCACGCAGCGACGTATCATAGGCAGCGTCGATCAGCACCGGCGCAACGAAGAGCGCCAGCGCAAGATCGGGGTCGAGCCGGGCCGAGATCTTGTCCGTCGGCAGCAGCGCCAGTGCAGTCCCCCCGAGGGCCAGCAGGACCGGAAACGGGATGCCGACCCGCTGCGCGAAGGTGGTCAGCACCGCGGCGCCGAGAAGCAGCCCGATGACGAGTTCGAACAATTCCATGGGGACGGAGGCTATAGGCCTCGGTCGCTCCGCTCAACACGGCAGGCCGATCGGGTGCTCCACGGCGATCCGTGCCGCTCTAGCGATCGGAGGGCTGCCACGCGAGGCAGCGTGGATGGCCGTGACAAGCACGGCCATGACGGCAGGGTATCGGGGGGGGAGTGCGAAGACCTCTGCGCACCACCCGATCCTTTGCTCAACACGGGATGGCGGCTTGCCCTCCGCGCGTGCGCGCCCCAAAAGCAGCGGCGTGACCCTGGTGCTTCAGCCCGAAGACGACGACCTGCTGGCCGGCCGGTGCGGGCCGGCGGCCGCGTTTGCGATGGATCTGTTGTGGCGGACCGGCCGGGCGCTCGGGGCCGAGCGCTTCATATCCGTCACGCGCGCCCATGTGGATGGCTGCCTGTTCCACGGCCAAGTGAGCCTCGATTTCGTGGATCACCTGCTACGGCTCGGCGGACGTGTCCGCAGTGCCGACCACGCTCAACGTGGGATCGATGGACCTGATCCACCCCGAATTGTTCCGCGGCTCACCGGCGCTTGCGGCCGACGGCCGCCGCCTCATGGCGGCCCATGAAGCGCTGGGCTGCGTCGGAAGCTTCACCTGCGCACCCTATCAGACGCTGTTCCGGCCCAGCTTCGGCGAGCAGATCGCCTGGGCGGAATCGAACGCGATCGTCTTCGCCAATTCGGTGATCGGGGCACGCACGGCACGCTATGGCGATTTCATCGATCTCGCGGCGGCCTTGACGGGCCGCGTGCCAGACGTGGGGCTGCATCGGGCGGAAAACCGGCGCGGCCGCCTGCTGTTCCTGGTCGAGCCCGCCGCAACACAGCGGGCGAGCGATGCGCTGGCGGTGGCGGTCGGCTTCCTCGTCGGCGAACACGCCGGCGATGCGTGGCGGTGATCGAAGGCCTGCCGCGCACGATGACCGAGGATGACCTGAAGGCGCTCGGCGCCGTTGCGGCGTCCACAGGTGCCGTGGCGATGTTTCACGCGGTCGGCCTCACGCCCGAGGCGCCGGACCGTGCGACGGCGCTCGGCGGCCAAGATCCCGATGCGACCGATCGTCTTGTCCAACGCGATGGTCGCCTCGGCACTGGACGCAGCTCTCGACCGTTCCGTCGGGCACCCCGATCGTCGCCGTCGCGCTCGGCACCCCACATTTCTCTCTGGCGGAATTCGCCGGGCTCGTGCCCTTGCTCGACGGCTTCGTTCCGGCGCCGGGCGTGGACCTCTATGTGAACACCAGCCGGGAACGCTGGGCCAGCTTCGCCAGCGCGGGTGGGATGCCACGCTGGAGGCGGCCGGCTTTACGCTGGTCATCGACACCTGCACCTATGTGACGAGCGTGATGCGGGAGCTGCGCGGCGCGGTGATGACCAATTCGGGCAAATGGGCCCACTACGCGCCGAACAATCTCGGGGTGGAGGTCGCGTTCGGCTCGCTCGCCGAGTGCCTCGCCTCGGCGGCCCGCGGACGTGTCATCCGTCAGGCCGCATGATCGTCCGGGGCAGAACGCTCGTGCCGGGATCGGCCAGCGGGCCGGTCGCGACGCTTGCGCCGCTCAGCTTCTGGGGTGGTTTCGATGCGGAAACTGGCCGTGTGATCGACCGCTCTCATCCGGCCTGCGGGGCGGCGCTCGCCGGAACGATCCTGGTCATGCGCGCCGGGCGCGGCTCCTCGTCGTCGAGCTCGGTTCTTGCCGAGGCGGTGCGGCGGGGCACGGCGCCGGGCGGGCTGATTCTCGCGGAAGCCGATGCCGTCCTGTCGGTCGGCGCGCAGGTGGCGGCGACACTCTACGGCCGACCCTGTCCGGTGGTGGTGGTCGGCCGGGACGAGCACCTGTGGCTTGGGGAGCAAACCTGGTTGACGCTCGTCGCCGACGAAGCCGGAGCGCAGATCATAACCAGTTCGTCGGCGGATCAGCCTTCGACGAAGAAGAATCCGAGCGCCAGCAGCCCGTAGACGCCGACGAGCATCAGTCCTTCGAACCACGTCGTCTCGCCATCGCCCGCGATGGCCCGGACGATGATCGCCGTCCCCGCAATCGCAAACAGCTGAAGCGGGTTCGAGAACACAAGCGTCATCGGATGGCCGATCAGCCACGAGATGAGGACCAGCAAGGGCGCGACAACGAGCGCGATCTGGATCGCCGATCCGATCGCGATGCTGAGCACGAGCCCCATCTTGTCCTGCCGCGCGAAAACAACGGACGCGAACAGATCGCCTCCGGTGCCGACGAGCGCCAGCACCACGACACCAAGGAACAGCGGCGAGAAATGCAGCGCGGCTGCGGCGTCGGCAAGCGCGTCCGAAACCAGCTCGGCCTCCCAGGCGACCAGCACGGTGGCGCCGACCAGCACGGCCAGCGCCTTGAACAGCGACCACTCGGGTCTTCCCTGCTCCTCGCCGCGGGAGAACACGTCACGGTGGGTCACCAGTGTGTAGAACAGGTTGCCGCCGTAGAGCAGCAGAAGCACGACCGATACGCCAAGGCTCATTTCCTCATCGGAGACGGAGAGCCGGCTGTTATGCGCGACGCTGCGGCCGGTGAGGTCGAACACCGCCGGCAGCAGCAGCGCGAGCATGACCAGCACGAGCAGCGTGGACAGCAATCCGGCGCGTTCCCGGTCGAAGGTCTGGCGCTCGCGTCCGATGCTCCCGACGAGGACGGCCAGGCCGAGTCCGAGCAGGCTCGTGCCCATGATGGAGCCTGTCAGCTGCGCTTTCACCACCTCGGCCTCGCCCTTCGCAAGCACGAAGAGCGCCAGGACGATCTCGGCCGACGCTGCCGAAGCTCACGTTCAGGAGCCCGCCGATTGCAGGGCCGGCTCTCTCGGCCAACTGCTCGGTGGCGCGGCGGGTCCAGTCGGCCAGCACCGCGATGGCTGCGGCGCCCGCCAGAAAGATCCAGAGCGGCGGTGCGCCGACGACATATTCGAGCGCCAGGGCCAGCGGCACGAACAGCAGCGGCAGAAGCTTGATCATCGTCGAGCCGAGCGTCTCAAAGGAGATCCCGGACCGCGAGCGCGACGGCGTAAAGGAAGCTGGCGCTGAGCATCACGCCGAGCAGGCCCGCGAGAACACCGAACGTCACGATCAGCCCGTCGCGTTCCACCTGCCCGAGCCCGACAAGACAAACCGCGAGGCCATAGGGCACCTGGCCGATGAACGGCGCGGCGAACAGCATCCCGATCGCGAGCGTCACGAGCAGGAGCCCGCTCAGGACGGCGCCCGGTCCGACGCTCGAACAGGTTCCAGCGCGGCTGCGACCATTGTTCCAATCGCCCGACCAGCGGCAGGGCCCGGCCGATCGCCTTTGTAAGGTCGGCTCGAGGCACGGAGCGCAGCATCACAGCGTGCGGCAGCCATGGCGCGCGGCGCAGGGCGGCCATCTGGCCCGCGACGACGATCAGCAGCAGCGCTGAAATCGCTGGAATTGGCGGCGGCATCGGCAGGCAGTTGGGCAGCCCAAGCAGCACCACCAGGATGGCGAACGAACGATCGCTCAGCGCGCCGAAGATCGCCTGGACGGTAATGCGCTCGCCAGGTTCCTCGGCCAGCGCGGTCAGGACCTGGGACATGCGCATGGGTTGCGGACAGATCTCGTTCGAAGGCCGCGCCCTTCTACCCTTGCGCGCCCGCGAGGGAAAGCCGCGGTGCTGCGCAGGCCTGTCTTAGGCTCCGGTTCGCGTGCGGATAAAGCGGATCACCGCCGGATCGGTGAAATCGGCGCCGGTCACCATGGCCCCGGCATTCCGCAAGGCCGTGGCGTCAAGCGACGTGGTGAGCCCGACCACACCGAGCGCGGCCGCGGCGGCGGAGCGCACGCCCGAGAGCAAATCCTCGAAACCGACCGATCGCTCCGGGTCGCCTCCGAGAGCCTTGAGCGCCGTCAGATAGGGCAGGGGGTGCGGCTTGGCCTCGCGGAGCTCCGGACCGATCACCAGCAGCTTGAACCGGTCGCGAAGCTGCAAGGCACTCGAGCACCGCGTCGGCGTTGGCGCGAGGTGCGTTGGTCACCACCGCCGTGGGGATATTCTGGGCATCGGCCCAGGCCAACAGATCGAGCAGACCCGAGGCCGCCTCCAGATCCTGGATGAGATCGCGGTAGGCGGCTTCCTTCGCATCCATGATGTCCGTGTGCTCGGCGACGGGAACATGGCCCAGGAATTCGGCCGCGATCGCTGCATTGTTCTTCCCCATGACGCGGGTCACGTAGGTGCCCCAGTCGATCGAGACTCCGTGCGGCGTGAACACGGAGGTGAATGCCTCGAAGTGGAGATGGTCGGTTTCGACGATCGTGCCGTCGAGGTCGAAAAGCAGGCTGGGCGTCATCCGCGGGTCTTATCGCCCGGTCATGGGAATGCAAGGTCGCTGCAAAGAGGCGCGGTCTCGTGACGGCGCAACCGTTAAGGGCCTGCAGCGCCGGTAACCATTGTTTAACCAAGCTTTCTTAATTGTTGTTTACCCCATTCGCAGCAGGCGAAGACCATGAGCTTAGCGGAAGATCTCAGGCGACCCTTCGACACCTCGGCGTCTCGCGACCCGGGCGCACGGGCCCCCCGCAAGGCCTCCAGTGAGCAGCCGCAGACTGCGGCTGTGGTCAAGAATCTGCGCGACGCACGGCGGTTGCCGCCGGAAGCCGCGGCGCTCGACACGTCTAGCGAAAGTCTGAACCTGCTGGATCGCGCGTCCAAGACGGTCGTCTTCATCCTCGGCCGATACCGGCAGCTCGAAGAGCACGTGCGGCAGCTCGATGCCTGGTCGAAGGCCCAAATTCAGGCAGCCGAAGCCGCAGCCACGCGCTGGCAGGAGGCTGCGGCCGAAAGCGAGAGCAAGATGCAGGACGCCCAGCAGCAGCTGGCGGTGATGAGCCGTCGCGCAGAGATGGCCGAGCGCGACCTCAAGCGCGACAAGGAGACCTTGAGCGTCCTGCAGGACCGGATCATCTCGGCCTTCGGATTTGGTTCCGAGGCCCATGATGCGCTGGCCGCGATCGAGATCGACTGAGAACCCGACCGCTACCGGGACGTGTGCAGCGAATCGGCCATGTAGCGGTACAGCCATTCGACCGCTTCCGAGGCGCCGCGCTCGGTCTCCTTCACCCGGATTTCGGCGTGCACCGCGCGCTGTTCGGCTTCTTTCCGGCGGCCGTTCGACTGGCTAAGCAGCTTGTCGTATTTGGCGACGATCCGCATGAGGCCGGCCACGACGGCTTCAAGGTCTTCGATGCGTGCGAAGGCGCCCTCGATGATCTTGTCCGTGGCAAGTTGCGATTGGGACTTCTCGGCCTGCAAGACGGAGCACTGCAGCTGCAGCGTCTCGATGTTGTCGAAAACGCGGCCCAGCGTCTGCAGTGACTTACCGAAATCACGAGCCCGTCGCCCGCCGCGATGGCTGCTGAACGGGCGCACGACAACCCGTTCGGGGCCTGCCGCGCCGCCCCGGGATCTGCCGTTGAGACCGGCCGCCGAGGCAAATTCCCCGACATGGTCGTCTTCTCTACTCATCGACTACTCTGGACGCAGACTCCTTCAACATGGTTGACGATTTCTGCAAGCAAGGCCAGTGCTGATTTGCCTCGTCCGGCGCCGGTCAGGCGTCGACAACGTCATCGCCCCGGCGGGTCCGGAGCGCCGAGGCCCTCGGCGCCGACCCTCGATCACGACCGGGTCTTGGTCTTCTGGAAGCCATCGAGAATGGTGTCGTGGAACTTGACCAGCCACTCCTCCGCATCCCGAGCTCGGGCCTCGGCGGCTTCCGCCCGCTTCTCTGCCGCGGCGAGCCGGGCGTCGGCGACGCGCAGCTGCTCGCTGTGGTATTGCGTCAACTGTTTCGAATAGTCCTCCGCGGCGGCGGCGCGCTCCTCGGCGATCCGGATCGCCTCATAAGCCTCGTTGACGAGGTCGAGAGCGGCCGACCAGTCCCGCTGGTGAGCGGGCGGGGCGGCACTGCGCTCGCCGCCGTTCTGCGGCGGCCAGGGCTTGTATGGCGCCGAGAAGGGATAAACCTTCTTCGGCATCTCGCTCGCCTCGGATCGTCCTTCCAACTCGGCGTCTTCGTTTGCCGGATGGTCATCGTCCTGCGACGTGGCTTGGGTTGGATCCATGTCACCCTCCTCTTCTCAAGGCCTGCACGCTTCCGCCAGCGCGCCTGCCCATCTGCCAGATGCTACTCGGGGTCGCGGTCCCCGCCTTTGAACGCGTGCACGTTGCTGAATTCGGGCCTGTGTGCCGCGCCGTCGTGTTCAGGGTTCTCGTCTAACGTGCCGAACTGCGGCCCGGCGTTCTGACGTTTCAAGGCACTGTATTGCGACAAAAGCTTGGTGCGGCTGCTGCGCGCGATATCCAGCGCGCCCTGTGCGAGCGAACGCTCGGCCTTTTCGGCCTGCAGCTCCTCGAGAAGCCTCCGGTTCGTCGCCTCGAGAGCGAACCGCTCCTGTTCGGACTTGGCCGTGAGCATTTCGAGCCGCGATGTCAGCGTGCTGATCTTGCGGTTCGCACCCTCCACGACCGAATCTTTGGCAGCTAGGGCCTTGGACAGCATGTCGGTGCGCGCCTGCAGGTCGTTGTTCTGCTTCTGCAGATCCTGGATCTGCCCCGCCTGCCGCTGCTGAACGTCCTGCGCGGCTTCGATCTTGCGGTCGAAGGCACTCTTCTCGATCTCGGCATCTTTCAACGCCTTCTCGATCGTGCGATGCGCTTCCGCCTTGTCGCGAAGCTGATCGCGGGTGTTCGCCAGGATTTGGTCGGTGGTTTCGACGTGGGAGGTGAGGCCCTCGATCTTCATCTGCAGCGACGTGATCTCCATCGCCTGCGACGAGCGCTCCGCCTCGCGCGCCGCTTCGGCCTTTTGCCGGCCGGTCTGCTCGACGAGCAGCTTGGCCTGAAGGGCCGCAATCTGCTCGCGACCAGCCTGAACCTGAGGCTCCAGCTCGCTGAGCTGGGTCTTCAGGTTGGCAAAACGTTGCGCGAAACCGTCCGCGGTATTCTGCAGACGCATGTTCTCCGATTCATAGCGGCCGATCGCGTCATAAGCGTCCTGCAGTTCGCGCTCGATACGGGCCCGCACACCTTCCAAGGTCTCGATTTCGCTGCGCCGCGCCTGGTTTTCGCTGGCGAGCGATTTGGCACGCTCCGTCTCGGCCGCGAGAACCTGCTCGAGGTTGTGCAGTGAGGTGGTCTTGTCTTCGACGCGGAGGCGCAGATCGGAGATCAGCGCGTCCTGATCGTTGAGCAGCGAACTCTGTTTCTGGCTGTGCGACACGGCGATCGCCAGGTCGTCCGAGACTTTGGCGTGGGTGTCCTGCAGATTGGTCAATTCGGTCCGCGTCTGGCGGCCGGACTCGATCTCGCGGGACAGCAATGTCTGCAGTTCGACCAGCTTGGCGCGGGCATGCGTGTGCTGCTGCACGAACCCGTTGATCGGCTGAACGATGTGGTCGAAATCCTCGGCGAGCGACTTCAGCTCTTCGAGGCGATCCATCAGCATGTCGACGCGCTCGCGCACGTCCTCGGTCTGCTGGCCGACACTGTCGAGCGACCACCATTGCAATGGGTGCGGGGCTGCAGCCGCGGCCGGAGCGTCGGCAACGGGCTGCGGTGGACGCGCTGGGGGAGCCGCATCCGCGGGCGCAACCGCGTCCGAGGGGGCGCCGCCCAACGCTTTTGTAATCAACGACCACGGTGCGGCCATAACGCCTCCGCCATTAGGAAAGGGTTAACCTTAGTTACCGCCTCCGGCCGTGTATATCCTAACAATCCGGGTTTCTGGACGGAAGCCGCCCCGCGGACCCTGAAGTTTACCGGAGTTGGTTAACGCCGGCCGCCTTGCGCTCACATGGTTGCGCCGATCTGCCACGGCACGAACTCGGCGTCGCCATAGCCGAGCGCTTCCGACTTCGACTTGTCGCCTGAGGCGACGGCGAGCACCTTGTCGAAGATCTCCTGGCCCTTCTCCTCGAGCGTCACACCGTCGAGGATGTCGCCGCAGTTGATATCCATGTCGTCGGTCATGCGGCGATAGACGTCGCTGTTCGTCGCGAGCTTGATCGACGGGGTCGGCTTGCAGCCGTAGGCCGATCCGCGGCCGGTGGTGAAGCAGAGGATGTTGGCGCCACCCGCCACTTGGCCGGTGGCCGACACCGGATCGTAGCCGGGGGTGTCCATGAAGACGAAGCCCTTCGCCTTGACCGGCTCGGCGTAGTGGTAGACCCCGCGCAAAGTGGTTGTGCCCCCCTTTGCCGCGGCGCCTAGCGACTTTTCCAGAATGGTGGTGAGGCCGCCGGCCTTGTTGCCCGGAGACGGGTTGTTGTTCATCTCGCCCCCGGCTCGGGCGCAATAATCTTCCCACCAACGGATCATGCCGACGAGCTTCTCGCCGATTTCCCGGGTCGCGGCTCGACGGGTCAGGAGGTGCTCGGCGCCATAGATCTCGGAGGTTTCCGACAGGATCGCCGTGCCGCCATGGCGGACCAGGAGGTCGGCCGCCACCCCAAGGGCCGGATTCGCGGTGATGCCTGAATAGCCGTCCGACCCACCGCACTGGAGCGCGAGCATGAGCTCCGAAGCCGGAACGGTCTCGCGCGTCGCCCGGTTCGCCGCCGGGAGCATATCGGCCAGTGCCGCGAGGCCGGCCTCGACCGTCTTTTTCGTGCCGCCGGTGTCCTGAATCGTCATCGTGCGGAAGGCGTCACCCTCCGCGATCCCGTATTCGCTCTTCATGCGGCCGATCTGGAACACCTCGCACCCGAGGCCGACCAGCAGGACGCCTGCGATGTTCGGGTTCGAGGCATAGCCCCACTGCGTGCGCTTCAGCGCCTCGAAGCCTTCGCCTTTCGAAGCCATGCCACAACCGGTGCCGTGAACGAGCGCGATCACGCCGTCGATGTTGGGGTAGGGGTTGAGCAAGCCCTGTCGTTCAACCTCCTTGGCGATGAACCGCGCCACCGTGGCCGAGCAGTTCACCGATGTGAGGATGGCGACATAGTTGCGCGTGCCGACCTTGCCGTTGGCGCGTCGGAAGCCCTGAAAGCTCGCCTGCTGTTCGACGGGCAGGATCAGCTCCTGGGTCGCGCCCTCGGCGAACTGGTAGTCGCGGGCGAACTCATGCATTTCGACGTTGTGCTCGTGCACCCAGTCGCCCGGGGCGATCGGGGCCTTGGCGAAGCCGATGATCTGGCCGAATTTCAGGATCGGCTCTCCCGGCTGCCACCGAGGCCGTGGCCATCTTGTGCCCTTTGGGCACGCGAGCTCTCGGTCCCACGCCGGCGCCGTTCGGCTTCCCCGGTTCGAGCGTGTCGATGGCAACAACGACATTGTCGTTCGGCTGAAGCCGAAGCGTGCGGGCTGGGCTGGTCACGAGGTCAAGCATTGGTCGCGGTTTCGGAAAAGAGGGCGGGATGGTCCTTGGCGAAGGACTTCGAACATAGCCGTGGTTGCTTGGAGGTGGGCGCGCGCGGCGCCCGCGGCCGCTTGGACGTCGCCGGCCGCGATCGCCTCCGCGATCCGGAGATGTTCAATATAGGTCGCCTGCGGACGGCCCGCAGGGGCCATCAACAGGCGGCGGACGCGTTCGAGGTGGGACAGCAGATGATCCAAGACCTCCGCCGCGTGTTCCAGGCCAAGCGCTTGGACGATCTGGCGGTGGAACCCGACGTCGAGCCGGTAATAGCCGGCAAAATCGCGGGCTTCGGCAGCCGCTGCCTGATAGCGGAGGCTGCGCTCGAGCTCCTCGGTCAATCCCGGGCGGGCGAATGGCGGCCGCCTGTGCCGCAATCTCGGCCTCGAGCGCCCGCCGGATCATCATGAACTCGCGCACGTTGCGGATCGAGATGCGCGACACGAACGAACCGTGCTGCGGCTCGATCACGACCAGCTTTTCGAAGCCGAGCCGATTGACCGCGGTCGTGACGGGAAACCGCGACATGCCGAGACGGTCGCAGAGCGCCGCCTTGTCGATGGCCGTCCCGGGAGCCAACTCGCCCGACAGGATGGCTTCTTTGATGGTTTCGTAGACATAGCCGGCCTTGGACGACCGCGGCGAAGCCTCGCCGTCGCGACGGCCGCTCTCGCTCAACGCTGACGCAACCCCCATCACAAAGCTCCGCCTGCCCGGCAATGTCCTGGTGATGGCGCGGCGGGACTCAGGAGTGACGACGAGGGCCAGCCAGCGCTGCAGCGGGCGCCAAAGACGAACGCGAGCAGGCCTGTTCGGGCACCTGTGATGAGATTATAGCCTGCACGGGAACTTGGCCCAGGCGTGGAGGCCAGACCACTGCGAAAAACGTAGGCTAGCATGCCAGAACCTATGTCCACGCTCTAGCCGAGGTCAACGCATTTGTGCAAAGAACGGGCGTTCTTCGCGATGCTGGAAGCCGCATGTCCCTTGCCCTCGATGAAACGCTGAGACGGAGCTTGCCGCAGGACCCGTCGGGCTCCTTTGCGGGCCGGGTATGGTCACCCGCTGCTTGGCGGACCCGCGGTGGTCGTGCTGCGCGACGGGCGCTTGCACGACGTGACCCGAACCTTCCCGACCATGCGGGACCTCTGCGAGGCAGCCGATCCCGCCACCGCCCTCCGCACGGCCGGCGGCGAGGATCTGGGCGGCCTCGATGACATCTTGGCCAACTCGAACGAGGCTACGCGAGACGCGACCCGCCCCTATTTGCTAGCCCCGATCGATCTTCAGGCCATCAAGGCCGCCGGTGTGACCTTCGCGATTTCCATGCTGGAGCGGGTGATCGAAGAGCGGGCGCGGGGCGACGCCGCAGCCGCGGTCGGGTTGCGCACCGAGATTACCGGTATGGTGGGCGACGATTTTTCGAAGCTGAAGCCCGGCTCGCCCGAGGCGATGCGGCTCAAAGCCATGCTGATCGAGCGGGGCGCCTGGTCGCAATATCTCGAGGTGGGCATTGGCCCGGACGCGGAGATCTTCACCAAGGCGCCAGCTATGGCTGCGGTCGGCACGGGAGCCGACGCCGGCATTCATCCGGCCTCGTCCTGGAACAATCCCGAGCCTGAGGTGGTGCTGGTCGTGGCTTCGACGGGCGCGATCGTCGGGGCGACGCTCGGCAATGACGTGAACCTGCGTGATGTCGAGGGCCGTTCGGCACTGCTTCTGGGCAAGGCCAAGGACAACAACGCGAGCTGCGCGGTCGGGCCGTTCATCCGCTTTTTCGATGGCGGTTTCGGGTTGGACGATGTGCGGCGGATGGAGGTCACGCTGAAGGTCGAGGGTGCCGATGGCTTCGTGCTCGACGGATTCTCGTCGATTTCGAAGATCAGCCGCGACCCCGCCGATCTGGTCGAGCAGATGATCGGACCCCATCATCAGTATCCGGACGGCGCGGTGCTGTTCCTGGGAACGTTGTTCGCGCCGATCGAGGATCGCGACGCGCCCGGCAAGGGGTTTACCCACAAGCCGGACGACATCGTCTCGATCTCGGCCCCGCAACTCGGCACCCTGGTCAACCGCATGCGCTCGACCGCCGACTGTGCGCCTTGGAGCTACGGCGTCAGCCACCTCATGCGGCACCTCGCCAAGCGCGGCGTGCTTTGAACCGTCATCAAAGGAAAGCGTCGAAATGACCGCTCATTTCAGGAATTTCGTTGCCGGCGAGTGGGTCGAGGGCAACAGCGTCAGCCGCAACATCAACCCGTCGAACCTCAGCGACGTCGTGGGTGAATACGCCCAGGCCGATGCCGCACAGACGGGACAGGCGATCGCGGCCGCCAAGGCCGCTTTCCCCAAATGGTCGGTCTCGACACCGCAGGAGAGGCATGATGCGCTCCTGAAGGTCAGTCAGGAAATCCTGGCGCGCAAGGAGGAACTCGGCCGCCTGCTGTCCCGCGAAGAAGGCAAGACCCTGCCGGAAGGCATCGGCGAGGTGACGCGCGCCGCCCAGATTTTCGATTTCTTCGCCGGCGAAGCCATGCGTCTCAGCGGCGAAAAAATTCCATCAACCCGGCCCAATGTCGAGGTCGAGATCACCCGCGAGCCGCTCGGCGTCATCGGCCTGATCACGCCGTGGAACTTCCCGATCGCGATCCCCGCCTGGAAGATCGCGCCCGCGCTGGCCTACGGCAATTGCGTCGTCATCAAGCCGGCGGACCTCGTGCCGGGTTCTGTGCATGCGCTGAGCGAGATCATCAGCAAGGCCGGCTTCCCGTCTGGCGTGTTCAACCTCGTCATGGGCCGCGGCTCCGTGGTGGGCGACGCTATGCTGAAGAGCAAGGACGTGACCGCCATCTCGTTCACCGGCTCGGTCGCGACCGGCAAGAAGGTGGCCGAAGCCTGCATCGCCCGCATGGCCAAGTTCCAGCTCGAAATGGGCGGCAAGAATCCGATGATCGTGCTCGACGACGCCGATCTCGGCATCGCGGTCGAAGCCGTGGCGAACGGCGCCTTCTATTCCACCGGCCAGCGCTGCACGGCGTCATCGCGCATCATCGTGACCGAGGGCATCCACGACAAATTCGTGGCGGCGCTCGGTGAAAAAGCCAAGTCGCTCGTCGTCGATGACGCACTCAAGGCCGGCACGCAGATCGGCCCCGTGGTCGACAAGAGCCAGCTCGAGCAGGACACGTCCTACATCAAGATCGGCCAGGACGAGGGCGCCAAGCTCTACGTCGGCGGCGAGCAGCCGAAGCGCGATACGGACGGGTTCTATCTCACCCCGGCCATCTTCACCGAGGCGACGCCATCGATGCGGATCTCGCGCGAGGAGATCTTCGGTCCGGTCGCCACCGTGCTGCGCGTGAAGAACTACGACGAGGCGCTGGCTACCGCGAACGACACCGAATTCGGGCTTGCGTCCGGCATCTGCACCACCAGCCTCAAGTATGCCTCGCATTTCAAGCGACACGCGGAGGCCGGCATGGTCATGGTCAATTTGCCAACTGCTGGCGTCGATCCGCACGTGCCATTCGGCGGCCGCAAGGGGTCGAGCTATGGACCGCGCGAGCAAGGCCGCTATGCTGCGGAGTTCTACACAACACTAAAGACAGCCTACACGCTGCCCTGAGGAAACGATGGCGACCCAAGGACTGATCCTGGTCACGGGCGAAGCGCTCGTCGACCTAATTCCCGTGGGCGCCACCACCTTCGAAGCCGTCCTTGGCGGATCGCCATTCAACACGGCGATCGGCCTTGGCCGGCTCGCGGTTCCGACCGCCTATGCGGGCCGAATTTCGACCGATACGATGGGTGAGGCGCTGGCCGAGCGCCTTGCCGAGAGCCAGGTGGATCTGAGCTTCGTCGCACGCTCGTCGGCGCCCTCGCCCCTTGCCTTTGTAACGCGCGGAACCGCCGCAACGGGTGCGCGCTATGCCTTCTATCTTGGCTCGACCGCCTACGACGGCCCCTCCGCGCTGCCATCCGAGTGGCCGGACGCCGTGGCCCATCTTCACATCGGCTCCTTCGCCGCAACCGACGGCGCCGCGGGCGCCGCCGCCTTGGCGGGGCTGCAGAGCGCCCAAGGCAAGGGCACGACCAGTTACGACCCGAATATCCGGCCGCATGTGGTTCCGGCCCAGGAGGAGACCGTCAAGCTGGTCGAACCCCGGATGCGGCTGTCGACTGTGGTGAAGGCCAGCGAGGAGGACCTCGATTGGCTTTACCCTGGTCGCGATTCGCGTGCATCGGCGGCGGCCTGGGCCGCGGACGGGCCACGCCTCGTGGTGCTGACGCGGGGCGATGCGGGCTCGACCGCGTTCTTCGGCGGGCACAGCGTCTCGCTGGCGGCACCGACCATCACCGTGGCCGACACGGTCGGGGCGGGGGACAGCTTCATGTCAGGCTTGCTGGCGGCGATGCACGAGGATGGCGCTCTTGGCCGCAGTGGCGTCGGCGTGGCGTTCAACGAGGCGAACGTGACCCGCTGGGTGCAATACGCGACCATCGCGTCGGCCATCACCTGCACGCGAAAAGGCGCCAATCCGCCGACGCGCGACGAGGTGCTCAGGGGGTTGTGAGCCTCAGCTGAAAAATGGAGCGGGACGGTTCGCTCAACACCCGCAGTGAATCTGGCGGTCCTCGGCTTTGATTGGGACGAGGCCAATCTCGGCCATTGCAGCAAGCACGGGCTCACGCGCGAAGAAATCGAGTCGGTCCTGAGAGGCGCGCCTCGCGTCGCCTTCGATATAGGACATTCAACCGAGCAAGAGGCACGCCTTCTTGCCGTCGGGAGAACTGCAAGCGGACGGGCCGCCTTCGTCGTATTCACCATTCGCCGCGGCCTTTTGCGCCCGCTGAACGCGCGCTATATGCATGCAAAGGAAGTGGCGCGCTATGAAAAGCAAGGTCCCTAAGTTTCGGTCGGATCAGGAAGCCGCTAACTTCCTCGAGCAAGACTTGTCCGACATCGACTTTGCGCAGTTCCAACCGGCCCGGTTCTCGTTTCCCGAGGCTGAAAGGCGGGTTGCTGTTCCCCTGCCTGGCGCTCTGGTGGAAGCAGCAAAGGCGAGAGCAAGCGAACGCGGCATTTCCTACGAGCGCTACATTTCTCAACTGATCGAAGACGACCTCCTTCACCAGAAAGTAGGCGGTTAGCCTGGGTGAGAGCTCGACTGCTGAGCGTTTGCGGCCCGAAGCTCCTCCTCGCTTCAGAAATAATCGACTTTTTCCAGGTAAAGCCCGTAAGCTGGTGCAACCTGTCCGCATCGCGTCCGATCCGCCGCGATCGAGCGCTGCTCGCAAGTCGTCGGCGCTCCACCGGCCCGACCCGACATGCTCGACCGACCCAACCATTGAGCGGACCTGTCGGTGCAGGAAGGACTGTGCGGTCACCGTGATATCGATGGCCTCCCCCTCCCGCCATACGGCAATGGCGTCCAGCGTGCGGATCGGGCTCGAGGCCTGGCATTGGCTGTCCCGGAAGGTCGAAAAATCGTGCTTGCCCACGAGGCATTGGGCCGCCGCTTGCATTGCGGCAGCGTCCAGCGGACGCTTGACGAGCCACACCCGGCGGGAGAGCAGGGCGGCCGGGGCACGCCGGTTCAGGAGACGGTAGCGGTAGGAGCGGCGGATCGCCGAGAAGCGCGCGTCGAAGTCGTCGTCGACATGTTCGGCGGCCAGGATGGCCACAGGGTGGCTCCGCAGGCCGTCGTTGATCGCGTCGCGAACGCTGTCCGGCCGGTACGCTTTGCCCAGATCGAGATGGGCAACCTGGCCGCTGGCATGCACCCCGGCGTCGGTCCGCCCCGCCCCGCGCAGGGCTTCCGGGCGCGCAGCCGAGCGGTTCCGCAGCCTCCTCGATGGCCTGTTGCACCGAAAGACCGTTGGCCTGACGCTGCCAGCCGACGAACGGTGTGCCATCATATTCGATCGTGAGCTTGTAGCGCGGCACGCTTCAGTTGCCGTCGAGCCGCAGGCCCGGGGCGATCGGGGTTCCGTTCAGGAAATCCGCGATGGCGGTCGCCGGTTTCCCGGCTCGCTGCACGCGCAGCAACTCCACCGCGCCTCCACTGCAGGACACGACGAGCCGTCCCTCGCACGCAGCGACGGTCCCTGGCTCGCCCTGGCCCGCAGCCACCCGCGACCGCAGAACCTTCACCCGTTCCGGCCCGCGGCCGAAATCGGCCACGAAGAAGGCTCCGGGAAACGGCGAAAGCCCACGGATCTGGTTGTGCACACTTGGCGCGGGCTGGCGCCAGTCGATGCGGCACTCCGCCTTGGTGATCTTGGTGGCGTAGGTCACGCCGGCCTCGGACTGTGGCGTGAACCGGAGTCGGGCGTCTTCCAGCTCGGCGAGGGCTCGCACCATCAGACCGGCCCCAAGCGGCGCCAAGACATCGTGCAACTCGCCGGCGGTCATGTCACCTGGAATGGTGACCCGCTCCGTCAGGGACACCGGACCGGTGTCGAGGCCGGCCTCCATGCGCATCACCATGACGCCGGTCTCGGCGTCGCCCGCCATGATCGCCCGCTGCATCGGCGCCGCGCCGCGCCAGCGCGGAAGCAGTGAGCCATGCAGGTTGAGGCAGCCAAGCCGCGGTGCGTCGAGGATCGCCTGCGGCAGAATCAGTCCGTAGGCCACCACCACGGCGGCATCGAGACCGAGCGCAGCGAACTCCGCAGCGGCCTCCGAGCCGCGTAACGACACTGGCGTCCTCACCTGAAGGCCCGCCAACGCCGCTGCTTGGTGCACGGGCGAAAGCTTCAGTGCCATCCCGCGCCCTGCCGCAGCCGGCTCTCGCGTGTACACAGCTGCGATCTCATGCCCTTGCGCGACGATCGCGTTCAACGTGGGAACCGCGAAATCCGGCGTTCCCATGAAGGCCAGTCGCAGGGTCATTCTTGGGCCGGATCGGCGACCGTCCGCGGCACCTTGCGCTCGCGCGCGGGCCGTTCGCCTTCCCGCGGATTGAACGGCCGGCCTTCCTCGGCGGCCTTTTTGGCCGCCTTGACGAACTTGCGCAACACCCGCTCCCGCTTCAGGCGGGAGATGTGGTCGACGAAGAGAACGCCGTTGAGATGGTCGATCTCGTGCTGCACGGCGGTGGCGAGCAGCCCCTCGGCTTCCATCTCCTGCGGCGTGCCGTCGCGATCGAGGTAGCGCACGCGAACCTTTGCGGGCCGCTCCACCTCCTCGTAAATATCGGGAATCGAGAGGCAGCCTTCCTCATAAACCGAGTGCTCGTCCGAGGCCCAGACGATCTCGGGATTGACCAGGAACAACGGCGCCTTCGGCTCGTCCTGCTTCGCCAGGTCCAGGACGACCAGCCGCTTCGGAACGCCGATCTGGATCGCCGCCAGCCCGATTCCGGGCGCGTCGTACATGGTCTCCAGCATGTCATCGAGGGTCGCACGGGTCGCGTTGTCGACGGTCGCCACGGGCTCTGATTTCAGACGCAGCTTGGCTTCGGGAAGGGTGACGATCGGACGAACGGGCATGGGCTGACCTGATGCAGACGCTGCTGCTTAATGACGCTTTCTGTGAAGTCAAATGGAGGTCCGCGCCTGCGACGGAAACGGGTGAATGGAGCAGATGCCTTTGTGTTCCCCTCGTTTGGGGCCCACCGCGTCATGGCCGTGCTTGTCACGGCCATCCACGAAGCCTGCGCGGGTACTCTCGGTTGGCATGGTCGGCGTGGATGCCCGGCACGGGGCCGGGCGTGATGCGAAACACCGCAGGGGTTCGGTCGATCGTGGGCTGGCTGCACTTCGCTTCCTGATCTCCAGGCTTCGTATGCCCCCGAACGGAGGCAGTTGCGCCGGCCTGCCCTAATCCTGCCCATCTCGGCGGGTCAAACAGTGCGCATTCGGCCACAGCCAAGCAATTTCAACGATGGCTGCGGCTCAATCTTTCGATACGGTCAATCCGTCGGACGACGACGAAGGAGCCTTGTGTGAAGTCACTCATCAGCTTTGCGGCGTTCAGCCTGCTGGCGGCCGGCACGGCGGCGATCGCCAAGGACGGCTCGCTCGACCCTGCGGGAACTTGGCTTACCGAAGATGGCCGGGCCAAGATCAGGATCGAGAAATGCGGCGAGGATCACGCCCATATCTGCGGCAACGTGGTCTGGTTGAAAGACCCGCTTGACGACAAGGGCCGGCCCAAGATGGACATCAAAAATCCCGACCCGGCTAAGCGCACCCGCCCGACGCTCGGCATGCCGCTCTTCAACCAGCTCGCGCCCGACGAGGATCAGGTCTATGCGGGCCAGATCTACAATGCGGAGAACGGCAAGAGCTACGACGTGACCTTCGACGTCGACAAGCCCAGCGACCTGCATGTCAAGGGTTGCATGCTCAGCATCCTTTGCGGGTCGCAGCATTGGACGCGGGTGGCCGATACGCCGGCGCCGGCCGTCGTCGCCACCACCCAGGGCAAGAAGACCAAGGTCGCGCCGGCCGAGTAGCCTCCGGCGCGCTCCCGGGTCGGCTTACTTCTGCCGATCGATATCTTGCGGCCCGCTCTTGCCCCGGAGCGGGCCTTGCCGCATCTAGAGCCAGAGTCCGGGCCCCTCTGGCGGTCGAGCCGTCGACCGTGATGTCGGACTATTCGATCCGACTCGCGCCGACGTGGCGCTTTCGCATCAGGGGTCCGCGCAATGCGTGGTCAAATCGGACAAGCGCTTTGCGGCGTGCCCCTCGGGGGCCTGCCTCATGCATAATATCGAACAGCTTCTTGTCAGTCCGTCCGCCTGGGCCGCCCTGGCGACGCTGATCGCCATGGAGATCGTGCTCGGCATCGACAATCTCGTCTTTGTCGCGATCCTCACCAACAAGCTGCCCGACCAGTATCAGGTCACGGCCCGCCGGGTCGGCATCTCGCTCGCGCTCGTGCTTCGCCTCTTGTTGCTGGGAACGGTTGCGTTCATCGTTCACCTCACGGAGCCGGTGATCGCGGCGGCGGGTCTTTCGTTCTCCTGGCGCGACATGATCCTGATCGCGGGCGGCCTGTTCCTGGTTTGGAAGGCCACTAACGAAATACGGCACAACGTTGAGCCAGAGGACGGCGAGGAGGACGAAACGCCGGCCCGGCCGATCGGCTTCGCGTCGGCGATCGGCCAGATCATCGTTCTGGATCTCGTGTTCTCGATCGACAGCATCATCACCGCCGTCGGCATGACCGATCACGTCCCGATCATGTTCGCTGCCGTCATTGTCGCGGTCGGGGCCATGATGCTCGCCGCGACGCCACTCGCGAACTTCATCAAGAGAAACCCAACCATCGTCATGCTGGCGCTCGGTTTCCTTCTGATGATCGGCATGTCGCTGATCGCCGATGGCTTCGGGGCGCACGTGCCGAAGGGCTACATCTACACGGCGATGGCCTTCTCGGCCGGCGTCGAAATCCTGAACCTTTTCGCGCGCCGCAAACGGCGCAAACGCCGTGAGGTCAGGGCAGCGGGGAGCGAGAGTCTGCCAGCTGTATCTCCCGCGGACCTGGGGGACACTGGTGCTCGCCGGTCGAACGCGTCCCCGACGAACGGGCGCAGCTTTGCAGGTTGATGCCGAGCCGAGTGCTCCAGGCTAAGCCCGAGCCTCGTAGCCGTCATTGCGAGCAGAGCGAAGCAATCCAGTTCTCGGCACGGCTGGATTGCTTCGTCGCTGGCGCTCCTCGCAACGACGGCGCCCGGCCAAGCAAGCCGATCAGACGAAAAGCCGCTTGGCCGGAGCGATCGCCCCCGAGCCTGGAAACACGTCCGTGCTCAGGACCTGCTCCGACACGCCCCATTGCGTCGCAAGCACGCCCTTGAACAGTCCGCGCAGGTCGGCGGTCGGCCGCAGGTCGCGATTTTCGTAGAGCTGTGCCGGTTTCAGCCCGGGCCAGTCCGCGATGACTTGGCCACCCTGCACAGCGCCGCCCACCGCGAGTGCGACAGTACCCGTGCCGTGATCGGTGCCGGTCGTGCCGTTGATGCGGGCCGTTCGGCCGAACTCGGTTGCGATCAGGATGGTTGTGTCGGCCCAGGCGGAGCCGAGGCCCGTCTCGAAGGCGCCGATGGCGCCATCGAGGCCACCGAGCAGCCGTGCAAGATTACCGGTCGCGCCGCCTTCGGCGACATGCGTGTCCCAGCCATCGAAGGCCAGCGCCGCGATCCGAGGGCCGTCTGCGGCCGCGAGCAGCCGCGCCGCACCCTCCGCGGCCTGCCGCATGCCGTCCGGCGTATTGGTGCCCCCTGCCGGTTTCATGCTTGCACTGCCAGCCATCTTGCCGCTCGAGAGGCCTTCGGCCATCGCGTGGCGAAGCGCCGGATCCCGCGCGCCGTAGAGCTCGAGCACGCGCCGGGCGAGGTCGTCACTCGCGGTCGGCACGGCTTGCGGCGCCCAGCCGAGCACCGGCGCTTCGCCGCGGATCACCAGCGGGCTGATGGCGCCGACCGCGAGGCCCTGCTGCGACACCCGCTCGCCGCGCGGCAAGGCGAGGAGCGCCCGGTTGAGCCAGCCCGACTGGGTCAATCCTGGCACCGGCTGGCCGCTTTCGAGCACCTCCTGGCCGTCGAAATGCGACCGTTCGCGATAGCCGGTCGCGATCGCGTGCACGACGGCCGCCTGCTTGGCGGCGAAAAGACGGGCGAAGACCGGCATGGCCGGGTTCAGGGCGAAAAAGCCGTCGAGCGGCAGCGCCGGATGGTCGCCGCCGAGGCTCAACGCCAGGCTGCCATGCAGGCCGGCGTAGTCGGGATCGCCGATGGGCGCGACGGCGGAGAGGCCGTCCAGCGCCCCGCGCAGGATGATCGTGACGAGACGCATATCGCGCCCGCCGGCCGCATGGGCGAACCGCGGCGCGAAGGCCCAGGCGAACAGCCCGGCGCCTGTGCCGAGCAGGGCGCGCCGGGTCGGTGAGGCGGCTTCGCAGAGCATGCTCATCTCCGTTGAAACTCCGGCGCCATCAGGACCAAGGCGATCGCCTGCTCGCGGGATTCGGCGCGGTTCACGGCGTCCCGCGTTTCGGGCGAGGCCGCGTCCCCAAAAGCGTCATCGAGGACAGCGGGAGCGCTGCGGTCACCACCGAAGCCGTGGGCGAACTGGGCGCTGAGATCGAGACGCAGCTTCAGCCCCTCGGGCGACGCCCATGCGGCCGAGATGTCGGGGAAGCCATTCGGGCCGGGCGGCTCCCACAGCGGCATCCCGAGCTGCTTCAGGCTGTTGTTGGGTGAGCTCGGCTCCGGGAGCGGCTTGTCGAGCAGCCGATAGGCCGCGATGAGGAAGTCATAAGGCGAGCGCATCTTGGTCAGCGGCATCGCCCAGGCCTCCGGCAGGTCGATGAGCGCGAGGCTCACCGCCCGGAGGTCGCCGTCGGTGCGGGTGAAGACGGCGGAAATCCGTTCGACCGCCGCGGTAGGCGGATCGTCGGCCACGAAGTGTCGTACCAGCTTGGTCGCGATGTGGCGTGCGGTGGCGGGGTGGGCGGCGAGATCGGCGAGGACCGCCTCGCCTTGACCGAACCCGGCGGCCGAATAATCGTGGCCGAGCAGACGCTGTCCGCCAGGCTCATGGACGTTGGCGTTGAACACGAAAGTGCCGGGCTCGCCAAGCCGGCCGTCGCGGCCCGCGACCGTCCAGCCGGTCAGGATGCGCGCGAAGGCCGTCACGTCGTCTTGGTTGTAGCCGCCATCAACGCCAAGCGTATGCAGTTCCAGGACCTCGCGTGCGAGGTTCTCGTTGAGACCGCGTTTGCCGTTCCGATTGGCACGCGCACCTGGTCCGACCGACTGCGCGTTGTCGAGATAAGCCAGCATCGCAGGATGCTGCTCGACGGCCCGGAGCATATCGCCGAAGCGGCCCAGCACGTGGGGCCGGATCGCCTCCCGCTCGAACGCCCCGGCCGTCGCGCGGGCGAATTCGCCTTTTGCGGCCGAGATGCAGAAATGGTTCGACCAGAAGGACACGAGGCGCTCCAGCAGGCCGATCGGCGCCGTGGTGGCGCGCCGGAACCGGAGAAGAGCCTCGCTCCGATAGATCTTGGCATCGCCTTGCGACCCGTCTTTCAGCGCCGCGATGTGTGCTGGCTCAGCTTCGGCAAGTACCTCACTCCGTCCAGCCGGAAACGCCAAGGCGTCGGCCCAATCCGCTTCGGCCGCATGCATGCTGCGGCGCGCCTCGGAGGCGCGGAACGTGGCCTGCATATCGGCCGCCGTGCCGCCGAGCCCTGCCGCCCAGAACTCGTCGGCCATGACCAGAACGGCTTCGCCATGGGCGATTTCGTCGTGAAGCGCATCGCGAGCCTCGCCCATTGCCGCGATGTCGCCCGCTCGCGGGCCGTAGCCGAAGCGATGAAAGGCAATCAGGGCGCGTTGTGCGTTCGTCAGGGGCATAGGCCGGTCCGCGCCGCTATAACACACGCACGATAATGGCCTGGCGATGAACAATTCGCAGTGTTTGCGTCCGGCAGCTCTCGCCTGGCGGCGATCTGCACAGGACCAGAGAGCGAGGGCGAGATGATCGACAAGGCAGCGGCACCCAGCCCCCAGGTCGCCGCCGACGCGCTCGCCGCGCTGGCCGATCTCGAACGGTTCATCGAGCGGGGCACGCGCGAGTTCCGGCTGACCAACGTGGCGCTCTTCGCAGCCGGGTTCACGACGTTCGCGCTGCTCTATTGCGTGCAGCCCATCATGCCGGTGTTTTCGCAGGAGTTCGGCATCAGCGCCGCCGAGGCGAGCCTGTCGCTTTCGGTCACGACGCTCAGCCTCGCCTTCTGCATGCTGGTCGCAAGCGCGCTCTCCGAGTCGTTCGGCCGCAAGCCGGTGATGGTGGCGTCGCTCTTCGCGTCCTCGATCCTGATGATTGTGTCCGCCTTCGCACCAGACTGGCGTTCGTTCCTGGTGCTGCGCGCACTTGCCGGCATCACTTTTTCGGGGCTGCCCGCCACCGCTATGGCCTACGTCGGCGAAGAGATGCACATCCGCTCGTCAGGGATGGCGATGGGCCTTTACATCGGCGGCACGGGTCTCGGGGCGCTCGGTGGCCGCTTCATCGTCGGCTTCATGACCGACTTCCTGTCATGGCGCTACGGCATAGCCATCGTCGGGGCGCTCGCACTCGCCTCCAGCATTGTTTTCGTCCTGTATCTCCCCCGCTCCCGGCATTTCTTCCGCAAGCCGCTCCGCCCGGAGGCGTTGCTCAGCGGCTTTGCGGCTAACCTGCGCAATCCGACCCAGCTGATTCTCTATGCGGAAGGCTTTCTGCTGCTCGGGGTTTTCGTGGCCATGTACAACTATATTGGCTACCGCCTGATCGCGCCGCCCTACAATTTCAGCCAAACCGTGGTGGCCCTTATCTTCGGCATCTCGCTGATCGGTATCGTCAGCGCCGCCTGGATCGGCGATTTTGCGGCCCGGGTCGGACGGCACCGGATCTTCTGGCTGCTCGTCGTGCTGGTCTTCGCGGGGGTGCTGCTGACGCTCGCCGCGAACCTGGGCGTCATCCTCGCCGGCATGACGGTGCTGACCTTTGCGTTCTACGGCGTGCATTCCGTCGCATCGAGCTGGGTCGGGGTCGAGGCCCGGACCGCCAAGGCGCAAGCTTCGTCCCTGTACCTGTTCAGCTACTACGCCGGCTCAAGCCTGCTCGGGTCGCTCGGCGGCTTTGCGTGGGAACACGGCCGCTGGCCCGGAGTCGTGATGCTATCGAGCGCGATCCTTTGCGTGGCCCTCGGTCTGGCGCTGCTGCTGATCCGCAGGGGCGACTCGCCAATGCCAGGCGAAGCGGCGTAGCGTCGGCTGTCCTCAACGCGGCCACTGGCTTGCAAACCGGTGTCGTTCCACCTACCTATTGATCGTCGCGCAAGCGACTATGGCGATAAATGGCATTCGGAATAAACCATACGGACCCCGGGGCAGAGCCGGGCGGGTCCACCCAAGCCCTCGCACAAGGGTTTCGGCGGGCCCGAATCAGGATCGACGTGGGTGTAAAGGGATCGCTTTTGCCCGGCATTGTACCGCCGTTATCGGGCTAAACTTATAGTTGCCAACGACAACTATGCTCCGGTGGCCCTCGCTGCGTAATGCGGTGATGGTACTGGGAATCAAGTCCTAGGGGGTTAGCACTTTCTAGGCGGGGTCCGGAGGCACCTGGCAACAGAAGCCTCCACTCAATTTCTAGAGCGCTGTACCCTGCGGGCCGCCGATAAAGCGGATCGTCAGCGGCCGACCCGCGACTGCACCGCCCAGTCCCGACGACAAGGACACGGGCAGGCAGGCGGAGAGGGCCCGCAAGGCTGCGGCCACGAACACCCGCTGCGCTCCGCCATCGCCCAGAAGTTTAGCGTAGGTGATGCGGGGCGCGCCGATGAGGGCGCCGGTTCGCGAGAGGCTGAACGCCAGCGTGACCTGCGAGCCCGTCGAATGCGCCGGCGGACGCCAGCACGCTGCAAGCGCCGGGCCCAATTGTTTCAGTGTGTCGATCGGTTCAGCCCGAGCGGAGGCCGCCTGCAGCGCGGCAGCGGACATCGCCCCCAAGCCGACGACCAGCCAGGCCGAGATCCTCCGGCTGGCGGACGATCCGGCCAAGCCTCAGTGGCCTTCGAAGCTGACCAGCGTGCGAACCACGACGTCCATGTCGCGCAGCTTGGCGGCTCCGCCCAGGTCCGGCAGATCAATCACGAAACAGGCCGCAACGACGTCGGCGCCGATCCGCTTCAAGAGCTGGGCCGCAGCCGTAGCGGTACCGCCGGTCGCGATCAGGTCGTCCACGAGAATGACACGCTCGCCGGGGCCCACCGCGTCCTGGTGCATCTCCATTTCGTCGACCCCGTACTCCAGCGAATAGGCCACGCTCACGGTCGTATGCGGCAGCTTGCCCTTCTTGCGGATTGGGACGAAGCCGGCCGACAGCTGGTGCGCCACCGCCCCGCCGAGAATGAAGCCGCGGGCCTCGATGCCAGCGACCTTGTCGATCTTGGTGCCGGCCCAGGGGTGAACCAGTTCGTCGATGGCGCGGCGAAATGCGCGGGCGTTGCCGAGCAGCGTGGTGATGTCCCGGAACAGGATGCCCGGCCGTGGATAATCCGAAATGGTCCGGATCGACTCTTTCAACTGGTCGGACAAGAGCATCGTGACCTCACACGCCGGCCGCCGGCAAACCGCTCAGCCCTAGCCAAAACGGCACCCGAACGCCACAGGAGATCGCGGACCCTAAGGTAGAACGCGCCCGGCGATCACCGCCAGCTTCTTGAGCATCTCCGGGTCCCGCGCTTCGGGGGCGGTCATGATGGCGCCGTCGAGAGCCCGGTCCGAGCCGATCGGGCAAGCCTCGTGCTCGGCTGGGAAATCGCGGATGAGGCGGGCCAGCAGCGCCGCCGCCCGCCCAGCGTTGTCGCGCACGACCCGCATGACCGCCGCAACGTCGACGTTGTCGTGATCCGGGTGCCAGCAATCGAAATCGGTCACCATGGCGATGGTCGCATAGGAGATCTCGGCTTCGCGGGCCAGCTTGGCTTCCGGCATGGCGGTCATCCCCACCACGTCGTAGCCCAGTCCCTTGTAGGTTAGAGATTCGGCATAGGACGAGAATTGCGGACCCTCCATGCAGAGGTAGGTGCCGCCGACCTTGTGCGGAATGGCCTCGGCTGTCGCGGCCTCGGCGATGCGGCGGCGCAGCAAAGGCGCGATGGGATGAGCCAGGGAGACGTGGGCGACGCAGCCATTGCCGAAGAAGGAGCTTTCCCGGCCGAAGGTGCGGTCGACGAATTGGTCCACCAGAACGAAAAAACCGGGATAGAACTCCGCCCTATAGGAGCCGCAGGCCGAAATCGAGACGAGGTCGGTGACGCCCGCCTGCTTCATGGCCGCGATATTTGCGCGGTAATTGATGCCGGACGGCGGCAGCCAATGCCCCCGCCCGTGGCGCGGCAGGAACACCGCCTGTCGACCCGCGATGGTGCCGATGCACAGAGCGTCCGACGGCTCGCCCCACGGCGTCGTGACCCTTTGTTCGTGAAGGTTTTCGAGCCCAGGCAGATCGTAGATTCCGGAACCGCCGATGATTCCGATGACTGCCTGAGCCACGTGCCTGTCCCGTCCCGCTCGATCGGCCTCACTCTTGCTGCAATGCGGAAACGACGCAAGGGAGCCAACGCGTCTCGCGGTAGTGGCCGGGTGCTAATCTCTCGTTAACGGAGGCCGACTAGCCTACGACACGGAGCAACTGCAATGATCGTGTCGGGCCTTCTCGGTCTTCTTGCCGGTCTTCTCATGGGCGGTCGATTGAAGATCTTCGCCCTCGTTCCGGTGCAGATCCTGGCGCTTTTGGCGGCGCTCATACCGGCGACGTTCAGTGACGCGTCCGTCGCACATCAGGCGGCCGCCGGCCTCGTGTTCTGCTTCGCCCTGCAGGCGGGCTACCTCGTCCGCCTGGTCATCGGGCCCCTCGCGGTTCCCACGGCTTCGGTTCGGGCGCACGAAAGCTGACGAAGCGCGGGTCGGGCTATCACCGGGCCGAGTGCGGCTTGCGCAGTTCCTTCTGGGCGTCGGCTTCGGACAACTGCGCTTCCAGGGCGGCGGCACGAGCCGCCGTCAATCGTGACGCACAGTACCCGTGCCGGGATTCGCCGATGTAGTCCCGGCAGAGTTCCTCGCGGCGCGAGGAGAAGCCGGCCTGCTCGCTGGCGAAGCCGCGGATCACAGCGCGATCCTTGGTCGACCCCACCAGCCCCTGATAGGCGGCGCGCACCTTGCGATCCGCATCCATCCTGGCCCTCTCGATCGCCTTGACCTGATCGGGGCCGATCTCGCCCGGTGCCGGCCCCCACAGGCCGGCCGGGTTCACGGAACAGTCGGCTTCCTTGAAGGCGCAGACGGCCGTGTCGGAGCTCGTCAAGATCGCCCCGTCGAGGACATCGAAGTTGATCGCACAAGCCGGCACCGGGAGCGAATAGCGGAGCAGGCCGCCAACCTTGCCGAGCGGCGTCAACGGCAGCGGCATGCCCGCGACGTTCACCTGGCACGCGTCGTGACTGTTCGAGATCTTGGCTCCCGCCAGCATCAAGAGGGATAGGTCCAAAGCTTTGTCGCGCAACACGAACGCCATCTCGCTCGTGCCTCCGTTGAGGTGCAGCGTCTTGCCGTCGAGGCTGGACGCAAGCGGCGCAACGGGAGCGCTCGCCGGCCCCCGAGTTCTCGGCCTGGACGGCTTGTTCGGCGCGACCACCGTGCCGACCGGGGCCGGCGCTGTAGCGCCGGGCAAAGCCAGTTGTGCCCACGCCGGTCCGCAAACGATGGCAGAAGCAATCAGGACAGGAAACAGGGGTCGCGCGGACAAGCGAATCCAAGGCGTGAGCGAGTTGTTTTCAACCTATCGTCGCGCGCTCGATGCGCCAGCATTTTCACCGCCCGAACGGGTTCACAGCGAAATCGGTACGCAGGTGTTGCAAATTCGGGTGCAGCGGGGCTGCGATTGCCCGATGCGCGCTGTTGAGGGGCAGAGGCTCCCGTCGTAGGTTGCGGCTGGGTCACGGCTGGTCTCGGGGCGGAGCCGTTCAGCCGCATCGCGCCGCCCTGGTCGAATGCCGCCGTAGTCCGGGCAGGAGTTGATGCATTACTCGATTTTCTCGATCGTGGCGCAGGCGCTGAAAGGCCAGACGGGCTGGACGCCGGTCTGGCGCGAGCCGGAGCCGAAGAGCGCCTATGACGTCGTCATCGTCGGCGGCGGCGGCCACGGACTCGTCGACAGCTTATTACCTCGCCAAGAACCACGGCATCACCAACGTGGCCGTGCTCGAGAAGGGTTGGCTCGGCTCGGGCAACATCGGCCGCAACACCACGATCATCCGCTCCAACTACCAGGAGCCCGGCAATATCCCTTTCTACGAGAAGTCGCTGCAGCTCTGGGAAGGTCTGGAGCAGGACATCAACTACAACGCCATGGTGAGCCAGCGCGGCGTGCTGAACCTGTTCCACTCGGACGGCCAGCGCGACGCCTATGCGCGGCGCGGCAATGCCATGCGCATCCACGGCGTCGACGCCGAACTGCTCGACCGGGAGCAGGTGCGCGCTTGGGCCCCGATGCTGGATTTCGACAATGCCCGGTTTCCGATCCGCGGCGGACTGCTGCAGCGACGCGGCGGCACGGTGCGGCATGATGCCGTCGCCTGGGGCTATGCGCGTGCGGCCGACAAGCGCGGCGTCGACATCATCCAGAACTGCGAGGTGACGGGCATCCGCATCGAGAACGGGCGGGTGCTCGGCGTCGAGACGAGCCGCGGTCCCATTCAGGCCAAGAAAGTCGGGCTCGCATGCCGCCGGCAACACGTCGCGGGTGGCCGCCATGGCGGGGCTGCGGCTGCCGATCGAAAGCCACGTGCTGCAGGCGTTCGTGTCGGAGGGGCTGAAGCCCTTCGTGCCGAGCGTGATCACCTTCGGGGCCGGCCATTTCTACATCAGCCAGTCCGACAAGGGCGGCCTGGTGTTCGGCGGCTCGCTCGACGGCTACAATTCCTACGCCCAGCGCGGCAACCTGCCGATCGTCGAGGAGGTGGTGGAGGAAGCGGTCGCCATGATGCCGTGCCTCAGCCGGCTGCGCGTGCTGCGCAGCTGGGGCGGCGTCATGGACATGTCGATGGACGGCTCGCCCATCATCGACAAGACCGCCTATCGCGGGGCTCTATCTCAACTGCGGCTGGTGCTATGGCGGCTTCAAGGCTACGCCGGCTTCGGGCTTCTGCTTCGCCCACACGATCGCCAACGACGAGCCGCACGAACTGAACGCGCCCCTTCGCCTCGACCGTTTCGCGACCGGCCATCTGATCGATGAAGCCGGGCAACGGCGCGCAACCGAACCTGCATTGAGGACCGTCATGCGCCTGACCTGCCCCTATTGCGGCGAGCGCGACCGAGCCGAATTCAGCTATCGGGGCGACGCCGCGCCGCAGCGGCCGCCGCTTCGGCAGCTTCGCCGCGGCGAGACAGCGCTGTCGCCCGCCGCGGGAATGTTCGATTACGTCTACATCCGCGAGAACGTGCCGGGCCGCATGCGTGAGCTCTGGCAGCATACGGGCGGGTGCCGCGCCTGGCTCGTGGTCGAGCGCGACGTGACCGACCCACGCCATCGGCAGGCGATCGCGCCCAGCGCGCGACGCGAGAGGTCTCGGCCTCATGACCGACGCGGCAACCACAGCGGCGGTCGCCGAGCGGGTTACGCCGGGTTCGCCTGTGGCGGACGCCGCCGCGCTCCAGCCATTCCGGCTCGGCGCCGGCGGCCGCATCGAGCGGCGGCCCTTGGACTTCCCGTTCGACGGCAAGCCGTTCCAGGGCTACGTCGGCGACACGCTGGCCTCCGGCGCTGCTCGCCAACGGCGTGAAGCTTGTCGGTCGCTCCTTCAAGTATCATCGGCCGCGCGGGATCCTGTCGGCCGGGTCCGAGGAGCCCAACGCGCTGGTCGAGTTGCGCGACGGCGCGCGGCGCGAGCCCAACACCCGGGCCACAGTGGCCGAGCTCTACGACGGCCTTGTCTGCCGTCAGCCAGAACCGCTGGCCCAGCCTGCGCTTCGACGCCATGGCGGTGAACTCGCCCTGCTCGGGCCGATCTTCGCAGCCGGCTTCTACTACAAGACCTTCATGTGGCCGGCCTCGTTCTGGGAGAAGGTGTACGAGCCGCTGATCCGCCGCGCCGCCGGCCTTGGCCGCGCCGCCGTTGGAGCCCGACCCGGACAGCTACGACAAGGTCACCGCCTTTTGCGATGTGCTGGTCATCGGCGCCGGCCCCGCCGGGCTTGATGGCGGCGCTTGGCGGCCGGCCGTTCCGGCGCTCGCGTCATCCTGGCCGACGAGGATTTCGCGCTCGGTGGCCGGCTCCTTGGCCGAACGCCGCGAGATCGGTGGGCAGACTGCACCCGCGTTCGTCGACGCGATCGAAGCCGAACTGGCCAGCCTGCCCGAGGTCAGGATCCTGCGCCGCACCACGGTCTTCGGCGTCTACGATGGCGGCACCTATGCGGCCGTCGAGCGCTGCAACGATCATGTCGCCGTTCCGCCGGCGCATCAGCCACGTCAGCGGCTGTGGCGAATCGTGGCCAAGCGATCCATCCTTGCGGCGGGTTCGATCGAGCGCCCGCTGGTGTTCGCCGACAACGACCGTCCCGGCATCATGTTGGCCGGCTCGGTGCGCAGCTATCTGAACCGCTTCGCCGTACGTCCCGGTGCCCGCGCCGTCGTGTTCGGCAACAACGACGACGCGCTCCGCACCGTGCGCGACCTGTCCGATGCCGGTGTGAGCGGTGGCGGCGGTGGTCGATCCGCGCCCGGATGCGCTGACGTCCTTGGAAGCGATCAAGGGCGACATTCGCCTCATCGAAGGCGCCGTGCAACGCACGCTCGGGAGTGCGCGCGGTGTCAGCGGCGTCGGCGTGAGGACCGCGTCCGGCGAGGCGATCGACGTGGCATGCGACCTCGTGGCGATGTCGGGCGGCTGGCAGCCCACCATCCATCTGTCGACCCATCTCGGCGCGCGGCCGGTTTGGGACCCGGCGCTCTCGGCCTTCCTGCCCGGCACGCTTCCACCCGGCATGGAGGTGGCGGGCGCCGCGAAGGGCGACTTCGCCCTTGCGGCCTGCCTCGCCGATGGCGTGCGCAGTGGCTCGGACGCAGCCGCCGCCTGCGGCTTCCATCCGCGCTCCGTGACCGTGCCGTCCGCCGATGCCGAGAGCACGGCGGTGACGCCGCTATGGCGGGTGAAGTACACCAAGGGCAAGGCCTTCATCGACTTCCAGAACGACGTCACCGACTGCGGATGTCGCTCTGGCCGAGCGCGAAGGATTTCGCGTCCGTCGAGCACCTGAAGCGTTACACGACGCTCGGCATGGCGACCGACGGCGGCAAGACCGCCAACGTCAACGGCCTCGCGCTGATGGCCGAGCTGACCCAGAAATCGATCGCCGACGTCGGCACCACCCGCTTCCGGCCGCCCTATACGCCTGTCACGATGGGCGCCCTCGTCGGCCATGACCGCGGCCGCGACTTCAAGCCGTCGCGCCTGACCGCCGCGCATCATTTCTGGCAGTCCGAGCACGGCGCGGTCTTCATCGAGAACGGCCTGTGGCTGCGCGCCTCGCATTTCCCCGAACCCGGCGACAAGAGCTGGCAGGACGCCTGCAACCGCGAGGTGCTGGCCGTGCGTCAGACGCGTCGGGCTGTGCGATGTGTCGACGCTCGGCAAGATCGAGGTGTCCGGCCCCGATGCGGCGACGTTCCTTGACCGGCATCTATACGAACATGATGTCCACGCTGCAGCCGGGCCGCACGCGCTATGGGCTGATGCTGCGCGAGGACGGCTTCGTCATGGACGACGGCACCGTCGCCTGCCTCGGCCCGGATCACTACGTGCTGTCGACCACCACGGCCAATGCCGGCGGTGTGATGAGCCACATGGAGTTCTGCCGCGACGTGCTGTGGCCCGAACTCGACGTGCAGATGGTCTCGGTGACGGAGCAGTGGGCGCAATATGCCGTCGCCGGGCCGAACGCGCGCGAGGTTCTGCGGCGCCTCGTCGATCCCGCGCACGACATCTCGAACGAGGCGTTTCCGTTCATGGCCGTCGGTGAGATGACGGTCGGCGGCGGGATCGCAGCGCGCCTGTTCCGCATCTCGTTCTCGGGCGAACTGGCCTACGAGCTGGCGGTGCCGGCCCGCTACGGCGAAGCGGTCGCCCGGGCGCTGCTCGAGCTCGGCAAGCCGTTCGGCATCCGGCCCTATGGGCTCGAGGCCCTGACCGTGCTGCGGATCGAGAAGGGCCATGCGGCCGGCGGCGAGCTCAACGGGCAGACCACGGCCGCCGACCTGGCGCTCGGTCGCATGATGTCGGCCAAGAAGGATTTCATCGGTGCGGCGATGGCCGCCCGTCCGGCTCTGACGTCGCATGAACGCCCCGCCCTCGTCGGGCTTCCGGCCAGTCGTGCCCGAACGACGCGGTCGGCGGCGGCGCCCATTTCCTAAGGCCCGCGGCCGAGATCAAGCTGCGCAGCGACGAGGGCCATGTGACCTCGGCCTGCTGGTCCGCCACCTTGAACTCGCACATCGGTCTGGGGCTTCTCGTCCGCGGTCCGCAACGTCATGGAGAACGGCTGCGGGCCTATGACCCCGTGCGCGGACGCGACACCTTGGTCGAGATCTGTTCGCCCCACTTTCGTCGATCCGGACGGAGCGCGGCTGCGTGACTGAGACCAAGCTGGCCCAACGCGCGCCGTTGGCGCACTGCGTGGTCGCAGGCGCGCACGGCAGCGACCGTGGGGAGCCGGGCGTCACGCTCGCGGTGCGCGACGACATGCTGCTGTATGGGCTGCTCGGGTCGCGGAGCCAGCTCGGCGCGCTGCGCAACGCCGCGGGTCAGCTTGGATTCAGCTTGCCGGAGCAGGGACGTTTCGTCACACGTGGCCCCTGCCACCTGCTGTGGACCGGCCCCGACCAGTGGCTCATCGCGGCCGACCCCGGTGACCGGGCCGATGTCGAACGCCTGCTCACCGCCTGCCGGCCGCACGGCCTCGTCGTCGACCAGAGCGACGGTCGCGCCGTGCTCACGGTCTCTGGACCGCGCGCCCGGAACGCGCTCGCCAAAGGCATCCCATGCGACTTGCACCCGCGTGTCTTCAAGCCGGGCATGACGATGCTGACGACCGCCGCCGCCGTGGCGCTTCAGCTTTGGCAGATCGACGAACAACCCACTTACATGTTGGCTCTGCCCCGCTCCTTCGCCGAAGGATTCTGGAGCTGGCTGACCCATGCTGCCGCCGAATACGGCGCGCGCGTCGAGCGATAGGGCGGCTTCAAGCCGACGTTGGAAGCCCGAGGGACTTGAGCAGCGCGCCCCGGCTCTGGACCGCAATCGCGGCTATGCGATGGCCCTCCGCCACGGCCGCCGGGGGCGCGGAGTCCTGCAGACGTGCAGAAAGAAATCCGGCATTGAAGGCGTCACCGGCCCCGCTCGTGTCGATGAGCGTGGGCACGATCTCGGCCGCAACCTCGAAGCGCCCGGTGTCCGTGATGCAGAGGACGGGATCGGCCCCGTTCTTGACGACCACCTCGGCGACTCCCAAGGCATGCAAGCGCTCCGCCGTCGCCGCAGGGGAAACATCGCCGAAAAGGTCCCTCTCGTCCGCGAAGGTCGGCAGCGCCACGTCCGCGGTTCGAAAGGCTTCTTCAAAGGCCGCGCGCGCCGTCGCCGGGTTGGCCCAGAGTCGCGGGCGATAGTTTGGATCGAAGACAATGCGGGCGCCCTCGGTCCTGGCACGACGGAGTGCGGCGATAAGAGTTGCGCGACCTGCTGGCGGCAGGACCGCGAGCGTAATCCCGGAGACGAAGATGAGCGCCACGCCTTCGAGCGCCGCTGCGAGGCGGGCCGGATCGTCGGCGAGGCGGGTCGCTGCGGAGTCCTGGCGCCAGTACGCGAAGGTGCGTTCGCCCTCGACCACGCGGATGGCGTAAAGACCTGGGCCGCGATGCGCGATCCGCGCGACAAAGGCTGTGTCGATGCCGCCGCCAGACATGAAGTCCAGCATCGCATCCGACATCCAGTCCGAGCCGATCGCGGTGACGTAGCGCACGCCGAAGCGGCGCGGCAGCAGGAGGCGGAGCGCCCAGGCCGTGTTGAACGTGTCTCCGGCGAAGCCCAGCCGGTAGAGCCCGCCGCTCTCCGGCGCGAACTCGACCATGCATTCGCCGACCGCCGCGACCGTGAGCTGCGGGATTGTGTTCAGAACGGTCATTCGATGCATCCCCGCCGTGCGTTTCAGTCTCGACTGAAGCCCGTATACAGAGAAGCGGCTCCTGCCACGAGCATCGCTGCTGTTGTATGAAGGGGCTTGGTGTGCATTTCAGGTCATCGCGGACGGCCTCCTTGCGCCGGTTCCGACCGCCCGGATCAATCATGACGACAGAACGCATTTCAGCTCTCGACGCGATCATGACGGCAGGTCCCGTCATCCCGGTGGTGACGATCGCGGCAGCCGCGAACGCGGTGCCGCTGGCGCGTGCTCTGGTGGCGGGCGGGATCCGGGTGATCGAGGTGACCTTGCGCACGCCGGCCGGTCTCGACGCGATCGCACGGATCGCGGCGGAGGTGCCCGAGGCAATCGTCGGGGCCGGCACGGTGTTGAGCGGCGCGCAGGCAGAGCGGAGCCAGAAAGCCGGCGCAACGTTCCTGGTCTCGCCGGGGCTGACACCAAATCTCCTGGCCGCGGTCGCCGACCTGGGCATCCCGCTGCTGCCCGGCATCGCCACGCCGGGCGAAGCGATGCTGGCCCTCGAATCGGGGTTGAGCCGGCTGAAGTTCTTTCCGGCGGAGCCGGCCGGCGGCGTTCCCATGCTGAAGGCGCTGCACGGCCCGCTCGGCGAACTGCGGTTCTGTCCGACCGGGGGCATCGACCTCGAGGCGGCGCCGTCCTACCTCGCTTGTCCGAACGTCGTGTGCGTCGGCGGGTCGTGGCTGACGCCCGCCAAGGCGGTGGCAGAGGGCGCCTGGGCGGTGATCACGGACGAGGCAAGGCGGAGCGTCGCCAAGCTGGGGTCCGCGCGGCATGACGCGTCGCCTCGATGACGCCAGGGATCGAGCGCATCACCCGCGCGGCTTTCCTCGGCATCGTCGGATCGATCCTCTCGATGGCGCCCGCGTGCGCCGCGGATGCCAAGGCCGAGATCGATTTCGTGACCCGGGCCTCGGTTGGCAACCTTGCCGCAACGGCCGAGTCCCAACTCGCCCTCGACCGGGCCGGCGATCCGCAACTGGAGGCCTACGCCAGGCAGCTTATCGACGAGCACGGCAGCGCGGAGACGGCGCTTGAGGCTGCGGCCGAGGGCTCCGGCGCAATGGTGCCCTCGACGCTCGACCCCGACCACAAAGGGCGCCTGACGGCGTTGCAGAGCAAGGCCGGGACGGACTTCGACAAGGCCTATGTCGCCGATCAGGTGGAGGTCCACTCCAACGCGCTGACCCTCTACGCCGACTACATGCTGCTGGGGGATCATCCGAAGCTCAAGGCTCTGGCGATCAGGATGATCCCGATCACGGAGGCGCAGTTCAAGCGCGCCCAGGCGCTCGCGAATCGGGGGCAATAGGGTTCGGCCGGTGCGATGTGCCGCGCAGGTCTCGGTTGCCGCCCGGAGATTCGCTGGCGGAAGATGCTCAGGCGGGCCTGCCCGCCGATAGGAGGCCGTTCATGCCGAAGGTCGATGTTGCGGCCGTACCGCAGCGCAAAGGCTCGGGCTATCCGCCCCCGTTCGATGCGCCGTGTCTCGATCGGGTGCGCCAGCGCCTTGGCGACGCCGGGAAGCTTCGGGACTTCGGCGTCAATCTGATGCATCTGCCGCCGGGCAACTGGTCCAGCCAGCGCCATTGGCATTCGCACGAAGACGAGTTCGTCTATGTGCTGGAAGGGGAAGTGACGCTGGTCGAAGACGATGGCGAGACCATCCTGCGCGCCGGCGACTGCGCGGCCTTTCCGAAGGGCACAGGCAATGGCCACCATATGATCAACAGGAGTGGCGCGGTGGCGGTCTACCTCGAAGTCGGATCGCGCTCGCCCGCCGACGTCACCACCTGCTCGGACGTCGATATGATGAGTGCAAACAGCGATGGGCGCTTCGTCCACAAGGACGGCAGCCCGATCGCGGGCGGGTAGAACAATACCAGGCTGCGGATCGCCTTGAGGCGGAGCCGTTCGGATCAGCCGCGGTTTTCGGGAGAGGCCGCACCGCGCACGTCCGCTTCGAGCAGTGCACGCAGCGCCGGCGTCACGGCCGGCTTTGTCCCAAACCAGCGCGCGAACCCCGGCACCGCCTGATGCAGCAGCATGCCGAGCCCGCCGACGGTGCGGAGCCCGAGGCTCCGGGCGTCGCGGAGCAGCGGGGTCTCGAGCGGAACGTAGACGATGTCGCAGACCGTCACCTTCGGATCGAGCCGATCGAGCGGCAGCGCCAAGGGTGGTTTGCCGACCATGCCGAGGGAGGTCGTGTTCACCACGAGATCGGCGGTCGGAAGGAGATCGGGCACAGCGTCCATGCCCTGCGGCGACGGCAGGCGCGCAAAGGCTTGCGACAGGGCTTCGGCCTTGGGGAGTGAACGATTTGCGACCGTTACGTCGAGGCCACGCTGCAGCAGGCCGTGCACGATGGCCCGCGCCGCACCGCCGGCGCCGATTACCAGGGCGCGCCGCGCCGTGGCATCCCAGCCTGGCGCCTCGTCGTCGAGGTTGCTCATGAACCCGATGGAATCGGTGTTGCCGCCCCAGAGTCGCCCGCCCTGGAACCAGACCGTGTTGACGGCCCCGATCGCACGCGCGTCGTCATCGAGTTCGTCGACCAGGTCCAGCATGGCGGTCTTATGCGGTACGGTGACGTTGCCGCCGACGAAACCCGCATCCGCCATGCCTGCCACGAAGGCCGGCAGCGCCTCGGGCGGGACGTCCACCTTCTCGTAGGAGCCCGGCAGCCCGAGGGTTTTGAGCCAGTGCCCGTGCAGCAGGGGCGAGCGGGAGTGGGCGATCGGATGGCCGATCACAAAGGCGCGGGGGCCAGGCATCACGCGGGGAGCACGTCCTCGTAGATTTCGGCCAGCGGCACGGAAACGCCAATCTTCGGCAAGTCCAGCACGGCCGCGAGGCCTTCGAGCGTACGGCGGCTCGCCCAGGCCTCGCCGGCTCGATCGAAGACGTCGACGGCGGCTCGGTCACGTTCGACGAGCACGTAGTGTTCGAGGCTCGGCAGTTGTCGATAGATGCGCCATTTCTCGAAGCGATCGCGGGCTTCGCTGCCGATCGAAATGACTTCGATCAGCACCTTCGGGTCATCCACCGAGGTCGCGCCGGGCGCAAGGGCGCCGCATCGCACAATGATGTCGGACAAGGTTGCGGCCTCAAGCGATCGCTTCTTCATGAAGAAGGTCTCGGAAAAGACGCGACAGCCGTCGCCCCGCTGCTTCAGACGCTGGCGCAGACCGACGACAAGATTCTGGATGATCAGGTGATGCTCCCAGCGAGCGCCCACCATCATCCGCACAACGCGACCGCCGATGAGTTCCCAGCGTTCGTCGCGCGGTTTATCCGCCAGCATTTCCTCGAAGTCGTCGAGCGCCATGTACTGGTACTGGTCGGATCGGTGCGACATGGGCCTGCCTGGGAAGGACTTGCTTTCGCATCCAAACAATAGCACAGCCGCTCGACCCCAGCGACACCCGAGGATCGGTGCCCCAGCCACCCCGCCGCCTGACCATGCCCGAGAAGCGTGACGACGACCTCGACCTGTCGCTCCGCCCGCTCGTGCTCGGCGACTTTGTCGGCCAGGAAGCCGCGCGCAAGAACCTCAAGATCTTCGTCGAGGCCGCCAAGGCGCGGGGCGATGCGCTCGATCACGTGCTGTTCGTCGGTCCCCCCGGACTCGGCAAGACCACGCTGGCGCAGATCGTGGCGCGTGAACTCGGCGTGAACTTCCGCTCGACCTCAGGGCCGGTGATCGCCAAGGCAGGCGACCTCGCGGCCCAGCTCACGGCCCTCGAAGAGCGCGACGTGCTGTTCATCGACGAGATCCACCGGCTCAACCCGGCCGTCGAGGAGATCCTCTATCCCGCCATGGAGGACTTCCAGCTCGATCTCATCATCGGTCAGGGCCCGGCCGCCCGATCGGTGAAGATCGATCTCGCGAAGTTCACCCTCGTCGGCGCCACGACCCGCGCCGGGCTGCTCACCACGCCGCTGCGCGACCGCTTTGGCATCCCGATCCGCCTCAACTTCTACACGGTCCCGGAGCTGCAGGGCATCGTGACGCGCGGTGCCCGGGTGCTGGGCATCGGCATGGCCGACGAGGGCGCCAACGAGATCGCCAAGCGGGCGCGCGGGACGCCGCGCATCGCCGGCCGCCTGCTGCGCCGGGTGCGCGACTTCGCGGTCGTGGATGGCGATCCCGTGGTGACCCGCGCCGTCGCCGATCGTGCGCTGAAGCTGCTCGAGGTGGACGCCATCGGCCTCGATCAGATGGACCGGCGCTACCTCGACGCCGTGGCGATCTCGTTCGGCGGCGGTCCGGTCGGGATCGAGACCATCGCGGCGGCGCTGTCGGAGCCGCGCGACGCGATCGAAGACATCATCGAGCCGTACCTCATTCAGGTCGGTTTCCTGCAGCGCACGCCGCGGGGGCGGCTCCTGACCCCGCACGCCTTCCGTCACCTCGGCCTGGCTGTTCCGTCGCGGCCGGAAAGCCTGCAGTCGAGCCTGTTCGACGAGGCGGAGGATGTCTGAGCCGCATCGGCTCATGGTTCGCGTCTACTACGAGGACACCGACTTCTCGGGCGTGGTCTACCACGCCAACTACCTGCGCTTCCTGGAGCGCGGCCGCACGGAACTGCTGCGGGCCTGCGGCATCGCTCAGGCCGAGATGCGCGACGCCGTGACGGGGGAGCCGCTCGCCTTCGCGGTGCGGCGCATGACCATCGATTTCATAAGGCCGGCCCGGATGGACGACCTGATCGAGGTTGAAACCGGCGTCGGGCAGTGCGGCGGCGCGTCGCTGGCGCTTGTGCAGACGATCTCGCGCGGGGGCGAAATGTTGCTCCGCGCGGAGGTCAAGATTGCGCTGGTCGGAGCCGGACGCGCCCGCCGGCTTCCGCCGGAGCTGGTTGAGCAGCTAACGCCGGCCTGAGTCGCCGGCGTCGCGGGAGTGCGGTCTGGCAA
>CAWGMF010000018.1:0-622294 GCA_963823605.1 uncultured Alphaproteobacteria bacterium | reverse complement strand
GCTGTGCGGGTTCTGCAACGACATTCACTTGCTTGTCGCGTGCCGCGTGCTCCAGGGCTTCGGCGGGGCGCTGATGGTGCCGGTGGGGCGCTTGACGCTCGTCCGCACGTTCCCCAAATTCGAACTCGTTCGCGCGATGGGTTTCGTGTCGGTTCCCGGCTTGATCGGACCGATGTTCGGTCCGGTGGCCGGCGGCATCATCGTCGCCGTACCTGAACTGGCGCTACATCTTCTTCTTGAATCTTCCGATCGGCATACTCGGGCTGCTGCTCGTGTTCATGTACCTCCCCGACTTCCGCGACGAGGAAAAGAGGCCGCTCGACATCGTCGGCCTCATCATGTTCGGGTGCGGCATCGCGCTGCTCTCGTACGTCCTCGAGGTGTTCGGAGACCACTCGCTGAGTACGCTCGAGATCTTCGCGCTCACGGCGGTCTCGCTCGTGCTCCTCGACCGGCTACGTGCTCTACGCGGCGCGGATCGCACAACCCGTGCTCGATTTGGCGCTGTTTCGCGTTCGCTCGTTCACCGTTTCCGTCGCCGGCGGCTCCATCACGCGCCTTGGCATGAGCGGCGTACCGTTCTTGCTACCGTTGCTCTACCAAGTTGGGCTCGGGTACACACCGATTCAATCGGGTTTGCTCCTCATGCCGCAAGCGCTGGCAGCGCTCGGAGCCAAGTTCTGTCCTGCCGCCGATCTTGATCAAGTTCGGCTATCGCACCGTGCTCATTGCAAATACGTTCATGATCGGCGCGCTCATCATCTCAGTTCGCGACGATCTCGCTCGGTACGCCGCCGTGGGTCATTATCGCTGCAAGCACTGGCCTACGGCGTTTTTCAGTCGTTGCAGATGACGACGTTGAACACGCTCGCGTACTTCGACATCGGACGCGGCGAAAGCGAGTAACGCCAGTTCGATCTCGAGTACCGTTTCAGCAATTGTCGATCAGCTTCGCCGTTGCGGCCGCCGGCCTATCGACGGCTGCGTTCATCCCGGCGAGCCTGCGGTCGAACGAAGCCGTCTTCGTCGCCGGCATTCACAAGGCGCTCCTCGTACTCGGCGCCTTCATGATGCTGTCGACGTTTGTGTTCTTAAGCTTGCGCGACAGCGACGCCGGGACCGCGCCTCAGGAAACTTGACGGTGGATTTCGTCGAGGTCCTCGATGGCGTTCAGCGTTACGGCGTCCTTGATCGATGAATCGGTGATGCCGGAAGCGGCACGCATTTTTGCGGCCAGTTCGTCGGAATGGTTGTAGCCGCGGATTGCCGCGTTGTGCGCTTCGATTGCGGCCTTGTCGACTTTACCGCCGTGTTGTTCCAGCACCCACGCTTCGAACGCCATGTACTTCGGTTTCCGGGAACGGATGAATTCCGTCGTTTTGCTTGTCCAGCTTCAGCGCGTCGAGCGTCATCTGGTCGAAGCCGGCGCCGCATTCATCGTAGTCGTTCGGCAGTAATCCCGCCGCCGCAAGCGTCAGCTTCTCCCAAAGGCGCGGGAGATGAATTGCACCGAGCGGACCGGCGGTACCCGAACTGATTGCCGGGACGACATGCGTGGTGGTTGATGCCATGTTCTTCTCCTATTGCGTGCAGATCAGCGCTGTTCAGCGCTTGCTGAACGTGCTTCCTGCGACGACTGGACGCCTCCGTGTTCCTCAACGAATTGCCGGAGGAGACGGACGGAGTGCTTTCGCGTCTTCGGTTCCGAACGGGGCGAGAAGTTCTTTGCCCGAATCGGCCAGACTGCCCATGCGCTTCTCGAGGGCAATGCCTTTGCGAGTGATCGTGAGCGCCTTGCGCCGGCGATCGTTCAGATCGGTCGTGCGGGAAACGTAACCCGCCTCAGCGAGCTTCGCGATGACCATCGCCGTCGTAGCATGGTCCATGTTGATAATGCGGGCGACGGCCATTTGATCGGTCCCCGGTTGCTGTTCGATCGCATGCATACACAGCGCTTGCGTGGGCGTAATTCCAACCCGCCCACGAAAACGATGCGTTGAACCGCGCAATCGCCACCTGGTGCGCGCGCCGGATCAAGCTAGCCCGGGTGGATTCCAGCAGCTCCGTGGCGAGCGTTTCCTTGAGTTAGCGATTCTGCACGCACAGGATAATTATTCAGACGACTGAAGATCTACCTGCTCATGAGTGGCATGTTTCCCGCGACTCCAACCTACAGTGGCTTTAATGCGCCGGTGCGCACGGAAGTCGATTTGTACGATCTCGAGGTCATTGAGGGCGCGATCCCGCCGGAGCTCCACGGGACGTTCTATCGCTGCGGCCCGGATCCGCAATATCCACCGAAGCTCGGGAACGGATATCTATCTCAACGGTGATGGGATCGTCTCGATGTTTCGCTTCGCGAACGGTCACGTCGATCTGAAGACGCGCTACGTTCGAACCGAGAAGTTCGAAGCTCGAACGTGCTGCACGGCGGGCGCTCTTCGGCGCATATCGCAATCCGTTTACCGACGACCCCTCCGTTGCGGGCAAGAGTCGCGGTACGGCAAACACCAACGTCGTGTGGCATGGCGGCAAACTGCTGGCCCTCAAGGAAGATAGCCCGCCGGTCGAACTCGATCTGGGACACGCTCGAAACGATCGGACCGTGGCGTTACGATGGTGCGTTGACGAGTCTGACGGCGACGGCCCATCCGAACAGCGGATCCGGAAACCGGCGATGCTCTTTTCTATGGATTTGCCGCGAAGGGCGAGACGACGCCGGACATCGCTTTCTACATCGCGGACAAAACCGGTACGATCACGCGCGAGGTCTGGTTCCAAGCTCCGTACGCGAGTATGGTGCACGACTTTGCCGTCACGCGCTACTATGTGATCTTTCCGATCATCGGCCTCGCCCAGCAGCCTCGAGCGTCTCAAGGCCGGCGAAATCGCATTATGCTTGGGATGCGTCGCTGCCCCGTTTTACATCGGCATCATGCCGCGCGCGGGCGGCGCCGAAGATATCCGCTGGTTTCGTGGACACGTCCCGCTCTCATGTCCCACGTTTTGAACGCGTACAATGATGGAACGACGGTGCATTCTCCTGACGTGCCCGTTGCGGAGAGCAATATGTTCCCGTTCTTTCCGAACATCGACGGCACGCCGTTCGATCGTTCGCGCGCGATCTCGTCGCTTTGCCGTATGACGTTCACATGTCGGGTTCGTGCGGCGAAGCGTTTGCGCAACCCACGTCGTTGCGCCGATCTTCTGCGAGTTTCCGATTGTCGATCCGCGATTTTCGATGGGCGAACATCGCGTCGGCTTCATGCCCCACTCGATCCCCCGCTCGTTACCGCCGCCCGTTAATCTGGGCGGGGCCACGGGACTGGAACTTCAATTGTCTCGCGCGCGTCGAACCGTCACGTCCGGCGAGGTGACGAACCATATCGTGGGCCCCAAATCTGCGACCTCCCAAGAGCCGCAGTTCATTCCGCGCCAAGGAAGCACGACGCAGAGGGCGACGGCTTCGTGATTGCGGTGCATCAACCGTTACGACGAACAGCGCTCCGACCTGATCTTGCTCGATGCGCAACACATGGACGGCGCAGCCGGTCGCGCGGATGCGCATTCCCCTACGCCTGCGCAATGCGTTTCACGGCACGTGGGTATCTCCCGCAAGCCCAGCGGGCCACGGCATGAAAACGCAGCTAACGCAAAACGGTGTCGTGCCCCAACTCGAGTTTGCATTCGCGGTTCCGCATCGTACTGATGCTGGCTGCCGCTGTGGCCCGCCGGGTTGCCTCGCGGCGGCAAGCGCGTGTTCGTGGGAATCGAGAGCGGGTAACGTTCGCCGGACCGAATATTAGCGGCATCGTGGTGCCAGGCTCGGGCGGCGATTATGCCGATGCGCGTCAAGACGGTATCCGCCACTTCCATGCGCGCGACACGCTGCGCGGAACACGATGGAACGATCATCTATCTGCACAATCGTGGCTTTCGTTGGGCATCGGAAGATGCCATGGAGCGCATGTTTAAGCAGCAGAAAGAGTCCCGACCCGAGCGAATACTACATGCGTCTCTCCGCCGCAAGTTCGAGGTCGAGACCGGGCAAACACGATTGGCTCAATAAATACGTGTTCATCGGTATCGGTGAAAAAGTTCCGCGCGGAAACATCATTCGCTGCTTCAAGGTTCTGTGAGGCAACCAGGTATCGCTGAACGTCATGCGCGCGGCGGCGCTTCTTCTCGCAACGTTCGCGGCGACGATCGTCCCGGCCGGCGCGCAATCCGCGCCCGACCGCATCCGCCTCTCGCTCAATCCCGGCTCGTACGCGTATCTGCCGATTTTTGTCGCGGCGGACAAAGGCTATTTTGCGGAGCAGCACCTCGACGTGCAAATCGGCAAGTACACGGGTTCGTCGCTGACCCAACTGCCGATGCTCGCGCGCGGCGATCTCGATATGGCGCCAGTGGTCGTCGGCCCGGGCTTCTTCAACCAATTCACGCAAGGGTTCGCGCTGAAGCTGCTCGCCTCGATCGATCAATCGCAGCCGGGCTGGCACGATACGGGCTGCCTCTTGGTGCGCCAAGACCTGTGGGATTCGGGCGCGGTGCGCAAGATCGCCGACCTGAAGGGCAAACTCGTCGACGGCGGCCTCGACGGCACGCCGCAGAACTATTTGCTCAAACAAGCGATCGTCAAGGGCAAACTCAAGTTTACCGACATGACGTTCACGGAGAAGTTCAAGACCGTGCCCGACGTGTTCGCGGCGCTGCGCAACAAAGCGGTGGACGTCGTCAACGGTGCGGAGCCGATCTGCAGTCAGATGCAGGTCGAGGGTCTCGCGCACAAATGGCTCGCGTTCAGCGACGTCATTCCGGGATTCCAAGCCAGCTTCATCACCTCGTCGCGATACGTTTCTCAAGACGCATCGCGATGCGGTGAAGCGGTTCTTTCTCGCCATCCTGAAAGCCGAGAAAGACATCAAAGCCGCAGACGGCAAGTGGACGCCCGCGCTCATCGCGACCGTTGCAAAGTGGGCCGAAATTCCGGCGGCAACCGTCGCTACGCTTCCGGGGCCGCCGTACTCCGGGCAGTTCGGCGCGATCGACGCCACCTCGATTCGCACGCAGCAAGCGTATTGGATGGAGGAGGGCAGCGTGAAGCAAGCCGTCATCATCAACGACATCATCGATACATCCGTACTGAACGAAGCACGCCGCGCGTCCGGTCTCCCGAAATCATGAAGCCGCTTGCGACCGCGTTCTGCGCCGCGGCGATCGCCCTGAGCGCGATCGGTTCGAGCGCCGCCGACCTGCCGCCGATCCGGGTCGGCATCATCCAGATCCTGTCCGGGCCGCAGGCCGGCGTGATGAAGCCGTCGATCGCGGCGCCGCTCGCGTATCAGAAGCTGCACGGCGATACGGTCGCCGGGCGCAAAGTCGAGTTCATCGTGCGCGATGAAGGCGGTCCGAATCCCGAAGTCGCGAAGCGGCTCGCGCAAGAACTGATCGTGCAAGAACACGTCGACTTTATCGTCGGTCCCGTGAACTCAGCGAATGCGGCTGCGATCGGCCCCGTGTCGGCGGAAGCAAAAGTGCCGATGATCCTCATCAACTCGCCGTCCGGCGGACTGCTCGACCGTATCCCCTACGGAATTCGCATGAGCTACACCGACGCGCAGACCGTCGTACCGATCGCAAACTGGGCGTTGAAGAACGGGATGAAACGGGCCTACGCGATCTTCCTCGATTACGGACCCGGCATCGACGGCGGCGCAGCGTTCGAAAAAGCGTTCACCGCGGGCGGCGGAACGATCGTCGGCGAGAGCCGCGTTCCGCTGACGAACATCGACTACTCGGCCTACGTCCAACGCATCAAAGAAGCGAAGCCGGATGCAATCATGGCGATCGTGTCGGCGGGCGGCGGCGGACGCGCTTTCCTGAAAGCGTACACCGATGCCGGGCTCGACAAAGCCGGCGTCAAGGTGCTCGCGTCGTCCGGACTGACGATCGAGAACCAATTACCGTCGCTCGGGCCGCTGGCCGACGGCGTGTACGCGACGACCGACTACGCGCTGGAGCGCGACTCCGCGGAAAATCGCGAAGCCATTGCCGCGATCACCGCACTGGCCGGCTCGCCGCCCGACTTCGGCGCGATCGCCTACTTCGACGCGATCCACGCCATCTACAACGTGGTGCAAGCGCAACGCGGGAACTTGAAGCCCGAGAAGACGCTCGAGCTCTTGAGCCACATGAAGTTCGTGAGCCCGCGCGGCCCGATCGCCATCGATCCCGGGACACGCGACATCGTGCAGAACATCTATATCGTGCACGCCGAGCGCAAGAACGCCGACAAGGACGTGAACGTGCTCGTCGCAACGTTCCCGAACGTGAAGCCGTAGAAAGCCCGCCCGATCCCACGCTCGAGTTTATCTTCGAGGCGCGCGGTGCGTTAGCGGATCCGGTTGAGACGGGTCCGGTTCCGCGCGGGCACCGGCGCGTGATCGCGATCGGCGAGGGGCCGTTCGAGGGACCGCGCATGCGCGGGCGCGTTCTCCCCGGAGGCGCGGATTGGCAACTCGTCCGGCCCGACGGCGTCGCGGAACTCGAAGCGCTCTACGTGCTGGAAACCGACGACGGAGCGCGCATTCACGTGCACAATCGCGGCGTGCGGTTCGGCCCACCGGACGTGATGCAGCGGCTCGGTCGGGGCGAAGCCGTCGACCCGGGGTCGTACTATTTTCGGGCGGTGCCGGTTTTCGAAGCGCCGCCCGGACCGTACGAGTGGCTGAATCGCGGCATCTTCATTTGCTCCGGTGCGCGCTATCCGAACGGCGTCGTGCTGCGGATGTACCGGGTGATGTAAGCCGGGCCCGGGTTAGGGGTGCAGCGCGTTGTAGATTTGCTCTGCGGTCGCTGGGAAGCGGAAGAGTTCCACGTTTACCGCGTCGTGGATGGCGTTCAGCACGGCGGCGGGCACGCCGATATTCGTCAGTTCTCCGATCATGCGCGCACCGAATGGGCCGTCGCCTGCCGGCGCCTCGATCAGCACGGTTTTCAGCGGCGGAATATCGCGCGTCGTTGGGAGTTTGTATTCCGCAAGGTTCGCCGTGCCGACTTTGCCGTCGTCTGCCACGACAACGTCTTCGAACAGCGCCGCCCCGAGGCCGAACACGAACCCCCCGTCGATTTGCCCCTGATACCCGAGCGGGTTGATGATCTGACCTGCGTCGATCACGATCAGTGCGTTTTTGACCATGACCTTACCGGTGTCGCGATCGACGTTCACGTCGATCGAGTACGCCGCGAAGGACAGATCGCCGGGAACTTGATCGCCGTGATCGCTGACGAACGTCCCAACAACTTCTACCGTCTCCCCGCCGCATAAAGCGGCGGCTCGATCTTCAAATGCAGCGGTCGACGGAATGCTGAGCTTTTGCAGTCGCTCGTTCAATCTATTCGCTGCGTCGACGGCCGCTCTGCCGACAACGTGCGTGACCCGGCTGTGTCCCGATCCAAGGTCGAACGGAGCATCGGCGGTATTCCCACGGCGCACCGTGATGCGGCTGCGATCGACCGCAACGACCTCAGCCACGATGCGTTGAACGAGCGTTGCAATGCCGACGCCTTGATCCACAATGCCCATCACGATATCGATGCGGCCGTCCGGCTCGAGGCGCAGCCGAATGCCGGTCGGTCCGCTGCCGGTATGTGCGCAGACGAGCGAATATCCGCGGCCGCAACCAGAGCCTTTCTCGCCCGGCCCCGTGGCTGCTCGCAGCGTTTCGAGTACTTCCCGAGCCATCGGGCGCCGGATCACTTCGCCCGTCAGAATTTGCTCGCCGTTGCGCGCAAGGTTCTGAATACGAAATTCAAGCGGATCGAAGCCGATCGATCGGGCGATGAGTTCGACATGCTGCTCCCAAGCCGTAAAGGTTTGGAAATCGGCGGGGCCGCGCACGTGCGCTGCCGGCACCGTGTTCGTGTAGACGCCCTGAATGTCGATGCGGACGTTCGGCACGCGATATGGTACCGCAGCATACGCGTTGCCCGGGAGCAAGGATGCCATGATCTTCGGTCCGGCGTACGCCCCGCCGTCAAAGAGCACGCTTGACTGATGCGCCACGAGCATGCCGTTCGCGGCCACTGCGGAACGCAACGTGACGAACGAACGATGCCGGGTCGGTCCACGCCGCAGCTCGTCGCTGTGTCTCTCGACGTAGCGCACCGGGGCGGCCGGTGGCGCGTGCCAAGAAGTAACATGGAATTTCGTCGACCGTGAAGCCCTTACCGCCGAAATCGCCACCGATTGCTGACGGCTCGATCACGATATCCTCTTCCGGAACACCGATTGCAAACGCCATCTCGCGGCGCAACAGTAAATGGCCCCTTTGTGGGCGATTGGACGTGCACGAGACCGTTCTCAATCCATACGAGGGTCGAGCGCGGTTCGATGAAGCCGGCGTGCTGTCGCGGCGTTTCAAAGGTGTGCTCGATGACGCGGAAAGCGGATGCAAAAAGCGGCTCGAGATCGGTGTCGCCGTGCGCGATCGTGAGCGCGGCGTACATATTCGGATGTGTACGCCGCGCCGTGCTGCCGCCCTCGCGCATTCGATGGTACGCGTCGAAGCCGGGATGGAGGATGGAGCATCCGGACGCGTCGCCGCACGCGGATCCAACAGCGGCGGGAGGGTTTCGTAGCGCACCTCCACCGCGCGCGCCGCCATTTCCGCAATCTCTCGTGTCTCCGCTGCGATCGCCACCACGCGGTCGCCGATGAAGCGGACCGTTTCGGATGCGAGCACCGGGTAGTCGCAGACGAAACGCCCGAACAGCCGATGCCCGATATCGGCACCGGTTAGGACAGCTCTCACACCCGCGATGGCGCGAGCCCCTCTCACGTCGATCCGGAGGATCCGTCCGTGCGGGATCGGGCTCTCGACATACGCCGCCCAAAGCGCGTTGGGACTTCGAATGTCGGCCGTGTAGCGCGTTGCGCCGGAAACTTTCTCACGCCCGTCGATGCGTATTTCGGCATCGGCGAACGCATTTTTTGTGAGGACGTTCACGGCCGCGACAAGAGATGCGGCACGACGTCGTTCACGCTCATTACGTCGGCGTATTTCTGGTGCAGATCGAAAAGATTCACGGCATGTGGAGCCTCGTGCCGATCGAATACGCATTCTTCCACGACCGTCATCCGGAAACGATAGCTGCGCCCATCGATACAGGTGGCACGGATGCAGCCGCTCGTCGTTTCGCCGGCGACGATGAGCGCGTCGACATGATGAGCGGTGAGGTGCGCGAGAAGCGGCGTACCGAAGAACGCACTCGGCGCGGTTTTCCGCAGCACCACCTCCCCCTCGAGCGGCGCTACTTCGTCGACGATGTCGAAGCGCTTGCGCAGGATTTCCGGATCGAACGGAGCGTCATTGAAGAACAGCGACTCGCCGTTGCCGGTGTCGGTCCAGCCGGCAATACCCGATGTGCTCGGCTCGAGACCGCTGAGATGTACGATCGGAATGCGCGCGGCGCGCGCGGCTTCCAGCAGCCGCTGGATGTGTGGTAAGGCATCCCACCCCGCCTCGCCGCACGATCCGGGCCACGTTTTCATCGCTTCAAGCAGCGGCTGCCGCCGGTCGCCGAAGACCCACCGATGCAAGTCGATGAGAATCAGCGCCGGCCGCTGCCCGTAGCCCCACACCTGTGCGGGCCGTTGGCTAAGCGACGCTTTGTCGCGCGGCGTGAGGAAATCGTCCCAGACGCGTTTCGCCATTACACCTTCGCTCCGGTGCGCGTGCCGAGATACGCTTTCATCACGGCCGGGTCGTTCAGAATTTCTTGTGAGGCGCCCGCGGAGACGATCGTCCCCGTCTCCAGTACGTAGCCGCTGCGCGCTAGGTGCAGCGCGCTACGAATGTTCTGCTCGACGAGCAACATTGCGATGCCGCTCTTGCTGAGCGTCCCCAACACCTCGAAGATTTGCCGCACGACCATGGGGGCAAGCCCAAGCGACGGCTCATCCAGCATGAGCGCTGCGCGGCCGCGTCATCAAGGCCGCGGCCGATCGCCAGCATCTGCTGCTGACCGCCGCTCAGATCGTCGCGGGCACGATCGAACTGCTTCTCGCAGCAATACGGGGAAGAACGTGTAGATCAGATCGATCGCCGTCCGTCGCTTTTCCGCGGCGCCCCGCTCGGCGCCACGGAACACGTAACTGCCCAACACGCAGATTATCGCTGCACGCTCAAATTCGGCAAAGAGCTTGCTTTGTTCTCGGGCACCAGCGTCAGACGCCCGTGCGTACAATCTTCTCGGCCGCAAGCTGCCGTAATCAATGCGATTCGCCCTCAAACGAGCACCTGGCCGCGACGAATCGGCTTGATCAATGCCCTGAGATACAGCGTTGAGGAGGGTCGACTTACCCGCGCCGTTTGCGCCGATGATGGCTGACGATCTCGCTCCCGATTCCACGCTCACGCTGACGTCTTTGATCACGCGAAGTTTACCGTAGCCCGCCACCAGGTTGCGCGCCTCGATCACAACAGCCACGGTCTTGCTACCAAGGTACGCATCGATCACGGCCCGCATCCGGCCTGAATCGCACTCGGCGTGCCCTCCGCGATCTTTTCACCTTGCATTGAGAACGACGATTGACCTGGTCGAACATGCCGCATCATCAACGCCATGTTGTGCTCGACGACGAGAACCGTGAGTCCTCGCGCCGGCAGCGACACGATAAGATCGGCAAGCCGTTCCGTTTCCGCATCATTCAAGCCCGCGGCCGGCTCATCGAGGAGTAAGAGCCACGGACGCAGGGCGAGGGCGCGCGCAAGTTCGAGGAGGCGCTGCTGGCCGAACGGCAACAATTCTGCAGCATCGTTTGCTCTGCTCTCGAGGCCGACGAACGTCAGTGCTTCCAGCGCTTCTTCTCTTGCGCGGTGCTGCTCCGCGCGCGCCCGCGGCAACGCCAACATCCCGGCCAGCAGACCCGCGTGCGTATTCCGGTACGTGCCGATCGCAACGTTTTCGAGGACCGTCTGATCGCCGAACAGACGCACGTTCTGAAACGTGCGCGCAACACCCATGCGCGCGACACGATACGAAGGCACGCCACCGACGTTCTCGCCGCGCATGAACACCGCGCCGGCCGCGGGTGGGATCGCGGCCGTAATGACGTTCAAAAGCGTCGTCTTTCCGGCGCCGTTCGAGCCGATGAGGCCAAACACACCAGGTCCCTCAATTAAAAACGAGACACCGGCGAGGGCCCGCACACCGGCAAACGAGACGGCGATATCACGAACTTCGAGAACGTCGCCAAAGCGTTGCGCCATCATATGGGTGTCCGCTTGCGGGCAAGCGATCCGATCACACCGGCAATGCCCTGCGGAAAGTAGAGCGCGACCAGCATGAAAACGAGCCCGTAGGCCATGATCTTATAATCTTGCAGCGGTGCGAACAAGGCCGGAAGCGCCACGAGCAAAAGCGCTCCGACGATTGCACCGAACGGCGTTCCGATGCCGCCGAGCATCGCGCCGAGCAGCAGTTCGAACGAGGCGTTGAGATCGAAACGGTCGGGCGATACGAACGCCACGTAGTGTGCATAGAGGGCGCCGCCGAGCGCCGCGAGCCCGGCGCTGAGCGCGAAGATTTGAACTTTCACGCGCGTGACGTCGATACCCATTGCGGCGGCCGCATCTTCGTCCCGCTTCACCGCAAGCAGCGCCTGGCCGGCGCGCCGAACGCCACAGGTTGATCCCCGTCCAAATCGCCGCCAGCAGAACGCCCCACACGAGCCAGTAATTTTCATTATCGCCCGACACGACAAGCGAACCGATTGAGAACGGCACAATCCCGGTAATGCCCGACGGACCCGCCGTCAAGGTACGCCAACCGTTGAGCAGAGAGATCACCACGAGCCCGAGCGCGCAGCGTACCGACCGCCAGTTGATAACCGCGCAATCGCATCATGGGAAGACCGACGATTACCGCGACACCCGCGGTGAGCGCGACGGCCACAATTAACGCTAGCAGCGGCGGCACGCCCTGACGCGAAAGCAGGGCAGCAGCGTACGCGCCGATGCCGAAAAACGCGGCCTGTCCCAGGGAATACTGTCCGCCCAACCCCCCGAGAAGGACGAGACCGAGGATCACGAGCGCATAAATGCCGGCGAGAACGAGCGTTCCGAGTATGTACGTTCCGTGAAGAACGCCGTACGCGACGACGACGATCGCGGCAACGCCGGCTAGGAGCGCATGAGGCGAAAAAGCGGGACGCGGTTCATCGTCGCGCTGCGAACAGGCCGGCCGGCCGAACGAGCAGGACGATCAGCAGCGCCGCGAACGTCAACGCTTCTTTGAACTGCGAGGAAAGATACCCGGCCGCGAACGCTTGACCCTCACCGAGGATCAGCCCGCCGAGAACCGCACCCGGAAAGCTTCCGATGCCGCCCAAGAGTGCCGCGATGAACCCCTCGATGCCAAATGCGAGCCCGCCGTTCGCACTGACGAACGTCAGCGGAGCGACGACGACGCCCGCGAGCGCGCCGAGTCCGGAACTCGCCGCATACGTGAGCGTGGAGATCTGCGCGAGATCGATTCCGACGAGCCGCGCACCGGTGGGACTCTGCGCGCAAGCCAGCATTGCCTTACCGACGAACGTGAAGCGGAAGAAACACCAAAGCGCCACCGTCGCGAGGATCAACGTGCCGGCGATCCACAACGACTGCGTGCTGATCGCGACGCCGCCGAGCAGAATCGGCGCCTCGCCGGAAAACGCCGGCAACGAAAGCGCGTCCTTGCCGAAGATCACCATGTCGGCGCCGTGAAGAAAAAAGCGCCCCCGAGCGTCACGATCAGCGCCGTGTCCGCGGAAATTCGGCGTCCGGGCGAAAGCGCGAGCCGCTCGAACAGCGCTCCCGCCAGCATGGAGAGCACGATCGCGGCAAGCGCCGCGACCAGCAACGGAATATGGTACTTCGTCGTCATGACCACCGTGCACAGTCCGCTCAGCGTGACGAACTCGCCTTGAGCGAGGTTCAGAAAGCCGTTCACTGAGAAGACGAGGCTGAAGCCGAGCGCAATCAGCGCGAAGATCGCGCCGTTGGTGAGCCCGGCCGTCGCTACCTGGCCGAAATGATCGAAGCCCGACACGCGCGCTTAGCGTTTGAAAACGATGAACTTGCCGTCCGTGAATCGCCCCATGACTTGCGCGGTCGGACCGGCGCCGCGATGGTTTTCGGGTGTGAACGACATCATCGAGATCGTCCCCGGATAGTTCTTGACTTGTTCGATCGCATCGCGAATCGCCGTCGGATCCGTACCTACCCGCTTGATTGCAGCGATCACGATATTGGCGAGGTCCCAACCTGCCCCGGCAAAAAAGTCGGCCTGCTTGCCGGTCGAGTCGAGATACAGTTTCGAGAAATCGCGAATCGGCGCGCGGTTCGGATCGCTTGCCGGCAGCGAATCGACGACCTGCATCTTAAGCAATACTATGAGCGTAGCAGACTACAAGACATAGCCATTGCCCGAGGCGAAGGATGATAGGTGAATTGCCAACGAAACATTTGCCGGTGCAGGGGACGATGAAGGTACGGTAACATGGAACAAATTCAACAAGATTAACCAAAGGTTTTGTGGTCATGCGGAGAACTATTGTGATGAATAAGTTATTTGATTACATACCCTGATAAATAACTTAACCAAAGGTGTGATGTCTCTTAGTATCAAAAGGTGATACTTTCTTTAGACTTGCTTTAGAAATGAAAAGTTCACACTTGGAGTTTTCTTAATCTAATGTAGAAGTACCTATAGCGGTTAATGACCACTACACTAAATATGTATATTAGTGTTAGATGAAGATTAGTGTTAGAGCCAATAGTTACCCAAAACACTAAACGTCACTTGTAATCTGGGTCCATTCACGGTTGAGGTACTACTTTTGGGACACAGGACTTAAGGACTTTTTTTTTTGGCAAATCTCGGCGTTTATCATGATTTTCTATTATTTGATCAATAAATTTTAGATAAATAAGTAGATAGTTCAAAGATCTATCTAGAAAGATATTATTTCTTATTAAATTCAAAACCCTAAACCCTAAACCCTAAACCACCACATCAATGGCATTTTTTACTATTCAAGTGTACATTATAGGTCAATTATTTCATGTTGTGCATCTTGGTCATTTGGCATAAGTGTCATGTGTCCATTCATATAATTTTTTTTGTCCAATTCTTATACTAGACGTTCCTTTTGCATGTGGCCCCATACACATGTATTTCTGGCCATGTTTGGTGCCACATGTAAAGTTGGGCAATTGGTATTGGAGACATTTTTGGTTCTATTGGTACACACTTGAACGATGATTATGAGGAAAAAATTTGGGATCGTTTCGACTAAATCTTGACCTCCTTTTCATTCCTTGATCCTAATGTGAACAATTAAGACAACACTCCTAAATGTCCTTTAAGGAATCAAAATGATGTCTTCGATGACCCTATTCCATGCAAATAAACTTTGTCGGTGTAGTCAATATGGAGTATGAAATGTAGGTATGATTCAAAATATGCTTCACAATACAAATCCAAGCACACCAAGCATGTGAAGTTAAGAAAAAAAGTCCTTAACCGTTAGACACCCAAAAGTAGTACCTCAATCATGAATGACTGGAGATTAGTGTTAGCCTCTTTCTCAATGAGGCTCTCATATTCTACCTCCAATTTTCTATTGAAGATTTACAAAAAAATGTCATCTAACACTAAATGCGCTTTTGTAAATATTCAAAGTTACTAATTGGTACAAATAGTGTTAGAGTTGACATTTAGTGTTCTAACACTATGAAGACAATTGACATTTAGTGTATCCGTCGACTATTAGTGTATCCAACACTAAATACTGATTTTGTGTAGTGGTGCACTAGACTAGGGGTAGAATGATTCGTGTGGGGACCCAAAATGGCTACTTTAAAAAAGTAGTGGCTTGAAAAGGATGCAATGATAGGTGGGATGGGAAGATTAGCCAAATAGGTATTGTTTCACACCACTTGCAATCACTTTTGGGTGCCATTAAGTTAATCTATTTTGTGTGCATTCATATGTAAAGTAGGATATTTTGATGCTCATATTAGGGAGACTCTAGTTTACAAATAGGATGGTTGACTTACTTGCCTCTTTGAAATTGATACTAATTATTTACAAGAAATAAAAACACAAAACAATTTGCATTCCTCATCATTTCCTCTACTCCATCTGTGAAAATATTGCACAATTTTCAAGCCACTCTTTCTAGCCGAATCAGATTATTTTCACTGTATTCTGTATGTCATGCATCACGTCACTTGTGACATGACACACCATCAGCCAATGTGATGTGCAACGGGCCAAACATGTTATTTGAAAGTTTAGTTTTTTACTTTCTTTCCAAATTTTGTGCTTAGAACTTGCACCACCAATGTGTGTATACTAAATATTGCATTTAGTATCACCAATTCTATTTGTCTTCCTCAATACTAATTGTAAACTGCCCGTGTAGTGTCACCAACACTAAAGGTGAGCCTAACATGATTTGCCATTCCTTACAAAATTTTTGGTTCATTGCAGATTCCCAATGTTGCAAATATTGTCACTCACGGAGAAATTCTTCATCCAAACAATCATCCATGACAATATTTTATCAAAAACATAAGTGTTAAGATGCACAATACACCAAAATTTTGTTTTATTAATCGGCATGAAATTTATCCAAATCACCCATAACAATATTTGCATACTTATTTACAAGAAGCGTCATTAGAGAAGTGACATAAAACACCATATGTCACTCAATACAATATATAATGTAGAAAATACAATATTTAGTGTGCTAGTACCTAGCAAGTGATTCCTCAGAATCAGTGTCCGGCGGAGAATTTGAGCATAACCGGTCAAGTTCCTAGCGATCCAAGTCCAACCGGTTACATGTTGACATCTTCCAGTATTTCTTCATCAATATGAGGTATATTCTATAGATTCCTCTAAAATGATCGGTAAATTTCCTGAAATCTTTGAACTGCAACCGATTATTTCTCGATGAACGCTTGATTTGTCACTATCCGCTGTTTTTTCTCTATAGATATATAAGAATTATACTAAGTAAAGGAGATGAAACTATGGGTTTAGTCAAACCTTGAACTTGATGAGAATCAACAACATGTTATCCAAGTTTTCACTCTTAAATTTATCACACACAAGAAGAGTGGTGACATCGGGCTATTGAAATCCCCGTAGCATTATATGTGTTGATATGGGATTCATGACAATAGGTCCCATCCTGCATAACGGGTGGTATCTTATGGTTGAGTGGACCAGTTTTCTTGTCACAACCTAGTTTTCAGCATACCCCTGTGTCTTGCAATCTAAGTAATGTTCAATCCAAAGAAGCTATGGTTATGAAATTTTGGGCACACAATTCCTAACTTCAATATTTAGTAACCCCCTTTTTTTTTGGTTGAAATTGTTGTTAAATTTAGTGTCATGGAGTTTTAAAATTGGGGTATGGACTGTCACAGGGAGGTCTTCATTTAGGATTTAGGTGTTTTGCATTAAAAATAAAACCATTTCATTCTTTGTAAGAGTGACTTTGTCTGCGATGCGTTCAAATGTAAGGTCCATTGTGCTTTATTTTATTTTTTCATTCTCTACAATAATATGGTACTTATAGGACTTTTCAAATAACACTACTAGAAAAGCTTGACCAAATCAACAAACAATCAACAGATTTCTGTTGATTGGTGCATTACAATGACCGATTCAACTGATTTTGTAACTTTTGTAAAAACCAACAGATTCATATCCACTTTTTTGTTGATTTGTATAGTACAATGACCGAACCAACAAAATTTTTGTTTTTTTGGAATCTTTTTGGGATATTCCAGAATATTCTAGAATCTTATAGAATATGTAAATAGTATATTGCAAAATATATCCTAATTAGTTTATTTCCAAACATACCATAAATAGTATATTTCGGAATAATCTATAAATAGTATATTTCACAAACAAACTATAAATAGCATATTCCAAAACAACTATAAATAGTATACTTTAGAAACAACCTATGAACATTGTATATATACTGATCTATAAATAGTATGTTCGAATAAACTATAAATAGTATATTTTAGATCAAACTATATATAGTGTAGTTCCAAAGTTACTATAAATAGTATATTCCAGAATACTATAAATAGTATATCACCAAATATACCATAAATAGTATATTGAAAATATTGGAAATAGTATATTGCAAAACATATTATAAAAGTATACTACAATAATACTATAAATATTATATAGCAAAAATGTTATAGTATACTGCAAAATATTGTAAATAGTTTTTAAATTAAGAGTTTTAGAGTGCCAAATCATTATGTATATTTCTATCATTTGGTATAAATTTTAGGACAAAAAGTTTTCAAAATATTTATTTTAAAATGATAGAAGTTTGAACTAAAAAACGTCGTTTTTTGCTTCAAAAATCAATTCAAAAATTATTTACAATAGATTATTTTTTGAAATTTATACAATAAGAACTTTAGATTGTATTTAACAACTTCATATTTTTTTTACAAATTTTAGATGAGTTTTTATTACATACATAGGGGGGTCAAAAGTACGCACTCACATGATTCTTAGTCTTAACATTAAGTGCACTCCCCGGGCATACAAAGGTTTAGAAAGTTCCTATTCTATCAAGTAAATTGGGATGACCTAGCGGTTAAGGTCACCAAGTGGGAAGCACGAGGTCGGGGGTTCAAGTCTCTACGCCCGCGCCCATGACCTCTAGGATAGCCTAGCCTTGCAAGCCTAGGCGGGTAGGGTTAGGAATCCGGTTAATCTAGTAGTTATTTTTTGCCCAGTAAAAAATCTGCCCAGTAAAAAAATATTTTCCCGAAAAATCCGGGAAGTGATTTTTTATTTTTTTTGACCAAATCAACAGAAAGTGATCAACAACCCTCTGTTGATCACTGACCGGACCAACGCGACCGAAACAACAGACACGACCAACGATTCTCTGTTGATTTTGTGTTGATCCGTAACCATTTCTATTAGCAGTGTGACTCACTTTGTTGTAGCGTCTCTTTTCTTCTCGTCCATCACTGTATCGCGATCTGCACATGCTGATGGGGAGAGTTAGGGCACGCGAGCGGAGGGCAGGCATCCGACGCGACGGTCCTGCAGGAAGGGCAAGGGCCGAGGAAGCAGCACACATAAGGCGAGTGTTGGTGAAGACATTGCGAGGGAAGTAACAACGTGAACGCGCAAGGGATCGGCAGCGTGAGTCGCGGCGTAGAAGTGAGACAAAACACAAGGAATAGCGGAGCGGATGCCGACGGCGGCTCACTGTCCGATATTGATGTTGAGAACCAATACGGTGTGAACCAAAGACGGTGCGCCGCGATGTTGCTGGAATTTTGGCTTGCGTACAACGAACTCTGGGAAGACACGGGCGACCACTTTCGCACAAGCGAGCCGTCGTGCGATCGGTTTGGGACAGTCCCGTTATAAGGGAGCTTTTGCCAAGGCCGAGGCCCAGAAGGTTCCATCGGAGGTCCACGCGCGGGAGGGGATTGTCTCTGGCTTGCTACAATCCTTGTCAGAGGTGAAGTCGTCGAAAACGAGGGCACAACTAGCTACGAAACACGCGATTCTAACTGCTGCCATCACGAATGGTCTCGCAACACTCTGCTCGCCAAACAGCTCGGTTGTTGGGCGTGCATCACCGGAATGTGACAGCGGCTGCAAACAGGAGAGCCACTATGATTAGTATTATGTATGTTCAGTGGACTCTCTCTGTCCGCTGTTTCACTTAGCGATGCCACGATTCCACTTGTGAAGGACTTCTTCGTCGAGTGGTGGGCTACACAGACCCGGCGTAGCCTCCTGCAAATCCGCAACGAGATTGTCAGTAAATGTGTAGGCGGAAAACATACATTCAACACCATGCTCAATACCTCCTGGAGTCATTAGGTGAGTTCCCCTGTTCCGTTGATTTGAGTGCACTACTTTTTGTCCTCGGCGAACGGGCGTTCGTTAAATGTATGATGGCGCCTCAAATCCTCTGATTGGCCCTCTCACTTTTTTCACAAATGCGCATTTTGCATAGTGCCCACAATGACACTTTCCCCACCCCACCCCCAAAAAAAAAAAAAAAAAAAAAAAAAAAAAAAAAAAAAAAAAAAAAAAAAAAAAAAAAAAAAAAAAAAAAAAAAAAAAAAAAAAAAAAAAAAAAAAAAAAAAAAAAAAAAAAAAAAAAAAAAAAAAAAAAAAAAAAAAAAAAAAAAAAAAAAAAAAAAAAAAAAAAAAAAAAAAAAAAAAAAAAAAAAAAAAAAAAAAAAAAAAAAAAAAAAAAAAACCCCCCCCCCCCCCCCCCCCCCCCCCCCCCCCCCCCCCCCCAAAAAAAAAAAAAAAAAAAAAAAAAAAAAAAAAAAAAAAAAAAATTTTCTCTTTAACATACTGCCCCCAATATTATTCAATAAAAAAAAAAAAAATTTTTTTTTTTTTTTTTTTTTTTTATATCTCTTGTTCATAATGCATCTCGTATTTGATATCATATATTCATCTTTAATATATCATAGCATTGAACTAAGTCCCCAGATTCTCCTAATATCCCATTTTAGCCTCTACAAGATCACTTCGCATCCCCCATCGGCAAGATGGAATGAGACCCACCCCCCCCCCCCCCCCCCCCCCCCCCCCCCCCCCCCCCCCCCCCCCCCCCCCCCCCCCCCCCCCCCCCCCCCCCCCCCCCCCCCCCCCCCCCAAAAAAAAAAAAAAAAAAAAAAAAAAAAAAAAAAAAAAAAAAAATAAATAAACCCTTCATAGTTTGTTTGAATATTTTTTTTTTTTTTTTTTTTTTTTTTTTTTTTTTTTTTTTTTTTTTTTTTTTTTTTTTTTTTTTTTTTTTTTTTTTTTTTTTTTTTTTTTTTTTTTTTTTTTTTTTTTTTTTTTTTTTTTTTTCCCCCCCCCCCCCCCCCCCCCCCCCCCCCCCCCCCCCCCCCCCCCCCCCGTTCTCACTACAAGAAAAAACGGTTCCTTTCCAGCAGAGTTTCAGCAGAATTCTGTTGATTTTATCTCTTGATTAGGAACTCTTGATTAGGACCAATTTCAGCACAAATCTCTTGATTCCCGCATTGGTTAAATGTCCAACTTATACTAGTAAAAGAAATGTAAACTAAAAAATCCGCCCCTCGCAATCCGGGCCTAGTCACCTACTACCAAGGGCCAAGGCCCACCTCGCCTAGCCTAGGCTAATTGACAAAGCCACCTACCTACCCTAGGCTAAGCCAAGGGTGAGGGTCAAGGGGATCGAACCTTGAACCTCTTGGCTATAGTGTGAAGGCCTTAGCCACTAAGCCACCACTCATTACATGATGTAGGCCAAGTATGAAAGACATTTGTATGAAGAAGCCATAAGACTTATAAACTTTTGTATATATATTTTTTATAAGTGAAAGTAAAAACAAGCATAGAATTAATGTATTTATTGTTCTTAATTAGTACACATTGTATTTACATTGAATTCTTTTTACAAAATACTTTAAAAAATCAATTACCATAGTTATTGTAATTATTTTAACTACATTAATTACAATAATTTCAGTATTTTACTGAAAATAGCAATTTTAATACTTACTGAAATTAGCAATTTTGGTAAATACCGAAATTAGTAATTTCCATATTTACCAAAATTAGTATTTTCAGTATTTACCAAAATTGCTACTTTCAGTAGTTTACCGAAATTAGAAATTTCAGTATTTACCAAAATTAGTAGTTTTTGTAGTTTACCGAAATTAGAAATTTCAGTATTTACTAAAATTATAATTTTAGTAGTTTACCGAAATTAGAAATTTCAGTATTTACCAAAATTAGTAATTTTAGTATTTTACTGAAATTAGTAATTTCGGTATTTACTTAAATTAGAATTTTAGTATTTACTTAAAATAGAAATTTCAGTATCTACTTAAAATAGAAATGTCAGTATTTACTTAAATTAGCCAATTTCAGTATTTACTTAAAATAGAAATGTCAGTATTTACTTAAATTAGCCAATTTCAGTATTTACTTAAAATAGAAATGTCACCATTACCAAAATTAGTAATTTCAGTATTTACTTAAAGTAGAAAATGTCAATATTTACTTTAATTAGCCAATTTCAGTATTTACTTAAATTAGAAAGTTTTGGTATTTACTTAAATTAGCAAATTTGAGTATTTACTTAAATTAGTAATTTCAGTATTTACATTAATTAATTGAATTGGTTATTACATTATTTATAGTAAATACATTGTTTATAATAATTACTTATATTAGTAATTACAATAATTAAAAACTGTAAATAGAATTAAAATTACAATCATTCACAAATTACTATAATTGTAAATTTAAGTAATTATAGTAATACATTATTGTTAGTTAATCAAATTATTTAATTATTGTAGATTACAAGCATTGTAGTAATTAATTACTTTACTATAATTAGTGTAATTAAAAACTACTATCACAATAATTAAAATTTCTTTGTTGAAATCAACAAATAAATTATCTTCCTCTGTTGAAATCAACATATAGATGTTCACTCTGTTGATTTGAGTGGCATAATGGCTTTATTTTGACATTGTTTTCGCAAATCTCTTGAAACCAGCAGAAAACAGTTGATTTCAGTGGCATAATGGCTCTATTTTGACGTTGTTTTCCCAAATCTCTTGAAACCAGCAGAAAACAGTTGATTTTGTGCTGATTCGGACCGCGTTTTCTTGTAGTGTCTTTGTGGCGTTTTTTTTTTTTTTTTTTTTTTTTTTTTTTTTTTTTTTTTTTTTTTTTTTTTTTTTTTTTTTTTTTTTTTTTTTTTTTTTTTTTTTTTTTTTTTTCCCCCCCCCCCCCCCCCCCCCCCCCCCCCCCCCCCCCCCCCCCCCCCCCCCCTTTTTTTTTTTTTTTTTTTTTTTTTTTTTAGGTCTGCTCGAGCTTTGGCGACTACAAACGTCATCGTGTCTCTGGAGCTTTCCATGATCATTGTGGTGAACACCGAGGCAATAGTCCACTTCCTCCCGGTTCCAAGAAATAAGATTCCCAGTCCTTGTCTTGTCCTTGCATGACACTAGTAGAAATTTTGCGTCCGGATCAACAAAAAATCAACAGAAAAGTGTTGGTCGCGGTTGTTACTTAGGACGCGTTGACCTGGACACTTTGTAACACAGTTTTGTTGATATGTTCTGTTGATCAGGTCACCAAAAGTTTGCCCAAAAAAAAAATAAAAAATAAAAACATAATTTTTTATTTTCCGGATTTTCCGGAAAATTATTTTTTTACGGCCTGGATTGTTCGGGCAAAAAAAAATTAATTGCAGACTACTACCACGACACTAACTACCTCCCCATCAACTCCAACCTACTCACCTAGGCTTGCTAGGCTAGGCTAGAGGTCATAGCCGCGGGCCAAGGGATTGGAACCCCCAACCTTGGGCTTCCCACTTGGTGGTTCTAACCACCAAGTCAACACGCTTACTTGATATGAAGGGAATGCTTTAAACCTTTGTATAGTTCACCCTCCATAAATGTTACACCTATAAGTGTTAACCCTCTCTAAATGTTAACTTTCTTCTACTCCCCACATATTGCACACTATAAATGTTAAATGTGTTAAATGTTAACAAAATGGTACTCCCTTCTTTGTAAATTTAACTTTATAAATGTTAACGAATGAAATACAACCATGGGGTGGATGATAAAAACTACACATTTAATTACCAAAGAACCATTGATTCATACTTCATCCATGATTCGTAAACTTGATATTGAAATAAAGTTTTGATTGGGTTTGCAATTTTATGAATGGTATTCTCTCACAAGCACTCTTCACAATTGCTTATATTTATAAATGTTAAGATTTGTATATTGCTCAAAAGATAATTTTATGATTGTTAGATGTTAACACCTTTATAAACGTTAACTTTGATCCACTCCCGGAGGTTAACATTTATAGAGGGTAGACTGTATGTGAGGAACATTTCAAACCTATTTACATATATTCTTAGTATATACGTATATCCTTAAATATATTATTTATGTATATTATGACATATACTATTTATGTGTTTTTTGACACATACTATCTACGTATATTCTAAAATGTTATATATATGTATAGTATGAAATGTAGTATTTACTTATATTATTTAGAATACATTGTTAATGTATCTTCTAAAATATACATAGAAATAGTATATTGCAAGTCTATACTATAAATAATGTATTGCAAATTAGACTATTTATAGTATAATATGTAATATAATATTTGAATATATTAAGACTTGTACTATTTATAGTCTATTATGATATATAGTATTTTAATACATTATATAATATACTATTTATAGTATATTCTTATATATATTATTTTAACATATTACAGACTGTACTATTTATAGTATATTTTGAAATATACTATTTTAATACATTATAGAATGTACTATTTATAGTATATTATGAAATAACTATTTTAGTATATTTTGACATATACTATTTTTAGTGTATTACATATTATACTATTTATACTATATTATATTATATACTATTTATACTATATTTTGTCATATACTATTTATACTTTATTATGTAATATCCCAGTAACATAGTAGATCTTGGCAGGGCAGACAGCAACACAAGTGGGAGGGACGTTACAGGATTTGCAAACAATCGGATCGAACCAGTGGGAGGCTTGGACCCCACCTCAAACACCTTCTCAGACAATCCTTCCCACTCTGTCTCATTCACTCTCGAAGTCATGTGGTCTCGTCGAAGATAATCACAGGCAGCGGTTGTCGCAACGGAGGTGGCCCAAACAAGAGAGATGTACGAAACAAAAGTTTCAGATCATTTTGAATATTGGATGTAATCGTGACGAGACCAAGCATGGCCATCGTACCTTCTATCCATTCCACGAAGCAGCTTGGCCTTTGTGTCATGGCCATGATGACCCAACGGCGGAATTTTAATGACCCCGATTGCAACCGAGGGGGAAGGTAGTCAACCTGCTGGAAGCTGCATTGTGATCCAGTTAATACGAGACAAGACACTTTTGGAAACGCGACGCTCGCAAGGCACATCAATGGACGCATTGAGCAAGACCTGAACTGAACCAAGAACCATCGCCATCTTCTCGATTGCCAACTGCGGCTACGATGGCCGCGCGGTGCTGCCGGGCCGAAGCCCCGGACAACGCCGCCGCAACGGCACCCAAAGCGCAGCAACGACAAAGCGGCGAGGCGACCGGCCGCGACGGAAAAAGAAAACAGGGAGGAGACAAGATGATCGAAGGGCGCAACGAGGCACGCGGTCGCCGGATCCGGCTCGGCATGGTGGGCGGTGGCGAGGGTGCATTCATCGGGGCGGTGCATCGGATCGCCTCCCGCATCGACGATCGCTACGACTTCGTGGCGGGCGCCCTATCATCGACCCCGGAGAAGGCCGTGCGCTCGGCGCAGGCGCTTGGGCTCGATCCAGACCGGTCTTACGCCGATTTCGAGGCAATGGTGCAGGGCGAGGCCGCCCGTCCGGACGGCATCGAGGCCGTGGCCATCGTGACGCCGAACCACATGCACGTCCCAGCCGCGAAGGCGTTTCTCGAGGCGGGAATCCACGTCATTTGCGACAAGCCGCTTGCGATCTCGCTCGCCGAGGCCGAGAGCCTCAAGGCGGCTGTCGACCGATCCGGCTTGGTGTTTGCGCTAACGCACAACTACACCGGGTATCCGCTGGTGCGGCAGGCACGAGCCATGGTGCAGCGAGGCGAGTTGGGCGAGGTCCGCATCGTGCAGGTCGAATATCCGCAGGACTGGCTTGCGGAGAAAATCGAGGATTCGGGGCACAAGCAGGCCGAATGGCGCGCCGATCCGACCCGCTCCGGGGCTGGTGGTTGCATCGGCGACATCGGCACCCATGCCTACAACCTCGCCGATTTCATCACCGGTATCCCGGTGCGCGAGCTGTGCGCGGAACTGACGACATTCGTGCCAGGACGGCGGCTCGATGACGACGTCCAGGTCATGCTGCGCTATGCCAACGGCGCCAAGGGATTCCTGTGGACCAGCCAGGTGGCGCCCGGAAACGAGAACGGACTGAAAATCCGCGTCTACGGCAGCAAGGCCTCACTCGAATGGGTCCAGGCCGACCCCAACCGGATGATCTGGTCGCCGCTCGGCCAGAATCAGCAGATCGTCACCCGCAACGGGGTTGGCGCGGATGCGGACAACAAGCGGATGTCACGGGTGCCGGCCGGCCACCCGGAAGGCTACCTGGAAGGTTTCGCCAACATCTATACCGAAGCCGCGGAGGCGATCGTCGCGGCCCGCGACGGTCGCAGGCCATCGGCCGACGTCATCTTCCCCACGATCGACGATGGGGTCAAAGGTCTCGCCTTCATCGAAGCCGCCATCCGGTCGTCGAAGGCGGGTGGCGTGTGGATGCCGCTCTGAGCCGATACCGAGCCTCGCGGAGGACAGCAGCTGGTCCTCGCTTCAAAGGAGCTTGCATGGCACTCTGAGCGCCATACAGCGAGCGGCGAAGGTCACAGTCCTCGGCGCGGCAAGCCAATGCAGTCTTGTGCGGGCTGCTCTCGGCCCAGGACGCTCGTGCTGGGCTGTCGACGGCGTCATTTTATAACTCCTTGATAAAGTCGCCGATCGCTCGCGCTCGATCCCTTATGCGGTTGATGCGATCTCATCCGGGCTGGGAAGCTCATCGGCTGAACGGACGCGCGCCACGCGTCCTGCCGATGGGCAAATCGACCCAGCATCGGAGGTCGATCGATGTTCGACGTCATTCTGCTTGGCCTGGGGCTGGGCTTCTTTGTTCTGACGGTCGGGTACGGCGTTCTCTGCGATCGCCTTTAGCCAACGGTGCCGACCATGATCCTCGACTACGTGCTGGGGGCGGCGGTGTCGCTGCTTCTCATCGTCTACCTCGTGTATGCGCTGCTGCGCCCCGAACGTTTCTGAGAGGCGGCCATGACCTTCGTCGGCTGGATTCAGATTCTGATCTTCTTCGCGCTCGTGCTGCTGATCGTGAAGCCGCTCGGCGGCTACATGACACACGTGTTTGCGGGCGAGCAAACCCTTCTGTCGCCGGTGTTGAAGCCTCTGGAAAGGGGGTTCTACCGTCTTGCCGGCGTTCGCGAGACTGACGAGCAGCATTGGCTGACCTACGCCACCGCCATGCTGGCGTTCAGCGCTGCGAGCTTTGTGCTGCTCTACGCCATCATGCGATTTCAAGCGATGCTGCCGTTCAATCCGGACGGGCAGGGTGCCGTCGATCCGGCGCTCGCGTTCAACACGTCAGCGTCGTTCGTCACCAACACCAACTGGCAGAACTATGGCGGCGAATCCACCATGAGCTACTTGACCCAGATGGTCGGGCTCGCGGTGCAGAACTTCTTCTCGGCCGCAGTGGGCATCGTGATTGCAGTGGCTCTGATCCGCGGCTTTGCTCGGACGTCGGTGAAGTCCCTCGGCAGCTTCTGGGTCGATCTGACCCGCTGCACTCTCTACGTGCTGCTTCCAATCTGCATCGTGTTCACGCTGTTCCTGGTCTGGCAGGGTATTCCGCAGACGTTCGGTGGCGCCGTCACGGTGACCACGCTCGAAGGTGCCAAGCAGACGATCGCGCTTGGGCCGGTGGCGTCGCAGGTCGCTATCAAGATGCTCGGCACCAACGGCGGCGGCTTCTTCAACGCCAACGCCGCCCACCCATTCGAGAATCCGACGGCACTGTCGAACATGGTCCAGATGGTGTCGATCTTCGCCATCGGGGCCTCCCTGACGAACGTCTTCGGGCGCATGGTCAAGGATCAGCGCCAGGGCTGGGCGATTTTGGCCGCGATGCTGCTGCTCTGCCTTGTCGGCGTCGTTATCGCCTATTGGGCCGAGGCGGCCGGCAACCCCCTCCTAAACGCACTCGGCCTCGACGGCGGCAACATGGAGGGCAAGGAGGTTCGCTTCGGGACCGCAATGTCGTCCCTGTTCGCCGTGGTGACCACGGACGCATCCTGCGGCGCCGTCAATGCCATGCACGACAGCTTTACAGCGCTCGGCGGCATGATCCCGCTGATCAACATGATGCTCGGCGAAGTCATCGTCGGGGGTGTCGGCGCAGGGTTCTACGGCATCCTGCTGTTCGTCATCATCGCGCTCTTCGTCGCGGGACTGATGGTCGGACGAACCCCCGAATATCTCGGCAAGAAAATCGAGGCGAAGGAGGTCAAAATGACCATGCTGGGCGTATTGTGCCTGCCGCTCGCCATGCTCGGCTTCACCGCTGTCGCGACGGTGCTGCCGTCAGCCGTGGCCTCCATCGCCAATCCCGGGCCGCACGGTTTCTCCGAGATCCTCTACGCCTATACGTCGGGCGCGGCGAACAACGGCTCGGCCTTCGGCGGCCTCAGCGGCAACACGCCATGGTACAACATCACCCTCGGCTTCGACATGCTGATGGGCCGTTTCCTGGTGATCGTGCCGGCGCTGGCCATCGCGGGTTCGCTCGCCGCCAAGAAGACGGTTCCCGCTTCGGCCGGAACCATTCCGACCCATGGTGGCCTGTTCGTCGGGCTTTTGGTCGGCACGCTGCTGATCGTCGGTGGGCTGACGTTCTTCCCCGCCATCGCGCTCGGGCCGATCGTCGAACATCTCGCCGCCATGGCGGGCCAGAGCTTCGGCGGATGACGCCGTGCACGACCACCTCAACCTGCATCGACCCTTTATCGCGCCGGAGCACCTCAAGGCCCGGCGCCGCCCCCGAGAGGGAACCATGAGCAAGACCAAAGCCGCCAACCTGCTTGATCCGAAGATCCTGACGCCGGCGATCGGCTCGGCGTTCCGGAAACTCGACCCTCGGCTTCTCGCGCGCAATCCCGTGATGTTCGTGGTCGCGGTGGTGTCCGCCCTGACTTCCGTGCTGTTCGTCCGCGATCTTGTGACCGGCGGCGGACATCTCGGCTTCACGTTCCAGATCATCCTGTGGCTCTGGTTCACGGTGTTGTTCGCCAATTTCGCCGAGGCGGTCGCCGAAGGCCGCGGCAAGGCGCAGGCCGACACGTTGCGCCGCACCCGCACGGAAACGCAGGCCAAGCTTCTCCTCGGCGGCGACCGCGCCAGAACCAAGACCGTGCCGGGCACGAGCCTCAAAGTCGGCGATGTGGTGCTGGTCGAGGCCGGCGACATCATTCCATCGGACGGCGAGGTGATCGAAGGCATCGCGTCCGTCAACGAGGCCGCCATCACCGGCGAGTCGGCGCCCGTGATCCGGGAGTCGGGTGGCGACCGCTCGGCGGTGACGGGTGGCACCCAGGTGTTGTCGGACGAGATCCTGGTCCGCATCACAGCCGCGGCCGGGTCGACCTTCATCGACCGCATGATCGCGCTGGTTGAAGGCGCCGAACGGCAGAAGACGCCCAACGAGATTGCGCTCAACATCCTGCTCGCCGGAATGACGCTGATCTTCGTGCTCGCCACCGTCACGATCCCGAGCTTCGCGGCCTACGCCGGCGGCTCGATCTCCGTTGTGGTTCTGGTGGCGCTCTTCGTCACTTTGATCCCGACCACCATCGGCGCGCTTCTATCGGCCATCGGCATTGCCGGGATGGACCGGCTGGTGCGCTTCAACGTGCTCGCTATGTCGGGCCGCGCCGTCGAGGCGGCGGGCGACATCGACACGCTGCTCCTCGATAAGACCGGCACCATCACGCTCGGCAACCGCCAGGCCTCGGAGTTCCGAGCGGTGCGGGGCGTCGCCGAGGCCGATCTCGCCGAAGCGGCTCAGCTTGCTTCGCTGGCCGATGAGACGCCGGAGGGGCGCTCAGTCGTGGTTCTGGCCAAGGAAAAGTACGGCATCCGCGGCCGCGACATGGCTGCGCTCGGCGCCCGTTTCGTGCCGTTCACGGCCCAAAGCCGCATGAGTGGGGTCGATATCGGCGACGCGGGGCCCGACAAGGGCCAGATCCGGAAGGGCGCCGTGGATTCGGTGCTCGCGTTCGTCAACGCCTCGCCCGAAACGGAGGCGCCGACCGGGGCCGTCTTGACTTTGCGCCCTCAGGTCGCGACCGAGACGGTTCGCGAGATCCAGTCGATTGCAGCCGACATCGCCCGCGCCGGCGGCACACCCCTCGCGGTGGCGCGCGACGGTCGCCTGCTTGGGGTCATCTACCTCAAGGACATCGTCAAGGGCGGCATCCGGGAGCGCTTCGGCGAACTGCGCCGGATGGGCATCCGCACCGTGATGATCACCGGCGATAATCCAATGACCGCCGCCGCCATCGCGGCCGAGGCCGGCGTCGACGACTTCCTGGCTCAGGCGACGCCGGAGGCGAAGTTGAAGCTGATCCGCGACGAACAGGGAAGGGGCAAGCTGGTCGCCATGTGCGGCGACGGCACGAACGACGCACCGGCCCTCGCCCAGGCCGATGTCGGTGTGGCGATGAACACCGGCACGGTGGCGGCACGTGAGGCCGGCAACATGGTCGACCTCGACAGCGATCCGACCAAGCTCATCGAGATCGTCGGCATCGGCAAGCAGTTGCTGATGACGCGCGGAGCGCTCACCACGTTTTCGATCGCCAACGATGTCGCGAAGTATTTCGCCATCATCCCGGCCATGTTCCTGGCCTTCTATCCGCAGCTCGGTGCCCTCAACATCATGCATCTGGGCAGCCCCCAGAGCGCGATCCTGTCCGCCATCATCTTCAACGCGCTGATCATCATCGCGTTGATTCCGCTGGCGCTCAAAGGGATTCCGTACCGGGCAATTGGCGCTGCCGCTCTGCTGCGGCGCAATCTGCTGATCTACGGCGGCGGCGGCATCATCGTGCCCTTCGTCGGCATCAAGGCGATCGACCTCCTGGTCAACGCCATCCATCTTGCTTGAGGGTTCTCCGATGCTTGCGCAAATCCGCCCCGCGCTGGTCCTGCTCATCCTGTTCACCCTACTGACAGGCCTGGCCTATCCTCTGGCGATGACCGGCATCGCCCAGCTGATCTTCCCGGCGCAGGCCAACGGCAGCTTGATCCAACGCAATGGCACGGTCGTCGGCTCTGCCTTGATCGGACAGAGTTTTGTGGGCGACGGCTATTTCCATGGCCGCCCGTCGGCCACGACAGCGGCCGATCCGAACGATGCCAGCAAGACGATCGCGGCGCCCTACAACGCTGCAAACTCAGCCGGCTCGAACCTCGGCCCGACCAACAAGGCTCTCATCGACCGAGTGAAAGCCGATCTGGACAAGCTCAAGGCCGAGAATCCAGGGCAGCCGGTGCCGATCGACCTCGTGACATCCACCGGCAGCGGGCTCGATCCGCACATCTCCCCCGAAGCCGCCCTGTTCCAGGCGCCGCGCATTGCAAAGACCCGACATGTGGCCGAAAATGACGTCCGGCAAATCGTCTTCGGCAACGTCGAGGGGCGCCTTCTCGGCATCGTTGGCGAGCCTCGCGTGAATGTCCTGGCGCTCAACCTGGCCTTGGATAACTTGCATCAGTAGAGCGGACGCACCTCATGGGTGACAGGCACGAAGCCGACAAGAGGCCGTCGCCGGATGCCCTCCTGAGCGCAGCGCGCCAGGGGACCCGGGGGCGGCTGAAGCTGTTTCTCGGCGCCGCGCCCGGCGTCGGCAAGACCTACGAAATGCTCACGGCCGCGCGTGCAAGAAAGGCCGAGGGCGTGGATGTGGTCGTCGGTGTGGTCGAGACCCACGGACGCGAGGAGACCGCGGGTCTTCTGGATGGGCTCGAACTCGTGCCGCAAAGGCAGGTCGGCTACAAGGGCCGCATGCTGCGTGAAATGGATCTCGACGCGATCCTCCGCCGCCGCCCGCAACTGGTCCTGGTCGACGAATTCGCGCACAGCAATGCGCCGGAGAGCCGTCATCCCAAACGCTACCTGGACGTCGAGGAACTGCTGGGCGCCGGCATCGACGTCTACACGACGCTGAACGTCCAGCATCTTGAAAGCCTTGGCGACGTGGTCGCCCAGATCACGCGCGTGCGCGTCCAGGAGACGGTGCCGGATTCGGTCGTCGACCGCGCCGACGAGATCGAGGTGGTCGACCTCACCCCCGCCGACCTGATGCAGCGCCTCCGCGAGGGTAAGGTCTACGTTCCCGAGACGGCCGGCAGAGCGCTCGAGAACTATTTCTCGCTCGGCAACCTTACGGCGTTGCGTGAGCTGGCCCTTCGGCGAACCGCGCAGCGCGTCGACGCGCAACTCCTGACGCACATGCAATCGCACGCGATTTCGGGTCCCTGGGCGGCGGGGGAGCGCGTGCTCGTGTGCATCAACGAGTCGAGCGAGGCGGGCGGACTCGTCCGCTACGGCCGACGTGTCGCCGAACGGCTTCGTGCCCCCTGGGCTGTGATCAATATCGAGACGGGCAGGTCGGCGCGGCTGAGCCAGGCCGCTCGCGACCGGTTGGCCGAAACCATGCGGCAGGCCGAGCGCCTCGGCGCGGAGGCCATCGTGCTTCCGGGCCGCACGATTTCCGAGGAGGTCCTGCGCTACGCCGCCGAGAACAACGTCACGCACATTGTCATCGGACGAACGCGCCGGTCCCGCTGGACGGAGTTCGTGCAAGGCTCGGTCCCCCATTCCCTGATCCGCGGCGCTGGGCAAATCAGCGTCCATGTGATCGCCGGGCAGCCCGGAGGGTCGCGGCCTCACCCCGAGAGATTGAAGACCTTGGCGGCACCCTTGCACTGGCGTCCGGCGCTGGCAGCTCTCGGTCTGGTGGCCGCGTCAACGGTGATGGGCGCCGTCCTGCGGCAGTTCCTTGACGTGCACAATGTCGCGCTCGTGTTCCTCATGGGAGTGCTGACGACAGCCGTCTCCTTCGGCCTTTGGCCGGCCCTGCTGGCCAGCGTGCTCAGCATTCTCTCGTTCAACTTCTTCTTTTTGCCGCCGCTCCACACCTTCACGATTGCCGACCCGGAGAGCGTGGTCGCTCTCATCTTCTTCTTCATCGTCGCCGTGATCGCAAGCAACCTGACCGCCAGCGTGCGCAGCCAGGCGGTGGTGGCCCGCCAGCGTGCCAAGACCACCGAGGATCTGTATCTGTTCAGCCGAAAGCTGGCGGGTGTCGGCACGATGGACGACGTCCTCTGGGCGGCAGCCTTCCAGATCGCATCCATGCTGGGCGTGCGGGTCATCCTGCTGTTGCCCGAGGATGGACTGATCCAGGTCCGCGCCGGATACCCACCGGAGGATGCAGTCGACGGTGCGGATCTCGCGGCGGCGAAATGGGCCTTCGAGAACAATCGGGCGGCTGGTCGCGATTTGGACACGCTGCCCGGCGCACGACGTCTTTTCCTGCCGATGTGGACGGGCCGAGGCCCGATCGGCGTCGTCGGCCTTGACAGCGATCGGGAGGGCCCGCTGCTGAGTCCCGAAAGCCGACGCCTTCTCGACGCGTTGATCGATCAGACGGCGCTTGCCATCGAGCGCGTGCATCTCGTCGCGGACCTCGATCGCGCCCGGTTGGTCAGCGAGACCGACCGGCTGCGCAGCGCCCTTCTGACGTCGATTTCGCACGACCTTCGCACACCGCTGGCCTCGATCATGGGGGCCGCCGGCACGCTCGCGGATTTCTCTACGGCGCTCGACGACAGCGCCAGGCGCGAGTTGATCGAGACCATTCAGGAGGAAGCCGAGCGGTTGAACCGCTTCATCGTCAACCTCCTCGACATGACCCGGCTCGAATCCGGTGCCGTGCATCCGAACACGGCCCTTCACGATCTGCCGGACATCATCGGAGCAGTCCTGAAGCGAGCGACCAAAATTCTGGCCGAACATCGCATCGAGGTGGCGCTGCCGGCTGAACTGCCCAACGTCGACGTGGATGCTGTGCTGTTCGAGCAGGTGCTGTTCAATCTGCTCGACAACGCAACCAAATACGCGCCCCAGGGCTCGGCCATCCGCATCCAGGGTATGCGGGACGGCGACACCATCGTGGTGCAGGTGCTCGATCGAGGGCCGGGCATCGCGCCGGCGGACACGGAGCGGATCTTCGACAAGTTCACGCGGGCTCAGAAGGGCGATGCGGTCGGTGCCGGGACAGGTCTCGGGCTCGCCGTTTGCCGTGGCTTCATCGAAGCCTTGGGCGGGACGATCACAGCCGGCGCCCGCTCCGATGGTCCCGGCGCCGTGTTCACGTTGCGCCTGCCAGTCCCGAAACGCGCCGACGCGGTGCTCGCCGCATGAGCGCCGGCGACACCAAGATCCTCGTCGTCGACGATGAGCCAGCCATCCGCAAGCTGCTGCGAACCGGATTGCAGACGCAGGGCTTTCAGATCAGCGACGCCCCGAGTGCGCGCTTCGCCCGCGCGGCTCTCGACGAAGGTATCCCAGACCTGATCATTCTCGATCTCGGCCTGCCGGACGCCTCGGGCCTCGACCTGCTGCGCGAGTGGCAGGCGCGGCGTCTCGACGTTCCCGTGGTCGTCCTGTCGAGCCGGACCGACGAGGCCGGCATCGTCCAGGCCCTCGAGCTCGGGGCCGACGACTATGTGACCAAGCCGTTCGGCATGAACGAGTTGCTGGCTCGAATCCGGGTCGCCTTACGGCACCGCTTGCAACAGCAAGGCGAGCGGCCCGTCTTCCAAACCGGCGATCTGACCGTCGATCTGATCCGGAGGACCGTCAAGGTCGGCACCCGCGAGGTGAAACTGTCGCCCAAGGAGTACGAGATCCTCCGCCTCCTCGTGCAGCATGCCGGCCGGGTGCTGACCCACAAGTTTATGCTGCGCGAAGTCTGGGGCGACGCACAGGACCCGCAGTATCTGCGGGTCTTTGTCCGCCAGTTGCGGCAGAAGATCGAGCCCGTCCCCGAGCAGCCCAGATATATCCTGACCGAGACCGGTGTCGGCTATCGCCTGCAGGCTCCCGCCTGACGCGTCCCGATCATGGCTCAAACTGGCAATGGATGGATGATGAAACCGGCGGACGTGATCGGACGGGATGGCATCCTGATCCTTGAACAGGCCATGGCCAAGGGCGCTCTGCTGACCGCTCTCGCGCATCGGTTGGCCTCCCGAATGGGCAACGACGAGCGCGTGCTGCTCGGCGCGATCCTGAAGCGCGAAGAACTTGGTTCGACGGGCATCGGCGAAGGGGTCGCGCTTCCGCATGCCCGTCTCGAAAGCGCGGACGCGCCGCGCGGCGTCCTGGCCATCCTGAGGCGCCCTGTGGACTTCCAGGCGATCGATGGCCGACCGGTCGATCTCATTGCCATGCTCGCCCTGCCCGAAGCCGGAACCGGCGTTGCGCTGCAAGCCCTTAGCGGCCTCTCACGCTGCCTGAGACAGCCGAACATTCGCGACCAGTTACGCGCCGCTCGCGATGAGGCAGAAGCTTACGAAGCGCTCTGCTCCGTGTGAAGCGCCGCACAATCCTGGTCAGAAGCGACAAGACCCGATCTTGGCGTTAGGCCAAATGCGGATCTTCCGATCGCCGATGGGCTCGGGTTCCTCGACCCCAAGGACGGGAATTCACAGGCGGAGGCGAACCCACCATCGACCGCGGGGTGAGCAGCCTCTAGCGTGTCCGGCGGCTTGCTTTTCGGTCGTCTGTTCTTTTGAGGAACTTCCATGCTTTACGTGACCGCCCTTCTGATCGGCATCGTCGCCGGCCTGCGCGCCTTCACGGCGCCGGCTGCGGTCAGTTGGGCGGCGCACCTGGGCTGGCTTCATTTGGACGGCACGTGGGCGGCTTTTCTCGGCTACGCGTGGACACCGTGGATCTTCACGGTTCTGGCGGTCGTCGAATACGTCACCGACCAACTGCCTTCGACCCCGAGCCGGAAGGTGCCGATGCAGTTCGGCGCCCGGCTGGTCTCCGGTGCGTTCTGCGGGGCAGCGGTCGCGACTGCGGGCGGCTCATGGATCGTGGGGCTGATCGCCGGCGCGATCGGCGCGGCGATCGGCACCTACGGTGGGGCAGAGGTGCGCACCCGGCTCGCCGCCGCGTTCGGGCAGGACCGTCCGGCCGGTATCCTCGAGGACATCGTCGCGATCGTGCTCGCGGCCGCCATCCTCGCGACCGTCTGATGGCACGCCAGTTCGACGCGATCGTGATCGGGGCTGGCCAGGCCGGCCCCGCGCTGGTCGGGCGGCTGACCGCGGTCGGCATGACGGTCGCGGCAATCGAGCGCAAGCTGTTCGGAGGCACTTGCGTCAACACCGGTTGCACCCCGACCAAGACGCTGGTCGCCAGCGCCCAGGCGGCGCAGACAGCCCGACGCGCAGCCGAGTATGGCGTCGTTCTGGGCGGTCCGGTCGGCATCGATATGAGGGCTGTCAAGCGGCGAAAGGAGGCCGTGGTCCAGGCGTCGCGCAACGGCGTGGAAACCTGGCTGCGGAGCTTGCAAGGCTGTACGGTGTTCGAAGGGCACGCGCGCTTTGTCGCGCGTGACACTGTGCAGGTCGGCGACGAGCGGCTGACCGCGGAACGCATCTTCCTGAACGTAGGAGGCCGCGCCATCGTGCCGGACATGCCAGGCATCGACACGGTGCCGGTCCTCACCAACACGTCGGTGCTGGAACTCGATCAGGTGCCTCGGCATCTGGTCGTCGTCGGCGGCAGTTATGTCGGGCTCGAGTTCGCGCAGGTGTTTCGGCGTTTCGGCGCCGCTGTGACCGTGGTTGAGAAGGGCCCACGGCTGATCGCACGTGAGGATGAGGACGTGTCGGCCGCAGTCAGGGCTCTCTTGGAAGCTGAGGGCATCTCGGTGCGCCTTGACGCCGAGTGCATCCGGTTCGCACCGCACGGAAGCGACATCGCGGTTGGCGTCAATTGCACATCCGGCCAGCCTGAGGTGCTCGGCTCGCATGTACTGCTCGCGGTCGGGCGCCGCCCGAATACGGACGACATCGGCCTGGACGCCGCCGGTATCGAGATGGATGCGCGGGGCTACATCACGGTCAACGACGAACTGCAGACCAACGTGCCTGGCGTATGGGCGCTCGGCGATTGCAACGGACGCGGCGCGTTCACACACACCGCGTACAACGACTACGAGATCGTCGCGGCCAATCTGCTGGATGGACAGGCGCGGAAGGTGAGCGAGCGCATTCCCGGCTACGCGCTCTACACCGATCCGCCGCTCGGCAGGGTCGGCATGACCGAAGCGGAGGCGCGCGCAGCCGGACACCGCGTCCGTGTCGGGACTCGCCCGATGACCCGGGTCGCTCGGGCCGTCGAGAAAGGGGAGACCCAGGGCTTCATGAAAATGGTGGTCGATGGGGAAACCGACCGGATCCTGGGCGCGGCCATTCTGGGCGTCGGCGGCGACGAGGCCATCCATGCCGTGCTCGAAGCCGTCAATGCGGGGGTAACAGCCACAGCTTACACCCGCGCCGTGCCGATCCACCCGACCGTGTCGGAGCTCATCCCGACCGTCTTGGGGGATCTCAAGCCCTGAGAGAGCTTGGTGCTTTCCTGTCGCTCAGGGCTGGGGCGTGCAGCCTAAGCGCCGCTGATCAATCCGGCCAGTACTCCGGCTGCACGTCGGGTCGGCGCCAATAACGCCGGGGTGGGGGAGGCGGGGGCGCCCATCCCAAAACCGCGAGGTCGTCTTGCCACGTCGAGCCGCGATCGATGCTCGAGACGTAGGCACCGCGGCCCTGGGCCCAATGCTGGTAGGCGGTTGCTGCCTCAGAGGGGCCGGCGAACAGAACCGGTGCCGCGAGGGCCGCCGCGGCCGCGACAAAACTCAAACGTCTCGCCATTGATGTCTCCCGTCTCTGCCGATTGAACGGCGATGGGGACCATTCGGTTCGGTTCGACCTCGATGGGCCACGCGGCCGAGATTGCCAAGCCCGAGAGGAGCAGCGTTCGCACCCAAACGGCGGTTCGGGGGTTTAGATCTGAAAAGGAGGGCGCTTCGCCTCAGTCCCAAGCGGGCGAAGGGAATCGTTGATGAAATGGTGCAAGAATTTTGTCGTTGAACGAGTATCGGGCATGCAGGAATCACAGCTTTTGCACTCGCTGTCGACAGATGATGGTTTGCGGCGCGACGTGTTCGAAGAAGAAAGACGGCTGGAGGCGCTCGACCGCTACGATCTGCTCGATACGCCCAAAGAGGAGACGTTCGATCGAATCGCCCGGCTGGCGAAGTTCATCTTCCGGGTTCCGATCGCCTTCATCTCGTTGCTCGATGGCCACCGGCAATGGTTCAAGGCCTGCCAAGGGTTTTCGGGGACCGAGAGCCCCCGCGAACAGGCCTTCTGCAACGTCACCATTCAACAAGACCAGCCACTGATCATCGAGGACACATTCCTGGATCCGCGCTTTGCGCAAAACCCGTTTGTCACCGGGGACCCGTACATCCGCTTCTATGCAGGCGCTTCGCTGCGAAGCGGTGACGGCTACAGATTGGGCGCGCTGTGTATCGCCGACACGATGCCTCGTGCATTCGGCGCAGAGCAGGTTGATGCCCTGTGGGACCTCGCTCGCTTGGCGACCGACGAATTCGAACTGCGCCTCCTGGCAGCCAAGGACAGTCTGACGGGCGCGCTGACACGGCGGGCGTTCAAGGACCAAGCGCATCGGGCGGTGGCTCTCGCGGTCCGGCAGCGCCAGGATCTGAGCTGTCTCGTCATGGACCTCGATCGGTTCAAGACAGTCAACGACAGCTATGGCCATCCAGCGGGCGACATGGTTCTGGTGGGGGCGGTCCAGGCCTGTCTCGCCAAGCTTCGCGAGACCGACCTGGTTGGCCGGCTCGGCGGCGAGGAATTCGCAATCTTGCTTCCTGGTACTGGGCCGGGCGGAGCCATGGAGGCAGCCGAAAAGCTTCGGGCCGCGATCGAGGGCGCCCCCTTCGACTTCGGCTCGGCGACAGTCCGTGTCACAGCCAGCTTTGGCGCAGCCGCGCTGGGTGCCGCCACCAAAGACATCGACACGCTGCTCCAACATGCCGACACCGCGCTCTATGAGGCGAAGGGGACTGGGCGGAATCGCTGCGTCCTGTGGCGGGCGCCGAGCGACGGCCTGCCGGGGTCCCGGCGGCGGACGCTGAAAGCCGGCCAGATCTTTTTCAACAACCGTCACTCGATCATCGACTGCACGGTGCGGAGCCTGTCCGAAGACGGCGCGGGCATCGATGTTTCCAGCACCATCGGCGTGCCGCGCAACTTCAGTCTCGCCATCAAGGCTGAGGGGTATGAACGGCGATGCCGCGTGCTTGCCCAGACCGATCGACACCTCGACGTGGCCTTCTGCTGACCGCCGGCTCGACGGAGCAACTCACGCAGGAGGCTGACCAGGCGCAGGCTTGGACGGTCCTGAACGCCGCTTAACCGCGGCAAACTCGGCTGCAAGCGGCCTGCGATGCATGGCGTCGCCCTATTAATGGCGGTTTCAGCCGGTCCCAAGGGAGACGGCCGGAACGGTGCGAAACCGACCGGCATGACCGACCTGGGAGGGAAGCCCCGATGTGCGGATCCTGGGATCCCAGATGAGATCGCGGAGCCATAGGATGGGTGAGCTGACGGGCGTTCAGACTGGAGGCGTCTACGATCGGACGACGATCGCGCTGCACTGGACGACGGCCGTATCGGTGGCCGTGCTTTGGATCATCGGCCAGACGGCTGATTGGATTCCGAACGGGCCGGTGAACACCGCATACTGGTCCGTTCACGTCGTACTCGGCTTTGTGCTCGCAGCCATCCTCGTGTGGCGGCTCGCGTGGCGGGCTTCCGGGGGACGCCGGCTTCCGGCCGCTGACCCTGGCGCCCTGCAGGCCTTTGCCAAGGCGACGCATTACCTGCTCTACGGATTGCTGCTCGTTGTCGTCATCCTTGGGATCGTGAACGCGTTCGTGCGCGGGTACAACCTGTTCGACCTCGTCAGCCTGCCCCAAGTCGGTGACAGGGGCCTGCGTCGGCCGATTACGCATTGGCATGGTCTTGCGGCCAACATTCTGCTGGGGTTGGCGGCCTTCCATGCCGCCGCGGCGCTGGTCCATCACTACCTCTGGCATGACGGCGTGCTTGGCCGGATGATGCCGGGCCAATCTCACGATGCGGATCAGTTTGGGCCCGCGCCGCACTCAGGCCGATGACGATGCTCCCCCAGGACGCTGCCGATCCTTGGGCGGCGGAGGGTGTGAAGCGCGCTATTCCCCGTGATGCGGCGCTTTCGAGAGCCGTCGCGGCTCGGCTTCCGGGGGTCGACCGCGTAAGGTAGGCCCGATTCGGATCGGGGGCTGCGGTCTAGTTCGCTTGCGACCATGCGGTTCGTGCATCGATGAGGTACGGACGCGTCGTGAATTCTTCCCATCCAAGCGACGATCCCTTGATCACCGCCAGGATCTGGCGCGCGAGATTGCAGCGCCTCATCGCCTATCTGATCCTGCTCGTTCTCGCCCTCAAGATTTTGTGCCGTGCCGCCGTGCTGCTGGGCAGCCCGCTGACCCGCTTTCCTGGGGTGCAGGACGTTCTCTTGAGCAAGCCGGCTCTGACGATCGTGGGAATCGGGCTTGGCTATTCGGCGGCGGTCGACCTCGCCTACATGTTGTTCACGCCCGGTCCCGACGAGGCCATCCAGCCACTACTGGTCGGCCTCGCGGCGAGCGCTTTGATTGCGATCTCAGATGGAACCATCGACTGGATCGACGTCGCCTTCGTCCCTGTCGCGTGTCTCTCCATGGGTTTCCTGCTCTACTTGAAAAGACGGTTCGCGGCGGAACTCAACGACGAGGAGCATCAACCCGCGAACCACCCTGGACCTTGAGCCCGTCGATACGGTTCACGCGGGATGAATGGTCCGGGAAGCGCCATGCTACCCCGCATTGCCGATCAGGATGCCTGTCGCGAGAACAAGTCCTCCCCCGAGCATGACTTTGGCGGCAGCCGAGACGGGCGGTGTGTCCATGTAGCGCCACTGGATGAAGGCGATCGCCAGGAGTTCGAAAACCACCACCACGGCTGCAACCACCGTTGCGGTGTAGAAATTTGGAATCAGGTAGGGAATGGTGTGGCCGATGCCGCCGGCGACGGTCATCAGGCCGCAGACAAGCCCGCGCAGATAGGGTGTGCCGCGCCCAGAAATCTTGCCGTCGTCCGCCAGAGCCTCGGCGAATCCCATCGAAATACCGGCCCCGAGCGAGGCCGCGATGCCGACCAGGAACGCGTTCCAGGAGTTGTGTGTCGCGAAAGCGGCCGCGAACACGGGAGCCAGGGTCGAAACCGAGCCGTCCATGAGGCCGACAAGGCCCGGCTGTATGATTTGGAGCACGAAGCGCCTGCTGGCTTCACGATCCTCGGCGCCTCGTTTCTCCTCAGACAACCGGTTGGCCTTGATGTCGTCCGCCCGGAGCTCGTGCTGGGCTTCGGCGTCGGCCAGGTCGCCGAGCAGCTTGCGCACGGCGGCGTCAGTGGTTCGGCCCGCGGCCATGCGGTAGAACCGCTCGGCATCCCGCTCCATCTGGGCCGCATGCCTTCGGACCGCCTCGACGCCCGCGGCCCTGACCTGCCAGTGCGGCTTGCGTGCGACGTTGCCGCGCACGTCCTGCCGGCGGATCAGCGGAATGTGGCCGCCGAAGCGGGCCACGAACGTGTCGATCAACTGCCGACGATGCTCACCTTCCTCGGCCGCCATATCGGCGAACATCGTTGCGGTCGCGGGGTATTCCTCCGCGAGCGAGTGGGCGAAGTCGGCGAAGACCCGCGAGTCCTCTTCCTCATTGCTGATGGCGAGGGCCAGGACCTCGGGCTCGCTTAAATCGTCGAAGCGCTTCATGTCGCTCTTGGTTAGAACTCTTCTAGACTTGATATCAGGCATGGTCGGTCGTTCGTCAACCATGTCCGCAGCCGGCTTTGTCGGGGGTCGTTCAAGGTTGGCGTGCCGCGGTGTTCCGGTCGCCCGCGCGCCGACGCGCCCGCGACGAGGAACGGCCGCGACGTCCAGTTCAGCCACGCCAATAGTCTTGATCGACGTGTATGTCTGGAGCGTCGGCGGTAGGCTGGCTCAAGCGCGATCGCCGGGGCTGCGAGGCGTGGCTTAATCCGAGCCCGCTTCCATCGCAACGGGGCCTGTGCGGCCAACCCAGTGATCAGGGCCGACGGTGGTCCCAGGCCGCTTCAGCTTTTGAACTCGGGGTGCGTTCAGCTAAACAGGGCGAGCAAGACCACCGGCAGAACGGACTTCCAGCAGACGTAGCCTGCGACAGCTGCGGTGCCCCATCCCGTGGTCGTGAAAACGTAGCGCATGGTCGCTCTCGGTCAACTCCTCGACACCCTATCCGTGCCGGATCCATTCAAGGTCCACGGTCGCGGTTAACGGATCGTTAATGATGTCTTCTGCACGGCCCGACGTGCGACACGATCACGAAGCCGTCTTGGCTCGGCGTTAGTGTGCGACCTGGAGGTTTCGGCGTCATGTCGCCTTCCGACGACGTCGGACCGTCGACGCGCCGATACTCGGAGTCCACTGCTTCCCTGCGGTGAGACGCAGATGAACGGTGTGGGCGCAAAGACAGGGTAGGCTGACATTCACCACGGAAGGAAACGACGGGCGGATGCAACGAACCGGTTCCACGCTCCGGCATTGCACCAAGGTTGCCCTGTCGTTGGAGTGTGTACGTGCGTCATTCGACCTTGATCTTCTTGGCCGCGCTTGGATCCGTAGCCGCGACCGGCGCCATGGCCGCGACCAAGACCCCCTCTCGTGCGAAGACCGCGCTGTTCATCCCAAGGCCAGCCGGCGGCATCTGCCGTAATGAGGACGAGAAATGCACCGCGTCGTCAGATTGCTGCGACGGAAGCACGTGCGTACAGACGGGCGTCAATGCAAGCTGCATCGTCGTCGGAGGCGTGCAGTAGAGGTGGAGTGCCGGTCGCACGTCGTTCGGCTCAGCCATCTAGAAGCGGCCGCCAATCCAGCTCCGGGGCGCGCTCGCCGGCCGCCGAGGCTTTGCGACGCGCCCGCACGGTGGTCCTGCGGGAGAGGGTCTGCCACACGTGCGAGAGCGGGCTCGTCGGGCCTGCCGATGGTCGGCTCGCGATCCGGCCACTGCCGCCATCAGACGCTATGCTGCCCGGTACGGCCCCGAACGTTCAGGTTCAAGCCCCTTGATCACTCCAGGCCGCAGCCACCGCTAAAGCGAACCGATGAGGCGAGGAGGTGAGTATGGACGACGCAGCCATCCGAGCGGCTCTGAAATCTTCACTGGGCTGCCTCCGACGCGAACGACTTCGAGGCGGAGCACCGCATCTACCGCGAGGATGCCGTTCTGGACTATCCGCAGTCGGGGGAGCGCATCCGAGGCCGTGGTAACATTCGGGCCTCGCGCTTTGCGCAGCCAAGCGCGAAGCGGTTCAAGGTGCAGCGCATCGTGGGCGGGGGCGATCTTTGGGTCACCGAGTTCGTTCTCACCTATGATGGAGTGCCGTCCTACACTGTGAGCATCATGGAGTTCGACCACGGGGAAGTGGCTCGCGAAACGCAGTACTTTTGCGACGCATTCGAGCCGGGTCCATCACGCGCTCAGTGGGTCGAAGCAATGCGGTGAGCCGGCGAGGCGGTGACGGTTGGGCCCACTAGGCGGCATGAGACCGGACCTTCCGCCCGACAGAGTCGGAACGCCGGCTCACGCTTCCCGAACGCCATCCCGCAGGTCCCGCAACCTTGCTCGGCAGAGCGAAACTTGTGTGGCCGAGAAATTATTCGGGCTGTCCGCAGGGTATGCGGGCGCGGTTATTCAGCGCGCAGAAGGCTCAAGGTCATCGGATCACGCTCGCCGAACCAGCGATCGAGTGCCGCGCTGAGCAGCGGTTGTGGCCCAACTGTCTCGAACAGGGTGAGAGAGGATTTGAGCTTCAGTGAATCGATCGATCCGAATACCGCGACCGGGTCGCTGGCGGGGAGCCCCTGCAAGGCCGAGACGCACTCGAGATAGCGGCTCCCCAGAATGGGATGCGCCAGATAGGACCGCGCCTCTTCCGCGCAGCGGATGCCGTAGAACTGCGCCGCCGCACTCCGGCCAAGTCCAGCCAACTGCGGGAAGATGAACCACATCCAGTGCGACCGCTTGGCGCCGCGCCGGATTTCAGCCAGCGCGATCGCGTACACCGGCCCCTGTGCTTCGACGAAGCGATCGAGCGTGTCGGCATGTGCCATCGTCAAAACGGTGCCTCGATCACTTCGCCTGTTCCGATCCTCATCCGCGTCGACGATGAAGCGCCGTCGTCAAGCGACCGACGGGTGCCCGGGCTGCTCGAATCGGGTAAACCCATGATCAACGTGCGCGAGGTGCTGATGGCTCCGAGAAACTTCGCCTGGGCTCTGTGCTGCCTCATTGTGCTTGGGACCGCCGTCGCGGCGAGCGCCGATGAGGTCAGGTCGGTTCCGTCCGGGTCCAATCGACAGATCGATTTCCTCGCCAGCATCAACCCGGACTGTTCGTCTATCGGGCTCGCGACCGTAAGGCTGGTCGACGGCCCGGCGCATGGCGTGCTCACGACCGACAAGGGGCGGGATTACAAGCCGTTCGCGGCGCCGAACCCGCGTCATGCCTGCAACAAACGTCGATTGTCCGGGGTCAAGGTCTTCTACCAGTCCGAGACCGGCTTCTATGGGGTTGACCACGTACGCATTCTGATCGTGGCCGCATCCGGGACGGAGCGCGAGGCAAGCTACGAAATTCGGGTGCGGTGAACGGGGTAATCGGCACAAGCCCCGCGATACGACGTCAGCGCCGCGGATCGCCTTCGACGACCCGCAAGGGGCACCGGGTCAGTGGCAGCGGCGCACTGTGGCACTGCGCGCGCCCCACTTCGTTCGCGCGGTTCAAGTCGCTGTTGTGCAGCCGTGATGACGGTAGGGCCCCAGGCTCGTCGAACGACTGACGGTAAAGCGCCCGTGATGGATGCTATGGCGAAACGTGACGCCGCCGCGGGGGCCGACCCTCTCCGAGTAGGTGTTCTGTGCCGATGCCGTATCCACCGTGACGAAAGCGGTGGCAACGAAGCAGGCGAGCGCCGCCAAGGTGGTCGCAGTTTTTCTCAGCGCTCTCTCCCAAGGCCAGACTGTCCGGCACTTCGGAGATAGTGCGAGATCGATGTTGAACAGGACCTGATGCCGGCGTTCATGCTTCTTGCAGAGCTCGGCGATACGCAGCGTCATCTGATGGCGACAGAACTGATCCAGGCGCCGAACAAGGCGAATGGCCCCAGCAGCACAACAATTGAAAACCCTCTCACGCACTGCCGTAGCGGGCACCGCCGCCCAATGAGTATGTCAGGCTTTCGGCGGTCGCCTTCGTCGGATTACGCGAGCGAAGGCCAAGAACAGAACCGCGCCGATCGAAATCAAAACCGCAATACCCATCACTGCCATCAAGTCCTCCGACCCCCAACAGAGGTACGAGCGGGAGCGTTGCGGGTTTCGAATGGGCGTTATGAGAAGCCAGTATAGCTGACTCTGGCCTAGCCGGGACGAAGTTGCAGGCAGGGAGGTTGGTGACCTAGGCTTACGCATGTTTGCCAAAATCCTGATCGCCAACCGGGGTGAAATCGCCTGCCGGATCATCCGGACGGCCCGCCGCATGGGGATCGCCACAGTTGCGGTCTATTCCGAGGCGGACCGCGACGCGCTGCACGTCGCGCTGGCCGATGAAGCCGTGTGTGTCGGTCCGCCTGCGGCAGCCGAGTCCTACCTCGCCATCGACAGAATCGTGGAAGCCTGCCGGACCACAGGCGCGGAGGCCGTGCATCCTGGCTATGGCTTTCTATCCGAGCGAGAGGCCTTCGCCGACGCGCTGCAGGCAATCGGGATCGCCTTCATCGGCCCCAATAAGGGGGCCATCGCGGCGATGGGCGACAAGATCGAATCGAAACGGTTCGCCAGGCTGGCGGGAGTCTCGACTGTCCCAGGCAACCTCGACGTGATCCGCGACGCTGCCCATGCGGCCGACATCGCGTCCAGCATCGGGTTCCCGGTGATGATCAAGGCCTCGGCCGGCGGGGGCGGCAAGGGCATGCGGATCGCGTTTTCGCCGTCGGAGGTCGCCGAAGGGTTTGTGCGCGCGACCTCGGAAGCCGCCGCCTCGTTCGGCGACGACAGGGTGTTTATCGAAAAGTTCATCGAAAACCCGCGCCACATCGAAATTCAGGTGCTCGGCGACAAGCACGGCACCGTCGTCCACCTGAACGAGCGCGAATGCTCTATTCAGCGCCGCAACCAGAAGGTCATTGAGGAAGCACCCTCGCCGCTGTTGGACCCGAAGACCCGCCGTCTGATGGGCGAGCAAGCCGTGGCTCTCGCCAAGGCGGTCGGATACGATTCGGCTGGCACGGTGGAGTTCGTGGTCGGGCAGGACCGCAGCTTCTACTTCCTCGAGATGAACACCCGTCTCCAGGTGGAGCATCCGGTGACCGAGTTGATCACCGGGCTGGATCTTGTCGAGCTGATGATCCGGGTCGCGGCCGGTGAGCCGCTTCCGTTCACGCAGAAGGACGTGCGGCTGGAGGGTTGGGCGGTCGAGAGCCGAATTTATGCCGAGGATCCCACGCGCGGTTTTCTCCCCTCGGTCGGGCGGCTCATAACCTACCGGCCGCCGGGGAGGGCATCCAGGACGGCGTGCGCGTGCGGGTCGATGCCGGCGTCGTCGAGGGCGGCGAGATTTCGATCTATTACGACCCGATGATCGCCAAGCTTGTGACGCACGCGCCGACGCGCGACAGGGCGATCGGCGCCCAGGCACGGGCCCTCGACGCTTTCGCGATCGATGGCATCCGCAACAATATCCCGTTCCTCTCCGTGGTGATGGCGCACCCCCGCTGGCGCGCCGGACAGCTCTCCACGGCCTTCATTGATGAGGAGTTTCCGGACGGCTTTGCCAACCCTGTGCCCGCAGCGGACGCCGCCAGGACCCTTGCCGCGATCGCTGGGGCGATCGACCGCCAGCTCAACAACCGCAAGCGGCACATCACGGGACAGATGCCGGTCGCGCGTCCGCACGTCTTTGCGCCCGACCGCGTCGTTGCCATCGGAGCCGAGGAATTCCGTTTTCAAGTCGAGTCGAGCGGCACTGCAACAACCATCCACTTCGCCAACGGCGACATCGTTCGGCTCCAATCGGCCTGGCGGCCGGGCGAAGTCGTGTGGCACGGGACGGTCGGGGAAGCGACCGTTGCGGTTCAGGTGCGGCCGATCCTGAACGGCGTCACTGCTGTCGCACGCCGGCTCGTTCGCCGAGGCTCGAGTCTATACGATGCGGGAGGCCGAAGCGGCGCGGTTGATGCCGGTGAAGGCTCTTGGGGGCAGCAGCAAGAACGTGCTCTGCCCCATGCCGGGCGTGCTGCGCGAGGTTCTTGTGAGGGCAGGGCAGGTGGTCAAGGTTGGCGAGCCTCTCGCGCTGGTCGAGGCGATGAAGATGGAAAACACCATCCGGGCCGAACGGGACGGAACGGTCGAGCAGATCCATGCCAGGGCCGGCGACAGTCTCGCGGTCGACGCCCCCATCCTCGATCTCGCCTGACCGGGGGACGCGCATGGCGGCGGGAGCAACCGACGATCGGGCCAGAGCCGAATGGCAGGCCGCCGTCGCGCGCGTGCTGAAAGGGGCCGACCCGGAATCCATCACGTCACGCACCCGCGACGGTTTCGCCGTCCAGCCGCTTTATGCGCCCGCCCCGGTTCCCGCCCGGGGCTTGTGGCGGGAGAGGGTCGGGGCCGCGGGAGTCGTGCAACGGGTCGATCATCCGGACCCTGCCGAGGCCGGCCGGCTTGCCGCCATCGATGCCGCGAACGGCGCGACCGAGCTTATTGTGGCGTTGTCCGGCGCCGCGTCGGCCCGGTCGTTTGGCCTGCCGGTCCACGCCGATGCGCTGTCGACAGTGCTGTCCAGCATCGACCCTGCCTCCGTCGCAATCCGGTTCGAGTTCCCGCCGTTCGCAGAGGCGGATCTTGTCGACCGGGTGCTCGCGGAAGCCGAGCGGCAGGGCCATAACCCTGAAGAGTCGAGGCTCGAACTCGCGGCGGATCCGCTGGGCGACGCGGCGCGCATCGGACGGATCCCGGACGGTCCCCTTGGATCGGACGGCCTCCCCGAGGTCGCGAAGCGCTGGGTGGATCCGCGCCGAGCGCGCGGCTCGCCGACACCGCTGCTGCGGGCCGACGGACGCCCGCACCACGAGGCCGGCGCGTCCGAGGCGCAGGAGCTCGCGGCCGTGCTGTCGTCGGCAGTCTTCTATTTGCGCGCGCTGGATCGAGCGGGGCTCGACGACACGGCCCTGGCGTTCACGCTGGTCGCCGATGCCGATCAGCTTCTCACGGTCGCGAAGTTCCGCGCCCTGCGCCGGCTCTGGGCGCGCGTGCAGCAGGCCTGTGGTCTCAACCCGAGGCCGATCCGGCTCCATGGCGAGACCGCGTGGCGCATGTTGGCCCGCAAGGACGCCTGGACGAACCTGCTGCGTAACACGGTCGCTTGTGCGGGTGCGATCCTCGGCGGCGCCGATAGCGTGACTGTCTTGCCCTTCACGAATGCGCTCGGCTTGCCCGACGCTTTCGCGCGCCGGCTGGCCCGCAACACGCCGCTGGTTCTGCTCGACGAATTCGAACCTTGCCCGGGTTGCCGACCCGTGCGCCGGTTCCGGCGCTTTCGAGGCGGTCACGGCTGAGCTGTGCCGCGCGGCGTGGCGACTTTTCCAGGATCTCGAAGCAGGGGGTGGTCTTGCCGGAGCACTGGTGTCCGGCGCATGGCAGGCGCAGATCTCGTCCGTTCGCGAGGCGCGCTACGCCGATCTCGCGGCCGGCAAAAGCAGGCTTGTCGGGGTCACGGCGTTCGCGCCGATCGATGAAGTCGTGCCCGAGGTGCTGCGTCCTGCGTTGCCCGAGACATTGGAATCGACCGAAACCAGCGCCGGCCAGCGATTTGCGCCTCTGCCGTCGATCAGGGATGCCGCACCGTTCGAACACGACGCAGCGCTGCCTCGGTCTCCGCGCGAGGCTGCCGCATGACCCGCATTCCCGATTTCGCGAGCCGTCGCCTGGGAGGATCCGGCACCGCGCCCCAACTCCTTTCCTCCAGGCGGAGTGGGTCTGGCTCACGCCGGAAGGAATTCCGGTCAACCCGCCTACACGGCCGCCGACCGGGACGGGCTCGACGCAATCGACAGCTTCCCCGGCCAGCCACCGTTCCTGCGTGGCCCTTATCCCACCATGTATGTCACCCAGCCCTGGACGGTCCGGCAATATGCCGGCTTCTCGACCGCCGAGGAGTTCGAACGCCTTCTACCGGCGCAATCTCGCCGGCGGGCAGAAAGGCCTGTCGGTCGCGTTCGATCTGGCGACCCACCGCGGCTACGATTTCGGACCACCCGCGGGTCGCGGGCGACGTCGGCATGGCCGGGGTTGCAATTGACTCGATTCTCGACATGCGCACGCTGTTCGATGGCATCCCGCTCGACACGATGAGCGTGTCGATGACGATGAACGGCGCCGTGCTGCCGATCATGGCGCTCTACATCGTGGCGGCCGAGGAGCAGGGGGTCCCGCCGGAAAAGCTGGCGGGGACGATCCAGAACGACATCCTCAAAGAATTCATGGTGCGGAACACCTACATCTATCCGCCCGAACCCTCGATGCGGATCGTGTCCGACATCTTCGCCTATACCGCCGCGCGGATGCCGAAGTTCAATTCGATCTCGATCTCCGGCTATCACATGCAGGAGGCCGGGGCGACGGCCGATCTCGAACTCGCCTATACGCTTGCCGACGGCGTCGATTACATTCGGGCGGGGCTCAAAGCAGGGCTCGACATCGACAGTTTCGCACCGCGCCTGTCAGTTCTTCTTCGGCATCGGCATGAACACGTTGATGGAGATCGCGAAATTGCGGGCAGCGCGCCTGCTGTGGACGCGGCTCGTCAAACCGTTCGGGCCGAAGTCGGACAAGTCGCTGGCCCTGCGCACCCATTGCCAGACTTCGGGCTGGTCGCTGGCGGCTCAGGACGTGTTCAACAACGTCATCCGAACGACGATCGAAGCCATGGCCGCGACAGCGGGCGGGACGCAGTCGCTGCATACCAACGCGCTTGACGAGGCGCTCGCCCTGCCGACGGATTTTTCGGCCCGCATCGCCCGTAACACCCAGCTCGTGCTGCAGCATGAGAGCGGCGCGACCCGCGTCATCGACCCATGGGGTGGCTCCGCCTGCGTCGAGCGGCTCACCGCGGATCTCGCGTTGCGGGCGTGGAGCCATATCGACGAGGTGGAGGCGCTCGGCGGCATGGCGAAGGCGATCGATGCCGGGTTGCCCAAGCGCCGCATCGAGGAAGCAGCCGCCCGAACCCAGGCTCGCATCGATTCCGGCGCACAGACCGTGGTGGGCGTGAACCGGTACATCGCCGACCACGAAACACCGCTCGACGTGCTGAAGGTCGACAACACTGCCGTGCGGGCGGCCCAGATCGCCAAGCTCGCACGTGCTGCGAGCGGATCGCGACGACGAGGCTGTCGAGGTCGCGCTGACTGCGTTGACCCGCGTGGCGAAAAGCCGCGACGGCAATCTGCTGGCCGCAAGCATCGACGCGGCGCGTGCCAAGGCCACTGTCGGCGAGATCTCAGCAGCGCTCGAAGTCAGCCTGGGGTCGCCACGCGGCACGGGCCGAAATCGTGCCGGGCGTCTACCGTCGCGAGGCTGGGCCAGACAACGCGGCCGTTCAGCACGTCGTCGATCTGACCCGCTCCTTCGCCGAAGAGACCGGCCGCCGACCCAAGATCCTGGTCGCCAAGGTCGGGCAGGATGGGCATGACCGCGGCCAGAAGGTGATCGCCTCGGCGTTCGCGGATCTGGGCTTCGACGTGGCCCTGGGCCCACTCTTCGCCACCCCCGCCGAGGCCGCTGCGCAGGCGGCAGGGGAGAACGTGCACATCCTTGGCATCTCTTCGCTGGCCGCGGGCCATCTGACTCTGATCCCGGAGATCAGAAGCGAGCTCAATCGGCTGGGTCGCTCGGACATCATGCTGGTGGTCGGCGGCGTCATACCGGCCAAGGATTTCGATGTCATCTCGGCGGCCGGAGTTCAGCGCGATCTTCCCGCCTGGAACCGTGATCACCGATGCGGCGGCGCGCCTGATGACGGCCCTGAATGCGGCTCAGGGCTTCGCTCAGAAGGAGCCGGCCGCCTACCTGGCGGGGCAAGAGGGCTTGCAACCATGATCGGCCGGCTGAACCACGTCGCCATCGTGGTGCCCGATCTCGCGGCCGCCTCGGCCCAATATCGCGACATGCTCGGGGCCACCGTGTCGGAGCCTCGAAACCTGCCGGAGCATGGCGTCACCGTGGTCTTCGTTGCGCTGCCCAACAGCAAGATCGAGCTGATGACGCCGCTGGGCCACACCTCGCCGATCCAGGCCTTCCTCAATCGCAACCCGAGCGGCGGCATGCATCACGTCTGCTTCGAGGTCGAAGACCTCCTGGCGGCGCGGGATGCGCTACTCGGCAAGGGGGCTCGGGTGTTGGGCGACGGGGAGCCGCGCGTCGGGGCACACGGGCTTCCCGTCCTGTTCCTGCATCCGAAGGATTTCGGCGGCACTCTGATCGAACTCGAGGACGTTGGGCGGCTGAATTCCCCAACTCCGCAGGGTGCCTGACAGACAGCGGGCAGCAGCGCCGGCCGTGACGTTCAGCGCCGCCGGCGCCGTTCGTTCGCCCGCTTCGCCAGGAAGGAGCCGACTTCGGTGTCGAGGCGCAGGGCCGACGAGTCGGTCAGGTCGCTCCGCGTCAGGCCGATATCGGACAGCTCGTGTTCGCTCATGCCGCTCATTCGGTCGAGAAGCTGTCGGTTGGCATGGACCCGGAGGGGCCACAGCAGCACGGCGCGGGCGATCGCCGCAGCCCTCTGCAGGACCCCGTCGAGGCGCGCCGGTCTCGCACGGACGGAACGGCCTGGTTCAGCATAGGCGCTCATCTCAAATCTCCCTGTCGCAAGCGTCGGTTCGCAAGGGGGAAGATGGTCGCCGATCACCTATTCGTCCAACGAATGTTTGACATCGGATCGATCGGAAACCATCATGGGTGTATGCTCGACACCGATCACCTCCGCTCCTTCCTGGCGATTGTGGATACCGGCAGCTTCACCCGGGCCGCGGAGCGCGTGAACAAGACGCAGAGCGCCGTGTCGATGCATATCCGTCGCCTCGAGGAACTGCTCGAGTGCGAACTGTTCATCAAGCAGGGCCGCGGCACCCGCCTCTCTGTCGACGGCGAACGGCTGGTCGATCATGCGCGGCGCATGCTGCAGGTCGAAGCCACCGCACTCTACGAGCTGAAATCCCAGGGCCTCGCGGGCCGCGTGGTCCTTGGCATTCCTGACGACTATGCGGAACCGTTCCTGCCCGAGATCGTCGGGCAGTTCTCCCGGATGCATCCGCTCGTCGAACTCTCGATCGTCTGCCATCCGAGCGTCATCCTGGCCGAATGCGTGGCGAACGGCGAGGTCGACGTGGCCATCGTCACCGACTGCCGCAGGATCAAAGGCGTCGAGATCTTGCGGGAGGAGCCGCTTCGCTGGGTGGCCGGTTTGCGGTCGGGGCCGGTCGAGGAGCGGCGGCCCCTTCCGCTCGCGCTGTCGACGCCGACCTGCGCCTGGCGGAACGCTGCCCTGACGGCATTGGGCGAGGCAGGCATTCCGTCCCGCCTCTTTCTCATGTCCACCAACTACGCGGCGTTGGCGCCCATCGTCCAGGCGGGTCTCGCGCTCACTGTCCTTCCGCAATCGGTCGTCAATCCCGCGACGCAGCGCGCCGTGCCCGCAGCGGCCGGATTGCCCCAACTGCCCAACGTGAAGGTGGGCCTGCTGCAGGGTGCCCCGAGCCATCCCAAGGAAGCCGCCGCGCTCGTCGACACGATCAGGGCCAGCATTTCCGGGGTGGTCCCCGCGCTGGAGGCGGCGGCCTGATCCCACGCAAAGCAGCCGCGATGGGCCAACGGAGGATGCCTCTGTCGCTAGCGACTGACGAGGCGGCCGGCTTTCGCCAAGGCATGGGGGGCCACGGCCCGCCGGTCGACGCGTGTGGATCACCTTCTCCGTGGGCACCGGAAGGATTGCCCGCGAGCAGACCCTGTGCAACCTTCCGTCCACCGACCCTCAGCGAACCCGCGAGCGGCCCATGAACCCACTTCTGGAGCAAGCCTGCCAGTGGTTTGGCGCGTCGAGCTGCGAATCGGCGAGTGCTGGCCAATATGCTGAGATGGCCATCGCGGCAGCAGCGGTGGTGATCGGCGTGATCTGGGCGGCTGCCCGGATGTCGAACCGTTAGTCGCGGCCCCGCCGGTCGTTAGCCGGCACCGAACATCTCGCTCGCGATCCGGCCGACCATCTCCTTGTCCTCAAGCTGGGGCATGTGGCCGATGCCTCCGAAGAGGTGCAGCGCGACGGCGCTCGGCAGGGCGGTGGCGTGACGGGCGGGGATGATCCGGTCGGCGAGGCCGAAGATGATCCGAGTGGGGATCGTGAGACGGGCGAGATCGGGGCGGATCGAGAAGCTCTGGGTGTCATCGGGAAAGACCGCTTCAGCGATACTGCGCTGGGTCGCGACGAGGTCGGTTCCCTCGCGGGCCTTCAACGTGGCGCGCACGAAGGCTGGCGTGATGGCGTTCCCGTCGGCAACGAGCTCGTGCATCCAAGGCGTGAGAGAAGCTTCCGCGGTGGCGCCGAGAAAGCCGCGCACGAAGGCGCCGTTGATGTCGGGACCGAGGCCGGCCGGGGAGATCAGCAGCAGGCTGCGGATTTCGAGCATGCCCCGGGCCGCGACCGCGGCCGCGACGGCGGCGCCGAGCGAATGGCCGATGAGGTCGAACGGCCCAACGCCGCTGGCCGCGAGCGCCTGTCTCGGTGGCGTCGACCAGGGTCGCGAAGTCGGTGACCGCGCCGAGCGGCGAGCCGCCGTGACCGGGCAGGTCGAGGGCGAAGACCGGCTTGTGCGATGGCCGGCCGGCGAGGAACGGGCGCCAGCTGTTCGCGTCCGCCCCAAAGCCGTGGATCAACAGCGTGGGCCGACCTTCGCCCTCGCGCAGTCGCACGAAAGTGAGTGCGCCGGGCTGGGACGATGGTGTTATGGCGCGAAACGCAGGCGTCGGCGTGATCGGGGCCGCCGTCAGCGGCCGTGGCGCTGGCCGCCCGGGGGCAATCGGCCGGGCGTCGACAGCCGCAACATCGGCGGCCTGGATGCGACCGCGCGGGCCGCTGCCCTTGAGGGTTGCGAGATCGAGCCCGTGCGCGCGGGCGAGGCGGCGCGCCATCGGGGTTGCGCGGGGCCGCTCGTTCGCTGCCTCTGTCGTCTCGGCTCCTGGCTCTCCGGCCCCGCGGCAGTCGTGCAGCGGCGGGGGCAGGGCGCTGTCGAAGCGGTGGTCCTCGGCCGAGACGCGCGCGCGCTCGCCCTTCACCTTCTCGGCCTGGGTCGCCAGCTTGAAGGACGCCACCGGCGCCTCGCCCTCGGCGAAGATCCAGGCCACCACGCTGCCGACCGGAATGTCGTCGCCCGAGGCACTGGCGAGGTCGCGGATGGTGCCCGGTGGCCGGCGCCTCGATCTCCATGGCGGCCTTGTCGGTCTCGATCTCGAACAGCGGCTGGCCCTTGGTGACCGTGGCGCCTGGCTCCACGAACCACTTGGCGATCTTGCCGGTCGTCATATCCATGTCGACGCGCGGAAGAATGACCTCGCTCGGCATCAGACGCGGCCTCCCGCCAGCTTGCGCGCCGCCAGCCAGGATGCTGGCCACCTGCGGCACCGCGGCCTTCTCCAGCTCGGGATTGTAGGGGATGGGGCATTCGGCCCCGCCGAGCCGCATGATCGGCGCGTCGAGAAAGTCGAAGGCCTCGCTCTCGGCGATCGCAGCCGCCACCTCGGTGCCGATGCCGAGCGTCTTGACGCCCTCGTAGACGCAGAGCAGCCGGCCGGTCTTCTTGACGCTCGTCACCAGCGTTGCCGGTGTCGAGCGGCCGGAGCGAGCGCAGGTCGATGACCTCGCAGTCGATGCCTTCCTTGGCGAGCTCAGCCGCCGCCTCGAGCGCCCGATGAACCATGATGGCAGTCGCCACGATCGTGAGATGCTGGCCCTGCCGGCGCACCTCGGCCACCCCGATCGGCACCGTGTAGTGGCCCTCCGGGACCGACCCCTTTCATCTTGTAGAGCAGCTTGTGCTCGAAGATCATCACCGGATCGGGGTCGGCGATGGCGGCGAGCAGCAGGCCCTTGGCGTCATGCGGGGTCGCGGGCTGCACCACCTTGAGGCCCGGAATGTGGGCGAACCAGGCCTCCAGGCTCTGGCTGTGCTGGGCCGCCGCGCCGGTGCCGCTGCCGGAAGGAAAGCGCATCACCAGCGGCACGTTGACTTCGCCGCCCAGCATGTAGCGGATCTTGGCCGCCTGATTGACGATCTGCTCCATCGCGAGCGTCGCGAAATCGGAGAACTGGAACTCGAAGATCGGCTTCAAGCCGGTCAGCGCCGCGCCGACCGCCACGCCGGCGCCGCCGAGCTCGGAGATCGGCGTGTCCATCACCCGCTCCTCGCCGAAGCGGTGCACGAGATCGCCCGTCACCTGGAAGGCGCCGCCGTAGACGCCGATGTCCTCGCCCATGAGGATCACGCTCTCATCGGCCTCCATGGCGATCGCCATCGCCTCCTGGATGGCCTGGGCATAGGTCAGTTCGCGGACGGCGGCGTCCATGGCGTTGGCTCCGGATGACACGAGGACTTGCGGTTCCTCGGGCGCTGTTCCGCTCTCCCTTGTGGAGAGGGGTCAGGGGTGAGGGTCGGAATCGGCTTCGCGTGGTGCTGACACGGTCAATGCGTTCGCTCGCTTCGCAGAGGCGAGCCTTCTCCCGTGCTCATGCGGCGCCAGCGGTGCTCTCAGCTCGAATACACGTACTTCGTCAGATCGGCGGTTTTCGGCGACGGGCTGGCGTTGGCGAAAGCGACCGCGGCCTCGATGTCGCGCTCGGCCTCGTCCTCGATCGCCTTGACCTCCTCGGCGCTCGAGCAGCCCGAGCAGCAGCAGTTCCTTCTCGAAGGCCTCGATCGGGTCGCGCGCCTGCCAGGCCTCGATCTCCTCCTTGGTGCGGTAGCGGTTGCGGTCGGAGCGCGAATGGCCGCGGATGCGGTAGGTCTTGACTCGATCAGCGTCGGGCCCTCGCCGCGCCGGGCCCGCTCGACGGCTTCGAAGGAGGCCGCCGCGACCGCGCCGAAATCGTTGCCGTCGACGATCACGCCCGGCATGGCATAGGCGCTGGCGCGGTCGGCCACGTTGGGCACCGCGGTCGAGCGCTCGGTCGAGGTCGACATGCCGTAGCGGTTGTTCTCGCAGACGAAGATCACCGGCAGCTTCCACACCGAGGCCATGTTGAGCGCCTCGTGGAAGGCGCCCTCGTTGTTGGCGCCGTCGCCGAAGAACGAGATCACCACGCGGTCGGTCTTGCGCCGCTTGGCCGACAGCGCCGCGCCGACCGCGATCGGGATGCCGCCGCCCACGATGCCGTTGGCGCCGAGGTTGCCCTTCGACGGGTCGGCGATGTGCATCGAGCCGCCGCGGCCGTGGCAGTAGCCGTCCTCCTTGCCGAAGAATTCCGCGAACATGCGGCCGATGTCGGCGCCCTTGGCGATGCAATGGCCGTGGCCGCGATGGGTCGAGGTGATGTAGTCGGCGTCGGTCAGCGGCATGCAGATGCCGACCGCCGAGGCCTCCTGGCCGATCGACAGATGCATGGTGCCGTGGATCAGGCCGCGCATGTAGGCCTGTTCGGCACCTTCCTCGAAGCGGCGGATCAGGTGCATCTTCTTCAAGCGCGTCGCGCAAGGCCGGCACGCCCAGCCGGCGGTAGATCTCGGGCAGGTTGGGGCGGTCACCCGGCGATGTCGCGTCGGCGCTCTTCTCCGGGCTTTCGGCGGTCGTGACGCTCATGGTCGTCTCCAAATTTGGTCCGCCGGCTGGGCCGGTCTTGGTGCGCGACGCGCGTCCGGGCTGATCCTTCTCCCCTTGCGGGAGAAGGTGCCCCGAAGGGGCGGATGAGGGGTCGCGCCCAACTCAGGGTTTTGCGCGACCCCTCATCCGTCTCGCGCCTGCGGCGCTATCCACCTTCTCCGGCAAGGGAAGAACGGGGCCAACCTCAACCTGAACCTACTTCGCCCGCATCTTCTCGAGCGAGGCGCCGTTCGACAGCACGAAGCGGCTGTCGGCCTGGTCGAGGCGCTTGCGGATCTGCGTCACCACCATCGAGTCGTCCGGCACGCAATTGTCGTAAGTGAGCTTCTCGCCCGCCTTGATCGGCTTCACCACCTTGGCCTTCTCGGCGAGACCGAGCGGGATCGCGCCCTCGTTGCGGGCATCCTCCCAGGTCATGGCGAAGCCGCGGTAGTCGTGCAGGCCAATCGCCTCGAGCGTCTGGCCGACGCCGAGGTCGCGCTTGGCGAGCGTCACGCATTCGGCCACCGGATGGTCGAGCGGCACCATGTCGGCCCGCTTGTGCGCCACGGCGCGGGCAGCCGACAGCGGCACCTCGAGGCTCGTCAGGTGATAGGGGCGCAGCAGCGCGAAGCACGGCCCGGGGCCGACCTTGAGGTCGATCATCCGCTCGGTCACCCGCGCGTGCTTCGGCTTGACGATGCAGAACACCCCTGGCGCCACGCCCTTGCCGATCGAATAGTCGACCACGCCGGGCTTCGACAGGATGCCGCCGTCACTCCTCGGTGCACAGCACCTGGGCGAGCTCCTCGCGCGTGGCCGAGGGGCCGTGCATCCCCGGCACGTCGGGCACGAGCCCGGTCGCGTTGGCGATGGCCGTCATTTCGATCATGGTCTTCGAGCCGTCGACGAACTCGACGAGCATGCGCGGGCTCATGTTGCGCGCCTTGGCTTCGGCCTCGTAATCCTCCGGCATCGCATCGAATTTGAGCGGGTTGTTCTTGCCCTTGCCGGCCGCGACGATCTCGAAGCCGCAGCTCTGGGCGAAGGAAATCAACTCGAGTGTGCAGGCCGGCTCGTCGCCCGCTGCGCCGGTGAAGACCACACCCGCCTTGTCGGCCTCCTCGCGCAGGAAGCGGCCGATGGTGATGTCGGCCTCGACGTTGAGCATCACGACGTGCTTGCCGTGCTTCATGGCCTCAAGCGCCACCAGTGTGCCCGACGTTCGGATTGCCGGTCGCGTCGATGATGACGTCGATGTGGCCGGCCGCAGCAGAGCGCCTTGTAGTCGCCCGTGATCGCGACCCGGTTGCTCTCGATCGCGCGGTCGATGTCGCCGAGCCGAACTCGCCTCAACCACGTCGCCGCGCTCGCGCCCGCCATCAGAGCGGCATCGATGGCGTTCTGCATCCGGATCTCGGAGATGGCGCCGATGCGCATCCCCGGCACCTGCCCGATCTGCACCACGATGTCGGTGCCCATCTGCCCCGCGCCCGCCAGCCCGACCGTGATCGGACCTTTCTCCTTGGCTCGTTCAGCCAATTCCGCCGCTAATCCCACCGCGCCGATCATCGGTTCCTCCAAATACAGCGAATACTGTGATGAACATTTGTTCCGATGTCAATACGAATGTTCATCAACCCGTTAGCCGGATGCTGAGTCAACGCGTCCGGGGCCGAAGAAGCTTCACGGTCGTGCGGAAGTCGGTCAATCCGCTTTCGAATTGTCTCGCCGGTAGCGCCCTGAACGGTTTACACCATGGCTGATTCGCTATATCCATAGAGATATAACGAGTGTTCAGGGTGTGCCTCAATGCCGGCGCCCTCATAGGCGTTGATTTGCCGGAACGTTGAGTGTTGCTGCGGCGCAACAACTCGCAACTCGCCGCTCTCGAAGCAGCTTAAGCTCTACTTTAATCTACCAAAATTGTTTAGATTCAGTCGTGCGCTGCGGCGAGGGGTTTTTCATGTCGTTCTTTTTTGGCCGAACTCGTAGAATTGCGTGGGATCAGGCCGACAACGCCTCGGGTTCGGCGAGCCGTTCGGTTGGAGTCGCGGGGATTTCGCTCGTCCTCGCCACGAGCTTCAGCCTTGGAACGGCGGTGGCTCAGGATTTGGGAGCTGGCGCCTCGGCCAAGATAAGGCGCCACCCGACAGTAACCCGGGCGAACGGGCCGGCCAGCCCGCCGGAATCACAGCAGGGCCAGGTGACCAACGCCAAGAACAACGCGCCGACGGCCGGCGCGCTCCCCTTCGTGCCGCCTTTCTTTACGGGCCTGGACGGAGGCGGCAAGTTTGCGATCGACACAAAGGGCATTTCGCTGAACACGGCTGACGACGGCGTGAAGTTCAGGATCGGGGGCCGGTTCCAGGAAGATTTCAGCACAGCCTCGGTTTCGCCGCGGCGGTTCCGGCCAGGCGTCGTCGACAATCTTGATGGACGCAGAACGTATTTCGAAAGCTATCTCTCGCTCGCGGGTGGGATAGAGGCGGCGTTCCAGTACGACTTCAACGATGCCGTGCGTCCGATCGTCGATGCAGTGGTCGCCTACCACGGTTTCAACCCGTTCGTGTTCACGATCGGCAACTTCAAGGAGCCGTTCAACCTCAACCAGCTCCAGAGCGACAACACCACCACCTTCACCGAGCGTTCGTTGATCGATACCTTCGCGCCTGGACGCAGCTTCGGTGGATCCGTCGGAGCGTCAGGCGACAGGTGGACAGCGGCGGGCGGCGTCTATGGTGCCAATGCCAACTTCGGTCCCGACACGAACGGCATCGCCGGAACCGCGCGCGTCACCTACGCGCCGATCCTGAACGACAACCAGGTGCTGCATTTCGGCCTTGCGGGGTCCTACCGCTCGCTCGACCAGAACGGATTGACGCAGTCGTTCAGCAGCAAGCCGGAGGACTACCTCTTCACCCGCGCCCTCGTCACGACCGGGACACTGAAGAACATTGACGATGTGAAGCGGTTTGGGGCGGAAGCACTCTACCAGTTCGGGTCCTGGCGTGTGCAGGCCGAATACAACTACGTCAGCGTGGGGGGCATCAACGGTCAGCGCGATCGCGAATTTCAAGGTGGCTACATCGAGGGCGCCTGGGTGATCAATGGCAAGGGTCGGCCGTATCGGCTCGCAACCCCCTATGGTGCAGATTTCGCGGTGCTTCAGGGCGTGCAGGTCGAAGACTCGCAGCGGGTCTCGAAGGGCGGCTGGGGTGTGTGGGAAGTTGCCGGCCGGTTCAGCGCCCTCGATCTCAACTCGAAGAACACGCTTGGCGGAACGGAGGAGGATTTTACAGCCGGCCTGAACTGGTATCCCGACCGAAACCTGCGCTTCATGGCTGACTACGTGCATGCCCACGCCGATCCTGCCGCCTTCTCGGTCGGCAAGGGTGCCAAGATCGACAGCGATCTGATCGTTGGCCGCGTCAACTTCTACTGGTAGTCGGCCGCCGCGCGAAGCCGGGCGACCGCTCATATCTCCGGCTGTCGGATTGGGTGTGCGGCCGGTCGAGCACCTGATTTGGGCGGTTCAGTTGAGGCCGCGGGTCAGACGCGCAGCCAATTCACCTGCCTCGCCTGCGACGAGTTCGAAGCTCTCCTGAAGGCGCGGAAGCCCAGCCCGTCCAACCATATCGGCCAGCGTTTTCGCCATCTCCTCGGCATATGCGGCGATCTCATAGGCCTTCGGGCGTGGCGGCTTGAGGCTCTCCGCTTTGACCGACACGATGCGGCTCGCGGAAAACGCCAGGAACCGGCCCCGGATCGTGCGAACCGGACGGATGATCAGCAATCCGGTGACCAGCTCTCCGTCCGGGCGCACGTTCTGGCGGAGCAGCGACCGCGTCGCGCCCTGATCGATGGCTTCTTGATGGAGCCGGAGGCACTGCTCCCAGTGATCCGGATGGCACCATTCGCGGCAATTGTGTCCCACAACGCCTGCGACGTCCCTCCCGAGCCAGGCTGCGTATTCTGGTGAGGTGCCCAAGGCCAAGGTGTCCCGATCCGATAGGACCACCATGGCGTTCTCCTCAGTGTGCGGCGACATGGAACCGACTTGCCAACCCGTCCCCCTCTTCGTACTCGGCGCTATTGAACTTGCAACTCCTTAGGGTGGTCCGTTCGCCACGCGTGGCAGGCCGAGGCCCGCATGCCGATTCGGGCCAGCACTCTCAGAAGGTACAGGCCGTAAAGATAGGATCGATCTCGCCCCGCCACTGATCCTCGTAGAGCGCGAGCAAGATCTCTGCCTGCGTGCGCCCGTCCGAGACAATCGCCTCGAGGGGCGCCAGGTACCGGCGCTCGTCCTGGCCGGCGTCATCCCGACAGTTCCGTGCGGCGAGGCCGGCCGCCGCCATCGCGATCACGTCGCGGGCCAGCATGGCGCACCGACCGGCCGCCGATGGTCGCTCCGAAGCCCTCGCGCGGAACCGCATCGCGCAGGGCTTGGCGTTGCGCTGCCGTCCAGTTCTTGACCAGATCCCATGCGGCATCGAGCGAGACCGTGTCATAAAGCAGGCCCGACGAAAAGGGCCGACAGCGCGACGATCATCGCGGGCGGGCCGACATCTTCGCCACGCATCTCCAGATAGCGCTTCAGCCGCACCTCAGGGAAGATCGTCGACAGATGATTGGCCCAGTCGGACAGCGTGGCTCGCTCGCCCGGCAGCGCCGGCAGCTTGCCGGCCAGGAGGTCTCGAAAGCTCGAGCCCGCGACGTCGTGGTAGTGGTCGCCGCGCTTCACGAAATACATCGGAACGTCGAGCGCGTAGTCGACGTAGCGCTCGAAGCCGAAGCCGTCTTCGAAGGCGAAGGGCAGCATGCCGGCGCGCGCGTTGTCGGTGTCGCGCCAGATCTCCGAACGCGCAGACAGGAACCCGTTCGGCTTGCCGTCGGTGAACGGCGAGTTGGCGAACAGAGCGCCGCCGCGACAGGCTGCAGGGCCACGCTCACCCGCAGCTTGCGGACCATGTCGGCCTCGTCGGCGAAGTCGAGATTGGCCTGCACGGTGGCGGTGCGAAACATCATGTCGAGCCCGCGGGTACCGACCTTGGGCATGTAATTGGCCATGATCCGGTAACGGCCCTTGGGCATGACGGGGTTTCCGCCAGCGTCCATTTCGGCGACATGCCCAGCGTCAGAAACCCGATTCCCAGCGGGTCGGCGACCGCCTTCACGGCCTGCAAATGCGTCGCCAACTCCTCCGCCGTTTCGTGAAGGGTCACGAGCGGCGCCCCGGACAACTCGAACTGCCCGCCCGGCTCGAGCGAGATGGCGCCCCCCTTCACCGGGTCCAGCAGACCGATCGTGTTTCCGTTCTCGACGATGGGGTCCCAGCCCGTCCGCGTCCGCAAGCCGCTCGAGCAGATCGGCGATGCCGCCAAGATCGGGCTGCTCAGCGCGATAGGGAACCGGCCATGGCCGTCGCGATAGAACGGCACCTTCTCGTGCTCGGTGCCGACGCGAAACGCGTCGCGCGGCTTCTGCCCTTGCTCAAACCAGCGGACGAGTTCGTCGCGGGATCCGATCGGCGTCATGTCGGTGACGTCGCGCGCCATGCTTCACGTTCACTCCGCTGGAACCCTGCCGCTCGGGCCGAAGGTCAGCCTTTCGGCGGACCTGCATAGGCGTCCGTGCCCGCACTGGCAACGGTGCGTCGGCCGCGACGATGGTTCACATTCGGTTCATGCTCGCGGCAACAAACTTCTCCAGCACGCGTTCCAACCCCTGCCGCCGCACGTCAGATCGAGGCGCATGCCATTGGGATTGTTGGGGGGCGGCGTTTAATTGGGAGACTTCCATGACTTCCGTGAAGAAAACTCTGGTGCTCGCTTGTGCAGTCTCGCTTCTGGGCCTCGGCGCGGCCTATGCGCAAACCGACCCTAACGCCGACGCCGGCCGCTCCGGCCGCCAGCCGCACCGGCTGCTGCCGCACCTGACGCCGGCACCGACGCCATGGCCAAGCCGATGAAGAAGAAGATGCACAAGAAGCACATGTCCAAAAAGGCGACGATGAAGAAGACCATGTGATCACTGCATCGGCCCGCTCTCAGAGCGGGCCGAACACTTCGAAGTCCTCACCATTTGATCAAGCCGGTTCGGGCCGGGCCACGCCCGCGGCATCAGATCGTAAGGCCCGCGCCAGTTCGGGCAACTGCAGCGACCCGTTTCCGCCAGGCATCCAGAGCGCCGGAAATTCCACGGTCAGATCGAAGCCCGTCTCCTCTTCCGGGGAAGAAGATATAGCCCGCCATCGATAGGTCGGCTATCGTGGGCTCATTGCCGAGAACGAAGTGCGCGACGGAAGGTGTTTCTCACCGATCCGCGTAGCCGGCGCTGACGCGGCCGCGCATGAAAGCCAAGACGGCCGGATCGACCGGGTTCGGGGCAAAGCAGCGCAAGAAGCGATAGGTCGCCATGTTCGGCGGTGAATTTGTGGTTGTCGAACAGGATCCAGCGCCAACATTCCTCGTGGGCCGGTTCTGAACGAGGCAAAAAACGGCCGGTTTCACGGGCGAGCCGGTCGAGGATCACGCCGGACTGGCTGAGGCGCTCGCCATTGCGTTCCAGCACCGGAACTTCGCCGAGCTCATTGACCGAATCGCGAAAAGCGCTCCGCCCGCGTGGCACCCGCTGAAGAAGTCGACGGGACAGGTTCCCACGGGATCTCGCAGAGTGTCAGCATCAACGCCACCTTGTAGGCGTTGCCAGATTCACCCATACAAAGCAGACGATCCATTCCCACTGCCTTCGCTGTGGACCTGCCGCGCGCCTCGCCATGGCGCCGATCCCAAGGGTAAACTTGACCCGTCGTTGCCCTTCCCGCAAAACGAGCTCCGAACCCATCAAGGTGCCGATGATGACCAAACCGCCGCTGCATATCCTGCTTGTGCGCGCCGCGCGGATTCTGCGCCGGCGTGATCCGCGCGATCGACGCCGTCGAGAGGGCGCTGACGATCTACGGGCCGCCCGTCTATGTCCGGCACGAGATCGTGCACAACAAATACGTGGTCGAGAGCCTGAAGAAGAAGGGCGCGATCTTCGTCGAGGAACTCGACGAAATCCCGGACACCGACGCGCCCGTCATCTTCTCCGCGCATGGCGTGCCGAAATCGGTGCCCGCCGAGGCGGCCGAACGGAAGATGTTCGCCATCGATGCGACCTGTCCGCTGGTCACCAAGGTCCACCGCGAGGCGGAACTGCATTATCGCCGCGGACATCGCGTCATCCTCGTCGGCCACGCCGGGCATCCGGAGGTCGTGGGCACGCTCGGCCAGTTGCCGTCGGGCGCCGTGATCCTGGTCGAGAACATCGACGACGTGAACCGGCTCGCCGATGAGCAAGGGCGTGTCCTGCGGCAGGAACCGCTTGCCTTCGTCACCCAGACGACGCTGTCGGTCGACGACACGCAGGGCATCGTCGACGCCCTCAAGGCGCGCTTCCCCAATATCGTCAGCCCGCACAAGGAAGACATCTGCTACGCCACCACCAATCGGCAGGAGGCGGTGAAGCAGATCGCCCACAAGGTGGACGCGCTGCTTGTGGTCGGGCTCGGCCAATTCGTCGAACTCGCAGCGCCTGAAGGAGGTCGAGCGAGCGGGAGGGCTGCAAGAACAGCCAGCTCGTGCTGCGCGCCAGCGACATCGATTGGGCGCCGCTCGGCAACATCCGCACCATCGGCATCACCGCCGGCGCCTCGGCGCCCGAGGTGCTGGTCGAGGAGATCATCGACGCCTTCGCGGAGCGCTATGCGATCGAGGTCGAGACCGTGGCGACCGTGTCAGGAGAACATGTTCTTCCCGTTGCCGCGCGAGCTTCGCCCGGCGCAGGAGCTGGGACAGGCGGCAGCGCTGGTCTGACCGGGTCCCGCTGGCTGCTTAGCCACGCACCAGGATCAGCACACCGGCGACGATCAGCGCCATGCCGGCCAATTCGCGAGCCGGCGTCGCCTGCTGCAGCAGCCGGCGCGACACGAGGCCGGCGAACAGCATCTCGACGAGCCCGAGCGTCCGCACAGAGGCCGCATCGGCCAGCGAGAAGGCCAGGAACCAGAACTGCGACGCGAGCGCGCCCAGGAAGCCCGCGAACAGCGACGGGCGCCAGAGGCGAAGGATGGCCATCATCGTCGGGCGGTCGCGCAGGACGAGGTAGCTCGCCAGCACGGCCGTGTGGATGGCGAGGCTCGCGACCAGGATCGTCGTGGCGGCGATCGACGAAGGACGGTTCGGGCAGAGCGACGATGGCGCCGCGATAGCCGACCGCCGACAGGGCGAAGAAGCCGCCAGCCACGATGCCGGTGACGGCGGTCCGCCAGGACGAGGCCGGCGTCGTCGCGGCGTCGCGCCGGCCATGAGGCGAGAATCACGCCGAGCGTCGCTATCACGATGGCGCGCGAGGGCCAGCGGCCGACGGATGCTCGCCCAGAAACAGCAGGGCGAAGACGCGCGACCTGCACCGGCTCGGTCTTGATGAAGGCCGTCGCAACCACGAACGAGCGGTCCCGCATCGTCGCGAGCATCAGCGCCGTGGCGATGAACTGCGCCGCCGCGCCGAAGGCGGTCCAGAGCAGCGGCACGGTGCGCCGGGCAGGGGAGCGGGCGTGCCGGCCGCGACCCGCACCCCGACCAGGAACAGCACCGCGAAGGGCAGGCCGAAGATGAAACGGATGTGGGTCGCGCCCACGGTTCCGAGCGAGCGCGATGAGTCCGCGCTGCATCGCATTGCGGAACGTCTGCGCCGCCGCGGCGATCAGGGTGAAGACGATCCAGAGCGATCCGGAGGAGGGCGGGATGGACAAGCGGAGCGCGCGAATTGACCGGACGGGAGAGGCCGTCGCTAACACGAACGGACGTTCCGCGCCACGGCGCCTCGAGCTGACGCGAGCATGGCGGTCTACACCGACGTTTCCGACGAGGCGCTGCACGCCTTCCTGAGCGCCTACGATCTGGGCAGCCTGTTGTCCTTCAAAGGCATTGCCGAGGGCGTCGAGAATTCGAATTTCCTGCTGCACACGGAGCGCGGCTTCTTCATTCTGACGCTCTACGAAAAACGCGTCGCCGAGGCGGACCTGCCGTTCTTCCTGGCGCTGCTCGGCGCATCTGTCGGCCAAGGGGTTGAACTGTCCCGCAGCCGGTCGCCGATCGCGAGGGCCGAGCCGCTCGGCCGTCTGGCTGGACGGCCCGCCGCAATCGTCACCTTCCTCGATGGGCTCTGGATCAAACAGCCGGGGCGCGAGCACTGCCATGCTCTCGGCCGAGCATTGGCCCGGCTGCATGAGGACGGCGCAGATTTCCCGATGCGGCGCCCCAATGCGCTGTCGGTCAACGCCTGGCCGGCGCTCTTTGCGCAGGCGGAGATGCGGGCCGACTGCGTCGCGCCAGGCCTTGCGGCCGAAACGCGGGCCGAACTCGAGGCGCTGCAGCAGGCGTGGCCCGATCGCCTGCCGAGCGGCGTCATCCACGCCGATCTGTTTCCCGACAACGTCTTCTTCTTGCGGCGACGTTCTCTCGGGGCTGATCGACTTCTATTTCGCCTGCACGGATGCGTTCGCCTATGATCTTTCCATCTGCATCAATGCCTGGTGCTTCGATGCCGGCGGCCGGTTCGATCCCGACCGCAGCCGGGCACTGTCGCGGGCTATACCGCCGTGCGCCCGCTCCTTCCCGAGGAGGAGCGAGCCCTGCCGATTCTGGCGCGGGGCTCGGCCCTGCGCTTCATGCTGACGCGGCTCGTCGACTGGCTGAACGTGCCGCCGGGTGCCCTGGTTCGCCCGAAGGACCCGCGCGAATATCTCGACCGGCTGCGGTTTCACCGCACGGTGAGCGATGCCCGGGTCTACGGCGTCGACAAGTAGGACTGAGATGGTCTGGATCGCCTATACGGACGGCGCCTGCGCGCCGAGCAATCCTGGGCCGGCCGCCTGGGGCCTCTATCTCATCCCGCCGGGGCAGGCGCACGGCCAGGAATTCTGGGGTTTCATCGGGCATGGCACCAATCAGATCGCCGAGCTGACCGCCGCGATCGAAGGGCTCACCCGCACGCCACAGGGCGCCCCGGTCGAGCTCGTGTCCGACAGCCAGTATGTGCTCAAGGGGCTGAGCGAGTGGCGCAAGGGCTGGGAGCGCAAAGGCTTCCGCAACGCCAAAGGCGACCCGGTCGCAAATCAGCATCTCTGGCAGAAGCTCTTCGCGCTGGCCGATTCCCGCAGGGTTTCGGTCCGATGGGTCCGCGGGCACGCGGGCGACGAGCACAACGAACGAGTCGATGGTCTCGCCAACCGGGCGCTCAGGGAGGCGCGGGAAGGCCGGTTAGCCGCGGCCCCGATCGAGGGGAAGGCGCAGCGACTGGTTTAGCGATGGAGGGCTTCGCCCTCGCCGGATCGAAGGATTGGACGCTTAGCGGTACTTCTGCCACGCGCGGGCACGGTCCTGCCGTGCCCGTTTGCGGGCCGGCAAGCGATGCACGTTCGCGGTCGCCTGTTCCGGCGCTTCTGTGGCCGGAGGAGGCGCCGCGCCGAGGCTCTCGGCAAGGCGCAGGAGGGACGACCGGACGTCGTTGACCGCAAGGGCGTTCAGCCCAGGATAGGTGCGGCCGTCCTCCGAATCGCGGTGTTCCGGATCGAGGAACACGCTGGCTGGCAGGCCGAGTTTCTCGGCGATGCGCTGCAGGGTGCCGACGCTGAGACGATTGGTGCCTCGCTCGTATTTCTGGACCTGCTGATAGGTCAGATTGAGAGCGTCGCCAATCGAGCTCTGGCTGAGACCGAGGGCCATGCGGGCCGCGCGAATGCGGGCGCCGATTCGCCTGTCTGTCTCGCTGAGAAGGGCTGACATCAGAGACCAACAGTTGTGACGACGCCGGAATTAAGCACGTTGGGGTAAACGACATCTTAATGGGCGCAAGAGTCTGCGCGCCGGCCCATGCTGCGCGCCGGCAAACTCATGACCGGCGGCGTTTCAAGGGCTGCAACCGAGCGAAAGACGGACCCGAGCCCGCCCCTGATGGTCGCCTTCGGGCGAATTGACGGAATGCGGATTTTCGTCTTCAATCCGCGCCGCAACATAGCTTCAAAATATTCCTGAATTCATTTCCTTGTGCTTTGGGGGATCGTCATGCCTTCTGATAGCGGGCAGAAATTCATCGGTCGCAACAGGCCGCCGCGCGTCCACATCACCTATCAGGACCCATACGACGCCGAGCAGAAGGTCGAATTGCCTTTCGTCATGGGCGTCATGGCCGACCTGTCGGGCAATACGCCCGGCGTGGAGAAAGCCGGAGCTCGGCCGAGCGCAAGTTCCTCGACATCGACATGGACAATTTCGACAAGCGGATGGACGCGATCCAGCCCGGCGTCTCATTCCACGTTCCCAATACTTTGGGCGAAGAAGAAAACGAAAAGCTGTCGGTGCAGCTGAAGTTCAGAAAGATGGAAGATTTCAGCCCGGCCGCCATCGCGCGGCAAGTTCCGGCGCTCGCCAAGCTCCTGCAGGCGCGCGAGCAGCTTGCCAATCTCCAGCGCTACATGGACGGCAAGGCGCAGGCCGAAAAGGAGCTTCGCAAACTGTTGCAGCGATCCGAGTCTGATGGCCGCCGTCAAGGAGCGGATGCCGGCGGCGCAGGAGCCGGGCACCGACGACCGACGAGCAAGACAGACTAAGGACGAGCGGGACGACGTCATGGCTGTAGAAGCGCAAAATCTGGAGACGGTCGCTCCGGGCGTCACGACCGAAGCCGACGAATTCGCCTCCGTCCTGCGGCAGAGCTTCAAGCCGCGGACCGAGCGGGCTCGCGTCGAGGTCGACAACGCCATCTCGACGCTCGTCGAACAGGCGCTCACCGACTCGAGCGTCGTCAAGAACGACGTGCTCGACACGATCGAGGAGATGATCGCGCGGATCGACAAGAAACTGACCGCGCAGATGAACGAGATCCTGCACGCGCCCGAATTCCAGCAGATCGAGAGCGCGTGGCGCGGCCTGCACTACCTGGTCTACAATTCCGAGACGGATGCGGAGCTCAAGATCAAGGTTCTGAACGTCTCCAAGAAGGAGATCTCGCGCAACCTGCAGGAACAGCTATCCCGGGCGCGAAATGGGACCAGAGCCCGCTGTTCAAGGCCCTCTACGAGCAGGAATACGGCGTTCTCGGCGGCCAGCCCTACGGCTGCCTGATCGGCGATTACGAGTTCAGCCACCTGCCGACGGACGTGCAGCTGCTGCGGGACATCTCAGCAAGATTGCGGCGGCCGCCCACATCCCGTTCTTCAGCGCCGCCAGCCCCGACTCTGATGGGCATGGACAGCTGGACCGAGCTGTCCAATCCGCGCGATCTCGGCAAGCTCTTCGACACGCCCGAATATGCCGGCTGGAAGGGCCTGCGCGATCAGCTCGATTCGCGCTACATCGGCCTGTGCATGCCGCGCGTGCTGGCCCGCCTGCCTTATGGCGCCAAGACCGATCCGGTCGAGGAGTTCGCCTTCGAGGAGGACACCGACGCGCATACGGGCAAGAAATACGCCTGGATGAACGCCGCCTATGCCATGGCGGTGAACATCAACCGCGCCTACAAGGAATACGGCTGGTGCACGCGCATCCGCGGCGTGCAGTCGGGCGGCGAGGTGCTGAACCTGCCCGTCGCATACCTTCCCGACCGACGATGGCGGCGTCGATCTGAAATGCCCGACCGAGATCGCCATCAGCGATCGGCGCGAGCACGAGCTGGCCAAGGCCGGGCTCATCCCGATCATCCACCGCAAGAACACCGACAAGGCCGCCTTCATCGGCGCCCAGTCGGTCTTCAAGCCGCGCAAGTTCGAGGGCAAGGACGGCGTCGAGGCGACCGCCTCCGACAACCTGTCGGCGCGGCTGCCCTATATGTTCGCGGTCTGCCGTTTCGCGCATTACCTGAAGGTGATGATCCGCGACAAGGTGGGCAGCTACAAGGAGGCGCCGCAGCTGACGGTGGCTGCAGGAGTGGATCAACGAATATGTCGACGGTGATCCCATCAACTCGACCGAGGCCACCAAGGCGCGCAAGCCGCTGGCCGCGGCCAAGGTCGAGGTCGCTGCCGATCGAGGAAAATCCTGGCTACTACACGGCCGCTTCTTCCTTCGGCCGCACTTCCAGCTCGAAGGCATGGATGTCGGTCTGAGCCTGGTCTCGAAGGTTCCGGACAACCTGCTGGCCAAATAACGTAAGTCCGGTTCAGCGACGCGAGAAGCATCATCTGCGACGCTGAACTGAAATAAAGCGATGCTTGAATAGCTTCGACGTTAAGAAGACGTCTTGGTTCTACAACTTCGAGAGGCTGTTATGGCTATCGACCACTTTCTGAAACTCGACGGCGTCAAGGGCGAATCCCAGGATGCCGCATATACCGACCAGATCGACGTCCTGTCCTGGTCCTGGGGCCTTTCCCAGTCGGGCTCCGTCCACATGGGCGGCGGCGCCGGTTCGGGCAAGGTCTCGGTTCAGGACATCTCGCTGACCAAATATCTCGACGTGTCTTCGCCGACGCTTCATCTGTTCTGCGCCAACGGCAAGCACATCGCGAATGGCATGCTGATCTGCCGCAAGGCCGGTGAAAACCCGCTGGAATACCTCAAGCTCGAGTTCGAAGAGCTGATGGTCACCAGCGTTCAGACCGGCGGTTCGGGCGGCGAGGATCGGCTGACCGAAAACATCACCCTGAACTTCCGCAAGGTGAAGACCACGTACACCCAGCAGAACAAGGATGGGTCGAAGGGTGCGGCTCCGGAGATGACCTGGGACATCGCCAAGAACAAGAGCGAATGAGGCTGGTGACGGCGCGGCGCGACTATGGAGAGCGTCGCGCCGCGATTCATCCGGTGGCGTGGGTCCAATGGCTCCCGCGCCGAAACAGACGGTCGAGACCGATGGCTAGGCTGACACCCAACCCATCGGCTCAGCCCACCAATCATGTGGGCCTTTCGCGATGCCCACGACAAAGCGGGAAACGCGACAAGCGCCCTGAAGAAAAGAAGCAGGGCGAGGCGGTCGTCCCGGGTCGTCGCAATGCGCCGCAGGCGTCGGTCACCGAGATTGTGCTCCGGCGGGAAGTGTGGCGCGATCTGGAGCTTCTGCTCAACACCATCGCGCTCGAGTTCGTCAGACAAGGAAGTGGAAGCGTTCGAGAATGTCCGCCGCTCGGTCGTCAACTTCGGGCTGCCCGACGTGGCGCACCGTTCCTTGGACGAGCTTCAGCGCAATGACCGCGCCATCGAGCGGGAGATCGAGACGGTTCTGCGGGCCTACGAGCCGCGGCTCATGCCCGGAACCATCCGAGTCGATCGCGACAAGCTCACAGACGCAGCCGCGTTGAAGCTGCGCTACGTGATCCGCGCCGATCTCTCGTGCAAGCCGGTCGACATCCCGGTCGAATTCACGGCGGAGGTCGAACTCGACAGCGGCAAAGTCGTCGTCAATCGGCTCTGACGGCGGATGGATCGCGAGTTCCTTGGTCTGTTCAATCAGGAGCTTGGCCTTCTCAAGGAGCAGGCCAAGGATTTCGCGGCCGATTATCCCGGCATCGCCGGCCGGCTGGGCGGTCTCATCGAGGAGCGGCCCGGACAATATGATCCTGGGGCTGCTCGAGGGAGCGGCCTATCTGGCTGCGCGCGTGCAGCTCAAGCTCAAGCACGAATTCCCCGAATTCACCAACAACCTGCTCGAGCAACTCGTCCCCAACTACCTTGCGCCGACGCCATGCGCGATGCTGGCGCGCGTGATGCCGCCCTTTGGCGATCCCGCGCTGCGCGAAGGCTGGTCGCATCCCCCGCGGCGCCTATCTCGACGCGCTCTACCGTGAGCGCGAGCGGCAGGTGCCATGCCGCTACCGGCTCACCTCCGGCATCACGCTTTGGCCGTTCGACTATCGTGCAGGCCGAGTACTTCCCCGCCTCGGCGCCGATGCAGGCGCTCGGCGCTCGATCTGGGCTCCGACGTGCAGGCCGGGCTGCGGCTGCAGCTGACCTGCCGCAGTCGGCCGCCGAACTCGGCGACGAGGTCAGCGACCTCGATGCCTTCAAGCAGCCGGACAAGCTTGTCGCCGGCGTACGGATCACCGAGCTGCCGGTGTCGCTCCTGGGCGATGTGGCGATGCGGTCGCGCTCTACGAGCAGCTCTTCGCCAATTGCGTCGGCATCTACGTCCGCTCGACTGACGCCTTCGGCGACACCGTACGCCCGGTGCCGCGCCTGCCGGTCGAGTCGCTGCTGCAGATCGGCTTCGACGAGGACGAGGCGCTGCTGCCGAACGACAAGCGCGTCTTCCACGGCTTCGACCTCGTGCGGGAATATTTCATGTTCCCGCGCAAGTTTCTTGGGTTTCGGTTGATCAATCTCGACCGAATCCTGCGCACGCTCAAGGCCAAGTCCTTCGACCTGATCTTCACCTTCAATGCCGTCAATCCGCGGCTGCCGGCGGCCGTCGGGCCGATCGCTTCGCGCTCTACGCCGCGCCGGCGATCAACCTGTTCACGATGGACGCCGACCGCATCCAGGTGAAGCCAAACCAGCACGAATACCATGTCGTTCCGGACCGGAGCCGCTCGCTCGACTACGAGCCCCAGCAGATCGTCGACGTTTTTGCCCATTATCCCGGGGGCAAGACCAAGATCCGCGTGCCGCCCGCTCTACGCGGTGACCGGCGAAGGCAAAGCGTTTTCGAACAACCTGTTCTACACGACGCGTCGTCTGCCGCGCCGCCAGACGGCTGACGAGAAGCGCTTCGGCGCTTCGTCGGATTACATGGGAACAGACGTCTTTCTGTCGCTGGTCGAGCCCGCCGGTGTCGACTGCGAAAGCGTGGTGACGGAACTCAGCTTGCGGGCTCTCTGCTCGAATCGCCACCTGCCCGAGCATATCCCGGTCGGCACTGGGCTCGCCGATTTCCAGTTGCTCGACAACACCGATCTCCGGGTCGTGACGGCCGACGGCCCGACGCGGCCCAAGGAACCGGTCGTCGCGCACCTGCGCAGCCGGAGCGAGGTCGCGCATACGGGCGTCGTGACCTGGCGCCTCGTCAACATGCTGGCGCTCAACCATCTGGGCCTCGTCGAGCGGGGCAGCGGGCGCGACGGGCGCGCGCTCAAGGAGGTGATGACCATGTTCGCCGACCTTGGCGACAGCACCGCGGAGAAGCGCATTCGCGGCATCCGCAGCGTCGACAGCCGGCCGGTGGTGCGTCGCGTCCGTCGCCCGGGCGGGGTCGGCGCGGCGCGGGGCATCGAGGTGACGGTCACGCTCGACGAGCGCGCCTTCGAGGGCCACGGCGCATTCCTGCTCGGCGCCGTGCTTGACCGCTTCTTCAAGGAATACGCGGCGATCAACAGTTATACGCAGACAGTCATCCGGACCGTGGAACGCGGTGAGATCATGCGTTGGCCGGTTCGCATGGGTGACCGGGGGCCGCTATGAGCGACCTCGAGGCGATGCAGGCGGAGCCCTACCGCTTCGATTTCCTGGCACGATGCGCCGCCTCGAGCGCACCCGGCCCGACAAGCCGCGCATCGGCAATGCGGCTTCGGGCGCGGAGGAGATCGCGCTCCTCGGCCAGGACCCGTTCCTGGACTTTCCGGCCTCGAACCTGAGCAAGGTCGAGAAGCTGCCCGACGGCCGCTTGCGCATCATGACCAAGTTCCTGGGGCTCATGGGCCCCCAAGGCGCGCTGCCGCTGGCGACAACCGAGGAGGCGCTCGGTTGGCACTTGATGCTGGAAGACGGATTCCCGCGCTTCCTCGATCTCGTCAATCATCGTTTCTTGCAATTGTTCTTCCGCGCATGGGCCGATTCGCGTCCCATCGCTCAGCACGATCGTCCGGATGCCGACCGGTTCATCACCTACATCGGGTCGATGGCCGGCCTTGGTTCGACACCCTTTCTCGGGCTCGATACCGTGCCGGACGAGGGCAAGCTGCGCTTCGCCGGATTGGCGGCGCCGCAGGCCAAAAGCGCCTCGCGTCTGAATGCCATGGTGCGCGGCCTGTTCGGCGTCGAGGCGGAGATCGAAGAGTTCGTGGGCGTGCGCCTGGTTCTCGATCCGAGCGAGCAGACCCGGGTCGGCGGCATCAACGCGTCGCTCGGCGAGAACGTCATCCTGGGCGCGGCTTGTTTTCAGGTGGAAGACAAGTTCCGGCTGCGGATCTATGCTGCCGATCTGCAGCAGTATATGCGGTTCCTGCCGACCGGCGATACGCTGTGAGCCGCTGGCCGATCTTGTGTTCTTCTATCTTGGCGAGGCGCTCGACTGGGACGTGGAACTGGCGCTCAAGGCCTCCGAGGTCGTGCCGATGAAGCTCGGCAGCTTCGGCCAGCTCGGCTGGACGAGTTGGGTCGCGCCCAATTGGGCCAGCAACGACGAATGGCGCTGCGACGCCCGGTTCCATCCCGCCGAGCAGATGCGCCACAAGCGCGAAACGCAAGCGCGCTTCGTTGAGCGAGCGAGCGGTCTCGCATGGATCGCGACGAGACGGATGAGCAATGGCTGCGACCAGTCGGCACTCCGCGAGAGAACGCCGCGTTTCGACCACGCAGGTAAGGGGAGACCGCGGTAGACGCACGATGGCCGATATCAGCCTCGAATCCGTCACAGGCAAGCTGAACCGGATCGGCTACGACGCCTTCTTCCAGGCGCTTCGGCAAGCCAAGGCCGCCGGCAACCGCAATGTCGAGTTGGCGCACTGGCTGTTTCATCTGCTGCAGAAACCCCGCACCGATCTCGATCTCACGGCCGATCTCTTCAAGCTTGATCGGGCCAAACTGCTGGCCGACACCGCGAAGGTGATCGAAGGGTTCCGCAAGAACGAGACGGAGCTGCCGGGCGTCTCCAACACGCTCGTCGACCTTCTCGATCGCTCCTGGCATTACGCCACGCTGATGTTCGGCGAGACGCAGATCCGCACCGGCCACGTCCTCGTTGGCGCCCTGAAATCGCTCGAGTTGCAGCGCGCCTTCGTGGCCGTGTCGCGCGAATGGAGCAAGGTTTCGGTCGACACGCTGGCGAACGAGAGCTCCAAGATCTGGGCCGGCTCGGAAGAAGAAAGCCTCCGGCCGATCGACAATTCCGGATTGCGGGCCGCAGAGGCGGGCGGCACCGGGCCAGCCGCACCGGGCGCAAAGGGGACCACCCCCCTCGACCGCTTCTCGCAGGACCTCACCGCCAAAGCCAAATCCGGCGAGATGGACCCGGTGCTCGGTCGCGACGAAGAAATTCGCCAGGTCATCGACGTGCTGATGCGCCGGCGGCAGAACAATCCGATCCTCACGGGCGAAGCCGGGGTGGGCAAGACGGCCGTTGTCGAAGGTTTCGCCCAGCGCATCGCCTCCGAGGACGTGCCCCCGCCTCTTCGTGGCGTGCGGCTCTGCGCGCTGGATATCGGCCTCATGCAGGCCGGCGCGTCCATGAAGGGCGAGTTCGAGCAGCGGCTTCGTTCGGTCATCGACGAGGTGCAGAGCTCGCCGCAGCCGATTATCCTGTTCATCGACGAGGCACATACGCTGATCGGGGCAGGGGGGCAGGCCGGCACCGGCGACGCGGCGAACCTGCTGAAACCGGCGCTGGCGCGCGGCACGCTCCGCACCATCGCGGCCACCACCTGGTCGGAATACCGTCAGCACATCGAAAAGGACCCGGCGCTGACCCGCCGATTTCAGCCCATCGGGGTCGACGAGCCCGATACGAAGCGCTGCTGCGACATGCTGCGTGGCCTGATCGGGCCGATGGAAAAACACCACAAGGTGCGCATCTCCGACGCCGCCATCGTGGCCGCCGTGACGCTGTCGCAGCGCTACATTCCGGCCCGCCAATTGCCCGACAAGGCGGTCAGCCTGCTCGACACGGCTTCGGCTCGCGTCGCTATCAGCCAGACTGTGCGACCCGCCGCCGTGCACGACACCCAGATCGCCATCGACGCGCTGGAGCGCGAGAAGAACGGGCTCATGGCCGACGAGTCGCTCGGCGCCGACACGTCCGAGCGGTTGGCCGCGATCGAGACCGAACTGGCCGAGATCCGGGGGAAGCTCGCGCAGCGTGAGACGGAGTGGGGCTCCGAACAGGCGCTCGTCAAGGAAATCCACGGCCTGCGCGATACCATCGCAAAACCCGAGACGCGCACTGACGAGGCGCGCCAGCAGCTCAAGACCAAGGCGGCTGAACTCGAAGAGATCGATCCGGAAATCCGGATGATCTATCCGCATGTCGACGAGCAGGCCGTGGCCTCCGTCGTGTCAGATTGGACCGGGATCCCGGTCGGCCGCATGGTGAAAGACGAGATCCAGACCGTGCTGAACCTCGCCGACACGCTGAACAAGCGGGTCGTCGGCCAGGCGCACGGTCTCCAAATGATCGCCAAGCGGATCGAGACCAACCGCGCCCGCCTCGACAATCCAAACAAGCCGATCGGCGTCTTCATGCTCTGCGGCCCCTCAGGCGTCGGCAAGACCGAGACCGCGCTCGCCCTGGCCGAAGCCCTCTACGGCGGTGAGCAGAACATGATCACCATCAACATGTCGGAGTTTCAGGAGGCGCACAGCGTCTCGACGCTGAAGGGCGCGCCTCCCGGCTATGTCGGTTACGGCGAAGGCGGGCGGCTCACCGAAGCCGTGCGCCGCAAGCCCTACAGCGTGATTCTGCTCGACGAAGTCGAGAAGGCCCATCCGGACGTGCACGAGATCTTCTTCCAGGTCTTCGACAAGGGCCAGATGGAGGACGGCACCGGCCGCCGCATCGATTTCAAGAACACGCTGATCCTGCTCACCTCCAACGTCGGCACCGACGTGATCATGAAGGCGGGCCAGCATCCGCAGTTCGCCGGCAATGCCGAGGCTATCGCCCAGCTCTTGCGCCCGGAACTGCTGAAAGTATTCCCGCCGGCGCTGATCGGCCGGCTTGTGGTGATCCCCTATTTCCCGCTTTCCGAGGCCATGCTCGGCGGCATCGCGCGCCTGCAGCTCGATCGTATCGTCAAGCGCATGGCGGAGAACCAGGGGACGGCGATGTCTTACGACCAGTCCGTCGTCGACTACATCGTGTCGCTCTGCAACGATCCGGACTCGGGCGGGCGGATGATCGACAACATCGTCACCAACACGCTGCTTCCGACCCTGTCGCGCGAATTCCTGACCCGGGCGCTGAACAAGGAGACGCCGAAGGAAGCGCGGGTCATCGTGCACAATGGCGCCTTCAAGGTCCTGTGGGACGGCGAGGCCGCGCCACCTGCGGAGCCGGAGCCGGAGCCGATGCAGGCGTCAGCGGCAACCTCGGAACCCGCTCCTGCGGCAGCGGGTGCGCCCTCGGAGGAGCATCGCGGCGCGCCGGTTCCGGGATTGCCATCGGACATTCGAGCCGGGAGAGGCGCAGCCCCCGACCGCACCGAAGCCCCCGGCCAAGGCACCGGACCTCACACCCAAAGAGGTCGAAATCCTGGGGTGAAGGCCAGCAGCCTTCACGCTGCCCACGAGCTCCCCTCTCCCTTGTGGAGAGGGGCAGGGGTGAGGGATGAGGTGAGCCGCCTCGTCGTCGCGCGCCACCGCGTGTGGCCGCTGATGCAGCGCACTGCCCTATAAGAAGACGGGATTCCTGTGCTGCGGTTCTTGGCAGGTTTTCACAGCCATCGAGAGGTGCTCGAGACAGTCCACGATCGCAGTTCACCCTCACCCCCTTCCCCTCTCCACAAGGGAGGGGGGTGTCCTTCCATCCAGACGAAGGTGAGAAGCTGTTTCACAGGCGCACGGGAGTTCGGCAAACCTGAACGGCCGCTCTTGTCCGGCGTGCAGCCCGGACCCAAATTGGCAATCCCGAAAACAAAGAACCGCCATGGCCGTTGCATTCACGCGCGAAGAGGACGTCGAAGCCGCCGCGGCGCACTTGCCGGACCGGCCCGTTTCGTCGCATCGTAACCTGGTCACGCCCGCCGGCCTCGCAGCGCTCGACGCGGCGCTGGCGGCGGCCTCGGCCGCGTTCTCGGCGGCTCAGGCGAGCGGCGATATCCGCGGCGACCGGACCGTTATGGCGCAAGCGGCTCGCGACCTGCGATATTTTCGGGCCCGCCGTGCCACCGCCGAGCTGATCGACCGCCCGCCCGATGGCCAGACGGTGCAGTTCGGCAGCACCGTGACCTTCGACCGCGACGACGGTCGGCGCCAGACGTTCCGCATCGTCGGGCGAGGATGAAGCGGACGCGAGGCAGGGCTCCGTGTCCTATGTCTCGCCGCTTGCTCAGGCGCTGCTGGGCAAAAGGGTCGGCGATAGCGCGATGCTCGCCGGTCGGGAACTCAAGATCGTCGCGATCACCTGATGGGCGACGCCCAGCTCCGTCGAGCGACTGCGAATGACGTCGTCAGTATCGCCCGCGACCTGTCGAGGTGCCGAAGCCGCCTCCCCCGCCGTAACTGCGGCCCCCCATCCCGCCGAACCCACCGAAGCCTCCGCCCAGGCCTCCGAAGCCCCCCAGGGGATAGATCGGCCGCACGATCGGTCGCGGGTAATAGGGCCGTGGTGGCGGGTCGTCGGCCACAGGCTCGGGCTGATACACCGGTACGCGACGCCGGGGCGGGGCCGCAGCGACCGGCGCGATCGGCGGTGGTGCCTGCTTCACGGCCTTTGGCTGGACATGCTTTCCCTTGGCGGGCGCTTTCGCCGGCGCGGCCGGCGGCGGTGGCGGCGCGATTGGTGGTGGTGGCGCCAGCTTGGCAGGTGCGATCGGCGGCGGAGCCATGCACAGGGCCGGGGCCAAGGCCCACACCGCATTCCAATTCACCATCGCCTGGGCCACCATCCACGCCGGCCATGGGTCGAACGCGACCTCGATGTCGACCGGATCGCCGGGCAGCAACACTGGCAGCACGAACACCGGGATGCCCGCCACGAGCCTGATCTCGCGGACGAAAATGGCGGTCCGCAGCAGCGGCCCGGCCGGCACGGTCGCGCCGCAGCCGTGCATGAAGTCCGTGCGCGCCATGAAGGTCCAGAAGTCGGCTGTGCCCAGCTGTGCGGCGGTGATTTGGCGCATATCTTCAGCAGGCGGCATCGGCGCCCAGCCGACGTCCTGCTCCGTCGTCTGCCACACCACCCAGCCGGGGCTGAAATCGACGCCGGGTACCCAGATCCAGCCGAGTTGGTCGTCGTGCGCCCAGCGGCCGTAGTGATGCACGATGGCGCCCCAGGGCGTGCGGTCGAGATAGAACCAGTCGAACTGCCGGGTCTTGACCCAGTGGCATGGCTCGTAGGGATGCCAGCCGGGCGGTGTTACGCCGGGCACCCAAACCTCGCCGTAGCGCGCGTTCTGCACGAACTTGCCGTAGTCGGCGAGCACGGCATGCATCTCCTCGGCGTGGAGCTGGCGCAGCACGCCAGTGGTCGAGCCGATGCCGTTCAGCGCGGCCGAGACGATCCTGCGGTCGCGGCTCGGGAATTCGGCGGTGAACCGGCGCAACAGGGCGGGATCGCCGCTCGTCTTGATCAGCGACCAGGCCTGTTCGACCTGCGGCGCGGCCCCGTTGAACTGGCGCGCTACCGCGGTCTGTTCCGGGGTCGACACGTCGGCGACTTGGACGGCCGGCTTCGGCGCGTCCGCCGTGGTCTCGGCCTTGCCGGCTGACGCCACCGTCGGATTGGGTGTCGATGCGATCTGCGGCGCCGCGGCAGGGGTCGCCGCGACGGCTTCGAGTGTCGCGAGCCGCTGGTCGGCTTCGGCCCGATGTCGGCTCGGCGGGATATTGCTGGGTGAACCGGCGCACCAGCCCCGCATCGCTGCTCGCCACGACATAGGGCCAGGCGACCTCGTCGGCGGCAGGCGTGACCGCCGCGACGGGCGCGCCGGCCTGCGCGGGAGGCACCGGCTTCAGATAGACCGCCTCGCGCGACAGCGAACCATAGGCGAACGGCTGTTGCTGGCCGTCGGTGGCCGCCAGTACGTCGTCGCGGACGTTGCGCAGCAAGAAGTCGATTTCCAGGCCCGGTGTCTCCATGTGGCTGAGCAGCGCGCTCGTGAACGGGCTGTTGCGGCCGTCGCCATCCGTCGCCGTGGTGCCGTCCTTGGCCGCGAAGGCGACCATCACGTTGCCTGTCGGCTCGATCGGCGCCAGGCCGCGCGTCATGGCGCGGGTGCGGTTGGTGCGCTGCATGCGCGCATCGAACGGGTTGTTGCGGCAGGCGTCGAGGATGACCAGACCGAGGCCGGAAGCGCCGGATACGGCCAAGGTCAGCGATTTGAGCCCGATCGCCTCGTTCTCGACATCGGCGTCCGAAGCGAGTGAGGCGTCGACCGGAATGGCCCAATTCTCGCCCGCCACCTCCATGCCGTGTCCGGCGTAGAAAACAACCGCCATGTCGGCGCCGCGCGCCTTGGCCCCGAAGGCGATGAGGCCGCGGCGGAGGTCGTCGAAACCCGCGTCCTTCAGAAGATCCACGCTGAAACCCGAGCCGCTCCAGCGAGGCCGCGACGTCGGTGGCGTCGTTCGCCGGGTTGCGCAACTGCGGCACGTTCCGGTAGGCGCTGTTGCCGACCACCAGGGCAACGCGGGAGTCGGCATTTGCGGCACCAGACGCGAATCCCGCCAAAACGAGGAAGAGGGCGGTGGTGAGAGGAAGCAGGCGCGACAACATTCGCATGACCGAGGCCCCGCTTTGGGTAGATCAAAGCTGCACTGTCACGATGCAATGTTTCGGGCGCACGCCGCCCAGAAGAAGGGGGCTTTATTTCTTGTTTCCGTAACGATGCGAGAGCATCGCGAACACAAGACGGGCCGTGGAGTATCTACGCAACAGCTTCTTAATCCGCGTCGTTCACTGTGCCCGAACACGCAAGCACGGACTCGGGGGATATGGCCTCTCTTCGCAGCTTCTTTCGCGACGAGCGGGGCGCCACCGCGATCGAATACGCGTTTATTGCGGGGCTGATCAGCATCGCGATCTTCGCCGGCCTCGCGGCCAGTGGCCCAAAGCTCAATCTCAAGTTCACGACGATCGCCAACGCGCTCAACTGAGCGTTGTCGACGTTCGCGTGAAGGTTGATGCCCAGCAGGGCTGAAGGCCCTAGAGAGCACCTTCGGGGAGCTTTGGGCCAGACTGGTTCGGCAGCTTCAGATCACCAGCTCCGCGATCAAGCCGCGCGTTCGTCCTCCGGCGGCTTCATCGCGCCCGTCATGATCGCGACCGCTTCGGACATGGTGTGGAGCGACGGCCGGATCACGCAGGCGCGGCGGCCGAGGCGATGGATGTGGATGCGGTCCGCGACCTCGAACACATGCGGCATGTTGTGGCTGATCAGGACGATCGGCAGCCCCTTGGCCCGCACGTCCAGGATCAGCTCCAGCACCTTGCGCGATTCCTTGACGCCGAGCGCCGCGGTCGGCTCGTCCATGATGATCACGCGGCTGCCGAACGCCGCGGCCCGCGCCACCGCCACGCCCTGGCGCTGGCCGCCCGACAGCGTCTCGACCGTCTGGTTGATGTTCTGGATCGTCATCAGGCCGAGAGCGCTCAGATGGCGGCGCGCCTCCTTCTGCATGGCGCTGCGATCGAGCATGCGGAAGGCCCGGCCGACGAAACCCGGCTTGCGCCGCTCCCGCCCGAGGAACATGTTGTCGGCGATGGTCAGCGCCGGCGACAGGGCGAGGTTCTGGTACACGGTCTCGATGCCGGCCGTGCGGGCCTCGATCGGCGAGCGGAAGCGCACGGGCGTCGCCGTCGAGGCGGATCTCGCCCTGGTCGGGGATCACGGCCCCGGCGAGAGCCTTGATCAGCGTCGACTTGCCGGCGCCGTTGTCGCCGATCACCGCCAGGATCTCGCCCGGCAGGAGATCGAAGTCGGCATGGTCGAGCGCCGTGACGCGGCCGTAGCGCTTGACGAGGCCGCGCGCCTGCAGAACGGGCTGCTCGGTCATGCCGAAACCTTCCGGATCCATTGGTCGAGCGCGACCGCGACGATGATCAGGACGCCGACGGCGAATTGCTGCCAGAGGACGTCCAGCCCGGCGAGCGACACGCTCGAGCGGAACACGCCGACGATGAGCGCGCCGATCAGTGTGCCGACGATCGAGCCGCGGCCGCCGAACAGGCTGGTGCCGCCGATCACCACGGCCGTGATGCTGTCGAGGTTGGCGTCCTGGCCGCTGGTCGGGCTGACCGCCCCGACGCGGCCGATCAGCACCCAGCCGGCGATGGCCGAGATCAGGCCGGCGATCACATAGACCTTCAGCAGCGTCGCGATCGGTGTCGATGCCGGCGAGGCGCGCCGCTTCGCGGATCGTCGCCGACCGCATAGACGTGACGGCCGAAGGCGGTCCGGTTGAGCACGTACCAGACCAGGGCGGCGATCACGAGCATGAACACCGAACCGTAGATGATCCGCGCCGTGCCGAACTGGATCGGCTCTCCCATGGCAGCAGGAGAAGGGACGCCTTCTCCTGCAGGTCGACGTTGCGGATCGATTCCGACTGCGAATACCAGGTGTTGAGCGCAGTGAAGATCGACAGCGTGCCGAGCGTGACGATGAACGGCGGCATGCGCAGCCGGGTGACCAGCAGGCCGTTGACGAGGCCGCAGGCAGCGCCGACCAGAATGCCGACGCGCGAAGCCGATGCCGACCGGCCAGCCGAGCACGACCGCCGAGCCGACCCATGACGATCGAGGACAGCACCATGACGATGCCGACCGACAGATCGATGCCGGCCGTCAGGATGATCAGCGTCTGGGCGATGCCGAGGATGCCGATGATGGTCACCTGCAGCAGGATCGTCGACAGGTTCGAGCCCGTGGTGAAGCGCGCCCAGTTGACCGATGCGCCGAGCCCGACGCCCATGCAGCAGGACGATGAAGGGAACGATGGTCGGATAGGCGTGCAGTAAGCGCTGCAGGCGCTTCAGAACAGGCTGACCTCGCTCCTCGAAGGCAACGGGCCTCGGTCGCCGCCGCCGACAAGCCTTGCTCGAATGCGGCGGGCCGGCGCTTCTCCTCGACCTCAGACATGGCGGACCCTGGTGCAGCGACGCGATCAGCCGCGCGTCAGCGGGGACGATGCCGTCCCCGCCGATCCGCGGCTCGTTACGTTTGAAAGCGCGCCGTCAGCCCCAGCAGAGCTTCAGGCCTTCGGCGCTGGTGATCGAGGGCACGCCCGGCACGGGCTTGTCGGTGATCAGGGTCGCGCCGGTGTCGGTGAAGTCGAGCCCCGGGTCTTCTCCGGCTTCTTGCCGGTCTTGACGAACTGGGTGATGGCTTCGAAGCCCTTCGACGGCCATCAGCAGCGGATATTGCTGCGAGGTGGCTCCCAGCGTGCCGGCCGCGACGTTCTTCACGCCCGGGCAGCCGCCGTCGATCGCGACCGAGAGCACGCCCTTCTCCTTGCCGGCCGCCTTGAGGGCCTCGTAGCCGCCCGCCGCGGCCGGCTCGTTGATGGCGTAGACCAGGTTGATGTCGTCGGCCTTCTGGAGAATGTTCTCCATCGCCTTGCCGGCCGCCCTCCTCGGATCCCGCGGTGACGTCGCTGCCGACGATCCGCGGATCGTCGGACTCGCTGTAGTGCTTCGGGTTCTTTGACCGGGATGCCGAAGCCCGTGAGGAAGCCGTTGTGGCGCAGGTAGTCGACGGTCGGCTCGTTGGCGCCAGGTCGAGGGTGGCGATCTTGGCCGTTCTTGGCGCCTTCGTCGCCGAGCGTTGCCTTGGCCCAGGCGCCGATCAGCTTGCCGGCCTTGAAGTTGTCGGTGGCGAAGGTGGCGTCGGCGGCGTCGATCGGATCGAGCGGCGTATCGAGGACGATGACCAGCAGGCCCGCGTCGCGCGCCTTCTTGATGGTCGGGACGATCGCGGTCGAGTCGCTCGGCACGATCATGAAGCCCTTGGCCCCCGCCGCGATCAAGGCCTCGATGGCCTGCACCTGCCCGTCGTTGTCGCCGTCGGCCTTGCCCGCATAGGCCTGCAAGGTCACGCCGAGTTCCTTGGCCTTGGCCTCCGCGCCCTCCTTCATCTTGACGAAGAACGGGTTGGTGTTCGTCTTTGTGATCAGGCCGACGATGTCACCAGCGGCAAGTGACGGCGCCGCCGTGAGCGCGAGAATACTGCACGCGAGCAGGCTTTTCAGAAGCATTGCGAGTCCTCCCTGGCCATTCTTGAGGGGTCACGTGAGCCGACCAAAACTCCATGACCGGGTGCGAACTTGAGTTCGAACCGTCTTTGCGCCGGCGCTTCGTCCAGCTTGCCTGCATCTTCACTGCTGTTTGAGACCTGCGTCAAGCTGTCGACCTTGGAGCCGCGATGGTCGACGCCGGCAAAAATCGAGCTCGTCTGATCCTTGGCTGACAATGGCGATCAAGGCGCAACGCGCTGCGGAAAGCGGGCGGCGTCGGGATCCGCCGTTCGTGATAGCGACGCAATGTTGCAAAGGCCCTTCATGCCGTGCCGCAGACCCCTTCAACTGAGGCCCACCAGTTCCCATTTCTGCCTCAGTTCGGCGGCCGTCAGGCGCCGGATCTTTATCGGTGATCCGCGTCGCTTCGGGGCGCGGAGGCCGCATGGAGGATTGGAATGGATTTCGAGAAATACACGGAACGTGCGCGCGGGTTCGTGCAGTCGGCGCAGACGCTCGCGCTGCGGGAGGGGCATCAGCAGTTCACCCCCGAGCACCTGCTCAAAGTGCTGCTTGACGACAAGGAAGGCCTTTGCGCCGGCTTGATCGATCGTGCCGGCGGACGCTCGCGCGACGCCCTGGCGCAGACCGAGCTGGCGCTGTCGAAGCTGCCGAAAGTCGGCGGGTCCGGCGCGGGGCAGGTCTATCTCGCGCCCGCAACCGCTCGCTTGTTCGACCAGGCCGAGAAGATCGCCGAAAAGGCCGGGGATTCCTATGTCACGGTCGAGCGGCTTCTGCTCGCCCTCGCCATGGACAAGAACAGCGAATCCGGTCGCATTCTCGCGAGTGCGGGCGTCAACCCGCAGGTGCTGAATGCGGCGATCGAGGATCTGCGCAAAGGCCGCAAGGCCGACAATGCTTCGGCCGAGAACAGCTATGATGCGCTGAAGAAATATGCTCGCGACCTCACCGAGGCGGCGCGCGCCGGCAAGCTCGATCCCGTGATCGGCCGGGACGAGGAGATCCGCCGCTCGATCCAGGTTCTGGCGCGGCGCACCAAGAACAATCCCGTTCTGATCGGCGAGCCCGGCGTCGGCAAGACCGCCATCGTGGAAGGTCTCGCGCTCCGCATCGTCAACGGCGACGTGCCGGAAAGCCTGCACGACAAGAAGGTGCTGGCGCTCGACATGGGCGCCCTGATCGCGGGCGCGAAATACCGCGGCGAGTTCGAAGAGCGTCTGAAGGGCGTGCTGAACGAGGTGACCGCGGCCGCGGGCAGCATCATCCTGTTCATCGACGAGATGCACACGCTCGTCGGGGCCGGCAAGGCCGACGGGGCGATGGATGCCTCGAACCTGCTGAAGCCGGCGCTTGCACGCGGCGAGTTGCATTGCATCGGCGCGACCACCCTCGACGAGTACCGCAAGCACGTCGAGAAGGACGCGGCGCTGGCGCGGCGCTTCCAGCCGGTGTTCGTCTCCGAGCCGACCGTCGAGGACACGATCTCGATCCTGCGCGGCTTGAAGGAGAAATATGAGCTGCATCACGGCGTGCGCATCGCCGACAGCGCGATCGTGGCTGCCGCGACGCTGTCGAACCGCTACATCGCCGACCGCTTCCTGCCCGACAAGGCGATCGATCTGATCGACGAGGCCGCGTCGCGCCTGCGCATGCAGGTCGATTCCAAGCCCGAAGAACTCGACGAACTCGATCGGCGAATCATCCAGCTGAAGATCGAGCAGGAAGCGCTGAGAAAGGAAACCGACGAAGCCTCGCGCGACCGCCTACAGCGTCTTGAGGCCGAACTCGACAACCTGCAGGAAGAATCCGATGCGCTGACGATCCGATGGAAGGCCGAAAAGGACAAGCTCGGCTCGGCCACCAAGATCAAGGAGCAGCTCGACGCGGCCCGCAACGAGCTCGTCCAGGCCCAGCGGAAGGGCGAATACCAGCGCGCCGGCGAGCTGACCTACGGCGTCATCCCGGATCTCGAGAAGAAGCTGGCCGAGGTGGAATCGGCCTCGAACGACCGGCTCGTCGACGAGGCCGTGACCCCGGACCGCATCGCCCAGGTGGTGTCGCGCTGGACCGGCGTGCCGGTCGACAAGATGCTTCAGGGCGAGAAGGACAAGCTGCTCAAGATGGAGGAGGCGATCGGCAAGCGCGTGGTCGGTCAGGCGGAGGCCGTGCATGCGGTCTCGACCGCGGTGCGCCGGGCGCGCGCCGGGCTGCAGGATCCGAACCGGCCGATCGGCTCGTTCATGTTCCTGGGCCCGACCGGCGTTGGCAAGACCGAGCTGACCAAGGCGCTCGCGAGCTTCCTGTTCGACGACGAGACCGCGATGGTGCGCATCGACATGTCGGAATATATGGAGAAGCACTCCGTGGCCCGGCTGATCGGCGCGCCTCCCGGCTACGTCGGCTACGAGGAAGGCGGCGCGCTGACCGAGGCTGTGCGGCGGCGGCCGTATCAGGTCGTGCTGTTCGACGAGATCGAGAAGGCGCATCCGGACGTCTTCAATGTCCTGCTGCAGGTGCTCGACGACGGGCGCCTCACGGACGGGCAGGGCCGCACCGTCGATTTCCGCAACGTGCTCATCATCATGACCTCGAACCTCGGCTCCGAATACCTGTCGGCGCAGAAGGAGGGCGAGGACGTCGATGAGGTGCGCGACCAGGTGATGGACGTGGTGCGCGGGCACTTCCGGCCCGAGTTCCTGAACCGGGTCGACGAGATCATCCTGTTCCACCGGCTGCGGCGGGAGGACATGGGCGCCATCGTCGACATCCAGCTCACCCGGCTGGCGCGGCTTCTGGAGGATCGCAAGATCACCCTCGAACTCGACGACAAGGCACGCGCCTGGCTCGCCGAAAAGGGCTACGATCCGGCCTACGGCGCGCGTCCGTTGAAGCGCGCGATCCAGAAGGCGGTGCAGGACCCGCTCGCCGAGCAGATCCTGTCGGGGTCGATCCACGATGGGGAGACCGTGCCGGTCACGGCGGGCCTCACCCGCCTCCTCATCGGCCCGGATGACCGCGAGGAGGATCGCTCCAGCGTGGTGAAGATGCCGAAGCGCATGCTGAACTAAGGCTCCGGCAGGCACGACCGGGCTCCATCGTCATCGCGAGCGAAGCAATCCAGGAGGCGCTGCGATTCTGGATTGCTTCGGCGCTTCGCTTCGCAATGACGACCGGCACAGGAGCGAGAGCAAAAATGACCCGGACAGATGAGCCTGTAATCACCCGCCGCGATGACTGCCCGCGCGAGGATTGGAACGACCCTCTTCGCGGCCGGCTTTCGTTTTTCACTCTGTTCGACAGCGCATACACGCCGACGGCAGGCCTGACCGCTGGCATCGCTGAGTTGGGTCCGGACGGCGGCGGGCCCCCTCATCGCCACGCCCAACCGGAAATCTATTACCTGCTGGAAGGTTCGGGTCTTCTCACGGTCGACGGTAAGGACATGACTTTCGCGGCGGGCCAGACGGCGTTCATTCCGGGTCACGCCTGGCACTGCCTGCGCAACACATCCGACACCGTCCTGCGCCTCTTCTACGTATTCCCAGCCGACAGTCTCGCCGACGTGGTCTACGAATACGCGCCCTAGCTAGGCTGCCGCTTTCGGGACGTCGCCGATCGCGATCTGGCCCGTCTCGAGCAGCGACTTCAAATTCGACAGGATACGCGGCCACCCACCCGAAACGGCCTGGATGAAGGTCGAGTCCGCCCGTTCGATGCCGTGCGTGACCGTGAGCTTCACGGCTCCGTCCAAGGGCTCGAGCTCCATCGTGCAGCGCGAAAACCCTTCCGCCTTCATCTCGGACTTCCACTCGTTCCGCCATTTGATGACGATCCGCTTGGCGGGCTCGAACGCAACGATCTCGCCGGCGTCGGCCACCCGTCCGTCGGCGAAGACCAGCCGCCAGGGTGAGCCGGGCTGCCACTCGGTCTCGACGTTCATCCCGAACCAGTAGCGCTTGATGAAAGCCGGGGTGGTTAGCGCGGTCCACAGCTTCTCCGGGGTGGTTCGAATGAAGGTGACGTAGACGAACTCGCTTCTTTTGATGCTGCTCATGGCGGGTCCTCTCCTTCGAGCGCCGATTTGAGGGCCGACAGCGCGCGCAGATGCGGGCGCTCGAACTTGCCGAGCCACCGTTCGGCGATCGCGTTGATCGGCACCGGATTGATGAAATGCAGCTTTTCCCGACCCTCCCGCCGGCTCGACACGAGATTCGCCAACTCCAGGATCGTCAGGTGCTTCGTCACCGCCTGCCGGCTCATCGCCAGGCCGTGACAGAGTGCGGCGAGCGTCTGACCGTTTTGCGCATGCAGCCGGTCGAGCAGCAGCCTGCGGTTCGAATCGGCAAGGGCCCGGAACACCGCGTCATCGTTCATGGGCACAATATGCAACCTTATGGTTGCCTGTCAAGTCGCGCCTGCAGCTTGGAACAGAGCCAGCAGTCCTATTCCGGCGCCATCTCGCCGGAACCGCCAAACTCGGATGGAAAGTCCTTGAACTTGGGCAGCCCATCCCGCATCGGCAGCACGGTCTCGGCATAGTTCACATGAGCCTGCGCCTTGAACGGGAAATCGGGAATGGTCGCGGCATAGACGTCCGCCATTTGCAGGGGCGGATGGGCTGCCATCACGTGACCACCGCAGAGTTTGCAGAACTGGCGGTGGCTCATATCCGTCTTGCTGTAGGTGGCGAGGTTCTCGGCGCCGCGCGTAATCTCGACGGCTTCAGGAGCCCAGAGGGTGAAAGCGTTGACCGGGCCGGCGGACCACGAGCGGCATGATCGGCAGTGGCAGTATCCCATCACCTTCGGCTCACCGGTGACCCTGACCTCGACGGCGCCGCAGAAGCATGTTCCTGAAAATGTCTGAGTCATCGAAAGCTCCCTCCCGCAAAGACTGGATTGTCTGCCTTTGCCGCTGCGGTGCAACCGGAATCGACGCTCTGTCGCGACCGGTTCGAACAGAGCCTCGCCACCTCAGGTCCAGCCGGTCCGCGGACGAGCTTTTGTGTCAGGTCTCGCGTGGCCTTGTCGAGACGACCGACCGATCATTGCCCAAGAGCGGACACCGGCTGGCGACGCGGTGTTTACGTCCGCCTTTACCTGGACCTGTCAGCCCTACTCGGTGGCGTTCAGGTTGTATTTCATGATCGCGCCATGCCGGCCGGTGCGGTCGCGCTCGAGGCTGTAAGTGTCGCCGCGGGGACCGGCGCGTTGCGACAGGACGACGTCGAGCCGGGCATGGTCCGCCTGGCTCAGGCGCAGGCTGCCGATCTGGGCGTTGGCCGCCACGTGAGAGCGGCTGCGACCGCCGACGATCACCGCGGCAACGCCGGGCCTATCGAGCACGGCGCGGCTCGCCACGGTGGCGATATCGACGCCGTGACGGTCGGCGATGCGCTCGACACGCATGGAGCAGGGCCTGGAACAGGTCCCAGCCACCGAAATCATCGATGATGAGCTTGTATTTCGTCAGCGATCGATTCTCGAGCGGTTCCCTCGGCTCGGGCGCGTCGAGCCATCGCTCGCCAAAAAAGCCGCCCGCGACGGTGCCGTAGCAGAGCAGCACGACGCCGTGTGCCTGGCAGAGCGCCGCCAGACCGTTTTCCGCGCGCGTGTCGAGCAGCGAGTATTGTGTTTGCATCGACATCAGCGGCGCGCCGGCGTCGAGAATGGCCTGCGTGTGCGGCGTGTCGAAGTTGGTGGCCCCGAGATTGCGGATCTTGCCCGCGCGGCGGATCTCGTCGAGCCACAACATGGCCTCGATGGCGCCAGGGACGGCGTAGTCCCACCAGTGGAACTGGACGAGATCGAGCTGGTCGGTGCGCAGCCGCCGCAGCGACTCGTCGACGATGCCTTCAACGTAGGCTTTGCTGATGGTCGCCAGCCGGTCGAGGTCCGGCACGAGCTTGGTGTGGACCTTCAGCTGGCGCGCCGCCTCGGTGCCGCGTCGCTTCGATCAACCGCGCGCGAAAGGTGCCGATGAGCTCCTCCACGCCGGTATAGATGTCGGCGCAATCGAAGGTGAACACGCCGGAATCGAACGCGGCCTCCAGGTCGTCGAGCGCGGCCTCGCGATCGATGGCGCCATGACCGCCGGCGAGCTGCCAGTTGCCGCGGATCACGCGGGAGATCACGTAGCCGGGTCGCGGCTCCGCGGTTTCCATCGGTGCTTCCGTCATGAGGACGGCCGCAGGGGTACGGCCGTGGTTGCCGCTCGGCTGAAGCGCCGCGTGCCCGTTCGGACGATCCGCAGTCGGCTGCCACAGTTCGGATCGGGGCAGGCGACCTCGGCGTCGCTCGTCATCCAGTCGTTGCGATCGGTCGGCCGTTGCTTGGCGGCCAGCAACGGCAGAACGGCAGCCAGCGAATAGATCGACACGCCCTGACCGGGCGGCAAGGTCAGCATTTCACCCCTGAGTTCGAAGAAGTCGCCCGGCTTGGCCCCGCAATAGATCGGCACGCCGGGCGGCACGATCATTTCCACCCTGAGATCGAAAAGATCGAACTCGTCTCTCCGCCGCCGCCACAGCCGATCCTTGCCACGCTTTGCGGATCGCATAAGGTCGCGCGCCGTCACAAAGGTCAAGCCGATGCCACCCCTCTCCCTGCCGCGCCATGCCTGACGCGGACGGCACCGTGCTCCTCGAAGCTCGCGACGTGGTGAAGCGCTTCGGTGGCGTTGCGGCAGTCGACGGCATGTCGCTCGCAGTCAGGCCGGGCGAGCTGGTGGGGCTGATCGGACCGAACGGCGCCGGCAAGAGCACCATGTTCGATCTCCTGGCCGGCAGTCAGAAACCGACCTCCGGGTCGATCCGGCTGCGCGGTCGCGCGGTCGAAGCGATGCCGGCCTTCCGGCGGCTGGGACTCGGTCTCGGACGAACGTTCCAGATCCCCAAACCCTTTCCGCTGATGAGCGTGGTCGAGAATGTCATGCTGGGCGGGCAGGGACAGGCCGGCGAGGCCATCTGGCCCAACCTGCTGAGACCCGGCCGCGTCGCGCGCCAGGAGCGCGCGGCACATGAAAAGGCGATGGCCCTGCTCGATTTCGTCGGCCTGTCGGCGCTTGCACGCGAGCCGGCCCGCGTGCTCTCGGGCGGCCAGCGCAAGCTGCTCGAACTCGCCCGCGTGCTGATAGCAGACCCGGGGCTGCTCCTGCTCGACGAGCCTGCGGCGGGGGTCAATCCAGTGTTGCTCGACATCATCATCGACCGCATCGCTGCGATCCGTGCACGCGGCGTGACCATATTCCTGATCGAGCACAACATGGACATGGTGGCCCGGCTTTGCTCGCGCGTGCTCGTCATGGCGCAGGGACGCCTCCTGTTTGAGGGGGCGCCCGCTGACGTGATCCGCGACCCGCGCGTGATCGAAGCCTATCTTGGCGAGGCGGCGTGACGGACATCACGTCCATCCTGCACGCCGAGGCGATCGTCGCCGGCTACGAACCGGACCTGCCGATCGTCAACGGCGCGTCACTGGCCGTCGCACCCGGCGAGATCCTGGCGGTGTTGGGGCCGAACGGCGCCGGCAAGTCCACCTTGATCAAGGCCATTGCCGGGCTGGTTCCGATCAGCCGGGGCACCGTTCGGCTGGACGGTCGCGACATCACGCGCGTGGCCGCCCAAGCGCCGGGTGGGGCTTGGCCTCGCGTTTGTGCCGCAGACCGAGAACGTGTTTGGCACGATGACCGTGCACGACAATCTTCGGCTCGCCGCCGATGCGCTGCCGGACCGGCGGCAGGCGGGCTCGCGCATCGGCGCCCTGTTCGACATGTTCCCGGATCTGGCGCGGCAACGAACCTTGTTGGCGGGTCGCCTGTCCGGCGGGCAGCGCCAGATGCTTGCGGTTGCGCGCGCCCTGATCGCTCGTCCCCGGGTGCTGATGCTCGACGAGCCCTCGGCGGGGTTGTCGCCGAAACTCGTCGCGCAGGTTCTTCAGCAGCTGACGCAAATCCGGGCGGACGGTGTCGCCGTGGTCCTCGTCGAACAGAACGTGCGCGCCGCGCTGGCGGTCGCGGACCGCGCGCTGGTGCTGGTCGAGGGTTGCGACCGGCATCAGGGTCCGGCACAGACCCTCGCCGGCGACCGGGCCCTTGCAGCCTTGTACCTGGGGGCACGTCCGGCCGAGGTCGCGCATTGACTCCGCAGGTTGCTGGTCGATGGTGTGGTGGCGGGGGCGATCATCGGCCTTGGCGCGATCGGCGTCACTCTGACCTATTCGATCCTGCGCTTCGCCAATTTCGCGCATGGCGAGTTCGTATCCTGGGGGGCCTATGCGGCCCTGGTGCTGAGCGGGATGTTGGGGGCCGCGGCCGGCGGACCGGCGCGTCCGCTCGGCGCCTTTTCGTTCGGCTGGACGTTGGTCCTGGCGGCGCCGCTCGCCATGGCCTTGACGGGCGGCCTGGCGCTGCTGCTCGACCAAGTCCTGTTTGCTCCTTTGCGTCGGCGCGGCGAGATTATCGTCGCGATCATGGCGAGCTTCGGTGCATCGCTCGCCTTGCGCAGCCTGCTCGAGGCAATCTTCACCTCGCGACCGGCCTACTACAGCCGCGCGCTGCAGATCGCGACGCCTCTCGGTGCCGGCCTGCGGGTTACGCCGAACCAGGTGGCGCTGCTCGTCGTGACGGCGCTCCTGATGATCGGGGTCCACGTGCTGCTCACCCGCACGCCGATCGGGCGCGCCATGCGGGCCGTCAGCGAGAACCCGACGCTGGCTCAGGTGGCCGGGGTCGACGTCGCTCGCGTGATCCGTGTCACCTGGCTGCTCGGCGGCGCGCTCGCGGGCGCAGCGGGCGTCGTGGTCGGGCTTCTGGTCCAGATCCGGCCCTTCATGGGCTTCGACCTGCTGCTGCCGTTCTTCGCCGCCGCGATCCTCGGGGGCATCGGTTCGGTGCCGGGCGCCGTGCTGGGCGGTCTCGTCGTGGGGCTTAGCGAAGCCGCGGCGGTGGCTCTTGTCGGCGCGCAATGGCGCGGCGCCATCGCGTTTGCGGTGATCATCGCCGTCCTGCTGGTTCGGCCCAACGGGCTTTTCGGACGGCCATCCTGATGCTCGATCTGATCGGCTACGCGGCCTTCTTCGGCGCCACGGCCTTGACCTATGCGATCATTGTGCTCGGATTGAACGTGCAGTGGGGCCAGACCGGCCTGTTCAACGTCGGTGTCGCGGGCTTCGTCGCGATCGGCGCCTATGTCTCGGCCATGCTGACGACCCCGCCGGGCGCGCACTGGGGCGGCTACGATCTGCCGATCGCGGTCGGCTGGCTCGGTGCGGCCATAGCGGGCGCGGCCGCCTCCGCCGCCGTCGGAGCGCTGACCCTGCGCCTCCGCGCCGACTACCTGGCCATCACGACGTTCGGGGTTGCAGTCGCGACCCAACTGGTTTGCCTCAACGCCGAAAGCGTGACCGGCGGGCCCTTCGGCATCGGCTTCATACCGCGCCCCTTCGCCGGCCTGAGCGAGCAGCCCGCGCGCTTCGCCATGGCCAACTTTGTCCTGCTCGCGGTGCTGGTGCTCGGCCTATACAGCGCCTTGGAGCGCCTGGCCCGCAGCCCCTGGGGGCGCGTGCTGCGGGCCGTGCGCGAAAACGAAGCGGCGGCGACGGCCCTCGGCAAGAACCCTGTTGCGTATCGCCTGCAGGCCTTCGCGCTCGGCGGCGCGATGATGGGCCTTGGCGGCGCCGTCCAGGCGCATGCCATCGGGTTCATCGCACCGGACAATTACCTGCCGGCGCTGACCTTCCAGGTCTGGACCATGCTGATCCTCGGCGGCGCCGGCAGCAACGCCGGCGCGATCCTCGGAGCCGTGCTGATCTGGGCACTATGGAGCGCGTCGAGCGGCTTCGTCACCGCCGTGTTCCCGGCGGAACTGCAGGCCCGGGCGGCGGCGCTGCAGGTCGTGGCCATCGGGACGGCGCTGGCGGCGCTGCTCGTACTGCGCCCGCGCGGGTTGTTGCCGGAACGGACCGCTGTTTCCCGGATCCTGCATTGAACACGTGAGCAGTATCGTCCCCACGCAGCTCTTCGGGCTGCCGGCTCCGGACTGAAGATTTAGGCCGGCACTGCTGCTTCAAACCACGGCGGGGGATCGTCGAAAGCCAGCGCGCGCATCTCGGCCGCCGCGGTCTGCACGTCGGGCTCGGGCGCAGCGGCGCGCAGATCGGGCCGAGATCCCTTGCTGGATCTCGGCGGCGATCTCGGGATGAAGCATGGTGGTCCGAACGGCCTCAAGCGCGGCCCCGAGGGCTGCCTCGAAAGCAGCCTCCCGGCCTTCGAAGGTTCGGCTTCGTAAAAACACTCCCATGTCGATGCAGATGCCGACCAGCTTGGTCCTCTGCGCCGCACTGAGCGCAGGGTTGGTCCCCGCGCAACGGATCAGGGCGTCCATGAGAGCATAGTATCGGGCACTGGAGACGCCAAAGGGAACCGCGAGCATTGGCGCCGTCAGCAGCAGCCGCATCTCGTCGAGCAGCGCATCGGCGTCCAATGTCTCGTAGTGTCCGACGCATTCCGCAAAGGTGACGAGGCCCTTCTCGAGGAAGGACGTGCGGAACAAGCTGCCCGAGCCGTTGGCGCGCTGCATGGGTCGATCTCCCATCATTTCGTGCAAACCTTAGCAAAGGCCTGGGTGCAATAGAGTTAACGGCGACGGCGTCGAATTCCGTCTTCTCTTCGCGGCGGCATTCTTCCCTTTATGACGCGGCAGAGCCGACCTGGAGCTGCGCGTCAGGCGCAAACCGCTCCCCGGCTCATCGACGGAATCCCGGGCGATGAACTCTCTGCCCGGTCGCGTGTTGGAGAACTCCGATAGCCTGCTTGAAAAGCGCCGCTCGCGGTACACCCGATTAAACCACCGAGGTCGACAAGAATGCCAGTCGCTGATCTGCCCAAGGCTCGTTTCGGCATTTCCGGCCTTGACGACGTGCTTGCCGGGGGACTGACACGCGACCGGCTTTACCTGCTGGAGGGGAATCCAGGGACCGGCAAGACCACCGCGGCGCTTCAGTTCCTTCGCGAAGGCGCGCGGAACGGCGAGCGGACCCTCTATGTGTCGATGTCGGAAACGGAACAGGAATTGCGGGAGACCGCCGTCTCGCACGGCTGGACCCTCGACGATGCCATCGACATCTACGAACTGATCCCCCCCGAAAGCCTGCTCGACGAGAATCAGCAGCAGAGCCTGCTCTATTCCTCCGATCTCGAACTCGGCGAGACGACGCGGCCAGATCTTCGATGTGATCGACCGGGTCAAGCCCAGCCGGGTCATCCTCGACAGCCTGTCGGAAATCCGACTGCTCGCGCAGGCTCGTCGTTGCGCTACCGGCGCCAGGTGCTCGCGCTGAAGCATTACTTCGCCCGCAACGCCGCGACGGTGCTGATGCTCGACGACCTGACCTCCGACACCAATGACAAGACGGTGCACAGCATCGCGCATGCGGTGATCCGGCTGGAAGAGCTCGCGCCCGAGTATGGTGCCGAGCGGCGACGCATGCGGGTCATCAAATATCGCGGTCAGCGGTTCCGAGGCGGCTTTCACGATTTCACCATCACGACGGGCGGCGTGGCGGTCTATCCGCGCCTCGTCTCGCTCGAACACAAGACCGGTTTCGTCCGCGAGCCGCCTCGCCAGCGGCGTTCCCGAACTCGACGCGCTGCTGGGCGGCGGCGTTCGAGAAGGGGTCGAGCGCCCTGATCCTCGGCCCTGCGGGCACCGGCAAGTCGCTCTTTACCGTCCAGTACCTTGCGTCGGCGATCTCGCGCGGCGAGACGCGCCGCGATGTTCGTCTTCGACGAGGAACTGGCGACTGCTGTTCGACCGCACGCGCCACGTCGGAATCGACCTGCAAGCCATGCAGCGGAGCGGCAGTCTCTTCCTCCAACAGTTCGACGCGGCCGAGCTTTCGCCGGGCGAGTTCGCGCACAGGGTGCGCACCCTCGTCGATAGCGCGGACGTCAAGACGGTGGTGATCGACAGCCTGAACGGCTACCAGGCGGCGATGCCGGACGAAGATGCGCTCATTCTGCACATGCACGAGCTGCTGCAGTACCTGAACCGCCAGGGCGCCACGACGTTTCTGACCATCGCGCAACATGGGCTGGTCGGCGACATGAAGGTCCCCGGTCGACGTCACCTACCTGGCCGACACGGTGGTGCTGCTTCGCTATTTCGAGGCGTTCGGACGGGTTCGGCGCGCGATCTCGGTGATCAAGAAGCGGGCCGGCATACACGAGGATACTATCCGCGAGTATCGGATCGGGGAAAACGGCCTGACGATCGGCGAGCCGCTGGACGGGTTCACCGGCGTCCTGCGCGGCACGCCGACTTACGTCGGGAGCGCAGAGAGCCTCAACCCGCTGCTTCGCGATACCCCGTGACCGCTGCCCATAATCCGCTGTCCGAGCGAATCCTGATCCTGGCGCCGCAAGGCCGGGACGCGATGGTGGCGCAGGCGATTCTCGCCGACGCCGCACCGCAGCACCGTGATCGTCAACCATTTGCCGGCACTGCATGCATGCGCTGACCGAAAGCGCCGGCGCGGTTCTGCTGACCGAGGAGGCCGTGCGGACTGCGGATCTCGGACCGCTGAGCCAATGGCTGGCCGAACAGCCGCCGTGGTCGGACATGCCATTCATCATTCTGACCCGACAGGGTGGCGGCGTGGAGCGCAATCCCGTCGCGGACCGCCTGTCGCGGGCGCTTGGCAATGTCACCTTCCTGGAGCGGCCGTTCCATCCCACCACGCTGGTCAGCCTTGTCGAGACGGCGTTGCGCGGGCGGCGCCGTCAGTACGAGGCGCGCAGCCGGCTTGAAGAGCTCCGCGCGAGCGAGGAACGGTTGCGCGAGCTGAACGCCACGCTCGAGCAGCGCATCGCCCAGGCCGTGGAAGAGCGCGGGATCGCCGAGGAGGCCCTGCGGCAGTCCCAGAAGATGGAAGCGGTCGGCCAGCTGACCGGCGGCGTGGCGCACGACTTCAACAATCTGCTGACGATCATCCGCTCCTCGATGGACCTGCTGCGCCGGCCGAGCCTGTCCGAGGATCGCCGTCGCCGCTACATGGACGCGGTGTCGGACACCGTGGATCGTGCCGCCAAGCTGACCGGCCAGCTTCTCGCCTTCGCCCGCCGCCAGGCACTGAAGCCCGAGGAGTTCGAGGTCGGGGCGCGTCTGCGCAGCATCGCCGACATGCTCGATACCGTCACTGGCGCCCGGATCGAACTGGCGACCGAAATCCCCGATTGCCCGTGCTTCGTCCGAGCGGACCTCAGCCAGTTCGAGACCGCGATCGTCAACATGGCGGTCAACGCCCGAGACGCTATGGACGGCGAGGGCACGCTGACTCTGCGTCTTGAAGGCGATCTCGCCATGCCGCCGATCCGGGGACATGCGGGTTCGACGGCCCGTTTGCGGCCGTGTCGCTGACCGACACCGGCGTGGGCATCGCGCCGGATCGCATGGGCCGGATCTTCGAGCCGTTCTTCACCACCAAGGAGGTCGGCAAGGGCACGGGCCTCGGTCTCAGCCAGGTGTTCGGCTTCGCCAAGCAGTCGGGCGGCGACATCGCGGTCGACAGCACGCCGGGACGGGGCACCACGTTCACCCTCTACCTGCCGCAGATCGACGGAGCCGCTCTGGCGCCGGGCAGTCGCGAGGAGCCTGCGGCGGCGAGCGACGGCTTCGGGCAGCATGTTCTTGTCGTGGAAGACAACATCGAGGTCGGCCGCTTCGCCACCCAGATCCTGCAGGACCTCGGTTACCAGACCACCTGGGCGACCAATGCGGAGGAGGCGCTGGATCGGCTCGAGGACGGTTCCGACGGCGTCCATGTGGTGTTTTCCGATGTGGTGATGCCCGGCATGGGCGGCATCGCCCTGGCGGAGCGGCTCCGGGAGCATCGTCCCGATCTGCCGGTGGTGCTGACCTCGGGCTACAGCCACGTGCTCGCGGAGGAGGGAGCGCACGGTTTCGAACTTCTGCACAAGCCCTACTCGGCCGATCAGCTGTCGCACGCGCTTCGCCGCGTGACCCGCCGCGACCGGTGATCGACGCCCCGCCCGCCGGCTGAAGCGTGCATGCGCAAACGCAACCCTTGAACGCGTGCAGGTCGTCGACACGCTGTTCGGCAGCGGCTGAACCCCAGTCGCGTCATCGGCGGCAGACCTTCTGGATCTCAGATCTCATGAACTCGGTCATCAACTGGACAAGCCAGACCGCCTTTGCTACATCCGCCGCGCTCCGGCGCTCCTCTGCCGGCACGTGATGGGCGCATAGCTCAGTTGGTAGAGCAGCTGACTCTTAATCAGCGGGTCCAAGGTTCGAGCCCTTGTGCGCCCACCATCACGATCAAGGGGTTAGCGGCATCTATTGGCCGGGCTCCCAGCCGCTGTGCTTCGTATCGGTGAGCCTCGGTACAAATCAGGATGCTTTGTCGCGGATCTGAATCGCGCCACAAGGCATCCCTCGTGTCCAGCATGGCCTCGTATGAAGAGCTTCGAAGTGGCAAACGCCATGCTGGTGTAATCCCGTCAGCGTGCGCCGTTCTTGAAGTTTGGCTGGCCGACGGCTTTAGCGGCCTAACTTATCGAGAACCTGATACCTTCCCGCAACGAGGCGTACGCCGGGTGCACGCAGATGATAGAACAGCACGGGCTTTGCAGCCGAAGCGGTCAAAAGCCCGAGATCCACACCGCGCCGGCCACGAGGTCTGCCAGGTACTTTCCGAGTAGCGGCGCCATACCAAACCCAAGGCCGTTTTAGCCAATCGCGTGTGTCGTGCGCTCGTCGAGGCGTCCGAGATGGGGAACGGTGTCGAGCGTCAAAGCCACCAAACCGGACCATCGATGCGTCACCGGCACACCTGCAAGCGACGGCAAATGCTGACACATGGCGAATTCAAGGGCTTGGAGGCAGTTTCAAAATCGGTTTTTCCGAAAGCGTCGCGGCCGCCATAAAGGAGGCGGTCGCCACTTTTCCGAAACCACCGCATTATCCGGCGCGTTTCACTGTAGCTTCGACCATTCGTCAGCGCGACGCCGGCCCCACCGAGTGGCGCCGTAGCGATCATGGCCCGGCGAAATGGGATGACACTCCGGCGCAAGGCTTCGGTCGCGGGCGTTAGATCCGAATGGGCGTTGGTGGCGATAACCACCTGGCCGGCCCGCACCTGCCCGATCCGCCTGCCGGCTCCAGGCTCAAAGCTGGTCCGCCCCTGCCACAAAACCCCCTCCGTCGATCACCACCGCCTGTCCGGTGATAAAGGAGGCGGCGTCCGAGCACAGGAACAGCACGAGCTGGGCGATTTCCGAGGGATCGCTGATGCGGCCCATCGGGATCATCGGCAGCACCGTGTCCTTGGCGCTCTGCTCGCTGCCGAACATGCCGCGCAGCAGCGGTGTCATGACCGAGCCCGGCGCGATGGCGTTGACGCGGATGTTCTTGCGCGCGACTTCGAGCGCGACCGAATTGGTCAGGCCGATCACGCCCCATTTGCTGGCGCAATAGACCGCCGTGGTGGCAAAACCCATGACGCCGAACAGCGACGAGGTATTGACGATGGCGCCGCCGCCCTTCTCGATCATGTGCGGCACCTGATATTTCAGGCCGAGGAAGATGCCCTTCAGGTTCACGTCGATGAGCTGGTAGAAGTCGGCCTCGCTCGAGATCCTGGACCGGTGCGGTCTTGCCCGGGATGCCGGCATTGTTGAACGCGATGTCGATCCGGCCGAAGCGCTTGAAAGCCTCGCTCGTGCAGCTTCGCCATGGCGTCGTCCTTGCGGACATCGACCTCGGCGAATTCGATCGTCGACCTTGGTGCCTGCTGCGGATCTCCTCCTTCAGGCTCTCGCCCTCGGCCTGCGCCGATGCCGGCGACATAGAGGTTGGCACCCGCCTTGGCAAAGGCGAGCGCCGTGGCCCGGCCGATCCCCGTGGTGCCGCCGATGAGCAGGACCGTCTTGCCGGAAAAATCGTATGTGACCTGCATGGGTCCTCCCGAAGCTCACTTGACGATGGTGCCGCGCAGCCGGTCCTGCGCGACCAGAACGGCGCCGATGACGACCGCGCCCTTGATGACCATCTGCCAGTAGGGTCCCGACCCCGAGCAGGTTCAGGCCGTTGTTCAGCAGCGCGATGATGGCGACGCCGATGAAGGTGCGCTGCACGCCGCCGATGCCGCCGGCCAGCGAGGTGCCGCCCGACGACGATGGCGGCGATCGTGTTCAGCAGCAGTTCCTGCCCGAGGGTCGGCCCGACGGCGCCGAGCCGCGCCATGGCGAAGATGCTGGCGATGCCGGCCATCATGCCCGAGAAGGCGAAGCCGTAGATCTTGTAGCGGCCGACCGGCAGGCCGGCCGTGCGGGCCACTGTCTCGCCGCCGCCGATCAGCAGCGCGATAGCGGCCGAACTTGGTCCAGGCGCCGATGCCGACCGCGATGAGCCAGAGCACCAGAGCGCAGAGCGCGATGTTGGGCAGGCGCGGCACGAGCTGGCCGATCGACAGGTTCTCGAGCACCGGCGAGGTTCAGGTCGACGGCGCGGCCGCTCAGGATGCTGAGCGCCATCCCGGTGAAGATCGAGAGGCTGCCGAGCGTCGTCACGAAGCTCGGCACGCGGCCCGACCACCGACACGGTCCCGTTGGCGGCGCCGAGCAGCGGCGCCCAGCAGGGCGCCGAGCGGCAGGATCAGCAGCCCGTAATCGTGCGCCGGTCATCAGCGTCACGCAGGTCGGCGCCGACGAGAAGCACGATGGCGCCGACCGACAGATCGATGCCGCCCATCAGGATCACGAAGCTCGCGCCGAGCGAGGCGATCAGCAGCGTCGCGGCCTCGCCCGTGATGGCGGAAAAATTGCGCCAGCTGAAAAAGGCCGGCGAGGCCAACGGCGAAGACGACGATGAGGGCCAGCAACCACGGCCAGCGGAAGCCATGTACCGCCCCGCAGCGTCGCCGATTCGCCAAGGCTCTCGGCGGCTTGGATGGTTCGCGCTTTGATGTGACATCGACATCGGTGATCCTTCTATGCCGCGCCCGGCAGCATGTGCGGGATGAGATCGTGCTCGGCGGGCTTTGCGGTCGACCGAAGCCGGGATCTCGGTCACCACCCTGCCCCGCTGCATGATCAGGATGCGGTTCGACAGGCCGATCAGTTCGGTCAGTTCGTCGGTGATGAGCACCACGCCGACGCCCTGCTCCGACAAAGCGCCGGATGTGCTGGTAGATCTCCTCCTTGGCGCCAGCATCGACGCCGCGGGTCGGATTGTCGAGCACGAGGAGCTTCAACTTGCGCTGCAGCCAGCGCGCCAGCACCACCTTCTGCTGATTGCCGCCCGAAAGATTGCGCATCGGCACGATGGCGGTGCCGGAGCGCATCGCCATCTCCTGCACGGCGCTGCTCGGCGGCCTCGCGCTCCCGCCTGCGGCGCCAGAAGCCGAAGCGGGAGAACAGGTCGGCGCTCGGCAGCGTCAGGTTGATGGCCAGCGACAGGCCCGAGATGATGCCTTCGACCAGCCGCTCGGCCGGCACATAGCCGAGGCCCCGCGGAATCAGGGCTGCCGATCCGGGGCACGCTCGGGCGGGCCACCGTCGAGGGCGACGGAGCCTGACGACGCCGGCGCTTCGACCCCGGCAGCGCACCCGACCGAATGCGCTCTTGCCCGAATCGAGCAGCCCGCCGATCCCGACGATCTCGCCGGGGCGAACGCTCGAAGCGAAACATTCGCTGAAGCCGCCGCCCGACAGGCCCTTGACGACGAAGATCGGCTGGCCGGCCTTCCGACCTCCTGCTGCCGGCTCGAGATGATAGTAGTCGTCCGCCCGGCTGCGCCCGACCATGAGGCCGTGCACGGTCTTCTCGTCGGCCTGAGCCGCGCGTGAGCCGTTCGGACAGTCGTCCGTCCCGCATCACATAGATGAGATCGCAGAGCGCCCGGATCTCGGTCAGCCGGTGCGAGACGAAGACGAAGGAGGCGTTGGCCTTCAGTCGGTTGAGAAGGTCGAAGAAGGCGGTCTCGTCCTCGCGGTCGAGCGCCGAGGTCGGCTCGTCCAGCAGCACCACCGGATCCGCGATGCCCATGACGTGGCGCGGCGCCACGCAGGCGCGGGCGATCTCGATCGCCTGGCGCTTGGAGAAGTCGTAGGAACCGGTCAGGCCGGCGCACGTCGACGTCGAGCCCGGCATCGTCGACGATCGCCTGCGCCACCTCGATCATGGCCCGCTTATCGAGCCACTGGCCGAACCGCGTGAAGCGGCCTCCTGCGACAGGAGCAGGTTCTGCGTAGACCGGCACGTTGCCGATCAGCGCCTGTTCCTGAAATACGCGGCTGACGCCGGCCGCGATAGGCCTGGGCGTAGCTGCGCGGCTGGTAACGGTCTGTCCCTTCAGCCGCATGGTCCCGGCGTCGGGCCTGACGACGCCGGTAATGATGTTGAACAGCGTCGACTTGCCCGGCGCCGTTCTCGCCCACGAGACCGACGATCGACTTCGGCGGGACCGCGAGCGTGATCTCGTGCAGAACCGGTATCGGCCCGAAGCTCTTCGACATGCCGTCGACGCGGAGCAGATCGGCCACGGCGGCGACTGCCGGTCAGGCGCGCTTGTTCGGCGAGGGCCCGAACATGTCGATCTTGTAGTGCTCCTTGTATTCGGCCGCGACAGCCTCGCGCTCGCCGTTCTGCTTCGAAGTCGAGATAGGCTTTCGGATATTGGTAGTTCGCCGGCTTCGGAATTCCTTCCCATTCGATGTCCATGTCGAGCGGCGTCATCAGGTTCTGCGGATCCCAATCCTTGGGGTGCAGGACCTTCGACATCTTCTTATAGTCGAACGGCACGTACGTCGCCGTTGTCGACGTAGCGCTCGAGGTAGGGGTCGACGTTCTCCGCCGTCATCATCTTCGAGCCCCAGTGCATCATGCTTCTCGGCGGCACGCGGCTTCCAGCCGTTCATCACGTCATAGAGGCGGGTGGTCATCATGGCGCCCATGAACTGCGGAACGTTGGCGGCGGTGGCCAGCAGTTCGCCGCGCTTGATCATCTGCGCCGCCTCCGGATTGCCGTCGCCGGACGAGACGATCAGCATGTCCTTGCCGGCCCGCATGCCCTGCGTCTTCATCGCCGCGGCGGCGCCGGCCGCTTCCTCGTCGTTGGCCGCATAGATGCCGATCGCATCCGGGATGACGGGTGAGCAGGTCGAGGGCCGCCTTGTTGCCGTCCTCCATGTTGAAATTGCCCGGCAGGTCGTCGACGAGCTGGAACTCCGGAAAATCCTTCAAAGCCGCATTGCGGCCGCGCGTGCGGATGCCGTCGGTCGTGTGGCCCGGAATGCCGGTCAGCCCGATGATCTTGCCGCCCTTCGGATTGTTTTTCTTGAGCTCGGTGCAGAGCTTGGTCGTGATCTCCTTCGCGGCGTTGAAGTCGTCGGGATCAGCGTAATAGGTGTAGTATTCGCTCGCATCGAACGGCGTGTACCAGGGCAGCGTCGCCCAGACGTTGGCGAGCCAGATCTTCTGCTGGCCGCAGGATTCCGAGATGCGCTTGAGATTGCTGCCGTCGGGCGCATTGAGGATCACGGCATCAAGGCCGCCGGCCGCCGCAAGCTGCTCGTATTGATCGAGTTCGTGCTGGCTGTTGAGCTCGGCGTCGGCTGAAACGCTGGTCCAGCCGAGAGCCGCCGTCGTGTTCTCGACTGCCTTGCTGACGGTGAGGCAATATTGCAGCCGGGACGAAAAGTACATGTACGCGAGCTTGCCGTTCGGCGCCGCCACAGCGGCGCTCGGCCAGCCCAATGCCTGCGCCATGGCTCCTGCCGCCGCGCCGGCCGACATCAGCGAAACGAAATCGCGGCGCGACACGCCCCGGGTGTCCAGTCGATCGAGATGGCCATCGACCACCTTCTTGTTCGTGAAATCTGGGATGCGCACGTGTTCCTCCCTCCATACCCGGACCGACAGGTTCGGGCCTTATCGAGCCCTGGGGGCTCATGCTCTCTTCTGGAGCTTCGATCCGGAACCCTTCGCTTCGATCAGAAGGCGCCTGGTATCGGTACCAGATACTCGTAAGAGAAAGCCGGCTGCCGAGCAAGCGGCTCTCCCCTGCGAAGTCTAAGAGGGACCCCGGCTACCGTCCGACCTACGTTCTGAATATCAGATATCTTCTCACGCGACGCAGTCCTCGGCGAACCCGTCTGGCCAGTCGCCCGGCCAGGGCGGTATCGGTATCAACACTGCCGCCGATCCCGTGCTATGGACCAAGGGGCCAAGGACCGGACCAGGTCCGGCGATCAGGGAGAACCTCGCATGTCATCCAACCCGGCGGACGACCAAACGGCCCAGTCGACCACCTGGACGGTTCACGTCATCGAATATGCACAGTGCAGCAAGCAACCGATGGCGAGCCTTGTGTGGGGGACCTTCAACGATCCGCCAATCGATACGCCCTTCTCGTTCGTGCTTGCGCAGGGTGGCGGACGGACGGTTCTATGCGACTGCGGCTTCATGAAGGAGGGCAATGGGCTCAACTTCGCGGAGAAATTCGGGGTACCGAAATGGGTTTCGCCCGTCCGTATGCTCGCTGAAATGGGCGTAAAGCCCGAGGACGTCACCGATATCGTGCTCTCGCATGCGCATTTCGATCATGCGGGTTCGATCGAGCAGTTTCCGCGGGCGCAGGTCTTTCTGCAGAAGGCCGAAATGCTCAGCTGGGTCGAAGCTTTCGCCCTGCCGCCTCGCTTCTCGATTCTGACGGATGTCGTCGATCCGGATGACATCCGCTCCGCGCTCGAGGCGAGCTTCCAGCACCGCCTTACGCTCGTCGAAGGGGACCGGGACGACCTGCTGCCCGGGCTCAATGTCCGCCTGGCGAAGGGGCACACCATGGGCCAGCAGTTCATCACCCTCGAAACCGCCAAAGGACGTTACGCCGTTGCCGGCGACTGCATCTACAGTTCACGGAACCTGACGGGCGCCGGTTGCGGGCACCTGCACCGCTACATCCCGCTTGGGGCCGGCGTCGGCAGCGTGTGGGACCAGTTGATGTCGTTCGACAAGCTGGAGCAGGCGGTCGGGGGTGACCGTTCGCGGATCATCATCCTGCACGACGAAACCCGCTGGTCCGCCTTCGAAAAGGTGCGCGAAGTCGAAGGCCTCGGCATCTACAAGGTGGCCTGAGCGCAGGGGGCGGGGGCCCGCACCAGCGGTATTCGTGCCGTACGAAGGCTGCGGCCATCTTTTTTGCTTCTAATCGGGACAGGGCGACCAATGCCTCCAGGTGAGACGGAAGGCGGGCCGCCGTGGCTCTCCAGGGACCGCGTCGATCGTTCCGAGATCGCACAGGTCGGCCGGGTCTTGGCGAGCGACGCGGCCTCCCTCGTTGCGGGGCGGCATGGGGTGAACGATGGCTGCGGCTTCGTGGCCGGGGCGGGGGATTGATGCCCGAAGCTTCGCCCTCAGTCAGCCAGACGCTCGCGGGTCTTGCTGCGGACACGAGTTGGGACATGCTGCCCGAAGCCGTGCGCCATGAAGCCAAGCGCGCTCTGCTCAATGTCCTAGGCTGCGCGCTGGGCGTCGCCCGGTCACCCGCAGTTGATCAGATCATCGCGGTGCATCGGCAGTTCGCGGGCCCGCCGCAGGCGACCGTCGTCGGCCGGCCGGAGCGGCTCGACATGCTGGGCGCAAGTTTCGTCAACGCCATGGCGGGCAATTTCCTCGATTTCGACGATACCCACCTCAACACCGTGATCCATCCGAGCGCGCCGGTCGCGTCGCCGGCGCTGGCGCTCGGCGAAGTGCGCGAAGCTCTCCGGGGCGGCCATTCTCAACGCCTTCGCGCTCGGGGCCGAAATCGCCTGCCGCATCGGCAATGGCGTGTCGCCCGGCCACTACGCCCGGGGCTGGCACATCACCTCCACCTGCGGTGTCTTCGGCGTCCGCCGCGGCGAGCGCGAAGCTGCTCGGCCTGCCGGCCGAACGGATCGCTCATGCGATCGGGATCGCCGCGAGCCAGGCGGCGGGGATCGGTCGAGAACCTGCCGACTGCCGCTAAGAACGTCAGCGTCGGCAGCGCGGCCCGCAACGGGCTCTTCGCGGCCCTGATGGCGCAGGCCGGTTGGCAGGCAGCCCCGCGGGCGATCGAAGGCCGGCTCGGCTGGGCGCGCGCCTCGGGTGACGAGCCCGATATTGCGGTCATGCTCGCGGGCCTCGGCCAGGAGTGGGAGTTCCTGAACAACACCTACAAGCCCTATCCGAGCGGCATCGTGTTCCACGCGGTCACCGATGCCTGTCTCGAGCTGCGGCGCGACCATGCATCTCGATCCCGACGCGATCCGGTCGGTGACGGTCGCGGGCGATGCGCTGCTGCTCGCACGCGGCGACCGCGTCGGTCGGCAACGAGCGGGACGCCCGCGTCTCGATCCACCACAGCGCCGCCGTCGCGCTCTGTTCGGGACGGCCGGGGTCGGCGACTACGAGCCCGCAGCCGTGGTCGATGCCGCGCGTCGCTGGCATTTCGCGCCAAGGTCGAGTGCCGAGCTGCGCTCCGGCGCTGCCGCGCGGTGCGGCCCGCGTCACGGTCACGCTGGTCGACGGCCGCGTCCTGACCGGCACCGTGCTGCATGCCCGCGGGCAGCCTGCAGCACCCGCTGTCCGATCGCGACATCGAGGCCAAGGTGCGTGCCGCCGCGACGGTCGGGGACGCAGGATGCGATATCGACGCCGTCATCGCGGCCGTCTGGACGCCTCGACGAAGAGCCGCACTGCCGACGTCTGACTGGCCGCACTCACACCGGCGTGAGGCGCTGTATTTCTGATATGCCGCCGGCAAGACTGCGGCCCCCACGGGAACGGGAGTACTCATCGCAAAACGAGAGCAGCATCGCGTCCAGCGCGGAGCGGCCACCTGCTCGACGGGGAGTGACCATGGCGGATCAGGTCGTAGGCTTCGTGGGCCTGGGGCGCATGGGCGGCCCGATGAGCGGGCGTCTCGTTGCTGCCGGACATCGAGGTTCACGTCTTCGACGCCACGCCCGGCCGCCCTCGACGCCGCCACGGCGGCTGGGCTCGCAGGCCGGGACCTCGGCCGAGGATGTCGGCGCCAAGGCCGACATCGTCTTCGTCAGCCTGCCGAACCCCGACATCGTCACCCGCGTGGTGCTCGGCGAGAGCGGGCTTGCCTCGGGCGGGCGTGTGAAGACGATCGTGGATCTGTCGACCACGCGGCCCCGGTATGGCCGGGTCGGGTCTCGAAAGCTCTGGAAGAGCACGGCATCGCCTGGGTCGACGCGCCGGTGTCGGGCGGTATCGCGGGCGCCAAGGGCGGCACGCTGGCCGTCATGGTCTCCGGCCCGACGGCCGCCTACGCGCGCGCAGAGCCGCTGCTCAAGAATTTCGGCAAGCTGTTCTACGTGGGCGAGAAGGCCGGCCTCGCGCAGGTCGCCAAGCTCGCCAACAACCTGCTTGCGGCCTCGGCGCTGGTCATCACCTCCGAGGCCGTCGTCATGGGCGTGAAAGCCGGACTCGACCCGAAGGTGCTGATCGACATCATCAACGTCTCGAGCGGCCGCAACAGCGCCACGCAGGACAAGTTCCCGCGCTCGGTGCTGCCGCGCACGTTCGACTTCGGCTTCGCCACGGGCCTGTCCTACAAGGACGTCCGCCTCTGCATCGACGAGGCCGAGGCGATGGGCGTGCCGATGGTGGCGGGCGCAGCCGTGCGACAGATGCTGGCCATCACTCAGGCCAAGTTCGGCGCCGACTCCGATTTCACCAGCATCGCCAAGGTGGTGGAGGAGTGGGCCGGCGTGGAAATCAACGGCTGAGGGCCGGGGCGATAAATCAGGAGTGCCATCGTGAGCAAGGAAGTCTTCGACCGCGGATTTGAGATCCGCAAGAAAGTGCTCGGCGCGGAGTTCGTCGAGAAGTCGTTCGCGTCGGCCGACGACTTCAATCGAGCCGATGCAGGAGCTCGTCACCGAATATTGCTGGGGCGCCGTCTGGGGCCGGGAAGAGCTGCCCCACAAGACCCGCAGCATGCTCAACATCGCCATGCTGAGCTGCCTCAACCGCTCGCACGAGCTCAAGATGCACGTGAAGGGCGCGCTCAAGAACGGCGTGACCCGCGAGGAGATCCGCGAGATCCTGCTCCAGGTCGCGATCTATGCTGGCGTCCCGGCGGGCGTCGAATTCGTTCCGGGTCGCTCGCGAGGCCCTCAACGAAGTCGACGCCGGCGAAGTAGCCTCGAAGGCTCTGGACGCGCGGGCCTGCCAGTCCCCTATCAGCGGCGGCAGGCCGGAAGGATCGGCAGGAGTTGGCGTCCATGCAGACCTACGAGATGCTGATTGGCGGCGAGTGGGCTGCCGGCCGCTTCTGGTCAAACCTTCGAGACCGAAAACCCCTATCTCGGGCATCCCCTGGGCGCTCGTGCCGCGCGCCGACGCGGACGACGTTGATCGCGCCGTTACGGCCGCGCACAAGGCGTTTCGCGACCCGAACTGGCGCGGGCTCACCGCCACGGCGCGCGGCCATCTGCTGCGCCGGCTCGCCGACCTGATCGCTGCCGATGCCGACCGGCTTGCGGCGATCGAGACGCAGGACAACGGCAAGCTGATCACCGAAATGCGGGCGCAACTGCGCTACATCCCGCAGTGGTTCCACTACTTCGGCGGGCTCGCGGACAAGATCGAAGGTCGGGTCATCCCGATCGACAAACCCGGGATGGTCAATTTCACGCGCGAGGAGCCGCTCGGCGTCGTTGCCGCGATCACGCCGTGGAACTCGCCGCTCATGCTGGCGACATGGAAGCTGGCGCCCGCGCTGGCCGCCGGCAACACCATCGTCTGGAAGCCTTCGGAATTTTCCTCTGTCTCGGCGCTCGAATTCGGCAAGCTGTTCGAAAAGGCAGGCTTTCCGCCCGGCGTCGTCAACATCCTCACTGGTTTCGGCTCCGAGATCGGCGAACGGCTGGTCACACATCCCCGCGTCGCCAAGGTGGCCTTCACCGGCGGCGACCGCACCGGACAGAGCGTCTACGAACTCGCGGCCCGCTCGATCAAGCCGGTGACGCTGGAACTCGGCGGCAAGTCCGCCAACATCGTGTTCAAGGATGCCTCGCTCGACAATGCCGTGCGCGGCACGGTGGCGGGTATCTTTGCCGCCACCGGCCAGACCTGTATCGCCGGTTCGCGCGCTCTGGTGCATCGCGCGATCCACGACGAGTTCGTCGATAAGCTGGTGGCGCTCGGAAAGACGGCACGCATGGGCGATCCGGCGCAGGACGCGACCCAGGTCGGCCCGATCACGACGCGGCCGCAGCACGCCAAGGTGCTCGACTACATCGGCATCGCCAAGCGCGAGGGCGCGACCTGCGTCCTCGGCGGCGGACCGGCCACCAGACCCGAATGTGGCAATGGCTGGTTCGTCGAGCCGACCATCTTCACCGACGTGACGCCGCTCGATGCGCATCGCCCAGGAGGAGGTGTTCGGGCCCGTCCTCTCCGTGATCCCCTTCGAGGACGAGGAAGAGGCGGTCGCCATCGCCAATGACACGCAGTTCGGGCTCGCGGCCGGCGTCTGGACGCAGAACGATCGGCACCGCGTTCCGGATGGCGGAACGGCTCGAGGCGGGCACGGTCTGGGTCAACAGCTACCGCGCGACAAGCTACCTGTCGCCCTTCGGCGGCTACAAGCGTTCCGGCATCGGCCGCGAGAGTGGGCTGACGGCTATCCGCGAATACCTGCAGGAGAAAGAGCGTCTGGATCGACACCGTCGGCGAAGTCGCCAACCCCTTTGTGCAGCGATGAGCCTGCCATGATGACCGAGACCTTCGAACCGCCTCTCGGCTTCCTCTCTACAGGCGAAAGGGCCTGACCTTGCATTGCTCTGGACGGATCGCTTGATCGCGCATGCCGCACACTCCCGAAAACCGTGTCCTCAAGTTTTCTGGAGAAGCGTCTCCGGATGCGGCATACTTGAACGCCGGCTCTTCCCTGCGATCGGCCTCGGAAGCGCGCAGACGCGACCATGGAACTGAAACAGCTATCCTATTTTCTGTCGGTCGCCGAGGCCGGAAGCTTCTCGAAGGCCGCCGTGTGCTGTCGGTCGCCCAGCCGATCCTCAGCCGGCAGATCAAGCTGCTCGAGACCGAACTCGGCGTCGAACTGCTCTACCGCAACGGCCGCGGCATCGTGCTGTCCGAGGCCGGGAAGATCCTCGAAACCTACGCCCGGAGCGGCGCTTGAGACGGTCGATCACGCCCGGACGGAGATCTCCGCCCTGAAGGCGACGCCGCAGGGCCGTGTCGTGATTGCCATGCCGCCCTCGATCGGCTGGGTTCTGACCGGCCCCCTCGTGCGCCGTTGCCGCGAGGCGTTTCCCAAAATCACCCTGCACGTGGTCGAAGGATTCAGCGGCCATGTAGCCGAGTGGCTGTCGACGGGCCGCATCGATGTCGGGATCGTCTACAACGCCTCGCGCCGCTCGAGCCTCAACACCGAGCCGCTGTTCTCCGACGATCTCGTTCTGCTCGGGCCGGTCACCAATCCTGCCGGCCTGCAGGGCGTGACGGTGCCTGCTGCGCGGCTCGCCGATCTGCCCGCTGATCCTGCCGGCGCGCCCGCATGGCCTGCGCGTTCTCGTCGACCAGCTGCTGGCACAGCTCGACCTCACGGCGCGCGTCGAGTTCGAGGTCGATGCGATGCCCTCGACGCTCTGCTGGTCGAGGAAGGGCTCGGCTATACCGTGCTGACCGAGACGGCCGTCACCCAGCGCATCGGCGAGGGCCGCATCCGGTCCTGGGCCATCGTCGATCCGGTGATGACGCGGCATCTCATGCTGGCTACCTCGACGCAACGGCCGATGAGCGTGGCCACGCGGCTCGTGACGCGTTTGATCCGGGATCAGGCTGCGTCCGCTTTCGGCAAGGCAAAGACGACGTCCGCCACCGCGGCCTGATAGGGCCGAACGTCGGCGGCAGGAGACTCGGTATGTCCACCACGCTCGAGCGCACGCGCCCTGAATCCGACATCAACGTCCGAGAGGTCACTCACAGCCGCGGCGCCGCAGCCCCTCGCGGTGATGACTGGGGCAGGCCATCGTGGCCTCCCGGACTACGCCATTTCCAGACGTGGTTCGCGACAAGGTGAGGGCCTGCCTGATCGATTTCCTCGCCTGTGCCTTCGAGGCGAGCGGATTGCCGTGGAGCCGCCGCGCCGCGGCTTTGGCAGAGGGCGCCGGAGCTTCACCATCGTCGGTGCGCCGGGAGGGGTGGCGGCGTCCGATGCCGCCTTCGCCAATGCGGTCGCGGGCCACGGTCTCGTGCGCGAGGACATGCATGCGGGCGCTGTGGCCCATCTCGGCGTCGTGGTCCTTCCGGCCCTGCTGGCGCTGGGCGAACAGCGTGGCAAGACTCTGGCGGAGGTCATCGACGCCGCCGTGATCGGCTACGAGGTCGGCGCCAAACTCGGCCGCGCGATCGTCACCCCTGAGTTCTCGCGGTCGTTCCGCCCGACGGGCCATGTCGGCCCGGCCGCCGCGGCGGCGGCCTGCGCCGCGCTGCTCGGCCTCGACCCGGTGCAGACGCAGAATGCGCTATCGCTGGCCGCCAACATGGCCTCGGGCCTGAACCAGTGGCCGCACACCGGCGCGGACGACATGTTCTTCCATCCCGGCATCGCGACCCGCAACGGCCTGACCGCTGCACGCTTGGCGGAACTCGGCGCCTATGGCTCCGAGAAGGCGCTCGACGGTGAGGCCGGGCTCCTGACCGCCATGCGCCCCGACCGCCGCGCCCCGCCGATCACGCTGTTCGACGGTGCACCGGAGATCCTGTCGGTGTTTTTCAAGCCCGTGCCGGTCTGCAACTTTGCCCAGACGCCGGCGCTGGCCGCGATCGATCTGGTCCGGGCCGAGCCTGTCGACCCGGCCGATGTCGCGACCGTCCAGGTTCGCGTCACCCGTGCTGCCAAGGCCTACCCGGGTTGTGATGTTGCCGGTCCCTTCGCCCGCATCCTGCAGGCCAAGATGAGCATCCAGTATGCCGTCGCGGCAGCGCTGCGCGACGGGCGTATCGATGAGGACAGCTACCGCAATCTGGACGACCCCGTGCTGCTCGCGCTCTGTGACAAGATCACGATCGAGGCCGACGAGGCCTACACGGCCGCTTTTCCGCAGCGCCAGGGCGCCACGGTCGAGGTTCACCTGCGCAACGGCCGTCACCGCGCGCGCGCGCTTGCCAACGTCGTCGCTGCCGACCTCGACCAGGTTCACGCCCGTTTTCGTTCGGCCGCAGCACGGGCCGTCGGCGAAGCGGCGGCCTCACGAAATCGAGGCCGCGATCGGTGCGCCGGACGGCCCGACGTCGGTCACCGAGCTTATGGCGTTGACCCGGGCCGCGTCGTAACCGGATGTCCTTCGTTCTCGAACCAAACCCCTCATCCTGAGCAGGCCTCCAAGACGCAGCGTCGAAAAGACTGGTCAAGAACTCAACCTGTTGTCGATGCTTCAACTCGGTCCTGCTCAGCATGAGGGCCTTGGGATACAGAGGGGCACGGACGGGCTGTAGCCCTGCCCATCCTCAATGCACGGCGGCGTACATGATCCGCTCGTCGGTGGCGGAGGCGAAGTCCATCTCCTCGACGATGCGGCCTTGCTTGGCGATGAGAATCCGATCGGAAAGCGCCATGACCTCGGGCAGGTAGGACGAGATCATCACGACGGCGATGCCGCTATCGGCGAGTTGCGCAATGAACTTGTGGATCTCGACGATGGCGCCGACGTCGACCCCGCGCGTCGGCTCGTCGAAAATCACCAGCCGCGGCTTCTGGATCGCTGCCTTGGCGATCACGACCTTCTGCTGATTGCCCCCCGAAAGCTCGATGATGCGAGCGTTGGAATCGATGGCCTTGACGGCAAGGCGCTCGCTCCAGTCCCGCGCCATGGTGCGCGCCTCCGCCATCGAAACGATAGAGAGCGGATTCCGGCCGATCGCGAGGGCCCCGAGCTGGATGTTCTCGGCGATCGACATCGTCTCGAAGAAGCCCTCGAGCTTGCGGTCCTCGGTCACGTAGACGATGCCGTCGCGGATGGCGGGGCGCGGCGTGCGGTAGCGCACCGGTTTGCCGTTCAGCACGATGCCGCCGCCGTGGAAGAAGTCGCGCTTCAGGACGCCGCTGACGATCTTCATCGTCTCCGTTCGCCCGGCGCCGACGAGGCCGAACAGGCCCGTCACCTGCCCGGCATAGATCGAGAACGAGGTGTTGCGGACAAGAGCGCCCATCGAAAGGTTCTGGACGCTCAGGATCTTCTCGCCATACGGCCGCGGCGTACGCGAGCGCGCATCCTTGCCGTAGAGTTCGCTCGACAGCGAGCGGCCCACCATGGCCTGGACGATGCGATCACGGGTAAAGGCCGTGGTCTCGTCGGTCACCACCAGCGCCCCATCGCGCAGCACCGTGATCCGGTCCGCCAGCAGCAGCGCCTCTTCGAGTGCGTGACTGATGAAAATGATGGTGACGCCATCCTCCTTCAGCCGGCGGACAAGATTGAAGAAGTGGAACTTCTCCTCGGGGGTGAGGCTCGCGGTTGGCTCGTCGAAGATGATCAGCCGCGCCTTGTGGTGCACGGCGCGGGCGATCTCCACCATCTGCTTCTTGGCGGCGCCCAGCGAGGAGACGAGCGCCATCGGGTCGACGTAGAAATTCAGCGAGAGCAGGAAGCGCTGCGCCTGGATGTAGAGGCCCCGGAGGCGATTGAAGAGGTGCTCTTCGCCGAGATAGATGTTCTGGGCGACCGTCATCGACGGAACGAGGTTCGTCTCCTGGAACACCATGGCGATGCCGCGGTGCAGGGCGTCGAGCGGCGACTTCAGCGTGATCGGCTGGCCCTCAAGCAGCATCTCGCCAGACGAGAGCGTGTAGACGCCGGCCAGAACCTTCGTCAGCGTCGACTTGCCGGCGCCGTTCTCGCCCAGGATGGCGTGGATCTCGCCCGGTCGCAGTGCAAAGTCGACGCCGCTGAAAGCCGGATTGCCCCGAAAATCCTTGGTGGCCTTGCGCAGTTCGACGAACGGCGTCACGGCGCGGCTGCCACGATGAGACCTGCCCCACGGGCACCGATGAGGATCTGGCCGCCATGCTCGACCAGCGAGGTGACGCCATGTACTTTGCCGTCGGCCCGGCTGTGCAGGCTCCCGACCGGCGCAAAGCTGGGGTTCACCCGCGCCGACGAGCCCGTAGGACCAGCTTGGCGACCAGGGCTTGAGCTGGTTGAGCTTCTTGCGGGCGCCGCCCTGGATGGGCTCGAGAAAGCTCCGGCCGCTCATCAGCGCGGGGGCGATCCAGTAATCCGCCGGCACACGCTCCATCATGCGTGTCCGGTAGAGCGCCTCGCCAAGCACGAATTCGACCAGCGGATTGCGCGGCGCGAAGAGCGCGAGCCAGAAGCCGCCCTGGGCGGCGGGCGCGATGCGGCCGGGATAGGCCGGCAACTCGTCGAGCGCGACCGCGGGTGCGTTGGCGCTCAGCGCATCGAGACGCAGAACGCGATGACGCCAGGCTTCGGATACGAAAACCCCGCCCGCGCCATCCGGTGCGAGGCCGCTTGGGAAGGCAAGGCTTCGGGCCAGTGGCGTGGCCGCGGCGGCCGGGTCGGCGAGATTCAGGCGCCATACGCTGCCGCTCGCGCCCTTGCTCATCAGGTCGCGCTTCCAGTCGCAGGCCCTGCTGCGCGGCCGAGCCGTTGGCGACCACCAAGGTATCGGCGTCCAGGAACACGGCCGCGGTTGGGCAGTTCAGCGGGCCGTCTCCGGTTCCGGAAACGGCGGCGCCGTCACGATAGCCCCGCCGCAGGACAAGTCCCACGCCGTCGAGCCCGATCGCGAGAGTGCCATCGGGGCCCGCCGCGAGACAGGTGATCAAGGCGGCCTGGGTCTCGCGGCCGACGATCTCGAGCCTATCGTCAGGGCCCCGGCGCAGGGTCAGCAGGTCGGCACCCTGGCTGCACAGGATCGTGTCGCCCGCCACCACGAGATTGTCGACCTCGGGCAGCGTCAGGAGCCTCGCCGCCTCGTCGAGCCGGGTGTTCGGCCGGAGGGGGCCGTCCATCACCGGGACCGTGGTGCCCGGCGGATCGAAGCCGCGGAGCGCCTCGTAGGCGCGGCGCAGGGCGGCGATCATCTCGCATTCCCCCAGTAGGAATCCTGTCCGCACCAGGTCGGGTCGGCGTCGGGGAGGCGGTAGCGGCCGATGCGGTTGTTCGAAACGCCGCCGAGGTAGAGCCAGCCCTTGTGCTCGCGCATCGACGTGATCATCGGATGGTTCTCGCCGCCGAGGTCCCACAAGCTTTCGAGCACGTTGCCCTTTTCGTCGAATTTGATGACGCAGCCCGTGTTGATGTTCGGATAGAGCCAGAGGTCGGGTGCGATGCGCTTGGCCATGCGGCGTCGGAAGCCCGGCATGGTCATGGCGAGGTCGAGCGCCGGGGTGCGCATGCCGAGCAGCGCGCACCAGTAGTTGCCGTCGCTGGCCCGGTTGATGTTGTCCGGATAGCCGGGAAGATTGGTGAGAACGGGCTCGATGGTGCCCTTTTTCGGCCCGTCGAAATAGTAGCGCTTGATCGCGCAGATCCAGCTCTCGGCGTAGAAGAACGACACGCCGTCGCGCGCCATGGCGATGCCGTTGGCGAACACCAGCTTCGGGATCTCGGTGCGCGTCCTGCCCGTCTTCGGATCGTAGCAGATGAAGCGGCCATTGCCGCGGCTCTCCAGCGCGTCGGTCGGCCCAGTCCTCCTGCTCGTAGCGGACCGTCGCCTCGCTGAAATAGAACATGCGGCCATCCGGCGCGACATCGACGATCGTCGGCGAGTCGCAGGCGGGAATCGTCGACAACCGAGGTCCAGCTGCGATTGGTCTCGTCGGTCAGCTTGGTGACGGTCCTGTCGGGCGCGATCTGGTAGAGCCCCATGCCGCCGATGCAGACGAGCAGATTGCCCGTCTCGGTCGAAGGCCATGCCGAGCGGATGCCCGCCGATATGGGCGAAGACCTCATGTCTTCTGTGGTCGGGACCGAAGAACCGGACGATGTCGCCCTGCCGAGTGCCGCAATAGAGATTGTCGTCGCGGTCGAGGATGATGTCCTCGGGCCCTTCGATCAGTCCGAGCCCGATGATCTCGACGCTGCGGAGCTTGTCGTTGAGCGCATAGGGCGAGCCTGGATCGCCAGCGCCGAGGGCGGCGGCTCCTGCGACAGGTAGGCCGGCGACACATAGACCTTGTTCAGCCATTTGTGCCGGTTCTTGAGCCAGCGCATGTCGACGAAGACGGCGAGCGATCAGCACGAAGCCCAGAATGGTCGAGTTGATCGAGCCCGATATGCCGAGATTGGTCAGCCCATTGTTGAGCATCAGCACCAGGAGCGCGCCCATCAGGGCTTTGGCGACCGAGCCGCGCCCGCCGCCGAGCGAATTGCCGCCGAGCACGACGGCGGTCAGCGCCGACACCTCCATCCCGATGCCGGTGTCCGAGCCGGTGCTGCCGAGGCGGGCGGCGAACAGGAATCCGGCGAGCGCACAGAGCGTGCTCGACCAGACATAGGCGGTGCAGACCGTGCGCCGGACGTCGATGCCGGCGTTGTAGGCCGACCGGCGCGCGCCTCCGACCGCCGTCAGTCGCCAGCCGGGCCGCATGCGCGACAGCACGACATGCCAGACGATGGCGATCAGCCCGGCGATGACCAGCGACAACGGCACGCCGAAGACGCGTGCCGTTGCCGATGAAATCCCACGAGGGCGCGAATCGCCGAATGCCGGAGACCAGAGCGGTCGAGAAATCGCAGGAAGACGATCTCGTAGATCGAGCGAAAGATGATCAGTGTGACGAGCGTGGTCAGGAAGGCGCGCAGGCGCAGATAGCCGACGAGCAGGCCGTTCAGCAGCCCGCAGAGCGCGCCCATCAGCAGCACGACGACCACGATGGCCGGAACGGGCCACATCCAGCACATTGAAGCAGATCAGCGAGACCAGCACCGCCAGCGCAAAGACCGAGCCGACCGAAAGATCGATGCCGCCCGACAGCAGCACGATCGCCAGAGCCAGCACGACGAGCCCGAATTCGGCGATCTGACGGCCGAGATCGGTGAGGCTGGAGACCGCGAAGAAATTCGGCCTGGATCGAGCCGAACACCGCGATGGTGATGACCAGCGCCAGGAACGGAATGGCGTTGTCGATCCAGCGCTTGGACAGGATCTCCCCGATCAGGTGATCGGGGAAAAGCGGATAGCGGAGCCGGACGAAGACGGTCGCGGTCCGCCGCGATGCCGGCGGCTGGGCTACCGTCAGCCGTTGAAGCGCTCGATGGGGAAACCGTCGACACCGCGTGAACTTATCCAACCTTGAGAGACGTGCGACAGCGGGGCCGGAGTGAATCGCTTCTCCCCACGCGGGAGAAGGAGACCGCGCGGCGCCGTTCCGGCTGCAGACCCGCGACGTTTGACGGCTTGATCCGTTCCTTATGCGACCAGTCTACTTCAGCTCGTCCAGCGACCAACAGTTGCGCGGCGTGAGGTTGTCCTTGGTCAGCATGGTCAGCGGCGTGTAATAGGTACTCTTGCTCTCGCCGGCCTTGGCGGGCGACAGCAGCAGTCTCGACGATCTGCTGATTGAGCGATGTCGCCCTGCAGCGGCACGTCGTAGCTGACGGTCATGCTCAGCAGGCCCTTGCGGATGTTGTCGCAGCCGTCCTTGGTGCCGCCGCCGGAGGTGACGACGATAGACCTGGTCCGCTCTTGCCGGCCTGCTGGATGGCCGCGCCGGCACCGACATCCTGGTTGTCCCAGTTGCCGACGACGCCGCAGAGATCGGGGTTCTGCTGCAGCACCGTCTCCATGATCGCGCGCGCCTTGGCCGGATCGTAGTTCGCGGCCTGATCGGAGACGATCTTGATCTCGGGATGCTTGCCGAAGACGTCGTGATAGGCGAAGCTCTTCAGATAGAGGTTCGAGGCGCCGTCGGCACGCCCTGCATGATGGCGATCTTGCCCGACGTGCCCGTGCCGGCGCCGCATTGCTTCACGAGCGCTCGGCCTCGATTTAGCCGACCTTCACCCAGTCGGCGCCGACGTAGGAATCCGTCGCGAGCGCCGAATTCGAGATTGACCTGCAGCACCTTGATGCCGGCATCCTGGGCGCGCTTGATCAGCCGCGCATAGGATTGCATGTCGGGGTTGTGGACGATCATCAGGTCGGGCTTCTCGGCGATCAGCGCGGTGAGCGCCCGCGTGCCGGCGTCGGTGCTCCAGTTCGGGTCGCGGATCTCGAAGGTGTAGCCGAGGTCTGCCGCCTGCTTGCGCATGATGGCGGCCCAGCCTTCGGTGAGGTCGAAGCCCATGGCGAGCGGGCACGAAGACGACCTTCTTGCCCTTCACCCCGTCGTAGTAGGGCGTGCGTCGCGCCGGCCTTATCGAGACCCTGATCGGCTGCCCAGGCGGCGGTGAACCGGTAACGCGAGAGCAAGAAGCCGCAGGCGCACAATCGTTCGAAGCTTCATGTTGTCCTCCCGGAATCGGCTTTCGATGATTTGCCGCATTCAGATATCCCCCTGCTGCTGTTGAGCGGTCTGCTCGTCGCGGGGGTTGATGAAGCTGTCCGCCACCAGGGCGGCCAGCAGAATGAGGCTCTTGATGAGGTTCTGCTCGGTGTAGGGGATATCGAGGATGGTCATGCCGTTGAGCAGCACGCCGACCAGCAGCGTGCCGACCAGCACGTTGCGCACGCCACCGCGGCCGCCGCTGAGGCTGATGCCGCCGAGCACGACGACGAGCAGCACGTCGTAGATCATGGTCGAATTGTAGATGCGCGTGCTCATGTTCGAGACGGCGGCGGCCATCACGATCCCGGCCGCATAGGCGATCGAGGCTCGTCAGGATATATTGCGCGACGATCAGCACGGCGCACCGGAATGCCGGTGATGCGCGCGGCCGCAGGTTGTCGCCCGTCGCATAGACGAAGCGGCCGAAGCGCGTCAAGCGCAGCAGGGCACCAGACGACGAGCGCAAGCAGCGCGAAGGCGATGATCGGCATCGGGCACGCCGCAGAACGCTGCCGGTGCCGAGGAACGAGAACCAGGCCTCGCCGGCCGGCACGTTCTGCACGTCGATTGCGAAGAAGAAGGCGCGGCCGATGCCGTAGACCGCGAGCCCCATGGCAAGCGTCGTGAAGATCGCCGGAACTTCGGCATAGGCGACGAGGATCCCGGTGATGATGCCGATCGACGACGACGAAGACCGCGCCGATCAGCAGTGCCGCGGCCGAGCGGCATGCCGGCCTGGGCGAGCGACAGCACCCAGGAGACCGACGACCACCATGGTGGCCACCATCGCAAGGTCGATGCCGCGGCTGATCACGACCAGTCCCATGCCGAGGCCGAGGATGCCGAGGATGGAGACGCTGCGCACCAGCGCGACGAGGTTGCCGGCGGTCAGGAAATTGCGCAGGGTCAGCGCGAACGCGACAAAGAGCACGAGCGCCAGCGTGGCGACGATCCCCTCCTGCGTCAGCTTGAGCCGAACCGGCATCCATCCCTCTCCGTCGCCTCTTTTGCGGGCGATCGTCCGTCAGCATGGACCTTCATCCGTACGATGCCGGCCGCAAAGTCCCGGACCACGAATAACAGCTATGATGCGGAGCGATCGAGCCTTCGAAGCGGCGGCGCTGCAAAACGGTTGAGAGCAACTGTGTCAGCGGCTTGGCGGACGGAACTGCCGTCCGTCGGCAGGCGGTTGACCCCGGCATTCGGCGGATCGGCGCCTCCAAGGGAGGGCGGGCATGAGGACGAATGGCAACGGGAGCGCGCTCGTCACGGGCGGCGCGGGCGGGATCGGGCGGGCAGTCGCGGAAGCGCTCGCAGCGGCGGGACACCGTGTCGTTATCGCCGACAAGGACGCGGAAGCGGCGCAGGCGCTGGCAGACCGGATCGGGCCGCGCGCTTTCGCCCTGCCGCTCGATGTCACCGATAACGCGGCCGTCGAGGGCATACTGGAGGCTCTGCCGGACGCGTTCCGGCCGGTCGACGTGCTGATCAACAACGCCGGCCACGACGTCGGCGGCCGTACGCGGTTCGACAAAGGCCGCGCCGACGACTGGTCGAGCATCATCGACGTCAATCTCACGGGGATGCTGCGGGTCACGCGCGCGATCGTGCCCGATATGGTGGCCCGCGACACCGGCGACATCATCATGATGGGCTCGATCAGCGCGCTGCGGCAGGTGCCTGAGACGGCGCCCTACACCGCGAGCAAGGCCGGCGTTCACGCCTTCACCGACATCCTGCGCGCCGACCTCGCCGAGACGGGAATCCGCGTCACCGAGATCATGCCCGGGCTGACCAAGACGGATATCGTGCGCAAGCGGCACCGCGGCGACGAGGCCGCCGCCAAGAACTACTTCGACTCGTTCCGCACGACGCTCGATCCCGAAGACGTCGCCCGGGCCGTCCTCTACGCGCTCGCTCAACCGCGACACATGCAGGTCGCGCAGATGTTTCTGCTGCCGACCTACCGTTGGTAGCGGTCGGAGTTCGTCCTTGAGGAACACTCGATATCCGAAGCCGCGTAAATTCCTCACACCGCGATCGATTGCTGCTACTCTTGTCTTTGTTTCGGGCCGCCATCGCGAGGCACAGAACACGCGGTGGTTTCCTCAGCCCGTTGCGGAGGTCACGAATCGCCGAGCGGCGGCGCAGTCGTGATGTGCTGAGCTGGCTCGGAGCGGGGGAGGGTGCCAGCCCGGATTTTCGGGGAGCTTGCAATGAGAGCGCATATTGTCGGCGGTGGCTTTGGTGGTCTGGCGGCGGCGGCGTTGCTCATCCGGAACGCTGGCATGCCCGGCCCGGACATTACGATCTACGAGGCAGACGAGACGCTTGGCGGCGGGTTCTTTCTCACCGGTGATGCAGCGACTGGCTACAACCTGCCTGGATCGATCTTCGATAAAGAGTTCCGCTGCGCTTTGGATCTGCTCGCAACGATCCCCACTCAATCCTACCCCGACATCAATGTCGCAGAGCAATTCCTCACGTTCAACAAAGAACACCCATTTGTCGACCAGACCCATATCTTGGATCGGAACCTCCACCGCGTGCATGACCGGCGGTATGGACTGACCCTCGGCGACGGCCTTCTTCTCGCGAAGCTGTCGCTCACCCGCGAGGTTTCGTTAGAGGGTCAGCTCATCAGAGATTGGTTTCCTCCAAGATTCTTCGAAACAGAATTCTGGCTGCTCTGGTCGACGCTGATGGGTTCGCTGCCACAGCATACCATCGTCGAGTTCCGGCGGTATCTGAACCGTTTCGTGTACTTGTTTCCCGACCTGTCGAGCATGGCACATGTTCTGCGCTCGCAATTCAACCAGCATGAAGCCTTTGTGGAACCGCTGGTTGCTTGGCTCGAAAGGAAACAGGTGAACGTCGTGAGGCGCGTCTTCGTGAGCGACATCGAGTTCACCGGCTCGCCTGGCGCCGTGACCGTCAGTCGATTGACGTGTGAACGCGAGGGCGCTTCGATGCTGGTCGATGTCGCCCCGAACGACATCGTGCTCGTGACCACCGGCTCTCAAGCCGCCGATCTCGCGGCCGGAACGATGGATACGCCGCCCGGTCCGCCGGCCAACCCGGGGCGGTCATGGGCGCTCTGGAAGACGTTGGCCGGTAAGCACGAAGGCTTCGGCAATCCGGATGCCTTTTTCGGGGACGAGCGGATCGCCGACTCGCGCTGGGTGACGTTCACTGTGACGACGACCGGCACCGAATTCCTGGATGAGATCACCAATCTGACCCACAGCGGCCCCGGAAGCGGCGGGCTCCTGACCCTGAAGGATTCCAAATGGGTGATCTCTCTATCGATCTTCGCCCAGCCTGAAGTCCTCAGCCAGCCGGCAGGGACATTCATCTGGTGGGGCTATGGGCTCTTCCCCGAGAAGGAGGGGAACCTCTATCCGAAGCCGATGCATCAATGCACAGGCGAGGAAATCTTGCGGGAAGTCCTGCACCATCTCGGTTTGAAGACGGGTGGGTCAAAGACGGAAGAGATCGTACGCACTTCGATCTGCATCCCCACAAACATGCCATACGTGAACAACATTTGGCTGCCCCGCAGACGTGGCGACAGGCCTCCCGTGGTTCCCGAGGGCGTCGCCAATCTTGGCCTGCTCGGCCAATACGTCGAGCTTGAACGGGACATCGCGTTTACGTTTGAGTACTCCACGCGCACGGCCTGGGAAGCGATTTATCGCCTTCTCAAGCGAGGTCCCCGTCCTCCGGACGTCTACCAGGGCCAGTACGACCTCAAGGGCGTGTGGGCGGCCGCGAAAGTGCTGCTGGGTCTGACCCTCACCTAGGGCAGGGTCATAAACGGGGTGCCTCCGATCAGCACGTCGAAGCGGTGGGTTACGCTGCCTGCTAGCTCGACGACGGATCGACCGCAGCGAAAAGGCGGTTGAGTTCGGCGACCGTGACGGTGGTGATGAGTCGCGGAATGCGCCTCAAGGGACAGGACTCGATTAACCGAGGCGCGCGCATGCGCCGCGCTCAGGGCCCACACCTTCTCTTCCGCAACACAATGATAGGACGTTGCCGCCCACTGTCGATCCGCTTTCAGGATGCGTAGGCGACGTAATGACCGTTTTCGAGGATCGCGCGAGCGAGAACGACGGGCTGATGTTCCGGCCGCTGACGGTCTGGACGGTGGTGATCTGCTACGTGGTCGTCGGCGTCAGCCTGTTCGCCTTCGATTACGCGAAGAATACGGCGCTGATCGATCCGATCGACCCGCGGTTCCGTTCGCTGATGATCGGCGCCGGCGCGTTCGTCGGGGTCTGGCTCGCCGCTGTCATCTGGGACGCGTGGAAAATGGGGATCACGCTCCGGCGGCCCCCGCCTCAGGGCATCTTCGCCCTGCTGCAACTGGCGGCTCTCGTCGTGGCGAGCGGATTCGCCGGCGGGTTCGTCGCGGATCTCTTCGTCGAGTGGCGCGGTTTCCACGGCCTGGAGCCGCCCGCCAGGCAAGAGGCGTTCGAGGTGATCGAGCATCACGTCGGCATGAGGGCGCCGGACTGGCTGGATCTCAGGGGGCCGTCCGGCTCGCACTTGTCAGTCAGTTGCCCCCTGCAGGCGTGCAGCGGCGTCTCGACCGGAAGCAGGCTCGAGCTTTCGGTCGAAACCGGCCGCGGCGGCCTGGAACGGGTCGTGCTCCCGAAGCACATGCGAGATCATCTGCTGCGCGGTTGAGGGCGCCGGCGAGGCGGCGATTTCGTCGGGCCTGAGATCGCAGCCGGCGCAGGGGATGCGTTGGTCAACTCAGTCACGCTGTTGACCTGGTACCACTCTTCCGCTCGAACGCGCCCCTGAGAACGTCCTGACGCGGCCAATGCCTCGCGAGCGGTAACGCGCCCCGATCTCCGGGCGAAGCGCTTTGGCGCTCGATCCTGCGGCCGGGATCGCCTTTGCTGAGCTGCGGGGTCTGGTCCTCCCGGGAGTCGGTGAAGCTCGCCACGAACTTCGCGGCACCGAACTGCTTGGGCCAGTCGGCTTGTAGATCGCGAGCGGATCGGGGACTCCGAAGCCTTCTCTTCTGCTTGGAAACACCGGCCTTAGCGGTGCCGCGGCGGTCGCGAAAGACGGCGTAGCCGTCGCCGGCGAAGCCCTCGTGGCGCTTGACCGGGAGGGTGTCCTTTCTGGTCGGCCCCGAATGGGGAGATCGCCCGCGAAAGCCGCTACTCCGAACCGGCTCGAGGCCAGGTCAGCCCCGCGCGAGTGCCGGCGGAGCCGTCCCACGTCGCAGTCCCGCCGAGCTGCTGAGCGAGCGCGCGGACGAGCCGCGTCCCGGTGCTGTTCGGAACGGGTGCAGACGGCATCCCGACGCCGTCGTCGGTCACCTCGAGCTGGAAGCGGTCCGGCTCGAGGCGGCCGAAGCGGACCGCGATGGTCCCGGCCCTGTCATCCGGAAAGGCGTGCTTCAGGCTGTTCTGCACGAGCTCGTTCACCGCGAGACCGACCGAGACGGCCCGGCCCGCGTCGAGATCCGCGTCATCCAGTTGCGTCCGCACGACGATCGGACGCGACCCGGTCAGCGTCGGAGCGACCTCGTCGCACAGGCCTTGGAGATAGTCGCGGATGCTCACCGTGGCGGTTCCCGCGTCCCCTTTGACGCGCAGGCGATCGTAGACGCGCGCCAGCACGCCAAGCCGGCCCACGGCATTGGCGATTTCCTCTTTCGCAAGCGGGTCGGTGAGGCGCCTGTTGCTCATGGCGAGCAGCGACATAACGGACTGGAGGTGGTTCTTCACCCGATGGTTGATGTCGTGGAGGAGGATCTCCTTCTGCGCGTTGGCGGAACGGACCTCCATCTCGGCTCGTTTTCGATCGTGGATGTCCTGAGAAATCCCGATCAGGCCGATGATTTCGCCGCGCCGATTATACCAGGGCGCTTTTGTGGACAGGAAGTATCGCTGGCCTTGCCCTGCGACCTCGACCAGTTCCTCGATCACCATCGGCACGCCGGTCTCGATCACCTTGCGATCGGCAGCTTCGATCGGGCTAGCCGAGGCGTCCGGCAGGAAATCGCGGTCCCTCCTGCCACGCGCCGCCTCGGGCGTGACGCCAAAGATGCGCGCCAAGACCGAGTTCACCCGGACGAAGCGGCCGTCCCGGTCCTTGACGAAGATGGGATCCGGCGTGCCCTCGATTACCGCCTCGAGGAGGCCGAGGCTGTTGCCCAGGATCGTCTCGTGCGCGACGAGATCATCGACCGTGCTCCGAAGCGCTTCGATGACCGAGGCCGTGAACAGCCCGACGCCAAGGAACACGGCGACGGCGATGACCGATCCGATGTCCTGGAACGAGAACGAGCCGCTTGGCGGGATGAAAAAGTAGATAGCCAGCGCCGTGCTGAAGAAGGTTGCGACGAGGCCCGATCCGCGATCGAACAAGAACGAAGACAGGACGATCGCCGGCAGGAACAGCAGGAACGGAGACCCCTGGACCTCCGTGAGAGCCGCTCGCGCCGCGAAAAACACCAGGACGATGCCCAGGGTGAGCAGGTAGCGCGCCCAGATCGGCATGCCGCGGATCGGCCGAAGACGCGCGAGGGCCTCGACCATGAGATTCGGGTGGCGCTCGAGGTCGCGCAGCGGCATGGGGCCTTGCATTAGCGCCCGCCCCTGGCCTTGTCATCTCCTCGCCGGCTCACAACCAAGGACAGGACCTCGGTGATCGCCTGATCGGCATAAGGCTTCCGGACAATACGAAATATGCCGTCCTCGCCCTCTGCGACGCCGTCCGGCGTAGCGGACAGCACTACGACCGTCGTGTTGGGATTGGCCCCCAGCGTGCGCGCAACTGACGCGCCTGTCGGTCCGTCCAACAGATTGATGTCTACGAAGACCAGGTCGATTCCGCCTCCGCTCCCCAGAGCCAATGCCTGAGCCGACGTTGCTGCCGGGCCAAGCACCACGTGGCCCAGCTCTTCCAGCAAGCAGACGAGGTTCAGCGCGATCAGCGCCTCGTCCTCGACCACCAGCACCTTGAGCTCCATGGAACGAACCCTGACGGCCCTGGCCTGGGTTGACCCGGAACGGAACTCAACTTGAAACTTCGCAAAGAGTTTCGCTTGCGAATGGTCGGTTCGCGATCAGGCTTAGCGGGCGACCTGCTGCTCGATCGCGTCGCGACGCCCAACGTCAGCCCTGCAAGCCCGTCCACGGCGGGACCGGCGGCCCCTCGCCGTCTGAGCTCGAGCCCGACGAATTGGGCGTCGCGGATGCGATGACGTCGGGTATCCGCGTATGGTATGCTTCAGCAGGGCGAAATGCAGCCCTGTCCCCCACGTCGAAGCTGGCCGTGACGTTCTGGCGTCAGATAAAACGGCTATGATACGCAAGGTAAGCGAGGACAGCCGACTGGTTGTGGCTTGCAGATATGTCCTTCGTTTCCGCGTCGCGTCCCGCCCGAACGCGAGACGCCTATGACTTTGGCCCACCTCTCGAAGGGCGCGACGCGGACAAATGCACGGTGCTACTCGGCGGCGATCTGGTCTTGCGGGAGGTCGGCAGCCTTCGGGCTCGCGTACCCCACCGCGCCCAGCAGGGCGCATACCGCCAGGACGCCGGCCATCAAAGTCTTCAGGTTCATCACTCAGCTCCATCAGCGCCCGGAAGACCGAACGCCGATGGAACTCCGAGGTTCCCTCCGGCCGATTGCGCCGAAGCCCCTCCCGATCCGGCCGTCGTCGCCTCGGCCGAGCCCTCCGGGTCGCCGCGAGCCTTCAGAGCCCGCCCGACGGTGGTGGCGGTGTCGACTGGCCAGGGGTCAACCCCTCGCCGCGGCGCCCCGCTCCGCAACGATGCTTTCCGCCACACGCCAGGCGTTGGCCATGATGGTCAGGGTCGGGTTGGCGCCGGTGCCGGTCGGGAAGGGCGAGCCGTCCACAGCATAAAGATTCTCGACCTCGTGGGCGCGGCACCAGCGGTTGAGTACGCTCGTGTCCGGGTCGTCGCCCATGCGGGCCGTGCCGTGCTGGTGCGAGCAGTTGCCGGTGATGCGGGCGGCGTAGACTTTGGTGACCGACCGGGCGCCGCTCGCTTCGAGGATGTCGGCGCCGCGGTCGATCAGGTAGCGGCCCTGGTCGAGATCGTTCTGGTGCGGCTTCAGCGTCACGCGGATGACCGGGCAGGCCCCAGGCGTCCACCACCTCGTCGTCGAGCTCGATCCGGTTGTCGTGCTGAGGCATGTCGTGCAGCACCATGGCGACGGCGAGCGAATGGCTGAACTCCTCGCGATCGATCTTTTTGGCCTCGGCACCCCAGGTCGGGGTGCCGGGCAGCCGCCAGTTGATCGGCAGCGGAATGCCGACCCCCGCGACCGCGATATGGCCGCCCGAAACGAAGCCGCGCGATGGGTCGTGCTCGTAGTGCTGGAACGTCGAGGCGCTGACGTAGCCGCCGCCGGCCCAGGCATAGACCGGGTCGTCGTAGGTGCCGACCGCGGCCGAATATTCGTGGAACGTCACGTTGCGGCCGACGAGGTCGCTGCCGTTGGCGAGACCGTTCGGGAAGCGGCCCGATTGCGACAGCAGCATCAGCCGCGCCGTCTCCATGGCGCCGCAGGCGAGGATGAAGACGTCCGCCTCCTGCTCGACCGTATCGCCATCGGCGTCCTGGTAGACCGCCGCCTTGATGCTGGCCCTGGCCGTCGAGCACGAGTTCGCGCACGTAGCACTCCGGGCCGCAGATCGTAGTTGCCGGTCGCCAGGGCGTGCGGCACGAAGACGTTCAAGGCCGACGAGCGCGTCCCGGTCGGATCGCCGTGCTGCTGCGCAAAGGCGCTGACCACCGTCGCCTTGCGGCCGTTGAAGGGACGCGACAGCGCGGCCTGCGGGGTGGGAAAGGCGTTCCAGCCGAGCGCCTCGCAGCCCTGCATGAATTTTTGGGCGTAGCGCGAGACCGGCATGGGTGGACAGGGATAGCCGCCTGAGCGCGCGCCCTTCGAACCGGTTGGCGCCCGCCTGGCCCGAGACCCCGAAAGCCCATTCGACCTTCAGGTAATAGGGCTCGAGCTCGTCGTAGGTGATCGGCCAGTCGGCCAGGGATGCGCCCTTGAGCTCGCCCGCGACCGTGCGCATGCGAAAATCGTTCGGCGTGAAGCGCGGCAGCCAGCCCTGCCAGTGCACCGTGCCGCCGCCGACCATCTGGGGCACGGGGCAGAAGTTCTCGATCCGGCTCGCGTCGGCGGCGGTTTCGCGCCAGGTGCGCGGATTGAGGATCGGATCGGGCCACAGATTGTAACGGTTGATGTTGGCGAGTTCGTCGCCCCCGAAACTTTCCTTCCTGCGCCAGGGCCCCTTCTCGAGCGCGACGACCTTCACGCCCGCCTCGCACAAGACCTTGGCGGCGGCGGCGCCCGAAGCGCCCGCGCCGATGATGACGACGTCGGTTCTTTCAGGCTTCGGCTTAAAGGCCATCGTGGAACTCCTTAACCTTCTCCGCCTCGCCTTCGGCGAAATATTGCAACGTGGTGTAGCGGCCCGCGTGGACCTCCTTGAGCGAGGCCGGACCAGGGAAGCCGATCACCTTCCAGCCGACCTGGTCCTTGTTGCCGCCGTAGATCGGGTCGGCATAGAAGCCTTGGCGGGTGTGGGTGACGAGCAGCGGGAAGAAGTCGAGGTCGACCTCGGTCAACGTCTGCTGCAAGGCGGGTTCGGCCGAGACCGGGCCTGCGAGGGCGTCAGACACGGGAAGGGTCGTGGGCTTGTCCGAAACATTGGCCTCGACGTGCTTCGGAGGATGCCGTCCTGCTGCTCCGGGGAGAGCGCGACGAAGTCTGAGCCGTGGCGCGCCCGAGCCCGACGGTCGAGATCATGCGCCCCTTCGACGTAGCGGGTCCGCATGATCTCGATGCGCTGCTGCCAAGCTTCCGCGCTCTTGCCTTCGAGCGTCTCGAAGCCGGAGCCGTCCGGCTTCGCGAAAATGAAGCCGATCCCGGACAGGTAGCGCTCAAGGAAGTCGATGCAGCCGGCCTCGCGCGCGCCGGGTGTGTCGTCGCTCGGGATGATCCGCGCCATTGCGGCTTCGATCGTGGCGCGCTGGTGGGGGTCGAAGACGGCTTCGGGCATAGGCTCTCAAACTCGTGTGTTTCGGCTCCGGTATCCCTTCTCCCCTTGCGGGAGAAGGGATGCTTTCCTGTTCAGACTGCGATCACCGCTTCTTGGTCTCGCTGATCGCGACCGCGATGATGATGACGGCGCCGCGGGCGATCAACTGCTGGGAGAGTTCGAGCCCGGTTAGGCCAACGCAATCTCTCCCGCGACTGGCCAACGCCTGCGAGATCTGCCGCTGCGCGTCGACGCTTCGTGGCAAGAGTTTGAACCACGGAGCACATCCCCACGGGCCTGTCTACCGCTCGGGCAATCCGTTGCCTCGGTCAGCTTCGGCCTCGACGGAGGCGGTTTGCACCCAAGCTGCGAACGTCTGACGATTGCGGTCGGAAAGTTCCTTGCGAAAGTAACTTTGTTTAGACCGCTTTCCGTTCGATCGTGCAGACTGGCGCCAGCAAGGCCAGAGCGCGTGCGGGGTCGGCATCGCCATGACAGTCCAGGCCAACAACTCCGAAGGCGACGAGCCGAGCTACCGCGTCTACGAGATCGGCGAGGACGGCAAAATTCGCACCGCCACGCCGATCAGCGCGCCGACGGACGAAGACGCGAAAGCGCATGCGCGACGCATGGCCGACGGCCGCGTGGTTGAGCTGTGGGATCGGGCTCGAATGATTCTGAGGCTGCCGCCTCAGGAGTGATGCAGGCTGTGGTCGTGCTCGATCGTGCCAAGCCGGGTCGAACGCTGATCTTGCATGACCGCTTCTGCGGTGCGGTCCGTCCTCGACGAGCGACATCGACGGAACGCCCGGCAATCAAGGCGCCCGCCGATCCGGCCACCCTCGTTTCCAAACACGGAGCAGCGGCTGCGCCATTCTCACCGAAGCAGCCGAAGACAGACGGTGCTGAGCTTGACGGCTCGGTGCGCTGCCTTGCAACTTTTCGCTGCGCCTGCGATTGCAACGCCGCGGGTCGGCGTGAGTCGCGACGTGACCGTGATGGAGACGGAATGACCCTGGCGGCATGCGCCGCGGCTTTCGCCGCAGGAATGACGGGCGTTCAGCTCGGTAGCTCCCTGATCGCCAGGTATCGATGCCCCGCTCCCCTCGCTGCCCTTCCGGTCCCCGCGGACGCACCGCCGGTCAGCATCATTCGCCCTGTCTGCGGCGTCGATAATTTTGCGGACGAGACCCTTCGGTCGGCCTTTAGGCTGGATTATCCCCGCTTCGAAGTTCTGTTCTGTGTCGCCCACCCCGATGATCCCATCATCCCGTTGCTTCGCCGATTGTGCGCCGCGCATCCTGCGGTGCCGAGCCGAATCCTGATTGGAGACGACCCGATCAGCGGCAACCCGAAGCTGAACAATTGCGTGAAGGGGTGGCACGCGGCGATGCACGAATGGGTCGTCATGGCCGACTCCAACGTTTTGATGCCGCGTGATTATCTTCAGCGCTGTCTGGCGGCATGGCGACCGGACACCGGCCTTGTGTGTTCGACCCCGATCGGGTCACGCCCCGGCAATGTCTGGGCCGAACTCGAATGCGGGTTCCTCAACACGCTGCAGGCACGCTGGCAATATACCGGCGAAGCCCTGGGCCTCGGCTTCGCCCAAGGCAAGACCATGCTGTGGCACAAGCCGTTCCTCGATCAGCATGGGGGAATCGAGGCGCTGGCGGCCGAGATCGCCGAAGACGCCGCCTCGACAAAGCTCGTGCGCCGCCACGGGCTTCACGTGCACCTGGTCGACTCGCCGTTCGAACAGCCCCTCGGAGAACGGCGCCTCCACGAGGTCTGGGCACGACAGGTGCGCTGGGCACGCCTGAGAAGAAAGACCTTCGCGCCGTTCTTTGCGCTCGAGATTTTTGTCGGTTGCCTCCTGCCGCTGCTGGCCACGGCCTATGCCGCCCACGCGTACGGCTACGACGCTCCGATCGCGGTCATCATGGTGGCCGCAATCTGGATGGCGGTTGAGGTCTACCTGGCCATCGCGGCGGGCTGGCGCGTGACGTTCCTGTCGCCTTTCATCTGGCTCCTGCGGGACCTCTTCTTGCCGTTCCTGTTCGTCAGCGGCTGGGTGGCGGACGACTTCGTTTGGCGCGGCAATGTCATGGACGTGAGTGAGACCAAGCCGAGCCTCGACGAGGCCTGAGCGGGCCATGCGTTGTGCGGCCGGCCAGGGGCGCGTTAGGCGCGGTTCAATGGGATGTTCACATCCGGTGATCTGCCCCATCGGCGATAAGGTCCGGTGGAGAGCCGTGCGGCTCCCTACCGCGAGCGAGCCCTCCGCGCTTCGGGCAGGCGCACAGGCCGAACGTCAGACCGAGAAAATCTCTTTGAGCTTTTCTTCCATCACGGCCCTCTTAGGTGTGAGGCCTGTCCAGAGCCGGACACCGGCAACGCCCTGGTTGACCAGCATGCCCAGACCGTCGAGCGTTCGGCATCCTCGCTCTTCGGCACGGCGGAGGAACACGGTTCGCGGCGGATTGGGAATGACGTCCGCCACAACGACGCCGGCGTTCAGGGTGTCGAAGTGGAGTGGCGGGCACGCCGTGATGTCCGGCGGCAGCCCGATCGATGTTGCATTCACGACAATGCTGGTTCCGTCCGGCACCCTGTAGGCTCCGTCCCAAAGGACGAAGCGTCGCGCTTGCCCCGGTTTTTTCGTTGACGAGCGCGCTGACGGCCAGGCCGCGCTCCCGATTCCGGTTGACGACGGTGATCGAAGCAGCGCCGGCGAGAGCAAGCTCCACCGCGATGGCCCGCGCCGCACCGCCAGCCCCGAGCAGCACCACACGGGCGCCCCGGGGTTCGGCAATGGCCTGGAGCGATGCCAGGAAGCCCTTGCCATCGGTATTTTCACCGATGAGGCGTCCGCTCCGGTTCACCACGCAGTTGACGGCGCCGATGATGCTGGCCGACGCCGCAAGTTCGTCCAGGTGCTGAATCACTGCCACCTTGTGGGGAAGAGAGCAGTTGAAGCCCATCCAGCCCATGGCGCGTGCGCCGCGGACCGCATCGCCGAGATCGGCCGGTTTCACCTCGCAGTTGATGTAGCGCGCGTCGAGGCCAAGCTGGTGGTAGGCGGCCTCGACCATGGCGACCGTCGGATTGTCCCCCGCCGGCGTGGAAAAAGAGCCGGAGAGCAAGCTCAGGAACTGCTTATTGGCCATGATTTACCCGCCGGTCGAAGCCATCGTCCAGGTTATCGGGTCCTTGCGGTTCAGCCAACGTCAGGACAAGCGTCCACGCCGCGATGACTGGACTGGCCGGAGCCGTCAAATCTTTCCCGTTCGTGGCGCTCGCAGCGGCGAGGCAAATTCGCAACGGCAGCTTTCCAGCTAACGCCATCCTGCTTCCGCAGGATCGGACAGGACGGCTTCAATGAAGCTGGTTCACCGTGTCAGATGTTTCATGAACATTTAAGGTAAACGAAATATCCTGTTCGACATTGTTAACTGTGTGTTGCCATGTCGTTCACCGCTATAGACGCCAGCACCATTCTGAAACGAGGCCGAGCCGTCAACTCGGGACTCGGTGCTCCGTTTCGCAAGTCGCCTTTTTCTGATCGGGATCGACATTTCAGCGGCAGGGACTCACGTCAACACAGGCATCCTGACGAAGATTAGTTTGGCGATTATCGTGCTGCTGTCTTCCTGCGTCTTGGGACTTGCAGTGTACGGACCGCCGGTGACCTTTGAAGCCGCGCCCCAGCCGGCACCCGAGTTGCATCCAACATGTTCTCCGGAACACGACTGCTGGATCGCGGCACCGGAGAGCCAGCAGCGCCGCTCAGCATTGGATCAGCCCGGAGATGTCTCGCCAGACTCTCGCAAGGGCGATGCCGCTGCGGCGCGTAGCGACGCCGCTTCCTTTGGCGCATTGGTGCCGCCCTCGGGGCAGTGGAGTGGGCCCGCTCTCAAGCCTGGTACGGCCCCGGGCTTCCTGGCCCCGCTCTCCCGGACAGTTTCGGTCGGGGTAGCGGCGGCTCCGGTCAAGGTCCGGGTTGCGTCCAGGAAAGCAAAAGTGTCGAGGAGCCGGTCTGTCCTCTGACGAATTTGGACCTAAAACACCCCAACCTATCATGTGGCAAATCTTGCAGCCGGCGCGCTTGGTCGCCGTTTCCGCCGGAACGGCGCCCGCCATTGCTTAGACTTTAACCTCTTCATTAGTTTCCGTTAGGCAAGCCGAGCGGCCCGGCGACGCGCAGCAGCACATTCTTAGCGACTCAGGGTTGGACTGAGCGGCGCACGGACGTGCAGCGCGGTCAGGATGTGACTCAGCAAATGCCAAGGGCCTTGTCCCAACCTTCTGTGAGGATCGGCCGCAGAACCCGCGTGCCCGAGGCGCCGCCACATTCGCAGCTGCGGCTCGACGACAGGATCACCCAATCCCTCGGCGGCCCGGGGGAAGGCTTCGTGGCCCAGGCGCTGATCGATCAAATCCCCGATTTTATCTTCGTGAAGGATCTCGAAACCCGCTTCGTCATCGCGAACGCGGCCATCACGCAGGCCTATGGGCTGCCGCCGGGCGGGTTGATCGGTAAAACCGACTTCGACCTGCATCCCTCGGCGCGCGCGGAGGGATTTCAGGCCTTCGAGCAGCAGATCGTGAATTCCGGCGTTCCCCTGTTCAACATGGAGGAGTCGTTCCCCGACAGTCGCGGCGTGCAGAAATGGTATTCCACCACCAAAGTGCCGCTACGGGATCGGGCAGGCCGCACGGTCGGGCTGATCGGCGTGGCTCGCGACATCACAGAGCGCAAGCTCATGCAGTCCTTCGAGGTGCAACAAGCCAACATTCTGACCATGATCGCGACCAACGCGGACCTTGGCACAGTGCTCAGCACGTTGATGATCCTCATCGAGTTCGCAGTTGACCAGGATCCGCGGCTCGGTGCTTCTGCTCGACGCAGAGACCGGCCGCCTTCATCATGGCGCGGCACCCAGCCTTCCGGACGCTTATTGCCGCGCCGTCGACGGCGTCGCGATCGGTCCCCGTGTTGGGTCGTGCGGAACTGCCGCGTACAGGCGCGAACCGGTGATCGTTGCGGACATCAGCACCGATCCGCTCTGGGCCGACTACAAAGACCTCGCAGCCCGGTTCGGCCTGCGATCCTGCTGGTCCACTCCGATCATGGCCCATGACGGACGTGTGCTGGGCACCTTCGCCATGTACTCGGGCAGCGTTCGCAGCCCCCATGCGGCCGAGATCCGTGTCATTCAGACGGCCATTCGAATCGCCGGCATCGCGATCGAGCGCCACGAGTCGGAACGGCAACTCGTCCACATGGCCCACTACGATGCACTGACCCAGCTGCCAAATCGCGTCCGCTTCCTGCAGCGCCTCACGGATCTGCTCGCAGTGCGGCGCGCAGAAGGCCGCCAGGTCGCCTTGCTTTACGTGGATCTCGACGGCTTCAAGCTGGTCAACGACCACCTCGGTCACTACGTCGGCGATTTGCTGCTGTCCGAAGTCGGTGCACGTTTGCGGGCCTTCGAGTCGGACCGCGTGGCGATATCGCGGCTCGGGGGCGATGAATTTGCCGCCATCCAGAGCCGCGATGCCGGCTCGGAGGAGCAAAACGATCCGAGGCTGGCTGCCGCGATCATCAAGGCTCTCAGCCAGCCTTTCCAGATCGAAGGCCACCACATCACGGTCGGCGCCACGGTCGGCGTCGCGGTCGCGCCTGACGACGACGATGATCCCGACTCCCTGCTGCGCGACGCCGATCTGGCCCTGTATCAGGCGAAGGCGGAGGCGCGCGGCGGAATTCAATTCTTCGAACCGGCGATGAATGTCCGCGCTCAACAGCGGCGTCAGCTCGAGACCGACCTTCGACGCGCGCTCGAAATTGGCGAATTCCAGCTCTATTACCAGCCGCTCGTCGATCTCGAACACCTGGAGATCTGCGGCTTCGAGGCCCTTCTGCGCTGGCGGCATCCCGATCGCGGGATGGTGCCACCCCTCGAGTTCATCCCTTTGGCCGAAGAGCTCGGCCTGGTCTTGCCGATCGGCGAGTGGGCGCTTCGGCAGGCCTGCGCGCAGGCCGCGCTCTGGCCGCCGTCCATCAAGATCGCCGTGAACCTTTCGCCGGTTCAGTTCAGGGACGGCCGGTTGTTCGAGACGGTAACCTCGGCCTTGGCGTGCTCGGGGCTATCGCCGGAGCGCCTGGAACTCGAAATCACCGAGTTCGTCGTCCTCCTCGACAGTGAAGCTAATCTCGCGCTGCTCCACCGGCTCCGGGGCCTCGGCGTGCAGATATCTCTCGACGATTTTGGGACCGGCTATTCCTCTCTGAGCTATCTTCGCTCGTTTCCCTTCACCAAGATCAAGATCGATCGCTCATTCGTTCACGACCTCGAAGATCATCGCGGCTGTCTCGCCATCATCCGGGCCGTGTCACGGCTCGCGTCCGATCTCGGGATGCAAACCACCGCCGAAGGAATCGAGACGAAGCGTCAGCTCGAACAGCTTCGCGCCGAAGGCTGTCATCAGGGCCAAGGATTCCTGTTCAGCCCGCCGGTGCCGGCCAATGCGGTCCGGCAGCTGATCGAAGGTCGGCTGGGCATCGAGATAGCACGGCGGATGCAGCCGAAGACCTCGAAGTCATCGCGGCACGTTAGAATGTAGCAAACTGTGGGTCGCCTTCGGCCCCCAGCCGTGCACCGCATGCCGTTAGGCCTTCGGCAGCGCCTGTCCTTCGTCGGCCAGTGTTCCCGTGAGAAGCTTGTAGCGGGCGCGGGTGACCGTCATGTCCTGATACCAGGTGGTGAAGTCGTCCCACGGATCCTTGATCGTGGACAGCCCCGAAATGAACGCCACGATGGTGCCGACCTGGGTTCTGCCGCTGACGACGAAGTAGCCGCCCACCCCAAGGATTCCAGCCACGCCGAACTGGTGGCACAGGTTCATCAGGAAGTTCATCGTGAACTTCAGCTTGAACACGCCCATGTTCAGTTCGAAGACGCGTTCGAAGCGCGTGTCCTGCGCTTCGCGCCGTGGGGTTCCGTCCTTTTCGCCCACCAGTGCGGCGCTCGCCGAGCGGAGTGTCGAGACCCGGGCCTGGGCGCGGGCCGCGATGGCCTCTTGCATCAGCGGGATGAATATGAACTGCGGAACGAAGACGGCCGCGATGATGATCGCCATGATCGGCTGCAGGACGACCAGATATCCGACCACGCTGACCATGATGCCGGCCTGGAGAACCGCCTCGGAGATCGCCTGGCCCATGAAGGCCCCGATCGGCTCGCTCTCCGCGATGATCATGGAGATCTCGGTGCCCTGGCTCTTGGAGGTGGAGGCCTGCCCCTGCGCGCCGCCGCCCTGCCGCCGGTTCAAGAACGACCGCAGAGTCCGCGTGGCATGTTCGGACACCCAGCTGCGATAAACGTTGAACAGCAGCTTGAGGGCCCCTTGCAGCAGAACAATCGCCGCGTAGGCGAGCACAAAGAACAGAAGCGAGCGGAAGCTTCCTTCCTTCAATGACCGGTCGACCACCCGCCGCTGGATTTCGATCGGGACGGTGTTGAGCAACGCGATCGCACCGCCGAGCACGCAAAGCCAGACTTGATCGCCGCCGCTGATTTGGAGGACCAGGGCATAATACCCGCTGGGCAGGGTCTCGCCATCCAGCGAGCGACCGCCATCGTCGCGCTTCCAGGGGGTCGGCCACAGACTGAACCGTCTTGCTACGAGCGTCATCTCATTCGATCTCGCGCGCCAAGCAGCCGTCCTCTCACGGTCGGGGCAGAGCTCGGTCAGCGTGCCTGTCGGTAAAGCTCAAGCGTTGCGGTCGTCGCGGGAGCTGCCCATGAGGCTGCCGAGAATGCCGCCGACGACGCTCGCTGCAACGCCGCCCGCGACCGTGTTCGTGGTCCTCTCGCCGCCGCTGCTTGGAAGGTGGCGCCCAATCTCTTCGGCGAGGTTGAGGATCGGCATGCTTTGCAGGACAACGTGACCCGGGCCGGTCAGCGTTGCGAGGAACAGCCCCTCACCGCCGAGCAGGATGTTCTTGAAGCCGGGCACCATCTGAATGTCGAAGCCGATGCTCGGATCCATGATCCCGACATGACCGGCGTGGACGAGGAGGCGCTGGCCGGGCGCGAGGTCACGCTCGATCACCTCGCCTGAGAGGTCGAGCCACACGCGGCCAGGCCCGGTCACGCGCTGCAGGATGAAGCCCTCGCCGCCGAAGATGCCCGCCCCGAGCCGCCGCTGCCAGGCGATGTCGAAGGTCACGCTCGTTTGCGCGCACAGGAAGGTTTCCTTTCGGCAGATCAGCGACTGCCCAGCGGCGAGCTGATGGCTCATGATGGTGCCGGGGAAACGTGGCGCGAAGGCCACGTGTCCGGCCGCGCGCGCGGTGAATTCCGTGATGAATAAGCTGCCGCCACTGAAGCTGCGCTTGAGCCCGGCCAGGAAGCCGCCGCCGGTGTGGGTGTTCATCTCGATCGTATCGTCCATCCAGCACATGCAGCTGGTCTGGCTGTAGACGGCTTCGCCAGGATCGAGGTCGATGCCGACCGTCTGCATGACCGTGCCGGATATTTCGTAGCGCACTTGATCCCCCAAGGGTCGAGCCGGCTCGGCGTCGCTGGAATGACCAGCAGCCGAGTCGACAGTGCCAATCCTCAGAGGTTGAAGCAACACGGCAGCAGCCGGCGGGATGCAATTGATTTTCCGGAGGCAAGTGTGCGTCGATCCGCCCCGGAACTGCGAAAAGGGGGCGGCACTTACCGATGGCGCGGCCCGATCGATGCCGAGCCGCACATCAACGGGAGGCAACGATGATTCGGATCTCGACCCTTACGGCCGCCGCGCTCGCCTGCATGATCGCAGGAGCCGCTGTGGCGGCTGGCGCTGGCGGGGGTGGCGCAGCAGGCGGCGCCGGTGGAGCTTCAGCCGGAGGCGGTGGCGCAGCAGGTGGCGGTTCGGCAGGGGCAGGAGGTGCGGCTGCTGGCGGCGGGGCCGCAGCGGGAGGCGGCGCCGTCGGCGGAGGCGGTGCGAGCACGGGAGCGAAGGGCAGTCCCGGCGTAGCCACGGGCGTAGATGGAACCGCTGGGGGTGCGAGCTCGGGTGGCACCGCCATCGGCCCGACTGGTAGCACGACTCCTGAAGCCGTCAGCCCGGGGGCCAGAACGGGCACGGACCAGGGCACAACCCTGAATGCACCTTGCGGAGGGGCCGCGTCTCAGGCGCCGTCAAAGCAGCGATTGGCAAACGGGAACTGCTAAAGCGCCGAGCCGCAAGCAACCCGGCCGGAGCGCGCAGGCCGTTCTATCCGGCTGGCGATAATTCAGCCGACAGCGCCTCGATCAATCGCGCGGCGATGTTGGCCGTCATGATCGAGGTGACGCTTGCGACGAACCGCTGGAAATCGATGGGCGCAGCATGGTCCGCTTTGTCCGAGATGACGCGGATCACGGCGCAGGGCTTGTCGAATTCGAAGCAGGTCTGCGCCACGGCGCCGCCTTCCATCTCGACGCAGCGCAGGTCTGGCAGCGCATCGCGCAGATCCCGCAAGAGGACCGGGTCGCTGACAAACCGGTCGCCGCTGGCGATCAGCCCGGAGACGACCTTTGGCCTGCCGATCCCGAACAACGCCCGGACGTCGGGCTCGATTGCGGCTTCAAGCGCTTGTTCGACGAACCCTGTGGCGGCGTTCAGGGCCTTGCTGACCCAGGGTGCATGCGCCTCGAAACGCGACCGCCCGAGAAGCGGGATTTCAAACCGCTGGAAAATCGGGATCGCCGAGGCGTCCATGTCGTATTGCAGCAGATCGGTTGCGACCACGATGTCGCCCAACTCGAGTTCGGGATCGGCTCCTCCGGCCACGCCCACGAACACGATGCCCTCGACCCCGAACTGGGCCAGCAACACGGCGGCGGTCGCCGCGGCCGCGACCTTGCCCCAGCGGGAAAAGACCACCACGACATCCACCCCGTGCCAGCGCCCGGACACGTACTCCCGGCCGCCGAGGGTGTGGATCTGCCTGGCTTCGATCTTCTCGACGATGCCGGCGACCTCTTCCGGCATGGCCCCCATGATCCCGATTTTCATGTGTGAACCGCACCCCATGTTTGAACGAAGGAACGCCGCTCGGACCGGAGAGGCCGTTGAAAGCGCATCGGAACACTAACAGCGCCCGGAGGGGCCTGTCTTCTCGCGCGGGTCAGGCCGGGGACACGCAAAGGACCACCGTCTTGCCACAGCGATGCGGGTCAATGACAAAGGACCATCACGGCCAACGGGCCAGACGAAGCGGACGTGTCGATGCGAACGGATCAGGGCCAGCCCACACTTCTCAGCGACTATCGTCCGCCCGACTATCTGGTTGATACGATCGAGCTCGACATCGTCCTGCACCGGACGGCGAGCCGCGTCCGTTCGAAACTGGCCATCCGCCCCAATCCGCAAGGACGTGGCGGTGTACCGCTCGTGCTCGACGGCGACGCGCTTGTCGTCCGTCAAGTGGCTCTCGATGGCGTGGATCTCGACCTGGCTTCCGGCGTGGCGACGCCAGAGAGCCTGACCATCGCGGCTCCGCCGGACCGGCCGTTCACGCTGACGATCGAGACGCTTGGTCGATCCGACCTCGAACACGCGATTGATGGGCCTCTACCGCTCGGGCTCGGCCTATTGCACCCAGTGCGAGGCCGAGGGCTTCCGCCGCATCACCTATGCGCTCGATCGGCCGGACGTGCTGTCCGTCTTCACCACGCGCATCGAGGCCGACGAAACAGATGCGCCGGTCCTGCTTGGCAACGGCAACCTGATCGAGAGCGGCCGCTGCGCCGAACCCGGGCGCCATTATGCCGTATGGCACGACCCCTTTCCGAAGCCCTGCTATCTGTTCGCGCTGGTCGGCGGCACGCTCGATTGCTTGAGCGATACGTTCACCACCGCGTCTGGGCGGTCCGTTGCCCTCGGGATTTACGTGGAGCCCGGCAAGGTGCCGCTCACCGCCTATGCGATGGACGCCTTGAAACGGTCCATGCGCTGGGACGAGAAGGCCTTCGGACGCGAATACGACTTGGACGTTTTCAACATCGTCGCGGTTTCCGACTTCAACATGGGGGCCATGGAAAACAAGGGGCTCAACGTCTTCAACGACAAGTACATCCTGGCCTCGCCCGAGACCGCGACTGATGCCGACTACGCCGGCATCGAAACCGTCATCGCGCACGAATACTTCCACAACTGGACCGGTAACCGCATTACCTGCCGCGACTGGTTTCAGCTCTGTCTGAAGGAAGGCCTGACGGTCTTCAGGGATCAGGAATTCTCGTCCGATGAGCGCTCGCGGCCGGTCAAGCGCATCGCCGACGTGCGCACGCTGCGATTGCGCCAGTTTCCTGAAGACGCTGGACCGCTCGCGCATAGTGTGCGGCCGACCCAATATCTGGAGATCAACAACTTCTACACGGCTACCATCTACGAGAAGGGCGCGGAGATCATCCGCATGCTGCGCCAGCTGATCGGCGCGGAGGCGTTTGCGCAGGGCATGACGCTCTACTTCGACCGCTATGACGGCACGGCGGCGACGATCGAGGAATTCATTGGCTGTTTCGCCGATGCTTCGGGGCGTGACCTCGGCCCCTTCATGCGCTGGTACGAGCAGGCCGGCACGCCGGAGCTGCGGATCGAGACCCATTTCGATGCAGCCACGGGCCGGCTGCAGATCGATCTGTCCCAGACCACCGCGCCGACACCGGGTCAGCCGACGAAGCAGCCCCTCGTCATTCCCGTCGCCTTCGGCCTTGTCGCCGAAAGCGGAGCACCCATTGGCCTTGGCAGCTTGACGGCCCAAGGGATTGGTGAAGCCGAACTGCGCATGGGGGTGATCGAGCTCGCCACCGACAGCCGAAGCGTCAGCTTTTCTGGACTGTCCGAACGCGCGGTGCCTTCACTGCTGCGCGGCTTCTCGGCGCCGGTCAAGACCGCGTCCGATCTGACCGATACCGACCTCGCGGTGCTGATCGCCCACGATACAGACAGCTTCAATCGCTGGCAGGCAGCGCAGACTCTGGCCACGCGGGCTCTCATGCGATTGACTGCACAAGCCCGGATCGGCGAGCCTTTGGCGCCGCCCGATGCCGCGCTGGCCGAAGCCTTCGGCGCGCTGCTCGCAAGCGACAACATCGACCCGGCCCTCGTGGCCCAGACCATCATGCTGCCGAGCGAAGCCGACATCGGCCGCGATCTCGGCCAGGACGTCGATCCCGATGCCGTCCATGCGGCGCGCGAATCGTTGCGGGCGGCCTTCGGCTCGAAGCTCGCCCCCGCTTTGCGCCACCATTACGACCGGCTCGAAGACAGCGGTCCGTATTCCCCGAGGGCGTCGGATGCCGGCCGCCGAGCGCTGCGCAACGCCGCCCTCTGGCTGCTCGCCGGCGGCGATCCCAATCTCGGCGCGGAACTCGCGGCGGCGCAGTTCGACAGGGCGGGAAATATGACGGACCGGCTCGCGGCACTCGGAGTTGCAAGCCTCGTCCCGGGTGAGCGTCGCGAGGCGCTGCTGACGCGATTCCACCAGATGTTCGACGGCGACCCGCTGGTCGCCGACAAATGGCTCGCACTCCAGGCCTCGATCCCGGAACCGGAAACGCTCGACCGGGTGCGCGGACTGATGACGCATCCCGCCTTCTCGATGGCGACGCCGAACCGCGTCTATGCGCTGATCGGCGGTTTTGCGGCGAACCCGACCCAGTTCAACCGGCGCGACGGGCTCGGCTACGACTTCGTCGCGGAGATCGTGCTCGCTCTCGATGGGAAGAACCCGCAGGTCGCGGCTCGGCTGCTCAACGCCTTCAGGGCCTGGCGAACCATGGAACCCGCGCGGCAGGACCGTGCCGCGGCCGCCCTCCACCGCGTCGCCGTGCAGGACACGCTGTCCGCTGATGTCCGCGACGTGGTGAACCGCTCGCTCGGGCAGCTGAATCAGCCTGCCGCACAGCCCGATATGGCGGCCGAGTCACAGGGCTGAGTCCGTCCGCGGCGGTCGCTATTCAACTATGGACAAACTGTTAACTGCGCCGTCTTATAGCGGTGATTCGGAGCGATGCGGCACATTGATCCGGGTCACCAGAGACTGGTTCGAGGGGGCCTTATGGCGCGCGTTTTCGCGGCCACCGTTGTCGCGCGTGCGGTGACGCTGGAAGAACTCGTCCGCAAGCTGGAAGCCCGGCTGCGGCTTAGATCCCTTATCCCTTCGAAGCCCCGATCTCTCACCGAATTCGAACCCGCCCTGCGGCGCCTTGTGCCGCTTCTCGTTGGGGCGTTCATCATCGCCCTGGCGATCGGCGCGACGCTTCAGGTTCGCGAAGCTCGACAGCGAGCGTTGTCCGATGCCGAGGGTGACGTCGAACTCGTCACCTCGTTGGTGGTCAGCCAGCTGAACGAGGCGATGGTCGCGCATCCCGACGCGAGCGGTACCGAACTGCTCCAGCACAGCCTGCCGGCTCGAGCCTTGCTCGGCGGGCGCGAGATCCTGCTCAGCGATCGCAGCGGTGCGCTGGTGGGCGCCCTCCCGCCCCAGCCGTTGAACAGCCAAACCCTCGCGGAGCGGCTCGGGCCGACCCAGGCGCTGACGGCCTTCGCCGACAAGGCGGGCGTAATGGACGTCACGCTTGCCGACGGACGCGATGCGCTCGCGACCGTGCGGGCGCTGCGAGCGCCGTTTGGCCAGGTCGCCGTGGTCGCTCTCAAATCGGGGCTGCTAGCCGACTGGCGTTCGAACTCCTGCCGCTCGATCTTCCTGCTCGTCGGCACAAGCTGCATCCTGCTGGTGCTCGCGGCCGCATTCCTCTGGCAGGCCGGCCGGGCCCTGGCGGCCGACGCTACGAACAGCCGCGTGCATGTGCGTATCGACACCGCGCTCAACCAGGGTCGCTGCGGCCTGTGGGATTGGGATCTGGCGCGAGGCCGCATTTACTGGTCGCGGTCGATGTACGCCATGCTCGACATGCCGCCTGATGCCGGCTTTGTTTCTTATGGTGATCTCCGCCGTCTCCTGCATCCGCAGGATCAGGGCTTCGCAGACGTTTCGGAATTCCTGGCCTTTCCGGAGGGTGGCGTTCTCGACCGCTCGTTCCAGCTGCGCAGCGCAGCCGGCTCTTGGATCTGGGTGCGAGTTCGCGGCGTCATCAAGCGCGAGCCGGATGGCAGCGACCCCCACCTCGTCGGAATCGCCATCGACGTGAGCGACGAGAAACGCCGGGCCGAACACATCAAGACGGCCAACGAGCGTTTGCGCGAGGCGGTCGAAGGTTTGTCGGAGGCCTTTGTGCTCTGGGATGCCGAGAACCGGCTGGTGACCTGCAACTCCCGGTTCCTCAAGTTGCATGGTCTCGAAGCGCAGCTCGCGCAATTCGGTATGCCCTATGCAGAAATCATTGCGCGTGCGGCGCCGCCGAGCATCCGCACCTCGCTTCCGTCGCCGGACGCGGGCAGTTGCGGGGGCACCTACGAATGCCAACTCGCGGACGGGCGATGGCTGCAGGTGAACGAGCGACGCACCAAGGATGGCGGCTACGTTTCGGTCGGCACCGACATTACCACGCTGAAGAAGCATGAGGAGCAGCTGCTCGATTCTGAGCGCCGGCTGATGGCGATGATCGCCGACCTGCGCCGCTCCCGCCAGGCGCTCGAGACCCAGGCACAGCAGCTCGCGGAACTCGCCGAACAGCACGCCGAGAAGAAAGCCGAAGCGGAAAGCGCCAACAAGGTGAAGTCGGAATTTTTGGCCAACATGAGCCATGAACTCCGGACCCCGCTCAACGCCATCCTGGGCTTCTCCGAAATGATGCTCGGGGAGGTGTTCGGGCCGCTCGGTTCGGACCGGTATCGATCCTATGCCTCGGATATCCGCAACAGCGGCCAGCACCTGCTCGACGTCATTACCGATGTGCTCGAAATGGCACGGCTTGAATCGGGGCGTGTCCGGCTCGAACGCAGCCTTTTCACCGTGCACGAGATCGTCGAAGAGGCGATCGCCCAGTACCGGCCCATCGCCTACGAAAAGCGCGTGGCCCTGGTGGCGGAAGCCGACCCGGCCCTGCTGATCGAGGCCGATCGCACCGCGCTCGGGAAGGTGCTGTCGCACCTGCTCGCCAATGCTCTCCGCTTCTCGCCCGAGGGCGACCGCATCACGGTGCGGCTGCGCGCGGCGGGCCGGGCACTCAACCTCTTCGTCGAAGACAACGGGCCTGGCATCGCGCCCGCGGCGCTGTCGCGTCTCGGTCGTCCCTTCGAGCAGGTGGACACGAAGCTGCTCGACGGCATGAAAGGCTCCGGGCTCGGGTTGGCCATCGTTCGGTCGATCGTCGAACTGCACGGGGGAACGCTGCGGATCCGCTCGGCGCTTGGGGAAGGCACGATCGTCATGGTGCATTTGCCGGCGCCGCAGTTTGCACGGCCGCCGGTGCTGCGCACCGCGGTTGCGGCATAAGCGCAGGCCGGCGACACTCTTCCGGCCTCCGGCCTTTTTGACGCCTCACCGGGGTGCAAGCTATCGTGACCGGATGTTGGAGGCGATCGCGTCGATGAGGCTGAGCTGGACCTTCGCAGTTTGCGTCCTATGCGGCTTTGGCGCCCCGGCTCTCGCCGCTGCCGGTCCAACGGATCTCAGCCAGCCAAGTCTGCCGACTTTCGCCCTAACGGCGCCGTCCTCCGACCCTTCGCCTTGGACAGGGCTTTACGTTGGCACCGAGGTGTTCGGCTTTTCGGGCGGCAAGGGTGTGCGCGGCGGCTTCGGCGGGAGCGGCTACGCCGGATATGACCGCGAACTCGACAACGGCATCGTTGTCGGGGTGAGAGGCGAACTCGGCTACGTGCCCGGATTCTTCAAGCACTCGGCCGTGACCGGCTGGGAGTTCGGAGCAACGGATGTGCGGGTCGGCTACGATATGGGCCGGTTCATGCCCTTCGTGACGGCGGGGGTCGGGCTGGCGCAGCCGAACTTCCGTTCGTTCGGCTACCAAGGCGTAAACAACGTGGCCAACGACCTGTTCAATTCGACCGGCGATCTGCGCGCCTTCGAAACGGTCGGCGCCGGTTTCGCCTACAAGGTGACCGACAAGCTCACCGTCGAACTGGCGGTCCAAGCGTTCCACGGCAACGGGTTCGTCGCGCCTTAGACGCTAGCGACTCGCTTGATGCGCGACGGCACTGCTCAGGGGACGAAAATACCGATCGCTCCCGGCAGAACCTTGAAGGTCACCGGTGTCCGGGTGGTGATTTCGCCGTCCGTATTGACCGACCGGTGATGGCTGGTTTCCACCACGATCTCCTTGCCCGCGAGGGTCTTTACCTCCTCCCAGCGTCCGTGGGTGCCCGCCCGCATCCAAGGCAGCATGATCAGCAGTTTCCAGACGCTGTGCACTTCGAGGCTGTAGACGTTGAGCCGGTGGTCGTCGATGGACGCCGCTTCTGAAACCGTCATCCCTCCGCCATAGTGACGGCCATTGCCGACCGCGAGATGAACTGTGCGCGTCTTGTAGACCTTGCCGTCCTGGATGATTCGGGCCCTGAAGGGCCGCATCCGGCGCAGCACCCGAAAGCCCGCCACCGCATAGCCGAGGGTGCCCCACCGGCTCTTGGCGTCCCGTGTCAAAGCCCGGGTCAGGTCGACCCCCATCCCGATACTGGCGACGTTGAAGAAAGGACGCCCGTTGGCGAGTCCCACATCGACCTGCCGGATGCGGCCCGCTGCTATGACAGCCGCGGCTGCTCCTGGGTCGAGCGGGAGCGCGAGCGTCCGCGCCAGATCGTTGGCGGTGCCAAGCGGGATGATACCGAGGGGCAGCTTCGTCTCGAGCAGGGCCGGCGCCGCCGCGTTGAGCGTGCCGTCGCCGCCACCGATCACCACGGCGTCGATCCGACCGGCTTCTGCGCGGATGATCGCCGGAAGGTCCGCAGCTCGGAGACACTCGCGCTCATCGACGCTCAGGCCTGCGGCCCTGAGCGCCTCCGCCGCCGTGGCTCCAGCCACCTCACCGCGCCGGGCGTGGCGGTTCGCGATGAACAGGACGCGTCGGGTCTCGGCTCCTGCACCGGTGGGCGCGGGACCGCCCGCCTCGATCTCCAGCACCATAAAGCCGCTCCGCTCGCGCTGCAGAAACGCTCAGCGCGCGATTTGGTGCATCTCAGCCCATCTCTCACGTGAGCGCGAGTCTGCTGTTCTCCCCACATCAGTTCATCGCGGTTGTGACCGGGGCACGCATGGCGAAGTCGAAAAACGACAAGCCTGCCACGTCAAATTCCAGTTTGGTGCACTCGATCTGATTTGGCCGCATGACCGTTTCCGCGCCGCTTTGGCGAACGGTTCTCTGGAACGGGCAACGAGGCAGAGGATAGTCCAAGGACCAAGCCATGAACGTCAGCAGCACCATCCTTGCGCAGTTGCGCGAACGGCGGGAGGGCTTCACGCTTCCGCGGCCGTTCTACACGGATCCAGACTACTACCGGGTGGATCTCGAAGCGATCTATTATCGGGATTGGATCTTTGCCGGCCACGACTGCGAAATCCTCGCGCCGGGGCAGTTCCTCACGCTCAAGATCGGCGAATATCCCGTTGCGGTCGTTCGCGGAAACGACGGCGGAGATTCGCGCCTTTCATAACTCCTGCCGGCACCGCGGCTCGCGCGTCTGCACCACCGAGCACGGGCGCATGCGCCGGCTCATCTGTCCGTACCATCAGTGGGTCTACAACCTCGACGGCTCGCTCTTCAGCGCTCGTCACATGGGCGACGATTTCGACAAATCGCAGTTCGGGCTGAAGCCGATCCACTGCGAAGCCGTGGCCGGCTACATCTTCGTCTGTCTCGCTGAGCTCGGCGCCCGATTTCGCACCTTTCCGGGCTCTTGCGGCACCCTACCTGGAGCCGCACGCGCTCAAGGACGTGAAGGTCGCTTTCGAGTCGACCATCGTCGAGAACGGCAACTGGAAGCTCGTCTGGGAAAACAACCGCGAATGCTACCATTGCGCGTCGAACCACCCAGAGCTGTGCCGCACCTATCCCGAGGCGCCGACCGCGACGGGCGTGCAGGGTGCCGGCGAAGATCCGGAAATCGCCGAGCATTGGGCGCGGTGCGAAGCGGCCGGACTGCCGAGCGCATTCATGATGTCGGAAGATGGCCAGTATCGCACCGCGCGTATGCCGCTGCTCCGCGATGCCGAAAGCTATACGATGTCCGGCAGGCGGGCGGTGGCGAAGCCGCTGTCGCCAAACGTCACGGAGCCGCGCATCGGCACGATGCTGCTGTTCCACTATCCCTCGACCTGGAACCACGTGCTCGGGGACAATGCGGTGACCTTCCGGGTCTTGCCGCTCAGCGCCACTGAAACGCAGGTCACGACCAAGTGGCTCGTCCATAAGGATGCGGTCGAGGGCGTCGACTACGACGTCGATGAACTCACCAAGGTGTGGATCGCCACCAACGACCAGGACCGCCAGATCGTCGAGGAAAATCAGCGGGGAATCCTGTCCCCGGCCTATGAGACCGGGCCCTATTCGCCCGAGCACGAAGGCGGCGTGATGCAGTTCGTCGAATGGTACGCGAATTTTATGGAGAAGCGCCTCGGCGGGCAGACTCCGAAGCTACGCAGCGTCGCCTGAGAGGCGATGTCGCGCGAGACGCCGTCGTGAGAGGTCGCAGGCCCAAAGGCGCGTCTGCATTTGTGTGGACCCGCCAATGGGTCGCGGCTTGGGCTCTGGACGGTTTGGCGTGCTCGGCGCAACATTCGGGGAATGGTTGTTCTCGCGTCCGATCGGTGCTCACGCAGTGACCCGCGATATCTGAAAGGCGCGGTTGATCGGCGGCTGCGGATGCTGCTGCCCGCCGCCACCCGCTCGGACGAATTGGCTGCCGCCTTGCGCTACAGCCTTCTCGCGCCCGGCAAGCGCATCCGGCCGATCCTCACCATTCTGGCAGCGTGGGAGTTGGGTGCCGATGACCTTCGCGCGCTCGACGCCGGCTGTGCCCTCGAGATGGTGCATGCGGCATCGCTGATCCTCGACGACCTGCCGGCCATGGATAATGCCCGAGAGCGTCGCGGCCAGCCCGCCACCCACATCCGGTTCGGCGAGGACGTGGCGATGCTGGCGGCGATCACGCTTCTCAGTCTGGCCTATGGCACCATCGGCAGCATGGCGCACGTTCCGAGTGACGTCCGATGTCGGATTGTCGGCATTCTGGCGCGTGCGGTCGGGCCGGACGGATTGACGGGAGGCCAGTTCGCCGACTTGCGGCCCGGAGCCGTCGGTCAGGTTCAGGACGCTGCCGACATCAACCGTCGCAAGACCGGCGCATTATTCGAAGCCGCAACTGCGATTGCGGCTGCCATCCACGAGGCCGATGATGACGAGGCGGCACCGCTGCATCGGTTCGCCGGCGAACTCGGGCAGGCGTTCCAGATCCTGGACGACCTGCTGGATGGTGGGATTGGCGAGCAGCCCGAGCCGGCGCAAGATGCCGGCAAGACGACAATCTTGTCCCTCGTTGGACGTGACGCGACGCGCCAACGCCTTCGGCAGCATCTCGAGACGGCCGTGGCGGGACTGCGTCCCTCAGGTCCGCTCTCAGGCTTCGTGCGCAGCATTTTCGGCACGGAATTCGCCGCTCCGGAGCCGGCCTGATGAGCGCTGCGCTTCTCGTTTTCACGACCGTGCTTGCCATGGAGGCCGTGGCCTGGGCTGCGCACCGCTACGTCATGCATGGGTGGGGGTGGGGATGGCATCGCTCGCATCACGAGCCCCATACGGGATGGTTCGAGGTCAACGATCTCTACGCCATCGTGTTCGCAGGCCTGGCGATCGGGCTGTTCTTCTTCGCGTCTCGCCTCTGGCCGCCGCTGTTCTGGATTGCCGTCGGCATGACGGTCTACGGCCTGCTCTACGCGTTCGTGCATGACGGCCTCGTGCACCAGCGGTGGCCGTTCCGTCATCGCCCGCGGAATGCCTATCTGCGCCGGCTGGTTCAGGCGCATCGCTTGCACCACGCCGTTGAAGGGCGGGAGCGCTGTGTGTCGTTCGGATTCCTCTACGCGCCGCCGGTGCGTGCCCTGAAGGATCGCTTGCGCCGGATGCATCCGGACGGAATTGAGCGAGGGGTCGCCGAGTGACCTCCGCCAGCTTCAGCGCTCAGCCGCGGCATGGGCAGACTGTTCTTGGCCTGGCCCTGGCGGCGGCCATCGTCGCGGCGTGGCTCTGCTGCCACGTCTATGGCATGTTCTTTCACCGCTGGACACCCGCCGGCATCCTCGTCGCTCCCTTACTGATCGCGATCCAGTGCTGGCTCAACGTGGGGCTCTTCATCGTGGCGCACGACTGTATGCACGGCTCGCTCGCCCCGTTCCGCCCAGCGGCCAATCTCTGGATCGGCCGCCTTTGCCTGGCCCTCTATGCCGGGTTCTCCTACGATGCGCTCATCCGCAAGCACTTCGACCATCACCGCCATCCCGGCACGGCCGACGACCCGGACTTCAACGACGAGGATCCCGAACACTTCTGGCGCTGGTATGCAGCCTTCTTCCGCCGCTACTTCGGCTGGAGATCACTGCTGGCCATCGCGGCCGTCGACGTCATCTATGTCGTCCTGCTCGGCGCAAACGTTGCCAACCTGCTGCTGCTGTGGGCCGTGCCGGCGATCCTGTCGTCGCTTCAGCTCTTCTATTTCGGCACTTACCTGCCGCACCGCCACGAACACGACGGCTTCACGGATCGGCACAACAGCCGAAGCAACGATTTCTCCTGGCTTTTGTCGCTGCTGACCTGCTTCCATTTCGGCTATCACCACGAGCATCACCTGTCCCCTCAGGTGCCGTGGTGGGATCTGCCGCGGGTCCGAGCGGCGGCAAGGACCTAATCCTCGCGAACCCCCAGTTCCACAGCGTTCCAGAGCGCCACCAGCGCAACGACCAGAAGCGCGATCCACAAGCTCCAGTCGGGCAGCGCACCCTGGGAGCGGGGCAGGTACCAAGCGAGCGTGCCGGCGAGGAGCACGCTGATCGGCAGCAATGCCGCGAGGGCGCCGGGCTTACCGCGCGCCGAAAAGCGCTTCGCGCTCAGGTTATATTCGCAGACGAACAGGAGAAGCGTCGCGAAGGCAAAGACCAGCAGGTAGATGTAGCCGAGCACCGCCAGGAGCGGCTGCTGATGGATGGCATCATGCGTATAGGGCTCGACCGCGAGCCACCCGCCCGTCGCCAGTGCACCGATCAGGGCGAGGGGCACCGTGCCTCGCCACCAGGTCGCCCGGTCGATGCGGCCGCGGTCTGTGCGGAACAGGAAGGCAAAGCCCTGTTCCGGCGCATCTGCAGCCATCAATCTCTCAACAGCTCATTAATGCCGGTCTTGGCCCGGGTTTGGGCGTCCACCGTCTTGACGATCACAGCACAATAGAGCGACGGCCCAGGCGATCCGTCGGGCAGCGCTTTTCCTGGCAGGTTACCCGACACCACCACCGAATAGGGCGGGACGTAGCCGGTGTGGACCTTGCCGGTGGTCCGGTCGACGATCTTGGTCGAGGCGGAGATGAAGACGCCCATCGAGATCACCGACCCTTCGCCAACCACGACGCCCTCGACGACTTCGGAGCGGGCCCCCACGAAGCAGTTGTCCTCGATGATGGTCGGATTGGCCTGCAGCGGCTCCAGCACGCCGCCGATGCCGACCCCGCCCGACAGGTGCACGTTCTTGCCGATCTGGGCGCATGACCCGACCGTGACCCAGGTGTCCACCATCGTGCCGGTGTCGACATAGGCGCCGAGATTCACGAAGGATGGCATCAGCACCACGTTCGGCGCGATGTAGGCCGAGCGCCGCACCACGCAGGTCGGCACGGCGCGGAAGCCGGCGTCCGCGAACTTTGCGGCATCCCACCCGTCGAATTTCGAGGGGACCTTATCCCACCAGGACGATCCACCGGGGCCACCGGCGATCAGGCCCATCGGATTGAGCCGGAAGCTCAGCAGCACAGCCTTCTTGAGCCACTGGTTGACCTGCCACGCCTCCTTGCCGGTGCCTCCATGCACCTTCTCGGCGACGCGCAATTCACCGCGATCGAGCAGGTCCAGCGCCGCCTCGACCGCCTCGCGCACCGCGCCCTTGGTGTCGGGCGTGACCGCCGCGGGGTCGGCGAAGGCCGCCTCGATCGTGGTCTGCAGGTCGTCGTGGTTCATTGTGGCTCCCCGTTCGGGCGGCGAGGTTTTGCGCGCGAGGCGGGGGATGTCAACGCCGGGATCACGGCCGTTTGACGGGATAGGTCCTGCTGTGCTGCTTGCGGCTGTCGTCCGCCGGCCCGGTCCGGCTGGTCGTGACAACCATGCTGTCCCCGACGATCTTCACCTCGCCGTCCCAGCGGTCACCCAGCGGGATGTTGCGAAGCACCGTGAGAACGACGCGCGGCGCCGGTTTGCCGTCGTCACTGATCGCTGCCTGGGCCGCCACGTCCAGAACATGCAGCGTGTAGAAGGTGCCCGAACCGCCGCCGTTGTAGTTCGCCACGGCGACGAGCAGTCCGCCGCGGGTGCTGCCGATGTAGCGGTAGCCGGTCAGCTCGAAGCCTTCGCCGTCCTTATTCACGGGCTTTTTCTGTTCGATCCAGGCGCCGTTTGGCGTGATCGGGTCGGCATAGAGGTTGCTGCCGATTGCGGCATCCGCATCGATGGCGACCAAAATGCTCCCGGAATCGGCAAGGTCGCCGTCGCCGAAGTCGCGGAACACCTCGGGCGGGATCGGCTTGCCGCCGATGGTGAAGCTGCGGCGGACTTCGGCGACCTTCGCGGCAGGGGTGAGTTCCGCCGCCGAGGCTGTCGTTCGGTGCGCGCAGAGGCAGGCGAGGACCACGCCGATTACGACGGCAAGGCGCGGGGGGCCGACCAGGGCAAAGCTCCACGTCTGCATTGCATGTTCTCCGGGCCGGACCGGCTCATCTCGGCGCTTCGCCACATCTGGCACGCGGACAATGTTCATGAAAGGGCAAGCGTCTTTCTAAAAGGATCATTCACCCTACCGCATGCTTGCGGCCTTGTTCGCGGATCATGCCACTGGCGGCGTAACACCTCGTTGACGACGTGGGGCCAATGTCCGGCAGCACCTGACCAGTAGGAGGGCGCCGCGATGGGATTCCTATATCGATCTGCAGAGCGCGGCCGGGTGGCCTGGGCGGAACTGGTGGTTGCGGCTTTCGTGGCCCTGGCGACCTTGGGCCTGTTGCTCGCCAGCTTCGCCCCCGCTCACGCCTATGAGGTTGCTCCGGCGCCCGGCAGCTTTCAGCCTGGCACCATCGTCGTGAACCAGCATGAGCGACGGCTGTACCTCGTCAACCCGGACGGAACGGCAATGCGCTATCCTGTTGCGGTGGGGCGGATGGGCCGGCAATGGCGCGGCGCCGTGGTGGTCGACGGGAAATATGTCGAGCCTGCATGGGCCCCGCCGCGGGAGGTGAAACGCGCCGAACCGTGGTTGCCCGACTACATCCCAGGCGGCTCGCCGCATAATCCGATGGGCGTTCGGGCGCTGACGCTCAGTGGTGACCAATACGCCATCCACGGCACGAACAGGCCCGGCTCGATCGGCACCGCCGCCTCGTATGGCTGTATTCGGATGTACAATCGGGACATTCTCGACCTGTACGACCGCGTTGCCATTGGCACGCCGGTGGTGATGCTGCCCTGAAGCAAACCGGCCTCATCAAACGTCCCTCACCTAACTTTTGTAAGTGAGCCGGCCCGCTTACGCTTGGCGCTGCGGGCTTTTCACGTTCCGTCGGTGAACGTCGGAACTTCGCGGCTTGGCCGCTGTTTCTTCCGCACGAGAGTTTCAGCGGGGGAATCAGGTATGGCCGGGAATGAAATGGGTCAGGCGGATGCCGGCAACAGCACGCGCGAGAGACCGGCGGCGACCGCACGCGACATCGGCAAGCAGGCGGCTTCGACCGCCGGTGAGTTTCGGAGTGCGGCAAACGACGTGAAGAACGCGGCCTCCGATCAGGCCGACGACATCAAGAATCAGGCGAGCGGGATTGCGGATCAGCTGAAGGAGCAAGCGAGCCAAGGCGTCGGGGATGCGCGCGAGCTCGTCTCCAATATCGCCAGCGAGGCGCGCAACAAAGTCACGGAAATTGTCGATCAGCAGAAGAACGCAAGTGCCGATCGCCTGGCCGGCCTTTCGCGGGCGGCACAGAATGCAGCAGGTGAGATCGAGCAGCAGAGTCCGCAGGTGGCGCAATTGGTGCGCGATGCGGCCTCCACGGTCGACCACTTCGCCGGCGATCTCCGGTCAAGCGACCTCGGTGACATCGTCGCATCGGTTTCGAGTTTCGCCCGGAAGCAGCCCGTCGCGTTCTTTGCCGCCTCGGTGCTGGCCGGCTTCGTTCTGGCGCGGTTCGTGAAGAGTGAACCGGCACCTGTGGCGCCTCCGCAGCCCCGTCGCCGGTCGGCGGCCCGCTGATCTGATCGGCGCCTTGCCATGATCAACGATGTCACCGGGCGTCCATCGACGCCGAGTCTCGTGGCGGAGGCTTTGGCGCAGTTGACGCGCCTTGTGGAGACGGAGATCCGTCTCCTTCGCACGGAGTTGGGTGAAAAGATCTCCGACGCCGTGCGCGCCGTGGTCATGTTGGTGGTTTCGGCGGTGCTGCTCGTCGCGGCGCTGATCTTCATCCTTCAGGGCGTCGTCGACCTGCTCGTGTATTTCGGCATGCAGCCCTTCGCGGCTGCATTCGCCGTGGGAGTCGTAATCGCGGTTGTCGCGGGGATCGTGGTCTACATTGCCCTGAAATCGTTGTCGGCCGAGCACCTGACACCGAAACGCAGCGTCAGCGAAATCAAGAAAGATGCCCATGTCATCAAGGATCAGGTCACATGAGCAGCAATAGTGAATCGTCGGCCGACGTCCAACGCGAGGCGGAGACGGAGCGGGCCGAGTTGATCAGCACCCTGGATCGGCTGCGCGAAAACCTGAAGCCCAGCAACGTTGTCGATGAGGTGATGGCCAATGCCAAGGTCACCACGGCGGAAATCGGCGACCGGGTGTGGGAAGTTGCACGCAAGAACCCCCTTCCGGCGGCGTTGATCGGCATCGGAGCGGCGATGCTGCTCGGCGTTGGGCAGACCTTGCGATCGAGAGCGGCCGCGGCAGATCACGATTGGGACGACGATAGTCGCTTCCCGCGCCACGGCGCGAACGCGTCCGGTTCCGCGGTCGACAACAAAACCACCGGACGAAGTGCCATTTCGGGCAGGCTTCGGGCGGCAGATTCGAAGGTCTCGGCATCGGCGGCTCGAATTGCCGAAAGTGCGCACACGCTGCGGGACCAAGCCTCCGGCGTTGCCGGATCCGTACGACAAACCATGAACTCGCTCTCAGGAGACGACGCTATGAGCCAATATTCACGTTCGCGGGACCAGATCGGCCGGTCCATGTCCCGCCTGCTCGACGAACAGCCTCTGGTGCTCGCTGCATTGGGCGTCGCAGTTGGCGCCGCGATCGGTGCCGCAATTCCGAGCACGGAGACCGAGGGCCGGCTGATGGGCGATGCAAGTGTGCAGCTGAAGACGCGGGCACAGGAGTTGGCGGCCGCGGAATATGCTCATCTCAAGGAGACCGCCGGCGCCACAGTCGACGATTTGAAACGAACGGCAACCGATCACGGCGTTTCCACCGAGAATTTTACCGGCCTCGTGCAGGACGCCGGCTCAAAGGTGCGCGACGCGGCGAAGGAGGTTACCTCTCACGCAGCAGGATCCGCCGGACTGCAATCTTAGCCCCGATCCCGTCGAGCGATGGTCAAAAGTCGCTTGTCAGACCTTTGACCTCCCAGTCGCCGTACCGGACTGGGTCGAGGCCGCCTCGACCTGCGAGTTCAGGTGGCTTCTTGAGCGGCCGCTCGGCTTCTTTCCTTCGGCGCGCGTCGGCTTCGGCAAGCGCGCGCTCCGCAGGCGTCGAATGCACCTCCTGCTCGCCCTCGGTCGAGGGGGAACTGGGTTTTCCTCGATCGTTCATGGTTCGACCTTCTTTCGGTGCAATGTAGCGCCCAACCAGATCTGCTCCAGGGTGGATCCAACGATCGGAGCGGAGTCATCGGTCCTCACGAACAATTGGCTCCTTTGCCATCGGTTGCGGAAGCCAGGTGTGCTCAAAGCGCGGCTTGGCCGGCGGAGTTGTCCACCAGCTGAGCGAGCGAAACGATCTGACGCGGACGATGCCGAAAACTCCCCGTACCAATGGCGGCAATGGGCGTTCGAAACCCTGGAATCGATCGCAAAGCTGAGGCGCTGCCGCTTCCTCCCGGTCTTCAGGCCCGCCTCGCGGCGATCGGCATCCTTTCGGACGTCATCAGTGGCGGCCACTCCGTCGATGAATTCTTCGTGGGCGATGAGCAGCACTCCAAGCTCGCCGAATTGGACCAGCGCGATCGGGCGCCTCGTCCGCTCGATCGTTACCGTCTCGATGCGCCGGCTCGGCACCATTCGCCGCGTCCTGGCCGGACTGCTCGAGCGCGGCATGCCGAAGAAGTCCGGCAGTCTCGATGCCATCCTCATCGCCACGGCCGCGCAGATCCTGTATCTTGACGTTCCGGACCATGCGGCCGTCAATCTTTGTGTCCAGGCCGTCACGGCTCGATCCACAGGCGCAGGCCTTCGCGGCGCTGGCCAACGCGGTCGCGCGCAATCTTGGCCGGGTCGCGCGACGAGGCCGACAGCCGACGATCCCATCGTGGACGTCCCGCCTTGGCTCGCGACGCGCTGGCGTCAGACCTACGGCGCGGAGGGTCTCTGCGACAGATCGCCGCGGCCAACCGCGTCGAAGCCGCGGCTCGATGTCTCGGTGAAGTCGGACCCTGCCTTGTGGGCGGAACGCCTCGAGGGCGATGTCCTCGCCACGGGTCGATCCGGCTTCGCGGCACCACGCCGGTGCCGGAGCTGCCCGGCTACGACGAAGGCGAGTGGTGGGTCCAGGATGCCGCGGCGGCGCTTCCGGCGCGGCTGCTCCGCGTCAGGCCCGGCGAGCGGGTGGCGGATCTCTGCGCGGCGCCTGGCGGCAAAACGGCGCAACTGGCCGCTGCAGGCGGCCACGTCATGGCGGTCGACCGGTCGGCCGAGCGGCTGAAGCGGCTTGCCGCAACCTCGAGCGGCTTCGGCTGGAGGCCGACACCCAGGTCGCTGACGTCACCAGCTTCGAAGCGGCGCCGTTCGACGCCATTCTCCTTGACGCGCCATGCTCGGCGACCGGCACGATTGCGGCGTCATCCGGATGTCGGTTGGACCAAACGGCCGTCCGACATCGCGAGCTGTCCGGCGCTGCAGTCGCGCATGCTCGATCGGGCGTTAAGCGCTGCTGAAGCCGGGCGGACGGCTGGTCTACTGCGTCTGCTCGATCGAGCCCGAAGAGGGCGAAGCGCAGATCGCCGCCTTGCTTCGTCGCAATCCCGATGTGCGCCGGGACAGATCGAGCCCGCGCGAGATCTGCGGCCGTGCCGACTGGCTCACGCGCATCGGGCGAGTTGCGGCACGCTTCCGCATCTACAACCCCGGGGATGACGCCGCGCTGGCCGGCATGGACGGCTTCTTCGCCGCCCGTCTGGTCACTCGCGCCTAGCGCTCCGAGTCGCCGTCCTGATCGTGTCGGTTTCCGTCGACCGGCGCTCGCGGGATTGCTCCCTCAGGACGCTTGGCTTAAGCACGGCGGCTTGGCGCCGACCTCGGGCCGGCGACCGATCGGAGAAGGGATCAATGTCTTTCAGGGTTGCTGTGGTGGGTGCCACCGGGAATGTCGGGCGCGAGATGCTCGACATCCTGGCCGAGCGCGCCTTCCCGGTCAGCGAGGTGATCGCGCTGGCTTCGTCGCGGTCGACTGGCACGGAGGTTTCGTTCGGCGACAAGGTCCTGAAATGCCGCAACCTCGAGCATCACGATTTCTCGACCGACCGACATCTGCCTCATGTCGGCGGGTGGCGAGGTGTCCAAGGCGTGGTCACCAGAAGATCGGCGCGCAGGGCTGCGTCGTGATCGACAATTCGTCGGCCTTCCGGATGCACATGGACGTGCCGCTGATCGTGCCGGAGGTGAATGCCGACGCGATCGAGGATTCGGCAAGCTGAACATCATCGCCAATCCGAACTGCTCGACGGCGCAGCTCGTCGTCGCGCTGAAGCCGCTGCACGACATCGCGACCATCAAGCGCGTCGTGGTGGCGACCTACCAATCGGTCTCGGGCGCCGGCAAGGAGGCGATGGACGAGCTGTTCTCCCAGACGCGCGCGGTGTTCGTCTCCGATGCGGTCGAGACCAAGAAGTTCCCGAAGCGCATCGCCTTCAACGTCATTCCCCAGATCGACGTCTTCATGGAAGACGGCTCGACCAAGGAAGAGTGGAAGATGATGGTCGAGACCAAGAAGATCCTCGATCCCAAGATCAAGCTCACCGCCACCTGCGTGCGCGTGCCGGTGTTCATCGGCCATTCGGAAGCCGTGAACATCGAATTCGAGAAGCCGATCTCGGCCGAACAGGCCAAGGACATCCTGCGCGAGGCCCCGGGCTGCCTGCTGATCGATAAGCACGAGCCGGGCGGCTACATCACGCCGCACGAGGCGGCGGGAGAGGATGCAACCTACATCTCGCGCGTGCGCGAGGACCCGACCGTCGAGAACGGCCTGTCGCTCTGGTGCGTCTCCGACAACCTGCGCAAGGGCGCGGCGCTGAACGCCGTTCAGATCGCGGAGGTGCTGGTCAACCGCAAGCTGATCGCGCCGAAGAAGCTGGCGGCATGATACGCCGCGGGCCCGCTGCGGCCGGGCTGCTTCTTGCCCTCCGCGGCGGTCCCCGGTCGCTGCCGACGATGCCGGCCGCCCGCACGCGACGTACCGTCCATCGTCGTCACCGGCGAGGCGCAGCCGGAAGGTGCCCCCCGATACCGCGATCGTCACGCTGGGCGTGACCACCGACCGCCCCTCCGCCCAGGATGCCTCCCGCGCCAACGCGGCGAGCATGGGGCGCTGATCGAGGCGCCAAAGCGGCCGGCATCGCCGACGCCGACGTCGCGACCACTCAGACAACGCTGACGCCCATTTACATTCGCCCAAGAATGGCGACCCCGCCCGGATGAAGGGATTCGCGCGGTCAACACCGTCATCGTTCAGGTGCACAAGCTCGCCAGTGCCAGCGACCTTGTGGGACCTGATCGATCAGCGGCGCCAACGCGCTTGAGGGGATTGAATTCACCGTGGCCGATCCCGAGCCTCGTGCGTGACGCGCTTCGCAGCGAGGCCACGAAGAACGCCAAGCATCGCGCCCAGATCTACGCCGAAGCCATCGGTGTGAAACTTGGTCGGGTCCTTGCCATCCGGCCCGAGAGTGCTCTTGTTGACCCTGCCGCCGCAGCCGAAGCGTATGGCAGCCCTGCAGCTGCGCCCGTGCCGCTGGAACCGGGTTCGCAGACGCTCGAGGCACACGTCACCGTCACCTGGGCCCTACAGGAGCAGCCTTGAACCTTCCCACCTGTTGCCAGGGCCGGCGCCGAATAGGTCGTTAGGACCTGCGGGTTATACTGCGGGCTGGTTTTCCCGGGCTGGCGCACAAAAATCTATCCACCTGCGGCCGACGCGCCGCTCACCATACGAGGCAAACCGAATGATGGGCGACGACGAGGGCTCTTCGCCTGCCAGGCCTGAAGCAGCCGGTCCGGTCCAGGGGCGACGGCCGATCCGGCCGCCACGCCCGAGGGGCCGACGGTCTCCACGCCGGAGATCGAGACGCACCGCAGCGAGCCGGAGCCCACACCGGGCTCCGGGTTCAATGCCGATAACGGCAGGCCTGGGGATCGTCGCGCTGGCCCTGGCAATCGCCGTTTTCTACCTGTTTTCGGTCATGCCGAGCACTGATCGCCTCGCGGCCGATGAGAAGGCGCTTTCCGATCTGCGCACCCAGGTCGCGGCGGCGGAAGCGAAAACCGCGAACCCGGATCTCACGCCCCTGACGCAGCGGCTCGATGCGTCGGAGAGCAGCGCTGGCGGCCTTGAAATCCGACCTGGGCGCCCTGCAACAGCGCGTCGCCTCGATCCCGTCGTCCGACGGTGCGGGAGACGCCGGTGCGCAGGTCGGGGCTCTCGCCGCGAAGCTGCCGGACATGCAGCACGGGCTCGATACCGTTCGCGCTTCTCTCGAGCGATGTCTGGTCAAGCGACGCCGACGCGCTCGACGGCCGCTTGGCAGCGCTGGACGCCAAGGTCGCGGCCATCCCGACTGTCGACCTGGCCCGCTGAATGCGCAGGATCGACCGATCTCGACGAGCAGGTGAAGCCTCTACGCCGAGCTCGAAGCTGCCAAAAGCACCACGCGGGTGACGGAGGTCCGCCAGAACGGCAGCGGCGCTGAAGCGCGCGCCGCCCCGCTCGCGGTCACGGCCCATGCGGCGCTCCGGGCCGATCGACAGCGGCCGCCCCTTCAGCGACGAACTCAAGGTCGCTGAAGAACCTTGGCGCGGATCGCAGCCACGCTGCAGCCGCTGGCCGCCGTGGCCGACAGCCGGCGCGCCGACAACCGAAAACCTGCGAAGCGATCTGGCCGCCTTGCGCGACAAGATCGTGACGCAGGGCGTCCCGGCGCCGTCGGGATCCTATTTGGATCGACTGGTGGCCGGCGCGGCGACCGTGGTCAGTGTTCGCCCGGTCGGCTCGGTGCCGGGCGATGCACGCCTCGGCGATTGTCGCGCGAATGGACGACGAGCTTGGCCGCGACGAACTGTCGTCGGCGCTCGCGGACTGGCAGCGGCTTCCGGACGCCTCGCGCGCCGTCTCGAAGGCGCTTGGCCGAACGCATCCGCTTGCGGCAGGAGGCCCAGAGCGCGGCGCAAGGCGATCGCGGAGGGAGCCATTAAGGCCATGGCGGCCGCGGCAGCCATGACGATCTCGCAACGTCTGGCCATATCTTCGGCCAAGCGGCTTTGACCTGCGGAAGGGCGGCGCAGAATGATCCGAGTGCTGATCTTCCTCGCCCTCATGCTGGCGCTGGCGCTCGGCGCGAGCTGGATGGCCGACCATCCCGGTCTCGGTCGCGATCACCTTTGGTGGCCGGGAATATGCTTTTTCCACGCTCGTCGGCCTATCGGGCGCTGCTCGCCGCCGGTGCTGGTTCTTATCCTTGTCTGGAGCGTGATCAGCTTCCTGTTCCGCGCGCCGTCGATGATGAGCGGCGCCGCCGCGACCCGCAAGCGGGAGCGCGGTTTCGTGCTCTGTCGCGCGGCATGATCGCGGTGGGCTCCGGCGACGCCGAACTGGCGCGGCGGCATGCAGCCGATGCCAGCGCGCCTGCTCAAAGGCGAGTCCGATGGCGCTGCTGCTTCAGGCGCAATCGGCGCAGCTGTCGGGCGATCGCAAGCAGGCCGAAGACACGTTCACCGCCATGCTGCAGCACCCGGAGACGCGCACCCTGGCGCTTCGTGGCCTGCACATGGAGGCGCTGCGCCGTCAACGACCCCGCCGCGGCGCTGGCCCATGCGGAAGCGGCGCAGAAGATCGCCACGCTGCCCTGGTCGACCAAGGCCATCATCGAGGCGCGCGCGGCCGAAGGTCGGTGGCAGGAGGCGCTGACAAGGCGGTCGAGCGCGCCGCAGGGGCCCGTATCCTGACCCGCACTGTCAGCGAACCGCCAGCGCGCCGTGCTCATGACCGCGACCGCGCTCGATGGCGCCCAGCGCTCGCCCGACGAGGCGCTCGCACTCGCCCGCAATGCGCTGGCTTTGGCGCCGACCTTGGTGCCCGCCGCGGCTCTCGCCGGACAGCTGCTCGCCAACAAGGGCGAGACTCCGCCGGCCGCCAAGATCCTCGAAACGCGCCTATGCGGCCTCGCCGCATCCGGAACTCGCCGAGGTCTACCTCCACCTGCGCCACGGCGACTCCGCGGCCGACCGCCTGGCGCGCGCCGAAGCGTTGGCGGCCGCGCCGCCTCACGACCCCGAGTCGGCCCTGATGCTGGCCCAGGCCGCACTCGATGCGCGGGATTTCGAACGCGGCCCGGCGGGAGCTCGCGCGCTTATCGAGGCGGGACGGCCCGACGCGCCGCGCCTGCCTTCTCATGGCCGAAATCGAGCAGGCCGAACATGGCGACACCGGCGCGCGGCTTGAATGGCTGCAACGCGCGTCGCGCGCAGCCCGCGACCCGGCCTGGGTCGCGGACGGCGCCGTTTTCGATCGATGGTCTCCCACTTCACCCGTTTCGGGTCGGCTCGATGCGTTTGTCTGGACGACCCCCGTCGAGCAGCTCGGCGCCGGACCAGCACACGATCAGCCATGCCGTGCCTGCCGGGCCCGACTGCGCCAACTCGCGTGCGAGGCGCAGCGTGAGCACCGACAGCGCGAAGCGCCGACCGGCGCCGAGGCGTCGGTCTGGATGAGGCCCCGATCTCGTGCCCTGAGCGCGATCCGCAGACGGACGTCAGGCCGCCGGGCTCCGTCTCAGTGTGCACGGCGCGCCGATCGAGACCATCGGCACGGCGCCCCCGGGCACCATCGTGGTCGGCAGCACGCCGTTCCAGCGCTCGGCCTGGGTGAGCGCCACCAGGCCGGGTTGTCATGCAGCGCGTCGCCCTTGGCGCGGATCGCACTGGCCTCGGCTTCGCCCTTCAGCTTGACCGCATCCGCATCTGCCCTGGCGCGGGCGAGAACGGCCGATGCGTTGGCGTTGGCCTGGATGACGGTGATCTCCGCCTGCACCTTTTCGCGGGCCGCATTCTGCTGGATCTTCTGCACCTCGATTTCGGCCTGCATGCGGGCCTCGATGCTCGCGATGTATTGCTGGCTGAAATCGATGTTCTCGATCTGCACGCCTTCGAGCACGATCTCGGTGTTTCCGGCCAGCGGACTGCTGGATCGCCGTGAAGGCGTCCGCGTTCAGTTTGGCGCGGTCCTGGATCGCGCTCACCGCGGTGTAGCGGCCGAACACGACCTTGAACTCCTGGGCCACGCGTGGATCGAGCAGCCGGTGGGCGATCGTCTCCGGGTCCGCGCCGAACTTCGCGTAGAGGTCCTCGATCTTGCGTCGGATCGACATGGTAGGTGACGCTGAGCTTCACGTCGGCCGGCTGCTGATCGGCCGAATAGGAGTTCACGCGTTCGTAGTTGCGCGTGTGGGTCTGAACGTCGATCATGCGGACGCTTTCGAGCCAGGGCAGCTTGAAGTGAAGGCCGGGCCCGACGGTCTCGACGTAGGCCCCGTTTCGCAGCAGCGCGCCGCGCTGCGACTGGTCGACGGTGTAGAAGCTCCCTGTCGCCAACGAGGCCGCCACCAGAATACCGACCGCAATAGCGCCGATCGACGTTACGCGTCGGAACGGGGAGGATGCGATCGGCGCGTGGGTGGTCATCGTCATAGTGTTTTCCCGCCTTGCTGGGCGTGGCCCCGAAGCGGCACGCCTGAGCGCCTGCGATAGTCCGGCTTCTTTTCGTTGGAATGCCGCAGAAACAGCGGTCCTACCTGCGACGCTCTGCTGCCGGAGGCCGAGGCACAACGCCCTGTGCTCGCCTGGCTTTCCGGGGCAGGGGACCGGCCTGCTACTCTGCCGCCTTCGTGTTTGCGATCAGCGCCAGCCCGGCCGAGGCGGCAGCGGCGGCCGAATTGTCGCCGGAGACCTGCACGGTCGGCATCGCAAAGCCGATGCCCTGGTCCTCGAAGGCCTGCTTGATGAGCAGCAGGGCGCGGCGCCGTGCCATGAACTGCACGTCCCCCGGCTTGGTCATCATCTTGGTCTGAATCTGGATGGCGAAGTCGCCGAACTGCTGCACGCCTTGCATCTTCAGGGGCGAAATGATCTCAGGCCCATATTCCGGGTCCTCGGCGAGCGTCGTTCCGATCCGCTTGATGATCTTGCGAACCTTCTCGAGGTCGGTGCCGTAAGGCACGTTCATGACAATCTTGTCCACCACCCAATCGCGGCTCTGGTTCTGCACGGCACCGAGCACGCCGAAGGGCACCGTGTACAGCGCACCGCGCTGGTGGCGCAGCTTGACCGAGCGCAGGCTGAAGGAACTCGACCGTGCCTTTATAATTACCGCTCTGGATGTATTCGCCGATGCGAAAGGCGTCGTCGACCAGGTAGAAAATCCCGCTGATGACGTCGCGCACCAGGGTCTGAGCCCCAAAGCCGATCGCGACACCCACGACCCCGGCGGAGGCGATCAGGGGCCCGATCTGCACGCCAAGCGCCGCCAACATCATCATGCCGGCCAGGATGACGATGGTGGCAAACAGGATGTTGCCGATGATCGGCAGCAGCGTCTGCAACCGTGCCGCATGCCCGACGTCCGCATCCGTCGAGCTATGGGGCAGGGGCTGCTTCAGGCGCCGATCAATCACGGCGCGGATCAAGGTCCACAAGAAATCCGCCGCAAGCGCGATGATGACGACACTGATGAGGCCGCGCAGCACGCGCGTGCCAAGAGTGTCGCGCATCGTCAGCGACACGATGTCGATGTTGAAGATCCAGCCGAGCAGCAACGCGGCGCTGATGATGATGAAGCTGCGGACGCCTCTTTCGAACAGAACGGCCTGGACCGAGCGTTCTTCGTGGACCGCGCCGACGGCATCGGCGGGCCGCAAGATGTGGGCGACGGAGGCGCGCGCCGTGATGATCGCGAGCGGCAGGCTGGTCGCGAACGCGAGCAGCCAGAACGTCTCCACCGCCTGCACGACCCAAAGCGCCCAGAGCACGATCAAAATCGGTGAGAGGATCAAGGGGCTGACCCGCAGGCCGCGTGTGTGCTCCACAGCGCCATCCGTGTCTGCGCCGAGGGGCGGTCTGCGCCACACGGTCTCCAGGCCGAGCAGCAGAAGGGCAAGCCCCAGCGCGTCGACGCAGACCTCGTGCGCCAGGGGCGCGAGGCCAAACCGGCCCAGAACGACGATGATCTGCCAGCCGAAGCTGATCACGGTCGCGGCCACGATCAGGCGGGCATAGAAGAACCAGGCCGCCGGGGTGGAGATCGGCACGACGCGGAAGCGCTCCGCTCCCGGCGCGAACAGGAAGCGACCGACGACGGTGGCAAGCCGCACATTCAGAAAAGCAAGGAGAAGGCCGAGCAGCATGACCTTGATCAGCGAAGGCCAGTCGAACAGCAGGAACGCACCGACACTGCCGAGGGCATAGGAGATGATCAGTCCCAGCCCGTAGAGCAGGCGCGCGAAGACGGCGCGCAACCGTTCGTCGACCGTCTCGAGCTTCAGCGCGAGGAGCCAGCGCCGGAACGGTCGTCCGGCGAGATGGAACAGATATTGAGCGCCGAATCCGAGCGCGACGAAGACCGCGAGCGCCGCCCCGGTCTGGACGAGCCCGCGCTCCTGAAGCGCGTCGACCGCCATCGAATGCGCCATGCGGGTCTGACCTGGCAACTCGTGCACCGAGGCAGCCAGCGCCGACAGGTGATCGCGCAACTGCTGCAGGTCCTCTCCAAGGCCGACCGCCATCGTGTCGCCCATCGGCGGCTGAGGCGCGCGCGCTTCCGGCGCAGCCTGCCGGCTCAGCGCTTGGCGCACGTCGGGATCGGACAGGAGCTGAAGCAGTTGGCGGACTTTGCTGTCGCTGTCGGATTGTGAGGCTGGCGAAGCGGCCGGTTGTTCCGCTGCGCCAGCATGGATACTGCCGGTGAACAGCACGACACAAACCGTAACGGCTAGAGCGAGCCAGCGGACAGGCTCGGTGCGGGCTCGTGTCCCAAGCGTGAACCAGGACCAGGGCATGCTGCTGTTGGCCGCCAAATCATACAAGTTCGCTAGAGTACCTCTCTTCGCGGCCAAGCCAAACCGCACCCTTGTCCGGCGACGGCATGGGTCCAGCACTGGAACCGGGCGCACCACTTACTCGCCTTCGAGATCCACCTTGTCGAAGAGATATCGCCCGAACGGATCCATGGTGAAGCCCCGCACGTTGCTGCGCACCGCCATCAGCACATTGGACTGGGCAATGGGCATCATCGGAACCTGGTCGCGCACGATGAGCTGTGCCTTACGGTAGATGGCCTCGCGGGCAAGACGGTCCGTCAGTTGCGTCCCCTGCGTCATCAGTGCGTCGTAGGCCGGGTCACACCATTTCGTGATGTTGTTCGGGCCTGGCTTGCCGTCATGGCATCCGAGCAGGATGCTCAGGAAGTTGTCCGGATCGCCGTTATCGCCGATCCAGCCGTAGATCGCCATCGGGGCTGTGCCCGACTGCAACTTGGCCGAATATTCGGCCCACGGGACCGTCACCAGATGCGCCCGAATGCCGATGCGCGAGAGATCGTCGGCGATCATCTCACCCATGCGCTTGCTGTCCGGATTGTAGGGACGGGTCACCGGCATGTACCAGAGGTCGGTGTCGAACCCCTGGGCATAGCCCGCCTCCACCATCAGCTTCTGTGCTTTGGGCAGATTATACTCGTGGTCGCGAACGTCCTCGTTGTAGGACCAGAGTTGCGGGGGCAGGGGATTCTTGATGGCTCGGCCGCCCTGGCCGTAGATGGTTGGGACCAGCGTCGCCTTGTCGATCGCCATCGCGACGGCGCGCCGCACACGCGAGTCGTCGAAGGGTTTGATGGTCGCGTTCATGGCCAGATAGGAGATGTTCAGGCCTTCCTGCCGCATCAGCAGAAGATGCTTGTCGCCGGCTATACGAACAGCGTCCATCGGACTCGGCAGCGACATCACCTGGCACTCGCCGGCCTTCAGTTTGGTAAAGCGCACTGAGACGTTTGGCGTAATCGTGTAGACAAGCGTGTCGATGGCCGGCTTGCCGGCCCAGTAGTCGCCGAACGCGCTATAGTGAAGCGCCACATCGGGCTGGTAGCCTTCGAATTCGAACGGACCCGTGCCAATCGGCTCGAGGTCTACCCGGTCGGGCGTTCCTGCCTTGCGCATCGCCTCGGCATATTCTGCCGAAAGGATCATGGTGAACGGCATCGCCAGATCGGTGATGAAGGGTGATTCCGGGCGCGTCAGGCGAAACCGCACCGTGTAATCATCCACCTTGTCGATGCTTTTCAGCAATTGCGACATGCCGAGGTCGGCGAAATAGTCGAATTTTCCCTCCGGCGTGTGATGGAAAGGGTGGTCCTCCTGCCACTGTCGCATGAAGGAAAACAGCACATCGTCAGCCTTGAAGTCCCGCGTGGGCGTGAAGCGTTCGCGGGTGTGGAACTTGACGTTGTGGCGGAGGTGGAAGGTGTATTCGGTGCCGTCCGGCGAAATGTCCCAGGACTCCGCCAGGTCCGGGACGATCTCCGAGGTGCCGGGCTTGAACTGGACCAGATTGTCGAACATCGGGCGCGCGGCGTTGGTCCCCAGCGCGGTGGTGGCTGTCTGGGGGCTCAGCGTTTCGGGATTGCCTTCGGAGCAGAACACCAAGGTCTTGGCGAAAACCGGCTGGACGAGTGCCAGACTGCCCACGGCCGAGGCGCAGAACCAAATGGCAAAGACTCCGGTCGCGCCTAAAATCGTCCTCATCGGGACACTCCACGTCCGTTCGCGGCAGCACCGGAGCGTCAGGCCCGACAAGGGCTGCGCGCTCCGCTAGGGCTCCGGCCCTGTGACGGTCGCGATCAGGCCAGCGTCAATGATCGTATCGCTGAACGCCTCTGCGATTGTAAAGCCGTGCTTCTGTAGGTTGTCGCGCACGGTGCCGAAATGATGCGCATGAAGGCCAGGAAACAGTTCGCGTCCTGTGATGCCGCCCGGTGGCGACGGCGCACTCATCTCGCCGCCGTCGCTGATTCCGAAGGCCGTGAAGCTGAGGACCAAGAGAGCTTCCGCCGTCATGACAGCCCGAACGAGGTGGAAGAAGCCGTCGAGCTCCCCAGGGCGCAGGAAATTGATCACGCGACGCGCATGAACCACGTCGAATTGCCCGGGCAGGTCCGCTGCCTTTGCCCGGGAAACATCGAGGCAGTGGAAGGCGATCGGAACGACATCGCGCCCAAAGGCGCGATTGCGCCGCTCGATCTCTTCGGAGCGGTCGACCACGTCGAGGCCCGTCACCTTGAACCCGACTTCCGCAAAGGCGGCGGCTCTGGCGCCCGTCGCGCAGCCGATGTCGAGGATGGCCGCCTTGGTGCCGCCTCGGGCCTGCAGCAGCTCGTCGACGCGCTCGTCCATGGAGTCGTAGCGCCAGCGCGACCACTCGTGCCCGTAGAACCGGCCGTCATCTCCGACGATCGGCGGATGTTGTGGCAGGCCGGCAAGCCCGATCGCGCCGTCGGCGGTCTGCCTTCGGATTACGAGGGAATGGACGTGCATCACGGACCTCTTCTCAGGGCCGCTTCATGCGGCAGTCGGGCCATGGGCCTCGCGCTGATCACGACAGCGGCAAGGCTCCCATGCCTCACTTGCCGAGGCAACGGCGACGCGATAGCGTCCCGCAATGCACAACCGTTGTGCTCTGCGAGAAGCAGGCTGCCTAGTCCGGCGTCTCGCCCCTTAAGGCTCGCTTCATGACACCCAACGCCGGCACTCTGATCCTCGACAACACTTCGACCGAGCTTCCTGTACGGGAGGGCACGATCGGCCCGCGAGTGATGGACATCAGCAAGTTGTACGGCCAGACCGGGATGTTCACCTACGATCCCGGCTTCACGTCGACGGCCAGCTGCGAATCCGCCATCACCTACATCGACGGCGATGAAGGCATTCTGCTCTATCGCGGCTTCCCGATTGAGCAGTTGGCCGAACACGGCGACTTTCTCGAGACCTGCTATCTACTGCTCTACGGGGAATTGCCCAATAAGGCGCAGAAGGCGGACTTCGACTACAGGGTCACGCGCCACACCATGGTGCATGAGCAAATGGCTCGGTTCTTTCAGGGCTTCCGCCGCGACGCGCATCCAATGGCGATCATGACGGCCTGCGTCGGTGCGCTCTCTGCCTTCTACCACGACTCGACCGACATCGCAGACCCGACCCAGCGCATGATCGCCTCGATGCGCATGATCGCCAAGATGCCGACCCTTGCGGCCATGGCCTACAAATACACCATCGGGCAGCCGTTCGTTTACCCGAAGAACGAGCTCGACTACACGTCGAACTTCCTGCGGATGTGCTACGCGGTTCCTTGTGAGGAGTACAAGGTCAACCCTGTGCTCTCACGGGCGCTCGACAAAATCTTTATCCTGCACGCCGATCACGAGCAGAACGCCTCGACGTCGACGGTTCGGCTTGCCGGTTCGTCCGGCGCCAATCCATTCGCGTGTATCGCCGCAGGGATCGCTTGTCTGTGGGGACCGGCGCACGGCGGGGCCAACGAAGCGGCGCTCAAGATGCTGTCGGAAATCGGCTCGCCGGACAACATTCCGAAATACATCGCGCGCGCCAAGGACAAGAACGACTCGTTCCGGCTCATGGGCTTCGGTCACCGCGTCTATAAGAACTATGATCCGCGCGCCAAGATCATGCAGAAGACCTGCCACGAGGTGTTGAGCGAACTCGGCATCAAGGATGATCCCCTGCTCGACACCGCGGTCGAGCTCGAGCGCATCGCGCTCTCCGATGACTATTTCATCGAGAAGAAGCTTTACCCGAACATCGACTTCTATTCGGGCATCACGCTGAAGGCGATGGGGTTCCCGGTGTCGTTGTTCACGGTGCTTTTCGCGCTCGCCCGCACGGTCGGCTGGATCGCGCAATGGAAGGAAATGATCGAGGATCCGGGCCAGCGCATCGGCCGTCCACGCCAGCTCTATACGGGCGCGGAACGTCGCGATTACATCCCGATCACCGAACGCTAGCCCACGCGGTACAGCAGGAACCCAAGCCGCCGGCTTGCATCTTTTCTGCTTAAGGTCGCGGACCGTGAGGCGCGGCTAACGGCGGGTTTGTTTCACACGTGTGTCGCCGCAGCGCCAGACCGGGACAAGTTTCTTGCGCCATAGCTGCTGCGCCTGATTTCAATCGGAGTGGGCAGGATCGACCAAGCTTCCTGAAGCCGGCTGCATCCGCGCGTCCAGGACGGAGACTGAAAGCGGATGCGGATCGCATCGCGGATCTTTGTTGTGGGAGCTATTCCGATCGCGATCGCGGCCGGGATCGCGATCGCCGCGATCCTGCTGCTCACCCAGGCCAACCGCGCGCGCAGCAATGCAATCCTCGCCGGAACGGTGTTCCGGACGATCCTCACGGCGGTGACGATCCGCAACGAATACCTGCAGTCGCCTCCCGAGGACCGGACGCAGCACGCGACACACTTTTTCCGGGTGGCCGAACGGGCAAAGACCGACCTGATCCGCCTGCGCGAGCTCGACCGCCGCGACGGCGGCGAAACGGGAAGCGTAAGCCAAACCCTCGACACCTTCGTCGACAACATGCAGCGTCTGGTGGCCGTCACCGCCAGCAACGACGCGCTGGTCAGCAACATGGCGGCGCGCGCCGCCTCGCTGATCGACCTGACCGACCAGGCGCGGGGCCGGCAACACGCCTCGAACGCCGACATCGTGACTTCGCTGCAGGAGGGTGACCAGAAGCTCCGTGCGGCGCGCGACGTGGTGGATGCGGCCTATGCGGTCCGCATGGCGATCGCCTCGATCCAGTCGGAGGAGCTCGATCATCAGCACGCCGCGGCCGGCGAATCCCAGGACGAGTCCAAGCGGATGCTGCTGTTCGACCTGACCCGCCTCGATCACGAGGTGGCGGATCTGGTCACGGCGCAGCAGGCCAAGGACGACAATGCGGCGAGTGTACCGGTCCCAGTCGATAGCATCTCGATCCGTCTCGGAACTCTTAAGACGATCGCCGACAAGGATGGTCCGGAGGCTTGGACCGTGGCCGATCGCGGCGTCATCGAGCGCGTGGCTCAATGGGCCGAGCAGCTGCTGAAGATCAACTCGGCGGAGTACCGCGCCTACCATGACGAAGCGTCCCAGCTGCTAACCTATTCGGTGCAAGCTCACGATACGGAACTTGCGACGCAGAACATCGCCATCGAGACCTTGAAGTTGAGCAATCGTGCCTCGATCGCTCTTCTGCGACGGGACGAGGCAGCGGCCCGTGCAATCTACGACGAGAGCCGCAACCTCGCCGGCGATGTCGCGTCGCAACCGATCTCGCCGTTGATCCAGACGGAAATGATCGATGCGGTGAACCGCTGGCGCGAGGGGCTGCGCACGACCACCGATGGCCTGCGGCAGCAAAATACGTTGCTGACCGACATGGACGGCGCAGCGGCGAGCATGGTGGAGAGCGCGCGCGCGATCGACACCACATTCAGCCGCAATGCGGAGGAGAACGGCAGATGGGTCGGCACCATTCTGCTGCTCGGCGCCGCCACTGGCCTCCTCCTGGGCGGCACTGCTGCCTTTTTCGTCGCGCGCTCGATCACCCAGCCGATGGAGCATCTGCAATCGCGCATGACGCAATTGGCGGCCGACCCCGAGTCGGAATCGATCGTCGACAGCGACCGGCGCGACGAACTTGGCGACATGGCTCGCGCGACGAACCGCTTCCTGACCGAGATTGCCCGCCGCGAGCGCGCGCTCAGTCGTGCCAAGGAGCGTGCCGACGCAGCTCTTGCCACGCTGCAGCAGACCCAGGCGGAGCTCATCCAAATCGAGAAGCTTGCCTCACTCGGTCAGCTCGTCGCCGGCATCGCGCACGAGATCAACACCCCGATTGGGATTGCCCTGACCACCGCGACAGTCATCGACGACGAAACGCAGCTGTTCCGGTCCGTCACCAACGAAGGCAAGGTAACGCGGAGTGCGCTGACTCGCCTTGTCGACCGGGTGAGCGAAGGCTCGGGGCTGCTCGCCTCGAACCTGTCACGGGCCGCCGACCTCATCCAGTCCTTCAAGCACGTCGCGGCCGATCAAGTCAGCGGGGAGCAGCGGGTCTTCGAGGTGCAAAGCTGGCTGCAGCAACTGCTCACGAGCCTCGGGCCGATGCTGCGCAAGACCGGACACACGGCCGTGATCGAGTGCGTCGAGGGGCTGATGCTCGACACCTATCCCGGGGCATTGGCGCAGGTCGTGACAAATCTCGTAGTCAACGCCAGTCTGCATGCTTTCGATAAGGGCGAACAGGGCAAGATCACGGTTGCGATCTACGAGAACGGCAGCGACATGTTGCGCCTCGTGGTCGCCGACAACGGCAAGGGGATTGCGGCGGAGCACCGGGGCAGGATCTTCGACCCGTTCTTCACCACCCGTCGCTCCGAAGGCTCGACCGGTCTCGGCCTCCACATCGTATTCAACCTCGTGACCAGCACGCTGCAGGGTCGCGTTTACTTCGAGTCGGTGCGCTCCAACGGCACCCGCTTCATCATCGATCTGCCGCGTAGCCTGCGCTTGACGAGCGATCGGTTGGTGTCGGCCACTGAAGCCGCGGCGTGAGGCTGGTCAAGTCGCGCCGAGGGGCAAGCGAAGCGTAAACGTGGTGCCCCGGCCAGCCCCAGCCGAGGAGGCAGCGATCGAGCCGCCATGGAGATCGACGATCCGCTTCACGATGGAGAGGCCGAGGCCGGTCGATGTTTCGCCCCCGGTCGGCTTTGCAGAGAGACGCTGGAAGCGCCCGAACAGGCGGCTGAAATCGTCCTGTTCGAGGCCGGGCCCGTTGTCGATCACACGAATGACGACCTCGGCACCATCCTGTTCGATGTCCACCAGGATCGTCTCACCTGGAGGGCTGTATTTGATGGCGTTGCTAACGAGATTGTCGAGGGCGTCGCGCATCCGATCGTAATCGAACGAAACCCGTCCCTCCATTCCGGTCGAGAGTTCAAGCGTCTGGTTCTTGCGATCGGCCAAAAGCCGGTTGGCTTCGACCACCTCGTTCAGAAGCTTGCAGAGATCGTTCGGCTCGCGGCGCAGCGTGATGTCGAGCGCGTCCGCCATAACCTCGGTCACCAACGTGTCGGCCATTCCAGCCATGCGCTTGGCCGCGTCTTTGATGTAGGTCAGATGACTGAGGGACCGTTCGACGTCGATCGGAGCAATGGCCAGCAACTGGTCGATGACCTCCGCGCGTCCCAGGATCACGCTCAGCGGGTTCTTGAGGTCGTGCGCCACGATGCCGAGGATCTCGCTTTGCAGCGCATTGCTGCGGCGCGCACGGGACCACTGGTCCTCAAGCCGGCGGTTTGCGGCAGCCAATTCCTCGGTGCGGGCGACGACGCGTTGTTCCAGCGTGCGGTTGGCTTCCTGAACCTTGTCGTAGAGCACCAGATTGTCGACGCTGGCGGCGAGGCGGTTGCAGAAGATGCCGATCAGGGCGCGGTCTGTTTCGGAGAGGTCCTTTTGCGAGTCGAGGAGCACGACGATCTCAGCGCCGCTGTCCGTGCCGATATAAAGCAGGGTCCGCTCGGGCGAGAACTCGGTCCGGCGGTGGTGGAAGGCGTCCTCGATGACAGCGGTGAGGCCGGCCTCAATTCGCTCGGCCGCGTTGGGCCCGACCAGGTCGCTGTAGCAGCCCGACCCGGCCAGAACCGCGAACGCGCGCTCCGCTGTCGCGCCTTCTCGCAGCACGAGAATGCCGGCGCATTGTACGTCGAGCAGTGATGCGAGTTGGGTGAGAATGCCCTCCGCGAGGCGATGAAGCGAGCGTAGGTCGCCAAGGCTTGCCGTGGCATCGATGATGATCTCGAGCCCACGGCGGGTGTCGATCATCCGGCGAAGCTGCCCATATCCGCGCAGGGCGGCGGTCAAGGCGGTAAACAGCTTTGCGGCCGTCAGCTCCGTCTTGGATTTGTAGTCGTTGATGTCATAGCCGATGATCACGTCGCGCTCGGGCGCCTGGCCGGGCTGTCCCGTGCGCAGGATGATGCGGACGGCCTCGTTCTTCAGCGTCCGGCGTATGTATTCGACCAGTTGGAGGCCGGCCGTTTCCGTCTCCATGACGACGTCGAGCAGCACCACGGCAATGTCGGCTGTGTCGCGAAGAAGAGCGCGACCCTGCTCCGCCGAATAGGCGGAGAGCAGTTCGAGGCTCCGTCCCTCGAGCACGTAGTCGTAGAGCGCGAAACGGGTTCCGTCGTGGACGGCTTGGTCATCGTCGATAACGGCGATCTTCCAACGCGCCCGTGTCTCGTCGGCCGCCGGCGAGGGTCCATCGTCTACCAGCACGAGCAGATCATCGGCTCCGTCCGAGCGGACGAGGTCTGGCGAAGCCTGCGTGCTCATCGAGCGCGAACCTGCTCCAGCAGAGCGCGGACGTTTTCGGCCGTGAACGGCTTCTCCAGCGTCAGGCCGCCGTCGACCGCCTCGGGCGCGGACTGTGGGCCCATGACAGTATCGCCGGTCATAATGACAGTGCGACCCGCGAGGCCCGGGTCGATCGCGCGGATCTGCTGGCGCAGCGACAATCCGCTCATGCCTGGCATGCGCAGGTCGGTGAAGACCGCGTCGAATTCCTGTTTCCTCAGCCGGTCAAGTGCGTCCATCGGCGAGGACATTACGACGGTGCGGTGCCCGAGGATATCCATCAGTTCGGCGAGTGACTCGGCGACGTCCAGCTCGTCGTCGACGACGAGAACCGACAAAGCCTTTTCGCCCGCAGGCCGCGCTCGGGGCGCAGCAGGCGCTGCCAGCGGGATCACGATGCGAATGACGGTGCCGCTTTCTGCAGGCAGGTCGTCGATGGTGCCCCCGTGCGCGGTGACCACATTGCGGCAGACCGAGAGGCCGATGCCCGTGCCTGCTCCCACCGGCTTGGTCGTGAAGTAGGGCTCGAACATGCGTTCCCGGACATCATCGGGTATGCCGGGCCCGTTATCGCCGATCTCGCTGACCACGGTATCCGCTTCGCGATATGTCACAATCCGAATACGCGGCTCCGGCCTGTCCGCCAGGGCCTGTTGTGCGTTGATCAGCACGTTGGCGAAAACCTGCCCCATGAGGTCGCGGTCGGCGGCCACCGGCGGCAGGTCTCCGGCCAAGTTCAGCTCGACCTGGATGCCGGCACTGCGCAACCCATAGGCGACCAGTTCGACCGCCGCTTCGATGATGCTGTTCAGGTCGGTCGGAACGCGGACCGGCGGCTTCTGCCGCGCCATGGCCAGGAAGCTCTTGACGATCCGGCCGGCGCGTTGGGCCGCCGCATGAATGCGCTCGGCACGCCGTTCCACGTCGGGCGTCGGCGCCTTCTCGCGTAGCAGGGTGGCCTGCGTTACGAGGATGGCTAGGGGATTATTCAGCTCGTGGGCGACTCCAGCGAGCAGTGAGCCCATGGCCGACAGCTTCTCGGTCTGATGGATGCGTTCCTGCTGGGCTTCATGATCCGCGTCAGCGCGACGTTGTTCGGTCAGGTCGCGAATGTAGGCCGCGAACATGGTGTGCCCGCCTTGGCCCACCCGAAGAATCGAAATCTCGGCCGGGAAGGTCGTCCCGTCGGGCCGCCGCCCATCGACGATGATTTTTTGCCCGAGCCTGTCGAGAATGTTGGCGTGGTTGTGATCAGCGCTTGGGTCCGATGCCTCCGGCGCCGCCATGAGGTCCGAGATGAGCAGCCGCTCGATGGCAGTCGCTTCGCGCCCGAACATGCGCTCGGCTGCGGGATTCAGCGCGACGACATGCCCCTGGCTGTCGCTGATGACCACGGCATTCGGTGACGAGTTGATGATGGCGCGCTGGATGCGCTGTCGCTCGACGGAGCGGACCAGCGAGCGTTCCCGCCAAAAGATGAGTGCCGCGCAAGAGCCGACCAAAATCGCCAGGATCCCGGTCAGAAGATTGCTGCGGACGAGATGCAGTTGTCCAATCAACAGGAGGGCGACGCAGAACGCGGCGGCAAGGGCCGCCGCTCCGACCACCAGCCGGTGCTGTCTTTCGGCCGGAAAAGCCACCATCAGGCGCTCGCCGGCACGTACATATACCCCTCGCCGCGCACCGTCCGGATCAGGCTCGGCTGCTGCGGATTGGTCTCTATCTTCTTGCGCAGCCTGGTCACGCGGATATCGATGCTGCGGTCGCCCTCGTCGGCGTTGCGGCCGTGCTCGCCGGCCAACAGTTGCGCCCGGGTGAGGATGCGGTTTGGTCGGGCGACGAGCATCGCGAGCAAATCGAATTCGGTGGCCGTCAATTCGATCGGATGCCCGGCGCCGTCGTAGAGCCGGCGCGAATCGAAGTTGATCGTGTGGGACGCCGACCCTGGCGGTGCGCGGCGGCGGCGGAATAGGTGGGCTCGACTGCGCCGTCGGCCGGCGGCTCGGCTGCAATGCGGCGAAGCAGGGATCGAACGCGGGCAAGCAACTCCCGGAGGTCATAGGGCTTCACCAGATAGTCGTCGGCGCCGATCTCGAGCCCGACGACCCGGTCCACAGACGTTCCGGCCGACGTCGCGAAGATGATGCCCGGCCGGCCAGGCGTCTGCCGCAGCCAGCGCGCCAGGGACAACCCGTCTTCGCCCGGCATGGCGATATCGAGCACCACGAGGTCGAACCGTTCGGTTTGGGCGAGACGGCGGAGGGCCTGCCCGTCGGCGGCTCCTAAAACCGCGATGCCATGGTCGCCGAGATATTCGACGATCGCTTCTCGCAGATGCTCCTCGTCTTCGACGATGACGACGACCGGGTTCATGGCGCTCCGCTCAACGGCCTTGAGTTTCGACGGTTCTGATCCCACAGTCGCGGCAGACCGCTCTCTGACTGCGAGATCTTCCGTGGCCCGGCGTCCCAAGATAGCAGTGATCGACGACGAAATCGATTTGCAAGAGGCTCTTGCAGAATATCTCGAAGACGTTGGGTTCGACGTGAAGACGGCCGGCTCCGTCGCTGGTTGCGAACGGCTGCTCGACCAGGAATCGTTTGATCTGATCGTGCTCGATCTCAACATGCCGGGCAGCAGCGGGCTTGATTACTCTCGGCCGTCTGCGCACCCGGTTTCGATGGCTCCGTCCTCGTGCTGACGGCCAACTCCGATCAGGTCGACCGGATCGCCGGATCTCGAGACCGGGGCCGACGACTTCGTAGTCAAGCCGGTCGACCCGCAGGAACTGGCGGCACGGGTCAGCGGCATCCTGCAGCGACGAGGCGCCTCGCGCCGCGAATTGATCCGTCTCGAGCGTGCGACGGTCGATCTCACGGCCTCCTGCCTGCTGTTCCAGGGCAAGGCGCCCGAGCGTCTCGGGCCTGGCGAGGTGGTGCTGATGCGCGCCTTCGCGCGGCGGCCGAACACCATCCTGAGCCGCAACGAGCTGATCGAATTGGCGCCCGCCGAAAGTCTCGATGCAAACGACCGCGCGATCGACACGCGTGTCGCGCGCCTGCGACGCAAGCTTGACACCGACGCGATCGTGACCGTGCGCGGGCACGGCTACATGTTCGTGCCGCCGTTCAGCAAGGAAAGCTAGGCTGCGCCCGATGTAGGTTGCGCCGGCGCGGGCACCTCTTCGATATGGCTTCGCCGTGCCGGGATGAATTGCGCGGAACGGCAGACCCTTGCACGGCACACTCGGAGCTTTCAGGGACAGATCATAGTGTTCTCGACGGGGCCGCCCCTTATCCGAGGCCGATGTTTCGCTGCCGTGTCGCCGAGAGCGATCAGGCAACGCCCATTCCATCTCGCGATTGTCCTCGCGACCTGGGCCAACGAGAAGCTCGTCCGCTACGCGGCGGCGACCCCCAGAGTCTCGATGGGGAAAGCCGGCACCTCGACAGAAAAGCGAGCGCCGCCATCGGGTTCTCGCGTCATGCTGAAGCTTCCGCCGAGCACCGCGCAGTGCATCTGACTGGTTTCAAGATCCGCATCGACTTGTAATGAAGGGCCCCCCGCGTCCTGGAACGAAAGCATGGACCGCGGGTCCGCCCCGGGGCGCGACACGCGCAACGCCGGGGTGCGGATGCGGAACTCGATCCAGTCGCCCGCCGGCTTTCGGTCCCTTCGGGCCACGAAACGGATGGTGCCCGGCAGCGCGATGGCAGCAGCTTTCGCAACAAGAATATCGAGGGCTTGCCGCAATCGGGCGGCGTCAACTCGCATCGAGCCCAGCGCAGGAGCCTTCTCGACCAGCAGATCGTGGCCATGGAGAGCCACGATCGGTCGTTGACGCCGCCGCGATGCCGATCGACGAAATCCCCGAGCGAAAGATCGTCGAAGCTGGTCGCTGCTGGCGGTCGCGGTCATGATCCGATTCGGGTCAACGGTCTCGTGGACCAGTTCGGAGCAGATGATCGACCCTGCCCGTTGATCCGCTCGACCTCCGGCCTCCAACTGCTGGTTGCCGGGTCGGCAGCAATCCGCTCCACGAGGAGTTCGCTCGAGGCGACGATGTTGACGAGCGGCTGTTCGAATTCGTCGGCGCATCTTGGCGAGAAACACGGTCTTGCCGTGGCTTGCCGTGTCGGCCACCCGCTTGGCCCGGCGAAGCCGTTGCGCGAGCACGCGATGGCGCTCGGTTTCCCGCTCCAGGTTCGAACTCATGGTGATGATCCCGGCGTAGTAGATCGCCATGAGCGACATGTAAGCCGTCGCGGAGAACACCGAGAACCAGCTGATCGTGCTGAGTTCCAACGGGCTGAGGTCTTGGGGAAACCGGTAAAGAAAATGCGCACCGATAACGGCGACGATGTTGAAGGCAAACAGCGCCACGATGCGCATGGCGTGATCGGACAGGTAGAAGAAGCCGAGCATCAGGCTCACGAGAAGCCAGGGCAGAAAAGGAGAGTTGACCCCGCCGTAGAACGAACTGCCGATTAGAGAGAGAACGCATAGCAGTTCGACCGAGATCAGGGCCATGAGCTGCAGGTCCTGGGTCAGCCTCAGTCCAATCGGCAGGAGCCAGAACGCGACGACGCAGGCCATCATCGTCCAGCAGGCGAGTCCCGGCGTTCGGTCCGTGAGGTAAACCATTCCCACGATCGAGAGGATCAGGAAGGGGCCGAGCAGATGCGTGACGATGAAGTTGCGTGCGAGGCCGACCTCCGATCGCTCTGCCAGGGCTGCATTCGGAATAAACCAGTCGAGCATGGCATTGAGTTGATGTCGGAACAGCAAGATTTCTCCTTGCGCGGGCTTCGACGTCCTTTCTGGCATTGACCGCTTAAGGCGGCGTGTACACCTCCTTGAACTCCACTCAAGGACTTCTTAACCGGAAGTCGGCAGGCTCAGCAGTTGGACATGCGTCGAGAAACGCTCACGACTCGAGCGGCATTTTCCGGGATCGGTCGTCTTGCTAGCGCTTCAGAAGGCTTTCGCGCATTCAATCGGCTGGTCGACTGGTTTATTCCGGCCGAGATGGGTGCCGATCGCACGATGCGCAAACAAGCGCAGATGTTCTTGGTCAGCCATATCTGCGGACCGTTTATCGGGAACTCCGTTCCCTGGCGCCATCTACCTGCTCGACCCGCATCCAGGCTATCAAAATGTCGTTTTGGCCGGTTCGATCACTGGGTTTTGGATCTTCCCATTTCTACTTAAATACCTGAAGCAATACAACGCGCTGGCGATCATCTCGATCCAGAACCTGATGTTCTGCATCATCTGGAGCTGCTTGATGCTGGGCGGTATCCAGTCGCCGACCGCGCCTTGGGTGCTGACGATCCCGCTTCTCTCGTTCTTCTATCTCGGCTCGTCGCCCGACATCCGCCTTCTCGTACTGCTGATGTTCGTGGCGAACTTCGCGGCGTTCTGGATCAGTCAGCGGCACCAATGCTGTCGGTGCCAGCCACATTGCGCCCATTGCTGCCCAGGCACTCGGCATCGTTTCGACGGTCGCAGCGGCGGCGTATGTCGCGATGATGGCTCTGTTCTACGCCAAGGCACTTGCGAGCCAAGGCGAGCTCGAAGCCGAAATGAAGGACCACGTCGCCACCGCGCTCGACCTTCAACGTGCCGCCGCAGCGGCTGATCAGGCCGACGCCGCTCAAGTCGGAGTTCCTGGCTCGCCTGAGCAGCGAGCTGCGGATCCCACTGCATGCCGTGATCGGCTACAGCTCGATCCTTGTCGAAGAGGCGGAGGAGAAGGCGCCTCGAAGCCTCGGGAGACCTCAAGTCCATCCGCGATTCGGGGCTCGAGCTGCTGCGTTTCGTGAACGACATCCTCGACCTCTCGAAGATCGAAACGGGGCGGATGGAGATTTTCAGCGACGTGTTCGACCTCGGCCGACCTGTTGCGCAACGTCACGACGGAGATGTCGCCGGCTCGCCCAAGCCAAGCGGCAATCGGCCCGAGTTGCATGTCAAAGGGCAGCTCGGCTCTGATCGCGTCCGACATGCGCAAGATCCGGATCGTGCTGACCCAGCTGCTCAGCAATGCGGCGAAGTTCACCCACAAACGGCGCCATCGATGTTGCAGGCCACGATCCGACAGCAGGGCCAGAGGGCACGCCGATGCTGGTCGTCAGCGTCGGCGACACCGGGATCGGGTATCGCCCCGGAACAGGATGGACAACCTGTTCGAGCAATTTGCCCTGAACGACGATGCGTCCGCCAGCAAGTATGGCGGTTCGGGTCTGGGTCTTGCGCTGAGCCGCAAGCTTTGTCGCCTGCTGGGTGGAGACATCGATGTCGAGACCACGGCCGGCGCAGGAACACGTTTCACGTTCTGGATCCCGGCTGGATCGCCGGGGTCCGAGCCTCGTGGCGGGCGAACGCACCAGACAAACCGGTGAACTCTCCGGCGCGTCGGCGAGTGCACCCGGTGCTTGCAGGCCAGGAGGAGCGGCCGACTCTCCAGGACGTCGCCTGAGTGCAGGCGGCGACGCGGATAAGCAGCGCTCGACGCATATTTCGCGCTGGCCTGTGTCGTGCGATCAAGTCTAGGCCTATCCCCGAGCTGTTTCGCACGGAGGAGCGCGGGACGATGTTCATCGAGCCTGTTGACGACGCGGCGCTTCGCACCGTTGTTCCTGACCCAGTTCTTCTCCGCCTTCAACGACAACTTTCTCAAGAACGCGCTCGTCTTCCTGATCCTGTTCAAGATCGGCGGGGCCGGCGCCGAGGCGCTTGTCACGCTTGCCGGGCGGGGTCTTCATCCTGCCGTTCTTCCTGCTCTCCGGGCTCGGCGGCGAGATGGCGGACCGCTTCGACAAGGCGGTCGTGGCGCGGCGTCTCAAGCTCGTCGAGATCCTGGCAGCGGCCCTGTCGGTGGGCGGCTTCTGGGCCGAATCGGTCCCGACGCTGTTCGTTGCGCTGGCGCTGTTCGGCATCATCGCGGCGCTGTTCGGGCCGATCAAATACGGCATTCTGCCCGACCATCTGGCGCGCGAGGAACTCGGCGCCGGCAACGCGCTCGTCGAAGGCGCGACCTTTCTCGCCATCCTCCTCGGCACGATCGCGGGCGGCCTCGCCTCGACCGTGCCAGGCGACGCGACGATCTTCGGCACCCTCGTCATCGGATTTGCGGTGCTGTGCTGGGCGTCGAGCCTGATGATCCCCCCGACCGCGCAGGCCGCGCCGGATCTGCCGATCCAGGTCGAACATCTTCCGCTCGACCGGCGGGCTGCTGCGCGACCTCTACGCCGATTCGCGCCTCTGGCGCGGCGGCATCTATTCGAGCTGGTTCTGGCTCGTCGGCGCCGTTGTGCTGTCGCTGCTCGCCTTCGCTGGTCAAGAACGTGCTCGGCGGAGACGAGCAGGTGGTCACCCTGCTGCTCGCCACCTTCGCGGTCGGGGTTGCGCTCGGCTCGGGCTTCGCCTCATGGCTGGCCCACGGCCGCATCATCCTGCTGCCGACGCCCGTCGCCGTCGATCATCATGGGGTTCTTCGCGCTCGACGTCGGCCTGCATGCGAGCGGCTTCGCGCCGGGCCTGTTGCCGTTGACAGTCGGCCAGTTCCTGCGGCGGCGGCGCAACGCTGCGCGTCGCAGTCGATTTCTTCGGCCTCGCCTTCTCGGGCGGCCTCTTCATCGTCCCGCCTTCACCAGCATCCAGGCGTGGAGCGACGAGGCCCGCAGGGCCCGCACCATCGCGGCCGTCAACGTGCTCAACGCCGCCTTCATGGTGGGCGGCGCGGTCGCGGTCGCGCTGCTGCAGGCGATTGGCCTGCATACGCCGGCGCTGTTCGTGATCATCGGGGTCGGCAATCTGATCGCGGCCGTGATCCTGATCTTCCGCACGCTGCCGACGAGCGCGTTTCCGCGACCTGCTGTCGATCGTCTACCGCACCTTCTTCCGTCTCGAGGTGCGCGGCGCCGACAATCTCGTCGCCGCAGGGCCCGACCGCCATCCTGGCGCTCAACCACGTCAGCTTTCTCGACGCGGGTGTCGCCCTGTCGCTGCTCGACCGCGACCCGGTCTTCGCCATCGACAGCGACATCGCCAGGCGCTGGTGGGTTCGGCCCTTCCTGCGCCTGACGCGCGCCATGCCGCTCGATCCCACGAAGCCCCTCGCCACGCGGACGCTGATCAATGCTGTACGCGCCGGCGACAGCCTGGTGATCTTTCCCGAAGGCCGCATCAGCGTCACCGGGCAGCCTCATGAAGGTTTACGACGGCGCCGGGTTGATCGCCGAGAAGTCGGGCGCGCTGGTCGTGCCGGTCCGCATCGACGGGCTCGAGCGCACGCCGTTCTCCCGCCTCAGCCGGGCCCAGATCCGTCGCAAATGGTGGCCGAAGGTGATCGTCACCGTGCTCGAGCCGGTCAAGATCGACGTCGCGCCGCATCTGTTCGGCCGCAAACGGCGCCAGGCCGCCGGCGCGGCGCTCTATGCCGTCATGTCCGACCTTGTGTTCCGGACCACCTCCACCGACCGAACCGTGTTCGAGGCGCTGATCGAGGCGGGCGGACAAGCACGGCTGGCGCCGTGTCTGCATCGAGGATGCGCTCGGCGGACGCCTCACCTATTCGCGGCTGATCATGGGCGCGACCGATCCTGGGCCGTAAGCTCGCTGCCGCTGGCCGAGCCAGGCAAGCCACTCGGCGTCATGCTGCCGAACGCCATCGGCAGCGCCCTGCACGGTGTTTCGCGCTGATGTCCGCCGGGCGCATTCCGGCCATGATCAATTTTTCCGCCGGTCTCGGCGCCGTCGAGGCCGCCTGCCGGGCGGCCGAGATCGGCACCATCGTCACGCTCTCGCGCCTTCATCGAGAAGGGCAAGCTCGAGAAGCTTGTGAGCGGCCTTGTGCAGGCCGGACATCCGCTTCGTCGTATCTCGAGGATGTGCGCGCCACCGTCACGCGGCTTCGACAAGCTCCGCGCGCTGATCGGGCCGCGCCGCCCCCTGGTGCGCCGTCAGGCCGACGACCCCGCGGCGATCCTGTTCACCTCGGGTTCGGAAGGCACGCCGAAAGGCGTGGTGCTAAGCCACCGCAACATGCTGGCCAATGTGGCGCAAGTTGCCGCGCGAATTGACTTCGGGCGGACCGACAAGGTGTTCGACGTGCTGCCGCTGTTCCATTCCTTCGGTCTCACGGCTGCCCTGGTGCTTCCGCTGGTATCGGGCGTGCAGCTCTATCTCTATCCGTCGCCGCTGCATTACCGGATCGTGCCTGAGCTAATCTACGGCACGAATGCCACGGCCCTGTTCGGCACCGACACGTTTCTCGCCGGATATGCGCGCTACGCCAACGCCTACGATTTGCGTTCTCTCCGCTACGTCGTGGCCGGCGCAGAGCCGGTCAAGGAGAGCACGCGTCGGATTTATCTCGAGAAATTCGGGCTGCGGATTCTCGAAGGTTACGGGGTGACCGAAACCGGCCCGGTGCTCGCGCTCAACACGCCCATGTTCAATCGCTTCGGCACGGTCGGACGCATTCTGCCCGGCATGGAGGTGCGGCTCGATCCGGTGCCGGGCATCGACGACGCGGGCCGCCTCGTGGTGCGCGGGCCCGAACGTGATGCTCGGCTACCTCCGCGCCGAACAGCCCGGTGTGCTGGAACGGCCAGAGGATGGCTGGCACGACACGGGCGATATCGTCAGCGTCGATCCTGAGGGCTTCGTCACGATCAAGGGACGCGCCAAGCGGTTTGCCAAGATCGGCGGCGAGATGGTGTCGCTGGCGGCCGTAGAAGCCTGCGCCGCCGCCCTCTGGCCCGATGCGGCGTCGGCCGCGGCGACCGCGCCGGACATGAGGAAGGGCGAACGGATCGTTCTCGTCACCACCGAAAAGCAGGCGACACGCGCCGCCTACGTCGCTTACGCAAAGGACCGGCATATGGCCGATATCGCCATGCCGTCCGAGGTCATGGTGGTCGATACCTTGCCTCAGCTTGGCGCCGGCAAGACGGATTTCATGGCCGTTCAGGCCCTCGTGCGCGCCGCTTCGGAAAACAGATCCGGCACACAGGAGATCACCCTCCCGACGGGCGCCACGCAGGAACTCGTCTAACCCCTGCGGATTAGCGCTTTCTCAGCCCTGCCGGTGCGGTAAGCCCGCACTGGACGCCTACGCTGGCCGAATGGTCTCGTTATTCATCGTCGCCAAGCGACGCTGGCGAAGCGTAGCCTAGTTCACCGGGGGTCGGGCCAGGGATGTCGGTGTCGTCGTCATCCGAGTCGGTGATGTGCCGATTGGCAAAGCCCGGTCCAAAGGCGAAAGCGGTCGGAACGCCGTTATAGCCGACATAGGTGTTGTAGCCGTTGCCGTAATTCGGGTTGTCGAAGCCGCTCACCCGATCCTCGTCGAAACCGGTCCCGCCCAGTCCGTCAAACCCGTAACCGTAGACGCCGGCCGTGCGCGCCCTGACCGAATCGTTGATCGCAGCACGCCGCGCGGCCGCTGCCCCCATTGGACGCGGCCCAAAACCGTTGGCGCTGAAGCCGCCCCAAGCGACTATCTCGTTCCCGTGATCCCGCATTTCGATGCCGGTGTGCCGCGGGCTCGCGAAATGCCGGGTGATCGTCAACGGTCGGTCGCGATGCCGCGTTTGCGCCTGCGCCGCAGTCATCCCGGCCGTCCCGGCCAGGATTCCCGCAAACAGAGCAGCGGCGCGTGTGATGGAGCGTGTCACGTCAGTGCCTTTTTGCCAGCCATCGAACGGCCGGCCAAGCTCGAGCCAATCTACCTGCAAACGTGTGGGCTCGGCTTTCGTTTCACAAGTCCGAAGTTCACCATGCGCGAGGTCGATCAACGCTTAACAGGAACCCTGAGCTTTACCATTCGTTGATCTCCACCTTTTGGAGGAATGGCAAATATGCAACGCGTCTTGATGATCTCTGCAGTTCTCGTAGCGCTCGCCTGTGCGGGGCCGGCTTTGGCACAGAACCCGACGGCAGCGGGTGCTGCACAGGGGGCCGAGACAGGCGGCGCAGTTGCCGGCCCGGTCGGTTCGTTCGTCGGTGGCGTAACGGGTGCGGCCGTGGGAACAGCGGCCGGCGTGGTGGGCGCCGTCACATCACCATTCCGGCCTCGCCGCTATTACCATCGTGGTGTTCGTCGCACGAGCTGCGTCACGCGGCCGAGCGGGTACCGCCGATGCCGGACCATCGCTTACTGAAAGCCAACAATAATCGGTCGCAGGATGCCGGGACCGCCGTCGGCATCCTGCCGACCGGACGTTGAAGTCCGTGGGCCTGGTCAGGCCGCCGCGCCGGCCCGCCGTCCGAAGCGTCCTTCGACCTCTGCCACAGCGCGATCATAGGCGACACGCAGCCGAGTGACCGCGTCTCTCGATATTGCTTGCGGTATGGTTCGCCATGACCTGCATGCGGAACCTGGCGGAGCCTTTGCCCACCGCGGGGTATTCGACCAAGTTGGCCAAAACACCAAGCTCCGGCAAGCTCGCGGCTGACCAGACGCGCCAGGCCTTCGAACCCCATCTTTACGGCCACGATCGCAGAGGGATCACCATAGAAGCTGAAGTCGGCTTCTGCCAGCTTGTTGCGCAGCAGCAGGATGTTGCCCATCAGCTTGCTGCGCAGAAGCGCTCCTTCGTCCGACTGGATGATTTCGAACGCCTTGAGCACGACAGCGGCCTGCGCCGGCGCGATCGCATTGGAGAAGGTCGAAGGCGCACTGTAGAAGCGCAGATACTCCTTGATGCGACGGTCCTTGCAGGCGACGAAGCCGCCGTTGGACGCGAAGGTCTTCGAAAAGCTCCCCATGACCAGATCGACCTTGCCGATCATGTTCTGCATGCCGATGTGGCCGCGACCGTCGCGACCGAGGCATGCCGAGATCATGCGCCACGTCGACAACGAGGGTGGCGTTGAATTCGTGGCAGAGCGCCTGCATCGCGGCGATGTCGGGCGTATCCGAGTCCATCGAGAACAGGCCCTCGGTCACCACCATGATGCCGTTCTCGGTGTCCTTGGCACGGATGCCGCTCAACAGGCGTCGGCAGTGATCGACGTCGAGGTGCCGGAAGATCGAGATATTGCGGGTCGCCGCATTGGCTCCCTCCTGCAGGCACGCATGGGAGAGCGCATCCATCACCACGTGATCGTTGGAGCGGACCAGACCCTTGATGACGCCGAAGCCGGCCGCGAACCCTGTCGGGTAGAGGACGGCCTCCTCGACGCCGAGGAATTCTGCGATGCGTACGCTCAAGCTGCAACTGAAGCGTTGGTGTTCCCGACCAGGGCCGGCGAGCCGGCGCGAGTGCACGCCATAGCGCTCGATGGCGTCGAGGGCCGCGTCCTTGATGGCCGGGTGCGACGAGAGGCTTAGATAATCCTGCGAGGCGAAGTTCACGCCCGCCATGGCGTGACCGGAGTCGTCCATGCCTTCGCATTCGGTGCGCGGGCCCGTCTCGAGCGAGCGCGAAAATGGCCATAGCCGGTGCGCACGTCGCTGATCCTGCCAGTTGAAGAAGTCATGCGTGCGGGTGAGCAGGTTCGCCCCGCTAGGCGTTCGGAAGTCTCGCATGCTTCCCGACAGGGCGGCGTCGGGAACATAGCGCACAGAACGATCAAGCATTGCCGCATCCTATAGCCGCGAAAGCGTGGCCTTCGCCGAGATTGCTGCATTCGCCGCTGAAGCCTCACGACGTTTGCCAACCTATTAACGCGTGTTAACGCAGCTAAGGTCGAGTCAATCGTAAACAAGTGGTTAATTCGGTTGCGAACCAATCGTGATTGCCTGATTCCACAAGTACTTAGACCCTGCGCGCTTTGCGGTGGAGGTGATCGGGATGCCGGGGCGCGACGAGGTACGACCTCTCCTGCGCCCGCGAGCAGGCGTGGAGTGCCCCGGCCAGCCGGTGAGATTTGACAATGCCGCGGCTCCCGACCATATGAAGGAAGTCATCGTCGTGCCGGTCGGCACAAAGGCAGCGTGATCAGGACTGGAGTCCTGCGCTTGATGACTTCTCGCACTTGACGGCGACCCGCTCCATGCTCGGGTTCTGTGCGCGATCCCGACGGGGTCGACCGGCGTCACTCGTGTGACTCGTATTCGAAAGACCAATCAATCTTGACTCAATTCGCCGACCTCGGCCTCGCTGCGCCCTTACTCAAGGCGCTGGACGCCGAAGGCTACCAGCTTCCGACGCCCATTCAGCAGGGCGCCATCCCCCATGTTCTCGCCGGGCACGACCTGCTCGGAGTCGCGCAGACCGGCACCGGAAAGACCGCGGCCTTCGCGCTTCCCATCCTCAATCACCTGCATCGGATCAACCGTCACGCTTCGCCGCGTGCCTGCCGGGTGCTCGTGCTCTCCCCAACCCGTGAGCTCGCGAGCCAGATCGAAGCGAGCTTCCGAGCATATGGCCGATTCCTTCGCGCCAGCACGACGGTCATCTTCGGCGGTGTTCCGATCGGACGTCAGATCCGTGCTATGGCGGGCGGCCTCGACGTCGTGGTTGCGACACCCGGCCGGCTGCTCGACCTGCTGCAGCAGAGGGCCATGACCCTCGCCGAGGTGGAAATCCTCGTCCTCGACGAAGCCGATCGGATGCTTGACATGGGCTTCATCCGGGACATCCGAAAACTTCTCACCATGATGCCGCAGCGCCGACAGACCTTGTTCTTTTCGGCGACCATGCCGCCCGAGATTGCAGACCTGTCCAGCAGCATGCTGACGAACCCGAAGCGGGTGGAAGTGACGCCCGCTGCCACGACCGTCGAACGTATATCGCAGAGTGTGATCCACTGCCCGGAGCGGGCCAAACAGGCCGTGTTGCACAAGCTGCTCGGTGACGCCTCGATCGAGCGTGCGGTGGTGTTCTCACGTACGAAGCACGGCGCCGACAAGATCGTGCGCCACCTCGAGGCGGCCGGCATCCCCTCGGGCGCACTGCACGGCAACAAGTCGCAAAACCATCGTGAGCGGACCATGGCGGCGTTCCGCGACGGGTCGCTGCGCCTGCTCGTTGCAACCGACATCGCGGCGCGTGGCATCGACGTGGACGGCATTTCGCATGTCATCAACTTCGACCTCCCCAACATTGCCGAAAGCTATGTGCATCGGATCGGCCGAACTGCGCGTGCCGGGGCTGATGGCATCGCGATCTCGCTCGTGGGCGACGAAGAGCGGCGCGACCTGCGCGGCATCGAGCGGCTGATCCGGCGCACCATTCCGGTTATGGCCAATCCGCTGGGCGATGCGGCTGCTGTCGCCGCAGCCGTGAGTGCGCTCAAGCCCGTGCCGAAGACGGCACAGCCCACCTCGCAAGGTCATCACCGCAAGGCCGGAGCGCATCCGGTCGGTCATCGCGGTGGGGAACGCCATGCGCACGGCCGTGACGAGCGACGCGCGGGAGGGGAGAATAGAGGCGGCCGCAACGACGGCGGCCAAGGCCGGGTTTGGACCAATCAACCGCGCCCGAGTCGGCCGGCCGCTCGCAGCGGCGGCGGCCGGGTGGCGGGGGCGCCCTCAATCGCGGTGCGTGAAATTAAACAGCGCCGGCCCTTGCGTGAGCGCGCGGGCCGGCCCTAACATCGTCGCATGGTCGAGAGAGTCATCACGATCCGTGGGGCCAGGGCCGGCGACGCCGAGGCGATAGCGGCCGTTCATGATGCTGCCTGGCGTGATGCCTACCGGGGCATCATTCCAGGCCGTGAACTCGAAAAAATGGTGGCGCGCCGTGGCCCCCGCTGGTGGCACACCGCCATCATGCGTGGCACGCGGCTTTGCGTGCTCGACTTCGACGACACGATCGGTGGTTACGCCAGCTATGGCCGCAATCGCGTGCCGGCGCTTCCCTACGGCGGCGAACTGTTCGAACTCTACCTCGCGCCGGAGTTCCAGGGGCTCGGATTCGGCAAGCGCCTGTTCAAGGCGGTCCGCCGCGATCTGGCAGAGCATGGTTATGCCAGCCTGCTGGTTTGGGCCCTGGCGGATAACGATCGTGCGCTGGAGTTCTACAGCCGTCTCGGCGGGCGTGTGGTCCGCCGCGCCGAAGAGCGCTTCGGCGACGAGACGCGCGGTCGGATCGCGTACGGCTTCGACTGACGCCGTCGCTGGCGGAATGTTCATCTTTTGACATAATGTAGGCGAGCGCGCGTTGACGCGTGTGCGATCGTCGCCCGGAGTTCTCCATGAATCTCGATGCCGTGTCCGTGGGCAAGAACGCGCCCGACGAAGTGAACGTGGTCATCGAGGTGCCGATCGGCGGCGAGCCGATCAAATACGAGATGGACAAGGAGTCCGGTGCTCTGACGGTCGACCGTTTTCTCTACACGGCGATGCGGTATCCGGGGAACTACGGCTTCATTCCGCACACGCTGTCGGACGACGGTGACCCCTGCGACGTCATCGTGGCCAACACGCGCGCCATCATCCCCGGTGCGGTGATGAGTTGCCGCGTCGTTGGTGCCCTGCTGATGGAGGACGAATCCGGCGGCGACGAGAAGATCGTCGCGGTCCCGACCACCAAGCTGACCCGCCGCTACGAGAGCGTGAAGACCTACAGCGATCTGCCGCAAATCACGCTCGAGCAGATCGAGCATTTCTTCACCCACTACAAGGATCTGGAGCCCGGCAAGTGGGTGAAGATCAAGAGCTGGGTCGGAGCCGAGGAAGCCAAGAAGCTCGTGATGGATGGCATCGAGCGGGCCAAGGCTGCCAAAGGCTAGCGCCAAGCTTCGACGCGGAGGCGTGAACACGCCTCCGGTTTCGGCGAACTGGATCAAACGCGTTTGATCCTCCCGCAGCGATCGGCTAAAGCCGCTGGCACTCGCTCGCACCCTGCAAGGCCCCATTACATGGCTGATGCCGACAACGTCCCGATGCACAGCAGCTACATGGATTACCCGGAGCACGAGCGCACCTACCGGGCGTTCACGTTCGGCGCCAAGTGGGTCACGCTCGCTGTGGTCATTGTCATCCTGCTGATGGCCTTCTTCCTGCTCTGAGCCGGGCCGCAATTGCGGCAACGCTCTGATCGATGTTGATGATGACAGCCGGCTGCCAACTGGAGCCTGGTGGAGGACCTGATGCGCATTGCGGTTCCTGCTGAAACGGACGCTGCGGAGCCGCGCGTCGCCATCACACCCGAAACCGTTCGCAAATACATCGGGCTCGGGGCCGAGGTGGTGGTGCAGTCCGGAGCCGGTACCGCGTCCGGGATGCCCGACCGCGACTTCGAGGCCGCCGGGCGCTACGGTCCGCTCGGCGACGTGCTGGCCGATGCCGACATCGTTCTTCGGGTGCGGCGCCCGGCGCCGGGAGACCTCGACGGGCTGAAGCGCGGCGCGCTCGTCGTCGCGATCATGGACCCCTATGGCCAGGACGAGGCCGCTGCGCGGCCTGGCCGAACGCAGGCGCCACGAGCTTCGCCATGGAGCTGATGCCGCGCATCACCCGCGCCCAGGTCATGGACGTGCTGTCGAGCCAGGCCAATCTCGCCGGCTATCGCGCGGTGATCGACGCCGCCGAGCAATACGGCCGCGCCTTTCCGATGATGATGACGGCCGCGGGCACGGTGCCGGCCGCGCGGGTCTTCATCATGGGCGTCGGGCGTTGCCGGCCTGCAGGCCATCGCGACGGCGCGGCGGCTCGGCGCCATCGTCACCGCGACCGACGTGCGGCCCGCCACCAAGGAGCAGGTCGAGTCGCTCGGCGCCAAGTTCGTGGCCGTCGAGGACGAGGAGTTCAAGCAGGCCGAGACCTCCGGCGGCTACGCCAAGGAGATGTCGGACGCCTACAAGGCCAAGCAGGCAGCGCTGGTGGCGAGCCACATCGCCAAGCAGGACATCGTCATCACCACGGCTCTGATCCCTGGCCGGCCGGCGCCGAAGCTGGTCAGCGCCGACATGGTCGCCTCCATGCGGCCGGGCTCGGTCGTCATGGACCTCGCGGTCGAGCGCGGCGGCAACTGCGAGCTCTCGCGGCCGGGCGAGGTGGTCGACTCGAACGGCGTCAAGATCGTCGGCTACCTCAACGTCGCGGGCCGCCTCGCCGCGACCGCCTCGAGCCTTTACGCCCGCAACCTCTTCGCCTTTGTCGAGACGCTGATCGACAAGGACACGAAGACCGTCAAGGTCGACCCGGACGACGAACTCGTCCGCGCCACCTGCCTCACGCGCGACGGCGCAGGTCGTCCATCCGAATTTCCTGCCCAAGGCCGCCTGACGCGAGCGGCACGGCCCAAGCAGGGCTCGCGCGCCGGCCCGCAGACGCTTCGAGAGGAAATGCCCGCATGGCCACCGACACGCCGCAGCAGATCTACGAGAAGGCGCAGGCCGCCGCCGATGCGGCCCAGCACAATGCCGACATCGCCCACGCCTATGCGCTGCAACTCGAGCGACATGGGCGGCGGCAGCCGTCCATGCGGCGAGCGGAGGCGCCATCGATCCCTTCGTGTTCCGCCTCGCCATCTTCGCCATGGCGGTGTTCGTCGGCTACTACGTGGTCTGGTCCGTGACGCCCGGCGCTGCACACGCCGCTGATGTCGGTCACCAACGCCATCTCCTCCGTCATCGTGGTCGGCGCGCTGCTGCTGATCGGCGTGCAGATCACGCCCGGCCATGAGGCCGGCGCCTGGGCGGCGCGGATCTTCGGCTTCGTCGCGCTGATCCTCGCGACCGTGAACATCTTCGGCGGCTTCCTCGTCACCGAGCGCATGCTCGCCATGTACAAGAAGAAGGGCTGACCCGCGATGAGCGACAATATCGCGGCCCTCCTCTACCTCGTTTCCGGCATCCTCTTCATCCTGGCGCTGCGCGGCCTCTCGTCGCCCGCCACCTCGCGGCAGGGCAACCGCTACGGCATGATCGGCATGGGCCTCGCCGTGCTGACCACGCTGGTGCAACCGGCCGCCCTCCGACGCCGTGAGCTGGCTCATGGTGGTGGTCGGCATCGGCATCGGCGGCGCCATCGGCGCCTGGCGCGCCCGCACCGTCATGATGACCGCCATGCCGCAGCTCGTGGCCTTCTTCCACGCGCTCGTCGGCCTCGCGGCGGTGGTGGTGGCGGCCGGCGCGCTCTACGCGCCGAACGCCTTCGGCATCGGCGAGCCGGGCGCCATCCACGGCCCGAGCCTCATCGAGATGTCGCTCGGCGCCGCCATCGGCGCGCTGACCTTCACGGGCTCGATCATCGCCTTCGCCAAGCTCGACGGGCGCATGTCGGGCAAGCCGATCATGCTGCCGCAGCGCCACGCCATCAACATCGCGCTCGGCGTCGCGCTGGTGGTGCTGATCGCGCTGTTCTTCGAGACCGCGAGCCCGCTCGCCTTCTGGCTCATCGTGATCGACGCGCTGGTCGCTCGGCGTCCTGCTGATCATCCCGATCGGCGGCGCCGACATGCCGGTCGTCGTGTCGATGCTCAACTCCTATTCGGGCTGGGCGGCGGCCGGCATCGGCTTCACGCTCGGCAATCTGGCGCTGATCATCACCGGCGCGCTGGTCGGCTCGTCGGGCGCGATCCTCAGCTACATCATGTGCCAGGCGATGAACCGCTCCTTCATCTCCGTCATCCTCGGCGGCTTCGGCGGCGACGCGCCGCGGCGGCCAGCGGCGCCGTCGAGACCCGGCCGGTCAAGCAGGGCTCGGCCGAGGACGCCGCCTACATCATGAAGAACGCCGGCAAGGTGATCATCGTGCCGGGCTACGGCATGGCGGTGGCGCAGGCCCAGCACGCGCTGCGCGAAATGGGCGACCTGCTCAAGGCCGAGGGCGTCGACGTCAAATACGCCATTCACCCGGTGGCGGGCCGCATGCCCGGCCACATGAACGTGCTGCTGGCCGAGGCCAACGTGCCCTATGACGAGGTGTTCGAGCTCGAGGACATCAACTCGGAATTCGCCCAGGCCGACGTCGCCTTCGTGATCGGCGCCAACGACGTCACCAACCCGGCCGCCAAGACCGACAAGGCCTCGCCGATCTACGGCATGCCGGTGCTCGACGTCGAAAAGGCCAAGACCGTGCTCTTCATCAAGCGCGGCATGGCGGCCGGCTATGCGGGCGTCGAGAACGAGCTGTTCTTCCGCGACAACACCATGATGCTGTTCGCCGACGCCAAGAAGATGGTGGAGAACATCGTCAAGAGCCTCGGGCACTGAGCGTCAGTACAGGCAGGCCGTCGGGACTTGCGCTTCAGAAGCTCCGCGAGCTTGAACTTGACGGCCGATGAACGCCCTCGCGCAGCGCGGCGCGGGTGAGGACGACCCTCAAAGGCCATGCTTCGCCAGAACGGCGCGCAGCTCGTGGTCAATCGCGAAGTCGCCGCGCGCAACGTCGGCGTCTGCCTTGTCCATGGCTGCCAATTCTTCGGGCGTCAGGCGGTAGGCTTGCTGATCGCCGCCGGTCAACTCCATGACGATGCGAGCAATCCCGTCCTGCGCGTCGGGCGGGAGAGCCTGCGCCTTCTCAAAGGCCTGTTCGAGCAGGGTCGTCATGCTGGCCATTCTACCAAACACCGACGCCAGAATGCACGAACAACTTCGCGGCAGACTTTCGCAACAGCAAGCCGCTAATATTGCGAGAACCTCAATCGTTGCCAAGCTGTAGCGGCACCTCGGCTCTGCAGGCGCTCGTTCCGCGGGACTTTGTGGAAAGGTCAGCGCCGGGGCTGAAAGCGGCCCGACCTCATGGGACTGGGCGTCTGGGGTTCTGCTCGAATAAAACGCCGCCTGACGTGTTCTCGTCACGCCGCTCAGATCTGAGTTCGGCGCGCAGACGGACAGCAGCGTGAAGCCCGGCCATTCCTCCTCGGCGATCTGCCCCGGTGGAACGGGGCAAACGGCTCCTTTCGTCTTCCGCTGGTCTTTCGCGCGAGCGGCCGCGCCGGGCTTTGCTCGAGCCTCGCGAGCCGTGCCCTTTGGTCTAGGAGAAGTCCATGTCGCCTGACAAATTCCCATCATCAGTCCACGCGATGGCTGTAAGCGCTTGCCTCGCGTTGGCGTTCGCGGCACCCGCTTTCGCCAGCGGTGGCCATTCCTCGGACGATCAGTCCTCGAGCGGGCCGCCACCGGCTCAAACGCAGGAGAAGACGTCCCAGGATGATCTGACGACCTGTCCCAAGGGCAAGATGTGGGATAGCCAGCACCGCCGTTGCGTCCGCATGCATAGCGGTGCGCTGCCGGACGAGGCCGTCGCCGATTACGCTTACGCGCTGGCCAAGGCCCATCGCTATCAGGAAGCCCTGTCGACCTTGGACCTGATGAAGAACGACAAGACCGCGGAGGCCTTGAACTATCGCGGCTATGCCACGCGAAAGCTCGGCAGGACCGAGGAGGGGATCGGCTACTATCTGCGCGCGGTGGCGCTCGACCCGAAATACCCGAAGGTGCGCGAATACCTCGGCGAGGCCTATGTCATCCAGGGTCGCGTGGATCTCGCCGAGGAGCAACTCGGGACGATCAAGACGCTTTGCGGCCTGGGCTGCGAGCCTTATCGGGACCTTTCGGAGGCGATCAACAAGGCGCGCGGCCTTTGAGGGGGATCCGCCTTGTTCGGTGCGGATAAGTCCGTCAGTCCGGTTCGTGACGGCCTGCGGGCCCATCTGCCCCGACTGTGGCGCTATGGGCTCGTGCTCAGCGGCCGCCGCGACCTTGCCGAGGATCTTGTCCAGGCCACCTGTGTACGAGCCCTGGAACGCGAGCAGCAGTTCCAGGCCGACACGCGGCTCGACCGCTGGCTGTTTTCGATCCTGCATTCGATATGGCTGAACGAGGTCCGGGCGCGTCAGATCCGGCAGGGCGCCGGCTTCGTCGATCCGGAGACGAGCCTCGTGTTCGATGGCGCGGGCCAGATGGACATCGGGCTCAGGGCTGCCGAGGTGATCCGTGAGGTGCAGCGGCTTCCCGAAGCGCAACGCAGCACGGTGTTCCTGGTCTATGTGGAGGGCCTGTCCTATCGCGAAGCCGCCGACGTCCTGGCCATACCCATCGGCACGGTCATGAGCCGCCTTGCCGCCGCACGCGAGACGCTCGGCCGCCGGACCGGCGAGATCAATTCGGCAGTCGAGGTGCTCCGGTGATGGGCCAGGACAGGCAGCCGCAATCGCCTTCGGATGCGGAACTCGTCGCCTATCTCGACGGCGAACTGTCGCCGGCTGAAAGCGTGCGCATCGGTCAGCGATTGTCGGCCGATCCGGGGCTCAAGGCGCGGATCGATAAGCTGATCAGAGGCGGACGGCCGTTTGCTGAAGCGTTCGAGCCCCTGTTGGCCAAGGCTCCGGTCGGGCAACTCGAGGCGATGCTTGCCAAAGCGCTGCCTCGACCCGGCCCGGAGCTCCAGCGCTGGCCGCCTGCAGGCCGGTATGGCTTCGCGGCCGCAGCCGCGGCAATCGCGCTCTTCGCGGGAATTGCGCTCGACCGGCTGGACGTGGTTCGCAGCTTCAGTCGAGCGCCCGTGGCAGCGAGTGAAGACGCCGAAGCGGCGGAATGGCGTGACGCTGTTGCGCAGTATCTGACGCTCTATACGCGCGACACCCTGGAGATGCTGCCGGACGCCTCGGGCGAGCGGCAACGGGCCTTGGGGACTGTCGGAGCGCGGCTGGGCTTGGCGCTCACGCCCGAAACCGTCGGGATGCGGGGCCTGACGCTGAAGCGCGCCGATCTTTACGAGTACGACGGCAAGGATCTGGCATTTCTCGCCTATCTCGATCCGCAGCAAGGTCCCGTAGCCTTATGCATCATCCGCGGTGGCGGCGAGGGAACGCAGCGCGTTGAACGGCGACGCGATATGAACGTCGTCTATTGGTCGCAGGCCGGCCGCAGCTTCATGCTGATCGGCCATGCGTCGACCGACCGCCTGCAAAAGCTGGCCGCGGGGGTTGAGGCCAATCTCGCCGCCGCCAAGGGTGGGGACGGCTAAGGGGCTCATGCCGGGCCTCCTTGGTCAGCAGGGCGGGTCACGCTTGGCTAGCCGGAACGCCGATGTCCTCGGGTGGATTGCGCCGGATCGCTTCGACAAACCGGGTCATGGCGGCGCGCAGCGGTTCGGCGAGGGTCGGATCGGCTGCGATCGCCTGCTCATCCATCATGCGGCCGGCAAGCGGTAGCGTTAGCGACGCCTCATCCACGAGGCAGGCCGACATGGTGACCAGAACCTCGTGCAACTGCGCGAGCGCATGCGTCGCGCGCGGCGATGCGTTGAAGATCGCGATGGGTTTGAACGGGAACTCGAGACTGCGAACCAGCCAGTCGAGCGCGTTCTTCAGCGAACCCGCGAGCCCGTGCGCATATTCCGGCGAGGAGATGAGCAGCCCATCGGCCTCTCCCACCATGCGCCGCAGATCCGAGACTGCAGGCGGTGGCTCGTCCGTGTCGAGATCGGGATTGAAGTGCGGCAAGTCGCCGAGACCGCCGTAAAGCGCGACGGACGCGCTCGACGGAGCAAGCAGGGCGGCAGCCCGGAGCAGCGTCGTGTTTGACGAGACCGTCCGCAGGCTGCCCGAAATCGCGAGCAGTCGCATGGGCCCTTATAAGGCTCAGATATCGGCCTCCGCACGAGCGAAACGGCGGCTGTCCACATCGACAAGCGGAGCGCACGCGCCATATTCGGCGCGACGCGAGAGGACACGACGAATGGAATATCGACAGCTCGGCCGCTCCGGCCTGATGGTCTCGGTGCTCACGATGGGCACGATGACCTTTGGCGGGAAAGGCCAATTCGCCAAGGTCGGCGACACCGACGTCGCGGGAGCCGAACGGCAGGTCGCCATGTGCATCGAGGCCGGCGTCAATCTGATCGACACGGCCGATGTCTATTCGGCGGGCGCATCGGAGGAGATCGTTGGCGAGGTGATCGCCGGGCACAAGGACCTGCTGGTCGCAACCAAGGCCCGCTTCAAGATGGGCGAAGGGCCGAACAATCGCGGTCTGTCGCGCTATCACCTCGTGAATGCCTGCGAAGCCAGTCTGAAGCGGCTCAAAATCGACGTCATCGATCTCTACCAACTGCACGAATGGGACGGCATCACGCCGGTCGAGGAGATGCTGGAGGCGCTCGATCTGCTGCAGCGCCAGGGCAAGGTCCGCTATGTCGGCTGCTCCAACTTTTCCGGCTGGCATCTGATGAAAGCCCTTGGCATCGCCGAGCGCGACCGGCTGCCGCGCTTCGTCAGCCAGCAGATCCACTACACACTGCAGGCGCGCGAGGCCGAGCAGGAACTCGTGCCGATCTCACTCGACCAGGGCGTGGGGATTCTCGTGTGGAGTCCGATCGCGGGCGGCCTGCTTTCGGGCAAATACCGGCGCGGCAAGCCGCAACCCGAGGGGCGGGCGCTCAACCAATGGACCGAGCCGCCGATTCACGACGAGAATCGCCTCTTCGACATCGTCGACGCGCTGGTCGGCATTGCCGAGAAGCGGAATCTGCCCGCGGCTCAGGTGGCTTTGGCCTGGCTGCTCGGCCGACCGGGTGTAACCTCGGTCATCGTCGGGGCTCGCACCGACGAGCAGCTGAAGAGCAATCTCGGTGCTGGCGACTTGAAGCTGTCTTCCGATGAGCGGGCGGCCCTCGATGCGGTCAGCGCGACGCCGCTGGCTTATCCCTACTGGCACCAGGCCCGCTCCGCGCCGGAGCGCCTGAGCCCCGCCGACCTGTCGTTGCTCGGTCCGCACATCGTGAAATCCTAAACGAGGTCTCGAACGATGAGAACGCGGCTGGCGCTGAGGACGGCAGCCGGCCTGGTCCTATTCGTCGCGCTCGGGATTTTGGTTTGGAACATCGAGGAGGGCGCTGGGCTGGCGCGATTGGACCAGCCAGTCGACGCGTTCTTTGCACCCTACCGGAGCGCCTGGGCGTTGCGGATCTTTCTCTGGATCACGGCCATCGGCGCGGGACCCTCGCTCACCGCGATCCTCTGTACGGCGACGCGCGCTCCTATGGCGGACTGAGCGGGCCGCCTTGTTGCCATCGCTCTGGATCGCCTTTCTGGGGGCGCAGGCGACGACCTGGTCGAGCAAATACCTGATTGACCGGCCCCGCCCGGTTTTCCTGCCGAATATCACGGAATGGAATCCTTCGTTCCCGAGCGGGCACGCCACGGCCAGCACGGCCCTTATCGGCATGCTGGGCTATGTCGTCGCTGCCGGCATGGCACCTGGCGCAAAGCGCTCAGCCGTCGTGGGATGCGCAGTGGCCGCGATCGCTCTAATCTGTTTCAGCCGGCTGTTTCTCGGCGTTCATTTCTTGAGCGATGTCGCGGCGGGCATTCTGGTCGGGATGCTCTGGCTGTTGGTGGGTCAGGCGCTCGCTGCCGTACATTGGTCGCGCCGACGCGGGGGGAACTGACATGGGCTTCATGCGCGATGGCGAATGGTTCAGCGACGATGACCGTTGGGCGCGCTCCGACGGCCAGTTCGTCCGGGGCGTATCGGGGCTGCGCAACTGGGTTACGCCGGATGGCGCGCCCGGACCGACGGGCCGCGGCGGGTTCAAGGCGGAGCCCGGGCGCTATCACCTCTATGTCTCGCTTGCCTGTCCCTGGGCGCATCGCACACTGATCATGCGTGCGCTCAAAGGGCTGGACTCGATGATCGGGCTCTCGGTGGTGAACTGGCTGATGCGGGAGGACGGCTGGACGTTCGCGCCCGGTCGGGGTGTTGTCGCAGTCCCGATCCACGGCGCCAAGTTCCTCCGCGACATCTACCGAGCGTCGGAGCCGCAATTCACCGGCCGCGTCACCGTGCCTGTCCTGTGGGACAAGACCACGGGGCGCATCGTCAACAACGAATCGGCCGACATCCTGCGCATGTTCGGGACCGCCTTCGACGCGGTGGGCGCAGCACCCGGCGACCTCTATCCGGAACCGTTGCGCACCGAGATCGACGCCGCAAACGCGCGCGTCTACGACACCGTCAACAACGGCGTCTACAAGGCCGGCTTTGCGACCACGCAGGAAGCCTATGAGGCGGCGATCGGGCCGCTGTTCGACTCGCTCGACTGGCTGGAATCGGTCCTTGCCGAGGCGCCGTACGTTTGCGGCTCGGCAATGACCGAAGCCGACATTCGTTTGCTCACCACGCTGATCCGGTTCGACGCGGTCTATGTCGGCCACTTCAAATGCAACCGCCGGCGGATCCAGGATTATCCCGCCCTGTCCGCCTATCTGGCGCGTCTGGTGCGGCATCCGAGCATCGCGCCGACGATCGACATGTTCCACATCAAGCACCACTACTACGAGAGCCATCGCGGGATAAATCCGACCGGCATTGTTCCCGTCGGCCCGGACCGGCCGCTCGGCTAGGCCGCTATCCGCGTTCGCGCCACCACAAATAGGCTCCGGACACGACCACCACAGCGGCGCCGATGACAGTCGAAGCCGTGGGCACATCGCCGAAGATGACGAAGCCAGACAGGCCGGCCCAGATCAGCTGTGTGTAAGCGAAGGGCGCAAGAATCGAGGCGGGCGCTCGGGCGTGAGCCAGGATCAGCAACCAGTGCCCGAAGGCACCGATAATGCCCATCACGCACAACACGAACCAGACCATCGGACTCTGCGGCTGTACCCACCCGACCGCGACGATCGGCGTCAGGAGGACCGAGCCCACAAGGGTCGAGTAGATCAGCGTGGTCAGGCTCGCGTCACTTCGTGAAACGACGCGCGTCATCATGTTGTATCCCGCCGTGACGACCACGTTCAGGAGACAAAGGGCCATCGCAGGCTGAAGCGTTCCGGTCCAAGGGCGGACGACGATCAACACGCCGAGAAAGCCGACCACGATGGCGGCGAGCCGTCGGGGTCCGACCCATTCGCCGAGCACCGGTCCGGCCGCGAGCGCGATCGCGAGGGGCAGGGCGAAATTGATTGCCGTCATATCCGCGAGGGGCAGGAACCGCACGGCGGTGAAGCTCAAGATCGTCGAGCCGAGAAGAAACAGCGAGCGAACCATTTGCAGCCGCAGGCGCTTCGGGCGGAGCAGATGCGCGCGCGCAAACGGGTTCGCGAGCCCGACCGCAAACAGCGTTGCACCGAGATAGCGGGCCCACACCACCTGCCAGATAGGCAAATGCAGGCCGAGAAACTTGGCCGACGAATCCGTGCCCGTGTAACAGGCCATGGTCAGGCACATCATCAGGATCGCGATGCGGCGGGCGCGGCGTTCCTTGCTGGTGCCGGCGTCAAGCGACGTCGCGGAGAGAGCGGGCGAGGACATGGATCCGGAATCAGGCGAGCCCGCTCAGCGCTGGCCGCCGCGCGACCCTCTAAGGCAAATGCCGCCTCGTCACCATCCCCGAAACGTGCGTTCCACCTTCTGGAGGAAGGCGGAGCGGCGTTCCGGCGTGGTGTGGTTCATGTCATAGCAGGCAAGGTAGTCGCAGCGGCCCCCCGGGGCGATGTGGGCGCGCAGCACCCGGGTCACGATCCGGCGGGGCGGGTTGCCGGCCAGCAGCGCGCGCCAGCGGTCGGCGCCATAGGTGCACACGGATGCCATCCGCCGAATGTTCTGAAGCGTGAGCGTGAGCCCGCCGTCGGCGCCGAGATCGAACGACACGCCGGGCAGGAACACGCGATCGAAATAGCCTTTGAGAATGGCTGGAAATCCGAAATTCCAGACCGGATGGATGATGACCAGCGCCTCAGCGCTCTTGAGCCGGGCAGCGTAGTCCGCCACCGCGACCCGATTGCGGTCGACGTCATGATAATTGAGCCGGTCCTCGCGGCTCAGAACCGGGTCGAAGCATTCGGCGTAGAGATCGCAATCGTCGACCGTATGCCCGCCAGCCCTGAGCGTCCGCACGGCAACCTCATGGAGCCCTGCAACGAAGCTGGTTTCCACGGGATGGGCGTAGACGACCAAGACCTTCATTGGGTCTGGCTCACGCGCGCAGCCACGTCAGCGCCGGCCGGCCGCCGAAAAACTCGGTGGCTTGCGCTCCCGCTTCGGTGCCGTGAGCGAGACAGATTGGTACCGACCCACCCTTGAGATAGCTCGCCAGAAAGGCAGCCAAGAAGGCGTCGCCGGCTCCTGAGGTGTCGAGCACCGCAGCGGATTTCCCGGGCGCAACCCAGCGGTCGCCATGCCGGTTGGCCGCATCGGCGCCCGAAGCCCCGCGCTTCACCACCACGAGGTGGTAGATGTCGCTCAGGCGTTGCAACTGCTCACTCCTATCCTGCGTGGCGGCGAGGGTGGCGGCTTCGTCGCCGTTCGGGAAGCAGATAGCGGCGCCGGCGGTCCAGTGCAGGAAGCGCTCCGGGCCGATCCGGCGCAAAAACCCGGCCGAACCCGGATCGAGTGTCACCGCAATCTCGCGCCGGCGTGCCGCAGCGATGAGGTCGAGCACGGCAGCGCGTGATTTCGGCGCAACCAGCGCATAGCCGGAGACGTGCAGGAGGGCAGCGCCGTCGAGGACCGTCGCCGGAAGGTCGTCGTGATCGAGTTCGTCGTTCGCGCCGCGGTCGGTGAAGAAGGAGCGCTCGCCATCGGGCGCGATGAGGGCCACGAGGCTGCCGGTGGGGCGATCGGGGTCGGAGGCGATCACCGGATCGACGCCCGCTTGGCGCAGCGACCGCACGATCCGGGCATGGTCTTCCGCACCGACGCGCGAGCAGAGCCGCACCGGCACGTCGTTGGACGCAAGCCAAACGGCCTGATTGGCGGCCGAGCCGCCGGGAAGCGGAGTGATCGTGGCGAACTGATCGGTGCCGAGCGCCAGATCACCGTACGGCTTCACCACGATGTCCGTCATGATGTCGCCGATCACCACCACGGGACCGGTCACGACCGAGCTCAGAGCTCGGTGAGCGCGACCGCAATCTGGGCGGCCAGCATGGCGTTGTTCTTGATCAAGGCGATATTGGCCTCCAGGCTGCGCCCACCCGTAAGCTCCAGGATGCGCTGCAGCAGAAATGGGGTCAATTCCTTGCCGCCGATGCCGCGCGCGTCGGCATCCTGCACGGCTTTGGCGATGTGCGGGTCGATGTCCGCCGGGTCGATGGCGTTGGCGCCCGGTATCGGATTGGTGACGAGAATGCCGGTCCGCAGGCCGAGTGCGTGCTGGGCCGCGACCACACGGGCGATCTCACCGGGCGTGTCGAACCGATGAGCGACGCCAAGGCCGCTGCTGCGGGAAAAGAATGCCGGGAAGGCGTCGCTGCCATAACCGAGCACCGGCACGCCGTGGGTTTCCAGCACCTCCAGGGTTTTCGGCAGGTCGAGGATGGACTTCGCGCCGGCGCAAACGACGGTGATGGGGGTCGCGGCGAGTTCGAGAAGATCGGCGGAGACATCGAAGGTGTCCTCCGCACCGCGATGCACGCCGCCGATCCCGCCCGTCGCGAAGATCGGGATGCCGGCCATCTCCGCGATGATCATGGTGGCCGCGACGGTCGTGCCGGCCGTTGCCCGGTTCACCAGGACGGCTGCCAGGTCGCGGCGCGACGCCTTTGTGGCATTCTGGGCCTGTGCGAGGCTCCCGAGTCCGGCGCTATCCAGTCCTGCCACCAGCCTGCCATCTACGACCGCAATCGTCGCGGGGGTCGCCCCGTTCTCGCGTACGACTGTCTCGACGGCCCGCGCTGTTTCGAGGTTGGCTGGATAAGGCATGCCGTGCGTGATGATGGTCGATTCGAGCGCCACCACGGGCCGGCCCGCCTCGAGCGCCTGGCGGGCCTCGTCGCCGATCGAGAGCAGAGTGTTGAGCGGCATGGCAGAGCGGGGTCTATCGAGGAGGGCTGTTTGCGACACGACCCTCTAGCTAAGGTGCGTCGGTCGGCCTTTTAGGCGAGAAGCCCGCTTCGTGAAAGGCAGAGCTCTGCCGGTCGGCCAGCCCCGAGGGGTGAAGCGTCAGTCGCCGCAGCGAATAATGACCGCGGCGGGAGTGGGTGCCGTGGCCGGCGCGACGCTGATCTTGGTCGACCCGGTGACGTCGTCAGAAAGGCCGAAAGCCGCAGCATGGCCGTGCCCGTGCGCTTCGCACCAGGCGTCGGCCATCACCCGCCCGCATTCCATGCCCGGCTTCATGCAATCGGCGACACCGTATCCGTCGTCTCCCGCCACCACGAAATCCTGCGCCTCCGCGGCCCAGGCATTCACCCCGCCCGTCAACGATGCAGCCGCGATGGCCAAAGCGAGACGCGGAAACTTCTGGAACGGCATGGGAGCTGGCTCTGCAGGGGAGATCGCCTCCGATCCTGCTCGCGACAATTCTCTAAAATCTTAACAAATCCAGACGCCGGCTCACTCCTCGTGACGGAATGGCGCGTGCGCCGCGTAGACCTCGATCGCCTGTTCGACATGGGACCGCTCGCGGACGAGATAGTCCGCGATGGCGCGCTTCAGGCGAGGGTCGGCAATGGCGTGGGCCGAATAGGTCGTGGTGGGCCGGTAGCCCCGGGCAAGCTTGTGCTCGCCCTGGGCGCCGGCCTCGACGCGGGCGAGGCCTCGGCTCAGCGCGAACTCGATCGCCTGATAATAGCAAACCTCGAAGTGCAGGAACGGGTGCTCCTCGATGCAGCCCCAGTTGCGCCCATAGAGCGCGTCGTCGCCGATGAAATTGATGGCGCCGGCAATGTAGCGCCCGTCGCGCTTGGCCATGACAAGCAGCACGCGCTCCGGCATGCGCTCGCCGACGAGCGAGAAGAATCGTCTCGTCAGGTAAGGGCGGCCCCATTTCCGTGAGCCGGTGTCCATGTAGAACGACCAGAAGGCATCCCAGTGCGCTTCGGTGAGGTCGGACCCGGTGACCCAGTCGATCGTGATCCCATTCGCCACCGCATCCCGGCGTTCGCGCTTGATCGCCTTGCGCTTGCGCGAGGCGAGAGCGGCGAGGAAATCGTCGAAGCTGACGTAACCCTCGTTGAGGAAATGGAACTGCTGATCGGTGCGCTGCAGAAAGCCGCTTGCTCCGAGCGCTTCCCACTCCGGCCGGGTCAGGAAAGTGAGGTGAACCGAGGAGGCCTCGATCTTGTCCCGCAGCGATTTCGAGCCCGGCGACGAGGGCCAAGCGGGTCCGATCGAGGTCCTCGTCGCCGCGAACAAGCAGGCGGCGACCGGTAACCGGCGTGAAGGGAACCGCGACCTGGATCTTGGGATAGTAGTCGCCACCCGCGCGTTCGATACGCGTCCGCCCAGGCATGGTCGAACACGTACTCCCCTTGCGAGTGGGACTTCGCGTAGGCAGGCGCGACGCCGGCGATTGTTCCGTCCTGTGCTTCGACGAGCAGATGCAGCGGCGTCCATCCTGAGCGACGGCCAACCGAACCCGATTCCTCCAGCGCATTCAGAAAAGCGTGCGTCAGGAACGGGTTAAACCGCTCCCTCTCGGCGGCGGCGCCTGACACCGCGGTTTGCGGGTTTGCGCAGGCGTCCCATTGTTGCGGATCGACGTCGGCGAGCTTGCTCGCCACCCGGACGCGAATCTCAGACGCCATGCGGTGCTATCGTCTGCTGCATCGCGGTATGATCGCCGCGAGGGCCGCGGCGCGCAAGGGCGAGCGGCCGCGACCCGTCGTCAGGGGGCGAGGCCCTCGAAGACGATCTGGTCGGCCCAGAGCGCTGCACGCTCGCGCTGGGCGGGCGTACGAACGGTCCAGCACATCACCGGCTTTCTCCACGCCGATCTGAAGAGGGTTGCGGCTGCATGCGGCAGATCGTCGACCGCGTAGGACAGGAAATCCGGTTGGACGGCGTCGAACTCGGTGAGCGCAGCAAGCCTTTGCTTCTGGGTGTCGGCCAGTCCACCCCATTCCGGATCATCGTAATGGGCCTCGGCCACCATGCCGAGCGGTACACTCCCGTCGCGCCAGGTCAGCGTTGGCGCGCAGGTGCTTGAGCACAGCCGGATCGAAGCTCTTGAGGGCCAGCGGCCCGTCGTAGCGTACCGCGATCGCGGCGGCGCGGTCAGCGAGGCGCATGTCGCCATGGAAGGCGCTCTTGATTTCGCAGATCAGCGGCACCCGTCCATCGATCATGTCGAGCAGATTTTTAAGCGTCGGCACGGTGTCCGCCGTTCCGTCAAGCCGCAGGCTCCCAAGTTCGGCGGCGCTCCGAGCCGCGAGCGGGCCGGCTGCTTCGGTCAGGCGATCGAGCGCAAAATCGTGAAACACCATCGCTTCGCCGTCGCGCGAAAGCTGGACGTCGCATTCGACGGCACATTCGGCCGCGATGGCGGCTCGCGCCGCCGACAATGAATTCTCGACCCGTCCCGCAGCACCATCATGCAGCCCACGATGGGCGATGGGCCGGCGCGTCAGCCATGACGCGCTGTCGGCAAACGCGTTCACGCGATCTCGAACAGCGCTTCAACCTCGACTGCGCTGTCCATCGGCAGCACAGCGACGCCAATCGTCGAGCGCGCATGCCGGCCCTTGTCGCCGAGCACCGCCACCATCAGATCGGAGGCGCCGTTCATGATCGCCGGCACTGTCGTGTAATCAGGCTGAGCGTTGATGAAGCCGCCGAGACGGACGCAGCGGACGATCCGGTCGAGATTCCCCAGGGCCGCCTTGGCCTGGGCGAGCACGTTCAGGGCGCAGAAGCGCGCCGCCTCGACTCCGGCCTCCGCCGTGACGCTTCCGCCCAGCTTTCCCTTGTGCCGTTCGGCGAGCTTGCCGTCGGGCCCAAGCGCAACCTGTCCCGACACGACAAGCTGATTGCCAGTGAGAACGAAGGACACGTAGTTGGCGACCGGCACGGCTGGCGTCGGCAGCGTCAGTCCGAGATCGGCGAGTTTCTGATCGACGCTGGTCATGGTGGCCCTTCGGTGCCGCGGGCCTGCGCGCCACGGGGTTGCGGTTTCACGTTCGTGCCTAAATGTTCTGCCAGCGGTGTACAACCCGCATATGGGTTCAAGGAGGGACTGGTGACATCACGACGGTCGTATTGGTGGTGGGCGACGCTCACGGCCGCGACGCTGCTCTCGGGGGCGCCAGCCGTCGCCGATCCGGCGCTCGCTCTCGTCCCTCACCACGCCACCTACCGCCTGACCCTCACCCGGTCCTCGGGCGAGAAGGCTCCGGCGGCCGCGAGCGGCGCGATCTCGTACGATTTCAACGGTAACGCCTGCGACGGCTACTCCACCACGTTCCGCCAGATGACCGAGGTGCAGCCGGCCGAGGGCGAATTGCGGGTGTCCGATATGCGCTCGGCGACCTTCGAGGACGGTGCCGCGAAGCAGTTCCGCTTCAACACCCAGACCACCTACAGCAGCGCGGAGCCGGATGATCTCGACGGCAGTGCGGCCAAGCAGAGCGACGGATCGGTCGCGGTCGCGCTCGATAAACCCGAGAGCGCCAAGGCCACCTTGAAGTCGGCCCTGTTTCCGACCGAGCACCTGATGAAGGTCATCGAGGCTGCGCGCGACGGAAAGCGACTGCTGACCGAACCCGTCTATGACGGGTCCGATACGGGCCGCATCGTGTTCGACACGCTTGCGGTGATCGGAGCCCCCGTGACGGCTCCGGCCGATGAGAAGGCGGCGCAGGCCGCGGCCATGACGGGGGTGAGGCGCTGGCCGGTTTCGATCAGCTATTTCGACCAGGGCAAGAACGACTCGGAGCCGGTCTACGTGCTGTCGTTCGAACTCTACGAGAATGGCGTTTCGCGCGCGCTGAAGCTCGACTACGGCTCATTCGTCCTGTCGGGCGAGCTCGAGGATCTCAAGATTCTTCCGACCCCGCCCTGCAAGCAGTAGCGGCTTCACCATTCGCCAAGGCCGCGGTGGCCACCTCTTCCGGCCGTCGCCCGAGCGCCGCGGCGACCGCGATCAGCAGGCTGTCGTCCGACACCAAGTGATGCAGCAGCGCCCGGTCAAGGCTGCCGTCGGCTGCACCCGCCGCGCAGATGCTCAGGTCGAAGGCCCGTCGCGTCGAAAAACGCCGCGAGCCGGTCCGGGTGCGACGCCAGATGACGCAAGGTCGCGACGGCCAGATCGGCAGCCGTGAGCGCAGCAGCGGTGCCTGTCCTCAACTGCTTGGACATTGACGGGAAATCGACATGATGCTCTTTACGGATCATTCACAAACATTGGTCATTGCACGGGTGTAAAAGTTAATAGAATCCGGCGGCTCTGCGCGGCATCCAGAAGGGCTCTCCTACACGATTTCTAGCGATCAATGCTGGCTCGGTGTTGCGGGCCCCTGGAATTCCAAAGTCGCTGACGTCCCAACCCGCAGCCGAGGCCGCATGCTCAAAACGGTGCTTATCGTTGAAGACAACGAACTCAATATGAAGCTGTTCAGCGACCTTTTGGAAGCGAACGGCTATGGCACCGTACAGACCCGTAATGGTGTCGAGGCGGTCGGCCTCGCAAGGGAACACATGCCGGACTTGATCCTGATGGATATTCAGCTTCCGGAGGTCTCCGGTTTGCAAGTCACACAGTGGTTGAAGGACGACGAGGAGCTGCGTCACATTCCGATTATCGCCATCACGGCGTTTGCGATGAAGGGTGACGAAGAGAAGATCCGCCAGGGCGGCTGCGAAGCCTACCTGTCGAAGCCCATCTCGGTCGCCAAGTTCCTGGACACCGTCAAGAACTACGTCGGCTGAGCGGGGAGACCCGGACGCATGACTGCGCGCATTCTGGTCGTTGACGACATCGTTGCCAACGCGAAGCTGCTGGAAGCCCGGCTGGCGGCCGAATATTTCGACGTGGTGACGGCATCGAGCGGCTTCATGGCGCTGGACCTGTGCCAGACGGAATTGTTCGATCTGCTGCTGCTCGATGTGATGATGCCGGGACTCGACGGGTTTGAGACGTGCCGGCGTCTAAAGACCGAAGCTGCCACCGCTCATATTCCCGTAATCATGGTGACCGCGCTCGATCAGCCATCCGATCGGGTGAAGGGCCTCGAGGCCGGCGCCGACGATTTCCTGACCAAGCCGATCGACGAGATCGAGCTCCTGGCGCGAGTGCGATCGCTCACCCGGTTGAAGGTGCTGCTCGACGAAGTGAGGCAGCGCGCGCTTTCGTCGGCCACCTTCGGCCTCGTCGACGCCATGCACACGGGCGACGCCGAACAGGGGCTCAATGGCCGCGTCCTGCTGGTGGACGACCGGGCGAGTTCATCGGAACGGATCGTCTCAACCTTGGCCAAGCACCATGCGGTGGAGATCTGCGGCAACATCCAGGGGGCCCTGTTCCAGGCGGCCGAGAGCGGCTACGACCTCGCCATCATCAGTCTCGCCTTGGCCGAGTTCGATCCGTTGCGGCTTTGCGGCCAGCTCCGCTCCCTGGAGCGGACGCGCCAGCTTCCGATTCTTCTCGTGTCGGACGGCGACGACAGGCCGCGGGTGCTTCGGGGCCTGGACATCGGGGTCAACGATTATCTGGTTCGGCCGGTCGACCGGAACGAGCTGCTTGCTCGCGTGCGCACGCAAATTCGTCGAAAGCGCTATTCCGATCGGTTGCGCGAGTCGCTGCAGGCCTCGATCGAGATGGCCATCATCGATCAGCTCACCGGGCTTCACAATCGGCGCTATCTCGAAACGCAACCTGCCGCCGCTGATCAAGGCGGCCGCGGGTCGCAGGCGCCCTCTCACCGTGATGATCCTCGACATCGACCACTTCAAGGCGGTCAACGATACCCACGGCCACGATGTCGGCGACGAAATCCTCAAGGCCTTCGCGGGGCGCGTGAAACAATTGATCCGCCAATCGGATCTTCTCTGCCGTCTAGGCGGCGAGGAGTTCATTGTGGTGATGCCGGAGACCTCGACGCCGGTCGCGGCGATCGTGGCGGAGCGGATCAGGGAGGCAATCGCCGCGACGCCGTTCCCGGTCCAGACGGGCAACAATGTCCTCCCGATCACGGTGTCCATCGGCCTCGCCGAACGGGGCGGCGACCTTGGCGCCAGCGAAATGATGAAGAAGGCGGACCAAGCTCTCTATCAATCGAAAAGTCTTGGTCGCAACCGCGTCACAGCTGCGGCTGCATGATGGCTGCGGACCCCCGAAGCGGGATCGAGGTTAAGCAAATCCTTTAACGGTAAACTTCTGTTTAAGAATGCGTTCGAGGGAGTTCGATTGCAAAACGAGCCGGACGGGCTAGAGTTGAGCTGTCGCATGGATGAAGCCGAGACGATCCAGCGGCCCGCTTGTTGTAAAAACGCGCTTGCCGAATCGGGTGCAACGCGGCATCGGCAGAATACCCTACGGAGTGCTCAGGTCCGCCGCATCTCCTGGGTCCGTGGGGTCGGCCGGCTTGGAAGGGACGGGAGTGGCCTCCTCGTACGTCCCTTCCGGCCGGCCACCAATCTCATCTCGGCAATAAAAAAGCCGCCCTGTGGGCGGCGTTTTATATCTCCAGGCAAACTAAGCTGGCATGGGCTGGCCAGCTGTGGCCGATTACTTGATCTTTGTTTCCTTGAACTCGACATGCTTGCGCGCGACGGGGTCATATTTCTTGAAGCTCAGCTTGTCGGTCTGTGTCCGCGCGTTCTTCTCGGTCACGTAGAAGAAGCCGGTGTCGGCCGTCGACAGCAGCTTGATTTTGATTGTAGCGGCCTTGGCCATGGCATTGTCCTGGAGCGGCGGCCGGCGCAGCATCGGCGCGCGGCGGCTCAAAAAAGGAAGCGCCGCGCGAGGCGCGGCACCAATGGCGCTGTCTCTCGCGTAACACGGTTGCAAAGTCAAGGCTGGTCGGGTGATCAGAAGGTGTGCGCCTGGCGGGGGGGCCTGTTCCGGCGGATGTGCAGACTGCGACGCCAAAAGGCGCGGCGGCTTCTGGACAAGTCTCGGGGCTCTACCTATAAAGCCGCCGTCCGCGTCGCGCGGGCCTGCCCAGGTAGCTCAGTTGGTAGAGCATGCGACTGAAAATCGCAGTGTCGGTGGTTCGATTCCGCCCCTGGGCACCATAGCATCCCAGCGTGAATTCGGATCTGCACACGATCTCGCGGAGCCGGCGTTCCGGACATGCACGGATCCGTGCGCCTGGGGCCGGCATCGCGGACCGACTGCAAGCCCTAAAGCTTCCTGACGCTGCGACCGTTCGCGCAGCGCGACAGCCCGGGGGTCGGCCTGGTGGCGCGTTCAGCGGCGAGTGAGCAGCGGTCGCCGAGACCCTTGATGGTTTCGCTGGCTCTTGCGGGCGTGAATCATGCCGACTTAACTTTGTTAATGCCGCGGGGCCACGCCACCGCTACGTGGCGCCCGCGCAGTTTTGAGGCACCCAAGGCAGCGCGGCGGCGTCGCCGCTACTACCTGGAGCGCCGTCAAGAATGCCTTATTCCGCAAACCACCAGAAGCTGATCCGCAAGCTGGAAAGCATCGCCGACCTGAGCGACGCCGAAAAGCAAGCGCTCGGGGGTCTTCCTCTGCACCTCAAGGAGTTCGGCGCAAATCGTGAGGTCGTCGGCGAGAGCGAGAGGCCGTCCCACTGCTGCCTGTTGCTCGAAGGTTTCATGCACCGTTACAAAACCTTGCCGGATGGCGACCGGCAGGTTCTGTCTTACCACGTCCCGGGGGATGTTCCCGACCTGCTCAGTTTGCTTCTCGAGACGATGGATCACTCGCTCGGGACGATCACCGAGAGCAGAGCGGCGTTCATTCCACATACCGCCATTCGCGCCTTGGTGAGAAACTTCCCGGGGATCGCGGCGGCCCTCTGGCGGGACACGTTGATCGATGCGGCGGTGTTCCGTGAGTGGATCGTGAATGTGGGTGCGCGTCCCGCACGCCCGCGGATCGCACATCTTCTGTCCGAATTGTTCACGCGCTTGAAATCGGTGGGCTTGGCAGAGGAGGACGGCTTCTCCCTGCCGCTGACCCAGGCGGAAATCGGTGACGCGACCGGCATGTCGGCCGTGCACGTCAACCGCAGCATGCAAGAATTGCGGGCTGCGGGGCTGATCGCGTCCGAGGGCAAGTTCCTCCGTATTTTGAACTGGCCCGGGCTGCAAGCCGAGGGCGGCTTCGATCCCGCCTACCTGCATCTGAAGATCGGGACGACCGCGTGAACCTCGCGGTCGAGCCGGTGCGGGTCGCCGCCGAAGAGGGCGAGGGTCTCCTCGTGTTCGCCGACGGCAGGCTCGCCGCCGTGCTGGTCCGCCTTTCGGCGATTCACGCCGGGCTGGCGGGGCGCTGGTTCCTGGAAGCGACCTTCGGGCTGCCGGACAGCCGTAATCCGCCGGTGTTCGAAGATCTGGACGAAGCGCGGCACTGGATTGCTCACCAGATCGAGCAGTCGGCCTGAATACTGAGCGCTGCTTCGTGTTGCACGTGCCGGGGGATGATGTCACCTCCTGCGTGATCTGCTCTGCGGTGGAGCGATTCGCCGGCCCGGCCGAAGCTGCGGGGACCCTGATCACATGCAAGCTTTGCTCGATGTTCTGATGGTGATCGTGCTTCCGGCCGCGATCGGCGTCATTCACTGGCATCTTCGCTGGGCGTTCGCTTGCGCGGCCGTGATGGGGTGGCGGGCTTTCTGGAAGGGCTATGTGCGGAAGCTGTCTCCGGAGCGTCACAACGGCCGGGCTATCGTGATCGCTCCGCTGGCCTTCACGGTCGGCACCTTACCCTACGTGCTCGTCAGTTCCCTGATCTTCCGCCTGGCCGTCTGGGCCAGCCACGGAACAGCTCACTTCTGAACTCAACGCCGCTGCAGCGATCGCGCGACAGCGGCTAGTGGGACCTCGACGAAGCGGGGTTCGCGGCGGTGCTTGCGAAGCGTTCGCGAACCAGTTGCCCGAGAAGGCTCCGGGCAACCCGCACGTCGTCAAGCTCGCCGACCCGGGCAGATTGTGTCCTGCCTTCGAGCTGGACCGCGACGGACTTGATCCCGGCGTATGATGTTGTGACGTAGCTGCCGACGAAGGTGTCTCCGTCGTACGTGAAGGTGACCCGACGCTTGGTCATCGACGCTCCCCGAAGCCGGCCATTGTTCGCAGGCCGTTCTCACGTCAACAACGTCTGGGCGAACGCGAATGTTTCGCGTGACGGGCGTTTGCGGACTATAAGCGCGGCGCGAATCCGGCGCTGCGGATCAGAGGCACGTTTTTCATGATCCCGGCTACCAAATTCCTGTCCACCGCGCTGGTTCTCGCCGCGTCTTTATTCATCGTGACGCTTCCGGCCTGTGCCCAGATCAGCATCCCGTTCGACTTCAATTTCTCGGGCGGATCGGCAGCGCCCGACAGGCCCGGTCCCGAACCGGTGCCACCGCCTGCGGGTCTTCCTTCGCTCCATGAACCCGCCGATGGTCCGAAACACGCCGTACCGGCGGCGGGGACGCGCAAGCGCCACCGCCACGGTCTGAAAGGCTACACCCTGCGCGGCTTGTAACGGGCCAGCGCGCGGAAGCCATGCCATGGCAGATCTTTTTTCCGCGGCGCGTCCCCCCATTTGACTATCCCGGCGCGCTCCACCATTTTCCGCGCCGCTTCGCCGTCGGCATCCGATCGCGTCGAAGCGCGCCGCCTCCCATGGAGCCTGAATGAACCTCGTCATTGTCGAGTCCCCGGCAAAAGCGAAGACCATCAACGGCTATCTCGGCAAGGACTACGAGGTCCTCGCCTCGTTCGGACACGTCCGCGACCTGCCGGCCAAGGATGGGTCGGTCGATCCGGACAAGGACTTCGCCATGCTCTGGGAGGTCGAGGATCGCGGTGCCAAGCGGCTCGCCGAGATCGGCCGCGCGGTCAAGGGCGCCGACAAGATCATCCTCGCCACCGACCCGGACCGCGAGGGCGAGGCGATCTCCTGGCACGTGCTGGAGGTGCTGCGGAACAAGAAGCTCATCAAGGACAAGCCGGTCGAGCGGGTCGTGTTCAACGCGATCACCAAATCGGCGATCCGCGAGGCGATGAACCACCCGCGCGAGGTCGACCAGGCGCTGGTCGACGCCTATCTGGCGCGCCGGGCGCTCGATTATCTGGTCGGCTTCAACCTGTCGCCGGTGCTGTGGCGCAAGCTGCCGGGCGCCCGCTCGGCGGGCCGCGTGCAGTCCGTGGCGCTGCGGCTCGTTTGCGATCGCGAGCGCGAGATCGAGGTGTTCAAGCCGCGCGAATACTGGTCGATCCTGGCGCATCTGAAGACCCAGGCGGGCGCCCCGTTCGAGGCGCGGCTGGTCGGGGCCGACGGCAAGAAGATCACGCGGCTCGACGTCGGTACCGGAGCCGAGGCGAAGGATTTCAGGGCGGCGCTCGAAGCGGCGGCCTTCACGGTGGCGCGACGTCGAGTCGAAGCCGGCCAAGCGCCACCCCTTTCCGCCGTTCCGCACCTCGACCCTGCAGCAGGACGCGTCGCGCAAGCTCGGGCTTTCGCCGAACCGCACGATGCAGATCGCCCAGAAACTCTACGAGGGCATCGACCTCAACGGCGAGACGCAGGGCCTCATCACCTACATGCGGACCGACGGCGTCGACATGGCGCCGGAGGCGATCACGGCCGTGCGCAAGACGATCGTCGGCCCTGCATGGCGACCGCTACCTGCCCGCAGGCCCCGCGCAAATACACGGTAAGGCCAAGAACGCGCAGGAAGCCCACGAGGCGATCCGGCCCGACCGATTTCTCCCGCGCTGCCGCGCGACGTGGCCCGCTTCCTCGATCCCGAGCAGGCCAAGCTCTACGAGCTGATCTGGAAGCGCACGGTGGCCAGCCAGATGGAATCGGCCGAGCTCGAACGCACGACGGTCGACATCGAGGCCGAAGGCGGGCGGCCGCAGTCTCGACCTGCGCGCCACCGGCCAGGTGATCCGTTTCGACGGCTTTCTGAAGCTTTATGGCGTCGACTGCCGACGAGGAGAGCGAAGACGAGGGTCGCCTGCCGCCCATGGCGCGTGACGAGCGGCTCGAGTCGCGACCGCATCGACGCCGACCAGCACTTCACCGAGCCGCCGCCGCGCTATTCCGAAGAGGGCGCTGATCAAGCGGATGGAAGAGCTCGGCATCGGCCGCCCCTCGACCTATGCCGCGACCCTCGCGGTGCTGCGCGACCGCGAATATGTGCGGCTCGAAAAGCGCAAGCTCGTGCCCGAGGACAAGGGCCGGCTCGTCACCGCCTTCCTTGAGTTCGTTCTTCAACAAATGGGTCGACTACGACTTCACGGCGAACCTCGAGGAGCAGCTCGACCGCGTTTCGAACCACGAGATCGACTGGCGCGTCGTGCTGCGCGATTTCTGGACGGATTTCTCGGCCGCCCTCGGCGAAACCAAGGAGCTGCGCACCACCGAGGTGCTCGACAACCTGAACGAGCTGCTCGGCCCCCATATCTTCCCGCCGCGTGCCGACGGCCTCGACCCGCGGCTCTGCCCCGCCTGCAACAGCGGCCAGCTGTCGCTGAAGCTCGGCAAGTTCGGCGCCTTCGTCGGGCTGCTCGAACTATCCCGAGTGCAAGTACACGCGGACGCTCGCCGCGACCGGAGCCGAGGGCGCCGAGAGGGCGAGAAGCCCGGCCAGCGCAGCCTCGGCACCGACCCGGCAACGCGGGCAGGAGGTGACGGTGCGCGACGGCCGCTTCGGCGCCTATATCCAGCTCGGCGAGGGCGAGAAGCCGAAGCGCTCGTCGCTGCCCAAGGGCGTCACGCCGGCGACGATCGATCTCGACACGGCGCTGGCGCTGCTCGCCGCTGCCGCGCGAGGTGGCCAAGCACCCGATTTCCGGCGAGCCGATCCTTGCCGGCATCGGCCGCTATGGCCCCTATGTGCAGCACGGCCGCACCTACGCCAATCTCGGCAATGACGACGACGTGCTGGAGATCGGCGGCAACCGGGCCATCGACCTGATCGTCGGCAAGGAATCGGGCGTGCGGCCGGGCGGCCGCCCCGCGGCAGCCGCCGGGCAGAAGCCTCGGCGAGCATCCCGGCGGCGGCGACGTCACGGTTCGGGCCGGCCGCTTCGGCCCCTACGTGAACTGGGGCAAGGTCAATGCGACGCTGCCCAAGGCCATGTCGCCCGAGGCGATCACGCTCGACGAAGCTCTGCGGCTGATCGAATTGAGGGCCGCCGCCCAGCCGGCGAGCCGGGGTGCAAAGGGTAGGGGAAGCGCCAAGGGAACCACCAAGGCGCCCGCGAAGCGAACCACCAAAGCCGCCCCCAAGGCAAAGGCCCGCAAGGCGAAATGATGCTGCATTGGGGGCCGGCCGGATGACGGCCGTCCCGATTTCCGTCGTCGCCGTCGTGCTTGTCGGCGCCCTATGCCACGCGACGTGGAACGCCGTCGTCAAACGCGGGTCCGACACGTTTCTGAGTTCGGTGCTGGTCGGCGCCGGCTGCGGTTTGGTCGCCGCGATCGCTCTGCCATTTCTCCCGCGACCCGATCCAGCGAGCTGGCCGCTTATCCTCGCGTCGGCGGCCGCGCAATGCGTCTACATGGGCCTGCTTGCGGCCGCTTACCGCACCGGCGATATGAACCAGGTCTATCCCCTGATGCGGGGTGTCGCGCCGCTGCTTGTCGCGCTGGCAAGCGGCCCGCTGATCGGGGAGGGGCTTACGCCAGGGCGCTGGGTGGGCGTAGCGCTCATCTGTCTCGGCGTCGGCGGCATGGCCTTGGCGCAGCCATCCGGTCCCGGAGGCAGCCGCTCCGCCCTGGTCTTCGCGCTGGTCAATGCGGGTGTGATCGCCGCCTACACGGTCATCGACGGCATCGGCGTACGGCGCTCGGGCCACCCCGTCTCCTACGCGTTCTGGACCTTCGTGCTCACCGCCGTCCCGCTGCTGCTCTGGGCCGGCCTGAGCCGGGGCAGGGCCGTCGTTAGCTACGCGGTCGGGAACTGGCCTGTGATCGCGATTGGCGGGACGGGCACGCTGCTGTCCTACACGCTCGCGCTGTGGGCGATGTCGATCGCCCCCGTGGCGGTCGTGGCCGCCCTGCGCGAAACGGCTATTCTCTTCGCGACGGCCATCTCCGCATTCGGGCTGAAGGAGCGCGTCGGCCCGGCGCGGCTGGCCGCGACGGGCGTCATCGTTCTCGGCGTCGTGGCCGTACGCGGCCTCTGAGCCCGCGCCGGTGCCGCCTCAAGCGGCCCTGTCGGCGTCCAGGCCGATGAAGCCGCCGGACTGATGGCGCCACAGTCCGGCATAAATGCCGCCACGGGCCAGCAAGGCCGCATGCGTCCCCATCTCGGCGATGCGGCCGTGGTCCATTACGACGATCCGGTCCATGCGGGCGAGAGTGGAGAGGCGGTGGGCGATGGCGATCACCGTCTTGCCCTGCATCAGATCCGTGAGGCTCTCCTGGATCGCGGCTTCCACTTCGCTGTCGAGCGCCGAGGTGGCCTCGTCGAGCACCAAGATCGGCGCGTCCTTGAGAATCACGCGTGCGATGGCGATGCGCTGCCGCTGACCACCGGACAGCTTCACGCCGCGCTCACCCACCTGAGCCGTGTAGCCGCGCCGACCCTGCCAATCCTCGAGCCCGAGGATGAACTCATGAGCGTGCGCCCGTTCGGCCGCGGCCACGATCTCGGCATGCGATGCGGATGGCCGGCCATAGGCGATGTTGTCGCTGATCGAGCGATGCAGGAGCGAGGTGTCCTGCGTCACGACCGAGATGTTGCCGCGCAAGCTTTCCTGCGTCGTCGCGGCGATATCCTGGCCATCGATCAGGATCCGGCCCGATTCGAGGTCGTGGAAGCGGAGCAGCAGATTGACGAGGGTGGTCTTGCCGGCGCCCGAGCGGCCGACCAGGCCGATTTTCTCGCCCGCCTGAATATCGAGGGTGAGATCGCGGATGAGCGCGTCCGCACGCCCATAGCCGAACCCGATCCGCTCGAATCGCACGGCTCCATGCGTGACCTTGAGCTCCACGGCCCCAGCATGATCGGTCAGCGTGATCGGCCGCGCGATGGTCATCATCCCTTCCTGGATCGTGCCGACATGCTCGAAGATGTCGGTGACCTGCTGGGCCACCCAGCCGGCGGCCGACGCGATCTGCCAGGCGAGCGGGACCGCCATGGCGACCACCCCGACGTCGATGCGTCCATGCAGCCAGAGACCGACCGCGAGGCCGATGGTGCTGACCAGCATGAGGGCATTGAGCGCGTGGAGGGCTACAAAGAAGGCCGACAGCATCCGAAGCTGACGGCGAAACGTCAGCGTCTGCGCATCGACCGCGTCGCGCACATAAGCGTCCTCCTGATCGAGACGCGCGAATAGCTTCAGGGTGACGATGTTGGTGTAGCTGTCGACGATGCGTCCGACCACCAGCGAACGCGCCTCGGAGTTCAGCTTCGAGCGCTCCCGCACGCGGGGTACGAACACGCGCAGCGTGACACCATAGGCCAGGAACCAGCTTCCGATCGGCAGCATCAGCCAAGGGCTGACTGAGCCGAGCAGCACCATGGCGCTCGCGCCGTAGACCAGGATCCCCCAGACCGCCGTGATTCCCGCCACCGCACTCTGCCGGACGGCCGGGCCGGTCTCCATGACGCGCGAGGCGATGCGGCCGGCGAAGTCGTTCTGAAAGAATGGCCAGCTTTGGCGTACGATGTGCCGATGACTCTGCCAGCGCACGAGGTTCGTGACATTGGCAACGATGCCGGTGTTGGTGATCAGGTTTTGGCATCCGATCGCCATCGGCCGCGCGACGAGCACCACGGCGGCGAGGGCGAACAGGAAGCCGCCGTGCTCGGCCAGGAACGCGTCACGTGGGCGTCGCAGTGATGAAGCGGACGAGGTGACCCATGAACCACGGCACCGAGGCATCGAGTACGGCTGTGCAGAGCCCGGCGGCGAACAGGGCCGCGAACAGCCATTTCGCCTGTCCCACGAAGTGCCAATAGAACCGGGCAATCCGGCCGGGGGCTGCACGACCGTCGTCGCGGCCGTGGGCCGGATGATGTTCTCGAGGAGGTGAAACATGGCTTTGAGCTAATGCTGCATCGCGGCAGGAATGCGTTGCACATAGCAGGAGCTCCGCAGCAGCGGCTGCGATTCAGACGCGCAGAAAGGGGAAACGGTCCCGGACGTGCGCATTGAAAAACGAACCGATCGAGGCGGCTCGCAGAAGCTGGCGAACGAGGCTCGCGGGAACCGCAAAATAGCGATAGACGGCGCCATTTCGGAATTCCGCCTCGAGCACATGGGCGGCGTGATCGTAGCCGACCGAGGCCAAACTGGACGACTCCACCGGCTGGCGTTTCATCGGAGGTTCTCGACACCCGTTCGAAAGGACAACGCGCGCGGGCCTCGATTTCTTCTCCGCGGGATCTTATATGGAGCGTGTTCGGCGGATCGTGCCGAAACTGAATGCGATGTCGCCCTCTCCACCTCTCCCGACCAAAGACGATGTCCTCGCGTTTCTGCAGCGGGAACGGGCAGCCGCGCACGAGGCCGGGCGCAAGGCTGAGGCGCCGCTCGGGAAGCGCGAGATCGCCCGCGCCTTCGGCGTCAAGGGCGAGGGATCGCACCGAACTGAAGCGGCTCATCAAGGAGATGGAGAACGACGGGACGCCTGTCGCGCCGGCGCAGAGCGCTGCGTCGCACAGGCGCGCTTCCAGACGTCGTTGTCGCCGACATCACCGGGCGCGATCCGGATGGCGATCTCGTTGCCGTGCCCAACGACTGGGATACGGCTGAGTTCGGCGCCGCGCCGCGCATCATCATCGATGTCCCGCGAAAGGCGCGCCGCGGCGCCCCGGTGCCGGGCGTCGGCGACCGAGCCTTGCTGCGCCTGGCGCCCTCGCGCGATGCGGAGGCGACTCACCTCCTTGGCCGCGTCATCAAACTTCTGCCGCGGCACAAGGCCCGCATTCTTGGCGTGTTCAGTGACCGGCCGGAGATCGGGCCGCGTGTGCTTCCCGGTCGAAAAGAAGGCTGCATCGCAAGAGCTGGCTGTACCGCCCGATCATCGGGGCGACGCGCGGGACGGCGATCTGGTCGCGGTCGAACCGATCGGGCGCGGCGAGCGCTTCGGCCTGCAGATGGTGCGCGTGGTCGAGCGGCTCGGATCGCTCAACAGCGAAAAGGCGATCAGCCTTATCGCCATCCAGACGCACGACATTCCGTCGGTGTTCAAGTCCGGCACTCTGGCGGAGGCCGAGGCGGTGCGGCGCCCGGCCTCGCCGGCCGCGAAGACTGGCGCGACCTGCCGCTCGTCACGATCGATCCGCCCGACGCGAAGGACCATGACGACGCGGTGCATGCGCGGCCCGACGACGCGTCGCCGATAATCCGGGCGGCCACGTCGTGACGGTCGCCATCGCGGATGTCGCGTGCCTGGTGCGGCCAGGCTCGGCGCTCGATCAAGGAAGCGCTCGACCGCGGCAATTCGGTCTATTTCCCCGACCGCGTCGTGCCGATGCTGCCCGAGCGCATCTCGACCGATCTCGGCTCGCTTCGCCCGGACGAGGATCGGCCGGCGCTCGCAGTGCGGCTCGTGCTCGGCGCCGACGGTCGCAAGCGCAGCCATTCGTTTCATCGCATCTGATGCGCTCGCACGCCAAGCTGCATTACGCGCAGGCGCAGGCCGCAATCGACGGTCGCGGCGACGATACGACCGAGCCACTCCTCGAGCCGGTGCTGCGTCCGCTCTGGGCGGCCTACGAGACTGCCACCGCAGGCGCGCAACGAACGCGGGCCGCTCGATCTCGACCTCCCCGAACGCAAGATCCTGCTGAAGCCGGACGGAACCGTCGACCGGGTCATCGTTCCCCAGCGGCTCGACGCGCACCGCCTCATCGAAGAATTCATGATCCTCGCCAATGTGGCGGCCGCCGAGGCGCTGGAGCAGCGCCAGCAGATGCTGATCTATCGGGTTCACGACGAGCCCTCGATCGAGAAGCTGAATGCCCTATCCGAGTTCCTGGTCACGATCGGCATCAAGCTCGCCAAGGGCCAGGTGCTGCGGCCGGCGCAGTTCAATGGCATCTTGAACCGGGTGCGTGCGACCGAACACGAACACCTCGTCAACGAGGTGGTGCTCGCGCTCCCAGGCCCAGGCGGAATATGCGGCCGACAACTACGGCCATTTCGGCCTGAACCTGCGCCGCTACGCGCATTTCACCTCGCCCATCCGCCGTTATGCCGACCTCATCGTGCATCGCGCCCTGATCCGCGCCTTCGGTCTTGGCGACGACGGCCTGCCGGATTTCACGAGGAGCGAACTGGCCGAGATCGCAGCTCGGATCTCAGCCGCCGAACGACGCGCCATGGCGGCCGAGCGCGAGACGGTCGACCGCCTCATCGCGGCCTTTCTCGCCGACCGGATCGGCGCCACATTCGAGGGCCGGATCTCCGGCGTGACCAAATCAGGCCTGTTCGTTCGGCTTTTGGAGACCGGCGCGGATGGCTTCGTGCCGGCCTCGACGCTGGGCGACGAATATTTCCGTTTCGAAGAAGCGCGCCGCGCCATGGTCGGCTCGCGCACCGGCGACAAGCTACCGGCTCGGCGACCTCGTCGAGGTCAAGCTGCTGGAAGCCGCGCCCTTCGCAGGAGCCCTGCGCTTCGGTATCGTCGGTACGCGCGGTCGTTCGCCAGGACGGGGCGGTCCGGCCCGTGGTCTCGACGGCCGCAACGCGGGCCGGTCGGCGACCCGGGCGGGTGCGACACGTTCGAAGAAGGTGACCAAAGGAAAGAAGAAGCGATGAGTGTGTCAGCTCATGACGACCATGCCAGCCGAGGGGTCGCGCGACACCGTCCAGGCACTCTGGCGCGGCTTCCTGGGCCGATGCCCCAACTGCGGCAAAGGCGCCATGTTCCGCGCCTACCTGAAGGTCAATGACAATTGCCCTGTCTGCCACGAGGAACTGCACCATCAGCGGGCAGACGATGCGCCGCCCTACGTCACGATGCTGGTGGTGGGCCATATCGTCGTGGCACTTCTGCTCGCGGCGGAGGCGGTGATGGTCGACGTGCCGTTCTGGCTCGAAGCTGCGCTGTGGTCTGCCGTCACCGTCGTTCTGTGCCTTGCTCCTGCTTCCACGTGTGAAAGGCGCCTTCGTCGCGCTTCAATGGAGCCTGCGCATGCACGGCTTCGGCGGCTGACGCAGCCCGGGAGCCGACGCAATCCTGTTGACAGCGGGCTGCGGCGTTTGTCGAGTTCCTTGGCGTCCTCGGTGCGCCAGCATGACGGTTGAGCAGAGCGTACCTGCAGCCGCGCTACGTCGGTTCGCCGCGCATTTGATCGAGACGCGGCCGTCCGCCAGTCCGGCGCCGGTGCCCTTCAAATTCTGGCTCCGCGCCGTCGCCGCCTGCATCTTTGTGATGGTGCTGGTCGGTGGGGCGACCCGCCTCACCGAATCCGGCCTATCGATCACCGAATGGGCGCCGCTGTTCGGCGCCATCCCACCGCTGACGGCCTCGGCGTGGCAGGCGAAGTTCGAGGCCTACAAGCAGATCCCGCAATTTGCCCTGCACAGCGATATGACGCTGGGCGAGTTCAAGACGATCTTCTTCTGGGAGTGGACCCATCGCCTGATCGGCCGCCTACTCGGCCTTCTCATTGCCGCGCCGCTCGCGGTGTTCTGGGTTTCGGGTCGACTTCCGGCGCGATTGAAGCCGCAACTCGTCGCGCTGCTCCTGCTCGTCGGGCTGCAGGGCGCGGTCGGCTGGTGGATGGTGAAATCCGGACTGACCGAGCGCACCGAGGTGTCGCAGTACAGCCTGGCGACACACCTGCTGCTCGCGACGGCGACGCTTGCCTACGTGGTCTGGATCGAACGCGGCCTCGGCCGTCGAAGTGCCGATCTGCTGGGCCGCAGCGCAGGCTTGATCCGTGCGGCCGCAACCGCGCTGATCGCGCTGGTCTTCGTACAGATCGGTCTCGGCGCACTGGTGGCGGGGCTGCGAGCCGGGCTGGTGTTCAACACCTGGCCGTTGATGGACGGCGGCGTGGCACCGCCGCTCTCGGCACTTGGCTTCCTTCGGCCAGCTTGGCGGAACATCTTCGAGAACGTCGCGATGGTGCAGTTTCAGCACCGCACCGTGGCCTATCTGCTGCTGGCCGGCGCGATCGGCCACGCCCTCCAGCTTCGCACTGCTGCCTCGGACAGCGCTGCTGCCCGTCGAGCGCGGCTGCTTGCGCTGCTTGTCGCTGCGCAAGCGATGATCGGCATCACCACGCTCCTCCTGGTCGTACCGCTCGGGGCCGCTCTGGCCCACCAGGCTTTCGCCATGGTGGTACTGGTCGGCGCCGTCGCCCACCGACGCGCGCTGGCGGCCTAGACGGCCGCCGCCGAGGCGGCGTCCAGCGCCTGATCGAGGTCGGCGATGATGTCGGCCACGTCCTCGAGCCCGATCGACAGGCGGACGATCTCCGGTCCAGCGCCGGCAAGCGTGCGCTGTTCGTCGGTGAGCTGCCTGTGCGTGGTCGACGCCGGATGAATGACCAGCGAGCGTGTGTCGCCGACGTTGGCGAGGTGCGAGAACAGCTTCAGGTTCTTGACCACAGCCAGCCCCGCCTCGTAGCCGCCCTTCAGGCCGAAGGTGAAGACCGCGCCGGCCCCCTTGGGGCAATAGAGTTCGGCAAGCGCGTTGTAGGGGCTGCCCGGTAGCCCGGCATAGCTGACCGACTTGACGGCGGGATGGCCGGACAGGAATTTGGCAACCGCTTTGGCATTGTCGCAATGGCGCTGCATGCGCAAGCGGCAGCGTTTCGATGCCGGTCAGGAACAGAAAGGCGTTGAGCGGCGCCATCGACGGGCCCGAGATCGCGCAGGCCGAGCACGCGGCAGGCGATCGCGAAGGCGAAATTGCCGAACGTCGAGCCGAGCGTCATGCCACCGTATTCCGGCCGCGGCTCGGAGAGGCTTGGAAACTTGCCGTCGGCCAGCCAGTCGAAGCGTCCGCCATCGACGATCAGGCCGCCGATGGAATTGCCATGACCGCCGAGGAACTTGGTCGCCGAGTGGACGACGATGTCGGCGCCATGCTCGAACGGCCGCACGAGATAGGGGGTCGCGAGCGTGTTGTCGACGATCAGGGGCACGTGCGCACGCGCTGCGATGATGGCGATGCCGGCGATGTCGGTGATCGAACCACCCGGATTGGCGATCGACTCGATGAAGATGGCTTTTGTCTTGGGCGTGATCGCCGCCTCGAAGGTCGAGAGATCATCCGGGTCGGCCCAACGCACCTCCCAGCCGAACTTCTTGAAGGCGTGGGTGAACTGGTTGATCGAGCCACCATAAAGCTTCTTCGACGCCACGAACTCGTCGCCAGGGCTGAGAAGCGCATGAAACACGACCTGCTGGGCGGCGTGCCCTGACGCCACCGCGAGCGCAGCCGTGCCGCCTTCGAGCGTGGCGATGCGCTCCTCGAGCACCGCATTGGTCGGGTTCATGATGCGCGTGTAGATGTTGCCGAACGCCTGCAGGCCGAACAGTGCGGCAGCGTGGTCGGCGTCCTCGAAGACATAGGACGCCGTCTGGTAGATCGGCGTCACGCGCGCGCCGGTGCTCTTGTCCGGAGCCGCTCCGGCGTGAATGGCAAGCGTGGCAAATCCCGGTTTGCGGTCGTCATTTGTGCTGGTCATCATCATCCTCCCATTTAGTCGACTTATGCCTTACGACGCAGTGCTGTCGAGAGGGCTTGCGACGCTCTGGCGGTTCAGCTGCGGCAAATCTGCCGCGCGTCTTATGCGTGCAATGATCATAAGATAACGCGCAATTGTGTGGCAGCCGAAGCGTCCCTATAAGGGCGGCCATCAGCCGCCAACCCAACCGGGGGGTAAGACCAGCAATGTGGGCGATTGCCATGGAACAAGGCTACCGGCCGTCCGATGACGAAGTGTTCATGAACGAACGCCACCGGGACTATTTCCGGCGCAAGCTTCTGTCCTGGAAAGAGGAAATCCTGCGTGAGAGCCGTGATACACTCGCGGCCTTGCAGAGCGAAAACGAGAACCACCCCGACTTTGCCGACCGCGCATCGTCCGAAACCGATCGCTCGATCGAACTCCGGGCGCGAGACCGACAGCGCAAGCTCATCGCCAAGATCGATGCTGCCCTCGGCCGCATCGACGACGGCACCTACGGCTATTGCGAGGAGACCGGCGACCCGATCGCGCTTCGCCGTCTCGACGCGCGGCCGATCGCGACTCTATCGGTCGAGGCGCAGGAGCGGCACGAGCGTCGCGAGCGGATCTATCGCGACGACTGAACCGCGGCCCATCTAGGGCCGCACGGGTCGCACTTTGAAGTGCGGGTCTCGCAGCCCTCCGAGCAACGCGCTCTGACCTGTCGGCGGCGCGGCCGACCAGCAACGAAGCATCCCACCGCCTTCGCGGGCGGTCTACTGCTTTTCGGCCGGTGGGACCGGGCGGCCGAGCAGCTTGGCCATCTCTTCTTCGAGCGACTCCAAGGCATCGAGCGACGGGACGGGAACGGGCGCCTTGACCGGAGCAGGAGCAGGGGCCGCTACGACCGGCGGCACGCGCAGCGGCGCTGGCGGTGTGACGCGCGGAACGGGCGCCGATTTCGGGCCTGGGATCGGGCCGAAGCTTCGGGGCGGCGGGCACATCCTTGACGACGGTCGGCTCGGGCGCCTCCGACGTGCTGCTCCCTTCGATCTTGACCTCGGGCTCCGACGGCGACGCGGCCGCGTTCCGACTCCTCCGCGCGCTTCGGCTCAGGGCCTCGCGGAGGGGCGCCGCGGCGAGGACGGCTGGCGCGTCGGAGTCGGTGACGGCGCCGGCATTGGCTGGCCAGCGCCGGCGGCTAGCGGAAACGACGGGTCTCGCGCGGGTTCGCGGCGATTCTGACCGGCCGCCGAAAGCGGCGGACGCGGAGGCAGCGTCGGGAGGGGCCGCGGCGAGAGCGGCGCCGGGCTCGGAGGCCGCGGCGCGAGGGCGGCTGTCCGCGGCTCGGCGGCCGGTCGATCCGCGGCGGAAGCGACTCGCTGGCGCTGCGCCCGCATCGTTCGCCGCGGGAGCCACCGGCCGCCGCGCGCCTGTCGGCACCGCCTGCGGGGGCCGGTGCCGGCGGCGGAGCGGTCGCGAGGCGGCGGCGGACGCGGGAATGGCCGGCGGCGCCGGCTCCTTGTCGCGCACCAGGCCCGCCGCCGGCGCGCTTGCGCCGCGGCGCGAACGATGGCGTTTCGATCACGAGGTCGTTCGGGCCGCCGATCATGAGCAGATGCTCGACGTTGTCGCGCCGCACGATGACGAGCTGGCGCTGGCGATCGAGATCGAAGGCGTCGACCACGCCCGAGGCGCGGCTGCCGCGTCCGACTGCCGCTCCGACGGTACTCAGCCGGCGGCCGAGACAGCCCGTACACAATCAGCGCCGAGGCCGACGACCGCAGCCAGCACGACGACGATGATAATCACGGCCAAGAGCTTGCTGTTCGCAAACAGGTCGCCGAAGACTTGCATCAGGCCTACGCCTTTCCCACATACGCAACTGAAGCGTCGCAATCGTAACACGGCTGCCGGGCCGCATTCCAACAGGGTTAATCATTGGTTAACGCCGTCGCTCCACAGTGTCGTCTGTGGATGACCACGCCGAACCGCACCGACTGAACAACTAGGGAGCTGAGCCGCATTTCGTCCATGATGGCTCATGTGCGTCCAAGCCGATCGGACTCCGTCGCCGACGCCCATGACTGAGCCACCTCTCGCGGCCGTCGACCGCACCGACCGGACCGGCAGCCCAGGCCTCGTCGTGCGCTGGCGGTCGTGCCTCGTCGCGGCCGCCGCCTCCTATTCGCTGCTGCCGCAGGACCAGGCCGCGACGGCTGACGCTCGGCCTGCTGGCGCTGCTCGCCTTCGTCGGGTCTGGTCGCGCTGTTCTTCTTTGCGGTCGGCTTCCTGCAGCTGGCCGGGCAGGCGCACGCAACGACCTCACCAAGCTGATCGCCGACACGTCGCCGGAAGGGCTGCTGGTCACCGAGGGCGACAGCCAGATCGTCTACGCCAACGAGGCCTACTGAGCCTCGCCGGCAGCCGCGACGGCAGCACGCTGCGCGGCGTCGAGCGGCTGTTCTCCGGGCTCGCCCGACGTGTCGGAGGCCATCTACCGCCTCGCCCAGGCGGCGCGCGAGCAGAAGCGCGGGGCCGAGGAACTGCGCATGTCGCCGTCGCTGACCGGCGACTCGGCCGTCGGCTGGTACCGCGTCCGCGTGCGCCCGATCGCCTGGGCCGGGGCCAAGCGGGCAACCCTGTGGACCGTGGCGGACGTCACGCGCGAGCGCGAGCGGCACGAGAACGTCTTCCAGGAGCTGCAGCACGCCATCGACTACCTCGACCATGCGCCGGCGGGCTTCTTCTCGGCCGAGCCGGACGGCCGCATCTCCTACATGAACGCCACGCTGGCGAGCTGGCTCGACTACGACCTGGCGCAGGTCGGGCTCGGGCGGCCTCTACCTCGCCGACATCGTCGCGGGCGACGGCGCCTCGATGCTGATGGCCTGTGTCGGGCGGGCCGGGCGACGTCAAGACCGAGCAGTTCGACATCGACATGAAGCGGCGCAACGGCCAGAGCCTGCCGGTGCGGCTGCTGCACCGCATCGCCTTTTCGCAGGACCGCATCCCGGGCCCTTCCCGCACGCTCGTCATCAACCGCGCGCGCCGGCGAGGAGCCGGCGGATGACCTGCGGGCCGCCGAGGTGCGCTTCGCCCGCCTGTTCAACACGACCCCGATGGCGATCGCCTCCGTCGACGCGTCCGGCACGGTGATCCGCTCCAACGCGGCCTTCGCCAAGCTCTTCGGCGAGCGGCTGCGCGGCAAGGACGGGGCCGGCCCGCTCCATCTTGGCGGGCGTCGTCGAACGCGACCGCGCCGCGCTGCAGGCGGCGATCGCGGCCGCGATCGCGGGCCATACCGACGTCGCGCCGGTCGACGCCAGCCTGAACGGGCCGGGCAACCGCGCCGCGCGCTTCTTCGTCTCCGGCCGAGGAGGTGAGCGGCGAGGAGCTCGAGCGCGCATCTCTTCGTGCTCGACACCACCGAGCAGCGCACGCTGCAGGAGAGCTTCGCCCAGGCGCAGAAGATGCAGGCCGTCGGCCAGCTCGCGGGCGGCGTCGCGCACGACTTCAACAACGTGCTGACCGCCATCCTCGGCTATTCCGACCTGCTGCTCGCGAACCACCGGCCGACCGATCCGGCGTTCCAGGACATCATGCAGATCAAGCAGAACGCCAACCGGGCCGCCGGCCTGGTGCGGCAGCTGCTCGCCTTCTCGCGCCGCCAGACGCTGCGGCCCGAGGTGCTGCAGCTCGCCGACGTGCTCACCGAACTGCAGAACATGATGCGTCGCCTGGTCGGCGAGAAGATCGAGATCGACGTGCGCCACGGCCGCGACCTGTGGCTGGTCAAGGCCGACCTCAACCAGTTGGAGCAGGTCGTCATCAACCTCGTGGTCAACGCCCGCGACGCCATGCCGGAGGGCGGCCGGATCATCGTGCGGACCCGCAACGTCGGCGCCGACGAGGCGCAGCAGTTCAGCGAGGCGTCGATGGCCGCCTGGCGACTTCGTGATGATCGAGATCGAGGACAACGGGCAGGGCATTCCGCCCGACGTGCTGCCCAAGATCTTCGAGCCCTTCTTCACCACCAAGGAGGTCGGCAAGGGCACCGGCCTCGGGCCTGTCGATGGTCTACGGCATCATCAAGCAGACCGGCGGCTTCGTGTTCTGCGACAGCACGGTCGGGGTCGGGCACCACGTTCCGGATCCTGCTGCCGCGCCACAAGCCGAGCCGCAGGACTGGTGGAAGAGGCCGCCAAGAAGGAGCCCGCCAAGGCGGTCGGCGCCGACCTCACCGGCAGCGGCACCATCCTGCTGGTCGAGGACGAGGAGGCGGTGCGCGCTTTCGGCGCCCGCGCGCTCGCGCTCGCGCGGCTACACGGTGCTGGAGGCCGGCTCCGGGGTCGAGGCGCTGCAGGTGGTCGAAGAAAGCGATCAGCACGATCGACCTCATCGTGTCCGACGTGGTGATGCCGGAGATGGACGGCCCGACCATGCTCGGCGAACTGCGCAAGCGCGGCATCACTGTCGAAGGTGATCTTCGTCTCGGGCTATGCCGAGGACGCCTTCGAGCGCAATCTGCCGGAAGGGCAGGACTTTCGCCTTCCTGCCGAAGCCGTTCACGCTGAAGCAGCTGGTCGAAAAGGTGAAGGAGAACATGGACTGAAGACGAGGGAGCCCAGGCCCGTTCCGTCTCTGGACCTGCGCTCGACATCACTCCGATTGCGGCGATGTGCAGGAACGGCGTGTCGGCCCGGCCCGCCGCGTCACGCGATTGTCACCTCGGTGGAACATGCGTAAGCCAGGGCCCGACAGCCCGTTTGCCGTGCTCGCCGAGGCTCGATGGCCACAAAGTTCGTTGCGTTCACCTCCCTTGGCCGGCGCACGCTCCCCAACCAATGGGATGTTGTCGCCCTTTCGCTGATCTTCGGTCTCTTCGTTCTGGTCGTGCACGGCTCGCGCGGGATGCTGGCGCCGCTGCCGGTGTCCGACGCCGCGACGGTCGACCTCGGCTACGTTTATCTCCCCTACTACGCGCTTCGCACCACATTGCGCATGTTCGCCGCCATGGGCGCGTCGATCCTGTTCACGCTGGGCTACGCTACGATCGCTGCCAAGAGCCGGCGCGCCGAAGTCGTGCTGATTCCGCTGCTCGATGTGCTGCAATCGGTGCCGATTCTCGGCTTCCTCAGCTTCACCGTCACCTTCTTCCTTCGCTTGTTCCCCGGCAGCGAGCTCGGCGCGGAATGTGCGGCCGTGTTCGCCATATTCACCAGCCAGGCCTGGAACATGGCCTTCTCGTTCTACCAGTCGCTGCGCACCGTTCCTCGCGACCTGGAGGAAGTCGCCGAAGCCTTCCGGCTTTCGCCGTGGCAGCGATTCTGGCAGTTCGAGACGCCCTTCGCGGTGCCCGGCCTCGTCTGGAATGCCATGATGTCGATGTCGGGCGGCTGGTTCTTCGTCGTGGCGTCGGAAGCGATCGCGGTCGGCAACACCACCATCAAGCTGCCCGGGATCGGCTCCTACCTGGCGGTCGCGATTGACCAGCGCCGGGTGGATTGCGTGCTGATGGCCGTCCTCGCCGTGCTGGTCGTGATCCTGCTCTACGACCAACTGATCTTTCGGCCGATCGTCGCCTTCGCGGACAAGTTTCGCGTGGAATTGTCCGCCTCGCAGAAGGGTGACCGGCCATGGATGCTGGCGCTGTTTCAGCGCACGCGTTGGCTGCGCCGGACCTTCGACCCGGTGCGCGATGCGTTCGACTGGTTCACCAGTCTGCGTATCGACCTGCCACGCTGGGGCGGTACGCGCTTGGCCTCGCGTGAGGTGTCGCGCGCGATCGACCTGGCGTGGTTTGCCGTGGTCGGCCTGCTCGCCCTCTACTGCATCTACGAGGTCGCGGCCTTTGTCGGAGCGGCGCTCTCCTGGCGTGACCTGCTGCTCACCATGGGTCTGACGATGCTCACCATGGTGCGTGTGGTGGTGCTGTTGTTTCTGGCTTCTCTGTTCTGGGTTCCGGTCGGGGTTTGGATCGGGCTCCGCCCGAAGATCGCCGAGCGCGTGCAGCCGCTGGCCCAGTTTCTCGCGGCCTTCCCGGCCAACGTTGTGTTTCCGATCGCCGTGATCGGTATCCTCGCGCTCCGGCTTTCGCCCGATATCTGGCTGTCGTTCCTGATCATCTTCGGCACGCAGTGGTACATCGTGTTCAACGTGATCGCCGGTGCCAGTGCCTTCCCCAATGACCTGAAGGAAGCGGCGGCGAATTTCCGCATCAGCGGCTGGTCCTGGTGGCGCAACGTGATGCTGCCCGGAATTTTCCCCTATTACGTGACCGGCGCGCTCACCGCCTCGGGAGGGTCATGGAACGCCGCCATCGTCGCTGAATACGTTCGCTGGGGCGACGACAGGGTCGCGGCGCACGGCATCGGTGCCTATATCGCCCAGGCGACGGAGAACGGCGATTTCCCCCGCATCGTGCTCGGGGTCGCGGTCATGTCCGTCTTCGTCATCATGTTCAACCGGCTGCTGTGGCGACCGCTGTTCGGTTACGCCGAGCGGCGGCTTCGTATCAACTGAGGGGGCACGCCATGCTCGATCGGGTCAAACCCCTGCTCGAAGTCCGCAATGTCACGCAACGTTATCGCGGGTCGGGCGACGACCAGGACGGCCCGCCGGTGCTCGAAGGCATGTCCACCATCCTGAACGAGGGCGAGATCGTCGGCCTGCTCGGTCGCTCGGGTTGCGGCAAGTCCACGCTGTTGCGGATCGTGTCGGGCCTGATCCGGCCCTCGAGCGGCGAGGTCATCTACCAGGGCGAGACGCTCCAAGGGCCGGCCGACGGCGTTGCGATGGTGTTCCAGAGCTTCGCATTGTTCCCCTGGCTCTCAGTGCTCGAGAACGTCGAGATCGGCCTCAAGGCGCTCAAGGTGCCGGCGGCCGAGGCTCGCCAGCGCGCGCTTGCGGCCATCGACCTGATCGGCCTCGACGGGTTCGAATCCGCCTATCCCAAGGAGTTGTCCGGTGGCATGCGCCAGCGCGTCGGGTTCGCGCGGGCCGTCGTCGTGCATCCCAACATCCTGCTGATGGACGAGCCGTTTTCGGCGCTCGACGTGCTCACCGCCGAGACGTTGCGCTCGGACCTGATCGAGCTCTGGACCGAAGGGCGGATGCCGATCAAGACCATCCTGATGGTGACGCACAACATCGAGGAAGCGGTGCTGATGTGCGACCGCATTCTGGTGCTGTCGTCGCACCCGGGCCGGATCGCGTCCGAAATCCGGGTGACTTTCCCACATCCGCGCGACCGGCTCGATCCGGCTTTCCGCCAGATGGTCGACGACATTTATGCGCTGATGACGCGTCGTACTGCGCCACGACAGCCGGGGCGGGACGGGCTGTTCCCGGGCACCGGCATCGGCATGGTGCTGCCGCGGGTCTCGACCAACTCCATCGCCGGTCTGCTCGAGGAGGTCGCGGCCTCTCCCTACAATGGCAAGGCGGACCTGCCGCATCTCGCCGACTCGCTGCAGCTCGAGATCGACGAGCTGTTTCCGATTGCCGAAACGCTGCAACTGCTGCGGTTCGCCGAACTTGAGGAGGGCGACATCAAGCTGACCGGCGCGGGCCGACGGTTCGCTGACGCCACGGTCGACAGCCGCAAGAAGCTGTTCGGCGATCACCTGCTGGCCTACGTCCCTCTGGCGGCGCGCATCAGGCGCGTGCTCGACGAGCGGCCGTCGCACACGGCGCCCGCGTCGCGCTTTCGCGAGGAACTCGAAGACTACATGTCCGAGGATTATGCCGAGCGGACGCTGCGCACCGCGATCATGTGGGGCCGCTACGGCGAGCTGTTCGCCTATGACGAGTCCGCCGAGGCGTTCAGCATGGAGAATCCAGAGTAGCAGTCCGCTTGGCGAGGCGGCTACTCCCCGGCTGACAAGGCCTTTGCTTCCACGCGGTCCGGGAAGATGCAGGTCACCACGGTGCCTTCGCCGACGGCGGAGTCGATCAGCACCTCGCCGCCGTGCAGTTCCATCAGAGAGCGGACGATGGACAGGCCGAGACCGACCCCTCGGTGACGGGTGCCGGCGGTATCGGTCCGGAAACGGTCGAACACCTGATTCAGTGTGTCCAGAGGAATGCCGCGGCCCTGGTCCGTAACCTTGAAAATGACCTTGTCGTCCCGCCGCATGGCCGCGAGTGTGACTTGCTGGCCCGGCTTCGAGAAGCCGATGGCGTTCGACAGGAGATTGAACAGGATCTGCCGCACGCGCTTCCCGTCGGCCCGGAAAGCGCCGACGTCATCACGGGCGACGAGGTTCAACGCGACGCCGCTGTCGTTGACGCGATCCTGCACACCAGCGGCCGCGTCCCGCATGATCTGTTCGATCCCGACCTCTCCGATCGACAGTTCCATCGCATCCATGTCGATGGTGGCGAGATCGAGAATGTCGTTGATGATGGCGAGCAGCGCGGCCGAGGACTTGAGGATGTACCCCGTATATTCCCGCTGCTTGTCGTTGAGGTCGCCCACGGCGCCGTCGCCGAGCAGCTGGATGAAGCCGATGATGTTGGTCAGCGGCGAGCGCAGTTCGTACGAGACATGGTGGACGAAATCGTTGCGCAGCTGTTCCGCGTCGATCAGCGCCTGGTTCCGTTCGGTGAGCGCCTGCTCGAAGTTTACGGTATCGGTGACGTCGGTGAAGGTGATCAGCGTCGCGCCATCGGGGAGAGGCGCGATCGCGCCGTCCACAATCGACCCGTCGCGGCGGGCGATCCGGACACGGAAGTTCCGGCGTTCATCGCCGAGGCCCGCGATCGCCGCACGCAGACTCGTGAAGTCTTCCGGTTCCTGGCAGAGAGCCCGGCAAAGCTGCGCGATCTCGTCGAAATGCGGCCGTTCGGCCAATGTCGCCTGGTCGAGACGCCACATGGACAGGAAGGCCGGGTTCGACAGCGTCAGCCGCCCGTCCGTGCCGAACACCGCTACGCCTTCGCGCAGCGTATCCAAGGTTTCGCCCTGGACGCGGATCAGGCCGTTGAACTTCGATTCGAGTTGATACCGCTCGGTGGTGTCGTCGTAGAGGTAGATCAGGCCGCCATCTACGTTGGGGCAGGTCACCACGCGCAGGCGTCGCCCATCGGGCAGGTACCAGGTCTGCTCGCTCGTCTCGAGTGAACGGTAAGCGTTGAGCAGACTGGCTTTCCAGGCTCGAAAGTCCGCTTGCTCCGGAATGTGGCGCTCGGCACGCAAGCGATCCAGGATCTCGCCATCTTGCGGGTTGGTGTCGAGAAAGGCCGGGCTGAGCGACCACATCGCCCTGTAGGCGGCGTTATGGAACACGAGCCGCTTGCGCCGATCGAAGATCGCGACGGCGGTCGACAGGCGGTCCAGCACCTGTGCGTGCGAGGCGGCCTGCTGCGTGAGGGCGGTCCGCGCCGCCTCGAGTTCCGACAAGTCGATGGCAATGCCCGTCGAGCCCGCGGCCGTGGGCAGGTCGATGACGTTCAGCATGTGCCGTTCGCCGGCGACAATCGCGGCCGCACGGGCGCGCCACACTGTGCCATGACGGCGAGCCGCGTCCGCAGTTCGCCGTGCCGGCTCGTCGAGCAACTCGGCGTTGCGGACGACTGCGTCGTCGTTGTCACGCGCCTCGACCGCCCGAGCATAAGCCGCGTTGACCCAGCTCAGGCGACCGCTCGTGTCGCGCGCCCACACGGGGTCCGGGATGGCGTCAAGCATTTGCCGGAGGCCATCGAGTTCCTTCATGACGCGGCCGTGCTGGTCGCGCAGCCGGGTGAGCTCGAGCCGATCGCCGGAGACGTCGCGGATGCGGAGCACCGCCCGTGCGCCGATCGGACGACCGTCGATTTCAAGGTGCCGGCCGGCCGTCGTGGCGACCGGCATGCGAAACGCCTCGCCGCGCACCCGCAGACGATCGACGGCCTGATCGAGAGCCTGCGCCGAATCCGGGGGCAGCCAGGAGCCGAAGCCCAGGATCCGGCGGGGCAGGGGCGCGTCGGTGACGAGCGACAGGTCGCCCTCGATGTCAGGCTCGCTGCTTGCGGACTGCCAAGCGACGACGATCTGCGGCTCAGCGGCCAGGAAGATCTGTGCACGATCGAGCTTGGCGCGAACGTTCGCGAGTTCGGCGCCGATCTTCTGCTCGCGCTCGGTCCACGCCCGACGTCCGAACAGATGCCAGAGCGCGGTGACGGTCGAGAAAAGCACAAGGCCCGAGATGATCGCAGCGCCGACGATCGGACCGTGCTGGCTCATCGTCTGCGTGGACAGGTCGCCGATCGTCTCCGCGGCCGCGCGACCGGTGGAGACAGAAAAGCCGGCGCATCCCGACAACGCCATCCGCGCCGCGTGAAACGGACTGGTCAATGCTATCGGTTGAATCGCCCAATCAATGGCGCTGCCGCGAGGTCCGCAACGCCTTGTTTCGACCTGCCACCGTCGCAACCCCATTCTGTTCTTCGCCCCTGTCGGCCGGGGCGTCTTCGCGCTCCGATCCGTCGGCGGCGCCGCCACGCCCCACCGAATCAGCGAACTTTAGCCCCGAGCCCCGCCGGTCCGAAAGAGTCCGCCCCGAAATGAAACACCCCCGCCCGATGGTCTCGGGCGGGGGTGTCGTTTGGGCAACGGTCGCGTTTAAGCGGCTGACATCAATAGCGGTAATGCTCAGGCTTGAATGGCCCGGCCTGCGGCACGCCCAGATAAGTGGATTGCGCGTCCGAGAGGGCGGTCAGCTGCACGCCGATCTTGTCGAGGTGGAGCGCCGCAACCTTCTCGTCGAGATGCTTGGGCAGCGTGTAGACCTTCTTCTCGTAGTGGCCGGGCTTGGTCCAAAGCTCGATCTGGGCGAGCGTCTGGTTGGTGAAGGAAGCCGACATCACGAACGAGGGGTGACCCGTCGCGTTGCCGAGGTTCACCAAACGTCCCTCCGACAGGAGGATAATACGCTTGCCGTCTGCGAACTCGACTTCGTCGACCTGTGGTTTGACGTTATGCCACTTGAAGTTCTTGAGCGCCGCAACCTGGATCTCGGAATCGAAGTGGCCGATATTGCAGACGATCGCCCGGTCCTTCATCGAACGCATGTGATCGAGGGTGATCACGTCGATGTTGCCGGTCGCGGTCACGAAGATATCGGCGCGCGGAGCCGCATTCTCCATCGTCACGACCTCATAGCCTTCCATGGCAGCCTGGAGGGCGCAGATGGGGTCGACCTCCGACACCATAACGCGGCAGCCCGCATTGCGCAGCGAAGCGGCCGAACCCTTGCCGACGTCGCCGAAGCCGGCCACCATCGCGACCTTGCCGGCCATCATCACATCGGTGCCGCGGCGGATCCCGTCGACCAGCGACTCGCGGCAGCCGTAGAGGTTGTCGAACTTGGACTTGGTGACCGAGTCGTTCACGTTGATGGCCGGGAACAGCAGCTTGCCTTCCTTGGCCATGATGTAGAGGCGATGCACGCCCGTCGTGGTTTCTTCGGTGACGCCCTTGATGGCCTTGCCGACCTTGCCGTACCAACCGTGGTTCGAGGCGAGACGCTTCTTGATGGCGGCAAAGAGGACTTCCTCTTCCTCGTTGGTCGCCTTGTCGAGGAAGGCCGTGTCGCCACCTTCGGCGCGAATGCCGAGGTGGATCAGCAAAGTGGCGTCGCCGCCGTCGTCGAGGATCATGTTCGGCGTGCCGCCGTCAGCCCATTCGAAGATGCGGTGGGTGTAGTCCCAATAGTCGACGAGGCTTTCGCCCTTGATTGCAAAGACGGGGGTCCCTGTCGCAGCAATCGCCGCGGCGGCATGGTCCTGCGTCGAATAGATATTGCAGGAGGCCCAGCGAACGTCGGCGCCGAGCGCCTTCAAGGTTTCGATCAGCACGCCCGTCTGGATCGTCATGTGAAGCGAGCCGGCGATGCGGGCGCCCTTGAGCGGCTGGCTCGGGCCGAATTCCTTGCGAACGGCCATCAGCCCCGGCATCTCGGTCTCGGCGATCGCGAGTTCCTTGCGTCCCCAATCCGCCAGCCGGATGTCGGCGATGGCGCAATCATGTTCGGCTGTGGCGAGAGCGACTGTCATTCAGCTGGCCTTTCGGATGCGGTCGCCGCTGATACCACCGCTCCGAAAGGCACGCAATAAAGATATAAACAAATCTTTATGTGGCCGCGCACCCAACGGACCGCACGTTCCTCTACTGACAGACCTGAACCTGGGTGAAATACTTGTTGCCGTAGGGGTCGACCATTCGCTTGGGCTGCAACTTGCAATTCGCCGGCAAAGCAGCCGGCGGCGGGGGTGGTGGCGGAGCAGCGGCCGCGGCTGCCGCGGCATTGGCCGCGAGGGCGCCGAGCACCAGCCCACCGGCGAGTGCGGCGCCGCCGAAGCCCAGGCCACCATAGGGCCGATAGTAGTGGTGTCCCCAGCCGGGACCGCCCCAGCCGGGCCCGCCCCAGCCGTGTCCGCCGGACCAGGCGTTGGCTTGGGTGGATGCGGTGACCGTGCCGGCGAGAACGGCGAGGGAGGCCAAAGCAGAGACTGCTTTGCGATTGGCAATGAAGCGGAGCATATCGATTTCCTCTTAAATAGAGGGCGTCCTTTCGGCCCGAAATCGGTGTAGTCCCGCCGTGTTTCCGCTTGGTCTCTCGCGCGAACTCCGTGTTTGCATGAGGCACTGTGGCCGAATACTAATCTGAAGATCCGGCACGCAGCGCGTAGACTTCTGTCAGCCCCTCCACGCCCGGAAGCGCGAGAGCCCCGAGCGGCTCGAACTGTGGTCCGCCGTCTGCCTGCCGGACAAACGCACCGGACATCAGAATGGGACGCTCGACCGTCTTGGTGAGGGTTTCGAGGCGGGAGGCGACGTTGACCGCCGGCCCGATCACCGTGAAGTCGAGCCGCGCACGCGAGCCGATGTTGCCGTACATGACGTCACCGAGATGCACGCCGACGCCGTAGCCAAGCGGCTCCAGTCCCTGGCCGGTGCGCTTGGCGTTCAGCTCTGTCATGGCGGCGCGGCCCTCGGTGACGGCATGCAACGCCTCGGCGCAGGCGTTCGGCCGTGTCGAGCGGAAAGATAGCCAGCAGTCCGTCGCCCATGAACTTCAGGATCTCGCCGCCGTGCCGCTCGACCGGGTCCGAGATCGCGTCGAAATAGTCGTTCAGCATGGCGATCACGTCGTCGCGCGGCCAGTGCTCGGAAATCGCCGTGAAACCGCGCAGGTCGTAAATGACGATCACGGCGCTGACCGTCACGCCGCTGCCCCGCCGCGTCGCGCCGGCCAGGATCTGCTCGCTGGCATGCGGCCCGACATAGGTTTCGAGAAACGTGCGGGCCAGCCGGTTTCGCAGCCGGATCTCGGTCACCAGCGTGAAGGCCGGCAGGAGATCGGCGAGCAGGCTGATGTCGTGGTCCGAAAACCCTTCCGGCGCGTCGGAGGCGAAGCTGAGCACATGCCGCTGCCCGCGCGTGAACTGCAGCGGCCAGATGACGTAGTCGGTCAGCCCTTGCTCGCGCAGCTCGCCGAAGAGCGGAAACGGGTCGTCCGCGCGGCCTGTGTCGCGTGAAGGCGGCGCCCGGACCTCGGCGGCGCCGTCGAGAATGGCCTTGACGGGGCTCTTCAGGAAGACGTCGCGGTCGAGGCCCTCATATTCGGTGCGCCGCAGCTCGGCCTTCGTCAGACCCGGTCGCCAGAGCATGCGGGCCCCGAGCCACTGCGGGTGATTGGTGCGCACGATCAGATTGGCGCGAGCCACCGGCACGCCGCCGTGCCGAAGTCGCTCGCAGAGTTCGACGAGGATATCGTCGACATAGGGCTGGCCCGCAGTTTCGCGGACCAGCCAATCGAGGATCACGTTCCTGCGCCGTGGCCAGACACCGGTCGCGATCGTGTTCACTGAGAGTTCTTTCGCCGGAGTACCACGGATCAGATATGGGCGGGGCGGAGCAGTTAAAGCCACCTGCGCGCGCGATCTCGGCAGCCTCGCTAGCCATGCAGCGTGGACGGCTCATTCGGCCGTAGGAGCAGGCCTACGGGATCCGAACGCCGCTTGAATTCGAGCGGCGATACTCGGCGACGGCACGTCCGAAACGTCATCGTCCTTGCACAGTCCGGTGGCCTCGATCGGGATATCTTCGACGAGGAGCCGCGAGGCCTGGGGGGACGATCCGCTGCACATGAGCTTCGGCGGCGCCGATCGACCGAATTGCAGATCCGAAGGGCGGCATCGATGTCGGACGGTCGCGACGCCCTCGAGAACACGGTCTCGCAAGGTCGCGAGGACGGTCTCGATCTGCTCGGCCAGATGCTCGCCTTCCGGACGTCAGCCAATGGTTTTCGCTCGCCGGTCGTTCAGATCGTCCTTGCGGACGATCAAGTCCAGCGGCGCTCAATTCGTCAAGCAGGCGAACCAGCGAGGTCCCTTCGATCCCGACATAGCCGGCCAGCGAAATCTGGCGTGTTCCGCCACCGAGCCGATGGGCCCAGACGAGCGCAGACTGCGCGGCCTGCGAAATGCCGTGGGCAGCCAACGCCAATTGCGCGAGCTTCCGCCACTTGCGGCTCGCTTGGACCATATTCCCCATGATGATGGCGTGCGGGTCCGCATGGTGCATGCCTGGAATGATTACAGAGCCAGCGGGACCCGCACAACACTGAACTGGCGGCGAAGGACGATTTCGCCGCCAGTTTCGCTGACCTTGCGGTATCGAGGCTACACGTTGCCGGCTTCGATCACCGCGAGGCATCGTCTCGAGAGCGCTCACTGCGTGCTCATCGTTCCCATCGCGTGGTAGAAATACTGCGGGTCCTTCTGGAGCAGCGGCTGGAGCCGCAGCGGCCGGCTGACCGTAGGTCGCCCGTACTGCGAGTTCCGCTGCGCGCTTCCGCGAGCTTCGCTGACGGGCGCGCGCTCACGGACTGATGCGTCCAGAACGAATTCTCCCCAGCTTCGTCAAAGCCGGCGAAAACAGGCGCGGCAGTCAGGATGGCACCGCCAGCGAGCAAAGCGCGCGGCGAAGGTAGTTCCGACAAGAGCACGCATGCGTTCCTCCAAATAGTGTTGGTAGGACATAGTGTGTCATAGATCTATGCGTATGCAAATCACTTTGATGTGAACGGTAATCGAGTGCGTGAGACTGGCCTGCTTAGTCGGTCGCGATCCGTGCCGCGACACCGGGCCATCGCCGCGGGACGGGCACGTCATCGCTGTTGCACCACGTGACGAAAGGCGCTTCGATGCGGTGGTCGATCGGTTCTGGTTTCGCGGCGACAGCCGGACTGGTCCGGTTTCTCGGGCTCCGTGGTGAGAAGGGCACTTTATGAAACCGATGAACCTCATCCGTCTTGGCGCCGGTCTCGGGTCTTGCGGCCCTCCTGCTCGGCTCGACGGCGGCGTCGGCCAAAACGCTCGTGTTCTGCTCGGAAGGCTCGCCGGAGAACTTCACGCCGGCGATGAACACCACCGGCACGAGCCTCGACGCTGCCCGCCCCGCCTTCGACCAGTTGATCGAGTTCGAGCGCGGCTCGACCAAGCTGAAGCCCGGCCTCGCCGAAAGCTGGGACGATGAGCGAGGACGGCAAGACGATCACCTTCCACCTCCGCAAAGGCGTGAAGTTCCACGCGACCAAGGAGTGGAAGCCGACGCGCGACTTCAACGCGGACGACGTGCATCTTCTCGTTCGACCGGCAGTACGACGAGAAGAACCCCTACAACAAGGTCTCGGGCGGCAAGTTCGACTATTACTCCGACATGGACATGCCCACGCTCGTGAAGAGCTGGGACAAGAAGGACGATTCACACGGTCGTTCTCACGCTTGAACGAGCCGAACGTGGCGATCCTGGCCAATCTCGCCATGGATTTCGGCACCATCCAGTCGGCCGAGTACGCCGACTTCCTGATGAAGAAGGGCAAGCCCGAGCAGTTCGACCAGGTCCCCGTCGGCACCGGTCCGTTCACCTTCGTGTCGTACCAGAAGGACGCGGTGATCCGCTTCAAGGCGCAACCCGAACTACTGGGGCGGCAAGCCGGCCATCGACGACCTCGTCTACGCCATCACGCCCGGATGCGACGGCACGCGTCTCCAAGCTGAAGACCGGCGAGTGCCAGGTTGCGCCCTATCCGCGGCCGGCCGACCTGCCCGAGCTGCAGAAGGATCCCGACCTCGACGTGCATGTCCCAGCCGGGCCTGAACATCGGCTATCTCGCGTTCAACGTGAAGAAGCCGCCCTTCGACAAGAAGGAGGTCCGCCAGGCGATCAGCATGGCGATCGACAAGGCCGCCATCATCAAGGAGGTCTACCAGGCCGCCGGGCAGCCGGCCAAGAACCTGATCCCGCCGACGCTGCTCGGCTACAACAACGACGTCGTCGACTATCCCTTCGATCCGGCCAAGGCGAAGTCGATGCTCGACGCCGCCGGCGTCAAGACGCCGCTCGACGTCGACCTCTGGTACATGCCGGTGCAGCGGCCCTACAACCCGAACGCCAAGCGCGTCGCCGAGATGATGCAGTCCGACCTCGCCAAGGTCGGCCTCAACGCCAAGCTCGTCACCTACGAGTGGGGCGAGTACCGCAAGCGCCTGCAGAACGGCGAGCACATGATGGGCCAGCTCGGCTGGACCGGCGACAACGGCGACCCGGACAACTTCTTCTTCCTGCTCGGCTGCGCGGCGGCGCGCGACGGCGGCCAGAACCTGTCCAAATGGTGCAACAAGGATTTCGACGCCGATCTCGAGAAGGCGCGCGTCACCTCCGACACCGCCGAACGCGCCAAGCTCTACCAGCACATGCAGGTGATCTCGCACGACGACGCGCCGCAGTTCGATATCGCCCACTCGATCGTCTACGTGCCGGTCCGCAAGACGGTGGTGGACTTCAAGATCAGCCCGCTCGGGCGATTCCAGTTCGACGGCGTCGACGTGAAGTAGGCATCGCGATCCCTGGCCGGGCGCACCGCGCCCGGCCCCTTCCGGACGATCGCTCCGATGCTTCGTTACCTTGCAACGCGCATCGGGCTCACGATCCCGACCTTCATCGCGCTGATCTTCCTGACCTTCGTGGCGATCCGCCTCGTGCCGGGCGACCCCGTGGAAGTCCGCACCGGCGAACATGGCATCTCGCCCGAACGGCTCGCCATGTTCCGGCACCAGCTCGGCCTGGACCAGCCGATCTGGCGGCAGTTCCTGACCTATGCCACCGGCCTGCTGCACGGCGACTTCGGCACGTCGCTCGTCGACCAGCAACAAGGTTCTGGACGAGTTCTTCACGCTGTTTCCGGCAACGATCGAGCTGTCCGTCTCGGCCATGCTGTTCGCCATCGTGCTCGGCGTGCCGATGGGGGTCGTCGCGGCGAGCCGGCGCGGCTCCTGGTACGATCAGACGCTGATGGGGCTGTCGGTGACCGGCTATTCCATGCCGATCTTCTGGTGGGGCCTGCTGCTGATCATGCTGGTCGGCGAGCGTTGGGGCCTGACCCCGGTCTCCGGCCGCATCGATCTCATCAAATACGACGTCGAGCCGGTCACCGGCTTCATGCTGATCGACACCTGGTTCTCCGATGATCCCTGGCCCGCCTTTCTCGATGCGCTGCACCACCTCATCCTGCCGACGATCGTGCTCGGCACCATTCCCCTGGCCGTGGTCGCGCGCATGACGCGCTCGTCCATGCTGGAGATCCTGGGCGAGGACTACGTGCGCACGGCGCGCGCCAAGGGCCTGTCGCCCTTTCGCGTCGTCGGCGTCCATGCGCTGCGCAACGCGCTGATTCCGGTCACCACCGTGATCGGCTTCATGACCGGCTCGCTGCTCGCCGGCGCGGTGCTGACCGAAACGATCTTCTCCTGGCCGGGCGTCGGCAAATGGCTGATCGAGGCGATCGGCCGGCGCGACTATCCGGTCCTGCAGGGCGGCATCATGCTGATCGCGAGCGTGGTCATCGTCGTCAACGTGCTGGTCGACCTCGCCTACGGCGTCATCAACCCGCGGATCCGCCATGGCCGCTGACATCGCCGCGCTCGAAGCCGCGCCGACCGCCGAAGCCGGCGTCGCGCCGCCGTCCTCGCTCGGCGCCTTCTGGGCCGCGTTCCGGGAGAACAAGGGCGCGGTGCTCGGCCTCGCGGTCGTGGTCGCTCATCTGCCTCATCGCGATCTTTGCCGACGTGGTCGCGCCGCACTCCCCGCTCGAGCAGTTCCGCGACGCCGTGATGGCGCCGCCCGTCTGGAGCGAGGGCGGCTCCTGGCGCTTCGTGCTCGGCACCGACGGGCTCGGCCGCGACATGCTCTCCCGCCTCATGTACGGCGCCCGCATCTCGCTGTTCATCGGGCTCACCGTGATGGTGGTGTCGCTCGGGCTCGGCGTCGTGCTCGGTCTCGCCTCCGCCTTCTTCGGCGCGCTCGTCGACGTCGCCATCACCCGGGTGATGGACCTCATCATGGCGGTCCCGGATCTGGTGCTGGCGATCCTCGCGGTGGCCATCCTCGGCCCGAGCCTCACCAACACCATCGTGGCGGTCACGATCGTCTATCTGCCGCGCTACGTCCGCCTCGTGCGCGGCTCGGCGCTCGGCGAACGCGACAAGGACTATGTGACGGCCGCCAAGGTGGTCGGCGTCGGCCCGATCCGGCTGATGTTCGCGACCGTGCTGCCCAACTGCCTCGCGCCGCTGGTCGTGCAGGCGGCGCTCGGCGTGTCCGACGCCATCCTCGAGGCCGCGGCGCTCGGCTTCCTCGGCCTCGGCGCGCAGCCGCCGACGCCCGAATGGGGCGCCATGCTGGCCGACTTCGCGCGAATTCATCCGCTCCAACCCGTGGATCGTCACCTTCCCGGGTCTGGCGATCCTGATCACGGTCGTGGCCATCAACCTGATGGGCGACGGCCTCCGGGACGCGCTCGATCCCGAAGATGCGGCGAAGCTGATGGCTCCTTCTCGAGGTCCGCAACCTGTCGGTCTCCTTCGCCACGCGTGGCGGCGGGTTCCGCGCCGTCGACGGTGTCGACGTCGTGGTCGACCAGAACGACGTCCTCGCCATCGTCGGCGAATCCGGCTCCGGCAAGTCGGTCGCCATGCTGGCCATCATGGGGCTGCTGCCTTGGACGGCCACCGTCGAGGCGGATCGCATGAGTTTCGACGGCATCGACCTGCGCGGGCTCTCGCCGAAGGACCGGCGCCGCATCATCGGCAAGGACATGGCGATGATCTTCCAGGAGCCGATGTCGGCCCTGAACCCGTGCTACACGGTGGGATTCCAGATCGAGGAGACGCTGCGCGAGCACCTCGGCCTCTCGCGCGGCGAGCGCCGCAGCCGCGCGGTCGAACTGATGGCGCAGGTCGGCATCCCCGATCCGGCACGGCGGCTCAAGGCCTTCCCGCATCAGCTGTCCGGCGGCATGAGCCAGCGCGTCATGATCGCCATGGCCATCGCCTGCCAGCCGAAGCTGCTGATTGCCGACGAACCCACGACCGCGCTCGACGTCACGATCCAGGCGCAGATCCTCGACCTGCTGCTGCAGCTGCGGACCGAGGCGGGCATGAGCCTCGTGCTCATCACGCACGACATGGGCGTGGTGGCCGAGACCGCGACACGCGTCCAGGTCCATTACGCTGGCCGGCAGGTCGAGGCGAACGCAACCGAAGCGCTCTTCGCGGATCGGCACCATCCCTATACGGAAGCGCTTCTGGCCGCGCTGCCGGAGCGGGCCACCGGGCCGGCGGCTGCCGGCCATTCCGGGCGTCGTGCCGGGCCAGTTCGACCGCCCGCCGGCCTGCGTCTTCGAGCCGCGCTGCGCCTTCGCGTTCGATTACTGCCGCACTCATGCGCCGGTACCGGCCAGCCCCGATCTGGGCCACGCGCTCTGCCACATCCCGCTCGTCGGCGGACGCCCGACGCCGCTCGTCCTGCAGCGAGGATGGAGCGCTCGCATGAGCGCCGTCGCGCCGGCTCCCCTGCTCGAAGCGCAGGACCTGCGCCGCGACTACGCGATCAGACGCGGCCTGTTCGGCAAGCCCGGCGTGGTGCGGGCCCTGGCCGGTGCGACCTTCACGCTGCAGCCGGGCGAGACCCTCGCCGTGGTCGGCGAATCCGGATCGGGCAAGTCGACGCTGGCCCGCATTCTGACGCTGATCGAGCCGCCGAGCGCCGGAACGCTCCGGATCGATGGGCGCGATGTCGAGGACAATGACGCAGGCGCGCGCCCGGGCGCTGCGGCGCCATGTGCAGATGGTGTTCCAGAACCCCTTCGGATCGCTCAATCCGCGTCAGACCGTCGGCGCGGCGCTCGAAGAGCCGCTCATCGTGTCGAGCGATCTTGGCGCCGCCGAGCGCAAGGCCGCCGTTCGGGACATGATGGCGAAGGTCGGGCTGCGGCCTGAATACGCGGACCGCTATCCGCACATGTTCTCCGGCGGACAGCGGCAGCGCATCGCGATCGCCCGCGCGCTGATGCTCCGACCCCGCATCCTGGTTCTCGACGAGCCCGTCTCCGCGCTCGACGTCTCGGTGCGCGCCCAGGTGCTGAACCTCCTCGCCGACCTGCAGGACGAGTTGAAGCTCGCCTATGTCTTCGTGTCGCACGACCTTTCGGTCGTTCGGCACATCGCCGATCGTATCATGGTGATCTACCTCGGGCACGTCGTCGAAATCGGCACGCGTGACGCGATTTTCGACGCGCCGCAGCATCCCTATACCCGGGCGCTGCTGTCGGCGACGCCGACCACCGACCCCGGCGCCCGCAGGGAGCGCATCGTGCTCAAGGGCGAACTGCCGTCGCCGCTGAACCCGCCCTCGGGCTGCGTGTTCCACACCCGCTGCCCGCTCGCGTTCGACAAGTGTCGCGTCGACGATCCGCCGCTTGGAGTACAAGCAAGGCCGCGAAGTCGCCTGCTGGGCCGTGCCGCAAAGCCCTACATCTTAGCTGCGCCACCGTAGATCAATGCGGGCACTCTCGAGCGGCCCTTTGATCCGGGTAGAGCAGAGTTACGACTGAGATGTGGTCCTCGTGGAGCGCGCGAGATCGACGCCGCCTCAGCGACGACAGTCGGGGTAAACGAAACCTCTATTTGTTGTAGCCAAACAACTGTGGCCGGAGGGAGGACTTTAAGCTTTCGATGCAAGGATGAGTTGTTCCGTCATCGAGACGTGCGGGCTGGTTGATGGCCGTGGCAACCCGACTTTTGAACGTGTTGCCGGATCGGCACCTGATGGCAGGATCGCCGAAGCGGCTGTCTCACGCGATGGAGGCTGGCGAACCCTCCCTTGGCAAAGCGGCTGTCAGGTCTCATCCGCGCACATTAGGGTGGATCGGCACGACCGCACTGGCGATGGGTGGCAGCAATCAGTGCCTGTTTCTCATCACCGCGCTGTTCGTCGGCCAGGATGACATTTCGGGCCAGGGAAGTGCTGCGGTCCCGCTTCTGATCCTCGGCCTTCTGCTGAGCTACGCGGCCGCATTCGGCTGGACCGAACTCGTGCTGATGTCACCTGATCGGGTTGGCGGCATCGCCGCCGTCTGCACGACGGCCTTTCGCCCTTACAGCCCGGTTCTCTCCGCCCTGGCCGGGGTCTGCTATTGGTGGGGATGGGTGCCGACCTGCGGCGTGACGGCGCTTCTTTCGGCGACGGCCATTCACCAGTGGTGTTTGCGCGGCGTGCCAATCGGCCTCATTGCTTGCCTGCTCGTTGGCCTGTTCACCGCCGTGAACCTTGCCGGCGTGCGCTGGGTGGCGCGGCTGGCCGTGCCCGTCGCAGCGGCTTCCGGCATTCTGGCGTTTGTGTCCATGCTTGCCCCGATCTTCGCCCATGAGGTCGATTGGCATCAGGCCACGCAGTTCAAGCTCGAAACGCCATTCGGAGGCTGGTTCGGCGGCCTGACGTCCCTGATGGCGGGACTGTACCTGATCGGCTTCGGCGCTCCGGCCTTCGAAGCCGCAACCTGTCACGTGGGCGAGACCCGCGATCCTGCCCGCAACGTTCCGCGCGCGATGGTCGCGAGCGGGCTGGTGGCCGCGGTCTATTTCGCCGGATTGCCCCTTGTGTGGCTTGGAGCGCTCGGGCCGAGTGTGATGGGGAGCGCGCTCAGCGACGTCCTCGGCCCGACCTTTGCGCCGGTGTTCGGCAGCGCGGCCAAATCAGCCGCCATTGCGTTCATGATGTTCAACATGTTTCATGGCACGATCCAGCCCCTGGCAGGGGCGGCGCGCACGCTGGCGCAGCTGTCGGAGGACGGTCTGGCGCCGCGCTTCCTGGCTCGGCGACTGGCCACCGACGCGCCCTGGTGCGCCACGATCATGACGGCGACGTTTGCCATACTGTTCCTGCTGATCGGGGACCCGATCTGGCTCATTGCGGCGGCGAATTTCACGTATCTCATTGGTATTTGCCTTCCGAGCGTGGCCGTCTGGCTTCTGCGGCGGGATGCGCCGGATGCGGAGCGACCGTATCGGGCACCGCGCGGAACCATTGTCCTCGGACTTGTGGCGGCTTGCGTTTGGACCACCTCCGCGCTTCTCGGCTTCCAGCAGTTTGGTCTCAAGACTGTCGTCTTAGGTCTGCTGATGGCCTATTCAGGGGCGTTCTTATATGCCCTCCGCAAAATCGAGGACCGGTGGCGCTCCGGGGCGAGCGGTATTGGGCGCAGTCTCCACGTCAAGCTGACCGGCGCCATGTTGCTCGTGCTTGCTCTCGATGCAGCCGGCTACATGCTTGCCATAAGTGCCATCGCCGACGGCAACGAAGCCTTCGTGGCCGCCTTGGAGGACATTTTCGTTGCGGTCGCACTGCTGACGATCAGCGTCGGTATCGTGCTGCCCGGCATGGTAGCCCATTCCGCCGACCAGGTCAGCGCGGCGGCGCGTCGCTTGGCACTCGGATCGGTGCGGGATCTCGCCAATGCCATGCAGGCACTCGGCGAAGGGCGCCTTCAGGCGGCGCACGCCAGTGCCGACATGGTCCCCGTTGCGGTTCGCTCGACTGACGAGCTCGGGGCGATGGCGGCGAGCTTCAACACGTTGCAGGACGGCATCCGCCACGCCGTCTTCGGCCTCGACAATGCCCGCGAGGGCCTCAGCGGCGCTCGCATCAGGCTACTCGAGGCCAACGCAGCCCTGGAGCGCACCGTCGAGGATCACGAGCGGCTCGCGGTTGAACTGCTTCGGGCTAAGGAGGCGGCGGTCCACGATGCGCTGCACGATCCGCTCACCAATCTGCCCAATAGGACACTGTTCCTCTCGCGCCTCGAGAGCGCTCTGCAGGAGCGGCGGCTTGGTGGAGAGCCGTTTGCGGTGTTGTTCATCGATCTTGACCGGTTCAAGATTGTCAACGACAGCCTTGGGCATTTGGCCGGCAACGCTCTCCTCTGCCAAGTATCGGAGCGGCTCCGGGCCCAGTCTCCGCGGTGCCCTGACGACGCTGGCATTGATGAAAGCGAGCAGAGGTCAAGCGTGCTCGCTCGTCTCGGCGGCGACGAGTTCACCATGCTGTACTTCGGGGTGCGGGATGAAGCGGCGGCTTTGGCCGTTGCAGCACAAACCCAGGACGCACTCTCATCGCGCTCTTTCAAACTGGACGGCCAAGATGTGCACATGACGGCAAGCATCGGCGTCGCGCTATCATCCGATGGGCATGTGACGCCGGAGGACATCCTACGCGAAGCCGATCTCGCGATGTATCGGGCCAAGGCAACGGGCAAGGCGCGGGCCGAGCTCTACGATTTGTCGCTCCACGCTCTCGCCACCTCGCGTCTGGCTCTCGAGAACGACCTCCGCCGCGCCGTGCGGGACGATGAGTTCGTGCTGCACTATCAGCCGGTCGTCGAGCTGATCAGCCGCGACATCGTGGGGTTCGAGGCGTTGGTTCGATGGCAATCGCCGGAGCGGGGCCTGGTTGGACCAGATCAGTTCATCGCGCTGGCAGAAGAAACAGGCCTAATCGTTCCGATCGGATTGCGGGTGCTTCGCGAGGCCTGCTCCCAGGCGATGCTGTGGCAGGCGATGGCCGATGGCCGTCCGCCGCGCGTCAGCGTAAACCTCTCCCCTCGCCAGTTCGCCCAGCGCGATCTCGTCGATTTCGATCAGGCAGATTCTGGTCGAGACCGCCGCAAATCCCGACCTGATCAAGCTGGAGATCACCGAAACCGTCACGATGGGCGACCCCGAACGCGCGGTTCGCGTCCTGACGGAACTCAAGGAGCTCGGCATCGAACTGAGCGTCGACGATTTTGGCACAGGTTATTCGTCGTTGAGCTACCTGCAGCGCTTCCCGCTCGACGTTCTCAAGATCGACCGTTCGTTCGTGTCCGGCCTTCCTCACGACGTGGACAATCGCAGCATCGTCCAATCGATCATGGCGCTCGCCAGGGGCCTTGGGATGGATGTGATCGCTGAGGGTGTGGAGACCGAAGAGCAGGCAATCGAGTTGGCCCGCTTAGGCTGCAATCTGGGTCAGGGTTATCTGTTTGCCCGTCCTCTGCCCGTCGCGGAAGCTTTCGCGCTCCTTCAGGCCCAACATCGTGAGGTCCGTCAGCGGAGCGGCAAAGTGGCCCTGCCGCGAATCCGTCGCTCCTCGGGTAAGGGGGCGACGGTTTTCCAGGCTGGAGTTGAGGCGACTTTCGTCTAATCTCGGGCGAATCAGTCGACGGAGCCATCCAGCGTGCGGGCCGCGAATTAGGCCGAGTTTCAGTTCCCAGACGACGGTCGGCAGTCCGAAGCGGCCCGGGCGATCTCGCGCGGCACCCGCCGCCTGCTCAAAGCACACGGGTTCTCGACGGTGACCGAACTTGGTCTCGCCGATGGCCGAAGGGCGGACATTGTCGCGCTCGGACCTGACGGCACCATCGTGATCGTCGAGGTCAAGTCATCGGTGGCCGACTATAGAGCCGACGCCAAGTGGCGTTGCTACCGCTCGTTTTGCGACCGCCTCATCTTCGCGATCTCGGCCGCTATTCCTGTCACCGTCATGCCTGACGAAGCGGGCCTGATCGTGGCCGACGCCTATGGTGCGGAACTCGTGCGCGATGCGGTCGAGCACCGGCTTTCTCCGGCAACGCGTCGGGCCATGTTCATCCGATTCGGACAGGCTGCCGCCGACCGTCTGCATCGTCTGGGCGACCCGGAACTGGTCCGCGCGCACGCATGATCTCACGCACGAAAGGCCGCTGGAACCGGCCTCTTCGGAGCGGCGTTGCGTCGATGCAGGTCAATGGTTAAGGAGGCTCCCATGAGTGCGGCAGACAACCGGCTCCCCGTGTTTGAACGCGGGGGTCAAGGACCTCTGAGCAACCCCGACAATGAGCCCGACGGGATCGTCGGCGGGCGAACCGCGGACACGCCCTCGGATGTGCGGGCACAGGACGATGCCCAGGCCGAAAAAAGCAGACCGGATCTGCCGGACGAGACGGCTGACGGATTGGATGAGTTGGAAGAGGAAGTTCGCCGGCAGGCCGAAGACCTGCCGCTCGACACTCCCGGGAGATGACCATGGCCAAAGATCCAGACGACGAGCGGATACGCCGGAAAGCTCACGAACTCTGGGAGGCAGACGGCCGCCCGCACGGGCGTGATCAGGACCATTGGATCCAGGCCAGGGAAATCATCGCCATCGAGGACAGTCAGGGCGACACCTTGCTGCCGCGCGACACAGGTGCCGAGGAGCCGGTCGAGGATGCCGACGAAGCGCTACGCAATCTCGCGGATTTCCCTAACCTGACAGACCAGGGGGAAAACCTGCTTACGAGCGTCGACCGGGAACCGTCGTTCGAAAGCGGATCAGCCGACATGCCTTCAGTTGAGGTACCGATCTCCGATCAACCGGGGGTCCCCAAGAAATCTCGGCGCGCCGTGACCAAGCCGGATGCCGACATGAGGGCTTCGCCGAAAAATGACGCGCCCCCGCCGGGAAAGGGGAGATCCACCCCAAAAACTCAGGCGCCTGCACCGAAGCCGACCGCCACCGCGTCCAAGTCTAAACCGGCCGGTTCATCGCCGAAGAAGGCGTAACAACGGATCGGACCGTTCGCGCGCTGTCGCCGCGATATGGGCGGCGCTTCTCGAATGAGTGTCCGCTCGGGAAGCCGTCAATGCTTGATGGCGACCGAAAATTCACCGCGGCGCACCCGGTCCGCCAACCCTTCTGCGAAGGACGCGACCGGATCTTCCCCGAACTGCCGAACCATCGCCTCGAAGGCGGTAAAAAGGGCGGCTTGCGCGAAGCAGGCTTCCTCGATGCCGTCGAGTGTGGCCTCGGCGAAGGCCTCACCGACGTAGGCGAGCGCCGCGCGGCGCTCGTCGGCGGCTGCGGCCCGGTCCTCAGCTTCTTCGGATGGGGTAAACGTCATGGGCTATTCTTAACGAAACATCGCCAGCGAGACCAGTACGTCACTTTACGAAGGGTTAACGGAATAGGGGTGTTTTCCTATGTTCCGAACCGTGCGGATAGTTCGTGCGCCAGCCGCGAGCCTTCAGCAAGGGCACGGCCGATCACCAGTTCCCCTGCCGGCGTGCATTGCCTGTGGATCAGGCGATAGCCGTCGAATCCCCGGTTGAATGCCCCGGCCAGTCGATCGCGGCGGTCCGGCGTGGTCCCTTCGGCGGCCAGCAGTTCCATCATCTTGCCGTGCCACAGAGCCCCGTCGCCGGGGGTGCAGAGTTCGCGCAGATAGGACAATATGCCCATCAGCTCGGCCAGCCGCTCGAGCTTCGCCTGGTATGGCGGCGTTTCGGGCGGCGCCTTATCGGCTGCACTGGGCTCGCTCCGGCGCTCGGCGGCCGTTCCGGGGGCAGCGGCGCCTGTGCGGCGACCGCCGTGACCTGGAGAAGCAGAGCGCCTGCGACGCACAACCAGAGGCGCATCAGGCGGTGCCGAACATCCGGACAGCGCGCTCCAGTATGGCGGGCAAGCCTGGCGTTGTCGGCAGTTCCGCTGCCTCCGCTGGGTCGATCCACAGAATGCGCCGTGCTTCCGGTCCCGGCGTTCCTTCGCCATCGATCCACTCGGCCGCGAAGGATGCCACGACGAAATGCAGCGCCGTGCGCCCGTCGGGTTCTCGCTCGATGATCTCGACGTGATCGTTGAAGCCGACGATCCGGGCCGTGACCCCGGTTTCTTCCATCAGTTCGCGCAAGGCCGCCTCGGCAAGACGTTCGCCCGGTTCGACGAGGCCGCCGGGCAGCGACAAGAGGAATGCGGCGGGCGGCTTGGTCCGCTCAGCCAAGAGGACCTTGCCGCCACGAAACACAGCCACGCTCGCAGCGAGGATGGGACGGCTCGGATACAGGCGCGCGTGCGCCTCGGTCATACGTGCTGGCCGCCGTTGATGTGGATTTCCGACCCATGCACGTAGCTCGACTGGTCAGTGCATAGGAAATAGATCGCCTTGGCGACCTCCTCCGGCGTTCCCAGACGGCGCAAGGGAAGCTGACTGACGATCTTGTCGGTGCCCGGGGACAGAATCGCCGTATCGATTTCACCGGGCGATATGGCATTGACGCGGATACCGCGGGGGCCGAAGTCATTCGCCATTTCGCGCGTCAGCGCGGCCAGAGCGGCCTTCGAGGTAGCGTAGGCCGCCCCCGCGAAGGGATGCACGCGCGATCCCGCGATCGAGGTGACGTTGACGACCGAGCCGCGCGCCGCCTCGAGCTCGCCGATCAGTCCGCGGGCCAGCATGACGGGGGCGAAAAAATTCACCTGGAAGACGCGCTGCCAGTCGCTCAGTTCGGTTTCGATCGTGCCCGAGACGGCTGCCGTCGACCCCCTTCGGCGAAATGCCGGCGTTGTTCACCAGAGCGTCGAGACGCCGCTCCGGCAACCGGCGGCGCACCTCGGAAACGGCTTCAGCCGTGCTGCCCGGATCGGCGAGGTCGATTTGGAGGTGGTCCTCCGGCCCCATCTCCCACGGGCAATCCTCGGGAAATCCGTGCCGGGAGCAGGTGATGACCCGCCATCCCGCAGACGAGAATCGCTTCACCGTCGCATGCCCAATGCCCCGCGACGCGCCGGTCAGCAACATGATCCGCTTTTGGGGCGGAGCGGTGCTGGTCCCGGAGGCCGGCTGTGCGCGCGTGAGAATTGACGGCTCCATGGTGTGCGGACTGGTCCAAACCGTCCAACACGTGGCAGCTAAGCCTCTTCAGTTCAAGGATTCAGTCGCTGCCGGGTCCAGGTGCCGTCGCCTGCGGCCGTGAAAACCACGCGGTCGTGCAGGCGCGACGGGCGATCTTGCCAGAACTCGATGCTCTGGGGTGCGATCCGGTAGCCGCGCCAATAGGGCGGGCGGGGAATCGCACCATCGCCGAAACGCGTTTCATAGTCCGCCACGCGCTGCTCGAGTTCGGCGCGACTCGAGAGCGGGCGCGATTGAGCGCTCGCCCAGGCTCCGATGCGGCTCATCGGATGACGTGACGCATAGTAGGCATCCGCTTCCTCGTCGCTGACGAAGGTCACGGGGCCGCGCGCCCGGATCTGCCGATTGAGGGTCTTCCAATAGAGCACGAGCGCCGCCTGTGGGTTGCCTGCAAGCTCCTGGCCCTTCGCACTCTCGACGTTGGTATAGAAAACGAAGCCGCGCCGATCGAATCCCTTGAGCAACACCATGCGCACGTCAGGCAGCCCTTCGCGATCCGCCGTGGCGAGAGCCATCGCATTGTGATCACGAGGCTCCGATGCCTCGGCCTCGCCAAGCCATTGAGTGGCCAATGCCCAAGGGTCTTCGGCAGCGGTGAAGTCACGCTCGGTTAACGCATTCGCCACTAATCTCCTCCATGTGTCTCGACCGGGCCGGAGCTGCGAGAGTGTGCGCGTGAGCAATCCGATGCGCGAGTTTGTCCGCCTTGTCCATGGGGCAGTCACCTGTGCGGCCACGCGCAGGTTTGGAGTCGCCGCGTTGATCTGTGCGGCAGGCCCGACGCTTTCCGCATGTTCGATGTCGGTTCCGGTCCCTGGTCTCGGCGCCGACGACGGCGCAACGGGAACCATCAAGACGGCATCGGCTTCGCCGTTCTCGGCCGAAATGGATGCGGAAGATTGGCGGCGCGCCAAATCCGCGCTCGATACGGCGCTCGACCCTCAAGGCAATGGCGCCAAGGTGGCCTGGGACAACCCGAAATCGGGCGCCAAAGGTGCCTTCGTACCGCTGGCGCAACCCTATCCCAAGGACGACGGGATCTGTCGGGCCTTTTCGGCCCACGTCGAGATCACCGGGCACCCGTCGAGGGACCTGCAAAGCTCCGCTTGCCGGCGCAACGGCGGCGAGTGGATCGTCGGCCAGATCACGGCCGTCAAGGCACGATCCGAATCTGCAGATGCTGCACCTGCGAAAGCTTGCTGAACGGGACTCAAGCACCCACTTGAATTAAGGAGTTTTGAGCGCCCGCGCGCTTTGGCGCGGGTCCATGCGGATATATTGATGCGCGACCCCTACAGCACGCTCGGCGTGTCGAAGACCGCGACGCCCGATGAGGTGAAGAAGGCTTTCCGGAAGCTCGCCAAGAAGTTTCACCCGGACCAAAACAAGGACCCGAAGGCCAAGGAGCGCTTTGCAGAGCTTAACCAGGCCTATGAGATCGTCGGGGACGAAACCAAGCGCGGGCAATTCGACCGGGGCGAAATCGACGCTGAGGGCAAGCCTCGCTTTCAAGGATTCGAGACAGCCGGTGGGCGGCGCCCGGGCTTCGGCGGTTTTGAGTTCAGTGAAGGCGGGGAAAGCCCCTTTGCGCGCGGGTTTCGGTCGCAGCAGGGCACAGTCGACCCAAGTGACCTGTTCGCCGATCTCTTCGGCGCCGCACGAGCGGGTCGAGGGGGCTGGGCAGGCGCGGCCGTCGAAGGGCGAAGACGTGAAGGCCACCGTGACGGTGTCACTGGAAGACGCGGTCAATGGGAGCAGCGCTCGCGTCACGCTGCCGACCGGGCGGACCCTTGAGATCAAGGTTCCCGCCGGCATCGAGGACGGGAAGCAGATCAGGCTGAAGGGTCAGGGGCAGGAGGCTGCGCGCGGGACGCCGGGCGACGCGATCGTCACTGTCCACATTGCCAAACACAAGCTCTTCACCGTCGACGGACGTGACCTGCGCGTCGATCTGCCTGTCACGCTGTACGAAGCAGTGCTTGGGGCCAAGATCAACGTTCCGACGCTCGATGGCATGATCGAGCTGGCGTTGCCTGCCGGGAAGCGAAGCGGCCGGACGTTGCGCCTGCGCGGCAAAGGTCTTCCTGCGGCGGGCGGTCAACCTGCCGGCGACCTGCTGATCACGCCACGCATTGTCTTGCCGGATACGATCGATCCTGCGCTGTCGGCGCTGATGCACGATTGGGCCGAGAACAAGACCTACGAACCGCGCGGCGGACTGGAAAGCTGACGTCGGTGGCTTGCCAGGCCTAATCCGTCGCCGCGGTTTCGGCCGCGTGGCGGAGCAGGGCGGCATTCTGGCCCAGCCATTTCGTGTCGCTGGAGGACATCCAAGCGTAACTCACGCCGTCGTCTGTCCGACCCGTCACCACGCCATCCCGGTCCTCGACAGGCGCGGCATCCCTCCTGCTAGCAAACAGGCTGAGCCGGCCGCCAACGGCGTTCGTGTAGACGAGGAACGCCGCGGGTCCGTTCTCGTCGGGCGTGACCCGGCCGCCAAGCAGCGCCCAGCCGACCGCCTGGAGTTCCGGAATTCTGGCGCGGAACGGCACACGCGCGTCTAACCACGCTCGCAAACGCCCGGACGGGGCATCGGCGACATCGACGGGCCGGTCCGGGTCCAAGCCGAAGGTCGTCTGCGCCTCCAGCGCGCGCTTCAGAAAGGCGTCCTGGCCGGCTGCCGGCCAGTGCGATGAAACCTGGTCCCAACTGACCGCCCGATCGGCCGCCGTCGCGAGCGCCAGGCCAGCCGCAAAGGCGACGAACGCCAGGGCCCAGTTCGGAGGTCGACCTCGGTCCCGATCCGGAGGGGCACCCGTCTTCGCCAGCCGCAGGGGGATCGCGTCGCGCGGCGGGCTACTTCCTGTCGGCGGGCGGGTTGGAGCGATCTGGCCGACGGTAAGCCAGAGTGGCACCGGTTCGGCTGCTGCGGCCGCGAACAGATCTTTGATCGTCTTCTTCTGGCGGCGCCAGGCCTCGACACGGGCGGCATCGCTGGGCGCGGAGGCGAGATAGGCAGCGATGGCGGCCTGGCGTTCCGGACTGCACTGTCCATCCACGAAGGCGTGGAGATCCACATCGGTGTAGAGGCCCATTGCGGCCTACCCTATTTGACCAGCCGAAGGTAAGGAACGGGGCGGGGTCGCCCGTCGGCTTGGACCGGGTCGAGCTTTCTCGCTTTCTCGGTCCGGCCCAAATGACTGCGTGCCCGGGCGAGGTTCGTGACGACGCCGTTCAGTGTCGTCCCAGCACATTCGGCAGCCTGGACGTAGGTCAGCGACTTCGAGCGTAATCAGAAGCAAGATCTCGCGGCATTCGAGCGGCATCTCGTCCAACCGCGCCGCGTCTCGGCCGACGACGCGGTGTGTCGCCGCCCAACGTCCGCTTCGAACCGTGCCGTGAGGCGCTGTCTTGTTCTGCGTGCCAGCGTCCTGATCGGCTTTCGCCTCACGAACGGAACGCCGATGCGTGGCCAGGAGCGTCGCCAAGAGCCGCAACCGAAGACGCAGGCCGTTGCCGGCCTGCCGGTCGCCCAACACGCTGATCAGGGCGGCCTGCACGAGTTCGTCGGCGACCTCTTCGTGATGGCCCTCGACCAGCGCGCGGGCAAAGGCTCTCAGCGAGGGCGTCAATCTCGCCAACTCGTCCCTATAGTCGCTTTCCCCAACTGCGATCATGGCGCCGGCTTTCCGCACCCGGTTAACGAGTGGTTAAAAGCATAGGGCATTCGTCGGACCTCGGCCACGCGGAATAGGGTATCCGGGCGGAATTTTTGCGCATGCGGCGCCACACTTTCGTGGCGACGGGGCTTGCGCTAAAGGACACGGTCTGACGGAGGGCCGTTCCGCACGCTTCGTCGATCCGCTCCGATACTAACGGTGTGGCATGAGTGTTGCGGCAACGGTCCTGGCCGGCCGCGAGAAGAAGGTCGAGTCAACGATGATGCAGGCGGAACAGGCTGCCACGAGCGGTCTTCTGAAGGGCAAGCGGGGCCTTGTCATGGGCGTCGCCAACAATCGCTCGATCGCCTGGGGTATCGCCAAGGCCGCGCGCTCTGCCGGTGCGGAACTGGCCTTCACATTTCAGGGCGAAGCGCTGGAAAAGCGGGTGCGCCCGCTCGCCAAGGAACTCGACGCCGCGGTCGTTGGCCACTGCGACGTCACCGATGCAGGTTCGCTTGACGCGGTATTCGCCGAAACCGGGCGCCTCTGGGACGGGCTCGATTTCGTCGTCCACTGCATCGCCTTCTCGGACAAGGACGAGCTGACGGGCCGCTACGTCGACACCACGGAGGCCAATTTTTCGAAGTCGCTCTTGATCTCCTGCTATTCCTTCACCGCCGTCGCGCAGCGCGCCGAGAAGCTGATGCGCGAACGGCGGCTCCATGCTGACCCTCACCTATTACGGCGCCGAGAAGTGGATGCCGCACTACAACGTGATGGGCGTCGCTAAGGCCGCGCTCGAGGCGAGCGTGCGTTACCTTGCGGCCGACCTTGGCGAGAAGGCGATCCGCGTCAACGCCATCTCGGCCGGCCCGATCAAAACTCTCGCGGCATCCGGCATCGGCGATTTCCGCTACATCCTGCGCTGGAACGAGCTCAACGCACCCTTGCGGCGCACCGTCACTATCGATGAGGTCGGAGAGAGTGCGGTGTTCCTCCTGTCGCCGGCCTCACGCGGTGTGACGGGTGAGATCCTGCATGTCGACGCCGGATACCACGTGGTCGGCATGAAGAACCCGGCGGCGCCGGACATCTCGATCGTCGGGCACGAGTGACCAAGGTCCCGTGCTGAACGGCCCGACACCGCCTTTCTTTCTGATCCGGCACGGCGAGACAGAGTGGAACCGGGAGGGGCGGCTCCAGGGCCAGCGCGACATTCCGCTGAACCCCGTCGGCCGCGATCAGGCCGCAGCCGCGGGCCGCAAGCTGCTTCATCTGCTGCGACGCCGTGGCCTGGACGCAACCGGACTGGGCTATACCGCCTCGCCGCTCGGTCGCGCGCGCGACACGATGGAACGCGTGCGACAGGCGCTGGGTCTCGACCGCAAGGCTTACGCGACCGACGATCGTCTGAAGGAACTGTCGTTCGGCGATTGGGAGGGCCTGACCTGGCCCGAAGTGAAGGCCATCGCACCGGACGCCGTCCGGGAGCGCAAGCGGGACAAGTGGGCCTTCGTTCCGCCAGACGGCGAAAGCTATGCGCAGCTGGCGGAGCGTGTCCGTCCATGGATCGAGACGCTGCGCCCGTTCGACGTCGTTGTGGCGCATGGCGGGGTTGCCCGCGTGCTGATGTACCTGCTGGGCCGCGCCACTCCCGCAGAAGCGCCAGATCTCGATATTTGGCAGGGGCGGGTGCTGGTCTTCGAGAGCGGCGCCTTTCACTGGGATTACGCGTTCACCCGCGCTTCAGGCGCGATCTGCCATGTTCGTGCAAGCCTGCAGCGATAGTGGTCGTCCACGACGGCGCTGGGGCGGTTCGGACTTCGCCTTTCGCCACAAGCTGGGGACGGGGCGGCATGGTCCGACATCATTCGGGTGCGCAAGAGACAATGGACTGCTACGACGCCGCGATCATGGACCGATCGTCGGACTTCTCCACGGCTGAACCCGCCGAGCCTCGCGCGCGCCTCCGAGGCCCCCGCCGCCCTGATCTGATTCGCGACGAACTGCTCGCCGACATTTTTGCGGCCTCGGTTGCGCGCAAACCCGATGCCGTCGCCATTTGCTGGGGCGACCGGGTGCTGACCTATGCCGAAGTCGACGAGCGCGCGTCGTCTCTGGCGCGCGGCCTGATCCGCCGAGGGATCGGTCCCGGTTCCGTCGTGGGCCTGTGGATGCCGCGGGGCGCCGACATTCTGATCGCCCAGGTGGCCGTGGCGAAGACGGGTGCGGCGTGGCTTCCATTCGATGCCGAGGCTCCTGTCGACCGCATTGACGTGTGCTTGCGGGACGCCGACGCGCAGCTCCTTCTCACGGACGATGGGCTCGCCTCAAAGATCACCACGGCCACTGGCCTGCGCGGTTGCAAGCTTCGCCAACGTGGCCGATTCGGGCGCTGGCGAGGCCGTCGACGCTCGGGCACTTCGGCGCAACGCCCGATCACCCCGCCTACATGATCTACACGTCGGGTTCGACGGGCATTGCCGAAGGGCATCGTCATCACCGGGCGGAACATCTGCCACTATCTGCGCTCCGCCAACGCGCTCTACCGCATCACCGACGAGGATGTCGTCTTTCAGGGCGCCTCGGTGGCGTTTGATCTCTCGATGGAGGAGATCTGGATCCCGTTCATGGTGGGGGCGCGCATCGTGGTCGCGTCGGCCGAAATGCTCGGCGAGGTCGACCGGCTGCCCGACGTTCTGACCGAAGCCGGCGTGACGGTGCTCGACACCGTGCCGACGCTGCTCGGTATGCTGCCGCGTGACGTGCCGAGCCTGCGGCTCATCATTTTGGGTGGCGAGGCCTGCCCGGCGACGCTCGCGCTGCGCTGGTGGCGCCCGGGCCGGCAGATCTTCAACAGCTACGGTCCGACCGAGAGCACCGTGGTGGCGACTGCGGCCGAGGTGCGGCCCGGCGCCCCCGTCACGATCGGCCGCCCGATCCCGAACTACACCTGCTACGTCGTCGACGATCGCATGCGGCTCTGCCCCCGCGGTGTCGAGGGAGAACTGCTGATCGGCGGCCCGGGGGTTGCGCGCGGTTACCTGAACCGGGACGCGCTCACGGCGGAAAAGTTCATCGCCAATCCGTTCGGCGGAGCCGATGGCGATCCGATCCTCTATCGCTCCGGAGACGCGGTCGCGCTCGATCAATCCGGCGAGATCGTGTTTCGCGGCCGCATCGACGATCAGGTGAAGATCCGCGGATTCCGGGTCGAGCTCGGCGAGATCGAAGTCAAGCTATCGCAATGCCCTGGGGTGTCGCAGGCCACGGTGGTGCTGCGGGCCGAGGACGGAATCGACCAGTTGGTGGCGTTCCTGGTGCCTGAGGCAGGCGCGGATGCCGCCCTGCTGGAACCGCGCCATTTGCGCGAGACGCTGCGGCAGGATCTGCCGCGCCTATATGGTGCCCGCGCGCTTCGAGCAGGTCGACGCCATGCCGCGCTTGCCCTCCGGCAAGGCCGACCGCAAGGCGCTCAAGGTCGTGCCGCTCAGCGTTCATGCGTCCACGGACGTGCAGGAGGAACCCCGCACCGCCACAGAGGCAACGCTGCTCGCGGCGGCTCAGGCCGTTCTGCCGCCGCAGGCGATCCCGTTCGACGCCGATTTCTTCGTGGACCTCGGCGGCCACTCGCTGCTGGCGGCGCGCTTTATTTCCGTCGTGCGCCAGAGCCCGGCGCTGGCTGGCGCTGACTCTGCAGGACATGTACACCGCCCGAAGTCTGCGCCGGCTCGGGGCACTGCTCGATGGGCGTGTCCGAACCAGCGCCACGCCGAGTGCGGCGCTCCGTTTCGAGCCGCCGCCCTTGGCCCGCCGGTTCCTCTGCGGGCTCGCCCAGGCGGCCGCGCTGCCGTTCATCCTGTCCCTGATGACCTTCCAGTGGCTTGGTGTGTTCGTCAGCTACATGATGCTGTCGGGCAGCGACGCGACCATCCTGCAGGAATGCGTGTGGGTGGTGGCCACCTACATCGTGCTCAACCTCGCCACGGTCGCAATCGCGATCGGCGGCAAGTGGCTCATCCTCGGACGCACCCGACCGGGGCGCTATCCCCTGTGGGGCACCTATTATTTCCGGTTCTGGCTGGTGCAGCGGCTGATCGGACTGACCCACATCAACTGGTGCCAGGGTTCGCCCATTATGCCGATTGCGCTGCGCGTGCTCGGCGCCAAGGTCGGGCGCGATGTCATGATCGGCGACATCGACATGGGCATGGCGGATCTGCTCACCATCGGTGACGGCGCGGCGATCGGCGGCAAGGTCAAGCTCAACAACGCGCGGGTCGAAGGCAACGAACTCGTCATCGGTCACATCGCCATCGGGGCCGACGCCTACATCGGCACATCCTGCGTGCTGGAAGACGGCGTGGTGATCGGCGAAGGCGCCGAACTGCACGACCTCACTGCGCTCGGCTCCGGCGTCGTCGTCGGCGCTTATGAGGTTTGGGACGGATCGCCGGCGCGCAAAATCGGCGACGTCGATCAGGCGAGCCTTCCAGCCCCGGCGGACGCGCCCTTGTGGAAGAGAACGCTGCAAGGGTTCCTCTATCTGACCTTCCTGCTGGTCTTGCCGCCGCTCTCGCTGATGCCGATCTTCCCGGCCTTTTCGGTGTTCGACCAGATCGACGCCTGGATGTCGGTGCCTGACGTCGACCGCTTCGCCTATCTGGCGTCGCTGCCAGCCCTGGCTTGGCCGACCTCGTTCGTGCTGGTGATCGTCACCGTGGCGCTGATCGCTGCCGTGCGCTGGATTGTGCTGCCGCGCGAGGGGGAAGGGCGGTACTCGGTGCACTCCTGGTTCTATCTGCGCAAGTGGATCGTCGCGCTCGCGACCGAAGTGACGCTCGACACCCTGAGCGCGCTGTCGGCGACCATCTTCATGCGGGCCTGGTACCGGCTGATGGGCGCCAAGATCGGCAAGGACACCGAGATCTCGACGAGCCTTGCCGGGCGCTACGACCTGGTCGAACTCGGCGAGAAATGCTTCATCGCCGACGAGGTCATCCTCGGCGACGAGGAGATCCGGCGCGGCTGGATGACCCTTCGCAAGGTCAAGACCGGCTCGCGGGTCTTCATCGGCAACGACGGTGTTCTGCCGATGGGCGCCGACGTGCCCGACGATGCGCTTGATCGGCATCAAGTCGAAGCCGCCAGCCAATGAAGAGATGAGTGCCGGCGACACCTGGTTCGGCACGCCGCCGTTCAAGCTGCCGGTGCGTCAGCGCTTCGATGGCGGCGGCGCCGTTTGGACCTACGAGGCGCCCCGCCACAAAAAGGTCTTGCGCGGCCTGTTCGAGGCGGTGCGCATTTCGCTGCCGACGATGCTGTTCATCACCTTCGGGACGTGGTCGGTCGAGGCGGTCGGGCCTTCGGTGCTCGACGGCGACTACTGGAACGCGGCCTGGATGATCGTGGCCGTGGCGGTCTCGATGTCGCTTGGCATGACGGCGGTCTGCATCATCGCCAAATGGCTGCTGATGGGCCGCTACAAGCCGACCGAGCGGCCGATGTGGTCGTGGTGGGCGCTGCGCACCGAAGCGGTGGGCGTGATGTATTCGGGCCTCGCTGGCAAGGTGCTGCTCGACCACCTGCGCGGCACGCCGTTTCTGCCCTGGGTGCTGTGGCTGTTCGGGGCCCGGTTCGGCAAGGGCGTCTACCTCGACATGACCGACATCACGGAATTCGATTGCGTGAAGGTTGGCGACTTCGTGTCGATCAACGCCATGGCGGCGCTGCAAACCCACCTCTACGAAGATCGGGTGATGAAGGTTGGCCGGGTGGCAATCGAGAACGGCGTCACCATCGGCGCGGCCTCAACGGTGCTCTACGATACCACAGTGGGCGACCACGCCCGCCTGGGGCCGCTCACTGTGGTGATGAAAGGCGAGTCGATCCCGGCCGTCAACCGAGTGGTTCGGCGCCCCGGCCGTGCCGCGCCCCGCCGAGATCGCTCCGGCGGTGCTGAGGGCGGCCGCCTGAGGGCCGTCACAACACTCCCCCATCATCCTGAGCCAGCCGCGAAGCGGCTGAGCCGGCTGGATTGATCATCGCCGCTGTGCCGACCCGGAGCAATCGGACTCCGGTCCTTGCGCCCGCGGGCCAGCGCGCGTAGGGCAACATCCGCCCGCTGCCCTCGCCCATGCGATAGCAAGCGCGCCACAGACTTCTGGCAATGTCGCACAACACTTTCGGCCATCTCTTCCGCGTCACGACCTTCGGCGAAAGCCATGGGCCGGCGCTCGGCTGCGTGGTCGACGGGTGCCCACCCGGCCTGTCGCTGACCGAAGCCGACATTCAAAGCTTTCTGGACAAGCGCCGCCCCGGCCAGTCGCGCTTCACGACCCAGCGGCGCGAGCCGGATGCCGTCAAGATCCTCTCCGGGACCTTCGCCGAGGGCGACGGGACGCCGCTGACCACCGGCACGCCGATCGCGCTGACTGATCGAAAACGTCGACCAGCGCTCCAAGGACTACGGAGAGATCAAGGACAAGTATCGGCCCGGCCACGCCGATTTCACCTATGACGCGAAATACGGAATCCGCGACTACCGCGGCGGCGGGCGGTCCTCGGCGCGGGAGACGGCTGCGCGGGTCGCGGCCGGTGCGGTGGCGCGCAAAGTCATTCCCGGCGTGCAGATCCGGGGTGCGCTGGTGCAACTCGGTCCACACCACATCGACCGGGTACGGTGGGATTGGGCGGAGGTCGATCGGAACCCGTTCTTCTGCCCCGATGCGGTCGCGGCGGTGCAATGGGAAGATTACCTCGACGGCGTCCGTAAGGCCGGCTCGTCCATCGGGGCCGTCATCGAAATTGTCGCCGACGGCGTGCCGGCCGGTTGGGGCGCGCCAATTTACGGCAAGCTCGATGCTGAGCTTGCCGCCGCGCTGATGAGCATCAACGCGGTCAAGGGTGTGGAGATCGGCGACGGGTTCGCCGCCGCCGCTCTGACCGGGGAGCAGAACGCCGACGAGATCCGGCATGGCAACGACGGGCCCCGGTTCCTGTCCAACCACGCCGGCGGCATCTTGGGCGGCATCTCGTCGGGTCAGGCGATCGTGGCGCGTTTCGCCGTGAAACCGACCTCGTCCATCCTTACGCCACGTCAGACGATCGACCGGAGTGGTTCGGACACCGACATTCGCACGGTCGGCCGCCATGATCCCTGCGTCGGCATTCGGGCGGTTCCGGTGGGGGAGGCCATGGTGGCCTGTGTCCTGGCGGATCACCTCTTGCGCCACCGTGGCCAGACCGGGCGAGACTTCGTTTAGTTTGACTAAATGCGGCCGGCCACTTTTGTTTGGCTAAATCCGGTTTGCTGAGCTATGCCGAGCCATGAAGCTTGCGGAATGGCTTGCCCAGACTGGAACCAGACGCGCCGAGTTCGCCCGGACGATCGGCCTCTCGGCGGGCGCGGTTACGCAGATCTGCAACCAGCCGAACGCCTGGGTCTCCCGCGAAACGGCCGCAACCATCCTGCGCGCGACCGAGGGTGCGGTCACACCCAACGACTTCCTCGGCGCCCCCTCGACTTGGAACACGACAATGCCAGCTCATCAGTCCGTTCTGGAAGCCATCGAGGCGCTCGCTCAAGGCAAGATCGTGGTCGTCACTGATGACGACGACCGGGAAAACGAAGGTGATCTGATCTGCGCTGCATCGCATTGCACGCCTGAGATGATGGCCTTCATCATCCGCAACTGTTGCGGCATCGTGTGTACGCCGATGACGGCCGACGACGCGCGCCGGCTGCAACTCGCCCCGATGGTCGCAGCCAACGACGCTCCGCTCGGGACCGCTTTCACCGTCTCCGTCGACGTGCGGCACGGGCTGACGACCGGCATATCGGCCGAGCAGCGGGCCAACACCGTCCGGGCTCTCGCCAACGGCAACATGGGCGCATCGGATTTCGTGCGCCCCGGCCACGTGTTTCCCCTCATCGCCAAAGAGGGCGGCGTGCTCATGCGGTCCGGACACACCGAAGCGGCCGTCGACCTCTGCAAGCTCGCCGGCCTGCCGCCTGTGGCCGTCATCTGCGAGCTTGCCAACGACGACGGCACCGTCATGGCGGGTGCCCAGATCGATGTGTTCGCCCGCAAGCACGACCTCAGGCGGATTTCCGTGGCCGATCTGATCGGCTATCGCCAGGCGCGTGAAAAGCTCGTCGACCGTGTTGCGACCTTCTCGGCCAAGACCCGCATCGGCGACGTCACTGGATATGCCTTTCGAACCCGCTTCGATCCCGTGCAGCATTTCGCCTTTGTGTACGGCCGGCTCGGGGACGGCCGCAGCGTTCCGACACGGTTTCACAGGGTCGACATCCTCGACGACGTTTTCGGCGACCGGTCGGCGGTGAACCGCGCGCTCGATCGCTTCAAGGCGGAGGGTCGGGGCGTTCTGGTCTACCTGCGGGACGGGACGGCCGGCGTGCCGGTCGCGACGCTTCCCGGCCAGAACAGCGACTCGGAGGCCGCTCGTACGGCGCAGTGGCGGGAGGTGGGGCTCGGCGCGCAGATCCTGCGCGACCTTGGCGTCAACTCGATTAAGCTGCTGACCTCGAGCGAGCGGGTCTATGTCGGTCTGTCGGGGTTCGGGATCGAGATCGCCAGCACGGAACCTTTCGACGGCTGATTGTCAGGCAGCCATCAGTTCCGCGACATGCGCCGCGGCCGATTTGGCCAGGGCCTCGAGATCGTACCCGCCTTCGAGGAGCGACACGAGCCGGCCGCCCGCTGAGGCCGCTGCCACTTGGACGAGCCGGCGCGTAATCCAGGCGAAATCCTCCTCCACAAAGCGGAGGTTCGCCAGCGGATCACGGTGATGGGCGTCGAAACCGGCCGACACGACCACGAGATCCGGCGCGAAGGCGACGAGCCGGGGCAAGATCCGCCCCTCCATCGCGTCCCGGAACGCATCGCTTCCATCACCAGCATGAAGCGGTGCGTTGACGATCGTGTCGTGGGCCCCCCGCTCTCCGGCTGACCCGGTGCCGGGATAGAGCGGCATTTCGTGTGTCGAGCAGTAGAGGACCGTGGGGTCGTCCCAGAAAATGTCCTGCGTCCCGTTGCCGTGATGCACGTCGAAATCGACGATCGCGACCCTTTCGGCTCCGTGCTCGGCCTGCGCGTGCCGCGCCGCGATGGCGGCGTTGTTCAGGAAGCAGAAGCCCATCGCACGGACGGCCTCTGCGTGATGCCCCGGCGGACGGGTTGCGACGAAGGCGTTGGTGGCCTGTCGTGTCATGACCTCGTTCACCGCGAGGATGGCGCCGCCCGCGGCGCGCGATACCGCAGGCCAGGTCCCGTCGTTCATCACCGTGTCGGCGTCGAGGCGGGTGAATGTTCCCGCAACGGGCCGCGCCGCGAGAAGCGCGTCCAGATAGCGCGCCGGATGAGCGCGCAGCACCGCTTCGCGCGTGACCTCGGGCGCCTCTACTCGGCGAAGCGGCAGAAACCGGTCCTCGGCAAGACCCCGCATCAGAGCGCGAATTCGATCGGGACGCTCGGGGTGGCCCGGGCCCATGTCGTGCAGCAGAACGTCGGGATGGGTGACAAGGGTTGTCGTCACCTCGCTACGCCCTTCGCAGGGCGCACGGGGCATTGTGTTCTCATGTGACGTGAACCGCGCGTTTGTCGCATTCCCGCAACGCCTCCGGGGTTTGTGCTGGCCTGCGTCAATACCGCCGTCCAGTTAGCGCCGTCATGCGTATAGATGGAGCTTCAAATTGCCGCGTCACGGGAATCGGCTGATGTTTGCGCGCAAATCCATTGTTGTTCTGATCGCCGCCCTGGCCTTGGGCGGATGCGAGTATAAGTCGACGCCCGATCCGGTGCTTTCGGCGCGCGACGCCGATTATCTTGCCACGGTGCCGGATGCGAAACTCGGGCTCAATTATCGAGCGGTACCAGATCGACGACGTGACGGGGCAGCCGCCCGGCACGATCGTGGTCGATACGCACAACGAGTTCCTCTACTACGTGCTGCCGAACGGGAAGGCGATCCGCTACGGCGTCTCGACCGGTAAGGAAGCCTACGGCTGGACCGGGACCGCGACCATCAAGCGTATGGCTGAATGGCCGAGCTGGATGCCGCCGAAGGACATGCTGCAGCGCTGGCCGCATCTGAAGCCCGTCGTCGACATGGGCGGCCTGAAGGGGGGCCCGGAAAATCCCCTCGGTGCCCGCGCGCTCTATCTCTATGACGAGAACGGTAAGGATACGCTCTACCGCATCCACGGCACGAACGAGCCGGAGACGATCGGGCGCGGTGCATCGTCGGGCTGCATCCGCATGCGCAACATCGACGCGATCGACCTCTACAACCGGGTGAAACTCGGGACCAAAGTCGTCGTCGAGTAGCGCGGCACGAGACCCGGTGGGCATCGCTCCTCGCCGGTTCGGCCACAGCTGAGGCAACCGCCACAGCCCGACCTCACACGATCAGGTTCGGGCCACCGAGTTCCACGTCCAGAAGCTCGGGGGGAACACCGAGACGAACCGGCACCCCGGACTCGCCAAGCCCGCCCGAAACGATCAGCTGTCGCCCGTTCTCCACGACGTGGCCGTAGCAATACCGGCGGGAGGGCGTCAGCGGTGCGCCGATCAGCGGCAGTTGCACCTGCCCGCCGTGCGTGTGTCCGCACAACGTGAGCCCGACGCGGTCGGGCATTCGGCGGAAGACGAACGGCTCGTGCGCAAGCATGATCACCGGCTCGTTCGCCGGCACCTTGGCGAGAGTGCCCCTGAGGTCGTCGGCGCCGCGTGTCCAGCCGCGCTGGATGCGGTGTGCCATCTGGTCCGCAAGACCGGCGATCCAGAAGGTCTGACCGTCCTTGGAGAGCGGAACGACGTCGTTCTCCAGCAGTGTGATCCGCCGTTCCGCCAGAACCGCACGGATCTCGGCCGGCCCGCCGGCCATCCCAGGCACGGGGCCGTGCCACCAGTCATGATTGCCGAGGATCGCAAAGCGCCCGAGCGGCGGTCGAGAACGGCCAGCGCCTCGCCCCAGGCCGCCGGCATTACCGGCCCCGAAACGAAACGATGCCCTGCATGGAAGTCGCCAAGAATGGCGATCACGTCCGGCTGCAAGGCGTTCACCTGCAACGCGATGCCATGCACGCGTTCGGCGCTCATCCAGGGCTCACAGGCGTGGATGTCCGCGATCACGGCGATCCGCAGGCGCAAGCTGTCGGGCCAAGCCGGCGAGGCGACCCGATACTTGCGGATCCGCGGGATCATGGCGGGTTCGACACCGATCGCATAGCTGGCAACCCCGGCGGAGGCCGCGGTGAACGCGCCGGCTCCGAGCAGCAATTGGCGTCGATCGATCACGTCCGGTCCCGCGAAATGGACCGGAAGGCGGGGCGACCTGGATTACGCCGCGATGTCGTCCTCGCGCAGCACCCCGGGAAGGGGTCCTGCGTATCGGTGGGTCGCGGCGGCGTGTCCGGCTGGTTGGTGAAACGAAGCGCCGCCGCGACGGCCGAGATGCCGATCTCGCGATAGAGTTTCTGCTGGAGATCACGGGCGTTTTCGATCTTCTGGGATTGCGATTTGCGAGCCTGTGCTTGCGCCATGACCCCGACCCTCGAAAGGCATCGACCGGTGTGTTGTCCGATCGTGGTGAAAGTTGGGTCAACCCTGGCGTTCGATTTTTAAGAAACGGATAAGGCGAGCGTTGTGGCGGCGTGCCAAGGCGGGCCTGCTATGGTGAACCAAAAATGACCTGCCGGGCGATCACGGCAGCTGCCAGTGACAGATATGTTTGCCGCTCACGCCGCGGCTCCAGATCGAGGTGGAGGTTGTCCTCATGGTAACCGTCGGACCCCGGCCCGAGCACCGTGGTGAACCGTGCGCAGGTCGTGAGTTTCACCTGGGCGAACAGCACGTCGTCTTTCGCCACCTCTGTGATCTTGGCGTCCGTTCCATCGGCTAGAACGAAGGCCTGAATGTCCACTGCATTGCCGCTCGCATGTTCGCTGAGCTTCGCGCCTGCGACGCGGTTCCGCCCGCGGCATTCGTAGCCGCCGGTTCCGGACGAGTTTGACCAAGCCGCCATGTCGTCCCGCGAGAAGGGCGCGAGATCCTGGCGGATCCAGTCCGCCAGCGCGCCGGCCAGGCTGCATCGGATGGTCACCGGGCGGCTCGATCTGTCACCGGCCACCGCTTCTCCAAGTGAATCGCCCGCGAGCTTGACCGGCACCGCAACACCGCAACTCGTGGCGCTTGTTACGGGCGGGAGCCGCTCGGCACGGATCGTGCCGCCGGCCAATACGCGATCGCACTCGGCGCTCTCTGCTGCCGATCGTGCGATCGCGTCCGGCGCAGGGGACGCCGCAGGATGTTCGCGGGCGGCGCAGCCGTTCAGCCGGGCGGGGGCAGGTTTTGATTTGCAGGCCGTCTTGGCGGTGGCAGCGGCACCGGTGGAGCTGCCTGCGCCGCAGGCGTGCCGAGCATCATGGCGAGCATGACGATCGCCGCCGATCGCGACGAACCGCGCCAGCAAGTGGCGGAGACAGCAAAGCCGCGTCTATAGTCCGGTGGTGGCTTCGCTCGGACATCGTTTCGAGCGAGGCCGGCTCCTGATCGCGAGAATTGGACCGGAACTCCTCGATGGCGCTCGCCGGCATTCTGTTCGATAAGGATGGGACGTTCGTCGATTTCGACCAGACGTGGGGAATGGCCACATACGAAGTGATGCGCAGTCTTAGCGCAGGCGATCCCGACGCCTTTGACCGCATCGTCGACGCCATGCACTACGACGTGGGCGAGCGGAAGTTCCGTCCGACGTCGCCGCTCATCGCCGGCGCGCCAGACACTTACGTGCATCTTTGGGCCGAAGCGTTCGGCCGCACCAACGACGCGGCTATGCTGGACGACTTCAATCGGAGCTTCGCCGACGAGACCTTGCGTGCGCTGGCGCCCATCGGCCGGCCGAGCGACGTCATGCAGGCCCTGCATCGCCGGGGCCTCAAACTCGGCCTCGCCACCAACGATTCCGAGGCCAGCGGCCGAGCTCAGGTGGCGGCCCTTGGGCTCGATGGCTTTCTTGATTTCTTCGCGGGCTACGACACCGGGCACGGTGCAAAGCCTGAGGCTGGCATGGTGCTGGCCTTCGCCCAGCATCTCGGGGTCGCGCCGGCACGGATCGCGATGGTGGGCAACTCGCCGCATGACATGTCAGCCGCTCGTGCGGCCGGCGCCGTTGCGGTTGCGGTTCTCACAGGCCCGGCAGACCGGGACGTTCTGGAGCCGCTGGCGGATTTCGTCATTGACGGAATCGGCGCCCTTCCCGACTTGGTCGACACCATCGCGGCCCAGGAGACAGCTCGGCCGTCAGCAGACGCCTGACCATGCGCCGACGCGCGCCCGCGCTCCCTTTTGCGCCAAGTGCGACGTGGACGCGACGGCTGGCGGCCGTGGGGGCGGGCCTTGCGCTCGCGGCAGTGCTGGTGCCGCGGCGCGGCGGCTGGACGGCTGCCGACGCGGTCATGCTTCTGGGTGCCGCCCTGATTCTCGCCATTCTGACGTTCCCGACTGCGCTCATCGCCTGCGTGGTCATCTGGCGCACAGGCTGGAAGGGCGTTGGCCGCGTGATTGCGGGCCTTGTTCTGGCGAACGCGACGCTTGCTTACCCGGGCTATCTGCTGGCTGGCGCCATGGTCGATGTTCCGCCGCTGGACGTCTCGACGGACCCGAGCAGTCCGCCTTCGTTTGCGTCCCGAGCGGATGCCGCCGGTGGCGGCGGCACGACAGGCCCGCTTCTTGCCTGGCTGCTTCAGCCGGGCGCGCCCGCAGATGTGCAGCCGTTTCAAACCGACGAGGACCCGATCCGGACCTATCGGGCGGCCTTGAAGGTGGTGAAGGCGCTCCGGTGGCAGGTCGTCGCTGCGACCGCGCCGGGCGGGCACTCCGGCGAAGGCCACATTGAGGCTGTGGCAAGCTCCGCGGTGATGCGGCTGCCCGAGCAGATCGCAATCCGCGTCGCCAGTCGCGACGGTCAGACCCGGGTCGATATCCGCTCGGCCTTCAGGCTGGTCGGCCTGCCTCTTGTCGGGCGCGATAATGCCCGCAACGTCGAAGCTTTCGCCGACGCGATGGACGATCAGGCGGCCGAGAACTGACCGGCGTTGCCGGCGCGATAAAGAGCCGACAGGCCGTGTCCTTCGACGTCGACGAGGCCACGCTGTTCGAGGTCCTCCAGGTGAGCCAGCACGGACAGCGCGGCTGCTCCGCGAAGAGCCGGCGCCAGGTTCTCGTAGATCGCGGCCACGATGGCGCCGATCGTCCTGTCGCCGCCCTGAAGCCGCTTCAGGATCGCATGTTCCCGCTGTCTGCGGTGATGAATGAGCGCCCTGATGAACCGGGCAGGGTTGAGCACGGGACCGCCATGACCCGGCCAGTAAGTCGTCTCTGCGCGACCGAGCAGCTTCTCGAGCGAGGCCATGTAGGCGCGCATCGAGCCGTCCGGCGGAGCCACAACGGTGGTCGACCACGCCATCACATGATCGCCTGAGAACAGGGCGGCCTCGTTCGGGAGCGCGAAACACAGGTGCTGCGCCGCGTGCCCCGGTGTTTCGACTGCCATCAAGGAGAAGTCTTGCGCTCGAACCGTGTCCCCATCGACAAGAATGCGATCGGGTTTGTAGCCGCGGTCGTGAGCGGCATCGAGCGCCCGGCTATCGACCCAATTGGCTCCGGGCGCTGGCGCTGCCGCAGGCGGACCCAGAATTGGCGCGCCGGTGGCCGCCTTGAGCGCTTCCGCCCCGGGCGAGTGGTCGCGGTGGGTATGAGTGATGAGAATGGCCTTCACCGTTCCGCTGCCGATTGCTTGCAGCAACCCGTCACGATGGCGTGCGTCGGCCGGCCCTGGGTCCACGACGATCACCTCATCTCGGCCGAGAATGTAGCTGCAGGTCCCAGTGAAGGTGAATGGCCCTCCGTTGCTGGCAATGAGTCTTCGAACCAGGGGGGAGAGCTGCGTCGCCTCGCCGGGCTTTGCAGCCAGGGATCGGTCGAATGGGATGTCCTCGTCCGCCATGGGCGCCCCCTCCAATCGACCAAGTCCGAGCGATCAACGCATGCGTGAGCGATCAGTGCATTCAGCAAGAAGGGTGCCGGGGTGGCCGTCACCAGCCGAATAGCCGGTCGTGCTGAATCCGCAACACTGCGGCTTGAACCAGACACCGTCACTGTTCCGCAAGAGCCACGCCGCTATTGCGCCATAAACAACCCGCTAATCTCGAACCACTAACGTTATGGCTGTTCTTCTCTTTCGCCTGCCGCTGGTAGCGCTTGGGATTGTTGCAGAAAAGCTTCAGCTGAACTGTTTTGCTTCTCGATTAACGCGCCGAGGGGGTGCGGGGCAGGCGGGCTGAAGACGGGGATTGTTGATGGACGCGCGTGTGTTCAACAAGAGTAGGTTGCCGAGCCGCCACGTGACGGAAGGTCCGGCCCGCGCGCCGCATCGCTCGTACCTTTACGCGATGGGCCTGACCACCGAACAGATCCACCAGCCCCTGATCGGCGTCGCCTCGTGCTGGAATGAGGCTGCGCCCTGCAACATCTCGCTGATGCGCCAGGCGCAGGCCGTGAAAAAGGGCGTTGCGGCGGCCGGCGGCACGCCGCGGGAGTTCTGCACCATCACCGTGACCGACGGCATCGCCATGGGCCACGAGGGCATGAAGTCATCACTCGCCTCGCGCGAGGTGATCGCCGACTCGGTCGAGCTCACGATGCGCGGCCATTGTTACGACGCGCTCGTCGGGCTCGCGGGTTGCGACAAGTCGCTGCCGGGCATGATGATGGCCATGGTCCGGCTCAACGTGCCGTCGATCTTCATCTATGGCGGCTCGATCCTGCCCGGTACATTTCGCGGACGCCAGGTGACCGTACAGGATCTGTTCGAGGCTGTCGGCAAGCACTCCGTCGGCGACATGTCGCTCGAGGATCTCGACGAGCTCGAGAAGACGGCGTGCCCCTCGGCCGGTGCTTGCGGCGCGCAATTCACCGCCAACACCATGGCGACCGTGTCGGAGGCGATCGGTCTCGCGCTGCCCTATTCGGCCGGCGCCCCGGCACCTTACGAGATCCGCGACCGGTTCTGTGCCACCGCGGGCGAGATGGTGATGGAGCTGCTCGCCCGGAACATCCGTCCGCGCGACATCGTCACCCGCAAAGCGCTGGAGAACGCAGCGACCGTGGTCGCAGCGTCCGGCGGCTCGACCAATGCCGGATTGCACCTACCCGCCATCGCGCACGAGTGCGGCATCAAGTTCGACCTGTTCGACGTCGCCGAGATCTTCAAGCGAACGCCCTACATCGCCGATCTGAAGCCGGGCGGGAAATACGTCGCCAAGGACATGTTCGAGGCCGGCGGCATCCCGATCCTGATGAAGACCCTGCTCGACAACGGCTATCTGCATGGGGACTGCATGACGGTGACCGGCCGGACCATCGCCGAGAACCTGGCGACGGTGAAGTGGAACCCGAACCAGGACGTGGTCTATCCGGCCGACAAGCCGATCACGGCGACCGGCGGCGTGGTCGGCCTCAGGGGCAACCTCGCGCCCGAAGGGCGCCATCGTGAAGGTCGCCGGCATGGCGCAGGACGCGCTGACGTTCCGCGGGCCGGCGCGCTGCTTCGATGACGAGGAGAGCTGCTTCGAAGCGGTGCGGCTGCGCCAGTATGCGGAAGGCGACGTCTTCGTGATCCGGTATGAAGGTCCGCGCGGCGGCCCGGGCATGCGGGAGATGCTGTCCACCACGGCGGCTCTTTACGGGCAGGGCACCGGCGGCAAGGTGGCGCTGATCACCGACGGACGTTTTTCCGGCGCCACGCGCGGCTTCTGCATCGGGCATGTGGCGCCCGAGGCCGCTGTCGGCGGCCCGATCGCGCTCGTACGCGACGGCGACATGATTGCCATCGACTCGATCAAGGGCACCATCGACGTCGAGCTGAGCGAGGCTGAACTCGAGGCGCGCCGCAAAGACTGGCGGCCCAGACCCGCGACGTTCGGCTCCGGTGCGCTGTGGAAATACGCGCAGACGGTAGGCTCGGCCCTGAACGGGGCGGTGACGCACCCCGGTGCGGCCGGCGAGACGAGCGTTTACGCGGATGTCTGATCGCCTCCTGCAGATCATTCTGGCTAGCCTGCATCGCTGGTTGGTGCGTCGCGCCCGCCTGGGCGCTGGACGGTTCCGAACCGGCGGTTGAAGACGGAAAGCCGGCAGTCGCGCGCTTCACCAATCCGATGCAGGCGCTCCGGCAGGGCGTCGCCGGCTATCGCACCGGCGACATGAAAAGCTCGGTCGAAGCCTTCAAATATGCGGCCGCCAACGGCAATCCCCTGGCGCGCTGGAAGCTTGGGCGTATGTACGCCGACGGCGATGGCGTGCCGCAAGACGACTATAAGGCGTTCGAGTACTTCAATCAGATCGTCCAGAATTACGACGAGGACAGCGCCAATCTGCACGACATCTCGATCGTGTCGAACGCCTTCGTGGCGCTCGGCATCTACGATCTGAACGGAATCGCCAATACGGACGTGAAGCCGGATCCCGACCGGGCGATGGAGATGTTCAAGTATGCGGCGCTGAATTTCGGCAGTGCCGACGCGCAGTACAATCTTGCCCGGCTCTATCTCGACGGCACGCCGACCACCCAGAAGGACGTTCGCCAAGCGGCCCGCTGGATGGCGCTCGCGGCCGACAAGAACCACAAGGAGGCGCAGGCCCTGCTTGGCCACCTGCTTTTCAACGGCTTTGAAGGTGTGGCGCACCAGCGGGCACGAGGCCTGATGTGGCTGACCTTGGCGAGGGATGCGGCCACCGATCCGAAGGATGCCTGGATCGTCGACCTGTACAACCAGGCCATGGCGCAGGCGAGCGACGCCGATCGGCAGGTTGCGATCCTATACGTCGAAGATCGGCGAAAGCATAACTGACAAACTCAAGGGTTCTGAACGCCGTCGAGCCGCTAAGTCCGGTGTGTAGCCCAAAAAAAGAGGCGCGAAACCGGTTGACTGAAGCAACCGTGACCGCGCCTGCTATAGTTCGGTTGTGTGTTTTCGTCAGTGATGCATGAAGATCGCGAGAAGAATGATCACTGGGATCGGAATACCCAGTAGCCAGAGTAGTGCGCCTCGACCCAACCCCATTTTATCCTCCAAGATCAGTCCGAAGTTAAAATGCGCGATGTGACATTTAGTTCCTGCCGCATGGCTTGACAGGACAAAATCTGCGGATCAGCGCTGTCGGACAGCTCAGGCGAGTTCGATACGCACGGGCACGTGATCCGACGGTTTATCCAGGCCGCGCATGTGCTTGTCGATTGCGACGTCCAGCAATCGATCGGCAGCCTGCGCCGACAGGAGCAAGTGATCGATCCGAATGCCCTTGTTCCGCTGCCACGCGCCGGCCTGATAATCCCAGAAGGTGTAAACGCCGGCCGCGTCGGTGGTGGCGCGCAGCGCGTCGGTCAGCCCGAGCGAAAGCAAGATGCGGAAGCGTTCGCGGGTTTCGGGAAGGAACAAGGCGTCTTCGAGCCAGTCCTGGGGATTCGACACGTCGCGCGGTTCGGGGATGACGTTGAAGTCACCGGCGAGCACGAGCGGGATCTCTTCCTCGAGTCGCGTCGCGGGCGTGGGCAATCAGCCGATCCATGAAGGCGAGCTTGTAGCTGTACTTGTCCGTGCCGACCGGATTGCCGTTGGGCAGGTAGATCGAGGCGACGCAGAGCGCGCCCGGCCCTTCCCCGACGCGGGCTTCGATGAATCGGGCCTGAGCGTCATCAGGGTCGCCTGGCAGGCCCGACATCGTCCGCAACGGCAGCTTCGACAGGATCGCGACCCCGTTGAACCCTTTCTGGCCGTGGACCTGGGCATGATAGCCGGCGGCCTCGATCTCCAGGCGCGGAAACGTCTCGTCGAGGCACTTCAGTTCCTGCAGGCAGAGGACATCCGGCGCGACATCCTTCAGGTAGCCCAGCACGTGGTCGAGCCGCTGACGGATAGAATTGACGTTCCAGGTCGCGATGCGCATCCGTCTACTATCCCCAGCGCCGGTGCGCCCACATCCACTGCTCCGGCGTGGCGCGAATGTAGCGTTCGAAGGCGCTTTGCACGAGGGCGGTGGTGGCCTCGACATCAGCCTTGCGGTCGCCGGTATCGATGAAGGGCAGCAGTTCAAAGGATTGGACGAAGCGGGCGCCGTCCGTGCGCCGCATGCACACCATCAGAATTGGCGCCTCGATCGTGTGGGCCAGAAGCGCTGGGAACAGGGTCGAGAAGGCGGGCATGCCGAATACCGGAACCGCGACGCCGCTATTGTCACGTTGATCGGCGAGAAACGCGATGGTTTCCCCCTCCCGCGCCAGCTTCACGAATTGCCGCGCCAATCCCGGATGCTTCGGTATGAGCCCCCCCGTATAAAGGAAGCTCCGCATCCGCACGATTTCGGCGTCGACCAGCGGGTTCTTCGCGGCCCGATAGATGCTCCACGGCTTGGCGCCGGTTCGCATGATGCCGAGGATAGCGAGTTCCCAATTGCTCAGGTGACCTGCACAGGCCACTTTGCCGCCCGCCGTGGCGGCCCAGGCCTGCAACACGTCCTCATTTTCCATGGTGACGCGGCCCGATGAGGCGATCTCCTCGAGGTGGAAGGATTCGCCGAACGTGCGCCCAAGGTTCTCCCACATGCCATGCGCGATGGCGGCCCGCTCCGCTTCGCTCCGCTCCGGGAAGGCGCGGGCCAAATTCGCAAGGGCCCGCTTATGCCGGTACGAGAACGGCGCGATGTGCCGCCAAAGCCAGCCCGACATATCCGACGCGGTGTCGACCGGAAGCGAGCGGAACAGCAGGCCAACGGCGTAAAACACCGCATATTCCAGCCGATAGCGGAATGCCGTCCAGGATTTCTTGATCGACAAACCGATAGTCCGGGCGCCACCTTGCTTCAGAGCCGCGGTTGATGCCGGTGTCGTTCCCCGGCGTCAAGTCGCGCCGGTGCGCGACAGCGGGCCTAAACCGCACCGCCCAGGCCGGCTCGTCCGGACTCCGCGCCCGCTACGAGGCCGCGTCGCATCACGGCGCGGCGTAACGGCCCGAACGCGCCAAGCGCCATCAGTCCGAGGCCGCGGGCCAGATCGGCGATCGGGGAGTGCGCAAGAAGGGAGCCGTTGAGAGCATCCACCCCCACGCGGCGGAGCGCAACGTCATTGCGCCGTCTGGCGGTGTAACGGTCGAGCGTGGCGGCGCCGCCGATGTCGACGCCCGTCCGCCGTGCTGCGCTCAAGGTGTCGATGAGGGCAGCCACGTCCCGCAGACTGAGGTTCAATCCCTGAGCACCGATCGGCGGCAGCGCGTGCGCAGCCTCGCCGGTCAGCACGAGGCGATGACCGGTCAGCCTTGTGCTGACGCTGGTTGCGAGCGGAAACGCGCCGATTGCGCTGTCGATCGACATCGCCCCGAGTAGGCTGTCGGCCTGGCGCTCGACCAGCCGTGCAAAGAGGTCCGGCTGAGATTGCCGCTGCCGCGCCTCGAGTGCACCCATGACCCACACCAGGCTCGACCGGTGCGCGCCATCCGCAGCGTCGGGCAGAGGCACCAGGGTGAACGGGCCCTGGCGGGTGTGGAATTCGGTCGATACGTTGTTGTGAGCCACGTGATGGCGCAGCAGCGCCGTCAACGCCACCTGCGGCCAGCTGTGGGTCGTGACACCGATCCGCGCAGACTTGCGGGCGAGGGAGGTCCGCCCATCAGCCGCCACCACGAGCTTCGCCGCGACGGTGCGATCTCCCGCAATCCCCACCAGCGCCTGATCGGCGCTCATAGCGAAATTCGCGCGCCAGGGCGGCGATGGTCGTGAGATTGGGTTGCGATCCGCTCGCCACATTGAGCACGGCGTCGAGGTCGTCGTTCGGGATATTGAAGCCGAAAGCGGAAAAGCCGATTTCGGTCGCATCGAACTGCACCGGCGCAGTGCGGAACAGGGAGTTGGTCGCGTCGACGATGCGCATGTGAGCAAGGGGGGCAGCCTGCCCCTCCAGAGCCGGCCACAGGCCCAAGCCGTCGAGCAGCCGCACGGAGCCGGCAAGCAGCGCCACTGTCCGGCCCGGCCGCGGGGCCTGCTGCGGCCCGATCAGCGCCGTCGCAAAGCCGGCGCGCGCCAGTCCGATCGCAAGGGCGAGGCCGACCGTGCCCGCTCCCACGACCGCGACGTCAAAGGGGGGGACGCTCACATCGGATTTAGCCATGCCGAAGCGTTGTAGAGCACGACGCGCTGGGATCAAACCGACGGCCGTGCCTTGGGGTTTGGCCGTGCGCTTCGGGTGAGCCGCCATGGTGAAAGGGCCGCGTTGTCGCGGAGACGATTGCCCGGCAAGGGCTTTTTCGATCAAGTTCGAGGCTCCCGCATGCAGTGCCCTTAATGTCGAACAACTTGCCCGCTTCTTCGCCGACGCGCCAACGCGCTTTCGTCGCCGACACAACAGCTCTGATCCTGTTCTTTACGACCACCGGGGTTATCAACGAGCGGTTTCTCGCCGGCATGAGTCTGGAACCAGATCTTGCACGCCCGGCTGCTCGGGGCGGCTCTCATGGTTCCTGTCGGGCGTCCATACGGGATATGGCGGGACTGGGTGATGCGGCGCGCTCGACCAAACCGCGTCTCGCAACTGCTTTGGGACAGTTTCGCTTTGGTGAGCTTTCAAGTTCCCATCTATGCGGCGATTATCGCGATAAGCGGTGCCTCCGGGCGAGGACTGCTGTTCGGGGTGCTTGGAGCGACGCTCATCATGCTCGCGCTGGGCCGTCCTTACGGCGCCTTTTTGAATTGGGTCAGGGCGCTGTTCGGCGTTGCTCCCGGCGGCATGCGAGCCATGAGTTTGAACACTCCACCGTAGGTGCTGCTCGCTGCTGAGCGCCGTCTTTCGGTGATCGAACCAACAAAGGCTGCGGGCTTGGCTTTTTTCCCGCGCCTTTGCTAGCCTTCCCTGTTGGGCGGGACTCCGGTCGGGAGGAGCCGGGGCAGGGGACGCATATGGGTCGGCTGAACGGGCAGGGAGATGATCCGGCGCCACCATCGCGCCCCGATCCGGGTGCAGCTCGGCCACCGATCTATGGCGCGCTCGATCTCGGCACCAACAATTGCCGCCTGCTGATTGCCAAGCCGACCGCGACGGATTCCGCACCGTCGATTCGTTCTCCCGCATCGTCCGGCTTGGCGAGGAGTCTGTCCATCACGGGCGAACTCGGGCGCCGAGGCGATGGAGCGCACGCTCGACGCGCTGGCGGTCTGCCGGTCGAAGCTCGAGGCGCGCGGCGTCGACGCGCACCCATCTCGTCGCGACCGAAGCCTGCCGCGCGGCGCGCAACGGCGAAGACTTCGTTGCTCGCGTGCAGAGCGAACTCGGCCTTGAGCTTTGCGTCGTCGACCGCCAGACGGAGGCGACGCTGGCCGCTTCCGGATCGCGCCGCGCTGGCCGACCCGCATGCCGCGGGCGTTCTGCTTGTTCGACATCGGCGGCGGCTCTTCGGAGATCGTCTGGCTGGCAGGGCCGGACGATGCGCACGGACCAGTGAAACATCGGACGCCATTCGCCGGCGCATGAAGAGCTGGACATCGCTGCCGCTCGGCGTGGTCACGCTCGCCGACCGGTTTGGCGGCCGCGACGTCGACGAACGCTGCTTCGAGGCGATGGTCGGATTTCGTGTCGCGACGCCATGGCGGATTTCGTCGACGAGACGAGGCAGCCGCGCGATGCGCACGCTTCCATCTGCTCGGAACCTCTGGGACGGTGACCACGGTCGCAGGCTTTTTTCTTGGACTGCCAGCGCTACGACCGGCGGCGGGTCGACGGACTGTGGATGTCCTTCGACGATGTCACGCGCGCAATCGCGGCGCTCAAGCGCATGCCGTTCAGGCGCGCGTCGCGCAGGGCTGCATCGGCCGCGATCGGGCCGATCTCGTGCTTGGCGGGCTGCGCCATTCTCGAAGCGATCCGCCGCGCCTTTCCCTGCGACCGCCTGCGCATCGCCGATCGCGGCCTGCGCGAGGGCATCCTGATGACCATGATGGAGGCCGATCGCGCCTGGGATCGCTTCGCGCCCGGCAGGAGCGGTGTCGTGACGGGCGACAGCGGCAACCGCGCGGGCGGGCGTTCGCTGAAGACGCGGGTGAAGACGGCGCGCAAGCGCTCGCTGTCCTCGACGCTTGTGGCTGCAGCGGCAGCTGAACGATCCTTATGTCGCGCCGGCGAAGCGCGAAGGCTACCGCTCGCGCGCGGCGTTCAAGCTCGCCGAACTCGACGACAAATTTCACTTCCTGAAGCCGGGGCAGCGGCTGGTCGACCTCGGCGTCGGCGCCGGGCGGCTGGTCGCAGGTGGCCGCCCAGCGGATCGGCGCCGACAAGGGCCGCGGCGGCATCGTGGCGATCGACCTTCTCGAGATGGAGCCGGTTCCGGGAGTCGAATTCGCCCAGATGGACTTCCTCGCCGAGGATGCGCCCGATCGCGTCCGCGCTATGCTGCAGGGCCGCGCCGACGGCGTGATCTCGGACATGGCCGCCAATGCCACCGGCCACCGCAAGACGGATCACCTGAAGATCGTGGCGCTTGTCGAACTCGCGGCCGCCTTCGCGGGCGAAGTGCTGAAGCCCGGCGGCTTCCTCGTCGCCAAGGTACTGCAGGGCGGAACGGAGGGAGCGCTGCTGGCCAGCTCAAGCGCGACTTCGCCGCACGTCCGTCACGTCAAGCCGCAAGCGAGCCGAGCCGATTCGGCCGAGCTCTACGTTCTCGCGACGGGGTTTCGGGGCAGCGGGCGGGCTCGACGGCTTCCGCGCCCAGCTCAGACACCGGCGAGCCCGACCCGGCGCTGTAGCGGCCGCGCCATGGCCCGACATCTGGCGCGCCGGCGGCAGGCGAGAGGCGGGCGAAGATCAGGGCCGAGGCGGCGGAGATCGCGGCGACCGTGAAAAACGCGGGCCCGAAATCGCTGCAGCGTCAGAACGGGGTCCCCGCTGGCCGCTTGCGCGGTCTCGATCACCGCCGCCCCGACCGCGACGCCGGAGGAAATCGACAATTGCTGGGCGACGGAGGCGAAGCTCGTCGCGCGGCTCATGGTCCGGTTGTCGATATCCGCATAGGCGATGGCATTGATCGAGGTGAACTCCAGCGACCGGAAGAAGCCGCCGGCGAGCAGGGCCGCGAAGATCAGCCAGACCGGCGTCGCGTGGCCGAACAGGCCGTAGCCCGCCATGAACAGGCTGCTCATCGACCGCATTGACCGTCAGCACGCTGCGGAAGCCATAGCGGCGGATGATCCTCTGCGCCGTCGTCTTCATCGCCATCGCACCGGCCGCGGAGGCGAGCGTCAGACAGCCCGGACTGGAAGGGCGTCATGCCGAGGCCGAGCTGCAAGGTGAGCGGCAGGAGGAAGGGCAGCGCGCCGATGCCGAGCCGGAACAGAAAGCCGCCGCCGACGCTCGCCCGGAACGTCGGCGACGGCAAGCAGCTTCAGGTCGATGATCGGATATGCCGTGCGCCGGGCATGCAGCGACATAGGCCACCGACCAGCATCGCGCCAACGCCGATCAGCGCCGAGATTGAGCGGCATCGAAACAAAGCCGCGCCCGCCACCGTGAAGCCGAACATCAGGGCCGACAGGCCGAGCCCCGACAGCACGAAGCCGAGCTTGTCGAGCGGCCAGACTCGGCTTCCTTGACGTTCGGGACGAACAACGTCGCCAGCGTCACGCCGAGCACGCCGATCGGCACGTTGATCCAGAAGATCCAGCGCCAGTGCAGATAGGTGGTGATGAAGCCGCCGAGCGGCGGCCCGAGGATCGGGCCGATCAGCGCGGGGATCGTGAGGTAGGAGAGCGCCTCGACCACCTGCTCTTTCGGCACCGAGCGCAGCAGAACGAGCCGGCCCACCGGCACCATCATGGCGCCGCCCAGGCCCTGGAAGACGCGCGCGGCCACGAACCGCGGCAGGGTCGCCGAAAAGCCGCACAGGATCGAGCCGATAGTGAACACCACGATCGCCGAGCGGAACACCGTGCGCGCGCCGAACTTGTCCGCCGCCCAGCCGCTGGCCGGGATGAACACCGCGAGGCTCAGCAGATAGGAGGTCAGCGCCAGCTTGAGCGCGATCGGATCCTGGTGCAGGTCGACCGCGATGGCAGGAAGCGACGTGGCCAGCACCGTCGAGTCCAGGTTCTCCATGAACAGCGCGCAGGCGACGATGAGCGGCGTGAGGAGTTTGGGCGGAACGGACACGGGCGGGATGATCTCGGCGACTGCGCGCGGCGTGTGTTCGCCTCCACCATGGCGGAATGGTGGCGTGCCCGCGCTCCGCGGACGCTGCCTGCTTTCGAACCCTCACTGGCGCGTAGTCCTGTCGATCTGGCCGCGCGCCAACCGAGCGGATACGGTCCGACGTTCGATGGCGTGCTTCCGCCGTCGGTGAACGAGGAGACTGCCGATATGACGAGGGAAGCCGGGGCGGGCTCCGCCTTCTGGGATGACGAAGGCGACCTGCAGCCGCATCACGACATCACGGCCATGTCGGGCACCGGCACCTGGATCGTCGAAGCCTCCGGTCGCCGGCTGCTCGACGCCGGCTCCGGCCACAGTTGCGTCAACCTCGGCTATGGCAACACGGACCTGATCGAGGCTGCCGCCGAAAGCTATCGTCGACTCGCCTATTGTTCACCGGAACACCGCTCTGCCGACCACGGCCCTGGCGGACACGCTGAGCGAGCGGCTCGGAGGCGGCTACCGCATCCGCTACGCGGCGACTGGCGGCGGCGCGAATGAACTCGCGATCGAGATCGCCCGCCGGTATGGCGGCATCTCGGGCAACCGACAAGCGCAAGATCATCGCCTTCGACCGGAGCTATCATGGCTCGACAGGTGCCGCGAGCTTCGCCAGCGGCCCCGGCATCCTGCAATCACCGCTGGTCGATCGGAGCAGCGAGTTCATCCATGTCCCTGGCGCGCGCGATACGGTCAACGGCGTCAGCCGCGGCCTGGACGAGATCCGCGCGGGACTGGAACAGCAGATCGCAGCCGCAGGTCCGGACACGATCGCGGCCATCATCGTCGAGCCCGTCGCATTCGCGGGTGGCGTGATCGTGCCGCCGGCCGGCGCCCTGGCCATGCTGGCCGCGCTCGCGCGCCGCCACGACATGCTGCTGATCGTGGACGAAGTGATCACCGGCTTCGGCCGCAGCGGCCGGTTCTTCGCGTTCCAGCATGAGGACGGCGTGCGACCGGATATCGTCACCATGGGAAAGGGCATCACCTCGGCCTATTTTCCGCTGGCCGCAGCCGCCGTGTCGGAGCGGATTTTCGAGACGTTCCGCGTCGCCGGCCAAGCGCTGAGCAAGATCATCACCATGGCGGGCCACCCGGTCGGCTGCGACATCGCGCTCAAGGTGATCGACATCATGGATCGCGACGGGCTGGTCGCGCGGGTGCAGCGAAATGCGGCGACGCATCTCTCACGCCTCGCGACCCTGCAAGGAGCATTCGGCCTGCGCGAGGTTCGGGGTCTCGGCCATATGTGGGGCGTGGAATTCGGCGGCACGCCGGCGGTGGGCGCCACCCGCGCGGATGCAGTGGCCCGTCACTGCTACGAGGCCGGCGTGCTGGTTCTGCAGGCCGACAATCTGATCCGCCTCAATCCGCCGCTGGTGGCGAGCGACGCGGATCTGATGCTACTGGTCGACACCGTATCGCGGGGTGTCCGAAACGCGGCCTGACGGAGGCCCGGACACTGTTTTCGGGTGACGCGGCGGGTCGGTTGTGCGGGCGTTTGTGGCCGTACAGTTCGGCCAAACCGTCCCGAACTGTCTCTGTCGCCGGCAGCCCCGGGGCGCTATCGCCTTTGCAACAAGGCGAGGGCTGGGGTGGACCGGACAACGGATGCGTGGGGCAGCGGCCTCCTCGGCGTCATCATCTTCAGCGGCTCGCTTCCGGCGACCCGCGTCGCAGTCGGCGGGTTCGCGCCACTGTTCCTGACCTCGGCGCGCGCGGTGATCGCGGCCCTGCTCGGGGCAGCGCTTCTGCTGGCCCTGCGGCAGAAGCGGCCGGCGATGCGCGACCTCGGGCCGCTCGCGATCGTGGCGTTCGGCGTGGTGATCGGGTTTCCGCTGCTGACGGCGCTCGCGCTTCAGCACATCACCTCGGCCCATTCGGTGGTCTTCATCGGGCTCCTCCCGCTTTCGACAGCGATCTTCGGCGTTTTGCGCGGCGGCGAACGGCCGAAGCCCGCCTTCTGGCTGTTCTCTCTCCTGGGCAGCACGGCGGTCGCCGGCTTTGCCCTCGCGCAGAGCGGACGCGCGTCGCTGACCGGCGATCTCCTGATGGTGGCGGCGATCGTCCTGTGCGGGCTCGGCTACGCCGAAGGCGCAACGCTGTCGCGCCGCCTCGGCGGCTGGCAGGTCATCTCATGGGCGCTCGTCCTCGCGCTGCCGATCATGGCGGGGCTGGCGCTCGCGACCCTGCCGGGCACCTTGACCGGGATCGGCGGCCCCGCCTGGCTCGGGCTCGCCTATGTCTCGGTGTTCAGCATGCTCGTCGGCTTCGTGTTCTGGTACCGCGGCCTCGCCCTCGGCGGCATCGCCGGCGTCGGGCAACTGCAACTGCTGCAGCCGTTCTTCGGCCTCGCCCTGGCCGGCCTGCTCCTGGGCGAGCCCATCGCCTGGACGATGATCGCGGTGACGGGGTCGTAGTGGTGTGCGTCGCCGGGGCGAAGCGGTTTGCGTAGCCGGCCGAATCCGACAAACGGTGTCGGTGAGGCGGCGGGGGCGCCTTCGACTTAAGTTGAAAACGCGCGCGTCCAGCTGCGGACGTCCGTCTGCAGGGCAGCAGCAGACACACAGCTTGGTGCAGAAACAAGAGTTTGCACCGCTGTTGACTTCAGATCGATCGCAGTCCCGTCCGAATTTCCAGCTTAGAAGCATCCTCTTTCCGCTCAGAATAGCGATCGTCAGCTGGGCCATATGCGGGCGCAGCAGCACCGTGAAGCGCACCAGCTCCTCCATCACGTCGACGATCCGGTCGTAGTAGGTGGACGGCTTCATGCGCCCGGCCTCGTCAAACTCCTTGATAGGCCTTGGCCACGCTCGACTGGTTCGGGATCGTGAACATCCGCATCCAGCGGCCGAGCAGGCGCAGCGTGTTCACCGCGTTGAAGCTCTGCGACCCGCCCGACACCTGCATGACCGCGAGCGTCCGCCCCTGCGTCGGCCGCATCGCCGCCGATCGCTCAGCGGCAGATGGTCGATCTGCGCCTTCATGAGCCCGGTGATCTGGCCGTGACGCTCCGGGCTGCACCACACCTGTCCCTCCGACCACAGCGACAGCTCGCGCAGCTCGTGGACCGCCGGATGATCGTCGCCCTGCACCTGGTCGGGAAACGGCAGGTCGGAGGATCGAAGATGCGCGTTCGCGCCCGAAGAAGCGCAGCAGCCGCGCCGCCTCCTCGACCGCCAGCCGCGAGTATGACCGCGTCGCGCAGCGAGCCGTAGAGCAGCAGGATGCGCGGCGGATGATCGTCCGGCGCCGAGGCCAGCGCCGGACGTCAATCGCATAGCGCCGATCGAGCGCGGGCAGATGGTCCGGGTCGGGACAGCTCGCGCACCCCTCATGCCGTCCTGCCGCACCGCGCTCGTACCAGCCGCGCGACGCCGTTCACGATGCTGCACGACCGACAGCATGACCGGCACCTCGATCAGCACGCCGACCACCGTGGCGAGCGCCGCGCCCGACTGGAAGCCGAACAGCGCGATGGCCGTCGCCACCGCCAGCTCGAAGAAGTTGCTGGCGCCGATCAACGCCGACGGGCCGGCCACGCACCACTCGACGCCCAGGCGGCGGTTCAGCCAGTAGGCCAGCCCCGCGTTGAAATAGACCTGGATCAGGATCGGCACCGCCAGCATGCGCGATGATCGCCGGTTGGCGCGTGATCTGTTCGCCCTGCAGGCCGAACAGCAGCACGAGCGTCAGCAGCAGCGCCGCCGAGCGACAGCGGCGACAGGGCTTGCAGCGTGCGGTCGAGCGCCGCCTGGCCGCCCGTCTCGAGCAGCGCGCGCCGCCAGAGCTGCGCCACGATCACCGGCACGACGATGTAGAGGACGACCGACAGCAGCAGCGTGTCCCATGGCACGGTGATCGACGACAGGCCGAGCAGCAGGCCCACGATCGGCGCGAAGGCCACGACCATGATCGCGTCGTTGAGCGCGACCTGGCCCAGCGTGAAATGCGGCTCGCCGTCCACGAGGTTCGACCAGACGAACACCATGGCCGTGCAGGGAGCCGCCGCCAGCAGGATCAGCCCGGCCGTGTAGCTGTCGATCTGATCCGGCCGGCAGGCAGGGCCGGAACAGATGCGCGATGAACACCCAGGCCAGCAGCGCCATCGAGAAGGGCTTCACCAGCCAGTTGACGCCGACCGTCGCCGCGATCCCCTTCCAGTGCGCGCCGACCTGCGCCGAGCGCGGCGAGGTCGATCTTGAGCAGCATCGGAATGACCATCAGCCAGACCAGCACCGCGACCGGCAGATTGACCTGCGCGACTTCGGCCGCGCCGAGCGCATGGAACGACGCCCGGCATGAGGCTGGCCGAGCGCGATGCCGACGACGATGCAGAGCGCCACCCACAGCGTCAGGTAGCGCTCGAACGTGCCCATGGACGGGCGCTTTGACCGACGCGGCGGCCGTGCAATCGCTTCGCTCATGGCTTTGGGCTCTCGGGTGCAATGCGGCGGCCGGAGGCGTCCACGACGCGCTCGCCGTCCTCCTTGGTGAAGGCGCCGCGCTGCGGCTTCGGGAAGGAGATCAAGCACGGCTTCGGACGGGCGGCAGAGCTTCACGCCGAGCGGCGAGACGACGATCGGCCGGTTGATGAGGATCGGGTGCGCCATCATGGCGTCGAGCAGCTGATCGTCGGTCAGGCCGGGTCGCCAAGGCCCAGCTCGGCATAGGGCGTCCCTTTCTCGCGCAGCAGCGACGCGCACGGACATGCCCATGCGCTCGATCAGCTCGACCAGCAGCGCGCGCGACGGGCGGAGTTTTCAGATACTCGATGACGTGCGGCTCGATGCCGGCATTGCGGATCATGCGCGAGCGTGTTGCGCGACGTGCCGCAGTCGGGGTTGTGATAGATGATGATGTCGGTCACGCCCGGCTCTTTCAGGCGGGCAGCAGGGGGTCGTCAGCTCGGCAACCAGTGGCGCGCACAGCGCCGCGTTGCCGCCGCAGCAGTCCTTGACGAGGAACAGCATCACGCGCGCAGGCCGAGCGAGATCGGCGCGGTAGATGATCGAGCGGCTATGTCGCTCGCATCGCACCAGACCCGCGCGGGACAGCACCGCCAGGTGCGCGGACATGGTGTTTTGCGGTGTTCCGAGCTCACGCGCGATTTCGCCCGCAGGCACGCCGTTCGGCTCGTGCCGCACCAGCAGGCGAAACACGTCGAGACGCGTTCCCTGCGCTAAAGCCGCCAGAGCGGCGATCATGCTCTCATTTCCCACATGTCTATAATTCTAGACATTAGGACAGAACGCAAGTGGGGCAGAATAGGTTACTGGACCAGCGAGTGGTAGCGAACGAGATCAGCCCCTAAGCCGGCGCAACGGTCTGGTTCGAATGCGGCTGTTTCTCTCTGTCGAGCCAGCGGCGGCTCTCCACCCCCAAGCTGACCTTCAGCACGGGCAGCAAAGCGTCAGACCTGACCGTCGGTGACTCTCATCCCGGCAGTCCCGCACCCGCTCGCCGCACCCTCACGCCGCCGGCGCGACGGCCTCGGCCATGCGCTTGGCCTTCGCGGCGCTCGCGCGGGCCGAGTCGGAGACGTTGAACATCTCGAGCTCGTCCAGCTCGTCGTCGGGCACCGGCGTCAGCGCCAGGTCCATGTAGGCGCGCGCGGTTCGGGTCGCGCTTGATGGCCTTGCGCACGCGTGCCATGCGCCAGACGATGCGGCCGATCGCGACGTGCTTGCCGACGATGTCGGCCCAGTACTTCGGATAGAAGCATCAGCGGGTTCTCGATCGGCAAGCCGGGCCGGCGGTCGGTGCGCACCTTGCGGCGCAGATAGCCGCCTTCGAGCGGATGGATCTTCTCCACCGTGACGCAGCCGTAGAACCAGATCAGCAGGAACATCATCTTGCCCGGGCTGATGCCGCGTCGCGACGGCGCGGCGCATGATCGTCTCCATGTGCTCGGGCGTGTAATAGGTCTCCCAGGCCAGCCGGTAGGCGCGCTCCCACTCCGCCTTGGACATCTTCGGATGGCCGGTGCATGACGTGTTCGAGGTCGTACTTGTTCATGTCGGGGTCCATCGGCGACCCCGGCGAGCGAGCAGCTTCTTGTGGTCCTCCGAGCCCGGCAGCGGCGTCAGGCAGAAGAACTCCAGCAGGTCGAGCGGCAGCTCGCGCTGGATGATCTTGATGTCGCGCACGATGGTCTCCGGCGTGTCGCCGGGAAAGCCGAGGATGTAGCCGGCATAGGTGAAGCAGCCGACCTTCTTCCAGGCGAGCAGCATCTTGCGGTATTCGGAGATGCGGTTCTGCTTCTTCTTGGCGCCGAGCAGGCTGTCCGGATTGATGTTCTCCAGCCCGAGGAACACGCGGCGTCACGCCGGCCGCGCGCCGCCTTCTCGATGAAGCTCGGGATGCGGTGGCAGAGCGTGTCGACCTGGATGACGAAGTGGAAGCTCGAGCCTCTCCTCCTCGCGCATGCGCGATCAGCCGGTCGAAGATCGGCTCCCAGTTCCTGTTGCGGGCGAGATTGTCGTCGGTGATGAAGAAGTGGTCGATGCCCTGCGCCAGGTTGCGCGCGGATGATGCGCCTCGACGTCGTCGGCGGTGCGGTAGCGCGACTTGCGGCCCTGCACGTTGATGATGGTGCAGAACGAGCACTGGAACGGGCAGCCGCGGCCGGCGTCGAAGCTGGTCAGCCGGCCGCCGGTGCGCTCGATCCGCTCCGCCGGCAGCATCGGCATCGGCGCGCCCTCGAGCCCCGGCAGGTCGTTCATGAAATTGTAGAGCGGCTTCAGCGCGCCCGCGTAGGCGTCGCGCAGCACCTGCGTCGAGGCGCCCCTCCGCCTCGCCGGCGAACAGCGAGATGCCGAGCGTCTGGCGCCTCGCTGAGGTCGGGCGGCATCTCCGGCAGCATCGCGAGGCAGCCGGAGACGTGGAAGCCGCCGATCGCGACCTGGATGCCGGCCTGCGCGCAACCGGCGGGCGATGTCGATGGCGCGCGGGAACTGGTTCGACTGCACGCCGACCAGCGCGACCAGGCCGAGCCCGCCATTGCCGCGATGATCGCTGGCGATGCGATCGGGCCGGATGCGCGTGTTGGTCTCGTCGATGGCGTGGATGTCGATGTCGACGTCGCCGCCCGAGCACCTGCGGTCGCGGCAGTCGAGCGCCAGGCCGTTCAGCACGGCCAGCGTGTTGGAGGGAATGGCCGAGCGCATCCACTGGATGACGTAGCCGTCGTCGTCGTAGTGCGACGGCTTGATGAGGACCAGGGTGAAGGTGCGACGCGTCAACGGTGCGAGCAAAGAAAGCTCCTCGCCAGGCGCTAAAGGGACAAAATCAAGGCCGATAGGCGCGGCAACTCTGGCCTAATCATGTCCCTGAGCGCAAGCGCGGGCGATCGTTGCAGGGTGCGGCACGCGCGCCACGCTGCTCAGTGGCGGAAGAATGCCATCTGGAACAGCGTCAGCGCGATCTCGAACACGATGAGCACCCACGATCGTCGCCTCGAGCCGGGTCGCGCGATCGGCTTCGATCACGTCGGTCATGGCGTGGGCGGTCTCGACGATGACGTCGAGCTTGCGCTTGAGCGTTCGGGTTCGCTCCTGCAACTCGTATTCGTCCTCGACGCGGGCATAGAGCCGCTCGAGATCCGGCCGGTCCCAGAGCACGTCCGGCTTTTCCTCGACCGCGACGCGGCCCGGCGACGCGGTGCTGCACGAGCAGCGCCTGGCCGATCAGCTTCAGGATGTTGCGCCGCGTGGCGGGTGGCCGGCCGGTGCGGCTGAGGCCCGTGGCAAACGGCTCGATCACGTCGAGCACGCCGTTGACCTCCCGCTCGTCGCGGCCGAGCGACACGGTCTTGGCCAACGCGTCCGCGACGACGAGCAGCCGCTGGGGCGAGAGGTCCTTCATGCCGATGGGGCCTCCCGGCGGCACGCGATCTTCGCCATCGCCCGACACTTCGAGAACCGCGGATTCGTCGTCGATCCGATCGCGCTCGCCGGAGACGCGCGGCTTGATCTGCCGGATGAAGTCGTCTTCCTCCAGCGGCGAAAGTCCGACCAGAACCGCCACGCCGAAACGGTACAGCACCACGAAACCTGACGAACCGACGTGGAAGGCGAGAGGCGTCGTCGAGACGGTATCCGGACGCTCGAGCCCGCTGGCGTCGAGGCGCGCGCCGAGCGCAAGCGCGCGGGCGGTCACGCGCAGCGTGCTGGCCGGCGGCAATGGGGCCGCTTCAGCCACCTGGACAAGCCCTCCGCCGTGCTGGTCGTGCATTCTCGCTCCGTCCGCGCTCGCTCCGGACACGATCGGCTTAGCATCTTTTTATTGATCACGCGGCAGGATCGGGCAGCGCAGGTGTCTGCGCGGAGGCGTCCCATCGTGTTGACCCCGAGCCTGGAGCCCGACACAGACCGGCTTTCGGCCTTGTACCGCTACGGCATTGTCGATTCGGAGCCCGACGCGTTCCTGCAGGCTGTCGCCGCGAAGCTTGCCGGCGCGTTTGGCGACATGACGGTGCAGATCGTGCTGGTAGACGACCACCGGCTGTGGACCGCGGCGACGGCGGGCCAACAGCTAGAAGAGCGTGGGCAGGCAGGGTACTCTCGCGGCAGCGGCGATCGAGCAGTCCGAACCCCTCGTCATCGGCAACGCCTGCGATGATATGCGCTCCGCTCAAAGTCCGTCCGTGACCGGCGCGCCCAAGTTGCGCGCCTATGCGGCCGTGGCGCTCCGCACGCCGGACAATTATGCCATCGGCGTCGTCGCGGCCGCGGACACCGTTGCGCGCGCCTTTCGGTCCGAGCACGTCGCACTGCTGGAAAAGGGTGCGGAACGGGTGATGGAGCGGCTGGAGGTTCGTCGTCGCCTGACGCTCGACGAGCCGACAGGCGCGATGCGCAGACCGGCATTTCATGCCCAGGTCGCAGCCCTCGCCGCAGTGGCGAGACGTCACCGGCGCGACCTCAGTCTGCTCGCGGTCGACATCCGCGCGCTACGCAACCTGTTGCAGAGCTTCGACGCCGACCTCGGCCGGCTGGTGCTCGAACGCATCGGTCGACTGGGCCGTCAGAACGTCCGTCGCCTCGACAGCTTCGGACGCCTCGGCGACAGCACCTTTGCGGTCCTCCTTCCAAACACCGACGAGGCGGGGGCACGCAGCCTCGGCTGCCGCATTGTCGAGGGATTGGCCGCCGGCTGGTATTTTCCAGGCGCCGATGGCCGCGCGACCGCCCCGGCCGGCATCGGGATCGCCACGCTCCGCCCCGGTCTCGACGACACCGAGGCCTTCGTCGAGCGGGCCGTTCGGGATTGCCGCCGGGCCTGGCTGGACGGGCTGCCGCGCCCAGCGGCGCCGCAGGTCGCCTGACAGGACCCAGGCAATTGTAGGTGGCTTCAGCCGGCGCTAAGCTGGCAGACGATCTTCACTGGATGCCATCGATGCGCTTCCCCGTCGCCGCCGCGCTGATTTTGCTCTCGGGAGTCGCCGAGGCCAAGGATGCGCATTGCATGGCGCGCATCATCTACGACGTCGGGGCCGAAGAGGCGCCGGAAGAGATCAAATCCAAGAGCAACGGCGAATTCGGACCCATCGCGCAGATCAAGGTCAATCGGAAGACCGGAAAAATGCTGTTCTGCGCCGCGAACTCGTATTGCTACAATTCGAACGCCTTCGAGCTGACCACCCCGTGCCGCCTCAAGCGCGACACGACGATGACCGACACGAACTTCTTCTACTTCTTCACGCGCTAGCCGCGGCAGCTAGCCGATCGTCATCAGACTGGCGTTGCCGCCCGCCGCGGCAGTGTTGGTGCTGACCACGACCTCTTCGGACAGCCAGGCGACGGGGAAGCGCTCGTGCCCCTCGGCAAGCCCGCTGCGCGAGACGCCGTAAACGGGCACGACGCCGCCGGGCCAACCCGCGACTTCCTCATTCAAGGCTCGCAACGCGTCGCTGTCGCCCTCGAACAGCACCGCCTGGATCGCAGCGTCACCCGCCGAAGGGTCCTGCGCCCGCATGCGCACGCGGGCCGCAACCTCGCGTGGCAGCTTGCCGATCGCATCGAGCGCGGGCTGAGGGCGCGTCAAGGATGATGCTGTTGCCCGTGGCAAGCGCGGCGCGAGCGCTGCCCTCAGGCCGGTCTCCGTCTGCACGCGCGCCAGAACCGCGCCGCGCGGCTTCAGCCGATAGACGTTGCGCTCCCCGACGGGGCCGGGCAACTCGACAGGCGGTCCGAGAGCCTGCGCAGCCGTGCGCTCTACCGCCTCGGCCTCCGCGATGTGGCCGGCGCGGCGCAGCCAGGTGGCAAACGCGTCTGCGGCGCGGAGCAGGGGATCGGCGGCCCGGCCGGCGTGACGCACGGGGGCTGCGGCGTTCGCGATCGTATCGTCGTCCCATCCGGTGCAGAGACGGCGCACGTAGAGCGGTCCGCCGGCTTTCGGCCCGGTGCCCGACAGCCCGTTCCCGCCGAACGGCTGCACGCCGACCACGGCGCCGATGAGGTTGCGGTTGATGTAGATGTTGCCGCGCGCCGATCTTGCCGGTCACGTGCGCGATCGTCTCGTCGAGCCGGGTGTGCAGGCCGAAGGTCAGGCCGTAGCCCGTGGCGTTGATTGCGTCGAGCAGCGCGTCCAGCTGCCTCGCGCTGATAGCGCAGGACGTGCAGCACGGGGCCGAACACCTCGCGCTCGATGTCGCCGATGGCAGTCGATTTCGATGATGGTCGGCGCCACGAACGTGCCTTGCGCGCACACGCTTCGGGCAGCGGCAGCGCTCGATACCGCGAAGCCCCTGTCCCGCATGGCAGCAACATGGCGCTCGATGCCGTCGCGCGCCTCGGCCGAGATCACCGGGCCGACATCGGTCGACAGCCGGTCCGGGTTGCCGACCGCAAGCTCCGCCATCGCGCCCTTCAGCATGGCGAGCGTGCGGTCGGCGATGTCGTCCTGCAGGCAGAGCACGCGCAGCGCCGAGCAGCGCTGGCCGGCCGAATCGAAGGCCGACAGCAGCACGTCGCCGACCACCTGCTCGGCGAGCGCCGAGGAATCGACGATCAGCGCGTTCTGGCCGCCGGTTTCGGCGATGAGCGGAATCGGCCGTGCCGTCCGGGCCGAGGCGCTTCGGCGAGCTCGCGTTGAATCAGCCGCGCGACCTCGGTCGAGCCGGTGAACATCACCGCCGCGCAACGCGCGGTCGGCCACCAGCGCCGCGCCGATCTCGCCGTCGCCCGGCAGCAGTTGCACCGCGCCCGGCCGGCACGCCGGCCTCGCGCAGGATCTCGATCGCGCGTGCGCGCGATCAGCGGCGTTTCCTCGGCCGGCTTGGCGAGCACCGGATTGCCGGCCGCGAGCGCGGCGGCGACCTGGCCGGTGAAGATCGCCAGCGGGAAATTCCACGGGCTGATGCAGACCACCGGGCCGAGCGGCCGGTGGCGTGTCGTTGCGAAAACCTCGTGCGACCTGCGCCGGCGTAGTAGCGCAGGAAATCGACCGCCTCGCGCACCTCGGCAACGGCGTTGGCGAAGCTCTTGCCGGCCTCGCGCACGATCAGCCCGATCAGCGTACGGCATGCGGCGCTTCCAGCAGGTCGGCCGCGCGTCGCAGACAGGCGGCGCGCTCGGCGGCGGGCGTGGCCTGCCAGATCGGGGCCGCGGCCATGGCTTGCGCGAAGGCCGCGCTCGACATCCTCCGGCGTCGCCTCGACGACCGTGCCGACCATGTCGCGTCGATCGGCCGGATTGCGCACGTCGCGCGCGACGTGCCCGTCGCGCCGGTCCGTCGCCCGAGCAGCGGCGCGGCCCGCCACGGCGTGTCCCGCGCCCGCCAGCAGGCGCCGGCGCAGCGACGCCAGCCGCTGCTCGTTCGACAGATCGAGGCCCGGCGGAATTGGGCCGCTCGGCGCCGAACAGATCGCGCGGCAGGGCGATCTTCGCGTGCGGCGCGCCGACCGGCTCCATGGCTTCCGCCAGCGCCACCGGATCGGCGATCAGCTCGCTCGACCGCGACGCTCGGGTCGGCGATGCGATTGACGAAGGAGGTGTTGGCGCCGTTCTCGAGCAGGCGGCGCACGAGATAGGCGAGCAGCGTCTCGTGCGTGCCGACCGGCGCATAGATCGCGGCACGGACGGTTCAGCTTGTCGCGGCCGACGACCTCGTCGTAGAGCGGCTCGCCCATGCCGTGCAGGCACTGGAACTCGTACTGGCCGGGATAGAAGTTCTCGCCCGCCATGGCGATGGATGGTCGGCGAGCGTCTGGGCGTTGTGCGTGGCGAATTGCGGGAAGACCGCGTCGGGCGCGCTGCAGCAGCTTGCTGCGCGCAGGCGAGGTAGGACACGTCCGTGTAGAGCTTGCGCGTGTAGACCGGAAAGCCTTCGAGGCCGTCCACCTGCGCGCGCTTGATCTCGCTGTCCCAGTAGGCGCCCTTGACGAGGCGGACCATCAGCCGGTGGCTCGGCTGCGGCGCGCGAGATCGATGATGAAGTCGATCACGAACGGGCAGCGCTTCTGGTAGGCCTGCACCACGAAGCCGATGCCGTTCCAGCCGGCGAGTTCGGGCTCGAAGCAGAGCGCTTCGAGCAGATCGAGCGAGATCTCGAGCCGGTCGGCTTCCTCGGCGTCGATGTTGAGGCCGATGTCGTAGCGGCGCGCCAGCACCGTCAGGGCGAGCAGCGCGCGGCAGCAGCTCGGTCATCACGCGCTCGCGCTGCGCGCGCGAGTAGCGCGGATGCAGCGCCGACAGCTTGATCGAGATGCCCGGGCCTTCGTAGATGCCGCGGCGGTTCGAGGCGGCGCCGATCGCGTGGATCGCCTGCTCGTAGTCGCGGTAGTAGCGCGCCGCGTCCTCGGCCGTGGTCGCGGCTTCGCCGAGCATGTCGTAGGAATAGCGGAAGCCGCGCGCCTCGTGACTTGCGGCTGTTGGCCAGCGCCTCGCCGATCGTCTGCCCGGTGACGAACTGCTCGCCCATCATGCGCATGGCGAGGTCGACGCCCTTGCGGATCAGCGGCTCGCCGCCCTTGCCGATCAGACGCGTCAGCGCCGACGTCAGGCCCGTCCTCGCTGGTCGTGCCGGTCAGCTTGCCGGTGACCACAAGCCCCAGGTCGCGGCGTTGACGAACAGCGAGGGCGCCTGGCCCGACGTGGCTGGCCCAGTCGCCCGAGCGCGATCTTGTCGCGGATCAGCGCGTCGCGCGTCGCGCGATCGGGAATGCGCAGCAGCGCCTCGGCGAGGCACATCAGCGCCACGCCTTCCTGGCTCGACAGCGAATATTCCTGGATCAGCCCTTCGACGCCGCCGCCGCTTGCGTCTTGGCGCGCAACGTCCTCGACCAGCTTGCGGGCCGTCGCGCGCGCCTTCTCGGCCGACGGCCGGCGGCAAGCCGCGCCTCGGCGACCAGGAGCGGCACGCATTCCGGCTCCGGCGTGCGATACGCGGCCGTGATCTTCGCGCGCAGCACGCTTTGCGGCTGCAGCGAACGGGCGAAATGCAGGAACGGCACAGCGGGTCCGTGCGGTTGCGCTTACGGCGGTACTCGGGTTGCGCTCTGCACCGACCGCCTCGATCCGATGCAGCGCCGCGATGATCGAACTCCTTGGCGAGCGCATGAGGAGTCGACCCGACGGATTCGGCTGCTGTTCTGAGGCGCTGCCGAAGCGCGTCGTCCATCTTCACGCCGATCGTCGTGCTTGCCATAGCTGCTCGTCCACGTGGAACTTTCTGCAAGCCGTTGTAGAAGGTGCAACCCAAAAGAACAAGGGTTGCACCAGCCAGGCTCACCGTTTCCGCGCCAAGCGCGCTGAGTGCAGGTGCTTCAAGCTAAATCGTGACGGTTCCTTAAAGCCCCACGATCATTCTGGGTGCAGCGCAACCTGTCTTCCCATGAGTTCCGGCGTGAACCGTCTAGAAGCCAACGTGAGACAGGACTTCGCCGGCGGCCCGGGCCCCGCGCAGCGATCGGCCGTCAGTGACGCTGGACGTTGCGCAGCGAGCCCGCGGAATCAGCGGAGCGTGACGGGGACGAGGAGCTTCGGACCAAGGCGGTGCGATACGGGATTCTGAACCGGCAGCCGGTTGATACGATGGTCAGGCACAGCGCCGATCACACGCGCACCTTCGTGTCCCAGTGCTTCGTGGATCTGCTCGGCCTCACGCAGGACGAGTTCGATGTGCTCACCTTCGCGGGCGTCGTGCACCCGGAGGATCTGGCAAAGGTCAGAGGGCTTATGGCGGCTCTGACGGCCGGAGCCATCGACCAGGCCAATGGCACCTATCGGCTTCGCCACAAAGGAGGTGCCTGGGTTTCCGTCGAAGCACGGTTCCGGTTGGTCCGCGAGGTGGACGGTGCGCCCCGCGAGGTGATCGCTACGGCTCGCGATGTGACGGCGCGCGTCGAAGTCGAAGAAACGCTTCGCGCAGGCGAGGCTCGGCACAGAACGCTCACCGACGCCCTGCCGCAGATGGTCTGGGTCATCTCGAGCAAGGACGATCTCGTCGCCATCTACATGAACGAGCAGTTCCGTGCCTTCTACGGGCCGATCGGCTCGATCCGCGAGGAACGGATCAGCCGGAATCACCCGGACGACGCGCCGCACATGGCGCGTGCCTGGCAGCAGGCGGTGGCATGCAAGCAGTCATATACGGTCGAGGGCCGTCTGCGTCGCCACGACGGCGTTTATCGGTGGCACCGGCTCGTCATGCTGCCGCTGTATCGCGACGGTGAGGTTGTGGAGTGGATCGGCACGGCCCTCGACATCGATGATATTGTCACGGCGAAGAACCGGCTGCTGGAAACCACGGATCTGCTTGCGGCTCGCGCAGGAAGCGGCCGGCGCGGGGGTTTGGGAATGGCGCATGGCCGAGGGCAAGGTCATGCACTCGGTGGCCAGCGCCCGCATGCACGGCGTCGATCTGCCGGCGCATCTCGATCCCGACGCCGAAACCGTGATGTCCCTTTCCGAGTGGGAAGCATGCGTGCGCCCGGAGGATCTGCCACCGCTTTGGGGCCGCGTCGCCCAGGCCATCGCGGGACGCGAGACCTATTCGAGCGAATTTCGCACGCGCGGTCCCGCTCCCGGTGGCGGAGATCGTCGGCTGTTGGCGTTCGGCCGCGTCATCGTCGACCCCGAAACCGACGAGCCCGTTCGCATTGTCGGTCTCCACTTCGACGTCACCGAGCGCCGCCGCGCCGAAGAAGCTCTCCGGCAGAGCGAGGCGCGGTTGCGCGTCAGCGAGGAGCGGCTGGCGCTGGCGCTCGACAGCAGCGACGAAGGACTGTGGGATTGGAACCTGAGGACGGGCGCGGTCTGGGTCTCCGATCGATGGTACGAAATGCTGGGTTTTGTGCCGACCGGCGCGGCCGTTGCCCGGCGGTTCTGGCGGCAGACCATCGACCCCGCCGATCGCGCCAGGGCCATCGAGGGCATGCGCAAGCATCTCCGTGGCGAGACGCCGATCTACCAGTGCGAGTATCGCCTGCGCCACAAGGATGGTCGCCTGATCTGGGTGCTGGTGCGGGGCAAAGTCGTCAGCCGCGACGACCGCGGGCCGACGCGCATTGTCGGAACCCAATTCGAAATCACGCGGCGGAAGGAAGCCGAGGCGCGTGTCGAGCATCTCGCCATGCATGACGCGCTGACGGGCCTGCGAACCGCACGCTTGTTCCGCGCCCGCCTGAACCGGCGAATTCGAACTCGCTCCCACCACACGGCGCAGTTTCGCGGTCCTCTGCCTCGACCTCGACCGGTTCAAGGAGATCAACGACTCCCTTGGGCATCCGTCCGGCGACGCATTGCTCCGGATCGCGGCGGAGAGGCTCCGCACCGTCGGGGCGGAAACGGCACCCTGGCTCGCCTCGGCGGCGACGAATTCGTGGTCATTCTGCAGCGGGCCGGCGCCGAGCGGGATGCCGGTCCCCTCGCTCAAGCCTTGATCGCCGCGATCGGCGATCCGACTCGTTCTGGAGGGGCGGCAGGTTCATATCGGCGTCAGTATCGGCATTGCGATCGGGCCGCGCGACGGCGGCGACGCGGACGCTCTGTTCAAGAACGCCGACATCGCGCTCTACCAGGCCAAGGCCGCGGGTCGAAACACCTTCCGGTTCTACGAGGCGGGAATGGATGCCGCGATCGCGGCGCGCAAGCAGCTCGATCTCGACCTGCGGGACGCCCTCAACGGCAGCAGTTTCGCTGCATTACCAGCCGATCCTCAGTGTCGAACACCAAACCGTCATCGGGTTCGAGGCGCTGCTGAGATGGCAGCATCCGGAGAGAGGTTCGATCTCGCCGGCCGAGTTCATCCCGATCGCCGAAGACAACCGCCTCATTGTCGGGATCGGCGCCTGGGTGCTGCTGCGCGCCTGTCGCGAGGCGGCGTCGTGGCCCGGCGATCTGCGCGTTTCGGTCAACGTGTCGGCCATCCAGTTCGGCGAACCGGGGCTCGAGGACAGCGTCGTTCTGGCGCTTGCGGCATCCGGCCTTCCGGCCTCTCGCCTCGAACTGGAGGTGACCGAAACCGTTCTGCTGAAGGATACTGTTGGGGTGCTCGCCTGCCTGCATCGGCTGCGCGGGCTCGGAGTCTCGATCGCGCTGGACGATTTCGGCACAGGGTTCTCGTCCCTCGCCTATCTGCGCCGCTTCCCGTTCGACAAGATCAAGATCGACCAGTCCTTCGTCGGCGAAATCGAGGAGCCGAACACCGCGGCGATCGTCGAAGCCACCGTCGACCTGGGCCACAAGCTCGGAGCCCGCATCACGGCGGAAGGCGTGGAAACCGAAGCGCAGCTGGAGGCCCTGCGGCAGCGCGGCTGCAACGAGGCGCAAGGCTATTCTGTTCAGCCGTCCGCTCGATGCAGGCGAACTCGATCTCTTCCTGGCCCAGGCCCGGATCCGCGCCGCCGCGTAAAGCAGCGCCGCCACTGGCGCGGGAGCGGACTCATCCCGTCGCCGCGATCTCCCGCAACAGGCTGCCTTCGGGCCGGAAGAGGGGGATCAGACAGGCCTGCAGCGCGTGGTAGATGTCGGGACGGCCGCTGAACAGGGTGGTCTTGACGCGCCCCGCGACGTCGAGCTGCGGGATCCAGCCGCCGGTGCCCGGTTCGACAACGTGGGTCTGCACATAGTCCCAGATGCGACGATACCACTGTTCGTAGAAGGACCGGTCGCCGAGTTCCGCCAGGAAGATCGACGCACCGATGCCCTCGCAAAGCGGCCACCAGATCTTGTCGCGGACCAGAGGAGCGCCGCTCCAGTCGAGCGTGTAGAAGAACCCGCCGTGCTCCGCGTCCCAACCTTCGCTGACAGCCTTGCGGAACATGCGGTCGGCGGCGTCGGGCATCCAGCCATGCCTGCGTCCGCCCGCGATCCAGAGCTGGACAAGAAGCCGGCTCCATTCCAGCCAGTGGCCTGGCGTGGTGCCGGCCGGCCGGAACATTTCCGAGCCGGCATAATCTCGATCGTGCACCCAGTTTTCCGAGAAGTGCTCGGGCAGGCGCCAGTCGTTCGCGGCCGTGATGCGCCGGATCAGCAGGTCGGCAATCGACTCGGCCATACCGAGGTAGCGCGCGTCCCCGGTCGCCTCGAAGGCGGCCATCAGCGCCTCGGTCAAATGCATGTTGGAGTTCTGGCCCCGATAGGGCGCGCCGAGCGGTTGCCAGTCGGCCGTGTACTCCTCCGACACTGCCCCGTGCCGCGCTTCCCAGAAGCGCTCCTCCAGCACGGCCGACACGTCGGCGAGGAGCCGGTCGGCATCGGGATGACCGACCGTCTTGGCAGCGGAGGCAGCGAGCAGCACGAACGCGTGGCCGTAGGCCTGTTTCGACGCAGTCGTCGGGCGCACTGTCGCCGACACGCCAGAAGTATCCGCCATGGCTCGCGTCCCTGTGCCCCGACCACAGATAGGCCATGCCGTGGTCGACCATCCGGCTTGAGCCGGGGTGGCCAAGGAGTTGGCCGAGGGCGTAGCAGTAAATCATGCGCGTGGTGGCGTGCAGCCCGCGAACACTCGAGCCAGCCGCATCGCGGATCGGCGCACCGGCGTCGTCCAGATCGAAGAAGCCGCCGCGCGGATTGACTGCGACTTGGAAGGTCGTGAACAGCATCGCGGCCTGCTGATTGAGCCAGGCACGGTGATAGGGCTGTGTGGTCCAGGACACGGTCATCCAATCCTCCCTGACTTTGCAGCGTTGTATCCGCGTTCCGCGGTTCGCGCTGCATTGTTCTGACCGGGTGCCGGTAAAAGCGTCATGGATGATGTTTTTGACATCATTGTAAAAGCGCGCTACGTCAGTACTCAAGCTTGGAGTCGAAGTGATCACAGCAGCCCAGATGCGCGCCGGTCGCGCCCTCCTCGGCATCGACCAGAGACAGCTCGCCGAGATGTCCGGTGTGTCGTTGCCGACCATCCAGCGGATGGAGGCAAGCGACGGGAACGTGAGAGGGGTTGTCGACACGCTGACGAAGGTGGTCGAGGCGTTCGCGGATGCGGGTGTGGAATTGATCGGTGAGCAAGCGGCAAGTTTAGGACGAGGGCGGGGCGTCCGCTTCAAGGACATCAAAGGCCCGTTCCGCCGCGCCGACTGAGCGGCCGCGACGTTTGCCCGAGAAAACCGAGACGAGAAAAGCGCAATGACCGCCGCAACGCGTGAGCCCACTTTCGCCGAGCTGTTCACGCCCAAACTCGTCTCCTTCTTTCGCGAAGGATACCGCTTCGGCGACTTGAAGGCCGATGCGATAGCGGGTCTGACGGTGGCGATCGTTGCCATACCGCTGTCGATGGCGATCGCGATCGCGTCGGGCGTGCCTCCGGAGCGTGGGCTCTATACCTCGATCATCGGCGGCTTCATCGTCTCCGCCCTCGGGGGCAGCCGCTTTCAGATCGGCGGTCCGGCGGGGGCCTTCATCGTCCTCGGTCAGTCTGGCAGTCCAAAACCATGGCCTCGACGGACTGCTGTTGGCGACGCTGCTGTCCGGACTGATCCTTCTTGCAATCGGGCTCCTGCGGCTCGGCACCTTCATCAAATACATTCCCTATCCCGTCACGGTCGGATTTACGGCGGGGATTGCGGTGATCATCTTCGCGGGTGAAATCGCGGATTTGTTTGGCCTGACGCTGACCGGCAAAGAGCCTGGTCCCTTCGTGCCAAAGCTCGTCGCACTGTTCGGGGCCATGCCGACCGTCAACATCTCGGCTACGGCCGTGGCGTGTCTCACGATTGGCCTGATCGTCGCACTGCGGCGCCAGAAGCCGCATTGGCCGGCCTATCTCATCGCGATCGTCATCGCATCGGCGGCCACGTCCCTGATGCACCTGCCGATCGAGACCATCGCGACGTCGATTCGGCGGCATGCCGCAAAGCCTGCCGACACCGCACCTGCCGGTCTTCTCGGCGGCAAAGGCCTTGGAAGTCCTGCCAGTCGCGATCTCGTTCGCGCTGCTGGGCAGTATCGAGAGCCTGCTCTCGGCGGTGGTCGCCGACAGCATGACAGGGCGGCGCCATCGCTCGAACTGCGAGCTTGTCGCACAAGGGCTCGCCAATGTGGCGTCTTCCCTCTTCGGCGGAATCTGCGTCACAGGCACCATCGCCCGCACCGCGACCAACGTCCGCGCCGGCGCACACAGCCCGGTCGCGGGCATGCTGCATTCCGTGTTCCTGCTGCTGCTCATGCTCCTGGCTGCGCCCCTGGCGGGCTACATCCCGCTTTCGGCCCTCGCGGGCGTCCTGGCCATGGTGTGCTGGAACATGGCCGAGAAGCACGAGTTCGCAACACTGCTCCGGGCCTCTCGCAGCGATGCCGTGGTTTTGCTCGCGACCTTCTGATCGTGGTGTTCCGCAGCCTGACCGAAGGCATCGTGGTCGGTTTCGGCATCGGCGCGCTGGTGTTCATTCACCGCATGGCACAGGCCGTCGAAGTCGAACGGCCGCTTCTCGAAGAGGACGCACCGGATTCCGCACCCGACGGCGAACGACCGTACGACCAGTCGCTCGTCTTGGATCCAGACATCGTGGTGTACCGGATCTCAGGTGCTTTCTTCTTCGGCGCGGCGGCCAATGTCGGAGCAGCGCTCGACAGGATCGGCGAGCACCCGAAGAGCTACATCATTGACTTCGCCGCCGTACCGGTCCTCGATTCGACGGCCGCTGCGACGATTGCCGGGTTCGCCCGGCGAGCCAGCCGACACGGCGCAACTGTTTATGTCACCGGCGCCCGTGCCCCGATCAGGCGCGTCCTGCTCACCCACGGCGCGCGACTTCCCTACGTGCAGTTTCCGGACCAGCCTCACCGAAGCTCTTGCGGCCGTAAGGGCGCCGGAGAAGTGGTCGACCCACCCGTCGCTATGGCCCTCTCCTGATCGACGAGGTCAGGTCCCACGTTGCCGGCGTTTCGTTCGCCTCGGATCCCACGCGCCGATCGGGAACGGCGGGGTTGTCCTCACGACCCGATCGGCTGGCGGTTCGCCCCGATTTCAGCGGCGGGGGCGGTACGACGTCCAAAGAATGGCCGGCGGCTGCTTCGGCAGGCGCCCTGAGGGTCAGCGGCCCTGGCCTACCTGCGCCGGCATAGCTCGAAGCTCCGCCGGCAGTCGAGGCCATATCCTGCTCCTCCTCGATCGGCGGCGGATCGGGCAGGTTGTCCGCACCGGCGGCGGCGGCTGGGCGCCGCTCCGGGACCGGCTTGCATATCCGCCGCAGCCCTCGCGACGTGCTGCCATGCATCGCGAGGTCGAGGTGATAGTGATTGTAGTGGAAGGCGTTCGACCCGGGGCCGAGCACGGTGGTGAAATACCCGCAGGCGCCGCCATGCGCCTCGTGAAGAAAAGCGCGCTCCTGGTCGTCGGCACTGTTCCAGCCGCGCCGGACGTTGAGTTCGCGCCCGCTCTGCAGAACGAAGCCGGCCGATGTCGATGGCGTTGCCGAAGGCATGCTCCGACAGGTTGGCGCCGCTCTCGTTGTTGATGCCGCGGCAGTTGTAGGCACCCATCGTCCTGATTTCGACGACGGGCTCGCCGAAGCGGGCCATGGCGGCCGGCTGCAGGACCGTCTTGATCCAGTCGTCGAGCGCCGGGATCATCGAGCAGTCGAGGATGGCTGCCGAGCGTGATCGTCACGGTGCCGTCGGCCGAGACCGCGCACCTTGAAGGGATGGTGCAGGCCGCAGATGCCGGGACCGTCGATCTCGTGCGATCGGCTGAATCCAGCCGGATTCCTGAACGAGGTTTTGCGCGAGGCACGCTTCTTCAGCCTGCGTACGCCAGGCCGGCCGCTCGCGAACTCGAAACCCGAACAGCCGGACGAGCGCAGCCAGAGCGCCGGCGGTCGCAATGCAATGGCCAACGAAAACGCGCCATGGCATGACCATGGCGCGCAGAGCTTAAGTTCGACTGAAGCTTGGAGAGCGCGTCGAACGACGCTCAGCGCTGCCGGCGTCGCCTCGCGCCGCCATGAAGCGCTCGAACTCTTCCCGGTCGCGGGCTCGGCGCAGGTTGTCCATGTGCTCGGCGAACTCGCGCTCGGCGCGATCGAGCTTCCGGCGCTGTTCCTCGAGCTTCTCGAACTCCGCCTTGCGCCATTCGTCGAAGGCGGCATTGCCGCTGGTCTCGAACGGCCGCCAGCGCTTGCGCTGCTCCGGCCGGAAGCCGCGAGCGAAGCCGCTGAACCGTTCGCGCGCCTTCTCCAAGATGTCCGGCACCGGAAAGCCCTTCTTCTGGGCGATCTTGTAGCCGAGAACGGCGAGTCCGATCGGCCACCAGACGGCGAAGCCGAGAACCATGGCCAGGATCTCCAAGGGCCGCCATCCGCCGAACGGGCTGCAGCTGCCGCGTTGCCACGGGCCGTATGCCTGCCCGGTTGCCTCATGCTGTCCATTCATCGTCCGCTCCACCTCGCGCGAATGCGCAATGTAAATGTGACGAACATTAACATCGCGGTGCCGGTTGGAGTCGTCAAGATGCGGGGGCGGCATTTTTTGCGTTTCCGTCTGCCACGGAAACCCGAAAGCCTCTTGCGTCCTCCGAGGCACTCGGGAACAGTGGAACGTGCTCACGCTGGGGGTCGCGATGGCTGATAAGACGGCAGTGATCTCGATGCCGGGCCAGGCCAGAACTCTCAAGTTGGCTGGGTCAGCCCCTGGCGATCCTCGTAACAGGGCAGGACTTCAAACACACTTGCATGTTCGACTGGACTTTACCTTCAGGCTTCTCGACGGGTCTTCATGTCCATAAGGTCCAGGAAGAAACCTTCTATGTCGTAGATGGCAGGTGCGAGTGGCAGATCGCGCATAGACATGTGATTGCGGAAGCTGGAGCTTACGTATTTATTCCACCTGGAACTCCGCATGATATCGGTAATTCGAGTGGAAACCGGCGCGAATGATCATGACGGTGTCCCCGCCGGGTCACGAAAATTACTTTGAGGAGCTATCCGCTTTAGTGGCTCTGGGCGGCCCGCCGAATGCGGAGGCGATCGCCGCATTGAGGGCGCGGTATGACACGGAGCAACTGTCCGCGTTGAAGACTTAGCTCGGTCACTTCGGCCTGGGTGAACCGCTGGGGTCGCCCATTTTCCCTATGACGAGGGCGGCGTGGTGGCCTGGATCACGTGTCGGGCCGCGAGATGGCATCTCGAGGCAACTCAGGAAGCGTATCCCACCAGCGCACGCGTGAAGCGGCTCGGGTGTGATCCTTCGGCGATACGAGATCCGGTTCGTCGAGGCTGCAAAGGTTCACGTCGATCTCGTCGGGCGTGATGTTCGACTGGAAGGTCAGGCCGGTGCCGCAGGCCCCGCAGAAGCTGCGCCGGGCGTGGTCGCTCGACGCGAAGATCGTGGGCTTGCCCGCGACGATGCGATAGCCGGAGGATCGGACGCTGAACCATGCGACCGCTGGCGCGCCGGCGACCCGGCGGCAGTCGGCGCAGTGGCAAAGCGTCGGATGGAACGGCTCGCCCGCGCGCCTCGTAGCGAACCGCACCGCAGAAGCAGCCGCCTGTCAGCATCGCACCCTCCTCAGACGGCGAGGTTGTCGATGAGGCGGACCGTCCCGAATCGGGCGGCGACGAGCATGCGCAGCGGCGAGCCGTCGTCAGCGCTCTGCCGGCATCAGTGTTTCGGCATTCCGCGCCTCGAGATAGTCGAGGGCTGCCGCCGACGCTGAGGACGGTGTCGCGCCCCCCCGCAAGCGCGGCGTCGATCGGCGTTCCGCGCCTGATCGCGTCCGCCGCCTGGCGAAGCGCGAGAGGAATGGCGGCAGCGCGACGGCGCTCGTCCGCGCTGAGGAACCGGTTGCGCGACGACAGCGCCAGCCCGTCGGCTTCGCGAACCGTCTCCACCGGCGACGATCTCGACCGGGATGTCGAGGTCCCGCACCACGCGTCCGGACCACCTGCAGCTGCTGATAGTCCTTCTCGCCGAACATCGCGACGTCGGGAAGGCTCTGGAGCAGCAGCTTCGCCACCACGGTCGCGACGCCCGCCGAAGAAATGCGGCCGCGCCGCATCCTCGAGGCCGGCCAGGGCCGGCCCGCCCGGTGTGACCTGCGGTGGCGAAGCCGGCCGGATACATGTCGGCGACCGCGGGCGCGTAGACGAGATCCGCGCCGGCCTCTGCCAGCATCGCCCGATCGGCATCGAAGGTGCGCGGATAGCGGGCGAGGTCTTCGGTCGGCGACGAACTGCGCCGGGTTGACGAAGATCGAAACCACGGTGCGCGATGGCCGCGCCCGGCCGCGCTCGACCAGCGCAAGGTGGCCGGCGTGCAGAGCCCCCATGGTCGGGCACCAACGCCACGCGTCTCGCCTGCGCGCCGCCACCCCGCCACGATGGCCCGCAGATGCGGCCGGCGTGGCGGCGACCGGAGGGCTGACCGGGCATCCGCCGGGCGCTGGCTTGCGCTCATCGGATGCCGGCACGATGTTTCCTCCCTAGGCTGGGACCGCGAGGTCGAGGGTGTTCAACGTTCCGAAGCGCAGCCAGGCCTCGGCCGCCGGTTCGTCGGCCGTCGAGGCTTTTATCGAGGCGGCGAACCGAACGCCAGCGCGGCCCGCTGCGCAGCGGCCGCGCCACGGCTGATCTTCGCGCTCGATGCCACCATGAGCCGGCAGCCGACCTGGCAGCTCGCGACCGAGCTGCAGTGCCGCATGTTCGAGACCGACGGAGAGCCTCGGCGGGCTCGACGTGCAGCTGGTCTATTTTCGCGGCTTTTCCGAATGTCGGGCCTCGCCGTTCGTGTCCGGTGGCGCGGGGCTCGCGGCTACATGCGGAAGATCGCGGTGAAGGGCGGACGCACCCAGATCGGCCGCGTGCTCGGCCACGCGGTGGACGAAGCCCGCCTCGCCCCGGTCGGCGCGCTGGTGTTCGTCGGCGACGCGCTCGAGGAGCGGTCGACACGCTCTGCGCCACAGCCGGCGAACTGGCCCTGCTCGGCACCAAGGCCTTCCTGTTCCAGGAGGGCCGCGACCGCGCCGTGGCGCCGGGTTTCGCGAGATCGCCCGGCTCACCGGCGGCGCCCATGCATCCTTCGACGCGGCGGCGCCCGACGTCCTGGCGGCCCTGCTCGCGGCCGCGGCCGCCTATGCGGCCGGCGGCCTCGCGGGCCGTCGAGGCCATCGCGGACACGGACCGCGAGACGCGGAAGCGCGGCGCCTCCTTGCGCAGATCCGGTGAGCAGGCGACAAGCACGATCATGCCCATGCTCGTTGCCGGCCTGCTGCTGCTCGTGGCTGTCATCCTACCTGCTGCGCGGCTTCGTGCAGGCAAACCCGGCCGTCTGTCGCGCCAGATGCAGGAAGGCTGGCGGCTATCTGGCGCTCGGCTTCGCGCTGTTCATGATGGCGCGGGCGAGTTCAACCTGGCGTTCGGCGCGGCGCTGTTCGGCTTCTGGCTGCTCGGAACGCGGCCCGGATGGGCGCGCGGCTTTACGGGCTTCGGCGCGCAGCGCTGGATGCCCGGCGGGGCACAGACGGCACGGGTCAGCCGGGTGCAGACCGCAGCCCTCGAGATGACGCTCGACCAGGACATCAGGCCGCATCTCCGGCAGGTGTCTTGCCGGCCCGCAGGCTGGCGCTCGCTCGATGACCTGTCAGCGGCGGAGTGCGTCGCGCTCCATCGCTGGTGCGAAGTCGCCGATCCGCAGGGCGCCCGCCTGCTTGAAACATATCTCGACCGCCGGTTTGCCGGCTGGCGTGAGGCAGCGACACTGCGAGGTCACGCGGGGCAGTGCCGGCCGGGATCCGCGGCGCGAAGCGGCCTCGGGCATGTCCGAGCGCGAAGCCTACGAGCTGCTTGGCCTTGCGGAGGGCGCGACGCGGGAGGAGATCACGCGGCGCCATCGTCGGATGATGAAGAAATACCATCCCGACCACGGCGGCTCCACCGACCTGGCGGCCCGGGTCAACGAAGCCAAAGATGTCCTGATGCGTCGACATCCCTGACCCTCGTCAGTCTCGTGTCGTGAAACAGGCGAAGCCCGACCGTTTCAGGGTCTTGCAGGCCGCCTCGGCCTGTTCGGGGCCGAGGCCAGCGAAACGGGCGCGGTACAGCGTGGCGGCGCCCTTCTGGACCTTTTCGGTCATCGGCCGGGCGGCGCGCGAGCGCCGACCGGCCCTGGCTCCGGGCGCGGTTGAGCAGAGCGCTCGCCTCGTCCGGCGTCCGGTGGCGCCGATCTGGATCTTCCAATCGCCGCTGGCCGGCCGGCGAGGTTCGGCGTCCTTGGCGCTGGCGCGCGAGTCCCGTTGGCGGCGCGGTCTTGCGGATCGACGCCGTGGCCTCGATCGGATCCGGCGGCGCTCGCGACGCTGGACGAGCGGCGGCGCCGCGATCAGCAATCTTCGGCTCGCGCCGCCGGCTGCGGGCCGGTGACCCAGCGCAGGCTCGAGGGCGTGGCGGTCGGGCCGGCGCGGCTGCCGCCGTGGCCGCGGCGATGCGCCCGCTGGTTGAGCCATCCGGCTGCGAGACGGTCGGCTGCCGTTGGCGGCCGCGGGACCCTCGGGCTCGCGAGGCGCGCCGGCGACGAAGGCCGGGCGACGCCTTGATCGGCCGGCAACCGGCCGCGGAGGCGGGGCAGGCGGCACCGCCATGGTGGGTGCGATCAGGCTCGGACTGGTGTCGTGCGGAGCTGTCCGTCGGCTTCGGCGTCGCGCTCGGCGACCTCGACCGGTCGGCGGCAGGCTCCTCGGTCGGAGCGGTCCTCGATGATGCCCGCCGTGCGGGTCGGCGCCGCCTCCTCGATGTTTTCGGCGATCAGCCCTTCCATGATGCGGTCGCGGCGAGGCGGCCGATCGGCCGCCCATCACCACCGCGACGATGTGGTGGCCGTCGCGGCGGACGTTGGACAGGAGGTTGAAGCCGGACGCGTTGGTGTAGCCGGTCTTGATGCCGTCCATGCCCTCGACGCGGCTCCATCAGGTGGTTGTGGTTGGCGATGCACCTGCCCGGCGTAGGTGAAGCTCGGGGTCGAGAAGAATTGGTAGTAGGTCGGGAAACGGTCCTGGATGGCGCGGCCGAGGATCGTCAGGTCGCGCGCCGTGGTGATCTGCCGGTTGTCGGGCAGGCCCGAGGCGTTGACGTAGGTCGTGCGCGACATGCCGAGCGCATGGGCCTTGCGGGTCATCATGCGGGCGAAGCGTGTCTTCGTCGCCGCCGATGGCCTCGGCGACCGCGACCGCCATGTCGTTGGCCGAGCGGGTGACGATCGCCTTGATGGCGTTCTCGACCGTGATGGTCGAACCGGGCCGCAGGCCGAGCTTGGTCGGCGACTGGCTGGCCGCGTGGCGCGACACGGTGAGCGGCGTCGAGCAGGCTCATCTCGCCTCTGTCGAGCTTCTCGAACAGCAGGTAGAGCGTCATCACCTTGGTGATCGAGGCCGGGTGCCGGAGGCGCGTTCTCGTTCGACGGCGTAGAGCGTGCGGCCGGTGTTGGCGTCGACCACCAGGGCCGCGTAGGCCGAACCGACCGCGAGCGGCCGCCGGGCTGCGGCGCGCCGCGTGACGAATGACGCGCAGCCGCGTGCCGATGGGCCGTGTCGATGAGTGCCCCCGGGCATTCGGCCGGTGACTGCGTCGACAACGCAAGAGCCACGCCGAGGCCCGCAACGGCGAGCCGCGACGGAGCCGAGGAGTTGTTGCCGCAACCCATAATCATCCCACTCCGTACGCCTGACGCCTTCCAGGTCGGCCTGACGCCGTAACCGAAACGGCACGTCGACGGACGCTATGGGATCGGAGTTACGCGCGCGGTTAATGCGTTGCTTGCGGCGATAGCCCAAATCTGGCCGCTATTGTGCGTCGCACTATCGGTCTTGACCACGATTGTGCACTGCAATATAGACGGCTGCTGCGCCGAGGCGGACGTGCCCGCTTTCAGCTCGGACCATTGGAGCGCACTATGTTCAAGACGATCGAGGATTTTCAAAAATTCAGCAAAGACCAGTTCGAGGCCGCGACGCAGTCCGCGACGGCCCTGTCGAACGGCATGCAGCAGATCGTCGCCGAGGCTACCGACTTCTCGAAGAAGTCGTTCGAGACCGGCACCGATGCGATGCAGAAGCTGTTCGGGATCAAATCCTTCGAGAGCGCCATCCAGCTCCAGATGGATTTCGCCAAGGCGGCCTACGAGAGCGCCGTGAGCGAAGCGACCAAGATCGGCGGCATCGTGACGACGACGACGCAGGACGTGCTCAAGCCGCATCGAGAGCATCGTGGCGCAGGCTCAAGGCGCTGCCCGGGCCGTCTGACCCATGCCCAATGGTTCGGATGCGCTTCGGGCTCCGATTGCGAAGCACGAAGCCCGGCGCAAGCCGGGCTTTTTCGTTTCAGCGTCTCGGCCAGGCGACATTGCGCAGGCACGCCGCGGCAAAGAGACTGCCTTCAGCGCGTTGCAATGCGGAATCAAGCGTGCCAGCATCTACGCAATGTCGCGATCAGCCTTGAACACGCCATGATCGATAACGACCTTTCTCAGACATCGAGGGCGACGCGCCCTACGACAGGTTCGACCGTCGTCCGCCTATGCCGGCCAGGCCGCCCCGTCTGCAAGGCGCGACAGCGGGGGGCCAACGACGTGACCGTCAGGGTGCAGACTCTGTCGAAGGACACTTATCGCGATCAAGCACGACGCCAACACCATGACGCGCGCGGCCCGCGAGCCGCGCCGGGGGGGGCGGCGAGGGCGCGGGAACGGCCGTCATCACGCGGCCGAAGACGCAGACCAAGAAGCCGAGCATGTATCGCGTGCTGTCTGCTCAACGACGATTACACGCCGATGGAGTTCGTCGTCGTTGTCCTGCGCAAATACTTCAACAAGATCGCCGACGAGGCCACCCACATCATGCTGCACGTCCACCACCACGGCGTCGGCGAATGCGGCGTCTTCACCTACGAAGTGGCGGAAACCAAAGTGACGCAGGTCATGGATTTCGCCCGCAAGCATCAACATCCTCTGCAGTGCATCATGGAAAAGAAGTGAGGCCGGAGCCCCAATGCCCGCATTCTCCCGCTCTCTCGAACAATCCCTCCACCGCGCACTGGCGATCGCCAACGATCGCCATCACGAATATGCGACGCTCGAGCATCTGCTTCTCGCGCTGACCGACGACAGCGACGCGAGCGCCGTGATGAAGGCCTGCTCGGTCGACGTCGAGGTCCTGAAGAAGAACCTCGTCGAGTACATCGACCAGGAACTCGAAAACCTCGTCGCGGAAGGCAACGACGACGCCAAGCCGACCGCCGGTTTCCAGCGCGTCATCCAGCGCGCCCATATCCACGTGCAATCCTCCGGCCGCGAGGAGGTGACCGGCGCCAACGTGCTGGTCGCGATCTTCGCCGAGCGGGAAAGCCACGCGGCCTATTTCCTGCAGGAGCAGGACATGACCCGCTACGACGCCGTGAACTACATCAGTCACGGCATCGCCAAGCGGCCGGGCATGTCCGACTTCGACAAAGGTCCGCGCGAGTGCGGACGACGAGGACCGCGACGGCAAGGACGCGAAGGAAGCCGGGGACTCCAAGAAGAAGGAGGGCGCCCTGGAGGCCTATTGCGTCAACCTCAACAAGAAGGCGCAGGACGGCCGCATCGATCCGCTGATCGGCCGCGAGGCCGAGGTGCAGCGCACCATCCAGGTGCTCTGCCGCCGGCAGAAGAACAATCCGCTGCTGGTCGGCGATCCGGGCGTCGGCAAGACGGCCATCGCCGAGGGTCTGGCCCGCAAGATCATCAAGAACGAGGTGCCCGAGGTGCTGGCGGGCGCGACCGTGTTCGCCCTCGACATGGGCACGCTGCTCGCCGGCACGCGCTATCGCGGCGATTTCGAGGAGCGCCTGAAGCAGGTGATGAAGGAGATCGAGAGCCACAAGAACGCGATCCTGTTCATCGACGAGATCCACACCGTCATCGGCGCGGGCGCCACCTCGGGCGGCGCCATGGACGCCTCGAACCTGCTGAAGCCCGCCCTGGCCCAGGGCACGCTGCGCTGCATCGGCTCGACCACCTACAAGGAATATCGCCAGTATTTCGAGAAGGACCGGGCCCTCGTCCGGCGCTTCCAGAAGATCGACGTGAACGAGCCCTCGGTGCCGGATGCGGTCGAGATCCTGAAGGGGCTGAAGCCCTACTTCGAGGAGTTCCACAAGGTCCGCTACACCGGCGAGGCGGTGAAGGCGGCGGTCGAACTGTCGGCGCGCTACATCCACGACCGCAAGCTGCCCGACAAGGCCATCGACGTCATCGACGAGACCGGCGCGTCGCAGATGCTGCTGCCCGAGGCCAAGCGGAAGAAGACGATCGGAATCAAGGAGATCGAGGCGACGATCGCCACGATGGCGCGCATTCCGCCGAAGACGGTGTCGAAGGACGATGCCGAAGTTCTGCAGAATCTCGACGAGACGCTGAAGCGCGTCGTCTACGGCCAGGACGCGGCCATCGCGGCGCTGATCTCGGCCATCAAGCTGGCCCGCGCGGGTCTGCGCGACGGCGAGAAGCCGATCGGCTGCTACCTGTTCTCCGGCCCGACCGGCGTCGGCAAGACGGAAGCGGCGCGCCAGCTCGCGTCTGGGCTCGGGCGTCGAGCTGATCCGCTTCGACATGTCCGAGTACATGGAGCGGCACACGGTCAGCCGGCTGATCGGCGCACCGCCCGGCTATGTCGGGTTCGACCAGGGCGGGCAGTTGACCGACGCCGTCGACCAGCATCCGCATTGCGTGCTGCTGCTCGACGAGATCGAGAAGGCTCATCCGGACCTCTACAACATCCTGCTGCAGGTCATGGACCACGGAAAGCTGTCCGACCAGCACGGCAAGCAGGTCGATTTCCGCAACGTGATCCTGATCATGACCACGAACGCGGGGGCCGCCGACATGGCGCGCGAGATCGATCGGCTTCACGCGCGGCAAGCGGTCGCGGCGACGACGTCGAGGCGATCAACCGGATGTTCTCGCCGGAGTTCCGCAACCGGCTCGATGCCGTGGTGCCGTTCGGCCATCTGCCGGCGGCGGTGATCGGCAAGGTCGTGGACAAGTTCGTGCTGCAGCTCGAGGCGCAGCTGGCCGACCGCAACGTGACGATCGAACTCACCGACGAAGCGCGCAAGTGGCTGGTCGAGAACGGCTACGACGAGGCGATGGGGGCCCGGCCGATGGCCCGCGTCATCCAGCAGCACATCAAGACGCCGTTGGCGGATGAGGTGCTGTTCGGGCGCTTGAAGAACGGCGGCACGGTGCGTGTGGTGGTGACGGCCGGCGAAAACGGTGCGAAGAAGCTCGGTTTCGTGTTCCCGGATGGTCCGGTGCTGCCGCGGCCCGAGCGGGACATCCTCGAAGCCGGCAAGAAGCGGAAGAGCAAGGCCGACGCGGAAGGCGCCGCCGAAGCGGGTGAGGCGGGCGGCTCAGACGAAGTCGAGGACGATGGCGATTTCAACGCCTTCTGATGAGCCGGACCCCAAACCGACGGTTACCGCCAAACTGTGACAGGCTTGGTCGGCGCGGCTCACGTCGGGCTGACCTGCGAGCATAGCAGTCACGGGAGACTGCTCTGCCTTTTCTCCGGGCCATGCGCCGCGAGCGGCGTCGGCTTCGATTATCCGACGGGTGATCGCAGGCTGGACAGCCAGCCGATGAGAGTTCTTGGTGCTGCCTTCACTTGCCGGCTGCAGCGTCGTCGGCGGTCCTTCGCTGTCGCCGACCTCCCGAACCTGTCGGCCGACGTGCGCGATTTGAGTGCCGATCTGGTCGACGTGGCTGATCAGCGGTCCGACTGAGCCTTGGACCGCGTCCCTACGCTGACGCGACAGCGGCAAGGTGACCGTCGATCTGCGCGAGGCGCGCAGCGAGCCTATCTTCCCTTGCGCCGCGGGTCAGTGACGTCCGGCAAGGCGATCAGCACCGAAGAAAGTGCGCCTGACAGGGGTGAGAGGGCGATCACTGGGACCGTGTTTGCCATGGGCAGCAAGCCAACCCCGGCGCGCGAACTGGGGGTCGACGACAACGTTGATGTCCCCGTGTGCCATCACGAGCACCTCGTTCGTCCTGCACCTCCGTCGAGATCATCGCACTGTCCTACCGGGACGGGCGTTGCCGCTTGGCGCCGCCAGTCCCAGAATGCGGCGCCAACCCGAACTCTCGCCGTTGTCGCGTCAGAGACCGGATCCGACCGGCGCCTCAGTGGGCGTGCGCTTCGCCCGCACCGATCCCGGTCTCCGACCGGACATATTGGGCATCGAAGGCGTCACGCTCCAACTGCGCTCGCCGGCTCGTATCGAGCTTCGAAACGATCCAGATGGCCAGGAACGCGAGCGGCATCGAGAACAGCGCCGGATTGTCGTAGGGGAACAACGCCGCGGGATGGCCGAAGGTGGTCACCCAGACCGCCTTGCTCAGCAGCACCATCACGACCGCACAGACGAGACCGATCAGGCCGCCGACGAAAGCGCCCGTCGTGGTCGTCCCGCGCCACATGATCGACATGAGCAGGACGGGAAAATTGCAGCTCGCCGCGACCGCGAAGGCCAGCCCCACCATGAAGGCGACGTTCTGCTTCTGGAACACGTAGCCGAGGTAAATGGCGACCAGACCGATGACCAATGCTGATATTTTCGAAATGCGCACTTCGCGGTTTTCCGGCACCTTGCCGCGCGCGATCACGCTGGCGTAGAGGTCGTGGCTGATGGCGGACGCACCGGCCAGCGTCAGCCCGGCCACGACTGCAAGAATCGTGGCAAAGGCGACGGCCGAGATGAACCCGAGAAACACCGGGCCTCCCGTGGCGTTGGCGAGATGGACCGCCGGCATGTTCGCGCCGCCGATCAGGTCCTTGATCTTGTCGTAGTGCCCATCGGCGCCAAGCTTGAAGAAGCTCGCGTCGGGCATCAGGTAGGTGATCGCCCCAAAGCCGATGATGAAGGTCAAGATATAGAAGTAGCCGATTAGCCCGGTGGCGTAGAACACTGATTTTCGGGCCGCTTTGGCGTCCGCCACCGTGAAGAACCGCATCAGGATGTGCGGCAGGCCGGCAGTGCCGAACATCAGAGCGAGGCCAAGCGAGATCGTGGAGACCCGATCGCTGACGAAGCCGCCCGGCGCCATGATGGCGTCCCCCTTCGGGTGGACGGCCACGGCGGCCGCGAACATGGCATTGGGGTTGAAGCCGAAGTGCCACAGGACCGCGAGCGCCAGCATGGTGGCGCCGACAAGAAGCAGACAGGCCTTGATCACCTGCACCCACGTCGTTGCCTTCATGCCGCCGAACGACACGTAAATCACCATCAGCAGGCCGACGATGACCACGGCGTAGACGTAGTCGAGCCCGAACAGAAGTTGAATGAGCTGGCCGGCGCCGACCATCTGCGCGATCAGGTAGAACGCCACGACGATGAGGGTTCCGAGCGCCGAGAGGGTCCGAATCGGCGTCGCTGCGAGGCGGAACGAGGCGACATCGGCGAAGGTGTAGCGGCCGAGGTTGCGCAGCCGCTCGGCAATCAGGAACAGCACGATCGGCCAGCCGACGAGGAAGCCGATCGAATAGATGAGGCCATCGAAGCCGGAACTGAACACCAGGCCGGAAATGCCCAGGAACGAGGCGGCCGACATGTAGTCGCCGGCGATCGCGAGCGCATTCTGGATTGGCGGGATATGGCCTCCGGCGGCATAGAAGTCGCGGGCGTTCCGCGTCGACACCGCGGCCTTGTAGGTGATGGCCAGCGTCGCCAGCACGAAGATGACGAAGATCGCCACAGCCGCGATGTTCAGGTGCTGCTTCTCGACGGCCCCGATATCCGGACCCGCCGCAAGTGCGGCCGTCGTGCCGCTCAGGATCGAAGCGGCCAGAAGAGCGAAGGTGCGATATTTCAGCATGTTACCGTCCTCCCTTGAGGCGTGCCGTGAGCTCGTCGAAGCGCCTGTTGGCGCGAGCCACGTAGATGCCGGTGAGGACAAAGGCGAAGATGATCACCGCAAGACCAAGCACAATCCCCAGCGACGTCGGGCCGTCGCCGATCTTGGTCGCCATGATGTCGTGCGCGAAGGCCACGAGGAAAATGAACGCGAGATAGACGACCAGCATCGCGATCGAAAGCGTCCAGGCGAATGAGGAGCGCTGCGCGACGAGTTCCTTGAAAGCCGGATTGTTCAACACGCTTTGGACGCTGGCAGCCGATGCGCGCAGCTCCGCATCGCGAGCACGATTGTCAGGAATGGTCACAGGCGCGTCCTCACCCACGGCCCGAATTTGCAGGGCCTTTTGTTTGTTGGTGAACGTTCTCCCATTTTCCGGCGCTTGTGAAGGGGATGACGGCCGCCGAGGTCGATCGATTCAGCGCATTTTTCGGTGGCGACACGGGGCATTGTCCAGCGTCCGTTAACACCGGATTAGCATTAACCAAGAGTTAAGATCTCGGTTTCGGTTGGATTCGAACGGCCTAGATTGGCCGCTGAGGAGGCCGCCTCGATCTGGAGTTCACATGAAGCTCACCTCCGCTCTCGTGGCGGGCGTCGCGCTCGCCGCCGTGGCCACGGGCGGTTCTGCCCAAGCCAAGACCTACCGCTATGGAAGCGTGCCGCCGGTCTCAGGAACGATTCAACTCGCGCCCGAGACCTTTGCGAGCGGAGGCGCGGAACGGTTGGGTTGGCGCCGCCACCGCTTTGCCGGCTACCATCATTACGGGCCCTATTACGGATACCAGGGTGGGGCCTATCGACAGCTTTGGCGGGGTGGGTACAACACCGCCGGGTCCGAGGTGTTCTGGAATCGGCGCGTCGAGTTCTATGGTGAGGGCAACGACACACTTGCCTTGCTCGTCACCGGGACGGGCGCGAACTCGCGGGCTTCGCACCGCTACCGCTCCTACGACGTCTCCGACGCCACGCCGGCGCTCCGACGCGGCAGAGACTATGCTGCCGTCGCGACGGCAGCGGCGGTTCTGCCGACAACCGGCTGGGGCACGGCTGATAGTGCGACCACGGGCGGAAGCTATCCACCTCCCTCGCCAATTCACAGCGCGTCGGTTCGAACCGTCTACGGCGATGCCGGAAATTGGGCCAGCGACCGCGGACTGACCTACGGCTACGCTCCGACGGGCGGCCTCGGCTACTACAACAGCGGCTCGCCGGGCCGGATGGCCTACTACGGATCGTCGTCGTCGGCCGGCCCGGGAGGTTCGCCGGGCGGTCTGGCGACTTACAGCTCGGGTTCCTACGGACCGGGGCCGGGGATCATCCATATCGGAGGGCAGGGAGGGCAGTGGTCGGCAGCCCGTTCCCTCGGGCCGCATATCATTAACCTCGGACAGGACGGCTCCGACGTGCAGCAAGACTGAGCACGAAGCGGGCTTCGGCCCGCTTCGTTTCGCTGTCAGCTCCCCCTGCGGTCCGCTGAGAAGATCGGCGGGCCTACTTCCCCCAGCGCAGCACGACCGGATCGAGCCGGCGTGCGATCTCGATCAGCCCCTTGCGTGTTTCCGGGTGGAGCGGAGCCAGAGGCTTCCGCGGCGTCTCGCATGCAATGACGCCGCCCTCCTTCATCAAGGCCTTGGCGGCGAGCAGGCCGCACTGCCGATTCTCGTAGTTGATCAGTGGCAGCCACCGGTCGTAGCGTTCGCGCGCTTCATCCCGGCGTCCGGCGAGATAGGCGTGGACGATCGGTCCGATCCCATCGGGATAGCCGCCGCCGGTCATGCTCCCGTTGGCGCCTCCGTCGAGATCCGCCATCAGCGTTATCGCTTCCTCGCCATCCCATGGACCGACCACACCGTCGCCGCCGAGAGCGATGATCTCCCGCAGCTTGTTCGCTGCGCCGGGCACCTCGATCTTGAAATAGGAGACGTTCGGGATTTCCCGGGCCATCCGCGCCAGAAATGCAGCCGAAAGCGCTGTACCGGCGACCGGCGCATCCTGGATCATGATCGGGATGTCGATCGCCTCCCCGACCGTACGGAAGAAATCGAACGTGTGGATCTCTGGCACCCGGATGGTCGCACCGTGATACGGCGGCATGATCATCACCATGGCGGCGCCAACGTCCTGCGCGCGACGGCTGCGCTCGGCGCAGATTCTTGAGCTGAAATGGGTGGTGGTCACGATCACCGGAACGCGGCCGTTCACATGCTGCAGCATGGCGGTGGTGAGCGTTTCGCGCTCCTCGTCGGAAAGGACGAACTGCTCGGAGAAGTTGGCCAGGATGCACAGGCCGTCCGAACCGGCATCGATCATGAAATCGAGGGCGCGCCGCTGGCTCGCCAAATCGATCGCACCCGTTTCGTCGAAGGTGGTGGGCACGACGGGGAACACGCCCCGCATTGGCTCTTTGCTGCTCACGTCGCCTTCCCCATCAGTCTGTTGTTCCCGCCGATTATCCGGCTCGGCGCAGATGAAGCATCGTGAGCGCGGCGGCGCAAGCATTCGACACGTTGAGGCTCTTGATCGGCCCGGGGAAATCCAGCCTGGCGATAACGTCGCAGTTTTCTCGCGTCAGCCGCCGTAGCCCCTTGCCCTCAGCGCCGAGCACGAGCGCGGTTGCTTCGCCCGGATCGACCGAGGCGAGCGGCGCCGCTCCTTCCGAATCAAGGCCGACGCGAAGATAACCGAGGTCGCCGAGGTGCTCGAGGGCTCGCGCCAGATTGACGACGCTGACGATCGGAACGTGCTCCAGAGCGCCCGACGCCGCCTTGGCCAGGACGCCCGTCATGTCGGGGGCGTGGCGCGTGGTCACGACGAGACCCACCGCACCGAAGGCTGCCGCGGTCCGCAGGATCGCACCGACGTTATGCGGATCGGTGACCTGATCGAGCACGACGACCAGGCCGGCCGCCGGCAGGTCGTCGATGGCCAGCGGCGCGGCCGGGCGCGCCTCCAGCAGCAAGCCTTGGTGAACGGTGTCGGCGGGCAGGCGAGCCGCGAGGTCCCCCGACTCGACGATCACAGGGGTCAACCCGCGCGCAGCAATGTCGTCGGCCAGCCTCTCCGCGGCCGCGGCCGTCGCAAACAGGCGAACCGGTTCGCGCCGCATGGCCCGCAAAGCTTCTCGGACGGCGTGGAAGCCCCAAATCCTGACGAGCTCGATGGGCTCGGCCGGGGGCCTGCGCCGCTTTGGGCCATCATGCTTGTCACCGCGGAGCTCTGGCATGCGCGCGGCCGAGGGTGAGGCCGGCCGAGGGTGCTGCGGGGCGGGCCGATTCTTCTGACGGCGGCTCAAAATGCGTACTCCGGGCGAGGGACGATGTTCGTTCTAAGCAGGCAGCCTTCGTCCGTCGAACCCCTTTCGCCTGCATTGATGCCGGGGATGGAACAGACGGAGCGATCCGGCATTGCGCTCAAGGCAACCCCGGAGTGCAACATGGCCAAGTCGTTGAAGAAGGGCGATCACGTCACCTGGGACACCTCGCAAGGCAAGACGCATGGGACGGTGGAGAAAAAACTGACCTCGACCACCAAGATCAAGGGCCACACGGCCAAGCCCACCAAGGACGATCCGCAATATCTCGTGAAAAGCGACAAGACCGGCGCCAAGGCGGCACACAAGCCGTCCAAGCTGAAAAAGGGCTGAGACGGCGCCTGCCGGCCGTGCACTATTCATGACACGTTCAGCGGACCTGCCTACAGTTTGGCCATGAGGCGGCGAGCATCAGCCTGCGCGATGGCAGCCTTCGCCGTCCTGCTTTTGACCGCGTGCGTGGCACGAGCGGATGCGGATCGGGTGCGGGGCTGCACGTCGCCAAGCCAGGCCCACGAAATACTGATTCAACAGAAGCTCATTGCGCCATTCCGGGCGTTGGGCGAAGCCATGCGTGCCGGACAGGCCGAAGCCGTGGGTGTCCAGCTGTGCCGGCTGGGCGAGTTGTTTATTTATGACATCACGCTGCTTCAGCGTGATGGTCGGGTCAGTCATTCACTCGTCAATGCGCACACTGGGGCCGTCGTGGTTCCCGTCCGTGCGTCCAAGTAGGCTGAAGGAAAGGGCTCCCGGTTGCGGCTTCTCGTCGTCGAAGATGATCGTGATCTCAACCGCCAGCTCGTCGCGGCCCTTGAGCAGGCAGGCTACGTCGTCGATCGCGCGTTCGATGGCGAGGAGGGCTTGTTTCTCGCCACCACGGAACCGTACGACGCCGATCGTTCTCGACATCGGCCTTCCCAAGCAGGACGGCATCGCGGTGCTGGAGGGCATGCGCGAGGCGGGCCGGCCGCGCCGGTGCTGATCCTGACCGCACGAGACCGCTGGTCCGACAAGGTTCGCGGCTTCGACGCGGGAGCCGATGACTACGTCGGCAAGCCGTTCCATATGGAAGAGGTTCTGGCACGGCTCCGCGCCCTGGTGCGGCGCGCCTCGGGACACGCGACGGCCGAACTGGTCTGCGGACCAGTGCGACTCGACACGCGGGCTGGCCGGGTCGTCGTCGATGGCACCGCCATCAAGCTGACCAGCCACGAATACCGGCTGTTATCCTACCTCATGCACCATGCCGGGCGCGTGGTCTCCCGCACCGAGCTCGTCGAGCATCTCTACGATCAGGATTTCGATCGCGATTCGAACACCATCGAGGTTTTCGTCGGGCGGTTGCGGAAGAAGCTCGGGGTCGATGTGATCCAGACGCTTGCGTGGGCTCGGCTACCTCGTCGAGAAGAGCAAGCCGGCGGAACAGGAGCGAGACGGTGGCCGATCGCGGGCTTGAACGCGACGATGTCACTGCCGCGGTTGGCTTCAGCCAGGTCCGTCCGCTCGGTGCGACGCTTCGGGCGCGTGCTGCGCGGCCTTGGGCGGCGCTGTCACGCTGGATGGCCCGCCGATCGATCGCAACACGGCTCTTCCTGTCCGCCGCGCTTCTGGAGCGGCCTGATCCTGCTTACGGCAGGGCTGACGCTCTCGGCCGTCAACCGGCAAGGCTTCCGAGCAGGACTACGACGAACGGCTGGGGGTCTATCTCCGTGCCTTGGTCGCCGAACTGGCAGCGCCGGCCGAAGAACAGAGGGCCGAGATCGGCCAACTCGGCGAACCGATGTTCGATCTGCCGCTTTCGGGCTGGTATTGGCAGGTTACCAGGCTCGATACGGACAAGCCCGAGGTGCATGCCTCGCGCTCCCTGTTTGCCGAGCGATTGCCGAAACTCGCCGATCTGGGCGTCGAGGCGGGGACGGGCGGGGCGCGCATCGGCTATGCGAAGGGGCCCGACGACCGCCGCCTGCGCCAGGTGGAACGGCTGATCGACGCCGGCGAGCAGGGCCGATATCTGGTGCAGGTCGCAGGCTCGCCCGAGGAACTCGACTCCGATGTCGCACGCTTCAACTGGTCGCTCGGCGCAACCTTCTCGCTGCTGGCGCTGGCGCTCGTCGCCAGCACTGCGTTGCAGGTGCGCTTCGGGCTGCGGCCGCTGCGCCGGCTGCAGGAAGGGGTCGCCGCCATCCGCCGCGGTGACAGCGAAAGGATCACCGGCGATTACCCCCGCGACATCCACTCCCTCTCCAGTGAGTTGAACCTGCTCATCGCCTCCAATCGCGAGGTCATCGAGCGGGCGCGCACCCACGTGGGCAATCTCGCACATGCCTTGAAGACGCCGCTCAGCGTCATCGTGAACGAGGCCGAGGCCCACCGCGGCGGAGACGATCCAGGGGCTCTCGCCGACAAGGTTCGCGAACAGAGCGCCATCATGCGGGACCAGGTCAGCTATTACCTCGACCGGGCCAGCGCGGCAGCCCGGTCGAGCATGATCGGAAACGCCACGGAGGCGAAGCCGGTCGTTGAAGGGCTCGTGCGGACGTTTGCGAAGATCTATGCGTCACGGTCGATCGATTTCGTCGCCAATGTTCCAGCTGGCCTGCGCTTTCGTGGCGAGAAGCAGGATCTCGAGGAACTGATCGGGAACCTCGTCGACAATGCCGGCAAATGGGCGAGGGCGCGGGTCGCCATCACCGTGGTGCCTGCGTCCGAGCCGGCCGAGAATGGGGTCTCGTCGGGAATCGTGGTCACCGTCGACGACGATGGCCCTGGTCTCCCGCGCGAACAGCGGGCTCTGGCAACCCGCCGCGGTCGCCGCATGGATGAAACAAAGCCTGGTTCGGGCCTTGGCTTGTCCATCGTGGCCGACCTCGTCGGTGTTTACGGTGGCGCCATGTCCCTGGCCGAAAGCCCCCTCGGTGGCCTCAGGGCGATCCTCCGGCTCCCTTGACCTGATCCCGCTTTCGCCCGATTTCGTCGGCAGTGTTGAATTGGAAGCCCGCCCTTGCGGTTAGCTCCATCATGCTGGAGCCGTGTCATGGACGAGCCACCGACCGGTAGGGGGCCTGGTGTCGATGAAATCAGCGGGAATGCTCGCAGCGCTGGCGCTTGCCTCGGGGATCGCCGGCTGTTCGGTTTCGACCTCGAGCTTCAATGATGCGTCGACCGCCGGGGGCGAGGTGGTGGGATCCATCGGCGTGCCTCCCCCTGCGCTGCCAGCCCCGCATCCCGCGTTGGGTGCGTTTCTCGACGGTCCGGTCGGTCAGCGGCTTGGCGACGCCGATCGCGACAAAGCCTATCAGGCCGAGGTCGACGCCCTGTCGACGGGTGATCGCAAAACCTGGCGGGGACTGAAGGGAAACTTCGGCTATGTCGCTCCGGCCGCGAGTGCTGGTGCTGATGGCTGCCGCAGTTTTTCGCACACGATCTATATCGGGGGCAGGGCGCAGGTGGGAACGGGCAGCGGGTGCCCTGGCCCGGACGGATCGTGGAAGATCACGGGTTGACGAACCAGCCGGCTGGCCTTCTTCCTTGCGCCGTCAGCACCGCGAAGCCATAGTCCCGGCGAAATAAGGACCCCCACATGGCGCAGGACAAGCGCGGCCCCAAGATTCCGTTCAGATTTGTGCAGATCTTTTCCTGGTGGAGCAGCCTGACGGTGGGAACGCGCGTCTGGACCAACCGTCACGGCTCCTATGTCGGCACCGACGAATTCGGCAATCACTACTACCGGACCGGCAAGGTCGATCCGAACCTCGGATTCGAGCGCCGGTGGGTGATCTACGCAGGCGAGAGCGATGGCTCGCTGACGCCGCCGGGCTGGTATGGATGGCTCCATCACACCACCGACGTCGCACCGACGGAGGAGAGCTACACGCCGCGAGACTGGCAGAAGCCCTATGTCCCCAACATGACCGGCACGCCCGAGGCGTATCGTCCCGAGGGGTCCGTGCTGCGGTCTGGGCAGCGGCAGAAGACCGGCGCCGACTACGGAGCGTGGACGCCGGATTAGGTCTGCATCATCGATTTGCCACACGGGCATTCGAAAGCAACCCGCAGACGCGCCGGGAGGCGCGATTCGGAACGGCAAAACGAATTGGCAATCGACCACATGGGAACACGCCGCATCCACGTTGGCCTTGTTCCCGCCGTCGCACTTGGGCTGGTCCTCGCCGGCCCGGCCCTGGCCGACAAGATCAAGAACCCAGTCGCGGTGTTCTCCGGGCTCGATAAGATCACCGGGCGTATCATCTCGTTCGAGGCCAAGATCGACGAGACGGTGCAGTTCGGCTCGCTGCAGGTGACGCCACGGATTTGCTACACGCGCCCGGCGACCGAGGCGCCGCAGACCGACAGCTTTACCGAGGTCGACGAGGTGCAGTCGGACAAACAGTACAAGCGCATCTTCTCGGGGTGGATGTATTCGGCGAGCCCCGGCCTTCATGCCGTCGAGCACCCCATCTACGACGTGTGGCTGACCGATTGTAAGGGCGGGACGACGGTGATCGCCGACGCGCCCGTGCCGAACGCCGACCCCAATGCGCAACCGCCGGCCGCAGATGCGGTCGCAGCAACGCCGGCCCCGCCTCCCCCGAAGCCAAGGCGTGTGGTGAGGCGTCAGGAGCCGCAGCCGGAGCCGGACCGCCGCGAGCCGACCCAGAGCTTCTTCCCCGCCAGCAACTACGCCACCGAATTCGGCGGACGCGACCCGGCCGGGAAGTAGCCGGCGGCGGCACGATCCAGCGTCGCGAGAGCTGCGGGGCCTGACGCTGGCCCCGGTCGCCTCGGCGGGAACAGAGCGGGCCGATCGAGCGCGCGTCCGAGGCGCTGATGATACTCGGCGCGCGGGATTTCGACCGCGCCCAGACTGGCCAGATGCGGCGTAACGAACTGTGTGTCGAGGAGTTCGAAGCCGCCTTCGATCAGGGCCGCCGCAAGATGGACGAGACAGACCTTGGACGCATCGGTCGCCCGGTGAAACATGCTTTCCCCGAAAAACGCGGCCCCGATCGCCACGCCATAGAGGCCGCCCACGAGCACGCCACCCTGCCGGGCTTCGACCGTATGGACCTGGCCGCGCTCGAACAGCGCGCCGTAGAGGTGCCGAATGGTCGCATTGATCCACGTCTGGGTTCGACCCGTCGCGGCTGCGGCGCATCCTGCGACCACGGCATCGAAATCACGATTGAAGCTCACGTCGAAGCGGTCGGCCCGAACTGTTTTGCGGAGACTGCGCGACACGATGATGCCGTCGAGCGGGAAAATGCCGCGGCGCTCCGGGTCGACCCAGAACAAGCTTGGGTCGGCGGCGTCTTCGGCCATCGGAAAAAGCCCGGCCGAATAGGCCCGCAGGATTAGCTCGGGTGTGATCGACTGGGGTGAAAGGAGGGCGACATCGGCCCGATGTGTCGGGCCGGGGCGGCGCGCGTCAAGGCGCTCTCCCGCGATCCGGCTGGCCTACAGCGCGAAGTGGCTGGACAGGCCCATCCCGCCCTTGCTCACGGAGCGGGGTGGATCCGGGTTTCGAGGACGAACTCTGTTCGACGAGGCGCTGAATGCCCGGCTCGAGAAGCGCCTCCTCGGCGCGCCGAACGTTCCACGGGCGGCAAATGCCCTGCCCGATGCTCCGCGTCAGCGCCGCGAGCCTCGCAGTGCCGCTCGATCGCCGGCGCCTGGACCGGCTGCCGATCGCTTCCGCGTCGAGGTGGGCACCCACGGAAAACGCTGCGAGAACGTCCGCGGGCTTGAAGTAAAGGGGGCAGGGCGGTTGCATCTGCCCATCTTCGCGCACGAAGCTTTGCCACGGCCTCAACCCGGCCGCGCAAATCCGGTTGATTGTCGTTTACCTTTGCCTCGCTCCGGCGCTTGCCCTAAGTCGAGGCCGGGTCGTGCAGGGTGCAGCATGCAGGCGGTTGAAGCGGCAAGCGACGGGAAGGTCACGGACGGCAGTGCCTTGCACCAGCGCGTTCTCATCGTCGATTTCGGCTCTCAGGTCACCCAGTTGATCGCGCGCCGCGTACGCGATGCCGGCGTCTACAGCGAGGTGGTTCCGTTTCAGAAAGCGGCCGCCGCATTCGAGGCCATGCGGCCGCAGGCAGTCATCCTTTCGGGTGGCCCTGAATTGATCGGCGATGTTGGCAGTCCTCGAGCACCGCAAGCCGTGTTCGACAGCGGCGTCCCCATCCTCGGCATCTGCTACGGACAGATGGCGCTGGCCGATCAACTCGGCGGCGGCGTCAACCAGGGCGATCATCGGGAGTTCGGGCGGGCCGAGATCGAGATCAAGGGCCGATGTGCCCTGTTCGAAGACCTATGGCACGAGGGGCAGCGCTACCCGGTCTGGATGAGTCACGGGGATGCGGTGACGCGCCTGCCCGAGGGGTTCGAGGCGCTCGCGGCGTCGCCCAATGCGCCCTATGCCGTAATTGCCGACGAGCGCCGCCGCTATTATGGGCTGATGTTCCACCCGGAGGTTGTGCATACGCCCGATGGCGGGCGCCTGATCTCCAATTTTCTGCACAAGGTTGCCGGACTGACGTCCGACTGGACGATGGCGTCGTTCCGCGACGAGGCGATCGCCCAGATCCGCGCGCAGGTCGGCACCGGGCGCGTGTTGTGCGGCCTGTCGGGCGGTGTCGATTCGGCGGTGGCCGCCGTGCTGATCCACGAGGCGATCGGCGACCAGCTCACCTGCGTGTTCGTCGACCACGGTCTGCTGCGCCAGAATGAGGCCGAGCAGGTGGTGAGCCTGTTCCGCGATCATTACAACATCCCGCTCGTCCACGTGGATGCGAGCGACACCTTCCTGTCGGCCCTCGCCGGCGTCACCGATCCCGAGCAGAAGCGCAAGACGATCGGGCGCCTGTTCATCGACGTGTTCGAGGCCGAGGCCAAGAAGATCGGCGGCGCCGATTTTCTGGCGCAGGGTACGCTCTACCCCGACGTGATCGAGAGCGTCTCGTTCAGTGGGGGACCCTCGGTCACGATCAAGTCGCACCACAATGTCGGCGGCCTCCCCGAGCGCATGAACATGAAGCTCGTCGAGCCGCTGCGCAGCTTGTTCAAGGACGAGGTGCGGGTGCTCGGCCGCGCGCTGGGCCTGCCGGCCGCCTTCGTCGGCCGGCACCCGTTCCCCGGCCCCGGCCTCGCCATCCGCATCCCCGGCGACATCACGCGCGAGAAGCTGGACATCCTCCGGCAGGCCGACGCGATCTATCTGGAAGAGATCCGCGAAGCAGGCCTTTACGACACCATCTGGCAGGCCTTCGCCGTGCTGCTCCCCGTGCGTACCGTCGGCGTCATGGGCGATGGCCGCACCTACGATCAGGTCTGCGCCCTGCGCGCCGTGACCTCGGTCGACGGCATGACGGCCGACTTCTTCCCCTTCGACATGGCCTTCATCGGCCGCGTGGCGAACCGCATCGTCAACCAGGTGAAGGGGATCAACCGGGTCGTCTACGACATCACATCGAAGCCACCCGGGACGATCGAGTGGGAGTGAAGGGGAGTACCGTGGAGTAGTATCGGATGGCAAAGGAGCTCGGGCAAATCCTAGGCCATCGATAGTGGTCGCGGGCCAGATGCACGGCCGCAGATCAACGACTGCTCCTTCTTGGACAAATCCTGGAAGATCAGCCGGCCCCAGGTGCGGCCGCGCGTGCACCAGCGTGCCCCTTCGGGGCCTTCGCTGCCATCGTCGCATGGGCCCACCAGACGAGCTCATCCAAGCCGACTTCGTGGCGGCAAGCAGGGTTGCCTCGATGTCTTCGATGGGCTTGTTTGCACCCATTGGGGAAGTGGACATGAAGTCGGCGCCGGGATCTGTCAGGGCTTCACGAAGCGATAGGCGAAGCGATCGGTCTCGCCCTTGATCGAGGGATCGAACACCTTGATCGAGTGCGGATCGTCCTTGTTCGCGAGCATGGTGCTTTCCGCGTCCAGTACGAAGCCGGCCGCCTCCACCTCCTCGCGGACGGAGGCAGGGTCGATCCGATGCAGCGACTGGGCGTCGCCCGTGCCCGACCCGGCGGCGGCGGCGTGGTCGACGATCGACGTAGCGACCCGCCGGGCTTCAGTCGCTCGTAGACGGCTCGATTGAAGTGCGGCCGCCGTCGCGCCCTTGGCCTGGATCAGCGCGGTGTGGAGATCGTGGTAGAACAGGTGCAGCCACAGGACATCCGCGGGCTGGGTGGCCTCCGGCATCGCCACGAGGTCCGCCGAGACGGCTTCGACGTTCTCCCGGCCCGGCTCCTTCGCAAGCGTCCGCATGAGGCCGACCGGATCGTTCTTGAAGTGGGCGACTTCGGCCGGCACGAAGCTGTAGACCCGACCTTCGGGTCCCACGATGTCGGAGAAGAGACGGGTCCAGTCGCCGTCGCCCGGGTAGACGTCGATGACGGTGGAGCCCGCATCGACGCGTGCGAACCGGATCAATTCGGATTGCTTGGATTGGTCGTACATCGGGATCTCCGTTACGGTTGGACGTGCGACGAGCGCGCGGCGTGCGAGACGGTGCTCCACGGCTCGTGCAGTGATTCGTAAGCCTCACGAGGCTCTTTGCGCGGCGCCAGAGTCGATGGGCGTGGGCGCCGGGGCCGTGTCCGCCTCGGAGGCCCGCGCCAAAGCCTGGGTGTCGACATACTCCCGGATGCTGGTCAGCTTGCCGTCTCGAACCGTGATGGCGAAGATCCAGTCATCCTCGAACGGCTTGTTCGTGGCCTTGACCTTCCCCCTGGCGAAGCCGACCACCAGCACCCGGTCTCCCTGGGCGACAAACTCCCGGGGTTCCGTCGACGTCTCCAGTGACCGGGATGCCGTCTCGAGCAAATCCGCCAGGCCCGCGTGTCCGCGGTGCGTTCCGGCCAGCGGCCAGTCCTTGCCTGGAATGATCCACTCGATGTCTTCGGCGACCAGCGCCAGCAGAGCCTCCCTGTCGCCGCGGCCGATCGCGGCGAAGAAGTCCTTCACGGTCTGGACGTTTTGCTCGATGCTCATGGGAGGCTCTCCGATCCTGTGCTGCGCGGGTCAGACCTGGGCCATGCCGCCATCGACGGCGAGATCCACGCCGGTGATGTAAGAACTTTCATCGGAGGCGAGGAACAAGACGGCGGCCGCAATTTCCTCAGGTTTACCTCTGCGGCCGAGCGGAACTTGCGAGGCGAAATGAGCTACCGCCTGTTCCACCTGTTCAGCGGTGAGGCCCACCTTCTCCAGAGCCGGAGTTTCGATTGGGCCGGGACTCATGGAATTCACGCGGATCTTTCGATCCTTCAGCTCCATCGTCCAGCCGCGAGCGAAGCAGCGCACGGCTGCCTTGGCAGCGGCGTAGGCGGTGAAGGCTGCGATCTCCCCTTACGTTCGCGACTGAAGAGGTCAGGATGATCGAGCCTCCATCTTTGAAGAGGGGAAGCGACTTCTGCACGGTGAAGAATGTTCCCTTCGCATTTAAGTCGAAGGTTTTGTCGAAATGAGCTTCGGTCGCCGCTACGAGCGGTGCGACTTCACCCCAGCCGGCATTCGCGAAGAGTACGTCGATGTGACCGTGTTTCTCCTTCACGACGGCATAGAGCCGGTCCAAATCCTCCAGGCGTGTTACGTCGCCCGCGACCGTCGGTGACGTTGTCCCGGATCGAGGCTGCGGCCTCCTTCAGCTCCTTCTCGCGCCGCCCGGTGATCACGACGTGGGCGCCCTCTTCAACGAAGCGCTTAGCCGTGGCCAACCCGATCCCGCTGCTTCCGCCGGTGATGACGGCGACCTTGCCTTCGAGCCTTTTCATAGCCTTCAATCTTTCGATGTGTGTGGTCGGGGATGTCCCTGAGCCCTTCCAGATGGATTTGCCTAAGTCGTTCCGTGAGTGCGAAGTCACGCACAGCACTGGTGCGCAAACGAACCGGCAATATTGCTAACGGCCCCGTAGAACTGGCGTCCTTCGGCTCTGCAGGCTTAGAATCTGACTTTGAAGGCGCACCGCTCGGCGCAAGATTGCACCATGATCGACTGGGATGACGTTCGCTATTTCCTTGCCGTCGCGCGCGGAGGGTCAGTGCGGGCTGCCGCCGAGCGCCTCGGGGTGAATCACGCGACCGTGCTGCGACGCATCGCTCAGCTTGAAGACCGCCTCGGGGCGCACCTGTTCGAAAAGCTTCCGTCGGGCTACCGCGTGACGGCTGCGGGCGATGAGGTTCTCGAGCTCGCGAACCAGATGGAAGCGTCGTCGCACCAGCTGGAGACACGCGTGTTCGGTCGCGACCAGAGCGTGCGCGGGCTTCTGCGGGTGACGCTGGCACCACCCCTCACGACCCACCTGCTCATGCCGGACTTCGCCGATTTCGCGCGTCTGCATCCGGACATCGAGATGGAAATCTTGTCGTCCGGCGAGTTGGCCAATCTGACCAACCGAGAGGCCGATGTCGCGATCCGCGTCGTCTACGACCGCAAAACCCTGCCGCTCAATCTTCACGGCCTGAAGGGGCCGGAGCTGTTCGGCGGCGTCTACATGTCGCGCGACCGGCTAGCCGCGTGGCGCGCGGGTGCGCCGGATCCGATCCGGTGGATCGTCATCAGCGTCCATGGCGTCCCGGACTGGGCCCGCGAGGGCGAGGTTCGCAGCACGGGGGTTCCATTCAGGGTCACGGACGCTGCGGCTCAGATCGCGGCTGTACGACAAGGGCTCGGGATGACGACACTGCCGTGCTTCGTCGGAGATGCCGACCCCCTGCTGGTGAGGGTGCCCGGCACCGACCTGCACCTTTACGGAACGCTATGGCTTCTCACGCAGGGGGAGACGCGCAAGACGAAGCGCGTGCGGCTCTTCACCGAGTTCGTGTCGCGCAGGCTCGCCGCCTACGCGCCGCTTCTCGCGGGGCTGTCCATGTCGCGCGACTGACGCCGGCAGGTCGCCGGCGACGCTTGCCGCAATCCGGCCGGAAGCCGAGTTGCGGTCGCTCGAAGTGGCGTCGGCCAATCCGCGAACGTTGCGCCCTGTCGCAACCGGCGCGAGGGCCGGATCAAACCTCGCCCGCCTTGGCCGCCATCGTTGCTCTCGCCCACCACACAAGCTCGTCGAGAGCGGTCTTCGCGGTGGGCAGGAGGTGCGCTTCGATCTCTTCCATCGGTTTGCCGCCGAAGGCCGGATGGACAGCCATGAAGTCGCCGCCGCCGATGTGAACGGCCGCATGGGTCGACACCATCTGCAGCTCCACACCGATCGTACGCAGGTGCTCGATCGCGCGTGCGCCGCCGGCGCCGCCGTAGCCGATCGCGGTGAACGGCTTGCGCACCCACTCCTTGTAGGCCTGGTCGAGCGCGTTCTTGAGAACGCCGGTGATCGAATGATTGTATTCGGCAACCACGAAGATGTAGCCGTCGAAGCGGCCGACGGTCTGCTGCCAGCGGATCGCCTCGGGGTTCCGGCTCGGCATCCACAGGTTGGATGCCATCTCGTCGAAGAACGGGAGCGGATGGTCGCGAAGGTCGACGAGCTCCACCTCCATGTCGCCGCGCGACTGAGCCTGCGTAAGCATCCATTGTGCTGGCACGTCGGCAAATCTGGTGGGACGCGTGGATCCGACGATGAGAGCGATCCGCGGTTTAGACGACATGGTAACCTCGCGTAGTCTGGTTTCTTCAGGTAACCAGATAGGCAGCATCCTCAGCGTTGAACAAGGAGGCACCTTGCCGGCACCAGGTGACCACGCGGATACCGCTCAATGCGAGCACGTCAGCCGCACGCTGGCCCGGATCAGCGACAAGTGGACGCCGCTGGTCATTCGGGTGCTCGGTCGAGGACCCTGCCGCTTCAACGCGCTTCGCCGCGAGGTGGGCGAAATCAGCCAGAAGGTGCTCGCGTCCACGCTGCGCGAATTGGAGGAGAACGGTCTCGTGTCCCGCACTGTCACGCCGCTCAACCCACCTCAGGTCGAATACGCCCTGACCGACCTCGGGCGGGAGTTTCTGAGCCCGGTGCAGGCGTTGGCGGAATGGGTGATCGAGAACTCCGCCCGCATTGACGCGGCCCGCGCGGCATTTGCCGCCCGAAGAGCCTAGCGGCGCACGGCGTTCGAGTGGGGTCGGTATCGAGGCCGTCCAGGCCGAGCTTGCGCGTCAGGGCGTGCGCCTCGGGTAAGACGCTGACGGCCATCGTCCCAGGAGGTTCAGCCAGCGCGTGAAGAGGAGGCCGGCGACCGCGAACAACGCCGTCGTGAGGCCGATCCACACCCCGGGCGCGAGGAGGTGGAAGCGAAAGGCGAGCAGCGCCGCCAGAGGCAGTCCGATACACCAGTAGCCGATCGCTGAAATGAGCATCGGAACGCGGGTCTGGTGAAGTCCGCGCAGCATGCCGCTCAGCACAACTTGCGCGCCATCGGCGATCTGGAACAGACCGGCGATCCACAGAAGCGTGACAGCGAGTGCGGTCACGGCTTCGGCGCCGGGCTCCCATGGCCGGATGAACAGCCCGATGATCGGGCGGGGCACACTCATCAGCACGACGGCCGAGACGGCCATCACCGCGACACCGAGCGCGAGCGCCGTCCAGCCGGCGCGAGCCACAGCGTCGCGATCGCCGGCACCGAAGGCACGCCCGACCCGAACCGTCGCGGCCTGGGCAACGCCGAGCGGAACCATGAAGGTGAACGAGGCGACCTGCAGCGCGATGGCGTGAGCCGCGAGCGCGGTGGCGTCGATCCAGCCGACCAGGAACGCGGCCCCTCCGAACATGCCCGTCTCCAGGACCAGGCTGATCCCGACCGGCAGCCCCAGCCGCCAGAACGCCCCAAAGCCGGTCCAGTCGGGCCAGCGCAGTCCCGCGAAGAGCCGAAGCGGTCGGAACTGGCCTTCACAGGTCGCGATGATCGCGAGCGAGACGGCCATGAATGCGTTCGACAGAACGGTCGCGAGGCCCGAGCCGGCGAGGCCGAGCGCCGGCAGGCCGAGATGGCCGCCGATCAGCACCCAGTTGAGCACGGCATTCAGGCTGACCGCGACGATGCCTGTCACGACGACCCATCCCGTACGCTCCAGCGCGGCGAACAGCGACCGCAGCACGAGATACGCCAGGGCCGGGGCGATCGCCCATTGCAGGCTGTGGAGGTACGTTACGGCCTCGGCGGAGAGCCGCGGCTCCTGTCCGGCGGTGCGAAAGATCGCGGCGCTGTTCCACAGGACGATCCAGAGCGGGCCGCAGATCGCCATGGCGCCCCAGAGGCCTTGCTGCACGATGCGGCGGACCGGGGCGCCCTGGACGCCAGCGCGGCCCACCTCACGCGAAATCAGCGCCGAGACGCTGGTCGTCACACCGAGGCCGAACAGGAGCAGCACATTGTAGAGCCCGACCGCGAGGGTGCTGGCGGCGAGCGCCTCGGGGCTGATGCGGCCGATCATGGCCAGGTTGGTGAGGCTCATCGCCATTTCGATGGCGTTGGTGAGCATCAGCGGCCAGCTCAGCGCCAGGCAGGCCCGAAGTTCCTTGAGCCAGGGCCGCGACTCTGAACCGGAAACTCAAAACTGTCGACATGCCCGGCTTGTAGAGGGATAGAGCCTGGCAGGCCAAGCCCGCGTGCCGCTTTTTTCAGCAGACGTCGACCCAGATGGCGCCGACAAGCGCCGCCATGCGCTCGGGCGCGATGCGCACGGCGCTGTTGCCGGACCCGGCGGCCGGAACCACGTCCTCGAAGGCTCTGAGCGACACATCGCAGAAGACGGGCAGGGGGGTCTTCAAGCCGAACGGGCAGACCCCACCGACGGGATGTCCCGTCGCCGCTTCGACTTCGGAGGGATCGAGCATGCGCGGCTTGCCGCCGAACGCCTGCTTTGCCTTGCGGTTGTCGAGGCGCGCGTCGCCGCGGGTGACGAGCAGGAGAACCCTGTCGCCGACGCGGAGCGACAATGTCTTGGCGATCTGGGCCGGCTCAACGCCGTGCGCAGCCGCGGCCAGTTCGACGGTGGCCGAACTCTCGGCCGTTTCGATCACCGCGATGTCGGGGGCATGGGTGGCGAGAAAGGCCCTGACACTGGCAACACTCACGACGACGGCTTCTCCTGGTTGCGTTGGCGTGGACTTTTCGGCCCCCCGCGCCTAAGTGTCGACCATCGCAGCGGCCCCGCGCCGTGTCACCCCAACAGAGTACTTTGCATGCGCGCCGAAGCGTTGCAGCTCGTCGAAGACATCAAGCAGTCGGTCGGGCTGCTGAGGAGGCATCTTTGACGTCGAGACATCCACGCGCCGCCTCGCGGAACTGAACGCCAAGTCTGAAGACCCGACGCTCTGGAACGATCCCGAGGCCGCGCAGAAGCTGATGCGCGAGCGCACCGAGCTCGAGGATCGGCTCGGCGCCGTCAGCACGTTTGAGCGCGACCTCGAGGACGCGACCACACTGATCGAACTCGCCGAGGCCGAAGGCGACGCGGCGGTCGAGCAGGAGGGGATCGCGCAGCTCAAAGGTCTGAAGGCCGAAGCGGAGCGCCGTCAGGTCGAGGCTTTGCTATCGGGCGAAGCCGACGGCAACGACACCTATCTCGAAGTGCACTCCGGGGCCGGCGGGACCGAAAGCCAGGATTGGGCGCGCATGCTGTTCCGCATGTACGGCCGCTGGGCGGAGCGCCGGAAGTTCAAGGTCGAGGTCATCGACGAGACGGCCGGCGAAGAGGCGGGCATCAAGTCCGCCACCCTGCTGATCAAGGGCCACAACGCCTACGGGTGGCTTAAGACGGAATCGGGCGTGCACCGGCTGGTGCGAATCTCGCCGTTCGATTCGAATGCGCGTCGGCACACGAGCTTTGCCTCGGCCTGGGTCTATCCCGTCGTCGACGACAAGATCGAGATCGACGTGAAGGAATTGGATTGCCGGATCGACACCTTCCGCTCGTCGGGCGCCGGCGGGCAGCACATCAACACGACTGATTCGGCCGTGCGCATCACCCATCATCCGTCGGGCATCGTCGTCGCCTGCCAGAGCGAGCGCTCGCAGCACAAGAACCGCGCCACCGCGTGGAACATGCTGCGCGCGCGGCTCTACGAGATGGAACTCGAAAAACGCGAGGCAGCTGCGAGCGCCGACGCATCGTCCAAGACCGACATCGGCTGGGGCCACCAGATCCGCTCCTACGTGCTGCAGCCCTACCAGCTGGTGAAGGACCTGCGCACCGGCGTGACCTCAGGAACGCCCGATGAGGTGCTGGATGGCGATCTCGATCCCTTCATGGAGGCATCGCTGGCGCAGCGTCTGACGGGCCGAACCGTCGATGTAGAAGACGTCGACTAGGGCCGTCGGCTCGGGGTCGAGGTCAAGGTCGCTGCAATGAGCGACGTCGCCCCATAACTTGCCGGCCCTATGCCACGGTATTGCGTCAACGTGACGCTGCGCGGGCGGCGTGCGGGGACCCTGCGAAATTGTGCCGGCGAGCCAATCACGCCGGGGGTTCGTTTTGCAAAAGGGGGTGACAACAACCCGGTTCTCGCGTTTACGTTGCGTCAACTTATTTTTTCTTCATTTTTCAGACGGTCCTCATGGACGATCATTTTGCCGATGACGCTTCAGGCAATGGCCAGAATGGCCAGAGCGACCATCGGCGACAACCCGTCAGGGCGAAGAGCAAGCGCAGTCGGACACCCGCGAAGCGTGCGCGCAAGCAGGCCTCGGCGGAGTTCGTCATCGAGCCTCTCGAGCCGCGCATTCTCTTCTCGGCGGATTTGGCGCCGTCCGCGAATATTCTGCACGGATTGCGTGACCTCCAGGCCGATTTGAACCTGACGTCGGTCACTGTTCCTGCCTCAACCACCATCCCATTCGTCAACCGCTCCATCACCGATTTTGCCAAGCTCGGTGATCCGCTGGGGGCGGTGATCACGGCCGCCAAAACCTATTACGAAAATCCGGCGCACGCGACCCTTGCCGGTCTTGCGGATGCCCTCAACCTGCTGCCGAACGCGGGTGATCCGTCGAAGCCCATCGCGAGTTTGGTGCAGCTTCCGCACGGCGGCGAGGGCATCGCGCTCAGCCTGACGACGGCGCCGCCTGCGACGATCGCAGACGTCGACCTGAAGAACGAGACCGCGACCAAGCTCGAACTGGGCACAGCGCAGACGGCAACCGTCACGGCCAAGGCTACGGTAAACCTGACCTTCGGGGCCGACGCGGACGGCAATTTCGTCGTGCAGCCGGGTGGCACAGCGTCGGAGACCGTCAACGCCGCTGCGGCCCTCTCCGGGAAACTCGCCTTCGGAGCTGCGGACACGACCCTGGCCGACGGCAGCAAAGTCGCGGCGACGGCCACGCTGAGTGCCGAATTGACGGGTAGCGACGCCTTGACCGATGCGTCGCTTCAGGACGCGCTCAACGCGCAGTCCCCGAGCGCGATAGCCAAGGCGGTGGTGACCGGCAACGGTGAGGCGGACCTGCAGCTGACCTCGCCCAAGCTCGCCAGTCCGGAGAGCGTGACGATCATCGCAGCGGTGCCGGATCAGCCCGGCTCTGCGACCATCAGCTACAACACCGCGGGTTCGCAGCTCGAGGCATTGGCTGACGGTCAGACGAGCGCGGCACGACCGGTCGCAACCCCGCATGCCTTCACGGCGCTTGCTGCGCCCGCCGCCACGGCTTCGGCGCTCGGAGCGCAGGTGCAATCGGCCATCACCGACATTTCGAACGAACTCACCGCGATTCCAGAACGATCTGAACACCGTCTCGGCGTTCGCCAACAACCTGCCGTTCGTCGGCAGCAGCTTGAACACGGAGAAGATCTTCACGCCGATCATCGGCCAGCTTTCATCGCTGCAAAACACGCTCACCCAGGATTTTTCGACAACCACGACCCTCCTCAGCAAGGTCAAGGACGACGTGGTCTCGGCCTTCTCGGCGCTCGGCGTGCTGCCGGGCACGCCGGCCGATGACGTGATCCTCAAATACGTTGCCAACGGCACGACGGGAACGGTGACGAGCGGTACGGCGATCGACCTGTCGCAGGTCACCCAGCTCGAACTCGATCTCAGTCTGAAGGACACCTACACGACGACTGTGCCGGTTGACACCGATCTCGGCATCCCTGGGCTCGGCCTCAAGGTCACGCCCGGCTCGACCATCAACGGCAGCATCGGCTGGAGCTTCGGCTTCGGCTTCGGCATGACCGCGGACGCTGCCTATGTGGTCACCGGCTCGACCGGCGACGGCGGTTCACCGCTGAACCTGACGCTCGGTTTCACGCTCGGCCCGGGATTTCAGGCCGTCGGCACAATGGGGCTGCTCAGTGCCCTGCTGACCGAGAACGCCGACGCGCCCAATGGGCACACCGGCGTCACGGGCAGCATCGGTGTGAAGCTCGGCGGCTCGTCGGATGCGGCGCTGAATGGTGGATTGCGCTTCGACACTGCCGACCTCTCGGGCATTACGGTTGCGCCGAAGTTCGGACTGGTCGCGCATTCCAATCTTTCGCTCGCCTTCGGAGCCGATTTCGAGAAAGTGAACGGCGCCTACACGGACGTCAGCAAGTTCCCCAGCATCAGCGCCGGTCTCAAGTTCGACTGGCAGATCGACAACAGCTTCGCGTCCGCCGCGAACCCAAACGTCGGTCTAATGGGGATCACGTTCGACATCGGGACGGGGATCACGACGTTCCTTGAGCCGGTGCTGAAGCCCCTCTACGACGCGACGCACGGCATGCAGGACGTGCTGGACTTCCTCAAGAAGACCGTCCCTGTCGTGGGCGACATCGTGGAGAACGCCTCCTCGTACAAGCTCGCGGCCTCCGTCCTGCAGGACGTGTTTCCGAGCTACACCAGCGGGACATACGACTGGCTGCACCTCGGGGCGGATCTACTCTACCACGACGGCCAGATCTCCAAGGCCGACGACGCCCAGATCGTCAAGATCGGCGAGATCGTCCTCAGCGTCATCACGGAGCTGGACCAGCTTTACGGGACCACCAGCAGCAATTCAGCGCCGCCCGATTTCGGCATCACGCTCGGCGACATCGATTTCACCGGCAAGGACCTGCGGCTTCCCCAGGTCTCCGTGACCGATGTGAACAACATCGCGGCGATAGGCAACGCCGTCGCGAATTTCACGGGACTACCGGCCGGCGATCCGGCGATCGCCAATGCGGTCGAGGGTTATATCTCCGGGCTCGGCGATCTGCTTCCTGGCGGGCAGAAGATCGCGAATTTGGTGAATGGGGCCGCCGGATATGTGGCGAGCGCGGCCCAATATGTCGACCAGGCGATCGACAACGTCCAATCGGTGGTGGACCCCGACGCGGACAATGGGATCACGACCCACAGCGTCTCGACCTTCACGGCGCCGTTTCTGGATGACCCCTCCAGCATCCTCGGGCTGCTATTCGGACAGAGCGTCCAATTTGTCGATCTGAAGCTCGGCTACGGGGCCGATCTCAAATTCTACCAACCTCTTGCCGAACTCGATCTGTTCGGGGTCGTGCAGGCGATCCTAAGCATGGACATTACGGGAAGCGTCAGCGTCGGCCTCGAACTGCAGTATGACTTGACCGGCCTGACCGAACTGCTCAATCCGTCGACGAAGCCCGCCGGCGAGTTGGTGGCCGAGACGTTGCTGGATGGGCTGAAATTCGGGGCAAATCCGCTGCTGGCGGGGACCGACAAGTTCGCGGACGTGGTCGCGCTCTCAGCGAACTTCAGCATCAGCTTGACGGGGCAACTCCTTGAAGGGTCTGGCCAGCGCTGGGCTCGAAGGCGGCGTCGGCTTGGATTTCGAGGCGAAGCTGGCCGGCGTGGACGCCACCCACCCGCTCGTGAATATCCACCAGATCGAAGCCTACGAAGCCGGCTTCACGTCCGTCGGCGATCAGGCAGCCGAAAACGCCGGTTTCGTCGGCCCGCTGCAGCTCAAGGCCAGCGGCTACGCCTATCTCGACTTCGTCTACAAGTCGTTCTGGGGACTCGGACCACACGGTCGCGATCAGATCGCCCACGCCGACATTTTCAACTACCCCGACCCGGCACCGCTTGCCCAGGACATCGGTCCGCTCGGCTACTACAACCCGCAATCGGGCGTTCTCACGCTCTACATGGGACCGCTTTCATCGCAGCGGGACGGTGGAACCGAGACGGGCACCTCGCTCGACAACGCCACGGGGCCGGACGATGTGGCGGCCGCCAGCGCCACAACCTATTCGATCGACGTCGACGGCAACAACCGCGTCGTCATTCACTATCACAATCCGAAGACAGGACTCGACGAGACCCAAACGCCCAGCGGCCCGGTCCGGTTGATCAAGGCCCAGACGGGCTCGGGCGACAACACCATCAACATCAACAACACGGCTCCGAACACCGTGCAGGTGGATTTCGAGGGCGCGAGCGGCGGCAAGGTCTACAATCCGGGCGCCACCTCGACCAGCGCGCCGACCGCAATGGGCGTCGAAGTCGGCGGCACCGACGTGTTCCATTCGGCCGGCGGCTCGGCCACGATGGTGGCCGCCGACGGCGACAGCCAGCTCTACGGCAGTGCCAACGCCGACTCGCTGACCGGCGGCGCCGGCAACGATCGGATCATCAGCAATGGCGGGAACGACACCATCGCCGGCGGCGCCGGCAACGACTTCATCGCGCTGATCAGTGGCAACATCATTCTCGACGGCGGCGACGGCCAGGATACGGTCGACTTCACGGGTGTGCAGGCGGCGGTTGTTGCCAACCTTGCGACCGGCACGCTCGCCTTGGGCAATGCCGCGAACGGGCACATCAAGAACGCCGAGACGCTGATCGGCACGCCGTTCGACGACACGCTCGTCGGGACCAGTGCCACGGAGACGCTCGACGGTCGTGGCGGCAACGACTCGATCGTCGGCAATGGGGGCGCGGATTCACTCTATGGCGGGGATGGCAACGATACCATCATCGGCGGGGATCAGGGCGCGTCGATCATCGGTGGCACGGGCAATGACTCGATCACCGCCGGGATCGGCAACGACACGATCGACGCCTCGGACCCGAACAACGAGGCCCAGCACAACGCGCTGCTCGACGGCAACGATTTCGTCGATGCCGGCGGTGGCGCCGATCGCATCACCGTGGGTTACGGCACCGACCAGGTTTACGGCGGTGAAGGCGATGACACGATCCTGGCCGGCGATGGCTCCGACCATATCGAAGGTGGCGGCGGTGCCGACAGCATTACGGTCGGCGACGGCACTCTGGTTGTCTACGGTGATGCTGCGGCACCGAGCGCGACGGACGGCGCCGATTTCATCAAGGTCGGCAACGGCAGCGACTCGATCTACGGCGGCGGCGGCAACGACACGATCTCGGCGGGCACCGGTAACGATACCATCGAAGGCGACGCTGGCGCCGACAAGATCACCACCACGGGTCTCGGCAAGTCGCTGATCTATGGCGACGCAGCAGTCACCGCCGCGACGGACGGCGCCGATTTCGATCACCGTGGGCAGCGGCGACGATACGATCTATGGCGGCGGCGGCAACGATACGATTTCGGCCGGCAGCGGCAATGACACCATCGAGGGTGACGCGGGCGCCGACAAGATCACCACCACGGGTCTCGGCAAGTCGCTGATCTACGGCGACGCGGCGACCGCCGCCGCATCGGACGGCGCCGATTCCATCACCGTCGCCGACGGGGCCGATACGATCTACGGCGGCGGCGACAACGATACGATCAAGGCCGGCAACGGCAACGACACCATCGAGGGCGACAGCGGCGCCGACCAGATCACGACCGGCAGCGGCAGTTCGCTGGTCTACGGCGACGCGGCCGCCGCGGCGGCAACCGACGGCAACGACACCATCACGATTTTGGGCGACGGCGCGAACTCGATCTATGGCGGCAGCGGGGACGACTCCATCGTCGTCGCCGACGGCGACAACTCCATCCAGGGCAATGCCGGGGCCGATACAATCCGCGCGGGGAACGGCACCAACACGATTTACGGCGACTTGCCGGTCAGTCTGGCGACCGACGGAGCGGACAGCATCGTGGCCGGCGGCGGCAACAACTCGATTTACGGCGAAGCCGGGAACGACACGATCAAGGTCGGCGACGGAGCGAACTTCATCGAGGGCGATGCCGGGGCGGACTTCATCACCGCCGGGGACGGCGGGAACACGATCTATGGCGATGCGGCGGTCGCGGCAGCCACGGATGGCGTCGACAGCATCGTTGCGGGAGACGGCAACAATTCGGTCTACGGCGGAGCGGGCAACGACACGATCTCGGTCGGAAAGGGAGCGAACTACATCGAGGGTGATGCCGGCGCCGACTTCATTACGGCCGGCAACGGCGCGAACCTGATTTATGGCGACGCATCGGTCCCCGCCGCGACCGACGGTTTCGACACCATCGTCGCGGGTGACGGCGTCAACTCGATCTACGGCGGCGGCGGCGACGATTCGATCACCGCGGGCAATGGCGGCGACTACATCGAAGGCGACACGGGGAACGACTCCATCCTGGCCGGCAACGGCAACAACACCGTCTACGGCAATGATGGCGTCGATACGATCACCACCGGCAGCGGCCTCGACTGGATCGACGGCGGCGCGCAGGACGATCTGATTCATGCCGCGGCCGGCGCCGACACCGTGCAAGGCGGTGCGGACGACGACACCATCTACGGCGGCGCGGGTGCGGATTCGATCTTCGGCGACGATAGCCTGGGCGCCACAACCGGCAACGATCTGATCTACGGCGACGACGCCACGATCCTCGCCACAGACGCGCCGAGCCCGGCGACGGACGGCGGCGACACGATCGACGCCGGTGCCGGCAATGACGTGGTCTACGGCGAGGGCGGCGCCGACCTTATCAGCGGCGGCACGGGCAACGACCTGCTCGACGGCGATTCCGGCAACGACACGATCTATGCCGGCCTCGGCGACGACCTCGTGGATGGCGGTACAGGCAACGATGTGCTGTTCGGCGGACAAAATCCCGCGCTGCCGCCGAGCACGGTAAGCCAGCCCCGACAACGACACGGTCTACGGCGATGCCGGCAACGACGTCATCACCGGCGGCCTTGGCGTGAACCTGCTCGACGGCGGCACGGGTGACGACTTCGATCACCGGTGGCCCGGCCCACAATCTGATCTACGGCGGTGACGGCAATGACACGCTGACGTCCGGGCCCAACGGTGATTTGCTCTATGGCGGCGCCGGCAACGACAGTTTGGTCGGCGGGATCGGGGCCGACATGCTCGACGGCGGCACCGGCGTCAACACGGTCCACGGCGGCGACGGCAATGACACGCTGACAGTCGAAGGCGGCGTCGGCAACCAGCTCTACGGCGAGGGTGGAGACGACCTGATCTACGGCGCCCCGGCGGGCGTCGGATCGAACGTGCTCGCGGGCGTCGCCATGCAGGGAGACACCCTGTCGGGCGGCGATGGCAAGGATACCATCTTCGGCAGCGGTGGCATCGACTCGATCGATGGCGGCGCCAACGACGATTCCATTGTTGCGGGCGCGGGCGGCTCGCTGATCAACGCCGGCAGCGGCAACGACACGGTGCTCGGCGGCGCCGGCAACGACACGATCTTCGGCGGCACGGGGAGCGATTCCATCCTCGGCGAGGGCGGAAACGATCTGCTCTATGGCGACGATGCCAGCCTTTACGCGTCCGACGGAACGCTGCTCCCCGGTTCGGCTCCGAGCTCGGGGGACGACCAGGATACGATTCTCGGCGGTTCAGGCTCCGACACGCTCTTTGCGGGAACGGGCGTCAGCTATCTCGATGGCGGAACCGAAGGCGACGTGATCCACGGCGGGCCCGCCGAGGCGATGATCCAGGGCGGCGGCGGGCACGATTCGATTTACGGCGGCAGCGCCGCGGACGTGATCATCGGCTCCGCCGATGCCGGCAGCCTGATCTTCGGCAACGGTGGCAACGATCGCATTCAGGGCGGGGCCGGGAACGACACCATCGATGGCGGCGCCGGCGACGATGTGATCGACGGCGGGGCGGGTGACGACCTCGTCACCGGCGGACAGGGAGCCGACCTGCTGATCGGGGGTGCCGGGAATGACACTCTGTACGGCCAGAATGTCGCCGACACGGGCGAAGACAATGCCGCCGATACGCTGTTCGGCGACTTCGGCACCATGGGCAACGAAGCGGGCTCGGGCGCCGATGTGCTCTATGGGCAGGGCGGCAATGATGTGCTGTTCGGCGAGGGCGGCATCAACAAGGTGATCCCCGGGACGGGCGGCGCGGACATCGACGTCGCGGCGGAGGTGAACAACCCGAACTACGTCACGCCGGTCGGCTCGCCGGCTCCGACCCTCGGGCCCGACCAGCCGGTGACAGCGTCTGTGACGCTGCCCACGAGCAGTGCCGGTCTCGGCTGGTGGAGCCCCATTGCGACGCCCACCGGAAGTCTCACGCTCGGCGGGCTCGGCCAGGATGTGCGCGACGTGTCGCTCGCTGCCACGGCGAGCGGTCCTGTTGCGGCCTGGACACAGACGACGGGCGGGCTTTCCGGCCTCTACGTCGCCACCGAGGCGAATGGCGCCTGGACGGCGCTCGCCGGGAGCGATCAGGGCACCGGCATTCTCGGCACGAGCGGTTCGGGCTTCCATCCCTTCGTCGCCACGAACGGCGGCAAAGTTCTGGTCGCCTGGACCTCGGTCTCGCCGGCCGGCACGTCGATCGACCTCGCGTCCTACGACCCCGCCGCAAATGGGGGCGCGGGTGCCTGGACGGCGCTCGGCACGTCCATGTCGACGGGCGGCATCAGCGGTTACGGCGACGTCGACCAGGCTCGCGTGCTCGGCACGACCTCCGGTCCGGTGGTCACCTGGCTCGACAATGGCAATGGCGGCGCGCTTCATGCGAGCCGGTTCAACGGCACACAGTGGGTCGACATCGGCGCCGGACTTGGGGCAACGGGTGTCGCGTCCGACTACACCGCAGCTACGGACGGAACTCAGATCGCCGTCGGATGGAGTCAGGATGCCGCATCAGGCAGCCTGATGGCGCTGCGGCAGTATGACGGCGCGACGTGGAGTGCGCCGGCCGCGCCGAATGCCGCCGTCAGCCTGATCGACGGGTCGCGCTCGAACCAGAGTCCAAGCCTGGCCTTCTCCGGCGGCAATCTGTTCGCGGCCTGGATCGACCACGATTCGGGCGCGCTGCATCAGAGCAAGCTGTATGTGGCGCGCGAAAGCGGTGGGACCTGGACCGCCGTGGTAACGGGTAGCGCCAGCGGCGCGGGCCTGTCGAGCGGCGATCATTACGCGATCCTGCCCGAACTCGCGGCAACGCCGACCGGTCTTCGGCTGGTGTGGGCGGGGGTCGACGGGACCAACGACGCGGCTTTGCGGACGCTCGTCTACAACGGCACGAATTTCATCGCCGAGCGGCCGACCGACATCACCGGCACCGGGGTCGGCGACCTGCACGGCGTACCGACCGCAGCGGCGCTGGCAGTCGGCCCGACGGGCACACCTTATCTGGCCACCTCCATCGGCGAAGGCGGCGGCTTCACGATCCGACAGGGCGATACCAGCGCGGCCCACGTCTTCACCGCCGATGCGACGCACTCGGTGGCCTCGATCCTGGCATCCGGCACGGTTCAGGCCGGCGACCTGATCCTGGTGAGCGGCCAAGCGCCGGACACCGCCCTCACTCTTGGCGCTTCCGCGGCCGGCGTGACGATTGCGGGCCTCGACGGCGCGGCATTCGCCGGCGGAGTCACGGTGAACGGCGCCACCGGCGTCACACTGCGCAACCTCATCATCGGCGGCCCTGTCTCGATCACCAATACGGCCGGCGTGCATCTCGTCGCCAGCCGGCTCGGAACCCTGACGCTGAATGGCGCGACCCAGGTCGACGTGCGGGACAACGTGATCACCGGCGCCGGCGACGGCATCTCGATCGCCACGGCATCGACCGGCGCCATCATCGACAACACGGTCAAGGCCAGCGCAGTTGGCCTGCATATCGAGGGCGTTTTCACCGGCGCGATCACCGGCAACGACATCGGCTTCGCCGCGACGGGCGTGATCTACGACGCGGCCGCGGGCCTGTCGGGCAATACCATTCACGACAACACCATCGGCCTCGTGACCGGGATTGCCGACGCGGCAGCCCTCGGCTTCATGGTCGGCACCTCCGGCAACGTCCTCACCGGCAACGCCGTGGCGCTGCAGATGAACGGCGCCCGGGTTCAGGGCCAGATCATCCGCGGCAACGCCATCGGGGTCACCGGCAGCGGCACCTTGGGCGGGGCTTCATTTGCCACCGCGAACCTGATTGCCGGCAACTCTACTGCCGGCGCGTCCAACTTCGTCGGCCCGGTCGTCTTCAATCTGATCGAAGGCAATGCGACAGGCCTGCAGGGCGTGACGGGGACGATCCAGAATAACCGGATCGACCGGAACGGCGTCGGGATCGCGGCCACCAATCGCCAGGTCATCTTCAACAATGAGATGATGTTCAACACCGACGCCGCGATCCTGGTCTCCGGCGTCCGCGACGTCCGCATCGCCGGCAACACGATCCGCTCGCTGCAGGGTGACGCGGTCCGTCTGCAGAACAGCGCGGTGGACGTCGATATCGTGTCGAACGTGCTGTGGGACGATGCGGGCTACGACATCAACGTCGCCAACAACAGCCAGGCTGGATTCTGGAGCGACTACAACACGCTCTATGCCGGCCCGAACGGCAAGCTCGTCTACTGGACTCAGGATTTCACCGACATCCTCGACTGGCAGGACGACGTTGCCCGCTACGACCTGCATTCCGTGGGGACCACCGTGGTCGACCCGAACCGGGCCGAGCCGCACCTCGCCGAAGACCAGGCGGGCTTCTTCACGGTCATGCCGCTGGAAGCAGGTCAGCGCGACTCGGATCTGACGGCGGGCACGGGCGATCCGGCCGGGAGCTTCATCGGCTATAGCGGTGCCGCGAACCTGCTGAGCAACGGCGACTTCGAAGCCGGGCTCACGGGCTGGTCCGTGACCTCCGGCGGCGCCACCACCTCGTCCGGACCTGTCGCTTATACGGGATCCAACGTCTTCACCTCCGGCCCGGCCGCCAACGCGGTGGCCAAGCAGACGATCGATCTTCAATCGGCCGGCTACACGGCTGCGCAGCTCGATTCCGGTGCGCTGCAGATCGCCGTCGGCGGCCGCGTTCAGCTGCCGAGCGGCGCCGTGTCGGCGCAGATCTCGCTCGTGTTCCTCGACGGCAATGGCAATGCCGTGGGGACGACCACCATCCTGTCCGCGGGGTCCGATACCGGGCGCTACCTGCGGGTCTTCGAAACCGTGGGCGTGCCGACCGGGGCGCGCTCGGCCGCGTTCATCTTCTCGGTCGCCAACAGCGGGACCAGCCAGGGCGCGGTGCTCGACGATGCCTACTTGGCCGTGATCCCCCGCGGCGTCGATTTCGACCAGGGCCAGGGGCCAGTCGCTGCCAACCCCGCGGCGCCGGCCGTGCCGGAGGGCAAGGGCCGCATCATCGTCACCTCGCCCGATCTCTACACCGATTGGGAACTCAACAAACCACGCCTCATCACCTGGAACACCTTCGGCGCGGCGGCCGGAAATCCGGTGCGCATCGAGTTGTGGCAGGACGGGGCGAACGGGCCGGCGCTCAAGGCCGTGATTGTGGCGTCGGTCGCAGACACTGGCTCGTACAGCTGGACGCCCGCGCAGACGGGGCTCAGCTACGGCGACAAGGGGCTGCGCATCCGCATCGAGCGGGTTGCCGACCCGGCCATCTTCGACATGTCGGCTGAGACGTTTGCCGTGCCGCAGAATGGCACGACCTATTACGTCAATGACGGCTCGACTGCGGGCGACGATGCTGCGGTCGACTCCGGCGCCGGCTCGAACCGCAACACGGGCAAGGCCGCCGACGCGCCAAAACCCAATCTCACGAACGTGTTCCGCACCTACGACGTCGGACCGGGCTCCACCGTCAATGTCAACGTTGGCGACTACCCGCTGATCGACAATCTGCTGCTCTCGGGCAGTTCCGACCGCGGCTTCGGGCTGGACAGCGGCTTCACCATCCAGGGCCCGACCAACGGCGGCGCCGCGACCTTGCATCCGGCCATCATCGGCAACAATTCGGCCGCGCTGATCGACCTGCTCGACGCCGATTTCGTGAACCTGAAGAACCTCGCCTTCCAGGGTGGGCTCGATGCCGTGCTTGTCCATGGCGGCAGCGACAACTTCAGCGCGTCCGACCTGACGGCTTCCGGCCAGGCGGGCGACGGCTTCTCGATCGCGACCAACTCGCCGGGCCGCGCGCTCACCCACCTGACGGCCACCGACGAGGACGGCGGCGTCGGCCTGCGCTTCAGCGGGACGATCGGCTCCATCAGTTTCGTGACGGTCACGGGTGCAGGCGAAGGCATCGTGGTCAACGGATCGGTCACGACGATCTCGGACAACACGCTGACGGACAACCGCAGCTGGGGCCTCGACCTCAATCTGACCGGCACGTCGACGATCCAGCACAACATCATCACCGACAACGGAGACGGTGCCTTGATCCAGGGCACTGGCATCCTGTTCGGAGATGCCGACTTGACGGCCGGGCGCGGCAACCTGCTGACTGGCAATCACCTCTACGGAATCGACGCGAACGGCACGATCGACGTCGTCGGCAATGTCGTGGGCGGTCTCAGCGACGCGACCGGCATCCGGCTGCGTAACGGAGCGCACGCAGAAGGACAATGACGTTTTCGGCAACGGCATCGGGATCGACCTTCAATCGGCGACGATGCTGACCGGCAACCGGGTCTACAACGGCGGCACGGGTATCCTGGTCGACGCGCCGGATGGGGCTGTGGTCGTCAACAACGTCATCTATTCCAACGTGACCGGTGTTAGCGTCTCGTCCAACAGTACACTCAAGAACAACCTGATCTACGCCGACAGCCAGACCGGCGTGTACATCAATTCCAATGCGGTGGTCACCAACAACACCATCGACGAGACCGGCGGCAGCATCTCTGCGGTGGTGCTGACCGGAAGCGCTCTCAGGGTCTCGCTCGACAGCAACATCGTCGTCGCCTTGGCCGGCGTCGGCATCACGGTCGCGGATGCCGCGCAGGCCGGCTTCAGCTCGAACTACAATTTGTTCCAGACGGGCGCCGGCGGCCGGATCGGCAACTGGCTGGGGGTCGACCGCACCACGCTCGCGGCGTGGCGCACCGCCGCGGGCCGCGACAAAAACAGCCAGTTCGGCGACCCCGATTTCGTTGACGCGGACGGCGCTGATGGCGTTCTCGGCTACGGGTCGCCGACCGCCACCGGGCAGGACGATGACTTCCACGTGCAGACGCTGGACGGCAGCTTTCACGGCGGCTCACTCGCGGTGGTTCTCGATCCAGCAACGGGCTTGCTAAGCATCCCGGGCGGCATGCTCACGACAACCGACACGGCGCTCTCGCCGGCTGTCGACGGCGGTGACCCGAGCCTTCCGATCGGTGCCGAAACGGCGCCCGAACGGCGCGATCGTCGAGGTCGGCGCGTTCGGCGGGACGGAGCAGGCCTCACGTAGCCCGACGGCCTTCCTGACCATCACCGCGCCAAACGGCGGCGAAACACTGTTCCAAGGCAGCACCGCCACTGTGACGTGGAACACCTTCAACGTGACCGGCATGGTGGACTTGTCGGCGTCGTCGGACGGAACGACGTTCATTCCGATCGCCACAGGCATCGCCGACAACGGCAGCTATGCCTGGACGGTCGACTCGGCGCTGTTCGCCGCGGGCAGCAACTACGTCGTGAAGATTCAGTCGGAAGCAAATCCGGCGATCACGGATACGTCCAACGGCAGCTTTGCCATTTCACCGCCCGTACATGCCTACTACATCAACGGGCAGGCCACCGGTGGCGACTTCACGACGACGGCGGGTAGCGACGGCAACACGGGCCTCGACGCCGACGATCCGATGGCTTCGCTCGGCGCGCTCCTGCAGAAGTACAAGCTGCAGCCAGGCGACACGGTCTACGTCGATGCCGGCACTTACCATCTCACTCAGAACATCATCTTCGATGCCACGCAGTCGGGCACCGCGACCGCCCCGATCACCATCATCGGCGATGGCACCAAGACCATCTTCGACCGAGGTTCGAATTCCGGCGGGTTCTATGATTTCGAGGTGAAGGGCGCGAAGTACGTCACCTTCAAGAACATGCAGCTGCAAGGCGGGCAGTGGCAGTTCTATGTCGATGCCAACGCTGCCAGCACCGGAATTACCGTCTCCGGGGCGACGGTGAAGGTTCCGAACAGCGGAAACAGCGGCATCCACGTGGGCACCGGAAATGACGGGTTCACGCTCGATGGCTCGACCCTGACCGGCATCGGCAGCTCAGGCACGGGCGTCGAGCTCGACGGCGACAATGGTGCGACAGTCAGCAATTCGACGTTCAGCAACTTCGGCACCGGCGTGCAGATCAATGGCTCGACCGGCAGCACCCTGCGCGGTGACACGTTCATCAATGACAACGCAGCCACCGGGACGAGCTTCACCTACAACTTGACCTTCGACCACCTGATGGTCAGCGGCGGCTATTACGGCATCTCGACCTATCGCTCGTCCGGCATCATCGAGAACAGCACCGTCCACGACACGGCCGCGTTCGGCTTGTCGGCCGACAATGTTTCCGGGCTGCCGATGCTGGCGACCGGCAACACCATCTACAACATCGGCGGCAGCAATTCCGGCGCCAATTCTCTGAGCATTTCCGGTTCCTCGGTCGGCACCAACAACACCGTCTACAACAGTGCCTATGGCATATACGTCGGCGGCACGGCTTCGGGCAACATGGTCTACGGTATTGCGGACTGGGGCATCGAAGTCGACGGTGGCGCGGCGCAAGCCAACACGGTTCACGACAACACGGTCGGCATCCTGCTCGAGACGTCCAATTCGATAATTCGCAACAACACGATTTACAATAACACGACCGCGGGCGTTCAAGTCGTCCGAAACAACGGCGGGACGCACGACTACACGATCGTGAGCAACACGATTGTTCAGAAGACCGGCACCGCGATCGAGGTCACGGGCAGTCCCTACAATGTCGCGATCCACGATAACATTCTCTCGGTGGCGAGCGGCGCGGTCGGCCTCGAGGTTCCGGCGGCGGCGCAGAACGGCTTCAGCAGCGACTACAACCTGTTCGATATCAAGCCCGGCGGCACGCTGGCCACCTGGGGCGGACAAGCGACGAACTTCCTGACATGGCAGGTGGATCTCGGGTTCGATCCGGACGGGTTGGCGGCCGATCCAAAATTCCGTGACCCGGCGAACGGGAACTACATTCCGGCCGTGGGGTCGCCCGCGATCGACGCGGGCGATCCAGCCCTGCCATTCGCCAACGAGCCGTTGAGCAACGGCAACCGCATCGACATCGGCGCGACGGGCAACACGGCCAATGCGATCGGCAGCGGACCCGGGGTCGGCGCGAGCCCGGCCCAGAGCGTGCAGATTCTTTCGCCCGGCGGCGCATCCAAGGTCGCGATCGGCCAACAGATCACGCTCGATTTCGCCTCCTCCGGCTTCGCCGATTTCAGCGATTTCGAGCTCGCCAACAGCACGCCCGTGCTGTTGCTCAACGCTGGCACGTCGGGATCGGCCAGCGGGGCGGCGGGTGCGACGTTCGTATCGGCCAACCCCTACGCCACCCACGTCACCGGCCAGAGTTCGACGAGCGCGACGATCACGTCCCAGATACCGGATGCTGCGCAACCGTCCGCTTCGCTGTTCCAAACCTACGATTATTCGAGCAACGGCGCGGGCTCTCATTTGACCTATGCGCTGACGTCGATCCCCGACGGTACTTACGCGTTGACGTTGTATTTCGCAGCGCCCGGTACAACGGCCGAGGGACAGAATACGTTCGACATTCTTGTGAACGGCGCGTTGGCCGATTACGCACTGCTCAACGACACCCGCATCATTTCGGCAGCGGGCGTGGACCCCTACAAGCTGGCCGGCGACCGCGCCAATACTGCGATCTCCGTTACGGTCTTGGCGACGGCGAGCAACGGGCAGATCGCCCTCGATCTCTCGAATAAGGGCCAATACGGCGCCTTCCTCAACGGCTTGTCGCTCGCGACTCTGAAGACTGCAACGCCGCTCACGGCAACCGTCAGCGTCTCGACGGATGGCGGGGGCGAGCTACTCGACGATCGGCACCAACGTGCCGGTCGACCGGTTTGGTCGCGGCGCCTTCACCTGGACGGTCGACCGGACCGGCAACGCGCTGTTCCGTGTCGCGATCAATGGCGTCAACAGCAACGCGCCAACCGCCGCAGGGCACGTCCAACTCGTGCCAGCGGGAAACACCTATTACGTGAACGACGGCTCGACTGCTGGCGACATCTACACGACGCAGGTCGGCAACGACGCCAACAGCGGCAAGTCGCCCGATGCTCCGATGCAGAGTCTCGCCGCGCTGCTTCGCGCCTACAAGCTGCAAGCCGGCGATATCGTCTACGTGGACAGCGGAACCTACAATCTCCAGACGCCCATCACGCTTGATGCGAGCTTTGCCGGCACGGTGGCCCATCCGATCCAGATCATAGGCGCCGGTTCATCGACGATTTTGGCGCGGTCTGGGACCCTCGCAGGCACTCAAACGATCGCGATTTTCGGCGCCCAGAACGTCGAGATCGAGAAGATGGCCTTCACGGGGGGCGCCGACGCCATCGATCTCGCCAGCGGTTACAACAGCTCCGGCATCCAGTTGGATCACCTGGACATCTCGGCCTTCGGATCGAATCGCAACTCCGGAATTTACGTCGGCACCGGCAACGGCAGTTTCTCGCTGACGAATTCGACGATCCACGATCCGGTCGGCACCTCCTCCTACGGCCTTTACCTCAACGCGCCGAATGGCGCGACGGTCACCGGCAACACCTTCACCAATGTCTACGACAGCCTCTACTCCTACTACGGGGCGGGCCTCACGATCACCGGCAACACATCGACGAATGCGGGCGACTATGGGATCTACGTCTTCAATACCGAGCGCGACGACGATCAGAGGAAACACCGTCGACCGGCAGCGGAACCTGGGGCATCTATCTCTACGGCAACCAGAACACGTTCGGGTCGGTCGACGGCAATACCGCGACGGGATCGAAGGGGACCGGCATCGAAGTCGACGCAGCCGCCACTGCGAAGAACAACGAGGTCTCGGGCAACCATGTCGGACTCTTGATTTCGGCCGGTGCCACGGGCACCGGGAATCTCGTGCACGACAACGTCTATGGCGTCGAAACGAGCGGCAATGCCGGAAGCGCGACCATTTCGGGCAACACGATCTACAATAACCAGTACGGCACGGACTTGTCGTACACCATCGTCACGTTCTCGAACAATCTACTCTACGGCAATACGATCGCGGGTATTTATAGCGACTCCTTCCCTCAGGCGACCATCGCCAACAATACGATCGTGCAATCCGGCGGCATCGCCATCGATCTGGCGGACCAGAACGCGGTTGTCACCCTGCAGAACAACATCGTGGACGTCAGCAACGGCGGCCAGGCGCTTCAGGTGGTGACCGGTGCGGAGCCGGGGTTCACCAGCGACTGGAACGATTTCCACCTCGCGGCCGGCACCACCTTCGGCAAATGGGGCCCCAATCTCGTCGCGACCTTCACGGACTGGATCTTCAACACCACGTTCGACCAGAACAGCACCGATGCCGATCCCGACTTTATCGATCGAGCGGCGAAGAACTTTCATCTCGCCGCAGGGTCACCGCTGATCGATCGGGGCAATCCGCTGTCCCAATTCGCGGCCGAGCCCGGCAACAACGGCGGCCGTATCAACCTTGGCTTCGAGGGCGACACCGGCGCGGCCACGCAAAGTCCGGCCAAGACCGTCCAGGTGTTGACGCCCGATGGGCTCGACAAGGTCGAAGTCGGCACGCCCGTGACGATCGATTTCCGCTCGACCGGTCTCGCGGCAGAAGATCCGGTCATTGCCATCAACACAGGCGGTTCAGCCGTCCAGGGCTCTCAGCCCTGGAACAACTGGGTCACGGACCCGCAGCCAAACCGGAACGGACTTGCCAATTCCGAAGGTGCGACGGTCGATACCACAGGCGTGGCCTTCGCGGCGCCGGCTTCGGTCTACAGCGAATTGAAGACGGCGAACTCCGGCGCCGGAAACAGCCTCGTCCAGACGGTCGCGGTCGGCGACGGCACCTATGTCGTGCGGCTCGACTTCGCCGACTACTACGATCGTCTCCGATACGGTATACGCCCGTGTCTTCAGCATCTCGATCAACGGCCAGGTGGTCGAGGCCAGCTTCGACCCCTATGTCGCGGCCGGCAATGCCATCAACAAGGCAGTGGTGAAGACCTACACCGTCCAGGCGACCGGCGGGCAGGGGCATCACCATCACCCTGACGAACATCTCGGGCGCGCGCAGCTTCACTGGCCGGCCTCCAGATCTCGAAGGCGAACAGCAACCCGGTGCAGACCGCAACGGTCGAAACCTCGATTGACAACGGGTCGACGTGGCAGACGGTTGCCACTGGCGTTGCGGTCGACAAGTTCGGCTATGGCACCGCGACCTGGACGCCGACCACCGAGACGAACGGAAACACCGCGCTGGTCCGGGTCACGATGGGCGGCGTTTCGGACACCTCGGACAAACCGTTCCTGGTGGCGAACGGCGGCCATGCGTTCTTCGTCAACGATGCTTCGACGACCAACGATCGAGTATACGAGTGCTGCCGGCGACAACCTGAATTCGGGCAAGACGCCGGACAAGCCGCTCGCCAGCCTGCAGGCCCTGTTGAATCGCTACCAGCTCGGAGCCGGCGATATCGTCTATGTCGACACGGGCAGCTACACGCTGCTGCAGGATGTGTCGTTCAACGCGAACCAGAGCGGAACGGGCAACGACCCCGGCCAGCGCATCACGATCCAGGGGGCCACGACCGCGGGCGACCTCACCACGCTCAACCGCAACAACACGGGGTCGGACAGTGCCGCGATCAATCTCGCCGGCGGCAACTACATCGCTTTCCGAAACCTGGAGCTCACCGGCGGCGAGAGCGGCGTGCGTGAGCATGGCTCGTCGACCAGCCACGACATCACATTCGACAGCGACACGATCGACCAGAACGCGCGGGACGGCGCGCAATTCGACTATCACTCCGGCTACACGAGCCCGTACGACATCCTGATCGAGAACACCAAGATCTTCGGTCAGAGCTCGACAGCTCTTTCCTTCAATACGATCGAAGGCGTCACGCTGATCAACAACGAGATCTACAACAACGGTGGTGGCATCTGGCTCAACTACACGAGCCAGGCGCTCGTGCAGGGCAACGTTGTCCACGACAACACGCAGTACGGAATTTATGCTTCCGATCGCTACCAGAGCCAACCGGCAAGCCTCATCGCCGACAACCGCATCTTCAGCAATGGGCTCACGTACAACTATGGCCCCTTCGGCATCCAGATCGAAGGCGACTATATCACCGCATCGGACAATACCATCGTCGGACAAACCGGATCGGGCAACGTCGGCCTGATCGTCGATGACGGCGCCACCGCGTCGGGCAATGTGGTTTCCGGCAATACGACCGGCGTCTTCGCCCATGATGCGGGAACCACCGTCACCGGCAACAGAATCTTCGAAAATACCACCGATGGCATTCTCCTCGGCCGAGCCGGTCCGGTGCATGTCACGGCCAACCGCATCTACTCGAACGGCCTCGGCATCGGCACGACAGGTTTCGACAGCTCTTCGCAGGCGTTGATCGACGACAATCTCATCTATCTCAACAGCAACGGCGGCATTGACCTTCCGGGCGGCATCGGCAGCGTCATCGTCGGCAACACGATCGACCAGCCCCAGGACGGCGCGATCCGCATCGAGGGTGGCGCCAGCAAAACCACGATCAGCGACAACATCCTGATGGGAGAACAAGGGTCGCTGCTCACCATCACGGCCGACAGCCTGTCCGGCCTCGTGACCAACTACAATCTCTACTATCGGGGCGCGAGCGGCGGCGCGACAGCCGCGACCCTCGGCTCAGCCGTCTATACGACCCTGGCGGACTGGCGGGCTGCCGACGCAACGCGCAACGCGAACAGCAAGGAAGGCGACCCGAAATTCATCACGCCCACGGGTGCTGGAGCCGACAACGTTCTGGGCGGGCCCGATACGGCCCTCGGTGGCGGGGCTGACGACAACTTCACCCCGGGAATCGGTTCACCTGCAATCGACGCGGGCGACCAGAGCGTGCTTCCGGCAACGGACGTTCTGGGTCAGCCCCGGCATGACGATCCGGCCACCGCCAACACCGGATCGGGGCAGATCCTCAGTATCGGTGGCTACGCGCCGTCTGACACGGGAGCCAACGCATTCTCCGCGACCGGAAATGCCGTTCTGCACGGCTGGTCGGGTGCGGCGAGCTATCCTCTGACGTTCACCTTGCCGTTCACCTTCCACTACTACGACCAGACCGTCACGTCGGTCCGATTGTCGTCGGCCGGCTACATCGAACTCGACCCCAACTCCTCCTTCGCTGGCGCCGCATCGCCCTCGGTTGCTGCCCTCGAGGCCGGATCGAAAATCGCGCCGTTCTGGTCGAACGTGGACGCCGTCACCGGGTCCGACAATATCTACGCCGACACCTCGACAGCCGGTCAGGTGAAGTTCACCTGGATCGTGCGGCCGACCGGCGCCGCCTCGACTTCCCAGTTCTCGGCTACGCTGTTTGCCGATGGCAGCGTCCAGTTCGACTATGGGCAGAATCTCACCGGGCTGACACCAGTGATCGGGCTTTCGGGAGGGTCCGCCAGCACGGCCGTTCTCGCGCCCAACAACGGCAGCACCACGCTGTCAAATTCCCACTCGATCCGCTTCGCCCCGACCGGTGTCGTTCGGCAAAGCTACGACGACATCGGCGCCGTGGAGTTCCAGGGCTCATCGGGCGACACCGTCGCTCCGGCGATCGTGTCCGTCTCGAACCTGCCGTCGAACGGGGGAAAGACCGCCGGCGTCTTCACCACGGTCGCGATCGCCTTCAGCGAAGCGCTCGACCTGACCAGCGCCACGAGCCCAGCGAACTTCGTGCTGACCCGGACCGACTCCGGCTTGACCACGGCGATTGTGTTGACGCCAGCCTACGATGCCGCGGCCAATACGGTTGTTTTGACCCTGGCGGCCCCCCTCGCTGACGGTTCGTATCAGCTTGAAATCAGCCCCCGAGGCGGGTTGGTGGACACCGCCGGGAAGCCCCTCGACGCGGGCAGCGCCTACCTGCGGAGCTTCACGGTCGATCGCTCGGCCAATCACGCCCCGCAGGCGGGCGAGATCGACGTCTCGGCGACGACGGCGGTCTCGAAGCCGATCATGCTCACGGCCACGGACGCCGATGGCGATCCGCTCACGTATACGATCATCTCTGGTCCGACCCACGGCACGATCGGCGCGCTGGATCCGACGACGCACAGCTTCACCTACACCTCGGTCGACGGCTTCGTCGGAACCGACACCATCATCTATGCGGTCGACGACGGGCATCTCGGCGTGACGCAGGCCAGCGTGGTGATCACGGTCGCGGCGAAGGTGGTGCTGCCGGTGGCGATCACCAGACACGATCGGCGCGAAGCAGAACGTGGCTCTCGAGATCCCGTTCGCGACGCTGCTCGCCAACGACAGCGATCCCAATGGCGAGACGCTTCTTTTGCAGACGGTGTCGAATCCGCAGCACGGGACGGCGACGTTCGATCAGGCTACCGGGTCGGTCGTCTTCACGCCGACCGAGGGGTTCGGCGGAGCCGCCGGCTTTGATTACACGATCGTCAATGCCGACGCAGGCACTGCGACGGCGCATGTGACGGTCGATGTGACGGTTCCTGCCCCGACCGTCAGCCTCGAAGGCCTGAGCGGCGCGAACGGTTCAGCGACCGGACTTCCGGTTGTCACCATCGCCGGCTCAGCGCCGGCGGAGGACACGGTCACGCTTTACGACGGTACGGTTGCGCTCCAAACCTTGAATGTCCCCTCGTCGGGCGCCTTCACGCTTCGACGCGATTGCTGAATCTGAGGGGCTCCACGTCTTCACTGCCAAGGCCAGCAGCACGAACGGCGTGGCAGGCTTGCTCTCCACTAAGCTCGTCGTGGAGGTCGGACCGGCGGCGACAATCCTCGCCGATCTCGACGCGCTTCAAACGCAGCCAGGGCTGACTGCCATCTGGTTGACCGATACCCACGTGCTCCCAGTGGCGTCCACGGCTGCCATGCAGTCGCTCATCGCCAACGACGCTCTGGCGCTTGCGGCGATTCGCGACGGCTATTCCTTCGCGATTACGTCAGGCACTCCGTCCACCGGAGTGCACGTGATCAACTACGACGCTTCGGGGCATGAGACCTCGGTTGTAACCTCGACTTACACGAATGGTGTTCTCACCAAAGTCGTTACGGCGGATCCGACCGGCAAAGTCGAGAACGTGCACTACGAGAACGTCACCGGCCAGCCTTACACGTCCTACACCGTCGTCTACGGCCCGAACGGCAAGCCGGCCTCGGTCACCTACTCCAACGGGGCAACATCGACCTGGACCTACAATTCAGACGGTTCGCTTCACGAACTGGTCTCGACCGGCATCGTGGGGACCGCCTACACCTCCGCCGATTACACCTATGACGGCAACGGCAAAGTTGCCTCTGCGACCTACTCGGGCTTCACCGGCCAGCCTTACACGTCCTACACCGTCGTCTACGGCCCGAACGGCAAGCCGGCCTCGGTCACCTACTCCAACGGGGCAACATCGACCTGGACCTACAATTCAGACGGTTCGCTTCACGAACTGGTCTCGACCGGCATCGTGGGCGACCGCCACCCTCCGCCGATTACACCTATGACGGCAACGGCAAAGTTGCCTCTGCGACCTACTCGGGCTTCACCGGCCAGCCCTACACGTCCTACACCGTCGTCTACGGCCCGAACGGCAAGCCGGCCTCGGTCACCTACTCCAACGGGGCAACATCGACCTGGACCTACAATTCAGACGGTTCGCTTCACGAACTGGTCTCGACCGGCATCGTGGGGACCGCCTACACCTCCGCCGATTACACCTATGACGGCAACGGCAAAGTTGCCTCTGCGACCTACTCGGGCTTCACCGGCCAGCCTTACACGTCCTACACCGTCGTCTACGGCCCGAACGGCAAGCCGGCCTCGGTCACCTACTCCAACGGGGCAACATCGACCTGGACCTACAATTCAGACGGTTCGCTTCACGAACTGGTCTCGACCGGCATCGTGGGGACCGCCTACACCTCCGCCGATTACACCTATGACGGCAACGGCAAAGTTGCCTCTGCGACCTACTCGGGCTTCACCGGCCAGCCTTACACGTCCTACACCGTCGTCTACGGCCCGAACGGCAAGCCGGCCTCGGTCACCTACTCCAACGGGGCAACATCGACCTGGACCTACAATTCAGACGGCAGCTACACCGTGGTCATCGTCAACAGCCACGGCACCTACACCACAAATTACAGCGCCGACGGCAAACCGACCGGCCCCAGCACGGTCGTCAAAGCGTCCGCGGCCCACGCGTTCCTCCTGACGGGACTCGCTATACCGGCACGCAGGCGGGACGGTGGAGGTAAGTCAAAGCGGGCGCGGGATGTGCTGATCTTCGATCTCGCGGCCGACGAGTTCGAAGGAGTCGATCTCGATGACGGAAACTGCCCGTCCTTCGACTGCGACGAACTGGACGCCGGCAGGCCGGATCTCGTGTTTCTGGAAGCTGCTGAATAGCGCAGCGACAGGACAGGACGAAACGCGCGTGCGGCCGAAACTGCGATGACCATCGTCGAGCCCAAGACCGTCCTGGACCAAGGAGCTGCCGTCGCTAGCGAGACCGGTACGATGTTCCGGGAATCCGCACCGGACGCGTCGCTTTGGAACGACCTTTCGACGATGCAGGACAGCGCCGCGTTTGGTCGCGCGTGGCTGGCGCTGGCTTGTCGTCCTTTCGAACCGATGCAACGCGCCGCCTTGTTGATCGGGCCAGCCGACCGCGGCCCGTTCAAGCCCGTCGCGCGGTGGAGTCGTCGGCCGGAGCCGGGCGAGACCGAGCTGTTCGTGGCAAGCCTCGACGCTGTGCTTGCTGCCGCGATGGAACGGCGCCAGCCCGCGCTCGAGGGGGTCGGCCGGAGCGTTGGCGAGGCGAAAGATCAGGTCTTTCTTGGGTACCCCCTGGTCTTTTCGGGCCGCCTGCACGGCGTGGTTCTGGCGGAGGCGGCGGCGCTCGACCAAACGAGTGCTCGACGGCTGTTGCGCCACCTGCAATGGAGCTCCGGCTGGATCGAGGCCTTCTTGCGCCGCTCGCAAGAAGGCGACGCCGAGAGCCTCGCCGGACGAGCACTCCTGCTCGTGCATGCCGTCGAAGCCGTCGTAGGCGAGGAGCGCCTGGCCGATGCCGCGCGGATCTTTGCCGGCCTCGTCGAGCAGCGGTTCAGCTGTGACCAGGTCGTGGTGGGCCGCAGGGTTCGGCATCACACCCAGGCTGTCGTCGTCAGCCAGACCGCGGTGTTCGAGCGCCGCTCTCGTCATGCCAAGCTGTTTGCCGCTGCGGCCGACGAGGCAGTGGATCAGGGCACGACGCTCGTGGCGCCAGGCTCGCCGGACACCCCCTACGTCACCCGGGCGCAGGACGCTCTTCGCGCCGCGAGCGGCGGAACAAATGTCCTGACCCTACCGCTTATCGCCGACGGAGAGCCCTTCGGCGCTATCAGCTTGCTGCGGGCCGCCAAGCCATTCACGCAGACCGAAGTCGACCTGATCGACGCCCTTGGAACCTCGGCGGCGGCCGTTCTAGCCGAAAAAGCCAAAACCGACCGCCCCCTCTTCGTCTTGGCTTTCGACCGTTTCGCGCGAGTGGCCGGCAAGCTCTTCGGCGCCCGCCACCTCGGGCTGAAGCTCGGCGTGATCACGGTCGCCGCGGCTGCGGTGTTCCTCGGATTGGCGCGACAGGACTATCGTGTCCGCGCCCATGCCGAGGTGCAGGGTGAAGTGCGGCGGTCGATGTCGGCCCCCTTCGACGGATTCATCCGTTCGGCGCGGGCCCGAGCAGGCGACATCGTACCCGCCGGCGCGGTGCTGGCCGAACTGCAGGACAATGATCTCGTTCTGGACCGGCTGCGCAACCTCTCGCGCAAGGGGCAGTACCAGGCCGAACTCGACAAGGCCTTGGCGAAAGGCGATCTCGCTGGAACGAACATCGCCCGGTCTCAGGTGGCGCAGGCCGAAGCGGAGGTCGAGCTGTCCGAACAGATGCTGGCGCGGGCCCAGCTGAAGGCGCCCTTCGCGGCCGTGGTCGTGTCCGGCGATCTCAGCCAGTCGATCGGTCGCCCCGTTTCGCGCGGCGACACGCTTTATGAGATCGCCCCGCTCGATCAGTACCGCGTCACGCTGATCGTGCCCGAGAGCGACATCCGCGCAGTCTCGGTCGGCATGAAGGGTGAAATCCTTCTGTCGGCCCTCCCCGATGCACCTTTTCCCTTCACCGTCCAGTCGGTGACGCCGATCGCCCGCACACTCGACGGTGTCAATGGATTCGAGGCTCTCGGCACGCTCGAGAACAAGGATGAGCGCATCAGGCCCGGCATGGCCGGGATCGCCAAAATCGCGGCGGGCGAGCGGCGGACCATCTGGATCTGGACGCACCCCTTCGTCGATTGGGCCCGCATCAAACTTTGGGGTCTGATCCCATGAGTGCGGGTGCGGTTTCGATGCACTCAGACCTCTGGCACCGTGTGGCCAGCCTAAGGCCGCGCCTCCGGCCGGAAACGATGGTGGAGCGACATGTCCTCCGAGGCCAGGTCTGGTACGTCGCGAGCGACCGCTTCTCGACCCGGACCTACCGCTTTACGCCGGCCGTCTGGTCCGTCCTCATGCGCATGGACGGGCGGCGGACGCTCGACCGCATCTGGCGCGAAGTGGCCGAGCGGGCAGGGGCTGACGCACCCGCCCAGGATCATCTTCTCGGGGTCGTCGCTCAACTCTTCACGGCTGAGCTCATCAGCTCTGACCGACCCGTCGACATGCACGACATCGCGGAGCGGGCAGAAACGTTCATGCGGCGCTCCGTCGCGCAGCGGTACCGCAATCCGATGTTCCTGCGCGTGCCGCTGTTCAACCCGGACAGCACGCTGTCCAGTACCCTCCACCTGGTGAGCCCCTTCTGCGGGCCGCTCGGCGGCGTCCTATGGCTCGCCGCCATGGTGTGGTTCGCGGTCGAAGCAGGGCTGCATTGGACCGAGCTGACCAAAGACGTGACCGACAGGGTGCTGGCTGCGGATGGACTGCTTGTCTTTCTGCTGACCTTTCCCCCGCTCAAGGTCCTGCACGAATTGGGACACGCCTACGCGATCAAGCTTTTCGGCGGTGCCGTTCACGAGATCGGCATCAGCTTTCTCACCTTCATGCCGGCGCCCTATGTCGACGCGTCGGCGACGGATCTGTTTCCAAGCCGCTGGCATCGGGTGATCGTCGGTGCCGCCGGTATGATGGTGGAACTCGCCGTGGCAGCCGTCGCGCTCGCAGTCTGGCTCGCTGCGGAGCCAGGCCTGATGCGCTCGGTCGCTTTCGATGTGATCTTCATCGCCAGCGTGTCGACCGTGATCTTCAACGCGAATCCGCTGCTGCGCTTCGACGGTTACTACATCGTCACCGACGCGCTCGGCCTTCCAAACCTGGCGGCCCGTTCTCAGCGGATCTATCTCAGCCTGGCGCAACGCCAGCTGTTCGGTTTGCGCTCGGTGAAGCCGACCGAGACGGCGCCTGGGGAGCGCTTCTGGCTTCTGCTCTATGCGCCAGCGTCCTTCGTGTATCGCATGGTCGTCGTGGTCGGCATCGCCCTGTTCATCGGGACGCAATACTTCTTCTTTGGCGTTGCGCTGGTCGCCTGGATGCTTGTCACGACCATCGTGTGGCCGCTGGTGAAAGGAATGCGCTATGTGCTGCTATCGCCCGCGCTGGCGAAGCGGCGGCTCCGCGCCCTCGCGGTGATCGCCGGAACGCTCGTCCTGCTCGTCGGCGGGATCGCGTTCATCCCGATCCCGTATGGCACAGTGGCGCAGGGCGTGGTCTGGATTCCAGATGACGCGCGCGTCACGGCCGCGGTCTCCGGCGACGCTGGAACTCTGCTGGTGCAACCGGGCTCGCAGGTCGAAGCAGGCGCTCCGCTGCTCCAGTTGTCCGACCCGTTCATTGCATCGAAGCGCGCCTCCGCCGAAGCGCGTCTGGCCGAGCTCGAAGCAAGGCTCGCGGCCGTCGAACCGCACTCGGCGTACGAAGCGCAACTGACGCGCAGCCAAATCGGATTTGCCAAGGACGATCTGGCGGAGACCGTCAGGAGACAGGCCGCACTCACGGTAAAGAGCCCGAGGGGCGGCACGTTCCTGGTGCCGAAATCCGATTCGCTCGTCGGCTCTTTCGTGAAGCAGGGCGACACCATCGGCTACGTCATGTCGGGAAGTGAGCCTATGGTGCGCGCCGCCGTTCCCGAGGGCGATATCGACCTTGTGCGCAGTCGGGTGAAAAGCGTGGCCGTGCGCCTGGAGGGCTCGATTCTTCAGGATGTCGAAGGGGCTCGCGTCGCGCGCGAATTTCCCGCCGCGACGCGCCGGCTGCCAAGCCAGGCTCTGGCGTCGGGCAATGGCGGTCCGTTCGCGCTCGATCCGACCGACAAGGATCAGAACACCGCGCTGCTGCCGTTCTTCACCGTCGACGTGAGCGTTCCCTCCGATCTGGTCCGCGATCATTGGGGCGAGCGCGCGTGGGTGCGGTTCGACCATGGCGCCTCGCCCATGCTGGAGCGTTGGTGGCGTTCGGCGCGGCAAGTGTTCCTGGGACGCTTTCATGTCTGAGTCCGTGGGCCTCGACATCGGCGGTCCGCCGCTTGTTCTGCCGCGGGCCTTCGCAGCCCTGCCGCGGCGCGGGGACCGGCTGCCCATCGGGACGGGCATCGGTTGGTTCAGACCAAAGCTCGTCATGCTTGGCGCGCCTTGGCGGCGGCGACGGAGCGCTGTCGCCGCGACGCGCGCCCGGCGTCTGGCTGCCGAATTGGAGCAGCTATCGGATGAGGCTTTCGACGCACGGCGGCGCGCCCTCGGCGCGATCTTGCGGCGGGACGGCATGTCGGGTCAGGCGCTCGTCGGCGGCATCGCCATCTCGGCCGAGGCATGCCGCCGCGCGATCGGCCTCCGCCCGTTCCGGAGTCAGATGGCCGCTGCCGCAAGCCTTGCGGGCGGGGAAGTGGTCGAGATGGACACGGGCGAGGGCAAAACAGTAGCGGCCCTTCTGGCGGCTGCCGTTTGCGCCCTCGCGGGGCGCTCCGTTCACCTCATCACGGCAAACGACTACCTCGCGGAGCGGGATCACGCTCTCCTCAAGCCCGCGCTGGACCGACTAGGCGTCGAATCCGGCGTCATCGTCGAGCGCACTACGACAGTCGAGCGGCAGGTCGCCTATCGCACGCCGATCACGTTCGTGTCCGGAAAGGAGGTCGCTTTCGACTATCTGCGCGACGGGCTGGTGCGCGGCAGCGACACGCGGGATCGCAATCTCTCGGCGAAGGTGGCCAAGGTGCTGGGCGAGGCAAGTGGCGGATCCATCCTTCAACCCGCCCTCGATGTCGCGATCATCGATGAGGTCGACAGCGTGCTGATCGACGAGGCCGGAACCCCGCTGATCATTTCGGCGACCGGCGACGACAGGACTGGCGCCTCGACCATTGCCACGGCCCTGCGCATCGCCGCCACCCTGGAGGCCGGGCGGGACTACCGCTTCCCATCGGGATCGATCATGCCAGACCTGTCCTCCCAGGGTCTGGCCACCGTCGAGCGAATGATCCCCTCCGGATCTGGCCCATGGCTGCAGCGCCTGCGGCGTGAAGAACTCGTGCGCGCGGCCGTCGCCGCTTTGCGGAGCCTCCATCGGGACCGGGACTATCTCGTTGCCGATGGCAAGGTCGTGATCATCGATCCGCATAGCGGGCGCACCATGGCGGACCGGCAATGGGGCCACGATCTGCACGCGATGGTCGAAGCCAAGGAGGGGCTTACGCCCTCAGCCGGGCGCAAGGCGCTGGCGTCGATAAGCTTCCAGCGGTTTTTTCGGCAATTACCAGCACCTCGCCGGCATGAGCGGCACGGTGCGCGAGGTATCGGGAGAATTAGCGACGGTGTATGGCCTGCGCATGACGCGTGTGCCGCGCCGGCTGCCGCGACGGCGCGGGTGGGGGGGCCGGCAAATCTTTGCCAGCCGCGACCGGCGGTGGGGCGCAGCAATCGACGAGTTGGCGCGGCGCCACGCGCTCGGCCAGCCCGTCATGGTGGCGGTGCGTTCGGTCGAGCAGTCCCGCGCCGCGGCGGCGGAGCTGGATCGGCGGGGCATCGGTTACCGGCTGCTCAGCGCCGCGCAGGACAGCCAGGAAGCCGACATCGTGGCGCAGGCCGGCCAGCGTGGCGCGGTCACGGTGGTGACCAATATGGCGGGGCGCGGCACCGACATCAAACTGGGCTGGGACGTCGCGGCCCTTGGCGGGCTCGCGGTGCTGGTCTGCGAACGGCACGAGTCCCGCCGGGTGGACCGACAGCTGATGGGCCGCGCCGCGCGCCAGGGCGATCCGGGCGAGGTGGCTGAATTCCTGTCGTGCGAGGACGCGATCGTTGCGGGAGCGCCGGGCATCTGGCGACAGATGCTTCGCGGTTCTCTCGGGCGCCGGCTTGCCGGCGGGCTGGTGTTCCGCCGCATCCAGCGGGCCAAGGAGCGCCTGGATGAAAGGCGGCGCTTCGACCTTGTCAGGCGCGATGAACAGTTGGCCCGCATGCTTGCCTTTGCCGGTGGTCTGGACTGATGCTGCGATCATCATCCCGTGCAGTTGTTTTTGCCGTCGTGCTTCTGATCCCTCCCGGGGCGCGCGCGCAGCAGGATGAGACCGACCTCGCCTCGATGGCGCGCAACGCATCGTGCCTGATCGAGGCGCAGACGGTGGTAAAGCTGGCGAGCCAGGCTCAGGGCGTGCTGGCCAAGGTCGAGGTTCGGCGCGGCGACGGTGTGAAGGCGGGCCAGGTGATCGCGACGCTGGAATCCAGTGTCGAGGAGGCGCAGTTGAAGGCTGCGCGACTGAAAGCCGATACCGATGCCGTGATCCGCTCGAAGCAGACGGAGCTGACAATCGCCAAGAACAAGCTGGACCGCCAGCAAGCCCTGCAGGCCAAAAACATCGCGACGGTGCAGGCGCTTGAGCAGGCGCAGACCGACGTCGCCTCGCTCGAATCGCAATTGAGCGAGGCGGAACTCGATCGGCAGCTCGCGGCCATCGACACGGAACGTATTGCGGCGATCCTTGATCGCCGGGTCATGCGCTCGCCGATCGACGGCATTGTGGTCTCGGTCGACCATGCGCCGGGCGAATACGCCGATCTCAGCACGGTGATCGCCACCCTGGCGGAGGTGCAGCCGCTCAAGGTGAAGGTCTATCTGCCGCTCGCAGCCTATCCGCTGGTTTCGGTTGGGATGAAGGCCAGCGTGAAGCCTTTGGGGCCGACGGTCGGCCTCTACGATGCTGAGGTGACCACCAAGGACCGCCAGATCGACGCCGAGAGCAATCTATTTCAGGCGCAGCTGAGACTCCCCAATCCCGGCTTCGTGATCCCCGCCGGGCTGCGCTGCGACGTGTCCTTCAAGCCAGGTTCATGACGGCAGGTCTGTGGTATCGCCATCGATGATTGCGAGCCACTGCGGCAGACAGCGGCGGCGCAGGTCGAAGCGGTCGATCACCATCCTGCGCGCCGCTTCACGAAGGCCTGCATAGCGCTGCTTGTCCTCAAGCGCGGCGATCAAAGCTGCCGCGATCCCGTCGACGTCGTGGAAACCGACCAGCAGGCCGTCGACACCGTCCGAGATGATCTCGGCGATCGCCGATGTACGCGCCGCGAGGACCAGGGCCCCGGCGCTCATGGCCTCGAGCAGCGACCAGGAGACCACGAACGGGTAGCTGAGATAGGCGTGCACGGCCGAGACTTGGAACAGGGTGGTCAGCGTCGTGTGAGGGACGCGGCCGACGAAGTGAATCCGATCCTGCGGGACGCGGTCGCGGACGTCCTCCCAGATGATGCTCTTCCAGCTTCGCCCGTCGGCGGGAGCCGCGCCGTAGGACACGCCCTCGCCTCCGACAATGATCGCGCGGGCGTTGGGCCGCGCCGCCAGCACGCGCGGCAGCGCGCGCATGAAGACGTGATAGCCCCGATATGGCTCGAGATTGCGGCTGACGAAGGTGATGATCTCGTCACCAGCCGAGACGGTCAGGTTTTGCCGCTTGAGCGTCAGGGTCGCCGCGGAATTCGGGGCCGCAGCATCCGTGTCGATCCCCTCGTGCACGACCCTCATCTTCGGTTGCAACGCTGCGGGGAAGCGGGCTGCTTGCCAGCGCGTCGGTGCGACCAGAACCTGCGCGTCGACCATCGACAGCAGCATCGCGGCGTTGCGCGCCCGCAGCCGCCAGGCCCGCTCGAGGCTGGCCGGTTTCTGGTATTGCGGATCGAAATCCAGGTCTTCCTCATCGCCGCCATAGTAGAACTCGGCGTGCAGAACGCGCCGTGCCGCGGGGAAAACGTCGGCACAGAAGAGCATCTCGCCCCACCCGGGGTGACCGACCACGACATCGGGCAGAAAGCCATCGCGCTTCAGCCGAGACATCGCCAGGGCCGCCCTTTCACCCCGGGCAGTGCTTTGGACGAAAGGCTGGGCGAGTTCCGATGCTGGCGCCGCCGGCTTGACCTGTGCGGCAACCTCGTAGCGGACCGTCCGGACGATCTCCGCCTGTTTGTTCGCGGCATCTGTGATCGCCACGACATCGTCGCCACGCGCCTGGCAGTGCCGAGCCAAGTGCAGGAACTGACCGGGGAAGTTTTGATGGATGAAGAGAATTTTCACGCCCGCCCTTGCCGTCGCAGAGGAGCCAGATCGGGCTAGCAGCGGCAAATTGGGTGGATTTGCAAGCCTTGAGGCCTGACGTCATTGCAGAATTCATGCATCGGCGATCTCGTCTGGCGAGTTAGCCGGCGCCTGGCGCGAAAACACATCCCAACACGATGCTCGATGGATCTCTGTGGGCTCGCTGTGACTTGTTATGTCGGAGGACGTCGCATGTTTCGGATCGGCAGGCCGGCGAATGACAACATCGAGCCCGAGGTTCATCTGCGCGTCCAACGAATCGCGGCACTCTGGGCGTCTGTCCGAGCCGTGGCAACACATCCGACGGGCGCGGTCATGGCCCAGGCGCCCGGCCATGAACAGCGGGCCGGCAAGCCACGCTGAGCGGCGGTGCACCTGAGCGGCGTGTTTGGCGCAGTTCGGGGGCAGGGCGCTAGAACTCACTCAAGACTAATGAAGGGAGATCGATTTATGAATCCACTCAAGGTGTTCGCAGCCGCTGCCGTGATCGCAGCGCCGATGCTGGGGCTGAGCGCGCCAGCGCAAGCCCTGACATCGCACCAATACCAGGCTCAAGGGCACGGCGCTTACGTGTCGAGCAAGGCGCGTGGCTACGGCTGGCATCGTCCTTGGGGCTGGCGCCGACATTATGGATGGCACCGCCACTGGCGCCGCTACTGAGCCGACCAGCTAATCCCTGAGGTTCTGTCGCAGAGCCGTCGACGAGAGTACGGATCGCGGCCCGTGCAAAAACACGAAGGCCGGAGGCGGCATGTCGGCAAGCACAGCCGAAGCCGCTTCCGGTATGCGATAGCGCCCGAGATAGGCGCCAGCCGGAGTCTGACCGGCGCCCAGCGTCGAGCCTGGCCGGTCGACAACCGCGATGGGCAGCGTTCCTGTGATCGTCCGCCATTGCTGCCAGCGGTCGAAGTTGCCCAGGTTGTCGGCGCCCATGATCCAAACGAAGCGCACGCCGGGACAGCGCCGGCGCAACGCCTGGACGACGTCGACAGTGTAACGCAGCCCTAGGTCCTGCTCGATCCCGGTCACGTCGATCGCAGGGTGGTTCGCGACCCGGGCGCAAATCGCAAGCCGCTCGGCCAGCGCGGGAAGTCGGCGCGTGTCCTTGAGCGGATTGCCCGGCGAGACCAGCCACCAGATCCGATCGAGTTTCAGGCGGCGCAGCGCGACGAGGCTTGCGAGCCGATGGCCCGCGTGCGGCGGATTGAACGAACCGCCAAACAAGCCGATGCGCAAGCCCGACCCATGCCTCGGCGGCAGTCCTTCATAGGGCGGGCGGCAGGCCGGCCCTGGCACTGACGTCACGGTCTGATCTGCCCCGTGCCCCGCACGCGGTAATTGAACGAGGTCAACTGTTCGAGTCCGACGGGGCCTCTCGCGTGCATGCGTCCTGTCGCAATGCCGATCTCGCCGCCGAAACCGAATTCACCCCCGTCTGCAAATTGCGTCGAAGCATTGTGCATCACGATCGCCGAATCGACCCGCGCGAGGAACGCGTCGGCGGTCGCCTGATCCTCCGTGATGATGCAGTCGGTGTGATGCGAGCCATACCGCTCGATATGCGCGATGGCATCATTGAGGCCCTCAACGACTCGGCAGGAGATGATGCGGTCGAGGTATTCCGTGCGCCAATCGTCTTCGGTGGCGGGCGTGACACGCGAGTCGGCGGCCTGGGTTGCGGCATCGCCTCGGACGGCGCAGTCGGCGTCGAGCAGCATTCGGACCAGCGGAGCAAGGTGGGTGTCCGCCACCGCGGCGTCGATGAGCAACGTTTCGGCGGCGCCGCAGATGCCGGTTCGGCGCAGCTTGGAATTCAGCACCAGGGCCTTTGCCCGGTCCAGGTCGGCGGCACGGTCGACAAAGATGTGCACCAGACCTTCGAGATGGGCGAACACCGGCACCCGCGCCTCGGCTTCGACGCGAGCGACGAGGGCCTTGCCGCCGCGGGGCACGATCACGTCGATGTGGCCGCCCAGGCCCATGAGCATGGCGCCGACCGCCTCCCGGTCCCGTGTCGGCACAAGCGTGATCGCTGCTTCCGGCAGCCCTGCACTGCGAAGGCCCTCGACCAGGCAGGCGTGGATCGCGCTCGACGAGTGGAAGCTCTCGGAGCCGCCGCGGAGGATGCAGGCGTTGCCGGCCTTTAGACAGAGTGCTCCGGCGTCCGCGGTCACATTGGGGCGGCTCTCATAGATCACGCCGATGACGCCGAGGGGCGTCGACACCCGTTCGATGACGAGCCCGTTCGGCCGTTCGAAGCGGGCCAAGGCACGCCCGACCGGATCGGGCAGGGCAGCGATGGCCTCGAGGCTTGCCGCAATGCCTTCGATACGGCCGGAATCGAGTTTCAGCCGGTCGAGCATCGCGGGCGTGAGGGCGCGCCGCACGCCATCCGCCATATCGCGGGCATTGGCTTCGGCGATGCGTGCGCTCCCGGTCCGCACCGCTGCGGCGGCCGCCGACAGGGCCGCGCTGCGGTCTCGATCCGGCACGGTGGCGAGCGCCCGCTGAGCAGTCCGGGCCGCACGGCCGAGGTCCTGCATCAGCGTGTCGACGTCAGAGGGCGCGCCGTCGACGACAGCCAGGCGATCCATGGTAGATCCTTTCGCCGGCTGTTTTGTCCGAGCCACCGCCGCTTGTCCACCTTGGGGTTCTTGCGCTTGGCCCAGGCGGTGACGCAAGACGGGGCTCGAAGACAGTTGAGAGGACCATCGGACGTGCTTCGCCCGACTTGCATCGCGCTTCTCGCGGTGTTGATCAATGGACCGACGGAAGCCGGAACATCGGACCTCGACCAGCGACAAAGCGCCGAATTCCGCTGCGCTCCAGAGCTTCGTGGGAACGCTGTGGCCGGATGCCGAGCGCCAGGGCATCACACGACCCGTGTTCGACGCGGCGTTCGCGGGCGTCACACCGGATCCAGCACTGGCCAAGCTGACCCGGCAGCAGCCTGAATTCGCGAAGCCGATCGGCGCCTATCTGCAGGCTCAGGTCACGCCGTCGCGCATTGCTCAGGGCCGCGCGATGCTGGAGCGGTGGCAGGCGGAGCTGGCCGCGATCGAGCAGCGGTATGGCGTTCCGGCCGCCATCGTGGTGGCGGTCTGGGGTGTCGAGACGAACTATGGCGCGTCGTTCGGCTCCAAGGACGTCATCCGCTCGCTCGCGACCTTGGCCGCGATGGGCTACCGGCCTGAGCTCTATCGCTCGGAACTGCTCGCCGCCCTCAAGATGCTGCAGGACGGCGACGTCGCGCGAGACAAGCTGCGAGGCTCTTGGGCCGGCGCGATGGGCCAGCCGCAGTTCATGCCGTCGAGCTTCGAGCGATATGCGGTCGACGGCGACGGCGACGGTCGCCGCGACATCTGGGCCAGCGTTCCCGACGCGCTCGCCTCGATCGCCAATTTCATCCGCTCGCAGGGCTGGCAACCGGATCGGCCGTGGGGGTTCGAAGTACGCTTGCCCGCTGGGCTTGATCCAGGAGCGAGTCGGGCGAGTTTTGCCGATTGGCGCGCGCGCGGGGTCACGCGAGCAGATGGCGCACCGATGCCGACAGGCGGAGAGGGCATCCTGTTCTTCCCGGCGGGCGCGACCGGCCCGGCGCTTCTCGTGACACCGAACTTCGAAGTCCTGAAGACCTACAACTTTTCGGACGCCTATGTGCTCAGCGTCGGGCAACTGGCCGACCGCATGCAGGGCGGCGCACCGATCGCGGGCACCTGGCCGACGGCCATCCCGATGTCCCGTGCCGCCCGCATCGCGCTCCAGGCCCGGCTCGTCGCGCTGGGCTATCCGGTCGACAATCGCGAAGGTCGCATCAGCCTCGCGCTGCGGGATGTCATCCGGACGGCCCAGGCGCGTGTGGGGCTGACGCCAGATGGCAATCCTGACGACGCCTTGTTGCAAGCGCTCGATTCGGCCGCGGTGAGGTAGCCTCGGTTCTTGCGTCGGTGCGACAGCCCTATCTGCCTGAGGCACCGCGAACGGCCTCCCGGTCGAGCAGTGCGCGCTTTCGCTCGACGCCCCAGGCGTAGCCTGAGAGCGCTCCGTCGTTTCGCACCACCCGATGGCAGGGGATCGCCACAGCCAGATTGTTGGCCGCGCAGGCGCCGGCGACGGCGCGAACCGCTCGGGGCGCGCCGATCCGGCGGGCGATCTCGGCATAGGAGGCGGTCTCCCCGACCGGGATCGCCTGCAAGGCCTGCCAGACGCGTTGCTGGAACGCAGTGCCGCGCACGTCCAGCGGCAGGTCGCCTCTGTCGCGAGCCGGCATCTCGACGAGGCCGACGACCCCGGCCACGAGTGCTTCATAGCCCTGGTCCGCGCCGATTAGATGGGCCTTGGGGAACCTGTCCTGAAGCTCTCGAACGAGGGCGTCGGGACTGTCGCCGAGAAGGATCGCGGCGACGCCTCTCGCGCTCGATGCCACCAGGATCGGCCCGAGTGATGTCTCGCCGACCGCAAAGCGGATCTCCTCGCCGGCCCCGCCGGTCCGATAGCGGGTCGGCGTCATGCCCAACATCGCGGCCGCTTTTTCGTAGAAGCGGCCGCTCGAGTTGAATCCCGCCTCGTAGATCGCCTCCGTGACGCTGGTCTCGGTTTTCAGACTTCCGCGAACCCGCTCGGCACGCCGCCCGGCTGCATAGCCCTTCGGCGTCACCCCCATGATCGTCTTGAACAGGCGATGGAAGTAGCTTGCGCTAAGGCCCGCAGATGCGGCCAGCGCGCTCAGCGGCGGCTCCGCCTCGCTCTCTTCGATCAGGCGACAGGCCTTCGCGACCAGAACGGCGTTGTCGCTCTCGATCGAGGCGCCGTCCGGGTTGCAGCGCTTGCAAGGCCGGAAGCCCGCGGCTTTGGCGGCGGCGATCGAGTTGTGCAGCCGGATGTTCTTGGGGTTGGCGGCGCGCGACGGGCAGGAGGGCCGACAGTAGACGCCAGTGGTCGCGACCGAATACCAGAACTGACCGTCGGCGGAGCGGTCGCGGGCGACGAGGCGCGCCCAGCGTGTGTCATCGGTTACAGCGGATATCGCGGGTCTTGGGATCGCGGTCACGGGTTCACTCCGTCATCAGTGATGTTGGAGCAATCCTGCTGCCGCGCAACTTTAGGCGCACTCCGGCTCTTGCTGTCGAATTCGACCGGTTCTAGCGACCGATCGAATTCGAAGGCGCTGCCCTCAAAGACCGGTGATCGAAACGGGCTCGGCGCTTACTGAGCCTTCTTGGCCACGTGCTTGCGCACGTGGTGCCGGGGCTTTGGCGCCGGTTCGGCCGGCTGCGCTGCTGCTTGGTCCTCCGGCGGTCCATACAGTGGCTCAGGCTTTGGTGGCGTCGGCCCAGGACATGCCAGGGGAAAGAGGCAGTTCGCACCCGATGCGGTCTGCGCGAAGGCAGGCGCCCCCAGCATCGACGTCAACAACCCGGCGACGGTCAGCGTACGGACGAGGTGGGTTTTCATAGGCCTTCCCCCAGATCGGTATTTACTCTGCATCGTCCCGCAGCTGTTTTCGGCCTACCTGGACAGTGGGCCCAGAGGCGCCCGGGCGAAGGCGTCCGCCGACCACGGACTCCTCCCAAAACGAGCGCATCATGGAATCAGCGTTAACCGAAAAGCGGTCCAAAAGGAAGGTTCAGCCCATTCCGGATGGGTTCCGCCCGATAGGCGTGCGTCCCTTCCCCGATCCGATCGCACCGCAGTCGTTGCATTTTCCGCCCGATCTCCTACGCTCCGACGCACGGAAGAGCCGGATACGGCCTGCTGCACCGACTACGGGCGCGGCTCCTGGGAGGATGAATGATGCGTCGATTGAATTCTGTTGCCTGGCTCGCCGGCGGACTCGGGCTGATCGCGGCTTCCGCCGCCTTGGCGGCCGACGCCACCAAGGTGGCGCTCGTTCCCGGCGGCCCGCACCCCTATTTCGCCGCCTGGGAGCAGGCCGGCCAGGATGCGATCGCCGGATTCAAGCTCGGCGCAGCCGACTACAAGGTGCCGCAGAAATGGGAGCTCAGCACGCAGAACGAGCTGCTCGAGAGCCTCCTCAGCCAGGGCTACAACGCCTTCCTGGTGTTCCCCGGCGATCCCGTCGGCTCGAACAGCACGGTGGCGGAACTTGCCGACAACGGCGCGCCGGTCATCGCGCTCGCCGGCTGCCTCAAGGAGCCGACGAAGGCCGCCGTTCTGCCTCGGCACCGACACCGGCAATTCGGCCTATCTCGGCACCAAGGAGCTGATCAAGGCGATGGGCGGCAAGGGGCGCATCGCGCATTTCACCGGCTTCCTGGTCGATCCCAACACGCAGCTGCGCATCGACGCGGTCGAGAAGGCCGCCAAGGAAGCAGGGCGCCGTAAGTGGTGCAGGTGATCGCCGACATCGACGCGCCGGAGCCCGCGGAAGAGAAGATCAACGCCTATCTCGCGGCCCACGCCAACGACGTCGACGGCATCGTCACCACCGCCTGGGTTCCGGCCGTGGTCGCCGCCAACGCGCTGCGCAAGATCGGCGACAAGCGCATCAAGATGGTCGGCATCGACCATGACGAGGTGGTGCTGAAGGCGATCAAGGACGGCTTCGTCGACGGCACGATGCTGCAGAACCCCTACGGCCAGGGCTATATCGGCTCCTACGCGGCCGACCGCCTGCGCAACGGCTGCAAGGTGAAGGCCGACGCGCCGTTCAAGACGATCGCGCTGACCAACCGCTTCATCGATTCCGGCACGGTCTTCGCCGACGCGAGCGGCGTCGACAATTACGTGGCGGCGATGCAGGGCATCACCAAGACGCTCTTCGGCGACCTTCGAGAAGACCTATCTGACTGCAAGTCGTAAGGCGGCGACGACTCTTCAATGCGGCCGGACCACGCAAGAGCGATCCGGCCGCGTTTGCGTCCATGGAAGATCAGATGCCGGCCGATCACCTGACGGTACAGGGCGCCGCCGCGCCGCCGTCGCAGCCCGAGCGTGCCGCGGACGCAGGCCGACCCCGATTCTACCTGACCAACGAGTTCGGCCTGCTCGTGCTGATCGCTCGTGTTCGGCGCCTGTTTCGCGCTGCTCACGCCCGGGCTTCGCTCTCCGCCTTCAACCTGTTCACGCTCGGCCGCACCGCGGCGATCAACATCATGATCGGCTTCTCGATGATGGCGGTGATCGTGACCGGCGGCCTCAACCTCTCGGTCGGCGCCATCGGCGTCTGCGCCGCGATGGCCTTCGGCTGGCTGATCGAGCGCGCCGGCCTGCCGCTGGCCGCTCGCCATCCTCGGCGCGCTCGCGCTTGGGCGCCGCGCTCGGCGTTCGTCAACGGCTGGGCTGATCGTCCGCTCCGGCCTGCACAGCTTCATCATCACGCTCGCGACGATGAGCATCTTCTTCGGCGTGATGGTCTTCCTCACCCGCGCCCAGTCGTTCCGCGCGCTGCCGCCCGATGTTCGCCGATTTCGGCCGGCTGAAGCTGTTCGGCTAGGTGTCGCCGCTGCTGCTTGTCAGCGTCGCGCGTCGGCTCTGGGCTCGTCGGTGCTCTACCGCTTGACGCGCGCTCGGCCGCGAGATGCTGGCGGCCGGCGCCAACGCCGCCGCGGCGCGACGCTCTCCGGGCGTGCGGGTCGGCCGCACCTTCGTGCTCTGCCACATGCTCTCGGGCGCGCTGGCCGGCGTCGCCGCGCTGCATGGTGGTCGCGCGCACCGGCGCCGCCATTCCCTCGATGGCCGGGCAATCTCGGGCAGGACTGGCTGCTGCCGGCCTTCCTCGGCCCGGTGCTCGGCGGCACGCTGCTGAGCGGCGGCCGCGTCTCGGTGCTCGGCACGTTCCTCGGCGCCGCCCTCGTCAGCGATGCTGACCAACGGCCTGCTGCAGTTCCGCGTCGGCGAGTTCTGGGTGCAGACCTGCCTCGGCCTGCTGCTGCTGCTCGCGGTGCTGCTCGATCAAGGCGCGCCGCACGCTCCTCGCGCGACCGGAAGATCGTCGGCGATGAGCCGCCTCTCTCGCAGGCGCTGCGCGACCGACTGGTTCGGCCCGCTCGCCATCACTGTCGCGGCGATCGCGGTCGTCAGCGCCTTCGATCCGTCGTTCCTGTCGCCGTTCAACATCCAGATCCTGCTGCTCGCCGTCGCGGTCAACGCGCTGATCGCGATGTCGCAGATGATCATCATCGCCATCGGCCAGATGAATCTCGCGGTCGGCGCCATCGGCGGGCTCGCGGCCATCTCCTTCGCCGGGATGATGCAGGTCTGGGGGTTGCCGCCGGTCCTCGCGGCGGCTTGCGGCGCTGGCGATCGGGCTTGCTGGCGGGCGCGCTGAACGGGCTCTTCATCGCCTGGACCGGCATTTCGGCCTTCGTCATCACGCTCGCCAGCCTGTCGGTGTTCAAGGGCATCAATCTCGGCATCACCCGGGCGCAGCCGTTCTACGGCGTCCCCGACAGCGTGAAGGCGTTCGGCAACACGACGCTGCTCGGGCCGATCCCCTGGCTCGCTCTGCCGACCGCTGGTGGTCGGGCGTGCTGATCTGGCACCTGCTCAACCGGCTGCCGCTCGGCCGCTACATCCTGGCGGTCGGCGGCAACGCGCATGCGGCGGAGCTCTCGGGCATCTCGGTCGTCGCGCGTCACCGTCGCGGCGCACGCGATCTCGGGCTTGCTCGCCGCGCTCGCCGGGGTGATGCTGGTGGCGCGCCTGCAGATCGGCCAGCCGACCGATCGGCGACGACTGGCTGATCCTGTCCTTCGCGGCGCCGGTGATCGGCGGCGCCGTGCTGGCCGGCGGCCATGTCAGCGTCGTCGCCACCGTGCTCGGCGTCGTCATCGTGGCGATCATCACCCAGGCGCTGGTGCTGTTCCACATCGATCCGTTCTTCGTCCAGGTCGTGCTCGGGCGCTCTGATCCTGTGGGCGGTCGGGCTCAACCGATGGCGCGAGGTGCGCCTCGGCACCGCTCCCAAGGGTGCCCTGCCATGACCGGCTTCGCCCTCGAGGCGCGCGGCATCAGCAAGGGCTTTCCCGGCGTGCAGGCGCTGCAGGACGTGTCGCTGCAGGCTCGCCAAGGGCTCGATCCATGCGCTGCTCGGCGAGAACGGCGCCGGCAAATCGACGCTGATCAAGATCATCACCGGCGTCCACCGGCCCGACGCGGGCGAGCTGCTGCTCGACGGCGCACCCCGTCCTTCCTGTCGCCGCGCGACGCCATCGCGGCCGGCATCGGCGTCGTGCACCAGGAGCGCAACCTCATCCCGCGCTTCTCGGTGGGCGAGAACATCATGCTCGAACAGCTCGGCGGCGCGTCTGCTGCGGCCGATCGACTACGCGACGGTCCACGCCGAAGGCACGGCGCTGGCTCGACGTGCTCGGGCTCGACCTCGACCCGCGCACGCCGGTCTCGCAGCTCAACGTCGCGAAGATGCAGCTGGTCGAGATCGCCAAGGCGCTGTCGCTGCGCTCGCGCGTCCTGCTGCTCGACGAGCCGACGGCCTCGCTGACGCCGCATGAGACGGTGGCGCTGTTCGCGTGCTGCGCAAGCTGCGCGACGAGGGCGTCGGCCTGCTGTTCGTCAGCCACAAGCTCGAGGAGGTGCAGGAGATCTGCGACGAGGTCACCGTGCTGCGCGACGGCCGCAACGCCTGCGAGAGCCGGCCGATGGCGGGGCTCGGGCGGCAGGATCTCGTGCGCTGATGATCGGCCGCGACGAGCAGATCGCCGGATTGGGACGCGCGCGACTCGTCCGCCGCCCCGGCGGCGCTGGAACTCAAGGGCGTCGCGACCCCGCTCGGCCACCGTGACATCGACCTGACGGTGCGCCAGGGCGAGATCGTCGGCCTCTATGGCCTGGTCGGCGCAGGGCGGACGGAGCTCGCCAAGATGCATCATCGGGCTGCTTCCCCGCCACGGCGGGAACCATCGCTGTGCGGGGCAAGCCGTGCCGCGATCGCCAGCGTCGCCGACGCGATCCACCGCATCGGCATCGGCTACGTCAGCGAGGACCGCAAGCAGGAGGGCCTCATCCTGATGCATACCGTGCTCGACAATGCCGGCATCACGCTCTGGCGGCGCCTCGCCAACGCGGCTCGGCCTGCTGCGCGACGGCACCGTGCGCGCCCGGACGGAGCCGGTCATCCGCAAGCTCGAGGTGCGCACGCCCTCGCTGCACAGCTCGTCGGCAACCTTTCGGGCGGCAACCAGCAGAAGATCAGCGTCGCCAAATGGCTCGCCGCGGGCGTCGACATCCTGATCGTCGACGAGCCTTCGGTCGGCATCGACATCAAGACCAAGGCCTACCTCCACGAGCTGCTGCGCGACCTCGCCGAAGACCGGCACCGCGATCCTGCTGATCACGAGCGACATGCCGGAGATGATCACCCTCGCCGACCGCATCGTCGTGATGAACGACTACCGCATCCAGGGCGAACTCGCCAACACCCGCGACTACGACGCGATGAGCGAGGCCATCATGGATCTCATCCACGGCGCCGCGGCGGAAGCGGCGTGACAGTGGATTCCAAAGCGACCTCGACCGGGACTGACGCAGTCGCGATTCGTTGCGCCGGAAAGGAAGGGTAGGATGGAACGCATGGGGCTGGTGATCGGGCTGCGGCCGGAACGGATCGCCGAGTACAAGCGGCTGCACGCCGCGGTGTGGCCCGACGTGCTGGCCATGATCTCGACCTGCAACATCCGCAACTACACGATCTTTCTTCGGGAGCCGGAAAACCTGCTTTTCGCCTATTGGGAGTACCACGGCGCTCGTTTCGCCGATGATGCAGCCCGAATGGCGGCCGATCCGAAGACGCGGGAGTGGTGGGCGATCTGCGGACCGTGCCAGGAGCCGCTTGCGACGCGGCAGCCCGGCGAATGGTGGGCGCCGATGGAACCCGTCTTCCATCACGATTGAAACGCCTGCTCCGGACCGATGCCATGACCAAGATCGCCCGTGTCGAGCTTTCGGAATTCCAGTTCGAAGTTGAGGGTCTGGCTCTGCCCAGCCATGGCGCGGCCGGGGTCGGCAATCTGATCGCCAGGCCTGGCAGTCGCATGCCGGCGACGCGCTGGGCGGTACGCCTCGACACCGACGATGGCGCGCGCGGCGAATACGTCACCCACTGGGTTGGGACGCCGGCCTCCTTCGCACAGGCTGTCATGCTGGCGCCCCATCTTCTCGGGCGCGACCCGGACGCACGTGAGGCGATCTGGCAGGACATGAAGCGTGAGGTGCGGGCCTACGACCATATGGGGCAGGGCCCGCTCGACATCGCCCTGTGGGATCTGGCCGGCAAGCGGCGCGACGTTTCGGTTGCGCGCCTTCTCGGTGGATTTCGCACCCGCTTGCCCGCTTATGCCAGCACCTATCACGGCCAGGACGAGCCGGGCGGCCTCGACACGCCCGCCGCCTTCGCGGATTACGCGGTCGCCTGTCGCGACCGGGGGTTCGCGGGCTTCAAGATCCACGGATGGCACAACGGGGACGTCGCGCGCGAGATCGCCGCGATCCGGGCGGTGCGGCGCGCCGTGGGCGACGATTTTCCTCTGATGCTCGATCCCGCGTCGCAGCTCCGGACCTGGATGGACGCCCTGAAGGTGGGACAGGCCTGCGACGAGGCGGGCTTCTTCTGGTATGAGGATCCCTACCGCGATGGCGGCTTGGCGACCGAAGGCCACAAGCGGCTCCGCGAACGCCTGAAGACACCACTGCTGGTTTGCGAACATGTGCGGGGCATCGAAAGCAAAGCGGCCTTCCTGCTGGCCGGCGGCGGCGATCTCATGCATGCTGACCCCGAATATGATCTCGGCATCACCGGGGCGCTGAAGATCATGCACGTCTGCCAGTCCCTCGGCCTTGATGTGCAGTATCACGCCTGCGGTCCCGCGCATCGCGCCATCATGGCCGCCACCCCGAACACCCATTTCTACGAAATGGCGCTTGTCGGCCCCGGCATGCCGAACGCGGTGCCGCCGGTCTACACGTGCGGCTACTCGGACCAGCCGGAGGCGCTGGGTCCGGACGGCACAGTCCCGGTGCCTGATGGTCCGGGTCTCGGCGTGAGCTACGACTGGAACTTCATCGAGAAGTGCCGCCGCCAGCACGTGGTCTTCGCCTAGACCGGCTCGGCGGAACGCCACCAGGGGGCGGCCAGAGCGCCGCGGCTTACTTCCAGCCGGTGATCAGAGGATGCCGAGCTTTGCGAACACATCGGCCAACAGCATGCCTTCCTCGAGGTAAGTGCGTGTCTGGTCTTAATTTGGGATTGGCGCACCCCGGCGCACGGTACGGCTGCTCGACGGGGGCAGCGAATCGAGGCCCGGCCTTTTCACAGGCCGGCCTCAGCCATCCGGGTTGACCTTCGCCTTCGAAACATCGGCCTGCGATGCCGTGGTCCCGGCGGCTTCGGTTTTCGCGTCTCGGATCCGCTTGTCAGCCTCGACCCGCAGCTTTCGCTCCGCGGTCTCAAGCGCAGCGTCCGGCACGTCGGCCGCTTTGCCGTGCTCCTCCTCGGGCGGTGCTTTCGTTCCTGCTGATCCAGAACCGACCATACCGACGAGTGCGCTCGTCGCGCTCATCGGCCAGCTGCGCTGCGCCCAGCACGCCTTCGACCATCGATTGAGCGACCGAGGGCACCGTTAAATCCGCGCCTTTGCTGGGCGGGTTATGCTGCGAGAGGATCTCCTTCGCTCGAACCCAGTCCTCGAGGTCACGGCCATGAGCCATGCCACCGGCAACCCAAAGCTCATAGGCTCTGGCACGCACGTCATCTTCAGATGGAGCAGATGCGGTCATGGCAGTCTCGCAGGGTGAACCAATGGACAAGCGGCGAGGCGGGGCAGAGTTCCCTTGAGTGTTGCCGCTCGCAGGATCCGACGCGAGCCCTTGTCCCAGGGACGTGAACTCGTGGGACCTGTCCGGTCTCTAAGCTTCCGGTGAATGTTGGCGCACCCGACACGATTCGAACGTGTGACCTCTGCCTTCGGAGGGCAGCGCTCTATCCAGCTGAGCTACGGGTGCCGATGTCGCGGCGACGCTCGTGTTTAGACCATCCGAAGAAGGGCCGCAACGGATGGCAGGTCAGCCTCCGGTGCTGGCCGGCATGGGCATGCAATCGTGACGGCCTGAATCGAGGCAGTTTTGGAGGCGGTTGTGGGCGACGATGGCGCTGGCGGTCCACAGGATTGCGGCAACAAGAAGCGCCACGGCGATCAGCGCCGCCCAGGAACTGCGAGCGGATGAGGGTTTTGTCCGAGGGGCCATGCTTTTTCCAGGATAGGAACCGGCCTTGCGCGCGGCAAGGAGGTCCTATGCGGTTACGAAAGGATGTGTTCGGCAAATCGACCTGATCCCAGGTTGCGGCCTTGACTCGGGCCGGGCAAGCCGGAATCTATATAAGAACAAAACAGGAACACGGAGAGGTGTCGTGCCTCCAGCCGGAGCGGGATTGTGCGCCCTGCGCGAAGCGGTCGCGCGGATCGAGCGGAACGGCGAAGCGGCAGGTCCCCTCCGGGCCCGACGGCTTATGCCTTTGGCAGATGAGCCGCTCGCCCTCGACGCGGCTCTCGGCGGTGGGCTGCGCTGCGGCACGCTGCACGAAGTGATGGCGGCGAGCGCGCGAGACGCGGCGGCGGCGGCCGGTTTCACGGTGGCGGTGGCGGTTCGTTGCGCCGGCGACCGGCCAGTGATCTGGATCGTGGATGACAGGGTTGCTTGGGAAACCGGCCTGCCCTACCGGCCTGGGCTTGCGGCCTATGGGCTCGATCCGGCGAAACTCCTGCTGGTTCGGACACGCGATGCGCGCGCCACCCTCTGGGCCGCCGAAGAGGCGCTGCGTGCCGGCGCCGGGGTCGTGCTGACCGAGGTGTGGCGGGGCCAAGGCTACGATCTCGCGGCCTCGCGACGGTTGCTTCTGGCGGCCCGACGGGGAGGCGCCACCAGCCTGCTTCTGCATGTCGGCCTCGATGAGGAAACGGTGTCGAGCGCCGCCGATGTGCGTTTCGCGGTGGCAGCCCGACCGGGTGAAGTCAGGCCCTCGGCGGGTGGCCGTATTCCGGTTCCCGGGCCGGCGGGTTTCGCGGTGCGGCTCCTGAAGCGCCGCGGGGGCGTGCACGAAAGCTTCGGCGGATTCGATCGTGATGACGTGCATGCGCTCGCGTGGGATCGCGGCCGAGGCGTCTTTCGGGCTCTGCGCGATGCCGATGTTTTGCGTCATGCGCCGCTCGAACCGTCGCCGCACGGCCGGCCGACCTGGCTCGGGCAGGGCGGGGCGGCATGACGCGCATCCTCGCCCTTGCGATGCCGACGCTCGCGACCGACAGGCTCGATCGACGTGGGGAAGGCTCGGCCAAAGAGCAGGCCCCTCTGATCACTGTGGCCGCCGTCAAAGGGGCCCAGCGGGTTGCGTCGGTAGACCGGCGAGCCGCTGCTCGCGCCATTCGGCCCGGCATGGGCCTCGCCGATGCGCGCGCCATCTGCGCGGACTTGCGGGTGGCCGAAGCCGATCCGGCGGGTGAGGCTGCGACGCTCAACCATCTTCTCGCCTGGAGCCGCCGCTTCACGCCCCTGGCGGCGCTCGATCCCCCCGATGGGCTGCTTCTCGACATCACCGGCGCCGCACATCTCTTCGGCGGTGAGCAGGGCATGATCGCGGCGGCTGAAACCGGCCTCGCGGCCCAGGGATTTACGACCGTGGCGGCGGTCGCCGACACGCCTGAGGCCGCCTGGGCGCTGGCGCGCTTCGGCTCCGTTCGGCTGGCGCCGCCGGGCCAAGCCAGTATCGCGGCCATAGCCGAAGGCGCTTCCGCTCACGGCGCTGCGGCTCGAGGACGTGACGATCGATGCCCTTGCCCAGGCCGGCCTGCGTCGCATCGGCGATATTCTCATCCGGCCGCGCGCTCCTCTTGCGGCGCGCTTCGGCAAAGCGTTGTTTCAGCGGCTCGACGGGCTCATGGGCCTGCATCGTTCCGCCATCGCACCGACCCTTCCGGTGCCGCCCTTCCTGGCCGAGCGGCGCTTCGCCTCGGCGCTGGCGCATGTCGAAGGCATCGAGGCCACCCTCCTGTCGCTGGCTCATCGTCTTTGTGGGCAACTTGCCGCGGCGGGGCAGGGGGCCCGTCGCATCGAAGCCCTGTTCTTCCGGGTCGATGGCGCGGTGAAGAGCCTTCGGGTCGGCACCAGCCGCCCGATGCGCGACCCGGCCGGCCTGGCCCGCCTGTTTCATGAGAAGCTGGCGGCTCTGGGAGAAGATGGGCTCGACACGGGCTACGGCTTCGACGTGATCCGGCTTGCCGCTGAAATCGCGGAACCGCTCGATATCCGCCAGGACGATCTGCGATGCCGCCTGTCGGGCGGCGCACGAGGCCGATCTTGCCGCTCTCGTCGATCGTCTTGGCGCGCGGCTCGGTGCAACCCGCGTCCTGCGCCTGCGTGACACCAACCGGCATCGGCCGGAAGACGCCGCGGCAGCGGTTCCCGCCCTGCACGACGTTCCGCCGGATGACGACATGTTCGAGAACGGACGCGACCGTCCGCTCCGGCTGTTCGAGCGGCCCGAGCCGATCGACACGATGGCAACGGTGCCGGACGGGCCGCCGGCGCAGTTCCGCTGGCGGCGCACGTTGCACGAGATCGCCGCCATCGAAGGCCCGGAGCGGATCGCTGCACCCTGGTGGACCAGCACGGCTCCCGTTCGCGACTATTTCCATGCCGAGGACGGCCAGGGCCGCCGCTTCTGGCTGTATCGCGAGGGGCTCTACGGCTCGGACCGGCCGCGCTGGTTCCTGCATGGTTTGTTCGGGTGAACTGATGTTCGCCGAACTCGGGGTCACCACCAATTTTTCGTTCCTGCGCGGCGCCTCGCATCCCGAGGAGCTGGTCGGCATGGCGGGCGGCTTCGGCCTGGCCGGCCTCGGCATCGCGGATCGCAATTCGTTGGCCGGCGTCGTACGCGCGCATGTCTTCGCGCGCGACAAGCTCAACAAGGAGGGCAATCCGATCCGTGTCGTCGTCGGCACGCGATTGGTTTTCTGCGACGGCACGCCCGACATCCTGGTCTATCCCACCGATCGGGACGCCTATGGCCGCCTGACCCGGCTGCTGACGCGCGGCAACCGTCGTGCCGAAAAGGGCTCGTGCATCCTCCGGCTCGGTGATCTCCTGGACTTCATCGATGGGCTGCAGTTGATCGTCATGGACCGCTCGACCGCGGAGGACGATCACCAGCCTGCGCCAGAGGGGGCGGCGGTGGGCGGCGACAAGCCGGCACGGACGGCCAGGACGTCGGCTCCTCCGAATAGAACAGCCTCGATGGGGCAGAAGGCGGGGCGGCGATCCGCATCGGCGTGCATCGGGCCGACGTTCACGCCCGAACCCGCCGATCGAAACGAGCCCAGTCCGCAATCGGCCGGTTTCCTTCTTCTCCCGTTTACGGGAGAAGGTGGCCTCGCGAAGCGAGGTCGGATGAGGGGAGTTCGAAGATCCAAAGTCCCTTCATCGTCACGGCTTCGCCGTGCCACCTTCTCCCGCATGGCGGGAGAAGGTTTACGCAGCTGAATCACCTCGCTTCCGGCATTTCGGCGAAGCGTCGCCGCAAACGCCGCCAACGACAATGGCCGGGACAGACCCAGGCCCGAATGGGCGCCGGAACGGCAGCTCGATCTGTTGTGTCGGCTGAAGGCTGCCGCGCCCGGTCGGGTTTGGATCGCGGCGTCCATGCTCTATGGCCCGGGGATGCGCGCCCGGCTTGCGGCGCGGACGGAGCTGGCGCAGGCGGCGGGGCTGCCGCTGCTCGCCACCAACGACGTGCTGATGCATGCCCCCGAACGCCGGCCGCTGGCCGACGTGCTGCAATGCATCCGCCTCGGGACGACGCTCGACCAGGCCGGGCGGCGGCTCGCCGCCAATGCCGAGCGCCACCTCAAAGTCAGGTCCCGAGATGGCCCGCATCTTCGCCGAAGTGCCGGAAGCCGTGGCCGAGACCCTGCGCTTTCTCGACGGCATCCGGTTCTCGTTGCAGCAGCTGCGAATACAATTACCCGGACGAACTGCGCGCCGGTTTCAACACCGAACAGGAGGCGCTCGAGGCTTATGCCGGGGCCGGCGCGCGATGGCGCTATCCAGAAGGCGTGCCGGACGATGTTCGTCGCCAGCTCGACCACGAGTTGCGGCTCGTCCAAAAACTCGACTACGCGGCCTATTTCCTTGACCGTGCACGACGTGGTGCGGTTCGCCCGCGACAAGGATATCCTGTGCCAGGGCCGCGGCTCGGCTGCCAATTCGGTGCTGTGCTACTGCCTCGGCATCACCGAGATCGATCCGGTCCACCATTCCAGCTGCTGTTCGAGCGCTTCATCTCCGAGAACCGCCACGAGCCGCCCGACATCGATGTCGACTTCGAGCACGAGCGGCGCGAAGAGGTGATGCAGTACATCTACGAGCATTATGGCCGCGCCCATGCCGGGCTCGTCGCTACCGTCATCACCTACCGCACCCGCTCGGCTCTGCGCGACGTCGGCAAGGCTTTTGGCCTGTCGGAGGACACTGTTTCGGCGCTATCGGGCACCGTCTGGGGCTATTGGTCGAGCGGCGTCGATCCGAAGGAGGCGCGCCGCATCGGGCTCGATCCCGAGGAGGGCCGGCTCAAAATGGTGCTGGCGCTGGCGGGCGAACTCGCGGGCTTCCCGCGCCACCTGTCGCAGCACACCGGCGGGCTTCGTCATCACCCGCACGCCGCTCGATGAGGTGGTGCCGATCAGCAATGCCGCCATGGAGAACCGCACCGTCGTCGAATGGGACAAGGACGACCTCGACGCCTTGAAGATGGTCAAGATCGACGTGCTCGCGCTCGGCATGCTGACCTGCCTGAAGAAGGGCTTCGATCTCCTGAAGGACCACTACGGCCACGAGGTCACCATGGCCCAACTGTCGCGGCACGAGCAGGAAGAGGCCTGCGTCTACGACATGATCTAGCCGCGCCGACACGCTTGGCGTGTTCCAGATCGAGAGCCGGGCGCAGATGTCGATGCTGCCGCGGCTCAGGCCGAAGGAATTCTACGATCTCGTCATCGAGGTCGCCATCGTCCGTCCCGGGCCGATCCAGGGCGACATGGTGCATCCCTACCTGCGGCGGCGGCAGGGAATCGAGCCCGTCAGCTATCCCTTGCCGGAACTCGAGCCCGTGCTGCAGAAGACCATGGGCGTGCCGCTGTTCCAGGAGCAGGCGATGAAGATCGCCATCGTGGCGGCCGGATTTACGCCTGACGAGGCCGATCAGCTGCGCCGCGCCATGGCGACCTTCAAGAAGGTCGGCACCATCTCGACCTTTCGGCGACAAGATGGTCGAGGGCATGATGGCCGAAGGGCTATCCGGCCGATTTCGCCGAAAAATGCTTCAAGCAGATCGAGGGGTTCGGCACCTATGGCTTTCCCGAAAGCCACGCCGCATCTTTCGCCCTGCTCGTCTATGCCTCGGCCTGGCTGAAGTGCCGCTATCCGGACGTCTTCGCCTGCGCGCTGCTCAATTCGCAGCCCATGGGCTTCTATGCCCCCGCCCAGATCGTCCGCGACGCCCGCGACCACGGGGTGGAGGTGCTGCCCGCCGACATCAATTTTTCGACGTGGGATTATGGGCTGGAGCGGTCGGTTTCAGGGGAAATCTCCACACTCGATCATGGACACGAAGGACTGCTCCAAGGGAAGCCATCGCAGATCATTGCTCAATCCAATGAAAGCCTTCAGTCAAACCCGAAAATCCACCCTCGGCATGCCGAGATGCGCGACGACATCATGGGAGACAAGGCGCTGCGGCTCGGGTTCCGGCAGATCAAGGGGCTGAAGCAGGACGACATGGACCGTCTCGTCGCCCGGCGGGGCGCGGGGCTACGATTCGGTGCGCGATCTGTGGCTCAGGGCGGAGCTCTCCATTGCCGTGCTCGAGGATCTGGCCGAGGCGGATGCCTTCCGCTCGATCGGCCTCGACCGGCGCGCGGCGCTCTGGGCCGTGCGCGGCCTCAATCGGGCCGGCGACAAGGACGACCTGCCGCTCTTCGCCCGCGATCCGGCCCAGGGCTTCGAGCCCGATGCCGCGCTTCCGCCCATGCCGCTCGGCGAGCATGTGGTCGAGGATTACCGGCACCTGTCGCTCTCGCTCAAGGCCCACCCCGTCTCCTTTGTCCGGCCCGATCTCGCGCGCCGGCGTATGCTGCCCAGCACGGCGCTCGCAGCGGCCGGCGATGGCCGGCACGTCACCGTGGCGGGGCTGGTGCTGGTCCGGCAACGGCCGGGTTCGGCCAGCGGCACGATCTTCCTGACGATCGAGGACGAGACCGGCGTCGCCAACGTCATCGTCTGGCCCGCGGTGTTCGAGCGGGCGCGCGCAGCAGGTGATCACCGCCCGCTTCCTCGCCGTTACAGGCAAGGTCCAGCACGAGAGCGACGTCACGCACATCATCGCCGAGCGCTTCGAGGACCTGACGCCGATGCTGACCGCTCTGTCGAACCGCGGCGCCGAAATCCAGGATCTCGCCCGCGCCGACGAGGTGAAGCAGCCGCAGACGTTCGACAGCAAGGAACGCGGGCACGGCGCGAAACTGGGCCTGAAACTGGGCTTTCCCCTCGCGGCCGACACCCGCACGCCGCGCGGCGAGCCCGCCGCCGGCCCGCTCAAGCCGGAGCGGATCGTGCGGGACGCCATGCCGAGAGGCCGGAACTTCCAGTGATGTACGGCATCGGGTTTTCAGAGCCACACCGACCACGTCATGGCCGGGCTTGTCCCGGCCATCCACGGCAACCGTGCCAAGGCAGACGTGGATGCCCGGCACAAGGCCGGGCATGACGGGACGGCAGTGGACGACCAGCCGCTTTGCCCGAAGCCCGCACAGCGGCTAAACTCCCCCCAATGCTCGCCTATATCGCCCGCCGCATCCTGCTCATGGTCCCGACCGTCTTCGGCATCATGCTGATCTCCTTCGTGGTCGTGCAGTTCGCCCCGGGCGGGCCGGTCGAACGCATCATCGCGCAATTGCAGGGGCTCGACGGCGGCAACCGTCTCGGCGGCGGCGGCGCCGAGATCGGCACGACGGCGATCAGCCAGAGCGGGCGGCGAGTTCAGTTCGAAATACCGCGGCGCGCAGGGGCTCGACCCCAAATTCGTCAAGGATCTCGAAAAGCAATTCGGCTTCGACAAACCCGCCTACGAGCGCTTCTGGCTGATGATCCGCAACTACGCGGTGTTCGATTTCGGCAAGAGCTATTTCCGGGACACGCCGGTGCTGACGCTGATCGGCGAAAAGCTGCCGGTGTCGATCTCGCTCGGGCCTCTGGATGACGCTGATCTCCTATGCGATCTCGATCCCGCTCGGCATCGCCAAGGCGGTGCGTGACGGCTCGCGCTTCGACGTCTGGACCTCCGGCGTCGTCATCATCGGCTATGCCATCCCCAGCTTCCTCTTCGCCATCCTGCTCATCATCCTCTTCGCCGGCGGCTCGTTCTGGCAGGTGTTTCCGCTGCGCGGCCTGACCTCCGACAATTGGAGCGAACTCGACGCCTGGCACAAGATCACCGACTATCTCTGGCACATCACGCTGCCGGTGATCGCCATGTCGGTCGGCGCCTTCGCGACCTCGACCTTTCTCACCAAGAATTCGTTCCTCGACGAGATCAAGAAGCAGTACGTGCAGACGGCGCGGATGAAGGGCCTGTCCGAGCGGCAGGTGCTTTATGGGCACGTGTTCCGCAATGCCATGATGATCGTGGTGGCGGGTTTTCCGGGCGCCTTCATCAGCGCCTTCTTCACCGGCGCGCTGCTGATCGAGAGCATCTTCTCGCTCGACGGCTTCGGCCTGCTCTCCTACGAGTCGATCCTCAACCGCGACTATCCGGTGGTCTTCGCCACGCTCTACATCTTTGCCCTGCTCGGCCTCGTGGTGAACCTGCTCTCCGACCTCACCTACACCTGGATCGATCCCCGCATCGATTTCGAGACGCGGGAGGTCTGAGGCGATGCCGATACCGTCATTGCGAGGAGCGCGAGCGACGAAGCAATCCAGCGGACGTGGACAACTCGGTTCGGTTGCTCCGCTCGCAATGACGAGCCGTCGCAGGCTCCGGCATGACCGAGGCCGTTCTGGAGCGGACGGCCGCCCAGCCGATCGCGCCGCTGGCCCCGCCGCTGCCCCGCCGCGGCTGGCTCGGCCTGTCGCCGATCAACCAGCGCCGCCTCGACAAGCTTCAAGCGCAACCGCCGCGGTGCCTGGTCGCTGCTGATTTTCACAGTCCTTTTCGTCGTCTCTCTGTTCGCGGAATTCGTGGCCAACGATCGCCCGATCGTCGCGTCCTACAAGGGCGAGATCCTGTTCCCATTCGCTCACGATTATCCCGAGGAGAAATTCGGCGGCTTCCTTGCCACGACCGACTACCGCGACCCGGTGGTCGCCAAGGAGATCGCCGACAATGGCTGGATGGTCTGGCCACCGATCCGGTATTCCTACAATACGCACAACCTCGACCTGCCGGTGCCGGCGCCCTCACCGCCGACCTGGATGTTGAGCGACGCGCAATGCCGCGCCTCGATCGAGCGCCACCACGGCACCCCGCCCGCGACCAAGCCCTGCAGCGCCATCGAATGGAACTGGCTCGGCACCGACGATCAGGGCCGCGACGTCGTCGCCCGCCTGATCTACGGATTCCGCATCTCGATCCTGTTCGGCCTTGTCCTGGCCGGCCTCTCGTCGGCCGTCGGCATCGCGGCTGGCGCGGTGCAGGGCTACTTCGGCGGCTGGATCGACCTCGTGTCGCAGCGCGTCATCGAGATCTGGTCCTCGCTGCCGCACCTCTACCTGCTCATCATCCTGTCGGCGATCATCACGCCGAGCTTCTTCGTGCTGCTCGGCATTCTGCTGCTGTTTTCGTGGGTGAACCTCGTCCACTTGGTCCGCGCCGAATTCCTGCGGGCCCGCAACTTCGAATATGTCAATGCGGCGCGCGCGCTCGGGCTCTCCAACGCCAAGATCATGTGGAAGCACCTGCTGCCGAACGCGATGGTGGCGACGCTGACCTTTCTGCCCTTCGTGCTGAACGGCTCGATCACCACGCTGACCTCGCTCGATTTCCTCGGCTTCGGCTTGCCGCCCGGCTCGCCGTCGCTCGGCGAAATGCTGCTGCAGGGCAAGTCGAACCTGCAGGCCCCCTGGCTCGGTCTCACCGGCTTTTTCACCATCGCTATCATGCTGTCGCTGCTGGTCTTCGTTGGCGAGGCGGTGCGCGACGCCTTCGATCCGAGGAAGACGTTCCGGTGAGGCGCGTGTAGGATGGCGGCCAAGGAGGCGATGCGATGAACAGGATCGTTCGCGAGCACTATCCCGTGTCGAACCTGCCCGAAGATTTGCAGAAGGAATTCCCGGGGCAGGACGAGGTGACGCTCGTTCTGGAAGCGCCAGTCTCGAGCGAGCAGGCGACGCGAAGACGCGCTGGCGCCTGCCGAGATCAGGAAAACTGGAATTCGCGGCGGAGACTTCTCTCGATTTCAGCCATCTGAGAAGATCAAACTTCAGATCGAGCGACGAGGTAGAGTCGCCCATGTAAATGCGCTTGCGCGACGAGTGGGCACATCGCGAACGATGAACCGGCCCAATATACCTCGATACCAACATCTTCATCACAGCATTCGAGACCGTCGGCGAACGATCAGACGCTCGCTTGGAGCATCCTGGATGCCGTAGCCTCGGGATCTGTTCGCGCTCAGACAAGCGAGCTGACTCTCGCCGAACTGCTGCCGAAGCCCCTTGCAGCTTTCAGTCCGAGCTTCTCGTCGAGATCTACATGAGGACTGTTCTAAGCTGAAGGCGTGCTCTTCGTCGCGCCCGGTCACACGAAGCATACTCATCAGATCGGCTGCACGTATAGGGCCGACCGCCATGCGAGCACGGCTGCCGGACGCGATCCATATCGCAACGGCGCTGGAGACCGGCTGCACGGCTTTCGTCTCGAGATGATCGGCGCATCCGGCTTGCCAGCGTCGCTCGGTCTTGTTCGCCTGGGCCCGAACTGCCTCCAGCAGCTTCAGGCGCTTGCCGCGTGACTCCCCCTCCTCCCCGTCCGCGATCTTTCCGTTGCCTTCGCCCAGGGTGGCCGCACCACCCTTGCGGTCGACCGTGTTTCCTTCGCGCTCGAGCAAGGCCGCACCCTTGCCCTCGTCGGCGAATCCGGCTCCGGCAAGTCGGTGACGGCCCTGTCAATCGCCCGCCTCCTTGCCTCGTCCGGCGCAACGCATCCTTCCGGCGAAATCCTGTTCAAAGGCCAGGACCTGCTCAAGGCCGATGAGCGCACCATGCGCAGCATCCGGGGGAACGCCATCACCATGGTGTTCCAGGAGCCGATGACGTCGCTCAACCCGCTCCACACCATCGAGCAGCAGGTTGGCGAGATCCTCGAACTGCACGGAGCGCGCGGGCGTGCCAAGATCCGTGACCGCGTCGTGGAGTTGCTCAAGGAAGTCGGCATTCCCGACCCGGCCGGGCGGCTCGGCGCCTATCCACACCAGCTTTCGGGCGGGCAGCGGCAGCGCGTGATGATCGCCATGGCGCTCGCCAACGAGCCTGACCTGCTTATCGCCGACGAACCGACCACCGCGCTCGACGTCACCGTGCAGGCGCAGATCCTGAAGCTGCTCAAGGATCTGCAGGCTCGGCGCGGCATGGCGATCCTGTTCATCACGCACGACCTCGGCATTGTCCGGCGCATCGCAGATGATGTCGCAGTCATGCAGAAGGGCCGCATCGTGGAGCAGGGGCCGACCGCCACCGTGTTCGATGCGCCGCAGCACCCCTACACCAGGATGCTGCTCGCGGCCGAACCGAAGGGCGCGCCGCCGACGGCCAATCGCTGCCGCCGAGCCGGTCGTGACGGTCGAGAACCTGAAGGTCTGGTTCCCGATCAAGAAGGGTTTCCTGCGCCGTACGGTCGGCCACGTGAAGGCCGTCGACGGCATCTCGGTCGCGGTGCGCCGCGGCGAGACGGTCGGAGTCGTCGGCGAATCCGGCTCGGGCAAGACGACGCTTGGCCTGGCCTTACTCCGGCTCATCCGCTCGGAAGGGCCGATCGCCTATCTTGGGCGGCGGATCGACGGGCTGGATCGCAAGGCCATGCGGCCGCTGCGGCGCGATATGCAGATCGTCTTTCAGGATCCCTATGGTTCGCTGTCGCCACGCATGTCGGTGGCCGACATCGTCGAAGAGGGCCTGGGCGTCCAGAACAAGCGCCTGAGTTATGCGGAGCGACGCGAGATCGTGGCGCGGGCGCTCGCCGATACCGGCCTCGACCCGGCGGCCATGGACCGCTACCCGCACGAGTTCTCGGGCGGGCAGCGCCAGCGCATCGCCATCGCCCGCGCCATGGCGCTCGAACCGCAGTTCGTGGTGCTCGACGAGCCGACCTCCGCGCTCGACATGTCGGTGCAGGCCCAGATCGTCGATCTGTTGCGAGACCTGCAGGCTAGGCGCGGGCTTGCCTACCTGTTCATCAGCCACGACCTCAAGGTGGTGCGGGCGCTGGCGGCCGAGATCATCGTCATGCGCCACGGCAAGGTGGTCGAGGCGGGTTCCGGCAAAGGACATTTTCGCGGCTCCCCAGAACGACTACACCAAGGCCCTGTTCGCCGCGGCCTTTCGGGTCGAAGCCGATGCGAGTGGTGTCGTCGCCCAGTAGCTCAGCCCGCTTCGGCCGCGATCACCGCCTCGTGGCGGATCTCCTCCATCAGCCGCGCCTTCAGCGCCACGAAGGCCGGCGTGGTCTTGATGTGGTAGTCGCGCGGATGCGGCAGGTCGACCGGCATATCCGCTTTGATCCGACCGGGACGCGCGGTCATCACCACCACCCGGGAGGCGATAAAAATCGCCTCCTCGATATCGTGGGTCACGAACAGCACCGTCTTGCGCTCGCGCTCCCAGATGCCGAGCAGCAGTTCCTGCATCAGTCCACGCGTCTGGTTGTCGAGCGCGCCGAACGGCTCGTCCATGAGCAGGATCTCGGGATCGTTGGCGAGCGCGCGGGCGATGGCTGTCCGCTGCTGCATTCCGCCCGAGAGCTGCTTCGGCAGGTGGTTGGCGAAATCGACGAGGCCCATCGCCGCCGAGATAACGGTCGACCACGGCCTGCTGTTCTGCCGGGCGGGACGCCGCGCTCGCGCAAGCCGAAGGCGATGTTCTGCGCCACGCGTCAGCCAGGGGAACAGCGTGTAGGACTGGAACACCATGCCGCGATCGCGGCCCGGGCCGCGAATTTCGACGCCGTTCAGGAGGGCGCGGCCGGCGGTCGGGCTGATCGAGGCCCGCGACGATGCGGAGCAGCGTCGACTTCCCGCAACCGGAGGGTCCCGAGGATGGTGATGAAGTCGTTGGCCGCGACGTCGAGCGAAGTCGGCGCGAGCGCGACCGTCTCGCTGCCGCGGGGCCCTTGAAGACTCGTGAAACGGCATCGATCCGCAGTTTCGAATGCGTACTCACACGAGCTTCCAGGCGAACAGCCATCGGTTCAGCGCCTTGAAGCCAAGGTCGGAGATGAGGCCGATGACACCGATGCAGATGATCCCGAAGATCATCTGCCCGGTGGCGAGCAGCGCCTGGCTGTCGATGATCATGTGGCCGATGCCGGTCGAAGAGCCGATGAGTTCGGCGACGATCACGTAGGTCCAGGCCCAGCCGAGCACGAGACGGAGGATTTCGGCGATCTCCGGTGCATTGGCGGGCAGCAGCACGCGGCGGATCACGCCGCCCGGAGCGCTGCCGAGCGTATAGGCGGCTTCGACCAGATCGCGGCGCGTCTGGCCCACGGTGCCGGCCACCATCAGGATGATCTGGAACACCGCGCCGATGAAGATGACGAGCCACTTCTGCAGCTCGCCAATTCCGGCCCAGAGGATCAGCAGCGGCACGAAGGCCGAGGCGGGCAGGTAGCGCGCGAAGGACACGAAGGGCTCGAACAGTGCCTCGACGGGCTTGAACGTGCCCATCAGGATGCCGAGTGGCACCGCGATAACGGCGGCGAGCACGAAGCCGCCGATCACGCGTGAGACCGTCATCGCAATGTCGGTGCCGAAATCGTAGCGGGCGAACAGGTCCCAGCCGTCCCGCAGCATCGAGATCGGGTCGGCCAGGAACGTACGGCTGATCAAGCCGCCGAGGGTGACGGCGGCCCAAACGCCGAAGAACACGACGAAGAACGCCAGGCCAAGGGCGACGCGGACCGAACTGCCGATGGGGGTGAAAGGGCGGAGCATCGGCGGGTTCTAGCGCTGCTTCGCACGCGCGGCGTGGAGAACGGTAACGACCGTAACGGTTTCCGCCCCCTCGTCGGCCTTGTGGTAGTCGAGGTAGGGGAACCGGGTCAGCACCAAACGCCGTACGTCTGTCCGGACACGCCGGCCAATGTTCGGATGTGTCGCGATAACAGCAAAGGCGTCTCGCAACGCATCTCCTATGTCAAGTGCGGCGGACGGATTTCGCATTCGAAGATAAGCTGAGATCCCCTCAACTCGGCGGGCAGCACGGCGCGAGACGACCAACCTCACTGTGCGAAACTGCGGAATGCCGCCTCGACTTCTTCATGCGTTGCCAGGTCCCCTCGGGCGATTTCCGCTAGGCCTTCCTCAACCTCCCGCAGGTGTTCCGGATCGATCTCCTCCAACTCGTCCGCATGGGCAAGCCTGAGGATGGCTTCCGCTATCTTGTCCTGTTCCGCCGGGTCGAGGGCCTCGACGGCGCGAATAGCCTTTGAAAGCAGTTCGGTCATTGTCTGCCTCGTGTACGCTGACGAAATCGCTAACGCGACGTCGTTCCATTTGTTCTCATGGCACGGCTACGGCAAAGGAAGATCACCGCAAGTATCTGGACTGAGGGTCTGAGCCATATACTGCATGTTCAAATTGGGGTGAGTTCGTGCTTTCTATCGTGCGAGCCGGAGGTGGGCGTCGGGAGGTCAGCCAAAATACGCCCGTGACTGCAGCGATGCCGAGAATTGCGCCTGTCAGTACCTCGAAAACCGTAACCATTGTGGTCACTCCTGGTCGATGACAGAAAGCAACCTTTCCGGACCTTATTGCAGCGGCTTCGAGTCCGACAGCGAAGACATGTCCGGCTTCGCTTTGATGGTGCCGATCTCCTTCAGCAGGTCCGCGGCCGTACCGGAGAACTTCGCGAACTCGTCGTTGAAGAACGTCTTGTTCGCGGCGCGATCAGCCCATTCGAGATATTTGGCCGAATCCTTGAACTCCGCCGCCGACTGCTTCACGTCGGCGCCCATGATCTCGTCGGCCTTGTCCGGATTGGACTTGATATAGTCCAGCGCCTCGAAATAGCTGTCGACCAGCGCCTTCGCAGCGTCACCGTTGGCGTCGAGGAATTTCGGCGTGCAGCCCAGCGTATCGATCACCATCGGGTAATCGAGCGTGGTCGCCAGGATGTGGCCGGCGTCACCCTTGTCGCGCACGGCCGACAGATAGGGCTCGTAGCTGACGGCGGCGTCGTTCTGGCCGGCCAGGAACGCCTGCGCGGCGGGACCTGGCTCGAGGTTCACCACCTTCACGTCCTTGGTGTTCATGCCGTTGGCGTGCAGAACCCAGGCCAGCAGAAAGTAAGGCGAGGTTCCGGGCGCCGAGGCGGCCACCGTCTTGCCTTTGAGGTCCTTGGCGGTCTTGATATCGTTTCGCGCCACGATGCCATCCGCACCATGTGATTTGTCGAGCTGAACGATCTGCTTGGCCGGCACCCCGTTGGCGTTCCACACGACCCAGGTTTCGACCGTCGTGGCGGCGCATTGGATATCGCCGGACGCCAGGGCGAGCGAACGGCTGGCCTGCGGGATCTTGGGCAGGGTGACGTCGAGGCCGTGCTTCTTGAAGATGCCGACTTCCTTGGCGAGCGTGAGCGGCCCGAAGCCGGTCCAGCCGGAGATGCCGATGGCCACCTTCGTTTCGGCGTGCGCCGCCGTGCCGGCGAGAACACCGGCAACCGCCAGAACTGTCAGCCCAATCCGGTTCATCGTCTATTCTCCATTCCGTGTTCGTGATTGTCCGAGGCGCCGCCCAAAAGTCCAGCAGCAATTCGAACCAGACGGTGCGTGCAGGCAGGGCAGGGTGCACAACCTTGCGCCATTGTAATGCTCAAGCTCGGAACTGGCGTCTTCGGTCTGGCATTTTGCTCCCGGTGGCTGGGAGCCACCGTCATGGGAGTTACTGAATGCCTTCACGCCACTTTGTCTCGCTGCGGAAGCTGACGCTCGCGTCTGTCGCCGCAATCGCCTGCTCTTGGGGAGTGGGCGCCGCGCAAGCGTTCCCGGCACAGCCAGCGGCCGTGTTGCAAGCGGCAGCGCCCACGCTCGAACTCACCCAGTATCGGACCTGGGATCGTGATCGCGCCTGGCATAGAGGCGGCGAGTGGCGGGAACGACATCAATTCCGACGCTGGCAGCGCGAACGCGAGCGCGACCGGTGGGAGCGCCGGCGCTTCCACGAATGGCGGCGTCACGCCTATTGAGCGCCTGCCCGTGACGCGTCATACGCGGCACGGGCCCACTCGTCGGGCTGGAGCGCGGACGTGGAAGCGGGACTGCGGCGATGGGTGAGAGTCTTTGCGGCCCTGGCCTTTGCGGCTGCGGCTGGACCAGCCGTCGCGCCATATGATCCAGGCCCTTCGTCCGCTATTTTCCCAGTCTGGCCGGGAGCGGCCCAGACGTACCTTTATCGTCGCGCCATGGAGGAGCATCGCGCGGACCCGGGTGCCCGCTTTGAGCTCTACCGCAACAGGGTGATCTACTGCCGCAATCAGCCGTCGCGCTGCTAAGTCACAGCGAAATAGGCGCGAATCACCCGCCCATAGATCCTGGCCAGGGTTTCCACGTCTGCGATATTCACGCACTCGTCGACCGCATGCATGGTCTTTCCGACCAGGCCGAATTCCACGACAGGACATTGCGACGTGATGAAACGCGCGTCCGATGTGCCTCCGGTCGTCGAGAGCCGCGGACGCTGTCCTGTTTCCGCCGTTACGGCATCGCTGACCAGGGTCGTGAATGGTCCAGGCTCGGTCAGGAAGGCGAGTGCGTTGCAGGGCAGGAACGACAGGCTGAATGGGATGCCGAGCCCCGCCGCGTCCATTCGGCGTCGCAGTTCGGCCCGGAGCGAACCCGGCGTCCATAGATCGTTGAAGCGGATGTTGAAGCGGGCCACGGCTTCGGCCGGGATCACGTTGGTCGACGGGTTGGCCACGTCGACAGAGGTGAATTCAAGGTTCGACGGATCGAAATGCGCGGTGCCGGCATCGAGCGGCTGAGCCGAAACGGCGGTCATCGCCTTGATGAGCTCAGGGATGGGGTTGGCCGCGAGCTGCGGATAAGCGACGTGTCCCTGTCGACCGTGCAGTGCCAGGGTTCCGCTGAGTGAGCCGCGCCGGCCGATCTTCATCATATCGCCGATCGCGTCCGGATTGGTGGGCTCACCCAGAATGCAATGGTCGAAACGCTCCCCGCGCGTCTTTGCCCAGTCGAGGAGCTTCGGCGTGCCATTGACCGCAGGGCCCTCCTCGTCCCCGCTGATCAGGAATGCAATCGAACCGGCAGGCGGACCAAAGGCGGCGAGGTGATCCAGCACCGCCGCGACCGCCGCCGCGATGCCGCCTTTCATGTCACACGCACCGCGGCCATAGATCATCCCATCGGCGATCTCGCCCGCGAACGGATCGAAGCGCCAGGCGGCGGGATCGCCTGGCGGCACCACATCCGTATGCCCGGCAAACACGAGACACGGCGCCGCGGTCCCGAAACGGGCGTAGAGATTGGTGACGTCTGGTGTTCCAGGCTCCGAGAACGTCGGCAGCGCAGTGCAGAATCCGGCGCCAGCGAGGAGATCGTCAAGAAGGTTCAGCGCACCGCCTTCGGTCGGCGTCACGGACGGACAACGGATCAGGCGCTGCAGAAGATCGACGGGCGAGACGGACATCTGTGTCGCTTATCACGGGAGCTGCAGCACTTCACAGGTCGCCCTTGTTGGTTGCACGCGCGCCGCACCCGTCCCGCAATCGGATTTGAGTCCAGCTTTCGCTTGACGGGGGAAAGCGCTGTGCTGGAATGCAGACTGGCTCTTTAGGACTCGCCAACTGAACATATTGACATCCGAATGAACAAATGTTCTCTCGGTGCAAACATAACAAGAATGTAACAGCCCGGGAGGGACCCATGCCGTTGTGGCAGATTGCGCTGATCGCACTCGTGGCGGCCTGGGCCCTTCAGGCGGTCGGCACCTATTTCCAGATGCGCCATTATCGCGCCATGATGGGTGACGTGGCGTCGCGGTGGTCTGACGGATTCGTCGGCGCCGGCAACGCCAAGTCGACCCTCGGCCGCGGCGTGATCCTGCTGCTCGTCGTAGGTCCAGATCGGATCGTTCGCCGCCTGGCCGTGATGCAAGGGCGAAGCGTGTTTGCCAAATTCAGAGCAAAGCCAGAGCTTGAAGGCTGTCCGCTCGACAGCCTTCGGGCGCGTTCGCCATTCGGCGATACCGGCGCCAGCAAGGCACTGGCAATGGCGATTGCGCAAATCGACAAAGCGGTGGGGAAATCGTCTGGAGCCGCCGCCGCATAGAGCCGGATCGAACCGGCGTTGAGTTAGGGAGGACTGGGGAATGGGAATGATGATGATGGCGGCCCATGCGGCCGATTGGCTCGGGCACGGCGCGGCGCTCGCGGCGATCACCGCCGATCAGGCGGCGCACATGCTTGCCGGCGGCCTGCATGCCGACACGTCGATGCTGGGTGACGCGGCACGTCCGATCATCCTGATCCAGGATGCATCGCAGAACGCGCCCGGCCAATTCTGCCGACGCGCTGCAGCAATATCAGAACGAGGTGAAGAACCTGAAGCCGAACGCCGACCAGCTCGGCTGGCTCGGGCACGCCGGCACGTACTTCATCGGCATGTTCCAGAAGGGCGGCGAGGTGTTCGTCGGCTTCGTCACCGGCATCATTCCGACACTCGTCGTGCTGATGACGGCCTTCTACGCGCTAACGGGCCTGATCGGCGAGGAGCGGGTCCACGGCTTCGCGCAGAGCATGGGCGAAGGTCGCGCTCACCCGCTACACCGTGCTGCCCGTGCTCTCGGTGTTCTTCCTCACCAATCCGATGGCCTACACGTTCGGCACCTTTCTCGAGGAGAAGCACAAGCCTGCCTTCTATGACTCGGCCGTGAGCTTCGTGCACCCGATCCTCGGCCTCTTCCCGCACGCCAACGCCGGCGAATATTTCGTCTGGGGCGGCGTCCTCGTCGCGCTGCTCGACCTCGAGAAGCGCGGCGTCATTCCGCAAGGCTATCACGTCAAACTGGCCATCTGGTACTTCATCGTCGGCCTGATCGTGATCCTGCTCAAGGGCATCGTCACCGAACGCATCACCGCATTCATGGCCCGCCGCCAGGGCGTGGAACTCTAACAAGAAAACGGGGGAGGATTTCACCATGGCGCTCGCCGAAACCAAGTATAAAGCCGTCACCGATCAGCCCCGGCCCCGGCGGCTGGGGCGGACCGCTCACCATCGAGCCGACCAGCCAGCGCGACAAGATCGTCGCGGTCACCGGCGGCGGCATTCCCGCCATCGCCAAACGCATTGCCGAGATGACCGGCGGTATCGCGGTCGACGGCTTTCGCCAGCCGCCGCCGGAAAGCGAGATGGCCTGCGTGGTCGTCGATTGCGGCGGCACCGCCCGATGCGGCGTCTATCCGCGCAAGCGCATCCCGACCGTCAACCTGACGCCGGTTGGCCAGTCCGGTCCGCTCGCGCAGTTCATCACCGAGGACATCTACGTCTCGGGCGTGAAGGACGCGAACATCCAATTTGCCGACGGCTCGGCGGCGCCGACCGTTGCGGGCGCTGCCTCCACGGTGCGAGCGCCAGCTCCAGCGCAGCGGGAAGTCATTCCCGAGGAAGGTGGCGGCGGTTTCATCAACCTGATCGCCTCGATCGGGCGCGTCATGGGCCGCGTGGTCGGCATCTTCTTCAACGCCGGCCGACGCACCATCGATCAGGTCGTGCGCAACGTGCTGCCCTTCATGGCCTTCGTGACCATGCTGATCGGCATCATCCTCTACACCGGCATCGGCGACGTCATCGCCCAGCCGATGGGTCCGCTCGCCAACAACATCGTCGGCCTGCTGGTGATCTCGGCTCATCTGCGGCCTGCCGTTCCTGTCGCCCATCCTCGGGCCGGGCGCGGTCATCGCCCAGGTGATCGGCGTCGCCATCATCGGGCCGCAGATCCAGAACGGCACGATCGCGCCCGCTATGGCGCTGCCGGCGCTGTTTGCCTACAACACGCAGGTCGGCTGCGACTTCGTGCCCGTGGGACTGGCGCTTGGCGAAGCCAAGCCCAAAACGATCGAGATCGGCGTGCCGGCCGTCCTGCTCAGTCGGCAGGTCATGGGGCCGGTCTCGGTGGTGATCGCCTGGATCTTCTCGCTGTTCGTGATGTGAGCCAATGACGACCTACTATCGCACGGTCATCACGCAGGTCGGCCCGGATGTGGCCGACCTCATCGACGGCGGCATGCTGATCCTGTTCGCGGATGGCTCGCCGCCGGAGCTGGCCGAGGTCTCGGTGCTCCATCGGGTGGCCGAGGGGCCGACACCGGAGCCCCCGCCGATCGGCGCCGAACTTGCGATCGGATCCGTGACGGCGAAGCTCACCGCGATCGGCGGGCTGGCGTGGAACAAGATCGGCGACATGGGACATGTCGTCATCAATTTCGACGGGGCGACAGCGGCGGGTCGGCCGGGGGAGCTCAACGTGACATCCGTCGCCACGAGCGCGCTTGGGGATGCGCTGAAGCCGGGTGCCGCCATAACCATCACCGCCTAGGTCGCTGCTAGGCGCGATCTGCTGGAGAACCGCGGTCCGCATCCAGCGTTGCTTCTCGGACGCCTCTGGCGGGAGCGCCGGCCGTCCATTGGGAGCTCGGCAAAGACCACGGAAGCTATTGTCATGATCGAACGTTCCACCGTCGTGCGCGTGAAGGATGGACTGCATGCCCGCCCGGCGACGCAGTTCGTCAAGCTTGCCAAGACCTTCGTCTCCGACGTCGAAGTTCGCCGCGGTGAGATGCGCGCCAACGCGAAAAGCTCGGTGAAGCTCATGCTGCTCGCCTTGAAGCAGGACGAGACCGTGACGGTGCGGGCCGACGGCGCCGACGCCGAAGAGGCGCTTTCGTGCCCTCGTGACCTTCATGCAGACGCCGGACGCCGGCGTCGATCTTGCCGGGACGGCGCCGCTCGCGGCAGGGGAGGCGTCCGCCAGCTTCACGCGGCCGAATGCCGCGCGTACGGGTGCCGCCGGGATCGGCGCCAGTGAAGGCGCTGCCATCGGTCCCGTCTTCGGCTTCTTCCCGGAAGTGCTTGAGCGCACCCAACCGGCGCGTCGCCGCCGGCGATCTCGACGCGGAACTCGAGACGTTGCGCCGGGGCCTCGATGCCACCACGGCGAGCCTGATCGACAGCAAGCTCAAGCCCGGCGTCGTCGCCGCAGGACATCCAGATCATCGAGGCGCTGATCGAGGTGGCGCGCGATGCGGAATTGATCGGCGCGATCGAGACGGAGATCCGCGCCGGCGTCGATGCCGTGACCGCCACGATGAAGGCCGGGCACGAACTCGCCCAGGCTTTCGAAGCGAGTCGACAACGACTATATCCGCGCGCGCGCCGAGGATGTCCGCGGCGTGGTTCGGGCCCTCGCTCTGACTCTGCTCGGCAAGAGGGACGTGGATCTCGCCGAGTTCGCCGCCGGGTGCGATCCTGGTTGCCGAAGAGATCTCGGCCTGGGACTTCGCCAAGGCGCCGTTGAACGCGATTGCAGGCATCCTCTGCACCAGGGGCGCCGCGACCTCGCACGTCGCCATCATGGCGCGCACGCACGGCATCCCGGCCGTGCTCGGCTCTGGCGCGCCGATTCGGAGGCGTTGCGCACCGCGAGGACCGTGGGGCTCGATGGCAAGACGGGCGAGGTCTGGCTCGATCCCGAGGCCGACGTCGAGAGCACGCTGCGCGCCCGCATCGAAGCGGAGGCCCGCGAGCGCGACGCGCTCGACGCCTATCGCGCGCTGAAGCCTGTGACCCGGACGGGCCAGGCGATCGAGGTCGCCGCCAACCTCGGCTCGCTCAAGGAGATCGAGCCGGCCCTCAAGGCCGGCGCCATGGGCGTCGGCCTGTTCCGCACCGAGCTTCTGTTCATGGAGCGCAAGACGCTTGCCGAGCGAAGACGAGCAGACGGCGATCTATGCCGAACTGGCGCAGGCCTTCGCGCCGAGGCCGGTGATCGTGCGCACGCTCGACATCGGCGGCGACAAGCCCGTGGCGGGCATCGAGTTCCCGCACGAGGAGAACCCGTTCCTCGGCTGGCGCGGCGTGCGCATGTGCCTCGACCGGCCGGACGTGTTCAAGCCTCAGCTCAAGGCGCTGCTCCGCGCCGCGACCCAGGGCAACGTCAAGATCATGGTGCCGATGGTCACCAATGCCGACGAGGTGCTGCGAGTGAAGGCGCTGCTGGCCGAATGCCGTGGCGAGCTTGACGCCGACGGCGTCGCGTATGGCGACCCCGATCTCGGCATCATGATGGAAACGCCGGCCGCGGCACTGCTGGCGGCCGACTTGGCCAAGCACGTGACCTTCTTCTCGATCGGCACCAACGACCTGACCCAATACATCATGGCGGCCGACCGCCTCAACCCGCGCGTGGCGGACCTCAACCGCGCCGACCATCCCGGCGGTGCTCGCGGCCGTTCGGCTCATCTGCGACGCTGCCAAGGCGCGAAGGCATTTGGGTCGGCGTGTGCGGCGAGGCCGCCGCCCGCCCCGACCTCATCCCGATCTTCCTGGACATGGGCGTGACGGAACTGTCGATGAGCCCGGCCTCGATCCCGCGCGCCAAGAAGGTGGTGACCGAGACTGCCTTGGCCGACGCCTGACAATGCTCGCCGTCCTTCACGAAAAAGGAACCGGCCGCCGAGCAACCTGTCCGCCAACCACTCGGGCCTGAGAATTCCATGCATCTGCAACTGCGGCTCGACCTTGCGGCGACGCGGCGCTGGCAGGTCGATCTGGTGGGACGGCTCGAAGCTCGCCCGGGCTGGACGGTCGAGGTGCAGGATTGCCCCGCACCGGCGCCGCTGCCCCGCAATGCCGAACGGTTCTTTCACTTCGAAAGTATGGTTCATGGCCGGCCAGGTGAGGATGCCGCATCCCCCGCGCCGGACGGCTTGCGCGGTCGCCCGAACCTCTCCGGGCCGCCCGATCTCGTCATCGATCTCGCCGGGAACGCGGCCACTGGAACGGGCCGTGTGTGGCGCCTGCTTTACGACGGTGCGCCAGGCGAGGCGCCACTGTTTGGGGCGCTCCGAGCTGGGCGAAGCCCTCTTGCCGAGCTGCGAGAGGGCGAGCACCCGGTCGCGGCTGGCAGGCTCGGCACGGAACTGCCCGGGCGGCTTCGGGCGTCCTTCGCCGACGCGTTGACGCGGACCGGAACGCTGATCCGGGCTGCGCTCGATGGCGCACCCACCGCCTGGCCTCTGTCGGATACCGACGCACAAACGGCAAGCTCCGATTTCGGACCTCTCGACCTGGGGTTCGCGGTCGGGCGAAAGCTCCTTTCGGCGGCCGCAGAGCGGGTTCGCCGGCTCCGGTTGCCTGATCCGAATTGGCGCGTCGGCTGGCGCCGGCTCGACGGGCCAGACCTGTTCGATCTGCGCCGTCATCCACCCGGCGGCTGGACGACGTTGCCCGACGACGGCAAGCGCTTCTACGCCGACCCGTTTCCGATCGCCCACGGCGGCCGGGTTCACCTGTTCGTCGAGGAATATCCCTACGCGACGGGGAAGGGCATCATTTCGAGCGTGCCGTTCGGTCCGGATGGTCCCGACGGCGTGCCTGAGCCCGTGCTCGAATTGCCGTACCACCTGTCTTATCCGTTCGTGTTCGAACGCGACGGCGATGTGTGGATGATCCCAGAAAGCTGTACGGCGCACACCGTGGACCTGTTCAGGGCCACGAAATTTCCGACCGGCTGGGTCAAGGAAGCCACGTTGATCGCCGGCGTTGCGGCGAGCGATTCGACTCTGGTCGAGCATGCGGGGCGCTGGTGGCTGTTCGCGACCGTTCGCGGGACGGAACTGTCGTCCTCCGACGCCTTGCACCTGTGGTCGGCGCCGGATTTCCGCGGTCCCTGGGAGCCGCACCCGAAAAATCCGGTGCTGATCGACAATGCGTCGGCGCGGCCGGCTGGCCGTCTGGTCGAACGCGACGGCGTTCTCTGGCGTCCTGTGCAGGATTGCAGGACGGCCTACGGCGCAGCACTCGGGCTCGCCCGCGTGCTGCGGCTCGACCGCGACGGCTTCGACCAGAAGGTCGAGGCCATCCTTGGCGCGGGCCCGCTGTGGCCGGGAAGCCTGATGCACACGCTGAATCGGGCCGGAGGTCTCGAGTTCATCGACGGGTCCGGGATTCCGCGATCCCTGTTCGCGAGATAGATCTGTGCCCAGTTCTTAGGCGTATTGCGGGCGCAGGCGGCACGTTGTAATCGCATCCCGAACCGGTCCTGGATCGGCACCGGAGCACAGCGTGATCGATCGTGTCCGGGCAGGGGCGCTCGGGCGCGCCCTTCCCTATCTCTTCCTGTCCCTATCCCTTTGCGGCTTTCAGCTCGGCGCCACCATCGCGAAGCCGATGTTCGACATCGTCGGCGCCCAGGGCGCGTCCGCGCTGCGGCTCGGCATGGCGGCCGTGATGCTCGCGGTGGTGTTCCGCCCCTGGCGCGTTCCGATCGACGGGCGGCTTCGCTGGCTCCTGTTGGGCTACGGCCTCGGACTTGCTGGCCTGAACCTGTTCTTCTTCATGGCGCTGCGCACCATCCCGCTCGGGGTGACGGTCGCGCTCGAGTTTCTGGGGCCATTGGGGCTTGCGATCGCGACGTCGCGCCGGCGACTGGATTTCGTCTGGGCCGTCTTGGCCGGGATCGGGATTTTCCTCCTGATGCCGTTGAGGGGCCTGTCAGCGGGTCTCGACCCGGTCGGAGTAGCCTTCGCGCTGCTGTCGGCCTCCTGCTGGGCCGGCTACATCGTGTGCGGCCAGAAAACAGGCTCTGCCTTGCCGAGCCACATCACGGCCGCGATCGGCGTCGCGATTGCTGCCCTCGTCGTGCTGCCCTTCGGCGTGGCACGCGCCGGCACCGACCTTTTGCGCGGCGACGTGTTGCTGCTGGGGCTCACCATCGCGCTGGTCTCGGGCAGTCTGCCCTACGTGCTGGACCTCGTCGCGATGCGCAGCCTGCCGACGCGGGTGTTCGGTATCCTGATGAGTCTCGAGCCTGCGGTCGGGGCGCTGTTCGGGTTCGTCATCCTCGGCCAGAAGATCACGGCCCTGCAGGGGGCGGCCATTGCGGCGATCATGGCGGCTTCCGCCGGCATCGCCCTGACGCAGACGTCACCCGCACCCTCGCCGGTTCAGGTCTGACCCGATGGACTCCGACCGAACCGCCGCGCCGGCCGACCCCTACGCGCAGGAACTCGCGGGATCGGTGCTCGACCCCGACGCGACGGCGCCACCGCCGCAGACGTCGCGCGGGGCGGGCCCTGGCCGTCTCGCGCTCGCGGCCGCCCTCGTTCTTGTCTCGCTCAATCTCCGGCCGCTCTTCTCGAGCCTCGCTGCGGTCATGCCGGAAATCCGCCAGGCCACGGGCGCGACCCCGACGGTGGCCAGTGTGATGACCACGGCGCCGGTTCTATGCCTCGGCCTTTTTGCCACGACAGCGCCGGCGCTCGCGCGCCGGTTCGGGGCGGAGCGGGTCATCTTCGCCCTGCTGCTCGCCCTGGCCGCAGGAACCGCGCTGCGAGGGTTCGGTACCGTGCCGGCGCTGTTGGCCGGTTCGGTCTGTCGGGCGCCTCGATCGCGGTGGTGAACGTGCTGCTGCCCGGGCTCGTCAAGCGCGACTTTCCCGATCACGTCGCGATCATGACCGGCCTCTACAGCATGGCGCTCTGCGCCGGGGCCGCGGCAGCGGCGGCGCTGACCGTGCCGATCGAGCGGGCGCTCGGCGGCGCCTGGGCCGGTGCGCTCGCGGTTTGGGGTCTGCCGGCCTTGGTCGTTGCCTTGTTCTGGGTCCCTCAGGCGCTTTCTCCGCCAGCGCCGACCGCCGCGTCCCGCAAGATCGGCCGCTCGCTTTGGCGCGAACCGCTGGCCTGGCAGGTCACGCTTGTTCATGGGCCTGCAGTCGGCGTCGGCCTACTCGACCTTCGGCTGGTTCGCGCCGCTCTTGCGGGCGCGGGGCCTCGACCCGGCTGTCGCAGGCTACGTGGTGTTCTGTCTGCGTCATTATGCAGACGGTGTCCTCGCTCGTGGCGCCGCCGCTTGCCACGCGAGGGCGCGATCAGCGCGCCGTGAGCCTCAGCCTCGTCGCCCTGGCGATCGTCGGATTTCTGGGCAGCATCTTCATGCCGCTGCCGACGGTCTGGTTGTGGTCGGGCCTGCAGGGCCTGGGGCAGGGCGGTCTGGTCGCGGTCGCCCTGACGGTGATCGTCCTGCGGTCGCCCGACGCCGCGACCGCGGCCCGGCTGTCGAGCATGGCGCAGAGCGTCGGCTACACGCTCGCCGCCTTCGGCCCTCTCGTGATGGGCCTGATCTTCACCATGACCGGCCGCCCGCAGGCGACCGCCATTCCGGTGCTGTTGCTGGGCGTCGGCTGCGCGGCCGCAGCCTGGGGTGCCGGGAAGGACCGTCAGCTCCGCCCATAGAAAAAGCCGGCCCGCTCGCACGGCCGGCTTTGTGTGACAGATGCCGCTGCGAGGCGGCGCGCGCTCTCAGCCCTGGCGGGCCTTGTAGCGCTTCTGCGTCTTGTTGATGATGTAGACCCGGCCCTTGCGGCGCACGAGCTGGTTGTCGCGGTGACGCCCGCGCAGCGATTTCAGCGAATTGCGAACCTTCATCGGAGTCCCCGAAAAACAAAAAGCGGGGACTGGTCCTCCGCAAGCTGCGGTTCCATGCCTCAGTTTCGAGGCGAAATCAAGGATCGATGCGCGGTGGCGATTCCGCGGCTGGAGAGCGCGGGGCGGCTGCACGCGTGTGGACGATTTTTTCCGACAAGCCCACACTGCTGACCATCACACAACCGGTCGACGGTGGGAACAGCTATGGAAACGATTCGCATCGGCGGTCTCGAGTTGCGGTTCTTTCATACGAAGGAGAGCAGCGGCGGCAGTCTCGACCTGTTCGAAATGACGGTGCAGCCGAATGCGCGCATGCCCGTGGCCCACTATCATGAGAGCTGGGATGAGACGGTGTACGGCCTGTCGGGTCGCCTGACCTTCCGGATGGATGGCCACGACGTCGGCCTGGAGCCCGGCCAAAGCCAGTTCATCCGGCGCGGCATCGTCCACAGCTTTCGCAACGAAACGCAGGAGCCTGCAAGCTGCCTCGTCATTCTGACGCCAGGCGTGCTCGGCTCGGGTTATTTCAGAGACATGGCGGCGCTGGTCGCCGGGGGACCACCCGATCCTCAGCGCATGGAAGCCGTGATGCTCCGTCACGGCCTGATTCCGGCTGCCGGAGCTTAGGCGCCACCTCGGCCGAATGGCAGGTTGTCAGACTGGAATGAAGCGAGATTCGTCGATGAGAGACGCACAACCGGTCGGCTTTATCGGGCTCGGTGCGATGGGCGAACCCATGGCGCTCAACCTGGTGAGAGCCGGAACACCGCTCCTGGTGTGGAACAGGTCTCAGGCGAAGGCCAGGGGCGTGATTGAGGCTGGCGCGGCGTTCGCGGCGAGCATCGACGAGGTTTTTGCCCGTGCCACCATCGTCCTGCTGATGCTGGCCGACGAACAAGCGGTCGACGCGGTACTCGAGCGTCGAGGCCCGGCTTTCGCGACCCGCGTCAAAGATCGCACGATCGTCCAAATGGGCACGATCGCCCCGGCGGCGTCGCTCGCGCTCGCGTCCGACATCCGGGCCGCCGGTGGACGGTACGTCGAGGCGCCGGTATCCGGATCCCGCAAACCCGCCGAAGCCGGCCAACTCGTCGTCATGTTGGCCGGCGAGGCGGATGCCGTGGCGGCGGTTCGCCCGCTCCTCGATCCGCTGTGCAAGGAGGCGCGGCTCTGCGGGGCAGTTCCCGGCGCGCTTCTCATGAAGCTCGCGGTCAACCTGTTCCTGATCACGATGGTCACCGGCCTTGCGGAGGCCATGCATTTTGCCGAGCGTCACGGTCTCGACCTCGATCAGTTCAGGGCGGTGCTCGATGCAGGCCCGATGGCGAGCGACGTCTCGCGCGGAAAGACGGCGAAGCTGGTCGCGCACGACTTCGCCGCCCACGCGGCAATCTCCGACGTGCTGAAAAACAACCGGCTGATTGCCGAGGCAGCGCGCGACAGGGGTGTTGCGTCGCCGCTGCTGGACATCTGCCACGCCCTTTACGGGGAAACGCTGTATCTCGGCCACAGCTCGAGCGACATGATCGCGGTGGTCAAAGCCATCGAGGCGCGGACGGGCGCTATCCTCCCGCTCGGTGAAGCCTGAACTTCACCTCGATCCGAGGTCGGCGATGCGGCTCCGGCTATTCCGCACTGCCGGTCAGCAGATAGGCCAGGTGCCGCAGCGCGAGGAGATACCCTTGGGTGCCGAGCCCCGCGATGACGCCGGTGGCCGCCAGCGACACGTAGGAGTGGTGCCGGAAGGGCTCGCGCTGGTGCACATTCGAGATGTGCACCTCGACGATCGGACAATCGCACATCTTTAGCGCGTCCATGATGGCGACGGAGGTGTGGGTGTAGGCCGCCGGATTGATGACGATCCCCGCCGCGCTTTCCCTGGCCGCGTGAATCCAGTCGATCAGCTGATGCTCGGCGTTGCTCTGGCGGAATTCAATGGCAACTCCGAGCTCGCCGGCCAACGCCCGGCAGCGCGCCTCGACGTCGGCCAGCGTCTCGTGGCCGTAGATCTCCGGCTGGCGCTTGCCGAGCAGGTTCAGGTTCGGTCCGTTGAGGATGAGGATCGGCTTCGGCATGGGATCTTCCGGGCGGCAGGCGTGCTCGGCCGCGGTTGCTAGCACCTTCATCATTCTGAGCCAGCCGCGAAGCGGCTGAGTCGAAGAACGCAGAGCCTGTGCGTGCTTCGACTCGGGTGCTTTTCACCCGGCTCAGCATGACGCAGGTGGTGTTACCAAACAGGTCGGCCTGTTGTTGTAGCGGCGACCTGCTCCTCCGCTCAATGACCATGTTCGATCACATGCGGGTTGCGCAATGCCGCGCAATCGTGATTCTCCCGGACGATTCCGGCCCGTCCGGTTCCTCGCGGAGCAGCACATGGCGCGCCTGTCCACCCATGTCCTCGACACCGCGCACGGCCGGCCTGCTGCGTCCGTCGCGTTGACGCTCACCCGGATCGGGCCAGACGGGGCACGGACGATGCTCAAGCGGGTGGTCACCAACGCGGACGGGCGCACCGACCAGCCGCTGCTTGCCGGCGAAGAGTTCGCGGTCGGGACCTACGAGATCGAGTTCCACGCCGGCGACTATTTTCGGGCCCTCGGCATCGCGATCCCGGAGCCAGCCTTCGTCGATGTGGTGCCGCTCCGCTTCGGCATCGCCGATCCCGCTGGCCACTACCATGTGCCGCTCCTGGTCTCACCGTGGAGCTTCTCGACCTACCGGGGGAGCTGAACCGTGTTCGACCTCGACCAGCCCTACCCGCGCGACATGGTCGGTTACGGGCGCAACCCGCCCGCCGCAGATTGGCCGGGCGGCGCGCGCGTCGCCGTGCAGTTCGTCATCAACTACGAGGAAGGCGGCGAGAACAACATCCTGCATGGCGACGCCGCCTCGGAGGCCTTCCTCTCGGAGATCGTCGGAGCGGCGCCATGGCCGGGCCAGCGCCACGTCAACATGGAGTCGATCTACGAATACGGCTCTCGGGTGGGCTTCTGGCGGCTGTGGCGGATGTTCACGGCCCGCAACATGCCGGTCACCGTCTATGGCGTGGCCAGCGCCATGGCGCGCCATCCCGAGGCGGTGTCGGCCATGAACGAAGCGGGCTGGGAGATCGCCAGCCACGGTCTGAAATGGATCGACTACCGCAACCATTCCTATGCGGCCGAGAAGGCCGACATCGACGAAGCGGTTCGCCTGCACGCCGCCGTCGCCGGCACCCGGCCGCTCGGCCTCTATCAGGGCCGCACCTCGGAAAACACGCTGAAGATCGGGGCCGAGGAGGGCGGCTTCCTCTATCTGGCCGATACCTATGCGGATGAGTTGCCCTACTGGCAGCGCATCGGCGGACGCCAACAGCTGATCGTGCCCTACACGCTTGACGCCAACGACATGCGCTTCGCGACGCCCCAAGGGTTCAACAGCGGCGACCAGTTCTTCAGCTACCTGAAGGACAGCTTCGACGTGCTCTACCGCGAAGGCGGCGAGGGTCGGGCCGGCATGATGTCGGTCGGCCTGCATTGCCGTCTGGTCGGACGTCCCGGCCGAGCCGCGGCGCTCGAGCGCTTCCTCGACTACGTCGGGCAGCATGCTGACGCCTGGGTGGCGACCCGGCTCGACATCGCGCGTCACTGGCTGCACCGGCACCCGCCCGAAGGCGGGTTCGAGCCGAGCCGAGATGGGGGCGGCGCTGTTCGGGGAACTGTTCGGCAACGTCTTCGAGCATACGCCGGCGGTTGCTGCGGGGGCCTACGCCACCGGGCTGAGCGCCGATGTGGCTACGGCCGAAGGCCTGCACGCGGCGCTGGTCACCGCGATGCGCGCGCTGTCGCCGGCCGAACAGGATGCCCTCATCGGGGCGCACCCCGACCTCGCCGGCCGCCTCGCTCTGGCTGGAGATCTGACGCCGGCCTCGAGCGGCGAGCAGGCTTCAGCAGGGCTCGACCGGCTCAGTCCCGACGATCTGGCGCGCTTCACTGCCCTGAATGGCGCCTACCGCGACAAGTTCGGCTTTCCGTTCATCATCGCCGTGAAGGGGCTCGACAAGGCCGACATCTTGACGGCCTTCGAGACCCGCCTCGCTCATGACCGCGAGCAGGAACGGGCGGAGGCGCTTCGCCAGATCGAGCGCATCGCGCTGTTGCGGCTGCAGGGCCTGCCGCTCGCGGGGTCGAAGCGATCGTGAGCGGGAGGATCCACGGCGGATGACCGACTTGTCGTCCACCACCGGTGCCGCCGTGATGGCGCGCCTCGATGAGCTTGCCCGGATTTCGAGCGAGCCGGACGCCCTCACGCGCCTTTACCTCACACCTGAACACAAGGCCGCGACCGCCCTTGTCCGGCGCTGGATGGAGCAGGCCGGCATGACGGCGCACCAAGACGCGGCCGGCAGCGTTATCGGGCGGTACGAGGGCTCCGACCCTAAGGCTGGGACCTTGATCCTCGGCTCGCATATCGACACGATCCGCAACGCCGGCCGCTTCGATGGCAACCTCGGCGTCGTCGTCGCCATCGAGGCCGTCTGCCGCCTCGCGAAACACAAGCTGCGGCTGCCGTACGCGGTCGAGGTGGTGGCCTTCGGCGACGAGGAGGGCGTGCGGTTTCCCGCAACGCTGACCGGCAGCCGCGCGCTTGCCGGCGGCGTCGACCCCGCGAGCCTCGACCTCGCGGACGAGAGCGGCGTGACGATGCGGGAAGCGCTCGCGGCGTTTGGCGGCAGTGCCGACGCGCTTCCGGGCCTGGCGCGCCGCCGCGAAGATACACTCGGCTACGTCGAGGTGCATATCGAGCAGGGTCCGGTGTTGGAGGGGGCCGACCTGCCCGTGGGCATCGTCACAGCCATCAGCGGCGCAACCCGCCTGCATGTGACGGTCGAGGGCACCGCGGGCCATGCCGGCACCGTGCCGATGCATATGCGCCATGATGCGTTCCTCGCCGCGGCCGAGATGGCGCTCGCGATCGAGCGCGTCGCAAAGACGACGCCGGATCTGGTGGCTACCGTGGGCTGGGTCGAGGTCCGGCCGGGTGCGGTCAATGTCATTCCCGGCCGAACGTCCTTTACCTTGGACGTTCGCAGCTCGAAGGACGAGGCACGGCGTGCAGCCCTTGCCGTGCTCCGGCAGACTTGCGATGAGATCACCGCTCGCCGGGGCGTCAGCATCGTCTTGGCGATCACCTACGACGAGCCGGCCGCGCCCTGTGCGCCTGAACTCATGGCCGGCCTGGAGCGGGCGGTCGTCGAGACCGGCATCAAGCCACTACGCCTACCGAGCGGCGCCGGCCACGATGGTCTTGCGATGACGGCGCTTTGTCCGATCAGCATGTTGTTCGTACGCTGCGCGGGGGGGATCAGTCACAATCCGGCGGAATCGGTCACGCCCGAAGACGCGGGTGTTGCGGTGGAGGTGCTGACGCAATTCCTTTCGGCCTTCACGCCGGCACGCATGGCTTAACGCAAAGCACCTCGCCATCCTGAGCTGGCGTGAAGCGCTCACTCGAAGCACGCACGATCTGCGTGCTTCGACTCGCCGCCTTCGGCGACGGCTCAGCATGAAGATCGGGGTGTAAAGTCGTGCTTCAGTCCTCGAAGGCGTCGGTCACCTCGCGCCGCCCGACCATGAATGCATCCGCGACGAGCTGAAACGGTGTCGCGTCGACCAGACTTTCACCCTCGGCCAGCAGGTCCGCGAACCGGGCGTAGATCTTCTCGTATTCTTCCGGCTTTTCATCCACCACGACACGTCCGTCGACCGCGAGACGGGCGCCACCGTTGGTGAGATCGAGGACCTGTCCATCCGCGGTCTCGATCGCGAAGTTCCAGCTCTGCTCGCCTTCCTGGCGCCAGTCGAATTCGGCTGTCAGGCCGCCTCCGTCACCTGCCTCGGCGGCGCTTGCAAAGACCAGGCTGGCTGCGATCGGCATGTCCTTGTTGCTGGGATAGGTAAGGTCCGCGCTTCTGACGAAAACCGGTTCCGGCATGATCCGGGAGAGAATCGATAGCGCATTGATGCCGGGGTCGAAGACGCCGAAGCCGCCCTGCTGCCAGATCCAGGCCTGCCCTGGATGCCAGCGCCGCACGTCCTCTTTCCAGGTGATGGCCAAACGGCGCAGCTTTTTCCCGGCAAGGCGCTGTCGCGCCTCGTCGACCGCTGCATTGTACTGCGAATGCCAGGTCGTGAAGATCACCCGGCCTTTTTCGGCGGCGTGGCGGGCGAGTTCGACGAGCTCGAGCGTCGTCGGGAACGGTGGCTTTTCGAGCAGCACGTGCTTCCCGGCATCGATGGCGGCGCGGGCTACGGCGTAGCGGACGCTCGGCGGCGTGCAGATCGAAACGCAATCGACAGCGGTCCCGGATCGGTAGAGCTCCTCGGGTGTGTGAAAAGACGGTACGCCTGGCTCGTTCAACCCCCGCTGGCTTACCGTGGCCGCAAGCCGAAAATCCGAATTCTTGGCGATAACCGGGAGATGCTGGTCCTGGGCGATCTTGCCGAGGCCGATCACGGCAACGGTATGGGGCATGAGTGATCCTCCTTGCGGCACGGAGCGCGCATCCGGGCTCGCCGGGGCGGCCCCTGGCGACCTTAATTATATTGCGGCGGACACGCCCGATCTGCCGGAAGTCATTTGACAGATTTCCGGGAAATCTTCAAAAGTCAGACTAACCGGCCTGACCTCTTTGCATGGAGTTCGGGAGCCATCTTGACCTGCGGAGATTTGGCGCGCAGGGAAAAGACCGGACCACTTCCGCCAAAGACAACAACGAGAACGTGCGGCCGCCATGACAGGTGCGGAACGCCCGCGGACCCCTGGGAGATAAACTGAATGATCACGAAACGGATGTTTACCGGCCTCGTGCTCGGCGCGACGGCGCTGGCAACACTGACGGCCGCTCCGGCCTTTGCGGCAGCGGGCGACATGATCGGCGTGGCCATGCCGACGAAGTCTTCGGCGCGCTGGATCGACGACGGCAACAACATCGTCGCGCAGCTCAAGGCGAAGGGCTACAACCCGGACCTGCAGTACGCCGACGATGACATCCCGAACCAGTTGGCCCAAGTCGAGAACATGGTGACGAAGGGCGCCAAGGTACTGGTCATCGCCGCCATCGACGGCACGACGCTGACCGACGTGCTCCAGAAGGCGCACGACCGAGGCGTCAAGGTCATCGCCTACGATCGCCTGATCCGCAATTCGCCGAACGTCGACTATTACGCGACCTTCGACAACTTCAAGGTCGGCGTGCAGCAGGCGACCTCGATCGCCGATGCTCTCGGCTTGAAGGACGGCAAGGGCCCGTTCAACATCGAGCTCTTCGGCGGCTCGCCGGACGACAACAACGCGTTCTTCTTCTACAACGGCGCCATGTCGGTGCTTCAGCCCTACATCGACTGCAAGAAGCTGGTCGTGCAGTCGGGCCAGATGGGCATGGACAAGGTCTCGACGCTGCGCTGGGATCCGGCCGTGGCCCAGGCCCGCATGGACAACCTGCTGTCGGCCTACTACGGCGACAAGAAGGTTGATGCCGTGCTGTCGCCCTATGACGGTCTTTCGATCGGCATCATCTCGTCGCTGAAGGGTGTCGGCTACGGCTCGGGCGGGCAGAAGATGCCGATCGTCTCGGGCCAGGACTCGGAGGTCCAGTCGATCAAGTCGATCATCGCGGGCGAGCAGTATTCGTCGATCTTCAAGGACACGCGCGAGCTGGCCAAGGTGACGGTCAACATGATCGACGCGTTGGAGAACGGCAAGACGCCCGAGGTCAATGACACCAAGACCTACGACAACGGCAAGAAGGTCGTCCCGTCCTACCTGCTGACCCCGGTCGTCGTGACCAAGGAAAACTGGAAGCCGGTTCTGATCGACTCCGGCTACTACAAGGCCAGCCAGTTCCCCAGCAACTGAGCGAGACAACACGGGGCGGCGGAGAGCCGCCCGGTGGGTCCGGCGATGTGTTTCGCCAACGCACGCCGTCATTGCGAGCGCAGCGAAGCAATCCGCTCGATGCGGTTTTTCTGGCTTGCTTCGTCGCTCCGCTCCTCGCAATGACGACGAGGACAATGGATGACTTGAGAAACTGAAAGCGACCCGATGAGCGCCATCCTCGAGATGCGGGGGATCACCAAGACATTTCCGGGCGTCAAGGCGCTCGACAACGTCAACCTGAAGGTCGAGCCGGGCGAAATCCACGCGCTGGTGGGCGAGAACGGCGCCGGCAAGTCGACACTGATGAAGGTGCTGAGCGGCGTATACCCGTACGGCTCCTACGACGGGGACATCCTCTACGAGGGCCACCTCAGCAAGTTCCGCGACATCGCCGAGAGCGAACACGTCGGCATCATCATCATCCACCAGGAGCTGGCGCTCGTGCCGCTTCTGTCGATCGCCGAAAACATTTTCCTCGGCAACGAGACTGCCACCTTCGGCGTGATCGACTGGGATCGCGCCTTTGCCCGCACCCGCGAGCTGCTCGCGATGGTCGGGCTCGACGAGAATCCCGAGACGCTGATCACCAATATCGGGGTCGGCAAACAGCAGTTGGTCGAGATTGCAAAGGCGCTCTCGAAGAAGGTGAAGCTGCTGATCCTGGACGAGCCGACGGCAAGCCTGAGCGAGAAGGATTCGGATTCGCTGCTGCAGCTGCTGCTTGGATTCAAAAAGCAGGGCATCTCGTCGATCCTGATCTCCCACAAGCTGAACGAGATCTCGAAGGTCGCCGACCAGATCACCATCCTGCGTGACGGTACGACGGTCGAGACCCTGGACGCCCATTCGGGTGCCGTCACTGAAGATCGCATCATCCAGGGTATGGTCGGGCGCGACATGGCGCACCGCTTCCCGCCGCGGACGCCGAAAGATCGGCGACGTGCTGCTCGAGGTGAAGGGCTGGAACGCCCACCACCACCTCCACGCCGATCGGCTGGTCGCCCGGAACATCAACTTCAATGTCCGCAAGGGCGAGATCGTCGGCATCGCCGGCCTCATGGGCTCGGGCCGCACGGAGCTCGCCATGAGCATCTTCGGCCGATCCTACGGGCAGGGGATCAGCGGCGAAGTCCGGCTCAACGGCAAGCCCGTCGACGTCTCGACCATCAACAAGGCCATCGACGCCGGCATCGCCTACGTGACCGAGGACCGGAAGCAACTCGGCCTCGTGCTCGACGAGAACATCACGAAGAACACGACGCTCGCGAACCTGCCGGGTGTGTCCTCTGCGATGGTGATCGATTCCGACAAGGAATTCGTGGTCGCGAGCGACTACCGCTCCAAGCTGCGCATCCGCTCCTATCGGTGTGGAGCAGCAGGCCGTCAATCTCTCGCGGTGGGCAATCAGCAGAAGGTCGTGCTGTCGAAGTGGCTCTTCACCGATCCACAGGTTCTGATTCTCGACGAGCCGACCCGCGGCATCGATGTTGGCGCGAAATACGAGATCTACGCGATCATCAACGAACTCGCCGATCAGGGCCGCGGGGTGCTGATGATCTCGTCCGAAATGCCCGAACTGCTCGGCATGTGCGATCGCATCTATGTGATGAACGAGGGCCGCTTCGTGGGTGAGTTCACTCGCGAGCAGGCCTCCCAGGAAGCCATCATGCGTGCGATCATGCGGTCGAAGGAGCTGCACTGATGAGCCAGGTTGCCGCCGAAGAAAACGCCAAGACGGCCGCAAATCCTCTCGCGGCCGCGAAGACCGATCCCGACGCACCGGGCTGGCGCGGCCTGTTCAAGAAGAGCTCGTTCCGCGACTACGGGCTGATGATCGCGCTTCTCGTGATCATGCTGTTCTTCGAGTACACCACGCATGGCGTGCTGTTCCAGCCGCTGAACCTCACCAACATCATCCTTCAGAACAGCTACGTCGTCGTGATGGCGCTCGGCATGCTGCTGATCATCGTCGCCGGGCATATCGACCTGTCGGTCGGGTCGATCGTCGGCTTCGTTGGCGGGCTCGCGGCCGTGCTGATGGTGAAGGGTTTCGACTTCGCCGCGATCGGCCTGCCGTTTCTCGGCGCGATCCCGGCCATCAACTACGTCGCGGCCACGATCATCTGCCTCATCGTCGGCGGCCTGATCGGCGCGGCGCAGGGCTATTGGGTTGCTTATTTCAAGATCCCGAGCTTCATCGTCACCCTCGCCGGGATGCTGGTGTTCCGCGGGCTGACGCTGGCGGTGTCTGCAGGGCGCCTCGGTCGGCCCCTTCCCCGACATCTTCCAGCTTCTCTCGAAAGGCTTCATCGCCAATTTCGCGGGGCCCTATACGTCGATCTACATAGCGCTCGTGCTTGTGGATCATCCTCCTCGCCGTCAGCGCCAGGAGGATGATGAACCAGCGCAAGCACGGCGTCGTGGGCGAAACCATGCTCTCGTTCTGGTTCCGCAACGGGATCATCGGCCTCGTGCTCCTGGCCTTCGCCTATCAGATGAGCGGCTATCGCGGCCTGCCGAATGTGCTGATCATCATGTTCGTGCTGATCATGCTGTACCGCTTCGTCACCAACAAGACGACGATCGGCCGGCGCATCTACGCGCTGGGCGGCAACGCCAAGGCGGCAAAACTGTCGGGCATCAAGACCGAGCGGCTGACTTTCCTGACCTTCATCAACATGGGCGTGCTTGCCGGTCTCGCAGGCATGATCTACGCGGCGCGCCTGAACACCGCGACGCCCAAGGGCGGCACCGGCCTTGAGCTCGACGTGATCGCGGCCTGCTTCATCGGCGGCGCCTCGGCGGCCGGCGGCGTGGGCAAGGTGACGGGCGTGGTGATCGGCGCCTTCATCATCGGCGTGATGAACAATGGCATGTCGATCATGGGCATCGGCATCGACTACCAGCAGGTGATCAAGGGGCTGGTGCTGCTCGCTGCCGTTTGCCTGGACGTGTACAACAAGAACAAGGCGGCCTGAGGTCACTGCCCCTCCCGGGGCAACCGCGTCGAAGCCGCCGTCACGCAGGAACTCCGCCGGCCTAACGATCCGTCGCACCGCGGCTGCAGCCGCGGTTATGCCAGGCGACCAGTTCGGGATGGTTTCCCGTGTACTTCGGTTGTGCTGTTTCGGGCTGTCCTCAGCCCAGGTGCGCAGGGGAACGGGCGCAGCTTCCCTTTCACGCCACCGCCTGACGCCGCAAGGGCGCGGGCTCTCCCGATGGCGGAATATGGCGCCGGAGAACGATGAGGAACACCGCCGCGCCGAGCATCGCGAAGGCAAGGACGTCGAGATAGCTGTTTGGGCCAGCCGCCGAAATCACGGCTGCTCCCACGAAGGCGGAAAGCACGGCGCCCAATCGGCCGAAGGCCAGCGCGGTGGCGGTTCCCGTGGCGCGAATATCGGTCGGATAGGTGAACGCCGCCACCGCATAGAGGGTCGACTGCACGGCGTTGACGAAGAGACCATGCAGGCCGAGCCAGAACACCATCACCCTCGAATTGCCCAGGCCGAACCACTCGAGCGCAAGGGCGCTGGCCGCAGCGCCGAGCGCGCAGATCACCTGGGGCCAGCGCGATCCGAATTGCCCGATCAGGGCTGCGCAACCGATGGCGCCGATGACGCCGCCAAAATTGTAAGCCGTCAGTCCCGATCCGGCCGTCGCGACGTCGAGTCCCTGGGCCGCGAGCATGGTCGGCAACCAGCTGAACGCGCTGTAGACGGCGAGCAGGCACAAGAAGAACGAGCCCCACAACGCCAGGGTGTCGCGCGTGCGGCTCGCCTCGAACAGGGCGCCGACGCCGGGCCGCGTCCCAAGTTTCTGCTCGGTCACATCGGTGAAGGCGGTCCCGGGTTGCGTCGGCCGCGCCATGCGGGCCAGGAGCGCAACCAGTTCGGGCCAACGATGCGGTCGACGCGTCAGAAAGCGCGGCGATTTGGGGAGGGTCAGCAACAGAATGAGGCTGAGCGCGATCGGCAGGAGACCGCCGAGCCAGAACAGCGCGCGCCATCCGAATTCCGGCTGGACGGCACCGGCGAAGAGACCCGCCACCATGCCGCCGAGCGGGACGCAGGTGATCGTGGCCGTGACGACCATGGTCCGATGGCGCGCGGGGGTAAACTCGGCCGCGGTGGTGGTGGCGGTCGGCAACGCACCGCCGACGCCGAGACCTGCGAGAAATCGCAACGCGCCGAGCGCGAACAGGCCGTTGGCAAATCCGATCAGGCAGGTGGCGACGCCGAGGAGGACCAGGCTTCCGAGCACCGCCCAGCGACGTCCGAGTCGGTCGGCGATCCGGCCCGCGAAGACACTGCCGATGGCCATGCCGATGAGCCCGCAGGCCACCACCGGTGCAAAGTCGCCGCGGGTGACGTGCCACTCCTTGATGAGCACGGGAATGGCGAAGCCGATGAGCTGGTTGTCGATCCCGTCGATCAGCACCGCAAGCGCGGCTAGGCCCGCGACCACCTTCTGCAGCCCGGACCAGTTGCCCTGGTCCAGAATCGTCCCGATATCGGCGCTGGACCTGCCGCCTGGCATGCTCATAGTGGTCTTCCCCTTTGGTGCGCCAAGGTTCGGCCGTGATACGGGACGCCGACACCGTGCTCTTCTGTAGCAGCGTTACCTTAGCTGCCAATTCAGCTCGGGTCTGCGGCGAAGGTGAATGCTTGGCCGATCGGTCAAGCGCCCTCTTCCCGTTTGGCTAGGTTTCGCCGTGACGCAATGGCGGTGGACAGAGGACGTTAGCGTTAAGCCTTTCCTAAGCTGGCGTTGGCGGGGGCCGTGCAAAGTCGCTACTGTATCGGCACAGCAAGGGTGTGTGGATGCAGGACTTCTTCAGAAGCCGCGGAGGGTTGGCGGCCAGCGCCGCCGCCGTGGTCCTATGCATCATGGTGTTCTTCCTGGCCACGTCGTCCAGTTGGCGAATGCTGCTGAACCATGCGCCCGGGCCGGTGTTGCTTACGCCACCCTCCGCACCTCCGAGCACGGCCAGCCTTCCGCCGGTTGCAGGGCCGGCGCCGCCCGGTGCGCCGCCGCCTGCCTCCGTTTCGAGCAGCCCGAGCACCGACTCGCCTCCGAGCGCTACGCCGCAAAAGTCCGCGACGGCGGAGGGCACGCCGACGCGTCCCCCGCAGCCCCAAACCGCGCCCGATCCCAGCTCGCCCGCGCCGGATACGTCCGCGGCTCCAAGTGAAGTGAGCAAGCCCGGGGTGCAGGCGGACGATGGCTCGGTCAAACCCAGCTTCGATATCGTCCGCGTCGAGCCGACGGGCGACAGCGTTATCGCCGCACGCGGGTCGCCCAATGCCGACATCGTGCTGCTCGATAGCGGGAAGCCGATCGCCCAGGCCAAAGCCGATGCGAGCGGGCAGGTCGCCCTGCTGCCGCCGGCCCTGAAACCCGGCGAGCACAATCTCGCGTTGTCGATGAAGCTTCCCGGGGCCACGGACAGTGTGTCGTCCCAGAGCGTCGTGGTCTCGGTGCCAGATCAGCCGAAGACCGCGCCGATGGTGGCGTTGATCCAACCGAACCAGCCGGCCGCGATCCTGTCCGGGCCTGTGGCGGGCGGAGCCACGGATGCCACATCCACGCCGATGCCCATGCCCGCGGGCAAATCTGCGAGCCAGCCGTCGACTCCGTCGGTCGTCATTCGCAGCGTTGAAATCGAAACGATGGGTAGTTTCTACGTGACCGGCAAGGCCGCGCCGGGCAGCCTGTCGCGGGTGTATCTCAACGGCGCTGCCGTTGCCGCCGTCACGGCAGACACGAAGGGTCTGTGGTCTTTGAAGATCAACAAGGGCATGAAGCCCGGGCACTATGCGGTCCGCGTGGATCAGGTCGATGCCTCGGGCAATGTCGTGGCGCGCGCCGAAGTGCCGTTCGACTATCCGGCACAGGTTGCGAGCAACGTCTCCCGGACTGACCTCGCAAAAAAAAACACCGGCGCCCCGCCACCATCCGCCTCGACATCAAGCAGCCTCTCGCCATCAGGGAGCCCGTCAAGCAGCGTCGCGTCGGGCAGCCTCTCGTCGAGCAACCTTCCATCCGGCAACGCCTCAACAAGCAAGTCCGCGCAAAACAACTCATCACCAGGGGGCCCGTCGCCAAGCGGGCCCTCGCCAAGCAGCGCGTCGCCAAGCAGGCCAGCACCAAGCCGTCCGGCACCAAACGGTTCGGCGGCGCCAAACGGCAACGCGACTGCACCTGTCGCAAACGGGAATGACCTTGCATCCGGCGGTGTGACGGCGCCGGCGGGGCGACCAGCCCCCCTCGGCGGCCCGAAGCCGCCGGCGACCGGAGCGCCCACTGCGGGAGGCCCCATGACAGCGACGAATTCAGCCGCATCGAACGGCGCAACCGGCTCGCCCACGGCGAATGGCATGGCGTCGCTGAATCCGATGACCGAGCCCCAGCCAAGCCTTCCGGCCAAACAGACCGCCGCAGTCTCAGCCCCGGATGCGCAGACCGACCCAGGCGCGGCCGACAGCACGGCTGTCGAACCGACGGTGATCGCTGAATTGGTCACAGCCAAGGTCGTCCGGGGCGACTCGCTGTGGCGGATCAGCCGCGCCATGCTCGGCCATGGCGTGCGTTACACCCAGATCTATGCAGCCAACACCCAACAGATCCGTGATCCGCGGCTGATCTATCCAGGTCAGGTGTTTGTGCTGCCGCAGCAATAAAGCGCGCCGCAAGGGTGCGCTGGGGCACAGGAGCGCCTATATCCGGGGAACCATCCTTGGATTGCCCGTATCTCTCCTTTGACTTCATCTTCTCCAGCGGCCCAGCCGCCCGCTGCGGCCCGGGCTTCGATCGACGCGAACGCCTCGCTGTTCGGCACGCTCAAGCATCTGTGGCCCTACATCTGGCCGACAGGCCGGCTCGACCTCAAGCTGCGCATCTACGTCGCCCTGGCGCTTTTGATCGTCGCGAAACTCGTGACGATCGCGGTGCCCTATTCGTTCAAGTTCGCCACGGACGCGCTCGTGGGCAAGCACGACGCCGGCATCGATTGGCTGCCGCCCGTCTTCGCCGGGGCGATCGGGCTGACCATCGCTTATGGTGCGCTTCGCATTCTGATGGCGCTGATGACCCAGGCGCGGGACGCGCTGTTCGCCGCCGTGGCCATGCATGCGGTGCGGCGTCTCGCCTACGACGTCTTCGTGCATCTGCACGGGCTGTCGCTTCGGTATCACCTGGAGCGGAAGACCGGAGGGCTGACCCGCGTCCTCGAGCGCGGCCGCAATGCCATCGAGACGATCGTGCGCATGATCATGCTCACGGGTGTGCCGACCGCGGTCGAGTTCGTGCTGATCATGGGCGTTTTTCTCCTCCAGTTCAGCTGGGTCTATGCCTTAGCGGTGCTAGCCATGATCGGCGCCTATCTCGGCTACACGACGTTTGCCACCAACTGGCGGATCGCCATTCGCCAGTCGATGAACGAGAGCGACCAGGACGCCAACACCAAGGCGATCGACAGCCTGCTCAACTTCGAGACCGTCAAATATTTCGGCGCCGAGGAGCGGGAGGCCGCACGTTACGATCGTTCCATGGCCCGCTACGAGAAGATGAGCGTGCGAACCTATGTGTCGCTTGCCGTTCTCAACGCAGGGCAGGCGGTGATCTTCACGCTTGGGCTGGTCGCCGTCATGGCGTTGTGCGTGCAGGGCATCCGTGCTGGGCGGAATACGATCGGCGACTTCGTCCTGATCAACGCGATGATGATCCAACTCTACCAGCCGCTGAACTTCATGGGCCTGCTCTACCGCGAAGTGAAGCAGGCGGTGATCGATATCGAGATGATGTTCAACATCCTCGGGCAGACCCCGGAGGTGACCGACCATCCGGATGCGAGGGAGCTGGTCGTCAGCCGCGGCGTCGTCCGTTTCGAAGATGTGCACTTCTCATACGATCCGGCCCGGGAGGTGTTGAAGGGGCTGAGCTTCGAAATTCCGGCCGGCAGGACGGTTGCGGTGGTGGGTCCCTCCGGGGCCGGCAAGTCGACCCTCAGCCGCCTGCTTTATCGATTCTACGAGCCGACGTCGGGCCGGATCACCATTGACGGTCAGGACATTACCGGGGTCACGCAGCGGTCGTTGCGTGCCGCGATCGGCATGGTTCCGCAGGACACCGTGCTGTTCAACGACTCCATCGGCTACAACATCCGCTACGGCCGTTGGAATGCGACGGACGAGGAGGTCGAGGAGGCGGCGCGTCTTGCGCAGATCGACGGCTTCATCTCGATCGTGCCGAATGGCTACCGCGCGCAGGTCGGCGAACGCGGGCTCAAACTGTCCGGTGGCGAAAAGCAGCGGGTGGCGATCGCCCGCACTATCCTGAAGGGCCCGCCGATTTTGATGCTCGACGAGGCCACATCGGCTCTCGACAGCTTCACGGAACGGCAGATCCAGAGTGCGCTCGAACGCGTGTCGCAGGGGCGTTCGACGCTTGTGATTGCCCACCGCCTGTCCACAGTCGTCGATGCGGACGAGATCCTCGTGTTGAACAAGGGCGTGATCGCCGAGCGGGGCACCCATGAGGGGTTGCTGGCTCAGGACGGCATCTACGCCGCCATGTGGAACCGGCAGCGCGAGGAGGCGGAACAGGCGGAGCGCGGCGACGAGGCGGAGCCCGAGCCGGGAGCGGCGCCGGCCATGGCGACCGCCGGGTTCTAAGCCCGACTGCGGTTCGCGGCCCTGCTGCGCCTCGCCCTGTCGTGACTTGAAAGCCGAAGAGTGGCAGAAGGCCCGCGCCGGAGTGCTGTTCGGCGGCCTCGGCGGGCATGCCCGCCGGCGCGAGACAGGTGATCGATGTCGGTTTTGTCCAGTATCCGTCGGCAGGTAACGCCCATCCATCCGGAAGGCTACCTGTTCATCGGCTTGTTTGTGGTTGCAACGCTGATTCTCGGTTGGCTCTGGTCGCCGCTCGGCTGGATCGGCAGCTTCCTCACGCTGTGGTGCATCTATTTCTTTCGCGATCCACCGCGTGTGACGCCGATGCGAGAAGGGCTTGTGATTTCACCGGCCGACGGCATCGTATCGTCCATCGGATTCTTTGTACCTCCGCCCGAACTTGGCCTCGGCGAACGCCCGCTTCAGCGCGTTTCCGTTTTCATGAGCGTGTTCGATTGTCACGTAAACCGAGCCCCCATGGGGGGGCGCATCACCCGGATCGCCTACAAGCCGGGTACGTTCGTGAACGCCGATCTGGACAAAGCCAGCGAGGATAACGAGCGATCGAGCATGATCATCGAGACGGCCTTTGGCCAGGTTGGCGTGGTGCAGATCGCCGGCCTGATCGCCCGCCGTATCGTCGGCTTCGTCCGCGAAGGCGAGATGCTGGGTGTAGGCGACCGGTTCGGATTGATTCGCTTCGGCTCGCGCGTCGACGTGTTCCTGCCGGAGGGAGTGAGGGTGCTGGTCGGGCAGGGATCCAAGGCGGTGGCGGGTGAAACGGTGCTCGCCGACGTGCGCGCCTCCGAGCCAGCACGCAGTTTCAAGGCGGGGTAGCCGTTTCGTGGCGACCGTTTCCAACCCACGGCCCCCGCGCGAGCCGGTCGCAACTCAGCCGCATCAGGCCGGCCGGGAGCTTTCGCACCTGTCGGCTCATCGGCTCTATGAGCTGCTGCCCGTTCGGCGGCGCCGGGAAACCATGGACTTCGTCGACGATGTCTTGCGCCGGCGCGGCTCGTCTGCGTCTTCGAGCCGGACCATCCAGGAGTTCTGCGAACGGCTGAACGACATGGGCGTGCCGCTGGACCGGTACGTCTCCTCATCCGCCGTGTTGACCCCCGAGCATGATGCCTTGCGACGGCTCTGGCTCAAGGACGGCGGCGTCACCGAGAACGTCTACGTGCGTCCGCCGGGTGAGGATCCGAATTACACCCACAGCCCCTTTTACGAGTCAGCCGAGACCGGTGAATGGGTGGAACTCTGGTTGCCGGAAACATCGGATGAGCGGTTCGGCATCGTCCGCGAACTCAAGGATGAGGGCTACACGCACTACATCTGTATCCCCTTCACCCTCAGCAACGACGCGAACGGCTGGCTCGCCTTCGCAACCAAAGCGCCATCGGGGTTCGACACCGAGCATCTGGCGATCATTGCGCTGCTGGTTCCGGCGGTGGCGCGGTCGGTCGACTCCCGCGTCGGCTGGAACACCCTCGACCGCCTGCTGCGGACCTATGTGGGCGACGAGCCGCATCGCGCGATCCTGGACGGCAACGTCAAGCGCGGGCAGGTGACCACGATCCGGTCCGCCATCCTGTTCGCCGATATGCGGGACTCGACCGGGCATACGGCCGAGATCAGTGCCGTTGCAGCCGCCGAGCTGTTCAACATGGTGTTCGACCAGCTGGTGCCGCCCATCGAGTCGCGGCGCGGCGAGGTGCTCAAGTACCTCGGCGATGGTCTGCTCGCGATCTTCCGCGAGGGCCAGGGTCCGAACTGTGACTCGGCCGGACGGGCGCTTGCCGCGGCCGAGGAGGCTTTGGCCCGGCTCGCCGAACTCAACGCTGCACGTCCGGACAAGCGTCCGGTCGAGCTTGGAATCGCGCTGCATTATGGAGAGGCTGCCTACGGCAATGTCGGCTCCGGTCTGCGCCTGGACTTCACCGTCATCGGCCGCGACATCGGGCTTGCCAGCCGAATCGGGACGATGAACGCGCGGCTCGGCGAGCCACTCCTCTTGTCTGAAGCCTTTGTCGAACGACTGCGTCGTCCGGTGGTGCCTCTCGGCGCCTTCGCGGCCCGGGGATTTACGACGCCGCTCGCCGTATTCCGCCCGAGCTGAGCCGGAGGTCTTGATGCAGGACGACGAGCCGGACGACGTTTTCCAGCCCGACCGTCAGCGCGCCCGCCTGTTCGCGCGCCGGCGTCGACGCATGCGGTTCCGCAAGGTCCCGCTCCGCTTCATCGTCCCGAACCTCGTGACGTTGGTTGCGCTCTGCCTGGGGCTGTCCGCAATCCGGTTCGCGGCTGAAGGGCGCTTTGAGCAGGCCGTGTACCTGATCATCCTCGCTGCCGTCTTCGATGGGCTCGACGGTCGCATCGCGCGGGCGCTGAAGGGGACGAGCCGCTTCGGCGCCGAGCTCGACTCGCTTGCCGACTTCCTGGATTTTGGGGTGGCCCCAGCGTTGACGCTGTATTTCTGGTCCCTGGGCACAGTCCGGAACCTTGGATGGTTCGCCGCGATGGTGTTCGCGATCGCCTGCGCGTTGCGACTGGCACGCTTCAACGTCGCGCTCGACGAGGTCGAAAAACCGGCCTGGGCCTCGCAGTTCTTCACCGGGATGCCGGCGCCGGCGGGTGCCGCGGTGGTCATGCTGCCCCTCTATGTGTCGTTCTCCCTGCTCGACAATATGACCGGCCGTATCTGGGCTCTGTTCGAGGTCGCCTACGTTCTCGCCATTGCCGGGTTGATGATCAGCACGATCCCCCACTTCTCGGCCAAGCGCGTCAGCCGAATCCGGCGCGAACATGTGATTCCGGTGCTGTTCGGCGTGGCTGTCGTGATCCTTCTCCTGGCCACCTTCACCATGGGCATGCTGGCCTTTCTGACGGTCTGTTACCTCGCAATGATCCCGCTTAGCATCAGGCGCCAGCGTGCTTACCGGCTCACGGAAGAGCAGGTGCACGGAGTAGAAGGAGCCGATCCCGTCAAGGCGGATCAAGACACACTCGATCTCTAACCTCGGTGGAATGCATGGCCATTCCCATGCCAAGCGCAGCCTTGTTCACAAATGCGCGGTTCTCGACTAGGGTCCGCGCCGCTGAGCATCGATGGCGGCGCGATCCGCGGCATCGGCCGGGCGCGCTTCCGAAAGAATGGACAATATGGCGAAAGAAGAACTACTCGAATTTCCAGGTACGGTGACGGAATTGCTTCCCAACGCGATGTTTCGCGTCAAGCTCGAAAACGAGCATGAGATCACCGCCCATACGGCGGGCAAGATGCGCAAGAATCGCATCCGCGTGCTGACGGGCGACAAGGTTCTGGTCGAAATGACGCCCTACGATCTGACGAAGGGCCGCATTACCTATCGCTTCAAGTAACCTGGCGTGCCTGCGCGCGCATCGAGCTGATCATGGCCTTGCCCGCGCCGGCTGGGAACGACCAGTCGCGGCTCATCCTCGCTTCGGCCTCCCCGCGCCGGCTGGCACTTCTCCAGCAGGTCGGTGTCGAGCCGAAGGCGCTTTTGCCGGCGGACGTCGACGAGACGCCGCGCCGTCACGAGGCTCCGCGCACGCTTGCGGCTCGGCTTGCGGCCGAAAAGGCTGGCAAAGCCGCCGAACTCAGCACCCAACGCGCGGAGCTTGCGGGTAGCTACGTCCTGGCGGCAGATACCGTAGTTGCTGTCGGACGTCGGATCCTGCCGAAATGCGAAACCACGGACGAGGCTGTGGGCTGCCTCCAGCTCCTTTCAGGTCGGTCACACCGTGTCTTCACAGGCGTGACTCTCATCACGCCGAACCTCCGGCACCGTCACCGGATGGCGGAGGCGCGGGTTCGCTTCAAACGGTTTTCGGCCACGGAGATGGACGCGTACGTTGCCTCGGGCGAATGGGAGGGCAAGGCGGGGGGGTATGCAATTCAGGGCCTCGCGGCAGCCTTCGTGGTGCGGGTGGTGGGATCCTACTCGGCGGTGGTCGGATTACCGCTTTATGAAACCGTATCCCTGCTGGTCGGGGAGGGTTTTACGGTCCACCAAAGCTGGGGGCGGGCACCCACATGAACATTGCCAACGACAACAGTGCGGACGGAGCCCCGACAAAACGCGAGCAGCCCTGTCCTATCTGCGGACGTCCGGCGTCCCAGGACATGCGACCGTTCTGTTCGAAGCGCTGTGCTGACGTTGATCTGCACCGCTGGTTGGGCGGGCGTTATGTCGTGCCGGGAGAGACCGTTCCGACGGAGGATGTCCCGGAAGAATAAGAAAAGGCCGGAGCATCGCTCCGGCCTCGAAGAGACACACCTTTTGGGGCGTCAGAGATTCTTGTTCGCGGCGCGAGACGCGCCGTCGGCCACGTCCTTGACGGCTGCCTTCGCGTCGCCGGCTGCCTTCTGAGCGTGGCCCTTCAACTCCTGCGCTTGGCCCTCACCCTTGAGCTTGGCGGAACCCACGGCGTCGCCGATGCCCTGCTTCGCCTTGCCGACGGCCTCATTGGCCAGGCCGGCGGCCTTATCAGTGGTGCTGCCCATGTCCATCCTCCATCAGAGCGGAAGTGCTCGTCGGACGACTAACTCAGGTTAAGCTCCGCAAGTTCCATTTGAGTGGTCCGTGACTGGTTGACATCTGACGAGGACGCACAAGCTGAAGTCTGGTGACCTGTCGGAGCCGGCGGGCAGCGAAGCGCACCTCACGCTGTCGTCTGATGGCAGCCCCGGAAACTTCGGAGGGACGATGCAAAACGGCACGATCCTCGTCGTCGAAGATGATCCCATGTTGCGCATGGACGCAGCCCTCCTGTTTGAGGAAGCTGGCTTCACGACGGTCGAGTTCGAATCCGCCGACGAAGCACTGGCCTACGTTTGGGAACAGGCCGAGCAGGTGGCCGCAATCTTCACCGACGTTCAAATGCTCGGCGACGCCGACGGGGCGGAGCTGGCCTCCGTTGTAGCCGCGTCATGGCCGCATATCGCGGTGCTGGTGACCTCGGGTTATTTTCAGGACCCGCCCGAACACCTACCTTCAAGCGCGCGCTTTCTGCCGAAACCGTGGCTTCCCGGCCAAGTGCTCGCCCATGTGCAGCAGGCCGTCCAGCGGCACTGAAGCTCAAAGGGCCAAATGGGACACGGCAAGGAACAGGATGCGCTTCTGTTCCACGCGGCTTCGCGCGAGGCTGTCCAGGATCAGCCCGCAAACGAGGAGCAGTGAGGCAAGCAACGCCAGCCCTGTGCAAAGAATGGCTGTCGGCAATCGCGGCACCAAGCCCGGTCTCGACGTAGGTCGACACAAGCGGCAAGGCGAGTGCGGCCGCTGCCAGGGCGGCAAGCGCCGACGGCACACCGAAGAACATGAACGGCCGGGTCTCCTTCAGCAGGTACAACAGCGTACGCAGGATTCGTACACCGTCGCGGACGGTCCTGAGCTTGGAAGCGGACCCAATCTGACGCGCACCGTAGGGCAGGGCGAGCTCTGTCGTCGGCAGCTTGAGCTGCGTGGCGTGGACGGACATTTCCGTCTCGATTTCGAAGCCCGAGGACAAGGCGGGAAAGCTTTTGACGAAGCGGCGCGAAAAGGCGCGGTAGCCGGAGAAGATGTCGCCGAACTCGGCTCCAAACAGTCGGCCATAGAGGCTGTTGAAGAGACGATTGCCGGCGGCATGACCCTTGCGGTGCGCTTCACGGACGATGTTTTCGCGTGCCCCCACGGCCATGTCGTGGCGGCCGTGCACCACGAGGTCGACGAGCAGGGGGGCGGATGCGGCGTCGTAGGTGCCGTCGCCGTCCGCCATCAGATAGACGTCCGCGTCGATGTCGGCGAACATCCGTCGGACGACATTGCCCTTGCCTTTGCGGGTCTCGTGACGGACTTCCGCACCGGCGCGTCGGGCCTCCTCGGCTGTTCCATCCGTCGAGGCGTTGTCGAAGACGATGATCCGGGCGTCTGGCAGGGCGCTCCGAAACGAGAGCACCACGTCGGCGATGCTCGCGGCCTCGTTGTGGCAAGGCAGGAGGACGGCGACGCGAGCCGAAGCGGCAGGCGACAAGGATGCCGGGCGAGGGCTCTCCTGCTCGAAATGCTCGGCGAGCGCATTCTGCAGATCCAGGGCGGAGAGGGCAGCGCTCATGCGGGTCCAGCCGTAACGACCCGTTGCGCGACAAGCGCCGTAACGGTTCCTTCAAAGCTAGCGGGCAAAGGTTAAGCGGCCGCAAAGCCGGCAGGCCCCGCCGACGCCGCCCGGACCGCTCATGACGCTGACTATCGCCGAACCGACTTCGCCGGGCCACGCGCGGCCGGCCATGCAGGCCGGGGCGCCATCGATCTCGCCCGGCATGTTGGTTTTGATCGGGACAGCACTGTCGATCGTGCTCTCCTGGTCGAACATCGTTTCGATCTGGCGTAGCGGCGACTTCTTCGACACCGACGATGCGATGCGCATGGTGCAACTGCGCGCGTGGCTCGACGGCCAGGGGTGGTTCGATCTCACGGCGCATCGGCTCGATCCGCCCCAGGGCGTGTTCATGCATTGGTCGCGAGTGGTCGATGTTCCGCTGGCTGCGTTGGTCCGGGGCTTCGAGCTGTTCACATCGCAAGCGCAAGCCGAGCTTCTTGCCCGGCTTGTGTTCCCGCTCGGGCTTCAGGCTGGACTGATCGCGGCGGCTATTTTTGCCGCGCGCGTCCTGGTGGGTCGTGCGGGCGCGCTGCCGGCCATGCTGCTGGCCGTCACGAGTTGCATCCAGTTCGGACAATTCGTGCCAGGCAGGATCGATCATCATGCACCGCAGATCACGCTGCTGATGCTGATGACCGCCTTCGTCGCCGATGCGATGCTGCGCGCCAGCGCGCCGCAGCGCCGCCTGGGCCGCCATCGTCATGGCCCTATCGGTGGCAATCAGCCTCGAGAACCTCCCCTTCATGGCCGTGATCGTCGCGGCGTTGGTTCTGACCTGGATCGCTCGCGGCACGGCGAGCGGCCCGATGCTGCGCTCCTTCGGGCTCGCACTCGCAGCCACCGCGACCGTGCTGTTTGTGGCCCTGGTCTCTCCTGCGCGCTACGGGGTGGTCTCGGCCGACGCATTCTCGCTCCCGCACTGGCTTGCGGCCGTCCTCGGCGGCGCAGGTTGTGCCGCGCTGCCGGCTTGGCGCCTGTCGAGCCCGCAACATCGGATCGCCGCCACGGCCTGCGTCGGAGTCGCCGCAGCGGGCCTGGTTGCGGCGCTCTGCCCCGGCGTGCTCGCGAGCCCCTTTGCGCAACTGGATCCCGTGGTCCGGTCCGTCTGGCTGGCGCGCGTCACCGAGGCGTTGCCGTTGACGACGGCCGTGCGACTGCACCCGCAGGCCGCAACGCTGATCGTATTGCCTCTCCTGGTCGGGCTCGGCGGCATCCTTCTCGCTGCCGTCCGCTCGGAGGGGCTTCGGCGTGGGGCCTGGCTGACGATTGCCGGGCTCACACTGGTGGGGCTGGTTGGCGCGCTGTGGGAAGTGCGCGTGATCGCGTCGGCAACGCCTCTTGCCCTGCTTGGTGGCGTCTGGGCGTTCAATGCGGTCGCAGGATCAGCAGAGACGGCCAAGCCTTCTCTCGCTCGGGCTGTTGGCGCGTTCTTCGTCCTGTTTCCCTTCGCGCCGATGGCCTGGGCCCTCGTCCCCACGCCGGACGAAAGTGTCTCGACGTCGCAAGCGACGAAGAATGCCGAAGTCTGCCGCGAGGCCGCTCATGTGACGCCTCTGGCCGGCCTGGCTCCCGGGCTGATCTTCGCACCCATCGATTCAGGCTCGCACCTGCTCGTCCATACGCCGCTCTCCGTCCTCGGCGCCCCTTACCACCGCAACAACCATGGCAACCGCACGGTGATCGACGGCTTCTCGGCGGAAGGCGTGGAGGCTGAGCGGATCGTCAAGGGGACCGGGGCGCGCTACCTCGCCTTGTGCCCGGGGCAGGTGCAGGCTGAGGCGCTCACCGCACGCAATCCCGACGGCTTGGCCGCGCAACTGTTGGCTGGCCACATACCGTCCTGGCTCGAGAAGCACGACGTGCCGGGGACGCCCTACCTGGTGTTCGACGTCAAGGAACTCCGCTCGACTCTTCCCTGACGACGCGAGGCCGACGTGACCCGAAACGCAAGAAGCCGCCGCAAAGGACGCGGCGGCTTCCAGCAAGCGCTCGTCAAGGCTGCACTCGCCGGCTCGAGGAAAGGATCCGGCAGCACGCTGTGCAGGTGCTCAGCCCTTCTCGATGGGATTGTCCGGCAGGCTGGCATATTCGGACCACGAGCCGTCATAGAGAAGGGCGTCCGGCTTGCCGATCGCTTCGAGCGCAAGGACCACAATCGCAGCCGACACGCCCGACCCGCAGGTGGTTACGATCGGCCGGTTGAGATCGACGCCGGCTTGCGCGAAGGCCTCCCGCAGCGCGTCGGGCGATTTCAACCCATTGTCATCGACAATGGCCGAAAAAGGCAGGTTCAAGCTGCCCGGCATGTGGCCCGATTCGAGTCCGGGGCGCGGCTCAGGTGCCTCACCCTTGAAACGGGGCGCAGGACGGGCATCGATCACCTGGGCGCTGCCATCGGCGAGAACGGCCCGGATCGTCCCGAGGTCGGCAACCCGGCCTTGCGCCTGCTTCGCGTTGAAAACAGCGGGCTTGGCCCGGCTCGGGCCGCTTTCGAGAGGCCGGCCTTCCGCTTTCCACTTCGGCAGGCCGCCTTCGAGGATGAACGCAGTGCGGGCGCCGAATAGGCGCAAGGTCCACCACACGCGCGGTGCCGAGAACAGGCCGAATCCGTCGTAGACGACGAGCGTGGCGTCACTCGAAATCCCGAGTTGCCCGGCCTCGCGCGCGAAGGCAGCCTCGTCGAGCAGCATATGGGGCAGCCCCTGGGAATGGTCCGCGACGGCATCGATGTCGAAGAAGATCGCGCCGGGAATATGCCCAGCAAGGAATTCCGCACGGCCATCCCGGTTCTGCGCGGGCAGATACCATGATCCGTCGACGATCTGGACACCCTCGTTGCCCAGTCGCGCGGCAAGCCATTCGGTGGTCACAAAGGGAGCGGTCGGCATCGTGAGGCAGTCCGGTGGTTCGGCGCGACTTGGCCATGCTGTCCTTCGTCCGTCAAATGTGCATCGCACCATCGGCAGCCGATCCGGCCTTCCCATCGCCCGGACGCTGCCCTACAAGGCGCGAGCCAGCGCAAATGCGAGGACAGCCATGACCGCGATCATCGACATCGTCGCCCGAGAGATCCTCGACAGCCGAGGCAATCCGACGATCGAGGTCGATGTCACGCTGGAGAGCGGCGCCACCGGCCGCGCCGGCGTGCCCTCGGGCGCCTCGACCGGGGCGCACGAGGCGGTCGAGTTGCGCGACGGCGACAAGAGCCGGTACGGCGGCAAGGGCGTGCTCAAGGCGATTGCGGCCATGGACGCCATCCACGACGCCATCCAGGATATCGACGCCGAGGACCAGCTGGCGATCGACAACGCCATGATCGCGCTCGATGGAACGCCGAACAAGAGCAAGCTCGGCGCGAACGCCATCCTGGGCGTATCCCTGGCGGTCGCCAAGGCGGCCGCCGAGGAGGCGGGACTGCCGCTCTACCGCTACGTCGGCGGCACCCAGGCGCACGTGCTGCCGGTGCCGATGATGAACATCCTCAACGGCGGCGCGCATGCCGACAACCCGATCGACTTCCAGGAATTCATGATTCTTGCCGGTCGGCGCATCCAGCCTGTCCGAGGCGGTGCGCTGGGGCTCGGAAGTGTTCCAGACTCTGAAGGGCCTGCTCAAGAAGTCCGGCCAGAACACCAATGTCGGCGATGAGGGCGGCTTCGCGCCGAACCTTCCCTCGGCCGAAGCGGCCCTGGATTTCTGCTTGAAAGCCATTGACGCGGCCGGCTTCAAAGCCGGCTCCGACATCTACCTCGGTCTCGATTGTGCGGTCACTGACTGGTTCAAGGACGGCATCTATCACTATGAGGGTGAAGGAAAAAAGCGTTCGATCCAGGAGCAGGCGGAGTACCTGGCGAAGCTCGTCAACGACTATCCGATCGCTTCCGTCGAGGACGGCATGGGCGAGGACGACTGGGAGGGCTGGAAGATCCTGACCGACCTCGTGGGCGACAAGGTCCAGCTCGTTGGCGACGACCTTTTCGTGACCAACACGGAGCGCTTGGCACGCGGCATCAAGATGGGCGTCGCGAATTCGCTGCTGGTCAAGGTGAACCAGATCGGCACGCTGAGCGAGACGCTGGCTGCGGTCGAGATGGCGCACCGGGCCGGCTACACGGCCGTCCTGTCCCATCGTTCGGGCGAGACGGAGGATGCGACCATCGCGGATCTCGCGGTCGCAACCAACTGCGGGCAGATCAAGACCGGCTCGCTCGCCCGCTCCGACCGGCTCGCCAAATACAACCAGTTGATCCGCATCGAGGAGATGCTGGGCGATCAGGCCGTCTACGCCGGCCGAAGCGCCCTGAAGGCGCTGGCGAAGACGGCGTGATGCTGGTTCGCGCGCCGAGTTAACATCGCGTTCACCGTATCGCGGCAGAGTGCCCAGATGGTCGTCCGCACGCGTCTCCGCGCCATCCTGGGCCCGCTCGCACTCTATTGCGTCGCGGGTGCCGTCTCGGCCTATTTCATCTGGACGGCCAATACGGGCGAGCGCGGCCTCAAGGCGAAGCTCGAATACAAGCAGCAGATTGCCGCGCTTCGGCTGCAGCTCGCGGGCCTTCAGGACCAGAAGGCTCAATGGGTGCACCGGGTCGCGCTGATGCGCTCGGAATCCGTCGATCGCGACCTCGGCGGAAGAGCAGGCTCGGGCAAAGCTCGACTATGTCGATCCGCGTGACGTCATGATCTTCGAAGGTCCCCGTCGCCCGCAATAAGACCTATGTTGCACTGCAATAACGCAGTTGCAGTATAGATCGGGCGAGAGCTGCAATTTGTCTTGGCTGATCTGCATCCCCGACCTCTCGCTTTTCATGCGAGCCTCCACTAGGTTCTCTCGAAACTGAGATGCGCCCGCCATGCGGGCCGCAAGACACCGAGGGAGCGTCTATGGCCGTAGCCAAATCGTCCGCCCGGGCGGACGCGAAAGCGTCGCCGCCGCCGACCAATGTGGCGACCTTCACGCAAGGCGGAAGAGCTCTCGGCCTACGGCGACATGCTGCTGATCCGCCGCTTCGAGGAGAAGGCCGGCCAGATGTACGGCATGGGCCTGATCGGCGGCTTCTGCCACCTCTACATCGGCCAGGAAGCCGTCGTCGTCGGCATGCAGATGGCCCAGCGTGCCGACGACAAGGTCATCACCGGCTATCGCGACCACGGCCACATGCTGGCCTGCGGCATGGACGCCAAGGGCGTGATGGCCGAGCTGACCGGGCGCCGGGGCGGCTATTCGCACGGCAAGGGCGGCTCCATGCACATGTTCTCGAAGGAGAAGCACTTCTACGGCGGCCACGGCATCGTCGGCGCCCAGGTGTCGCTCGGCACCGGCCTCGGCTTCGCCAACGCCTACCGCGGCGACGGCAGCGTCGCGATCACCTATTTCGGCGACGGCGCCGCCAACCAGGGCCAGGTCTACGAGAGCTTCAACATGGCGGAGCTGTGGAAGCTGCCGGTCGTCTTCGTCATCGAGAACAACCGCTACGCGATGGGCACCTCGGTGACGCGCTCCTCGGCGCAGACCGATTTCTCGCGCCGCGGCATCTCGTTCAACATCCCCGGCGAGCAGGTCGACGGCATGGACGTGCGGGCGGTGCGCGCAGCCGGGCAGAAGGCGCTCGAATGGTGCCGTTCGGGCAACGGGCCGATGATCCTCGAGATGCAGACCTACCGCTACCGCGGCCATTCGATGTCCGACCCGGCCAAGTACCGCTCGCGCGAGGAGGTGCAGAAGATGCGCGACGAGCAGGACCCGATCGAGCAGGTCCGCACGCGCCTGCTCAAGGAGCACGGCGTGAAGGAGGACGAGCTCAAGGCCATCGACGCCAAGGTGCGCGCCGTCGTGACCGAAGCCGCCGAGTTCGCACAGCACGATCCGGAGCCGGATCCGTCCGAGCTCTGGACCGACATTCTGAAGTAAGCCGGCATTCAGGACGAGACCGATGGCCACCAACGTTTTGATGCCCGCCCTGTCGCCCACCATGGAGCAGGGCAAGCTCGCCAAATGGATGAAGAAGGACGGCGATCCGGTGAAGTCCGGCGACGTGCTGGCCGAGATCGAGACCGACAAGGCGACGATGGAAGTCGAGGCGGTCGACGAGGGAACGCTCGGCGCGATCCTGGTCGAAGAGGGCACCGACAACGTGGCGGTCAACACGCCGATCGGCGTGATCGTGGCCGAGGGCGAGGACGCCGCGGCGGCACCGCCGCCAAGAGCAACGGGGCGAATGGCGCGATCCAGGCTGCTCCGGCCGGCGCACCTCCGGGTGCCGACGCCGGGAGCAGCCGACACGGCCAGCAAGCCGCAGCCGGCCGGAACCCAGGCGGACAGGCGGCGCCGTCCCGACCAAGGCCGCTACGCATGGGCTTGCCGGCGGTGCACCGCAGGAGGTCGCGCCCGAGGTGCCGGAAGGCACCCAGATGGTGCACATGACCGTGCGCGAAGCGCTGCGCGACGCCATGGCCGAGGAGATGCGCCGCGACGGCGATGTCTTCGTCATGGGCGAGGAGGTCGCCGAGTACCAGGGCGCCTACAAGGTCACCCAGGGCCTGCTGCAGGAGTTCGGCGCCAGGCGCGTGATCGACACGCCGATCACCGAGCATGGCTTCGCCGGCATCGGCGTCGGCGCCGCCATGGCCGGCCTGAAGCCGATCGTCGAGTTCATGACCTTCAACTTCGCCATGCAGGCGATCGACCAGATCATCAACTCGGCCGCCAAGACGCTCTACATGTCGGGCGGCCAGATGGGCTGCCCGATCGTGTTCCGTGGCCCGAACGGCGCGGCGGCCCGCGTGGCGGCCCAGCACAGCCAGGACTACACGGCCTGGTATTCGAGCGTGCCGGGCCTGATCGTGCGTCGCGCCCTATACGGCGGCCGACGCCAAGGGCCTGCTGAAGAGCGCCATCCGCGATCCGAATCCGGTCATCTTCCTCGAGAACGAGATCCTCTACGGCCAGCAGTTCGAGGTGCCGCAAGCTCGACGACTTCATGGTGCCGATCGGCAAGGCCAAGGTCGCCCGCGCCGGCAAGGACGTGACCATCGTCTCCTGGTCGATCGGCATGACCTACGCGCTCAAGGCCGCCGACGAACTCGCCAAGGAGGGCATCGAGGCCGAGGTCATCGACCTGCGCACGATCCGGCCCGATGGACACCGAGACGATCCTCGCGTCCGTGAAGAAGACCGGCCGCTGCGTCACGGTCGAGGAGGGCTGGGCGCAGTCGGGCGTCGGCGCCGAGATCGCGGCGCGGGTGATGGAGCAGGCCTTCGACTATCTCGACGCGCCGGTCACCCGGGTGTCGGGCAAGGACGTGCCGATGCCCTACGCGGCCAATCTCGAGAAGCTGGCGCTGCCGAGCGTCGCCGAGGTCGTCGCAGGCGGCCAAGGCCGTCCTCTATCGCTGACCTGAAGCTTTTTCGCTCTTCGCCCATTCGCGCTTCCGAGGCGTCTCATGCCGACCAACATCCTGATGCCCGCCCTGTCGCCCACCATGGAGAAGGGCAATCTCGCGCAGTGGCTCAAGAAGGAAGGCGACGCGATCAAGTCGGGCGACGTCATCGCCGAGATCGAGACCGACAAGGCGACCATGGAGGTCGAGGCGGTCGACGAGGGCACGCTCGCCAAGATCGTGGTGCCGGACGGCACCGCGGATGTCGCCGGTGAACGACGTCATCGGCGTCATCGCGGGCGAGGGCGAGGACGCCAAGGCGGTGGCGAGCGGCGGCGGCGCCGGCGCCAAGGGCGCAGAGCGCTGCGGCGCCGGCTGCCGGCCAAGCCGCGAGGCGCCTCGACGGTCCCGGTCGGGCTGCCGCAGGAGCGCGCGCCCGACGCAGGAGCCGGTCGGCGGCGGCCGGCGAAGCCGGCGCGCGTCCAACGGCGCATGACGCAGGCGGTCGCGTGTTCGCCTCGCCGCTGGCGCGGCGGATCGCCAAGGAGAACGGGCATCGATCTGTCGGCGTTGCAGGGCTCCGGGCCGCACGGCCGCATCGTCGAGCGCGACGTCAAGGCGCGCGATCGCGGGCGGCGCCGGCAAGGCGCAGCGGCCGCGCCGCAGCCGCTGCCCCAGCACCGGCCAAGGCGCCCGAGCCGACCCGGCCGCGCAGCGCCCGCCGGCCGCGTCCGACGAGACGATCAAGAAGATGTTCCCGGCCGGCTCCTTCGACGAGGTGCCGCACGACGGCATGCGCAAGACCATCGCCCGCCGCCTCACCGAGGCGAAGCAGACGATCCCGCATTTCTACCTGGCGGCCGATTGCGAGCTCGACGCGCTGCTGGAGCTGCGCGAGCAGATCAACGCCGCGGCGCCGAAGGACAAGGACGGCAAGCCCGCCTTCAAGGTGTCGGTCAACGACTTCGTCATCAAGGCGCTGGCGCTGGCGCTCATGCGCGTGCCGGAGGCCAACGTGACCTGGACCGAGGGCGCCATGCTGAAGCACAAGCATGCCGATGTCGGCGTCGCGGTGTCGATCCCCGGCGGGCTGATCACGCCCGATCATCCGCGCGGCCGACACCAAGACGCTTTCGGCCATCTCCAACGAGATGAAGGATTTTGCGGCCCGCGCGCGGGCCAAGAAGCTGAAGCCGGAGGAATACCAAGGCGGCACCGACCGCGGTGTCCAACCTCGGCATGTTCGGCGTCAAGAACTTCCAGGCCATCGTCAACCCGCCGCATGCCACCATCCTGGCGGTCGGCGCGGGCGAGAAGCGCGTCGTGGTGCAAGGGCGATGCGCCGGCCGTCGCCACCGTGATGACCTGCACGCTCTCGACCGACCACCGCGCCGTCGACGGCGCGCTCGGCGCGGAACTGATGGCCGGCGTTCAAGCAGCTCATCGAGAACCCGATGGGCATGCTGGTTTGATTGAGCTGACGCGAGCCGTCTCTTGCCGAGGCGGCGCGAAGCGCCGGTGAAGTCCAGACCACTGCGTGCTTCGGACGTCCTTCGGACCCCGCTCGCATGACGAGGATGATGTCCCGTCACGGAGTGCACTCGATTGAGGCGTTTATGGCTGAGTCCTACGACGTCATCATCATCGGCGCCGGCCCCGGCGGCTACGTCACGGCGATCCGCGCCGCGCAGCTCGGCCTCAAGACGGCCGTGGTCGATCGCGAGCATCTCGGCGGCATCTGCCTGAACTGGGGCTGCATCCCGACCAAGGCGCTGCTGCGCTCGGCCGAGGTCTACCACGGCATGATGCATGCCGAGAGCTACGGGCTGACGGCCGAGCAAGCTCGGGCTTCGACATCGGCAAGGTGGTGAAGCGCTCGCGCGGCGTGTCGACCCAGCTCGCGACCGGCGTCGGCTTCCTGCTCAAGAAGAACAAGGTCGACGTGATCTGGGGCGAGGCCACGATCACCAAGGTCGGCGAGATCGCGGTCAAGGCCGCGACGAAATCGGCGCTCGGCAAGCCGCCGATCCCGGCGCCCAAGGGCGCGCTCGGGCCGGGCACCTACACGGCCAAGCACATCATCGTGGCGACCGGCGCGCGGCCGCGCGTGCTGCCGGGCATCGAGCCGGACGGCAAGCTGATCTGGACCTATTACGAGGCCATGGTGCCCGCAGACCATGCCGAAGTCGCTGCTCGTCATGGGCTCGGGCGCGATCGGCGTCGAGTTCGCCTATTTCTACCGCACCATGGGCGCCGAGGTGACGATCGTCGAGGTGCTGCCGCAGATCCTGCCGGTCGAGGATGCCGAGATCGCCGCCCACGCCCGCAAGCGCTTCGAGAAGATGGGCATCAAGATCCTGACCGGCGCCAAGGTGACCGAGGTCGAGAAGGGCGCCGACTCGATCACGGCCACGATCGACGACGGCAAGGGCGGCACCTCGAAGATCACCGCCGACCGGCTGATCTCGGCCGTCGGCGTCGTCGGCAACATCGAGAACCTCGGGCTCGAGAAGCTCGGCGTCAAGATCGAGCGCGGCGTCGTGGCGACCGACGGCAAGGGCGCGACCAACGTGCCGGGCATCTACGCCATCGGCGACGTCGCCGGGCCGCCGATGCTGGCCCACAAGGCCGAGCACGAGGGCGTCGATCTGCGTCGAGACCATCAAGGGCCTGCACACCCACGCGCTCGACCGCGCCATGATCCCCGGCTGCACCTATTGCCACCCGCAGATCGCCTCCGTCGGCCTGACCGAGGCCAAGGCCAAGGAGGGCGGCCGCGAGCTCAAGGTCGGCCGCTTCCCCTTCATCGGCAACGGCAAGGCCATCGCGCTCGGCGAGCCGGAGGGGCTGGTCAAGACGATCTTCGACGCCAAGACCGGCCAGCTCCTCGGCGCCCACATGGTGGGCGCGGAAGTGACCGAGCTGATCCAGGGCTTCGTCGTCGCCATGAACTGCGAGACGACCGAGGAGGAGCTGATCCACACCGTCTTCCCGCACCCGACGCTGTCCGAGACGATGCACGAGAGCGTGCTCGACGCCTACGGCCGCGTCATCCATATGTAGGCGCTGCATGTCGACCTCCTGGTCGATTGCGCCGGGCTCGCGAGGTAGCATAGCGGAAGAGGACGACTCCGCGACTGGCAGTGCCGTAGCTCGACCTTCTGCAGCGCTGAATCCGCGCCCAAGCTGGATCGGCCCGCGCCATCCGGAGAAGGCGCATCGGCCCGATCAGCCGGTGCTGCGCAAGCCGGACTGGATCCGCGTCAAGGCGCCCGGGCTCGCCGGGCTTGCGACGAGACGCAGGCCATCGTGCGCCAGCATGGCCTCGTGACGGTCTGCGAGGAGGCGGGCTGCCCCAACATCGGCGAGTGCTGGGACAAGAAGCACGCCACCTTCATGATCATGGGCGACACCTGCACGCGGGCCTGCGCCTTCTGCAACGTGCGCACCGGCCTGCCGGACGGCGCTCGACCGGCGACGAGCCCGCCAAGGTGGCCGATGCCGTGGCCAAGCTCGGGCTCGGCCATGTGGTGATCACCTCGGTCGACCGCGACGATCTCGCCGATGGCGGCGCCGAGCATTTCGCCCGCACGATCCGCGCCATCCGCATCGCGCGCGCCGGCCACCACCATCGAGGTGCTGACGCCCGACTTCCTGCGCAAGCCCGGCGCGCTGGAGATCGTCGTCGAGGCCAAGCCCGACGTGTTCAACCACAATCTCGAGACGGTGCCGTCGCTCTACCTGACGGTGCGGCCCGGCGCGCGCTACTTCCACTCGATCCGGCTGCTGCAGCGGGTGAAGGAGCTCGATCCGACGCATCTTCACCAAGTCGGGCATCATGGTCGGGCTCGGCGAGGAGCGGAACGAAGTGCTGCAGCTGATGGACGACCTGCGCACCGCCGATGTCGATTTCCTCACCATCGGCCAGTATCTGCAGCCGACCAGGAAGCATCATCCGGTGATCCGCTTCGTGCCGCCGGACGAGTTCGCGCCTATGCGTCGATGGCCGACGCCAAGGGCTTCCTGCTCGTCTCCGCCTCGCCGCTGACGCGCTCCTCGCACCATGCCGGCGATGATTTCGCGCGCTTGAAACAGGCGCCGGCAGCCTGCGCCGCAGCAGGACCAGAGCGTGCGCTGAGCCGCTCGGGCCATGTTGGCGAGCATCATACAAGAAAAGCCCGCCGGATTCGGCGGGCTTCTGTTGTCCGTGAACGATGGCTCTCAGCGTGCCTTCTGCCGCGACTTTCGCGCGGCATATCCGGCGCGTCGCGGACGCGTCCTTCTGTTCGGCGAGCGTCAGCGCCGTGACCTTGAGGCGTTCCTTGCGGGCCTCCTCGGCGGCGCGCCGCTGGCGCTCGAGTTCCTCCTCGCGCGCCAAGGCGGCGGCGAGTTCTTCCTCTTCTCGCCTCCGGCGCTCCTCGGCTTCGCGAGCGAGTTGCTCTTGCTTCTGCCGTTCCTTTTCGGCCTGGCGAGCAAGCCGCGCATCGTGAGATGGCTTTGCGCTCGGCTGCACGTGCCGCCACCTGCGGATCGTCGGGTCCGGGGCGGGACTTCAGCTTTTCGATAAGGGCGGCCCGGGCGGAAGCCGAGGCCTTGATGCGGTCGGAAAAATTCGCGGGGTTGAATGTACCCAAGGTCGATCCAGTAAGAGTACGCCGCAGGCTGGCGGACGAACATGTTTATGCGCCCGGCAGGCGATCAGACCCGACGGTTGCGGGTAGATATCGTCGGTCGATGACGATTTGGAAGACCCGCGAGTTGCAACACTGCATGTTCTTTTGCAGATGGCTGCCTGAAGCCGCATTCGTCCCGGCCGGACGAGCGTATGGCTCGGACGCCGACATTGCCAGCATTCCCGAGCGACTTGACCGGCCACGCGAAGTTCGCGACAGAAGCGCCAACCCGCTCAGACCGGCAGCACAGCCATGCAACCTTTCACCACCCTCCACGGCGTCGCGGCCCCGCTTCGGATGGGGAACGTCGACACCGATAAGATCATCCCGAAGCAGTACCTGAAGACGATCAAGCGTACCGGCCTCGGCACGGGCCTGTTTGCCGAGATGCGCTTCGACGACCAGGGCAACGAGAACCCCGATTTCGTGCTGAACAAGCCGGCCTATCGTCACGCGACGATCCTCGTCGCAGGCGAAAATTTCGGCTGCGGCTCCTCGCGCGAGCATGCCCCGTGGGCGCTGCTCGACTACGGCATTCGCTGCGTCATTTCGACGAGCTTCGCCGACATCTTCTACAACAACTGCTTCAAGAACGGCATCCTGCCGATCACCGTCACGCCGGAACAGCTCGAACTGCTGTTCGACGACGCCGATCGCGGCTCCAACGCGGTGGTCACTGTCGACCTCGCGGCGCAGGAAATTCGCGGCCCCGACGGCGGCGTCATCCATTTCGACATCGATCCGTTCCGCAAGCATTGCCTGCTCAACGGACTTGATGACGTCGGCCTGACCCTCGCCAAGAAGGCCAAGATCGATCATTTCGAGCAGACGAGCGCGGCCGTTCGTCCCTGGGCGTAACGTCGCAGCGGACGGCGCACGAGGCAACTCGGCGCGTCGGTGTCGCATTGGGACCGGTTCACCAACCGGAGACGATGCATGGCCGACGTGAAGAAGCTCACCAAATTCCACATCGAGGAGGCTGGGAACGGGTTCAGCCTCCACATCGAGGACGAGTCCGGCGGTCATGCTGGAACTGAGCGCGAGCGCGCGAACAGGTCGACTTGATCGCCGAAAGCCTCGACGAGTTGCTCGGCCAGACGCGAGCAGGCCGACGAGGTGCAGGCCTAACCGTCGAGGGGACGGGCGGCTGGATTTGCGATGCCGCCCGCCTCGACTACCATGAGCCGGCATGCTTCGACTCGGACGCCGGCCAACACACTTTGCTATTCGGACAGCTCTGCTTGCCGCCTTGGCGGCGCCGATGCCTGTCATCGCCGCAGATTTCTCATCCTGCCTGGACGACCTGCGGCAGGCGGCGCAGGGCGAAGGGGATCACCGAAGCGACGCTCAGCCAGGCAACCGGCAACCTGACGCCGAATGACGCGCCGACTTTCGAATCGAACCAGCCCGAATTCAGCACGCCGCCGTGGGACTACATGGCCGGGCTTGTCGATGAGCAGCGCGTCGAGGACGGTCGGGCGGCAGCGGCCGAGCAGCAGCGCCGTCGCTCGTCGCGCATTCAGTCCCGCTATGGCGTCGACGCCGCGATCCTGGTTGCGGTCTGGGGCGTCGAGTCCGATTTCGGACGCACCTTCGGCTGGCGGCCGGTGGTGCAGTCCCTGGCGACGCTCGCCTGCTTCGGCCGGAAGCCTGCGTTCTACCGCGGAGAATTCCTCGCTGCCCTGGAGATCCTGCAGCGCGGAGACGTGAAGCCGGACAATTTCACCGGGTCCTGGGCCGGCGCTTTCGGCCACACGCAATTCATGCCGTCCACGTTCCTGCGGCAGGGCGTCGACTTCGAGGGCAACGGCCACCCCAACATCGTCGAGTCCGTCCCCGATGCACTGGCGACCACGGCGGCCTACCTGCGCTCGTCGGGCTGGCAGCCTGGGGTGCCCTGGGGATACGAGGTCAAGCTGCCGGAGCGGCTATTCCGGTCCTTCGGGGCGCAAGAACCGGCATCCGCCCTCGTTCTGGGCCGCCAAGGGTCTGAAACGGGTCGACGGATCGGCGCCGACCGGGGCGGATGTCGGCCTGCTGCTTCCAGCCGGCGCTGGCGGCCCGGCCTTCCTGGTCACGCGGAATTTCGACGCGCTCTACACCTACAATGCTGCCGAGATCTATGCTTTGGCGATCGGCCATCTCGCCGACCGGATCACCGGTGGCGGTCCGCTCGCCGGGGCCTGGCCAACCGACGACCCCGGCCTGTCGCGGATCGAGCGGCGTGAGGTGCAGACGCAAACTGCAGCAACGCGGCTACGCGATCGGAAAAGATCGATGGCGTGATGGGCACCCAGACCCGCGAGGCGATCGCGTCGTACCAGGACCGCATCGGGCTGCCGCACGACGGCCGGGCGAGCGTGAAACTGCTGCAGGCGCTGCGGGACGGGCGATAGGCGACCGCATTCTTCACTTGCGAAGCCGCCCCTGATAGACAGGCCGCCACTTCAGCGCGCGCTGCGGAATGTGATCGGCGTGCGGCCCTGCCGCCCGTCGCTCCGCCGCGCGCATCCCGGTACCGCTTGCCATGAACGACCACGCCACAGCCGTCGACGCGACGGTCGACTATTCGAAGACGCTGTTCCTGCCGAAGACCGATTTCCCGATGCGGGCCGGCCTGCCGCAGAAGGAGCCGGAGCTGCTGGCGCGCTGGGACCGCATCGGCCTCTACGGCAAGCTGCGCGAAGCCGCGGCGGGGCGCGCCGAAGTTCGTGCTGCACGACGGGCCGCCCTATGCCAACGGCAACATCCATATCGGGCATGCGCTGAACAAGATCCTGAAGGATCTGGTCACCAAGTCCCAGCAGATGCTCGGGCGCGACTCCAACTACGTGCCGGGCTGGGACTGCCACGGCCTGCCGATCGAATGGAAGATCGAGGAGGAGTACCGCGCCAAGGGCCGCAACAAGGACGAGGTGCCGGTCGTCGAGTTCCGCCGCCAGTGCCGCGCCTTCGCGCAGAAGTGGCTCGACGTCCAGCGCGAGGAGTTCAAGCGGCTCGGCGTCGTCGGCGACTGGGACCATCCCTATACCACGATGAGCTTCGCGGCCGAGGCGCAGATCGCCCGCGAGATCATGAAGTTCGCCGCCAACGGCTCGCTCTATCGCGGCTCGAAGCCGGTGATGTGGAGCGTGGTCGAGAAGACGGCGCTGGCCGAGGCCGAGGTCGAATACGAGGACCACACCAGCGACACGGTGTTCGTGGCGTTTCCCGTGCGTCGGCAACGCGGGTCGAGAGCGTGCGAGCGCTGCTGGAGCGCGATGCCTCCGTCGTGATCTGGACGACGACGCCTGGACCATGCCGGGCAACCGCGCGATCGCCTATTCGTCGCGGGTGCCCTACGGCCTCTACGAGGTCACCGAGGCGGCCGCCGACAACTGGGCGAAGGTCGGCGCGCGCTATGTCGCTGGCCGACAAGCTGGCAGACGGCGTGTTCAAGGCTGCGCGGGTCGACGGGCTTCAAGCGGCTCGGCGACGTCGCTGCCGAAGCGCTGGTCGGAATGCGACGGTCGCGCATCCGCTCGCCGCGACGATGCCCGGCTACGGCTTCCGCGTGCCCCTGCTCGCCGGCGACCACGTCACCGACGAGGCCGGCACGGGCTTCGTCCATACGGCGCCGAGCCACGGCCGCGAGGACTTCGACCTCTGGATGGCCTCGGGCCGCGTGCCTCGCCGAACTCGGGCATCGACACCGCGCATTCCCTACACGGTCGACGAGAACGGCGCCTACACGGCCGACGCGCCGGGTTCGAGGGCAAGCGCGTGCTCACCGACAAGGGCGCGCGGGGCGACGCCAACGACGCGGTCATCGCCGCGCTGGTCGCGGCCGGCACTCTGGTCGCGCGCGGCAAGCTCAAGCACAGCTACCCGCATTCGTGGCGCTCGAAGAAGCCGGTGATCTTCCGCAACACGCCGCAATGGTTCATCGCCATGGACAAGCCGATCGCGGTCGGCGCGGCAGCGGCGGTCATGGCGGAGCTCGGCCACAATGCGCCCGAGACGCTGCGCGCAGATCGCGCTCGGCGCCATCGCCGACACCCGGTGGGTGCCGGCCGCCGGCGAGAACCGCATCACCGGCATGATCGCCAACCGGCCCGACTGGGTCGTGTCGCGCCAGCGCGCCTGGGGCGTGCCGATCGCCATCTTCGTGCGCGACACGGGCGTCGGCGAGGTCGAGATCCTGCACGACGACGCCGTCAACGCCCGCGTCGATCGCCGCCTTCGAGGCCGAGGGTGCCGACGCCTGGTACGAGGCCGGGCGCGACCGAGCGCTTCCTCGGCGCGGACCTGGCCGCCGAGGGCTGGCAGAAGGTCGACGACATCCTCGATGTCTGGTTCGACTCGGGCTCGACCCACGCCTTCGTGCTGGAGGATCCGGTGCATTTCCCGAGCCTCGCCGGCATTCGCCGCAAGGTCGACGGCGGCGCCGACGAGGTGATGTATCTCGAAGGCTCGGACCAGCACCGCGGCTGGTTCCATTCGTCGCTGCTGGAAAGCTGCGGCACGCGCGGGCGCGCGCCCTTCGACGTGGTGCTGACGCACGGCTTCACGCTCGACGAGCACGGCCGCAAGATGTCGAAATCGGCCGGCAACGTCACGGCGCCCCAGGACGTCATCAAGGCGAGCGGCGCCGACATCCTTCGGCTGTGGGTGGCGGGCGCCGACTATTCCGACGACCAGCGCATCGGCAAGGAGATCCTGACGACCACCGCCGACACCTACCGCAAGATCCGCAACTCGCTGCGCTGGATGCTCGGCACGCTCGCCCACTTCACGAGGCGAGCGCACGGTCGCCGGCGGCCGACATGCCGGAGCTCGAGCGGCTGATCCTGCACCGGCTCGTCCGAACTCGACGACGATCGTGCGCGCCGCCTATGCGGCTTTCGACTACAATCGCGTCGTCGCGGCGCTGACGGCGTTCCTGACGAGCGACCTGTCGGCCTTCTATTTCGACGTCCGCAAGGACGCGCTCTACTGCGACCCGCTGTCGAGCGTCACCCGCAAGAGCGCGCTGACCGTGGTCGATGCGGCCTTCACGCGGCTCGACGATCTGGCTCGCGCCGATCCTCAGCTTCACCTGCGAGGAGACCTGGCTCGCGCGGTTCCCCTCGGAGGACGGCTCCGTCCACCTGCAGCCGTTCCCGGAGACGCCCGGCGGCCTGGCGCGACGAGGCGCTTGCGGCCAAGTGGAAGGCCATCCGCGCGCGTCCGGCGCGTCGTGACGGGCGCGCTGGAGATCGAGCGGGCCAGCAAGCGGATCGGCTCGTCGCTCGAAGCGGCGCCGGCCGTCTACGTCGCCGACGCGGCGCTGCGGGCCGCGCGTCGAGAGCGGTCGACTTCGCCGATGTCTGCATCACCTCGGCGATCGCGATCCGTGCCGGAGCAGGCGCCTGCCGACGCCTACCGGCTGGACGACGTGCCGGGCGTCGCGGTCGTGCCGGCGCGGCGCCGAGGGGCGCAAATGCGCGCGGTCCTGGCGCATCTCGCCCCGAGGTCGGCAGCGATCCCGAGTTTCCCGACGTGACGCCGCGGGACGCCGCAGGCGCTGCGCGAATTGCGGGCCGGCGGGCACGCCTCGCCGCGATGAACCTGCGCGGGCTTGGCGCGCTGCCGTCGCCCTGGCCGCTCTGCGTCGTCGACCAGGCCTCGAAGCAGTGGCTTCTGCGCGGCTTCGACATCGCGGCGCGGCAGCCCGTCCGGGTCGCGCCGGTGCTCGACCTCGTGCTCGCCTGGAACAAGGGCATTTCCTATTCGCTGTTCACCACCGACAGCCGCAATGGACCTTGGATCCTGCTTGGCGTGACGCTGGCCGCCACGGTGCTGCTTGATCGTCTGGCTCTGGCGCTCGACGGCGACCGCTCACGGCCGTCGGCGCTCGGCCTGCTGATCGGCGGCGCGCTCGGCAACGCCTACGACCGCTTCGCCTATGGCGCGGTGGTCGACTTCGTCTACTTCCACGTCGGCGGCTTCTCCTGGTATATCTTCAACGGCGCCGATTGCGCGATCGTGGCTGGGCGTCGCTCTGCTGCTCTTCGAATCGCTACACGCGCCTCAGGAGGCCCGCGCCTCCAAAATGCCGGAAAAAGGAAGTTGAAGGACCGAGTGTCTGCAAGGATTGCCGATGTCACACCGACGCAATGCTCTGTTGGCGGCCGCGCGTCGCGGCCAGCTCTGGGATGGCTCCGTGAGTTCGGCTTTTGCGGCCGATGATGGGTACGCGGACGTCTTCTCCTCGGTGCTGACCGCGGTCGGCCTGCTGTCGCCCGACAAGACCCCGGATATCGACTATCGCGAGCGTGCGCCTCTCGTGCTGCCGCCGAAGATGGCGCTGGCAGAAGCCCGTCGATCCGGGCGCTGGCCGGACGGCGTCGTGGCCGCAGGATCCCGACGTTGCTGAAGCGCCGCAAGGCGGCCGCTGAGGCTCGGGCGCCGTCGCGCAACGTTCTTGGCAATCCCAACTTGAAGCTGTCCAAGGAAGAGTTGATGAAGGTCGTGTCGCCGGAACGGACGCAGCGGACATTCCCGAGAGTTCGGTGCGCCACTCCAATTGCGGCAATCAGGGCAACCAGCGCAACTGCCTCGTGCTGAACCCCGACGACATGAAAGCGATGGACGAGCGCTACCAGGCCTCCGGCCAGGGCGAGAAGAAGGAAATCGTCGCGGGCGAAGAGCCGGATCGCATGTATCTCACCCAGCCGCCCAAAGGCTATCTGAAGGTCAACAAGACCGTGAAGGCGACGACCGAGCCGCCGAAGCAGAAGATCGATGAGGCGAACCCGAATGCGGCGCTGATCTATCGCGACCACAAGGACGACGAATAACGCATCTGCAGCGCTAGCTGAACCGGTCGAGAAGAGTGCCGACCTCTCGCCAAGAACTCCTCGACGGTGCGGCGGTCGGCTTTGCGGAACAGTGTCTTGAGCTTGGCAAAGAGCATCTCGATCGGATTGAGATCGGGGCTATAGGGCGGGAGGAACAAAAGGTGCGCGCCAGCGGCGCGGACAGCGTTGCGGGCACGCTGCCCCTTGTGGCTGCCGAGGTTGTCGAGCACCACCACGTCACGCGGCTTCAAGGTCGGTGCGAGGCTCTGCTCCACCCAGGCCGTGAACAGCTCGCCGTTGATCGGACCGTCGAACACGCATGGCGCGACCACTTCGCCCCGGCGCAGGCCCGCGATGAAGGTCAGGGTGCGCCAGCGCCCGTGGGGAACCTTGGCGAGGAGCGGGGCGCCACGCTGGCACCAGCCCCTGAGGCGGGTCATATCCGTGCGGATCCAGGTTTCGTCCAGGAAGACCAGGCGGTCCGGATCGATCCGATGCTGGTGAGCGCGCCAGCGCCGGCGGACCGCGGGGCTATCCTGCTCGGTGCGCGATCAGTTTTCACCGTCGAAGCTGCGCATTGACGCCATCGGCTGATGAGCGCCTTGCCAGAGCCGAGTTCGGAGCGCGCGGCGAGCAGATCGCGGCCTCAGTCTATCCAGAGGCCGCGCGATTTGTGCCAGTCCTCGATCGACTCGTCGGGATAATGATCGAACTGCTTGTCGCGCGCGCCGATCTTCGGCACGACCCAGGCTGGTTTGAACGCCAGCATCAAGTGCGTGCGCTCCGGCGGAACGGGCAGATCCGTGTCGATGGCTGACGCGAAGGGGTGGACGAGTTCGGGCCAACTTTCGTCCCAAAGCCAGAGGGCCGTCGCGCAGTTCCGGCAGAAGTTCCGCTCACCGGTGCTCTTGGTGCAGCGCCCGTCCTCACCCTGGATCTCGGCCTGATAGACGCCGATCGCGGTGCGGCCCTCGATTGTCAGCGTCTCGTGGTCGCCCATGATGTTGATGGCGTAGCCGCCACCGCCGGCCGTCTTCCGGCATATGCTGCAGTAGCAGAGCTGGTAGGGATAGGGCGTGTGGCTGTCCAAGCTGAAGTGCACCGCGCCACAGCGGCAAGAGCCCTCAAGGCGTAGGGGCACGATCGTTCTCCCTGATTTCAGCAGCGATGGCGGGCGCTGCATCAGGTCAGCCATCGGCCTCGATCCTCTCCCAGCCGTTCAGGCCGAGCCGCTGCTGAGGCAGGTAACGCGCCTTGTAGGCCATCTTGCGCGAGCCCTGCACCCAGTAGCCGAGGTAGACGTGAGGCAGGCCCATGCTCTTGGCGCGGACGATATGTTCGAGGATCACGTAGGTCCCGAGCGAACGGTTCGGCTGTTCAGGCGCATAGAACGAGTAGACCATCGATAGGCCGTCGGCGAGCACATCGGTGATACAGACCGCGGTGAGGGGCCCAGTGCCACGGCCGTTGATCGACGAGTTCGGGTCCACGTCTGCGATATTCCACGAGACGTGTCGCCACATGCGAATCCTCGATCATTGTCGCGTAGTCGAGGATGCTCATATCGGCCATCCCGCCATCGGCGTGGCGGGCGTCGAGATAATCACGGAACAGGGAATATTGCTCCGAGGTGGGTCGTGTTTCGGTCGCAAATCCAATGAGGTCGCGGTTGCGCTCGAACACACGCCGAAAGCTGCGCGTCCAGCGGAAGCCGTCGACGCAGACCCGGACCGAGACACAAGCGCGGCAGCTTTCGCAGGCCGGCCGGTAGGCGATCGTCTGCGAGCGGCGGAATCCGGATTGCGTCAGCGTGTCGTTCAGCCCGGCCGCACGGCGCCCGATGAGGTGCGTGAACACCTTGCGCTCGTCCCGATTGGGCAGGTAGGGGCAGGGCGACGGCGCGGTCAGGTAGAATTGTGGCGCATCGCGCGGCTCACGCGTCACGCTGAACCTCTTCTGGGATGATGCGCCAGCCTAACACCATGCGTCGGGCCCGTCAGCCGCCAAACAGCGCTAAAGTCGCCGCACGACGATCACGTCGGCAAAGACGTCGTGCAGACAGCGCTTGTCGTCTGCAAACAGCGACCACAGAAAAATCGGCGGAAACATCCAGCTGAAGTAGAACAACACCGCGTGAACGGCGGCCGCCAGGAAGCTGACGCGCCCGCCGGTGCTGTTCACCCGCATCTCGAGGTCCAGCATCCGCATTCCGGGTGTGGCCATGTTGCGCCCGGATACCGAGACGCCGTTGTAGAAGAACGCCACGAACGGGAACAGCGGCGGCAACAGAACGAACGAGAGCCCGAGCGTCAGCACGAGCAGCGTGAGCCAAAGCCCGAACGACAGGATCGAGACGACGATCAGATCGAAGCAGATCGCGATCATGCGGCGCGTGCGCACGCTGCTGAGCGCCCCAGCCGGCAATCCGGCCCGGCCGGGCATCAGAATGGGGTGAACCGGCTGCGACCACCGGGACGACGTGAAGCTCATGCCCGTTCTCCAGGAGGCCCCGTTCGAGGCCCGTTTCCATGTGGCCGCTCGCCACGCGCGCAACAAGACGCCGAGCAAAAGAATCGGGCTCACACCCTCCGCGGTGCGAGGTCGGCATAGCCGAAAAGGCCCCCGGGCCGGGCGATCAGGGCCGCAGCGAGGATCACGAAGGTGGTCAGGTCCCGGTTGTCGATGGAATAGTAGGCCGACCACACGGCTTCGATGAGGCCGAGCGTAAGCCCGCCCAGGAAGGCGCCGGGAACCGAGCCGATGCCGCCGAGCACAGCGGCCAACAGCGCTTTGAGTCCAAGCGTGGTGCCCAGTGTCGTCCCGAAGCTGCCGTAGACCAGCACCACGGTGGCGCCGGAGAGACCCGCGAGGGCCGCCGCCAGGACGAAAGTCCGCACGAAGACGCCGGTGCCGTTGACGCCCATCAGCGCTGCCGCACGCGGATCGTCGGCGATGGCGCGCCAGTTGCGGCCGAACTGCGTGCGCCCGAGCAGCAGCAGGACGCTGGCCCCAACCGCGAAGAAGCTGAGCGTGAGCGTGATCGCGATCGGAGTAACAGTGACAATGAAGTCGCCGGCGCGCGCGACCGCTATCGGCGCGGTGCGCAGGGGCGAGATCCAGACGGGCGCGGATCCTTGGGCCAATCTGAGATACTCGTCGAGCACCAGCGCGAGCCCGACCGTTGCGACGAGGCCCTGCTGTCCGGTGGACCGGCGCAGAGGCAGGAACACCGCGCGGGCGATCGCCACGCCGTGCAGCGAAGCGGCCCAAACGGCGGCAAGAGCGGTCGCCAGAATCAATGGCGCCGGGTCGGTTCGCGCGAGAAGCGCGGCTCCCCCGAGGGCCGCAGTGCCGCCAACGGCCGCCAACTGCCCGAATGCGAGGTTGACCCGGCCGATCAGTCCGTAGACGAGCGAATAGGCGGCGGCCAGCATTCCGTAAGTGGCAATCGACGGCAGCGCGTTGAGGAGGATCTGCAGTGTATAAGCAGGCGCGTGAGGCAGCGTCGGCACGCTGTTGGCGCCGTCGATCGGTTGCGGATCGGCCCGGTCGGCCTCGGCCGTTTCCAGCCAGTACCGTTTGAGAAGGAACAGGCTCACATCGGACAGTGGCCCCGCCTCGGTGCGGATCGCTTCCAGGTCCGGCCGTGTCTGAGCCTCGCCGCGCGGAACGAACCGGCACTGCACGAAGCCACGACGCACCGGCGTGCCCGCCACGTAATCGATCCGCAAAACGGACGTGCCGTCGAGGTCGGCGACATCGGATTGACGCAGGATCGTCGGCGTCTCGCCGCGGGCCACGAGGGCCACGAGCGTGACACGGCAGAGCCGCGCTTCCTCCGGGTCACGTTGTGTACAAGCCGACAGCAGCAGGCACAGAGCCGCGACCGAAAGAGCGGCCAGCGCGCGGATCATGCGCGAAAGTGCCGTCCGCTCGGGTCAGCCTTTGGTCCGACCCTGCTCCTGCAGCAGCAACTCGGCCATGGCCGGGGCAAAATAGGTCAGCGCGCCGCGCGCGCCGGCGCGCTTGAACGCCGTCAGGCTCTCGACCATGGCCCGATTGCCGTCGATCCAGCCGTTCCGTGCCGCGCCGGCGATCATGGCGTACTCGCCGGACACCTGATAGGCGAACGTCGGAATGCCGAACTGGCTGCTGACGCGGTATACGATGTCCAGATAGGGCATGCCTGGTTTCACCATGATCATGTCGGCGCCCTGTTCGACATCGAGCGCGACTTCGCGCAGCGCCTCGGCGCCATTGCCCGGGTCCATCTGGTAGGTTCGCTTGTCGCCCTTTAGTGTCGTCTGGGTGCCGATCGCATCGCGGAACGGACCGTAGAACGCCGACGCATATTTCGCAGCGTAGCTCATGATCTGAACGCGCTGAAAGCCGGCTTGGTCCAGCCCTGTGCGGATTGCCGCAACCCGGCCATCCATCATGTCCGAGGGTGCGATGATATCGGCGCCGGCGCGGGCCTGCGTCAGGGCCTGTGCAACCAGGACCGCAACGGTCTCGTCGTTCAGGATCTCGTCGTCCTTCATGAGCCCGTCGTGGCCGTGACTCGTGTAGGGGTCGAGCGCGACATCGGTGATGAGGCCGATCCCCGGCACCTCGTGCCGGATCGGCGCGGCAGGCGCGACAGACGAGGTTCTGATCGTTCAGCGCCTCCGATCCCATAGCGTCGCGCAGGTCCGGCTCTGTGTGCGGAAAGAGTGCGAGGGCCGGGATTCCTAGCCGGAACGCACGCTCGGCCGCGCGCACAGCCTCATCGATCGACAGACGCTCCACGCCCGGCATCGAAGGAACCGGCACGCGCGTCTTCTCGCCGGGGACGATGAACAACGGCCAGATCAGGTCGTCGACCGTAGACGATGGCTTCACGCACCAAGCGCCGCGACCAGTCGGTCCGACGATTTCGCCGGGGCCGATGGACCAGATCGAGCCCTTCGCGAGACGCCGGGTTCTCGCCGGCAGGAACGATCGAAGATGGGGAAAACACGGAAGAGGCTCCGAAGGCACCGACCAGCGGCCGGTGGTGGGAGGAACGGCGCGGGGCCGTAACTTTGTCGCGTTTTGTAGCATGTCGAAACTGAGCTCGCACCCGTTGTCAGGGAGGGAGGCGCAGGTCGGCTTCTTTCCATCGGCTGACTGCGCTAAGAGGTTGCAAGCACCGGCTTCGCGCGCGTCGGCCCAGCGTTTGAGGATCGTTTGAAGGAATCGGCCGAGCACGTCATTCAGAGCGCGGCGCCCATTCCGGCGATCCGGCTTGGCAGCCGTGAAACGAACGACCAGCCGCAGTGGACAGGCCTGATGCTGGTTCTCGTGATGCGAGCCCTCGCGCTGCTCTGGCTCGCCGAAGGTGCGATGCACTGGGTGAGCCTGCTCTCCGCCCCGGGCGACGGCTTCGCGACGATGTCGGCGCAGCGCCTGGCTGCAGTTTACTTCTTTTGCGTGATGGATTTCATCGCCGCCATCGGCTTATGGCTGGCCACGCCGTGGGGCGGCGTCGTATGGCTCGTGACCGTGGGCGTTCAGATCCTCGCCTTCGTGCTGCTTCCCGGCTTCTGGGCCCACGGCGTGGTGCTGATGATGGCGGACGCGGTGCTGGTGCCGTTCTATTTATGGATGGCCTGGTACGCCGGGCAGGGCGACGGCGAATAACCCGGAACAGCCCTAAGAAAAGCCTGCGCGACAGCGTTCAATGTATCGAATCCGTCTCGGTCAGTTCATCTTGCTGAAAATGCTCGTCAATTTGGATTGGAAAAAATGAAATCGGAGCCGGCAAGCTTTCCCATAAAATGTCTATTTACTTTGCATTTTAGCGTCCGCGTCATTCTTCCTAAGAATATGCCCCAAACTCGTCGTGTACAAAATGTTGAAGCTTCCGACTAACAAGCGATTCATCCTTTCGATTAAACTCGTATTCATGGGCGCCGCCTAGGTTCGTGTCATCGACGAGCCGAGACATCGGCGCTATCTGAACGGGGCAAGGCCATGAACACAGCAGCGAAGTTGGAGCCGATCCAGGGCCGCAACGGCCGGCTCAAGGAAGTCCGTCCGGTCTACCTGGAAGCCCTGACCCTGGTCGAGCGCCTTCATCGTCGCCTGCTCGACGTGATCAAGGACGAGTTCGATCGGCGCGGCCGCAGCGACGTGAATTCAGTTCAGGCGCTGCTGCTCTACAACATCGGGGACAAGGAACTGACGGCCGGCGAACTTCGCACACGTGGCTACTATCTTGGCTCGAATGTGTCCTACAATGTCAAGAAGCTGGTGGAGATGGGCTATCTCCACCACGCCCGCTCCCGCATCGACCGGCGCTCGGTCCGCATCAGCCTCACCGAGAAGGGCAAGGCGGTCCACGAGATCGTGGCGGCCCTCTACGAGAAGCACGTGATGACGGTCGAACAGATCGGCGGTATCTCGGTCGAAGAATTCGCAACGCTCAACGTCGCACTCACCCGCCTCGAGCGCTTCTGGACCGATCAGATCAAGTATCGGCTCTGAGCCGGAAGTCGTGCGGCCAAGCTTCGGCTGCCCATTGTGACATATGCTTTAGGTCGGCGCCCAAACAGGGCTCCGACCTTGTTTTTGTCGCCGTTGATGCATAGGGTCTCGACCAATCGGGATGCCAGGACAGGCAGTCCGCGCCTCGAATGGAGTTATGGTCATGGGCTCGATGAGCATCTGGCACTGGATCGTGGTCGGTGCTGTTCTGCTGCTTCTGTTTGGCGGCAAGGGCAAAATCTCGGATATCATGGGCGACTTCGCCAAGGGCGTGAAATCCTTCAAGAAGGGCATGAGCGAGGACGATCCCGTCGAGACGCCGCGCGCCGACGTGACCCGCCCGGCCGATCCGGTTCGGACGATCGATCATCGCAATGCCGTTGACGCGCCGGTGGAAACGCGCCGGGTTGGCTGAACCGGGTGATTTGCCCGGCATGAGGTGAAGGCGGCCCGCTGTGCGCGGGCGCTTCGGTCGAATTTGGCGCCGACAGGCCGGCATGGCTGCTGTCGGCGCAATCGCGTCCAGAGAACGCGCCAACCACGCGCGGAATGCCGACTTGCTCCTGCGAGCCGCCACGCGCTAATCGGAATTCATGTTCGATATCGACTCCGGCAAGCTGCTGATCGTCGCCGTTCTCGCGCTCGTCGTGATCGGCCCGAAGGAGTTGCCGCGCGTGCTGCGCCAGGTCGGCCAGACGGTCGGTAAGCTGCGACGCATGGCGTCGGAATTCCAGGGCCAGTTCATGGATGCCATGAAGGAGGCCGACATCGCCGATATCCGCAAGGAACTCGACGAGATCAACAAGAGCGCGGCGCTCGATGTCCACTTCGACCCGGTGCGAGATATCCGGAGCGAGTTGACCAGCGCCATGGAGGCTCCGGCGGTGACGGCCGTCGCTTCCACCGAATCGCCTGCGCAAGGGTTCGAGCTCCCGGCCCTGCCTGAAACGGAGGCCGAACTGGGCGGGTCGAGTACGGGCGTGGCGCCAGTGGCGGACAGCGCGTCGGCCGCTGTGCTCGATCATGAAACTGCGTTGCTTGAAGACGCCCCTTCCATCTCGCCCGATCTCGAGAGCACGGCCGTTGAACTCCGCGCCGTCCGGGCAAAGCGGCGCATCCCCGTGAGGCGGCGCACCAGCCGGCTGAACGTGCTCCAGCCCGACTCCGTCGCGCAGCGCACCGGCGAGCCGCTGCTCGTCCGCCGCCGCGCCGTTCGTCCCAAGATCAGCGCTCCCGAGAGCGTCCCAACGGTATGACCAGCCAAGCCGATATCGAAGCCATCGAGGCCTCCAAGGCGCCGCTGATGGATCACCTGATCGAGCTGCGCTCGCGGCTCATCAAGGCGACCATCGCGTTTCTGATCGCCTTCATGGTCTGCTTCTACTTCTCGCGGCACATCTACAATGTGCTGGTCTATCCCTTCGTCGACGTGGTGGGTGCCGCGAATGCGAAGCTGATCGCGACGCACTTCCTCGAGCAGTTCTTCACCAACATGAAGCTCGCTATGTTCGGGGCGGTGGTGATCGCCTTCCCGATCATCGCGGCGCAGATCTACATGTTCGTCGCGCCGGGCCTCTACAAGCACGAGAAGAAGGCCTTCGTGCCCTATCTCGTTGCGACGCCGATCTTTTTCATACTCGGCGGGCTGCTCGTCTACTTCGTCGTGCTGCCCATGCTGATCCGCTTTTCGGTGTCGATGCAGCAGGTCAATGTGCCCGGCGAGGCCACGATCGAGTTGCTGCCCAAGGTCAGCGAATATCTGTCGCTGATCCAGACCCTGATCCTGGCGTTCGGCATCGCCTTCCAGCTTCCGGTGATCCTCACCCTGCTCGGCCAGATCGGCGTGGTCGACACCAAATTCCTGCGCGCCAAGCGCCGCTACGCCATCGTGCTCGTCGCCATCATCTCCGCCGTTCTGACGCCGCCCGACGTGATCTCGATGTGCTCGCTTGCGGTGCCGATGCTGCTTCTCTACGAAGGCTCGATCGTGGCCGTTTCCCTGATGGAAAAGAGCCGCGCCCGGAAGGCCACGACCTCTTCGACCTAGAGGACGAGCCGCCGCACGGGGCCTGGAGCGCATGTACGATATCAGGTGGATCCGCGAGAACGCTGCGCGTTTCGACGCCGGCCGGCAATCGCGTGGGCTGCCGCCGATCAGCGCGGAGTTGGTGGCTCTCGACGATCGACGCAAGGCGGCCATCGCGCGGCTGCAGGTCAGCCAGGAAAAGCGCAACGCCGCCGCCAAGGCCATCGGCCAGGCCATGGGCCGAAAGGATACCGACGAAGGCGGAGCGCCTCAAAGCCGAGGTCGCCCGGCTGAAGCACGATCTCCCCGCGCTTGAGGCGGATGAACGGGAGAGCGTCGCGGCGCTGGAGACGGCTCTGGCGCATCTTCCCAATACGCCGCAGGCCGACGTGCCGCTCGGAGCGGACGAGCACGGCAACCTCGAGCTGCGGCGCGTCGGCGAACCCAGATCGTTCGAGTTCGCACCGCGCGAGCATTTCGAGATCGGCGAGAAGCTCGGCCTGATGGATTTCGACGCCGCCGCGAAGCTGTCGGGCGCCCGCTTCGTGGTGCTCAAGGGCGCCCTGGCGCGGCTCGAACGCGCCATCGGCCAGTTCATGCTCGATCTGCAGATCGGATCAGCATGGTTACACGGAGGTGAACCCGCCGGTGCTGGTGCGCGACGCCGCCATGTTCGGCACCGCGCAACTGCCGAAATTTCGCGACGACCAGTTCCGGGCTGGCGACGATTTCTGGCTGATCCCGACCGCCGAGGTCCCGCTCACCAACCTCGTTCGGGAAAGCACGCTCGATCCCGCAAGCCTGCCGCTGCGCTTCACGGCGCTGACGCCCTGCTTCCGCGCCGAGGCCGGCGCCGCCGGACGCGACACGCGCGGCATGATCCGGCAGCACCAGTTCTCGAAGGTCGAGATGGTCTCGATCACCACGCCCGAAACGTCGGCGGCCGAGCACGAGCGGATGACCGGCTGCGCCGAAACCGTGCTGCAGCAGCTCGGGTCTGCCCTACCGGGTCATGCTGCTCTGCACGGGCGACATGGGGTTCGCGTCGACCAAGACCTATGATCTCGAGGTCTGGCTGCCGGGGCAGGGACGCTATCGCGAGATCTCGTCCTGCTCGAACTGCGGCGACTTCCAGGCGCGGCGCATGGAAGCGAAGCTCCGGGTTCCTGGCGAGAAGCAGCTCCGCTATGTGCATACGCTGAACGGCTCGGGGCTCGCGGTCGGTCGCACGCTCGTGGCCGTGCTGGAAAACTATCAGAACGCGGACGGCTCGGTCACGGTGCCGGAGCGGCTCAGGCCCTACATGGGCGGGCTCGAGTCGATTTCGACGGCATAAGGGCCGGCGACCGCGCCCAGACCCGAACAACAGAACGGATCGGCATGCGCATTCTCATCACCAACGACGATGGCATCCACGCGCCGGGCCTGGCGGTGCTTGAGCGGATCGCGCGCACCCTGACCGACGACGTGATCGTGATTGCGCCCGAGACCGACCAGTCGGGCGTGGCCCATTCACTGTCGCTCAGCGATCCAGTGCGATTGCGTGAAGCGGCCGAAGGGCGTTACGCCATCAAGGGAACGCCGACGGATTGCGTCATCATGGGGGTGCGTTCGATCCTGGCGGAAGGCCGTCCCGATCTGGTGCTGTCCGGCGTCAATCGAGGCCAGAACGTCGCCGAAGACGTGACCTATTCGGGCACGATCGCGGCCGCCATGGAGGGCACCCTACTCGGCATTCCGTCCATCGCGCTCAGTCAGGCCTACGGTCCCCAGTCCGGACGGGAGGGCATCCATTGGGCCTGTGCGGAGGCCCACGCGCCCGACCTCATCCGCAAGATCCTGGGGCAGGGGATCCCCGAGGGAATTCTGGTCAACCTCAATTTTCCCGATTGCATCGCGTCCGAGGTGACGGGGGTGGAGGTCACCTCGCAGGGCAAGCGTGACTCCGGTCTCATCCGGGTCGACGAGCGGGAGGATGGGCGCGGCAACCCTTATTTCTGGATTGCATTCTCCCGTGGCCGGCACACGCCGGCGGAGGGCAGCGATCTCCATGCGCTCGCCAGCCGGCGCATCTCGCTTACGCCGCTTCGCCTCGACCTGACCGATGTTGCAACCCGGGATGTATTCGCTCGCGCGTTCGGATGATGCCAGGAGGGCACACCTCAACCGAAAGCCCCGACTTCGTCATAAGTTTTATAGTTCAGATTCATCTTAAACCGCGCCTTAACCGGGATGGCGCTTACTCGGTGCGATGAGAACGGGTCGCTCTGGGTGAGTTCGCCGATGCGTAAAGTCCTATTGTCCGGTCACCGCCGCCTTGCGTTTCAACTCATGGCCGCGGGAGGCTTAGCGACGCTGATGAGCGGGTGTTCATCCGACGTGACCCGTCTCACTGATCCGTTCAGCAATCCCTTCTCGACCGCGTCGAACGACGAGGCGCCAGCCGTCGCGCCCCGCCACGTCGCGTCTGCCGACGTCATCCCAGCCGGCCGCACGCCACCTGTCTCGAGCCAGGCGCTCCCATCCCGCGCCGTGGCCTCGGCGCCGATCAGCCGTGAGACGACCGGTTCGATCGATCCCGGCCCGGTCCGCACGGCCTCGAGCCCCTCATTCGGCAATTGGACAACCAACGGCGGCACGCCCATCCAGGTCGCCAGCGGCGAAACGGCCGATGTCCTGGCCAAGCGCTACGGGGTGCCCTCGGCGGCCCTGCTGCAGGTGAACGGACTTCATTCGGCCGCCGAGATCCACCCGGGTAGCCGGTTGACCATTCCGGTCTATGCATCCACGACGGCCTCTCGAGCCGAGCCTGTGGCGCCAGCCATTCGCAAAGCCCAAGCTGAGCCTGTCGCCGCCCCGAGCCGGTCCAGCGCGGGCAAATGGGTGACTGGCCCTCAGCCGTCCCATCTGGCTGCTGCCGCGCCGGGTCGGCCGGTCGTCGACAAGGCGATGGAGAAGCGCCCTTCGGTCGCTGAGCCCCCGAAAGCTGTCGCCGCGGCCAAGCCGCTCCCCATGCAGAAGATCGCGACAAAATCTGTGGCAGCTCCGCAAGTCGCGGCGGCTCCGGTCACCGGCAAAACCGCGCCGGCTCCAGCTAGCGGCAGGCCAGCATCGATCAAGCAGCAGCAACTCGCCGAAGCGCCCAAGGTCGCGGTCGAGCCAGCCCCCGCGCCGGGTACGGCGCCGGCCACCTCCAACACGGTCGCGAGCGCGGACGGCAATCCCGAATTTCGCTGGCCTGCGCACGGCCGCATCATCCAGGGCTTCAAAAGCGGCAGCGGCGGCAACGACGGCATCAACATCGCGGTGCCGGAGGGCACGCCGGTGAAGGCGGCCGAGGGGGGCGTCGTGGCCTACGCCGGCAGCGAGCTCAAGGGCTACGGCAACCTCGTCCTGATCCGTCACCCGAACGGCTTCGTATCGGCCTACGCCAACAACGGCGAGATCGACGTCAAGCGCGGCCAGACCGTGTCGCGCGGCCAGGAGATCGCCAAATCCGGTCAGTCGGGCAACGTGTCGTCACCGCAGTTGCATTTCGAACTGCGCAAGGGTTCGACGCCGGTTGATCCGACGCAGTTCCTCGCCGGCCTCTAGGCCGCGCGGGCGAAAGCGGCCTGCCGCGGGCGGGCCGCTCAGAAATCGCTGCCCGGGCCGCGAGACACGACCGGGCATGCGCCGTGCGGCGGGTCCAAGGAAAGGCCCGCCGCATCTTCATTCAGGGCAAGAAAGCCGCCTCAGCGCGATCTCGCGTCGCTCGCGTGATCTTCGTACGGCTCAGAACGTGTAGCCGAGACGTCCGCCGAAATTCGTGATTCCGGCATTCCGGTTGCAGAACCTGTTGTTCGAGATGTGTTCCGCGGTCGCCATGACGCTCCAGTGCTCGCTGATCTGGTAGCCGAGCGAAACGGACTCGCGGAACATCAGGTGGCAGCCGACCGCGGCATTGCCCGGGGCCGCGACGAAGCGGATATCGCCGTCGTTGTAGGATCCGCCGAGCGTAAGTTCGCCGAACACGCGATAGAACTGCGGTGTTGTCCACGTCAGGCCGAGATAGCCGTCGCTGGTCCGCCCGCCCGTATTGATGTTGCCGCCGAGGTGAAGGCGCGGGATGAGGTAATCCCAGTATCCCAGATTAGGCTGGACGACGCGTGGGCTGAGCAGTTCCAGGTTGACATCGACGAGGCCGGCCTCGGGGCCGCCGTAACCGTGATAGAAGACACCGCCGCGGACCTCTGAGAGCAAGCCGTAGGGGCTGTGCAACGTTGGCTGCGCCACCGCGTAGGAGTTGGGCGTCGCCGGAAAATCCGCAGCGGGAGCGGCACCGGCAGCGAGCGCGGAGCTCAGCGGCTCCGACGCTGGCCAGGATGTTCTTCATCCGACGCCCGCATACCTGAACTCCAACCGCCGCAGAATGCAGCTTGAATCGCCACAATTTGGTCTAGGCAGTCCCGATCCGTTTGTCCATTCGGCCGGCGAGATCCTGGATGAATTGCCAGGCAGTGCGACCCGAACGCGACGCTCGCGTCGTCGCCCACTCCAGAGCCTCGGCCCGCATGTCGTCGTCGATGGCGCCCGAGTCCGAAAGCTTCGGCATAGCCGTCGACCATGGCCAGATAGTCGTCCTGCGAGCACTTGTGGAAGCCGAGCCACAGGCCGAAGCGGTCGGACAGCGACACCTTCTCCTCGACCGCCTCGCCGGGGTTGATCGCAGTCGCGCGCTCGTTGTCCATCATGTCGCGCGGCAGCAGATGACGGCGGTTCGAGGTGGCGTAGAAGATCACGTTCGGCGGGCCGCCCCTCGATGCCGCCGTCGAGAACCGCCTTCAGGGACTTGTAGGAGGTGTCGTCGCCGTCGAAGGACAGGTCGTCGCAGAACAGGACGAACGGATCAGGGCGCGGCTCCGCAGGAGGTTCATCAGACGGGGCAGGCTGTCGATGTCCTCGCGGTGGATCTCGACGAGCTTCAGCGGCGGCGCGCCCGCGGTCCGCGCTGCGCGTTGATGGCCGCGTGCACCGCCTTGACGAGCGACGACTTGCCCATGCCGCGTGCGCCCCAGAGCAGGGCGTTGTTGGCCGGCAGGCCGGCCGCGAACCGGCGCGTGTTGTCGAGCAGGATGTCGCGCACCCGATCGATGCCGCGCAGCAGGCCGATGTCGACCCGGTTGACCTTGGGCACCGGGACGAGTTCGCCGGTGCCGGGCGAGTAGACGAACGCATCGGCCGACTCGAAGTCGGGCACGGTCGGCCCGCGCGGGCGCCAAGCCGCTCGAGCGCCGTGGCGATCCGTTCCAGGAGCGGGCTGCAGATCGGCGTCGGAGGACATGGGGCGTGATGCATGGCGCGCGCTTGTTCGGTCGCGCCCGCAGGCCGTGTCAAGCCTGTCCGAATCGTTAAGCTGCGCCGCGATTGCTTTCGAGGACGCGGCTGTGTAAAGTCCGCGCGCTTTTCGAGCCGCCCCGCCGGAGTATCGGTTCTTGTTCACGTCTGCCTTTGCCCAGACCGCCGGGGCGTTCTCGAACAGTTCCGACATCATCCAGTTCATGGTGCCGATGGTCGCGATCCTCGGCATCATGTATTTTCTGATCCTGCGCCCGCAGCAGAAGAAGGCCAAGGATCATCAGGCGATGATCGGCGCCGTGCGGCGCAACGACACGATCGTGACGACTGGCGGCCTTGATCGGAAAGGTCACCAAAGCGACGGAACGGGCCGAACTGGAACTCGAAATCGCCCCGAACGTGCGCGTCCGGGTGGTGCGCAGCACGATCTCCGAAGTCCGGGCCAAGGGCGAGCCTGTGAAGGAGGGCGCGGTCTAGGGCGGAGTGCCGATCGCGCGGGACGGAGGACGACCCTAGAGGACCATGATTCGCTACGCACCCTGGAAGGTTGTGTCCATCATCCTGGGCACGCTCATTGCCCTGATGCTCGTGATCCCAAGCATGCTGCCGCTCGACACGCGGCAGGCGCTGAGCCGTGCCGTGCCGTGGCTCCCGGCCCGCACGGTCGTGCTTGGCCTCGACCTGCAGGGGGCGCCCATGTGCTGCTCGAAGTCGACACGCCCTCGGTCATCCGGACCAAGGTCGAGGCGTTGCGCGACGACGTGCGCCGCGCGCTTCGCGAGGAGAATGTGCGGCATGACCGGGCGGCATTGGCTTGCAGGCCAAGGGGCTGCAGCTGCGCGTCCCCGACGCTGCGCGACCGGGCCAAACTGCTGCCGCGCCTGCGTGCGCTCGCGGCGCCCCTCGGCGCTTCTCTGACCGGCGCCGTCTCGGAGTTCACGGTAACCGAGCAGGACGACGGCGTCGATCCAGCTTGTGCTGACCGACGCGGGCATCGACGCCCGGGTGCGCCGGGCGGTCGACCAGTCGATCGAGGTGCTGCGCCGCCGCGTCGACGCGCTGGGCACCACGGAGCCGAACATCCAGCGCCAGGGCGCCGACCGTATTCTCGTCGAAGTGCCGGGCCTGCAGGACCCGCAGCGCCTGAAGGACATTCTCGGTACCACGGCGAAGCTCGAATTCCGCCTCGTTGCCGATCCGGGCGAGAACCCCGGCGATTTCGAGACCCTGCCGCACTACAAGCCTGACGAGGCCGGGAACCGTGCCGGTCGAGAAGCGCGTCATGGTGCAGGGCGAGGATCTCACCGACGCGCAGCCCGGATTCGACCAGCGCACCAGCGAGCCGGTCGTGAACTTCCGCTTCAACCTGCGCGGCGGCCAGCAATTCGGCCAGGTCACGAGCGAGAACGTCGGCAAGCCCTTCGCCATCGTGCTCGACAACAAGGTGGTGTCGGCACCCGCGCATCCTGGGGCCGATCACCGGGGGTTCGGGCCAGATCTCAGGCAACTTCACGGTCCAGCAGGCGAATGACCTTGCGGTGCTGCTGCGCGCCGGCGCCCTGCCGGCCAAGCTGACCATCGTGGAAGAGCGAACCGTCGGGCCCGGCCTCGGCCAGGACTCGATCGACGCCGGCAAGCGCGCCGCCTATGTGGCCGGCATCCTGGTGCTCGGCTACATGCTCGTCACCTATGGCGTGTTCGGCATTTTCGCCGATATCGCGCTCGGCGTGCACATCCTGCTGATCTTCGCTTTCATGGTGCTGCTCGGGGCGACGCTGACGCTGCCCGGTATTGCGGGCATCGTTTTCACCATCGGCGTCGCGGTCGACGCCAACGTGCTGATCTACGAGCGCATCCGTGAGGAGGCGCATGCCGGCCGCTCGATCCTGCAGTCGCTCGACACGGGGTTCCGCCGGGCCTTCGCGACCATCATCGACTCGAACGTCACGATGTTCGTTGCCGCCACGATCCTGTACCTCTTCGGTTCCGGTCCCGGTTCGCGGCTTTGCGGTGTCGCTCGGCCTCGGCATCCTGACCTCGGTTGTGACGGCCGTGACCATGACGCGCATGATGATCGCCGTCTGGTACCGCTGGAAGCGGCCCACCGTACTGCCGATCTGAGGAGGAGTGCAGCCATGAAACTCCTCCGCCTCGCCCCCGAGAAGACCAACCTCGCCTTCATGCGCCTCCGGCGCGTGAGCTACCCGTTCTCGGCCCTGCTTTCGATCGTCTCGGTCGCCGCCTTCCTGGTCTGGGGCATGAATTTCGGCATCGATTTCGCCGGCGGTACGCTGTTCGAACTCAAGTCGAAATCCGGCCCGGCCGATGTCGGCCAGCTGCGCACGCTCGGCGAGAGCCTCGGCCTCGGCCACGTCGAGGTGCAGGGTTTCGGCTCGCCGGAAGAGGTGACGCTACGCTTCGCCCTGCAGCCGGGCGGCGACACGGCGCAGCAGGCAGCCGTCGCCAAGGTCCGCGGGGCCGTAGAACCGAACTATGACGTGCGTCGCGTCGAGGTCGTCGGCCCGCGCGTGTCGGGCGAACTGGTGCAGTCCGGCACGCTCGGCGTCGTCGTGTCGATCTTCGCCGTGCTGCTCTATCTGTGGTTCCGCTTCGAATGGCAGTTCGCGGTCGGCGCCATCATCGCCACCATGCACGACCTGCTGCTGACGGTCGGGCTTCTTCTCGGTCACGCATCTCGAGTTCAACACGACGTCGATCGCGGCGATCCTGACCATCGTCGGCTATTCGCTGAACGAGGCCGTCGTGGTGCTCGACCGAATCCGCGAGATGATGCGCAAATACAAGCGCATCTCGACGGCCGACATGATCGACATGTCGATCAACGCCGTGCTGCCGCGCACCATCATGACGGCGACGACCGTGTTCCTGGCCCTGCTGGCGCTGGTGCTGTTCGGCGGCGAGGTGATCAAGTCCTTCTCGCTTGCCATGATGTGGGGCGTTGTGGTCGGCACCTACTCGTCGATGTTCATCTGCTCGCCGATCCTGATCTACCTCGGCGTGCGCAGCGAGGGGCGAAGGCCGAGGTCGGCAGCGAAGAAGGCGCCGCAAGCCGTCCCGGCCAAACCGAATGCCGCCTGACGAGCTCGGACGCGGCTCTTCCTCATGCGTCCGGCCGCGGTCGTAGGCCGACGATGGCTGACCAGGCTCGGAGGGCTTCGTCGCGGGTCAGCATGCCATCGAAGCCTACGGCGCCGGCGGGTTCCGCTTCGCCGGGATGTCTCACCGCGGCTCCGCTCCTGGCGCTGCCGACGGGCGTCCACGCCTGGCCGGTCGAAGGCGCCGCGCGACGATCGATATCGCCTCCGCTCGCGCCGCTTTTCGCTCTGCCGCAGGGGCAGGTCGAACTGCTGCTCGTCGGCACCGGCAGCGAACTCGTCCCGCTGCCGCCAGCTTCTGCGCGCACGGCTTCGCGAAGCCGGGCATCGGCGCGGAGCCCATGGCGACCGGGGCCGCGGCGCGGACCTACAATATTCTTCTCGGCGAGGGTCGGCGGGTCGCCGCCGCGTTGCTGGCAGTGCCGTGACCGAGCCTGCGACGGCGCTGGCCGAGGCCTACGCCCATTGCGAGGCTCAGGTGAAGTCGGCCGACCGGACGGCCTGGCTGGCGACGCTGTTCGCGCCAGCGACGGTCCGTCCGGCCCTGCATGCCCTTCGCGCCTTTCTGGTCGAGGTCGACGGCGTGCGCGCAAAGGTGCGGGAGCCGCTGGCGGGCGAACTGCGGCTGCAATGGTGGAGCGATGCGATCGAAGGCGAGGCCAGGGGGGATGTACGAGGCCATCCGATCGCCGCGGCGCTGCTCGACACCATCCATCACTACAAGCTTCCCCGTGCCACACTCACCGAACTCGTCGAGGTTCGGCGCGAGGATCTCTACGATGCCACACCCGCCGATTTTGCAGATTTCGACGCCTGGGCCGATCGCGGCGAAGGTGCCGTCTACAGCCTCAGCGCCCGCATTCTCGGCGCCAACACCGATGCGACCGAAGCAGCGGCGCTTCATGCCGGCCGTGTCTCGGCCGTTGCGAGCGCCATTGCCTCCTTGGGTACACCTCATGCCGGGCGGATTGCAGTGCATCTGCCGCTCGCAACATTGGCGACGCAAGGGACCGGGGTTGCCGAGGTTACCGCTGGTCGTCCGACAGCCGCCATACGGGGTGCACTGGAACTGATGCAGGCCCATGGCGATGCGGCGATCGCCGCCCTGCGAAAGCGACGGCCCGCCATTGCACCCGAGGCCGCAGCGGCTTTCCTGCCCGTCAACATCGCCGTGCGGCGCTTACGGCTGATGCGGAATCGGGCAGATCCGTTCGCGCCGCCACCCGACCTGCCCCAGTGGCGCAAGCAGTGGGTGTTGTGGCGGGCCGCTGGCCGGAACGGCATCCTGTGACGCTCGGGTTTTCCGCTCAGCCGGCCGAGAGCAGACGTACAGCTCCGTCGCGTTCGAACAGGTAGAGAAGCGCCCTCAGCCTCTGGCCGCGCTGGCTGTCGAGGTGCGGATCGGCAGCAAAGATTGCCGCAGCCTCCTCTCGCGCCGCAGCGAGGAGCCCTGCATGGACGTCGAGATTGGCGAGCCGGAAATTGGGAAGGCCAGATTGCCGCGTGCCGATCAGTTCGCCCTCGCCGCGCAATTCGAGATCCTTCTCGGAGATCACAAAGCCATCTTCCGTCTCGCACAGGGTGTCCAGTCGCGCCTGCGCGGTCTCGCCGAGCGGCCCCTTGTAGAGCAGCAGACAACCGGATTTGGCAGATCCTCGTCCCACACGCCCACGGAGCTGGTGCAGTTGGGCGAGGCCGAAGCGCTCGGCATGCTCGATGACCATGATGCTGGCGTTCGGCACGTCAACGCCGACTTCGATGACGGTGGTCGAGACCAGGATGGAGGCCCGACCCGCGGCGAAATCCGCCATGGCGGCGTCCTTTTCCGCAGGTTTCATCTGCCCGTGGACGAGGCGAACTGCATCGCCGAAGACGCCTTGGAGCGCCTGATAGCGATCCTGTGCCGCAACGAGGTCGACGAACTCGCTTTCACTGACGAGCGGGCAAACCCAGTAGGCCTGCGCGCCATTGCGAATGGCCGCCTCCAGCCGTGCGATCACCTCCGGCAGGCGATCGGTCTCCAGTCGGGTCGTTCGGATCGGCTGGCGTCCGGGCGGCTTCTCACGCAGCACCGACACGTCCATGTCGCCGAAAACCGTCATGACCAGCGTGCGGGGTATGGGCGTCGCGGTCATGACCAGCAGGTCCGCCATTTCCCCTTTCTCGGCAAGCGCGAGGCGTTGGGCGACGCCGAAACGATGCTGTTCGTCGACGACGGCCAGAGCGAGATCGCGGAACGCCACGCCTTCCGTGAAGAGAGCATGCGTGCCGACCGCGATATCGATCTCTCCGGCCGCGAGAGCCGCGAGCTTCGCTTCACGTTCCTTCGGCTTGTCTCGGCCGGTCATCAGCACGATGCGCAGGTTGGCCGGCGCCGCAAGCTCAGCCAAGCGCTCGGCATGCTGGCGCGCCAGGATCTCGGTCGGCGCCATGAGCGCCGCCTGTCTGCCGGCCTCGACGGCGCTCGCCATCGCGAGTAGCGCCACCACGGTTTTGCCTGATCCGACGTCGCCTTGCAGGAGGCGGAGCATGCGGTCGCGGCGCCGCGAGGTCGGCTCGAATTTCGGCAAGCGCGGCTGCTTGGCCGCTGGTGAGGGCGAAGGGCAGGGCGGCTTCGATGACCCCGGATGCTGCGCCGGTGCCGATCGTCGCGCGCCCTTTGCCGCGCTTCAGCCGGCCCCGTACGCTCGCCAAAGCCAGTTGGCTCGCGAGCAATTCGTCATAGGCAAGGCGCTGCCGCGCGGCACTCGTCGGCTCGACGTCCTGTGTCGTCCTCGGTCGATGAACCAGGGCGAGAGCCTCGTTGAAATCCGGGCCATCCGCGGAGAGTGAGGCGGCTCGGATCCAGCCATTCGGGCAAAAGCGGGACGCGGCCGAGCGCGTCCGCGACGATCCGGGCCAGCACGCGCGGGAACAGGCCCTCGCTAAGCCCGTAGACAGGCTCGACCGCCGGCATGTCGGCCAATTCGTCGGCCGTCATGACGCGATCGGGATGCACCATCTGCAGGTGCCCATCCCAGACATCGAGCCGGCCTGAAACCCAGCGCCGAGCACCGACCGGCAAGGTTTTGGCGACCCAGGCCGAGCTGTTGTGGAAAAAGATCAGCGTCACATCGCCGGTGTCGTCCTCGACCAGCACCTTGTAGGGCGTTTTGCCGTTCCGGCCCTGTCCGCCGGGCTGATGGCTGACCACCCGCACGTCGAGGGTCGCCACCGTATTCCACACCGCGTCCCGGATCAGCGGCCGGCTGCTCCGGTCGATGGCACCCGTCGGCAGATGGAACACTAGGTCGAGAACTCGAGCCTCACGGCCCACGAGCCGATCGAGAAGAGGCGCGACCTTGGCGCCGACACCCTTCAGGACGGTCGCTGGAGCAAACAGCGGATTGAGTTCGGAAGGCCGCATCGGGACATCCGGTGGGCTGAACGGGGCCGTCCGTCAACCGGTGCGGTCCTGCGCGCTAGTTCTTGCGGGCCACGGTAAAGCGGGCTGCCTCGGCCAGAATGGCAGTCGCGTCGCCCAGCTTGGTCGCTGCGAGCGCTTCGGCGGCCTCGCCAGCCAACGCGTCTCGCCGCGCCTTGGCGCGCTCGAGGCCAAGCGCCGCGACGAGAGTTGCCTTGTTGCGCCCTGCATCCTTGCCGGCGGCCTTGCCGAGTGTTTCGGCGTCGCTTTCGGCGTCGAGAATGTCGTCGGCAACCTGAAAGGCGGCACCGAGGGCTCTGCCGTAGCGGACGAGCGCGGCGCGCTGAGTGCCCGAAGCGCCGCCGAGAATGGCACCCGCTTCGACCGCGTACAGCAGGAGGGCACCGGTTTTCATCGCCTGCAGTTGCAGCACCGTCTCCGTTGTATGCGGGGCGGTGCTTCGTTCCGCCTCGAGATCGAGGGCCTGGCCTCCTGCCATTCCGCCCAGGCCGGAAGCCCGTGCCAGCCCTAGAACCAGATCGGCTCGCACCGCCGGATCCGCGTGGGTCTCGGCGCCGGCCATCACGTCGAACGCGTAAGTGAGAAGGGCGTCTCCGGACAAGATCGCGGTCGCCTCGTCGAACGCCTTGTGCACCGTGGGACGGCCCCGCCGCAGATCGTCATCGTCCATGGCCGGCAAGTCGTCGTGAACGAGCGAATAACAATGCACCATCTCGAGTGCGGCGCCCGCGCGCAACGGCCCATCGCCGGTCACCCCGAACAGCCGCGCCGTTTCGACGACGAGAAATGGACGTAGCCGTTTGCCGCCGCCGAGCGTGGAATACCGCATCGCTTCGAGCAGTCGGGCCGGACGAGCGGTCTCGCCCGGGAGTGTCGCTGGCGCAAGAAGCCGATCGAGGGTCGCCTCGATGGCGTCGGCGACATCCGAGAGCCGCGCCTGGAATTCGTGTTGCACGGCACCGCTCGACATGACACTCCCTACCACACCGGCCGCCCGCAAGCGTGCCCGCTTGCGTTATTTTCATTTGAATGGTTCCGGTCAAGGCGGTCGTGTGCTGGGCACCGCCGATCGCTTGGTATTGGATGCAGCCGAGTGGCTCCGGGGATGGCCCCCTCGCAACGGTGCGCAAGCTCGACAGCTATTCAGAATGTCCGGGTTGCGGCCGCGATGCTCACGGGCTGAAAGCTTAGGACGAACGAGATGGGAATGTGCAGAGACCACTGCAGTCCCGTTGGGGCAAAGGTCAGGCTGACGCTGCCATCCAAGGCGCGAGCCGCGACTCGCTCCACCACCTTGTGACCAAACCCCTGCCGCTGCGGGGGTGCCACGATCGGACCGTCGAATTCATTCCAGGTCACGTGAAGCCGGCGCGAGGCTTGTCCTGGCTCGTCAAGCGCCCAGGCGATGTCCACCCGGCCCTGCGTATTCGACAAGGCACCGAAGCGCACAGCATTGGTGGCGAGTTCATTGAGCGCCAAGCCGATGTTCTGCGCCGCTTCGGGCTTCAGGAACAGCGAAGGCCCGCGGAACGTAATCCGATGCCCGAACTGCTCGAGCACGTGACCGAGCTGGCCTTTTACCAATTCCTCGATGTGAGCGCCGTGCCAGTCCTGAGCGGCGAGGAGCTCGTGCGAGGAGGCCAGGCCACGCAGCCTGAGCGACAATCGGTTCTCGAAATCCTCCGCAGTGAGACTGTCTTTAACGGTTTGTCGGGCCATCGCCTGAATGATGGCGAGGAGGTTCTTCGACCGGTGCGTGATCTCGCGCAACAGCATGTGCAGGTGGATGTCGTGAAGCTTGTGCTCGGTGATGTCCTGCACCGTGCCGATGATCTCGACGAGGCCTCCCTGCTGCATCGCGAAACACCTGCCCGCGCACCGCAACCCAGCGCTCCTTGTCGTCGTCGAAGCGCGCAATGCGAAATTCGAACTCGTTTGGAGTTCCACCGTCAGGGTCTGAGAGGAGAGCCTCGAAGCTGCGGCTGAGGGCGGCTCTGTCCTCCTTGTGCACGGAAGCCAGGAAGGCGGCCACATCCGGCGTGTGCCCGTCGGCAATGCCCCAGATCGAGGCCACCCGCTGCGTCCCATTGGACGCGGCGCTCGATCGGATCCCAGCTCCAGACACCCGTCCGACCTGCGGCAAGGGCAAGTGCTACACGGTGTTCCCGGGTCGAGGGTCCGAGAGAACCCGATGTCATTCCGTCGGACGCACGATCTGACATTGCAGGCTGCTCATCCCCCTGCGCACAGGATGCGGCGCGGCTGAGACGATCCGCATGCAGAAAATCCCACTCATGCCTGACTCCGTGCATCCACGCCCAAGGCGCGAACGGGAATCTGGCGCAGCTTTTCGTCCTGACCAGTCGAAGGTCCGATACTCGCAACTCCCGCGTCGGCGATAACGTCCGCGGTAGCTGATGGGTCGGCGCTTCTGGCCTGGAGAGCCGGAACCCGCTGCTGTAGCGGTTTAGTTCCGGACCTTCTTCGGGGCGCCAAGCCGCTTGATCGCCCTTTCCAATGGCCGTTCGCTGTCGAAATAGGTGCTCCATGCTTGTGACGTCTGGATCAGGTCCGGTACCGTGCGGACGGTGAAGCGCCGCGGATCGAGATCTGCGGTAACGCTCCGGCCAGGTCAGCGGCATGGAGACAGGAGCGCCAGGACGGCCCCGCGGGGAAAGCGGCGCGACCGCCGTCGCCATCCGGTCGTTGCGCAGATAATCGAGGAAGATGCGGCCATGCCGCAGCTTCTTGGCCATGTTCACCAGAAACCGGTCCGGCGCATCCTTCGCCATGCGCAGGCAGACGTCCCGCGCGAAGCTTTTCGCATCGGGCCAAGTCACCTTGCTCCCCTTGCCCACCGCCAGGGGCGTGACGACGTGCAGCCCCTTGCCGCCTGTCGTCTTGCAAAAGCTGACGAGGCCGAGATCGTCGAGCCGCTCGCGCAGCTCGTGTGCGGCCGACACCACGATCGCAAAGGGCACGTCTTCGCCCGGGATCGAGGTCGAAGACGAGCCGGCCGGGCACTTCCGGCTTGTGCGGTTGGCAGTTCCACGGATGCAGCTCGACCGCTCCCACCTGCGCCACTGCCGCCAAGCCCTCCACCCTGTCGATCTCAAGGTAGGGCTTGCGATCACCGAACACCGTCACGAGTTCGAGCAGGCTGGACGTGCCGGTCATGGCGTGGCGCTGAAAGAAGGTTTCCCCGCCGATGCCGTCGGGAGAGCGGATGATGGAGCAGGGGCGCCCCTCGATGTGGCGGATCAGCCAGGGCCCGACGGCCTCGTAATAGCGGGCAAGATCAAGTTTCGTGACCGGTGTGCCGTCATTGGCATCCGGCCACAACGCCTTCTCAGGCTTGGAGATCAGCACCCCCATGACGATCGGCTTTTCGTGCCGACCAGTCTTCTCAGGAGCGGAGGCCGGACGAACGCGGGCGTTGGCCGGTGGGACATCGACCGTGCCGGCCGGCGCGGGCTGTTCGGCCTGCACCTCGTCGGCAGGCTTATCATCCCGGATGCCCTTGAAGGCGGCCTGCCGGACCATGCCGGCGCCGGTCCAACCCGCAAACTCGATTTCGACGACAAGCTCGGGCCGAAGCCCAATGGACCCCAGCCTCGCGCCGCGGTGCACCGACCCCGGTGAACGGCGACGCGGGTGCCGCCAGCGCCTCGAGGCGGGGCATCAGCTGCTTGACTTTGGAGCCCCCATAGCCGGTGCCGACGCGACCGACGTAGACGAAATGGTCGCCTCGATGGACGCCGACCAGAAGCGAGCGGAACGCGCCGTTGGTGGTGGACCAGCCTCCCACCACGACTTCATGTCCGGCCCGGCATTTGGCCTTGGTCCAGGTCGGCGAGCGGCCGGATCTGTAGGGAGCGTCGAGGCGCTTCGACACGATGCCTTCGAGCGAGAGGCGACAGGCCGAGCGCAGCACGGCATCGCCGCCCGTCTCGAAATGCTCGACGAAGCGGATCAGGCCGTCCGGCCTGCCCCAGGGCGCCCAGCATCTCGGCAAGGCGGCTCTTGCGCTCGCTGAGCGGCCGGCCGCGCAGATCGGCGTCGCCGGTGAACAGAAGATCGAAGACATAGAAGATCAGATCGTCGGTCTTCTCTTCGGAAAGAGCAGCCTGGAGGGATGCGAAGTCGGGCGCGCCATGCGCGTCCAATGCGACGATCTCGCCGTCGATGATGCAGTCCGGCAGACGCTTGCAGCCTGCGCGGCGATGGCGGGGAACTTGGCGGTCCAGTCGAGGCCCTTGCGCGTCTTTAGCGTCGCCTTGCCGTCTGCGACCCGAAGCTGCACGCGATAGCCGTCGAACTTGATTTCGTGCCCCCAGCCGGGGCCCGATGCGGGCCGCTCGACCACCTCGCAGAGCTGGGGCGGAATGAAGTCGGGCAGTTCCACCGCTGCCTTTGGCGCGACGGCTGCGCCAGACTTGGGCCGCCTCGTCGACGCCTTGGCCGTTGGCTCGCGGTTGCTGTTCCAAACCGCATCCGCCGCAGCGCTTTGCCCACCGGTCATAAACGGCTTGGGAGCTCGTCCCTTGCCGCCGGCGATCTGGGCCATTGTTCGGCCCGACGCGATCGAGCGATCTTCCCGTCAACACGGCATCGGCGTCGTCATCGCGCGCATATTCGTCGCGGTGCTTGATCAGCAGCCAGTTGGTTCGTTTTCCCCGCGTCCGATCGTGCTTCATCCGGACGAGAACCCAGCTGCCGTGCAGGCGCTGGCCGTCGAGCGTGAACTTGAAGTCGCCGCTCTCAAGTGCCGCCTCCGGCGACTTTCGTCCTTCCGGTTCCCAGTAGCCGCGGTCCCAGAGCTGCACCGTGCCGCCGCCGTATTCTCCCTTGGGGATCGTGCCTTCGAAGTCGCCGTAATCGAGCGGATGGTCCTCGACCTCCACCGCGAGCCGCCGCTCGCGCGGGTCGAGCGATGGCCCTTTCGTGACCGCCCAAGACTTGAACACGCCGTCGAGTTCGAGGCGGAGATCGTAGTGCAGTCGCGTGGCGTCGTGCTTCTGGATGACGAAGCGTCGTCGTTCGGTCCCGGCTACTGCGGCAGCGCCACTCGGTTCCGCCGTTTTTTCGAAATCGCGCTTAGCCCGGTAGGTCGAAAGTTTCTCGTTTGCGGACACGCCCACCCTCGCCTGACAACAGCAACGCCTTGTGCAACAAAGGGGAACGCAGACAAGGCCCGAGCGGGTTCATGGCTCTCGGATCCACGTCAACGGGCCTTCAAGCCTTTTAAGGAGCACGACAAAGGTGCAGCTGTCCCATGTTCGCTGATCGTCGCCTGCTCTGGATCGTCGTTATCGTCCTCCTGGTGATCCTGCTGGCATGGGCACTCGACCATGTTCTGTTCCCGGATCTGCCGATGCCGGCGGGTGTCGCTCCGATCTCGAAGTAGGCTGGACTTCGTGGAGGGCAGAAAGCCGTCGTAGCTTCAGAACGGTAGATTGAAGACGCGATAAGGCTGCAGAGCGCCATCTTCGACGGGCCCGAAGGCGATCGGCACGCCGCCGCAGGCCGCGAACACCATGCCTTCGGCCGGCGCGTCGCGTCCGCGCAGGATCAGCGGCTGCCCACGGCGCAGGCGAGTGGCGTCGTGCCGGCTGATCGGCACGGAGGCGACTTCGGCCAGCCCGGCCTCCACCGGAAGCGAGGCCCATGCCGACCCGGTCAGGATCCTCGAGCAGCGTCGAGACCGACCGCATCATTCTCGAAGAACGGTCCCACACGGGTGCGGCGCAGCGTGGTCACGTGACCGTAGCAGCCAAGCAGGACGCCCGAGGTCGCGGGCGATGGCGCGCACGTAAGTGCCCTTGCCGCACTTCGCCTCGAGCACGACCGAATCGACGCCCGGCGCCTCGACGATTTCGAGACTGTGGATGGTCACCGGACGCGGCTCCAGTTCCACGACCTCGCCGTCGCGGGCACGATCGTAGGCCCGCTCGCCGTCGACCTTGATGGCCGAGAAGGCCGGCGGCCGCTGCATGATGGTGCCGACGAAGCGCGGCAGCAGCGCCGCGATCTCTCGGGTGTCGGGCCGCAGGTCGGAACGGGCCACGACGTGGCCCTCGGTGTCGTCCGTGTTGGTCTGCAGCCCCCAACGCACGCGTGAATCGGTAGGCTCTTCTCGCCGTCCTGCACGAACGGCACCGTCTTGGTTGCCTCGCCGAGCGCGACCGGCAGGATGCCCGACGCAAGCGGGTCGAGCGTTCCGGCATGACCCGCCTTCTTGGCGTTGAAGATCGACTTCAAGCGGCTCACCGCATGGGTGGATGTCATGCCGACCGGCTTGTCGAAAACGACCCAGCCGTTCACCTCGATGCGGGCGTTGCGGTGCTGCCGCTGCGGGACGCTTCGCCTGTGCGCGCGCTGGGATCGTCGGTCGAGGTCACGGAGCCTCCGATTCGATCGTCGTCGCCGAGGACGGCGAGATCGCGCTGGACGGCGGGGGAATTCAGGATGGCGTCGATCTTGGCGCCCTGCTCGAAGCTCTCGTCGACGCGGAAGCGCAGGTCGGGCGCGAACTTGCAGCGCGACCTTGTGGGCGACCTCGCCGCGCATGAACTTCTTGTTGCGCTCGAGCGCCTCAGCACCGGCTCGATGTCCTTGCCGCCGAGCGGCATCACGAAGACCGTGGCGTGCTTGAGGTCCGGAGACATGCGCACCTCCGAGACCGAGATGACGTGGCCTTCCAGCACCGGATCGTTGATGTCACCGCGCGACAGCAGGTCGGAGACGGCGTGGCGGATCGAGCTCGCCGACCCGCAGGATGCGCTGCGAAGGCTGGTCGGCGGGCGGTGGTTTCGACATCGACGAAATCCAGTGGTCGCGACCGACTGTGTTCGACTGCAGAGTCGACGTGCATCCGTCGATGCGGATCGACGACGCGATCGGGTAAGCTCGCGGCTCGCAGGTGCGTTGCACCCAGGCGAGCACTCGCTAGCCGAGCGCTCCACGCTCGAACAGGCCGCCGGAACGGGCTCCCAGCTCGGTGCGGCAAGCCGATGCGTCGGCGACGCTCCCCGATAGGACGCCGGCCGCCGCCTGTCGAAGCGACCTCGGATCAGAGGGTCCGCTTTTCCTCGTGGACGCGATAGCACTCGATCACGTCGCCGGCGCGCATGTCCTGGTAGTTCTCGAACGCCATGCCGCATTCCTGGCCGGCCACGACGTCCTTGACCTCGTCCTTGAAGCGCTTGAGCGTCGAGAGCTTGCCCTCGTGCACCACGACGTTGTCGCGGATGAGCCGCACGCCGGCACCGCGCTGCACGTTGCCGTCCGTGACCCGGCAGCCCGCCACCTTGCCGACCTTGGAGATGTTGAACACCTCCAGGATCATGGCATTGCCGAGCATCTCTTCGCGCAGCGTCGGCGGAAGCATGCCGGACATCGTGTCCCTGCACATCATCCACGAGATTGTAGATGATGTTGTAGTAGCGGATCTCGATGCCGGACTGCTCGGCCAGCGCCCGCGCCTCCTTGTGGGCGCGCACGTTGAAGCCGAGGATCACGGCATTCGAGGCCGCGGCCAGCGTGACGTCCGACTCGGTGACGCCGCCCACGCCGTAATGCACCACGCGGGCCGCTGACCTCGTCGTTGCCGAGCTTCTCGAGCGTCGCCATGATGGCCTCGACGGAGCCCTGCACGTCGCCCTTGAGCACGAGCGGCATTTCCTTGCGGCCGGCCGTCTTGATCTGGCTCATCATGTCGGCGAGCGTGCCGCGCACGGAGCCACCGCGCACCGCCAGCTTGTCGCGCTTCTGGCGCTCGCGATATTCGGTGACCTCGCGGGCGCGCGCCTCGCTCTCGACCACGGCCATCCGGTCGCCGGCTTCCGGCGCGCCGTTGAAGCCGAGGATCTCGACCGGGAACGACGGACCGGCCATATCGACCGGCTGGCCCTGGTCGTCGAGCATGGCGCGGACGCGACCCCATTGCGAGCCCGCGACGACGATGTCGCCGACGATCAGCGATCCGCGCTGGATCAGCACCGTCGCGACCGGGCCGCGGCCACGGTCGAGGCGCGCCTCGATCACGGTGCCTTCGGCCGCGCGGTCCGCATCCGCCTGCAGGTCGAGCAGTTCCGACTGCAGGTCGATGGCCTCGAGCAACCTTGTCGAGGTTCGTGCCCTTGGTCGCCGAAACCTCCACCTCGAGGGTTTCGCCGCCCATGCTTTCCACCTGCACGTCATAGTGCAGCAGTTCGCTGCGCACGCGCTCGGGCTTGGCGTCGGCCTTGTCGATCTTGTTGATCGCCACGATGATCGGCACCTTGGCGGCGCGGGCGTGGCTGATGGCCTCGATCGTCTGCGGCATCACGCCGTCGTCGGCCGCAACCACCAGCACCACGATGTCGGTCACCTTGGCGCCGCGGGCGCGCATGGCCGTGAAGGCGGCGTGGCCGGGCGTGTCGATGAAGGTGATCGGCGCGCCGTTCGGCGAGATCACCTGATAGGCGCCGATATGCTGGGTGATGCCGCCCGCCTCGCCCGACACGACATTGGCATGCCGGATGGCGTCGAGCAGCGACGTCTTGCCGTGGTCGACGTGGCCCATGATGGTGACGACCGGCGGCCGCGGCTCGAGATTGCCCTCGTCGTCGGGCTCGTCGAACAGGCCTTCCTCGACGTCCGATTCGGACACGCGCTTGACCGTATGGCCGAGCTCCTCCGCGATCAGCTGCGCCGTATCGGCATCGATCACGTCGTTGATCTTGAGCATCTGGCCCTGCCGCATCAGCATGCGGATCACGTCCACGGCCCGCTCCGACATGCGGTTGGCGAGTTCCTGGATGGTGATCGTCTCGGGCAGCGTCACTTCGCGGGCGAGCTTTTCCTTCTGCTCGTTCACCTGGCCGCGCGTGAGGCGCTGCGTGCGACGGCGGAAAGCCGCGACGGATCGCGTCCGATCCTCCTGCCTCGCTCGTCGCGTTGGCCACGCGTCAGGCGGCCGCGGCTCTTCTCGCCGCCGCGGCTAGGACGCGTCGGCAGCGGCAGACGGGGCGTCGGCAGGCGCAGGCGCGGCGTCGAGCCGGCTGGCCTCGTCGAGACCGCCCACGGCGCCACCGACGGCGCGGCGCTGGCCGGGCGCCTCGGTCTGCGGCAGACGGCGACGCGCTTCTTCCTCGGCCTTGCGCTTTGTCTCGGCCTCGGCCGCACGGCGCGTGTCTTCCTCGCGCTTGCGGGCCTCGGCGGCGTCGCGCTCGACGCGGTTCTGCTCCTCGCGTTCGGTGCGGATCTTGGCATCGAGTTCGGCGCGGCGACGATCTTCCTCCTCGCGGTCCTTGGCGCCGGCCAGGGCACGGGCGCGCGCTTCGCGCTCCTCTTCGGTCAGGGTGCGCAGCACCATGCCGGTTTGCGGGCGCGGCGGCGTCGGCGGCGCAGCGGCGCCACAGGGGCGGTCGGGGCGCGGGCCGCAGCGGCGGGCCGGGCAGGCTGAGCCGTGCGCGCTGCGCGGGGCAGCCGGCGTGGCGGCCAGCGACGGGCGCGGCGGCGCCGAGGTGCTGCGGCGCACGCGAGCGTTGCCGGGCAGGCGACGTCACGCGCAGCAGAGGGTCGCCGGTGCTGGCGCGACAACGTCGGCGCGGGCGGGCGCGTCGGCCTTCTTGGCGGGAGCGTCAGCTCGGCGGAACGGCGCCTCGGCCGTCGGGACAGGCGGGCGGCGGCGCGGACAGGCGGCTGCGGCGCGGCCGGCGTCACGACCTGCGGCGATGACGGCGCGCGGCTGGACGGGCGCTACGGCGCCGGGGCGGCAGCGGCGGCGGCAGAGCGGCGCGCGGCTTCAGCCGCCGAAAGAACCGGACGGCCAGCCGCCCGGTGGCAGCCGGGGCTTGCACTGGACGGGGCGCTGCGGACGGCGGAGCGGCCTGCGGTGCGGCCGCCGGCGCATGCGTCTCTTTCTCGCCCGGCCCAAGGACGCGGCGCGTCTTGACCTTCTCGACCACGACCTGCTTGGAGCGGCCGTGGGAGAAGCTCTGGCGGACCGTGCCCTGCTCTGTCGGACGCTTCAGCGACAGCGTCTTCGACGGCACGGACAAGGTCTTCTCACCAACGTTATTCGGTTCACTCATCAGCACTTCCGTCCTGCGGGCCGGGGCCCGTGTGTCCTTCACCCGCGTCGGGCTTATCCTCGCCGCGACTACTATCTCTGTCAACGCTTCGCTGATCTCCAACGGCTGAAAGCGGCGCAAGGCCGCGAAAACGCTCCAACCGTAAGGATCGCGCGATAAATCCCTCGCTCGCCGCACCCGCGACGAGGGCTGCATGTATCACATGTGTGCGCCCCAAAGCCAAATCCAATTGCTCTTCGGCGAATATTTGCAAGCGATGGATTTTGTCGGCGTCCTCGCCGAAGTCGTCGCCGGGCCGCTGCAGCGATCTTACGCATGCCGTCGTGGCCGGCCTCGATGGCATGAACGAGGCCGATCACCGGCTTTTCTGCGAGTGCCTTCTCGACCTTCATGCTGCCCGACGCGACGAGGCCGGCCTTGTTGGCGAATGACAGCGCCTGCAGCGCATCCGTCTCGAGGAGCCGGTCGACGAGTTCGGGCAGGTCTGGCGCGACCGTCACCTCGGCCTTGAAAGCGCGAGCGAAAGCCTTCCGCTTGACCGCCGAGCGCGACCGTGGCTTTGTCGGCCAGCAGCCAGGCGCCCCGGCCGGGCAGCTTCGCCCGGATGTCCGGCACGACCGATCCTATCGGGCGCCGACGACGAACCGGATCAGCGCGTCCCTGCTGCCCTTCGTGCGCGTGACGATGCACGTGCGCTCGGGGCCCTGTTCGTCGGGCAGGCCGTTCCTCCTCGGGCAGCTTGGCGTGATGGCAAACGGTACTCGCAACAAAGTGGGTCAGACTGTGCGCTCACGCTACGGCCCTCGCTCCCGCAAGGGGAGCGGGCGCCGCGTTCACGCCTGCACGTGCTCCTCGGCCGGCTCCTCGGCTTCGACAGGCGCTGGCGCCGGGATCTCGTCGATCCAGCCGGCCGCAGCCGCGCCTGCATGATCATGGCCTCGGCGTCCTCGCGGGACATTCGACGCCGTCGAGGAAGCCTTCCTGCCGCGACGGTCTCGCTGCCCTTCTGCTCGGTCCAGCCGACGAGGTCGTCGGTGGCGCAGCCGGCGAGATCCTCGACCGTCTTCACGTCGTTCTCGCCGAGCTTGACCATGATCGTCGTGGTCATGCCCGGGACTGTCACGCAACTCGTCGGCGACGCCGAGTTCACGGCGGCGGGCGTCGAGCTCCTCCTCGATCCGGGCCAGATTGGTGCGGGCGCGATTCTGGATTTCCTGCGCGGTCTCCTCGTCGAAGCCCTCGATCGTGGTGAGCTCGTTCAGGTCGACGATAGGCGAGTTCCTCGACCGAGCGGAAGCCCTCGGATGCGAGCAGCTGGCCCACCACCTCGTCGACGTCCAGCGCGTCCATGAACAGCTGGGTGCGCTCGGCGAACTCCTTCTGCCGCCGCTCCGATTCCTCGGCCTCGGTCAGGATGTCGATGTCCCAGCCGGTCAGCTGCGAGGCGAGGCGCACGTTCTGGCCGCGGCGGCCGATCGCGAGCGACAGCTGGTCGTCCGGCACCACGACCTCGATGCGCGAGGAGTCCTCGTCGAGCACCACCTTGACCACCTCGGCCGGCTGCAGCGCGTTGACGATGAACGTCGCCGAATCGATCGACCACGGGATGATGTCGACCTTCTCGCCCTGCAGCTCGTTGACGACGGCCTGCACGCGCGAGCCGCGCATGCCGACGCAGGCGCCGACCGGGTCGATCGAGCTGTCGCGCGACACCACGCCGATCTTGGCGCGCGAGCCGGGGTCCCGGGCCACGGCCTTCACCTCGATGATGCCGTCGTAGATTTCCGGCACCTCCTGCATGAACAGCTTGGCCATGAACTGCGGATGCGTGCGCGACAGGAAGATCTGCGGCCCGCGCTGCTCGCGGCGCACGTCGTAAAGATAGGCGCGGATGCGGTCGCCGGGCTTGAAGGTCTCGCGCGGGATCAGCTCGTCGCGGCGCACCACCGCCTCGCCCTTGCCGAGGTCGATGACGACGTTGCCGTATTCGACCCGCTTGACGATGCCGTTGATGATCTCGCCGATGCGGTCCTTGTAATCCTCGAACTGGCGGTCGCGCTCGGCCTCGCGCACCTTCTGCACGATGACCTGCTTGGCCGACTGGGCCGCGATGCGGCCGAAGTCGAAGGGCGGCAGGGTCTCGGAAATCCAGTCGCCGACCTGGGCGGCCGGGTTCTTGCGGCGCGCCTCGGGCAGGGTGATCTGGATCGCGTCGTTCTCGACCTCGTCGACGACGAGGAGCAGGCGCGAGAAGCGGATTTCGCCGGTCTTCGGATTGATCTCGGCCCGGACCTCGGTCTCCTGCCCATAGCGGGAGCGCGCGGCCTTCTGGATCGCATCCTCCATCGAGGCGAGCACGATCTGCCGGTCGATCGACTTTTCGCGCGCGACCGCGTCGGCGATCTGCAAGAGTTCGAGCCTGTTGGCGCTGACGGCCATGATGATTACTCCTTCGGATTCGGAACGCGCGAAGCTGCTCAGGGCCTCGGGCGGCGTGATGTCTGGATGCCGGCGGGAACCACCGGCTTGGCTTTCTTCTGGGCTGGCGAAGCGGCCGGGCCCGCGGCGAACCGGCGGCGGCGGGCGCCTCGTCGGCCGGCGCTCAGGCCTTCGTCGGCCTCGGCCGCGGCCTTCTCGGCCTTCAGCGAATCGCGGATCAGCGCGTCGGTCAGCACCAGCCGCGCATCGGCCATGTCGGCGTAGCGCAGCATCACCGTGTCCGGCTCGTCGCGGCGGGCATCGAGCCGCTTCGACGGTGGCGTGCTCGGCGTCCTGCCTCGAGGATCAAGCCCTTGAACCGCTTGCGGCCGTCCAGCGGCACGTCGAGCTCGATCCGCGCCTCATGCCCGAGCGCCCGGACAAAATCCGACCGCCGCACCAGGGGCCGGTCGATGCCGGGCGACGACAGTTCGAGCCGGTACTCGCCTGCGATCGGGTCCTCGAGGTCGAGCACCGGCGAGAGCGCGCGGCTCGCCGCCTCGCAATCCTCGATCGTCATCGTGCCATCGGCCCGCTCGGCCATGATCTGCAGCGTCGGCGGCGAGCCCGTCGATCTTCACCCGCACAAGCCGCAGCCCGAGATCCTTGAGCACCGGCCCGGCGACATTCGCGACGCGCGCGGCCATGCCCGTCTCCGTCTGGATGCGCGGCTCGTCGAGCGCGAGCCGAGACCTCAGCCCGCTTCCACCGCTCCTGTTCGACCTGACCGTCGCTCATCGCCACCTGATTGCACGCTTCGCCGCAGCCCGGAAAAAGCAAAAGAGCGGGTCCGGCAGGAGCCCACTCTTCGAAATTCTACCGGATTTCAGTTCTGCGACTGCTTGAGCACGCATATAGGGGTGTCTGGCGCCTCCGCTGCAAGCGTGGACGATCACGCACATTCGCTGTGCTCCCGGCCGTGAGCTCAAGCGAGTTCGCTCGCGCGAGCGTCCCGTCCGCGTCAAGCCATCATCAATATTCCGCGCCAACACTTCGAAGACCCGCGGGTCCGCGCAGCGGGCAACGTTGAACCGCATATAGCCCGCAGCCGAATGCGAAGCGCTGAAGACGTTGCCGGGCGCGAAGATCACGTCGTGGGCGAGCGCGCGGCGGGCCACGTCGGCAGCGTCGATGCCTGACGGCAGCCGCGCCCAGATGAATGTGCCGCTCGCGCGGCTCGATAAAGGGCTCGAGGCCAAGCGCTGTCAGCTGAGCCAGGGTCTGGCCCATGGCGGCGACAGCTTGGCGTGCAGGGCATCGATATGCCGGCGATAGCTTCCCTCGGTCAGCAGATGATGCAGCACATTGGCAGCGGCGTGACCGTTGCCGAGGTAAATGGCGAGCTTCAGATCGACCAAGGGCTCGATCCAGTCCGGCCGCACCACGACGTAGCCGCATCGGACCGCGGCCGAAACTGTCTTCGAATAGGCGCCGACCTGGATCACGCGCTCGAAGCCGTCGAAGCCGGCCAACCTGGGCGAAGGTTGGCGTTCGAGATCGGCGAACACGTCGTCCTCGATGATCAGGGTTTCGTTGGCCTCCGCAAGCGTCAGGACGCGATGGGCATTGGCGGGCGTCAAGCCTGCCCCCGTCGGGTTATGGGGTCCGGAGTTGGTCAGGTAAAAGCGCGGCCGATGCTCGGCCAGTGCTGCTGCGAACGCCGGGATGTCCACGCCCTCGGGCGTGTAGGGCACGCCGACAACGCGAGCCCGATGGGCCCGCAGAAGCGCATGGAAATTGAAATAGCAGGGGTCGTCGACCAGCACGGCGTCGCCGGGCTCCAGCAGAAACCGGCAGAGCAGATCCAGCGACTGCGAACGCCGAATTGGTGAGGATGATCTGCTCGGCCGCCGCGTCGATGCCGCGTTCCATCAGGCGGCGCGACAGATGGAGGCGCAAGGGCTCGAAGCCGAGCGGCTCGTCGTAATGGGTCCGATGCCGGGGGTCGATGCGCGCAAGGTGGCGCAGCCCGCGCTGCAGCGCTTCGTCGGGCATCCAGGATGTCGGCAGCCAGCCCGAACCCGGCTTGAGCGTGGTCGGGCGCGCCTGGAGCGACTGCCGGGTCAGCCAGAGCGGGTCGATGGCCCGATCGAGCTCCGGGCTGAGCGCCTTGAGCGACAGGGGCCGCGTCTGGCCCGCAACGTAGAATCCCGAACCCCGCCGCGCCGCGATTGCTCCCTCCGCGACGAGACGTTCATAGGCGTCAACCACCGTCGATTTGGACACGTTCATCTCGACCGCGAAATCGCGCACGGAGGGCAGCCGCGCCCCGGGCGCGAGCCGCCGGCCGGCAATGCGGGCCGCGATGGCGGCCATGACCTGGCTGACGCGCGTTGAACTCGGTGCGTCGGGCGGCGTGTTGCTGCGCATCTGTGCTGCTCGATCGACCGTACAGTTTGGCGGAATTGTACGGGAGTGTCTCTGCTCGTCCACTGCAGATCGGGGAACTTGCGCGCGAAAGGAGGCTGTCATGCCTGTCTTGCCGCGCACAAGTTCATCTTCGCTCGCCTGGAGGATCACCAAAGCCGTGCTTGCCTGGCCCGCGCGCGTGGTGATCGCGCGCCGCACTCTGGGTCAGGTGGCAAACATGAGCGACCGCGAACTCAGGGACATCGGCCTGACCCGACACGATGTTTGGGACGCGACGGCGCTGCCGCTGGCCACCGATCCCGGCCGGCTGTTTCAGGCGCGAGTTCACGAGCGGCTCGAAGCGCGGCTCGACAGCTGGAAAGTGAGTGCGTCCGGCCTGCAGGCCGGCTCACGCCCGGCACGAGTCGCGAAGCCGAGGCCTGAATGCGTGGCGCGAGACCCCGGGCGAGTGCACGGCGCACCGGCCCCGATTGAAGCCTGCGGCCGTCGTGCCAACCTTCTTCCGTCGGTGATGCGCATTCGGCCCCGCGGCGCCGCGGACTTTTGCGATCGCCTTGGCAGACCCCGATTCAGCCGCCGGTGACGCTCATCGGGCGGGCGACCCGCGCCTTGGCCGCCAGGCGGTCGGCGACGAAATCGTGGCCCTTCGGCTTGCGGGCGATCGCCGCATCGATGGCCGCATGCAGGGCGTCGTCTCGCGGATGATGCGCGCAGGGGCGCGCGCAGGTCCGCCGCGTCGTTCTGGCCGAGGCACATGTACAGGGTGCCCGTGCAGGTGACGCGCACGCGGTTGCAGCCTTCGCAGAAATTGTGGGTGAGCGGGGTGATGAAGCCGATGCGCCCGCCCGTCTCCGCCACCGCGTCGTAGCGCGCCGGCCCGCCGGTGCGATCCGGGAGAGGGGTCGAGGTCGAAACGTCTGGCCGAGCCGTCGCGCACGTCCTCCAGCGACAGGAACGGTGTCGGGCGCGCCGCCCGAAATCCTCGCCGAGCGGCATCACCTCGATGAAGGTGATGTCCATGCCGCGCCCGTGCGACCAGCGCACCATATCGTCGAACTCGTCGTCGTTGATGCCCTTGAGCGCGACGGCGTTGATCTTGACCTTCAGCCCGGCGGCCTGCGCGGCCTCGATGCCCTCCATGACCTTGCCGAAGTCGCCACGGCGCGTGATCTTGCTGAACTTGTCGGGATCGAGCGTGTCGAGCGAGACGTTGACTCGCTTCACTCCGGCCGCGGCCAGGGCCTCCGCATGTTGCGCCAGCTGCGAGCCGTTGGTGGTCAGCGTCAGTTCGTCAAGTGCGCCGGACTGCAGGTGGCGCGACAGGCTGCGGAACAGCGCCATGATGTCGCGCCGCACCAGCGGCTCGCCGCCGGTGATGCGCAGCTTGCGGGTGCCGCGCGCGACGAAGGCCGAGCACAGCCGGTCGAGCTCTTCGAGCGTCAGGAGGTCCCGCCGGGGCAGGAACGTCATGTGTTCCGACATGCAATAGATGCAGCGGAGATCGCAGCGGTCGGTCACCGAGACGCGCAGATAGGTGATCGCGCGGCCGAACGGATCGACGAGCGGCGTGCCCTGCATGAGGGCCATATCCGAGGCGGAAGGTTGGATCATCGCTCCAAGATAAGGTGTGCCCGCTGCGAGGGAAGGCGGCAGGGCTCAGACATAGTCCGCCGGGACCGTGTCGTCCCGCGTCTCCGCGCCGGACGAGCGCGTTGAACGACGAACGTCAGCACCACCGCCACCACGATGTTGACGAGCAGCCCCCAGATCGCGGCATAGGCCGGGACGGAATAGCCGAAGAGCGTCGCCGCGTAGGTGGCGGTCTTGAAGCCGGTGAGCGCCACCATCCAGGTGCCGAGCGCATCCCGACGGCCCAGCCGATCAGCAGAGCCCAGGAATTGAGCCAGCGCGTGTAGAGGCCGATCAGCACGGCCGGCAGCGTCTGGCTCATCCAGACGCCGCCGAGCAGTTGCAGCTGGATCGCGTAGTCCAGCGGCAGAACGATGATGAAGAACAGCGCGCCGAACTTCACGACGAGCGACACCAGCTTCGCCATTCCGGCTTCGGCCGCCGCCGTCGCGTTGGGGTTGATGAACTCGAGGTGGATGTTGCGGGTCCACAGGTTGGCGGCCGCGATCGACATGATGGCGGCCGGGACCAAGCGCCCCGATGCCGATCGCCGCGAAGGCGAAGCCGACGAACCAGGTCGGGAACATCTGCAGGAACAGCGCCGGAACGGCGAAATTCGCCTTGTACTGCGCGAACATCTCCTTGAACGCGGGATTCTGGTCGACATGCGCCGCGTAGGCCATGAAGCCGAGCAGTGCGATCAAAGCCAGCACCAGCGAATAGGCGGGCAGCATCGCCGAGTTGCGCCGGATGACGTCGCGGCTCGACGAACTGAGAACGGCCGTGATGGCGTGCGGATACAGGAAGAGGGCAGCGGCCGAGCCGAGCGCCAGGCGTGGCGTAAGCCGTGTAGGCGCCGGTCGAATTGGCGGGCGGGGTCGCCAGGATGAGGTTCTTGGCCGGGATGGCCGAGAAGATCGCGCCGAAGCCGCCGAGCTTCTCCGGGATGATCACGATCGCGGCGATGATCGTGACGTAGATCATCAGATCCTTCACGACCGCGATGGCGGCCGGGGCGCGCAGGCCGGACGTGTAGGTGAAGGCGGCCAGGATCACGAAGGCGATGATCAGCGGCAGGTCGCCAAGCCAGCCGGACGAGCCGATGCCGAGCGCCGCGATCACGACCTGCAAGCCTTCGAGCTGCAGAGCGATGTAGGGCATGGTGGCGATCAGCCCGGTGACCGCGATCGCCAGCGCGAGCCAGCGGTTGCCGAAGCGGCCCCGCACGAAATCGGCAGCCGTCATGTAGCCGTGCTGCCGGCACACCGACCACAGGCGCGGGAACACCACGAAGGTCATCGGATAGATGATGGTCGTATAGGGCACGGCGAAGAACGCGATGGCGCCGGCCCCGAAGGCCAGCGCCGGAACGGCGATGAAGGTGTAGGCGGTGTAGATGTCGCCGCCGAGCAGGAACCAGGTGACCAAGGTGCCGAACCGGCCGCCGGCCAGGCCCCATTCGTGCAGCAGATCGAGATCGCCGCGGCGCCAGTGCGCGGCCACGAAGCCGACGAGAGTCACGAAGGCGAAGAACGCGACGAAGACGGTCAGGGCTACCCAGTTGATCGGCATCGGTCAGTCCTCAGCGCGTCGCGAAGGAAGACGATGGCCGGTCAGCACTGCGCTGATCACCACCCAGATCATCTGGTAGGCGTAGAAGAAGGGAAAGCCGAGGATTGTCGGGTCGACGCGAGTTGTAGAACGGCACCCAGAGCACGGCGACGTAGGTCGGCAGGAGCAGCCAGTACCAGTGCGACCAAGCCGCGGCGAACGCCGGCCACCGCTTGCTGTCCGTTCATGCCGCTACCTCCCACAGTTTTGCCATGATCTACCTGAGACCGGGCGCCGCGGCGCAATGGACGCCCAGCCGAAAAAGGAGCGACGATTTTGAAGGATTTGGGCGAGGACTGGCCGACCGAGCTGCGGGTCACCGAAGAGGGGCGGGTGCTCGCCGTCACCTTCGAGAGCGGCGCTTCGATATCGCTCTGCCGGCCGAGTACCTGCGCGTTTCGAGCCCGAGCGCCGAGGTGCAAGGTCATAGCCAGGCGGAGCGCAAGACCGTCGGGCGGCAAGCGCAGCGTTCGCGATCGCGACGCGTGGTCCCGGTCGGCAATTACGCCGCGAAGCTCGTCTTCGACGACGGCCACGACACCGGCCTCTTCACCTGGCGCTATCTGCACTGAACTCGGGGCAGAACACGAACCGCGCTGGGCCGCCTATCTCGCCGAACTCGCGCGGACAAGGGCCTGACGCGCTGAGCGGCAACGACGCGAAAAGGCCGAGGACGTGCCCCGGCCTTTCGACGCGTCCAGCCAAGTTAGCTGGCTCAGCGCATGAATGACGGCCTTGGTGCCGACCTTCACGCGGTCGTAGAGGTCCGCTACGTCGTCGTTGGTCATGCGGATGCATCCCGACGAGACGGCCTGGCCGATCGTGTCAGGCTCGTTCGAGCCGTGGATGCGATACATCGACTCGCCGAGATACATGGCGCGGGCGCCGAGCGGGTTCTCGATGCCGCCCTCCATGTGGCGGGGCAGGTCGGGCCGCCGCTTCAGCATCTCAGGCGGCGGCGTCCAGTCCGGCCACTCGCGCTTCGCCGTGATCGTCTTGACGCCGCGACCATTCGAAGCCGGGCCGGCCGACGCCGACGCCGTAGCGGATTGCCTGATGATCGGGCAGGACGAGATAGAGCCGGCGCTCTTCCGTCGAGATCACGATCGTGCCGGCGCGAATAGGCCCCGTCATAGGCGACGGTCTCGCGCGGCATCGGGCGTCAGCGACGGCTGGACGTAGCTCTCGCCGCCCTGCGGGGCCATATAGGCTGGCTCCGATACAGGCTGCTGGACCGCGGCCGGCTCTCGAGCGCAGCCTGCTGCTGCGGGGCGCGCTGCTGGCGCGCGCCGCCGCACCGTGGACGGACTTGATCCGGCGGATCCAGAAAGAACAACACTTCATTGGCGAATGCGGGGGCGGCCGCGGCGAGCAGAATGACCTGCAGCCCCGGCGAGCGCCAGACCAGATCGACGCATCGAAAAGCCTTTCAATCCTTCGACGATTTCGGACGAATTGCTGCAACAAACGACAACGAAGCTGTATGATTATGACGGGACTTGGCAGGGGCTCAGCAATGGACGTCTGCAGTCGGGACGGTCTGATCCTGACCGAACGTGCTCTGCGAGTCACAGTGCCGGGAGGCATTTCGGCCGACGTCTGAGGGGAACCTCGCTGGCCAGGCGTAGTTGACGGTCGTTCGGGAGAGTACGATGGCACCCCGGGCGGTTTGGAAGGGTTATCCTCAAGATTGCGGAGCTGACCTGCCCGGTCTCGCTCTACACGGCCATCTCGACGTCCGAACGGATCGCCTTCCATACCCTCAACGCCGCCACGGGTCACAGGGTGCACCGGCAATTCGTCGACAGCGAAACCGGCGAGCCGGTCCCGCGCGAAGATCAGGTCAAAGGATATCAGGTCGGCCAAGGCGATTATGTGTCCTCGAACCTGAGGAATTCGCTGCGGCCGTGCCGGAGAGCGACAAATCCCTTGCCGTCGAAGCTTCGTGCCCTGTCAGCGAGATCGACGACGTCTATCTCGACCGGCCCTACTACATGACGCCGTCCGATCCCGTGGCGACGAAAGCCTACGGGCTGATCCGGGATGGACTCTCGAAGAACAAGGTGGCGGCGTTGGCCCGGGCGGTGCTGTTCCGCCGTGTGCGAACGGTTTTGGTGCGCGCGGAAGGCGACCGTCTGGTCGCCAACCTGCTGAACTTCGATTACGAGGTGCGGTCGAGCGCCGAGGTTTTCGAAACCGTGCCGGACGCTCACGATCAAGGATGAGATGCTCGAACTCGCGGAGCACATCATCAAGACGAAGATGGGGAAATTCGACCCGAAAGCCTTCCAGGATCGCTACGAGAACGCGGTGGCCGAGATGGTGCGGGCCAAGATCGAAGGGCGTCCGTTGAAAGCGAAGCCGGCCCCGAAACCGTCCAACGTGGTCGACCTCATGGCGGCGCTCCGCGAGAGTGCCAAGGCGGCCGATGGGGCGAGCAAGCCCAAGCCAGGGAAGGCGCGCTCCGGTGACAAGGCCGCCGCCGAACACCCTGTCGACAAAAAGCCGGCGCCGCAGCGGCGCAAGGCGGGCAAGGCGGCCTGACCCAGAGACGGTGTGAACGGCCTACTTCGCCGGCGCGTGCTTCTTCTCCGCCGCCAGGCTGTTGCGGAGCGCGTCCATGATGTTGACGACGTTGCTCGGCGCGGCCGGCTCGTCTTTCCGCCTTGGGCGGTCGCTTGCCCTTCTGCTTCGCCGCGATGATCGACTTCAACTCCTTCTGCACGGGATCCACCAGAATCGCCGGATCCCAGTCGCGCGTCCGCTCCTTGATCAGGCTGGTGATCAAGCGACTTGGCCTTGGGTTCGGCCTTCGCATCGCCGCTCTCCGCGACGATGGGGCTTCGCGCACCTCGTCGCCATAGTGCAGGGTCCAGAGCACGATCCCCTTGTCGCGCGGCACCAGCATAACGGCGCGCTCGCGCCGGTAGAGCACGAGCCGCGCGATCCCGACCGTGTTCGTCGCCGCCATTGCGTCGCGGATCACGGCAAAGGCTTCCTCGCCGACCGGATCGTCCGGGGTCAGATAATGCGGCTTGTCGTACCAGATCCAAGCGATCGAGTCCGCCGGCACGAACATGTCGATGTCGATCGTCCGCGTGCTGTCGAGCGCCACGGACATCGAGATCCTCGTCGGTGATCACGACGTAATCGTTCTCGCCGCGCTGATACCCCTTCGCCTCCTCGTCATCGTCGACGGGCTTCTCGGTCACCGCATCGACGTAGCGGCTTTCGATCCGATTTCCGGTGGCTCGATTGAGGGTGTGGAAACGGATCTTCTCGCCCTCCGTCGTGGCCGGGGTCATGGCAACCGGACATGTCACGAGGGAGAGCTTCAGATAACCCTTCCAGAACGAACGTGGCGCCATGCAGCTGAAATCCGGCGATCGACGGCGGGTCAATGCTGCGGAATGGCGATCCTGTTCCGCGCCGAAGCCTCCCTTCAGTTGTCGAACACGTGCTGCTTGAACCGATGGTCGAGCAACGCCGTCGCGACCGCCATGTTGTAGCGCTGTCCTGACGCAAACGACCAGTTCGCGACCACCTGCGGCATGCCCCCCTCCGTCTCGACGAACGCTACGCCGACGCCGATCACCTCACCGGCCCTGACCCGCCTGGCCAAGGTTTCGAGCATTTCGGCGGCGTCGATCCAAGGCTCCGGGTCCTGCCGCGGGATCGGTTCGCCTCGCAGGGACACCACGTTGTCGGTCATATTTTCAGCTCCTCGGCCTTGTTGCGCCGCACCGTCCGATGCAGGCCCGATGCCAAAACTGTTGCCAAATCGCCATAAAGGCCTCACAAAGCGGCGCGAGTTCGAGCAGGACTGCTCTCAATCCGGCCACAGAGGGCTGGCCAGATTGTCCCGCGCGGAGTGCCGCCAAGTGCGCGCCGGTCCGCCGTTCGAAGAGCGTCCGGCTTGCACCACAACGGAGTGAGTTCCATGGTGTTGCGATCTGTTGTGGGCGCTCTCGTGACCGTTGCCGTCCTGGGCGCTGTCGCGGCGGCACTTCCGGAGCACTCATCGACCAAACGGATTGCTGCGGCTCAGCCGCCGTTCGGTGAATTGGCAAGACCGGGCTTTCAAAACACGACTGCGGCTTCGGCCGTCGTACCGCCAGACCAGAGCCTCGCTCAGCAAGGCCTGATGAAGCTGGCCTCCTACAGCAAGCCGCAGCCGCCGGCTCCCGCAGCGGCGCCAAAACCCGAGCCAGCGGTCCAGGCGAGGCCAGCAGCCGATGCTGTGTCTCGAATCGCAGCGGTGCCTTCAGAGGCGATCCTGGCCTTCGCACCCACATCGCCCGACGGCGCGAGCTCTCTCACCACCGCAAAGACGCCGGCGCCGCCGACGGTCAAGGACGCCGATCGGGCCCCCCCGCGCACCGTTCTGGCCAAGGTCGAATCCGAACCGCCATCGCCGCCCGCCCGTTCCAACGGTCAGGTGAACATCAACAAGGCTCCAGTCGAGGCACTGGACCACCTTCCGGGCGGTGGTCGGATCGGAATTTCGATCGTGCGCCGGAGGCCCTACGCCTCCATTGACGACCTCGTCCGCAAGCGCGTGCTGCGCAAGTCGGCGTTTGCCCGGATCAGGTCTGCGATCACGGTCGACTGAGTTCGCGGGGGAAAGGTGCGTCGAAGCCGCCGGACGGCGGTGTAGATCCCCGGCGATTGTTTGATAGACCGCTTGGCTCGGCCGAGGCCGCCAAGCATGAAGGCCGCGATCTGGCCGACAGGCGTATGGCCGACGAAGCAGTCGAACAGCGGCTCGACGGTGTCGCAGAAGGTCTCCTTGTAGCGCGCCTCGCCGATGCCGAGGTCGAAGCTCGAAAACCCGCGCTGAGCCAGGTCGGCCATGACGTGCTTGAGCAGAATTTCTGCGGGGCTGCAGGCGGCGAACGCGGGGCGCGAGCTCGAAGGCCAACACCATGCCCGAGAAGCGCCCCTGATGACCGGCGCCCGCAAACGTCGCCACGATCTCGGAGCCGCACAACAGAGCGTGCCATTCGAGCGCCGGGCAACCGGTCTCCTCCGTCGCCGCCCGGCGGAAAAAATCGATCTGCGCAGCCGTGGGCGACGGGACGCCCGTGACACCGGCCCGGGCGATCCGCTGTTCGACATGAGCCGCAGCCAGCGCATCCACGTCCTTTGGCGTGCCGGCTTTCCGGTATTCGACTGGTCCGATCCGCTGCAGCCGCGCTTCCTTCTGCCGAAGCAGCTTGCGTGCGTGTTTCGAGACGCGGGCTTCCAGCGTCTGCTGCGGGTTGGCGGTAAGCTGGCCCATCCGTCCGCCGCTCGGGCTCGGCTGATGCGGCAACATCAGCAGGGGATTGGCCCGTTCGTTCCATTGCGCCGGCTGATTGCGCAAGACGAAGAGGTCGATCCCACCCGACCGACCGATCTGCCGGAGCAGGCGCTCGCATTCTGAGCGGGTCCAAGCACGGGGCTCGGCGAACAGGCCGAGATTCGCATTCGAGTCCTTGGCACCGATGAAGCTCGCCAGCCTCAGTCCCAACCAACCGTGCCTGATCAACGGCAGCAGCGCGACCGGACGCCCGTCTCCATCAGATGCGATGGCGATCGACGCTTTGGCGTCAGCCGCCCGACCGACGGTGTCGCACCACGCCTGTGCCCAGGACAGCGTCTGGTAGGGCGTACAGGACGCAATCTGCTGAAGCGAGGACCACGCTGCTCGCGCCGCCTGAAAATCCTCGGTGAGCAGCACCTGGGCGAAAGCCGTCGGCGCTACAGCAAGGCTGGCGCCCGACTTCATGAGCTAGACCAAGGGCGGGCGCGGTAAGGGAAATGGCGATCTCCTGGGTCTCTCCAGCCCTCTAGCAACAAATCGTCAACACGGGATTGCGTAGACTGTGGCGATCCGACAAGGCGCCCCATGGCCACCCTTAAGCACAAGGTGATTGGCGCCGGTCTCGCGGCCTTGGGCGCAACCGGGCTCCACCGCCTCGCCCGTCTCTTGGACGCGAGGTCTGGGCGCCATCCTCACGTTCCATCGCGTGCGGGAGCAGGTGAATGAGGTTTTTGCGCCCAATGCCCTCCTGAAGATCACGCCAGCCTTTCTGGAGTCGCTGCTGACGCACGTGAGGGAAGAAGGATATCGGCTTGTATCCCTGGACGAAGTCCCGGCCCTGCTCGGGGTGTCGAACCCGGAGCCCTTTCTCGCTCTGACCTTCGATGACGGTTACCGCGACACCCTGGTCGAAGCGCTTCCGGTGCTCGAGCGACATGCCGCGCCCTTCACGGTTTTCGCGACGACCGGATTCCTGGACCGCACGGCCCGCCTGTGGTGGGTCGAACTGGAGCGCGCGCTCGCGAAGCTGGCGACTGTCGACATTGAGATCGGCGGGCGCCGATATGTCCTTCCGCTTGGCAACCCGCGCCAAAAGGGAGCGGCGTTCGGTTTGCTCCGACGTGCGCTGCTCGCCGGCGGTGACGATGACCTGCTCGCCGCCACGGCAAAGCTTTGCGCCAGCGCGGATGTCGATCCGCGCGCGCTGGTCGAAGAGCTCTGCCTCGATTGGGGTGAACTTCGTCGCTTGCTCGCGAGCCCCCTTGCGGCGCTCGGCTGCCACACACGGACTCACCCGCGCCTTGCTCTGCAGCCGTTCGACACGATGCAGGCCGAAATGGACGCGTCACGGCGCGAGCTGGAATCCGGCACGGGCCGAGCGGTCCGACACGTCTGCTACCCGTACGGAACTCCGGCTGCCGCAGGACCACGTGAATACGTCGCCGCGGCAGCGCTCGGCTATGTCACCGGCGTCACCACCCGGCCGGGTGTGCTGTCCTCCGCGGATGCCTCGCGGCCGACGGCGCTGCCACGTATCTCCATGAACGGTCTTTGGCAAAGCACGGGTGCCGTAGACGTTCTGCTGTCCGGTGCCGGCTTTGCGCTGTGGAACGTCGCCTCGATCGTTGGCGCGGCAAGCAGGGTCAGCGCGGCGCGGTCGAATCCGCCGCGTCCGGCCGTTCCATCCACTTGATGAGCGGCATCAAGGGAAGAATCCAGGCCATGCCTACGATCAGGAAGAATACGGCCTGAAACACCGGGTTAGCGTAGCGGATGTGATCCGTTTGGGCGACCAGCATGGCGGCCAGCCCGTAGATGCAAACGAAGGCCAGCATCAGCACGGCGCCGACAAACTTTCGGAATCGTCGTGGCATAGGTGCCGCCCTTCGTCTGCGGAACTCGGCCGGATCCATCGCGTCCTGGCCAAATTCCTTGGTTGTCCAAAGCGACGTCAGCGGTCGCCGAGGCTGCCCGCGCTGTCGGCCAAAGCCGCGCCAACCTCGAGTCCGAGATCATCCAACGAGGTTTCCTCGCGCACGTTGATTTCCTCGCCCTTGGCCTGGCGCTCGGCTTCGGCTTCGGAACGGGCGACGTTGATCGTGACGTTGACCTCGACCTCGGGATGAAGGTGCAGCGGAACCTTGTGCAGGCCGATGGTCTTGATCGGCTGCTGGGCGGCGATTTGGTTGCGGGTGACCGTGAAGCCGCCAGCCGTGATCGCCTCGGCGACATCGCGCGGGGACACCGATCCGTAGAGCTGGCCCGTCTCGCCGGCCTGACGGATGATGACGAAGCTCTTACCGTCCACCTTCTCGGCGACGGTCGATGCCTCTTCTTTGGCCTGCAGGTTGCGGGCCTCGAGTTGTGCGCGCTGAGTTTCGAAAACCTTGGCGTTCTTTTCCGTGGCGCGCATGGCCTTGCCGCGCGGCAGCAGGAAATTGCGGGCAAAACCGTCCTTGACCCGGACCTTTTCGCCCATCTGGCCGAGCTTCGGCACGCGTTCGAGCAGAATGACTTCCATGTGTTGCTCCTGTTTAGCTTCGAGGAAGAGGAGGCGTCGCGGCCTGCGCACGCTGCCGAAGCGGCAGCAGGCAGTCGATGACGCCGAGGACGGCAAGCGCCACGAAGGATGGCACGACCGTGAAGGTGATGAGGTAGATGGCGAGCAGGATGAGCCGCCGAGCCGCCAAGCCCCGGGTCAAGGCGTGAGCCGCGCCGAGGCCTTGCAGCACGAAGGCCATCGCGAAACTCGCAGCCAGGACACCACCGGCAACCCGCAGGGCTCCGCCGAGCACGACGGCGATACCCGCGACGACGAAGACCGCGACCGCGATCTTCGGAATGCGGATATTCTCGGGCAGGCGCGGCCACGGCCGTGTCAGCAAGGCTGAGCGTTCGACGATCCGCCCGGCAAGCCAGAGGTTCAGCATCAGCATCAGAAAGACCGAGGCTGACATCAGCACGGGCAGCAGCTGAACCACATGGCGGGCCGTGGCTGCGCCCGAAAGATCTTCGCTCGAGGCTTGGCCGATGATGTCGTCGAGCCGGCCGGCGAGATAGCTCACCGTCGCCTCGATAGCCGCCGAAGCGGAGCAGAAGGACGGCGCCCATGCCGAGGATCACGGCCGCGACGGTGGCCGCACCCCATGCGATGACCCGGCCGATCGGGTACCACAACATGAGCTTGGGTCCGCCGTCTGTCGGCTGGGCGAGCGGCCGTGCCAGCAATACGAGGTAGGGCAGCCACCAGGACGGAAAGCCCAGCAGAAGGCCGAAGAAAACGCCGGGAAGAACGCCGAGATAAAGCCCGAGGCCGCAGGCCGAAACCGCGGCCGCCACCAAGCCGGTCGCGTGCCCGAAGCCGAGTGTCGCGATCATGATGGGCAGCGGCGTGACGTAGGCCAGGATCAGCGCCGGCCCGGCGCCTCGCGCGGAGGCGGCGAAAAGCAGCGCCGAGGCAAGCCCCGCGCCGGCCGCAACGCCGAGAGTTCTCAGATTCGCCATGCTGTCCCGCGCCAAGGGGCGGTTAGGGGCGGCGAATACCGCCCCAACGAAGCCGCCGGGGTTGCCGGCGACCGACGGATACGGCCGGATTGCTCCGGCCGCGCGGATTAGCGGATCACGTAGGGCAGAAGGCCCAGGAAGCGGGCGCGCTTGATGGCCTGGGCCAGCTCGCGCTGCTTCTTCGCCGAGACGGCCGTGATGCGCGACGGCACGATCTTGCCGCGCTCGGACACGTAGCGCGACAGCAGCCGCGTGTCCTTGTAGTCGATCTTCGGCGCGTTCGGACCGGAGAACGGGCAGGTCTTGCGCCGGCGGAAGAACGGGCGACGGGGTGCAGTGGCCATCAGGCTTCTCCCTGCTGGGGCGCAAAGCCCTCTTGCGGACGCGGCGCGCGGAACGGACGGTCCCCACGGTCGAAGCGGCCGGCGCCGCCACGGCGGTCACCCCGGTCGCCGCGGTCGTCGCGGTCGCTGTCCTCACGCTTGCGCAGCATGGCGGACTGGCCCTCTTCGAGTTCGTCGACCTTGAGCGTCAGGATGCGCAAGACGTCCTCGTTGAGCCCGAGCTGCCGCTCCATCTCGGCAACGGCGGCCGAAGGCGCGTCGATGTTCATGAGCGTGAAGTGGGCCTTGCGGTTCTTCTTGATGCGGTAGGCCAGGGACTTGACGCCCCAGTACTCGACCTTGCCGACCTTGCCGCCGCCGGCCTGGATCACGGATTTCATCTGCTCGGTCAGCGTTTCCACCTGCTGGGCGGTCACGTCCTGACGAGCCAGGTACACATGCTCGTAGAGAGCCATGCTGGTCGCCTTTCTCGTTTGCTGCAGTCCCCCCGGCGCGAAGCCCTTCGAGCCCCGGAAAGGCTCGAACAGAGATACGAAGGCGGGAACACCGGGAGACGGGCAAGACGCCCTCTTCGGTCGCGAACGACAAAAGCTCCCGTTCAGCCCCCGGCCAGGGTCTGCGGAGCGCAGTCAATATCGTGTCTCCGCGGCATGTACAACCCCTCTACTCGATTGGCCGAAGAGCTTCCGGAAGGAGTTGCAGTGGAACCTGAAGGCGCACGGGCGCGTGTTGCAACCGGACGTCAAGCCGGATGCCGTTGAGCGTTCAAAATTGTGATGCGCCGGAGAGATCCTCGTCCAGCAGACCGGCGGCTATCAGAGCGGCTTGCCAAGCACGCGATTTATCAAATGCTGCCATGGGGCGAGAGGCCATGGGATGCGGACCACCATTGCTCTTGATGATGATCTCGTTGCGACCGCGCAGGAGTATACCGGGATCAAGGAACTGTCGTTCGCCGGAGGGAAAGACCATTGATCGAGCGGATCGACCATTTCGTGCTGACGGTGCGATCGCTGGAAGCGACGTGCCGCTTCTACCAGGACGTGCTCGGCTTCGAGCGCGTCGATGCGGCGGGCAAGCCCACCGCGCTCGTCTTCGGCAACCAGAAGATCAATGTGCACGAGGCTGGCCGCACCTTCGAGCCCAAGGCTGCCGCCCCCTCGCCGGGCGCCGGTGATTTCTGCCTGATCACGCCCTGGCCGATCGACGCGGTCCAGCGGCACCTTGCAACATGCGGGGTGGCGATCGAGGAGGGTCCGGTCGAACGGCAGGGGGCGCTTGGGCCCGATGACGTCGGTCTATTTTCGCGATCCGGACGGCAATCTCGTCGAGGTCAGCCGCTACGAGACCAGGTGACCCCGGCTTGACAGCGCTGCCGGGAACGTGGAACTCCCCGCCGCTTTCCGGAGGCGCGGCCCCGGATCGGAGGCGTGCGAGATGACGACGGCGGTCGTATTTCCTGGCCAGGGCTCCCAGGCGGTCGGCATGGGCAAGGCGCTGGCCGACCGCCATGCGGCGGCGCGCGCGGTGTTCGCCGAGGTCGATTCGGCGCTGTCCCAACCGCTCTCTCGGATCATGTTCGACGGGCCGGATGCCGAACTGACGAGCACCGCCAACGCGCAGCCCGCGCTGATGGCCGTGAGCCTCGCCGTCCTGCGCGTCCTCGAGCAGGAGGCGGGCTTCGATCTGGCGGCGACCGCGACCTTCGTCGCCGGCCATTCGCTCGGGGAATATTCCGCGCTGGCGGCCGCCGGAGCGCTCACGCTTTCGGATACCGCGAAGCTGTTGCGTCTTCGCGGCGAAGCCATGCAGAAGGCGGTGCCTGCCGGCCAGGGCGCCATGGCGGCCCTGCTCGGGGTCGAAGCCGAACAGGCTCGCGCCATCGCGGCCGAAGCGGAGCAGGGCGAGGTCTGCGACGTCGCCAATGACAACGGCGGCGGGCAGGTCGTGGTCTCGGGCACCGCGGCGGCGGTGGATCGGGCGATGACCATCGCCAAGGGGCGGGGCGTCAAGCGGGCGGTGCTGCTGCCCGTTTCAGCGCCCTTCCATTGCAGGCTGATGGCCCCTGCGGCCGATGCGATGCGCGAGGCTTTGGCCGAAGCGGCCATCGCGGTTCCCACCGTTCCCCTGGTGGCGAACGTTCTTGCACAGCCGATCCGCACACCCTCGGAGATCCGCGACGCGCTGGTCGCCCAGGTCTGCGGAACGGTGCGCTGGCGGGAGAGCGTCCGCTTCATGGCCGATGCCGGCGTCACGCGTTTCCTGGAGTTCGGGGCCGGGAAGGTCCTGGCCGGGCTCATCAAGCGCGTGGCCCCAGACGCCACGGCGAGCAGCCTTGGCACGCCCGAGGACCTCGCCGGGTTCACCGGCTGAAACACAACCCTGCCTGGCCTTCAACGCGAGAGGAACCCATGTTCGACCTGTCCGGAAAGACGGCTCTTGTCACCGGCGCGAGCGGCGGGCTCGGTGGTGCGATCGCGCGAACGCTGCACGCTCAGGGCGCGACGGTAACGCTGTCCGGCACGCGCGTCGAAGCGCTCGAGACCTTGGCCGGCGAACTTGGCGAGCGATGCCATGTGCACTCCTGCAACCTGTCCAAGCCGGATGAGGTCGAGGCGCTGGTGCCCGCGGCGGAGGCCGCGATGGGCGCCCTGGATATCCTGGTCAACAATGCCGGCATCACGCGCGACAAGCTGTTCATGCGGATGAAGGACGAGGACTGGCAGGACGTTCTCGACGTCAATCTTACGGCGGCTTTTCGGCTCGCCCGAGCTGCTCTCAAGGGTATGATGAAGCGGCGCGGCGGCCGGATCGTCAACATCACGTCGGTGATCGGCACCACCGGCAATCCCGGTCAAGGCAACTACGCTGCCGCCAAGGCGGGGCTTACGGCGATGACGAAGTCGCTCGCGTCCGAAGTGGCCAGCCGAGGCATCACGGTGAACTGCGTCGCACCGGGCTTCATCGTCAGCCCGATGACCGACGCCCTGAGCGAAGCCCAGAAGGAACGCGTCCTTGGAGCCATCCCGGCTGGCCGGTTCGGGGAGGGCGCGACGTCGCGGCCTGCGTGGCTTTCCTCGCCAGCACCGAGGCGAGCTATGTCACTGGCCAGACGCTTGCACGTGAACGGCGGCATGGCGATGATCTGACGCCGGGGCTCGTAAGCCTTCCCTGCGATTTGCATTTGCGGCGCCGACCTGTGGCGGAAAGCCGGAACAGGCGCTCGCAGCCATTCACCGCCACCTCATCCAGTCATCTACGATCGCGTCGGTGGCGCTCCACTCGCCGACGATGTCGTATCCCGCCGCAAGGTGCTCGGTGAGCCCGTTGCGGCACCGTCCTGCCATCGAGATGCCAGAGACCCGCGATTCCGTCATCCGGTTCGCCAACGAAACCCGGCCAATTTGTTCCGTCGTCGTAGTGGATGACCGCTTCCCGGGTCAGCCGAACGGTTTGTCCGTTGGCGCAGCGATAGCGGCCTTTCGTGACTTCGACTTCCAACATCACGGAGTCGACGCCGGACACCCAGGCAGGTTCCAACTGAGCCGGATCGGAGTCCGCGACAGAAGCCCGCACAGCGCTCCACCCTTGGCTCGCCAGAGCGGCCGAGACGTGGTAACCCATATGGCCAAATCGTGGCGCATTTCGAACCCGCAGCGGAGAATTGCATTTCGTTCATCGATGTGCTTCCACCTGCCGCGCCTTTTCGCTGCCGCCGCCCCGGTGGACAGCATGGAGGGCGGCCCAGATCACGGTCGTGCCGTGTTCGAACAACAACGCTCAAGGCCACGAGCACCGAGTTTTCGTCGAGGGAATGAACAGATGAGCGATGTCGCCGAGCGCGTGAAAAAGATCGTCGTGGAGCATCTGGGTGTCGAGCCGGAGAAGGTCGTCGACAACGCCAATTTCATCGACGATCTCGGGGCTGATTCGCTCGACACGGTCGAACTCGTCATGGCGTTCGAAGAAGAGTTTGGCGTTGAAATCCCCGACGACGCCGCCGAAACGATCGTCACCGTGGGCGACGCCGTGCGATTCCTCGAGAAGAACAAGAAGGCCTGAACGGGGCCGACGGGCGATGAAGCGACCGGCATCGCCGGTTGCGCGCCAACGGGGGATTGCGACGACTGAGCGTCGGCATTCCATGCAGGCGGATGCGTCGGCGCGCGCCGCGGCGTCCGGACCAAGAACAAGCAGGATGGCGTTGCGGTGAGTGTGAAACGGCGCGTCGTTGTGACAGGTATCGGGATGGTGTCGCCGCTCGGCGGCGATGTCGAGACTAGCTGGTCGAGGCTGATTGCCGGAGAGAGCGGCGCGGTCGAGGTGCGGAGCTTCGAAACCTCCGATCTTCCCTGCCGCGTGGGCTGCGTCGTGCCGCGCGACGGCGAAGGGGGCTTCTCGCCGGACCGCTGGATGGAGCCCAAAGAGCAGCGCAAGGTCGACGAATTCATCATCTACGCGGTTTCGGCCGCGACTCAGGCTCTGGCCGATGCCGGGTGGGCGCCGAAAACTTATGAGGAGCAGGTCGAAACCGGCGTCCTGATCGGCTCAGGGATCGGCGGTCTCGGCGGGATCTACGACGCATCGATCCTGATCAAGGAGAAGGGGCCGCGGCGGCTCTCGCCCTTCTTCATCCCCGGCCGTCTGATCAACCTGGCCAGCGGCTACGTATCGATCATGCACGGGCTGAAGGGTCCGAACCATGCGGTGGTCACGGCCTGCTCCACCGGCGCCCATGCCATTGGGGATGCGTCGCGCCTGATCGAATACGGCGACGCCGAAGTCATGGTGGCGGGCGGCGCGGAATCGGCGATCAACCGGCTCAGCTTCGCCGGCTTCTGCGCCTGCCGCGCCCTGTCGACAGGCTTCAACGACCGGCCCAAGGCCGCGTCGCGTCCCTACGACAAGGACCGCGACGGCTTCGTCATGGGAGAGGGCGCCGGCTGCGTCGTGCTGGAGAACTACGAGCACGCCAAAGCGCGGGGCGCGCGCATATATGCAGAGCTCGTCGGCTACGGGCTCTCGGGCGACGCCTATCACATTACCGCGCCATCCTCGGACGGTGACGGCGCTTTTCGTTGCATGTCCATGGCGCTTCGTCGGAGCGGCCGCAGCGCCGCCGACGTGGATTACATCAACGCTCACGGGACTTCGACGCCGCTCGGCGACGAGATCGAGCTCGGCGCCGTGCAGCGCCTGGTGGGCTCCGCGGCAGATCGGCTCACGATGTCGTCGACGAAGTCGGCCATCGGTCATCTGCTCGGCGCTGCTGGCGCCGTCGAGGCGATCTTCTCGACTTTGGCCATCCGCGACCAGGTCGCGCCGCCGACCCTCAATCTCGACCATCCGTCGGTCGAGACTGCAATCGATCTCGTGCCGCATCGGGCAAAGAAAAAGGCGATCGGCGTGGCCTTGTCCAACTCCTTTGGCTTCGGTGGCACCAACGCGTCGCTGATGTTCGCTCATCCGGACGCGGCCTGAACCAACGAAGGGTGGCCGTAGTCGCGCTTGGCCGAATGAGGTAGAAGAGCAGTGATGCTCGAACTCTGCCGATCCCAATCCCGCTCGACGCCGGAGCCATCTGGCCGCCGTGATCTGCGCAGCGGGGTTGTGCTGTGAAGAGCCCCCGCGAAGCTCTGCAACCTGAAGCGGTTCCCCCGCCGCCGTTATCGCCGCGCCGCAAACGCGTGTCTCTCGTCTCGATCATCAGCGGCATTTTCTCGTTCGTGATCGTCGTGATCATCGTCGGCGTGATCGGCTGGTCGTTCGCCGAAAAGAGCGTGACCGCACCGGGCCCGCTCGCCGCGGACAAGACCGTCAACATTGCGCAAGGCGACGAGGTCGCTGAAACGCTCGAAGAGCAGGGCGTCATCGAGAATGCCCAGCTCATGAAGCTGACGCTGCTGGCGGAGCGCAACAAGGACAAGGTCAAGTGGGGCGAATACCTGTTCAAGCAGGGCGCCAGCCTGCAAGACGTGATCGACACGCTCGTGTCCGGCAAGCAGGTGCTGCATGCCCTCACTATCCCAGAAGGCCTGACCAGCCTGCAGATTGTTGATCGCCTGCGGGAGAACGACGTTCTCGTCGGCGACATCAAGAATATACCGCCGGAGGGCTCGCTCATGCCCGACACCTATAAGTTCTCACGCGGCTTCAAGCGTGAGCAGGTGGTCAAGTCGATGCAACAGGAGGCCAGCAAGGTGTTGGCCGATGTGTGGGCGCGACGCGAGACCGACACGCCCATCCGTTCGCCATCCGAACTGGTGACGCTTGCCTCGATCGTCGAAAAGGAGACCGGCAAGGCGGACGAGCGGCCGCGCGTCGCGGCCGTGTTCCTGAACCGCTTGTCGAAGAACATGCCGCTGCAGTCGGATCCGACCATTGTCTATGGCCTGGTCGGGGGCAAGGGCACGCTCGGACGCGGAATACTCAAGACCGAGGTCGAGCAGAAAACGCCCTACAACACCTATACGATCGTTGGCCTGCCGCCGGGGCCCATCGCCAATCCGGGCAGGGCAGCGCTCGAAGCCGTCGCCAACCCGTCGAAGACCAAGGAACTCTACTTCGTTGCCGACGGAACCGGCGGGCACGCCTTTGCCGAAACGCTCGACCAGCACAAGGCCAACGTACTGCGCTGGCGCCAGGTCGAGAAGGATGCCAAGGACAAGCTAGCGCCGGACGCCGACAAGGCCGGCCCGCAACTGCCCACCGCAGCGCCGAGCAAGCCCGATCAGCGCGGTGATGCCTCGGACGACGCCAAGGTGTTCGGTTCCATCGGCCACTTCGCTGCGGTGGGCGGCGAGCCAGAACGCACCCGCGCCGGCCCCCTCAGGCCGGTTCACGATGCTGCTTCCGCCTCCGGAATCTGCGCTCGGCTTTGCTGCTGGTTCGTCCAACCCGCTGGCCAGTGGACAGTTTCAAGGAAGTCGACATCGATCTCGCCGGCGATGGCGACGGCGACGTGACGCCCGGCGCCGCGGCGATCGACGGCCCCGACGCCGGAGTCACTGCCTCGCTGCAGACGTTCCCGGTCTCGCCGACTCGACAAGCGGAGATGAAGGCACGGGCCGCAGCCTATGGACTGCCGAACGGTTCCGACCGGCCCGGATCAGCCGAGGAGGCCTCGGCCGAGGCGCCGATCGCGGCCCGTGGGGGTGGAGCGGCTGCTTTCGAACGGCAGACCCCGCATCTATGACGCGTCCGAAGGGACGCCGCTCGATCCGCTCAAGGACACCACCTACGATCTCAACACCGCGAAATCCGTTCCGGTGCTCAAGGCATTGCCGCCGGTCGCGGCTTATCAGCCTCAGTGAGGGTGAACGGCCTCGCTCCTCGCGTTCGCTTCGGCTAGAGAGCGGCATGATGCCACGAGACCAGCACGTGCCGAGACTGGGGCACGCGGTGTTCGCGCCCCGGCCAGCGCCGGAGGATGCGCAATGGCGCTAGCCGACCTTGGCGACGCCGGCAGTGCGGCGGCGCGGTCTCATGCTGATCTTGTCTTCGCCATCCGGCGCCGGCAAGACCACACTGACTCGCCTGCTGCTGCAGAACCGCGACGCCGACCTCACCCTGTCGGTTTCAGTCACCACCCGACAGCGGCGGTCAAGCGAGGCAGACGGCATCCATTACCACTTCATCACGCCGGAGCGCTTCGCCGAGATGCTGGAGCGCAACGAGCTGCTCGAGCACGCGCAGGTGCATGGCAACAGCTATGGAACGCCGCGCGGGCCTGTAGAGCAGGCTCTTTCGCGCGGCCAGGACGTCCTTTTCGACATCGACTATCAGGGCACGCAGCAAGTCGCGCGCCAAGGCGCCCGATGACGCCGTGACGATCTTCATCCTGCCGCCGTCGGTCCGTGAGTTGCGGGCGCGGCTCGAGCGGCGCGCGGAAGATCCAGCCCGAGACCATCGCGAAACGCCTAGCCGCAGCCCGCCACGAGATCACGCGCTGGAACAGCTACGACTACGTGCTGGTGAACGACGACCTTCAGCGGACGTTCGGCGACATTCTCGCCATTCTCACAGCCGAGCGCCTGCGCCGGGTTCGCCAGGAGGCTGGCGTAGGCGCCTTTGTGGATCAGCTCTTGAACGACGCCTGATCGATGTCGGCGAGGCCCGCGAGGGCGAGCCAGCTATTTGTCAGGCGCACGAAGCCCGCCACGTCGACCTCCTCTGCCCGCAGGGTCGGCGCGATGTCCTGCCGCATCGAGAATTGCTCCCGGCGCAACAGTGCGCGGCGCCCAGTTCGGGCAAGCTTTTCAGCGACTGGCGGAGCATCTTTCGCCGTTGCCCGAACGCCGCCTGCGTCACAAGGCCGAGGTGGCGAACCGAACAGGGCAGGGGGTCGGGCCGCGGAACGAGCTCGACCACGGCGGACATGACATTGGGCGGCGGCGTGAAGGCGGACGGCGGCACGTTGAACAGAATCCGCGCTTCGGTCCGCCAGCCGCACAGCACGCCGAGGCGGCCGTAGGCGGCGCGTTCGGACGGCCGCGCCACTACGCGCTCCGCGACTTCCCGCTGGAACATCAGAATCATGCGGTCCCACCGCGGTGGCCACATCGGGTCGTCGAGCCATCGCGTGAGCAAGGCAGTGCCGACGTTGTAAGGAAGGTTCGAAACGATCCTGAAAAGACCCTGCGGCTCAGCGGCTGAAACTGGGATCGAGCGTCAGCGCGTCGCCTTCGATCACCCTCAGCCGGCCTGGATAGGCTGCGGCGACTTCGGCGAGAGCGGCCAGGCAGCGCGCGTCACGCTCGACCGCGATAACGCGTGCGCCTTGCGCGAGCAGCGCGCGCGTGAGGCCACCCGGACCGGGGCCGACTTCGAACACCGTCACGTCTGCCAGCGGACCCGCAGCCCGTGCGATCTTGCTGGTGAGGTTCAGGTCGAAAAGGAAGTTCTGGCCGAGTGATTTCTTCGGTTCGAGGCCGTGGTTTCGGACGACCTCGCGTAGGGGTGGCAGGTTGTCGGATGCGGGCCCAGTCATGCCCGGCCGGCGGCATCCGCCTGGCCGAGGCGGGCCGCAAGGTTCAGCGCCGCAATAAGGCTCGTCGGCTTTGCCGTGCCATGCCCGGCCAGGGAAAAAGCGGTGCCGTGATCGGGTGAGGTCCGGACGAAAGGAAGGCCGAGCGTCACGTTGACCCCGGTATCGAAGCTCAGCGTCTTGATCGGGATGAGCCCTTGGTCGTGGTACATCGTGAGCGCCACGTCGTAGAGCGCTCGTGCCTCAGTGTGAAACATGGTGTCGGCCGAGAGCGGGCCGACAATCGCCAGACCCTCCTCGCGCAAGCGGTCGAGCGTCGGCGCTATCAGCTCGATCTCCTCACGGCCCATGCTGCCATTCTCTCCAGCATGGGGGTTGAGGCCCGCGCAGGCGAGGCGCGGTGAAGCGATGCCGAAGAGGCGCCGCATATCGGCGTCACCGTCCGGGCGGTGTCCATCAGGAGTTCCGCCGTGAGGAGGCGGGGCACGTCCTTGAGCGCGACGTGGATGGTGACGGGGACGACCGCCAGCGCCTCGGACCAGAGGAGCATGACAGGTCGGTTCGAGCCGGGCCAATGCGCGCCGGCGAGTTCGCCCAGGTATTCCGTATGGCCGGGATGGGCAAAGCCCGCCGCGTAGAGCACATGCTTGGCGATGGGGTTGGTGACGACCGCCGACATTTGCGCCGCGAGCGACCGCGTCGACCGCGGCAGCAATCGACGCCAAGGTGCCTGGGGCATCGCGCTCCGTGGGCCGACCAGGCCGCCCTTCGGTCCGATGACCCGTCGGGATCACGGGAAAAGCGTTCGGGAAGAGGGCTTGCGCGTCCGACGGATTCGCCTCGGTTACGGGAACGTCGAGCCCCAAGATTGCGGCGCGTGCGGCATAGAGGGCGGGATCGCCGAAGACGGCAAAGGGCAGCGGTGAGTTGGCCGCGCCGCAGCCACGCCATCAGCGTGATGTCCGGGCCGATACCGGACGGATCGCCTTGGGTCACCGCCAGGCTTACGGGCCGCTTGCTCAAGGAAACAGGCCGTCGTTCGTCTTGGACGATGAGCTTGCGCTCAGGTCGGTGGTGGTCTTTGCTTCGGCGAGGGTGCGCAGCGTGAGCTGGAATGTCAGGGTTTGATCTGTATTCCGGACGTTTATGGAGTTGGTGAAGCTCTGCGAATATTGCACGCTGAACGTCGTGCACTCATCAGTATAGCCCACTCCGACCCCGAGCGTCGCCAGTTCGGGATGGCTGACCTTCAGATCATAGTCCCCCGTCGCAGCGTCATAATGATGCGGGTTGAGGTCAATTGTTGTGTTTGTGCTGACGAAATAATGATCCAAGAAATTATAGCGCCCGCTGATGAGTACGCCTTCTCGTCGAAACGGATAGCCGATCAGCGGTTGCGCACGCATAGCGCGAATATTGGATAGAAGACGTCAGATCCTTCCAATTGAACGTGCTGATGAGATCGAGGGTTTCGGGCTCGAACGTCGTGCGGTCGAATCGCGTCTTGGCAAGGAACGACATGTTGGCGTTGGGCGCGAACGCGAGCCGGGCCACATAGTCCGACGCTTGCTTTTCCAGACCTGAATCGGCTGTAACATTCGCCACGTCGCTTGCCGCGAAGGAATTGATCCCGGCAAGCTGGATGGATTGGCCGAACATGGCGTTGGCATATCCACCCTTCTGGAAGGTGGTGGTGTACTCCCCGCCGACGTTGGCCCGGACGCCGCCTTCGACCCGATCGTAGCCCGAGAACTTGTTCCACTCGAACAGATTCGTGTCGTCGAAGAACAGGCTCTGGGCGTCCTCGTTCGGTCGATGTCCGACCTCTGTCTCATTCGGGCGCGCAATCACTTGCGCGATCGGCTCGAATGTGTGCGTCACACTGCCTGTTTGAGCAACGAATGGATAGCGCCAATCGATGCCGACGCCCGGCATAGCGCGGCCGATAGAAACCCTTCGCTGCTCGGCCCGAAATAGTTGCTTTGGTCGCCGTTGGCGATCACCGACGTCCCTGCCGACGAGCTGAAGGTGAAGCTGTCGCTCGTGTTCAGGCTCAACCCTTCCGCATCGAACCGCGCAAAAGCGAACGGGGTCCAGACCTCGCCGATGGGGTCGATGATCTTGCGCTGCCAGCGTGATCTGCGCGGACGCCCGCTCGTAGTCACCCGCGATGCCGCGGATGAAGCAGGACGGCGGCTTGAAATTCGGCAGCGCCGGATTGGGCGTCGCCGACGTCGGGCAGACGTCGTAGAGCGAAAATGCCTTGTCCAGCAGCCGAACCCCGGTCGACTGATAGTCTGCCGCCTGGCGGGTCAGGGCCGTGAAGTTCATGTCGATGTTGACTTCGCCGCCGAGGCCGAAGCTGCGGTCCGGATCGACCGCGATGGTCCGGTTGTAGTCCATCACCGGCAGAACCAAAGGCTGCTGCTTGTTGAAGTCGAACGCCGACAGGCCCTCGATGCGGTAGCCGCGAAGGTCGAAATAGCTCCGATCACCGATCCCGGTCAGGTAGGCGGTCGAGACCGACTCGCGGATGTAGTCGGACGAGAAGGTGTCGCTGCGGACCTTGTAGTCCTGGAAAAAGTACTTGTCGCTGAACAGTGCGACATTCCAGCCGTAGGTCCAGTTCTTGTTGATGTAGAACTTCCCTTCGCTTTCGATCGAGCCACGCCATTGGCGGTTCCCCGTGCCGTATGGGGAAGCCGCAAACGCGCTCGGATCGAGCTGATAGATGCCGCTGGCCCTGATCGAGTACGAGCCGTTCAGCAGCCTCTGACGAAATTCGGCCTGCCCCAGAAAGCCCTGATTGCTGAGCACCGTCGGGGTCAGTGTCAGGTCCATGTTGGGCGCGAGGTTGATGAAGTACGGCACCGAAACGCCGGACCCCAGGGCGGAGTTGAAGACGAAGCGCGGTGCCAGCACGCCCGTTTTGCGGGTCACCGTGGGGTCGGGCGACGACAGATACGGGAAGTAGGCGATCGGCATGCCGAACAGTTCGAGGTAGGCGTCCTCGAAATAGATCATCTGCTCATCGGCCTTGTGGATGATCCGCATGGCACGCACCTGCCATAACACGGGTCGCTCCGGGTGCTCCTTGCAGGGTTCGCAGGCCGTGTAGGTGGCCTTGTCGAGGACGCTGGTCTCGCCTTCGCTGCGTTCGGCACGCGGCGCCGTCATCCGCGTCTTGTCCTTGGACACGGTGCTGAGGCTGTCGATGAAGCCCGCTTTGAAGTCGTCGGTCAGATCGAAGCGGTCGCCATAGGTGACGCTTCCGTCCGCCGCGGTCAGCTTCGCGTGCCCCTCTGCGAAGACCCGACTGGTTTTACGGTTGTAGATGACCTTGTCGGCTTCGAGAACACGACCCTGATAGTAGAGCTGAACGTTCCCTTCGGCAGAGACGACGTCGGTGTCCTTGTTGTAGACGAGCTGCTGGGCGTCGACGAAGAGTCGATCCGGTTGGCTTTGCTGTGGTGCGGTGGTCTGCTTTGCGGACGGGCTCGCAGCCGGAGCCGCCTGCGCGTAGGCTGGCGCGCCGAGGTGCACACCGCCGAGACGCCGCAATGACCAGCGCAATCGCGGCGAGAACCCAAAATCTAAGAAACCGGAACCGCACAAGGGAGCTCAGGCCGGAGAACGGCTGCTCCATCAACCATCCTCCTGATGCAGCAGCGCGAGCGACCCCAGCATGCTCCCCATGACCGCCGGGGACCACGCTGCAACCGGCGTACTCAACAGACCGGCGCCTCCCAGATCGCCGACAAGCGTCGTCACCACGTAAAGTCCGAAGCCGGACGCCACGCCTCCCGCCACCATTTTCGCTACGCCACCAAACCGGAAGAACCTTAACGAAAAGGATGCCGCCACCAGAACCATGGCCACGAACAGAAGCGGCCTTGCCAAGAGCTTCTGATATTGCAGCGAGTAGGCCGTCGCGTCCAATCCTGCGCGTTCAGTTTTGTCGCGAACCGCGGGCAGTGTCCAAAACGGCACGCTTTCGGGCTCCACGAAAGATTGGGTCACCTGTTCGGCGGTCAGATTGGTGGCGAGGAGATAGGTCTTGTTGTTCGTCGGTTCGCCCTCGGGCGTTAGCACGCGGGCGTTCTCGAGCACCCAGAACCCTTTTTGAAGAACCGCCCGGGAGGCTTCCACGCGCTCCATGAAGCTGCCGTCGGGCTCATAGACAAATGCCATGACGCCCGAGAGCACCGTGCCCTGGTCACTGCTGTGCTCGGCTCGAATCACCGCCTGCCCGTCGACGCTTCGTTGACGGATCCACAGGGCAGCTTCGGCGCCCCTGTCGTGGTTCTGCCCGAAGATCTTGGTCTCGAGCTGATCGCCGCGCTGCTTCAAAACGGCCGAGAGTGGATTGTAGACCGTGACGGCAACCACCCCAAACAGCAGCGCGAAGAGAACGGGAGGCGCCAGGAACTGCCAAACCGACACACCGGCGGCCCGGGCCACGACGAGTTCCAGCTTGCGGGTCAGGTTGAGGAACGCGAACATCGAGCCGAACAGCACCGCGAACGGCAGCATCTGCTCGGCTATGGCGGGAACCCGCAGGAGCGACAGGAACGCCAGCAGACCCGCTGTCGCACCCTTGGTCTCACCCGAGCGGCGCAACAGCTCGACGACGTCGATCATATAGATCAGCAAGAACAAGGTGCCGAAAACGCCGACGACATTGGACAGGAACCGCCATGACAGGTAGCGGGCGAGGGTTGCGCCGAGCATGATGGTCAGGCCGGCCGAAGCAGGCCGCCGATGCGCACCGACCATTGCGGCAACGGGAACCGTACCCCGAACAGCACCAGCAGCGCGCCGACGGCTCCGAGCCCGGGGATGAGATAGTCGAACGGAACCGCCGCCGCTGTTCGGGCCGTAAGGTTGGAGGCGACAAATCCCGCGGTGCGAACCACGAGCACGATCACCACGGCGGTCGTGATGGCGATGCCGCGGCCCTGGCGTGTGGTGCGAGCCTGGCCGAGCGCCGCGAACGCGATCAGACCGAGGGTGATCGCGTAGAGCGGATTCACGAAGCGGTCGTGCAACTCGGCTCGAAACCGGCCTTGTTGTGCCTTCACGTAGCGATCGTTGGGATCGGGGGAAAACAGAAAACGCGTGCTCCGCTCACGCGGCTTGTAACTCGTTTCGCTGGCGTCTCCGCCGAATTGCGCGAGATCGATCGCGTAACGATCGAACGCCACCATCACCGCGTCGCGTTCCTTCGGCTGCTGCCGTTGGATGCTGCCCTTGTCGAGGATCAGGAAATTCGACGTCCCGACTGCGGCGGTCTGCCCCTTTTCCGCGAGATAGGTTGCGACGCGCTCCGGGTCGCGCCTGTCCTGCATGAAGACGCCAAGCAGTTCGCCGTTGGGACCACGCTCGCGGTAGTGAAAGACCAGGCCGTCATCGAGCGTCGTGAAGGTACCTTCGCGGACCACACGGGTCAGAAAATCCGCCCTGACCTGGGTGATCAGGTCGCGGAGGGCCCGGAAGCTCCACGGCGTGACCGACAGCGACATCCACGCCACCAGGGCCAGGGTGAGCAGGATCAGCGCTCCGTAGGGCCGCATCAGGCGGCCCGGAGACAGGCCCGACGCCGCCATGACGATCAACTCGCTGTCGCTGTTCAGCCGATTGAGGCTGTAGAGCACCGCGATGAACAGCGAGATCGGCGCGAGAATCATGATCAACGACGGCACGGTCATGCCCGTGACGGCGAGAAAAATGAACGCAGATTGACCCTTGGTGGTGAGCAGGTCGATTTCCTTGAGGGCCTGGACAAGCCAGATCATCAAGGTGAGCACGCCGAGAGACGTCAAGAACGCCGTGAACGAGGTGCGAAACACATAGCGTTCGATCAGGCCGGTCACGGTTGTCTCGCCCCGCCTCCGCTGCTCCCCGTGCAGCTCGGATCGGGTTTGGCCGCCCCGCCACTTGATCGCATTGTACGCACCATGTCCGCCGTCACTCGGCTACGGCAAACCGCCGAGCGACGCAACGTTCGTCGACGATCTGCCGCAGCTTAGGGAAGTTCGCAGGAGTGCGCGGCCTTTTCTGGGCGACGAGCGGTCGGGTGGACGGCAAGCGCGTCTCTAAAGACCCAAGGAGCTCGGCGGTGTCTATTCCGGCAATCGCCGTGCTTCTTCCGGCAGCATGATCGGGATCCCGTCCCGGATCGGATAGGCGAGACCTGCGGTTCGCGAGATCAGCTCCTGGCGAGCGGCATCGTATTCGAGAAGCCCCTTCGTGACGGGACAGACCAGGATCTCGAGGAGCCGCGGATCGACGCGTGGAACAGAAGACTGGCTTGCGGGTACCGTCGCCACGGATCTGTCGTCGCTCATGCGCGAACTCCTACTGCAGGCCCGCGCTGTCGCCCTCGCGCCGCGCGAGCTCGATTTCGGTGATGGCGATCAGCACGTCGGCGCGCGACTTGAGATCGGGCGCTTCGAGTAGCGCCTGTTTTTCACGCGGCCCGAAGGGGCTCATCATGGATAGAGCGTTGACCAAGGCGTCGTTCGACGCCGGATTCGATTCCGCGCCAGTCGACCTTCAGGGCGTTGGCCTCGGCGAAATCGCGCAGAGTCTTCAGAACCGCGGCCCGGTCCACCTCTGCCTCGCCTTCGCCCTCCTCGAAATCGGCCGTGAAGGGCGAAAAGGTGACCCGGCACTGCCGATAAGGCGTGTCGGCAACCAACTCGTCCACGATCAGATATCGTGCAACCCCCGTCAAAGTCAGGATGTAACGGCCGTCGCCGGTCTCCCCGAAGGCGGTGATGCGCCCGGCGCAGCCGCAGCGATAAAGCGGCGGGCGAAAGCCTTCCTGCTCTTCGGCTTCCGGCTGCACCATCCCGATCAGCCGGTGCGTTCGCAGTGCGTCGTCGACCATCTGGAGATAGCGGGGCTCGAAAACGCTGAGCGGCATTTCGCCGCGCGGCAGCAGCAAGGCCCCTTCGAGTGGAAACACTGGAATGCTGTCCGGCAATTCATCGGGGCCACGATAGGGCTTGTTGATGCTCATGTGCCGCGCTTCACCGGAACAGCAGGCCGGAGAGCTTTCGACGGCCTGCGACCGAAGCCTTGTCCATCGGGCCCCACGACTCGAAGAATTGTAGAAGCTGCTTGCGCGCCGCCTCGTCGTTCCACGTCCGATCGCGCCTCAAAATTTCAACCAACGCGTCAGTCGCCTCGTTGCGCTGTCCCTTCCCGTTCAATGCGACCGCCAGATCGAAGCGGGCCTGATGGTCGTCCGGAGCGGCATCGACACGGCGCTGCAGATCGGCGAGATCGCCGAGGCCGGCGCTTTGTTCGGCAAGCTCGACACTGGCCCGGACGGCCGCGATCGCCGGATCGTCAGCGCTCTTTCCCGTCGCGGCGCTCAGGACAGCTTTGGCCTGGTCGACGTCACCGGCGGCGAGATGCAGCTTGGCGAGCCCGGCGAGCGCGGCCACGTTGCCCTGGTCTGCCGCCAGGATCTCGGCGTAGATTTCGGCGGCGGTCTCTGGGTCGCCCTGCTCCTCGGCGGCCTCTGCTTCTTCCAGCAGCGCCTTCAACGGATCGGCGAGGGGACCGACCAAGCGCTCGATGAAGCCGCGGATCTGGCTTTCGGGAAGCGCGCCGACAAAGCCGTCGATCGGCTGCCCCTTCTGGAACGCGATGACGGCGGGAATGGACTGGATACCGAGCTGGCCGGCGATCTGCGGGTGATCGTCGATGTTCATCTTGACGAGCTTGACCTTGCCGCCCGAGGCCGCGACTGCCTTTTCGATGATCGGACCAAGGTCCTTGCACGGCCCGCACCAGGGCGCCCAGAAGTCCACCAGCACCGGCTGACGCATGGATTCGGAAATCACGTCCTGCCGGAAGCTGGCCGTTGTCACCTCTTTCGCCGTTGCCGCGGGTGCTCCCGCATCGCCGATCAACCCCGTTCCCACAGCCATGTCTGGCGTCCCACGCTCGATTTTGATTGCTGGCCCATGACATGGGGCATGCGGGAGGCCGTGCGCAACCGATCCCGGCGTGTTGGTGCTCAAAGGCGTGCGGTTGTGGAGCCGCCGCTCCCAGGCGAGGGCCTGGCTGACGATTTCCGGCAGATCGTCGTGCATCGGCTGCCAGCCGAGGACCGCCTTGATGCGCGTATTGTCGGCTACGATCGCGGCCGGATCACCCGGACGTCGCGCAACTTCGAGCCACGGGAAAATCGACGCCCGAAACGGCCTTCACCACCTCGATCACCTCGCGGACCGAGTATCCGCGATTGTAGCCGCAGTTGCACGTGAGGCTCTCGCCGCCCTGCCGCAGATAGCGGAGCGCGTCGACATGGGCGCGCACGAGATCGGTGACCTGGATGTAGTCGCGGAGGCAGGTGCCATCCGGCGTCGGGTAGTCGGTGCCGAACACGGACAGGCTGTTGCGTCGCCCGAGCGCCGCCTGCACCGCGACCTTGATGAGGTGGGTGGCGTCTCGGGTGGATTGCCCGGCCCGGCCGGCCGGATCGGCACCGGCGACATTGAAGTAGCGCAGCACCACGTAGCGCAGTCCGTGCGCCTTCGCGGTGTCGGCGAGCATCCATTCCACCATCAGCTTCGAGCGCCCGTAGGGCGAGACCGGCGCAAGAGGTGCCGACTCGGTGACCGGCTCGTTGCCGGTTTCGCCGTAGACCGCGGCAGTGGAAGAGAAAACGAATTGCTGAACGCCGCCCGCGACCGCACATGCGATCAGCGTCCGCGCCTTGGCGGTGTTGTTGAGATAGTAGCCGAGCGGATCGGCGACCGAATCCGGCACGACGATCTTCGCCGCAAAGTGGACGATGGCATCGATGCCATGCCGGGCGATGAGGTCGTTGACCAGCGCCTCGTCACCGAAGTCGCCTTGGACGAACGTGGCCTCGGAGGGAACCGCATCGCGAAAACCCGTCGTGAGATTGTCCAGCACCACGACGTCTTCCCGGGCATCGAGCAGCGCCAGAACCATGTGGCTGCCGATATAGCCGGCTCCCCCGGTCACCAAGACGGACATGTCGATCCTCCCCAACCTCGGCCAAACCGCCGGGCAACAGCAGACCTGGCTGAAAATTTTCAGCCTTCGTCTATGCGAGTTTTGCCCGTCCCGTGCAATTCCAGCGAAACCGCGGCGCATGGTAGAACTCCGAGCGGCCCGAAGCGTTACAGTCGGCCGGCCGGTGCGGCCTCGAAGGATCTGTCGATGAAACCCATTCGCAAGGCCGTTTTCCCCGTTGCGGGTCTCGGGACGCGTTTTTTGCCTGCGACCAAATCCGTTCCGAAAGAGATGATGACGGTCGTGGACCGGCCGGTGCTTCAGCACGTCGTCGACGAGGCCAAAGAGGCCGGCATCGAGCACTTCATCTTCGTGACCGGGCGCAACAAGGGCGTGATCGAGGACCATTTCGATATGGCCTACGAGCTCGAGGCCACGCTTCAGGCCCGCGGCAAGACCAAGGAATACCAGGCCCTGATGGCCGACCTGCCCGCCGCCGGCGCGACGAGCTTCACGCGCCAGCAGGCGCCGCTTGGCCTCGGCCATGCGGTCTGGTGCGCGCGCGAGATCGTCGGCGACGAACCCTTCGCGGTGCTGCTGCCCGACATGGTGACGATGGCCGGTAAGCGCGGCTCACGCTGTCTCGCGCAGTGCATCGAGACCTATGAGGCGCACGGCGGCAACGTCATCGCGGTCGAGGAGGTGCCGATGGAGGAGACCCACCAGTACGGGGTCGTGTCGATCGGCGCCGACCAGGGTCACACCTTCGAGATCACCGGCATGGTCGAGAAGCCGGCAAAGGGGACGGCGCCGTCGACGTCCATCATTTCCGGCCGATACATCCTCGACCCGGCCGTCTTCGTCGCGCTCGAGAAAGGCGAAAAGGGCGCCGGCGGGGAAATCCAGCTGACTGACGCGATGATCGCGCTTGCCAAAGAGCAGCCGTTTCACGGCGTTCGATTCGACGGCAGAACCTACGATACGGGGTCGAAGCTCGGCTTCCTGTCCGCGAACGTTGCCTTCGCCCTGGCGCGGCCCGAGCTGGCGGACGGATTTCAGGGCGGAGCTGAAAAAGCTTCTGGGCGCCTGACCGACTTCCTCTCCCTGGTTTGGCCATTTCGGAAAAGCAGCGCGTGAAGCCGAAAACAGCGGTGTCGAGCAGGACCGTTCTGAGGCTCCTGCGACCTTGAACATGCCTAAAGCGTTGCCGCTCGCGAAGATGCTGCTCGCCGGAGCTTTCTGTCTGATGTCGACTTGCCCGAGCTCGGCGGCCGAAATCGGCTCGGGCAAAGGGCCCTCGGAGGCCGTTTTCGTCGCCGAGTTCGTTCTGCTCCTCTTCGTTGGCCGGCTGTTCGGGGAAGCGATGCAGCGGCTCCGGCAGCCCGCCGTCATCGGCCAGCTCCTGGCCGGAATCGTGCTCGGCCCCTCGGTCTTCGGCGCGCTCTGGCCGAGCGCGCATCACCTGATCTTCCCCGACGATCACGCCCAAAAGGCGATGATCGACGGCGTGGCGCAGCTGGGCGTGCTGCTGCTTCTGATGCTCACCGGCATGGAAACCGACGTGGCCCTGGTGAAGCGGGTCGGGCGCGCCGCCGTCAGCGTTTCGCTTGCGGGCATCGCCATTCCCTTCGCGTGCGGCTTCGCGCTTGGCGATTTTGTCATCCCGGACAGCCATCCTGCCGGCCGCCGACAAGCGGTTCGTGACGGCGCTGTTTCTCGGCACCGCCCTGTCGATCTCCTCGATCAAGATCGTCGCCATGGTCGTGCGCGAGATGAACTTCATGCGGCGCGACCTCGGCCAGGTGATCGTCGCGTCAGCGATCATCGACGACACGATCGGCTGGATCATCGTGGCGCTGATCTTCGGCGTCGCAAGCCAGGTGGGCTCGACTGGCGCTCGCTCGCCATCTCGATCGGCAGCACGGCGCTGTTTCTGGTCGTCAGCTACACGCTCGGCCGCCGAATCGTCGCCCTGCTGATCCGCTGGGCGAACGACCGGCTGGTCAGCGAACTGCCGGTGATCACCATGATCCTCATCATCATGGGCGCGCATGGCGATCATCACCGACGCGATCGGGGTCAATACGGTGCTCGGCGCCTTCGTGGCCGGTGTTCTGATCGGCCAGTCGCCACTGCTGACCAAGCACATCGACGGCCAGCTGCGCGGCCTCATCGTGGCCCTGTTCGCGCCCGTGTTCTTCGGCCTCGCCGGCCTGTCGCACCGACGTCACGATCCTCAAGCAGCCGACCCTGTTCGGCCTGACGGCCGTGCTGATCCTGATCGCCAGCGTCGGCAAATTCGGCGGCGCTTTCCTGGGCGGGACGCTCGGCGGCCTGAAGCGCGCGCGAATCGCTCGCGCTGGCGCTCGGAATGAACGCGCGGGGCTCGACGGAGGTCATCGTCGCCTCGCTCGGGCTTTCAGCGTCGGCGCACTGAACGGCAACCTGTTCACGCATGATCGTCGCCATGGCGGTCTTCACCACGATGGTGATGCCGCCGACCCTGCGTTGGGCCTTGGGCCGTCTGCCGCATGAGGGAGGAGGAGGCCAAACGCCTCGCGCAGGAGGCCTACGATGCGCACGGCTTCGTCGCCGGGCTCGAGCGACTGCTCGTCGACGCTAGACGACTTGGCCAAGCGGCCGCCTCGCGTCGCGTCTCGCCGGCATGCTCGGCGGCCCGCGCGGTCTCCCGATGACCGTGCTGCGACACAGCCAGGCGGATCGCTCGCCGAAGGGCTTTGCTCGACGAGAGTGCGATCGCCCACGTCGAAGCGGGAGCCGAGCCTGGCGCGCGACGGCGGGAGCGGCCGAGCAGGGTCGAAGACACCGTGATCGATATCGCCATCGAAACGCGGACCGAGCCGCGCGGCGCGAGGCGTCTCGCGGCCGAGGAGCGGAAAGGGCTACGATCTTCTGGCGATCGGCCTCGAGCCGACTCGCGATCGTCGACGGGCGCCCTGGCCGCCGCGATTACGCGATGCGCTGAAGGCGTTCGGACGGCCCGCGCCTGCTCGTTTCCGCCGCGCCAAGGGCCGAGACACGCAAGCAGAAGCTCGTCGCGCATCCTCGTCCCGGTGAAAGGAACGGAGGCATCGCGGAAAGCCGCGGAACTGGCCTGCGCGCTCGCCCAGTCGAACCATTGCGCGGTCGACATCCTCTACGTCGTGCGACCTCGCGCGACCAGGGCGACCGTCGCGCCGCCAACCGCCGGCTTGGTCGCGACATCCTCGCCGACATGGATCGGATCGCCGGACCGCTACGAGGTGCAGCTGCGTCAAGCACATTCGCGTCTCGGACCGGCCGGCAGAAGCCGCGCTTCGTCAGGCGCACCGCACGGGCGCTGACCTGATCGTGCTCGGCGCCGACGCACGCTCGAGCGAAGCGCTTCCGTTCGGCCCGACGGCAGACGCGCTGCTCGACCAGCCCGACCTTCGGTGGCGTTGCTGATCGGCTGATCGAAGCCACCGCCTAGCCGAACCAGCCGATGATCGACAGGGCGCGCTTCAGCCACGGCTTCTGCAGCCGCTGCACGGCGCTGGAGGGTGGCGGCCCGGCGCCACGCCTCCGCGAGAGATGGCCTCGGCAGGGGAAGAGCCGCGATCTGGCCGAGGGTCATGCCGGACCGCAGCGCCATGGTCCAGAAGCCGATCTGATCGGCCGCCTCAGGGCCGACGATCGCCGCGCCCACAAGGCGGCCACCCTGTATCGGCGACGACCTTGAGGTGACCCTCGGCGTCCAGGGCGGCGCCGGCTCGCGGTCTCCCGAAACGGCCACCGCCAAACGTTCACTGGCCCTCTTGCGCCGCGGCCGCCGGCCTCGCTCGAGGCCCACTGCCGCGATGCCCGGATCGGTCTCGCAGCAGCGTCGGGCACGCCGCGCGGGCTCGAAGCGTGACGGGGAGCCGCAAGAACGCCGCCCGGATCACCACGCCGATCTGGGCCTGCGTGGCCTGCGACGATCGGGCGCCGGCCACGGCGCCAATCGCATAGACGCGGGGTTTGTCGTCCGCAGCGACCGAGGCAAGCTCGAGCCTTCGCACCCGCTTCGATCCCGTGCGGCATCCAGATCGAGATCGGCGAGGTCGGGACCGAGGCGGGCACGTGCATGATCGCCGAAGCGTCAAGGTCCGCTCCATCGTCCGACAGGTCTCCGCTGCCGTGGAGCCCACGAGCCGCACGCCATCCCGCCGAAGCGCGCGCAGGACGGGTCTCGACGAGTTCGGGTTCGAACTCGGGCAGCAGCGGTTCTGCCGTGTGTCTGATGGTTGTACGGCGACACCAAGGCGGGGAGACCTTGGGCCAGTGGCCACCGATCGAGCATCGCCGCCGAAGACCTGAGCTCGCCGGCGCATCGCCTCGCCGTCCAGCAGGCGTCTCCAGGATCGAAGGTGTCTTGCTCGGAGGGGCCCGATGCAATCGCACCCCCGTCGCGAGAACGAAGCGCCGTGACCTGAGCGCCTGGCCTTCGGCCCGGATCGTGCGCGGATCAGTGAAGCGAGCGCGACCCCGCGATGATGCGGATGTTCATTGCAGCCAAGCGGGCGAATCGCCGCTCCGGCGCAGCGGTCTCGAAGGCGCGGCGCAATTCGCGCTGGAAGCGCAAACAAGGCGTTGCTGCGCTGCTCCACTGGCATTTGCGAGCGTGCGCTCGCCGGCCTGCCGCAGCACCGCAAGCGCAACGTCCCAATTTCTCCAGCATGGATCTCCGAGTCCCGGAGTCGACCAGGGCCACCTTGAGACCGAGCGCCACGCCGGCTTGCGCCGCCGCGAAACCGGCCTCGCCGCCGCCAATGACGCAAAGATCGCAGTCTGTGCTCACGGCCGACATGGATGGAATTTCATCCGCATCCCGGCGCTGTAACGCGGCTGCGGCGTCCCATTGTCGCCATCCTGCTTTCGTTTGACTTCGCGGGAGCCTTGGCTCATAAGCCCGGTCTCCAAAACTCCTGAAGCCGGAAAGGGCTTGGTGAGCGGATTTTTCGTGCCTGACGGGGACACTCGGTCTCGGGTCGGGCATGCACGACCATGAATTCGGGACGGCCCAAGCCCGTTCTTATCGACCGGAGCAGAAGACGTGAAACGCACTTTTCAGCCGAGCAAGATCGTGCGCAAGCGCCGTCACGGCTTCCGCGCCCGCATGGCGACGGTTGGCGGTCGCAGGGTCATTGCTGCGCGCCGCGCTCGCGGCCGCAAGCGCCTGTCCGCCTGAGGCTTTCGCGTTCCGGAAAGGATCGCGCCATGCCATCGGTGCTTGTCGCGAGTGACGGCGCCGGGGACCGATCCGGCTCAAGAAGCGCCCCGCCTTTCTTCGTGCCGCGGGCGGACGCAAAGTCCACGCGGCGCTGTTCACAGTCCAGGGGATCGCGCGGCCTGACCGCGAGGCCGGCGAGGCGCGTGTTGGTTTCACCGTGACGAAAAAGGTCGGCGGCGCTGTCGAACGCAATCGGATCAAGCGGCGGCTGCGCGAGGCGGTACGGGTCGCTCCGGACCTCGAAATGCAGCCGACGCATGATTATGTGATCGTGGCACGCAGGGCGGCGCTCGAGGCGCCCTTTGCGACGCTGACGTCGGGTCTGGTCGCGGCCGTGACCAAGCTGCATCGGGCGAAGCGCCCGATCTCCACCGCGTCAGGCCAGTGACCTGCTGAACGGGCGCCACACTTCCCGGCGATGTGACGAATGACCGACGAAAGCAAAAACCTCTATATCGCCATCGCGCTGTCGATCCTGGTCATCATCGGCTGGAATTCTGATCTACGGCTGGCCGCAGATGCACGCCAAGCGCGAGGCCCTGCAGCAGGCGCAGACCGCGAGCCAGAGCGCACAAGCTCCGGGCGTGAGCACAGCTCCGACGCCGGCTGCCGGGCGTCAACCCGATCGCGCCATCGGGCGCTGCCACGACCCCGGCCGGCACTGCGACGACCCCTGCCGTTGCCAAATCCCGGCAGGACGCGCTGGCCGACAGTCCCCGCGTTGCCGTCGACACGCGCAGCATCGCCGGTTCCATCAACCTCAAGGGCGGCCGCATCGACGACGTCTCGCTGAAGGGCTATCGCGAGACGGTCGCACCGGACAGCCCGATCATCGATCTGCTTTCGCCGTCCGGGTCGCCGCACCCCTTCTACGCGGAGACCGGTTTCGTGGCGCAGCCCGGCTCGTCGATGGCGCTGCCGACCGCCGACACGGTCTGGCAGGCCGACAAGCGGAGCTGTCGGCGCGGGCGAGCCGGTCACCCTGACCTACGACAACGGCCAGGGGCTGGTGTTTCACCGCACCATCACGGTCGACGACCAGTACATGTTCACGGTCAAGGACACCGTCGAGAACAAGGGCGCGCAGCCGGTCACGCTGTTCCCCTATGCGCTCGTCTCGCGCCACGGCAAGCCTGTCACGTCGAACTACGCCGTTCTGCACGAGGGCCTGATCGGCGTGATCGGCGACAGCCGCGTCCAGGAGGTCAAGTACGACGCCATCGAGAAGGAGGCCGGGCAGACCAAGTACGCTCGACGGGACCGGCGGCTGGATCGGCATCACGGACAAGTACTGGGCCGCGGCCGTCGTTCCGGACCAGACGGAGCCGTTCAAGGGCCGGTTCTCCGCTTCGGGCGACGCACAACCGAAGAATTACCAGACCGACGTCCTCGACGAGGCGAAGACCGTCGCCCCCGGTGCGACCCTGGACGTGACCTCGCGCGTCTTCGCCGGCGCCAAGGAAGTGGACACGATCAACAAATACGAGACGGAATTCGGCATCAAGAGCTTCGATCTGCTGATCGACTGGGGCTGGTTCTACTTCATCACCAAGCCGCTGTTCCGTGTGCTCGACTATTTCTACAAGCTCACCGGCAACTTCGGCATCGCGATCCTGATCGTGACGGTGCTGATCAAGGGCCTGTTCTTCCCGCTGGCCAACCGCTCCTATCTCTCGATGGCCAAGATGAAGAAGGCGCAGCCGCAGCTCGCCGCCATCAAGGAGCGCTTCCCCGACGACCGCCAGAAGCAGCAGGAAGCGACCATGGCGCTCTACAAGAGCGAGAAGATCAACCCGGTCTCCGGCTGTCTGCCGATGGTGGTGCAGATCCCCGTGTTCTTCGCGCTCTACAAGGTGATCTTCATCACGATCGAGATGCGTCAGGCGCCGTTCTTCGGCTGGATCAAGGACCTGTCGGCGCCCGATCCGACGAGCGTCTTCAACCTGTTCGGGCTGCTGCCGTTCACGCCGCCCCACATCCTGATGATCGGCGCCTGGCCGCTCATCATGGGCGTGACCATGTTCCTGCAGATGAAGATGAACCCGACGCCGCCGGACCCGGTGCAGGCGACCATGTTCACCTGGATGCCGGTCATCTTCACCTACACGCTGAGCGCCTTCCCCTCGGGGCTCGTGATCTACTGGAGCTGGAACAACACGCTGACCGTGCTCCAGCAGGTGCTGATCACCAAGCGGGCGGGGGCAAAGGTCGACCTGTTCGACAATCTGACGGCCCTGTTCCGTCGACGGACGACCTGACGATCGATGGCGGAGCGCCGATCGCGAAGTCGACACGGGTCGCTGGCTTTTCGCCCAAGCCTGCGACTTCGTGGCGGGCGCGGCCTCGGCCCCGGCCCTGCCGCCGATCAGCCTGCCCGAGATCGCCTTCGCGGGCCGCTCGAATGTCGGCAAGTCGTCGCTCGTCAATGCGCTGACCGGGCGCAAGACGCTGGCCCGCATCTCGCACACGCCGGGCCGGACCCAGCAGCTGAACTTCTTCGCCCTCGGCGGCCGGCTCCAACTCGTCGACATGCCGGGCTACGGCTATGCCGCGGTCGGCAGGGCGAAGGTGTCGGCTTGGGAAGAACTGGTGCGTGACTATCTGCGCGGCCGCGCCTCGCTCATGCGCGTCTATCTTCTGGTCGACGGCCGGCACGGTCTGAAGCCTGTCGACCACGACGACGATGGAAGCCTTCGACAGGGCCGCGATCTCCTATGCGGTCGTGCTGACCAAAGCCGACGACGTGAAGCCGACCACCCTCGAGCAGAACAAGGCCGAGACGCTGGCTGGCCTTTCGCGCCATCCCGCCGCCTATCCGGACGTGATCGTCACCTCATCGCAAACCGGTGTCGGGTATCGTCGAACTGCGGACCGCCATCGTTCAACTCATGCGCGAGCGGGCGCCGGATCGTCTGCCCGCGCTCGTTTCAGCAGGCCCATAACTCATGCCGGACCAGTCGATCGTCAGCGCGCAGCACACGGCCGAGACCCTGGTCCAGGCGCTGCCGCACATGCTGCGCTACGACGACGCCATCGTGGTGGTGAAATATGGCGGCCACGCCATGGGCGACGAGGCGGTGCGCGCGGGATTTCGCCCGCGATATGGTGCTGCTTGAGCAGTCCGGCGTGAACCCGGTGGTGGTGCATGGCGGTGGTCCGCAGATCGGCGCCATGCTGAAGAAGCTGGGCATCGCGTCGCAGTTCTCGGGTGGCCTTCGCGTGACCGACAAGGCGACGGTCGAGATCGTCGAGATGGTGCTGTGCGGGTCGATCAACAAGCAGATCGTCGGCTTCATCAACGCCGAAGGCGGCCGGGCGATCGGGCTCTGCGGCAAGGACGGCAACATGGTCACCGCCGTGAAACTGGAGCGGCATTCCAACGGCGGGGAACGGGAGGACGAGGCCGGAGATCGATCTCGGCTTCGTCGGCGAGCCGCAGAAGGTCGACACCATGGTGCTCGACCAGACGCTCGGCCGCGAACTGATCCCCGTGCTCGCACCCGTCGCTCAGGGCGCGGACGGCGAAACCTACAACGTGAACGCCGATACGTTCGCGGGCGCGATCGCCGGCGCGCTCGGGGCCAAGCGGCTGCTGTTCCTGACCGACGTGCCCGGCGTTCTCGACAAGAACAAAAGCTGATCAAGGAACTGCGCGTCGACGAGATCCGTGGGCTGATTGCCGACGGGACCATCACTGGCGGCATGATCCCGAAGGTCGAGACCTGCATCTATGCGATCGAGCAGGGCGTCGAGGGTGTCGTGATCCTGGACGGGAAAATCCCGCATGCCGTGCTGGTTGAGTTGCTCACCGATCATGGTGCGGGCACGCTCATCACCCGTTAGGGCTTGTTTGGGCACTCGAATGCAAGATGTCGCCCTGCTCCGCCCCATGGGGAGGGCGGAAGGCCGGATCGAAACGTGTGGCAGTCGGTCGGATCCGAATCCGGACGAGCCGAAAGGATGGCGGCCTCGATTGACTGAGTCTGACGCCGTGGCCGGGGAGAAGCGTCGACCACGCACGACGCAACCCTGGATCTGCTCGCGAGCACCGCCCTGCCGCCTCAGCCTGCATCGGCCTCCGTCCTGGCCCGTTTCGACGCATGTCGATACGTGGATTTTCGATCTCGACAACACGCTCTACGCGGCAGGCAGCGCGATCTGGCCGGCCATCGACAATCGCATCACGCTCTACCTCGCCGACCTGCTCGGCATGGATGGCCTTTCGGCGCGCGCGCTGCAGAAGCATTATTACCAGCGCTACGGCACCACACTGCGCGGCCTGATGGAAGAGCATGCGGTTGGCGCGGGGCAATTCCTTGAGTTCGTCCACGACATCGATCGGACGATGCTGCCGCCAAATCCTGCGCTGGGCCAGGCTCTGCTGCAGCTTCCCGGGCGCAAACTGATTTTCACCAGCGGATCGCGCGAACATGCGCTGAAGACCACGGCCCAGCTCGGCATCAGCGACGCTTTCGAGGACGTTTTCGACATCGTGGCCGGCGAGCTGCTGCCCAAGCCCCACCCGCAGGTCTACGATCGATTCCTGTCGAAGCATCGGGTCGATCCGACGCGGGCTGCCATGTTCGAGGATCTCGCCCGCAATCTCGAAGTCCCGCATGCGCTGGGCATGCGCACGGTCCTGGTGGTTCCCAAGCTGGTCGAGGGCGATCATCGCGAGCCCTGGGAGGCGCTTGGCAGCGCCGAACCGCTTCGTCGATTTCACAACCGACGATCTCTCGGAATTCTTGCGCAGCCTCGTGCGTCGGCGACCTCGTTCAGCCAAAGCCTTGAAGATTCCGCGTCGTTGCCCGCCGGCGGGACGCCACGGTCGCTTCGTTAGTCTTCGGTTTCGGGCAGCCCGGCCAGTTCCCGCGCCGCCCGCGATCTCGTCGGCCCAGCAGCGCGATCGTGCGGCTACAGACGGAGCTTTGTTCCACTGCTGCCCGCTGCGAGATCACCTGGGACAGCCCCTGCTGCTTAAATCATTCGGGCCAAGCGGGAAGCGCTCGGTCGCTACACGCCCCTGCGCCGACCCACGCTCAGGGGACCCAGGCGGCGGAGCATCCGACCTTGTGCATCGCGAGGCACAGACCGGCAAAGCATCGTCAATCCTGCAGCAGCCGTTTGAACAGTTCGACCTCTTCCGCGAGGGAGGGTTCGGAATTGCAGAGGTGCTCGATCTTGCGGACGGCGTGCAGCACGGTCGTGTGGTCCCGACCGCCGAAGCGGCGTCCGATCTCGGGGAGCGAACGCAGCGTCAGCGCCTTCGACAGATACATTGCGATCTGGCGCGGACGAACCACGGTTGCGGTGCGGCGCGAGGACAGAATGTCGGCGCGGCTGATGCTGTAGTGATTGGCGACAAGCTTCTGGATGTCCTCGATCTTGACGCGCTTTGGCTCTCGCGTCCTAACGAGATCCCGGATCGCCGCCTCGGCCGATTCGACTGTGTGGTGTTTGCCGGTCAGCGTCGCGTGCGCCATCAACCTGTTCACGGCGCCGTCGAGGTCGCGGCCGTTCGTGGTGATCACCTTGGACACATAGGCCACGACCGCGGGGCTCAGTTCGAAGCTGGGCTGGATCAGACGCGCTGCCGCCACGCGGGCTTCGACGATCTTCTGACGCAGCATCTCATCGAGGGCTTCGATTTCGACGCACAGGCCTCCGGCCAGCCGAGAGCGGACACGCTCCTCAAGTTGCTCCAGTTCGGACGGGGGCCGGTCGGCCGCCACGACCACCTGCCGGCCGTCATCGATCAGCGCGTTCAGCGTGTGACAGAATTCCACCTGGATCGACTTGCCTTGCAGGAACTGCACGTCGTCGATGATCAGGACGTCGATGGCCCGCAGCTTGTCCTTGAAGGCCAGCGCCGTCTGAGCCTTCAGCGACGCCACGAAGCCATACATGAAGCGTTCTGCCGTCAGGTAGATCACGCGCCGGCCGCTCTCCAAAACGGCATGGGCGGTGGCCTGCAGACAGGTGGGTTTTGCCGAGACCGACGCAGGCATGAATGTACAGAGGCGAATAGAGCGGGAGGTCGCCGCTGCGCGCCTGAGCCACCCGCTCGGCGGCGGTCTGTGCCAGCTGGTTGGATCGGCCAATCAGGAAGCTTTCGAAGGTGAGGCGCTTGTCGAGCGGCGAGCCGTTCAGCGCATCCGTGTCCCGCACCGCAGGCGATTTCGGCGCCCCGGCCGCAGTTGAGACGACGGGTGCTGCCGGGATGTCGGCTGCCGGGGAGGCAGCGTCCTGCTGCGCCTTCGGAACCACGGCAAGGCGATTGCTGGAGCGCAGCACGACGGCAATGCGGGCGACATCCGGCTGCTCGGCCTTCAGGGCCTGGAGGATCTTGTCAAGATAGTGCGACTGAATCCAAGTCCGCAGAAATGTCGTCGGCACGGACAGCACAGCCGCATCAGCCTCGAACCGGACGAGGTCGAGGCGGGCGAACCAGGCGTTGTAGACAGCCTCTCCAAGTCCCGCGCGCAGGCGGCGGCATGCGCTGGCCCACGCCTCTCCAGGGCTGGCGGTGATGATGGTCTCGGGTTCGGCGGCAGGCGGAGTGTCGGAGCCACGGGTTCGACCCGCAATGGAGCGCACAGTGTCATTCAGGCGAGCTGTCATTAATCGACCGGAAGGCAAGGTGGTGAGAATGGACGCGGAACGAGGAACGCGACGGGACTAAGGCTGTGTCCAGGGCAGCGCCCGGGCCTTCCATCCCTCAAGCAAACCCCGGTGGCGTGAGGGATCGGGCCCTCCTTCGAAACCACCTGCGATGTTGAGGCATTGTGCGTAGCCGGCGTTCGTCATGGCACGCGCGGCACTCTTGCTTCGAGCGCCGGAGCGGCACAGGAACAGGATCGGCGCTTCACGCGGCGTACCCCGCCGTTCGAGTTCTCGGCTCAGCGCCGGTACGAAAGCGTCGTTCAGTGCCATGGCAGGATAACTCTGCCATTCCAGGAACACCGGTTCGCCGCCGATCGCGGACAGGTCCGGCACGCCGACGAATGACCATTCAGGCGAGGTCCGGACATCGACCAGGACCGCGCTCTTGTCGTTCTCGAGCAGCGCCATGGCCTCGTCTGGGGATATGTCCCCGCCGTAATCCCCCGCCATCACTGCCCCCTCCGCCAGCTTTATGTACAAACGCCGGACTCTTTAAGCAACATTTACTAACGACATCGGTTCCAGATCAAGAGCAAGGAAACCGCATCACGAGACAACAGTACAGACCCAGACAAACTCCTGCAGCGACCCTGAAACAGACAGGACCTTTCTCATTTCAACTTGAAAGCTTGGGTCGTCGCCGTCCACAACTCGCAAGCACCGGCGACGAGAGATAGTTACACAGCCCTCGGAGACTCTGCAACAGGCAGAAGTCACAATTCGTCTCTCGCGACTTTCGAACGCCTGCGAGTTGAGCCAGTCTTAACATTTGTGACCCGGTGTAAGTCGCGGCAGAATCTCGCAAAACCACGCGGGCCGTGACAGTTCAGCGACACTCAAACCGCATCTTCAAATCCTGCCAGAGCGCGCGATTCGCGTGCGAGTCAAGCCCCTGTTAAGGCAGAGCTTTTGAGCACTTATGGTGTAAGATGCTGATTCGAAACGGCAACTCTTGCGCAGCCAAGCTCAGCGGCTGTCTCGCCGAGAACGTCACGATAGTGTGACATTCCTGTGTCGCTCGCACGTCGCTAGTCGACCAGTGTCCCAGCGCGGAGGACGGCCAGGAAAGCTCGGCCGTAGCGGCCGAGCTTGGCATCACCCACACCAGATACCGCGCGCAGTTCCTCAAGGTTGGTCGGGCGCCGCACGGCCATGTCGGCCAGCGTGGCATTTGAAAACACGATGTAGGGCGGCACATTCTGCTCGCGCGCGAGGCGGGCTCGCTCGAGGCGCAGCGACTCGAAAAGCGGGTCGGTGGTGGGGGCGGCGGGACGCGACCGCGGGTGCCCCTTCACGCGCGGCGCTCGCAGGCGTATCGAGCGTTCGCCGCGTAACACGGCGCGCGCGCCCTCCCCCAGACACAGCGCGCCATGCCGCTCGTGATCGATGCTGAGGAGTCCGGCGGCGCAGAGCTGGCGTAAGGCTGAACGCCAGTAAGCCCCATCCTTATCTGCGCCGACCCCGAACGTGGGTAGGCTGTCATGGTTCGCGCGGCCGACCTTGTCGGTCGCAACGCCGCGCAGCACGTCGATCACGTGACCCGCCCCGTACCGTTGGCCGGTGCGATAGACGGCCGATAGCAGCTTTTGAGCCGCGATCGTGCCGTCCAGCGTGTCGGCCGGATCGAGGCAATTGTCGCAGTTGCCGCAGGCGCCGGGGTGCGCCTCGCCGAAATGCACGAGTATGGCTTGGCGCCGGCAGCCGGTCGTCTCGCATATGCCAAGCAGAGCGCTCAGCTTGCTACGTTCGATCCGCTTCACCGGCTCGGGTGCGTCGCCGCCGTCGATCATCTGCCGGCGCTGCACCACGTCGGCAAGGCCGTAGCTCATCCATGCATCCGAGGGCTGGCCATCGCGGCCGGCACGGCCCGTTTCCTGATAGTAAGCTTCGACCGATCCGGGAAGGTCGAGATGGGCGACGTAACGGACGTCGGGCTTGTCGATGCCCATTCCGAACGCGATGGTGGCGACGAGGCAGAGCGCGTCCTCTTTCAAGAACACGTCCTGATTGGCGTCGCGAACCACTCGCTCGAGTCCGGCATGGTAGGGCAGGGCTCGGATGCCGTTAGCGTTGAGAAAAGCGGCGGTTTCGTCGACCCGCCGACGGCTCAGGCAATAGACGATCCCGGTCGTCCCCGGGCGACCCTGCAGAAAGTGCAGCAACTGCCGACGCGGCGCCTCCTTGTCGACGATCGTATATCGAATATTTGGCCGGTCGAAGCTCGTGGAAAAGACCGGTGCGTCCTCAAGCTCCAGCCGCGCCCGGAGATCATCGCGCGTTTGGGGATCGGCGGTGGCCGTGAGCGCAATCCGCGGCACACCGGGGAACCGCTCCTTGAGCACAGAAAGGCGGGCGTACTCAGGCCGGAAATCATGCCCCCAGGTGGAGATGCAGTGTGCCTCGTCGATGGCGAAGAGCGACACGCTTCCTGTCGCCAAAAACTCCAGAAATCCTTCAGCAATCAGGCGTTCGGGGGAGACATAAAGGAGCTTCAGCGTGCCGGAAACGAAGTCCCGTCGGATCTGGGTGGCCTCCGCGGCGGGCACGGTCGAGTTCAGCGCGCCCGCGTTGACGCCGGCCTGGCGCAAGGCCTCGACCTGATCGCGCATCAATGCGATCAGCGGCGAAACGACCACGCCGGTTCCAGAGCGGCAAAGGGCCGGCACCTGGTAGCAGATGGATTTGCCGGCGCCGGTGGGAAACAAGGCGACGGCGTCGCCTCCGCGAAGGATTTGCTCGACGACCTCTTCCTGGCGGCCACGAAATGTCTGATGTCCAAACACTCGGCGGAGGACTTCGAGCGGTTGGCTCACCGATGCTCCTGCTGCAGCGACAGGTAGGTCGGATCGAATTCGGCCAAGTCGGAAAGCTTCTTCCAGTCCGAAATGGTGACGACCTGGTCCTGCCAATGGACCAGGCCGCGGCCGCGCAAATCCTGGATAACCCGGTTCACGTGCACGCTCGACAGCCCCATGATGTCGCCGAGTTCGACCTGCGTCAGAGGAAGGCGGAAGCGCCCCTCCTGCGCTTGCCCGATTTCTTGCAGCCGGAGGAACATCTCGCACACGAAGTGCGCCATCTGGCTCACCGATGAGCGCCGGCCCATGGCAACCAGCCAGGTGCGGTGGATTGCAGCGTCCACGACGGTGGTAAGCCACAGCATGCGGGTGAGATGCGGGAACTGCTCGGTAATACGCTCGAGTTCGACGTGCGGCACCGTCGCGATGGTGCAAGGCGTCAGGGTCTCGATCGAATGATCGATCTTCTTGAGCAGGAAGGCATGCAGATCGACGAAGTCGCCGCTGACGTGGACGGACATGATCTGCCGCTTGCCGTCGCGCAGCGTCTTGGTCCGCGCGGTGAATCCCTCGAAAATCAGCGTGCTAACGCTGAGGTATTCGTCCTCGCGCACGATCACCTCGCCCGCCCGACAGGTACGGGTCCGGACGATCACGCTCGACAGCGCCTGCCGTTCAGCCGGGGAAAGACTGTCCCGCTTTTCCAGCTTCTGGATCAGGGCATTGCTCATTGCTCCCGACATTAAGGGGCATTGGCGATTCCGGCAAAGGTCAAAGCTGACGTCTCCACGTGAGCCAAAGCAGGTCCGCTCACAAATGTGAGTCGAGTAAATCCGAGGAGCCGCGAACGATCGGAGCTCAGCTTCGTTGAAGGCTCAAGCTGTCGAGCTCAACGTCAATCGTTTTCCGTCCGTGCCTCACTGCCTCCGAGCAGCGAACGAGGCGATCCGATTGCGAGCACGGCTTGTCGGAAGGTTCGCAACACCTCGCGAGTTCCGATTTTACGATCAACCTTGGAGTGATGGCGTGGCCAAAGAAAAAACGTTGTCCGATGCGTTCTACGAAACGCTGAAGGACGTCTACTACGCGGAAAAGCAATCCGTGCGGGCTCTGACGAAATCCGCGAAGACAGCGCAAGCCCCCGAGTTGAAACAAGCATTCGAGTCGCACCGCGACGAGAGCGCCAAGCAGGTCGAACGCCTGGAGCAGGTGTTCGAGATCTTCGGCAAACCCGCGCGTTCCAAGACCTGTGAAGCGATGCAGGGGATCGTCAGCGAAATGCAGGAAGACCTCGAGGATTTCGGGGAAACGAGCGCTGCCGACGCCGTCCTCATCGGCTGCGCGCAGGCGGTAGAACACTATGAGATCGCCCGCTACGGCACGCTGAAGAGCTGGGCCGGGCAGCTCGGTCTGGCGGACGCAGCCGACCTTCTCGACCAGACGCTGCAGGAGGAAAAGGCGGCCGACGCGAAGCTGAGCGCGGTCGCCGAGACGGTCGCCAATGCTCAGGCGAAGGCCGGCGGTGAAGGCCGGACGGCAGCCGGCGGAAAGGCCGCGAAAGCAGCGTGAGGCACGCCTTCGGTTAACAACGACGAAGGCGGCGGCGGTTCGCCGACTCCGCCTTGCGCGTGACGAATTCTACTCGCCCGGCATGGGGAGGGGCAGAGCTGCCGGCGTGCGCCGGCGCCGGTTTCTCCAGCGCGCGCTGAGGCGCGCCATGCCGAGATAGATGATCGGGGTCGTGTAGAGCGTCAGGGCCTGGCTGAGGATCAGCCCGCCCATGATCGTGACCCCGAGCGGGCGGCGGATGTTGGCGCCGACCCCCTCGCCGAAGGCGATCGGCATGGCGCCGAAGAGGGCCGCGAGCGTCGTCATCAGGATCGGGCGGAATCGCTCGAGGCAGGCCTCGTAGATCGCGTCGCGCGGGCTCATGCCGCGGTCGCGTTCGGCATGGATGGCGAAATCCACCAGCATGATGCCGTTCTTCTTCACGATGCCGATGAGCAGGATGATGCCGATGAAGGCGATCACGGTCAGTTCCATGTCGACCACGCGCAGGGCCAGGAGCGCGCCGAGGCCCGCCGAGGGCAGGGTGGACAGGATCGTCAGGGGGTGGACGAGACTCTCGTAGAGCACGCCGAGGATGATGTAGATGGCGGCCGAGCGCCGCCACGATGAGGATCACCTGGCTGCCGGCGCCCTGCTGGAAGACCAGCGCGTCGCCGGTGAACTCGGCATGCAAGCCGTCGGGAAGGTGCATGTCGGCCACGGCCTGCGTGATCGCTTGGCTGGTCGTGTCGAGGCTGGCGTTCGGTTCGCAGGTTGTAGGTGATGGTCACGGACGGGAAGGCGCCCTGGTGGTTGACCACGAGCGCGGAGGTGCCGCGCTCGATATGGGTGAAGGCCGAGAGCGGAACCTGGGTGCCGCCCGTTCCCGGCACATAGATCCGGGTGAGGTCGGCCGGGTCGCGCTGATCGCGGGTCGCGACTTCCAGCACCACCCGGTATTGGTTGCGCTGCGTGTAGATGGTCGAGACCTGCCGCTCGCCGAAGGCGTCGTTCAGCGCGTCGTCGACGGCTTGGATGCCCACTCCCAGCGCCGAGGCCTTGGCTCGGTCGATGACGACCTTGGCCTCGAGCGAACCCTGTTCGCGGTCCGTCGACACGTCGACGAGCCCGGGCACCTTGCGAAGCCGGTCGATCACCTTCGACTGCCAGGCCAGCAATTCGTCGAGATCGGCGTCCCACAGCGTGTACTGGTAGCTGCCCTTGCCGCTGCGTCCGCCGGCCCGCAGATCCTGGACCGCCACCATGAACAGCGTGATGCCGGGCGTGTGGGACAGCTTCTTCCGCATCCGGGCGATGACTTGGTTGATGTCCGGCCGCTGGCCATCCGGCTTGAGGCTGATGAACAGCCGGCCCTGGTTGACGGACGAATTGCCGCCGCCGCCGATGAACGAGCCGACGCCCGGCGACTGCGGGGTCCTTCGAGACCTCGTCGGCGATCACCTGCTGCAGGCGGGCCATCTCGGGGAAGGAGACCGAGGCCGCGGCTTCGGTCATGCCCATGATCAGACCGGTGTCGTCGTCCGGCATGAAGCCTTTCGGCGCCGTCTTGAACAGCTCGACCGTGAGCCCGATCGTGACCAGCATGACGACGAGCATGATCCAAGGGTGGCGCAGGGCGCCGCGCAGGGTCCGCGCATAGACGCCGACGCGTCGCCGCCAGCGCCGCCCTCCACCATGCCGGTCGAAGCGGTTCGGCCCTCGCGCTGTCTGCGGGCCCATGAAATGGCCGCAGAGCATGGGCGTCAGCGTCAGCGATACGAACGTCGAGATCACCACCGCAAAGGTCAGGGTGAGCGAAAACTCCTTGAAGAACGCGCCGACGATGCCGCCCATCAGATTCAGGGGCAGGAAGGCCGCGAGCAGCGACAGGCTGATCGAAATGACGGTGAAGCCGATCTGCCGCGCGCCGACCAAGGCGGCCTGAAAGCCGCTCATCCCCTTCTCGATGTTGCGAGGTGACGTTCTCGATCATCACGATCGCGTCGTCGACCACGAACCCGACCGAGATGGTGATGGCCAGCAGCGACAGGTTGTCGAGCGAGAAGCCGGCCGCCCACATGCAGGCCACCGTGCCGGCGAGCGACAGCGGCACCGTCACGCCGGCCGCGATGCGTCGGCGTCGCGCGCCGCAGGAAGACGAGCACCACGCCCATCACCAGCGCGGCGGTGATCAGCAGCGTGATCTGGATGTCGCGCAATGCGGCGCGGATCGTCACGGTCCGGTCGGTGAAGATCGAGATGTCGACGCCCGCCGGGATCCACTGCCGCAGCTGCGGCAGCAGCGCCTTCACGCTTGTCGACCGTGTCGATGACGTTGGCGGCGGGCTGCTTGGTGATGATCAGCAGGACGGACGGATCCTTGTTGTACCAGCCGGCTGCGCGGCGGCTCTTCACGCCGCGCGCCACGTCGGCGATGTCGCGCAGCCGCACGATCGTGTTGTTCTCGGCGCGCACGACGATGGAGCCGAACTCCTCCGGCGTCGACATGCGGTCGCTGACGGCAAGGGTCTCGCTCTGGTCCGGCCCGTCGAACGAGCCGACGGGCTGGCCGACGTTGGCATTGGCGATGGCGGTGCGCACGGCGTCGACCGACAGGCCCATGGCGGCGAGCCGCTGCGGATCGATACGCACGCGGATGGCCGGCTGCTCGGCGCCGTTGACCTGCACCTCGGCGACGCCGTCCACCTGGCTGATCTTCTGGGCGATGACGGTGTCGGCCGCATCGTAGAGCGCCGTGTTGGGCAGAGTCTTCGAGGTCAGCGCCAGGATGATGACCGGGAAGGCCGCCGAATTGGCCTTGCGGTAGACCGGCAGGTTCGGCAGGTCGCTCGGCAGGTCGGTCGCAGCGGCGTTCAGCGCCGCCTGCACGTCGCGCGCCGCATCGTCGACGTTGCGGCTGAGGTCGAACTGCAGCGAAATCGAGGTGGCGCCGAGCGAGGAGGACGAGGTGATCTCGTTGATGCCGGCGATCTCGCCGAGCCGCCGCTCGAGCGGTGCCGCGACCGTCGCCGCCATGGTGGCCGGGTCGGCCCCCGGCCGGCTCGCGCTGACCCGGATGGCGGGAAAGTCGACGCTCGGCAGGCTCGCGACCGGCAGCTGGAAGTAGGCCACCGCACCGATCAGGAACAGCCCGACGCTCAGCAGCGTCGTCCCGATCGGCCGGCGGATGAAGGGCTCGGAGAAGTTCATCTTGCGCGCCCCGTATACGGGGTGCGAGCCCTCCCTCCCCTCGCAGGGGAGGGTCCCGCCCGGAGGGCGGGGGGTGGGGTGGGGTGCGGCAGAAGGCGCGGCGGCGCGGGCATGGGCTGCGGCAGAGTGGGCCGCTCCACAGGTACGTTCTCTCCGGCCGGCCCACCCCACCCGTCCCGGCTGACGCCGGTCCACCCTCCCCTGCAAGGGGAGGGACGGAGCGCGGTCGTCCGTACATCGAGGCTGCTGAACCTTGGCCGTGTGACTGAGAGTTTGCCTGGCCCCCCTCCTTCCCCTCGCAGGGGAGGGTCCTGCCCGGAGGGCGGGGGGTGGGGTGGGATGCGGCAGAAGGCGACGCGGCTCGTGCGCAGCACAGTCGGCCGGCCCACCCCACCCGTCCCGGCTGACGCCGGTCCACCCTCCCCTGCAAGGGGAGGGACGGAGGCGGTCGTCCGTATATCGAGGCTGCTGAACGTTGGTCGCGTGACTGAGAGTGTGCCTGGCACACCTCCCTCCCCAGTGAGGGGAGGGAGGGCGCGAAAGCGCGTATGCGATCGAGCTGACCGCGCTCATTCCGCCGCCCGCCGCGGGATCGACGGGATAGCGCTCCTCCTCGATCGGGATCGGCTCGCCGCGCTTCGTCGCCGAGGCCGAAGCGGCCGCCGATGCGCTCCATCAGCAGGTAGATCACCGGCGTCGTGTAGAGGGTCAGCAACTGGCTGACGCAGCAGGCCGCCGATGATGGTGATGCCGAGCGGCACGCGCAGTTCGGCGCCGGTGCCGTGCGCGAAGGCCAGCGGGATGGCGCCGAACAGCGCCGCGAGCGTCGTCATCATGATGGGGCGGAAGCGCAGCCGGCAGGCGCGCTCGATGGCGTCGAAGGGCGATCAGGCCCTCCTCGCGCTCCGCCGCGGTCGCGAAGTCGATCATCATGATCGCGTTCTTCTTGACGATGCCCATCAGCAGGATGATGCCGATCAGCGCCACGATCGACAGCTCCTGCTTGCACAGGATCAGGGCCAGGATCGCGCCGACGCCGGCCGAGGGCAGCGTCGACAGGATGGTCAGCGGGTGGATGAAGCTCTCGTAGAGCACGCCCAGCACGAGATAGATCGTCACCACGGCGGCCAGGATCAGCCAGGGCTCGCCGGCGAGCGACTTGGTGAACTCGGCCGCGTCGGCCCCGAACACGCCGACGACCGACGGCCGGCATGCCGATGTCCCGCTCGATCGCGCCGATGCGCTGCACCGCCTCGCCGAGCGACGGCCCTCCGGCAGATCGAAGGAGATCGTATCGGCCGGAAACTGCTCCTGGTGGGCGATGGACAGCGGCGCCGTCGTGCGCTTCAGGGTGGCGAAGGACACGAGCGGCACCTGCGCCGCCGCCCGAGATGCCGACATAGAGCTTGTCGAGGATGGCCGGGATCGGTGAGGTAGCGCGGCGCGGCTTCGAGAATGACGCGATACTGGTTCGACTGGGCGTAGATGGTCGAGATCTGCCGCTGGCCGAAGGCGTCGTACAGCGTGTCGTCGATCAGCTGCGTCGAGACGCCGAGCCGGCCGGCCTTGCCGCCGGTCGATGTCGACGAAGGCCCGCAAACCGCCGTCCTGCACCTCGTTGGCGACGTGACGGAACGTGCCGTCGCGGCGCATGGCGTCGACGAGCTTCGGCGCCCATTGCGCCGAGCGCGGCGGCGTCCGTCGCCGTCAGCGTGTACTGGTATTGCGAGCGGCTCGACTGCGTGGCGATCTGGATGTCCTGCACCGGCTTCACGTAGGCGGTGAGGCCCGGCACGCGGCTGAGCTTGTCGCGCAGACGGTCGGCGATCGCGGCCGGCGTTGTCCGCTGCGGTCGTCGGCGGAGCGCAGGCTGATCTGCAGGTTGGCGACGTTGGCGTCGGGTTGAGCGTGCCGACGCCAAGCACGCGCGACGACGCCCGTCACGTCCGGGTCGTCGCGGATGGCGGCTTCGGCCTCGGCTCTGCAGCCGGCGTCATGTCGGCGAAGGAGGCGGTCGGCGAGCCCTCGACGATGGCGCGGATCAGCCCCGTGTCCTGGTCGGGCAGAAAGCCCTTGGGCACGATCATGTAGAGATAGGCCGTGAGCGCCGAGGGTGGCGAGCGGTCAACAGCAGCATCAACGCCTGACGTCGCAGCGCCCAGTCGCAGCGTCACCTCGTAGCCGCGCGCCATGCCAGGTGATCGGCGCCTCGGCGGCGCGCATGAACCAGGGCTCGCGCGCGTCGTGCGGCACGGCCTTGAGCAGGCGCCCGCACATCATCGGCGTCAGCGTCAGCGACACGACGGCCGAGACCACCACCGAGAAGGTCAGGGTCAGCGCGAATTCGCGGAACATGCGGCCGACGATGCCGGTCATGAACAGCAGCGGGATGAACACGGCGATCAGCGACATGGTCAGCGAGATCACCGTGAAGCCGATCTCGCGCGCGCCGCGAGAGCGCCGCCTGCGAGCGGCTGCTCGCCCTCCTCGATCTTGCGCACGATGTTCTCGATCATGACGATGGCGTCGTCGACCACGAAGCCGGTCGAGATCGTCAGCGCCATCAGCGACAGGTTGTTGAGGGAGAAGCCGGCGAACCACATGACGCCGAAGGTCGCGACGATCGACAGCGGCAGCGCGACGCCGGCGATGATGGTGGCCCGCACCGTGCGCAGGAACAGCAGCACGACGAGCACCACGAGGGCGGCGCTCAGCACCAGCGTGAACTGCACGTCGGCGATGGAGGCGCGGATCGTCTCGGTCGAGTCGTGAACGAGCTTGCAGGTCGGCGCCGGCCGCGAGCGAGCCGCGCAGCTTCGGGATTTCGCGCTTCAGCCGGTCGACCGTTTCGACGACATTGGCGCCGGGCTGGCGCTGCACGTCGATGATGACGGCCGGCTGTGCCCTTGTACCAGCCGCCGACACGGGCATTCTCGAGCCCGTCGACGACGTCGGCCACGTCCTTGCAGCAGCACGGGCGCGCCGTTGCGGTAGGCGATGACCACGTCCTTGTAGGCGTCGGCCGCCTCGATCTGGTCGTTGGCCGCGATCGTGTAGGCCTGCTTGAAGCCGTCGAGCGAGCCTTTGGAGCCGGCCACGTTGGCGGCCACGATGGCGTTGCGCAGGTCCTCCATCGCGATGCCGTAGGCGGCGAGCCGCGTCAGATCGGCCTGGATGCGGATGGCGGGGCGGATATTGCCCTCGACCGCGACGTGGCCGACGCCGGTCACCTGGCTGAGCCGCGGGCCGAGCAGGGTGTCGGCGACATCGCGACAGATCGCGCAGCGGCACCGTCTTCGAGGTCAGCGCCAGCGTCAGGATCGGCGTGTCGGCCGGGTTCACCTTGGAGTAGGTCGGCGGGTAGGGCAGGTTCTTGGGCAGCGTCGAGGCGGCGGCGTTGATGGCGGATTGCACGTCCTGCGCGGCGGCGTCGATGTCGCGGCCGAGCTCGAACTGCAGCGTGATCTGGCTGAGCCCGAACGAGCTCTGCGACGACATGGTCGACAGCGACGGGATCTGGCCGAACTGCCGCTCCAGCGACGCCGTGACAAGCGACGCGATCGTGTCCGGATTGGCGCCGGGCAGCTGCGTGGTCACCTGGATGGTCGGGAAATCGACCTGCGGCAGCGACGAGACCGAGAGCTGGCGATAGCCCAGGATGCCGGCGAGCAGCACCGCAACGGCGAGCAGCGATGTCGCGATCGGCCGCAGAATGAAGAGAGAGGATACACTCATCGACGCAGACGCACCCCACTCTCCTCTCCCGCTGGCGGGCGAGTGGCTGGTGCGCCGGACCAACGACGGTTAGCTCTCGAATTCATCGTTGCCCTTGGCGTTACGCCGTCCGTTTCGACCATAGGCGTGAATTTGCCTGTTTGAAGGCCGCCGCTCGGCGGGAACGCCTGCAGACGCCGGAATTCCAACATGTCGCGCCTGACGATGGGCTGAATGGCCGCGGTGATCGGATTCTATGCTGGTTGCGTTCCAGGCGTCTGGGGCGCGGCGCTGTTCATGCTCCTCATCATGCGATGCTCAGTGCGTCAGGGACGGCACCCGACCTGCGCATGCTGTTGACCGGCCTGATCATCATCGGCGTGATTGCCATCGCCGGGGGCGAGAAAGCGCTGCGATGAGCCCCCGGTTGCGCCAAGACCAAGTGCCAAGAGAGCAACCGCCGAGGCGACGAGCCACGTCATTCTGCCTTCCACACCACGGCGTCAGGCCTTTCCGACCGACCCTCGCCGTGCGCTCAGCCGGCCGCCGCCACGGCTGGCGCGATAGCGTCCGTCAGGCTTTCGAACAAGGCCAGTCCGTCAGTTCCGCCGACGAGCGGATCGATGAGATTCTCCGGGTGCGGCATCAGGCCGAGCACATTGAGACCCGGCGAGAAGACGCCGGCGATGTTCTTCTCCGATCCGTTCGGGTTGGCTTGGCCGCCCGTCGCACCAGCCGCATCGCAGTAGCGGAACGCGACTAGTCCCTCGCCTTCGAGCCTGGCCAGCGTCTCGGCGTCCGCGGTGTAGTTCCCCTCGCCATGCGCGACGCAATATCTGACCGCTTGGCCCTTGGCGTAATGGTGCGTGAATGGCGTGTCATTCCGTTCGACGCGAACGTGCTGGAAGTGGCAGAGGAAGCGCAGATTGGCGTTGCGCACGAGAACGCCGGGAAGGAGGCCCGCCTCGCAGGCGATCTGAAAGCCGTTGCAGATCGCAAGGACAAAGCCGCCCCGTGCGGCGTGGGCCCGCACCGCGGCCATGATCGGCGCGCGCGCCGCAATCGCGCCGCAGCGCAGGTAGTCGCCGTACGAGAAGCCACCGGGGAGCACGACGAGGTCGGTCCCCACGGGCAAGTCGGTGTCTGCATGCCAGATCATCGCAGCGTCGCGTCCAGACGCGGCCTTGAGGGCCCGCGCGACATCCCGCTCGCGATTAATGCCCGGAAACGTAACGACCGCCGCCTTCAAGGCTGCGGCCCCTCCGAGCTCGATTCGGTAGTCCTCGATCACGGTGTTGGCGAGCAACTGCTCGCAGGCGCTGGTGAGCGTTGCTCGTGCTAAAGACCGATCCGTTGCGCCGATCTCGACTTCGAACAGCTTGCCCTGACGAACGGCATCGATGCCGCTGATGCCCATGGCGCGAAGGGCGCCTTCGATCGCCTTGCCCTGCGGATCGAGAACGCCCGCCTTCAACGTCACTGTGACACGCGCCTGCATGGTTCTGTCCGGTTGCGGATGCCTGCCACGCTTACCGGCGATGCTCAAAACAGGCAATCGCTTGCACGTCTCGACGCAAGCTCTACAAGGCGAGACCATGGGGAAGACCAGGATCGGCGTCGGCGAAGACAGCCTGCCGGGCGACGCGGAAAACAGATCCGCAGAGGTGTTGCCGGCGTCGCGCCGTACAGCAAGGCTGCGGTTGCGCGCCGCCTGGATGTACTACGTCGAGGAGATGACCCAGAACGAGGTCGCGGACGTGCTCGGCATCGGCCGGGTGACCGTGGCGCGTCTTCTCACCGACGCGCGCGCGTTGGGCGAGGTGAAGATCGCGTTGAGTCGCGACATCGCCGAATTGCCGAGCCTGGAAGTGGCGCTGCAAAAGCGGTTCGGCCTCAACGACGCGATCGTCGCGCCCGTTGCCGGCGACAATGCCGACCCGACGGCCCCAATCGGTGCGGCGACGGGGCAGTATCTCTCGACGATCCTGCGCAGCAACATGAAGATCGGTTTGGGTTGGGGACGCACGCTGAGCCATGGGCTTGCCTTTCTCGATGACCGGCCCGTCCAGGGCCTGTCCGTCCTCTCGCTGCTCGGCGGCGTCACCACCGCGCGTGCCACCAACCCGTCCGAATTCGCGTGGCAATTCGCGCGGGCTTTCCAGGCGCAGTGCTACTTCATTCCGGCGCCAGCGCTGGTGGACAGCACGGCCACCAAGTCGGCCCTGATCGACCGTTGCGGCCTGAGGGATGTCTTCGACAAGGCGCGGGAACTCGACACCATCCTGGTCAGCGTGGGAACCGTCCGGGCGAAAGCTCCCTGTTCGACACCGGCATGGCGTCGGAGGCCGACCGGACCTCCTTGCTGGCGAAAGGCGCCGTGGGCAACATCCTGTACCACTTCTTCGATCGGGACGGCCGCCTTGTCGACCACTCTATCAACGAGCGCCTCATGGCGATCCCTCTCGATGTGATTCGATCGGTTCCGAACCGAATTCTCGTTTCGGGCGGTGCCGCCAAGGTGGACGCGATGATCGGCGGCATGCGTCTGCTCGCGCCAACGGTCTGCATCACCGACGAGAAGACGGCGGCCGCATTGCTCGCTGGCGAGGAGACGAGCGGTTGACATCCGCGGCCACAACAGGACCCAATTCAACGATGGCGATCGCGTCCGACATGATCATCTTCGATTGCGACGGCGTTTTGGTCGACAGTGAGGTGCTCTCGGTCACGGCGATGCAGCAGGTTCTGACCGAAGCGGGCGTGCCTGTGACGGCAGAGATGATCGCGTGTTGCTTCGGCATGAAGCAGGCGGACATCCTGCTGCGGGTCGAGGAGGAGACGTCGACCGCGATTCCGTCCGGCGTGGCCGAGCGGCTCTGGCCCGCCACACGACGACTTTTCGAACGCGAACTGAAGCCGATGCCCGGGATCGTGGATTTCCTCACGCATCTTGATGGCATGAAGCGCTGTGTGGCCTCGTCGTCGAACCCCGAACGGATCCGGGTCAGCCTGGCCTTGACAGGCCTCGACCGCTTCTTCGGCGAAAACATCTTTTCATCGCACCAGGTGGCCCGAGGTAAGCCCGCACCGGATCTGTTTCTTTTCGCCGCGCAGTCCATGGCGGTGGAACCAACGCGCTGTATCGTGATCGAAGACTCGATTTTCGGCGTGCAAGGCGCGCGGGCCGCCGGCATGACGGCGCTGGGCTTCGGCGGTGGCAGCCACATTCAGGCCGGGCATTCCGAAATTCTGCTCGCCGGTGGCGCGAGCGCTGTCGAAAAATCCTATGATGCGCTCGCGCGCCTCATCCTCGCTTGAATTAAATCGTCTATGATGGGTCGTTGCGTTCATAGGACTGTGTGATGCGCCGCCTTGCCGATGATCTCGTTCTCTCGCTCAAGGATCAGATCCGGACGCTGCGATATTCATTGCGCAGCGAAGCCGAAACGCCGGGTTCGGCCTTGCCGGAGGCCTATCGCAACGTCGATTTCGGGCCGCTCGGCACGGTCGGAGCGATGATCGGCACCCCCGTGATCCGCATGGCCGACGGGCTGTTTACCCAGGTGGAGCACGTGACCCTCGGGCTGCTCGAAGGCCCGCCTGCGCGCACTGTGTTTCCACGGCCGGTCACGGACTACTTCGGGCGGGGCGACGAAAAGCCGGCCTTCACACACGACGTGTATCGCGAGCTGAAGGCACTGCTCCGTCGTTACGGTGCCCGGCAGGCCCTTGTTTCGGAACATGCGATCGAAGACCTGCGCAATGAAATCGCGACGCGCCACCGTGATCTGATCGCGTTGGCGATTGCGCGGCGCCAGCAGACGTCCACAACCGCTCGCGACGAGGCCGTCGTGAAACTATGCGCTGCGATCGCGGCGGGCTTCACGCGGGTGCGTCCGATCCAGAAGCTCGACCTGATGGGGTCGTCGAGCATGGCGCGACATCTCATGATTGCGCCGAATTGCTACTGCGGTCTGGTTTTTGGTCTCAGTGTTGCGATCGCGACGACCCGGCCGGAAGCCCGCGAACTTGACAGCCTTGAACTCATCGAAAGCGCGGATGCTGTGGTGGACGCCCGTTTCGATCGGTTCAAGATCGCGCTCGATGCGAAGGACGCGGTCACGGCTCTGGCGCGGGAGTTCGAAGCCGTGCTCCCCTTCCTACCGTAGCGGGGCGCGCTTGCGACGGCCATCACGGGTTTGCTTGGCGGCATGACCAGCCTGCTTGACCATCGTTCGACGCCCCAGACAGCCTTGATCCGACTGAACGAACGGGCGCGCGACATCTTCAAGCGTATCGTCGACTCGTACCTGGCCACGGGTGAGCCGGTTGGGTCGCGAAATCTGTCGCGCCTGCTTCCCACCACCCTGTCGCCGGCCTCCGTTCGCAATGTCATGCAGGAGCTCGAGGAGCTTGGGTTGATCTATTCCCCGCACACCAGCGCGGGGCGGCTGCCGACCCATACGGGCCTGCGGTTCTTCGTCGACGCGCTGCTCGAATGGGGCGATCTGCCCGAAGGCGATCGGCGCCGAATCGACAGCCAAGTCCAGGCCGCGTCTCGGACGAACACCATCGAGGGCGTGCTCTCCGAGGCCACGTCCCTGATGTCGGGCCTGACACGGGGCGCCGGTGTTGTGGTCACGACCAAGGACAATGCGCGCCTCAAGCACATCGAATTCGTTCGCCTCGACGAGGCGCGCGCGCTCGCAGTGCTGGTGGCCGAGGACGGCTCCATCGAGAATCGCGTCGTCACGACACCGCAGGGCCTGGCGCCTTCGGCCCTGGTCGAAGCGTCCAACTACCTGAACGCCCGACTGCGAGGGCGCACGCTGGCGGAGACGCGCGCGGAGATCGAGGCCGATCAGCGCGCCGCGCAGGTGGAGCTCGACGAACTGACCACGCGTGTCGTTGATGCCGGCCTTGCGAGCTGGGCTGGCCTGCAGGGCACGGAACGCCGGCTGATCGTGCGCGGACAGCGCAACCTGCTCGAAAACCTGACCGCGATCGAAGACCTCGAGCGCATCCGCCTGCTTTTCGAGGACCTCGAGGCCAAGACGGAGGTGGTTGAACTCCTGCACCGGGCGGAGAGCGGTGAAGGCGTTCGGATCTTCATCGGCGCCGAAAACCAGCTTTTCTCGCTCTCCGGCTCCTCCATGATTGCGACGCCCTTTCGTGATCGGGACCAGCGTATCGTGGGCGTGCTCGGCATCATCGGGCCAACTCGGCTCAACTACGCGCGGGTCATTCCAGTGGTTGACTACACCGCGCGGGCGATTTCCCAGTTCGGCTGGGCCTGAAGAGGATCGGAATGTTGGCTCACGAAGCGTGCAGTCCTGATCGCCGCAGCGCTCTTTGCGCTGTTGGGTCTCGCCGCGACGGGTGCCGCGTATTGGACCCGGGTCAGTGCTCCATGGGACTCCGGAACGGCGCTGGTCGGCGGACCGTTCACACTTGTCGATCAGGACGGCCGGACGGTGACGCGCCGAAAACTTCAAGGGTGAGCCGTTCCTGGTGTTCTTCGGTTACACGCACTGCCCGGACGTCTGTCCCGACCACCCTCGCCGATATGAGCCAGATGCTGGCCGCCTCGGCAAAGACAAGCCGGTTCGCGCGGTGTTCGTGACCGTAGACCCGGAGCGGGACACACCCGCGGTGCTGAAAGACTACCTCTCGAGCTTCGACCCGCGGATCACCGGGTCTGACGGGCTCGCCTGACGCCATTGCGGCCGCGGAAAAAGCCTACAGGGTGTACGCCCGGAAGGTCCCGACGCAGGGCAGTGACTATTCCATGGATCACACGGCCATCGTCTACTTGATGGATCGTGAGGGGCGCTTCGTGCAGGCGTTCAATCTGCAGCAGCCGCCGGAGAAGGCCGCCGCGGAGGTGGCCGCCTACATGTGATCAATAGAGCCCGAGCGGAAAATAGCGCAGGTATATGTCCCCGTAGATGCCCTTGGCCGCGACGCTGGACAGGGCGAAATCAAGTGCGCGCCGAAGCACGATGTCGGTCTTGCGCACCGCGATCCCGGCGCCCTGGCCAAAAAACGCTTCCTCCGTGTAGGCGCCGCCGACAAACGCACAACATGCGGCGGCGTCCGATCCGCCGAGCCAGTTTGACCATGTGATCGCGTCGCCAAAGGCGGCATCGACGGCGCCGCTCTTCAGGGCCGCGCGAACGGCAACGTCTGCGGGATAGGTCACTGCGGTCAGCTGTGGGAAGAAGCGTCGCAAATAGGCTTCGTGGGCGGTCCCCGCCACCACGCCCACGCGCTTGCCCGTCCAGGATCCCGGATCCTCTTCAGCGGGAACGGGCGGGCGATGCGCCACGAACCGCGCGGGCGTCTTGTAGTACGGTGTCGTGAACGACACGGTCCTGCGTGCTTCGCCGGTGATCGCGATCGACGCAATGGCGGCATCGGCTTCCTTGTGTTCGAGAGCAGGAAGGATGCCATCCCATGCGCGGGACTGGATCGTGCAGGTCACCTGCAGCTCCCCGCAAAGCGCCCGCGCCAGATCGACTTCGAAGCCGGCCGGGGCACCGTTCGCCAAAGCGAAGCCAAATGGCGGGTAATCGTCGGTCGTCAAGAACCGGATCACCCCGATGCCCTCGAGGTCGGGACGTTCGGGCGTGACGTCCGGATCCCAAAAGCGAGGGACGAAAGGCCGCTGGGCCGCCTCGGTCGCTGAAGCTTGTTGGTTGCCGAGGCCTAGGACAGCCGCGAGCACCCCTAGAACCCGGATGCTCCGCACCAGTACCTGCACTTCTCGCTCGCTTTCGCGCCAGAACACACGGAAGATGCGCCGTTGTTTGACGCCTTCGAACTTGCCTTGCAATGGGATTTTCGGCTCCGCCTGTCCTTACAATTCCGCCGCAGGAGACGTGCCTGCCGGAGTGGGACCATGCTGTTCCCCGCCCGGTCCTGCCCGTCGAGATCGACTTTCTGAAGGGCATTCTGCCCGACGCCGTTCTCGAACGGTCCGCCCAGGAAGCAGAACGCATCGGCATGACGGCAGAAGCCGTCCTTCTCGCCGAAGGTACAATATCGTCCGAGCACTACTACCGAGCGCTGGCCGGGCATCGGGGCCTGCCCTACGCGGAACTGCCGGTGCGGCCGGCGACGGTCGATGCGACCAGTGACGTGCTGAGAACCGGACTTGTGACGCTGCGTTCGAACCCGCAGGGCTGGCGGTATCTCGCGGCTCCGCGCGGAGAGGCGCTGCGCCGCTTTCTCGCGGTGCTTGCGGAGGCACCGGTCCAGTCCGTGCCGGTTGCCATCACGACGCCTGAACGCCTCGAGGCGCTGCTCCGCCATTCCCGGCGATGGGAGGTGGTGAAAACGGCCAGCGACGGGCTGCCTGAGTGGAATCAGGCGCTTTCAGCGCGCACCGGTGTGACACCCGGTCAGGCCTTCACCCTCCTTGCTGTGCGCCGTTATCTTTTGCGCCGGCGCGTGGTGGGCGCCGCGCTTGACCTCGGATGCGCTCGTGGCGGTGTTCATCGCCGCATTCCTGCTGGTGTTGACGTTGCGGCTCCTGGCCGCGTCCGTCAGTCCCTTTTCGGGTCGGGTTCCCACTGTCACGGCCAGCGACCTGGAACTGCCGGTCTATAGTGTGATCGTCCCGCTTTTTCGCGAAGCCAGGGTCGTGACGCGGCTCGTCGCCGCCCTTGACCGGCTCGATTATCCCCCCGCCAAACTCGATCTTCTGGTCGTCGTCGAAGCGAGTGACACCACCACGCTCGAAGCGATTGAGAAGCACGGGCTGCCGGCCCGTTATCGGGTGGTCGTAGCGCCGGTGGGCCGCCCCCGAACCAAGCCGCGTGCTCTGAATGTCGCTCTCCAGTTCGCGCGTGGAGCCTTCTGGTCATCTATGATGCGGAGGACGAGCCCGAGCCCGGTCAATTGCGAGCCGCCGCCGCAGCGTTCACCGCGGATCCGACTTTGGCGTGCCTGCAAGCACGCCTTGCGATCGACAACTTCGGCGACAGCTGGCTGTCAGCGCTTTTCGCCGTGGAATACGCCGCGCTGTTCCACGTCATAAACCCGGGCCTGGCCAGACTGAGGCTGCCCATCCCGCTCGGCGGCACCTCCAACCACTTTCGCACCGATGTGCTGCGCCGGCTCAATGGCTGGGATGCCTGGAACGTCACGGAAGATATCGATCTCGGGATTCGCCTCGCCCGGTTCGGTCATCGGGTCGGCAGCCTCCACTCGACGACCTTCGAGGAGGCGCCTAACGCACTCGCGCCTTGGCTCAAGCAGCGCCGCCGCTGGATGAAGGGGTGGATGGTGACGCTCGGCACCCATACGCGTTCGTTGAGCCGCCTGTGGAGCGAACTGGGCACGCTGTCGACCCTTGCCGTGCTTGCGATGCTGTTCGGGACGATCACCTCCTGCCTCATCGGGCCATTCTGCGCGGCGATGCTGCTCGTTCGCGCCGGGACGGGCAACCTGTTCTGGGTCCGGTCCAGCGCGGATCTGTGGTGGAACGGCGCGAGCGTCGCGCTTGTCATCCTCGGGGCGGCCAGCGCAGTCTGGCCGGCTCTTCTGGGCCTTCGCCGCCGCGGCTTGATGGAATTGGCGCCATGGTTGGCACTCTACCCGTTATATCTCGTCCTTCTTTGCATCGCGTCCTGGCAGGCCCTGTTCGAAGTGTTCGGCCGTCCACACGCCTGGGCCAAGACCGAACATGGCCGCGCCAAGCAGCGTATGGGCTCGCAGTTGCCAAGCTGACGAGCCGCAAGATCGCGCGTCGTGATTGCGTCCGGGGAAGAATGACCTTAGGTCGACTTTCCATCGCCACGCCTGGCGAAATCACGCGAAGCGCAATGAGTTCCTTTCCCGCCATACCCGTCGATATCGCGCAAGCCGCCAATGCCTGGCCATTCGAAGAAGCCAGGAAGCTGGTGGCCCGCGTGGCTCGTACCGGGCAGACCAAAGTTCTGTTTTCGACCGGCTACGGCCCGTCGGGGCTGCCGCATATCGGGACCTTTGGCGAGGTGGCGCGGACCACGATGGTGCGTCAGGCCTTCCGTCTGCTGACCAGGGACGAGATCCCAACGCGGCTTGTCGCCTTCTCGGATGACATGGATGGGCTGCGCAAGGTCCCCGATAACGTGCCGAACAAGGAACTGCTGACCCAGCGCGCTGGGCAAGCCGCTGACGCAGGTGCCAGACCCCTGGGGCGAGTTTCCCGAGCTTCGGCGAGGGCAACAACGCGCGGCTGCGGCGCTTCCTCGACCGCTTCGGCTTCGATTACGAATTCATGTCGTCGACCGAGGCCTACAGGTCCGGCCGGTTCGATCCGTCCCTGCGGCTGATGCTGGAACGGCTGGAGGCCGTCATGGCGATCATGCTGCCGAGCCTGCGCGAGGAGCGCGCGGCGAGCTACTCGCCGTTCCTGCCGATCCATCCCGAGACCGGCGTTGTCATGCAGGTACCGCTCGAGAGCCACGATGCCGCGGCCGGGACGATCAGCTGGCGCGATCCTGACAGCGGAAGGTTGTTCGTCACGCCGGTGACCGGCGGGCACTGCAAGCTGCAGTGGAAGCCCGACTGGGCCATGCGGTGGCATGCGCTCGGCGTCGACTATGAGATGGCCGGCAAGGATCTGATCGATTCCGTGAAGTTATCCGGCCGCATCGTGCGTGCGCTCGGCTCGGAGCCGCCCGAAGGGTTCAACTACGAGCTGTTCCTCGACGAGAAGGGGCAGAAGATCTCGAAGAGCAAGGGCAATGGGCTCACCATCGACGAGTGGCTGACCTACGCCTCGCCCGAAAGCCTGTCGGTGTTCATGTTCGGAAAGCCGACGGCGGCCAAGCGACTTTACTTCGACGTGATCCCGCGCGCGGTCGACGACTACCTGGCCTTTCTGGAAGCCTATCCACGCCAGGGGTGGAAGGAGCGGCTGGGCAACCCGGTCTGGCATGTTCACGCCGGTGATCCGCCCGCCGCCGGAACGGCTCGCGCCGCAAGGGGAGAACGGGGGCACGACCGTATCCTTCGCCATGCTGTTGAATCTCGCGGCTGTGGCCAATAGCGAGGATCCGGCCGTGCTCTGGGCCTTTCTGAAGCGCTACGCCCCGGGCGTCTCGCCTGAGACCCACCCCCGGCTCGACCAGCTGGTCGGCTACGCGGTTCGATATTTTCGTGACTTCGTGCGGCCCGCGAAACGTTATCGCGCGCCGGACGACACCGAGCGCGCCGCCCTGGACAGCCTGTCGCAGATGCTTGGCGCGCTGCCGCCTGATGCCTCTGCCGAGGATATCCAGACGGCCCTCTACGATATCGCCCGCCCGATCCCGCGCTATCAGGATCTCAAGGCCAAGTCGGCGACGCCGGAGCGGCCGGGGGTCTCGAACGATTGGTTCAACATGCTGTATCAGGTGCTGCTTGGCGCCGAGCGCGGGCCTCGCTTCGGCTCCTTCGTGGCGCTCTACGGGGTCCCGGAAACGCGGACGCTGATCGCCAAAGCGCTCGCGGGCGATCTGATCCGCGAACACGACGCGTTTCTGGCGGAACGGGAGGCGATGAAAGCGGCGTAGGCCGCTGCTGTCATCGGCCTGCTAAGCTAACGCCCTCCGCGCTCGCCCAGCAGATCGGCCAGCGTCGCGCCTGCGCCCTTCCGCTGGATCGATTCACGGAATCGCACGTAATCGGCACCAAATGCGTCCGCGTGCTCCAGTCCCCATCCCTTGAACACGCTGAGTCCAAGACCTTTGCCCAGGTCAGCGTCGTTCGCGAGCGCGAAGATCCGCCTCCGTCACGTTCGGCTCGACCACGGGGAAGCTCTCGCCGTTGTCGTCCTTCCCTTTCAGATATTCGGTGAAGGCCGCGAGCAGGAACGCTACGCGGCGATGATCCTTGCCATTGTTTGATCAGCGCTTTGGCCGTGTCCTGGACAAAAACGGGCAGCTTGGAGGCGCCGTCGGACGCAATGCGCAGCAACTGGTCGCCGATGGCCGGGTTGCGGTAGCGCTTCAGCAGCATGTCGCCATATTCGGTGGTCGACATGCTGGGGGGCGCGTTCGAGCAAAGGCCCGGCATCCTCCGACAGGAACTGGTCGAGCAGCGCGCTGACATTCGGGTCCCTCATAGCCAGATGGACGATGCGGTGGCCGATCAGGATGCCGGGGAAGGCCAGCATGCTGTGGGACGCGTTCAGCATCCGGAGCTTGACCTGTTCATAGGGGTCGACGTCGTCGGTGAACTGGACCCCGACCTTTTCCAGGGCAGGGCGGCCGGTTGGGAACTTGTCCTCGATCACCCACTGGATGAAGTCTTCGGCGAAGATGGGCGCGGCGTCATCGAGCCCGCTCTCCCGGTTGAGCCGCGCTGCATCGGCCGGGCCAACGGCCGGCGTGATCCGATCCACCATGCAGGATGGGAAGCTGACGTTGGTCTCGATCCAGGATGCCAGCCCGGCATCCTTGGCCCGGGCAAACGAGAGCAGCGCGTTCTTCACGACATTGCCGTTGTGGCGCAGGTTGTCGCAGGAGAGCACCGTGAAGGGGGGCACGCCGGCGTCGCGACGGCGGCGGAGCGCCTCGGTCAGATAGCCGAAACTGGTGCTGGGGACGTCGCCCTTCAGATCACGGGCGACGCCGGGATCTTCCAGCTTGAACCGGCCTTTCTCATCCGTGTTGTAGCCGCCTTCGGTCACCGTGAGCGTGACGATCTTGATTGCGGGATCGGTGAGCAGCTTGAGAACGGCCGCGGGATCGTCCGGCGCGTGCAGATAATCGACGATCGACCCGATGATCGAGACGGTCGGCTTGCCCTCCGGCGGATAGTCGGTGAGCGAATAGAGCCCCTTTTGGCTTTGCAGCGCCTTGGCCTTGGCCCGTTCGCTTTCCACGTCCATCAAACCGATGCCGACAATGCCCCACTCGTCCTGGCCGCCGAGCGCAAGGCATTTGTCCAAATAGACCGCCTGGTGCGCGCGGTGGAAGTTCCCGACGCTGAGATGCGCGATCCCGGGCTTGACCTTGGAGCGGTCGTAGGCCGGCTTTTCGATGCCGGCAGGAACGGTGGCGAGATTGCTGCTGTCGATCACGGACTGCCTCCCTCATCGCCGGTGTCGAGCCCGGCTTCCAGGGATGTTGTAGCGCATGACCGGCGAGGCGCCAGAGCTTTTGTTCAGCAGTATGGCATTCGCTCAGCCTGACCCCAGGCTGCTTCAGCCCGCGGTTGTCTTGGCGATCGGCGGCTGGAACGAATAGCCCAGGTCCCAAGGGAAATAGATCCAGGTGTCTTGCGAGACTTCCGTCACGAAAGTGTCGACCTGGGGTCGCCCGAGCGGCTTGGCGTAGACGGTGGCGTAATGTGCCTTCGGCAACATCTCCCGCACCACTTGGACGGTCTTTCCCGTATCGACGAGATCGTCGATGACCAGCACGCCGGCGCCGTCACCGAGCGTGATGTCCTTCGAGATCCCCTTCATCACCTGCAGCCCGCCCTGCGATTGGTAATCGTGGTAGCTGGCCACGCAAACGGACTCGATCATCCGAATCCCGAGCTCGCGCGCGACGATCGCGGCAGGAACGAGGCCCCCTCGGGTGATGCAGACCATGGCTTCGAACGAGCGGGCCGCGCCGCTCAGTCGCCACGCAAGAGCGCGGGCGTCGCGATGGAACTGATCCCACGAGACCGGGAAAGCTTTGGGGGCGAGAGGTTCGCTCATCGGAGGGTCCAGTTTACGGTCCGCTTAGACCCGGATCGTGTCTTGGCGCAAGCGCGTCAGCGCGGCCGTGACGGCGGTCGAGGCGGCCTCGACCGCCGTCGGGTCCTGGCCGCGAATGACGATCTGATTGTGAAACATGCCGTCCTGAAACGAGGGGTAGGAGCCGATCGAGACCCCGGCGTGCGCCTTGGCCACGTCGCCCAGAATCGCCGCATAGGCCCCTTCGGGCAGCCCCATGGCGTCGAGGGTCTCGACCGTGAGTCGCGTTCCGGTCTGAAGGCGCGGCGCCACATCGTCCAGCATCGCCTGCATGACAGCGGGCACACCAGCCATGACGATGACGTTGCCGATCATGAAGCCGGGGGCTTTGGATACGGCGTTTTGGACGAGGCTCGCACCATCGGGAATGCGGGCCATGCGCCGGCGCGCCGCGTTGAGATCCTCTGGCTTGATCCGCTGCAGCAAGAGCTCGATCGCGCGCGGGTCCTCTCGAATCTCCACCCCGAACGCCTTCGCCACCGCGTCGGCCGTGATGTCGTCGTGGGTCGGTCCGATGCCGCCTGTGGTGAAGACATAGCTGTAACGGGCGCGCAGAGCGTCGAGCGCGGCGACGATCTCGTCTTCCACGTCGGGCACCACACGGACCTCGCGGAGGTTGATGCCCATTCCAGTCAGATATTCGGCGATGTAGCCAATGTTCTTGTCCTTGGTCCGGCCGGACAGGATCTCGTCGCCGATGACCAGGATCGCGGCCGTCACCTCGGATGCGACGTCAACCATTAATGTTCTCCAGAACGGTGTCAGGCCTGCGGCAGCGTCTGCCGCGCGTAGAGGCTGTTGCTGCGGGTCCGGCCGACGAGCTGGTAGTCGCCTCCTTCGCTGAGCGCGGGGACCGCGAACGGGGCGCGGCCAGGGGGGTCGTCGAGGATCAGCAGACTTGGCCAGAGCTTCGGATCGACGTCGCGAAAAAACGACTCGAGGATCAGATCCTCCGCTCCTTCGACGTCGATCTTGATGGCATCGATGCGGTCCAGGCTCTCCTCCTCGACGACACTCTTGAGCGTTCGTGCCGTGACCTTGACCGCGACCCCGTCGGCCGATGAATTGACGAACCGGACCGAACTCTGGCCGCTGTTCGACCGGTCGACGAACAGCGTCACCGTCCCGTCCTTGTCGGTGATCGCGCATTCGAGCGCTTTGACCGTGGAAAACGGGTTCTGACGGATGTTGAACTCCAGTCGCTCGAAGATTTCCGGCTGCGGTTCGATGGCCAGGATGCGCGCGTTTGGCCCGGCTTGCGCTGCCACGAACAGGGCGTAGCCGCCGACGTTCGCGCCGATGTCGATGAATACGAAACCATCGCGAATGTGCCGGTTGAGCATGTCGCGCTCTTCCGGGTCGAACAGGTGGGGCGTGAAGAGCAGGTTTTTTTCGGAGACGTTGTGCGCCGGATAGAGCCGCATCCGCGCACCGAGGGCGTCGACATCGAGCGGTCGCCCGCGAAGCATGGCAATGCCCAGCGTGCGGCACGCAAAGCCGAGCCGGCGTCCCAACCAGCCGAATGGCCGCAGCCGAGTGAATTTGAGCACGCCCGCAATGGGTCCACGCGGCGCGTGGCGACCGAAGGCGGAAACATCATTGGTGGGCGACATCATCGTTCCATTGCCGCATGACCTAAACGCCGCCGAGCAATGGCGACAAGTCTTTTCGCAACCGGACCGCGAGACATCCGCCCGTTGCGGTTTGCGCCTTTCAGCTTAGATTTGTGGCAGATCGATCAAGAGAAGAACGCACCATGACCTTCGCCGAGCCGGCACTCACACACCGGCGCAAGACAGGCCAGATTCGCATCCACAAGGCGGAAGACTTCGAACCCATGCGGAAAGCCGGTCGGCTGACCGCCGAAGCGTTGGACCTGTTGGTGCCGGCGGTGAAGCCTGGCGTCACCACCGGAGCGCTCGACAGGCTCGTTTACGACTTCGCCATGGCAAACGGGGCCTATCCGGCGAGCCTCGACTACCGCGGCTTCCCGAAATCGATCTGCACCTCCATCAACCACGTGGTGTGCCACGGCATTCCTGACGACAAGCCGCTCCGCGAAGGCGACATCGTCAATGTCGACGTGACCTTGATCGTCGACGGCTGGCATGGCGATTCGAGCCGAATGTACCTGGTCGGCGCAGGTGCCACGGCGGGCCGAGCGGCTCGTCGAGGTCACCTATGAGGCGCTGATGCGTGGAATAGCGGCCGTGAAGCCGGGAGCGACCGTCGGCGACATCGGCGCTGCGATCCAGGACTACGCGGAAGGCGAGCGTTGCTCGATCGTTCGCGAGTTCTGCGGGCATGGCCTGGGGCAGCTGTTCCACGACGAGCCCAACATCCTGCACTACGGCCGTCGAGGGGAGGGCGCTGTGCTGAAGCCCGGCATGTTCTTCACCATCGAGCCGATGGTGAATCTTGGCCGGCCGCACGTCAAAGTGCTGGCGGATGGATGGACGGCGGTGACCCGCGATCGGTCGCTGTCGGCGCAGTTCGAGCACACGGTCGCGGTGACGGAAACTGGTGTCGAGGTGTTCACCTTATCGCCGGCCGGTCTGCACCAGCCGCCCTACCACTAGAAACTGAGCAATGACCGGCTTCGACGAGGGGCTGTTCACGCGGCGCCTACCGACGGTGGGCTCGGAACCCGGCGCGGACCCGAGTGTCGACACGCCGCATCACATCGGTCACCGTCAGCGACTTCGCGATCGTTTTCTGAAGGCCGGCGGGGAGGGCATCGCCGACTACGAGCTCCTCGAGCTGATCCTGTTCCGGGCTTTGCCGCGGCGGGACGTGAAGGCGCTGGCGAAGCTCCTGCTCAAGCGGTTCGGGTCCTTCGCCGAAGTCCTGACGGCGCCGCCTGAGCGGTTGCGCGAGATCGATGGCATGGGTGACTCCGCGATCACCGATTTCAGGATCGTGGCGGCAGCGGCTCAGCAATTGGTCCGGGGTGACGTCGCGAAACGCACAGTCCTCGCCTCCTCCGCAACGGTCGTCGACTACTGCAGGGCCACGATGGCGTTCGTGGAACGGGAGGAGTTCCGGGTGTTGTTCCTGGACAAGCGAAACGTACTCATCCGGGACGAGGTGCAGGGGCAGGGGACGATCGATCACGCGCCGGTCTATCCCCGCGAGGTGATCAAGCGGGCACTCGAGCTGAACGCCACCGCCCTCATCCTGGTGCACAATCACCCATCGGGTGACCCGGCGCCGTCACAGGCCGACATCGCGACCACCCGCCAGATCGTCGCCCTTGCCAAACCGATGGGGGTCGAGGTTCACGACCACCTGATCGTTGGCCGCAACGGTCACGCCAGCCTTCGCAAGCTGCGCCTGATCTAGCCTGCGCGGAGCTGCTTCTTCACTGAAGCCGAAATTCCGCCCCGACCGCCCGCAACTCGACGGGACGGATCAGCTTGGCATGGCCGACGCGGACAGAATGAAGTGCGCCGTCGAGCTTCTCGCGCCAAAAGCCGAGGAACTTGTTGAGGGCAGGGAAGCTCGGTGTCGTGTCGTAATCCTGCCAGACGTAGCTTTGCAAAATTTTGGGGTGATCCGGGAGGCAGTAGAGGATTTCGGCGGTGGTCAGCCCGTAGCCGGACCACAGCATCAGCCGCTTCGCGAGCTCTTCGGAAATCAACTCCATCGACGGTCCTTTCAGCCGGTTCGATCGATCGTTTGTCCCCAATGTCTTGGTCGGCTCGAGCAAGAGCCGCGCCAGCATGAATTGCACGCCGACAAGATTAACAACTCCTTAACGGGGCGACTGGTGCATCGTCTCATGGCCGCATGTCTGCGGAAACGTGCTGGCGGCGAGCCGTCTAGCCAAGGCCGATGATCGAGCGCCAGCGCCCGTGGAGCGGCGGCAACCGGATCTCTTTACCCGGCGGTTTCCAAGTCAGCGATTTCCCGAAAGGTGCGAACACGAGTTCCTTGGGATGACTCGGCAGGACGTGGCGCGCGAGCACCGTGTGCTGCAGGAACGATTTGACAGACAGATCTCAAGAGAGAGGGCCAGGGCCGACAAGTGTTTAGACGCACGACGGTTCTCCGACCAAGTCGAGGCCGGGTTCGAGCGGTTCGTCGACGGCCTGCTCGGCGGGAGCGGCGGAGATCATCGGCGGTCCGGCCGAGGACGGTGCAGAGTTCGGCTGATCCGCCTGCGGCGCCTCGACCCGACCCGGTACGGCAAGACAGCGATGGCCGAAACGGCCCCTTGTGTGCTGGCCCGGCTGGCTCGCCCGACCAGCACACAAGCATCGCCGGGATCAGACGAGACGGCTGCGCTCTGCCTGTTTCTGGGCCTCTTGCGCCGCCTTGAGCTGCGCCTTGGTATACATCAGCGCATGGGAGGCGAGGTCGTGGCTGTCCTCCCACAGGTTGCGCCAGATGCCGAGAATGCCTTCGAGCGGCTGGCCGACGACCCGGGACGAGAAGGACTCGAAGGTGATCGGTCCCTGTGTAGCCGGACTTCACCAACGCCCGGAACACGCCCGCGAGATCGATCGAGCCCGAGCCCATGTAGCCGCGATGCGAATCGCCGGTGTGGAAGTAGCCGAGATAGTCGCCGGTATCGAGGATCGCCTGCTGGATGTCGGATTCCTCGATGTTCATGTGGTAGACGTCGAGATGCACCTTCACGTTCGGCGCGCCGATGCGCTTGCACATCTCGACCGCCTGCGATCGCCGTGTTGAGCACGTTGGACTCGTAGCGGTTCACCACTTCGAGGCCGAGCGTGATGTTGCTGGCTGCCGCCTTCTCGGCCACCCGCGCGAGCACCTCGCAGGAGCGCTTCACGCCCTCGGCCGTGGTCGGGCACCGCGTATTTCTGGAAAGCGGATTCCAGGATGCCGCACATATGCGTAGCGCCGATGTCGCGTATCACGCCGACGGCCTGCTCAGCAGCTTGGCCTCGCCCGCGCTTTTCCTTGTCGCGGTCGTTGCTGGAAATGTCCGCGTCATCCGTCGAGGCCCAGCGAGGAGGTTGCGCCGATGCCGGCCTTTTCGCAGCTCCTTTGCGGTGAAGGCGGTGTCGATGGAACTCGGGTCGAGTGCCGGGATTTCGATCAGGTCGTAGCCGACCTCCGCCGTGTTCGGCGATGGCGCGGGCGCATTCCTCGTGGCTCCAGCCCTTCTCCCACACGAGTGCGTGGACACCGAGCTTGTTCATCGTCGTCTCCTCTTTTCCGTTGCGTGCCAATCGCGCCGGGAGCACCAGCCCGATTTGCACTTTGTTGATCGTTTCAGCCGTCGGGCTGGCGAAGGATTGCGCGCGCTCTACCGCTTGCCGAACGTCATTTGCAGAAACTGGCTGGCCCAGATCGACCGGGCGACCATGATCAGCAGCAGAAAGCCGCCCCAGAGCGCGGTCGCCAGATGCTGGTTGGCGCCGAGCAGGTTGAGCCCCGAGGCGATCATCTGCAGGATGACCAGCGCGATGGCGACGGGCAGCACCCGGCCGAAGCCGCCGAACGGATCGACCCGCCCGAGAAAGCAGGCCAGCACCGTGATGAGCAGATAGGACTCGCCATGGCCGACGCGCACCGAGTTGAAGCGCGCCAGCATGACGATGCCGGCGATGGCCGCACATCAGGCCGGACAGCGTGTAGATCAGCGTCAGCGACCGGCGTGTCGGGACGCCGGAGAAGCGCGTCGCTTCGATATTGGAGCCGATCATCCGGGTCGCGAAGCCCAGGCGCGTGCGCGACAGCACGACTGTCCAGAGCAGCACCGCCGCCGCGAACACCAGCAGAGGCGCACGGCATGCCGAGCACCGTGCCCTGGCCGATCGCCTGCACGTAGCCCGGCACGCCGGAGATGTCGCCGCCGCGGGTCAGGAACTCGCCGAGGCCGCGGACGAAGATCATCATCGACAGCGACACCAGGATCGGATGCGCGCCGGTATAGGCGATGATGGTGCCCATCAGCCATCCGACCAGTGCGCCCGTCGCGAGCGCCGCCAGGACGCCGAGGACGAAGCAAGCCGACGCCCGCATCGACCCCGCCGTGACTCTGAAGCACGTAGGCCATGGCGAGACCCGACAGGTTGGCCGTGAAGGTGATGGCGAGATTGAAGCCGCCGGAGATGATCGGCATCAGCATGGCAAGGCGTCAGCAGGCCGAGCTCGGGAAGCTGGAAGGCGACCGACGTGAAGGTGCTGGCGCTCAAGAAGCCTGGTGCTGTCACGCCGAACACGACGACCACCACCAGAAGCAGCGCCAGCAGACCGAGCACGTCCTTGTCGATCAGGGACGAAAGGCCGCCGCGATCGGTGCGGCGCAGAAGTTGGGTGGACATCAGGCGGTCCTCCGCTCGGCTGGCCGACGCCAGGAGCCGATCAGGCGGCCGGCGCCTTCGCTGGACAGCGTGATGGCGACCAGGATGATGGCGCCGATGATCATCTTGAAGGCGTAGGGCGAGATGCCCAGCAGGTTCAGGCCGTTCTGGGTGATCGCGACCAGGATGATGCCCAAGGAACACGCCGAGGATCGTGCCGCGCCCGCCGCCGAGCCGCGCGCCGCCCAGCACCACGGCGGCCAGCACGTCGAGTTCGCGGCCGTAGAGCGCGTTGGGCACGATCTCCTGCGCATAATGCGCCTGCATCAGCCCGGCGATGCCGGCCATCAGGCCGAGCCAGCCGAAGGCGAGATAATGCATGGCGCCGATATTGATGCCGACGCGGCGTGCGCCTTCGGGATTGTCGCCCATGGCATAGAGCTGCCGGCCGGTGCTGGTGCGGCGCAGGAGCAGCCAGGTCGCCGCGACGCAGACCGCCATCGACCAGCACGATCAACGTCAGTTCGGCATGACCGCTCGGCGGTTTCGATGCCGAAGATCACGACGCGCGTGGTCAACCAGTCGGGCAGATCGTAGATCGACACCCCGCCGGAGAAGAACATCAGCAGGCCGAAGAACAGGTTGAAGGTCGCGATGGTGACGACGATCGAGACGATGCGGAATTGGTAGATGAAGAAGGCGTTGACGCAGCCGAGCAGCGTGCCGAACAGTCCGGCCAGGATCAGCCCGAGCGCCCAGTCGCCGCCGCCGAACGCGCCGCAGCGTCAGCGCGGTCAGATATTGCACGACCGAGGCCGCGACCGCGAACGAGATGTCGATGCCGCCGGCGATCAGCACGACCAGCAGCCCGACGCCGAAGATGATGTTGACCGCGCTGGCGTTCAGCAGATCGAACAGGTTCGGCAGGGTCAGGAACGTGGAGGTCAGACACGCCCAGTCCTGCGCTCATCGGCAGGATGACCAGGATCAGCCATCGTTCGGTGCTTCCGATGCCGAGCTTAGGCATGGACGGCCTCTCTCGATCGCGTCGATGTCGGTCTCGCCCGGCACGTATCTGGCGACGATGCGGCCGTCGCGCATGTGCAGGATGCGGTCGGCGTTGAAATAGACCTCCGGGATCTCGTCCGAGATGAGCAGGATCGCCATGCCGGCCTCGGCCAGCCGGTGCACGATTGCGAAGATGCCGGCGCGGGCGCCGACGTCGACGCCCACGGTCGGCGAATCGAGGATCAGCAGCTTCGGATTGGTCGCCAGCCATTTGGCCAGCACGATGCGCTGCTGATTGCCGCCCGACAGCGTCGAGACCGCGTCGTCCGGATGACCGATCTTGATCGCCGAGGTCGCGGATCCAGTCGTCGACCAGCGTGTTCGCGCCGAGCCCTCGAGATCAGCCGGTCAGGTCCGAGCAGGCCGTCGAGCACGGCCATCACCGTGTTGTCGGCGATCGACTGCGGCTGAACGAGGCCGAGCTGCAGCCGATCCTCCGACACATAGGCGACGCCGGCGCGGATCGCGTCCCGATTGCTCGTGAAGTCGGCGGGCTTGCCTTCGAGCGTGATCGTCACCGCGGGCGGGCGGCGACATGCCGAACAGGGTCAGCGCGAGTTCGGTGCGGCCAGAACCGAGCCGGCCCGTCAGACCGACGATTTCGCCCCGGCGGATGGTCAACGAGATGTCCGCGTAGTCTGGCGGGCGCGACAGGTTCTCGACCGACAGCACCACCGGCGCGTCGGACAGATCGCGCCGCTGCACGGCATAGTCGAACGTCTTGCCGGTCATCAGTTCGGTCAGTCGGGTCTGCGTCATGCCCTGCGGTCGGGAAGGTGCCGACGTAGCGGCCGTCCCGCAGCACCGTGACGCGGCTGCACACGTCGAGCACCTCGGCCAGCCGGTGGCTGACGAAGACGACGGCGATGCCCTCGGCCGACAGGCGGCGCACGATGACGAGCAGCGCGTCGGTCTCGGCCTGGCTGAGCGAGGCCGTCGGCTCGTCCATGAAGACGAGCGTCGCCTCGCCGACGAGCGCACGCGCGATCGCCACGATCTGCCGCTGGGCGATGGGCAGAGCTGCGCAGCGGCGCGTCGAGATCGAGCCGAACGCCGAGCCGCTCGAGGATGCGGCTGGCTGCCGACCTTCATGGCGCCGTAGTTCGACGAGGCGCGGCCGAGCGCCGAGATTGCTCTCGAAGGCGATGTTCTCGGCGACCGACATTTCGGGAAACAGCGCCAGGTCCTGCCAGATCACCTGGATGCCGAGCTGCGCGCGCCATCGAAGGGCTCAGGCCTTCGATCGAGCGGCCCTCGAAGAGCATGGTCGCGCCCTTCTCGGGCTGATGGACGCCGCTGATGATCTTGATCAGCGTGCTCTTGCCGCAGCCGTTCTCGCCGGCCAGGCACAGCACTTCGCCCCGCCTGATGTCGAAGCGGACGTCGTCGAGCGCTTTGACGCCGCCGAACTGCTTGGAGACGTGTTCGAGATGCAGGAGCGCTGCGTCGGCAGGGGAGTCCTGTCCGGTCGAGGACTGAGCGATGCGCGGTCATGGAGGTCCGCCGGGACGCGAGGAGAGGGGGCGTCCAGCCGAGCGGCCGGGCGGCCGTACACTTCGCTGCTGAGCAGAGGGTGGCTCAGAGACCCATCTTGGCGAGATCGTCGACGGTGTCCTTGTTGAGGTCCACCAGTTCGTTGACGATCAGGTTGTGTCCCTCGGGATGCACCACGCCGAGGCCCGGGATGTCCGTGCCGTCCTTGATGGCTTCGCCCTTGGCGACCATGGTGCCGAGCGTCACGAAGACCTCGCCGGCGAGCTCCGGATTCCACATGAAGCCGCCGGTGAGCACGCCGTCGTGGACCAGCTTCTTGCCCTGGCCGGGCGAGAACGGACCCATGACGAGGACCTTGCCGTCCATGTGCTTTTCGGCGACCGCGCGGGCGGCGCCGATCGGGCCCTGGCTGCCGAAGGCCAGGAAGCCCTTGAGGTCGGGATGGGCGCGCATCAGGTCGAGCGCGGTGCTGCGCGACTGGTCGACGTTCTCGGCGACGCCATAGCGGTCACCGACCAGCGTCATGCCGGGCGCATTGGCCTTGATGTAGGCGATGGCCGCATCGGCCCAGGCATTGTGCAGCGGCACCGTCAGCGAGCCGACGAACACCGCATATTCGCCCTTGCCGCCCAAGGCCTCGACGAGCCGCTTGCCATAGGCTTCGCCGAAGCCCTTGGCGGAGGCGAGTTCGAAGTCGTAATCGGCGTTCTTCTGCTTCGGCGATTCGTGGGTGATCACCTTGATGCCGGCCGCGCGGGCGCGCTCGAGCACCGGCTCCAGAACTTCCGCGTCGTTGGGCACGACGCCGATCACATCGACCTTCTGGGCGATCAGATCCTCGATGGCGCGAACCTGCAGGGCCGGATCGGCGCTGGTCGGCCCGACCATGAAGGCCTTCACGCCGAGTTCGGCGCCCTTCTTCTTGATGCCTGCTTCCATGGCGTTGAACCACGGAATGCCACCGATCTTCACGACGACGCCGATGACCGGCTTGTCAGGCGAGGCCTGGGCAACACCCGTGAGAGCGAGGGCGAAAACGCTGGCGCACAGCGCCCTGCGATAGACGTTGATCATAATACCTCCCTTGCGCCATGGCGGCGCGACCGAAGACGACCTCGTGCCGTCCACTTGCCAGTTCCTGGTCTTTCGCCGAAGCTAAATCTATTTAGCAGTGTCGGTCAACAGTATTCTTCACGTTTGGCCGAAATATTCACCTATGCGATGACCGCATATGGCGCGACAATATGGTTCGCAGCTGGGGGCTCAGATGGCGCGCGTCGCCAGACGGAAGACGACGATCTATGACATTGCGACTGCGGCCGACGCATCGGCGGCGACGGTCAGTCTTGTCCTCAACGGCACCTGGGCACGTTATCGCATCAAGGAAGATACCGCCCACCGGATCACCGAGGCCGCGAAGCGGCTCGGCTACAACGTAAACCTCACCGCGCGGGGTCTAAGGCTCTCTCGATCCGGTTTGGCCGGCATGATCCTCCCTCATTACCGGAACCGCTTTTTCGCGGATCTCGCCGAGGCTTTCGAGGCTGAGACACGGCGCAGGGGTCTCTGTCCAATCGTCGTCAGCACGCAGCGGGAAGAGGCAGTCGAAGTCAACGTCACGCGCACGCTCTTCGCCCAACGCGTCGAATTCCTCTTCATCACGGGTGTTCCCAATCCCGAACCTTTGGACCGCCTGTGCGCCGCGGCGGCCGTTCCCTGCGTCAACGTCGATTTGCCGGGCCCAGGCGCACCGTCCGTGGTGTCCGACAATCGCGGGGGCGCCCGGCTTTTGACCGACATCATGATCCAGAAGGTCACCGGGCGCGGTGGACCCCTCGAAGCCTTTCTGTACCTCGGTGGCGTCGCAGGCGAGTATGCAACCGACAATCGCGTCGCCGGCTTCGTAGAAGCTCTCCGCGCGCATGGCATTGAGCCCGGGCCTGAGTTCATGGCTTTATGTGGTTATCCGCCGAAGAGCGCGCGCGACGCGCTGATGTCGTATTACGATCGACACGGCGGGCTACCATCAGGTCTGTTCATCAACTCGATCGCGGCATTCGAAGGGGTGATCGAGTTCGCGTCGCGCCTCCCGACTGCCGAGTTGAACGAATTCGTGGCCTGCTGCTTTGACTGGGACCCCTTTGCGGCAAGCCTGCCGTTCGACGTCACGATGCTGCGCCAGGACGTGGAGGTGATGATGGAGCGCGCTTTCGGTGCTCTGACGCCCGATCCGCAGGAGGATCGTCCACTCGTGCTCGTGCCCGCAGTGCTGGCCGAAAGGAACGCGGGCGCGCCTCCTCCAGGCGCCGAGCGTCTTGTCGGGATTTGACGAGCTGACGTAGATCGATCCCGAAGTTCACTCTGCTTTAGCCGGGCTGAATCATGACCGGGGCAACCTCGCGGGTGAAGTGACCCGTCTGCCACTTTGAGGCTGGAGATCCTCGAGAGGAGGCTTGGGGCCTCCGTGCCGGCCCCCGTCCCGTGCTGTCTTCTTCGCTCGATGAACTGGTGCGCGACGCCGTGCCCGAAGGCGCGGCGTCGCTTCGGCCTTAGCCTTGGAAGCACCCGTTTCCATAGTCGGCCCGATCGGGCGGTCCGGTTGCAGTCCAACAGCGTCGAGCAATGCTGGGGCTCGTGCGTTGCGGGGCCATGAAACGCCCCTTTGGCCGGTGAGTTGTGAGCGGCGCTCACGCCGTTGCTGCGGTCACGGTATTCGAACGCCAAGGCCAGACGAAGTGGCACGTAGCAGAGCAGATCCCGCAGCCGCGTGATCCACCTAAGGATGTCACCGGATGGCACCTGTCTGGCACTTGATTTCTCTTGAGCATCCAACGGGGGATACGCCGAGCTATGCATCCACTGCAATCCGATGAACTCGATCGTGGGCTGAGACCGAAGACCATTTGCTTCGCGAAGCATGAGCCGGCCTTTGGAGAACCCGCAGTCTTCGAGCCGGAGGTTGTCAAGGCGATGAGTGAGGCTTTCGAGTTCGCCTGGAGAATATTGGTTGCCTCAAACCATGTTTGTACAACTGGCGGCCTACAGGACGAAACTCGCCGTCAACTTGCGCTCGCCATCGTCGAGCTCGCGCGTGGGGGCACGGGCGATCTCGGGCGCCTGTATCTAGGCGCGCTTCGATGCATGTTCCCTTTAGGGCTGGACGGCGAGGCTCACCGAGAGGTCGCCACTGATCTGAGCTGGAGTGGGAGGCAAATGATGGGTGTTTGCGTGAGAACCGAGTGGCTCACGCCGGCGACGGATGTGCGCGAAGAAAGCCTGGCGGTAAGAGCCCATGACAATTGGGAGCGAGCCGGTCGCTCCGGCCTGCCAGAAGACCGCCAGGGTCCGGCGGAACTCACCGAGATCGCTCGCGAAATCGTCGAGCACCTGCGGCGAACCCACCGGCGACCCGGCGCCCGCTTGAGCATCAGTAAACTGGTCGATCGCTTCGGCACGGACCCGGCTGTTGCCACCGCACTCTCCGAATTGGCTGATCTCGGCTACGTCGAGCACCCAGACGCGCACACGATTGAGCTGACCGCGCGCGGTTTCGACGCCGCTCATCGGCCGGATGCCGACTGAGACCAGCCGGCCGATTAGCGAAGAGAGCGAACGCTCATACACCTGAGACCCGATACGGAGTGGAGGCATGTGGGATGACAGAGAACCTTTATGACGGGGCAGAAGGACGCCCCCTGCTCGATCTCGTAATCGCCGGCATGGCGGTCGTCGACCGTGATGGAACCCGGGTTGGAACCGTGGACAAGGTCGAGGGGGGCCATCTCAAGATAATCCGTGCGGATCAGGAACCTCGGAATATGCACCAGTACGTCACGCCGGATTGGGTCGTGGCCGTGGACGACCGAGTGAGGCTGAATCGCACGCTCGATGAAGCGCAACGCCTTTGGGCCACCGAGCCTTACGCGAAGCAACATCACATCCAGCGGGCGACTTAGCGGGGGGCTTGGACGGGTCGCCCGTTCCAGCCGGAGGCCAAAAAGAAGCCGAGCTGAGCCACGACGGCGCGGCCTGCTCGGATTCAGACGGGCACAACGAGGTGGAGAACCGTTTCGCGGCCGACGGCTGCTTCTTCCCGACCAGCACCGTCGCTGACCATCAGCGCCGTCGCCCAGCGGGCGTGAAACGTTCCGAGTGGGACGCCGTGGTCGTATTTGCCGGCCGTGAGTCATGGCAAGACCGTAGCACCTAGGAAGTCTCGATAGGGATCGCTCTTGTTCCGGAACGTGCCAGGACGGCGACACGCCTAGCGGGCACGCCGAACGCGAACTCCCCGGAGCCGTGATCCTTGAGGAGTATATAGGCCCGCTCCATCATGTCGGGACCGTTGTCGTCATAGTCGGGCATCTCGACGATGCACCAGCGGCACAGGACGCTCACGCCGCGGCTCCGAGGAGCTTGGGCAGGCGGATCAGGTTGTAGGCGGCCAGCGCAGGGTGAAGACAGCGTCCACCCTGGCGCGGCCCCGGAGCTTGACCTTCGCCAGGCCGGCGTAGCCCTTGCGCCAGCCGAACACCTCCTCGATGCGCTTGCGGCAGCGCTGGCTCATCGCGTAGCCGGGATGGCGTGTGGTGCGCGCCCACGGCCCATCCTGCGCGGTTTGCCAGGGCTGGAGAGGTGGGGCGACATGCGGCGTCACGCGGCGAGCCCGCAGGTCGCCAATGAAGCCGGTCAGGTCATAGGCCTTGTCGGCCCCGAGCACGATCCGCCATCGCCTTGGCCTGCGGTCCAGCATCGCCAGCGCCGCCTCCCGCTCGGCTGTGCCGGTGGCCTGGGTGACGCCGCCGTCGACCGGCAGGCCATGGCGCGAACATTGGACGGTTTCGCCCAAGTGATTGGCCCTCGCTGGCACGCAACTCGCGCCGGCGGCAGGCAGCCGCTAAGAGTTCGGACCTGATTTGCCGGGAATGAGCGCAAACGCCAGCGATGCTGTTCAACTCCTACGCCTTTCTGTTCGTTTTTCTGCCTGTCTCCTTATTGATCCAGGGCGCTATCGAGCGCTACGCCGCCAATTGTCGGCGGCACAGTCTCGTCGCACTGTCCCTCGCGTTCTACGGTTATTGGGACTGGCGGTTCATCGTCCTGCTGGTCGGCTCGATTCTGGTGAACTGGGCATTGATCGCGCGAATCGCGGCAGGCCGGTCCCGTCTCCTGCTCGGCGCCGCCATCGCGGGCAACCTCTCCGTTCTTGGACTCTTCAAATATCTTGGCTTCGCGATGCAGGCGTCGAATCTGCTCGGCCTGTTTTCCGTGACGCCGATGTCGCTGGCTCTGCCCCTCGGCATATCGTTTTTCACCTTCCATCACGTGATGTACCTGACCGATCTGCGGGCCGGGCGCGCGCCGCGGCTCGGTTTGGTCGACTACGCGCTCTACATCGCGTTTTTCCCGCAGGTTCTGGCCGGGCCGCTCGTCCGCTGGCGCGAACTCATCCCGCAGCTCGCGGCGCCATGCTTCCGGCCAGGGTTCGAGGAGCCGTTCGGACGCGGACTCATCCTGCTGACGATCGGGCTCTGCAAGAAGGTCCTCGTCGGCGACCCCTTGGCGGCCGTTGCGAGGCCAGCGTTCGAGGCAGCCCAGGCGGGCACCCTGCCCATCGGGCAAGCCTGGGACGGGCTCCTGGCATTCACGATCCAGATCTACTTCGACTTTTCCGGCTACACCGACATGGCGCTCGGCACGGCGCTGCTGTTCGGCATCGTCCTGCCGCAGAACTTCGCGGTGCCCTATCGCGCGGCCAGCATCGCCGAATTCTGGCGGCGCTGGCATATGACTCTGTCGCGCTTTCTGCGCGACTATCTCTACATTCCGCTCGGCGGCAATCGGCATGGGATGGCCGTGCAAGTTGCGGCTCTCTTGGTGACCATGGCGCTCGGCGGCCTCTGGCACGGCGCCGGCGCGACGTTTCTGATCTGGGGGCTGTTCCAGGGCGTCGGCTTGGTCGCGCATCTCCTGTGGGCACGGGCGGGGGCAAGCATGGCGCCTTGGCTGGGCGCACCGGTGACCTTCCTGTTCGTGGCGCTCGGCTGGGTGCTGTTCCGGGCGCAGGATCTCGGCGCCGCCCTCCACTACTATCGGGCACTGTTCGGCATGGCGCCCGGCGGAGGTTTCAATCACGCTCTGGGTTTGATTGCCGGGGGCGCTCTGGCTGTGCTCGGCCCAACCTCATGGGACATTGCACACACGGCCGCGCCTTCGCGCAAGTCGGCTGCGATCCTCGCAGTCGCAATGGTGGCAGTCCTTCTGCAGATGAATGACAGTGCCAGCTATGAGTTCATCTATTTCCGATTTTGAACCGTCGTCCGCCTCGCGCTCCGGCCCGTGGCGGAGCTTTGTGGCCAGCGCGTTCGTCTTCGCCCTCGCGCTGGGTTCGGGTCTGCTTGCGGCGGCCCTTGCGTTCGATCCCTATGACACTGGAAGACTGGCACTCGTCCGGCAGCACGGGACCTTCGCCAAGGGACCTCGCATCGGCAATGCCAGCCGCGTGCACGATGAGGCGTTCGACGCCGCCCTGATCGGAAACTCGCACATCATGACGCTTTCGACCGAGCGTCTGTCCGACCGCACCGGACTGCGATTCGTGATGCTGGCGATCCCCGGCACTGGCGTGCCGGATCAGATGAAAGTTCTCGACGCCTACCTTGATCGGCACTCGCCACCAAAGGCTCTCGTGATCGGGGTCGACACGCTCTACTGCAGAGACAACCCGGACTCAGACACCCCGAATCCCTTTCCCGATTGGCTTTATGCCCGCAACCCCTTCGACTATGTTCGGGGCCTCGCGCGCATGAGCACACTACAGGCGATCGGGCGCCGTATGTCTCTGATGACCGGCTTCGCTAAGCCGATCCGGCGGGACGGCATGATGGATCTTTTCGAGGGAGAGGACCTCGGCGCCTCCGCGAATGCCAGACGGCTGGCCGGCGCCACGCCGGAGGATCTGTCCAGTCCACCACAGACGCAACGACCGGGTCTCGCTCTGCTGCGGGACCGACTGCGGCGCTTGCCGGCCACAACCCGTGTGATTCTCGTCCTGCCGCCACTGGCGCCACAAGCGCTGCCTCTGCCGAACACGCCCGCAGAGGCAGCCTGGGCCGCCTGCAAGTCAGCGGTCGACACACTCAGGCAGGCTCACCCGGAAACGGCCGTGGTCGACTGGCACCGCGACAGCCCGGCTCTCGCTGGTAATTTCTTCGATGCCACGCACTTCTACGATCCTGTTGCCAAGCTCGTCGAAGCCGACGTGGAGCAGGCGTTGAAATCCATGACGGGACTTTAGCGTAGCGGGCCTCGAAAGAGAGGGCCGCTCCCACTCGGCGCGGCCTCCCATAGCCAAATTGGCAGCCTTCTCAGGCCGCCTGGCGGCTCGGCCCTGGATCGAGCTTGCCGATCAGCTCCCCGCGCACACGCTCGGCCGCAGCGTTGTCGATCTGACATGTTCCGGCGGCGTCGTGGCCGCCGCCACCATAGCTTGCGCAGATCGCGCCGACGTTGACCGGGGATTGACGGTCGAAGATCGACTTTCCGATCGCGAACACCGTGTTCTGCTTCTTCAGTCCCCACAGCACGTGCACCGAGATGTCGCATTGGGGAAACAGCGCATAAGCCGTGAAACGGTTCCCCGCGAAGATGACGTCCTCGTTTCGCAGGTCGAGCATCACGAGCTTCCCGTGGACGGCCGCGCAGCGGCGGAGCTGGTCCTCGAAAGCTCCGCGATGAGCCATGTACATCTCGACGCGCTCCGCGACGTCAGGCAGGGCCAGCACCTCCGTCACCGACAGATGCCGGCACTTATCGATGAGCTGCATCATCAGCTCGTAGTTCGAAATGCGGAAATCGCGAAAACGGCCAAGGCCGGTCCGTGAATCCATGAGGAAGTTCATCAGCGTCCAGCCGGTCGGGTTCAGCACGTCCTCTCGGGAGAACTGAGCGGAGTCGGCCTTGTCGACAGCCGCCAAAAGGTCTTCACGAATGCCGGGGAAGGCCTGTCGGCCGCCGAAATAGGAATAGACGACGCGAGCCGCCGAGGGGGCGGCACCATCGATGATGTGATTGGCCGGCGCCTTGCCGTTGCGGCCGACTTCGCTCGAGTGATGGTCGAAGGCGAGATGGCATCCAGCCACATAGGGAAGGTTGGTAATGATGTCCCGCCCGGTGATCGACACGGTGCCGTCCTGCATATCCTTGGGATGGACGAATTTGATCTCGTCGATCATGCCCTGCTCTCGCAGCAGCATGCCGCACACGAGCCCATCGAAATCGCTCCGCGTCACCAGCCGAAAGGTTTGTTGCACCATGCCCGATCCTCGCCTGAAATCCACGAGCAACCCTAGGGTGCGACTTCCTAAGCGGATGTAATCGTCGAGGGCCCAAAACAGGACTCCGCCGCCACATGGTTAGCACTCTGTCGAGCGCGTTCGCCGAGCCGAGCAGCTTTCTTGTAGTCGGCCTGTCGATCTTCAGCCCGCCCGTTCGACTAAGGGATGGCGCACGACGCCGATCACACGAAACGGAGATCTCTCCATGCAATATCTGCTGCTGATCTATGCGAACGAGGCCGCCGCGGCGGGGCGCGACCCGGCCGCAATGAAAGCCATGATGGACGAATACCGTTCATTCACGCAGGGCATCATCAAGGAGGGGCACTTCAAAGCCGGTGACGCGCTCCAACCCACCTCCACCGCCACGACGGTACAGGTCCGCGATGGAAAGACACTCACCACGGATGGCCCGTTCGCCGAAACCCGCGAGCAACTCGGCGGGTACTATCTCGTCGAAGCCAGGGATCTCGACGAAGCGATCGCAATCGCGGCGCGCATTCCGAGCGCCAGGTTCGGCTCGATTGAAGTGCGCCCCATCGCCGTCTACGCTTAGAGATTCTCCGACGGCGCTGGCGTGCACGCCGCGGCGTGGGGTCCGCGCGGATGGGCGCGAACGATATCGAAGAGGTGTTTCGCAGCGAGGCGGGCCGGGCTCTGTCGACCCTGATCCGCCTCGTTGGCGATTTCGAACTGGCCGAAGAGGCGCTGCAGGAGGCGCTCGCGTCAGCCGTCGAACAATGGCCTACCCAGGGCACGCCAACGAATCCCCGCGCTTGGCTGGTCCACGTCGGTCGTCACAAGGCGATCGACCGGGTCCGACGGCAGCGGCGCTTCGAGGAGAAGCGCTACGCCATCGAAACGGAAGCGGCGCTCGGTGCACAACTGGCAGCCTCCGATGACCAAGACAGCAGCGCGTTCGGCGACGATCTGCTCCGTCTGATCTTCACCTGCTGTCACCCGGCGCTCGATCTCGAGACGCAGGTCGCCCTCACATTGCGCGCCGTCTGCGGACTGACGACCGAAGCCGTGGCCCGTGCCTTTCTCGTGGCGACCGAAACCATGGCGCAGCGCCTGGTCCGGGCCAAACGGAAGATCCGGATCGCCGGCATTCCCTATGAGACACCGTCGCCGGGAATGCTGGACGCCCGTGTCGACGGCGTGCTCGCCGTCGTCTACCTGGTCTTCACGGAATGGTATGCAGGCACCGTCGACGCCGGTCTCGCCGGCGATGGGCTCGCCTCCGAAGCCATCCGGCTCGGGCGTACGCTCGACACTCTGTTGCCCGATCGGCCCGCCATAAAGGGGCTCCTGGCGCTTATGCTGCTACACCACGCACGAAGGGCTGCACGCCTCAGTGCGAGCGGCGAAATCATCTTGCTGGACGATCAGGACCGCAGCCTGTGGGATCAGACGCAGATCCGCGACGGCTTGGCGCTGCTGGATCGGGCCTTGGGCGCCGGGGAGCGGCCGAGCACTTATGTGGTCCAGGCCGCGATCGCTGCGCTTCACGCGCGTGCTCCCCATCGCGGCGCAACGGATTGGCCGCAGATCGTCGGCCTCTATGAAGTGCTGATCCGCATTCATTCCTCGCCAGTCGTCGAACTGAATCACGCGGTCGCCGTATCGATGGTCGATGGCCCTGCACGCGGGCTTGCCCTGCTCGACGCCTTGGCCGCACGCCGCGGCCTCGAATTGTACCATCTGCTCCCAGCCGCGCGAGCGAGTCTGCTTCGCCAACTCGACCGTCGCCAGGAGGCGCGCGGCGCCTATCGACAGGCCTTGGATTTGGCTCGCACCGACCCGGAGCGGCGCTGGTTCGCCCGGCTCATGGAGGAGCTCGCGTGACCGCGAGCTGGATTCCCGGTTTGCCGGAGCCGCCGAACCTCGCCGGATCCTTCGGAGCTACGTGGAACACCTGGGTCGGCTCATCGGTAAAGCCGATGTGCGTCTACGTTGGGGTCCGAGAAGCATGCTCTCGGCCCCAACACATGGAGGGTCAGTCGCCCTTAGAACGCGAACGAATCCACGTTGTCCGGCGTCACCACCACTGGCGGGCCAAGCAGGACCTCGCCCTTCTCGCCGACCTTGAACTCGCCGAGGCGCCCGGCCTTGAAGGTCTCGCCCGCCTTCCCGGTCAGCTTGCATTGCGCGACGGCTTGGGCGGCATAATAGGTCAGATATCCCAGGTCCTTGACGTTCCACCACACGTCCTGGACGTCGCCAGCCTTGATGTATTTTCGCAGGAGCGAGGCAGGTGCGAGCCCGGATAGCTTGATCTTGCCGGTCATGCCGGCCTGTTCGAGCGCGCGGGCGGCGGCAGGCAGACCGATGCCGGCGGGGACGATGATGCCTTTCAGGTTCGGGAACGCCTGTGCCAGCGCCAACGTCTGCTGCTGGTTGATCTGCTCGCTTTCCTGACCATAAGCGACCTGGACGAGCTTCATCTTGGCGAAGGCCGGGTCCTTGGCGAGCCGGTCCTTCATCGAAGCGACCCAGGCGTTCTGGTTGCTCGCCGTCGGCGTGGAGGACAGGATCGCGAACTCGCCCTCGTTGTTGATCATCTTTGCCATGCTGTCGAGCATGAGTTGGCCGAGCTGCGCCGTGTTGGCCTGGTTGAGAAACACCGTTCGCGCCGCCGCTGCCACATCGGAATCGTAGGCGACGACCTGCACGCCCTGCTGCTTCGCGCGCTTCAACGCCGGCGCAACCGCGTTGGCATCATTCGCCGCGATGGCGATCACGTCGACCTTCTGGCTGACGAGGTTGTTGATGAACTCGATCTGGGCATCGGCAGTCGCCTGCGAGGGCGCCTGCTGGATGACCGAGCCGCCGATCTCCTTTTGAGCTTCCTCGGCCCCAGTCTTGGCCACCTGGAAATAGGGGTCGGTGTCGAGCTTCGGCAGGAAGCCGACCTTGACGGCATCCGTGTGGCAGGCATCGGCCGCGAAGCCCGCGCTGCTCATGATGCAGGCGAGTGCCGTCGCGGCGAGGATCGAAGTCTTGAGCACGTTCAATTGAACCTCCCTTGGTTGACCTTGCGGTCCTTTCACCCTGCGGTTTCGCGCAGTTGCGCCCGCACGGTGTTGCGCCATTGGACGGCCGCTATGATCCGCTGCACCACATTGCTGGCGAGAAGCGAAACGATGAGCAGCAGTCCGATGACGATCCCTTGCGCGTCCCCGCCGATCTGGCTGAGGCCGAGCACGTTTCTCAGAATGGCGATCAGGGCGAGCGCGCAGAACACCCCGGCATAGTTGCCGCGCCCGCCAAAGACGTTGATGCCGCCGAGCAGGGCGACAGTGATGACGTCGAGTTCGAAGCCGATGGCGTTGTCGGCCCGAGCGTTGGACAGGCGCGCCGTGAACACGATGCCGGCCACGGCGCTCACCAGCCCCGACACCACGAAGAGCGTCAGGCGGATACGCCGCCCGTTCACGCCCGAATAGCGCGCCGCATCCGGGTTGCCGCCAAGCGCATAAATGCGCCGGCCGGTCGGCGTGAAATGCAGCACGATCACAAAAACAGGCGCCAGGACGAGGAACGGGATCATGGTCCAGGGCAGGATCGAGCCGACAGTGTTGATGCCGAAATCGGTCAAAGCGTCGGGCAGCACGTTGACCGACTCCGGCCCCAGGATCACGTAACCCAGGCCGCGAAACAGCGCCATGGTGCCGAGCGTCACGACGAGCGACGAAAGGCCGAGCCGCGTGACCAGGACACCATTGATCAGACCCGCCAGGGCGCCGGCCAGCAATGCCGCGCCGATGGCGAACGGCAGCGCCACCTCGGCCTGGATCAGAGCCCCAAGGACGACGCTGGTCAGGGCCAACACGCTGGCAACCGACAGGTCGATCTCGCGGGTGATCATCAGGAGCGCCATCGGCAGCACCAGCAGTGCCTTTTCCGAAATCCCGGCAATGGCCTGCGAGATGTTGAAGCTCGTGGCAAAATTGGGCACCGCCACCGTCGCATAGACGAGCGCCAGCACCACCAGCGCGGCCAGCAGACCATCCCAGTTGAGGAGCGGACGCAGCAACCGCATCACGCCGCGCTCCTCAGCTGCCGCTGCCGCGCCGTGCGGCGCGCCACGACGGCGTCGATGGTGATCGCCGCGACGATGACGAGGCCGTAAATGCCGTCGAGCCAGAGCGGGTCGACCCGGACCAGGATGAGCCCATTCTTGATCACGAGCAGCGTCACGGCGCCGAGCACCACGCCGAGCACGCTGCCGGCCCCGCCGCGAATGGCGACGCCCCCGACCACCACAGCTGCGATCACGGTGAGCTCGTAGCCCAGCGCGACCCGAGCATCCACGGTGGCGTAGCGCGAGGCCCAGAGCGCACCGTCAAAGCCGGCGAGCAGGCCCGAACACGCAAAGGCCGTCATGATGCGCCGTCGGGCCGGGATGCCGATCAGCCGGGCGCCATCCGGATTGGAGCCGACCGCGAACAGGTCACGACCGGCCGGGCGCCGCCGCAAAATGAATCCGACCACAACCATGACGATCGCCGCGATCAGCACGATCCCCGGCACACCGAAAAGCTTGGCGTTGGTCAGATCGAGCCAGGCCGCCGGAACGTCGTCGGCGCTGATCTGCTTGCCGCCGGTCATCACGCTGCAGAGGCCGCGGTAGAGCGCCAAAGTCCCGAGCGTCACCACGATGGCGGGCACTCCGCCGAACGTCACGATGGCGCCGTTCATGAGCCCGCAGGCGAGCCCGACCAGACAGGCGACACCAAGAGCCGCCGTGACACCGATCGCGGGATGCGTATGCAGCGCATCGGCTGAGATATAGGCCGCAAGCCCGATGACCGAGGCGATCGAAAGGTCGATGTTGCGCGTGAGCAGGACGAGCATCTGTCCGGCCGCCACGATCATCAGGAGGCCTGCGTCCATCGACAGCGCCGTGATGTTGGACGGACTGAACACACGGGGATTGATGATCGAGACGGGAATCAGCACCGCGATCATCGCGGCGACGAGCCCCAACTCCCGGCCGAGGAAGCGAGCCGGACGAACATCGTTCGATTTCCCGTCCTGAAACGCGGCCGGAGCGCTTGCCTCGGCAGCCTCCATTTGGGGAACCGTGGGCACGGCGGGCGCCGAATCGGTCGCGGCGGTCAGCACGGCCTCCTGCGTGGCCTGTGCACGCGGAAGCTCCGCCGTGACCCGACCCTCGCGGAACACCACGATGCGGTCGCACATGCCGAGCAGTTCCGGCATCTCGGACGAGATCAGCAGGATGGCGATCCCCTGCTTGGCCAGATCCGCGATCATGGCGTGAACCTCCGCCTTGGAGCGGACGTCGATACCTTGCGTCGGCTCGTCCAAAATAAGGACGCGCGGCCGGGTCGCCAGCCATTTCGACAGCACGACTTTCTGCTGGTTGCCGCCCGAAAGCGTCCGCACCGGCTGCTCGTAGCTGTTGAACTTCAGCGTGAGGCGATCGAGATGCGGCTTCACCAGCGCCATCTCGCGGCTGCGGCTGATCAATCCGACCGGCGCCGCCTGGTCGATGACGGCAAGTGAGGCATTGTCGCGGATGGCAAAATCCATGACGAGGCTCTGGCCCAGCCGGTCTTCCGAGACGTAGGCGATGCCCGCAGCCATAGCCTCGGTCGGCTCTGCGAAACGGACCGGCTTGCCGTCCAGCAGGATTGTGCCCGAGGTCGGTCTGTCGATCCCGAAGAGGACCCGCGCGACTTCGGTGCGCCCGCTGCCCACGAGCCCGCCGAAGCCGACGATCTCACCGGCCCGCAACGTGAAGGACACGTCCTCGAAGACGCCCGTCCGGGTCAGCTTTTCGACGGCAACACGCGTGGCGCCGGCTTCGGCATGGGCCTGCGGATAGAGATTGGCGAGTTCGCGTCCGACCATCAGTTGAACGGCCCGTTCGGGCGGCACCTCCTGGGTCGGGTAGGTTCCGACGAGGCGACCGTCACGCAGCACGGTGATCCGATCAGCCACACGATAGATTTCTTCCATGCGATGGCCGACGAACATCATGGCGACGTTCTGCGCCCGCAGATCGTTGATGACGCTGAACAGGCGCTCCACCTCCCCACGCGACAGCGCCGCGGTCGGCTCGTCCATGATGAGCACGCGGGCGTTGACCGACAGCGCTCGGGCGATCTCGACGAGCTGCTGCTCGGAGCTGCGCAAACCGCCCAGAACCTGGTCCGGCGCGCAGCGCAGGCCGACGACCTTCAGGAGGTCGGCGGCCCGATCATAGATCTGCGCCCGGTCGAGATTGCCGAAGCGATCCCGTGGCGCATGGCCCATGAAGATGTTCTCCGCCACAGGCAGATCGGCGAACAGGCCGGGATGCTGGTGCATAACCGCGATGCCGTTCCGCAGCGCGTCGACCGGGGAGCGCAGCACCACCGGGGCACCGTCGATCGCGACATGCCCCGTATCGGGCCGGTGCACCCCCGCCAGCATCTTGACGCAGGTGCTCTTGCCGGCGCCGTTCTCGCCGAGCAGGGCCAGCACGTCGCCCGACCGCAACTCGAACGAGACGTCGCTGACCGCAAGGACCCCGCCGAAAGCCTTGGTGACGTGATCGAGGCTGGCCACCACCTTCGCGGGCGAAGCCAGGGGCGCTTCGTCCGCACCAATCGGCGCGGCTGCTGAGGCGGTGGCCATGGGCGTTTCCAACAATCCCAACCCGCTCTTTCTGCCACGACGAACGGCATGGCGGGTTTCCCAGGATCAAGGGACATTATGTTCGCATCCGGCGTCAAGGCTGGAAGCGGCTGACCACCGCTCTATTCGGCGGCCTTGATGTAGGTCTCCGGCGGCGGGCAACTGCACATCAGGTTGCGGTCCCCGTAGGCGTTGTCGACCCGGTTGATCGGTGGCCAGTACTTGTCCTTCCGCAGCGTTCCGGCCGGAAAACAGGCAGCTTCCCGGGAATAAGGGCGATCCCAGGTCCCGATCAGGTCCTGGATGGTGTGCGGCGCGTTCTTGAGCGGGTTGTTGTGCCGATCCATGCGGCCCTCCTCGACAGCTCGGATTTCCTCGCGGATCGCCAGCATCGCGTCGCAGAAGCGGTCGATCTCGCCCTTGGTCTCCGATTCCGTCGGCTCGATCATCAGCGTGCCGGCCACAGGCCAGCTCATCGTGGGCGGGTGGAAGCCGCAGTCGATGAGGCGCTTGGCGATGTCCTCGACCGAAATGCCGGCCGTTTTGGCGCAGGCGCGTGTGTCGACGATGCATTCGTGCGCGACCCGTCCGGTGGTCCCGGTGTAGAGCACCGGGAACGCCCCTTCGAGCCGCTTGGCGATGTAGTTGGCGCTGAGGATCGCGATGCGCGTGGCCTGGGTCAGTCCCTGTCCGCCCATCAAGAGGCAATAGCTCCAGGAGATCGGCAGGATGGATGCCGAGCCGTAGGGGGCGGCCGAGACGGCACCTTCCTCCCCGGTCTGTGGATCGACGGGAAGGAACGGGATGAGGTGCTGCTTCACGCCGATCGGTCCCATGCCCGGTCCGCCGCCGCCGTGCGGGATGCAGAAGGTCTTGTGCAGGTTGAGATGGCTGACGTCGGCGCCGATGTCGCCGGGCCGCGCCAGCCCGACGAGCGCATTCAGGTTCGCGCCGTCGAGATAGACCTGGCCGCCATGCGCGTGGACGATGTCGCAGATCTCACGGATGCGCCCTTCGAACACGCCGTGTGTCGACGGATAGGTGATCATGCAGGCCGCAAGGCGGTCGCTGTGGCGTTCGGCCTTGGCGCGGAAATCGTCGATGTCGATGTTTCCGTGCCGGTCGGCGCCGACCACGACCACGCTCATCCCGCACATCTGCGCCGAAGCGGGATTGGTGCCATGGGCGGAGGACGGGATCAGACAGATGTCGCGATGTCTCTCGCCCCGCGACAGGTGATAGGCGCGAATGGCGAGAAGCCCAGCGTACTCCCCTTGTGCGCCGGAGTTCGGCTGCATCGAGATCGCGTCATAGCCGGTGATCGCGCAGAGAATGCGCGACAGGTCAGCAACCAACTCGTGATAGCCCGCCGCCTGGTCGGCCGGCACGAAGGGATGCATCTCCGCGAATTCGGGCCAGGAGATGGGGAGCATCTCTGCCGTCGCGTTGAGTTTCATCGTGCACGAGCCGAGCGGGATCATGGCGCGGTCCAGCGCCAGGTCGCGGTCGGCGAGGCGGCGCATGTAGCGCGTCATCTCGCTCTCGGCCCGGTTCATCTGGAAGATCGGATGGGTCAGGTAGGCCGAGGTGCGCAACAGCGCTTCTGGCAGGCGCGAGCGGGCCGCGTTCTCCCGGTATTGCAGGTGTTCGCCGCCGAAGGCGCGCCACACGGCCTCGACGATGTCGGGCCTGGTGCGTTCGTCCACGCGTGATGCCGATCCGGTCGGCGCCGACCTTCCTCAGGTTCACGCCGTTGTCGACGGCGTTCTTCATGATCAGGCCCTGGAAGGCGCCGACCTCGACGGTGATCGTGTCGAAGAAGGCGTCCGGGCCGACCTTGAAGCCGAGCGTCGCGAGCCCGTCGGCCAGGAGCGCCGCATTGCGATGCACGCGCTCGGCGATCGCCCTGAGGCCGCGAGGGCCGTGGAACACGGCGTACATCGACGCGATGACGGCCAGCAGCACCTGCGACGTGCAGATGTTGGACGTCGCCTTCTCGCGCCGGATGTGCTGCTCGCGCGTCTGAAGCGCGAGGCGGTTGGCCGGATTGCCCCTGGCATCGACCGAGACGCCGACGAGACGCCCCGGCAGCGCCCGCTTGTGGGCTTCGCGCGTTGCCAGATATGCGGCGTGGGGCCCGCCGAAGCCCATCGGGACGCCGTAGCGCTGCATCGAGCCGATCGCGATGTCGGCCCCCATCTCGCCCGGCGGCTTGAGCAACGTCAGGGCCAGCGGGTCCGCCGCCACGACCGCGATCGCGCCGGCCTCGTGCAGGCCGCGATCGGGCCGGTGAAATCGTGGCAGGCGCCGCAGACGCCGGGATACTGGAAGATCGCGCCGAACACGGCTTCCGGGTCGAGATCCGACAAAAGGATCGCCGACTACGATCTGCCAGCCGAGCGGCGCGGCCCGGGTCTTCAGCACCGCGATCGTCTGGGGCAGGCAATCCCGGTCGACGAAGAACACCTCTCGTTCGGCGCTCGCGACGCGGCGGGCCATGCCCATCGCCTCGGCCGCGGCGGTCGCCTCGTCGAGCAGCGCGGCATTGGCGATGTCCAGGCCGGCCAGGTCGCACACGAGCGTCTGGAAATTCAGGAGCGCCTCGAGGCGGCCCTGGCTGATTTCCGGCTGATAGGGCGAGTAGGCGGTGTACCAGGCCGGGTTCTCGAAGATGTTGCGCTGGATGGCCGGCGGCATGGTGGTGCCGTGGTAGCCCTGGCCGATGAGCGAGACGAGCAGCCGGTTCTTGTTGGCGGTGGCCCGCATGTGCTCGAGGACGCGGCGCTCCGTGAGGGCGGGCCCGATGTCGATCGGCTCCGCCTGGCGTATATCGGGCGGCAAGGTCTCGTCGATCAGGGCTTCGAGGCTGGCGGCGCCGACCACATCGAAGCATGTCGGCGATCTCGCCCTCCGTCGGGCCGATGTGCCGGCGGTTGGCGAAATCGTAAGGGTCGTAGCGATCGTCGCTCATACCAACGCACCTCGGACCATCGTTGGGGAACACGGCTCGGAAGGACCATGATCAGGCGACGAAGGCCGCGTAGGCCGCCTCGTCCATCAGGCTGTCGATGGCCGACAGGTCGTCGACCCGCATCTTGTAAAGCCAGCCCGCGCCTTGCGGGTCGGTGCCGACGTGCGCCGGGTCTTCGACGGCCGCGGCGTTGCGTTCGGTGACTTCGCCACTCAGGGGCGCATAGACGTCGGACGCGGCCTTGACCGACTCGACGACGGCCGCCGCCTCGCCTTTCTTGAGTTTCGCCCCGATCTTCGGAAGCTCGATGAACACCAGGTCGCCGAGCTGCTCGGCCGCATGCGTCGTGATTCCGATTGTGGCGACGTCGCCGTCGAGCCTGATCCATTCGTGTTCGTCGGTGAACCGCAGCATCGGATGCTCCTTTGAAATCGAGATGAGGAAAGCGGCTTCAGCTTCGCTTGAAGCCGGCCGGCACGAAGGGGCCTTTGACCACGGCCATAGGCAGCCGCTGGCCGCGCACCTCGGCGAAGACGCGGACACCGGGCTCCGAAAGCCCGGCCGCCACATAGCCCATCGCGACGGGTGACTGGAGACTTGGGCCGAACCCGCCCGAGGTCACGCGCCCGACAGGGTGACCACCGTCTTCGTCCGCGAACAGAGCAGCGCCGGCGCGAACCGGCGCGCGCCCTTCGGCTCGCAAACAGACGCGCCGCCGCGCGGGCCCGTTGGCAAGCTCATCGAAGATCCTGTCCGCGCCCGGAAAACCACCCGCGCGCGCCCCGCCGGGCCGGCGAACCGGCTGGATCGCCCAAGCCAGGTTCGCCTCGACAGGGCTTGTGTCCGCATCGATGTCGCTGCCATAGAGGCAAAGACTGGCTTCGAGCCGCAGCGAATCGCGCGCGCCGAGGCCGACTGGCAGGACGGCCGGATTGCGCAGAAGTGCTTCGGCGACCGCCTCGGCCCGATAGGCCGGCACAGAGATTTCGAACCCGTCCTCGCCCGTGTAGCCGGAGCGGCTGACCAATGAGGGAACGCCCAGAATCATCCACCGCGCGCACGTCCATGAAGCGCATGGACGCGATATCCGGGATCAAACCTTTCCAGAGCCGCTTCGGCCTTCGGGCCCTGCAGCGCGATCAGGGCATGTGGCAGCACGGCGATCTCGCAGGCTCCGGAGAGGTGGGCGTGCAGGTGCGCCTCGTCAGCGGCTTTGCAAGCCGCGTTGACGACCACCAGCAGACGGTCGCCGAGATTGGCGACCATCAGGTCGTCCAGGATGCCGCCGGACGGGTTGGTGAGCACGCCATAACGCTGGCGATTGGGCTTGAGGCCGAGAACGTCGATGGGCAGCAGGCCTTCGAGCGCCCGGGCCGCATCCGCAAGGTCTCCCGAGCGCGGAACGCAGCGTGATCTGGCCCATGTGCGAAACGTCGAACAAGCCCGCCGAAGCGCGCGTGTGCAGGTGCTCCTTGAGCAGGCCTGCGGGGTATTGGAGCGGCATCTCGTAGCCGGCGAAGGGCACCATCTTGGCGCCTTCGCGCAGGTGCAGTGCGTGAAGCGGCGTTCGTGCCAGGCGGCCCGGCCGTCGGCGGCGGCGTCTCCACGGCAACAGGTCGGCTCGGATCCCCGGTCATCGAATCTCCGTGACAGAACGCATCCGGCATATCCGTCGCCGGCATGCCGTCTGCCCCCATCTGTCACGGTTACCTGAGAGTTTCTCTCGACCGGCGCGAACCGGATGAGATTTCTCCTTCGGTGGGCGCCGAGGCGCCTCTCTCCAGATCGTCCAACCAAGCGGTAATTGTGCCTGAGAGTTTCCGGGGGTGGTTGCTCCTTCGGCGCCGAACCAGCTCTCGCCGGCCCGATCTCTCCCGCATGGTCTTGAGGACGCAGCTAGGCTGGCACGTCCCGGGTGAGCGCACAAGCCCACGCTTTTGGCCAAGACATCCGGTTCGCGAAAGATCCGCTGCCGCCGGCGAGAGACCTTGTTCTGGCCAAGGCAAGAAACCGCGGTTTGGCCGAGAGAGAACGACGGTCAGCGGCGCATCCCGCGGCTCGAGTTCTTGCGCCCCAGCAAAGCAAGCCGGTGACGTCACGTCCGTATTCGAAGATGAACGCCATCACGCCCTGGCTGTCGTCCACGGTTGCTGGCCATGAGTTCGCGCCGGCTCGGGGGCAATCCGACACGATCGGCAGCGGCAAGGTACGCGCTTATATCACCCGCGTGCAGTAGCTTTGTCTGAGGTGACAAACCTAGAATTCGGGTACGATTGAACTCGATCGCCGCCTTGAGTTTGCGCCTGATCGCCGCTTCGCGTTCGGCCCCTATCAGCCTTGGTGGCATGAAGACCTCGGCGCGTTGCGCCATAGCCACGGGACGCCGGGCCGAGGAGCACCCGACCATCATAAGGGCTTGCGCCACCGTGGCGCAAACCCGCCAGGACATCCCACGAGATCGATCACCGCAAAAGATCCGGCATCCATCGTGCCGGGCTAAACGCCTGGGTCACGTTTCACCTTCGGCAAGTGGGAGTTTGGCGTGGTAGTCGGTGTTGTGGCGCTTGGTTCATCCTTCGTCTGCGCCGGCGGGCCACTCTGAACAGTTAGGCCTTCGAGCTTGGACTTCTCTTCGTCAGGCACGGTCAGTTTCCCCTTGGTCGCTGCCGCATCCGCACCTGTGCCCATAAGCCCGCTCCGGTTCCGACCGACTGTCTATTCGACAATTCCCCGCAGCAGCGAACGTTCACGGGTTAATCCTGGCCTTTAAAACAAGCGGCTTTTTAATCTACTGCCCCAGCGCGCTCTCGACCTGGGGTGCAAACTGCTCGGCAAGAGTGTGGTAGCCCTCCGCCGTCAGGTGTTGCCCGTCCGGGCCTCTGTCGAAGCTCCGGAACGTCGAATTCTCCATCATGATGACCTGGATACCGCGGGCTGCGAGCCAATTCTCAATCGCCTCAATGTTTCCCTCACGATCGCCTGCCGTACCCAGGCGACGATCGTTTCCCCCCGGCTGTAAGATGACGACCTTAGTGCCGTTCGGAATTGCGCCGTTCATGCGGGCCAACATGCCAGAGGTGGCGTCGCCGTTCACGCCGGCATTGATGACCCGGACGTTGTGACCAGCCGCCTTTAGGATCGCCTCGAGCTGCGCGGGATAGGCCTCCGCACGGGACACTCCTTTTCCGAAGGTTTGACTTGCTCCGAACGCGACCACAACGGCCTGGGCCGACTTGGCCAAAGCTGGAGTTGATCTCCACGTCACCAATACTAGCCAGGGCCATGGCAGCGGTTGTCACGCAAGCCGCAATTGCTTTTCTATTCATTATGAGGTCCTCCCAATTCCCGGAGGACATCACGCCAACCTTGGCAGCGCAACAGCCGCTTGGCCGTTTCAGGCTGCTCGCCAGTAGTCGGGCCTCTTCTTGTTGTTCAAGTGTCGAACCCGAGCGATGAGCGGCGTCTGGCCCATGTCCGTCGCGCAACAGAACCTCGATCGCGTGGCCTCGCTCGTCAAGGCCGGCGAAATGGCGGCGGCAACGCTCGCAAGCGGGGTCGAGCGCGACGACCTCGCTGAGTTGCTGCAGGCGCTCTCAACCCGGCTGGACACATATCGCCGCGGTCGAAGCGCTACGGGTCTCGCTGTAAACCCGCTCAAATCCGATGTTTGCTTCCTGGATAAGCTCGCTACCTGATACTGCGGACCCGGAATTAGGGGCTCATCGGGGTGTTGTTGTGATCATTCCCCGACAGCGCGACCGCGGCGGCGGCCCCGCCAATGACGATCGCCCCCGCAGCGATTCCATACCCAGTGTAATCGTCCGCCGCACCACCAATCGGGCATCGCAGCCTGCGCCGCTCTTCATCGCTTTGGGCCCGACGGCATCGTTCTCGGTTGTCGTCTGTACCCTGTCCTGATGCGCAAGGTGAGACAGGCCCAACGATGAAGACGTACCCCGGCCTCACGTCGACCTTGCAACTATCTGAATAGGATACCGTGGCGCCATTCCCCTCGGTGACCGTCACCTTGTCCCCCGTCTTCAACGCAGTCGGCTTTGTAGACCGAACGAAACCCTGGCCGTGAGAGACCAAGAACCCGCCAGAGGTGGCAGTCACTGTTGCATCCGCAAGGGCGGCAGTGGAGGTCAAGGTCGAGACGAGAAGCGCAAAGGTTCGTAGGTGGGAAGACATTGAAAAACCCCTTTTTGAAAGCTGCGCAGTTTAAGCTAGAAAACGATTAAAGCAATCAATTTTGATCGGCTAGTGCCACTCTGGTCGAAGAAAGATCAGGTCAATGTGAGCAGCGACCCGTTCATGTGCGCAGAGGTGATGGACGTTATCAACAACGTCCGGACGATCTACAGCGGGCTCAGCTAAGCGGACTTCTTCCAGCAGCGCTTTGCCGTCCTGAGGCCGTATTGATCTCTCAAAAATCCGCGTTTCCACCACTGGCGGATCGGGGGCGACGGCGCTGCCGTAAGGGGAGGCCTTCCGGGAAGACAATTACCAGCTTAGGATGTGCGCCGAACGATGATCTCACCTGAGGCGGATACCATGCATCTGCCGGTCAAGGTCGACCACATCTTCATCACACAATTTGCCGGGACTTTCTATGTCACGGTTTTCGATGGACGACAGTATCTTGGCCGTCTGCAAATCTCGAAGGACCCGTCCTCAGCAGCTTGGCGGCGCCGCTTCGAACTCAAACTGGCCGAGGGAGAGGCCACTCTTGCCATGCTCCGCGACGGCCTGCCATCTCAGAGCCTCATTGCCTGGGAAACAAGGCTCCGCTTCCAAACACCGGACAGGGTTGAACTGCACGGGTCGGGCCAAGGTTGGAAGCTCATCGTCATTCACCCTCTGCCGCTCAGCCAGCCTTCCGCGCAGGATCAGGTCGAGGCGTTCGCCCATTTGCAGAACCTACGTGGTCTGATCTGGCTGGATTAGCAAGGTAGCCCGCTTCGAGAGCATCGCCATAGAAGCCATTGACGACTCGCGCGGGGCGCCCGAGGTGTTCGCGGGCGTGTGCAAGACCAGAGTCGCCGCATTTAGGCCGAAGCAGCGCAGGCGGGGGCCGGCACGCTGCCGTTATTTGCGCCCGCAACATCTCACCCGAGCCGCCCTTCTTGCCGGTGCGATCCGGGCGTCAACGATGTTTCGCCTGACTGTCCGACATGTCTGCAAGCTCCGCCTGCGAAGCTTGGCGAATGGCACGTGTGTGAATGACCCAGGTGCCCTCACCTGCCTCGGCCAAGGCAGCCTCTCGAGCAATGTTGCAGGCTGTCATCCAATTCGACGAGGCAACAATCCAATCGACCGAATGCTCGCCTCGGTTATCCGCCGATTTCACCTGAACGAGCCAGCCAGCCATTTCGAAGAACGCCATGCCTAACGCCAGCTTGCTACAGCTATAGAGTGACAGGACCAAGGCATGGTTGAAGATGAGGTTACTCCGTCACCGTACCGTACGGTGCACTGGACTCTGTGACGATGCTCGGGCGCAGTGCCGGCATTGGGTAGCGAGCTCACCTAGAGCCGCGACCTTTCGGCCGGGTGACGTAGCCGGCCCCAATCGCATAGGTTAGTTCGTCGACCGGGCTGGCTCGCCGCGTCGGGGCAAAGCCGGATCGGGCCGGGCTGCACTTTGGCCCGATCCGGCGCGGAAAAGACCGCCCGAAGCGATCCCTGGACGGTTCAGGTTCTTGCGGACGTGATTGCGACTATAGGAACAGATGCCTCTACAGCGGAACGGCGTCAACCTTCGGCAGGTTCAAACCAAACTTTGACATGGGAAAGGTCGCCGTACCCACCATCCAGAAGTCGGCGGCGCCCTTGAGCTTCATCTGCACAAGCGCGGCGTGAAGAGAGTTCGTGTTTCTGATGTCGTCGTCGTCGTGCAGGTCATTGACGCCTTTGCGAACCGGATGCCACTCGTATATGTCCCGGAATGATATCGTCACAGTCTGAGCGTCAAGGTTGTAGCCGATGAATAGCTTGTCGATGCCTCCGAACGTATTTCTGAAATCCATACTCTTGTAGAGATCGACTGTCCAATTTACAGCGAAGAAGAAGCTCTTTCTGGCGAAGTTCTCGCGTATCACACCGGCAACCTTGTCCCGCAAGTTGGCGTCATCGTCGACCCATTCTTCAATGTTGTCGTTCTCAATAATGTCCGCGCCATGTCCCGCCGTGAGGTACCAGTTGTAATGGTGCTTTGCATGCCGATACGGAATGAGGAAAGCGCCGCCAGCTTCAACGAAAACCTCCGGATCTGCTTTCAGCTTGCATAGGTTGTGTAAGATTTTACCGGTCGCATCGTCGGTCGGCTGTTCGATAACGGCGAGAAGGGCGGCCCAGTCAGCGACCGGCTTGTGATCGTGTGGGGTGATCGTCGGAACGATGTTGGGATCGATGAAGTTGTGGACAACAACGATGAGTACCGTTGTTTCTGGATCGCCGAACAGCTTTCGCTGCACTTTAAAAAATATCCTGGTCGTCTGAGGCTGGCCGCCGAGAATTTCGAACGTCTGCTTTTCGAGCGAGATCGACTTCGTCTCCAGCTTCGTGTCTGAATCTCTGACTGTAGCAAAACAGAAGGCCGACTTTTCGATCCAACCGCCCTTCGCGTTGTTGACCTCGATCACACCAGTTTGGCCGCTGACAATCTCAAGCCGGTTCGACGAGAGTTGTGGGGCACCACCCGCGCTTCGCACGCCAGAACCACTCGAGCCGACCGTGAACACAGCTCGGTTGTCGAGGGCATGTCGCTTCTTCGGCCCTCTCGGTCGGGTCGGAGCAATGACGCGGAGGAATGTCGAGCCGGTGACAGGCTTCGAATCCCAAAGCTCGTCATCGAGAGCCACGATCGTGAGCTTTCCGACGATCGCGTCCGCCGACGTCTGATAAGCCCGGTTGACGATGTTCCGCTTGGTCTTGAACTGGAGGACCGCTGTCGCCGTGTCCGGGCCAAAACTGCCGTCGGCCTTCAACCCGGACGTCTCGATGGCATTCAGCGCCAGCTGAATTTTGCGGACGTGTTCGCCTCGGTCGCCCGCTTTGACGTGTTCGCTGTCCGAGTCGGCAATGGCTTGGATGCGAGGGTCACCCGCGAACAGCTTGGACTTCAAGGCCATTGCGCTCTCGGAACAAAATAATCAGCAATCTCGGGAATTTGTCGGGTTCGGGTTTCCGAATCAAGGACCGATTCTCATACCCGTTCGGCGGTGCAGGCTGCCACTGCTGTGAGCGCGTCCTCAGGCGGTGAGCCAAGTAACGCCGCTTTGTTTCATTCCCGTCGGCGCTAAGATCCGCCTGTCCCGAGGACATTGCAAAGCAGGTCGAAGTCGAGATGCCCGATGACGGGACGTATGGCGTCGAGCTCCGTGCGCGCAAGGATGCCTAGTCACCAGCACAATCGCATCTGCTGTCGACCTTGGGCCGCGTGAAGTCCACGGATGAGCAGCCGCAGATGGCGGCTCTCTCGTAGACTTGCACGAATGCGGCCGTCTCGTAGCCGTGCCGCGCCTATGGCCCTCTGAGCCGCCCAGTGAGCCAGACGTGACCCCCGGAACCTCCTCCACGCATTGCTAGAGTTCGGCCCTATGAAGGGACGAACGGATGAAGAAGTCACGGTTTTCGGAAGAGCAGATCATCGGCATCCTGAAGGAGCAGGAAGCGGGGCTGGCGGTCGCCGAGCTGTGCCGCAAGCACGGCATGAGCGAAGCGAAGCTTCTACACCTGGAAGGCCAAGTACGGCGGGCTAGACGTGTCGGAGGCGAAGCGGCTGCGGGGCCTCGAGGCCGAGAACGCCAAGCTGAAGCGGCTGCTGGCGGAGGCGATGCTCGACAATGTCGGCGCTGAAGGATCTTGTTGGGAAAAAAGTGGTGACGCCTGCGGGGCGGCGGGAAGCCGTGACCTACCTGCAGGCGACCTACGAGATGAGCGAGCGGCGGGCTTGCGCGGTGATCGGGGCCGATCGCAGCAGCACCCGCTATCGAGTCGAGCAAGCCGGACGACGGTGTGCTTCGCGCAGCGGCTAAAGGCCTTGGCGGAGGAGCGGCGGCGGTTCGGCTATCGACGCCTGCATGTCCTGCTCCGGCGCGAGGGGCACGCGGTCAACAGAAAGCGCGTGCAGCGGATCTATCGGGAGGAGAAGCTGACGGTGCGTCGGCGGGGCGGACGCAAGCGCGCAATCGGCACGCGTGCGCCGCTCGATGTGCCGCGGCAGTCGAACGAGCGCTGGAGCCTCGACTTCGTGTCCGACCAGATGACCGACGGCCGGCGTTTCCGCATCCTGGCCGTTGTCGACGACAGATCGGCGTTGCGACAAGTCAAAGCTTGTCCCGAAAGTCAGGTCCAAACAATTGTGAGCGAGATTGCCAGGATCGATTTGTCGCGACCGTCCGTTGTGGCCTGGTCCAGGCACAGAAGGCAGGACGATGAAGAGCATCGCCGCGATCGCCATGATCGCTGACATCATGATTTGCAGCAGCGTTACGCTTGCCCAGACCGACAAATACCACGTCACGGCCGAGGAGAAGGCCGCCTGCGAGGGCGATGCCAGCCAGCTGTGTTCCAGTGCCGGAAACGATGAAGACGCGCTGTTGAGCTGCATGCGAACCAACAAGGCGCGGCTCAGTCCCGGATGCCAGACCGTTTTCGAATCTGGCCTCAAAAAGCGCGGCCTCCGATAATAGCGCGGCGATCATGGGTGGCCTCCGAAAAGCGGAAGCGGCATCGACCTCGTCTCCGCCTTCACGGCCTTGCTGTTGCGGCTGGTGAGATGCGGGATCGCCTCGGCTTGGGCGCGCGACAGAAAGCTTGCCAAAGACCGACACGGGCCGACGCCCGACGCGATTTGTTCGGCTACATCGAAGGGTTCTACATTCCCATCGCTTGCATTCGGCTCTGGGCTATCTCAGCCCAACCGAGGCCGAACGTCGAGCGACTTAATCCTGTCCACTATTTAGGGGGAAGATCAAATTGAGGAACGTGACCAGCTAAGTGCTGGAGCGGGCGAAGGGAATCGAACCCTCGTATGCAGCTTGGGAAGCTGCCGTTCTGCCATTGAACTACGCCCGCACACACCGCATCGAAGCGGCATGGACTTATAGGGGAGCAGTGCCGTCTTGGGAAGCGGTCGACCTTCGATCTAAATTTTTCATCTCGCAGATGTTTGGTCCGGCAACTCGCCCGCAGACCAGGGCGCGGTACCTCTACCTTGGGCGGGTCTTTGATGGCGTCCATGGTCGGGTAGGGGCTAAACTCGACATTCCGGTGACCGCGCGCAGCCAGGCCGACAAGGGCGAGTACGTTGATGAGCTTCCGTTTCGTGCTCCTCGTTGCGGTGCTGTATGCGTCGCCAGCCTGCGCTCACTCCTGGTATGATACGCGCTGCTGCTCCGGGAGCGACTGCCATCCGGTCTCATGTCTTGACCTGAAGCGCGGTGCGGGCGGAAGCGTGACGTTCCTGCCGACCGGAGTTACGTTTTTCAGGGAGAACGTCCTGCCGTCGCAGGATGCGCAATGCCACATCTGCACGTCGCGGCCGCAGACCAACACCGGCTACGGCTACTGCGCCTATATCCCGCGGGGCGGCGGCGAAGCCTCTTGAGCCGCGCTGAGCGCCTGTGCCTGTGCCTGCCCGCGCGTCTTGAACCAGGTTCGCAGTACCGTGTCCAAGGCTATGTCCGGCACACCTACATCCGCACGCGCGCCCCTTCTGGGTCATAAGCCGCGCGCGTGGACACCGTGGCCGACACGGGACCGTCCGCCGTTTCCACGGCTACGACCTGTCCGTCGACCGCCTGGGCGGGGGCGACGTAAGCCATGGCCAGGGTTCGGCCGAGCGTGTGGCCTCGATCGGCCGATGTGACGCGGCCGATGGAGCTTCCGGCTGCGCTTACCGCTGCACCGACAGGGGGCAGGGGGTCCGCCGGCGCGAGCAGCAGCAGCACCAGCCGGCGCGAGACGCCGGCCTGCTTTTGCCGGTCGAGTGCAGCGCGGCCGACGAAGTCAGGCTTGCCGAGTTTCACGGTCCAACCCAGTCCGGCCTCGATGGGCGTCGTGGTCTCGTCGAGGTCCAAACCGTAGAGCGGATAGCGCTTCTCGATCCGCAGGCTCCGGAGGGCGCCCAATCCGCACGGCTGGACACCGAGATGAGCGCCCGCCGCCAGCAGCGTGTCCAGTATGTGCTCGGCATACTCGCTGGGATAGAACAGCTCGAACCCGAGTTCGCCGGAGTAGCCGGTGCGTGAGATTAGCATCGGTGTGTCGGCCAATGTGCCCGTCACGCAGGAGAAATACGGGAGTGCCGTGTCGGACAGGTCTGTCGCGGTTAGCGGCTGCAGCAGCGTGCGGGAGGTGGGACCCTGAACCGAAAGATAGGCGTTCTTGTAGCCCAGCGCCGTCACGACCGTGTGGCGGCCTGCCGCTTCGCGCCGGACCGCCGCGAGCACCGCGTCCACCCGGCTGGGCGTCGGCACCAGCCAAAACCGGTCCGGCTCAAGCCGGAAGCAGGTCAGATCGTCGATCATGCCGCCCTGCTCGTTGCAGGGCGCCGCGTAGACGACCCGACCAACCGGGAGTCGCCGGATGTCGGCCACCAACAACCGGTCCAGCACGGCTTCAGCGTCCGCTCCCGCAACTTCGATCGGGACCTGATAATACACGTCGAAGAGGCCGACCCGTTCGCGGGTGGCGCGGTGCTCCTCCTCCGTCGAGGAAAACACGAACGGCGCCGCAAAGCCGATGCGCTCGACGAACTCGGCCCCGAGTTGCACGAAGCGGTGGTGGTAGGGCGAGCGACGCAGCATCGGCACGGAACAACTCCGATCGAGGGAATCCAAAGTCAGTCCGGCCTTCGCTCGGCCGGATGGCCCGCTCCAGCCTATACGAGGGATGCGACGTTCGTCACAGGGCCGGACGCGATCTCTGGGCCAACCAAATCGGTCACTCGGTACGGCATCGGTGAGAACCGCGGTCCGAGCGCGCCGGTCGGCGACCTTGAGGCTTACCGTCCGGCGAGCCTGCGTGAGGCCGGGGCCTGGCCGTTTCGCCGCGCTGCTTCCGTGACGATCTGGTCGAGGAGTATATGGGCGAGGGCGTAAGGCGCCGCGGCGTTCAACGGAGCGCTTTTTGAGCCATAGGCGCTGCCGACGTGGACCGATCCGCCTTCCAGATAAAAGGAGCCGCTATAGCCACGTCCATTCATTTCGGTGGTGATGTTCTTGTAGTGCCGCGGTCCAGCGAGCTTTGCCTTTGCTGCCATGAACCCACTCCCCTGACGCATTACGCTGGTGCAACAATTCTAGAAAGCGGGTTCCTGTAGAACCGCGCCGACGGCAACGATGAGGCGGGAAAAAACGTGCTCTGCCTCGTCCGGTGGATCGCCTCGGACTTCCATCTCGAAGACGCGCTCGCGCAGACGCCGGAGTTCGCGCAGAAGGTCGTCCACTCTCTGAGCCGGGTCGAGGTCCGCATTGGCCCGGGCCTCTGCAAGCGACACGCGCGTCTTACTCCGCTGCGTGAGAATAGGAGCCGGCCGGCGCCGGCCAGTAGACGTCGTGCTCGGTCTCGCCGGCGATCTGACCTTCAACGGTGTCGAAACCGGCCGGTGAGCGCAGGTAGGCGTCGAACACCGGCCAAAGCGCATGGTCGCGCGGAATCTGGACCCACCCGCCCTGAGCGCCCTGAGCATCGAAGGCTTCGACGCTCCATCGATCGATGCCGCTGTAGTCGATCAGAGCCCGAAAGGTGATCGGGAAGTTGAGGTCGGTGAAAGGTTCGGCATCCTCGAACAGGACGATGGTGGTCGACATGGGATCGCTCCATTCCGGACCGAATGAAGCATGCCTCGAATTGGTTTGCGAATCATTTTGACCGCCGCGACCCTGATCGATGGGGTCAAGTCAATGCAGGTGAGACGATTGTCCACGCCTGTTTGTGCGTGTCCGGTGACTGTCACTGATCCCGAGCGGACCGAAAGGGGCGAGGCAATGTGCCATTGGGGAAAGGCACTCTTAACCATACGCCCGCAGGGTGACCGCCTGCCTGGAAAGGATTGGTTCATCATGCGTGGTAGTCGGCGAAGCATCCTCGCGGCGGGGATTTCCGTCGGTGCATCCCTGCTTGCAGGATGCGGCGGTCGCACCCTGCCGTCGATCGGTGGTCTCGACGCGTTCGAGCCAGTCGGAACCCGCGGCGGCGACACGATCGAGCGACCCGACTATTCCGCCGTCTATGGGGATTATCAAGGCGAGGCATTCCCGATCCGCGCCTTCGATTTCCACCAGGTCGACGACCGCTTTCTTCGACAGGAGGTCGCCTATCCCGGTTCTGAACCAGCGGGCACCATTGTGGTCGATCCCGCGGCGCGGCAGCTCTATTTCGTCGAAGCGGGAAGGCGGGCAACGCGCTACGGCGTCGGTGTCGGGCGCGAGGGTTTCGCCTGGTCAGGCCGCGCCCAGATCAACATGAAGCGCAACTGGCCCGATTGGATCCCGCCCGCCGAGATGGTGGCGAGGTTGCCGGAGATCCGATCGCAACTCGTCCGCACAGCCCGGGGCATGGGCGTGCCTGGCGGGCCGCAAAGCCCTCTCGGCGCCCGCGCCATGTACCTCTTCGGCGACGGACGGGATCTCGGCTATCGCATCCACGGCACGCTCGAGCCGGAGACCATCGGGACCGAGGTGTCGTCCGGCTGCATCCGCATGGTCAACCAGGATATCGTCCACCTCTATGCGCGAGCGCCGCTCGGAACCAAGGTGGTCGTGCTCGGCTGAGCAAACGACACCAATCGCGCCTCCATCCAGCCCGAGCCGCGTTGTTGAAGGTTCGGGCCGACCCGGGGGGGCGCGATGCGACATGCGAGCCCAGCTACACCCGTGATAAGCAAGCCTCCCCGCTCGGCATCGAGCGTAGAGTCCGACCCACAGCTGAAACATCCTCGTGATTTCTTGCCGGCTGCCGCAGGGCGGTGGCCGTCAGTGCGGCGACGATCCGATCAGCATCGGAGAGATCGCATGGTGCAGACCTACAAGTCCGCCGTTGACCGCATCTATCAAGACGACCTGGATGACGTGCTCGCGGTCCTCACGGGACCATCGCCATGGCAGCGCCTGATCGACTGGACTGAAACGAAAAGCAGAAGCCCCAGCTGATCGATTCCAAGTCGTGGACGACAAAGCCTTTGCGGTCGCCGCTGCGCGGGCCGGAGAAAGTGGCGATCTCACGCACATTCCCGGAATCACCAACAAGGAAACCGGACAGGTCTTCCTGAAGGAATTCTTCGGCATCAATTCGCGAACGACGACGCTCGGATTCGCTGTGCATGAACTCGTGCACCTTTGCTCTCACAAGCCTGGCCGGTCAGACGACAGCAGGCACAAGCACAGCACGGTTTGGCCGATCCTCGGGCCCGGCTTGCTCGAGGGGCTCGTGGAGATGATCACCGAGGACATCTTCAATGCCCAGAGCATCGAACTCGCGCCCTTGGGGAAGCGCGGCCATCAAGAGCGGGTCCCCGTGGCACGAGAGCTCTTCAAAGGCCTCGGAACCCTGCCGGGCCGATTGCTGTTCGGTGGAGAATATCGGCCGTGTCTGCTGCTCATGAACGAAATCTACTCGCCGCGGGGATGGATCGAGATCAAATCGCTGACGACGGACAATCATCCCGAACGCGCGATCCAATGCATCAAATCGCACCGCAAGACGTGGGACGAGGAGAGTACACGGACGATCAGACAGGCCTGGGGCACGCGTTACAACAGAACGATCCGATGAGCGCCGTCCCAAACATGGCGCAGGACGGAATTCGCGGTCGACGACGCGCTGATTGGGACCATCGTCAGGAGCGAGTGGGTGGATGACGGATTTTCAGCTCGACGGCCCAGAGCGCGCTTCCGTCACCGTCCTGCTGGCCCACGGCGCGGGAGCGCCAATGGATTCCGCGTCCCTGACCGCTATGGCGAAGGCGCTCGCGGCCGCAGGCCTCCGGGTCGTCCGGTTCGAGTTCGGTTACATGGCCGCGCGCCGAACCTTGGCCGGACGAAAGCCACCACCGCGGGCGGACATGCTGACAGCCGAATACATCGCCGCAATCGATGCGCTGACCGCGACCGGTTGCCTCGTCATCGGTGGGAAATCGTTGGGCGGGCGCGTGGCCAGCATGATCGCCGATCAGCTCCATAATTCCGGACGGATCGCCGGACTGTTGTGTCTTGGCTATCCGTTTCATCCGATCGGCAAGCCGGACCAGTTGCGCACGGCACATTTGACCGAGATCAGGACGCCGACCCTGATCGCGCAAGGAACCCGCGATCCGTTCGGCACGCGCGACGAGGTTTCGACCTACCCGCTTTCGCGGGCGATCGAGATTCTGTGGCTCGAAGACGGCGACCACGACCTCAGGCCCCGCAAGGCCGTTTCCGGCCTGACCGCGGCCGACCACTTGCTCGCCATGGCTGATCGGGTGGCGACATGGGCTGCGGCACTGGCGTAAGCCAGTGCTTCCGTGACGTACCAAGCTGCAGGAAGCCAGCCGGTCTGCGGTGCAGAAGCAATCGCCTCGAGCAAAAGGATCACGAAGCGTGAGTGGTTCCGGTACACCCTGTTTCGCTCTGCCGGACGGAGCCATGGTCCCTAAAAACGCGTGGGATCGCGCACCCTGGAACCGACGCACGTTCCAGCACGTCGCCGACCTGCTGCCCACCGCCCCGGTCCGGCGCGGTTCCGGCCCACCGAGCGTCTTGCTTGCCGCTCATCAGCCGGTCGACGAGATTGCATTCGAAGTCGATGGACAGCGCGAGACGGTCGGCGCCTTCCTCACATCGAGCCAAACCGATGGGTTCCTGGTTCTTCATCGCGGGCACGTCGTCGCGGAGCGGTACCACGGCATGTCCCCGGGCAGCCTGCATCTGTCACAATCGGTCGCCAAATCCATTGTCGGCATCGTCGCAGGCATCCTGATCGAGCGCGGCTCTGTCGATCCTGCGGCGCCGGTCACCCACTATCTTTCCCGAGCTCGACGCGACCGCCTACCGCGGCGCGACCGTCCAGCACGTCCTCGATATGACGAGTGGGGTTGTGTTCGACGAGACCTACACGGCGTTGGATTCGCAGATGGCGCGATTGGACGTGGCGGCCGGATGGAAGCACAGCGATGACCCGAGCTGGCCCAAAACAGTCTGGGACCTCATCCTGTCCCTGACTCAGGCCGAACGCCCGCATGGCGAGGCTTTCGCGTATCGCTCGATCGAAACCGACGTGCTCGCCTTCGTGATGCAGCGCGTCTCCGGCCTCGGGCTGGCCGACCTCGTGAGCCGCGAACTCTGGCAGCCCATCGGCGCGGAGGCGGACGCCTGCTTCACGGTCGATCCCTCCGGCTATGCTCTTGCCGACGGCGGCTTCAACGCCACGCTGAGAGACTACGCGCGCTTCGCCCTGCTGCACCTCAATCGCGGAAGAGCCGAACGGCCTGCAGATCGTGTCACCGACCTGGCTTCAGGACATCCCGCGGGGTCGACACGACGTTTTCGGAGCGTCATATCGCGCCGTGCTTCCGAACGGCGCCTACCACAACCAGTTCTGGATCGAAGATGTCGGGAGCACGGCGTATATGGCCCGCGGCGTTTTTGGCCAGTTGATCTACATCGACCCCGATGCCGAATTCGCGGCCGTCAAGCTCTCGAGTTGGCCGGTGTTCACCGACGTCGGCCGCACACGCCAGGCATTGGCCGCTGTCCGGGCGGTACGTTCAGCCCTGGCGGCGTGACTCCGCCCCTGTCGTCACAGTCCATAGAGGCGGCGCGAGGCGCTGCCGCCTTTGTGGAAGACCATCTCGCCGCAGGAGCTTCGGCGAGATGCACCCATCCTGGAGCGGGCGGTGCGGAGCAAGGCAGGCGGCATCCAATTCCGCCCGGATTTGCTCAAACGGGACCGGATCTACGTCGAGACCGAGAAGAACGCGCGCGACAGCCGGGGTCGCGACGGATCGTCCGCCTGCGATGACGGCGTCGGCGGCGATCTCGACGAGTTCGGCGTTGCTCCGCGCGAGCCGGTCCTTGGTGATCCGGATGTTGTCCTCGAGGCCGGTGCGGACATGGCCGCCCATGGCGATGGCCCAACCGCGACACCTCGGTCTGATGCCGGCCGATGCCGGCCGCCGTCCAGGTGCCGTCGGGAAGCACCCGGCGACCTTCTTCGACCAGGATCTCGAGCAGGCGCCGCTCGGCCGGCATCGCGTTCTTGACCCCGAGCACGTATTGCAGGTGCGCCTTGCGGTCCATCAGCCCCTCGTCGACCAGCCGCTTGGCCCCGTGAATATGCGACAGGTCGAAGATCTCGATCTCGGGCTTGATCGCGAATCGCTTCATCTTGCCGGCGAGCTCGTTCACGAGCGGCGGCTGGTTCTCATAGACGATCGAGGGGAAATTCACCGAGCCGGTCGACAGCGAGGCCATGTCGGGCCGGAACTCGAGCGCCGCGGACCGCTCCGCCGGGCTCCGGCCGCGCCCTCCGGTCGAGAACTGGACGATCATGCCCGGGCAGTGCCTGCGCACGCCGTCCAGCACCTGCCGGAACCGCTCCGGGTCGGACGAGGGCGTCTCGTCGTCGTTGCGGACGTGGACGTGGACGAGCGCCGCGCCGGCCTCGAAGGCCTCGTGCGTCGACTCGATCTGCTCGGCCGGCGAAACCGGCAGGGCGGGATTGTCCGACTTGCGCGGCACCGATCCGGTGATCGCGACGCTGATGATGACGGGGTGCTGGCTCATGCTTCACACTTGGTCCGAGAGAGCGCGGCGGTAGGGCCCGCCGTGCCGCGTGCTTCTGTCGGGGTGAGAGGCCGTCGCTCTCAGGCAACCCGCTTCTGCGGCACCCTGATCGGCTCGAGCGGCGCGACGATCTCGGCGCGGCGCGGCTCGAACCACGGGGGAAGCAGCAGCGTCTGGCCGAGCTCTTCGGCCGTCTCGTCCACCGCGAAACCGATGTCGCAGGTCGCGAACTCGACCAGGATGCCGCCGGGCGAGCGGCAGTAGACCGAGTGGAAGTAATTGCGGTCCTTCGACTCGGAGCAGTCCGTGTAGCCGAGGCCGACCACGTAGTCGCGGAATTCGGCCTGCTCGGCATCGTCCTTCACGGCCAGGGCCACGTGATGCACCGTGCCCTCGCCGAAAATCCAGCTGCCCTGCGGCGTCTCCGGGTCGTGGCGCACCAGCAGCGTCTTGCCGGGGCCGCCATCGGCGATCTCGAAGCGCTGGTAGCGCTCGTCCTCCTCGGTCTTGCGGAAGCCGATGGCATCGACGAGAAAACGCTCCTGCTCGATGCGGTCCCGCACCGACATGGTCACGGAGTTGAAGCCGCGGACGGCGTTCTTCTCCTCGATCTCGTCCGTGGTCCATCCGTCGCGCGCGTCGCGATCATCGCCGACCAGCTCGAACTCCAGGCCGGCCGGGTGCTCGAAGTGAATGACTGGACTGGCCGAAGCGCTTGCCGACACCGCCGTTCTTCACGCCATAGGCCTCAAGCCGTTTAGCCCAGAAATCGAGCGACGTCTCGGCGACCGAATAGGAGGTTACGGCAACCTGTCCGGTTCCCTTGCGCGCCTTGATCCCCGTCTGCCGCATGGGAAAGGTCGTCATCACGGTGCCGATCTCGGCGTTCTTGTTGGCGTAATAGAGGTGGTAGATCGGCGTCTTGCCGTCGAACAGCACCGTCTGCTTGATCATCCGCTGGCCGATGATCTGCGTGAAGAAGTCGATGTCCTCCTGCGCGCCGGCCACGCATGACGTGACGTGGTGGATGCCCGACACGTAGTTCTTGTCCATCGGCATGGTGTCCTCCTTGCTAGGGTGAGCCGGTTTCGTCTGCCGTCGTGGCCGACAGGCGTCGCTGGATAGGAAACAGGGCGATGTCGAACCGGGCCGCCAGCGTGCCCCACAGGCCGCGCGGGCAGAACAGCATCACGGCGATCGCCAGTCCGCCGAGCAGCATCAGGTACCACGCCCCGAAACCGGCAAGCCAGTTCTGCATCAGGTAGAAGATGAGCACGCCAACGATCGGACCCTCGATGGTGCCGATGCCGCCGATGATTACGACGAAGATGACGTTGGCGGTCCAGTCGAGCAGCGAAAAGGCCGCGTCAGGCGAGATGCGCGCCTTTTGCAGATAGATCAGCGCACCGACAAGACCGGTCCCGAAGGCCGCGACCACGAAGACCCACAGTTTCGCCCGGAACGCGTCGACGCCGATGCTCCGCGCCGCGCCCTCGTTGTCGCGGATCGCCGCGAGCGCGAGCCCCTGGCGCGAGCGGAGCACGCCGTAGACGAGCGCGATCGTGCCGACGGCCACGATCAGGGCGAGCCAAAGGGCTGACACGTCGCGCGCAATCGTGTTCCGGATGTGCAGCAGCTGCGCGATGGAGGTCACGCATGGCGGAGTCGTTGGTTGCGGATTTGGGGAGCGCGGTCCCGGTGCCGCCGCCGAGGCTCTTCACCTGGGCGAGAAGCAGGCGGAACACCTCGGCCACCACCCAGGTGCCCACGGCGAAATAGGCGCCTTGCAGCCGGAACACCAGAAACGTCACGGGCCAGGCCACCAGCCCCGCGGCGAGGCCCGCCAGCGGCAAGGCGAGAAGCGGGTCGAGGCCGGCGTGGATCACTAGGGCATAGAGCGCATAAGCACCGAGACCGACAAAGGCCTGCTGGCCGACCGAGACCAGCCCCGCAAAGCCCGCCAGCAGGTTCCAGAACTGCGCCAGGGACAACAGCGTCAGGATGAAGAACAGGTCCTGCAACAGGCCGCGGTCGGCATAGAACGGCGCCGCCGCCATTGCGATCACGGCCAGCCCGCCCAGCGCGGCGGCCGCCGTTGAGAGCCGCGTGCGCGTGCGGACCGCAAAGCGCGCGGATGCCGGCTCTGGATGCCGCGGGGCGCGGTCGCTGGCAAAGCTCATCGGCTCAGTCCACCGCGCGTGGGAACAGCCCGCGCGGACGCACGGCCAGAATGAGCAGGAACACGAGATGGCCGGCCAGGATCTGCCACTCCGGATTGAGCGCCGCGCCCGCTGTCTGCGCCACCCCCAGCACGACACCGCCAGCCAGCGTTCCCCAGAACGAACCGAGCCCGCCGATGATCACGGCCTCGAAGGCATAGATCAGCCGGGCCGGCCCGATCGATGGATCGAAGTTGGCGCGGATGCCGAGGAACAGGCCGGCCAGCGCCGCCACAGCCAGCGCAAGACCCGTTGCGATCCCGAACAGACGCCGATTGTCGATGCCCATCAGCTGGGCGGTGGTCGGGTCGTCCGATACGGCGCGGAAGGCGCGCCCGAGCGGCGTCCGATAGAAGATGGCGTTGAGCAGCAGAATGACGACCACGGCTGTGGCAAAGGTCAGGAGCGGCACGATGCCGACCGCGAGCCCGCCGCCGAGCGGGATCGAGGCGGTCTCGATGGCGGGCGCCGGGAGCCGGCGGTTGTCGGCCGAGAAGCCCTGCAGCAGGCCGTTCTGGATGATGATGGACAGACCGAAGGTCAGCAGCAGCGGCGGAAGGATGTCGCGCCCGAGAACCCGGTTGAGCAGAGCGACCTGAAGGAGGTAGCCGAGGACGAAGAGCACCGGCACGGCCACGAGCGCCGCCCCGAAGGTGCTGAGACCGAGCCACTGGCCAATGGCGAGGATCAGGAAAGCCGCGAAGATGATGATGTCGCCGTGGGCCAGGTTGACGAGCCGCATGACGCCGAAGATCAGGGACAGGCCTGCGGCGAAGAGCGCGTAAAGTCCGCCCAGCAGCGCACCTTGGAGGACGACGTCGACCAGCGTCATCATCCGGCCTCGCCGAAGTAGGCGTGGTGGATGGCGTCCCGGGTCAGCGCCGCGGGGGCGCCCTCGAGGGTCATCCGCCCCTCCTGGAAGCACACGACATGGTCGGCGACCTCCATGGCTTTCACCACGTCCTGTTCGACCACGACGATGCTCGTGCCCTCGCCCTTGATGACCGGCAGGGCCGCGTAGATGTCGCGGATGACGACCGGCGCCAGACCGAGCGAAATCTCGTCACACAGAAGCAGGCGCGGGTTCGACATCAGGGCGCGGCCGATCGCGACCATCTGCTGCTGGCCGCCCGACAGCGCCGTTCCCGGATTGTGCCGGCGCTCGGCCAGGATCGGAAACAGCGCGTAGACCGTGTCGAGCCGCCAGCGGCCGGTCCCCTTGCGTCCCCAGGCGCCGATCAGCAGGTTCTCCTCGACGCTCAGGGAGGGGAACAGCCGCCGTCCCTCCGGCACCATGGCGATGCCGCGCTTCATGATGGCCGCTGCCGGCAAGCCGCCGATCGCCTCGCCGTCGAAGACGATCGACTCGCGCTGCGCGGGAAGCAGGCCCGTCAGCGTCTTCAGGAAGGTCGATTTGCCGGCGCCGTTGGCGCCGATGATCGCGAGCGTCGACCGCTGCATCCAGCGACAGGGTGATCCCGAACAGCGCCTGGAAGTCGCCGTAGCCGGCGCGAAGGTCGCGTGTTTCGAGCAGGGCCATCGCGCTCAGACCGGAGAGCCGAGGTAGATCTCGCGGACTTCGGGCGACGCCATGACGGCCCGCGGGTCGCCCGCCGCGATCAGCTTGCCGAAGTTCAACACGACGAGGCGGCTGACGACGGCGAGCAGGGCGTGGACGATGTGCTCGATCCAGATGATGGTGGTTCCCGCGGCGTGAATGCCCTTGATGGTCGCCACGAGCTCGGCGCATTCGCCTTCCGTCAGCCCGCCCGCGATCTCGTCGAGCAGAAGCAGCCGTGGCTGCGTGGCCAGCGCCCGCGCCATTTCGAGACGCTTGCGGTCGAGCAAGGTGAGGGCGCCCGCCGAGGCGGTTCGCCTTGCCGAAAAGGCCCGTGCGCTCCAGGATGTCCCCACAGGCCTCGCGGGCCGCGGCCTCGCGCTGCTGCCGGCCGAAGCAGGCCGCAACGAGCAGGTTCTCGAAGACGGTCATCTTCTCGAAGGGCTGCGGCACCTGATGCGACCGGCAGATCCCGGCCACGCAGCGCTTCTGCGCCGGCATCCGGGTGATGTCGCGCGCCGTCGAGCCGGATGCTGCCCCTGTCGGCCGCGACAGCCCCGGTGATGAGGGCGAACAGGGTCGTCTTGCCCGCGCCGTTCGGGCCGATGATGCCGAGCGCCTCGCCCTCGGCGACGTCAAGCGAAACGTCGGACGTGACGACGAGCGAGCCGTAGGATTTCGAGAGATTGCTCAGAGCGAGCAGCATCAACGCTCTTCCTTCTCCCGCTCGCGGGAGGAGGAATCCACGATCGGATCTCGGATCGGGTCTCGAGGGTGCCGCATCACGTCACGCCAGCGCTTCCATCTTGCCGCCGAGCGGCACTTCGGGCGCGGTCTGGTTGTCCACCACCACGATGTTGAACTTGCCGTCGTCGCCGAGCCGCCATTGACCGCCGACGATCGGGGTGCGGCAGATGTTCTTGCGCGCGAAGGGCGGCACGTTGTCCTGATTGAACTTGATCCGTCCGACGATCGACTGCAGGTCGATGGCGCCGATCGACTTGGCATTCGCCTCGGGGTCGGTCGGGTCCTCGCTGCGCTTGAGCGTGTCGACAACGGCCTCGAGCAGGGCGTGCGTGAAGCCGATCGGTTGCGTCCAGGGCTTTCCCGAGGCGCTGGTGTAGGCATCGGCGAGTTGCCGGCATGACATCCCGTTGAGCGACGAATTGAACGGGTGATTGGCGCTCCACCACACCTCGGAGGACAGATTGTGGCCCGACTTGCCGAGGCCTTGCACCGAGACCGGGAACAGAATGGCCTTGGCGATGGAGGCGATCTTCGGCCGGAAGCCTTGCTGCTTCGCCTGGTTCCAGAAGGTGGTGAAATCGGGCGGAAGCACCACGCCGGTCACGATCTCGGCGTTGGCGTTCTTGAAGGCGGTGATCTGGGCCGTGAAATCGTCCGTCAGGTTCTGATAGCGGCCCGGATCGGTGATCTTGTAGCCCTTGCCGTCCAGCACCGGCGGGAAGCCGAGCTTTGCGTCACCCCAGGCATTGCCGTCGCCGTCGTTCGGGAATAGCCCGCCCACCTGCTTGTTGGTGGCAAGCTGGCCCCACATGTTGGTGTAGGCCGCGATGACGTCTTCGATGCCCCAGAAGAAGTCGAACGTGTATTTGAAGGGCTGCGGATCGGCGGGGTTGCTCTGCCGGCCGAAGAAGAACGGCTGCCACGGCGTCCCCGGACGCGATGCAGGGGATTTCCTCGATCTCGCATTGCGTCGCCACCGGCACCGACGTCTCCGGCGTCGACTGCACGATCATCAGGTTGATCTGATCCTTGGTGATCAGATCCTTGGCGACCTGCGAGGCCCGGTTCGGGTTCGACTGGCTGTCCCTGACCTGGATGTCGATCGCATAGGTCTTGCCGCCGAGCTTCAGCCCATCCTTCATCATCGTCTTGAACGCGTCGATGTTGAAGCCGTCAGCCTCGGCAAAGCCGGCCAGCGGGCCCGTCGACGGCGTGACGTAGCCGACCTTGATTGTCGGCGTCGCGGCATGCACCGCCGGGGCCGCCAGCGAACCGGCCGACAGCGCCGCTCCCGCGGCCGCCGTGCTCTTGATGAACTGCCGGCGGTTCAGACCGTCCGGCACTACTTCGTTCTTCATCCAGTTCCTCCCGTTTGCGCCCCGTTCTTGCTGGCGAGATCGCTTCACATCGCGACGACTATAGGGGGCGAGCCCCCTCCCAGGCAGAGGCGATCAAATGCTCGATGCCGGCGCGGTCGAGCGCGCGCGGGTTCCAGTAAGGATTCTTCAGCGCGAGGTCGGCCGCCCGCGCGATGCCTTCGCGCGGCATGCCGTAATCCCGCAACGCCATGTTGGCTCCCAGCGAGGAGGCGAGGTCGTAAAGGCCTGTCGCAGCATCATCGGTGCCGAGCGCATGGGCAACCCGCGCCATCGCTTCGGGCGCCTCCGGCGCGTTGTAGCGAACCGCATGTGGCAGAACCGCCGTATGGGTTTCGGCGTGCGGCAGGTCGAACGTGCCCCCGAGCGTGTGGCAGAGCTTGTGGTGCAGCGCCATGCCCACCGAGCCGAGGCAGATACCGCAGAGCCATGCGCCGTAGAGCGCATCGGATCGCGCCTCGGCGTGCTGGGGCTGCCGCTGAATGCGCCGGTAGCGCGCGCGCCAAGCCTCGAATGCCTTCTTCCGCCATCATCGAAATGACCGGATTACTCTCGCGGGCATAGAGCGCCTCGACCGCGTGGGCGACCGCATTGATGCCGCTCGTCACCGACAGCGGAACCGGGAGCGTGAGCGTCAGGTCGACATCGTAGATGACGAGTTCTGGCAGGATCTTGGGGCTGCTCTGGGTCGTCTTCACGCCGCCCCGGGTCTCGCCGAGAATCGGTGTCATCTCCGACCCCGCATAGGTGGTCGGCACGACGATCTGCGGCAGGTCCGTTCGCAACGCGATGGCCTTGCCTAGCCCAGTCGTCGAGCCGCCGCCAACCGCCACGAGCCCATCCACATTCCGGTCCTGAACGATCGCCATCGCCCGGTCCGTCACCTCCACCGGCGTGTGCATCGTCGCACCGGCGAACACCCCGATCGCGTGCGCGCCGATGCTGTCGGCGAGCCGCCCGGCCTCGGCCTCCTGCTGCGGCGTGGCGAGCACCAGCACTCGTTTCAATCCGAGCCGCTCGATCTCCTCCGGCAATCGACCGAGCGTGCCCGATCCGAAGATCACCCGACCTGGATTGGCGTTGTAGATGAACGGCTGCACGGCGGGTCAGGCAGAGCGGACTTGCACGAGGCGCTGCCGTGACGCACCCGTCGCCGCCCGTACCTGCACCATTGCGTCCGCTCCCAACTCGTCGGCGGTCTTTTCGACCCGTCATTGCCTTGAACAGTCGCGCTCTCCTGGGATCGTGTCAAGGGCGCAATCTTGACATCGGTGCGCATAGCGCCCACTGTCCGGCTCGGAGGAAAGCGATCTTGCTGGACGCGACAGAACGCGACAGGAGCACGATCACCGGTCTGGCCAGGGGATTGGCTGTCATCGAGGCGTTCAGCGCCGAACGGCCGCGCCTGTCCATCGCTGAGGTCGCCAAACGCGTGGGCCTTGAGCGCGCCACGACGCGTCGTTGTCTGTTGACCCTCACGCAACTCGGCTACGCCGAGCACGACGGCAAGTTTTTCACGCTGACGCCCAAGGTGCTGCGGCTCGGCCACGCCTACCTGGCATCAACACCGCTGCCGACGCTGATCCAGCCCTTCCTGGAGCGCCTGGCTGAAGCGACAGGCGAAAGCGCCTCCGCCTCCATCTTGGATGGGACGGACGTGGTTTATATCGCCCGAGCCTCGCAGAAGCGCGTCGTATCTATCAGCTTGGGCGTGGGGAGCCGCATCCCGGCCTATTGCGCCTCGATGGGCCGGGTCCTCCTTGCCGCGATGCCGGACTGCGAGGCCCGGAGCCGGCTGGAACACAGCGACCGGCGCCAGCTTACCAGCCAGACTTTGACAGGGGTCGAGGACCTTATGGGCGAACTCGCGGCGGTCCGGCGAGACGGCTACGCAGTGGTCGACGAGGAACTCGAACTCGGCCTCCGCTCGATCGCTGTTCCTGTGATCGCCGGGAACGGCCGCGTGCTCGCCGCCTTCAACGTTGGCGCACAGGCGGTCCGGGTTTCTGTGCAGGACTTTAAGGAACGTGTTCTGCCCCGCATGCTGGCCATCCAGGCCGAACTGAAGCCGCTTCTGACATGATGAAGCCTGGAGGTCCTTACACCGATGCACACTGAGGTTCCTGTCGAGCAGGCCGGGGACGGAAGCACCGACCTCGTTGCCATCCTGGTGCACGGCCGCGGCGGCCGGCCCGAAGACATGCAGGCGCTTGCGGTGCCGCTGGGACTCGGGCGGGCGCGCTGCCTATTTCCGGCGGCCACGGCAGCGACCTGGTATCCGCAACGTTTCACGGCGCCGCTCGAGGCCAACGAGCCGGACCTTTCCGCCGCACTCGACCACTACGAAACCCTGGTCGGGCATTTGATGGCCGAAGGCGTTCCGCCAGGCCGGATTCTCCTCGGCGGCTTTTCACAAGGCGCATGCCTCACGGCCGAGTACCTGTCCCGCCATCCGCGGCGGTACGCCGGCGCCCTGATCTTCACGGGCGGGCTGATCGGGCCGCCCGGCAAGGCCTGGGCACCGCAGCCGGCGCTATCCGGGACGCCGGTCTATCTTGCGTCGAGCGAGATCGACGAATGGATTCCCATGGACCGCGTTCACGAAACGGACCGGTGGTTGCGCCTCTCGGGCGCCGACCTCACCACCCGCATCTTCAAGGACCGACCCCACACGGTGTCTGCCGACGAATGCGACGACGCCGGCCGGATGATCGCGGGCCTGCTTCAGTCGCCGTGAACGAGGACGAACGTCGAGGGTTGGATTAACCAGCTCCACGCCGCCCAGATGGAGGAATGACGCAATGATCGAAACGGATGTGCTGATCGTGGGCTCGGGCCCGGCGGGGTCCGCCGCAGCGCTGGCGCTTTCGACCTACGGCATTCGCAACATGGTGGTGACGAAATACCGCTGGCTTGCGGATACGCCGCGGGCGCACATCACCAACCAGCGCACCATGGAGGTTCTGCGCGATCTCGGGGTCGAGTTCGAGGTCAACGAGAAGCGGGCCCATCAGGCCCTGATGGGCAACAACGTCTTCTGCACCTCGCTCGCCGGCGAGGAACTCGGGCGGCTGCTGACCTGGGGCAATCATCCGAGCCGTCTCGCGGATTATACGCTCTCCTCACCCACTACGATCTGCGACGTGCCCCAGGATCTCATGGAGCCGATCCTGTTCGGCAACGCCTGCCGGCGCGGCACGCGGGCCCGGTTCGACACCGAATATCTGTCGCTCACGCAAGACGAGGATGGCGTCACGGCGACCGTGCGCGACCGGCTGGCCGGTCACGATTACCAGATCCGGGCCAAGTATCTGATCGGCGCCGACGGCGGCCGCTCCAAGGTGGCCGAAGACATCGCGCTGCCGATGGACGGCAAGATGGGCGTCGGCGGCTCGATGAACATCGTGTTCGAGGCCGATCTCAGCCGCTACGTGGCGCACCGCCCGAGCGTGCTCTATTGGGTGCTCCAGCCCGGCGCCAATATCGGCGGCATCGGCATGGGCCTGGTGCGCATGGTGCGGCCGTGGAACAAGTGGCTGATCGTCTGGGGCTACGACATCAACGAGCCTCCGCCCGCGATGACCGACGAGGTGGCGATCGAGGTGGCGCACAACCTGATCGGCGACCCGACGATCCCGATCAAGATCGACAGCTATTCGCTGTGGACCGTCAACCACATGTACGCGAAATCGAATACGCGCGGCCGGGTGTTCTGCATGGGCGACGCCGTGCATCGGCACCCGCCATCGAACGGGCTCGGCTCCAACACCTCGATCCAGGACGCGTTCAACCTCGCCTGGAAGCTCGCGCATGTGCTGAAAGGCAAGGCCGATCCGTCGCTGCTCGCAACCTACGACGTCGAGCGCTCGCCGATCGCGGAGCAGATCGTCGAGCGCGCCAACAAGTCGATCGGCGAGTTCGGGCCGATCTTCGAGAGCCTCGGCCTGCTGTCGACCAAGGACCCCGAGCAGATGAAGCGCAACATGGAGGCGCGCAAGGACGCGACGCCCGAGGCAGCCGAAAGGCGGGAGCGATTGCGGCAGGCGATCGCGCACAAGAGCTACGAGTTCAACGCGCATGGCGTCGAGATGAACCAGCGCTACAGGTCGGACGCGATCGTGACGGATGGCACCCCCGAACCGGCCTATACGCGCGATCCGGAGCTCTACTATCAGGCCACGACCTGGCCGGGCGCACGCCTGCCGCATGTCTGGCTCGAGCGTCAGGGCCAGCAGGTGTCGAGCCTGGACCTCTGCGGGCACGGTCGTTTCACAGTGCTGACCGGTATCGGTGGCGAGGCCTGGGTCGAGGCCGCCCGAACCATCGCCCGCGAGCACGATCTCGATGTCGAGGGTTTCGTGATTGGCCCCGACCGGGACGCCGCCGATCTGTTCGGCGACTGGGCTGCGATCCGCGAAACGGGTGAGACGGGTTGCGTCCTGGTCCGCCCCGACCACCACGTCGCGTTCCGAGCCCAGGCCGTGGCGGCGGACGCACACCGGCAACTCGAAGACGCGCTGCTTCGGGTGCTTGGACGGCCCGTCAAACAGCGCGAACGCGCAGCGGCAGAATGAGGAGAAATGGGCTTCGCGTCAGCGAAGGCCGGGTGAGGACCGTGTGATTTCTAAGCCAGGCATAGCCCTCGGCGCCAACGACTTTACGGCGACACCTCCTCTCGTCCGGACGCGAGGAAGGTGTCGCCCCAGGGAGAAACGGATGACTGTTGAAACCAAGCCGTACAGGCAATCGGAGAAGCACCCCTACTTCGAGGAGGCAACCTCGGCTGCGGTCGTCAATTCGCGCATGGGACCGGATGTCAGCCCGCGCATGCGGGCCGTGATGGGCGCGGTCGTCAAGCACCTGCACGCGGCCGTCAAGGAGATCGAGCCGACGCATGAGGAGTGGCTCGCCGCGATCAAATTCCTGACCGATACCGGGCACATGTGCACCGACTGGCGGCAGGAATTCATCCTGCTGTCCGACACGCTCGGCGTTTCCATGCTGGTCGACGCCGTCAACCACCGTCGTCCGAACGGCGCGACGGAGAACACCATCCTCGGCCCCTTCTACCTGCCCGATGCGCCGCGATACGGTCACGGCGCCAACATCTGCCTCGATGGCAAGGGCGAGCCGCTCGTGGTGACCGGCCGCGTGCTCGACACCGCCGGCAATCCCATCGCGGGCGCCACGATCGACGTGTGGCAGACCAACGAGGATGGATTCTACGACGTGCAGCAGAAGGGCGTGCAGCCCGACTTCAACCTGCGCGGTGTGTTCACATCCGACGCTGGAGGGCCGTTATTGGTTCCGGTCGGTCAAGCCGCGCTATTACCCGATCCCGGACGACGGGCCTGTAGGCAAGATGCTGAAAGCGCTCGGCCGACATCCGTATCGGGCCGCCCACATCCACTTCATCGTGACGGCGCCCGGATACGATCCGGTGATCACCCACATCTTCACGCCCGATTGCGAATACTTGTCCGAAGACGCGGTGTTCGGGGTGAAGGAAACACTGATTGGCGACTTCCGGCACATCGACGATGCGGCCCAGGCCGCAACCCTAGGCACCGCCAACCCGTTCTGGTCCGTCGAATGGGACTTCACGCTCGCTGCCAAGTCACTCGAGCCTGAGGAGAACCGGCCGGCTCGGCCCTAAACGGCGACGCTAGATCAGAGCCGCTTGAACCAGTGCTCCCGCTCAATCTCAAGCGGCAGCAGCATGCGGGCCACGCCATTGTACCACGCGACAGTGAGCACGAGCTCCATGCGCTGCCGCTCGTCGAGGAAGCCGGACAGCGCCAGCCAGGTCGCGTCCGTCGTCGTTCCCGTTGTCGTGACCTCGCGCGCATAGCGCATCACGGCGCGTTCCTCAGCACCGAACAGGGGTGAGGTCTCGAAATCGGCCAGCGCGTCGAGTTGGGCACGCGCGACGCCGGCCGCCAGGGCGGCATTCCAGTGGTGATCCACCTCGTAGCTCGCCTTGGTCTCGAGACCGACCGTGAGCACCGCGAGTTCGCGGAAGCGCCGGTCGATCAGTGTCTTCCTGCGGAGCGCCATGGCCATCGTGAGCACCGCCTCGCAGAGGTCCGGCTCGCGCGCAAGCATCAGGAAGATGTTCTCGACCGGCCTGCCTCGCTCGGCCTCAAGCCTGTCGAAAAACGCCTGAGCGTCGGCAGGGGCGGTCTCGCGGCTTGCGTAAGGCAATCGGGCCATGGTGGTTTGCTTTCTCGACGAGCAAGTTCAGTCGGCGACGTAGGAGGGGTCGAGCGACACCGCGCTTCCATCGCGGGTCACGATGACATTGTCCGGAAAGGCCTGCTCGAAGCGCACTCCCTGATCGGCGAGCCGGTCCAGCAGCTTACCCAGCCGATCGATGCAAGCGCCGGGGATGTCGTGCAGGACGACCACCGCCCAATCCTGAGTTCTCACCTGGTCCAGGCAGCGTTCGACCCAGCCCGCGGGATCGCGCCAATCCTGAGGGACGCTGGTCCAGAGCACCGTCGTGTAACGTGCGGAGAGGAGGTGGTCGATGGCGGCGCGGCTGAACAAGTGGGGGCCGATCAGCCCGTCGTTGCCGTAGGGCCGGAACAGCTTCTCCGGCCGGGAGAGATCGGACAGTCGGACCTGGGCGCCCTCGATCTCCTCCACGGCATAGGCGGCCTCCGGACGATCGCCGAGCGCGACCGAGTGGGTCAGCGTGTGATTGCCGATCCAATGCCCCGCCTCGTGCGCCGCCCGCGCAACGTCCGCGGCGCCGCCCTCGTCGAGCTTCCGTCCGATCACGAAGAAGGTGGCCAGAATGCTGCGGCGATCGAGCTGTTCAAGGACCCTCTCGGTCACACCGACCGACGGTCCGTTGTCGAACGTGAGAGTGATCCGTCGCATGATTTCCCGCGCCTAGGGCTTCGTTCCCGCCCGGGGCCTCCCGCGCCGTCCCGGAGCCGAGCCGGTAGGCGAGCTGCGCGCGGGTGAGGCCAAGGAGGCGGGCGGAGGCAGATAGGTTGCCCCGCGTTCGGGTCATCGCGGCCTCATACGCCAGTTGCTCGAGTGCCGACACGGAGAATGTCCCTTCGCCCATCTGCCGGTTGATCAGGGAGATCAAGTCCCGTCCGCCTCCGCCGCTCGCGACCGAATCGTACGACAGCCGCCGGAGCTCCGTTTCCACCTGCCGTCCCTGGATTCCTCTGTCATCGGGGTGGGCGGCCAGCACTGCGGCGAGCACGCTGCGCATCTGGGACAGGTTGCCCGGCCACGCCGCCTGCTCGATCACCGTCACCGCGGTCTTGTCCAAGCGCGGTACCTGCCGGCCCATCGCTTTGGCGAGCATGCACAGAGTTGCGCGGGCGATGTCTGCCCTTTCGCCGTCGCGCTCCGCGAACGCCGGCATTCGGACAGAAAGCGCCGACAGCGTGTACCAAAGCTCCTGCGAAAGCCCGGGCGCGCCGGGAAAGCGGTCCGGCCCGAGCAGGCCGATCACACGCGGCCCGCCCTTCGGGATAGCGTCCGCGATGGCGTGTGCAAGCAGGGGCTGGACGGCAGAGGGGATCGCCTCGGCCGCATGGATCACGATCGTACTGCCGGCTGAGGCACGGTCTCGGACCTTCCCGCGACCGGCGATATCCTCGCACATCTGCGTGTCGACCTGCGTACCGAAAACCTGCCGGAGGTGCCTCTCGGAGGCGCCGGAGATCCGGTGCAGGTGAAGCGCCAGGCGGCGACGGCCCGTTCCCTGCGCGCCGCTGACCAGCACGGGAAGTGCTGTGTTGGACAGCCGGGCGAGATCGCTCCGCACCGGTGCAAGCATCAGGCGATCGAGTTCGGAGAGTTCGCTGTCCAGCATCTGCGGCGCGCAGCTTCGGGACGGCGCGCACGGGGGGCCCTGTGTGCCGGCGATCCTCTCCCGAAAGAGAATCACGTCGGGGTCCATGGCGCCCCAGACGTCCGCCGGCTTGCCGATGACGCGGCAGTGAGCGTGTCCCTGGGCGGCGCACTCGATCTCCTTGTAGACGATCAGCAGACCGAAGAACTCGCTCGCGTAGCCTGACGCGTAGCCGAGCTGTGTCCAGCAGACGGGTTGGGTCGACCGCGATCCGCGATGGAATTCGGCCGCCTCAACGCTGTCGTGCCAGCGAAACTCGCCGGCGAACCGCTTCTTGCGGAGATCGAAATCATTATAGGTCGTTTCGACCCGAACAACGCCGCTAAACGTGTGGAGGCGCGTGCCGGCCGTGAACGCGTCTCCTGGATCGAGATGTGGCCAGCTCGTGCGCACGAAACGCGCGTCCGACTGTCCCGACAGGAAGCCGAGCCTGATCAAGAAGATGCGCGCCTCTTGGGGACCCAGAACACGGGTGAGTTCCCGCCGAAGTTCGGTGCCGACGGCGGCTCGTTGCGTGACGACACGGTCGCCGTTCAGCCGAATGGTCCCGTCAACCGGGTTGAAATTGAGACTGGACAGGAGATCACGAACGGTCGGCCTTCCACCGCGATCGAGCACACCCGACAGTTCCGACGGCGTTCTCATCCCCGACAATCCGTGTTTTCACGAAATGAGGTAATCGCCTTGAGCATTTCATGAACATCTTACGCCCGCAAGGAGCAGAGATCTCGGGGGCGTGGATTGAATCACGCTTTCCGGTCCGGCACTTAGCTGCATCGCTGAGATGTTGGGCTTTGGGTGCGTAGCGCCAATTTGACACCGCCGGCTGTCTCGCTTCCCCTATCCCCAACAAGAACGTTTTGGGAGCAAGGCGACCCGCACAGACGATCGGACGGCAGAGCCGCTTCGGTTCGTCGGACCACAGGTGCGGTTGCCCGGGGGAGAAAGCATGGCGACGTTGCAGGAGATGTTCGACGTGCGCGGCAGGTCGGTCATCGTGACCGGGGGCGCGAGCGGCATCGGGCGTGCCTATGCCGAGGTCATGGCGGACAACGGTGCGCGAGTTTGCATCTTCGATGTCGATGGCGAGAGGCTTCAGGCCGTGGCGGCCGAGACCGCCCGCAAGGGCGCTGATGTCTGGGGCCAGGTCGTAGACGTGAGCGACAGAGCCGGGATGGCTTTGGCCTTCGATGCTGTCGCGGAGCGGCACGGGCGTATCGACGTGGTCTTCGCCAACGCGGGCATCGATGGCGGGCCAGGGTTCCTGTCCACGGAGGGTCAACGCATTCCCGAAGGGGCCATCGACGTGCTCGATGACCACCACTGGGACAAGGTCATCGAAACCAATCTGACCTCCGTCTATACGACGGTGAAGCACGCAGCGCGGCACATGAAGACGAGCGGCGGGGGGCGGATCATCGTGACCTCTTCGATCGCGGCGCAGATCAACGAGGCGATCGTCGGCACGCCTTACATGCCCGCAAAGGCAGGCGTCGATCACTTCGTCCGGCAGATGGCCATGGAGCTCGGCGTCTTCGGCATCCTGATCAATTGCATCTCGCCGGGGCCGTTCATGACCAATATTGCCGGCGGGCGTTTAAAGATCCCGGCGGACCGTGAGGCGTTCGAGAAGCAGTCGCTGATCGGCCGGATCGGCGATCCTGAGGATATCAAGGGCCTCGCCCTCTACCTGGCCTCGCCTTGTTCCTCGTACGTGACGGGAAGTCAGATCGTGATCGATGGGGGATCGATGCATCGCATCAAGTGAACCGCGAACCGGGGCCGCGGCCCTAACGGGCCCAAGCTTCAAGAACAATGAAGACCAGGGAGGAAAACATGCAAAATCGAAAGACACGCGGGCGTCCGTCACGTCGAAGGGTGCTGAAAGGCGTCGGCGCGGGCTTTGCGGCCGCGGCGCTCGGCGCGCCCATGGTGGCTCGCGCGCAGACGAAAGGCACCATCAAGATCGGGTTCATCACGCCGACCACCGGGCCGCTCGCCCCCTTCGGCGAGACCGACGGCTGGGCCGTCGCGAAGCTGAAGGACATGCTGAAAAACGGGCTGGAGACCAAGTCCGGGCGCTACGATGTCGAGATCCTGGTGCGCGACAGCCAGTCGGACCCGAACCGGTCAGGGGAAGTGGCAGGCCAGCTTCTGCTGAATGACGGCGTTCACTTCCTCATCCCGGCTTCGACGACCGATACCGTCAACCCGGCCGCCGACCAGGCCGAACTCAACGAATGTCCCTGCTTGTCCACCGGGGCGCCATGGCAGGCGATCATCATGCCGCGCGGCGGAAAGGATAAGCCGTTCAAGTGGACCTACCACTTCTTCTGGGGTCTCGATGAAGCGCTGAACACCTTCGTCGGCCTCTGGAACACGATCCAGACCAATAGGAAGGTCGGCATGCTGTTCCCGCAGAATGCCGACGGCGAGACTTGGGGCAACAACGATTATGGCCTGCCCGTGCCGACCAGGAAAGCCGGCTTCGAGACCGTCGTTCCCGGTTTCTTCCAGCCGCGCACGAACGACTACTCGGCGCAGATCACCGCCTTCAAACAGGCCGGCTGCGACATCGTCGGCGGCATCACCTATCCGACGACCTCAAGACGTTCGTGAACCAGTGCGCGCAGCAGGGCTACAAGCCGAAGGCTGTGACGGTCGCAGCCGCGCTGCTTTTCCCCTCCAGCGTCCAAGCGCTCGGACCGCTCGGCGACGGCATGTCGTCCGAAGTCTGGTGGACGCCAGCCTTCCCGTTCAAATCGACCGCTCACCGGCCAGATCAGCCGCGATATCGCCGACGAGTGGGAGAAGCGAGACAGAGCAAGCAGTGGACGCAGCCGCTCGGCTACAGCCACGCCATCCTGGAGATTGCGGTTGACATGCTCAAGCGATCCGCCAATCCGCTCGATCGCGAGGCCAATCGGCGAAGCGCTCGTCGCAACCAAGCTCGACACGCTGATCGGAAAGGTCGACTTTTCCACCGGCCCGCACCCCAACGTATCGAAGACGCCGATCTTCGGGGGACAGTGGGTGAAGGGGTCGAAGTGGCCCTACGATCTCAAGATCGTCGACAACACGGTCAACAAGCTGTTCCAGCCCGAGCAGTCGATGAAGCTTCTTCCTGGTCCGCCTGAGACTTGGGTGAAGCATGACGGCCGACGGCGTGTTGCTCAAGGCGGAGGGCCTCGGCAAGTCCTTCGGAGCGGTGCGCGTGCTCTCACGACGTCAGTTTCGAGGTTCGTCGCGGCGAGGTCCTGGGCATCCTCGGCCCGAACGGGGCCGGCAAGACGACGCTGTTCAACCTGGTCAGCGGCGACGCAGGTCGTCGATCGAGGCAGCCTGGTTTTCGCGGGACAGCGGCTCGATGAGAGAGCCACCCTACCGCCGCTGCCAGCATGGGGATCGGACGGACCTACCAAATCCCCCGGCCCTACGTCAGCATGACGACGTTCGAGAACCTCCTCGTCGCGGCGTCCTTCGGCGGCGGGCGATCCGAGGCCGCAAGCTACGCACACTGCGCAGAGATCCTGCGGGACTGCGATCTGTCCGACAAGGCCAACCGCTCCGCGGGCTCGCTGACGCTGCTCGACCGCAAGCGCCTCGAACTCGCGCGCGCGCTCGCTTCCAGTCCCAAGCTCCTGCTGCTCGACGAGATCGCCGGCGGATTGACCGACGACGAGGGCCAGGCCTTGGTCGCCCTTATCAAGCACATCCGCGATCAGCGGCGTGACTATCGTCTGGATCGAGCATGTGCTGCACGCGCTTCTTGCGGTCGCGGACCGCATGCTGGTTCTGAACTTGGGCGAGAAGATCGCCGAGGGCGCGCCGGCAGCGGTGATCCAGGACCCCGATGTCCGACGTGTCTACATGGGGATCGAGGCATGAGCGCCGAACTCCTCTCCACCCATGCGTTGGTTGCCCGCTACGGCGATTTCCAGGCGCTCTACGGCGTAGACTTCGAGATCGCGGCCGGCGAGATCGTGGCGCTGATCGGCGCCAACGGCGCCGGCAAGTCGACGCTGCTGAAATCCATCATCGGCCTCCTTCGCGTGGCCCCGCGAGATGGTGCGCCTCGAAGGGCGGCCGGTCGGCGGCAGCCGGCCCCATCGAATGGTGCGCGAGCGGCGTCGCCATCGTCCCCGAAGGCCGCCGTCTTTTCACCGGCATGTCGGTCGAGGACAATCTCCGCGTGGCCATCGACCACGCCGCGCCCTCGCGCGGCGCCGCATGGACCCTCGACACGCGTGTTCGAGCTCTTTCCCGATCCTTCGGGAGAAGCGATCCGCGCCGGTGCAGTCGCTTTCGGGCGGGCAGCAGCAGATGGTCGCCATCGGCCGTGCGCTGCTGAACCAGCCGCGTCTCGCTGCTCTGCGACGAGATCAGCCTCGGTCTCGCGCCGAAGGTCGTGCGCGAGATCTACCAGTCGATCCCGTCGATCGCGCAGCACGGCACCGCCATCGTGCTGGTCGAGCAGGATGTCGGGCTCGCCAAATCGGCCTCGAACCGGCTCTACTGCATGCTGGAAGGCCGCGTCACGCTGACGGGACCGTCCGCGGCCCTGTCAGCGCGACGCGATCGGCGAAGCCTATTTCGGAGCCTCTCATGCAGTGGCTTGACGGCCGTCGTCCAAGGCCTCCTGCTGGGTGGGCTTTATGCGCAATATGCGCTCGGCATGGCCCTGATGTTCGGCGTGATGCGGATCGTCAACATCAGCCATGGCGACCTCATGATCCTGCTGGCGCTGATCGGGATCAGCCTCGCCGCCGCCATTCCTGCTCGGGCCCTGGTCCGTGCTGGCCATCCTCGTGGCGCTCGGCGCCGGCCTCGGCTGCCTCCTGCAGCGGACTGATCCTGAACCGCGTCGTCGGCGCCGACCCGCTGCCCTCGCTGATCGCAACCTTCGGCCTTTCGATCGCGCTGCAGAACGCGATGCTCGCAGATCTGGTCCGCCGACACCGCGCTCGCTCGGCAGCGGCGGCATCGAGCAGGCCTCCTTCGCGCTCGGTCCGCTGTTCGTCGGCGTGCTGCCGGTGATCGTGCTGGTCACCGCGACCGCGCTCACGGGAGGCCTGGACGCGCTGCTGCGCTTCACGCCGCTTCGGTCGAGCCGCTGCGCGCGTCGGCGGCTGACGTCGAGGCCGCGGCGATGACCGGGGTCAACCCGCAGAGCGTCTATGCGGGAGCCACGGCCATGGCTGTCGGTATCCTGGGCTTCGCGGCCGTTTTCCAGTCCATGCGCGCCACGGTGGCGCCGGCCGACGGCCCGTTCCAGCTGATCTATGCGTTCGAGGCGGTGATCATCGGCGGGATGGGGTCGATCTGGGGCGCCTTCCTCGGCGCCATGGTGCTCGGCGTCAGCCAGTCGATCGGCTTCCGCATCAATCCCGGCTTCGGCATCCTGGCCGGGCACCTGGTCTTCCTGATCGTTCTCGCCCTGCGGCCGCAGGGCCTCCTGGGGAGGAGCTGAGGTGACGTGGCGGAGACGCTCGCAGGCGGTCCACGCGAAGCCTTGCAGCCCTCTGCGATCCGGGTGCAGCGCCAGACGCATGTCGGGCACGGTGGCGATGCTTCTCGGCTTTCGCCGCGCTCGCCGCCGATGGTCGTCGATGTCGGCCTGGGCCAGCCCCGGCCTGATCCGGGACGTGGTCGAGTCTGAGCTGCTACATCGCGGTGGCGCAGATGTGGAACCTGCTCGCGGGTTACGCCGGGCTGGTCTCGGTCGGGCAGCAGGGCTTTATCGGCGTGGCCGGCTATGCGCTCTTCGTGATGGCCCAGCTCTGGGGCATGAACCCCTTTTTCGCGGTTTTGCTCGCCTGATCGCCCCAGCCATCGCTGGCGGTTCCGACCTATGGCCTCCTCCATCGCCTCGACGGTCCCTATTTCGCGATCGGCACATGGGTGGTCGCGGAAGTGCTCCGGCTCGCCGACCTCGATCTTCGGCTACGTCAACTGCGGGCTGCCGGCATGAGCCTGCGTGTCATGACCAGCTATTCGGCCGAGCCAGCGGGCGCTCGGCGTGTCGCTGCTCTCGGCGCTGCTGCTGTTCGATCACCGTCGGCGGCAGCTACGGCTGCTGCGGTCCCGATATGGGCTGGCGCTTTCGGCCATGCGCGACAACCCGATCGCAGCCGCCAGCCAGGGCGTCAATGTGGGCCGGCTGCGCTTCCTGATCTGGGTGGCGGCCGCGGTCGGAACAGGCCTTGCCGGCGCGATCTACTTCCTGGCCCAGCTGCGCATCACGCCTTCGTCCGCATTCAATCCGAACTGGGCCAACATCTCGATCTTCATTGTCATGGTCGGCGGATTGGGGTCCCTCGAAGGGCCGCTCATCGGCGCCATGATCTATTTTTTCGCCGACCCGATGGTTCGGCCAGTACGGCCCGACCTATCTCGTGGTTCTCGGCCTTCTCACCCTGCTGATGGCGCTGTTCGCCCGCGGCGGCATCTGGGGCCTGATCTGCAAGGTCGTCGACGCGCCCTGGTTCCCGACCGGACGAAAGCTCCTGGAGGATCGGCGATGAAAGCCGCGTTTTTCGATGACGTCGGCAGCCCGCTGCGGCTCGGCGATCTGGATCGCCCGGAGCCGGCCGACGACGAGGTCCTGCTGCGGATCGCGGCCTGCGGAATCTGCGGGTCCGACCTCCACATGACGGAAGATCCCGCAACGTTCCGGCTCGGACGGGGCGACGTTCTTGGGCATGAGTTCGCGGGCGAGGTGGTGCAGTGCGGCCGCGACGTCGGCACGCTCCGCCCAGGCGATCGTGTCGCGGTGGCCCCGATGCGCGGCTGCGGCCATTGCGACAGCTGCGGGCGTGGCGAACCGGCCTGGTGCCGCGAGATGCGCCTGATCGGGGGCGGCTATGCCGAGTTCACCACCGTGGCGGCACGGCAATGTCGCAACCTCCCGGACGATCTTCCGGCCGCCGAAGGCGCCTTGGCCGAGCCGGTCGCGGTCGGGCTTCATGCGGTGCTGCGCTCGGGGCTTAAGCCTGGTCAGCGTGTTCTCGTGCTCGGTGCCGGGCCGATCGGCCTCCTGGTCGCGTTCTGGGCCCGTCGGCTCGGCGCACGCCATGTCGTGGTCGCCGACCTCAGCCGCCATCAGGAGGATCGCGCCGCCGCCGTCGGGGCGACCGGCTTCGCCCTGTCCGGACCAAGCCTCGCCGAAACGTTCCGCGACGGGGCCGGGGGGCCGCCCGACATCGTCTTCGAATGCGTCGGCAAACGAGGGCTGATCGATCAGGCCTGCCGCCTCGTTCGCTCGCACGGCACGGTCGTGGGCGTCGGCCTCTGCGTGGGCGGCGACGAATGGGACTCCTTCGCGGCGCTGTCGAAGGAGATTCAGGTGGTGTTCGCCGTGTTCTTCACCATGGCGGAGTTCGAAACCGCGATCGAGGCGCTCGGTCCCGGACGCTTTCGCCCCCAGGCCTTGATCACGGACCGGATCGGCTTGGCCGAGGTTCCCACCACGTTCGAGGCGCTGCGGCGCCGGACCACGCAATGCAAGGTGCTGATCGCGGCGGCCGCCGACTGATCGCTGCGGGAGGATATCATGCAGGTCGAAACCATCGCGCACGAGATCGACGGTGTTCGCACCGTGGTCAGGGTGATCGGCAGCGGGCCGCCGGTGCTGGCACTGCATGGAGCGGCGACGATCGAGGGTCAGGACTGGGCACGAGGGCTCGCGGATCGCTTCCGCGTCTACCTTCCGTTCCATCCAGGCTTCGGCGAGAGCGGAGAGGCGCCGCATCTCACGGGCATGCAGGACGTCGTGGTCCACAATCTGCGTCTGGTCCAGGCGCTTGGCCTGGAGCGCCCGCATCTCATCGGCCACTCGATGGGAGGTTGGATGGCGGCCGAGATGGCCGTCTTCGCCGGCGAGCGGTTCGCGCGCCTGGTGCTCGTGGCCCCGGCCGGCCTGAATCATCCGGACTATCCGGCTACCGACCTTGCGACGATCAGTCCCGAGTTGCTGCCGGCCCACCTGAGTCACGAGGCCGGGGTGGCGGCGCGCTACTTTCCGGGCGGGCCGGAATGCCCGCCGCTGGAGGGCTTCCTCGCGGCCCGGAACAAGGAAGGCAAGGGGCTGGAGCGCATCTTGAAGGTCCACGGCATGGGCCATCCCAGCCTCGCGCGCTGGCTCAGCCGCATCCCCAACGAGACGCTGATCGTTTGGGGCGACAAGGATCGGCTTCTGCCGGCAGGACAGGCGTCGCTCTGGGCCGGGCGCATCCCCTCGGCACGGACCCTGATCCTGCCCGACGTCGGGCATTTCGTTTTCCAGGAATCACCGCGGTCGGTGACGGCCATCGGCGACTTTCTGGCGGGAGATCGGCCGGCCTGAGCCTCAGCGTGAAGAGCTGAGAGAGGGCCGGTCGCCCCAGCGGCAAGTCGCACCAGAACAAGCGGATGCACCGCATCGCAGGATGATAACACGGAGGATACGCAATGAACGCGCCTGTGAAACACGGCCCCGGTTATTGGGGGACGAAGACCGATTTCTCCGCCCTGCTGGAGCAGGTGAAGACGATCGGGCCCATCCTCGAGGCCAACGCCGCCGACAACGATGCGCTTGGTCGTCTCAATGACGCGACCTTCGCGGCGCTCAAGCCTCTCCGGATGTCGCATATCTTTGCCGGCGAGGAGATCGGCGGGGCGCAACTTTCGCCCACGCAAGGCTTGCAGATCATCGAGGCCATCACCTACCACAGCGGCGCGGCCGGCTGGGTCTCGATGGTGCACGCCTGCATCGGCGCGATGTCGGCCGCTTTCCTGCCCGACACCGCGATTGCCCGTCTCTTCGGACCCGGAACAGACAACCGCTTTTCCGGCCAGGGTACGCCGACCGGCATGCTGAAGAAGATCGAGGGCGGCTACCTCCTCAACGGCAAGTGGTCCTATGCGAGCGGAATCCACCACGCCACGTTTACCCACACCGCGGCTCTGCTGGACGACGGCACGGGGCAGCCCGCCAAGGATGACAAGGGCGACGTGATCGTGCTCTGCGCCCATGCTCCCGTCGGGGACCACGAGCTTCTCGGAAACTGGGAGGTGCTCGGGCTACAGGCGACCGGCAGCATCGATTACGGCGCCAAGGACGTGTTCATCCCCGACGACATGGTGTTTCCCATCCTGACGGCCGAGCCGCAGCGTCTGAAGGAGTTCTTCAGCCTCGGGGTCGTCGGGCTTGCCGCGATCGGTCATTCCGGCTGGGCGATCGGGGCGTCACGGCGCATCCTCGACGAGGTCGCGGCGTTCGCCCGCGGCAAGACGGGCCGGCCGGGCTCGATCGGTGAAAGCGACAAGTTCTGGTTCGACTACGGCCGGGCCGAAGCCCGCGTGCGCGCGGCTCGTGCCTTCCTGTTCGAAGTGTGGCACGACGTCGAGGGTTCGATCGAGGCGGGCAACCGGGTTGCGACACGGCAGATCAGCCTGATCCATCTCGCCAAGTCCGAGGTGCACGAAGCCGGCGTCGATGCCTGCCAGTTTGTCCACAGGGCCGCCGGCGGCGCTTCGCTGCGCAAGGGGGTGATGCAACGGGTGTTTCGGGAGATGATGACGGCTGTGAACCATTTCACGATCAATCCCAACATCGTGGGCGCGGCTGGACGCGAGATCGGCGGCCTCTGGTCCAATCGCGTCTGGCAGTTCTACGACCTGGTCGAGAAAAAATGACCAAGGAGGCAGGCGCCGCCGACGGTGCGGAGGGTTTGTCGGACGCCTTTCTGAGCGCCTTCCGCCATCACCCGTCTGGCGTGGCGATCATCACGGCAGATCCGGGCGATGGGCCGACCGCGCTGACCATCAGTTCGTTGATCTCGGTCAGCGTCGCCCCACCCACCGTTGCGTTCTCGCTGTCCGGGCTCTCGTCCAGCGCTCAGGCGGTCGGACGCGCCGCCTCCGTCGTGGTCCATTTTGTCCGACGCAGCGACATGGCGCTCGCACGACTTTGCGCGACAAGCGGAGCCGACCGCTTCGGCCTGGGAGTGCGATGGGATCGCCTGCCCACGGGCGAGCCGTTCTACCCGGAGATCGAGCTCTGGTTCCGGGCGGCACTGCGTGGACGGCTCGTCGCGCCTGGGGCCACTCTGGTGACGGCGGAGCTCTTGTCGGTGTCGCCCCTATCGCGCGAGGAACGCGAGGACGACGCCCTGGTCTACGCCAACCGGACCTGGCACGGGCTGCGCCAAATCACCGACGCCGCCCGAACGCCGGTCCTGCTTTGGCCCGACGATTCCGCGACATTTTGAGCAAGCGGCCCTTGGTCCGGCAACCGTGCCTTCAGCGATGCCATGCGTGGAAGCGGCCGCGGAGAGATTCATAGCGCGCGGAGGAGGCCAGGCGATCGGCGTCGGCTGCCACGTCGGAGCCGAGATCACTGGTTGGCACGACGCCTGATCCTGCGGTCTGCGATCATGGTCCGCGCGTCGGCGACCGGAAGGCGCGGCTTCGGCGAAAGCGCCGCGCCGTTTTCCGCGGGAAGCGAGGTCGCCGCCGCGGCGCCGAGAGGGCGCGCCGAAACAATCGCGCCGCAAGATGTGCTTTCGGAGGGTGCATGAGCGGGTTCTCCAAGATCGAGCCGTTTCGCGGCGTGGATGACGAGCCAACCAAAGCGTTCGTGATGGTGCCTGCCGGAGGATTCAACCTGGTCGCGCATGACTTCGGCGCTGGCGCAGCTATCAAGGCCGGCAGCGGGCTTTCAGTGCTGGACCTGACCGATGACTTGAACAAGAACGTCGGCGCCGCCGCCGCTCGTCTGGTCAAGACGCTTCCGAAGAACCCCGGCACCCAGATCGTGACCGACGCTCTGCAGAATGCCAGGAGCAAGGCGCCCGCGCTCAGTGGGGCCACCCGGCTGCTGTCGATCAGCTCCAGAATTCCTGGCTCATACTCGCTCAGCGTAAGTTCGGGAAAGGCCTCCGCGACTGCGGACGTCGCGGTCGTCGACCGGCTGACGCGGACGGTCACGTTCCTCTTCGTCCGCTACGTCGGAACTGCGCCGCTCAGGAGTGTGGAATCGAGCGGGATCGGCTCACGCGCCAAGCGAAGCGAAGGCGATCCTCGCGAGCGTCAACGCCATCTTCGAACCGCAGGCGAACGTGCACTTCGATCTCGTGACCGCCGACTTCCTCGACCAGAGCCAGGCGTTCGGCCCTACCTTTACCCCGAAGATCATCGACGACCGACATCTGAAGGACAAAATCGATCAGAAAGCCGACTGGACGGTTTTCTTCGTGCCCAAGTTCGATGACGGCTCGGGTTTCGCCGCGACGCTGGGCCCGGCCGGCAAGAAGAAGGTGCCGATCTTCGTGCCCGATGACGCCAAAGCGGCCGTAATGGTCTCCAGCGTCCCGGACCCCTACGCGATGATGATCGCACACGAGCTGGGGCACGGGCTCGGGATTCCCGGAGGTGGAGACCACCCGAAACGGGAAGGCGTACTTGCCGGGAGCCACAGCCCGCACGGCAAGGAAGGCATCCTGATCGACAAGACCATCTTGGGCTTCATCAACCCGCCTCTGACCAAGGTGCACTGACCTGTTCCGAATCCGCGAACGTGACGATCGGGCTCCCCTAGGGTCCAGCCACCGAGCTTGCTCTCGAACGCAGCGAACAGGCGCTCAGAGAAGCTTGCCGGGGTTGAGGATTCCGTTCGGGTCGAACATGGCCTTTGCGGCGTGCATTAATTCCATTTCGACAACATCCTTCACCCCCGGAAGGAGACTTCGCTTCGACTGGCCGATGCCGTGCTCGGCGGAAATGGAGCCATTGAATCGAGCCACGATGGCATGGACGACTTCGTTCATATCCTCCCAGCGCGCCAGAAAAGCGGCCTTGTCACCGCCGACCGGTTGACTGACGTTGAAGTGGATGTTGCCATCTCCAACATGGCCAAAGGGCATCACGCGGGACCCTGGCAGGAACCGCTCGACGGCCGGTATGGCCTCAGCCAGAAAATCGGCAACCCTGGAGACTGGCACCGAGATGTCGTGCTTTATCGACCCGCCCTCGCGGCCCTGAACCTCGGACAGGCTGTCGCGTGGGCGCCAAAGCGCCTTGGCCTGCTCGATCGAGGATGCCAGGACGGCGTCGAGCATGAGGCCCTTCTCCATGGCGTGGCCGAGCAGCAACTCCATGGCGGCAGCGGAACCGCCATCGGTGCCGGACGCGACTTCGAGCAAGACGTACCAGTCGTAGGCGGTGGCCAGCGGATCACGGGAGCCAGGATCATGCTTGACCGCGAACTCGATTCCGAGACGAGGAATGAGTTCGAAAGCCGTGACGGTACCAACGCCCCCAGCCTGAGCCATCTCGAGCAGCGCCAGAGCCGCCCTCGGATCAGGCACTGCCACAAAAGCCGTGGCGACCGAGCGCGGGCGTGGAAACAGCTTCAGCACGGCCGCCGTCACGACCCCCAACGTGCCTTCGGACCCGACGAACAGACCGCGGAAATCGTAGCCGGTGTTGTCCTTGCGGAGATGGCGCATATTGCGCCAGAGCCGTCCGTCCGCCAGCACGACCTCGAGCCCGAGGACGAGATCGCGCATGTTGCCATAGGCGATGACACCGGTGCCACCGGCATTCGTGCCGATGTTTCCGCCGATGGTACAAGTTCCTTCGGAGGCCAGTGACAAGGGAAACAGCCTGTCGGCGGCGGCGGCGGCTTCCCTGACGCGCAGAAGTGTGACGCCGGCCTCGACGTCGATCGTGTTGCCGGCGGGGTCGATGGCGCGGATCGTGTTCATCCGTGCGAGCGACAGGACGATCGCATGCCCTGATCCGTCCGGCACCTGCCCGCCGACCAGGCCGGTGTTGCCGCCCTGCGGGACAACTGCGGTCCGTGTCTCGTCGGCGAGCTTCAGGATCGCCTGCACTTCGGCGACGGAGCGCGGCCTCAGCACCATGGAGGCGGCACCACGATAGCGGTCGCGCGGCTCGACGAGATAGGGCTGCTGGTCGTTTTGGTCGCGCACCGCGTAGGCGTCACCCACGATTGCGGCAAAACGGGCGAGCAGATCGTCGCTAGGCTTAGCCATTGTTCATAGTCTCAAGGGCTTTGAGGTCGGTGCCGTCCGTTCGCTCAGATCGAGGCTATCGCTTTCTCGCGAGTTCGGCTCGCTTGTCGTGGCGGGCAAGGCGCGTAAGCAAATAATCGACCTCGGCCTTGGCTTTGTCGCTCAGGCTCGATCTTGGCGAGCGTTGCGCATCACAGCCGATAATCCCGCGCTTCGCCATGACGTATTTGCGCACCGCGAGACCGACTCTATAAACATCGGTGCGTTCAACCTGGGGAATGCCATTGGCGCGGCGGCCGGCGGCGGCATCATTGGGCTAGACCTGGGCTATCCGGCTATCCGCATTTGCGGCGCGCTATTTGCTAGTCAGCCTCTGGCGTCACGGCCCCGATCGCGGGTGCCGATGACAGCCGACGCCTCACTTTGAAGCAGGAGGTCAGCACTCAGGCTACAAGTGGAGAACAGTCGCGGCGTTCGGGAACATCATGGATGTGAGCCGATGAGGGGAAACCTGCTCGTCGCCTGTCGCCGCCACCCATGGGCGCTCGGCAAGCATACGCCTCAGAATGTGCCCGGATAGGCGCCTCCGTCGATCAGCAGGTTTTGTCCCGTGATGAAGCTCGCGTGCACGCTACACAAAAAGGCGCAGGCTGAGCCAAATTCGGCCGGCGTTCCGAAGCGGCCGGCCGGGTTTGCCGCTGCGCGCGCCTTCAGAACATCTTCAACCGACGCTCCAGATTTCGCGGCTGCCGCGGCCGCGTTGCCGCGGATGCGATCGGTATCGAAAGGACCTGGGAGAAGATTGTTGATCGTCACGTTGTGACGCACGGTCTGGCGCGCAATCCCGGCCACGAACCCTGTCAAGCCGGAGCGAGCGCCGTTGGAAAGCCCGAGGCTCTCGATCGGCGCCTTGACGGCACTCGAGGTAATGTTGACGATCCGCCCGAATTGTCGGTCGATCATGCCGTCAAGGACGGCCTTGATCAGGGCGATCGGCGCAAGCATGTTGGCATCGAGCGCTTTGATCCAAGCGTCCCGATCCCAATCGCGGAAATCACCCGGCGGCGGCCCGCCGGCGTTGTTGACCAGGATATCGGGGTTGGGGCAGGCCGCGAGGGCATCGGCGCAGCCCTGCTCCGTAGTGATGTCGCCAGCAACAATCGTAACGTCGACCCCGGTTTCGCGCCGAATGTCGTCGGCCGTGACTTCGAGCGCCTCGCGATGGCGAGCGGTGATCGTCACGCGGACGCCTTCCCGGGCCAGCGCCATCGCACAGCCACGGCCAAGACCTTTGCTCGCCGCACAGACCAGCGCCTGACGATCCTTCAATCCCAAATCCATCCCAAAGCTCCTGAGTGACGTGAGTGCATCGGCCAAAGGTCGACAAGGCTGATCTCCTGACCTGCGTGCCGAAACAGACTCGCCGCAGCCGCTATCAGGGGGCTTGGAGATCGCGCCAAGCAGTCGAACTGGCCCCGCCAGCTAAACAGCAGCCCACAGCGCACGCGCTTGATATGTCGGAAGGCCCCAACCGCATGGCGCCACTCGGCGTGGCATTGTCGATCACGAGTGGACCGGCAGAAGTCGGTCTACTCCGCTACCTTGCCCGGAAGCTCAGACCAAGGTCCGTCAGTCAAATTCTTGGGTTCGTTGGCGCGCCACGGCCGATGAAGATGGGCACTATTGTTTCGCCGCGGCGCTATGATTTCATAGCCCGTCGCGCGCTCCAATGGGCAAATCTGCGACGCCTTGCGATCTTGCGCTACGCATCCTGGGCTTTCTGATCTCGCAGACTGGTCCGGTTACCCCCTGATAGCGGCCATGCCAGTCGATCCCGAGATCGACGTGATGTGCCACTTCCGGACTCATGCATCGCAACAAATTGCGGCGTGCTCGATCAGTTCGTCGGGCACAAGCCGCGTCGGGCTCATTCGGGCAGTCCTGCTTTCCGAAAGCCCTCAATTAGCAGCTTCGAGTGTGATTGCCCGCCGCGAGCGATGAACGCAGATATCGAGCCATGTGCTGTCGTCGCTCGAAGGCGCAATTCTGCTGAGCCGCGCCGCCAAGAGCGTCGCGCCGATCGAGCAGGCTGCAAAATTCGTCTTGCAGATCGTCAGGGCCAAGGTGCCGAAGCCTTGACGGGCGGCTCCGGAGTCCGATACGGCCGGTCAGCGTTTCGTGGTCACCCAGGCCATGAATGCACCGGTCGCGTCCGCCCCGATGGCAATGCGCCCGAAATCGGGGACGTCGAACGGCTGCCGGACGATCCTGCCGCCATTTCTCTCGATCTCGGCAATGCGCCGGTCGACATCGTCGACTTCGAGATAGCTCAGCCAGTGCGGCGGATCGCCATCGGGAACGATTCCGCGCATGTCGAGGATGCCGGCGACCGGCTTGCCCTCCGCCTTGGCGATCCAGTAGGTGCGGTCCCGGTCCGGCATCGGCATGCCCTCGAACGTCCAGCCGACAGTCGCGGCATAGAACGCCTTGGCCGCCTCGACATCCCGCGTATAGAGCTCATTCCAGACGAAAATTCCGTGAGTCATGGCGTCCTCCGTGTCATTGGGCTTGACCGGCGCCGCCGGCGAAACCGACCTGGACCCAACTCGGCAGCGCCCACCCAGAGGACGAACGAGACCTCGCAAGCCCGACAGCGGGCGTATCTAATCGCGCAGGCGAGCGCGGCAATAAGCGCCAGGTCAGCTCAGAGGATTACGGTTCCAGCACACTTAACTGACTTTGGCCGCGAGTCAGCGGGGTCGTGAGGCCGGCAACCGGACGGGCAGGATTGGGAGATCGGCGGCATTTGGCGCCAATGGTGTATTCCGAAATGGCGCGCTCGAAGTGCGCCAGTTCACGTTAGAACCCCTTGTTAGCACTCATCTTTTTTTGAGGTTTGTTACCCGCAATGTTATCCGTTTCCTTCCTACGTCGGTGCGCCCGACGGTCCGAACCAAGTCTCGGTCAGGACGATCTTTCGCTTTCCCAGCGAACACGTCCCGAGCGGGAGCCAATATCCTGTGCGCAGGTCATCTGTGCGCAGGATCATCCGACACTGCCATTCGCGAGGGCGCCCCGACCAACTGGAGGTTTGCCGATTGGTGACATGACAAAGCCGATCTGAGTTCGAATACCGAGGACCCGATTGCCAGCGCACGGCCAGCCCATGGCGAGCCCATTTGTCACCGAGTTTGGGTAGGTCAAAGCTACCGCCGGTCATGTCTCGAACTCAATGCGAAGGCATTGCCCTTTGTCTCGGGTTTGAGCCGCTTGGTTGACCAGAAGCGGACGTTCTGCTCCGCGCCCACCATTGTCGTTCAGCGACTTTGCGCCCAGTCTCGAAAGCGGTCGTTCCTTCTCGAACGCACGCATTCCGCAGGTCGAAATGGGCCCTGCAGCCTATGAACAGACCCCTCCACTCCACAGAGCGTGAACTATAGGAGCGGGAGAACAACGGATCGATCCGGCTGTCGTGAGCACTCGCGTGACCGTTTCTTTCAGCCCTATCGCCGCCTGACGTAGCGACCGGCAGTTTCCAGCCGCGGTAGAGCGCCATCAGGCGCAGGAACACGCAGAGCGCGATCCCAGCCAAGGCGACAGCGGTCGGCGGCAGCCCGACCTCGTTGCCCGCGACCACCACCAGCGCGCCCGCCAGCGCCGCAACGGCGTAGATATCGGAGCGCAAACGGTCGGCACCTGCGCCGTCAGGACATCGCGCACCATGCCGCCGCCGATGCCGCTGATCATGCCCAGGATGGCCGCCATCGGCCAGTTGATCCCGTGATCCAGCGCCTTCTGGGTCCCGGCCACGGCGAAGACCCCGAGCCCGGCCGCATCGAAGAACAGGACCGGGTGCTGCAACCGGTCGAACAGCCCGGAGAAGCGAAAGACCAGCAGCCCGGCCACGACGGCCAGGGCCAGGTTGTGCCAGCTCGCGATCGGAGGCAGGCGGGACGGCGCCGATCAGGACGTCCCGCGTGATGCCGCCGACCACCGCCGTGACGAAGGCAAGCACCAGAACCCCGAACAGGTCCATGCCCCGTTGCACGCCCAGCGCCGCGCCGCTGATCGCGAAGACGAAGGTCCCGACGAGGTCGAGCACCCTGACCAGCAGGACCGCCGGTTCGATGCCGGTCAGGGCTTCGCCTGCTCCGGTCGCCAGCCATGCGCCCGCGGCGGCGAGCATCGCCTCGATGCCGGTGCGCAGCGTGGGATCGATCACCGGCGCGAAGTCCGGCGCGTGGTTGGCCGGGATTTCGTCCAGCTTGCCCGCCTGCTCGGCCGCCTTGAACTTGTCCGGGTCGATGCCGCCGACCACCCAGAACACCGCAGGCACGTCCCAGGCGGCGCCGAACAGGCCGAAATCCTCGCTCGCCGTCGCAGGCTCGATCTCGTGCACCCGGTCCGTGCCGAACTGGCGCTCCAGCGCAGCCACCACCTTCCGCGTCGCGGCCTCGTCGTTGCGGGTCACCGGATACTCGCTCAGCACCGAGTAATCGGGCGGCTTCGGCGCGCCCGAGGCGGCGGCCTCCGCCTCCAGGATGCGCTTGATCGCCGCCAGCACGCGGGTCGCGCACCTGATCCTTGAAGGTGCGGACGTTGAGCCGGAGCAGAGCCCGGTCCGGGATGACGTTCTCGCTCATTCCCGCCCGGAGGGTGCCGACCGTGACCACGGCACTGTCCGTCATCGCGACCTCCCGCGACACCACGGTCTGCAGGCGCATGACGGCGGCAGCGGCCATCACCACGGGGTCGATGCTCTTCTGCGGCATCGAGCCGTGCGCGCCGCGGCCGAACAGCGTCACCTCCCAGCTGTCCCCGGCCGAGAGCATGGTCCCGATGCGCCAGCCGATCTGCCCGGCGCTGAGCGGCATCACGTGCTGGCCCAGCGTGACGTCCGGCTTTGGGAAGCGCTTGACCATCCCGTCCGCGATCATGGCGCGGGCGCCCTGGCGCGGTTTCCTCCCCGGGCTGGAACACGGCCATCACCGTGCCGCGCCACGCGCTCACGGTTCTCGGCCAGGATCCGCGTCGCCCCCATCAGCCAGGCCACGTGCATGTCATGCCCGCAGGAATGCGCGATCGCGGTGGCCTGGCCGAAGCGGTCCGTGCCGGTTTCCTGGCTGGCATAGGGCAGGCCGGTGCTCTCCTCGATCGGCAGCGCGTCCATGTCGGCGCGCAGCAGCACCGTCGCGCCGTCCCCGTTGCGCAGCAGCCCGACCACGCCGGTGCCGCCGACGCCTTCCGTGACCTCGTAGCCCTGCTGCCGCAGCCAGGCGGCGGCGATGCCCGCGGTGCGATGCTCCTGCATCGACAGCTCGGGATGGGCGTGGATGTCCTTGTAGATCTCCTCCAGCTCGGCGAGCAGGTCGTCGGACGGGCCGGGCAGGGCGCCCTGCGAGGAGGCGTGCGTATCGGCATCTGCTGTCATGATCGTCTCCTCTCGGCGGGTTACCCTCGATATCCGGTCTGGGCGGGGCCACGGGATCGCACCGGCGCCCGGTCCGCTCCGCCTGGGTCAGCGCCAGGATCTCCCGGGCAAGGCGCAGCGCCGCATCCGCCGGAAGCGCATCGGGATGCTCGACGAGCGCCAGGAGCTGGAGCACATGGGTACGCTGCGCCAAGCTCCGGCCGTCCAAACCGGCAGCGCACAGCAGGCACATTTTCGAATTCCCTTTTCGTCGTGATCGGATCCCTCAAAGGCAACTGTCCCGCGCATCGGTTGAGGGCGGAAGGGCTCGTCTATCGGCAGGCCTGATTCTCCGCTCGCGCCATGGCGAAGAACGTGATGCTGACGGGCGCGAGTTCGACGGACCCTGACGGCGTCGGCCGGCCCTGGAACAGCGGCAACTCGTCGTCGTCGCCGAGGCGAAGCTCCTGTCCGTTCAGTTGGACGCTTCCGGCCTGCGGCTGTGCCGCCGTCAGCGTGTATCGCTCGGCCTCCATCGGAAGCTCGATCGACGTCGTTTGCGTGCGGCTGTTGTTGATCGCCAGCACCGCCACGCCGCCGGGCGAGCCGCGAAGGCAGTGCGCGTAGAGGTGGAGTCCCTCCCGGAGTGGAACGCCGGCATCGAGCACCGTTGGCCCCATAAGCCGGCGCCACAGGAGTGCCCCCCAATAGTTCGGCTTCGGCTCCAACGTCGTGTCGTTGAGGAGGCCATAGTCGCTCGCCACCAGCGTGTTGTGGGCGACCACCTTCACCTCCTGCTTGGCAAGGCGGCCGAGCTGGTCGAGGTAGCGAAACGTATCGAGGAAGGTGCGCTCGACAACGCTTCGACGGTTCAACGCTTCAACCCATCACCCATTGCCTTGTATTTTACTTGGCATCCATCTTCCACACGCCGTTCCACTTCACCGGCGGATGGGCCATGCAGTTCCGCGCAGCGCGCGGCCAGCGCATGGCTGGGGCCATCGCCGAATTCTGTGACGAGCGATTCAAACCGTTTCTGAGCCACCGCCAAAGCGGCCAAAAAAGTATTCGTCGTAGGCGGCCTTGTAGGCTTCGCAGATGGCCGGGTACGCTTTCGCCGTGCAGGGGTTCTCGCACTCGAACAATTCCACGGGCTCGCTCTTGCCCTTCACGATGACGCGGTCGATCAGCCGGCGCGCGCCCTGCGGATTGAACTGCGCAAAGGCGTCGCGCGTGACGAGCAGCTTCACGCCGTAGTATTTGGTCAGCGATTCCACCCGGGCGGCCTCGTTCACGGTATCGCCGACGAGGCCGTAATCCAGCCGCAAGGCCGAACCTTTGTTGCCCACGAGCACGCTGCCGCTATGCAGCGCCACGCCGTAGCCGAACAGTTTTTGCACTTCCGGCGACAGCCCCGTGCGCAAGTCTTCCATGGCGCGGATGAGTTTCATGGCGGCGCGCGCGGCGCGGTCGGCGGCGTCCGGCTGTTTTTGCGGCGCGCCCCAGTAGCTGAGGAACTGGTCGCCAAGGAAATGTTCCAGGTTGCCCTCCTCGCTCATGATCGCGCCGGTCTGGGCCTCGAAAACTTTGTTGAGCAGCTCGAACATGCCTTTCGGACCGAGCGATTCGGCCAGGGGGGTGGAATTGCGCAGGTCGGTCAGCAGCAGGACCACCTCGGCGCGGCGCGGCTGCATGGAGCCGGGATCGGACAGCACCACATCGAGCACGCGCGGCGAGAAATAGAGGCCCATCGTGTGCCGCAGCTTCATGCGCTCCAGCCGCTCGACGACAAAATCATAGATGAGCGCGACCGATGCCGATGGTGAACAGGACGAGCAGGGGGCTCATCACCGGCGCAAGGATGCCGGGCAGGTCGAAACACAGGAAGGCCGCCAGACAGAAGCCGAAGCCGAGGACCAGAATGACCAGCAGCCGCTTGACCGGCGCGTTCAGGAACTGGCACAGCACGGCCCCCAACAGGCCGGCGAGCGCGACGAGCGCGCCGGCGGCCAGCGGCGGCAGGCCCGCCACAAATTCGCCATGCAGCGCGGCGTTGATGATCTGCAGATGGATCTCCGGGCCGGGCATCTCATTGCGAAACGGCGTGCGGTGGGTATCTTGAAAGATGTTGGCCGTGGGGCCGATCAAGACGAGTTTGCCGGCAAAGAACCGGCCGTTGGCAAAATTGGTTTTCCAGAGATCGGGCGTCAAGACATCGCCCAGCGGTATCACCGGCCAGGTTCCCGGCGGGCCGGTAAAGCGGATTTTTTGGCGGGAGCCGACGGCGGGGATTTTCTCCGCCGCGCCAAATTTTTCCAAGGCCAGGGCGTCAAAGGAACTGACGACCGTTCCCGGCCCGGTGTTGACGGGGTCCTGCAGGTCATGATTGGTGGTGCGGAAACGCGCGCGCCGGAAAATATCGTCATCGTCCGGAAATATGTTGATGAATCCGACCCGCGGATCGAGCGCGGCCGGGGTGGCCCGAAACATCGGGGATCAGGTTTCCATCGGGGGTGGTGATCTTGCCGGGCACCCCGCGGTAGT
>CAWGMF010000017.1:0-100057 GCA_963823605.1 uncultured Alphaproteobacteria bacterium | reverse complement strand
AGGTGCTCAGTTCCGTGCTGCCGGGCGACAGTCGCGGCGACCCGCTCGAGTTTGTCATGGCCAGGCTTGTCCGGGCCATCCACGTCATCGAGGAAGGTAAATCGAATGTGGTTCAGGTCTGACGCGACGCTTCTCAGTTCCCGGCGAACGTCGCAGGTGTAGCTCGTAATTCGCCGGGGCACGACCGGCCACGACTGCATGAAGGGCTCGTCGCTCGGCCGGTGAGGAACGGATCATGACCTGCTCCGAGGCCCCGATCGACGCCGTTGCGCCCGCGCCCTACCAGGATCCCGACCGACAAGCCCGAGGCGGACGGCACCTTCGCCTGGGACGCCACGACGCTCGTGCTGGTCGAGGTGGAGGGCGGCGGTCACAGCGGCCTTGGCTACACCTATTCGGACGCGTCCGTTGTCGCCCTGATCACAGGCTTTCTCGCGAAGGCCATCCACGGCGTCGAAGCCCTCGATCCGCCGGGAGCCTGGGCCGCCATGCAGCGCGCGGTGCGCAACCTCGGGCGGGAGGGGCTGGCCGCCACCGCCATCTCGGCCATCGACGCCGCGCTGTGGGATCTCAAGGCCAAGCTTCTCGACCTGCCGCTGGCCCTCCTGCTCGGCCGTGCGCGCGACGAGGTCCCGATCTACGGCTCCGGCGGGTTCACGACCTATTCGGACGACGAACTCCGCGCGCAGCTCGCCGGCTGGGTGGAGCGCGACGGCTGCACGGCCGTGAAGATGAAGATCGGCACCGACCTGGGGCGAGACCCGCATCGGGTCGAGGTGGCCAAAGAGGCGATCGGCGACGCCGATCTCTTCATCGATGCCAACGGCGCTTTCGCGCCGAAACAGGCGCTGCAACTCGCGCATTGCTTCGCGGGCCAGGACGTCCGCTGGTTCGAGGAGCCGGTGACGTCCGACGACCTGTTCGGCCTCGCGCTCCTGCGGCGCGAGGGGCCGCCGGGATGGACATCGCGGCCGGCGAATACGCCTTTTACGCCAGATTACGTCGAACGGATGCTTGCGGCCGGCGCCGTGGATTGTCAGCAGGCGGACGTCACGCGGATCGGCGGCTTCACCGGGTTCCTGCGCGCGGCCGCATTGTGCGATGCGCACCACACGGATTTGTCAGGTCATTGCGCGCCGGCCATCCACTTGCACGTGGCCTGCGCGGCGCCGCGCCTGCGGCACCTCGAGTGGTTCCACGATCATGTGCGGATCGAGCAGATGCTGTTCGACGGCGCGCCGGTCGCGAAAAACGGCGTGATCAGGCCCGATTTGACCCGCACCGGCCACGGTCTCGAATTTCGCGCCGCCGATGCTGAACGCTACGCGGTCGGGTGAAAGCGGGCATGACAAAAGCTTTCACCGGCGCTCCCCTGCTGAAAAGACTCGCTCTCACGCGCAAACGGCGCCGTGGGCAAGAGCGAGCGCGAGGTCGAGACCGTCGCGCGCGACGCGGTTCCCGTGGCGTCGGAAACCCCGGCCCGGCAGTTGCACGGTGCCGCCATGGTGCTGAGCGCATCGGTGTTGTTCGACAGCGCCATCGAGCACTACCGGGGGTCGTTCCACAACATCGGCATGTACATGCCGCTTGTGTCCTCGACATTGAATCTCGTCGCGAGCGGGCACGGGATGCGCGCGAAGGAGGCCGATGGCCATGTCGGCCGCACGTTCAGCTACTGCGGCGCGATCGCGATCGGGGCGCTGGGCACCGGCTTCCACGTCTACAACGTGGGCAAGCGGGTCGGCGGCTTCCGCTGGGAGAACCTGTTCTACGGCGCCCCGCTCGGCGCGCCCGCGGCGCTCCTGCTGTCCGGCCTGGCCGGGCTGGCGGCCGACCGCATCGCCGCGAACGAGAAGAACGGGGGCGAGGCGACGCTGCTCGGTCTGCCCGCAGGTCGGGTGCTTGCGGGATTCACCAGCCTCGGGCTGCTCGGAACCGTCGGCGAGGCGGGGCTCATGCACTTCCGCGGCAATTTCCGAGAACCCGGTCATGTATCTGCCCGTCACGCTGCCAGTCGCGGCCGCGGCCGTGATGGCCGAGGCCGCGCTCCGGGAATCCGACCGCGACCGCGGCGCGGCGAAATTCTGGCTGGGGCTCACCTCTATCATGGGCATCGCGGGGGCGGCATTTCACTGCTACGGCGTATCGCGCGCCATGGGCGGCTGGAAAAACTGGCGGCAGAACGTCCTCGACGGGCCTCCAATCCCTGCGCCGCCGAGCTTTTCCGGCCTCGCGATCGCCGGTCTCGCTGCCCTCACCATGCTGGAACGGAGCCGACGCAAGTGAGCGAGCGCTATCCCGGCTACAACGTTCTCGACAAGCGCAACACGCTCTCCTGGAACGAGCCGACCCGCCGCACGGTCGACAATCGGCTGGCCGTCCACCCCGGACCTCGCTTCTTCAGCGAAGACGAATGGGCAACGCTGTCGGCGCTCTGCGCCCGCATCATCCCGCAGCCGAAGGACCGCGCGCCGGTGCCAATTCCGGCCTACATCGACGAGAAGCTGCACGACAACACTATCGACGGTTATCGCTTTGCCGACATGCTGCCGCAGGGCGAGGCATGGCAGGCGGCGTTGGAGGCGCTCGACGCGGAGGCTACGGAGAAGCACGGCGCCGCTTTCATCATCTGCCGCCCGCCGAACGGGACGTCTTGCTCAAGCAAATGCAGAAAGGCGAGCTCGAAGGTCCGCTCTGGCGCGGCATGCGGTCGGACAAGTTCTTCGTTCACCGCGTGCTGCACGATGTGACGAGCGCCTATTACGCGCACCCGACCGCCTGGAGCGAGATCGGTTGGGCCGGCCCGGCCAGCCCGCGTGGTTACGTCCGTCTCGACGCGAACAAGCGCGACCCTTGGGAGCCGGTGGAGGCAAAGCCGGGTAGGAGAAGAAGCGCGACGGAAGAACCGTCATGTCGGGTAAAGGTCCCGTCGGCGACCCTTTCGAAGCGCCGCGCGCCGTGAAAGGCCGTGCGCCGGACGTTTTCGAGCCGGGCGGCTGGATGCCGATGCGCGAATACCGCGACGACGATGCGGTCGATTTCGCCATCGTCGGGACCGGTGCGGGCGGCGGCACGCTCGCCTGCCGGCTGGCCGAAAGGGCTTCTCGGTCGTCGGCGCTCGACGCCGGGCCCTATTTCCGGCCGCTCGACGAATTCGCCTCCGACGAGACGGAGCAGAACAAGCTCTACTGGACCGACAACCGGATCGTCGAAGGCAACGACTGGATGGTATGGGGGGCAAGAACAGCGGCAAGGCGGTGGGTGGCTCGCACCGTCCATTTCGCCATGGTGTCGCTGCGTTTCCGGCCCGAATGGTTCAAGGCCCGCACTTGCTCGGCTACGGCGCCGACTGGCCGCTCGATTGGCGGGAGATGTGGGGCTACTACGAGCAGGCCGAGAAGGCGCTCTCGATTTCCGGCCCGGTGAACTACCCATGGGGACCGAAACGTCCGCGCTATCCCTATCGCGCCCATCCCATGAACGCCGCCGCGACGTGCTGGCGCGCGGCGCGGAGGCCGGGCTACCGCTGGACGCCGACGCCGCTCGCCACCGTCTCGGCGCCGCGGGGCAAGTCGCCCCCGTGCGTTTATCGCGGCTTCTGCCGCGTTCGGCTGCTCGACCAATGCCAAGCAGAGCGCCGCTGGTCGTCTGGATTCCGCGCGCCATCGCGGCGGGCGCCGAGATCCGCGACCTCGCCATGGTGGGACGGGTCGAGACCAGCCCGAACGGCCGTGCCACCGGCGTGCACTATCACCGCGAAGGCCATGGCGCTTTCAGCGGGCCAGGAACGTGGTCGTCGCCGGCTATGCGATCGAGACGCCGCGGCTTTCTGCTGATGTCGGCAACCGACCGATTTCCCGATGGCCTCGCCAACTCGTCGGGGCTGTCGGCAAGAACCTGATGACCCAGCCCAACCAGGCCGTGTTCGGCGACATGGAAGAGGAGATCCGCTGGAATAAGGCGCCGCCCTCCACGCCATCACCGAGCACTGGAACTACGACGACCGCAAGGATTTCTTCGGCGGCTATTGCTGGATGGCGCAGGGGCCGCTGCCGATCGAATACGCCTCGATCCTGACCGGCTCGAACGGGCTTTGGGGCGAAGCCCTCGTCCGCGAGATGGGCAACTACAACCACGCGGTTGGCGTCAAGATGGTCGGCGAGGCGATGCCCGACGAAAACAACCGGGTGACCCTGGACGACGAGAAGGACCGGTACGGCCTGCCGATCGCCCGAATCCACTACAAGTGGACCGCGAACGACGAGGCGCTGATCGCGCATGCGCTCGACCAGATGGAGGAGAGCATGCAACTCGCCGGCGTGCGCAACACGTTTCGGCAGACCCAGGACGCCAACCACCTCAACGGGACGGCGCGGATGGGAAACGATCCGCGCACCAGCGTCGTCGATGCGGATTGCCGATCATGGGATATCAAGAACCTGTGGATCTGCGACGGCTCAGTGTTCCCGACCGTTGGCGGAGTCAATCCATCGCTGACGATCCAGGCCGTGGCACTGCGCACGGCGGATCGCATCGAGGCGCTGGGTAGGCGTGGTGAACTCTGAGGCGGAACAAGCGGCTCCGAAGAGCACGACGATCTCGATCATCGGCCAACCGCCCGCGACTTCGCCGAGGCCGTGAACATGACGTCGGCCGAGCTGGACTGCTGTCTCGGGACGGAAGACAGCAAATCAGTCGTTCCGCGAGAGCGAAGCGGTCGGCCACCGTTCGGGCTGGCGCATCGTCGAGATCAAGCGGAAGAAGAAGAAGGCTCGCACGGAGGACAACAGGGCGGTCCGGCGGAGGTCAAGGAGCATTCCCGCTTGCGCTATTCGCGGATGAACTGAGGCCAACCCGACGAAATAGAAACCGCGGCTCAGATCTTCGGAGGGCGTTCTCTTTGCAGTGGCTCAGGAAACGGGCATGTCGCCGACCCACGTCGGCAAGGTCTGCAGGCGAGGCGATCGAGCGCTCGGCGTCGCGGAGGACCAGATCGGCGTGCCGCTTCAGGACTTCTCTGCGTGCCGCGCTTGTCTCACACGACGCAACCACCGTCAGCACTTCGATCAGCCGGATCAGCACTGCCGGGCTCGCGCTTCCGTTCTGCCGGATCATATGGAACATAGCGTCGGTGCAGTCCGCCGTAGTCGATCGCAGGCACGACGAGAACCGGTTTGCCGTCCCGGAGAACCACCCCAGTCGGGAGGCGCACGCCGGCGATACCGCACAGAGCGGCACCGAGCCGGTCGAGAACCCCGATTGCGGTATGCGGGTCGTTGATGCCGGGCGATGGGCCCGAACACCGACTTCCACCGATTGCCGAACCGCGTATTCAAGGTCGTCGGAGCTGACGCGCTGCGACGCCAGTGCGGTCGCGGCGCCGATCGCCTCGTCCGCGCCGTCCACTTCGCGGGTCAGCCACGCAATCGGGGCGCCCGGAAAAACGAAATCCCCCGGCCGGACAAGCATCCGAATCGCCGTCCCATGCTCTTTCGCCCAGGACGCGAGTGCCTCGGCGTCGAGATGCTGCAAATAACCGCGACGGTCGTCGGCAACAGGGACGGCACCGTTCCAGAACTCTTCCGGCGGAGACTGCGGTCCTGCATCATCGGTCGCGAACCGCTGCAGCGCAGCGCCGAGCTCGCCGCTCACGAGATCGATCACCGTCTCAACATTTATCCGTCCCGCCACGTGGTTGATGAAGAACACGAGCATGGCCACGCAGGTAACGGCAAGAAAAATCCCGAAACTCAGCGCAAGATGCGGGATGAATTCGCCTTCGTCCGTGGTTCGAACGCTACGCAGGACCACCAAAGCGTAGACGAAGGTCGCGAGAAAGGCGCCGAGAGTAACTTGGTTGCCCCGATCGCGTGTGAAGTTGCGCAGGAGGCGCGGTCCCATCTGGCCGGCCGCGAGCGACAGCGCCGCGATCGTGATCGAGAAGGCCGTGCCCGCGACCCCGATGGTGGACGACGCCACAACGCCCAGGAGGGTTCGCGCGCCCGTGGCTCCACCGTTGTAGATCCAGGGGCTCTCGATGAACGCCCGAGAAACCAGTCCCCTGCGATCGAGCTCGACCAGCAGGAGCCCTCCAGCGAGACCGAGAGCGATCATGATGGCCGGCACAAGCCAAAAGGTCTCGCGGAACCAGCCGCAGACTTGGCGGATGTGCGACGTCACCCTCACCTGAGGTTCGAACGGCCGAGGGATCGATTGCCGGATGGGGCTTCACAGCGCAAAAACATCGTACTCCTGGAGGCCTGCTCGTTTCTGTCCATCGCGAGCGGACCTGGTCGCACCGTTCGATCATTCCCGTGACAGCAATTTCCCGGAGGCCGAAATGTTTCCAGCTTGGCTGCACGTGCTAGCCCTCGCGTGTCTGGGACTGGGGGGAATTTGTGCCCTCGTGATCATGGTCGACGAATACCGTTATCCGCAGCACATGGGGGTGATGAATGTGGTTTGGCCCACGACAGCGCTGTTTGGCAGCGTGCTCACCCTTTGGGGCTATTTCCGCTACGGCCGGCCCGCGACTTCGCGAGAAGATGCGCGCCGCGACCGAAGCGCACCAGGAACCGCCGAGTTCCAGTATTTCGCCATCGTGCCGATGCGGAACCTGTCGCCTGGGGAGGGTATCGTCGCGGCACTCAAGGCCGACACGCTATCGCTCATTTCCTGGCAGGTCGGCATGTACGGCTTTATGGCCTTTGCGCAATTCTACCTGCTTGGCCACCTGCTGGGGCGCCGCGCCGAAGTAAACACGCCGGAATTCTGGTTCATGATGCAGCTCGCCATGGTGGTGGGCTTCGTCACGGCTTACCCCGTCAACTGGTGGCTCGTCGCGAGCGGCATCAAAGAGAAAATGTAGGCATCCTCAATGGCCCACAGAGACCAGCAAAGCGGGAACAAAGTCGCCGTGCGACGTCCCGGCGCGTGTCGGTCGGAACAAGCGCAGCCCTTGTGTAGGGCCGACAATCTCGGCTTCGCTCCGTCCGTCGGCCCGGCGTTCGAACCGCACGTCGACCCGTTTTTGCCCGACCTGCAGATTGCGCAAGGTCAACGACGGGAGCCAGTCCGGGAGGGCAGGATCGACCGCCAAGGTGTCGATCGGGGCGAGTGGCATGACGCCCAGCAGAGCCTGCACCATCTGCCAGACGGCGCTCGCCGACCAGGCCTGCGGCGAACAGGCGCCGGGATAAAGACCCGGATGCGGGATGGCCGCTTCCCTCGGATGACCGCTGAATACTTCCGGCAGGCGGTTGAAGTCGAAAAGTTCGGTTGCGTCGATCTGGGCCTTCACCACCCTCTGGCATGCATCGTCGAAGCCGTAGCGGCGCAGCCCGAAGGCGATGCAGGCGTTCGACATCGGCCACACGGTGCCGAGGTGATAGGCGAACGGATTGTAGGCAGGATGGTCCGAGGAGAGCGTGCGGATGCCCCAGCCACTGAACATGTCCGGCGCGATGAGCCGTCTCGCCACGGCTTCTGCCTTGTCGTCATCGACGATGCCGTAGGCCAGGCAGGCGCCCGGATCGGACGCGATGGTGGCGACCGGGCGCTTGTCGGGATCGAGCGCAAGGGCGAAGAACTGCTCCTCGGGTAGCCAGTACCGATCGTTGAAGCGGCGCTTCAGCGCCGCCGCCTGATCGAGCAACTCCGACGCCCGCCCGGCCTCGCCCAGTTGCATGAAGGTGAGCGCAATCGCCTGCTTGGCGGCATAATAGAGGCCCTGGACCTCGGCGACCGCGATTGGATCGTCAACCATGCCGCCATCCGGGTAGAGGATCGCCTGGCCCGAGTCCTTCCAGCCTTGGTTCTTGATGCCCTGTTTGCCGGCGCGGGTTTTGTATTCATAGAACCCGTCGCCATCGAGATCGCCGTCCCGGTCCATCCAGGCCAACGTCGCCTCGACATTGGCGCGCACCGCTTCGAATGCGCCCCGATCGGCCGTGTGCGCGTAATGGAGAGCGGCGCCCAGCACGTACCAGCCTGGCGCCGAATAATCTCCGTAGTAGTGCTCGAAGGGGTTGTGGCCCAGCAGCGCCAAGGGACTGCGCTGCCGCTGATGGAGGACGCGGCCGGGCTGCGCGTCATATCGATCATCGGTCTTTGTTGCTGTCCAGCGCCCGACGAGGTCGAGCGATCCTTCCAGCATCAACGGCATCAACATTGCAGCCTGGATGCTGGTCACGAGGGCATCACGCCCGAAGAGGGCCGTATAGGTCGGCACGCCCGCGATCGGTGTCCAGCGCGCGGGTGTCTTGCCGGCGCCGATGCGGAGCGCGAAGAGATCGTCGGCCGCGCGCGATAGTGCCGCCTGAACGGTCGGATTTTCGCATTCGATCCGTGCGCTTGCGCGCTGCCAGAGGTCGAGATCAGCATCTCGCGAGCTGGCGACGAGCGGCGTCTCCCGAGAGGCTCCCAGGAAGTCCGGGACCGCGGTTACGGTTAGCGTAACCGCCTGGCGCGGGGCCATCGTGCAGGTGAACGCAGCGCCTTCGGGCCTTGGCGAGATGCGACCCAGGCCTTCGAGGCAGATGCGCGTGACGTGCGGCAGTTTGGGGTGCTGATATCGAAAGGTGAGCTCCCCCGATCCGTCCGACAGGGAGGCCCAGGCGCGGTCCACGCCCGCCATCTGAATACGTTTGCCTGTCCGGGCTTCCTGCAGGTCCGCGAAATCGGCGTCCATCGCAAGCTCGAGCGTGAAGGTGGCCTCCGCCATCGCATGGTTGGTCAGAACGAATTCAAAACGCAGCGCGCGATCGAGCGACATGTTCGCTCGGATTTCGATCCCCTTCTCGACAATCTCGCCGCCGCTCGGGTGATGGCCTCCCGGTGGGCCGCCGGCGAGACCCGCGGGGCTGGGCACGAGGAAGAACGCCACAGCCGAGGTGCTGTCGACCGCCACGGCCGATACGGGGGTAAGTCCAAGGTGCCTCAGCTCCAGGCGAGACAGAAACCGGGTCTGTTCACAATAGAGGCCGTGCTCCCCGCCCGACACGAAGCCATTCTGATCCGTCGACAGGAATGAGGTTCCGGCGTGAATGACGACAGCAGTCGATCGCGGACGAAGGCGATTGAGGTGCATTAGACCGGTCTCTGGGTGCGTGGCGGGTGCGACCTATCGAGCTCGGAAAAAGACATGCCGTCTCGAACCTTCGAGCAACGTCGGGTGTTCGTACTACGTTGCATCGCGGGCAGGCCCGCGTGGGCCAATATTCAAAAAACACCGGGTGGAGAAACGCCAGATGCGGAAGATCGCCGTCGTGACTGGCGCTGGCGCTGGCGTGGGCCGGGCTACGGTCGAGGAATTCGCCCGGAACGGCTATGACCTTGCGCTTCTGTCTCGCGATCCGAGGTCGCCTGGAGAGCGCCGCTGAGGCGGTGCGGGCCTATGGTTGCCGCGCCCTGGCAATTCCCACCGACGTGGCCGACTATGATGCCGTGGACCGGGCTGTCGACGCGGATCGAGCGCGAACTCGGGCCCATTGATGTTTGGGTGAATGTGGCGATGGCCACCGTCTTCTCGCCGGTGAGCGAGCTCACGGCCGAGGAGATCGAGCGCAGCACGAAGGTCACCTACCTCGGCCAGGTGCATGGCATGATGGCGGCGCTGAAGCGCATGCGGACGCGCAATCGCGGCACCATCGTCAACGTCGGCTCGGCTCTCGCCTATCGCGGCGATTCCGCTCCAGGCGGCCTACTGCGGCGCCAAATTCGCCATCCGCGGCTTCACCGACTCGCTTCGATCCGAGATCATCCACGACGGCCTCGACATCCACCTCACGATGGTCGACCTTCCTGCCGTGAACACGCCGCAGTTCGATTGGTCGCTGAACAAGACGGGGCGCAGGGCCGATGCCGGTGCCGCCGATCTTCCAGCCTGAAGTCGCGGCGCGGTCCATCGTCTTCGCCGCCACCCACCGAGCGCCGCCAGATCTGGGTGGGTTTCCCGACCGTGAAGGCGATCCTCGCCAACCGGATCGCCCCGGCGCTGATCGACCGCTATCTCGCCAGCGCGGGCTACTCCGGACAACTGACCGACCAAGACGCTGCAAGCCGACGCCCCGTCCAACCTTTTCGCGCCCGTTCCGGGCGCCTACGGCGCGCATGGCCGGTTCGACCGGCAGGCACGCCGACGAGCTGGGAGATGTTCACCGACCGGCACCGGGCGGCCTTTGGGCGTGTGCCGCGCTTCGGCGCCGCCTTTCTGGTCGGGCGGGCGTTCAGGCGCACCTCGTGAGCCAAGAGCATTTCGAGGCGCCGCAGCGCTCGGCTTCGGCATAGGCCATGCCGCAGCTGTTCTCCCCGGCCTCCGACACCGTCGCGCGTTCGCTCCTCGTCGCCGCGCTGGTCGTCCCGCTGCTCATGGTCGCCCTGGCCTATGGCGTCGCGCAGTCGCCCATGGTCACGGACCAGAAGGCAATCGTGACGCAGCCGGTTCCTTTCAGTCACGAGCACCACGTCGGCCAGCTCGGCATCGACTGCCGCTATTGCCACACCGAAGTCGAGAAGGCCTGGTTCGCCGGCATGCCGCCGACCGAGACCTGCATGACCTGCCACTCGCAGATCTGGACCAATGCGGCGATGCTGGCGCCGGTGCGGGAAAGCTTCGCGAACGACAAGCCCATCCCTTGGCAGCGCGTCTATCGCCTGCCGGATTACGTCTACTTCGACCACAGCATCCACGTCGCGAAGGGCGTCGGCTGCACCACCTGCCACGGTGCGGTGAACAGGATGCCGCTGATGTACCAGGACCCGCCGCTGACCATGGGCTGGTGCCTCGACTGCCACCGCGACCCGGCCAAGCACCTGCGGCCGCAATCCCAAGTCTTCTCGCTCGACTGGCAGCCGCCGCCCGACCAGGAGGAGCATGGGCATGAGCTCCTGGCCGACTACGGCATCAAGGTCGACCACCTGACCGACTGCTCGGTGTGCCACCGATGAGCCTCGATCTGACCCGGCGGCGCGCGCTGCAGCTGCTCTCGGCCAATATCGCGCTGCTGACCGCCGGCTGCGGCAAGCCGCCCGAAGAGGTGCTGCCCTATGTGCATATGCCCGAGCGCGTGCTGCCCGGCGTGCCGCTCCAGTTCGCCACCACCCTGCCGCTCGGCGGCTATGGGCGGGGCGTCCTCTGCAGCTCCTATGACGGCCGGCCGATCAAGGTCTCGGGCAATCCGCTGCATCCGGCGAGCCTGGGGTCGACCGACGTGTTCGCAGAGGCGCATGTCCTCTCGCTCTACGATCCGGATCGCTGCGCAGGTGACGCGGCGCAATGGCGAGATCACGGCCTTCACCAATCTGCAGACCGTGCTGCTCCGACCGTCTGCCGCTCTGGCGAAGCGGGGCCGACGCTCGCGGCTGCTGACCGGACCCGTCACCTCGCCGACGATCCTGCGCCAGATCGCGGCGCTGCGGCAGAGCTACCCGGGCCTTCGCTGGCATACGCACGACCCGCTCGACGACGCCATGGCGCGGGAGGGGGCCAGGCAGGCCTTCGGCCGCGAACTCGACGCGCTGCCGCGCTGGTCGGAGCTGGATGTCGTGGTGACGCTTGGACGCGGACCCGTTCGGGCCCGGCCCGCGCCAGATCGTCAACGGCCGAGGTCTGATGGAGCGCCGCCGGGTCCGCGCCTCGCGGGACCGAGATGGCGCGGCTCTATGCGTTCGAATCGGGACCGACGCTGACCGGGGCGAAGGCCGACCATCGCTGGACGCTGCCGCCGCACGTCATCACGGCCATGGCCGCGGGCTTGGCGCGGGCGCTCGGCGCCGATCTGGCCGACCCGCAGCTCTCAACCGCGCAGTCCACACATTGTGACGCGGTCGCGGCCGAACTCAAGGGCGCAACCGGCCGCGCCCTGGTGCTCGCCGGACCGGGCCAGCCCGCCGCCGGTCCACGCGCTGTGTCACTGGATCAACACCGCGCTCCGTGCGCCGGTCACCTCCATCGAGCCGGTCGCGGCCAAGGGGGATGGCAACCTTGCCGACCTCGTCGCCGCGCTCGAGTCAGGCTCGGTCGACACCGTCGTGATCAGCGGCTGCAACCCGGTCTATGACGGGCCGGGCGACAGCCGCATCGGCGATGCGATCGGCCGTGCGAAGCTCGCCCTGCACCACGGGCTCTACGTCGACGAAACCGCCGCCCGCTGCGGTTGGCACCTGCCCGAATCGCATCCGCTCGAATCCTGGGGCGACCTCCGCGCGCCCGACGGGACCGCCAGTCCCGTGCAGCCGCTGATCCGACCGCTCTACGACACCCGCACCCAGGTGAACCTGCTGGAGTGCCTCGCCGGCCGTTTCGATACCGACGACTACGACAGCGTCCGCGCGACCTGGAGCAAGGCGAAAGGCGGAGACGACTTCGAGGGCTTCTGGCGACGGGCGCTGCACGACGGGGTCGTGCCCGAAACGGCGTCGCCGCCGATCAACGTTGCGCCGCCGCAGCTGCCGGCCTCGGTTCCGGTCGAAGCGGCGCCAGGCTTGAGCCTGCGCCTCGCCCCGGATCCGACCGTCTTCGACGGCACCTTCAGCAACAATGCATGGCTGCAGGAGTGCCCAAAGCCGCTTACGAAGGAGGTGTGGGGCCACAGCGTCGGCGTCTCTCCTGGCGATGCGCAACGGCTCGGCATCGGGACGGGCGACGGCGTGCGCCTCTCCCGCGGCGAGCGTAGCGTCGAGGTGACGGCGCGGATCGATCCGGCTCAGGCCCCCGGCGTTCTCGGCCTGTCCCTCGGCTATGGGCGGACCGGAGCCGGACTGATCGGGTCGAACATCGGCGCCAACGCGTTCGCGCTCCGGACTGGTGCATCGACCTGGCTCGTGCCGGGCGTCGAGATGGTCAAGGTCGGGGACGGATCGCGCCTGCTGAGAACACAGGAGCAGTTCCAAATCGAGGGCGATCGCGACGAGATCTTCCCGAGTCACAGGCTCGCCGACCTGAAAGGCCGATCGGCACCTCGTTCCTCCGAGAAGCCGAGCTTCTACCCCCCGCACGACTATGCTCGCGCCGATGCCCGCTGGGCCATGGTGATCGACGCCTCGTCCTGCATCGGCTGCAATGCCTGCGTGCTCGCCTGCCAGGTCGAGAACAATGTCCCGGTGGTCGGCCCTGCCGAGATCGCTCGGAACCGCGACATGCACTGGCTGCGCATCGACACGTATGGCCTGGATGGCGAGGACGGCCGGGCCGGCTTCCAGCCGGTTCCCTGCATGCATTGCGAGACCGCCCCCTGCGAGCCGGTCTGCCCGGTGGGGGCGTCCATCCACGACAGCGAGGGCCTGAACGTGCAGGTCTACAACCGCTGCATCGGCACCCGCTTCTGCGAGGCCAACTGCCCCTACAAGGTGCGGCGTTTCAACTTCTTCGGTTACGCGGACGGCCAGGAATACGGCAACCTCGGTGCCGAGGTGATGCATGCCCACAACAACCCGAACGTGTCGGTGCGGGCGCGCGGCGTCATGGAGAAATGCACATTCTGCGTCCAACGGATCAGCGGCGCGCGCCGGGAGGCCGAGAAGGAAGGGCGCCCGCTGCGCGACGGCGATGTCACCACCGCCTGCCAGAACGCGTGCCCGACCGAGGCGATCAGCTTCGGCGACCTCGCCGACCCGAACAGCGCGGTTGCGAAGCTGCACGAGGAGCCACAGCACTTCACGCTTCTCGGCAGCCTGAACACCAAGCCGCGCACCACCTATCTGGCCGACGTGCGCAACCCGAATCCCGCGCTCGGAGAGACGTGAAGCGTGAGCGTCGCCCAGCCCGCCTCCGATCCGTATCAGCTCCTTCCGGCCGGCATCACCGACGCCGCGATCACCGCTGCGGTCGCCGATCCGATCGTCGGACGCCGGTCGTGGATGCGGTGGTGGATCGCGCTTGCCGTGACCCTGCCGTTCGTGGCCGCGACGCTGGCCGGGATCATCGGCCTGTTCACGGCCGGCATCGGGCTTTGGGGCATCAACAGCACGATCGTGTGGGGCTACGCCATCGCCAATTACGTGTGGTGGATCGGCATCGGCAATGCGGGGACGCTGATCTCCTCGCTGCTGCTGCTGACCCGGCAGGGCTGGCGCGCTTCGATCAACCGCTTCGCCGAAGCGATGACGCTCTTCGCCGTGGCGATCGCCGGCGTCTTTCCCATCATCCACCTCGGCCGGCCCCAGTATTTCTACTGGCTGATCCCCTACCCCAACACCATGACGCTCTGGCCGCAGTGGCGGAGTGCGCTGATCTGGGATTTCTGGTCGATCCTCAGCTATCTGCTGTTCTCGATCCTGTTCTGGTACCTGGGCCTGATGCCGGACGCGGCCGCGCTGCGGGATCGGGCGCATTCGCGCTTCGCCAGGCGCTTCTTCGGCGTCCTCGCCCTGGGCTGGCGCGGCTCGGGCCGCCAATGGCGGGCCCACAAGGTTCTGCAACTGGCGCTCGCCGCGCTTGCCGTGCCGCTGGTCTGTTCGGTGCATTCCATCGTCGGGCTCGATTTCGCAGCCAGCCTGATGCCGGGGTGGCAGGAGCCGATCTTTCCGCCCTATTTCGTGGTCGGCGCCATGTATTCCGGCTTCGCCATGGTGGTTCTGCTCGCCACCTTCATCCGCTGGGGTCTCGGACTCGAGCGCTTCGTCACGACCCGGCACTTCGAGAGCATGGCGCTGATCATGCTGGTGTCGGCACTCGTCATGGGCGCGAGCTACGCGACCGAGTGGTTCACGGCCTGGTACGGCGGCAAGTCGCTCGACCGCGGCGTGGTCGCCTACGCGTTCTCCGGCCCCTACGGCTGGATGTATTGGCTGTTGCTGCTCTTCAACGTGATCCTGCCGCAGAGCCTTTGGATTCCGGCCGCGCGCCGCAGCCTGGTGGTGCTCTGCCTTCTGTCGATCGGCATCCTGGCCGGGATGTGGTTCGAGCGCATCCTCATCATCTGGAACACGCTTGGGTACACGCACCTGCCGAGCATGCGCCACGTGTTCTATCCGACGCTGACCGACTGGGCCTTTCTGTTCGGCCCGCTCGGCGTCTTCGCCTTCGGCTTTCTGCTTTTCGCCCGCCTCTTTCCGATCATGTCGATGTACGAGATCCGGGAGCTGGCCCACCAGCAGAAGGGCGCGCTCATGAAGGCGCTCGTGGCCTGTTTCGTGAGCCCGGACGGGGCCGTCGCCGGCGCCCATGCGGCGCGATCGCAGGGCTTTGCCGTCCTCGACAGCTTGACGCCGTTCCCGCTCGAGGAACTCGAGGCCCTGACCGGCGCCTCCGCCTCTCCGCGCCTTCGCTTCCCGATGGCACTGGCCGGGTTCGGTCTCGCGATCGTCTTCTTCGCCTTCGAGAGCTGGACCGCCGTCTTTGCCTACCCGTACAACGAGGGCGGCCGGCCGCTGTTCTCCTGGCCGGCCTTTCTCCTTTCCCCGTTCGAGATCGGCATCCTGGCCGCGGCGGTGGCGGGCTTCGGCTTCTTCCTGTACCGGTCCGGCCTTCCTCGGCTGCATCATCCGATGTTCGACGTGCCCGGAATCGAACGGGCTTCGCAGGATCGCTTCTTTCTGATCGTCGACCCGGTTCGCGACGAGGCCGTCCAGCAGGCGCGCGGGCTGCTGCTCGACGCCGGCGCGAGCGCCGTCAGCGAGGTCGAGCTGTGAAGCGCGCGGGCGCTCTCGCGGGTGTGCTGCTGCTGCTCGCCGGCTGCGAGGATCAGTCCATGCGCGCGCAGCCCAAGTTCCGCACCTTCCGCGGCACGGCGCTCTGGCACGACGGCACGTCGGCCCGACCGCCGCCCGACCATACCGTCGCACGCGGCGACCTCGCCCGCGATGCGGCGACGACGACGCCGCCCGCCGATCACGCAAGCGCTGCTCGACCGCGGCGAGGAGCGCTACAACATCTACTGCCAGCCCTGCCATGGCCTCACCGGGCAGGGGGATGGCATGATCGTGCAGCGCGGCTTTCCCGCACCGCCGGACTACAACAGCCCGCGTCTGCGCGCCGCCTCGGCCGACCACATCTTCGACGTGATCACCCACGGCTATGGCGTGATGTATTCCTATGCCGCGCGTGTCGACCCGGCCGATCGCTGGGCCATCGTCGCCTATGTGCGCGCCTTGCAGACGAGCGCGGGTGTCCAGGCCTCCGCGGTTCCGGATGAACGGAGCAAGCTGCGATGAGCGCCGTGCCGGTCCGCTCCGACGCGGCAGCGCTATCCGCCGTGGGCCGGCTGCATCGCTCTCGCGGCCGTCCTTCTGCTGGCCGTCGGCGGGGCGTTCGCACCATCGGTCGTGCTGCACGGCTGGCTGATCGCCTTTGCCAGCGTCGGCGGCGTCGCTCTGGGCTGCATCGCCTGGTCCTGCATCCATGCGCTGACGGGCGGCCGATGGGGCGAGGTCGGTGGACCGGCTCTGCGCGCGGGCAGCGCGACCTTGCCGCTTGGTCCTGTCTTCGCCCTGCCGCTGATCCTGGCCGACCGCTGGCTCTATCCCTGGGCGGCCGATCCGCGGAGCGTCCCGCCGGATGTCGGCCACTTCTACCTCAACACCTGGAGCGTGGCGCTGCGGAGCCTCGATCCTCCTCGGCGGCCTCGGCCTCGTCGCATGGCGAAGCCGCGACGGGCGCGCTCGCGCCCTTGCTAGCAGCCCTGGCTCTCGTGCTCTACGGCGGGCTTGATGAACCTGTCCGCCTTCGACTGGCTGCTGTCGCTCGACCCGCGCTACACATCATCGGCCATCGGCATGCAGATGATCGTGGCACAGCTCCTGTCGGCGATGTGCGTCGTGGTCCTGCGTCGCCGACGCGCCCGAAGCGGATCCGATCTGGGGCGATTACGGCGGGCTGATGCTCGCCTGCCTGCTCGGGGAGGGTTATCTCCTGCTGATGACCTTTGTCGTGCATTGGTACGGCGATCTGCCCGAGCAGGCCGCCTGGTATCTCGCGCGAACCCATGGCGCCTGGCGCTGGCTCGCGATCGTCCGGCACGGCGCTCGGCGCCGTCGGGCCTGGACTGGCGCTTCTGTTTGCCGGGGTCCGCCGGTCGCGCGCGCTCTGCGGGTCGTGGCAGGCGTCCTCCTCGGCGGCATCCTGGTCGAGAACATCTGGCTCGTCGCGCCCCGATGCGGGACTCGCAGGCCGGGTGGGCCGCTGCTGGCAGGGCTCCTGGCCATCCTTGCCTGCGGCGGCCTTGCCGCGAGCCGTCGCGAGGCTGCGCGCTTCGGCGTTCGGACAGCGATGCCGAAGGGAGCGCAAGCCATGGGCGCTGAGCTGACGAGCGAACCGCACGAGGCGCCCTCCGTCCGAGTCTCGCGGGTGCTCGCCCTGGTGCTCGGCTTCGTCGCCTTCGCGGTGCTGCTCGGCGGCGGCCTGGGCCTCTACTATCGCTGGATCGTTTCGGGCGAAAAGCTCACCTCGACAGCTTCGAGAGTTCCCGGCGCCTCGGCTGCAGCCCAATCCGACGCAGGACTGGGAGACCTTTCACAAAGGCCAAGTCGAGACCCTCGAGCGGCTGCGGCTGGGCGGATCAGGCCCGGAGCATCGTCCATGTGCCCATCGAGCGCGCCAAGGCGATCGTGATCGCCCGTGGTCAGCAGGGCTACGACCCCGTCGAAGGCACGCCACCGTTCGTGACCGCATCCGGGGCGCCTCTCGACGGTTCGCCCCGGGCCTCGCCGCAACCGATGGCCTCGCCCTACGGGGACGTCCATTGATGCGCTTCGTCCTGATCGCTCTCGTCTCTGCTCGCCATCCGGACACCCGGCTTCCGCGGCTTTGACCCGATCGCAACTCGCCACGGTCGGCGCGATGCCCGCGACGGGCGCCCAGGTCCCGCTCGCCCTGTCGTTCAGCGACCTCGACGGTTCATCGCACACGCTCGGCGAGGTGATCGGAAACCGCCCCGCGCTTCTGATCATCGCCGACTACCGCTGCACGCAGCTTTGCGGCTCGGTCCTCGGCATCGCGGCGCGGGCGCTGTCCGGTCGGTGGCCTCTCGCCCGAGTCGCGATTACGCTCTCGTCGTGGTCGGGTTCAATCCCGAGGCCAGTTCAGCCGACGGCAAGGCCATGCGCGACGCAGGAACTGGCCGCCTATCCCGAAGTTGAGGGCTGATGCGCATCTGCTGACCGGCTCGGCCGTCGTCGGTCGCAGCGCTGACGAAGGCGGTCGAAGCTTCACGGCGGTGCGCGATCCCGGGGCGGGCCGGTTCGCCCATCCGGTCGATCTCTATGTGCTGACGCCCGACGGGAACGTGTCGCGCGTCCTGAACGGCCTCGTCGCTCGATCCGGACACGGTGCGGCTGGCTCTGGTCGAGGCCGGACAGGGTCGGATCGGCTCGCTGGTCGATCGCCTGCACGTGCTCTGCTACGGGCTCGATCCGCTGACCGGCGCCTCGACCGGGCTGGCGCAAACCATGCTGAGGACCGGCGCCACCCTCACCCTGTCGGCGCCGGTGGCCTCGCGGTCTTCGCCCTCAGGCGGCGCGCGGTCCGCGCGGTGGCGCGCAGCCGTGATGGGCTTTCCCCTCCTTCCCGGCGAGGCCTCGACCCAGGCGGTTCAGACGGACCGCATCTTCTCTGGCTGATGATCCTGTCGGGCCTGATCATCCTCCTCGTCTTCGGCCTGATCGTCGGCTTCGCGTTCCGCTACCGCAACGGCTCGCGGGCCAACCGCGGCCCGCTGCCGGAATGGATGCAGCGCGATTTCGAGATCGGCTGGACGGCCGCGACGGTGTTCCTCTTCCTGTTCATCGCCTGGTTCACGGCCGCCAAGCAATCTGGGCAGCCTCGCGCCCCAGAAAGGCGCCATGCAGATCCATGTCGTCGCCAAGCAATGGATGTGGAAGACGCAGCAGCCGAACGGCGCGCGCGAGATCAACGCGCTGCATGTGCCGATCAACACGCCGGTCGAGCTGCGTGATGACGTCGGAAGACGTCATCCACTCGTTCTTCGTGCCCCAGTTCCGCATCAAGCAGGACGTGCTTCCCGGCCGCTACACGCAGACCTGGTTCCAGGCCACGATGCCGGGCACCTTCCACCTGTTCTGCACCCAGCTCTGCGGCACGGAGCACGCGCGCATGGTCGGCGACGTCGTGGCCATGACGCCGGACGACTATGCCCGCTGGAGCGCCGCGCAGCCCGAGGCCGACGACATCGCCAAGGAGGGCGAGAAGCTGTTCCGCGCGCTCGGCTGCTCGGGCTGCCACGCGCTCGGCGTCGACCGTCCATGCGCCGCCGCTCGCCGGCCTCTACGGCAAGCCGGTCCATCTGACCGACGGCCGGACCGTGGTGGCCGACGACGCCTACATCCGCGACTTCGATCCTGCAGCCGGCCCGCGACATCGTGGACGGCTACCCCAACATCATGCCGAGCTTTTCCGGCCTGATCGGCGACGACGAGATCCTCGCGCTCACCGCCTACATCCGCTCCCTGCGCGACCAGAAGGTGACGGCCCGATGAGCCAGGCGATCGCAACCGGCATGCGCTTCGGCCGCCCGAACTACCTTCGTGAGGAGACCACGCTCGGCGTCCTGGCTTTTCACCACCGACCACAAGCGGATCGGCATCCTCTACGCGATCACCATCACCGATCTTCTTCCTGATCGGCGGGGCGGCGATCAGCCTCGTCCGCTACGAACTGCTGACGCCGAACGGCATGTTCCTCTCCGACGACACCTACAACAAGCTGTTCACGCTGCATGGCGTGATCATGGTGTGGTTCTTCCTGATCCCCTCGATCCCCAACACGCTCGGCAACTTCCTGCGTGCCGCTGATGATCGGCGCGCCGGACGTGGCCTTCCCCAAGCTCAACCTCCTGAGCTGGTATCTCAACGTGTTCGGCGGGCTGGTCACGCTTTCGGCGCTGCTCGCCGGCGGCGCCGACGCGGGCTGGACCTTCTACACGCCGCTCTCGTCCATGTTCAGCAACGGCGCCATCGCACTGGCGGCCGCGGGCGTCTTCGTCACCGGCTTCTCCTCGATCGCCACGGGCGTGAACTTCATCGCCACCGTCCACATGCTGCGCATCGAAGGCATGGGCTGGTTCCGCATGCCGCTCTTCGTCTGGGCCATCTACGCGACGAGCCTGATCTTCGTGCTGGCGACGCCGGTGCTGGCCACGACCCTGCTGCTCATGACCGCCGAGCGGGTGTTCGGCCTGCCGGTCTTCGATCCGGCCAACGGCGGCGATCCGCTGCTGTTCCAGCACCTGTTCTGGTTCTACAGCCACCCGGCCGTCTACATCATGGTGCTGCCGGCCATGGGCGTCGTCACCGAGGTCATCACCTGCTTCGCGCGTCGCTCGGTCTTCGGCTATGCCTTCATGGTCTATGCGCTGGTCGCGATCGCCGGCATCGGCTTCTTCGTCTGGGGCCACCACATGTTCGTGTCGGGCCAGTCGCCCTTCGCGAGCCTGGTCTTCTCGTTCCTGAGCTTCGTCGTGGCGGTGCCGTCGGCCATCAAGGTCTTCAACTGGACGGCGACGCTCTATCGGGGCCAGATCAGTTTCGAGGCGCCGATGCTCTACGCGCTCGGCTTCGTCGGCCTGTTCACGGTCGGCGGGCTGACGGGCCTGTTCCTGGCCTCGATTCCCGGTCGACATCCATGTGCACGACACGTATTTCGTGATCGCGCATTTCCACTACATCATGGTCGGCGGGGCGGTTTCGGCCTTTTTCGCCGGCCTGCATTTCTGGTGGCCGAAGATCACCGGAAAACTTTATTCGGAAGCCTGGGCGCGGTTTGCGGCGATCCTGATGTTCTTCGGCTTCAACTTCACCTTCTTCCCGCAGTTCATCATGGGCTATGCCGGCATGCCGCGGCGATATCATGTCTATCCGCCGGAGTTTCAGGTCTACCACGTGATGTCGACGATGGGCGCGACCGTGCTGGCCGCCGCCTATCTGCTGCCGCCGCTTTATCTCGGCTGGTCCGTCTTCCGCGGCAAGCGGGCCGGGGACAATCCGTGGGGCGCGAGCGGCCTCGAATGGGAGACGACGTCGCCGCCGCCGCCGAAGAACTTCGATCGCAAGCCCCGCGATCCCTGATCGGCCCTACGACTACCACCCGCCGAACGAGGCGCCGCAGGCCGACCAGCGCTCGCCGCGCCGGGCGCAGGCAGGCGGCCCAGCGGCCATGAGCGCCCAAACGCCGGCGATCCGCGAGCCCTGGCACAAGCTGCCCGACCAGAAGCAGGCCGCGACCTTCGGCATCTGGGTCTTCCTTGGCAGCGAGATCCTGTTCTTCGGCGCCTTCTTCCTCACCTACAGCTTTCTGCGCGTCCTCCATCCCGACATCTTCGAGCTGGCTTCGAAGCACACCAACGTCGTCTTCGGCACGCTGAACACCGGCATCCTGCTCACCAGCAGCCTGACGATGGTGCTGGCCGCACGCGCGGCCGACATCGACGTGAAAGGCGCCGTGCTGGCGTGCCTTGCCCTGACGGCCGCGCTGGGCGTCGCCTTCCTGGTCGTCAAGGGGTTCGAATACAAGGAGGACATCGAGGAGCATCTCGTGCCGGGCGCCGGCTTCGCGCTGCCAGCCGCCGCCCAGCTTTTCTGGTCGCTCTACTGGATCGTCACGGTCGTGCACGCCATTCACCTGTCGATCGGCATCGTGGCGACCGCTCGCCTGACCATCGACGTCGCGCGCGAGAAGCTGCCGCTTCGCTCGCCGCAATACGAGGTCACGGCGCTCTATTGGCATCTCGTCGACATCGTCTGGATCATGCTCTACCCGCTCATCTATCTCGGAGGCCGCGCACAATGACGCGCGCGAGGCCCGCGTCGCTGCGCACGAGCGGCGGACCGCTCGGGCTCTGCTGGCCGCCTGGTGGAGCAATCTCGCGGTCTGGGCTGCGCTGCTCGTCCTGCTCCTCAGCTCCCTCGGTCTCGCCTATCTGCCTCTGGGCGTCTGGAACACGCCCGTCGGCATTGCCATCGCGGCCGATGAAGGCCGCGCTGGTCGGCTATTTCTTCATGTCGCTCCGCCGGGCTTCGGCGTTGATCCTGCTCGCGCTGGCGGCCGGGGCGCTGTTCACCACGGTGATGTTCACCCTCACCTTCAACGACCTGTTCACACGCTTCTGACCCGCGTGGCATCGATTCAGCGCATCTCGACGAATTCGCTCTCGCAGACCCGCAACCCTCCGCCTGGGGCACCAGAAATATGGCTGGCTTGATCCCGTCGTCTTAAATCATCGGGTTTCCTTGCAGTGCAAGGTTGATCGGATCGCACCATCTTTGTCCGACGTAGGGTTGCTCCTGTCGCCCCGACGGGACGCAGAATGCACTGGCCCAACCCTCGCAGCCGACACAACCACCTGGCGCAACTACCGCAGCGCCTACCACGACGACAATACCCGCAGGACAGGGCCAGGTGCCGATCAGATCATGCAAGCAAAGGCGACGCTTCAGCTGTGTATTGCGCTAATTTAATCAAAGATCATGAACCTCCGATATGGGCATTTTCGTTGTACCAGCACATCAACAAACGAGGTGCCGATATGAAAAGGGTCATCATTTCGATTGGGTCGGCAGCCTTGCTTGCGATGGGTGTCGCGACGGCAAGCGCAGCAACCAACGCCATGAGCAAGGACGCCGGTCCGGTCATTGAAAACAGTCGGGCCATGGCAGCGGCCGACCAAGCCAGCCACTCTATGAACATGAGGCAGCAACTCACCGACCAACTGACGAAGGACGGCTACACGGCTGTATCGGTGATGCCGTCGTCGTTCTTTGTCCGCGCCAAGGACAAAGCAGGCAATCCCGTCGCGATGGTGATCGGTCCGGATAGCTTCACCGAGGTCACGGAATTGGCGCCCAAGAAGACGGCCGCCAACGCTGTACCCGCGCCGAAGGCTGCGGCGACGCCCGATCCGACGCCCGTGCCTGCCCAGAAGTAAGGCATCGGCGCGAGGCGAGCGGAGAAGCGAGGGCGAGCAGGACCCCTGCCTTGACGATTCGGGCGCCGGTGACCAGCATCAGAGTAGGTTCGAGCTGATAGCACGCGGTCTCTTCTCCACGGTTAAGGCGCGTGCCAGGGGCGGGTGGCCGCACGAAGCCGTAACGGTCGATCATCGGCAGCAGACGTTACGGGGTTCCCTAAAGGATATTCCGGCGAACCCCGTGGCGCCGCGTTTTACCGACAGACCCGGCTTCGTCGAGCTACTCCTAATAGCGCACGCTAGGTCAGTCGGTGGATGGCGCGGAAGTCGGGATTGGCCTCATAAGCACCCGGCAGCGGGTCTCTCGTCACAGCTCGAAGCACGAGCCAAACGCGACAGGAGAAGCCGCGCGTGAGTCAGGACCACTACGACGTCATCATTATCGGCAGCGGTCCTGGCGGCGGCTCGGTCGCGCACCGCCTCGCCTCGAGCGGCAAGCGGATCCTCATCCTCGAACGGGGCGACTATCTCCCGCGCGATCGCCTCAACTGGGACGCCAAGACGGTGTTCGTCGACGGCGCCTACCAGACCAATGAATGGTGGTACGGCAGCGACGGCAGCAAATTCCACCCGGGGCTGCACTACTACGTCGGCGGCAACTCGAAGGTTTACGGCGCGGCCCTCTTCCGGATGCGCGAGCGGGATTTCGGCGAGATCCGCCACAGCGACGGGCTCTCGCCCGCCTGGCCGCTCGGCTACGATGACTTCGAGCCGCACTACGCCGCGGCCGAGAGGCTGTTCCATGTCCATGGCCGGCGCGGCGAGGACCCGAACGAGCCACGCTCGACGGGCGATTTCCCCTATGCCGCGGTTTCGCACGATCCGCTGATGCAGCGGGTCAGCGACCGTTTCACCGAACAAGGGCTGCACCCGTTCCATCTGCCGCTCGGAATCCTGCTCGATGAGAAGAGACGGCAGGCCGACCCCGACCAGCATCTGCATCCGCTGCGACGCTTTCGACGGCTTTCCATGCCTGCTCAACGGCAAGGCGGATGCGCAGGTCATCTGCATCGAGCCGACGCTCGCGCGGTTCCCGAACGTTTCCCTGCTGACCAACGCATATGTGAGCCGACTCGAGACCGACCCTGCCGGCAAGTCGATCGACTATGTGCATGTCGAGCGCGACGGCCGGAAGGAGCGCTATTCGGCCGACGTCGTTGTGTCGGGCTGCGGGGCGCTGAGTTCGGCGCTGCTGTTCCTGCGCTCGCATGGACCAGGGCACGAAAACGGCCTCGCCAATGGGTCCGACCAAGTCGGCCGCAACTACATGCGGCACAACCAGTCGGTGCTCATGGCTTTTCTGAAGGAGCCCAACACCAATGTCTTCCAGAAGACGCTCGGGCTGAGCGACTTCTACTTCGGCTCCGACGATTGGCAGTTCCCGCTCGGTCTCATCCAGATGTGCGCCAAGACGCATGGCGACCAGCTGCGGGGCGAGGAAGTCCCGCACTGGCTCAACGATTGGCTGCCGCAGATGCCGTTCGACCTCATGGCCAACCATGCGCTGGATTTCTGGCTGTCGAGCGAAGATCTGCCGCGGGCCGAAAACCGCATCTTCTACGACGGCGACCGCACGATTCTCGAACTGCACGAGAACAACATGGAGGCGCACCATCGCCTCACCGCGAAGCTCAAGGAGATCATGAGCAAGGCCGGCGCCGCTCCCTTCCTGATGGAGCGCAAGCTCTATCTCGGCAAGGACATCCCGATCGGCGGCACCGCCCATCAGGCCGGCACGCTGCGGTTCGGAACCGATCCGCGCAGCAGCGTGCTCGACACGAATTGCAAGGCGCACCAGCTCGACAACCTCTATGTCGCCGATGCCGGATTCTTTCCGTCGATCGGCGCGGTCAACCCGACCCTCACAATCATCGCCAACGCGTTGCGCGTGGCCGACCACCTGCGCGAGCGCCTCGGCGTCAACGGGACGGAGCCGGCGAAGCCCGCCCTCGGCAACAGCTTCACGCTCGACGACGTGTCGGACAAACCTGTTCGGGAGGTCGCGGCGGCATGACCTGGCTGAACCTCATGGCGCTGCCGCTGCTGGCTCGGATCTGCCTCGTGGTCCTGTTCCCGTTCAGCGCCCTCGACAAGATCATCAACCGCAAGGAAGCCCTGCAGCAGGCCGAGTTCGAGCGTCGTGCCTGGCGGCCCGGCTCTGCTGATCGCTGCGATCGTGGTCGAGTTCGTCACCCCCGCTATGATCGTCCTGGGATGGCACGACCGGCTGGCCGCCTTCGTGCTTGCCGGGTTCTGCGCCGTGACGGCCGTGCTCTACCACCCGTTCTGGGCTTACGGCGATTTCTGGAGCAAGACCAAGAGCCAGGGGCGGCAGCATTTCTGGGACTTCCTGAAGAACTTCGGCCTCGTCGGTGGCCTTCTGTTCGTCATCATCGGAGCCCAATGGGCGCCCGCCGCTGCGATCCTCCGCCATCCGCTCTCCTCCGCGCCGACGAGCGCGCCTGCACAGCCTTGAGGCCTCGAAATGTCAGAGGTCATCGAGATCATCGCCCCCCGCTTCAAGGCGCTTTCGCTGGCCAATGCACCGCTGGAAAACCTCGGGGATGAATTTGGATGGCTCGAAGGTCCCGTGTGGTTCGCCGACCATCAAATGCTGCTGTTCAGCGACATCCCGAACGACCGCGTCATGCGCTGGACCCCTTCGGGCGGGGTTTCTGTGTTCCGCGAACCGAGTCAGTTCGAGAACGGTCACGCGCGAGATCCGGCGGGACGGCTCGTGTCCTGCTCGCATCACGGTTGGATCAGCCGGACCGAGCTTGACGGCACCGTCACCGTGCTGGCGGATCGCTATGCAGGCAAGCCCTTGAATGCTCCCAACGACGTGGTCGTGAAATCGGACGGCACAATCTGGTTTAGCGATCCGCCCTACGGGCTGCAGACGGACTACGAGGGCGGCAAGCGGGAGGCGGAACTTCCAGCTAGCCTCTATCGCCTCGACCCGCGCGACGGCAGGCTGACGGTCGTCGCGGACGATTTCGAAGGACCGAACGGGCTCGCTTTCTCGCCCGACGAGTGCCTGCTCTACGTGTCGGAAACGGGCCGGCAGTTCGATGCCGAGCCGACCCGCTTCATCCGGGTCTTCGACGTTGCCGAAGACGGCGCCCGCCTGCGCAACGGCCGCGTGTTCCACACGGTCTCGCCGGGCTATTGCGACGGCCTCCGCGTCGACCAGGAGGGCAATGTGTGGAGTAGCGCCGGCGATGGCGTCCACTGCATCGCCCCGTCCGGCGATCTCCTGGGCAAGATCAAGGTGCCGTTCAGCGTGTCGAACCTCGCCTTCGGCGGGCGCAACCGGGCGCAGCTGTTCATCTGCGCCTCGCACACGCTGTTCGGGATCTACACCAATACGCGCGGAGCGGTGCGGCCATGATGAAGGCCCGGCGGATCAGCCGCATCAGCTTCACGGCCTCGAACCTCGCGCAGGCGGAGGATTTCTACGCCCAGCTCGGCTTTGAGACGGTGAGGAGGGAGGCGGTCCGAGACCAGGATCTCGCGCTGCTGGGCCTGCCGCGATCGTGGGCCGAACGTCTGGTCATGCGGATCGGCGGCCAGGAGGTCGAATTCCTCAGCTTCGATCCGCCCGGTCGACCTTATCCGCCGGGCAGCACGGCCACGGACGGCTGGTTCCAGCACATCGCGATCGTCGTGACGACATGGCGGAAGCCTATGAACGGGTCCTCATCGCTGGCGCGGCCGCGATCACCACCGGCCCACCTCAGCGGCTGCCGCCCAACACCGGGCAGGTGACCGCCTGCAAGTTCCGCGATCCCGACGGGCATCCGCTCGAACTGCTGGCCTTTCCGCCAGGTGCAGGGGCGCCGATCTGGCAGGAGCTGAAAGGCGCCTCGCCGTACCTCGGCATCGATCACACCGCCATCGTGGTGCAATCGCCGGCGCGAAGCGAGGCCTTCTACGCAGGCCTGGGGCTTAAAGTGGATACGTCCACGCTCAATCGCGGGCCGGGGCAATCACGTCTTGATGACGTGGACGACGATCTTGTGCGGGTGGTGGCCCTCACTCTTCCGGGAGCGCCGCCGCACCTGGAACTGCTGGGCTATCGCGCCGGTACGCGACGTCCGATGCCCGACCGATCTGGCGGCCAACGACATCGCGGCCACGCGGAGCGTTCTGGAGGTGGACCGCATCGACGTTCCCAATGCAGAGAGGGCGGTGGCTCTCGCCGATGGTTCGCGGGCGGTGCTGTTGGCCGATCCCGATGGGCACCGCCTGGTTTTCCGAGAGCAGGTTGATGCCGACGATTGATCGAAGCATCGACAAAGAGCGGAGATCGGCGACGACGAAAGCCGTCGATCCTGCCGTGATCGGCACCCTGTTGAGGCCGCCGGGCCCACCGGAGATCCTCGACGACGTCAAGCCGATCATCATCCATGACCGGCGTCTCGAGGCGGTTCTCGACTCCGATGCGCGCCTGATGTGCCTCTACGACCAGGCCTCCTTCAGCGAAGGCACGGTGTGGGACGGGCCGCGCGGGCGTCTGGTGTGGTCCGATGTGGTCGGGCGCCGTGTGCTCGGCTGGTACCCGGACGGGCGCGTTGAGGTTGTGGCGGACGCGACTGCCTTCATCAACGGGAATGCCGTCGACCAGAATGGATACCTCGTCCATTGCGAACATGGTCGCCGCTGCATCAGCCGCTCCGAACGAGAGGGCGAGCCGGTTCCCTTCCTGACCCACTACGAAGGGCGCCGCTTCAACTCGCCCAACGACATCACTCTGGCGCCCGACGGTTGCCTCTGGTTCAGCGATCCAACGTTCGGCCTGAACATGCCCAAGCAGGGTTCGCTGCGAGATCCGGAGCTCGGGCATCGCAGCGTCTATCGGTACGATCCAGCGACCGGCGAACTGCGCCGCATGGCCGATTTCGAACAACCCAACGGCCTGGAATTCTCGCCCGATGGACGGACTCTCTACGTTTCCGACACCGGCCGGGCCTTGAACGGCGAGACCCATGAGATCATCGCGTTCGACATTCGTCCGGATGGCGCCTTGGCCAACCGGCGGCGCTTCCTCGCCGTCGAGCCGGGCGTTCCGGACGGCTTCGTGATCGACGGCCGGGGATGGATCTGGGCGACGTCGGGATCAGGCATCCAGGTGTTCACGGCCGACGCGACGCCGATCGGGCTAATCCCGACGCCAAAGGTCTGCGCCAACTGCGCCTTGGGCGGGGAGAGCGGCCGGCGCCTGTTCATCGCGGCCGAGCACATGTTGCTCGCCCTCGATCTCCGTTCCTGACCCCGGGAGGGCTTCGACATGAACGATCGAACCAAGCCGAACATGCCGTACTGGCACGTCTATGTCGACGCAGACGGCATCAGTCGTCAATGTCGATTCGAACTGACCGCGTTCGAGCTCAAGGGGATCAATCCGAGCGTCGAGCCGCAGTGGAACGACAAGATGGAGCCGAGCCAGGCCGGCGTGACCTTCACGGTGCTCCCTGTCGGGTGGGTCGGCGAATGGCACGAGAACCCGAAGCCGCAGTGGATCGCGATCCTCACCGGTCGCTGGTTCGTGCAAACCATGGACGGCACGCGGGTCGAGATGGGGCCGGGCGACCTGATGATGGGCGAGGACCAGGGCACCAAGGGCGCGAAGGGACACCGGTCTGGAACGGTCGGGAATGAGCCCTGCAGCATGATTGTCACGGCGCTCGACGTCGCGCCCACCGTGAACAGGCCGGGACGGTTCAGGTAGCCGGCCCGGCATCTGGAAACGGGCTTTCGGTTTTGCAGAAGACCGTGGGTGCCAGCTGCGCGTCTGCACCCTCTGGACAAGCCTCGCTGACGACCACGGCCAGGATCCTCAGGGGCTTCGGTGTGGGCGCTCGACCTTGGCGTCAACACCCGTCTGAGCGAACGCTGGCGTTCACGTCACAGCGGTGCCGCTCCCTGTCGTCCTTCATCGTGTTCGACAAATTCACGCGTTCCGCACGAACGGATAGGAACGGCTGCTTTCGGGAACATGCGCGAAACCGCTGAACGACCTCCATGGGCGCTCAGCAGAATGTCCGGAATTGAGCGAGGTCTCGAACGATTGCTCCTGGCCCATCCTGCTGGAAGCGCTGTCCCTAGTTGGGCGTGCGCATCGGGGGGGAGAGGACCCGCTCAAATGTGACGATGCCGCGCGACCGGAATTCGCAGCTCGCCCGACAGCGGCAGCCACACGATGGAGCTTGTCGGGATTGCGAACGACGTGGAGCGCGGCAATGCGTCCGTCTCGAATTTGACAGCGGTCGCCGGCCAAAAAACGCCCCGTCCTGCCGAGCAAGCCGGGAACACTTCACTTCGCGGCGGTCACCACGCCTTCGAGATCATGCTCGATGCTGAGCAGGAGCTCCGGCCTGCGCCCTTTGAGCAGACGAACCAGAGCGCGCCGATCAGCATGTAAACCGCGAAACCGTAGGGAAGGTAGTTGTACGGTGCGGCCGGCACCGGATAGACGCTGCCCACCAGAGACAACGCCATCAGCACCGTGCCGATCGCGCCCATCGCGTAGACCATCGGAGTCGCTTCGCCTGTCTTGCGGAGCAGCACCGGCGCCGCGATCGAGCACAGAAGATAGACGATGATGAACCCGAAGCTTGCGATCGTGCCGAACCAGCCGAGAAGGTCGGTGTAGGCGCTTTGACTGAAAAATGCACAGACCACGAAGTTGATCACAACACCGATGGTCGCGGCGACATGCGGGGTCTGATGCTTCTGGTGAATGATCCCGACCGTCGAATGCAGGAACTCGTAGCGCCCGAGCGAGAACAGGATCCGCGAGAAGGAGTTGATCGAGGCCAGCGCGCAGGCGAAGCAACTCACCATCGCGCCGATATAGACCAGGATCGTCAGGGCCGCGCTCTTGCCGACCACGATGTCCGACAGTGGGCCCGAGCTTGCGCCGAGCTTGGCAGTGTCGTCGTCGAAACCCTGGACGATCAGGTAGGTGGTGATGACGAAGACGGTCCCTGCCAGGATCGGGGTCAGGATCACGGCGCGCGGGATGATCTGTCTTGGGGTTGCGGGTCTCCTTTCCGAGCGTCGCGGCGCTCTCGAACCCGACATACGAAAAGATGCCGAACACGATCGACTGCGCGATCGAACCGAATCCGGCTCCTTCGAGGCTGTTCTGCTTCGGATCGAGGGCGAAGCCATGATTGCTCCAGGACAGGAAACAGACCAGGGCGATGATCGCGACCGAGAGCACCTCCAGCGCGAGGCCGAGGCGGGACGAGAAGCGGATGTCGCGGATGGCGAACAGATAGACCAGCAGCGAGATGATGAAGAACAGCAGGTAGCTCGGAACGGTGATCGACAGCCCGAGTGCGCCGATCAGCGACTGCACGAACAGCGCGGTCGCGGCCGTCAACGCCATGGCCGTGAACACATAGGCGGCAAGCATTGCCCATCCGGCCAGCATGCCGGCCGTCGGGCCGAGGCCGCGTGAAATGTAGATGAAGAACGAGCCCGCAGCCGAGATCTTGCTGGCCAGTTTGCCGACATTGTAGCCGACGACGACCAGCGCGATCGTGGCAAGCACGTAGACCAGCCACGATGCGGTCCCCGCTGTCGCGGCGACCACCGCGACCGCCACGGCGGGGGTCAGGGTGGGCGACACGTTCGCGACCGACTGACCGATCGCCTCGAGAAAACTCAAGCTGTCTGCACGTAGCTGCGCCATCCATCTGCCCCGTCAAGTTTCGTCTGGGTGAACGATTGTGCTTCCCATTCAAGAACGGGGCCAAGTCGATTGAGCGGGTGCGTGGGGGGGAAGGGTGGACAGGGATGACCGCCCCGGAACCCCGTCGGAAGCCCGGAGTTCTTGCCGAGCAGGCGTCAACGTTTAGGGTGAACGCCGCAGATCTGCCTGCAAAGACAAGGCTGAGCCGCCCCGCTCCAGCCTCTGGGCGGCTCAGCCCGCGTCGCGCGGATAGGAGATGATGGACAGAAACCGGATCGGCAGGCGCCGCAGTTCTTCGGGGCCATGCGGACTGTCGGCATCGAAGAACAGGCTGTCGCCGGGCTGCATCGGGTAGAGCTTGTCGGCGTGCCGGTACACCACCTCGCCTTCGAGCATGTAGAGGAACTCGAGGCCTGCGTGCTGGAACGTCGGAAAGACGTCCGACTCCGCCGTGAGCGTGATTAGGTAGGGCTCGACCACGACGCGCGACGAGCGGTCGTTCGTGTGGCCGAGCAGGTGATACTGGTGCTTGTTGCGGGTGCCGCGCCGCTCGATGGCCAGCCCCTCGCCGGCCTTCACGAAGACCGCGCTCCGGTGTTCCTCGTAGCGGCGGAAGAAAGATGTGACCGGAACGCGCCAGCGCACGAGACAGGGCCTGCAAGGTCGCCAGCGACGGCGAGATCAGTCCGTTCTCGATCTTCGATAGCATGCCGCTGGATAGGCCGGCCGCCGACGCGAGATCCGGAACCGTCAGGCCGAGTTTGGCGCGCAGATCGTGGACCTCGCGGCCGATCGCCACTTCCAGCGAGTTTTCGCGCGGCGCCCGGAGCGCATGCGGGATCCTGATCCGAGCAGCCGGCTCGGCTCGGACGGTTCAGGACCTGCTCGCGGCTTCTGTCGTCCAGCTCATGGGATCGGCTCGACTTGGCTGCGCCCGCCGCGGTGCCGCCCCCTTGTGCACGTGCCATCACGCCACCCGACTACGGGCGAAGCGCTTCCAGCCCGACCAAGCGTGCCGCCGAACTCCTGCGCGGCATCGAGAAGGCAGGCTAGCAGGTAGGCGGCGGAGGCGCTATCGGCCAGAGATGGAATATGGATCTGCCCGTCCAGATCCGCCCGCGCCACGATGGCGCTGAGCCGTGCGACCGAGGTCTGCGCGATTGCGAGGTCGGCGAACGCTGCGAGGCCGGAGATCGACGGCGCAGAGCTTGGCGAACATGGCCGGGCGCGGCGGCGCCGGCCACCGCGAACCAAGCATGGCTGTCGCGACGGGGAACCGAGATAAGTGCCGTTCTCTCATCGTCGAGGTGCCTCCAGCTCGCCGCCAGCTCCTCCAGCTCGCGCATTCTCGCCCTCGAGGGCGCCGAGCAGCAGAACTCTCGCCGGACCCGAGCACGAGGCACAATCCGCCGTCGGGCTGGCGGAAGGCGCGGTTGGGCTCGCTTTCGACCGACCACGCCGCGCCGCTTCATCGCCGCGATGGTGTCGCGCCCTTTGAAGCCCAGGCGCGGCAAGGCGACAGGTCGGCGATGGCGAGATCGCCGACGATGTCTCGCCGTGCCGACGCGGGCGAGCACGGCGGCGTCGCCCAAGAGCGCCCAGCACGCCGACGCCGGAAGCGAGCGTGCGCGAGCGGGGTGCGGCGCGAGAAAGTCGGTGACGGCCACCATGCTCACATCTCCTGCCGCTTGTTCTCGGGATCGTAGAAGGGTGTCGGCACCACCGTCGGCCTCGACCATCTGCGCCCTTGTCGATGCGGACGGTGAAGCGCGTGCCGAGGCGCGGCCATGTCGGCCGGCACGTAGGCGAGACCGATCACCCGGTCGAGGCGTCGGCGAACGCACCGCCGAGGTCACGCGGCCGACGATGTCGTCGCCCCGGATCACGAGGTGGCACTCCTTGGGGCAGGGCGCGGCCGGCTCGGCCAGCGTGAAGCCGACCAGCCGGCGGGTCACGCCCTTGGCGATCTGCATGTCGACCGCCCGCTTGCCGACGTAGAAGGGCTTCTGCTTGGCCAGCGCCCAGTCCATGCCGGCCTCCGCGGGGTTGGTCAGCCCGTCCGTGTCCTGGCCGATGATGATGTGGCCCTTCTCCAGCCGCAGCACGCGCTGCGCCTCGACCCCGAAGGGCGTGATGCCGAAGCTGTTGGCCCGCTTCCACCAGCCGGTCCCACAGCGCCTCGCCCATGCCGGACGGGACAGTGGATCTCGAAGCCGAGCTCGCCGACGAAGCCGACCCGCAGGATGCGGACCGGGATGCCGGCGAGCGCTGCCCTGACGCACGCCCATGTAGGGAAAGGCCGCGGCCGAAAGGTCGATGTCGGTGGCAGAGCCGGGCCAGCACCGTCGCGCGCGCGCGGGCCGGCGATGTTGACCGCCGCATAGGCCGCCGTGACGTTGGCGATGTCGACGTCCATCCGCCACTGCTGGTTCCACCAGGTCATCTGGCGGTAGACGCCGTCGACGCCGCTGGTCGTCGCGGTGACGTAGAAGTGCCGGTCGTGCAAGCGGCAGGCGACGCCATCGTCGATCACGACGCCGGTCTGGTCGGTCATCAGCACGTAGCGGGCGCGGCCGACGGGCTGCTTCGCGTAGCTCCAGGTGTACATGCGGTCCACGAAGGCAGCCGCGTCCGGGCCGCGGACGTCGAGCCCGCCCAGCGTCGAGACGTCGATCAGGCCGACGCCCGTCGCGCACGGCCGTGACCTCGCGCGCGATCGCCTCCGCGGCCTCGCTCCTTCGCGCCGTAATAGGCGGGCCGGAGCCAGAGGCCCGCCGGCATCATCCGCGCGCCCAGCTCGACGTGGCGATGCGTGCATCGGCGGTCAGCCGCGTCGGCTCGAAGCCGCGCCCGGCCATATGACCGAACTTCTCCGGCACGAGAGGCGGCCGGAACGTGGTCGTGCCGACCCGTTCGATGTCGCGGCCGGTCTCGCGCGCGACCAGATCCGCATCGTGTTCAGGCTGCGTGACGCCCCTGGCTCGGGCCCGAAGCCGGCCGTGGAATAGCGCTTGACCAGCTGGATGTCGTCATAGCCGTCCGTCACCGTATTGACGATGTCGCGGGTCTGCAGGTCCTCGTCGAAATCGACGAAGTCCTTGCCGCGCGCTGCGGGAGATCGGCCAGGGATGGGTGATCGCCGCGCGCCTTCGTCGCCGATCCGCCCGCGCTCGAGCTCGCTGTCCGACCGAGCGCCGCAGCCGCCGCGCGACGGCCGACCCGACGTCGCGTCGGCCGAACCGACGCGTCCGTCCATACACCCGCGACCGACGCCGCCAGGCCAACGCCGGGCGGCAGATCGCAGGCCCGGTGCATGGCGAGCCGCGGATCGTAGGCGACCTTGCGCCCGCATGGCTCGCGAGGTTCGAGGCGGGCGTGTAGCCGACGCTCATCAGCACGAGGTCGCAGTCGATCCATCTCAGGCGTGCCGCGCTGGCCGCTCGGTCCGGGGCGGCGGCGGCCGCCACGGCGCTCGACGCGGGCCGGCCGCGGCTGCTCGACCAGCGTCGAGCCGTCAAGACCCGGACGCCGCGAGCGCGGACCGTCGTCCACGGCCGCGCCTCGCGGATCCGGCGTGCAGATCGACCACCGGCCGCGACCTCAACGCCGGCGTCGAGGCAGTCGAGCGCCGCCTCGTAGCCGTAGCGTTCGCGGTAGCGACGACCGCCGCCGTGCCGGGCCTGACGCCGTAGAGCCGCATCAGCCGTTGCGCCGCGGCGGCGAACATGATGCCGGGCAGGTCGTTGTTGGCGAACACCAGCGGCTGGTCGTAGCGCGCCGGTCGCCAGCACCGACTTGGTTCGACGCGGATCTTGTAGAGGCGGTTGCCGTGCAACGCCGACAGCCAGTTGTCGGCGAACAGCCCGCTCACCGTCGTGTCGGTCAAGACCCGCAGGTTCGAGGCCGCCTGGCGCACGGGCGATCAGGGCCTGGCGCTCTGACCTCGGCGGCCTCGCGGCTCCCGTCGACGCGTCCGAACAGCAGCGAGCCGCCGAGCTCGCGCCATTCGTCGATCAGCACGTCTCGGCGCCGGCTTCGGCGGCGGCGGCGGCCGCTTCGAGGCCGGCCGGGCCGCCGCCGACGACCGACGACGTCGGCGAACAGATAGGCCTTGTCGTAGTGCCCGTGCTGCGCCTTCGGGTCGAGCGCGCCCGAGGCCGGCCAGTGCCGCGGATCGGCTTCTCGTAGCGCATCCAGGCGCCCAGCGGGCGGATAGAAGGTCTTGTAGTAGAAGCCGACCGGCAGGAAGCGGCGAGAAAAGCCCGAGCGCCGGCATCGAGATCCCGGTCGAGCGAGCCGAGTCGGTTCTGACCGATTCGACGCCATGCCGTGCCGCGATCGGAATGCCGGTCGCCGCGCACGTTCGGCTCGGCGCCGACCTGCACGAGGCTGTTGACGTCGTGGCCCGCCATGGTGAGCGGACCGCGCGGGCCGGTGATACTTGAAGGAGCGCGACAGGACGTGGCGACCGTCGCGCGACCAGCGCGCTCGCGATCGTGTCGCCGGCGAAGCCCGCGGTAGGCGCGGCCCTCGAAGGTGAACGTCGACCGGCGTCGTGCGGTCGAGCAGCAGGCCCCAATCGCGGCCCTCGAGGCGACGGCACGCTTCGCCGCCGGTCGAGTTCGCGGCGGCCGGCTCGGTCTCGTCGTGGCCGACGCGCGCCTGCGGTCGCGAAGTAGGCGTCCACCGTCATGGTCGCGAGGATCTCGTCGGTGACCGTGTTGCGGTCGGCGATGAACCAGGTGTTCGTGGGCGCGTGCAGCCACCACTCGTCGCACCTCGCCCGCGATGTTGTCCTCGAGGAACACGTAGTTCGGCCCAGTCGCGTCGCGGGCAGTCGGGCGCGGGCGCGATCCTTCACCTCGCCGCCCCAGACGAACTCCGAGATGTTGCGCGGCCCGTTCAGCGGGCAGTGCATGATCTTCATCGGATCGCTCGATCAATGGCCGACCGAGGCGGCGCCCTTTTCGCCGACCTGGTCGAAGCGCGCGAAGCGGTCGAGCGCGAAGGGCTGCGAGGAGGTCGGGCTGGCGCGGCCGGTGGCGACGCTCTCGGCCATGCGCTTGCCGCAGACCGGCGTGGCCTTGAAGCCCCAGGTGCCCCAGCCGGCATCGATGTAGTAGTTCTCGACCGGCGTCAGGCCCATGACCGGGCTGAAGTCGGGCGTCATGTCGGCCATGCCGGCCCATTGGCGCAGCACTTGGCACTCGCGCCAGGAACGGGAACAGCTCGAGCATGTGGGCCATCAGCCCTCCTTGAAGTCGAGCGTCGAGCGGCGTCGAGTAGAGCCCGTAGGGGTCGGTCGAGCCGCCCATCACCATCTCGCCGCGGGCCGACTGCGAGATGTAGACGTGCAGCGAGCCCGAGACGACGATCGGGTCGAGGAACGGCTTGACCGGCTCCGAGACGCAGGCCTGCAGCGGGATGGTGCGGATCGGCAGGCGGAAGCCGGCCAGCTTGCGCCACCGCGGCTCGAGACCGGCCACCGCCTGCAGGACCTTGCCGCAGCGCACGAAGCCGCGGCTGGTCTCGACGCCGATCGACCCGGCCGTCCTCGATCGCACGCCGGTGACCTCGTGTGCTGGTATGGACCTCGACGCCGCGCCGCATGGCCGCCGCGGCGTAGCCCCAGGCCACCGCGTCGTGGCGGGCGATGGCGCCGGGCGGATGGTAGAGCGCGCCCAGGATCGGATAGCGCACCTCGTCGCGACGAGATTGAGCTGCCGGGCAGAGGCGGCGATCTCGTCGGGATCGATCGACGCTCGAAGTCGACGCCGAGATGCTTGTTGACCTCGGCCCGCCAGCGCGCCGTCCGCATGGCGGCGTCGGTGTGGGCCAGCGTGAAGTGGCCGCGCTCGGAATACATGATGTTGATGTCGAGCTCGATCGACAGCCCGCGAAACAGCCGACCGATTCCTCGTAGAACGCGCACGCCCTCCGGCGTCAGGTAGTTGGAGCGGACGATGGTCGTGTTGCGCGCCGTGTTGCCGCCGGCGAGCTAGCCCTGTCGAGCACCGCGACGTCGGTGATGCCGTGGTCGCGCGCCAGATAGTAGGCGGCCGCCAGGCCGTGGCCGCCGCCGCCGATGATGACGACGTCGTAAGACGGCTTGAGGTCGGGCGTCCAGCGGAAGTGCGGATCCTCGGATGGCTTCTCCGCAAGCCGTGTTTGAGAAGCGCAAACGGCACGGAGCTCCAAGGCGGCAGGCTCCCCCGGGCAGCCATGACATCAGGAAGTCGCGTTCGCGAAGCCATTGACCGAAGCCGCGCGGACCTCGCGGGGGCGGCGCCGTGTCATTCGATCTCTAGGCCAATGGTTCTTCGCGGCAAGAAACTTTTATTCGTAAAGCGTCAGAAACGATCGTGCTTTGCGCAGGTTCAGCCTGATCGCGAGAATTTGCCTGAAGGACTGAAGGGTCAGCTGGCATGTGCGGCATCGTGGGACTGTTCATCAAGGACAAGGCGCTCGAGCCGCGAGCTTGGGCCACCTGCTGTCGGGCATGCTGACGCACCATGTGCGACCGCGGGCCCGACAGCGCCGGTTTCGCGGTCTATGGCACGCCGCAGGACGGCGTCGGCCAAGATCACGGTCCAGTCCGCCGACGCCGGACACGGCCTTCGCCGGTCTCGCCGAGCCTCTGTCGGCGCGGCGATCGGCGCCGACGGTCGAGCTTCGGCGCGCAAGAGCACGCACGCGGTGCTGACGTCCCGGCCGACAAGGTCGACGCGGCGCGGGCGGCGCTGCGCGCGCGACCATCCCGACGTGCGCATCATGGGCGCGGGCGAGGCGATCGAGATCTACAAGGAGGTCGGCCTGCCCGACCGACGTGGCCGAGCGCTTCGGCCTCGCCGGCATGAGCGGGCACGCACGGCATCGGCCACACCCGCATGGCGACCGAATCGGCGGTGACGACGCTCGGCGCGCATCCGTTCTCGACCGGCGCCGACCAGTGCCTCGTCCACAACGGCTCGCTCTCGAACCACAACAACCTGCGCCGCGAGCTGACGCCGCGACGGCATGACGCTTCGAGACCGAGAACGATACCGAGGTCGCGGCCGCCTATCTCACCGGCGCAGATGGACCAGGGCCTGAGCCTCGGCGAGGCGCTGGAGAAGAGCCTCGACGACCTCGACGGCTTCTACACCTTCGTGGTCGGCACCAAGAACGGCTTCGGCGTGCTGCGCGACCCGATCGCCTGCAAGCCGGCCGTGCTGGCCGAGACCGACCGCTACGTCGCCTTCGGCTCGGAATACCGCGCGCTGGTCGGCCTGCCCGGCATCGAGAACGCGCGGGTCTGGGAGCCGGAGCCCGCCACCGTCTATTTCTGGGAGCGCTGAGCCGCATGCCGGTCGCGTCGACCTCGCCGCCGACGCGCGCGCTGCGCGACTCAACCAGGCGCTGCACGCGCTGGCGCGCCGGCACCAACGAGACGCTCTGGGAGGTCCTCAACCCGCGCGGCTCGCACGCCGTCGCGGTCGGCGTCGACGCGCCCGATCACGGTCGAGATCGAGGGCAGCGTCGGCTATTACTGCGCCGGCATGAACCAGCAGGCGACCGTCACCGTGCACGGCTCGGCCGGGCCCGGCGTCGCCGAGAACATGATGTCGGGCGAGGTGCGTCGTGAAGGGCGACGCCAGCCAATATGCCGGCGCCACCGGGCAAGGGCGGCCTGCTGGTCATCGAGGGCAATGCCTCGTCGCGCTGCGGCATCTCGATGAAGGGCATCGACATCGTCGTGCAGCGGCAGCGATCGGCCACATGTCGGCCTTCATGGCGCAGGCCGGCAACCTCGTGGTGCTGCGGCGATGCCGGCGAGGCGCTCGGCGATTCGATCTACGAGGCGCGGCTGTTCGTGCGCGGCACGGTGAAGAGCCTCGGCGCCGACTGCATCGAGAAGGAGATGCGGCCCGAGCATCTGCGAGCTGCTGCGCGGCCTGCTCGACCGCGCCGGCGTCGACCGACGTCGAGCCGTCGGAGTTCAGGCGCTACGGCTCGGCCCGCAAGCTCTACAACTTCAACATCGACAACGCCGACGCCTATGGCTGAGCCGCGATCGACGCACCGCCATCGGACTCCGCATGACCTACGCAGAACCCGCCGACGCCGCCGCGCAAGTCCGCGACCTTCGACGACTACACGCTGTCGGAGATCCGCCGCGCCGCGGCGACCGGCATCTACGACATCCGCGGCGGCGGCGCGAAGCGCAAGCTGCCGCATTTCGACGACCTGCTGTTCCTCGGCGCCTCGATCTCGCGCTATCCGCTCGAAGGCTATCGCGAGCGCTGCGGCACCGACGTCGTGCTCGGCGCGCGCTTCGCCAAGAAGCCGATCGAGCTGAAGATCCCGATCACCATCGCCGGCATGAGCTTCGGCTCGCTGTCGGCCAACGCCAAGGAGGCGCTCGGGCGCGGCGCGACGCTCGGCCGGCACCTCGACCACCACCGGCGACGGCGGCATGACGACGGAGGAGCGCGGCCATTCGAAGACCCTGGTCTACCAGTACCTGCCGTCGCGCTACGGCATGAACCCGCGACGACCTGCGCAAGGCCGACGCGATCGAGATCGTGGTCGGCCAGGGCGCCAAGCCCGGCGGCGGCGGCATGCTGCTCGGCCAGAAGATCTCCGACCGCGTCGCCGACATGCGCACGCTGCCCAAGGGCATCGACCAGCGCTCCGCCTGCCGCCATCCCGACTGGACCGGCCCGGACGACCTCGAGATCAAGATCCTCGAGCTGCGCGAGATCACCGACTGGGAGAAGCCGATCTACGTCAAGGTCGGCGGCGCGCGGCCCTATTACGACGTCGGCGCTGGCGGTGAAGGCCGGCGCCGACGTCGTCGTGGTCGACGGCATGCAGGGCGGCACGGCGGCGACGCAGGAGGTGTTCATCGAGAATGTCGGCCATGCCGACGCTCGCCTGCATCCGGCCCGCCGTGCAGGCGCTGCAGGATCTCGGCATGCACCGCAAGGTGCAGCTCATCGTCTCCGGCGGCATCCGCAACGGCGCCGATGTCGCCAAGGCGCTGGCGCTCGGCGCCGACGCGGTCTCGATCGGCACCGCGGCGCTGGTGGCGCTCGGCGACAACGATCCGCGTCTACGAGGACGGAGTACCGCGCGCTCGGCACCACGGCCGGCGCCTATGACGACTGGCACGAGGGCCGCGACCCGGCCGGCATCACCACGCAGGACCCCGAGCTGATGGCGCGGCTCGATCCGGTCGCTGGCCGGCCGGCGGCTCGCCAACTACCTCAAGGTGATGACGCTCGAGGCGCAGACGATCGCGCGCGCCTGCGGCAAGAACCACCTGCACAATCTCGAGCCCGAGGATCTCGTGCGCGCTGACGATCGAGGCCGCCGCCATGGCGCGCGTGCCGCTCGCCGGCACCAACTGGATTCCCGGGCAAGGCGGGCTTCTAGGACCGCCGTCATCCGACTGGCGCAGCGACTCCCGCCGAGCGTACGGAGACCGACCATGACGCAGCGACCTCGCCAGCCTCGCCAAGGAGCACGGCATCCGTACTTCATGATCTCCTACACCGACCTGTTCGGCGCCCAGCGCGCCAAGCTGGTGCCGGCCGCGGCGATCGCCGACATGCAGAAGGACGGCGCGGGCTTCGCGGGCTTCGCCACCTGGCTCGACATGACGCCGGCCCATCCCGACCTGTTCGCCATGCCGGACGCCGCCGCCGTGATCCAGCTGCCCTGGAAGCCGGACGTCGCCTGGGTCGCGGCCGACTGCGTGATGGACGACAAGCCCGTCGCGCAGGCGCCGCGCGTCGTGCTGAAGAAGCGTGGTCGCCGAGGCCGCCGAGCGAGGGCCTGCACGTCAAGACCGGCGTCGAGGCCGAGTTCTTCCTGATCGACGCCGGACGGCACGGCGATCTCCGACGCCAAGCGACACGCGCGACCAAGCCCTGCTACGACCAGCAGGCGCTGATGCGCCGCTACGACGTGATCGCCGAGATCTGCGACTACATGCTGGCGCTCGGCTGGGAGCCCTACCAGAACGACCACGAGGACGCGAACGGCCAGTTCGAGATGAACTGGGACTTCGACGACGCGCTGGTCACCGCCGACCGGCACTCCTTCTTCAAGTTCATGGTCAAGTCGGTCGCCGAGAAGCACGGCCTGCGCGCGACCTTCATGCCGAAGCCCTTCCCGGGCCTGACCGGCATCGGGCTGCCACGCGCATATCTCGGTGTGGGACAGGACGGGCACGACCAACGTCTTCGACGACGACGCGGACGAGACTGGGCCTGTCGGCCCAGGGCTACAACTTCCTCGGCGGCATCATGCAGCACGCCGAGGCGCTGGCCGCGATCACCAACCCGACGGTCAACTCCTACAAGCGCATCAACGCGCCGCGCACCATCTCGGGCGCGACCTGGTCGCCCAACACCGTGACCTGGACCGGCAACAACCGCACCCACATGGTCCGCGTGCCGGGCACGGGCCGCTTCGAGCTGCGCCTGCCGGACGGCGCCGCCAACCCCTACCTGCTGCAGGCGGTGATCATCGCGGCCGGCCTCGACGGCATCGCGCACGCAAGGCCGATCCCGGCAAGCGCTGCGACATCGACATGTACCAGCACGGCCACACGGTCGACGGACGCGCCGAAGCTGCCGCTCAACCTGCTCGACGCGCTGCGCGCCTTCGACGCGGACGAGGCCCTGAAGGCGGCGCTGGGCGGCGAGTTCTCGGCCGCCTATCTCAAGCTGAAGCAGGAGGAGTGGAACAGCTACGCGTCGCATTTCACGCAGTGGGAGCGCGACAACACGCTCGACGTCTGAGCCCAGCCCGGGCCGCCCGAGCCTCTTCTAGGCCGACGTCCTCACGGCGGGCATGCTGTCGTTCTCCCGCGAAAGCACCGCAAGCGCCAGTTGCTTGACGCGCTCCACATGGTCGAAGCTGGCCTTGGCGGCGGCTTCGGCGTCGCCCGATTCGATCGCGTCGATGATGCGCAGCATCTCGGCGCCGGCATCGGCCGCGCGCCCGGGCTGGGACGACCGTCATGGCACGAAGCTGGTTGATGCGGGCGTTCAAGCCCTGCACCACCTGCCAGGCTACCGGTTTGTCGGCGATACGGAACAGAAGTTCGTAGAAATCGGTGGTCGTTCTGAGGATGTCGTGGCCCTGGCCGGTTGCAAACGCGGCCTGGATCGCGCGGTTGGCCTCTTTAGCCGCGCCACGTCCGCGGCGTCTGCGCGGGCCGCCGCAGCCCGCGCGGCCTCGGCCTCGAGCAGGGCACGGATCTCGTAGACCTGGATCGCCTGCCGCGTGTCGAGCCGGGCCACGGCCGGCCCCTGCTGCGGAATGACCTCGACCAGACCTTCGGTCTCGAGATGGCGCAGCGCCTCGCGCACGACGGTGCGGCTCGACGCCGAGACGCTCGCAGAGGACGCGCTCGACCAGTCGTTCGCCGGGCTTGAACTGAAATGTCAGGATTGCATCGCGAAGCCGCTCGAGGGCGAGCTCGCGCAAGGTCCGCGCAGAGCGGTCCACCCGCATCGCAGTGTCGGCGCCGGTCCCGAGCGTCATCGATGATCCTCCCACGTCGTTTCTGCCGGCCCTCGGCCGCTGGCCCGCAAGTCCGCTTGACATCCGATATTATGGTATACCATAAGAGCAACTCGGAAGGAGCCTGCCTTGGTCGAACTTCGCAAGATCGTCACCTACGCTGAAACGACCCTGGTGGAAGGTGGTCGTTCGGCGGAGAAGCCGTTGCAGCTCTTTGCCGCCGCCGCAGTCCTGACCAACCCGTGGCACGGCCGCGGCTTCGTCGAAGACTTGAAGCCCGAAATCCATGCTGTCGCGCCGGAGCTCGGCGCCCGGCTCACGGCCGAGATGCTGCGGCTGGCGGGTGGCGGAGACGCGATCGAAGGCTACGGCAAGGCAGCCGTGGTGGGCACATCGGGCGAGGTCGAGCACGCCTCGGCCCTGATCCACACGCTGCGGTTCGGCAACCATTACCGCAAGGCGGTCGGCGCCAAGAGCTATCTCGCCTTCACCAATACCCGTGGCGGTCCGAACTGCCCGATCGTCATTCCGCTGATGCACAAGGCCGACGAAGGCATGCGCTCGCATTACCTGACGATCCAGTTCTCCATCCTCGACGCCCCTGCACCCGACGAGATCGTGGTAGCGCTCGGCGCCTCGGTGGGCGGTCGGCCGCACCACCGCATCGGCGACCGCTATCAGGATCTCAAGGACCTCGGCGGCACGGATGTCTGAGGGCGAGGTCACCTATCGCGACCGGACCGGCGCGCCGGCCCGCGTCGGCTACCGGCGATCCGGGCGCGGTCCGGCTGTCGTGCTGCTCCACGGCGTCGGGTTGCAGAAGGCGATCTGGGCGCCGCAGGTTGCGGCACTCGAAGCCGATCACGACGTCATCGCGCTGGATATGCCGGGCCACGGACTGTCCAGCCGGCCGTCGGCGGCCCCATCTCTCGCGGACTATGCCGACGCCGTCCAAGCGGCGCTCGACGCGTTCGGCATCGAGCGCGCTTCCGTGGTCGGTCACTCCATGGGTGCCCTGGTCGCCCTCGAATTCGCGTTGACACGCCCGGCGCGGACGCTCGGGGTCGCGGCCATCAATGCGGTGTTCTGCCGGACGGCGGAGCAACGCGCCGCCATCACGGCGCGGGTGGCGGAACTGCAGGATGGCGCGCGCCTGCCGGATTGGGGCGCCACGCTCGCCCGCTGGTTCGGTTCTCCGGTGCCACCCGATCTCGAAGCCGCGGCAGCGAATACCCGGACGCTGCTCGCGAATATCGATGCGGTCGGATATGCCCGGACCTACCAGCTTTTCGCCGAGGCCGATGCCGAGCATGGCGAGCGCCTCAGCCGTCTTGTACCGCCGGCCCTCTTCATCACCGGGGCCGAAGACCCGAACTCCACGCCCGGCATGTCGGAGGCCATGGCGCGTCTCGCGCCGCACGGACGCCACTTCGTGTTGCCGGACGCACGCCACATGATGACGCTGACCCATGCCGAGGTCGTCAACCGCGAGCTCCGCGCCTTCCTGGCGAGCACGGCCGAGCCCAAATCGGCGAAGCCCATCGATCCCCGCGGCTTCCGCAAGGCGCTCGGCAGCTTCCTGACGGGCGTGACCGTTGTCGCGACGATGCAGGAGGACGGCACGCCGCGCGGTTTCACCGCCAATTCCTTCACGTCCGTATCGCTCGACCCGCCGCTGATCCTCGTCTGCATCGCCAAGACTGCATCGAGCTATCCGATCTTCACGGCGGCCGACCACTTTGCGGTCAACATCCTGGCCGAGCACCAGGCGGCCGTGTCCAGCCTGTTCGCCTCCAAGTAGCGCCGACAAGTTCTCCGGCGCGGCCTGGCGGCACGGACCGGCCGGCAGCCCGATCCTCGATGACGTGGCTGCCTGGTTCGACTGCCGGCGGCACGACGTCGTCGACGCCGGCGACCACATCATCCTCGTCGGTCGCGTGGTCGGCTTCGACGAACGGGCCGTGAACCCGCTCGGCTATTGCAAGGGCGCCCACGTCACCTTCGGGCTGCAGTTCGACGCGCTTTCGGCGAGCGGCGGGCGCACCCGCGTCGGGGCGATCCTGGAGCGCGAGCGCGCCATCGTGCTGGTCGACGACGGGCAGGGCGGCCTCGACATCCCCAAGGGCGCCGCGCTCGGGGACAGTCGACCGATTCGCAGCAGCCTCGTCGGCAACCTGAGGCGGCTCGGGCTCGACGCTGAACTCGGCTTCCTGTTTGCGGTCTATGAAGATCCGGCTCAGGGGGCGAGCACCATCTCGATCGTTTATCGCGGCCAGTTGCGCTCGGCGCCGGCGCGGCGATCCACGCGTGGTGCTTGCACCGATTCGACGCGATTCCCTGGGATCGCATTCGCGACGCCCCGCTCGCCACCATGCTGCGGCGCTACATCGAGGAGCGGCGGCAGGACATCTTCGGCATCTACGTCGGCGATGCCGAGCGCGGCACAGTCCAGAGCCTCGCACGCACGCCCTGAAGGATCATCGTCATGAAGTTCTCGCTCTTCGTGCACATGGAACGGGCCGATCCGGCGACGCCGCATCGCGAGCTCTTCGACGATCTCGAAGAGCTCGTCCTGATGGCGGAAGCGGCCGGCTTCGAATCGGCCTGGATCGGCGAGCATCACGGGATGGAATTCACCATCGCGCCGAACCCCTTCGTGCAACTCGCCTACCTCGCGGCGAAGACCACCCGCATCCGCCTTGGCACGGGCAATGTGATCGCGCCGTTCTGGCATCCGATCCGGCTCGCCGGCGAGGCCGCCATGATGGACATCGTCTCGAACGGGCGGCTCGACCTCGGCATCGCGCGCGGCGCCTACATGTTCGAATACGAGCGGCTGCTTCCCGGGGCTCGACGCCTGGGGCGCCGGCCAGCGCATGCGCGAACTGGTGCCGGCGATCAGCAAGCTGTGGGAGGGCGACTACGCCCACCAGGGCGAGTTCTGGTCCTTTCCGAAGACCACCGCCTCGCCCAAGCCCATGCAGGATCCGGTGCCGATCTGGATCGCGGCGCGCGACCCGAGCAGCCACGATTTCGCGGTCGCTAGCGGCTGCAACGTGCAGGTGACGCCGCTCGCCTCGGGAGACGGCGAGGTCGCGAGCCTGATGGACCGGTTTCGGACAGCCGTCGCGGCGCATCCGGACGTGCCGCGGCCGCCGCGCATCAGTCTGCTGCAGCACACCTTCGTATCGGACGGCCCGGCCGAGACCGCTGCCCTCGTCGACGACTCTCAGCCGGTACTACGGCCTGTTCGGCGCCTGGTTCGCCAACAAACGCCCGGTCCAGCAGGGCTTCATGGCGCCGCTGAGCGAGGAGGAGCGCGCGGCGGTGCCGCAATACGGCCCCGACAAGATCGCGCAGAACCTCGTCATCGGCGAGCCGGACGCGGTGATCGCCCGGCTCAAGGGTTACGAGGCGCTGGGCTACGACCAGTTCGCGATCTGGATCGACAGCGGCATCAGCCACGAACGCAAGAGAAGTCGCTCGACCTCTTCGTCCGCCATGTCCTGCCGGCCTTCGCCTGATCGAGGGCCCCGCGATGAGCCTGCCCCGCTTCCAGCACTATATCGACGGCGCCTTTTGCGACGCCGCGAGACCTTTCGAAAGCATCGACCCGTTCACGGAAGAGCCCTGGGCGCTGATGCCCGCCGCCAGCGCAGACGACGTCGACCGCGCCGTGTCGGCGGCCCATCGCGCGCTCCACGATCCAGCTGGGCCGATCTGACCCCGACCGCACGCGGCAAGCTCCTGGTGCGTCTCGGCGATCTCGTGGCCGAGCACGCCGGTCGCCTGGCGGAACTCGAGACGCGCGACACCGGCAAGATCATCCGCGAGACACGCGCCCAGATCGGCTACGTGGCCGACTATTATCGCTATTTCGGCGGTCTCGCCGACAAGCTGCAGGGCGCGCATCTGCCGGTCGACAAGCCCGACATGGACGTGACGCTGCGCCGGGAGCCGATCGGCGTCGTGGCGGCCGTCGTGCCCTGGAACTCGCAGCTCTTCCTGTCGGCCGTAAAGCTCGGGCCGGCGCTCGCCGCAGGCTGCACGGTGGTGCTGAAGGCCTCGGAGGATGGCCCGGCGCCGCTGCTCGAATTCGCGCGGCTGATCGACAAGGCGGGCTTCCCGAAGGGCGTGGTCAACATCCTGACCGGCTTCGGCGACCCTTGCGGCCGCGCGCTGACGAGCCACCCGCTCGTGTCCAGCGTCGCCTTCACCGGCGGCCCGGCGACGGCCCGCCATGTGGTCCGCAACACGGCCGAGAACTTCGCCCACACGACGCTCGAACTCGGCGGCAAGTCGCCCGTGCTGGTGTTCGCCGACGCCGACCTCGACAGCGCCTCGAATGCGATCGTCGCCGGCATCTTCGCGGCCAGCGGTCAAAGCTGCGTGGCGGGATCGCGGCTCTATGTCGAGCGCTCCGTCCAGGCCCGCCTGCTCGACATTCTCAAGAGCCAAGGCCGCGCGCATCGTCATCGGCGATCCGCAGGACGCGGCGACCGAAATGGGACCGCTCGCGACGCGTCGCCAGCGCGACAGCATCGAGGCGGTCTGGCCCGCAGCGTCGCCGCGGGCGCGACCATCCTGGCCGGCGGCAGGCGCCCCGCCGGCCGGGAGCGCGGCTTTTTCTTCGAGCCGACGATCGTCGCTGCCGAGGACAACGCCGTGCCCTGCGTGGCCGAGGAGCTGTTCGGCCCGGTGCTGAGCGTGATGCCCTTCGACGGCGAGGCCGATGCCCTCGCCAAGGCCAACGACACCCGCTTCGGCCTTGCGTCCGGCCTGTTCACCCGCGATCTCACCCGCGCCCATCGGATGATCCGGCGGCTCCGGGCCGGCATCGTCTGGGTCAACACCTATCGCGCCGTGTCGCCCGATCGTGCCCTTCGGCGGCTACGGCCAGTCCGGCCTCGGCCGCGAAGGCGGGCTCGAGTTCGATCCTCGACTATTCGCGCACGAAGTCGGTGTGGATCCGCACCTCCGACGAACCCATCCCCGATCCGTTCGTGATGCGGTGAGTCCGATGATCTACGAGATGCGTACCTATCGCATGAAGGTTGGCAGTGTGCCGGCCTACCTCAAGCTCGTCGAGGACGAGGGCATCGCGGTTCAGAAGAGTCACCTCGGCCAGCTCGTCGGCTATTTCTCATCCGAGATCGGCGCCTTGAACGAGATCGTCCACATCTGGGCCTTCGCGGATCTGAACGATCGCGCCGAACGGCGGGCCCGGCTCGCCGCCGATCCGCGCTGGCAGACCTTTCTGCCGAAGATCCAGGCCCTGATCGAGACGATGGAGAACAAGATTCTGCTGCCGGCGCGGTTCTCGCCATTGGCCTGACGCGCGCGTGTCAGCCCAATCGATCGGGCCGCGCCAGTGACGCTCGACAGGACGGCGACGCTGGATCCCGTCTTGCACACAAGCCAAATCATGCGGTCCGATCAAAGCTGACCGATACAAAACCTAGACAAAAAACGAACGTCCGTAGGTTTGTCGTTTCAAGGGAGAATAAAGATGAAGCTTGTCGCGATTGCTGGCATGGGCGCCGCTGGCCTGCTGATGTGCCGGCTCTGCTGAGCGCAGCATCGGCCGATGACATGGTGTTCACCTCATGGGGCGGCACCACCCAGGACGCGCAGAAGAAGGCCTGGGTCGAGCCCTTCGCAGAAGGCGAGCGGCGTCACCGTCAAGCTCGACGGGCCGACCGACTACGGCAAGCTCAAGGCCATGGTCGACAGCGGCAACGTCGATTGGGACGTGGTCGACGTCGAGGGCGACTTCGCGGTCGCGGCTGCCAAGCAGGGCCTGCTCGAGCCGCTCGACTTTTCGGTCATCAAGAAGGACGACCTCGACCCGCGGTTCACGGGCGACGACTACGTCGGCAGCTTCTATTACTCGTTCGTGCTCGGCTACAACAAGGATGCGCTCGGCGGCAAGGAGCCGAAGACCTGGGCCGACCTGTTCGACACCAAGGCCTTTCCGGGCAAGCGCACCTTCTACAAATGGTCGGCGCCGGGCGTGCTGGAGATCGCGCTTGCTCGCCGACGGCGTCGCGCCCGACAAGCTTTATCCGCTCGATCTCGATCGCGCCTTCAAGAAGCTCGACACGATCAAGTCCGATATCGTGTGGTGGAGCGGCGGCGCGCAGTCGCAGCAGCTGCTCGCTTCGGGCGAAGCGCCGATCGGCGCCTTCTGGAACGGCCGCATCTTCGCGGTGCAGAAGGACGAGCCGAGCGTCGGCCTGTCGCTGGAACCAGAACCTGACCGCCGCCGACTGCTGGTCGTGCCCAAGGGCGCCAAGAACAAGGCCGAAGCCATGAAGTTCCTGGCCGAGGCGACGGCCGCCAAGTCCCAGGCCGAGTTCGCGAGCCTCACGCAGCTACGCGCCGATCAACACGGATTCGGCCAAGCTGATGCCGGCAGCCGAGGCCGCGACGCTGCCCGACCGCCATACCGACAGCCAGATCAATCTCGACATGAACTACTGGGCGGCCCACCGCGAGGAGATCGGCAAGCGCTGGTACGACTGGCAGGCGAAATAACGCCATCGCACGAACCGCCGCCGCGTCAGCCTCGATAGCGACGCGGTGGCGGGACGCCGTTCCAGGTGAGACGGAACGCTCGCCGATGACCGGCATAGCGCATCGCACCGGGCCGAGCCGCCGCCGTCCGCCGTCCGCGGACCGCGCGCGGCTTCTGGCCGCTCTCGCCGGCGCTGTTGCTGCTGGCGATCTTCTTCGTCGGTCCGGTGCTCGGGCTGCTGCTGCGCAGCGTGCTCGATCCGCAACCCGGCTTCGCCAACTATGCCGAGGTGTTCGGCTCGACGACCTACCTGCGGGTCTTCGGCAACACCTTCCTGGTCGCCGGCCTGGTCACGGCCGTCGACGCTGCTGCTCGCCTTCCCGGTCGCCTGGTTCCTTGGCCGTGGCGCCACGCGCCTGGGCCTCGCTCCTGTTCGCCGATCGTGGTCCTCTCCATGTGGACCAACCTGCTCACCCGCACCTACGCCTGGATGGTGCTGCTGCAGCGTACCGGCATCATCAACAAGACGCTGATGGGCTGGGGCCTGATCGCGGCGCCGCTGCCGCTCATCAACAATCTCGTCGGCGTGACTGATCGGCATGACCTACATCATGCTGCCCTTCATGGTGCTGCCGCTGCAGGGCACCATGCGCAGCCTCGATCCCAACGTGCTGCGCGCCGCCTCGCTGTGCGGGGCGAGCCGCACTCAGGTCTTCGTGCGCATCTTCCTGCCGCTCGTCGCCTCGGGCGATCGGGGCCGGCGTGCCTGATGGTCTTCGTCATGTCGCTCGGCTATTTCGTCACGCCTTCGCTGCTCGGCGGCACCGCCAACATGATGCTGGCCGAGCTGATCGCCCAGCTCGTGCAGTCGCTGCTCAACTGGGGGCTTGCCGGAGCGCGGCCGCCGTGGTGCTGCTGGTGGTGTCGCTCGGCATCTATGCGATCCAGTTCCGCTTCTTCGGCTTCGGCCCGGCGCACGAGGCGGAGTGAGGCGATGCTGCTCGACTTCGACCGCCTCGGCCCGCTCCGCTTCGTCCTCGATCGGCATCGCGCTGCTCGTCGGCGCCTTCCTGCTGCTGCCGATTCTGGTGATCGTGGCGCTCTCCTTCGGCTCCTCGCGCTACCTGCAGTTCCCACCGGCCGCCTGGACCACCAAGTGGTACGCGCAGCTCTTCGCCGACCCCGACTGGCTCGACTGCCTTCCTGACCAGCCTCGAGATCGCGGTGGTGGTGGCGCTGCGTCGCGACCGCTGATCGGCCTGATGGCGTCGTTCGCCCTCACCCGCGGCCGCTTCCCGGGCAAGGAAGCGCTGCGCGCGTTGCTCCTCACGCCCATGGTGCTGCCGGTCGTGATCCTGGCGGTGGCGCTCTACGCCTTCTTCCTGCGCATGCACCTCAACGGCACCTTCGTCGGCTTCGTCGTCGCCCACACCGTGGTGGCGCTGCCCTTCGCGGTGATCTCGATCTGCAACGCGCTGGAGCGCTTCGACAAGTCGCATCGAGGACGCGGCCGTGCTCTGCGGCGCGAGCCCGCTCGAGGCGAAGCTCCGCGTCACCCTGCCGGCCATCCGGGACGGCCTGTTCGGCGCCGTGATCTTCTCCTTCCTGGCGTCCTGGGACGAGGTCGTGATCGCGATCTTCATGGCGAGCCCGGACCTGCAGACCCTGCCCGTCCGCATCTTCGCCACGCTGCGGCAGGACCTTTCGCCGGTCATCGCGGCCGTCTCGACGCTGCTGGTCGGCATGACCGTGCTGCTGATGGCTCGCGCGGCCGCATTCCTTCGCAGAGGCAAGCCCGCATGACGCAGCCCTTCCTCTCCATCCAAGGCATCGAGAAGACCTATGGCGCGGTCACGGCGGTCGCCGACGTGTCGCTCGACATCGCCGAGGGCGAGTTCGTCACCTTCCTCGGCCCGTCCGGCTCGGGCAAGAGCACCACGCTCTACGCCATCGCCGGCTTCCTCGATCCGACGCGCGGGCGACGTGCTGCTGAAGGGCCGATCGCTGCTCGCGCGTGCCGTCGAACAAGCGCAACATCGGCATGGTGTTCCAGCGCTATACGCTGTTCCCGCATCTCAGCGTGGCCGACAACGTCGCCTTTCCCGCTCGAGGTGCGCCGGCGCCCGAAGGCCGAGGTCGACGCCAAGGTCGCCGCCATGCTGAAGCTCGTCCGGCTCGAGCAGATGGCCGACCGCATGCCGGGCCAGCTGTCGGGCGGCCAGCAGCAGCGCGTCGCGCTCGCCCGCGCGCTCGCCTACGACCCGCCGATCCTGCTGATGGACGAGCCGCTCTCGGCACTCGACAAGAAGCTGCGCGAAGAGATCCAGTTCGAGATCAAGCGCATCCACAACGAGACCGGCGTGACGATCCTCTACGTCACCCACGACCAGGAGGAGGCGCTGCGCCTGTCCGACCGCGTCGCGCTGTTCAACGCCGGGCGCATCGAGCAGATCGGCACGCGGACGCGACCTGTACGAGGCCCCGGCGTCGCGCTTCGTCGCCGGCTTCATCGGCAATTCCAATTTCCTCGATGGCAAGCTGTCGCGCTCCGACGGAAGCATCGTCCTGCCTGACGGCACCGCGCTCCGCGGCCTCGCTCTCGACAAGGTGGACCTGCGCCAGGAGGACGTGGCGGTGATGATCCGGCCCGACCATATTCGGCTTCACGACGCTGCCTGCGACACGCCGAAGCTCAGCGGCACTGTCACCGGCGCGACCTACCTTGGCGACCACACCCAGCTCGCGGTGGCGCTGCCCTGGGGACAGGCACTCACGGTGCGGCTGCCGCCGGGCACCAACTTGGTGGAATGCGGGCGCCCGATCCACCTGACCTGCGCGCCGTCCAATGTGAGGGTCTTCTGACGGATAGGCCGGCTATGGCGGCCGGGTCGCAATTGAGGCCTTTACGCCGAAGATCACGGCCATTGCGCGTGCCGCTTCCAGCAGCCTTGGTCGTCTGTGTTTCTGGTGGCTCGCAAGGTTGTGTTGCGCCGTTGCAGCTTTTTGCCTGACGTGTGTTGGAAGGCGGCGAAGCCGCCTTAAAGGCCGATGACGACGTGGTAAGGGCGAGCCGGGCCCCGCGATCTTGAAAACGCGATTGAGCATCTGCTCGCCGTTGCGCGTGAGGACAGCAACAGCTGGCTCCCTTCTCCACCGACGTCGCTTCATCCCGCCCCGTCCTGGCGGCGGATCTGCCGAGCCATAGCGGGTCACCGCTCGGACCGACCCGCGATTTCGCCACCTGGTGGCCGTGCGTGTCGAGCGGCGGCTGACGACGCTCGTCGAGCTTCTGAGTGAGGAAGCCCACGCCGACCGGCCCGGCCGTGATGTGGTGCTTGCTCGTCTTCTGGAAGTACTGCTGATCGAGGCCTTTCGCGCCACTACGGGACCGACCGCCGCCCCTGGGCTGCTGCGCGGGCTTGCAGACGACAGACTCGCGGCGGCGTTGCGCCGGATGCACGGCGAGCCAACCCACGCTTGGACGATCGGCGAACTGGCGAGGGAGGCTGCCCTGTCACGCTCCACCTTCTTCGACCGGTTCCGCCGCGAGGTCGGCTTAGCCCCGATGGAATATCTGCTCGGCTGGCGCATGGCGATCGCCAAGGACCTCCTGCACGGCGACGGCTTCAGCGTGGGCGAGGTCGCGCAGCGGGTCGGCTACAGCTCCTCGAGCACCTTCAGTGTCGCGTTCACGCGCCAGGTCGGCGCCTCGCCCTCCACGTACGCCCGCAGGCATACGCGCCTTCACGGCGGTGATGGATAGCGAGTGCAGCTTCAGCTCGGGCATGGACACCCGCACTGCCGTGCCAGCCGTCCGGTGAAGGCTAAGATCATGGGTTGCAGTTGGAAGCTTTCAGCGTCCGCCTTTGCCGAGCAGCGATTTGGAATTCACCTGCACACCCCAGAGATGAAGGACAGCAACTTAGGTGCAACTTGCTCTGGCATCTCGGTGTGCGGGTAGTGCCCCGCCCCCTCAACGATCAGGCTGTCGGCTCGAAGCTGCGCTGCGAGCCAACGAGCTTCAGCTGGTGCGTCCGGAAAGTCCGGATCGCGTGCACCCATCACGACGAGAGCGGGTGCGCGTACTGCCGGTATGATGGCCGTGGTATCGGCCTTGGACAAACTGATCATCGCTTTGAGGGCAGCCATACGCCCCGGCTCGCGCAGGTTCCGGGTCAAAGCAGCTTTGACTCCTTCATGATCTGCGGGCTTCTGCGCCGGAAAAAGGCTTTGCCAGTACGTCGTCCAGAACCAGACGCGCCACGGCCCAGCAAAACCAACCCTCAGGACCAAGTTCTGGAGCCGAGATGGTTCCAGGTCACGCGTGATGGGGCCAAGTAGCACCACACCGCTGACGCGTTCCGGACAGTCGTGGGCTGCCCACAGCGCCGAGCCTGCCGCGAACGAGTTGCCGAGGATCACTGCCGAACCCGCGTTGAGATGTCCGATCAAGGCCAGCGCATCGCGCCCGACCGCGTGCGCCGAGAAGTCCTCCCAATGCGCCGAGGTCTCACCGAAGCCTCTCACATCCATCGTGACGACACGGTAGCCTGCCGCCGTTAGCTTCGGGCGCAGAAGCCGATACTCGGAGCGTAGATCGCCCATTCCCGGGATCGCGAGGATCAACGGGCCACCGCCGCCCGTGTCGTCATAGGCAAGACGCCCGCCATCGATCGCCAAGAAGCAAGTCGCTGAAGCCTCCATGATCCGCGACGCACATCATGCCCAGCGCAACCGGTAAGTCCGGAGCCCTGCCAGGCCCGGGGTGGGACGTGGGTTTCATGTTCATGGAGCTTTCCAGGACAGGAGGCGAAATCGACCTCGACCCAGGCGACGGCGTGGTCCCTGGTCACGATCGCAACGTAGAACGCTGCTCACCTGAACGCGATTGCACGATGAAGTGCATCGGTTGTACGGAAATCTATGCACGTTGGCGAAATCGATTGGGAGCTGTGCCGCTCGTTCCTGGCTGTCCTGCGCGCAGGATCGTTGGCAGGGGCTGCGCGAAGGCTCGGTGTAGCCCACCCGACCATGCGCCGGCATGTCGAGGAGCTGGAAGCAGATATGGGCGCACCCCTGTTCGTGCGCTCTCCCTCCGGCCTTGCTCCTACCGAACTGGCCGAGAACTTGCGTGAACCAGCCGAGGCGATGGAATCGGCATTCCATCAGATGGTCCGCACGGCCTCGGGAACGAGCGAGGCGATCGGAGGCACGGTTCGGATCACCGCGAGCGAGGTGATGGGCTCAGAGGTCTTGCCGCCGATGCTCGCTGCACTGAAACGAGCGCATCCAGGCCTGCTGTTCGAACTCGTGGTCACTGACGAGGTGGTGGACGTCCTTCGCCGCGATGCGGATCTGGCGATCCGAATGGTTCGCCCGTCCCAAGCGGACTTGATCGCGAAGTGCGTGGGACGTGTGCCGTTCGGGTTCTTCGCGCAGCGTCCATGGGTCGAAAGGCATTCGGCGCATATGACGATCGAAGACTTGATCCGGGGACGGCACCTGATCGGCTATGACCGCGGGCGACTTCTCATCGACGCCTTGGCGGCGCGCGGCATACCGGCGGAGCGACGTGACTTTGGGTTCCGCAGCGATAGCGGCCTCGCGCAGTTGGCCGCCTTGCGCGCGGGCTTGGGCGTAGGCATCTGTCAGCTGCCGCTGGCGGCGCGCGATCCGGCGCTCGAAAGGCTCGTCCCCGAGGTCAGGGGCGACCTCGAGGTGTGGGTCGTGAGTTACAAGAACCTTCGCGGCAGTCGGCGCGTGCGGGCTTGTGTTGACGCGCTCGCCCGTGACCTCGCCACTTATGCTCAGAGTGACTGAATTGGCGTACACCTGATGGCCCGCAGCTTTGGGCGATGCCAAGGTCGAGCAAGATGGAGCCGACAGTCGGCGAGCGTAGTGGGGGGTTCATGTCCCCAAGCCCGACCCCGGCATGCTGATCCACGTCATCGACCGATCCCAACGACGAGCTTGCCGAAGTGACCGGCACCGCGAAGCGCGTCGTACGCCGCCTCCGCATCCTCGAACGGAAACGCGCGATCGATCTGGGGTTTGATGCCCGTTCCGATCAGCGCTCGGAGCGTAGCGACGGGGCCGACGTAAATGCCTTGCAACGTGATCCGCTTTTCCAGGATCATGCCCGTGTCGACTGGACCGTCAAACCCTGTCAGCACACCCATGAGCGAGATCCGACCGCCGAATTGGGTTGCTCTCAGCGTCTGGTTCAGGGTCCCCGGACCAGCGGCGTCGACAGCGAGGTCGACACCCGATCCGTCTGTCATCTCGAGCACCTCGTGCTCCCAACCCGGATTCGCGCGATAGTTGATGACGTGATCGGCCCCGAGCGCACGAGCGCGATCAAGCTTGCGGTCCGAGCTTGAGGTGATGATCACGCGGGCGCCGGCGAGCTTCGCGAGCTGCAGCGCGAAGATCGAGACGCCGCCGGTGCCGAGCAGCAGCACGGTTTCCGCCGGCCGAAGTGGCCGCCGCTCGAACAGCGCCGACCAGGCGGTGACGCCCGCGCAAGGAAGTGTGGCCGCCTCCTCGAAGGTCATCGCGTCCGGGATTTGGACCACGCCCGCCGCTGGGACGACGATGCGCTCGGCCAGAACGCCGTCTGCGCCTGGGCCGCCCAGGCCCGTGGCCTGCTTCGCCGCGGTGAATTCGCCTTCGACCCATCCTGGCATGAAGCCGATCACGACGCGGTCGCCGATGGAGACGCCTTCGACTCCCGTGCCCAGGTCGGAGATGACGCCGGCGCCGTCCGACATCGGAACCAGGTCCCGGAAGCGCTGCGCGACCACGAGATCGCGATAGTTCAGGGAGGCGGCACGAAGGTCGACGACGAGCTCGCCCGGGCCGGGACGAGGATCGTCCGCCTTTTCGAGCGCGATCGTGGGTCGCTCGTTACCGGTCAGAACGTATCGTTGCATGGAAAGACAACCTTTCGGGCGGCAACTTAGCGTGTCAGCTTTTCGGGACATATCCCCGACACCTCCACCGCGATTATGGGCGTGAGACGACCCTCAACTCCTTCTCCAAGCACGGCGCGAGACGCGGATTACCGTCGTGCCGCTGACGGCTGGCGGGTTCGGTGTCAGGCCGCTTGTGAGCGAGCTCACGCCCGCTCAGGGTGTCTACCATGTCCTCTCAGGGTTTACAGCCAAGGTCGCGGGGGCTGAGAAGGGTAGCCGAGCCAAAGCCGACCTTCTCAACTTGTTTTGGTTGCTAACTTCGTTGACGCGCTTTCGGCTAAGAACTGCATCACTGCTCGGGCCGCGGCAGATAGGCGTCCGACGCCCGGGTGGCACACGCTCCATCCTGGAAATTCCGGCAGGAAGCTCGTCAGAAGCAGTTCGACCTCCCGTCTCGCCAACGCCGCGCTGGCGTGCTGCTCGAGCACGAAAGCGATGCCGACGGACTCGATCGCGGCCGCCACGGCCAACTCGCAATGCGAAACGGTCAGTGGACCCTCGACATCGACTTGGGTCGTGCAGCCGTCGATCAGGAATACCCATCGATACGGATAGTCCGTATCAGGGCGCCGCCACTGAATGCAGCGGTGGTTCAAAAGGTCCGACGGTTTCGCGGGCGCGCCGTGTTCGGCGAGATAGGCCGGCGAGGCGACAACGACGTGCCGGACCGGACCGCCGATCGCGACCGCCATCGTTGAGGCATCCTGCGCGCCGGACAGGCGGACGTCGAGGTCGAAGCCGGCGCGGATGATGTCGATGAGCACATCGTCGATGACCACTTCAAGCTGGATCTTTGGATAGCAGCGGTACAGGCCGCCGAAGCGACCTTCCAACAGCCTCGCATAGGCGGCCCGCGGCATGTGGAGCCGGACGAGACCGGCCGGTGCGGTGCTCAATTCGCGGAGGTCGATGACCGCCGCCTCCATCTCGGCCATCGCCGGCCGGAACCGGTCGAACAGCCGAACGCCGGCCCCCGTCATCGAGACGCTCCGGGTAGTGCGCTGCAGCAGCTGAACGCCGAGTTGTTCCTCAAGCCTTTTGACCGTTTGGCTCAGGGATGAAGGAGCGATCCTCAGCCGCTTCGCGGCCCTCGCGAAGCTGCCCTGGTCCACGACAGCAACGAAAGCGGCGAGTTCGGCATAGTCTGACCCGCGCATTATGCTTCGTCCTACAAAGAAACAAGTTGGATTATAGTCGATAGTGTACAGGGCGCCAGCCCTGTACCTGTCGTGGGCATGAGATCGCTTCGGTTCACGCAAACCAATTCGGCTGTGATCTGCATCCGCCCGGCGTCAACTGACGAGACCGGCTCTACGGCGCCCGGCGCCCTCACCAGAGTACTCGGCAGCCGCGGATCCGCGCGCCCGCGGTCAGGCATGAGCAAAGGAACGCAACCCGCGATGTCTCGCTTTCTCCAGACCATAGCGCTTGCGCTCGCGCTCGGCTTGAACCCCGCGTCCGACATGCTGGTGCAAGCCTCTCCATCACCGCTGCCGCAGGTGAAGCTCTGGCGGCTGGATTGCGGGTCCTTTGAGGCTCCGACCGACAATTTCTCGGATCTGTTCGCGCATCCCGGCCAGCGCAGCGCGTACGTGGATAGCTGCTACCTCGTCCGCCACGGCACGGACCTGCTGTTATGGGACGCTGGATTGCCCCGGGCCTTGATCGGTCAAAGGGCCGACCCGTTCCTGCCGATCCGGATGACCTTGATCCGCTCGGTTGTGGCGCAGCTCGCGGTTCTCGGTTTGCAGCCGTCCGACGTCAGCATCGTCGCTATCAGTCACAACCACTCCGATCACACGGGACAGGCGGCTGACTTCCCGTCTGCTCGCCTTCTCATGGCCAGCGTGGATTTCGAAGCGCTCCGGCAGACGCCCGCACCGTTCTTCACCGATCCGGCCGCACTCTCGCCGTGGCTGGCAGGCGGCGCGAAGCAGGAGTTGGTCTCGGGCGACCACGACGTGTTCGGCGACGGCACCGTCATGATGGTCGCTCTCCCGGGGCACACGGCAGGCAATCACGGCTTGCTGGTCCGCCTCGCGCACCACGGACCCGTTCTGATTTCGGGGGATGCCCTTCATTCTCCGAGCCAGCTCACGACGCGGGCGGTGCCGCCGTCGAACCCGAGCCGGGCCGATTCGCTCGCATCCATCGATCGGATCATCGGCATCGTGCGGGACGCCCATGCCACGCTGGTGATCGAACACGACCCGGCCTCGGTGGCCAAGCTGCCCGCCTTCCCTCAGGCCGCCGAATGATGGGGTCGACAATGAAATTCTGGGCGCTGGACGACTACGGCCGCGCGAACCTCCGCCAGCGCTCGGTGCCAATCCCCGAACCGGGTTCGGGCGAGGTGCTGATCAAGGTCGCGGCGGTGTCGCTCAACCACCGTGACATCATGATGATCGCGAACGGGATGGGCGCTCCGCTGACTTTTCCCTTCTCGCCAGGGTCGGACATGGCCGGCTCGGTCGCGGCGGTCGGCGAGGGCGCGACGCGTTTCAGCGTCGGCGACCGGGTGATCTCCACCTTCATGCCAGGCTGGATCGACGGACGAACCGCCGGTAGCGCCCGCGTTCCCTCCTATCGGGCTCTGGGTGGCGAGTTGCCGGGCGTCCTCGCCGAATATCTTGTCTTCCCTGAAGCGTGGCTGGTCCGCGCACCCCAGAGCCTCGATGACGGGGAGGCGAGCACATTGCCGGTCGCCGGTTTGACGGCCTGGTTTGCACTCGTCGAGCGCGGGAGGTTGCGGGCCGGTGAAACCGTGCTCGTTCAGGGAACCGGCGGTGTTGCGCTCTTCGGCGTCCAGATCGCACGCATGCACGGCGCCGGCGTCATCGTGGCGTCGGGAAGCGATGAGAAGCTCGACCGCGCAAAGGCGCTCGGCGCGACACACGGGATCAACCGCCACACGGAAGACTGGGTCGAGGCGGTCTACCGTCACACCGGCGACCACGGGGCCGACCACATCCTCGAGCTGATCGGCGGCACCAATTTGGGCCGTTCGATCGAGGCGGTCGCTGTCGCGGGGCGGATCTCGGTCATCGGCCTCCTCGGCGGGCTGGAGCTGTCGGGCCCGGCCGTGCCGCTGCTGCTGAAGTCGCCGGTGATCCAAGGTGTCGCGGTGGGCCACCGCCGGGCGCTGGAGGATCTTGTTCGGGCTATCGACCGCACCGGCCTCAAGCCCGTTATTCAGCGCCGCTACGGTTTCGATGCGCTACCCGAGGCGCTCGCCGCCTTCGATCGCGGCCCGTTTGGCAAGATCGTGGTCGAAGTCGCATGACGGTCCCGCAGGACAGGGCCATGCGACGAAGGCCAGGGGCGGCGGGCGGTATCGGCTGCTCGATCGGAATGCGCGTGTCGCCGTTTCGCCAGGGCGCCTGCCCCGATGTCCTCCCTTCCTGGCGCGGCCGATGATCGGGCAGTTGATGCACGGCGAAGTCGCCGCCGCCCAGAGCTGACTGCTATGCAGAATCGAACCGGAACTCTGATCGCGAGCGCGCTCGGGATCACCGTCGTCCAGCTCAACGCGGCGCTGGTGACGGTGGCGTTCGCCTCGCTGCGGCAGGCGTTCGATGTCGACGTTGTGGCGCTGCAATGGACGGTGAACGCCTACGCCCTGCCGCTGGCGGCGCTGCTGCTCAGCGCGGGCCTGCTCGGCGACCGGTTCGGGGCGCGACGGGTTTTCGCGGCGGGATTCGGCCTGTCCGCGCTGGCGGCGTTTGGCGCCGCTTGGCGGCAGCTATCCGGAGCTGATCGGCATGCGCGCGTTGCAAGGGGTCGGTGCCGCCATGCTGCTGCCCGCGTCGTTGTCGCTGCTCGGTCAGGTGTCGCCAAATCCGGCCGCGCGCTCTCAGGCGATCGGAATCTGGTCCGGGGCGGGCAGTCTGGCGCTGGCACTCGGGCCCGTGGTCGGCGGGCTTCTGATCGCGCGGGGCGGATGGCCCTTGGTGTTCCTGCCGAGCTTGCCTTTGTGCCTGGTCGGTCTCTGGCTGACTCTCCGCCACGCGCCGCTCGAGAGGAGTGCGGAGCGGGCGCATCTCGACTGGCCGGGACAGGTGCTCGCCGTGGTCGGGCTGGCCAGCCTGACCTGGAGCGCCCGCTCCGCCGCGCAGGGCTGGCAAAACGCTGAAGTCTGGGTCGGCGTTGCGGCGTTTGTGGTCGCCGCGGCGACCTTCGTCGTGGTCGAGCGGCGGAGCTTGGCGCCGATGGTCCCGCCCGCACTGTTCCGCACCCCGTGCCTTGAGCTCCGTCATGGCCGCCCGCGCCCTGGTCAATCTGGCCTATTACGGGTTGGTGTTCGTGTTCAGCCTTTTCTTCCAGACGATCCAACACCGCTCGGCGCTCGCGACCGGGCTCATGTTCCTGCCCATGACCGCCAGCCTGATCGTGATGACCGTCGTGGCCGGACGTCTGTGTGCTCGGTACGGACCGCGCCGGCCGGCCCTCGTTGGGCTCGGGATCTCGGCCGCTGGCTATCTCGTCCTTCTCGGGATCGGCGCGACGACCCCGCCGATCGTCTTCGCAGTACCGTTTTTCGTGGTCGGCTGCGGGGTGGCGCTAGTCGTACCCTCGCTGACCGTCGCCTGCCTGGCGGCCGTCCGGGCGCAAGATACCGGGATCGCGTCGGGCCTGCTCAACGCCTCGGCGCAGACGGGCGGCGTGCTCGGGGTGGCCCTATTCGCGGCGATGCTCGCAACCGGCAACCCAAGCGGCTTCGTTGTTGGCACGCACACAGCCGTGCTGACCGCGACGGCGGCGCTGGTCCTGAGCTTCATGTTGCTGATCCGGTTCATGAAGCCGGCGCATGGCAGCCCGAAGGCAGCAGAATGATCGCCGGAGACGGCCCCCCCTCAGCCGCGAGCCTAACTTTTGTTCCCCGCCGGTCCCCACAGCGCAGGCCGACCAGCTGGTGGGAGCGACCTGAGCCGCCCGGAGCTTCGTCGAACGGCTTCACGGACCCGCATCCGCCAAGCGGACCGGGATCGGGTTTGCTCGGCCGCTCGAGAGGCGAGTTCGATCGACGCGGAGGAATTCGAACTCGAGCGCATCGGTCTCGGCCAAACGCAGGCCGCTCGCCTCCCCGATAAGGCCGCCTGAACCGCAGATTACGATGATAGCCTACGATGCACAGGATTTCGGAAGCGGCGGCCCCACGACAAGGCGTCGGCCACGAAGTCCAAGCTCCAACGCTGGTTCGGTCCATCCGGCAAGGTCATCGGCGCGCGTGTGCCAGTGGCAAGCTTGCGACCTCGGCGCCGACGCACCGCCAGGCCCTCCTCGCGATAAGCCGGAACAGCTCTTCTTGTTCATGCTGACGCCTTCACGTTCGAGCGGAATGCCGAGACGCCGGTAGCCGAAGCGGCGTCGGACCGCCGCCAAGCTCCGTAACCGCTCGCGCACGTCGCCATCGCCCAGGTCGGGCTGGCGGCGCACGGTCTTGGGATCGATCTGCACCAGCCCGCAGGCCCGCTTCTGGGACAGGCCGCGCTCGGCCATCAGGCGAATCACGGCATCCGGGCGCGCCGCGGGCCCGGTCAGTTTTTTCCCAGAAGATCTTTCAGCGCGGCAACGTCCAGCATCGATTCCGCCAGCAGCTTCTTAAGTCGCCGGTTCTCATCCTCCAGCGTCTTCAGCTTCTGGGCATCCGACACGCTCATGCCGCTGTACTTCGCCTTCCAGCGATAGAATGTCTGCTCGCTGATCCCGTGACCCCTGCAGACCTCCGCCGTCGGGCGACCGGCTTCATGCTCGCGCAGAACTGCGATGATCTGCGTCTCGTGAACCTACTTTTCTTCACGTCCGTCTCCTCAGATGACGGACTCTCACTCAAATCGAGGGATCAGGAAGGGGGCAGGTCAGTCACGCGCCAGCTCTCAAATAGCGTGCACCGAAGACGGAGCTTCGATTTCTCGCCGAACCCACCTTCAGACACGTTTGTCGCTCTTTGGTCCGTTGCAACCTTGCGCCAGCCTCCCCAATACACCGGAGAAGCGGGCAAGCTCGTCGGAAAGACGACCTCAACAGTTCAATTGTGTTGAGGCTATCTGGAGAAGAGCATTGCTCCTGAACATCCCCAGATTGGCGGCCTTGTTCGAGAGGCTAATCACTTGATCTGAACGCTGAAGCCGCCGTCGGCCATCACCACCGAACCGATGATGAAGCTGGCCCGATCGGAGGCGAGGAACGCCACGATCTCGGCGATCTCTTCCGGACGGGCCGAGCGCCCGATCGGCGCGGCCTTGCCGTGCTCCTCCAGGAACTCGCGGCCGTCGTCGCGAAACGTGTCGAGCAGGTTGGTCACCACGTCGCCGGAGCCGATCGCATTCACCCGGATGCCGTGCGGCGCCGCTTCAAGCGCCAGGGCCCGCGTCAGCTGTGCGACGCCGCCCTTCGACGCTGCGTATGGCGCGATGTCGGGAAACGCGAAATAGGAGGCATAGGAAGCGATGTTGACGATCGCCCCGCTTCTGTTCGGAAGCATCGCCTTCATCGCCTCGCGGGAATGGAGAAAATAGCCGGTGAGATTGACGTTGATCACCTTCTCCCATTCTTCCCGCGTCGTTTCGACCAGCGGCTGATAGTTGATGTAGCCCGCATTGTTGACGAGTAGATCCAGCTTCCCGAAATGATCCTTCGCCATCTTCACCGCGGCCTCGGCGCTGCCGTCCTGGGAGACGTCCGCGACCAGGGTCGCAAGCCCGTCCTGGGCGAGGTCCTCGACCGCCGGGTTGATGTCCTCGGCGATCACCTTCGCGCCGCGCGCGTGCAGCAGTTCAGCCGTGGCGCGGCCGATGCCGCTGGCCGCGCCGGTCACGATCGCAACCTTGCCTCGCACTTCTTCCATCACGGTTTCATTAGACATTGTCGAGTTCCTTTCATCGTTCATCAGCCGAGCGCATCGCGGCGTGCGCCACGACGATGGCCCGCTGAGCAGCCGGGTAGCCGGCGTAGGGGGCAATGTTCAGGAGGGTCTCGAACACCTCGGCTTCGGTCGCCCCGAGCGTTCGAGCGGCTTGGACGTGGACGCCGAGCGGCCCCTCGTCGATCGACCCCATCGCCGCGAGCGCCGCACAGGCGGTCAGCTCACGGGTCTTGGGATCGAGCCCGGGCCGCGCGAAGATGTCGCCGTAGGCGTGATCCACGATCATGGCGCCGATGTCGGGCGCCACGCCGGCGAAGCTCTTGACGACGGCGTCTCCCGAGCCGCCGGAGGTCGCCTCGAGCGTGGCCAGGCCTCGCGCCGTGCGATCGAAACGCTTCAGCCCGTGTGATGGCCGTAGCGGCCGGAGCGTCGCGCTCAGGGGCCGCCGATCCGGCGAACACCTTGCCCGCAACGCGCGAACGCGTTGAGCGCGGTGGGAAAGCCGCCATAGACCGAGAGCTGGATGAGCGCTTCGATGATCGCCGTCCGTGGAACGTCGTCGGCGACCGCGCCGACTGAGGTGCAAGAGAAGCCGATCCTCGCTGTTCCCTCGCATCGCCAGCATCATCAGCGATGCGAGGTGTTTCGAGACCGCATCGAGCCCGGATCGCGCCAGGACCTCGCCGAACTCGAACTCCACCGTCCATTGCGCGAGCGACGGTGAGATCCCGGAGAAGGCGGCGGCGTAAACTTCGGGCTCGATGTGCAGCAGCGTACGGATTGCCTGCGCGCCGCGCTCGAACCGCTCGTCGGCGCCAGCCGGCTGGCGCTTGGCGGGCACGTACTCGACGCCCGCTTCCGCGATGAGGTCGCGAATGATCGGAACGCCCGCTATGGCGGTCGGGAAGCCAAGGAGACCCGAAGCGATCACCAGCAGCTCGACGAGATCGTCGATCGAGCCGCCGACATTGAGCAGGCCGCGCATATGGAAGCGAAGTTGCGCCTGCGCCGACCTGTGCGCCAGCAGCATGGCGACCGTGCAGATCTGACGTTCACGCAACGACAGGCCCGGTCGCGACATCACATCGCCGTATGGGAATGAGAGCAGCAGGTCCGCCATGTCTGGCGACACCTCCGCGACCTTCTTGAGCGGCCCGTCATAGTCACGACCCGCCGATCGCCTGAAGACAGCGGGCGCCGTCCTCGATGCGGGCCCGAACGCGTAGCGATCGAGCTCTGATGGAGCTCGGCTGCTCGCCTGCCTTTGAGTCGCCGCGGCGTGCTGGTCGCCCATCTCCGCTCATGACCGTTCTCCCGACTCATGTTGACCAAGCGAGACGCGCAACAGATGGCCCAATCCCATGTTCCCCCAAAGCCGGGCGGTCTCATATTCAGCGACGACGTTGCACACGCCTGCGCCCCACTCGGAGAAATCGACCTCGGTGCGCAGCGGCTTGTTCCCGCGGGGAATCGCCAGCACGCGCGCAACCTCGTCCGCGACCGCTTGCGGCGGCTGTTCGCGCCCCTCGAACAGCCTCTCCAGGCCGGGACCATATCGATCGAAGTCAGGCTGCAATCGGCCATAGGCGCGCACGACCTCGGCATCGTCCGGAGCCGCGTGCGTGTCGAAGTGCGACGTGCCCTTCGTGAAGGCGCCCGGCATGATGATAACGGTCTCGATGCCGAAGGCATTGGCCTCGTAGGCGGTCGCTTCCGCCAACGCGTCGAAGGCCATCTTGCCGACGACATAAGGGCCCATGAACGGACCGATCACGCGGGCGCTGCCGCTGCTGTTGTAGATCAAGGTGCCTTGGCCCGCCTCGCGCATGACCGGAAGCACCGCCCGATTGAGGATGTGCGCCCCGAGCACATTGGAGCGGAACGCTTCGTTCAACTGTTCGGGCGTGAACGCTTCAGTGTAGCCGATGAAGAGGTGCCCGGCATTGTGGAATACTGCGTCGATGCGGCCGTCGCGCGCCATCATGGCTTCGGCCGCAGCCCGGCAATCGGCCTCCTTCAGGACGTCGAGATCGACGATCACGAGGTCGCCGTTGCTGTCTTCGGCGAATGTCTGCAGGCTGGCCGCCCGCTCGGCGTTCCGGCCATGGGGATCGCGTATGCCGGCATAGACCGTGAGCCCCTTGCCGAGCAGCGTCTGGGCGGTCAGCAGGCCGAAGCCCGATCCGGCGCCGGTCACCAGGATGTTGTCAGGCATCATAATCTCCTTGTTAGCTGGCCAGGATCGAGCGAAGCTCGACCGCGGCGTTGAGTGCTTTCGGCAGGCCTGCGCTGACGATGGTGATCGCCAGGATCTCCTTGATCGCCTCGACCGAAGCTCCCAAGCGCAGCGCGTACGACGCGTGGCGTCGCATCTGAGGCCAAGCATCCGCACCGATCGCGGCGAAGGCCGCCACTGCGGCAAGTTGGCGATCGACCGGATCGAGGATGGCTCGCGACCAGACGTCGCCGAGCGCAAAGGCAAGCGCGGCGTCGACTAGAAGTGGGAAGTCCTCAGCCAGCGGTCCGAGTACGGCGTCGGCGCTGATGTCGGTTGGCCTCGCCGTTGAGTGACGACAACGTCGCCTCGCCGAGGGCACGTCGGCTACCCGCCGTCTCAGCAGCTGCGGCCGCTTGGTCACGCGGTAGGTCGCCGACGACGGCTCGGACCTCCGGCGCTACATTGAGCGCCTTCGGCACGCCCGCGGTGACCAGCGTCAGATAGACGATCTCGCGCAATTCGACCGGTGTCGCACCGAAGTTGAGGGCATATTGGACGTGAAGCCGCAGTTGCGGGTAGCCGTCGCGGCCGAGGGCGGCCAGGGCTGCAATCATGGCCAGTTCGCGGCTCTTGGGAGCGAGTTGCGGACGGTCCCAAACCTCGCCGATCGCGAACGACATCGCTGCGTCGACGAGGAAGGGAAAATCGTGCTCCAAGTCCGCCAGAGCCGGGTTGAGCCCGCCGCCATAGGCATTCGCGGTCATCTGAGTATAGACCTGAAGCCCGTGACGGAAGCGCTCGCTCCGCGTGTCGCTCTTGGCCCAGTCTCCTCGCGGTTCCTTCCTTTGGTCGGCAGTGTTGCTCATAGACATGCTCTCGTTAGGCTGGCGTTGCGCGCTTCGGGGCCTCAGTACGGACTGGCGACAGGGCGTACGACGATTTCGGTGGTGTCGACGTCGGCGGGCTGCACCATCGCGTGGAGGATCGCGGCGGCGATGGCCTCGGGCTTGAGCGCGATCGCGCGGAAGCCCCGCATCTCCTCGCGCGCCCTCTCGTCGGAGATGCTGTCCGCCAGTTCCGATTCGACCACGCCGGGGCATACGCAGGTCACGCGGATGCGGTCATTCTCCTGGCGCAGCCCGTCAGATATGGCGCGCACGGCGAACTTGGTCGCGCAGTAGACGGCGGCCGTCGGCGTGACGTGCAGCCCGCCGATGGACGCGATGTTGATGATGTGGCCGAAGCCCTGCGCGTTCATCGCCGGCAGCACGGCGGCGACGCCGTAAAGCACCCCTTTGATGTTGACGTCGACCATCCGGTCCCACTCGTCGACCTTCAGCGCGGCCATGGGCGAGAGCGGCATGACGCCGGCATTGTTGACGATCACGTCGATCCGGCCGAACTCGTCCAGCGCGCGCTTGGCGAAGGCCTCCATGTCCTCGCGGCGGGTGACGTCCAGAGCACTCACGCGAGCGGCGCCGCCCGCCGCGGCGATCTCGCCCGCGAGTTGCTCCAGGCGGTCCGTGCGGCGGGCGCCGAGGACGACGGTGGCGCCCGCCGCGGCCAGCGTGCGGGCAGTCGCCTCTCCGATGCCGCTGCTGGCGCCGGTGATGAGGACGATCTTGTCTTGGGTCTTGGGCATGAGTGACGCTCCCGAAGTGCCCCTGCATCATGACGGTCCGCGCGGCCGGAGCGGTAGCACAGCCGTCCCGGATTCTTGCACGATCCTACCGATCTCTGACGATCTCGCTTGCTTAGGCGCCGTTCACTCGGCATCATGGCGGGGTGAGCAGCATCGACGACCTTGGAGCCCTGATCGCCCGCCACGTTCCTGGCGTCGGCATCCACAGGACCGCGCTCCAACACGTCTCACTCGCCCTGGCGTTGGCGCCGACGATGCCGATGCCGACCCTCTACAAGCCATCGGTCTGCATCGTCGCGTCCGGCAGCAAGCGGGTCGAGCTGGGGACGACCGGCTATCTCTACGACGCCGAAACGTGTCTTGGCCGTCTCCGTTGACCTGCCGGTGACCGGGGCGGTCGTCGACGCTTCGACGCGATCGGCCGTTCCTGTGCCTGCGCCTCGACATCGACGTGGGCGTGCTTCGCGAGCTCGTGCTCGACGGTTACGGTGGGCCGCCGGCGGGCGGCACGCCAGTCGGCCTCATGCGCGGTCGCACGACGCCCGAGCTGATCGACGCCGCCGTTCGATTGCTGCGCTTGCTCGATGCTCCCGCCGATGCGGCTCCCCTGGCGCCGCTCGCCGAGCGCGAAATCCTGTATCGCCTGCTGACCGGTCCGACCGCCGGCATGATGCGCCACATCGCTTCGGCCGACAGCCATCTCAGCCAGATCTCCCGAGCGATCGCCTGGCTTCGCGACCACTACCGGGACGTCTTCACCGTGGAGGATCTCGCGCGCAAGATCGGCATGAGCCCGTCTGCCTTCCACCTGCACTTCAAGGCGGTGACCACGATGAGCCCGCTGCAGTTCCGCAACGCGCTTCGGCTTGCAGTCGGCGCGCCGGATGATGGTCGCCGAAGGTCTAGACGCGGCGACGGCGGGCTTCGAAGTCGGCTTTCAGAGCCCGTCGCAGTTCAGCCGCGACTACGCCCGCTTCTTCGGCGCATCGCCGCTGCGCGACACCCGTCGCCTGCGCCAGGATCCTGAGCTCTGGGTCGCCTCGCAGCCATAGCCGCGGCAAGCAACACGCCGTTCGCAACCGCGGCGAACACCAAGGGATCGGCCGCCCGCCACGCCAAGAATGTCGAGGCACCTGCAGGAGCACCGCGATCGATTGGGGAAAGAAACCGCCCCTCGACGCAGCGCCAAGAACACGAGCGGGGGCTGTTGAAAGCGACCGGTAAGCCAATCGCATCCCCGACGGGTTCATGTCTCGACGGATCGGGGAGCAACGGCCATGATGAGTGAGCAGCAACGAACGGTGGAGTCGCCCCCATCTCGGACCTTCCGAAGCCCTGTTTGCCGGCGGTCTGATTGGCCAAGAAGGGCCGAGCTTGGCCAAGGCTGTACCCAGGCTCACTGGCCAGGTGCGATGTCGGCTCCTAGCTCGGCGTACGAGCGAGCGAGCACCGAGCCAGCCTCGCCGAGGAAGCGCAGGATTGCCTCGAACTCGGCGGGTGCAAACGTATCCAGCAACTCCTCCATCGCCCGACCCTGCTCGCGGTAGAAGGCTGCGATCCGATCCGCCGCCAATGGCGAGGGCGCGAGAACCATTCGGCGTCGGTCGGTCGGATCCCGCCGCCGAGTAACGAGATTGGCCGCTTCCAACTTGTCGACGAGATCGCTCATCGTCCCGAGCCGAAGCCCTGCCTCCTGGGCCAGAGCCGTGAGCGTCATCGGTCCGAGTTGGTCGAGTAAGCGGAAGCATTTGAATTCTGAGGCGGTCAGGCCAAGCCGCTCGGCCACTCGGCCATGAAAGAGGACGAGCCGAGCCGCAAACAGTTGGACGACGGGAATGTACCGCCCAAGGCGGTCGCTTGACGCCGGCATATTAATTCGATATCCGAAGTAATAAGTTCGATTACCGAACTATTCTATAGGCGTTCCCGAATGGGCGCGCAAGCTGAGCGTGGCCCGCCAGGGGCCGCCTAGCGAGGACTGCGGGATGCTGACACACAACGCTTCTGGTTTGTCGCAGTACTATGAGACGCACGGCGCGCCCGCCGACCCGCCGGTGCTCTTGCTCTCCGGTTTGGGCGGCGTCGGAGCGAGTTGGGGCCCACAGGTTGAGCTGCTCGCGCGCGACTTCCACGTCATCCTGCCTGACCAGCGCGGGACAGGCCGCACCGAGAGGGTGCTCGACGGCTACAACACGCGGCAGCTTGCTGCGGATATGGCCGCGCTGGTAGCCGCGCTCGACGTCGGCCCGGTCCACGTCGTCGGCTCTTCCACGGGAGGCGCGGTAGCCGAACACATGGCGTTGCACCACCGGGAGAGCATTCGATCGCTGACGATCGCCTCGTCCTTCGCGCGTTTCGACGCCTACATGCGCCGGCAATTCGAGATCCGGGGCGTCATGGCCGCCGAGTGGGACAAGACCGCCATGTTCGCGGGCTACTCGCTGTTCCTGTTCTCGCCCCGCTTCACTCGCGAGAACCCCGAGGCAGTGCAGTCCTGGATCGACCAGGCAGCCGCACATCCCTCCCGGCCGGAGGATCGTGACATCTCCCTCAAGCGCATCGCGATGATCGCGAGCCACGACACGGTGGCGGAGCTGCCGAGGATCGATTGTCCGACCTTCGTGTTGTGCGGCGAGCAGAACCATTGCACGCCGATGCCGCTGTCCGAGGAGATAGCGGCATCCATCGCTGGCGCGAAGTTGGTCGTCATCCCGGAGGCGGGCGAACTTGTCGAATTGGAGATGCCAGAGCGGTTCGCCGCGCTGGTGCGCGATTTCGTGGCGAAGCACGTCTGATCCGGTTTGGTCCTCTCCGAGCCCTAAGTCTCATCCGGCTTCGGCCGACATACCCGCCGCCGGCGCGTGCCCGGGCGGCTCTTCGACGGCAGCGTAAGGTCGATCATGACTAAAGCGATCACAGTGCCCGCGGCGGCCGATGCGGGAGCATTCCTGGTGTACGTCGCCGAACCGGATGACCGGCCACGAGGGACCATCATCGTCGTGCAGGAGATCTACGGGGTCAACGCAGACATCCGCCGGAAGTGCGATCTCCTGGCCCGACAGGGTTATCTCGCAGTCGCGCCAGACCTGTTCTGGCGCCTTGAACCGGGCGTCGAACTCGATCCTTACGCGGCCTCCACCAGGGATCACGCGCTCGGACTGGCGAAGCGGTTCGACACCGATGCCGGCGTCCGTGACGTCCAGACGGTGATTAACCGAGTTCGAGACCTTGCCGACCCGGACGTGAAGGTCGGTCTAATCGGCTACTCGCTGGGGGCCCGAATCGCGGCACTTGCCGTTGCGCGGACGGACATCGACGCCGCCGTTGGCTACTATGGTGTGCGACTGCCGATGATGCTCGGGGAGTCAGCCGACATCTCCCGTCCGCTGATGCTCCACATTGCGGGGCTCGACGAGCATGTCCATCCCGATGTCCAGAGCGCGCTGCATCTGGGCCTCGATGCCCACCCGCTCGTCACGCTCCACGATTATCCCGACCAGCATCACGATTTTGCCTACGCGTTCGGTCCCTTGCGCTCCGAGGTAGCGGCGAGGCTCGCCGACGAACGCACGATGACGTTCCTCGAGCTTCAGTTCGTGGGCGCTGTTCCCTCACGGCGGTAACCGACCGGCCTCCAACGGCGCTGAGTTTCTCAACAAGATCGGTGCCAAGCTAGAAGGCGCTGAACCCTCTGCTTGTTGGCATCCCGATTCGAGTGGGATGAGCCAGTCGCCTTCCGATCGACGTCAATCGAGGCCTATTGTGGCGCCGAGCGTGGTATTTCACGTTGAGGCTCGCATGCGTTTCAAGCGGATCCTGATTATCAGCGGCCGCCGCCCTGGCGTTCTTCACGGTCGCATCCAGTGCGGAAGGCAATCTCGATTCGGTCGCGCTGGTGCTGGTGAGCGGAAAGGCCGCCAACGGCGACGACGTCAACAGGGTCGGAAGCGGCGTGGTCGTCGGGAACGGATCGAGGCTCCTGACCTCCCTCCATACCGTCCAGGAGCCGCCCGGCGGGTGGGCGGTCGACCAGTTCGGAGTGAAGGTCCTCCGGATGTCCGTCGAGCTTCGGGATCGGAATACGGGCTTGATGACGGATGTGCGTCTCGCATCGATCAAGGCCATCGACCAGCCCACGGACGCCGCGGTTCTGGAATACAGCGGGACCTCCTCGCAAGGCATTACGACCTGTCCTGGGGCCGCGCTCGCGGTAGGGGACATCGTGCTGGCCGTAGGGGTCGAACCCGGGCGCGCGGGTCAGCCGGCCCATCTCGACCCCCGCCAAGGCGCGTTCGCCGAACCGCAGTCCTCCGACGATCCCTTCCAGCGGATCTCCGTCTCGACGAAGCCGGGTTTCAGCGGGGGCCCGGTGTTCAAGGTCGACGGCGGCGGATCGCGGACGCTTGCGGGCATCTTCAAGGCCGGCGATCCACTGAAGGTCGCAGACAGGACACTTCCCGCTAAGGGCTCACCTTCCCGCGCCAGCGGGTTCGTTCGATCCTTCCCGAGTCACAACCCAAGGCCGTTGGTGTGAATCCTAACGTAAGTCTCGACCGCGATCATTGCCTACCGATAAATCAGGCCACACGACCAAGCTGTCGGTTCACTCCCGTCGCGCTGATCCTCCACTTGCATAGCTCACCCGGTAAAAATTAGCTATTGAAAGGACGCTACCTCCGCGGCGCCTAAACTCTAGCAGACCTGATCTAGGCAGGAGAAGAGCCGCAGCTAGCCATCCTGCCTCCTCTTCCGCGTAATGGTCAGGAATGGCCTATGCTGCTGCCTTTCTCTATACCCCCATCGGGCTGCGGGAGGATGAAGCGCTGTTTCCCACTGGGCCCGTTCAGCCACGACGACTGCGCGGGGTTCTTGTTGCTGGCGTCGCGCTTCAGCCAAACGTCCCACAACCGATCGATGTTGCAGTGATGGACCCAGAAGACCGGGTCGAGACCGGCCGAGCGAACATGCCGGGCGCGCCGCAGGACTGGGCCCTGCCCTATTGGGATTACAACAGCCCCGTCGTCGGCAATCCCCGTGCCTTGCCGGAAGCGTTTGCGAAAAACAACTGGCCGGACGGCGGCGACAACCCGCTCTTCGACGAGCGCCGATTTGGAAGGGGTGATGGCAGGGTGGTCATGCGGGACGTCGACCTCGATCTGAAGCAAGCGCTCAGCAGCCGCCACTTCGAAGGTCAACCGAACGTCTCTCCCGGCTTTGGGGGCATGCGACTCCGTTTCAGCAGATGGCTGACAGACCCAACGAAGGCTTCCTCGAACAATCCCCGCACGACGAACTTCCACGCGTCCTCCGCATTTGGGTCTTTCCCCTCCATGATTCCGCCGACCAGGCTGTGGACCAGCCTTTTCGGGTTACCTTTCCTGAGCTGAGGGCTGCCCACCCTGAGAGCATCCTGCTCAGCGTCCGGAAGCAAAACTTGAATTGAGGAATGAACTTCGTTTGAATCGAAGGGCTCTACTCGTTGTCCTCATCTCGCGGGACCTCGGGAAGAATCGGTCCGGCACTCCGAATCGAAGCAGACGTTCGGCTTACTCAGCTGGAACAGAGTCGCGTTATAGGGGTCAGAGAGGTCGACCAATGGTGATCCGATCAAGACCGCGCATGCGAGCACGACTCCGTGGACTGGAAGCAAACTGATTCGTAGGGGCTTGAACGATAAGGAAGCTTGGGAGATACGCCAGACGCCGGGCTGCCCCCAAACGACCAACTCAACAAGGCCGAGCGTCGGGCCGTGCTTACGGCGCGCCGTCGACTTGAGAAAACGCTTCTCGAGCTTCCCGGCACGGCCCGAACGATCTGGCCCGAGGTGGCGGCCTGCGCGGGCGCGCTCATGCAGACGCGGGATCCGGTGGACGCCACACCTTCCCAGCCGAGGGAGGACGCTATCTGCGAGACGACGGGTCCTGAGACCGGGTGCGAATTCGCTCTCCTTGCAGGCCGCGCGACAGTGCCGGGCCTAGTCAGGTTCGCGCGCGACAGCCCTGGGTCGTTCCAACTCATGTTTCGGCCGGGGCTGCTGGACTGGTCGCGCCCGGCATTGGCGGTCCGCAGGCGCCGGAGCATTCGCGCTGTTGATGGAGGGGGATGGCCAAGCACCGTGAGCCGAGATCGGTGTGGAACATCTGACCACCGTGGTGGCGCGCTGGTCCTTGGCGCATGGGCTGGCAATGCTGTTGATAGACGGGCGCCTTGGGCCAATTGTGGAGAATGCGTCAGGCCCTGATATCGAGACCCTCGTCGAAAGGGTGCTGACCAAAGGTCTTTAACCTGAGCTCCTTTACCCCCCTGATCGAAAGGATCGTCCGCGGTTTGCCAACTCAAACAGAGCCTCTTCGCCGTGATCTCCTCGTGGTGACCGGCGCTTCGACTGGCATCGGCGCCGCCACCGCCCGCGAGCTTGCCAGGCGCGGCTTCCACGTCCTCGCCGGCGTGCGCCGAGGCACAGACGCCGACGCGCTCCGGGCCACGAACCTCGAGCCGGTCATGCTCGACATCACCAACGAGGCCGACATTGCGGCGCTCGTGAAGCGCATCGCCGACGATCCCGAGCGGCGCCCGCTGCGCGCCCTGGTCAACAACGCAGGCGTCGGGGTCAACGCGCCCGTAGAAGTGCTGCCGCTCTCCGAGTGGCGCCGGCTGTTCGACGTCAACCTTTTCGGCCATGTCGCGATGACGCAGGCGCTGTTGCCCGCGCTGATCGAGAGCGGCGGCACGGTCGTCAACATTTCCTCCGTTGGCGGCAAGTTGGCGATGGCGACCTACGGCCCCTACGCCGGCACGAAGTTCGCCCTCGAAGCGGTCAGCGATGCATTGCGCCGAGAGGTCGAGCCGCTTGGAGTGAAGGTCATCGTGATCGAACCGGGCGCCGTCACAACCGAGATGCTCGGGCAGGTCGCTGCCAATGGCGAGCGCATCATCAGCGGAATGACCACCGGGCAGCGTGGTCGCTACGCCACGCTCATGCACGCAGTCATCTCGCAGGCCCAGGCGGCCATCCCCAAGGGAGTGCCTGCCGAGGAGGCAGGCCGAGTCATCGCGGACGCGATCACCAGCAAGCGGCCTCGCACGCGCTACACCGTTGGCCGCGACGCGGCGATCATCGTCCGTCTCGTCAGGTTCCTCTCCGACCGGATGCTCGACAGCCTTCTCGCCCGCAGTCTCAAGCCGCATCTTCCCAAAGCGCCATGGACAAGCTGAGGAGTGCAACGTCGGACGCTCGTGGACGACGATCGTCCAGCATCACGTCGATGACGGTATCGGGATTGACGGTTCAGAAACTCGGATGGGGGCCGGGCGCGGGAGCATCTCGAAACCGAGACGCTGGGCATGGAATCCAGGCTGAGGGACGTACTCGTTCCCTTTGTGAGCGGTAAGCCAAGCCCGTCACCATTGTCTTGTCTTACCGATCGTACAAAGTCGGGCCGCGCCCGCTCGCAGCGAAGGGCGTGACTGGCGACAAGCCGTCATCTCGTCCACGACACGGATCAGGACCGGGCCACTGCTTTGCCATCTCAACCGCGTAGCGTTTCTGAACCAGGCAGCGACCAGGTCTGAATCAGGGAGCGACCAGGGCGGCTTATGCTCGTCATAGATCTCGGTCAGTCTTCTGGCGGTGCCCTCGATGGTCAATCCTCCCTGAAGCTGGCAGGCGCTGTGGATCCAGCCCTGCACGTTAACACCGCGCAGTGTCAGATCGGCGATGGCCGCCTGAAGCACCATGTGCGAGCCGACCGATCTGAGGGGGACACCCTCGAGGGTTGCCTGACGGCGGCCTCGTATAAACCGGAGTCCGAACGCCAACTGGTCCTGTGATTGTTTCACCGACCGCCCCGTGCCGCGCCTCGCGCGTTACACGGGCTAGGCGATGTTCGCCGAGCATGCCAGCCGCGGCATCTGGGTCATCGATCCGCCTCCCCACGATCGATATAGCGGGTCCGCGACATCTGATCACGCGAGACGCTCATTGCCCACGCTTCGTGCGCGGCTTACCCCGTTTCCAGAATAAGCCGGAGATGGCAACGACCCGCAGCGCTTGACTGGGTCGGGGCTCGCCGAGCGGACGCGACCGCCATCCTCGCCTGGGAGCACGAACTTGAACGTCCTGATCGTCTACGCGCACCCTGAGCCGAGGTCGTTCAACGGCGCGATGAGGGACGTCGCGCTGGAGACGCTGCGCGGCGCCGGCCATGAGGTTGCCGTCAGTGACCTTTATGCGATGGCTTTCAAAGCCGTGGTGGGACCCGAAGACTTCGAGGGCGAGCGCGAGAACGCGGAATTTCTCAGCATTGCCCGAGAGCAGACCCATGCTTTCAACGCCGGCACGCTCGCAGCCGACATCGTCGCGGAACAAGATAAACTCTGCTGGGCCGAGCTCGTCATTCTCCAGTTCCCGATCTGGTGGTTCGGCATGCCGGCAATCATGAAGGGATGGGCAGACCGGGTGTTCGCGCGAGGCTTCGCCTATATGCCCGGGCGCAAGTACGACACCGGGATGTTCCAGGGCAAGGTCGCCATGATCGCCGCGACGACCGGCACCTCCGCCGACACCTATGCGCCCGACGGCATCGACGGCGACATGCTGACCGTGCTCTGGCCCGTGCACAACGGACTGCTGCGCTACAGCGGCTTCGACGTGCTACCGCCCTTCGTGGCTTACATGCCGGGCCGGCTGACCCAAATCGAGCGCGAAGCCTGCCTCGCGGATTACCGCAAGCGCCTTCTCTCGCTCCACGCCACGCCCAAGCTGTTCTTCCACCCCGCCGAGGATTACGGCCCCAACGAGCGCCTCAAGCCCGGCATCCTCGCCCGCTCGGGGATTCAGCGGAACGTTTAGCGGAGGCGTCCACCCTTCGCGCCTCAACGACGATCCAACCGGCGCCACCTGCGCAGCCGGTTGGGCTCGGCGCGGCGCCGCCTGCTTCGGCACGACCTGTCCCGTCGCGAGCTCGAGACGGTCTCGCGGCGGTATACGCAGGAGATGATCCCCTTCATTGCCCCGCACACAAAGGTCGTGGCGCCGGACATGGGCACGAACGAGCAGGTCATGCTGGCCATGGGAGCGCTGAACGCATCCATGATGCATGTCGGGCAGGCCATCCGCCTCACCTATGTGGCTGGCAACCCTCGTCAAGGTCAGCCAAGAATATCGGCCAAGCTCGTGTGCGGCAAGAGCGGGGTTTGGGCTGGATGCTGCAAGGGCCATGTGGCTGTTCCTGCTGGTGGGGCATAACCCGAGCGGCGTTGCTGACGCCGCCGCAGCCTTATGGGACGTGGCCGCTTGCAGCCCTGCCGATTTGCCAAACCGATACCCGGTACCAGGCGTCGAAGGACCAACATGGGCCTGGGCGGACGGGCCCAGCCCGCGGAGCGTTGACTCGCAAGCTGCCAATCGCTTCGGACAGGTTGCCGAAAGTTTGACGGCCCCGGTTGGAACCGGGCCTGGCATTTGGGCCCACGACGATATGGAGTACTTCATCATGAGGGCGGATCGCATCGATGTTCACACCCACCTCGTGCCGCCCTTTTGGGCCAGAGACCTGCCCCTTCACGGCGGCGATCCGTCGGGCTGGGGAGCGCCCGACTGGTCTTCCGAACAGCTCATCGCCTTCATGGACGACGAGAGGATCGCAGTCAGCATGCTGTCGCTCACCGCGCCAGGAATCGAGGGCTGGAAGGGTGCCGGCCGAATTGCCATTGCGCGCGAGGTGAACGACTACGGCGCCGAGCTGGTCAATCGTCACCCGGACAGGCTGGGCTATCTCGCGACCCTCGCCCTGCCTGATGTTGACGCCGGCCTTGCTGAAATACAGCGTTGCTATGACGAGCTTCGCGTCGATGGGTTTGTCTGCACAGCAACTTCGATGGCATCTACCTCGGCGACGACCGCTTGCTTCCAATCTGGGAAGAGCTTGACCGCCGGTCCGCCGTCGTCTTCGTTCATCCGACCACACCTGAAGCCGCTGTGCTGCCGGGCATACCGGGGCCGGTGGAGGACTATCCCGCCGACACGACACGAGCTGCGCTGCATTTGGTGGTGGCGGGCCACATGACGCGTTTCACGCGGATCAAAGTCATTCTCTCGCATGGCGGCGGTTTCCTGCCCTATGCCGCGAGCCGCTTCGCCGAGCTGACCGCCTCGCTTAACCCTGAACGTTCCGCCGAAGCGCTATTGCGTGAGATGGGTCGGTTCTATTTCGACACCGCGCTCGTAGCGCCCAGCGGACTGCCGAGTCTGCTGGCCTTTGCCCAGGCCGGCCACATCCTTTATGGCACCGACTATCCCTATGCCTCCACCGCCGGTGTCCAAGACCTTCACACGCCGGCTCGATGAGGCCGAGGGTTTGCCGCCCGGCAAGCTGTCAGAGATCAACACCGGTGCCCGCGCGCTGTTTGGTCGCCTGAACCGCCCGGGCTGATGCATTGTCCGCTTTCTTCAGACCGACGAAGAACCCATGCGCCTTGCCCTAGCTCTCCCCTACTGAGTAGGCAGCCGCACTTTACCGGTCCGGATCCGGACGCCGCGGAACGGCTGATGTGGCAACACATCCGCCGGACGCGGAAGACGCTCGCCCACCAGTTCGAACCTCGGGGTCTGGGAGGAGGGCAAAGCAGAGTTAAGTAAGCGCTGAAGCAGCTCCAGCGACCTGTTGGTTAGCCGACGTGCGGGTCGGGTTCGTAAATGGTCGGTGAGAGGTGCTGCAGCGTTGTGAAGGCGCGCTGCAGGTGCGTACCCAGGCCTGGCCTTGGATCGTCGAACCAGGCCATCGTGGCGTAGCCGAGGGCGGCCATGCCGACCTGGGCCGCGAGCTTTGCCAGACCATCATCAACGCCTCGTCGAGCCAACGCTGCTGCCAAAGCGGCGACGAGGTTTGCCGTCTTCGTCAGCACCCGCTCCTGCAGCGCCGGAGTGCGGGCGATGATCTCCTGCCGAGGCTCGGTGAAGGGGCGATTGCGCTCAAGCAGCGGCTCGACGGAGCGGAACGCGCAGAGCAAAGCATCCATCGGAGCTAGCTCCTCCGGTGCCCCGGCGACCGCGTCGGTCAAAGCGTCGCGGAATGCTTCCTCTCCATCGAACAACGCCTCCCGCTTGTCTGGGAAGTGCCTGAAGAAGGTGCGCTCCGTCACGCCAGCCCTGGCGGCGATTTCCGCCGTCGTGGTCGCGTCGTAGCCGCGCTCGCGGAACAACTCCAATGTCGCCTGCTGCAGGCGCCGGCGTGCAGGTTCTGCGTTGCGTGGCATCGATCGCCCATACACGTATTGTCAGCCGCTGTCTCTACGCCTATATGTCAGTGACTGTCGTAACAGGAGTGTATAGGCCATGAGGACGCTCCGTTTCCACGAGTATGGCGAGCCCGGCGGACGTGCTGCGCCTGGATGAGGTCGCCGTGCCTGATCCTCGCGCCGGGCAGATCCGCGTGCGGGTTCATGCGTGCGGGCTCAACCCAGCGGACTGGGCCCTGTGTCGGGGACTTTTCGCCGGCAATCTCCCCCGCGGGATCGGTCTGGATGTGTCCGGAACGGTCGAGGCGATCGGCGATGGTGTATCGGACGTCCGCATCGGACAAAGTGTGCTCGGCGTGCCTGACTTCCAGGCTTTCCGAGCGCCGGCGCGTCGGATGAGGCGATCCTGGCCGTCTGGACGCCCGTCCCGCAGGGCCTTGATCTTGTCGATGCGGCCGCGCTGCCGATGGCGATCGAAACCGCCTGCCGGAGCCTCGACATCTTGGGGTGGCGGCCGGGCACACGCTTTTTGTCTACGGCGCCGGAACGATGATCGGCTTCGCCGCTGTGCAGATGGCGCTCATGCGCGGAACGCGGGTGATTGCAGCCGCAGGCCAAACGTTTGCAGGACAGCTCCGCGCGCTCGGCGTCGAGGTCACGCCCTATGGGGATGGGATGGTGGATCGGGTGCTCGCGATGATCGGGCGGCGCGCCGGACTTGATCCTCGACGCCGGCCCAATCAGCGGAGTGCTGCCTGACCTCTTGCAGATCGCCGGCGGTGATGGGAAGCGCGTAGTCACGGTTAGCAACCATGGTCCGGTCGCCGAAGATCTCGGAATGCGCAACAGCTTCGAGGGCGAACTGCGCTACGACGTGCTCGAGGACTTCGCGAAGCTCGCTGCCGAGGGGCGGTTCACGGTGCCCGATCGCGCGCACCTTCGCTCTCGAAGATTGGCGAGAGGCGCTAGACTTAAGCCTGAGCGGCCACGCCCGTGGCAAAATCATCCTACTCCCTGCGGGCGCAACCGCTAGAGAGTGAGGTTCGCTCTTCGGCTTATTGCTCGCCGGCTTGCTTCTGCATGAGCCTGTTGCCTGGAGCATGGTCGCAGTGACTTTACTGGTTGTAGCATGCGTCGCCGGGGTAAGTTTGCATGCCGAAGCGAAATCAAGGCGGCGCGGAAGAGGAAGGCCGCTCTTCTCAGACAAGCCGAAGGGACCCCAGGTTGTGTCGTCCTGCCTCCCGACATCTTGATCCAACAAGTACAGAAAGCCCATTCGGTCGAGGTCCTTGCGCGCGCGGGGGAACACACCCCGGGCGGCCAGGGGCGTGCTCGCCCCTGTGGGCGGCTTAGCGATGTCGACCGACCTCAGCGGAGCCGTTGCGCGGTGACCTTACGGATTGGCGCGCAGAACAATACGATGGACATTGAGCGCGTTAGAATAGCGGAAACCTGGATTTATCAAGACGTTTGCTGGCTAGGTTTTCAGTTTGGTTCTGGCTTGTTCTCCTGTGTGGACTTGGAGGCGCGGGTTGGGGTGATGATCCGCTGCGGCCGCCGATCCGGGAGATCGAAATCGGCGCTGGCGGACCTGAGCGAGCAGATTGCGTGGCTCTATCCGCCGAGGCTGGGTCGTCCGTCGATCCCGCCGGAGCGGCTGTTGCGGACGATGCTCTTGCAGGCGTTCTACGCCTTCGCTCGGCGCGACTGCTGATGGAGCGGACGGAGTTCGATCTCGGGTTGCGCTGCTTCGTCGGCCTTGAGGGTGGGCGATGCAACCTGGATGCTTCACCTCAAAGGCACTTTCATCAGCTTCGTCGTGGCCCATACCATGGTGCCGCTGCCCTTCGCGGTGATTTCCATCTGCAACTCGCTGAAGGGCTTCGACAAGTCGGTCGAGGACGCGGCCGTGCTCTGCGGGGCGAGCCCCTCGAGGCGAAGTTGCGCGTGACTTCTGCCGGCGTCCGCGATGGCCTGTTCGGCGCCCTGATTTTCTCGTCCCTGGCGCTGCCCTGGGGACAGGCACTCACGGTGCGGCTGCCGCCCGGCACCGGCACGGTGGAACGTGGGCGCCCGATCCACCTGAAATACGCGCCGTCCCATGTGACGGGTTTTCTGACCACGACGCCACACTTGGCGGAAGCATTGGCCTGTTCGTCAGCCGTTCGTGAAGTTCTGCGTCGCGGCGCTATCTTGCAGGATGGTCCGCAATGTAGCGGGCGAGCGCACCGGCAGCGTTGAGCATGTGCGCGCGCATGCGTCGGGCGGCCGTGTCGCCGTCTCCTTCCGCCATGGCTGCCAGGACGCCACCGTGTTCGAGCCGCGATGCCGCGACGCGGGCGCCCTGTCGCAATTGCGTGCGCCGAAACGCGTCCAGGCGGCCGCGTACCGCAAGGGCCTGTTCGGCCATGAAGCCATTGTGGGTCGCGCGATAGAGCGTCTCGTGGAACTCCCGGTTCATGCCGTCGTACGCGTCGACGTCCCCAGCCCTGACCATTTCGTCCGAGGAGTTGTGTAGGTCGTGGAGGCGGCTGCGCTCGAGCGGCGTCATGCGGAAGGTGGCAAGCCGCACGCACATCGCTTCGACCTCGGCCGTGGTCTCGAACATATCCATGATGCGCTCGGGGGTCAGGCGGGTCACCAGGACGCCGCGGCGTGGCCTGATCTCGACGAGCCCGCTGACGGAGAGCTGGTGGAGGGCTTCGCGGACCGGCGTTCGCGAAGCCCCGAACCGGTCGGCGAGCTGCTGTTCGTCCAGCGCGGACCCAGCCTCCAACTGGCCGGAGGCGATCTCGTCGGTCAGCGCATTGCGGATCTTATCGGACAGAAGCGTCCGTTCGGTGCCGTCGGCGTATCTCAAGACAGACGTCCTGGCCGCGAGACCCCGTCGGTTTCGAAGGGAGCCGATAAGGTCAGCACGAACGTGCGGCTTGAGCCACCATCGCCGAGAAGGCAGCCCAGCCCATTCACGTCAAGGCCGTCCAGCCACCCCTCTGCCTCTACTTGCTTGGCGCGTAGACGTGGATCGTGCCGTCACCGCCGCCCACCGCTCCGACAGGGACATAGACGTGTCCCGAGGCTTCACTCGATGTGACTGAGTGCGGGTTCCCCCCCGTGATGGCCACCTTCTGCACGAGCTTGTTTGTCCTGGCGTCGATGACGCCTAAGACCGGCCCGCCGGGGTTGTCGCGCGATGCAGTGTAATACTGCCCGTTCTTGGCGTTGTAATTCACCATGTCTTCGCCGCCGATCCCCTCGACGGTCGCGACGACGGCTCCGGTCTTGGCATTCAGGATTAGGGTGACGGCAGGCATCTCCTTGCCGTCGGCCGTGCATCCAAGCACGAAATCGTCGTTCGGCCCGAAAGCGAGCCCGGCGGGATGACATCCCTCGACCGGGATGATTTTGACCAGCTTGCCAGCGCGCGGGTCGATGACCGCGACGCCGCCCTTCTTGGCGTCCTTGCTGATCTCCGGGATCGACAGGTAGAACAGGCCGTCACGCGGGTTATAGGCGGGCTGCTCCGCCCCGTCGGTTGCGTCCTTGAAGCTCAGCTTAGCGATGATCTTGTGGTCGGGCTTGGTCGAGATCAGCGTGGCGAAGGGCGGGTCCTCGGCATTGTTGACCCCGATGAACACCTGATCCTTCGGATCGTAGGCCATCTCGTCGACGCGACTTCGCGCCGCCGGTGCTGACCGAGCCCAACGTTTTCATGGTGGACGGGTCGATCATGACGACCGTGCTGTCGCCGTTCCCGGCCCAGATCTGGTTGCCGACGCCGACGACGCCATCCGGCCCGGACGTGTCGTTGTCGGGTTTGCCGTCCTTCATGGCCACGCCAATAAAGCCGCCGATGCGACCAATGTACTTGTCGGATTTGGTGTCGAAGACGTCGACCGCCTTGTTGCTGCGATCGGCGAGGTAATAGTGACCGGTCGTTCTGTCGATGTAGCTGATGTCGAAGGCAGCCAGCTTCTCACCAGGTACGTCGATGGTGCCGACCTGCTTGAGTTCTGCGGCGCAAGCCGTTCCGGCCATCAAGGCCGCCGCGACCACGGCGTATCCGATGCTAGTGTGCTTCATAGACCACTCCCCAGTTTACCTCAGATGAACCGTCGTAACGCTAGATGCCAGGCGGCTCGACCGGCCTGCAGGTCCCTCAGTTCGGCAGGCCTTGCCCCCTCGTTTCGGTCGCGAACGGGATCAGGATCAGCCCGATTCCGAACGCCACGGCCGTGTAGGCCACGGGTGTGCCGAGCGTTCCCATGCCGTGTACGGCGGCTCCGATTAAGAAGTTGGCACCCGCGCCGATGAAGCGGCCGATCGAGGTGCAGAAGGCAAAGGCCGTCGCCCGGACCTCGGTGCCGAACAGCTCAGGAAGCCACAAGCTGAACAGGGCGAAGTTCGCGCCCGCGAAGCCGAGGAAGAAGAGCAGGCTCATGAAGGTGGTGAGCGCGCGGTCGGGCGGCAGGTAGAAGGCCCAGCCGAACGTCAGGGCGATCATGACCATCATGCCGAGGAAGAAGAGCGCCAGAGTCGTGCGCCGGCCGACCCGCTCGGCGATCAGCGGGATGACGAGGCAGCCGGCCACCGTGCCGAGAGACAGGAGCCCCGTCCCGTATGAGGCCATACGTACGGCGTCGCCCTGCTGGTAGCCGCCGCTCTTAGCGAGCGTGATGATGGCCGTAGGTTCGTAGACGCTGCCGGCCCAAAGGCCGATGATGGCGACGGTGAGCAGGGCCGACATGACGATGGTGCGCCTGAGGTAGCGGGGCGAGAAGATCAGCCGGAGCGGACTGACCGCTGCGGCGCCCCGGGCATGAACCCGCTTCCAGCGCTCGGGCTCCTTGACCTTGAGCAAGGTGACGATCGACACGATCACGGGCGCAAGGCCGCACAGGAACATAGCGCGCCAGCCATAGGAGGCCCCGACGGTGAAGTTCAGCGCCGCGGCGACGAAGAAGCCGAAGTAGTAGCCGCTCTGGAGGAACCCGGCGCCCATCTTGCGCCGGTCCTCCGGCCAGGCTTCGGCCACGTAGGTGCCGGCCATGGCCCACTCGCCGCCGATCCCGATGCCGGCCAGCAGGCGGAAGATCGCCAGTTCATAGACGTTGGTGGAGAGGGCCGCGGCGCCCGTGAAAACCGAATAGATCAGGACGGTCGCAGCCAGCGTCCGCGTTCGGCCGAAACGGTCGCCGATCGGACCCCAGATGAAGGACAGGCCCCAGCCGGCCAAGAAGAGCGCGAACAGGATCGACCCGGCATAGCCGACGTTCCCGGGCGTCGCCGCGATGCCGGACCGCGGCAGCAGCTCCGTCAGGGCGGGGCCGAGCACGAGCGCGTAGATGACCGAGTCCATGCCATCCAGCAGCCAGCCGGACCACGCGGCCCAGAATCCGACGATCTGCTGCCGGTTGAGCGGCGTCCGACCCCTCTTGAGGCCAATTGCGACCCCGACCGCCTCCGACATGCATCTCTCCCCGCAACTTTTCTGCGAAACCGAGTCGTCCGGACGGCGCGTCCCTGGGCAGAAGGTCACACGGAATACCGAAACCGCCAAGCAAATTTCGCGTGCATGCCGAAACGTGCTCTACGCGTCCGCTTGTACACGGTCATGCAATCTGGGCTGGTTTTGAAAAACCGATTGAACCGGCTAGTTTGGGCCTTATGGTGTTGGGCGATGCCGCTATCGCTGCTCAATCCATGGCAGACGAATGACTGAGTGGGCCCGTCAGAAACAGGCGCGCGATGAGCGGATCGTGGCAGGTGCCACGATGGCGAAGGGCAAGGTTGTCCAGTCGCGCGACGCGACCGCGCTGCTCGAAGCCGTCCTACGTCCAGGTGATCGCGTCTGCCTTGAGGGCGATAACCAAAAGCAAGCCGACCTCCTGGCCAGCGCCCTGGCGAGCGTCGATCCCGCCAAGATCAACGGCTTGCATATGGTGCAATCCGGCATCGTGCTGCCCGAGCATCTCGATGTCTTCGACCGGGGCATCGCCAAGCGGCTCGACTATGCCTATTCGGGCCCGCAGGCGGCCCGCATCGCCCGCATGCTGTTCGGCGGTACGATCGAACTCGGGGCGGTGCACACCTACCTCGAACTCTTCGCCCGCTACTTCGTCGACCTCACCCCGCATGTGGCGCTGATCGCAGCCGTCAGCGCCGACCGGGACGGCAACCTCTACACTGGGCCGAACACTGAGGACACGCCGACGGTGGTCGAGGCGACCGCCTTCAAGAACGGCGTGGTGATCGCCCAGGTGAACGAGATCGTCGACACGGTGCCGCGCGTCGATATTCCCGGCGACCGGGTGCACTTCGTCATCAGGGCCGACAAACCCTTCTTCGTCGAGCCTCTATTCACGCGTGATCCAGCGGCCGTCACAGAAACCCACATCCTCACCGCCATGCTGGCCATCAAGGGCATCTACGCGCCCTATGCGATCCGTCGGCTCAATCACGGCATCGGGTTCAACACGGCCGCGATCGAGCTGCTGTTGCCGACCTACGGGGAGCGGCTTGAACTCAGGGGCAAGGTGGCGAGCCATTGGGCCCTGAACCCGCATCCGACCCTGATCCCGGCCATCGAGTTGGGATGGGTTGAACAAATCCATTGCTTCGGGTCGGAAGTCGGCATGGACGCCTACATCCGCGCGCGTCCGGACATCTACTTCACCGGCGCTGACGGCTCGCTCCGTTCGAACCGCGCCTTCTGTCAGACTGCCGGGCTCTACGCCTGCGACCTGTTCATCGGCTCCACCCTGCAGATCGATCTCGAGGGCCATTCTTCGACCGTGACGACCATGCGGGTCGCGGGCTTTGGGGGGGCGCCCAACATGGGCAGCGACGCGCGCGGCCGCCGCCATCCGAGCGAACCTTGGCTCAAGGCAGGCTTGGAAGCCGACCCCGACAGCCCGGCTCCGCTCCGGCGCGGACGCAAGCTCGTGGTCCAGATCGTCGAGACCTTCGGCGACAACAACGTGCCGACCTTCGTCGAGAAGCTCGATGCCCTTGCGCTTGCCGACAAGCTCAAGCTCGATCTCGCCCCTGTGATGGTCTACGCCGACGACACCACCCACATCGTGACCGAGGAGGGCATCGCCAATCTCCTGCTCTGCCGGGACAAGGACGAGCGGGAGCAGGCGATCCGCGGCGTCGCGGGCTACACCGGCATCGGCCGAGGACGGGACGCGAAGATGGTCGAACGGCTTCGCAAGCGCCGGGTGATCGTTCGCCCCGAGGACCTTGGCATCGATCCTCTCGACGCCGACCGAAGTCTGCTCGCCGCCCGGTCGATCAAGGATCTCGTGCATTGGTCGGGCGGCCTATATGCCCCCCCGTCGCGTTTCCGGAACTGGTGAGGACCGCTGTGGAGAACTTGACCTATCGGCACACCGCGCTGCGCAGGGCCGCAGGTTCGAAGGCATCGGACCTCGTGGGCGTCGTGGCGTCCGGCAATCTCGAGGTGCTGGTCGAACGCGTGCTGCCCGACACGCAGTGCATCGTCGAGATCAAGACAACGGCGGAGGGCTTCGGCGCCGTCTGGGCGGCGGTGGTGGTGGACTTCGTGGAACGTCGCTCGCCCGGCGGCCTGCGGCTCTCGATCAACGATGGCGGCGCGCGACCCGACACGGTTGCGCTGCGGCTGGCACAGGCCGTTCGCGCGATGGAGGTCGACCGATGAGCGACACCTCCCAGCGGGCGCCCGTCAGTCTCGATCTAGTGGCGGTGAGCTGGTACGAGTTCGACTGCGCGGCAGCGCTTGAGGCTCATTCTCGATCCTGGCACCTTCGAGGAGTTCATCGGGCCCGAACAGCGCGAGACCAGCCCGCATCTTTCTGTATTCGACCTGCCCGAGCAGTTCGACGACGGCATGGTGGTGGGGCGCGGCCGGATCGACGGGGCACCCGTGTTCGTCGCGGCCCAGGAAGGCCGCTTCATGGGCGGCGCCTTCGGCGAGGTGCATGGCGCCAAGCTGACCGGCTTGCTACGGGCTGCGCGGGACATTGCCTCGATCCCCGTTCTGATCCTGTTCGACACCGGCGGGGTGCGGTTGCAAGAGGCCAATGCGGGCGAGCTCGCGATTGCGGAGATCATGCGGGCCCTGATGCAGGCGCGCGCCGCGGGCGTGACCGTGGTCGGAATCGTGGGCGGCCGCGCCGGCTGCTACGGCGGAGGCGGCCTGATCGCGGGCTGCTGCTCGGCGCTCGCGATCTCCGAGCAGGGCCGCATCAGCGTGTCCGGTCCCGAGGTGATCGAGACCAATCGCGGCGTGGAGGAGTTCGACTCGCGCGACCGCGCTCTCGTTTGGCGTACGATGGGCGGCAAGCACCGCCGACTGCTCGGCGGGGCAGACGCCTACGCAGCCGACACGATCGAGGGGTTTCGGAACTCAGCGCTGCACCTTCTTGCGACCGCATCACGCTTCACCCCCGCGACCCTGGAGCGTGAGCAGGCGCGGCTCGAGGAGCGACTCGACACGTTCGGCGCCTGCGCCGACGCGCTGGATGTCTGGCGCGCCGCGGGGGTCAACGACGCGGACGCCGTCTCGGCGATGCCGGACGGTCCTTTCGTGGCGCTGGCCGACCAAGTCCGGGAGTCTCCGCTTTGACGCTCGATGAGGTTCTGGCTTCGTTGTTTCCCGACGGGCACCACGTAGAGAAATACGGTGGCGTCCTTTGTGGGTCGGGGCTACTGCGGGACGGCGTGCGAGCCGATGTGATCGGGGTCGCGGACCACACGCCGGTCGGCATCGACGAGGCGATCCGCCTGTCGGGCGCGGTGCTGCAGGCCGTACGGCTTGGCGGTACCGGGCCGATCCTGGTGCTGGTCGACAGCGACAGCCAGCGCATGAGCAAGCGTGACGAGCTGCTCGGCCTCAGCGAATACCTGGCCCATCTCGCGAAATGCTTGATCCAGGCCGACATGACCGGCCGCCACACGGTGGGGCTTCTCTACGGCCACACGGCTGCTGGCGCCTTCATCGCTACCGCACTGGCGACCCGGACCCTGGTCGCACTCCCCGGCGCAGAGCCGGAAGTCATGGATCTCCCGTCGATGGCCAAGGTCACGAAGCTGTCGATAGACGTGTTGAGGCAGAAGGCGCAATCCACCCCGGTCTTCGCCCCCGGCCTCGATAACCTGGCCCAAACCGGCGCGGTTCTGATGACCTGGGACCCCGATGTCAGCTTGGCCGATCAGTTGCGGGCGTTGCTCGATGCGAACCCGACGAACGGCGATGGCCGCGACCGTCTCGGTCAGGATCGCAAGGGGCGACCCAAGGCGGCCGAGATCGCCACGCGCGTTTATGACCACGCGCGCCGCTCCCGCTGACCCGGTGCCGCAGCGCCACGCACTGGTCACCGTGGCGAGCGAGCCCTGGCGGCGGCTGGTCGACTCCCGCGGCGATCTCAGCGAGGAACCGCTGATCGTGGCCTGGGCCGACCGGGGGTGGCCGTTGATCGCCCGACGCCCGGACATAGGCGAGAGCGACGGCTTGGCTTGCGGCTTGCCGTTGCCGCCATCGCTCGGCAAGCGCCGGATTGCCGTCGTCCTGCAGCACGCCGACGTCGTCGCGACGCGACCGCCCCCGCGGCTCGACGAGTGCCGCTCCGCGGCGCCGGCGTCATGGTCCAACGCGATCGAGAGCGTGTCGGCGCTGGCTGCGATCCATGGGGGACCTGCCCGCGTGTTCGGCAGCCTGGCGTGGCAGTGGCTTACAGGACTGCCATACCTGAGCGCGACCTCCGATCTGGACATCCTGCTGTCCTGCGCAGCGCGTAATGACATCGACCACCAGACAGCCGGTCTCGCCGCGATCGAGGCCAATGCGCCGATGCGGATCGATGGCGAACTGGTTCGTCCCGACGGCGCCGCCGTCAACTGGCGCGAGATGCACTCCGGAGTGCAGGAGATCATCGTCAAGACCGCATCCGGAGTGACGATGGTAAGGCGTGACCTCTTCGTCGGGGACCTGCCTCCATGAGCCGCGTCGCCGTCGACCTCTGGCCCGCGGAAAATGCTGCTGCCTGCCACGAGACCCCAGCGGATCGGGTCGCCGCCGAGATCGCGGCTTGCGCGACAAGATGCTTGCTACTCGAGCTGGAGACCTGGCCGAAGCCCGGCCTGGTCAGCTGCATCGACTCCGGCAGCCACTACGACATGGATGCCGACACGTTCCGGCGGAGCGCTGCCGCCATCGCGCCGTACCTTGTCGCGCTGGCCGAAGCCGGCGCGAGCGGCTGCGGCATGGAGGTGCTGCGTTCCATCGGTCTCGACGCCGAAGCCGCCATGCTGCAGACGACCCGCGGCATCAACACCCACCGCGGCGCCATCTTCGGCCTGGGCCTCCTGTGCGCTGCAGCCGGTGCACGAGCGACGGGGCGGGTGAGCCCGAGCGTGACGTTCGGCGCCGTCGTGGCAAAGCTCTGGGGAGAGGCGATCGTGAGCGGCCCCGTCCTGCTGCACAGCCACGGACAGATCGCGCATCGTCGCCACGGGGCAGGCGGCGCCCGCCTGGAGGCGGCGAGGGGCTTCCCCTCGGTCTATGACGTGGCGCTTCCAGCGCTGCGCCACGGCGCGGAACTGGCGCCCGGCGATCCCGAAGCCGCGCGGGTGCAGGGGTGTTTCGCGCTGATCGCCACGCTTGAAGACACCAACCTGCTCCATCGCGCGGGTGCCGAGGGATTGCGCTTCGCCCGAGCCGCAGCGGGCGCGTTCCTGGAGCGGGGCGGCGTGGGGCGGCGCGGCTGGCGCGCCGACGCCGAGGCCATCCACAAAGCTTTCATCGCGCGTCATCTAAGCCCAGGGGGATCCGCGGATCTCCTCGCCATGACGCTCTTCGTGGCCGAATCCGAGACCCTGATGCCCGGTGCTCCGGCCGTCCAGCGGCGCGGGCGGTGAGCCTCGCCGTCCTCTGTTCGGGACAGGGGCCACAGCATCCCGAGATGTTTGCACTCACCGGCCCAGCGCCTGGGGCCGAACCTCTGTTCGCCCATGCGGCCCGACTGCTGGGCGGGCGCGACCCGCGTGATCTCGTGCGTATGGAGACCGACGATGCGCTGCACGCCAATCGCTTGGGCCAGGTCCTGTGCACGCTGCAGCCGCTCGCGGTCGCGGCCGCTCTCAGCGGCTTCGGCACAGGCCGGCTCATCATCGCCGGCTACAGCGTAGGCGAAGTGGCGGCCTGGGGGCTCGCGGGGCTGTTCGAGCCCGTCGTGGCGCTCGACCTCGCGGCGCGACGGGCGGAGGCCATGGATGCCGTCGGCAGACCCGGCGACGGTCTCCTCTTTGTCCGGGGTCTCCCCCGCGCGGCGGTCGATCGCCTGTGCGAACTCCATGGCGCCGCAGTGGCGATCGTCAATGCTTTCGATGCCTTCGTCGTCGGAGGGGCCGGCGAGGCGCTCGATGCGATCGCCGAGGCGGCCTTACGGGGCGGCGCTGACCGCGTCACCCGCATCGGCGTCAAGGTCGCCTCGCATACGCCGCGGTTGGCGCGCGCATCGGCGAGATTTCGGAAGGACCTGGAAGCGGTACATGTCGCAGACATGCCGCCCCCAGGCCTGCGCCTCCTCAGTGGTGTCGACGGCGCCCCCGTTCTCCAGGTCCGGGCAGGCTTGGACAAGCTCGCCTCGCAGATCTCACGCACCGTGCTCTGGGCCGACTGCTTGTCCGGCTGCGTCGAAGCGGGCGCGAGCGCCTTCCTGGAGTGCGGCCCTGGCCGGGCCCTGGCCGGGATGGCCTCCGCGGCTTACCCGGCGATCCCGTCCCGGACCGTCGAGGATTTCAAGAGCGTGCAGGGACTTCGCGACTGGCTATCTCGCGCAGCTTTGTGAAGCTGAGTCGCTCGGATTTTAAGTTTTCAGAGCAGAAGCTGCGGGCGACTTCTTAGCCATGGAAAGAATTTAGGCTTCCGCAGCTCCATCGCAGACTTAAATTTAAATGACGCAAGTCAGGTTGAGTCATTTACACCTAAATGAGAAGTAACATGGTGTTCAGGCACCTGAAACTGAAACACCAGTTATTCGCCCTTCTGAGCGTCATCGTGCTGGCGCTCTCGGCTTGCGCGACTGCCGAGCTGTTCGAACTGCGTCAGACGATCCTACAGGAGCGGGCCGCCAAGATGCGCGACATGGTCGATGCAGCTGAGCGGTTGGTTGCCGCCATCGACACGCAAGTGCACGCGGCAGGCGGAACAACGCAGCAAGCCCAGCAACAGGCTGCAGCCGCCTTGCGTGCTCAGCGGTGGGGCGAAGGGGATTACTTCGGCGTCTACCGCTGGGATGGGCTGACGATCGTGCACGGTAACAAGCAGAATGAAGGGTTGAACCGGCTTTCCTACAAGGATCCGCAGGGTAAGACGCTGGTTGCCGACATCATCGATTTGGCCAAGTCAGGCGGGGGCACGCTCGAGTACATGGTTCCGCGGGCCTCGGGGGGAATAGCCTTGCCAAAATTGGCGCACGTCGGGCGCTATGAACCATGGCAATGGGCGATCCAGGCCGGCGTCTATCTCGATGACGTGAATGCCACCTTGTGGTCCAGAGCCATTCGCCTCGGCGCCATCGCTTTGGCGATCCTTGGCTCGGCAGCCGTCACGCTCGTCATCGCGAGCCGGAGCATCGCGAAGTATCAAAGTCAGGCCAGGGAGGCCATGGCGCGCGAGGCAGAGACCGTACGCCTGGGCGAACAGCGGTTTCGAATGCTGATCATGAACGCGACCGATGTCATCCTTATCTGCGATCGGAGCGGCGTGATTTAATATCAAAGCCCCGCCGCCGAAAGCGCCTGGTGCTTTGGACCTACCGGCCTGCTCGGTCGGCCTTTCCTTTCTCTCGTTCACTCCGCCCAGTGCGTCGCGGCTGGAGACCTGTGGGACCAGGTAAAGGACACACCCGGCATGACAGGCAGCATCGAGCTGCAGTTCGAGGACGGAACAGGCGCATGGCGCTACATCGAGGTGAAGTTCACAAACCTGCTGCAAGAACCCGGCGTTGATGGCGTCGTCGTCACAACCCATGACATCAACGAGCGCAAGGTGTTCGAGCGGCAACTCGAACGTCAAGCCTTCCACGAACTCGTTGACGGGGTTGCCAAACCGGGCCCTGTTTTACGATCGCCTGAATCACGCGCTCGTCCGGGCAGGCCGCCGGCAGAGTAGCGTGGGTCTGCTTTTCATCGATCTTGACGGCTTCAAGTTGATCAATGACAGCCTTGGCCACCATGCAGGCGACCAGCTTCTCATCGAAGTGGCTCGTCGCCTCGAATCAGCCGTGGGGCGCCAAGACACGGTAGCCCGGCTGGGCGGAGACGAATTCGTGATCCTTCTGGAGCATGTGTCGAGCCGCTCCGATGTTATCCCGATCGCGCGGCAGATTGCCAGCCAGTTTGCGAGCCCGTTTAATCTGGGCGACCGTAGTCTCGTTGTAACCTCCAGCATCGGCATCGCGGTTGGTGACGGAACCGAGATCGATGCGGAGAGCCTGCTCCGAAATGCCGACGTTGCCATGTATCGTGCGAAATCGAGCGGAAAGGACCGGTTCGTCACATTCGAAGCGGGCATGCAAAGCGACACGCTGGCACGTCTAGAGACGGAGAATGACCTCCGACGTGCTTTGACGAACGGCGAGTTCCGCGTGCATTACCAGCCTATCGTATCGATGCAGTCGCACCGCATCGTCGAGGTCGAGGCGCTCGTGCGGTGGCAACACCCGACGCGCGGGCTCATCGCGCCGGCCGATTTCATTCCGATCGCAGAAGAGACGGGGCTCATCATCCCGCTCGGCCTATGGGTCCTAAACCAAGCCTGCCGACAGACCCGCCTTTGGCAAGAACAGTTCCCCTCTGATCCCCCTCTTGTCGTCGGGGTCAACCTTTCGCCGCGACAGTTCCAGAGCGGCGATCTCACCGGACAGGTGAAACGGGCCTTGCAGGATACGGGCCTTCGGCCCGAATTCCTCGAAATCGAAATTACGGAAGGCATGATCATGCGCGACGTAGAGTCGACCATCACCATCATGCAGCAACTCAAGGCGCTTGGTATCAAGCTGGCGATCGACGATTTCGGAACCGGTTATTCCTCACTGTCTTACCTCAGACGACTTCCGCTGGACGTGCTGAAGATCGATCGCTCTTTCATCAACGGGCTTGGCCAACTCCACGAAGACACCACCGTGGTCCAGGCCATCATCTCTGTCGCCAAATCTCTCGGCTTGTCTGTCACCGGTGAGGGGATCGAGAGTGCTGCACAGGCGGCGCATTTGGAACGTTGGAACTGCGATCGTGGTCAGGGATTTCATTACGGCCGTCCAATGGATGATCACGGCTTGGCCGCGCTCCTTGGCACGAACGCATCGCACCTTAAAACGCCTGAGGCCGCTTGAGCGGCCTGGCTTCGAATGTCAGCCAACGCAATGGTAGCGGGCGAGCCATCGTGTGAGGAGGCGGATGTTGGCGTGCCCTGATCCTCGTGGTCCAGGATGTGGCAGCGGAGCACGTACTCCCCGATGCAGCGTAGAGGCGGTCCTGAGCAGAATACGGTTAGTTGGCCTTCATGGAGATCGTGTCGCGGAACACGCCTTTCAGGTCGCAATATTGAGGATCCGCTGCGACCGCTCCCGTTGTGGGGTTGACCAGATGGAGTTCGGAGCAGTCACCATCGGGGCAAAAAGATCGATGACGTCCTCCCGTTTTTCTCCTCCAGCCAGAATGTGAGCTTTCCGGTTTGTGAGATCCTGAGGGAAGGAGCGGAACTCTGAGAAAGAGCGGGTACACCGAGGAGCAGATCGCCTTCGGGTTGAAGCAGGCGGAGACGGGCACGCCGGTTGCGGAGGTGCTGCGTGGCCCATCATCTGCACTTCAGGGCGGTGACGACGATGAGCCCGCTGCAGTTCCGCAACGCCCTTCGCTTTCAATCGGCACGCCGAATGACGGTCGCTGAAGGTCTAGAGGCGGCGACAGCGGGCTTCGAGTTCGGTTTTCAGAGGCCATCCCAGTTCAGCCGTGACTACGCCCGCTTCTTCGGCGCCTCGCCGCTGCGCGACGCCTGCAACAGAATCCTGAGCTTTGGGTCTCCTCGCAGTCGTAGCCGCGCGGCGAAGGGGGACGTCGTTGGAATGGAAGACGGGCTTTACAGAGTGTAGCCCAACCAACTCCTCCGGTGCGTTCCGCACGGGCGATGGGGCAGCCGCGCTGGGATGTGGGCCACGCCCTGCGCGCTCATCGGCGGCAGCACGGCGGCGACGCCGTAGAGCGCCGGCGAGCTGGTGCCAGGGCGACGACCTGAACGGAATGCCGAAGCAACTGTCATTTTCGACCGGGGCAAGGATGGCATGTTGGCCGTGGAGGCGCTCTCGCTCATCGATAGAGGCCGTAGGCCGCCGCGAGGGTCGCCAACATGGGGAGCGAACCCATCGCCACGAGGACGCTGTTCCGCTTCGGCGTGAGGCCGACCGTCGTGAGCGTCGTGAGGCAGAGGACCACGAGGGTGACGCCATGCAGCGCGAGGCGGTCCCAAGCCGCGCCGACGTATCGCAGCAGGTCCCAGTGGCTCTGGTCGAGATCCCACAGAACGCTCACGCTGGTGGCCAGGACGAGCGCCGTCCCCAGGAGCGTCGAGAAGGGCAGCCAAGCCATCAGCGACGCGCGCGCCCGATGGTCGCCCGATACCCGCAGCATCGACCCCAGTCGCATGAGCACGAGGATGTGGGTGGAGGCTGCGAGGCCAGCGCCGAAGATCAGCAAACCGTACGTTGGCAGCGGCCCGATGCCGACCAAGTGCCATATGGAGGCCCGGTGGTCGTGCGCGCTCAGCACGCCGTCGTTCGATGACCCGAACATCAGCTGCATGAGCCACTCGACCACGAAGGCGCTGAAGAAGCCTTGCAGGAGGAAGAGCATCATGTCGGCGCGGTAGGCTACGATCTGCCTGGTGAGGGCGGCGGCTCTCGCCTTGGCGGTCGGGTGTGGATCGAGGAGCGCGAAGGCGAAGTGTTGCGGCGGGCGGCCGGTGGCCACGGCGGGAGCGAAGGCGGTCGGGGGCGGCGCCGCGACGGTTGACGCGACGGCGTCGGCGTAGAACTCCCGCAATCGTGACGCGGAGCGCTGTTCGAGGAGCAATGCGATGCCAACCCCGCCGAAGAGGAGCGTGTTCGCGGTCAGGGCGAAAGCCGATGAGCCCACGAGGAAACGGAGGAGGTCGGGCCACAGTGCACCGGAACGACGCAGCCCCGAGAGGTCGAACATGTTCGACATCGTCCAGCCGAAGGTGACGAGGAGCGACAATGCCGCCGCGGCATGGACGGCCGTCCGGTTGTCGTCGCGATCCGGATCGCCGCCTGCCAGATGGGCAAATTCATGGGCAACCCGGTAGCGGGTCACGCCGGGGTCGCGTCGGATGGCGGTCAGGGCACCCCGCCCGATCGCCACGGCGTCATGGCCGGCGATCCTCATGGCCACGATCCGGCCCTCCCTGCCGTTGCCGAAGGAAACCGGCACCGCGCCCAATCGGAACGTGCGATCGAGCTCGCGCATCAAGCGCCGGTACGAGGCGTTCAGCAGCGGCGAGACCCCGGCGGCCCTGTGCCGTCGGAGCCTGAGCGCCCACAGGGCCGCGCGGCACGCCGTCACGACCACGAGGAAGATCGGCAGGGTAGCGACGAAGGCCCCGACAGGATTCAGGACCGGGATGTCGGGAAGGTACCAGGTGAAGGTCGACCCCACGTAGGTCACCGATATCGTCGTGCCGAAGATCGTTGCGAACCAGGTTCGGTGACGGGTCTCGGCGCGCATCGCCTCCAGGAATCCGGCGGCGTCCCGCGCACTAGCCATGCGCGCTCTCGAACAAGTAGCCGGCGACCTTTTTCGTGACCTTTTCCGCCTCTTTGGGTGGGAGCTTCGCTTGCGCCGTCAGCTTGGCGACGATGCCGAGGATCTCCGCGCGGCCCTTGTCGGTGACGAGCGTGCCGAGCTCCTTTTTCTTCGGTGTCGCGAACCAGGCCTTGAGCCTTTCCTTCGCTTGGTCGACGATGAAGCCCTGGGCCACTTTCTTGGGCAGGTCCGCCAGCCAGGGCTGGAGGGCGTCGAACAGGTGGAGGCCGATGGCCACGAGCGTGGGGCCAAGGCTCGCCACTGTATCGTGCCCGAACTCCGGTCCGAGCCGGCCGATCGAACTCGGATGCTCGGCCGCCTTGACGTATTCCGTGAAGAACTCGAGCTCGTCGCGGTCGTCGTCGGCGAGGAGCTCTCGGGCAAGAGCCAGCCGGTGACCTTGGACTTCAGCCATCTTCCCACTCCGATCGGTCGCTGGCGAGGGCGCCACGGGTCGAAGATCTGCTCTGGCCTCGCCCGGCGCCTCCCGCCGAATATCGATGAGATCGCGTTCCCTGTCGATTGGACGGCCTGAGCCGCCCGGAGCTTCGTCAAACGGCTTCGAGGAACCGCATTCGTCCCTCGGTCGCACGCCACTGGGCGACGCGTCGCTGCAGCGAGCGCAGATGCCCGTCACCGAAGCGGTCCGGATGCCGGCGACGCAGCTCCTCCAGTAGGGTCATGGCGCGGATGTGTGGAATGCTCTCGAGCAACGGGATGAGATCCGGGCGCCAGACTTCCGCAAAAGGATCTGGGCGGGTCCGATATCGTCGACCTTCCCGCTGGCTCGGCAGGACGGGCGTGCCCTCGATCCGCCGCCCGGTCCGTTCGCTGAAGCCAGCGCGAGCGGCCGCGGCCGCCTGATTCCGTCCTTCCCGTCGTGAGCTCATGTAACGCCTGACCTGCCGGTCGGTGACGTGAAAACCCGGCATCAGCCTGCCTCCGCGATCGCGGAGGCAGGCTGATGCGCGTCACACCAAACCGGCCATCGTTATTGTCGTCATGCGGCCACCGTAGTCGGCGTCGTGCAGGCGGCGGTGGTCGAAGCTGCGGGAATGGCTTGCCTGCGATTGAAACATCAGACCACGAGCTTGCTGGACAGCCAAAGCAGCACAGCAGCCCAAGGCAGCGCCGCCACGGGTTCACGCCGCGCAGCAACTCGTCGCCGGCCCAGATCACCAGGAACACCGTCGCGACCCTGTGCAGGCCGATACCAGCAGGCCCGCCATTGGTGGTGATCAATCCGACGGCCGAAACGGCGGCGAAGATCCAAAGCCACAGGTTCGGCCACTGCGCGACAATGATTTGACCCGTGTCGCGATCACGCCAAAACCAATCGATGAAGCGCATCAGCATCTCGGAAGGGGATCCGCAGGGAGTGGTCCACAAGCTTCAGCCAAAGGCCACGGCATCTAAGGGGCGAGCCATGCGCCAACTGCGACATTGAGACCTCGCCCGATTCCGGACGTTCAGCTCAGCTCCCGTTTCAGCAACTTGATCGAATGATGATGCTACTCCGAAGCAGCCGTTAGACGGCGCCTGGAATAGCTCAGATCGTTGAGATTTGGCGTTTGGCGTTTTAGGAAACGCCGGCGGTCAGTCTATCTCGGCGGTAGCGCTGTCCCGAAATGAAGAGCCATCGGATCTTGGACCACGGATCTTGATCCCTCAACAGAGGCGACCGGTGGGCCCGGAGGAAACCTGGCTCACCAGCCTCATCATGGCGGCTGCCATACCCTCAAACGGCGGCAGCCCGGCCGTTCCGCCGGTCGTTTTGTTTCGATCCGTGGCAAATCAAAGATTTAGTCGCGCAGGGCTCAAATCTGAGCTTGGCCGCCGTCAACGAAGAGTTCGACACCGTTAACGAAGCTCGCATCGTCGGAGGCAAGAAACAGGACCGCCTTGGCGATCTCGTCCGGCTGGCCGACGCGTCCTGCAGGGATCAGGCCCGCAAGGTAGCTCTTCGTGCCCTCGGCCTGCGCACCGCCACCGAACAGCTCGTTCAGTCCTGCGGTCTCGGTCACGCCGGGGCTGACGACGTTCACGCGGATACGACGGTCCTTCAGGTCAAGGATCCAGGTGCGGGCAAAGTTACGCACCGCCGCCTTGGTGGCCGAGTAGACGCTGAAGGCGGGCGTGCCCGAGATGCTGGTGGTCGACGACGTGAGCACAATCGAGGCACCATCCTTGAGCAGCGGCAGCGCCTTCTGCACGGTGAAGAGTACACCCTTGACGTTGGTGTCGAAGATCGACTGGTACTGCTCTTCCGTGATCGCGCCGAGCGGCGCGAAGGTGCCGCCGCCGGCATTGGCGAAGACAACGTCGATCTGCGCGTGCTTGCCCTGCACGGCATCGTAGAGCCGGTCGATGTCGGCCAAGTTCGCCATGTCGCCGCGCACGCCCGTGACGGTGCCGCCGATCTCCTTCACGGCCGCGTCCAACGCGTCCTGTCGCCGGCCGGTGATGAACACCGAGGCGCCTTCGGCCGCGAAGGCTTTGGCGGTCGCGAGCCCGATGCCGCTGGTGCCGCCGGTGACCACCACAACCTTGTTGTTGAACCTGTTCGTCATAACTCGAAACCCCTCAGTTGCCGCGAAGGCGTTGTCGCCCCCGGACGTGTGCCTCGAACGATGGTGTGAGTCGTCGTGCCCGGCGGGCGGGGTCACACCCCCTCGTAGACAAGGCGCGTGAAGAAGCCGGGGTCGATGACGAACTGTCCCCAGACCGCATCGAAGGGGGCGGTCGGCTTGGCGGCAACCGTCTCATCCCGCGTCCGGCCTTGCTTCTTGAGCTTCGCGACGTTCTCGCGAACCCCGACCAGCATGTCGCGGAAGGCCCGGAGTTCCGCCCTGTTGCTGACGGGTTTGCCGTGCCCCGGAATGATGATCGTTTCATCGGTGGTCGCCGCGAGGTTTGCGTCCGACGCCGCGATCATGCCGTCGATGCTGCCTCCGGTGGAGTAGTCGATGAATGGGTAGATGCCGTTCCAGAACGTGTCGCCGGCGTGAAGGACATTGGCTTCGGCGAATGTGACCGAGATGTCGGAATCCGTGTGGGCGGGACCGTAATATTTCAAGTCGATCGACGCACCGTTGAGCTTCAGGTTCCGCTCGCGCGTGAACACATCGGTCGGAAGCCCGCTCGCCGGCAACGCCAGGAAATTATAGTCCCAGTCTTCGACACGCTGCACCTGGGACAGATACTTGCGGGTGTTCTCCTGGGCGATGATTTTTGCGCCGAGCTCATGCAGCCATGCGTTGCCATCGGCATGGTCGAAATGCCAGTGCGTGTTGATCAGGTGCGTGATCGGATCGTTGGAAAGGTCGGCCAGCGCCCTTGTCATTCGCTCGCGAGAGACGCTGATGCCAGCGTCGACGAGCACCTTGCCGTCAGGCCCCGTCAAAACCGCGACGTTTCCGCCGGAGCCCTCGAGCACGCTGATGTTGCTGCGAAGTTTGTGCGTCGTGATCGGCGACGCCGCGGCGCTGTCCTTGATCAGGCTGACAAGGCCGCGGGCCTCGGCATAGGCCTCGCGTGGGCTGAGCCAGCCGCGGCTCGCCCCGAAGGTTGCTGCACCTATGCAGCACAGGCAAAAGCCGCGCCGGGACAGATGGGTTGGTTGAACGGTCATGGCGTGAGTCTCCGATCGGGCGCTGTGGACGTGAGGGATTGTGGCGTGCCGGCCACGCAAGCTGCGGTGGGCCACCATGGCGACCCTTCAAAGGGGGGCTTGTCAGGAACGGATGAACGCGAGCAGGTCGGCGTTGATCGTCTCGGCCTGCGTGGTCGGCATGCCGTGCGGGAAGCCCTTGTAGGTCTTGAGCGTCGCGTTCTTCAGGAGCTTGGCCGAGAGGGGCGCTGAATCGCCGTAGGGGACGATCTGGTCGTCGTCACCGTGCATCACCAGCACCGGCACATCGATCTTTCTCAGATCATCGGTGAAATCGGTCTGAGAAAAGGCGACGATGCCATCGTAGTGGGCCTTGGCGCCCCCCATCATGCCTTGCCGCCACCAGTTCCGAATCACGGGTTCGGCCGGCGTCACGCCGGGACGGTTGAAGCCATAGAACGGTCCCGCGGCGAGGTCGTAGTAGAATTGGCTCCGATTGGACGCGAGCTGCTTCTGCAGATCATCGAACACGGTTTTCGGGAGTCCGCCCGGATTGGCCTCCGTCTTCACCATGAGCGGGGGGACGGCGCTGAGGATTGCGGCCTTCGCCACGCGCGTTCCACCGTGCCTGCCCAGGTAGCGGATGACCTCTCCGCCGCCGGTCGAATGACCCACGTGGATGGCGTCCTTGAGGTCCAGCCTGTTCGTCAGAGCCGCAAGGTCGTCAGCGTAATGGTCCATGTCGTGGCCTTCGCCCACCTGGCTCGACCGTCCGTGGCCGCGGCGGTCATGCGCAATCACGCGGAAGCCGTGACCGAGGAAGAACAGCATCTGCGCATCCCAGTCATCGGCCGAGAGAGGCCAGCCGTGACTGAAGACGATGGGCTGCCCGGAGCCCCAATCCTTGTAGAAAATTTCGACGCCGTCGTTCGTCGTGATTGTAGGCATATCGCGCGCTCCTCCGGTGGTGCAAAATTCGCATGTATGAGACTAGAGGGCATCGGCGGGGTCGCGAATGTTGGAGCGGCTCAGCTTCATGTCCGAACGGATCAATCGCGATGGAAACGGGCCTGCCAGCAGGACGATCGGTTTCGCTCGACGCTTTGAGCGGGCTGGCTCCGCTTCTCAGGGTCCGTCCCGAACTTCAGTATGTCTGCCAGTTCGGGGCGCAATGGGCCTCCGATCACGCCCCGGAAAGTGACGGGTGGGCGCCCTTCCACATCGTGACCGAAGGATGCTGCACGCTTCACCTCAAGGCCGCGGACCGGTACGTCTCTTTACAGGCTGGCGATGTTGCCTTGCTTCCGCACGGCAGCGCACACGTCGTCCATGGTCCGAACACTCGATTTGATGCGTCGGGGCCATTCGGCATCCGTAGTCGCTCGGCCGGTGCGATCCCGGTCAAGACGAACACCGACGCGCCGGAAACGCAGCTCGTCTGCGGTCGCTTGAAGTTCGACCATGCGGACCAGAACCTCGTCCTGTCCGCCCTCCCCGACACGATTGTCGTTTCGGCAGAGAAAGACAGCGCGGCGCCTCATATCCGACCCCTGATCGCGCTCGTCAGGGAAGAGCTCGATGGCGCCCGTCCCGGAGCGGCAGCGATCGCCTCGGACCTCGCCAGCGCTTTGCTGCTCATCGTGGTCAGGGCCCACCTGGAAGCCGAACGGCAGCCGGAAAGCATCCTCTCGCTCTTGAGCCACCCCACGACCGCCCGCGCCCTTACGGCGATGCTGAAGAATCCCGGGAAGACGTGGACGCTTGACGAGCTGGCCGAGGTGTCGAACGCGTCCCGTGCCAGCCTGGTGCGGATGTTCCGGCAAACCGCCCAGATTTCGCCGCTTGCGTTCCTCGCGAAGACCCGGCTCGAGCTCGCCAAGCGCAAGCTGCAGGGGTCGCGCGCCTCCCTTGCGGCCATCGCGGCGGAGGTCGGCTACCAGTCCGAGAGCGCCTTCAGCCGGGCGTTCCAGCTCCGCTACGGCATCCGGCCCG
>CAWGMF010000016.1:0-20863 GCA_963823605.1 uncultured Alphaproteobacteria bacterium | reverse complement strand
AGGTGTGCGGTCGGTTCGTGCTGCTTCAAGTCCGCATCCATAGCACCGAACTTAGCCTTCCTGCGGCGACGTCGCGGCCTCCAGCAAGTCGATCTGTTCGCGATTGAAGCGCGAATATTCTTTTTGCCAGGCAGAAGGCTGCTGCACCGGCATCACTTGCACCGCAGTGACCTTGTACTCAGGGCAATTGGTGGCCCAGTCCGAGTTTTCCGTCGTGATCACGTTCGCACCAGATTCCGGGAAATGGAACGTGGTGTAGACCACGCCCGGCTGCATGCTTCGGAAATCATGGCCCGCAAGACCGTGCTCTCACCGGCCCGGCTTTCGTAGACCGACCCAATCCGTGTCTCTTGATGCCGCGTTCTTCCGCATCATGGGGATGGATTTCCAGCCGGTCTTCCGCATGCCATTGGTCACATTTTCGGTACGGCGCGTCTGCGCGCCGACATTGTATTGCGACAGTACGCGCCCGGTGGTCAGGATCAATGGATACTTGCGTGTGACCTTTTCATCGGTCGCGACGTATTTGGTGATGATGAACTTGCCCTTGCCGCGCACGAAACTATCGATGTGCATGATGGGGGTGCCTTCCGGTGCCGCATCGTTACACGGCCACTGGATGCTGCCCAAACGGTCGAGTTTTTCATAGCTGACGCCTTGGAAAGTCGGCGTCAGGCGCAGCGATTTCATCCATGATTTGCGAGGGATGGGTGTAATCCATGTCGTAACCAAGGCGCTTCGACAACTCGATGGTGGCTTCCCCAATCCGCATAGCCGGGACTCGCGGCATCACCTTGCGCACGCGCGAAATGCGGCGCTCGGCATTGGTGAAGGTGCCATCTTTTTCCAGAAATGAGGAACCCGGCAGCAGCACGTGATCGCGCACCATGAACACGTTGGAGTTCGCCAGTTCGGCGATGTTGCCCAGCATGTCGCGCATCAGGCAGTTGCCGAAGCCGCGCGTCTTCGCCTCGGCAAGGCACGGGCGCCATTGGGGTAGAGGCACCCGGCCTTGGCCTCGACGGGCGCGCATTCGATGGTCGGGCGTCGGAAGGGCGAAAGCGTGACCGTGTTGCCGCCGGTCGGCGGAGGCATAGGCGACTCGTAGAGGCAAAGGCACCACGCGGTCGACTCGGGATCGAACATGACGCCGCCGCCATAACCGACGCCAGCCCAATACATCGGGCGGATGTAGAGCTCCGCGTCGGGCGCAAATCGTCTGATGCCGTCATGGACGAGGTCTCGCCAGCTGTCCGTGGAGACGCTCGCCTTGAGCCCGAAGTTTTCGGCCGACCGGTTCACGCGCTGCAGGTGAAGGTCGAGATCCGGCATGACGCCTTCGAAAGCGCGCGCGCCGTCGAAAACCGTCGAGCCAAGCCAGGCACCGTGCGTCCGGGGCCCCATGATGGGCACATTTCCCTCGTGCCAATCGCCCTCGAAGAAGGTCCACGTCGCACTATGAGGGGATGCTTTCATCGCTCACTCTTCACCTACTTCTTTGCTGAATGCGATAGCACGCAGCCGGCCGACACGGGAGCGACCGGCCGATTTGGCGTAGGACGGTAACACCGGACCGGTGCCTGAAGGCCGGCCGCCGAGGAGCCCATGCCACTTGATCCGCGTGCCAAGCGCTTTCTGGACATGATCGCAGCCGGCAGCGGGAGCGAGCCGTCCGACGTCGAAGCAGAGCGCGCAGCGTTTCGGCTCCTGATGCAGAATGCCGGGACCGAGCCCGCTGCGGTCGGGACCCGCGATATCCTTGTGCCGGGCGGTGCGGGCCTGCTGCCCGCGCGTTTGTACGACCCCTCCAACCAGGGCATTCGCCCGGGCCTGGTCTTTTTCCATGGGGGCGGGCTCGTCGCGGGAGACCTCGACACACATGACGGGATCTGCAGCCAACTCGCGGCAGCCGCCGATTGTCGCGTCGTCTCGGTCGGCTATCGGCTCGCGCCCGAACACCCGTTTCCAGCCGCCGTCGAGGACGCGGTCACCGCTACAGCCGCCCTCTCGCAAATGGCCGCCACAATGGGGATCGATGGGCGACGTCTCGCCGTAGGCGGCGATTCGGTCGGCGCCATCCTGGCCGTGGTCGCGTGCCAGGAAGCGACCCGGCGTCGCGGCCCCGGGATCAGGGCGCAACTGCTCATCTGCCCCATCCTCGACGCGCGTCGCGACAGCGAATCGCATCGGCTTTTCGCCGAGGGCCACTTCCTGCGTGGTGATACCTTCGATCGGCAGATGGAGGCCTATGGCGGTGCGGCGCTCGACCGCGACGATCCTCGTATCTCGCCAGGGCGGACCGGCGATGTGTCCGGCATGCCGCCCGCGATCATCCACACGGCCGAATTCGACCCGGTTCGCGATGATGGGGCGGCTTATGCAGAGCGGCTATCGGAGGCCGGCGTGCCGGTTCGGTACACGTGCCATCCCGGCATGATTCATCTGTTCTACGGCCTTGGTCGTGTGATCCCGCAGGGCAGGGCGGCCTTGCAGACGATCGGGGCATCCCTCGCAGCGTCGCTAGCGCCGGACCCCGACGCACTCGAATGGCCAGGCCTCGCTTGATTGCCGAACGACTATAGCCGCCACGCGCCTGCAGCGATCGCGGCGAATGTGCCTGCATCGATTCTTCGATAGGCCCCCGCGCTCGCATCCTCGACGTACAAGGGATCGGCGGTGCGGGACGGATCGAACCCGTCTTCGACCAGGGAGGCCTTCTTCTGCTTGAACGTTTCGGTCAGGTCGAGTTCCTGCCGGAACCGCAGGAAGAGGGGGCGGGCGTAGGAGGGCAGGCGCGTCGCGATCCAGTCCCGGAACACCGCGAGATCAAATTCCGCGGCGACCTTCAGGGCCGCCATGCCGGCGCGACCTTCGGTGCCGGGGACGGTCACGCCATAAACCGTCGGCGTCTTCCACGCCGGGCGCGCTGCTGACCGCCGCCGCGACGTCCGTCGTCGCGACGTTCTCGCCCTTCCAGCGAAAGGTGTCGCCGACGCGGTCGACGAAATAGAAGAAGCCCTGCTCATCCTGGCGCATCAGGTCGCCGGTCCGCTGCCAGAGGTCGCCCGGCTTGAACACGTCGCGGAGGATCTTGCGCTCGCTTTCGGCGGCGCTTGTGTAGCCCTCAAATCGCTGGGCAGCCTGCGCTGGGTCTGAGGTCAGCCGCCCGATCAGTTCGCCAGCCTCGCCCTGGACCACCGGCTCGCAGAAGCCGGTTGCATTGCGGAAGGGCTCTCCGGTTTCCGTGTCATGGCGGACGAGCGCGGCAGGAGAGCGGTGCGCCATGAAGGACGGGACGCGCCCGACCGCGCCGATCTTCCCTTCGACGTTGTAGAGCGAAACCGTGCCCTCCGTGGCCGCATAGAATTCGAAGACGCGAGGGATCGCGAACCGGTCCTGAAATCTTGACCAAACATCGGCGTGCAGGCCGTTTCCCACGCAAAGCCGGAGCTCGTGATGCCGCTCAAGCGGGTGAGGTGGCGCGTTCGCCAGGTATCGGCAGAGCTCGCCGATGTATTGGAAGAGCGTACATCGTTGCGACACGACATCGTCCCAGAACCGCGATGCCGAGAACTTCTCGCGGATGACGACCGAGCCGCCGCTGACCAGCACGCTGCCGGGCGCCACGACGCCGCCGATGCTGTGGTAGAGCGGCAGGCAGTCGTACATCCGGTCTTCCGGGACCGTGTTCATCAGGCCGGCGAACCACTGGCTCCATGACATCAGGCGGTGATGGCTGACGTTGCAGCCTTGGGCAGGCCTGTCGTGCCCGACGTGTAGATGAGCAGGGCGCGGTCACTCAAGCCGACCGGATCGGGCTGCGGCTGCAGGGGGTCGTCGGGAAGGTTGTCGACCGCGCGGTCGATCCGCGCAGCGGCCTCACCGGATCCGTGCAGCCATAGGCGAGGCGGATGCGGCCAGATACGGACGCGCGCTTTCCCAGCTCTCGATCAGCTTCGCCGAAACGATGATGTAAACAGGCCGGGCCGTGTCGATGCAGTGGGCCAGGGCAGCCCCGACGAGATTGGTATTCAGCAGCGCCACCGTGACGCCCATCACCGTCAGGCCAAGCCAGACGGCCAGATACTCGGGCCGATTCTCCATGAGCAGGCAGACGACGTCGCCTCTTCCCAAGCCCTGCGAGTCGGCCCATCGGGCATAGCGCCGCAGGCGTGAGGCGAGTTCCGCGTAGGTCAGGACCTCGCTTTCGCCGATCAGCGCAAGCCGTGATCCGTACCGCGTCGCGAAGTCCTCGACGACGACGGGCAGGGTCCGATGCGGCTCGCGTGCGATCCGTGCCGTACGCTCCAGCGCGCCAAGCCAGGCTTCGGATGCCGCGAACGGCAGAGACTTCTGGGATTCGAGGCTCATCCGTCTCGCGACTCTCGGCAAGGACGTCGAGACCTGAGCAAGATGAGAGCCAGCGGAACGGCGGCGGTTGAGCCGGTCTCGGTCCCGCAATGGCACACTCGACGCTGGCGCAGGCCTTGCGACATCCGGGTGGAAATCACCAAGCTGGACCAGCTCCTAGCGATGCGCAGCGAAACGATCGCAATTCACGGGGGATTCGACAACGATCCCACCACACATGCCGTCGCCGTGCCGATCTATCAGACGGTCGCCTATGCGTTCGACAGCGCCGATCACGGGGCCGCGCTGTTCAACCTCGAGGCCGAGGGCTACCGGTACAGCCGGATCAGCAATCCGACGACGGCTGTCCTCGAACGGCGGGTCGCGGACCTCGAGGGCGGGCATGACGCCGTGGCGGTCGCGACGGGTCAGGCGGCGTTGCACTATGCCATCGTCACGCTCGCCGACCGTGGCGGCAACATCGTCTCGGTGCCGCAGCTCTACGGCACCACGCACACTCTCTTCGCGCATGTGCTGCCACGTCAGGGTATCCACTGCCGGTTCGCACCGAGCGACAGGGCCGAGGACATCGCAGGCCTGATCGACGACGAGACCCGCGCCGTCTTCTGCGAGACGATCGGGAATCCTGCCGGCAACATCTGCGACGTCGAAGCCCTGGCCAAGGTCGCTCACGCTCGCGGCGTGCCGCTCGTGGTCGACAACACCGTTGCGACCCCGATCCTGCTGAAGCCGATCGACTACGGCGCCGACATCATCGTGCACTCCCTGACGAAGTTCATGGGCGGGCACGGCACCACGCTTGGCGGGGCCGTCGTCGATGCCGGACGGTTCGATTGGACGGCCAACGTCGGCCGCTTTCCGATGTTCTCGGAGCCTGACGCATCGTATCACGGCCTGGTCTATGCCGACCGCTTTGGTCGGGGGGCCTACACGGCCCGCCTGCGCAGCGTCTACCAGCGGACGACCGGCGCGGTCCTCGCCCCGATGAGCGCCTTCCTGCTCCTGCAAGGGATCGAAACCGTCGCACTGCGGGTCGAACGCCACGTGGAGAACGCGAGAACCGTCGCCGATTTCTTGCGTCGCCATCCTCTCGTGGAGTGGATCAACTACGCCGGTTTTGCTGACAGCCCGCATTATCCGATGGCGACGAAGTATCTCGGCGGCCGAGCGTCATCCCTGTTGACCTTCGGCATCGTCGGTGGCTTCGAAGCCGGCAAGGCGTTCTATGACGCGCTGAAGCTGATCAAACGGCTGGTCAACATCGGCGACGCAAAATCGCTCGCCTGTCATCCGGCGTCTACAACCCACCGGCAGATGTCCGCCGACGAGCAGCGCATGGCCGGGATCGGGCCCGAAACAATCCGTCTCAGCGTCGGCATCGAACACAGCGCCGACATCATCGAGGACCTCGAACAGGCGCTTGCGGCAGCCGAGCTCTACAGAGCGCGCGGCCGGGCCGCCGAATAGGTTTCGGCGGTGCCCGTCGGAAGAAGATCGTGACGGCCTCGGTCCAGCGGGAGCTTTTTGTCCCCATCCCGCGGCACGCGTCCGCTCCCGCCCCGCTGAGCGTCGCGCTTGTCAATAACATGCCCGATGCGGCCCTCGTGGCCACCGAGCGCCAGTTTGTTCACCTGATCACCGGGTCGGATCCCGGGCGTCCGGTCAGCTGCCAGGTTTACTACCTGCCCGAGGTTCCGCGCGGCGAAGCCGGAGCCCGCTACTGCCGATCGCACTACCGGCCCGTCGCCGACATGTTGCACGGCGCTGTGGACCTGCTGGTCGTCACCGGCTGTGAACCGCGTGCCGGTTCGCTGACCGGTGAACCGTTCTGGGACAGTTTCACGGGTCTGGTGGAGTGGGCCAAGACCAACACACGGTCGGCCCTCTGGTCCTGTCTGGCGGCGCACGCCGCGGTGCTCCACCTCGACGGGATCGAGCGACACAGGTTTGCGCGCAAGCTGTCAGGTGTATTCACGTGTTCGACCGTGGCGGATCACCCGCTGCTGACCGGTATCAATGGTCCGCTCCGCGTGCCGCACTCGCGTCACAACGACCTTCGCGAAAGGGATCTCCTTGACGCCGGCTATCGAATCCTCAGCCAAGGCGAGCAGGCGGGCGTGGACAGCTTCGTGAAAACGGCGCCGAGCCTCTTCGTGTTCTTTCAAGGCCATCCCGAATACGCTGGCGACAGTCTCGGTCGTGAATTCCGGCGGGACGTCGAGCGGTACTTCGCCGGCACGGCGCCGCAGTTTCCCGACCTCCCGCAGGGCTATTTCGACGATGAGGCCGCGCGCCGGTTGGCGCCGAGCCAATTCGAACCATATGGCGCAAGCCCGGATGGACTGCGCGCGTTCCGCTCGGTGTTCGGCTCGCTTCCCCTGCCATCCGCAACCTGGGCGCCCGACGCCATGCGCATGTACCGGAACTGGTTCCAGGCCGTCGATCACGCCGCGGCGGCAACGGCCGCGAGCGCTGGGCCGTAAACCGCCGCCGTCGCTTCGAAGCAGGTTGGCAACCCTTCGAGCCCCAGGTTCGACGCCCTTAGGGCCCCAGGAGTACAAGCTCCGTATATGCGAGATCACCGAGCGGCAATGACGTGGGCCCACGCGAAAACTTGGCGCCCCAGCGCTCGATATGAAGCCCTTTGAGCCCAAGAAGCGGGCCTGTCGCATCGACCACGATCAATGGGGCCGCGTGTCTGAGCAGAAGGTGGCGGCCAAGCGCGTGAGCGAATTCAGCGAGGCTCGCGGTCGAGCGGCAATAGATCAACTGCAGATAACCGAGGGGACTCCAACCGAACCTCTGGCGGATCGTTTCAGCCGGACGCCAGATGAACACGAACGGTGTAGGGCCATGCTCGCCCTCGGCAACGAGACAGATGCAGCCAAATCGGGAATGATCGGCAAGCAACCGCTGCTCGGCCTCGGGCAGACGATTGGACGCTGCGCTGTCGGCGAAGAGCTGCACGGTGGTGTTCCGCCGCGGCCGGCTCAGCAGCGGCGCGGTCACAAAGGCGCCGCGACTATAGCGCCGAAATCCGCGCGCCTCCTGCATCGGCCAGGTCCGCCGAACGGCCGAGATGTTGATGTAGACCACATCCTTTTCTCGCGTCGCGAACTGTTCGAGCAGCGTCGCATAGGTCCGGAACGCCGGTTCCACGTACCAACTCGACAGATTGCAGACCTTGGTCCTTCGACCCTCTGCCTCGCGCACCGAGTGAAACGTGAGAAGGACGCCAACGATCTCGTCGCCCGACAGCAGCACGAAACCGATCTCGAGTTCGCCGGATTGCGGTCGCGTCGACCGGTAACGATCGAGGCCCAGGCGCCAGTAGGATTGCGACCGTCCCGGAAAGCCCTTGGTCAGTAATCGAACGACGGCATTCAGATCCTGATCGGTGATCGCGCGGCATCGGATCGCCGACCGGGGCTCGCGGCCGAGGTCGGGCGGGCCGAACTGGGGCTCGTGAGGCGGAGTCGATGCCCGCCGTTGCGCCGTTCCCGTCATCGCATGGCTGCCTCTGCCATGCCGGGCGATTGCTGGAGGCGGGGAGAGCCACGACGTTCGCCGGACCGGCCGCTCGGCCCGATCCGATTGCGAAGCGCGACCCACGAGGCCACCAGCACCACCATTTCGGATAGGGCGCCGCCTCCCAGGGACCAGGCCGGCGTCGCCACGAAGAGGATCAGCCGGATGCTGATCAGACCGACCACGGCGCCAATGCCGGTGATCACGGCCACGGTCTTGAAGGCGGTCATCGCCTCGAGCACGATCCGCGGCATCACGTAGAGCATGGTCATCGTGAAGACGATCCAGGCGAACAGGCCGATCAGGTAGGGCGACGAGCCCTGCAGCGTCGGCGAGTTTAGGAACGGCAGGAGGAGCATCATCCCGGCGCCGTAGGCAAGCCCGACGCCTCCCATCAACAATGTCCAGTGCCAGCTCTGGCGCCACACGGCGTCGTCCTCGCCGCGGGCCAGCAAGGCCGAGAGTTCGGGCTGCATCATGTTGGCCAGAGCGGCGGCGGCCACACGGAGCGGCACGAACAGCACGAGCATCGCGGCAATGGGGGCATAGGCCGCGGGACCTGCGACGGCCGCGACCAGCAGCACCACACCCTGTCCTTGGAGGTTTGCCAGCGTCACGCCAAAGCCCGACCAGCCAAGTGGGTGAACCAGGCGGGCGTAGCGGCGGCGGACATGAATGTTGAAGCTGATGCGCATGCGGCGCCCCGCACGCGCCGCCAGCACCGCGATGCCGATGGCGTTGGCCGCAGCAAGCGCACTAAAGACCCATGCAAGGCCGAAACGGCCGCTCGCCAGCGCTGCGGCCGCAAGCGCCGCGCCGCCGAGTGTGAAGGCGAGATCACTGAGGCTGACAAGCCTCGCCTGGCCACGGGCGAAGAATGCGACCCGCATGTGGCTGCGCACCGCCCACAGGCCGACGAATACGCCGCCTGCCGACGAGCCCGAGTCGAGCCACGTCCGGAGCAACAGCCACACGCCCACCGCCATCACCAAGGACAGCACCACGGCGCCAGATCCGAACGTCACCTCATGCACGTTCGCCGCAGCCCGGTTACGGCTCTGCGCGATCCAGATGCTGGCCGGCATGGCCGTGAACGAGCGGATGTAGGTCAGGCCCAGGCCGCCGATCACCATTACGATCGCGAACACGCCGTAGGCTTCGGCCGGCAGCAGGTGGATCAGCGCAAGGTTGAGCGCGAAGTGAAAGCCGCTTTGCAGAGCTTCGCCGCACACCATCAGAACGAGGCGTTTGGCGAGCCCCTTTCGCCCGGACCAATTCATCGGATCGCGATGCTCAAGTCTGTGCTTCCGATGGCATCATTGTCGCCTTCGATCGGGATAGTTTGGCACGGGCCACGTCGGCGATGGCATCTGCCGCCGCAGCCTCGCCAAATAAGGCCTCGTAGCGTTGCCGTCCTGCTGCCCCAAAGTCCGCCCACGTTTCCGGGTTGAGGACAATGCTTCTCAGCCGGATTTCCAGCGCCGCAACGTCGCCCGGCGGCACCAGCCAGCCAGTTCGGCCATCTTCGACCACCTCGACGAGGCCGCCAATGGCGGAAGCCAGGACAGGCCGCCCAAACGCCATCGCCTCGATGGCGACGCGGCCGAGGGACTCGGGGCGGCGTGAGGGAACGGCAACCACGTCGGCCCAGCGGTAGAGCGGCGACGGGTCCGTTGAAAACGGCTCGGCGCTGACGCTTCCCGACAGGTTCAGAACGACGATCCTGTCGGCCAGGGCGCGTTCGCGATCCACACTCTCGAACGCGCTGCCGACGATGCGCACCTCGAAACGCTTCAACAGGTCGGCTGGCAAGGATGCGAGCGCGTCGAGCAGCACTTCCTGGCCTTTCACGCGGTTGATGCGGCCGAGCATCAGAACCCGGAGAGGACGCGTGCCCTGGTAGACCGTTGGTTCGGCCTTCGCAGGACCCTCCACACCATTATAGATCACGTGCGTTGGCGCATTCGGGTTGAGGGCGAACGCCGATCGCGTCGCCTTCGAGTTGAAAATCACCTCGGCTCTGCTCCAGCGCACGAGGGCGCGGAGGATGGTCCGACCGCCGCCTTCCGGGATTTCATGGATGTGAAGCAACGCCTTCTCGCGGAAGAAACGGGCAGCAAGCAGATGATCGATGATCACCGACGTGTTGATGTAGACGAGGTCATAGCGCTTGAAGAAGCGCCCCGCGCGAACGGCTGCCGGGATCAGGCGGGCGGCTCCGATCGTCGCCAGCCGGAGCAAGGCCTGGCGGCGAAGCACCCATAACGGGGCGAATGTCACCTCGGTCGCGATATCTCTCAACAGTCCCGTTATGGGACCGTCCCGCGGTAGAACGACAGTAATATGAGACCTCGGGAACGCCGCGCGAAGTGCCTTGACGCTTTCCGCAAAGCTGCGGTCCGAGCCGTAGAGCTCGTAGCCTTGGTGAATGCAGGCGATCCGGGGCGACAACAACGCGTTCCTCTGTCCAACAACGGTATGGAATCCCATCAACCGACGTCTTCGCCGCAAGAACTGTGCCCTGGTATGCCGGTTGCTGCCTCGGGGAGAGGTCATTTGCCTGTGCCGATTTAGAGCACGTCGTGACCTCCCGCGGGAGCGAACATGGCGCCGGCCAAACCGTCCATCCTGATCTTGGGGACCCGCGGTGTGCCAGCCGCACATGGCGGGTTCGAGACGTTTGCCGAACGGCTCGCGCTATTCCTCGTGTCACGTGGCTGGCATGTCGGCGTGTACTGCCAGGAGGAGGTCGCGACCGTCGAAAAGCGGGTCACGTCCGACCTATGGCAGGGTATCGAGCGTCTCACAGTGCAGGTTGCATCAACAGGCCCGCGTGCCACGCTCGAGTTCGACTGGCATTGTGTGAGGGACGCGGCGCGGCGTTCCGGTGTCTGCCTCGTGCTCGGCTACAACGGCGCCGTGTTCCTTCCCTACCTCCGCTATTGTGGCCGCCCTATCATCACCAATATGGACGGCATCGAGTGGCGTCGGCCGAAGTGGAGCTTCGCCGTTCGGGTCTGGTTCTGGGTCAACGAGTGGATCGCCGCCTGGTCGTCGCATCGGCTCGTCGCGGATAATCCAGAAATTGCGCGGCATCTCGCGACGCGATCCTCCCGTTCGCGCTCGGTGATGATTCCCTATGGGGGGGTCCCGGTGCGATCGGCACCGGAGGAGCCGGTGCGCGCGCTGGGGCTCGAACCGGACCGCTATCTGATCGCGATCGCGCGCATCGAGCCCGACAACAACATCCTGATGCTGGTCGAGGCTTTCTCGAAGCGAAAGCTTGGGGTCAAGCTTCTGGTCTTGGGCGACCTGAACGACGCCAATCCCTACCATCGGCGCATCAGGAGCGTGGCCAGCGACGATGTCGTTTTCGCCGGGGCGGTCTACGATCAGACCATTGTTCAGGCGCTCCGGTTCCACGCGCGAGCCTACCTGCACGGGCATTCGGTCGGGGGTACGAATCCTTCGCTGGTCGAGGCCCTGTGGGCCGGCAACCCGGTGATCGCCCATGACAACCCCTACAACCGCTGGACAGCCGGCGAGGCGGCGATCTTCTTCAAGGATCGCGATGGCTGTGGGCGTGCCATGGAAGCGATGATCCGTGACCAGGAGTTGGTGGCCCGATGCCGCCGCGCGGCGACGGCGCGCGCCGCGGCAGCATTCGACTGGCGCGAGGTGCTCACGGCCTATGAGCAAGAAGCAATCCAGCTGCTCGGGCAGGCGGCGCCAGCAGGTTGGTCCGGTTCGCAGCCCGCGGCAAGCCGACCTCTGTGACGGTTTCCCGCCGAAATGTCCTGCAAGGGGCATTCGCATTGGGCGCGATTGCGCCGACCCACCTCAAGGCCGCTCCGCCCGAAACGCTCGCCCTGAAGCGCGGCATCAACACCTGGCCGTGGTTCGCCCTCACCCGTGAATATCCCGCGCCGCGGACGGACTATGCTTGGCCGCCCTTCGAACCCGATCGCCCAGTGCCCTCCCGGGCCGATCTCGCGGCCTTGCGACGCGCAGGCTTCGACTTCGTGCGGATCCCGGTCGACCCTGGCCCGTTTTTGGCCGCAGCCGGAGGTCAGCGGACCGCCCTGGTCGCCAACCTTCTTGGCGCGGCGACCGAAGCGATCGCGGCCGGTCTTGCGGTGGTCGTGAACATCCAGGCCAATGCCGCCACTCATTATTGGACGCCTGATCGGCTCTACGGCAGCCGGGAGGCTCCCGCATTTGCGAGCTACCGCGCCTTGGTCGGCGAGGTTGCGGGACATCTTGGACGCCTAGGCCCGAGCCGTATCGCGCTCGAGCCGGTGAACGAGCCCCCGCAAGGGTGCACATCCGACGACTGGCAAGGCCTGCAAATCGCACTCATCGAAACAGCGCGTCAGGCCGCACCCTCTCTGACGCTGGTCGCGACCGGCGGCTGCGGCAGCATGATCGACGGGTTGCTCGGGCTCGACCCGGCGCCGCTCCTGGCCTACGCGCCGCTTCTGTTCACCTTCCATTTCTACGAGCCGTACCTGTTCAGTCACCAGGGGGCGCCATGGATGACGGAGCCGGTCTACAAGGCGCTCAACGCGGTGCCGTGGCCCGCGTCGGCCGGGAGCCTGGACAAGACGCTCGCCGCGGTGCGCGCCCGCATGGCGCAGGACACAAGCACGACGCCGGACTCCAAAAGAAGCGCCTATGCGGAAACGGAACGCGTCCTGAAAGTCTATTTCGACGCCCAGCCCGACCGCCCGTACATCGACGGTTATCTTGGTAAGGTGCAGTCCTGGTGTACGGGCCACGGCATCGCCCCATTGCGCGTGCTGCTCGGCGAGTTCGGCGCGTTGGGAACGGGCGGGCAAACCATCGCGGCGCCGCGCGCGGACCGCATACGATATATCCGCGACGTGCGGCTCAGCGCGGAGAGCTTCGGCTTCCCGTGGGCGATGTGGGACCTCTTCAGCGGCATGGGCGTGATGGACGACGTCACGCACGCCCTCGACCCGGCGATCCTCGATGCGCTTGGCTTGACCATGCCGCGGGACTGAAGCGTGCCGCAGTCCGCGCTCTCGATGGCCGGAAGAGACACAACACCGTCACAGCGAATTTTGCCAGAAGCGTCGTCTTGACTGCGATGCTCTCGGACGTGTTCAGCAGGAGCACGAAGGCGACAAGAGGAACCCAGACCCCAGGCTCCCGACCGCGGGTCAATTCCCGCAGAAACAATCCAACCGCGATCAGGGTGACGAGCATCAGGAACCCGCCCTGATACAGAATCATGCGGACGATCGGGTTCTCGATCCCCATTTCCAGTCCATTGGTGCGCCGCAAGCTTTCGACCACATCGATATCCGGCCCGACGATGAACTGCCCGACCGGTATGGCGTTGATCAGGTCGAACATCTGCACCCGCGTATTCGCGCTGCCCCCGTCGGACACGAAGCGGGACAGGATGGCGTCGAAAAATCCGGCCTGCGCGGCTGCCGCAAGCGCGAGCGGCAAGAGCCCGGCCAGCACGAGGCCGACCGCCGCGGCAAGAAGCGACACGTGGCCGCTCCGCAGCGTTCGGAAACAGGCGATAACCAAGTAGATCGCACCAAGCGCGACGCAAACGACCATGGCGGAGCGGCCGCCGAACGCAACGAGCGCTGCGCATTGCAGGAAGATCATCGACAGCCTGAGGCTGGGTCGAAGCGTCCGGCCGCCGCTGAGCAGGGCGAGGATGTAACAGGCCGTCACGGCCGCATTCGCCAGCGGATGGCCCTGCAGCGCGGAAGCGCGGAGGTCGAAGGGGAAGACCTCACCGTCGAACCGGAACGGAAAAACCGGCTCCTTGGTCGCGAATTCAAACAGGGCGAGAAGCGCATTGGCCGTCATCAAGCCATGGAGCACCAACCCGAGACGCTCCATGGTTCGGCCGGACGCGTCCGACAACAGCACGACCATCATGGCCGGGCCGACGAAGGTGTCGATCATGCCGGCCAGCCCAGGACCTTTGCGGAGCAGGGTGACGGTGAAGAGCACAAGCCCGGTGACGATCAGAAGCAGGGCTGCCGGACGACGGTTGGCGTCTCGGACCACCGTAGCAACCGGGTTGCCGGCGGCGAGCGTCCGTGCCGCGAAGGCCGCCACGATCAGATACGTGAAGGGGTGGATTTTCGTGAGGGCGCTGCCGGTCAGCCCGTCATAGTTGTAGCCGATGTCCCAGAGCGAGCCGCCGGACAGCCCGAAGAGCAGGCCAACCGAGACGATCAGCGTCAGCGAAAGAACACGGCCCAGTCCCCTCGACCGCGCCGGCGCTTGCCCGCGGTCCAGTTCGAGAGCCGTGCTGCTCATTCAGGGCGCCGTCATCGGATCGACCAGGATCAGGGCGCTGATCCGCCGGCTCATCGCGCCAATCCGATCGGCCGCCGCGACCACCGCGCGCTGGCGCGTCACGTTGAGGGCAAGCACCAGAACCACCTCACCGACGGCCGTGGCCAGCGCCGAGGCGGTGACGCTCGCAGCCATCTCGCCACCGTCGACAATCACGAGGTCGAATTCCTGCTTGGCCTGGGCAAGCATGCGCTTGGCGAACGCAAAGGTCACGGCCTCCCGGGACACTGCTTTGTAGCGCCCGGGACTCATGATCGCGATCCCACAACCGGGGGCCGACGCCCCAATCGGTTCGTAGCGGACAGCCCGTTCCAGGCTGCACTCGCCACGGAGAACTTCCATGAGACCGGGCTTGGCCACCGCTGCGTTGTCGGCGGGTCCGGCGTCGATCAGCAGCACGCGTTCGCCCTGGGCGGCCGCGGTGGCGGCCAGCAGCCGAACGACGCGATGTCGCACGGACCCGTCCTCTCCGCTGGACGCGACGAGGAGGCTGCGGCTCGTCGCGCCCGCGTTCGCACCGAAGAGCCGTCGCAGCGCGTGACCGATGATGCCCTCGGTCCGCGTCTCATTTCCCTCACCTGGCTTCGAAAGCTTCCGCCAACCGAACCAGCGCTTGCCGCCGCGAGCGGCGCCGCGCCGGCAGCACGCCGATCACAGGCGCGCTCGCAAGGCGTTCGGCCTGGCTTTGCGACAGCACCGTCGGGTTCACGTATTCCGCCATCAGGGCGGAGCCGGAGCCGACCCCGAGGCCGGCGCAGAGAGCCCCCGCGAGAAGGAACGCGAAGGGGGGCCAACTGCTTTGCCGGGGCGGCAAAGCGCGCGTGATGATCCGGGCGTTGGTGCTGTCAATGTTGGCCTGTTCCCGTGTTTCCTGAGCACGAACCAGGTAGGAGGCGTAGACCGACCGCAGCGCCTCGGCATCCCGCTGCAGCTCGCGCAGGCCCACGTCTGCGGCATCGTTGGCCTGGGTCTGCCGCTTCAGAGACTCGAGCTTGGTCGACAGGGCGCGCTCGTTGGCGACGGCGCGGTCGTAGTCGGCTCTCGCGGCCCTGGCGATTCGGTCGAGTTCGGCGTCGATCGATCGGCGGACGTTGCGCAGCTGCATCGTCGTCGTTGCTACGTCCGGATGGCGGGGTCCGAGCTGCGATGCCTGAGAGGCCTCGCGCTGGGCGAGCACGCTCTCCTGTTCGCGGAGTTTGGCGATGACCGTCGACTGCAGCGCCTCGGCGGTCGCGCCTGTACCCGCGTCGCTGGTCCGCTGCTGCTGGATTTGGTCGATCTGCGCCTTCAAGGTCGCTACGCGGTTTTGCGCCGCGGCGAGCTGCGCGTTGGCCTCGTTGAGCTGCTGTTCCGAGACGACCTGGCCCGTCGACACGACGATGTTGTGAGCCACGCGGTAGCGCTGAACCGCGTTCTCGGCGTCCTGCACCCGTCGGCGCTGCTCGTCGAGGCGAGCCGTCAGCGATCTCGCCGCCTCTTCGGCCGACTGGGCTCGCGCCTCGGTCTGATCGGCGAGATAGGCGTCGGCAATGGCGTTGGTGAGTTGCGCTGCCTTCTCGGGGCTCTTCGCCGAGACGGCGATGTCGATGACCAGCACCTTGTCGGCGCGCCGCACGGTAAGCCGCTTGCGCAGGGCTTCAAGTGCCCTTTCCTCGACCTCGCTCGCGGATCGGACCGCCGGCTCATGCCCGAAATAGCGCCCCAGGAGTCCGACGAATTGGCTCACCCGATCCGGCCCGCTGAACTCGGGATCTTCGCTCAAGTGCGTGGCCGCAATGGCTCTCGACAAGACATTGCTGGATTGGACGACGCTTGCCTGACTCTCGACCTGCACGACACCGCCGTCGGGCGCCACGGCGCTCGGGTTCAGGTCATTGGCAAAAACCTGTTTGTCGCGCGGATCGACCAGGATTTGCGCCGTTGCGGTGTAGAGCCGCGGCGTCAGGACACAATACGCGGCAGCGAGCGCGAACAGCAGCGCCATCATCCCGAAGACGAGCCGGCGCCGATGCCACAGGATGTGCCAGAGCTCGCTCGGCGCGACGCTGTGGATCGGCCCGCCGGCTGAAGGCGAGGGTTCAAGCTCGGCTCGATGCGGCTGTTCGGTCGTCTCGGCGGGCAAGCCTCTCATTCCGCGAACTCAAGCATTGAAGCGGATATCATGCGTATGAGAGTAGTCTTGGCGGACTAGAAAGTCTAGAACCGCCTATAAAGGCGATTAACGGTGCAAACTGATCAACAGGCACGCCGTTTGCTGTACCAATGAGGATGCAGCGGGGCGTCTCAATTTGGGAATCACTTGAGGCGACGTGCTTGCAAGTCTTGCAGCGCGACGGAAGCGCGCGTGCCCGCGTGACTTGTTCTATGGGTCGAAAATGCGCCTGAACGTCCGCTTCGATGGCCGAACGACCCGCCGCTGGCACATCGATCTCCTGCATCGGCTCGGACAGCGACCAGATATCGAGCTGTCCGTAGATGTCTCACCCGGGAACACTTGCTCCATTCCGGGATTGCCACTGTTGTTTCGCACGGAAGCGCAGTTGCACGGTGTCGCGCCGGACGGATTGGCGTCCGCGGCATCGCTCGCGGACATGGGCGCCTTCGCCGGCCCTACCGGTCCGGTCGACCTGATCCTGGACCTCTGCGGCGGACGTCGCATCCACTGGCCCTCGTGTCTGGGGCCTGACGTACGGCGGCACGGCGGGCGAAGCGGCCCTGCTGCGGCAAATCATGGCGGGATCGACGCCGTCGGCCGAGCTGCGCGAGGGGAATGTGCTGGTCGCGGCCGGCCGCCTCGGGACGGAATTGGGCGGGATCGTGCTGGCGACATTCGAAGATTGCCTGGCGCGGGCGACCACGCTCATTCTCGCCGCGCTCTCGGGCGGCGCCAAAACGGTACCGGCTTTGCCGCCGCACGCGGGCGTCGCGCCTGAGCCTGTCCCGGTGCGTGCGACAACTCTCGCGGCCAAGGGCCTGGCCCGCGGCCTCGTCAAGCACGTCTACCGTGCGCTCTACCACGCGCCCCACTGGCGCACCGGATGGCGGCGCCTGAGCGGGCCGGACCTGGTCGACCTTCGTCGTCATCCTGACGGAGGCTGGCACGACATCCCGGATGACGGGACCCGGTTCTATGCCGATCCCTTTCCGATCGAACACGAAGGCCGGGTCACGCTCTTCGTCGAAGATTTCGAACATGCGGCCGGCAAGGGCGTCATCTCGGCGGTGGACTTCGGTCCGGACGGGGCGATCGGCAGCCCGGTCCCCGTGCTCGAGCAGGCAACCCACCTCTCCTACCCCTTCGTGTTCGCTCACGATGGGCAGATGTGGATGGTGCCCGAGAGCAGCAGCGCTGGCACGGTCGATCTTTTCAGGGCCACGGCCTTCCCGCGGGGCTGGGTAAAGGAAGCCACGCTGCTGTCCGACGTCGCGGCGAGCGACGCGACGCTGCTGCAGCACGGGGGGCTCTGGTGGCTGTTCGCCACGGTGCGGGATCGAGGGGGCGCGTTCTCCGATGCGCTTCACCTCTGGTCTGCGCCCGATCTCACAGGGCCCTGGACGCCTCATCGCCGCAATCCCGTGCTGATCGACATCGCCTCGGCGCGACCGGCCGGACGGGTGGTTCGACGCGACGGCGCACTGATCCGCCCCGTACAGGATTGCCGCTCCGGCTATGGGGCGGCGCTCGGGCTTGCGCGCATCACACGCCTCGACCCCGACGGGTTCGAGCAGACGGTGGAAACGATTCTGACACCCGGCCCGCGCTGGCCAGGGCGCCGGCTGCATACGCTCAACAGCGCCGGCGGCTTCGAATTCATCGACGGTTCGGCGCTCGCCCCGCGCTGGCGGCGGAGGCGCTCGTGAGGATGGCTCGCATGTCGTCGGGCCGTTGACCCACCAAGCCCGACGCGCCCTTTACCACCCGGCGCAAAAACGGAGAAGTGCTGGTGCCCTGGAGAGGCATCAAAACTCGGAGCTAAGAATCTGCGAACGTTGAGTTATCTGAGTCAAGAGCGATCGAAAGGCCCCCAAAAAAGCCCCCAAAATCTTCCCATGGTGCCCTCAAAGATCGCTCGCTCCCATGGTTGCCAGCACCAGCGATAATCTCGTAAACGAGTTAGGGTTTCGCCTTTGAAAGCCGGATTTCCCAGCGGAACTTGAGCTTTGTAAGAAGCCAAAAACTCCTGCTCTCGGTGGACGCACGAAACGCCGGATAAGCACGATCATAGTCATTGCGGAACCCGGTAGTGTCTCAGTTCGAAAATGACGGGGCTTGACGCTGGTCGCCAGCCGATCCCATTTGCCCATGCTAAGCGGAAAGCATGGGGAGAGAACAATGGCGGAGTACCAGGTCAAGCTGCTGATCGGCATTGAGCAAGAGCCACGCCAAGCGGAAAAAGCTCATACTTTAGAAGCTACCGACGTCGACGCTGCGCATCGAGAAGCTAGGAGTTGGCTTCGCACGAATAGAGTCGCCAGACCCAAAGTTCCAAAGACAGATACGAAAGCTACGTCCTTATAGAAGACGGACAGATGCTCCCTCGTCCGACCGCGACTGAACTCGCAGACGGGTACGATGCTGATCAGGCTTCAAATAATGCCAACCGGACCTAAAGGCCAGAAGCGCCCCTCCGACGTCATCGGCAACGCTGTCCACGTCATGAAGATCGCTACAGGCGAGATCGAGGAGACCGCGCCACCTGAAGACGGGAAGGACCCCGCCGCTGTGTCCATGGGCAAGCGCGGTGGCGCAGCTCGGGCGCGGAACATGACGCCGGAGCGCAGGGCGGAGATCGCTAAGAAGGCGGCGGAGAGCGGTGGAATCGAACCTAGCGGTACTCGGCTAGTCTTGTCCTCTATATACAGCCGGAGGCGCGAGTATTCTGACTCTCTGAGCCGCCTTTTGACCCACTCGGCACACATAGCTCGCCAAAGATCCGAAGGGTTAACCATGAGGCGCTTGGCTGCTTTGGTACCCAGTCGTGGTGATCTGACAGAGCAAGGCTTGCCTCGCAAGCCTCCGAAACGAGCGATACATCGCGAGCCAACAGCACCCACAGGTCCCCCCACGGCGCATCGTGTAGGTCGTTGAACAGCACCACCTCGGGAGCATCGCTGCCCGGCAGCGTGCAACACTCCGCCGCACAAGATCGAAGGCGAACCGGATCGGACGCACGTTTCGACCAGCTACGTCGAGCGGTCGAACCTCATCACCATGCGGATGCACAATCGCCGCTTCACCCGGCTCACCAATGCGTTCTCGAAGAAGTTCGAAACCAACGCGCACATGTGGCGCTCTATTCGGTTTGGTACAATTTTTGCCGCATCCACAAGTCGCTTCGGTGAGCCCGGCCATGGCGGCCGGTGTTGCCGATCGGCTCTGGAGCATGGAGGACATGGCGGAAAGGATCGAGGTAGCGACTGCTAAACCTGCCTCGAAGCGGGGTCCGTACAAGAAAAGGTCGGATCAAGCCGCTTGAGGTCGAAGGTCCCATAAATCAGCCAGCCTGAACGCCGCCTCAAGAGAGCAAGGCTTCCCCAGAATGTTGATGCCCTTTCTGGCGGGATTGTCCGACGAATCCTCGAAAAGAAAGTACCCTCCGAAACCTAGATGCTCGGCACCGGCATCTTTGACCGTCTGACGGGACAGCGTAGCCACATGGATGCTCAAGCCGTCGCTCAATTCTACACTCGCGAGAATGTCATCCATGGCCCGACCTCCTGCTGAACGCGCTCCTCGTATGTCCGCCAACGACCTTGCTCTTTATATGGTGTTCGTTGATACGGCCCGCTTCGGCATCGTTCGCAGGGCGAAACACCGACCAAGCCGCCTATCATCCGGTACCGATTTGCTAGGCCTCCGATTTGCACCTTTCTAACAGACGCAAATTGGCCGGAACAACCGTGCTTTTAGATGCCGAAGAATCGATGAGACGCGGCGCATCAACCCGAGTTTGTCGGCCTTGATGGACGATCACGTCAGTTCGAAGTTCTCCGCGCGGTTCAAAGAATGGCAAACACCCTTGGCCCTTACGAGTTTGTCGCCGCGCCCAACGACCAGCCGGAGTTGTTGCTCGGTGGCGTCGAGGGGTCCGTTCGTGCCGACCTCGTGGTGAATGGATCAACCAAGCGACAAGAACAATATGGAGCAGCTGTGTTGCGCCTGACACAAGACGATTGGCTACGGATGCCGCTAGAGGACAGCGAAAAGAAATGGGCCTCTACGTCGCAACCCTGGCTCGCATCCATGCCGAGAAAACATCCCTTCCACCCGTACTGTCGCAAACCGCCTTTGCATGTCGATCGACGTTCAGCATGGAGAAGCATTGATGACCAGACTCGAATACTCGTCGGATGAATGATTTAGAGAGCGCGTGTCGGATGATTGCCGCGATATGGTCGCAAGCGTGATCGACTTTGGAACATGGAGGAAGTTGCCGAGATGGGTCGAAGCTGGCCTGCCAAAGCCAAGCAAGCGTGGGCCGTACAAGAAGGCTGTTGCCGGACCTTAATGCATCATAGATGATGTGGCATGCTTCGTTCGGACCGCCTTAGCAGGTACTACGACACCGTTTGGGCGATTGCTGCCTCGCCGTTTGTAGATCAATATTTGATC
>CAWGMF010000015.1:0-49619 GCA_963823605.1 uncultured Alphaproteobacteria bacterium | reverse complement strand
TCGAACGTCCGAATGGGAGACGTCCCGTGAGCGAACGCGATGACCGGCAAGACATCTCCGAACTGCTGGTGCGGTATGCCACGGGGATCGACCGGCGCGACTGGCCACTGTTCGCACCTCTTCACCGACGACTGCCAACTGGACTACGGCGAGTTCGGCACCTGGAACGGCGTCGACGCCGTCGCCGACTTCATGGAGCAGGTACATGCCCTGGCGGGGCACACGCTGCACCGCTGGACCAACCAGGCGATCACGCTCGACGGCGACCATGCCACCGCGCGCGCCTACATCGACGGCCTGATCATGGCCGGCGACAATAGCTCTGGCGTCAATGCGATTGGTTTCTACGACGACAACATGGTCCGCACGCCGGCGGGGTGGCGCATCGCCCGCCGGCGTTACACCCAGGTCCGCATCGCCACGGTCGGGAACGGTAGATGACATTCGCGACGAAATACGGGCCATGGGCGCTGGTGGCCGGCGCCTCAGATGGCGTGGGTGCGGCGTTCGCCGAAGGCCTCGCCGAGCGAGGTGTCAACGTGGTACTGCTGGCCCGCAGGCACGCCGTCCTCGACCGCGTTGCTGCCGACATTGAGGCCAAGACGTCCGCACAAACCCGCACCGTCGCAATCGATCTCGCGCAGCCCGGGTCGGCCCCCGCGGTCGCCGCGGCCATCGGTGACCTGGAGATCGGAATGCTCGTGTACTGCGCCGGCGCCGATCCGAATTTCAAACCGTTCCTTGCCAATCCGATCGAAGCCGCCGAGGCGATGGTGCAACGCAACTGCATGGTGCCCATGCAGCTGTGTCACCATTTCGCGCCGGCGATGGTCGAGCGCGGCAACGGCGGCATCGTCATCTTCGGCTCCGGCGCCGGGCTGGCCGGCGGACCGAACATGGTCGCCTACGGCGCCTCGAAGGCGTTCGACATGGTGTTCGCCGAGGCGTTGTGGGCCGAACTGCACGACAAGGGCGTCGACGTCCTGGGGCTCATCCTGGGCAAGACCAACACACCGGCATTGCGCGAGCTCGAATACAGCCGCGGCCAGATCCGGTCCCCCGACGAGGTCCCGTCGGACGCGGCGGCCGTGTCCGACGTCATCGCCGAGGCATTCGACAACCTCGGCAACGGCCCGACCCTGATGGTGGGCGACACCATGCGCGCCGCCGCGCAGCTGCTGGCGTCGCTGAACCGCAATCAGGCCGTTGAGCTGTTCACCCAGGCCGCCGCCTCGGCCATGGGCCCGGACGCCTAGGGGAGCGGACGGGAACCTCGGTCGTTCGCTGTGCGTCGTACTGAATGGCGACGAGGTTTGCCAAAGTTACAAATCAGGGCAGCCTAACTCTTGCGCCTATAGCTCCGTAAACAGCAAATATAGCTTAGCCGTACCGCCTTTGCGCCGAACCCGCTGCGTTGCTGACCCGGGCCGCCACGGGTAACTTGGGTAACCGGTTCGCCACGGTAACCGCACCGAAGTAGCCACCCGATCGCCAGTGCGAAGGATGACGATGCTCGCCATGGACAGGCCCGCAGCCACCGTCTCGGCGACGGCGCGCTGGCGGCGCCGCACCCTGACCCGTTCTGGATTGATCACCGGCGCATTCGTCGTCCCGGCCGTGGTCGTCCGCATCGCCGGACTGCATACCGGCGCGGTGCTCGCCCTGCTGATCTTCGGGGCAGCGGTGGTGGCGGCCAGCTTCCTGCTGGCGTGGGCGGCCGAGGCCGCCCAGATCGATGTCTCCGGCGGGCTGGCGACGGCGCTACTCGCCCTGATCGCGGTGCTGCCCGAATACGCGGTCGACCTCTATTACGCCTACGTGTCCGGCCACAACGCGGATTACACCCAATACGCCGCCGCCAACATGACCGGGTCCAACCGATTGTTGATGGGTCTGGGTTGGCCGGTCGTGGTGCTGGTGAGCATTCTGGTCGCGCGCAAGTCCGGATCGGCGAAGCCCACCGGATTGACGCTGGAGCCAGCAAACCGGGTCGAACTCGGATTCCTGTTGGTCGCCGGCGTCCTCGCGTTCGTGATTCCGGTGAGCGGCCAGATCCATTTCGGGTTAGGGCTGGCGTTGCTGGCCTGGTTCGGGTTCTACCTCTACAAGATCAGCCACGGCGACGTCGAAGAGCCCGACCTGATCGGTACCGCGGCCGCGTTGGGCGAGTTGCCCGACGGCCGGCGGCGCGTCGCCGTAATCGGCCTGTTCTTGGTGTCGGCCGGAGTGATCCTGCTGTGCGCCAAGCCCTTTGCCGACAACCTGGTGGCCGCCGGTACCGAACTGGGCATCAACCGCTTCCTGCTGGTGCAGTGGCTGGCCCCCCTGGCCTCCGAAGCGCCGGAATTCATCATCGCGACCATCTTCGCCAGCCGAGGCAAGGGCACGGCGGCCATCGCCACGCTGATCTCCTCCAAGGTCAACCAGTGGACCCTGCTGATCGGATCACTGCCGATCGCCCACCTGCTGGGCGGGGGCGGGTTCTCCTTATATCTGGACTCCCGCCAGGTGGAGGAGGTGCTGCTCACCGCCACACAAACGATGATGGGGGTGGCGCTCATCCTGGCGCTGCGATTCCACCGGGGCGCCGCGTGCACACTGCTCGGGCTGTTCGTAGTCCAGTTCCCGATCTTCTCGACACAGGGACGGCTGCTGCTTTGCGGTGTCTACACCGCGGTGGCCATCGTCGGGCTCATCATCAACCGCCGCCACGTCGCCGCCACTCTCGGGGCGCCGTTCTTCGGCACGGCGATCCGGCACAGTGGCCACCCCCACCACGACACGGAACATCCCACCCACCCCGGCTAGCGCCGCCGCGGCACCGATGACCGCCCTGCGCCCGGCGTCACGCTGCGTATACGGTCCAGGTATGAATCGAGTGTCGGTAATCACCGGCGGCGCGGGCGGCATGGGCCTGGCTACGGCGAAAATCGTCGGCCGCGACCACACCGTGGTGCTGTGCGACGTCAGGCAGGACCGGTTGGCGATCGCGGCCACGACCCTGCAAGACCTCGGGGTCACTCCGACAGTCGTCGACTGCGACGTGACCGACCGGCGCGCCGTCACGGACCTGCTCGGCACCGCGAACAACCTCGGGACCGTCGTCTCCGTCATCCACACCGCGGGTGTCAGCCCGAGCATGGGTGCCGCCGACTACGTCATGCGGACCAACGCCATCGGCACCGTCAACGTCAACGAAGAGTTCTTCGCTGTCGCCGGCGACGGCGCGGTGATCGTCAACGTGGCATCGATGGCTGCGCACATGCTGCCCGCTGAAATCGTTCCGGCAGAACAATTTCCGCAGGCGCTGAAGGACAACGACGCGTTCATGGACGCCATGATGGCGGCATGCAGCATCGCTCCCGAGGAGGCGCGATCCGGTCTCGCCTACGCCGTGAGCAAGACCTTCGTGAAGTGGTACAGCCAGTCGCAGGCGGAGCGATTCAACACGCGCGGATTGCGCATCGTCTCGGTTTCACCTGGGTCCATTGACACCGAGATGGGCAGGCTCGAGGAGCAGGCGGGCGCGGGTGCGATGGTGGCCAACGCCGCCGTCCCGCGGTGGGGTAAGCCGGAGGAAATGGCCGAGCTGCTCGCGTTCTGCGCCAGCGAGAGGGCCGGATACCTCACCGGCACCGACATTCTCAATGACGGCGGCGTGATCGCCTCGATGACCGAACGGGCCCGGGTGGCCGCCGGCGGTTAGACGAGGTAGTACAGCTCGGCGTGCGGGGTGAGTTCGGGGGCGCTGGTGAAGGGCCGGCGCGAGTACGCGGATTGTCTCCGGTTGGTCATTCCCCGGCGCCGATGCCGACTTTCGTCAGGTCGGCACCAGCACGCGTGTTGCCGTGGACCCACTCCCGTGCCCGCAGCCGCCAGGTCCGGCGCGCGTATTCCAGCTCGGTATACGGCCATTGAGTGACGATCCGGCCGGACGGCGAGCGGAAGTAGCTGTCGCACTGCGTCCAGATGGTGCGCTCCAGATCCGCGGAAAGTGCGTCGTTGTAGCGCTTTTCGGCCTCGGGCCGCACGTCGAGGTATCCGCCACGGCGCGCCAGGCGGCTTACCGCGCTGGCGACCAGTCGCGCCCCGGCCTCGAGGATGTAGACGATCGAGTTGCCACCCTGGTTGGTGTTAGGGCCGTAGAGCATGAAGAAATTGGGGAATCCGCTGACCGCGACCCCCAGATAGGCGGATGGGTCGTCGCCCCAGTGCTCGTGCAGCCGTCCCCCACCGGCGCCGACGACGTCGATGCTGGACAGGTAGCGAGACGTCTCGAAACCGGTGGCCAGCACGATCGCATCGATGTCGACCGCGGTGCCCGCTGCGGTGATCACCGCCGTCCGACCGATCCGCGCGATGGGGTCGGTGACCAGTTCGACGTTGTCGCGCTGTAAGGCGCGGTAATAGTCGTCGCCCAGCAGCACCCGCTTACAGCGGAACGGATAGTCCGGCGTCAGCGCCCGGCGCAGCGTCCCGTCGTCGACGGTGCGCTCCAGGAACGACGTCGCGATCTGCGTGCGCGCCGTGACTACCGGGTCGTCGGCGAAGGTCGCGGTGTTGTCGTGTTGAAATTTCCAGATCTGCCAGCGGGTGCGCCGCAACGCCAGGAAGCTTCGCTTGAAGCGGGCCAGTTCGGTCTCGCTATACGGACGGTCGTCCTTGGGCACCATCCAGGGCGGGGAGCGTTGGAAGACCGTGACGTGCCCGGCTGTCTTCGCCAACTCGGGCACGAGCTGTACCCCGCTGGCGCCGGTGCCGATCACCGCGACATTCCGGCTGGCCAGATCGAGGTCGTGATCCCATCGGGCGGTGTGTAGGACCGGGCCTGCGAAGTCGCTCAGGCCGTCGATGTCGGGAAGCTTGGCCGAACCGAACAACCCGACCGCGCACACGACGACGTCGGCGCTCAGGGTGGCCGGCTGACCGTTCCGCCTTAGCTCGCAATGCCACGCTGCGGCATGCCGGTCCCAGCGCACGGAACGCACCGTGGTATCGAGCAGGAGATGGCGGCGCAGGTCGAAGTCGTCGGCCACCGATTCGAGGTAGGCCAGTATTTCGGCCTGCCGCGCGTAGGTGCGGCTCCAGGATGTGTTGGGGGCAAACGAAAACGAGTACAGGTGGCTCTGGATATCGCAGGCGGCACCGGGGTAGGTGTTGCGCCGCCAGGTGCCGCCGACGCCGTCGTTACCCTCGATGATCACCAGATCGTCGATGCCAGCGCGGCGCAGCGCGACGGCCGCACCCAGTCCGCCGAAGCCGGCGCCGATGATCGCCACCTTCGGTCCGCGCCGGCGCCGGGTCGCCGCGCGTATCCGCCCGATGGCATAGAGCGATCGGGCTTTTCGGGTTGTCACGGTCCATCCCCGGCGCGGCGGACCAGCAGGCCTTCCAGGTTCCCGTCGGCGCGCCACTGCTCCAGGATGTCCGCGTACTCGGTGGGTGCGCCGAAGAAAAAGCTGCCCTGCCGAGTCTTGGCGTCGGCCTTGCCTTCCCGGTTGTAATAGCCGGGCGTACACGTCTTGGCGCGCTCGGCACTCGCGACCGACCGGGCCACCACCGTGTCCACCCATGCGGCTTCGGCGGCGGGGGCGGCTTCGAGTTCCGTGATGCCTTCCGCGAGTGCGGTCGCGATGATCCAGGCGACGTGGCTTGCCTGCACGTCGAGCAGGAAGGGGAAGTTGACCGTCAACCCGGCCTGGGCGATGCTTTCGATGAAGCAGTTCGGGAAGCCGGTCGTACACAGGCCTTGAAAGGTGCGCACGCCGTCGTCCCAATGTTGGGTGAGCGACACACCGTCACGGCCGATCAGCTCGAATCCGGTGCGGCGGCAGTAGTCGGTGCCCACCTCGAAACCCGTTGCGAAGATCAGGCAGTCGAGCTCGTAGGCCACGCCGTCCACCACCACACCGGTTTCGGTGATGCGCTGCACCCCGAGGCCCCGGGTGTCGACCAGAGTGACGTTGTCCCGGTTGAACGTCTGCAGATACTCGTCATGGAAACACGGTCGCTTGCAGAAGTATCCGTACCACGGTTTGAGCGCCTCCGCCGTGGCGGGGTCGGAGACGATCGCAGCGACGCGCGCCCGAATCTCGTCCATCTTGGCGAAATCGGCCAGCTCGATGTCCCGGCCGCGCTGTTCGGGGTCGGCGAGACCGTCTCCGTTCTGACGCATCACGGGCAGCTTGCGGGTGATGCTCGTCCAGGCGTCGGCGACCAGATCCTGGTCGGCTTGGCCTCCGGCGGTGAGGATCTGAAAGTTCTGTATCCGCTCGCGCTGCCAGCCGGGCTGTAAAGTGTTCGCCCACTGCGGGTCCGTGGCTCGGTTGGCCCGGACGTCCACCGAGGACGGGGTGCGCTGAAAGACGTAGAGCCGCTGCGCGGCGGCGGCGAGGTGGGGTACACACTGGATCGCCGTCGCGCCGGTTCCGATGATGCCCACGCGCTTGTCGGCCAGATGCTCGAGGTTCTCGCCGGTGTAGGCGTAGTCCCAGCGGCTGGTGTGAAACGCATGCCCGCGGAAAGCGCCGAGTCCTTCGATGCCGGGCAACTTCGGTTTGGCCTGATAGCCGTTGGCCATGGAGATAAACCTGGCGCGCATTTCGTCGCCCCGGTCGGTGCGGATGATCCAGCGCGATTCGGCTGAATCCCAACGGATTTCCCGCACCTCGGTCTGCAGGCAGGCGTCGCGGTAGAGGTCGAAGTGCTCGGCGATGCGCCGGCAATGCGCGAAGATCTCCGGGCCCTTCGCATACTTCTCGGTGGGGGTGTAGCCCAGCTCCTCTAGCAGCGGCATGTACACATACGACTCGACGTCACAAGCGATTCCGGGATAGCGGTTCCAATACCAGGTGCCGCCGACGTCGGCCGCCCGGTCGACCAGTCGCACGCTTCGGACGCCGAGCTGGCGCAGGCGCGCCCCGGTCAACAGCCCGCCGAATCCGGCGCCGACGATGGCAACGTCCACCTCGTCGGTGAGCGGCTCGCGGACCAGGTCCCCGTCGGCCCACGGGTCTTCGGCGTATCGGGCGAACGCGCCGGCCATCTCGACGTACTGGGCGATACCGTCCGCGCGGATCCGGCGCGCGCGTTCTTCGGCGTACTTGCGTCGCAGCGCGTCGACGTCCAGCGCCTGGCCAATGGTCTCGGTCACGGCCTCGGTTCCTCTCCGTGGCCTAGACCTTATAATCAATCGCTTGATCATATCAAGGGCACGGTGTACTGCCCACGGCTGGTTACGGGCGGCTATGCCCGCGTACCCGCGGCGAGCAGGGTGCCCCTGATCAGGTGTCTGGCCGACCCCAGCGCCGCGTGATACTCCTTGGGCGTCAGCGTGGCCGCCAACTCGGTCAGGCCGTAGATCAGCGCATAGATTGCCTCCGCGGCGCTGCGCCGGTCGGCACGGACGGAGAGCCCGTCTTCGCGAAATGCGTCCTCGACGATGCCGTCGATGATCTCGCGGAACGCCTGGAACCCGCTCGTCGCCGTGGCATCGACGGCGATCGCATTCTCCGCCCGGATCACCCACTCGAAAGCCGCCAGGTCGGGGTACTCGCGCATGAGCCGGCCCGATTCGTCGAGGACCGCCTCTAACCGTGTGATCGAGTTGCCCGGGCGGGCGGCCGCCTGACGCAGTCGCGGGAGCGCGACGTCGGTCCGCGCCGCCACCGCGGCCTTCATCAGTTCGGACTTGTTCGGAAAGTAGTTGTAGAGGCTCGCACTGGTCACGTTCGCCGTGCGGGCAATCTCACGAATCGTCGCCCGCGCGTACCCGGCCGCGGCCACACACCGCATGGTGGCGACGATGATCCGCTGGCGAGTCTCCTCGCCGCTGGCACCGACCGGCCGCCCGCGTTGCGCCCGCGTCACGGTGCAGCCTTCACTGGTCGCATCCTGTCCGTCGGCCGGTGGTACCGACATATCGAATATAATCGGACGATCAATTTCTCTGGTGTTGGCGCGGAGGTGCGCGGTGCGTGACCGACGAAACCACGGGGCGTCATGATTGCCACGCCGACACAATTGGGTCGGCCGGTGGGCGCCGATGGCGAACAGACCCGGGCGCGAATCATCACTGCGGCGATGCGATGTGTGGCCGAGGCGGGCTATACCCGGGCGACGATTCGTGAGATCGCCCGGGCCGCCGATATGACCAGCGGCAGTTTGTATCACTACTTTGCGAACAAGTCCGAGTTGCTCGAGGCCATCGTCAGCGAGATGGACCAGATCGCACTTCCCCGGCTGCGGGCCGCCGCACAGTCCGACGACATCATGGATCGCCTCGCTGCGGTGTTCGACGAGTCGAGTCGGTTGATGCGCGATTATCCCGGCCTGGCCGCCTTCGAGCGGGCGATGCGGGTAGGCGGACACGAGCACCGCGGCGGCAAGCGATTGAAGCAACCCGGGCTGAAAGCGTTGCGCGACATCATCACTGAGATCGTCGATGATGCCCAAGCGCAGGGCGCGCTGCCCGCCGCCACCGATCCGGGCGCGGCAGTGAACGCGATCCATGCGCTGGCACGCGGACTGACGGAACGGGCGGCCAGCCTGGGCCCGGAGGAGTACGCCGCGACCCTCGATTCGGCCAAGGGACTACTGCGGGGAACCCTCTTTACCCACGGCCATCAGTGAGTCGCCCAGCGTCCACAACGCGACCCCGAGCAAGACCAGATCCTTGAACAGAAATTGGCCCGGCAGCGCCGAGAGCACCGGAAAACCGTGGGCGTACAGTCACGACCACCCCGGGCGTGGTGAACAGAAAACTGAGCGTGCCCAAAAACAGCACCACCGCCAAGGCGCTGCCCGCCACCGAGACCCGCGGCCACAGCGGCCGTAGCGCGATGAGAAGGGCGGCAACGATTTCCATCGTTCCGAGCGCGCGCGCGACGAAGGTGACGCTGAAGACGTCGTAGACCCAGCTCATCAGCGGGCTGTGCTGAATGAGCACGCGGGCTTCCATTTTCACGTACTTGCCCGCTCCGATCCACGCCAGGACGAACACCAGGCCGTAGCGGCTGACGATGTGGCCCCATCGGGTCAGCGCCGGCGCCGCGGCCGGTGCCAGGGTTGGGTTGATCATCGGGCGAAGTCCTTTCGGGAGCACAAACGCGAGCATCCACCCAACCCACGGTTCAGGGCACGATCGCGTTCACTTCCGCAACCCGCTCGAGGCCGGCGACGATGAGCCGCAACCCGAAAGCGAATTCGTCGGCCAGCGGGACGGGCAGATCGTCGGCGACGGTGACAGTCGCGGGAAAGCGCGACGGATCGAGCCCGTGAAACGCCACCGAGAGCTCGGCGTCCCGTTGATCGCCCTCCGCCGTCACCGAAGAGAGTTGTAGCGCAAAGCCCAGAATGTAGCGGGCCAGCGTCGCGTACGCGTGGGCCGCGATCGCCGGCCGAAACCCATTGTCGAGCAGGACGGCCAGGCAACGCTCGCGATTGGCCAGCGCGTTCGGACCCATCGGGGTGTATTCGATCAACAGGGGCGCGACGTTGCCATGTCGACTCAGCGCGTCAAACATGTGCTGCGCGAACGAGGTACAAGCGTCTTGCCACGGCAACGCGCCGAGCTCTGCCGCGTCGAGGTCGACCTCCCCGAGTATGTGGTCGATCACCAGCGAGACCAGCTGCGATCGGCTGGAGAAGTGGCGGTACAGCGTGGCGGTACCCGACTCGAGGCGCTGCGCCAGCGACCGCATGGACAGTGCCTCGGGCCCCTGTTCATCGACGAGTTCGACCGCGGCGGCCAGGATGCGGTCCACCGGCAGGGCCGGGCGGCCGCGAGAACGGCGCGGCCTGTCCGTGTCGCTCACATCACGCAAGGCGGCTCTCCTGATGCTTGACACCTCGAGTTATTACGGACACACTGTATCCATAATCCCCGGGTGATTCAACCACCCTGACAGCAAGGAACATTCGCCATGCTCCTCCCCCTGGCGGTAGAGCCCTTCACCGCTCCTACCGATCGCGACATGCTTCCCTCCGAACGGCGCGAATTCGTGCGCACGCATCGCACCTGCGTGTTCGGGTACCGCCGCCGCAACGACGGCCCGGCCATGTCGATCGTCTACTACATCCCCTCCGACTCCGGCGAATTGCTGGTCTCCACCATGGCCGGCCGTGGCAAGGCTCGCATCGTCGAACGCGAGCCCAAGGTGAGCCTGTGCGTCCTCGACGAGCGGTGGCCGTTCGCCTATCTGCAGGTCTACGCCGACGCCACCATCGATCGAGACCGGGAGCTGGCGGTCGACGTGATGATGGCGGTCGGTGGCCGGATGTCCGGTCAACCACTCGGCGACGAGGCCCGGCCGCACATCCGGGAGATGTGCGAACGCGAGGACCGTGTGGTCATCCGCTGCCAGCCCTACTCCACCTTCGCCACGCCGCCGCGTCATCTGCACCGCAACGACCAGGCCAAGGAACTCAGCCACTGGGTGTCCGGCGTGATGCCTTGGGACGCAACCGATCCGGCGGACTGATCACGCCGCGTAGCGGTCACGCAGCTTGCTCAGCGTCGCTTCGATACCGGAGGCGTTCGCTTTTGCGAAACCCATCCGCTCGTAGTAGTTCAACTTGTTCTTGAGCGCACCGGCATCGCGGTAGTCAAACGTCTCGGTGACCAGGGTCAGCCTCGGCGCGAGGTTCTCGAATTCCCACCGCCAGCGGTGACCCAACGGGTGGCGCCATTCGACCAGTTCGTTCGGCGTCAGTGCCGTGATCGTGCTGGTGATCCGGTAGGGAAGGCCGAACATCTTCATGTGCGTCGAAAACTTCGAGCCCTCAACGAGTTGCGGCGGCACGCTGATGTTGTCGCGCACCGTGCCCGACCCGTCGAGTTCGTGGTGGCGGCGTGGATCGGCGACTATGGCATACAAGTCCGCGACCGGTGCGGCCACCTCGACCCTGCGGCTCACCTGTCGGGGTCCTCGATCGACAACCGTGACGGTCATGATGTCTCCTTCCGCTACCCGGCAGCGTAATCCGTCTAGTTCTGCGGATCCGGAATGTTCGGATCCCACGCCGGCGACGGCACGAACCGCGCTAGCCAGAAACCTGATTGGTGAACGTCATGCCCGGCGTGGTGATGGGCGAGATCCAGGAACGTCAGAACGACCTCGCACCGCAGCATGCTTCCTGATGATCGGCAAGACCACTCGGCTGGGTAAACCCGACGACCTGGCCGCGATCACCGCGTTCCTGCTGTCCGACGAGGCCGAATGGATCACCGGTCAGGTCTGGTACGTCGGCGGCGGATCGCACCTGCGGCAATAGGCAGCTCCGCCGGGCAGGCAGAATGGAGTGGTCAAGACCTGCCGGGGGATACAGAAGGAGCGGCATGCCCACCAGCGAATATCGGGTGAGCGGGATGAGTTGCGGGCACTGCGAGGCCGCAGTGCGCAGCGAGGTGGCCCAGATCCCGGGCGTCGACGACGTGACCGTCAACGCCGCCACCGGCAGCCTCGTCGTCACCAGCGCGCAGCTCGTCGACGCGGACGCCGTCCTTGGTGCGGTCGACGAGGCCGGCTATGAGGCCGTCTTGGTCGCATGAGCCCGCCCCCACGACAGATCAATGAGGGCGCCCTCCCTACCACCGCGTCTGCCCAGCCCCCGATCGAGCTAGAGATCACCGGGATGACCTGCGCCACCTGCGCGGCCCGGATCGAGAAGAAGCTGAACAAGCTCGACGGCGTAGCAGCGACGGTCAACTACGCCACCGAGCGGGCCGCCGCCACGGCTCCCGCCGGCTACGACGCGCGAATTCTTATCGACGAGATCGAGAAGGCCGGTTACGCCGCCGCCCTGGCACCGCGCGGGCCCGAGCGCGGCCGCGACCAGGCAGCCTCAGCGACACCCGACGATCTCGAGCTGACCTCGCTGCGCCGGCGTCTGGTCACCGCGATCGTGTTGGCCGGCCCGGTCATCGCCATGTCCATGCTTCCCGCCCTGCAATTCCCCAACTGGCACTGGGTCTCGCTGGCCCTGACCACGCCAATCGTCGTGTGGTGCGGCCGGCCATTCCACGCGGCCGCCTGGACCAACCTCAAACACGGCGTGGCCACCATGGACACCCTCGTCTCGCTCGGCACCCTGGCGGCATTCCTGTGGTCGCTTTATGCCCTGTTCCTCGGGACGGCGGGCCAACCGGGCATGCAGCATGACTTCGAGCTGACCGTCGGGCGCGACGGCTCCCCCTGCCACGTCTACTTCGAAGTCGCCGCGGGCGTGACCCTGTTCGTCCTGGCCGGCCGCTATTTCGAAAGGCGTGCCAAGCGGACGGCCGGCGCCGCCCTGCGCACGCTGCTGACACTCGGCGCCAAGGACGTCGCGGTGCTGCGCGACGGTGTCGAGGCACGCGTCCCGATCGACCGGCTCGCGGTCGGCGACGAATTCGTCGTGCGTCCCGGGGAACGGATCGCCACCGACGGGATCGTCGTCGCGGGTTCCTCGGCCGTGGACGCCTCCATGCTGACCGGCGAATCCGTCCCGGTCGAGGTCGGCGAGGGTGACGCTGTCACCGGTGCCACCGTCAACGCCGGCGGTCGACTCGTCGTTCGCGCGACCGGGGTGGGCGACGACACCCAGCTCGCGCAGATGGCAAAGCTCGTCGAGCGGGCCCAATCCGGCAAGGCGCGGGTACAGCGCCTCGCCGACAGCGTCTCGGGAGTCTTCGTACCCGTCGTCATAGTGCTGGCCGTAGCGACCCTCGCCGGCTGGCTCTCGGCGGGCTTCGCGCTGACGACCGCCCTGTCGGCCGGCGTCGCGGTGCTGATCATCGCCTGCCCATGCGCCCTAGGGCTGGCGACTCCGACCGCCCTACTGGTGGGCACCGGCCGCGCCGCTCAGCTCGGCGTGCTCATCAACGGGCCCGAGGCGCTGGAGTCGACCCGCAACGTCGACACGATCGTGCTCGACAAGACCGGCACCGTCACCACGGGCAAAATGACCCTGATCGACGTGATTGCCGGCGTCGACACCGACCGCACCACGCTGTTGCGCTACGCCGGCGCCCTGGAGGACGCCTCCGAGCATCCCGTCGCACAAGCAATCGCGCGCGGCGCCACAGCCCAACTCGGCGCGCTCCCGGCGCCCGCCGGCTTCACCGGGATCAACGGGAGGGGCGTGCGGGGCACGGTCGACGGACGCGCCGTCGTCGTCGGGCGCGAGGGTCTGCTGACCGAATGCGGAATGAACCTCGACGCCGCCCTGTCCGCGGCCAAAGCCCGCGCCGAGAGCGAGGGCAAGACCGCCGTCGCAGTCGGCTGGGACGGCCGGGCCCGGGGCGTCTTGGTGGTCGCCGACACGGTCAAATCGTCCAGCGCCGAGGCGGTGCGGCAGTTCACCGGGCTGGGCCTGACGCCGGTGCTGCTGACAGGCGACAACATCACCGTCGCGGCCCATATCGCCGGCAAACTCGGAATCGCGCAGGTCATCGCCGACGCCACGCCCGCCGACAAGGTCGCCGCCGTCAAGCGCCTGCAATCCGAGGGCAAGGTCGTCGCCATGGTCGGTGACGGCGTCAATGACGCTGCGGCCCTGACCGCCGCCGACCTGGGCCTGGCGATGGGCACCGGCACCGACGTCGCGATCCAGGCCGCCGATCTCACGGTGATGCGCGGCGACCTACGGGCCGCTGTCGACGCGATCCGGCTGTCCCGGCGAACGCTGGCCACCATCAAGACCAACTTGCTGTGGGCGTTCGGATACAACCTCGCCGCGATCCCCTTAGCCGCGCTCGGCATGCTCAACCCGATGTTCGCCGGCGCCGCGATGGCGGCCTCCAGTCTTCTGGTCGTCGGTAACAGCCTGCGGCTGCGCTCGTTCACCAGCGTCATCGCAGACGCATGAACCGGGGAGCCCGTGCCACGCGCATCCGGTCGGCCCACACGCAGAAACGGTCGCCTGACGGGCCGCGATCGTATGGGATAGTTGGTCCGGCCGCCGCCTTCGGTGACCCCGACCGGCCCCTCGATACTCACCTCACCCGCGCGCAGCGATCGATCTAGCGAAGGTCACGACCGTTGGAGCAGTTCTTCGGAAAACTGGACCTGTTGCACGGCTGGTTTCCGCCGGCCGTGCAGGGGCTGGCGCTGCTCGTGCTGATCGTCGCGATCCAATGGCGCTCACCAGGCTGGCTCAAGCGGGTGCTGCCGGTGGCGGTGATCGCCGCCGTCGCGGTGTCCCTGCTGGCCCGGTGGTACATCACCTCCCTCGGGGTGGCCGGCGACCCGGCACCGACGGCGCTGTGGCTCTGGATCGCGATGAGCGGCCTGGCCGCCGCGGTCTTCCTGGTGGGCTGGCGCGGCATCCGTTGGTGGCGGCGCGGGGTGGCGATGTTGGCGATACCGCTGTGCGTCCTGTGTGCGGGCATGGCCCTCAACGGCTGGGTGGGCTACTTCCCCACGGCACTCGCCGCGTGGAATCAACTGACGTCCGTGCCGCTGCCCGACCAGATCGACCGGCTTCGGGTCACCGAGATGCAGGTCGCCGGGACCAAGCCGACCAAGGGCGTGGTGGTGCCGGTGGACATCGACGACAACCGTTCTCACTTCGCCCACCGCCGGGAACTGGTCTATCTGCCTCCCGCATGGTTCAACAGCAACCCGCCACCTCGGTTACCGGCGGTCATGATGGTCAGCTCCGCCTTCAATACCCCGGCCGACTGGCTGGGCCCGGGCGGCGCCTTCACCGCGATCGACAACTTCGCCGCCGCACACCACGGGTTCTCCCCGGTGCTGGTGTTCGTCGATCCGACCGGTTCCTTCGACAACGACACCGAGTGCGTCAACGGCACCCGAGGCAACGCCGCCGATCACCTGACGAAGGACGTCGAGCCCTTCATGGTGTCGAACTTCGGTGTCAGCGCTGATCGGGCCAACTGGGGCGTCGCCGGATGGTCGATGGGCGGTACCTGCGCCATAACCCTGGCCGTCATGCACCCGGAGTTGTTTAGCGCGTTCGTGGACATCGCAGGCGATCGCGGACCCAACGGCGGCTCCACGGATCAAACCGTCGCCCGGTTGTTCGGCGGCAATCACGACGCCTGGGCCGCCTTCGACCCGGTTACCGTGATGACGAAGCACGGTCATTACGACGGCCTGTCGGGATGGTTCGACGTGCCGGGATCCGACGGTGCACACAACGTCGCGCCGGAAGGCAATCCCGCCCTCGTTGCGTCCAGCGGCGACCCTGCGGCCAACCCCGAAGGGCAGGACGTCGCGGCGAATTCGCTGTGTGCCGTCGGGACCGCCAACGGCATCGCCTGCGCGGTGGTCACCCAGCCGGGCAAACACGACTGGCCGTTCGCCGCTCAGGCGTTTGCCACAGCACTGCCCTGGCTGGCCTCGACGCTGGGCACACCCGATACCGAACCGGTGCAGCTGCCGCAACGGGCCGCCGGGGAGTCGCATTAATTTTCGCTCGTCGGCTTGCCTTCACCGGTGATGACCGCGGTCTGCAACAATTCACAGCTGACCCTCCCGTAACGGAGCCGACATATTGGAACGTCGAATGGTACGGTTCGCGGCTGTGGCTTTGATGTTGTGCACCGAAGGCGGTTCCTGTAAGGAGCCGGTTGATGCGCAGCGCGCCGCAATCAACGGGCGAATACTCGGGCCGAATTCGCTAATTCCGTCACCATCTGATCATTCGATCGACGCCCTCGCTTATCAGCCATGAACCGTCGCCAGTTCCTGGGATCGCTCGCCGCGTCAGTCGTCGCCGGCGTAGGCGCTGCGCGGCTCATCGTCGATCCGCAGCCCCGCACGTTTGCCCAAACCCCGGCGACCGACATACCGACCTCCGGCCCAACCGCCCCGCAGGCCCTGTTGCCGCCCCCGCCGCCCAGCGCCCGCATCCCGTTGCCCGGCGGCGGTGCGCTGATGAAAATCCCCGGCGAGGGTGACCTGCTCGCGCTGACCGTCGACGACGGCGTCAACAGCGAGGTGGTGCGGGCCTACACGCAATTCGCCAAGGACACCGACATACGGCTGACCTATTTCGTCAACGGGATCTACGACTCGTGGACCAACAACCTTGACCTGCTTCGGCCATTGGTGGACAGCGGGCAAATCCAGCTCGGCAACCACACCTGGTCACACCCGGACTTGACCACGCTGTCGAAAGAGCAAGTAGCCGAACAACTCTCGCGCAACGACGCGTTCCTGAAGAAGACCTACGGCATCGGTGCGAAGCCATACTGGCGGCCCCCGTACGCGAAGCGCAACGCCGCTGTGGACGCGGTGGCCGCTGACCTCGGTTACCACGTACCGACCTTGTGGTCGGGCTCGCTGTCGGATTCGACGTTGATCACCGAGGAGTACATCGTGCAGATGGCCGATCAGTACTTCACGCCCCAAGCCATCGTCATCGGGCACCTCAATCATCTGCCGGTGACGCACGTCTATCCCCAACTCGTGGACTTCATCCGCGATCGGAACCTGCGCACCGTCACGCTGAACGACGTCTTTCTGAAGACCCCGTAGGGGCGAAAGACGACGCAGACGCTGCCCGCCCTTCTCGAGTTCGGTCGTTTCCACTGCAACGCGGCACGCCACGCTGAATTCGGCGCCCGCGTAGTCACGCAAGTTGATGTCTATTGCCACGGACATCAAATGGTGATTTGATGTACATCACCATGGACACGAAAAAGCGGCGCTACGACATGCAGGCACGCGGGGAGTCGACGGCAGCCACCCGCAACGCCATCGTGGAGGCGGCCATCGATACGGTCGTGGCGGAACGCTCTCTGGGTATCACGCTCGGCGCGGTAGCCGAGCGCGCCGGCGTCACGGTGAAGACGGTGCTTCGGCATTTCGGCAGCCGGGAATCGCTCATCGAGGCGGCATATCTGGCGGTCCGCCAAGCCGTGCAGGCCGAAGAGTCCCGCCACCCGGGGATGCCGAAAAGGCAATCACGCTACTCATCGCGCACTATGAGGGTCGCGGGGACATGGTGCTCGGCTTGCTCGCCGAGGAGGAGGACGATCCCCGAGCGCGATTGATGTGCGAGAGCGGGCGAACTCTGCACCGCAAGTGGGTGGAGGAAGTGTTCGGCGCCGAGTTGCCCCTCGAACCGATGGATCGGGATCGGATCATCGATGCGCTCGTCGTGGCCACCGACGTATACAGCTGGAAGCTGCTCCGGCGCGACCGGGGTTTGACCGTCGCCGAGGTCCACAACCGCATGCTGCTGATGATCGACGGCGTACTCACGGTGTCGCAGGGCGCCAACGCGCAGGTGGCGCCATGAAGATTCTGTTTGTCGTGTTCGACGGCGGCGGCAACATTCCGCCGCAGCTGGCAGTCGCCCGATCGCTGCGCGCCCGCGGCGCCGAGGTTCGTTTCCTCGGTCACCACGGCGTCCGCCAGCGCGTGGAGGCCGACGGGTTCCCGTTCGAGGCATTCACGTCCGGAACCAACTTCGACCCAACGGTGCAGCGGCCGCTGCTTCCCATGATGATCAGCATGACCCGGGTCGCAATGGACCGCCGCCTGGGCCACGAGGCGGTGCGAGCCGCGCACCGGCACCACACGGATGTGGTGGTGATCGACGTACTACTGACTGCGGGCATTCACGAAGTTGCGGCGCAAGGCATCCCGACAGTGGTCTTCGGGCACTGCTTCCACCGGACCATCCAAGACCTCGCCGCCGGGCCGATCGGATGGCTCCTGCGCCTCAAAGGCACCCCGCCCGACCGCCTGGAACGAACCGGGGCACTGCACATCGTCACCGCCCGCGCCGAACTCGACCCGATGCGCGGCGCCCCACCGGTCCGACATGTCGGCGTTGTCTGGCAAGGCATTCCGACCGCGGCGTCCCCCCAGCCGGTGCCCCGGATTCTCGTCAGCCTGAGCACCTGCGCCTATGCGGGCCAGCGGCGCATGTTGCAGAGGATTCTCGACGCCATCGAACCCCTGCCCGTACGTGCGACGGTGACGGTCGGACCAGCCATCGATGCATCCGGGCTACGCGTGCCGGCGAACGCGTCGATGCACGCCTGGCTGGACCACGACGAGGTTCTGGCAAGCGCGTCCCTGGTCGTCGGCCACGGTGGGCATAGCACAGCGATGCGGGCGCTGTCTTATGGTGTGCCCCTGGTGATCATGCCCGCCAATACGCTGATCGACCAGCGTCGCGTTGGCGCTGCTGTCGAAAGCCTCGGCGCGGGGATCTTGTTGCGCAAACACGCCGGCGTGCGGCGCATCCGCGCGGCGATCAGCGCGGTGCTGCAGGACCCCGCCTACCGGGAAGCGGCTGGGATCTTCGGTGACCAGATCCGCCGATGCGACGGCGCCGAAGTGGCGGCCGCTACGATCGGCCAGTTCGCGAAGGCGTCTGCGGCTCAGGCAATCCGGCAAGAACACTGAAACCCTAGGTCTGCCAAACGCTCCGGATCCGATGGTGTCCGGTCGACGTCAACCGCCAGCCGTCTCGGCCTCGCTGGCGAGCAACAGCTCCAGGGTCTCGCGCAGCTCCCCCAGCCGTCGCTCACCCAGCACTTCGGTCCACCGTCTCTCCAAAGAGACTGCATGAGAACGCATTACCTGCAGCGCCTGCCGGCCGCGCGCGGTCAATTCGATGATGCGGGCGCGGGCGTCCACCGGGTCGGGTGCCCGGGTGACGTAGCCGCAGCGCTCCAGGGCCGCTATCGCCTGGGCGACCGCCTGCCTGCTCACCCTGAGGCGGTCGGCGAGATCGGATGCGTGCAGTCCGCCCGCCGCCAGCGGCACCAGGGCGACCGATTGCGCGGGGCGGATCCCGTCGAGGCCGGCCGCTGCGAACGCCGCTCGTAACTGCGGTGCCCCCGCGGCGGCGACCAGGTTCACGAGCGCCGGCACGGTGGGCTTCCACCCGGCATTCGGACCGTGTCGCATGCCGATCAGTCTGCCACCCCCGGCGGGAATGACAAGTTACTTGTCAAAGTTACGGATCGGTGCCAGGCTGTGTGCATGCGATGGGGATGGGTCCGGACCGCGAGCGTGTGGCTGCTGCCCGTTCTCGTTGTCGTACTCGCCGGATGCGTCGGCGGCGGTCATGCGTTGGGAACCCCCGGCCCGCAGTCGGTCCCGGTGGGACAATCCACGCAGACGATCGAATCGGGTGGAACGAGCAGGACCTTCCACCTCTATCGGCCGCAGGGGCTGACCGACGCCGTGCCGGTGGTGGTGATGCTGCACGGCGGCTTCGGCAACGGCGCGCAGGCCGAGCGTTCCTACCACTGGGATGCCGAGGCCGATAACGGACATTTTCTGGTCGCCTATCCCGACGGCCTCAACCGTGCCTGGAACGCTGGAACCTGTTGCGGCGAGCCCGGACGCCTCAACACCGACGACGTCGGATTCATCAGCGCCATGGTCGGCGCCATCGAACGGGAGATCCCGGTTGACCGCGAGCGGATCTATGTCACCGGCATGTCGAACGGCGCCATGATGGCGCTTCGCCTGGGCTGCCAGTCCGACACTTTCGCGGCGATCGCCCCGGTGGCCGGCACGCTGCTGACCGACTGCTCTGCGGCACGTCCGGCATCGGTTCTACAGATCCACGGCACCGCCGACGACAGAGTCCCGTATAACGGCGGTCCCGGAAAAGCCCTCGTGGTCAACGGATCCCCCCGCGTCGACGGCCCGTCAGCAAAATCCGTCAACGCCACCTGGCGCGCGATCGACGGATGCTCAGCGCCGAACTCGACGACCGCTGGCGACGTGACAACGCAGACGGCGGGCTGCGCGGACGGGCGCACGGTGGAGCTGATTTCGGTGGCGGGGGCCGGCCATCAATGGCCCGGCGGTGAGCCGAGTCCCCTGGCGGAAAAGGTCGCCGGAATTCCGGCGCCGTCGACGGCGCTGAACGCCACGGACACCATCTGGCAATTCTTCAGCCAGAAACATCGGTAGCGAAAGCTAATCTCTAAAAATTTAGAGATTACTCTTCCGCCGGCGACCCCCTGATTGTTACCGTTCCGTAATGCGTCGGACCGGGGGAGTTTTCGCAGCACTGCTGGTATTTGCTTCGGCATTCGTGGGAGTCGCAAACGCGCGGGCCGACGGCGGGGACGAACCGCAGTATGCGGACTTCTACACCCCGCCGGATCCGCTGCCGTCCGGTCAGCCCGGGGATCTGATCCGTACCGAGCCGTCGCGGCTGGTGCTGGAGCCCTCCGGCCAACTGGGCGCGATCATGGCCACCGGCACCCGGATCATGTACCGCAGCACCGATACCCGTGGCAACCCGATCGCGGTCACCGGCACCTACTTCGAGCCCTACAACGACTGGCCCGGCGGCGGACCGCGGCCGTTGATCAGTTACGCACCCGGCACCCAGGGCCAGGGCAATCAGTGCGCCCCGTCGCGAATGTTCAACCAGGGCATCCACTACTCGGGTGGCTGGGACATCATGTTCAACTACGAGGAGCTGTTCGTCGCCACCATGGTCGCCCGTGGCTTCGCCATCGTGATGACCGATTACCAGGGCCTGGGCACCCCGTCGATGCACACCTATGTGGGCCGGGTGGCCGAGGGCCAAGCCGTGCTCGATGCGGCCCGCGCCGCCATGAGGCTGCCCGCCACATCGTTGGATCCCCATGGCCCGGTGGCCTTTTGGGGCTACTCACAAGGCGGTGGCGCTTCCGCGTCGGCGGCGGAGCTCGCCTCGCAATATGCCCCCGACCTTCATATCGTGGGCACCTATGCCGGGGCGCCGCCGGCCGACCTCAAAGAACTGTTCCCCTACGCCGACGGCAGCGTCCTGGTCGGTGTCGTCGGGTACGCGCTCAACAGCGTGATGGCAGCCTACCCGGAGTTCGCCGATACCATTCGCTCCAAGATGACACCTCGCGGGCTGGCGATGCTGGAGTCGGTGTCGCGTCAGTGTGTCGGCCAGACATTGCTGGACTTCATGTTTCGCCACCTGCAGCCCTATTTCACCGAAGACATCCACAAATTGGTCAACGAGGAACCGTTCAACACCCTGTTCGACGCGCAGCGGATCGGGCGCTTCAAGCCCAATGCGCCGGTGATGATCGACAGCAATCGCTACGACCCGCTGGTGCCCTGGACGGCGGCGAACCAGCTCGGCCGCGACTGGTGCGCCCAGGGCGCCGACGTGGAATTCCGCACCAACGAAGAGCCTCCCTTCCTCAACAAGCTCGTCATCAACCACGCGCTGCCGATGCTGGTCGACGGCGAACCGGCCATGCAATGGGTTGCCGCCCGCTTCCACGGGGAACCCACCACGCCGAACTGCGGTCAGTTCTAACGACCGCCGGATAAACTGAGGCCTATCGCTGCACGTAGAAAGCACAACGCGCCGGAGCGGCGCCGTCAGCTCGCCGACGCCGCGATCGAGCTGCTGGGCGGCAACGGGGTGCACGGCGTCAGTCACCCGAAAGTCGACGACCACGCCGGCGTGCCGGCCGGCACCACGTCGTTCTACTTTCGGACGCGCAAGGCGCTGATGCACGCCATGGCGACGCGGCTGGCCGAACTCGACGTCGCCGATTTCTCGATGATGGCCGAACTCGCCGAGGATCACGGGACACAGTTCACCGGCACCGCGGGCTTGGCCCGCATCGTCATGTACGTCAACAGCGAACCCTGGCTGACCCGCGCCAAGGCGCGCTACGAGCTCGCGCTGCTCGCCGGCCGGGACCCTGAACTGGCCGCGGCCCTCAACGAATCCGCGGACCGGCTCTACGCCCTGGCGCGCAACGTCGTTACCCAATGGCATCACGCGGGCAGCGCACCGGATCCGGCTTTGGTCGACGACCAGGCGATCGCCACGCTGGCGTTCATCAACGGAATCATGCTGACCTTCGTCGCGGGCCACCCGGCCGTGTCCGATCCCGAGCATCTGGACCGGCTGATCCAGGGCGTCATCGCGGGCGTCGCAGAAGTTCAGGGAAGGTAGCGGAAGCTGTTCGGGCCCTGAGGGTTTCGTTCAGCGAGCGCTACCGGTGGCGGTCACCGCGCGGCGAACATCGCGCCGATGAGCCGGTGCAACACCTCTCCGGTTTCCCGGCGGGTCCGTTTCGGGTCGTCGGCGGTCGCGATCACCATGGCCGCCTCGTCGAGCGCTCCGATCAGCACGTGCGCCAACGGCCGCACCGGCTGCTCGGCCAGTTCGCCGGCCCGGATGGCCTCGGTGAGCATCTGCTCGGTCATGCCCAGGCTGTATCGCTGGGCGACATCGCGGAATTCTGCCCAGCCGAGCACGCTGGGTGCATCCAGCAGGATCAGCTGGCGCACTTCGGGGTCGCCGGAGACGTCGAGCCACGCGTCGACCGCAGCGCGGACCGCCTCCGTGGGTGTGGTGGCTCCGGACTCGGCCACCACGACGGCCATTCGCCCCATCACATCCTGCTCGACGACCTCGATTACCTCACGGAATAACGCTGCCTTGTCGGCGAATTGGTTCATGAATGCCGTGGCGCCAGTTGCGTATTGCTGGCAAAGTCCGGCATCTTGATCGGAACAACCCAAGAGCTGCTTAAGCCCTTTGAGGCACCACAGTCGGAATATACAAAGACCGCGCAACGCGTTCTGGCCTATTCTGCGAATAGCGTTGCGGTAGCAGACCATAGACGCTGTTCCCGCTCCTCGCGTACCTTCGCCCATTGGCCACAACCCGACTGGCCGGTGGGAAGGAGGCCCTGACTGCCGATCCGGACGTGAGCTGGCGGATAATCTACCTCCATCGTCGCCTCAATCAATGAGGCCGAGAAGGCGCTGTTGTTTGCGTTGAGCCTCGATTCAAGTTTCGTTGTCGCGACAAATCCCCGCTCGGTCGAAACAGGTGCATTTATGAAGTTCGGAACATCCGTAGCTATGGTCGCAGCGGTAAGCTTTGCTGGGGTGGGTGTTGCTGAGGCAGATTGGCTTGACGACGCCTGGAGCGAAAAGTCGTCAGCCAGACACGGCAGCCCGTCGATCACGTTAGGTGCAGCTGGCGAGGTCTCAGTCGTTCTTCCTAAATCTGTGCTCCGGGAGGCACATGCCGCTGGAGAAACCACGGAGGCCGCGCTGAGTGCCTTTTTGGGGAGATACGGGCCACGACTTTGCTCGCATCTAATCGATCTGCACGTCCCCCAAAAGAACCTTAAGGTCGAGCTGCGGATACAAGAGGCGCCGGTTGAGGGTGTCGAGATATTTTTCGTTTCCCCAGAACACGGCGATTTTGTTCTCGACTACGTGCCTATGAATACTGTCCACTGCATAATTCCTGGTGAGGACCCCGCTTCGTGACTCTGGTCGGCGCAGGCAATTCGGCCAGGCAGGCAGCCGTGACACGATAGCCATCGCGCGCCCCGGAATCAGCACAGTCTCCGCCAATTGCGGCTGAGACAGGTTCGCATATGACAGAGACCCGGTTCACAAGGCCAGGCGTGCGACGGATAAGCTCCTGTCACAGCCCCAGAAGCGTGCTGAAAATCTTGCCCTCCGGTGCGTGTAGCTCCTGCTCATTTAGCCTGCCATCCCCATTCAGATCGGCGGCCTTGAACGATTTTGCAATTAATTTGAGATACTTTTTCCTGTCCTGTTGATGCTCTGCGAGGAAAGCGCTTGCCGCAGCACTCGCCTCATCCATGTCTATGGTCCCATCGTTATTGGTGTCCAGCAGCGTCATGATTCTCGAAGCTGCGCAGACCGGCCCGGAGAGCGGACTGACAATGATGACCAATGTAGCGAAAACGAGAAAAATCGCGCGGCTCATTTGTTCCATCCGTGTTTAAACTGATTAGCAAACACGCCGATTCGCCGCGGCGCGAATAGCGGGAGGGCCAGTCGGCTCACAAGCGGAAGAGAGGTCGTCTATCGCGGGAATCCGATGATCATTTCATAAACCACCCGATTGCCGCTACAGCGCCGGAAGTAAGAACTCCCCTCAGGAAACCAAGAAGATTACCTCCGTTCGTTCCTGACATTGTTCGTGGCGGGATGATAAGGCGACGATCTCAAGGCGGACGGGTCAACAGTGTCGGCGGTTGCGCGTTTGGCGCAGCACGGCATCATTCTTCCCTGCGGGCATCTCGGCAGCTTGGCTCGGCAGCTTGCAGATGATGATCAGCTGGATTTGGCTTTGCGATCAGAGATTGGCATCATTGAAGCGGTGCCCGACCTGACAAGTCCGCCATCCTCCCGCCCACGCCATTCCTTATGCACCGAACCGTGAAGGCGCCCCGCCAACATCCCCAAATCAGTTTTGATCCTAGAGAAAAAAGCAGCCGAATATCCAACGCTTTCAACCTCAAGATGCGCGGCTTCAACTTGGCGCAAAGCGTGCACTACCGCATTCCTCGCGTGCAACAGAGCCATCGCCTTGTCTTTGTCCATTCTGGTGCACCTTCGATCCGCTTGGCTTTAGCTTCTTTCCGGAACGGATCTCGTTGGAGACTCCCGCCAGGATGCGCGACGTTGTTCGAGGCTGATCATCTGTCGTCCGTGTAGAGACCGGTATCAGACCGCGTGACCGCAATCGTCGTGTTCTTTGAGCGATCTTCGAGAGAGATGAATCGCAAAGAAGTATAGTTGGGACCTGAAAACAAGAAACGATCGCCAAGCATCGACCCATTGATCTTATAGGCGACGTAATCACCCGAGCTGTAGCACCACAAACTTGGTAGCACCCAAGGCTCCATGTCGTGCGCCGCGAGCCACCTGTTGGCGATCAGCGTCAGGTCGTTCTTCAGCTTTGTCCGTTTCCCGAACCACATCTGCGCACATTCTCGATAGATCAGGCCGGTCCCCAATTTACAGTCGGCGTAGAATTGCGGGCGAACGGACCTCCTTTCGGCGGCAGGCGACAATTCATGTATTGGAGGAGTGGAAACCGCGTCTATGGGTACTTCTACCTACCTCCACGATCGACCCGTGACCCGCTTGCGTTTTGCCATCCGCCTTGGCACTTGCTGCCGTGGTGCATGAATGCATTGACTATGCTCTCCGGCAGCCGGAGCGTCGGGCAATGAGTGGAACAAAGGCGAGGGCCTGGGGCGAGCCGAATTCGCTTGTCGTGCTTTGCGTCTACGTCGGGTTTTATGTTTTTCTCGACCGCATCAGCCTGCTCCAAGCGCTGCCGAAGATCGGCTTTACATTGTGGAATCCACCGCCGGCCTGCAGTTTGGCGTTCCTTCTCATCAACGGCTTTCGCTTCGCGCCCGCGCTATTCGTCGCGGCCGTTCTCGGAGATGTGCTGAATGGGGCCGTCTCCATCTGGGTGATGCCGGCTCTTGTCTTGGACGGGATCATCGCGGCGGGTTACACCGGGGTTGCCCTGTTGCTTCGAGCCTTCACCCGCGCCGATGAAGGTTTACAGAGCGTGCGCGACGTCAGCTGCTTCTTGGGCATCATCGCGATCGGAGTTTTTGCGATCGCCTGGGTGGCTGGCGGGGCGCTCGTTCTAATGGGAGTTGTTCCTGCCAAGGATTTCTCCGACACGGTGCGCTATTTCTGGGTAGGCGACATCACCGGCATCGTGGCACTCTTTCCAGTGTTGATGAGCGCCCCAATTGCCTGGAAGCGGTGGCAGGAAATCCCCGCGCGCGAGCGCCTTCTCGATCCGGGAGCTTTCATCCTCGGCCTCGCTCTCGCGCTTTGGGTCGTGTTCGCGGTGGCGCCTCCCGATGAGGATCAATTCTTTTATCTTCTGCTCTTGCCGGTCATCTGGATCGGTGTTCGCCACGGCTTGCCTTGGTGCGCCATGGCAATCCTTATCGAACAATTAGCGATCGTTGCCCTCATCACCCTTCTCGCCTATCCGGCCTCATATTTCCTTGAATTTCAAATCTTTTCGATTGTGGTCGCGGTGGCCGGCCTCGTGCTCGGCGCCGTGGTGATGGAACGTCAACGTGCCGAACTGAAATTGCGGCAGCAACAGGCAGAACTCGGCCGCATGACGAGGCTCGCGACGGCAGGCGCGCTCGGAAGCGCCATCGTTCACGAGATCAGTCAGCCGCTCGCGACGCTTGCAACCTATGCGCACGCTTGCCAGCGCCTGCCGAGCCCGGGACCGCAAGCGAACGGACTGTTGACGCAAACGCTTGCCAAGATCGAATTGGAGGCGCTGCGCGCCGGCGACATCGTGGAGCGCCTGCGCGCCTTTCTCACGAACGGCGAGCCACAGCTCGTTCCACTCATCCTCGGCGATGCGGCCCGCGGCGTGGCGAGAGCGCTCGTCGACGAGGCTCGGGTGCACGAGGTGGAAATCCGGGTCGAAGCCCAATCCGAGACGGCGATCCTGGCCGATCGTGTGCAGATTGAGCAAGTTCTCGTGAATCTCGTTCGCAACGCCATCGAGGCGGCCGCTGAGCGCAGTTCAGGGCAAAAGCAAGTCAGGGTCCGCACATGCCAATCGAACGGCGAGATTTGCGTTGATATCGAGGACAACGGGCCGGGCGTCGCCGACGAGATCGCCGAGCGCCTGTTCGAGCCGTTCACGACCAGCAAACCTCGCGGAATGGGATTAGGGCTGCTGCTGAGCCGGCAGATCGTGGAAGCCCATGGCGGCAGGCTTTGGTGTGAGCGCACGAGCGCGAATGGAGCGCATTTCGCCTTCCGTTTGCCCCGCGATCGCAAGCGTGTCGATGCTCGGTGAACATGTGGTTCATGTCGTCGAGGATGATCTCGCGATGCGGGACGCCCTCCTGCTCCTTCTCGAGAGTGCCGGTTTGCCAGCGCGCGGTTATGGAAACGCAGAAGACTTCCTGGAGAAGGAACAGAGGTACCACCAAGGGGCGTGCCTCCTGGTTGACGTGCGCTTGCCGGGAATGGATGGTCTCGCGCTGCTACGGCACCTTTTTTCGCGCGGAGCCGAGCCCAAGATCGTCGTGATAACCGGGCACGGCGACATCGCGCTCGCCGTCGCGGCACTGAAGGCCGGAGCCATGGATTTTGTGACGAAGCCATTCAATCCGGCCGAACTCTTGGACAGCGTGCGCGAAGCCTGGCGGCGCTCGGCGGATGCGAGGCAGCGGGCGGTCGCGGCGGCGGAAAACGAGGCTCTCTTTGAGACACTGACGCCTCGCGAGACGTCAATTCTTACGCGCCTCGCCGAAGGGCAATCGAGCAAGCTTATCGCGGCCGAGTTGGAAATAAGCGCTCGCACGGTCGAGCATCACCGCGCCAGCATCATGGAAAAGCTCCGAGTACGCACCCTCTCACAATTGATCCGGAGCGTGCTCGGCAGGAGCCGCTGAAGAACAAGGTGCGGAGTGCGATATCCGCAATGACCGATCACGAAATTACATCAGCGGATCAAACGTGCTAAATGAAGAACTAAAGAAAGCTGCCGGCGACGATGACAATCCTTCCGAGACGCTCCTTGGTAGTATACGCAAGGACGTCATGGCTTTGGTGCCTCGAGGTGTCGGCGAACGATCGACAGTCCAGATTGTCCGCGGAGCGGCTCCGGTGAGACTCACCGAACCGGCCAATACTGAAGGATCACGAAGTGAAGAGACCTAGAGGCTAGCGGTGCGACGTGTTCGCAACGCGACGGGCAGGCGAGAATCCGCGCGTGCTGCGCGCGCGAAAGCGCTTCCTTTACGAGGCTGGTGGCTTCTCCTTCAGCGCCTTCAAATGAAGCAGGCTGCAGGCCATAGCATTTGGCTCCTGGCCCGCTTTCTCGGCCCACTCGCAGGCCCAGAAAATACGAACCCATGCGTCGGGGGTCTTGTAGACGGGAAACTGCTGCGGCTCGTGGCGCAGATAACGGCTGACCGTTTCGATGCAGATCGCGGGCGTTTCAGGTGGGCTCGCGGGCGTTTCAGGTGGGCTCAGGGCTTGTGCAGGCGGCGACATCTTCCCCAAGTGGGTAGGCTGTTCGGTGAGCTTGGAGCAAAAAGCCACCGCCTCTGGCTCAGGGGCGGGCTGCGCCAAGGCCGCCGTGAGGCCGAACGCGAGTAAGAGCAGGACGAGACCCAACATTCTCATTGACCCCTCCCTCTGCTTGATCATGCTCGATCCCATCGACCCGCAAAGAGTGGCACAGGTTTTGACCCAGGAGACCGTGGACAGAAATCGACCCATTGAAACAACGCCGGGCGTTGCGCGGGGCACTCCGGCGTCCCAACGATGTGAGCCTCCATTGGCGAGACCACCATATCCCCGTTAACATGAAGAAATGCTACGCACCCCGCTTCGACAATTCACAGGGTCGACAATCTCTCATGTCGTGATCTCGCCTTGCTATCGCTTGGCGAGCGGCAGCCCACTTGCGACTTAGGGTCGTGCGAAAAGTTCCGCCCGTCCTTCGCGCCCATTCGCATGTTGTCATTGTTTGCTGCATGGCTCCCGCCCAGGTCCATGCAATTTTCGAGTTATAGATGCTCCAAAGCGATGCTGCCGGCATGACAATAACTTGTCCTCTGATTGCGCGGTCGCTTGTGATCGCCGAGAATGCGCAGCTTGCCGCAAAGATATCCTGCGCCCTTGCCTCGCCCGGCTACTACTTGCCGGTTATCGAGGGTCCGCGCCTCCTGCCGCCAGACCCCGTTGCGGAGTTAGTGCGCCAAAATAACGCGGCCGCAAGGTTGCAGCTGGATTTCATTTTCCTGACGGGGCTGTCCGACGCCGCTCATGCCCATTACGGCCTACCATCGCGGGCAGCCATTGGGGCAGATCTTACTGGCCTGTTTTAACCCCTACATGCTTTAACGCCTCAGGGCGGGGCCGATCTTATGATCGGCGCGACAAGCCGCACCGTGCGCGCCACGTTTAAGAAATAGACGTCCATGCCCGCGCGCCACGTCGGCCACAGTCAGTGGCCCTCCTGTACCGGGCGGCTTCCAGTTTCGGTTGACCAGCTCGCCGCCGTCTCAATCGGGGGCCCCGTGACCCGAGGCGACGCGCGCCACGCCACGCATCAGGGAGCGGAATGCTTCGTCGTAACTCACGCCGCTGATCCCCCAGGCAAAGTTGGCACCGCGCCAGCGCATCCGCCAGGATCCTATCCAGCCGGGTTTCGCCTCGTCGAAATAGAGCGTGCCGGCGACGAGCGCGCGCCCCTCCTGTGGCTCCGAGCGCGGGCTCGGGAATCCGCCTGCCGGCACACCCCAGGCGGCGAGCTCGGCCTCGCTGGGCACGCGCAGAGGGAGGCCGTACTCAGTTGCCGCGGCGGCGAGAGAGCCGCGCTGCGCCGCGCCGGCCTTCAGCTCGGTGCTCAGCAGATAGGTCCCGGTGAACCCCTTGACCGCGAGCACCGGCACCACCTGCGGGCGGGGGCCCCGCCAGGGCGGCGTTCTCAGATCCCTGAGCACCGCGTCAATTTTCGCATGGTCGAAGCGCACCACCAGGTCGTAGGGGCGCTCGTCCCCCGTGCCCTGGTCGTCGTGCACCGGGCCCATGCGCACCAGGAAGTCCGAATAGTCGTAGGAGGCGACAAGCGCATCCGCATGGGCCGCGAGATCCGCGACCCGGGGATCGTGTTCCAGCCGCGGCTCGCCCGACACCCTGACCAGCACTTCGGGGAGGCAATGGGCGAAGCCCGCCCGCCGCGTGCGTTCCAAGTTGTAGCCCGCGACGATGTCGAACGCCTGGTAGGGATCGCTGCTGTCGAGCAGCTCCTCGATCGGCTTGGTGGGGTGCGCGCTGAATGCCGCCGCGGGACCGACGCGGGCAAGCGCGAGAACGGCGACCAGAAATACCGCCAGAGTCCGCCCCAACGGGCAGCTCCATGACCGCCATGGCAACAATAGATAGTCATAGCTGCATCTGCCTAGCCGGGCATAACAATATTTGCGCCGGGCGGGCCCGCCGTCAGTGGACCGACCCGTGCGACGTCGGCGTATTCCCCCAATTCGAACTCGCGTGGAATTGACGTGCCGCACATTGCTGCACAGGCCAATGAAATAATGATCCATCGAGCCGCCCTAGCGCGTCACATGGGCGGCCACCGCCAGCCAGGTTCCATTCCGACGCGCCCAGACATCGGTATAGCGCCCGTTCCGCTGCTCGCCATCCGCCGTCTGGTAGTGGGTGCGTGCGTGGATGATCGCGACATCCCCGAGTATGCGCAGCTGGACATCCTGCACCGCGAGCCCGCTGATTGTCACCGGCCGTGCCGTCTGGGCAAGGAAGCTGGTCTTGTCGACCAGCGACCCGTCGGGGTTCGAGCAGAGGAAATCATCGGCCAGAATCTCGTCGAACCGCCGCACGTCGCCATGCTGCACCGAATTGATGTAGTCGCGATTGAGCGCGGTCAGTGCATCAAAGTCGCTTCGCGTGGCAGTTTCGGTATTCACAGGCGCCTCCGTGGAATATCCCTCGAGGGAGAGTTTTCGCCCGACTTCCCAGATAGCCGACGGCTTTGCCGGTTCATGGCAGGAGGGTAGTCCTGGCCTCGCGTTGTTGGCAACGATTTTGTCGATGAGAACCGCCGCGCGGCTTTTCGCGCTTTAAGCGCAAGATCGTTTCTCATGGAAACCAGAATAACGGATACGCTTTGAAGGGAAATATTTTATCATGAGTGAAGCGGACATGCACCGATCACCCTGCGATGATGCCTTTTGACCCAAAGCGGACATTAAATTAGCAACTGTATTCGGGCCGGTCGCTCTTGGCCGAGAGCGGACAGGCAGCTTCGGATATTCGAAATGAAGTGGGCATTCGCTCCAAATGAAGTCGTAGTGGCATTCGTTTGCGGACCGTCGCTCTGCCGAACCAATCGGCGTTCGCTGTCGAGCTAGGGCGAAGCGCATGACGGCGCGCCGCTTTGACCGGTTGAACTCGTATGCATAATAGGATGGCCACGTCGGCGAGGTGCATGCTCGGCGGCTTCGCGCGTGACCCGGTCCAACAGCGACATGCCTTGTGTGCTCGGGAAAAATGGATGGGCATAACATTGCGCAGTTGCCCGCGAATTGGTGATCGATATTGACCAACTCGCCTCGCCTCGGACGCCTTCCGGAAAAGATGCCCTTCGGCCTCCTCCCACGCGGGGCCAAGGAAACGCACTCCGCGTTCTGCGTTTGAACGGAGTCAGAGGCCCTGTCTCTCCACCTCAAAATGCATTTCCGCGCGGTGTTCACTAACTGCGACTGAGGCAGGTTCGCATACGGCAGAGACGTGGTTCGCAATAACAAGGCGACTGGTCTGAGCTTGTGGTAGTGACGCATCGCCCGTGAGCTGACGGCGCAGGAGATCGGCACTCGCGCAATTCAAGCGCTTGGAGCCCGATGCAAGTCTCGCGGCATTGAGGCGCTGAGAGGCATGAGCAACGCCCAGCTCACGGTAACCATGCCTCAAAAGGATTTGTTACGACGGCGGGTGAGAGCGCTATCATGCTCATAGGGCAAACTCCTTGAGGGAGGCTCCGATGCGAGTGTTGCTTCAATGCTAGGCGCTACCGCGCTGGTTTGGATCAGCTTCCCCGCTCAGGCAACGGACAGCATGCGAAGCTGTTGCCAATATTGCACGGGCGCCAGCGGGAATTGTTTGCGCGCCGTGTGACCACTTCACAACTGCATGACGGGGCAATCACCATGCTGACTGCATTAACGAACGCGACGTGCCGGCCGCAACACGGCTTTGGCTGGTCGGGTACCGCAACGGCGATCATCTGCGCCGGGTTACTTGCAGCGCCAGCGGGAGCGGCGAGCTGGGATCACGCGCATGGTGATGCTGCCAATTCAGGCTTTGCAGATGTCGCGACAGATGCAGCGCGGCAGCCGCTTGCCACCAAACAGGGCATGGGCAGCTTCGCCTCGGGGGTCGGGCCGGTGATAGGACCGGACGGCACAGTCTACCTTGGCAACGAGCAGGGCGTTCTCTGGGCCTTACACTCCGACGGCAGCCCCTACTGGCACCGGGCGCTCGACCGGCCGGGCGAATCGATCAAGGCGCCGCCGGTCGTCGATACCGATGGGGCGGTCTATGTGATCAGCACTTACGAATATACCGACCACCGGGTGAATCCGCCGGTCAAACATCGTGAGACACGCCTTTATCGCTTCACGTCGGGTGGCGGGGTCGGATGGGCGAAGCCACTGCCAGACCATGGCAGCATCGCCGTAGGCCCGGATGAGGGCGTGGTTTCCTCTCCGCTGAACGTCCTGCATCAGGAAGGCACCACAACGATTCTGATTACCGCCGGCTATCCCGGTCGATCTGTATACGAGACGCGGCTGATCGGCTTTTCCAATGGAGGAGCGCTGGTCGGCGACATCCGGCTCGGCCTGCTGAACTACGGAGATGTGACAGGCGACAGTGGATTGACGTGGTCTTGGCCGTTTGGTTTCGCTCCACGCCTCGGGACCGGTCCCGACAATCTGCCCGACAATACCGCCCTGCCGATGCCGGGTGTGGCACTGGCCGGCACCGACATCGTTGCGACGGACGCCTTTCATTCCGTCATTCACCTGGGCTTCAACCCGGCCAACGGCTTCACCGTGCGTTCGCACCTCGATCGGGACGGAATGGTCGCGCTCACCGGCGCCACAGTGCTCCCGAATGGCGAAAGCGTCAGCGGCGAGCGCGATATGCATCTTGATGACAACAAGGTGAAGATTGACGACGGCCATCTGCTGTTCACCGGCCCACTTGAGACCCAGGTCGCCAACGCCAATTTCGATGTGGCATCGATGCCGGCTCACACCGCCGACGGCAGGATCGTCTTTGCCGCGCCCTGGGCCCTGCACGTTCTGGACGGGCAGACGCCATTGGCCACGATCGGCTACGGGGGGGAAACCATCGCCGCGCCGGCGATCTCACGCAACGATATCTTCATCTCGACCGCGAGTTCTCTGCGCAGCTATGATGTCAAGTCGTTAGCCTTCATCAGTGAGTATGATTGGGCGGGCGGCGGCCTATCGAGCGCGGCGATCGGGCCGACGGGCCGCGTCTATGCGCTGGCGTCGAACACGCTTTACATTTGGTCTGCACCGTTTTGCGTGGAGCATCCGGGCGCACCCCGCTGTGGCGTGCTGCACAATGGGGGCAACGTTCTCCATCCATCCAAGCGAGGATTTAAGACGGGTGAGCCGCGCATGCAAAATGGAAACAAGTCATTTAGCCAATGATTGACGAACAAATCACCCGTCGTGCGCGGCACATGAACTCCAGCGCAGGGCACACGGCCACCGCAGCGGCCGACCGAGCGAGGCTCAAAATAGGTCCGCCTCGCGGTCCGCCTCGGGCGGGCGAAACGGGGTCAATACGGGGGATTTGGCTGAAGGTTGCCACGCGCGAATAAGTCCATTCTCGGCTCCCGCGCGGTACACGTGCACCTCTTGCAGGAGCGTAACCAGCAACCGAAATTCCTCGGCATGTGCGCGTAAAAAACCTCCCGCCCTTTCTGAGAGGCGGATGGCTGAACCAATACGAGGGCGGCGGTTATTCCTAAAGAGCCGTCCTAAGTGAAGGATGACGGCATCTTGGCATCGAGCGCGCTTCGGATTTGGCGCATATCCGCGACGCTCAGTCCCGAGCCTGCGAAGCCGCACGGAAGAAGCCTCGCGCCGCAGCACTGCCCGTCGTAGCCCGTGACCTGCTTGTGTCGACTGCCTCGTCAACGAGCAAGCCATTGTTCATCGCCCACATCGCCGCCTGCGTGCGATTAAGCACGCCGATCTTCGAGAGGATTGACTTGACATGAACCTTGACGGTGGCTTCTGCGATACCGAGCTTGTTTGCAATGACCTTGTTGGCTTGGCCTTGAGCCAAATGGCGCAGAATTGTTTTCTGCCGGTGTGATAATTGGGGTGCAAAGTTCTCGTTAGTCGCTGACCGGTTTTGCCTCGTCTTCGCGATCCAGGATGAGCGGCAAAAGTACACTCAGGCATGACCGTTTCGCCGAGCATCACCAATTCGAGAGCTTTGATGAACTGCTCCGTGGTTGGCCCCATGAACAGATAACCATCTGCGCCGGCTCGGAACACCGCCGGGATTCCGCTGTGCTGGCCAGGATCGGCCAGTATGACGACATGCCCACTTTCGTGCCGCGCCTTGAATAGCTCTATCTGGCTTATTGTGGCGCGAAGATCATCACCAGCATGGACAACCAGCAAGATCGGTTGGCTTTTGCTGCTCGGGGTCAAAAACAAGCTCGGTAACGCGAGCAGCTGAAGCCACGATGCGAAACCCGGTCGCGGTCAAAATTACTTTGAGGCCCTCTAGTGCAAGAAAATTCGGCCCGACCAGCGCGGTGGCGAACGCCGATCTGAACGCGCGATCAGCGCCGGCCGGCGAGCCGGGAGCGTCAGCGCCATGTTGCGGTTCATTTTGAGCCAAATCTCTAGTCCGGACGTATTCAAAACGGACACAGTCTGCCCTCCTCAAAGCGGGTGGCACGATCCGTGCCGGCTGGCGGCGAGGTGAATGCTGGAAGAAAACTAGAGAGCTCTATCGGGGAGGGCCTGCAGCAGTGGTGCGGTTGCCAAAGCGCTACGAATGGTATCGAGCGCACTTTGATCGCAGCCTCTCTCCGGGCGTGACATCATCTGCACTGGAAGGGGTGTTGTGGCCATCGCAGTGGCGGTCGGGTCCGCTTTTCTGCCGGACAGTATGCGAGCGTAGTTCGCGGTAGGGGTGCTCAGTCAAACATGGGCGGCATCAAAAGGAGCGACCGGATATCCCTTCATCGTGGTGTAGGGTGGGTCAGGGTGCTTGCCCACTCGTGATACCCTGCATTTTGGCGAGAGTTTGATCCTTTACCGGCATTGCCACGGGAACGTGTTTTTACTTGTTATTACTTGCTTGAAAGTGAAACGAGTGACTCCAATATCTTAGGCCGTCGATCTAGGCTGCTGAATTGTCCTCTACTTGCTTGATGTAACAATGCCCACCGGAGGATTTCTAAAAGACAGACGCGATCCGATTGGCCGAAATCCCGGCACCAACGGTCCGCGTTGCTGGGCGGGGAAGTATTTGATGCATCTTTTTGCAGCATAATACCAATAAATAATTACCTCACCTTAATGCTTGTCCGAGACGCCAAATTACGCCAGATTGGGAGCGGGGATGTCCCGATCAAGTCGGTTTGGCAACTGAGTTGCGCACGGCGCTGAACTTTGATCCCTCGAACGGAGTGTTGCAGGTCTCGAACAGCTCTAATCAGATGGCGAGCCTTGGCTTCCGCACCTCCAGCTTGGGCACCCGCGGTTCCCACGTCGCATCGGACGGAATAACGGCGTCTTTATAACTCTCGGCTGATGGACGCGACGGATTCGCGGGTTGACTGATAATGCCAGCGGCGAATTGCGGTTTAGAGGTAGCGCAAATCGCTAAAAGCATAGCACTGCGCCTGACCGACGGTGTCGGCAATCGCCCTCGATAGCATCGAAATCGGATCTCAAGTGACTATGTGGATGACGGTACCGACCACCTCTGAGTTTCGGTATTCGGCGATAACAGCTTTGGCTTTGAGTGTGCTGGTTTGGCCACCCTTCGTCCTGGCTGATGGCAGCCCAGAGTCATCAGCCGAGCCGCTCCACTATGCCCCAAATGGCAATTTCGGCGCGGATGGCCAGTACCTGCCAGGTAAAGTAGGCTTCAACTTGGCCGACGTGAGCAACGTGACGCAACTCAACTCCCTGAGCGTGGACGTGAAGGGGCTTGTTTGGATCGGCCAATGCAACGGCGCTGACAAGAATTTTCGTGGAGCTGTGCAGCCATATATTGGCAATCCAAAAGTATTTGGCTTCTTTCTTATGGACGACCCGGATCCGAGAAATATTGTCGAGTCAGGCAAACTATCCCTCCCCTGCACTCCGGATCACCTGAAAGCCGAGTCGGACTGGGTCCACAGGTATATGCCTGGAGCCAAGACATTCATCGTCCTGATGAACCTCACTTCGTCCAAGACGCCGTCGTTCGAAAATTCTTACAATCCCACCAACTCACACATCGATCTGTTCGGGCTTGATCCCTACCCGTGCCGGACGGAATTGTACGGCTGTGACTACGACATGATCGACCGTTACATTGCTGCGGCCACGTCCTGGGGCATCCCGCCTAGCCGCATGGTTCCATTCTATCAATCCTTTGGCGGCGGCGACTGGGTGGACGACTACGACGGCCAGTATCTTATGCCGACGGCCGAGCAGACGCGTCAAATCCTCGACCGCTGGCGGAGATACGTCGATGCGCCCGTATTTGACGCCGTCTATAGTTGGGGCACGCAACGTGCGGACGCCGCACTTGAAAACGCCTTGGCCTTGCAGGAGGTCTTCTTGGTTCACAATCATGCGAGGGGGCGACCCAGATGAAGCCGGCGCGCTTAGGCAACAGGCGGCCAAGGGCAAGATGAAACAAGCGATCCAGCCCCTGTTTTACAACTATGGCCGGCGCCGGCACTGTCGAGCCGGTGTATCCCGCGGCCGTTCGCTGTCCCGCGCCACCTCAACGGTGCTATCGTCACACCGCATGCCGCCCCCGGTCGCCAAGTCATCCTCCACGCACGCTCGAGATTCGGGCGAGGGCGTGACGACCGTCGATCTGCACGTTGGCGCGCAAACAGTGAAATTGACGATCCAGGAAAGCGCAGAAGCTGGCCAAGGAGCTATCGAGCAAAGCGACAACGCTAGCCATCCCAATATGTGATCACGTGCAAGCCATCAGAGCCTGAGCGTAAGCCCTTGCGCTATTACTCTGGCTCGTCGGACGATTGGCGGGGCACCCGCTTGCCGGCGATGCCCTGGACAGCCCCGGCTAACGCCTCATAGCTCTTAGCGAGGGCAAGCAGGCCAAGCCGGTTTTCATTAGACGCGGATGCCAGGGCTCGCCGGCGCGCGGCCTTTGCCTTGTTGCGATAGCTGCCGGCCTTTGCGCTGAGCCTGTCATGCGGATGGCCAGAAGCTTTAGGCATGGCGCTCTCTACAATGCGCTGAGACAATGGCCCGACCATTGCCAGTTCCCCGGGACGTACGGCGATTAAGAACAACTTTAGCTTTTCAGGTCAATACGGGTTCGGCTACGGCGCGCAGCCTTCTTACGATCAGCCCGTGGTTCCAGAGGAAAAGAAGGCCCCGCCCGGAAGGGGGGCTTACCGGCGAGGCCCTGCTGCATGGCCGCGGCCCGAACGCGTCGGCCGACATCACTGTGGCCCCGTGTGACATGCGTGATATAAACTCCAGGCGCATAATACCACGCCATTCCCAGTATTCATATTGTATCTCATCACGGTCGGAGTGCGATTGATTTCCCCGGCGATAAGCTGCATCTGGAATTGCGGAGAGTTAGAAGAGCTGTCGATAGCTATAGGCGGCGATCCTTTAACTGCGGTCAGCGGGGTGCATCGAATGAGGGGAGATTGGAAATTCAACCAATCCCACCTGCAGGTCCACATTTCCCCGGTCCATCTGTCTAACTTGAACAAGGGCCAGACACCGTTCCTCCCGTTGTTGTAAGGACTTTCACCCGCCAAGATTTGATAGCGGCCCTCCTGCGCAAAGGAATAATTGCCCGTCGCCGCATAGGAACCGATTGCGATCACCACAGCCCACATGCTCCCCGAAATTCGACCCATAACGCCTCTCCTTTCAGGCAAGGAATTCGGCCAAGGCTACCACAATCCTGGAGACCGTCACTGGAAAACGCACTTCCCCCGGAGATACTCATGGACTCGACGCGCAATGACAGGATCGCCTATATGATGCGCGGATATCGACCCGCCCCAGTTGCAACCGCCGCGCGTCCGCAGGATCACGCTCTCGCCCTCCCGCCGCGCGATCAGGCGGAAACCGTCATGCTTGATGCGACCTCAAAGCGCTTCAGCGTCTCGCGCACCGCCGATGGCGCGAGCCCATCCGGCGCGATCTCGTGCTTGGAAACCCCGCAGAATCCAGACGCAAATCTCGCGCGCATGGCGCATCGAAACTCTCTCCGCTGGCATCAATCCGCTCCTCGGCCTAAGCCAAAAAGCAGACCCTAGGCACAGTTAGCGGGGCTCTCGCCATCTTCACCGGGCGTCGCTAGACGCCAATCGATGTTCCAAAGGAACCGCCATGTCCGCATCCGTAGATCATCACCAAAGCCGTTCTGCGACGAACCAAGCCGCGCCTCGCCTCGGCGACGAATATCAGCCACGCCCGTTGCGCTTCATCAAGCGGGTAGAGCTCGGCCAATGGCGCTTGAAGGTCTATGGCATCGCCACGCCCGGTCGCGTGCCGAGACCCGAGCTCGTCGACGCGGCGCTGGCTCGCGCCGCCGAGGTGCTGCCGCCAATCGATCGGGATCGCCCAGGCATCGGTTTCGTCATCGCGCATGACGCGGCGAACGTCGGCATCGCTCTCATCTATTGGTGGCAATCGGCGAACGAGCTACATCAACGCGTTTTCACAAGCCCGCGTGACGAGCCGCACACCCTCACACCCGTGGCCGATCCGGCGGCCGGCTGCGTGTGGGAGCTTGGCATCATCGATTTCGAGCGCCGCCATTGGATCAATGACGTGCTCAAAGCCGGCGATGTGGAGCTTTATCTCACCCGGAGCCTTTACGGGGAAATCTGAGGCAGAGGGTGAGCTTTGTCTCTTCGTTTCACGCATGATCTTGTCGCAAACGTGGGCCACTTTTGCGGATCATGCTCTGGAAGCGCGTCGTCCTTGTGCTGCAAGAACACGAGGGGAGGCTTCTTCGGAAGCTGATTGAAGCCAAAGGCCAGGGTCGCTGGCGGCCATCAGGTGAATGGCGATAAAAAAGCTATTCGGTGTGTCGGATTTGCACCCCGACGTTCGTCCTAGGAACATACATAGGCAGACAGTCGGGCGAGAGTCATGATGCAGCAAGGCGGACAGGCCGAAAGCCAAATCAAAGCGGTTATCGAAGCATGGGCAGAGGCAGTCCGCCGGCATGATCTTGCCGGCATTCTTGCCCATCATGAGCAGGACATCGTGATGTTCGATGTCCCGCCGCCGCTGCAGTCGCGAGGAATGGACGAGTACGAGAAAACATGGGATCTGTTCTTCAGGTACCACAAGCCGTCACAAGCGTTCGATATACAGGAGCTTGCAATTACCGCCGGCGAAGATGTCGCCTTCGCCGTAGCCATCGTGCGGTGCGGCTCCGGCACGTTCAGCGGTCCTCCGGAGGAAGGCGGGTTCCTCTTCAGGCTCACAATTGGACTACGGAACGTCGATGGCGACTGGCGTATTGCGCACGAGCATCACTCCGTGCCGTCGACAGACTAGAGCCTGGGTTCTAAGAAATCTCGTGCCGGCGCATTCGGTCTCCGAATTCTGCAGGGAGTATTGCTTTCCACGCGAGACCTTAATTGCTGCTAGAACGAATCTTGCGAACCAGGTCTCTACCATATGCGAACCTGTCTCCGCCGCAGTCGGTGGACACCGCACGGAAAATCCATTTTGGGGGCGAGAGACAGGGCCTCTGAATCCGTGCATACGCGGCAGTCCGTGGCCCCCAAGAGACCGCCAATTCGCCCTCAATCTGCGCATGTCATTGAAATATGGCATGTTCTCTGCCCAGCCGGCAAAGAGGCAGTTCCGCAAGAGTGGGTGGTGGAGCGAGTAGGACTCGAACCTACGGAGGCGTAAGTCAGGGATTTACAGGCTGCCCCCTTTGCCGCTCGGGACATTCCCCCTTCCGGCCGCGCTTGGCATTCTTGAGGGCTCGCTCAGATCGGCGAGATGAGACTTGACGCGGCGCATTTCGGCGCCCGGTCTCTGTGGCGTATTTTCAAATGTCCGGACGCGCTCAGCGTTCAGGACTCCAGTCAGTCAGACGATCAATGTTGGTTGGTGAAGACAGAAAGTGTCGTTCGTCGCTGGCGGCAAGGACTACCTGGCCGGAGGCGCCTTCGTCATTTCGGGACCACGACGCGCAATCGGTCAGACGATGCCGTACCTCTTTTCTTGCTTGGTCCAGCTGTGCGGCAGCGCGCTGGTGAGCGAGGTGACCGTGAGATCGGCGGGGGCGGAGCCGTTGGCGATGGCTTCGACGATGCGCGGCGACACGAAGGCGAGTGGAATGAGCCGCCGGATGTGGCGCTCGACCTTGTTCTCGCTTCGGGCGATCTCCTCGAATGAGTTCGACCCGGCCTTCGGTGAGATCGTTCATCCAGGAGCGCGCCCGGGCGATGGCGGTCAGCAACACCTCGCTTGCCGCCGGATCGAGATTTGTCTGAGCCGAAGGCTTCCAGGCGATGCCCTTTCGAGCCGACGCGCTGGTTGGCGTCCAGGGCAAGTGCAGCGTGCTCGGCGACCAGCGAACTGGCATCTGCGGTGCCCTGCCCTTCCGGCAAAGCGCTGCCCCGGAGCGTGATGTCGATATGTCGCGAGCGCAGCACGATGCGCTCGACCTGCAGAGCCACGAGATCGCGGTCGCTGAGTTCCCGCAGCGGAGACGTTTGACCTGGGACAACCTGCCGATCGATGTCCTCAACCTGATGCCGAAGCGCGGCGATTACCAGTTCCTCGATGTCCGGAGCCGCGACGCGGGCGATGCTGCCGGCTTCGTCCTTGCGGTTCTGCAGCACCGCCTGCGAGACATAGTAGCGATAGCGCACGCCCTTCTTGTTGGCGTGGCTCGGGCTCATCAGGTTGCCGCGATCATCGAAGAGAAGACCGGAGAGGAAGGACGGCGAGCGCGACCGCCTCATCTTGCGAGTGACCGCCCGATCCTTGAGCTTCGCCTGCACGGCCTCGAACAGCTCCTTGTCGACGATCGGCTGCTGTTCGCCGGGATGGACTTCGCCGCGATAGACGACCTCGCCGATGTAGAAGCGGTTCTTGAGGAGGTAGGCCAGCGGCCCCACCATGAAGCGGGTCGGATTGATCGTGCCGCCGTCACGGCCGACGCGGGGCCTTGGCCTCACACCGCATCGATGAAGATCCTCGATCAGCAGCCCGATCGAGCCGAGTGCAAGGTAGCGGCGGAAGATGGTCCTGACCTGCTCAGCCTCCTCCTCGACGACGATGAGCTTCTTGCCGATGCTCCTGTAGCCGAGCGGCACGGGTCCGCCGACCCAGAGGCCCTTTCGTTTGGAGGCGGCGATCTTGTCGCGGACACGCTCGCCGATCACCTCGCGTTCGAATTGGGCGAAGGACAAAAGCACGTTGAGGGTGAGCCGTCCCATGCTCGATGGTGGTGTTGAAGGACTGCGTCACCGAGACGAAGGAGACCTCATGGGCGTCGAACGTCTCGACCAGCTTGGCGAAGTCGGCGAGCGAGCGCGTCAGGCGATCGACCTTGTAGACGACGATCACATCCACCCTGCCCTCCCGCACCTCGGTGAGCAGAAGCTGCAAGGCTGGACGCTCGAGCGAGGCGCCGGACAGCCCGCCATCGTCATAGTGCTCCGGCAACAGCCGCCAGCCCTCATGGGCCTGGCTCTTGATGTAGGCCTCGCAGGCTTCGCGCTGGGCATCGAGCGAGTTGAAGGCGAGGTCGAGATTATGCTCGGTCGATTTGCGCGTGTAGATGGCGCAGCGCAGCGGCTTGGGCATCGCCATCTTCATGGCCGACCCTCCGTGCCCTGCGATGCGCGCCCGCTGGATCGGATGGAGCTCCGGCTCGAGACGCGCGACCGATCCTTCATGACGGGAACAGGCTCGACCGCTGCCTCGGTGCCGCTCCCTCCCCGCAGGCCGAAGAAGCGGGGTCCATTCCAGGACGTGCCGGTGATGGCTTGGGCGATGGTGGAGAGGCTCGGATAGGTCTTCTCCTGCCAGGAGAAGCCGCCCGGCACCACCATGACCTCGTGCAGCGTGCCTTGATGCTCACGCACCATCACGGTCCCGACCTTCAGATGCCGCACCGGCTCAGCTCCTCCCCTGGCCAGCCGGTCGAGCAGCTTGCGCGTCTCGCGGCCGAGCTTGCCGAGCCGCTGCTCCTGGACGCGGTAGGCGATCATGCGAGCCAGCAGGTCGCGTGACAGCGCCTTGGGCGCGTTCTGCTGCGTCATCTCACGCCAGAGCGCCCGCACCTCGTCGAGGCCAAGCGCCGCGATGCGATCAAGCTCGGCTTCGAGCGTCTGCGGCAGCCGGCGTTGCCACCGGCTGCCGTGATTGAGCCTCGCCCATGGCCTCAGGCCGCCAGGGCCGGACGCAGTGCCTGTGACGATCCGGTAGACCGAGCCGCCCTTCTCCGAGCGCTCGCGTTCGATCGCGTAGCCGCGCTTGCGCAATCCCGTCAGAGCGGCGCGCGTGGTGTGCGGCAGCCAGCCCGTGGCCGACGATCAGCTCCTCGATGCCGGCGCCCTTCTTGCGGCCCAGCAGATCGATCACCTCGAGAGCTTGCTGCCCTGGCGTGGGGTGCTCCGCTCCGATTGAGCCGACGCCGCCTTGTCGGTCGAAGCTGACGCCTGGACGCCGAGTATCGGCATCCTCCGATTCGCGATCGTCCTCTGACCTTGATCGCAGCCCGGCCGAGCTTGGTGATGATCAGCGCATGGGAGCGACCCTCCTCGCTGCGCCTCCATACCGGCATGTCGGGCTTCGCCCTGATCTCCCGGACGAGCCCCTTCTCGACGAGCGTCGCCGCGAGCTTCTGGGCCGCCTTCTCCGTCATGCCCTCCGGCAAGGTCGCCGCTCCGTCCTCGCGCTGCGCCGCACGGGACAACACGATCAGCTGCGTGTCGGTCAGCCTGGTCGAGCGGAGCGTGTGATTTGCGGGTGGTGAGCTTCGTCATGTTCGCCTCCTGGCGGTTCGACCGGGGCAACATCGCCCCGTCACCACCGCGACCCCGCTCCGGCTCAACGGCCAGCGGGGTTCTTGAGGCATTCGGACCGCCACTTAAGCGCTCCCTCAGGACGACATTGCTCCCTTGCGAAGCGAAGTCCATATGTGGACGGCCCCCGCTTGCAAGAGATTTGAATGCAGCTTGATCGGATCGCTTGCTTTCATATGTCCGGCCTTTGGATGCTGTCGCACATGACCGCTGGCCAAGATGGTTTCCGCGACGCGAGTTCCAAACAGTCGGAGCGGTCTCGTTATGCCGCTGGACTTCCCGGGATGTCTCGCGTCTTGGATCGATCGATCGCACCATCTGCTCCTTCTCTTGCAAGTTCCGGCATCAGCCGAAGGTCGGCGCGCGCGCCGTGCCGGGCCGATCTCGCTAGGCGGCATGTCAGCGCGGTGCCGTGCGCGGCATCATAGCTTCGCCCGCTGGCCATCAGCTTCCAGGCGATGCGGGCGATCTTGTTGGCGAGCGCCACCGCGACGAGCTTGGGCGGTTTGCGGCTCAGCAGGTGGCTGCAGCCACGGCCAGGGCCGCCCGCGGCCTGCGGCGGACCTGACGGATCAGTGCTGTCGCGCCGACCACCAGCACGCTGCGCAACCCTCGTCGCCGGCGCGCGTGATCGTCCCGAGGCGGGTCTTGCCACCCGTCGAATGGTCCTTTGGCGTAAGACCGATCCAGGCGGCAAAATGGCGGCGCTGATCTGAAGCCGCTCGGATCAGGTGTCTTGAGCGTAGCAGGGTGGCACCGATCGGGCCGACGCCGGGGATCTGCGTCAGGCGTCGAGCTAGTTCGTTGTGGCGATGCCAGGCCATCAGCGCCGTGCTCGACCTGCTTCAACTGCCCTTGTGTCTGCGCAATACTCCGCATCCAAATGGGCAAACAGCGAGCGCGCCAGCGCCGGAAGGCTCTCATCGTTGGCGAGGCGCGCCAGCAGCGGATCGATCTTGTCCACGCCGCGGCCGCGATCAGCCCGAACTCTGCGGCATGGCCGCGGATAGCGTTGGTCAATTGCGTGCGGGAGCGGATCAGTCGATCGCGCAGAGCCACCAGCATCAGCGCGGCCTGCTGCTCGGCGGTCTTCACCGGCACGAAGCGCATGCATCGGCCGGCTCATCGCTTCGCACAGCGCTGCGGCATCGGCCGCGTCGTTCTTGCCGCGCTTGACGTACGGCTTAACGAACTGCGGCGCCATGATCCTGACCTCATGGCCGAGCGCCGACAAGCTGCGGGACCAATGATGCGCCGCCCCGCCGGCCTCGATGCCGATCACCGTCGACGGCAGCGCCGCAAAAAACGCCACCATCTGCTTGCGCCTGAGCTTTCGGCGCAGCACCGGCTCGCTCGGCTGCATTCACCCCGTGCAGTTGAAAAATCTGCTTCGACGTGTCCATGCCAATGCGGATAATCTGGTCCACGGACGGCTCCTCTTGTCTGAGTTCTCAACGACCTCAGTCTGGCACAGCGATGCCGTAGGGGGCCGTCCACACCATCAGTCCTGTTTGTTCCCTCTCGTTGCGTCATTCTGCCGATGCATTCCGCTACATGGCGATGGCATATCGTGGGGTTGAAGCTGAGCCACCGGTTCGGAAAGCTCCGCCGGTTCTTTTAACGGAGCTGACGCTCGACGAGCTTTGGGAGATGCAGGATAGCCCGAGGAGGATGGTGAGAGTATGAGAGGTTTGCCGAGTACGAGAGACAGTCGAATCGCCGGAGGTCTGGACGGAGCATTTGCAGACGGCGCTGTGGGGCTCGTTTCGCTAGTTGTCACCGAGAAGAGAGGACCACTGAAATTGCAGTCCGCCGCCGACGACTGGCGGCACCACGACGGACAACACGACCACTTGGCATTGCCGCTATGCCGGACCCCATTGTCCAGAAGAGCGGCCCAGTGCTCTTCATCAACAATGTCACGATGCTCGCCATCATTCTCGCCGGCGCGGCCCTCGTCCGAGAGCGGGAGCATGGGACGATGGATCATCTCCTGGTGATGCCGGTGACGCCGTTGAGATCGCCATGTCAAAGGTCTGGGCGAATGGTTTTGTGATCACGGTCGCGGTTGGGTTTTTGCTCGCCGTCGTCGTACGCCAGCTCCTCGGCATTCCGGTTGCCGGCTCCGTGTCGCTGTTTCTCGGAGGTGTCGCGATCTACTTGTTCTTTGCCACGGCAGTCGGCATCTTTCTTGCCACCATCGCGGACCATGCCGCAGCTTGGCCTTCACTATATGCTGGTCGCGATGCCGATGAACATGCTGTCTGGCAACAATACCCCTCTCGAGAGCATGCCTCCTCTCTTGCGGAGCATCATGTCGGTCTCCCCGTCAACGCATTTCGTCTCGTTCGTGCAAGCTATTCTCTACCGGGCGCCGGGATCGATGTCGTGTGGCGCGAATTCGCGGCCGTGGCGTTGATAGGCTCGGCGTTCTTCACGCTGGCTCTCCTGCGCTTCCGTTCCAGCGCTGCCCAGACGACCTGACCCCTCTGGCCGCGAATGCAGTAAAGCGCTCCGCAATTCGAGCCGAATGCTCTGCATTTATTGGACTTCCTCTGTTGCCCCTGGCGACAAAATCGAGCACCTCAAAATCTCCGCGATGATTGACCTAGGTCAACCGCGATCGCTTCCATTCGGCGTCTCATGGCTAGCCAGGTAGCCCTGCCACCCGTCCGAGCTCCCAGCAGATGGAGATTGAACGATGACAGATAAATATTTGCGTCAGGTCGCCATTGACGAGCTCGACTTCGAGCCGAGCGTGGACGCTGCGAACATCGGGATTGCGGTCGAAAAAGGTGTCGTCACGCTCACCGGGCACGTGAGCAGCTATGCCGAGAAGATGGCTGCCGAGCGCGCGGTGCAGCGCGTCAAGGGCGTGCACGGCATCGCCGAGGAGATCGAGGTTCGCTATCCTTCCGACAAGAAGATGGCTGACGATCAGATCGCCGAAAGGGCAATCAACATCATCAGTTGGAACGCACAGATCCCCAACGACGCCGTCATGGTGAAGGTCCAAAAGGGTTGGGTCACGCTCACAGGTTCGGTGGCGTGGAACTATCAAAAAAGGGCCACTGAATCAGCCGTTTGCAAGCTGGCTGGCGTCGTCGGCGTTTCGAACATGATCGAGGTTAAGCCGCGCGTGCAGACGACCGACGTAAAGAAGAACATCGTCGACGCGCTTAAGCGCAATGCCGATGTCGAAGCCGGGGCCATTCGGATCAACGTTGATGGCGGGAAAGTGACCCTCGAGGGCAAGGTCAAGGCCGGTACCGAGCGCAACCTGGTCGAGCATGCGGCTTGATCGGTGCCCGGCGTGCGAGCGGTCGAGGATCACCTGACGATCGGCTGATTTTCGATGAGCGAGCCGGCACTGCCCGGCTCGCCCCCTCTACGAGATCGAGCACCTTGAGGTTGCTATCGCTTGGGGAAATTTGCCGTGATCAAGGATATTGCCCTCCTCGTCGATGGCCGGACGAAGCATGCCGGGCCTTACGCTCTTTCCCTCACTTCGTTGCTCGACGCCCATCTCACGGCGATTCGCCTGGTTGAGCCTTATCTCGCGACTACGCATATGCCGAGCTCCGCTATGATCTGATCCTCGCGGCAAGAGAGGAGATGCTGCAAGAGGCACGGGAGCTCGTAGCCGAGATCAAAACCAAGGGTCATCAGAATGGGCTCCAGGTGAACTCACTTGCGCTCGACTGCTTCGACGACCAGGGTCTCGATAAACTTAACCGGATGACGAGACTTTTCGACACCATCGTCATGGAGCAGGCGAACTCGGAAGGCTCCGAAGGGCGCAACCGAAAGTTCGAATCCGTGGTGTTCGGTTCAGGTCGACCGATCCTGATCGTGCCCTATGTTCAGACCCGCCCCGCAAGTCTAAACAGCATTGTCGTGGCATGGGATGGGAGCGCGCCGGCCGCGAGAGCTCTCGGCGACTCCCTCCGTTGCTCGCGCGAGCGGATCGGGTCGAGCTCCTCAACGTCGGCGCAAAGTCGCTGAAGGGGTATGATGAGCGAGGCACCGCTGTGACCAGCCTACGCGCCCGCCATGGAATCGACGCGACCTTCGGGCACATGCCCAACTCCGGCGATGTCGGCAACGCGCTCCTGTCTCACGCAGCGGATATCAGTGCGGATCTTCTGGTCATGGGCGCCTACGGGCATTCGCGCTTCCACGAGGCTGTGTTCGGCGGCGTGACCCGCACGTTGCTGGAGAGTATGACCATCCCAGTCCTGATGTCGCGCTGATCACTGGCGAAGCGCCGCGATTGCTGCTGGCGTTGCGAATGAAGAGCCAGCTCAAACGATCGTGGATCGCCGTTTGCCCACCGTCCCGTTCGGCGTGCCTTTGGCATTCGCGGCCATTTCGATCGAAGCCTGCGGGAATGTCTCCGTCAGCGCCATCATCACAGTGCGCAACGCAATTTCCGAACGAGGGAAGCTCCGAGCATTGGCGCCCTGTCATAGTGTTGAACGCTGCTAACCGGCACCCTCACGGGATTTGATCTCGGTCAAGGATCGAAAGAACCGAGTGACGACAAGACTAAATGGACGAACGACTTGGGATCGACGAGGAGCGACTATGACCGCGGCGCTGGACTTCATCGAAAGCAAGACGTTCAATGAGCTGTCCGTCGGCGACCATGCGCAGTTGTCCCGTCCGCTCGGTCCGGATGACATCAAGCTCTTTGCCTCAATCTCGGGCGACATCAATCCGGTCCATCTCGACGTCGAGTTCGCAAGCCACGATCCATTCCGCGGGATCGTCGCGCAAGGAATGTGGGGCGGTGCGCTGATCTCGGCGTACTGGGCACCGAATTGCCGCGACTTGGCACGGTCTATGTCAGCCAAACGCTCGCCTTCCGCCGGCCAGTCCTGCCCGGCGACACCATTACGGCGGCTGTGTGCGTCAAGGAGAAGCGCCCTGACACGAAGCGTGTCGTTCTCGACTGCGTAGGCAGGAACCAGGTCGGCGAAATTGTCATCGAGGGTATCGCCGAGGTCGTCGCACCAGACCGTAAGTTGCACTGCCCGCGACGCCTTGTCCCGTCGGCGCGCGAGCATGAGCCGGGACGCCATTATCGCCGGCTGATGGAAATAGCTGGCCTTTTCCCCCGTCTCCACGGCGGTCGTGCATCCCTGCGATGGCGTGTCGCTCATCAGCGCCATCGAGGCGCGGGATGCCGGGCTGATCGTGCCGGTGCTGGTCGGGCCGCGGCCAAGATCGTGGCAAACGCGGCCATGGCGAAGCTGGCGTTAGATGGCGTCCAGGTCATCGACACGCCGCACAGCCATGCTGCGGCCGACGAGGCCGTGAGGCTCGCGCGTGCCGGACAAGTCGCGGCTCTGATGAAGGGCGCCCTGCATACAGACGAATTGATGGCGGCCGCGGTCAAAGTCGATGCGGGCTTGCACCGATCGCCGGGTGAGCCATGTATTCGCGCTCGACGGCTGCGCCGGTCGCATCACCGGGCACATCCCGTAATCGGGAACAGGTTCGTGTAGATGCCGGTAAGATGAGCACCCGACATCGCTGCGATTGACTCGGCGTGCTGAAGCCTCGTTTCATCCGCTTCGGTGCCGTCGAGATGAACCATGAGATCGCGCAGCCCGCTCGTCATTCCAGATTGCATCACTGGGCGTTGGGTTTCCCCCCGACCTACGTTCGGCGTCTTGCCCGCGCGATCCGCGGCCGTATTGATCGTGCTTTCCATCTGCATCGCAACCTCCAATTCAAAGATCGGCGCGCCCTGTCGGCGTTCGTTACAGGGTTTATCTGACAGTGGGGCGGGAGGACCGAATCGACTGGCTTAAGGAAGCTCTGCATGACGTGCGGCCTCTCAATTCGCATCGCTAAGGCTTGACCGCCGCAGCGTGGAGGCGAGAGCATCACGATGGGGAAGCTACTAGTGCGACATGAAAACCGGCAAGGTCATCGTCTTGAGAATGGCCCTGGTCGTGCCGCCAGAAGAAGCTCCCGATATCTCGAATGCCCATACGCACCCATGACCAGGAGATTGGCTCCGCCGTCAGCCGCGTACGACAACAACGTGTTTCCGGGACATCGATGTCGGAAGGAAAATCTTGACCTCGGTATTTATGTCATGCCGCGCGAGATGACGCGCAATTTGGGCGCCTGAATCTCGATCTGCTTATCGGACGTGGGCACCACCGCGACGATGTGAACCTGTCCGGTCTTGACGAGCAAGGGCATAGCGTCGCCGATCGCACCGAGCAGCGACGGAACTGCCGTCCCAGGCGACGAGGACCCTGTCGAGCCGTAACGGAGCCTTGTGAATATATGGCACGACGATAATCGGCCGCCCGGATCCGAACAGGGCGGCTTCGATTTCGAGGTCCTGCTCCTTCTTCCAGCCGTGTCGGACTGTTCGACGATGGTGAGATCAAACTTTCGCGCGAATTCGGCGATCACCTGCCAGGCTGTTCCGACAGCTGCCTTTATGACGTCGACTTCCGTAAGGACGTTATTGAGCCGGGCTTCGCTGGGCAGGCCGACGGCGTGCTCGGCGTGTTCGATCCAGCGGGCCCGGGCGAACGCGCCGCCGTACCCGCCCGCGGACAAAGGGCCTTCGCCGGCCAGCTGCCACAGCGTGTACAGGCCGGCGATCATGGTGGCCTCGCGGGCGAACGGGACCAGGGCGGAAGGTGCCGCACCTGCGCCACCGTGAACACCGCGGTCAGGACGGCGAGCACGGCCGTGAGCATGCGGGCGTCATCGATGGCCACGCGCAGCCGAATATTCATGATCGGGTCGCCGCCGCCGTTGCGGACGCGACCATGATGGCTCGGCTGAGCTTGCTCCAGAGACGGCCGCGCTCTGTCATCAACCGTACCTTTCTTGTGTTGAATATTCGCCCAGTGGGAATGCCCTGACATTTTCTGCGCTCCTCGATGCGTCCTTGGATGAAGCCCGAGTACGATATTGCCGAATGTCTATTTCTGGGCTTTATTGTAGATCGGCCGGGTAGGGATATTAAACCA
>CAWGMF010000014.1:0-187986 GCA_963823605.1 uncultured Alphaproteobacteria bacterium | reverse complement strand
TGTCGCCTGCTGCCTTGAGCGCGGCGTAGCCCAAGCCACCCACAGCCGTGATAGCGGCGCCCATGCCAATGGCGACCCTGCCTGAGGCGCTCTCCGCCTCTTGCGAGATCAGGCCCCCGGCGTTCCTGAAGTTCGCCGCGGCGCCCTGCATGGCGGCGGACGCGTCGTCGACGAGCTTGAGGACTATGGACAGCGTGGCGCTGGAGCCTCCCATGGGCTCATTATACCTGGATTCGGCGAGCCTATAGGCGAGGCCGAGGTCAGATAACCTCGCGTTAACCAAACTCGTTAACTGTTGAGGCGCTGAATTAGCTTCGGAGCCTCGACATGTTCGGCATCGCCCGCAAGCGTCCTCGTGATCAGAAGAAGCAAGACGCCCCCGCATCGGTCCGCCCGCTGGCGCAAATCGAGCCCGGCTCGACGATCGTCCCTGTGTGGAAGGGCGAGGGTTTCCGGATCTTGGAGCAGGCCGCCGGCGTCTTGTGAGAAGATGCAGTCGAGGTGCGCGGCTCTGGAAGCCGAGCTGGCGATATCAAGCGCGCCCACGCCGAGTGGAGCGAGGAACGCCGCTGCGAGCTTCTGCAGCGGGATGAGAAGGTCGCGCGCTTGCAAGAACTGGCTGCCGATTTCAAAGAAATCGCGCTCGCCCATCGCGAGTTCCTCCGGCGGAGCAAGGCGGAGCACGCTGAAAAGGACGAGCGCATCGCCGGTCTCGAAGAAGCTGTGGCGCGCTACCAAGATGAGGTTCGTTCCGCGCTTTCCGTAGCGGGCCGGGCGAGCCCCGGCTTTCGCGACAGCCGGAGTTCACCGGGCTTGTCAGCGATCCTAGGAATGGCGGGTCCAGCAGGCTCGACGACGACGAGGACGTCATCCGCTTCAGGCAGCACATGGAAAGGCTGCTGGCCGCTTAATCGAGGTCACCGGCCTTCGCGGCGCGTGATCAGCGCTGCCAGTATCGTGCAAAGCCCGATGCACGCGCCCGAGAAGAACGGGCCGAGAGCCGCCAGCCAGGCGAGTACCTCGTGCTTGCTCATGGGGATCTCCGGGCATGAAAAAACCCGCCGATGAGGGCGGGCTCTGAGGGCTGAAAGTTCGCTGCGCGGCTCCGGCCGCGGCTCTTCAGACAAGGCTACAAAGAGCACAGATCCGCCCGGAAGTCAAGGTTTGTTCTTGATCCGTTCTGACCCACGTTCCTGGCCGCTGTCGCGGACCGAGGACCAGCTCCAGCGGCTGCAGAAGCGCAAAGCCTGAGCGAGGAAGGTAGCAAACGTCCGAGTGAGCTATTTCAGCGGCAGAAACAGTTCGGCGACGACGTCATGGACCTCGCCTGATCTTTTCCTCGACCGGCGGAAGTATTCGCATACGGACTATTGTAGCCTACTTTGGACAGGCAGGCTCCCGGCCGCGGCCTGAGCGCAAGGAGCGGGGATCATGAGCGCCGAATTGTCCAAGACCGAAAAGATGCGCGCCCGCGCGGAGGCCGGGTTCAAGGGGCCCGAGGAGCCCAAGACAGAGGTAACGGCCGTCATGGCGGAAATCGGGAGGAACAAGGTCGCAGAGGCCGCCAAGACCGTCCGGCTGCGCGGGCTCCGGCTCGCCAAGGAAGAGACTGATCGCGCCGAAGCCGCCCTCGCGCCAAAGCCCGCGGGCCGGCGGAAGCCAGGCGTCAAGGGAGCGAAGTAGCCGGATCAGGACAGCTGCGGGCAGTGTCGCAGTTTGCGATTGCCCGCGGTCATGCAGGGGTGAAGGTTACCCAAAATGACGTGCTGGCTGGATGCCCAAACACTGCCACGGCAATCACCCACATAGTGGGTGAGACAAAGAAGCCGACGAGAGTTAACAAAAGCGCGAGAAATCCCACAACGAGGCCACGGCCATTTCTGAAAAGCGACGCTCGTATTATACCAACCAGAGAGAAGAGCGCGGCGATTGGAACGAAGATCGCTCCGAACGTGAAGACGCCAAGCACGCCGAACGCGATCCCAAACCAACCGCTCGTAACTCCAGCCTGCGAACGCCTCACGTCGGCCCGCACGTGTCTGTGGTTTCGGCGTTGTTTAAGACTCAATCCGTCATCGTTGAGCACGTCATTGTTTTCCTCACTGGTTAGGGCGCGTCGCGCCTTGACCGTGAGCGAAGCTGCTACCGTCGAGATGTTTCGTTCCGATGCCATCCGTTCTAACCCTGAGCGATTGTGACCTTGCAGTAGCGTCCACGCTTTCCAGGCTTCGGCAAACTAGCCTCAACGACCGGGTCAAGCCCCGCCATTTTCAAACTGAGACACTACCCAGCTGCGAGTAGGCCGCGTTAAGGACCGCTCTCGTGAGCGGCCCGACGAAGCCGGTCGACGAAATGCCGTGGCCCGCTGATAGCGGATCGCCGCCGCCATGGTGAGCGCGCCGAAGAAGCCGGTCGCCTGGAACGTCGCGAAGCCTTGGCGGACGAGCGCCTTCTGGAACAGATACACGTCGTAGCCCGACATGCCGATCATGAGGTTGCGACTGAACAGCGGGAGGGTCCAGTCCACGCAGCCGTTGAAGCCGTTCGAATAGTCGTAGACCTGGTAGTAGTTGCCCTGAGCGTCTCGGTAGATGCCCTGCGCGGTCTGCAGCACGTGCCCTGACATCTTTTGCGTCTTGAACACGGGGCGCTTCTGGTAGTGGCGGTGCGAGCCCTCATGGTCGCCCGCTTTCTGCTGCGCGAGCGTGATGAGGCGGTTGCCGACGTAGACGACGCCGTGGTTGCCTTCCTTGGCGATGACGTCGCCCGCCTTCACCTGCTGGCCTATCTGGCAGTCGATCTCCGAGACGTGGCCGTACTGAATTCGAAGACCTCGAGTGGCGTCTCGCAAATGGTGAAGACGGCCGTGTAGCCGTCTGAAGCGGGAGCGTCGATCGGGTAGGTGCTGTAGACGAGGCCGGAGGCGAGCGCCGCGACGGGAGTGCCCCATCCGCAGTTGACGTCGATGCCGGTATGGCCGAGCAGGCCGCCCTGGTCGTAGGAGGGATTCAGGTTCTGCGAGAAGCCCTGGCCTTCGTGGCAGCCGTTCTGGATGAGCGCGTTGACGGGTCCCATATGGGTTCCCGTCCATCATACCACCGCTCCGGACGCACGAAGGCGCAACCGGCTCTGGGGAGAAATCAAAGTCCGATCCGCTGCACGTCCTCGATCGAGCGAACGACGTGATACTCGCTGCCGGCTGTCCGCCGTCAGCACCCATGAGACAAACTGGCGATTTTGAGGAAGGGAGGATTTCTGGCGCATCGTAGCCGTCAAGGAGCGAAGATGAGCCAGAAATCCGGTCAGGCGAAGGCGCCTGCAGAGAAGGTCGTCAAGGATATCCGCCGGGCGACGCGGAAGCAGTATTCAGCCGAGGAGAAGATCCGCATCGTGCTGGAAGGCCTGCGAGGCGAGGACAGCATCGCCGAGCTGTGCCGGCGCGAGGGGCTGGGATCGAACGTCTACTACCGCTGGTCGAAGGATTTCCTCGAAGCCGGCAAGAAGCGCCTGGCTGGCGATGTCGTTCGGGAGGCGACCTCGGACGAGGTGAAGGGGCTGCGCCGCGAAGCCTCGGCCCTGAAGGAAGCCGTGGCGGACCTTACGCTGGAAAACCGACTGCTCAAAAAAAGCATGATCGGGGCTGGGGAGGACGGCGAATGAGATACCCAGCTTCCGAGAAGATCGAGATCATTCGGTTGGTCGAGCAGTCGCACCTGACGGTCCGGCAAACGCTGGACAAGATCGGCATCCCACGCGCCACCTTCTATCGCTGGTATGACCTGTACCAGACGAATGGCCCTGAGGCGCTGGAAGACCGCTCGCCCCGGCCGCGTCGCGTGTGGAATCGCATCCCCGACGCGATCCGGGACAAGCTCGTGCAGCTTGCGCTCGAGCAGCCGGAACTGTCGCCACGCGAGTTGGCGATCCGCTTCACGGATACGGAAAAGTACTTCGTATCAGAGGCTTCGGTGTATCGCCTGCTCAAGGCACACGACTTGATCACCAGCCCAGCTTTCATCGTCATGAAGGCCGCCGACGAGTTCAAGGACAAGACGACGGCCCCGAACCAACTCTGGCAGACCGACTTCACATACCTGAAGGTGGCGGGATGGGGTTGGTTTTATCTCTCGACCGTTCTGGACGACTTCTCGCGCTACATCGTGGCCTGGAAGCTCTGCACCACGATGACGGCCAGCGACGTCACCGATACGCTCAACTTGGCTCTGCAGGCGTCCGGCCTCGATCAGATCGCCGTGGTCCACCGTCCACGGCTGCTTTCTGATAACGGCGCCAGTTACGTGTCCGGCGAGTTGGCCGAGTGGCTCGAGCAGGAAAGCATCCCGCACATCCGGGGCGCCCCCTACCACCCTATGACGCAGGGCAAGATCGAGCGCTGGCACCAGACGCTCAAGAACCGCATCCTGCTCGAAAACTATTATCTGCCCGGCGACCTCCAGGCTGAGATCAAGACCTTCATCGAGCACTACAACAACAGGCGCTATCACGAGAGCTTGGATAACCTGACTCCAGCCGACGTCTACACCGGACGCGGTCAAGCCATCCAGCTCGAGCGCGAACGCATCAAGCGGAAAACTCTTCTGCAGCGCAGCTTGCAGCACCATCAGCAAGCCGCGTAAGTTCAACCCAGGTGCGCCAAACCATCCCTTAGCTCAGCTCGCCATCTGTCTCAAAAACTCTGACGACGGACAGTAGATGCCGCGCCGACAGGTCCCCTTGAAGAACGCGAAGGCGCGGTCGTGCGCGTCGAACACCATCTCCTGGCTCTCACGGGGATAGGCGCGCACGAACAGCATGCGCGAATGGCAAAGCCGGACGTGCGCGACCTTGATCTTATTGGTCACGCCGTTGATCAGCACGACCTCATGGCTCCAGTCGAACTGGTAGGCTTCGCCCGGGTCAAAGGTCAGCGGAACAAAGGCCTTCGCCGTCACAGCCGCGTGTTCGCGCCGAAAGCCGCGGGCGTAGCGCCGGACGGCATCGTAGCCGCCCTCGTAGCCAAGGCCGCGCAGCGCCTCGTAAATGCGCATCAGGGTCAGGCGCTCGCGAGACCCCTTGGTCTGGTGCGACCAGCATCTCTTCGAGATCAACCCGCCACTGCCCCAGCTTGGGAAGGGGTTGGACCTCCCGCTCGTAGTCAAAGACCGTCTTACCCGACCGCAGCACCTTGCGCACCGTGTTGCGCGACACGTGTAGCTCGCGGACGATCTCCTTGATCGGACGGCCGTGAACGAAAAACTCGCGCCGGATCCGCGCAATCGTGTCCACGCCCTTCATCCCCCAACCACCCGTCCAATACCCAGGACGGGCAGAGTGCTCGAACCGCACCAAAGGGGGTCAATATTGGACGCCGATCCCCCTCAAACCGGGGTCAACATTCCACGCCTAACCACACCGCTGGCCGAAAAAGGAACTGCCCGGCTTCATTCTATCGTGCCGGGAAGAAGTCCGTCCGAGTCACTCGGATCCGTGGTTATAACTGGCCGGCACGATTGGTCCCGGATGGCTCCAGGAGCGGCGACGACAGGCGTAAAGGATAGAGCCGATCTGTCGTGTCCTTTAGGAAATGAGGATCGGTCCAGCCACCAGTCGTCTGGCGCGCGAGCGCCATGACCTCCCCGCTTTAGGCGCGGTAGCGGCGGTCTCTAGATATAGAGAAAAGGGGGGGAGGTCATGGCGTGAGCCTGACGATCTGGTGTGCTGGATGTGTTTGTAAATCCTGCGTTTTCGCAGGCATGTTGGATAGGCATGTATATTAGGTGCAGTACATAGACGCTCACCTACTCGGGTGACCTACGGCCCAGCCATGAGAATGCCCGCCTGAGTTTCCCCAGGCGGGCTGTGGTAGCCAATCAGAGTGTCGGCCGCTTGTCACCCGCATAGAGGCCGTGGTCGATCAACCACGCTCGGACCAGATGCCAGGGATAGTGAACGAACGCTCCGATGCGGGTTCCGCGCGGAAACTGTCCGGTTTTCTCCCAGCGTATCCAGGTGCTTCGATGCCGACGGATGCCAAGCTTTCGCTCGATCTCCCGTCGGGTAAGCAAGTACGAGTCGTCCATATCATAGAGTCTCCTTGTTAGGAAGCCCATGAACAGGGCGGCCCGCAATGGGCTGCCGGAAATGAGACTACGCTTTCTCTACGGGCCGTCAATGATCTGCTTGAGCCTTGCTTCCCAGATGGTGTAGCAGTCGAGAAGTTCGGCCTCGTACGAGTATCGATTGTAGATCGCCGCTACTCCTGAAATTTGCCCACTGACATGCGACAGCGCTTTTTCCAAGACGTGGGGAGCGGTCCACTGCGCGTTGAATGACGCCCACGACCTGCGCAGGTCGTGCAGGTGGAACTCGTCAGACGCCGGACCGCTTCCTGAGGTCGAGGAGGTTCTTGCTCCATCCGTTAAGCGGCGTGTCCCGGCCTCGGGCCGGAAATAGCAAGTCGCCTCCGTCCTGTCGGCGCACCGATAATCGACCGGGCAGTCGGCAGGATGGGAAGCCGATGAGGCCTGCTGTTCTTCATGGCCTCCTTCGGCCACTCGACGTGCGTTTTGGTGAGCCAGCTCCTGCGAAGCGAAGCGACTTCGTTGCGCCTCGATCCCCAAAGGATGATGAGCCTTACGATGCAGTGATAGGCGCATGGCTCCGAAGTCGCCTTCCAGACCGCCCGCAGTTCCGTCTCGCTCAAGACCCTGTCACGGCCTGCTGGCGGCCGGACCTGGACCGTGTCGACCGGATTGTTCTTGGTCAGGTGCCTTCGCCGGCAGAAGTTCCAGAAGATGCGGATGACCGCCAGAGCGTAGGCTCTGTTCGACGGCGTGAGCTTGTCGGTGATCTTGACGATATCGCGGTACTCGATGTCGTCGAGGCGCTTGTCGCCGAACGGCTTCACGAAATGCCGGTCGAGATGTCCTTTGTAGTTCTCCCGCGTGCTGCGCTTCTTGCCAGCGACGTGGTGGGCGTCGAACAACCTGTACGCCTCCAGAAACGTCGGAGAGATCGAAACCGGGGCAGGGGCGATCTTTTGGATCTGCGCTGCTTTACGGGCCTCTTGAAGCGAAACAAGAGGGGTACGTCCCGATGGTGCGTCGCGCGTTGCCCACCTTCACGATGAAGGTCTTCGACCGGGGACCGACGCGGATGCCGAAGCCGGGCACCTTCGCGTCCCAGAAGTCGGTCTGGCGATCCGCCTTGAGAGACCTGATGGAAAGGTCGGTGAGAGCGAGGCTTGGCATTTCTAGGCACGAACTAGGCACGTCGGTCGCGCGATTAGGGACGAAACGCGATGCGACACCGTGGGCCGCTAAACTGAGGATGTCAAAGGGGAAATTACAAAACACGATGCGAGGTGAGACGCGCTGCTACGCGCCAGAATGTAAATGGCATTGAAGAGGTCGTCGGTTCAATTCCGTCTGGCTCCACCAACTTCATCTTCCATGGCTCTCGTACAATTGGCGTTTATTCACGGAGCTTGGATGGTTCCCTAGCGCGGCGATTTGATTGAGGCGGCTGGAAGACGGAGTTCCCCGACGGCAAATTCGAGGTCGTCGGCGGCACGGGCAAGTACCAAGGCGTCTCGGGAAGCGGCAAATACAGCGGCGTTCGTTTGGCCCCGTTCGCCGACGGAGGAGATACCGTGGAGGACGGGATCATGCGGTTGAACTGACCGCGATCTTGCCTGCGCAGAGGACGGCTTCTTCTGGCTGGCCAGCGCGGCTCGAATTCCCTGGAGCTTGAGCCGCTTTTCGATGCCGTGGGCCCCGCGAGCGGGCAGCAGCGACTTCAGTTAGGGGTCAGCTTTCCGCGATGGAGCGGCCGAGGCTCGACAGGCCGACCGCGACGATCAGGATGGCGCCCTGCAGCACGTATTGCGAGAAGGTCGGCGCGCCGAAGATGTTGAGGCCGTTGAACCCGAACGCGATGATCAGCGCGCCGATCAGCGTGCCGAGCACGTGGAACTCGCCGTCGCGCAGCGTGGCCGAGCCGAGGAACACGGCCGCGAAGGCGGTCAGCAGATAGCTGTCGGCGGCGCTGGCGGTGCCGCTGCCGAGCCGCGAGGCGAGCAGGATGCCGGTCAGCGCCGCGCAGGTCCCGGAGATCACGAAGCCGAGGATCTTGATGCGGTCGACGTCGATGCCGGCGAGCCGGGCCGCCGCGGGATTGCCGCCGACGGCCTGGATCTCCTGGCCCGAGCGCCGTGCGCTCGACCAGCACCCAGAGCCCGCCCACGATGAGCGACCATCACCACGATGTTGTTGGGGATGCCGAAGAGCCAGCGGCCCGAGCGAGAGCTGCAGGAAGGCTTCCGGCACGCCGGCCACGATCGGCACGCCGGCCGAATAGGCGAAGGCGAGGCCGGTCAGGATGGTGCCGACGCCGAGCGTCGCGATCACCGAATTGACCCGGATCTTGGTGACGATCAGCCCGTTGACGAGGCCGATCAGCGCGCCGGCCGCGAGCACGATGAGGATGGCGAGCGGAATCGGCAGCTTGTTCGAGACGATCAGCCCGGTGACCAGGATGCCGTGCAGGCTCGCCGCGAAGCCGATCGAGAGGTCGAGTTCGCCCACCACCACGGCGAGCGTCAGGCCCGCCGCGATGATCATGGCGAGCGAGGCCTGGTTCAGCACGTTGGTGAAGTTGTTGACGGTCGGAAAGGCGCGCGGCGACAGCACCGCGAAGGCGACGATCATGGCGAGCAGGCCGAGGATCGTGGCGTAGCGGGCGAAGAAGCCGAGCCCGGCCTTGGCGCGGGGCGAGAGCCGGCGGTTGGAGGCGAGCGACCTCGCTCATGGCGGGGCTCCTGCGAGGGCCGGTTCGGCGTAGCTGGCCTCGATGATGGCGTTGCGGGTCAAGGCCGTCGCCGTCGAGCTCGCGCACGATGCGCCCTTCCGCCATGACGAGCACGCGGTCGCACAGGTCGGGCAGTTCGTCGGGCTCCGAGGAGATCACCAGCACCGCCATGCCCTTGCGCCGCAAGGTCGCGGATCAGGCGATGGATCTCGCCGCGCGCGCCGATATCGACGCCGCGCGTCGGCTCGTCGAGGATCAGCACCTTCGGGCCGCGCAGCAGCCAGCGGCCGATCACCACCTTCTGCTGGTTGCCGCCGCTGAGCCGGCCGACCGGCGTCTCGATGCCTGGCGTCTTGATCGCGAGGTCGCGGATGACGGCTCGCGCGAGCGAGCGGCGCGCCGCCGCCGGTCGATCAGCGGCAGGGCCGGTGCCGTGAACGATCGCGGCCGAGGTTCGCGAGCTGCAGGTTGAAGGCGACGCTCTTGGCCAGCAGCAGTCCCTCGGCGCGGCGCTCCTCCGGCACGAGCCCGAGCCCCGCCTTGACGGCAGCGGCCGGCGAGCGCGGCGCGAACGGGCTGCCCGTCCAGCATCATGGTCCCGGCATCGCGCGCGGTCGGCGCCAAAGATCAGCCGCGCGAGTTCGGTCCGGCCGGCGCCGACGAGGCCGCCGATGCCGAGCACCTCGCCGCGCCGGAGGTCGAAGCTGACGCCCCTCGACGCGCGGATGGCGGGCGAGGCCGCGGACGCTGCAGCGCGACGTCTCCGGCCGGCGGCGCGATTGCCGGCTTGGCCACCCGGTCGACGGCGCGGCCGACGATGGCCTCGACCAGCGCGGCCCGGGTGAGATCGGCGCCGTCGAGTCTCGCGCCACCGAGCGACCGTCGCGGAAGGCCGTCACGCGGTGGCAGAGCCGCAGCACCTCGTCGAGCCGATGCGAGACGTAGAGCACCGCGACGCCGGAGCGCGGACAGATCCTCGATGATGCCGGAACAGCTTCTCGCCCTCGGCTGGCCGACAGCGAGGCCGTCGGCTCGTCCATGACGATCAGGCGCGCCTTGCGGATCAGCGCGCGGCAGATGTTGATGAGCCAGTTCTCGGCCGTCGACAGGCCCTTCACGTTGGCGAAGAGCGGCGCCGTGATGCCGACCCGCGCCGCGACCGGCGCGACCTCGCGGGCGATCGCGCGCCAGTCGACCAGCCCGAACCGGCGTCGTCTTGGGCAGGCCGAGCATGATGTTCTGGATCACGGTCATGCCCGGCACGAAGGCGAGTTCCTGGTGGATGAAGCTCATCCCGAGCTCGGTCGCCCGATGCGGCGTCGGGATCGTGGCGGGCTGCCCGTCGACCAGGATGCGGCCGCGCGTCGGGCTGCGCCAGACCCGCGAGCACGCGGATCAGAGTCGACTTGCCGGCGCCGTTGGCGCCGACGAGGCCATGCACCTCGCCGGGCAGGAGCGACAGCGACACGCCCTTGAGCGCCTGCACGCCGCCGTAGGCTCTTGGCGATGTCCTCGGCCACGACGAACGGCGCGGCGCCGGCGCTCGCCGCCGACGCTGTCAGGCATCCGGCCTGAGCATTCCGACGTTACTGCTTGCCGGCGGCGTCGGGGTGGTCCTTGAGGAACTGCGTCGACCGTGTCCTTGGTGACCAGCACGGCCGGCACCTCCACGGCCTTGGCGGTCCAGCCCGCGCCGGCGGCTTTGATCTCCTTGAGGAGCTTCACCATCTGGTAGCCCTCCGTGTAGCTGTCCTCCCAGGCGGTCGCGGTCATGTGGCCGTTCTTGATGTTCTCGATCGCCTGGGCGTTGCCGTTGACGCCATAGACCCCGACATCGTCGCGGCCCTGCTGGCGCAGCGCCCCGATGGCGCCGATGGCCGGATCGTCCCAGCAGCCCCAGATCGCCTGCTTGCCGTCGCCGGCCGGATGGGAGGCGAGCCAGGCGTTGGCGTATTGGGCGCCGTCCTCGAAATAGCCGGGAATGCGCACCTCGTTCTTGGTGACCTTGATGCCGGTGTTCTTGGCCAGGACCTGGTCGAGCAGGGTCTCGCGGTTGCGGCAGACCTCGCCGGTCCGGTAGGTGAGCGCCAGCAGGTCGCCCTTGCCGCCGAGATCGGCCACCATCTTGTCGATGACCGGCTGGGCGACGGGCGCGCCCGAGCCGTTGGTGGCCGCGACCGAACCGCCGAGGCCGCCGCCCCAGGTCACGACCGGCACGCCGGCGTCCTTGGCGGCCGCAAGTCCTGCGCCGATCGAGGACCAGGGAAACACCATGTCGACGATCGCGCCGGCGCCGCGGCCGGCGAAATTCTGGATCGCGGAATTGGCCTGGTCGGCGCTGCCCGCGGCATCGATCACCGACACCGTCCAGCCGTCCTCCTTGGCGGCGGCGGTCGCGCCCGCGATGTAGCGGGCATTGTTGGCCTCGTTGGCCGAGATCGAGACGATCCCGAGCAGCGGCTGGTCCGCCGCCTGGGCCGCGGCCCCGGCACAGAACGTCAGGCCCGCAGCAAGCACGCAGGCGAATCGCAGATTGCACCATGTCATCCTCCCCGTGCCGCGCTAGCGAACGCGATCTAACCGTTTTGTCAGCATCTTTCCGGAAATGCGGCAGACTGCGCAAGCGGCATCTGCCGCGAGCGCTGGACATCGCTGCGGCGTTGCTTCAGCTTACACGGTCGAAACGGTTCGCTGGAGCGGTGTTTGGCCACGATCAGGGATGTCGCGAAGGCCGCCGGCGTGTCGACCGCGACGGTGTCGGCCGTTGTCAACGAGACGCGCGTTCGTCAGCCCCGAACTGCGCGCGCCGCGTCACGGCCGCGATCGCCAAGCCTCGACTACGCGCCGCTGTCCGCGGCCCGCAACCTGAAGCGCGGCCGCAGCCAGCTCATCGCTCTGGTCGTGTCGGATCTCGCCAATCCCTTCTTCGCGCGCGTGGTCTGCGCGGCCGAGGCCGCGGTCGGCGGCCTGGGGCTATGCGCTCGTCGTCTTCAACAGCGACGAGAAGCCCGAGAACGAGCGGCGCATCCTGGCCCGCATCCGCACGCTGTCCTGCGACGGCATCCTGCTCGTCCCGGTCGACGCACATGCCTGCGAGCCGAGTTCAGCGGGACGGGGAAGGTCGGACCATCCCGACTGGTGCTACTTCGGCCGCAACGTCGATGGCGACCGATCCGACAGCGTGACGATCGACAATGTCTCGGCCGGCCGGCAGGTGACCAATTATCTGCTCGACCTCGGCCACCGGCGCGATCGGCACGATCACCGGGCCGCTGCACCTTACGACCGGGCGCGGCCGCCTCGATGGCCTGCTCGGAGGCCATGGCGGCGCGCGGGCTCGCGCCGCGAGCCGAGCATGTCCGCTCGGGCGAGTTCCGCGAGGACGTCGCCTATTCGGTCGCCCGCGAGATCATCGACGGCCCGGACCGACCGACCGCGCTCTACGCGGCGAGCGGCGTCATGGCGCTCGGCGTCATGCGGGCGCTGGCCGACCTCGGCCTACGCTGCCCGGACGACATCTCGATCGCCTCGACCGACACCATTCCCGGCATCGGCGCGCTGCGGCCCCGGCTGACCCGGACCGAGCATCCCGTGACGGAGATGGTCAACGAGGCGCTCCGCCTGCTGATCGACCGGATCGCGAACACCGTGCGGGCAGGCGCCCCGTCACGTCGTGTTCCAGCCCTCCCTGATCCTCGGCGATAGCTGTCGGCCTTTGCGGGCATCGGCCGAGAGCTTGGCTCGGTAAAGCTTTCTCGTTGCGCATCGCCTTCGTGATGGGCGCTGAAGCGAATGTCCGCAGTCGGGCAAGGTCTCAACGTCCGAAGACCTTGGATGCCGCACCCGGCCCAGCAGTCGGGCCCGCTCGCTAGTCCGGCCAGGTCAGGAGTGCCTCGAGGGCAGCTGCTGCTGCTCACCTTCCACAAAACGGGCCATATTGGAGCTGCGCAGCGTCCCGACCAGAGCCTGGGCTACGATCTCGGCCTCGCCCGGATGCAGGTTGCAGGGGTCGAGGTAGAAGTGCCCGCGCTCGGTCTCGTGGTCGCGGACGATGATCGGGCGGATCGCCTGCGGCCAGTGCCGCCGCCAGACCTGCCGCGCCGTGAACCCGCTGTCGGGTCGGACCGTGACCTGGAGCCGGTCCAAGCGGATTGCCGGTCGGGTCGGGGACGATCGTGGCCTCGATGCCATGGCAGCTTTCGAGGGCGGCGCGCCAGAGATCGAGCGCGGCCCGCTCGCGGGATCCCGGATGCCCGCATGGTCCCGTCGCTCCCAGGCCTCCAGCGCCGCCATGACGCCGACGATGCTTTCCTTGCCGACCTTCATGCCGCGGCCGATGCCGCGGTTCTGCAGATAGGCGGCCCGGACCAGGTCCTTCCGGCCGGCCACGATGCCGGTCGTCGGACCGCCCAGGAACTTGTGCCCGCTGTAGATCACGATGTCGGCCCCCTGGCGCGAGAAACCCTTTGAGGTCGTATTCGGAGGCGGCGTCGACGATCACCGGCACGTCCTTGGCCCGGCAGATCGCGGCGAATTCAGCCAGCGGGATCATGCCGTACTGGACGGTGTGATGCGACACCACGTAGAGCGCGGCGGCCGTCGTTCTCGTTGATCGCATTGTCGAGCTGGTAGGCGGAGCTGCGTGCTCACCGTGCCGACCGGAACCACCGTGCCGCCGGCAAGCCGGATCGACTGGTCGACCGGGGCGCCGTAGCTCACCATGTGGCCGACCTGGATCAGCACCTCGGTCTTGAGGCCGCGGGTGTCGTCCGGGCAGGCGCTCGACCGCCAGCAGGTCGTCGCGCGTCATGGCACCCGCGACGCGAGCGCGATGCCGCTCGCGCAGGAGGCCGTGACGAAGCCCGCCTCGCCACCGGTCAGCCGGGCGATGACCGCGCTCGCCTTGCGGAACAGCGCGTCCATCTCGACGAATTGCGGCGCGATCGCCGCCATGGCTTCGACCGCCTCGGGCACCATGATCGAGGCGCCGAGCGCCGTCATCGTGCCCGACACGTTGATGATCGGGCGCAGTCCGAGATCGCGGCGGATGTCGTTTCGACTCATCACGCGTCTCCTGTCACGTCGAACATGGCCTCGATCTCGACCGAGGTGTCGCGGGGACCGGCCTCGTCCCGGCGGCCTCGAACAAAGCTTCGTGTCGCTGATCCGGCGTGATCATGGAGCAAATCTCAAAGCCGGTGCGCGGCCGTGAAGCGGCCCAGAAAGCCGCGCAGGCGCTCGTTCGGCTGATCGGGCGCGAAGATGTCCGCCGGCGGTCCCTCGGCGCCGATGACGCCGCCCGCCATGAAGACGATGCGGTTCGAGGCGTCGCGCGCGAAGCCGATCTCGTGCGTGACGACCAGCATGGTCATGCCCTCGGCCGCGAGCGCCTGGACGACGTCCAGCACCTCGCCGACGAGTTCCGGGTCGAGCGCCGAGGTGATCTCGTCGAGCAGCAGGATCTTGGGTTCCATGGCGACCGCCCGCGCGATGCCGACGCGCTGCTGCTGTCCGCCGGAGAGCTCGGAGGGCAGCCGGTCGGCCTTGTCGGCCGAGGCCGACCCGCGACGAGCCAGTGCATGGCCTTGTCGCGCGCCTCGGCGCGGCCGAGGCGCCGCACCTTGGTGAGGCCGAGCATGATGTTCTCGGCCGCGGTCAGGTGCGGGAACAGGTTGAAGAGCTGGAACACCATGCCGGTCTCGGCCCGCATGCGGGCGAGGTCGCGCTCCGACCGGCGCCGGCGCGCGCCGACCATCGCGGTAGCCGACCTCCTGGCCCGTCGATGGCGACCGAGCCGCCGTCGTAGCTCTCGAGGAAGTTCACGCAGCGCAGCAGCGTGGTCTTGCCGCCGCCGGACGGGCCGATGATCGTCACCACCTCGCCGCGCGTCGACATCGAGGTCGACGCCCTCGCAGCACCTGGGTGGTGCCGAAGGATTTCGTGCACGCCGCGGATGCGCAGCAAGGGAGCGTTCGGGCAGCGAGTCATCGCGCGTGCCTCACTCCCGGACATAGCTGAAGCGGCGCTCGAGCGCGCGGCTGCCCAGCGACAGGGCATAGTTGATCAGGAAATACAGGAATGCCCCGAAGCAGTAGAGCGCCAGCGGATCGTAGGTGCGGCCGACGACCTTCTGGATCGAGAACATGAGGTCGCCGACGCCGAGCAGCGAGATCAGGGCCGAGCCCTTGACCGCATCGGTCACGCCGTTGAGCCAGGGCGGCAGGAAACGCCGGACCGCCTGCGGGGCGATCACATAGGTCAAGCCGCTGGCCGAAAGGCAGGCCGATCGCCTTGCCGGCATCCATCTGCCCTTGCGGGATCGAGCCGATCGCGCCGCGCACGTTCTCGATCACCTGGGCCGTCTTGAAGACCGTGAGCCCGAGCGACGGCCGCCGCGAGCGGCTGCAGGTTGATGCCGGTCGACCGGCAACCCGTAGTAGACGAAGAACAGCAGCACCAGGATCGGGATGCCGCGGATGATGTCGCTGAAGCCGCGGATCAGCCAGCGCAGCGGCGCAGGGCCGTAGACCAGCCCGACGCCCGAGCACGACGCCGATGCACCAGCGACACCGCGACCGTGATCAGCGACACGACGATCGTGATCAGCAAGCCCTGCAGCAGGAACGGGATCGCATAGGCGATCTGGCCCAGCATGTCAGCGCGCCACCGCGTAGCGGCGCTCGAGCGCGCGCAGGCCGATGAGGATGGCGTAGCCGGTGACGAGATACATGGCCGTGGTCACCAGATAGACCTCGATGATCCGGAAGGTGTTGAAGTTGATCCACTGCGCGCCGTAGGTCAGCTCGGGCACGGCGATCACGGAGGCGACGGAGGTGTCCTTGAACAGCGACACGACGGTGTTCGACAGGGCCGGCAGCGCGATGCGCAGCATGGTGGGCAGCCGCACATGGACGAGGCGCTGGGCGGGCGTGAGCCCGATCGACCGGCCGGCGTCGAGCAGCCCGCGCGGCACCGCCTCGAGCCCCGAGCGGAACACTTCGACCAGATAGGCGCCCGCATAGGCCGAAAGCGTCGATCACGAACGAGGTCGTGGCCGATGTAGGCGAGGTCGACCACGGTCGGCAGGCCGTAGAAGACCAGATAGACGAGCAGGATCAGCGGGACGTTGCGGATGACCTCGACATAGGCCGCGATCAGTCCCCGCACGGGCCGGTTGCCCGAGACGTAGAGCACCGCCAGAACGAGCCCGATCACGCAGCCGATCGCGATCGACAGGACCGCAAGTTCCAGGCTCAGCGACCAGACCCCGACCAGAGCTTGCCGAAGTGGCGCCAGATCAGCGTGAAGTTGAGGTGGTAACCCATGGCGACGGCCCTCGCACCCTCGCTGCCGAGCGATCGGCGCCCGAACGCGAGGCGCCCTGGCCGGCGTCCGGAGACCTTGGCCAGCGATCAGATCGTGGGGAAGCCCGGCACGCGGGCCGGCAGGTCGACGCCGAAATATTCCTTGAAGGCGCTTGTCGTAGACCTCGGTGTCGTTGCCGAACATGGCGACGTTGAAGACCGTGTTGACGAAGGTCAGCCAGTCGAGGTCGCCCTGCCGCACGCCCGCGCCATAGAGCTGGCTCTGCCAGCTCTTGCCGCTGTCGGCGTAGCGGTTCGGGTTCTTGGCCACCATCCAGCTCACGGTCGACAGGTCGACCGCGGCCGCATCGACGCGCTTCGATTCGAGCGCCTGGATCGACGTTGGCCTGGGTGTCGAGCTGCATGCACCTGCGCCTCCGGCAGCACCTGGTGCACGTAGCGTTCGGCGTCGACGTTCTGCAGGATCGAGACCCTGGTCGCGGCGCCGCCCTTGAGCAGCGCGTCGAACGCCTTGTTGGCGGCGTCGGGCCGGGTCAGCAGGCGCGATGCCCTCGACGTAATAGGGCCGCGAGAAATTGATCAGCTGCGCGCGCTGCGGCCGAGATCGTCATGAACTGGATGACGATGTCGACCTTGCCGGTGGTGAGGTTCGGGATGCGCTGGGCAGGGTCCTCCTGCACGAATTCGACCTTGCTGTCGTCGTCGAACAGGCCCTTGGCCAGGATCCTGGCCATGGCGATGTCCATGCCGACGAGTTCGCCCTTGTCGTTCTCGAAGTGCCAGGGCGCGTTGGTGGAACCCGTGCCGACCAGGAGCTTGCCGCGGTCGAGCACCGTGCGCAGCATGCTGCCCGAGGCCGCCTGCGCATAGGCCTTGTCGGGCGCGAGCGGCCGAGGCGGCGGCGAGCGCCGCGCCCGCCAGCGCAGTACCGACAGTTCCGAGCTTCAGGAAGTTGCGGCGATCGCCGGGCTGGTCCATCTCTGTTCTCCCAAACGGGCCGCGCCGGAGCGGTTCAGTCTTTACGGTAGACGAATGTCTGCTCTTGCGAGCGACCTTATCACCCGTGACCAACGGCACAAGTGGCAGCCGTCGGCGCGGGTTTTCCGGCCGCTTCCGATCCAGTCCGGAGACCCAGAACTTCTGGCCTCTTGCTGCCAGCGCCGTCATCGTCCTCGCGATCGCACCAAATCTTCTGCTGCGACCGCCACCTTCGCATGGACCTGGGCGCGATCGACGCCAGGCGGGTCGAGGCACAGCGCCGGAGCGTTGCGTCTCCCGGCTTCGGTCGGCTCCGGCAAGAAGATGAAATGGCCGCCTTCTTCGGCGACGATATCGAGAGAGCACCGCGGAAGGTGAGCGGTGAGCCATTCTGCTCCGATCGCCATTGGTGCCTCACGGTCGGCGCCGCCGGCTATGATGTGTACGGGAGCCACGATATGTCCGAGGCTGGTTTCCGGGAAAGCGCGCACCGGCGGAGCCGGCGCCAGGAGCAAGGCAGCCGCAATGCGCGGGTCTCGATAATCCAGGCCTTGGCGCTGCCACGACGATCGAAACACCTCACTGCGCGCGAACAGGTCCGGCAGACGATCGGCAAGGTCGGGGAAGTTGCCGGGCCCCTTGGAAAACGGTCCCCCGGCAGCCCAGGTGCCAAATGTCTCCATGTCGGTCTTCGCACCGAGAAGCGTGAGGCCGGTATGGCTGCCGAGGGAAAAGCCGACGGCTAGCACATCGCTGAGGTCGAGCCCACCTTCGAACGCTTTCCAGGACGGGGCAGCGTCGAGAATCGCTGACACATCACCGGCCCGCTCCACCAGCACATGAAGCCCTCGGCGCGATAAGGCTCGGTCGCGGTGTTTCCATGATGGTTGGCCGCAAGCACGACGATACCTCGCGCCGCCAGGCGCCGGCCGAGCCATCCGAGACTGAATGCCGTGCCGCCGGTCCCGTGAGAGAGCACGACCACGGGAAAGGGACGCTCGACCCTACTCAACGGCGCGTCCCTAGCCGCGAGACCGATGTCGAACCACGGCTCACCAGTGCCGCCGCCTCGCATCGGCGTCTCTTCGGAACTGCTGTCGGCGGGGTACCAAGCCATCCAGGCGATCGGGCGCGGACCGGTGCCATCCCAATTGGGGCGTAGCCGATCCTCAATCACGCCTTCACGAAAACCGACTGACATCGCCCTCTCCGTCGAACCGGATGCCGCCCGTCACATCAGTTTGTCCAGCGTGATCGGCGAGTCCCGGACCCGCTTGCCGGTGGCGTTGCAGATCGCGTTGGCGACAGCGCGCCGACCCGGGTGACGCCGATCTCGCCGACGATATGTACGCCGCCCATCGGTGTATGCGGATCGGCAATGTCGGTCCAGATCACGTCGATTTCCGGCGCGTCGAATGGACCGGCACATCGCCCTCGGCGAGGATGGGGTTCATGAGCCGCGTGTCACAGCGAGGGTGACCGCGCCCGAAGGTTGCTCTCGACGGCCGGGAACGCCGCCCAACCAGGCCATCATCGCTCCCGCGCCGATATGGGGCGGCAAGCGTGGGCCGCCCTGGAGCGGATCGACGAAGCGCGGCAGGAACCAGCCGTCGAAAAACCCGTTGGAGTTGCGGTTCCAAGAGGTTCAGTCGTGGATTTCGAGATCGCCGACCTGCTGAAAGTGATCGGCCCATCGGCTTCGATCATCTTCGCTGCCTGGATCTTCATGGGATTCCTGCAGCAGCGATATGATGCAGCAGTGTCGCGCTATCGGGACCTTGTGGGCGAGTACAGGGCCGGTCAGGGCCCCGACTCTCGCGAGGGGCACGAACGCCACCAGATCTTGGCATACCGCCGACGGTGCCGCGCGATGAACCTGGCCTGCGTATCGGGCCTCGGATCAGCGATCATCCTGATCGTCGCCCTGATGCTGGCCGAGGTCGCCATGGCGCTGCCGAGTCTCGGCGCGCTCAAGTATCCGAGCGCATTTTTTGTGCTTATTGGCCTTCTTCTTGTGGTCGTATCGGCCGGAATCGTCCTCTATGACTGCCGCCTCGCCCATCAGCAGATCTACGACGAGGTTCTGGACGTGCCGGATCTGTCGCCGGATCAGAGTTCGCGAGGGCGTTAGAACGAGCCAGCCGAGGTCACTGAACGGAGCCAAGCCGGAGAGCACGGCTAATCCACGCCAGTGTTATCGCTCTCGGGGCAGAGGATGGTCAGAGCAGCCGGCAAACCTCGACTGAAAAGCTGCCCCGAACAGCGCGGCGCCGAGCGGAACCGAGACGGACCCCGCCAGATGAAACCGCGTCATTGGGGCCGCTCGGTCAGCAAGCGGTCGAACTTGACCGCTTCCGCACCTTCCGGATCGGCTGTCGCACGCTGGACGCGGTATTCGGCCAGGATGCCGATCCGGGCGTACCGGTCGCGCTCGTGGGGAGGAATCTCGAGCCAATTTTTCCCGTCGCATTCACAAACGGTCTGGGCGATCAGCCGGGCGACGTACCCCGGCGGTCTGGACGGATTGTCTCGCATGGCTTCGGCGACCATCGAGCCAAAATCAACGACCTTGCCATAACAAAAGTGGAGCGTGAGGCGGCGCGTTTTTTGCCTTCCCGATAGGTCTGCGGGTCGAGGCTCCCTTGCTCTGATGTGAGGCAAGCCCGCAGCGGACTTCCTCGCGAGCCTGCGATCTAGGGGCACCCGGACGTGAGCGAAGATGCTGCGGGAACCGTCGGCAGCCAGCCTCGTTATTGGCCTGCGCGCATCCCGTGCGTCGCTATTCGGGGGCGGACATGAGATTGACCAACAGACAGCTTGGCATCCTGGAACGATTGGAGGAGGTGAAGAAGAGGAGGAAGCTGACTGGGAAGGACGGCTACTATCTCGACGGCCAGGACTGCACATTCACGCTGAACTCGCTCGTCGTGCGGGGTACGGTCAAGCGGCAAGGCGGCGGCTTCGTGAACACTCGCTTCGGCGAGCCTGCCACCTGACAGCGTAGACCTCATCTTCAGTCCGCCGCGTGGCTGCTCCTGAACGGCAACCGTGCTGGCCTGATCTCGATTGGATGCAGGTCTGACCTTCGTCGCTCGGGGAGCGTTGCGGCACCGTCCGAATGAACCGCGCAAACGGACGAAGAGGAGGTGGAACAGGCGGACCAAGATTGGCCTGCACTGGCTGGCGGCGTGAGGTCACGTCTCCTTCGGCTCTGATCTCAGCGCGTCCCGTTCGGCTTCTAACCGTTCGAGCTCCGACGACAAATTCTGCAGCGCGTTTTGCCCAAGAGATGCCCCCATCGATTTGCGGATGTCGGCGATCCGCTGGTCGACGTCCTGCAGACGCTCTTTTCGGCTTTGTTCGCTGGTCACGGGTGCACGAGGATTTGAGGGAACGCGGCCGGACGGTCCGGCCTTGTCACGCATCTCGCGACGCGCCGTGTGCAGATAGGAAGCTGCGCGGTGCAGCGCACTGCGGCACCTCGTCTTAGAACGCTCGCAGGGCCTTGCCCGATCCTCCTCACAACGTTCAGTGTTTCGGTGGCCAGCACTCGTCACCACGGGCCCACCCGGACCCGCGGCCGCCAATGTTCCTCTCAAAGGTTTGCTGTTCGATGCCACAACACTGGCCAAGTCACGTGTGGATTGTTCGGCATGGCGAGAGTGCCGGCAACGTCGCTCGCGACGCGGCCATGAACGCGGGAGCGACACACATCGATATCGGCGAGCGCGACGTCGATGTGCCCTTGAGCCATCTTGGCACAGAGCAGGCCCATGCGGTCGGCCGATGGTTCGCCAAGCTGCCCCGGTCGGAGACTCCCGAGGTTGTCCTGACTTCGCCGTACGTGCGCGCTCGCGATACGGCGGCGATCATCGTAGAGGAATGCGGGCTGACTGACCGCGACCTTGATCAAATCGTTGACGAGCGACTGCGCGAGAAGGAATTCGGCGTGCTCGATCGCCTGACCAGGGCGGGAATTGACCAGCTTCATCCCGAGCAGGCTGAGTTTCGCAGGCTGCTCGGTAAGTTCTACCATCGGCCGCCAGGCGGCGAGAGTTGGTGCGACGTGATCCTCCGTCTGCGCAGCGCGCTCGATACAGTGTCGCTTCATTACGGCGGCAAGCGCGTGCTCATCGTTGCCCACCAGGTCGTGGTTCTCTGCTTGCGCTACCTGATCGAGAACATGACCGAGCAGCAAATCCTCGCCATCGACGCCGAGGCTGATGTCGCGAACTGCTCGGTCACCGAGTATGGCTTCGACCCTGATCAGGGTCAGTCCGGCAAGCTGATCCTGCTCCGCTACAACCACGTGGCGCCAATGGAACGGGAGGGTACGCCGGTGACCTCCAGTCCTGACGCAAACGTAGCCGCCCGATGACACCGATCATACTCACCGCCGATCTCCTCCGCACGATGCCGCTGCCGGAGCCGGAGGCCGGCAGCAAGGATGAGCGGGGACGCGTCCTGATCATCGCCGGCTCGACCGAGGTGCCTGGCGCTGCTGTCCTGGCCGGCAACGCCGCGCTCAGGGCTGGCGCGGGCAGGCTCCGGATGGCCACCGTCCGAAGCGCCGCGATGCATCTGGCCTTCAGCATCCCTGAAGCGATGGTCGTCTCCCTTCCCGAGACCGACGAGGGCCGGATGGAGCCCGAGCAGGCGTTCTGTCTGTTGAAGCCGACAGCCGCAAAGGCTGATGCCGTCCTCGTCGGTGTCGGCATGGCCGAAGGGCCGGCGACGACCAGTCTCACCGTCGACCTCTGCCGGGGAGCAGCATCGTCGTATGTGCTCGACGCTGCAGCACTGCACAACTTGCGCGAACATGCTGGAGATATCGGTGCCTGCGGCGGTCGCGCAATCATCACGCCGCATGCTGGCGAGATGGCAAAGCTGCTCGATCGGAGCCGCGAATCCATCGAAGAAGACCCGCTACAGGCCGCTCGGGAGGCGTGCGATCTCCTGCGTTGCGTCGTGGTGATGAAGGGCTCTGAAACGAACATCGTTGCGCCCGGGGAGCGATCCTGGCTTTTCAAGGGTGGCACAGTCGGATTGGCGACCTCCGGATCGGGAGACGTGCTGGCGGGTCTCGTTGTCGGGCTCCTGGCCCGAGGTGCCGAACCGGAGCGGGCCGCACTCTGGGGCGTGTTCCTGCATGGGGAAGCGGGCCGCCGGCTCGGTGAGCGGGAAGGCCCACTTGGGTTCTTGTCACGAGATCTCGCCGCCGAGGTGCCCGCCCTCATGCGCGAGACTTCCTCCGCACACGAAGGGGGCCAATCTGGATAGCCTCCCCCAACACCCGGCGGGCGGTTCTGTGTGCCCAGGTCTTGATTCTGAGGGCTTTCGGAGAGGCGCCCTGATCAGGCCGGTCTGACCTTCCCGCGATCGGCAGGGTCGCCGGGCGGTGGTGGATACCCTGGCGTTCTCTCGCCCGTTCGATAGGCCGCACTTCGCGGCGGCCGCATCCGTGGGACGGTAAACCAGGCTTGCCTCGCTCAGGCTAGTGGCTGTCGTTCCCAATCAAGCTCGGAAGTCGCGCTTTGGTTTGCCTAAATCCACATCAGCAGACTAACAGATGTTGGTCATCGTCTCCTTTTTGGGTCGTAGATGGGGCTGTATTCATATTTGTTACTTCGAAAGATCTGCTCGGGCGGAAACATTCTTCTCCCCAACTCTGTTTGGCGTGGGTTGCGGCGAGTTGAGGAGCCGCTGGTGGAGAGAAGCATGGTCCTGGCGCCGCTTGAAGTCTGGGGCGGGGTCGAATGCACGGTGGCGCGGATCGGCGATCTCTACCGCGACCAGATCGCCGAAACGGGGCATGGGGCCAGGCCCGGCGACCTCGAGACGATTCGCGCGCTGGGCGTTGAGACGATCCGATATCCTGTCCTTTGGGAAAGGATTGCGCCCGACGACCCCGATCGCTGCGATTGGACCTGGTCTGACGAGCGTTTCGGGCTCATGCGGAGCCTTGGTCTGCGTCCCATCGTTGGTCTTCTTCACCACGGTAGCGGCCCGCGCTACACGTCCCTGCTCGACGACGCCTTTCCTGATCTGCTGGCCCGGCACGCTGAGCGGGTGGCGACGCGCTACCCGTGGATCGAGCGCTTCACCCCCGTGAACGAGCCGCTGACAACGGCCCGGTTCAGCGCCCTTTACGGCCACTGGTTTCCGCACGCGACGGCCCTGAGGCCGTTTCTCCGGGCACTGGTGAATCAATGCAAGGGCACCGTGCTGGCGATGCGCGCCATCCGGCGCGTCAACCCCGCGGCCCAACTGGTACAGACGGAGGACATTGGCAGGACGTTCAGCACGCCCGCGCTCGCCGGCCAGGCCGAATATGAGAACAGCCGGCGCTGGCTAAGCATCGACCTTCTCTGCGGCAGGCTCGACCGGCATCATCCCTGGTACGATGTCCTGGTCCGTCATGGCATCGCGGCGGCTGAACTCGACCTGTTCCTGCAATCGGACGCCGCTCCTGACGTCATCGGAGTCAATCATTACCTGACCAGCGAGCGGTATCTCGACGAGGATCTCGAGAGCTACCCGGCCAGCCACCACGGCGGGAACGGCCGGCAAGCTTTCGCCGACGTGGAGGCGGTTCGCATTCCCCATCTCGCTGGCGGGCTGGGGCCCCAGGCGCGACTGCGGGAGGTCTGGGACCGCTATGGCCGGCCGCTTGCCGTGACTGAAGTCCATCACGGCTGCACGCGCGAGGAACAGCTGCGTTGGCTGTCCGAGATCTGGGCGGCGGCGGAATCCCTGCGGCGAACGGGTGCTGACGTTCGGGCCGTGACGGTCTGGGCCTTGCTGGGTGCTGTTGACTGGAATTCGCTCCTGACACAAAGGCGCGGGTTCTATGAGCCGGGAGCATTCGATATCCGGGCCCCCAAGCCAAGGGCGACGGCTCTGGCGAAAGCGACGCGGGATCTCGCCACCACGGGCAGCTTCGACCACCCGGTGCTCGACACCGCGGGATGGTGGCGCAGGCCCGATCGCTGCTACTACGCTCCGAAACTGAAGCCCGACAAGGGGCTGGCCGGCCACACCGACGCCCGGACTCTGCTTGTGCTCGGGTCGGCACCCTTGGCTCGGGTGTTGGCGCGCATCTGTGCTGTCCGGGGCTTGCGCTTCGTCCGGGGCCATCGATCCGACCGGCGCACCCAGGGCATCTTGGACGATGCGAGGGTCTGGGCCGTGATCGATGCTGGTTTCGACCCCGAGCGCGCTGCCAACGATGACGAGGTGGTCGGCTCGAAACTCATCGCGCGGGCTTGTTCCCGGCGTGATCTGCCCTTCGTCGCGTTTTCCTCCGACCAGGTGTTTGATGGTCGCCTCGGCCGGCCATACGACGAAGACGAAGAGGTCAGCCCGGTCGGCCGCGGCGGCTTGGCGGCAGTTCGGCGCGAGCGAGCGGTGCGGGCCGCCCACCCGGGAGCTCTGATGGTACGCATCGGCCTGCTACTCGATGCCTGGGATGACAGCAACGTTGGCGTGAAACTGCTGGCCGAGCTTGCCCAAGGAAAACGACCGTCGCTCCCCGACGCGGTCGTCTCCTCCGCTTACGCCCCCGATCTGGCCCATGCGGTTCTCGATCTTCTCATCGATGGCGAAACGGGAGTTTGGCACCTGTCGAACAGCGGCACGGTCGACCTCCGCGACCTTCCGAACAGGCTGGCGCGGGGAGCGGGCTGGCCGGTTCAAGAGGCAGCGCTCGCGCCTTCAGCCTTGAATCGGACCCTTGTCAGCCGACGGGGGTGGCCGATGCCGTCGCTGGACGAGGCGCTTGGCCGTTTCGTGAGGGATGCGCTCTACGAGCGGCAGCTGAACACGGCTATGGCGGCCGAATAGGACAGACCAATGGAGCAGCGCTTCGAACTGCGAGCCGTTTCAGATTCTCCGCGACGATCTTCGTCGAGGCTGGCGGCCAAGACCGGGCCTGAGTTGAGCAGCTTCTTTCTCGGCGGATTCGAATGTTCAACCAAGAAACGCGCCGATGGACGTCGCCTGGATCTCCTCGAGTCGACCGCGCACGCCACCCACTTCATGAATGACTATCAGAGCCTCAAGCGTCACGGCATTCACGCCGCGCGCGACGGCCTCCGCTGGCATTTGATCGAGGCTCAACCAGGCGCCTACGATTGGTCAAGCGCTCTGCCAATGGTCCGAGCAGCCAAAGCCTGCAGCATGCAGGTGATTTGGGACCTCTGCCACTACGGATGGCCTGACTGGCTTGACATCTGGTCGCCGGACTTCGTTTCGCACTTTGCCCGATTTGCAGCGGCGGCAGCCGAGGTCGTGGCGCGCGAAAGCGGCAGTGCGCCATTCTTCTGCCCGGTCAACGAGATCTCGTTCTGGGCCTGGGCCGGGGGCGAGGTCGGACGGTTCGCTCCTGTCGGCCACGGCCGCGGCGGGGAGCTCAAAGACCAGCTCGTTCGCGCTTCCCTGGCTGCCATGCGGGCCGTGCGGGAGATCCAGCCCCGAGCGCGATTTCTGCACGCGGAACCTTTGATCCACGTGGAGCCGCGCTCGCCGTCCGCCACCGACTGCGCCGCCTCGGAGTGCTATCGCCAAGCGCAATTCGAGGCGCTCGACATGATTGCCGGCCGTCTTGCCCCCGAACTCGGCGGCTCGCCGGACGGGATCGACATTGTCGGGGTGAATTTCTACCCGGACAATCAATGGTACCACGGCGAGGGCACCATCCCCTTCGGCCACCATGCCTACAAGGCTCTGCGTGAGTTGCTCGCCGAGGTTTATGCCCGCTATCGCCGACCCTTGATTATCGCCGAGACTGGCGCCGAAGGCACCGCACGCCCCTCCTGGCTCCACTACGTGTGCTCCGAAGTGGCCGCCGCCCGAGCCAGCGGGGTACCGGTCGAGGGAATCTGTCTCTACCCGATTGTCGACTATCCTGGCTGGGATAACGACCGCGCCTGCGCTGTCGGTTTGCTGTCTGCGCCCGACGATAGGGGACGACGTCGCGTCGACGAGGACTTCGCCGTCGAACTTCGGCGCCAGCAAGACGCCCATGGCGGGACGGCTCTCTCTCGCCGCCTCCGAGTCACGGATGCTCACGCGTGATCACAATACCCCAAACGCTGCCCCAAACCTCCGACGACGCCGCCTTGCCGCCGGCTTTCGTGCGTTCGCCCACTCGCTTCGTGTTCCACTACGTCGCGCTACGGCCCTGGCACTTCATCGGCCTCGCCGCCCTCGCCCTGGGTGCCTCGGGCTGCTCGGTCGGTGTGCAGTATGTGATCAAGTTGCTGGTGGATGCCGTGACGACCCAGCACGCGGTGACGAGCCAGCTGGTGTCCGTGGTCGTGCTCTTTTTGGTGCTGATGGCGGGGGAAAGTCTGTGTGCCCGCCTGACCGGATGGCTGGCTTGCCGAACGACCGTCGACACCGGCGTGGACCTCCGGCTCGACCTGTTCCACTTCCTCAGCGGCCAGTCCATGCGCTACTTCGCAGACAATCTGGCGGGTGCGCTCGGACAGCGCATCACCGGCACCGCGGGCAATTTCGGCGCCCTGGTGAACACGGTTGTCTGGCGCATCATGCCGCCGATCATCGACTTCGTCGGTGCGATCGTAATCTTCACGACGATCAACCGCGCGATGTCCGCAACGCTCGCGGGCTTCGTCGTGCTCGTGACGGCTGCGCTCATCTGGTTCGGCGAGCGGGGTCGCCCGATCCACAGGGCCTATTCGGGAGAGGCTGCGATCAACGGCGGAGACCTCATCGACAGCCTTGCCAACATGTGGACGGTGAAAGCCTTCTCGGCGCGGCGACGCGAGTGGTTGCGGTTCAGCGGCCGCTTCCACGACGAAGCCTCGGCCCAGCGCCGAAGCTGGATGTATCTCGAGAAGGCCCGCGTGATCCATGATGCCGCACTCTGGGCTATGGCCGGCACGATGCTGATGTGGGTGCTGTCCTTGTGGAACGTCGGCCGGGCGAGCTCCGGAGACGTGGTGATCGTTTTTACCCTGACGTTCCGCATCCTGCACAGTTCGAAGGACATGGCGTTGTCATTGGTGGATATTGCCCAGCATGTCGGCTTCATCGAGGAAACCCTGGTGGTCGTGGGCCAGCCCCGGTCGGTGTTCGACGTGCCCCGGGCACCGCGCCTGACGTGCTCGGGCGGCGAGATCACCTTTGAAAACGTGAGCTTCTCCTACGGTCCCGACCGCCACGCGCTGCGGAACATCGACCTGACAATCTCCTCGGGCCAGACCGTCGGCATTGTCGGCCCGTCCGGCGCCGGGAAGTCGACCCTGATCCATCTGCTGCAGCGGCTTCATGATGTCGGCTCGGGGCGAATCCTGATCGACGGGCAGGACATCGCTCAGGTGAGCCAGGATTCCTTGAGAGCCGCGCTCGCCGTCGTACCGCAGGAGATCACCCTGCTGCACCGCAGCGTCATGGAGAACATCCGTTTCGCCCGGCCTCTGGCGACCGATGCCGAAGTCTTCGCGGCGGCGCGCGCCGCGGCCTGTGACGGCTTCATCCGGGCGCTGCCGCAGGGCTATGACACCGTCATCGGGGAGCGGGGCACGAAATTGTCGGGGGGGCAGCGGCAGCGGGTGGGGATCGCTCGCGCCTTTCTCAAGGACGCCCCGATCATCATCTTTGACGAAGCGACCTCCGCGCTCGACACCGAGTTCGAGATCGCGATCCAGAGCGCGCTGGCGGGTCTGACCGGTCGACAGACCGTAATCGCAGTCGCCCACCGCTTGTCCACCCTGGCGTCGTTCGACCGCATTCTCGTCATCGACGGAGGCGAAATCGTCCAGGATGGCAGCGTGTCCGAACTGCTCAATCGGTCGGGACTGTTCGAACAGATGTGGCGACTCCAAACCGACGGTCTGACCAAAGCACACCGCCGGGCCGTCGCTTGAGACTGGTCGACGCAAGCGTTGCAACGCGTGCTTGCGCTGGCAAGCGGAGCTAGCGGTGGCCCGCTCGTTCTGGGTATCTGTCCCCATTCCAATCCTGGCGTCAGATCACGAAGTCTCCCTTGACCTCATCGTCGCTGGCCACCGCCGTGATCTCGACCGGCACGATCCAGTCCGCGACATAGCTTTCGCAATCGGTCCGCTGCGTATCCGGCTGTTCATTCCCAGCCTCGTCCCGGGCCCGGCAGCGTAACGTGAATGCCCCGGGCCGGGGCGGCGTCCACGTGAACTCCCACAGACGCCAGCCGAACCGGGACGATGGCTCGAGCAAGGTGGCGCGCTGCCAACTGCCGCCGTCATCCGTCGAGACCTCCACCGCGGCGACCGGTGATTCCCCGGCCCACGCCGCCCCGAAGACCCGGGTCGCTTCGCCGGCTCGAACTTTTGCGCCATTCACCGGCCGCGCGATCTGGGATTTGACCTGCATGGTCGAGAGCGGGACGAGGGTGGGCTCGCCAAGGTCACGATCCCAGCGGAAATAATCGCGCGACTGCCAGTAGCCGAAAAAGGGCCTCTCCACGACCCGGATCGTGCTGATCCACTTGACCCAAGCCATGCCGAACCAGCCGCCCACGATGGCTCTGAGCGGGAACCCGTGTTCGGCGGTGAGCGGTTCCCCGTTCATATGCGTCGCGAGAAGCGTGCTGTCGGACAGCGCCTTCGCCAGGGGCAGCGAGCGCGCGAATGAGATGGGGCCGGGAGACGCGGTCTTTTTTCCGCCATCCACGACGCCGCGATCGGCCCCAACCAGGATGACCTCGCACGCCCCTTGCTTCGTGCCGGCGCGCTGCAGCACGTCACGCAGCAGCACCCCCGACCACTCGGCGTTGCCGACCGCGCCGCTTTGCCACTGCAGCCCCTCGCGGACCGGTTCGTAAAAGACCCGGCCGTTGCCGGCACACTCCATGACGGCCGCGAAGCTGGCGGATTTCAGGCTCCTCAGGTCATCGAGGCTGAGGCGCAAGGCGTTCTCGACCGCCCCGTCGACGTTGAGCCGCCAGCGATCCGGAGAAAGGTCCGGTGCCGGGAAATGACTCCGCACGTAATACTGGTCCACCGGTGTGAGCCAGTCCGACAGGGTTGAGAACTGAAACTCCAAATTCAGGGGAGACTTCTGCCGGACCACGAGGCCGGGGTTTTCGGCTAGGCGCATGAATTCTCAATCGGCTGCGAGGTTCAAGGGACAGTGGAAGCAGCTCTTACTCTTGCACCTCCGGTACCTCGGCGGCCACCGCTAGTGCAGGTTCATGCCAATTCGGCGCCGACTCGAGAACGTCAGTCTAGTTCGGGATGAAGCGAGGGGGAGCCGACCGGATTGCAGAGGGCGCGCGGCATCCTGGGGTTTGCTTCGCCGCTTCCGCTTCTCGCAACGACGGAGCCCCCGAAATTCCGAGTTCCTCATCCGTGCCCAAACAGATCCGCCTCAACGCCTTCGAGATGAACCGCCTGGTGCACCAGTCGCCGGGCCTGTGGCGTCATCCGCGGGACCGGTCGCGCGGCTATCGCCGGCTGAAGCCCTGGATCGCGCTGGCGCAGAGGCTTGAGCGGGGTTTCTTCGACGGCCTGTTCCTGGCCGACGTGCTCGGGGTCTATGACGTGTTCGGCGGCACGGCCGAGAGCGCCCTGGCGCATGGCACCCAGGTGCCGGTCAACGACCCGCTGTTGCTGGTGCCGGCCATGGCGGGCGCGACCGAGCAGGGCCACGCAGGCCCACAGCGAGCCTGATCTGAATGGGAAAAATCCGCCGCTGTCGCGGCGCGCGAGATTGGGCAAGGCGGCCAATGCGCGGTCCCGTGTTTCGAGGTCCGTGCTGTGAGACAAAGGTGTGAGATGTCTCCCAGCGCCCCGCTCTCTCGAACTCGCTAACAAGTCAGCAATTCAGGGACTTAGCGCCGGCGTTTTGCCCAGAAAGTCAATTGGTAGCGGAGGAGGGACTCGAACCCCCGACACGAGGATTATGATTCCTCTGCTCTAGCCAGCTGAGCTACTCCGCCCCGAGAGGCGTTCTTGCGAACGTCGGGGGGATATAGGCGGGTGCTGGGCCTGTCAACACACCGCGGCGATCAATAGGCGAGGGTCGGGTCGATGGCGTGGCGCGGCGGGGCGCCGGCTTCGATGTGGGCAATCTCGCCCGCGATGAAGGCCGCGATCGCGTCGGGCGAAGAGATCGCGGCGTTGTGCGGTGTCACGATCACGGCGGGGTGATGCCAGAGCGGCGAATCCTGCGGCAGCGGCTCGTGCTGGAACACGTCGAGCGAGGCCGCCTTGAGCGTGCCGTCCTCCAGCGCAGCCAGGATGTCGGCCTCGTCCTGCAGGCCGCCGCGGCCGGCGTTGAGCAGGATCGGGCCGCCGAAATGCGAGTCGCGCGCGAGCTTGGCGAACAGATCCCGGTTGAGGATGCCGCGCGTCGCGGGCGTCAGCGGCAGCAGGCAGACGAGGATCTGGGTGCGGCCCAGAAACGCGTCGAGCTGCTCGGGGCCGGTGAAGGTTTCGACTGCCGTCGACGGTTTTCGGAGTCCGGCTCCAGCCGGCGACGTCGAAGCCGAGCATCCTGAGCTTCCGCGCCGCATCGGCGCCGAGCACGCCGAGACCCATGATGCCGACGCGCACGTCGCGAGCAGCAGGCTGGAACAGGTCCTCGGTCCAGAGCTTTTCACCCTGCTGCCAGTCGTAGAGCCGCACCTGGCGATGGTGCATGAGCACGTTCAGCACGACCCACTCGCTCATCCGGCCGGTGAGGTCCGGGTCGACAAAGCGGACGATCGGCACGCCATCGGGCAGCGTCGGATCGGAGACGAGGTGGTCGACACCCGCTCCCATCGAGAAGATGGCGCGTGCCGCCGTGAACGGGGCCAGCGACCCCGGCGGATGCCGCCACGCGACGACATAGCGGACGCGCGCCGGATCGACCGGGCGGCTCAGCGGCTGCACAGGCAGGTCGGCCGGAACGTGCCGACGCAGCGCCTCGACCCAGACATCCGTGTCGTCGCCGCTGCCGTAGGCGAGGACCACGAGGTTTTGCTCCGTCATGCGTCCGTGCTCTCCGTCATCCGCTCCAGCACCGGCTCTCGCGCCGCCGGGGCCGAGGCCGCGACCGTGTAGGCGGCGCGCAGCTCCACCGTCGCCTGATCCGCGCTCGCCGCGTCGGCGGCATGGACGAAGGCGAGCGGCACGGTGTCGGTGGAAGTGCCCAGTCCCGCCAGAGCCGTAAATCCGACCCGCGGATCGATGACGCCGTCGCTGCGCGTGCGGCCGCCCCCGAGACCGACCACTGCAAGGCCGATGCGGCGCGTGTCTATCGCGGCGATCACGCCCGGCGCCTCAGCCATGACGGGGCGGATCACTGGCGCTTGCGGCAGCAGGCTCTGCATACCGTTCGAGGAGATCCGACGGGCCACCGAGCGCAGCCACCATGCGGGCGAAGCAGGCGGCCGCTGCACCGCTGTCGAGGCTGGCGGCGAGACGGGCGACCGCGGCATCGTGGTCGGCCGCGAGGCCACCGAGCAGGAGCATTTCGGCGCCGAGGGCGATGACGACAGCATGCAGTCGCGCGTCGCGCTGTTTGCCGGTCAGGTAGCGGATGGCTTCGGCAACTTCGAGCGCATTGCCGGCGGCGGGCGCGAGCGGCGCATCCATGTCGGTGATGAGAGCGCGCGTCGGCAGTCCTGCGCCGCCCGCAACATGGACGAGGCTTTGGGCCAGATCGCGCGCGCCAACGAGGCTCGCCATGAAGGCGCCCGACCCCGTCTTCACGTCCATGACCAGCCCGCTCAGGCCGGCCGCGAGCTTCTTCGACAGGATCGAGGCGGTGATCAGCGGGACCGATTCGACCGTCGCGGTGACGTCGCGCACGGCATAGAGCGTCCGGTCGGCGGGTGCGAGATCGTCCGTCTGCCCCACGATGGCGCAGCCGACCTCGCGGACGACGGCCGCCAGCCGGTCGGGCGCGGGGCGCACGTCGTAACCCGGGATCGACTCGAGCTTGTCGAGCGTGCCGCCGGTGTGGCCGAGGCCGCGGCCCGAGATCATCGGCACGAAGCCGCCGCAGGCGGCCACCATCGGCGCCAGCATCAGGCTGACCGTGTCGCCGACCCCGCCGGTCGAATGTTTGTCGAGCACCGGGCCGGGCAGGTCGGGCCAGTGCAACGTTGTGCCGGAGGCCGTCATGGCGCGGGTCAGGGCCACCGTTTCGTCGCGGTCGAGGCCGCGCAGGAAGGCAGCCATCAGGAACGCGGCGGTCTGCTCGCGCGAGACGCGCCCGTCCACCACGCCCGCCACGAAGGCCGTGATGTCGCCGTTCGGCAGCCGTATGCCGTCGCGCTTGTGCCGGATGATCTCCTGCGGCAGGCCGAGGTTAGTCCGCGGCTCAGGCATCGGTGCGCTCATCGTCGCGGATGTAGTGCGCGCAGGATGCGCCCGAGCGTGGCCGAACTCGACAGTGCGACGCTCTTGTTCTCGCTGTGCGACGGCACCCCGACATCGAGTCCGGTGCCGAAATTGGTGACGACCGAGATGCGCAAGCACGCGCAGATCGAGATAGCGGGCGAGGATCGCTTCGGGCACGGTGGACATGCCGACAAGGTCGGCGCCCAGGATCTTCGCCATCTTCACCTCGGCGGCCGTTTCGAAGGAGGGACCGGAGAACCACATGTAGACGCCCTCCTGGGGTGCGTCCGCGCCGGCCGCGATCGCCGCGTTGCGGAGCCGCATCCGAAGTCGCCCGTCATAGGTCTCGGTCAGGTCGACGAAGCGCCGGTCGTCCGTTTCGCCGATCAGCGGATTGCGCCCCGTCAGGTTGATGTGATCGCGGATCGCCACCAGCGTTCCGATCCGGCAATCGAGATTGAGCGATCCCGCCGAATTGGTGAGGATGACGCTTTCGCCGCCCAAGGCCTTGAGGGTTTCGAGCGGCACACGCATCGCGGCGGCGTCGCCGGCTTCGTAATAGTGCGCGCGGCCGGCGAAAAGAGCGATTCGCGCGCCCTCCCAGTTGCCGATGGTCAGGGTTCCGGCATGGCCGGACACGCCGGTCCGCGGAAAACCCGGGAGTTCCGCGTAGGGGATCGTGACGGCCTCGTCGCCGAAATCGACGACGTCGGCGAGGCCGGTGCCGAGGATCATCCCGAGCTTGACGGGTTCGGTCACCCCGCGTTGACGCAGAATCTCCAGGGCAGACGTTGTGTCGGCGGTCATGGTTCAGTTCCGAGCAGCGCGCTACTTGCCCAGATTCGAGGGGCCGAAACTATGGGGCAGGAGCTCTTCGAGGGTGAATGTGCGGCGGAGCCCTTCGGGTCCAGCGACATGGATCGGGCAGTCGGCGACCGCGAACTCCCGGATCCGCTGCCGGCAGCCGCCGCACGGCGTCACCAGCTCCGCCCCGGCTCCGACCACCAGGATCTCGGCGATCCGTCGCTCGCCGCCGAGGACCATCGCCGCGATGGCGGACGCCTCGGCGCAGGTGCCTTGCGGGTAGGCAGCGTTCTCGACGTTGGCGCCGGCGTGGATGATGCCCGACGATGTGCGAAGGGCGGCCCCGACCAGGAAGTTGGAATAGGGGGCATAGGCCCTTTCGCGCGCCGCGCTGGCGGCGCGCGAACAGGTCGTCGAGCACGGCCATCAGCGCTCCTTCACGTAAGGGATGCCGGAGGCCTTGGGCGGGATGGCGCGCCCGACGAAGCCGGCAAGGAGGATCACGGTCAGCAGGTAGGGCAGGGCCTGGATGGCCTGCACCGGCACCTCGCCGAGGCCGGGGATCACGGCACCCTGCAGGCGGATCGAGGCGGCGTCGAGGAAGCCGAACAGCAGGCAGGTGAACAGCGCGGGCCAGGGCCGCCATTTGGCGAAGACCAGGGCCGCCAGGGCGATGAATCCCTTGCCGGCCGTCATCGAGGGCAAGAAACTCGCGGCCTGGGCAACGGACAGGTAGGTGCCGGCAAATCCGCACAGGACGCCGCAGATGGCCACGCCGGCATAGCGGATGCCACGCACCGAAATACCGGCGGTGTCCACGGCGGCGGGGTTCTCGCCGGTGGCGCGCAGCCGCAGGCCAAAGCGTGTCCGGAACAGGACGAACGCCGTCAGCGGCACCGCCAACAGGGCGAAATAGGTCAGGATCACGTGACCGGAGACGAGGCTTGCGTAGAGGGGTCCGACCCCCGGTAGGTGCTCCACCGCCGAAACGCCCGGCCAGACGACGGGCTGGAACCGCGACGCGATGCTGTCGAGTTCGGGCGTGCGACCGCCCTCGCCGTACCAGGCGTTGCCGAGCAGGGCCGTGAGGCCGGCCGCGACCAGATTGATGGCCGCTCCGGAGACGATCTGGTTCCCGCGCTGGTCGATGACTGCGAAGCCGTGCACCAGGGACAGCGCCACCGACGCGCCGATCCCGGCCAGGAGCCCGAGCCAGGCGCTGTCGGCCTGATAGGCGACCACGGCGCTGGCGAAGGCGGCCGCAAGCATCTTGCCTTCGAGGCTGATGTCGACCACGCCCGAACGCTCCGACCACAGGCCGGCGATGCAGGCGAAGATCAACGGCACTGCGAGCCTGAGACTCGAGGCGAGAACCAGCGGCGCGGCAGCGAGCGCGTCGGTCAGCACCCCACGACCCCCTTCGAGCTGTGCGCGACTCCCCTCTCCCTTGTGGAGAGGGGCAGGAGGTGACGGGCGCACCAGCGAGAATTGCCCCCGTTCGTGGGTTGCTGCCGCCGGGGCGCCAGTCCCTCACCCCCCTTCCCCCTCTCCACAAGGGAGAGGGGAGGCGCGCCCGCTTTGTCCGGTGGCTCCGGTCGCGGGTGGGCTCGTGGCTCCGTGTGCGGCCGTCATATCGGGGCCGAGCGGGTGCGCGGCAGCGCCATGAAGGCGCGGGCGAGGTGAGGGCGGTAAAGCCCTTCGAGCGCGCCGGCGAACAGCACCACGAAGCCCTGGATCGCGACGATCATATCGCGCGAGATCTTGGGTTGGTCGAAGGCAAGCTCGGCGCCGCCCTGGTACAGCATGCCGAACAGGAGGCCGGCCAGGACCACGCCGAGCGGATGGGCGCGTCCCATCAGCGCAACCGCGATGCCGACGAAGCCGTAGCCGGCGGTGAATTCGAGCAGCAGACGGTTCTGCACGCCCATGATCTCGTTTACCGCCACGCCGCTCGACAGCGCGCCCGAGAGCGTCATCGTCAGCATGATGATCCAGGCCGGCGACATGCCGCCGTAGACGGCGGCGTTCGGGTTGGCGCCGGTGGTGCGGATCTCGTAGCCGGTGCGGGTACGCCAGACGAAGATCCACACGGCGGCCGCGCAGGCGAGTGCGAGCAGGAAGCTCAGGTTCAGCGGCGTGGTCGGCGCCGCGATGCCGAGCGCGCCGAGCACCGATTGCGCGGTCGGGATGGCGGCCTGCGGCGGAAACGGCACCGTCTCCGGCTCCATCGAGTTCGGCGCCCGCATGGCGTGCACCAGCAGGTAGCCCATAAGCGTCGAGGCCAGCCAGTTGAACATGATCGTCGTGATCACGATGTGGCTGCCGCGCTTGGCCTGCAGCAGCCCGGGAATGAAGCCCCAGAGGCCGCCGAAAATCGCCGCGGCGAGGATCGCCACCGGAATGAGCAACCAGCCGGGCAGGACGCCGCCGTGGAGACACACGAGCGCGCAGCCGAGCCCGCCAAGCGTCGCCTGGCCCTCGGCGCCGATGTTGAACAACCCGGCCTGGAAGGCGAGCGCGACCGCAAGGCCCGTGAAAATGAAATCGGTCGTGTAGTAGAGCGTGAAGCCGAGGGCCTCGCCGCTGCCGAGGCTGCCGACGACCAGCGCCTTCGTGGCATCCCACGGGCTGACCCCGATCGCCGTCACCACCAGCCCCGCCACCACGAATGCGGTGAGGACACTGAGAAGCGGCACCAGCACCAGGTCGGCCCAACGTGGCAACGCGATCGGCGCGCTCATCGCGGAGAACCCCCAAGCCGAGCCGACGCCCCCTCCCTCCCCTCACAGGGGAGGGTCCCGCCGGAGGGCGGGGGGTGGGGTCGGTTGACCGGAGAGCACCCCCTCCGTCACGGCTTCGCCGCGACACCTCCCCCTGCGAGGGGGAGGAGGGCGTCTTGCGGCGGCGTTGGAGCAAGTGACGAAGGGCATTTGCGACGCGGACGGTCCGACTCATTCCGGCAGCACCAACTGGCCGTTGGCATCCAGCGTGAAGAATGGGTTGTGCGCGAGTTCCCAGGGAATCCGTCCGGATCGGCGAAATAGGCGGTGTGGCCGCCCCAGAACACGGGGCCGGGCGGCTTCAGCGGGGTCGCGCCGGCTCCCACTGCTTCGGCGAAGGCGGCATCCACGGCGGCGGGCGTGTCGAAGTTGATGGCGAGGCTCACGCCGGCGAAGCCGGCGGGCGTGTCGGCCACCTGCGCGTCGGCCGCGAGGTCGGCGCGGCCGAACAGGGCGAGGACATTCGGCCCGAACTGGAAGAACGCCACCCCCTCTTGGCTTGCGCCCGAAGCACGCCAGCCGAGCCGTTCGTAGAAGGCGCGGCTCTCGGCGACGGAGCGCACGCCCAACGTGAAGAGGGTGATGCGCGGGTCCATCAGGCGGCGCGCTCAGTCACGCCGGCCATCAGCAGGCCGAGGTCGCTCACGAAGGCATCGACGTTGGCGGCGCCGGGCGGCGGCGTGCGCTCGCCTGTGATGCGGCCCCCGCACATGACCAGGATCTGGTCGGCCAGGGCCAGAATCTCGTCGAGTTCGACCGAGACCACCAGCACCGCCTTGCCGGCATCGCGCAGCGCCACGAGACGCTTGTGGATGAACTCGATGGCGCCGATGTCGACGCCGCGCGTCGGTTGGCCCGCGAGCACGATGCCGGGATCGCGCTCCATCTCGCGGGCGAGCACGATCTTCTGCTGGTTGCCGCCGGAGAAATTGGCGGTCTTCAGCCGCGGCGCTGCGGGGCGGATGTCGTAGTCGGCCATCTTGCGCGCGAGATCGCCGACGCATTTGCGCCGGGACAGGAACGGGCCCGCGCCGTAGGCCGGATCCCAGTGGATGCCGAGAATGGCGCTTTCGTTCGCCTCGAAGGCCGTGACGAGGCCCGTCCGATGCCTATCCTCCGGAATGTGCACCAAGCCCAGCGGGCACGCACCGCCTTGGGGGTCAGCGTCTCGGTCGTCGAGCCGCCGCCGTCGATGAGGATTTCGCCCTGCGCCAGCCGACGCATCCCGGCCATCGCTTCGAGCAGCTCGGATTGCCCGTTGCCCGCGACGCCCGCGATGCCGGTGATCTCGCCGCCGCGCAGCGTGAACGACACCCGGTCGACGACCGGCACGCCGTTCGCATCGAGCACGGTGATGTCGCGCGCTTCGAGCCGCACGGGCCCGGGCCGGGCTGCGCCCTTCGTCACGGTGAGCAGCACGCGCCGCCCGACCATGGCGTCGGCGAGCTGGGCCGGCGAGGTCGCGGCTGTCTCGGTTGTGAGCACCATCTCGCCGCGGCGCATCACCGACACGCGATCGGTGATGTGCATGATCTCGCGCAGCTTGTGGGTGATGAAGATCACCGTCTTGCCCTCGCGCCGCAGCGTGTCCAGCATGGCGAACAGCTGGTCCGCCTCGGGCGGCGTCAGCACCGCGGTCGGCTCGTCGAGGATCAGGATCGTGGCGCCGCGCACCAGCGCCTTGAGGATCTCGACCCGCTGCTGCAGACCGACGCCGAGGCTGCCGACCAGCGCGTCCGGATCGACCTTCAGGCCGTAGCTCTCGCCGAGCTCCGCCAGGCGGGCCCGCATCGCCGCCGCGCCCTTGGCCACGAGCGCGCCGCCTTCGGCGCCGAGCAGCACGTTGTCGAGCACGCTCAGCGTATCCACCAGCATGAAGTGCTGGTGGACCATGCCGATGCCTCGCGCGATGGCGTCGCGCGACGACGCGATCCGCACCGCCGTCCCGTTGACCCGGATCTCGCCCGCGTCGGCCTCGTAGAAGCCGTAAAGGATCGACATCAGCGTCGACTTGCCGGCGCCGTTCTCGCCCACGATGCCGTGGATCGAGCCCGCCGCGACCGCGAGGTTCACGTGCTTGTTGGCGTGAACGGCCCGAAAGCTCTTGTCGATGCCGACGAGTTCGATGGCCGGAGCGCTCGTCATCGCGCGGACCTCTGAGAGCGCAGCCGACACTCAAGAGCCGTCATGACCGGGACAAGCCGGCCACGACGGCGAAAGGGGGTGCAAGGCTTGCCCCGGCACCTGCTCAGACCAGCAACCGCCGGCTCAGGAGCCCGGGCAGGCTGAGTCGCTCATGTAGTCGTGGACCTGGATCTTGCCGTCGATGATGTCCTTGGCGGCCGCGTCGGCGGCGCTCTTCATCTCCGGCGTGATCAGGGCCTTGTTGAAGTCGTCGGCGGAGTAGCCGACGCCGTCCTCCTTGAGGCCGAGCGACGTCGGCGCCGGCCTTCCAGGTGCCGTTCTTGGCGTCCATGAAGGTTTTGTAGGTGGCCACGTCGACGTGCTTCAGCATCGAGGTGAGGATCTTGCCAGGGAACAGCCCGTCCTGGTTCGAGTCGACGCCGACGCCGAGCTTGCCGCCATCGGCCGCCGCGCGGAGCACGCCGAGCCCCGTGGCGCCCGCCGCCGCATAGACGACGTCGGCGCCGCGATCGATCTGCGAGCGGGCGAGCTCGCCGCCCTTGACCGGATCACGCCAGGCCGCGCCCGTGGTGCCGGTCATGTTCTGGAACACCTCGGCCTGCGGATTGGCGTATTTCACGCCCTGTACGTAGCCGCAGCCGAATTTGCGGATGAGCGGGATGTCCATGCCGCCCACGAAGCCGACCTTGCCGCGTCTTCGACGCTTTGGCGGCGAGCAGGCCGACGAGGAACGAGCCCTGCTCCTCCTTGAAGGTGACCGACTGCACGTTGGGCTTGTCGACGACCGAGTCGATGATGGCGAACTTGGTGTTCGGGAACTCGGCGGCCACCTTCGTCAGCGGCTCGGCCTGGCCGAAACCGACCGCAATGATCGGGCTGAACCCGTCCTTGGCGAACCGTCGCAACGCCTGCTCGCGCTGCGCGTCGTTGGTCACCTCGAAATCGCGGAAGTCGATGCCGGTGTCGGACTTGAACTTCTCCGCGCCGTGAAACACGCCTTCGTTGAAGGACTTGTCGAATTTGCCGCCGATGTCGTAGACGATCGCCGGCTTGATGTCGGCGGCCGAGGCCACCGCCGCGCCGAGCGCGACAAGGCTCGCGCCGAGGAAAAGGGACAGCACGCCTGCGCGCCGTGTGGCCATGGAAACGCTCCGATTCATCGCCCGACCGACGAAGTTCAGGCCGGCCGGCGGCAACATGGCACGCCTCGCTTCGCCGCGCCAAGGGCCGAGCAGGCGGGCGCAGCGGCATTTTTAGGCGGCAGCGGGTGCATCGGTCGTCAAAACAAGCAGGACGGCACGCGTTGCGTCTGCGGCTCGCTGCCGTTCAGTAGCCGATCTGCCGCCGTAGGCTGTCCTCGACCCGCGTCCGTTCAGCCGGCGTCAAGGCCGCCAGGATTCCGTCGAGCCACGGGTCGCTCACACCGGCGGCCCGGGCGAGGATATGCCAGCGCGCCGCCTCGACCACGTTCTTGCCGATGCCCCGCCCCGACGCATAGAGCCGGGCGAGACGGTTCTCGGCCACCGGGTTGCCGACGGCGGCAGCCTTCAGGAAGTATTTGGCGGCCCCAGCCTCGTCCTTGGTCGTCCCCTCGCCATTGAACAGCGCGATTCCGTACTGAACCTGCGCGCTCGCATCGTTGTTGTCGGCGGCTTGCTTGAGCAGATCGAGCGCCTTCTGGCGATCCTCCGCAACACCACGGCCCTGGCGGTAGAGCGCCGACAGCGCCTCCAGCGCATCGACGTCGCCGGCATCGGCCGCCCTCTGAAAACTCGGCCGCCGCCGCTGGAAAATCGCGCGCTTCGACGGCCATGACACCGAGATTGTAGAGCGCGCCGGGATGGTTGCCGGCCGCCGCCTTCTCGAACATCGCCTTCGCGGCCGTCCGATCCTTCGGCACGCCGTCACCCTTCAGAAGCGCCATGCCGAGGAGAAGCTCGCCTCCCGGTTTCCCGGCTTCGCTGGCCAGGCGATTCCACCGCGCCGCCTCGGCGGGATCACGATTGACGGCAAGACCCTGCGCATAGATCTCGGCGATCAGCGCCATGGCGGCCCCGTCGTGCGGGTTGGCCTTGATGCGCGTCATGGCCTCCTTGAGCGCCGTCGCGAAATAGCCGCGCTGGAAAGCGCCGAAGGCCAGGTCCGCCGTCGGAGCCACGATCCCGTTCGGCGTGGCAACGCCACCGAAGGAGGGCGTGGTCTGCGCCTGCGCTGTCGGAGCGAAGATCAAGGTCGCGCCGATGAGCAGGGACACGAGGTCCGTGAGACGCCGCATCAAACCCGCTCGACCTGCCGGGCCAGAAAGGTGTCGTGACCAGTCCGCAACGCCTGCATCGCGTTGGCGACGGCAGCCACCGGTCCGTTCGGATGGTCCCAGACCACATTCGCGAGGGCAATGAAGTCGGCGCCCGTTGCCGCGAGTGGCTCGACCTCATCGGGATGATGGGCGACCGCCACACAAGGAACCCGGAAAATCTCCGCCCACCAAGCCACGAGGTCCAGTCGTTCTTCGAACGGGACTGCGGCTCCTCCACCCTCCTCGTCGCCGAACATCAGGTAATCGACGTCGGACTCGCCCGCAGTCATCGCGTCGTCGCGCATGACAAATCCGCCCGCGCCCACGATCCCCGCCGGCTTCAATTTGCGCAGGGCGGCGGCGAGTTCGGCCGATTGTTCGAGGTGCACTCCGTCTGCGCCGCAGGTGATGGCCAGCGCCACGTCGTTCCGCACGAGGGCAGCGGCGTCATGCGCCTGGACGGCCGCGATCAACACGGCCAAAGCGGAGGACTCGGCCTGCGGAAGCAGCACGCAGGCAACATCGCCGGCCGCCAGCGCGGCCTCGAGCTTCGGCAGGAATGCGGCCGGTTCCACCGCCGAGGGAATGATCAGGTAAAGGCGAGGTCCCGGTTCGGTCATGGGCGGCGTCAGCGGTTGCGGCGTCGCGGCGTTCATCAGGGGTGATTCCGGCGAATTGGCGACGCGAGCTATTCAGCCGCCTCGGCGGCGCGGCACGCTCGAACTGCAGCCGGGCGAGGCGGGCATAGAGGCCGTTGCGCGCGATCAGGGCCGCGTGCGTGCCTTCCTCCACGATGCGCCCCGCGTCGAGGACCAGAATGCGGTCGGCCTTGACGACGGTCGCCAGCCTGTGGGCGATCACCAGCGTCGTGCGCCGGCCCATCAGACCGTCGAGCGCGGCCTGGACCAGCCGCTCGCTTTCGGCGTCGAGGGCGGACGTCGCCTCGTCGAGAAGCAGGACTGGCGCGTCCTTGAGGATGGCGCGCGCCAGCGCGAGGCGCTGCCGCTGGCCGCCTGAGAGCGTCACTCCGCGCTCGCCAAGTCGCGTGCCGAACGCCTCCGGCAGGGCTTCGACGAACGTCGACGCCGCAGCCTGGCGCGCCGCTTCTGCGACCGCCGCATCGTCGGCTTGATCGCGCCCGTAGCGAATGTTTTCGGCGACCGACGCGGAAAACACGACGGCGTCCTGCGGCACCAGCGCCATGGCGGCGCGGAGCTCCGACGGGTCGAGGCGGTCGATCGGCACGCCATCGAGCGTGATCCGTCCTGCGGTCGGGTCGTAGAAGCGCATGAGCAGTTGGAAGACGGTCGTCTTGCCGGCGCCGGAAGGGCCGACGAGTGCCACGGTCTCGCCCGGCCGCACCGTGAAGGTCAGCCCGCGGAGGGCCGGATGTCCGGGCCGCGTCGGGTAGGCGAAATCCACATTTTCGAAACCGATCCGGCCCTGGACGGGCGTTGGCAGCCGCGCGGGACTCGACGGTGCGGCGATTTTCGGCGTGATGGCGAGGATCTCGGCGATGCGCCCAGCCGCGCCCGCTGCGGCGGAGATCTCGCTCCACACCTGGCTCAGTTCGCCGAGCGCGGTCGCGCCGAGCACCGCGTAAAGCACGAATTGCGACAGCAGGCCGGCCGAGATCCGTCCGGCCAGGACGTCATGTGCGCCGAGCCAAAGCACGCCGACGACGCTGCCGAAGGCGAGAAATATGGCAACTGCGGTCAGAGCAGCGCGCGCGCCGAGCGCCTTCCGCATCGCCCCGTAGGTGCTTTCGATCGCAGCGGCGTAGCGGTCCTGCGTCACACGCTCGGCGCCGAAAGCCTGCATGACGCGCACGGCGCCGAGATGCTCGGCCGCAAAAGCACGTGGCCTCGGCCAGCCGGTCCTGGGCGCGCGCGGGAACGTCGCCCGACGGACCGGCCCGAAAGGACGAGCGGCAGCACGATGACGGGGATGGCGACCAGCACCAGAGCCCGACAATTTCGGGCTCGAGACCACCATCATGGCCGATGGCGCCGACGAACAGGAACAGGTTGCGCAGCGCGACCGAGGCGGAGGAGCCGAAGGTCGCCTTGAGCTGTGTGGTGTCGGCCGTAGGCGCGACAGCAGTTCGCCTGTCTGCGCGGTGTCGTAGAAAGCCGCGTCGAGCCGCGCCAAGTGGGCGAACAGATCGCGCCGCAGGTCGGCGACGACGCGCTCGCCCAGCGTCATGACGAGATAGTAGCGGCTGGCCGAGGCCACGCGCGAGCACGCGCGACAACCGCCAACAGGGCCGCGAAATAGGCGTTGATCAAGCCCGCGCGTTCCGGGCTGAAGCCGAAGTCGATCATCCGCCGCACGGCCTCGGGACGGTGAGCGTCGCGGCCGAGGCGGCGCCAAGCGCGACCAGCGAGCCGACGATGCGCGCCCTTGTAGCGCCCGGCATAGGGCAGCAGCGGCCTCAGATTGTTCAGCGAGCCTCGGGCTTCGCGATTGGACGTCCGTTTTGGCACTGCGGCGATCGACAGAGGGCGACCGGCCTGAAGCGCCGGACGGGTGAGCCTTAAAGCAAGTCTGGACTTTTTCGAAGTCTTGACAGCGGCATTGTGTACGGCGGAGGCGTGCGCTATAGGGGCGCAACTTTCCGTCAGTGCAGGACAGCCGGTGAGGGTCGTATGGCCCGCATGCGCGCGGTCTTTCCGTCAAGGTGACCCATGAAGGCCGACACGCATCCCAACTACCACATGATCAAGATCGTCATGACCGACGGCACCGAGTTCATGACCCGCTCCACCTATGGCAAGGAGGGCGACACGATGAACCTCGACATTGATCCGAAGACGCATCCGGCGTGGACGGGCGGGTCGCAGCAGCTGATGGATCGCGGTGGGCGCCTGTCGCGCTTCAATTCGCGCTTCTCGGGCCTCAGCTTCGGCAAGAAGTAACCGCTCTAATTCCAGCCAGTTTTCTGGCCCGGACCGCACTCGATCCGGGCCTTTCCGTGCCTGAAACGGATCGGAGGCGAAGCGGCCTGATCCGCGCTGCTCAGGCACGCGCCTGTTTCTAGGCCTTCGGCAGAAACGCGCGCTGCAGCATCGCCAGTTGTCCCCGGACGCCGACGCCCTCGACAATGGCGGGTGTGCCGCCGATCAGCGGGTTGACCTGCATGTCGTATTGCAGGATGCGGGTCTGAATGCGAAGCGAGCGCGCGGTAAAGTCCTGGAGGCCGTCGGGCAGTTGCGCGAAGACTGCCGCCTGGGACGCGATGCCCTGGGAGGTGACCTTGACGCGGTTCTTCTCGAGGATGCCCTGGGCGCGATCCAGATCCCCCTCGTTGATGGCCTTCTGGACAAGCAGCCAGGAGGCGATCTGCATCAGCCGTGTCGTCAGCCGCATGCTCTCGGCCGCATAGGCCATGGCCAGAGGACGCGGCAGCGCTTTCGACTCGGTTCGCCCTGGCCCGTCGAGATAGGCCGCGACGTCTTCGACGAGCATCATCCCCTCCGCGAACAGCTCCTTGAAGCGCGAGGTGGCGAGCTTTTGCGTCAGACTGATCGGAGCCGAGCTCGGTCTCGCTGCTCCGCTCCGTGCGTCTTGTCATGGTCCATCCCCCCGAAGTGTGACCAGGATCGACACACAGCTTCGTTTCGTTCCGAGCCGTGGTTTATCCCTGGGATGGGACCAGCAATCCAGACGCCAAGACGGAAGCCCCAGGTTTACGTCTGATCAAGGTTAACGGCGGGACCAAAAGAAAGCAGCCGAACGGCGGCTTGAAACTCGGAACGAGGGTCGAGCAAGTCCCCTGGCGTGCGGCGACGCGGGACTCAAAAAGGATGAATCGAGCTTGCCTAAGGATGGGTTACGGCCAGCACGATTTGACCGATGTGATCGCCACTCTCCATCAGCTCGTGGGCAGCCGCGGCCTCGCCGAGAGGGAGCACGCGGTCGATCACCGGCCGGATCCGTCCGTCAGCGAGCAGCGGCCAGACCTGCGCCTCGAGGGCTCTCGCGATGGCGCCCTTTTCCGCGATCGTCCGCGGTCGCAGCGTCGAGCCGGTGTGGACCAGCCGCTTGATCATCAGCTTGGTGAAATTCACCTCGGCCTTGGCACTTTCCAGAAACGCGATCTGCGCGATGCGGCCGCGCTCGGCGGCCGCATCGTAATTGCGTTCGATATAGGATCCCCCAACCATGTCGAGAATGACATCGGCGCCATGCTGCGCCGTGAAGGTGCGGACGGCCGGGACGAAATCTTCGGTCCGGTAGTTGATCGCCAGGTCGGCGCCGAGTTGTTCCGCGAACGCACACTTGTCCTGCGAGCCCGCCGTCGCGATCACCGTCGCCCCGAAGGACTTGCCAAGCATGATGGCCGTCATTCCGATCCCGGATGTGGCGCCATGCACGAGCAGCGTTTCGCCCGATTTCAGCCCGGCCCGATCGAATACGTTGGTCCAGACCGTGAAAAAGGTTTCGGGCAGGGCCGCAGCTTCGATCATCGAGAGCCCTGTCGGTACGGGCAGCGCCTGTGGCTCCGGCGTCTTCACGTAGCCGGCGTAGCCGCCGCCCGGGACAAGCGCACAGACCGAGTCGCCGGGACGAAACCGGGTGCAATCGGGACCACACGCCACGATCTCCCCCGCCACCTCGAGACCGAGCAGGTCCGAGGCACCCGGGGGCGGAGGGTAGGCGCCCGCCCGTTGCAGCAGGTCGGGCCGATTGACACCCGCGGCCGCGACTTTGATCAGCAACTCGCCTGCGCCGGGGACCGGCAGCGGCCGTCGCCCCAGATGCAGAACTTCGGGCCCGCCCGGGCCCGTCATTTCCACCACCGGCATCGTATCGGGTAGGGTCATTCAACGCTCCGACGATCGTCCACGCCGGGTCAGCCGGCCAGAAAGCTGTCGAGAACGAACCCGATCGCGGGAAGGAGGCCGGCGATACGGTTCGAGCGGAACAGCATAAGTGCGCGCTCGCCGTCGTGCGGCTCGATCCGGGCAATTTGCCAGGCGAGGTGGATCGCAAAACTCGCCACCCCCAGATAGGCCGGCCAACCGCAGCCCGCCGATCGGCACGCCAGCAGCATGCAGGCTGCCGCCCCAGCGTAGATCAGTCCCCACGGCCGGCCGCACGGCGCGGCCGAAGTAGAGCGCGGTGGACCCGATCCCCACCACGGCGTCGTCGGTCGTATCCTGTAACGCGTAAATCGTATCGTAGCCGATCGTCCACAGGATCGCGGCGGCGTAGAGCAACAGCGGCGGCACCGCCAGGCTGCCGAACACGGCAGCCCAGCCGATGAGTGCGCCCCAGGCGAAGGCCAGGCCGAGAACGGCCTGCGGCCAATGGGTGACGCGCTTTGCAAAAGGATAAGCGGCGACGATGACGAGCGAGCCGAGGCCGAGCGCGATGCTGAACGGGTTGAAGCTGAAGAGCACGGCTGCGCCGACCAGCGACTGCAGGATCAGGAACATCGCGGCGGCGCGCCGCGACACGCGTCCGCTCGCGATCGGGCGGCCCCTTGTCCGCTCCACCCGGCGATCAATGTCGCGGTCGATAATGTCATTGAATGTCGAGCCGGCGCCGCGCATGGCCACGGCACCGATCAGGAAGAGCACGAGATGGGCGGGATTTGGTCCGGTCCGGGCGACATCGCCCGCCAGCGTGGCACTCCACCAGCACGGAAGCAGCAGAAGTTGCCAGCCAATCGGCCGGTCGATGCGGGCGAGCTGAACGAAAGGCTGCAGGCGCGCCGGCCAGATCCGCAGCAGCCAGGGCGCGGTGGTATCTGGAAGTCCGGTCGTCAGCCCGTCCATGGCCATGTCCGGCGCGTCGGCCGGATCAGAGCGGTCCCGACGGCAGTTTGGGCGCGGCCTCCTGCTGCTGCTGCGCCTGCTGCGTCTGCATCTGCTTGACCTTGGCCGCAAAGGTGCAGGCCTGGCCGGCGAAAACAACGGTGCGCTTGGCGCTCGCGGTCATCTTCTCGGTGAGATCGGGCGGCAGATTGCACCAGGCGCCATTCTTGCTGAAGTAGGCCACGGCCTCGTTCTCGATGGCCGAAAGGCTGCGCAGACGCGGGCAGGCCAAAGTCGGGTCGAGCTTGCCGTTGTTGGCTTTGGCCTTGTTCACGAAGGCGACGGCGGCTTCGCGCCGCTGCATGATCTTGGCGACGTCCTCCTGGCAATCGGCGCGCGCCGCGACGCTGCCGATGACGAGTGCGACCGCAGCCGCGCCAGCGAACAGGCAGCCGCGCCTCGCCGTCGAGCGGCTCCCACCAGTCATATTTTGGAACGGGAATAGGATGGTCACGATTTTCTCCCGACGCCTCCGCTTCTCGGTCGATCAGCAAAATACGTGAAAGCCACGGTTTGCCCGAAAAAGCGGCGGCTTCATGACTGACCGACGAAGCACGGCAGAAACCATATTGCTGTGGCCGGTGGACGACAGGCTGGCAAGCCGCCGCTCGGGTGGTACGAGACGGCATGCCGCCTCGCATCGATTTCACGTCGCCCAGGCTCTTCGTCGCCGCCCCGCTCGCCGCGGGGACCGTTGTGCCCCTGGAGAAGGGGCAGGCCAATTATCTTCTCAATGTGCTGCGGCTTCAGGCCGGCTCTCGCGTGCTGGTCTTCAACGGGCGCGATGGGGAGTGGCGCGCCACCGTCGACAGCGGCTCCAGGCGGGCGGCCGCGCTTGTCGCCGAAGAACCGACGCGTCCGCAACCGCCTGCATCGTCACTCACCTATGCGTTTGCCCCGCTGAAACATGCGCGGCTCGACTACATGGTGCAGAAGGCGGTGGAGATGGGCGCGGGCCTGCTGCAGCCGGTTATCACCCGGCGCACTCAGGTGTCGCGCGTCAACCACGAACGCATGATCGCCAATGCGATCGAGGCGGCGGAACAATGCGGGGTGCTGGGCGTGCCGGAGGTCCGCCTCGAGATGCGTTTCGAGGCTTGGCTGCAGACCTGGCCCGACGAGCAACTCCTGGTGTTTTGCGACGAAGAGGCCGAACTCGGCGACTCGCTCGCAGCGCTCAGTCGGCAGCGGCACGGCGTCGCCGGCTGTGCGCTCCTCGATCGGTCCAGAGGGCGGCTTCGACGCGGCGGAGCGCCGCGCACTGCTGGGACGGGCCCATGTTCTGCGCCTGTCCCTCGGCCCACGCATCCTGCGGGCCGACACCGCCGCCGTCGCGGCCTTGACCTTGATTCAGGCGACGCTCGGCGACTGGCGGTAGACTACGCGGGCCCGCGCGCCTCTTCCAGTTCGAGCTCCGTCGCGGCGCGCAGCAGGAGCATGTCGGTCGCGATCGAAGCGAACGAGAAGCCGCGCCCGATCATCTCGCGCGCCTTCCGGCCCGAGAAGGTGAACAGGCCGGCGTCTTTTCCGACGGCGCGAGCGGCTGCCGCGACCCTGTCCAGGGCCGCCTCCACCTGCGGGTGATAAGGGTCCACGCCGGCGCCGCCGCTCAAGGCGACCGACAGATCGGACGGCCCGACGAAGACACCGTCGACGCCGTCGACCGCCAGGATCTCCGCGATGTTGTCGAGCGCGGCGCGCGTCTCGATCATGACCCAGACGCGATGCAGCGCATTGGCGCCAGCGAAATAGGCGGCGCCATCCAGGCCCGCAATATCGAGCACGCGGCGCGGCCCCCAGGACCGCTCGCCGCCGGGCGGGTATTTGGTGTAGGCGACGAGTTGCGCCGCATCGTCCGCGGTGTTGATCATCGGCGCCAGGATGCCGGCGGCGCCGATGTCGAGCAGCCGGGATGCTGTCTGGTACTCGCCGACGGGAATGCGCACGATTGCCGGGGTGCCCCCGAGTGCCAGCACCGCCACCGCGTTGGCCACAGCCGTCGTGTCGAAGGCGCCATGCTGCATGTCGAGGATGGCCAGATCGAAGCCGGCCCGGCCCAGGGTTTCGGCCACCTGCGCGTCCGCAATGCCGACGAAGGCGGCGAACAGCCCCCGTCGTGACGCGAGCCCCTCGACAAGCCGGGCGAGCACGCCGCCGCTGTCATTGATCATTCCTGTTGTCCTCCCGTTTTCGGATCGCCGTCGCCGGAAAGCCGGCCGGCGCCAAGGCCGGCTGAAAGGCCGGCAGATTGCGGCGCAGCGGCTTGCGCAGCAGCACCGGGCGATAGAGTTGTTTGGTTGCCTCGACGACATGCAGGCCAGCGCCGGGCAGCCCCAGCCGGCCGCCGATCGACTCGAACAGCCGGGCGAGCCGGAGCAGGCTTCGGCTTTCGTACGGGGGGACGTAGAGGATCTCTTCGGAGCGTTCGGGCGAGAACAGGGTTTCGCGCAGCAGCACGCGTCAACTGCCCCTTCGAGTAGGGCTGGCCGAAGCCGAATGGCGTGGTGTCGACGCGTGCCCAGAGGCCGCGCCGGTTCGGGGCGATGACGATCATGCGCCCGCCCGGCGTGAGGATGCGCCACACCTCGTCGAGCACATCGCGCGGGTGCTCCGTCACTTCGAGCAGGTGGACCAGGAGAACGCGATCGACGGATGCGTCGGGCAGCGGCAGCAGATCCGATTCGACGAGTGCCGTCGGCGGACACGGCAGCGGAACCATGCGGCGGCCAATGCACCACGCCCTGTTCGGCCGGCATGAAGGCGAGCGTCCGCATCGCCTCGTCTCGGAACACGATCGAGATAGGGCAGGGCGAAGCCGCAGCCGAGCACCGCCATCCCGACGGTTTCGGGCCACCAGGCGCGCACCACCTCGCGAAGCGGTGCGCTGGGCCAGGCGCCCGAGAGGCGAGGCATAAAAACTGCGCAGGTCGACGACGTCGAGGGGCATTGCGGATCCGGAGGCGCCGGCCAAGCGGGCCTCGACGGCACCGAACCGACGGTGCAGCGCGCAGGATCGCGGCCAAAGGGCTTCGGCGCAAGCGGCGTGTCCGGCGCATTGTCGTCAACCTTATTTCAATGCGACCATTTACGGTGCCCGGCCGAAAGCGCTTCATCGCTGCCAAGGTCGAGCAGGAGTATTCGGATGCGACGGGTGGCGTTGCGTCGTAGCGGCGGTTGCCGGCGTGTTCGGGATGAGCGGGGCTGCCGAAGCGCGGGTGGCGATTCGGGTGGATCTGACCTCACAGACCATGTCCGTCATCGTCGGCGAGCGGCGACTATGAATGGCCGATCTCGTCAGCTCGGATGGGGTACCGGCACGCCGCGGGGCACGTTTGGCGTGCAGCGTATGGAGGTGATGCACAGGTCGCACAAGTACCACAACTCGCCGATGCCGCATTCGCTGTTCTTTACGGGCGGCTACGCCATCCATGGCACCTACGAGATTGCCTCCCTGGGCGTCCCGGCCTCGCATGGCTGCATCCGGATTTCACCTGCCAATGCGGCGGCTCTCTATGCCATGGTGCGGGCCGAAGGAGGATCGATCACTGTGACGGGGACGGCGCCTGCCGACGTGCGCTACGCCGAACAGCCCCTGCGCCGGCGCGCCGTGCCGGACGCGCGGGGCTCTCACGAGCGGGACCGGGGCGGTTATGGGTTCTTCTACGATCCGGACGAGCCGCTCGGTTATGCGGCGCGGGCGTCCGATCCGTGGATTACCGGTCCGTCCGAATACTGGGGCGACTGAGGCGGAGGGCCGATGGCCGACAAGGGACGCATTCTGGTCGGCATCGGCGGATGGACCTTCGAGCCGTGGCGCGGACCGTTCTTTCCGCCGGGGCTCCCGCAGAAGGACGAACTGAAGTTCGCCAGCCGCGCGGTCACGGCCATCGAGATCAACGGCACCTACTACGGCTCGCAGAAGCCCGAAAGCTTCGCGCGCTGGCGCGACGAAAGCCCGGATGGGTTTGTGTTTTCGGTCAAGGGTCCGCGCTTCGCCACCAATCGCCGCGTGCTGGCCGAGGCCGGTGCTTCGGTCGAGCGGTTTCTCGGAAGCGGCGTCCTCGAGCTGAAAGACAAGCTCGGGCCGATCAACTGGCAGTTCCTGCCCACCAAGGCCTTCGATCCGGCCGACTTCGAAGCTTTTCTCAAGCTTCTGCCTAAGACCGTCGAAGGCCGCGTGGTTCGTCATGCGGTCGAGGTGCGCCACCCCAGTTTCGCCGCGCCGGCGTTCGTCGAGCTGATTCGCGATTACGGGGTCGCCACGGTGCTGGCCGACAGCGACACCTTCCCGGTCATCCCGGACGTGACCGCGCCGTTCGTCTACGCCAGGCTCCAACGCTCATCCGAGGCGATCGAGGACGGGTACGCGGCGGATGATTTGAACATGTGGGCGGAGCGGGCGACTGTCTGGGCCACCGGGCGGTGTTCCGGCCGATCCGACCTGGATCGGCCCGCGCACGACGGCCGGGTCCGCGGCGCGCGATGTCTTCATCTTCTTCATCGCGGGCCACAAGCCCAAGGCGCCTGCAGCCGCCCAGGCCCTCATTCGCCTGCTCGATCCGGCGCGATCAAGGGACGATGCCACAGCGGAGTCGCCCAGCAGATCGGCGCGCGGGGTACGCGCGCCGAAGAAGTCGAAGGGTAAACAACCCTGATTTCGAGCTGAGGCGGCGCCTGCGAGCATGAACTTGCGGCGTTCGCCGGCTTCTCCGATCAGGCTCGGCCGGCGGAGCTCAAGCCGGCTCGGCTCAGGACGGCAACGTTACGGTCAATAGCCGTCGTAGGACTGGTATCCCCAACCCCCGAACGGCGCCTGCGCGGCTCGGAACGGCAATTGCGCGATCTCGCCGGCGAAATGAACCGGCGCACCCACTAGCACGAGCGGGTTCTGGCCCGGGTTGCCGTAGGGTGGGAAAACACTGTTGATCACGCGGAAGGGCAGTGCAACGAGCGTGCTCGCCGCCGCCAGCGGCGCCGTCACGATCGCCTGCGGGCCGTCATAGGGGCTGTAGGTCGGCGCGACGATGCCGGAACGCGGGTAGCGCCGAACAACCGTCAGCGGACGGCCGTAAGGGTCATACGGGCGGGCTTGCCGGTGCACCGGACGGCCGTAAGCGTCGTAGACCGGCTGAGCGCTGGCGGACTGGGTCGTGGCTGCGGCGAGCAACGTCGCTCCCGCAAGCGCGGCGGCGGCACAAAGCCGTGTGGTGGTACGCATCATTATCCTCTCCGGCCAACCCCGCAGCCCTAATGCGCCCTGAACGCCTCAGGTTCAACTGAATCGAACGCTCGTATGAGCGTGTGGTTAAGCGACAACACGCGCCGCCGACCGTGCCAAACGGCAGCGCGATGCGGTTGGCGGAGCAGGAATCACCCCTGCGCCCGCGCGAGGCAGGCCTCATCACTTTTTCGTCGGAGCCTTGCCGGAGGCTGGTTGGATGGGCTTGCCTTCGGTCTTGGTCACAGGCTTCGCGTCACCCGGGGTACGGGCGGGCTTCACCTCGAGCGTGCTTGCAGGACCGCGGGCATGAAACGCCGGCGCGTACATGTCCTCGACCTGAGCACCTGGCAACGCGTAGGTGCCGGGCGTGACGGCCCGCACCACATAGGCCAGCTTGAACTTCGCGTTCTCGCCCGCGAGCGTAAGGCCGGCGACGTAGCGGTCATCGCGCGTTGCGGTGAAGGTCGCCTCCGTCAGGTCCTTTAGCCAGGCGAACTTGCTGTCGTCCGACTGCTCGCCCGAGATCGCGATCGTATCCGGTTCAAAGCCGGCCGGCAGCAGGTCGACGACCAGCGCCTTGCGCTCGACCGGCGTGGCCATGGTGCCTTCCAGCACGGTTACGATTTCGTCGGTTTGGTGCAGGTCGGCGAAATCGACCTGCGTCCCATCCAATTTGTAGTAGTTGCGGGAGATGGTGAAGCCGTTGGCCTCGGCCGGCTCCGGCGCGGAGGGAATGCCGGTGGTGGCGAGCGAAACGTAGATCGGCTCTGGCCCGCTGTTGTGAACCTCGCTTTGACGGCTGCTGCCGAGCGGCATGGACGCGGTCATGCGCACCGGATCGGTGTTGCGTTTGCCGTTGAGCTCCACCTGCAGCGGCGCCTTGGTGTGGAGCGCGAAGGCGACGCGCAGGAGGGAAGCCTGTTCCTGCGTGCTGAGCCAGCCCTTGCCGCCGGTGGCGCGGGCGAGATCGGCGGCTTTGTCGAGCACCGCCTTCTCGGGCTGCAGCTTCTCTTCGACGCTGACTGCGAGCCCAAGCGCACTGTCGCGCAGGGTGCTGCCATAGTCGTTCAGGTAGGTGTCGGTGGGACGGCTGATCGTCGGCCCCTGCATCAGCGCCGCGGCGCGTTCGCGTTCGCCGACATGGGCCAGCGCTCCGGCCAGTTGCACGCGAGCGAGATCGCTCGGCAGGCTGGTGCCCGCACGGGTTGCGAAGTAGCGCAGTTGTGACAAGTCGATCTTGTTGGCTCGCGCCAGCACCAGCGCCGAATAGGCGCCGCCCGCCAGCTCGTCCTGGCCCGCCCCGGCGGCCGCGAACCGTCCGGCGAGCCAGTTCAGCGCCCGCTGTTGCATGCCGTCCGGCACCTTCAGGCCCTGCGCTTCGGCCTGCTGCAGGTAATCGACCGCGTAAGCCGTCAGCCAGGTGTGCCCCGTGTCGAAAGCCGACCAATAGCCGAAGCTGCCGTCCTCGCTCTGCAGCGAGAACAGCCGCGCGATGGCTCCCTGTCCGGTGATGCTGTCGGGCACGGGGCTTGCCACTGTCTCACCGAGGCGGCTGACGAACAGTTCGGGAAAAGCACGACTGACCGTCTGCTCGGTGCAGCCATAGGGATAGCGGCGCAGATCAGCCAACAGTCCCGGAATGTCGAAGGCCGGCACGGCCGACACGGCGACGTCGAGTGTGCCCGTCCCCGGCACCAAACCTTCGCCAAGCGCGTCGCCTGCGGTGAGATGGCCGTTCGGCTCAAGGGTACGGATCTGCCGGTTCGTCACATAAGCGTTCGGCGAACGGACCGCGATCTCGAAATCGCGCTCGGCCTTGGTTCCGTCCTGGCCGGTGACCGTCATGTGCAGGCGGCCGACACCCGGCGCAGCGGCGGCGGTCAGCACACGATCGACGAAGCGGCGCTTGTCGCGCTTCACATCCTTGAACAGGATGTCGGCGCGATCGAGTGCGACCGCGCCGGTCGTCTGCAGGTCGATCGTGTAGGTCTGCTCGGGCGCCTCCAGGTCGGTCAGCATGGCGCGGGCGCGGATCTTGTCGCCCGGGGCAAGGAAGCGGGGCAGGGTCAGTTCGACCAGCAAGGGCGGCCGCACTGTCACCTGCTTTTCGGTGACGCCGAACTTGTCCGCCGTCCAGGCCACCGCCATCAGGCGAAGCCGGCCGGAAAATTCCGGCACGTCGACCGAGATCTGGGCCTTGCCCTGGGCATCGAGCTTCACCGGGATCTGAAACATCGCAACGGTTTTGAAGGTCTTTACGTCCAGGCCGCCCATCTGCAGCTTGGCGCGCGCGTCGCCACCCTCCACCAGTCGCCCGGCTTGGCCGGCCGGATCGATGAGATTGCCGTAGACGTCGCGGAGCTCGAATCCAGGCTCGCGCTTCCCGAGGTAATGGTCCGCCGGATCGGGCGTGTCGAAGCTCGTCATGCGCAGCACGGCTTCGTCCACCGCCGCCAAGGTCACATAAGTGTCGGGATCTCCGGCCGCGCCCGGAACGTCGATGTTCACCGCGAGCTTGCCCTTGGGCGCGATCTTGTCGGGTGAGTTGATGGCAACGTCGAGCTTGTGGGTCGCCGCGGCGCCCGGCACCCAGGCGAGACCGACGGCACGGACAGGCAAGCGCGGCAGCACGCTGCCGGACGGCGAAATCGCGGCCGCGACCACATAGGCGCCGCTCGGCGGCACGTCGGCGGCATCGAATTCGACCGGGCCGCCGCCCTTGGGCATGTCGACCTCTTGGACGCCGTGCAGGCCGTTGCCGCTCAACATCACCAGCACGCGACCCGCGAAGGAGGGTTCGAGCACCGCGCGGACCTTGCCGGCGGGTGCGTTCTTGTCGAGTGTGACCGTGAAGGTCTCCGGCTTGGTGTTGTCCGCCGTCGCGGCCGACGACCACCAGCCGACGCCGAAGCGCAGGCTTGTCGCGGTCTTGCCCGACGCATCGTAAGCCTCGACCCGCCAGCGGCCGTTGGTGACGCGAGCCGTGATGCGGCCATGGCCATCGGCCCCGAGCTTTACCTCGCCCCCGGTGACGCGCGTATCGTTGACCACCTCTTCGGACTGCCAGCGGCCGTCACGATAGAAATAGGCGTATTCGTAGTCCTCCTTGACGAGGTCCCATTGCAGGGGCTCGCTGCCGCGGGGCACCCCGGAGCCGTCGACCAGCAGGGCGTCGAACGAGGCCTCCGCGCCGTCGGACAGGTCGCCCGAGGTCGAACGCAGGCCGATGAAGCGGTCCGCCGTGTGGAGCGGCTGCGTCAGCGCGGCCTCGACGGGCCGGCCGTCCACATCGTTGACGGTCGCGTGCAGGGCCACCTCGAGCGGGCCGGTGCTGTCGGGCTTGTCGCCGGCCGGAAACGTGACTTCCGCCTGGCCCTTGTCGTCCGTGGTGAAGCTCTGCGTGTCGAGCTGCTTGGGCAGGAAGGGCTCCTGCACCAGCCCGAACGCGTAATCCTCAAGGCCCTTGAAGGGCTCCGCGGCAGGCTGGATCGTCGCCTCGAGTTGCCCGCTCAGAGCGGTCCCAGGGCTGCCATAGAAGTAGTTGGCCGAGACGGTCGGAACGAAGGCGTCGCCGGCCTGCACCGTGCCCTTCACCTCGACCTTGGCCTCGAGCCGCGGCGGCACGAAATCCTCGACCGAAACTTCGACGCTGCCAATGTGCTCGGTGCCGCCGGCGCTGGCCCATACGGTCCAATTGCCTGTGTAGGCATTGTCCGGCACGTGGATGTCGACAGTCCCTCCGCCCGCCTTGCTGATGTCGGCGGGCATCGTGTCGATTTCGACCCCGTCGGGACGCACGATGTGCAGCGTCATCGGCAGGCCGGCGACCGGCTTGCCCGCGTCGTCGCGCAGCAGCGTGCCGAGGTGGATGGTCTCGCCGGGCCGGTAGATGCCCCGGTCGGTCCACAGAAACGCGTCGCGCGCGGCAGGCGGGGTGCGGCCCTTCACGTCGAGGTCCGACAGGTCCATGGCCGGCGTGTCGAGCTGCATCCACGTGAAGTCGCCGCGGTCGCTCGTGGCAGTGATCAGCCTCGGCTGATCGCCGTGCTCGCCCTTGAACAGACCACCGGGAATGAGCACGCGGCCGTCCGCGTCGGTCTTGTAGCTTCCGAGGACTTCGTTGCTGCGGGCGACGAGATGCAGGTCGACGCCGGCCATCGGCTGGCCGCTGCCGAGCGCATGCGCGCTGACCAACATGCCGGCGTTGGTCTTGACGGTGAACAGGCCGACGTCGGACACGCTGAACCACTGCGTCGCCCGCTCGGTATCGCTGTCCGGTTTGGCGCCGTCCGGCACCGCAGTCGCGACATAGATGCCAGGCTGCAGGTTCTTGATCAGGCCGTCGAGCGGAATGGCGGTCGTGACCTGCACGTTGGTCTGCGACGCAATCTCGAGCGCACCCTCGAACACCTTCTGGCTACGGTCCGCGACCGTGTCGATGCTCCAGCCGCTGAGCGCCTGGCCGAACCAGTCGTTCGACAGTTGTTCGACGAGCCCACGCTCGGCAAACCGGTAGACCACGAGGTGGGCCTTGGAGAGGTTGACGCTCTTGAGCGGCAGGCCGACGCCTTGCCGCCACGGCAGCAGGGTCTTGCCCTGGTCGAAGGAGACCTGCGGTTCCCGGTCGGGCACTTGGACATCGACGGGCACGTCCTTGGCCAGCGTCGAGCCGTCGGTGGCCGGCAGCCCCGCCTTGACCCGCACGGCGTAGTGCTCGCCGTGCTTGAGACCGGTGATGCACAGGTCCTTGCCGCGCGCCTGGAGACCGTGATCGACCCGCGGTTCGATGCTGATGAAGGGCTCGAGCGCCTGCGACTGCCCACGCGGCAGTTCGGCCGAAAAGCTCAGGCAGGCGCCAGGCACTGCACGGTCGGGCTGGACGGTCAGGTTGAGGTAATCGACGGCATGCGCCGGCATCGGAACCGCCGCGAAGCCCAAGGCGAGCACCGCTGCCGTCCGAACGATGTTGCGCATCATGGCCGTCCCTCTATCGGCGCTTAGGCAAACCCGCACCGTGCCTGAAACCATTCGGCCAAACCGGCCCGATGGCAAGCTCCCGAGCAGAGTTGCCGTCGTCCGCGACACGGTCGTGAAACGCACGGGAGTTCGCGGTCAGCGGAGCGGAGCGATCCGGTCCAGGATCTCTAGCCGCTGCCGGCGCGTCGGCGCAGCATGCTTTCGGACCTCGGCGACGAGCTCGGGCGGTGCGGTCTCCGGCGTTCCCGCATTGAAGGGCGGCGCTGGGGCATATTCCAGGTAGAGTTGGATGCGCTCCGCCTCGGCCTGCCCATAGAGTTCCGCCACCACCGCCAGTCCGAAATCGATCCCGGCCGTGACGCCGCCCGCTGTGATCACGTTGGCGTCACGTACAACTCTGCCCAGCGTGGGGATCGCGCCGAAGCGCGCGAGGAAATCGTGGGCGAGCCAATGCGTCGTCGCTCGACGGCCGACCAGAAGGCCTGCGGCGCCGAGCGCCAGTGCTCCCGTACATACCGAGGTCACATAGCGCGCCTTGCGGCAGCGACCCGGAGCCAAGCGAGCGCCGAGGCGTCCTCCAGCACGGCGTTGATGCCCATCCCGCCGGGAACGCAGAGCACGTCGAGGGTGGGTGCCTCCGCGAACGTTGTGGTGGGCGTGAAAGCCAGGCCGCTGGTGGAGACCACGGGCGTATGGTCCTTCCAGACCAGATGCACGTTGGCCGGGGAGACCTGCGCGAAGACCTCGTGCGGGCCGGTCAGATCCAGTTGCTGGACCTTCGGGAAAACCAGGAACCCGATCTCCTATCGTTCGGTGTTTCTTTCGGCGTTCCCATAGCATGCGCACCTCGGCACGACGCCGGGGACGACCGGTTGCGCTTCTCCAACCGATAGAGAACTTGTCCGTCGCTGCCTCTGGCGCCCACGCGCAAACCGCCCTACATTGCTGAGGCGGAGCTGCGGGGTGCGTGAGGACTGCATTCCCGGGGCCTTATCGATTCCAAAGGGAGCTGTCCCTGATCTTGCCCGTGGGCTTGGTCACACGGCGCCCACCTACGTTGTAGGTTCCCGGGATCGATATCCCCACGGCCACTGTGGCCCCGCACTGTTTCATCCGGGAGAGCCGGGTTGAGTTCTCTCGCGTTGAAGGCTGACCTGCGGGTCAAGACGCTTGCCAAACGGGCCGAGGTCCCTGCCGCCGTGCGGTCCGCTTTTGCGGAACGGCTTGCGGTTGTTGGGCCCAGTCTGATCCGGCGGGACGATCATCCTTTCACCGATCCTGTTGTGTCGTTCTACTGGCCCATCAAGGGCGAGGCCGATCCGATGCCGTTGGCCGATGTCCTCGCCAAGGCCGGGCTTTGTACTGCCTTGCCGGTCACCATTGCGCGCGGACAGCCGCTGCATTTTCGCGCCTGGCGGCCCGGCGACCCCACCATCGCAGGGCCGTGGGGCATCGGGCATCCGACCACCGATGCGGCGCTGGTCGAACCGGACGTACTGTTCGTCCCGCTCGCGGCCTTCGACCGGCGTGGCGCCCGGTTGGGCTACGGGGCCGGCTACTACGACGCGACCCTCGAGTCGCTGCGACGGCGGAAACCGGTGCGGGCCATTGGCGTTGCCTTCGCATGCCAGGAGGTCCTGTTCCTGCCGACGGAACCGCACGACCAGCCGCTCGACATGGTGGTGACCGAGCGCGACCTGATCCTGTGTGACGCCTGATGCGGCTGCTGTTCGTGGGCGATGTGGTGGGCCGGTCGGGGCGGACGGCGATCGCGGCCGAACTGCCGGACCTGCGTCGCCGCTGGGCGCTCGATGCCGTGGTGGTCAATGGCGAGAACGCCGCCGGTGGGGTCGGCATCACCGAGACGATCTGCAGCGAAATCCTGGCCGCCGGGGCCGACGCGGTCACGCTGGGCAATCATGCTTGGGACCAGCGCGAGGCGCTCGTCTTCATCGAGCGGCAGCCCCTGCTGATCCGGCCTCTGAATTACCCGAAAGGAACACCAGGCCGCGGCGCCAACCTCATCGACCTGCCCAACGGCCAGCGCCTCCTCGTGATCAACCTGCTCGGCCGGGTCTTTATGGACGCGCTCGACGATCCTTTTGCGGCCGTGGACCGCGAGATCGAGGCCTGCCCGCTCGGCTCCGGCTGCGACGCCATCCTGGTGGATATGCACGCCGAGGCGACGAGCGAGAAGCTGGCGATGGGGTTTCATCTCGACGGTCGCGTCAGCGTCGTCGTCGGCACACACACCCACATCCCCACGGCCGATCACCAGATCCTCGCCGGCGGGACGGCGTTCATGTCGGACGCCGGCATGACAGGCGACTACGACAGCGTGATCGGCGTCCAGAAGGAGGAACCGATGCGGCGTTTCCTCACCAAGATCCCGAGCGGCCGCTTCGAACCCGCGATGGGGCCGGCAACATTGTGCGGACTCGCGGTGGAGATCGACGACGGCTCTGGCCTGGCCCTCAAGGTCGGCCCGGTCCGCATCGGCGGGCGGATCAGCCCTGCGATGCCGGATTTCTGGAGTTGACCCGCACCCCGCGCCCGGACGCGCGCGAGGTGCAAATCATTGGTCCGCCGAAGCAAATCGTATGCGATGGCGGAATCCCGAGGCAAGCGCCAGGGATTCCGATCACTGATGAAAGCTGTCGAAAGCGCGGCGGTCCGTCCGGAGTGTGACTCGAAAAACTCATTTTGGCGGGTTGGGCGGACCTGGGCGAAGGCGGGCACAATCCAAATGGCGGGCGCTGTGCCCAATCTCGATGGGTTTGCAAGGGGTGGGAAGCGGCCATTGGCTTTAAGTCGAAAGCGGATGCAAGCCGGCACATAGACTGGTCGGGTTTTGAAGGCGTCTGGAATGCACCGCGCCTAAGATAGGCTCGGAGATCACGGGAAGCTTGGAAAGTCGAACTTCCGGAAAACCAAGGAGAGGCGTATGACCGACGAGAGCGCCACGCTCCATGTCGTCTTCGGGATGGCGGCAGCAGGTAGCATTCGTGAGGCACTGACCAGCGCCGGTCGCCGAGAGCGCGTCATTGGCTGCCCCGATGATCTGAGCTTTGGTCCGATCAATCCTCCCAGCTCTGATCTCCGGCGACCCTGGGCAGCGTTTTTTTTGAATTACGAGTTCGATGAGACCGTCGGCATGGCCGAGATCTTCTGGGGGATGCGACCGCACCAGACGTTTTACCAGTCGCTTGGGTTTGCCGAAGCGACGCCAGGGAGTATGCCGGTTTCTTAGAATTTGCGTGGCGCATGGCCGGCCGGCCTTTCGACATTATCGATGCGACTGGAATTGAAGTCGTTTCGTTGCGTCGCCCCGGCCATACATACCGGCCATGGTCGCTCGGTGTTATCGCGCCGGATGAAATCATCGCCAGCGCACTCGAAACGCGACGGGCCGCGTTCCCACGGGAGCAAGCCGAGGCAGCAAATTCACGGTGGAGCGACCTTCGAGAAGACAACGCCCCTTTCCGTGTGGTTAGGGAAGGACGTCTTGTCTCGGCTCCGCTGACCTGTTTCGACGGCTTCTTGGAACAGAATGCGTCCACCGAATGGCAAAAGGCGGCTCGGCTGATCGGTGAAACCATGGGTCGAACGCAGCTCGAACTTGTCCCCCAAGGGCAAAGCCCGAGCGCCATTGTGCTTTTCGGCCGAATGATCGCTCTCGGCGAGGCAGGCGTTCTTGATGTCGAAGGTGATGGACCGCACATGCGCGACTATCGCGTAAGGCGACGGAACAGACCTGCGGCATGAGCGCGTCGGAGCGCTCGGAAGCAGACCTTCCCAGAGTCCGAGAAGGGTTGAAGCCGGTCGCAACCCCTCTGGTTTCGCTCCGCCCGTCACTCCCCGGCATTCACACCCGGCCGCCGGCCGAAATCAGGCGCCGCCGTCTCCTGGCCTTGCGCGATGATGCCGCGGCGGATGGCGCGGGTGCGGGTGAAGAGGTCGAACAGGCCGTCGCCGTCGCCGAAGCGGACCATGCGTTGCAGCAGCGCCAGGTCCTCGGTGAAGCGGCCCAGCATTTCCAGCACGGCCTCCTTATTGTTGAGGAACACGTCGCGCCACATGGTTGGGTCGGAGGCGGCGATGCGGGTGAAATCGCGGAATCCGCCGGCCGAAAACTTCATCACCTCCGACTGGGTCACCTCCTCGAGGTGCGCGGCCGTCCCGACGATGTTGTAGGCGATCAGATGCGGCACGTGGCTGGTGATGGCGAGGACAAGGTCGTGGTGGCGCGGGTCCATGGTCTCGACCCGGGCACCGAACCCCTCCCACAGGGCGCGCATGCGCGCGACCGCCGCCTCGTCCGACCAGTCGCACGGCGTGAGAATGGTCCAGCGGTTCTGGAACAACTCGGCGAAACCGGCATCCGGGCCGGAAAACTCGGTGCCCGCCACCGGATGAGCGGGCACGAAGCGAACCCCCGCCGGAAGGTGCGGGCCGACCGCCTCGACCACGGCCGACTTCACCGAACCTACATCGGAGAGGATCGCGCGGGCCGCGAGATGGGGTGCCAGTTCGGCCACAAGCGGACCCGTCTCGCCCACTGGCACGCAAAGCACCACACCATCGGCGTCGCGCACCGCCTCGGCCGCCGTCTCGGTCACGGCATCCGCAATGCCGAGTTCGCGAACCCGGGAGCGCACCGCTTGGCTTGCGTCCGAGACCACAACGGCTCCCGCTAGGCCGTAAAGCCGCGCGGCGCGCACCACCGAGGTGCCGATCAGGCCGAGACCGATGACGGCCAGCCGGCGGAAGACGGGCTCAGCCACGGCCGGCCCCTGCCTCGCCTAAGAACTCGGCCAGCGCTTTGACGACTAGGCGATTCGCGGCTTCGGTGCCGACGGTCAGACGAAGCAAATCCGGCAGACCGTAAGAGGTCACGCCACGCAAAATCAGCCCGTGCGACAGCAGAAAGGCATCCGCCTCCGCGGCCGTGCGGCCCAGCCCCCGCGGAAAGCTGATCAGCACGAAGTTGCCGACGCTGGGTGTCACCGTGAGCCCCAGCTTGCGCAGTTCGGCCGTGACCCAGGGCAGCCAGCGTTCATTGTGCACGATCGAGCGCTCGACATGGGCCGTATCGGCGATCGCCGCGATACCGGCTTCGAGCGCCGGGCCGTTGACGTTGAAGGGCGCGCGGATGCGATTGAGGGCGTCGCAGACGTGTGCCGGCCCATAGAGCCAGCCGAGCCGTAGCGATCCGAGCCCGTAGATCTTCGAAAACGTCCGCGTCATGACGACGTTGTCGAATTCGGAAACGAGCTCGAGGCCCGAACCGTAGTCGTTGGCGCGCACGTATTCGGCATAGGCCGCGTCGAGCACCAGCAGCACGTCTGGGGGAAGGGCCGCCTGGAGTCGCCGCACCTCGGCATAGGGGATGTAGGTGCCGGTCGGGTTGTTCGGGTTGGCGATGAACACGGCCTTGGTGCGCGGAGTCACGCCGCCAAGGATCGCGTCGACGTCGGTCGTGAGATGCGTCTCCGGGACGATGACGGGTGTGCCGCCGGCCGACTGCACGGCGATCTTGTAGACGCCGAAGCCATGCTCGGTGATGATCGCCTCGTCGCCCGGGCCGACATAGGCGTGAGCCAGCAGCGTGAGCAGATCGTCGGACCCGCAGCCACACACGATCCGGGCAGGATCGAGCCCGTAGCGCGCCCCGATCGCCTCGCGCAAACGCCGGGCCGAGCCTTCGGGATAGAATTCCAATGTGCCAGCCGCCCGAGCGAACGCCGCCACGGCCTCGGCCGACGGTCCGAGCGGCAACTCGTTCGCCGACAGCTTGTGGACCGTCGCGCCTCCGGTCGCGGTGCTCTTGCCAGGCACATAGGCGTCAATCGCCAGGACGTTGGCGCGCGGGACGGGACGGGGCGAGGGGGCGGTGCTGGTCATGGGCCGAATGCGTTGCTGGGCCTGCCACGGCTGTCGCGGGCCCGCGCGCCGGAAGCGCGACCGTGCAGTAAGCAATCCCAATGTGTTTGGCGAGCGGAAACGGATTTGAACGCCGAGCGCCGAAGGCTCAGAGCCGGGCGCGAACGGCTCCGGCTCGGGCCATCGATCCTCTGATCGGCGCCGCCTCCCGGTTCGAAGCCGCCGGGCGGTCCTGAAAGCTCAGGCTCTGCCCGTCCAGACTTTCGAGCAGCATCGGCCGCGCGAAATAGTAGCCCTGCGCATGGTGGATGCGGGTCGCGGTTTGCAGATACGCGAGTTCCTCGAACGTCTCGACACCTTCGGCGATGATGGACATGCCGAGGCCGTTGCCCAGCAATTCGATGGCGCGCAGCACGCACTGGCTGCGCGGCCGTCGGTGAATTTCCGTAATGAAGGAACGGTCGATCTTCAGTTCGTCGGCCGTGATGTCGGCCAGCGCCGCCAGTGACGAAAAGCCCACGCCGAAATCGTCGATCGAAATGCGCGCTCCGATGGCTCGCAGCTGCGGCAGCACCTCGGCCTGGAACCGTCCCTTGGCCATGAAGGCCTCTTCGGTCAGCTCAACGAAGAAGCGTTCGGGGCAGCCGGTCGCCGCGAGCGCTTCTGTAAACATCGTCATGAAGGCGACGTCCTCGGCCTGCTTGGCCGCGACGTTGAGGCTGATCGAGATGTGCGACCCGAACGCCGCGTCGATGGCGTCTATGACCCGCATCGTCTCGTTGAGGACGAGGTAGGTGATCTCGTCCATCAGGCCGAGTTCGACCGCGAGGCCGACGAAGTCGCCCGGGGCCTGAATCGAGTCCCTGCTCGTCGCGCCAACGCAAGAGCACCTCGACGCCCGTGACATCCTGGGTGCGAATGTCGACCTTCGGCTGCACCGCGCAGCAGAAGCGGCGGTCGCGGATCGCGAGGCGCAGGCGTTGCTCCAGGGCCATCCGGGCCGTCGCCGCATGGCCCATGGACTGGTTGAACAGGATGGCGCCGCCTTTGACGCCGCTCTTCACGCGATACATCGCGCTGTCGGCATTGCGCCGTAGCGTGTCGTAGCTGCGGCCGTGGTCGGGAAAGATGCTGACGCCGATCGAGGCTGAGGCAAAGATCTCGTGGCCGTCGATAAAGAATGGCTGTTTCAGCCGGTCGACGACACCGTCGATATCGGCCTGCAGGCGTTCGACGCCGCTGAAGGGGGTCATCAGCAGCATGAATTCGTCGCCGCCGATGCGAGCCAGCAATTCGTTCGGGCGGAGCATGTCGGACAGCCTGGCGCCGAGCTTGTAGAGCAGGGCGTCGCCGACGGCGTGGCTATAGTAGTCGTTGATGTGCTTGAAATTGTCGAGATCGATAAAAGCGATCGCGAAGGTGGTGTCCGGGCCGGCCTGGCTGATCAGCGTTTCCAAGCTCTGCTGCAGGAGCGCCCGGTTGGGCAGGCCCGTGAGGTCGTCCAGAAAAGCCCGGTCGAACAGCTCGCGCTCCGTCCGGCGCTGTGCGGTGACGTCCTGAACCGTGCGTAGGGCGTAATGGGCGTCGCCAAGCCGGAGTGGCTTGACGCGGGTTTCCGTCACGAGATTGAAGTCGTGCGGGAGCGTCGGTCCGCTCGCTTCGAGTAGGGTACCGGCCGTGAGGTCGACAGGTTGGGCGGGTTCAGCGGAGGCTGTCGTACCTTCGGCGACGCCCAGACGCACCGCCGCTGCATTTCGATAGATGCACAGCCCGTCCTCGGCGTGGACCGAAATGCCGATCGGGAGCGCATCGAAGACGGCTTCGATGAGATCGGCCTGCGGCGGTGCCTCGAGCGCGGCTGGCGGCACGCGCGCGGGCTCGGCAGTCGATGCCGGCTCTTCGACAGAATACAGAAACGACATCGATCGATCCGGGATCAGCGCTGCGTGTGGGCGTGGCCCGGTGATGTGAACTCCGCATTCTCGAGCGGGCGCTTCAGCAAACGATACCGCGCAGGGTCGATGCCGCTCGGTCGCGGCTGGAGCGGCGCGGTGGCCACGGGCTCCGGGTCGACCTCGTCTGGCTTTTGCCGGGCGCCCAGCGTTGCTCCGCGCCATCGGTCGACCACACTGCGGACGAACTCGCGCTCCTCGCCGCGATGGAAGGCAGTCTCCTTCATGTCGAACGCTTCGCTTCGCGGCACGCGATCCGGCGCCAGTGTTTTGAAGATGATTCGGGTCGGCAGCGTCATGCCCTCGCCGAAGCCGATCACCTCCCTCGTGCCGAGCGATGGCACGAACGACAGAAGGTTAGCGACGTCGTCCGAAACGGCCGACCGAAGCAGCGCCTGGTCGCGGTCGTTGGACATGCGCATCGCGAACAGCGTGCTGCACTGAGAGATGATCGTCGGATCCAGTTCTGCCGGACGCTGGGTGACCAACCCGAGAAACACACCGTGCTTCCGGCCTTCCTTGGCGATGCGCGCAAGCGCCCGCCGTGTCGGATGGAAGCCGATGGCGTGGTCGGCTGATGCATAGCGATGCGCTTCTTCACACACGAACAGGAGCGGCACGACGCCTTCACTCCACATACCGAAGTCGAACGCGAGCCTGCAGAGCACGCTCACGACCGCGTCGGTCACCTCGGCCGGCAATCCTGCGAGCTGCATGACGCACATCGGCTTGCCATCCGGCTCGAGACGGAACAGCTGAACCAGCAGGTCCGACATCGTGTCGCCGCCGACATTGGCGTTCTGGAACATGAAGGCGTAGCGCGGATCGTTGCGGATCGTCTCGATCCGGCCCATCAGCCGGTGATAGATCATCCGAGACGCGCGGTTGTCGAGGCGACCCATACGCTCATCGATCAGGCCGATCAGATCCTGCAGCAGATAGGGAACCGGCGTATCCACCGTGAAGCCAGAGACCCTGGCTTCACGACGCACCGACGTTCGATCCGCCGCCTTGTATTGGCCGTAGCTCCCCTTCGCGAGGGGGATCAGTTCGGCAAGGATCTCCACTTCCTCGGCCACTGGCGGCCGCCCGCCATAAACCACGTCGACGAATTCCTCGAAGTTGAAAAGCCAAAACGGCAGCTTCAGCGTTCGCGGGCTGATGACCTGGGCACGCTCGCCGAAGCAGCGGCCGTATTCGTTGTGCGTATCGAGAAGAAAGACGCGCAGGTCCGGCCTGGCGGTCATGATGCCGTCGAGGAGAACGGCCACACCGCTTGATTTGCCCACGCCGGTGGTTCCGAGAACGGCGAAATGCTTGTTGAGGAGCTCGTTGACGTGCACCGTTCCCGGCACCGCCTGGTCCTGATGCAGGGTGCCGATTTCGATCGTCTGTTGACCGCCGCCCCGGTACACGAGGTCGAGTTCGCGGCTGTCCACCAGTTCGACTGCATCGCCGATGACCGGATAGTCGGTGACCCCGCGACGGAAGAACCCGGAGCCGCGGCCGTCACTGGCAATCTCCCCGACGAGACCAAGGTTTGCAGTGGCCCAGCCGACTTGGCCGACCGAGCCGAGCTGCTCGCGGGCGGCCAGTTTGGTCAGCGTCCCGATCAGGTTGGTCGTGCCCGTCGCGATGCGGACGTAGCGGCCCACCGTCGCGCGAATGCTGCTCGGGGGCAGCTCGATCTTGACGTCAGAGCCCGTAACCGAGGTCACAAAGCCGATGATCTGGCGCGGGGGCGGCGGCTCGGTCGCAGCGAGAAGTCCAGACGTTTGCATCGAGTCGAGGTCTCCTGCAGAGCCCGGAACGCTAATCGAAAGCTCTCAAATCACCTCAAACTTAACACGGGCAAATTTAACGATTAATTGGCAGGGCCCAATTCTTTGCGCTTACTGGCTGATCTCGAACCGCGCGGCGTGGCTGCCGGCTTCGGCAAGTATGGCCGGCCCGCCGCAACGCTCGACTGCTTCGACGATCACCTCCCGCCGCACCTGTCCTGGTGCAGCGACGAGGAGGGCGTTGCCTACCTGGCAGGGCGACATGGGCCACGATCGCACAATCGAGGTGCGCCAGCGCTGCCGAAACGGCTTCGCGCCACGGCCCGATATCGATCCCGTAAAGCACGACGTCACGGCATGCGGCGGCGGCCAAGGGACGCGCCACGACGAAGACAGGCATCCCGGCCGGATGATCCGGTCTTTCGACGAACGGCAGCCGCGCGATGATCTTGGGCCTGTCCGGACCGGTCAGTGCGCGCCACCACGCGCCGCGTGACGCCTGGCCCTCGATCGGCACCAGACCGAGATCGCCTTCGGCCGCGGCCACGGCGCCGATCACCCCGTCCGGGCCGAAGTGGCTGCGGAGCGGTACGGTGAAGCCGAAATGGAAGCGTGCGCAATCCCGCATGGCGGCGTCGCCCACCGCCATGTCGGCATGGACCGCGTAATTGGCCTGGACGTAGGTGAAGGTCGAGATGATCACGCGCCAGATGCTCTCGACGGTGTCGAGCGGCAGCCGGCCCCGATGGCGCTCGGCGATGCGGCGCATCATCTCGGCTTCGCGGCCCGGACGAAATGCCGAGCCGCCGCCCTGCCGAGACTTGATGGCGATCAATCGGTCAATGATGCTGCTGCGTTCGATCAGCAGTTCGTGCATCGCGGCGTCGATTCGATCGATTTCGACTCGTAACGCGTCGAGTTCGGCACTCGGCGCGGCAGAGGGCGGTAGGGGCGGGGCGGCGCTGGACATCGGACGGCGGGTCTCGTGGCGAGATCGGGCTCGGTGAAGTCGTCGCTCTTAGCGCGCTTCGCCCGCGCCCGCCATGTCGGCCGTCCGCTCAGGATTCAAAGGCCAGAAGTGCGAAGCTGGCGAGCCAATGCTCTCCCATGTAGTCGCCGGCCAGGTGGGGCAGGCCGCAGGTGAGGTGCGCCGCGGCGGCGTCGAGCGCCAGCCCCCTTCGCGCATCATTGGTGTCGAAGGCGCTCGCCAGCATGCGCCAGCACCAGGCGCGGCTCAGATTCAGCCCGTCCAGATGAGCGAGCTTCCCGTCCGTTCGATCGGTTACGACGGCGGGCCGGAACAGGGTTTTGGGCTCTCGGTCGCCGATCCCCGGCAGGAAAGTACCGAACCAGGCCAGGAAGCTGTCCCGCGGCAGGAGCCGCTGCATGCAGGCCGCCTCGATGAGGGCGGAGGAGAGGAAGTCGTCGCCGCCGGGTTCCCAAGCTTGGCAGTCGCGGTCTCCCCCGTACCACGCGACGGCCTTGTCCCGCAGCAAGGGGAGGAAGGCCGCATCGCCGACGGCGGTCGCGTAATCTGCGGCGAGTAGAAGCGCGAAGGCCGTGTTGAAATGGGTGCCGACGCGGACCGGATAGGTCGCGAGCGGCAGAAAGGCCGCGAAGCGGTCGCGGATCAGCAGCGCGAGAGGCCGCAGCGCATCGGCCCAGCCGTCGCCAGGAAATACCGCCAGTTCGGCTGCCAGCTTCAGCAGCCAGGCCCAACCATAGGGCCGCTCGAACCCACGCGATGCTGGCCGCTCGAAATAGGCCACTTCGGCCGCGACCTTCGCCGCCGTGAACTGTTGGTCGAACAGTGCGCGGATGTCCGACGAGGACGCCAGTGACGGGCGACGGTTAAGCAGCCGGGCGAGGCTCCAGTAGCCGTGCACGCAGGAATGCCAATCGAAGCTGCCAAAGAACAAGGGATGCAGGACTTGCGGCGACGTGAGTTCGTGGCTTCGCGTCAGCACGTGGTCGAGCTTGTGCGGGTAGTCGCGTGTGACGTGCCCGAGGATCATAGCAGCGAGCCGCCCAGCTCGCGCGATATCCAATTCGTCTGCCATCCCGCCACGCTGCCCAAATCAAGAGGGCCGCCTCGTGAGAAGCGGCCCTCTACATTGTTCGTCCTCAGTGCCAGCTGGCGAAAGCGGCCCTACGCGGTGCGACCCGCGTCGGAGACAACAATCCAGGTCCGGCCCTGCGGCTTGAAACAATGAGACACTGGATCACCTCCTTCCGTTTGGTTGACGATGATCAAAGGATAGGAGGTTCTCTGGCCACCGCAAGATGGCTGCGGCCTTTTGCACAGGCTCAGCGCAGGGGGACCACGCAAACCTCGCTCGTGACCCGGTCGACCGCGAACCGTTCAGCGGCCTGCTTGCTGTCGAACCGCTCGGCGCGCTCCCGATCGTCGGTCCAGCAGAGCCGGCGCTCACCATCGAGGGCGGCGTAGAACGGCTGGGCCACTTCATCCGCCGCATCTTGGACGAACCAGGCCGAAGCAGCGCTCGATTCTCCCAAGATCAGAGCGACGTCGCGAACTGCGACGGCCCTGCTCGTGTTGGTCATGCGGCGCTCGGCCATGCTCCCCTCAGATCTCTGGATGCATACGATAAGCGTCGGCAGGGATGGCTAATCAACGGTTAAGGTCAAGCCAGGAGATCAGATAGGGCTGTCGACAACGTAAAATCGAAGCGCTGTGTCGCCCTGCCGCCTCAGATCGACCAGGGTGAGACCTGCGGGAGCGATCACGTCGACGTCCGTCGTTTCCTCGACGACAGCCACGGCTCCGGGGGCCAGCCATGCTCCATCCCGCAGGGCCAGCAGGGCCGCATCGGCGAGGCCCTTACCGTAGGGCGGATCGAGAAAGGCCAGCGAAAATGGCTCGCTCGGCGCTGTTCCGAGCCTAGTCGCGTCGCGGCGAAAGATGCGCGTCGAGCCAGCGATGCCGAGAGTTTCGACATTTTCGCGAATCAGCGCCCGCGCCTCGACGCCATCATCTACGAACAACGCGGAATGGGCGCCACGCGACAGAGCCTCAAGCCCGAGTGCGCCGGTCCCGGCGAACAGATCGATCACCCGGGCGTCGCGAACCCGGTCAGTCCCGTGCCAATGGGTCAGAATGTCGAACAGCCGTTCGCGCAGGCGATCCGACGTGGGGCGGATTGCAGCGGTGGCCGGAGCCCGCAGGGGCCGGCCGCGCAATCGTCCGCCGACGATTCGCACGCGTCAGCTTCGCCCGCGAGGCCCGGGCCGGCCGGGGCCCCCGGGGCGGGGCGACCCGCCGGGCCGTCGGGACGGGCCGGACGCCGGGGGCGGCCGACCGCCGCGATCGACAGCCGACCGGTCGGCGCGACCCGGTCGAGCACCAGTCGGTTTGGCGTCCTTCTTCGCGCGTCCTGTAGCCGGACGGTCCGATCCGAAACCGCCGCGCTGCGGCTTGGGTCCACTTGGCCGTTGGCGCGTCTCGTCAGGCGTGCTTCGCCGCGAACGGCGGGCATCGGCCGTGGTGCCGTGCTCCTCGGCGAGGGAATCCCGCCGCTCCCGGGCGAAATTGCGGGCATTGCGCGTCGTGCCACCTTCGCCCGTGTGACGGCCCTTCTCGGCGACGGTGATCCGCTCGACCGCGACCGTGCGCCCCCTGCGATCCTCCGTCTTGGCGCGGCTGATGCGCTTGCGCGGCTCCTCTGGGGAGCGGGGCCGCTCAGCGCGGAGAGCCGAGACGTGAGGTCGGGCACTGGGCTTGGGGCGGTCTCGCCGAGGTTCGGGGGCGGCACCGCGCCGCTCCCCGGCAGCGGATCGGCCCCGCCCTTGCGGCCGCTCGTCGGGTTTGGCCCGGCCCTTCACGGCTTGGGTGACGACTTCGGCCGGTTGCGGCGCCGTCCCAATCGACACCGGCCTCGCGAGCGAGTTGCTCGCCGAGTTGGTCGCGCAGCACGCGGGTGCGGACCTCCTCCACCTCGCCCTCGGCCAGTTCGCCAAGCTGGAACGGACCGAACGACAGCCGAATCAGCCGATTCACGTAAAGTCCAAGATGCTCCAGCACCTTCTTGATCTCGCGGTTCTTGCCTTCGCGCAGACCCATGGTGAGCCAGACATTGGCCCCCTGCGCGCGGTCGAGGACGGCTTCGATGCCCGCGTAGTCGACACCGTCGATCGAGATGCCCTCCTTCAGTGCGTCGAGCCGGTCGGGCGTGATGCGCCCGTTGGCCCTGACGCGGTAGCGGCGCAGCCAGCCCGTTGCCGGCAACTCCAGCACGCGCGCCAGCCCGCCATCGTTGGTGAGGAGCAGCAGCCCCTCCGTGTTGATATCCAGCCGGCCGACTGAAACCAGGCGCGGCAGGTCCTCGGGCAGATTGTCGAACACCGTCGGTCGCCCTTCCGGGTCCTTCGCCGTCGTCACCAGCCCCCGCGGCTTGTGATAGAGGAACAGGCGCGTCCGCTCCCGCGCCTCGATGACGTGTCCGTCGACCGTCACCCGGTCCTCTGGCCCGACGTTCAAGGCGGGGCTTACGATCGGTGTGCCGTTGACCGCCACGCGGCCGGCCTTGATCCAGGCCTCCGCATCGCGCCGCGAACAGAGGCCGGCGCGGGCCATAACCTTGGCGATGCGCTCCTTACCGGGCTCGCCGAGCGGGTTTGCCGGCTTTTCTTCGCCACGCTTGGCCCGCCGGGGGTTGTCGTTCGTTTCGGTCATGGCGTCGTGGTACCAGAATGCATCCGGTCGGGGGAGAGGTGGTGGCGCATCCAACGTTCGATCCTTGGTCCCGCGCTTTCGATGAGGCTCGTGCCGCGGGCCTGCGCGGCGAGGTCCCGGTCGGCGCGGCGCTCGTCCGCGGTGATGTGGTGCTCGCGGCGGACGGCAATCGAACGCTGCTCGCCCATGATCCCACCGGACATGCCGAAATTCGCGTAATCCGCTCGGCCTGTGCGGCGCTCGGAACGCAACGGCTGCCGGATTGCGACCTCTACGTGACGCTGGAACCTTGCGCGATGTGCGCCGGAGCCATCTCGTTCGCCCGCATTCGGCGGCTGTACTTCGCGGCCGGAGATCCGAAAGGGGGCGCCGTCGAGCACGGCCCCCAATTCTTCGCACAGCCGACCTGTCATCACCGTCCGGAGGTCTATGGCGGTTTCCGCGAGGGCGAGGCCGCGGCGCTGCTTCGCGACTTCTTCGGAGCGCGGCGCTGAACACGCTTAAGATCCGGTAAACCCGGCCATGATGGCGTGCATTGCTGCATTGCAGAAAGGCTGCCTTCACGCCCCTGGTGCTTCGGCGTAGGCCTGAGAATTCCTCCGAAGGTTCGCTTCATGTCTTTGCCGATGTCCCTGATCGCGCTTGCGATCGCTTCCTTTGGCATCGGGACGACCGAATTCGTCATCATGGGGCTGTTGCCGCAGGTCGCCACGGATCTGCGGGTCAGCATTCCGGCGGCGGGGCTGCTGATCGGCGGCTATGCGCTCGGCGTGACCTTCGGCGGGCCTGTGATGGCCGTGCTGTTGTCGCGGCTGCCGCGCAAATCGGCGCTGCTGGGCCTTGTCGCCATTTTCACGGTCGGAAATCTGCTGTGCGCCCTGGCGCCCAACTACGGGCTGCTGATGGCCGCACGCCTGTTGACAGCGCTTGCCCATGGCACGTTCTTCGGCATGGGCGCCGTTGTAGCGACGGGACTGGTTCCGGCTTCGCAGCGTTCCCGCGCGATCTCGATCATGTTTTCGGGACTGACGCTTGCCAACATTCTCGGCGTGCCCGCCGGCACGGCGCTCGGGCAGTGGACCAACTGGCGCGTGGTGTTCCTTGCCATCGTTCCTATCGGCGTCGTTGCCATGGCGGCGATCCTGCGCTGGCTGCCGGCCCAGGCAGCCGACCGGCCGGAGCATTTGGGCCCTCAGTTGCGAATTCTCGCGAACCCGATGGTGCTGCTGCCCATGCTGGTCAGCGGCCTCGTCTCATCCAGTCTGTTCGCCACTTTTACCTATATCGCCCCGTTGCTGCAGAACTCGGCCGGCTTCTCTCCGCACGGGGTGACATCGGTCCTGTTGCTGTTCGGGGTCGCCACGGCCATCGGCAACCTGGCCGGAGGCCGGCTGGCCGACTGGCGTCAATTGCAGTCGATCTTCGGGCTTACGACGGCGCTGGTGCTGATCCTGCTGGTCTTCGCCGCCGTGGCCTCTTCACCGCTTGGCGCCGCACTTGCGGTGGCGGCCTGGGGCATGGCGCTGTTCGCTTGCGGGGCGCCGCTGCAGACGCGGGTCGTCGACGCGGCGCATGACGCTCCCAATCTGGCATCGACGCTGAACCAGAGCGCGTTCAATCTCGGCAACGCGATCGGCGCGTGGCTCGGCGCTCAGGCGCTGACAGCCGGCGTCCCCTATGCACACCTGCCTTATCTCAGCGCCGGACTCGGCGAGCGCCGCCGTTCTCTTCACCGTGGTCGATGGGCTTCTGACGCGCCGCCGCGCCGAATTGGCCCTGGCCTGATCGGCTCAATCACCGGGTCGACCGCTGACCGCCAAGTCGCTGATCGCCAGAGCGTTGCCGAGGGCGTGGCCGGCCACCGTGTTGTCGAACATGCACCAGGTTGCGACGTTCCGACCGGCTGAGAGCCGGGATGCCAGCTCGAGGAGATGGGTCGCGTCATAGTCGGAATAGTACATGCGCGGCGACCCGTGCAGACGCCAATAGACCAGCCCAGGCCATCCTCCAGGCTCACCCGCGGCGAGGACCAGCGCCGGGTCTGCCGCGACTCGTGCGACCCGGTTCGTCACGAGCAGCGCTTCGGCTTCCGGGGTGAACCACCCGGCATTCCGGGGTTCGATCACCACTGGCGCTGCTGTCCGCTGATGCAGAGCAGCGAGAAACCGCTCCGCAGTGGTCGGGTCGAAACCGAGGCTCGGCGGCAGTTGGATGAGCAGCGCGCCGAGCTTTGTGCCGAGGCCATGAACCTCGTCGAGGAAGCGGTCGAGCAGTGCCTCGCAATCGGTGAGCTTCTGGTCGTGCGTCACGCTCTTCGGCAGCTTCACCGCGAAGCGGAAACGCTCCGGCACGCTGGAGGCCCAGCGCTCGTAGGTCGCACGCCGGTGCGGACGGTAGAAGGACGAGTTGATCTCTGCCGCGCCCAGGATCGCGGCGTAGCGGGTCAAGTGCGATCCCTCGCGGGGGAATGCTGCGGCGTGAGCGGCAGGAATTGACCAGCCGGCGGTTCCGACCAGAAGCCGCGCATTGGCCATGTCATCGTATAGGTGGTCTCCGGCGGTTGTCATCGCTGCGCCGGGTGGCGTGCGTGTGCCAGCACATTCACCACCGTTCCGACCGGATCGCGGAGGAAGAAGCGCCTGACTCCCCACGGCTCGTCGGTCAGCGGGTAGATGATTGCCGCTCCCATCCGTCGTGCGATGGCGTGAACGGCGTCCACGTCGTCGACCTCGATGGAAAGGTCAGGAACCGCCGCACCGGATCCGCCCTCACGCGCTACGCTCAATTGCGGCAGCGCCGAACCAGGCGCCGCAAGCGTCGTGATCCAGCCGTGATCCATCGCAGGCTGAAGGCCGAACAGGTCGGCATAAAAGGCCCGGACCGCCGCGGGGTCGGCAGCGGCGATGTTGGGCACAATCCGAAGAACGGTCATCCGGCTCTCGTTTGCTCGAGGGAGCGAGACTGACATGGAGCGGCCAGCGCGATCAGGAACGGCGCTGAGGTCTTGCCAACACCATCCTGTACGCATAAACATATCTTTATATGTCAGCGATTACGACCGAATCCTTTTCAGCGATCCTTGCGGGGCTCGAAGCCGCCGGCGAGGAAACGCGTCTGCGACTGCTCGCTCTCCTATCCGATGCGGAACTCACGGTCAGCGAGCTGGTGACCATTCTGGGCCAGTCGCAGCCTCGCGTATCGCGCCATCTGAAGCTGCTGACCGAGGCCGGGCTGGTGGAGCGGCACCGCGAGGGCGCCTGGGCCTTCTTTTGCGCTGGCGCATCGTTCCGGCGTGGCCGAACTGGCGCGCGACCTCGTCCGCCGGCTCGATCCCGCGGATGCGACGCTGGTCGCCGATCGGGCCCGCCTCGCCGAGGTGCGGGCCGCGCGCCAGGCTCAGGCCGAACGCTATTTCGCCGCGCAGGCCGCCAATTGGGACCAGCTCCGCGCGCTGCATGTCGCCGAGGAGCGGGTCGAGGCGGCGCTGCTCGAAGCGGTCGGCCCGGGCTCGTTCCATGCGCTGCTCGATCTCGGCACCGGCACCGGCCGCATGCTTGAACTGCTGGCGCCCGGGCGGCGCGGGCGGTCGGCGATCGACGGCAGCCCGGCCATGCTGAGCGTGGCGCGCAGCCGGCTCGATCGCGAGCGGCTTGCGCAACGTGCAGCTGCGGCAGGGCGACATCTATGCGCTGCCCGGCGGAGCGCCAGGGCTACGATCTCGTGGTGGTGCACCAGGTGCTGCACTACCTCGACGATCCCGGCCGCGCGCTCAAGGAGGCCGGCCGCGTGCTGCGCCCCGGCGGGCGGCTGGTGGTGGTCGACTTCGCCCCGCACGGCGAGGAAAGCCTGCGCGACCAGCACGCGCACCGCCGTCTCGGCTTCTCGCGCGCTGAGCTCGACGGCTTCCTGAGCGAGGCCGGACTGGTCGCCGCTGCCGGGCGCTCGATGTGGCGCCGCTCGCCGACGAGGCCGGCAAGCTCACCGTCTCGGTCTGGATCGGACGCGATCCGCGCTTCCTCTCCGATCGCTCCCATGTTCTCCGAAAAGGCCGTCGCATGAGCTTCGCCGACCAGCACAAGACCGCGCCGCCGCGCGGCCGCACTCGAGGTCTCGTTCGAGTTCTTCCCGCCGAAGACGGCCGAGATGGAGGCGGGCTGTGGTCGGCCATCGAGCGGCTTGCGCCGCTGCGGCCGAACTTCGTGTCGGTCACCTACGGGGCCGGCGGCTCGACGCGCGAGCGCACCCACAACACCGTCGCGCGGCTGATCCGCGAGACGACCCTCAAGCCCGCCGCGCATCTCACCTGCGTGGCGGCCACCCGCGACGAGATGGACGAGGTCGTCGGCGACTACTGGCAGGCCGGCGTGCGCCACATCGTGGCGCTGCGCGGCGATCCGCAGGGCGGGCGTCGGCACCGCGTATGCGGCCCATCCCGGCGGCTACGAGAATTCGACCGCGCTGGTGCGCGGCATCAGCAACGTCGGCGACTTCGAGGTGTCGGTCTCGGCCTATCCGGAGAAGCATCCGGAGAGCGCGTCCTTCGACGCCGACCTCGACGTGCTGAAGGCCAAGATCGACGCCGGCGCGACCCGGGCCATCACCCAGTTCTTCTTCGACAACGAGCACTACCTCCGCTACCTCGACCGGGTTCGGGCCGCGCGGCATCGACATCCCGATCGTGCCGGGCATCGTGCCGGTCGAGAATTTCAAGCAGACGGCCAGCTTCGCCCGCAAGACCGGCGCCTCCGTGCCGCAATGGCTGGCCGAGCGCTACGACGGCCTCGACAACGATCCGGCGACCCGGCGGCTGGTCGCCGCCACGGTCGCGGCCGAGCAGGTCTTCGGCCTGCTCGACCGCGGCGTGCGCGAGTTCCACTTCTACACCATGAACAAGTCCGACCTCGTCTACGCCATCTGCCACCTGCTGGGGCTGCGGCCGAAGCTGGAGCGCGTGGCGGCTTAGCCGTCAAGGACGACGTCGGCCGGAGCCGTCTCCTTCGTCCTGCGTGCGGGGAGAAGGTGCGCGGAGCGGCGGATGAGGGGCGGTCCAAGGCCGCAGACCCCCTCAGTCCGACCTTCGGCCACCTTCTCCCCGCACGCGGGGCGAGGAACACCGTATCGAGTCCTTCGACATGAGAGCGAACCCCGTGTCCCAGTCCTCCGTCTTCGAAGCCCTTCAAGCCGCCGCGCGCGAGCGCATCCTCGTGCTCGACGGGGCCATGGGCACGGTCATCCAGGGGCACAAGTTCACGGAGGAGGATTTCCGCGGCAATCGCTTCATCGAATGGTCGCGCGACCTGCGCGGCAACAACGACCTGCTGAACCTCACCCAGCCCGACGCGATCCGCGACATCCACCTCGCCTATTTCCTGGCCGGCGCCGACATCGTCGAGACCAACACCTTCTCCTGCACCACCATCGCCCAGGCCGATTACGGCATGGAGGCGCTGGTCGACGAGCTGAACCGTGACGGCGCGCGGCTCGCCCGCGAGGCGGCCGACCTCGCCGAGCAGAAGGACGGCCGCCGCCGCTTCGTGGCCGGCGCCATCGGGCCGACCAACCGCACCGCCTCGATCTCGCCGGACGTCAACAACCCCGGCTACCGCGCCGTCACGCTTCGACGAGCTCAAGGCCGCCTATGCGCAGGCCGCCCGCGCCCTGATCGAGGGCGGCGCCGACATCATCCTGGTCGAGACGATCTTCGACACGCTGAACGCCAAGGCGGCGCTCGCCGGCGTCGACGAGGTCTTCGTCGAGCATCGGCCGCCGGCTGCCGGTGATGATCTCCGGCACCATCACCGACCTGTCGGGCCGCACGCTGTCGGGCCAGACCCCGACGGCCTTCTGGCACTCGGTGCGGCACGCGAGCCCGTTCTCGATCGGCCTCAACTGCGCGCTCGGCGCGCGCGAGATGCGCGCCCATCTCGCCGAGATCGCGCGCGTGCGCCGACACGTTCGTCTGCGCCTATCCGAATGCCGGCCTGCCCAACGAATTCGGCCTCTACGACGAGAGCCCGGAATACATGGCGTCACTCGTCGGCGAGTTCGCCGAAGCCGGCCTCGTCAACGTGGTCGGCGGCTGCTGCGGCACCACGCCCGACCACATCCGCGCCATCGCCGAGCGCGGTGAAGGGCATCGCGCCGCGCGCCGTGCCGACGATCGCGCCGAAGCTGCGGCTGTCCGGCCTCGAGCCGTTCACGCTGACCGACGACATCCGCTTCGTGAACGTGGGCGAGCGCACCAACGTCACCGGCTCGGCCCGGTTCCGCAAGCTGATCAAGGAGGGCGACCTCGCGGCCGCGCTCGACGTCGCGCGCGACCAGGTCGCCAACGGCGCCCAGATCATCGACGTCAACATGGACGAGGGCCTGCTCGATTCCGAGAAGGCGATGGTCGAGTTCCTGAACCTCGTCGCGGCCGAGCCCGACATCGCCCGCGTGCCCGTGATGGTCGATTCGTCGAAGTTCGGCATCATCGAGGCCGGCCTGAAGTGCATCCAGGGCAAGGCGGTGGTGAACTCGATCTCCATGAAGGAGGGCGAGGAGAAGTTCATCCGCGACGCCCAGATCGTGCGCCGCTACGGCGCCGCCGTGGTGGTGATGGCCTTCGACGAGCAGGGCCAGGCCGACACGCAGGCCCGCAAGGTCGAGATCTGCACGCGCGCCTACAAGATCCTCACCGAGCAGGTCGGCTTCCCGCCGGAGGACATCATCTTCGATCCCGAACATCTTCGCGGTCGCGACCGGCATCGAGGAGCACAACAACTACGGGGTCGACTTCATCGAGGCGACGCGGACGATCCGCGCGACCCTGCCGCACGCCCACATCTCGGGCGGCGTGTCGAACCTCTCCTTCTCGTTCCGCGGCAACGAGAAGGTGCGCGAGGCGATGCACTCGGTGTTCCTCTACCACGCCATCGCGGCCGGCATGGACATGGGCATCGTCAATGCCGGCCAGCTCGCGGTCTATGAGAACATCGAGCCGGAGCTGCGCGACGCCTGCGAGGACGTGGTGCTCAACCGCCGGCCGGACTCCACCGAGCGGCTGCTGGCCCTCGCCGAGACCTTCAAGGGCGCCGGCCAGGCCGCCAAGGCCAAGGACCTCACCTGGCGCGAAGCGCTCCGTCGCCAAGCGCCTCGAACACGCGCTCGTCAACGGCATCACCGAATATGTCGACGCCGACACCGAGGAGGCGCGCCTCGAGGCCACGCGGCCGCTCGACGTGATCGAGGGGCCGCTGATGGCCGGCATGAACGTGGTCGGCGACCTGTTCGGGTCGGGCAAGATGTTCCTGCCGCAGGTGGTGAAGTCGGCCCGCGTGATGAAGCAGGCGGTGGCGCTCCTCCTGCCCTACATGGAGGAGGAGAAGCGGCTGAACGGCGGCACCGGGCGCTCGTCGGCCGGCAAGATCCTGATGGCGACCGTCAAGGGCGACGTCCACGACATCGGCAAGAACATCGTCGGCGTCGTGCTGGCCTGCAACAACTACGAGATCATCGACCTCGGCGTGATGGTGCCGGCCGCCAAGATCCTCGAGACGGCGCGGCGCGAGAAGGTCGACGCGATCGGCCTGTCCGGCCTGATCACGCCCTCGCTCGACGAGATGGCTTTCGTCGCGGCCGAGATGGAGCGCGAAGGTTTCGATCGTGCCGCTGCTGATCGGCGGCGCCACGACCAGCCGCGTCCACACGGCCGTGAAGATCCACCCGAACTACGCGCGCGGCCAGGCCGTCTACGTCACCGACGCGAGCCGGGCCGTCGGCGTCGTCTCGTCGCTGCTGTCGCCCGACACGCGCGAGAGCTACGTCGAGACCGTGCGGGCCGAGTACCGCAAGGTCGCCGACGCCCATGCCCGCTCGGAGCGCGACAAGCAGCGGCTGCCGCTGGCCAAGGCGCGCGCCAACGCGTTCCGGCCCGACTGGTCCGCCTACCAGCCGCCGCGGCCGTCCTTCCTCGGCACGAAGGTGTTCGAGAGCTACAGCCTCGCCGAGCTCGTCCCCTACATCGACTGGACGCCGTTCTTCCAGACCTGGGAGCTGAAGGGCCGCTTCCCGGCCATCCTCGACGACCCGAAGCAGGGCGAGGCCGCGCGCCAGCTCTACGAGGACGCGCAGGCCATGCTGAAGCGCATCGTCGACGGAAGGCTGGTTCAAGCCGCAAGGCGGTGATCGGCTTCTGGCCCGCCGCGGCCCATGGCGACGACATCGCGGTCTATGCCGACGAGAGCCGCGCAGGAGCGCGAGGAGACCTTCTTCACCCTGCGCCAGCAGCTGCTGAAGCGCGACGGTCGACCGAATACGGCGCTATCCGATTTCGTCGCGCCGGAGAGCACGGGGCTGCACGACTACATCGGCGGCTTCGTGGTGACGGCGGGAGCCGAGGAGGAGGAGATCGCGGCGCGCTTCGCCCGCGCCAACGACGATTATTCCTCGATCCTGGTCAAGGCGCTGGCCGACCGCTTCGCCGAGGCTCTCGCCGAGCGCATGCACGAGCGCGTCCGCAAGCGAGTTCTGGGGCTATGCGGCCGACGAGAACCTGTCGACCGAGGACATCCTGCAGGAGACCTACCGCGGCATCCGCCCGGCGCCGGGCTATCCGTCGCAGCCCGACCACACCGAAAAGCTGACGCTGTTCCGCCTGCTCGATGCCGAAGCGCGCATCGGCGTGCAAGCTCACCGAAAGCCTCGCCATGTGGCCGGGCTCGTCGGTCTCGGGCCTCTATCTCGCCCATCCCGAAGCGCATTACTTCGGGGTCGCCAAGGTCGAGCGCGACCAGGCGGAGGACTACGCGGCCCGCAAGGGCATGGCGCTGCGCGAGGCCGAGCGCTGGCTATCGCCGATCCTGAACTACGACCCGGCAAGCCACATGCAGGAGGCTGCGGAATAGTCAGTCGACGTCGAAATCGCCGCGATGCCCGCGCTTCTTGAGGACAAAGGCGTCACGGTTGAGCGCATCGATCGCGTCGATGATCGATATCACTTCCGCTTCGAAGGGCTCTATCTTCTTGTTTTTGCTGCGCAGGAGGCGTTCCAGCTTCTGCTGGATCGCCGAAAAATCGGCTCTTTGGCCGATGCAAAACTGCCTTCAGGTCGTGCACCGCCATGGCACCAAGTCCCCGGCCGCGAGCCGGAGCACTTTGGCACAACCATTGCTGGCGTCAACGGGGAGTTCTGACGGGCGCCGCTACCGGTCGACGCCCGGCGAGACTCAGCCGAAGCGACGTGCGCCCATGTCGGGACCAGCCTGGCCGACCGGCTCGGCGTCGAGGGTTGGGACCCCGCCCAAGCCGGTGACGGCATTGCGCGCCACCTGGACCTCACCCTCTTTCGACTTCAGCACTTGCGAACGCAAGGCATTCCAGTGCTGCCCGACAAGGGCGCTGATGGCAGCGCTCAGGGCAGGATAGCCATCGTGATCGCGGCCCTCGACCCAACTCACCGTGACCTCGCCCGGATCGGAAATCTCGACCGGGAAGGCCTTGAGCAACTCGAGTTCGTCCAGCTTGTCGGCCAGGACGCGGAGCGCTTTGGATTCGTTCATTCGAGAGTCCCCCTCTGCCGGAAAGCATCGCTGCCGCGACGAGTTGCATGGGCAGCACTGGGTTAACGCGTAGTTTGGATTGTTTAACGCTTTGTAGCGAGAGATGGTTAAGCAGATGAGAACGCCACGCCTCTAAAAACCGACCTCCGCTGCCGGAGTGGTCAGCCGATCTCAACCCGCCGCCCTTGTCGAGAATCGACCGGCAAGGCCGTTTCGATCAGCCGCACCCAGAAGCTCATGCCGAAGGGCAGGGCGGCGTCGTTGAAATCGTAGCCGGGATGGTGGAGGCCCGCCGTATCGCCGTTGCCGACGAAAATGAAAGCGCCGGGCCGGGCCTGCAGCATGTAGGAGAAGTCCTCAGCCCCCATCATCGGCGGCACCTCGTCGTAGACCCGCTCCTGGCCCGCGACGTCGCGGGCCACCGCCGCCGCGAAAGCCGCCTGGTCGGCATGGTTGCGCGTCACCGGATAGCCGCGGGCCAGCGACACCGTCGCGCGTCACGCCGTGGGCGGCGCTCTGTCCCGCCACGATCTCGCGGAGCCGCTGTTCCACGAGCTCGCGGGTTTCGGGCTTCAGCGTCCGGATCGTGCCGGCCAGGCGGGCCGATTGCGGGATGGCGTTCTGGGCCGAGCCGGCGTTGAACTGCGTCACCGAGACGACCGCAGGCATCGAGCGGATCGAGGTTTCGGCGACAGATGCTCTGCAGCGCAGAGACGATCTGCGCTCCCGCCTAGACCGGATCGGCGCAGAGATGCGGATAGGCGGCATGGCCGCCCTTGCCCTCGATGCGGATCTCGAACCGGTCGGCCGCCGCCATGATCGGCCCCGGCCGCAGGCAGAACGAACCGACCGGCAGCCCCGGCAGGTTGTGCATGCCGTAGATCTCGTCGATGTCGAAGCGCTCCATCAGGCCGTCGCCCACCATGGCCCGGGCTCCCGCGCCGCCTTCCTCGGCCGGCTGGAACACGACCACCGCCGTCCCGCCGAAATTCCGCGTCTCGCACAGGTGCTGGGCGGCGCCGAGCAGCATGGCCGTGTGGCCGTCGTGGCCGCAGGCGTGCATCTTGCCCGAAACTGTCCCGGAGGCGTGGGGCAGGCCGGTCGTTTCGCTGATCGGCAGCGCGTCCATGTCGGCCCGCAGGGCGATGGCGCGCGTTCCCTCGCGCCGCCCGCGGATGACGCCGACGACGCCGGTGCGGCCGACCCCGGTCACGACCTCGTCGCAGCCGAAACTCGCGCAGCAACTCGGCCACGAGCCCGGCCGTGCGGTGCACGTCGTACATCAGCTTCGGGATGGGCGTGGATGTCGCGCCGCCAGCCCTGAACAGCATCCTGCCGCATCGCGATGCTGTTGATTATCGGCATGCAGGAGCTCCTCGGCGGACGGGCCGCCGCCTCGCAGCCGCGTCTTTGACCGTTGGACAACAAGTGTTAACTGGGGCGCGGATCCCAGGGGTGTCGCGCGCGCCGGTTATGACAGTTTTGCCGAAGACTCAGCCGGCACGCAACGACAGCGCCCTTGCTCTTGTTCGCCGCCTGCTGGCCGAGCATGGCCGCGCGCATGCCGGCGCTTATGCGCTTGCCCTCGTCCTGATGGGCATCAGCGCCGCCGCGACGGCCGGCTCCGTGGCTCTGCTGCGGCCGGTCGTCAACGGCATGATGGACATCGGCAGCCCCGATTCGGGCGGCTTCAGGCAACTGCGCCTGCTCGCCTATCGCGGTCGGCGCGCCTGTTCCTGCTGCGCGGGTTCGCGACCTTCGGGCAGCTCGTGGTGCTGTCGCGTACCGGCAACCGCATCATCGCCGACAATGCAGGCGCGGCTTTATCGCCACGTGCTCGCCCAGCCCGTCGCGTTCTACGGCGACCGGCATTCGAGCGAACTCGATCGCGCGGCTGGCGCTCGCGGCGAACGGCGTGCGCGACATCGTGCAACTGCTGGTCACCTCGGCCGGGCGCGACGTCGTGACCCTGCTCGGCCTCGTGGCCGTGATGGTCTACGACGATCCGCTGATGGCGCTGCTGGCCTTCTCCGGCATGCCGGTCGGCGCCTTCCTGTTCGGCCGCGTGATCCGCCGCATCCGCAAGTTCGCGCGCCGTTCCTTCGACGGCTCGACCCGCATCATGCACACCATGCAGGAGACCGCGCAGGGCATCCGCATCATCAAATCCTTCAACCTCGAGGAGGTCATGCGGGCGCGGATGGATCGAGTCGATCCGCGAGGTCGAGAAGGCCGCCAACCGCATGGCCACCGGCGTCGCCATGTCGAGCCCGATCTCGGAGACGCTTGGCGGCATCGTGATCGCGCTGATCCTGCTCTACGGCAGCTGGCGCGTGGCCGTGGCCCACGCCGATCCGGGCTCGTTCTTCTCCTTCATCATGGCCATGGTGGCGGCCTACGAGCCGAGCAAGCGGCTGAGCAAGCTCAACCTCGACCTGCAGAACGGCCTGGTCAACGCGCGCCTGATCTACGACGTGCTCGACGAACCGCTGCCGGCAAGCGCCCAGCGCGGCGGGCCGCCGCTGCGGGTCGGGTCCGGGCCGCATCACCTTCGAGGATGTGCGGTTCGGCTACCGTCCCGACGTGCCGGTGCTGGACGGCCTGAGCTTCACGGCGGAGCCCGACAAGACGACCGCGCTCGTCGGCCCTCGGGCGGCGGCAAGTCGACCATCATCAGCCTGATCCAGCGCTTCTACGACCCGGATGGCGGGTCGATCCGCATCGACGGGACCGACGATCGGCACCGTCGACATCGCGTCGCTTGCGCAGCGCCATCGCCTTCGTGTCGCAGGACGTGTTCCTGTTTCGCGGCACGATCCGGGAGAACATCGCGCTCGGGCGCCCCGGAGCGACGAGGCCGAGATCGTGACGGCGGCCCGGCAGGCGCATGCCCACGATTTCATCATGAGCATGCCGGACGGCTACGACACCAATGTCGGCGAATACGGCTCCAAGCTGTCGGGCGGCCAGAAGCAGCGCATCGCGATCGCGCGCGCCTTCCTGAAGCAGGCCTCCATCATCCTGCTCGACGAGCCGACGGCGGCGCTCGACGCCGAATCCGAACGCGAGGTGCAGAAGGCGCTCACGGAGCTGCGTCAGGGTCGCACCACGGTCGTCGTGGCGCACCGCCTGCAGACCATCATCGACGCCGACCGCATCTGCGTGGTCGAGAACGGCCGCGCGGCCGAAAGCGGCACGCACGAGGAGCTGATCCGGCTCCGCGGCTCCTACCACACGTTCTTCGCCACCCAGTTCGGCGAGCGGGCCCGGCGCATCGCCTGATCGGCTGCTTAGGCTCGCAGGCCGCATTTTGCGCTTGCGCCCAGACCACTTGGCGCAAATCATGCAAATCTGCGGCGCTTGTGTAACGACGTCGCGGCGCGCGCCTCGCATGGGCCGCAGCTGGCGAGGAAAGGTTTCTGGGATGGTGTTCAAACATGTTGCGGGCGCGGCAGTCGCGCTCGGCCTGGCCGTCAGTGCGCAGGCGGTCCAGGCCAAGGACTGGAAGACGCGTCACGGTGGTGACGGAGGGCGCCTACGAGCCCTGGAACCTCACCAATTCCGACGGCAGCGTCGGCGGCTTCGAGCCCGAGATGCTGAAGGATCTGTGCGGCCGCATGAAGATCGAATGCAAGATCATCACCTCGGACTTCGACAGCGCCATCCCGTCGCTGCAGGCCGGCAAGGCCGACGTGATCATGGATGCGCTCTCGATCACCGACGACCGCAAGAAGGTGATCGCCTTCACCGAGCCTTATGCGCAGACTCCGGCCGTGTTCGTGGCCGACAAGAACGGGCCGCTCGCCAACGCGCCGGGCACCGGCACCACGATCAAGCTCGACAACGACTGCCAACACGCCGACGATGGACGACCTGCGCAAGGCCTTCAAGGGCAAGACGATCGGCATCCAGACCGCGACCGTCTACACCGACTTCGTCAACAAGAACTTCAAGGACGTCGCGACGATCAAGGAATACAAGACCTCGCCCGAGCATGACCTCGATCTCGTGGCCGGCCGCATCGACCTCGCCTTCGACGACGCCACCTATTTCACCGCGGCCTTTGCCAAGGCGGACAACAAGGACCTCGCCTATACCGGCCCGCAGATCGGCGGCCTGGTCTGGGGTCCGGGCGAGGCCTTCGGCATGCGCCAGGCCGACACCGACCTGATCGCCATGTTCAACAAGGCGATCGCCGATGCCAAGGCGGACGGCACGCTGCAGAAGCTCAGCCAGAAGTGGTTCAAGCTGAACGTGGTGCCTGAGTGACGGCCAGGGCTTGCCTTCCCCGCGCGAGCGGGAGAGGGCGTCATGGCGCGACCGTCGACGAATTCAGCCGATGCTCGAGCCGGCGGCCGGCTTCCGAACTACGTCCGATTTCCGTCGGCCGCGGAGACAGGCTGCGCTCGCGGAGGCTCCTGGCTGGCTCACGGCTCGCTTCGCAGTTCCGCCTTCTTCCGTTGGCACGGGAGACGGGCGTTGCTGACCACCCTCTCCGCTGTTCGGCTTCGGCGAGAAGGGCTGGGGTGCGCTGCTTCTGCTCGGCGCGGGCGTGACGCTGGCGGTCACCGCCGCGGCGCTGGTCGATCGGTGCCGTGCATCGGCTCGCTCGCGGCCTGGGCCAAGCTGTCCAACAACCTCGCCGCTCGGTTCGCTCGGCGACCTCTACACCACCGTGTTCCGCGGCGTGCCCGAACTGCTGGTCATCTTCCTGTTCTACTTCGGCGGCTCGTCGGCCGTCGTCGGGCATCGGCCACCTCTTCGGCTACGAGGGCTTTATCGGCTTCCCGGCCTTCGCGGCCGGCGCGCTGGCGGTCGGCGTGATCTCCGGCGCCTATCAGGCCGAGGTCTTCCGCGGCGCCTTCCGGGCCGTGGCGCGCGGCGAGATCGAGGCCGCCAAGGCCATGGGCATGCCGCTGCTGCTGCGCTTCCGCCGCATCATCGCGCCCGCAGGTGCTCCGCTTCGCCATTCCCGGGCCTCGGCAACGTCTGGCAGCTGTCGCTCAAGGACTCCGCCCTCGTCTCGGTCACCGGCCTCGCCGAACTGATGCGCACCGCCCAGCAGGCGGCCGGTTCGACCCGCGACTATTTCGAATTCTACATCGCGGCCGCGGTGCTCTATCTCGTGCTGACCGCCGCTTCGAACCGCGTCGTCAACCGGGCCGAGGCGCATGTCGCACGCTCGTTCCGGCGGCGGCTCGCCTGATGATCGACGTCGCCGTTCATCCTGGACGTCTTCACCCGCCTTCTGGCGGCTCTGCCGATGACGCTGGCGATCTTCGTGCTCTGCGTCGCGCTCGGGCTGTGTCATCGCCCTCGGGCTGACCGCGATGCGGGTGAGCGGCAACCGATGCTCGACCGCATCGCGCGCGGCTATGTCTTCGTGTTCCGCGGCTCGCCGCTGCTGGTGCAGCTGTTCCTGATCTACTACGGCCTCGGCCAGTTCCCCGTGGTCCGGCACAGCTTTGCCTGGCCGGTGCTGCGCGATGCCTTCGCCTGCGCGGTGATCTCGCTCGGCCTCTGCACCGCCGCCTACCAGACCGAGATCTTCCGCGGCGCGCTCGCGGCCGTGTCCGGAACGCGAGGTCGAGGCGGCCCGCGCCTGCGGCATGTCGGGGTTCCTGCTGTTCCGCCGCATCATCTTCCCGATCGCGCTGCGCCATGCGCTGCCGGCCTATTCGACCGAACTGATCCTGATGGTGAAATCCACCTCGCTCGCATCCATCATCACGGTGACCGAGATGACGGGCGTGGCGTCGAAGATCATCACCCAGACCTACCGCACCATGGAGGTGTTCCTCTGCGCGGCGGTGATCTACCTGGCGATCAACTTCATCGTGGCCCGGCTGGTCGGCCTGCTCGAATACCGCCTGACCCGCCACCAGCGCCGGCCTCCGGTGCTCGCGCCGGTGCTGCACGAGTGAGCGAGCTGTGAGCAGAGATTAAACCGCCCGCCGAAGCCGCGGGTCGTAAAGCCACCTTCGGACCTTTCTCCCCTCGATAAGCCTCGCCTCGGGATGGGACGGATTGAAGAGCACGTTGAACTCCTCCGGAACAACCACTGAAGGAACAATGAGCAAGACGGACCGCTGCTCGGCAATCCACGCGGTGCCGAAGGCGATGCTGGTCGCGCTCGCCGGTTCAGCGTCCCAGCCGACCGGAAGGCTTGTCGCGGTCTCCCGTTGCGCCGCCGTCCAGAGCGAATTCCGGAATGGTGATTTCCACCAGATAGCGGTTCAGCGGTAACCCGCCCGCGTTCAAGTGCACGATTGTCTCGAGGCAGGCCATGGCGCGCGTGGCGGAGCTATAGACCGCGGCATAGTTCATTGCGTTCCAACGCCCGCCGGTGGCTTTCGCCCCTGCGCCCGACAGATCATCGGCTGCGTAGTCCCGTGTATCAGCCGCGATGCGCCAGACCGTCTGGGTCACGCGTAGGCGCCGCTCGCAATCTGCGCCAATGTCTGGGCAACCAGGCTCTGGCCTTCCATGGTGTCCATGAAATCGATCGGCCTTGCGTGGCCGAGGGCCGGCAGGGGTTCGGTCATCCAGCGCGCCAACCATTCCGGCGCGTCGAAGTCCGCTGCGTCGACCATGTCCTCCACCTGCCCGACCAGCCTGGCAAAACCGATCACGCGCTCGCTTTCTGCCGGAGAAAGCTTGGCGTTGGCCCTGACTTTCTTATTGAAGGTGGCGACCGGCAGATCCAGAGCCTTGAGGGCTGTGCTTCGGCTCAGCGTGGGAATGTCGAGCCACCGCTTTGCGTCGACCGCCGAAACGCCGCCCTTGATCAGCGCGATGCGATCGATCGACGGCGTCCGATAGAGACCGCGATAGCTTGCCGTCGAAACGACCGGGCGTAAACGCCGACTTCTGCTGGGCCGAGCATTCGCCTGCGTCATCCGGAACGCTCTTTTGAGCAGAACATATGCTCAAGCGAGCATTCTTTCAATGATCTGGCCCGAAACCCTCCGGCGCAACCCGCTTGTAGAAGAAGACCGCATCGCAATACCGGCCATCCGGATAGAGCGCGTAGTCGGGCACGGAGCCCAATTCAGTCCAGCCGAGGCTGCGATAGATATGTTCCGCCTGCATGGAGGCGGTGTCCAGCACCAGGACGGTCTTGCCATTGGCCCGGGCGCGCTCCTCGAGGGCCTGCATCAAGGCGCGGCCGATGCCCTGTCCTCGCGCGCTGCGATGCACAAGCAACTTGGCGACGTCGGCGCGGTGCGGCTGATTTTCCGGACCCGCCCAGACGAGCTGGACAGTGCCGACGACCGCCCCATCGCGTTCCGCGACGAGCAATTCGCCCCCGCCGGCCAGCATGCGATCGCGTGTGGCGCGCCAGAACGCATCCGCTTTGTCGCGCGGGAACGGAGCCATGAAGCTGACCGAGGCGCCGCCCTCGACGCAATCCATCAGCACGTCTGAAAGCGCAGGGATGTGCCGCTCGATCTCTGGGCCATCCAGCACCCGCACTGCCACCGCGTCGCTCACTTCACCGCTCCGAGCGCGAGTCCGCGCACGAGGTAGCGCTGCAGCCAGGCAAACAGCACCGCGACCGGCAGGGAGGCGACCAGCGCGCGCCGCCATGACGTAGTGCCAATCCACCGTGTAACGCCCGGCGACGAGCGAGAACACCCGAAGCGGCAGCGTATAGCTCGTCCTCCCGCCGCAGCATCGTGAGGGCAATGACGAACTCGTTCCAGGCGTTGATGAAGGTGAAGATCGCCGTGACCACGATCGCCGGCACGGCGAGCGGCAGGAACACGGTCACGAGCGTACGCCAGCGGCTGGCGCCTTCCATCCAGGCCGCCTCCTCGAGATCGCGCGGGAATGGTGGTGAAATAGCTCTGCAGCATCCAGATCGAGAAGGCGATGTTGAACGCGACGTAGAGCACGACGAGGGTGTTCAGGTTGTCGATCATGCCGAGGCCGGCGACGAGCCGGAACAGGCCGATGACCAGCACGATCGGCGACAGCATCTGCGAGATCAGCAGGAACTGCCGGAACGCGCCGCGGCCGGCGAAGGTGAAGCGGCTCAGCGCGTAGGCGGCGGGAATCGAGACGGCGATCGTCAGGATCGTGGTCAGGCCCGAGACGTAGAGCGAGTTCGACAAGCGCCGGGCCGAATCCCGACGAGGTCCACATTTCGGAGAAATTCGCCCAGCGGACCTCGTGCGGCCACCAGGTGGGGTCATGCACCTCGGTGGCGGGCTTCAGCGCCGTGATGATCATCACGGCGAAGGGAAACAGCGCCCCGACGATGACGGGCGACAGCAGCAGCCAGCAGACGATCGAGCGAAGCACCTTCGAGCGCCTCATGCCGGCCCTCCTTGGACTGCCCTTAGGGCAGAAGAGGTCTGACCGACACGCGCGCCCATCCCTTCCCTCGCAGGGGAGGGTCCCGCCTGGAGGGCGGGGGGTGGGGTGGGACGCGGCAGCGAGAAACGCGACGGAGCGCAACGCCGCACGGGCGCAGCCGTCTCGGCCGGCCCACCCCACCCGTCCCCGCTGACCCCGGTCCACCCTCCCCTGGGAGGGGAGGGAGAGCGTGCCTGGAGTTGAGGCGAACGCGCCGGAGGCCGCTCCGCTGCTTCCGGGGTTGTCCTCACGCTTTCTGCTCCCGCATGGCGAGGCGCACATAGATGAGCGTGAACACGATCAGGATGCCGAACATGATGAGCGATACCGCGGCGGCGTCGCCGAGCCGGCCGAGACGGAAGCCGAGCTTGTAGAGATAGGTCACCAGAATGTCGGTGGAATTGGCGGGGCCGCCCTGCGTCGTCGCCCAGATGATCGGGAAGGAGTTGAACACGTAGATCGTGTTCAACACGAAGGCGATGTTGATGAAGGGTTTCAGCAGAGGCAGCGTGATCAGGCGGAAGCTGTCCAAGGCGCCGGCGCCCTCGATGGAGGCCGCGTCGTAGAGATCGTCGGGCACCGAGGAGAGGCCGCCGAGGAAGATCGTCACCGTGAACGGAATCGAGACCAGGATGCCGATCAGGATCTGCATCGGAAACGCTGTCGACGCTTCGGCCAGCCACTGGATGTTGGTGTCGAGCAGGCCGAGATCGCGCAGGGCGGAGTTCAGCATGCCGCTCTCGCCGTTCAGGGCCCAGCGCCAGACCACGGCCGTCATGGTCAGCGATACGGCCCAGGGCAGCATGACCAGGATGCGGGCGAGTCCGCGGCCGTAGAAGTCAGCGTTGAGGATCAGGGCGACCGGCAAAGAGACCACGATGCGTGCCGAGCACCACGGCGGCTGTCCACAGCAGCGTGCGCCAGAGCGCGGCGATGAAATCCGGGTCGCTGGAACAGGGCGCGGAAATGCGCCAGCCCGATGAACTCGCGCAGCATGCCGAAGCGGTTCACGTCGTGCAGCGACAGCTGCACGATTTCGCCCAGCGGCCACAGCACGACGCCGGCGGCCAGCAGGAAGCTCGGCAGGATCAGCAGGTAGGGGGTGGTGCGGCCCATGAGCCTCGAGTGACGTGCGAGCTTCCCCTCTCGCTGGGGAGAGGATCGCGCGTGGTGAGGGGCCGAGCGCGGCTCTGCCCGCGCTACGGTCGCTTCGTTCGAGAGATGCGCGGTCGAGGCTGGTTCAGCGGTGCGGAGGCGCTCGACCCGTCGACCCACCTTCCCCTCGCCACAAGGGAGAGGCGGACGGAGCGGAGCGCTGGGCGCTGGTCTCAGTCCTTCGCCAGCGTCGTCGTTCGACCTTGGCGGCGGCGGCCTTGAGCGTCGGCTCGATCTCGCCCTTGCCGAGGTAGATCGTCTGCACGGCGTTGACGGTGGTCTGCGCGATGTCCTCCCAGCCGGGGATCACCGGCGCGAAATGCGCCTTGGGCAGCAGCGAGGCGAAGACCTTCAGGTCGGCGTTGTCGGCGAAGAAGGGATCGCTCGCCTCCTTGGCGCTTGACCGGCAGGAAGCCCTCGACCTTGTCGAACTTGGTGCGCTGCTCGGTGGTGAACAGGAAGTCGAGGAACTTCCAGGCCTCGTCCTTCACCTTCGAATTCTCGAACATGACGATCGAATCGGTCACGCCGTAGGTGCTCGGCGCCTGCGCCGCTGCGGTCGGGATCGGGCGCCACGCCGTAGTTCAGGTTCGGCGCCTCGGCCTTGATCTGGTTCGACAGGAACGGCGCCGTGATCACGGTCGCGACCTTGCCCTGCTTGAACAGGTTCTGCACGTCCTCGCGCGAGTAGGACGTGACGCCCGGCTCGGTCAGGCCGCCGTCGATCATGCCCTTGTAGAGCTTGGCGGCGTCGATGGCGGCCTGCGAGTCGAGGCCGGATTTCTTGTCCTTGATGATGTCGCCGCCGTTCGACCACAGGCCGTAGTAGAAATAGACGTCGGTCTCGATCTCCTTGCCCTGCAGGCCGAACGGGAAGACGCCGCCGCCCGCGGCCTTGATCTTGGCGGCCGCGGTCTGGAAGTCGCGTCCAGGTGGCCGGCACCGTGTCGTAGCCGGCCTTCTTGAACACGTCCTTATTGTAATACATGGCGCGCGCCGAGGCCGCGATCGGCAGGCCGTAGAGCTTGCCGTTCATCACCGAGGGCTGCAGGAAAGTGTCGATGAAGCGGCCCTTGAAGTCCGGCGTCACGTATTTGTCGAGTGGCGTCGACGATGCCCTGGCTCACATAGTCGAGCAGCCAGCGCGTGCCGATGATCGACAGGTCCGCGTTGGCGCCGGCCGAGATGTCGGTGGTCAGCTTCTGCTGCAGGTTGTCCCACGGCACGACTTCGATCTGGATCTTGGTGCCGGGATTGGCGGCTTCGAAGGCCTTGGCGGCTTCGTTGAAATAAGGGCCGGTGCCCTTCGAATATTCGGCGATGGTGACGCGGACCGTGCCGGCCTGCGCGGCGGCCGTGAAGGCCAGCAGGCTGGCGCCCGCGAGAAGGATACCGAAACGCTTCATCGAAAACCCCCGTCAGCCGGCCGAGCGGCCGGAACGGCGCAGTCTTTCCTGCCCGAGGCCGACGCGCAAGAGGGCCGACGCAAACGCGGGCAAGTCAACCCTGCATGGAGCGCGAACGCGTTCAGGCGGGCCGGGACAAAGCGAGTTTGACGCCGAAGACGACGAAGATGACGCCGGTCGTGCGATCCAAGGCCGCGACGACGCGCGGCCGGACGAGCCAGCGGCCGAGCGGAACCGTGAGGGCGATCAGGACCGCGGACCAGAGGAGGCCCAAAACCACGTGGATGCCGGCGAGCAGCATCGAGAAGAGGCCCACGTGCACGTCGGCCGGAATGAACTGGGGCAGGAACGTGAGGTAGAACAGGCCGACCTTCGGATTGAGCAGGTTGGCCAGGAGCGCGCGGCGAAACGAACCGGCCAAGCTTTGGTGCGCGGCACCGGCTTCCCCACGCGGCAGACTGGTTCGCGGTCGTGCGATCAGCTTCAGGCCGAGCCAGACGAGATAGGCGGCGCCGAGCCATCGCAGCGCCGTGAAGGCGAGCTCCGAAACGCTCAGCAGCGCAGTCAATCCCGTCGCGGCGGCGGCTCCCCACACCAGGCAGCCGGCGCCGATGCCAAGGGCCGCGGCCGCACCGCTCCGGGGCCCGCCGATGGTCGCGGCCCGCAGCACCATGGCCGTATCCACCCCCGGCGTCAGGGTGAGCGCGGCGGCGGCGGCGGTGAACGACAGGAGATCGAATGCGGCGGAGGGCACCTGGGCTGCTTGGCTGGAGCAATGGCCTGCACTCCTGCCACATTGCGCCACCGCGGGCCAGTTGATGCCTCCGACCTGACCGTCTCCAGCAAGTTCATCTGCCGTCCAAACAAATTATTGCGCTGCAGCAAGGGAGCAGACTAAGAAGGTTCATTCGACTGGACCCGGTGCGATTCCGGGTGGCTCTTCCGGCCGCCGATCCGCCGGACCACGCAACTGACACGACACTCCCGCCGGCTGTGCCGCGGCGCTCGTCTCTTGCGGAACCCTCATGACCAAAATGTCCTCCTATTCCCGCGAATGGCTGTCCAACGTTCGCGGCGACACCCTGTCGGGCCTCGTCGTGGCGCTCGCGCTGATTCCCGAGGCGATCGGCTTCTCCGTGATCGCCGGCGTCGATCCCAAGGTCGGGCTCTATGCCTCGGTGGTGATTGCCTGCGTGATCGCCTTCACGGGCGGACGGCCGGCGATGATCTCGGCCGCTACCGCCTCGACCGCGGTCCTGATGACGGGGCTCGTACACGAACACGGCGTTCAGTATCTCTTCGCTGCGACCATTCTCATGGGTGTGTTCCAGATCGTCGCGGGAATGCTGAAGCTCGGGCGGCTGATGCGCTTCGTGTCCCAGTCGGTGATGACCGGTTTCGTCAACGCTCTTGCGATCCTGATCTTCCTGGCCCAGCTGCCGCAACTCATGCATGTGCCCTCCGCCACCTACGGGCTGATCGCCCTCGGCCTCGCCATTATCTATCTGTTCCCGCGGCTGACGCGCGCCGTCCCGTCGCCTTTGGTCGCCATCGCGGTCTTGACGGTCCTGTCCGTCACGCTGAAGCTCGACGTGCGCACGGTAGCCGACCTCGGTGAACTGCCCTCGGCGCTGCCAAGCTTCGGACTTCCGGCCGTTCCCTTCACGGCCGAGACGCTGCGCATCCTGCTGCCGATCTCGCTCACGCTCGCCGCGGTGGGGTTGCTCGAGTCGCTGCTGACGGCGCAGATCGTCGACGACATGACCGACACGCCGAGCCCAAAGAACCGCGAATGCGTCGGTCAGGGCCTCGCCAACATGGCTTCGGCGGTGTTTGGCGGGATGGGTGGCTGCGCCATGATCGGTCAGTCGGTCATCAACGTCTCGTCCGGCGCGCGGGGTCGGCTTTCGTCGCTGGTTGCGGGCGCGTTCCTGCTGGTGCTGCTCGTCGGGTTGCAGAGGCTGCTGGCCATCGTTCCGGTCGCCGCACTGACGGCCGTGATGATCATGGTGTCGATCAACACGTTCTCGTGGCGTTCGATCCTCAAGCTGCGCACCAATCCATTGCCGTCCTCGGCCGTCATGCTCGCGACGGTGTTGACCGTGGTGGCGACCGCGGATCTCGCCAAAGGCGTGCTTGTGGGTGTGCTCATGTCCGGCGTCTTTTTCGCCGGCAAGGTCGCGCGCCTCAGCCGCGTGACCTCCATGCTGTCCTCGGATGGGCGGACCCGGACGTATCAGGTGGCCGGGCAGGTGTTCTTCGCCTCGGCGAGCACCTTCACCGATGCGGTCGACGTGCTGGAACCAGTGGATCGCATCGTGATCGACGTCAGCGCTGCCCATTTCTGGGACATTTCGGCCGTCGGCGCGCTTGACGGGGTTGTACTCCGGGCGCGCCGGCATGGCCGCGCCGTCGACGTCGTCGGCCTGAATGCAGCGAGTGCGACGATGGTCGAGCGCTTCGCGGTCCATGACAAGGACGAGCCCGGGCTGTTGCCGTCAGCGCATTGAGGCCTTGCAGACGCAGATCGGATCCTGGTGAACGTGAGCGTTCACCCGCCAAAAAGTGTAATCAGCGGACGAAATCGGGGCTGTCTTCGTGAGCGTCGTGAGCAACAAATCAAAGCACCGCATTCTGTTCGTGCCGATCCTTGCCGGCGCGGGACTGCCCGACCGGTTTCTCGCCTGTTGTGGCGCCCTGATGGGCATCGGATTGACGGCGCTGATCTGTGCTCACCTGTCCTTTCTTTCGGCGAGAGACCTGCCGCTGCTTGTTGCCCCGATGGGAGCCTCGGCTGTTCTCGTCTTCGCCGTTCCGGCGAGCCCTCTTGCGCAACCATGGCCGGTTCTCGGCGGCAATACCGTGTCGGCTCTCGTCGGTGTCGCGGCGGCCCGGTTCGTGCCCGATCCCGCGCTCGCGGCAGGCCTTGCGGTGGGGGGCGCAATCCTCGCAATGTCGTTGCTGCGCTGCCTGCATCCGCCAGGCGGGGCGGCGGCGCTCACGGCCGTGATCGGAGGTCCGGCGATCTTTTCAGCGGGTTATCTGTTCGCGCTGGTTCCGGTTTGCCTCAATTCGGCGGTTCTTCTGATGACGGGTTGGCTTTTTCACCGCTTCTCCCGCCACTCGTACCCTCATCGGCCATCCGTGGCTGCGGGACCGGCGTCCCCACCACCAAGCGTGCCGCGCTTTCATCCCGAACTCGATCGACCGGGCGCTCGAAGAAGGCGGCGAGACGTTCGACATCAGTCGGGAGGACTTGGAGGCGCTCCTCGATCGCGCCGAATTCCACGAAGAGGAGCGAAGGCAAGGCAGATAGTTCAACGAGTTCACGAACGCAGTCTGCCGATCGGCCTAACTTGCCAACGAAAGGCCGATCCCATCTGATATGCCCCTGACCGCTTGGACGATTGATGAACTCCCTGTCATTGCAGCACGCCTTCGGCCTCGAGGGCCGTCACGTTCTGATCACCGGGGCCGGCGGTGGTATCGGGCAGGCACTCGTCACAGCGTTCCGGCAGGCGGGCGCGGTGGTGTCTGGGACAGATCGCGACGCAGACGCGCTCGGCCGGCTCGATCTCGATCACCGGCTGACCTGCGATCTCCTCGAAGTGGCAGCCGTGCGCAACCTGGTTGAGGCGTTCCTGTCTGAGAGCGGGTGTCCCGATGTCGTGATCAGCAACGCCGGGTTCACGCGCGGCGAGTTGCTGGAGCAGGTCGACCAGGCAGTCTGGGACGCGGAACTCGCCATCAATCTCACGGGCGCCTTCGCACTGACCCGCCCGATCCTCGATCGCATGGCTGAGCGTGGCAGCGGCGCATTGGTGTTCATCGCTTCCGTCAATGCTCTCGGGCATTTCGGCAATCCCGCCTATTCGGCCGCCAAGGCGGGGCTCGTGGCCTATGCGCGTGCCATCGCGGTGGAACGCGGTCGCGACGGCGTCCGGGCCAACGTGGTCTGCCCGGGATCGGTGCGCACCCACGCCTGGGATCACCGTCTGGCGAAAAATCCCGACCTGCTCGAGCGCGTGCTGCCGCATTATCCCCTCGGGCGCCTCGTGACCCCGGAAGAGGTGGCTCAGACGGTCGTGTTTCTCGCCTCGCCGCTGGCGTCCGGGATCACCGGCGCCGTGATCCCGGTGGACGCCGGCCTCACGGCGGGAAACAATGCCTTCGTCACCCAGGTCATCGAAGGGCGCTGACGCATGGCGGAATTGCGCATCAAAGCGCTGACCAAGAGCTACGGCAGCACGTCCGTGCTGCACGGCATCGACCTCGATGTGGCGGACGGCGAGTTCATCGTGCTGGTGGGTCCGTCCGGCTGCGGCAAGTCCACGCTGTTGCGGATGATCGCCGGTCTCGACGACGTCTCGACGGGCGAGCTCTGGATTGGGTCGACGCTCGCCAACCGCCTGTCGCCGCAGAAACGCAACATCTCGATGGTGTTCCAGAGCTACGCCCTGTTCCCGCACATGAGCGTGGCCAAGAACGTTGGCTTTGGCCCCCGCATCCGGCGCGAAGCAAGCGAGGCGATCCGCGCCAAGGTCGAGAAGGCGGCAGCGACGCTGAACCTGTCCTCGTACCTCGAGCGATTCCCGCGCCAGCTATCCGGCGGCCAGCGGCAGCGTGTGGCCATGGGCCGCTCGATCGTGCGCGAGCCGTCGCTGTTCCTGTTCGACGAGCCGCTGTCCAACCTCGACGCCAAGCTGCGCGTGCAGATGCGCACCGAGATCAAGGCGCTGCATCAGGCGCTGAAGACCACGATCGTCTATGTCACGCACGACCAGATCGAGGCCATGACGATGGCAGACCGCATCGTTGTGATGAACCACGGCCGTATCGAGCAGGTCGGCGCGCCGCTGGAACTTTACGATCGGCCGGCGAACCGCTTCGTCGCAGGCTTTCTCGGATCACCCGCGATGAGCTTTATCCCCGGGGTGCTGGAGCGCGGCGATCGGCAGCCGCGGGTGCGCACCGCCGAGGGGGCGACGATCCTGGTCGGCGACACCGCCGCGGACTCGGGACAGGCCGTCGAGATCGGCGTGCGGCCGGAGCACTACCGGCTTGCGGGCCCGGGCGAAGGTCTGCCCTATCGGGTCGCGGTGGTCGAACCGACCGGGGCGGAGACGCATCTGTTCGGCACCGTTGCGGACGTCGAGGTCCGCTGCGTGTTCCGCGACCGCATCGCGCCCGAGCCCGGCACGATCCTGCACCTGGTCGCCGATCCGGCCCACGTTCATGTATTCGACGCCGCCAGCGGATTGCGGCTGTAAGCACACACCCCGCCCCACCGCCACGGAGCCTGGATGTTTCCCGAGATCGATACGCCCGCAGTTCTGATCGACCTCGACCGGGTCGAAGGCAATCTGCAGCGCGCCCAGGCCTACGCGGACCGGCACCGGCTGCCGCTTCGCCCCCACATCAAGACGCACAAGCTGGTGCGCTTCGCAAAGCGCCAGATCGAACTCGGAGCAGTCGGGATCACCTGCCAGAAGCTCGGCGAAGCCGAGGTGATGGCCGACGCGGGCATCCGGATATCTTTCTGCCCTACAACATCGTCGGTGCCCAGAAACTCGCCCGGCTCCGGGCGCTGGCGGAGCGGACCGATCTCTCGGTCACGGCTGACAGCGCGGCCACGGTTGCGGGCCTCGCGGAGGCTTTCGCCGGCTCGTCGCAGCCCGCTCTCGGTGCTGGTCGAGTGCGACACGGGGATGGGACGCTGCGGCGTGCAGACCACCGAAGACGCCGTCGAGCTTGCCCGCACGATCGAAACTACAGCCGGGACTCGTGTTCAAAGGGCTGATGACCTATCCGGCAGCCGGCCAGGTCGAGTCCAACGCCGCATGGCTCGCAAAGGCAAAGGCTGCGTTGATTGCCGCCAACCTCGCGCCGGAGATCGTTTCCAACGGCGGCACGCCCGACCTCTGGCGTGCTCACGAGGTCGCTGATGCGACCGAGCACCGGCCGGGGACCTACATCTACCTCGATCGCTTTCAGGTCGCGAAGGGCGTTGGAGCGCTGGACGATTGTGCGCTCACGGTCCTCACCACCGTGGTGAGCCTGCCGACGCCGACCAGAGCCGTCGTCGACGCCGGATCGAAGGCACTGACGAGCGATACTCTCGGCCTGGAGGGCTTTGGCCTGGTGATTGGTTATCCAGAGGCGGTGGTTCGCTCGTTGAGCGAGGAGCATGGCGTGATCGACTTCGAGGCCTGCCCGCAGCGGCCCGCCGTTGGCGATCGGATTCGCATCGTGCCCAATCACGCCTGTGTGGTGTCCAATCTTTTTGATCAGGTCCACCTGCTGACTGAAGATGCCTTCGAGATCGTCCGGGTCGACGCGAGGGGCCGCGTGGACTGACCTTTTTGGCCGAGAACCGCGCCGCCGACGGGACGAGCAGACATGATCTACGACCAGAACCCCTTCCCGCACGATCCGGACCGCTCGGCGATCTGGGACATGCTGATGACCCGCGACTTCGACGCGTTTTTGGCTGTGGACTGGTCGATGACCGAACCCGACTTCGTGAGATCGGGCTTCTTCGCGTTGCATGCCCACAAGTCACCAAACCCCGACAGTTGGCGGCTGAGCTTCCCCGACCTTGCCAGCTACCGCGATGAATGGCTGCGTCAGGCGCGCGAAACCGCCGCGACCGCTTTCGCCGAAGACGTCCGCGCAGCCTTGTTCCGCTCGGTGGTGATGCAGCACATCGAAGTCGCGGGCGACCGGGCCGTGGCGCACAAGAAGTTCGACGGCGCGGTGCAGAAAGCCGATGGCGGCGTCGATCGGCTGAGTTGGCAGACGCTCTACACCTGCGCCCGTGAAGACGGCAGCTGGAAAATCGCGAGCTTCGTGGGTTATCTGCCGCTGCCGATGGGCTGAGACCGAAGCGTGGTGGAAGCGTCTGCAAGCCCCCGCAGGCTGAGCCCCGTGAGGACATCAGCCAGGCGCTCAATTCCTGGTTCGTCGAAGGACAGGGAATAGGGCGGTCTCTTGAGCCGCTCGGCATTCCGCACGAAGGCAATCGGCTGCTGGACGAGCCAATGGGTCGTGATGGCGATCTCGTCCTCCCGCACGTCAGGCGGCATGAAACGGCGCACCAGTTGCTCGACGGTGCGGAACAGGCGTGGCGTTTCTTCCGCGAAAAACGCAACGTAGACCGGGCTCGGATGAACGCCTTCCCAGCCGAAGATCTGCAGATAGCGTCCAAGCCTTCCAGGCTGCGTCAGCGGCAGGAGAAACTGGCGCATCACAAGCCGCAGCACGGCGGCCCGGTCCAGCAGGGCGACATCCTCGCCTTGGATCAGGCTGTATTCCTCGAATGCGGACACCGCTTCGCGCAGCACGGCGCGATAGAGTCCATCCTTGCCGCTAAAATGATAGGTGATGGCGGCCTGGTTGGCCCCCGCCGCCTGGGTGATCATCCGTACGGAGCCGCCCCGAAACCCGTGGGCAGCAAAAACCGATGTTGCGGCCTCGATCAGGGCACGACGCGTCGCCTCTGCGGCGCGGGGAACCGACGCATCCGTCATGCTGCGTGTCCCGCATTTCTCACCGGCCGACCGTGTCCTTTTCGTGTGGAATGGGCACCAGCAGTGCCCGCGCCGCGTCGGCCAGTTCGCTCAACGCGGCCACCGCGAAATCCTCGTGCACTCTGCGCCGGCTGGTTCGCGCAATACCCTCGGCGGTGCGGCGCGCGATCGCAAGGACAGCCTCCACGCCAGCATTAAAGGCAAGGGTCTCGGCTCGGGTCATACGCCCTCCGCGCTATCGCTGCGCCGGCAGCAAAACGCATTGGGCGGAAAACGCAAGCGCTTGCTCCAGCGGTGTCAGATATGGGAACACGCAGGCAGAAAATCCTGCGGCAGTCGGGCACGGCCATAGGCGAGGCGGCCATTGGCATATTTTTGGGCTCTCGCGCGTTGCCTGCGGGGCCGCAGGACTGCAGCCAGATGCTGCTGCCGTCCTGTCGATTTTGAGGACTTCAATGAATCAAACGATCCGCCAGCGCCTGCTTCAAGAAGGCTCGCCTCATCCACGGGGCGCCCTCTGGGACGGACGCGGCACCAACTTCACGCTCTTTTCGGCCCACGCCACCAAGGTCGAACTCTGCTTGTTCGATGGCTCGGGCAAGACGGAAATCGAGCGGATCGAACTTCCGGAATACACCAACCAGATCTTTCATGGCTATCTGCCGGAGGTGAGGCCGGGCCAACTCTACGGCTTCCGCGTTCATGGACCTTACGAGCCCGAACAGGGCCATCGCTTCAATCCCAACAAGCTGCTGCTCGATCCCTACGCCCGCACTCACACCGGCCAACTCGTCTGGGATCCAGCGGTCTTCGGCTATCAAGTCGAAACCGGCGACGACCTCACGTTCGACGAACGCGACAGCGCGCCCTTCGTGCCCAAATGCGTGGTCGCCGACATGCACCGCCCCGGCGTCGAGGAGCATGGGCAACCGCGGCGCTATTGGTCGAGCTCGATCATCTATGAGACGCATGTCCGCGGCTTCACCAAGCTGCACCCCAAAGTTCCGGAAGAGCTTCGCGGCACCTACGCGGGTCTCGCCACGCCGGATGTCATCAAGCACATCAAGGATCTCGGCGTCACGGCTGTGGAGTTGCTGCCGGTCCACACTTTCGTCACCGACAAGTTCCTGTCCGACAAGGGGCTGACGAACTACTGGGGGTACAACACGATCGGGTTCTTCGCGCCGCATCCCGCCTATGCGGCAGACCCGCTGAACAGCGTCCAGGAGTTCAAGGACATGGTCGCCCGCTTCCACGAGGCGGATCTCGAAGTGATCCTCGATGTGGTGTTCAACCACACCGCCGAGGGCAACGAGAAGGGCGCGACGCTCTCGTTCAAAGGGATCGACAACGCGTCCTATTACCAGCTCAATCCGGACGAGCCGCGGTATTACATCAACGACACGGGCACCGGAAATACGTTCAACATCGCGCATCCGCGCGTCATGCAGATGGTCACGGATTCGCTGCGTTACTGGGTGCAGGACATGCACGTCGACGGATTCCGTTTCGACCTCGCGGCCACGCTGGCGCGCGGACCCAATGGGTTCGATCCGCGCAGCGCCTTTCTCCAGGTGTGCTCACTCGATCCGGTGCTGGGTGGCGTCAAGCTGATTGCCGAACCCTGGGACGTCGGCCCTGGCGGTTATCAGGTCGGTAATTTCCCGCCCGGTTGGGCCGAGTGGACCGACAAGTTTCGCGACGACGTCCGGGACTTCTGGCGCGGCGAAGCCTCGGACAAAGCCATCGCCGAGCGCCTGTGCGCCTCGCAGGAGACCTTCAACCACCATGGCCGTCGACCTTGGGCCTGCGTCAACTTCGTGTCGGCCCACGACGGCTTCACGATGAAGGACCTGGTCACCTACAACGAAAAACACAACGAGGCGAACGGCGAGGACAACAACGACGGGAGCAACGACAACCGGTCCTGGAACTGCGGCGTGGAGGGCCCCACCGAAGATCCGGACGTCCTGGAGCTTCGGGCCCGCCAGAATCGCAATTTCATGGCAACCTTGCTGCTTGCGCAGGGTACGCCGATGATCCTGGCCGGCGACGAGTTCGGCCGCACACAGAACGGCAACAACAACGCCTATTGCCAGGACAACGAGACGTCATGGGTCAACTGGGACATCGGCGAATACGGATCGAGCCTGCTCGAGTTCACCAAGCATCTCGCGCACCTGCGGCACAAGTTTCCGGTGCTGCGCCGAAACCGCTTCTACACGGGCAAATTCGACGAGGAAACCGGGGCGAAGGACGTCACCTGGATCTCTCCCGCCGGCATCGAGGCCCGGGCCGAGGACTGGAGCGACATCGCCAAGTGCATCGGCATGATGATGGACGGCCGGGCCCAGGTGCACAGCGTTCCGCAGGGCGGTGACCACTCGACCCTGCTGCTGGTGACGAACGCGCATCACGGACCGGTGGAGTTCGTTCTCCCCGAAGCGCTTGACGGTCGCGAATGGGGCCTTCTGCTCGATACGACGGACCCTGCAAAATCCGGTGATCGCTTTGCGATAGGGGCGACATATCTGGTGACGGCGCGATCGCTTGCGCTGTTCGTTCTGGGCACAAACAGTCCAGCTCCCGTTCCCGATGAAAGCAAGGCGACTGTGGCCGAGGGCTGAATTTCCTCGCGGCCCCTCGCGCCGAGCCGGCAGCGGCCGGGGATCGACCGCTGACTTCCTCCCGCCGCGGCTGCATGCCGGTCAACTGGCACGAGAACTGAAAGCGCTCGTGCAGCCCATTCCAGCGCTGTCGCGAACTTGCGTGAGCCGCTAGGCTTGCGTGGGCTGGTCATGGCGCAAGGCTGGCGGCAAAGGGGGCGGCAGGTGAAGAAGGTTCCACGCGGCGTAGGTCCCGGGTATCCGCAAGTCGTCGTGCTCGTCGGGGCGACGGGTGACTTGTCCCGGCGCAAGCTCATTCCTGGCCTGTTCCATCTGGCACGCGCGGGCTTCATACCCGGTTGCCGGGTCATCGGCGTCTCACTCGACGACATCGATGCCGACGGCTTCCGCCAGATCGCTCGGAGTGCGCTCGACCAGTTTTCCACCCGCAAGGTCGACCCGGGCGACTGGTCCGCTTTTGCCGAGACTCTCGACTTCGTGCCGCTCTCCGCTGGACCGGAGAGACTGAAGGCCGCCGTGGAGCGGGCGGAGGCGTCGCTCAACGCCGAGAGCCGGCTCGTTCACTACCTCAGCGTTCCGCCCAATGCGGCACTGTCGGCGGTCAGTCTGCTGCGCGAAGCGGGCCTCGTGGATCGCGCCCGCATCATCATGGAAAAGCCCTTCGGCACCGACCTCGCGAGTGCCGTGTCGCTCAACGCCCGGCTGCACGAAGTTTTTGCCGAAGATCGAATATTCCGGATCGACCACTTTCTGGGCAAGGAGCCCGCTCAGAACATCCTTGCCTTCCGTTTCGCCAACGGTCTGTTCGAGCCCATCTGGAATCGGAACTTCATCGATCATGTGCAGATCGACGTTCCGGAGACGCTCGGATTGAACCAGCGCTCCCGCTTTTACGAGGCCACCGGCGCCTATCGCGATATGGTGGTCACGCACCTGTTCCAGATCCTCGCATTCATGGCGATGGAGCCGCCAACGGCGCTCGAGCCATCACCGATCAGCGAAGAAAAGAACAAGGTGTTCCGGTCGATGTTGCCGATCGACCCGAAAGACGTCGTGCGCGGACAGTATACCGGCTACCGATCGGAGGAAGGTGTCGATCCCGAGTCGGAAACCGAAACGTTCATCGCGCTCAAGTGCCTCATCGACAATTGGCGCTGGGCGGGCGTGCCGTTCTTCCTCCGCACAGGCAAGCGGCTGGCCGAAGGCCAGCGCATCATTTCGATCGCCTTCCGCGAGCCCCCGAAGAGCATGTTTCCAGCCGGCTCCGGCGTCGGCGCGCAGGGACCGGATCATCTGACGTTCGATCTGGCGGATGCCTCGAAGATGTCGCTGTCATTCTACGGCAAGCGCCCCGGGCCAGGCTTCCGGCTCGACAAGCTCAGCCTGCAGTTCGCCATGAATGATACGGGACTCGCTGGCGAGGTGCTCGAAGCCTACGAGCGGCTGATTCTGGACGCCATGCGCGGCGACCACACGCTCTTCACGACGGCCGAGGGCATCGAGCGGCTGTGGGAGGTCTCCGTGCCCCTGCTGGAATCGCCACCGCCGGTGCGGCTCTACCCACCGGGATCCTGGGGCCCGAAATCGATCCACCAGCTCGTTGCGCCGCATGCGTGGCGCCTGCCGTTCGAGCGCGCCTGGCGCGGACCCAATCCAGCGGCAGTTGAAACGCCGAATATTGCTGTTCGGGATGACCGAAAATCGTAAAACACCTGTTGATCGATGGCCGAGACCTTGTCTTTTCTGCGTCTGTCGTATTGACGCTCGAATCAGTACAACGCAGGTTGAGCGTCCACATTTCGGAGACGGCAGCATGGCCGAGAAGCAGAAACCGCAAGAAGACATCGTCAAGCTCGCGGGCAGGGCGATGACACATCCTGAGCAAATCAAGGGGTCCGAAATCAAGCGCATGGCGGCGCGTCTTCTCGATGACCAGAGAAACGACAAGAGCGCGAACAAGGCGAAGCCTTCGATCGCGGCTCAAGTGATCACCGCGGTCGGCGACCTGCTGCCGGGTTCGTCGTCCTCCGGCTCGAAGCCGAAAGCAAAGGCGGCCGCCCCGGCCAAATCGGCGCCTGCACCTGCCAAGACCGCGGCGACCCCTGCGCCGAAAAGTGCGGCCAAATCGACGCCCGCGCCTAAAGCAGCGAAGGCCGCGCCTGCAACTGCTCCTGCGGCAAAGACAGCGGCGCCCAAGGCAACCTCCAAGCCGGCTCCGGCTCCGGCTCCGGCTGCGGCCAAGGCTGCCGCTCCTGCGCAAGACTGCAGCTCCCGCGAAAACCGCCGCTCCCGCCGCTCCCGCCAAGGGCGCTGCCGCGAAGCCGGCTGCGAGTAAGGCAAAGGCGCCGGCGAAGAAATAGGGAGTTCGGCCTCGGCTGCCGCCGTCAGTTGGCCCATCCGGGCCGTGCCGGTTCTAGTTGGTCGAGGAAAACACGAGCGCTGTCTCGATACGCGCGCTTGCGTTCTTCCGACATGCGATCCCAGGCTGCATAGATGGTCTTGAGGCGCCGGTTCTGTCTGAACCGCGCTTCGTGCCGGGCGAGGAAATCCCAGTATAGATAGTTGAACGGGCAGGCGGCGGGCCCCGTCTTCGCCTTCACGTCGTAGTGGCACGTACGCCGCAATAGTCCGACATGCGGTCGATGTAGGCTCCGCCGGCCGCGTACGGCTTCGTCCCAAGCCGACCGCCGTCGGCATATTGGCTCATGCCGATCACGTTGGGCAGCTCGACCCACTGGTACGCATCCGCGTAGACGACGAGGAACCACGCGTCGATCGCCTTCGGGTCGACGCCGGCCAGCATGGCAAAATTGCCAAGTACCATCAGCCGCTGGATGTGATGCGCATAGGCCTCGCGCCGGGTCTGATCGACTGACGCCGCGAGGCAGCGCATCTTGGTGTCGCCTGTCCAGTAGAACTCCGGGAGCGGGCCGCGTTGCGCCAAGTGCATTGGCCTCAGCCAGCCCCGGCATGCCGAGCCAATACATGCCGCGAATGTATTCGCGCCAGCCGATGATCTGCCGAACGAAGCCTTCGACCGCATTGAGCGGCGCATCGCCCGCGCGATAAGCAGCCTCGGCCGCGGCACAGACTTCCCGCGGCGTGAGCAGTCCGCAGTTCAGCAGCGGTGAAATGGCGCTGTGGTACAGATAATCCTGGTCCGCCAGCATGGCGTCCTGATAGTCGCCGAAGCGGGGCAGGGCCGTGGCAACGAAATGCTTGAGCGCCTGCTTGGCTTGCGCCCGCGTCACCGGCAATCCGAACGGTTCGAGATCGCCGAAGTGACCCGCAAAGCGATCGCGTACCAGCGCCAGCACATCGCGTGTGATCGAGTCCGGCTCGAAGCGCTCCGGCGCAGGATAGTTCAGCCCACGCGGCGGGGTCTTCCTGTTGTCCGCGTCGAAGTTCCAGCGGCCGCCGCAAGGACCATGCTCGGTCATCAGGTAACCCGTGACCTTGCGCATTTCCCGATAGAAGAACTCCATCACCAGCGTCCGATGTCCCGCCGCCCAGCGCTTGAAGGCGGCGATCGAGCAGACGAACCGGTCGTCGGCGAGGATGTCGACGGGCACACCGAAACGCTGCTGCCAGCTTTCGAGCATGGCTTGCACACGCCACTCGCCTGCCTCTACGACGCGGATGCGTGCTGGCCGATGCCGCTGGACAGCGCGCTCGACTTCGCCCGTGAAACTGCCGGTGTTCTCCGGGTCGTCCAGCGCGATGTAGTCGACCGTCCAGCCATGCTGCTTCAGGGCGAGCGCGAAGTGCCGCATGGCCGAGAGGACCAGCGCGATCTTCTTGGGGTGGTGCTTCACGTAGGTGGTTTCGTCGCCGACCTCCATCATGAGAACGACGGCGCTGGACCGGTCGATCTCGCGCAAGGACGCGATGCGACCCGAAAGCTGATCGCCGAGGATTGGAACGAGGAGCGGCATCGGCTCGATAGACGTCCGCGACACCACGCCCGCAAGTGTTGGAGCCGCGGCGGGGTGACGCGCCGATCGCACTGCTGGGGGCGGCTTCGCAGGACGCGACCTTCCGCCGCCCCTCCGCGTTAGGGTGCTGTAGTCCTCGGAGGCGGTTCAATGAGCATGTTCAGTTCTATTCTCGGCAAGATCTTCGGCCACGCGGCCGCTGCGACCCCGGAAAGCACCTCCTCCGGCTCGTTGCAGCCGTCGACGGGGACGGCCTCGCCGGGTGGCGGACCATCGGCCGCCCCGCCGACCAGCTTCAACAATCCGGCCAGCGCACCCCAATCCCCGGCCAGCACGTCGCCCGCATCGCAGGCAGGCCCGCGGCGGCACCGAAGTCCCCTGTGGACGTCGCGGCGGTTCTCGACGGCCTCGCTGCCAAGAACGCGCAGAAACTCGACTGGAAGCACTCTATCGTCGATCTGCTGAAGCTGCTCGGGCTCGACAGCAGCCTTTCGGCGCGTCAGGAACTCGCCAAAGAGCTGCACTACTCCGGGTCGGAAAGCGATTCGGCCGCGATGAACATCTGGCTGCACAAGCAGGTGATGCAGAAGCTCGCGGAGAACGGCGGCAAGGTTCCCGACGACCTGAAATAGGCGGTGTACGCTCGCTCCACGGCACAGCATGGCGGCAGCACCGCTGAAATGTCAGCCATGCAAAACGAGCTTTTGCCTTTATTGACGGCACATCCTAAACAGGGCGAACCTACCGTCTCGCCGTGACCTTTCGGCCTGCGACGACGATCGCCGATGGTGGGGTCGAGGCAACTTGACGACGGTGATCGCGTCTTTGCACTGCCGGCTCGCTCCGGTCAGGTAGACATTTCATGGATGCCAGATTGCAACGAGACTTGTCGCCCGCCCGACCAGGATCGCCCGCCGTGGCGCGCACGGGGTTTGTCGAAACCGCCACATTGGTCCTGTTCTCGGTCAGCTTCACGCACCTGCTGAATGATCTCATCCAGTCGCTGGTGCCGGCGATCTATCCGATTCTGAAGGACAAGTTCGCCTTGGACTTCGGGCAGATCGGCATGATCACGCTCGCGTTCCAGCTGACCGCGTCGCTGTTGCAGCCGTGGGTCGGCTACCTCACCGACAAGCGCCCGCGGCCGTTTTTGCTGCCGGTCGGCATGGGCGCGACGCTGGTCGGCCTGCTGCTGCTGTCGGTTGCGCCGAGCTATCCGGTGCTCCTGGTCGCGGCCTCACTGGTCGGGATCGGCTCGTCGATCTTTCATCCGGAGTCGTCGCGCATTGCCCGTGTCTCCTCGGGCGGGCGCCACGGCTTTGCACAGAGCCTGTTCCAGGTCGGCGGCTATGCCGGCACGGCACTCGGGCCGTTGCTCGCCGCCTGGATCGTGGTCCGCCATGGGCAGAGCAGTATTTCCTGGTTTTCGCCCGTGGCGATCCTCGCCGCCTTCATCCTGTTCAAGGTGGCGCAGTGGTATTCGGGCCACCTGAGAACCCCAAAGGCGAAAGCGGCACCGATCACCTCGCCGCATTCGCGCCGGACCGTCACGGCCGTGATGACCGTGCTGGTGCTGCTGGTCTTTTCCAAGCAGTTCTATCTGGCCGCGATGGGAAGCTATTACACGTTCTTCCTGATCGACCGCTTCCACATCTCGGTCCCGGATGCGCAGGTGCACCTGTTCATCTTTCTGGCCGCCGTGGCGGTGGGCACCCTGGTGGGTGGGCCGATCGGCGACAAGATCGGCCGCAAATACGTCATCTGGATCTCGATCCTCGGCGTGCTGCCCTTCACGCTGGCGCTGCCCTACGCAAATCTGACCGGCACAACCGTTCTCGCCGTGATCATCGGCCTGATTCTGTCGTCGGCCTTCTCGGCCATCGTGGTCTATGCGCAGGACCTGATGCCGAACAGCGTCGGCATGATCGCGGGCCTCTTCTTCGGCCTGGCGTTTGGCACGGGCGGGCTCGGGGCCGCGATCCTCGGAGAGCTGGCCGACTACACGAGCATCGCCTTCGTGTTCAAGCTTTGCTCGTTCCTGCCCGCCATTGGTCTGTTGACCTGGTTCTTGCCGGCGACGCCAAGCAAGGCCCAGGCGGGGTAGCGGACGGACACGCCGCTCAGCCGGCAGGCTCAATCCGTCGCTAAGCGCCGCGAGAGACCGCGCACTGCGGAGCGGTCATTCCGCGGCTTGCGGCAGCGGCGTGATCTCGACCGGGTCGTCCTGTTCCTCTTCATCCTCGGTTCCGGCACCGAGCCACTGCGCAAGCTTGTCGAGGTAGATGTAGATCACCGGGGTCGTGAACAGCGTCAGCAACTGGCTGACCGCCAGTCCGCCCACCATGGCGTAGCCGAGCGGCTGGCGGATCTCCGACCCCGTGCCGTGCCCCAGCATCAAAGGCACGCCGCCCAGCATGGCCGCCATGGTCGTCATCGAGAATGGGCCGGAACCGCAGCAGGGCCGCCTTGCGGATGGCCTCCTCGGGCGACAGGTGCTCCTTGCGTTCGGCCACGATGGCGAAGTCGACCAGCATGATGCCGTTCTTCTTCACGATGCCGATCAGCAGGATGACGCCGATCAGCGCGATCAGCGAGAAGTCGTAGCCGAACAGCATCAGCATCGCCAACGCGCCCGCGCCCGCCGACGGCAGCGTCGACAGGATGGTGAGCGGGTGGATGAAGCTCTCGTAGAGCACGCCCAGGATGATGTAGACCACGACGAGCGCCGCCAGGATCAGCAGCGGCACCGTGCCGAGCGACTGCTGGAACGCCTGCGCGTTGCCCTGGAAGGTGGTCTGGACCGTCGGCGGCAGGCCGATCTGCGCCCATGGCCTGGTTGATCGCCGTCGGTCGCGTCGCCGAGCGCCGAGCCCGGCGCCAGGTTGAAGCTCATCGTCACGGCCGGGAACTGGCCCTGGTGGCTGATCGACAGCGGCCGGATCGGCATCGTGCGTCCAATGCGCGACGGCCGACATCGGCACCATGCCGCCGGTCACGGGCGCCTTGATGAAGATCTTGTCGAGGCTCTCGAGCTGGCCCTGCATCTGCGGCAGGATCTCCAGGATCACGTGGTAGCTGTTGAGCTGGGTGAAGTACTGCGTCACCTGGCGCTGGCCGAAGGCATCGTAGAGCGTGTCGTCGACGAGTTGTGGCGTGATGCCGTAGCGCGAGGCCTGGTCGCGATCGATCGTGATGGTCAGCGTCGCACCTTGCGTCTGCTGGTCGGAGGCGACGTCGCGCAATTGCGGCAGGCTCTTCAGCTTGGCGAGGACCTTCGGCGACCACTCGCTCAGCTCGTCGAGATTGGCGTCCTGCAGCGTGTACTGGAACTGCGTGCGCGACGCCCGTCCGCCGACGTTCACGTCCTGCGCGGCCTGCAGGAACAGTCGCGCCCCTTGCACCTTGTCGAGCTTCGGCCGCAGCCGCGCGATGATCTCGAAAGCGCGTCGCGTCGCGTTCGTCGCGCGGCTTCAGCTGGATGAACATGCGGCCGTTGTTGGCCGCGAAGCCGCCGAAGCCCGAGCGCCATGGCGACGGTGGCGACGGCCGGGTCGGCTTGGACGATCTTCCCGAGCTCTTCCTGGTGCCGATACATGTCGGCGAAGGAGATGTCCTGCGACGCTTCCGATGTGCCGTAGATCAGGCCCGTATCCTGCTGCGGAAAGAAGCCCTTCGGGATGATCATGAAGAGGTAAACGGTCAGCCCGAGAGTTGCGAAGAACACCAGCAGCGTGACGAAGCGGAACCGAAGGCAGAGGTCGAGCCCGCGCTCGTAGGCGTGCAGCATGCCGTCGAAAAAGCGCTCGCTCAGCGCGTAGAGGCGGCCATGCCGCTCCTGGTCGTGCGCCTTGAGAAAGCGCGACGCCATCATCGGCGTCAGCGTCAGCGACACGAAGGCCGAGACCACGATGGTCATGCTGAGCGTGATCGGCAAATTCGCGGAACAGCCGGCCGATGATGCCGGTCATCAGCAGCAGCGGGATCAGCACCGCGATCAGCGAGAGGCTGATCGAGAGAATGGTGAAGCCGATCTCGCCGGCGCCCTTGAAGGCGGCCGCGCGCGGCTTCTCGCCCTCCTCGATATGCCGCGTGATGTTCTCCAGCATCACGATGGCGTCGTCGACCACGAAGCCGACCGCGATGGTCAGCGCCATCAGCGACAGGTTGTCGAGGCTGTAGCCGAAGCCCCACATCAGGGCGCAGGTGCCGAGCAGCGCCAGCGGCACCGTGATCGATGGAATGATCGTCGCCCAGAGGCTGCGCAGGAACAGGAAGATCACCATCACGACGAGCGCGATGGTCAGCAGCAGCGTGAACTGCACGTCCTTGACCGAGGCGCGGATGGTGGTGGTGCGGTCGCTCAGCACTGTCGAGCTTCATCGACGCCGGGATCGAGGCTTCGCAGCCGCGGCAGCTCCGCCTTGATCCGGTCGACGATCTGGATGACGTTGGCGCCGGGCTGCTTGAAGATGACCAGGAACACGCCGCGCTTGCCGTTCGCCCAGGCCGCGTTCTTGGCATTCTCGGCCGCAGTCACGGCCGTGCCGATGTCGCGGATGCGGATCGGCGCCCCGTCGCGGTAGGCGACGATGACGTCGTTCCAGTCCTTGCTCGCGGTCAGCTGGTCGTTGGCGTAGATCGTGTAGCCGGTCCGCTGTCCGTCGACGTTGCCCTTCGGGCTGTCGACCGTCGTGACGCCGATCGCGCTGCGCACGTCCTCGAGCGACAGAGCCCTTTGGTGACGAGCTTGGCCGGATCGATCTGCACCCGGATCGAGGGCTTCTGCTCGCCGCCGATCGAAGACCTGCGACACGCCGGAGATCTGGCTGATCTGCTGCGCGATCTTGGTGTCGGCGTTGTCGTCGACTTCGGTCAGCGGCAGCGTGTCCGAGGTCGCGGCCAGCAGCATGATCGGCGCGTCGGCCGGGTTCACCTTTCGGTAGGTCGGCGGGTTCGGCAGGTTCTTCGGCAGCTGCCCGCCGGCCGCGTTGATGGCCGATTGGACGTCGTTCGCGGCGCGCATCGATGTTGCGGTCGAGATCGAACTGGATGCGTGATGCTGCTCGAGCCGAGCGAGCTAGATCGACGTGAGCTGCGCCACGCCGGGATCTGCGCGAACTGGCGCTCCAGCGGCTGCGCCACCGAGGAGGCCATGGTCTCGGGGCTGCCGCCGGGAAGCTGCGCCGAGACCTGGATCGTCGGGAAATCGACCTGCGGGCAGGGGCGCGACGGGCAGCAGCGGATAGCTGACGAGGCCGATGCACAAGATGCCGACCATCAGCAGCGTGGTGCCGATGGGATGCCGGATGAACGGCCCGGAAATGCCCGCCGCCCATCCTCAGTTCTCCGCCGCTGCGGTCTTCTCGGGCGGCGTTGGTGACCTTCACGAGCGCGCCGGGCTGCAGCCGGTACTGGCCGGCCGTGACGACCTTCTCGCCGTCCTTGATCCCGTCGTCGATCGCGGCCTGGTTCTGATCCATCAAGCGTGATCTTGAGATTGCGCTGCTCGACCTTGTTGTCGGGCCCGATCACGTAGGCGTAGAACCCTGTCTGGCCGCGCAGCACCGCGGCGCTCGGGACCAGCACGACGTTCTCGCGCGTGCTGACCGTCATGCGGGTGGAAACCGAAAGCCCGGCCAGAGCTTCTTGTCGTCGTTCTCGAAGGCTGCCTTGAGCCGGATCGTGCCGCTCGCCGCATCGACCTGGTTGTTGAACACCTCGAGCTGCCCCTGGCCGAGGACCTGCGAGCCGTCGGTGGACAGCGCCGTTACCGGCAACGGCCCCGTTCTCCATGCCGGCCGAGATGGCCGGCAGCGTGTTTTCGGGCTGCCGTGAAGATCACGGCGATCGGCTTGATCTGGTTGATCTCGACGATGCCGGTCGTGCTCGATGCATTGACGATGTTGCCCTGATCGACGAGCCGGAAGCCGACCCGGCCTTTGATGGGCGCCTTGATGACCGTGTAGTCGAGCTGCGTCTGGGCATTGTCGACGGCGGCCTGGTCGGCTGCGATCTGCGCCGTCAGCTGAGCGACCTGAGAGGTCTGCGTGTCGAGCTGCTGGCGCGTGGCGAAGTCGCTCTTGGCGAGCGACTGATAGCGCTCGAGATCGCGCTTGGCGTTGGCGACATTCGCCTCGTCCTGCTGCTTCTTGGCCTGGGCCTGCTCGAGCGCCGCCCTGTAGGGGCGCTGGATCGATCTCCACCAGGACGTCGCCCTGCTGGACGAGGTCGCCTTCCTTGAAGTTGCAGCTTGATGATCTGCCCGTCGACGCGGCTGCGGACCAGCACCGAATTGTAGGCCTCGACGGTGCCGAGCCCGGTCAGGACCACCGGGAAGTTGCCCGTTTTCACCGCGACGGCCGTCACGGGGATCGCGGTGGCAGCCGGCCTTGGCCTCGCTCCGCCTGTTCGTCCGATTTTGGGCCGGCTGGGCTGGCTTTGATGGAAAGAGCGCCAGGAGCGGACCGGCGTGCGCCTCGGCCCAGGGCCGGACGCTGAGACCAATCCCAGGCCGCGGCTCCTCCGGCAGCGACAACAAGCACCAGGATGAACCAAGGCCACCGGCGGCGCGAACGCTGCTCTTCCATTCGAACACATCCTGTTCGCGGCGCACCATCGCGGCTCTGCCTCACGCCGCCGCAGCGCATCAGAGCGAGATTTCCGGCATCATTCGGGCGGGAGCGCGACCAACGCCGGGCTACAGTCGAAATATACTCAAGGTTCAGCTAATTTGCCGACCGATCTCAGGTGTGCGCTGCAGCGATGCCCCGCTCCCAAGATCAAACCCGCGCGCGAGCGCGCTTGGTGCGCCCTGGAACCGCGGCCGATTGCCACAATACGTTCAGCCGCTGAGCGGTCTCAGGCTTGGCTGCCCCTGCCGGGGGACGCCGCCCGGGCCGGTCCGACAGGGTCGTCCTGCGGCACCTTGATGAAGATCCCAGTTCCGGGGGGCGCACCTGGCGGACGCAGCACCGTGACACCGCTCTCGTCGCTTGGCGCTAGGCGTGGCGAGCCGGACGACGCGGGCTGCGGGGCGGGTGCGGGTGCGGGCTTGATCGGCTGGATCAGCGCCGTCACGCCCTGCGGCTGGTTCGGTCGGCTTCCTCGTTCCCAAAAGAACAGGCCGCCCGCGACCGCGACGATCACGAAGAGCAGCCAAGCAGCCGAGCGCCAGCGTCGCGCCGTCGCCATCGGCGGCGGGCTCGCTCCGCCCAGCGGCTGATGGAGGAAGTCGTCGGCCATGCGCTGCGGCGGTCCCCTCCACGTTCGGTCTGCGTCCAACGCGCACGCTGGCTCAGCGCAATGGCACCGCAGCGAGGCCGCCTCACGCGTCCAGCCAACGCTGTCCGGCCGGTTGCAGATCCCGATCACCCGAGGTAAGTCGACGCCCACCTCACCGACGATCGGGCAGTCTGCTCCTCAGTCCGACTTCGGCACCGTGGAAACTGCCGGAGGCGTCGCGGCCGGCGGAGCAGGCTCGACGATCGGCGCGGGCTTGTTGGCGGACGGAGTCGGTCGGCGGCGCGGGCGAGGTCGCCACCGGCTTGGCCTGGTCGGTGCTGGACACCTTGATGCCATGCAGGATGTCCAGGGCCGCGATCAGCTGCTTGTCCTTCGCGGCATCCGGCGGAACATAGGCCTGCGAGCCCTGCTTCTCGTCGTCGCCGTTCTTCAGGTGGCCCTTGAGCGAGGCCTCGCCCTTGGTGTCGTCCTTGCCCTTGAGGTCGTCCGGCACGTCCTCGAGGATCGTATATTCGGGATCGATGCCCTTGGCCTGGATGGAGCGGCCCGACGGCGTGTAGTAGCGCGCCGTGGTCAGCCGCAACGCGCCGTTCTGGCCGAGCGGAATGATGGTCTGCACGGATCCCTTGCCGAAGGAGCGCGTGCCGATGATGGTGGCGCGCTTGTGGTCCTGCAGCGCGCCGGCGACGATCTCGGAGGCCGAGGCCGAGCCGCCATTGATCAGCACCACGAGCGGCTTGCCATGGCGACAGGTCGCCGCCGGGCCGGGCGCTGTAGCGCTGGGTCTCGTCGGCGTTGCGGCCGCGCGTCGAGACGATCTCGCCGCGGTCGATGAAGGCGTTCGACACCTCGATCGACTGGTCGAGCAGGCCGCCCGGATTGTTGCGCAGGTCCATGATGTATCCCTTGAACTTGTCGGCCGGGATATCCTGCGTGAACTTCTGCATGGCCTCCTTGAGGCCGTCGAACGTCTGCTCGTTGAACTGGCTGATGCGGATGTAGCCGATGTCGCCCTTCTCTTCGAACTTCACCGACTTGATGGTGATGACGGCGCGCGTCAGCTTGTAGTCCTTGCCTTCCTTGGCGGTGGAGGGGTCCTTGCTGTCGGGACGCGCGATCTTCAGCGTGACGGCCGTGCCGACCGCGCCGCGCATCTTGTCGACCGCCTGGTTCAGGGTCAGGCCGGAGACCGCCTCGCCGTCGATCGCCGACGATCAGGTCGCCCGACAGGATGCCCGCCTTGGAGGCGGGGGTGTCGTCGATCGGCGTCACCACCTTGATGTCGCCGTTCTCCTGCGTGACCTCGATGCCGAGCCCGCCGAACTCGCCGCGCGTCTGCACCTGCATGTCGCGGTAGCTCTTGGCGTCCATGTAGCTCGAATGCGGGTCGAGCGAGGTCAGCATGCCGTTGATCGCGGCCTCGACCAGCTTCTCCTCGTCGGGCTTTTCGACGTAGTCGGTCCGGATCTTCTCGAAGACGTCGCCGAACAGATTCAGATCTCGATAGGTGTCGGAGGCCGCGGCGCGCGCCGGGCTCGACGAAAACACGTCCGTCTTGACCGCGATGGCGGCCGACGCCGCGCCCAGGGCCGCGCCGGCCAGCACCAGAGAAACCTTGCGCATCATCCGCGAACCTTTTCCAATGCCGCTTGGCCCACCAAGGGCTCGGATCGATCGCGGCCCCGTCTTTTCGGAACTCAACATAGAGAACGGGCTCGGACGCGCCAAGCGCGATCGCTGCCGCAGTCTTGACCGAACCGTCACCCATCGTCCCGACCGGTTCGCCCGAGAGAACGAACTGGCCCGGCGCCACATCGACATGCTCCATGCCGGCGAGCACGTTATAGTAACCGCCGCCGAGGTTCAAAATTAAGACCTGTCCATAAGTCCTGTAAGGGCCGGAGAACGCGACCCAGCCGTCGGCGGGCGCGGTGACGATCGCCTTCGGCCGTGCCGCCAGCGACAGTCCCTTCTCGGTCCCGCCATAGCCGTCCGGCTGACCGAAAGCCTTGATGATCCGGCCCATTCAGCGGCAGCGGCAGCAGGCCCTTGGTGTCGGCGAAGGGCACGGCGGGCTGCAGGCGCGCCGGATCGTGGAAGATGCCCGCCGCGACCTTGTCCTGGACGCTTTGCGGCATCGGCTTCCGCCGCCTTCCGCTGCTGCTCCTCGGCGGCTTTGGCCGCGTCGGCCGCTTTGCGGGCCGACGCCACCCCGCTCTCCATGCGTGCGATCAGGTCTTTGAGACTGGTCGCCTGCGCGGGCGAGATCGGCGGCCCGGCTGGTTTCCTCGCTGAGGCTCGCCTCCGCCTCCGACTGGACCTTCTGCCGTGCGTCGACCAGCCCGCGCAGGCGCGCGCTTTCGGCGCCGAGCGACGCCACCTGCGTGGCCAAGGTGTCGCGCTCCGCCGCGATCGATGTCCGGACCCGCGCGAGTTCGTCCAGATCCGCCGCGAGCGTACGCGGCCTGCTCGCGCAGTTCGGGCAGCACGGCGCCGAGCAGCATGGCGGTCCGGATCGTCTTCAGGATGTCCTCGGGCCGGACCAGGATCGCCGGCGGCGGCTTCCGGCCGAGCGCTGCAGGAGGCGAGCACCTCGGCGATCATGCCCCGGCGGCTCTCCAGCGACTTGCGGATCTCGTCCTCGCTGCGCGGTCAGCGTGTCGAGCTTGGCGGTGGTGTCCGCCACCTTGGTTTCCGCGTCGCGGACACGCCCGGCCGTGTCGATCAGGGCGGCGTTGAAACGAAGCCGATCGGTTCGCGCCTCCTCGATATCCGCCTCGAGCTTGCGCCGTTGCGTGTCCGATTGGGTGAGATCGTTCTGGATGCTTTCCAGCCGCTGCTGCGGATCCTCAGGAGGCGGTGCACTCGACGATGGAGCCGCGGACGCCGTCGGCACCTGTTGCTGCCGCCTGCGTGAGGGTCGTTTGCGCCAGCGCTGGCGCGATGAAGCTCGCAAGAATCAGGAAGGCTGCGGCCGTCGGCCAGCCTGCCGCCGCGCGCGTCGAAGGCTGTCAGCGGCCCCGATTCGTCAGGCGATGGCATGCCCCGAATTCGTACAGTAAATCGGCTTACCCGGCCAGATTGGCAGGTCAGGCGCGGCGTTACCGCAGCCAGTCGGGAACTCGATCGAGCGCGATCAGCGCATCATAGCTTGCCGCGGGGCCGGATTTCGGACCATTGCGCTCCGTCGACCATCACTTCAGGGACGAGCAGACGGGAATTGTAGGTTCCGGCCTGCACGGCCCCGTAGGCGCCGGCCGAGAAGACCGCCAGAAGGTCGCCCGTCATCGGCAGCGCAAGCGTTCGGTCGAGCGCCAGATAGTCGCCGGTTTCGCAGACCGGCCCGACGACATCGGCCACCACCATGGTGCGATCGTCAGCCGGCCTCGCTCACCGGCCGGATCTCGTGATGGGCCTCGTAGAGCGTCGGCCGGATCAGATCGTTCATCGCCGCATCGACGACCACGAAGGTCTTGGCCTCGCCCGCTTTGAGAGCCACCACGCGGTGACGAGAATGCCGGCATTGCCGACCAGCAGGCGCCCCGGCTCGAGAACGACGGTCACGCCCAGGCCGCCGAGATGCTTGCGCGCGAGATCGGCGTAGCGCTCCGGATGGAAGGCGGCAGCGTCCTCGCCCTCGTGGTAGGGAATGCCGAGGCCGCCGCCCACGTCGACGTGGTCGATGGCGTGACCATCGGCGCGCAAGGCCTGCACCAGACTCCGCCAGCACCGCGAAAGCATTGTCGAAGGGTTCGAGATCGGTGATCTGCGAGCCGATATGCATGTCGACGCCGGTGACCTTCAGCCCCGGCAGTGCCGCCGCCTCGCGGTAGAGGTCGCGTGCTCGACCGAGCGGAACGCCGAACTTGTTCTCAGCCTTGCCGGTCGAGATCTTGGCATGGGTGCGGGCGTCGATGTCCGGATTGACGCGCAGCGCGATCCGCGCGGTGCGTCCTCGTGATGAGGCGAGGCGGGACAACATCGCAAGCTCCGCCTCGGATTCGACGTTGAAGCAGAGGATGTCCTCGTCGAGCGCGAAGGCGATCTCGCGCTCCGTCTTGCCCACGCCCGAGAAGGTGATCTTGCCGGCATCGGATGCCGGCCGCCCGCGCCCGCCGCAGCTCGCCTTCCGAGACCACGTCCATGCCGGCGCCGAGACGGCCGAACAGCCGCAGCACCGCCTGGTTGGAATTGGCCTTCATGGCATAGCAGACGAGAGTCTGGAGCCCCTCGAATGCGCCGCTGAAGACCCGATAGTGGCGCTCCATCGTGGCGCGCGAATAGCAGTAGAACGGCGTTCCGACCTGCTCGGCTACGAACCCGGAGGTCGACGTCCTCGGCGTGCAGCACGCCATCGCGGTAGGCGAAGTGGTGCATGGCGCGTCAGAGCAGCGGGTCGAGGACGAAGGGTTCGTTCGGCGGCTCGATCGGCGGGTTTTTCGGGCGGCGGTGCACGCCGGCCTTGCCCTTGTCCGCAGGGTTGCCGGCGTCCTCCACGGGCTTCGGCGTGCCAAGCGCGAACGGATTGTTGGGGTCGGGTGCCGGTTCCAGCCTGCCGCGGCGTCCACATCCGCCGAGTGCAAGGGCCAGTGCGACGACCGCCAGCACCGCCCCCTTTTTCACGCGCCCCGACCCAACCACGATCCCGCTTCTCCGCCTGCGCTCGGATAGTCCGTGGTTACAGCAAAGCCCGAGATGTGGCGAGGGCTTGATCCGGCGCAGGCGCCAAAGGCGGTCGCGTTCAGCCCCGAGCGGCCTTGAGCGCCTTGGCCACGCCTGCGACGCGGCGGCCCTGGTAGCGGCGACCGCGAGGTCGGCGTCGGTCGGCGGGGTGGCAGTCTGGCCCGACACCGCCGAAGCGCCATAAGGCGTGCCGGCCGCGAACATCGACGCGTCGGCGTAGCCGGTCGGCACGATGATCAGGCCGAGATGCGCCATCGGCGCATAGAGCGACAGGATCGTCGTCTCGTTGCCGCCGTGCGGCGTCGAGGTCGAGGCAAAGGCCGAGCCGGCCTTGCCGTTCAGCTTGCCCTGAAACCACAGCCCGCCGAGCCCGTCGATGTAGGCCTTGAGTTCGGCCGTGCTGTTGCCGAACCGCGTCGGCGTGCCGAAGATGATCGCGTCCGCCCATTCGGCGTCGGCCTCGGTCGGCGCCTCGTAGAGCGCGTTCAGCCGCTCGGCGCCCTCCTGTCCAGCCCGGCGCCTTGGCCATGACCTCGGGGCCGACGAACTCGCGAGCGCGCCGCAAGCGAACCGTCGCGCCCTCCGCCTCCGCGCCCTTCGCCACCGCCTTGGCCAATGCTTCGGTCACGCCGGTACGCGAATAGAATGCGATCAGGACATTGAGATCGGTCATGGGGTTCACCTTGACAGGGACGGGTGCTGAATGGTATCCCATGAACCTATCCGGTAAACCGGTATAAATTCGATCGGAACAGTCGAAGCTTTCGATATGCCGGACCTTGGCACTCCCACACTCGACCAGATCCGCGTCTTTCTCGCCGTCGTCGAGGCGGGAAGCTTTTCGGCGGCGGCGCGCAAGCTGAACCGGCGGCAGTCGGTGATCAGCTACACGATCGCCAATCTCGAGCTGCAGCTGGGCGGGCTGAGCCTGTTCGACCGCCGCACTCGGCGGCCCGCCTTGACCGAAGCCGGCAAGGCCATTCTCGCCGACGCCCGCCGGCTGGCGTCGAAGTCTCGACGGCTTGCAGGCGCGCGCCCGCGGACTGCTGCGCGGATTGGAAGCCGAGGTTGCGCTGGCGGTCGACGTCATGCTGCCGACCTGTCAGCTGGTGGCGGCGCTGACCGGTTTTCGCGAGGCGTTCCCGACGGTGACCCTGCGGCTCTACACCGAGGCGCTCGGCTCGGTGACGCGGCTGGTGCTCGATCGGGTCTGCACCATCGGCGCCTGCGGCCCGCTTCCGGGCCGCCTCGACGAACTGATCAGCCGCCCGCTCGGAGCCGCCACCATCATCCCGGTCGCGGCACCAAGCCACCCTCTCGCCGCGATCCGCGGTCCCATCTCCAGCGCCGATGTCCGCGACCACGTGCAACTCGTTCTGACCGATCGCTCGGAATCTCACCGAGGGCGCCGACTTCGGCGTCCTCAGCCCTCAGACGTGGCGGCTCGCCGATCTCGGCGCCAAGTATGCGCTGCTGCTGCAGGGGTTGGGTTGGGGCGGCATGCCGGAGCACCAGGTCCAGGGGGATCTCTCCGCGGGGCGGCTGGTGCGGCTCGACGTGCCGGCATTTCCGGCACACCGTTACGACTTTTCGGCCTTTACCGCGCCGATTCGCCCCCGGGGCCTGCGGCACGATGGCTGCTCGACCGACTAGGGTCCGAGGTCGGCGCGGCCGAATTGCAGGCCGCGAACCCGCCTTCGGCCCCTGCATTGGCCGATCTGCTCGGCGCGCGCTGACCGTGGCGACATCTCCCGACATCGCCCGGCGCGTTTACGACCACACCTGGAAGCTCGATCCGATCGTCCGGTCCCTGCTCGACACGGATTTCTACAAGCTTCTCATGCTGCAGATGATCTGGGGTCTGTACCCGGACGTGCAGGCGACGTTCTCGCTGATCAATCGCAGCACCACCGTTCTGCTGGCTGACGAGATCGACGAGGCGGAGCTGCGGGCTCAACTCGACCACGCCCGCGCGCTCCGCTTCACCAAGAAGGAGATGATCTGGCTCGCCGGCAACACCTTCTATGGTCGTGCCCAGATCTTCGAGCCGCGCTTTCTTGCCTGGCTCGCGCGTTTTTCGCTGCCCGAATACGAACTCCGCCGGGAAGGCGGCCAATACATCCTGAACTTCTCCGGGCCGTGGTGTGAGACGACCATGTGGGAGATCCCGGCGCTGGCGATCATCAACGAACTCCGTTCGCGCGCTGCCCTGAAGCATCTCGGGCGCTTCGAGCTGGACGTTCTCTATGCACGCGCCAAGGCGAAGCTCTGGTCGAAAGTCGAGCGGCTGCGTCTGTTGCCCGACCTTCGGATTTCGGATTTCGGCACGCGCCGCCGCCACAGCTTTCTGTGGCAGCGCTGGTGCGTCGAAGCGCTGAAGGAGGGGCTTGGCGAGGCCTTCATCGGTTCGAGCAACGTGCTGCTGGCCATGAACAGCGACTTGGAGGCCATCGGCACCAACGCCCACGAGCTGCCGATGGTGTTCGCTGCGCTTGCGCGTGAGGACGAAGCGCTGCGGAGCGCGCCCTATCGCGTCCTGCAGGACTGGCAAAAGTATTATGGTGGCAACCTGCTGATCGTGCTGCCGGATGCATTCGGCACGGCTGCCTTCCTCAAGGAAGCGCCCCATTGGGTGGCGGACTGGACCGGGTTCAGACCGGATTCGGCTCCGCCGATCGAGGGTGGCGAGCAGATCCTCAGCTGGTGGCGGTCGCGCGGCAAGGACCCACGGGAGAAACTGCTCGTCTTCTCCGATGCCCTCGACACGGATTCGATCGAGGACACCTATCGGCACTTCCACGGCCGGGTGCGCATGAGCTTCGGCTGGGGCACCAACCTCACCAACGACTTCGAAGGCTGCGCACCGAGTCCCAACGCTGCGCTGCGCGCCATTTCCCTGGTCTGCAAGGTCAGCAGCGCCAACGGGCACCCGGCCGTCAAACTCGCCGACAATCCCCGCAAGGCGACCGGCGATGCCGCCGAGATGGCCCGCTATCTCCGGGTTTTCGGTGAGGTCGGCCGGGAAGAATATGCGGTATTGGTTTGAGGCGCCATCAGGTGCGCTCGGTGAAGACCCAGGCCTTTGACAACACATAGCCGAGCGCGCTGCCGCTCAGCGTGGAGGCCAGAGCGGTCAGCGCCGGCGCGGCTTCCGCGAGCGCAACGGTGCGCGCCACCAGGGCCGCGACAACCGCGCAGCACAACTGCGTCACCAGATAGCGGGGAAACGAGCGGGCATGGGCCTGCCGGCCGCGGAAGGTCCAGCTGTGCTGGAGCGAGTAGCTGACCAGGAAGGCGATCGCATAGGCCAGCAAGGTTCCTGCGAACGGCGCAGCGCCGATTCGGATCAGCACGAACGTGAGTACGTAGAAAAGGGCGGCGGCCCCGCTGCCGGTGATCAGAAACCGCACGGTCTCGCGTTGCAGCAGGTCGGAGGGCAGGCTGAAACCTGAGGAAAGCTGCATCGCACACCCTTTCGCTCTCTCGGCCTAAGGAGGAAATCCGAACAAATCCTTAGCGTGGTGCAAGCGGCATGTGGCGGAAGGCCGACACGGCGCGATCGTTGCCGCTTAGGTCACGACGAACCGGCCCGGTCGCCAGTCCCGCGTCGGTCAGAAGCCGGCGCACCGCGTTCGCCTGGGTCGATCCCACTTCGAGGACGGCGAGGGCCGAGGGTCCGAGGAGCCGCGGCAGATCCGCCGCGATGGTCGCGATAGGCCGCGAGGCCGTCGCTGCCGCCATCGAGCGCGACGTGCGGATCGAAATTCCGGACTTCCGGCGCGAGCGTCGCGATCACGCCGGTCTCGATATAGGGCGGATTGGACACGATCAGATCGAAGCTGCTCCCGGCAAACGCCTCGGCCCAATCCCCGTTCACGATCAGCACGCGTCCGGCAAGCCCGAGCGCCGCCACATTGCGCTGCGCCACGGTGCAAGCCGCATGGGAACGATCCACGCCCCACCCTTGCGCATTCGGGAACTCGCTGCAAATCGCGCACAGCAGGGCCCCCGAACCCGTGCCGAGGTCGAGGATTCGCAACGGGTCCGTACGCCGGGCCCGCAGGGCCTCCACGGCGGCGCCGACGACGGTCTCGGTGTCCGGTCGCGGGTCGAGCACGGCCGGGGTGATCGCGAAGGAAAGGCCCCAGAACTCGCGTCGGCCCAAGATGCGCCACACCGGCTCCCCGGCGAGCCGGCGTGCGAGCAGCGCCTGGAAGCGGGTCGCCGCGGGCTCGCCGAGCCGCGCGTCGCCGTCACGCACCAGAGCAGCCCGGTCGAGTCCAGCAGCTTCCTCGAGCAGAATTCGAGCATCGAGCGCAGCCTCGCTCCCACTGACGGCGGCCAGCACCGATGCAGCCCGGCGCCGGGCCACGTCGTGCGTCAGCTCCGGCCCGATTGAGAGTGCGCCTTCTGTGGTGCGGTTCGGCAATGCTCCGGATCCTAGCGACCTGCGGCAATGCCGCTCTCGACGAGTTGCCGCGCCCGCTTGGGTCCGCTCCGCGCCCGGACCTCGAAGGTGGTGTCGCGCAGGCGATTGTACTGGACGAAAAACGCTTCGATCTCGTCGAGAAGACGAGGACGGAGGTCGTCGAGATCGTTGACATGGGCCGTTGCCTGCGCAGGCGCCGCGACCCCAAGGAAGCGATTGTTCTCCTCCCACTCACCACCGGAAGCGCGCTGTCGGGCCTCGAGAACACCGATCAGGCGCACAGCAACGACACTTCCGAGCGGAGCCGGCTCGTCGAGGAAGACCAGAACGTCGAGCGGGTCGCCGTCGTCGCCCTGCGTCGACGGGATAAAGCCGAAATCATAGGGGAAAGCCGAACCCTCCGGCAGGACGTGCTTCAAACGGAACGTCGCGCTCGCCGAATGATACGCGAACTTGTTGCGGCTGCCTTTGGATGTTTCGATCACCACCGTGATCATGTCGGCCTGATCGGGGTCGAATGCGGGCAGGGCCGCGAGATTGGGCGCGAAGGATGGTTGCATGTTCAGGCTCCCAAAGGCCCCTTCCACATAGGGTCGAAGGCTCCCGCCGCAAACGCTCGTCGGTTTCGATCAGCTTTACCGCGCCTTCTGGTTCTTTTACGGTCCCGCCGCCCCGGCGACCATGGTGCGGGCGCGGAGGACGCCCTTGATGGTGTGGGCCGAAGGTAGGGCGGCTGCTGCTGCGATCAGCTTCCTGTCGTCCGGAACGCCGGAGGCGGATGCGGCGCTTGCAACGCTCAGCGCCCGCTACGGGCAAGTCGCCCCGGAATCCGCCGATGTGCTGGTTGCGCTAGGCGGCGACGGATTGATGCTGCAGGTCCTGCACAAGACCATGGAGTGGCAGAAACCGATCTACGGGATGAACCGGGGCACGGTCGGCTTTCTGATGAACGAATATGCCGAAGATGGTCTGCATGAGCGGCTGGCCGCCGCCCAGCCGTCGATCATTCATCCGCTGGTGATGACGACCGAATGCGTCGATGGTTCACGCGCAAATGCCCGGGCCATCAACGAGGTCTACATGTGGCGGCAATCCTATCAGGCCGCCAAGCTTCGGCTGCTCGTCGACCACAAGGAGCGTATGGCCGAACTGATCGCCGATGGCCTGATGGTGGCGACTCCGGCGGGCTCGACCGCCTATAACCTTTCGGCGAATGGGCCCATCCTGCCGCTCAATGCGCCGCTGATGGCGTTGACGCCCATTTCAGCCTTCCGGCCCCGCCGCTGGCGCGGCGCCCTGCTGCCGGACCGGGCGGCTGTTCGGGTCGAGGTTCTGGAAGCGGAAAAACGCCCCGTGGCAGCAACCGCCGACCAGTTCGAAGTCAAGAACGTCGCGAGCGTCAGCGTCGCCATGGACCATTCGATGCGGCTCGTGCTGCTGCACGATCCCGGCCATTCGCTCGACGAACGAATCCTGCGGGAACAGTTTGGAACCTGACGCCGACGCCGCTCAGGCGGCTGACTGCAGTGTGAGGCGTGGCGCCGCCGATTGGGAACCAACGATCCACGGCAGCAGCGCTGGCAGGGCTTCGGCCGGATCCTCCGCCCAGGCATTCGCCGCCGCCGCGCGTGCTTCCTCGCGCGACGCCTCCCCCTCGAAGCGGCGCAACAGGGCGGCAACGCGGCCCATGCCAGGGTCCTTGGAGCCCTTGCAGGCGTCGAGCGCCGCCACGACCATGCTGCGTCGCATCATGCCGGTCGCGCCTGCCCGCTCGCCACCAGAGCGCAACGCCGCGAGCCCGGCCCGGAATACGGGTAACAACACCGCAGGCAGCCCGGCTTTTTCATAGAGCGACGCGAATCCGAGGCCGCTGGCCTCGCGGATATGGCCGGCGACCCGGATCGGCGCGGCGCCGGAGAGTTCGGCCAAGGCCGCCTCGAAGAGCGGGAGATGAGCGCTCAACAGGGCCCTCAAAACGAGAGCCGGCGTGAGATGGCCCCGTGCTCGGAGGTGGGCCACGAGCCGCCGTGCGGTCGCCACGTCCGCGTCCGCGGGACGCGTCGCCGCGATCGTGATGGCGGCCTTGTCGCGCGCCTCGCGCGTGACCTGCTCGGCCCGCGCGGGGGACATCCAGTCGCAGCCCGTCGCAAACCCTGTCAACGCTTTTGCGGTGGCGACGACGAGATCATGATGCAAAGCCGGATCGAGATCACCCCGCGCCAGCAGCGCCTCGCGGACGCAGCCGACGTCCCGGAAGCGCTCAAGCAGGCGGCGGAGCGCTGCCTGGCCGAGGTCTGCGCCGTCGTTCTCGCAAAGCGCGACCGCGGTCGCGGAGTTGGCAATCTCGGTCAAAGCGCCTGCAACGGCGGCGCTGACGTGTGGCCGACAGGCGATCGCACAATGGGCAATCGAATCCCCGATTGCCACCGCGTCGATAAGATCGGCCTCGTCGAGGAGTGGGGAGAAGCGTAACACGGGAACCGCGACGCTGGATTGATCCTGGGCGAGTGCTGCAACGAGGTGACGCGGCACGTGGATCGTGTGGGACGCCGCTTCTGCAAGGGCGCGCCGCACCGCGGCGGACGGGTCGTCGAGCAGGGCGAAAAGGGCCAGTTCGGCATCGCTGCGGCCTTGGCGCGTCAGATCGGGCGAGGCATAGATCTCGACCAGCGACCGAGCCGCGTCGACCCGCGCCGCCAGAGGCGCCGTTTCGACCCATTGGAGATAGCGTCCGATGATCATGCTGCCGCTTTCCGTAGCTCGCGCGACGCCGGTGCGACGCGCGGACCTTCCGGAAAGAAAGGATGACGAAACATGGTAAAGACGGCTTTAAGGTGCGCCGGTTGAGCGACTCCGGCTCTGGCCGGCTCGCTCCAGTTTGAGGAAGGGCGGGCGCGGTTGCGATGAGCACGCGGCGCCCTGAGCGGGACATCTGATGCGATCGATGCTGTACGTGCCTGGCGAGGACCTCGAGGCGCTCGATCGCGCGCTCGACGCGGGCGCCGACGCGCTTCTGATTGCGCTGCCGGATGCGGGTGCGGACGCGGCATTGCGGAGCGTGCTCCGGGATTTTTTGCAGACGGCCCAGCTCCTCACCCATCGGCCTCTTCTGTTCGTCCGGTTGCCGGCAATCGACGCGCCCGGCCTGGATGACGACCTCTCGGCCCTGATGCTGGCCGAACCCGACGGGATCGTGCTCGGCCGCTGTCGCGGCGGCCATGACGTGCAGCACCTCGGGGTGAAGCTGGCCGTCCAGGAGGCGGAATACGGCCTGACGGATGGGGAAACGCCGATCATTGCCGAAGCGGGATCGACTGCGCGGTCGCTCTTTGTGATGTCGAGCTACTGCGATGCGAGCCAACGTCTGATGGGCCTCATGTGGGACCCCCACGCCCTCGCCGTCGACCTCGGTGCAAGCTCGCCCGTCGGTGCAACCCACCACGCTCCGATGGGCACCGCGCGGAGTCTCACCCTCATCGCCGCGCGAGCCGCCGAGGTCAGCGCCATCGACGGGCCCAGTCACACCCTCGGCCCCGCGTTCGGCCTCGAATGCGATCAGGCCCGCAACGAAGGCTTCAACGCCAAGCTCGCGCTCGCGCCGGAACAGGTCGCCATGATCAACGCGGCGTTCGACCGGGAGGGATGAGGCATGAGGCTGCCGTTTAGGCGGGCTCGCGCATCGCTAAGCCTCTCACCTGTCCAGGCGACCTCCGCATTTCATACGCACACTGCCTGCTGGGCTGTCCACCGAACAGCGGTCCGCGACAGTTCGCTTCCGTCTCGTTCCTCAAGGCAGATTAGCTACGATCATTTGTAGTTGTTCGCAGCGGTTGGCCCAGAAGCAGGCATGGCTGCTGGGGAAGCCGGTCGGGTAAGAATGGCTGGGAAGCTCCAACGTCTGACGTGCGCACGATCGAGGGAGAGCTCGGGTCCGGCGGCCATGCGCCCGTGGCAACCTTGATCTGAACGTCTAAAAGAGCGGCGCCCATTACAACTCGCGGCGTGCCACTTTCCCGCGCTCGCCAGCTAGCGACGAACGCGAGGCAGGTGATCGCGACTCTCGATGGATTCGTCGAGCAGCTTGGCGGCGCCGCTGCGAGGTGCCTGCCCGAGGGCGAGCCCGGGATCGGGCTGCGGTGGCGTGGACGAGCTGAACGTGAGCGGTTACGGGCTTACAGGCGTGTTTTTGTTATCGTCGCCCTGGGTAAGGGCGATTGCCGCGGCGGCACCGCCCAGCGCAATCGCTCCGGCCGCTACCGCAAGGCCAGTGGCGCCGAATAATCCCGCAGGACAGTGGAGGCGGTCGCGCTCTTCCTCCGTCCTCGCGCGCAAGCAAAGCTCCCGTGCGTCCTGCGAGTCCTGCCCCATGGCGCAAGGCGAGACCGGACGTACAATATGCACGGCGCCCGGCCGAATATCCAATTTGCAGCCATCCGGATAAGTGAGAGTAGCTCCGTTGCCCTCGCTTACCATCACACGGTCCCCGAGCCTGAGACCGCTCTCCGTTGTGACGCGCTGATAACCTTGACCATGGGAAACCAAAGCCCCGCCCATCACAGGCTGGAGCGTGGCGTCGGCATACGCGGCACCGCAGTGCAGGACGATCATCGCGCCGGCTAGAACTCGTATCGAGGAACGCATGCGTCCAACTCCTAGGACCGAAGTAATAGCTCACACTCCCGCGCTCTTGACGCAAGCCGAATCCCGGAGAGATTTCGAAGAAATTGTCAACACGTGACAAAAGCAACACGCATCGCCTCTGATTGCGTTAACCTTTTTGCCGAGGCAGGCCTTGTGCTTGAACCTCGACCCGCTTTCCTAACGTTAGGCGGCCGAAACTTAAGCTTGGCCGTGAAAACGAAAGAGTTGCTTGCTTGATGCTTTCAGGACATCGCCGTTCGGATCGGGCGGGCAACGCTGCGAGCAGGAAGCGCCGCCTCATGTGGGCTCGCTCGAGGCTCGCGTTCGTGGCGGCGGCGTCTATCGGATTTCACCAGCAAACTGCCGGGGCTCAAGTCTCTGCGTTCACGGCCGATCGCGCGCCGGGCGAATATGATTGTGTGCTGAAACCCTCGAAAGAGGTTCACCTCAGTTCGCCCGTCACCGGCGTCATCGAAGAGGTCCTTGTGGACCGCGGCGACATCGTTCACCGCGGCGACGTAATCGCCCGGCTGCGATCGGAGGTCGAGCAGGCCAACACGGCCTTGGCGCAGCGCAAGAGCGAAAGCATCGCCAAGATCGCGGCCAGAATGGCGAAAATCGAGTTCCTCACGCGCAAGCGGGACCGGAGCAAGGTGCTGAACGTAAGCAAGATCGTCGCCGACAACACGCTTGACGAGGCCGAGACCGATCTCGCCCTAGCCAAGCAGGATCTGGCCGAGGCGCAGTTCGACCAGGGGGTGGACAAGCTCGAATACGAACGCGCGCTGGCCGTGCTCGAGCAGCGCACCATTCGAAGCCCCATCGACGGCGTCGTTACCGAGCGCAAGCTGTCGCCGGGCGAGTTCTGGACCGAGCAGTTGCAGGCCGTGACCATCGCGGCGCTCGATACGCTCGACGTGGAAACCTTCGTCCCGATCGCCCTGCATGGGCGCCTGGCGGTCGGCGATTTCGGTTCGATCCGGCCGGAGCCGCCGATCGAGGGCACGTATCGAGCGCAGATCGACGTGATCGATCGCGTCTATGATGCGGCGAGCGGGACCTTCGGGGTCCGCCTCAAGCTCCCCAATCCCCAATTGAGCATCCCTGCCGGCGTTCGTTGCCGGATCCGCTTCGACAAGAGCGTGCCGGACGTTTCGGCACTCGATTCAGCGGGACACCCTCAGCCGGCCGCCGCCGGTGCGCAGCCCTGAGCGGGAAGCCGAGCGGCTTGAACCTCAGGCTGCTTTTTCGACCGGCTGACGACGCTGGGCGGGCGCCTTGCCGAACCGCAGCACCAGCCAGCGGATCGCCACGTAGAACACCGGCGTCAGGAACAGACCGAAGAAGGTCACGCCGAGCATGCCGAAGAACACCGCGGTGCCGAGCGCCTGCCGCATCTCGGCGCCCGGGCCGGTCGCGATGGCGAGCGGCACGACGCCGAGGATGAACGCGAAGGCCGTCATCAGGATCGGCCGCAGCCGCAGCCGGCAGGCCTCGATCACGGCCGGGATCGGGTCCCTTGCCGTCGCGCAGCTTCGGCGTCGCGCGCGAACTCGACGATCAGGATGGCGTTCTTGGCCGCGAGGCCGACCAGCACCACGAGGCCGATCTGGGTCAGGATGTTGTTGTCCTGGCCGCGGATCATGACGCCGACGAGGGCCGACAGCACGCTCATCGGCACGATCAGGATGATGGCGAGCGGCAGCGTCCAGCTCTCGTATTGCGCCGCGAGCACGAGGAACACGAACAGCACCGAGAGCCCGAAGATGAAGCCGGCCGTCGAGCCGGTCGCGCGCTCCTGGAAGGCGAGTTCGGTCCATTGCGTGTCCATGCCGGCCGGCAGGGTCTCCTTGGCGAGCTTCTCCATCTCGTCGAGCGCCTCGCCCGGATGAGACGCCGGGCGCGGGGCCGCCCTGCAGCGGCACCGAGGTGTACATGTTGTAGCGCTGGATCAGGTCGGCGCCGCTCACGAACTGGACCTCGGCCAGCGTGCCGAGCGGCACCAGCGCGCCGTTCGACGAGCGGACCTTCAGCTGGTTGATGTCGTTCTCGTCGAGGCGGAACTGCTGGTCGGCCTGCGCCCGCACCTGGTAGACGCGGCCGAACGCGTTGAAGTCGTTCACGTAGGCGGTGCCGAGATTGTCCTGCAGGGTCTCGAAGATGTTGGCGATCGGCACGTTCAGCACCTGCGCCTTCTGCCGGTCGATCGCGAGATAGATCTGCGGCGAGCCGTTCGAGAAGGTCGTGTAGACGCCCGCGAGCTTCGGGTCTGGTCCGCGCCTTGCCCATCAGTTCGTAGGTCGAGGCCAGCACGCGCCCGACCTCGGCGCCGATCTTCTCCTGCACCTGCATCTTGAAGCCGCCGGTGCTGCCGATGCCGCGGACCGGCGGCGGCGCGACCACGATGATGAAGGCCTCCTCGATCGCCTGCATGCGGCCGAACAGGTCCTTGATGATGGAATTGCCGGTCTGCCCGGCCTTCAGCCGCTCCTCGAAGGGCTTGAAGGGCACGAAGACGGCGGCCGCGTTGGTGGCATTGGTGAAGGTCGCGGCCGAGAAGCCCGCGAAGGCCACCGCGTTGAGGGCGCCCGGCGTGTCGCGCGCGATGTCGGAGACGCGTCGCACCACGGCGTCGGTGCGCGACAGCGACGCGCCGTCGGGCAGTTGCACGACGACGATCGCGTAGCCCTGGTCGAGCGCCGGGATGAAGCCGCTCGGCACGTGGTTGGCGGACCCACACCGTGCCGGCCAGCAGCCCGGCATAGACCGGCAGGACGATGATCTTGCGCCGCGACCAGCGACGCCGACGCTGCGCGCGTAGCCGTTCGAGGTGTGCTCGAAGCCGCGGTTGAAGCCGCCCGCCAGCCAGCCGAACAACCGGCTGACCGGGTTCCGCGGCCTGCGCCCTGTGATCGACCGGCTTCAGCAGGATCGCGGCGAGCGCCGGCGACAGGTCAGCGAGATGAAGGCCGAGATCACGGTCGAGACCGCGATGGTCAGCGCGAACTGCCGGTAGAACTGCCCCGAGATGCCGGGGATGAAGGCGGTCGGCACGAAGACCGCGACGAGCACCAGCGCGATGGCGACCAGCGCGCCGCCGACCTCGTCCATGGTCTTGTGGGCGGCGTCGCGCGGCGCCATGCCCTGCTTCGATGTTGCGCTCGACGTTCTCGACCACCACGATGGCGTCGTCGACCACGATGCCGATGGCGAGCACCAGGCCGAACAGCGTCAGCGTGTTGAGCGAGAAGCCGAGCGCCGTCATGGCGGCGAAGGTGCCGATCAGCGACACCGGAATCGCGATGATCGGGATGATCGCGGTGCGCCAGCTCTGCAGGAAGACGATCACCACGATGACGACGAGGAGCACCGCCTCGAACAGCGTCTTGTAGACCTCGCGGACCGATTCCCGGATGAAGTCGGTCGGGTTGTAGACGATCTGGTAGTCGAGGCCCGGCGGGAAGTTCTGCTTCAGCTTGTTCATCGTGGCGATGATCTCGCCGGCGGTGTCGAGCGCATTGGTGGCCGGGCCGCTGGAAGATCGCCAGGGCGACGGCCGGCTTGCCGTCGAGGTAGGAGTTGGTGAAATAGTCCTGCGCGCCGAGCTCGACGCGCGCCACGTCCTGCACCCGCACGAGCCGCCCGTCCGGTGTCGAGCGCACGATGATGCTGCGGAACTGGCGCGGATCGTCGAACCGCCCCTGCGTGGTCACGGTGAGCTGGAAGGCGCTGCCCTTGCTGACCGGCTCCTGGCCGAGCGCGCCGCCCGAGACCTGGACGTTCTGCTCCTGGATGGCCCTGACCACGTCGCCCGACGTCATGCCGAAGGCCGAGAGCTTGTCGGGATCGAGCCAGACGCGCAGCGAATATTGCCGCTCGCCGAAGATGGTGAGGTCGCCGACGCCGTCGAGCCGCAGCAGCTCGTCGCGCACGTTGTTGCGGGCGTAGTTCGAGACGTAGAGCTGGTCGAAGGTGTTGTCGGGCGAGAGCATGTGCACGACCATCATCAGGTCGGGCGAGGATTTGAGCGTCGTGACGCCGAGGCGCTTCACCTCGTCGGGCAGGCGCGGCGTCGCGATGGCGACGCGGTTCTGCACCAGCACCTGCGCCGTATCGAGGTTGGTGCCGAGCTTGAAGGTGACGGTGATCGAGACGTTGCCGTCGCCCGTCGAATAGGACGACATGTAGATCATGTTCTCGACGCCGTTGATCTCCTGCTCGATCGGCGTCGCGACCGTTGCGGCGACCGTCTTGGCGTCGGCGCCCGGATAGCTCGCCCGCACCACGATGGTGGGCGGCGCGATCTCGGGATATTGGGCGATCGGCAGGCCGAAATAGGCGATGCCGCCGACGATGACGAGCACGCAGGGCCAGCACGGTCGCGAAGATCGGCCGCTCGATGAAGGCGTGGGAGAACTTCATCGGGATGCGCCTATCCGTCCGAGGGCTCGCGGGACGGCGGCAGTTCGGTCATCTTCGGCTGCACCTCGATGCCGGGGCGCACGCGCATCAGGCCGTTGATCACGATCGTCTCGTCGCCCTTCAGGCCCTCGCGGATCACCCGATAGCCGTCGATGCGCGGGCCCGGCCGCACGACCTTCGTGCGCGACCTTGTTGTCGGCGCCGACCACGTAGACGATGCGGCGGTCCTGGTCGGTGCCGAGCGCCTCGTCGGGCACCAGCACGCCCTTGTAGGGCTTGCGAGCCCGCGATGCGTGATGCGGCCGAACAGGCCGGGCGTGAGCGACAGGTCCTTGTTGGCGAACACAGCGCGGCCCCGCATCGTGCCGCTGGCCTGGTCGAGCCGGATGTCGACGAAGTCGATGTGGCCCTTGTGGGTCGGCTCGGCTCTCGCCGGTCAGCGCCACGAGCACGTCGCGCGAGCCCGCCTTGGCCGGGTCGGCGCCGGGGACCAGATCGCTGCAGGTAGTCGAGGAACGAGCGCTCGTCGGCGTCGAAATAGAACTGGATCGGGTCGAGCGACACGATCGTGCTGAGCAGCGTGTCGTTGGCGTTGACGAGATTGCCGACCGAGACGAGACGCCGCGAGATGCGGCCCGCGATCGGCGCGCGGATCTCGGTGAACTCCATGTCGAGCTTGGCGCGGCTCGAGCGCGGCCTGGGCCCGGTCGAGCGCGGCGCGGGACGACGAGCGCCGACTGCCGGCGCTGGTCGGCGATCTGCTCCGGTGATGTTGCCGGACTTGGCGCAGCGCGTCGGCGCGCTCGAGATCGGTCGCGGCGAAATCGACGCTGGCCTGCGCCGAGGCGACTGCCGCCTTCGCATCGTCGAGGGCATCGCTGATAGGGCCGCTGGTCGATGGTGAAGAGCAGGTCGCCCTTCTTGACGAGGGCGCCGTCGGCGAAATGAACCCTGTCGAGATAGCCGGACACCCGGGCGCGCAGATCGACGGTGTCGACCGCGTCGAAGCGCCCGATGAAGTCGTCGTGCTCGACGATCTCCTTGACCACGGGCTTGGCGACGGAGACCGGCGGCGGGGCTGCCTGCGCAAGAACGGCTGTCTGGGACCAGACGAGTAACAGGCCGGAGCAGAGGTGGCGGAACAGATGCGGGTGCGCCTTGTCCAAACGTTTCATCCATCCGCCCATTCTGAAAGCTGCCACCGGTTCCGAGCTTCGTCGTCCTGAACCGGCTCGGGGCCAAGGAGAGGGATGCAAATTCGGTGCGTGTTTGACCGCACCGCTTTAGCGCTCCGTCCGAGACCCAAACTAATCTGCAGACGCAGATATGCCTACAGGCGTACCTCGATGTTCTTCAACAGCCATGCTTAAGTCAAGTTGGGGCCGTCCGCTTGTAAAATCCGAGCCACGCCCTCGCCAGCACTTTCCCGCAGAACGGTCGCTCCCCCGGGCGCCAGGCCGGCTCGATCCCTTGTAAGTTGGTGTGACCCCGTGCTTAACACGACCCTCCACGCGGTTGCGTTCCGCAGAGCCGAGCCTGCATGACCGAAAACGGCCCCCGTCGCCCGAAACGGCCCACGATCACGGACCAGGAGGCGCTTCAGTTCCATTCCCGCGGCAGGCCCGGGAAGCTGGAGATCGTACCGACCAAGCCGATGGCGACGCAGCGCGATCTGTCGCTCGCCTATTCCCCCGGCGTGGCCGTGCCGGTGAAGGCCATCGCAGAGCAGCCCTCGCTGGCTTTCGAATATACATCCCGCGGCAACATGGTGGCTGTGATCTCGAACGGCACGGCCATCCTGGGCCTCGGCAACCTTGGCGCGCTGGCGTCAAAACCGGTGATGGAAGGCAAAGCGGTGCTGTTCAAGCGCTTCGCCGACATCGACTCGATCGACCTCGAGGTCGACACGGAGGACGCCGACGCCTTCATTGCCAGCGTCCGATATCTCGGCCCGTCCTTCGGCGGCATCAATCTCGAGGACATCAAGGCTCCCGAGTGTTTCGTCATCGAAGAGCGGCTGCGCGAGCTCATGGACATTCCGGTGTTCCATGACGATCAGCACGGCACCGCGATCATTGCCGCGGCCGGGATGCTGAACGCCATCAAGCTCACCGGCCGGCACATTCGCGAGACCAAGCTCGTCTGCAACGGGGCAGGGGCCGCCGGCATCGCCTGCCTCGACCTCATCAAGGCGATGGGCTTCGCGCCCGAGAATGTGCTGCTTTGCGACACCAAGGGTGTCGTCTACCGCGGCCGCACCGAGGGCATGAACCAGTGGAAGTCGGCCCATGCGGTCGAGACCGGCAAACGCTCGCTGGCCGACGCCATGGACGGGGCGGACATCTTCTTCGGCTTGTCCGCGAAGGGTGCGCTCACCGCCGATATGGTCCGGTCGATGGCGCCGAACCCGATCATCTTCGCTATGGCCAATCCGGATCCGGAGATCACGCCGGAGGAGGCGCACGCGGTCCGCGACGATGCCATCGTGGCGACCGGGCGTTCGGACTACCCCAACCAGGTCAACAACGTTCTTGGTTTTCCATACATCTTCCGGGGTGCCCTCGATGCCCGCGCCACGACGATCAACATGGAAATGAAGATTGCGGCGGTCCATGCGCTCGCGGACCTCGCGCGCGAGGACGTGCCGGACGAGGTGGCGGCAGCCTACCAGGGGAGCCGGCCGCGGTTCGGGCGCGATTACATCATCCCGGTTCCGTTCGATCCGCGTCTGATCCACACCATTCCGCCCGCCGTCGCTCGCGCCGCAATGGACAGCGGCGTGGCACGGCGACCGATCGTCGATTTCGACGCCTACAAGGCGCAGCTCTCGGCCCGGCGCGACCCGGTCGCCGGGGCCTTGCAGCGTGTGATGGAGCGGGCGCGGCGCTTCCCCAAGCGAGTCGTCTTCGCCGAGGGCGAGGAGGAGCAGGTGATGCGCGCCGCGGTTTCGTTCGTGGCGCAGGGCCTCGGTACCGCGATCCTGGTCGGGCGGCAGGATCGCATCAAGGCGAATGCCGCGACCGCCGGATTGGATCTCGACGATATCAAGGGGGTGGAGATCCACAATGCCGCCTTGTCGAGCCGAAACGCCGTGTACGCGCAGTTCCTCTACGAGCGTCTGCAGCGCCAGGGCTTTCTGATGCGCGACTGCCAGCGCCTGATCAACCAGGACCGCAACCACTTCGCGGCGGCGATGATCGCCAACGGTGACGCCGATGCGATGGTGACGGGCGTCACCCGGAATTTCTCGATCGCGCTCGAGGAGATCCGCCGCGTCATCGACCACCGTCCGGGCCATCGCCTGATGGGCAGTCTCGATGATGGTCGCGCGGGGACGAACCGTGTTGGTCGCCGACACCGCCATCTGCGAATTGCCCGAGGCACCGGAAATCGCGGCCATTGCGGTCGAGGCTGCCGGCGTTGCACGGCGGCTGGGTTACGAGCCGCGCGTTGCGCTGCTGGCCTTCTCGACCTTCGGCCATCCCCCCGGCGACCGGACCAAGCGTGTGCAGGAAGCGGTCGAAATCCTCGACGCACAGCACGTCGACTTCGAGTACGACGGCGAGATGGCAGCCGATGTGGCGCTCAATCGCGAGCGGATGGCGTCCTATCCGTTCTGCCGCCTGTCGGACACCGCCAACGTCTTGATCATGCCGGCCTTTCATTCGGCGTCGATTTCGACCCACATGCTCAAGGAGCTCGGCGGGGCCACGCTGATTGGACCTCTGATCGTCGGTCTCGATCGGCCGGTGCAGATCGTGCCGCTCGGCGCCAAGGACACGGACATCGTGAACATGGCGGCGTTGGCGGCCTTCAACATCGGCGGCTGAGGACATCTCATGCACGTTGCGATGATCGGTTCGGGCTATGTCGGCCTCGTTTCAGGCGCCTGCTTCGCGGACTTCGGGCACAAGGTCACCTGCGTCGATCTCGACGAGCAGAAGATCGCCGGGCTGCGGGCGGGCAGGATCCCGATTTTCGAGCCCGGTCTCGAGGATCTCGTGGCCAGCAACGTGCGCGACGAACGGCTGTTCTTCACGACCGACCTCGACGCCGCGGTTCGCGATGCCGAGGCGGTGTTCATCGCGGTCGGCACGCCGTCACGGCGCGGCGACGGCCACGCCGACCTCAGCTACGTTCATGCCGCGGCCCGCTCGATCGCCGCTGCCATGGGCGGCTTCACGGTCGTGGTGACCAAATCGACGGTTCCTGTCGGCACCGGTGACGAGGTCCAGCGGATCATCCGCGAGATCCGGCCGGATGCCGACTTCGCCGTGGTCTCGAATCCGGAGTTTTTGCGCGAGGGAGCCGCGATTTCCGATTTCAAGCGCCCAGACCGGATCGTGGTCGGGACCGACGACCCGCGCGCCAGGGACGTCATGGCCGAGCTCTACCGTCCACTCTACCTCAACAAGTCGCCCATCCTGTTTACCAGCCGGCGGACCTCCGAGCTGACGAAATACGCAGCGAACGCGTTTCTTGCCACCAAGATCACCTTCATCAACGAAATCGCCGACCTTTGCGAAAAGGTCGGCGCCGACGTGCAGGACGTTGCGCGCGGCATCGGGCTCGACAATCGGATCGGTTCGAAATTCCTGCACGCCGGGCCGGGATACGGGGGCTCGTGCTTTCCGAAGGACACGCTGGCGATCGTGCGAACCGCGCAGGAAGCCGAGTCGCCGCTGCGCATCGTCGAGACCGTGGCTGCGGTCAACGCGGCCCGCAAGAAGAGCATGGCGGCGCGCATCATCGCGGCTTGCGGCGGATCGGTGCAGGGCAAATCCATCGCCTTGTTGGGTCTCGCCTTCAAGCCGAACACCGACGACATGCGCGACGCACCGGCCCTCGACATCGTGCCGGCCCTGCAAGCCGCGGGCGCGACGATCCGAGCCACCGATCCCGAAAGCATGGCGGTGGCGCGGGCGCTCCTCCCGGGCGTCGTGTTCTGCGACGACCCGTACGATTGCGCCGAGGGTGCGTCGGCGCTGGTGCTGGTCACGGAATGGAACGAATATCGGGCACTCGACTTCCCGAAGCTCGCCGCCATTTTGGCCGACCGCGTGTTCGTGGATTTACGCAACGTGTACCGTCCGGAGGACGTCCGGCGGCGCGGGTTCACCTACGTCGGGATCGGCCGGGAGCCGGCGCGCGACTGATCGGGAACGTAGCACGACACCCCTTCGATCCCAGAGGTGGCCACGCGCGCCTATCGACGGAACTGTTGGTTGCGACCAACATTATTGCAGTTTTTCCGGCAGTTCGGCTCCGCTATCTGCAGCGTGAAGGCGGACGTCACGTCTCGCCGCAGCTCTGATGGAGCCCACATGCTCAAATATTCCGCCGCCGCCATGCTCACCGTCGTCGTTGTCGGGACCGCTCTGGCGGAAGCCCCGGGTACGCCCGGCCTGCCCGACCCGGCGAAGGTCGAGAAGGGTGCCTATGGCGTCGAGCCGAGCCACACTCGGGTGCGCTTCAGCGTGAATCATTTCGGTTTCACAACCTATTCCGGAGACTTCAACGCGACTGCCGGCTCGCTCAATCTCGATCCGGCCAAGCCGTCCGACAGCAAGATCGACGTGACGGTGTCGACGGATAGCGTCTACACCCCGAGCGACAAGCTGACCGGTGAACTCAAGAGCGCCGACTGGCTCGACGCGGGCAAATATCCCCAGATCACTTTCAAATCGACGAAGATCGAAAAGACCGGCGCCACCACGGCCAAGGTGGTGGGCGACCTCACCCTGCACGGGGTGACCAAGCCGGTTACGCTCGATGCCAAGTTCTATGGCGCGGGGCCGAATCCGTTCAACAAGAAGCTGACCGTCGGTTTCGAGGTGTCGGGCAAGATCAAGCGCTCCGAATTCGGCGTCAACAAATACCTGCCGATGATCGGCGACGAAGTCGATCTCTCGATCAGCGCGCCCTTCGAAAAGCAGGGCTGAAGCCTGACCGGCACCTCCGATGCTCGCCGCCCGTTCCACGCCCCGGTACACAGCAGTCGCTCAGGCGCTGCACTGGCTGCTGGCGCTGGGCCTGACGGCTCAGGTCGTGCTCGGTTTGACGATGACCCATGCGGGCCTGGCCCGCATGACGCAGTTCAAGTTCTACCAGTTGCACAAGTCCATCGGCATCACGATCCTGATCGTGGCCTTGCTTCGTCTTGTCTGGCGGCTCGCCCATCAGCCGCCGGCGCTGCCGGACGACATGCCCGGACTTGAGAAGAGCGCGGCCCATTCCACCCACGTGCTGCTCTACATCCTGATGATCGGGTTGCCGCTCGTCGGCTGGGCCATGGTCTCAGTGTCGCCTTTCAATTTGCCGACGGTGCTGTTCGGCGTCGTGCCCTGGCCGCACATGCCGTGGCTGACGGGCATCGCTGACAAGCCCTATTGGGAAGCCGTCGCGAAATGGGTGCACGCCTACGGCGCTTACCTGCTGATTGCGCTCGTCCTGCTGCACGCCGCCGCGGCGCTGCGCCACCACATCGTGCTCCGGGATGACATTCTGGCCCGCATGGTGCCAGGCCTGCGGCGTCGGCCTCTCCCTGGAGAACCTATTCGATGATGAAGACTTGCCACCCTCTCGACGCTGCTGATGCTCGGGAGCGCCCCGGTGTATAGCCGCGACCTGGACGATCGACCCGGCCGCGAGCAAGCTTGGCTTTACTGGCACCCAGACGGACCAGCCCTTTTCCGGGACCTTCAAGACCTGGACCGGAACGATCGACTATGACCCGGCGAAGCCTGAGGCCGCACATGTGGCAATCACCGTCGAGCACCGGAAGCGCCGCCACAGCCGATACGCAGCGCGACGAGGCGTTGCCCGGTGACGATTGGTTCGCTGCAGCGAAGTTCCCGACTGCGACCTTCGAGGCGACAGGCTTCGCGCCGAAGGGTGGTGACAAGTTCGAGACGACCGGCAAGCTCACCATTCGTGGCATCAGCAAGGACATCGTGCTGCCTTTTGCGCTGACGGTGAACGGCGACGTGGCGCACGCAGTCGGGACCGCCAAGCTGACGCGAACGGCGTTCGGCGTCGGCCAAGGGGCGTGGGCGACGGACCAGTATGTCGCGCTCGATGTCGACGTGTCGATCGACCTGACTGCAAAGAAGGCTCCCTGAGCCGTCGGTCATCGTCACGCTGAGCGGGTCAACCGCCGAATCCGCGGTACTCCACCAGCTCCGGAGGCGCAGTCTGCGCGGTGCTGGGCGGGCCCGTAAGCCCGGGCGAGATTGTGCGCGCTGTTCACGAGCCCGACATGCGTGAAAGCCTGCGGGAAGTTGCCGACCTGGCGCTTGGCCGCCACGTCATATTCCTCCGAGAGCAGCCCCACGTCGTTGCACAGGCCGATCAGGCGCTCGAACATCACTCGCGCCTCGTCTTTTCGGCCCATCAACGTGTACACATCGACGAGCCAGAACGAGCAGGGCAGGAAGGTGCCCTCGTGTCCCGACGAGGCCATCGACCGATGTGCCGGTATCGTAACGGGCGACATAACCATCCCGCAGCAGGTTCTTCTCGATCGCCGCGACCGTGCCGACGATGCGCGGATCGTCGGCCGGAAGAAAGCCGACAAGGGGGAGCAGCAGCAGGCTCGCGTCGAGCGGCTTGGCACCATAGGACTGGGTGAAGCTGTTCTGCTCCGGGTCGAAGCCCTTCGCGCAGACCTCGGCGTGGATGGCGTCGCGCTCGGCGCGCCATTCGTCGAGAGGTGCTTCGAGCGTGAATTCCTCTGCCGATCGGATGGCGCAGTCGAAGGCCGACCAGGCCATCACCTTGGAATGAACGAAATGCTTGCGACCCCCGCGGACCTCCCAGATGCCCTCGTCCGGGTTTCGCCAGATCTTCTGCAGATGTTCGACGAGCTTGCGTTCGAGCTGCCATCCGGCGGCGTCGTGCACCATGCCAAGCCGACGCGCCTGATACATCGCGCCGAGCACCTCGCCGTAGACGTCGAGTTGCAATTGTTCCGCCGCCGCATTGCCGACCCGCACCGGCTGTGAGCCTTCGTAGCCGGCAAGCCACGGCAGCTCGAACTCCGGCAGGCGCCGCTCACCGGCAACGCCGTACATGATCTGCATCTGGCCGGGTGAACCGGCGACCGCGCGCAGCAGCCAGGATCGCCAGGCGACCGCCTCGTTGAGGAACCCGGAATCGACGAGCGCGTAGAGCGTCAGCGTCGCATCTCGCAGCCAGCAGTAGCGGTAGTCCCAGTTGCGGCCGCCCCCGAGCTGTTCGGGCAGCGATGTGGTCGGCGCCGCGACGATGCCGCCCGTCTCGAAATGGGTGAGCGCCTTGAGCGTGAAGAGCGACCGTGCAACCGCATCGTCCCATTCGGTTGCGACGTGCTGGCCGCGCTTTGCGAACCACTCGCGCCAGCCCCAGGTGGCGCGCTCGATCACCTCGCCTGCCGAAAACCGGTCGGGCACGGGCCTGAAGGACGGTGACCAGGTGAGCACGAATGAAGCCTCGTCGCCCTCCTCGACCGTGAACTCGGCGACGGTGCTCAAATCTTCGCCGCGTGTCTCGACGCCGCGTATCGAGCACGATCCGTTCCGGACCAGCCACGGCCGCGATGCGGCCGTCATCAAGGCGGCTGACCCACGGGACGACGACGCCGTATTCACAGCGGATGACCAGATCCATCCGCATCTTCACCGAGCCGCTGAGGCCGCGAACGAGGCGCACCACGTCGGCGTGCCCGTCGCGTCGGCCCATGCAGTCGATCAGCAGCACCGTTCCGTCGGGCGTCTCGAACTTGGTCTCCAGAACCAGGGTGTTCTTGCGGTACTTTCGCGTAACGGTCGCCGCTTCAGACACAGGACGGATGCGCCAGAAGCCGTTGTCCTCGGTGCCGAGCAGCGCCGCAAAGAAGGCTGGCGAATCGAAGCGCGGCAGTCCGAGCCAATCGATCGAGCCATCGCGTCCGACCAGCGCCGCGCTCTCGCAATTGCCGATCAGGGCATAGTCTTCGATCCGCTGCGCCATCAGGTTCCTTTCTGCTGATACCGCCCATCGCATTGTCTCAGCGCTTCGGTCGGTCCCGAGCAGGGCTGGCCCTCGGGGCGACCGCCCAGTTCACGGGAGCCGCGCCAGCCGCTCCGTGAGCAGCGCGTAAATGCGCTCTGCGTCGGCGCTCCGCATGTACTGACAATTGGCTGGCCGTTGGGTGACCCGCCAATAATCCGCCACCGTCATGCCCAGGGTGAGCGGGCTCGCGGTCTCGATCGTCACATTGATGTGGCGACCCTGATACAGCGTCGGGTCGATCAGATAGGCGATGACGTTCGGGTCGTGCAGCGGCGCCCCGTTCCAGCCATACTTTTCGAGGTCGAAACGTTCCGAAAAGCCGAGAAGCGCCGCGACCGCCCTTCCGCACCGGGTGCCGAGTGCGCCGATTCGGCCGAGCCGCTCGTGCGTGTTGAGCACCTGATGGGTGGCATCGAGCGGCAGCAACGTCACCGGGATGCCGCTCGACAGCACGACGTCCGCCGCTTCCGGATCGACATAGATGTTGAATTCGGCGGCCGGTGTGATGTTGCCGACCTCGAAATAGGCGCCCCCCATGCTGACGATCTCGCGGATGCGCGGCACGATATCGGGCGCCTTGACGAGAGCCATGGCAACGTTGGTCAGCGGGCCCGAGCGTGCAGAGCGTCACCGATTGCGGCTCGTCGGCGCGAATCGCATCGATGATGAAATCCACCCCATGCTGAGCTTGCAGCGGCACAGCGGGATCCGGCAGGTCGATGCCGTTGAGTCCCGTCTCGCCATGAACATGCTCGGCCGTCACGGGTTTGCGCATCATCGGCCGAGCGCAGCCGGCGAAGACGGGCACGTCCGTGCGGCCCGACAGCTCCACGACCTTGCGGGCATTGCCGGAGGTTCGCGCTAGCGGAACGTTGCCGCCCACCGCCACCACACCGAGCACGTCGACGTCCTCGGGCGAACTTAGGGCCAGGAGGATCGCGACGCCGTCATCCTGGCCGGGATCGGTGTCGATGATGATCTTACGCGGCATCTGTCCTCTTCAGTCCTCGCCGGCGGCGGCCTTCGGCGCCTTGCCGGGGTTCCCACCGTGCTATAGCACGACCGCCCTTCGGGTCTCGACGGTCGAGCGAAAGGCAGGAAGGTCGCCGATGGATCGGCTGCAGCGCATTGCATTCGGCAGCATCGTGGTCAGCGTGGTGGTGCTCGGCGTCAAATATGCTGCCTATGCCCTGACAGGCAGCGTGGCCCTGCTGTCGGATGCGCTCGAAAGCATCGTCAACGTCGCCACCGCGATCGCGGCTCTCGTCGCCCTCCGCATCGCCGCGCAACCGGCCGACGCGAACCACCCTTACGGTCATAGCAAGGCCGAGTACCTTTCGGCTGTGGTCGAGGGCGTGCTGATCGTGGTCGCGGCCTGCGCGATCATGCGCGAGGCTTACTTCGGCTATTTCGATCCGCAGCCGCTCCAGGCGCCCGTGATGGGCCTAGGGGTCAGTTCGATCGGCAGCCTGATCAACGCTGCCTGGGCTTGGTTCCTGGTGCATGAAGGGCGCAAGCACATGTCCCCGGCCCTGATTGCCGACGGGCGCCACCTGTTCACCGACGTGCTGTCGTCGGTCGGCGTTGTCATCGGCGTCGCAGCGGTGTTCGTCGACCGGGATTGCGCAGCTCGATCCGATCATCGCCGGCCTTGTGGCCCTCAACGTGCTCTGGATGGGCTGGCGCATCATGAAGGAGAGCGTCAGCGGGCTGATGGACGAGGCCGTTCCGGAGACGGACCTGGCACGGGTGCGCGAACTGATCTCGTGCAATGCCAAGGGCGCGGTCGAGGCTCACGACGTCAAGACACGCCGTGCCGGCAAGATGACGTTCATCGAGTTCCATCTGGTGGTGGCCGGCAACATGACCGTATCGGGCGCGCACGACATCTGCGACCGCCTCGAACGCGCGCTGCGAGCGGAGATCCCCAATACGGCCGTCTCGATCCATGTCGAGCCGGACGACAAGGCAAAGCATTCCGGCATCGTGGTCGTTTAGCGGCGTACGTTGGCGTTGGCTGCAAAGCTAGGCCGCGAAGACCCGGAAAGCCTCGGCCACCCGCCGAGTAGGTCTCGCGCTTGTGCGGCATGACCAGAACCGGCAGATCGGCGAGCGGCATCCAGGCCCAGGCCGAGAACTCCGGCCGCAGGCCGCTCGCCGGCTCGGTGACGTTGATCGCGTCATCGTCACCGCGATAGCGGAACGCCACCCAGCGCTGGGTCTGGCCCCGGAAGCCGCTCAGCGAATGCGGCGGCCCGTCGTATAGCGGGAAGTCATAGCTCCACCAGGTTTCGGTGGCGGCCATGAAGGCCACATCCGTGATGCCGGTCTCCTCGAAGAGTTCTCGTCGCGCCGCGGCCTCGATGTCCTCGTCGGGATCGATGCCGCCCTGTGGCATCTGCCATTCGAAGCCCTCGGCCACGACTTCCGGCCCCTCGTTGAGCGCCATGCCGGCAAACACCAGACCGGCTGCGGTTGAACAGCGCGATGCCGACGTTCGGCCGATAGGGAAGCTCCGCCTGCGACACGTTCCACCTCGCGGCCCCCGGCGCTGACCGAAGGTCCAATTAACCCGATGCTGATCCAGTTCTAAATTGTGCATTGCAACCGAACGCGATCCAAATCAAGATCGGCGCCCTGTGCGGTCCCGTGTGTCGACGTCGCATGACGGCGCTGCGACGAGGATCCGGATCAAGCTCGGTTGCCATGCACCTTCCCGGGCTCGATGATTTCCGTTTTGTCCAGGACGCCTTCCGCTGGGACATCCCGCGGCTCTACAACATTGGCGTGGACGTGTGCGACCGCTGGGCCGCGCTTGCGCCCGATCGCGCAGCCCTGATCGACGTCGACGGGACGAACCGCCGGACCATCACGACGTTTCGCCGAGTTGCGGGCCGAATCCGAACAAGCTGGCGCGCGCCTTGCGATGCCTCGGCGTGATGCGCGGGGATCGAGTGGCGGTGCTGCTGCCGCAAACGCGCGAGGCCGTGGTCGCCCATGTCGCGATCTACAAGCTCGGCGCCATCGCGGTGCCGCTGGCCTCCGTTTTCGGCGTCGACGCGCTGAGCTACCGCCTGATCGATTCGGGCACCAGGGTCGTGATCACGCATGCGGCGGGCGCGGCGCGCGTTGCGTCGATTGTTCCACGCCCGGCCACCCTCGAGACCGTGATCTCGATCGATGGATCCGACGGGGTTACGCTCGGCTATGCCGCGCTGCTCGAGCGGCAGCCGGCCGATTTCCAGCCGACCCGCACCTTGGCGGATGATCCGGCGCTGATGATCTACACCTCCGGCACCACCGGCCAGCCGAAAGGTGCGCTGCATGCCCATCGCGTGTTGCCCGGCCACCTGCCCGGAATCCAGTTCAGCCACGAGTTCTTTCCGCGCCCTGGCGACCTGATGTGGACGCCGGCCGATTGGGCCTGGGCCGGCGGGCTTCTCAACGCGCTGCTGCCGAGCCTGCATTTCGGCGTGCCGGTGGTGGCCCGGCGCGTTGAACGGTTCGAACCCGAAGCCGCCTTCGCGTTCATGGCGGAGCAGGGCATCCGCAACGCCTTCATCCCGCCCACGGCGCTTCGCATGCTGCGCACTGTGGAAAACCCGCGCGGCCGCTTCGCGCTCGATCTGCGCACCATCACGTCGGCGGGCGAGCCGCTCGGCGCCGAGACTTTCGCCTGGGGTCGGGAGGCGCTAGGCCTCGCGATCAACGAGGTGTTCGGGCAGACCGAGTGCAACTACGTGCTCGCATCCTGCGCCAAGCTCGGCGTCACCCGGCCCGGAAGCCATCGGGCGCGCCGTGCCGGGGCATCGCGTGGCGGTGATCCGCGACGACGGCACGGCGTGCGAGCCCGGCGAGGTCGGACAGATCGCCGTGGCGCGACCCGACCCGGCGATGTTCCTGCACTACTGGAACCAGCCCGAAGCCACGGCCAAAAAGTTCATCGGTGACTGGATGCAAACGGGCGACCAGGCGCGGGCCGACGTCGACGGCTATGTCACCTTCCTCGGCCGCGACGACGACATCATCACCTCGTCGGGCTACCGCATCGGTCCGTCGGAGATCGAGGATTGCCTGCTGCGCCATCCCGCCGTTGCGGCCGCCGCCGCGGTGGGTAAGCCCGACGCGTTGCGGACCGAAATCGTGAAGAGCTTCATCGTTCTGCGCGACGGCTTCGCCGCCTCGGACGATCTGGCCGCCGACATCCAGCGCTTCGTGCGCAGCCGCTTGTCGGCGCACGAATACCCGCGCGAGGTCGCCTTCGTCGACGCGCTGCCGATGACGAGCTCCGGCAAGGTGATGCGGCGGGTGCTGCGCGCGCTCGACTAGCGCGCAACCTCGTCGAAGCAGCAGTGGCCGCCCCGTGCTTCTGCAGAACCGCGTCATCCGCCCGAATCGCCGACGCTTCGGTTCTGGGTCCGCCAGCGTCATCCCGATGACGTTGCGACCCGACCGGACACTCTCAGGCTGCGCTACAGACATGTCGCACGGCGCTCTGGCCCGCGAGGCTCGCGTGCAGCGCCGGCGAGGGCTCGGGTCGGCCGTGGAGGTAGCCCTGGATCTCGTCACAGCCCATGTGCTGCAGCAAGCGAAGCTGCTCGACGGTTTCGACGCCTTCGGCGGTGACGCGAAGGCTGAGGGCCTGAGCGAGGCTGATCACTGCGCGGATGATCGCTTTGGCCGAGGAGCTGCCGACCAGATTCCGAACGAAAGACTGGTCGATCTTGATCTTATCGATGGCGAAGGTGTGGAGGTAACTGAGCGAGGAATACCCGGTCCCGAAATCGTCGAGCGAGATGCTGACCCCCGCCGCACGGAGGCGGGCAATCGTGGTTCGAACCAGATCGTCGTTGTTCATCAACAGCGATTCGGTGAGTTCGAGATCGAGCCGATGCGGAGGAAGGCCGGTCTCTGCCAAGACCGCCAGGATCATGTCGGGCAGACTGGCACGAGCGAGTTGCACCGCAGAGAGATTGACGGAAACCTTGACCGAAGAGGGCCACGTCAAGACCTCGCGACAAGCCGTCACGAGAACCCAGGCGCCGATGGGTTCGATGAGACCGGTCCGCTCGGCGACGGGAATGAACCTCGCGGGTGAAACATAGCCCCGCTCGGGGTGTCTCCAGCGCAGCAGCGCCTCGACGCCGATGATCCGCTCAGTCCTGGCGTCGACCTGTCGCTGATACACGACCTCGAACTCGCCTCGATCCAGCGCAACGCGAAGATCCTCCGCGATTTGCTTGCCTTCTGCGGCCTCCGCCTTCATGGCGTCGTCATAAAGTCGGACGCAATCGCCTCCCGCGACTTTGGCGGCGTGGAGCGCCGCGTCCACACAGGTCATCAGCTCCGTTGTCCCCTGGCCCTCGAAGACGACGAGGCCTATGCTGACGGCAACCGAGGGCTGATAGCTGCCGATGTCGTACAGGCCGGCAAGCCTGTCTTTCAGCATCTCGGCGACGTCCTGTACCTCGGCTCGCGTCGTGCGGCTGACGACCAGGGCGAACTCATCGGCGCCGAGCCGGGAGGGCAGATCCTCCGACCGGACGAGAGACCGCAGGCGGAGGGCGACCGCCCGGATCAGAGCGTCGCCGGAAGCGTGACCGAGCCGGTCGTTGATCAGCTTGAATCGATCGATATCGAGGAGGATGACCGCCGACCAGCCGCCGGCATGCTGCCTTCGCCGATTTTCCACCTCGGCAAGAAACACCGAGCGATTCGAAAGTCCGCTGAGAGCGTCGACGCGCGCCATGTTTTCGAGGAGTTTCTGCGCGCGTCTCTCCTCGGTGATGTCCTGAAAGGTCAGGCAGATGGCATATCCGCTCACGCCAGACGATCCGGCCGGCGATGCTTCCGTGATCTCCGAAACCGTCGTGACGCACTTGAGCAGGACGACTGGCCGACCCTCCGGTTCGATTTCGATCTCGCATGTGGAGGCTGGTTGCGTTCGCCCGGCGTGCACGTCGGCAACCGCGCTGGCGAGAAGCCCGGCGAGAGGCAGGGGAAGCACGTCCGTGAATGGTCGGCCTGAAGCATCGGCCAGATCCGCACCGAGAATGGCGGTCGCCGCTGCGCTCGTGGTGCGGACGAGACCATCCTGGTCAACGATGACGATCCCCGCGATATTGTCGGCTACCACCCTGTCCAGCATCACGCGCAGGCGGTTGGCGGTCTGACGCGATGAGAGCAGTTTTTGGCGTCGCTCGGCGATCTCCTGCGCCACGGCGATCAAGACGAGGATGAGGGCTCCGCCGTCAAGCGGGGCCGTCACGAGCACAAGCGGTGTGACGGTCTGGACGACGATCGCGCTCGCTTCGACCACCAGCGCCAACCCGGCGCAGAGCGCCATGAACGTCATGAACGAGCATCGACGGCCGCCGAGACAGACCGCCCCCAACAGAAGAGCGGTGAGGACGAGGGTTGCGATCGGTCCAACAGGTTGCAACGCCCGGTCCTGCAGCAGGCTCTCGGCCGCAAGGGCCTGCACCGCCGCACCGGCCATCATTCCGAACCGGGGGACCTCGAAGATGTCGTGCAATTCGACGGCGGCTGCGCCGACGATGACCTTTCTGCCTTGGACCAGGGTGGGGTCAACAAGGCCGTTGAGCAAATCGGCGATGGAAATGTGGCTGAGCTGACGGGCATCGATCCCGTAGTCGATGAGAAAACGACCCTGCACGCGTCCTGATGGCGCGCCCAGGAACGTGGCCATGGAGGGCATCATGGCCGAACCGAACATGTATCCGCGCGAAAACCACCGGACCGTCCCGTCCGGATCCGGCAAGACGTTCACCGAAGCTTCCAATCCTTGATCCGCGAAGCGCGGTATCGGCCGGCTCTCGATGATCCTTGTTCCCGAGCCGCTCTGGATGGGCTGCTCAAGCGCCGCGAGGATTGCACTGCCGTCGGCTCGCTTCAGGGCTTCTTCAAAGGCTGCATCGCCGTCGGGCGCCGAGGGTGAACTGAAGTCGACGTCGAACGCGATGTCGGCGGCCCCCAACGCTCGAAGCTTGTCGAGGACGGCGGCATGGACCTTCCGGTTCCAGGGCCAGACACCCATGGCGCGAATACTGGGCTCGTCGATGTCGCAAAGCAGAAGCTGGCCGGTGGCCGGACGCGTCGCGAGATGGAATCGTTGATCCTCCAAGAAGGTCTGCAGCGGTCGGAGCAGCCCCAAGCCGGACAGAACGAAAACGAGCACCGCTGTAACGGCGATCCTTGTCGCTGTGGGCCCAGTCATATGGCGAAGAGCGGCCACCAGCTGACGTTTCACCTGACTCCCCTCGCGGCGACATCGATCGATCTGCTCTTGCTCTGTCCGAATCTAGCCGGGTTGTCTAAATAAGCTCCGAGCAATCCTGCTTAAGAAGGTGCCTTGTTGTCGTATTTGTAAACGCCTGGAAGGTTTCACAGGCCAGTAACCTTCGTGCATCGCGCCTCCACAGTCTGCCGGCGCCGGGCGTATGAACTTAACGAATTCGAAATACGCTAAGTCGAGCAATGACGAGGGTCCACCACCACTCGGCGAAATTCTATGCGACCAGCATCTATCTTCGTTAGCATTCTGCTCGGGAGCATTGCCTCATCGGCTTTTGCGGCAAGCGGCTCGTGGCAGGTGGGCAAGGTGTCTGGCCATGCCTGGATGCAGGCGCCGGACACCACGCCGGCCGACCTATCGAGCGGGATGACGGTTCCTGAAGGCACGACGATTTTCACCGACTCTCGTGCCCGCGTCGTGCTTGTTCGAGGCGTTGAGACGATGCTGGTCGCCGCAAAGAGTGTGGTCGCCGTAGGGCCGGGGGCCGCGCCTGGACTCGACACGACAGTCTTGCAGCAGGTCGGGTCGGTCACGTTCGAGGTCGAAAAGCTCGATCGCCCGCATTTTTCTGTTGAGACCCCGATGTTGGCCGCCGTGGTGAAAGGCACCCACTTCACCGTTCATGTGACTGGGGCGCGGGCCGATGTCGCGGTCCAGCGCGGCCTGGTCGGCGTGACAAATCTCGCAACCGGGCAGACCGCCGACATCAGTCCTGGGCAGAGGGCCAGTGTGGGCATGGGCAACCGTGGTGGTTTGAGCGTCACAGGTATCAGTGGAAACCTGCCGTCGATCAGCCCCGGCGTCCCCCGGGCTTCGATGGTGTCGGCCGAGACAGCAGCGGCAGCCACGGCCGCTTCCGCCACCGCAGGCTCGGTCGATGCTTCGGGATATGCCGCGATGGCCGGCCCCACCGGGGATGCCTCGACGTCGGCTTCATCGTCCACGGCATCGTCCTCTACGTCAAAGGCAGCTTCAGCGACTTCAGGCTCGCAGGCGAGCGGGAGCAACCCGGCAAGCCCGGGTGCAGGGCCGAGCGGTGGTCCAGCAGGCCCTGGGGGAAAGGGCCAAGGCGCGGGTAAAGGCGGGGGCGCCAACGGTTCAGGGGGCAAGGGTCCGGGGGGCTCGGGCGATGGTCCCGGCGGAGGTCCGGCGGGCCCTGGAGGGCCAGGGCATGGAGCCGGTTCAGGCGGCGGGCCGGGTGGCCACGGCGGCCACGGTCGGTGAACACCCCGATTTCAAGGCTCGCCGAGCGCGACGAGCAACTCGACTCGACGTGTTCGAAGGCCGGTCAGCGCCGTCCCGCTTCTCGCGGTGGTGCGAAAGAGTGCGGCGTGGGCCAAATCCAGTGCGATCTGACCGGCGCAGTCCCTACAAAAAACTCTGCGGTTCCACGTCGACATCGACCTTGATGTTGCCGCGCAGCTTCGGCCCGGCGGCGAGCGCTTCGCGCAGAAAGGCCTGCAGGTCGGCGCTGCGTGGCGCCATGACGAGCAGACGGAAGCGGTAGCGGCCGCGAAGCAGCGCGATCGGCGCTTCCGCCGGGCCGAGCACCTGCAACCCCCTTGCGCGCGGCGGCTGTTGCGGAATCAGGCCGTGCGCCGCCCGGGCCAAGCCGCGGGAGTGGGCTTCGGTGGCGATGCGGTCCGGTCCTGACACGATGAGCGCTGCCAGCCTGCCGAAGGGCGGCAGCTTTGCCACCAGGCGTGCTTCGGTCTCGACCGCGTAGAACCGTTCGGCGTCACCCGATAGCAGGGCTCGGATCACGGGGTGCCCCGGCTCCCAGCTCTGGATCAGGCCCATCCCTGGCTTGTCGCCGCGTCCGGCACGTCCGGTCACCTGCTGCAGCAGCTGGAACGTGCGCTCCGCGGCGCGCGGGTCGCCGTTGGCCAGCCCGATGTCGGCGTCGATCACGCCGACCAGCGTGAGCTTCGGGAAATTGTGTCCCTTGGCGACCAACTGGGTGCCGATGACAAGGTCGACCTCGCCCCCGGCAATGATCTCCAACTGCTCGCGGATTTGCTCCGTCCCGCCCGGCGCGTCGGAGGAGAGCACCAGCGTGCGGATGTCCGGGAACAGCAGGTCCACTTCTTCGGCGAGCCGTTCCACACCCGGTCCGCAGGCCACCAGCGTGTCAGGGTTCTGGCAGCTCGGACACAGCGAAGGCCGGCGCTCGGTGTGGCCGCAATGGTGGCAGATCAGCGCGCCGCGGAAGCGGTGTTCGACAAGCCAGGTCGAGCAGTTCGGGCACTGGAAGCGGTGGCCGCAGGTGCGGCAGAGGGTGAGGGGCGCGTAGCCGCGCCGGTTGAGGAACAGCAGAGCCTGCTCGCCGCGCCCGACCGTCTCGCGGACGGCTTGAACGAGGGCGGGCGCCAGCCACTGGCCGCGCGACGGCCCCGCGGTCTTGAGGTCGATGGCGGCGAGCCGTGGCAGCGCGCGGCCCCCCGCCCGGCTTTTCAGCTGGACGTGCCTGTAGCGCCCCTCCTGAGCGTTGACGCGGCTCTCGAGCGAGGGCGTCGCGGATGCCAGGACCACGGCCGCCTGCTCGAACCGGCCCCGGACCACCGCCATATCGCGGGCGTGATAGGTGACACCCTCTTCCTGCTTGTAGGCCGGGTCGTGCTCCTCATCGACGACGATTAGGCCGAGGTTCTGGAACGGCAGGAAGAGGCTTGACCGTGCGCCTGCGACCACGGCGACCTCGCCGGCCGCGACCGCCTCCCAGATCCGCGCCCGCCGTCGGCTGGATACGCCCGAATGCCATTCCGCCGGCCGGGTGCCAAACCGCGCCGCGAAGCGGTCGAGGAACTGCGCCGTGAGCGCGATTTCCGGCAGCATGATGAGCACCTGGCGGCCGGAGCGGAGCGCTTCGGCCACGGCTTCGAAATAGACTTCCGTCTTGCCCGAGCCGGTCACGCCTTCCAGCAGCGTGGTGCTGAACGTGCGTGCCGCGACGGCGGCAACGAGCGCGGTGGCGCCGGTCCGCTGCGCCGGCTCCAGCGCCACCGGCGCGAAATCGGGGTCGGGCGCACCGGCCAACGGCTGCGGCGGCGGCACGAAGGTTTCGATCGTGCCCTCGTCGATCAGCCCATCGATGACCCCGGGACTGCAGCCCGCCGCCTGGGCGAGCGCGGCTTTCGAATTGAAGGCCGGCTCGGCTAAGGCCGCGAGGACGCGTGCACGTGCCGGCGTCACGCGCGCCGGTGGCGGTCCGGCGCGGCGCAGGCCGACCCGCAGCGGCTCCGGTCCGGCGTAGTCGGGCGCACGGACAGCCATACGCAGGACCATGCCGCGCGGCGTTAGCGTCCAGCGCGCCAGCCAATCGAGGAAGCCGCGCAGCGGTGCGCGCAGGGGCGCGATGTCCCGCCGCTCCAGCACCGGCTTGAGGTTGGCGCCACGCCCCCCTGCCGCCGGCTCCACGCTCCACACGACGCCGGCCGTCTCACGCGGACCGAGTGAGACCACGACGAAGTCGCCCGGCTGCAGCGGCATCTCGGCTGGCGCGCGGTAGGAATAAGCTTGGTCGACCGCGACGGGAATCAGCACGTCCGCGATCTGACCTTGAAGTTTCTCCGACGGCTCGCTCACCCGGCAACAACTCGTCGGCGACTTGCCGCAGAGTTCCGTATCGGCGCTCGCCGGATCGGCGCGTTGGGGGCGCAGAGGAGGCGAGGCATGTCAGGAAAGGCCGAGAAAACCGATCCGAAGCTCTGGGAGAAGGTCAAAAAGGAGGTCACCGAATCGGATAAGGGCGGCAAACCGGGACATTGGTCCGCCCGCAAGCGCAACTCGCCATGCATGAATACAAAGAGGAGGGGGGCGGCAACAAGGGCAAGAAGAGCGCCGACAACCACCTCGTGCAATGGACCGAGGAGGAGTTCGAACAAAGAGGTCAACCCGCGTCGGATAACTCAAAATCGATCGAGCAACTCGGCTCGGGCCGCCTCTCCAAATTCGAGCAGCAAGTTCATCTTCCCGTTTTTCGCCATGTCTCGCATCTCGCGCAGGTTCCGATTGGGCGCCAGATATGTGTCGACGATGGCGTCCATCACGCCTTCCGCGGCTATGACCACCTGGCGCGACGCCAGAAGCCGGATCCGTGCGACCAGGGCGTAGAGCAGGACGAGGTCGCCGACGTCGTCCTTCTCGTGGCTGAGTGCGTCGCCGTAGAGCCGGGTCGCCTCGCCAATGAAAGCCTCGAAAAGGGACGCTCTTTTTGCACGGACAGCTTCGGCGCGCTGTGATCGTTGGGTGATCCAGGCCGTGGAAACCGAGGTCAGCCCGCCGAAGATCACCCCCACGAGCCCGGATAGGGTGGAAATGTAGGCTGCGTCCACGCCCGTTCTCCTCACGAAGGCCAAACCGCCATTCTGGTGAGACCCCTCGGCGAGCCGGACTCCCATTGGCGGCGCGTGCCATCTAACATCTGATCCGGCTCACTCGTCAGGCGGTTTCATGGAATCGGTTGCCAGATCCACCGGCCCTGAACCGCGCTTCGTGAGCAGGGACGCTCTCGACCTGTTCGAGTCCTTTCAATCTACAACGCTCCGGTCGAGCGGGATGAGCGTCGCTCGCTACCGATACGATAAGGCGCCGGGCGGCATCACGGAGCCGAACGCCCCGGAGGCGAGCTTCATGGCAGTCCTTCCGCTGCGACGCTTGCCACCGCACCACGTGTTCCGCGCAGGCCGTCCCGTGAAGATGGCCGACCATCCCCCGTCGACGATCTCGATCTTCGACTTTCGGGAGGCCTGGACCGCGGAGTTGCTTCCGCTCGACACCTTCAACGTTTTCGTGCCCGAAAGCGCCCTGAGGGACCTGACCGACAGCATCGGGGCTCCGAGGATCAAACACCTGACGACCGGTGCCGATTTCGTCGTGCCGGACGCGACGATGTTCAGCCTCGCCAACAGCATGCTTCCGGCGCTCTCCGCGGCGGGCAAGCCGTCGAGCCTCTTCTTGGAGCACGTCTTGTCGGCGATGCGTGTCCATCTCGCCACGGCCTACGGAGGCGTCGATCTCTCCCGCGTGCGGCCGGTAGGCGGGCTCGCGCCTTGGCAGGAAAGGCGCGCCAAGGAGATCATGGAAGAGATGCTCAGCCGGGATCTCAGTATGGCCGAGCTTGCCGGCGCCTGCGGCCTCTCCGTGAGCCACTTTCAACGGGCGTTTCGAAACAGCACCGGCGAAACGCCTCATCAGTGGCGCATGAAGCGCCGCGTCGAACGAGCCAAGACCCTCCTTGAAGGCCGGCGCTTCGGGCTACCGGAGATAGCCCTCATCTGCGGCTTCGCGGATCAAAGCCATCTCGGCAGGGTTTTCGTCCGGACGGTCGGCCGCAGTCCGGGAGCTTACCGCGCAGCGCTCTGAGCAGGCTGCAACGAATTGGCATCACGGGACAGCAGTTTTGTTCCAAGATGTTCATGACGTTCCAGAATGCGGCGCGCGCATATGGGATTGAGGGTGAGCTTCGGGCCAGGGCGCGAGGCCGTGTCGCGCTGCCGGAGACCTAGCCATGAACATTGCCCAGGCCATTTTGACAGCGGCCGCACTGCTGAGCCTGCCGGGGCTCGCCGTGGCTCAACCCGAGCCGATCCGGAACATCGTGCTCGTCCACGGAGCGTGGGCGGACGGATCGGGTTGGAAGGGCATCTACGACATCCTGAAGAAGGACGGGTACAACGTCAGCGTCGTGTCAAACCCGGATTCCGGCCTCGCGGATGACGTAGCCGCGACCCGCCGCGTGCTCGCGCGCCAGGACGGCCCCGTGGTGCTCGTCGGGCACTCCTACGGCGGCGTCATCATCAGCGAAGCCGGGACCGATCCCAAAGTTTCCGCGCTTGTCTACATCGCGGCCTTTGCTCCGGACGTCGGTAAATCCGCCTTCCAGTTCCTTCCGAAGGGCCCGCTTCCCGGCAAACCGACCAAAGACGGCTTTCTCTTCATGGACCGCGGCGTCTACCTCGCCGCATTCGCGCCGGACGTGCCCCAGGACGTGAAGGAGTTCATGGCCGACTCCCAGGTGCCGATCCAGCTAAGCGGCATTACGGGAAAGGCGAAGCACGCTGCCTGGAAGTCAAAGCCGACCTGGTACCTTGTCTCGAAGGACGATGCGATCATCCCGCCCGACAACGAGCGCCTCTTCGCGAAGCGGATGAAGGCGACCACTCAGGAATCTCAGGCAGCCACGTCGCATTCATCGCGCACCCGGAGGTTGCCGCGAAGCTGATCGAAGACGCGGCGCGTGGCGCTGCAACGAAGTAGCAAGAAAGCAAGGCCGAAGTTCGAGCCCATTGCGAGCGGTCGGCTCAACAGTTTCAGGCGGTCGGCAGGTCGCCTACTCCTGCCCTTGGGCTTCCGCCATCCCGAGCACCGTGTCCCACTCTGCGTCGGTGACCGGCTGAACCGAGAGGCGGGAGTTCTTGACCAGAATCATGTCGGCGAGCGTCGGCTCCGCCTTGATCGCGTCCAGCGTCACCGGTCTGCGGCAGGGGGCGCACCACCGCAAAGTCCACCATGCCGAATTTGCCGGACGCATCGGTCGGGTCGGGATAGTAGGTCTTGACCACCTTCACGATCCCCACGACGGCCTTGCCCTCGTTGGAATGGTAGAAGAACGCCTCATCGCCCTTTTTCATGGCCATGAGATATTGCTTGGCCGTGTGGTTGCGCACGCCGTTCCACGTCGTGCCCTTCGCGCCGGCCGCGACCTGCTGATCGAAGGACCAGCTCGAAGGTTCGCTCTTCACCAGCCACTTGGCCATGGCAGCTCCTTTCGTCTCAGACGGATTCGGCCCCGATGGGGCGTGACAGCAGCGCCTCGACGGCATCGCGGACGGCAAGACGGCCCGCGAGGATCGCATCGACGCTCTCGACGATCGGCATGGCGATGCCGTGTTCGCGCGCCTTGGCCAGCAGGATGGGCGCGGTTGCGACACCTTCCACCAGCTTGCCGTCGCTTGCGGCGAGGAGGTCGGCGCCCCGGCCCAGCGCCAGTCCGAGCGAGAAATTCCGCGACTGGGCGGTGCCGCACGTGAGAACGAGGTCGCCCAGTCCCGAGAGGCCTGCCAGCGTCTCGGCCCGTGCGCCGTAGGCCCGGCCGAAGCGCGACAGTTCGGCGAAGGCGCGGGCCGTCAGGGCGGCCACCGCACTGGCGCCCAGACCGTAGCCCTGGGCAATGCCGCAGGCGATCGCGAGCACGTTCTTGACGGCACCGCCGATCTCCACCCCCACGAGATCGTCGCTCAGGTAGAGACGCAGTTCCGGCGTCGCGAGGGGCCGCGCGATGGTGGCCGCCTGCTCGAGCGATGCGGCAGCGAGAGTGACTGCAGTCGGCAGGCCCCGCCCGACATCCGCCGCGAAGCTCGGGCCGGACAGGGCCGCCGGCGGGTTGCTGGCGAGCACGCGGCGGACGACGTCGCTGAGCAAAAGACCGCTGCCGCGTTCGATGCCTTTGGCGCAGATCGCGACCGGCACATACGGCCGGATAGCGTGGACGGCGTGCAGCAGCGTCGTGCGTAACGCCTGCGCCGGGACGGCCACGAGGATCAGGTCCGCCGCGGCAAGCGCCATGATATCCGCGGTGGCGCTGATCGCCGAGGCGAGAGCGATACCCGGCAGATGCCGGGCGTTCTCTCGGGTTGCCTCGATCGCGGCGATCGCATCCGGATCGCGCCCCCACAACACCACGTCGCACCCGGCTCGCGCCGCCACGGTGGCCAGCGCGGTGCCCCAGGCGCCCGCGCCGAGAACGCCGACCGTGGTCATGCCTTGTTGTGAACCGTTGGTGTGCCGCGGCTGTCGAGAGGCCAGCGGGGTCGCGCCGCGACGGTCAGGTCGTCGCTCAGGCCAAGACTGAGCCGCTCGATGCCCGCCCAGGCGATCATCGCGCCGTTGTCGGTGCACAGCGCCGGCGGCGGCACGACCAGTGTCAGCCCGCTTTCGGCCGCGAAACGACCCAGCGCTCGGCGGATCATGCCGTTTGCCGCTACACCGCCTGCCGCGACCAGAGTCTGGGCTCGGCCCGCCACCTCGCCGAAGGCTGCGAGACCGGCGCGCGTGCGGTCGATGATGACGTCCACCACGGCGGCCTGGAACGACGCGCAGAGGTCGTCGATATCGGCCGCGGTCAGGGCCGGCAGGCGTTCGACCTCCATGCGAACGGCGGTCTTCAGTCCCGAGAGCGAAAAGTCGGGTTTGGCACGCCCGCTCATCGGGCGTGGAAAGGCGAACCGCTCGGGATTGCCGTTCTGGGCGCGCCGCTCCAGGGCTGGACCACCCGGATAGTGCAGGCCGAGCATCTTGGCGACCTTGTCGAACGCCTCGCCGATGGCGTCGTCGAGCGTGGTTCCGAGGCGCACGTAGTCGCCGACGCCCAGCACGGCGACGAGTTGGGTGTGCCCCCCAGACATCAGCAGCAGCAGGTAGGGAAACGGCACGTTGTCGGTCAGCCGCGCGGTCAGCGCGTGGGCTTCGAGGTGGTTGATGGCCAGCAGCGGTTTGCGCGTCACCAGAGCCAGCGTCTTGGCCGTGGTGAGCCCGATGAGGACACCGCCGATCAGGCCGGGGCCGGCCGCCGCCGCAATGCCGTCGATCGCCCGCAGCTCCATCCCGGCATTGCCAAGCGCGAGCCCGACAAGATGATCGAGCATCTCGACGTGCTTGCGCGCCGCGATCTCCGGCACGACGCCGCCGAAGGCCGCGTGGTCGGCGATCTGGCTCATCACCTCGTTCGACAGGATCTCGCCACCGCCGTCGGGCTTGAGCGCGACGACGGCCGCAGCCGTCTCGTCGCAGGTTGTCTCGATGCCCAGAACGCGCACGATGTCGCCTTTTGTTTTCGCAGTGCGACCCCGTATAGTCGAGCCTGAGGTCAAAAACGAGCCGTCGAGCGGCCGTTGGGCGTGGGGGCGTCTTGGCAACGGCACGATTGAGGCTCGGAACCCGCGGCAGTCCTCTGGCGCTTGCACAAGCCAACGAAGCGCGTGACCGCCTGACGACGGCGCACGGGTGGGACACGGACGCGGTCGAGATCGTGGTGATCCGCACCACCGGCGACATGATTCAGGATCGGGCGCTGTCGGAAGCCGGCGGCAAGGGCCTTTTCACCAAGGAGCTGGACAACGCGCTGCTCGGAGGAGCGATCGATTTCGCCATCCACTCCGCCAAGGACCTGCCGACCGTGCTGCCGGACGGCATCGTCATCAGGGGCTACCTCCCGCGCGAGGATGTGCGCGATGTGCTGATCGCGAAGGACGTCCACTCTGTTACGGCGCTGGCCCAAGGGGCGCGCGTCGGATCGGCGTCGCTCCGCCGTCAGGCGCAGCTTCTGCGAGTGCGGCCTGACCTGGAAGTCGCTCTGCTCCGCGGCAATGTGCAGACTCGCCTGGCCAAGGTTGAGTCGGGCGAGTTTGCGGCAACGCTGCTGGCCCTGGCCGGCCTTCGGCGCCTCGGGCTGGAGCACCGCGCCAGCGCCATTCTCGACACTGCTGATTTTTTGCCAGCCGTGGGGCAGGGCGCGATCGCCGCGACGACACGGAGCCGTGACGCGGCCACCGAGCTCGCCCTTGCTGCGATCCTGGATGGCCCGACCGGCATCGCGCTGGCATGCGAGCGCGCGTTTCTCACGCGTCTCGACGGGTCGTGCCGCACCCCTATCGCGGGCCATGCGGTGGTCGTCGGCGGTACGATCGACTTCCGGGGCATGGTACTGGCGCCCGACGGGTCGGATTCGGTCGAGACCCTGGCGAGCGGGATCGTGGAGGATGCGGCCCGGCTGGGACTCGAAGCCGCCGAGGCCCTGCTGGCCGGAGCGTCGCGCGCCGTCGCCGCAGCGTTCTCGCCGACCGGATGAGACCCTGTGCGCGTGGCGCTGTTCCGTGCCCGGGCCGATGGCGAGCGTACGGCCGACCGCCTACGCGCCCTGGGGCATGATCCTGTGCTCGCGCCGGTGATCGAGGTTGTCGCAACCGGGGCTCCGATCGCGAGCGGGGACTTCGACGGCCTCGTGTTCACCAGCGGCCACGCGGTCGACGCGCTCACATTCGACCAACGCCGCGAGAGTATGGATCGGCCCTGCTTCTGCGTCGGTGCCCAGACCGCGGCCCGCGCGGCGCGGGCGGGGTTTGCCGACGTTCGCGTCGGCCCCGGCGATGCAGAGGCGCTTGCGGCCCTGATCCGCTCGGCGTTGCCGCGGGGAGCCCGGCTTCTTTTTGTGACGGGGCGCGACCGCAAGGACACGGTCGAACGGCGACTTATCGCCGGGGGCTGTCAGGTCGAAGTTGCCGAGGTTTACGAGGCACGAGCGCAGACATCGTGGAGCGCTCCGGTGCGAGACGCCTTGGTTCACGGTGAGCTCGGAGCCGCGCTGCACTTTTCACGACGCAGCGCGGAACTGGCGCTGCACCTGGCCGCCTCCGCGGGTGTGCTGAAACCGCTTCTCGCTGCCGCTCAACACTGCCTCTCCCAGGATGCGTCCGCGCCCCTTGTCGCCTCAGGGGCGACACGGATCGTGGTGGCTGAACGGCCGACCGAGGACAGTCTCCTGGCCAGCCTTTCACGCCACATCTGACACTGCGTCCGCTGGACGTCGTGTTCCTGCGCCCTCACGGAGCCGCGAGATGCCAGGTATTGCCGTTGAACCCGTCCCCCTCGATCTTGCCTGGGGCCTGATCTCTCGAGAACGTGTAGAGAGGTCGGCCTTTGTAGGCCCACTGCGACGACCCATCCTTCCGTTTCGCAATTGTCCAGTCGCCGTTCGGCTTGGCGTCTGCCCCGGCCAGGAACGGCGGCCAGAATTTGGCGCATTGGTCATAGCAGGTCGGGGCGCCGGGCGTGCCCCCGGTGGTGCTGTCCTTATCGAAGACATAGAGCGCGGCGCCGGACGGGGCTTCGAGATAAGCCTTGTCCTTGGGGGTCTTCCCGGTCTTCGCATCCTGCGCGAATGCGGAGCTTGAGATTGAGATCAGCATTGCGGCGATAAGGACTCTTTTCACGGCTGTTCCTCCGGGACCGACGTCATGCCTTCAACCGGGACGGAGCGCCCGACGTTCCACGCGCGCTTCGACGACCTTCGTCGGCGATCCGTCCAAGCCGACGTTATGGACCGAGAAGATCGAGGATCGCCGGCAGCAGTGGTTCGTCTGCCGGCGGCATCGGGTAGTCCCGAAGCGCGCCGGGCCGAACCCACTTCAGCGCCTGTCCCTCTCGCGGGGCGACGAACCCTTCCCATCGCCGGCAGATGAACAGCGGCATCAGCAGGTGCATTTCGGGATAGCTGTGGCTGGCAAACGTCAGCGGGGCGAGGCAAGCCTCGCGCACCGTGATCCCCAACTCCTCGTGCAACTCACGGATCAGAGCCTGCTCAGGCCGCTCGCCCGGCTCCATCTTGCCCCCGGGAAATTCCCACAGGCCCCCCAGCATCTTATGGGCGGGACGCTGAGCCAGCAGAACGCGGTTATCCACATCGACGAGCACCACCGCCACAACGAGCATCAGCCTCAAGCAGCCCTCCGGACGACGAACGTTAAAGCCCCGTAACAAAGGCTGTAGCGTGCTTTTGCGCGATCGAGTGCCTATGCTAGGAAGCGCCCCGAAAGCCCTATCCCGATCGCTTGAGCATCATCCCGGTGCTCGCACAAGAGGTAAGCCCCAGATGAGCGACAAGCGCTCAAGTTACTCCTACGAGGACCTGCTGGCTTGTGCGCGGGGCGAGTTGTTCGGCCAGGGGAACGCGCAGCTCCCGCTTCCCCCCATGTTGATGTTCGATCGGATCGACGAGGTCGACGAATCCGGCGGCGCGAGCGGCAAGGGATTCATTCGGGCGATTCTCGATATCAAGCCGGACCTCTGGTTCTTTCCGGTTCACTTCAAGAACGATCCGGTGATGCCGGGCTGTCTTGGGCTCGATGCGCTGTGGCAGCTCTGCGGCTTCTACCTGGGATGGCTCGGTCTGCAGGGCAGGGGCCGGGCGCTTGGCGTTGGCGAGGTAAAGTTCGCCGACCAGGTCACCCCGGCGATCAAGCGCGTCGTTTACGGTGTCGATCTCAAGCGGGTGTTCCGCAGCAAGCTCGTACTCGGGATCGCGGACGGCTGGCTGGAAGCCGATGGGCGCCGCATCTACGAGGCCAAAGACCTACGCGTCGGGCTGTTCAAAGCGGAGCCTGCGGCCGCCTGAGCGGTCGCATCCGGTTCATTGGAGGCATGATCTAATGCGGCGCGTCGTGGTCACCGGCCTGGGCATCGTGTCCTCGATCGGCAACAACGCCGACGAGGTTTTGGTCTCCCTGCGCGAGGCGCGCTCGGGGATCGTATCGGCGCCTGATTTCGTGCGGATGGGCTTCCGCAGCCAGGTCTATGGCGCGCCGACACTCGATCCCGAGACGCTGCTGGACCGTCGCGCCCTGCGCTTCCATGCGCTCGGCACCGCCTGGTGCCACGTCGCCATGGATCAGGCGATCGCCGAATTCGGGCCTCCCTCCGGACGAGGTTTCGCACGAGCGGACCGGCATCATCATGGGTTCGGGAGGGCCGTCGACCAAGACGATCGTCGAGTCGGCCGACATCGCGCGCAGCAAGGGTGTGAAGCGGATTGGCCCCTTCGCGGTGCCGAAATCCATGTCGTCGACCGCCTCGGCGACGCTGGCGACCTGGTTCAAGATCAAGGGCCTGAACTATTCCATCGCGTCCGCCTGCGCGACCTCAACGCACTGCATCGGCAGCGCGTATGAAGCGATCCTCTACGGCAAGCAGGACGTGATGTTTGCCGGAGGCTGCGAGGAGCTCGATTGGACGCTTGCCGAACTGTTCGATGCGATGGGCGCCATGTCGTCGAACTTCAACGAGCGCCCGTCGGTCGCTTCGCGCGCTTATGACAAGAACCGCGACGGTTTCGTAATCTCGGCCGGTGCCGGCGTCGTGGTGTTGGAGGAGCGGGAACGCGCCGTGGCCCGGGGCGCCAAAATCTATGGCGAGATCGTCGGTTTCGGGTCCACTTCGGACGGTTACGACATGGTGGCACCGTCGGGCGAGGGCGCGGCCCGGTGCATGAAGATGGCGATTGCCGGGGTGAAGGCGCCGATCGATTACATCAACCCGCACGCGACCTCGACGCCCAAGGGTGACGAAAAGGAAATCGAGGCGATCCGGGCCGTGTTCGGGTCGGGTGAGAAATCGCCGCCCATCGCCGCAACCAAGTCGCTGACCGGGCATTCCCAGGGCGCGACCGGAGCGCATGAGGCCATCTATTCGCTGCTGATGATGAAGCACGGCTTCATCTGCAAGAGTGCTCATATCGACGACCTGGATCCCGCCGTCGCAGACATGAACATCGTGCTCGAACGGCGCGACAACGCGAAGCTTGGCACCGTGCTGTCGAACGGCTTCGGTTTCGGCGGCACCAACGCGGCGCTCGTCTTCCAGCATCCCGATCTTTGAAAGCGTCGCCATGACCGGCTCGAACCCGCCGCGCGCCGGCCTGATGACCGGCAAACGCGGTCTCGTCATGGGGGTCGCCAACGACCACTCGATTGCCTGGGGCATCGCCAAGGCACTGGCCGAGCAGGGTGCAGAGCTGGCCTTCACCTATCAGGGGGAGGCGCTTGGGAAGCGGGTCAGGCCGCTCGCCGAATCGCTCGGCTCGGAGCTCGTGGTGCCCTGCGACGTTGAAAGCACCACCTCTGTCGACGCGATGGTGGACGGCCTCGCGGAACGGTGGGGTACAGTCGATTTTCTGGTCCACGCCATCGCCTATTCGGACAAGGCTGAGCTGAAGGGCCGCTACGCGGATACGACGCGAGCGAACTTCATCCGGACCATGGTGATCTCCGCCTTCTCGTTCACCGAGATTACCCGCCGGGTCGCACCGCTCATGCCGAACGGCGGGTCGCTGCTGACGCTGACGTTCGGCGGATCGGTTCGGGTGACGCCCAACTACAACATCATGGGCGTGGCGAAATCCGCGCTCGAATCGAGCGTCCGTTATCTGGCAGCCGATTTTGGCGCGGATGGCATCCGGGTGAATGCGATCTCGGCCGGGCCGATCCGAACCCTGGCGGGAGCCGGCATCGCCGACGCCAGATACATGTTCAACTACAACCGGGCGCATAGTCCCCTGCGGCGCACCGTCACCATCGAGGATGTGGGCGGATCGGCCGTCTACCTCTTGTCCGATCTATCCCGCGGGGTGACGGGCGAGATCCACTATGTCGATGCAGGGTTCAACGTCGTCGGCATGCCGCGGCCCGAGAACCTCCAATCGGGCGATTCGACGCGCGCCGACGGATAGCCCGCCGCGACACTCGCGGCCCGTGCGCGGCTGCCGGCCTCGGCGTTGCTCTTCGCCTGGTGCGCTTGCCGGCTCAACAGTTGAAGGTTCGGCAGCCCCCAGAACGCCAGCAGGTCCGGCCAATTCATGTCGCGGTGGTCGCGCCAGACCTGGAATAGCGGCGTGCGGTGGTCGATCTCCGCCGATTTCAGGAGTCGTGCGCCGGTTTCCGCGCAGCGTCGTCGTTGCACCTTTGCGAGCAGAACGCGAAAGCGGATCGGCGCTGTCCAGAGTGACCAGGCCGTGACGCAGCAAGCGTGCCAGGCCGCCCGTTGGTTCCGTTCGCCCTTGTTGCAGAAGTCGGTGTGCCAACCGAGATTGAAAACAGGCTGTCCGCAGATGCAGCAGTGTCCAGGGCCTCGTGCATAGAGCTGCTCGCGGAACGGGGTCGGGGGTTGTCGGAAGCCGGGACTGACCCGGTTGCCGGGGATCCAGCGCCAGCCGCCCGGCTGCCCGCTTCGCGCAGCCAGCGCCCGGGCGAGGCGGTCCGCCCGCAACGGGTGAGCGCGCCAGTAGCTTTCGACCGCAAGACGCGGGAGGGCCGGCACGTAACGCTTGGAACGGGCATGCTGCAGGACCTCGCATGGCAAACGTTCGGCAGCCGCAGCGAGCCGAGCAAGGGCCAGTTCGTTCCTGCGATCGTGTCGTTCCGACATCGTTTCTCCGGGCCCCATGAGCGTGACCATCGTTAAGGAGGCCTCAACCTAAATCGCGCTTCCTGAAGAATGTGGTAAGCCGCACCTCCAGCCCGACCCCCGTCAAGCGCCGTGCCCGCGTCACGGCTGTGGTCGTCCCTGCGCTGGCGCTGGTGCTGTCCGGCTGCGGTCAGGACCCCGGCGTTGTGCCCGGCGAGCCGGATCATTGTGTGTTGATTTGCGCGGTTGTCCGTTCAATCACCGGCGAACCGGAACGTCCGCCCGAAGCGCCGCCGCCGCCATCGCTCGCCAAGCCGAAAAGGACCGCCAAGTCTCGTCCGGGGAGAGTTCAAGCGCCGAGGGAGGCATCGGGCCGATCCATGAACCACCAGGCCCTGCGCGGCGAGCTTGGGACGACGCCCGCTGCGGTCTCGCCGCCGGTCAGCCAGACATTCGAGCCCAAGTTCCCCTCTCCCGCTGCGCCGGCGCTCGGCCCTATCCCGGGGAGCGTCGCAATCGACCCGGACCCCTCGCGATTCGTGCCACGCGCGCCGTCGAACTGATCTCGCCGGATCGAGCGTAAGCTACCTAGCATTAAATATAGACCCCAGTCATTTCGGCTATACTTTTACTTCGAATTTTTATTTTGCTGCCATGGTCAACGAAAATCAGCGTGGTGACAGCAATGAAATCGGTATTTCGCAAATTTCATCTTTGACGAATTGGGTGCAACGGCCATCGAATATGGTCTAATCGCCGCCGCCATCAGCATCGTGATCATCACCGTGCTGGGGCGCATCGGAACGAACCTCAATGCAAAATTTACGACGATTTCAAATAAGCTGAACTGAATCGAGGCTGCGGCTCGCCAGTAAACGATTATGGTCTGCGCACTCTTTGCAAGTGCGGTTCCCTACGCGCCAGCCACCATGTAGCGGGCCGTTTTCCCGTAAGGCGCGAGTTTGGCCGCCATTCCCGGCGCGAGCCGCGGCGCGAAGCCACAAGCCTGCCAGCGCGGAAAGCTGTCGTAGACGGACACGAGCGCCAAGGCTGACAGAGAAAGCCTCGACGCCAGCCTCCTCATATCGGTCACATAGGCCCGCCCCGCGCCGCGCCCCCGTACCGCCGGCCCGCAAGCGCTACGTCGTGCAGGAACAGGCAGTCCGGTTGCTGCTGGCAGCGCCGCGATAATGGTGTCGAGCGGCGGGATCGAGTCGAGCGTCCACGGGATGCGCGAAGCCGTAGCCGACCGCTTCGGAGCCGGCCATCAGCATCCGGCAGCCTTCGGGGCACAGATGCAGCTTGGCGGCGAACACCTCGATCTGCTCCGGCAGCATGGTGTGGACCTCGCCCTGGATGGCCATGACGGCGTCGAGATCGTCCTCGCGGGCGGTCCGCCACGCGAGGGTGGAAGGGGCGTGCGCCTCAGTCATGCGCCGTCACCAGTCCGAGCCGGCCGGCGATGTCGGCCCGCCAATAGAGCATCTGCGCCGGCACACGGCCCAGCGCGCCGCCCGCGAACGGCAGGCCGAAGCGGGCGAACTCGCGCCAGCGCTCGTCTCCTTCCGTAAGCGCCGAGCCGATCAGGCGGCCCGCCATGCTGGTCAGCGCGAGGCCCAGGCCACCGAAGCCCGGTCGCATACCAGACGCCGGCGTGGAGCTGTCCGATCGCCGGCATTTGGTGGCGGAGGAAGCTCATCAGACCACTCCAGACGAACTCGAACCGCGCCGCGGCAAGCGCGGGATAGAAGGACGTCATGTCGCGATGGAGATCGCGGGCGATCCGCGGCGGGACCGGGTTCCCAGGCCTTGATCCGTCCGCCCCACAGCAGCCGGTCCACCGTCGAGCCGGCGGTAGTAGTTGGTGGCGAACTGAAGGTCCGATACGGCGTGACGCGTTGCGATCGCCGCGTCGAGTTCCGGCCCGAGCGGTTCGGTCACCGCCACGAAGGTTGCGATCGGAACGGTCGCCCACTGCAACTGGCGCAGCAAGCCGCCGATGTAAGCGCCGCAGGCGATCACCACCGTGCGGGCCCGCACTTCGCCCGTGGCGGTGCGTACCCGCTTCACCGGCGTTTCGAGATCAAAGCCGGTGCAGGCCGAACGCTCGAAAATCTGCGCGCCCTGATCGCTTGCCGCGGCGGCTAATCCAAGTGCCAGGTTGTGTGGATGGACCGTGAACGTGTCGGGGTAGAAGAGGGCGCCGCCGAATAACGGTCCGTCGCCAGTGCAGCGCGAAGCCTGTCGCGCGGCCAGAGATCCGGTTCGATGCCGAAATGCTTGGCCATACCGGTCCGGATGGTCTCGAGCAGAGGTGCGTGCCCACGCATAGCGCAGCGCAGGGCGCCGCCTTCTCTCGACAAGCCAGCGAAGTCATAGCGCCCGATGCGCTCAGCCAGGAGCCGTTGGCCCATCCGGCTGAGCTCGATAGAGTCCGCGCGCTTTTCCCGCGCCCACCTTGTCCACGAGATGCAGGTTGCCGGCCGGGAAGCCGGCAGCCACGAAGCCGCCATTCCGTCCAGAGGCACCCCAGCCGATCTGTCGGCTTCGAGCAGGACCACGTCCCGCCCGCGCTCGGCGAGGTCCAGTGCGGTCGACAGGCCGGCGAAGCCGCCGCCGATGACGCAGATCTCGGCGTCCACGACACCACTGAGACCTGGCCGTGCCGGGTGCTGGCACGGCGGTCGCGTCGTAGTAGGTGCGTGCGCGCTCAGCCAATGGACGATGTTCGCGCCGGAGCCGCCGTTGGTTGCGTGAGAGGCGAGCCCGGCAAGCGCTCGCCTTCGAGAGGGTTTACTTCTTCAGCTTGGTCCAGACGCGGTCCATCAGCTTGATGGCATCTTCCGGGCAGGAGGGCGTGAATGCGATTTTCAGATCGGCCGGCACCTTGAGTTCCGGCGCGTCCCTCAGCGCCGGATCATAGGCGGTTTCCGCGCCGGTGATCGCGCTGGCGTAGTGGGTGAAATTGGACGAGAGGCCGCTGTTCTCCGGCTTCATCATGAATTCCACGAACTTCTTCGCGTTCTCCGGGTCCTTGGCGCTGGTCGGCACGGCGATATTGTCCATCCAGCCGACGACGCCTTCCTTCGGGAAGATGAATTTGATGTCGGGATTGTTCGCGCGGGCGCGGGCCGAATCGCCGTTCCAGACCTCGTGGATCCAGGTCTCGCCCGAGCCCTGCCGGTCGATGATGCCGTCGGAATTGTACACCTTGACGAAGGGGGCCTGGGCTTCGAGCAGGTCGGATACCTTCTTCATGTTGCCGGTGTCGGTCTGGCATGGCGTCATGCCGAGGTACACTTCGGCCAAAGAGATCACCTCGCTCGGCGAGCCGAACATGCCGACCTTGCCCTTGGCGTCTTCAGGAGGCTGGAACAGCGTCTTCAGCGAGTCGACCGGTTCCTTGACCTGCTTCGTATTCACGGAAAACGACGTCACGCCCCAGTCGTAGGGGATCGTGTACTGGTTGTCCTTGTCCCACGGCGGGCTCTTCCAGCGATCCATGATGCTGGAATAGCCGGCCATCTTGGGCGCATCGAGCTTCTGGATCAGCCCTTCCTTGGCAAAGATCGGCACGAAATCCGACGACACCACGACGATGTCGTAGCCGGTGCCGCCCGACTTCAGCTTGGCCAGCAGCGTTTCGTTCGAATCGTAGGTGTCGAGCGTGACCTTGATGCCGGTTTCGGCCTCGAACTTCTTGATCACGTCCGGCGAGGTGTAGTCCGTCCAGTTGTAGATGAAGAGGTCGCCGGCGGCGCGGGCGCTCGGTGCCCGCCCCCACAAGCGCCAGGACGGCGGCGATTGCCGCTCCGCAGGCTTTGATTACGCGATGGCTCATACTTTCCCCCTTGGAAGCTCGGGTTACGCGGCGGCCGTCCGCCGGCTGGTCAACAGGTACGACAGCACCACAGCTGCGATCGACACGAGCAGCAGGATGGTGGCGGCGGCATTGGCCTCCGGCGTCACCCCGACGCGCAGCATGCTGTAGAGATAAACCGGCAGGGTGGTCGATCCTGCCTGCGCGACCATCAGCGTGATGATGAAGTCGTCGAGAGACACGACGAAAGCCAGAGTGGCACCGGCGACGACGGCCGGCATCAGCAAGGGCAGCGTGACCCGGCGGAACACGTCCCACTCGGTCGCGTAAAGGTCGCGCGCTGCATCCTCGATGTCGCGCGGCATCTCGCGCAGGCGCGCACGGATCGGCAGCAGCGCGAACGGGATGCAGAAGACGATATGGGCGATGATGATGTTGCCCAGTCCCGCCCGAAGCCCGATGGCCTGGAAGAAGATCAGGGTCGCGATGGCGGTGACGATCTCCGGCGCGACGAGCGGCATGGCGATCAGCGCTTCACCGGTGGCACGACCCGGGAAGAAACGGCCGCGCTCGAACCCAAGCGCCGCGGGCAACGAGAACAGGGTCGAGACCGGCGTGGCGACGGCCGCCACGATGAGGCTGTTGATGGCGGCCCGGCGCAAGTCCTCGTTGGCGAACGCCTTCACGAACCACTCGGTGCTGAAGCCGCTCCAGATCAGCGCCACGCGGTTTTTGTTGAAGGCGTAGACGATCAGGATGACGAGTGGGGCGTAGAGGAAGATCAGCGCAAGCACACTGAGCACGCCGTACTCGGGCATGCGGCGCCAGTTGAACCCCCTGGCACTCACGCGTGCGCCCCGGTTGCAGGCCGGCGGGCGTTCCACATCAGGGAGCCCAGCACGAAGGCCATCAGGATCATCGACATGGCGGCGCCGAAGGACCAGTCGCGCCCCGTCGTGAACTGCTGGACGATGAGGCTGCCGATCATCAGCTTCTTCCCGCCGCCCAGGATGTCTGGGGCAAGGAATGATCCGAGTGCCGGCACGAACACCAGCAGCACGCCTGCTGCGGCGCCGGGCTTGGCCAGCGGCCAGACGAGTTTGCGCAGGATCGCCCAGCGGTCGGCGTAGAGATCGTAAGCCGCCTCGATCATGCGCGGATCGACCTTTTCCAGCGCGCCGTAGATCGGCAGCACCATGAACGGCAGGCTCGAGTAGACCAGGCCGAGCTGCACCGCACCGTCGGAATAAAGAAAGGTGATCGGCTGGCGGATGAGCCCCAGCCCCTGCAGCGCCTCGTTGACGAGCCCCTGGTCGCGCAGCAGCAGCACCCAGCAATAGGTGCGGATCAGCAGGTTGGTCCAGAACGGGATCGTCACCAGCAGGACGAGAAGCTGCTTCATCCCCGGCGACCGGGTGGCCATGTACCAGGCTAACGGCAGCCCGATGAGGAAGCACAGGACCGTGCAGAGCGCGGCCTGCACGATGGAGCGGGTGAAGATCTGCAGATAGGTCGTGTCGAAGACGAGCGAGTCGTCGAGATCGCGGTCGTAGACGAAGCGGACGTAGGACGCCGCCGTATAGGGATGCTGCACGCCGCCGTAGGGGCTCGGCGTCAGGAACGAATAGACGAGCGCGATGACCATCGGCACGAGCATGAACACGATGATGGTCAGCAGCGCCGGGCTCGCGAGGAGCAGCGCGCGGTCGCGTCGAGCCGGAGAGACGTGCACTGTTCAGCTGTCCAGCGGCAGAAGCGCGTCGGCGGGAAAGTGGCAACCGACCGCCTGGCCGCGTTCCAGCGGCCGCGGCAGGTCGTTGCGCTCCACCTTGAGGGCCGTGCCGTCGGTGAGTTCGACCACGCAGGCGGTCGTGGCGCCGAGGTAGGTGACTTCGACGACTCGGCCGGGCAAGGTGTCGCTCTCCGGGCGCGACCGTGTCGGACAAGATTACACGCTCCGGTCGTATGGCCGCGAACGGCGCCGAGAGACCGACCAGCGTGCCCGGCAGCACATTGGCTTCGCCGATGAAATCCGCCACGAACCGGCAGTTCGGCCGCTCGTAGATGTCGTCCGGCCGGCCGAGTTGCAGGACGCGGCCGTGCTCCATGACCGCGATGCGGTCCGACATGGAGAGCGCTTCCTCCTGGTCGTGCGTCACCAGCACGAAGGTGATGCCGGTCTCGCGCTGGATGCGCTTGAGTTCCACCTGCATGCCGCGCCGCAGTTTCAGATCCAGCGCCGACAGCGGCTCGTCGAGCAGCAGAAGGCGCGGGGCCGGGGCCAGCGCACGGGCGAGGGCGACGCGCTGTTGCTGCCCACCGGAGAGCTGGTGCGGCCAGCGTTTCGCCATGGCCTCGAGCCGCACGAGGCGTAGCATGGCCCCAACCCGCTCGCTGACCTCCGGCCCGCTCTTGCCAAGGCGCTCCAGCCCGAAACCGACGTTCTGCTCGATCGTCATATGCGGGAACAGCGCGTAGGACTGGAACACCGTATTGACCGGCCGCTTGTTGGGCGGGTCGTTCACCACGTTCTTGTTGTCGAGCAGGATCGTTCCCGACGTCGGATGTTCGAAGCCGGCGAGCAGCCGCAACAGCGTGGTCTTGCCGCAGCCGGACGGGCCGAGCAGCGTGAAGAATTCGTTCGAAAGGATGTCGAGCGACACGTCATCGAGCGCCGTCACGGAGCCAGGGCCTGAGCCGAACACCTTCGAGACGTTCCGGACCTGAACCAGCCGGATCGCCCCGTCCGCAACGGCGGCGCCGCTCTCCGATGCGCGTGCCCCTGCCGCGACGGGAGGCTGTGCTCCGGGCATCGTGCCGACACGGTAATTCGCTTCGGCGCGCTGGCCCGAGGTCAAGGCATGCATCCGGTCGGCCGGCTCCTGATCGAGGCAAAGCGTGCAGAGATCATGCCAGGGTGGAGTGCGGCTGCAAGCGCTTTTTTCCAGGCGGCGGTTGCCAAGCGGATTGACCGGGCCGCGGCCTTCACCTTCCCTGGGGGCCGCGACCTGTCCGAGCCGGGCGGCGTCATCCCGCAGGTATGTCTTGGCCGATCAGTCGCTTTCCATCGTGGTCCCGCCGGTGCCCGACCGTGCCGACCGGGAGGTCATCCTGAAGCGGCTCGCCGCGTTCGAGGCGGATAAGGCCGGGCCGCTCAACGTGCAGCCCCTCGCGATCCTCATCAAGGACAGCGTGGGCGTGACGCAGGGCGGGCTCTGGGGCGTCTCGCTGTTTCGCTGGCTTATGATCGAACTGGTCTTTGTGCCGGAGGAGGCGCGTGGCGCAGGACTCGGACTGGAGATCATGGCTAGGGCGGAAGCCATCGCGCGTGAGCGCGGCTGCATCGGGATCTGGCTCGACACCTACAGCTTCCAGGCGCGCCCGTTTTACGAGAAGCTGGGGTTCGAGGTGTTCGGCCGGGTGGAAGATCACCCGCCCGGCGAGACGCGCTTCTTCATGCAGAAGCGCCTGTAACACGCGGCTCCTGCTGCGTGATGCAATGGATGTTGCCCCCGCCGTCGGCGATCCCGTGGCCGGGCACGACGACGACCTCGCGGTCGGGGAAGGCGCCAGCGAGCACGGCAGCGGCTTTCGCGTCTGCCGTGGCCTCGAATCCCGGCATGATGACGGCGCCGTTGGCGAGGTAGAAGTTCACATAGGACAGCGCCATCGGCCGCCCGCGCGCATCGAGCCGTCGCGGTGGCATGGGCAATTCGAGGACCGTCAGACTGCGGCCGCGTGCGTCGACGGAAGCCTCCAGGACCGCGCGGGCCTCGGCGAGGATTGCGAAGTCTGGGTCGGCACGGTCTGTCGTGACCGGCAACAGCACGTGACCGGGCTTAAAAAAGCAGCACAGGTTGTCGACGTGTCCCAAGGTTTCATCATTGGTGAGACCGCGCGGCAGCCAGATGACGTGCTCGATACCGAGGGTCGCGCGAAAGTTCGCCTCGACGTCCGCCTTGTCGAGATGCGGGTTGCGCTTCGGATCAAGCAGGCACTGCTCGGTGGTCAGAAGCGTCCCCTCGCCGTCGACATGGATCGAACCGCCTTCGAGGATCTGTGGCCCGACGATGCGCCGCGCGCCGGCCAAGTCGAGGATGCGGCGGGCGAGCTGCGCGTCGCGGTCGAAGCCTTCGAACACCAAGCCCCAGGCGTTGAAGCCCCAGTCGACGCCGGCGAGCGCGTCATTCTCGAGAACGAAGGTCGGACCGATGTCGCGGGTCCAGCTGTCGTCGAGTTCCGCCGGGACGATCTCGGCCGCCCCTTGCGTCAGACGGCGGGCGTCCTCGAGATCCTCGGCCCGCACCAGCAGCGTCACGGGCTCGAATCGCGCGATGGCGCGCACCACGGCGGCCACGGAATCGCGCGCCGAGTCGAGGCCGCTGCGCCAGCATTCGGGGCGGCAAGGCCACGCCATCCAGCAGCGAGTGTGCGGTTCCCACTCTGCCGGCATGCGGACCGGCATGGGGGTCAGGCCGGTGCGCTCGGATGCGTGCCCGCGGCGCTCGGCCACGCCTGCTTCGGATCGGACGTGCAGCAGCTGTGGGCCGACTTCGAGGGCGGGACGTCAAGGTCGGGTTGCGGTCGAAGAACCCGAAGGGCTGGAGCGTGAAGCCGCAATGGACGACGGGCTGCACGGGATAATCTTCCGGCCGCGGAACGTGATGGTGCCCGAAGGTGTGCCATACCGTGATGGCACGGTCCTCGATCGGACGGTCCTGCGCGGCGTAACGCGGCAGGCCCTCGCCGGGCGGGCTCTGGTTGACGTAGTCGCCGGCCGGCCAGCGTTCGTCGGGGCGAGTCTGCGTCACCCAGAGGTCGTAGGCCGCGAAGCCGGCGCGCTCCGCCACCTGCGAGCCGGGCAGGGTGAAGGTGCGCACGGCGCTGTGCGGCACGAGCCGATAGGCCGGATGCTGGCCGAGGGCGGTTCGGCAGGCGCGGTTGACGATCTTCCAGTTGCGGATTCGGCCGGAGTCGGTCTTGCGACGCGCCGCTGCCTCGGTGGTCAGCGGGGTCTCGACCGTGCGCCAAGCGTTGTTCCACGGATTGTCGGGGCCGGGCGGATCCGCCTCGGTGTCGACCTCCAGCACGGTGTTCTCCGCTCCGTCCACCGCCATGTCCAGCCGCACGTTGAAAACGTGCTGGTGGTAGTGCCCGACCACGCCCGGCTGCACCAGCGTGCCACGGCCGGGCGTGCCGTCAGGCAAGCAGGCCCGCCGTATTGATGATGCCGGTCAGCTTGCAGTCGAGCTCGATCGTGCCATCGAGATTCAGGTGCCAGTAGAAGCCGTATTCGTAGTTGCCGACCGTCGCGACGAAGGAGATCACCAGCCGCCGCGCCCGCCGCACGCTGACCTCGCCGGTGCGGAAGTCCGTGTGCTTCCACTGGATGCCGGTGTCCTCCTCGTGCATGCAGACCGCGTTCTTGATCACCTGGGCGGTGCCGTCGGTCCGGTTCACGACGGCGTCGAAGTAGTGGATTGCGCCCAGGCAGTCGCAGCCGAGCTCGAGCGAATTGGCGAGCACGCCGATGCCGTATTCGCCGCAGTCGAAGGCGTTCTTGCGCACGTGCGGGCCATGCGGGCTGCCGTAGGGCACCACCATTTCGGCCAGCGAGGCGCGGCGCAGCACCGAGCGCTGCCGGTCGCCGTCGCGGATCGAAAGATCGTGCAGCACCAGCCCCTCGCGCGGCGTGAAGCCGACCGAGAACTGCCAGCCGCACCACTCGACGTTCCAGCCGTCGACCACGAAACTCGGCCCCTCCGGCTGCACGACTTCGATCGGGCGCATGTCGGTGCGCCATGTGGTCTGAAACCGCTCGTCGTAGTTCGACGGCGCGCGCGGCACGGGCGGGGCGTCTGGGATCGTCGTCGACCCGCACCACCTCGCCCCGGTTGATGTCGACAATCGCCGTCAGCCCTTCGATGGGATGAGCGAACTGGTTGTCGAACGGCGCCATGCGAGCCCAGGCGAAGACCAGGATGATCCGGCGCCCAATCTCGTCGGGATGGTCGAACACACCGCAGGACCAGGGATCGCAGCAGACCAGAGCATGGTCGTCGAGCCCGCGCCGCTTCAGGCCGGCGACAAAGCGCGGGTCCTTCAGCGTCAGCTGCTCGGCCATCAGAAATTCGTCGGGCGCGATGCGTGGCTTTGCGCCGGGGCGCGGCGTCCAGTTCTCCACCGCGCCGGTGTCGAGTGCCACCGAGGCCTCGAACAGATCACCGCTCGCCACATCGTAGGCCGCCACGAAGGCCCGCCGCTCGGGGCTGCCATCGAGCCGCTCCTCGAGCACGATCGTCTCGAAACGCATGCCCGGCCCGAGGTCGTGCGCCGCCCGCACATACCGGGCCGCCGCCTCGATCTCGGTGGCGCTCAACGGATCGAGCGGGCGGGTCTTCGAGATTGGGGTGATCTTGTTCATGCGCCCCTCCGAGGCTGGCGCACAGGCTCGGCACGGATGCGGCGGTTGTCAATGAGAAGACGTCTCCGGCGATGCGCTCTGCCCCGGTGCGCGCCCGCTGTTGGCCTTGTAGGATGTGCTTTATCCCGGTTATCAGGACTCTTGCGAGGGTGACCAAGATGCCCGACTCGGTGGACGTTCTTGAGGATGGCGCGATCGTCCGGGTCACCTGGGCTGACGGCGCGAGCGCGCGCTTTCACGCGCTTTGGCTTCGCGACAATGCGCCTGACGCGCAAACCCGCAGCCTGGGCAACGGCCAGCGCCTGATCACCATCCTCGACGTGCCGGCGTCGACCCGCGTCACGATGGCAACCGTCGAAGCCGACGGCGGGCTCGCCCTCACCTTCGCACCCGACCGGCACCGGACCGTTTTCCGGCCGGAGTGGCTGCGGGAGCGAAGCTACGACAAGGCGCTGCCTGAAGAACCCGGCTGGGTGTCGGCCGAGGTCGAACTGTGGGACAGCGCACTGCAATCTGCCGTGCCCGAGGCCGCCTACGGCGTGGTCAAGCAGCATCCGGCAGCTCTCCGCGACTGGCTCGCAGCCGTGCGTCGTTACGGGTTCGCGGTTCTGACCGACGTTCCCCAGCAGTCGGGCAGCTTGGTCGACGTGGCCTCGCTGTTCGGCTTCGTGCGCGAGACCAATTATGGCCGCTGGTTCGAGGTGCGGGCCGAGGTCAATCCGAACAACCTCGCCTATACCAACCTCGGCCTTCAGGCGCACACCGACAATCCCTATCGCGACCCAGTGCCGACGCTGCAGTTGCTCGCCTGCCTGGAGAATTCGGTCGAGGGCGGCGACTCGATCGTGGTGGACGGCTTCATGGTGGCGGATCGGCTCCGCCGCGAGGACCCGGACGGCTTTGCGCTGCTGACGCGCTATCCCGTCCGTTTCGAATATGCCGGGACCGCAGGGGTCTGCCTGCGGTCGAAGCGTCCGCTCATCGAACTCGGCCCCGACGGCGAGATGATCGCAGTCCGCTTCAACAACCGCTCCGCCGCGGCGTTCGTCGACGTGCCGTTCGACGCAATGCCGGCCTTCTACGCCGCCTACCGCCGCTTCGCCGAGATCCTCGAAGAACGCGGCATGGAGGTCACCTTCAAGCTGAAGCCGGGCGAGTTGTTCATCGTCGACAACACACGGGTGCTGCACGCCCGAAAGGCGTTCTCGGGATCGGGGTCGCGCTGGCTGCAGGGATGCTACGCCGACAAGGACGGCCTGCTCTCCACGCTCGCCGCCCTGGAACGCCAGACCGAGAGATTGGCCGCCGAATGACAAGCCCGACGCTCGATCGGCAGACGATCGTCCCGTTCCTGGCCGAGATTTTCGAGCGGCGCGGCGCCGAGGAATACCTTGGCGAGCCGGTGACCATGGCCGAGCACATGCTGCAGGGCGCGTGGTTTGCCGAGCAGGAGAACGCGCCCGACGAACTCGTCGCGGCGGCGCTTCTGCACGACGTCGGCCATTTCACCAGCGAGTTCGGCGCCTATTCGCCCGAGGACACGCAGGACAAGCACCACGACGACGCGGGCGCCGCGGTGCTGGCGCCGTTCTTCCCGCCGCTGATCACCGAATGCGTGCGCCTGCATGTCGCGGCGAAGCGCTATCTCTGCGCGACCGATCCCGGCTACCACGCGAAGCTGTCGGAGGCATCGGCTCATTCCCTGAGACTGCAGGGCGGCCCGATGAGCGCGGCCGAAGTCGCGGACTTCGAGAACAGCCCGTTTTTCCGCGAAGCCGTCCGGGTGCGCCTGTGGGACGAGGCCGGCAAGGTGGCCAATATGGCGACCCGGACAATCCGGGAGTACGTGCCACTGCTGCAACGCGTGGTCGACAGCCACATGGGCGGCCACGATTGAACGCGGGTTGCTGAATGCGAAGTGGGTCAGATCCTGTCGAGCAGGCCCACGGCCGCCTCGACCGCGGCCGCCTGATGCGGCAGCAGCGCCTGGCCCGGCCGACCCTCGTAGTGGTCCGCGAAGGGGTCGCCGACGCCGGTGTCGACCCCGCTGAGCGCCTCCATTACCGCGAGACCGCAATAGGGCACGTAGCTCGCCGAGTAGCCGCCCTCGTGCGACAGGGCGAGCCGGCCGTGGCAGACCTCGTCCGCCACCTGCATCAGGCTCTGCGTCATCGCCCGGTAGGAGGCGCCGAGCAGCATCATGCGGCCGAGCGGGTCGAGCGCGGAGGCGTCGAAGCCCGGAGCAGACCACGATCATCTCGGGGCGGAACCGGCGCAGCGCCGGCACGACGATACGCTCGAAGGCCAGCGCATAGGCGCCGCCGCCGCAGCCGGCCGGGCAGCGGGACGTTGATGTTGAAGCCCTCGCCGCGCCCGGCGCCGCGCTTGTCCAGGCCGCCCGAACCGAGCGGAAACAGCCCGTCCTGATGCAGCGAGATCACCAGGGTATCGGGGTCGTCGTAGAAGGCCTGCTCGGTGCCGTTGCCATGGTGGACGTCCCAATCGACCACGGCGACGCGGCCGATCTGATGGGCGGCCCTCGTCTTCATGATGGCGATCGGCACGTTGCCGAACAGGCAGAACCCCAGGCCGCGCTCGCGTTCGGCGTGGTGCCCCGGTGGGCGGACCAGGGCGTAGCCGTTGCGCACGCGCCCGGTCGCGACCGCATCGAGCAGCGCCGCCGTGCCGCCGACCGCGAGACGGGCGATCTCATCGCTGCCGCGGCCGAACGGCGTGCCGGGTGACGCGTCGCCGCCGCGCTCGGCGCTGAGCGCCTTGATGCGTGCGATGTAGTCGCGCGTGTGGAAGCGGGCGAGGTCGTCGTCGTCGATGGGCAGCGACGGCAACGGGGTGAGCTGGCCGAGCAGCCCCGACACCTCGACCAGATTGCGGAAGCGGCGCTTGGTGTCGGCATTCTCGGCGTGCTCGCCGGGTTCGATGGTGAGGCCCGGTCGCAGCAGCGACGCCGCGCGGCCGGTATCGTGCCAAAGATACAGCTCGTGAAAATTCCATCCCGTGGTCATCCGCGCGGTCTCGGCTCCGTTTCGGTGCTCTCGGGCAGGGTGGCTCAGAGGAAGGCGTCGGGAAAGGCCGTCTCGAACGCCTCGGCGAAGTCGAGCACGCGGGCGTCCTGCCCGCGTGGCGCGATGATCTGCAGTCCCACGGGGAGGCCGCCGACCTGGCCGCAGGGCACGACGGCCGCCGGCTGCTGGGTCAGATTGATGGGGAAGCTAAAGCCGGCCCAGTCGACCCATCGCGCATAGCCGCTCCCCGGCGGTACCTCGACCCCAACCGCGAAAGGCTGCACCGCGCAGGCGGGCGAGATGATCACGTCGAATTCGTGCCGCCAGCGCCTCCATCGCCCGGCCCAGCTCCGCTCGTGCGCTCATAGCCTTGATGTAAGTGACAGCGTCGACCCGCTCGCCCGCCGCGACGATCTCCTGCAGGCCCGCGTCGAGCTTGGCCCGCGCGCCGGCGGGCAACGCCGCAGCACGCGTGGCGGCGCCGCAATACCAGAGCGTGTCGAAGGTCTCGCGCCACGCGCCGTCCGGCAGCGCCAGCGGCGTGATCTCCGCACCGAGCCGTTCCAGTTTGCCGATCGCGTCGGTCACCGTGGACGCGACACGGGGCTCGACCGTCCCGCACGGCGGCGTGGACCAGAAGCCAATCCGGGCGCCCTTGATGGCCCGCGGACGGTGGTCCAGCGGCGGGAGCTGCGCCGGCCCCTGCAGCCAGTCCTGCGGGTCGGTGCCGGACATCGCCTTCAGCATGGCCCGTGCATCGGCCGGCCGGCGCGTCATGGGGCCGAGATGCGCCACGGTGCCGAAGCTGCTGGCCGGATAGGCCGGGACGCGGCCGTAAGTCGGCTTCAGCCCTGACAAACCGGTCAAGGCGCAAGGGATACGGATCGAGCCGCCGCCGTCCGTCCCGAGGTGGAACACGCCTGCGCCGGTTGCGGCCGCAACGGCGGCGCCACCCGACGATCCGCCGGGCGTCAAGGCCGGGTTCCACGGGTTGCGGGTGAGGCCAGTGAGGGGACCGTCGGTGACCGCCTTCCAGCCGAACTCGGGCGTGGTGGTCAGGCCGAGGAACACGATTCCGGCCGCGCGCATTCTGGCGACCGCCGGCGCGTCCTGGCGCTGCGGTGTCGGATCGGCCGCCAAGCTGCCGTAGCGGATCGGCCAACCCTCGACCCAGACGATGTCCTTGATCGTGCCGGGTATCCCGTCAGCTGGGGAGAGCGGCGCCCCTGCCATCCAACGCGCTTCCGATGCGCGCGCTGCCGCAAGCGCGCCGTCGCGGTCCAGGCGCGTGAAGGCATTGAAGCGCGACTGGACCGCTTCCGCGCGGTCGAGCGCCGCCGTTGCGACTTCGACCGGCGAGAGACGCCGCGTCGCATAGGAATGACGGAGTTCTTCTGCGCCCATGCGGCAGAGCGGATCGGCATCCGCGATCGGTGTGGCGGGATTGTCAGGCATTGGTCCTCGCAGCGCGGATCGCCCTTGCGGTCCTGCAACGCGCGGGCCAGAGCATAGCAACGGTCCTGCCGGAGGGCGACACCGGAGCGAGGGATGGCGGACGACGGGACGTCGCTGCGGCGAGGCTGGACGACGGGCGCCTGCGCGTCGGCAGCCGCGCGTGCGGCTTGCCAGGCTTTGCTCGGTCGCGAGCCGGACGACCCGACACCGGTGAGGTTGCCTGGCGGGCAGCGCCCGCTGTTCGCGCTCGCCCGCCTCGACCGCGGCGCCGATCACGCCACGGCGGGTGTGGTGAAGGACGCGGGCGACGATCCGGACGTGACCCATGGTGCGCTGGTGCTTGCGACCTTGCGCCGGGCTCCGCCCGGCAGCGGCGTCTTGTTCCGTGCCGGGCCCGGAGTCGGCACGGTCACATTGCCAGGCCTGCCGCTGCCGCCCGGCGAACCCGCCATCAACCCGGTACCCCGGCAGATGATCCGCGCCGCGCTCGCCGAAGTCGCCGAAGGGCCGCTCGACTTCGTCGTGGAAATCGGAATCGAGGACGGCGAGCGCATCGCAGCCCGCACCATGAACGCCCGCCTCGGCATTCTCGGGGGCCTGTCGATTCTCGGCACCACCGGTGTGGTGATCCCTTATTCCTGCGCCGCCTGGATCGCCTCGATCCATCGCGGCATCGACGTGGCCCGCGCCGCCGGGTTGCCGCACATCGCCGGCGCGACCGGTTCGGTCTCGGAGGCTGCCGTGCGCGATCTGCACGGCCTGCCGGAGCAGGCGCTGATCGACATGGGCGATTTCGTCGGCGGGATGCTCAAATATATTCGCGCTCATCCCGTGCCGCGGGTCACCATCGCGGGCGGCTTCGCCAAGATGACGAAGCTCGGGCAGGGGCTGCTCGACCTGCACTCCAAGCGCGACGGCGTCGATTTCGACTGGCTGGCGGCCCAGCTCCGAGCTGCCGGCGCGCCCGCAGATCTCGCCGAAGCCGCCCGGACCGCGAATACCGCGCTTGAAGTTCTCGGATGGGCGGCGCAGGCCGGTTTGCCGCTGCCGGCGCTCGTCGCTGCCGCAGCGCAGAAGACGGCCCGCGCTGCCCTTGGACGCGACGACATTGCGCTCGACGTCGCGGTCTTCGATCGCGATGGCGCCCTGCTGGCGCGGACGCACGGGGCCGGCTAGCCGGTTTCCGCTCCCGAGGCCATTGTGGCACCAGAAAATGCTGGGGTTCCCCAGCGCTCAGTCAATCTGATGCCGATGAGATGGCTCGACGAGCGCACCTCATCGGCGTTCTGCCAGCTTACCAGCGATGCCAGCCGCCGCCCCAGCCCCACGGGCGGTGCCAGCCGTAGCCGTAGCCGTAGGGCCGGTGCCACCCGTAGCCGTAGCCCCATGGGCGGTAAACGGGAACCGGAGCGAAGTTGCGGTGGCAGAAACCGTCCCAACCGCGATGGCCGAATGGACCGCAGCCGCCCGATGCCGCCGCGGGTGTCAAGCTGCCGAGCATCAACGTGGTGGCAGCAACCCCTGCAAGGATAAGTGTCTTCATCCCTACCTCCTTATCTGCAGGCAAATCATAGGCAAATCGGCTGAACTCGATCTGAATGCCGCATTCAGAAGATGTTCGGCTCCCGGCGTCGGTGCGGAGCCGGGATCGAAGCGAGCCGGCCCTGCTCCGGCAACGCCGTCAGGATCATTGTGGATCTCGCGCATCGAGTGCACAAACCGGTGCAAAACCCGGCTCACCGCCTCGCGCTCGACTCGATCTTGGTACATTCGCAGCTCCGTCAAACGAGGAGCCCGCTTGCCCTTCCGATTCGTGCACGCCGCCGACATCCACCTCGACTCCCCGTTGCGCTCGCTGGCGCTGCGCGACGAAGCCTTGGCGGATCTGATCGGCAATGCGACCCGGCAGGCCTTCGTTCGTGTTGTCGACCTCTGCCTGAACGAGCGTGCCGACGCGCTGCTTCTGTCCGGCGATCTTTACGATGGCGACCAGCGCTCGATGAAGACGGCGCGCTTCCTGGCCGAGCAGGTCAACGCGGCTGCACGAGGCCGGCGTCCGCGTCTTCGTCATCCGCGGCAACCATGACGCGATGTCGAAGACGCTCCAGGAATTGACGCTTGCCGGACACCGTCAAGATCTTCGGCGGCCGCGCCGAAGCGGTCGCGATCGAGCCTGTCGGCGGCGGCCCGGCGGTCGTGGTGCACGGCGTGAGCTTCGCCGAGCCGCAAGCCCCGTCGAGCCTGCTGCCCAAGTTCCGTCCGCCCGTCGATGATGCCGTCAACATCGGCCTGCTCCATACCAGCCTCGGCGGCGCGCCCGGCCACGACGTCTACGCGCCGGTGCAGCGAGACGGAACTGCACGGGGCGGGCTTCTGCTATTGGGCGCTCGGCCACATCCACAAGCGATCGGTCGGGGTTGCGAACGAGCACGATCGTGATGCCGGGCATCCCCCAGGGCCGCGACATCAACGAAGCCGGCGCGAAGTCGGTCAGCCTGGTCACCGTCGCGGACGACCGGTCGATCTCGGTCGAGGAACGGGTAACCAGCGTCGCGCAGTTCGAGCGCGTGACGGTCGACCTCACCGGCATTGATGACTGGCGCGGCGCGATCGATCGCATCGAAGCCGGGCTGGCCGAGGCGCGCCGCCAAGCCGCGTCGGACCACCTCGTCGCACGATTGCGGCTCGAGGGCGCGACGCCGCTCGCCTGGCGGATGCGACGCGATGCCGAACTGCTGGCCGAGGACATCCGCCATCGTGCCTCGTCGCTGGGCACGAACCTGGATCGATAAGCTGGTGTTCGACCTGTGCGGCGCCCGGCGTGACGGACGAGGTCGCGCCCGTCGACCGACCCCGTCGCCGAGCTGGAGCGGCTGATCGGGACGGTTGTCATGCCCTCCGACCTGTTCGGGACGGAAACCGAAGCGATCGCCGACGATCTGATGCGCCAGCTGCCGCTCGAATGCCGCGATCTGCTTGGGTCGGACCCGGCGGACCATGCCGCGCTTCTCGCGGAACTGACGCGCGAAGGCGTCGACGGATGTCCTGGCCCATCTGCGCACCGGAACCCGGGGCGGCTGATGCGCCTCGCGCGTCTCGACCTCACCCGCTACGGCAAGTTCACCGGCGGCAGCCTCGACTTCGGCGAAAAGCGGCCGGGCCGGCCCGATCTTCACATCGTCTACGGCCCGAACGAAGCGGGCAAATCGACCGCCTTCTCGGCCTTCCTGGATTTGCTGTTCGGCATCGAAACGCAGAGCGAATACGCCTTTCTTCATCCGTACAAAACGATGAAGATCGAGGCGGCCCTGGAACTCGGCGGGGCAGCACCAAAGGTGTTCGGACGTATCAAGCGACCCCAGAACAGTCTTCTCGATGCGGCCGATCAGCCGGTCGGCGATGCCATGCTGCTGGGCGGCTTCGGCGGGCTCGATCGGGCCGCCTATCGCAACATGTTTTCGCTCGACGACGACACCTTGGAAAAGGGCGGCCAAACCATCCTGGCCAGCAAGGGGGATCTTGGGCAGCTTCTGTTCTCGGCGAGCGCCGGGCTTGCCGAACTTAGCCAGACGCTCGAGGAGCTGCGCGGGCAGGCGGACCGCTTCCACCGTGGCCGCAGCAAGAGCGAGTTGGGCGAACTCAAGGCGCAACTCGATCGCCTGAAGGGTGAGCGCGAACAGCTCGATACGGTTCTGCCGACCTACAGGAAGCTGGTCGAGACCTGCGAGACCAGCCGGCTGCGGTACGAGGCCGAAATGGCCGAACGCGCGGCGCTGCAAGTCCGAAGCCATGCGGTCGAACGCCTGCTCCAGGCGTTGCCGCGCTACGCTCGACTGCTGGCGCTGCGTGAACGCCTGGACCCGCTGAGCGGACTGCCTCACCCGCCTTCGAACTGGCGCGACGAACTGCCGGGTCTGCAGCGTGAAGCGATCGAGCTCGCGACGCAATTGTCCGGCGTCCGAGGCCGAGATCGCGAAGCTGAGGGCGGCGCGCGACGGCGTCCAGCGCGACGAGCCGGTTCTGCGTATCGGCGAACGGATCGATGAGCTTCACGCCGATGGGCGCGCCCGCTTCGTCACCGCCGAGAAGGACCTGCCCGAACGGCGACGCAGTCTCGCCGACCATGACGGGGTGATCGCCAAGCTGTTGCGCCGCCTGGAGCGTCGAGGGCCACTCGGATCCGGACAGCCTCGTGCTCGGCGCCTCGATCCTCGGTGCGTTCGGCGAGCTGATCGAGCAGCGCTCCGGGGTCGAGGCGACGCTCGACACCACGCGCTGGCAGCATGCCGATGCGGAACAGAGGACGGCCGAAGCCGAAGCCGCACTTGCGGCGGCCGGCGGCGCTGAGGCTGCGTCCGGTGCCCCAGTAGCGGCGCTAAAGTCACTGCTGGGCGCTGTGCGCGAGAATGACCATGCGGCACGACGCCGTCATGCCGAGAAGGCGCGTGCTGCGCTGCTCGACAGCCTCTCGGCTCGCATGCTCGCGTTGCGGCCCTGGATCGGGACGGTCGAGCAACTGGCCGCAGGCGCTCCGCCGCGTTTGTCCGATGTCGCGCGGTGGAACCGAGCCGAGGTGGAGCTCGCGCAAGCCGTTGCGCGCCACGACGCCGAGATCGAACGGCTGAGCACGGAGCAGCATCGGCTCAAAGCCGAACTGGATGCGGCAGGTCAGTTTGCCGGCATGATCACGGAGGCGGAAGCCGCAGCCGTACGCATGCGGCGGGAACAGGCCTGGGCCACGCACCGGCGCGATCTTGGATCGGAAACGGCCGATGCGTTCGAGGCCGCGCTCCGGGAGGATGATCTGGTCACGAGCGCGCGTCTCACCCGAGACGGCGAACTGGCCCGGCTTCGGCAGGTCGGCCAGACCCTGGCCATGGTCGGGACGGATCTGGCGCGGGCCGGCCAAATGCGAGAGATCGCGGTGTCGGGGCAGGAGCAACTCGCCAGCGAGATCGATCAGGCCTTGCAGGACCTGGGCTGGCCGGTGGGAGCGCGGGCTTCAGCCCGGGAGCTCGAGGGCTGGTTGCGGGAGCGGACGGAATGTCTCGCGCTGCAGGGCAAGCTGCGCGACGAGGATCGCGCCATCGAGAGCGCCGACGCGGAGGGGCGCGACGCCCAGGGGCGCATCGCCGCTGCCCTGGCTGCTGTCGGGATTGCTGCGCCTTCGGAGGCGAGCTTCAGGGACGTGCTGGCCCAGGCCGAGGTGCTGGTCGATCGCGAAGCGAACCTCTCGGGCCTGCGGGCCCAGCATGTGGACCGCCGCAGCGCGTTGGCGAAGCGTCGGCGTGAGCTCTCGGCGGCCGAAGCTGCCGACGCGGCCTGGAACGCGGCCTGGGCGCGGACGTGTGCAAGTTGTTGGGTCGGCGAGGGCGGGAGCGTGCCTGCCCTGGCCACTGTGCGCGAAATCCTGGCCGCGCTCACCGAACTCGGTCCGTGGCTCGAAAAGCGGGCGGCACTCGCGTTGCGGGTCAGCAAGATGGAGGACGATCAGGCGCTGTTCACCCGCGACGTCGAGCGCCTCGGGGCCGAACTCGGGCTCGACGCCGCGTCCGGCTCCGCCCTCGACCGAGCCGCGGCACTGATCGAGCGGCTGAGAATCGCACGAGGCGAGGACGCCCGGTGCCGCGAATTGTCGGCTCGCCTGGCCGAAGTCGAAAATCGGCGGATCGGGATCGTCCGGGCCCAAACCGTCCACGCGCAGCGCGCGGCCGCCATGACCACATTCTTCGGCGTCGCGTCGCTCAGCCATGTTGCGATGTGCCTGGACCAGGCGAAGGAACGGGCGGAACTGGCCCATGCGGCAGGCGAGATCGAGAATGAGATCGTCGCCACCTTAGGCACGTTATCGCTCGCGGAAGGCGTGCTGGCGAGCGCAGAGCGCACCGCACTCGAAGCCGAGCGCGACGACCTGAAGCTCTGGCTCGCCGAACGCGACGAGCGCACACGCACGCTCTATGCCGAACACACCCGAGCGCGCGACGCTGTCGCGGCGGTTGGTGGCGACGATGCCGTGGCGCGCCTCGCCGAACATCGCCGCACGGTGCTGCTGGCGACCGAGGACAAGGCGCTGCGATACCTCCGGCTCAGGATCGGCATTGCGGCAGCCGAGCAGGCCCTGCGGGCCTATCGCGACAAGCATCGCAGCTCGATGATGAGCCGCGCCTCGGACGCTTTCCGCATCATCAGCCGCGGCGCCTACAGTGGGCTTGCGGCGCAGCCGAGCGACAAGGGCGACGTGTTGGTGGCGCTCGGGGCTGGCGGCTCGAAGGAGGCCTCGCAGCTGTCGAAGGGGACGCGGTTTCAGCTGTATCTGGCGCTGCGGGTGGCCGGCTATTACGAATATTGCCGGTCGCGCGAGCCGGTGCCGTTCGTGGCCGACGACATCATGGAAACCTTCGACGACTTCCGGGCCGAGGAGGCCTTCCGCCTGTTCGCCGGCATGGCGGAAGTCGGCCAGGTGATCTACCTCACCCACCACCGCCATCTCTGCGACATCGCCCGCACCGTCTGCCCGGATGTGGGCATCATCGAGCTTCCTGCGGCGGCGTAAAGCGGCCGGCTTTCGTCTGCACTGCCCGCCAGCATTTCGTGCTCGGTGAGCGACGGGCCGACAAAAGGCGAGCTTGCTGAAAATCGTGCGACGACCCGGGTTTGCATGACCCTTAGCAGAACCACATGGACGGCTGAGAGCTGGCCTCTTTATAGGTTTTTAATAAGTCGGCCAGTTTCGCATATGGAATTACAACAGCGAAACGTCCCAAAATCGGGTGGCGCCCGTCGGTGCTGGAACGCTGCGATGCTCCGGGTTGGTCCGTACCCAGTTCGAAATCGGGAATGTGTGTCCACGTCGCTTGAGAGGATTACCTCGGCTCTCAGCTGAAAGCCTGCGAGCTTTCCATGTTGTCGCCTTTCGCAGGCGTCGGTTTCCCGCATAGCGAGACGGGCCTTCTGCCCAAACCTGATGCCCAGTGTCCAGGGCAGGAGAACTATTTCTGATGCCACTGACTGCCTCCGACGGGCTTGCTTCCGTCGGTCACGTTCCGGCCGTCTCGGACACCTCGCATCGGCAGGAGAAGGCCAGGTTCTGGCCGATGGTGCTCGGCTCGGTGGGCATCGTCTACGGTGACATCGGGACGAGCCCGCTCTACGCGCTGAAGACCGCTCTGCATCATACGAGCGAGACGAAGGCGACACCTGATGAGGTTGTCGGCGTCGTGTCGCTCCTGATCTACGCGCTCGTTTTCACCGTCACGGTCAAATACGTGCTGTTTCTGATGCAGGCCGACAACAATGGCGAGGGCGGCACGCTGTCCCTCATGGCATTGGCGCAGCGTGCGATGGGCCAGCGTGGCCGGATCGTGTTCATTCTCGGCGTCACCGGCGCAGCCTTGTTTTCGGGCGACGCGATTATCACGCCAGCCATCTCAGTCATATCGGCGGTCGAGGGTCTCGGCGTCGCCGAGAAAGGGCTGGTTCCTTACGTTCTGCCAATCACAGCCGTCATCTTGATGGGGCTTTTCACCGTTCAGAAAGGTGGTACGGCGCGGGTCGCGGCGTTCTTCGGCCCGATCATGCTGGTGTTCTTCGCACTGATCGGGCTCCTGGGCCTCTGGCACATCGCCGACGCGCCCATGATCCTCGAGGCCTTCAACCCGGTCGAGGGACTTGCCTTCTTGTTCGGCAATGGGTCCGCAGGCTTCGTTACGCTTGGCCTGGTCTTTCTGGCCGTGACAGGGGCCGAAGCGCTTTACGCCGATATGGGCCACTTCGGTCGTTCGCCGATCCAGTACGCCTGGATGCTGTTTGTCTTGCCCGCGCTCCTCCTCAACTACCTCGGTCAGGGTGCATTGATTTTGAACGACCAGAGCGCTCTAAGAGACCCCTTCTTTCTGATGGTGCCGGCTTGGGGATTGATCCCCTTTGTCCTCCTGTCGACCGCGGCGACCGTCATTGCCAGTCAGGCGGTGATCACCGGCGCATTCTCCCTGATCCGCCAGGCCATCCAACTCGGCCTGCTGCCGCGCATGGCGATCTGGCACACGTCCGAGATGACGGAAGGCCAGATCTTTGTCCCGAAAGCAAATCGTTTGATGCTCGTGGGCGTGCTCCTGCTTGTATTCATCTTTCGCTCGTCCGACGCGTTGGCCAACGCGTACGGAATCGCTGTCACGGGAACGATGGTTGTGACGACGTTGCTTGCCTTCTTTGTCGTCCGGCATGTCTGGCACTGGTCGCTCGGTGTCGCCGTATCCGTGATCGGCTTTTTCCTCGTCATCGACACCGCCTTCCTGGTTGCCAACCTCGTGCCGCAGTCGCCGGTCGCAGCGCGGGGCGAGGCTGCTGGTGAGACGGGTCGGGCTCCTCGGCGGCCCGGCCGGCCAGCCGCAGGAGGCTGAACGGTGAGGATCCCCTCCGCGAACAGGTTCACTGTCCTCGCGCTGGTCGCGCTCGCGCTCGTTGCGCTGTCCGCCGTGGCGCGGCCGACCAGGCCCGTCACGGTCTCCGCGAGCCAGCAGGCCGCGGTGCTCCGCACGGCCCCGGTGACGGTCGGCATGCGGGCCTCCCCGTCGCCCGGCTCGCCCGGCAGCCACGCCCTGCGTGCCCGCGCTGGCCATCGGGCGGCGGCTCCAGCCCGGGCCAGGCCGCCGTGAGCAGGCCCTCGGCGAGCGGCAGCGCGTCCGCCTCGCCGCGTCACCCTGTCTCCATCCAGGCGCGCTGAGCCGTCCGCCGTACCGGCCGCCCCGCGGCCAGCACGGGCGTCACGCACCCGGCTCACCGGCGCGAAGAAGGCCGCGACGCCTGTCGCCTGGCCCGGCGGCGTGATGGTCGAGGCCCGCCTCGATGGCACAAGGGCTTGAGGCGGAGCAGACGTCGGGCGGGGTGGCCACGGCGCGCTGCGGCAGCCCGGGCACCGACTTCTGGTTCGCCGGCCCGGCCAGCAGTCGGCGAGCACCATCGAGCTCGACCTGATGAACGTCGACGGCCAGCCCAGCGACGGTACACGTCGACCCTCCACCGACACCGGCCCGCGGCAGGCCCGCGCCGACACCGGGATCGCGTGCCCGCCGCATGGCCTGGTCGTCCAGTCCCTGGCGGGCCTGCTGCACGGCTCACGCGCGATCGCCCTGCACGTCCGCACCAGCGCTGGCTGCTGTCGCGGCCGCGCTACGGGAAAGCTCGCAGCGCAACGGTGGCGGGCAATGGTCCATCCTGCTCAGTCACCATCCCAGCGCTCGTGGTCATCCCGGGAATGCCGGGGTTGAAGATCCGCGTGCGCTCGACCTGGCGCACCGAGGGGGAAACCGACGCGCAGGTCAAGCTCAGCGCGCGTCGACCCGGCCGGCACGTACCAATCCGACCGGCGGCGATGCGATCGACATCCCGGCGGGCTCGGCGAACCGGTATCGCAGTTGGCCTCGCGTCCTCGGGGCGGTCGGCGCGGTCGCGATCACGTCCACTGTTCCCGGCCACCGCGGCCGATCACCACTCCCCGCTGGGCCTGCTGGGGCGTCCGGCGTGATGACCGTCGCCGCGCCCGCCCTGCAGGAACAGGGCGTACTGGCCGATGCGGGTCAGCGGGCCGACACCACCACACTGGTCCTGCTTGCCCCTGGAACGGGCCGCGCGGGTCCGGCTCACCATGGGCTTGAGCGGCCTGACCTCCAGCGACTGCCCGGCCGCCAGCACCGGCAGCGGCGGCGACGCCGCGGGTGGGCACGTCGGCCCCGCCACCAGTCGTCTGGAATCGGTCCGGTCTCACCGCATGCTACGGTCAAGATCACCGCGCCTCGGGGCTTGCACTGGGGTCAGGCTTCGCCGTGGTGCTAACCCCGTTGCCGGGCTCCGGCCCGGTCTATGCGTACAGGCGCTGGCCTCCAAGAGCGGCACCGTGCTCGGCATCATGCCGGTGGCCAGCGCCCGGACCCCGGTATTCTCCCTCCCTCCGGTTCGTGATTTGCTGACGACCTCCACCCCCCGCCCTTAGCGCTCGGGACGGGTGGACTTTCACGTGTCACGACCAAATCCACGGCGTTTTCGCCCCCGATTTGATGACCGGACCGTGTGCAAGTCAGCGGTTCTGGCCGGTCATTCGTCTTCGTCGCAGTCGGGGTTGACGATCTCGGGGTTGACGCCGAGCAGGCGCGCGAACTCCTCGATCACGACGTCGAAGCACCAGGTCGGCCAGTTCTTCCTCGCCTGTCGGCCCGCGCCAGCAGCGCGCGCCGGTACAGGATGATCCGCGGCTCGCTGCGCCGCATTCCCCGGGATCGTCCGGGTCCACCGGGTCAAGCCGGGCCAAGCGGCACCCGCGTCCCGCCCTGACCGTCCGGCGGGCTCGCCGTCCGGCACCTCCTGGCACCGCGAACTCGACCCCGCGCACACCCCGGCCTCCCACCGCGGCTCCAGCCGGGCGATGGCCTCTACTACCAGGTCGCCAAACTGCTGGGCCCGGCTGCGGCGCAGCGGTACTCCCGGGCGGGGCGAGCAGCCCGCGCAGCCCGCGGCCATGGCGATCTCGCGCTTGATCCGGGAGGCTGCCGGTGCCGGCGTCGGGTCGCCGTCGTGCACAGCGTACTGAGTGTAGCTCCGTTTCGGACTCCCGATGAGAGCGATCCGCCGGGCCGTGCAACACGATCGTGCGGAGTGCCCCGGGTGATGGCTTTACCGTCGGCGAGATATACCGTCTGCCGTTGTGAGCATGCACGCAGCCAGGCGGGTCGGCGGCGCGCTTGCGCGACCCGACGAGAATGGTGAGCGAGGTGGGCTTGCGAAGTTCTCGCCGCTGCTCACGGACCGGCTGCAAGCGGGCCGCGCTCGACACCTCTGACCGACGTCTTCCGCGAGTCGACCGCCGTCTCGGGCCGCTGGCCGCCTACACCGAGCCGCACTGTTACGACCTGCGCGAGGCCCACGCCGGCCGGCTGACCGCGCCCCGCGGCTGGGACGTGGTGCGGCTTCCGGGCGACCCCGCCCGGTGAGCAGATCGACGACCTGGAAGCGCTCGCGAACGCCGTCCGGGAGGCAGCCATCCCGGCTATCGTGGTCGTCCTGGCCGGCGCCGAGCCGGTCGGCCAGGGCACCGAGGTGGGGCGGCGGGGTCACCTGCGCGTGCTGCGCTCCGATCCCGGCGACACCGGATCCCGCGGCTGACCGCCAGGCTCTTGACCGGCGAGCCGGATGGTCGGCCCCCC
>CAWGMF010000013.1:0-174904 GCA_963823605.1 uncultured Alphaproteobacteria bacterium | reverse complement strand
CTCGCGTTCAAAGGATCGTGTGGCGGGGGATGCCTGCGATCCTCATCTCGGTGCGTCGACCCGAAGACGAGGAAGCGCGAGCCCACCTTGCTGCAGCGGGGCTCGATCTCCGTAAGAGCAAAGCGCTCGCAGGGGACCTCTCCCAGGCGCTCGACCTGGCCGCGTCCGGCGCCGGCTTTCTCGATGCGGATGGCCGGATCCTTTGGCTCAACAGCGGCGCGGAACGGCTGTTCGGTTACGATCAGCGCGAGGTCGTGGGCGAGAGCTCCGGAATGCTGATCGCTCTCGAAGAGCAGCCCGACTGGGCTGCTTTCCTCCTGAACTTCGCGTCGGATGCCGGCAAAGGCCGAATGTCCGCCTTTCGCAAATTTTCCGGTCGCGGCCGCAAAGGCGCTTCGATCCCGGTTGCCGTGAGCCTGCGTCGTCTGGATGACGGCCGCATCTGTGTTGTGTGGCAGGAGAGCACACACGGGCATGCGACGGAAAGCGAGCTGGAGGTTTTGCGGCGCGATGCCGAGCGGGCGAGCGCGTTGAAGTCGGACTTCCTGGCCAAGGTCAGCCATGAGATCCGCACTCCGCTGAACGCCATCCTGGGGTTCACCGAGATCATCGCTGGAGGAGCGGTTCGGCCCGATCGGCAACGAGCGATATCGCGAGTATCTCAAAGACATCCACATGTCAGGCACGCATGTGGTGAGCCTGATCAATGACCTGCTCGACCTATCCCGCATCGAAGCGGGCGGTCTCGACCTCGACCTCGTGCCGGTCGACGTCAACGCCGTGGTCGCGGAATGCGTGGCCACGCTGCAGGGCCAGGCTCATCGCGACCGCGTGATCATTCGGAATTCTCTGGCCGCGCGGAGACTGCTGCGCGCTGGCAGACCAGCGCGCGCTCCGTCAGATCGTGCTCAACCTGCTGTCCAATGCCGTGAAATTCAACGAGCCGGGCGGCCAGGTCATCGTCTCGACCGCGCTCAGCGAAGCAGAGCCAGGTCGTGGTGCGGGTGCGCGACACCGGGCCCGGCATGTCCGACAGCGACATCGAGACCGCGATGAAGCCCTTCCGGCAGCTTCGACCCCGAAGGCGGTCGCCGGCAGCGGGCTCGGCCTGCCGCTCACCAAGGCCATGGTCGAGGCCAGCCAGGGACAGCTTCGCATCACGAGCAAGCCGGGTGAAGGGACCCTGGTCGAGGTGACGCTTCAGCGAGCTGTCGAGCCGGCTCTGAGCCTGCCTGCTGAATAGCGATATGCAGGCCAGCCAGTCGACGGCGGAGTCGGCCGGCGATCTATTGCCGTGTCAGCGCTTCCAGATCCGCGCGCGCATCCGCCGGCGCGCCGATCGTGTCGAGGCCGTAGACGTCGTCGCGAAAGATCACCTCGCCCTTCGCCGTTGGCCCAGCCGGTGAGATAGACCCAGGCGACCGGCACGGGCTGCGCGAGGCGGAGCTCCTTGTGCGTCCCCGCCCTCGATGCTCGCGCTGATCGTGTCGCGCGTCCACAGGCCGTCCGGCGAGCCGGGCGTGCCCTGGAGCAGCCAGGCCGCGAGATCGTAAACGCCCTGCACCCGCACGCAGCCATGCGACAGGAATCGCATGTCGGCGCCGAAAAACCGCTTCGACGGCGTGTCGTGCATGTAGACCGCGTATTTGTTCGGCATGTTGATGCGGATCGAGCCGAGCGCGTTGGCCGTGCCGGAATCCTGGCGCAGGGTGTAGTTCACCGCCTTCTGCGAGGTCCAGTCGATCGAGCGCGGGTTGATCGGGTTGCCCTGGCCATCAAGGATGCGGATCTTCTCCCGGTTCAGATAGCCGGGGTCCTTCTGCATCTTCGGGATGATCTCGTTCTTGATGATCGAGGCCGGCAGCGTCCAGGTCGGGTTGAGATTGATGGCGACGACCTTGGCGTCCACTTCCGGCGACGGATGGTCCGGATCGCCCACCACGGCGACGTAGCGCTTGTAGACCTCGCCGTTCTCGACCGTCTCGACGGAGGCGGACGGGATGTTGACGACCACATAGCGGTCGCCGAAGGCGAACTGCCGCCCGGCGAGCCGCTGCGCGCTCGAGGCCAGTTCGGTGAAGCGGACGTTGGCCGGAACGTTGATCGGCCTTCAGCGTGGCGCCCGCCGACGACGCCGGTCTCCTTGAGGCCGTGCGAGCGTCTGGAATCGCTTCACGGCGGCCGTGAGATCCGGGCCCCAGCGGGAGTCGAACATGCCCAGCCGACTGGGTGCCAGGGCGCTGCAGTCTGCCCGCCCAACAGGCCCTCGATGGCGAGCCGCAGCCGAAGCGTCGAGACCGCCTTGCCCTTTGCGTCCGGGGACAGCGGCGCCCTCGATCATCGGCCAGCCGCCCGCGTCCGCGATGGCGGAATAGCGCTCCGACGCCTTGGCGGTCGCGAAGAACGTTTCGGCCGGTTAGCGTCGGAGTCGGGTCGGTGGAAAGCGCCGTCTCCCGCGGCGGGGCGGGCGGCGCGATCTTCTTGTGCGGCTTGGCTTCGACCACCGGCACGGGAGAAGCCGGACCGGCAGGCGCCGCACCGGGAATGGGGGCCGCTGCCGCGGCCGCGGGTTGCTGTTGGACGCTCGATGCCGGCGGGAGCGGCTGGGTCAAAACCGGTGGCGGGACGGCCGGCACCGCGGGCACGGGAATCGCCGAAACCGGGGCGGGCGAGAGCAGGTTCGGGCTTGGATCCTGCGCGCGGGACAGCGCGGTGCACGCGAGAAGGCCCACGAGGGCGCCCGCTGCCCTGTCCAATCCGCTGTATCGTCTTTGCCATGGCGTCAGTCTGCCGATTCGCGCCCGGGCTCACGCGCCGCCATGTCCGGCACTGGCCTACGCGCACCCGCACAATCTGTCACGACGCCCGCTAACGCTTGATTAAGGTCGTTCGATGACAGGCGCTGCCGCAGCGTCAAGCGGGCGAGGCACGTTCCGCCCGCTTGGGCGGGTGCCGCCGCTAATTGCCGGTCGAGCCTGCAGCTGGTGTGGCAGGGGCGGCCGGTGCGGCAGGGGTGGCCTTGGCCGAGGTGTCGCCGTTGCTTTGATCAGGCGCCGGCCAGGTCGGTGATCTTCAGGGCGCTGAACTTCCACGTATCGACCTGATTTTCTTCCGACTGAGCCCGCATCCCGATGCGGCCGCCGCCTTCAGGCGGCTGGCCTTTCACCGTGGCGAACTTCTGGTCGTTGACATAGGTCGTGATGGTCGTGCCGCTCGTCGTCACGCGCAGGACGTTGTTCGAGCCCGCCTTGGTCTTGATGTTGCCGTCGGCACGCCAGTCGATGACGCTCGTCCACTTGCCGTCGAGCTTGCGCGCGATCTCGGCGAAGCCGCTCGGCGTGATCATGAACATGTAGTAGTTGTCGTAGTCCTTCTGCCAGAAGATCGGGCCGGCCATGGTGTTGTCGTCGTTCGACACGACGTTGGGCACCCGTACGGTGACGCAAAGGTCGGCATCGCCGAACACCAGCCCTTTGTAGACCAGGAGGTTGGAGATGTTGGGCTGTGGCTTGACCTTGACCTTGCCGTCCTCGACCTGAACGTCGGGCGCGTCGAGGCCCCAGCTCGCGTCGACCTCCTGAAAGTCATCGGAAAACAGCGTCTTGGCACCCTTGCAGGCCCAGGCGGGGGCGGCGCTCGCCGCCAGCGCGCCAGCCATGACAAGCGCGCCGAACCACTTCCGCATTCCAGATCTCCCTCGCATCTTCCCGGTCTTCAACGGCCAACGAGCTAAAGCGTTGCCGGCCGGCGTTATCACGCGCGTGTTTCACCCGTGCGTTGCTCGGCGGCCGCACCGTCCACCACCACGATATGCAATCGGCGCGGGCCGTGTGCGCCAAGAATCAGCTTCTGTTCGATATCGGCTGAGCGGGAGGGACCCGTCACGAAGTTGAGCGTGCGTGGCATGCCTTTTGGGCCGTAGCGCGCTTGCAGCCGCCCCAACACGCTTTCGTAGTCGCCGGCGACATCATCACCCGCGACCACCACCACATGATTGTCGGGCAGGAAGTTGAGCGTCGTCGGATTGTCGTTGCCTGAGACGAGAGCCAGCGTGCCGCTCTCGGCGATGGCGCCGAAGGCGTGCGAGACCGCATTCAGATCCGCCCCGTGCGAGCGGCCCGCCTCCAAGGTCAGGCTCGTCTCGTTCCACGGCAGCGCGGCGAGACGCGCGTCTTCGCCCATGCGCAGCGCGGCGGGCGCGTTGATGTCGCGCAGGTAGCGCGCGACTTCTGCCGGCACACGGGCGGCGCTGTCGACCACCGCGACGGTCGCAGCCGCGGCTTCGGCGCGCGCCTTGAACAGGGCGATCCGCCCTTCGCGATCCAACTGCCCGCGTTCCGGGATCACACCTCGCGGCGCGTCGGCCAGCCGGTTTGCCACCGCGGCGGTCCGCGGCCCCTCCCGGCCGGTGACACCGAGCGAGCGGCGGATCGATGCGAGCACGTCGTCGCGGGCGCTGGTCACTGTCGCGCGCCCTTGCGGCGCTTCCATTGCGCCTGGAACGTGGCGCCCTGCGGAGCGGGCAAATCGCGCCACTTGGTCCAGCCGCTCGCCATGGGCAGACTTGCAAACCGCCCCTTGCCGCGCCCGACGAGATGAAGCGCCCGCGCCGCGACGCCGGTGGCCAGGCGATAGATCGACGGACGCCGCGCGAACCAGCCCCACACCTGCAAGCCGCTCCGCACCGTCGCGGGTTGCAGGTGGCGTTCGAACTCCCGTTCGCGCCAATGCCGCATCATGCCGGGCAGGGGAATGCGCACCGGGCAGACCGCCTCGCAGCGGCCGCAGAACGTGGAGGCGTTCGGCAGCGGTGCCGACTTGTCGATCCCGATCAAGGCCGGCGTCAGCACGGCGCCCATCGGGCCGGGATAGATCCAGCCATAGGCGTGTCCGCCGGTCGAGTGGTAGATCGGACAGTGGTTCATGCAGGCGCCGCAGCGGATGCACCGCAGCATGTCCTCGAACGCGCCGCCGAGCATGGCGGAACGGCCGTTATCCAGGATCACGACGTGATATTCTTCCGGCCCGTCGGGATCGTCCGGACGGCGCGGGCCGGTCGAGAGCGTGGTGTAGACCGACATCTCCTGCCCGGTGGCCGACCGGGCCAGCACACGCAAGAGCTGCGCAAGATCATTGCGGGTCGGCACGATCTTTTCGATCGAGGCCAGCACGATGTGCACCTTGGGCAGGATCTGGGTGAGATCGCCGTTGCCCTCATTGGTGACGATCACCGAGGTGCCGGTCTCGGCGACCAGGAAATTGGCGCCCGTGACGCCGACGTCGGCCGCCAGGAACCGCTCGCGCAGGATGGTGCGGGCCTCGGTCAGCAGCAGCTGCGCCTCCGACAGGTCGCGCTCGGACGACAGGTGGGTATGGGCGCGGCGGAAATCCGCCTCGACCTGCGCTTTTGTCAGGTGCACGGCGGGCGCGATGATGTGGGACGGCACTTCGCCACGCAGCTGCACGATATATTCGCCGAGGTCGGTCTCGATCGGGCGGACGCCGGCCACCTCCAGCGCGTCGTTCAGCCCGATCTCTTCCGAGACCATCGACTTGCCCTTTGTGACGGTCTTGGCGCCGCGCGTGCGGCAGATATCGATGATCGCCTGCCGCGCCTCCGCGGCGTCGCGAGCGAAATGCACGTGGCCACCGGCCTCGGTGACTTTCTTCTCGTAGGCCTCCAGATACAGGTCGAGGTGTTTCAGAGTGTGGGCCTTGATGTCCCGCGCCGAGTCGCGCAACGCCTCGAACTCCGGCAGGTCGGCGGCCGCCCTGGCGCGCTTGTCGATGAATTCGGAGCGGACGTGGTGCAGCGCCTGCTGGAGCTGCGGGTCATGCATCGCCCTGTGGGCGTTGTCTTTGAAATGATTCGAGGTGGGATGGATCGTCATCGCGACGGCTCCTGGGGCGCGCCGATCGGCGGCACGTCCGTCATGCCCGCCAGGATCTCGGCAACGTGCCGCACCTCCGTGGGCGAGCCGCGCCGCGACAGTTTGCCGGCCATGTTCATGAGGCAGCCGAGATCGCCGGCCACAAGTGTGCGGGCGCCGCTTTCAACGATCCGGTCAGCCTTGCGCTCGACGATCGAATTCGACAGCTCGCCGTATTTCACCGCGAAGGTGCCCCCGAAGCCGCAGCACACGTCCTGATCGGCCATCTCGACGAGATCGAGCCCGCGCACCGTCCTCAGCAGCTTTCGAGGCTGGCTCTTGATCCCGAGCTCGCGCAGGCCCGAGCAGGAATCGTGATATGTGACCGTGCCGTCGAAGATCGCATCCACCCGAGAGACCTTCAGAACATCGGTCAGGAAGCTGACCAGCTCGTAGGTCTTCTGGGCGAAAGCCTGGGCTTCGCGAGCCAGGACCGGGTCGTCCGCGAAGAGCTCGGGATAGTGCATCTTGGCCATGCCGCCGCACGAACCGGAGGGCACCACCACATAGTCGAAGCCGCGAAAGGCCCGGATGACCTGAAGCGCAAGGTCGCGCGCCGTCGCCCGATCCCCTGAATTATAGGCCGGCTGCCCGCAGCAGGTCTGGCTCGGCACGTGGACCGTGCAGCCGGCATCCTCGAGCAGCTTCACCGCCGCAAACCCCACGCTCGGTCGCATCAGATCGACGAGGCAGGTGACCAGAAGACCGACGCGTTTTGGTACTGTGTGGCTCGTCGCCATTCTCATGTCCGCTGCGCGATGCGCGTGTTCGCTCGGGTGTTGTGCATGATGGTCCGGGTGGGGGCAAGGGTGGGGTGAAGCATGCGGTGCCCGCCTGCGCAAAGAGACGCAGGCGGCAGCCACCGAACTCCCAATGCGCCTCGGTGGCTCAGAACTGCATCCCGTTCAGCCGAACGTTGTCGCAGATCGTGTGGTAATCCGAGGTCAGTTCTTCCCCCACTTCGAGATCGCGCAGGGCGCGGTCGTCGCCGAACGAAATGGCGTTCGAGACGGTCGTCGGCTCCGTCGAGTGATTGAAATAGCGGCCGTTGTCGCCGCAAAGCACGTAGAGGCCGCTCGGCGCATGCCAGGTCGAATAGGTGCGCAGATAGGTCTGCATGTGGGCCGGCAAGCTTGCGATCTCATCCTCGGCATAGATGCGATCGATCCGCGAGTCGAAGCGCCAGACCAACTCGCCGCGCTTGACCGGTACCAAGAGAAAGGTTCCGAGTCCGTGGATGGGGCTCGGCTTCAGCTCCGTGTCGACCATCATCATGAATGGGGCACCATCTCTCACGTTTTCCGGCCTGGCCGGGCTGTTGCGCGTTCTTGGTTGTTGTCCGGCGAGGCTGTCAATCAAGCAAGCCGAGCTGCCGCACCCGCTCGAAATCGCCGCCGATCAGGCGATCGCCAATATCGAGGCGATAGCGCCCGTGCGGGACAGTGATGCGGCCGAGGCGTTCGTAGCTCGCCCGCTGGGCCCCCGCGATGCTGTCGCCAGTGCCGGTGACCACCATCGTCCAGCCGTAGAGGCCGCTGGTCACCAACTGGCCGCTGCCGTCGAGCCCAACTTCGCCATAGTGATGATGCCGGGGGTCGGTCGGGCCATTGAACAGCACCGGGAGGCCGACCGGCTCCGGCACCTGTTCGCGCGTGTAGGGAAACGGCGGCGTCGTCAGCACCACGCCGACGCAGAATCCGGGCGCCGTCTCGAAATCCTGCGATATCCCGGGTGACCATGCGACGGAACAACTCGCCCCAGGGCGTCTCCTGGAGCGGGCTCAGGATGGCGAAGCCCGGATAGCCGAACCGGCAGGTGAACTCGAGCGGCCAGACGCCCTGCGCGTTCACGATCGTGTTGAGGTTGATGTAGCCGATGTAGCCACCCTCGCGCAGCCGCCCTTCCATCTTGGCGAGCGTGCGGTCGAAGAACCGGTTCGTCCCCTCGTAAGTCACCACGGTGCCCATCTCGCCGGTGTTCTCGCCGAGGTCGCCCGCGAAGAAGCGCTTGTGCTCCCAATCGAGGCAGGCCGGTCTGAGGAAATGCTCGCCGTTGAAGTAGGCGCCGACGCCCATCTCGATGCCGTCGATGAACTCCATCAGGATGAACCGGCGGGACAACGCCGAGGGTGCCCGCCTGGCGGCCAGCATGGCCTTCACGTCGCGGCCGTCGGCGAGGCGGCCGACGTAAGTGTCGGCTGAGGTGTGATCCGCGCCGCTGAATTTCAGCACGTAGCGCGCCGGACGCTGGGTGATGAACGCCATGGCGTCCGCGGCCCGCTCGAAGTCCCAGACATGCCCGGCCGGAAAGCCCAGCTCGGCCAGCACCGCCTGGGCATAGGCCCGATCGTTCTCGAGACGGTCCCCGTAGGTGCTGCCGCCGATGACGTTGAAACCTTGGCGGCGCAAATCGTCCTGGAGAACCCCGAACCCTTCGGACACGCTCTCGAACAGGATCACCCCTGGCCCGGGCGCGGCGCGAACCCAGTCGAGGTCCGCCCGCCAATCCGGCGTGCGCGGCACCATCCCGGCGAGCGTGCCCTGCGCCTCGGGATCGGACACCGCGACCCGCACATCATGCCCCTCGGCCTGCAACGCCAGATACAGCGCCCCAAGATCGCAGGTCTCGCCGACACCAAGAAAGCGCATCCGATCAGGGGTTCCCGCTAGCCTGGTTCAGAATACCCTCAGCACAGCTTGGTTCCGCCCCAGGGCAATTCCGATCGGCCATCGCAGGGAAGCGCGATGAAACCCGCATCAGGTGCGCAGGATCGATGGCTGGCCAAGGCTCATCCGGCGAGAGCCTTCAGGAGCATCTGCTGGGCCGGCACAAGGCGGCCGGCGAGATCGTGGGGAACGCCGGCGCGGCGCAACACATGATCGATGGAATGAAACGCCACGGCCGTCTGCCCATCAGGCGTCGCGCGGACCAGAACCCGGAGCGGCAGGTCGAGCGCGGCCCGGGGCGCCGCCAACATGATCGGCGTCCCGCCCTTGGCATGACCATAGATCAGCACGGTGGTGGGCGGCATCGTCAGCCCGACGTCTTCCGCGTTCTTCGCGTGGTCGATCCGCGCGAACAGAACCAGCCCAGCCGCCGCAACGGCCGCGAGCAGCCGCTCGAGCGTCGCCTCGAAGCTCAAGTCCACGATCTGTTCGACAATGTCGCTGGTCATGTCGGCCATCCGGCAATCCTAGCACAGTCACGCCTTCGTCCCTGCGCTGGCAAGGGCTGGATGGAGTGCACCATGGGGATCCGAATCGCGCGAATACAGCGGGGCGCAGCGCCGGACGCAACGACTGCCGGGCGGACCTCGCGGGGAACAGAACTGGTCTGCAGCGCCCCGCGCTCACCGCCTGGCCGCCCGCATAGTGTTCACTATCGCGACCGTCTCGACGCTGACGCGGGTAACGCGGCCGAGGAGGTCGATGACGCGCTCCTTGTGGTCGGCGAAACGGTAGGTGTCGAATTTCTCGCGGATGGTTGCTCGCCCCAATCCTCCAGCAGTCTCTTGAACGCCTCCCGCACCTGGGTCTCGCGATCCGCGCCGGTGATCTGGCGAAGACGCGACAGGCGGTCGAGGGATTGCTGGATCAGGAGCTGGCTCACGCCCCAGGATTGCAGGCGTTCACGACGTCTGCAACTTGGGTGTTAGCCGTCGGTCTCGTCCAGACCTGACAATTTCATCAGGTGGCGCTGCAAACCGGGCCTTCAGCGGCTTCGCCGCTTGCATGGGGATCGACAGCCGGGCGGTCTCGCCGGGCTTGCCGTAGATATGGTGGCTGCCGCTGACCCGGAGCAGCGTGCAGCCGCGCCGCTCGACGGCGCGGGCGAGCTCCGGGCCGGAGAATGGCTTCACAGCGCGAGTTCGAGGACGCGCTCCCCTTCGCCCGCCATCGGCACCTCCACGGCCAGCCAGCCTGAGATGGCTTCCCTCAGGTTGGCGAGCAGTTCGTTCATCGTCTCGCCTTGCGACGCACAGCCGGGAAGCGCCGGCACCTCGGCCCAGTATCCGCCTTCATCCGCTTCGTGGACGATCACCGTAACTTTCATGAGCGCAGGTAACCTATGGCGTGCGAGGCGGAAAGCCGATCTCGTGGTGTTGCCCGGAAGCTCGCTAACCGGGTGGTTGGATTTGGGGGAGAGGTCAGCAGCCCTCACCCGCCCCGCCGCAACAGAAACACCGCCTGGTCGCCCCAGATGTTCCACACCCAGGCGGGTGTGCTTTCGCGCATCTGGCGGCCGGCGCGGTCGATGACGACACCGCGTTCGACAACGGCGCCGATGTCGGCCGCGAGGGCAAGAAAATCACGCACGGTGCAGTGGTGGATGTTGGGGGTGTCGTACCAGCTGTAGGGCAGGGTGTCGGTCACCGGCATGCGGCCCTGCCAGGCGACGAACCAGCGAACGTGCCAGTGGCCGAAGTTCGGGAACGACACGACGGCACGGCGGCCGATGCGGAGCAGGTCTTCGAGCACCCGCTTGGGGTGGCGCGTCGCCTGCAGGGTCTGGCTGAGGATGACGTAGTCGAAAGCGTCGTCCGGGTAGGCCGCGAGGTCGGTGTCGGCGTCGCCCTGGATCACGGCGAGCCCCTTGGCCACGCAATCGTTGACGCCCTTTTGGCTGAGCTCCAGTCCGCGGCCGTCGACGTCCTTGGTGTCCTCCAGCAGGCGCAACAACGCGCCGTCGCCGCAGCCGACGTCGAGCACACGGCATTTCGGCTCGATCATGTCGGCCATCAGCCGCAGGTCGTCGCGGACGTTTTCCGGAGCGAGGCGCGGGCGATGGATGCCGGGCTTCAGGCCCGTGATGCGCGCGCGGACGTTCACACCAGCCCCCGCGCCCTGGCCGCGGCCTCGAGGAAACCGCGCGAGGTTTCCACCAGTTCGGGGATGTCGAGCAGGAAGGCGTCGTGGCCCTTGTCGGTCTCGATCTCGACGAAGGACACCAAGGCGCCGCCCGCGTTCAGCGCATGCACGATGGCGCGCGAGTCCGACGTCGGGAACAGCCAGTCCGAGGTGAAGGACACGACGCAAAAGCGCGTCTTGGTGCCTTTGAAGGCATTGGCCAGCACACCGCCGTAGTCGGCCGCGAGGTCGAAATAATCCATCGCCCGCGTCATGTAGAGGTAGGAATTGGCGTCGAAGCGCTCGACGAAGGCACGGCCCTGGTAGCGCAGGTAGCTCTCGATCTGGAAGTCCGCGTCGAAGGTGAAGGTGGGGGCAGCGCGGTCCTGCAGCTTGCGGCCGAACTTGGCGTGCAGCGCGGCGTCCGACAGATAGGTGATGTGGGCCGCCATGCGAGCGACCGAAAGGCCTTTTTCCGGCCGCGTGCCGGCCTCGAGATAGCGGCCGCCGCGCCAATCCGGATCGGCCATGATGGCCTGCCGTCCGACCTCGTGAAAGGCGATGTTCTGCGACGAGTGGCGGGCCGCGGTGGCGATCGGCATCGCGGCGAAGACGCGCTCGGGGTAAAGGGCCGCCCATTGCAGCACCTGCATGCCGCCCATCGAGCCGCCCGCGACGCAGAACAGCGTCGCTATGCCAAGGTGATCGATCAACATGGCTTGGGCGCGGACCATGTCGCGGATGGTGATGACGGGCAGGTCGAGGCCGTAGAAGCGGCCGGTGGCGGGGTTCGGCGCCGTCGGGCCGGTGGTGCCAAGGCAGCCGCCGACCACGTTGGAACAGATGACGAAGTAGCGCTCTGTGTCGATCGGCTTGCCCGGGCCGACCAGAATGTCCCACCAACCCGGTTTCCCGGTGAGCGGATGGACGTTCGCGACGTGCTGGTCGCCGGTCAGCGCGTGGCAGATCAGCACGGCGTTGGACCGCGCCGCATTGAGCCGACCATAGGTCTGGTAGGCGATGGTCAACGGCGCCAAACCATTGCCCGCGTCAAGCATCAAGGCTTGGTCGGACGGGAAGGTCACGCTGAGGCCAGCGGAGCCGCTTTCGCGCTCCCGGGCGACGGAAGGAAGGGCGGAGACGACGGACATTTCGCTTCCTGGACTGTTCGCTTTTCCGAACATATCGTTTGTTCGATGAACCGACGCCAAAGGCGAGTCAAGACGTGAGACGCAGCGCCCTCGGACGCTTGCTTGGGACGCAACGGGAGAAGGGTTTGGCGTCGCGCGGGTCACCACCCGGCAAGCGTGACGTGGTATCAGGGCGTCATGACAGTGTTGCGTTCTGCCCGGTGAGGCGCGCCCGGTGACGATACCGCGTCAGACGTTCGACCTCGCGGTGGTTGGGGCCGGCATCTGCGGCCTGGCGCAGGCGCTCGCGGCGGCGCGCCGGGGCAAACGCGTGATCGTCATCGACCGCGACGCGCAGGCAAACGGCGCTTCGATCCGCAACTTCGGTTTCGTGAGCGTCTCCGGCCAGCAGGCGGGAGCAGGCTGGCACCGCGCGATGCGCTCGCGTGACATTTGGCTCGAGGTCGCGGCCGATGCCCGCATTCCGGTTCTCAGCCGGGGCGTGCTGACCATCGCCCGCCGGCGGGAGGCCCGTGCTGTCCTCGAAGCGTTCCTCGCGACGGAGATGGGAGCAGGGTGCCGCCTCGTCGAGCCGGACCAAGTCGGCGCGTACGGCGGCGGACTCAAGACGGAACGCTTCGCCGGCGCGCTCCATAGCCCGCACGAGCTTCGGGTCGAATCCCGCGAGGCCATCCCGCAGCTTGCAGCCTACTTGGCCGAACGGCATGGCGTGACATTCCTGCGGGAGACCGCCGTCCATGCCGCCGCGCCGCCCCGCTTGGAGACGAGCCGCGGACCGGTCGACGCGGATGCCGTCGTGGTCTGCCCCGGCGACGACTTCAACACCCTGCATCGCGAGCGCATCGCGGCCTACGGCCTCACGCGCTGCAAGCTGCACATGCTGCGGCTGCGGCCCGACCGCTTCGACGCGCGTCTGCCGCCCGTGATGTCGGACCTGAGCCTCATCCGCTACCTCGGCTATGCCGAACTGCCGGAGGCGGCGGCGCTGCGGTCCACCCTGGAGGCCGAGCAGGGCGAGCACATCCGCAACGGCGTCCACCTCATCGCGGTCCGCAGCGCCGATGGATCGCTGGTCGTCGGGGACTCCCATCATTACGCGTCGACGCCGGACCCGTTCGCGCCCGCCGAAATCGACGATCTCATTCTCGACGAATATGCGCAGGTGTTCGACGGTCCGCTGCCGCGGGTCGAGGCGCGCTGGACCGGCACTTACGCGTCCGCCACCGAACGGCTGATGCTGGTTGACCGACCGGCTGATGCCATTCGCGTCGTGATCATCACCAGCGGCACCGGCGCCAGCACCTGTTTCGCGATTGCCGAGGAGGTCATAGCCGATCTGTTCGGCTGACCCGTGAGGGGCAGGGGAGAGGACCTGGGCAACCAACCTGCGTCGCTACAGCTGGGCCACATGCCCGGAGGTCACGGCGAACCGGGCGGCATCGCCGGGGAGGTCCGCAAAGGACGCCGGGTCGGCCCCGGTCACGAACACCTGGGCGCCGAGTTCAGCGAGGCGGTCGAACAGGGCCTTGCGGCGGAGCGGGTCGAAATGTGCCGCGACCTCATCGAGAAGCAGGATCGGGACGATGCCGGCGAGGTCGGCCACCAGCCGGGCCTGGGCCAGCACCAGGCCGACGAGCAGCGCCTTCTGTTCACCCGTCGAGCTGCGCGCGGCGTCGGCGGCCTTGGGGCCGTGGCGCACGAGAAGATCGGCAACGTGCGGGCCGACGGTGGTGCGTCCGGCCGCGGTGTCACGACCACGGTTCTCTTGCAGCAGCGCGCGGTAGCGGTCTTCCGCATCGAGCGCAGGGTAGGTGGCGACCAGACGCTCGACCTCACCGTCGAGCGTCACCTCGGCCCAGGGAAAGGGAGACGCGTCGTCACGCGACTCGGCGATCAGGCCGATCAGCCGGCCGACCGCCTCATGCCGCGCCGCCGCGACCGCGACGCCCAGCGCCGCCACCTCCTGCTCGGCCGCCGTCGCCCAAGCCCGGTCGAGGCCGCGCTGCCGGCCCTCCTCCAGGATGCGGTTGCGGTTGCGCAGCGCACGCTCGAGCGCATTGACGCGCGCGCCGTGCTCGGCATCGATCGTCAGAACCATGCGGTCGAGGAACCGCCTGCGCTCGGACGCCGGTCCTGTGAACAGTCCATCCATCGCCGGCGTGAGCCACACCACGCGCAGATGTTCAGCGAAGGCGCGGGGTGACGGGACCGTTGCGCGATCGATTCGAAACTTGCGGGCGCTGCCCTCGCCGGGATCGAGGCCGGTCCCGAGTTGGACCGGCTCGGCGTCGCCCTGACGGTCCCGCAACGCGATCGAAACGGCCCAGCCTCCACCGCCACCAGTCCGCGCGCACTCGGCCAGTTCGGCGCGGCGCAGACCGCGCCCAGGTGTGAGCAACGAGATGGCCTCGAGCAGGTTGGTCTTGCCTGCTCCGTTTTCGCCGGTGAAGGCCACGATCCGGGCGCCCAATTGCAGGTCGAGCGCCGCATAGGAGCGGAACTCGGAGAGCTGCAGGCGCTCCACGCGCGGCAACCGGGGCTCGAACATCACCGCCGTCGCGCGCAGGCCGGAAAAGACGCCCGATGCGTCCGATCACACCCGCATCGGCATGAGGACGTAGAGGGCGGCGGCCCCCTCGCGGTCCTGCACAACCGTTGGCGAGCCCGGGTCGTTCAGCTTGAGCAACGCTGTATCGCTGTCGAGCTGCTCGGTGATGTCGAGCAGGTAGCGGGCATTGAAGCCGATATCGAGCGGCGCGGAGTCATAATCCACGTCGAGCTCTTCGGTGGCGGATCCCGAATCCGGGTTGTTGACGCTCAAGGTCAGCTTGCCATCGGCCAGAGCCAGCTTCACCGCTCGCCCGCGTTCCGACGAGATGGTCGAGACGCGATCGACGGCCTGGGCAAACGGACCCTTCTCGACCACGAGGCGCTTGTCGTTGCCGGCTGGGATGACGCGGGCGTAATCCGGGAAGGTCCCATCGATGAGTTTCGTGGTCAGCACCACCGATCCGAAGGTGAACCGGATTTTGGAGGTCGACAGCTCGATCGTGACCTCGGCGGCCGGATCCTCGATCAGCTTCTGCACCTCGGTCACAGCCTTGCGCGGGATGATGATGCCCGGCATGTCCGCCGACCCTGCAGGCGCGGGAACTTCGACCCGGGCCAGCCGATGACCGTCGGTCGAAACCGCGCGCAGCACGGCGGTGCCGTCCGCCTCGAGCGTGTGCATGTAGATGCCGTTGAGATAGTAGCGCGTCTCTTCGGTGGAGATGGCGAACTGGGTCTTGTCGATCAGCTCCTTCAGCTGCTTCGCTGGTAGCGTGAATTTGTGGGTGAGCTCGCCGGCCGAGATGTCGGGAAAGTCGCTTTCGGGCAGACACTGAAGCTGAAACCGCGATCGGCCTGAGCGCAGCGTCAACTGGGCGGCGTCACCCGTTTTGTCGAGCGTGATCTGCGCGCCGTCCGGGATCTTGCGGACGATCTCGTGCAGGACGTGGGCGGGCAGGGTGGTGGCGCCGGCTTGGCCCACATCGGCCGGGAGCTCCTCGGTCACCTCGAGATCGAGGTCCGTCGCCTTCAGGCGCAGTGTGCTGCCGTCGGTCCTGACCAGGACGTTCGACAGGATCGGGATCGTATTGCGGCGTTCGACCACGCGATAGACGTGGCTCAGGGCCTTGAGCAGCGCCGCGCGTTCAAGGGTAACTTTCATAGCGGCGGCCTCATGCTGCGCGGACAGGAACAACTCGCCCGAGAGAGCCTCGGGCGAGGGGCGCAGACTTTTGCCTACGGTTCGTGAAACCGCAAGCGCCATTGATGGTGCACCAGGGTGGCGCGTCAGGCGATCAGATGGCGCTTGCGAGCCTCGTCGGTCGCGAAGCGCAGTGCCTCGCGCTCGAACGCGGGCGCCTGCTGCTCGGCATCGGGCGCATTGCGGAAGGGGCCAGGGACGAGAGCTTTGCCATTGGGTGGAATGTTGAACGTATAAACATGGCCGTGCTCGACCTGCCACACCGCGATTTCGGTCTCGCCTGCCCGAACCAGCTGGAAACCCATGCTATCCTCCCTCAGGAGCTGCATTGAACACGAATATTGTTGCTGGATTTGGTCGCCAAGGCGGTGGTTTCGAGTCTAAGCGGTTCAGGCAAGCAGCCAGGCATGATCAGGGTCGTTGTGGAAGCGCCAGATCCGCTTCGGGCCTGCCATGACGTTCAGGTAATAGAGCGTATAGCCGTGCGGCGCGCCGCAGGGGTGATAGCCCTTTGGCACAAGCACCACGTCGCGGTCCCCGAAGCTGATCGAGTTCGTCAAGCGAACGGTCATCGGTGTAGACGCGCTGCATGCCATAGCCCTGCGGCGGGTTCAGGCGGTGATAGTAGGTCTCTTCGAGCAGGCTCTCGTGCGGCAGGTTGTCCTGGTCATGCTTGTGGGGCGGATAGCTCGACCAGTTGCCGGCCGGTGTGATCACCTCGACGACAAGCAGGCTTTCGGCATGCGGGCTCGAGTCGGGCAGGATGTTGCGCACGTGGCGGATATTCGAACCCTTGCCGCGCTGCTCCTGTCCGACTTCCGCCGGCGGAATCAAGCGCGCCGGCAGCTTGCCGGTGCCCGGGGCGGCGCAGACCGCCAGTTCGCACGGACCCTGTGCCGTGACGGTCCAAGACGCGTTGGCCGGCACGTAGACGGACCAGGGTAGGCCTTCGAAGACAGTCTTCCGCTCGCCAATCGTGCCAAAATCCTGGCCGCCGCCTGACACCTTCGCCCTGCCGCCGATAAGCACGAGACAGACTTCCTGCCCCTGGGTCTCCCGAGAGACCGTTTGGCTGTCGGCGAGGTCGAAGACGTCGAACCCGACGTAGGTCCAGCCTGCGCTCTCAGGCGTGATGTGGATCACGCGATTTTCGGCGTCCGGCTGACCGGCGTGGACCAAGAGAGGAGATTGCGGCATGGCAGACCTCAGCGAAGTTTCTTCTCTCACGCGGCTTGTGAAACGCGCTGCGGACGCAACGCGTCCCAGGCCTTCACCAGCGCGCCGAAGCGCGCCGCCATGCGGGCTGTGACCTCGATATCGTCAATGCGGCCGGCGAGCCATTCGCGGGCCGGTTCGGCAAAGATGGTGCGGCCGACCGCAAACCCCTTCACGGCCGGGCAGGCGGCGGCAAGCTTGAAAGCCTCGATCAGCTGGTCCTCGGGCGCGTCCAGGCCAAGCAGCATGATGCCCCGGCAGAGTGGGTCCTGCTCGGCGATAACCGCGGCAATCGCCTGCCAGGCGGCGGCGCTCGGCTGGGATTCGAGCTTCCACCAGTCCGGCTTGAGCCCAAGCCCATAGAGGCGCGCGATCACATCCGCGACGGTCCGGTCGCCGAGATCGCCGTTCTTTCCCGCGATGATCTCGACCAGCAGTTCGCGGCCGATTTTGCGCGCGGCGTCCTGCAGGCGCAGCAGATCGCGATCCTGCCGCGCGTTCAATTCGGCCGCATCGTCGGGATGCATGAAGCAGAGACACTTGATCGTGTGGCTTATCGGCCATTCGATCAGCTTTGCGCCGAGCGAACCGCCGCCTTCGAAATCGAGCGGGCGGGAGCCGGGAAGTTCGACAGGCCGGCCGATCCACAGGTTGTGGTCGGCGGCGCGGAACAAGGCTTCGCGACCATAAGTGCCGTCGATCAGCATGCCGAAGCCGTCACGACCGGCCGCGATCTTGACCGCCGCCTCGACGGCCAGGCGCTTCAGCGTATGGAGACGCTCGCGCGGCGCGCCGGCCTCATCGGCCATCTGCTCGAGCTGCATACGGTGGTCGATGGCAAAGGCCCGGATGTCCCGCGGATGAACGTGCGACGGCGTCAGCGCGTCGCGCGTCGTGGCCCAATGAATATGGTTGAGCGTCTCGTCCTTGCGCAGCTGTTTGGTCGAGGACCCGACGGTGAGAAAGTGCTGCAGCTCGACGAAGGTCGGGTATTCCGCAGAGCAGAGGAGGCGCGACACCGCGAAAGCGCCGCACGCATTGGCGTAAGCACAGCAGGTCTCGATCGGCTCGCCGCGCAGGTATCCCCGCAGGAAGCCTGAGGCAAAGGCGTCGCCCGCGCCGAGCACGTTATAGACTTCGACCGGGAAACCCGGACCCTTGATGCCGTCTTCGATGTCGTCCGGGATGGCGCCGTCGAACACCACGCAGCCCATCGGGCCTCGCTTGCACACGATAAGCGCCTTCGACGCCTGGCGGATCGCTTTGATGGCGGCCAGCGGCTCCTCGGCGCCGCCCGCAATCATCAGCTCCTCTTCCGTGCCGATGATGACGTTGCAGTCCGGGAGGATCGGAGCGAGGTGCGCCGTCACTTCGCCCGACGCAATGTAGCGCTCCTCGCCAGCGCCGTGCCCCGCGAGGCCCCAAAGGTTCGGGCGGTAGTCCACGTCGAACACGATCTTGCGCCCGTGCTTCTTGGCGAGGCGAATGGCCAGGCGCTGGGCCGCGTTGGTGTTGGCACGGGCGAAATGCGTGCCGGTGACGACGATAGCGGCGGCCCGTGCGATCAGCTCCTCGCTGATATCGTCCTCGCACAGGGCACTATCGGCGCAGTTGTCGCGGTAGAAGATCAGCGGAAACGTCTTGGAGTCCCGGATCCCGAGAAGCACGAGTGACGTCAGCCGATCCTTATCGGTCTTCACGCCCGAAACATCGACGCCCTCGCGCTCGAGCTGCTCGCGGATGTAGCGGCCCATGTGTTCGTCGCCGACGCGCGTGATCACGGCGCTGCGCAAGCCCAGCCGCGCCGTTCCGATGCCGATGTTGGTCGGGCAACCGCCAACGGCTTTGGAGAAGCTCGCCATGTCCTCGAGCCGGCTGCCGACCTGGGCGCCGTAGAGGTCGACCGAGGAACGGCCGATTGTGACAACGTCGAGGGTCGGCGCGCTGGCCATGCAAGTCGTCTCGCTTTGATCCGAAAGGGCGGGGGAGCGGGCCTGCTCGCGGGCTCGTTACGGGCTTAACCCTCCACGGGCAGCGGCGGATCGCTCGTGCCGGCGACCATCTGGTCGAAGTCGATGTTCGAACCAGTCATCAGGCCGGACTGCCAGGACGCCAGGAACACGCAGGCGCGGGCCACTTCATCGGGGTCGATGAGGCGTCCGAACGGGCGCGTCTTCACGGCCGCTTCGAGCCATCCATCCTGGGCGCCGTGGTAGGTCTTCATGATCCGGTCTTCGCCGGGCGTCGCCATCCAGCCGATGTTCAGGCCATTGACCCGGATGCGGTAATTCAGGAGAGCGTTCGCCGTGTTCTTGGTCAGGGCTGCAAGAGCAGCCTTGGAAGCGCAATAGGCGGCGATGAAGGCCTGGCCGCCGTGCGCCGACATCGATTGAATGTTGACGATCGAGCCCTCGATCTTATCGCGGCGCATCAGTTTGACGGCTTCCTGGATCAGGAAGAACGGCGCTTTGACGTTGACGTCGAAGATGTCGTCGAACCGCTGCTCCGTGGTGTCGAAGATGTTGCCGCGGTCGGTCAGGCCGGCGGCGTTGACAAGCACGTCGACACGTCCGAACGCCTTGTCCGCAGCCGCGACCACCGCCCGGCACTCGGCGACCGAGGCAAGATCAGCCTGCTGGAATACAGTGCGGCAGCCGCTGCGGCCGATATCAGCCGCCACGGCTTCGCCGTTCTTGGCGTTACGGCCGCAGATCACGAGGCCGGCCGCGCCGGCCTCCGCAAAGGCGCGCGCGATCGCCTCCCCCAAGCCTTGAGTGCCACCGGTGATCACGGCGACCTTTTCGGCCAACGCGGCATGCCCCGAGCGCGCGGGAGCTGGCTTGTCGAGCATCGTTTCACGGTCTCCCGTCAGCGCAAGCGTCGCCAGGCCAGGGGAAGCGTCTGGCCGGTTCGCGCTCCGTCATTGTTCCTGCATGAAACAATAATTCTCTTCTTGCGTCAATTCGGAACATTCGTTCTTAGTGGTTCGAACCGCGCGAGTGGCGAAGCGTGCGATGTTGACTGACGGAGGAAGATCATGAGGTTCGGACTGATCGGTGCTGGACGCATCGGCCGCATCCACGGCGCCAACGCGGCAGCACGCGCGGACTCGCAGCTCGTGGCGCTTGCAGATGCGGACGCAAAGGCAGCCGAAGTCGCTGGCCAAGGAGACCGGCGCCAAGGTGGACACCATCGATGGTGTGCTGGCCAACCCCGACATCGAGGCCATTCTGATCTGCGCGCCGACCGACATGCACTCCGACCTGATCGAAAAGGCGGCCCGCAACAAAAAGGCGGTGTTCTGCGAGAAGCCGGTCGACCTGAGCTCGGAGCGAATCCGGGCCTGCCTCAAAGTCGTGGAAGCCGCCAGCACGCCGCTGATGATCGGCTTCAATCGGCGCTTCGACCCCAACTTTGCAGCCTTGAAGAGCAGGCTGGTGGAAGGCCTCGCCGGCGAGATCGAGCTCATTCACATCATTTCGCGCGATCCCGGTCCGCCCCCGCTCTCCTACATCGCGCGCTCGGGCGGCCTGTTCAGGGACATGATGATCCATGACTTTGATCTTGCCCGGCATCTTCTTGGCGAGGAGCCGATTTCGGTCTTCGCGACGGGATCCTCCCTGGTCGACAAGGCGATCGGAGAGGCAGGTGACGTGGATACGGCAGCGGTGATCCTCGAGACCAAGTCCGGCAAGATCGCCCAGATCTCCAATTCCCGGCGGGCCACCTATGGTTACGACCAGCGCATCGAAGTGCATGGCTCCAAGGGTCTCATCCGCGCCGGGAATGTGCATGAAACAACCGTCGAGATCGCGACCGCGGCGGGCTTCGCGGCCGATCCGGTGCAGAACTTCTTCCTGGAACGCTACGCCAACGCCTACCGGCTCGAACTCGACCATTTCGTTGATGCCGTGACGAAGGGCCGGAAGCCCTCGCCGAGCGGCCACGACGGCCTGCGCGCGCAGATGTTGAGCGACGCCGCCACCGAGTCGGCCCAGATGCACAAACGCGTCGAGATCCCGGCCTGAGGCCCTGCTCGGTTCGACAAGTCGCTCCTTCTCGGTTCTGATCCCTTTGACGGCCCGCTGTTCGGGCCGCCAAAGGTGAGGAGGAACACCATGGCGGCGCACGGCCGATTTGCCTGGAACGAGCTCAATACGCACGACCCCGAGTCGACGACGTCAGTCCCGGTGCGGCGCAGGTCACCGCGGCGGGCGGCAGCCTGATCCGGCCGCCGTGGACCGCGCCGGACGTCGGCCGCATCTGTATCCTCCGCATCGCGGGTGGGGCCGCCATGGGACTGATGAGTGCGTCCGACTGAAGGTCAGGTTCGGTTGCGGTGCTCGGCGGTGGCCACTGCCAGGGTCATCGCCAGCGCGATTGTTGCCGCCAGCGATCGGAAGGCGCCGAAATCGGCTTCCGCCAGTTCCAGCCAGACACTGGCGAGAGAGCACAGCGGCGAGAACGCGCTGTCGGTGATCGCCACCATAGGCACGCCGCGCCCGACGGCTGCGCGCGCCTGCTCGATACTTGCAGGCGCATATGGCGTGAAGCTGATCGTCAGAAGCACGTCCTTCGGCGAGGCATTCCCGGCCTGCTCGGGGCCGAGGCCGCCGACCTGATCGACCAGGATTGCCTTGAGGCCCAGGTTGCCGCACGCATAAGCAAAGTAGGCCGCAACGGGAAACATGCGCCGCGCGCCGAGAATGTAGATGGCGTCGGCCGCCGCCAAGACTGCAACAGCGCGAGCCAAGGCGTCCGGATCGAGACTTTCGCGGGCACGCTCCAGCGACACGGTCGCGGCGTGGGCAAAGCCCTCGAAGAGCGCGCCGGGTCCTGCCTCGTGCCCCTCGCTGGTGAGTTCGTTGAGGCGGTCCCGATAATTCGGGAAGCGCTTGCGCAAGTGATCGCGGAAAACGGACTGGAGGTCAGAGAACCCGGCGTACCCGAGGGTTTGAGCGAACCGGACCAGTGTCGAGGCTTGCACTGCCGCAACGCCGGCGAGATGAGCGGCCGTGCCAAACGCGAACTCGTCGGGTCGCTCGAGCGCGAACGCCGCGACCTGACGCAAGCGCTTCGGCATCGATGGACCTTCGGCCTGCAACAGGGCTTTCAGGGCGTCGAAGTCACGGGGCGCGTCACGCGACAGCCGCGCCGTCCCTTCTTCTGGCGCAGCAAGGCCGGTCATAGGTTCTCCGATCTGCAACCGTTCTGGAACGGGGAGTCCAGAAATGCAACGTGCTGACCGTCTACGCCGCCCGCTGCCCATGACAATATGAACGAATGTTCATCGTCCTCGCAGCTTTGTGAACACCATTTGCAGCAAAGAGGCCTTCGCGCGCCACATTTCCCGTGTCATTTTCCCGTCGTAACCGCGTTTCGACCGTCATCGAACCCAGGAGTTCAGAATGTCGTTGCAAGGACATGTCGCGGAACTGTCCCGTCGTCATCAGACCCTCGAGAAGCAGATCGAAGCCGAGCGGGTCCGCCCCGCACGCGACACGCTCAAGATTGGTGAACTCAAGCGCAAGAAGCTTCACCTCAAGGACGAGATGGAACGGTTGCAACACTGACCTTCTGCCGGCAACGGCGCATCCAGCGGAGCGTGACCCCGGTCACGCTCTTCTTTTTTGGACGACATTTTGGGCCGCACGGCAGCCAGTCCTAAAATTCGGCCTTACTCGATCCCGGCACTTGAAGGATGCGCGCCAGACCCCATATCAGCCGGTTGGCAGGGGGCAGAAGCACTTGCCGCGGGTCGCCTGAGGGGGCTCGAAAGGAGTAAAGAATGGCTCATGCAGTGCCAATGATTTCGACGGATGGCGGGCTGACCCGCTATCTCGCCGAAATTCGGCGGTTCCCGATGTTGGAACCGCAACAAGAATTCATGCTCGCCAAGCGTTGGCGCGAGCACGGTGATCGCGAAGCCGCGCAGGAACTGGTTCAGTCACACCTGCGCTTGGTCGCGAAGATCGCCATGGGCTACCGAGGCTACGGGTTGCCCATTGGCGAAGTGGTGTCTGAAGGCAATGTCGGTCTGATGCAGGCCGTCAAGCGATTCGAGCCCGACAAGGGCTTTCGTTTGGCGACTTACGCCATCTGGTGGATCCGCGCCTCGATCCAGGAATATATCCTGCGCTCATGGTCGCTGGTGAAGATGGGTACGACCGCCAGCCAGAAGAAGCTGTTCTTCAACCTGCGTAAGGCGAAGAGCCAGATTTCGGCGCTGGACGAAGGCGACCTGCGTCCCGATCAGGTGGCGACCATTGCCACCAAGCTCGGCGTCCCGGAGCAGGACGTCATCGAGATGAACCGGCGGCTCGGCGGCAACTCGTCTCTCAACGCGCCCATGCGCGAAGAGGGTGAGGGCGAGTGGCAGGACTGGCTGATGGACGAGTCCTCAAGTCAGGAATCCATCCTTGCCGATCGTGAGGAGAGTTCGAACAGGCTCGACGCACTCAAGGGTGCGCTGTCGGTTCTCAATCCACGCGAGCGGCGCATCTTCGAAGCGCGCCGGTTGGCGGAAGACCCGATCACGCTCGAGCAGCTCTCGGACGAGTTCGACATCTCGCGCGAGCGCGTGCGGCAGATCGAAGTTCGGGCGTTCGAAAAGGTGCAGTCCGCCGTCAAAGCCGGGCTGGCCCGCATCGAGGCTCTGCCACCCCCGGCGCCCGCACTTCCGGGCGCCCGGGCTTAACTGCGAGCGCCTCGCCTTCGCGCGGCGCAGCGAACCCGCATTGTCAGTTCTGGGCGTTTTTCCAGCCGTCCAGAACGTCCGCAAAGATCTTGTCGCCAGCCGCGCCCTTTTCGAAGGTGATCTTCGAAGCCCTGCCGTCGGCGAGGAGCATCGGAATGTCGAACCATTGGCGCGAGCGTAGAAGATCGAGATTGCGATCTTCCGAGGTGCCGCGCATCAGGCCGATCAGAAAGTAGTTGTCGGCAATCGTCACGGGAATTCCCGCCAGGGGATCTCCCGTTGGCATGTCGGGCTGACGCATCTGAGGCACGTTGATCTGTTTGATCGTGCCGAGGCCGCTGTCGCCCGCGACAGTAAACCTGAGATCGATCGTGTGCGATGCGGGAAGCTGCGCCTCGGTGTTGCGCCGGATCTGCATTGAGAGCTGTGTCTTGGCGTCAGGAATATCGATCGTCGCCTGGATCTCGGTCGCAAGTGGTTGCCCCTGGCCCTGCGGCACGCTGGTCGCCCGCCAGACCACGGTGCCGACGTAGGTCTTCACCTTCTCCGGGAGATCCGGTGCGTCGACGAGGATGGCAGCCTTGTAGGCGATCGGGATCGCGGCTTCACTTGCGGCAGGGGAGGATGCTGCCGCAGTCGGGTTGGCCTGTGCCGGCGCAGACTGGTCGGCGGTTCCCGGAGACGTCGCTTGAGCGGTGGCCGGAGCCGATTGGGGCGCTGCAGACGCGCCAGAGGGCGGCGCTGAAGCAGGTTCGGTCGCTGCTCTTGTGGCTTGGTCCGATGCCACGACGTTCGCCGGCCCCGGGTCCGACGCAGCCGGCGCCGATCCGTCCGCGCGCTCGACAATTTTTCCGGCGGTCGGTTGCGCGGGCTGAACCGCGGCCGGTCCCCGGGCCAGCTCCTGGGGATTGTCACGCAGCCGCCAGGCTGTGACCGCGATGGCAATAATGGCGGCGAGCGCGACCGCCCCGACGATCCACGCGCGGAGATTGGGCCGCCAGGGCTCGACAGGTCTCGGGGCGGCAGGCCGCACGGCCTCTTCGCGGCCCTTGTCATCGATGGAAGGGGCTTCGCCGCGGGCCGGGCGATCGTCGTCTGAAATCGCCAGCAGCGGCGATTCGGTTGAACCGGTCTCGTCAACCGGCTCCACGGTCAAGCGGGTCGCTGCCGGGAGAGCCGGAGCGGCTTCGACGCGCGGGGGGCGGACCGGGCGTGAAGCTTTCGACCGTGCGGGCGATCGGTCGTCCCGGCTTGATCAGCGCTGGCGGTGGCTCGGGTGGCTCACGCGTGATCCGCGCCGAAGGTCGTGGAAAGGCGGGCGCGATCGCCGGCCGATCGGAAAACGCACGCTTGGCGCTTTCGGCCGGCGGTTGGGGTTCCGGGCGCGGCGTCTGGACCGGTGGCGGCGGAACGGGCTGCGGGGCAGGCGCCGGGCTCAAGGCCGAGTCCGTGCTCGGGATCTCGGCTTCCGTGCGCGCAATCGCCTCGTCGAGCGCCGCCGTTTCGCGCACGATCGCATCTTCCGGGACGGGCGGCTCCATCGCGCGCAGTTGCCCGATCAGCGCCTGGCGGGCCCGGCTGTAGATCGCCTGCCGTGCCTCGGGTGTGCCCGTCCGCAGCCCTGCGACGGCGCGGGAAATCAGCGGGTAGTACTCGGCCATGCTGCGTTCAGAACATCCCGGCTCGCCTCCGTCAATCCTCGTCTCGCGCGAAGCTTTGACCGGTCGACGGTGTCACGCCTGGAACGGGTTCTGCACCAGGATCGTGTCGTCGCGTTCCGGGCTTGTCGACAGAAGAGCCACAGGGCGCGCCAATCAGTTCCTCGATATAGCGGACGTATTTGATCGCCTGGGCGGGCAGGTCAGCCCAGGACCGGGCGCCGCCGGTGATCCCCTCCCAACCCGCAAAGCTTTCGTAGACCGGCTCGACCCGGGCCTGTGCGGCTTGGCTTGCCGGAAGGTGATCGATGAAGCGCCCGTCCAGCTTGTAGCGGGTGCAGATCTTGATTTCCTCGAAGCCGTCGAGAATATCGAGCTTGGTCAGTGCGATGCCGTCGATGCCGGAGGTCTTGACCGTCTGGCGGACCAGCGCGGCGTCGAACCACCCGCAGCGCCTGCGACGACCGGTGTTGACGCCGAACTCGCGCCCCTTGTCACCGATGAGCTGACCGATCTCGTCGTTGAGTTCGGTCGGAAACGGGCCGCCCCCGACGCGGGTGGTGTAGGCCTTTGCGATGCCGAGGACGTAGCCGATGCTGCGCGGACCGAGACCCGAACCCGTTGCGGCAGCGCCGGAGACGGTGTTCGACGATGTCACGTAGGGGTAGGTGCCGTGGTCGACATCGAGCATGGCGCCCTGGGCACCCTCGAACAGGATGCGCTTGCCGGCGCGGCGGGCCTGGTCGAGGAACTCGAAGGCCGCGCCCATGAACGGAAGCACGGCGGGTGCGACCGATATCAGCTCCTCACGGATGCCGAGCGGCGAGATGGACGGCAGGCCGAGGCCCGACCGAAGCGGATTGTGATGGGCGAGCAGTCGCTCGATCTTGGGATCCAGCGTGTCGGGCTCCGCCAGGTCCATCAGCCGAATCGCTCGGCGCCCCACCTTGTCCTCGTAGGCGGGGCCGATGCCGCGCTTGGTCGTGCCGATCGTCACACCGCCCACGATGGCGCCCTCGCGATGGGCATCGAGTTCGCGATGCAGCGACAGGATGAGGGTGGCATTTTCAGCGACCAGCAGGTTGTCGGGCGAGATCTCCACACCCTGGCCGCGGAGCTTCGCGATCTCGGTGACGAGGTGGTGCGGGTCGACGACGACGCCGTTGCCGATGACCGACAGCTTGCCGGGCCGCACGATGCCGGAGGGCAGCAGCGCAAGCTTGTAGACCTGGTCGCCGATGACCAGCGTGTGACCGGCGTTATGCCCGCCCTGGAACCGCACGACGACGTCGGCCTCGGTCGACAGCCAGTCGACGATCTTGCCCTTTCCCTCGTCGCCCCACTGGGCGCCGACCACAACCACGTTGGCCATTCATCTCTCCTTTCCCGCTTCCGTGGCCGCGCCCGGATGGGGGAACCTCGTCGCAGGGAGACATCCGGTGGCGACGCTTCCGGCGGAGAATTAGAACCGCAGCACCTTACCTGCCTTCACCCCAGGAAGAACCTGGATTTTGGCGAGCGCGGACGCGGGAATCTCGCCGTCGACTTCGACCAGCGCGATGGCGGAGCCGCCCTGCTGGTCGCGGCCGAGCGCGAAAGTTGCGATGTTGACCCCTGCGTCGCCGAGCGTCGTGGCGAAGCGCCCAATGAAGCCCGGCTTATCCTCATTGGTGATGTAGATCATCGACGGTGCGAATTCCGCATCGACCTTGATGTTCTTGATCGCCACGATCCGCGGCTTGCCGTCGGTGAACACCGTGCCGGAGATCGAGCGTTCCTGCCCGTCAGTGACCACCGTCAGCGTGATCAGAGACTCGTAGTCGCTCTGCGCGGCCCGGGTGATTTCGTCCACCACGATGCCACGCTCCTTGGCGATTGCGGGGGCCGAAACCACGTTGATGCTGGACAGATTGGGCCGCATCAGGCCGGCCAGGGCTGCCGCCGTCAACGCCTTGGTCTTCAACTCGCCTGCGGTCCCCTCGTAGACGATCTTCACCTGTTTGATCGGTGCATCCGTCAGCTGCCCGGCGAACGAGCCGAGCTTCTCGGCGAGCGCAATCATCGGCTTCAGCTTGGGCGCCTCTTCGGCCGTGATCGAGGGAAAGTTGATGGCGTTCGAGATCGCACCACGGATGAGATAGTCGGACATCTGCTCGGCCACCTGCAACGCCACATTTTCCTGCGCTTCGTTGGTCGAAGCACCGAGATGCGGCGTGCAGATCACGCGCGGATGACCGAACAACACGTTCTCCTTGGCCGGCTCGGTGGTGAAGACGTCGATCGCGGCGCCCGCGACGTGGCCGTCATCGAGCAGCTTGCGGAGAGCATCTTCGTCCACGAGGCCGCCGCGCGCGCAGTTGATGATGCGCACGCCCTTCTTCGTTTTGGCGAGATTTTCCGCCGAGAGAACGTTCTTTGTCTGCGGCGTCATCGGCACGTGGAGCGTGATGATGTCGGCCCGGGCGAGCAGGTCGTTGAGCTCGACCTTCTCGACCCCGAGATCGATGGCCCGCTCGGGCGAAAGGAACGGGTCATAGGCGAGCACCCGCATGTGCAGCCCGACCGCGCGGTTGGCCACGATCGAGCCGATATTGCCGCAGCCGATGATGCCGAGCACTTTGCCGGTGATCTCGACGCCCATGAACCGATTCTTCTCCCACTTGCCGGCCTGAGTGGAGGCATCGGCGGCTGGGATCTCGCGGGCGAGGGCGAACATCAGCGCGATGGCGTGCTCGGCCGTGGTGATCGAGTTGCCGAACGGCGTGTTCATCACGATCACGCCCCGGGCAGTGGCCGCCGGAATGTCCACATTGTCGACCCCAATACCGGCACGCCCGACCACCTTCAGCCGCTCCGCATGCTTCGAGCAGCTTGGCTGTCACCTTCGTGTTGGATCGGATCGCAAGCCCGTCATAGTCCCCGATGATGGCAGCGAGCGCATCCTTGTCGAGACCAGGCTTCACGTCGACTTCGACGCCGCGCTCCTTGAAGATTGCGACGGCGGCGGGCGAAAGGGCATCAGAGATGAGGACACGAGGGGACATCGGAGAAACCTCCAGAAAGGGGAGCTGCTTGGCCTCATGAGGCGGCCCGCGCTCGGACAATGGGAAGCATCGGCCAGGGCCCTCGCTGCGCTCGGCAGAAGGGAGCAGGCCAAGGTGGCTGGCCGGCTAGGCCGCAGCCCTCGATCCGCTTGAGACTTTCGCATAGGCCCAGTCGAGCCACAGCGTCAGGGCTTCGATATCGGCCGTGTCGATGGTTGCGCCGCACCAGATGCGCAAGCCGGGTGGGGCATCGCGATAGGCGCCGATGTCGTACGCGACCTTTTCCTGTTCCAGCGTTGTGGCGATCGCCTTGGCGAAGGCGGCCTGAGCCTCGGCCGGGAGCCTCGTCACCCCGGGGTCCACCACCTTCAGGCAGACCGACGTGTTGGACCTGATCGCCGGGTCCACGGCGAGGTTGGCGATCCAAGGCGTGCGGTCGACCCAATCGTTCAGCATCTTGGCATTGGCATCGGCGCGGGCGATCAGACCCTGCAACCCGCCGACCGACTTGGCCCATTGCAACGCGTCGAGGTAGTCCTCGGTGCAGAGCAGTGAAGGTGTGTTGATGGTCTCGCCCGAAAAGATGCCCTCGATCAGCTTGCCCTTGGCGGTCAGGCGGAAGATCTTGGGCAGCGGCCAGCTCGGAACGTAGCTTTCGAGGCGTTCGACAGCGCGCGGCGACAGGATCAGCATGCCGTGCGCGGCTTCGCCCCCCAGTACCTTCTGCCAGGAGAAGGTCACCACGTCGAGCTTGGCGAAATCGAGCGCCTGGGCGAAGGCGGCCGACGTGGCGTCGCAGATCGTCAGCCCGTTGCGATGTGCTGGAATGGCGTCCGCGTTGGGCAACCGCACGCCTGACGTCGTCCCGTTCCAGGTAAAGACCACATCGCGATCGAAATCGACCTCCGCGAACTCGACGATGTCGCCGTAGTCCGCCTTGAGGACGCGGGCATCCTTCAATTTCAGCTGCTTGATGGCGTCGGTGACCCAGCCTTCGCCGAAGCTCTCCCAGGCCACCATGTCGACCGGGCGTTCGCCAAGCAGTGACCACATGGCCATTTCGACCGCACCGGTATCGGACGCGGGCACGATGCCGATGCGGTAATCCGCCGGCACTTGCAGGACCTCGCGGGTCAGATCGATGGCTTGCTGAAGCTTGGTCTTGCCAGGCTTGGCGCGGTGCGATCGGCCGAGGATCGCGCCGGAAAGGGCTTCGAGGCTCCAGCCGGGGCGCTTGGCGCAGGGGCCGCTGGAGAAGTGCGTGTTCACCGGACGCACGCCGGGCGTTGCAATACTCATGTTTTGACCATCCTTCCAGATGGGTGCCCCTCGTTGGGGAGGGGTGTCCCACTGCCGGATGTATCGGAAACTGGTCGGCGCGGCAACAGCCGCGCCGATGCAAATCAATCGATCTGATAGCGGATGCCGACGCGGACCTCGTGCGCGTTCAGGTCCGTCTTCTGAGGCGAATAGACGAACTGCTGGATGGCCGTGCCACGCGGCGCCCTGTAGGTGCCAAGATCCAGATACCGATAGCCAATATCCAGCACCAGGTGCGGAGCGAGATTGTAGGAAACGCCGGCCATGGCTGCCCAGGCGAGATTGAACCGATCCTCGGCGCCCAATTTGAAAGAGGCTCCATTCACGTTGGTGAAGGTCCCGAAGGTGTTCAGCCCTGCCACACCGATACCAGCGCCGATGTAGGGTGTCAGACCGCTCCAGGTTCCAAGGTCGACATAGCCGTTCACCAAGGCATCCCAGCGCTCGATCGTCGCTTTCGCGCTGCCGAGCGGACCAAGCGGACCCTGGAGGGTGGCGCTGCGTGTCTGAGAGCCCAGGTAGTCGCCGGTCACGTCGGCGCGGAAATAGTCGGTGAACTTGTAGCCGGCGCCGCCGCCCGCCGCGTAGCCCCAGTCACGGTGACTGGACGGGATTGCGGCGAGCAGGCCCGGGTCGATCTCGTTCGACGCGGCGATGTCGCCCCGCAGATACCATCCCGTCCCCCACTCCATCTGGGGCGGCGGTTCCGCCTCCTGATAGGAGGGGGTCGGGAACAGCGCAGGCATGTCGGCAGCGCGAGCGCAGAGGGTGCCGGCGAGGCCAGTTGCGGCCAGAAGCCCGGTTACCAGAATTCGGTTCAGCATCGCCGTATCCTTTGGTGATCCGGGATCGCGACGGCGCGCGATCCGTTAACCTTAAGAATGCCAGACGATGTTTAATCAGGCCTTAAGCATGTCAGAAATTCGGTGTTGCGACAGTACACAAAGAAAAAACGCGGGCCTGAGCCCGCGTTTGTTTCAGATGACGTTTGTAGAGGACGAGATTGCTTAGTCCTTGCGGACGAGCGGCGGCTGGTAGACCGGCTGGGGCGCAACGATGTCCGTGAACATCCAGCGCATGCCGAGCTTCACGTCCTGAGAAGCGAGATGGATCTTCTGGACCTCGTTGCCGCAAGCCGGCGTGTTCTGGCACACGATCGGCCCGGTCTTGATGTCACCCATGTCCAGGTAGCGGTAGGCAAGCTCGAGCTTCAGGTTCGGCGTGATCGCATAGGAAACGCCGGCTGTGGCTGCCCATGCGAGGTCGGTGTCCCAGCGGCCGTGCGAGAAGCCGAAGCCCACCAACCCCGAACCCGTTCGGACCGTTCACGCCCTGATCGATAATCGACGAGACATGGTTGAACGACCCGCCGATGCTGCCGCCGATGAAGGGTGTGAACCCGTACCAGGTGCCGATGTCTGCATAAGCGTTGAACAGGGCGACGATGCTCTGCACGTTGCCGGAATATTTGTCGTAGGCGCGGGTGTTGCCGAAGGCGTCGGTGCAGCCGAAGGGTGCGCAGCTGTAGCTCTGGACGGCGCTGAGCGACTGCGCGGTGCGATATTCGCCCGTCACGTCGAAGCGAAGCCACGAATTGAACTGGTAGCCCACACCGGCGTCGACGAAAGCCGAATCGCCGATCGATTGCTCGTCGAAGTGCGGGCTCGGAACGACGAACCCGGCATCGAAGGTCGAGTGGAAATCGGGATCCTGGGAGGCACCCACCCCGACGTCGCCGCGAAGGTACCAGCCACTGAACGAGATTGTCTCTGGCGGCGGAGCGTATTCCAGGGGCGGGGGAGGGGGTAGATCAGCTGCGTGCACTGCACCGGCAAGACCGATCAGGGCAGCGCCCGCAGCAACAAGGGCTTTGGAAATGCCCATCGGGGAGATTCCTTACGTTCGCGCCAGGCCGATGGGCCGGGCTCATTCCAACGTGAGCAATCTGTCATTCAGAGTTTAAAGGGAGCTTAACCCTAACCTTTAAGGTTGACGCCGGATTGGCACAGCGCGTTGCTTCCTGAATATTTGCTTGGGCGCCGTGGCCTGGCTGTGGGCGTTTGGGGTACGGGGCGTTCGAGGCGCGCGAAATCGGCAAGCGCGACCTGTTGCTTTCCGGCAACCCCCCGGAGGCGTGTGGGCGTACATCAGCCACGTTTATTGCAGTGCGGACGCTTTGCGCCTACGTCTGAAGATCAGTCCTAGGCTGAATCTGGCCCGAATTGGAACAGATTCGCGCTGCAGGAGCCGGGCCTTCGAGGCGGTGTCGCACGTCCGAAGGGTGCGGAGCGCTTGAGTCCGTCCCGTCCTTTGTTGGGGCGGGGAAGTCGAGGGCCGGGTATTGATGCGCGGCGTTTCGCGAACGGCGCGCCAGGATTGAAGCCGACAACGGGCTTCCGCAGGAGTTCGATTTGGGTATTCCACTTCTTCAGGCTGCACGGATCGGAGCCTACATCGTCAAGCAGCATCTGACCGGTGTGAAACGCTATCCGCTGGTGCTGATGCTGGAGCCGCTTTTCCGCTGCAATCTCGCCTGCGCCGGCTGTGGCAAGATCGACTATCCCGACAAGATCCTCAATCAGCGAATCTCATACGACGACGCGATGACCTCAATCGACGAGTGCGGCGCACCCGTGGTCGTCATCGCAGGTGGCGAGCCGCTTCTGCACAAGGAACTGCCCAAGATCGTCGAGGGCGCCATCGCCAAGAAGAAATACGTCACCGTCTGCACCAACGCGTTGCTGCTCGAGAAGAAGATCGACCAGTACAAGCCGAGCCCCTTCTTCAACTGGTCGATCCACCTCGATGGCGACAAGGAGATGCACGATCGCTCCGTGTGCCGCGGCGGCGTCTATGACAAGGCTGTAGCGGCTCTCAAGGCCGCCAAGGCCAAAGGCTTTCGCGTCACCATCAACACGACCCTGTTCAACGACGCCGATCCGGCGCGCTCCGCGGCCTTCTTCGACGAGGTCACCAAGATGGGTGTCGACGGCATCACGGTGTCGCCCGGCTACGCCTATGAGCGCGCGCCTGATCAGAAGCACTTCCTGAACCGTGCCAAGACCAAGGAGCTGTTCCGCGGCATTTTCGCACGCGGCAAGGGCGGCAAGGCTTGGCCGTTCTTCCAATCCCTCATGTTCATGGATTTCCTGGCGGGCAACCAGGCCTATAAGTGCACGCCCTGGGGCAACCCGACCCGTACCGTGTTCGGCTGGCAGAAGCCCTGCTATCTGCTTGGCGAAGGCTACACCAAGACCTTCAAGGAGCTGATGGAGGACACCAATTGGGACCAGTACGGCGTTGGCAACTATGAGAAGTGCGCGGACTGCATGGTCCACTGCGGCTTCGAGGCGACGGCTGTGACGGATACGTTCAAGCATCCGTTGAAGGCCCTGATGGTGACGCTGCGCGGCGTGAAGACGACGGGCAAGATGGCGCCTGATATCTCTCTCGCCAATCAGCGGCCGGCTGAATACATGTTCTCGCGTCATGTCGAACAGAAGCTCGCCGAGATCACCGAGACGGAACGCCGCGCCGCCGATCGCCGGGACGCGCGCGAGCAGGCTGGCGCGGTTCGGCAGGCCGCGGAGTAAACCTGCAGGCTCGGCGTCGTGCCGGGCCTGGGAAGCAACGCTAGGTACCCGTGTTTCATGGCCGTCGGGACTTGAACGTTATGGCCCGGCTCCGATTCTAAAACACGGCCCCGGGGAACTTTTGCCCGAAACACGCGCCGGTTATGATACTGCACCTTCAGCAGAGCCGGCGCGGAATGAAGCGGATCGAGCGAATCGTTGCCGCAACCTGTATGGCGCTCGCGCTGACGCTGGTTATCGGCGTTGGACTGGACCGCCTTTACCCGCTTGATCTTTCGCGGATTCAGACCGCCTCCGCCGTCGTCGAGGATCGCGATGGCCGCATGTTGCGCGCCTTCAGGACACCGGATCGGCAGTGGCGATTGCCCGTCGATGTCGTTGCCGTCTCCCCGGACTACCTCCGCCTGCTGCTCGACGTCGAGGACAAGCGGTTCTGGACCCATCCCGGCGTCGACCCGGTAGCGCTGCTCCGCGCGACGGGGCAGGCCATTGCGCGCGGCCACGTGGTCTCGGGCGGCTCGACGCTGACCATGCAGGTGGCCCGTCTGCTCGAGCCCCGCCCGCGAACGTTGCGCTCGAAGCTGATCGAGATCGGCCGCGCGCTGCAGCTCGAGGCGCACCTCGGAAAGAACGGCATCCTGCAGGCCTATCTCACCCTGACCCCGATGGGCGGCAACCTGCAGGGCGTCCGCGCCGGCAGCCTCGCCTGGTTCGGCAAGGAGCCTGCTGCCCTGTCCGATGCCGAAGCGGCCCTGCTGGTCGCGCTGCCGCAGGCGCCGCGGCAGTTGCGGCCCGATGCTGCGCCAGAGGCCGCGACCCGGGCGCGCGACAAGATCCTGCTGCTGGCCCTGCATGACGACGTGCTCGAGCCCGATGCCGTTGCTGCCGCGCGAGCCACGCCGCTTCCGGCGCGCCGCCTGCCGCTGCCCGTTCTTGCACCGCACCTCGCCGAACAACTCGCGGGCGATCTGCCGCGCGGCGGCGCCATCCGCACCACGCTCGACGCCGATCTGCAGACGGGGGTCGAACGGCTGCTCGACCATGCGCTCGATGGCTTGCCGCGTCCGGTCAACCTTGCGGCCATCGTTGCGGACTGGCGCACCGGGGCGGTGCTCGCGCGGGCCGGCAGCGCTGACTACTTCGATATGCGCCGGAATGGCATGATCGACATGACCCGCGCGGTGCGCTCGCCGGGTCGACGCTCAAGCCGTTCATCTACGGCATGGCCTTCGACGGACTGCTCGCCCATCCGGGCAGCCTGATTCGGGACGAGGCCTCGCGTTTTGACGACTACGCCCCGCACAATTTCGACGGCGGCTTCAATGGCGACGTCACGGTGCGCGAGGCGTTGCAGGCTTCGCTTAATCTGCCCGCCGTGATCACGCTGCAGAAACTTGGCCCGGTCGTGTTCACCGAGGCGTTCGCCCGGGCTGGGCTGCCGCTGGTATTCGACAATCCGACTGCCGCTCCTGGCCTGCCGATCGCGCTCGGCGGCGTCGGCACGACGCTTGGAAACGCTGGTCGAAGCCTACGCGGCGCTGGCCGATGGCGGCCGGGTCAAACCGCTGGTGGATCACGGCCCTGTCGCGGCCCCGCCGGGAACCGTGCTGCTTGAGCCGGGTGGCGCCGACGCCGTGGTCGACATCCTGTCGGGCATGCCGGCGCCGGAAGGTTTTGGGGACGCGCCGGCCGGATCGCCTACAAGACTGGCACCTCGTATCGCTTTCGCGACGGCTGGGCGGTCGGCTTCGACGGCAGCCGCGTGATCGGCGTGTGGATGGGTCGCGCGGATGGCGGGACCTGTATCGGCTGTGTTGGGGTGGCATCGGCGGGCGTGTTGTTCCGCCTGTTCGATCTGCTGCCGCCGGATCCGCTGCCCGCGCGCACGCTGGCGCCGGTCTTCGCGGCTCCGCCGCCACCCGCGCTCGTGCGACTTCGGCCCGCAGCGCTTGCCGCCGCGCCCGATGCCCCGCGCATCACCTTTCCGCTATCCGAGTCTCGCTTGCTGGTGGATGCTGCCCTGGCCGGCGCGCAAGCATCTCCGACTGCGGTCAAGCTTGCGGCCGAAGGCGGCCAGAAACCCTACCGCTGGCTCGTCGATGGCCGCCCACTCGACAGTCGCCCATTCGCCCGAGAAACACTGTGGCATCCAGGGGCCGAAGGGTTTTCGACCGTCACAGTAGTAGATGCAGCCGGCCGTAGCGCGGAGGCGAAGATCCGGGTGACGGTGCGCTGAAACCGGCAGAATGCTTCAGCTTCGCTCCAAAGGAGGCGCAACATGGACCGATTCTCGGGCGGTTGCCTGTGCGGCAACGTTCGCATTGTCGCATTGGGGCGTCCGTACCGGGTCGGCCTTTGCCACTGTCTCGATTGCCGCAAGCACCATGGGGCGCTGTTTCACGCTTCCGCGGTGTTCCCTCAGGATGCGGTCACGATCGATGGCGAAACGCGCGATTACGCCGGGCGGTTTTTCTGCCCCCGCTGCGGCTCGTCTGTCTTTTCCCGCACCGCTGACGAGATCGAAGTCAACCTCGGTTCCCTGGATGCCGCTGACCAACTGATCCCAACCTACGAAAGCTGGACCGTTCGGCGCGAATCCTGGCTGCCGCCGTTTCCGCTCACCAGACGATATGATCGCGATCGTGACCCGGCGAGCCGGTTCGAGGAATGAGCAACGAGGCGCACGGGAGCCGCCGATGGCACCAAGCCGAGGAACATCCCGCGGCGTCGGCTACGCCGCTCACATCATCTTGTTGCCGCCGACGCGGCGGAACAAGCGGCCGCGTTCCGCCACGGCCACCAGCACGAACGAGGCCATGCCGTAAACGGCAAATCCGAGCGCCAGCGGCACGGTCGTCCCGTTGAAATGCTGCCCGACATAGAATCCGAGGAGTGCGCCGCCGGCGGTGGTCACGAACCCCTGGACCGATGAGGCCGTGCCCGCGATGTGGCCGAGCGGCTCCATGGCGAGCGCGCCGAAATTCGAGACGACAAGGCCGAAGAAAAACAAGGCCAAGGCTTGGAAGATCGCGAAGCTCCAGATCGTCTCCCAGCCCGCCACCGCGACGAGAACGTGCAGCAGCGCCGCGACGAGATAGCCGAGAGCGCCAAGTGGGACACGGGGCGTGTTCCCACCCGCCCGACGAAGCGTGCATTGATCAGCGACGCGACCGCCATGCACCCGGCGATGCCGGCGAAGATCAGGGTAAACAGCTGCGGCTTGTGGAAGATCTCGGCGAAGATCTGCTGGGCCGAATTGATGAAGCCGAACAGACCGCCCAGCATGAAGGTCATGGCAAGCATGTAGCAAATGGCGCTACGGGTCGTGAGCGTGAAGCGGAATGCGTCGTAGAGCCGACGCGGCTCGATCGGCAGGCGATCCTCCGGATGCAGCGTCTCGGGCAGGCGGAGCGCCGTCCACGTGAAGACGATGGTGCCGAACAGCGCCAAGGCGCCGAACAGCCCCCGCCACGGGACCACCAGCATGATCACCTGGCCGATCGACGGCGCGAAGATCGGAACCGCGAGAAAGACGATGAAGGCCAGCGACATGACCCGCGCCATCTGGCTGCCGGAATAGCAGTCGCGGACGATGGAGATCGAAAGAACCCGGGTCGCGGCGGAGCCGACCCCCTGAAGAGCACGGGCGACCAGCAGCATGGTCATCGACTGCGACGCCGCCGCCACGATGCTGAACAGGATGTAGATGCCAAGACCGGTGAGCAGCGGCAGCTTGCGGCCGAACCGGTCGGCGAGAGGCCCGTAGACGATCTGCGCGACGCCGAAGCCGAGCAGATAGGCGGTGATGATCAGCTGCTGCCGGTTGCCGGCCGGAACGCCGAAGGTCTGCGCGATCCTGGGCAGCGCAGGCAGCATGGAGTTCGATGGCAATGGCATTGATTGCCATCAGCGCCGCGATCAGCGCAACGAACGGGCGGAACCCCATGTTCATTCGGGGCTCTCGGGAAGGTGCGGCCGAGGCCGTCATCATCTTGTTCTTTCGGTAGCACAGCGTCGGCGTCGCCGGGCGCGTGACGCGCGACGATTTCGGTGCGGGGCAGGGATTGCGGGCTCGCTTAGCCCGATGGTGCTCTTAACCCGAACGCGCCGGAGGATCAAAAGCCCTGCGTCGCTCTGCGTCGATAACGGGCCAAGGCGTAGGACGCCGCATCACCATCCTGCGTGCCGGTCCGGACCGCGCTCGACGAGAGTCCACGCCGCAGGATCGATCGGTGGGAAACGGGCTTCGCCCACGGGCGCGAGCGCGACCTCGGTGATCAGCAGCGCGTCGGCTTGGTCGATGGTGGCCGCGTAGACCGAAGCGCCGCCCGCCACCATGATTTCCGCCGCGCCCGCCTGAATGCCGATGGCTTGCGCCTTGGCGAGAGCCTCCTCGAGGTCGGCGGCGATCTCGACGCCTTCCGGTCGATAACCCTGATCGCGTGACAGCACGATCAGAAAGCGGCCGGGCAGGGGCCGGCCGATGGCGTCGAACGTCTTGCGCCCCAGGATCACCGGCCGGTGCATGGTCGCGGTCCGGAAGTGAGCGAGGTCGCCGGGAAGATGCCAGGGCAGGGCGCCGTCGCGACCGATCACACCGTTTCGGCCGACCGCCGCGATCAGCGTGAGCGGCAGGCGCACTCATGCCGCCGCGCCGAGACTTGCGAGCGCTTCGCCGCTGAGGCGGCAGGTGGTCCAGTCGTCGAGAAGGACGGCGCCCTGGGCTCGGTAGAAATCCACGGCGGGCGTGTTCCAGTCGAGCACCGCCCATTCGAGCCGGGGCAGGTCCTCCGCCACGCAACGTCGTGCGAGGTTCTGCAGCAGCGCCTTGCCGAGCCCGTGGCTACGCAGGGCGGGGCGGACGTAGAGATCTTCCAGATAGATGCCGTGCCGCCCGTGAAAGGTCGAGAAATTGTAGAACCAGACCGCGAGGCCCGCGACTTCGCCCTGCCATTCCGCGAGGTCGCAGAACACGCGCGGGGTCGCGCAAAAGAGCGCGGCCTCGAAATCCACCGCCTCGGCGCGCGCCGCGTGAGACAGCTTTTCGTAGGCAGCGAGCTCGCGCACCATGGTCGCGATGGCGCCCACGTCGGCTGCGGTCGCGGGGCGGACCGCGACTCCCGTGACTGGCTGGGGCGTGATAGAGGGCGTGGGCATGGCGAGTTGGTTAGCGGAGGGGGCCGGCCGCCGTCAAAGACTTTTCCGCAGGTCGAGGATCAACAGCGTGGATCAAGGCACCGGCACGCCCGAATTGACCCGCAACAGCGACATCGCGGCCGCCCGTGCGGTGCTGCATGAAACGCGGCGCGCTACCGTGCCGGCCCTTGAAGAGATTCTGTTCGAGATCCAGCCGGTGCTCGACCACGGGTTCGTCAGGGTCGTGGACTATATGGGCGACGATGCCGCCGTGGTGCAGGCGGCGCGGGTCTCCTACGGCCGCGGCACCCGCAAGGTGAACGAGGACCGCGGGCTGATCCGCTACCTCATGCGGCACTGGCACACGACGCCGTTCGAGATGTGCTCGATCAAGCTGCACGTGAAGCTGCCGATCTTCGTGGCCCGGCAATGGATCCGGCACCGCACCGCGAGCGTCAACGAATATTCCGCGCGCTATTCGGTGCTCGACGAGGAGTTCTACATTCCGGCCCCCGAGCAGCTGGCGGCCCAATCGCTCGTCCAACCGGCAGGGCCGGGCGCGGCGTGATCGGAGGGGACGAAGCGGCGCGCGGTGCTCGACCTGCTGCGCGACGACGCCGAGCCGTAACTACCGCAACTACGTCTGGATGCTGAACGAGGACGAGAACGGCGTGACCGACCCGGCCCGCGCCGGCCTCGCGCGGGAACTCGCGCGGATGAACCTGACCCTCAACACCTACACGCAGTGGTACTGGAAGACCGATCTGCACAACCTGTTCAACTTCCTGCGGCTTCGCGCCGACGCGCACGCCCAGTACGAGATCCGGGCCTATGCGGAGGTCATGATCGGGCTCACCGAACGTTGGGTTCCGCTCTCGTCCGAGGCGTTCCAGGATTATCGCCTCGGCGCTGTCACCTTCTCCGCCACCGCGCTGACGGTCGCTGAAGCGCATGCTGGCCGGCGAGACCGTGACGCAGGATTACGAGCGGGCTGCCGCCGCGCGAATGGCGCGAGTTCACAGCAGCCATCGGCGCGGGGCCGGGGTAGCCGACGTTCATTCTGTCGACGAATGGTCCGATGCAGGCGGACCTCTCAAGTTGCGGTGACGTCTGCGCAAAGTCAAAGCTCTGCTCGGAGACCTGGCGCCGAATCGCGGCTCAGTTCAAACGGTCGGGCAAGTTCCAGCGGCTGATCCCGGATAATGCCGGCCGATCTCTTCCGCCGCCTCCAGAGATGCCATCGAGAGAAGCTGCTGAAGCAAAAGCAGACCTTGGCGGTCCGCCAGCTTCGCCAGTTCAGCGCAGATGACCTGGATGTACTCGCAGCACGGTGTCCGATCCGGTCGGCGGCGCCGTTCCGGCAGCCGGTAGAAGCTCGAACCACGCGTTCGCCTGAATCAGGGGATCGAGCCTGGGTCCCGTCGTGATCCGGCTGGCGCGAAAGCGGCCTGCAGCCAACGTCCGTCGCCTCGGCGAATGCGGCAGGTCACGTCGTAGGGTTCGCCGGTTGCGAGCAGGACCGCCTGTTTCGCAGACGGACCGGCGAGGTCGTCCGGATGAACGATCGTTCGGCCACTCGATGTTCATCATCTCCTCGCGGCTCCGCTGCAGGATCGGCGCAATATTCGTCGCTGATCAGGCGTAAACGGAAATCCGCTCCGCTCAGTCCTGTCGGTTTCCCGAACATGCGGCGAAATCGTTGGGTCGAAGGCCTCACGGGCACTTTCCCCCGGCGCATCGTTCCCCCGCATTCGTCGGCCGCGTTGCCCCACGGCGCAAGCATCTCCTCGCGGTCTCGTGTCGCTCGTCTTGTTCCTGAGCAACAGAGCCGCTTTTCACGTGTACCACGGTCGCATGGCTTTTCCCGCCCGAATATGAGTGCCCGCCGCACCTGGAAAGGCGACGACGCGGCCGGGATCTCAGGCCTTGACGTTCGGTGTCGAGTCGAGCGACACGGTGACGGCGCCACGACGCCGCCGTCAGATGGCACAGGTTCGCGATCGGCCCTGATGCCAGTCCGGCAGCGTTTGCGGTAAACCTCGATCGCAGCGGAGGACTGTGGTCTGCATGGCAACTGGAACCCAGGACTTTGTCGGCGACCCGCGCAACGAAGCCGTGCTGATTTCGGTCAACGGCGCGCTGGTGCCGCGCAAGCAGGCGGTGGTGTCGGTCTTCGACTTCCGGGTTCGTGCTCGGCGACGGCATTTGGGAGGGTCTGCGGCTGGTCGAGGGCCGGCTGCCGTTCCTCGACGCCCATCTCGACCGGCTCTACGACGGCGCCCAGATGCTGATGATCGACATCGGCCTCGACCGCGCGGCACTGGTCGAGCGCCTCCGTTCGACTGCCTCGACGCGAACGGCATGACGGACGGCGTCCACATCCGGCTGATGGTGACGCGCGGCAAGAAGCGCTCGCCCTACCAGGACCCGCGGCTGTCGATCGGGCCGGCGACGATCGTCATCATCCCGGAGTGGAAGCAGCCGCAGGCCCGAGATGTTCGCGGCGCGGCATCAGCCTGTTCACCGCCCATGTGCGCCGCACCGGGCCCGGCCGACCAGGACCCGAAGCTCAACTCCCATTCCAAGCTCAACGACATCCTGGCCTGCATCCAGGCCATGCAGGCGGGCGCCGACGAGGCGCTGATGCTCGACGACCGCGGCTTCGTCGCGACCTGCAACTCGACGCATTTCTTCATCGTGCGCGAGGGCGAGGTCTGGACCTCGGGCGGCGGCTTCTGCCTGCGCGGCATCACCCGCGACGCCGTGCTGCGCGCGGCGCGCGAGGCCGGCCTCGCCGCGCATTCGAGCAGGATTTCTCGCTGTTCGACGTCTATGCGGCCGACGAGGCCTTCGTCACCGGCACCTTCGCCGGGCTGACGCCGGTCGCCGCGGTCGACGGGCGCCTGCTGCCGGCGCTGGGCGTCGAGAGCGACGCCTCGGGGCCGGTGACGCGGCATGCTGCGCGAGCTCTATCAGGCGCTGATCCGCGCGAGGCGCGAAGCGCTGAGGGTGCGTGAGCGCGTGACCCACGCCGGTCCGGATCGCCATGTGGTCCGGCCCGCGCAACATCTCGACCGCCATGATGCGCGCCTTCGAGAACCGGCCCGACACGCAGTGTCAGCGACGAGCCCTTCTATGCCGCCTATCTCGCAGCGACCGGCCTCGACCACCCGATGCGGGCCGAGATCCTGGCGAGCCAGCCGACGGACCGGCGCGCGGTGGTCGCGCACGTCACCGGGCCGGTCCCGGGCGGCCGCGCGGTCTGGTATCAGAAGCACATGACCCATCACATGCTGCCGGGCTTCGAGCCGCGGCTGGATCGATCGGTGTCGCCAATGCCTTCCTGCTCCGCGCGCCCGAGGCCGTGCTCGCCTCCTATGTCAAGAAGCGCGACGCGGTGACGCTGGAGGAGATCGGGCTGCCGCAGCAGGTCGGAGCTGTTCGACCGGGTGGCCGACCGGCTCGGCCAGGCGCCCGCCGGTGCTCGACGGCGAGGACGTGCTGGCGCGATCCGCGCCGGGCGCTCTGAGCCTGCTCTGCTGCGCCTGCGGCATCGCCTTCGACGAAGCGATGCTGCGCTGGCCGGCCGGCCCGCGGCCTTCCGACGGCGTCTGGGCGCCCGCCTGGTACGATCAGGTCGAGCGCTCGACCGCGTTTGGGCCGCCGCGGCGCGCGAGTCTCGTGCCGATCTCCCTGGACGATCGGCTGCAGCCGATCGCCGAGCCGGCGCGCCCCTCTACGAGCGGCTTGCGCGGCCATCCGGCTGTGGCGAACGGCGCTGCCGACGTGACTCAGGCGCGGCGTCGCAGGCCCTAAGCGGCGAAGCTCGGTTCGCTCGGCTCGCTCGCGGCTGTCGAGTTCCTCGACCTTGCGCAGGTCTTCCGTCGCGGCTTCGAAGAGCTCGCGGGCGTCCTCGAGCTGCCCTTTCAACTCGTCGGCCGATCGCTCGAGTTGTCGCGGCGGACGCCGGCAGCCCGCGCATAGGTCGGATAAGCGAAATGGCTCGGGTCGGAGATGCCGGACCGGGTCTCTTCGCCCGCGATCTCCCGGTCGAGATCGGCGGCCATCCGGTGGAATTCGGCGATCATGGCCTCGATCTGCTGGACGCGCCGACGCCGCTCCTCGACCTGGAACCGCTTAAGCCGGATGAGGTGATCCCGCGACTTCATACGCTGGAACTCCAAGACGCGATTTGAATCGATAAGTTCCGAGGGAACTTCGGTGGCTTCCGCGAGACAGCCTGACCTTCCCCCAACGAAGTTGCTTCTTCCTTACCGCTTGACGTAAGAACGGAACGATCACGCGCGTGAGTTCGGCAATCGCCGCGGGTTTGCGCTAGTGGTGCAAATTCGCCACAGCGACGTCGACTGACAGTTCGGCCGCCCAGGCTGAGGTTCGCGAGAATCGCGTTGCGTGCGTTCCTGTCAGAGTTCTTCAGTCAACGCGCCGTGCGTCGGCGCGAACGGCTTCGTTCGACTCCGAGTTCGAGCCAGTCCGAAAGGATCGTCCGTGCATTGTGGCGTAAACTTGCCGTTTACCTCTCTCGTTAACAGTGATTGCCGAACGGTTGACGAAGTCCTGATCCGCTCCGACCTGCTGCATCAGCGGCCCTCTTGGTCGGCGCAGGCCATGAGGCCGGCGGCACTGTCCCGCGATGCGATTTCCGATGATTTCGGATCGCTTGAGGGACGGCTGGCGAGGACATGCAAGGTCGTCCGACACTGCCGATTGGTTTACGCCCGCGGCACGCCGGAACGAACTTGTTAACCAGTTTTGGTTAGGATTCGGTCATCGCTTCGGGTTGGGCGACGACCTCGGTTTTTAACTGCGCCACTCGGGCGTGGTCGCGAAGCGGTTCGCCGCCCGGCTGCCCGGAGAATTGGTGGGGACATCTGATGCGCGTTCTACTGATCGAAGACGACAGCGCCACCGCGCAGAGCATCGAACTGATGCTGAAGAGCGAGAACTTCAACGTCTACACGACCGACCTCGGCGAAGAGGGCATCGATCTCGGCAAGCTATACGATTACGACATCATCCTGCTCGACCTGAACCTGCCCGACATGTCGGGCTACGAGGTGCTGCGCACCCTGCGCGTCGCCAAGGTGAAGACGCCCATCCTGATCCTCTCCGGCCTCGCCGGCATCGAGGATAAGGTGAAGGGCCTCGGTTTCGGCGCCGACGACTACCTCACGAAGCCGTTCCACAAGGACGAGCTCGTGGCGCGCATCCACGCCATCGTCCGCCGCTCGAAGGGCCACGCCCAGTCGGTCATCGCCACCGGCGACCTCATCGTCAACCTCGACCAGAAGACCGTCGAAGTGTCGGGCTCCCGCGTGCATCTGACGGGCAAGGAATACCAGATGCTGGAGCTGCTTTCGCTCCGCAAGGGCACGACCCTCACCAAGGAGATGTTCCTCAACCACCTCTACGGCGGCATGGACGAGCCCGAACTCAAGATCATCGACGTGTTCATCTGCAAGCTGCGCAAGAAGCTCGCCAACGCCAGCTCGGGCCGCAACTTCATCGAGACCGTCTGGGGCCGCGGCTACGTGCTGCGCGAGCCGAACGAAGCCGAGGAGCGCATCACGGCCTGAGTGAGGGCCCGAGCGCCAGGCTGCGGGCTCCGTTCGAGGCTCGTTCGCGAGGACCCGGCTCAACTCCGGCTACTTCAGTCCCGCTCGCTTAAGCGCCACTTCGGCCAGAGCCGACCAGTCCTTCTCGCCCTCACCTGACGCCATCGCGCTGAGAAAGCCGTCGCGAAGCGCGCTGCCGAATGGCAGCGGCACATTGGCGGCGTCGCCGGCCGCGAGCGCGAGGCGAATGTCCTTCAAACCGAGTTTCAACTTGAAGCCGGCCGGCTCGTAGCGCCGCGCGGCGATCGCCGGGCCGTAGCTCTGGTAGGCGCGGCAGGCGAACAGCGTGTTGGTGTAAACCTCCAGCATATCGGCAGGCTCGATGCCGTGGGCGACGTCCAGCGCGGCGGCCTCGCTCATCGCTTCGATCGCTGCGGCGATCATCAGATTACCGGAGATCTTCACCACGTTGGCCTTGAAGGGCTCGATCGCCCATCGGCCACGTCTTCTGGCCCATGGCGTCCAGCAGCGGCTGGACGGTCGCCAGCGCCTTGGGCGGCCCGGCGACGACGATCTGCAGTGCGCCGGCTGCGGCCACGTCCGGCCGGCCGAACACGGGAGCCGACACATAGGCGATGCCCTTGTCGGCATGGCGTTGCGCCAGTTCTTTGGCCAGCGCGACCGACACGGTCGAGCAGCCGACATGGACGAGCGACGTCGGTGACGACTCCAGCATTCCGCTGTCGAGAACCACGGCGCGCACGGCCTGGTCATCCGCGAGCATCGAGATCACGGCATCGCCTCGCGCCGCTTCCGATGGGGACGTGGCGGTCAACACGCCTTCGCGCGCCAAAGCCTCAGCGGCTTGAGGCGAGCGGTTCCAGACCGTCACGCGATGCCCGGCCTTGACCAGATTGCGCGCCATGGCGGCTCCCATCGCGCCGAGCCCGATAAATCCGACGTCCATCAGTATTCTCCTTCCGAGGCCTGCGCCGACGCGAGTTCGGCCAGTGCTTTATCGAGACGCTCAGCCGGCAATTCCAGCACGGCAGGTCCGGTCGTCCAGACCAGGAAGGCTCGTACAGGCAAGCCCGGGTATAACGGGGCGACCGCGGCGCGATACAGGGCAAGCTGCGTCACATAGGCTGCCTGCACGGTCGTCAGGTCGTGCGGGCGGCCCGTCTTGAAGTCGGCGATCAGCACCGCTGCCGCGGTGACCGCGACGCGATCGAGCTGTCCGACGATCTCCACCGATTGCCCGGAAGCGAGTTGCACGCGTCCGGCAAGCCCGACTTCGGCGCGGGACGAAGGACCGAACAGATCGCGGAGGTTCGGGGCCGCCAAGAGCCGCAGGACGTCGTCCACCAGGGCGGTCTGCCGGGCCTGGTCGAGTCCTTGGCCCTGGAGGAGAGCGATCGCCACGTCCCGCCGCCGTTCGGGTGAGACCGCAGGGAGATGCTGCAACAATCGATGCGCCAGGCGCCCCGCCAGCGCGGCGTTGCGACGCCGGTCATCGCGATCGGCATCGAACCCCTCCGGCGCGAGGGACTGCTGGTCGGCGGCCGCAAGCGCGTTCGAGGGGCGCACAGGCGGCGCGTAGACGATCTCACGCGCAGGCCGGCTGAACAGCCAATCGGGTGGAGGGTTCGCAGGTATTGGCGGATCGGCCCTGGCGGCCCCGGCTCGCAGGCCGGGATCGGCGTGTTCACGGATCGTGATCGCCGCGTCCCAGGACGCTGGCGCATCGACCAGGTCGAGCCCGCTCGACGCGATCATCGCATACCAGCAACCGTCGGGCAGGCCGCGCGGCCCGTGGAACCCGCCGATGTAAAGCCTTTCTTCCGCCCGCGTGAGCGCCACGTAGAGGAGCCGGTTGTGTTCCTCGACGGCGGCTTGGCGAAGAGCAGCGCGAGCGGTCGCCACGGGTGGCGGGTCGAGTTCGACCCGCGGCGACCAGGCGAGGTGCCCGGAGGTCGGGTCGTCGCGGTCGTCCAGCACAAACAGTTTGGGATCGTGCCGGCCCGATGGGGCCCCGCAGGTATCGGGTAGGAAGACGATCTTCGCTTCGAGGCCCTTTGCGGCATGCACGGTCATGACCCGCACGGCGTCGCCCGCCGCCTCCATATCGCGCTTGATCGAGAGATCTTCCTGCTCGAGCCGGCTGAGGAAGGCGAGAAGGCTCGGGGGACCCTCACGCTCGTGGACCAGCGTCAAGGCCAGGAACTCATCGATCGCGTCGCCGGCTTCCGTCCCGAGCCGCGCCAGCAGCGCCTTGCGGCCTCCATCGGCGCCAAGCAGACGCGCGTAGAAGCCGAAAGGGCTCAGCGTCGAAGCGCGCGAGCGCCACGACGCCAGCTTCGCCGCGGCCGCGACGTGGCGCAGTTCGGTCGAATGAGCGAGTTCATCGATGAGACGCCGGGTTCGGCCGGGCGCGAGCGCGATGAGGTCGTCGTCGTCGAGCCCGATCAGCGGGGATTTCAGCACGCAGGCGACGCTGAGATCGTCCTCGGGCAGCAGCGCGGCGCGACCGGCAGCCATCAGATCCATGACGGCGATGTGCTCCGTCAACTCGATCCGATCGGCGCCCGCCACCGGCACGTTCCTGTCCTTGAGCGCGCGGATCACAGCCTCGAAGAAGGCGTTGCGCGTGCGCACCAGGATCATGATATCGCCCGCCCGAACCGGTCGGCGGCCCTCGCCATCCGCCACGGTGTCCTCCGACCCCGGGACGACGAGCGCCGCGATCGTAGCCGCGACCCGCTGCGCGACCACCACCGGCGGCGACTGCGGATCGACTTGGTCGAGAGGAAGCCGCCAATCGCGCGGCTCCGAAATCGGGGTCGGGCCGACCGCGGGCCAGAGCTGCACCAGGCCGGGAAGTCTCTGCTTCAGCGCGACGTGGGGCAGGGCGGCTGTCTCGTCCGCGCTGAGTCCGCGCGCATGAGCCGGAATGGAGAAGATCCGATCCACGGCGGCGAGAATGGCCGGCGCCGAGCGGAACGACAGATTGAGTCGCACGTCCTCGAAATCCGCGTCGCCGCCGCGAGCCTCGGAGGCGAAGCGGCGCCGCATGGCGTCGAACATGGCGGGCCGGGCGCCTTGGAAGGAATAGATCGATTGCTTCTCATCGCCGACCGCGAAGAAGGTCCGGCGGACACGCGCTTGTCCCGCGCCCGCGAAAAATTCGGCTGTCAGCGCGCGCAGGATGTCCCACTGCGCTGGCGCGGTGTCCTGCGCCTCGTCGACCAGCACGTGGTCGATGCCGCCGTCGAGCTTGAACAGCACCCACGCCGCGCCGGTCGTAGTCAGCAGGCTGCGCGTCTTGGCGACGAGATCGTCGAAGTCGAGCAGGCCACGAAAGCCCTTGGCACCGTCGTAGCGGGTGAGAACAGCGCGGGCGACGGTGAGGAGGGCCAGTGTGCGCTCGTGCGTCTGGGCGGCTAGTCGCCGGGCGAACAGACCGATCAACCTGCCGCGCTCCGAATCGAATCGAGCTGCCAGAGCCGGATCCTTCTTTCGCAGCGCCGCCGGGAGGTACCGGTCTGCGCGCGGCAGTCCTTTGGCCGTGAAGAAGACTGCAAGATAGCGTTCGAGCCGTTCCTCCTCGGTCGCCACCGCCGCTTGCGCGAGACGGTTGCCGGCCGTGTCGGCCCCGGTCCCGTCGGCGCCGAGACGCTGCGCCAAGGCGGCCCATTCACGCAGTGGCAGTCCCTCTTCGAGCATCACGCGCCTGAGCGTGCTCGGGTTGTCGTCCTCGCCAAGCCCGAGGGCGTTTGCCAATCCGCCCACATGCGAACCACCGGCGGTGGCCGCGCGCCCACGATGGCTCAGCGCTTCTCTGAGCAAAGTCTCGAAGCTCGCCGCAGTGCTGTCCTGTGCGAGGAATGCCACAGCGCGGCCGAGCGGCGTCTCGGGCTGCTCGACCGCCTCGGTCAGGGCGGCGGCTCGGGCCTGCTCCAGAAGATCGGCCGCCATTAGGTCGTCGAGCACTTCGAACCGAGCCGGCACGTTGGCCTCGAACGGGAACAGATGCAGCAGGCGCTCGCAAAAGGCGTGGATGGTCTGGATCTTCAGCCCGCCCGGTGTCTCGACGGTGCGCGCGAAGAGCTTGCGCGCTTCGGTCAACCCGGCCGGCGAGGGACGTCCCGCACCCATGTCCTCGATGGCTGCCGTCAGGGCCGTGTCGTCGAGTGTGGTCCAGGCCGCCAGCGTCTCGAAGACACGGATCGACATGTTGGCGGCGGCCGCCTTGGTGAAGGTGAGACAGAGGATCCGAGCCGGCGGCACCCCTTCGAGCAGGAGCCGCACGACACGTTGGGTCAGCACGAAGGTCTTGCCAGATCCGGCATTGGCCGCGACCCAGGCCGAGTTGCGAGGGTGGGAGGCGCGGCGCTGCCTCGCCTTGGTATCCTCCGGGACCGCGGGGAAGGCGCTCACTCTGGCGCGTCCCCAGCGGTGTCACCGAGCCCGCCGGTCGCCGACCACTCTTTCACCCGTGAGAGGTGATCGTAGTCACCGAAGCGCGCGATGAATTGGGGGTAAGGCCGTGCCCGATAGCCGACGTCAGGGTCGCGGAAGGCGTTCAGCATGTCCTTGAGGCCGGCAAGATGCTCGGTGACCACATCGGCCAGATCGCGGTCATCCCAGCTCAGCGGTGTCAGCGCGGGCACCTTCCCGCTGCCGAACCGGACGTAGAGCGCTTCATCGAGGGTCTTCATCGCATCGAGCGCCGCAAAGCCGCCGGCGAGCGCGATCGCCGCCTCCAGCGTCAGTTGCGGCGCAAAGCCGGCCGCGACCTCCTTCTTGCTCGGCGCCGCGCCGGTCTTGTAATCGACGATTCGGATCGCGCCCGCGCCATTCCATTCGATGCGATCCGCCGTTGCGGTAAGCTCGAACGTCGACCCGTCCGCCAGCGGGATGGTGAGACGCCCCTCGGCTTCCGCCAGAACACCGGCAAGTCCGGGTCGCCGTGCGACATCCCAGCTGTGGAAGCCTTCCACCCATCGGGCGAGGCGGGGTGCCAGGAAGGCGCGGATGTGGGGCGCCTCGGCCAGCGGGGCAAAAGTGGCCTGCGCGTCTTGCAGCAGTTCAGCGAGGGCCTCGGGCGGTGGCGGACCGTGGCGGACCCGTTCGATGAAGCGGCCCAGAACGCCGTGGAACGCGATGCCCCATTCACGCGGACCCACCGCGGCGCCAATCGGCTCGAGCGGTTTCAGCCCCAGAATGCGCTCGGCGTAGATGGCATAGGGATCGCGCCGCAACGTCTCGATCCGCGTGACGCTGAGCTGGGTTGGACGAAGCGCGACCGGCGGCTTCGGTTCCGGACGGCCGATCAGGATCGGCTTGTCCGGGCGATCGAGCGCGCCGGCATAGTCGAGGTATTTTCGCCCGCGTGCGCGGCACGCGTCCCACGCATCCTTGCCGGCGACTGCGGCGAGCCGCTGGAGAAAGCGCGACGGAACCGTGGGGGCGCCGCCTCGCTTGGCGGCGCGGCTGATGATCACCTCCGGCTGGCAGAAGGCCATCTCGAAGTCGTGCGCCATCTGGCCAATGCGGCGCTCCGGCGGTGCCAGACCGAGGGCAGCCCGCATCGGTCGGTTCAGAAAGGCATCGGTCTTGACCTGCGGCGGCCACACGGTCTCGTCGAGCCCGGCGAGAAGCACCCGGTCGGCATCAAGCAGCCGGAACTCCAGAAGCCCCAGGATTTTGAGGCGCGGGTGACTGCGCGCCGGGCCGCGCACCGTCGTCTCAACACCGATGCGCCGGAAGAGCGCCGCATAAGCGCTCCGGTCGAGCGTCAGCCCCGGTTCGACTTGTGCCGTCAGGCCGCCGAAGAGCGAGGCCAGCCGGGTGCCGTCAGGCCCTTCGAGCGCACTCGTGCCGGCGTCCGTGGCGCTGAGCGCGGCGATCACCGTCTCGTGGACGGAGATCCACGTCCCGAATTCGGCCGGCCCTACGCCGCGTAACGGTTCGAGGACGGCGACGAGGTCCGTGAGCAACGCCTCGATCGCAGTGAAATCGCCGTCGCCGAGACGGCGAAGCGCCGCGGACGCGTCTTTGGCCTTGGCGCGGGCGCGGGCTTCGGCGACGAGCCGGTGCGGCTCCGCCAAGACGCTGGGCCGGACCACGCCGCGCAGCATGGTCAGCTCGGCGCGCCGGGCCAGCCGTTCGACCATCTGTCGCGGTCGCCCGAGCCGAACCGCGGGATGTGCGAGGAGGGCCAGCACGTCCGCCGGTTCCAGGTTTCGGGCGGCGCAATCGAGCGCAAGCTGCGCCAGCGCGCCGGCCGGGGTCGCGGCCAGGGCCGTGCCGCCGGAATTGTCGATTTCGACCCCCCAGCGCATGAGCTCCTCGCGCACGCGCCGCGCCAGCACACGGTCGGGTGTCACCAGGACCGCTGAGGCATCGCTCTCGAGCGCTTCGCGCAGCGCGATCGCCAGGGCGAGTGCCTCCTCACCCTCGTTAGCGGCTTCGACGATGCTGACGCGCCGCAGCGCCGTGGCGCGGTCGGCTTCCGTGAGGTTTCGGTTGAACCAGGCGTCGGTGGTCTCGGCGGGCCGAAGCGCCTGGCTGGCGAAGCGGGCGCGCGCGGCGAGCTCCGCCGGAACCGACCCGATCTCGGTCACGTCTTCGCGCGAAACCCCGGCGGCGGAAAGGAACCGAGCCATGGCGGCCTGCGGGTGCCCGTGCCCTTCTCCGGGCATGCCGAGGAGTGCCCAACTTTCGCGGTCGAGCATCCGGTCAAGGCCCGGCAGGACCACGGCGCCCCTGGGCCGGCGGGCGATGGCGCCGATCAGACGCATGGTGAGCGGATCGTCGGCCACGACACCTGCGACAATCAAAGGAGCGTCGCGTGCCGGGCCCGCGGTCAGGCGGACGATTTCGGCCTCGACCAGTGCCTTCTGACGCACCGCGGGATCGACGAGACCCCGTTCGGCGAGAATGGCCGGCCAGCGTTCCGTGGCAATGCGAAGGAACGCGAGCGTCATGCCCCAATATTTGTCGTAGCTCTCCGTGCCGAGCCCGGCGAGCGCCCGCGGATCGACGTCGGCCAGGATCAGCTCGTCCAGGAGCTCCGCCAGTTCGCCCGCGAGATGCCACGCATCCACGGGCGTGCTGCCGACCAGGGCCGGCTCGTCCGGCGTGCTCTCACCGGGGGGCACGGTGGCGCTGCCAACCGACCGCGCCCAGTGCAGCACCAGGCGCGTGAGAATGCATCGCCGGCGCAGAGGATCGACGGCGGGTTGCTGGGTGGCCGCTGCCTCGAAGCGCGTGCTGTCGAGCAGCGCATCAGTTTCCATGGCTTCGAGATCGCCGAGCGGCATGATCCGCGGCAGAAAGGTGCTGCCCCCGCCGAGGCGTGATGCGCAGGCGGCCGCGAGCGCCCGGGCAGAGCGGCGGGTCGGCACGTAGATCGTCGCGTCGGCGAGTGCGAGCGGACCGGCGGCATCGAAGCCGGGCACGCAGGCTGCCATCGAAAAGCGCCGCAGACCAGCGTGTCGAGAAACGGCGCGCCGGCCGGGATGGTGAAAACGCGAGGGGTGCCCACCCGGTCTTCAATCGAGCGCTCGAGCATCCTTGTTCCCATAGGACCTCGTCAGCGCGGACGCCACCGCGCAAGGGGCGCGGTCCCCAGCAAACATCAGGTGTGGTGGGTCGCGAAGGCCGCCTCGGCGTCGGCGATCGCTTCAGGCGTGCCCACGTGAAGCCAGGTGCCTTCGAGCCGGGTGCCGAACAGGCGCCCTTGTTCGGCGGCACGGAAGAAGAACGGCGCCAGCCGGAACACAGGTTCGGTGATTCCGTCGAACAATTCCGGTTTGATGATGCCGACACCGGCGTAGACGAAGGGCGCGACATCCGTCTCGGCTCGCTTGGTCAGCCGCCCCTCGCCATCCATCTGGAAGTCGCCCGGCCAATCGACGCCGATGCTAGCCGTCGTGGCGGCCACGAGAAGCAGGACGTCCATGCGCGCCGGGTCCCAAGTCGCCGCCAGGCGGCGCAATTCCGCGCTGGGCCCCCCGATCCACAACGCGTCGGTGTTGCAGATGAAGAACGGGTCGGCGCCCAGCGCGGCACGCGCGTGGACGATGCCGCCACCCTGGTCGAGAAGCCGAGCGCGCTCGTCCGAAACGACGATCTCGGGACGCATACGGCCGGCGAGGCTCGCTTCGATCTGGTCGGCCAAGTGGTGCACGTTCACCACGGCACGCGACACGCCCGCCTCGTCGAGGCGATCGAGCATGTGGTCCAGCATGGTGCGGCCGCCGATCCGCACCAGCGGCTTCGGCAGCGTGTCGGTGATCGGCCGCATGCGGGTGCCGAGCCCCGCCGCGAAGACCATCGCGGTGGTGATCGCCGCGCCCTCTGACATCAGCCGGCCTGACCGGAGCTCTCGGCCGGCGCCTGGAACCGCAGCACCTTGTCGGCCGGGAAGTCATAGAGGCAGCCGGTCTCGTTCCACGCCGGCGAGCAGAGCTCGACGATCTTGGGGCTCAGCACGTCGGGCGTCTTGAGCGTCTCGGGATCCTCGCCCGGCATGGCTTGCGCCCGCATGCGTGTGCGGAGCGGGCCGGGGTTGACGCTCATCACCTTCACGGGAGAGGTCGTCGCCGTTTCGGCCGCATAGGTGCGCACCATCACGTCCAGCGCCGCCTTCGTAATCGCGTATGGGCCCCAATACGGCCGCAACTCGGCGCGCTGGGCCGCGCCGGAGGAGATGAATACGACGCGTCCCGCATCCGACGCGCGCAACAGGGCGTCGAGGGAGCGCAGCAGGCGGTAGTTGGCCGTCACGTTGACGGCCATCGCATCGTCCCACTGCTTCGGATCAACGTGCGGCAGGGGCGTAATGGGGCCGAGCACCCCGGCGTTGCCGACCAGAATGTCGAGCTTTCCCCAGCGCTCATGGATGGCGCTGCCGAGCCGGTCGAGGGCGTCGAAATCCTTGATGTCGCAGGGGACCAGCGTCGCCTCGTTGCCGAGCCCGCGGATCTCGTCATCAAGTTCCTCGAGTGCCCCCTGCGTCCGGGCGAGGGCAATCACATGCGCGCCTGCGCGGGCCAGGTCGAGCGCGACCGCGCGGCCGATGCCCCGCGAGGCTCCGGTGACGAGGGCGACGCGGCTGTCGAGTGGTTTCGGCACAAGCTCTTCCTTCGCTGACGCGGTGAGTTAGCCAGAGGAGCAGTCACGTGCAAGGGCAGGGGTGTGGGGTTGGAGAGCAACTCAGCTTGCTGATCGCTTCGGCTGAAAGCCTGCTGTCGGACCAACTCGGACGTGCCCAGGTTGAGCTCGCGAGCGCTCAGGTCCTTCCAGCCCGCACGCCCGCTGGAACAGCGGTGCTAGCGCACGGCGCCAAACGTCAGTCCGCGGACGAAAGTGCGCTGCGTGAGCCAGCCGACGAGCAGGATAGGTGCGATCGCGAGCAAGGACGCGGCGGAGAGCTTCGCCCACAGCACATCGCCGGACAGAGTCGCGATGTAGGCGCTCAGGGGTGCGGCGGCGGACGAGGTCATCTGGATGCTCCAGAAGGACTCGTTCCAGCACAGGACGACGGACAGCAGCGCGGTCGAGCAGATGCCCGGAAGGCAAAGGGGCAACAGCACGTAGACGAGCTGCTGGCCCGGCGTCGCGCCGTCCAGCCGTGCGCTATCGAGGATGTCGCGCGGGATTTCGCGCATATAGGAATACAGCATCCAGACCACGATCGGCAGGTTGACCAGCGCAAAGACGAGGACCAGCCCGAGCTGCGTGTCGATCAGCCCGATGGCCTTGAAGATCAGGTACATGGGCAGCATGACGCCGATGCCGGGCATGAAGCGGGTCATCAGCATGCCGAGCAGGATCGTGTTCCGGCTCCTTCCACCATGGAACGCGAGGGCATACGCGGCCGGGAAGGCGAACAGGAAGCACAGCGCGGTTGCCCCGCTCGAACTCGACGACGCTGTTGAGGATCGGCCGCAGGACTGGCACAGCGCCGTTGGCCGCCACGAAGTTCTCCAGCGTCGGCCTGAAAAGGAGCTTGGGCGGAAGTTGAAGCGCGTCGAGATCCGTCTTGAAAGCCGTCAGGACCATCCACAGGATCGGCAGCGACAGGCTCAGGGCCACGGCCCAGGCCAGCGCCGTCATAGCGAGCTTCTTCACAGTCTTCATCGGTTGGCCCTCAGGCCTGCCGGTGTCTCACGGCGCCCGGCTTGAAGCCACGCAGATCATATGATCTTGTTGCAGCGAGTTTGTGCGCATCGCGCTGCATGACCGCTGCCGAGTTCGCATGGCCGACGTCGCTTCGCTGTTCCGCCTCGCCTTCGCCGAGCACAAAGCGGACTACCGCACGAACCTCCAGTTCTGCTGCGATCACTACCGGTCCGTATCGGAGGTGTGTCGTCGCCTGAAGATCAACCGGCAGCAGTTCAATCGCTACCTGGCGGGTTCGGCGGTCCCCTCGCGCCACAACCACAAGCTCATCAGCGACTTCTTCGGGCTGGAGGAAGACGAGCTGTTCTCCGCACCTGATGCGTTCGCAGCCACGTTCAAGCGGCGGTTGCCGACGCAGAACTCGCCCGCGGTGCTCCGCCATCACGCGGGTCTGCTGAACGCCATATCAGGCGCCAATGCAGCTGATCTAGCCGAGTACCAGGGGTTCTATTTCAAATACTTCTACACCTATCATCGGGTCCTGGCGGATCAAGCGCGAGCTTGCACACTGGTACTACGACAGGGACGTGCTCGTCTCATCGGTCAAGCAGCGTTACTTGGGAGAGGACGAAACGGGACGACACCGCGTTGCGGTTCATCACCTATCGAGGAGTCGTCGGCCAAGTGGGCGACCGTCTCATGGTCATCGACCACCTCCGAGGCACTGCGCGCGAAGCTTCGACCATGCTTCTCTATCCCGAAGGGGCGGCTCCTCAAGCGATTGCACGGGATGACCCTGGGTGTGAGCCACGGTTCAGCCCGCTCGATCGCCGCCGCACGGGTCGTCATGGATTTTCTAGGGACCGAGATCGACATGCGAGCCGCGTTGAGCAGGCTTGGAACCTTCGATCTCGACGAGCCGTCCGTGCCGGAGGGCGTCAAGCGGGCCGTCAGGAACGACATGCGGCCGGACGAGACGATGTTCCTCGCGCGCTGACTCACAGAAGTCGCGCGGCCCGCGAGGGGCGCAATTTAAGAATCCGTTTCGGGGCATCGGAGCTGAACCCCGCTTCCCACCCCGAGCAGCCCTCCCTATCGCTTACCCCGCCTCGGCCAGCAGCCCGAGCTGATGCATGTCCGGAACGCCGTCCACATCCGTGAGGCGCGTCGGGTATTCGCCGGTGAAGCAATGGTCCGTGAACTGCGGCCGGACCGGATCCCGGCGGGCAAAACCCATGGAGCGGTACACGCCGTCCACTGACAGAAACGCGAGGCTGTCGGCGTCGATGTAGGCGCGCATCTCTTCAAGATCCATCTGCGCCGCCAGCAGCTTGTCGCGATCCGGCGTGTCGATCCCGTAGTAGTCCGGATGGGTGATCGGCGGCGACGAAATGCGGAAGTGCACCTCCTTCGCCCCGGCCTCGCGCATCATGCGCACGATCTTGACCGAAGTGGTGCCGCGCACGATCGAATCATCGATGAGCACGATGCGCTTGCCCGCGACGGCGCCGCGATTGGCGCTGTGCTTCATCCGCACGCCCACTTCCCGCACCGATTGGGTCGGCTGGATGAAGGTGCGACCGACGTAGTGGTTGCGGATGATGCCGAACTCGAACGGCAGCCCGGATTCCTGCGCGAAACCAAGCGCCGCGGGGACGCCACTGTCTGGAACCGGCACCACCATGTCGGCGTCGGCCGGACTTTCCCGCGCCAGCTCGGCGCCCATGTTCTTGCGGACCGCGTAGACAGACCGCCCATGCACCACCGAGTTGGGCCGGGCGAAATAGATGTATTCGAAGATGCAGGGCCGCGCCGGCTGCGGCGGGAAGGCCCTGATGCTCTGCACGCCCTTGCTGTTGATGACGACGATCTCGCCGTTCTCGACATCGCGGACGAAGCGGGCGCCGATGATATCGAGCGCGCAGGTCTCGGAAGCCAGGATGTAACAGCCGTCGAGTTCGCCCAGAACGAGGGGGCGGATGCCGAGCGGATCACGGGCGCCGACAAGGTCGTGGTTGGTCAAGCCGACGAAGGCGTAGGCGCCTTCCAGCTGACGCAAGGCCTCGATGAACCGCTCGAGAAAACGCGGCTTTCGCGAACGGGCCGTGAGGTGCAGGACCACCTCAGTGTCGGAGGTCGACTGATACAGCGCACCCTCGCGGACCAGGCCACGACGGAGCGTCAGGCCGTTCGTCAGATTGCCGTTGTGCGCCACCGCGAAGCCGCCACTGTCGAGTTCGGCGAAGAGCGGCTGGACATTGCGGAGGATAGTCTCCCCCGTCGTGGAGTACCGCACATGGCCGATAGCCGCCCGGCCCGGCAGGCGCTCGATCGTCGATTGCTTGGAAAAGTGGTCGCCGACGAGGCCGAGCCGCCGCTCGGAATGGAACCGGCCCGCATCGAAGGACGCGATGCCGGCAGCCTCCTGGCCGCGGTGCTGCAGCGCGTGCAGGCCGAGCGCCGTGATCGCTGCCGCGTCGGGATGGCCGAAGATACCGAAAACGCCGCACTCCTCGCGCAGGCGATCGGCGTCGAAATCGAGGTCGGACTCTGTCATCGGGGCCGATCTGGCAGGAGACGGACGTCAGCGCCGGGTCACCATGCCGCGGCTCTTATCCTTTGTCATATGGGCGTTGCACAGGCGAACGGAAGATCAACAGATCTCTTATGCGGTCAGTGCTTAACGGCCGGCGTGCCGCCGGCCCCCTTCCCGAGCAGGTTCTCGAGCTTCTGCTTGTCGGTCTGGCCCGGGACGGTCGCGGCGCGCTGCGCCGGGCTGTTGGCGTCAGGCTCGGTCGGCGTGGCGTCCGCATCGGTCGAGTTCGGCGACACGGGCTTGGCGTCGCCCTCTTCGGCAGGAACCTCCTCGTTCGGTGATTTCGGATGCTGGAGCACTTTGAGCACGCTGCTGGCAAGATGTTCGGGCAGCATGGCGATGAGGTCTTCGCCAGTCGCCTGCAGGACGGGACGAGTCCTGGCCGTGGCGACCCATTCCGGCTGTGCCTTCTGCGGCACCAGGTAGTTGAACAGCAGAAAAGCAATCACGCCAAGCGCGAAGCCGCGAGCCGCGCCGAACACAAAGCCGAGCGTCCGGTCGAGCGGACCGACCTTGCTGTCGAGAATCGCATCAGACAGCCGGACGGTAACGATCGAAACCACGATCAGCGTGACGAAGAAGATGGCCGCCACCGTGGCCGCGAGAGCCAGGGCATCCTTATGGATGTACTGCTTCGCGTAAGGAAGCAGCTGGGGATAGAAATAGTAGGCGGCCGCGAAGGCCGCGGCCCAGGATGCGATCGCCAGCACTTCCCGCGTGAAGCCCCGCACCATGGACAGCAGCGCTGAGACCAGCACGATTCCGATGAGGGCCAAGTCGAGATATGAGGGCATTCACCAAGCCTGCACGGGCGCTGGCGCGAAGCGAGCCCGAGCCCATTTCGCTCCCGCGTGAATTGCGAGCACGTTCATGAGTTCAAGTCGAGGCCAGGCTTCGATCCAAACGCATCGTGCCCAAGGGGGCGCGGAGGGCAACTGCACACCGCCCACAACGCCGCACCTATACAAGACCGATCCCGCCCCGTCACCCTGGCATGAGAAAGCCTTAGCGTTTGTTTGGCCAGTGAACGTCGCCTGACGTAATGGAGCATGCGTTCAGGCAAACCGAAGCCCGAGGTGCTTCGCCATCGGCGTGAAGTCCCGATCGTCGTGGAGTAGGGCATGCCCGCTTTCGATGCAGAATGTGCCGATGATGAGGTCCGCCGTTTTGCGGATCGTGACGCCGAGTTCCCGAAGCCTGCGGAAGTTTTGGGCCGCGCAAGAGGCGAGCTCTTCATTCAAGAGAGGTACCACCACATACCGGCGCATTTCGCGTCGAATTCGGGCGGCATGAACATCGTCCCGAGCGCCCTGAAGAAGCTCAAGCAGGATCAGGTCCCCGATCAGGACAACCCTCGATCGACGAGCGCTTTCAATTTTCTGGTCGACGAGGTGTCGTGGCCTCGCAGTTGCGCGATCCAGACAGAGGTGTCGACGAGGATCACGGTTGCAGTGGAACGCGACCGTCACGCATCTCGTCGAGGTCACTCTCCCATCCGAGCCCCTTCAGCGCCCTCAGACCCTCTGCCTGCTTACGAAGCCGCACGAGAAGACGCAGAGCCTCCTCCACCGTCGCGCGTTTCGTGGACAAACCTGTGGCTGCCATCGCTTGCGACAGCAACGCGTCATCGATGTCGATATTGATGCGCATCGGACCCAGCGGGTGTGTATGCTGAGAAACACTTATACACACGACGGCTCAGAAAAAGGGTGGCGTTCACGCCACCTTGCGCTGAGCCAGAATCTCGTCGAGCCAGGTCGTGTGCATCTCGGGCACGGAGGTGATGAGCTTCTCGGTATAGGGATGGAACGGCGGCGAGAAGATCTCCGGGGTCGGTCCCTGGGCGATGATCTCGCCCTTCAGCATGACGGCGGTGCGATGGGCGATGCGCTTCACCGTGCCGAGGTCGTGGGTGATGAAGATGTAGGCAAGGCCCAGCTCGTCCTGGAGGCGCTTCATCAGTTTCAGGACGCCCTCGGCGACCAGCGGGTCGAGCGCCGAGGTCGGCTCGTCGCAGATGATCACTTCCGGGTCGGCGGCCAGCGCGCGGGCGATGCAGACGCGCTGCTTCTGTCCGCCGGAAAGCTGGCCGGGTCGCCGCGTTGCGAATTCCTCCGGAAGGCCGACCAGGGCCAGCAGCTCGTGCACGCGCGTCCGCACGTCGCTGCGGGTGCGGCCGAAGAAGAAGTCGACCGGGCCGGCCGATGATCTGCTCCAGGCGTCTGGCGCGGGTTGAGCGCCACGTCCGGCATCTGGTGCACCATCTGCAGGCGGCGCAGGATGTCGTCGGATCGCGTTGCGCCAGAGCCGGCGGCAAGCTCTTGCCGGAGAGCTCGACGTTGCCGCTCCAGCGCGGCAGCAGGCCCGATGATGATGCGGGCGATGGTGCTCTTTCCGGAGCCCGAATTCGCCGACCACGGCCAGCGTCTCGCCTTTGGCGAGGTCGAACGAGGCGTTCTTTACGATCGGCGGTCGTCGCCGTAGCCCGCCGTCACGTCCGCCACGCGCAGGATCGGGTGGACCGACCTTGTCGGGCGCCGTCAGCGACAGGTGCTCGGCCTCGCGCCGCTCGTTGACGAGCGCGCGGGCATATTCGGTTTTCGGCGTTCCAGGATCTGCTTGACGTCGCCGACCTCGATCGTCTTGCCGTGGCGCAGCACCATGATGCGGTGGGCGATCTGGGCCACCACGGCAAGGTCGTGGGTGATGTAGAGGCCCGGCCGTGCCGAATTCGCGGATGAGGTCGCGCAGCAGCGCCAGCACCTCGATCTGCGTGGTCACGTCGAGCGCTGTCGTCGGCTCGTCGAGCACGATCACGTCGGGGCGGCAGCTCATCGCCATGGCGGCCATGACGCGCTGCAACTGGCCGCCCGAGACCTGGTGCGGGTAGCGCTCGCCGATCGTGTCGGGATTGGGCAGTTGCAGGATGCGGAACAGCTTCCGGGCGTAGGCCTCGGCTTCGGCTGCGTGACATGACGCCGTGCGTGACCGGCGCTTCGCAGACCTGGTCCATCAGCGTCATGCTCGGGTTGAACGAGGCCGCGGCGCTCTGCGCGATATAGGCGATGCTCTTGCCGCGCATGTGGCGGCGGTGCAGCGGCCGTCGAGGCGCGCAGTTCCGTGCCGGCGAGCGTGATGGTGCCGCCGGTGATGCGCATGCCGGCGCGCGCATAGGCCATCGAGGCGAGGCCGATGGTGGACTTGCCGGCGCCCGATTCGCCGATCAGCCCGAGGATCTCGCCGCGCTTCAGCGTCACGTCGACATCGTCGACCAGCACCCGCCCGGTGATCGTCTCGACCCGGAGCTTCTCGAGGTCGAGGATCAGTTCGTCGCCAGCCATGTCGCTTCCCTACATTTCGGCCTGCGCGCCCGACGGGCGCGCGTCGATGGACAGGAACCAGTCGACCACGAGATTGATGCCGACGGTGAGCAGCGCGATGGCCCCGGCCGGGTAGAGCGCCGCCGGGCAGACCGAAGGAGATGCCCGCCGACGTTGTCCTTCACCATGCCGCCCCAATCCGCATAGGGCAGGGGAACGCCGAGGCCGAGGAAGCTCAGCGCGGCGATGAACAGGAAGTTGAAGCAGAACCGCAGGCCGAATTCGCTCATCAGGGGCGCGGCGGCATTCGGCAGGATTTCGCGGCCGACGATCCACCACAGGCCCTCACCGCGCATCCGCGCCACCTCGACGAAGTCGAGCGAGACGAGGCTGATGCCGATCGCGCGGGCCAGCCGGAACACCCGGGTCGAGTCGAGGAACGCGATGGTGAGCACCAGCGAGAACAGCGACTGCCCCAGCACGTTGAGGATCATCAGCGCCCAGATCAGCAGCGGGATCGACAGCACCACGTCGACCAGCCGCGAGAGCACGACGTCGACCCACTTGCCCGCCACGGCGGCGATCAGGCCGAACGTGATGCCGAAGAAGAACGACAGGATCGTGGTGACGAAGGCGATGCCGATCGTCATCCGGGCGCCGTAGATCAGGCGCGTGAACATGTCTCGGCCGATCTGGTCGGTGCCGAACCAGGCGGCCGAGGACGACGGATCCCAGCCGCCGCCGACCACCTGGGTTTCGCCGTAGGGCGCGAACAGCGGGCCGCGCGACCGCGATGAGGACGTTCAGCAGGATGATCAGCAGGCCGATGATCGCGGTCGGCGGAGCCTTGTGTCCGAACAGGGTCATGTCGGGCTCCTTACCGCGGGTGCCGCAGGCGGGGGTTGAGCATGATCGCGATCACGTCCGCGAAGGTGTTCAGGCGTGATGAACACGGTGGCGAAGACGATGCCGCAGGCCTCGATGACCGGAACGTCGCGCTTGGTCACGGCATCGATCATGTACTGGCCGACGCCGGGATAGGTGAAGACGTTCTCGACCACCACGACGCCGACCACCAGATAGGCGAGGTTCAGGGCGATCACCGAGATGATGGGCGCCGCCGCATTGGGCAGAGCGTGCCGCGTCACCACGCGGGCGCGGCGTCAGCCCCTTCAGGAAGGCCATCTCGACGTAGGCGCGTCGACATGATCGACGAGCACCGAATTGCGCGTCATGCGCAGCATGTGGGCGGTGACCAGCAAGGTCAGCGTGATGGCCGGCAGCGTCACGGCCCAGATCCGCTCGCCGAAGGGCGTGTCGGGACTGACGGTGGCCAGCGACGGGAACCATTCGTGGTTCACCGCGAGATTCAGGATCAGGACGTAGCCGACGAAGAACTCCGGCATCGAGATCGCCAGCAGCGCCAGGATGTTGGCCAGCCGGTCGGTCAGCCGGCCCTCGCGGATGGCGGCCAGGATGCCGAAGCCCGACCGCGATCGGCAGCGCCAGCAGGGCGGCATAGCTGGCCAGGAACAGCGTGTTCTTCAGCCGCGGGCCACAGCTCCTCGACGATGTTGCGCTTGTTGGTCAGCGCGACGCCGAAATCGCCGTGCAGCACGCCGAAGAGCCAGCTCAGGTAGCGCGTGTAGGCGGGCTGATCGAGGCCGAGTTCATGGCGGAAGGTCGCAAGGTTCTCCTTGGTGGCGCCCTGGCCCAGAACCGAGGACGCGACGTCGCCCGGGCAGGATCTGCGTGAGAACGAAGATCACCAGCGAGACCACGAAGAGTGTGAGGAGACCGAGCCCTATTCGCGAAAGGATCAGACGCAGCACGGGGGGATCCTTTCGATCGATCGAGCCGTCATGCAACCTCGCTCTGTACGGCAGTTAACCGTGTTCGATACCGTTCCGGCAAGCGTCGTGATCGCCTGCTGACGTTCGTCCTGCTGTGCCGGCCAAAGAAAAGGCCCGGGTGCTGGGAAGCATCCGGGCCTTGTTGGTTCAGGCGAACCAGGCTTTCTCGGCGACCTTCTGGTCGCACATGTCGTAGCGGGGATGCGGCGCCGTGCCCTGCACCTTCTTGGAATAGCCGTCGAGATAGTCGCCCACCGCGAAGCACACCATGCCGCGCATTGTCGGCGATCATGTGCTGGGCGTCGGCGTACATCTGCTTGCGCTTGCCTTCGTCGAGTTCGACGCGCGCCGCCATGATGATCTTGTCGAACTCCGGGTCGCGCCAATGCGTGTCGTTCCAGTTCGCAGTCGAGAAGAAGGTCTGCGACAGCTGCAGGTCGACGGTCGGACGGCCGCCCCAGTAGACGGCGCAGAACGGCGCCTTGAGCCACACGTTGTCCCAGTAGCCGTCGCCTGAGACGCGCTTGACGTTGCAGGTCGATGCCGGCCTTCTTCATCGCCTCCTGGTAGAGCACGCCGGCGTCGGTCGCGCCCGAGAAGGCGCCTTCGGACACCTGCAGCTCGATGGCCGGGCTGCCGGCCTTCTTCCAGAGTGAGGCCGCCTTGTCGGGATCGTAGCTGTGGGGCGGCGTATTCGGCGCAAAGTACTTGTTCGCCGGCCCGATCGTCGTGTCGTTGCCGATCGAAGCATAGCCCTTGTAGACGGTGTCGACGATCTTCTGCCGGTCGATGCCGTATTTCAGCGCCATCCGCAGGTCGTTGGACTTGAACGGGTCGGTGTCGCAGAGCGCCACGAAGGCGAAGCGGTTGCCGGTGCCCTTGGTCTGCAGCACGTAGACCTTCGGGGACTTCTGCACGAAGCCGACGGTCTTCGGATCGAGCCGGTTGCCGGCGTCGATCTGGCCCGAGATCAGCGCCTGGGTGCGGGCGGAGGCGTCCGGGATGTATCTGAGTTCGATCGAGTCGAACCAGGCGCGGTTCGGCTTCCAGTAATGGCCGGTGTTCTTGGTGAGGACGCGCACGCCCGGCTCGAAGCTCTCGAGCTGGTAGGCGCCCGTGCCGTCGGGCTTCGACCAATCCTTGAAGCCGTTCGGCACGACGAGAATGTGATAATCGGTGAGGTTGTAGGGCAGGTCGGCGTTGCCGCTCGACAGCGTGATCTCGATCTGGTTGGGGCTCAGCTTCTTGATGTCGCGTGATGGCGGCCAGCAGGTCCTTGGCGGCCGACTTGGTCTCGCCGCGATGCAGGTTCAGAGAATAGATGATGTCGTCGGCGTCGAGCGTCTTGCCCGAATGGAATTGGATGCCCTTGCGGACGTTGAACACCCATTCGGTGGCGCCGGGCTTGGTCTCCCAGCTCTCGAGCAGCTCGCCCTTGGCGTTGCCCTTCTCGTCGATCTCCACGCACGCCGTTGAAGATCTGGTAGCCGTAGGAGATCGGGATCGAGTCCGCGTAGGTGCGGGGGTCGATGCTGTCCGAGGCGCTGCCGCCCTCCATGCCGAGCCGCAGCGTGCCGCCCTTCTTGGGCGTGTCGGCCGCCATGGCGGGCCAACCCGCCAATCCGGCGCCGAGCCCGAGCGCGGCGGCGCCGGCCAGCAGTTCGCGTCGATCCATGGGGAGCCCCGACGGGCCTCGGTCTGTCATCTTCGTGTCTGCCACTGTCGAATTCCCTTCGCCTGCCGTGGAAACGTGACCCATCATCCCCATTCCGGCCCCCGGCGCCACAGCTAATTGCAAGCAAGGCCGGCCGCCAATCTCTGAACGACCGCGAATTGAACTTGGGCGACAATGTGGTGGAAGGTGTGCGGGGGGCGAAGCTCTGTCGAGCGGCAACTGGTCTGGTCGGCCTGCCAGGGAGCCTCTCGCCCGCGCGACCCGGCGCCCCCCGTTGCATGACTTTAGATGTTGGTCCCGGCTCCTGCCCGATGGTCTCGCACGCGCGGCAGGAGAACCGCTCGCACGGGCTGGATGACCCACCAATTCGCCGGAATGCGCTCCAGGGTCTCGGTCCACCTCTTCACCGAGCTTGCGCAGGGTCCTGCCGCCGCAGCAGGGTCAGGCTTCGCATCCCGGGTGCACGATAGGTGGCGCGGGAGATGGTCCTGCAACGGGCGGCAGGCAAGCATCTGTCGGGCAGAGGCGGCCACCATGACCCTCTCGTCAGCTGTCGCCGTGGTCTCGGCGGTGGATTCCTCCTAGGTCCCCGAGCCGGAATTCGAGTGGCTCGATGCGATGTCAGGGGCGCGTTCGCCAACTCAAGCGAGAACTGAAACCCGGCAATATGCGCGATGCCACGACGGCCGCGACATCTCGCGCGGCCACCTGCCGCTTTCGGCGGCCGTGTAAGCCATCAGCCGTTGGTCAAGGTAGAGGCTCCGTGCCCACCTTTGGATTACGGACGTTTTATTGATCCTTTTCGGTAGGAAAAAACCCGATATCGTTCGGAACTCGGACGCCAGAAGGCCCTCTTGTCCACGTTTTGCTTCCTCAGGCACTTTGGCGTTCTCCATGGACATTCCCTGCATTTCTCCCTGAACCAGGGATAACGGATTGTGGATCCCTACTCATCCCCCGGCACGCCGTAGCGTGGCGCCGCGGTCGGATCGAGGCCGCGTTCCACGTAGGCGTCGAGCTGGGGCGCGTAGAGGGACCAGAGGTGCGCGAGGGCGCCGATGGGGTCGGTGTCGTGCCAGTCAACGCGGAGGTCCGCGACCGGCCAGGGAACGTCGCGAACCAGGAGGAGGCCGGCCGAGTGGACCGGCCCAGCCTCACCGCCGGCCTCGAGCCCTGCCTGCAGCGACAGCAGGAGACGGTCTGCCAGCGATCCCGGGGCGGCCGCGAAGGCCGCCATCATGGCGTCCGGCACCTCGGTCATTGGCCAGGAGATTGCCGGCGGCGACGATGCCGTCGCCCTCCGCCGTCGCGTGGATGCCCAGCGTGTGCTGTCCGGAAAAGACGGCGGTCCGGCCGGCGGAGTTGACCAGAGTCAGCTGGCGGTACGCGATGTGAGGTCGGGTCGCGACCAGGATGTCGCGGGCCTGGGTGGCGGTTGCGCCCCGCGCCATCAGGTCGAGCCCGAGCGGCCCCAGCGTCGGATCGGTGATGTTCTGGCGTCGCGACAGTCGCCGACACCGGCCCTGGCATGGGCGCAACGGGCCGCCACCGCCGGCGACGACGACGAGATGGCGAGGCCGAACATGCCGGTCGCCGGGCAGCGCGCCGCGATCGAGAAGGTCATGCTCCGGTCTCGGGGATGACGGCGGTCACGTCGATCTCGACCAGCCATTCGGGCCGCGCCAGGGCCGAAACGACGATCCCGGTCGACACCGGATAGACGCCCTTCAGCCATCGCCCGACCACCCGGTAGACCGCTTCGCGGTAGCGCGGGTCGATGATGTAGATGGTGATCTTGCAGATGTGCTCGAGCGCCGAACCGGCCTCGTCGAGGAGCATCTTGATATTAGCCATGGCCTTCTCGGCCTGGCCGGCCGCGTCGCCGATGGCGACGCTCTCGCGGGTGTCGAGATCCTGCCCGATCTGACCGCGCACGAACACCATGGTGCCGCGGGCCACCACGGTTTGGCAGAGGTCGTTGTCGAGCTTCTGCTCGGGGTAGGTGTCCTTGGTGTTGAACGGGCGCAAGCGCGTGTGGACTGGCATGCTGGCGTTTGCCTCCAGGTTTAGAGGGTTGGGGAGCCCTATTCCGCGGCTTGCGATCGTTCGGCGCTGAACCATTGCCGCACGGCAGTGTCGCCGGACGGACGCGCGGTTTCCGCAAGCACGCGGTCCGACAAGCCGGCTGACTTCTGCACGAAGGCCAGCGGACCATCCCAATCGAAGTTGCGATAGACCGCGGCCAGATGCGCAAAGGGCGGCGACTGGGCGAAGAGCTGGAAGGTCAGCCGGTGGCCCGCATAGTCGGAGTTCAGCATGTCGCGCGCATAGGCCAGCAGTTTGCGCCGATCCTCGGCCACCCAGTCCTCGTTGACCGAATAGAACTTGTCGAGCCAGGGCTTGGTCTCGGGCGCCTCGAAGGCGGCCTTGTCGGGCGTCACGCAGATCTGCCCCCGCACAGCTCGCGGGCGATGTGCATCATCTCGTGCAACTGCGAGCAGGCGAGCACGCGGCCGGTGTAGAGCAGCGACTGGTTCGGCATCATCAGCCCGCCCGGGCTCGGCTCGGCCAGCGCGATCGCGGCCGTGAGATGGGCGTTGATGCCCTCGCGATAGACCGCGAGCTGCGCCAGCTTCTCCTGCACGGCCTGCTGCTTGTCGAGGCCGGTCTGGCGCGCGTTGAACAGCGCGGCGCCGATCATCATGTCGGCGAGCTTGAGGTTCCGCTGCACGAACGCGAAGGCGGAGTAGCGGTGCAGCGTGGCGCGGATAAAGGTCGCGGCCTTGGTGTGGCGGTAGAACAGCACGTTCTCCCAGGGCACCAGGACATTGTCGAAGATCACCAGCGTGTCGACCTCGTCGAACCGGTTCGACAGGGGATAGTCCTCGGCCGGCGCCCGGCCCGCGAATCCCGTGCGGCAGATGAATTTCAAGTTGGGCGAGCCGAGGTCGCAGATGAAGCCGACGGCATAATCCGAGTAGGCGGCGTTGCCCCAGTTGGCGATCGTGGGCTTGGTGAAGGCCTGGTTGGCGTAGGCGGCGGCGGTCTCGTATTTGGCGCCGCGGACCACGATGCCCGCATCGGTTTCCTTGACCACATGCAGCAGCATGTCCGGGTCCTGCTCTTGCGGCGGCTTGGAGCGGTCCCCTTTCGGATCGGTGTTGGCCGAGACGTGGAACGGGTCGGTGTGCAGAACCTTGGCGATGTGGTTGCGGATATTTTCGGAGAAGCGCGGATCGACCTCGTTGAGCACGTCCTGCCCATCGAAGAGCGACCACATTTCTCCCACGGTCTCGTCGCCCACGCGGGTCACGACACCGCCGATCGCCTCGAGCAGCGTGTCGGTCGCGCGCCGCTTGGCCCACCAGTCGTCCTGCGTGTAGGGCAGCTTGCTGCCGACGCTGAAAGTCTCGCCGTCCGCGTCGTAGCTCATGATCGGCCGCGTCGCCGGGTCCTCCTGCATGTCGTAGATGCGGGCGCGGATGTCGACCAGCGGCTTGAACATCGGGTGGGTGGTGACGTCCTTGACCCGCTCGCCGGCGATATAGACCTCGCGGTTATCCCGGATTGAGTTCGCGATATTCGGCGCTCGTGCGGATCATGTTCTACCCTGAGCCTTGCTGCTGCGCGTGACGAGGCCGCCTGTGATCGTGCGACCGGCGCCGGAAGGATGATAGTCTGCGTTGCAAGCCGGGAGAAGCACGCTGCGTGCCGCGCAAATTGGCTTGCGTCCGCGTAAGAGCCGCCGATCAATCCCGTCTTGCCGATCAGGCCGTGGCAAGCCTCAGATGCCGGATGCGGCGGCCCGGCGCGATGGCCTGCGCGGCTGCCACGATGCCCTGCGCGTCGATGCCGAAGTGGCGGTAGAGGTCGGCCACCGTTCCGGTCTGGCCGAAATGTTCGACACCGAGCGATCGGGTGCGATGGCCATGGACGCTGCCGAGCCATGCGAGCGTCGCCGGATGCCCATCGGCCACGCTCACCAGCCCGCAATGCGACGGTATGTCGGCGAGCAGCCGCTCGACGTGGCTTGTCGCCTGTTGAAGGCCTGCCTCGCGCGCCCGCTGGGCCGCGGTCCAGCCGGCGTTGAGCCGGTCGGCCGAGGTCACCGCCAGCAGGCCGACGTCGCGGCGGTCCTCGCCTATGAGTCCCACCGCCTCGATTGCTTCCGGCGCGACGGCGCCGGTGTAGGCGACCACCACTTCGGCATTCGGACCCGGCTTCCGCAGCCAGTAGCCGCCGTCGACGATCTTCTGGGCCAACGCGGGTGTCATCGTGCGGCCGGGCTGCTCGACGGCTCTGGTCGAGAGACGGAAGTAGACCGATCCGCCGGTCGCGTCCCTGAGCCAGGTCCGCGCGTCCGGTTCAGTCTCACCCGAGCGTTGAATGTAATCGAAGGCGAAGCGCAGCAGCACCGCGAGTTCGTCGACGAAAGCCGGCTCGAAGCTGGCGAGGCCGTCCTGGGCCATGCCGATCAGGGGCGTGGCGATCGATTGATGCGCGCCACCCTCCGGCGCGAGTGTCACGCCGGAGGGCGTTGCGACGAGAATGAAGCGGGCGTCCTGGTAGCAGGCGTAGTTCAACGCATCGAGGCCGCGCTCGATGAAGGGATCGTAGAGCGTGCCGACCGGAAGCAGCCGCGCGCCGAGGGTCGCATGCGAGAGGCCAAGCGCCGAGAGCATGATGAACAGGTTCATCTCGGCAATGCCGAGTTCCAGGTGCTGCCCCTTGGGCGAGAACTCCCAGTTGTAGGTGGACGGGATGCGCTCGCGCTTGAACACGTCGGCCATCTCATCCCGCGCGAACAGGCCGCGCCGGTTCACCCAGGCGCCGAGATTGGTCGAGACCGTCACGTCGGGCGAGGTGGTCACCACATGCTGCGCGAACGGGGTGTCGTCTTTGGCGATCTCGTGCATGAGAAGGCCGAAGGCGGCCTGCGTCGCCATGACGGGCTGGATCGCGACCGCGAGCGTCTCCGGGACCGGCACCGGGGGGGCACTCGTTCGCCGCGGCCACGTCTGGAAGAACGGCACGCCAGCCATGAAGGCGCGCAGGCGGTCGGGCGATTCGAGCCCTTCGAAAGGCTCCCATTCGTGGCCCACGCGGATGTTCATCGCCTGGCGCAGGACATCGACCTGGGTCGGCGTCATCAGCCCTGCATGATTGTCCTTGTGGCCGGCGAGCGGCAGACCATAGCCCTTGATCGTATAGGCGATGAAGCAGACCGGGCGATCGTGGGCCCGTGCCTCCTCAAAGGCCGCGAGCAGCGACGGCAGGTCGTGGCCGCCGAGGTTGCTCATCAGCAGCGCGAGTTCCTCATCCGACCGCTTTTCGATGAGCCGGGTGACCGGCCCCTGGTCGCCCAGATCGTCGAGGAGCCGTTTCCGCCACGCGGCGCCGCCCTGGAACGTGAGCGCCGAATAGAGCTGGTTGGGGCAGCGGTCGATCCACTCCCGAAGCTTGTCGCCGCCCGGCTCTGCAAAGGCCGCCTGCATCACGGTGCCGTGCTTCAGGATCACCACGTCCCAGCCGAAGTTGCGAAACAGGGTCTCGAACCGCTCCCACAAGCCTTCGCGGACAACCGCGTCGAGGCTTTGCCGGTTGTAGTCGACCACCCACCAGGTGTTGCGAAGCCCGTGCTTCCAGCCTTCCAGCAGCGCCTCGAAGATATTGCCCTCGTCCATCTCGGCATCGCCGATCAGGGCGACCATGCGGCCCTTGGGGCGGTCGGGGGCAAATGGCTTTGCGTGCACGTAGTCCTGAACCAGGGACGAGAACAGGGTCTGAGCCACGCCGAGGCCGACCGAACCGGTGGAGAAATCGACGTCGTCGACGTCCTTGGTGCGGGAGGGGTAGGACTGGACGCCTTTGTAACCGCGGAAATTCTGCATACGCTCGAGCGGCAGGTGGCCGAACAGGTATTGGAGAGCGTGAAAGATCGGGCTCGCGTGGGGCTTTACCGCGACCCTGTCCTCCGGCCGCAGCACCGCGCCATAGAGGGCCGTCATCACGGCAGCGAGCGACGCCGAGGACGACTGATGCCCGCCGACCTTCATTCCGTCGGCGTTCGGGCGCAGGTGGTTGGCGTTGTGGATCATCCAGGTCGAGAGCCACAGCGCCTTCCGCTCAAGCTGCGACAGGAACGGCAGACGTGGATCGGACATGTGGGCGGCCCCGGAGCGAAAAGCCATCATAGGCTCGGACAGCGGGCGAAAATCGGCGAATATGAGCTCACGCCGGGCGAAGTTTGGTTGTAATCACCACACTGTGGCGTAGCTCTGGAAAATCATGCCAAAAAGCCTTGACGACATCGACCGCAAGATCATCGCTGCGCTGCAGCGCGACGCGCGGCTGACGACGCTTCAGCTGGCGGAGCAGGTGGGGCTGTCGGCCTCGCCCTGCGCGCGGCGGGTACGCCTCCTGGAAGAGAGCGGCGTGATCACCGGCTACGTGGCGGTCGTCGATCAGCAGGAGGTCGGGCTCCCGGTCAGCGTGTTCGCGTCGGTCAAGCTCGAGCGCCAGCGGGAAGAAGAACTCGATCGATTCGCGCGCGCGGTTACCCAGTGGCCGGAGGTGCTCGACTGCTACCTGATGACCGGCGCGCAGGATTTCTTGATGCGCATCGTGGTCCGCGACCTCGCGGCCTACGAGCGCTTCCTCAAGGAGAAACTGACCCGGCTCGAAGGGGTTTCCTCGATCGAATCGAGCTTTGCGCTGGGACAGGTGAAGCGCTCGAACGTGCTGCCGCTGAGCCGATGAGCAGCGGTTGAAGCTGACGTTTCCTCGATGTTGGTGTCCAACCCGGCCCTTCATGCTGAGCAGGGCCGAAGGCCCGTGTCGAAGCACGCAGGAGCTACGTCCTTCGACTCGGCCGCTTTGCGGCCGGCTCAGGATGAAGTGGGGGGCAAGGCCAACCAGCGACTCAGAGCCGTGGGTCGAACACGAACTTCACGCCGTCGGCCGCCATGGTGCGCGCGAACACCGGCCGCCAATCCCGCAGCGGCGCCACATCCGTCACGAGCGGCTCGAAAACGATCTTCTCGGCCCACAGCAGCGCCATGGCACGCCGCCACGAGGTCGGGGTCGAGGCGAAGCCGGAGGTGACGCGCAGCTCCTTGTAGCAGATGAGATCGAACGGCAGCTGCGCGTCGGCACCGATGATGCCCATCTGCATGAGGTGCCCGCCCTTGCTGAGCGCGCGCAGCGCGTCGGCCACGCCGTGGGGCGAGCCCGAACATTCGACAACCCGGTCGACGCTCTGCTCGGGCGGGGGCGAGCTTGTGTCGCTCACGGCGAAACCGAGCCGGGCCGCAAGATCGAGGCGGGGCCGGTCGCGCTCGGTGCCGCGCACGTGGACCTTGGCGCCGCAGGCGCGCGCCACCTGGGCCGCGATCAGCCCGATGGCGCCGGGCCCGAGCACCAGCACCTCATTGTCGGGACCGACATAACCGTCCTGCCCGAACATCGAGTTCGTCACGCAGGCAAGGGGCTCCGCCATCGAGGCGGCCGCGTCCGAAAGACCTTGCGGAACGGCGTGCAGGTTCTTTTCGGGGACCTCCACGAAGGGCGCCATGGCCCCGTCCGCATGGGTTCCGATGGAGCGGCGTGAGCCGCACATGTTCGGTCGACCGGCACGGCAATAGTCGCACGCGCCGCAGGTCGAGAAGAAGGTTTCGGCGACCACACGCTCGCCGATGCGGCCCGCGTCAACCCCGTCGCCCACCTCGCAGACGAAGCCGCAGACTTCGTGTCCCATCGTGACCGGCGGCACGACCTTGTACTCGCCTTTGACGATATGGACGTCAGTGCCGCAGATGCCGACACCTGCCACTTCCAGCAGTACGTAGCCCGGCCGCGGACGGGCGCGTTCGCGCTCCCGCAGGTCGAAGTCGCCCGGCGCGTTGCTGAACTTCGTGATGCCGAGCATTGCGCCTGTTCTCTCCTTCAAATGCGGCCAGCGCTGCCTCGCCGGCATAGGGGCGAACAGCTGAAGGCACGTCAAGCGCTTAGCGCCTCTTCAGTGTTCGATCACCGCGAGCGTGTCGCCGGCCCGCACGGTTCGCCCGGGCTCGGCGCGAATCTCGCGGAGGCGGCCCGATGCCGGCGCCGTCACCGCCATCTCCATCTTCATCGATTCGATGATCGCGATGGTGTCGCCCATCCGCACGGCATCGCCAACGGCGGGAACATACTTCCAGACATTGCCCGGGATGGTGGTCGCCACGGCCACGCAGCCGTCCGGGAGCGCGTCCTCTGACCGGGCTTCGAATTCAGCGGCGTGGTACGTGTCGAGGCCGGCTTGCTTCCACCGGCCGCGCTCGGCTTCGAATGCCGCCTGCTGGCCGGCCTTGAAGGCCGCAGATGTCGTCCGCGTGAAGCGCGAGTTCGGACGCATAGTCGGCGTAGGAGAAGTGGCCTTCCTCGATGCGGATCGGATAGGCGCCGTGCGGGAAGGCGGCGCGCGCCTCGCAGAGTTCCGCATGCGTCACCGGAAAGAAGCGGATCTGATCGAAGAAGCGCAGCAGCCATGGCGTGCCGGGCTCGAAGGCCGGCGTCGTGCGCCAGGTGTTCCACACCTGGATCGTGCGGCCGAAGAGCTGATAGCCGCCCGGCCCCTCCATGCCGTAGATGCACATGTAGGCGCCGCCGATGCCGACGGCGTTCTCGGGCGTCCAGGTGCGGGCCGGATTGTATTTGGTGGTGACGAGCCGGTGGCGCGGATCGAGCGGCGTCGCCACCGGCGCGCCGAGATAGACGTCGCCGAGGCCGAGCACCAGGTAGCTGGCATCGAACACGATGCGACGGACCGCGTCCTCGTCGGGCAAGTCCGTTGATGCGGCGGATGAACTCGATGTTGTCGGGGCACCAGGGCGCGTTCGGGCGCACCAGCTCCTGGTATTTGCGCATCGCCAGCACGGCGTCGGGGTCGTTCCAGCGACAGCGGCAGATGCACGATGCGGCTCGGCACCGCGACGGCTCGCCGGATCCGGCAGGCTCGTCTTCGAGTCTCGGCCAAGCACGTCGAGCAGCCGCTGCGCGGGTCAGCGCTGCCGCCGTCGTAGTGGACCTGCAGCGAGCGGATGCCGGGCGTCAGGTCGATCGAGGCCGGGCAGCTTGCGCGCGCGTCCAAGGCCTCGGCAGCAGGTGGACGCGCAGCCGCAGCGCCGATGTCGAGCACCATCGGGCCGTATTCGACCAGCAGGTTGTCGTCGCCCTGGCGGCGATAGACCACCTCGACCGGTCCATCCTCGCGTCGGCCGACGATGGCGGAGCCCGCTTCACCATCGGTGCGCCAGAGCATTGGGGCCGGCGACCGGGTCATGCGGCCGCGCGGCAGGGCGGAAGCGCACCCTGTCGCCGGGCCTGCAGCTGGCCAAGCTTCCACTGCTCGTCGCGCGCCACCACGGCCGGACAGACGAAGCCGCCGAGGCTCGGGCCGTCCGGCCCCAGAATGATCGGCATGTCGCCGGTGAAGTCGATCGCGCCGACCGCATAGGCGTTGTCGTGCAGGTTCGATGGATGCAGGCCCGCCTCGCCGCCGTCCGGCCGCGCCCATCGCGGCGTCGGCCCGATCAGCCGCACGCCGGTGCGGGCGCTGTTGAAGTGCACCTCGTAGGCCGCGGTGAACAGATCGTCGATGTCGGCGGCTGGAAGAAGTCGGGCGCGCCATGCGGGCCGTAGAGGACGCCGATCTTCCAGTCTGCGTCGGTCAGGCGGCGCCTGGCGTCTGCGATGGCGCGAGTCGGCTTCGGCGGCGCTCGCGCCGATGTGCAGCACGTCGCCGGTCTTGAGCACGCCGGTCGCATGGCCGCCGAAGCCGCCGAGCGCGAAGGTCGCGCGCGAGCCGAGAACCACCGGCGCGTCGAAGCCGCCGCGCACCGCAAGATAGGTGCGCTGGCCCGGCCCGTCGATCGCGTCCGATCGTCAGCACCTGGCCGGCGCGCGACCGCGACCGGCTGCGTCATGCGGCGCCGGCGACGCCGTCGAGCGTCGGCCGTCATGCGGGCGCCCGCCAGCGCGACGATCGCGCTCGGTGTTGAAGCGCAGCGTCGGTCCGCTGACGGTCAGTTCCAGCGCGGCGGTCTCCGGCGCGTTGCCGACCAGCGCGTTGGCGAGGCGGAAGGAGCGCGCGTCCATCGGCCCGCTCGGCGGCACGCCGACGTGCCAGTAGCCGAGCCGGCCCGGCAGTTCCTGCAGGCTCGACTGCGCGCCGGGCGCCAGCACGTCGATGGCTGCGACGTCGGCACGGCGAAGCTCGCGCAGGGCCGTCGTCGCGACGTGCCGCTCGGCCAGCATGGTCGCGAGGCCGCGATGCCGCGCAGATAGTCGAGATTGGTCTCGATGCCGGCCGACCGTCGTCTCGGCCGAGCGCCCTGCGGAGCGCCGCGATGGCGCCGGCCGCGGTCGCGGCCTGGACGATGATCTTGGCCAGCATCGGGATCGTAGAACGGCGTCACCTCGGTGCCGGTCTCGATCCAGGTGTCGACGCGCGCATCCGCCGGAAAGCGGACCTCGGTCAGCAGGCCGGCGCTGGGGCGGAAGTCGGCCTGCGGGTTCTCGGCGTAGAGCCGCGACCTCGATCGCCGCGCCGGCGGGCGTGAGCGCGCGGGCTCGCCAGCACGTCCTCGCCGGCGGCCTGCCGGATCATCCATTCGACGAGGTCGATGCCGAGCACCGCCTCGGTGACCGGATGCTCGACCTGCAGGCGGGTGTTGACCTCGAGGAAGTAGAAGTCCTCGCCGCGACCGGATCGTAGATGAACTCGACCGTGCCGGCGGATGCGTAGGCGACGTGCTCGCCGAGCGCCACCGCGGCCGCATGCAGCCGCGCTGCGTAGTCGTCGCGACAGACCCGGGCGCCGGCGTTTCCTCGACGACCTTCTGGTTGCGGCGCTGCAGCGAGCAGTCGCGCTCGCCGAGCGCGACCACGCCGCCCTTGCCGTCGCCGAAGATCTGCACCTCGACGTGGCGCGCGTCGGCCACGAAGCGTTCGAGGATAGACGCGGGCGTCGCCGAAGCTGGCCCGCGCGGTGCGCTGCACGCTCGTCGAACCGCTCGCGCAGCTCGCTCGGCGTCGGCGCAGAGCTGCATGCCGATGCCGCCGCCGCCGGCGGTGCTCTTCAGCATCACCGGGATAGCCGATGCGCTCGGCCTCGCCGCAGCGCCTCGTCGACGTCCGCGAGCACGCCGGTGCCGGGCAGCAGCGGCACGCCGCTCGCGCTCGCGATCTCGCGCGCCGTGTGCTTGAGGCCGAAGGCGCGCAGGTGCTCGGGCCGCGGGCCGATGAAGGCGATGCCCGCTGCGGCAAGCCGCTCGGCGAAACGCGGCATTCTCCGACAGAAAGCCGTAGCCGGGATGCACCGCCTCGGCGCCGGTCGCTCGGCAGGCCGCGATCACCGCGTCGATGTCGAGATAGCTCGTCGCGGCCGGCGCCGGCCCGAGCCGCACGGCCTCGTCGGCGTCGAGCACCGGCCGGGTGAAGCGGTCGGCGTCGGAATAGACCGCGACGGAGGCGATGCCCAGCCGCCGCAGCGTGCGGCAGACCCGGGCGGCGATCTCGCCGCGGTTGGCGACCAGAACCTTGCTGAACATCAGTCGCTCGGCGCCCCAGATCAGCACGCGGATCGGCGTCGGGTTGAAGCCGTTGCAGGGATTGTTGATCTGCGGGCAGTTGGAGATGACGCAGAGCACGTCCATCTCGGCGCGGAGTTCGACGTAGTCGCCGGGCTTCGACACGCCATCGACGATGGCGAGTTCGCCCGAGGGCTCGATCGGCACGTTCATGAAGAAGTTGATGTTGGGCACGATGTCGCGCTTGGTCATGCCGTGCCGGCCGACCTCCAGCAGGAAATTCTCGCGGCAGGCGTGCAGGTATCTGGTGCCATGGCCGAAGCGCACGGTGTTGGCTCTCGCACGAGCAGGCGCCGGCCGACGTGTCGTGCCGGCCGCAGCTGTCGGCCGTCACGCGTCAGCATGACGTTGCCCTCGTTGGACATCACCTGCGTGCCGGTGGTGACATAGGCCGCGCCCTGGTTGCGGACCGTGTCCTGCGAGGAATAGCGCTCGCCGAAGTCGTCGGCGCTTGTAGAACAGCGTATCGACCGCCTGCTGGCCTTCGAGATCGACGATGCGGATCGTCTCGCCGCGGCGCACGAGGCCCGACCAGGGCGCCTGCGCCGGGACGTGGTGGTCGGAACGCGCCTTGGCAGGGTCGCGAATGGCGTTTGCCGAGAAGCGGCTCATGCGATGCACACGCGGCAGAAGGGCATCGGTGTTCTCGAAGCCGCGCACGGCTTCGGCGGTCGCGGTGCGGCAGAGATCGTCGGGCGCGGCGGGGGGCGACTTGAATCGCGTGACCGCGACGGCGGGCGGCTCGCCCTGATCCGGATCGAGCGGATGCGGGCAATTCGACAGGGCGACGAGCAGGTCCATCTCGGCGCGCAGATCGACGTAATCGCCCGGCCTGCCGGCTGGGCGCATTCCAGACGAGCCGCCCTCGGCATCGGTCCTCGACGGGCGCGAAGAAGCTGATGCAGGGCGGGACATCGCGGCGCGACAGACCGTGCTTGCCGGCCGCGAGATAGAAATTGTCGCGCGTGTTGCGGCGCGGCGCGTTGCCGCCGGCCTTCAGCACGGAGGCCGGGGTCGAGCCGCCCGCGATCGCGTCGTGCGCGCCGCAGGAATCCTCGACGATCGAGAGCATCACGCGGCCCATGTCGGAAAACAGCACGCGGCCCTTGCCGAGCGCGGCGGTCCACTGGATCTTGATCGTGTCGGCGTAGTTCAGGCGCTCGGACGGATCGGCGAGCGACCAGGCCACCAGCGCGACGGCGGCCGGTCCCTCCGGCGTTTCGATCCGCAGCGCCTCGCCGCGCCTTAGCTTCCGTCGACCAGTACCAGCCGCCGGGGATCGTCTCGCGTGCAGCATCGATCCGCGTCCGCAACGGCGGAGCCGGTCGCGGGCTTCGGCCCGGCAGTGCGCGCGGGGCATGAGTCTGGCCTTCAAGTTTGAGCTCTTCATAGCGCTGCTTTCTCGCCGCGATCACGGCCTGCGTGTCGGGGTCCGTATTCATGAACTGCTCCCTTGGAACTTGGGGCGCTGATTTGCCTGCTGACGGCGCAGTGTTTGCGCCGGAGGCAGTGTGGCCCGTGGTAGGACGAAACATCTTGCGGCGCGGCTCCTCGAGGGTCCCCGCTGGCCTCGGTGAGCCAAAGACGGACGGCTGCTTCCTGACTACGGGTTCGCCGGCCACGCGCTTCGGCCAGATCTCGAGGTCGCGCGTGATCGTGGCGCCGTAGCGCTCGCGCTCCTCGGGCCGGTTCGCGCGGCCGCTCGAAGGCGACGACGCGGGTCGCGAGCGAAAAGGCTTCGCGCAGGTCGTGCGTGACCATGACGACGGTGAGGTCGCATCTCGTGCCAGAGGCGGCGGGTCAGCGCGTGGATGTCGGCGCGGATGCCGGGATCGAGCGCACCGAACGGCTCGTCGAGCAGCAGGATCTTGGGCCGGCGGATCAGCGCCTGGGCGAGCGCGAGGCGCTGCTGCATGCCGCCCGACAGCGCGGACGGATATTTGGCTTCGCTCGCCGCAAGGCCCGACCTCGGCGAGCAAGGACCGCGGCTTCCTCGACGGCGCGGCGCCGTGCCGTGCCGAACAGGCGGGCGGTCACTGGCGCCCGCTTCGAGCTCACGCGGCAGCATGACGTTGCCGAGCACGGTCAGGTGCGGAAAGACCGAATAGCGCTGGAACACGATGCCGCGATCGGGGCCGGGCTCGTCCGGCAGCGGCTGGCCATCGACCAGAATGCGACCGCGGGTCGGGCGCTCGTCGCCGAGCAGCATGCGCAGAAACGTGGTCTTGCCGCAGCCCGGACGGCCCGACCAGCGCCACGAAGGCGCGCGGCGCGATGTTGAAGCGAGACGCGCTCCAGCACGATCTGGTCGCCGTATTCCTTCCAGACCTCCTCGACCTGGATTCCGGCGCTCATCGACCGGCCTCGAGCCGCGAACCAGGGGAAGAGCGCGCCTGCGAAGCCAGACCAGCCCGAAGTCCATCAAGGCGGCCAGCAGCGTGATCCACACCACGTAGGGGAGGATCACGTCCATCGCGAGATAGCGGCGGACGAGGAAGATGCGGTAGCCGAGCCCAGCCTCGGCCGCGATCGCCTCGGCGGCGATCAGGAACAGCCAGGCCGGGCCGAGCGAGCAGCCGCAGCAGCGTCGATCAGCGCGGCATCACCTGCGGCAGCACGATGCGGATCGCCATCTGCCAGCTCGACGCGCCAAGCGTCTCGGCCTTGACGATCTGCTCGCGCGGCAGCTCGCCCACGCGTCCCGCGAGGTCGCGGATCATCACGGGCGTGACGCCGATGGCGATCAGCGTGATCTTGGCGGTCTCGCCGAGACCGAGCGCGATGAACAGGATCGGCAGCAGCGCGAGCGGCGGCACCATCGAGACCGCGCCCACGAAGGAGGCGAGCAAGGCGCGGAGGTAGGGCAGCATGCCCATGAGCAATGCCGAGCGTCGAGCGCCACGCTGGTGGAGATGGCGAGCGCCGCGACGATGCGCTCGAGGCTCGCCAGCGTATCGTCCCAGAACAGAATGCTGCCGGTGCGCGGATCGGCCGCGAACGCGAGCCGAGCGATCGCGGCCGCCAGGGTGGCGAAGCCGGGCAGCAGCTTGTCGGTCGGATTCGCGGCGAGCCGCGCCGCCGAAGCCAGCTGCGTAGGCAATGGCGACCAGCCCGAAGGGCAGGGCCGCCAGCACCACGCGTGTGCCGCGATCCGGCCTGCGATTGATCAGGCGCATGGCGTGATCGACCTTGTCGGCCGTTCTACAGCTTGCCCGTCCGCCGCCATGGCCATGAAGCTGTCGGTGAAGCGGAACTTCACGTTGCCCTTGTCGCCCAGCACCTTGCCGTCGGCGAGTTCGATCCCGACCGCGTCGGCGGATGTGGCGTTGTTGCCGAGCAGGTGCTTGTCGAACAGGAACGTGCGGACGTGGTCCATGGTGGAGCCGACGTCGGCTCGAGCGGGTAAAGCTCACGGCGTCGGGCGCCTTGGCGAACAGTCGCGTGGTCGTCAGCTGGCTGTCGAAGCCGGCGAGATCGGTGCCCGAGGCCTTGCCCATCGCGGTGCGGGCCGCCTTGGCCGGCGTCGCCGTCGCCCATCATCAGGGTCATCGTCTCGTACCAGATGCCGACGAGCGCCTTGCCGAAGTCCGGGTTGTCCTTGAGCGTTCGCTGTGTTGACGACCATCAGGTCCATGATCTCGCCCGGGATCTTCGACGAGTCGAACACCTTCTTGGCGTCCGGCATGCCGAGGATTTCGGAGACGATCGGGTTCCAGGTCACCACGGCGGTGACGTCGGGTGTCTTGTAGGCCGCCACCATGTCGGCGTCGGACGTGTTGACTTCGGTGAGTCCTTCTCGCTCATGCTTGACGCTGTCGAGCGCGCGAGCGAGCAGATAATCCGACACCGAGAACTGCGACGAGATTGACCTTCTGGCCCTTGATATCGGCCAGAGCCGGTCTTGTCCTTCAGGATCACGGCGTCGTTGCCGTTGGAGAAGTCGCCGACGATCGACGGCCGTGGTGTCGACGCCGCCCGCCGCACGGAACCGACAGCGCATCCATGTTGGTGACGGTCAGGGCGTCGAAGGCGCCGGCCGTGTACTGGTTGATCGACTCCGCGTAGTCGTTGAACTGCGTCACGCTCGATCTTGATGCCGTACTTGTCGGCCCATTTCTTGACGATGCCGTTGTCGGCCGCATAGCCCCAGGGCATCCAGCCGACATAGATCGACCAGGCGACCTTGAAGTCCTTCTTGGGCGCGGCGAGCGACACCGTCGACAGAGCGGCGGCCAGAGCCAGCCCCAATGCCAGCGTTCCGAGCTTAGATTTGAAGCAGTTCATGCCTATCCCTTCCGCTTCGAGGGATGGCGAAGACCTGAGTCGCCAATCCCTTGGCTTCTGAGGTCTCCCGGGCTTTTGTCCCGCCGTGCGTCCGGCGGGATGTCTCCCCCGCCGGCGGCCGCTCTCGGACCAGCGCATGCGACGCATGCCGGAACCCTAGCGGCGAACTCGCGACGAGCTTTGCAACCGCCGTGCCAGAGCTGAGGCTCCGGCCAGCATAGGCTGTCGAGCCTCAGTGGCTCGGAGCAACCACGGCCCTCCCCATCACGAGCTGGTTCAGGGCACCCGCGTCGAAGGACGCGCGTGCTTCCGACGCGGCCTGGGTGGCTCCTCAGCACGAAGACCCGGAGGAACGAAGCTTTTCAGTGGTCCTCGTCGATCTCGTCGCGCAGCAAGGCGAGGATGCGCCGCTTCAGCGCGATGAAATCCGGTTCGAGCACGAGGTCGATCGAGCGCGGGCGGGCGATGTCGACCGGGAGCTCGGCCTTGATCCGCCCCGGCCGGGCCGTCATGACCAGCACCCGATCGCCCAGGAGTAGCGCCTCGTCGATGTCGTGAGTGACGAACAGCACGGTCTTCTGGTGGCGTTCCCAGATCCGCAGCAGCAGTTTCTGCATGCTGGTGCGGGTCTGGCTGTCGAGCGCTCCGAAGGGCTCGTCCATCAGCAGGATGGCCGGATCGTTGGCGAGGGCGCGCGCAATGGCAACGCGCTGCTTCATGCCGCCCGAGAGTTGCGCCGGATAGTGGTTCGCGAAGGCCGTCGAGGCCGACCTCTTCGAGATAGAGGTCGGAGATCTCCTTTCGTTTCGCCGCCGGCAGACCCTTCCGCTTCGGCCCATATTCGATGTTGGCGCGCACCGTGAGCCAGGGGAACAGGGTGTAGCTCTGGAACACCATGCCCCGGTCCGGTCCCGGCTCGGTGATCAGCCGGTCGTCGATCGCGATCTCGCCGGACGTCACCTCATGCAGGCCCGCGGCAAGATAGAGGAAGCTCGACTTGCCGCAGCCGGACGGGCCGACGATGACGCAGAATTCGTTCTGCGCCACATCGAATGTGATGCCCTCGAGCGCCACCACCTCGGGCGTGCCCGGATAACGGAGACCCACCGTCTTGGCAGTCAGGCGCGGCGGCTGATCCGGAGCGGCGCTCGGCGCCCTGGCTCCCGCCGAGATCGCCGTTTCGCGATGCTCCTGTCCCGGTCCCACGGGCCCGGCGAAGAGCGCAGCGGCGCCCGTCAACTGGCCCATGGCGCAAGCCTCACCCGCAGAATGCGGAAAATGGTGTCGGTGATCAGCCCCAGAACGCCGATGGCGGCGATGGCCAGAAAGATCACGTCGACCTGGAAGCCCCGCATCGCCTTGAGGCTAATGTAGCCGAGCCCGCTCGAGGCGGCGACGAGTTCCGCCACCACCAGATAGGTCCAGGCCCAACCCATGGTCACGCGCAGCGTATCGAGGATGGCGGGCAGGGCTGCGGGGAAGATCACGTGCCAAACCACCTCGCGCCGCTTGGTGCCGAGCGTGTAGGAGGCATTGACGAGGTCGCGCGAGATGCTGCGCGCGCAGTCGGCGATCATCACCAGTTGCTGGAAGAAGGTGCCGAAAAAGATGATGGCGACGCGCTGCTGCAGTCCGATGCCGATCCACAGGATGAACAGCGGCACGAAAGACGTGACCGGCAGGTAGCGGATGAAATTGACCAGCGGATCGAGCGCGGCCTGCACCAGCCGATAGGTGCCCATCCAGAGCCCCAGCGGAATGGCGATCACCGATGAAAGAATGAAGCCGAAGATCACGACCTCGGCGCTGGTCATCGTGTGATAGAGCAGGCTGCCGTCGAGCAGCATCTTGTAGCCGGTCTCGGCCACCGTGCCCGGGCTCGGCAGGAAGAGTTTGGGAACGACGTGGCCGTAGGTCAGTACGCCCCAGCCGAACAGGACCAGCAGCCACACAGCCAGACCCGTGCCGAGCACGCTCTGACGTGGAATCGGCCCGAACGGTATGGCGAAGCGGGTCCAGGTTGAGCGCGATTGGGGCACGCGTGACGCGTCCCCAGCGCCCGATCTGCCGCTCGGCAGAACGGGTGAAGATTGTGCAAGGTGCACGAGCGGGCTCGACTTACTGCGCCTTGACGAAGCTCGGGTCGACCAGGGTCGAATAGTCGTTCTTCATCTTCAGCTTGCCGGCCTTGCCCCAGATGTCGGCCGCGTAGTTGATCAGTTCGCCGATGCCGCTCTTCTCCGAGTTGCCGAAGAAGGCAATGTTTCGATCGCGGTCGAAGAACTGAACGCCCTTTTCCGCGTCCATGAAGTCAGCCGGTTTCTCGAGATAGCCACCCACGGCCTTGGCCATGATTTCGGCAGCCTTGTCGGGGTTCGCTTTCATGTACTCGATGGCTTTGTAGTAGGCTTTGACGAAGCCCGGTCACGTCGCTTGCCTGATTTTTAATCACGTCGCACTTGAGCGACACCACGTCGACGATCAACCCTGGCGTTGTGGATGAGTTGACCAGGACTTTGCCCTTGTCCTGCTTGCGCACTTCCGTCAGGTGCGGCTCCCAGGTGACCGCTGCGGGCACGCGGCCCGCGATGAAGGCCGCTGCGGCATCGTCAGCCGTCATGTTGGTGACCGTTATGTCGCTTTCGGTCATGCCGGCCTTCTTGAGCAGCACGTCGATCCAGAACTCGGAGACCGATCCTTCGTTGAAGGCGACCTGCTTGCCTTTCAGATCGGCGACGGAGTTGATGGACTTGTCGGCGATGACGCCGTCACCGCCGTGGCTCTCATCAAGAGCAAGCACGTATTTGAAGCAAAGCTCGTCGGAGCGGTATTTCATCAACTCGTCGACGGTCGTGGCAGACCCCTCGAGGTCGCCGCCGGCCACCGCCGCCATGGTCATCGAGCCTTCCTCGATGATCTTCAGCTCCACGTCGACGCCGTTGTCCTTGAAGTAGCCAAGGTCGCGCGCCAGGAAGAGCGGGCCATAGCCGACCCAGGTGGTGAAGCCGATCCTGATCTTTCCGGCCTGCGCGTAGGACGAGCAGCCGAAGCTGGCGACCGCGGCGATAGCGGCGGCAGCGAGCCGGCGCCGAAGACCTTTTGTCATTTTCGATCCCTCCCACTGGCGACATGCCGGGACACCGGCTCAATCAAACTTCGTGCCGAAGAGCGCCGCCCCACCCGTTTCGAGGCTATTGGCCTGCCGAAAGGCTGTCCACCATGCGATTCATCAGCTGGTCGCAGGCCGCCAGCTGCGCGCGCGTGATGAACTCGTCGGGCTTGTGGCCCTGATCCATCGATCCCGGGCCGCACACGACGGTCGGCACGCCAAGCTTTTGTGCGAAGAGGCCGGCCTCGGTGCCGAATGCGACCTTCAGCGTGCCGGCGTCGCCGAGAAAATCGTGCATCGTCGCCACGGCCTCCGAGTCCGCGGGCGTATCGAAACCGGGGTAGGTGTTGAACACCGCGATCTCGATGTCGGCTTGGGGAAAACGCTCGCGGTATGGCGCGCAGATCGCTTCGGCGTCGGCCCGGATCTCCCGAAGGATCGCGTTCGCATCGTCGGCCGCGATGTTGCGGATCTCGAAGGTCACGACGGTCCGGTTGGGGACGATGTTGAGCGCCGTGCCGCCAGTGATCACCCCGGCATGCAGCGTCGTATAAGGCACGTCGAACGCCCGATCCTGGCTCGGCCCGGTCACGATGCCCTGCTGTCGCGCCCGGAGGGCCTGAATGAAGTCGGTCGCGAGATAGATGGCATTGAGGGCCTGCGGTGCCAGCGCCGAGTGGCCCTCGACGCCGATGCAGGTGGCCCGCGCACCGATCTTGCCCTTGTGGCCGATCGCGATCCTCATTCCGGTGGGTTCACCGACCACGCAAAGCCGCGTCGGAGGCGGAGATTTGGCCAGCATGTCGAGCATGGAGCGGACCCCCACGCAGCCGATTTCCTCGTCGTGGGACAGTGCGAAATGCAGCGGCGCCGCGAGGTCTCGCTTGGAGGCCAAGTCCATGGCGCGCAGCGCGGCCGCGACGAAGCCTTTCATGTCCGCAGCGCCGCGCCCGAACAGCTTGCCGTCCCGCTCGCACAGCGCGAAAGGATCGCCGGTCCAGTTCTGCCCTTCGACGGGAACGACATCGCTATGCGCAGACAGCAGATGCCTGGCCGGTCTGTCGGTCCGACGCTGGCGAAGAGATTGGCTTTCTGTCCCGTGGTGTCGGGGATCAGGGTCGATGCCACGCCGCGTTCGGCAAGATAGTCCCGCACGAACGCGAGGAGATCGAGGTTCGACGTCGCGCTGATCGTCGGAAAAGCGACCAGGCGGTCCAGGAGTTCGATCGTGTTCATCGGGTCGAGAGCTTACGCCGCGACGAATTGGAAGGGCAATGCGGATAACGGGGCCACGCCGGCGCCCGGGGGAATAGACATTGCACAACGGGGGTGGTTGCGCGAGGCGCACACCGTGATGCTCTTGTGAGCTGGGCCACAGATCGAAGGACGCTTCATGGCGCGCGACCCACGATACGACATCCTGTTCGAGCCGGTCCGGATCGGACCCGTCACCACCAAGAACAGGTTCTACCAGGTGCCGCATTGCAACGGCATGGGGTATCGCGACGCCACGGCCTTGGCCACGATGCGTGCCGTCAAGGCGGAAGGCGGCTGGGGCGTTGTCTGCAGCGAACAGGTCGAAATCCATCCGACTGGCGATATCGCGCCGTTCATCGAGCTGCGGCTCTGGGACGACCAGGATGTGCCCATGCTGGCCCGCACGGCCGAAGCGATCCACGCGCATGGCGCGCTCGCGGGTTTGCAGCTCTGCCACAACGGCATGAACGCGCCGAATCTTTATTCCCGCGAAATTCCATTCGGACCGGCGGATCTGCCGGTGTTTTCGATCTTCAACGATCCCGTCCAGGCCCGGGCTATGGACAAGCAGGACTTTCGCAACCTGCGAACCTGGCACCGTAACGCCGCCCTGCGGGCCAAGCGCGCCGGCTTCGACATCATCTATGTCTATGCCGGCAAGCTGTTCGGCGGCGCGATGTTCTTTCTGTCGCGCCGTTTCAACACGCGCACGGACGAGTATGGCGGCTCTCTGGAAAACCGCGCCAGGCTTCTGAAGGAACTGATTGCCGACACGAAGGACGCGGTCGGGGACACCTGCGGGGTCGCCTGCCGCATCTCGGTCGACGAGTTGATCGGCGAAGAGGGTCTGCATGCCGCCGAGGCCCGCGACGTCATCGGTCATCTGGCGGAACTGCCCGACCTCTGGGACCTGACGCTGTCGAGCTGGGACAACGACAGTCAGACGTCGCGCTTCGCCGATGAGGGCTACCAGGAGCCGTTCGTCACCGGCATCAAGCAGCTCACAACCAAGCCCGTCGTCGGCGTCGGCCGCTTCACCTCGCCCGATCTCATGGTCCGCCAGGTCCGCTCCGGCGTGCTCGACCTGATCGGCGCCGCGCGCCCCTCCATCGCCGATCCGTTCCTGCCCCGGAAGGTCGAGGAGGGCCGGCTCGAGGACATCCGCGAGTGCATCGGTTGCAACATCTGCGTCGCCGGCGACCACACCATGACGCCGATTCGCTGCACCCAGAACCCTTCAATGGGCGAGGAATGGCGGCGCGGCTGGCACCCCGAACGGATCAAGCCCAAAAGCTCGGGCGCGAAGGTCCTTGTCGTTGGCGCCGGCCCGGCCGGGCTCGAAGCCGCGATGATGCTCGGCCGCCGCGGCTACGACGTTGCGATCGCCGAGAAGGGCAGGACCCTCGGTGGCCGCGTCGCGCGCGAGCGCCTGCTGCCGGGACTCGCGGCCTGGGGCCGCGTCGCCGACTATCGCACGGGCCAGCTTGCGGCGATGAGCAACGTCGAGATCTACCGTGAGAGCGACCTGACGGCCGAGGAGATTCTCGGCTTCGGATTCGAGCACATTGCCATCGCCACCGGGTCGCATTGGCGCAGAGACGGGGTGGGCCGCCTGCTGCTGCGACCCTTGCCGGTCGAGGCGGGCGCTTCGATTTTGACACCGGACGATCTCATGGCCGGCGCTCGGCCACCGGGTCACGCGGTCGCGATCTTCGACGACGACCACTACTACATGGGCGGCATCCTCGCGGAACTGCTGGCCGCAGGAAGGTCACGCGGTGACTCTCGTCACCCCGGCCGCGGACGCCTCCAACTGGACGCACATGACAATGGAGCAGCCGCGCATCCAGGCGCGCCTGCTCGGCCTTGGCGTGCGCATCATCGCCCACCATGGCTTTGCGGCCGTGCGGCGAGGCGAGGTCGAAATAGCCTGCGTCTTTACGGGTCGCAGCACCGTGATGGCATCGGATGCGGCCGTGCTCGTGACCGCCCGCCTTCCCGACCGTGCCCTCTTCGCCAGACTTCACGAGCGGCGCCAGGACTGGGCCGATGCAGGCATCCGGTCGGTGACCGCTATCGGCGATGCTCTCGCGCCGGGTACGATTGCGGCGGCCGTGTTCGGCGGCCGCCGGCTGGCCGAGGAACTCGAAGAGGAACGCGACGCCGACGCCATCCCGTTCCGGCGGGAAGTCGCAGGTTTGGTCGGCGGCATCATGCCGTGGCACAAGTCGGACGACGTCAGCCCGGTCGGTTGACCTCCGCGCAACAAAGAGCCCAGCGATCGTGCATGTCCCCTGAGCCCCGCTTTGCCCTGAGCGCCTTTTCGCTGGCCGGGAAGACGGCCTTGGTCACCGGCGCGGCTCGCGGCATCGGTCGCGCGCTCAGCGAGGCGCTTGCCGCCGCAGGTGCGACGGTCGTCGCGACGGGTCGGGACGAAGCTGCGTTGGTCGAAGTCGTCTCGGCCATCGAGCAGGCCGGCGGTCAGGCGTCGGCGCGGCAACTCGACGTGGCCGAGGTCGCGAGCATCGACGCCGCTTTCGCAGGTCTCGCCGGCGAGGGAGTTGGATTGGACATCCTGGTCAACAATGCGGGGGTGGAGCAGGTGCGCCCGTCGGTCGAGGCCGACGAGGCGCTCTGGGACAGGATCCTCGACACCAATCTCAAGGGGGCGTTCTTCTGCGCCCGTGCCTTCGCGCGCATGCCGCATCACGGCACGCCGCGGAGCATCGTGAACCTCTGTTCGCTGACCTCGGAACGCGGCATTCCGACCGCGGTGCCTTATGGCGCTTCCAAAACGGGGCTTGTGGGCATGACGCGTGCGCTGAGTGCCGAGTGGGCCGGGCAGGGGATCCGCGTCAACGGAATCGGCCCCGGCTATTTTCGAACGGCCATGACGGAGGGCTTTTATGCCGACGAGGCCTGGGCCGACCGCATGCTCGGCAAGATCCCGCTCGGCCGATTCGGGGCGCTCGAAGACCTGATGGGCAGCGTGGTCTTCCTCTGCTCGCCCGCCGCGGCCTACATCACCGGCCAGGTGCTCTACGTCGACGGCGGCATTCTCGCCGCGCTCTGATCAGGGCCGGATGATGGCCTTGAGGCCCGCAGCGCGCCCGGCCAGCAGGTCCTCATAGGCGGCGGGCACGTCGTCGAGCCCGATCTCGCGATCGATCAGCCGGGCGATCTTCGGCGCAAGCGCCGGCAGGCGCGCGATGGTGTCCGGCAGTTCGGTCGAGAAGGCGCTGCAGCCGATGAGGCTGAGCTCGCGCTCGACCACATGGTTGGGGTCGAGGTCAAATGTGCCGTGCGAGATGCCGACGAGGAGGAGGGTTCCGCCGCTGTCCAGGCAGTCGATCGAGGATCGGATCGCGGCGATGTTGCCGGTTGCGTCGACCGCGAAACGCAATCGCCCGCCATGCAGGGCCGCGGTGACGCTCTCGCGGTCAAGGTTGGTCTCGGTGGCTCCGGCGACCGACGCAACCCGAGAACGCCGTGCCGCATTGCGGTCCGCAACGAGCACCGGATGCCCCGCTTCGGCCAGGAGCAGCGCCACGAAACCGCCGATCGGACCACACCCGGCCACCAGCACCGGCGCACCCGGGTCGGGCCGCAGCCGCGTAATGGCGTGCTTGGCCACGGCCAGCGGCTCGGCGGTCGTGGCGATCGCCGGCGGAACCGCGGGGTCGACCCGGTGCAGAAGCCGAGCCGGGAGGGTGACCTGTTCGGCAAAGCCGCCGTCACAGACCTCTCCGACATAGCCGAGGTTTTCGCACAGATTCGGTTCGCCTGCCGTGCACCGCGGGCAGGCGCCGCACCAGAATCGCGAATCGGCGACGACCGTGTCGCCCGGCTTGAACCCGCCGGCGGCCGGCCCGGCGGCGAGCACCGTCCCGGTGAATTCATGGCCGGGGATCGACACGGGCCGGCTGATCCATTGGCCGGTTCGGAAATTGTGCAAATCGGACCCGCAGATCCCCGCCGCCGTAACGCGCACCAGGACCTGATCATCCTGCGGGGGAGGTGGCGCGGGCACCTCTTCGATGCGGAGGTCGCCGATCCCGTGAAGCCGGACGGCGCGCATTTCAGCGCCGCGCCAGGATGGCATCCCGCATCTCCGAAACCGAGTTGGCGTGGGAGCTGAACCCTTCGTAGTCGGCCAGGATGCGGGCGTGGTGCGCGAGTTCGGGATAGGCCGGCGCGGTCACGTAACCCACGGACGATCGCTTCATGAAATCGGTCACCGACAGCGGCCCAAAGGAGCGCGCCCAGCGGCTCGTGGGCAGCACGGCATTGGGCCCCAGGACGAAATTTCCGAGTGTGATCGGGGTGTGCGGGCCCATGAGGATCTCGGCGGCTTCGGTGATATGGCCGAGGTGGCGGAACGGATCGGTCGACAAAAGTTCGAGATGCTCGGGCGCATAGGCGTTGACGAAGTCGTAGCTCTCCTCGATCGAGCGGGTCAGCACGATGCCGCCGTGCGGCCCGGTGAGGACAGCCTGGGAGAACTCCACCCGCTGCGCAGTCATGCGGGCCCAGAAACCCGGCAAGGCCGCCAGCGCCGCGTCGGCGACCGCTTGACTGTGCGTGACCAGATAGGCCGAGGAATCCGGCCCATGCTCAGCCTCGATCAACAGGTCGAGGGCCGCGAGGGCGCCGTCGACCGTCTCGTCCGCGAGAATGATGGCCTCGGACGGCCCAGCCGGCACGCCGGTGTCGATGACCCCGGAGAGCAGGCGCTTCGCCGCAACCACGAAGGGGCTGCCTGGGCCGACGATCTTGACCGCTCTGGGCACCGTCGCGGTGCCGTAGGCCACGGCTGCGACGGCTTGCGCGCCGCCACACTTGTAAACGTTCGTGACACCCGCGACTCGGGCGGCGACGAGCGTGGCGGCGTCGACCGAGCCGTCCGGCAGCGGCGGCGTCACAATCGAGAGTTCGGGCACCCCCGCCACGGCGGCGGGCACGCTCGTCATCATGGTGACGGAGGGAAACGCGCCTTTTCCGCGTGGCACGTAGAGGGCGGCCGAGCGGATCGGGTGCCAGCGATCACCGGCGAAAGCACCCGGCCGAATCTCCTTCAGCCACATCGGCTCAGGCTTCTGCTCCTCGTGGAAGGAGCGGATGTTGCCGACCGCGAAACGGATCGCGTCGATCACTTTCGGGCTCGACGGCCTCGAACGCGGTGTCGAACTCCTGCTCGGATGCCTTAAGCCGGTCGGCGCTGACACTTGCGCCGTCGAACTCCCGCCCGAAGCGCGCCAGCGCTTCATCACCGTCCCGCGCGACGGCCTCGATAATCGGCTTCACCCGTTCGGTGATCGCCGAGAGGTCGATCTCCGACCGCTGCAAGAGTTTAGCGCGCGCACCCGCGTCGAGGGTGGCGAGATCGTGAAAGCTCAATCGGACGTTCATCGCACGTGGATCCTCTCGAATCGCAGCGGCACCGGTCGCGAGTGGCCCTGCGGCGCCGCGACATTCGCGCCAACCCACCACCCCCCAAAACTTCGTCTCAGGCCGCGAGGTCCGCCACCACCATGTCGAGGACCGGGAATCCTTCGGAGGTGACGCGAAGGCGGCCGTCCCGCGTGCGATCGACCATGCCCTGTTCGACGAGTTCGCTGATGCGGCTCTCATCGAGCTTGCGCCCGGACAGTTCGGCGAAGCGGCGGGGATCGACCCCTTCGGTCAGCCGGAGGCCCATGAGCAGGAATTCGTCGCCCTGCTCCTCGCGCGAAAGCGCCTCGTCGCTGACGAGCCCGTGCCCCTCGCCTTCGACGACCGTCAGCCACATTTCCGGGTGCCGCTCAGTGGACTGTGCGCGCCGCTGACCGCCTGCCGTGCGAAGGCGCCCGTGCGCGCCGGGGCCGACGCCGGCATATTCGCCGTAGCGCCAGTAGATCAGGTTGTGGCGCGACTCGGCGCCGGGCCGGGCGTGGTTCGACACCTCATAGGCCGGCAGGCCGCGCGCTGCCGTGACCTCCTGGGTCACGTCCCACAGGGCGCGCGCCTGATCGGGGTCGGGGACGGGAAGCTTGCCGGCGCGGTGCAGCTTCTCGAACATCGTGTCGGCCTCGATGGTCAGCTGATAGAGCGACAGGTGCTCGGCGGCGCGATCGATGGCGCTGTTCAGTTCGGCTCTCCAGGCTGTCGGCGACTGGTACGGCCGAGCGTAGATCAGGTCGAAGGAATAGCGATCGAAGGCCGCCGACGCGATGTCGACCGCCGCCATCGCCTCGTCAACCGTGTGCAGGCGTCCGAGGGCCTTCAGGTCGACGTCGTTCATCGCCTGCACGCCGAGCGAGACCCGGTTGATCCCGGCCGCCCGATAGCCGCGGAAGCGCTCCGCCTCGACGCTGGTCGGATTGGCCTCGAGCGTCACCTCGACTTCGGGCGACAGCGTCCAGTGGCCGGCGATCGCGTCCAGAATGGCGCCGACGGTCGCGGGCCGCATCAGCGATGGCGTGCCGCCGCCGAAGAACACGGACGAGACGGTCCGGCGCGGCGCGATGCGCGGCGCGATGCGCCAGCTCCGCGCGAAACGCCGCGAGGTAACGCTCCTCGTCGATCGGCGCCTGCCGCACGTGGCTGTTGAAGTCGCAGTAGGGGCACTTCGACAGGCAGAACGGCCAATGGACGTAAACCCCGAAACCGGGGTCGCCGCTGTTGCTGCCGATGACGGCGGGTTGCATGATTCGGCTTATGCCACGCCGCGGCGCTTAAGGGAATTGCAGGCTGCGGAACGCCGTTGGACAACCCGGAGGCTCGCGTTCCGCAGGGCTCAGGTGCGCGTCTCGAACAGCGTCGCGCGAGAGCCTGGAAGGCGCGGGCGCGATGCGACAAGGCCTCGCTGCCGTCGGCGGGAATGCCGTGCTTCTCCTCGGCGCTCATTTCGCCGAAGCTTCGCGTGTGCCCATCGGGGACGAACATCGGGTCATAGCCGAAGCCGAGGTGACCACGGGGCGGAACCAGCAGGCCGAACACCTTGCCTTCGACGATCTCGCGCCGGCCCTCCGGCCAGGCGAGCACGAGGGCCGAGACGAAGTGGGCGCGCCGCTCGCCGGGGGGCACACCGTTCTCGTCGAGCAGCTGCAGGATTCGATTCATGGCGCCCGCGAAGTCCTTCGACGCGCCGGCCCAGCGGGCCGAGAAGATGCCCGGTGCACCATCGAGACCGTCGACGCAGAGGCCGGAATTGTCCGCGAGCGCCGGAAGGTCGGCTGCTTTGGCTGCCGCCTCGGCCTTCAGCAAGGCGTTGGCTATAAACGTGTCCCCCGTTTCGTCCGGCTCGGGAAGGCCGGCGTCGGCCGCCGAGACCGCGTCGATCCCGTATGGGGCGAGCAACTCACGCATCTCCCGAAGCTTGCCGGGATTGTGGGTGGCAATGATGAGACGGCTTAGGCTTGACATGTCGGCTCCGAGGGTCGGCATCTCCCATGCCATCCCGCCGAGCCGATGTGAATTGCAAGCGTTTGGCACCGGCCGGGGCGTCAGGCGGACTTCAGCAGAACCACTTTGTTCGCCGCGCTGCCCGAGTTCCGAACGGCGGCGATCAGCGCATGATATTCCTCGATCGGCTTTGGTCGGCCATAGACGAAGCCTTGCATGGCGCTGCAATTCTGCTCGCGCAGGAAGGCCAGTTGTTCGCCAGTCTCGACCCCTTCGGCCACCACCCGCATTTCAAGGCTGTCGCCGAGGCCGACGATGGCTTTGACGATCGCAGTGCCCTTGTCGGCATTGCCGATCTGCGCGGTAAAGCTGCGATCGATCTTGATCTTGTCGAAGGGGAAGCTCTGCAGGGTCGACAGCGACGAATAGCCGGTGCCGAAATCATCCATCGAGACGCGGACGCCGAGCTTCTTGATGCTGGCCAGCACGGTCAGCGTGCGGGGCACGCTGTCGAAGAACAGGCTTTCGGTGACCTCGATTTCGAGCCGCTGCGGGTCGAGGCCTGTTTCGGCCAGGACCGATTCGATGAGAACGTCGAGATCGGCCTGGCGGAACTGCGCAATCGAGACATTCACCGCGACGCTGAGTTCCGGGGGCCATGTCGCCGCCTCCCGGCACGCTTCGCGGAGAGCCCATTCGCCAATCCGCAGGATCAACCCTGTCTCCTCGGCGATCGGGATGAAGGTGGCCGGCGAGATGGCGCCGTCGGTCGGGTGGTCCCATCGCATCAGCACCTCGAAACCACTGACAACGTTGGTGTCGAGGTCGAGCTGAGGCTGGTACACGAGGCGGAGCTGCCCGGCCGCCAGCGCGTGGCGCAAGTCCTGCGCAAGGCGGCGGCGCTCACGCATGCGCTCGTCCATCTCGGCTTCAAAGAAGCGGACGACGCCACGACCGTCCGCCTTGGCCCGTGACAACGCAACGTCAGCCCTGATCAGCAGCGCCTGATAGTCGGTACCGTCTCCGGGGGTGAGGGCCACGCCGATGCTGCAACCCACATCGACACGGTTGCCGTCGATCGTGTAGGGGCGGGCCAGAACCTCGAGAAGCGTGTTGGCGGTGGCCGCGGCTGTGATCGAAGCGTCGAGACCCGTGGCGAAGACGGCAAATTCGTCCCCGCCGAGGCGCGCCGCGATGCAGTGCTCGCCGACACTCGCCCGAAGGCGGTTTGCGACCTCCACCAGCAGGGCGTCGCCCGCGGCGTGGCCGAAGATGTCGTTGACTTCCTTGAAGCCGTCGAGGTCCAGGCAGAGGACGGCGCCGGACCGCCCCAATGCCGTGCTTGCAAGATCCTGGCTGACTAGTTCCTGGAACAGCAGCCGGTTGGGGAGGCTGGTGAGAAGATCATGGCGGGCCAGGAAGCTCATCCGCTGGTCACTGTCCCGCCGGGCGCGGTGGTCGACCAGCCAGACCGCCAAAGCGCAGATCAGGATGATGCAGGTCACGCCCGCCACGCTATAGGCGATCCAGGTTCCCGAAAGCAGCCCCGGAGGCAGCGCCACCGAAGGATCGGGCGTGATCGTCACGGCGGTCATGCCGGTGAAGTGCAGTGCCGCGATCGAGAGGGCGAAAAGAATGGCACCCCCGGCGCGCTGCCCGACTGTCCGGCACCGCCCCGCCACCGCCAGCGACGCGATCGAAAGGCCGATGGCCATGAACACCGAGGCGACGATCAGCTCGGCGTCCCAGGTCACCGAGCCGGCGACAACCATGCCGTTGGCGCCGACGTAGTGCATCAGGCTGGTCGCAACGCCGAGCACCGTGCCGGCGATGATGCGGACGAAGGGCCGTGGCGTCGCGACCATGATGAGGAAGGCCGACCCCGCCAAGCAAACGGCGATCAGGAACGATATGATGGTGTCGCTGACCCGAAAGCCGATCTGGGCGACCGGCTCGAAGGCGCTCATCGCAATGAAGTGCGTGGCCCAGATGCCCGAACCCGCGACGAGGGTCGTCAGCCCCAGCCAGATGCTCAGGTTGGGTTTGTCGCGCTGATCCCAGGCCCGGGCAAGAAAGTGAAACGTGACGAGGCAGGCGAGGGAGCAAACGCACAGCGCGACAAGGACCAGTCTCGGTTCATGAGACCGCATCACAACATCAAACACCTGAAACATGCCGCCTGCCCTTTTGTGAGGCACGCTACGCACCACTCCTGGCCAAAACCTTAAAAACATTGATCATCTGCTGCCAGCGAAGGTGTTGTTTCCGCGGCGCGCGCAGCAATCCGCAGGAAGGTCGCCCTCGGAGCAGAACGCATCGGGCGGCGATGAGAGTTTGCGCCCAAACCACCGATCCTGCCGGCGCCCGATATCCTCGCACACGTGTCCGCATGCCAGTCCCGCAGCCCAACATTCTCGTCGTCATGGTGGATCAGCTCAATCCGGCCTTCCTGCCGATCCATGGGCATCCCCTCGTCCGAACGCCTCACCTCGACGCACTCGCGGCGCGCGGGATGGTTTTCGACAAGGCCTACTGCAATTCGCCGCTCTGCTCGCCATCGCGCACCGCCTTCATGACGGGGGCGCTTCCGTCGCGCACCGGCGGCTACGACAACGCCGCCGAATTCCGCGCCGACCTGCCGACCTTCGCGCATTACCTGCGCCGGCTCGGCTACCGCACGGTTCTTTCAGGCAAAATGCATTTCTGCGGTCCGGATCAGATGCATGGCTTCGAGGAGCGGCTGACGACCGACATCTACCCGGCCGACTATGGTTGGACGCCCGACTGGGACCACCCGGAGGAGCGGCCGAGCTGGTATCACAACATGAGCTCCGTGACCGACGCCGGCCTGTGCGTTCGGACCAACCAGATCGACTTCGACGAGGAGGTGGTCTTCGCGGCCGAGCGGGCGATCTACGATCATGCGCGGAGCCGGCAGGAGCGGCCGTTCCTGATGGTGGCATCATTGACCCACCCGCACGATCCGTTCGCCATCACCCGCGAGTATTGGGACCTCTACGATCACGAGGCCATCGATCTGCCGCGCGTCGGCAAGCAGGATGTCGCTCTCGACCCGCACACGCAACGTATCCGTCACGTTTGCGCCATGGACGCGCAGCCTCTTGCCGACGAGCAGATTCGAAACGCTCGGCACGCCTACTACGGCGCGATCTCGTTCTGCGATCATCACCTCGGGCGCCTTCTCGAGGCACTCGCGCTCACCGGGCTCGAGCAGAACACGACAGTTCTGTTCCTTGGCGACCACGGCGAGATGCTGGGCGAGCGCGGCCTCTGGTACAAGATGAACTTTTTCGAAGGCGGCGCCCGCGTCCCTCTCGTCATCACGGGACCGGGTGTCTCGCCCGGCCGCAGCAGCAAGGCCGTGTCGCTGGTGGATGTCCTGCCGACGCTGGTGGACCTCGCGGGCGGCGATTCGACGCGCGATCTTGCGGCGCCGGCCGACGGTCGGACGCTGGTTCCGCATCTCACCGGCACGGGCGGTCATGACGAGGTGTTCGGTGAATATCTCGCAGAGGGGGCCGTCGCCCCGGTCGTGATGATCCGCCGTGGCGCCTATAAGTTCGTCCACGCGCCCGGCGATCCCGACCAACTGTACGATCTCGATGCTGACCCTGACGAGCGCCTCAATCGTGCTGACGAGACGGCCATGGCCGAGGTCGTCGCAGGATTCCATTCCGAAATTGCGGCCCGCTGGGATCTTGCGGCCCTGGACCGCGCAGTGCGGGAGTCGCAACGCCGTCGCCGGCTGGTCGACTCAGCCCTCATGACGGGAACGACGAAGCCCTGGGACTTTCAGCCGTTCAAGGATGCGTCGCGCCAGTACATGCGCAACACCATCGACCTCGACGATCTCGAAGCCATGGCCCGTTTTCCACCCGTGCGGCCATGACGGCTGGCTTCGCTTGGACACTGGCGGAACGGGCTGAGGTCCATTCCGCCGTAACGCCCGGGGCCGTCTAGACCTTTCCGGCCTTGCACTTGGACCGGAAGGACTTGCGGGCCTTGCCATGCAGGCCCTGCTTGTCGGCCTCGGCAGAACATTCCTTCGATTTGGCCATCTTGTCGTTGGTGGGTGCGGCAGCGGGTGCCGTCGCGGCGGGGGCGGGCGCTGCTGTTTGCGCCGAGGCCGTGCTCGCGAGAAGCAGCGCCGCTACTGTCGCGGCGACCATGATTTTGCCCATGTAATCCGTCCTCCGTGGCGGCAAGAACGGCCCCTCGCCGAACTCGTTGCTCGTCAGGGGCGACATAGCAGGTCCTTTCATCGAAATGAGCAAAAATCGCATGAGGTTTTGGCGCGTGGTGATGGTTTGCATCGCGGGCCTTGCGGGCGGCGGTGCGGCATCGGCGAAGGACAAGCCGCCGAAGCGGGAGGCGCCGCGACCTGCGACTGGCTGCGAGTTCCTCGGCGAGGGCTACGTGAAAGCGCCGGGCACCGATACGTGCATCAAGGTCAGTGGCTCGTCGCGGACTGAGGGCGCGGCGATCTTCGGACGATAGTTCCGATCTCACGTCACCCGGCGCGAGCGGCGACGACGAAGATGCGCGGAAACGCCAGAAGCCGCCGGCCATCGACGCGGACCGGATAGCGCTGCGAAAGTTCGGCCTCGTAGCGGGCCAAGAACTCGTCGTGTTCGCTCGGATCGAGGCGCTCGAGGAAGGGCCGCAACCCGGTCGCACGGACCCACTCGACGATGTCCTTCGGCGACCCCATCGGATGCTGATAGGCTGTGCGCCACACATCGACCGAGCCGGCTTCAGGGCAGAGCATGTCGTAGTAGGTGGCCAATGATGGGAGCTGACCCCGCGCCCCGATCGCGGATCGCAGCCGATCGGACCAGGGGCCATCGGCCGCAATGGTCCGCATCGCGCGATGCGACGGCTCCTCCAGGTTGTCGGGCATCTGCACGGCCAGAACGCCACCCGGGCGGAGCAAGCCGAACAGGCGCGGCAGCAGCTTCGAATGGTCGGGCAGCCATTGCAGCACGGCATTGGCGAAGATCAGATCGACGGGCCGTTCGGGCTCCCATGTGGCTGCATCGGCCTGCTCGAACGCGTGGCCTGGGAGTCGTTTACGCGCCGCCTCGACCATGGCAGGCGACGTGTCGAGGCCAAGCACGCTCGCGTCGGGATAGCGCTCGATCAGCAGTTCCGTCGAATTGCCGGGTCCGCAGCCGATGTCGACGACCCGCTGCGGCGACGCGAGCGGAACGCGCGCGAGAAGGTCGCGCGCCGGCCGGGTCCGTTCATCCTCGAAACGGCTGTAGAGAGCCGGATCCCAATCGGCCAAAAAGCGCTCCCGTCCCACGCCTGATCGGCACCTGGCTTTGGCCGGCACCGTGGCGATTTGATGGACCGTCATCCGTGCGGCGCCGATGCCTTTCACGACACGTGGATAAAGGTGTCGTCGCACAGACCCGAACCGCTGATCATGACCTCCAGGATCGGAGCGACGTCATTCCGGTCATGTGTCCCGCGCCGACCGGCGCGCCCTCAGAGCACGATGCTTGGATCGCAGCGGGCCGGATCGAGCGGTTTGTCGAACAAGAAAACGTGACCCCCTCGAATGGCCCGGCCCGGCGTGACCGGCTTCGAGCCAACCATGGTGACCGTGTCGGCGGGCATGACCCGAAAATCGGCCTCGACCGCCACGCCGGTCGCCGAAACATTGATGATCCTCGCCCGTAAACCTTTCCCGCGGTTATCCGTCAAAACGGTTGCGGAACGGACCGGAACGAACCGATCGGCCTGACGGGCAACCTCGGCATCATTGGCGGCGTCGGCCGTCGTCGGCTTCGCCTCGGCCGCCAATCCGAAGCTGGAGCTGACGCTTTGCGGCGGGGTGCTCCCGTCGCTGGGCAACGGCTTTCCGACGATCCGCGCCGCGATCGGGGTCGTGGGAACGAACACCGCCTCCGGCTCGGGCTTGCGGCCAAAACGAAGCAGAGTGGAAGGCCAGAATCGTGCTGCAGATGCCATGGCGTCAGCGTGAGGGTTGTCGACCAAGTCGAGCGGGTGGTTCTTTGATCCGCGAGTTCTGGCTTCGAAGGGTAAAGGAAGCCTTCGCGACGCCAGGCAATTTCGACCGATGGTTGCAGGTCCGCTCATCGGGCAAACCGCCTGACCTCCATCGCATCGCGCTATGCAGCCTGGGGAGCGCATGCTATGTGCCCCTGCCAATCCTATCTTGCGCCGCACCATCCGGCGCACAACGCCCCGGTGCCGTCGCAGCGCCGCACACCCGGCTCGGGGCTTCCGGAGTGGCTGATGAACCAAACCACGCGAAGCGCGCTCGTCGAGGCGCTCACCTTCGACGACGTCCTGCTGCGGCCCGGTCATTCGACCGTGATGCCACGCGACGTGTCGCTGAAGACGCGGCTGACCCGCAGCATTGAGTTGCACCTGCCTCTGCTGTCCTCGGCGATGGACACCGTCACCGAAGCACGACTCGCCATCGTGATGGCGCAGGCCGGCGGCATTGGGGTGATCCACCGCAACATGGAACCCGAGGCGCAGGCCGAGGAGGTCCGCAAGGTCAAGCGCTACGAGAGCGGCATGGTGGTGGATCCCATCACCATACACCGCGAGGCGACCTTGGCGGACGCGCTCGACTTGATGAGACGACACAACATCTCCGGCATCCCGGTTGTCGAGCACGGCCCGAAGGGCAAGCCGGCGCCGCTCGTCGGCATTCTCACCAATCGAGACGTCCGTTTCGCGGACGACCCGAGCCAACCGGTCGGCGAACTGATGACCAAGCAGGTCATCACCGTGCGGGAGGGCGTGCGGCCGGACGATGCGCGCCGCCTGCTGCATCAGCACCGAATCGAGAAACTGGTCGTCATCGACGACGACGGGCGCTGCGTCGGCCTCCTGACCGTCAAGGACATGGAGAAGGCGACCCTGCACCCGAACGCCTGCAAGGATGCCGAGGGGCGTCTGCGGGTCGCGGCGGCTTCGAGCGTCGGCGACAAGGGCTTCGAGCGCTCCGTGATGCTGATGGATGCCGGCGTCGACTGCGTCGTCGTCGATACTGCCCATGGCCATTCGCAGCAGGTGCTCGATCAGGTCGGCCGGCTCAAGCGGCAGTCGAACAAGGTCGCGATCATCGCCGGCAACGTGGCAACCGGCGAAGGCGCTCAGGCGCTGATCGATGCCGGTGCGGATGCCATCAAGATCGGCATTGGGCCCGGCTCGATCTGCACCACGCGCATCGTTGCGGGTGTCGGGGTGCCGCAACTGACCGCCATTCTCGAGGCGGCCGAAGTAGCGCGGCGGTATGACGTGCCCGTCATCGCCGATGGCGGAATCAAGTATTCGGGTGACTTCGCCAAGGCGGTCGCCGCGGGCGCGGATTGCGTGATGATCGGCTCGCTGCTCGCCGGCACGGACGAGAGTCCGGGCGAGGTGTTTCTCTACCAGGGGCGGTCGTTCAAGGCCTATCGTGGCATGGGCTCGGTCGGCGCCATGGCGCGGGGCTCGGCCGACCGCTACTTCCAGCAGGAAATCAAGGACACGATGAAGCTGGTGCCGGAGGGAATCGAAGGGCAGGTTCCCTATCGCGGGCCGGCCTCGCCGATCCTGCATCAACTTGCTGGCGGGCTGCGTGCGGCCATGGGCTATGTCGGGGCGGGCTCGATCCCGGAATTCCAGGCTAAGGCTTCATTCCACCGCATCACCGGAGCGGGCTTGCGCGAGAGCCACGTGCATGACGTGGCGATTACGCGCGAGAGCCCGAACTATCCGACGGGGGTCTGAACCCCCGTCACAAGCAAGCGGGGCCACTGCAGTCTGCAGCAGCCCCTCTGATGTCTCTTACTGGTGGTTTTCCAGCATGGTCTTTGCGTCGGCATGGCGCATGGGCGGTGCCATGGGCGGCGGGGGCGGCGGGGCCGACGCGCAGGCCGCGAGCGAGAACGCGAGAGCGGCGAGAGCCGCTCGGCTGAGAATGCGAGTCATCATGAATCCGATCGATTGCAAGCCAAAAGTCGCCATAAAACGACTGCGTGCCTCATGCACAGTTGTTCCCGGCCCAATTGTGGCGAAATCGTAATGTTGGCCCCGGGGCGGCTCTCTGCGGCCATTGAGATCCTGACTGTGATCGAAGAGCAACGCCGCCCGGCCGGCGACGTGCTCAAGGATTGGGGCCGAAGTCATCGGTTTGCGGGCTCGAAGGATCGCGCTGCCATTGCGGATCTCGTCTTCGACACGCTTCGGGTCCGGTCTTCGGCGGCGTGGATGATGGGCGAGGATACGCCTCGCGCCCAGGTGCTCGGCGCACTCAAGCGCGTTCGAAGCCTCACACCGGATACGATCGGCGCCCTGTTCTCCGGACAGGAGCACGGGCCGCCGGTGCTGACGGAAGCCGAGCAAGAGCGCCTCACCAGCGCGTCTCTTGATGGCGCGCCGCCGCACGTCGCCGGCGACTTTCCCGAATGGCTCGCGCCGGCGTTCGCCACCGTGTTCGGGGAGGCCGCCGCAGCCGAAGGCGCCGCACTCGCGGCCCGCGCTCCGGTCGATCTCCGCACAAACCTGTTGAAGGGCGACAGAGCGAAAGCCGAGCGCGCACTGTCGCATTTGCATCCGGTCCAGACTCCCTTTTCACCCTGGGGCCTGCGCCTGATTACGGCGCCGGAGGGCCGCAGCCCTGCAATCGTGGCCGAGCCAGCCTACGTGAAGGGCCTTGTCGAGCTACAGGATGAAGGCTCGCAGGTGGCGACGCTGCTGAGCGGCGCTGCACCCGGCTGGCAGGTTCTCGACCTCTGCGCGGGCGGTGGCGGCAAGACTCTCGCGCTTGCGGCCATGATGGAGAACAAGGGCCAGATCTATGCGACCGACCGGGACGGCCGCCGGCTCGCTCCGATTTTCGACCGGGTCGCCCGTGCCAATGTCCGCAACGTGCAGGTCCGTGCCCCGCGTGGCGAACAGGATGTGCTTGCCGACCTCGCCGGACGTTGCGACCTCGTCTTTGTCGATGCGCCCTGCACGGGTACCGGCACCTGGCGGCGCAATCCGGATGCCAAATGGCGGTTGCGGCCGGGCGCTTTGGAGCAGCGGCAGCTCGCGCAGGATGCCGTGCTTCGGCAGGCGATCCCGTACCTGAAGCCCGGCGGGCGTCTGCTCTACGCAACCTGCTCGGTCCTGAAGGAGGAAAACGAGGATCGCATCGAGGCGCTGCTGGCCGAACATCCCGACCTTGCGCCTGTCGGGGCGAGTTACCTGGCCGAGAAGGCCGGCCTGTCCAGCCTTGCTGAACGAACATCCCCGTTCGGTCCAGGTCTGCGGCTGACCCCGCATACGACGGGCACCGACGGCTTCTATGTCGCAGCACTGGCCCGGATCGGTGCGGCCTAAGTCCCGCAAACCGCGAGACATGCGCGCGAAATTGCTCGAGCGCAGGCTGTGAAAGGCTAAGAACGGACGGCCTTGAGGCGGCGCCGCGCACGGGATCGCGGACCGGACGCGGGGAGACAGCCTTGGACACGTTCACCGCGGCCTACGCCAAGCTCAGGGACGTTGTCGGTCAGCAGGCTTTCGCACCGGAATGGCAATCCCTGCTCCTCGACGAGATCGGCGTAAGGGCGCTGCTTGCTGCTGAAGGGCCGGCCTCGTCCAGCGCCGGCGCACTCGACAGGCTCCGGGCCAGGATCGACAAAGACGGGCTCGACAAGCGAGGCGACACCATTTTCGAGGCGGCGAAGCCTGGTCCCGCATTGCGTGCCGGCGCTGCGACCGGGGCGGCTTGGTGGGCGGCGCCGGTGGCCGATCTGGCATCCAAAATCGCCAGCGCTGCCGCCATCGTGGGCGCCGGGAAGGGGAGTGCCGGTGCCCTGGCGGAGCGCGCAGCCGCTCTCAAGATGCTTTCGCATCTCTACCGGACCACGCGACGCGGCGCCCAGGATCTGTGGGTTTACGCGCCACCGAAGTCTTTCGCGCGCTGGGTGTTCGACGAAATCTCGGGCAGTGAAGAGCACGTCAGAAGCCGGCTCGATCAGGACGATGAGATCTATGCGGCCGGCGATCGCCAGGCGATGTGCGTGGCCCTCGCGCACGCGATGAAGTGGTGTCTCGACGCCGTCGGCAAGCTGAGCTCTCCGACAGCCGCGACGCGCGCGCTCGTGAAGGACTGGTTCGCGGACCAGAGCACGACGGAGGCGCAGGTCGATTCGACGGTGGCCGCTCTCAGGGACGGCTTCAAAACCATTGCCGGCGTGTGCAATTCCAACGTGCTGATCTTCTCGGACGAACCGGTCGATCGCAACAAGGTGTACAATTCAGGCACCGGCGACACCGGTTGGAAGGATTGGGCCTTTGTCCGGCCGAGCGAAGACCTTGACGTGATCTACATCCAAGGCGCCTTCGTGAAATCCGGAGCGACCGGCAGAACGTGGAAATGTGCGCTCACGGTGATCCATGAGATTTCCCACCGGGCGCTCGGCACCAAGGATCTGATGTACGATTATTCCGGTTTGAGGCCCGACAAGGCGCGGTTCCCATCTACCCGGGCTATACGGAACGCCGACAGCTGGGCCTATTTCGTCACCGACCTTGCCGGCATGCTCGCACCCGCCGATCGACATACCGTGCTGAGGGTGGGCGCGGCGAAGCGACTCTCCTGAGCCAATGAAGAGAAGCCGGGGCGCCGCGCGGGACGGCAGGAGACAGCGATGAAAAAGCGAGAAGCTCCCCGTCCGGTCGCGCCAGTCCGTCTCGACGGGGTTCGCTATGAGCCGGTGGTGTTCGGCCTCGCCCGAGGACTGCCGCAAAATGGCGGCTACATCGCGGCCGTCGACGAGAGCACGGACCGCGAGCTCTGGGTGCAGAAGGTCTACGATGTCGCCTATGACGGCGGCATCGAGGGCGACAAGCAAGATGTCTTCGTGACGAAACTCGCCATCGACAAGAACAGACGCCTGGTCGTGGTCGACAACGAGCGGGGCGAGCGTTTCATCCTCGACGTCGATCACCGGCGCGTCACTACGGCCTGAAAGGGACCGCCCTGCAGCAGCCTCGCCTCGGCCGCAGCTGTCAAGCGTCCCGTTCCGTTTGCGGCCCTCTTCCCCGGTCGATCAGACGCCGGTGGTCGCCAGCATTGCAGCGTGCGCCGCGCCTGGGGTGCTCTTCTTCGGCGACTAAGAGGCGGTGGCCTGTCGGCCTCGCGCCCCCTGCGCCCTGCGACATCCGCGCGAAACCCGCCGTCCGGATAGAGCATGCAATTGCTTGCGAGCCGCGAGCCATTTCTCAGAGCGGCGCCCGGCGACGGAGGTCCATGTCCGTGTCGAACCCCAGAACGATCGCTGGACCGTGTTGCCGGATCGTTGCCGCAGCAGCGGTTCTGCTCCTGACAGATGCCCGATTCGCCGAGGCGTCGATAGACCCTCGCGAGAGCCATGCTGCGACGCTCTCGACGATACCGGCCGGCATCGGCGACGCCCAATCCTCATATGCGCTTGGCTCCATGTATCTCGACGGAAAGGGCCGACCGCAGGATTTTGCTGCGGCGCGGTCCAGCTTCCGAGCCGCAGCCGAGCAGGGCTATTGGCGAGCCCAGTTGATGCTTGGCTACATGGCCGAGCGCGGAACGGGGACTCGCCCCGATTTCGCAGAGGCCGCCCGCTGGTTTCGCAAGGCAGCCGAATCCGGGCAAAGCGAGGCCCAAATGGCGCTGGGTCTTCTCCTCGCCACGGGCGGAGCCGGGCTGAAGCGCGACGACACCCAAGCGGCCGCCTACTTGTCGCTCGCGGCTCGTCAGGGCAACGCGAAGGCCGCCTTCAGTCTTGGCATGCTGCTATCCAGTTACAAGCTCTACGGGGACGCGTTGACATGGCTGCGCCGCGCATCCGACGCGGGCAGTGCCGAGGCCGCCAATTCGATCGCGACCATGTTCGATTTCGGTTTCGGTGTTCCTGCGGACGCCGCCGAGGCCTTGCGGTGGAGGCTCGTCGCAGCCGAGCGTGGCAACGCGGAGAGCCTGTTCCGGCTTGGGACGGCCTATCTCGACGGCCGCCACGTTCCTGAGGACCGAATCCAGGCCTATCGCTGGTTTCTAATCGCGCTTCGCACCGGCAAGGCCCTTGGCGCATCGGCCGATAACATCAGGCAGGCCGAAGTCAATCGAGCCATCCTTGCAGCCATGATGACGAACGATCAGATCGAGCAGGCCGAAACCCTCGCGCGGGACTGGTCTCCACACCCCGTGGCGAGCGTGGAGCCCTGAGCCAACCCATGTCGTTCATCACATTCCTGTTGCGGCGTGCGACCCTTCTCGCGCTCGGGTGCGCCACGCTGATCGGATTCGCTCCCCTGATATCTGTTGTGATCGCCGGCACGATCGCCAGCCGGTTCGGATGCAGGCTCGATGAAGGCGACGCGCACCCTTGTCTGGTGCTGGGCCACGACCTCGGTGACATTCTCTACACCATGGGCGTTGCAGGCTGGCTGATGCTCGGAACTTGGCCGTTGATGATCGCTACGGTCGTCCTCTGGATCCTGGTCGCGGGGGCGGCTCTCGTCCGTTGGGTGGGGCGCCAGACAAGCCGGCGCGATCCGGGCGACGGCGCCGAGCCATCCACGTCGCGATGAGGATCAGGCCGTCTGCTTCGCTGCTCTGAACTCGTTTCAGAGCCCTACGGGTACCGAGGCCACCAAGGCAGCGTCACTGCTCCTCAGGATTGGCCAGAAACCGCTCGAGCCAGTGGATGTCGTAATCCCCGGTCTGCATGTCCGCATTGCGGACCAGCCGCCGGAACAGCGGCAAGGTGGTCTCGATGCCGTCGATGATGAATTCGTCAAGCGCGCGGCGGAGCCGCATCAGTGCTTCGGTGCGGGTGCGACCGTGAACGATAAGCTTGCCGACGAGGGAATTGTAGTTGGGCGGAATCGCATAGCCCTGGTAGGCCGCACTGTCGACGCGGACTCCCAAGCCGCCCGGCGGATGGTAGTAGGCGATCCGGCCCGGCGAGGGGCGGAAGGTGAGCGGGTTCTCGGCGTTCACGCGGCACTCGATCGCGTGTCCCGAGAAGCGTACGTCGCTCTGCTGGAGGGTCAGCGGCGAACCGGCCGCGATGCGGATCTGCTCGTTCACGAGGTCGATGCCGGTGATCATCTCGGTCACCGGATGTTCCACCTGGATACGGGTGTTCATTTCGATGAAGTAGAACTCGCCATTCTCGTAAAGGAACTCGATCGTGCCGGCGCCCAGATAGCCAAGCCGCTGCATCGCCTCCGCGACAGTGTTGCCGATGCTGGTTCGTTCGGCGTCGTTGAGAGCCGGCGAAGGTCCTTCTTCCCAGACCTTCTGATGCCGCCGCTGCAGAGAGCAGTCGCGCTCGCCCAGGTGGATGGCGCTGCCGCGCCCGTCCCCCAGCACCTGCACCTCGATGTGGCGCGGCCGTTCGAGATACTTTTCCAGGTACACCGCGTCGTCGCCGAAGGCCGCCTTCGCTTCCGTGCGGGCGGAGATCAGCGCTTCGGACAGGTCCTCTGCGGTCCGCGCCACCTTCATGCCGCGGCCGCCGCCGCCGGCCGCCGCCTTGACCAGCACCGGGTAGCCGATGTCGGCCGCGACCTTCTTGGCTTCCGCATCGTCGGTGATCCCGCCCTCCGAGCCCGGCACGCAGGGGATGCCAAGCGAGCGGGCCGTCTTCTTGGCCTCGATCTTGTCGCCCATGATGCGGATGTGCTCGGCCTTGGGGCCGATGAAGCCGATATCGTGCTCCGCCAGGATCTCGGCGAAGCGCGCATTTTCCGACAGGAAGCCGTAGCCCGGGTGGATGGCGTCGGCGCCGGTGATTTCGCAAGCGGAAAGCAGCGCGGGAATGTTGAGATAGCTGTCGCGTGCCGGCGGCGGACCGATGCAGACGCTCTCGTCGGCCAGCTTGACGTGCATGGCGTCGGCGTCGGCAGTCGAATGCACCGCCACCGTCGCGATGCCGAGCTCCTTCGCGGCCCGCAATACGCGCAGGGCGATCTCGCCACGGTTCGCGATCAGGATTTTGTCGAACATTCAGGGCTCCCGAGAGCAGCGCTTTGCTTGCAGCGCGCAGCTACTCGATCAGTAGAAGTGGCTCGTCGTACTCAACCGGTTGGCCATCCTCGACTAGGATCGCCGTCACCACACCCGCCCTTTGCGCCACGATATCGTTGAACGTCTTCATCGCCTCGACGAGCAGCACGCGATCTCCGGCCTTCACGGTTGCGCCCACTTCGACGAACGGCTTCGATTCCGGGTTGGACCGGCGGTAGACGGTGCCGACCATCGGCGATTTGACGAGGCCAGGATGGTCGGGCTCCACGGCGCCGGAGAGACCGGCGCGGGAGCCGCAACGGGCGACCCGACGGGAACCGCGATGACCGGCGTGGTAGCGGGAGCCGCGGGGGCCTGATGATGTCGGGTCAGACGGATCCGCAGGTCGCCCTTCTCGATCTCGATTTCGGCAAGCCCGGTCTCTTCGATCAGCTGCGCCAATTGGCGCACCAGGTCCGCATCGATGGGCGTTTCCGCAGGAGAGCTTCGCATCTTCTGCGAGCATGCTGCTTTTCGCGCGAACGCGAAGGCCGTTCCGGATCATCAAATCTCCGTCCTGCGGTGGCCCGGCCCTGGAAGGCCGGATCACACCGTCGGCTTAGTCCCGCCGCGACGGAAAGGGAAGACAGCGTGGACCGCGAGCCACAGCCATCATGAACAGATGCTCTTGCCGCATTTGAGCAGGCTGTCGACCCGGGTCTTCAGCTGGTCATAGCCGACCGCCCCTTCGACGACGTCCGTCCCCACGACGAAGGTGGGGGTGCCGGTCAGCGACAGGGCGTCCGCGATCTCCATGTTCTGCTGGATGCCGTTGCGGATCTCCGGCTTGGCCAGGTCCTTGTTGAGCTGGTCCATATCGACGCCGGATTCCTTGGCCACGGCGAGGGCCTGCGCCTTCGCTACGGGGCCGTGGGTCGACAGCAGCTTGTAGTGGAATGCCCAGAACTTATCGCCCTTCAGCTGCGTCCGCACCGCCCCGGCCACCTGGGCGGCCTCGACCGAACCCGGGCCGAGCACCGGGAAATCCTTGAGCACGATCTTGAGGTCGGGCTCCGTCTTCATCAGCTTGGCCATGTCGTCCAGGGCCCGTTTGCAATACCCGCAGTTGTAATCGAAGAACTCGACCAGGGTCGCCTTGCCGTCCGGGTTGCCGATCACTTCGCCGTAGGGCGAATTGAACAGCGCGTCGGCTTTGTCGTGCAGGGACGACTCGCGCTTCGCGGCGGCCTCCGCCTTCTCCTTGCGGTCGAGCTCCTGGCTGACGTCGCGCAGGATCTCGGGGTTCTCCATCAGGTACTGCCGAACGATGGCGCCGATCTCGGCCTTCTGATCGGCCGAGAAGGAGGCGGCCAGAGCGGGAACCGCAAGCCCCGCGACGGCAGCTAATCCCGCGAGGCCAACTAGCGCATGGCGGAACGGCGACAGGGACCGCTGCAGACGAGACATCGAAAACTCCAAGCACGACCGCGCAAACCCGGCCGTCGAAATTCCAGCGACGGATGGATCAGCCCAATGTGGCCATCTCACGACCTTATGGCGCGGGATGACGCAGTGTCTTCGTCACGATACACGAAAACCAGGTTGCCAGCCAGGCTGTGGCGCCGCCGCACCGGAGTTCCGTATGTTTTCACCGTCGCGCCGCAGCGCCGTGTCGCCCTTCGTGGCGATGGACATGATGAGCGCAGCCGCCGCCGAAGAGCGCGCGGGACATCGGGTGGTCCATATGGAGGTCGGCGAGCCCGGAGCGCCGGTTCCTGGGCGGGTGCGGGCGGCGGCCGCGCGGGTGCTCGAGGAGGGCCGGATCGGCTACACCGAGGCGCTGGGGATGCCTCCGCTGCGCGCCCGCATCGCGCAGCATTATGCAGATTGGTACGGGCATGCGCTCGCCCCGGAGAACGTGGTCGTGACGACCGGCTCCTCGGGCGGGTTCATCCTGACGTTCCTCGCCCTGTTCGACGTCGGGGCTCGTGTTGCCATCGCCTCGCCCGGCTACCCCGCCTATCGTAATATCCTGCAGGCGCTCGGGCTCGAGATCGTCGATCTGCCTAATGGCCGGGAGACGCGATACGTCGTGACGGCCGACATGATTCGCGCCGCCCATGCCGAGCGCCGGCTCGACGGCGTCCTTCTCATGAGCCCGGCAAATCCCTCGGGCACGATGATGCGCACCGAGGATCTGCGGGCCATCTGCGTCGCCTGTGACGAGCTCGGCATCCGCTTCATCTCGGATGAGATCTACCACGGCCTCACTTACGAGACCGCGGCCGAGACCGCGTTGAAGTTCACCAAGACGGCCGTGGTGGTGAACTCCTTCTCGAAATACTTCTGCATGACGGGCTGGCGCGTGGGTTGGCTGGTGGTGCCGGACAATCTGGTGCGCACGATCGAGCGCCTGCAGCAGAATCTGTCGATCTCGGTCCCGACCCTCAGCCAGCACGCGGCACTCGCGGCGTTCGACGTGCAGGACGAACTCGAGGTCGTCCGCCGCGGCTACGCGGCCAACCGGGCCGTGCTGCTCGATCGTCTGCCGCGGCTCGGCTTCGCCGATATTCATCCGGTCGATGGCGCCTTCTACGTCTATGCCGACATCGGCCGCTTCACCAACGACTCGCCACAGTTCTGCCGCCGTATGCTCGCCGAGGCCCACGTCGCGACGACGCCCGGCGTCGATTTCGATGCCGCCCGCGGCCATCGCACCCTGCGCCTGTCGTTTGCCGGAACAGCAACCGATGTCGGCGAGGCGTTGGACAGGCTGGAGCAGTGGCTGCGGTAGCGGGCGTCCTCCCATCGGCGAAACCCTCGCCTGCTAATCAGCGAAGAACTGCTCCAGGGCCGCCAGCGTGGCGGCGGTGTTCTCCTCGGCGATGAAGTGGCCCGATGGGATCGTCACGCCGATCGCCTCTGGGGCGAAGGTCCGGCGCCAGATTTCGAGCGGGGCCTCCTGACCGAGTTTGGTCAGGTAGTCGCTGGCCGAGAATCTGCACGGGGCATGATATCGTCTTGCCGGCCGCCTCGTCTGCCTCGTCCGCGGCCCGGTCCTGTTTCGCGCCGGCGCGATAGTCCTCGCAGGTGGCGTGCACGCGGGTCGGGTCACCCCAGCCGGAGCGGTAGGCCGCGAGCGCCCGCGGATCGAAGGCGTCGAGCGTCGTGCCACCGGCCCAGAGCTTCATCAGGCCGAAGTAATAGCCGTCCGGGTCTCCGCCGATCTCCTTTTCGGGCTTCGGCTCGAGCTCGGCGAGGAAAGCCCAATGCGGAGACGAGAGGCTGCCCTTCTCCATTGCGCGCCAGACTTCCAGGGTGGGAACGATGTCCAGCAGCGCAAGCCGGGTGAGCCGGCCGGGATGGTCGAGGGCAAGTCTGTATCCGACCCGCGCCCCGCGATCGTGCCCAGCGAAAGCGAAGCGGGCGTGGCCGAGGGCTTCCATGACGGCAACGACGTCCGTGCCCATGGCGCGCTTGGTGTAGCCTTCGCCTCCGGTGCTGGCGGGCGCCGACGACCAGCCGTAGCCGCGCAGATCCGGCACGACCACCGTGAACCGCTCCGCCAGCTTGGGCGCGATGCCGTGCCACATGACGCCGGTTTCCGGAAAGCCGTGCAGCAGCACGAGCGGTGCGCCGGACCCGGCGAAACGCACGAAGATGCGGCCGGCGTCGGTCGGGATGTAGCGGGTCTCGAAACCGGGAAGAAATCGGCGTCGTCCGGCATGGTGGGTTCCCCCTGCGATCGCTTGCCGAAGCCGCTCAGCTGGCGCTTTGTTCCCGTGCCACCGCGCGCCATCCGATGTCGCGCCGGCAGAACCCCCCTGGCCAATCGATGCGCTCGACAGCCGCGTAGGCCCGTGCTCGTGCTTCCCGCGCATCCGCACCGATGCCAGCGACCACGAGCACGCGGCCGCCGGCGGCAACGAGGTCGGGTCCGTCCTGCCTCGTGCCGGCGTGGAAGATCGTGACGCCAGGCATCCCCCCGGCCTTGTCGACGCCGCTGATGCGGGTGCCTCCGACGGGCGCCTCGGGATAGCCCCGTGCGGCCATCACGACCGCGACCGACGTGACCGCCCGCATCGCGACCGGCTGATCCGGCTCCGTGTCCGGAGGCGCAGGCGGCCATGAGGGCAAGGAGGTCGCCGTCAAACCGCAGGAGCAGGGCCTCCGCCTCGGGGTCGCCGAAGCGGACGTTGTATTCGATCAGCTTCGGCCCATCCGGCCCGACCATCAGACCCGCGAAGAGCACCCCTTGGAATGGGGTGCCGCGCTCGGCCATGCCGCGCACCGTCGGTTCGATGATGCGGGTCATGATCGCCGCTTCGAGAGCCGGGGTCATCAGCGGGGCAGGGGACACGGCGCCCATGCCACCGGTGTTGGGGCCGGTATCGCCATCGCCGACCCGCTTGTGGTCCTGCGCGGAGCCGAACGGATTTGCGCGCTCACCGTCGCAGAGCGCGAAAAAGGACAGCTCCTCGCCCTCCAGAAACTCTTCGATCACCACGCAGGCGCCGGCCGCGCCGAAGCGGCCGGCGAAAATCTCCGTGATCGGCCGCCTCGGCTTCGGTCGGCGTCGTCGCGATGATGACGCCCTTGCCGGCCGCCAGCCCATCCGCCTTGATCACGACGGGGAACAGTCCGCCGAGGGCATGGGCCCGCGCGGTTTCCGCATCGGTGAACACCGCATAGTCGGCCGTGGGAATGCCGAAGTCGCGGCAGAAATCCTTGGTGAAGCTCTTCGACCCTTCGAGCTGGGCAGCGGCTCGACTCGGGCCCGAACACCGTCGAGCCCGGCGGCTCGAGCCCGATCGGCGAAACCATCGACGAGCGGCGCCTCCGGCCCGACGACGATGAGGTCGATGGCGTGATCCGTGGCCAAGCGCCAGGAGCGCCGTCGTGGTCGCCTGAAAGCTGCACGGCGCGTTGATGCCAAGCGCAGCCGTGCCCGGATTGCCGGGCGCAATCACCAGCACTCCGAGCTGCGGGCTGCGGCGCAGCGCCAGCGCGATGGCGTGCTCGCGCCCGCCCGAGCCCAGAAGAAGAACGTTCATTGACAGATCCGGGGCCGAAGGCGCACGAAAACGCCTCGTCGGCGGCTTTTATCATGGCGCGTTTTCCCAGCAACAAGGCCACGCCCGGGCTGCTCCTGCGCGAGGGCGAAGGCCAGGCACCGCTTCTGCCCAGAGCCGGGCGAACCCGTTCGCGGCGGCAACGTGCCGGAAATCACGGTCAGCGAGCTGTCGAACGCACTGAAACGCACCGTCGAGGACCGCTTCGGCTTCGTGCGTCTGCGCGGCGAGATCTCGAACTACCGCGGCCCCCATTCGTCCGGCCATGCCTATTTCTGCCTGAAGGACGAGGGCGCGCGAATCGACGCGGTGGTCTGGAAGACGGCGCTCGCCCGCATGCGGGTCAAGCCCGAGGAGGGGCATGGAGGTCGATCGCCTCGGGCAAGATCACCACCTTTCCGGGAAAATCCTCCTATCAGATCGTCATCGAGAGTCTGGAGCCGGCCGGGCTCGGCGCCCTCATGGCAGTGCTGGAGGAGCGCCGCCGCAAGCTCGCGGCCGAAGGGCTGTTCGATGCCGCCCGCAAGAAGGCGCTGCCCTTCCTGCCGCATGTGATCGGCGTCGTCACCTCGCCGACCGGCGCCGTGATCCGCGACATCCTGCACCGCGTCGGGGCCCGCTTCCCGCGCCATGTGCTCGTCTGGCCCGTGCGCGTGCAGGGCGAGGGCAGCGCGCGCCGAGGTGGCGGCGGCGATCCGCGGCTTCAACGCGCTGCTCGACGGCGTAAGCCCGCACCGCCCGCATCTGATCATCGTGGCCCGCGGCGGCGGCTCGCTCGAAGACCTGTGGGGCTACAACGACGAAGCCGTGGTTCGCGCCGTGGCCGAGAGCCTGATCCCGCTCATCTCGGCCGTGGGCCACGAGACCGACTGGACGCTGATCGACCACGTGGCCGACCTGCGCGCCCCGACGCCGACGGGCGCGGCCGAAATGGCGCTTGCCGGTGCTGGCCGACCTGTTCAACACGCTGGTCCAACTTCGCGGGTCGGCAGGGCAGCGCCGCCCTTCGGTCGACTCGAACGAGCGCAGACGCACCTGCGCGACGTGGTTCGCTTGCTGCCGACGGGAACGGAGCTTCTGGCGCGTGCCGCGCCAGCGGCTCGACCGCGCCGGCGCGCAACTGCCCGGCTGCGCGTTCGAGCGCTGCCGAACCGGGCGCGCCTCGGCCTCGCGCGCCTGTCGAACCGGCTCGGCGCGCAGTCGCCGCAAGCGCACCTCGCGCGCGACCGGCAGCGCCTGATCGCCATGACCGACCGGCTCGCCGGCGTGCGCGCCTGCACGGCGTCGACCGGCGCAGGATGCAGAATGAAGCGGTGGCGGCACGCTTACGGACAGCCTTCGCGGGCCGGCTGCGTCTCGCAAAAGCCCAGAACGCCCACCAACGGCAGGCGTTGAGCACGACCGGGGAGCGGCTCGGCGGGCCGGACGCCGCGGCGTCCTCCAGGGGCGCAGTCGCCTGCCGGCTTGGCGCAGCTGCTGGCGGGCCTCAGCTACCGGAGCATTCTGGCGCGGGGCTTCGCGGTGCTGCGCGACCGTGACGGCGCGCCGCTGCGCACGGCAGACGCGCGTTCGGCGCGCCGGGCAGTTCACCGTGGAACTGGCCGACGGCGCTGTCGCAGGCCGCAGTCGACGGCGGCGAAGAGCTCGGACCAGCGGGCGAGCCGTGCGCCCGGCAGCCGCGGCGCGCGCAAAGCGGACCCGTCGGCGCTGACGCCGATCGCTCACCGCAGGGCTCCCTGTTCGAGAGTTGATGCAAGAGCTGCCGCCATCATGCGGTTCCTGCGCCATGCGCGAAGCGTCCGCGAACATCCACTTGCGATGCCTCTTGCGCCGCGCGCGGATTTGGCGCGATTGGAGCCATACATGAACCGCTACGATCGCATCCCCGGCGACGGCAGACCGAAGCCAAGCTCGAATTCGGCGACGGCGAATTCCGCGTCGTTCGCCCGGGCGCCTTCGTCCGCTGCGCCGTCACCGGCCAGCCGATCGCGCTCGACGCCTTGCGCTATTGGAACATCGAGCGGCAGGAAGCCTACGCGTCGCCGCAGGCCAAGATGCAGCGTCTCAGCAGCCTGAGAAGGCCTGAGCCGGCCGGCTAGCAGGCCAGACACGGCGACCTCGATCCTCGAAGTCAGCGCACCGGCAACGTCTGCAGCCGGCAAGCCGGGCGCAGCCGCACGCGATCCTTTTCGGTCGTGACCAGCGTGGCGCCGCGCCGGCCGGCCTCCTCGGCGCAGCTCGCGCCAGATCTCGCCGCGGTGAAGCGGATGATGGTCGGGAAAAGCCCGCGTGCGCACGACGGACAAGTCCGCAGCCGCGCAGCGTGTCGAAGAATTTCTGCCGGCTGGCCGATCCCGGCGAAAGCATAGAGCGGCTTGCCGCCGAGCAGCTCGACGGCGTCCGATCCGGCTCGAAGACGGCGCCGACCAGACCGGCACGCCCTGCGCCGCGCCAGCGCCCGCGGCCGTTCGCCCCGCGCTGCCAGGCCCGACGACGCATAACGCCGCGACATGCGGCCACTGCGCCTGCGAGCGGCGCGCGCAGCGGGCCGGCCGGCACGCAAAGGCCGTTGCCGACGCCGGGCCGCCATCGACCACAGCCGACCGCCAGATCCTTGTGAGGGTCGGGTTCTGCAGCCCATCGTCGAGGATGAGCACGCTCGCGCCGGCCGCATATGGCGCGCCTGCGGCCGGCGGCGATCCGGTCGCCGGCAACAGAAGGTCGGCGCCATGCGGGCAAGCAGCAGCGGCTCGTCACCCACCGTCTGCGGCGGTGTGGCGCGGCGGGATCGACCGCGATGATCGGGGGCATGCTCGGCCCCTCGGCCGGCCGTAGCCGCGCGACACGAAGGCGGGCCGATGCCCCAGGCGCACCAGCAGGCTCGCCAAGGCCAGCGCGGTCGGCGTCTTGCCGGCGCCGCCTGCCACGAAGTTGCCGACGCAGAAAACCGGAACCGCAAGGGATGCGCTGCCGCGCCGCCCATTCGCTCGCGCCGTTACGGCGCCGTAGACGAGCCCCACGGGCGCGAGCAGCCGCGCCGCGAGGCTGGGCCGATCGCGCCACCAGAACAGCGGGGCCGATCTCATGCGGCGCGGCCGCCGAGCACGGCCGGCGAGCAGACGGCTCGATCGCAGCCATCGTGCGCTCCGCTGCGCCAGCATTGGCCGCGACCGTTGCGGCGGCCCGCGCCGCCATGTCGGCGCGCGTCTCGGGTCGTCGAGAAGCCGACCGAGCGCGCGCTCCAGCGTCAGCGCGCATCCGGCGACAGCAAGGCTGCCGCCGTCGGCATCGAACGCGCGGTAGATCTCGTCGAAGTTGGCGACCGCGGGTCCGTGCAGGATCGCCGCGCCGAGCTTCGCCGGCTCGATCGGGTTCTGCCCGCCGCCCCCGGCCAGCGACTTGCCGACGAAGACGACCGGCGCGACTCGATAGAACAGCCCGATCTCACCCATCGTGTCGGCGACGTAGATTCCGGCGGCCGCGTCATCGCTTCTCGCCGCGCGAGCGCAGCCGCGCCGCGAGCCCATGCTCGCGCGGGCGACGGCGCCATCGCCGGGTCCGACGATCCGGCTTGCGCGGCACGAGGATCGTCAACAGATCTGGATACCGTGCGCGCGAGCGCGCGATGCACGGCGCAGCAAACCTCGTCCTCGCCGGGATGGGTCGAGGCCGCGACCCATACGGGCCGGGAGCCGATGGCCGAGCGCAAGGCGGCGAGCTCGGCCGGATCGGCGGACGGCGGGGGCACGTCGAACTTCAAGTTGCCGGTGACCGTCACGCGTCCGCCGCACCGAGGTGCACGATAGCGCTCCGCATCACCGTCGCTCTGGGCGAGCACCAATCGGAAACCGCCGAGGAGCCGGGCGATCACGCGCGGGCGCGCGCCGCCATCGGGCGAAGGAACGTGCCGACATGCGCGCGTTGACCAGAACGGTCGGGATGCCGCGTCGGCCCGCCTCCGCGAAGCAGGTTCGGCCACAGCTCGGATTCGGCGAAGCAGACGAGGTCCGGCCGCCAATGGTCGAAGAAGCGCCGCGACGCGCGACCGGCAGGTCAAGCGGCACGTACTGGTGCAGCGCACCGGGTGGCAGCCGGCCGGCCAGCACGCGCGCGGACGTCACCGTTCCGGTCGTGAGCAGCACTGCGCAGGCCGCGCGACACGAACTCCTCGACCAAGCGGCAGCAGCGCTATGCCCTCGCCGACGCTGGCGCCGTGCAGCCACGACGAGCGGTCCCGCAGGGCGCGGCTGGCCCGGCATGGCCGAGGCGTTCGCCCACGCGCGCGGCGTCCTCCTTGCCGCGCGCGCATGCGCCAGCGCAGAAAGGCCGGCGCGGCAGGCTCGCCAAGCCGCGTGCCGGCCGGTAGGCTCGCGAGCGCGGCGGTTCGCTTCAAGCGCGTGCGTCGCGCGGATCCGGCGCCCGGATCGCGGCCGCCGACCATGCCGTAGGCGCGGGCGTGAACATCGTCGAGCCCGCGTTCGACGGCCGCGCGCGCGTTTTCGAGCGCTGCGTCGTCCGCGTCGCGTGGCACGCGGATCGGCTCGCCCAGCACCATGGCGCCGCGGCCGAACGGCATGCCGAGGCTGGCCCGGTCCCAGGACCGGAAATCGACGCGGCGGCTGGTCACCACGGCGAGCGGATAGATCGGCCGGCCGGACAGGCGCGCCAGCGTGACGATGCCGAGCCCGGCCTTCCGCGACACCTTCGGGCACATCGGCGGTCATCACCACCGTCTCGCCCATCCTGCAGGCTGCGCATCAGATCTCGCAGCGCGGTCACGCCGCCGCGCCGCCGCATCTTCTCGGCCCGCCCGCCGGATCCTCGGATCGCCTGCACGCCCGAGCCGCCGCAGCAGCATGGCGTTGAGCTCGGCATCCTTGTGACGGGAGATCAGCGCCGCAATCCGCGCGCCCGGCGGCCAGGCATAGTGGATCATGAAATGCTGCCCGTGCCACATGGCGACGATGACGGGGAGTTCGGGCGCGATCCGATCGAGGAAGCCGGCGGCTCGACCGTGAAGCGGTTGGTGGCGCGGACGAGCCGAAAATACTGGCTCGCGAGCGAGGCTCGCGACTTCGAGCACCGGCCTCGATCGCACCAGCGCATCGATCATCGCGCCTCAGGGAGAGCCGGCGAGCGCCTGCGGCTTGGCGGAGTCGGGATCGAGATAGCGGTGCAGATGCACGATGAAGTAACGCACCATCGCGTTGTCGACGCTCGATTGCGCGGCGCCGCGCCAGGCGCGCTGCGCGGACGCGAAATCCGGAAAGATGCCGACGACGTCGATCTTCGACGGGTCGCGGAACTCCGTACCGTCGAGGCTTGGTCAGTTCGCCGCCGAAAACGAGGTGAAGCAGTTGAGGCGGGCCGGACGGCGGCGTTCGACATGATGGGCTCCTTAGGACATGGCTGACCAGGCAGGCAACCCGGACCGGGCGAGCCGCCGCGCTCAGCGGTGCGGGCGGCTCCAGCAGCCCGAGGACCTGCGGATGCAGGGACGTGCCGCTGCCGAACAGCGGTGGGTGGCGCGGCACAGCCCGGTTGTAGGCAAGCTTCGCGCCATCGCCGGTCGTCATGAGCCCGCCGGCTTGCTGCAGGATCAGGTCCACCGCGGCCACGTCCCAATCGTGCGCGTTGGACGTCGCGATCGCGACGTCGAGCAGCCCTTCGGCAAGAAAGGCGAAGCGGCAGGCCAGCGACGGCACCTTCTCGACGAAGGTGAGACCGCCCCGCGCCGCGATGGGCCCGACGAAATTTTGTGGCCCAGCCACGCGGGCACCGCCGAGTTGCGCGCGGCTGGCGACCGCGATGGGCCTGTCATTGCACGTCGCCGGCGCCTCGGCGGTCGCAGCATAGAGCTTGTCCAGTGCGGGCGCATAGACCACGCCCGCGACGGGTCGATTGCCGGAAACCACCGCGATCGAGACAGCCCAGGTCGTGAGGCCGGCCGCGAACGCGCGCGTTCCGTCGATGGGATCAACCACCAGAACGTCGTGTCGGCCGAGCCGCTCCGGCGAGTCCACCGTCTCCTCCGACAGCCAGCCGCAATTCGGCAGGGCGTTGGTCAGCCGGCGGTGCAGCAACCTGTCCACCGCATAGTCGGCATCCGTCACGGGGGATCCACCGAGCTTGGAATGCACCGCGGCGGTGGTCTTTCGCCCTTCGCGGAAGAAGCTCAAGGCCAGTGCGCCTGCTTCCTGGGCGGCTTCGGTCAGGAGCGCCAGGAGACCCGGCAGATTGTCGATCGTCGTCGTTGCCAAGGGAACTCGCGGACCCACACCTACGATGCTCGGCATAGGCTTGTGCAGCGCAACCGGCAAGCGGGTCACATTGCCGATCTCCCGAGTCACGAGGGACGGCCACGTCACGGCATCGCCGGATTTCCGCCACATGTCCTAACGCGAATTCAGACAAATTGCGGGAAATCGGCAACCCGGGAGCAGCCATGGCCGCAGAAGAGGGCCCAAAAGCACGGCCGATACCGACGGTTAACCAGCCTCGTTAGGGCCTCGGGCAGCTGCCGCGTGGAAGTCTTGCGCCATCGAAGGGGCGGCCAAGACCGTCCGGTGATCCGCTCCCCGGGGCGGATCGAACGAGAGGCGGAACCATGCTGGCTCAGAACGACGACAGTTCTCCGAATGCCTTTTTCACGACCGTCGCGCCTGACCCGCGTGCCGACCGTGGCCGGCGCGAGATCGATGTTTCGGCCGAGCGTGTCACCATCCGGCGCCGGCTGAAGGGCATCGATATGCGCCTGTGCTTGGCGGTTTCGGCCTACAAAGGGGTGGCGCTCTGCTTGCGCCCGGATGCGGAGGGCCAGCTTGTCTATCAGGTCCGGCTCGTCCACCGCGATAGCGATCTCTCGGTGTTGCTCGATGAGGCCGCCGACGACTCGGACGTCATCGCCGACTGGCGGCTTTGGGCGCGCGTGCTTGGCCGGCCCGCCCTGGTCGAACGCGAGATCGGGTACTTCGAGACGATCTCGGCCGATCCCGAGGCGGTCGAGCGCAGTGGTGCACTGACGCGCCGGAAACGCGCCTTGAAGCGCCGCCCGCGCATTCTTTCCCGACGCAAGCGCGGCATCTGGCCCGCTGCCCCGGCGGTCCACGCCGGCGAGCGCGAGATCATCGCGCGGACCTGAGCATCAACGGCGCTCGAACAGGCGCTCGATATCGGCAAGGCTCAGGGTGATGTAGGTTGGCCGGCCGTGGTTGCATTGGCCGGCGCCCGGTGTCCGTTCCATGTCGCGCAGAAGCGCGTTCATCTCTTCGGCACGCAATCGCCGCCCGGCCCGCACCGAATGGTGACACGCCATGGTGGCAAGCACGTGGTCGAGCTTGCGCTCGAGGGGCAGCAGACCCGTTTCGGCCCCGAGGGTATCGGCGACATCGCGAACCAGGCCCGCGATGTCGGCGCTGAGAAGATCGGCCGGGACGGTCCGCACCACGACGGCACCCGGCCCGAACCCCTCCAGTTCCAGCCCCAGTTGCGCCAATGCGGCCGACTTCGGCCAGCAGCCGGTCGACGTCCTGGCCGTCGAGTTCGACGACGGCTGGGATGAGTAGCATCTGCCGCTTCAGGCCGGAGGCGGCGCGGGCGGCTTTCATCCGCTCGTAGACCAGCCGCTCATGCGCGGCGTGCTGGTCGACGATGACGAGCCCGCCGGCCGTTTGTGCCACGATATACGTTTCGTGCAGCTGCGCGCGCGCCGCGCCCAGCGGCGCTTCGCCGTCCGGATCGGCGGTACCCGTCCCGTCCGGTTTGAAGAAGGGCTCATCGGCTCGGGCGTCGGCTGAGGGTGCGGCGAAATCGCGAAAGCTGCGCTGTGGCTCGGCAAATCCGCTGGGCGCCGAGGGCGAGCGTTGCGGAGACCAGCCACTGCTGCGGTCTGCAGCGGCGAATCGCGGCGCCGCGAAAGCCTGCAGGGCGCGCGCAGTGCCGGTCGAGGCAGCACGGTGCAGGGCGCCGGCGATGGCTTCGCGCAAGGCGCCGATGACGAGGCCCCGCACGAGACCCGGATCGCGGAAGCGCACCTCCGCCTTGGCCGGATGCACGTTCACGTCGACGTCGCGTGGATCGCAGGCCAGGAACAACGCCACGACCGGAAATCGCTCGCGCGGGACGTGGTCGGCGTAGGCCGCCGCCAAGGCACCGACCAGAACCTTGTCGCGCACCGGGCGGCCGTTGACGAAAAGATATTGGCTGTCCCGCGTGGCGCGGTGAAAGGTCGGCAGGCCCGCAAAACCGGTGAGGCCGAATCCCTCGCGCTCGGCTTCGACGGCAACCGCATTGTCGATGAAGTCGCGGCCGAGCACCTGGCCGAGCCGCTCGAGCAGGCCGGCCGGCGTCGGCGCGCAAGGCGGATAGCTCAGACCCGACAGGTGCGTTGCCGACCAAGCTCGAAGCGCACCCCTGGAGCCGCCATGGCGAGGCGCTTGATCACGCCGGCGACGTTCTGCGCTTCCGACCTGTCGGTCTTCAGGAACTTGAGACGGGCCGGCGTTGCGCCGAACAGGTCGCGAACCTCGACCGTCGTGCCCGGCGGGCGCGGGGCCGGTCGCAGCGGCGCTTTGCGCCCGTCCTCGACCGTAATGGCGTGCCCAGCTTCCGCGCTGTCGCGGGGCCGCGAGACGATGTCGAGCCGGGCCACCGAGCCGATCGAAGGCAGCGCCTCGCCCCGAAAGCCGAGCGTGTCGATGGTATCGAGGCTGTTGCCGTCGAGCTTGGAGGTTGCGTGGCGCTCGATTGCGAGTTCGAGATCGGCCGCCGACATCCCGAACCCGTCGTCGGTGATGCGGATGAGGCTACGGCCGCCGTCCTCGATCACGACCTCGATGCGGCAAGCCCCGGCATCGAGCGAATTCTCGACCAGTTCCTTCACAGCCGCCGCCGGCCGTTCGATGACCTCGCCGGCCGCGATGCGATCGATCAGCACAGGGTCGAGACGACGGACGGGCATGATCCGATTCGGGCCGGAGTTCTGCGGGACGGCGATCATGGTCAGTGCCGGACCCCGGTCAAGCTCCGGGCCAGGTTGCCCGTCGGTGCGTGCCTTGACGAGTGCTGCACCGCCACCCCCGCAAGGGGAGAAGAGGTGCCCTAACCGAGTGTGCTGCAATCCGACCGTCCTGCCGGGCGGAAGGACTTGCGCGAGCCAGCCCGCGCGGATCCGTTCAGGCGATGCCGTCCGGCCGGCCAACCACGGTGACGAGCAGGCCCTTGCCCTCGAACAGCCGTTTCGATACCCGGCGGGCGTCGGCCAGCGTCACGGCCTCGATCAGCGCATTGCGCTCGTCGAGATACTCGACGCCGAACCCCTCCGTCTGCAGATGCGACGAGCTGGCTCGCGATCTTCACGGAGGAGTCGAAGCGCAGCGCATAGGACCCGGTGAGGTATTTCTTGGCCTTGTCCAGCTCGTCAGCCGTCGGCCCCTCGGCCGCCATCTTGGCGATCTCGGCCTCGATCACGGCGAGCGAATTCGGCAGCCCGCTCGTTCTTTGTCGATGTGCCGCCGGAGAACAGCGACGCGTGATCGAAGGTTGCGAGCTGGGTGTGCACCGAATAAGCGAGGCCGCGCTTCTCGCGCACCTCGCGGAACAGTCGCGCCGAGAAGACACCGCCGCCCAGGATGTGGTTGACCACGACCGCCGCCATGTGATCCGGGTCCCGGCGGGCGATCCCCTCCATGCCGAAGCGGATGGTTGCCTGCGGCACGTCGAGGTCGACCACCGTCCGGCGTTCGACGGACGGGATCGCGACATCCGTCACGGGACGCAACTCCGCCGACGCGGGCAGGGCGCCGAAGACGTCGTCCAGCAACGCGCCGAGACGGCCTGCGTCGATCGCGCCGACGACGGCAATTTTGACGGTGCCGCGCGTCACCGTCGCCCGATGCATGGCGACGAGGTCGTCACGGCCGATGGCGGCCAGCGTGTCGAGTGTGCCGCGGGTCGGCTGCCCGTAGGGATGGTTCGGGAAGGCGGCTTCGCGCCAGGCGCGGCTTGCCAATGCATCCGGGTCCTTCGCCTCGCGACGAAGCGCGGCGGACAGCTGGGCGCGGACCCGGGTCGACGGCATCGTCATCGAAGCGCGGCTCGCAGAGCGCGAGACGAAGTAGCTCGGCGGCAGCATCGAGATGCTTCGACAGCGTCTTGGCGCGGCCGGTGACCAGGTCGCGATCGCCGCTGAACGAAATCTCGATCGCCTTGTCGTCGAGCAGCCGATGGAAGGCTGTCGGAATCGTACGGGCCGGCGCCCTCGTCGAGGAGCGCTGCCATCATGGCAGCCGTGCCGGCCTTGCCGGCTGGATCCTGGGCGCCACCGCCCTGGAAGGCGATATCGATGGCGACCAGCGGAACGGAATAATCCTCGACCAGCCAGGCCGTGATGCCGCCCGGCGAGCGGACGATCTGCACGGCGGCCGCGCGAGAGGTGACTTTGGGAAGTGTGGCTGTGCTCATGGGGTATCCGTTGCGAAGCGGCTCAGGCCGCTTCGGCTTCCGCATGGAGGAGCCGTCCGGTCACGGCGCGGCTCTTCAGGAGCCAGGTGCGGGCGGCGGTCTGCACCGCCTGGGCATCGACGGCCTCGATGTCCTCCGGCCAGCGCGACACGTCTTCGACCGTCAGCCCAATCGCCAGCGAGGCGCCGTACCAGCGGGCTAGCGAGGCCTGGCTGTCCTGCGCATAGACGGCGTCGGCCACCAGTCGCGTCTTGGCCCGCTCCAGATCCTCGGCGGGGACGCCATCGGTGACGATGCTTCTGAGCACGCCGTCGATCGCCTCCTCAAGGGCCTCGAGCGTCACCTCGGGGGCGGGAACCGCCCAAACGTAGAAGCGCGTGTCGTCGACGGCGGAACCCATGTAGTAGGCACCAGCCCCGACCGCGACCCCGGACTCCAGGACCAGCCGCTTGTAGAGCAGGCTCGTCGAACCGCCGCCGAGATGATGCCCGAGCACTTCAAGGGCGGCCGCCTCGCCGGGCCGGCCGGTCAGATACGACGGCACGATGTAGACGCGATGCACGCTCGGTTGCTCGACCTTGGGGTCGCCCAGCGTGACGAGGCGGTGCGCGCGGATCGGCGGCTCTTTCGGGCGGGTGCGCGCGGGCGCATCGCCGCGGGCCGGGATCTGACCGTAGGTGTCGCGCGCGATGGCCTCGACGTCCGGATAGGTCACGTCGCCCGCCACGACCAGGATGGCGTTCTCGGGCGTGTAGAACCGCCGGTAGTAGGCCAGCGCGTCGGTGCGATCGAGGCTTCGGATCTCGTGGTCCCAGCCGATGATCGGCGTCCCGTAGGGATGATGGGCGAACAGCGAGGCGTGGACGGCCTCCTGCAGCTGCGCGTTCGGGTCGGTGTCGGTGCGCATCAGGCGCTCCTCGAGCACCACGTCGCGCTCGGGATTCACCACCTCGTCGCTGAGAACGAGGTTGGTCATGCGATCGGCCTCGAACGCCATCAGAGTCGGCAGGTGCTCCTTGCCGACGCGCTGGAAATAGGCCGTGTAATCGTTGGAGGTGAAGGCGTTCTCCTGGCCGCCGAGTTCGGCGACGACGTCGGAGAACTCACCCTGGGGATGTTTCGCCGTGCCCTTGAACATCAGGTGTTCCAGGAAATGCGCGATGCCGGACTTGCCGGACGGGTCGTCGGCGGAGCCGTTGCGGTACCACACCATGTGCGTGACGACCGGGGCGCGATGGTCGGGGATCACCACGATCTCGAGCCCGTTGGCGAGCTTGCCGTGCTGGATATCGGGTCCGGCGCCGCGGGCATTGCCGGTGGCCTGCGCTGAATGCAGAGGCGCCGCCGAGGGAAGGGCGGCGGGCGAGGCGTCGGGCACGAACACACTCCATCACATCGTGAGAACGACGGGCGGCGACCGATGCGCCGCGATCACGTCTCGGGTCACAATGTGATAGCTGTTCTCACTTTGTCAAAGAGCCCGCAGGGAAGCGGTATCGCCGCAGGCGTCGGCTTGTGCCGCTCGGCGCCCGCTGCGAAGCTACGCTTCGGCCACGTCGTCCGCATCATCCTCGGCCGAGCCGAGGATGCGGTCGGCGATCAGGCCGGCGTTCTCGCGGACCGCTTGTTCGATGCGGTGAGCGACCCCCGGATTGGCCTTGAGGAAGGCCTTGGCGTTCTCGCGACCCTGACCGAGACGCTGGCTGTCATAGGAGAACCAGGCCCCCGACTTCTCGACCACGCCGGCCTTCACGCCGAGGTCGATCAATTCGCCGAGCTTCGAGATGCCCTCGCCGTACATGATGTCGAACTCGACCTCCTTGAACGGCGGCGCGACCTTGTTCTTGACCACCTTCACGCGCGTCTGAATTGCCGAGCACCTCGTCGCGATCCTTGATCGCGCCGATGCGGCGGATGTCGAGGCGGACGGAGGCGTAGAACTTCAGCGCATTGCCGCCCGTCGTTGTCTCGGGCGAGCCGTACATGACGCCGATCTTCATGCGGATCTGGTTGATGAAGATCACCATGGTGTTCGACCGCGAGATCGAGGCCGTGAGCTTGCGCAGCGCCTGGCTCATCAGGCGCGCCTGCAGGCCCGGCTGCACGTCGCCCATCTCGCCCTCGATTTCGGCGCGCGGCGTCAGCGCCGCAACCGAATCGATGACCAGCACGTCGACGGCGCCCGGAGCGCACCAGCGTGTCGGTGATCTCCAGCGCCTGCTCGCCAGTGTCGGGCTGCGAGATCAGCAGGTCTTCGAGATTGACGCCGAGCTTGCGGGCATAGACCGGGTCGAGCGCGTGTTCCGCGTCGACGAAGGCGCAGACGCCGCCGCGCTTCTGCGCCTCGGCGATGACGTGCAGGGTGAGGGTCGTCTTGCCCGACGATTCCGGGCCGTAGATCTCGATCACGCGGCCGCGCGGCAGGCCGCCGACGCCGAGCGCGATGTCGAGACCGAGCGAGCCCGTCGGGATGGTCTCGATCTCGACGGCCTTCTGGTTCTTGCCGAGCCGCATGATCGAGCCCTTGCCGAAGGCCCGCTCGATCTGCGACAGCGCCGCCTCCAGCGCCTTGGTCTTGTCCACGGAGGTTCCTTCCACAAGGCGGAGATCGGCTTGGGCCATCGTCGGTCAACCTTTCTGGCATGGGCGGCGTGGGGCCGCAACGCGATCAATGTACCTGTTTTGTTCTCATCTGCAAGCGGATTGAACCAGGCAGAAGTCAAGTCGGCCACAAAGAAAATGCGCTTGACTGCTGAACCTTTTTCGCACTCGCGCGCATTTCAGTCGCCAACGGAGGAGACCGCCATGAGCAAAATGACATGGTATGCCGCCGGCGCGCTCGTGGCCTGGGTTCTCGTCGGCGCGGCCGCGATGACCTGAGTCGAAAGCCTCATAACGCGAAAAGAGCCGCAACGGGTCCGCTGCGGCTCTTTTGTTGATTTCTGGAGGTACCCGGTCGAGTACCGGCTCAGCGGGAGTAGAACTCGATGACGAGGTTCGGCTCCATGTGGACGGGGTAGGGGACCTCCGTCAGGCCCGGCACGCGGGTCATCTTGGCGGTGTACTTGTTCTGGTCCACCTCGAAGTAATCGGGAACGTCCCGTTCGGCGAGGCCGGCCGATTCCATCACGATGGCCAACTGCCGCGAGCTTTCCTTGACCTCGATCGTATCGCCGACCTTCACCTGATAAGAGGCGATGTTGACCTTCTTGCCGTTCACCCGGACGTGGCCGTGGTTGACGAACTGGCGCGCCGCGAACACGGTCGGTACGAACTTGCAGCGGTAGACGACGGCGTCGAGCCGGCGCTCCAGCAGGCCGACGAGGTTCTGGCTCGAGTCGCCCTTCTGGCGAATGGCCTCGGCGTAATATTTGCGGAACTGCTTCTCGGAAATATTGCCGTAATACCCCTTCAGCTTCTGCTTGGCCTTGAGCTGGGTTCCGAAGTCGGTCGGCTTTGCCCTTGCGGCGCTGACCGTGCTGGCCGGGGCCGTATTCCCGACGGTTCACCGGGCTCTTCGGACGACCCCAGATGTTCTCGCCAAGCCGGCGATTGATCTTGTATTTGGCTTGAATGCGTTTCGTCACCGCTGTTCCTCGCGATACGTCATGAATGAGGAACGCGCCCTCCTGCTGCCGTCGCGTCTCAAAGAGATGGTCTGGCCGACAGACCCGGTCTCACGCGGAGAACCGGATCACGGGTGCGTCGCCGCGCGGCCAAAACCGCAAACGGCAGAGAACTCCGTCGACAGGGCCGGCGGAGGTGGTGGCTTGCTAGCGGGCCGGGGGCTGGATGTCAATCGGAGCCGTGACCAGCCGCGACAAGGGCCGTCGTTCCGACATTCGCCTCATTTGGCCGGCTTTGGTCCCGCGCGTCCAGCGTTGGGCGGAGGCCGCATGCGCGTTTCAGTCGGAACCCTGGTCGCCGTCATGGTCCTGCTGGTCCAACCGGCGGAATGCGCGCCTGCGGCGACGGCTCGAAGCTGGCACGACGTCAAATGCGAGCGCTACAAGAAAGCGTGGGCCCAGGCCCTCGATCACTTCGGGCCGCAGGGTCTCGGCCGGCCCTTTCTCGATCGGCACGCGGCCTTTCTCGCCTCGAACTGTACCCTACGGGCAGACGTCTGCGCCAGGTCGGCCGAGGAACTGCGGCTGGCGAACGCCATGGTCGTGCTGTCGATGAACGCCGGCACGGCGAGCACGTTTCCGCCGTTTTATTGTCGGCCCTGAGGCCCGGCGGCGCATTTGACAGCCGTCCCCAGGCTGTATTGGTGCGCGCCCATTCGAACGGGGCGGAGCGGCGGCCGGTCCCGGGTCTTCGCTTGTTCGCCGCCCGCGAACATCATGGCGCGCCTTGTTCTGAAATTCGGCGGAACCTCCGTCGCCAACGTCGACCGCATCCGCCGCTCCGCCCTTCATGTGAAACGCGAGATCGATGCCGGGCACGACGTCGCGGTGGTGGTCTCCGCCATGTCGGGCAAGACCAACGAGCTTGTCGGCTGGTGCGGCGAGGCTGCGGCGCTGTACGATGCCGCGCGAATATGATGCCGTGGTCGCCTCGGGCGAGAATCGTGACCGCCGGGCTGATGGCGATTGTGCTGCAGAACGCTCGGCATTCCGGCCCGCTCCTGGCAGGGCTGGCAAATCCCGATCTGCACATCGGATGCGCACGGGGCGGCGCGCATCGAATCGATCGATCGGGTCGGCGCTGATCGAGGGGCTTCGCGCGCCGACGCGAGGTCGCCGTCGTTGCCGGCTTCCAGGGCCTGCACGGCGCAGTCGCAGCCGCGTCACCACGCTCGGCCGCGGCGGCTCGGACACGAGTGCCGTGGCGCTCGCCGGCGCATCTGAAGGCCGACCGCTGCGACATCTACACGGACGTCGACGGTGTCTACACCACCGATCCGCGCGTCGTGCCCAAGGCCAGGCGGCTCGACCGGGTCGCCTTCGAGGAAATGCTGGAGATGGCCTCGCTTGGCGCCAAGGTGCTGCAGGTGCGCTCCGTCGAAGTCGCGATGAACCACAACGTGAAGGTCTATGTCCGGTCCTCCTTCGAGGACCCGGCCCAGCCCTTCGTCCGGCACGCTGATCTGCGCCGAAGAGGACATCATGGAACAACAGGTCGTCACCGGCATCGCCTTTTCCAAGGACGAGGCGCAGACTCACGCTGCGACGCGTCGCCGACAAGCCGGGCGTCGCAGCCTCGATCTTCGGGCCGCTGGCCGAGGCCAACATCAATGTCGACATGATCATCCAGGTCGTGTCCGACGACACCACCACGACCGACCTCACCTTCACGGTGCCGGCAGCCGATTACGAGCGTGCTCGCGCCATCCTCGAAGGCGCGCGCGGAGCGATCGGCTACACCAACCTGCAGGGCAACAAGGATGTCGTGAAGATCTCGGCCATCGGCATCGGCATGCGCAGCCATGCCGGCGTCGCGGCGCGCGCCTTCAGAGGCTCTCGCCGACAAGGGCGTCAACATCCGCGCCATCACCACCTCGGAGATCAAGTTCTCGCTGCTGATCGACGCCGCCTATACCGAACTCGCGGTGCGCACGCTGCACACGCCTGTTCGGGCTCGATCGGGCCTAAGACGGGCGCCGGATGTCATCGCGCCGGCCTGGAACTCGCATGAGGTTCTGCGCTTCGATCACGGTCTGGTCGGGGTGGCCAGCGAAGGTGCGTGCGCAGCTCGCGGTCCAGCAGATGGCGCGGATCCTGGTGCCGCTTCGCTCGCAAAGCCGACGTGTCGCGGTCGACGTCTGGAACGCCACGCCGATCTTCCGCTTGCCGTTCGCGGAGCACGTCGGTATAGCTCGTGCGATGCCGGGATGTCGCGCGGGGCGCGAGTCGCGGTACCGGCAGGGCGGGAGTGTCTGCTTGGAGGTTGGGGCGCAGATACGAGGCTCCTTGGGCGGGCCGCGATTGCTGCTGCGGCGGCTTCGCGAGGTCATGGCGAAACCGGTTGCGGCGCAGGTGCGCCTTGACGAAATCGTCGTTCAGATCGCCTTCAACATGGTGGCCGAGGTCTGCTCGGTCTACGTGCTGCACGCCGATGGGCGGCTTGAGCTTTATGCAACCGAGGGCCTGAAGCGCGAGGCCGTCCACCTCACCACCATGCGGATCGACGAAGGCCTCGTCGGCCTCATCGCAGCCACCGCCGAACCGCTGGCGCTGCCGGACGCCCAGGCCCATCCGGCCTTCTCCTACAAGCCGGAGACCGGCGAGGAAATCTACCAGTCGTTCCTCGGCGTTCCCATCCTGCGTGGCGGCAACACGCTCGGCGTGCTCGTCGTACAGAACCGCGCCCGCCGCATTTATTCCGAAGAAGAGATCGAAGTCCTTCAAACCACCGCCATGCTGCTCGCCGAGATGATCGCGAGTGGCGAGTTGCAATCGATCATTCCTGCCGGCGCCGACACCGTCCTGCACCGGTCCCTGTCCTTGAAGGGGTCGACGGTCGCCGAGGGTGTGGGCCTGGGCCACGTCGTGCTGCACGAGCCGCGCGTCGTGGTGAAGAAGCTCGTGGCCGAGAACGCCGAAAGCGAGCTCACGCGGCTCGACGAATTCGGTCGCGGCACTGCGCGATTCGATCGATCAACTGGTCGATCGCGGCGACCAGTTCGGGCCGGGCGAGCACCGCGACGTGCTGCACACCTTCCGCATGTTCGCGCATGACCGGGGCTGGCTGCGCCGCCTGCACGAGGCCGTGATGACGGGTCTCACGGCCGAGGCCGCGGTCGAGCGCGTGCAGAGCGACACCCGGGCCAAGCTGCAGCGGCAGACCGATCCCTATCTGCGCGACCGTCTGCACGATCTCGACGATCTCGCCAACCGGCTGCTGCACCAGCTCACCGGCCAAAGCCTTGTGGCCACGCACGACGACCTGCCCGAAAACGCCGTGCTGGTCGCCCGCTCGATGGGTCCTGCGGCGCTGCTCGACTACGACCGCCATCGTCTGCGCGGGCTCGTGCTCGAGGACGGGGGCGCCTCCAGCCACGTCGCCATCGTGGCGCGAGCCCTGGGCATCCCGGTCGTCGGCGACGTCGCCAACATCTCGAATATTGTCGAACCCGGCGACGCCATCATCATCGATGGCGGCACCGGCGAGGTTCAGGTGCGTCCCTCGGCGGACGTCGAGGCGGCCTATGCCGAGAAGGCGCGGCTCCGGGCGCGCCGGCAGGAGCAGTACCGCAAGCTGCGCGACGTGCCCTCGGTCACGCGCGACGGCGTCGAGATCGCGCTGCATATGAACGCCGGCGTGATGCTCGACCTGCCGCACCTGGTGGAGACCAACGCGGCGTCGATCGGCCTTTTCCGCACCGAACTGCTGTTCATGGTGACGCCCAAGTTCCCGCGGGCGGGCCAGCAATATGCCATGTACAAGGCCGTGATGGAGGCCGTCCGACCGCCCGGTGACGTTCCGCACCCTCGACATCGGCGGCGACAAGATCCTGCCTTACATGCCTCGCCTGGAGGAGCCGAACCCAGCGCTTGGCTGGCGCGCGCTGCGCATCGGCCTCGACCGCCCGGCCCTGCTGCGGACCCAACTGCGCGCGCTGCTCAAGGCGGGCGCCGGGCGCGAGTTGCGCATCATGTTCCCGATGGTTGCCACCGTGGCCGAATTCCAGCGGGCGCGTGCGCTCGCCATGCGTGAGGTCGACTGGCTGGCCAAGCACGATCACGCCATGCCGACCGACCTCAAGCTCGGCGTCATGATCGAAGTGCCTTCGCTGCTCTACCAGCTGCGCGGAGATCGCGGCCGCCGCGGATTTCCTCTCGGTCGGCTCGAACGATCTGATGCAGTACCTGTTCGCGGTCGACCGCGATAACAAGCGGGTGGCGAAGCGCTACGACGCCTTGTCGACGCCGATGCTGCGGGTGCTGAAGGCGATCGTCGAGGCGGGCCGCGCGGTCGGCACGCCGGTGACGCTGTGCGGCGAAATGGGGGGCGGCCGCTGGAGGCGCTGGCCCTCGTCGGAATCGGCTTCCGCAGCCTCTCGATGGCACCCTCCCTGCTCGGGCCGGTCAAGGCGATGCTGCTTGCCGTCGACACCGGCGATATCACCCGCGAACTCGACAAGGTGCTCGCCTCTTCGGATCCGAAGCTGCCCGTGCGCGAGACGCTTCGGCAGTTCGCGAAGGATCACGGCCTGCCGATCTGACGCGGCGCGATTTTTCGGTTATGAGCCGGTTCAGATATCCGACGCCTGTTCATTCCTGAGCCGGTCGCAAAACGCGCCAGTTGAAGCACGCAGCCCGTGCGAGCTTCGAGGTCCGACTTGCGATCGGTCGAACTCAAGGCTGCGGAACAACCGCAACCGTGGCTTCCTACCGCTCGCATGCTTCCGCACGAAAAGCTCGATCTCATTCTCCGCCGCTACGACGAGATATCGGCCCGGCTGACCGAGAATCCGGACGGAGCGACCTTCGTGGCGCTGTCACGCGAGCTCGCCGAAACCGACGAGCTTGTGGCGGCGATCCGGGCGTATCGCGCCCAGCGCGGCGAACTCGCCGATCTCGACGCGATGCTGTCGGACGCCGCCACCGATTCCGAGATGCGTGCCCTTGCCGAGGAGGAGCGCGCGCCGGCCGTCCAGAAGCTGGCGGACCTGGAACAATCGATCCGGCTTGCGCTGCTGCCGAAGGATGCGGCCGACGAGAAGGGCGCCATCCTCGAGGTGCGCGCCGGCACGGGCGGCGACGAAGCGGCCCTCTTCGCCGGCGACCTTTTTCGCATGTACCAGCGCTATGCCGACCTGCACCGGTGGAAGCTGGAGGTGCTTTCGGCCACTGAAGGCACCATGGGCGGCTTCAAGGAGATTGTCGCCTCGGTCGAAGGTCGCGGCGTGTTCGCCCGTCTCAAGTTCGAGAGCGGCGTGCATCGCGTCCAGCGCGTGCCCGACACCGAGACGCAGGGCCGGATCCACACCTCCGCCGCCACGGTCGCGGTGCTGCCCGAGGCCGAGGAGGTCGACGTCGACATCAACGAGTCGGATCTGAAGATCGACACGATGCGGGCGCAGGGCGCCGGCGGCCAGCACGTCAACAAGACCGAATCGGCGATCCGCCTCACCCATCTGCCGACCGGGATCGTAGTCTTTATGCAGGAGGAGCGCTCGCAGCATCGCAACCGGCAGAAGGCCATGGCGGTCCTGCGCTCCCGCATTCTTCGACGAGCGGCGGCAGAAGGCCGACAGCGAGCGCGCCGCCGACCGCAAGTCCCAGGTCGGCTCAGGCGACCGCTCGGAGCGCATCCGGACCTACAACTTCCCGCAGGGCCGGATGACCGACCACCGGATCAATCTGACGCTCTACAAGCTCGACAAGGTCATGACCGGCGAAGCGCTCGACGAGGTCATCGATGCGCTCACGACGGAGCATCAGGCCGCGCAACTGGCCGCCGCCGAAGCATGACGACGATAGCGTCGATCTCCGCCGCCTACTGAGCGGCGGTCGCCTCGGCCCGATGCGGCAGGCGCGTGCCTTCGATATGCAGGTAGTCGGCACTGAAGCCGGCGAGCTCCTTGAGCGCACCCCAATCTCGCACCGTGATGCCGCGCCCCTCCTGCCGGATCAGCCCGGAGCTACGTAGGCTCTGCAGCGTACGATTGACATGGACGGTGCTGACGCCCAGCGTGTCGCCAAGTTCTTGCTGGGTGAGCGGCAGCCTGAAACTGTTCTCCTGCGAATGTCCGACGACGGCCAGCCGAACCAGCAACTCGCACACCAGGTGCGCGAGCCGTTCCTCGGAGGTTCGTCGGCCGAGGCCGACCGCCCATTCGGCCGCGATCGAGTTCTCGACCGACAACATCCACCACAGCACATCACGTATTTCGGGGAACTCGTCCATGAGATCGCGCAGGTGCGCCCGAGGAATGGTCGCCACCGTGGACGCCGTCAGCGTCGCGACGCCGTAGTGGATGCGGTTGAGGAGGAGGGCATCCAGATCGCAGATATCGCCTGGCAGCAACAGGGCCGGCAACTGCCTGCGACCATCCGCCAAAAGCCTGTAGCGGCAGCACCATCCGTCGATAACGACGTGGAGCGCGTCGGTCCCCTGTCCTTCGCGCAGCAAGTCGGTTTGGGCCGGAACGACATGAAATCGTGTGGCAGGCCGCCTCAATGCGCTCGATCGACTGTTCCGAGAGGCTGGTAAGCGATCTAAGACGCGCGACGAGCGGATTTGAACGAAGGTTCCGTGGGGTCAAAGTTGAACCCGGCTGAGGGCCACCTGAAGCAGGCCCGGATTCAACGTTAACAACTTTTCGACTGCCGCCCATGAGCGTCCCATACCGTACCGATGCGCATTTCTTACAAAAAGGCGGATTGGCTGGCGCCTGCGACAAAACGCAGCTTTGGAACGTTAGGTTTCACGAGAGCAGCCAAGGCTGCTCTTATCGGAGTGACTGATGGCTCTTGTGCTCGTTGTCGATGACGAATTTGCCATCGCAGAGCTTCTCGGTGCTATGATCGAGGACGAGGGTCACGAGGCGGTCATCGCTCACAGCGGGATGATGGCGCTTACGGTTCTCGACGCACGCGTTCCGGACGTCGTCTTCACCGATACGAAGATGCCGGTGATGAATGGGCCGGCCTTGGTCCGGGCCATGCTGGCAGACGCCCGGCTGTCGCGCGTTCCGGTGGTCGCGATGTCGTCGCTTCCTCAGGCGGAGGTTGGACCCGATTATCCCGGCTATATGGCTTTTCTGGCCAAGCCGTTTCGCATCATCGATGTCGTCCGAACTCTGAAGCAAGTTTTGGCGTCTCAATCCCCGCCAGATCTGCCTCCCTGAGCGTATGGAGCAAGTCGGGTTCGCCGATATTCAGACGGGCGCCAATCCACCGAAGTCCGTCCGCCAATCGCTGAAACGGGTCGACGATCTCAGCGCACGGGCCGAACCCGGCTTCGAGATGCCAGCAACCTCGAAGCGCCTCATGGCAGGATGCATCCAGTCTGACCAGGATGGCGACGAGACGGTCGCCCATGAAAACGAGAGCACCGTGCTCGTCTTCGCTGCCGGTTGCGACCTTGGCAGGCCGAACGATCAGGCTTTGGGCCGAAGAGCGATCCATCGAAACAGCCTTACCGGAGAGATCCGTCGCGGCATTCATCTAGGAGGGTTCAACGCGGCCAACGCCAACAAATGTCCGTCCGAATGTACAGTATCGTACAAAGATGACGCGGAGGGAAACCTGGGCTAAAAGATCGGGGTCGTCTGATTGAAATTAGGGCACAGACGCTTGAGAGGGTCGCGCACTCTTGCCTCAATATGAGGAAGAACCGTGACCGCGCCCGAGCAGGCAGATTGCCGCAACCTTCTTCTCTCGGCGATGTCCGCGGAGGACTTTGCGCTTCTCGCCCCGGACCTCAAATCCGTGGACCTGCCCAAAGGCTTCGTCCTGGCCGAGGCCGATCGGGTGATCGAGTTCCTCTACTTCCCTGAAACGAGCATCGGCTCCGTGGTGGCGACGTCCCCGGAGGGCTTGGAGTGCGAGGCGGGACTGATCGGGTGCGAGGGTGTGCTGCCGCTTCCGGTATTGCTTGGCTCAGACGCGTCTCCGCATCGCATCATCGTACAGGTCCCGGACGGCGGACATAGCATCGGCCGGCTGAAGTTCCTGGAGGCCTTCGAGGCCAGTCCGACACTGCGCCGCCTCTGCCTCCGCTATGTTCAGGTCATGTCGGTTCAGGCCGCCTTTACGGCGCTGTCGAACGCCGTTCATCCGATCGACGAGCGCCTCGCTCGCTGGCTCCTCATGTGCCACGACCGCTGCCCGAGTGACGAGATTCCGCTCACGCACGAATTCATGTCGCTGATGCTGGCCGTTCGCCGGCCGAGCGTCACCACGGCGCTGCACGTGCTCGAAGGCAATGGTTTCATCCGCTCGGACCGGGGCTACGTGACGATCGTCAATCGTAAAGCGCTCGAGGAGTTCGCGGGGGACGCCTACGGCCGGCCCGAAGCGGAATACCGGCGGCTGATTGGGCCGATCAACTGACCTTTCGCGCGGATCCTGCCCGAGTTCTTGATCTGGTCGGGCGGATCTAACGGTCGAAACACCGTTCGTCACGCCGACACCGTTCTCATCCAGGATCAGCAAGCCAGGGCGCAACTCGGTCACGCGCGCGGAAAGCGCGACTTCGGCGGCGGAAGACGCGTGACGTTCGTGGCGGGATTTGCGAGTGCGTCGGCGCGCGCTCGCTTGCGGCGGATGAGGGCCGCATTCAATTCCCCGCCAAACACGAAGATCGTGGCCAGCGTGTAGAGAAACACCAGCGCGATCATCACGGAGGCGAGGCCGCCGTAGGTCGAGACGTAGTTCCGAGCGAAGCGCGTCAGGTAGTAGCTGAATGCGACGCTGAACAGGATCGAGGCGGCGAGCGTGAGGGCGACGCCCGGCAGCACCTGGGCGATGGTGCGCTTCTCGGCCGGCAGCCATTTATGTGCGATGAACAGCGACAGCGCGAGGATAAGGCTGACGAGGCCGTAGCGCGCCACCACCACGAGATTCTCCACCTGCCCGAGCTGGGGCGCCCATAGCAGCGCCGCCGACCAGACCAAGGGCGCCAGCACCACCAGGAAGGCCAGTGCGATCAGGGCGATGGCGCCGATCAGGACGACCACGATCGACTCCAGTCGCGTCAGCCACCAGGGCCGGGTTTCGCGCACGCCATAGGCGCGGTTGAGCCCGATCCGGAAGGCTTCGACCCCGCTCGACGAGAAGTAGACCGCCAGCCCGGCGCCGATCGTCAGGATGCTGCCGTGGGGGACCGTGAGCACGGTGTGAATCTCGTTGGCGATGGGAGCGGCCACTTTGGCCGGCCAGGCGTCGAACAGAAGTGTCGCGGCGCTTTCCGCGAGTTGGGCCGAACCGAAGAACCCTGCAAGCGCCGTAACGAAGATCAGGAAGGGGAACAGCGACGTCAGCGTGGTCAGCGCAATGTGGCTCGCGATCGCCCAGCCGTCGTCCGCAGCGAAGCGCCAGATCATGTCCGACACGATCGCGAAGGAAATGCGCAGGTGCCGTTCCCGCTTCGATCGATGGGGAGAGGGTTCCAAAGCTGGCATTCCGGCGGCTCCCTGCCAGAAATGTGTCGCGGAACCATGGCCGGCGCAAGGCCGGACCAGGGCGACGTTCAAGCAGATTCCGGTTGGAGCGAAATGGGTCCGGCCGCGCGGTCTCAGGCGGTCATGCGATCGGCTGCCCGCCCATGCTCGATCAGACGGCGGGCGGCGGCACGTGCTTCGTCGGTGATCGTGGCGCCCGCCAGCATGCGGGCGATCTCCTCCTGCCGTGCCGCGGTGTCGAGGGGCGCGACGCGGGTCGTGACGCGATCGCTCTTTCCGGCCGCGACCTTGCTGATGTGCAGGTGGCTGGTCGAGCGCGCGGCGACCTGAGGCGCATGGGTGACGGTGAGCACCTGGACCCGCTCCGCGAGACGCGCCAGGCGTTGGCCGATGGCGTCTGCCACCGCGCCACCGACCCCGGTGTCGATCTCGTCGAAAACCAGCGTCGGCGCCGAGCCGCGATCCGCCAGCACAACCTTCAACGCCAGCATGAAGCGGGCGAGTTCACCCCCTGAGGCGACCTTGGTCAGCGGCCCGGGCCGGCTGCCTGGATTAGTCGCAACCCAGAATTCCACCCGGTCGAGGCCGTCCGGACCGCCAGGGCCGGGGAGCGGCTCGATGCGGGCGACGAAATCGCGCCCGCTCGAGTTTGAGCGGCCCGAGCTCCGCCTCCACGGCGGCGCTGAGCGCATCGGCGGCACGGCGGCGATCGTCCGACAACCTCTTCGCCTCCGCGGCATAGGCGCTGGCGCATCGCTCGGCCTCGGCCCTGAGCTGCACCAGCCGAGCCTCTCCGGCGTCGATCGCCGCCAACTGGCTCGCGAAGGATTGGGCCAGATCGGATAGCTGATCGGGGTCGACCTGGAATTTGCGTGCGGCAGCACGAATCGCGAAGAGCCGCTCCTCCAATCGCTCCAGATCGGCCGGATCGAACTGCGTCTCCCGAAGCGCCTGGTCGAGAGCGGCCTGCGCGGCATCCAAGGCGACCAGCACCGCATCGAGCGCCCGGATCGTCGGTTCGACGAGCGTCGGCGCCTGAACGGCGCGGCGCTCAAGCCGGCGCATGGCGGCCGCCAACGTACTCTGCGGCGAGCCGTCGCCGGCCACGCTTTCTTGGGCATCCCGCAGATCGCCTGCCACCTTGCCGGCCTGCATCATGGCGGTGCGCCGCTCCGCCAGCGTTGCCTCCTCGCCCGGTTCGACGGCAAGGGTCGTGAGCTCCGCATGGGCGTGGCGCAGGTAGTCGGCTTCAGCTCTGGCGCGGGCCACATCCTTCTCTTCCGCAGCGGCGGCATCGACGGCGCGGCGGTGAGCGGCATGGAGATCACGCACCACGCGTGCCTTCTCGTCCAACCCGCCGAACGCGTCGAGAAGGCTGCGGTGTGCAGCGGGGTCCATCAGCGCCCGGTCGTCGTGCTGGCCATGGATTTCGACGAGGCTGCGGCCGAGATCGCGCAGCACCTGGGCGCTGACGGGCTGGTCGTTGAGGAAGCCCCGCGTCCGACCGTCTGCCGCCTGGACGCGGCGCAGGATCAGCTCGCCTTCGACCTCGAGACCCGCCTCTCGGACGATGACGCGCCCCGCATGGTCGGATGGCGGATCGAACACCGCCGTGACCTGCCCCTGCTTCTCGCCATGGCGCACCAGGCCGCCGTCGCCGCGACCGCCGAGCGCCAACAGAAGCGCATCGAGGAGGATGGATTTGCCAGCCCCCGTTTCGCCGGTGAGCACACTCATCCCTGGCCCGAATTTGAGGTCGAGCCGGTCGATCAGAACGATATCGTTGATCGTCAGCTGGGCCAGCATGGCGCTCGCCCGTCGGATGAAGTCAGGTCAGACCGACCTTCTTGAAGGCCTTCGAAATCCATGAGCCGGTATCTTCGTGCGGCTCCAGACCATTGTTCTGCAGCAACGCATAAGCATCCTTATACCAGTCGCTGTCCGGGAAGTTGTGGCCCAGAATTGCCGCAGCCGTCTGCGCTTCGCTGCTGACCCCAAGACCGAGGTAGGCTTCCGTCAGACGCAGTAGTGCTTCCTCGGTGTGGCGCGTGGTCTGATACTTGGCCAGCACCTCGCGGAACCGGTTGACCGCCGCCGTGTAGTTCTTACGCGCCAGATAGAAGCGACCAACCGACATTTCCTTGCCGGCCAACTGGTCGCGCGTCACCTGGATCTTGTACTTCGCGTCGTTCGCATATTCGGACGTGGGATATTTGGCGACGATCTGGCCAAACAGGTCCAGAGCCTTGCCGGCCTGGGCCTGATCACGCGAAATGTCAGGCACCTGATTGTAGTAGGACATTGCCTGCAGGTAGAGCGCATACGGCGCATCGGGCGAATCCGGATAAAGCTTGTAGTAGCGGCCGCCCGCCTCGATCGCATCGTCGTATTCGCCGCCCTGGTATTGGGCCGCTGCTTCCATCAGCAGGCCTTTGCGGGCCCAGTCTGAATAGGCGTAATCCTTCTCCAACTGGCCGAATTTCTTGGCCGCGGCACCCATGTCCTTCTTCGACATGCGGGCAACGCCCTGATTGTAGATCTCATCGGCCGGTGTATCGGGCAGGATCTTGGTCTCGTACTTTTCGCCGCCGAACGGGTTCAGCGAGTCGAGACTTGAGCATCCGCCGAGGGCCGCCGCCGCGAAACAGGCAAGACTCACGACGCCAGCTCTGGCAGCGGTTCGCAAACGGGGGAAACGAACAAAGGTCATGCGCAACAGATGGCCCATATGCGAAGGTCATGGCCCAATGCGGCACCAGGCGCGCATGGCCGACACGGCTTAGAAAGCATGATTATGTCGAACCTGCGCGCGAATTTTAAAACCGCGACCTGAGGGTCCGCGGCCGCTACGAAACTCGAGCATTGTGGCCCGCCCGCAACAGGAAAGGTGCCGCTCAGTTCACCTCGGCCGCGAAAGCCGGAACGGGGGCCAGTCCGAAATCGGCGAACAAGGGCTCGGGCCTCTGCGCCGCCTCGATCATCTGGTAGGCGCTGCGGTCGGCGAAGAGCGCCTTCAGCACCATGAAGTTCATCTTGTGTCCGGGGCAGAAGGCCCGGTACGTGCCAATGAGCGGCGCCCCGGCAAGCGCAAGATCGCCAAGCGCGTCGAGCATCTTATGCGCGACGAACTCATCCTTGGAGCGCAGCCCCTCTGGATTGAGGATCCGGTCGCCGTCGACAGCGACCGAATTGTCGAGCGACGATCCGAGCGCAAACCCCATCTTCCAAAGCTTTTCGACGTCGCTGATCAGCCCGAACGTTCTGGCGCGGGCGATCTCGCGGCGAAACCGTGCCGGCGTGAGGTCGAGGGTCTTGGATTGTGCGCCAATCGCCTTGGCCGCGAAGTCGATCGCCACGTCCAAACGAAATCCGGAACTCGCAGGCAGCAGCTCGGAAAACGAGCGGCCATGCTCGACCCGGACCGGCTTCAAGATCTTGATATAGCGCCGGGGCGCAGCGAGTTCACGCAGACCGACGCGATCGATCGCCTCGACGAAGGCTGCAGCCGAGCCATCCATGATCGGCACCTCGGGGCCGTCGACTTCAACGACCACGTTGTCCAGCCCGAGACCTGCGAAAGCAGCGAGGAGGTGCTCCACAGTCGAGACCGACGCCTCGTTCGTCTCCCCGAGAACGGTACAGAGCTCGGTGGTCGAAACACGCGACCATTTGGCTTCCACACGGCGTTCGGCGCGGTTCGCAAGGCCCGTACGAAGGAACACCACGCCTGTCTGGGCGCTCGCCGGGTGCAACTGGATCGTGACGGGAAGATTGGAATGAACGCCGCTGCCTGAAAGAACGACCGTCTTTCGGAGAGTCGTTTGCCGCCCCAGCTTCATTCACCCGCTCCACACAGCCTGGGCCGATCCTTCAGACCACCCGGCCCGCTCCCGATCATTGCGTCCCAAACAGACGCCGCTTGATCCGGCAGCCGACTCAACAGCTTGTTCATCAACTTCCGCAAATTACCGCCCTGTAAGGTTGCGGCCAAATCACGGTTTCTTACGGACTGTTACACCCGTTCGAATGTGGCGGAGACAAGCGGGCGCACGTCCCCGCTCGTCTCCTGAGAGCCTCGGCGATACACCAGCCGCGTCAGTTCGACTGCCGTCGGAGGAAGGCGGGGATCTCCAGCTGGTCTTCCTCATGATGCCGCTGCGCTGCGGCTTGTCGACCATGCTGGTCGACCGGCACTTGGCGAGCGGCAGGTTGAGGTGGCCGCTTGGCGAATTCGGCGTGGGCGGGGGTCGGCGGGACTTGCCGCGGCGCTCCAGCGGCCTGAGTCGGCATGGGAGCCGGGGCAGGGGTGGCAGACCGCGCCGGCACAGGCTTGTGCGGGACGGATGGTTCGTCGTGCCGGCTCATGCCGAACGAGGCCAGCCGCTCGAGCAGCGTGCGACGCTTGGCTTCCACTGGGGTCGGTTCGGACGGCGCCTCGCCTCGATGCGCCCGCAACTGATTCTGGATCTGCGGCGGCAGGTCTTCCACCTGCGGCATGCGCTGCGAACGCTGCGGCAGGGTCGGGGCCGGCGGAATGTAATGCGTCGGGTCCGCATAGTCGTGCCGGGGCGGAGCGGTCGGCACAGAAGCAGGAGCCGCGAAGGCCACAGGCTTCGGCTGCACCGGTTGAATCTCGACATCACCGGGCAGGGGTGGCGGCGCGGGAATGCGGCTTTGCGGGCTGGCCGGGAGGTAGGTCTGCGAATGGGGCGCGGACTGCTCTGCGTAGCCGGCGTGATCGGTGTCCCCAAAGTTCGAGTGCGGCTCGATCTGCTGGAGGGCGGCCCGCTGCTGTCCGAGACGCGTCGCCACCTCGGCGATGCGGCTCTCGCTGGGCGTCAGATCCTTGCCCGTGATCAGGTGGTCGATGCCTGTGGCCACGACCGAGACACGCACAATGCCGTCGAGGGTCGGCTCGAAGGTCGCTCCCAGGATGATGTTGGCGTCGTCGTCCACTTCCTGACGGATGCGGCTCGCCGCTTCGTCGACCTCGTAGAGGGTGAGATCGTTGCCGCCGGTGATCGAGATGAGCAGGCCCTTGGCGCCCTTCATCGAAACCTCGTCGAGCAGCGGATTGGCGATGGCCGCCTCCGCCGCCATGATGGCGCGCTTGTCGCCGGACGCCTCGCCGGTGCCCATCATCGCCTTGCCCATTTCGCGCATGATCGCGCGGACGTCGGCGAAATCGAGATTGATGAGGCCTTCCTTCACCATCAGGTCCGTGATGCAGGCGACGCCCGAGTAGAGCACCTGGTCGGCCATCGAGAAGGCGTCGGCGAAGGTCGTCTTCTCGTTGGCGACCCGGAACAGGTTCTGGTTCGGGATGACGATCAGGGTGTCGACGGCCTTCTGCAGGTCGTTGATGCCGGTCTCGGCGACCCGCATGCGGCGCTGGCCCTCGAACTGGAATGGCTTGGTGACGACGCCGACCGTCAGAATGCCCATGTCGCGGGCGGCGCGGGCGATGACGGGCGCGGCGCCGGTGCCGGTCCCGCCGCCCATACCGGCCGTCACGAAGCACATATGCGCGCCGGCGAGGTGGTCGCGAATTTCCTCGATCGCCTCCTCGGCCGCGGCCCGGCCGACTTCCGGCTGGGAACCGGCGCCGAGGCCCTCCGTCACCTGGCAGACCCATCTGGATGATGCGTTCGGCGCGCGAGCTCGTCAGCGCCTGAGCGTCCGTGTTGGCGACGATGAAGTCGACCCCGACCAGGCCGGAAACGATCATGTTGTTGACGGCGTTGCCGCCTGCGCCGCCGATGCCGCAGACCATGATGCGGGGCTTGAGTTCCCGCAGTCCCGGCGCCTTCAGGTTGATGCTCATCGTTGGCCTCTTCTCAATTCATCCGGCCCGGCATCAGCCGACCGCTCCGCCGCACTCGAAACGGACCCGCCGCCGCGGTCCGTTTCCCCCCAAAACGCCGACACGACGCGCCAGCGTTTCAAAAACTGTCCTTTAGCCACCGTCCGACACGGGTCACGTATCCATCCGTCCCGGTCGCTTTCATCATCTGCGCCGGCCGAGGCTCGAAATGCTCGACGCCCGCGAACTGCGGGTAGATCAGGAGCCCCACCGCCGCCGCGAAGCTTGGATTCTTCGCTGATTCGGCCAATCCGTGAATCCCGAGAGGGCGTCCAATCCGCACCTGGGGCGAAATAATCCGCCGTGCGACTTCCGGGACACCGGTCAACTGACTGGCCCCGCCGGTCAGCACGATCCGCCGAGCCGCGTTCGTGGAGAAGCCGGCCGCGTTCAGCCTGTCTCGCACAAGTTCGAGAATCTCTTCGACCCGTGGCTTGATGATGCGGACAAGCTGCGATTTCGGCAGGTGACTGCCGTGCTCGGCGTCCTCGCCGACCTGCGTCACCGAGATCATGTCGCGTTCGTCCGACGCAGACGCGATGGCGCTGCCGTGCAGGGTCTTCAGCCGCTCCGCATCGGCCACGCGGATGGTGAGGCCCCGCGCCACATCCATGGTGACGTGATTGCCGCCGACCGCGATGGTGTCGACGTGAGTCAGATGGCCGCCTTCGAAAACCCCGGTCGTCGTGGCGCCGCCGCCCATGTCGATCAGCGCCGCGCCGATTTCAGCTTCGTCGTCGACGAGGGCCGAAAGCCCGGCCGCATAGGGCGTGGCAACGATGGCTTCGATCGACAGATGGCAGCGTTCGATGGCGAGCATCAGGTTGCGGGTCGCCGCCGTGTCGCAGCCGATGACGTGCATGGTGGCGCCAAGCTCGTCGCCCATCATGCCGTTTGGATCGCGAATGCCCTTGGTCTCGTCGAGCGAAAAGCCCGTCGGCAGCGAATGCAGGACGGCGCGCCCCTGGCGCACGGTCGTCGCGCAGGCAGCCTCGAGAACGCGGCCGACATCGTATTCGGAAACGGCACGGCCGTTGACGGCCACCTTCGCGCTGTAGTGTTGGGACGAGAGGCGGCCGCCGGTGACATTCACGACCACGCCGGTGACTTCCACGCCGGCCATGCGCTCGGCCGCGTCGACGGCCAGCCGGATGGCCTGTTCGGCCTCTTCCATGTCGACCACGGCGCCCCCCTTGATGCCGCGTGAGCGCTGGTGGCCGATCCCGAGGATGCGGCAGCGATGCGTGCGGCCGCGCAGCATGTCCGATGGCTCGGCCGGCGACAGCTTGGCGATCAGGCACACGATCTTCGAGGTGCCGATGTCGAGCGCGCAGAGGATTGCGCTGCGGCGCGCCGAAATCGGTCTCATCCGGCGCGGCATCATTCCTTTTCGACCTTTTTGGGCTTCTTGGCGAGCATTGCGGCGCGGGCCGCGGCGGCATCCTCGGAGAGCCGCGCGGTGATCCGGCCCGGCATGCGCAGATCGAGCGAGATCACATCCTTCTGAGTGATCCTGGCGGTTCGATCGAGCGCCGCGAGGCGGGCGAGCGCGGTCTGCGGATCGATCTCGGGCAGCATCACCTCGACACCGGTATCCATCTGCAGGGTCCACCGTCGCTCGCCGACGTAGATCCCCGCCTTGATGCGATCGCGAAGGTCCCCTGCAGTGTCGAGGAGCGCGACGAACTCTTTCAGATGGGCATTGGCCCCCGGACCGGCGACAAAGGGCAGGTCGTTGAAGCGCTGATCGTGGACATCATCGATCGCAACGCCATCGGCGGCGACCACGGACAGCTTTCCGTCCTTCTGCCAGATGCCGGCCGCATCCCGTTCTGTGATGTTGAGATGCAGGTCGTTGGGAAACAGCTTGCGCACGGTCACGTCGCGGACCAGCGGCACGGTCATGAGCCGCTCGCGCACCTGGGCCGGATCGAGGAAAAGCAGGGACGAGCGGTCGCTGATACCGGCGGCCTGCAGCACCTCATCCTGCGTCAACTGGCGCAGCCCGGAAATGCGCACGGCGTCGATCTCGAAGCCGAACAGTCTGGCGGCGACGTCGATGGGAGACCCGTTGACCGCCACGAAGGCCTGATACTGACCGTTCAAGCAGGCGCCATACAAGGCCGATCCGCCGATCACGGCGACTGACAGCAACATCCCGATCCAGGCGTGGCTGAAGAAGCCGGGCCGTACGGCCCTCTCGCGAGAGCGGGGCTTGTTTTTCGCTGGTTTGGTCCGGCCTGAGCCGCCGAACAGCCCGAAGGCGGGAAGACGGGGACCCGAAAATCCGCCGTCCAGAAGAACGCCGCCCGCCCCGCTTACCGATCCAAGGAGGCGTCCTCCACCATCCATCGCACCAACCCACCAAACGAATACCCGGCATGCGCCGCGAGTTCGGGCACAAGTGACGTTTCCGTCATGCCAGGTTGCGTGTTGACTTCCAGAACAACGAGTTCGCCCGTGCCTTCAGGCGTGTCGTCGTAGCGGAGGTCCGCGCGGCTGATGCCGCGGCAACCCAGTGCCTTGTGGGCCCTCACCGCCAACTCTTGGACATTTTGGTAAACATTCTCTTTAATTTTTGCGGGCAGGACATGGATCGAGCCGCCCGGCGCGTACTTTGCGTCGTAATCGTAGAACACGCCATGCGCCGCCACGATGTCGATGACGCCGAGCGCTTTGTCTCCCATCACGGCGCAAGTCAGTTCCCGTCCGGCGACGAATTTTTCGGCGAGCACGATGTCGCCGTGCGGCCAATCGTGGCGCAGCAACTCCTGCGGCGGATGGCTGCGGTCTTCCTTCACGATGATGACGCCAACGGACGACCCCTCGTTGACCGGCTTCACGACGTAGGGCGGCGGCAGCACATGTGACCGGCCGGCCTCGAACCGGCTGACCGTCTTGCCCTGCGCAACCGGCACGCCCGCGGCCGTCATGATCAGCTTGGCCTTGTCCTTCTGCATCGCCAAGGCCGAGGCCAGCACGCCCGAGTGCGTGTAGGGGATCTGCAGCACCTCGAGGATGCCCTGCACCGTGCCGTCCTCGCCGACTCGGCCGTGCAGCGCGTTGAAGGCGACATCCGGCTTGAGCTTCGTCAGCACCTCGCCGACATCCCGGCCAACGTCGATCCGCGTGACACGATAGCCTTCGCTTTCCAGCGCATCGGCGCAGGCCGCGCCTGACCGGAGCGACACCTCCCGCTCGGCAGACCATCCGCCCAGGAGGACGGCAACGTGTTTGCTCATGATGTCCTTCTCGATGTGCGGGGCACACGCCTGTTTTCGCGCGGCCGAAAGGCGGCGGCATGGCGGTGCCGCCGCAGGATCGAGATCATGATGGCGGGAAATCGTTAACCATCGGCGCAACGGCCGCTGTGCTTCTGGGGCACAAGCATGGGTGTGCAGATGGCCAGGGTGGCCCTACACTGTGGGTGCAAGGAAATGCTTCCGCCGCACTTATTCAGGTTGGGGTCGAAAACGTGAACGAATTTGCCGAACTCGCCTATGTCAGTTCTGCCAAGCCGGCCGGCAAGTTTTCCGAACTCGATTGTGTTCGCCTCCTCCGAGCAGTCGAAGCTCGAGACCACCGCCTTGTCGCCCGTGGGAGCAAGGGAGCCATTGTTGCGGTCTACGCCGATGGTGACGCTTATGAAGTGGAGTTTGTAGAACCTGTTCAGGCGCTCGCCACGGTCGGTGCTGAGGACATAGAGCTCAGCGAATAAGCCGGGTCCATGACGGACAGTCCGACGCTAACGATCGCGCATGCTAAGCTCGTCGATTACCTGCTCAATTTGGATCACCCGGTCGGCGGCTGGAAAGCCAAGTTCTTCCTCAAGCACGGCTTCCGGGGCGATGATCCCGAAGAACTCGCCAGCTCCCTGATCCGACATGCCGTAGCAGGCTGGCTGGGTTTCGTCAGTCCCAGCAGCAGGGCGATGATGAACGTTATCGCGGGGCCGCTCTTGAACCCGCTTGGAACCGCACCTCAGGTCTCTGCGGTGTGGCACGTGAGCGACGCAAGCGGCGACGCGCGGTTCATCACGGCCTACCCCCGATGATTTAGCGCCTCCGGACGTCTGCGGATCCACCTTCGCTCCGCGCGACGCGAGGATGGGTGGGACGGTGAACTGTCCCAACCGGTCCGCATTACTGTCCGGACCGTCGCGCAGACCTGCCGTATGGCGAGTGGATTTCACGGCTGCCGACTCGGAACACCGATCCGCCGGATTTCCCACCGGAGTTCCACGCCGCTCGTCTCCCGCACCCGCCGTCGGACTTCTTCCCCCAGCGCCTCGATGTCCGCGGAGGTGGCCTGGCCGCGGTTGATCAGGAAATTGGTGTGCATGGGCGACACCTGGGCGTCGCCGATCGCGAGCCCCCGGCAGCCGGCCTCGTCGACCAGCTTCCAGGCGGACCGGCCGGGCGGATTGGCGAAGGTCGAGCCGCCGGTGCGTTCCTTGATGGGCTGGGCGGCCTCGCGCGCCGCCGTCACGCGGTTCATCTCGGCCAGGATCGCGTCGCGGTCCCCAGGGTGGCCCGTGAGCGTTACCTCCGTGAAGATGACGTCGGGCGGCGCCTGGCTGTGCCGGTAGCCGAAGCCCATCTTGGCCGGGTCGAAAATGAGAAGCACGCCGTCACGCGCGATCCCGCGCGCGGCAACGAACACGTCCTTGATCTCGCCGCCATGCGCCCCCGCGTTGGTCGGCAACGCGCCGCCGAGGCAGCCAGGAACGCCGCGCAGGAACGAGAAGCCGTCAATCGCGGCATCGGCGGCGGCCCGCGCCACCTTCACGTCGGGGGCTGCCGCGCCAACGCGAATACAGTTGCCCTCCTCCATCGCGATCTCGGCGAAAGCCTTGCCAAGACGGACGACCACGCCTGGAACGCCGCCGTCGCGCACGATGAGGTTGGAACCGAGCCCGATAACCGTCACCGCGGCCTCAGGCGGCAGTCCGACGAGCGCGTAGGCCAGATCCGCCTCGTCTTTGGGCGTGAAAAGCACCTCGGCCGGACCCCCGGTGCGGAACCAGGTCAGCGGCGCGAGAGGCGCCTGCTCGGCCCAGCTTCCGCGCAGGTCCGGCAGCAGAGTGCGCCAGTCGGCTGCACGTGTCATTGCTCGATGAGACGGAATGTCGGCGCACGCGCCCTTCTCCCCTTGGGGGAGAAGGTGCCCGAAGGGCGGATGAGGGGTCGTGCCAACATAAGAGGGTTCCACGACCCCTCATCCGTCTCGCGCCTGCGGCGCGATCCACCTTCTCCCCCAAGGGGAGAAGGGAGGCGCGCTGGCTGTGAGAACAGCATCACGCAGCGCCTGCCAGCTGCTCCGGCAGGGCATAGGCCCATTGGGTGATGTTGCCGGCGCCGAGGCAGACGACGTAGTCGCCGGGCTTGGCGAGATCGCGCACGAGGCCGGGTAGGGCGGCGGCGTCGGCGAGGCCCTGCACGTTGCGGTGGCCGTGCGCCTTGACGGCGGCCACGAGGCTGTCGCGATCGGCGCCGGGAATCGGCATTTCGCCCGCCGGGTAGACGTCGGCCACGATCACGGCGTCGGCATCGTTGAAGCAGGTGGCGAAATCGCCGAACAGGGACTGCAGCCGCGAATAGCGATGCGGCTGCATCACGGCGATGACCTGGTTCCTGGTCGAGGCGCGCGCCGCTCGCAGCACGGCCGCGATCTCGACCGGATGGTGCCCGTAATCGTCGAAGATCGTCGCGCCGTTCCACTCGCCGGTGCGGGTGAAGCGGCGCTTGACGCCGCCGAAGCCGGCGAGCGCCTTCCGGATCGCCTCCACCGGCATCTTGAGCTGGTAGGCGACGGCCACTGCGGCCGTGGCGTTCAAGCGCGTTGTGGTGCCCCGGCATGGGCAGCACGAGGTCCTCGAGGTAGGTGGCCTGGTTCGTCGCGCGATCGCGGACCAGCACGTTGAAGCGGGATCGGCCGCCGGAGAGATCGACGTCGAGCAGCCTGACGTCCGCCTGCGGGTTCTCGCCGTAGGTGATGACGCGGCGATCCTCGATGCGGCCGACCAGTTCCTGCACGGTCGGATGGTCGGAGCACATGACGGCGAAGCCGTAGAACGGCAGGTTCTCGACCAGCGTCCGGAACGCCTCCTTGATGGCGTCGAAGGTCTTGAAGTGATCGAGGTGCTCGGGGTCGATGTTGGTGACGATGGCAACGTCGGCCGGCAATTTCAGGAACGTGCCGTCGCTCTCATCGGCCTCGACCACCATCCACTCGCCTTCGCCGAGACGTGCGTTGGTGCCGTAGGCGTTGATGATGCCGCCGTTGATCACGGTGGGATCGAAGCCGCCCGCGTCGAGCAGGGTGGCGACGAGCGACGTGGTCGTCGTTTTGCCGTGCGTGCCCGCGATCGCGACGCATTGCTTCAGCCGCATGAGTTCGGCCAGCATTTCGGCACGACGCACCACGGGCAGGCGTTTTTCGCGGGCGGCGGCAAGCTCGGGGTTGTCGCGGCGGATCGCGGTGGAGACAACCACCACTTCCGCGCCGTCGAGGTTTTTGGCGTCGTGGCCGACAAAGCATTGCACGCCCTTGTCGCGCAGGCGCTTCAGGTTGGCGCCTTCGGCGGCGTCGGAACCCTGCACACGGTAGCCGAGGTTGGCCAGGACCTCGGCGATGCCGGACATGCCGATGCCGCCGATGCCGACGAAATGAATGGGGCCGAGCTCGCGCGGCAGTTTCATGAGCGGGTCTCCGGAGGCTTTGCGCCGCCTTCTGTCATGGCCATGACAAGATCGGCAAGCCGCTCGGCTCCCGCAGGCATGCCGACGCGCCGCGCCGCGGCTGCGCGGCCGGGCAGGACGGTGGGATCGCGCAACACGCGCGTCAGCTCGTCGGCGAGGCGTCCGGGCGTAAAATCCTGCTGCAAGATCACGGTCGCGGAGCCGACGTCGCCGAGGACGGCTGCGTTGGCGGCTTGATCTTGGTCCAGGGCTCCCGGCAAAGGCACGAGAATCGAGGGACGCCCGATCACGGCCAACTCGCTGACGGTCGAGGCGCCGGAACGACCGATCACCAGATGCGCGGCGCCCATGCGTGCCGGCAAGTCCTTGAAGAAGCTCGCCACCTCGGCCTTGACACCAGCACCTGTATACGCTGCGCGGACTCGCGCCTCGTCCTCGCCGCGCGCCTGCTGCACCACGCGAAGCCGGCGCCGCAGATCATTCGGCAGCGCGGCGATAGCGGCCGGTACGACATCCGACATGACGCGCGCGCCCTGCGAGCCGCCGGTAACGAGCAGGTTGAGAACGCCGGCATCGAGCGAAGGATAGGCGATGCTCGCGGCGGCCAACACGGTGGGCCGAATCGGGTTGCCGGTGTGCGCGGCCTTGGCCTTCGCGGCGGCGTCGGCTTTGCCTAGGGCCGGAAACCCCGTGGCGATGCGCGTGGCACGGCGCGCCACGAATCGGTTGGCGCGACCCATGACGGCGTTCTGCTCGTGCAGCAAGGTCGGAATGCCGCGCCAGCCGGCTGCGACCAGCGGCGGGACCGTCGGATAGCCGCCGAAGCCGACCACGAGTCCGGGCTTGATGCGCCCGAGCAGGACGTAGGCCTTCAACGCGCCGAGGCCGAGTTGCAGGACGGCCTTGGCCTTCGCGGACGCAGAGCCGCTCGATGGGCGTCGCCGATGGGACCGCGTGCACCGCCTGGGCCGGAAAGCTGTCGGTGTAAGCGAGCGCGCGCGCATCGGTCATCAACTGTACGGGCACGCCGCGCGCGGCGAGGGCGCGCGCCAGGGCCTCGGCCGGAAACAGATGCCCGCCGGTTCCGCCGGCGGCGAGGAGGATGGGCCGCCGTGGTGCGGTCATCACGCGCGACCGGGCAGGGCACCGTCGGCGAGAGCGCTACGGGGTCGTCTGCGCGTGACCGCGATCAGAAAACCCATGCCGAGCGCGAGCGATATGACCGAGGACCCGCCATAGGAGATGAACGGCAGCGTCATGCCCTTGGCCGGCATCAGGCGGAGGTTCACGGCCATGTTGATGCAGCTCTGAACGCCGAACAGGGTCACCAGTCCGGCCGTGGCGAAGCGGCAGAACGGATCCTGGTTGCGGCCGGCCAGCAGCAGACCGCGCAGCACCACGAAGGCGAAGATGCTGGCCAGCACCATGCAGAAGATCAGCCCGAACTCCTCGCCCGTGACCGCAAAGACGAAATCGGTGTGGGCATCCGGGAGAATCCGTTTGAACGTGCCCTCGCCGGGTCCGACGCCCAGCCAACTGCCATTCACGAAACTGTCGACCGCGGTGTCGACCTGGAACGTGTCGGTGGCGCCGGGCCCGTTCGCCGGATCAACGAAATGCATGATGCGGCTGCGGACGTGCGGCACGAGCTTATAGGCCAGGAACACGCCGCTCATGCCGACGCCGCCGATCCCCGCCACCCAGAACCAGTGCAGGCCGGCCATGAAGAACAGGCACGCCCAGACGAGCGAGATCAGCATCGTCTGACCGAAATCCGGCTGCAGGATGAGCGGCACGATGGTGATCGGGAGGAGCAGCACCGCCAGGGTGTTGCCCGGCATGTCCCTTGCGCTTGGCGCCTTCGGAGAAGGCCCAGGCCGCGAGAATGACGAAGGCGGGCTTGATGAATTCGCTCGGCTGGATGCCGAAGATCCAGCGTTTCGAGCCCTTCACCTCGTGGCCGAACAGCAGGGCCACGACGATCAGGGCCATGCCGAGCACGAAGGTCAGTAAAGCGGCGCGGCGAACGTCGCGCGGCGACAAGAACGAGGTCGCCAGCAGCACGGCCATGGCCGGGATCAAGAACATCACCTGATGATTGACGAAGTGGAAGGTTGGCAGGCCGATGCGCTCGGCGACGGCCGGGCTCGCCGCCAGTCGAGCACGATGCCAAGGACCATCAGGAGGCCAATGGCGCCGAGCAGCCAGTGGTCGATGGTCCACCACCAATTGGCGAAGGTCGAGCGTTCGGCGCGCGAGATCACGCTGGCGTCTCCGTCGGGTGGCAGAGCCGCGACGAGCGAGCGGAACCGCTCGCCGCGCTCCTCGAAGTTCCTGAACTGGTCGTAGGACGCGCAAGCGGGCGCGAGCAGCACGACCGGCTCCTCGGCCCGAGATTGCGCCGCGTCGCTTGCGGCAGCCTGGACGGCCGCGTCCAGCGTGTCGCAGGCTTGATACGGAACGGCCGTGCCAAGCTGCTTCGCGAACTCGTCCGACGACTTGCCGATGAGGTAGGCCTTGGCGACGTGATCGAACAACGGGCGAAGCGGCTCGATGCCGCCCTCCTTGGCCACGCCACCGACGATCCAGTGGATGTCGCGAACGCCCGCAGCGACTGTTCGGCGGCGTCGGCGTTGGTCGCCTTCGAATCGTTGACGAACAGCACGCGCCCGCGCTGGCCGACCTGCTCCATGCGGTGCGGCAGCCCGGTGAAGGACCGGAGGGCGGATTGAGGCTTGCCTTCCGCGATCGCCCGCAGGTCCCTCCCTCGCCCGGTGGAGGGCGGAGCTGGCCAGAGGCTCCGGCCTGCGAAGCAGGCTGGAGTGGCCGGCGGAGGGACCGCCCGAAGGGCGGGGGGTGAGATGCCCGACGAGGCCACCCCCTCCGTCAGGCTTCGCCGTGCCACCTCCCCCTGCGAGAGGAGGGCACCGCCGGTCAGGCTGGTTGCGCATGCCCGTCCAGCATCATCGGCCCGTTGCCGCGATAGCGGCCGCGGCGTTCTGGGCGTTGTGGCGGCCGCGGAGGTTGGCGAGACCGGCGAGGTCGGCCAGGATGTCGGGCGCGCGCCCCGATGTCTGCCGGACGAGATGCGTGCCTTGAAGGGCGAGGCCGTCGGCTAGGTGGGCGCCGGTGGTGCTGACGCGGATCACGGTCCGCCCCTGCGCCTGCAGCGCGGTCAGCGATGGCCGCGCACCGAGGGATCGTCGACGCCGACCACGGCCGGTCGGCGCGCGCCGACCAGCCGCTCCTTGATGGCGGCGTAGTTTTCCATCGTGCCGTGCCGGTCGATGTGGTCGGGCGTGAGGTTGAGCAGCATTCCGACGCTCGGGCGCAGGCTCGGCGTCAGGTCGATCTGGAAGGTCGAGAGCTCGAGCACGTGACAGGCGGTCGTCGGCGGGCGGCTTCAGCGCGAGGATCGGCGTGCCGATGTTGCCGCCCATCTGCACGTCCCGGCCGAAAGAGCGCAAGAGATGCGCGAGTCAGCGCCGTGGTGGTCGATTTGCCGTTGGTGCCCGTGATGGCGAAGAATGGCGCGTCGCGGCGCGCGGCGGGCGCGCTCGCGGCAGAACAGCTCGATGTCGCCGATGATCTCGATGCCGGCGGCCTGCGCCAGCTTCGCCGCCCAGTGCGGCTCGGGATGGGTCAGCGGCACGCCGGGCGCCAGGACCAGCGCGGCGAAGCGCGACCAGTCGGCCGTCGCGCAGGTCGACGACCGTCGATGCCGGCTGCGGCCGCCGCCTGGTCGCGCGCGGCCTCGCCGTCGTCCCAGGCCGCAACGTCGCGCCCCGCCGGCCAGCAGCGCCTCGGCCGTCGCGAGGCCCGAGCCGCCGAGACCGAACAGCGCGAGCTGCGGCCCGCGAGGCCGTGACGGGCGTCATTCACCGCACCTTCAGGGTCGACAAGCCCGATCAGCGCCAGGACGAAGGCGATGATCCAGAAGCGGATGACGATCTGCGGCTCCGACCAGCCGAGCTGCTCGAAATGATGGTGGATCGGCGCCATCCGGAACACGCGCTTGCCGGTCATCTTGAACGAGAACGACCTGCACGATGACCGACAGGGCCTCGAGCACGAACAGGCCGCCGACGATGCAGAGCACGATCTCGTGCTTGACCGCGACGGCGATGGTGCCGATCAGGCCGCCGAGCGCGAGCGAACCGGTGTCGCCCATGAAGATCTGCGCCGGGCGGCGCGTTGAACCAGAGGAAGCCGACGCCGGCGCCGATCACCGCGCCCGCAACCACGGCGAGTTCGCCCGTCTGCGGCACGTGGTTGATGCCGAGATAGGTGGCGAACAGCGCGTTGCCGGCGAAATAGGCGATCAGGCCGAAGGTGGCCGACGGCCACCATGACGGGCACGATGGCGAGCCCGTCGAGACCGTCGGTGAGGTTCACGGCATTGCCGGCCGCGACGATGACGAAGGCGCCGAAGACCAGGAAGAACATGCCGAGGTCGACGACGTAGCCGTTGATGAAGGGCAGGGCGAGGCCGGTGGTGCTGGTCGGGCCGACCGCCATCATGGCCCAGCAGGCCACGCGCCGCGATCAGCGCTTCGAGCGGCGAGCCGGCAGCCGGCCCGAGAAGCCCTTGTGGGTCTGCTTCGTCACCTTCAGGAAGTCGTCGTAGAAGCCGATCATGCCGAAGCCGAGCGTCACCAGCAGCACGATCCAGACATAGGGGCTGCGCAGGTTGGCCCAGAGCAGGGTCGAGACGACCAGGCCCGACAGGATCATCAGGCCGCCCATCGTGGGCGTGCCCTTCTTGGTCAGCAGGTGCGATTGCGGGCCGTCGAGGCGGATCGGCTGGCCCTTGCCCTGCTTCAGGCGCAGCGCCGCGATGATGCGCGGCCCGAAGAAGAACACGAACAGGGCCGCGGTCGCGGTCGCGCCGATGGTGCGGAAGGTGAGATAGCGGAACAGGTTCAGCGGGCTGAAGTAGGCCGGCGAATTCGGTGAGCCAGGTCAGCATGGTCTGGTCCTCAGGCGCGCCGCGAGCGGCTGTCGGCCGCCGAAATGCGGTCCTTCAGCGCGGCGACCGAGCGGACCCATCCGGCTGCCGTTGGAGCCCTTCACCATGACGACGTCGCCCGGCGCGGATCGTCTCGGCGAGCGGCGCCCTCGATGAGCCGGCGCGATTGTCTCGCCCCACAAGCCTCGCGCCTGCCGGCCGGCAGGGCGTCGAACAGCGGCCGGACTCAGCGGGCCCGGCGGCGAAGACGAGGTCGACCTCGGTGCGTCGAGCATGTCGTCGGCGAGCGCCGTCGTGCAGCGCTCGCCGCCTCGGGCCCGAGTTCCCGCATCTCGCCGAGCACGGCGATGCGGCGGCCGCCCTGGCCGCCGGCGTGGTCGCGCCGAGCAGCGCGAGGGCGGCGCGCATCGAGGCCGGATTGGCGTTGTAGCTCTCGTCGATCAGCGTGAATGGCGCCGCCGTCGGCCGTGCAGCGGCGGCTGCGCGCCGCGCCCGGCCCGGCCGGCTGAAGCGGCCGAGCGACCGCGCGCGGCCGTCGACGGGATCGACGCCGCAGCGCTGGGCGCGCGAGCAGCACGGCCGAGCGCGTTCATGGCGAGGTGCCGCCCGGGCGCGCCGAGCCGGAAGCCGACGGCGCTGCCCGAGGATGCCGGCGCCACCAGTCCGAGCCCTGCGCATCGAGGACGATCGATCGAGCCGGGCATCGGCCTCGGCGATGTTCGCCGAAGGTACAGCACGTGCCGGCCGGCGAGGCCGCGGCCCGGCGTCGCGCAGCCGCTAGAAGGTGGCGATGTCGCGGTTGACGATCGCGGTGCCGCCCGGCTCGACGCCCGGAGAAGATCTCGGCCTTGGCGTCGGCGATGCCTCGACACCGAGTCGAAGAATTCGAGGTGGACCGGGCGCGACCGTCGTGATGATCGCGATGTGCGGGCCGCACCATGGCCGACAGCGGCGTGATCTCGCCGGCATGGTTCATGCCGATCTCGAACACGCCGAAGCGCGGCGCTCGCCGGCATGCGGGCCAGCGTCAGCGGCACGCCCCAGTGGTTGTTGTAGGAGGCCGCCGAGGCGTGCGTCTCGCCGGCCTCCGCCAGGACGAGGCGCAGCGCCTCCTTGGTGCTGGTCTTGCCGACCGATCCCGTGACGGCGACGATGCGGGCCTTCGTGCGCGCTCGCGCGGCGCGGCCGAGCGCGCTCAAGCGCGGCCAGCACGTCGTGCACGACGTAGAGGGGGCCGTGCCGCGCAGCGCGTCGGCATGCGCTTCGTCGACCACCGCGGCGGCGGCGCCCTTCGCGAAGGCCGGCCGACGTAGTCGTGGCCGTCGCTGCGTCTCGCCCCTGATGGCGAAGAACAGGTCGCCCGGCTGCAAGCGTGCGGCGTGTCGATCGAGATGCCGCCGACGCCGCGCGCGGCAGCGGGCCGCGACACGCGGCGTCGAGCGGCGCGACGAGCGCCGAGGCCGGACCAGAGCGGCGGCGTCGGCTCATCGGCATGGTCCTGGCCGAGCGCGGCCTGCGACCGCGTCATGGTCGGAGAAGGGCAGCATGGCGGCGCCGACGATCTGGCCGGTCTCGTGGCCCTTGCCGGCGACGACCAGGACGTCGCCGGCTCGCAGCATGCGCGACCGCGGCGGCGATCGCCTCGGCCGCGGTCGCCGATCTCGATCGCGCCCGGGCGCCGCGGCCGAGGATCGCGGCGCGGATGGCGGCGGGATCCTCGGAGCGCGGGTTGTCGTCCGTGACGATGACGACGTCGGCCAGGCGGGCGGCGATCTCGCCCATCATCGGCCGCTTGCCGGGATCGCGGTCGCCGCCGCAGCCGAACACGACGATGAGCGTCGCGCGTCGCATAGGGGCGCAGCGTGTCGCAGCACCTTTTCGAGCGCGTCGGGCTTGTGGGCGTAGTCGACGAAGACCGGCGCGCCGTTCCGCGTCGCCGACGCGTTCGAGCCGGCCCGGCGCGCCCTACGAGCGTCTCGAGCGCCGCGAAGACGGCGCCGGGCGTCGCTGCCCGTCGCGATGCAGAGTCCGGCCGCGACGAGCGCGTTGGAGACCTGGAACGCGCCCGCGAGCGGCAGCTCGAGCGTCATCGGTCCGCGCCCGCCGTGCGTCGAGCTGCGAGCCGTGTCGCGAAGCCGTCGGGCCGGCCGCGACGAGCCTGCAGGTCGCGGCCGCCTCGGCCCGACCGTGAAGACGGCTCAGGCCGCGCGCTCGGCGAGCGCCGCGACGACCGCGGCGGCCGCCTCGCTGTCGGCATCGATCGACGGCCGGCTGGCCGGGCTGCAGCAGCGTCTCGAACAGCCGCAGCTTGGCCGCGAGATAGTCTCGAGCGTCGGCATGGTAGTCGAGGTGGTCGCGCGACAGATTGGTGAAGGCGCCGGCCGCGAGGCGCAACCCGTCGAGCCGGTGCTGGTCGAGGCCGTGCGAGGAGGCTTCGACCGCGAGGTGCGTGACGCCGTCGCCGGCGAGCCGGTCGAGGGTCTCGGTGCAGCGTGATCGGGTCGGGCGTGGTCAGCGACGCCGTAGGTCTCGCCCGCCGGCGCGACCACGCCGATCGTGCCGAGCGAGGCCGCCTGGTGTCCCGAGCGCGGCCCAGATCTGGCGCACGAAGGCCGCGACCGAGGTCTTGCCGCTCGTGCCCGTGACGGCGACGATCGTGTCGGGCTGGCGCGGGTAGAACCGCGCGGCGGCCTGGGCCAGCGCCACGCGCACGTCGGGCACGACGACGCCGAGCATGCCGTCGCGAGGCGCCGGCACGGCCTTCGGCCACCACGGCCGCGGCGCCGCGTCGAGCGCCTGCGGCACGAAGGCCGAGCCGTCAGCCTTGCTGCCCGGCACGGCGAAGAACAGCGAGCCCGGCTGCACGCGCGCGGCTGTCGGCCGCCAGCCCGGCGATCGCCGGCCGCGACGCCCGAGCGCCAGGCGCGCGCCCGGCGAAGAGCTCGCGAAGCGTCATCGCAGGATGTTGTCCATGCCGATGCCGAGCCTCGCCAGCGGCGGGAAGGGCTGCGTCGGCATGTCGAGGTTCGGCGGCAGGTCCAGCAGCGGCGCGACGCGCTCCATGATCTTGCCCGCAGACCTCGCCCGAGTTCCAGGCGGCGGTGTGGAAGCCGTAGGTGCCCTGCACCGCCTGCGGATCGTCCATCAGCACCAGGAACAGGTACTTCGGCTTGTCGGACGGCACGATCGACATGAAGGTCGTGAACACCTTGTCCTTGGCGTAGTGGCCGTGGATGATCTTGTCGGCCGTGCCGGTCTTGCCGCCCGCGAAATAGCCGGGGATGTTGACCTTCTTGGCCGAGCCCTCGACGGCGTTGAGACGCATGAGGTAGCGCAGCTCCTCGGAGACTTCGGGCCGCACGACGCGCGGGCCTCGTGCGCGCACGTCGTCGCTGTCGCGCTTCAGGAAGGTCGGCTTGATCATGTAGCCGCCGTTCGCCAGCGCCGCGACCGCCATCATGGCCTGAAGCGGGGCGACATTGAGGCCCTGGCCGAAGGCGATGGTGATGGTGTTCAGCTCGCTCCAGTTCTTCGGCACGAGCGGCTCGGCGTTTTCCGGCAGTTCCGTGCGCAGCCGGTCGAGCTGGCCCATCTTCTGCAGGAACGCCTTGTGGCCCTCCACGCCCACCATCATGGCCATGCGGGCCGTGCCGATGTTCGACGAGTATTTGAACACCTCCGGCACGGTCAGCATCCGGTGCTCGGCGTGGAAGTCGTGGATGGTGAACCGGCCGTAGCGCAGGTTCTCGCGCGCGTCGACGCGCGTGTTCAGCGTCGACCTTGTTGGTCTCGAGCGCCATGGCGATCGAGATCGCCTTGAAGGTCGAGCCCATCTCGTAGACGCCGACCGTCAGGTGGTTGATGTGGTTGGGGTCGAGCGCGTCGACGGGGTTGTTGGGGTCGTAGTCGGGCAGGGAGGCGAAGGCGATCACCTCGCCCGTGTTGACGTCCATGATGGCGGCGGCGCCGGACTTGGCCTTGAACTTGTCGATGCCCTTCGCGAGTTCGTCGCGCACGGCATGGGTCGCCTTGATGTCGATCGACAGCGAGATCGGCTTGAGGTCCTGCGGCGTCAGCTTGAAGCCCGCGCCGTGCAGGTCGGCGAGCCCCTGGCCGTCGATGTACTTCTCGATGCCGGCGATGCCCTGGTTGTCGAGATTGGTGAAGCCCAGCACGTGGGCGGCGAGCGGGCCGTTGGGGTAGATCCGCCTGTTCTCGGGCAGGAAGCCGACGCCCGGGCAGGCCGAGGCGGAAGACCTCCTCCTGCTGCTGCTGGCGTGATGCCGCGCTTGACCCACACGAAGCCCTTGCGCGAACCCGAGCCGGTGCGCAGCTCCTTGCGCGTCGACGTCGGGCAGCACGGCGGTCAGCAGCTCGACCGCCTCGTCCTTGTCGATGATGCGGCGCGGTTCGGCGAAGACCGACATGGTCTTGATGTCGGTCGCCATGATCTCGCCGTTGCGGTCGAGGATGTCCGGCCGCGCGCTCGACACGTTCGTCCGCGACGGCCTGCTTCAGGCCCTTGGACGAGTCCGGGAACAGGCCGAGCAGACGCAGCTTGCCGTCGATGGCGCAGAACACGCCGATGAAGGCCAGCGCGACGAGCCACAGGCGCGAGCGTGCTCTTGTCGAGCCGCGTCCGCATCACGTTGGCGAGGAAGCGCCCGAGGCGGGCCCGTCGCGGGTTGGACGGTGGCGCCGGCTGGGGGCAGGGGCTCGACGTTGTCGGCGGCGTTCATCGGGTCTTGTCCGACGTCGGGGTCGCGGCGCTGCCGGGGCCTTGCGGTCGCGCGGCGTGTTGGTGGGCTCGGCGAGGCCGAGATCGGCCAGCTTGCGGCCGATCGAATCGACCTTGGGCGGACGGTTCGGGCAGGTCGGCCGACCTGGACGATCTGGTCCGAGCGCCAGCCGCTGCAGGCCGAGGCGCTTCTCGGCCAGGGCCTGCAGCCGTTCGGGCCGGGTCAGCAGCGCCCATTCGGCCCGCAGGCGATCGATCGCGTCCTGCTCGTCGCGATCTGGTGCTTGGCCTTGAGGATCTGCTCGGCGAACAGGATCGGTCTCGTATTTCACCGTGTAGGCGTAGACCGCAGAGCCGAGCAGGCCGAGCACCGCGACGAGGTTGAGAAGACGCCACATCACGTCACGCTCTCCCGGACGGCAGGCCAAGTTCGGCCAGCTTGCTGCAGTTCGGCATCAAGACCGAGCGGACGTGCGTTGGTGCGCACGCCCCAGCGCAGCTTCGCCGAGCGGGCGCGCGGATTGGACGCGACCTCCCGCTCGCTCGCCACGACCGGCTGGCCGGACGGCAGCTTGAAGCTCGCCGCGGCGCCGCTGCCCGCGTCGGGCCGATGCCGCGAGCCGCCATCCGCGCGGCCGCCCGCACGGGCGAAGAAGCGTTTGACGATCCGGTCCTCCAGCGAATGGAAGGTCACGACGGCGAGAACGCCGCCCGGCGACCAGCACGCGCTCGGCGGCCTCCAGGCCGGACAGCAACTGGCCGAGTTCGTCGTTCACCGCGATGCGGAGCGCCTGAAAGGTGCGCGTCGCCGGATGCACGCCCTTGGGCGCATTTCGCACGACGCGGCCAACGAGATCGGCGAGCTGTTTGGTGCGGGTGAAGGGTTCGCTCACCCGGTCGTGCACGATGGCACGCGCGATCCGGCGCGAGTCGCGCTCCTCGCCAAACCGATAAAGGATGGCCGCAAGCGTCGCCTCGTCGGTTTGGTTGACGAGGTCGGCTGCAGAGCGGCCACGCAGTTCCATCCGCATGTCGAGCGGACCGTCGAAGCGGAATGAAAAGCCGCGCTCGGCCTGGTCGAGCTGCATCGACGAGACGCCGATATCGAGCACGACGCCGTCGACTGCGGAAATGCCGAGTTCGCCGACGATCTGATCGAGGCTGCCGAAGCGACCTTCCCGGAAGGTGAATCGATCGGGATAGTCTTGCGGCCACCGTCGCGGCGGCCTGCGCTGCCGACGGGTCGCGGTCGAGCCCGATCACCTGCGTGCCCGGCACATCGAGAATGCTGCGTGTGTAGCCGCCGGCACCAAATGTGCCGTCGACGTAGATGCCGCCTGCGTGCGGGCCGAGGGCAGTCAGAACCTCGGTCCGGAGCACGGGACGATGAGGGGCTGATCCGCCAGCGACAGAGTCCGGAGACTCGCCGCCGCCCCCCGTCATTCCCGTGCTCCCGATGACGACCGGTGGGCCGCCGCCCCATGAGAATCCGAGCTGCCGCCGTGCTTCGCGTACCCGGTCCTTGGCCTCGGCCTGATACACCTGGAAGCGGCTGGGCTCCCACATCCTGAATTTCCGTCCCATTCCGACGAACGTGACCTCGGCCTTGATGCCGGTATGGGCCCTGAGCTTGTCGGTGAGAACGATCCGCCCCTCCGCGTCCAGCTTCAAAACTTCGCTCTGCCCATAGAGCGTCGAAGCGAAAGCTTCCCAATCCTCCGAGCCTGCAGGCAAGGGCGCCAGCAGCTTTTCGATGTCGTCCAGCAGCGCGTGGCCGCCACAATCCGCCGCCTCCGACTCGAGCGAAGGATAGACGTAGAGGCCTTCGAAACCGTCGCGGCTCAAGCACCACGAAACGGCGCCGGAATCGAAACTCGACCTTTGGCATCCAGCCGGTTTGTGAAGTTGGACAAGAACAGATCCAACGCCGGCTCCCAACGCCCCCGCCTCACCTCCGACGCGACGCGAGGCTGCGACCGGCGCAGCACGGTTGCACCGGGCTGATCGGCCGTGTTCGCACGCGCGAAACGGGATGGCGTGGGATATCATGGGCCTCCATGGGCGTCAACGACGCGGCGCGATGAACGCGACGCGAACAGCCCGCCGATTAAGGCCCGTTTAGGGTTAAGAGAGTGTTGCCCCTGATGGGGTCCGCGACGGCAAAAGCGGGTTCAGGCGACGGTGCGACCGGCACCCTCGGCGCGAGCCCGGCATGCACCGGTCGAGCCGGGTCGATGAGCCCGTCTGCTTCACATGAAAGCGAGGAAGTGCCAGCCGGCCTGTAAGCCGGGTTCTGTAGGGCGGGGGCCGAGACCACCCTGCGTGACGACCATTCATCTGGGACGGCCGTTGCCGGCCGCCTCGAGCAATCAACCCGGGCGACGGCTCGGAAAAGCCTGGCGCCGGTTCCCCGGCGCCATGTCGCCCCTATTCGATTTTGCTCCCGGTGGGGCTTGCCGTGCCGCGAGACGTTGCCGCCCGCGCGGTGCGCTCTTACCGCACCCTTTCACCCTGACCTGACCGTGATCCCATAGGGGCGGCCAGGCGGTTTGCTTTCTGTGGCGCTGTCCCTGAGGTCACCCTCGCCGGACGTTATCCGGCACCGTTTTTCCGTGGAGCCCGGACTTTCCTCTGCGTGAAGCAGCGGCCGTCCGGCCGACTGGCGCGCCGGGCATAGGCGGTTAGGGACTGATGCGCAACCGGGAAGGAAGGGGTTGTCCTAGAGCCGAGCCATGATGGCGCGGGCTCGCGCGCAGTAGACGCGATTGGCTGCGGAAACACGCGTGGCGAGGTGGCCGGACTGGTACTTGGCAAGCGTCATGCAGACATCGCCGCGCGATGATTTATAGGCGTCGGCAAGCACCTTCATGCCGAAATGGAGATTGGTATCGGGCGCCATCAGGCCGCGCCAGTCGCCAGCGAACCCAACGCTACGCGCCGTCTGCACCTTGATCTGCATGAGACCGAGCGCGCTGCCGCCCCGCGCCCCTGGATTGTAGCGGCTCTCGATCTGAACCACGGCGTTGGCTAGATTCTCAGGCACGCCGTTTTCGCGCGCATGTTTCGACACGAGATCCGCCATTGTCGGAGCCGGCCCTTCATGCGGACCGTCCTTAGACTCCGGCTGCGGCTGTTTGTCTTTCGCGACGGCAGGCGAGGGCGCGATCTCGGTTTCGATCGGCTTCCCTGCGGCGAACCGCCAGCCGCGGCGGGTGTGGCGTAAATGACCCCGAACAAGAGGGAAGACTCCGCGGCTGACGTCGAGGATGCCGCGAGCAGCGGGGCAGGTGAGGTGGTCTGCAACGGCGTGCTGCTGGGATACACGGCTGTACCCGGCCGGACATAAGGAGCCGCTTGCGCTGTCAGCGGAAACAGGGCGAGCGCGGCGCCAAACCCGGCAATCTTGCTGAATGACAAATCGTTCCCTCTCGGCCCGTTAATCTGGCCGCATTCCAGGCGACCGAATGCGTCAGAACCATGTCCTCAAGTAGAAACGCGAAGCACTTTGCGCGTTTCGGCTCGATCGAAAATGCCTCATGGAAGTCGGGTGGCACAAATCCCACACCTGTGCACCATCTGAACTCAGCGTCCGACAGGGTAAAGATAACGTTAAAGCCAGCGAGCAGGCGGACAACTTTAAGCCAAAATTATCCTACCCTTGGCACCGTCCTCGCGTGACCTGGCGCCATCCGGCTCTTGCTGTCGCGTGTTGATTTGGGAGAGCGGCGATGGCCATCGGACGCTCTGTCCCCGAAGGGTGTTGGAACGCCGGCTTGCGGCTGGAGCTCGGGAGAGCCACGATGAACAAGGCCTTTTTGGCAGCCGGCGCGCTCGCGTCCGCGCTTGCCCTGTCAGGATGTCAGACGCCTCAACAGCAGAACGCCGCCAATGGCGCAGTGCTCGGCGGCGCCACGGGCGCGCTGATCGGCGGACTGGCCAGCGGACGCGCTGGCGGAGCTCTTGCCGGGGGCGCAATTGGCGCCGCGACGGGTGCGATCCTGGGCTCCGCTGCAACGCCGCCGCCTCCTCCAGCTTACGGGCCGGTTCCGACCGTCTACGCAGCCCCGCCCCCGCCCCCGCCCTGCGCGCGGTTTGGCTTTGATCCCTACGGCAACCGGATCTGCCTCGCCTATTACCGTTGAGCGGTGGTTTCGACGGCGGCCCGTCGACCTTTGCCGGGCGCGTGATCGATCGATCGCGCGCTTCGCCAAACTACGGGGCGCGCGCCGATTCCGTCGGCGCGCCGGACATGATCATCCTGCATTACACCGGGATGCGTGACGGCCCGTCGGCCGTCGACTGGCTCTGCAATCCGGCCTCCCAGGTGTCCTGCCACTACGTCGTGGCCGAGGACGGCGGCATCGTTCAGCTGGTCGACGAGGAGCGACGGGCCTGGCATGCCGGCCGGTCCTTCTGGGCAGGTTTGACCGACATCAATTCCGCTTCGATCGGCATCGAGATCGTCAATGGCGGGCACGATTTCGGGCTGCCGCCGTTTCCCGATGTCCAGATCGCCGCCACGATCGATTTATGCCGCGATATCGTCGGCCGGTTCGGCATCCGGCCGGAGCGGGTGCTCGCCCACTCCGATGTCGCGCCTTCACGCAAACGCGATCCGGGCGAGCGGTTCCCCTGGCACCGACTGGCCGAGGCGGGTGTGGGCCGCTGGATCGAGATTGAGGACGAACTGCCGGGCGACATCTTCGCGCAGGGCGATACCGGCGCCGATGTGCAGAAGTTCAAGCGGTTGCTGGCGAGCTTCGGCTACCACGTCAGTACGACTGCGGCCTTCGATCACGACACCGAAATGACGGTTCGTGCCTTTCAGCGCCATTTTCGCCCAGCCAGGATCGACGGCCGCGCCGATCCCGAGACCCGGGCTCTCATCCGGCGGCTGGTTGAGACGATGAGCTGACCCCTCCTCACGAGGGTTCCTTCTCCGGGTCAGCCGCGTCAAAGTCCTCAGAGAGGCGATCGGCTCCGGCCCGCTTGGGACCCGAGCCGATCGACAAGAATTCGAGCAACTACTCGCCCGTCAGGGTTGCCTTGGCGCGCTGCCACCAGCCGGACCGCTTCGGGCGCGGCGGCTCCTCGGGAGCGGCAGGCGCCTGGGGCGCTTCCGCCGGGCGTTCTGCCGTGGCTGGCGTTACGGTCTCGAGCGGCGCCGGAGGTTGCAGCGAGAGGTCGGCCAAGCCGGTCGCCTGCGTCGATTCGGCGTAGGAGGCGGGTGGCTCCGCGTCGGTCGGATGAGCCTTTGCTGTGTCGGCGCTGACATCGCGGTCCGCCGAAGGCGCGGCGAAGCCCAGCAGGCTTGGTGCCTCGTCCTCGGTCGCCCGCCCACGCGATCGGCGCGATCGGCGGGGGGCCGCCGCCGCTTCGCTGGAGCTTGCTGGACCACCCTCGGTCGAGGGATTCGCCTCCTCTTCGGCCGGGCGCCCAGCTGGACGCCGTGTCCGCCGCCGACGCCGAGGCTCGGCCGCTTCCGCCTGGAGCTCGTCACCGTCCGATTCACCATCGGCCGGCTCCACTGTGTCGGCCGCGACGGGCTGCAAGGCCGACTCGTCGGCCTCGCCCGACACGTCAGCCTCGTTGAGTTCGCCCGTCGCATCCTGGAGAACTGTCTCCTCGACGTCCTCGTCATCGCGATCCACGGCTTCCTCACCCGCCAGCGGTGTTCCGCCCGGCTCCCGATCACGGCCGCGACGGCGGCGGCGGCGCTTGCGGCGACGATCTCCCTGTCCGCTCTCACCCTCTTCGCCGTCGGCGCGGCGGGGCGCATCGTCGTGCGCCGCCTGCGCGTCGACTTCGGCCTCATCCTCCTCGCCGTCATCCTCGATGTCGGCGTCGTCCAGATCCTCGGTGGTATCGGGACCGTTGGCCCGGCCCACCAGAACCGGCGGCGTTGCCGGTTCGCCACGCTCGATGGCGTGATACACCGTTCCGGTCAGTGCGCCGTCCGCCATGACGATGATCGTGACCTCGAAGCGTTGTTCGAGGTCGGCCAGGTTGGCGCGTTTTTGGTTCAGGATGTAGAGCGCCACCTCGCTCCGGGTCCTGACGATGAGATTGTGGCTGGCGCTGCGGATCAGGGTGTCTTCGAGAACGCGCAGCACGTGGAGTGCGATCGAGGAGGTCGAACGCACGGTGCCGGCACCCGCGCAGTGCGGGCAGATCACCGTCGAGCCCTCGAGCACGCCGGTGCGGATGCGCTGACGCGACATCTCCAGAAGGCCGAAATGGGAGATGCGGCCGATCTGGATGCGGGCACGGTCGTTCTTCAGAGCGTCCTTGATACGGCGCTCGACGGCCCGGTTGTTGCGGCCCTCTTCCATGTCGATGAAGTCGACCACGATCAGGCCCGCGAGGTCGCGCAGCCGCAGCTGGCGCGCAACCTCGTCGGCAGCCTCCAGATTGGTGCGAAGCGCGGTGTCCTCGATATTGTGCTCGCGCGTCGAGCGGCCCGAGTTCACGTCGATCGCGACCAGCGCTTCGGTCTGGTTGATGACGATGTAGCCGCCGGACTTCAGCGTCACATGGTTCGAGAACATGGCATCGAGCTGCGCCTCGGCCCCGGCCTTGGCGAAGATCGGCTGCGGGTCCTTGTAGAGGTGCACGTTCTTGACATGCGAGGGCATGAGCAGGCGCATGTAGTCCCGCGCCTCGCGGTAGCCCGCCTCGCCGGCCACCCAGATCTCGTCGATCTCCTTGGAATAGAGGTCGCGGATGGTGCGCTTGATGAGCGAGCCTTCCTCATAGACGAGCTTCGGGGCGGACGAACTCAGCGTCGTCTCCCGCACCGTCTCCCACATGCGCAGAAGATATTCGAAATCCCGTTTGACCTCGGTCTCGCCGCGGGCGGCGCCGGCGGTCCGCAAGATGATTCCCATTCCTTCCGGGACGTCGAGCTCCTGCGCGATGGCCTTCAGGCGCTTGCGGTCCTCCGGTTCGGTGATCTTTCGCGAGATGCCGCCGCCCCGTGCGGTGTTCGGCATCAGCACCGAATAGCGGCCGGCAAGCGACAGATAGGTGGTCAGCGCCGCACCCTTGTTGCCGCGCTCCTCCTTGACGACCTGCACCAGAAGGATCTGGCGGCGCTTGATGACCTCCTGGATCTTGTAGTGCCGTCGCAGGCGGGGCGCGCGATAGGTGGTCTCCTCGAGCGCATCGCCGCCGAGCTGCTCGACGGTGCCTTCTTCGTCCTCGGCGTGGCCGTTTTCCTCGCCATCGACTGGATGATCACTGTCGGGCTGGGCCTCGTCGTCGGTCGAGCGGCTCAAGTCCTCGATGTTCGCCGTCAGCCGTATCGGATGCATCTTCCGAGAAGGATACAGGCGGCGCAGGCTCGACGTCTTCGGGCTCGGCGGCAGCGGCTTCCACATTGGGGACTCGCTAGGCAGCGGGGTCGCGGCGCGACTCCGGACCCGGTTCGATGGTGCTGTCTTCGGGCGCGGATTCGAAGGGCAGCGGCGGCTCGGCTTCCGCGACAGTCGGCGCCGGCGCGGACTGATCGAAGCTCGGCCGGCTCCGATTCGGCGTCTGCTTCCTCGACAAAGAATTGGTCGGGCGCCGCGGCCTCACCGACATCGCCCGCGGCAAAGCCCTGAGCCTCGGCCTGGTCGGCTTCGAGATCCAGGTTTTCGATCGGTTCGGCAAGGCTCTCGTCGCCGAGATCGGCGCGCTTTTCGCTCGATTGGCGGTCACGCCCGCGATGGCGTCGGCTTCGACGACCGCCATGGCTGTTGCCGCCGCCGCTGCCGCCGTTGCCGCCGCCGCCGTTCGGGCGGTGGTCTTCCTCATCCTCTCGATGGGCGCGGGCCTCCTCGTCGAGGAGCGCCTGCCTGTCGGCAACGGGGATCTGGTAGTAGTCGGGGTGGATTTCCGAAAAGGCGAGAAAGCCGTGCCGATTGCCGCCGTACTCGATGAAGGCGGCCTGTAGGGACGGTTCGACCCGGGTGACCTTCGCGAGGTAGATGTTACCGCGGAGCGGCTTCTTGGACGCAGACTCGAAGTCGAAATCCTCGACTCGATTGCCGCGTAGCACCACGACCCGGGTTTCCTCCGGGTGCGAGGCATCGATGAGCATCTTGTTGGCCATGATAAGTCCGTGACGAGCGGCGCGTCAGGCCCAGGGTCGGCGCACACATGGGCGGCAAAGCCGCCTCTGCGCGAAGGTGACCGGAACGGGAGTGGTGTCGCCGCGAGGGGATGGAACGATAAGCTGTGACAACCGATGCCGACAGCATCGGGATGCGATCCGTCGGGATCGCCGACATGGCTGGAAAGGCAATGCCGCCGCGAGGCGCGCCGACCTGGCGGGCCGCTCTGGCGGTGTTCGAATCTGCTCCCCAGGACGGGAGGCTCATGGCCTTCAACCTTGTCGTATGCGATCGCGAGCGATCACGCGTCCAGGTGCGGCCTGAGCGAGCCTAGCTTTCGAGCGGACAATCCACCTTCGGCGCCGCAAAACCCTCCAGAGTGGAGGAGGCGGGCCGTGCCGCGGGCCGACGTTCCGAGAGCGGTGGCCACGCCACGCGCATTCCGAACGGCCGAAACCGAACCTGTACGGTACATACATAAGCAGGGTCGGACATGGTTTGCAAGGAACGTGGTTTGTTGCAGGCGGGCCACTATGCAACACCAGGTTCGGCCGCAAACAAAGGTTCGGTTAACCTCTTGCCGCCTATCCCTTACACCAGCGAGCACACCCGGTGGGTGCCTGGACGTGAGGCATGGCGGCAGAACTCACACGCATTGAAGCGACACACCGGGCCGTCTGCCGGGCAGCCGCGATCGCTTTTGTGTGGAAGCTCGTTCTTGGTGTCGCCAACGCGGCGACCGGCGATGGGCCGGTCGGTTCGGCTGTGGCCGTGGCGGACGTGCCGGTCGCGGTCGCAGCGCGGATCGAACGGAACGGGGGAGGCACCCGCCTCGAATTCGATCTGTCGAAATCGGTTGGGGTGCGAAGCATCGTCCTGGAGAACCCGGACCGCATCGTCGTCGAATCGGGCGACATCAACTTTCAGATCGCGCCCGAGGTCGGCCGTCTTGGGGCAGGGAGCGGAGGGGTTGTCCGTTCCTTCCGCTTCGGCCTTTTCGCGCCGGGCAAATCACGCATTGTCATCGACCTCGCCGGCGCCGGCGCGCATCCAGAAAGTCGACGTGGCGCCGATCGCGGGTGGCGAGCCGTCGCGGCTGACCATCCAGCTCGCGAAATGCGATCGCGCCGCCTTCCACGAAGCTGCGAGGCAGGCGGGCGAGGCCGCTCCGGCGCCGGTCGCCGCCGCGCTCCGCGTCCGATCAGACCAGAGACCGCGCCCGGTTGTCGTGATCGATCCCGGCCATGGCGGTGTCGATCCGGGAGCGGCCGGCGTCGGCGGTGTCATCGAGAAGAAGATCACGGTCGATTTCGCCCTGGCCCTCGCCGAGCAAGCTCAAAATCACGGGCCGGTATCGCGTGGTTTTGACCCGATCCGACGACATCTTCGTGTCGCTTGGCGATCGGGTGAAGGTCGCGCGCGACGCGAAAGCGTCGCTTGTTCGTCTCGATCCATGCCGACACCTTGCGCAACGCGGCGGACGTGACCGGCGCAACCGTCTACACGGCCTCCGATCAGGCCTCCGACGCCGAGGCCGCTCGTGTCGCCGAGACCGAGAACCAGGCCGACGAAGCGGCCGGGCTCGAGATCGGCGCCCGAGGCGACGGACGTCGTCGACATTCTGTTCGACCTGACCCGCCGCGAAACCCGCACCTTTTCCCACGCCTTCCAGCATACCCTGGCTGGCTACTGGCAAAAGATCGCGCGGCTCAACCGCAACCCCGAGCGTTCGGCGGGTTTCAAGGTGCTGCAGGCGCCCGACGTGCCCTCCGTGCTGCTGGAACTCGGCTACCTGTCGAGCGAGAAGGACGTCGCCGCTCTGACCTCCGCCGATTGGCGGGACAAGGCGACGGGTTCGATCGCAGCCTCCATCGACGCCTTCTTCGTCGACACGCTTGCCGGCCCAGGAGGCGTTGGGCACGGTCACCGAGCTGCAGGACGGGAGATCCGGACAAGACCGCGGTTGTGGTGCTCCGGCCACATCTCTGAGCGTTTGAAGTTCGACCCGATGTTAAAGTGATTGGGTCAGTGCCGACGTCGCATTAGAACCACAAAACCGCCGCAGCGTCCCTGCATCTCCGCCTGGATGCGGATCAATCGTCGCTGCCTGCGCTTCGGGCGGCTTCGGCAGCGGCCTTCGAGGCAAGGGTTTTGATGCGGCTGATCGCCCGGTTCCTTGGGTTTCCTGTTCGCCACCGGCGCGCTGGTCTTCGTGATCGGCGCCGCGGCCGCCGCCGTGCTCGTGTGGAACTACCAGCAGGACCTGCCCGACTACACCCAGCTCAAGAACTACGAGCCGCCGGTGATGACGCGCGTCCATGCCGGCGACGGCAGCCTGCTGGCCGAATATGCCCGCGAGCGGCGGCTCTACCTGCCGTCCGCCGCCATTCCGCCGCTGGTCAAGGAAGCCTTCATCTCGGCCGAGGACAAGAACTTCTACACGCACAACGGCGTCGATCCCGAGGGCATCGGTCGCGCGCTCATGGTGCTGGTCCAGGGCAACAAGCGGGCGCAGGGCGCCTCGACCATCACCCAGCAGGTGGCCAAGAACTTCCTGCTCACCAACGAGCGCAGCTTCGACCGCAAGATCCGGGAGGCGCTGCTCGCCTTCCGGATCGAGGCCGCCTACTCGAAGGAAAAGATCCTCGAGCTCTACCTCAACGAGATCTACCTCGGCCTCGGCAACTACGGGGTCGCGGCGGCGGCGCTGAACTATTTCGACAAGTCGGTCAACGAGCTGTCGGTCGCGGAGGTCGCCTACCTGGCGGCTCTGCCCAAGGCGCCCAACAACTACCAGCCCTTCACCAAGCACGACCGCGCCGTCGAGCGCCGCAACTGGGTCATCGACCGCATGGTCGAGAACGGCTACGTCTCGCAAGCGCCGACGGCGACAAGGCCAAGCTCGAGCCGCTGGGCGTCAACCCCCGCGTGCTGACGCCCGACACCTATCGCGGCCGGCTACTTTCGCCGAGGAGGTGCGGCGCGAGCTGAGCGACCGCTACGGCGAGAAGAAGCTCTACGAGGGCGGCCTGTCGGTCCGCACGACGCTCGACCCCAAGATGCAGGTGATGGCGCGCAAGGCCCTGGTCGACGGGCTCGTCCGCTTCGACGAATCCAAGGGCTGGCGCGGCGCCATCCGCCACGTCGACCTCGGCAGCGACTGGGGCGCTGCCGCTCGCCGACATCCCGACGCTCGGCGACGTGCAGCCCTGGCAGCTCGCCGTCGTGCTCGACGCCAGCGACCAGAGCGCTCGCATCGGCCTCCAGCCGCCGCGCGACAAGGCCGGCGACGTCGATGACGGACCGCGAGACCGGGCAGCCTCCCCGTCGACGGCATGAAATGGACCCACAAGCCGATGCGGCAGGTGCTGACGCCCGGCGACGTCGTCTACGTCGAGCCGGTGGACGGCAAGCCCGGCCAGTATCGGCTTGCGGCAGGTGCCGGAGATCTCCGGCGCCATCGTGGCCATGGACCCCTATACGGGCCGCGTCTTCGCCATGGTGGGCGGCTTCTCGTTCGACCAGTCGGAGTTCAACCGCGCCACGCAGGCGCTGCGCCAGCCCGGCTCCTCGTTCAAGCCCTTCGTCTACGCGACGGCGCTCGACAACGGCTACACGCCGTCGTCGATCGTGATGGACGCGCCGATCGAGATCGACCAGGGTCCCGGCCTCGGCATCTGGCGTCCGGCCAACGACGACGACGAAGGCTCGGGGCCGCACACGCTGCGCTATGGCGTCGAGCATTCGCGCAACCTGATGACGGTGCGGCTCGCCAAGGACATCGGCATGCCGCTGATCGTCGAATATGCCAAGCGGTTCGGCATCTACGACGACATGCAGCCGGTGCTGTCCATGTCGCTCGGCGCCGGCGAGACGACCGTGCTGCGCATGGTCACCGCCTATTCGATGCTGGCCAATGGCGGCAAGCGCATCAAGCCGACGCTGATCGACCGCATCCAGGACCGCTGGGGCCACACCATCTACCGGCACGACGAACGCGTCTGCGAAGGCTGCGACGCCGAGAAGTGGTCGGACCAGGCCGAGCCCAAGCTGGTCGACAAGCGCGAGCAGGTGCTCGATCCGCTGACCGCCTACCAGATCACCTCGATCCTGGAAGGCGTCATCACGCGCGGCACCGGGCAGGCCGTCAAGGAGCTCGGCCGCCATCTCGCGGGCAAGACCGGCACCACCAACGACGCCAAGGACGTGTGGTTCGTCGGCTATTCGACCGATCTCGCGGTGGGCCTCTATCTCGGCTACGATCAGCCGCGCTCGCTCGGCGCCACCGCCTATGCGGCGCAATATGCGGCGCCGGTGTTCCGCGATTTCATGCGCATGGCCCTCAAGGACAAGCCCGACGTGCCGTTCCGGGTGCCGCCCGGCATCAAGCTGATCTCGGTCGATCTGCATAGCGGCATGCGGAGCAGCGGGCAGGGCTCGATCCTCGAGGCCTTCAAGCCAGGGACGGCGCCGCCCGACAGCTATTCGGTGATCGGCGACGCTGGCCCACGGGGCGCCGCGACCGCGCCGGATGCGGACCGGGCGGTCGGGACGGGAACGGGCGGCCTCTACTGACGCGAGACGCCTGACCGCCTCGCGTCCCAGCGCAAGGCGTGGTAACTCCCCGGTGCGCGACTGTCAGAGCGCCCGCATGAAGACGAGCGATCCGCGAGGATCGCTCGCTGTGTTTTGAACGAGAACGGTCATGGCCGACATTTTCAGGGAAGTCGACGAAGAGGTCCGCCAGGACCAGATCACGCTCGCCCTCACCCGCAACTGGGGCTGGATCCTGCTGGCCGGGCTGCTGATCGTTGCCGGCGTCGGCGCCTGGCGGGGCTACGAATACTGGACCTTGCAGAAGCAGGAAGCGTCGGGAGGCCGCTATCTCGATGCCCTCAAGCTCGATCGCGACGGAAAGAGTGCCGAAGCGCTCGCCGCGCTCGACGATCTGAGCCGAACGGGGACGCCAGGCTATGCGCTGCTGGCGCGATTTCGCGCCGCGAGCCAGACCGGCACGACAAACCCCGCTGGCGCCGCTCAGGCCTTCGACGCACTGGCCTCCGATCCGAAGGTCGAGCCCGCCTTGCAGGACGTGGCCCGCCTCCGTGCCGCGATTCTGCTCCTCGACACCGCGGACCTGAAAACGATCCAGAGCCGGCTGCGGCCGCTGGCCGACGCCAATTCCGCGATGCGCAATCCTGCACGGGAGGTTCTGGCGATCGCCGCCCTGAAGGCCAACGACAACGCGGCCGCCGGCGAGGCGCTCGACGCCATTCTGGCCGATCCCACGGCGTCGCTGACGGCGCGCCAGCGTGCCCAGGCGCTGCGCGGTCTGGCGCGATCCGGCGCCGCCGTCGCCGCAAAACCATGACGTCGTTCACGGTCGCCATCATCGGGCGGCCCAACGTCGGCAAGTCGACGCTGTTCAACCGGCTCGTCGGCAAGAAGCTCGCACTCGTCGACGACCAGCCCGGGCGTGACGCGCGATCGCCGCGCGGGCGATGCGCGCCTGGGCGACCTGCGCTTCACCGTGATCGACACGGCGGGCCTCGACGAGGGCCAGGCCGAAACGCTGAACGGCCGCATGCGGGCGCAGACCGAAGCCGCGGTGGCGGAGGCCGACGCGATCCTCTTCCTCACCGACAGCCGCAGCGGCGTGATGCCGGCCGACCGCTACTTCGCGAGCCTCGTTCGCCGCGCCGGCAAGCCGACCATCCTGGTGGCCAACAAGGCCGAGGGCAAGGCGGGCCTCGCCGGCGCCTATGAAGCCTTCGATCTCGGCCTCGGCGACCCCGTTGCGCTGTCGGCCGAACATGGCGAAGGGCTGGCCGATCTCTACACTGCGCTTCGTGAGGCCATGCCCGAAGCGACCGAACTGGCTGACGAGGGAGTCGCCGAGGAGGCTCCGCGCGCGACCTTCGAGGAGGAGGACGGCAGCGAGCTCGATCCGACCAAGCCGGTCCAACATCGCGGTTGTGGGCCGGCCGAATGCCGGCAAGTCGACCTTGCTCAACGCCTTGCTCGGCGAGAACCGGCTGCTCACCGGCCCCGAGCCCGGCATCACGCGCGATTCGATCGGGCTCGACCGTCGACTGGCACGGGCGGGCGCTCAAGATCTTCGACACCGCGGGCCTGCGCAAGCGCGCCCGCATCGACGACAAGCTCGAGAAGCTCGCCGCCGCCGACGCCCTGCGCTCCGCCAAATTCGCCGAGGTGGTCGATCCTGCTGCTCGACGCGACGATCCCGTTCGAGAAGCAGGATCTCACCATTGCCGACCTCGTCGAGCGGGAGGGCCGGGGGCTGGTGATCGGCCTCAACAAATGGGACCTGATCGAATCGCGGGGCGCCACGCCTGTCGCGTCTGCGGGAAGAGGCCGATCGCCTCTTGCCGCAGATCAAGGGTGTGCCGGTCATCCCGGTCTCCGGTCTGAACGGTGCGGGTCTCGACAAGCTGATCGACGCGACCCTGAAGGTGCAGGAGATCTGGAACCGGCGCATCGCCACGGCCAAGCTCAACCGCTGGCTCGCGGCGACGGTCGATCAGACGCCGCCGCCCGCCGTGAGCGGCCGACGCATCAAGCTGCGCTACATGACGCAGCCCAAGGCCCGGCCGCCGACCTTCGCGCTGTTCGGCAACCAGCTGGCCGACCTGCCGACCTCGTACCAGCGATTTCTGGTGCACGGACTGCGCGATGCGTTCGATCTGCCTGGGGTGCCGATCCGCCTGTCGCTGCGCCAGGGCGACAACCCCTACGACCGCCGCCGCGCCAAGCGGTAACGGCGACTGCGATTCAGTCCTCCGCCGGGGATGAGCCACGCGTGGCGTCCATTGAGGTCACCTCGTCGAGCTTCATGGCCGGCCAGCTCCGCAAGAGCGATGCTGGCTTCGGGACCGGGTTGACGGGCCACACCGCGAATGCCCTGTGGCGCACGCGCCTTCGCTTGCCACGCTCCAGACCCGGCACTATAAGCCGCAGGGTTGGCGGTGCTTCGGCAAGCCACGTCCGCGCCCATCGTCTAGCGGTCTAGGACGTCGCCCTTTCACGGCGAAAACAGGGGTTCGATTCCCCTTGGGCGCGCCAATCATATCAGAGACTTAGCTGCGGATCGTATCCTGGGCCTCAGACGCTTGTCTCACACCAGCGATTCTTGCGGGGACTCCTGCCAGTTCGGTCGGTACAACAGCTTCAGCGGATCGACCTTGTTCGGATCTCGCCGGTCCCCCATTGCTTGACGCGTTCAGCTCAATAGCGGCGTCGCCTCCGTCCGGCAGCTTGTAACCCGGGTACCAGCAAACTTGCAGTGACTTACGAGCTCCCGATAAACGCCGCGAATGGACAAGTTCATTCGGGTGACGGCGGTCCGCCCATCAGTTTCTCAGCCTCATTCCGGAGCGCACGGCGGGATTCATCGCGACTGTAGAACATGTGGCCGCCGGGCAGCGTCAGCAGGTTGACGCGGTCTCTTCCGGCCGCAGGCGGGATTTGGTTCAGCAGCAGCTGCGTGGCATAGTAGGGGCACACCAGATCGAACAGCCCGTGAGCGATGATCACGTGCAGCCGAGGATCCAGTGCGAGTGCTTGCCTGAACGCACTGAACGACTCCGGTTTCATGAAGTCCTGCCCGTAGTCCCATTCGCGCGCTGCCTGATCGTTCTCGAGATGGTAGACCGCTCCATCGGGATGCCAGTTCAGCTTTCGATAGACGGTCAGCATCGCCGATGTCAGCGGGGCCTTCCAGCCATCCAAAACTGGATCTGCCCGATGTTCCCCCTCAGACTCGGGGAACGGGTCGGCAGCGCCACCGTGGGATCGTAGACGCTGTCCAGCTTCCCAGCGGCTCGATCATGCTCACGGGCAAATAAGCGGCCGCTGATCAGCCCGCGATGCTGGCGGACCAACTCGGGGCTCAGCCCCGTCAGGGCGCTCACCCGGTCCACGACACGGCTCAAAGCCTGCGGATCTGCCGGCCCGCGAAGCTCGTCCGCGAGGAACTGGCCGGACGCGTATGCCTCGGCGTCGGTCAGATCTTCACGTGAGACCTCACGTCCCGTTTCAGCGCGGACGGTTGCTGCGATAGAGGGGAGTGCTGCGGCGTCACTGAACAGGTCGAAGGCCGCGCTGCGGTTGCCGTAGTCGAGCAGCGGCGAAACCATCACCAGCCCGCGCAGGCCGACGCCATCGTCTTCGGCAAGTTTGCGCGCAAGCCGTGGCGCCCGAAAGCCGCCGTAGCTTTCGCCCAGGCAAGAACTTGGGAGAGAGCTCGCGTCCGGACTTGTCCAGCCATCGGCGGATCGTCTGAGCGAGCGCATCGATATCACCATCAACCGACCAAAGCCGCTTCCGAACATCGTCACCGGTGGCGATGAAGCGACTGAAACCTGTGCCCGCAGGATCGATGAACACCAGGTCCGTGAAATCGAGCCACGTGTCCGCATTCGGGGCAGGTTCCGATGGCGCGGAGGGACCAACGGAGATCGGTATCCGCCAGGGTCCGACCGCTCCCATCTGGAGCCAGGCTGAAGCCATTCCTGGGCCGCCGTTCACAACGAACGTCACGGGGCGTGATGCCGTGTCGGTGCCGTCCAGCGTGTAGGCCGTGGTCGCGATGTCCACTTCAGGCTTATCGGCCCGGTCAAGAAGTCTGACAAACCCGGCCGTCGCGGTGAAATGCAGCGTGCGGCCAGGCAGCTCGACGACCTGCTTCGATGACGCGTCTGGCTCGGCGGGAGCAGGTGCTCGCGCCTTTCTCTCTCGTCGGGCGCTCGAGCCCAAGCCGCAGGGGCGGGTAGGAGCACCAGGACGCACAGCGAAAGACGGACCAGCATCTGAGTTCACGTGAAAGGCTCTCCACCACTTCGAAGGCCAGGGTGAGCCGGTCCGAAATTGCAGGCCATGTTCCAAAGTGTCGCTGCCGGTTTGAACCAAGCGCTCCGAAGCTGCGGCGGCTTGCTGTCGCGGACGAACTGCAATCCAAGCTCGACGAGCTCTAACGCCCTGCTCGACGCAGCCTACTTCCGCGGCCCGTTCTTTGAACTTGCGGCGACGGTTCTGGGCAGCACGAACGAGGCGCTCAAGCCGATGTTCGCCGGGCCACCCGAGTGCCTAGCCTATCTGGTCTGGCAGAGCTTCTAAAGAGATTGGCCGAGCTCGGCCGCCGCATCACTCAATAGCCGATCAGGCAGAGGCGCGATGCCACGAAGCGGAGCACTGCACAGCAATCGGCCGAACCGCATGGGCAACCGCGCACTGTGGTCGGCGAGCCGGAGCCGGTGCTCGGGCCGGCCTGAACCCTCGAAGAGGTGCTTCGACGGCCGGGTTTGGTGACAGCTGACCGGGCCGTCTCTTTGTTCTCAGGCCACATGTGCTGCGGATCGGGAATCGTCCAGGTCTGCTCTGTCCGCTGGTTTGGTCACTAGATAGGACCGGCCGCGGCCGCCGCCGCACTGGCAGAGCTGAGGGCTGGAAATCACGCACACAACCCGCAGCGCGCATGATCGGCAACTTTGTTGTGAAACCGCGATATCAGCTCGGAGTCGAATCGAGGTCTCCCGAGGCGTGGTTATGGACGGTGACCACCAGAGCGCAGTGGCGAGAATTCGACAGCTGCGAATGGCTGCGCAAGAGATCGCGGCCCGCCAGGCTGGGATCAGGCGAGAGTTGGACCAGGCACTCCGTGAGCTGCGTATGCTCAAGTCACGGTCTTATCGGGATCGCAAGCATGGGGACGACACCGAGCCGCCGCTCGAGCTTCCCTAAGTCGGCGCTCGCACCCGGCATGCTGCTTGGGCTCGCCCGGGGTCGCTGCGCACAAGGCGGCGCGACTAAGCCGACACCAAATCCTTTGCCCTTCCGCCATCCTGCGCAATGATAGGCCAACAACTCAGCCCTGACGTATTCGGCGGCGCTGGGCCCAGGGAGGAATGGAAATGAACAAGTCCGTAGCAGCTGTGGCACTCTGCACTGCTTTGGCTCTCGCCGCTTGTTCGAAGGGAGACAACGGAGAACGAGGTCCGCCTGGACCCCAAGGCGCAAAGGGAGATACGGGATCTGTCGGCCCCGCAGGCCCCAAAGGCGAAACTGGCCCGGCCGGCCCGAAGGGCGAAGCCGGCGCGATTGGACCCGCCGGCCCGGCCGGAATTACAGGACCGGCGGGTCCGCAGGGCGATGCTGGCCCAGCCGGGCCGGCCGGCCCGAAAGGTGACAAGGGGGACGTTGGGGCTGCGGGTCCTGCCGGGGTAACCGGTCCCGCTGGTCCACAGGGCGAAGCAGGACCAGTCGGACCGGTGGGACCAAAGGGCGATACAGGCTCCCCGGGCGCGGTCGGTGCAGCTGGTCCAATTGGCCCTGCCGGCCCCCAGGGCGAGGCGGGTGGTGCCGGTCCTGTTGGTCCTGAAGGGAAACCAGGCGCGACGGGTCCGGCGGGACCGGAGGGCCGCCCCGGCGACACCGGTCCAGCAGGACCGAAGGGTGAGGCAGGCGGGATTGGGCCGGTAGGCCCGGCCGGACCAGAAGGAACACCAGGAGCGACAGGCCCTGCAGGACCCGAAGGCGATACCGGTCCTGCTGGACCGCAAGGGCCCAAGGGCGATGGACCTACTTTCCGTGTTCTAAATGATCAGCCGAAAGCGGCATGCGGCGCAGATGAGACCCTGGTCAGCGCTGTGTGCCCTCAAGACGGCTCCACTCTGCACTTCTCCGGTCCTGGCGAGGCCAGCTGCGAGAGCCAGTCGGGCACCAACGTGACGAT
>CAWGMF010000012.1:0-62376 GCA_963823605.1 uncultured Alphaproteobacteria bacterium | reverse complement strand
GGGCGACCAAACCGCGGCTGCTGAAGCCCTCATTCGCAGCAGCCCAAACGTGAAGTACTCACCCAACACTGCGTACGCCGACGCGAAGCTCATTATCGCCTGGTGGGCGGCGGCGCTGGCGCGCCGGCTGCCCTCCGGCATGGCCGTTTACGCTATCTCGCCCGGTGCGTCGAACGACACCCAGGTCGCGCGAAACGCTGGCCCGTTGCTGAAGTATCTGATGATTCCCATCGTGAACCTCATTCCCGGGATGAATCAGACGCCGGAGACTGCGGCCGGTCGCTACATCCAGGCGTCGGAGTTTGGAACCGACGTCTCAGGGCAATTCTTCGCCTCGGCCAAAGGGAAGTTCTCAGGCCCAATGGAGCTGCAGCGCGAGCCGCACCTCCACGACCGCGCCAGCCAGGAAGCCGCGTGGCAGGCCGTCGTCAAGGTCTCCGGCGTCGATTTGGCTCGTCCCGCAAGCTTGAGCGCGGTGTCCTGAAGGAGCGTCGGTCACGGCGATCCGACTTAGCGGGTGATGCGGAGCGACAGGTGCCCAGGAGTGCCTTCTGCATTCAGAATAACGGGTCTGAAATCCGCTTTATCACCAGCATCACGCAAACTTTTCATATGGAATTGTCCAAAACCCATAGACGCCAAGGGCGTTCCGAGGAGAAATACGAATGGCCCGGTATCAAGATAAAAAGGTGGTGCTCCTCGGTGGCACCAGCGGCATGGGGCTCGCGACGGCGAAGATGCTCCTCGAGGGGGGCGCACGCGTTCTGGTGACGGGTCGCTCACAGGCCGGCCTGGATTCCGCACGGCAAGAGCTTGGGACGGATGCCATCGTGGTTTCGAGCGACGCGCGATCGTTGACGGACATTGATGCCCTCGCCGCTCAGGTGAAGACAGAGTTCGACACCATCGACCTCCTTTTCGTCAACGCCGGGTTCAGCATTCCAACGCCTCTCGCGAACGTGACGGAGGACATCTACGACGAGATGTTCAACCTGAACGCCAAGGGCCCGTTCTTTGCGGTCCAAAAGCTTTCGCCGCTGATCAATCGGGGAGGCTCGGTCGTCCTCACGACCTCGGTCGCCAACGTCAAGGGACTGCCGGGCCAAGCCACATACGGAGCCGCCAAGGCTGCGCTGCGATCCTTCGCTCGGGTGCTCGCCGCCGAGCTGCTTCCTCAGGAGATCCGCGTCAACGCGGTGTCGCCCGGCCCCATCGACACGGGCATCCTGAACAAGGTGTTTCCTACGGAAGAGATGCGTACTCACGTCAAGGAGCACACCGTCGGCATCATCCCGATGAAGCGCTTCGGGACCTCGGAGGAGATCGCGAAGGTCGTCCTCTTCCTCGCCTTCGATGCGACTTTCACGACCGGCCTTGAGATTCCGGTCGATGGGGGGTGGTCCCAACTATGACTTCGATACGTCGCGCACACCTCTCAGGCTTTCTAGCGCACACTGGAACGGCTGCTTCAGGGGAACAGCCGTGAAGCGCTGAACGTCGAAGTCGGGCGCGAAGCCGAATGTCCGCCTTCAGGCCAGCACGTGATCGGTGTTGGCGCTGTGCTCCTACGGTGGTGGAAGCTCCTGATCGGTGGCCGCAGCGTCGATCCGCTCTCCGGTTGAGGCCAGGATTGGACGCTAAACCCTTGCCATTCCGCTTCTTCGAATTGCCAGACTGGCCGCGGCCGCGAGAAGACATGCCACGGCAGCGAGCACCACGGCGGCATGGGAGGCCAGGATCAGGTCCCTTCCGGTGCTGGCCATGGCGGCAGCATCGCGGCGCCAGCGGCGAAGGCCGACGCACCGCCGGTTTTCACGAGGCGTCAGAGCACGACATCAGGAGATCGAGAGGTCCTGTCATTTTGGGTACTATGAATTGTCGAGAATGATCTGCACCATCGGCTCGATCATCGCCAATGTCTCCGCAAGCTGGCGACCAGCCAAAGGCAGCCTGGCGCAATTTGGCTCGGCCTTAGCGGAACCCGGTCGCGGGTCCTTGCCTGCCACTATAGGCGATACTTACTCTGCGGCGTTGAGGGTACGCCGTTGTATGGCATCGGCCAGAATCCGGACCGCACCGGGCGGACGGCCTGTGACACGCTTGTAGGCACGACCGAACGCCGCTTGCGATGCATAGCCGAGGGCATTCGCCACAGCTTCGATCGGCATCTTGTCCGTGCCGATCCATTGCGACGCCAGGCTCATGCGCAGCTCGGCTACATAATGGAGCGGCGGAACGCCGGTGAGGCGTTGAAACCGCTCGGCGAAAACCGAGCGCGAGCTCCCGGCCTCGGCCGCAAGCGCCGCTACGGTCCAGTTCCGCCCGGGCTCACGATGGAGCGCCGCGATGGCCCGGGCCAGCCGCGGATCACGCAACGCGTCCATAAGACCGGACGCATTGCTGCAGCCGCACTCGACCCAGTTCCTGACAATGATGGCGGACACGACATCCGCGAGCCGGGCGAGGATGCCGGCGAAGCCCACGCGGCGGCCGCAGACCTCGGCTTCCATGGCCCTGAGGATCGCCGGGATCTCGGGATGCCGATCGGGAAGCGTGCCGACCAGCATGACAGCGGGCATCAGACGGACGAGGCCCTGCATGGCGCCCAGCTCGAAATCCATGCAGCTGCTGAAGATCATCGCATTATCGGGGCAGCCCGGCTCCCCGGCGCAAGCTGAGATACTGCATACGCCGTCGCACACCGGCTTGGCCGCATAAGTGCCGATGTCCTGTGCGGGTGCGTTGGCGGCTGAAAGCAGTTGGTGGGCGCCGCCGTGAGGCAGAAACACTGCCGTGCCAGGCGCCAGTTCATGGAAGACGCCGGCACCGTCCTTCAACACGATCGTGCCGGTCGCCACGAAGTGGAACTGCGCTCGCCCCGGCTCGGTCCCGAAGGTGAGGCCGAAGGGAGGGGTCATCTCGATGCGTCGGTACTGCACACCCTTCAAGCGCATTCCCAACAGCAATTCACTCATCAGGTCAGAGGATGGAATGAGGTTGGGCGCCATGTGCCGGACTTTCGATCAAAAGATGAGGACAATAGGACATAGATCGTCTGACCACACGTGTGTAGCTTCCAGGATGCTGCGCTGCAACTAGAGACATCTATGACCGATTACGCCGAACAGACGTGGACCTCGCCCAATTTGGGGCGCACCTCGTGGCCTGCCGTGTTCTCCCTGACGCTGGGCGTCTTCAGCTTGGTCACGGCCGAGTTCCTGCCTGCGAGCCTGCTGACCCCGATCGCGCGCTCGCTCGACGTTTCGGAAAGCCTCGCCGGACAGGCTGTCACGGCCACCGCTATCGTGGCGTTCTTTTCCGGCCTGCTGGCCGCGATCGTCACGCGCGGTCTCGATCGCCGGCTCGTCCTCATGGGATTCTCGGCTCTGCTCGTTGTGTCAAACCTGCTGGTGGCGGCGGCGCCGAACCTGTTGCTTCTCCTGCTGGCCCGCGTCCTGCTCGGCATCGCGCTCGGCGGGTTCTGGAGCATGGCGACTGCGGTCGCGATCCGGCTCGTGCCACCGGAGCGGGTCCCCCGCGCCATGTCGCTGGTCTTCAGCGGCGTGTCGGTCGCAACCATCGTCGCGGTGCCCCTCGGCAGCTATCTCGGCGGCCTTTACGGCTGGCGGATCGTGTTTCTGCTCGCCGCGGCAATGGGCATGGTCACGCTCGCGTTCCAATTGGCGGCACTTCCCCGATTGGCGACGCTGGGCGACGCGGGGATAGGCACGTTGGTGCGCGTGCTCCGGCGGCCGGGGATCAGCCTGGGCATGCTCTGCGTCGTGTTGGTGTTCAGCGGGCACTTTGCCTTGTTCACCTATGTGCGGCCATTCCTTGAACGGGTCGCGGGTGCCGACATCAAGGGCATCGCATTGACTTCATGGCCTTCGGCCTCGCCAACTTCGTTGGCACGCTGCTGGCCGGTGTCATGCTGGAGCGCAATCTTCGCCTCACCCTCGCCCTGATGCCGATCCTGATCGCCATTGCCGGGCTCGGGTTGGTGGTTCTCCCGGTCGCGCTCCCCCTTCAAACCGCATTGGTAGCGCTGTGGGGCTTGGCTTTCGGCACGATCCCCGTCGCGTGGTCCACATGGCTGGCTCGCGCGGTGCCGGACGAAACAGAAAGCGGTGGCGGCCTGATCGTGGCAGCCGTCCAGGTCGCGATCACGGTCGGAGCAGCCGGTGGCGGCGCGATCTATGCCTTTGCAGGCGTGACCGGTGTGTTTGCTACGGGTGGTGCGCTCATGCTCGCGACGTCGGCCGTTATCTTCGCCAGTTTGTCCAAGCAGACTACGGTGGCCTGACTTCCGGCGGTTCCTACGAAGCGGGTCGAATGTCAGCTCGCGGGCAACATCCAAACGGCAGACTTTGGCGCGGCCTAGCGCTAGCTGTCGGGCAGGCCTCGATCGGCCGGCCGGAAACGCGGGCGGTGATCGCATGATCAAAGGTCGCCTGCCGTTCAGCCATGGGACTTGAGCTTCGAGCCCTTCACCGAAGGGCTTCCGCGCCGGCCGCGCGGCCTCAGATTTGGGCGAGGCCTCCGTCGACGAACACTTCCCCGCCGGTCATGAAGCTGCTGTCCGACGATGCCAGAAAGGCGGCAACGGCGCCCGTTTCGGCGGGATCGCCCATGCGTCCGATCGGTGTTGTTGCCCCAAGCGCGTCCATTCCTTCGGCGCCCAGCACCTCCAATGCCAGCTCGGTTCTGGTCGGCCCCGGCGACAGCACATAGACGCGGATACCGGTGCCGCGCAGGTCCAGTGCCCAGCTGCGTGCCAGGTTACGGACCGCCGCCTTGCTCGCGCTGTAGATGCCGAAGGCCGGGGTTCCCATCACGCCAGTGGTCGAGCCGGTGAGGATGATCGAAGAGCCCGCCGCCATCAGCGGCAGTGCCTTTTGCACCGTGAACACCAAGCCCTTCACGTTGAGGTCGAAGACCTCGTTGAAATGCTCGGGAGTGATTTCGCCGAGCGGCGCGAACGACCCCGTCCCGGCATGAGGCTTGGCTCGTCCGCGTCAGGGCCCTGCGGCTCGGCGAGACTCGCCGCCGTCCTCGTTCTGCCTCCCGCGGTTATCGAGAGGGCCGGTCGCCCAGATGGTCTGCGGCCAGAAGGCTGTTCCGACGCACGACCCGATGCTGCCGAGACTCGGCTCACCGTCGCTATTGGCTGAGCCGCCATCCGCCCAGCGGTCTTGCCTGCTCGACCTCGTCCCAGACCGGGCCTTCACCGAGATTATTGCCGCCATCGACCGCGCAGAACGCTTCCGGCACGGCCGCATCCTCCGTCACGTCCGTCGCTACGAACAGGGCTCGGCAGCTCAGGCGGGCGAGGCCGTCAGCAATCGCGTGGCCGGTTGCCGGGTGCTTCTCGGCAGTCGCAGCAGCCGCCCTGTGCGCGCGAAGGCGCCTTGCCCGACAGGGGCGTACCCATGCGTCCTACCAATCCACGATCGTGCCGTCGTCGAGAACGGCGCCCAGCGTATGGAAGACCTCGGGTGCGAACGGATGGCGGGCGCAGGCCGCCTCGTCGACCTCGATGCCGAGGCCCGGCGCGTCCGGCACCTGCCAGAAGCCGTCGACCATGCGGATCGGACCGCGCACCACCTCGAAATACCAGGGCACGGCGCCGACCATCTCCTCCTGGATCACGTGGTTCGGCGTCGAGACCGCGAAATGCAGGGCCGCGACGCCGGCGATCGGCCCGAGCGGATTGTGCGGCGCGACGCCGACCGACGCGGCCTCCGCCATGGCGGCGATCTTCTTGGCCTCGAGCAGCCCGCCGCAATGGCAGATGTCGGGCTGGATGATGCCGACCGCGCGGGAGCGCGAGAAGGTCGTCGAACTCGATGCGGTCGACCAGCCGCTCGCCCGTCGCCAGCGGCACGTCGGTCGCGGCGGCGACGATCTTGAGCGCCTGCGGTCTCGCCGGGCGGCACCGGCTCCTCGACGAACATCGGGCGGCCGGGCGCGAGCGCGTCGATATAGTGCAGCGCCGCCGCCGCACTGGCGGGGCGGCCGTGGAAGTCGACCATGACCTCGATGTCGGGGCCGACCGCCGCGCGCAGCGCCTCCATCATGCGGGCGACCTTGTCGACCTCGGGCAGCGGGGCGTGGAAATGCGTGTAGGGGATGAACACGGCCTTGAAGGCGCGATAGCCGCGCTCGACCACCTCGCGCGCCCGCTCGACCAGCGGGGCGGCGTCGATCGTCTCGTAGACGGCCCGCATGTCGCCGAGGCCGAGGTGGGTATAGACGCGCACCCTGTCGCGCACCTTGCCGCCGAGCAGACGCCAGACCGGCACGCCGAGATGCTTGCCGAGGATGTCCCAGAGCGCGATCTCGATGCCCGAGACGGCGCTCATGCCGATGGCGCCGAGCCGCCAGAAGCTCTGCTTCTTCATGACGCGGACGGCCTGCTCGATGTCGCGCGGGTCGCGCCCGATCAGCAGCGGCGCCAGGTCCTCGACGGCGCCGACCACGGCGCGCGTCTTCCATTCGAGCGTCGCCTCGCCCCAGCCGAACAGGCCCGGATCGTCGGTCTCGACCCGCACGAACACCCAGTTGCGCATCTCGGCATTGACCACGACGCGTGCGAATGCCGGTGATCTTCATGAGTGCGGGCTATCCGGTGATCGACTGCCGGCGCACGCGCCGCTCGATGATGGTCTGCAGCACCACCGACAGCACGATCACCAGGCCGAAGCAGAGCTGGGTGTAGAAGGCGTTGATGCCGGCCGACACGATGCCGGCGTTGATGGCGCCGATGATGTAGGAGGCCACAAGCGTGCCGATGATCGAGCCGGTTCCGCCGAACACCGAGGTGCCGCCGAGGAACACCGAGGCGATTGTGTTGAGCAGGAACCCGTCGCCTGTCGTCGGCCAGAAGTAATAGCCGACGAAGGAGGTCATCAGCCCGGCGAACACCGCCAGCACGCCGACCAGCATGAAGGCCCGTGTCTTCACGCTGACGATGTTGACGCCCATGAGGCGGGCGCTGGTCGGATTGTCGCCGACCAGGAAGACGTGGGCGCCGAAGCGGGTGCGGTTGAGCAGAACCCAGCAGATGACCGCGAACAGGATCGCCCACAAGCGTCTGAACGGGAACGCCGACAGGCTGCGAATTGAACACCGCCTGGAGCACCGGGAACTTGTCCGCGGTCAGCGGCACGCCGGTGCCGTTCATCAGAACCAGCTCGATGCCGCGATAAAGAAACGAGGTGCCGATGGTGATGACTAGCGAGGGGATGTTGAGCCGCGAGATCAGCGCGCCGTTGATCCAGCCGCAGGCGGCGCCCGGTCGCGAAGCCGGCGAGCGAGCGCCACGGGCTGCGGCAGCCCCCGCCTGATCGACGAGGCAGAACACGGCCGTGCCGAGCGCCATGATCGAGGGGAACGACAGGTCGATCTCGCCGGTGATGACCACGAAGGTCAGCGCCAGCGCGATGATGGCGAAGAGCGGCGTCGTCTCGGCGAAGGCCTTGTAGATGTCGACGTCGAGAAACACGGTCGGGGCGGCGGCCACGAAGCCGAGCCACATGGCGATGCCGACGCCGATGATGCCGAGCTGCGAGCCGTAGCGGCGCAGGAAGGAGGGCGGCCGGACGCGGTTGTTCTTGGGAGCGCCGAGCGCCTCGACCGTCATCGCCAGGACCCTCAGTGCAGCGAGCCGGAGCGGGCCACGCGATAGAGCCGCTCGATCAGCTCGTCCATGGTGATCTCGTCCTTGCGGAAGGTGCCGGCGACACGGCCGCGATCGAGCACATAGAGGCGGTCGACCACCGGATAGACGTGGAAGATGTTGTGATCGATGAAGATCGCCGACTTGCCGACCGTCTTGATGTTCTGGATGAAGTCGAGCGTCTTGCGCGTCTCGGTCAGCGACAGCCCCATGGTGGGCTCGTCGAGGATCACCAGCCGCGCATCGAAATGCAGCGCGCGCGTGATGGCGACGCCCTGCTTTTCGCCGCCCGACATCGTCACGACCACGTTGTCGGGATGCACGGCCGCCGAGGTGAAGCCCATGTGCTCGCTCATCAGGCGGGAGGATTCCTCCCGCATGCGCTTGACGTCGAGCAGGCCCCAGCTTGGTGCGCGGCTCGCGGCCCATGAACATGTTGCGCCAGATCGGCTGCTTTTCGCAGAGCGCGCGCTCCTGGTAGACCGTCTCGATGCCGAGCGCCGCGGGCGCGGGCCACCGACCAGTCGTCGATGCGGTTGCCCCTCGAAAAAGATCTCGCCGCCCGGATCGGGCCGGTGATAGCCCATGATGGTCTTCACCAGCGTGGACTTGCCGGCGCCGTTGTCGCCCAGCAGGCCGACGATCTCGCCGGGGTGGACCACGAAGTCGACGCCGGACAGGGAACGGACCTCTCCGAACGTCTTGGAAACGTTGCGCAGATCGATGACGGGCTCTGGCGCGGCCCCGGATTCGGCCATCACATCCTCGCGATGCGGTTCAGCTTATTCGATGGGGCGCGGCGAGCGCGTCAGCGGATTTCCTTGGCGGCGAGCGGCGCCACGGCGGCCACGTTGCTCTTGTCCACGAAGGCGCCAGCCGTGTTGATGTGGAGGCCGGAGAAGCCGAACTTCTTGGTCAGGCAGATGTTCAGGATCGGCAGATAGCCCTGCAGATAGGGCTGCTGGTCGATGACCAGGCTCTGGTAGCCCTGCTCGATCGCCTGCGCCGTGTTGGGCGACATGTCGAACCCGGCGAAGAACACCTTGCCCGGCTCGATCGAGGCGGCCTTGGCATAGACCGCCACGTTCGAGGTGAGGCCGCCGTGGTCGGTGACCACCAGCTTCATGTCCGGGTTCTTCTTCATCACGCCGACGAAGGTTGCGGTGCCGGCATTGGGCTCGGCGTTGGTGGCCGAGTCGATCTCCTGGTAGATGACCTTGACGCCAGCCTTCTCCAATGCGTCGATCACGCCGACGGTGCGCTGGCCGCGGTCGCCGCCCTGGCCCTTGAGCCCCCAGACGAAGGCCGTGTCGCCGCTTTTCAGTGAGGCGCGCTTGACCGCCTCGTTCGCCAGCGCCACGCCGGCATCGTAGTTGGGCGCGCCGACGTAGCCGAAGCCCTTCGCGGAATACTTCTTTTCCGCGTCCGGCAGCGAGGTGTTCAGGCTGGTGAAGATGTCGCCCTGCGCATAGGCCTGATCGACCAGCGGGTCGGTCGCCGCGTCGCCGCCGAACCCGTAGGTCGCGACGCCGTCGACCTTGGTGGCGATCGCCTGCTTGATCTGGGTCAGCATCGTGTTCGGATCCCAGTTCGAAAAGTAGTAGGTCACCTTCGGACCGAGATCGAGTTCCGCCTGGCGGAAGCCGTTGTAGACGTTGTTGGCGAACACGCCGCCCTGCGGGCCGCCCGGGAACGCGGCGATACGCACGCCGTCGCACCATTTCGCCGTCGGATCGGTCGCGTGCGCTGCCGTGGCCATACCGAGGCAAACCGTCGATACCACGAGCGCTGTGGCGAAGCGCGTCGACCCCTGGACCATTGTTTCTCTCCCTCTGCCGCGTCCGTCTCGGACGTCGTCTCATTGCCGACAATGGTAGAAGAAGTCTGACTTATCTGTAAAGCAGTCTTTCCGGCACAGCTGGTCGGTTCGCGCCTTTTACAGCGTGATCGTTACGCGCTGGCGGGACGAGGCCGTGCATGTTGCGCTGACTAGCTTATCTGATAACTTGCTGCGGATGGTCGAAGAGCGTTCCGTGCCTGACGGACGTCAGTTGAGCGCCACGGAACGCGTGGTGGCGGGGCTGACGCACCTCATCCGGACCGAGCTCGTTCCGGGCGCCCGCCTGCCGAGCGAGAGCGCATCTCGCGGACACCTACGCGGTGAGCAGGCTGACCGTGCGCGAAGCGGTCAAGGTGCTGTCAGGCCGCGGGCTGCTGGACGTGGGCCGCGGACGGCGCGCCATCGTGCGAGAGCCCGACAGCGCCACGTTCGGACATTTCCTGGCCATCGCGGCCCAGCACGACGCCAAGTCATTCTTCGATCTCATCGAGGTGCGGCAGGCGCTCGAAGTGCAGTCGGCGACGCTCGCGGCCAAACGCGTCAACAGGGCCGCCCTCGCGGCGATCGCAAGCGCTCTCGATGGCATGGTGGACGCCGTCGCCGACATCGAACGCGGCGCGGATCGCGTTTCTGCCGAAGCGCGCTTCAACCGCCTGGATGTCGGCTTCCACGAGGCCCTCGCGCTCTCGAGCGGCAATCGGATGCTCGCGCTGTTCCTCGAGGCGATGGCGGCCCCGCTGGAAGAATCGTTCCGGATGTCGACGAGGGGCCGCACCTTGCGAGGCCAGAGCCACCGGGCGACCCTTGCGGCCCACCAGGCGATCCTGGACGGCGTCCGGAAGGGCAATGGGCGCGCCGCCGCCCAGGCCATGCGGGCGCACCTCAAGGAGGCCGAGCAAGACCTCCGGGCCGCCTTCGGCCACAGGGAAGGCTGACGCGCTGTTCCTTCCCGCCGATCCACCGCTCTTGCCGGCACGATGGGCAGCCGTTGTTTCCGAGGCTCCTCGTTGGTACCGCAAGACGTTGACGAGGACACCGCTGGCGCCGCGCCAAGCACAGTGACGGGCCGCTGGTTCGACGTCACCCTACCTGCAGGATGGCGATCAGTCGTCGTCACCGAGCTTTTGCAGATCATCCCCCTTCAAGGTGGTCTTCAAAATATCGTGCCACACACTTTTGGCTTCGGCCTTCGAGATGCTCTCGTCCGTGTCCCTGAGCCTGAAGACGAGCGTGTAGGGGGTCGTGATCTGCCAACTCGTCGACGTCCAGTCGACGACGCTAAATGTGTCGAGCTTGGGATCGACGGCCTTCGAGGCCGTCTTCACGTCGATGTTGGACGATTTGCGGGTGCCGTCCCGGATCGTCTGCAGCGCCTCATCGATCCGGCTCTGGCGCCCCTGAAGGACGAACTCGACGATATTGTCCGGGGCGTTCTTCGCAGTACCGGCGAGATTGTATCTGATCGCCTGCTTCATCACCAATGCGCGGAAACCGACCCGCTGGTCATTGCCGGTGACAACCGCGGAAACCGCCACTTTCTCTTGCGACTTTGCCTGCACGAGACCGCCTTGGCTCTGGAGAGCCATGATCGCCAGCATTCCACAAAGCATCGCACGTGACATTCGCAACATAGCGGTCCTCCCCCGCAAGGCCTGTTAACGTCGGCAACAGTCGCCTTCGCGAACTGTCCGGCGACATCGAAACGACCAAGGTGTAGCAGTGGCGCTCCGGGGCGGTCGACGCTGTGACAGGAATCCTAGCCCATCATGAGCACCGTCGACCATTCTCCCGATGTGGAACGCGCTGAGGAGCCGAACCCGAGCAGGACAGCAGCGGTGCCGCCCTCTCGGACGGGTCACGGTTGGTTGGCGCCAAGTCTCCGCGTGCTGTTCCTCCTCGGGGCCGGCGTGCTGGTCTGGTTGGTCGCAGGCCAGTGGAACAGCTGGACCGGCACCGCCCGCTTCCAAAGGACGGACGACGCCTATATCGCGGGTGACCTGACGCCGCTGTCGGCCAAGGTCTCCGGCTATGTCCAGACGGTCGCGGTCGACGACTTCCAGACCGTCCACACGGGCGATCTGATCGCCGAGATCGAGCCGTCGGATTATCAGGCTCAGCTCGCATTGGCCGAAGCCAATCTCGTCACGGCAAAGGCCGCTGAAGCCAATCTCGCCAACCAAAAGGACGTGCAGCGCGCGCTGATCAGGCAGGCGGAAGCGACCATCGAGGCCACCAAGGCCGATGTGACGCGCTACCAACTCGAGGCGAACCGCCAGCGCCAGTTGCTGCAGACCCGCATTGCCGGGACCGAGCAGGTGGTCGAGCAGGCCGAGGCCAATCAGAAGCGGGCCGAAGCACAATTGCAGCTGAACGATGCTCAGCTCGACCAGCAGAAGGCCACCTTGGCGAGCCTCGATGTGCAGGGCGAGCAACTTGCCGCGCAGGTCAAGGCCGCCGAGGCCCAGGTCCGGCTCGCACGCAACAACCTCGGCTACACCCGCATCCTGGCGCCTGCCGACGGGCTCGTCGGCCAGCGCCAAGTGCGTCCGGGCCAGTTCGTCAACGTGGGCGCCCAGATCATCGGTGTGGTGTCGCTGCCCAACGTCTGGGTGCTCGCCAACTACAAGGAAACGCAGATGACCAACGTGCGCCTCGGCAATGCCGTGAGCGTCACGGTCGATGCCTTTCCGAAGCTCCGCTTGCGTGGTCACGTCGACAGTTGGTCGCCCGGCACCGGCAGCACATTCGCGCTTCTGCCGCCCGACAATGCGACGGGCAATTTCACCAAGGTGGTCCAGCGTGTTCCGGTTAAGATCGTGCTCGACCGCGATCCGGCGCTGGGAACCGTGGTGCGGCCCGGAATGTCGGTCGTGGCTACGATCGAGACGGCCGACGCGGCGCCGGCACCGACGACACCCTCGACCGAGAAGACGACCGGAGCCGCCACTGCGGCTGGCAATCCAGCAGCCAAATGAGCGCCGTCCCGGCGCCCCTCACGGCTTGCGGCAAGGCGATCGAGGCGCACGGGCCGCCGCACCCGCGCCTGTCGCTCGACACCCTGCGGCCCTACGCCGGCATTCTTGGCGTCCTGATCGGCTCCTTGCTGGCCACGCTCGGCACCCGGGTCACGACCTTCGGCCTCGCCGATCTGCGGGGCGAACTCCACGCCGGCTTCGACGAGGGCGCCTGGATCACGACCAGTTTCGGCCTGGGGCAGATGGTGGTCGGGGTCGCGTGCCCCTACCTCGGCGCCATCTTCGGAGTCCGCCGTGTCCTGCTGCTCGGCATCGGCCTCTTCTTTGTGGCGAGCTTCCTGGCGCCGTTCTCGCCGAATCTGCCCGCCTATCTCGCTATGCAGGCGATGGCGGGTATCGGATCGGGGACTTTCATCCCCGTCACGATCAGCTTCATCGTCCGCACCTTGCCGTCGCGGTTGGTGGTCTACGGCCTCGCCGTCTACGCTATGAACTCGGAATTCTCGCAGAACGTTGGGGCTGCGCTCGAAGGCTGGTACGCCGAACACTGGTCGGTGGCCTGGATCAACTGGCAATATTGCCTCGCCCTGCCGGCAATGCTCGTGTGCGTCTGGATTGGCATACCCCGTGAGCCGGTCAACACGGCGCTTCTGGAGAAGCTGGACTGGCCCGGTGTGGTCTACGCTGCGATCGGCTTTGGGCTGCTGTACGCGGGCCTCGACCAAGGCAACCGGCTCGACTGGACCCGCAACGGGCTGATCGACGGCCTTCTGACCGCAGGAGCTCTGGTCACGGCCGCCTTCACGATCCGCGAGCTGCTGGTCGCCCGAACGCCGTTTCTCAACCTTCGCCTGCTGCTCCGCGGCAACCTTCTGCTGCTGATGATGCTGCTCGCCGGGTTTCGCTTCATCATCCTGTCGACCGCCTATGTCATCCCGACTTATCTGCAGGTCGTGCAGAACTTCCGGGAGCTGCAGGTCGGCCCGGTCCTGTTGGCCATCGCGCTCCCGCAGTTCGCGCTTGTCCTGCCGCTCGGCGCGCTTCTGAAACGGGTGGACGGCCGCTGGGTGCTGGCGTTTGGCGCCTTGCTGATCGGGGTGGCCTGTCTGCAAGCGACGTTATTGACGAGCCAATGGGCCACCGGCGACTTCCTCCCGTCCCAGATCCTCCAGGCCATCGGTCAGTGCTTCGCGCTTACGGCGCTTGTCGTGCTCGTCGTGCGCTCCATCAACCCCGCCGATGCGCTGACCATCGGGACATTGCTGCAGACGAGCCGGCTCTTCGGTGGCGAGATCGGCACGGCCTTCATGCAGACGTTCGTGCGGATCCGCGAGCAGATCCACTCAAACCTTCTCGGCCTTCACGTCGACCTGCTCGCTCCCGACACGATCGACCGCCTGCAACTCTATCGCGCGGTCCTCGGGGCCCGCACCGCCGACCTTGGAGCGGCCGCCACGCAGGCCACGAAACTGCTGGCCAATGCGGTCATCCAGCAGGCGTCCGTTCTGGCCTATATCGATGGGTTCGAGGCGGCCGCGCTCGGTGCCTTCGCCTGCGTCGTGCTGGCGGCCCTGCTGCGGCCGATGCCCGGCCCAGGGGGCTGACACTACCTTCCGTTCCGCTTTCAGGAACCCGCAGCGCGCTTTCCAACGAACGTGTTCGGTAAGCGCCCGAAATCCGCGTTCCCGTTGTCAACTGGCATCCGCACTTCGCTCGCCGAACCGATCGGCAGGAGCACGCGCTCAGCCTCGACCAAATTCGGCGATCAGTTCGTTCGTCGAGCGGGTTCGGCAATAGTGGCCGCGCATCGAATCGATCGACATCGCGTGGTTCTCCGGCGTGTCGGCCGCGCAGCAATCTTCTACCTGCGTCACGAGAAATCCACGGTCCGCTGCGTCGCGAATGGCCGACTCGACGCATTGGTCCGTCACGACGCCGTAGATCACCAGATATTCGATCCCGAGGTTCCGCAGCACATATTCGATGTTGGTTGCGTTGAAGATACCCGATGCTGTCTTGGGGATGATGATCTCGTCACCGCGCGGCCCGACCTCCTCGATGACTTTGGCGTCCCATGACCCCTTCGGGAAATGTAGGTCCGAGATCTTGTGGTCGAGGCTGCGGTCGCGGCCATCCTGGGTCAGGCTTTCGATCACCGTGAAGATAACCTCGATGCCGGCGCCGCGGGCCGCGGCCTGCAGGCGTGCCTGATTCGGGATGACGACGTCGGCAACGCGCTCATAGAAGGCGCGCTTTTTGGATTCGCGGGTGCCGGGCTCGCGCGACCGCGCCAGAAGATCGGCGTTGAACTCCCCATTCTGCATGTCAACATTCAGGAGCGCGGTGCGGGCGGGAACGATGGCGCGCTCCCGATAGGCGCCGTTCGGGGCATCGACGGGTGGAATCGACATGGTGTCTCCGAGAGGACTTCGACGAACGCGGCACTCTAGGCGGGCAGCCGCTGCGGCCGAGAGCCGGTCGCCATGAGGGTGCATCGCACGAAAGATGCCAGATGAGCACCTCCAAGTCAGCGCAAATGCCACCACCGCGCTCACAAGCCACCTTGGCCGACCGGGTTGTTGCGACAATGCCGCTCCTCAGCAATGCCGAGCGACGGGCCGCGCGCGCCCTGCTGGCCCGATACCCGACAACCGGCATGGAGTCGGTGGCGCTGTTTGCGGAGCGCTCGAAGGTCAGCGGGCCGACGATCTTGCGCTTCGTCTCCAAGCTCGGCTTTTCGGGCTACGCCGAGTTCCGGCGTGCTCTGCTTGAAGAGGTCGAGAGGCAAGCCGAATATCCGTTGACACGACCGCATGCGACGGGTCCGCAGTCGCCCTTTGCGGATCTGGCGGAAAGTCTTGCGGATGCCGTGCGGCATTCGTTCGACATGCTCATCGAGGCCGATGTCGCACGGCTGACGGCCTTGCTGGCCGACGAGAAACGGCAGGTGTTTCTCCACGGCGGCGACTTCACGGAGCCGGCCGCGCGCCACCTCGACTTCCACCTGCGCAAGATGCGCACGCGAGTGCGTCTGTTCTCGCAAGCTCTGCCCCGACGCGCGGACGAACTGGCCGACATCGGCCGCCGCGACGTGGTGATCCTGTTCGACATTCGCCGCTACCAGGCCGACACCATCCGCACCGCGGAAATCGCCAAGGGCCGAGGCGCCGTCGTGGCCTTGCTGACCGATCAATGGATGTCCGAAGCCGCCGAGGTGGCCGATCTGGTGTTCCGCGCCCGCGTGGATGTCGTATCGCCCTGGGACAGTCTGATCGGGCTGATCGCGCTCGTGGAGGCCATCGCACTCTCCATCGACATGCGTCAGTGGCCGATCGCCCGCGCCCGGTTCGAGACCATCGAGGACCTGAGATCAAAGCTTGAGCCGTGAAGCTCACCATACGAGCGAATTTTGCGAAAAATTCCGGCATCGCGCTCCAGAGCTGTTCTTGTAACAAAAACTTCGGGCGTGATAGCGTCCGAGCTTGAATGAAAGCCGCTCCAGTGGCGTGCGATCGAGAGCATCACGGTTGACGGAACAGCTTGGCCCGGGACGGGTGATCGTGCGTGAGGCGATCGTCACGATCGCCTGCAGCGACATCGCCGGCCAGGTGCGCGGCAAGGGATTCCCAGCCGATCAGCTCGAAAGCCGTCGGCGCTTCGGTGTCGGATGGACGCCGACCAACATCATGATCAACTGCTTCGGCCGCATCCCCGCGACGCCGTTCGGTGCGGGTGGCGACCTGATGCTGGTGCCGGCCGACGGCGGCGACATCGTCCTCGATTACGCCGATGGCACAGCCGTCGAACACACCATCATCGGTGACATCGTCACCATGGCTGGGGAGCCCTGGGACTGTTGCCTGCGCGGCTTTCTCAAGCGGGCCCTCGATGCGCTTGAGCACGAGGCCGGATTGCGGCTCGTCGCCAGTTTCGAGCATGAATTCTGGCTCGACAAGGCGGTCGAGCGGCCGGGCGATTCCTATGCGGTGAGTTCACTGCGGGGGCTCGAGCCCTTGATCGGCGATCTTGTCGGCGCACTTCGGGCCAATGATCTCGGACCAGATACCTTTCTGCCCGAATATGGACCGCGGCAATTCGAGGTGACGGTCGACGCGACAAGCGGCCTCGAAGCCGCCGATCGAGCCGTCAAGCTCCGTGAGATCGCCCGATCGGTGGCGCAGAGACACGGTTCCCACCTGAGTTTTTCGCCGGTGGTGACGCGGGGTATCGTCGGCAACGGCGTGCACATCCACTTCAGCCTGATCGACCTTGAGGGGAGACCAGTATCTTACGCCCCCGACGGCGACGGGAAGCTGAGCGACGTGCAGGCCGCCTTCGCGGCCGGCATCCTGCGCCACGCGCCGGCGCTGTGCGCCATTACGGCGCCGAGTCCGATTTCCTACGAGCGCCTCAAACCGCACTCCTGGTCGGCCTATTACGCCAACATCGCCGACCGTGACCGCGAGGCCTTGCTGCGCATCTGCCCCTATCCGGAGGCGGAGGACGTCGATGTTGGAAAGCGGTTCAATCTCGAATATCGCGCTGCCGACGGCTGCGGGAGCCCCTACCTTCAGCTCGGGGCGCTGGTCTATGCGGGCCTCGCGGGCATCCGTGAACGACTGCCCCGCCCGACATTGTCCCACGGCGATCCGGGCGACCTTTCGGCGGACGAGCGCGCCCGCCTGGGAATCGGCGACCTCCCCCACAGCCTTGGCGAGGCGCTCGCGGCCCTCGAAGCCGACAGCGTGGCGCGCGGCTGGCTCGGCCCGGTCCTCTCGGAGGCTTACCTCCTTCACAAGCGGGGCGAACTGGCGATGGCTGCAGGCATCGAGCTGGACGAGCTATGCCGCATCTACGCCAAGGCCTATTGAGCATGGCCGATGGCGCGGTGGTGAACAGATCTCTTCTCGGCGCCAATGACCCGGAGCCGGTCGGCGTGAGAAACGCCGACCGCGCGTCACCCTTCCTGCTGATCTGCGACCATGCGGGCAATGCCGTCCCGGCGGCGCTCAACCGCCTCGGCTTGGCGCCGGCTGATCTCGACCGTCATATCGGGATTGATATCGGCATTCTGGGCGTGTCGGAGCGTCTGTCCGACCTGCTCGATGCGCCTCTGGTGTTCCAGCGCTATTCGCGCCTGGTGGCCGAATGCAACCGGCTTGTTTCGTCCTCGGAATCCATCGCGCTTGTGTCGGACGGAACGCCCGTGCCGGGCAATGAGGGTTTGGACGTCACGGCGCGCGCGGCCCGCATCGCCGAGATCGTGACGCCCTACCATGACGAGATCGTCCGACGGCTCAATGGCGGCCGCCACAGCATTCTCGTCTCGATGCACAGTTTCACGCCGTCGCTTCTGGCGCGGCCCTTCCAACGGCCCTGGCACGTCGGCATGTGTTTCGGGGCCGACGACCGGTTCACCCGGCCGGTGCTGGCCGAACTTGAAAAGGAGCCCGCACTCGTCATCGGCCGCAACGAACCCTACCCGGTCAACATGGCCAAGGATTACTCGATCCCGATTCATGCCGAAGGCCGTGGCCTGCCCTACGCGGAATTCGAGATCCGGCAGGACCTGATCGACACGCCGGACGGACAAGCCGAATGGGGCGACCGGCTCGCCCGGGTCCTGAGCAAGGCGCTCGAACGGTTCTCCGGAGGCGGCCGTGCAGACGGGTGAACCGCCCTCGACGGGAACGCCGCTGTTGCGGACCGAGGGGCTGACGAAGCGCTATCGCGGTCTCGTCGCCCTGAAAGATCATGCGATCTCGATCCGCTCCGGTGAGATTCTGGGTGTCATCGGCCCGAACGGCTCCGGCAAGAGCACGTTTTTCAACTGCATCACCGGCTTTTCGCAGCCGACCGCCGGACGTGTGGAATTCAAGGGCCAGTCGATCGTCGGCCTGCCGACGGCCCGTATCGTCGAGCGCGGCATCGCCCGCACCTTCCAGGGGTCGCGCCTGTTCGGCTCGTTGACGGTCGCTGAGAACGTACTCGCCGCAGCCCAGTTGCGGAATCCCGTCGGGCTGCTCGCCGCGCTGTTTCGCGGGCCGGGTTACCGGGCCGCCAGCGAGGCGTCGCGCGACATGGCCCAAAGCCTCCTCGACCTTATGGGACTGACGGCGCAAGCCAGGCGGCTCGCGGCCGACCTGCCCTACGGGGATCAGCGACGGCTTGAGATCGCCCGGGCCCTCGCGACCAAGCCGGAGCTGTTGCTGCTCGACGAGCCCGCCGCCGGCCTCGACTCCAACGAGACGCGGACCCTGGCGTCGCTCATCCGCAGCATCCGCGACCGGTTCAAGATCACCGTCGTGGTGGTCGAGCACGACATGGATCTCATCATGGCGCTGTGCGAGCGGATCCAGGTGCTCGCGACCGGCGAAGTGATCGGTCTCGGCACGCCCGAGGAGGTCCGGAACAGCCCCAAGGTCAGGGAGGCCTATCTCGGCCATGCCTGACGCCGCCCCGCTGCTCCGGATCGAGAACCTCGAAGTCAGCTTCGGCGCGGTGCGTGCCCTGAAGAGCGTGTCGCTCGACGTCTACCCCGGCGAGGTGGTGGCGCTCGTCGGGGCCAACGGCGCCGGCAAGAGCACGACGCTGCGCAGCATTTCCGGTCTGGCGCGTGTTCGCGCCGGCCGCATCACCTTTTCGGGTGCTTCGATCGGCAACCGGCCGCCGCCGCAGATCGTCAAGCTCGGCATCGCCCACAGTCCCGAGGGTCGCCGCCTGTTCGGTGGCCTCACGGTCGCCGAGAACCTGCGCCTCGGCGCCTGCACCCGGACGGATCCGGACGGGATCGCGCGCGACCGCGAGCGCATGTTCGCGCTATTCCCCATCATCAAGGAGCGGCTGAAACAGCTGGCGGGCACGCTCTCGGGTGGCGAGCAGCAGCAGCTCGCGCTCGCCCGCGCCCTGATGGCGGCGCCGAAACTGCTTCTGATGGACGAGCCTTCGCTTGGCGTCGCGCCGATCCTGGTGCGCCACATCTTCGACGCGCTCGGCGAACTCAAGAAGCAGGGCACGACGATGCTGCTCGTCGAGCAGAACATATCGCTCGGGTTGGAGCTCGCCGACCGCGCCTATGTGCTGCGCACTGGCAAGGTGGCGCTCTCGGGAACCTCTGCGGAGTTGCAGTCGGACGACCGCATCGCCCAGGCCTATCTCGGAGCGGCCGAATGAGCGCGCTCGATTATCTCATCCAGCAGATCGTCAATGCGGTCAGCCTCGGCAGCCTCTACGCGCTGGTCGCTGTCGGCCTCTCGATCGTCTTCGGCGTGCTCCGCCTGACCAATTTCGCCCATGGCGACGTCATGATGGTGGGCGCCTTCACGGCCGTGCTGCTCATCGTCGCCGGGCTGCCCTTCGTGCCCGCGCTGATCTGTGGCATCCTGGTCGCGGCGCTCGCCGGTTTCCTGATCGAGCGGATCGCCTACCGCCCCATCCGCAACGCGCCGGATGTCACGCGGCTGCTGACCAGCCTCGCGGTCACCTACATTCTCGAAAATTTCGGCATCCTGCTGTTCACCTCGTCACCCCGCAATTTCCCGCTGCCCGACGTCCTCAACCAGGCCTGGCAGGTTTCGGGGGGCGCGATCACCTTCACCAACATCAACATTCTCACAATCGTGCTGACCTTCGTGTCGCTGATCGGGCTGGGCTGGTTCATCACAAGGACGACCGTGGGCCTCGGGATGCGAGCAGCGGCGGAGGACATGTCGGCCGCGCAGCTCGTCGGGCTCGACGTGAACCGCCTGATCGTGGCGGCCTTCTTGGTCGCCTCGGCCTTTGCGGGACTGGCGGGGGTGCTTTGGGCCGCACAGGCCGGCGTGGTGCAGCCGCAGATGGGGTTCACGCCACTGCTCAAGGCCTTCGTGGCCGCCATCATCGGCGGCTTCGGCTCGATCGCGGGCGCCCTCGTCGGCGGCTACATGCTGGGCGCGCTCGAGATCTTCATCACCGCCTTCCTGCCCGACACCATCACGCCCTACCGCGACGCTATCGTCTTCGCCCTGCTGATCGCCTTCCTGCTGTTCCGCCCCGGCGGCCTGCTGCAGCCCAACCGGGAGATCAAGCTGTGAGTGCGCCTGAAGCGTCTCGGACCTACCCTTCGCCCCGCTTTTGCGGGGAAAAGGTCCGCGAAGCGGGGGTGAGGGGAGTGGGAACACAGCGCCCCTCATCCGGCCTTCGGCCACCTTCTCCCCGCAAGCGGGGCGATGGGGACCAGCCGCTGTGCTGCGACGGCGGAACAAGCGGTCGCAGGCTAAGCTGGGTGACGCCATGACCCGCGAGTTCCGCATCCTTGCGGCCGTCCTCGCGGCATTGGTGATCATGGCCGTCGTGGCCTTTGGCGCACCCTCGGTCGTCGGCGACTACTACCAACGTGTGCTCCTGCTCATCGCCCTCAATTCGATCCTGGTGCTCTCGCTCGGGCTCGGCAGCGGCTTCACGGGCGTCTTCTCGCTCGGACATGTCGGCTTCATCGGCGCCGGCGCCTATGTGTCCGGCATTCTGTCGCTGACGGCGCAGCAGAAAGCGTCGCTGCTGCCGCACCTGCCAGTCCTTCTGAAGGGCATTTCCCTATCCTTCCTGCCCGCTACGCTGGCGGCGGGCGTGTTCGCGGCAATTCTGGCGGTGATCGTCGGCTACCCGCTCATGCGGCTCTCCGGCTACTTCGTGTCGGTCGCCACGATGGGCTTTCTGATCATCGTCAACGTGGTGGTGATCAACGCGGCGGATTTTACCCGCGGGGCGCGGACTTTCACGGGCGTGCCCCTCGAAACCACCCTGCCGTGGGCATTCGGCTGGCTCGCCGTGACCCTGCTCGTCCTCGCGCGCCTCGTCTCCTCACCGCTGGGACGCGCCATGAAAGCCGTGCGCGACGACACGATCGCGGCCAGCGCCGTCGGCATCGGCGTGTTGCGCACACGGCTTCTCGCCTTCGTGATCGGCGCCTTCTTCGCCGGTGTCGGAGGCTCGCTCTACGCCCATTATCTCGGTTCCTTCTCGCCCAACACCTTCTATTTCGCCATGACCATGAACCTCATCGCCATGCTGGTTCTGGGCGGCATGGGCTCGCTCTCGGGCGCGCTCATCGGGGTCGTCTGCGTCTCGATCCTGTCGGAGACCTTGCGCTCGGTCGAGCGCGGCTTCACGCTGGGGCCCATCACGGTTCCGGCCCTGTTCGGGGCGAGCCAGATCGTCCTCGGCTTCATCTTCATCCTGATCATGATCTTTCGGCCGAAAGGGATCATGGGCGAAAGCGAACTTACGTTCGGTCTCGCCAGGGCGGTCTCGGACAAGCGCAACCAGACGGAAGGGTAGCTCTCATGTTGAACCTGACACGACGCACGCTCGGCTACGGGCTTGCCGCGGCACTCCTGCTAGGCGTCTCCGGCGCGGCGCTCGCCGCCGACCCGATCAAGGTCGGCTTCCCGGCCAACCTCACGGGAACGCTGTCGTCGCTCGACGGCCCGACGCTGAACGGCGGCAAGCTGGCCGCCACCGAGATCAACGCAGCCGGCGGCGTGTTGGGCCGCCCGCTCGAACTCGTCGTCTACGACACCAAGAGCGACCCGACCGCCATCTCGACGGTGGCGAGCCAGCTGATCGACACCGACAAGGTTGTGGGCATCGTGGCCTTCACCGATTCGGACTCGGTGCTCGCCATCGGGCCGCAGATCCAGAAGGCCAAGATCCCCTTCATCACGCCGGGCGCCACCTCGCCGAAGCTGCCGAGCCAGCTCGGCGACGACGTGTTCCTGGCCTGTTTCGGCGACAACGTGCAGGCGGCCGCAGGCGCCGAATTCGCGCTGAAGAAGTTCGGCAAGAACGCCTATCTGCTGACCGACCTCGGCGCCGAATACACGACGTTGTTGTCCGACTACTTCACCAAAGCCTTCACGCACGGCGGCGGCACGATCGTCGGCAAGGACACCTACAAGGCGGGCGACACGACCTTCACGGCTCAGATCGCCAAGATCAAGGCGATGAACCCGAAGCCCGATTTCATCTATTCGGCATCCGACCCCGAGGAGATCGGCCTGATCGTCAAGCAGATGCGCCAGGCCGGCGTCACGCTGCCGATCATCGGCGGCGACGGCTACGACACGCCGCTTCTGCTGCAAGTCGGCGGGCCGACCACCAACGACGTCTACTACACCACGCACTCCTTCATCGGCGAGGGCGCGACCCCCAAGGTCAAGGCGTTCATGGATGCCTATAAGAAGGCCTATGGCAACGACCCGGAGAATGCCTTCGCGGCGCTCGGCTATGACGGCGTGAAGCTGATCGCCGACGCGATCAAGCGGGCTGGCTCCGCCGATCCGGCCAAGATCAGGGATGCCCTTGCGGCCACCAAGGGCTCGACGCCGTCACCGGGACGATCAGCTATCGCCCCGGCATCGCGGTTCCGGACAAGTCCGTGACCGTGATCGGCGTCAAGGACGGCAAGCTGACGCTCGCCGGCGAAGCGGCCCCGAGCTACGTCGCGGAGCCGTGAGCATGGCCACGAGCCTCTGGGACGTTTTCCGCGATCATCTCGCGGGAGCGACCTTCACCGATCTCACCCATACCTTCCATCGGGGGCAGCCGCATTTCGCGGCGTTCCCCGATGAGGAATCGGAAGCGTTGCTGGACTATCCGAAGGGGGATGCCTTCCAGGTCCACCGCTACAGCTTCGTCGGGCAGTGGGGGACGCACGTCGACCCGCCGGTGCACTTCATCAAGGGCGGGCGCACGCTCGACGCGCTGCCCGTGTCCGAAATGCTGCTGCCGCTTGTCGTGCTCGACATCAGCGCCCGCGCCGCGACCGACCCCGATGCGGTGCCGACGCTCGACGACGTCGCGGGGTGGGAAACCCGCAACGGCCCGATCCCGCAGGGCGCCTTCGTGGCCCTACGCACCGACTGGTCGAAGCGCTGGCCGGATGCCGAGCGCTTCAACAATCGCGACGCCGAAAACCGCTGCCGCACCCCCGGCTGGTCGAAGGACGTCCTGGCGCTGCTGTTCGAACAGCGTGGCGCAACCGCCGTCGGCCACGAGGGCATCGACACCGACCCCGGCTTCGCGACCTCGAAGGGCGACTACAGCCTGGAGCACTACATCCTGGCCCGCGACCGCTGGCAGATCGAGCTCCTGACCAACCTCGACAAGGTCCCCGAAGCCGGCGCGCTCATTATGGCGACCTGGCCCAAGGCCAAGGACGGCTCCGGGTTTCCGGCGCGGGCAGTGGCGATCCATCGGTAGCGGGCGGCGGCGTGATTGAGCGGACGTTGCCCGTTCGGAGGCCGCCTTTGGGGTGGCTTGCCGACCCAAATGGCAGGTTGCGCTAGGCTCAGATCCCTATCTCGGAGCTGGGCTACATGCCTTCGGTCGTGAGCCCCATCCAACCATCCGTGGCATATGGTCTGATTTCGACGGCGCCGCCGCCGGTGATCTCCGATCATACGCGTGGCTGTGAACAACGAGGAGCAGCAGGCATCGGCCCTCGCGTTTCGGACGATCTTCTGGTCCGACAACGCACTCAGATGATCAACGCCGTCCGGGGTCATCGAGCGGCAAGACCGCTACGGCTAACGATGATAGCAACGTATCTGTTCTTCTGTTTTATAACTTAGGTTAGACCTTTAATTCTGGCGAGATCCGGATCCTGGAGCACGTTTAAACGTTGACGGCGAGGCCGAACGTTGGATTGCGTGGATGTCCAAGGATCATAAAGGCGAACTGCTCGGCCTTGTCGAACGGAAGGCGTTCGATCCCGTGCTCAGGGCAAAGCCCGAAGGCCGCTCGGAGTCCGACAAGCGCAAGCTGGAGCAGGTGCAGGACAAGACGCGGGCCGAAATCGATCGCTACCGGGGATACGGATCGGCCGAAGATCTGGTGACCAACTTCAAGCGGGATCTCCACTCGGGGGCGGCCAAGAAGGTCCATGCGGACCTGAGGCATCTGCATCTGCCCACGATCGAGGACGTTCGCGACGAGTTCGAGGCGAAGGCGAAGGATTTGGGCCTCCAAGCCTGAGTTCGTTTGCACCTGCGCGGGAGCATTCATGAAAGCTGTCGTTTTCCACGGCATCGGCGACATCCGTCTCGACGACGTGCCCGAGCCGACCCTCAAGGAGCCGACCGACGCGATCGTGCGATTGACGGCCTCGGCCATCTGCGGCACCGACCTGCATTTCGTGCGCGGCTCGTTCTCGGGCATGGAGAGTGGAACCATCCTGGGCCACGAGGGCGTGGGCATCGTCGAACAGGTCGGCGACGGCGTGCGGAACTTCGCGCCGGGTGATCGGGTGGTGGTCTGCTCCACCATCGCCTGCGGATATTGCTCCTATTGCCGGGCCGGCTATTACGCGCAGTGCGACAACGCCAACCCGCACGGCAAGCGGGCGGGTACGGCGTTCTTCGGCGGCCCCGGACCGACCGGACCGTGGAACGGACTGCAGGCCGAGAAAGCCCGCATCCCCTATGCGCACACGACCTTGGTCAAGGTGCCGGACGCCGTCACCGACGACCAAGCCATCCTGATTTCGGACATCTTCCCGACGGCCTGGTTCGGCGCCGAGATGGCCGAGATCGAGGACCACCACACGGTCGCGGTCTTCGGCTGCGGCCCGGTCGGCCAGTTCGTGATCGCGAGCGCGCGGCTGATGGGCGCGGGCCGCATCATCGCGGTCGACCACCATCCGGATCGGCTCGAAATGGCGCGCCGGCAGGGCGCCGAGATCGTGGATTTCGGCAAGGAAGATCCGGTCAAGACGATTCTGGCGTTGACCGGAGGGATCGGGGTCGACCGCGCCATCGATGCGGTCGGCGTCGACGCCGAGCATCACCATCACGCCACGCCGACCGGCCTTGCCGACAAGGCGACGGGAGTCCTTCACGCCGCGGTTGCCGCCGTGACGCCCGGGACCGAGTCTGCCGGTCACGCCTGGGTCAAGGGCGACGCGCCGAGCCAGGCTCTCGACTGGGCCGTGGAAGCGCTCGCCAAGGCCGGCACGCTTTCCGTCATCGGCGTCTATCCGCCCACGATGTCCACATTCCCGATCGGCATGGCGATGAACAAGAACCTCACCGTGCGGATGGGGAACTGCCACCATCGCCGCTACATTCCCCACCTCCTCGATCTCGTGGCCTCGGGCACGATCGACCCGGTCGCCATACTGACCAAGGTCGAGCCGATGCAGGACGCGATCTCGGCTTACGAAGCCTTCGACAACCGCGAGCCGGGCTGGCTCAAGGTCGAGCTCAAGCCAAAGGCGGCGTGAAGCGACGATCGGGTCAAGAAGGGGATGCGACGATCGCGAGGGCACCCGGCCAGCAAGGGCAAGAACAAAACCTGATGAGGCAGTCATGTCGAAACAGCTGAAGACCACGGAGCCGACCGATGCGGACCTCAAAGGAAACCCGTTGATCGGCGGAGACAAGGGGACAACAGCCTCGGGCACGACGCCGGACGACCTTGAGGCCGATCTCGGCGAAACCACCCTCGAAGGCGACACCGGGAACGATACCAACACCTACGGTGGTATCGACAAGGACGTGGCCCGTGGTGGCAGGCCGCAGCCTGTGTCCGATCCGCCCCGCGGCGGCCGGCGCTGATCGAAGCGATCCGTCCAGGACAAGCGGCTCGGGGCAAACGTCAGACCCAAGCTTCGACGAATTCAATCAGGAGGCTCGCATGGTTACGACCGTTGGAAATGAAAGCACAATCCAGGATCTGGTTCAGGATTTGCTCTACCTCGAACACGATGCGATTGCGGCTTATGACTCGACGATCGAGAAGCTCGGGACCCCGTCCTACAAGGAGCAGATTGCACAGTTCCGTAACGAGCATCTGCGGCACGTCGAAGAACTCCGGAAAATGGCGTCCATGCTCCGCATCGAGGCCCCGTCCGAAGGCGATAGCAAGCAGATGCTGACGACCGGCAAAGTGGCGCTCGCCAGCCTTATGGGAGATGGCGCCATCCTTGCGGCCATGAAGACCAACGAGGACGATACCGTCACGGCCTACGAGCGGGCGAGCATCCACGCCGATGCCGAGCCGGAATCGCGAAAGTTCTTCGCCGAATTCGCGGCTGACGAGCGGCGCCATCGCGAATGGATGGAACGCACCGCCGCTGCGGCGTAGGCGCGGGCGCCAAGTCCGCGCCGGCAGGTTCGACCTTCGCAGCGACGCGCGATCCGCGGGGCGGATTGCACGGATGGGTGAGATCGCCGCCAGCGTTGCCGGTATCCTAGAACGTCTTCGCGCCTGCTGCGTCGACGGCGGGCGATGCCCTCACCCCGCGCGAAGCATCTTTTTTCGGCCTCGTGATCGCGAATCCAAGCTGGGCTATAAACAAAGTATAACTTATATTAGTGCCTTTCCCTACTGAGTATTCTGAACCTTCCTGAAGTCTGTACGTTTGACGCACAAGGCTAAACAACCGGACGACTCCGATGAAGCTTCATGCCGCACTCGCAGGAGGGCTTGGATCGCTTGCCCTGACTGCTTCGGTTGCCCTTGCGGCTCCCAAGCCGGAGGATTTCATCAAGACCGCGGTTCAGGGCGACAATACCGAAATCGCGATGGGCCAGATGGCCCAGCAGAAGGGCAGCACGCAGCAGCTGCGTAGCTTCGGCCAGACCCTCGTCGACGATCACACGATGGCCAAGCAGGAGAAGCTGGGCGTCGCGAAGCAGCTCAACGTCACGCCGTCCGACGACGTCAAACCCGAAGCCGGTGCGTTACACAGCAAGCTGTCCGGTCTCTCGGGCCTCGACTTCGACCGCGCCTTCGTCGCGGCCATGATCGACGATCACGCCAAGGACATCGCCGACTATCAGGCGGAGGCCGCCGCCAACGACGGACCGGCAAGCACGCTGGCCGGAAAGCAACTGCCCACCCTGCAGAAGCATCTTCGAATGGCCGAAGACATCCAGAAATCGGAGTCTGGTGCTGCCGCAGGCAAGCAAGCGACCACGTCCGAGGGCTTTCTCGCCCAGGAAAGCGAGGGTGTGTGGCGCGGCTCGAAACTGATGGGCGTGAACATCTACGGTCCCGACAATCGGAAGGTCGGCGACATCAACGACGTTCTCGTCGACCAGAGCGGCAAGATCACGCACGTGGTGGTTGGAGTCGGCGGGTTCCTCGGTATCGGCGAAAAGAATGTCGCGATTCCGTTCGACAAGGTGAACTTCGCACAGGCGCCGATGCCGAGCCAGGTCCCGGTGGGCGGAACCGCTCAACCGGCGCAGACCCTCGGTGCGCCGGCTAACACCGGTATGGCTCCTGCCAGCGGCGCCGGTCTCGGCACGCCTGCGACCGGCTCCAACAACGGATTGGGAGGCGATACGACCGGTTCTATTGGGAATGGAGGCAACGGTGGACCTGCTGCCGCCATGCAGCCGCGCAGCATGGCTTATCCCGATCACGGTACGGTCGACTATACGGCTGATCAGCTGAAGTCCGCACCGACCTTCAACTACGCGAAGTAGAAACGCAAAAGGACCAGCGGGCAGCAGGTCCGCTGCGACCGCGCCGCCCCTCTGGTCAACAACGGTCCTCCTCCCTCGGCACCGGCCCGACTGAGGCCGCGGTGCCGTCCATCGAATCAAAGCCCGTAGCGCGGCAAAGCTGACGAGGGAACGAGCGGGACCGTGAGCACCTGGGACACGGTGGATTGCCTGGTGGTCGGCGGCGGGCCCGCCGGGCTGACAGCCGCCACTTATCTCGCGCGGTTCCGCCTCTCCGCAATGGTCTGTGACAGCGGCGAAAGCCGGGCGGCCCGCATTCCGTGCACACGCAACCAGCCGGGTTTTCCCGACGGGATCGCCGGCGCGGACCTTGTCGACCGCATGCGGCAGCAGGCTTTGCGGTATGGGGCGCAGTGCCACGATAGTTGCGTAACGGCGCTGGCTCGCGAGGACGGCTGTTTCCGTGTCAGGACAAGCGGGCGTGACATCCGCGCCCGCACCGTCATCCTGGCGACAGGCATCCGGAACCGCCGACCGGCCATGGACGAGGACCTTCACGACGAAGCCTTGGCGCAGGGCAGGATCCGCTATTGCCCTGTCTGCGATGGCTATGAGGTCACGGACAAACGGGTCGCTGTGATCGGCACCGGCGGCCACGGCGTCAAGGAGGCTGAGTTCCTCCGGGCCTATAGCCCCCATGTCGCCCTGGTGTGCGCCGACGGAGCGCATGACTTGGATGGTCAGGCCAGGGACAAGCTCGTCGCCAAAGGCATCGAGGTGCTGGACGGCCCGGCCTCGCACTTCGCGCTCCGGCCGGATGGAATTGCCTTTCAGGCAGGCTCGAAATGGCTGAGGGCGGACAGTGTTTATCCCGCGCTCGGCTCCGACGTCCGATCCGAACTCGGAGGCGGCTTGGGGGCGGAACGCACCGCGGAAGGCTGCATCAAGGTGGACGCGCATCAGCGGACGAGCGTTCCGGGCCTCTACGCGGCCGGTGACGTCGTCCCCGGGCTCGACCAGATCAGCGTTGCGGTCGGGCAGGCCGCGCTCGCAGCCACCGCAGTCCGGAACGATTTGAGTGCGGCGGGCCCGCTGCTGCGGTGAACCGCTGCTGGAAAGGCTCCGCCGTGGCGGCAGCCGCAGTTGAACCACAGCCCGGTCGGGCACCGAGAACCACTGACGAGAAATGCAGAAATCCATGCCCCAGGACCGACATCGCTTCTGGAGCAGGTTCCCAACCGATAAGCAGGTGAAATCCCTTCGATTGGATGCGGCGAAATGGACGCCCAACTCAACTAGGGGACCTCACGCAATTCGGCGCGAAGCTTCTTTCTGTCGAAGTTCGCCCCAGACTGCTCGATCGTCGCCATTCAGTCGTCAATGAGGGGTGGCCAAAATAGCTCCTCCCCGTTCGAGGCGAGACGCCCTCACGCCTTCACGGCGTAGACTTGGATCTCGACCTTGAGATTGGGATCGGCCAGCTTGGCTTCCACGCAGGCGCGGGCCGGCGTGTGGCCCGGGGCCACCCAGGCGTCCCACACGGCGTTCATCTCGTCGAAGGTAGCGATGTCGGTCAGCCAAACATAGGCCGAGACGATCTCGGACTTGGTGACGCCCGCCTCGGCGAGTAGGCCGTCGATCTTGGACAGCACGTCCCGGGTCTGACCCGCGACATCCAAGCTCCGGTTGTCCGCCACCTGCCCGGCCAGGATCACCATGGAGCCGGTCAGAGGGAAGGTGACGACTTGGCTCATGCGGGCATTGCTTTTCAAGCGTTGGATCAAGACCTGGTCTCCTGTTTCGGTCCGGCGCGGATGCCCGGACCCCCTCGTTCGCCTGTCGCTCAGGCCGATGGCTGGGCCCAGCGCGTCAGGTGCGAAAACAGCGTGTTGGCGGCCCAGAAGCTCAGTGACGCATAGGCCACGATAATCAAGGCGATGAGGAACATGCGGTCCAGATAGCCGAACTGCTGGGAGTAGACCACGACAAAGCCCAGGCCGGATTGCGCCGTCAGGAACTCGGCCCCTATCACCGCGGCCCAGGAGGTGCCGAGCGCCAGAAGTACGGCCGTCCGCATTTCCGGGAGAATGGCAGGCAGGATCACGGTCCGGTCGAGCCGGCTTCGCGACGCCCCCAATGCGCGGGCGTTGTCGATGTAGATCCGCGGCACGTTGCCCACCCCGTTGACGACTGCCGGGAAGAAGACGACCGCCACGCCATAAGCTACGAACGCGACCTGCCCGAAGACGCTGACGCCGCAATGGGACCCTCTGAATTCGCTCCGGCCGTCGAAGGTAGGCGCCCGTGGAACGCCGGCCGGAAGCTCGGCGCCAAGCGGGCTCTGCAACCGCAGCAGGTCTGGGCCATACGGTTCTGGCTTGATCGCCGCGCCATGTTCGACCTGCGATCGATTAGCAAGCTGCGCGGCTGCGACGTCGTGAAGGTCATATTCCGTTTCTAGTCCAATTGCCTGCCCGACATGCCGCGAAGTCTCGCACGATGGCGGTCGGGGGGTGCCCTTGGATGATGAGAACGAGAAACTCGGATCCGTCTTCCATCTGGCCCGGCGCTTCGATGATCGGATAAAAGGTCTGGTGGACAGCCTGGATGATCATCCGCTCCAGCGCATGATCGAAGAGAAGACATCCCTTCACGCGCAGGAGATCGGGGCCGAGGCGGTCGAGCAGCTCATTCAGCCAGATCTGGAATTTGCGCCACGAGAGTGGCCCGTCGGGTTTCAAGACGAGTGTATTGATCTGCGCCAGGTGACCGGGCACTGGCACACAGGAATGTGCGGAGCGGGTCGGGCGCTCGGCGGTGCGCTCGAACAGGAAGTCCGGTGTCGCGTTCGCTGGAACCTGTCGGAGCGGAGCAAGCGGGTTGATGCTTGTGAGATGCTGCCGCAAAGCCGTGATCTCGTCGCGCCCGGCCAGGTCACATTTCGAGATCACCAGGTGATCGGCCACGCAGGCCTGCTGCCAGCATGTCGCGTGCCGGGCAAGGTGCTGCAGACCATATTCGGCATCGACGACCGTGATGACGTTCGTTAGGGCAAAGACATCGGCCAGAAGCGGATCGCCGGCGAGCGCCGCGATGAGGGGTGCAGGGTCGGCCAAGCCGGTGGTTTCCACCAGAACGCGACGGAAATCGGGGATCTCGCCTGCAAGCCAGGATCGGTGCAAGTCGCGCAAGGTGTGGACGACGTCCTGCCGAACGGTGCAGCAAAGACACCCGTTTGGCAGAAGCATCACTCGATCCGTCACCTGCCGGATCAGGTGATGATCGAGACCGATCTCGCCGAATTCGTTCACGATCACGACCGTGTCGGCCATGTCCGCGCGCCGCAGCAGCCCCGTGATCAGAGTGGTTTTGCCGCTGCCGAGAAAGCCCGTCACGATCGAGAGTGGCCATGGGCCCCGAATACTCATGTTTCGCGCACGATGAGGCGTGGCTCGACAAGGCGACGCTCGTAAGAGGATTGCGGCCATGCAATCCGGTGCAGCAGCAGGGCCGCGGCCTGGCTGCCGACTTCGCTCGGCAGCGTCGCGACGGTGCTGAGACCGGGACTTCCGTGGGCGGCCTCGGGAATGTCATCAAAGCCGATGACCGACAGGGATGGGCCGGGCCTCAGTCCCCGTCGCGTCAGCTCTCCGAGAGCCCCAAGCGCCATCAGGTCGTTGTGACACACGAAGGCCGTCGGCGGCCGGGCCTCATCCAATAGCCGGCCCACTTCGGCCGCGGCGGCAGGCCTGGACGACAAGCAAGCCCGGACAGGGCCGGGAGCCGAGCCCGTGTTGGCGCATGGCCGCCACGAACGCCTCGACGCGGTCGCGCGAGGCCGAGGTCTCCTTGCTGCTCGGAAGCAGGGCGATCCGGGTGTGGTGCCGGGCCGCGAGGTGCCTGACGACGGCCTCGATGCCCCGCCGGAAATCCGGGCCGACGAAGTCGCTTTCGGCGCCCTCCACGGTGCGCAGGATCTGGACGAGCGGGATACGCCAGGCTTTGATCTGCGCGATCAGGGCCGGCGAGGTTCCCACCGCGGCGCAGAGGATCACGCCGTCGACCCCCTGTTCCTTGATGCGGCGGACGAAGCGCTCCTGGCGCTGGGGGCTCTCGTTTGAATTCGCCAGAAATGCGAGACGGCCAGCCGCGTCGAGCTTCTCATCGATCCCCGCGGTGAGTTCCGCGTAAAACGGATTGGTGATTTCCGGCACGATCACGCCGATCGTTCCGGACAGTCCTGTCCGAAGGCGGGCGGCGCCGCGATTGTAAACATAGCCGACCGCCGAGATCGCCTCTTCTACCCGCTCACGCGTGGCAGCGGCGACGAGCGGACTTCGTCGCAGCACCAGCGACACGGTGGCGCGGGACACGCTGGCGTGTGCGGCCACGTCGCTCAATGTGATCTGCCGGTGCGCTTCGGCTTCGGACATGGATGAGTGCAGTTTCTCCACCGGGCTTTTCGCGACAGGACAATAGGCCTGGAGTCATTCAACTGTCTAACCGATTTAGATCGATCTAAATCGGGCTTGACCGGCATTCGCGCATTGGTGAGACTGCACGAAACAGCGCTGGAAAGACGCTGTCGGAGGAAACACCATGACGTCGCAAATGAAGCTTGCGGCAGCGCTCGCCGCAGCCGGATTCCTGGTTTTCATTCAGGCCGGGCATGCCGAGGATCCGGTCGCCGCCGCCAAGGCCGCTGTCGAGCGTTACGCCGGGCCGCAGACGACCTGGCAGGGCCCGACCAGCGCGCCCAAGCCGGCAGCCCGGCAAGACGCTCGTGTTCCTGTCGGGCGACGAGCAGAACGACATCTCGCGCGAATACGGCCTCTACATGAAGGATGCGGCCGCGAAACTCGGCTGGACGCTGACCGTGATCGACGGCAAGGGCAGTCCGGCGACGTGGCTCGCCGGGTTCAACCAGGCCATCGCACTCAAGCCGAACGGGATCGCGATCTTCGCGGACGCCTCGAGCCTGCAGGATCCGATCCGGACCGCCGTCGGCCAGGGCATCACGGTCATCGGCCTGCATGCCGCCTCGCTCCCCGGGCCAGCGCCCGATCTGCATCTCTTCGTCAACATCCAGGAAGACCCGCGCGAGATCGGCAAGGCGGAGGCCGATTGGGCCATCGCCGACAGCAACGGCAAGGCCAAAGTCGTGGTCGTCACGCACAATGAATACCAGATTGCAGCGACTAAATCGGGCGAGACGCGCGACACCATCAAGGCCTGTTCCACCTGCACGCGTGCTCGATTACGTCAGTTTCCCGGCAGGCGAGGTGGCGCAGCGCATGCCGCAGTTGACGACCAGCTGGGTCCAGCGTTTCGGCGTGCCGCTCTACATCACCTCGGTCGGCGACAATGCGCTGGATTTCGCCATTCCGTCGCTGCGTAGCGCGGGGATCACGCCCGACCAGGTGAAGCTGATCGGCGCGGACGGCAACCGCTCGGCCTATGAGCGCATTCGCAAGGGCAACCAGTACCAGACCGTCACGGTGTCGGAGCCCATCGAACTGCAGGCTTATCAGGCGGTCGACGAGTTCAACCGCGCCTTCAACAACGCCCCGCCGAGCGGCTTCGTGCAGCCGCCCTATCTCGTCACCTCGGCCAATGTCGACAAGGCCGGCGGCACCCAGAACCTGTTCGTGCCGGAGAACGACTATAAGGGGCACTACCTGAAGATCTGGGGCGTCAATCCGTGATAAACGAGCCCGAGGAGGCCGGAGCCGAACCGGACCTCCTCGAACTGATCGGGATCACCAAGCAGTTTGTTGCCACGCTTGCCCTCGCTGGCGTGGATCTTTCGATCCGAAACGGCGAGATCCATGCTCTGCTGGGCCAGAACGGGGCCGGCAAATCGACCCTGATCAAGATCCTGGCGGGAATCTACCCGCCGACCGGGGGCGTCGTGAAATGGCGGGGCGAAGCGGTGGACCCGTTATCGGCCCGGCTGCCGATCACGTTCATCCATCAGGATCTCGGCCTGGTCGACAGCATGACCGTCGCGGAAAACGTCGCTCTGCTGGCGGGATATCCCCGACGAGGACCCACTCATCCGATGGAGTGCGGCGGCGGCCGCGGCGCAGGCCGCGCTCCGGATCATGGAAAGCGACATCGATCCGGACGCGCGGGTCGGGTCCCTTTCCGCTGCCGAAAAATCGATCGTGGCCATCGCGCGAGCGCTGGCGCGCAAGAGCGACATCCTGGTGCTCGACGAACCAACCGCGGCGCTGCCGGCCGCGGATGTCGATCTGCTTCTCGACAAGCTGCTGCGCCTGAAGGCAAGCGGCATCGGGCTCCTTTACGTCACCCACAGGCTCGACGAGGTGTTCCGGATCGCCGATCGCGTCACTGTGCTCCGGGACGGACGCCGGGTCGCGCAACGGCCGATCTCAGAGACGAAGCAGAGCCGAACTCGTGCAATGGATCGTCGGCGGCGCGCTTGCGGCCACGGATTTCGCCACCGCTGCCTCCTCGGCCGAGAGCCTTCTCGACGTCGACCGGCTCGTCGTACCCCAAGAGGACGGCGCCGGCATCGTGGGACCGGTCTCCTTCGCGGTGCATCGGGGTGAGACGCTCGGCCTGGTCGGGTTACGCGGAGCCGGCCACCATGCGGTCGGGCGTGCGCTCTTCGGCGCCTTGCCGACCCAGTCGGGACAGATCAGATTCAAGGGACGCCCGGTCGAGGTCGGCACTCCGGCGGCCGCGATGGACGCCGGCATCGGCTTCGTTTCGAGTCGCCGCGGCGAGGAGAGCCTGGCGGGCAAGCTGACCGCTCTCGAGAACCTCTACGTCAATGCCCGTGCCAGGAGAGCGTCGCCCTTCGGGCTCGTTGGTCGGGCGCAGGAACTCGCGTCGGGCGCCAAGGCCCTGGCGCGGTTTTCCGTGCGTCCCCCGACCCCACGCCGCATCATCGCGACGTTCAGCGGCGGCAACCAGCAGAAGGTCGTGGTGGCGCGCTGGATGGAAGTCCGAGGTGGACCTTCTGATCCTGGAAGAACCGACCATCGGGGTCGATGTGGGCTCGAAAGCCGAGATCTATCGCGACCTCGATCTCGCGCATGAGCGCGGGCGCGCTGTCCTGCTCGTCTCGTCCGATTTCGAGGAGGTGGAAAAGATCTGCCATCGCGCCCTGGTGTTCGATCGCGGCCGGATCGTTGCCGAGATTCGCCGCCCGGAGATCAACGTGGCGAGCCTGACGGCGCTCTCCACGGGCGTCGTGCGAGAGGCGGAGACTGCCGCGTGAGTGTTTCGGTCGCCCGGGCACCGTCCCGGACCACGGCATCGCAGGTCGTCGCCGTTTGGGGGCTTCTGCTGCTGCTGGTGGCGCTGATCGCACTGTTCTCGGCGCTGAAGCCCGATACCTTTCCGACCTATTTCAACATGCGGTCGATCATCAACAACAAGGCGATCCAGGCCATGCTGGCGCTGGCCGTGTTCGTGCCCATGACCGCGAACCACTTCGACCTGTCAGTCGGTTACATGCTCGGAATATCCCAGGTGCTCGTGATCGGACTTCAGGGCCAAGGACTCAGCTGGCCGGAAGCTGCAGGCATGGTCCTGCTCCTGGGCGCAATCGTCGGCCTGTGCAACGGCGTGCTGGTGACGGTCGTTGGGATCGACAGCTTCATCGCGACGCTCGGCACCGGGACGCTGCTGTATGGCTTCAACGCTTGGTATACGGGCGGGCAGCAGGTCGTTGCGACGTTGCCCGACAGCTTCCTCGGTCTGTCCGGCGCCTGGCTGAGCATCCCTCTGCCCGCGATCTACGTTCTGGTGCTCAGCCTCGCGATGTGGGTCGTCTTCGAATTCATGCCCCTCGGCCGGCATCTTTACGTGCTCGGGGCCAATCCGAAGGCGGCCGAGCTGAACGGCATCTCGGCCCGGCGCTACGTGACCGGCGCATTCATCGTCTCCGGCATCGTGTCAGCCTTCGCGGGGATCATTCTGCAATCGCAGCTTCAGGTGGGTCAGAGCTCGGTCGGGCAGGAATACCTGCTGCCCGCCTTCACGGCGGCGCTTCTGGGCGCCACCTCGATCAGGCCCGGCCGCGTCAACGTGTGGGGAACGGTGCTCGCCGTCGCGGTTATCGCTGTGACCGTGGCGGGCCTGAACCAGCTCGGCGCGCCCTTCTTCGTCGAGCCGCTGTTCAATGGCGCCATGCTGATCCTGGCGGTCGGACTGGCGGTGACGGCGGCTCGGCGAAGGGTGAAGCTCGGCGCGACGTCGTCGGAACAGCCGATTGCTGCTTCGGGCACACTATAACGGATCGCATCCATGGCTGCCGACGACGACCGCGCGCGCGACCCCGACCCCAGCCCCGCGCTCGGGCGGGACTGGTATCCGTCCCGCTGGGGCGCCGACGACCAGCGCGGCAATGCCAATCTCCTCGGGCCCGCCAAGGTGAAGCAGGCTCTCGCGCTGGTCGAGACCGCCGAGATTGTCCGGCTCGGGCACGAATACGACGCCCGCATCCCGCTGTCGCCCGGCCGGATCTTCGGGCTGCGCATGCCCGGCGGGCCGACGGGCGGCCCCGAAGGCCGGCGCAGCCGGACCGTCTGGAACGACGAGTTCCTGACCACCGAAATCGGCCAGATCGGCACTCATATGGACGCGCTTGGGCACCTCGGCCGGCAGATCGGCGACAAGTCCGACCACGGCAACATCCGCTTCTACAACGGCACGCCGCTCTCCGACATCTGGTCGCCCTATGGGCTGACCAGGCTCGGCATCGAGAACGCCCCCGATCTTCTTCACGCCCGGCCTTCTGCTCGATGTGCAAGGCCTGAAGGGACGCGTGCTCGATCCGGGCGAGGAAATCACGTCCGCCGACCTACGCGCCTGCCTCGATGCGCAAGGTTTGAGCGAGGATGTCTTTACGCCCGGCGACGCCGTGCTGATCCGCACAGGTCACGGCTCGCGATTCCGCACCGAAGCCGCGACCTTCTACGACGGCGCGCCCGGCCTCGGCCTCGATGCCGCCGAATGGCTCGCGCCCAAGCAGCCCGCAGTGGTCGGCGCCGACAACTTCGCCGTTGATGTTTATCCGCCCATAGATCCAGAGGTGTTCCATCCGGTGCATCAGCACCTCATCATGAAACACGGCATCTATCTTCACGAAGGAATGAAGCTCGACGAACTGGCTGAACGAAAGCGATGGCGTTTCGCGTATGTGTTCGCTCCCCTCCCGATTGTGGGCGCCACCGGATCGCCAGGCGCGCCGTTTGCGCTGATGTGAGCTCGGTGGTCATCGACCTTTGGTCCTGCCGACGGCCAAAGCTCGGTTCACGTAGGAGCGCCAGAGGCCTGGACCGCATGATAGCGGACTCGTCGAGACAGCTGGAGGAATGATCGCCGGAGCATACAGTTGCTTTTCACAGGGTTAGCAAAAGCGGCTGTTCAGCGGGAGTTTTTCGGGTTCCACTTGCTTCGCCGGTCTGAAGGACGACATGGGCTGGAGTAGCGACCAACTGAGCCTCAGGCCTTCGGCGGAGTTCTTCAACGGCGTGCGAGCGGCGTCGGACAGTCTACACGTTACTGTCGCCCCGTGCCCGGGCTGAGGCCGAGAATGCGTCGGTTGCGGCTCTTGTCGGTCGGCGCACCCGCGAAGTCGTCAAAAGCCTTCTGTGTGACCTTGATGATGTGGCTCGCGATGAAGGGCGCACCTTCGGCAGCGCCCTCGGCCGGGTCCTTCAGGCAGCACTCCCATTCGAGCACGGCCCAGGAGGCGTAGCCATATTGGGCGAGCTTCGAGAACACGCCGGTGAAATCCACCTGCCCGTCGCCGACGGAACGAAAACGGCCCGCGCGATCGACCCATGAGCGGTACCCCGAGTAGACGCCCTGCCGGCCGGTCGGGTTGAACTCCGCATCCTTGACGTGAAACGCCTTAATGCGCTCGTGGTAGATGTCGATGAAGGCGAGATAGTCGAGCTGCTGCAGCACGAAATGCGACGGGTCGTAGTTGATGGCGCAGCGCGGATGCCGGCCGAGCGCCTCGTAGAACTGCTCGAAGGTCGCGCCGTCGAACACGTCCTCTCCGGGATGGATCTCGAACCCGACGTCGACGCCGTTCTCGTCATAGACGTCGAGAATCGGCTTCCAGCGCCGGGCGAGTTCCTCGAACGCCTCCTCGATCAGCCCTGAGGGGCGCTGCGGCCAGGGATAGGCGTAAGGCCAGGCCAGCGCGCCCGTAAAGGACACGCAGGTGTCGAGGCCGAGCCGGCGCGAAGCCTTGGCGGCCAGACGGTGCTGCTCGACGGCCCAGCGCTGCCGCTCGACCGGTTTCTCGTGCAGTTCCGGCGGCGCGAAGGCATCGAAAGCGAGGTCGAAGGCGGGATGCACCGCCACCAGTTGCCCCTGCAGATGCGTCGACAGCTCGGTGATGGCGATGCCGTGATCATGCGCCACCCCGGCGATCTCGTCGCAATAGGCCTGCGAACTCGGCCGCCTGGTCGAGGTCGAAGAACCGCTTGTCGCCCGACGGGAGTTGGATGCCGATGTAGCCGAGCGATGCGGCCCAGCGGCAGATGCCGGGCCAGGTGTTGAACGGCGCCTCATCGCCCGCGAACTGAGCGATGAGGATTGCGGGCCCTCTGATAGTCCCCGTCATCGAGCATCTCCTGACAGCTTCAATCGTCCTCCGCACCGCTGATGAGGATTGATCGATCAATCCTCATACATTTGCGAGGCTAGCTCTTCTTGCAGGTGGCCACGGTCTCGGGCGTGCAGACGTCGAGGCCGATGGTGACCGGGTCCTGCAACCGACTTGCCCTGGGTCAGGTCGTTCAGCATGTACATCGCCTTGTAGCCCATCTCGAAGGGGCGCTGGCCGACCTGCCCGTGGCTGATGCCCGCCTTCAGCGCATCCATCTGCATCGGCAGGGTCTCGACGAACAGCATGACGAGGTCTTTGTTCTTCAGCCGGTCCTTGTACTTGTTCATCAGCTCGCCGTAGGCCTTCACCTCCATCTCGGGCGCGCCGCCGGCGTCGAGCACCGCGTCGATCTTCGGATATTTGGCCAGAAGATCGGTCAGCTGGCGTGATCGACAGCGGGAAGTCGTCGTTGTTGTAGAGCGGGCAGCCCTGCGACCTGCTTCCACTTGTCGGCCGGCAGCGTCTCCATCATGCCCTTGATGCGGTCGTTCATGTTGGCCGCCGCCGGGCCGCCGCTCTGGATGCAGATAGGTGCCGCCGTTCGGCTTCAGCGCCATGGCCTGCTTGGCGACGCTCGATGCCGACCTGTTCGTTGACCGTGCCGATATAGCTGGCGCGCAGGCCCTTGTCGGCCGGCAGCAGGTCGCTGTCCCAGGTCACGACGGGGATTTTGGCCTCCTTGGCCCGCGCCAGCACCTTGGCGATGGCGGGGGCGTTCGCGGCCGAGACGCCGATGCCGTCGACCTGCTTGGTGATCAGGTCCTGGATGAGTTCGACCTGCTCCTGCTCGGTCGCGTCGGCCGGGCCGATGTAGAGGCACTGGACGCCGCCGATCTCCTTGGCGGCCTTCATGCAGCCGTCGCGCGCCTGATCGAAGAACGGGTTGTTCATCGCCTTGGGCACCAGGGCGAAGACCTTGTCCTTGGCCTGCGCCGCCATCGGCTGGGCCGCGCCCAGCAGGGCCGCGACGGCGACCAGTGTTCGTGACTTTCATTGATGCTTCCTCCCTTTTCGCCGCCTGCTTGTCGCAGGCGGATTCGCTCAGTCGGCCGCAGTGCGCCGTACGCGCTCCAGCAGGATCGCGCAGCGCGATCACCAGGCCGACGAACGTGCCCTGCCAATAGGGATCGACCCCCGCCAGCAGGAGCGCGTTGCGGACGACTTCGATCAGGGCGGCGCCGATCGATCGCCGCATAGGCGGTGCCGTAGCCGCCCATCAGGTCGGTGCCGCCGATCACGGTCGCGGCGATGACCCGGAGTTCGTAGCCGACGCCGAGCGCGTTGGTGACGGCGCCGAGCCAGCCCACCATCAGGATGGCCGCGACCCCGGCCATCAGGCTGCTGATCACGTAGACCGAGACCTTGACCCACAGCGACCGGGATGCCGGTCAGCAGCGCCGCCTGCTCGTTGCCGCCGATCGCGTAGACGTAGCGGCCCCAGCTGGTGTTGCGCATGGCAAGGGTCAGGACGATCGCCGAGCACCGCCATGACGATGACGACGGAGGGAATGCCGAACAGGCTTCCGCCGCCCAGCGCCGCGAACAGCTTCTCGTCGGGCCCGAACTGGTAGATCATCTTGTTGTTGGAGAGGACCAGCGCCTGGCTGCGCGCCGACCGACAGCATGATCAGCGTGACGATGAAGGGCGACAGCTTGAACCGGGCGATGGCGTAGCCGTTGATGAGCCCGCACAGAAGCGCGACCAGCCAGGCCCGCGCCCGCGCCGATCCACAGCGGATAGCCGGCCTGCAGCACCAGCCCGGTGACGATGCCGACAAGGCCCATGACGGAGCCGACCGACAGGTCGACGCCGCCCGTGATGATCACCAGCATCTCGCCCATGCCCATGATGGCGATGAAGGCGAAGTTGCGGCTGTCGTTGTAGAGGTTGTCGTAGCTGCGGAACGGCTCCGAGATCAGCGCCATGACGACGCCGATGATCAGCACCGCAAGCGTGATGAAGGCCGGCTGGCCAAAGCCTGCGATCGTCCAGCGGCGAGACACCGGTGCGGGTTCGGCCTGCACAGACACGTCTTCGACATCCTTTCGCAGTGCGGCGCTTTGGTCAGCCGCAAAGCTGTGCTTGCCGGGCCACCGGCATGTCTGTTCCAGATGCGGCCTAGATCACGTCCTGCACTTCTTCGATCGAGGTCGCGATCCGTCGGCTTGTCGAGCACGATCTCGCCGCGCGCCATCGCCACCACGCGATCGCAGCAGGAGAAGACGTGGTGCAGGTTGTGGCTGATCAGGATGCAGGTGACGCCCTGCGCCCGAAGCTGCCGAACGAAGCCCAGCACCTTCTCGGTCTCCTTGACCGAGAGGTGGTTGGTCGGCTCGTCGAGGATCAGCACCTTGCGAGCGGAAGTGCATGGCGCGGGCGATGGCCACGCCCTGGCGCTGGCCGCCCGACAACTCGCCGACGAGCGCATCCGGCGAGCGCAGGTGAAGGTCGACGTCGGCGATGGCGCGGACCGACTCGCGCCGCATCCGCGGCATGTCCATGACGCCGAGGCCCAGCACCGAAAACTTGAGCGGCTCGCGCCCGATGAACAGGTTGCGGGCCACCGTCATGGTCGGGACCATGGAATTGTACTGGTAGACGGTCTCGATGCCGAGCCGCATCGCCGCTTTGGGCGGAGCGCAGCGCGCGTCGGCCGCCCGTCGATGCGGATCTCGCCGCGGTCGGGCCGCGACACGCCCGACAGGATCTTGATCAGCGTCGACTTGCCGGCGCCGTTGTCGCCGAGCAGACCCACCACCTCGCCGGCGCTCGATCGCCAGGTCGACGCCCTTCAGCGCGTGGACGCCCGAGTACCATTTGTGGATGCTCGTCGAAGGCGACGATCGGCGCGGCCACGCTCACGACCTCGACCTTGATCTGGCGCGCCGTGCGCTGCAGCCAGGAATTGCCGACCACGGCAAGCACCGTCAGCGCGCCGATCGCGAACTTGAACCAGTTGGCGTCGATGCGGGACAGCACGAGGCCGTTGTCGATGACGCGGATCAGCAGGGCGCCGATGATGGCGCCGAACACCGTGCCGACGCCGCCGGTCAACGCCACGCCGCCGATCACCGCGGCCGCGACGGCCTGCAATTCCAGGCTCTCGCCGATCGAGGGAAGCGGCGACTGCAGCCGGAACACCTGGATGGTCCCGGCAAAGCCGGCCAGCATCGAGCACAGCACGAAGCAGGCCATCTTCACCTGCCGGACCGGAATGCCCATCGAGCGTCGCGGCTTCGATAAAGCCGCCGGTCGCCTTGATCCAGTTGCCGAAATTCGTCTTGGTCAGCATCGCCGAGGCGAGCAGCGCGACTGCCGACGAACCAGAGGAACGACGCCCGGAACATGCCGCCGCCGACGAAGCCGGTGAACAGGCCCATCGGGATCTTGTCGACGGCGAGCAACGGCGGAAACCCGCCCGAGATCACCACCGTCAGCGAGCGCGCCATGAACAGCATGCCGAGCGTCGTGATGAAGCTCGGGATGGCGAACCGCAGCGTGATGAAGCCGTTGATGAAGCCGATGGCGGCGCAGATCAGCAGACCGATCGACGATCGCGACCCCGAACGGCACGTCGGCGTTGAGCATCAGCGCGACGCTCATCGGCATGAGGGCGAAGACCGACCCGACCGACAGGTCGAACTCGCCGCAGATCATCAGGACCGCGAAGCCGATCGTGACCAGGCCGACTTCGGGCAGCAGCCCGAGCACGCCGCGGAGGTTCTGGAACGAGAGGAAGACGCCGTTCGACTTGATCTGGAACAGGATCACGCAGAACGACCAGCAGGACGACGGCCGCAAGCTCGGCTTTCTCGAACGAGCAGCTTCAGCAGCCGCCGCGTCCTGTTCGTCGGGCGCTGGCCGGCCGGTGCCGATACGGCCGGCGCGAAGGCTTCCGCGCTCCAGCACGGACGACCTCAGATCAGCGAAGGCCCTTGGCCGCCATCTTGGCGATCTCGTCGGCCTGCTCGGGCAAGGCGAGGCCAAGGCCCGTGTTGATGTCCGCCGGCGTCAGCCCGACGGTCTTGGCCAGATAGACTTCCATGACGGGCATGAAGCCCTGCATGTAGGGCTGCTGGTCGACGTGCGCCTGGATGTAGCCGGACTTCATCGCCTGGAGAACGTCGGATTCGACGTCGAACCCGCCGAGCAGGACCTTGCCGGCCGCGATGCCGCGATCCTGCAGAACATGCGGCGACGGCGACGTCCTGCGAGCCGGTCTCGAGATAGGCGGTCGTTTCGGGATGGGCGTTGAGATAGGCGCCGACGCGGTCGGCCGCCGTGGCGTTGTCGCCGCCCGAATCGAGCTTGTCGATCACGATCTCGCGGCCGGGATTGGCGGCCTTGTATTCCTCGAGGCCCTTGAGGATGCCGGACGGCGCGCTGGGTCGACCAGTTGGCGCTCGGGTCGTTGATGCCGACCAGCACATGCACCGGCCCGTCCTTCGGGAACTTGGTGACCATGTATTTCGCCAGGGAATAGCCGGCGGCCGCGAGACCCTGGCCGACATAGGCCTGGCGCGCGTTGCCGGCCGCGCCCTCGGTGTCGTCGGCGTTGGTGGCGATGACGATCGACGCCCTTCGCGCGGGCGTCGGCGATGATCTTGTCGAACGCCTTGTTGTCCGCGATCGTGGTGATCAAGGCATCCGGATTGCCGGCGAGCCCGGCCTCCATGTTGGCGGCCTGCTGTTCGATCGACCCGTTGGTCGAGGTGAACAGCATCTGGCAGTCGGCCTGGATCTTCGCCGCAGGCGTCCTCGAAGCCCTTCTTCACGGGCTGCCAGAACTCGTTCGACGTGGCGCCGTGGACGGTGAGGACGATCTTCAAGGGATCGGCGAGCGCCGGAGCCGCGAAGGCCACCGACAGAGCCACAAGCCCGACACCGCAGACGAATCTGTTCATGAGCGCTCTCCCCGGATCTGTTCACGCCGCATTCTTGCGGTCGGCCCGCGGCAGATCGGCTCGTAGCCTCGCCGTCCGGACAATCAAAGCCTATTGATTGAATGATTGTATTGTCAAGCGGGCGATCGTGTTGGTAGACGGTTCGATGCGGCGCATCCTATTGCGACTCGGAATCACCGGCGCCGTGGCCGACCGTTGGATTGAAGGGATCGGTGATGGGCTGGTCCCAAGGAGAGTTTTGAATGATGCAATCGGGGGCGGTCGCGGACGGGCCGGGTCGATGTGCTCGGCGAAATGCGCCGTCTCACCGAAGGCCTCCCGGCCGGAGCGCGCCTGCCGACCGTGCGGGACCTGGTGTCCCGCTTGGGCGTCAGCCAGCACGCGATCCAGCGCGCGCTGCAGGCCCTTTCGCGCGGAAGGGCTCGTCACCACCCATGTCGGCCGGGGAACGTTCGTCAGCGGCCAGGCGCAAGACCAGAAGGCCGGCAAGGTGCGGCAGGTGCTTGACGCTGCACCACCACAGCCATCTCGAGCGGGGCGACATCATCGCCCAAACGATCCACCAGCGCCTCACCGCCGATGGTCACCGGTCACTGATCCTGACCTACAGCGACGCGGAGCAGGCGATGAGCATGCTGCGCGACGGCCCGCGTTACGACACCTGCATCCTGCAACCGCGCACCTCGGTCGTCCCGGTCAAATTGATCGGCCTGCTGCGCGAGATCAGCGATGCCGTGATCGTCGAGAACCGCGCCGTCGATCAGTTCGACATCGACGGCATTTCCAATCACCCATTGGTCCTGTCGCGGCTCGCGCTCGAACACCTGACCGGGCTCGGTCACCGCCGGATTGCCTGGGTCGTCGAGGATCGCGGCGACTATTTCTTCGAGCGCATCGCCATGCTGTTCGAAGCCTTCCGGACCTGGCAGGGCTTGACGCAGGCCGAAGCGCCGCTGGTCTTTGCGCCGCCGCGCGGAGGTGGTCGAACCGGCTTCGCCGATCTCAAGGGAACGCTCGGGCAGGTTCTGCGCGGTCCGGCATCGACGCGGCCGACGGCTGTGTTCCTGTCGACCTCGGAAAGCGGTGGCCCGATCCTCGAGGCATGCCGGACGCTCAACATCTCGCTGCCCGACGACGTCAGTCTCGTCCGGATCGGCACGCCCGATATCGAGAGCGAGCATCTCGGGGAACTCGCGATCGTCGGGCGGCCAAGCAGGCAGGCGGCTGAGACCGTCCTCAATCGGATGTACTGGCGCTGGAAGAACCCCGATGCATCCTTCGCCACGGTTTACGACCCGCCGCTGTTCTTCGCGCACCGCTCGACCGGGCCGGCGTCCACTTAGGCGGACGTGCGAATCGCGACAGTCGAACAACGACGAGCCGGGTGCGATCTCGGCCGGCATGATCTGAGGAATACGCGACATGGACCGGGACACCGCGACCGAAGCCCCCATCGAAATCGCGCTTGTCGGGCTGCAGAGCCAGGCCGTGATCGATCAACTGGCGAAGCATTTCGTTCTGCATCATGTCTATGCCGAACCTGATCCCGCTCGCGGCGCTGGCCGCCGTGGGGCCGCGCGTCAGGGGCGCAGCCGGTCACGGCATGGCAGGACTCAGCCGCGCCCACATCGAGCTCTTGCCCAATCTGGAGGTGTTCGCGATCAGCGGCGTCGGGCTCGAAACCACGGACGTCGCGACCTGCCGCGCGCGCGGCATCACGGTGACGACCGCGACGGTTCTGTTCGACGACGTCGCCGACCTCGCGGTCGGCCTCGCGCTCGCGGTGTGCCGGCAGCTTCCCAAAGCGGACCGCTATGTTCGGGAGGGCCATTGGGAACAGGCGCCGCATGGCGCCGGGCCGCAAATTGACCGGCATGCGGGTCGGCATCGCCGGCCTTGGTCGCATCGGCATCGAGCTTGCGCGGCGGCTGGAGCCGTTCAAGACGGAGATCTCCTACGCCGATCCGATCTCGCGTGACGTTCCGTATCGGCGCGTCGACGGATCTCGAGGCCCTGGCGGCGCAGTCGGACCTGCTGTTTCTCTGCGCGGCCGGGCAGCCCAAGGGAGTCGGAGAGCCACTCGTCGGCCGCCGCTGTTTTCGACGCTCTCGGCCCGGACGGCATTTTCATCAACGTCGCCCGCGGGCTGGCTCGTGGACGAGCCGGCGCTGATCGCGGCTCTCCAGGAGGGTCGTCTCGGCGGCGCCGGGCTCGACGTCTTCTATGACGAGCCGCATGTGCCGGCGGCGCTGCGGAGCTTGGACAACGTCGTTCTCACGCCGCACATCGCCAGTTCCACCACCGAAACGATGCGCGCCATGGGCGAGAACGTCGTGGCCAACCTTGTGTCCTGGTTCAAGGGCTCGCGGCCCCGTCACGCCCATCGATCCGTGATGACGCCCGATCGCGCTCAGTCCCGCACGCCGAGCACGAAGTTCTGTTCCTGGTCGACCAGCGAGCCGGTCATCGGAATCGAGGCGTCGCTGAGGAGAAACACCGCCAGCCGGGCGACGTCCTCGGGCTTGATGAGGCGCCCGCCACGGCATGGCGGCCTCGGCCTCGGCGAGCCAACCCTCGCCCTTGCCGAGCTTTGTCGCCCTGCATGGCGCGTTCGCCCGGCGTATCGGCCCAGCCCAGATTGATGCCGTTGACGCGGATGCGGTCGAATCGATGCGAGTAGGCCGCGTTCTTGGTCAGCAGCGCCATGGCGGCTTTGGTCGCGCCGTAGACGGCGAGCTCCGGCGTGCCGCCATGCGCATTGACCGACAGGATATTGACGATCGCGCCAGGCGCCTTGCGCTGCCGGAGGTGCCGGATAACGCCCTTGCATCAGGAACATCGGCCCGCGCGCGTTGACGGCGAACAGATGGTCGAAGAAGGCCATGTCGGCGTCGAGCGACCGAGCCGCGGTCGCTGAGCGCCGCGGCGTTCACCAGCCCGTCGACCCGGCCGAAGCGCTCGAGCGCTGCGGCCACCACCCGTCCGGGCATCGCTGCATCGCCGAGATCAGCGGCCACGAAGGCGGCTGCGACCCCGAGCGCCTCGATGGCGGCTGCCGCTTCGGCGCCGCGCCGCTCGTCGCGGCCGGTAAGCACGATGCCGCTGGCGCCAGAGCGCGCCGCCTCGAGCGCGATGGCCCGGCCGATACCCTGCGTTCCCCCGGTGACCAGCAGAACCTTGCCGTCGACGCGGATCTCCATCCCGTTCTCCCCTTTATTGTTCCGCAGATCCGGCTTGGTCTGCTTGCCAAGCTCACCGCCGGGCAGCGCGGGCTGTTCCTTCCCTCACGTCGGGCGAAATCCTTCGGCAGCGTAGCGACGAAACACAACAAAGGGGAAGGAAATCAAAATGGCCAATCGTTTGAAGCAGGCGTGGAGCCGCGGCGAAACCGTGGTGGGCGGCTGGCTGCAGATCCCCTCCGGCTACGCGGCCGAAGTGATGTGCAAGGCGGGGTACGATTCGCTGACCGTCGACATGCAGCACGGCGTGCAGGACTATCAGTCGCTGGTCGCCTGCTTCCAGGCGATGACGCCAACAGGTCCCGTTCCGCTCGTACGGGTGCCTTGGAACGAGCCGGGCATCATCGGCAAGGTTCTCGACGCGGGCGCGATGGGCATCATCTGCCCCATGGTCAACACGCCCGATGAAGCACGCGCGCTGGTCTCGGCCATGCGGTATCCGCCTCGCGGCGCGCGCAGCCACGGCCCGATCCGTGCCGGCGTCTACGGCGAGGCCGGAACCTACTACAAGACCGCCAACGACGATATCCTCTGCATGCCGATGATCGAGACCGAGCAGGCGGTCGCCAACATCGACGCGATCCTCGACGTTCCGGGCATCGACGCCGTCTATATCGGGCCCGGCGACCTCGGTCTCTCGATGGGCCTGCCGCCGGCCATCGATCGCGAAGAGCCGGAAATCCTGAGGCACTACGAGACCGTGCTCAAGGCCTGCGACAAGCGGGGCATCATCGCGGGCCTGCACAACGCGACTGCCGCCTATGCGGTCCGCATGGCCGCGATGGGCTTCCGCTACGTCGTTCTCGCCAGCGACGCCGCGCTCATGCTCCGCTTGGCCGCGGCAGAGGTCGACGTGGTCCGCCAGCGCGGTACCGGGACTTAGCTCTCGGAAGGCTTCAGGGCACCCGCCATCATGGCGACGGCACCGCACATGGTGTGAAGGGCTGGGCGATCGACACAAGCGGGTTTTGCCCAGCCGCGATCTGGAACTAATTCTCGGCTTAGGCCACGCTGCACCATCCGGCGCCCGTTGAGGACGTTTCCGTGCCGGAGGACGGCGAGGTCGGGCCGGGGCGGCGCAGCCTCGCAAAACGCAATCGAGGCTGCCTGGAGCAGGGGCAGCTAGTTTGCCGCGAGCGGCACGGAGCTGCGCGGCGAGGCCCTGTGTTGCCGAAACCGGCCCCAACCCAGGCTGCCCAGGTAGACGAGGCCCGACAGCAGGGTGATCCAGAAACTGGTCGGCCAGTTCGTCTCCCAGGACAGCGCGATGCCGCCCCAGGCGTCCGCCAGCGCAAGGAGCACCGCCAGAGCCAGCGCAGGCCCGAAGCGGGGCGTCACATTCTGCGCGGCCGACGCGGGGCCGACCATCAGGGTGAACACAAGCAGCACACCGACGATCTGCGCGCACTCGGCCACGGCGACGCCAACGACGGCCAGGAAGGCGACCGAGAGGAAGCGCATCGGCACGCCCTTGGCCTCGGCCAACTCGGGCTGCAGGCTGGCGAACAGAAGCGGCCGCGCGATGACAGCCAGGGCCAGGAGGCTCAAACCCGACAGCACCGCGAGGCTGAGGAGCGCGGATGAACTCACCCCCAGGACGTTGCCGAACAGCAACGCGGTCGCCTGGGTCGCGTAGGCCGTATAGAAGTGGAGGAACAGCAGACCCAGGCCGAGCGCCAGGGACAGCATCATGCCGATGGCGACGTCGCGCGCAGCGAGCCGCTCGCCCAGGAAGCCCATCGCCATGCCGGCGATCACGGTGAAGCCGACAAGCCCGGTGAGAGGCGACAGCCCGAACAGGATCGCCCCGGTCGCCCCCGTGAAGCCGACATGGCTCAGGGCATGGCCGGCGAAGGTCTGCCCGCGCAGCACGAGGAACGTGCCGACGAGGCCGGACAGCACCGCCACGATGCCACCCGCCTCGAACGCGGTGCGCATGAAGTCGTATTCAAGCACGCTGGCGATCCACCGTGTGGTGTTCGGCATGCCCGTGGTGCCCACACGTGTCGTGCCGATGCGCCTCCCGCTCCACGTCCACGGCACCGTTCACGACGAAGATGCGGCCGCCCACACGCAGCACTTCGATGGGTGCCCCGTAGAGGGTGGACAGCACGGGGCCGGTGACGACCTCGTCCACCGAGCCCAGCGCCGCGCGGCCGCCGCCCAAATAGAGCACCCGGTCCACAGCCTTGAGCAGCGGATTCAGTTCATGGGCGCTGAACACGACCGTCATGCCGAACTCGACTTGCAGTCGCTTGACGAGGTCGACGACGCTTTGCTGATGGCTGGGATCGAGGCTGATCAATGGCTCGTCGAGCAGCAGAAGCTTGGGGCGGCCGAGCAGGGCCTGGGAGATCAGCAGTCGCTGGCGCTCGCCGCCCGACAGGCTGCCGAGCGGCCGGCCGGGCGAGGTCGGTCGCCGCCACCGTGTCCAGCGCCCATTCCACCTCGTTTCGTTCGGCCGCGCTCAGGCGAGGCAACCCCCATCGCCACCCACCGGCCGCGCTCGCCACGTAGTCCCAACCGGTCAGCGCGTGGCCTGCCGCCAGCGTCCGGTGTTGCGGCATGTAGCCGACCAGGCGGTTGCCGCGCCGGACCGGCTGGCCCAGCACCTGGATCGAGCCGTCAAGCGGCTGCACGAGGCCGAGCACCGCGCGAAGCAGCGTCGTCTTGCCCGCCCCGTTCGGGCCCAGCAGCCCGATGAACTGGCCCGAGCCGATCGTGAGATCGACGTCCGAAAGCACCGTGCGGGCACCCAGCCGCAGCGTTACCCGTTCGAACGAGAGAGCCGTCAAGATCTGCCGCTCGACAGTGCTTTCTCGAGGTTGGTGAGCTGTCCCATCATCCATTGCTCGTAGCTCTTGCCGGCCGGTTCGGTCTCGCTGATTCCGACCACCGGCACGTGGAAGTCCTTGGCGATCCCGACCAGTCGCTTGACCGCCTGATCGTCGGCCTGGGTGTTGTACAGCATCACCTTGACCGTGTGGTTCTTGAGGTCGTCCTCAAAGGCCGCGACATCGGCAGGGCTCGGTTCGGTGTTGTTCATCACGGCGGTCTGGAAGGTCCCGTTGTGCATGTCGAGGCCGAGCAGCCCGGCCATGTAGCCGAACACCGGCTCCGACGCGGTCACGGGCGTGCCCGCGAACTGCTTCTTCATCGTCGCGATCTTTGCTTCGAGCGGCTTCAGGCCGGCGATGAACGTCTTGGCGTTTGCCTGGTAATCAGCCTTGTGGGCCGCATCGGCCTGGCCGAGGTCGTCCGCCAGCTTGTTCGCGACCGCCGTCATGGTGGCCGGGTCGTACCAAAGGTGCGGATTGTCGCCGGATTTTTTGCCGACGAGATCGGCCGCAACAATCACGGTGCGGTTCTCGGCTTTGGACGCGCCCAACAGCTTGTCCATCCAGGGGTCGTAATCGGCGCCGTTGGCGATGACCACCCGGGCGCTCGAGAGCGCTTTTGCGGTGCTGGCGTCGGCCTCGAAGAGGTGCGGATCCTGGTCCGGGTTGGACAGGATGCTGACTACGGTCGCGTGCGGTCCGGCGACCCGCTTCGCGACGTCGCCGTAGACGTTTTCGGCTGCGACGACGCTCAGGGGAGAGGCCCCGAAGACGGCCGCGGATGGAACCAGGAGAGCGGCCGCAAGGGCCAGCAGGGAGAGGCGCATGGATGGTTCTCTCGTGTCAGGACACGCGAAGCAGCGGGCCGGCCCAACTGTTACACCCTAACGTTAGATGAAACAATATATCAGAACACACGCAAGCTCGGGCGGGCTCCTGTGCATGCCGAAGCGTCTCGGGCGACATTGGAAAGCCGAGACGGCACTGTTACATCATAAACATCGGCGGCCGATGCCGACGTGGCGAACGGACAGAAGCGCGATGGCAACCCGCAGAGGCGCCCAGCATGCAAGGAACATCATGGGAGCGTTGCAGGATGCTTCGCGACCGATGAGCGCCTACGATCTCCTGGACAAGCTGCGGCCGACCGGGGTTGCGGCACCGCTGACGGTGTACCGGGCGCTCGACAAGCTGATCGCCTCGGGCAAGGTGCACCGGATCGAGTCGCTCAATGCCTTCGTCGCGTGTCGCAATGGCGAGCATCACCATGTTGGCCCCGAGGATGACGAAGCCTTCCATGCGCCGCACCGGACCACGGGCTTCGCGATCTGCGACCGTTGCGGGACCGTCGAGGAGTTTGTCGAAGACGACCTCTTCGCCCGTCTCGACCGGGCCATGCTGAAGCGGGGCTTCGCGTCCCATGCGAGCGCCATCGAGGTGCACGGGCTGTGCGCGTCGTGCAGTGCCAACGCAAGCGAGCATGGCTGCGCACAATCAGCTCAACCGCTGGAGCGGCTTCCGGGCCGTTGAGCGCTGCCGGGATGTCCGAGGCGCTTCGATAGCGCCGGTTCCGACGGTGCCCCGGCCGGTCGGGTTCTGGAAGGCGCCGCCGACCGGCAACGCGACAGTCGGCGATGGACGACGTTGTCGCGCGCGGCGGGCGGCCGGTGGGCCTCTCACATCCGCACATCATCGTCGTGAAAAACAGCACCTTCATTGACTTCGGACGAACCGCGGGCGGTGAAGCCCGAGTTAGAAGTAAATGGAGATTGAATAATTCTTGTCCAGTAGATGAGCAAGTTCTGCTCACAATTAGAAGTGTAAATAGTCCCTGTTCCATGCAACTTCTTTAAGTAAAGCGGTTCATGGTCCCGAGTTGTGGGACCGTATTGCTCGAGGGTGGAACGTGAGGATCGCAATCGCGGATGAACCCTGTCGGAGCGTTCGGTGATACCGGTGCTTCGACAGGGCGGTTTTGACGTTGCCGAACGACGCAATGTGCGGAGGCGAGGAGCAGCGGGTGCTCCAGAGCGTGTTCGCGTGGAGCCAGGACTGCGTCAAGCTCCTCGACCTTCGAGGCCGTCTCATTTTCATGAACGACTGCGGTCTCGAGATCATGGAGGTCGATCGCTTCGCGACGCTCGCGCTGGAGCCCTGGATGGCGTGCTGGCCGGCTGAGGGCCAGGGCCGAGGTCGAGAACGCCCTCGCGGAAGCGACGGCAGGACGGCCAGCTCGGTTCCGCGGCTTCTGTCCCACGGCCAGAGGCACGCCCAAATGGTGGGACGTGGCGCTCAACCCCGTGATGGGAGAGGACGGCAGACAGACCGCAGTTCTTGTCATCTCCCGCGATATTTCGGAACTGCACCGGCTCCAGCAGGAAGCCCGCGACCGCGCCGCGCAGTTCGATGCTTTGCAGGCGACCGGGACCGCAGTGATCTGGAAGGCCGACGAGACCGGGTCCGTCGAGGGCACCTGGGGCTGGACAGAACATACCGGGCAGCCGGCCGAGGAAGCTCTCGGATCCGGATGGACCCAGGCGATCCATCCGGAGGATCTCGCGAGGGTGCTGGCCCAATGGCAGTCGATCACCACGACACACACGCCTGCGCCCGTGAGTTATCGGGCGCGTCGACACGACGGCGTCTATCGGTGGCTGCTGGGGCGAATGACGCGCCTGTCGGACGGCTGGCTCGGAACCCTCATCGACGTCCACGAGGCACGCGAAGCCGAGGAGGATTTGCGCAACACCGCCCGCCTGATGCGGTTCTCGCTTGGCGCGGCGCGGATGGTCGCCTGGGAAATGGACCTCGTCAACCGGCTCGATCGAGCAGTCGAGCAACTCCGCCGAGCTGCATGGCGCCCCCTCCGGCTGCATCGAAGAATGGACGGATCATATCCATGCCGATGACCGCGAGCGGGTGATCGAAGCACTGGGGTCGCTCCATGCCGGTGTTCCCACCAGCATCGAATACCGCCTTCGCAGCGACGAGCATCGCTGGTTCGAGTCGCGGGCCGCCGTCGTGGCGGACGGCCTTACCGAGCGCGTCGTGGGCGTCACCTTCGAGGTAACGAACCGTAAGGAGACGGAGCAGCGGCTGTGGACGGCCGCGAACCACGATACGTTGACGGGTCTCTCCAACCGCGCCCATTTCTTCGGGCTCCTCGCGGACAAGATCGCCAGCGCCGAGGCCGCGGAAACAAGGCTCTCGCTGCTGTTCGTCGACCTCGACGACTTCAAGGACGTCAACGACGTGATGGGGCATGATGCTGGCGACGCCCTGCTTTGCGAAGTGGCGGCGCGCCTGCGCGGCCTGACTTCGCACGGCATCCTGGCCAGGCTCGGCGGTGACGAGTTTGCGATCGCGCTTGAAACCGGCGGCGGCGATGGCGCCGGGGTGGCCTTCGCGCAGACCCTGCTGGCCGGATTGCGCCAGCCTTTCCTGTTTCAGGGCCAAAGCCTCAGCACCCGCGCAAGCGTCGGAGTCGCCATCTTTCCGGACGATGACTGCGCCATCGCCGACCTGATGAAGGACGCGGACCTCGCCCTCTACTGCGCCAAGCGGGAGGGGCGGAACCGGGCCCTGCGTTATCGGCCGGAGATGCGGTCGTCCGCCGTCGAGAGAACGGCGATTCTGGCGGCGGTCCGAACCGGCTTGGACTCCCTGGCGTTCATTCCCCACTACCAGCCTAAGGTCTGTCTCGCTTCCCGCCAATGTCGTCGGTCTCGAGGCGCTCGCCCGCTGGGAGCATCCCGAGCGCGGGCTGCTCGGGCCCCAGACCTTTGCGGCGGCCTTCGACGATCACGACCTCTCGGTCCGGCTTGGGCGCGCCATGCGGGCGAGGATCGCGCAGGACATGCGCGCCTGGCTGGACGCGGGCGTGGATTGCGGCCCCGTCGCTTTCAATCTGTCCTCCGCGGAATTCGCGAGCGGGGTCGACCTCGCGTCCGACATCCTCGAGGTCTTCGAGCGCTTTGGCATACCGACCTCGCGGATCGTGGCCGAGGTGACCGAGACCGTCCTTCTCGGAAACGAGGTGGCTCGGGTGGACGCCGTGCTCGACCGCCTGCACAGCGCGGGTGTGCGGATCTCCCTCGACGATTTCGGGACAGGCTTTGCTTCCCTCACCCACATCAAGCAGGTTCCCCGTCCAGGAAATCAAGATTGACCGTTCGTTCGTGTCCGGGCTCGGCACGAACGAACGGGACTCGGCCATTGTCGCCGCCGTTCTGGGCCTTGGCACCAGGCTTGGCCTCGACGTTGTGGCCGAGGGCATCGAGACCCCTGAACAGGCCCGGCGCCTGCGGATCTCGGCTGCAGATACGGCCAGGGATATCTCTTCTCCCGGCCCCAGGGCCAGCAGGACACTGGAGCCCTGCTGCGTTCGGCCGATCAGACGAACTCGCTGATCTGCCGCCGTTCTCGCCGCCCCGCTATACTTTCATGATCGCTTTCTGATCACGGAGTGATCCAATGCCGACCATATAGATTTCACGACATTAATATTATATATCCAGAATTAATGGTAGATTAACCCTTTAGATCTACCTTGTTCTGGCCTCGCCGACGGCCAGGATGCCGTGTCCTGGACCAAATCCCGAAGCCCACGGCCCATTACGCCGATGCGCGCCAGTCTATCGGCCTTAAGCTTCCTGACGAAGCGCTGCCGCCCCGGCTCTATGACCCGCGCAACACAGAAACGCCTCGCGCCGACATCCGACATCAACGTTCTCGTCAACTATCCGTGCCCACCTCTCTCGCAGGTCAAGGAATGTCTGCCGACTAAATCAGGACATCGATCGGGGAGAGAAACTTCGAAAGGATACGGTCCGGCGCGGCGTTCTCGACATAGGCTGAGACCTGCTCGGCTGGCAGGGGCGCGCTGAACAGGAATCCCTGTGCGAGGTCGCAGTCATGGTAGAACAGGAACGTGGCCTGCTCCTCGCTCTCCACGCCCTCGGCAACGGTCTTTATACCGAGGCTTCGCGCAAGGGAGATGATGCCGGCGGTCAGGACCTGCGCGTTGCGATCCCGCCCCAGTGTCCGAATGAAGGGGCGGTCCAGTTTCACGCTGCTGATCGGGAACGACGCCATGTTTTGCAGCGAGACACAGCCACTGCCGAAGTCGTCCAGTGCGATGCGGATCCCGTGATCGGCGAGGGTGCGCAGTTCCCGCCCGATCGACCCGAACGCTTCATTGAGAATGACGTGCTCAGTCACCTCGACCTCGAAGAGGTCCAGAGCTATCCCGGCGCGGGTCAGGCGTTTGAGAACGTGCTCGGCGAAGTCCTGCCGCCTGAAGGCCGCGGCGGAAAGGTTGATCGATACGCTTCGGAAATCGACACCGTGCGCGACCCAGCCGCGGACGTCCGAAAGCAGGCAATCAAGCATGCGGTCCGCGAGCGCAAAGGCGAACTCGGGGTCTTCAAAGGCCGAGGCGATCCTGCCGGGAAGTTGCAGCCCCTCGATAGGGTGGTACCACCGAAGCAGGGCTTCGAAGCCGGCCAACTTCCCGGACCGCAGCGCGACCTTGGGCTGGTAGTGCGCCGTGATGCCGCTCGAATCGAGCGCCTGCCTGACCCAGCACGCGACTTCGACTCGGCTCCGGATGCCCTCGCCCATTTCAGGTGAATAGAGGACGGTGCCGCCGGATCCGGGCTTCTTGGCGATGGCCACAGCGATACTCGCGTGCCGCAGCCATTCGTTGGCGCCGACTTCGGGACCGGGCGGAAGCGCCGCCCCGAACGCCAAGCGTACCGTGGGCCTGAAAGGAGCCCAGAACGGGGCTTCCTTGAGGTCCGAGCGGAGCGCCTCCAGGGCGGCCCTCGCATCCTCCGGCGACCCGATGTCGTCGAGAACGAATCCCGAACTCGTTTCCGCCGAGCCGGGCCGCACATGCTGGCGTTAGCCGGTCCCGCAATGCCGCCGTCACGCGGCGCAGGATGTCATCTCCGGCCGTGAGCCCCGCCTCGTAGTTGATCGCGCGGAAGCTCGACGATGTCGAGGATCGCGAGCACGCAGCCCGAAGCGCCTATCTCCCCGTTCGCCGCCCTGCGCGCGAGCTCGCGGATGAAGGAAGCGCGGTCCAGCAGCCCGGTCAGGACGTCGAACGACGGGGGACCGGAAGCAAGTGACATGTCATCTCCTTGGGCGGCGGCTCTCGGGATCTCACGCGCGATAAACCGCGACGACGCCTGGGGATGCGAGAAGGAAGCCGACACCCTCCGCTTCAAGCGCCTCGCGAATACGCGCGCCGATGGCCGCGGAGACCGGCATGCCGTCCTGCGGATCTTCCAGTCGACGGACGGTCGAGATCGAGACTTTGGCCGCCTCGGCAAGCTCTTGCGCCGACCATTCGAGCAGCGCGCGAGCGGCTCGAAGGCAGGCGCCGGGGACCGGGGCGCCTCGCGGAAGCTGCATCCCGCAGCTCGCTGACCCGCTGCGGATGATGTCGGTCATGTCGAAAAACAGACTGACCGTGCCGAGCGCGCCGCCCTGTCCGAAGTGGACCGTCCCGGCCGCATGGACCAGGCGCTCCTCGCCATCGCTCGCCCGATTGATCCTGAAGTTCACCCGGTAGAACGGCTCGTCCGGTCGTTCCAAGGCGTGGCGGCACACCTCTTCGACGCGCGCGCGATCCTCCTCATGGATCAGCTCGGAGATCAGAACGGCGCTGTTCCGCGCGTCGGCATCGAGGCCGAAGATGCGCTCGAACGCCGATGACCGGAATACACTGGGCTCAAGGAACCATCTTTCGACGAGTCCGATGCCCGAATCGCGCAGGTGAAGCCGAAGCGGGCAGGCCTCGCCCTGCAGCAAGCCAAGTTCGTCCTGTGGGCATTTCATCGGCTCTGCCGTGATTCGACGCCTCGAGGCCGCCCGCCCGCGCACGGGCGGCGGCAGGCAACGCATCGAGCACGCGTTGAATGGGCGCCCGGCCCGGGAAACCGAACCGGGGCGTCGCGGCCATGCAGCCTCGCGCCGAGGCCGACCGCTTAGCCCCGCTTAAACGCGCCAGTTCTGGGCCGCAATCACGTGCTCCTTCCCGTTCGGGCCAAACACCGACCAGTTCGGGACCTTTCGATCTACGGGGTCCCATTCGCTCGGCGTGGCCTCTGGCGCCGCTGCCCGGGGTGGCCTGGAGAACCGGCGCGGATCTTAGGAATGCGGCGTGTAGCTCCGCATTTGGTCGTGGCTGCTGAACTCTCGTTGCGTCACCCGGCAACCCATACCGGCCATGGTCGCTCGGCGTCATTGCACCAGACCAAATCATAGCCAGCGGTTCGGGGTTGGCGATCGCACCCTCCGCCCGCAACTCCACTCAGCTTCGCTGCGCGGAGCCTCTTGCAGGCCCCGCCCGACCCTACCGGCGGAACCGCCGATGGCCATCGCTTCGGCAGGCGCCCGCTACAGCCCTTCATGACGAGAGCGCGGACGCTCGCCTCCGCTATCGCGGAACGACACCACGCTCAGGGACACGACCCGCGAAGGATCGCACGATCTGCAAGTGTTCGAGGGCAAATCGCCCAGATCCGCGGACGAAAAGGACGCTCATACCACCCGCGATGGCGAGATCCTTCTCGAACTGAAGCAGCTCGTCATGGCGGCCAACGTTGGCGTGGAAGAGGGTCGCCGTCGCGACGCAGAACAGCCCGAGCCCCAGGGCCGCGGGGCGGGTCTGCCACCCAAGCGCGATGGCAAGACCGGCGCAGAGCTGCAACGTGATGGTCGCCAGGACCATCGGCCATGGCACGCCAAGCTTGCCCATGGCCGCGATGGCGCCCGCGAGGTGGAAGGCAAGATCAATTCCCTCGTGAATGAAGATGCCTGACAGCAGGAGCCGCCCGACGACGAGAAGCATGTCCTCGACCGCTTCAGGCATACGATTGAACAGGGTGAGCATAGCCAGACGTCCTCCTGGAGCTCGGGGTGTGGGGCCGCGTCTGCGGCCCCACACTGAGCCTCAGCCTCCGGCCTTGGCCGCGATCGCCTTCTCGAGATCCGCTCGCTCCTCGCAGCCGCCGGGACACAGCCGGGTCAGCTCGGCGAGCTGTTCCTTGGCCTTGTCCATGTTGCCCGTCTCGACGAAGAGTTCGCCGAGATATTCGCGGGCCGCCTTGTGGTCCGGCTGCAGTTCCAGCGCTTTTGTGTAGTAGGTCAGCGAGGTCTTGAAGTCGCCGGTCTTGCGCAGCGTGAAGCCGAGCAGATTGTAGACGTCCGCCTGCTGGTTGTCCTCGGCAAGATCGCGCAGTTCGTCGAGCGCGGCCCGGTAGTCCTTTGCCGCGATCTTGGCGCGCACGGAGGTGAGGTCGACCGCTGCGTTGGACGACATGTTGTCGACCGCGATGGCGGGTGGAACCGTCGCGCAGGGTGGCGCCCGCGAGGCTGGTCGCCAGGATCAGGCCCGCGAAACCGATTTCGTATGCTCATGGTATTGCTCCTTTGCTGCGTTCACGCCTGGATGGTGGGAGTGAAGGCGTAGGCGTTGCCGTCCTTGACGAAGGTGCCGGAACCGGGGAACGGGAAATGCGACGCCGCAGATCGTCATCTTGTCGGCGATGACGCGGTCGATGAGCTTGCGGCGGGTGGCGATGGCCGTCGGGCCGTCCTGATCGTAGGTGCCCTGCCAATCCGGATGGGGCGCCAGCAGCGCCGGCACGTACATCGTGTCGGCCGAGATCATCAGCTGGTCCTTGCCCGAGGTGACGAGTCAGGACCGAATGGCCGGGCGTGTGGCCGGGTGCGGAGACAAGCCGAACGCCCGGCGCCACCTCGGCGCCGTCCTCCACCAGCCTCCAGTTCTTCCAGGTCGGGAAGACGTCGGCGATGCGCTTGCCTGCCGCCACGCCGGCCTTCTGCCAGCTTCCCGACCCGGCTCGGGTCCGTCCACCAATTGTATTCGGTGGCATTGACGATCGAGCTCGGCGTTGGGGAACACGGCGGCGCGTTGGTGCCCTTTTCCATCAGTCCCCAGACGTGGTCGGGATGGAAATGCGAGATCAGGACCGTGTCGATCTTGCTTGTGGTCGATGCCCGCGGCCTTCATGTTGGCGGGCAGATTCGTGGCGTTCGCCTGCCACTGGCCGACGCCCGAGCCGGCATCGCACATGATGAGCTTGTCGCCGATCTTCAGCACGAAGACGGTGAGCGGAATCGGCATGAAATCCGTGGTCAGCCCCGCCTTGGCGAGCGCGTCCTTGGTCTCCTCGACGGAGGCGTTCTTGATGAAGGCCGGGTCGTGCGGCTTGCGCCAGATGCCGTCATAGATGGCCGTGACCTCGACCGAGCCGACCTTGAACTTGTGAAAGCCAACCAACGGTTCAAGCGGTGCCGCCGATGCGGTCGATATAAACCGCAGTGGCCCCGAAAGGCCGAAGGCAGCACCCAGTGCGGCGGACGCCAGAGCGTCACGCCTCGATAGTGTAAACATTTCCCGCTCCTGTCGCTTCCGCCGCGACCTTGCGAGAAGAAGAGGGTGAGCTCTCCGTCTTTGCGGTCCGGCAACAGGGCGCTGCGATGCTTGGGTTCTACCCGGTTCCGCGGCGTCCTACGGGATAAGACTGGCCGCCGCGGTCATTTATTCCCACCGACCGGCAAAAAGGTCGGCGGTTTTCGGCAAAAGCATTTCTGGCCCGCGCGTGTCGCTCCGGCTGGGTCGCGCCAACAGCGGTCCTCAGCGTCATGGCGGAACAGACCCGCGGCATGAGCACCCCGGAGCGCTCGGAAGCAGACCTTCCCAAAGTCGGAGAAGGGTGGGAACCGGACTCTGTCAATCAGACCGCAGCCAAGGTATGGACGCGCGAGCGTCCGTCTCCGCATCCTGTTCGCTGGTGAAGAGACCGGATGGGGGATAGCCGTCCTGCCAAGCCGGGGGAGCATCATCCCAATTTGCAAACCAGTCTTCTCGATAGAAGAACCGGTTGTCAGATCGCTGGCATATGCTCAGACGCGACAGACCATTCTCGCGCACAATCTGTTTGACGACACGGTCGCTCACGCTGTGGTCCCTCGCGGAAGCAAAGTCTCGATGCTCGGCGAACCTGCCCGTCAGCAACGGGTGGGTTGCGGACTTTCGAAGCATTCCCACAATGGACCACATGCGCGACGAGATCACGACCGCTTTCAAGCCAATTATTGGCCTCCCCTGCTGGCGCGTCGTGCGCGGACAGGGCAGCATCCTGTCCTTCGAGTTCGGAACACCGAGCCTCCTTATTCGCGAGCCGTACGCCTCGACATCGATCTCCGCAAAGGTCAAGCAGCTGGCGGCGCGGCGGGTCGTCAAGCCGGTCGGAGAATGGAGCCTCTTCGTGTTCTGCTGCCACTGGCGCATCACCGCGTCGGGCGAGCCGCTGGCGAACGACGAAAGTGCGGAAGACGAGATCGAGCGGGCCGCGCAAGTGCTGGATGGTCAAAAACTGTCCGCTGTCACTCTCGATGCCGAAAGTCGCGCGACGACGTTTTCGTTCGACCTTGGTTCAGTCCTCGCGACGTGGCCCGATGAGGCTGGCCTGGAAGAGCAGTGGTCGTTGTATATGCCGGGCCGACGCCTCCTGACGTACCGAGCTGACGGCTGCTGCAGCATCGGCCCGAGCGATCGTAAGCCCGATCAAGAAGCTTGGCATGCCGGAGTGCAGAGCGTTCGCGTTTCTTAAATTGAGGGTCCGGCTTGGGTGGTTAGGCGACACTCGTGCTGTTACGCCCGGTGAACCAAGGTGTGGCCACGATGAAACGTTCGGCAGCTTTTGGGGATGTGAATGGACCGACTAAACGGCCACAATGACGATCCACATACGATCCATCACTGGTGCGTTCTTGTTCATTAATGTATGTTCCGAGCAGTAGTCCGAAATCAAGAAGCGCCGCTGACCGACTTGCATCAAGACTATAAAGTGTAGAAGTGAGCCGATACTTACGCCTTTTCAGGTTCCCGTCCAGGCGGGCAACGACTTTGTTCCACCAAGCCACGTGCGCGGTCCACATTCATCAGACAGCTAAATTGGGACCTAGCCGTCACGGCCGTCAACCTGGACGGTTCTAAAAACCTCGCCATTTCGGCCGTTTTCTGATTCCCTGCACTTTGCAGGGTGGAGACGGCGGGATGGCGCAGGCACCGGGCTTCTTTGATGTCGATGAGCGTCTACAGCGCTTAAGTGATCTCGGTGATCAGTTGGAGGCGTTCACGGCGGCGGTCGACTTCGAGGTATTCCGACCGGACCTGGAGGCGGCACTGGCCTATTCGGACGGCGCAAAGGGTGGCCGGCCTCCCTTCGATCCGGTGATGATGTTCAAGGTGCTGGTGATCCAGACCGCCAACACGCTGTCGGACGAACGCACGGAATACCTGATCAACGATCGCCTCTCGTTCATGCGGTTTCTCGGTCTCGGCCTGTCCGACCGCGTGCCGGATGCCCGCACCATCTGGCTGTTCCGCGAGAAGCTGACCAAAGCAGGGGCGATCCAGGCCTTGTTCGACCGCTTTGATGCGACGCTGCGGGCCGCTGGCTACATCGCCATGTCCGGCCAGATCGTCGATGCCACGCTCGTGCAGGCGCCGCGGCAGCGCAACACGCAAGGCGAGAAGGCGGATATCAAGGCCGGCCGGGTGCCGGAGGACTGGAAAGCCAAACCGGCGAAGCTTCGGCACAAGGACCGGGACGCGCGCTGGACGGTCAAGTTCACCAAGGCCAAGCCGCGCGAGGACGGCACGATGCCTGCAGTCGACCTGGCCATTCCCGCCTTCGGCTACCGTAACCATATCGCCATCGACCGCCGTTTCGGCCTGATCCGCACATGGCTCAGCACCGATGCCGCCGCCAACGAGGGGCGACGTTTGCGGGACGGGCTCCTCGACAAGACCAACACGGCCTCGGCGGTTTGGGGCGACACGGCCTATCGGTCCGCGGCCAACGAGGCCTTCATGGCCGAGAACGGCTTCGTGTCCCGCATCCACCGCAAAAAGCCGGCGAACCGGCCGATGTCCCGGCTGTACGGCGCGCCAACAATGCCAAGTCCAAGATCCGCGCCCATGTCGAGCACGTCTTCGCCGAGCAGAAGGACCGCATGGACCTGTTCATCCGCACCGTCGGCCTGCCCAGGGCGACGACCAAGATCGGCCTCGCCAACCTCGTCTACAACGTCAAACGCCTCATCACCCTGCGTCGCCTCGAATTGGCGTGAGGAAAGGCTGGGCGATCAGGCCTCAATTCGAAGACTCGCGCCGAGACGGGCAGATTCCAGCCCCAATCGGCAGCACGCGGCCCGCCCGACAGGGGATGATAGAACCCTCCAGCTTCATTGTCCGCCTTGGGTGGGACAGCAGAACCACCACTGCTCCCAAGGGTCACTGCCATAATCAGAGGTGGCGTGGGACCCGCGCTCGCAGCAGCCTTACCAGCTCGGGGTCCATAAAGTCGTAATCATCAGGGATGTCGAGGCACACCACGCGCACCCGCCCGAGATCGACTTTGAACCGCTTGAAAAGGCGGGCTCTTTGCGCCTTCTCCATGACGAAGATCAGGTCTGCTTCTCGCACCATCGCTGACGTGAGTGGCTCCTCGGCATCATGGTTTAGCCCTGCTGAACCAACTTCGATGCCGGGCCATGCCGCAAAGACCTGCTCTGCCGTAGGGCTCCGAAGCTTGTTCTGGCTGCATACGAAAAGAACGCGCTTGATTTTCATCGCATCACTAGCTAGGCGGACGAGAAAAGGTTGGCATTGGCTGGATGCAGACTTCTGAAAGGACGCCTTGTTCAGGGGAGGCGCTCAGGAGCGGCCACGCTCACCTGCTCTCGC
>CAWGMF010000011.1:0-149275 GCA_963823605.1 uncultured Alphaproteobacteria bacterium | reverse complement strand
GCCGTCTTCGCCCTCCGTGATCGCGAGCGGCGCGCTGGCGCCGCGGTCGCTTTCCAGCACCAGCGCCGGCAGGTCGAGACCGGCGAGATCGGGCCGGCCGACGCCGTTCAGCATTGGGAGAGGCTATTGCACAGAAAGTTGCTTGGGGTGTGTTGAGAACCGCGGAAATCGGCAGATCAGCCAGACGGACATTTGGCTTCGCGCCGTCCACGCCGTTCGGCTGTGTCGGGCCACACCTCAAAAGCGGCCTTCCTTCATGGCCACCCGAATGCCATACCGACGCGACAGGCCAGCCTCCGATCACTAACTGTCTGAGCAGACATCGGGCCACTCGGCGCGTCACCTTGACTGTCAGGCCATTGCGCTCAATGCGGAGCCGCAGGAGGAATGACCGGTCCTTCCGATTCGGGATGCTGATAGCCGGAACCTCCTTCCAGCCCGCCGAGTGCCGCTCGGCGGCATTCCCGGCCGAAAGGGCGCTCGTCAGGGGCATCACTGCCCTTGTCTCCCGCGAGGGCCTGGAGCAACATGAGCTCAGCCTATCGGGGGCGCTTGATGATCACACCGCTTCGCCACGGCCTCGCTCATTCAGCCGTGTGGGTGCTGCTGTTCAGCCTCAGCCAGGGGCCGGCTCTTGCGCAGAAGGCCGGCGATCCGTTCGCATCCAACAATGGCCTCTCGATCCCCGCCGACGCATCGCCGCAGCCGTTCGACGGACCCTACCGGCTGCGAACTCTCAGCCACGACTACCCCAAGACGATGCCGGACCATTCCTGGCTCGATGAACACCCGAAGGGTCGCATCACGCAGGAGAATGCAGCCGCCTACATGACGCGCCTCAAAGCCTATGTCGCAGGCTCGCTGCGCGCCATGGTCGAAACACCGGCCCAATGGGATCCTGCCGCGAACGGCTGGTATGATATGCCCTGGATGGGCGCCGGCGAGGCGGGCAACCCGTCTTCGGGGCGCGAGCCGATTCTCGGCTCCTTCACCGGGCAGGTCATCCTGAAGAGTTCGTTCGCGCACGGACAATTAACCACGGATACGCAGAACCATACTGTGATCTACTACGATCCGGTTGCTGCGTTGACGCTGGCTCAGGTGTCGGCGAGCATCAAGAAGCCCGCGCTCGATCTCGCGCAATACAGGGATGGCGCGCTCATCGTGAAGGCGGGCGGGGTGGCTGCCCGCCGGAGCAGTCGCCGGCAGTCACCGGTGCCGCGGAATGGCGGGTCTTTCGGCCGCCAGTCGACCAAATCGTCCATCCGGGCGACCGCTCACTCCTGTGGTGACGCCCCTGCGCGTCATGCAATTCGACGTGATCGTCAAGGATACTGAGGCTTCGCCGGACACCGGCTGGGTGTTCACGACCTTGTTTCGACAAAAACCTCCCGCGGGCTCCGGGCCCTGGGATCGTATGGTGACGCTCGGTGCCGTCTGGGGCAACGACCCGAATTCAGCCGCAATTATCTCGGGCACGCCCCGTACGACAAAAACGATCCTGATGCGCCGCGGCTCCACGAAACATGGCTGAGTCCCGAGGCCCCCTCCTATGCGCTCGACACGATGGGCTGGGGCGGCCGCATGTCCGGGCCGATCGATATTGCCGAGCGACACGGTGTCATCCTCGTCCAGGGGGTAACGCCGGGCCAGGTGAAGACCGACGAGGCTTGCAATGATCCCTCGATCAAGCACACGACGCCCAGTGGCCCGTTCCGCACATCGGCATGCCTGAGCTGTCACGGCACGTCTCAATCGGCGGGTGGGGCCCGCCTGTACCTTCTCCCGTGGCGCAACACCTGCCCATGGATGGCCAGCCCTTCTGTCTCTACACCCCTGGGTCGAGCGAATGGGCGGACTCGTCCAGAAGCGGCCAGGAGACAAGCCGCAACTGCCGAAGCTTTCAGCCGGGGTCCTGATGAGGGCGCCGGGTAGCCTGGACCTTCGTGCGCGTCGGGCGCGATGCTCAGCCTGATCCGCAGGCGATCCGCAAGATGGCGAGCGTCCCGCCGTCGCTCTCGACTACGACATGCTGCTGATGTTCGCGGTGTCGAACGCCCAGGTTTCCACGCTGGGCTTCTCACTCCTCCCCGAGCGGGTGCCGGTGCATTGAGCGATTGCTGCCGGAGCTGCGGCGCCCGCTTCCCGCCGCAGCCCACTTCTGCCCCTCCTGCGGCGCGACCCAGGCACCCCCGGCCGCGCAAGCCCCACCGTTCGGCGAGCGGCGGCAGATGACGATGTTGTTCGCCGACCTTGTCGGCTCGACGACCTGGTCGACAGGCTCGACGCCGAGGAACTCATCGACGTCATGGCCGCCTACCATGCGGCCATGCGCGAGACCGTTGAGCGGTTCGCCGGCGCATTCTGCATTTTCTCGGCGACGGCGTGATCGCCGCCTTCGGCTATCCGACCGCGCGCGAGGAGGATGCCGTGCGGGCCGTCCAGGCCGCCTTCGCCGTGGTCCAAGAGATCTCGCCCGCTCAACGCCGGGATCGGGGAAGCGAGCGGGATCGCCCTGCAGGTGCGCATGGGGCTGTCGACCGGAACGGTGGTGGCGCAGACCGACCCCGTCCGGTCGCGCCGGAGGACAGCCTCATCGGTGCCGCCCTCAATCTCGCGGCCCGGCTGCAGGCACTCGCGGCGCCCGGTGAGATCGTCATCGACGGGCCGACCCAGCGCCTCATCGGCCGGCGGCTCGAAACCCGCAGCCTGGGGCTAAAAAGCCTCAAGGGCTTCGCGCGCCCGATCGAGGTTTTCGTCGTCGAGGCCGCGGCCGAACAGGCCAGCCGCCTCACCTATCGTCTCGCGACCGTGCAAACGCCGTTCGTGAACCGGACGCGCGAACGCAGCCATCTGAATGCGCTCGTCGAACAGGCCGTTGCTGGAGACGCTCAGGTTGTCAGCCTCGTCGGCGAAGCTGAAATCGGCAAGTCGCGGCTCGCCAATCCGTGCGGGAGCACGGGATCGGTCTCGGCTGCCATGCCATTACGCTGCAATGCAGCCCGGCGCTGGTGAACACGGCCCTGTCGCCGCATGTCGATCACCTGAGGCAGGCCTGCGGCATCAGGACGGCCAACAATCCCGCTCTGCAGGTGCTCAAGGTGCGCATGGTGCTCGACCGCCTGGCGGTCGACGACCCGGACGCGCTTGCCATCCTGGCTGACCTGCTCGGCATTCCCTCCACGGCCGCGCCGCCGCTCGCGATAAGTCCCCCGAGCAGAAGGCGCGGACCTTCGCGATCCTCCGGCAGCTCCTGTTCGAGCAGACACGGCGCTCGCCGGTGCTGATCCTCTACGAGGATCTTCGCTGGATCGACCCGACCTCCGGCGAGTTCCTCGACGAGATCGTGGAGAACTGTCGAGACGTGCCCCTGTTTCTGATGGGCACCTCGCGGCCCAGCGCCGGCTTCGCGTTGCCCGAGCGTCCGCACGTCACGGTGGTGCCGGTGAACCAGCTCGAAGCCGCCGAAAGCCGCTGATCGCGGAGGCTCTCGGTGCGTCGGCGGGATTGGACGGCGAGGTGATCGCGCGCGTCGTCGCCAGGACCGACGGCAATCCCTTGTTCGTCGAGGAGATGACCCGCATGCTGGTCGGATCGACCGGCGGGTCTGATCGGCGCACGCTGCCGGACACGTTGACCGACCTCCTCACCGAGCGCCTGGACCAGCTCGGACCCGCGAAGCTGCTGCTGCAGGTGGGGTCGGTGATCGGCCGGATTTCCAGTCTGGCCTGGTTGCGGCGGTGCTCGGCAAGACGGACGAGGAGCTCGCGCCAGGGTTTGGTGCGATCGTGGCGTCGGCACTCGTCGACGTGCAGCCGTCGGGCATGCTGCGGTTCGAGCACCCTTGGTGCAGGATGCGGCCTACCTGTCGATCTTGGCCAGGAGCCGCCGGACCCTACCGGGCAAGTGGCGGCGAGCCTCGAGGCCGATTTCCCGGACCTGTGCCAGCGCGAGCCCGAGCTTCTCGCCCGCCATCTCACCGAAGCCGGAAAGCCGCTGGCCGCCGCGCGCTGGTGGCTGCTGGGCGGCCGGCAGGCGATCGGCCGCGGCAGTGCGCGCGAAGCCGCCGCGCTGCTCCAGGCGGGGCTCGACGCGCTCGCCGGCAGGGACGTCACGCCGGAGCGCCTCGGGGCGGAACTGGACCTGCTCGCCGTGCTCGGCCCTGCCCAGATGGTCCTGAACGGGCCGGGCAGTCCGACCTTCGGGATGGTGCAGCGCCGGGCCTACGTGACAGGCCAGGCCTTGCCCGATCACCCGGCGATCTTCCCGATCAGCTACGGTCTGGCGCTGTATCACTGGGGAAAGGCCGAATTCGTGCAGGCCCTCGAGCTGGCTGAGGTTTTGGCCGCCACAGCGGCCGGGATCCTTCCGCCGAGCACGTGATGGCGGCCAATGTGATGCAAGGCATGATCCGGTTCCATCTTGGCGACACCGCGCTCGCCCGGCAGCATCTTTCGGCCGTGGTGGACCTCTACCGCCCCGAGGCGCATGCGGCTCTCTATCCGCGGTACCTGATGGATTTTGGCGTGTTCGGCCGCTTTTATCTGGCGCTGTCGCTAGCCCGTTCGAACGAGGCGGATGCGGCCGCAGCGCTCGCGCTGCAAGCCGTCGCCCTGGCCGAGCAACTCGGCCAGCCTCGCTCCATGGGCTTCTCGCTTCTCGCGGACTTATCATCGCCATGATGAACGGTGACATCCAGGTGGCGCGTGACTGGGCCGCCCACTGCATGACCTTTTCGGCGACTGGGATTTCCGGAATTCGCGGCCTCGCGAGGTGGCTCTGGGCTGGGGCGACATCGCGGACGGCGGCCTGGCCGACGGCTTGCCGACGCTCGACGAGGGGATCGCGGCATCGAAGGAGACCGGGTTCGAAACTTGGCAGACATAGTAGGCGGCGCTCAGGGCTCACGCACTGGTCGCCCTGCGGCGGGTGGAGGAAGCGGCTGAGGAGATGACGGCGCAGAAACGAGCGAATGACCGCGAACGGCGAGCGGCAGTTGCACAGGAGCTTTCTGCTCTTCAATTGACGAACGACCCGTAGCAATCCTCGTTTAGGCTGCCGAAGGACGCTTGGTGGCCGGGCCAGGGAGTGACCTTCCGATTGGCCTAAAAGATCGCGTTTTCGTGCCCGTCTTCATAAGCGCGGCGCCGCCTCGATGGACAGTTCCGTCGAGCCAACCCAACTCTGGAGGCAACGGGCGAAGCTCAGCATCATGCAGCGAGGTACTGGCTTCCGGTCGCAGTGGGTGCCGAGCATGCCCCTCGGAGCAGCGTTGAAGACGTCGTTGATCGGCCGCCGGTCGGCACCGGCTGGCGCGAACGTCTGCTGAACCCTGTCCTTTTCGCCAGCGGACAGACGATTCACGGCCAGGATGCGCCAAGGAACTTCCTTGGGCGGGTAGACCGAAAACCAGTCTGCCCGTTTTCGAGCACGATCGCGTCGAGATAGACGAGGTGGCGCAGCTTCTCGGGCATCCGATCGGCGACCCCGGTGATTGGCGCGCCGAAACTGTGGGCAACCAAGATCACGTCCGCCAGCTCTTCCGTCTGAATGACCTCGGCAAGGTCCTGAATGAAGGTGTGGATCGTGATGTCGATTGCGCCGGAACAGGCGTCGCCGCGATGGAGGCGAGCGCAGAAAGGCTTGAGGCAGCGACGAACGAGCGGCGCGACGGCGTGGCTGATCTCGTCAAATCCTATCCCCACAATGGCACGACCTCGTGCATGGATAGACCAGCTGCTGGCAGGCAACTCGCCAATGTGATCCGCCTCGCTTCCTCCGGGGCGTCTGCTATGCACGCGAGGGATCAGGACCAACTGCCATCCAAGGACGGCTCTGCGGCCGACCATCGAAGCTTCCGGGTCGCGCCAATTCCGGGCATCTTTCGCCGCCTGGAGTTGTGCCTTCCTTTAATCAGGGCGTGGCCGGCTAGGTCGTGGCCATCCAACCATAGTTGCGCCAGATGGGTCAGGGCTTCCCGGCCGTGTTGGGAGGAAGCGGGTCCCCTTTGGGGACGCACATCGCGTAGCCCCGCAACGTGTGAGGGTTCGCATCCGACGGCGGCCTGATCGGAAGTATCTTCGCGGCGTACTCGCAGGCGCTCTGCGAATCGAACTCGGCAGTCGTCGCGGTGGGGCTATGCCCAACGAGAAGAAGGATCAGGACGTATTTCATTGCGTCTTCCCGGACCATGCTGCCGATGCGGACGAACCCAACGCCCACCTGAGCGTGTCTACCCGATCGCATGGTAATCCATCTTGGCGCGTCGCGATTGATTAAGGTGAGGGTCTGCGCACCTCAGGTGAGGCAAGACGAAAGCCGGATTTCCGGGGCGCGCCAACAGCTGCCGTTAGCCTCTTGCCGGTTTCCGGACGTTCGGGCGTGGCCGTGGCACCAGCGGTTGCCGAGACGCTCCTGGGCTTTCAGAAGGTCCGCTTGCGACGAATCACGCGCGATTGCACGACTGTCTCAGTAGCGCGAGCCGCACAGTCGCCACCTTCAGCTACGGTTGTCCACGACAGGCCAAGTCTGCCATTACCGGTAGTGGAACACGGGGTCCGCAAGGTCGATGGCGGGAAAGGCGTCCTTCTCGGTCCAGTAGTCCTGCGTGTGTCGCCATTCCGGTTTAGCGCCACTCTTTGGCAGCAAGTGCATGCCGCGCACCAGGTAACCGGGGTTGAAGCTGTCCGGGTTCGCCCAAGGCAGCAACTGCATTTCAGCGTCTTCGGGCGGGAGCCGCGGCTCGACCATTGTCGCACCCGTGGCCCTCATTCGGTTCAGCAAACGGCAGACGAAGTCGCCGACCAGGTCGGCCCGCAACGTCCATCCCGCCCGGAAGTAGCCGAACACCCATGCGAGGTTCGGGACGCCGGTGAACATCATGCCGCGGTATGTCACCGTTTCCGACCAGACGAGCGGCCTGTCGTTTACGGTGAATTTGATATCTCCCATGACATTGAGGTTGAACCCCGTCGCGGTCACAACGATGTCGGCCGAGAGGTGCCGGCCCGACCTGAGATGGATTCCGGATGAGGTGAAACGATCGATTTCGTCCGTGACGACCGACGCCTTTCCGGCCGCGATCGTCTTGAACAAATCGCCGTCAGGTACAAAGGCAATACGCTGCTGCCAGGGTCGGTAAGTAGGCGTGAAGTGTGTCTCGACGTCGTAATCGTGCCCGAGGAACGTTCGCAAGTTGTCGATCAATTCCCGCTTCACCCCTTCCGGTTCGGCGGCGCAGCGGCGAGCGAACGATGTTGCGTCTTGCAGCGTCTTCCGGCGAACCGTTTCATGGATCCAAGCTTCATCGATGCCGAGGTCCCGCAGCGCCGCCGCGAGTTGGTTCACGTTGCGACCGGTCCGGAAGAAGGTCGGCGAACGTTGGAGAAGCGTGAGGCTCTCGCAGTCTTCAGCGATTGCCGGCACCAGGGTAGCCGCGGTCGCGCCTGAGCCGATGACGACGACCCTCCTGCCGGAACAGGACAGATCGTCTGGCCAGGTCTCGGGGTGCACGACCGTGCCGCGGAAGCTGTCCATGCCCTCCCATTCCGGCGTATAACCCTCGGAGTGACGGTAGTAGCCCTGACACATCCAGAGGAAGCCCGCACTGAGGCGGACGGGATCCTCTTTGTCGGACCGCGTTGCTTCGATGGTCCACCGTCTTGTGCCGCTGGACCATCTCGCCATGCGGATTGTGTGCCCGTAGCGGATGTGTGAACCGAATCCGTTCTCTTCGATCACCTCCCCCATGTACTTCAGGATTTCATTGGCCGTCGCGATTGGCGCGCCGCTCCATGGCTTGAATCGGAAACCGTAGGTGTAGAGGTCCGTGTCGGACCTGATGCCGGGATAGCGGTGCGTGTGCCATGTCCCCCCGAAGCTGGATTGAGCGTCGAGGACGACGAACCGCGCCCAAGGGCATTGCGTCTTCAAGTGATACGCAGCCGCGATCCCGGAAATGCCGGCGCCGACGATCAGCACATCAAAGTGGTCTGTCGAAGAGTCAGCCTCGGGAACCCGGTTCGATTGTTCCACGGCGCCGGCTCCTGTCCGCTATACCCCGGGGCGTGGGCCTCGCCTCACGGCGAGGCTGCCGCTCTCAAGCGTGCGACAATTTTTTACCCCGCTATCCTTCCTCCGAAACTAGCCTGCCGTCACTGGTCTTTTCGAGAAGCTCGTCAGATGAGGCGCGGCCTGCTGGTGCACGAGGTTTTCGATCGGCGCGTTAGCGTTGGATTGCCCTGACGGCTCAGTGCTCCGAGAGGACGTCGTTGTCGCGCCAACTTGAGCCTTTGCGATGGCTCGTTCGGCCCGCCAGGATCGCTGAAGGAACGAAGCCAAAAGCAAGTCCGACATTCTCGCGCCAAGCCGCACATTCCACTCGACTACGGCGCCGAACGGAGCGTGTGTGGGTCGGGCGCGGAACGGAGGCGACGCACATGGCGCAAGCGGGAATGGACATCACGACCTGCCTCGAGGCGCTGAGCCGACGGCTGGTCGATGCGGCGGCGGTGGCCCAGGCGGCCGTGACCTGCGCCCGCAGCGGCTCGGAACGCGAGGCGGTGCGCATCGCCATGGATCTCGACCTGCTGCTCAACGAATCCCAGACCCTGCACGGCGCCGTCTGCCTCATCGGCCGCATGAACCGGACCGAGAGCGCCGCCACAAGCTGAACCCGAGCGGCGCGCGATCCGCTCGAGGCTGGTTTCCTTCGACAACCCTGCACGGCCACGTGGCCGATGCGGGGTCGCGCTGGTGAGGGAGCGTTGGTGCTCCCGACCAACGCGAAAAGGAGACCACCATGTCGGCCACCAAGACCCAGACCCGCCCTGCCCCGCTGTCCGAAGCCCAGCGCCAGGTCCTCACTGCCGCAGCCCAGCGCCCGGAGGGTGCCGTGATCCTGCCGGCTCGCCTCAAAGGCAAGGCCGCCCAAACGCCTCGCCCAGGCGCTGCTCGACAAAGGCTCTTGTTCGAGAGATCCGCGCCAAGGGCGAGCTACCGGTGTGGCGCAAGGACGAAGCCACCGGTCGCGGCTTCACCCTGGTGCTGACCAAGGCCGGCCGGGCCTTGGTGGTAGAGCCGATCGGCGGTGATCCGGCACACCACGAACTGGCTCAGCGCCCTGCCCCAGCACCGGTACCCACCCCGGCGCCCGCACCCGCCCTGCCCCGCTCGGGCAGCAAGCTGTCGCAGGTGATCGCGCTGCTCGGGCGTGATCGGGGCACCAGCGTGGCCGAGCTCATGGCTGCAACCGGCTGGCTGCCGCACACCACCCGGGCGGCGCTGACGGGCCTGCGCAAGCGCGGCTATGCCCTGACCCGGGAAGCCGCCGAGGGCGGGTCGGTGTATCGCATCGCATCGGCGATCGCTGCGGCGGCCTGAGACGGTGGCTCACGCGCCCGATACGCGGCGACCCGGTCGGCCGAGCCCTGCAGCGGTCGACCCGGGTCAGGTCGCGGCGGAGATCGCCCGGCTGGAGCAGCTCGATCTCCCGGCCCTCCGGGTGGCGTTCCGCAACCGCACGGGCCGGATCGCACCGGCCCGCATCGCCAAGGTCCTGCTGTTCAAGGTCCTGGCCTATCGCATCCAGGCCGAAGTGTTGGGCGACCTCCGGCCCGACACCCGCCGCCTGCTCGACCGCATCACCGCCGCTTCAGGCGAGCCTGGGACGAAGGCAGCCCATGCCCCTTCCGTACCGGTGCGCGATGTCCCGAAGCGCGGCACGGTGCTGGTGCGCGAATGGCAGGGACGGATGGAGCACGTCATGGTGCTCGACCAAGGTTTTGCCTGGAACGGCAGGTCCTACCCCAGCCTCTCGGCCGTGGCGTTCGCCATCACCGGCACCAAGTGGAACGGCCGGCGCTTCTTCGGCCTCGATCGGCAGGACAGTGGCCGGCAACAGCGCAAGGGAGGTGAGAAGCCGAGGAGGGTCGAACGAGACAGGACTCTGCCGATCGCTCGTAGTTCCCTCGCCGATCTGCAACCGATCATGATGCGAGCGTCGGCGCGGCCGGATCGCCTCCCCTGCCGTCGGAGTGCTGCCGTGAAGCCGGTCGCCGCAAAACAGCTGCGCTGCGCGATCTACACCCGGGTCTCGACCGAGCATGGCCTCGAGCAGGAGTTCAACTCGCTCGACAACCAGCGCGAGGCCGCGCAGGCCTACATCAAGAGCCAGGCCCATGAAGGCTGGCGACCGCTGCCGCGACCGCTACGACGATGGCGGCTTCTCGGGCGGATCGCTGGAGCGCCCTGCCCTGCAAAAGCTCCTGGCCGACATCCGCGACCGCCGCATCGATGTGGTGGTGGTCTACAAGGTCGACCGCCTCACCCGCTCGCTGGCCGACTTCGCCAAGCTGGTCGAGCTGTTCGACCAGCACGGCGTGTCCTTCGTGTCCGTCACCCAGACCTTCAACACCACCACCAGCATGGGGCGGCTGACCCTCAACGTGCTGCTGTCCTTCGCCCAGTTCGAGCGGGAGGTCACGGGCGAGCGCATCCGCGACAAGATCGCGGCCTCCAAGCGCAAGGGCATCTGGGTCGGCGGCATCGTGCCGCTCGGCTATGCGCTCAAGGATCGCAAGCTCATGGTCGACGAGACCGAGGCGGCGACCGTCCGGCTGATCTTCGAGCGCTACCTGGTGCTCGGCTCGCTGCTCGGCGTTGCAGCAGGAGCTGCGGGCGGGTGGGATCGTGACCCGGGCACGGCCGCTGCGCTCGGGCGCGATCCGGGGCGGCGGTCCACTCACCAACGGCCCGCTCCAGCATCTCCTGCGCAACCGGGTCTATCTCGGCGAGCTCAACCATCGCGGCCAGAGCTTTGCGGCCGAGCACGCAGCCATCCTGGATCCAGAGCTTTTCGCGGCCGTGCAGGCCAGGCTCGATGCGAACCGGCGGGCCCATCGGGCCAAGAAGCAGCACACCGATGCGCTCCTGACCGGTCTCCTGTTCGACGATCGGGGCAACCGCATGAGCCCGTGCTACGCGATCAAGAAGGGCATGCGCTATCGCTACTACACCTCGACCGCGCTGATGCAGGGCCGAAAGGACGGAGGCCGGATCGGTGGCCCGGGTGGCGGCCCAGGACATCGAAGCCGTGCTGATCGCTGCACTCGGGACCGAGAAGCGCGATCTGCCCCAGCCGGTCGAGCGTGACACCATCGCGGATCTCGTCGAGCGCATCACCATCGGCACCGGCCGGGTTGCGATCGAGCTTCGGGCCACCGGCGACGTCGGAGAGCACGCCCAACCCGATCGAGGTTGCCTGGTCGCCAACCCCGTTCCGGCGCAAGCGAGAGATCATCGCGGCGGCCGAGAGCTCGCCACAGCCACGGCCGATCCGAGCCGAAGCGCGATCGCGGCTGCTCGGCGGCATCGCCCAGGCGCGGCGCTGGCTTGCCGAGATGATGAGCGGCGCTGTCGCCGACACCGATGCCATTGCGGCGCGCGAGGCGATCAGCGAGCGATCGGTGCGCAGCATTCTCTCGCTCGCCTTCGTGGCGCCCGACATCGTCGAGGCTGCTGCCGATGGTACGCTGCCGCGCGGCTTCGGGCTGTCGCGCCTCACCAACCTGCCCCCGGCCTGGCACGACCAGCGGCGCCTGCTCGGGATCGGGTAGCGACAGCATCAGCAGAGCCGCAGACAGCGGATCGGCCCGGCTCTTGTGCTGCGGGCCGCCAAGGTGTTCCGATCACCAGAGATCGCCCGGGCGCCGGTGCCATAGCATGGCTTCGGTCCTGATGAATCGGTCTGTTCACGAACGCAGTGCGAACCGGTCTCCGGCCCAGCGTTACACAGACGCGGTTATGCGAACCGGTCTCGCCGAGGGCCAAAGCATCGCTCCGCGGAAGAGAAGTTTTTCGCCAGGAGACCGGGGCCACCAATTGGCCCGAAGTCTCCGGTCAGGCGGTCTCCTGGCCGAATCCTGTGACCACCCCCGGCCTAACTGCCGGACAAGTCGGGGCTATTCAGAAACCTGGAAAACGGTGCAGAAACAAGGAACTGGGTGGTGGAGCTGAGGGGATTCGAACCCCTGACCTCTGCAGTGCGATTGCAGCGCTCTCCCATCTGAGCTACAGCCCCGGCGAAGCGGTCTTTAGGGTGGGGCTCCTGCGCTGTCAATCGCGTCACCGAGCGCGGGACATGGGAGACGTGGGGTGTCTGCTGCTGATGGAAGCGAGATACTCGGCTGGGGTCCGATCGCCAAGCACCTGGTGAGTTTGCTGCGCCCGGGCGAGCCGACTGATCCCAAGCCTTCGCGCAATCGCCACGCCCGCCCAACGCGGTCGGCGCGTGCCAAGCCGGCTCGATTCGACCCGAGGCCGAGATCCCTGCTCCGCCGGCTGTCACCGTCGCGTTCTGCGCGATCATGAACGAAATTGCGGCCGCTGTCGTCGGATCGGCGTTTTCCACCGCTGGCGGAAACAGCACGCCCCATGCTTGCGCCCGCGCGGCCGCGTCGCTAACTGGCAGGCCCGACGACGTCCGCCAGAAGCCGCCAATGTCCCACCGCCCCCTCGTATTCTCCGGTGTGCAGCCCACCGGGAACCTGCATCTCGGCAATTACCTCGGTGCCATTCAGCGCTTCGTGGCGCTGCAGGACAGCTATGATTGTCTGTATTGCGTGGTGGACCTCCACGCGATCACGCTGCCGCAGGATCCCGCCGAACTGCGTGCAACGACGCGTGAAGTGACCGCAGCCTTCATCGCGACCGGCATCGATCCGAAGAAGCACATCGTCTTCAACCAGAGCCGCGTGGCCGGGCATGCGGAACTCGCCTGGATCTTCAATTGCGTGGCACGGCTCGGCTGGCTCAACCGCATGACGCAGTTCAAGGAGAAGGCCGGCAAGGATCGCGAGAACGCCTCCATCGGACTTTACGACTATCCCGTGCTGATGGCGGCCGACATCCTGGTCTACCGCGCCACGCATGTGCCGGTCGGCGAAGACCAGAAGCAGCATCTGGAGCTGGCGCGGGACATCGCCCAGAAGTTCAACCTGGATTTTGGGGCGTCCATCGCCGCGCAGGGCCACAACGGGCACTTCTTTCCGCTCCCAGAACCGGTGATCCAGGGCGAGGCCACCCGCGTCATGAGCCTGCGGGAAGGATCGAAGAAGATGTCGAAGTCCGATCCGTCGGACAACTCGCGGATCAATCTGACCGACGATGCGGACGCCATCGCCCAGAAGATCCGGCGGGCCAAGACCGACCCCGAGGCGCTGCCGAGCGCGGTCGAGGGCTTGGCCGGCCGCCCGGAAGCGGCCAACCTCGTCGGCATCTTCGCGGCGTTGGCCGGCCGCGACCGGGCCGACGTTCTCGGCGAGTTCGGCGGCGGCCAGTTCTCCACCTTCAAGACGGCCCTGGCCGACCTTGCCGTGGCCAAGCTGGCGCCGATCGCCGGCGAAATGAAACGGCTCAAGGCCGACAGCGGCTATATCGACGCGGTGCTGCAGGATGGCGGCGAGCGCGCCGGTGCGCTTGCGGGCGAGACGATCCGGCAGGTCAAGGACATTGTCGGGCTGCTGCGGTGACCAAGTGTGGCGGCGTCAGGGTCGGTGCCGCTTCCAGGCTCTGGCTCCTCGTCCTGAACACACCGGCCTCGAAGACGGTGGGCCCTGTTCGCCAAACGATCAGGTCCCCCGCCTAATCTTCGAAGAAAATCACAGCCTGCCAGCATCACGGCAGAGGTCGTTCAGAGCGTCCCGGAGGCCCGAAACACCACCCGCCCATCCACCAGCGTCAGCTTCACCCGCCCCTGCATGCGCGCTTCGTCGAAGGGCGTATTGCGGCAGCGGGAGTGGAGGGTCTCGGCGTCGAGCACGAAGGGCTCGTCGGGGTCGAAGCGGATGAGATCGGCCGGCGCGCCGGGTTGCAGGCGTCCCTGCGGGAGGCGCGAGCAGATCGGCGGGGCCGGTGGTGAGCGCCGCGAGCAGCCGCGGCAGCGCGATGGCGTCGGCGTGGACGAGGCGCAGGGCCGCCGACAGCAGCGTCTCGAGCCCGACAGCGCCAGGCTCCGCCTCGGCGAAGGGCAATCGCTTGGTCTCGACATCCTGCGGATTGTGGTCCGACACCACGACGTCGATGGTGCCGTCGCTGACCGCCTCGACCAGCGCCAGCCGCTCTTCCTCGCCGCGCAGTGGCGGCGATAGTTTCAGGAAGGTGCGGTAGTCGCCGATGTCGGATTCGTTGAGGGTCAGGTGGTTGATGGTCGTGCCGCAGGTGACCGGCAAGCCGTCGCGCTTGGCGCGCGCGATCAGCGCCACCGACTGGGACGAGCTGACCACAGCAGCGTGGTAACGGGCGCCGGTCAGGGCGACCAGCCGCAGGTCGCGCTCGAGCACGATGGTTTCGGCCTCGCGCGGGATGCCGGCCAGCCCAAGGCGCGTGGCGAACTCGCCTTCGTTCATCACACCGCCGGCGGCAAGCGACGCATCCTCGCAGAAGGCCATCACGAGAGCGTCGAAGTTGCGGGCATAGGTCAGGGCGCGGCGCATCACCCGTGCGTCTGAGACGGACCGCAACCCGTCCGTGAAGGCCACGGCCCCGGCGGCGAGCAGCAGACCGATCTCGGACAGTTCGGTTCCTGCAGCCCCGCGGGTGAGGGTGGCCGCGGGCAGCACCTTGACCACGCCGGTGTCGCGTGCAAGCCGGCGCAGGAAGTCGACCACGGCCGGATCGTCGACTGGTGGCTCGGTGTTGGGCATAGCAAGCAGCGTGGTCACACCGCCGGCCGCGGCGGCAGCGGTCGCCGAGGCGATGGTTTCCCGATGCTCGGCCCCGGGCTCGCCGACAAAGGTGCGCAGGTCGATGAGGCCCGGCGCCACGCAATCGCCCGCGCAGGCCACGACCTCGATCCCGGCCGGCACGGCGGACGCGGTCACATCCGAGCCGACCGCCGCGATCAGACCGTCCCGCATCAATACGCCGCCATGGGACTCCCGGCCGGTCGCCGGATCGATCAGCCGAGCCTCGACGAGCGCGATGTCGGAACCAGCCATCAGGCGCTTCCCGGCATGTTCTGCGCCAGCGCCTCGAGCACGGCCATGCGGACCGCCACCCCCATCTCGACCTGTTCCTGAATCAGCGACTGCGCACCATCGGCTACCAGCGTGTCGATCTCGACGCCGCGGTTCATCGGGCCGGGATGCATGACGAGCGCGTCGGGCTTGGCGCGTTTGAGCTTGGCCTCGTCGAGGCCGAAGAACCGAAAATACTCACGCGCCGAGGGGACGAAGCCGCCGTTCATGCGCTCGCGCTGCAGCCGCAGCATCATGATGATGTCGGCTCCAGCCAGGGCCTCGTCCATGCTGCGATAGACCTCGACCCCCAGCCGCTCGATTCCTGCCGGCAGCAGCGTCGCCGGCCCGGTCACCCGCACGCGGGCGCCAAGTGCCGACAGCGCGATGATGTTCGAGCGCGCCACCCGCGAATGCAGGATGTCGCCGCAGATGGCGACCACCAGCCCCTCGATCCGTCCCTTGTTGCGCCGGATGGTGAGCGCGTCGAGCAGGGCCTGGGTCGGGTGCTCGTGCGCCCCGTCGCCGGCATTGACCACCGAGCAGCCCACCTTGCGGGCCAGCAGGTGGACCGCGCCGGCTTGGTGGTGCCGCACCACGATGACGTCGGGATGCATGGCGTTGAGCGTCGCGGCCGTGTCGATCAGCGTCTCGCCCTTTTTGATCGAGGACGCGGCCACCGACATGTTCATCACGTCGGCGCCAAGGCGCTTGCCGGCGATCTCGAACGACGCCTGGGTGCGGGTGGACGCCTCGAAAAAAAGGTTGATCTGGGTGCGCCCGCGCAGCGTCGAACGTTTCTTCTCGACCTGTCGCGACAGGCTTACGGCCTCGTCGGCGAGATCGAGCAGCGCCACGAGATCCCGCGCCGGCAAGCCCTCGATGCCGAGCAGGTGGCGATGCGGGAATAGGGGCGGTCCGGCGGGCACCCTGCCCGTCTACTCGCGCCCGCGCCAGCCGGCAACCATCACACCCGTCTGTTCACCGGAATCGCCGATCCATGGATGAACGCAGCCCACACGCTGTCTTCATCGCCTGTTCAGAGGCCGTCCCTAATATCCGCTTCCAGCTTCGAGACCCGCGCAAGACAAGCGCAGGAAGGACAACCCGATGACGATCACCCGGAAACTGATTGCGACCACGCTTGCCGCCGCGACCCTCGCGGGCGGTGTTGCGGCCACATCGAGCCCCGCAGCCGCGCGCGGCTGGGGCGCCCCCCTTGCGGCCGGTGTTATTGGCGGCCTTGCGGCCGGCGCCATCATCGGCAGCGCCGCGCGCCCCGCCTATGGTTACGGCTACGCGCCAGCCTACGGTCCTGCTTACGGCTATGACCCGGTCCCGGTCTATGACACGTGCTACCGCAGCCAGTCGCCGGTTTACGACGGCTACGGCAATTTCGCCGGCTATCGCCCGGTTCGCGTCTGCAACTGAGCCCTCACCCACTTGATGCGGCAGGTTCCCTGCCGCTGAAAGCGAAATCCTCCGGTATGCGCCCCACCGGAGGATTTTCGCGTGTCCGGCCCTATTTGGCCGGAGGCGTGCAGACCACCGCCTCGTTGAGGACGTAGCAGATCGACATCGTCCCTGTGCGCACGTCCACGCGGAACACCCCGCCCTCCCGCTCGTGTCGCGAGGCGACGAGCGCATATTCGCTTTGCGGCTGAGCCCCGCCGCCTTCACCCGGCGGGTAGCAAATGGTCGTGCCCACGGTGCCTTCCGAGAGCCCGTATTGGCAGGCCGACATTTCGCCCGTGGCCTTGTCGAGCCGGTAGACCCGGTTCAGGTCGGTTTCGGGCGCAGCCAGAAACTCGTAAGTGGCGGCCAGACCAGAGCTCGTCGCACCGACGATCAGCACCAGAGCAGCCCCCGCTGCCAACCGTCGCTTCATCGATCTGCCTCTTGGTGCCGCAAATCATGGCGGGATCATCTCTCAAACGCTCCGCCCATTCAAATAAGCGTGCCTGAGCGGACCGGTCGTGGCATAGCGACCCGATGAACCCGATCCGTGACCAACCTCGCAAGCCGACCGTCGTCTTCGACCTCGATGGGACGCTGGCGGAGACTGCCGGCGACCTCATGGCGGCTCTGAACGCCGTCCTCGCCCTCGACGGGATCGCCCCATTGCCTGTCGGTCAGGCCCGGTCCCTGCTCGGTGCAGGGGGACGGGCGCTGATCGAGCGCGGCTATGCGGTGTCCGGACGATCGGTCGACAAGGTGCGGCTCGAAGAGCTGTTCCGCGCCTTTCTGGCCCATTACGAGGCGCATATCGCGGACCACAGCACCCTGTTCCCGGGCGTGACCGATGCGCTGGACACGCTGGCGCGCGAGGGCCGTATTCTCGCGGTCTGCACCAACAAGATGGAGCGCGCCTCGCGCAAGCTTCTCAAGGCGCTCGATGCCGACGCGTGCTTCGCCGCCATCTGCGGCCAGGACACGTTCGGGTTCTACAAGCCCGACGCCCGCACCCTGCCGGCCGTGATCGCGGCGGCCGGCGGTGTGCCGGATCGCGCCGTCATGGTCGGCGATTCCATCACCGATATCGCGGCCGCACGGAACGCCGGCATCCCGGTGATCGCTGTGGATTTCGGCTATACCGACAAGCCAGTGCGGGAACTCAATCCCGATCTCGTCATCTCGAACTTCCGGGATTTGCCTGAGGCGGTGCGGCGCTTCATCTGAAAGAACAACCGTTTGGGTGCCGGGCTTACGCCACGGATAGACCCCGACATCGCAGAACCGGTAGTCGCTTTCGCTTGACGGGCGAGCCGCCCGTGCATTATCGCAGCCCGACTGTCACGAGGACGGGCGCGTAGCTCAGCGGGAGAGCACTCCCTTCACACGGGAGGGGTCACAGGTTCAATCCCTGTCGCGCCCACCATCCAAGCCTATACTGATCCAACGATCCTTTAGGGCGTGCCGGCGCGTCAGTGCATGCGACCTCGTTTGTAAACCTCCATCCTAATCTGATCATCGCCGAGCGACACGGCGACTTCCCTTCCGATTCCGAGGAGGAGCGCCTGAAACAAAGGCTTGAGCTTCTCGAAGCTTTCGGGCGCAAGCGTCTCGCCCGCATCCCAGGCTGCAAGCACGTGATCGGCCACATCCTGAAGCGGGTCACCGCCCGAGCCCTGCGGCTGGGACGGCGAGCTCTCCTCACAGGATTCCGCGTGCTTGCCCGCCATTTCTATGACGACGCCTCGCGCCGACCTTGCCATGCCCGACGTGTCCTTCTGAAAACGACCACGGGCCAAAACGCAGGAAAGCTGACCCGGACCGGACATGGTGCGGTATTCGGCAAGGAACTCACCCCCATGCTGACGCGAGGCCTCGATGAGGCGTTGAAAGCGGCCTCTGTCCTCCGGATAAATCGCTTCAACAAATCGACGCAAGGGCAGTTCGCCCGCGGCCTTGCCCGGGGGTAAAGCGAACAGGGACGCCGTGACGGCGGAACAGCGGACGGCATCCCGCCCGATATCCCACTCCCAGGTCCCGACATTGGAGGACGCAAGCGCCTCGAAGGTCATTTGCGCCAGAACGTCTCGCCGCTTGCCGCCAATCCTGTTCGGTGAGATGCGCCGTTTGAAATGCCGGCCTCTCCGAGCCTTGAGCCCAATTCTGTACATGCGATCCTTTCCCTGGTGGACCGGCAATGATAACCTACGTTAATCCTAACGCTACCAACCTAGACCAGTTCCGCAACCACCGTATCGATCATCGCAAACCTTAGGAGAGGCAAGCTCGTCGGTACGCATCGCCACGCATACCAGTTGTGACTCGATTTGCGCCCCGGTAAGGGCAACTCTCAGCCGAGCTCGAACGAGGAAGACGACCTGATTGGGCTCAGGATCGATTTCTGTTCACGATCTCGTCTATTCGGCCGCTTGAGCGCCGCGACCGCAGGTTGGCTGTCGCTTCCGCGACGTCCTGAACACTGCCTCTAATAACGGGCCGGGCCCCATCGAACGCCGCTCAGTCCCAGCCTCCGTAGAGCGCAGCTGGACGGTTCTAAAAACCTCGCCATTTCGGCCGATTTCTGATTCCCTGCACTTTGCAGGGTGGAGACGGCGGGATGGCGCAGGCACCGGGCTTCTTTGATGTCGATGAGCGTCTACAGCGCTTAAGTGATCTCGGTGATCAGTTGGAGGCGTTCACGGCGGCGGTCGACTTCGAGGTATTCCGACCGGACCTGGAGGCAGCACTGGCCTATTCGGACGGCGCAAAGGGTGGCCGGCCTCCCTTTGATCCGGTGATGATGTTCAAGGTGCTGGTGATCCAGACCGCCAACACGCTGTCGGACGAACGCACGGAATACCTGATCAACGATCGCCTCTCGTTCATGCGGTTTCTCGGTCTCGGCCTGTCCGACCGCGTGCCGGATGCCCGCACCATCTGGCTGTTCCGCGAGAAGCTGACCAAAGCAGGGGCGGTCCAGGCCTTGTTCGACCGCTTTGATGCGACACTACGGGCGGCTGGCTACATCGCGATGTCCGGCCAGATCGTCGATGCCACGCTCGTGCAGGCGCCGCGGCAGCGCAACACGCAAGGCGAGAAGGCGGATATCAGGGCCGGCCGGGTGCCGGAGGACTGGAAAGCCAAACCGGCGAAGCTTCGGCACAAAGACCGGGACGCGCGCTGGACGGTCAAGTTCACCAAAGCCAAGCCGCGCGAGGACGGCACGGTGCCTACAGTCGACCTGGCCATTCCCGCCTTCGGCTACCGTAGTCATATCGCCATCGATCGGCGTTTCGGCCTGATCCGCACATGGCTCAGCACCCATGCTGCCGCCAACGAGGGGCGACGTTTGCGGGATGGGCTCCTCGACAAGACCAACACGGCCTCGGCGGTTTGGGGCGACACAGCCTATCGGTCCGCGGCCAACGAGGCCTTCATGGCCGAGAACGGCTTCGTGTCCCGCATCCACCGCAAGAAGCCGGCGAACCAGCCGATGTCCCGCGCTGTACGGCGCGCTAACAATGCCAAATCCAAGATCCGCGCCCATGTTGAGCACGTCTTCGCCCAGCAGAAGGACCGAATGGACCTGTTCATCCGCACCGTCGGCTTGCCCAGAGCGACGACCAAGATCGGCCTCGCCAACCTCGTCTACAACGTCAAACGCCTCATCACCCTGCGTCGCCTCGAATTGGCGTGAGGAAAGGCTGGGCGATCAGGCCCTCAATCCAAAGACTCGCGCCGAGACGGGCGAGATTCCAGCCCCAATCGGCAGCACGCGGCGCGCCCGACAGGGGATGATAGAACCCTCCAGCTTTGCTCCGGCCATTCCGGCTTACACGGGTAAGCAACCGGGAGGGACCGGGCAGGTCTTCTACATGGAATCGCCGGTCACCCATGCCCGCACCAACGCGGCAGCCGACAGCCTCACGCCGTCAAACAAGCACGCGGTTGAAACTCTGACCTGAAAGCGCAACCCATCCGGCAGTCGAAATGCCTACCCGGAGGCGGACTGCGCCGCGGCTGTCACATGGTATCCTTGTATCTGCGCTACTTTGCCGTAGATTGGTCCGAAGTTTGTATTTTGCCTTTCTGCTTGGATGTTTTCACCGTCCTGAATCATCATGAAATTCTTGATCGTTGACGATCACCCGATCGTTCGAGAGGGGCTCTCGGCACTTCTCAGCCATGTTGTGGAGAATGGCTCGACCATTCAAGCTCGCAACGTAGAAGAGGCATTGGCGATCCTCGACCAGGCTCCTGAAGTCGATCTCCTGATCCTCGACCTTCAACTGCCGGGAGTCGGCGGTCTGGAAGCGATCAGCGATTTCGGGCGAAAGCGCCCCGACCTGCCCGTCATCGTGCTCTCGTCTTCCGAGAATGCCAAAGACGCGCGAAGAGCCTTTGAGTTGGGCGCCCTTGGCTATGTTCCGAAGTCGGCCAGCCCTAACGTTATTCTCGCGGCGATCCGACTGGTGCTGGCCGGAGAGACCTACGTTCCCCCATTGCTGCTCGGCAACGTGTCGGACCAGGATCGGGAACCTGTGACTGCAACGAGCGCGAAGGGAGCCGATCTGACGGCGCGGCAGATCGAGATTTTGGCGCTGGTGAGCGCCGGTCATCCAAACAAGGCCATTGCCCGCATGCTCCGGCTTTCCGAGAAGACCGTGAAGGTCCACGTGACCGCCATTTTCAAGGCTCTGCGGGTTGTGAACCGAACTCAGGCGGCTGCGGCAGGCCGGGCGAACTGGCCCGACGGCCGGTTCCCGCCTCGACTGCCTAACGCATAAGGCGGCTGATCGCGGCCCTGAGCTTGTAGCTTGAAACCGGTTTGTGCAGAAGCAGCAGATCGCTTTTCGAGGCCTCGCTGATCCGGGCGGGTCCCGTGTCGCCGGTGATCAGCATGGCCGGAATGTCCGCACGATATTCGGCCCTCAGCTGCTCGACCGCCGTGATCCCGCTTTCACCGTCGCGCAATCGGAAATCGCAGATCAGCATGTCTGGACGCTTCGGGACGAACGCGAGCTTCTCGATCGCCTCCACGGTCGACGATGCGCAGATCACCTCGTGTCCCCAGCCTTCGAGCAAGGCGGCCATGGCCTCCCTGACAGCCAGCTCGTCGTCGATGACGACGATCAAACCGGCGATCGCGGTCCGAACGGCGTCCTGATGTGTTCCTTCGACGGTTTGAGCTGAAGGCGGCGCAAGAGGGACCACGATCTCGAAGCGGGAGCCGCGCCCGAGATGTGAACACAGATGAAGTTCGGACTCCAGAAGGGCGGCTGACCGGCGGACAATCGCCAGGCCGAGGCCCAGGCCCCTGCTGCGATCCCGCTCGGAATTGCCGACCTGATAATACTCGTCGAACACTTTCTGCTGCTGATCGGGGGCGATTCCGCGCCCTGTATCCCAGACCTGGATCGACAGGCCTGCGGATCTGACCCTGCAGCCCACCAGAACGCGGCCGCGATCGGTGTAGCGGACCGCGTTTGAAATCAGGTTGCGCAGCACGCGCTCGAGCAGGACCGGATCCGAACTGACGGTCCTGACGCATGGCCGCCAACCGAGTTCGATGCCCTTCGCGTCGGCCTCGGCGGCGAAGTCACGACAAACCTGATCAAGCAAGGAGGCGATCGGGAAAGCGCGGCGGTCCACCTCGACGACGCCGGCGTCAAGACGAGAGATATCGAGAAGTGCACCGAAGAGCGCGTCCAGTGCGCCGGTCGAGAGTTCGATCTGTTCCACAAGCCGGTGAGCCTGCTCGGGCAACTTTGTGGCCCGCAGAGCACCGACGAGCAGGCTCAACGCGTGAACCGGCTGCCGAAGGTCGTGACTTGCCGCGGCCAGGAAATAGGACTTGTCGAGGTTGGCCTTTTCGGCCCTTTCCTTCTGGACACCCAGATCCCGGGCGAGATCGACGTTCTCGAAACGAAGATCCAACGCCTCGACGAAGTGGCGGTTCGTGCGCCAGGCCAGCAGCGCAACGGCAGCGACGAACACGGTCGCAAGCAACGCCAGCGCCTCATGCAGGACCTCGTACTGGGCAAGGCTCCACAAGGCTGCGGGACCCATCGCTGAAAATAACAGGCCGTAGAAGGCGGGAAGATAGGCGCCGATCGAGGACACCGATGCAGCTGCCGCGCTCGACATTACCATCATGAGCCAAAGCTGTTCATCGAGACGTCCAGGGGCCGCCAGATAGATCGTCCCGAGGCCCCACCGCGACCCCTCAATGATGCTGGCGGCGGTGAACATGGAGGCCCAAAGCCGCCACTGGCTCGGCGGGGGCTTCCTGCGCCAGTACAGGGACGTCAGAGCGAGCTGAAACAGCCCCGACGCAACGGTGGCGACGAACCATATCAGAACTCGCTGACGCGGAATCGCGTTGAGGTAGAGGAGGACACCGGCCAGGATGGCGGATGCCACCAGGGCGCCGGCAACACCGACGGCAGCGTTGTCGTAAAGCGCCCGCACCTGCTCGGACCCGATCTTCGAACGACGATCGATTGCGGCTGACGACATCGTAAGCACCTCAGAGGGGCGCCGAAACAAGCGCCCGCGCCGTATCCAATCCCGCTTGGCCCTTGCGCGACCTGTTTCCTCCACAGCGGGCACGCAGCATCGACAGCGTCACTTCGCGGCGAAATTGATCCTGCAGCGGAGGCCCGCGGGAAGATGATTTTGCGGGTTCGGCATCAGCAGCCGTACTCCGAACGTCCCGCTGCGCGCGTCGAATACGCTGTCGACGACATCGACGTGAGCCTTGTAGGCGCCTCCAACGGGCTGCTCGGGGAACACGTCGGCGTCCATCCCGACCTTCACGTCCGGGTAGAACGAAACCGGAAGGAAAACCTGGACGGCGAGCGGATCAATCTGGGCCACTGTCATGATGGGCGCCTGCTCATAGGCGTACTCGCCCCGGTACAGTGTGCGGTCCACCACAACGCCCTCGATCGGGCTGAGAATTGACTTCAGCTTGACGACTTCGCTGGTGCGGTTGGCTTCGAGCGCCGCAATTTTGAGGTTGGCGACCGCTTCGGCTACATCCTGTGTGGCCTGGCGAAAATCCGAATCCGCCTCGTCGAAGGCCGCCTCGGTTCCAGCCCCCTTCGCCCGCAGCTGCTCCTGTCGGCTCCGTTTCCGGGCCAGGAACTCGAGCCGTGCTTGCCGGCTCCGCAAGGTTGAATCGTCGGCCGCCCGCGCCCGCGCCAGGGCATCGGCCGCGGCCTCGACACCATCGTCGATCTGCGCCAGCAATTGACCCCGGTGCACCGCATCGCCGCGATCGACGAGAACGTCCTTGAGAATGCCGGCAGTGCCCGCCGAAATCTTGACCTGGAATCGAGGTTCCATGAGGCAGTCGAAGGTCTTTGACGCCGGGTCTTGTGCGGCGCCAGGCGTGACTAGACCGAAGAAGATCAGGAGAGTGACGCAGTGACCGAGCGGACGCATGTCCGAACCGGTAGATTATAGAACAGAGTTCTGCAACATGCGACAGCGCAAGCGCTTAGACTATAGGTCCTAGGACCTTGAATACCGCAGCAAACAATGGATTGCTGTCGTGGCGACATATCGAGTTCGTCGCCGACATTTGAACACGCTGATCATTTCCAGACGACGCTGGCGAGCGATCCAGAGATTGAGGGTGGGGGCGGTTTTGAACGGACACGTCTTTCTTAAGCTGGCCCGACGTCATCGGGCCCGAAAGCTCGCTCGACTTGCCCGTAGTCATAGCCTCAACCGAATTGAACGCCCAGAGGTCACCCCCCAAGCCAGTCCTGCGGCACGGGCGCTGCTGTTCGAAACGCTCGAGCCGAGGGTTCTGCTGTCGGCCGACCACAACATCCTGGCTGCGACCGCGAGCGCCGCACCAGCGGCGCAGGCGCAATTGGGCGTCGCCCCGACCGTCTCGGTGGCCACAGCCACGCAGGCCACACATCTCGACGCGCTGGTCAAGCCCACGGCGACCGCGGTTGCCACCGTCGCGACCGTCCCGGGATCTCAGATCCAGGAAACGACACATACGGGAACGCTGTCGAGCGCCAACAACAACACCGACACGTTCACCGTTTCCGGTCTGACGGACCGTGACACGCTGTCGATACAGTTGCAGCCGTCGTCGCCCGACTTTCAGGGCACTATCGAAGTGACGAGCCCGACCGGCCTCGGTTGGGCCGGCAAAGCGGGCAACGGCGTGCTCACGATCCCGCCGATCCCGACCTATGTCGCCGGCGATTACACCGTCACAGTCAACGCGACGTCGGGCGGCGGCGACTACACCGCAACTGTCGGGATCAACACCGTCCTCAACCTCGATCCTGCGACACCCGACCCGAACACCGGTTACTCCATTACCGATCTGACCCCGTCGGCGACCTCTGTCGCGAACGGTGGCCAGCGCATGGCGGCCGTCGGCCATCTCTTCACGCCGGCGGGGGCAAACTACCAAACCGTCGACGGCTACGACGTTTCGGTCAGCAAGGGCGATGTTCTGGACATCTCGGCGATCGCGACGTCGACGGGCGACCGGGGCGTCACGATCGACGTCTACGACCAGACCGGCACCCTCATTGCGATCGGATCCGACAACCCGGCGAGCAGCGGCGAGTCGATCGACAATCTGGTGGCACCCGCGGACGGAACCTATACGATCAACGTCTTCGCGCTCGATCAAACCGATGTCGACTACAACCTGGTCGTCACCAAGAATTCGGGCTTCAAGATTGCCTCGTCGCCCGACTCGCAGTTGTCTTCCTCGGGCAACAGCATCGGGCACCTGAACGATGTCGCTCCGGCCAAGACGATCAATGTCGCGGTGGAAGGCGGCGACGGCGCCCAGGCGATCGCCGACCAGCTCAACGGCGACAGCGAATTCACATTCAACGCGACGGTCATCACGGCTGACCAGGTGACGGCCGGCAACCTCGGCGGCTACGATGCGGTCATTCTAGCCGATACGCCATCCGATCTGCCCGACCAGAACGCTTTCGATCAGTCGATCGAAGCGTTCCAGCGGGCCGGCGGCGGCGTCGTGACGTTGCCGACGAGCATCTACACGGGTTCGAGCTTCCTCCCCGTCGCGAACGTCGGCACCGCCAACGAGACCGACCAGACCGTCACCTTCTCCGGCACGAGTCCGATCACGGCCGGTTTGACCACCTTTGATGATCTGCCGCAGATCGAAACGAGCCAGTCACTGAGCGGTGACGCAACCGCACTCGCGACCGCGCCCGACGGCACCATCGTAGTCGCGGCGCTGCAGCCCGACCTCGGCAACAATAGCGCGGCCGGACGAAGCGTCTTCTTGGGCCTGCCCTATGAGGACCCGAACGCGTCGTCCAACGCTAACAGCGGCGTGCGGAGCGGTGCCGAGGACCAGTTGCTTCAGCAGGCGGTCGCCTGGGCCGCAACCCGACCCGATACCTACCTCGTCAACGTCACTGCAGGAGATAGTCTCTACGTCCAAGCAAGCCTCGCCGATCAGAACGAGGACGGGTCCCCCGATACGCTGTTGCCGGAGCTCATCTTGCTCGCGCCCGACGGCACGATTGCCGCAACGGCGCTGAGCTACGGCGCGGGCGGCACGAGTTTTTCGACGCAGGCGTCGATGAGCGGCACCTATCGGGTGATCGTTGCGGCAGAGAGCGACACGAGCGGCGATTACGAGTTGGTCGTGACCGGGGCCACCGGCGCGCGCACCGCGCCATCGGCCAGTCTCTGGGATCCGTCCACGGGGACCGTGCTCGCCGAAGCGCCGAGCCAGGTGACCCTGCATTTTTCCGAGCCGCTGATCGAAGGCACGCTGTCGGCTTCGGCTGTGACCGTGAACGGCGTCGCCGCCACCTCGATCGTCGAACACGGCAGTCAGTACTACGACTTCCTGTTCGACCCCTCCATCGTCAACATTGACGGTGCCAACACCGTGACCCTTGCGGCGGGAGCCACGACGGGCGTCGATGGCCTGCCGATCCAGGGCTATACTGGCTATTTCGGAGTCGGCACGATCGCCGCGACAAGCATCACCTCGTCGAGCCTGGCCGAGCACGCTGTCGTCGCTGCCGGCACGGTCACCGAAACCGTCACCTTCAGCCAGCCCGTCAACGTTGCCGACCTTGCGAGCGCAACGCTGACGAACAGCAGCACGGCCACGACCTACGCCGCACAGTCGATCAGCTACGATACCGCGACCGACACGGCGACGTTCACCTATGCGCTGCCCGAATCCACCGCGAATGCGATGACGTTCGTGCTTTCGGCCGACGCAGTGCACGACGTGTTCGGCGCGCCGATCGCGAGCGGCCTCTCGATCGATTTCACGGTCGGCACACCAGGTCCACAAGCGGTCTCGTTCGTGTCGGCCGGAGCCGCGGGGGCGGGCGTCTACGCCGCAGCGGCCACTGGAGCTTTCAGCGGCGTCGGCACCGCGGATGAGTACACCTTCACGGCGCTTGGCGGACAAACCTTCAGCGCCGTTGTGTCGACAACCGGTACGCAGACGGTGCGGCTCGACCTGGCGGACAAGAACGGGACCGTGGTGGACTCGGCGACGGGCGCAGGCGAGGTGGCGCTTGCCAACGTGGTGTTGGCGGCGGGCGGCGCCTACACCCTCACGGCAACCAGCATCGGTGATGCCGGATCGGGACAGGGTGCGACCTTCGCGCTGGGGCTGGCCCTGAATGCCCAGGCCGACGCCGCCGGCAACACGAACACAAATCTCGCCGCCGCAACGAACCTCGACGGATCGGCCCTCCCTGCAGGATCGGGCGATCGCCTGGCCGTCGTGGGCTCGATCGACTCCGCGGCAGACGTCAAGACCTACGCCTTCAGCCTCGCGGCCGGCCAGCGCAGCGATGTCGTTCTCTCCGCGACCGACGGCTCGACTCCGACATTCAGTGTCTATGACGCCGAGGGCAACCTCCTCGCGCAGAGCAGCGCCGACGCGGCTGGCGATGCCGTCCTGCAAGGCCTGACCGCTTCGACCGCGACCACGTTCACGATCAAGGTCGCCGGAACCGCGGGGGCGGCCTTTGCCCTTGTGGTCAGCCGCGGCGCCCAGGTCGCGGCATCCCCTGCCACCGGCTACCAGCCGATCGACACGGGCGCGGTGCTGGCGGGCTTGGGCGACGCGGGAGGCACCGGGCCGATCCGGGTCGGCATCTATGGCGGCACCGCATTCCAATCCTATCCGCAGGCCAGCGATCTCGCCTCTCTCCTGAACGGCGACCCGGAATACGACATCCAGGCGCAGGTGGTGGCGTCAACCGACATCAACTCGCTCGACAAGCTCAAAAACTTCGATGTGATCCTGCTCGCCAACAAGGACGATCTGGGGAGCTATGCGAGCTTCGCCGGCGCGCTTGAGCAATGGGTCGAGAGCGGGGGCAGTGTCGTCGCGGCGGGCAACTTCATCACCTATTCCTACGATCAGGCGGTGGTGGCATCGGAGAGCGACACTCTCGCCAGCCTCAATGCCGTTCTGCCAGTGACGATGTCGCGTGACGTCGCAAGCTCCGGCGACATCGCCGGGACCTACAGCCCCTTCGGCCCAAGTCCGATCACCGCGAATTTGCCGGGGCTTCCCAGCAAAGTTTCGATCATTGCCGCGCCGGTCGCCGCCGGAGCGAGCACAATCGTGTCGGCCACCGGTTTGGTGAACGCGACCGACGCCATCGTCAGCACAACGCAGATCGGTCTTGGCCGAGGCGTTTACATCGCCTTCCAGAACGTTCTGAACGGCAATGGAGGCATGTCGTCGGCGTCGGAATCGGTCGCCCCCGAGGCCGCGGCAAACAGCGCGACGACCCCAAGCGCATCCCTGCAGCTGCTGGCGCAGTCCCTCGCCTACGCGGCCAACGTCGGTGATGCGTTCTCGGTGCAGGCGACCGCGGGCCAAACGCTGACCCTTTCCACCGCGACGGAGGCGGTTGGCACAAGCGCGCCCCAAGCCCCGTTCGCAACGACGATCACGCTGGTCGGCCCGGACGGAGCCGTGGTGGCGACCAACAGCGGCGGCGCGGCAAACGGCACCGATGCGCTTCTGACATTCACGCCGACGATCAGCGGCGTCTACCGTGTCAAGGTCACCGGCAACGAAGCAGGGCAGTTCCTCCTCAAGGTGACTGGTGCATCCACGACGGCGCCCGCCTTCACGGCCACCGCAACAAATCCGGCCGCCAACTCGTCCACGCAAAGCGCAAGCGAAACCTACGAGGTGACCTTCTCGAACGCGATCGATCTGCGCACACTGACGGCGGCCGATCTGACCATCGACGGCAATCCGGTGATCGGCTTCACGGTGGTGGACGGCAAAACCATCGATTTCGACGCCGGAACCCTGTTGTCGGCCGAAGGTACGCACACGATCGCCTTCGCGGCCGGCTCCATCAGCGACGTCGCCGGCACGCCGCTCAGCGGCTTCAGCACTCATCTGACGGTCGATACCGCAGCGCCGACGGTCATCGGCACCTCGGTTGACGGCGGCACTGCGGCCCCGGCCGATCCGCTCATGGTCAGCGTCACCTTCAGCGAGGCACTCGACCCAACGACAGTACAGGCCTACGCGGCTCAACTCACGACGGCCGATGGCCTGAAGAGCCTGCAGGCCTCGGCGGCCTCATACGACGCCGCCACCCATACGGTGACCTACACGTTTACCAAGGCGTCGACCCAGTCGAGCTTCGCCGCCGACCCGACGACCGAGGGCGACTACAATTTTGTTCTCAACAGCGGAATTGCAGATCCAGCCGGAAATTACCTGATCGGCGACAATGGCCAGTATTCGGCGGTGCAACGTTCCGTCCGGATCGACGATATCTCGCAGCCTCTTCCGAATCTCGTCGCGCAGACGCCGGCAGGCTCGGAGATCTACTCGACCTCCAAGTCAGGCAATCTGTACGGCACGGGTGACGTCGACCGGTACGCCGTGACTCTGCCCGCCGGGGACACGGCGGGTGTCCTGCTCAACGTCGCGGCGGGCGGAACAACGGCGACGGTCGATCTCGTCGAAGCCGGCGGCACCACGGTCGCTACCGCCACAACCGATGCGTCCGGAAACGCGCTCATCCCAACGAGTTCCGTGCTAGCGGGCGGCCTTTACTCGCTGCGCGTAACCAGCACCTCGGGGGCCGGCAACTACACGGTGCGACTGGTCGTCAACGCATTGTTGGACGCGGCCGGCAACGGTGCAGCCTCGCTCGAGCCGACCGCGCAGGCAGCCGGGACCGGCAGCCGACTGGCTGCGGAAGGCACCCTCGGCAGTGCCGGCGAAGACGACTACACCTTCACGCTGGCTGTGGGCCAGACCGCCAGCCTTGGCCTCGGCTATCCGGGCTTCAGCAGCGGTTCGTCGCAAACAGCCGATCTCAAGCTCACGCTCGTCGATCCGAACGGCAACACGGTCGCAAGCGGCGTCAGCGCCACCGAGATGGCGCAGGTCATCGGCAATTACGCCGCGACGGTTGCGGGCACCTTTACGATCAAGGTGACCGGAGACGCAGGAACGGAATACAACCTCGTCGTCACCCGCGGGCTGGGGTTGTTCAGCAACGCCGGCCAGGCTCTGACGATCGGATCAAGCACCCTCGGCGGCTTCGCTCCGATCAGTGGAACGAGCCGTCCCTTGCGGGTGCTCGTTTACGGCAACGCGTCCGCCAGCAGCAGCGACGCGTCTCAGTTGAACGCGGGACTGTACGGCAGTTTCGTTGCAACCGCCGCGACATACGGGTCGATTACATCCCCAATACAGCTCCAGAACTACGATCTCGTCGTGCTTGCCGCGAGAGCGGCCGATCCCTCGGATGATGCATTCGCGGCTGCGCTGCGTGATTGGGTCCAGAACGATGGCGGCGAACTCGTTGCCATGCCCTCTGTCGTCGCCTGGGCCGGCATTACCAATCCCGACATCGAGGCCGTTCTGCCGATTGATGTGTCGAACAGCACGACCATTGGCGAGGGAGAGCTTGACCCCCAAGTCGCGGACCCGACCAATCCGATCGTCAACGGGGTCAGCTTCCCTTACGGGTTCTCGTACGACTACAACTACGCCCCGGTCGTCGCAGGAGCGACGAAGCTCGTCAGCAACGTCTTCAATTCGGATCAGGCGATTGTCGCGAGCACGACAGTCGGCCTCGGCCGAAGCGTCTTCATCGGCTACAACTTCGACCGGCTGCTCGAGCAGGCCGCGATCTACGCAGGCGGGGCCGATACGTCCAACAACTATGCTCTCACGCTGACCGGCGGCGAGGGCGTCACCATCACCACGACGACGCCAATCGGAGGCGGCGGCACGACGGCCAACGGACTACAACCGACACTGGAACTCGTTGCCCCGGACGGCAGCATCGTCGCCAGCGAAACCGCCAACGCCGGAGACGGTCAGAACGCAAAACTGTCGTTCACACCGGCCACGGACGCCGGCGGCACCTATACGCTGCGTGTGGTCAACGCAGGCTCGACCGACGGCGCCTATGTGGTGAGCGTCGCGGCGGGCGGCGGAACGGTCAGCGGCACGGCGTCCGTGCAGCCGACCGCCATCTCGACGTTCAGCAGCCTCACGCTCGACGATCCCCAGCAGATTTCCTGGACCGTGACCAACAACGGCTCAGCAGCCGCTGCCGGCCCCTGGACCAGCACCGTCTACATCTCGGCGACACCGGCACTCGATTCCACCGCCCTGGTTCTGGGTTCGGCGACGCATACAGGCTCCCTCGGCATCGGCCAGCAGTTCAAGGACCACGTCGACGTGCTTCTGCCGAGCACGCTCGCGCCCGGCACCTATTACATCATCGTCAAGACGACCGGGCCGGAGACGGACACCGCCACGCAGACGCTCGCGAGTTCGGCCGTCACGGTCAGGAGCGACCTGACCCTGTCGGTCACCGGGCCAAGCGAGGGCCTGGCCGGGGAGCCGGCCACATTTACGGTTTCGTTCACCAATAACACCGGCGCGGCGATGCAGGGGCAGTATTTCGGCGACTTTGGTGCTGATCTTTACCTAACCGGAACCCGGCCGATCCGACGAGCGGCACTTACATCGGCACGGTTGCCTCAAGCGCGACATCGCTCGATCCGAGCCAGTCCGCCACCGGAACCGCCAGCTTCGTCCTGCCCAACCTTGCCGCAGGCACCTATTACCTCGCGGCCCGAGCCAACGGCTACCAGAACAACACTCTTTTGACACGGATCGCGGTTGCGACGGACAACGTGCAGCTCGATCACGTCCAGGTCTCTGCGGTGACGGCGCCGTCAGGAGCCAATTCTGGAACGCCGACGACGATCAGTTGGACCCTGACCAACCCGTCCCAAACTGTGGCTGTCACCCAGCAGATCACCGACAGCGTCTACGTGACGAGCGACGCCGCCGGCGACAATCCGGTCCTCGCCGGGACCTTCACCTATACGGGCGGGCTTGCGCCGGGTCAGATCCTGACGCGGATCCAGAGCGTGACACCGCCGGCACTCGATCCGGGCAGCTATTATTTCTCGGTCGTATCGGCCGTGAACACTTATCCGTCGGTCAGCGCCACGGCCGTCGCATCGACCGCCACGTCGTTCGGACAAGCGGCGCCGAACCTCGTGGTGGACTCCGTCACCCCGCCGGCGAGCTTGGCGTCAAGCCAGCCCGTCACTGTGACCTGGACGGTCAAGAACACCGGCACGGCGTCCACCGGCAGCACGCGTTGGGTCGACGACGTATACTTGTCGGCGACGCAGGACCTGACCGCGAATTCGGTGCTCCTCGGCACGGTCGCCAACCCGGTCACGCTGGACGCAGGCCAAAGCTACCAGCAAACTTTCACCGGAACGCTGCCCGATGGCATTTCCGGGAGCTACTACGTCATCGTCGTCGCCGACGCGAACAATCAGGTGTTCGAGAACACCGACGAAAGCGACAACACGACCGCCGTTCCGGTGACAGTGACGCTGACGCCGCCGCCGGATCTGCAGGTGACGAAGGTCAACGGTCCAGCCACGGCCTTCTCGGGCACGACCGGAAGCCTCAGCTGGACGGTCAGCAACAACGGCCAGGGGCCGACGCTCGGCACCACGTGGTCGGATGACGTCTATATCTCGACGGCGCCGACGCTCGACTCGACCGCGACTCTGCTCGGCACCTTCGAGCACGACGGCGCGTTGGCCTCCGGCGCGAGCTATACGACCTCGCACAGCGTCACCCTGCCGGTCGGTGTGTCCGGCGCTTACTATTTTATCGTCCAGACGAACGTCGGCCGGCAGGTCTACGAGGGCACAAACAGCGGCAACGACTCGACGGCGGAGGGCACGGCCACCAACATCCTGCTGACCCCGCCGCCGGATCTCACCGCAGCCATCGCCACGGCACCAGCGGCCGGCACAGCCGGGGGCGCGGTTGCCGTGTCCTACACGGTCAGCAACGACGGTGCGACCATCACGCCGAACAGCAGCTGGACCGACAACGTCTACGTGTCGCAAAGCTCAACCCTCGAACTCGAGCGCGGTGCTGATCGGCAGTTCGGATCATTTCGGCGCCCTAACGCCCGGCGCGAGTTATCAATCCTCGCAGACCTACACGCTCCCGAACGGCATCTCGGGCCCCTATTACATCCTGGTCGACACCGACGCGACCGGCCAGGTGTTCGAGACCGACAAGGCCAACAACGTCGATGCAAGCAGCATCGCGATCACCTCGAACCCGCCATCCTTCGCAGTCACCGCCTTCACGGCGCCGAGCACGGCTGGGACGGGCCAGCCGATCACGGTCAGCTATACGGTCCTGAACAACGGGGGCAGCACGCTGCCGGTCGTCGACACCAACGGCGCCATAACACAGGAAGGCTTCACCGACCTGCTGGTTCTCACCAGCACCGATCTGGCCGGTCACACCAGCAACACCGTCGTCGGCAAATTCGTGCGGGAAGGGCTGATCGCCGCCGGAGGGACCTACACCGACACCGAGGTGGTGACGCTGCCCTACATCCCGACAGGCGCCTATAGCTTGTCTCTCATCGCCGGCAGCGACATCTACCAGGCCGCTGGGGCGATCCACGTCGTGAGTCAGGCCTTCACGCTGACGCAGGCGGCTCCCGATCTCACGGTGACCAATGTGTCGGCGCCACCCAGCCTGGAGGCCGGGGTTCCGACCACCATCACCTGGACCACACAGAACGTCGGCACGAATCCGACCGATTCGAACTACTGGTACGACAACGTCTACGTTTCGACCAAACCGACCCTGGATAACACGGCGACCCTGCTCGGCAGCTACCGGCAGTCGAGCGCGCTAGCGGCGGGTGGCTCCTATATGGGCTCGCTCACGGCCAGCCTGCCGATCGGCCTCGCGGCCGGCAGCTATTACGTGCTCGTCCAGGCTGACGGGCCGACCGGAACCTTCGGCACGACGCGGGTCAGCGACGGAGACCGCAGCAATAACGTCGGCGCGTCGTCTGCGATTGCCGTTGCGGCCAATCCCGACGGCAACAAGAAGCCGGACCTGGCAGTGACGAGCATCACCGCCGACACCCAGGCGACCTCCGGCCAGCTGATCCATATCGGCTGGACCGTCAAGAACGTGGGCAGCGCCCCCGCCACTTTGACGGGGTATGACACTGTATACCTGAGCCTGGACGGAACGCTCGACAAGAGCAGCGACGTCTATCTCGGCAGCATCAACTCGTACGACGGCACGCATTCAACACTTGCGGCCGGCGACAGCTATAACACGTCTTTCGACTTCAAGGTCCCGACCGGCCTGAGCGGAACCTATTACATCTTTGTCAATACCGACGCCGGAAATTACAACAACGCCGACCCAGATAAGGCCAACAACGTTCTCATCTCGACCGGACAGACGATCATCGCGCCTCCGGTTCCAGTCGACCTCACGATCGATGCAGGCTCGATCACGATCCCGGATTCGGCGATCGTTGGAGCACCGGCTTCGTTCACCTATACGGTCACGAACCGGTCCGCCAACAACGCGGTCGGCTCCTGGACCGACACGCTCTATTTGTCCAAAACCGGCACCTTCGATCCCTCCGACCCGCTGCTCGGCAGCGTGGTGCACAGCGGCGGCCTCACGGCCGGCCAGAGCTACCAGGCAACCCTCAACACGATCCTGCCCGGCGTCACACCGGGCGACTACAAGGTGATCGTCCGCACCAACATCCTCGACAACGTCCCGGAGACGACGCTCGCCAACAATATTGCGGCTTCGCTCGATGCAACCAGCATCGACATGCCGGCCCTGACGCAGGGCACACCGGTGACCGGCAACCTGAGCGCCGGCGAGTTGCTCTACTACAAGGTCACCGTGCCGGCCGGCGAGGCCCTTGGCGTCACGCTCGACGCGACGAATGGCAATCCGAACGCCAGCAGCGCGATCTACGTCAAATACGGGTCGGCACCGACGGCCAACGACAGCGACTTCTCGGCTGCGGTGCCCTTCACCGGAACCCAAACCGTTACCGTGCCGACCACGCAGGCCGGGACCTATTACGTCGAGATCGTCGGCGAGAACGCCGTCGGCTCGTTCAGCCTGGTGGCACAGGCCATTCCGTTCTCCATCAGCTCGGTCGAGACCACCGTCGTCGGCAATGGCGGGACCTCGACCCTCAAGGTGAGCGGCGCGCTGTTCACGTCGTCGACGGCCTTCGGTCTCATCGGCGCCGACGGCACGGTTCTGCAGGCGACCGCGGTCGATCTCGTGGACGCGTCGACAGCCTTCGTCAGCTTCGGGCTGCTCGGGGCGAAGGCGCAGACCTACACGCTGCTCGCCGCCGACAACGGCCAGACAGCGGCCGCCGGCGTGCCGATCGACGTGGTGGAGGGCCAGGGCTTCGTCCTCAGCCTCGACGGCACAATGCCGTCCGCCGTCCGCGTCGACAAACCGGCGACCTTCACGCTGACCTACGGCAACACCGGCGATCAGGACATGCTGGCGCCGCTGCTGATCGTCACGCCCAGCGATGACTTCGGTCTCGATGGGAATCGGCAACGACCAGCTGCGAAGCGGCCCGGTCTTCGTCCTCGGCGCCAGCACGGACGGCCCGGCCGAAACGCTGCGGCCCGGTGAAACGCAAGCTCTCGGCATCACCTACCAGACCTCGATCGGCCAGCACTATCACTACACGATCGACTACACTGGATACGTCTCGACCGACACGGGCTATGACCTAACCGATCAGGACTGGACGACGATCGAGGCGGCGGTCCGGCCCGACGGCCTGACAGACGCGCAGTGGAGCACGTTCTTCGATCACATCAAGCCCTACCTTGGCGACAACTGGGGCGACCTCGACAAAAACCTCAACACGATCATGACCGAAGTCTCGCCGGCCGACGCCCCCATCCGGGACGTGCGGGCGCTGTTCGCCGCCATGTACGCCATCAGCCCGACGTTCAATCCCATCCCGTCGATCAGCGGCACCCTGCTGAACGCCAGCGACGGCACGGCCTATGCCAACCAGGATGTCGTGGCCCTGCTCAAGACGGCTTCGGGCTACGTGGCGGCCGGCGAGGCCACGACGGATGCGAACGGCAAGTTCACGATCACCGGTCTCCCGGTCGGCGCCTACCAGCTCAGTCTCAACAGCCAGGCGGTCGGCTTTGACCAGAACCGCACCGGCGTCGCGACGTCGAGCGAGCTTGCAGTCTCGCTCGGCGCGGCGGACCAGAGCGGCATCGTCGGCTACGTCTCCCCAGAAGACGCGTCTTCGGATGCCAATCAGCAGACGACACCGCTGCTCGTGACCGACGGCGCGGGCGTGAGCCACATGCTCTACGTGCAGGACGGTACCCTCTGGAGCGCCGATTACGGCGCCTCGGGCTGGCACAACGCCCAGGTCATTCCGGGGACCCTGGGGGGCCACAACTTCCAGGTCGCTGCGTCGAGCAGCCTTGTCGACGGCACGCAATCGGGCTTGATCGTCTCCTACGACTATGGCGACGGCAACGCCTCCAACATTTTCTATCTCATCGGCAAGACGAACGCGACGACAGGCACCATCGATTGGTCGGAGCCGGTTCAGCTGACCTCGAACGGAGTCGACAATGCCGGCGCGACGGTGGTGGTCGGCGCCGATGGCAGGGTCTCTGTTGCCTACCAGACCGACGACGCGACCGTCGGGGACCAGCCGAAGCTCTACTTCCAGCAGGTGGACGTCTCATCATCGGCGCTGACCTTCGCAGACCAGGAGCAGGTCGCTGCCGCACAGATCCAGGCGCTCGTCGCGCAGGTTCTGGAGAACGAGGCAGCATCGATCACGCCCGAAGCGGCGGGCGGCCAGCAGTTCAGCTACGACACGCCCACCCTGTCGCTGCCCAGTGTCGGCAAGGTCAAACTGACCATCGCCGGCAGCGAAAAGCCAACGCATACCGATACCAGTGCCTCGCTTGCCGTGACCGCGAGCATTTCGGTCGAACTGGAGAAATTTGCGAGCGGTGTTTCGCCGTACAGCCTGGCAGAGCAATACAGCTTCCAGGTTGCATACACCGGCAATTGGAGCAACGACATCTGTCATCCGCAGTGGAAGTTCTCATCCGCTGACATGACCTTCAGCGGCTCTGGCGGCTTCAAAGCCAGCATGCCGCTCGAGGCGTTCATCACGCCGTTTAATCCAGCAGCAGCGGGAGTGCTTGCCGAGCTGCGCTCGACCCAGCTTCTCACCATCGACACGTCCATCTCGGATACCCTGACGCTCGCCGGGACGATCACCTGGTCCGAGAGCGGTCCGCCCGAGGTCTTCAACCTCCCGAACGGCGGAAGCGTCAAGGAGACCCTGACCGCGACCATCGCGGGAACGGTGTCCGCCCTCTTCGGCGTCAGCCAGGGGCAGGTGAGCGGCACGTTCAGCGGCACGGGAACACTGTTGCCGAACACGAGCTTCGACAAGATTTCCGGCAGCGTGACCGTCCAGGGCGGCATCAAATTCTTCATCCCAGGGATCACGAACCAGCCGCCGCCGTCGAAGTTGCCCAGCCCCGGACAAAACGGCGGCTTCGGCTACATGATCAGCCAGACCTACTCTGGCGACATCAAATTTAGCGGGTCTGATGCGCAGGCGGACGCGTCCGCGTCCGGGGACGCAGCCCTTCCCCCGGGCGTGTCCCTTTCTCTGGTTCCGATCTACGGTTACGAGGGGCCCGGCCACGACTATTCGGCAGGCGGCTCGTCCGCGATCGACTCGGACATCCTGACCAATCTGGCCGGCGAATCCCCGGCCGCGATGGCCACGGCGCCCAACGGCAATATCGTTGCCGCATGGGTGGAGAAGATGCCCGCCAGTTCGGGCGTAGACGACGCGATAATGACGGCGACCTACGACGGCTCCAAGTGGAGCACGCCGATCGAGGTGGCCGGCAGCGCGGGCTCCAACGACGCGCCGCAGATCTCCTTCGACCAGAACGGCAACGCCGTAATCGCCTGGTCGCACACCGATCAGCCCGATCTGCCGGACGTTTCGGAAGGCGCGATAAGCCAAGCTTTCCTGGATGCCTACACGGCGGCCCTGCAGACCGCCCGCGTGCAATATGCGACGGTCAGCAACGGTCTGGTGAGCAGCGCCCAGACCATGGCCGATCTGCCGGGAGCGGACGACAGCCCCGTCCTATCCGTGGTCAACGGTCAGTTGATGGCCGCATGGCTCGACCACGTCGGGTCGACCACCACGGCGAATGTGGAAGTCGCAACCTGGAACGGCACATCCTGGTCGACCCCAACCCAGGTGGCATCGGGCGTCATCGCCGGCACGCCGACGATCGCGAGCGTTGGAGGCCATGCGACCGTGGCGTTCGTCGAGAACGTGAGCAGCACGCCGGATTCGGTTGTCATCGACCAGATTCAGATGAGCACGCTCGGCGGTAACGGCTGGTCGGCGGCGACCGCGTTCATGCCGACACTGGCGTCCAGCAGCGCCGCCGCGTCAAGCACCGCCACGGCGGCGTCAATGTCCAGTATTGTCGGCGCAATTCAGCAGGGCTTCGAGGTCGGCCTCTCGGGCGCCTCGACTTCGGGCGACGATGCGACCACGCCCATTCAGAGCCAGTCCAACAGCGTCCAGACCGCCAATCAGCTGTTTGGCTCGCCGCCCGGTGGCGGCAAGGACTGCAACCAGCCACCAGACAACAAGAAAAAGCCGAAGCCGCCGAACGGCGGTGGCGGCCAGGGCGGCGGTCACGGCTCTGGCCAGTCGAACAGCGCCGGCGATCCGAACGACATGTCCGGCCCACTCGGCTACGGAGACGAGAACTACGTGTCGGCCAGTGATCCGCTGTCCTACCGGATCGACTTCGAGAACGAGCCGACCGCGAGCGCCGCCGCGCAGGAGGTGGTGATCACCACGCAGCTCGATCCGAGTCTCGACCCACGAACCTTCCGCCTCACCGGCTTCAACTTCGGCGACACCACGGTGCCGCTCGACGGCAGCCAGGCCTTCTACCAGGGAGTCATCGATCTCTCCGCGACCAAGGGCTATAAGGTCGATGTCACGGCCAATGTCGATGAGACGACCGGGGTCGTGACCTGGACGTTCCAGACGATCGATCCCGCGACCGGCCAGCCACCAGTCTCGCCCGACGTGGGCTTCCTTCCGCCCGAGGACGGCAGCGGGAACGGCGAGGCGTATGTCACCTATTCGGTGAAGGCCAAGGCGGATGCGACGAGCGGCACGGTCGTGTCGGCGCAGGCGCGCATCGTTTTCGACACGCAGCCGCCCATGGACACCCCGGCGGTCAAGGCAACCCTCGATGCGGGGCCGCCGGTCAGCGCAGTCGCGGCGCTGCCCGCGACCGAGGACAATCCGAATTTCGCCGTTTCCTGGTCCGGTTCGGATGAGGTTGGCGGGTCGGCCATCGCGACCTACACGGTCTACGTGTCGGACGACGGCGGCGCCTATTCGGCATGGCTCACCGACACGACCGACACTTCCGACGTCTTCGATGGCGAAGCCGGCCATACCTACAGCTTCTATTCACTCGCGACCGACAACGCCGGCAACGTCGAGGCGGCACCTGCAACCGCCGACGCCACGACGCAGGTGGCAGGGGTCGAGACCGGGACCATTACGGGCGTGGTGTTCAACGACATCAATGGCAACGGCACGCAGGACGGTGGCGAGACGGCGGCCGTCGGCGCGATCGTCTTCCTCGATTCGAGCAGCACGGGACACTACGTCGACGGCGACCCGACGGCCGTCACCGATGCTTCAGGAAGCTATTCCTTCGCGGGCCTGACGCCCGGCTCCTATGCGGTCGGGCTCGTGCCGAGCGCCGGCACCTTCATGACCGCGGGCACACCCGCCGCAACCGAAGTCGGCGTGACCACGGAAGCAGGCTATACGAACACGGCACCGGGGATCGGCGTCTTCAATGGCGCCACGATCAGTGGCCTGGTGTTCAATGACCCGAATGACAGCGGCGCCCAGGACACCGGCGAGGCCGGCCTTGCGGGCGTGACCGTCTACCTCGACGCCAACAACAACGGCAGGCTCGATCAGGGCGAGGCCACCGCAGTCACCAGCGGCACCGGGGCCTACAGCTTCGCAAATGTCGGCCCGGGCGCGCAAACCGTGCGCGAGGTGGTGCCGACGGGCTATGCGCAAACGACCCCCGCGGGTCAGGCGCAGTCGATCACGCCGAGTAGCGGCCAGACTGCGGCCGCGGCTCCAATCGGCGATGTCGCGACGGCCTCGGTCAGCGGCGTCGTGTTCAACGACCTTAACGGGGACGGCCAGCAGGAAATCGGAGATCCAGGCCTGTCGGGATGGATCGTCTTCGCGGATGCCAATGGCAACGGCATTTTGGATACGGGCGAGACGTCCGCGACGAGCGGCGCCGAGGGTAGCTATGCCATCACCGGCCTGCTGCCCGGTAGCTACACGATCGATGATATTCCGCCCGAGGGATGGGTCCAGACCTCGCCGACGGCGGCGAGCAGCGTGGTGATCTCAGCGGCCGAGAGCGCGGCCGATGCCGGCAGTGCGGCGTTGGTGTTGCCCGACTCGACGGTGGTCGCCGGCACAGGGACGAGAAACGCCAATCTCGACCCCAACAACACGCTTGCGGCAGCGTTGACGGGCCTTACGACGTACCGCGACGACCCACGCTTCTCGAACTACGACGGCTCAGGCCTGACGGTTGCGATCATCGATACGGGCATTGACGGCAGCAGCCCGTATTTCGGGACGCAGACCAACGGCACCGCTGCCAAGATCATCTACCAGTATGATTTCGCGGACGGCACGGCGGACGGATCGGACATCGACGGCCACGGTTCTAACGTGGCCTCGATCATCGCCGGCAACGACGGCGCCTATCAGGGCGTCGCGCCCGGCGCCGGTATTGCGGACCTCCGCGTCTTTTCGGACGACGGCTCCGGCGATTTCGACGATGTAGCGAAGGCGCTGCAGTGGGTGGTCCAGAACTATCAGCTCGACCATATCGCGGCCGTCAGTCTGGCTCTCGGTGACGGCGAGAACTGGACCACCGCCATGTCGCACTACGGCATCGGCGACGAGCTGGCGACGCTTGCAGCCGACGACGTCATCGTCGTGGCTGCGGCCGGCAACAACTTCTACACGTTCGACAGCGAACCGGGCGTTTCCTATCCGGCCGCCGACCCGAACGTGATCGCGGTCGGCGCAGTCTGGGACGGCAACTACGGTGGCCCCTGGCATTTCACCTCGGGGGCGACCGACCAGGCCACGGCCGCCGACCAGATCGCCAGCTTCTCGCAGCGGGGCAATCTCGTCGACACCTATGCACCCGGTGCGATCCTCAGCGGCTCGAACCAGAATGGCCAGGATGTGGCCATGCAGGGGACGAGCCAGGCGGAGGCGTTCATCACGGGCGTTGCCACGCTCGCGCAGGACATCGCGACCAGCGTCCTTGGGCATGCACTGAGCCCGACCCAGTTCGCCACGCTGTTGAAACAGAGCGGCGACAGCATTCTCGACAACGCCACCGACGAGAATGTCACCCCGACCGGCGCCACGGTTTCTCGCGTGAATGTCGAGAGGCTCGCTGAAGCCATTCTCGCGCTTGCGAACACGACGGCTGGAACGGCCGGCGACCCAGGAGGGTCGACCGGAACGACCCGAATCCAACCCTCCTGCACAGACGCAATCGACCGGCGGGCGCAACGTGACGCTGACGGCGGGCGAAACCCTGACCGGAGTCGATTTCGGCGCCTACCAGAAGGGTTCGATCAGCGGCACCGTGTTCGAGGACAAGAACGCGAACGGCACGCTCGACTCGGGCGAGAACGGGCTGGCCGGGCAGACCGTCTTCATCGATCTGCAGGGGACCGGAACGCTTGCGACCGGCGACCCGACGGCGCTGACCGATGCCTTGGGTCACTACAGCTTCGGCGATCTGTCACCCGGGAGCTATGCGGTCGATGTGGTGCCAACATCAGGCGCCACCGCGACCACCGCCGAGGCCTCCCTGACAATCACCAGCGGCCTGGTGGCGACGGCGAACTTCGGCGAAGTCTCGGTCACGCCAGGCGCCCCTCTGCTGAAGACGCTCGTCGACGATACCGGCGTGGCCGGTGACGGCCTCACCAAAGACAGCGCGGTCGAAGTCAGCGGGACGGCCCAGGCTGGCAGCACGGTCACGATCTATGACACCAATGGCACCACCGTCATTGGGACCGGGACTGCTACAGGTGGCGCGTTCGACATCGTGACCAGCGCCTTGAGCGACGGCCCGCACCTCCTGACCGCGACCGCGACCGATAAGGTCTCCGGGTTGACAAGCGCGGCCTCCGGACCCCTGAAAGTGAGTGTCGACACCGCTGCTCCGACCGCCACGAGCGCGCCGGCGTCTGTGGCCGGAAGCACAATCAGCTTCGACGTCAGCTTCAGCGAGCCCGCGACAGCGGTCGCTGCGAGTGATTTCAAGCTGGCCGCAACAGGAACAGCTGCCGGGACCATCACGGGTCTTAGCGGAAGCGGGACGAGCTTCGTCGTGACGGTGAGCTACACCGGCGGAACCGGCACGTTGAAGCTGGCGCTTCAGCCCGGGATCGTCACCGACTCGGCCGGCAACCCCGCAACGCTCGTCTCCTCACCGGCTTCGGTGTCGACCAGCGGCTCGACTGTGAGGATCTCTTACGGCGGAGCGGGAGGAACGACGGTGACGTCGACCTCGTCGGGCGGCATCACCGTCACGAAGACGACGAACCCGGACGGCTCCGTCCACGACATCGCCTACTCGGGCATCGCCGGGCAGGCCTTACACGTCATACAACGTCGTCTATGGCCCGAACGGCAAGCCCGCCTCCGCCACCTACTCCAACGGGGCAACATCGACCTGGACCTACAATTCAGACGGTTCGCTTCACGAACTGGTCTCGACCGGCATCGTGGGGACCGCCTACACCTCCGCCGATTACACCTATGACGGCAACGGCAAAGTTGCCTCTGCGACCTACTCGGGCTTCACCGGCAGCCTTACACGTCCTACACCGTCGTCTACGGCCCGAACGGCAAGCCGGCCTCGGTCACCTACTCCAACGGGGCAACATCGACCTGGACCTACAATTCAGACGGTTCGCTTCACGAACTGGTCTCGACCGGCATCGTGGGGACCGCCTACACCTCCGCCGATTACACCTATGACGGCAACGGCAAAGTTGCCTCTGCGACCTACTCGGGCTTCACCGGCCAGCCTTACACGTCCTACACCGTCGTCTACGGCCCGAACGGCAAGCCGGCCTCGGTCACCTACTCCAACGGGGCAACATCGACCTGGACCTACAACTCAGACGGTTCGCTTCACGAACTGGTCTCGACCGGCATCGTGGGGACCGCCTACACCTCCGCCGATTACACCTATGACGGCAACGGCAAATTGCCTCTGCGACCTACTCGGGCTTCACCGGCCAGCCTTACACGTCCTACACCGTCGTCTACGGCCCGAACGGCAAGCCGGCCTCGGTCACCTACTCCAACGGGGCAACATCGACCTGGACCTACAATTCAGACGGTTCGCTTCACGAACTGGTCTCGACCGGCATCGTGGGGACCGCCTACACCTCCGCCGATTACACCTATGACGGCAACGGCAAAGTTGCCTCTGCGACCTACTCGGGCTTCACCGGCCAGCCTTACACGTCCTACACCATCGTCTACGGCTCGAACGGCAAACCGGCCTCGGTCACCTACTCCAACGGGGCAACATCGACCTGGACCTACAATCCTGACGGCAGCTACACCGTGGTCATCGTCAACAGCCACGGCACCTACACCACAACTTACAGCGCCGACGGCAAACCGACCGGCACCAGTTTTACGCCGGCTGCCGCGGCGTTGCAGAGCGCCAATGTACAGGCGAGCAAGGCTGCCCCCCTCTCACCAAGCAGCATAAAGATCGACTTCAAGGCCGCAGCGACGGACAAGCCGTTGGCAACCCAATCGGCGAGCTCGGCGGCGCGCTGGCACAAGGAGGCGCTCGGGCGCGACTTCAGCCGGCGGAACACGGTGACGATCACCCTGCCGAGAGCGTAAGACGATGCTCGAAGCGACGATGGACGCGCTCCAAGAACCCGCTTCGTCGGAGTCCATGCTCCGTCGACAGGGCTTGGCATCGGCAAGCGATTCCAATCTCTGGGCCACATTCGGCGCGGCACGATCGGCGCATGAGTTCTGCGCCTCCTGGCTCAGCATTCAATGCCGATCCATTCAGGGCTCGCGCACCGCCCTCCTGCTGCTGCAGGAGGATGACGGGCGCTATGCAACCGTCGCCACGTGGCCGGACGACGACCGCGACCTCAGCTATCTCGCGCCAGCGGCCCAAAGCGCCCTGGTTCAGCGCAAGGGCCTCGTGGTCCAACCCTCGGCTGAAGACGCCGCAGCAGGACGAAACGGCTGCACGCTCGCCTATCCGATCGATGTCGGCGGCGACCTGAAAGGGGTCGCGGTCCTCGACCTCGGCCCGCGAACGGCTGCCGAACTGCCCAAGCTGATGCGTCAGGTGCACTGGGGTGCCGGATGGCTCGAGACCCTGTTCCGCCGGCAGCAAGTCGAACAGACATCAGCGCAGGAGGCGCGGACTTCGTTCGCGCTCGATATCCTCGCCGGGGCCAGCGAACACCGGCCGCTGCAGGCCGCCGCGATCGATGTGGTGAACGCGCTGGCGATCAGGCTTGCATGCCGTCGGGTAAGCCTGGGTCTGGTGCGCCGCAATTCGATCCGGCTCACCGCGATCTCGCATTCGGCGGTGTTCCACGAAAAGACTCACGTCGTGGCGAGCATCGAGAACGCGATGGAGGAGGCGCTCGATCAGCGTCGCAGCGTAAGCGTCCCCGAGACGCCATCGACGGCCCGGCGCACGGCTATCGCGCATGCCGACCTCGCCAAGGCCGCCGGCGCTCAAAGCGTGATTTCGGTGCTGATGACCGGGGCCGGGCGGCCGGTCGGCGTGCTGACGCTCGAGCGGGACCGCGGCGACACATTCGACGCGCGTGACATCCAGCTGCTCGAAGCCGCAGCCGCGATGCTGGGTCCGCTCTTCGAGCTCAAGGTCGACGCCAATCGGCTCATCGCCGGTCGTGCCGTCGGCGGAGCACGCGGCACGTTTGCCGCGCTGCTCGGACGTCGGCACCCGGCCTTGAAGCTCGCCGCCATCGTGACGGCAGCCGGCCTGACCGCGATCACCGTCGTTCCCGCGCCGTTCCGCGTGTCCGCAAAGGCGGTGGTCGAAGGCTCGATCCAGCGCGCCGCCGTTGCCCCCTTCGACGGCTACATTGCGTCGGCCACGGCTCGGGCCGGAGACACCGTCGCCAAGGGGCAGGTGCTCGCCACGCTCGACGATCAGGACCTCAAGCTCGAAGCCTTGCGCTGGCGCAGCGACGCCCAGCAGCAGCGTGCCAAATTCGATGATGCAATGGGAAAGCATGATCGCGCCGCTCTCCGCATTGCCGAGGCGAGCGTCGACGAATTGCAGGCTCAGATCGCGCTGGTCGAGGATAAGCTGGCCCGCTCCGCCGTCACCGCGCCGTTCGCGGCCGTCGTCGTCTCGGGTGATCTGAGCCAGACGATCGGGTCCCCGGTCGAGAAGGGCAAAGTGCTGTTCGAGCTCGCGCCGCTCGATGCTTACAGGGTCGCGCTGGCCGTCGATGAGCGCGACATCGAGTTGGTCAAGCCCGGCCTGGCCGGCGAGATGATTTTGACGGGCCTCGCAGGAGAGCGATTTCCTTTCACGGTCAAGACAATCACCCCGGTCGCCACAGCGGCCGACGGCCGGACCACTTTCCGCGTCGAGGCCGCGATCGACAATGCTTCCGGCGCCCTGCGGCCCGGCATGGAGGGAATCGGCAAGGTTTCGATCGACCGGCGCTCGCTCCTGAGCATCTGGGCTCGGCCTCTGATCGACTGGGCGCGCATCGAACTCTGGACACTCTGGCCGTGAACATCTTGGCACTGCGCCGGCGGCGATGAGCGAGCCGTTCCTGGACCCACGCTGGTATCGCGTCGCCGCATTGCGCCCGCGGCTGCGTGGGCACGTGCGCGTTCACCGGCACCGCTACCGACACACGTCCTGGTACGTGCTGCAGGATGATGCGTCGGGCCGGCAATTCCGGTTCACGCCGCAGGTCTACCTGATGGTCGGCCTGATGGACGGACGCACGACGGTCGAGGAGATCTGGGAGCGTGTCGTCGCGCAGGTCGGCGACGATGCGCCGAGCCAAGGCGAGGTGGTCCGACTGCTCGCCGATATGCATGGGTCCGATCTTCTGCAGGCCGATACCAGCCCCGAGACCGCCGACCTGCACCGCCGCCACGCCGCCCACAGCCGCCGCGCCGTGTTTGGCCGGTTTGCCAATCCCATGTCGATCCGCATTCCGCTGTTCGACCCCGATCGAGCTCTCGACAGCCTGATGAGGCTGGTGCCACGATCGGCCGGTCGACTGATGGCGCTGATCTGGTTCGTGGTCGTGTTGCCGGCTCCGATCCTGGCGGCGATCCATTGGCCGGATCTCACGGAGAACCTGACCGAGCGGGTCCTGAGCTTGCAGAACCTGCTCGCCGTCGCCTGCGTCTACCCTGTGGTCAAGCTCTTCCACGAACTCGGCCATGCCTTGGCGGTCAAGTCCGGCCATGGCGAGGTTCGCGACGTCGGCCTCATGGTGGTCACGCTCGTTCCTGTCCCTTACGTCGATGCCTCCGCCTCGACCGCGTTCCGGTCGAAATGGCGCCGGGCACTCGTCGCCGCGGCCGGCATTCTGGTCGAGATCTTCATTGCCGCCATCGCACTCGACGTGTGGATCATTAGCGAACCCGGCCTTGTGCAGACGGTCGCGTTCAACACGATGTTGGTGGCGGGCGTCTCCACCGTGCTGTTCAACGGCAATCCGTTGTTGCGGTTCGACGGTTATTTCGTCCTGTGTGACCTTGCGGAAATGCCCAACCTCGCGGGGCGCGCATCGGCTTATTGGTCGTCGCTCGTCAACCGCCGTTTGTTCGGCGCGCCGCAGGAGCCGACCCGAACGACGCGTGGCGAGCGCGCCTGGTTTATCCTGTATGCACCCTTGGCTCTCGCCTACCGACTCTCGGTGACGATCGCGGCGGCGGCCTTCCTGGCCACCAAGTTTTTCGGCATCGGTGTGGCGCTCGCGCTCTGGGGGTCGGCCGTGAACATCGTCTGGCCGTTGGTGCGTGGGCTTTGGCGTGTGATGTTCGATCCACGTCTGCAGGTCCGCCGCGGCCGCGCTTTCGCGGTCCTTCTGCTTGGGACGGCCGGCGTGGCCGCAATGGTGTTCTCGGTTCCGTTGCCGTTGCATACCGTGGCGGAGGGTGTGGTGTGGCTGCCGGACGACAGCATCATCCGCGCGGCGCGCGACGGCGTGGTGACGGCGATCGATGCGCCGCCGGGCCAGGCCGTCCACGAGGGGGATACCCTGTTCACCAGCGTCGATCCCGTGAGCCGGGACAACGTGGCGGTGGCCGCCGCGGAAGTCGCGTCGCTTCAGGCCAGACTCGACGCGGACCTGTTCAACGACCGTGTCCAGGCCGCCATCACGCGCCAGGAAATCGCCGTGAAGGAGGCCGACCTCGACCGGCAGAAAGACGACCTCGACCGGCTGACTTTGCGCAGCGGCGTCAAGGGCGCCTTCGTGGTGCCGCAAGCGGAGGACCTCGAGGGCCGTTTCGCCCGCCGCGGAACCGTCCTCGGCTATGTGACGCCGGATCAGGATCGCATCGTCCGCATCGTGGTCGATCAGGCGGACATCGATCTCGTTCGGACGCGAGTTCGCGGCGTCGACGTGCTGCTTCTCGAACGTCCCGAGAAATCTTACCCGGCGCGGCTCCTCCGCGAGGTCCCGGCAGCCACCGACAATCTTCCCAGCAAATCTCTGACGCAGGAAGGCGGCGGCAAGCTTGCCGCCGATCCGCGCGACCAAAACCGTCAGAAAACCCTGCAGCGGACATTCCAGTTCGATGTCCTGCTCCCCCCGGAGGCACGCGTCGACGAATTCGGCGGTCGGGCGCTCATTCGGTTCGATCACGGCGAGGAAACGCTGGCGCAGCAGTGCTACCGCCGGCTCCGACAGCTGTTTCTGTCGCATTTCGATGCGTGATCTCCGACCACGGGCTCGGCCGGAGGAAGCGGCCGCCGCGCCCTACCCCGAACGAGCGGACGACGACACTCATGCGGCCGACCGCTATCTGCGCACCGTCGGCGCGCGTCTCGCGACTCGCTTCGGCGGACGTGCCAGGCGCTACGTTCGGCGTTGCACCGCGGTGGAGGAGGCATCGCGAGCGTTCGAGGGGCTGGATGATGCCGCCTTCCAGCGAGCGGTCGAGGAGGTTCGCCATGACCTTCAGCGGCGCGGCTTCGCGCCTGATCTCGTGACCCGGAGCTTTGCCCTGATCCGCGAAGCCTCGGCCCGCTGCACGGGCCTGCGTCATTATCCTGTGCAGCTCCTGGCCGGCCTGGTGATGATGGACGGCGCGCTCGCCGAAATGCAGACGGGCGAAGGCAAAACCCTGACGGCGGCCTTGCCGGCGGCCACGGCCGCACTCGCCGGCTTGCCGGTTCATGTGATCACGGTGAACGACTATCTCGCGGCGCGCGACGCCGACCTGCTGCGCCCGGTCTACGCCGCACTGGGCCTGACGGTCGGGGTGGTGCAGCAGGATCAGGACGAGCCGTCACGGCGTGCCGCCTATGCCTGCGACGTGACCTACGTGGTCAACAAGGAGGTCGCGTTCGACTACCTTCGGGACCGCCTGACGGTCGGCCGCACGCGTTCAGCAGCGGCACGCGCCATCGCCGGCCTCGGCGGAAACACACCGCCGCTCCTGCTCCGCGGCCTGTGTTTTGCGGTTGTCGACGAAGCTGACAGCATCCTGATCGACGAGGCCTGCACGCCCTTGATCATCAGCGGCCCACACGACACGGCCGCCGATGTCCCCTATGCCGTCGCCCTTGAGGCGGCCCGCGAGATGGTGGAGGGGCGGGATTTTCGCGTCGAGGGCGCACGCGGCCAACAGGCCGCCTTGACGCCGAGCGGCCGGGCGAAGCTCGCCACGCGCCTCGCCGGCGTGAAGGGGGCCTGGGGCGTGCGCCGGGCGCGCGAGGATCTCGTAATGCAGGCGCTGGCGGCTCTTCACCTCTTCATCCGTGATCGCCATTACGTCGTTCAAGACGGCAAGGTGCAGATCGTGGACGAACACACTGGGCGCATCGCGACGGGCCGGGCTTGGCAGAATGGACTGCACCAGCTGATCGAGATGAAGGAAGGCTGCGCCACCACGGAGCGGCGCGCGACACGGGCGAGCATCACCTACCAACGCTTCTTCGGTCGTTATCTCCACCTCGCCGGCATGTCGGGCACGCTCGCCGAAGTGGCTGCCGAACTCCGCGCCACTTACGGGCTCGCCACAATCCGCATTCCGACCCACCGACCAGCCCGCCGCACCGTGATGCGCGCCAGGCTTTATCGCACCTCCATCGAAAAGCAGCGCGCACTCGTAGAGACGGTTCGGGCAGAAGCGATGTCTCGTCGGCCGATCCTGATCGGGACGGCGTCCGTCGAGGCTTCGGAGGCGCTGTCGCGAAGCCTGGCCGAAGCGGGCGTCGCGCACGTCACGCTCAATGCCAACCATCCCGAGGAGGAGGCCGCGATCATCGCCGAGGCCGGACAGATCGGGCGGGTCACCGTGGCCACCAATATGGCCGGTCGGGGTACCGACATCCTGCTCGGACCTGGCGTCGCCGACCGGGGCGGCCTCCACGTGATCCTGACGGAATACCACAGCTCCAGTCGGATCGACCGTCAGTTCGTGGGCCGCGGGGGCCGCCAGGGTGACCCGAGTTCGACAATGACGCTTTGCGCCCTCGATGATGAATTGATGATAGGGCAACTGCCCAGGCTCGCGCGGGCGCTCTCGAAGAGCAGCACGCCACTTCGCATTCCGGGATTGGTGCATCTTCTGCGCCGAAGCGCGCAGGCCCGTGCGGCGGCCAGCGCGGTCCGCATGCGGCGCGCGACCGAACGCTCGCAGCGAGACGCCGACCGGGCCTTGGGCTTCGCTTGGCGTGAATAGGGCAACTGTCGGGGGGGCCTGCAACATAGATCCTGCGCGCGTGGGCGGCAGCCATGCGTGCGCGTGACTTCTCACTGAAACACGATGGGTGCATCTAAGTGATGCCCTTCTTGGGCGTTTCCTCCCTAGACTTGGGCCGCCTTCGGGCGGCTCTTTTTTTGCCGGACCGGCCGGCTGGCGTGCGCAGCGGCACAGGCTCGGCACCGATTGTACCGGAAGCCAATCGATCGCGCATCGAAACCGCGTCCCCGAGAATTGTTGTCGGACCGGGGCCGCCCTCTCCTTGGCTATTGCCGTTGCGTATCGCGGGCATGCGGTGACAGGATGGGCAAGCTGGAGGGAATAAACGTGATCAGATTCGGCATCACTGCGCTCGCGCTTCTCGGGTCGACCTTTGGCGCGGGAGCCCAGACACCGGCCGCGAGGCCGCCTGTGGCGCCCGCGGCGCAACCAGCCGCGACCCAAGCGGGTGATGTGGATGTTCTGAGCAAGCCCACCCCCGTCAAGCGCCATGTCGGGCCCCTGCGAGGGACGCCGATCATCAACGGGAATCCGGCGATCCGGGTGGACAGTTGGGGTCAGGTCATCACCTCGGAGCAACCCTGACGGGTCTTGGAAGCCAAAATCCGTTAAGGGTAATCGGATCGGTCAGCTGCTTTGCCGGGCGTGAGGCCGTCGTTTTGCCCGGGGCGTGCAACAACTTGATCGGGCACCGGCGGATGTGTCGATCGCTGCCGTTCACTGCGGATCGGGGAAACCAGTTTGCATCAGCCGTTTCCGCTCGATGCATTACTGTTGGACCGCACGAGCGAAACGCCGTTGGCCCAGCAGCTTTACCGCGCGCTGCGCAGCCTCATCCATGACCGGACTCTAAGGGCGGGAAGCGGGCTGCCCTCCACCCGTTCACTGGCCCAAGATCTCGGCGTCGCCCGCAACACCGTCTTCGCGGCCTATGAGCAGTTGATTACAGAGGGCTATATCACCAACCGGCGTGGCGCGCGCTCGACGGTGGTGGACCTGCCAGCGGGCCTGCCCGGCGCCGATGCCCGACCCCGCCCTCCGATGCCGCGCTCGCTTTCCAAGCGCGGCGAGGTCATGACGCGCCAGCCGAACCACATGGGTCGCCCGGGCGAGGTCGCGTTCCACCCCGGCATGCCGGACGCCGGCAGTTTTCCCTTCGGCCTGTGGAGCCGTCTTCTGGCACGCCGCTCGAACGGCGCGCGATCGGGACTGTTCGGCTCGTACAACATCACGGGATTCCCTCTGCTGCGGGAGGCGATCTCCTCCTATTTGCGTGCGGCGCGCGGCGTCCGCTGCAGCCCCGAACAGATCGTCGTCACGACCGGCGCGCAGGCCGCCCTTGATCTTCTGGCTCGCCTTCTGCTCGATCCGGGCGAGACCGTCTGGATGGAGGAGCCGGGATACCTCAGCGCACAAGCCGCCTTCACGGCCGCCGGCGCAGACCTCAGTCCCTTGCACGTATCAAGCAACGGTTGGGCGCTCGAGCCCCCTCGCGGCGCCGCGATACGGCTCATCTACATCACGCCGTCCTGCCACCATCCGCTCGGAGCGACCATGCGCATGGAGCAGAGGCTGCGGCTTCTCGAGATTGCCGAAAAGCAGAATGCCTGGATCGTCGAGGATGATTTCGACAGCGAATATCGCTTCCAGGGCCATCCCGTCCCGGCCCTGCAAGGGCTCGATGGAGCCGAACGCGTCATCTACATCGGCAGCTTTTCCAAGCTTCTGTTTCCAGCGCTGCGCATCGGCTTCATGGTGTTGCCGCCGGCGCTGCGTGACGGAATCGACCGGGTGCTGAGCATCAGCGGCCAATTCGCGCCGCTCGTGCTCCAGGCGGCACTGGCGGACTTCATCATGCAAGGGCAGATGAGTCGTCATTTGCGGCGCATGCGGCGCATCTACGCAAGCCGGCGCGTGCTGTTCCGGCAGCTCTGCACACAGTATCTGGGCGACTCGCTGACCTTGGCCGACGGCGAGTCCGGCATCCAAATGGTCGGTTTGTTCGGAACAGCCTGCGATGATCGCGAGGTCGCGCAGGCAGCCGGGCGGCGCGGCGTCAATGTCTCGCCGCTGTCGATCCACTATCGCCACGGCACGCCCCGGCACGGGCTCATCATGGGCTATGCGGCCGCTGACGAGGCCCTCATGCATCGCGGCATGTGTCTTTTGCGCGACGCCGTCGCCGAGTGTCAGACAGGCTCCGCTCATCGATAAAGGCCGGAACTGGCCCCATAAAATGGCGTCAGACTGGCTCTCGCAGGGGTGTCAGAATCCGCACAAACTTAACTTGTAGCGAGGGTTGGTGGATGAGCATCAAAATCGGGATCAACCCGATCACCTGGAGCAATGACGACGACCCGTCTCTTGGAGGCGAGACGCCGCTCGAACAATGCTTGGCCGAGACGCGGCAGGCCGGCTACCGGGGGTCCGAGCTCGGCGGGAAATTTCCGAGGACGGCCGCTGCATTGAAACCAATCCTCGACGGCTATGGGCTGGAGCTCGTTTCAGGCTGGTACGACGGCCGCATCCTGGATCGCGATGTCGACGCGGAAATGGCCGCCGTCGCGCCGCACCTAACGCTGCTCCGGGACCTCGGGGCAAAGCACGTGGTGTACGCCGACACGTCGCGCGGTCGCCATGACGCGATTTCGCGTCCGATCTCTGAGCGGCCCCGGCTCGCCGCCGAAGAATGGACCGCTTACGGCAAGAAGATAACCGCGCTGGCGGAGCGCATGCGCGCGTTCGGCGTCGGCATGGCGTTCCACCATCACATGGGCACCATCGTCGAGAGCGACGCCGAGGTCGACGCGCTGATGGCCCACACCGGGGACGCCGTCGGGCTGCTGTTCGACACGGGGCACTGCGCGTTCTCTGGCGGTGACCCGGAGGCGCTGCTTGACCGCCACATCGACCGGGTGGTGCATTTCCACTGCAAGGACGTGCGGCCCGCGATCCTCCAGAAGGCCCGCGCCGAGGACATGAGCTTCATGGGCGCGGTTCTGGCCGGCATCTTCACGGTGCCGGGCGACGGCGTGATTCCCTACGATCGGCTGCTGCCCAAGCTCGCCGCACGCGGTTATTCGGGCTGGCTGGTGGTCGAGGCCGAGCAGGACCCGGCCAAGGCGCATCCCTTGACCTACGCCACGCTCGGGTATCGCAATCTCGCGGCAGCCGCGAGAGCCGCGGGCTTCGAGGTCGACGCGTGATGACCGCAGCCCTGCCCCGGCTCGTCATCAACATCGACGACGTCGGCATGTGCCACGGCGCCAACATTGCCTACCTCGATCTCATGAAAGCCGGACGGTGTGACTCCGGCTCAGTCATGGTCCCCTGCCCCTGGTTTCTCGAGATTGCCGCGGCGGGCCGGCAGGATCCGTCGTTGAAGCTCGGTGTGCATCTGACGATCACGGCCGAGAAGCAGTTCTATCGCTGGCGGCCGCTGACCGGTGCTGGCCCCGAGACCGGGCTCGTCGACGAAAGCGGCATGTTCTGGCGCACGGTGCCGGAGGTCCGGGCCAAGGCCAGACCGGACGCCGTGGAAGCCGAGCTCAGGGCGCAGATCGAAGCCTTCTATGCGGCAGGGCTCAAGCCGACGCATTTCGATGCGCACATGGGCGCCGTGCTGGCGCCCGAATTCGCCGACATCACCATCCGGCTCGGGCGCCTATATGGGGTCCCGATCCTGTTCCCGCGCAGCATCGACGCCTATGGACCCAATCACAATCTCGGTCCGCTCGATCCGGCGTACTACACGACCCGCGCTGCGGAGCGTGACGCCGCGGACCTGATCCTCGTCGACCGCGTCCTCGAGACGCCTTGGCGGCAGGACGAGCCGGCCGAGGCTCGCTATCGCGCCCTGTTCGCCGGGATCGGTCCCGGCCTGAACTTCATGGCGCTGCACGCCAATGCCGCGGGAGAACTCGAAGCGATCGAGCCGCAATCCGCGCGGATCCGCATCGACGAATATGCGGTCCTGCGCGAGGCCGAATGGATCAACGACCTGCCGGTGACGCGCGGCAGCCTGAGCGATTTCAGCCGAAGGGCTGGGTGACGAGATCCTTTCGCTCCGTTCTGCGGGTGGAGCGACCGGTGGGGATGGGCCGCAGGGATCAGGGGAGAAGGCATGATGCCGATCGGTTTGTTTCGGGGAATCTCGACCCTCATTGCCGCGGCGGCGGTCGCGTCGGTTCCTCTGGTCGCGGCGCTTCCCGCCGCCGCCCAGGCCAAGAAGGCCGAGGACGTCCGGATCGTCTTCGTCACGCACGGTCAGGCCAATGACCAGTATTGGACCGTGGTGAAGAACGGCATGATGGCTGCAGCGGCCGTCACCAAGGCCAAGGTCGAATACCAGGCGCCGGAGACCTTCGACGTCGTGAAGATGGGCCAGCTGATCCAGGCCGCGACGGCGTCGAAACCAGACGGCCTCGTGGTTTCGATCCCGGATGCGACCGCACTGGAAGCTCCGATCAAGGCCGCCAAGGCGGCCGGCATCCCGGTCGTGGTGATCGACTCCGGCGGCGAACAGGTGAAGCCGTGGGGCCTCGACCTGTTCGTCGGTGGCGGTTCGGAATACGACAACGGCAAGCAGGCCGGCGACATCATGGCCAAGGCCGGCGTGAAAAGCGCCATCTGCATCAACCATGAGGTCGGCAACAGCAGCCTGGATGACCGCTGCCACGGGCTGACCGATGGCCTGAAGCCCTCGGGCGGCACGGTGTCGGTCGTCGCGGTCACGCTCGATCCAACCGACTCGGTTCGGCGCGTCGAGGGCTATCTCACGGCGCATCCCGAGGTGAACGGGGCGATGATGCTGGGCACCTCGCTCGCCGGGCCGATGCTCACGATGTTCGACGAGCGCGGCTATGCGGGCAAGCTCAAGGTCGGCACATTCGACCTGGCGCCGGAGGTGCTCGATGCGCTCAGCAACGGCAAGATGATGTTCGCGATCGACAATCAGCAGTACATGATGGGGTATCTGCCGGTCGTCTTCCTCACCATGAAGGCGCTGTACAAGACCTTCCCCACCGATACGGTTTGGACCGGGCCCGCCTTCGTCACGAAGGCCGATGCCGCCCCGATCAAGACTCTGAGCGACCAGGGCATCCGCTAAGCTGCAACTCGCTTTGCGCCGAACGTCGGCCCGCTGCGCGAGAGCAGGCCGACTCCCTTCGCCCCGCGCAAGTCGCGTGGGGCGAAGGGATGATCCACCCTCGCGAGAGCTGCCCATCGACATGAGCCACCCTCTCCCGTGAGCGCCGAAGCCACCAGCGCGCGAAGCCCGAACAAACCTGCGGTGCCACGCTCCGGCCGCTTCAGGCGAAGCCTCGCGCGTATTGTGCGGCGGCCCGAACTCGGATCGTTCGGCGCCACCGTCTTCGTGTTTCTGTTCTTCGCGGCCGTGGCGGGAAACAGCGGCCTGTTCAGCGCGCTCGGCATGGTCAACTTCCTGCAGGTTTCGGCCCAGCTCGGGATTCTGGCCGCAGCCGTCGCGCTCCTGATGATCGGCGGCGAATTCGATCTGTCGCTCGGCTCGATGATCGGCTTCGCCGGCATTGTGATCGGCATCGCGGTGACGCGGTTTCACCTGCCGATCTGGCTTTCGGTTGGCTTGGCGTTCGGCATCGCTTGCCTCGTCGGTGCCGCCAACGGGCTGCTCGTGACGCGGACGCGGCTACCCTCGTTCATCGTGACGCTGGCCGGCTATTTCGTGCTGCGCGGCCTCAGTCTTGCCACGACGCGCGCGCTGACCGGCCGCACGCAGATCCCCTACATCACCAAGAACACGACCGAGACCGGCTTCGTCTCGATTTTCGGCGGCAAGTTCGGCCAGGGGTTCTTCGACTGGCTCGGCCATATGGGGTGGATCGCGACGAAGCCGGACGGCGCCCCGCTGGTCACCGGAATGCCGATGGCGGTCGCCTGGTGGCTCGGGCTGACCGCGCTGGCCACCTGGATCCTGGTCAAGACGGAGTTCGGCAACTGGATCTTCGCGGTCGGCGGCGACGCGCAGGCGGCCCGCAATGTCGGCGTGCCGGTCGGGCGCGTGAAGATCCTGCTGTTCATGGGCACCGCCTGCGCCGCGACGCTCTTCGCCGTGATCCAGGTGCTGGAGACCGGCTCGGCCGACACGCTGCGCGGCACCCAGAAGGAGTTCGAATCCGTCATCGCGGCCGTGATCGGCGGCAACCTGCTGACCGGCGGCTATGGCTCGGCCATCGGCGCCATGTTCGGCTCGCTGATCTTCGGCACGGTCGAGATGGGCATCTTCTACACCGGCATCGATACCGACTGGTTCATGGTGTTCCTCGGCCTGATGGTGGTGCTCGCGGTGCTGTTCAACAACTTCATCCGCCGCAAGGCCACGGAGGCGCGCTGATGGCCGCTGCCGGCACGCCGCTGATCGCGCTCGACAATGTTGGCAAGCGTTTTGGCGTTGTCACGGCCCTCGACGGGATCTCCTTCGCGGTCCGTCCCGGCGAGGTTCACTGCCTCCTCGGCGACAATGGCGCCGGCAAGTCGACGCTCATCAAGATCCTGTCCGGCGTACACCAGCCCTCGACCGGCGAGATGCGGGTGGACGGCGTGCCGATCGCCTTCCAGTCGCCGCGCGAGGCGCTGGACAAGGGCATCGCGGCGGTCTTCCAGGATTTGGCGATGATTCCGCTGATGAGCATCACGCGGAATTTCTTCCTCGGTCGCGAGCCGGTGCGTGGCCGTTTCATCACCCGCCGCATCGACATGAAGCGTGCGGACGCCATCGTCTACGATGAACTCGCGCGCATGGGCATCGATGTGCGCGACCCGCAGCAGGCGGTCGGGACGCTCTCCGGCGGGGAACGCCAATGCGTGGCGATCGCCCGCGCGGTGTATCACGGCGCCCGCGTGCTGATTCTCGACGAGCCCACCTCGGCGCTCGGCGTGCACCAAGCCTCCATCGTCCTGCGCTATGTCGCCCAGGCTCGGGTGCGAGGCATCGGCGTGATCTTCATTACCCACAACATCAACCACGCCTACCCTATCGGGGACGTCTTCACCTTGCTGAGCCGCGGCAAGGCTCATGGCACCTTCCGCAAGGGCGAGATCACCGAGGCCGAGGTGCTCGACCTGATGGCTGGACGGCGCGATCTCAAGACCCTGCAGGCCGAACTCGACCGGCTTTCGGCCGAGAACGCAAACCGCCTGCACTGACACAAGCAGAGGCATAATCGAATGAGTGAGCGCGTCAGAATCGGCGTCATTGGCGGCGGTCTGATCGCCCAGGTCGAGCATATCCCCAATCTGCTTGCCCTGAAGCGTCTGTTCGATCTCCAGGCCGTCAGCGATCCGTCGGCGACGGTGCGGGCGGGCATCACCGAAAAATTCGGCGTCCCGACCGTTCCTGACCCTGAAACGCTGTTGGAGATCGGTCTCCACGCGATCCTGATTGCCGCGCCCGATCCATGGCACGCCGAGTTTGCGGCGATGGCCATGCAGGCGGGCCTGCATGTGTTTTGCGAGAAGCCGCTCTGCTACGGCCTCGGGGAAATCGACGGACTGATCGAAACGCAGAAGCAAACCGGCGTCGTCTTGCAGGTCGGCTACATGAAGCGGTTCGACCCGAGCTACGAGGCCGCGCTCGATCTCGTCGCCGGCAAGGCTTCCCGTCTGCGGTATGTGTCGGTTGAAGTGAATGATCCGGACGCCGGACCGTTCGTAGCCCACCAAGCGCCGGTTGCCGGCCGGGATGTGCCTCAAGAGCTGATCGACGCCACTCACGATCGCAGGCGTGCGCAGGTTCGGGCAGCACTCGGTTCCGAGCCTTCCGAACGGGTCTTCCGCGGCTTCACCGGCGCCTATTGTTCGGCCCTCGTGCACGACGTGAATGCGGTTCATGGGCTTCTGCGCTCGGCCGGCATCGAGGCCGGCGACGTTCAGGGAGCGGCGCTGTTTGCCAATGGTTCGGGTGGGCAGGCGGCGATCGACCTCGGGGCCGGCCAGGCGCTCTGGACCATGACTTCACGTCGAAATCCCGAACGTCGCGGATTACGCCGAGCGTATCGCGTTCTACTTCGAGGACGAGATCGTCGAGTTGGTGTTTCCGGCGCCTTACCTCAACCACCATCCGACACGGTTGAGGCAGAGGACGTCGTCCGGCGAGCGGCTGGTCTCCTCAGAGATCCGATGCGGGTTCGCGGAAGCGTTCGTGCGCGAACTCGAGGCATTCTGGCAAAGCATCGTGACAGGAGCGGCGGTTCGGAATACAGCCTCTCAGGCCCGCCAGGATCAAGCGCTCCTGATCGCTATGGCCAAGATCGCGTCCAGGCAGAACTTCGACTGATCAGCCGGGCGCCGCAGTCCTTATTTGGTCTTCCCGTCCGGCCCCAGCGTCTTCAGAAACGCCACCACGTTGTCGAGGTCGGACTGCTTCTGGAGACCTGCGAAGGTCATCTTCGTGCCCGGAATCTTGGCCTGCGGATTTTTCAGGTAATCCTTCAGTGTCGCTTCGTCCCAGGTCAGGCCCGAATTCTTGTTCGCATCCGAATAATTATACTCGGGGTAGGTTCCCGCCTTGCGTCCGACAACGCCATTCAGAACCGGGCCGATCGCGTTCTTCGCCCCCTCGCCGAACTGGTGGCACGTCTTGCAGATCTTGGCCTTGTTGGCGCCGGCCGCAGGATCGCCAGCCTCCTGCGCGAGCGCGCCTTGAGCCCCGACCAGTGCCAGTGCCGCAATCGCAAACGCTCCGCGCATCTCAAACCTCCCCCTTCTCTCGCGACAGATAGGCGACCTGTTTCTTGGCAACGTCATCGCACCCAGCCGGTTCCGCTCAGCCGCCGGGCGCAGCCGGTTGCTGCGCAGCGGACGCAGGGGAAGGTGGCTGGATCCCCGACGGGGCCGACGGTCCCGACACCGCGCCACCCGTCGGATCGTTCAAGTAGCGGAAGAAATTCGACGTGGGAGACAGCACGAACCGTGTCTCACCCGGCTTCAGCGCCGCCGTATAGGCCTGCATCGACCGATAGAAGGCAAAGAAGCCCGGGTCCTGGTTGAAGGCGGCGGCGAAGATGCGATTGCGCTCCGCTTCGCCGGCGCCGCGAACCTGATCGGCCTCGCGCTGGGCATCGGCCTTGAGCACCGTGACCTGCCGGTCGGCGTCCGCCTTGATGGTCTGCGCCTGCTCGGCGCCCTGGGCCCGGTATTCCGCCGCCTCCCGCGCCCGCTCGGACTGCATGCGCGAGAACACTTTTTCCGAGATCTCGCGCGGCAGGTCGGCGCGGCGGATGCGGACGTCGTCGACCGCAAGGCCCAGCTTGGCAGCCTCGCCATTCACCTGGTTGCGGATCTGCACCATCAGGGCGGCGCGATTGTCGCGCACGATCTGCTGCAGGTTCGCTTCACCGAGCACGCGGCGCAGCGCGGAATTCAGCACGGATGCGAGCTGATTGTTCGAGCGCAGGATGGTGCCGACCGTCTGATAGAATTTCAGCGGGTCGGTAATGTGGTAGCGCACGAAAGCGTCGACCAGAATGCGCTGGTTGTCGGAGGCAAGCACCTCCTGCTGTGGCGTCTCGAGATCGAGGATGCGGTTGTCGAGATAGATCACGGTCTGCACGAACGGGATCTTGGCCTGCAGCCCGGGCTTGGTGATCACCTTGACCGGCTCGCCGAAGTTGAGCACCAGCGCCTGCTCGGTCTGAGACACGGTGAAGAAGACGCCGCTCAGCACGAGCACGACGGCGACGACGGCGGCCAGGGCCGCGATGATGGTCGGCTTCACGGGTTGGCTCCCGGCAGGGTCGTGGGTTTGCCGGTGGCGGCGCCGAGCGGCAGATAGGGCAGCACGCCCGAGCCCTTGTTGTCGAGAATGATCTTGTCGCTCTCGCCCAGCACCTTCTCCATGGTTTCGAGATACAGGCGCTCGCGGGTGACGTCGGGCGCGTTCTTGTACTGGGCATAGACCTGGTTGAAGCGCGAGGTCTGCCCCTGCGCTTCCTGCACCGTCTGCTCCTTATAGCCCTGCGCCTCCTGGACGATGGCGGCCGCGGCGCCACGCGCCTCGGGGACCACCTTGTTGGCGTAGGCCTCGGCCTCGTTGCGCTGGCGCTGAAGATCCTGCTGGGCGGCCGTCACGTCGCGGAAGGCCGCAATCACCTGCTGGGGTGGGTCGACCGAGAGTAATTGCACCTGGATGATCAGGACGCCGGCCCGGTAGTCGTTCATCACCTTCTGGATCAGGTCCTGCACGGCAGGCTCGATCACCTTGCGGTCCGAGGTCAGGATCTTCGTGATCTGCGACCGGCCGATGACCTCGCGCATCGCGCTCTCGGCCACCGCTTTCACGGTCTCCTGCGGGTTGCGCAGGTTGAAGGCGAAGTTTTCCGGCTGTGTCGGGTCGATCTGCCAGATCACCCGGAACTTCACGTCGGCGATGTTCTCGTCGCCGGTGAGCATGAGGCTCTCCTCCGGCACGTCGAGCGAGACCTGCAGGCCCGTGCGTCGGCTGTCCTCGCGCGTGACCGCGCCGACATCGATGGCATTGCGATCCGTGACCGACAGCACCGTCACCTGGCCGATCGGGTAGGGAAGGTTGTAGCGCAGGCCCGGGTCGGTCTTGCCGGTATAGCGGCCGAAAACCATGTTGATGCCGACCTCGTTCGGCTGCACCGTGTAGATGCCGCTCGCCAGCCAGATCGCGGCAGCGACAAGGGCCAACAGCCCGAGCCCGGCTGGGCCGCCGAGCCCGCCTGACGGCAAAAAGCCGCGCAGGCGCTCCTGGCCGCGTCGAACCAGATCCTCGAAGTTGGGCGGCCGGTTCGGCTGGCGGGGGCCTTGACCCCAGGGGCCCGGATTGGATTTCCAGGGTCCGCCGCCGTCACTCTGGTTCGACCAGGACATCAAGTTCCTTCCACGCGTTGCGCTGGGGACATATAGCCACCGGTCGCCTCAACGCAATCGAACGGCTCCGCCTCCGCTCCGATGGGAAGTTAAATCGCGGCAATCTTGTGCGCCGATCAGGTCCGACAGAGCGAAGGGTCAGATCCCGGCGTACCACTCGTAGCCGTTGTCTTCCCAATAGCCGCCGCCGCCCTGGCCGATCGACTCCAGCTTGTCCACGACGACGATCCGCATGACGTATTTGGCCTGCTTGTAGCCGAGTTGCCGCTCGACCCGCAGGCGCAGCGGCGCGCCATGAGCAACCGGCAAGGGGCTGCCGTTCATGTCGTAGGCGAGGATCGTCTGCGGATGGAAGGCGTCCTCGAGGTCGATGCTCTCGTAATAGCGGCCCCCGGGATCAGTGGATTCGACAACCCGCGCCTTGCTGTCCGAAGCGCCTGGCGCCGTGCCGCCGGTGTCCGGCTTCTGAGCCGCGGGATCGTCGGCGGGCATGATGGCTTTGGCATCGCCACCGGCCGCCTGATCGTCGGCGCTTTTGTCGTCCGCGCTGTCATCCTGATCCGAGGCATCGAGCCCGCCCGCGCCTTCGTCCATCGTATCGGCGCAGAAGAGCACCACGAAGCGGGCCTGTGGCTTCAAACCGGCCTGCTGCAACAGGGCGCCGAGGGGTACCCCGGTCCATTGGCCGATGCAGCTCCAGCCCTCGACGCAATCGTGACGCGTGATCTGGGTGCGGGCCGGCATGGCCCGGAGATCGGCGAGACTGAATTGTTGCGGCCGCTCGACGAGCCCGCCGATCTCGAGTTTGAACGACTTGAACGCGGTCTTGGCGAGCGCCTTGTAGTCCTTGTCGGATGGGTCGGACGTGCCGTTCGGCTTGAACCATGGGGAGATATCGGCCGCCGTGTATTCCGGTGCGAGCTTGCGGTCGGAAAGCACCAGCCGCTGCACATAGAGATTGGCGTCCTCGTCCTTGTCGAGGAGATGCCGGAACCAGGGATGGGCGACGAGGCGGTCGCAGCCCGACAGCAGAGCGCCGGTCATCAGCGCCGCGGCGCCGGCAAGGAAGCGGCGCCGGCTTGCGGGATGGCGCGCGTCAGTCATGGCTGGACACCGCCTGCTTCTGCCGCCCGATCACGAACCAGCCGGTCACCATGCCGCGCATGTTGTTCCACGGGCCCGACAGCACCACGAGAGCGACGTGAACCAGCACGAACAGCAGGAGAAGGGCCGCCACGATGAAATGAATCGTCCGCGCCGACTGGCGACCGCCGAAAAGATCGAGCAGCCACGGCGTCACACTGTCCATCCCGGGGGACATGGCGAGCCCGGCCAGGATCTGGACCGGAAGCAGCACGATCACCACGATGAAATAAGTGAGCTTCTGGATCACGTTGTAGCGTTTGGCTTCCTCCCCGTCGGGAAACCGCAGCCGGATGTGCTCCTTCACCGAATCCCAGATGTGGCGGAGTTGATATCCGCTTGGGATGTAGCGCGCGCGAAATTGGCCCGTCGCCAATCCATAGGCGAGATAGACCAGGCCGTTGATCACGAAGATCCAGGCGAAGAAGAAGTGCCACCGGCGGCCGGTGGCCAGATCCTGATCGGCTGGAAGCGTGACCCAGCGCGGAAAGCCGCGTTCGCTCACCTCGCCGGAGGAATCGGCCGAAAGGCCGAGCAAGCCCGTGGTCGTGAAACTGTGGCCGGCCACCTTGGTCAAACCCTTCGGGGGATCGGCGTCCGTGTCGGCGTCGAGAGCTACGAAGGGCTTGTCGAAGGTCGAAACCTTGCCCCAGTAGAGCGCCGGGTGGGCGTTGAAGATCTGCAGGCCGCTCATCAAAAGGATCGAGAGGCAGAGGACGTTGATCCAGTGGCAGATGCGAATGACCGCCGGATGCCGGAAAAACCAGCGCCGCTGACGCAAATCGACAATCTCGTTGGAATCGACGGCTGCGTCGGTCACATCGGTCACTCCTGCCCCTTGATGCAGGTACGAACCGTATGGGGCCTGGTTACATGCCGAAGCTCAAATCAGGCCTGCAACGCCCACCCTGCAGGGCGCGCAAGTGGATCAGCCGTCGGCCATCTGCTCGATCCGGGCGGCAAGCTCTGCCGGCCGCCAGGGCTTGGCCACGAACCGCACCTGAGGCGGAAGCGCCATCGGGTTCACCAGCGGACCTCCGGACGTGACCAGCATTGCGAGTTTGGGCCAGAGCCTCCTCAGGATGCCGACGAGCTCAAGCCCGTCGAGCCGGCCCGGCATCTGCACGTCGGTGACCAGCACCGAAAGGTCACCGCCGTGACTTCAAGCCAAGGAAGCGCCTCGTCGGCCGAAGGGAATTCGATGACCTTGAACCCACGGTCGGTAAGCTCGCACGCGGCCAGGTCCCGGACGAGCGGCTCGTCCTCGATCAGTGCAATGATCGGTTCGCCCGCTCGCATGCCCTGGTCCACCATGGCGAGGGAACGGCGCTGGAGGGCGCGAGTTCCATTTTGCGCGTGTTTGAATTGAATGCTGCGAGATCTTGGTTTCCAGGTTATTGCGCGGGCACCATTGGAGCTGCGCTATGATCGGGGACGCCAGGGCCGCCCTGAGAGAAATTTTCACGCCCCCGTTTCGCAGCGTCCTCTGGAAGGTTCTCGCCTTGACGGCGGCCTTGCTGGTGCTGGCTACGGTGGCGATCCACCACGTCCTGCTCGGCTTCGTGCACCTGCCCTACCCGTGGCTGCAGACGGCCGTTTCGCTGCTGGCCAGCCTAGGTCTCCTGTTCGGCTCGATCTTTCTCGTCGCGCCAATCTCCGCGCTCGTGGCCGGCTTCTTCGTCGACGATCTGGCGACACAGGTGGAGCGCGACATCGACCCCCAGGGTCGCCCCGGTCAGGCGCTGCCGGTCCTGCGTTCCGTGCTCCTGTCCCTGCGTTTTGCGGCCGTCTCGGTCATGGTGACCGTACTCGCCCTCGTGCTGCTGCTCGTCCCGGGCATCAACGCGATCGCCTTCGTGGCCGCCAACGCCTACCTGCTCGGGCGGCAGTATTTCGAATTCGCAGCGCTCCGCTACCGTTCCTTCGAGGAAGCCAGCGCGATGCGACGCCAACACTGGCCAACCGTGCTCTTCGCCGGATTGCTGATCGCCGTGTTTGTTTCGGTTCCCTTGCTCAACCTTTTGACGCCGCTGTTCGGGACCGCGCTGATGGTCCGCGTCCACAGACGGTTGAGCCGTCCAATGCCGGTGCGGATCGGATAACCGTCAGCCGCCATACCGTGTTCACAATGCGCTTGTTAGACACTGCCCGAGCCTGCAAGCGTTTGAGCAGCGTACCCAATGAGAGGATGTAATATGCTGGTGAGGAGCATTCTGGCGTCGGCACTGCTGCTGTCGCTGTCCGGCGCCGCTTTCGCCGATTCGCAGCGCGATCGGGAGGAAAAGGCCTGCCAGGCCGACGCCATGAAGTTGTGCAAGGACGCTGTGCCCGACGAGGACAAAGTCGCGTCGTGCATGGGTCAGCACAAAGCCCAGCTCAGCGTCAACTGCAGGATCGTCTATGATCGCGGCGGTGCGCTTTAGCCCCGACCGCTATCGGGCTCACGTGCCCGCGCCCAATGACCAGATCGTCATCGCGACGAGCGCGACGGCAGCGGTCAGCCCCAATGCCTGCTGGACCGCGCCGGCGTCGAGGCTGACCCATGCGACCACCGCGAGAACCGCATTCGTCGCCCCGATCCGTCCGAGAACCTGCCACACGCTCAGTCCACGGGCGATCGCCGCCTGATAGAAATGATCGCGGTGCGGTTCCCATATGCGCTCGCGGCGCAGCAGCCGCCGGGCGAGCGTGATGCCCGTGTCGGCCAGCGCGTACAGCGGCAATACCAGCGCCGCAACGAGATGCCCTGTGCCGGCAAGACTGAAGAGCGCATACGCAATCAGAAATCCGATGGCGAGCGAGCCCACGTCGCCGAGAAACAGCCGCGCAACCGGGCGGTTGAACGGCGCATAGCCAAGCAGGCCACCGAGAAGGCCGATCGCAAGGATGCCCGCAGGCGCCGAGAGACCGCCGATCGCCCACAAAAGGACGAGCCAAGCCATCAGCGGCACGGTGTCGATTACCGTGACCCAATCCATCCCGTCCATGAAGTTGGTCAGGTTGATGAACCAGGTGCCCCCAAGCACCAGCACAACACGCTCGATCCCGAGCGGCAGCATCGGCAGAACACGGCCCCCTTCAGGAAGCGCCAGCACCCCGACCGTCATCGCCGCAAGCTGAAGCAAAAGCCGCGGCGCAGCCGGCAGCGGCCGGACGTCGTCGACGAAGCCAAGCGCGCCGAGGCCGCCGGCGGCGGCCAGCACAAGCGTCAGTCGGGCGGCGTCGCCCGGCGCAAGGGGGATCAAACTCGCGGCCACCGCCGCGACCGCGAGGCAGGTCACGATCACGGCGATCCCGCCGCCCTGCGGGGTGGGGGTCGTGTGCAACCCGCGAGCGCTCGGCCGCGCCATGGCGTAGCGGAGCAGCCACGGCCGCAGAAGCCAGATGAGCCCGACGCTGAGCAGTGCGCCGCCGGCAATCAGGCCCGTCAGAACGAGCGCCCGCTCGCCCAACGGCATCATGGCCAGGCTCAAGCGATCCGACCGTCTACATAAACCTCAGATGCAGCATGACACTGCGGCACCTTTGCTGCGTTGCGATACTGGTCTGCGGCGGTTACAACCCCGTGCCCGCCCGCCCGAACGTCCGGCTGCCTATGCCTCAAACCTTGACTCCCCACCTACACGGCCTCGAAGCCGAGGCGATGCATATCATGCGCGAGGTGGCGGCCGAATTCACCAACCCGGTCATGCTGTATTCCATCGGCAAGGACTCGAGCGTGATGCTGCACCTGGCGCTCAAGGCGTTTTTCCCGGCCAAGCCGCCCTTCCCCCTGATGCATGTCGATACGACGTGGAAGTTCAAGGAGATGATCGCGTTTCGAGACGAGACTGCCAAGCGCACCGGCATGGACCTGATCGTCCACATCAATCAGGAGGGCCTGAAGGCCGGCGTGAACCCCATCGTCTCGGGCTCGAGCGTCCACACCCAGGTGATGAAGACCGAGAGCCTGCGCCAGGCGATGGATCGGTACAAATTCGACGCGGCGTTCGGCGGCGCTCGGCGCGATGAGGAAAAGAGCCGCGCCAAGGAGCGCATCTTTTCGCATCGGTCCGCGGCCCACGCGTGGGATCCGCGGAACCAGCGGCCGGAGCTTTGGCATCTGTTCAACACGCGCATCAAGCCGGGCGAGTCCATGCGCGTGTTTCCCATCTCCAACTGGACCGAGCACGACGTGTGGGACTACATCCGGGCCGAGGACATCCCGGTGGTGCCGCTCTACTTCGCGGCCCGCCGCCCGGTCGTCGATCGCGGCGGCACCCTCATCATGGTCGATGACGAGCGGCTGCCGCTGAACCCCGGAGAGACGCCCCGCCAGGAGATGGTGCGGTTCCGCACGCTGGGAGACTACCCGCTGAGCGGCGCCGTCAGGTCCGAGGCTGCGACCCTCGACGACATCATCGCCGAAATGCGCAGTTCGACCACCTCAGAACGGCAGGGACGGCTGATCGACACGGACGAGGCCGGGTCCATGGAGAAGAAGAAGCGCGAGGGCTATTTCTGATGACCGCAGAAGCTCCCGCCGCACAACGGCCGACACTGCGCTTCCTGACCTGTGGCTCCGTCGACGACGGCAAGTCCACCCTGATCGGGCGCCTGCTCTACGAACAGAACTCGATCTTCGACGACCAGCTTTCGGCGTTGGAGCGGGACTCGCGCAAGCACGGGACCGTGGGCGAAGACATCGATTTCGCCCTGCTGGTCGACGGCCTCGAGGCGGAGCGCGAGCAGGGCATCACCATCGATGTCGCCTATCGGTATTTCTCGACGCCGCGGCGCTCCTTCGTGGTGGCCGACACGCCGGGCCATGAGCAATACACCCGTAACATGGCCACCGGCGCGTCGAACGCCGAGCTGGCCATCCTGCTCGTCGATGCGCGTAAGGGCCTGCTGACGCAGACACGCCGCCACGCCTTCATTGTCTCGCTCCTGGGCATCCGGCACGTCGTGCTGGCGGTCAACAAGATCGACCTCGTGGGGTACGACGAGGCGATCTACACCGCGATCGTCAGGGATTTCGCGGCGTTCGCCACCCAGCTCGAGTTCAAGAGCATCGTACCGATCCCGGTCTCCGCCCGTTTCGGCGACAACATCTCGACGCCGAGCACGAACATGCCCTGGTACACAGGCCGGACGCTGCTCGCGACGCTCGAGGAGGCGGATGTCTCGGAGCACCGGCTCGCAAAGCCGATGCGCTTCCCGGTGCAATGGGTGAACCGCCCGAACCTCGACTTCCGCGGCTATGCGGGCACACTGGCAAGCGGGTCCATTGCCCAGGGCGAAACGGTCGTCGTGGCCGGCTCGGGAAAGACCACGGTGGTCGAGCGCGTCATCGGGCCGTCGGGCGACCTCGACAAGGCAGAGGCGGGTGATGCCATCACTCTTACCCTGCGTGACGAGGTCGACATTGCGCGCGGCGACGTGCTGGCCCATCCGGGCGATCGCCCGACCGTCGCGGATCAGTTCGCCGCCACGCTCATCTGGATGTCCGACGAAAAGCTGCTGCCCGGCCGTTCGTACCTGATGAAGCTCGCCACACGCACCGTGCCGGTGACCATCACGGCCCTGAAGTACCGCATCGACGTGAACACGCTCGAGCAGCACATCGCCGCCAAGACCCTCAGCCTCAACGAGATCGGCCGCTGCACGCTGGCCGCCTCGGGAGCAGTCGCCTTCGATCCCTACAAGGAGAACGCCGATACGGGCGCCTTCATCCTGATCGACCGCATGACCAACGCCACCGCGGCGGCAGGGTTGGTGGAGCATGCCCTGCGGCGCGCCACCAACATCCATCATCATGACCAGACGGTCACGCGGGCGGCACGCGCGGCCCTGAAGCACCAGCATCCCGCGATCCTGTGGTTCACGGGACTCTCGGGCTCGGGCAAGTCCACGGTCGCAAACATCGTCGAGTTGCGTCTCCACGCCGCCGGCGTCCATACGACGCTGCTCGATGGCGACAACGTCCGACACGGGTTGAACAAGGACCTGGGATTCACGGACGAGGACAGGGTCGAGAACATCCGGCGGGTCGGTGAAGTCGCCAAGCTGATGATGGACGCCGGTCTCGTCGTGCTGTGCTCCTTCATCTCGCCGTTTGAAGCCGAGCGACGCATGGTGCGCGGCCTCGTGAGTGAGGGCGATTTCATCGAGATCTTCGTCGACACGCCGCTCGAGGATTGCATTGCGCGCGACCCGAAGGGCCTCTACAAGCGCGCGCTTGCGGGCGAGATCAAGAACTTCACCGGCGTCGTCAGCCCTACGAGAGCCCCGAGATCGCCGAGCTGCGCCTGCAGACACGGGGCGCTTCAGCCGAACAGTTGGCCGATGACGTGATTGAGTTGCTTCAGCAGCGCGGCATCTTCGGCGACAGTTGGTGGGAGCTGCGTGAAGGCGAGGGGATCTGAGCAGCCCTGGAGCTGAGTATCTATTTCGCTCCGGGCGCCTTCAGCACGTCCTTCGGCAGCACGTCGGCCAGCAAGGTCATGAAGTCCTTGCCGGTGAGGCCGCGGGCGCCGTCGGTCAGCATCGGAATGGGGCTCGACGGCTCCGCCCGGCGGAAGTAGGTGCCGACCTGGTCGAGCAGCGCCACGGCCTCCTCCCGTGTGGTGACCTCCGGCAAGGCGACAGCTTCGGCAACCGCCGTGGCGGTCGTCGCTGGGCCGTTCTCGGCCAGACGCGCGAGGGGGAGCGTGAACGTCTTGGCGCTGCCGACCTCGACCAGGGCTTTCACGGCGTGATCGGGCAGCAGGATCTGCATGGCGTCGAAGAAGCTCCGGCCGATCAGGGCCTGGGCTTGCCGCAGCAGCAGCAAGGCCGGATTCGATGGCTCGCAGCGCTCGAAATAGTCGGTTGCCGCCGCCAATGCAGCGGTGGCGGCCTCCATGCTGCCGAGCGTCGGACGCGCGCGGGCCGGCGCCGCAGCCGCAGCCGGCTCGGCGGAATCCGTCGCCGTATCCGCCGGCGCTGCATCGATTTCGGGCACGGGCTCGAGCGCTGCGCCGGGATCGAGCCGCACCACGGTGCCCTCGACAAGCCGAAAGATCTTGTCGACGAACCGATGCAACTGGGTGACGAGTTGCTGCAGGGCCGGGATGCTGGGCGGTCCGTCCCGCATCCGATCGGCGCAAACCGCACGGATGCGGGCCAGGGCCTGTACGAATGAAGCAAGCCGCCCGCGTGCCCGAGCGAGCTCGTCGCGCATCGGAAGAACAGCCGACAGCTCGGTCTGCCCCTCTTCCGCGAGCGACCGATCGAAGTCGGTGATCTCGTCGCCGTTGCCGCCGGATTTACGCAGTTCGGCCGTATACTTGTGCCAGGTCACCGCGCCGTGGCGCTTGCTGACGAAGAGCGGCACGTGCTGCAGGGCGGTGATCATCAGCCCGTCGTCGAGCCGTTGCAGCACCTCACGACGAAGCGTGTCGTCGCCGTCCTCGACGCGCGGGTGCACCTCGTCCCAGTAGGTTTCCAGGAGCACGGCAATCGCCGAAACGCAGGCCTCGGCGCCCGCCATGTCCTTGGCAAGGACGAAGAGCTTTGCGAGCAGAACGTCGAGCCGGATGTCGTGCGTCCGCTCGAGCAGGTCCCCGATCGCCCTGATGTGGGCGCCGATGTCGAGGTCGGCGTAGCGCCGGTCCTGATCGAACGGCTGTCGCGCCCCGATATAGTCCGAGAACACGAAATATTCGGGCGGCAGCACCGTCTCGACCGTGACGATGGCGTTCAGGTAGTCGTCGTCGTCGGCCAGCTCCAGGTCGGGACCGCAGGGCTCTGAGGCCGAGAGCGGCTTCGTCAGCTTCGCAAGCTCAATGTCCGTCAAAAGCTGTTGCCTCGGCCCGCGCCCAAAGATTTCGGCGCCGTGTCGCCCGAACAGTCAGACCCCTTGGTCGACCTTCGAAACGGTTGCCTGCGCCCCCGCCTCGACTATGCTGTGCTCACCTTTAGCGGTCAAGATTTATGCAGGTTCACCCATGCTAGACCAGCCGTTTGTCCATGGTGCGCCCACGCAAGACACGCGCGTGGCCAGGCTGACCACGCCGCTTGGCAAGGATGTTCTTGTCCTCGTCAAATTCGACGGCCAGGAGGCCGTCGGTGAACTGTTCGAATTTCGTATCGAGGCCCTGAGCGACGAGCGCGACGTCAACTTCGACGGCGCCATCGGCCAGAACTGCTGCGTGACCTATCTTTCGCACACCCAGGAACGCAACTGGAACGGCGTGCTGACCGAGGCGCGCTGGCTTGGCCCGCGCAACGACCGCTTCGCTTACAGCCTGGTGCTCCGGCCCTGGTTTTGGCTGCTGTCCAAGACGACGGATTGCCGGATCTTCGAGGACAAGGACGTCCGGCAGATCATCAAGCAGGTGTTCTCCGACCGCGGCTTCAATCAGTTCAAGGACAAGTGCACCGAGAGCTATCCGAAGATCCCGTATTGCGTGCAGTACCGGGAAACCGACCTGCATTTTATCTGCCGGCTTATGGAACAGTACGGCATCTTCTACTTTTTCGATCACTCGTCCGACGACCACCAGCTCATCATGGCGGACAGCCGCTCCTCTTTGACCGACGTGAAAGGCCTGTCGACTCTGCCCTACATTCCGCTCGCCGGGGCTGACCGACGCATGGAGGAACATGTCGAGACCTGGTCGTCGGGCCGGCGGTTCCGCACCGGCAAGATCGAGCTCAAGGATTACGACTACGAGAAGCCCGGCGCGAGGCTGCTGTCGGATGCGAACGGCACGGCCGGTTACACGCACAGCGACATGGAATTCTACGACTATCCAGGCAAGTACAAGGAGCAAGGCGACGGCGACAAGTTCGCCAAGGTTCATCTCGAGGCCGAGCAGGCCTTGGACAACCGACGCTGGGCCGACGGCGATGCGCCGAGCCTGCAGCCGGGCGGCCTGACGAAGCTCGACGGGCAGCTCAAGCCCTCGGAAAACATTCAGTACATGGTTATCGCCGCCTCGCACCAGCTCTACACCGAGCTCTACCGGACAGGCGACGGGCTCATGCCCGACCGGATCTACAAGGGCGTTTATGAATTCGCCGAGGCGGATCGCCCCTATCGTATGCCGATCGTGACCCCAAAACCCTACATCCGCGGCATCCAGACCGCCAAGGTGGTCGGCAAGCAGGGCGAGGAGATCGACGTCGACGAGGAAGGGCGCATCCTGGTCCAGTTCTATTGGGACCGGAAGAAGATGCAGTCCTGCCGGGTGCGCATTGCCCAGACGTGGTCCGGCAAGAACTGGGGCGCGATCTTCATTCCGCGCATCGACATGGAAGTCGTCGTCGAATACCTCGAGGGCAACCCCGACCGCCCGCTCGTCACCGGCTGCGTCTACAACGGCGACAACAAGACTCCCTACCCCCTGCCTGACGAGAAAACCAAGACCGGGTGGAAGACCGACTCGAGCAAGGGCCACGGCGGCTACAACGAGATCGTCTTCGAGGACAAGAAGGGCAGCGAAGACATCCGGATCCACGCCCAGAAGGACATGGATACGACGATCGAGAACGACTACAACATCACGGTCGGCGATAAGGAGACGCGGAAGATCGGCCAGGTCTTCATGCCGCCGATGGGCAGCCCGTCGCGCGAAACGACGATCCAGAATGGCGACGACAGCCTGACGATCGTGATGGGCAACCAGATCCTCAACATCAATCTGGGCAGCCAGACGATCACGGTCATGCAATCCATCATGACCTCGGCCAACCTGGGCATCACCGACGTGGTGCTGGCGAGTTCGATCTCGATCACGCCGGGCGCGATCTCGATCACGGCACCTGTGATCAATCTGACCGCCATGACCGCGATCAACTTGACCGCACCGACCATCACTCTCACGGGGATCGTCAACATCATGGGTACGCTGACCGTCGGCGGCATGGTGCCCGTGCTGATCCCCGCCTAAGCTCATGCGTTTCCGCCGTTCCGTGTGAAGGGATTCCCGTGCCGCTCCGGTTCAACACCGACCGCTCGCTCTTCGAGGCCTTTCCGACTGCCCGCAAGGATGTCGGCGTCGAGCCGCAGGATCTCGATCCCGTCACCCTGGCGCGGGATCTCGTCAGCAAAGGCAAGCTCTACGAGGCGGTCGCGCTCTGCGCCTACCTGCTGCCGCGCCGCGACGCCGTCCTCTGGGGCTGCCGCAGCCTGCGCGCGATCCGAGCCGACCCCCGCGGCATGACCACGCCCAGTCTCAAGGCGGCGGAGGATTGGGTCGCCCGCTCGAGCGAGGCCAACCAGGCGGTCGCGCGTGACGTCGGGGCCGCGGGGAGCGATGACGACCCGACTACCTGGATGGCGCGCGCGACGGGCTGGTCGGGGGGCACGCTCGGGCCGACCGTTCCCGTGGCGACACCAGCCCACCTGACCGCAGTCGGGGTGAGCGTCGGCCTGAAGATCGCCCTTCACCATCTTCGTCCCGAGGAACGGCTTGCGCGCGGACGCGCCTGCGTCGAGGATGCGCTCAGACTGGCGGAGCACGGCGCGTAAGACCTTGGCCATGAGCCTGACGCTGACGATCGAGAATGCAACCAACCTGCCCGACGGCGGGCCGCTGTCGTTCCGGCTCACCGGCGCGCGGGGCGCCGACATCGGACGCGATTCGCATCTCGACTGGACGCTGCCGGACCCCACGCGGTTCATTTCCGGCAAACATTGCGAGATCCGGTTTCGCGAGGGCACCTACTGGCTGTCGGACGTCTCGACCAACGGCACGTTCCTCAACGGCAGCGACCGGCGCATGCAATCCCCCCACAGGTTGCGTAAGGGCGACCGGCTGCTGATCGGCCAATTCATTGTGGCCGTCGACGTCGAGGATAGCGAGCCGGCTCCGCCGGTGGCGGCTTACCTGCCCGATCCGAACGAGCCTGAGGACCTGTGGGGCGGCGTGCAGGGCGCCGCCCCACCTGTCGATCCGCGCGAGTTCCGACCGCCCTCGCAGAACCGCCCGGTGAAGCCGGATTTTCTCGAATGGGCGGTTGACGTCCCGAACTCGCCCGGCGTCGGATTCGTCGCCCGACCAGTTGCGGCGCCACCGCCGGAGGCGCCCCCCGTGCCTCAACCCGAACCGCTCGATTGGGCTGCGGGCGGCATGCCTGCCCCACCCCCGCCCGAGCCGGCTCCGGCGGTCCCGACGCCGCGCCGGTCCGTGTGGGTCAACCCTGGCCCGTCGAACCCGTGGGATTCTGGCCAGGCGGGCAGCGTCGAGCCATCCCTCCCGGTTCCGCCGCAAGCACCGCCGCCGCGTGAGCCGCCCCGCCCCGCCCCGCCCCCGCCAATGGCTGAGGCACCGCGCCCGACAGCGGCAGCACCAATGCAGGCCGACGTCCCACGACCGATGGCCGCTCCCGATGTGGCGCGCAGCTTCGCGCGGGGCGCCGGGCTGCCGCCAGAGATGCTCGCGGTCGGCGACGCCAATGCCTTCGCCGAGCATCTGGGCCGGCTCATGCGCATCGTGGCCGAGAACCTAAAGCAATTGCTGGCCGCCCGCAGCCAAACCAAGCGCATCGCCCGCAGCGCCAACCAGACCATGATCCAGGCGATGGACAACAACCCGCTCAAGTTCTCGCCGAGCGCACCCGAGGCGCTGCGAATCATGTTCGGCCCGCGGACGGGGAGCTATCTTGACGCCGACAGGGCGCTCCAGCAGAGTTTCGACGACCTGAAAACCCATCAGATCAAGACCTTCTCGGCCATGCAGCAGGCGCTGCAGCGGCTGGTGGAGGATCTCGATCCCAAAGCGCTGGAGGAGGGCCTCGGCAAGGAGCAGGGCCTGTCGGCCGTGCTGGGTTCGCGCAAGGCACGGTTATGGGAGGTTTACGAGCAACGCTGGAAAGCAAAAACCGGCGGGCGCGAGGGGGGACTGCACGAAGTCTTTCTGCGATATTTTGCTGAAGCATATGACCGCGACACTGGTCCCGGTCCCACGTGATTTGGTGCGGTCGTCGACCGGGGGTCGATCGCTGCCGGTAGGCATGAAAGGCTGCGATGTCTTGGTATAGCAAGGTCGCCTGGCTCGAGGGGCTTTTTCTCCGGCCCCAGCACCTGCAACAGACCGACCGATATCTGGAACATCTCGTCGAGGCGCGCGTCCGGCACGCCACCCCCTATCCATGGGGATTCTCCGCCCTCGAGATCGACCTCGACCTCGCCCAGCAGAGCAAGTTCGCGCTTCGCCGGGCCGCCGGCGTCATGCCGGATGGCACGCCCTTCGATGTCCCGGGCGACAGCCCGCTGCCGGCGCCCATCGACGTGCCGGAGAATGCCGGCAAGCAGATCGCCTGGCTGACGCTTCCCGTGCAGGCGCCGAATACCCGCGAGGTGGACAGCGCCTCTGCGGAAAGCGCCAGCCGCTTCATCGTCGGTTCCGAAACCTATATCGATTCCACCGCCTCGCTGCGCCTCGAGCAGGAGATCGACGTTGCCTATCCGCGCCTGAGCTTCGACCTGCGCAAGCAGGCCAAGGCCGGCTACGTGAACCTTGCGGTGGCGGAGATCACCGAGGTCAGCGACAAGAAGATCATCTTCGACCCGAAATTCGTGCCGCCGCTGCTGACGACGGCCGCCCATAGTGTCGTCCAGGGCTGGGTTGACCGCATCATCGGCTGGGTCGAGAACAAGCTCGAAGAACTGGCGCGCTACGCTGCCGACCCGACAGCCGGCGGCGGGCTACAGAGCGTCGACTATTTCGTGCTGCAGCTTCTCAACCGGCATATCCCTGGCCTGCGTCACCTGCGGGCCTCGAATTACGTTCACCCGGAACGCCTCTATCAGGAGCTGCTGCGGCTCGCGGGCGAACTCGCGACCTTCGCGACCCAGGAACGGCGGGCCCGCACCTACCCGGCGTACGACCACGATCATCTGGAGCCGACGTTCGAGCCGCTGATCGCCGACATCCAGGAGTTCCTGGCGGCGGGCTGGTCGCGCCGCGCCATCCGGCTCGAGATCATCCAGCGCTCGCAGAACGCCTTCATCTCGACGATCCGCGACCGGGCGCTGTTCCGCAACGCGTCGCTGGTGCTTGAGGTAGAGTTGCGCCGGGCGCTCACCGAGATCCAGAGCCAGTTCCCCAACCTGTTCAAGGTCGGGCCGGACACCAAGATGCGGGAGATCGTCTACCAGCATCTGCCGGGCATTGCCCTCATCCATCTGCCGACGCCGCCGCCGCAGATCCGCGCCATCACCGACCACGTCTACTTCCTGCTCGACCGCAAGTCGCCGATGTGGCCGGAGTTCTCGACCGCCAGCGCGATCGGCATGCATTTCTCGGGCGACTGGCCGGATTTGCAGCTTGAGCTCTGGGCGATCCTGGAGGGCTCGCGGTGAGCAACGACCCGCCGGATCGGACCATCATCCGGCCGAACCCCGGCGGCCGACGCCCGCAGCAGCCCGCGACCCCGCCTGCCGGCGCGCCGCAGGTTCCGCAGGCGCCGCATCCTGTTCCGCCGTCGGCGGCGCCCCCGTCCTGGCCGGCTGGGCCGCCGCAGTCGCAACCTGGCTGGCCGCCCGGCAATGCGCAGGCCGCGCCGCCGCAATGGGGCGCCCCCCAAAACGCGCCGCCGGCCTGGGGCACGCCGCAGACACCGCCGGCAGGCTGGGGAACGCCGCCGCAGCCGCAACAGCCCTCCTGGCCGGCGCCGGCACCATCGCAGCACGCCGCTCCGCAGTCGCCGGGTGGCTTCCCGGGGCAAGGCGTCGGCACCGGTGAGGAATGGATCGCCAGCCCCGCACCGCAGGCCCCGGCGCCCGGCAATGCCCGACGGGCACTGGCCCGGATCGACGAGCTGTTCGCGCCGAACGCCAACCCGATCATGCGCGCCGCCGGGCCGCTGCTCCTGCTGCTCGGCCGCTTGCGCGCCGCCATCCTGCATGCCCGTTTCGCCAGCCTGATGGATCAGGTGGCCCAGTCGATCCAGAAATTCGAGCGCGATCTTTACGACGCCGGGGTGCCCGACGATCAGGCCAAGATGGCCAAATACATCGTTTGCGCGACGTCTGACGACATCGTGCAGAACATCCCGGCCGACGACCGGCACGAGTGGAGCCGCTACAGCATGCTCTCGTCGTTCTTCGGCGAGCGTGTCGGCGGCGTGCGATTCTTCGATCTCGTCGAACGCGCCAAGGTCGACCCCGTCGTGAACTACAACGTGCTCGAACTCGAGCACGCCTGCCTGGCGCTCGGATTCCAAGGCCGCTATCGCTCGGAGGGAGGCGGCTTCGCCACCCTGCAGCAGGTCCAGCGCAACCTCTACGAGACGCTGCGCCGCGTCCGCCCCCGCACGGCGCGCGACCTGTCGCCGAACTGGAAGGGGCAGGCGCTGTCCGCCCGCCGCAGCCGCCTGCGCGTGCCGACCTGGGTTGCGGCCTCGGTCGCGGCGGTGCTGCTGTTCGGTCTGTTCGTCACCCTGCGTTACCTGCTAAGCGGCGGCGCCGAGGCGGCAGCCGGCGACACGCTGGCGCTCAATCCGCACACGCCGATCAGCATCTTCCGCAAGGCGCCCGCGCCGCCGCCGCCCCCGCCGCCCCCAACCGCGAAGCAGCTCACGCAACTGCAGCGCATCCGCGCCGCATTGGCGCCCGAGATCAGTGCGGGGACTATCTCGGTGCCGGATCCGACCGGACCGTACTGGATCGTCATCAACGTCGGCGACGCGCTGCTCTTCAATTCCGGTCAGGCGACGCTGATCCCGAAATTCACGCCGCTGGCGAACCGCATCCGCGCCATGCTGGAGAAGGAATTCGGCACGATCGGCATCGTCGGGCACACCGACTCGACGCCGCTTAGCCCGGCGAGCCCGTTCAAATCGAACTTCGACCTGTCGATCGCCCGGGCCAAGAACGTGGCCGATGTGCTGAAGGTCGGCTTCTCGCGCGCCAATGCCTTCAAGATCGACGGCAAGGGCCCCGACGAACCCATCGCCGACAACAAGACCGAGCCCGGCCGCCGTATGAACCGACGCGTCGAGATCCTCGTGCAACGGACCGACTGACATGGCCGGCCGTCAGACAATCGGCGCGTCGATGCACGCAGCAATTGCCTCCCATGTATGATTTCGGCCACGCGCACCCCACCCTCCCCTTGCAGGGGGGGGCCCGGTGTGCGTCTGCGGTTGGCCCACCCCCTCCGTCACGGCTGCGCCGCGCCACCTCCCCCTGCGAGGGGGAGGAGGGCGGACGCGGCGCTACCGCCGGTTCCGGGGAGGTGCGGTGATGGCGGGCCTGCCCCTCAAGCAGATGATCCGGATCGTCCTGTTCGGGATCGGTCTCGGCTCGCTGTCGGGGCTGGTCTACTTCGCCGGTCCGTTCATCGTGATCGGCTCCTACCGGCCGCTCGAAAACCACATCGTGCGCGAGCTGATCATCCTGCTGCTGGTCACGGCGGTCGCGGGCTTCGCGAGCAAGGACTTCCTGAAGCGCAAGCGCGGCGCCGCCCAGGTGGCCTCGGGGCTTGCGGGCGGCGAGGCGGAGGACAGCGACGCCGCCGTCCTCAAGGAGAACATGAAGGACGCGCTGGCGACGCTGAAGACCGCCAGCGGCGGTCGCGCCACCTACCTCTACGATCTGCCCTGGTACGTCCTGATCGGCCCGCCCGGCGCAGGCAAGACGACGGCCCTCGTCAACTCCGGCCTGAAGTTCCCCTTGGCGCGCGGCAGCAAGCCGGCCGCCGTCGCCGGCGTCGGCGGCACGCGCTACTGCGACTGGTGGTTCACCGAAGACGCCGTGCTGATCGACACGGCCGGACGCTACACGACGCAGGACTCCGAACGCCGGCGCCGATGCGAAGAGCTGGCTCGCGTTTCTGGACACGCTGAAGAAGGGCCGCCCGCGCCAGCCGATCAATGGCGTCATGATCGCCATCAGCGTCGAGGACCTGCTGACGTTGAGCAGTACGGAAATCGCGGCCCATGCCGCCGCCATCCGCGCCCGTCTGCTCGAACTTCACAACCACCTGAAGGTGGACTTCCCCGTCTACGCGCTCTTCACCAAAACCGACCTCGTGCTCGGCTTCACCGAATATTTCCAGAACCTCGGCGAGGGCGGACGGCAGCAGGTGTTTGGCGCGACGTTCCAGACCGACGACAAGACCAAGAACCTCGTTCACGAAGTTCCCGAGCAGTTCGATCTCCTGGTGGAACGTCTCAACGAGGACATGCCCGACCGGTTGCAGGAGGAACCGGACCCGGTCGCCCGCGTCCAGGCCTATGGCTTCCCCACCCAGCTCGAGGCGCTGAAGCGGCCGCTCTACGACATCCTCAACCTGATTTTCGAGCCGACGCGCTACCATGCCAATGCGACCCTGCGCGGCTTCTACTTCACCTCGGGCACCCAGCTCGGCACGCCGATCGATCAGCTGATCGGCGCGTTGGAGAAGAGCTTTGGGGCGGTCGAGGCCGGCGCCGCCGCCTATTCGGGCGGCGGCAAGAGCTATTTCCTGCACGACCTGATCCGCAAGGTGATCATCGGCGAGGCCGCTTGGGTGTCGACCGATCGCGCCGCCGTGCGCCGCGCCGCGATCCTGAAGGCCTGCGCCTATACGGGGATCCTCGCCGTGACGGCCTGTATGGCGGCCCTTTGGTGGATCAGCTTCGGCCACAACCGCGGCCTGATCGACGACACCGAAGACAATGTGGCGGCCTACAGCAAGGAGGCCGGCCCGCTCGTCAAGCAGACCGTCATCGGCGATCACGACCTCGGCCAGCTGATCAAGCCTCTCGACGACCTGCGCAATCTGCCCGCCGGGTACGCCAGCCTCAATGATTCGGTGCCGCTGACCCACACCTTCGGGCTGAGCCAACACGAGCGCCTGCGCTCCTCCGCAGTGGAATCCTACCACAACGCCCTCGAGCGGATGCTTCGACCGCGGCTGATCTATCGGCTCGAGGAGGTTCTCGACGCCAAGAAGAACGACCCGAGCGCCGTTTATGCGGCCCTCAAGGTCTACATGATGCTCGGTCTGCAGGCCCCGACCGTCGACAAGGCGCTGATCGTCGACTGGCTGAAGAACGACTGGACCGACAACCTCTATCCCGGCCAGGGCAACGAGGCCGGCCGCGAAGACCTGCAACGGCACGTCGAGGCGTTGCTCGACCTCGATCAAGGCAAGCCGCTTGTCACATTGAGCCGCACGCTGCTCGATTCGTCGCAGAGCTCGCTTGCCCAGCTCAGTGTCGCCCGGCGCGCTTACGAGCTGCTGAAATCCAAGGCGCTGGCCCAGGCAGGCCAGGGCGACTGGATGCTGACCAAACAGGGTCGCTGCAGGCCGGATCCATCTTCGAGTCGGTCGGGAGCGACAGTCTGGCGTCCGTCCGCATTCCCTATTTCTTCACCTATGCCGGCTTCCACAAGGCGGTGCTGGGCCAGCTCGACGGCGTCGCCGACCAGGTCAACAAGGAAGGCTGGGTGCTCGGCGAATCCGGCACGCAGTCGGCGCTTCAGGAACAATACAAGACGATCCGGCGCGACCTGCTCGACATCTACGCGAAGGAATTCATCGCCACCTGGCAGGGCATGCTGAGCAAGCTCCGGCTCAAGCGCCTTTCAGGCGACAAGACCTACGTCGCGCTGACCGCGGCCGCCTCGCCGACCTCACCCTTGAAGCAGCTGATCGAGTCGGTGGCGCGCGAGACGGCCCTCGATGCCGACAGGCCCGACCTCGCGCAAAAGCCGGCCGCTTCGGGCGGGGCCGCGGCCGCCGAGCAGCCCGCCGACCCTGCGGCTGGTGCCTTCCTGCAGGATGGGCCGCCCGGCGCCGCGGTCGACGAAGCCTTCCGTTCCTTCCAGGACGTGCTGGCCGGGGACGCCGGCGCACGGCCGGTCGACCTGGTGCTCAAAGCCCTTGGCGCCATCTCGGCCGATCTGAAACGCGCCGCCAGCAGCCCGGCCGACGCGCCGCAGGTCGGGGTCGATCTGCAGCAGCAGATCGCGACGCTGCGCACACTTTCGGCGAGCCTGCCGAAGCCCTTCAATGACATGATGAACCGCGCGTCCGCCGATTTCGACAACGAGGGCGTCACCACCGCCATCGCGGTGATGTCCCAGTCGCTCGGCGAGGTCACGAACAGCTGCCGCTCCGTCGTCGAAAACCTTTATCCGTTCGTGCGAAATTCGAGCCAGGATCTCGGGCTGGTCGACTTCGCTCGGGTGTTCGGGCCGGGCGGGGAGCTCGATCGCTATTTCGCGCAGAACCTCGCCAAATATGCCGACAAGTCGAAGCGCGACTGGACCTGGAAGACGGCCGATCCCGTCGGGCGGGCGCTTTCGGCCGGCACGATCCGCAGTTTCCAGCAGGCGAGCCAGATCCGCGACGCGTTCTTCGCCGCCGGCGCCGCGCAGCCCTCGTTCATGGTGACGGTGACGCCGCCCGCCGTGAACGACCCGCAGGTCACGGCGCAGATGGATTTCTACGGCACGCCCATCCAGAGCAAACTCGGGGGCAACGCCCCGACGACGGCCGCGTGGCCGGGCGGAGGGAACTATCAGCTGAAGATCACGGTCACGACGACGCCGGCCGTCGATCCGACGGCGCCGAAACTCGACAACAGTTCGCAGCCGCCGGCCCAGCCCGACATTTCGACCCTGGCCAGCAAGAACGGCGTCTGGGCCTTGTTCCGCCTGCTCGACGACGCGGCGCGCGGGGGCACCAAGGTGACCTTCTTCAGCGGCGGGCAGGATTACGCCTACCAGTTCTCCCCCACCTCGGCCGCGAACCCGCTCAACCTCAATATGCTGCGGCAGTTCCACTGCCCCGCGAACATCTGAGGGGCGCGATGCGCAAGGGTCTGTACGGCAAGCTCCCGGCCAAGCGCGATTTCGTCGCGATCTCGGCGACGCGGGATTTTCTGCTCGTGTGGGAGGCGTGGCTGCAGGGCGGCTCTCGGCCAGCATGATGAAGCTCGGCCCGGCATGGCGCGATGCGTTCCTGAAGGCGCCGATCTGGCGCTTCTGGTTCGGTGCGAAGATCTGCGGCGAGCCGGTGCTCGGCGCCTTCATGCCGTCCCTCGACGGCATCGGCCGCTACTTTCCGCTGTCGGTGTTCGTGCGTGGTACCGACGGGTCGGTGTTTCCACCCCCCGAATTCGAGCCGCAGACGCCCTGGTTCACGGCAGCCGAAAACCTCCTGCTATCGGCGCTCGAAGAGGGCACGAGCCTTGAAGCCGTCACGGCGGGCCTCGACGCGATGGCCGACCCGACCGACCGCGTGCCGCCGTTCGCCAAGCGCGAAGCGCTGAAACTGAACGACGGCTCGGTTCTCGTCGAGGCGCAGCAAAGTGCCTTTGCGGACGTCTTCGCCTCGGCGCGGCTGGCGGGCCACGCCAATGCCTATGCCGACCTCAGCTTCTGGTGGACGGCGGGTGGCGAAGGCTTCCCGGCCATGGCGTTGGCCCAGCGCCGCATGCCCGACCCGTTCGTCTTCACCGGCATGCTGACAGGCGACTTCAAGGGTCTCGCCGCATGACTCCGGCCGCAAAAGGCGCCCCATGACGGCGCCCCCGGTCTTCGACACGGGGGTTGCGACCCACCCCGGCAAGCTGCGCAGCGAGAATGAGCGATTCGTGCTTTGCCAATCCAGCCGGCCTCTGGGCGGTGGCGGACGGAATGGGCGGTCACGAGGCCGGACAATTCGCCAGCTCGACCCTCGTCGAGTCGCTGCGCCGGATCACCGCGCCGGGGTCGGCGGCCGAGTTGCTCGCGCAGTGCCAGGCGTGCATCACCGAGGCCCACCGCCAAGTCGCAGCTCTTGCGGCCGAGCGGCAAACACAGATCGGCACGACCCTGGCGGCGCTCCTCGCCTACGGGTTGGATTTTGCCTGTGTTTGGGTCGGCGACAGCCGAATCTACAGGATTTGCGATGGCGCCATCGCGCTTCTGTCGCGCGACCACACCGAGGTGCAGGACCTGGTGGACCGCGGCGTCCTGACCGCCGAGGAAGGCCGCAATTGGCCGCGCCGCAACGTCATCACGCGCGCCATCGGCATCGGCGCCGAGCCAGAGCTGGAGATGCGATACGGACTGCTGGCACCGGAGGACGTGTTCGTCCTCTGCAGCGACGGGTTGACCACGCACGTGGTCGATGACGAGATCCACCGCGTGGTTTCGGCGCATCTGCCGCAACAGGCCTGCGATGCCCTGATCGCCCTCGCGATCGAACGGGGCGGCACCGACAACGTGACGGTCCTCGTCGTCCGCTGCCGCACCGGCTATGATGGCGACAATGCCACCATCCTTGCCTGACATGACCGCAGCCGCCGCCTGCCCGGCCGATGCGCCGCGTTTGCGAACCGGACGTGGCGCCTCCTATTTGCTGTGGAAGAGATGCGCAATTACCAAGTCCTGCGGCGCTTCCGAATCGAACGACGCGCCCCCTCCTCCCCCTCGCAGCGGGAGGTGTCGCGGCGAAGCCGCGACGGAGGGGGTGGGCCTGCGGGCGACGCATCGCACATCGTCGATCCACCCCACCCCCCGCCCTGCGGGCGGTACCCTCCCCTGGAAGGGGAGGGAGGGCCCGAATGGCCGAGACAGCTTCAGTAGCCAAGGCTTTCAAGCCGCCGGGGCGTCCAGTGACTGACGTCCGGGAGGAGCGGCGGCTCGCGGCGATCGTGATCGGCGATGTCGTCGGCTACAGCCGCATGATGGGGCTCGACGAGGTCGGCACCATGAACGCGCTGAAGGCGCATCGGCGCGAGCTGATCCTGCCGCTGCTGACGAGCTATCGGGCACGGCTCGTCAACTCCAACGGCGACGCCATGCTGCTTGAATTCGGCAGCGCGGTCGACGCAGTCTCGTGCGCGGCCTCCCTGCAGCGCGGCATGCAGGCGCGTAACGCGCAGCTCGATCCCGATCGGCAGATCCGCTTCCGGCTCGGCATCAATCTCGGCGACATCGTCATCGACGGCCACGACATCTACGGCGACGGCGTCAATGTCGCGGCCCGGCTCGAGCAGATGTGTGAGCCCGGCGGGCTGTGCCTGTCCCGCTCCATCGAGGAGCAGGTCCGGGACAAGCTGCCCTACCCCTTCGAGGACCGGGGCGAACACGAGCTCAAGAACATCGCGCGCTCCGTTCGCGTGTTCGGGCTGACCCCGGAGGCCATCGCCCTTCTCCCCGAACCCGCGGTGATCGCCGAGCCGCGCCTCGCGGCGGCGACCCAGTTGCACGTGCAACCCGGCACCCGCCTCAACGACGCCTTCGCGATCGACCGGCTGATCGGCAGTGGCGGAATGGGCGAGATCTTCGAGGGGCACGAGCTCGCGACGGGTGACGCCGTCGCCATCAAGTTCATCCGGCTGGACATGGAGGCGAACGAGACGGCCTTGAGCCTGTTTCAAAAGGAAGCGTCGGTCCTCAAGCAGGTGCACCACGAAGCGGTCATCCGCTATTCGGTGTTCTCGTTCGACCCGACCGTGCGCCGTCACTACCTGGCGATGGAGTATGTGGACGGGCTGGCCCTTTCGGACCTGATGAAGCGCGGCCCGCTGCCCCTGGAAGCGGTGGACACCCTGCGCAAGCGCGTGGCAGCGGGCCTGCAGGCCGCGCACGACCGTGGGATCGTGCACCGGGACATTTCGCCCGACAACATCATCCTGCCCGACGGGAATGTGGGCCGGGCGAAGGTGATCGACTTCGGCATCGCGCGGGCCGCGACGCTCGGCGGCGGCACCATTATCGGCGGCGGTTTCGCCGGGAAATACAACTACGTGTCGCCCGAACAGCTCGGCCTTTTCGGCGGAGACGTCACCAACCGCTCGGATATCTACAGCTTCGGCCTGGTGCTCGCGGGCGCGCTGCTCGGTCAGCCGATCGACATGGGCGGCAGCCAAGCCGATGTCATCGACAAGCGCCGAACCGTGCCCGACCTGTCCCGCATCGACCCGCGCCTGCGTCCTCTGCTCGAGGCCATGCTGCAACCCGACCCCGCGGGACGGCCCGGCAGCATGGCCGATGTCGCAGCGTGGTCGCCGACAAGCGCCGCCGTGGCGAGGGAGCCCACGCTGGTCCCGCCTCTGCCCCCGACGCCGCTGCAGCCGATCCCTGCGCCGCCCCTCTCGCCCAGGGCGGCGACACCCGCGCCCGCGACAGGACGCCCGCGATCGGTTCGTCCACTGGCGATCGCCACCGTTTTCCTGGTCGTGGTCCTGTTCGGGGGCGGTGCGGCGATCCTGCGCTGGCCCAGCAGCAAGACAGGCAATGCCACGCCGTCCCCGACGCTGACGGTCGAGCCGGTCGCGAAGCCGCCCGCCACGACGACGGACCAACCCCCACCCGGTCCGACGCCCGAGCCCGCCGTGGTGCCGGTGCCGACCAGTCCGGGCGAGACGCCGCCCTCATTGGTACCAACGGCGCCGACCGCCCCCACGCCGCCGCCCGAGCCGCAGAGTCCGGCCACGCCCGGTCCTTCAGCCACGGTCGAAATCCCGCCCGAGTCCCCGGAACCGGGGCAGCCGACCGCAGTGGTCCCCGGCGCCACGCAACGGGTCGCTTCCTTCCTCGGCGGTTATGACGGTGGCACGTGCTTCTTCGCGACGGCACTCGACGTCACCGACAATTCGGCCGGCGTCCAGGGCTTTGCTGCCTCGCCAGACACGTTCGAGGCCTTCGCTGCGGCGTTCACCAAATCGGTCGGCTTCGAGCCGAAGTTCACCGGGAACCGGCTGTGGTCGAAGCAATGCCCGGCGGCAAGGTTTCTGCGCCAGGTGCAGAGCGGTGGCGGGCCGGAGCCCGACCTGTTTCTGAAGAGCACGCGGCTTCGCAGCGGAGAGGCGCTGTCAGGTGAAATATCCGGCGTCGAGGATCAATCCGTGATGCTCCTGCGCGTGCGTGAAGACGGCTCGGTCGAGGACATCACACGCGCCCTCAAGGACAAAGGCAGCGCGAAGGACTTCGACGTGCCACTGTCGCTCGACGGGCCAGGCCCTTACCCCCAGTTGATCCTGGCCGTCGCGACGCCCGAGCCGCTTCCCTCCCCGGGCACGGGTCAGGCCGACAAGGTTCTCCAGGCTCTTCTGAAAAACGCGGCGGACCGCAAGCAGAAGATCGGCGCCAGCGTGAGATTGGTGCTGCTGGGCGGGTAAACCCGTTCCGCTTTCTCGCGTGCCGCGACAGTGATACGATCGGGCGTCGTCGCGGCGAGAAGCGGCGGAAACACTTTTGGTCTTTTCTGATTGCGGAGGTTTCCGCCTGTCCCTTCCCGGGTGCGAGATCTCTCACTGAACTCGCGGAGCGTAAGCGTGCCTGCGACCATTGTGGTTTTTAGATTTGCCCGCGCCGCCGCGTTAGGTCTCGGTATTGCGCTGCTTATAGCGGCTGCCGCGCCGGCCAGTGCCGCCGACGATCACCAGCTTTGCGACAATGCCGCCACGCCGCCGCCCGAAGCGATCCGCGCCTGCACGGCGCTGCTCGATGCAGGGGCGGAGTTGTCGGGCGTCCCCGATATCTACCTCAACCGGGGCAACGCGCACGCCCGCATGGGCGACCAGACCAGCGCGCTGTCCGATTTCGACGAAGCCATCAACCGCCGGCCGGACTTTCTGATCGCGTTCAAGAATCGCGGCGTCATCCGCATGCGCACGGGCAATTTCGACGGCGCGCTCTCGGATTTCGGACAAGGACTGAAGCTCAGCAAGAACGCACCCGAATTCTTCAATCTGCGCGGAACGCTGCTGAACACCATGGGCGAGTATGAGCGCGCGGTCGAGGACTTCGACAAGGCGCTCGCGGCCGACCCGAACCTGATCGCCGCGCACCAGAACCGCGCCTATGCGCTGATCCACACGCGGCAGAAGGACAAGGCGCTCGCCGACTATAGCGCCGTCATTCGCCTCGCGCCGCAGAATCCGCAGGGATATATCGGGCGCGCCACCGTTTCGATGGACAACGCCGCCTTCGACGCCGCGATCAAGGACCTCGACAAGGCCCGGGCGCTCGACCCGAAGAGCGCCTATGCGTCGAGCATCCGCGGCGAGGCGAAGCGCCTCAAGGGGGACCTTGCCGGCGCGCTCGTCGACCATGCCGACGCGGTCCGCCTCGCGCCCGACGAGGAGACCGTCTACATCAACCGCTCGCTCGTCTATCGGGACAAGCGCGACTATGACCGGGCGCTCAACGATCTCGGCGAAGCCATCCTGCGCAACCCGAAGAGCGATCTGGCCTACGCGGATCGCGGCGAGATCTTCCAGCTCAAGGGTGATTACGACCGCTCGCTCGTCGACCTCGAGAAGGCGGTCGCGCTCAATCCAAAGTCGCCTGTGGCGCTGACGCTGCTCGGCGACACGCTGCGTTACAAAGGCGAACTCGACAAGGCGCTCGACGCCTACAATGGCGCGACGCATATCGTGTCGGATTACGTGGCCGCCTACACCGGGCGCGGCCTCGTCTACGAGAAGAAGGGCGACTTCGACGCTGCCCGGGCCGAGTTCGAGAAGGCCATCAAGCTGCCGTCGGACGCCGATGCGGAGAAGGCGAAACCCGCGCAGGCCTTGGCCCGCGACGGGCTCGAGAACATCCGCCAGGAGTTGGCCCGCGCGGCCGATGCCAAGGCCAAGGAGGTCGCGCTCGCCGCCCAGGCCAAGGTCCAGGACCAGATGGCTCTGCTGACCGATTCGACGGCGCGCACGAAGGCCGAGCAGGCCTCGGCCCTGGCCGAAGCCAAAGCGCGCGACGCGGAAGCGAAAGCCCGCGACGCGGAGGCCAAGCTGGCCGATGCCGAAGCGCAGCAGACCGCGGCGCAAACCGGCGCCATGAAGGCTGAAGCCCGTGCCAAGGCGCTCGAAGCTTCGGTGAAGGCGCAGGAGGCAGAGGCGCAGGAGCGCATCAGCAAGGCCGAGCAGCGCGCCAAGCAACTCGAGGCGCAGATCGCCGCCGCGACGGCACCGGCCGCGCTGCCGGACCAGGGCCGCCGCGTGGCGCTGGTGATCGGCAATTCGGCCTACGAATCGGTGCCGCTGCTGCCGAACCCGCGCAAGGATGCTGCCGCCGTGGCCCAAAGCCTGCGTGATGCCGGCTTCAATTCGGTCACGCTGCTGCAAGATGCCAATCTGCAGCAGATGAAGAAGGCACTGCGCAGCTTTCAGGAGGCTGCCGACGATTCCGACTGGGCCCTCGTCTATTATGCCGGCCACGGCATCGAGATCTCGGGCCAGAACTATCTCATCCCGACGGACGCGCATCTGCAGTCCGACCGAGACGCCGACGACGAGGGTGTTCCCCTGCGCTACGTGCTGGACCGCATCCACAATGCGCGCAAGCTGCGCATGGTGGTGCTCGATGCCTGCCGGGAAAATCCGTTTCAGGGCATGATGAAGCGCGAAGTGGCGTCACGCGCCGTCGCACGCGGACTTGCGCCCTATGAACCGAAAATCGCCAACGAGATGGTGGTCTATGCCGCGAAGGACGGCGAACAGGCCGCGGATGGCGATACCGACGGCCACAGCCCCTTCGCCAAGGCGCTGATCAACCGGCTCGAGACGCCGCGCATCGAGATCAACAAGATGTTCCGCCTCGTCACCTCCGACGTGCTTGCAGCTACGAACAACCGGCAACAGCCGTTCGTCTACGGCTCGACCCCCGGCGAAGAGGATTTCTACTTCCGGACCAAGTGAACAGCGGCGGACCCGGAACGCTCTTTCCTAGTAACCCTCCCGCCCCTCTTGCTGAGCAGGGCCGAAGGCCGTGTCGAAGCACGCACATCCTACGTCCTTCGACTCGGCCGCTCTGCGGCCGGCTCAGGATGAAGCAGGAAGGGTGGATCCCAAAGCCGGCTATGGTCCTCCCGCCCTTGGCGGCAGGGTGAGCAGGGAGACCTTGCTGAAGCCGGCTTCGCCGAGATGCCCGAGCACTTCGGCCACGGCGCCGTAAGCGATGCCGCGGTCGGCCCGGACGTAGACGACGGCGTCCCCCTGTTCCTTACGGAGCGCGGCAAGCCGGTCCGCTAGTCCCACCACGGGCAGCGTGTCGCTGCCGACCTGCAGGCGGCCGTCGCGGGCCAGCGACACGATCAGTGGCTTGGCAGGCCTGCCCACGGCCCCGGCCGACGCCTTGGGCAGTTCCACCGCCAGGCCGTGGATCATCAGCGGTGCGGCCACCATGAAGATGACGAGCACGACCAACATGACGTCGACGAACGGCGTGATGTTGATCTCGGCGAGCAAGGGTGCGTCGTCATCCTCACCTGCGTCGAACCCGCCACCCGCCTTCACGACGCGACCGCAGCCGTCTTGGCGATCGCCGCAGCAGCGCTCGCCAACCGGTGTCCGGACCGACCAAAGGCCGCACGGATCTGATTGTAGCCGACCACCGCCGGGATGGCTGCGCCGAGGCCCACCGCGGTGGCGAGCAAGGCCTCGGCGATGCCCGGCGCGACCGAAGCCAGGCTCGTGTCCTGCGCCGCAGCGATCGACGTGAAGCTGTGCATGATGCCCCAGACGGTGCCGAACAGCCCGACGAACGGCGCCGTCGAGGCCAGGGTCGCGAGGAACGGCAGCCCCGTTTCCATGGTCCGCATCTCGCGCATGCCGACGGCTCGCAGCGCGGCCTCCATGCGCGATCTCACATCGGACGCCGTGCCGCCGTGGCGTTCCTGGTTCATTTCCTCGATCATGCGGGACAATAGCGACTTAGGTGCCGCCCGGAGCGGTGTCGCCGGGGAGCGGGCGAAAGCCTCCACGCGCGCAACGTCGCGTTTCAGCGCCATGATCCGCAGGATCTTTTGGAAGATGATGGCCCAGCAGGCGATCGAGGCCAGGACCAGGGCGGCGATGACGCCTTGCACCACGAAATCGGCATGGGCGAGCATGCCGACGAACGACAGCGAGCTGGACGCCTCGGTCATTTGGTGAGCTGCACCGCAGCGCGTGAGGAGACCGCGATCCGGTTCAGGCACTCGTTTACGGGGCCCGCAGTATCGCGACAATCGAGCACGTCGTTGACGAGCACGCTGCCGATGTTCTCGCAGGCCAGGTTTTCGAGGCTGAAGGTCTTGACGCTCTTCTTGGCGGGCCGGACCGGCCCGAGATCGAGCGCCAACCGACGTTCGATCACCGCGTCGGGTCGAAAGAAGATGAGATCGAGCTTCATCACCTGCAGCGCGCTGTCGGACGGGTTCGTCACCACGATGTAGGCGCGGCAGCTCTTGCCGTCCGGCTCGAGCTTGTTGAGTTCGACCGCGATGGGTGCAGCCGCGTCGGCGGCCGCCCTCTGCGCAACAAGCGCAGACGCACCGGCGATGGATGCAGCGGCCAAGCACCGCCAAATGCGGCCGGCGTTCCGATCAGGCGCCAAGCGAAACTTCCGCATCACATCTCCCCCTACGGCGGCCGGCGTGTGCATTGCGCCAAGACCGTATTCAGCCGAGCCGGCCCGCCAGAATGTCGTCGAACGCACAACCGCCGGTTCGCATGCCGTGCGGCTGTGCTAAATTCGTAACGCTGCAATCCTGCCGCTTCACGGTCCCATGCGAAGCGCGATCATCATTCCTTTGGCCTTGTCGCTCGCGCTGCACGCCGGCCTCGCTTGGTTTGCGAGCCGCGTGACCCTGCCACGCCGCGACACGCCCATTTCCGCCAACCTTACAATCGGCTTGACGGTCTTGCCAACGACATTGGCGGCGCCTGAAGCGCCGAACACAACGGAGCAGAGCGCCACCTCGGGCCGCCCCGCCGAGCTGAAAAGCGACGCCGCGCCCGCAGCATCGATTCCCAGCGCCCCGCCGAAGGAGGCCCGGGCGATCGCGGCGGCCGAAGCCGAGAAACCGCCGGTGCCGAATGTTGCGCCCGACTCCCCGTCTGAAATGGCCGCCGGTGCGCCGGTGGCGCAGAAGGCAGCCGCTGATCCGCCTAAGAGCGCGGCACCGTCGGACCCCGTTCCAGCGGCCAACAGCGAGACGCCGCCCAGCTTGGACGCCAAACGCGAGACACCGGCGGCGGCGGCCGAGGCCGCACCACCGACACTCGCCTCACCGGATGCGGTGTCCAACGCCCCCGCCGCCCCCGATCTCGCCCCGACCTCTGCCTCTGCGACCGAAGCGATGGCCCTGCAAGATGACGGGCGAACCGCGACGGCTCCGACCGGACCCGTTCCAGAGGTGCCCAGCGTGGAGCTGGCCCCGGCACCCCCTATTGCGGCGGAGGCGGCTCAGGGCACACCCGCGTTGTCGGGGGCGGAACTGCCCACGCCCGCGCTTCAAGGGCAAGAGCCCACCATCCTCCCTCAAGCCGCGGATTCGGCGCTCCGACCAGCCGACGAGGGCATCGCAACAGCGCCAGTAACATCGGTTCCGGACGCCCCAGGGGCGGAGCCGCTCGCCGCAACATCCCTTCCCGAGTTGGCCTTGCAGAGCGCGCCGGTCTCGGCACCTGTGGAGACCGCCACCCCTCCGCAGCAGGCCCCGACCTCGGCAATGGCCAGTCAAGCGCCGACCGCCGCTACAGTCGAAACGGCGGAAGCATCTGCCGAGACGGTCGCGAGCGCAGAGGTCGCCGACCCGGAAGCGGCGGCCACGGTCCGGCGCGCGACGGCCTTTGTCGACGGCTACGACGGCGGCCCCTGCGTCTACGTGGCAGCCGAGCGCATCGAGTCCGACGTCGCCGACGTGGACGGCTTCGCGACCAGCGCGGACGCGTTCGGCGAATTCCACCAGGCCTTCGCGGCCACCGCGGGCTTCGAACCAGCCGTCACGGGCCAGAAGATCTGGAAGCCGCAGTGCCCCGCCGTCGACCTTCTCCGCAAGCTCCATGCGGCCCACGCGGTCGCACCGGCCCTCCATCTCGACACGGTGGATGCAAGAGGCGGTCTCCTGCACGGCAGCATACGCGATCCGCTGCATCGGCCCCTGCATCTTTACTGGATTTCCGAAGCCGGCGTGGTGCGCGACCTCTCGGCGAAGCTTGCCGTCAGCGACGAGGGCGCGCGCTTCACGCTTGATCTCGCCCGACGCGGCGCTTCCGAACCGCTCCCCCAGATGCTGCTGGTCCTGGCCGGCGATGCCGCGCGGCCAAACGCGGGCTCGTGGGACAGCGCCGCGGCGGCCTTCGACGCGCTGCTCCAGGCGCATGGTGCCGGTCCGCAAGTCGGCGCGGCCGCCAAGCTCTTCTTATTGCGCGATTGACTGGGTGCTCGATTGCTTGGTCGTGGCGTCGGACGTCTCGACGAGCGCCCGATAGCGCACCGGGATGAAGCCACGCGAAAGCAGCGACGACAACGGGTAGGTGTTCTGACAGACGCGGCCCTGGCAAGCGCCGGGGGACGCCTCGATGACCTTGGCCTGTCGATCCGGCGTGAAGCCAACGAACAGCACGACATGGGAGCCGGGCTTGTCCAAGGCGTCGCCCGGCTTCAGATCCCAGGGATTCGCGATCTGCTGGGCGATAGCCGGAATGGCCGCGGTCGTGAAGTGGGTGGACAACCCCCAGGTTGCGCTGACGAAAGACGAGCAATCGACGCCAGCCACGTCGGGCCGCGGATTTTCCTTGGTGCAGACGTTGCCGGCGAGGGTCCCCTTCTGAATGCGTGACATGAACTGCGGCAGCGACCCCTGGCACCCCCAGCAATAGGGAACGCCCTGCACCTGCTGGGCCTCCTTGCCGATCATGTACATCGGCCGTCGGATTCGGCCATTGAAGCCGGAGCAGATCTTGTCCTCTTCCGGTCCGTAGTTGCTCGGCGCCGCGGTCCAACTGATGTCCCTGAAAGCGACCGCCGTCTTCAGAATCCTCTCCCGTGTCAGCGGGCCCACCGCCATGCCGACCCAGCTTGCGTCGTTCCAGTTGACCGAGGCAACGTTCGATTTGGGCCGGCCGAGCGCGATGAGCTTGGCGTTTGCCATCGGGCGGAAGCCGAGCCCGATCACGTCGGCGCCCTTGCGATAGGTCTTGAGGAAGTAGACGTCCCCATCCGGAGAAACCGTCACGGCGCGGCGCGACACGCCGACCGTCTGGTCGAGCGGCAGTTCGTAGACACCTTCCAGGGCGCCCTTCGCGGAGTATCGGGCCACGAACGCGAAAGCCGAGTCGCTCATGCTTTCCGGCACATCCTCCGCGAGCACGAAAAAGCGGCCGGTCTTGTCGCTGTTGAGGAACGCGATGGTGCCGAGCCGGCCGGGCACCTTCAACGCCAGCTTCGGCAGCGGCGGCTGATTGTCGGCCTGCAGCTTGAGCTGCGCCCCGGAACCCTTGTCGGTGATCGCGACATCCACCGAAACCGTGCCGTGACTGGCCGTATCGACCTCCTGATGACCGGGAGTGGCGGATTTCGGCAAAGCCGGCTTGCTTGCCGTGACGGCACGTGTGGAACCGGCGTCGGGGTCGTCGCGCCCATCGGGATCCGATCCCATCTGCGCAAAGGCCGTGCGGACAGCGTCGCCGACGGGCTCGCCGGACCGGGTCTCGGCCAACCCGCGGGTCGGCGCGGTGGCCGGGCCGAGCGGCGACAGCGTGTGAATCTTGCCGTCCCAAATATAGATGGCGTCCTTCTTGACGACGAGGTCCGTCGGCTGAACTCCGGGCGGCAACGCCAGCGCCTGAGGTGGCGCAGCGGGATTGGCGGGATCGAGCTTCAGGATGCGGTTGTTGACCTGATCGAGGACGAAGATCTGACCCTGATCATCCGAGGTGAGCGCCTGCGGGCCGTCGTCTTCGGTGTCCTCGCCGCCCCGGCTGACCGCGACGCCGACCGAGCCGGATCCTTCTCCAGCTGGGAAACTGCGAAGCACCGTATCCGCGGCCTCAGCGGCGCCGATCGGGAAAAAGGGGCCGGCCAGCAAGAGCAACGCTGAGGCCCGAATGGCGAGAGCCTTCATGGGACTACCGTTTCACCGTGAACTATTCTGACCCGAACAACCCGCGCCTTCTTTCCGGCAAAAGGGTGGCCAAACTGTCACAGCCCTTGCCGGGAAGGTCGGATAACATCGCCAAATCAGATTGCTGTCCAAGTGTTTCATGAGAACGACATTGACGCTTCTCCCTCGTCTCCTGGCCTTTGCCGCACTGGCGTGCGGAATCACGATCGCCGCCGCGAGCCCTTCGCAAGCGCAAACGGCCCTTTGTCCTGCCGCCGTCGGGGCGCAGGCTGGCATCGCTCTGGCCAACGGCACCTGCACCAACGGGGTGACCGGGGCCTTTTCCGGCGCCGCACTATCGACCCAGGCTTTGAGCGATCTGTCTCAGTCAGCCACACAGGAAACCGTTCGCAACACGTCGTCGGCTTTGCAGACACGACGTGAGCAGGAACAGCAGCGCTGCCCCGATGGCTTCTCGCGTGTCAATGGCGAATGCGTGCGGAACGTACCCGCTGCGACGCCCATCAGGCCAATGCCCGCTCCAGCCGCCACAAAGGTGGCGACGAGTCGGGCCGCGCCGGTTTCCCGCCGCCGCGTTGCACCTCGGCCGGCTGTCGAACCGCTGCCGTCGCTGGTCGCCTATCCGGTTTATCCGCCCGATCTATCAATCGCGCTACGGCAGTTGGGCGATCGGCTTCGGCAATACCGAGGACCGAAGTGCCAGAGGCACTACGGCGATCAACTGCTGCCAGGGCGTCGTCGCTGGCGGACTTCCGAATATTCTGACCATCACTGAAAAGAGCACCTCAGCACCTTGGATTTCTCGCCGGGTTCGACTATACGTCGCGAAGCCTGGCCAGCCCCGACGACGGTCTCGTCTTCGGCTTGTTGGCCGGCTACATCGGCTCAGAGTTTCACATTCGGACGCGAACCGTTTCGAACACGCCCGGAAACGTCGGCAACGGCTCCGGCACCGTCAACGCCACCCTCTCCGGTGGATCGGCGGGGCTCTACGCGATCTACTTCAACGGACCGCTCACGGCGGATCTGACCTTCAAGGCTGATGTTTACGACTTGCGCGAACAATTCACCGACCAGTTGGCGTTCACGGTGAACGTCGTTGGCGGCGCGCTCGTTGCTCCAGGTGTCGTGCCATTCAGCGGCGCGGGCGGTGGTGGATTGACCAACCTGTCGTCATTCGGAAACCTGAGCTACCGCATGTTCACGCTCGGCCCTGTCTGGGTCGAACCGACCGTAGGGTTTCAATACACGAACTCCATCTATGACGGTCAGGCGCGCCGGCAGCTCGGTCTGGACGACGGCGATCTCCTGATGTTCCAGGGCGGGGCGCGCTTTGGCATGGATACATTCATGGCGGATCGCTCGAGGCTGACGACCTCGATCACCGGTCTCGTCTACGACGACGTGATGGTCAACGGGGGCAGCATCGGCGGCGCGCAGTTCGGCTCCAACCTTCTAGCCAAAGCCGACGAAGGTGAGGTGCGCGGGCGTGGCATTCTCGCGGTGAACTACGAGATGGTGAACGGGGTGAGCCTGTTTGCTCAAGGCGACGTCTATGGCGGCGACCGGCTGTTCGGCGCGGGCGGAAAGGGCGGCATTCGCGTCCAGTGGTAAGCATTCCGGACCGAAAAGCCGTCCCGCCGTGCGGCGGCTTCTGGCGGGTTGGCTTGTAGCATCGACACCTGCGCTGGCGGATACCGCGCCAGCTTGCCACGGCGAGGATCTGCTCGCCCGGATGGCTTCGGACGCGCCTGCCGATTACGCCCGCATCGAGAACGAAGCGCGCACCCTGCCGTTTGGCGAGGGACGCCTATTCCGGATCACGCGCGCCGGGCTGAAGCCTTCATTTCTCCTCGGCACAATCCACATCGCCGATCCGCGAGTTGCTGACCTCTCGCCTGGTACGCGCGCCGCGTTGGCTCAATCGGCCTCCGCGGCGGTCGAAGCTCTGGACGGCGATCGGCAGGTCGCGACCGCGCAAACCCGACGCGCCATTGCGGCACCGGATGCCTTCCGGGCCAGCCAACTGCTCCCGCCGGTCGACTACTCGCGGCTTCAGAACTCTCCTCTCCGCTCGCGGCTTTCCCGTATCGCTTGCGCGTCGCCTCAAGGCTGTCGCGCTCGCGCTAATGCTCGACTTGCCGCCATGCGCTACGAGCCACGCGAACGAGCGCGCCTTTCTGGACGCGCAAGTTGTCGAGGCGGCGCGTACCGCCATGCCCTCCCGGTTACCGGGCTCGAGACGATCGCGGAGCAGGTCGACATCGGCGATGATCTGACTGCGGCCGAGCAGACGGCGCTGCTGCGCTCGGTTCTCGCGCAGGCGAGCCGGGCGGACGATGCCGTCGAAACAACCATCCTGGCCTATCGGCATGGTCAAATCGGGCTCCTTCTTGCTTGGACGCAATCGCCCAACCCGATCCCTGGCGTCCCTGGCGCGGGTACCCCGCCTGCAGTGCTCGATCGGATCGTGACCGCCCGGACCAAGCGGATGCGCGACCGCCTGCTTCCGCTGCTTGAGAAGGGCGGCGTGTTCGTCGCCGTCGGCACGGCACACATCCCCGGGCAGGAGGGCTTGGCGGCCTTGTTTGAAACGGCCGGTTATCGGGTTGAGAAAGTCGAGTAGTCTGCTCCAGCCGTAACACCGGCGAAACAGCGCCGCTGTAGGTCTCGGTTGTTGGTGATGCAGTGATGTCGACCATGTTCAAGTCCCGAACCGCAGCCCTCATTGGCTTGGCTCTTCTGGCAGTTCCTCTGCCGGCCCTTGCCGACGATTGCGATGCGCTGCTCCAGCGCTTCAACACGGCCGTCGACGAAGGCAAGGACGCGGAAGCGAGCCACCTCGTCGACCAGATTTCGACGGACGCGTCCTGCGGCCGTTTTCAGGTTGCGGTTCAGCGCCGGCTCGCGGCGTTCCAGCTCAACGCCGCCCAGGATCTGATGGCCCGCGGCCGACCGAGCCAGGAGTACGAGCAGATCCTCACCGAAGCCGCGCGCACGGGCGTGCTGTGGCAGGCCGCCGCCACCCTGGCCGAAGTGCGCTTCGGCGAACGCCGTTTCGCGGAGGCTGCAGCGGGCTTCGACACCGCGATCGAGATCGTCAAGAACGAAACGGCCACACCGACCGCGCCATCGCCCTTCGAGGTTCAGGGGCTGATCGATCGCGCTTCACAGGCCCGTATCCTCGCGGCCAACGCCACCGCGCACAGCCCAGGCACGTTCGTGGCCACCGCCAATGATCGCCGCGACGGTAAGCTCGGCGGCGTTTTCTCGCCCTCCGTACGAGGCATCGTTCCGCATGCCCTCGCGCTGTCGATCACGTTCGACTTCGACAAGGCGAGCATGACCGATATCGGCGAGGAGGCCGCGCAAGAGCTCGTGCGCGCCGTCCAGGAACAGCAGCCGAGCAAGATCGTGCTGATCGGCCACACCGATGTTCGCGGCGGGCCCGACTACAACCAGAAGCTTTCCGAAGAGCGCGCCAAGTCGGTCGCGGCGTTTCTCCAGCAGCATGGCGTCTCGGTCGAGGTCGACGCCAATGGCGTTGGGGCAACCGAACCGCTCAAAGTCGACGATTCCGCGGGGCTGACCCAGGATGACATCTACGCCCTCAACCGGCGCGTCGAATGGCGGCGCGGGTGATCATGACCACGACCCTTCGCGCCACTGTCGCCGCTCTGGTCTTCCTGGTTGGCGCCACTTTGGCCTCAGGCGCTCCGGCGCCGGCCCCGGTCCTGGAGGCGCCAGGGCAAGGCAAGGTCCGGGCGCTGGTCGTCGGCATCAACTCCTACCGTAACGTCAATCAGCTGAAGGGAGCGGTCGCGGATGCGAAGGACATCCAGGCCTCGCTCAAAGCCGTGGGCGCGTCGGACATTTCCACCCTGATCAACGACCAGGCGGATCGCGCCTCTGTGTTGCGCGCCCTCGACGCTCTCGTCGGGCGGACCGGCCCGGGCGACCTGGTGGTCATAACTCTCGCGGGTCATGGCTCGAAGGAAGACGAGCGCGTCAAGGGATCGTCGCCGGACGGAACTGACGAAGTGTTCCTGCTGGTCGGCTTCGACCCGAAGACGGGGCCCGGCGGCGCGGAGAAAATCCTCAACCACGAGTTCAACCATTATCTCCGGGCGCTCGAGGACAAAGGCGCCCAGGTCATGTTCGTGGCCGACACCTGCTACGGCGGCGGCCTCGCCCGCGAGATCGCGCCGGGGGCGACCGGCATCAGCTACCGGCAGGTGCCCCGTTATCGCCTGGTGCAGGACGACCTAAAGCCGGTCTCGACGACGAGCGACGCGCTGCTGACGCAGCTCGACTTCAAGAACACCACCTTCCTGGCCGCGGTCGACAGCGACACCAAGGCCCCGGAAGTCGTCATCAACGGCCAATATCGCGGCGCCTTGAGCTATGCCGTGGCGCGAGCGGTGCAAGGCGCCGCCGACGATGGCAGCGACGGCAAAACCACGCTGCGGCAACTGTTCACCTACGTCCGCAAGGTCGTCTACCAGCTCTCGGACGAGCGCCAGAACATCGTGGCGCAGGAATCGCCGACCCGGAATCTCGACTCCGATATCGTGTTCAAGTTCGGCGGCCCGGTGCAACCCGCGTCCTTGCCACAGCCGCTCTCCGCCCAGCCTGCAGTGGCGCCGGCTGCGCTGACCCTCGCCAGCACCGGCGTCCGGTTTGATGCCATGACGGACGTCAGTCCGATGCAGACGCCGTTCAAAGTCGTGACGGTGGAAGGCAATCCCGACATTCTCTGGGACCCCGCCAGCAAGGAGGCGATCGCGGCTGGCGATAAGATCGCCCTGAACGTCGAACGGGCCGACTTGCCGGGCGTGGTGGACCGGACAGCGGCGGTGCGCGACATCAAAAGCCTCGTCGTCCGCACGCCGCAAGGGGTCCGTGTGCTGCCCGACGCGTCGCTCCACCGACGCGGCAGCAAAATCGAAGTCGAAGTGTCCGACACCGCCCGGCGCTCGCTGATCCTGGTGGACGTCGCCGGGAACGGTGTTGTGCAGCTCATCTACCCGACCTCCCGCAACCCGGCGATGATCGACCGCGGCTCGGTCCGTATTCCGTTCCAGGTGCGCGACCCGTTCGGCGCAGACGAGGTCGTGGCCATCACCTCCGAACAGCGGATGAGTGATCTCGAAGACACGCTGCGCAGCATGGATGGCCGCAAGTCGGCCGGTCTACTGGCCGGCGTCATCCGCCGCTTTGCACCGACCGACGCGCGGGTGGGGCTCGTCGGTCTGTTCACCGTGCCATGACGAACGGATTGGGGAGCATCATGGGTCACCGGTTCAAACGCATCGGGGTGGCGGGGCTCGCAATCGGCCTGGCACTGGCCTTCACAAGCACCGGCGCACGCGCCGAAGATCGTTCGGTCACGATTATCGAGGGGGCGCCGGAGCCGACCGAGCCGGAGGCGCCGCCCGTCGTGCCGCCCATCCCGTCGACGCCTGGCGTCATGCTCCGCACCACGAATCCTGCGGGGGTCCATGTCGACCTCGTGCCGGGCGCCGACCTGCCGGTCGGCACGGACGTCGTCTTCAAGGTCGCGACCGAGAAGCCCGGATATCTGATCCTCGTCGACATCAACGCCGACAAGCAGGCGACGCAGATCTATCCCAACGTCATGTCGCTGGCGCAGACCCAGGCCAAGAAGGCCGGCACTAACCTGCTCAAGCCAGGCACGCCGGTCGAGATCCCAGACGCCAAGAACCCGCTGGCGCGCTTCGTCTTCCGCACCGAGCCTCCGCTCGGCAGCGGCGTCATCATCGCCATTCTGAGCGACCAGCCCGTGCAGTTGATCGACCTGCCCGAACTTCCTCCCGATCTGCCATCATCCCAAGCCTATGTCGACGCGATCGACCAGTCGCTGCGCAAGCTGCTCGTCGCCCAGGCCGGCAAGCCGGGCAAGTTCGATCAGGGCACATGGTCGCTCTCCGCGGTGGAATATTCCATCAAATAGAGCCCGGCGGACGCCGCCATCCTCGTTCCAAGCTCTGCCCCAGGAGGAACCATGGCCGCCGACACGCCTGCCCCCGAAGCCGAAGCAACCGAACGCCTGACGGTCGCGGAAGCGCTCGAGTCTCGCCTCCAACCTGCACCGCCAAGGGCAGTACGACGGTGCCGAGACCATCTACGGCAGCATTCTCCAGGCGGTGCCCGATTCCGTCGACGCCCTGCAGCGGCTCGGGATCCTGCTGCACCAGACCGAGCGCTCGGACCAGGCCGTCAAGCTCATTCAGCGGGCCATTCAAATCGAACCTGGACATGCCGGCCTATACAGCAACCTCGGAAACGTTTTCCTGCAGCGGGACCGGCCGCGCGAGGCCGCGCGCTCCTACCGCACGGCCTTGCGACTCGACCCGGACAACGCCGACGTGCGCAACAATTACGGGGCCTGTCAGCGGCGCCTCGGCTTGAACCGCGGCGCCGAAGCGAGCTACCGGGCTGCCGTTGCAAGCAACCCGCGGCATCGCGATGCTCTCAACAATCTGGGACGCCTGCTGCTCGCCGACGCGCGCTTCGCCGAGGCGATTTACTGTCACGCGCAGGCGCTGGAGATGGCGCCGAAGAGCCCCGATTTCGCGGCGCTTCATCGTCAGCGCCTATGTGGCGGCCGGTGACACCGACCGTGCGCTGGCGGTCGCCGAGGAATGGGCGCGCGAGGAGCCGGACAGTGCCACCGCACGACATTCGCTCGCCGCGATCTCGGGTCGCGACGTCCCGGCGCGCGCGTCCGACGCCTTTGTGGAAACCGCGTTCGACCGGTTCGCCGCCACCTTCGACAGCAAGCTCGCGGCCCTGGAATATCGGGCGCCGGATCTCGTCATTCAAGCCGTACGCGCGGCCTGCGGCGCGCCGGACGGCAGCCTCGTCGTGTTCGACGCGGGCTGCGGCACCGGGCTTTGCGGTCCTTTGTTGCGGCCGTTCGCAGCCGAGCTGATCGGCGCGGATCTGTCCTCGGGCATGCTCGAAAAAGCACAGCAGCGCGATTGCTATGACGGTCTGGTCAAGGCCGAACTGACCGCCTATCTCGACGAACATCCAGGCCGGTTCGATCTGATCGTGTCGGCCGACACGCTCTGCTACTTCGGCGATCTGCACGCGGTGCTTTCGGCGGCGCGCCGGGCGTTGAAACCGGGTGGCTGCCTGGCTTTCAGCGTCGAGGCGGGGCCGGAGCAAGCAGGCTTTCGCCTCAATCCGCACGGGCGCTATAGCCATCATCCCGATTATGTCAGCGCGGCGCTCCTGGCCGCCGGGCTCGAGCCTGTCGCGAACGACGATGTCGTGTTGCGCATGGAAGCCCGCCGACCCGTAGCCGGCTCGGTCGTGACGGCTCGTGCGCCTGCCGCACCGCGCGATTCAGCCGGAAGGGCGCACGAATAGGCTAAGTTAATGAGGGTCGCTCCTTCCTGGGCTATGACCAAGCGGCGAGATTCCTCCATGTCTCGCAGGCGCGGCTCGTCGGCGACAAGCCCAAGCTGATGAGCTGCGCCTCCCGCGTATCTGGGAGATACCTCATGTCCAATGCCCCCGCCGGCTCCATTCTCAATTCGGATGACGCGAGACGCATCAGGCTTTTGGCGGGACGTGCCATGAACCTGCTCGACCGCAATCCCGTTTGGGGCGACTGGCGCGGCAAGCTCGACGTCTTCGGGATTTTGGAGAGCACAATCGGTACGCTGGTTCGCGCAGGCGAGCGCGACGAACGCGCTCTCCTCGACCACGCCCTCGCCGCAGCCACGCGGAGCACCGTCCCGGCCTCGGCCGAGGCCACATCGCCCGTTTAAGTTCGGCAGCGACACAGTGCTCGGCCGAGCGCGTCATTCCATTGTGTATGCGGGAACCTCTGCTGCACCGGGTTCGGGGCTTCGGTCAGGCTTCGGGTCGCCACTGCATCGGGCGGATCGACAGGGTCGTCGGTCGCCTCATATCGATCGGTCGGGGTTGTCGTCTTTGGCGTCGAACTCCTGCTCCGCTCGGCGCCAATGCTCATTTTGTCGGCCCTCCGGCCGACCTTCGGACTGCCAGATTTCGTGCGCGCGTTCCGCGATCCGATCCGTCCGGCGCTGAGCCGCTACGGCACCGTCGCAGAGGCGCGACGCCTCGATCTCTCCGTCCTTCGCGGCATCCATGATGTATTTCGCCACCGCCGCGCGGCGATCGGAATGCGCGTGCTTGATCTGCAGGATCTCGATCGCCTCTTCGTAGGCTTGATTGATCGCGACGACGGCCTCCGGTTTGAAAACCCCGCTGCCATTCACCGGTTCCGACCTCATGACCATCCGCTCCGTGATTTGATCGGACACAAATCACGTCGGAGATCGGCCTTCCCTCACATGGGTTAGATCTCAGCCCGGTCCGGCCATCCGCCACAGCTACTGCGGAATCACCGGCATGCCGGGCCCGATCTTCTGGAGATTACCGGTAATGATCCGGTCGCCAGCCGCGACGCCGGTCAGGACGGCCACAAGTTCGCCTTGCGCCGTCCCGAGCGACACAGGCCGCAGCTCGACCGTGTTGTTGGTGCCCACGACATAGACGTACTTGCCAAGCTGGCTCGACCCGATTGCCGCCTGCGGCACCAGCAGCGCATCAGGTTCGTCCCGCAGGTGAAGCCGAATGCGCACATATTGGCCGGGCAGCAAATCGAAGTCGGCGTTGGCGATGGTGGCGCGCGCCGTCACGGTGCCGGTGGCATGGTCCACGGTGTTGTCGATGAACGTCAACTCGCCCTTGTGAGCGGCGGTCTGCGCCTGGCCTGGAACCGTAATGGTGGCTTCGACGGGCGCGCCCCGCCGCGCCGCCGAGATGGCCGCGAGATCGGTCTCGCTCGGGTTGAAGGTGACGTAGATCGGATCGAGCTGGACGAGGGTGTTGAGCACCGTGCCGCCCGCGCCGATCAGTGTGCCGACTGCCGCCTGATTGCGGCCGAGGCGGCCTGAAAACGGCGCGCGGATTTCCGTGTAGTCGAGATTGAGTTGAGCGCCGCGCACGGCAGCCTGGGACGACGCGAGAGCCGCCTCGGCCTGGTGCAGGCTGCTGGCCCGCTCGTCGAACGAGTCCTTTGCGAGCCACCCGCTCTTGCTCAGCGAATCGCCGCGCTGGTAGTTCGCCCGCTGGTACTCGAGCGAAGCCGCGTCGCGCTCCGTCTGCGCCTTGGCTTGATCGAGCGCGACCTGGAAGTCGCGCGGATCGAGCCGGTAGAGCAGGTCGCCGGCCTTGACGTCGGCCCCGTCGGGCGCCGGCTGCTCCTTGACGTAGGCCGAGACCTTGGCCTGCAGCGGGATGGCGCGGATCGACTCGGTGCGGGCCGCATAGTCGAGCGTCGACCGGGATCGTGGCCTTGATCACCGGGCGTCACCGGCACCGGCATGGCCGGCGGGGCGGCCGCGGGCGTGCTGGCGCCGGCCGGCTCCGGCCTTAAGCCGAGGTCGAGGCGGTCGATGGCCGGGATGGCGACGGCCGCGATGACGGCCGCGCCGAGGAGGAGTTGGCGAGTGCGCATGAACGAAACTCCGATTATTCCGCGGCTTCGCGGTACGGCTCGATGAAGGTCGGGGCCCCCTCGAACTCGTCGTTGGATGGATGGCTGAATTCGGCCACGACGGGATCGCGGCGGGCTCCGCGCCGCGCTCGCGCAAGCGTTCGATGACGGCGTAGAACACCGGCACGAAGATCAGGGTCAGCACCGTGGCGGCGAGCATGCCGCCGAACACCGTGGTGCCGATCGACTGTCGGCTCGCTGCGCCGGCGCCGTGGGCGATCATCAACGGCACCACGCCCGAGGATGAACGCGAAGGCGGTCATCAGGATCGGACGCAGCCGGAGGCGACCGGCCTCCGAGGCGGCGTCTGCGATGCTCAGGCCCTCTTCGCGGCGTCGGCGCGCGAACTCGACGATCAGGATCGCGTTCTTGGCCGCGAGGCCGATCAGCATGACGAAGCCGATCTGCGAATAGACGTCGATCTGCATCTGCCGGATGAACAGCGCCAGGAGAGCGCCGGCCAGGGCCAGCGGCACCGCCAGCAGCACCATGAACGGCATGGTCCAGCTTTCGTATTGCGCGGCCAGGATCAGGAACACGAAGACGATCGCGAGGCCGAAGATCAGGCTCGCGGCCGAGCCCGCCTTGAGCTCCTGGAACGTGATGCCGGTCCACTCGTAGGCGAAATCGTGCGGCAGTACCTTGGCGGCCACCCGCTGCATGGCCTCGACCGCCTGGCCCGAGCTGAAGCCCGGCGCGGGCGCGCCGTTGATCAGCGCCGACGCGTAACTGTTGTAGTGCGGCACGGTCTCGGGTCCGACGATCGGCTTCAGCGTGCCCGAGCGTCGAGAGCGGCACCATCCCGCCGGTGTTGTTGCGGACGTAGAGGCGCGAGATGTCGGTCGCGTTGGCGCGCGCGTCCTTGTCGGCCTGCATGGTGACCCGGAAGGTGCGGCCGAACAGATTGAAGTCGTTCACGTAGAGCGAGCCGAGGTAGATCTGCAGCGTGTTGAACACGTCGGGCAGGCTGAGGCCGAGCAGCTTCGCCTTGTTGCGGTCGAGGTCGTAGTTGAACTGCGGCGTCGACGTGCTGAAGGACGAGAACATCGCCTGCGGATTGAGCTCCGGCTGTTTGCGCGCTTCCGCCAGCAGGGCCTGCGTGACCTCGTTCAGCGCCGTGCTGCCCCTGCCGGTCAGGTCCTCGACCTGGAACTCGAAGCCGCCCGTGGCGCCGAGACCCGGAATCGAGGGCGGGTCGAAGCTCAGCGCGAAAGCGCCGGGGATGCCGAATAACTTGCCCCGCACCGCGGCGACGATTTTGGACGCCGTCTGCTCGGCCGGGCGCTCGTCCCAGGGCTTCAGGATGGCGAACTCCACCGCAGAGTTCGACTGGGCCGCGTTGGTCAGGAAGTTGAGGCCGCTGATCGAGCCGACGATATCGACGCCCGGGGTGGCCTGCAGGACGTCACGGACCTGCTGGGCAACCGCATCGGTGCGCTCCAGCGAAGCGCCGTCCGGACCCTGGATGACGACGAAGAAATAGCCCTGATCTTCCACCGGCAGGAATGTGCTCGGCAGGCGCGTCCAGAGCGAATAGGTGCCGACGAGCCCGAGCGCGAACACGGCCAGCAGCGCCCAGCGAATGCGGATGAAGAAGTGGATCATGCGCGAGTAGGCGTGCGACATCCAGTCGAAGCCGGCGTTGAACCAGCGGAACAGGACGAACGGCTTGCCGTGACGGTGCCGCAGGAAGGCGGCGCTCAGCGCCGGGCTCAAGGTCAGCGAGTTGAAGGCCGAGATGCCGACCGAGATGGCGATGGTCAGCGCGAACTGGTTGTAGAGCCGCCCGGCCACGCCGGGGATGAACGCGACCGGCACGAACACCGCCATCAGCACCGCGGTCGTGGCGATGATCGGTCCGGTGACTTCGGCCATCGCCTTGCGGGTTGCTTCGAGCGGCGGCAGGCCCGCCTCGAGCTGGCGCTCGACGTTCTCCACCACCACGATGGCGTCGTCGACCACGAGGCCGATGGCCAGCACCATGCCGAGCAGGCTCAGCATGTTGAGCGAGAAGCCGAGCGCCATCATGACGGCGAGCGTCGCGACCAGCGAGACCGGAATCGCGATGGTGGGGATGATCGTGGTGCGCCAGCTCTGCAGGAAGATGAACACCACCGCCACGACCAGCACCAGCGCCTCCAGCAGCGTGATCACCACGTCGTGCATCGAGGCGGAGACGAAGCGGGTCGTATCGTAGTGCAAGTCCCAGGCGATCCCCTTCGGGAAGCGCTTGGACAGGTCTTCCATCTTGTCGTGAACGGCTTGCTGAAGCGCGAGCGCGTTGGAGCCCGGCGTCTGGAAGATGCCGAGCACCACGGTCGGGTCCTTGCCGAAAAAGGCCGTGGACGAATACTGCAGCGCGCCGAGCTCGATGCGCGCCACATCGCGCAGCCGCACGACGGAGCCCTTGGCGGGGTCGGCGCGCACGACGATGTCGCCGAACTCCTTCGGGTCGCTGAGGCGGCCGACCGCGTTGACCTGCATCTCGAACGCCGTGCCCTTCGGCGCCGGCGAGGCGCCGATCTTGCCGGCCGCCACCTGGATGTTCTGCTCGGCGATGGCGCCCTGCACGTCGGTCGCGGTGATGCCGAGGTCGGCCAGCTTGTCCGGGTCGAGCCAGATGCGCATGGAATAGCGGCGCTCGCCGAAGATCTGCACGTCGCCGACGCCCGGGCAGCCGCTTGAGCGGGTCCACGATCTGCAGGTAGGCGTAGTTGCTGAGGGTCACCGGATCGACCGAGCCGTCGGGCGACGTCAGATTGACGATCAGCACGAAGTTCGGGTTCTGCTTTTTGATCGTGACGCCGGCCTGGTTGACGATCGGCGGCAGCGACGAGGCGGCCTGCGCCACGCGGTTCTGCACGTCGACCGCCGCGATGGCGAGCGGATAACCGACATCGAAGGTTACGGTGATCGTCGACGAGCCGTCATTGGCGCTGGACGACGCCATATAGGTCATGCCCTGCACGCCGTTGATCTGCTGTTCGAGCGGCGTCGTCACCGTGTCGGCCACGACCTGGGCGCTGGCGCCCGGATAGATCGCGCTCACCACCACCTGCGGCGGCGTGACGTCCGGGAACTGCGAGACCGGCAGCAGCCGATATGCGATCGCGCCCGCCAGCACCATGATGACGGCGATGGCGGACGCGAAGATCGGGCGTTTAATGAAGAAACCGATCATGCGAAGCAGAGACCTCGGTGGCCGCCACGCACGCTTCGTGCCAGCAGCGCCGTCGGCGCGAACGGCTGGCGGACAGGAGCGGCGTCGAGGCGCTTCGCCGTCGACCGAAGCAGCGTTTCGAGATCACGCGGGTTGACGCGGTCCGCCATCATGGCGGCGCGGATGATCGGGTCGGCCAAGGCCGTGTCGATAGTCAGGTCACGTTCGGGGCTCATCTAGCCTCCTTGCCGAGTGCCGCGGGGCACCCGATCTTTCCATTGTGCCGGCCGGGCGCCTCTCATTGACCGAGAGTGGCATGTATGTTACCGGTCAGTCACAATGAGGTAGTTACCGGTCGGTAACATCCGCGTCAAGGGCCATGGGCAAGAAATCTGCGATCCTCGAAGCGGTGCTTCCGTCGTGCATGACCACCCGGCCACGTGATCGCATCGTCTCGACCGCGCGCGACCTGTTCCACAAGCACGGCATCCGCAGCATCGGCGTCGACACGATCGCCGAGGCGGCCGGCACCAACAAGATGACGCTCTACCGTCACTTCGGCTCCAAGGACGACCTCATCTGCGAATGCCTGCAGGACGTTGCCCGCGAAGTTGCGGGTATGTGGGACGAACTGGAGGCGCTTCATCCGGGCGATCCGCGCGCGCAATTGCGGGCGTGGGTTCGGTTGGGCGCGGAATGCGTGGCGGCGGACGACCGTGGCTGCGATCTCGCCAATGCGGCCGTCGAGTTGACCGAGCTTGGCCATCCCGCGCGCAGGCTCATCGAAGACGTCAAGAAACAACACCGCGACCGCCTGGCGGCCCTCTGCGCCGCGGCAGGTATCGCGCAGCCCGAGCTGCTGGCCGATACCCTTTCGGTGATGCTCGAAGGGGCCCGCGTCAGCCGTCAAAGCGCCGGCGCCGAAGGTCCGAGCGCCCGGTTTGTCCGGATGAGCGAGGCTGTCATCGCGGCGTTCGGCGGTTCGTAAATCCGGCTCTTCTGTCGCTTGATCGACGGTACGATTGCCTGCACTCAGGGCGTGCATCCAGAACAGGCTTGTTGGCCCGGCGAGACCCCCAGTTAACCATGTTTATCGCTGCAGGCAGACAAGCGCCGCGAGATCGTTCACATATTTGCAACCATAATTTGTATTTACGGTATGGCCATGACGCTGAAGCGGGGCCAGGGGCGGCCAGCACGCGGTGTAGACGACGTCGGGCGCGAGAACTCCTCGAAGCCGCTCGGCTTGTTCTTCGGTCGAAGCTCTCCGCAACCGTCAGCCGGCAGGAGATTGCCCGCGCGGCCGGCGTGACCCCTGCCCTCGTCAGCTATTACTTTGCGGATAAGCAGAGCCTCGTCCTGGCGGCCGTGCAGCCCATTATCGAAGACTACGCGCGTACTGTCCTGCAAATTCTCGAGCTCGACGTTTCGCACCTGGAGCGGTTCGAACGACTGGTTTTGCTGTTGCTCCGCTTTTCGTCCGAGGAGGGTGGTGTGCTCGACGCATACTTTTCTCACGCGAACGGATTCACCGCGAGCCCGGTGGTCAACCTCGTTCCCGACGTGTGGGACCGGTTGACCGCCTTTTTCGAGGCCGGCGTGGCGGCCAAGGCTTGGCGGCAGATGGAGCCGGCGCTGCTCCTCGTCTCAGTTTGGGGAGTTTGCAAGGCGGTGGCCGAAATCGGCCCCGATGCCGGTGCGGGTGTTCGACTTGGATCTCATAGGGAACACGCTACGGGAGCACCAGGCGGACTTCATCCTCAGTCTCGTGCGGGATGGCATCCGGCAGATGTAAGGCCGAGGCCAGGCCAGTTCGTTTCCGCAGCGAAACCTTGCCCGAGCTCCAGCGAACCACCAAATCAGCCCCAATAGCCAGGTTAGAATTTTAATTCTTTGATTAAATATTAAATAAATGTCTTCTACAGCAAGTTAAAGCATTGTTGTTGGAACTAATCAGTGCTTTTATTATTTACCAACAGTTTGTTTACCTAACTTCTTTGTTGCGTGAGCGTGCCATGCGTTACCTACCCACAAGGACGCGCCAGGTCTTATTTTCTGGAACGTCCATTCTCGCGCTGCTGATCAACGGGTGCCTGCCTGCGTGGGCAGAGGTCAATGGACAGGGCGGCGGCTCTCAAGTCGGCTCCACGTCGGGTCATCAGGGGCGCGGTCCGGGAGCATCCGGCGGAATGGGGACTGCCCAAACAGGGGGGGCGGGACTGGGCGGTTTTGGCCGCTCGGGCGGAGGCGGCTGGGCCGGTCAGGGTCGCGGCTGGAACGGTGCGATGAGCGGCGCGCACAATTCTTCGCCTGCTGGCGGATGGGGCGGTGCCGGCGGATGGGGAGCGCATGCCGGTGCTGGCGCGCCGGGCGGCGGCTTTGGGCCGGGCGCGCCGGGTGGTATCGGCCGAAGTGGCGAAGGCCATCACGGTTGGGGAGGCGGGGCGGGCAGCCCAGGCAATCCGGGTTCTGGAGGGGGATGGGGCGGCGCCCCGGGTGCAGGCCCTGCAGGCGCGCCGGGCGGTGGCTTTGGATCAGGCGCGCCAGGCGGCGTCGGCCGAAACGGCGAAGGCCACCATGGCTGGGGTGGCGGGACGGGCGGCGCCGGCGGTCCGAACTCCGGCGGCGGATGGGGCGGCGTCCCCGGCGAAGGCGGGCATGGACATGGGTCGGGCACACCGGGCCTCGGTTTTGGACCGGGCACGCCGAGCGGAGCCGGCCGAAACGGTGAAGGTCATCACGGCTGGGGTGGAGGATCAGGCGCGCCCGGCTTTGGTGCCGGATCGAGCGGTTTCGGCTGGGGCGGTCCAGGAAATAGCAATTCCGGCGGCGGCCACGCGGCCGCATTCGGCGGGTTCGGCGGGTCGCACGGGCTCGGTGCTGGGCACGGTTGGGGACCAAGGGGCGGCAACCAGTCCGCAAGCGGCACCGGCGGTCCAGCCGGGGATTCGCACTGGTCGGGCTCGCACAGCTGGGGCGGGGCGCATGCCGCAGAGGGCGGAGGCTTCGGTCTCGGCGGCGGTCGGCACGGCAGCTTCGGCTGGGGCGGTGGCGCGTGGGGCAGCGGCAGTCGCGGCACGGGAACCATTGGGCACGGGTTCGGGCCGAGCGACATGTCCGGCCGAACGAACGGCAAGCCCGGCAAGGGAGTCGGCGCCGCCGCAGCCAACGGCGCGAACGGGAACTCAGTTTCGGCGGCATGGAATGGCTCGGGTCCGAGTGGTTCGACGCCCGGTCACACCGGCCCCGGACCAACCGGTGGAACAGGGCCAAAGGGACCAACAGGCGCAACCGGCAAGACCGGACCCAATTGCCACTGCCCGACAGGCCCAACGGGACCGACAGGACCCACGGGCCCAACAGGACCGACCGGACCCACGGGGCCGACAGGGCCCACGGGGCCGACAGGACCCACCGGGCCGACAGGACCACACCGGGCCGACAGGACCGACCGGGCCTACAGGGCCACAGGGCCCACAGGGCCTACAGGGCCTACAGGGCCACAGGCCACCGGACCCACGGGGCCGACAGGCCCGACTGGGCCGACCGGACCCACGGGGCCGACAGGCCCGACTGGGCCTACAGGACCGACAGGGCCAACCGGACCCACGGGGCCGACTGGTCCCACAGGACCCACGGGACCCACGGGACCGACAGGCCCGACCGGGCCGACCAAGGGCCGACCGGACCCACGGGCCGACTGGTCCCACAGGACCCACGGGACCCACGGGACCGACAGGCCCGACCGGGCCTACAGGATCGCTAGGTCCAACGGGCTCAACCGGGCCAACCGGTGCGGCCAATGTTCCGACGCCGACCGAACCCACGGATACCACGCCGGTCGGCTCGGTGGACGAACCCTTCGGTGGACAGATCGGCCGCTCGAACCCGATCAACTCTTACGTGGAGCAGTGCACAGGACGCTGGGAGCCGTACATGACGGTCGAGGTCATGCGCTACTGCCAGCAGCGCAACGCTCTGGCTGGGCCAACCGGCGGCTTGCCCGAAACTGCTGATACGACCGCGGTCGGAGCCATCGATCAGGCTTTGGGCGGACAGATCGGCCGCTCCAATCCGCTGATGCCCTATACGGACCTATGCAACAGCCCTTGGCTGCAGGAGCTGAGCCCGGATCTCCTTCGCTACTGTCAGCGTCGTCGGTGAATGCAGGCAATAGGAAGCGATCGAGGCCGGCGGCGTACCTGGATACGTCGCCGGGCGCTCGGCCGCAGCCCGCTGCCGCAAGTGGCGCGGTCCCGAAGCTCCCATGAAAGATCCGATGTCATGTCAAGTTGGTGGCGTGTTCTGATCCTGTGTTCGGTGTGGACCGCGCTCGGGCTCGCTCCGCTTGCCGCTCAAGCCGATCGGCCCGAGACACCGCGTTTCTGCGATGAGGTCTGCCGTGCCTTGCTCGGCTTGTCGCCTGACCCTCAGGACGAGATCGGCCCGCCGCAGACCTTTCGGGCAAAGCTATCGCGATCGCGAGCCGGCAAGGTCGACTACTATTTTTATCTGAGCGAGGATTGTTCCCCGGCGCCCGCGGTCGACATCGAAGTCGTCCAGCCGCCCCGCGCCGGGTTGGTTGCCGCGAATACCGGCCGCGACCGCGCCTTCTACCCGCCTAACAACCGGCGATCCCTGTGCAACGGCAGTCAAGTATCGTCGTCCCGCCTCTACTACATGCGCAATTCCGGCTCCTTCCAGGCCGACGACTTCGCGGTTGTGGCGATCTATCCGGATGGCACCTGGGAGGAGGTTCGCTATCATGTTCCGCGGCGCTGACGAGCCTTCGGCGCCATCCCGATCCGCCGAGACGGTGTCGACCGTCTGCCTCTGCATGATCGTGAAGAACGAGGCTCCGACCATCCGCCGTTGCCTGGAATCGGTGAAACCGGTGATCGACCGCTGGGTTGTGGTCGACACGGGATCGGAGGACGGCACTCAGGAGGCGGTTCGTAGTTTTCTGCGTGACGTCCCGGGCGAATTGTTCGAGCGGCCGTGGCAGGACTTCGCAACAAACCGATCGGAAGCGCTCGCGCTGGCGCGCAACCGCGCCGACTATTCGCTGGTGATCGACGCGGACGATAAGCTGGAAATCGCGCCCGACTTCCGCAAGACGCGTTTCACCGCGGCCGCCTATAATCTCGAAATCACGGACGAGGGGACGCAATACTGGCGTCCGAGCCTGGTCAGCAACCGGCTCCCGTGGCGCTACGCCGGCGTGTTGCACGAGTATCTGACCTGCGACGAGAGCAGCGATCAGCAGCCGCTCGTGGGCCTTCGCATCCGGCGCAATCACGACGGCGCTCGGCGCCGAGATCCGCAGACCTATCGCAAGGATGCGGCTCTGCTGGCCGAGGCGCTCCGGCATGAGACGGACCTCATGATGAGGGCGCGCTACGTCTTCTACCTCGCGCAGAGCTACCGCGATGGCGGCGACCTTGCGGCCGCGCTCGAAGCCTATCTGGCACGGTCGAAGCTGGGCCATTGGCAGGAGGAGGTGTTCTTCAGTCTTTATCAGGCGGCCCGCCTGAAGGAGCTCTTGGCTTTCCCGGAGGACAGCGTTCTCGGCACCTATAGATCCGCCTCGGCCGCGGGCTCCGACAGGGCGGAAGCTTGGCACGGCGCCAGCCGCTATTGCCGTGAAAAGGGCCGGTTCCGCGAGGGTTACGACTTCGCGAAATCAGGACTGGCGCTCAAAATGCCAGGGCAGGCTCTGTTCGTCGAACCATGGATCTACGCCTATGGCCTGCTCGACGAACTCTCGATCCATGCCTATTGGACGGGGCGCTACAAGGAGAGCCTCGACGCTTGCCTCGCGATGCTCGAAACCGACGTGCTCCCGGCCGACCAGCGGAGCCGGGTTGCAGCCAACGCGCGCTTCGCCTTGGATAAACTGCATCAAACCTGATCTTCGATCCGATCATGCGCTCCTTCGGCTCGGCCGAGCACGCGCGGTGGAAGCGCTTGGTCGGCGATCCTGGGCTGTTCCGCCGTGGGAACCAGTTCGCCTCCTCGCGGGTAAGGCCTGGAATCCGCTTGGGTTCGATCCCTCTGGCGTTCCGGCAGGGCGATTTGGCAATGCAGCAGTTCCTTGAAGCGCGCGCCCGCATGGTCGAGCGACAGTTGGCCGGCCGCAACATTGGGGACACCCGCGTCCTCGACGCGGTTCTTCGGGTTCCGCGCGAGCGGTTCCTGCCCGAAAACCTCGCCGAATTCGCCCACGATGACGCGCCGCTGCCGATCGCGGCGGGCCAGACCATCTCGCAACCCTACATCGTGGCCCTCATGGCGCAGGCCGCGACGCTCACGCCCAAGGATCGCGTGCTCGAGATCGGCACGGGATCGGGTTATGCCGCGGCGGTCCTTAGCCTTCTCGCCGACCGGGTGTTCACGATCGAGCGCCACGCCACGCTCGGCGAAGCGGCACGCCAGTGTCTCGCCGACCTCGGCTTCACCAACGTCGAGGTGCGGATCGGCGACGGAACTTTGGGCTGGCCGGAGGCGGCCCCGTTCGATGCCGTCATTGTGGCGGCCGGCGGACCCGAGGTGCCGGACGCACTTCGACGGCAACTGAAGATCGGAGGACGTCTGATCATGCCGATCGGCGGCCTCGCCGAAGACCAGCGCTTGATCAAGGTCACGCGCAAGGAGGGCGACTCGTTCGAGGAAGAAGACCTCGGCGGCGTCATGTTCGTCCCGCTCATCGGCGAGCAAGGCTGGGACGAAAACGGGCGGGCGAAGCGCTGGCGACAAGCCACAGCGGTTCGAATCCCGCCAAGATTGCCGGACCTGATCGCCCGGGCAGCGGAACCCCTCCCCGAGCTGGAAGGCCCGGAGTTCGGCGCCATCGCGGACCGGTTCGGGGGCGCGCAGGTGGTTCTTCTTGGTGAAGCCAGTCACGGCACCAGCGAATTCTATCGCGCCCGCGCGGCCATCACCCAACGCCTCATCGAGCGACACGGCTTCACGATTGTCGCCGCCGAGGCCGACTGGCCTGATGCCGCGAGCCTCGACCGCTTCGTCCGGCGCCGTCCAAGTCCCGCCGACGGCGAAGCGCCCTTCCAGCGTTTCCCGACCTGGATGTGGCGCAACACCGACGTCGAGGCCTTCATCAACTGGCTGCGAAGCTACAATGAAGGGGTCGCGCCAGACCGGCAGGCGGGCTTCTACGGCCTCGATCTCTACAACCTGAGCGCCTCCATGCGCGCCGTGATCGACTACCTCGACAAGGTTGACCCGGAAGCGGCTCGAACCGCGCGCGAGCGCTACGGCTGCCTGCAGCCCTGGGGCGCGTCGCCGCAATCCTACGGCCGGATGGCGAACCGAAAGGGGTTAGCGCCCTGCGAAAAGGCCGTCGTCGCCATGCTGCAGGATCTCAACGCCCGCAAGATGACCTATGCGGCGCACGACGGCGACGACTTCCTGGATGCGGCCGCCAACGCCCGCCTCGTGAAGGATGCTGAGACCTACTACCGCACCATGTACTACGGCGCCGCCGAAAGCTGGAATGTGCGTGACCGGCACATGTTCGACACCTTGTCCCAGATCCTCGAGGCCAAGGGCCCGCACGCCAAGGCGGTGGTCTGGGCTCACAACAGCCATATCGGCGACGCGCGCGCGACCGACATGGGTTGGCGGCGGGACGAATTGAACATCGGGCAGCTTTGCCGCGAACGGTTCGGGCAAGAGGCTGCCCTGATCGGGTTCGGCACCCATGCCGGGACGGTCGCTGCGGCGGACGACTGGGACGAGCCGATGCGGATCATGCGGGTGAACGAGTCGCTCCCCGAGTCCTATGAGCGGCTTGCCCATGAGAGCGGCGGGGCGCGCTTTCTGCTCGACCTGCGCAGGGGCTCGAACGAAAACTTGCGCGAGGCCTTATCGAAACCGCGCCTGGAACGCTTCATCGGCGTCATCTACCGGCCCGACACCGAGCGCTGGAGCCACTACTCCAGCTGCGATCTGACCGGCCAGTTCGACGCCTGGCTCTGGTTCGACGAGACCACCGCCGTGACTCCGCTCCGCAACGAGCGCCAGCACGGACCGGACGAAACCTATCCGTTCGGACTTTAGAGCGCGGCCGACATAGTGAGAGAGCCGGAGTTGCCGGTTCCGACGCGGACGGCCTTGGGGTAGCGTGCGACCCTTCGAAGGAACAGAAACATCATGAGCTTATCGGCCGTCTTTGCCCGTATCGTTGCTTGGATTGGGGCCGCGATGATCCTGATGCGGCGGTGGGAGGGCGACACAGAAGCCGCGGCCGTGGGCGGTGCTCCGGTTATCCCCAGCGCCAAGCCGCAGGGCATCCCGACCCTTAAGATGCCGACTGCCAAGGGGTGGACCGCAGGGCAGACGCCAGTGGCGGCTCCAGGGCTGAAGGTCAATGCCTTCGCGGCGGGGCTCAAACATCCGCGCTGGATCTATGTGCTGCCCAACGGCGACGTGCTCACGGCCGAAGCCCTGATGTCGAGCATCCCCGTCAAGTCGGCGTTCGACTACGCCATGTTCAGCACGATGAAGCGCGCCGCCGCCGTCGGGCCCAGTCCCAACCGCATCACCTTGCTGCGCGATCTCGACCGCGACGGCATTGCCGAAACGCGGGAGGTTTTCCTGGCGGAGCAGAACCAGCCGTTCGGCATGGCGCTCGTCGGCGACACGTTTTACGTCGGCAACACGGATGGGATCGTGGCTTTCCCCTATGCAGATGGCGCGAACCGGATCACTGTGCCCGGGCGCAAGCTCGCCACCTTCAAGCCGGGCGGCCACTGGACGCGCAGCTTGCTGGCAAGCCGGGACGGCCTGAAGCTCTATGCCGGCGTCGGGTCCTCGAGCAATATCGGCGAAGTCGGTGCCGAGGCTGAGGCGGGCCGCGCGGCGATCTACGAGCTCGATCTCGCCAGTGGCGCCATCCGGATCTTCGCCAGCGGCCTGCGCAACCCCGTCGGGCTCGCGTGGGAGCCGCAGACGGGCGTCCTCTGGACCGTGGTGAACGAGCGGGACGGCCTTGGCGACGAGACCCCGCCCGATTACCTGACCTCGGTCCAGGAGGGCGGTTTCTACGGCTGGCCTTATTCCTATTGGGGCCAAACGGTTGACGACCGGGTGCCGCAGGACCCTGCCGCCGTAGCGAAGGCGATCACCCCCGACTATGCGCTGGGCGGGCATACGGCCTCGCTCGGTCTATGCTGGGTGCCCGCCGGGACCCTGCCCGGCTTCCCGGCCGGGATGGCGATCGGCCAGCACGGCTCATGGAACCGCAGCAAGCTGAGCGGCTACAAGGTCGTTCTCGTGCCGTTCGAGAACGGCCGTCCGTCCGGACCGCCGCGCGACATCCTCACCGGCTTCCTGGCGCCGGACGAGCGGGTGTCCTATGGCCGGCCGGTCGGGGTGACGATCGGCCCAGACAACGCACTGTTGGTGGCGGACGATGTTGGCGACGTCATCTGGCGGGTCACCGGCGCGCCGTAACTTCGGCCAACGCGCGTGCCGTGTGACGAGCCGACCCTACTGGGCTGCTCCCTTCGGGGCGCGGCTCGTCGGCCGTTAGCGGAACAGGTCTGGAAGGAGCCCGCACGCGCCTTGCTGGCGAGCATCGCTGCTAATTGCCAACGCCCGGCGTTCTGCTAGCTTCTTACCGCTGATCTCAGGACATGTCTCCCGAAGTGGAGCCGAGGCCAGTCCGGTGTGCTTAATCCCGCACCGGAAGGGGAAGCGTCGACGGGGGACAACGGGTGCCGGCTCTGGAACTCCGACAGGTCGTGAAGCACTTCGGTGCGATTCACGCGCTTAATGGCGTCGATCTCACGATAGAACCCGGCGAGGCGCTCGGCCTCATGGGCGACAACGGGGCCGGCAAGTCGACCCTTGTGAAGGTCATGGCCGGCAATTTCCCGCCCACCTCCGGCGAGGTGCTGATCGACGGGCAGCCGCAGCATTTCAACAAGCCCGTCGAAGCGCGCGAGAAGGGCATCGAGGTCGTCTATCAGGACCTCGCCCTCTGCAACAATCTCTCGGCTGCCGCCAACGTGTTTCTGGGGCGTGAAATCAAGAAAGGCATCGGGCCTCTTCGCTGGCTCGATCATCGCGCCATGGCCAAACGGGCCGGCGTCCTGTTCGGCGAGCTGAAATCGGAAACCCGCCCGCTCGATCTCGTCAAGCAGATGTCGGGCGGTCAGCGGCAGGCGGTGGCCATCGCCCGGACCCGCCTGTCCCAGGCCAAGGTGGTGCTGATGGACGAGCCGACGGCTGCCATCAGCGTGCGGCAGGTCGCCGAAGTGCTCGACCTCATCCGCCGCCTGAAGCACAGCGGAATGGCGGTGATCCTGATCAGCCATCGCATGCCCGACGTCTTCGACGTCTGCGACCGGGTCGCCGTGATGCGCCGCGGCCGCAAGGTGGCCGACAAGCCGATCACCTCGACCAGTCCGGAAGAAGTGACCGGCCTCATCACCGGAGCCATCCATGTCGCCTGAGGGATCCTCCGTGACGGAGTCACCGCCTGCTGTCGCAGCTTCGCACGCCGCGATCGACGACTCGATTTTCGGTGCGCGGGAACGGGGCTGGGGTCAGTCCCTCATCGCCTCGCAGCCGTTCTGGGTGACGATTGCGCTGGGGGCTGTGTGCGTGCTCATGGCCTATCTGCAGCCCGAGTCGTTCGCCACCTTCGACAACTTCTTCAACATCACGCGGAACTTCTCGTTCATCGGCATCATGGCTCTCGGCATGACGGCGGTGATCGCTACCGGCGGGATCGATCTTTCGGTCGGATCGATCATGGGCCTGGTGGCGGTGATCTGTGGGCTCATCCTCCAGGACGGCTACCCGTGGTGGCTTGCGGTGCTCGGCGGCCTCGCGGCCGGCGGCGTCGTGGGCGCGATCAACGGCGTGCTGGTGGCGGTTGTCGGCCTCTCCTCCTTCGTCGTCACGCTCGGCATGCTGTCCGTGGCGCGCTCGGTGGCCGTGGTGCTGTCGGGCAACCGGATGATCTACAATTTCGGGCCGGGTGGCCCGATGTTCAAAGCGTTCGGCAGCGGCAGACTGGAGATCGCCCGCATCGGGCACGAGATGCTGGCCTTTTCCAACCCGCTGATCATCCTCGTCGTGCTGACGGCGCTCTTCGCGGTCGTTCTCAAGATGACGGCGTGGGGCCGCTATATCCTGGCGATCGGCGGCAACGAGCAGGCCGCCCTGCTGACCGGCGTTCCGGTCCGCTGGATCAAGATCCAGTGCTACGTCGTGTCGGGTCTGGCCGCCGCGCTGGCCGGGATCCTGAACGTCGGCTGGTCCGGCTCGGCCATCAACGCGCTCGGAACCGGATATGAACTGCTCGCGATTTCGGCAGCGGTGATCGGCGGCGCCAACCTGATGGGCGGCGAGGGCAGCGCCTATGGCGCGTTCATCGGGGCCGCCCTGATCTTTGTCATTCGCAACGCGCTGCTGATGGCCGGTGTCGATTCCAATTGGCAAGGCACTTTCGTCGGCGTGTTTCTGGTTGCCGCGGTCTACCTCGGAAAGATCCGCGCAAAACGCGGGTAGCCGAAAACCGGCGCTCGTTCACTGGAGAGGGAGAGACGCAATGATGAAGAGTTTGATGATGGGAGCCGTGGCGATCACGGCCCTGACCGTGCTCGCCGGCGGAGCAAGCGCGGCGGACAAGAAGTACACGTTCGCGCTGGTACCCAAGAACACCAACAACCCGTTCTTCGACCAGGCCCTTGCCGGCTGCAAGAAGGCCGAGGGGGAGCTCAAGGGCGCGGTCGAGTGCCTCTACATCGGACCGGGCGAACATGGCGGCGGTGACGAAGAAGCCCAGATCGTCGCTGACCTGATCACCAAGAAGGTCGACGGCATCGCGGTGTCGCCGGCCAATGCGGCCGCCATGGCGAACGCGCTTGCGGGCGCCAAGGACGCCGGCATTCCGGTCCTGACCTGGGACTCGGATCTGCTGCCCAAAGACAAGGGGTTGCGGCTCGCCTATGTGGGGACCCACAACTATGAGATCGGCGTCAACATCGGCAAGCAGGTCATGGCCATCAAGCCCAAGGGTGGCACCATCTGCATCCAATCGGGTGGCGCAGCCGCTGCAAACCACAACGAACGCATGCAGGGCATTCGCGATACACTCTCGGGCAAAGCCAGCACGGAATCGCCCGGCGACCGCCTGACGGGCCAGAACGGGTGGAAGGAAGCCGACGGCTGCCCGCTTTACACGGACGACGACTTCAACCGGTCCATCCAGCAGATGGAAGACACGCTGGCAAAATACCCCGATCTCGACGCGTTCACGCCGACCGGCGGCTTCCCCGAGTTCCTGCCCGACGCCTATCGCAACATCGCGACGAAGTTCAAGGACAAGATCGCGTCCGGCAAGCTGGCCCTTGTGGTCGCCGATACCCTGCCGGTGCAGATCGACCTGCTGAAGGAAGGTCTCGCTTCGGGCAACGTCGGCCAGCGGCCCTTCGAAATGGGCTATAAAGCCATGTACTTCCTGAAGGACATCAAGGACGGCAAGCCAGCGCCGAAGGACCCGACCTTTACCGGCCTGGACGTCTGCACGCCGAAGACCGCCACGACCTGCATCGGCGGCGGGTCGTAAGAGCTACGCCCGATCCATGAACATCGGCCGGGCGCGGCATCTGCGCCCGGCTTTTTGCACGAGCAGCCCCGACGCTTCGATGCGCGAGCAGCAGGCGATCGAAGGCCCCAGGAAACCTAGTCGGTTCGAAGAACCGGATAGGACGTCGAGAGAGAGGAAACAATGATCAAAACGAGTTTGATGTGTGCCGTGGCTCTGGGCCTAATGGTCGGCGCGGCCGGTGGGGCCTCGGCCGCCGGCAAGAAGATGACCTTCGCGCTTGTGCCGAAGAGCATGAACAACCCGTTCTACGACCAGGCTCTGGCCGGCTGCAAAAAGGCAGAAACCGAGTCGAACGGTGCCTTCGAGTGCCTCTATATCGGCCCTGGCGAACATGGCGGCGGTGACGAGCAGGCGCAGATCGTGGCCGACCTGATCACCAAGAAGGTCGACGGCATCATCGTTTCGCCCGCCAACGCGCCGGCGATCGCCAACGCCCTGCAGGGCGCCAAAGACGCCAATATCCCGATCCTGACCTTCGACTCGGATCTGCTGCCGCAGGACAAGGCTTTGCGTCTCGCCTACATCGGCACGCACAATTATGAGATCGGAACCAACATCGCCAAACGGGTGATGGAGCTGAAGCCGAAGGGCGGCACGATCTGCATCCAGTCGGGCGGGGCGGCGGCTGCCAATCACAACGAGCGCATGCAGGGCATCCGCGACGTGCTCGGCGGCAAGACCGGGACGCAACCCCCGGGCGAGAAGCTGACCGGCCAGAACGGCTGGACGGAAGTGGCCGGCTGCCCGCTCTACACCGACGACGACTTCCCGCGTTCGGTCCAGCAGATGCAGGATACGCTGGCCAAATACCCCGATCTCGATGCGTTCACGCCGACCGGTGGCTTTCCGGAGTTCCTGCCGGACGCCTACCGGAACGTCGCGACGCCGCTCAAGGACCGCATCTCCTCCGGCAAGCTGGCGCTTGTGATCGCCGATACGCTGCCGGTGCAGATCGACATCCTGAAGGAGGGGCTCGCGGCCGGCAACGTCGGCCAACGTCCGTTCGAGATGGGCTACAAGGCCATGTTGGCGATGAAGGACATCAAGGACGGCAAACCGGCGCCCAAGGACCCGACCTATACGGGCCTCGATGTCTGCACGCCGCAGAACGCCGCCACCTGCATCGGTGGTGGATCGTAAGCCTGCAAGCCTTCTCCCGCGCCTGCGGGAGAAGGCACCTTGAGCACTGTCATGCCCAACACCCTCAATATCGGCCTCGTTGGCTGCGGCTTCATGGGCCGCACGCATTCCAACGCCTTTCTTCAGGCCCCGCGCTACTTCGACCTGCCCCGCACGCCGGTCCTGAAAGCCGTCTGCGCCCGCACCGCTGAGACCGCAAAGGCCTTTGCGGCGAACTGGGGCTATGCCTCCTTCGAAACCGACTGGCGCGCCCTCGTGGCGCGCGATGACATCGATCTGATCGATATCGCCACGCCGAACGACACCCACGCCGAGATCGCGGTTGCGGCGGCGCGGGCCGGCAAGATGGTGGCCTGCGAAAAACCGCTCGGACGCACGCCGGCCGAGAGCGCCCGCATGGTCGAGGCGGTCGAGACCGCCGGTGTCGCCAACATGGTCTGGTACAATTACCGCCGGGCCCCCGCCGTGACCCTCGCCAAGGCCATGATCGAGGCCGGCCGTCTCGGTCGCATCTTCCACTATCGCGCCAAGTTCCTGCAGGACTGGACCATGTCGCAGGACCTGCCCCAGGGCGGCGCGGCGCTCTGGCGCCTCGACGCCAGCGTGGCGGGCAGCGGCGTGACGGGCGATCTCCTGGCGCATTGCATCGACGCGGCGCAGTGGCTGAACGGTCCCATCGCCGAAGTTTCGGCCATGACCGAGACGTTCATCAAGGAGCGGACCCATGCGCTGACCGGTGAACGCCAGCCGGTGACGATCGACGACGCCAGCGCGTTTCTGGCCCGCTTCGAAAACGGGTCGCTCGGCACCTTCGAGGCGACGCGTTACGCCCGTGGCCACAAGGCGCTTGCATACGTTCGAGATCAACGGCGAGCACGGCTCGCTGGCCTGGGACCTGCACGATCTGCATCGCCTGCAGTTCTTCGACCACCGCGACGATGGACCGACGCGCGGCTGGCGCTCGATCCTCGTGACCGATCCCGAGCACCCCTACATGCGTCATTGGTGGGTGCCGGGGCTCGGAATCAGCTACGAGCACACCTTCACCCATCAGGCGGCGGATTTCCTGCTCGGAACCGAGGCCGAAACGCCCGTGCCGAGTTTCCGCGAAGCGTTCGAGACGGACCGGGTGGTCGGCGCGGTGCTGGACTCGGCCCAGAGCCGGCAGTGGGCACGGTTGGCCCGTTGAACTCGCTGACGAACATGGCTCCTGCCGCGCGGCGCAGGACATCGCGTCGGCAAGGGGTCGGGCGATGAATCCGCCCGATGATCCGATCGCAGGCAATCTTCTGAAGGGGGAATCCATTGCCTGGCGCGGGCGCCCGAGGCAGGGTCTCATGCTGATGCCGCGCGACGGTTTGATGATCCCGTTCAGCTTGATCTGGGGCGGCTTCGCGATCTTTTGGGAGTTCACCGCGCTGAATGGCAAAGCGCCCAGCTTCTTTCCGCTCTTCGGCGTGCCTTTCGTCCTGATCGGCCTGTTCCTGATCTTTGGACGCTTCTTTCTGGATGCGTGGCTTCGAAACCGAACGTTTTACGCGCTGACGGACCGACGCGTGTTGATCGCCCGGTCGGGGCCGTGGAGCAACTTCAACGCCATCAACCTCGATCGTCTCCCCGAGGCGACCCTGATCGAGGCCGGCGACGGTCGCGGCACCATCCGGTTCGGGCAAGCGCCTCAGTATTGGGGGGCGAACCGCAGCGGCAGCTTCGGATCATGGATTCCGGCCTTGGACCCCACCCCGCAGTTCCTCGGGATCGATGATGCTCGGCGGGTGTTTGCCGCTGTTCAGGAGCGGTCGCAGGCCAAGGCCTGAACGGCTGCCGCCGCATTACATCCCGAGTTCGCTCAGCCCCGGATGATCCGCGGGTCGCGGCCCCAGCGGCCAGTGGAAGCGGCGTTCGGCCTCGCTGATCGGCACGTCGTTGATGCTCGCCTCGCGGCGGTGCATCAGGCCGTTGTCGTCGAAGGCCCACTGCTCGTTGCCGTAGCACCGGAACCACTGCCCCGCGGCGTCGCGACATTCGTATTGGAACCGCACGGCGATGTGATTGCCTTCGAAGGCCCAGACCTCCTTGATCAGCCGGTAGTCGAGTTCGCGGGTCCACTTGCGCGTCAGGAACGCGACGATCGCGGGGCGCCCGGACAAGAACTCCGAGCGGTTCCGCCACACGCTGGCTTCGTTATAGGCCAGCGACACGCGAACGGGATCCCGCGTGTTCCAGGCATCCTCGGCGGCGCGTGCCTTGCGGGCGGCGGACTCGGCGGTGAACGGCGGCAGCGGCGGGCGTTGCTCTGTCAAGGCGACCTCCTCGGCTTCAGATCGACCCCGCTTCCACCATGTAGTTGTTGGCCGTGCACATGGCGGAATCGTCCGACGCGAGGAACAGCACCATGCGGGCGAGGTACACGGGCTCGATCGGATCGGGCAGGCACTGGCGGCTGCAGGTGCCGCTCCATGGCTTCGGGCGAAACCCAAAGCTGCTTCTGCCGCTCGGTCATCACCCAGCCCGGCACCACCGTGTTGACCCTGATGCGATGCTTGCCGAGATCGCGCGCGAACGACCGCGTCATGCCGTGAACCGCCGCCTTCGCGGTGGTGTAGACCGGCATGCCGCCCGACGCTTCGAGCCAGGAGTTCGAGCCGAAGTTGATGATCGAGCCTTTGCCCGCGGCGATCATGTCGGGCGCAACCGCCTGGGTGGCGAAGAACATGTGCCGGAGGTTGGTGGCGATGCGTTCGTCGTAATAGTCCGGGGTGACGTCCTCCCAGCCGTGCCGGTCGTCGCGCGCGGCATTGTTGACGAGTACGCCGGCGGGACCGACGGCCGCCTTGAGCGCCGCGAAGGCGCGCTTCAGGGCCTCGATGTCGCGCAGGTCGCAGTTCTCGAAGTGGACGCTCGGGCCGAGTTCCGCGGCGAGGCGCTCGCCCCGCTCCCCATCGAAATCGACGAAGCCGACGCGCGATCCCTGCTCCGCGAAGGCGCGAACGGTGATCTCGCCGATGCCCGACGCGCCACCCGTGACGTAGACGCTGGCGCCCTTCAGGCTGGGATAAGACGCAAACTGCAAGATCGGTTGGCTCCCGTGATCGTGGTCGGCATCGAAGCCGGACCCGTTCACAGGGCATGCGCTCGCGGCGCGCCCGAGGCAACCGCGAAGGCGGAGTTTTCCGCCGTTCAGGCCGTCCTGAACCCCGTGTCGCGCCAAAGCTGGCGGGCCTCGTGCAGGGACGGACGGCGCTCCTCGCAATGCTCGAAGCGAGCCACCTGCTCACGGAAGAGAGCTTGCCGGCACATCAGTGTGGAATTCCTGGCCTTGGACATCATGACCTCCTGCGAACCGGCGCCCCACACCCGACGGGGGGCTCTCATCGATCGACTGCGTCACGATCAGAAGATGGGGCGCGACCATTTCCCGGTGATGTCGCGGCGCATCGTGCCTGGCGGGATCTGCGCTCGGTGCTCGGCTGGAGGGCGGTTCGGGGGCTCCGCTGGCGGTTTCGCGGAAGACGCGGCCAGCACCGGCCACGGTCAGCTCGTCCACCTGAGCGTCGAGGCTCCGCCCGTCCTTCGAGTCGCGGGCGTAACCGTAGACCTGACCACTAGGCGAGGGGGCGGCGCGCCGCATGGCGGACTGAGTCGATGATGATTTCATCCTCGGTGACACGGTAGAAAATCAGGTAGGGGTAAGGGGAAGCGACGATGCGCCTTGTGCCGCTCCGCCGGCCGGTCGCATTTCCCGCGTAGGGGAACTGTGCCAACAGGGTGACAGTAGCCTGAATGCGGGCCTGGACGCTCTGCGCGCCCTGCGGCGAATGCTCGGCGATGTCGTCAAGGACACGCGCTAACCGGCGCGCTGCAGGGACGGTGTAGCGGACCCTCACAGCCCATGCTTTGCCCAGATGGCCCGCACCTGTTCATCCGTAGCGAACTCGCCGCGCGCGGCCGCTGCCTCGGACTCGTCGAGGTCGGCTTCCTCCTCCGGCGTCAGCTCCACCACGGGGCCGTCGCCGGCATAGGTCAGCACTAGGCGCGCAATCTCGTCTTGCATCTCCGGGGGGAGCGCCTGCGCCTTGCTCATCGCCTGTTCGAGTAGCTTGGTCATGCCGCCATTTTACGCCAAATGGCAGCCCGAAAGCACGAACAATTCCGCAACAGACTTTCGCAACAGCCAAGCCGCTGAAATCATGAGGGCTGTCGGGTGTTGCGAAAGTCTTGAATTATGCAATATCGCTCTGCGGCGAGCGAGCCGGGTTGCCCGCACAGACCTTCGTCTGTGTCTGCAACAGGTCCGAAAGCAGCCCAATCGCGAAGCTCCAGCACCGACCTGGACTAACCCTTCTCCACCTGCCTCGCCCATCAGCGCACCGCAAAGCTGCCATGCCCTTCGATCACCAGGCCGTCCTTGAAGGTGAGGACTTCGGCGCGATCGACGCCGTTCTGGTTCCTGAACGCGATCACGATGGTGTCCGTCCCCTGATAGACGGCCGTGACCTCGAATCGAAGGTTCGGGTTTTGCTGCAGGGCGGCGTGCCAGTAGCGGCGCAGCGCGTCTTTCCCCTTCACCACGCCATCGGCGGCAAAACCGACCTGCTGTGCGACCGGGGAGGTGAAGACGGCGTCGTCGTGGAAGTGCGTCAGAACCGCTTCGACGTCGCGGCTGTTCCACCCGACTTCCCACGCGCGGGCAAACGTCCAAGCATCCGGGCAACTCGCCAACTCTCAACCCTCCTGTCACCGCACAGTTGATGGCCGTCCTCAGCGACCCGACTGGACGACGCCAGCGCCGTCTATTTCGCGTGCTTCGCCAGCCACTCGTCCATCTGCTTGATCTCCTTGGCCTGCGAGTCGACGACGGCTCGCGCCAAGGCCAGTAGTTCCGGGTCCTTGCCGTATTGCAATTCGACCTGCGCCATGTCGACGGCGCCCTGGTGGTGCGGCAGCATCATCACGACGAAATCCCGGTCGGCGTCGCCGGTGGGCTTGGTGTGCATGTGCGCCATCATGGTCGCCATGGCGTTCGCATAAGCCCGGTCCGATGGTGACGCGCCGTGGGCAGCCATCGCGTGGTGGTCCATCTTCATTTCGGCGGCCCGCGCGGCCATTCCTCCGCCGAGAAGAGCCACCGCCACCAGCACGGGTCGCAGCATGGTCAAAACTCCGATCATTCGAGAGGGGTGAGCTTGAGGCGCAACGCATTGCCGATGACGCTCACCGACGAGAGCGCCATCGCCAGCGCGGCGACCATGGGCGACAGGGTGAGGCCGCTGATCGGGTAGAACAACCCCGCCGCGATCGGCACGCCCAGCGCGTTGTAGAGGAACGCGAACCCGAGGTTCTGGCGGATGTTCGCCATGGTCGCCACCGACAAGGTCCGCGCGCGCAGCAGGCCCCGGAGGTCGCCCCCGAGCAGCGTCACGCCGGCGCTCTCCATCGCCACGTCCGTGCCCCCGCCCATGGCGATGCCGACATCGGCGGTGGCGAGCGCCGGGGCGTCGTTGACGCCGTCGCCCGCCATGGCGACGATCCGGCCGTCCCGCTTCAGCGCACTGACCGCCGCCGCCTTGTCGGCCGGCAGCAGATCGGCCCGCGTTTCGTCGACACCGACCTGCCGCGCCACCGCGGCGGCGGTCGTGCTGTTGTCGCCGGTCAACATGATTACCCGCAGGCCGGCCTGGCGGAGAGCCGCGACGGTCGCGGCGCTCGAGGGGCGCACCGCATCGGCGATGCCGATCAGGCCGATCAGCCGCCCCCCTGCCCCGACGAAGACGGCCGTCCCGCCCTCGCGGCGCACGGTCTCGGCTTGGCTGTCCAGCGGGGCCGTGTCGATGCCCTGCTCGCGCAGGAAGGCGGACGTTCCCACCACAGCATCCTGCCCGCCGACGCTGCCGCGCACCCCCTTGCCGCTCGGCGCGACGAAGTCGACGGCCGGCGGCACCTCGATCGCCCGCGCCTCGGCTTCGCCGACAATGGCCCGGGCCAGCGGGTGTTCGCTGGCGCGCTCCACGCTGGCAGCGACGCGAAGCACGTCATCCTCGCCTGCGGGGGCAATCGCCTCGACGCAGCGCACCGAAGGCCGCCCTTCGGTCAGCGTTCCGGTCTTGTCGATGACCAGCGTGTCGACCGCTGCCAGGCGCTGCAGGGCCTCGGCATCGCGGATCAGCACGCCCGCCTGCGCGCCGCGCCCGACCCCGACCACGATCGACATCGGGGTGGCGAGGCCGAGCGCGCAGGGACAGGCGATGATCAGCACCGACACCGCAGCCACAAGCGCATGGGCCAGCCGCGGCTCGGGCCCGACCAGCGCCCACGCCGCGAAGGTCAGCATCGCGGCCGCGAGCACGGCCGGCACGAAATAGCCCGCGACCGTGTCGGCCAGCCGCTGGATCGGCGCGCGGCTGCGTTGCGCCGCGCCGACCAACGAGACGATCTGGGCCAGCACGGTGTCGCGCCCGACCCTGCGAGCATCGATCACCAGGCTGCCGGTGCCGTTCAAGGTCCCGCCGATCACGGACGCGCCCTCGGCTTTTTCGACCGGCATCGATTCGCCCGTCAGCGCCGCTTCGTCGACCCCGCTCCGGCCCTCGACCACCACGCCATCGACGGGGATCTTCTCGCCCGGCCGGACGCGCAGCCGGTCGCCAACCGCGACCGCGCCAATGCTCCACATCGGTTTCGCTGCCGCGCCCGTCCAATCGGTGAGCGACGCGGGGCGTGAGATCGAGAAGCCCCCGAATGGCGCCGCCGGTGCTCTCACGCGCCCGCAGCTCCAAGACCTGGCCCAGAAGTACGAGCACAACGATGACCGCAGCCGCCTCGAAGTAAACCGGGACCATGCCGTCGCCGCCATGGAAGCCCGCCGGGAATAGCCCCGGCGCGAGCGTCGCGACGGTGCTGTAGGCCCAGGCCGCACCCGTGCCGATGGCGATCAGGGTGAACATGTTGAGGTGACGCGTGCGCAGCGACTGCCAGCCGCGCGCGAAGAACGGCGCCCCGGCCCACAGCACGACGAAGCTCGCCAGCACCAGCTGGACGGCGCCTGAAGCCGCAGGGGAGAGCGGGCGCCAGCCGAGGTGTTCGCCCATAGCGAGGCCGAAAACCGGTGCGGTCGCCACCGCGGCGATCCAGAACCGCCGGGTCATGTCCAGCAGCTCGGGGTTGGGTCCGCTTTCGGCGCCGACCTCCTTTGGCTCCAACGCCATGCCGCACTTGGGGCAAGTGCCGGGACCGACCTGCTCCACCTCGGGATGCATCGGGCAGGTGTAGATCGCACCCGGTTCGGCCGGCTCGGGCGCCGGCCTCGGCTCGAGATATCGGCCCGGATCGGCCACGAACTTCGCCCGGCACCCCGCACTGCAGAAGAAATAGGTCTGGCCCGCGTGCTCGGCCCGGTGCTTCGCCGTGTTCCGATCGACGGACATGCCGCACACGGGGTCGCGCTCCAGGCACTCGCATCCGCAGCCGCGGCGTGGTGATGGGCACAGGCCGGCTGGCCGCTCCCGGACGGCGCGTGAACGTGAGAGGTCTCCAGGTCCTCGTGTTTCATCGGGCTGTTGTGCACCTTCCCATGATGGTAAGGTCAAGCGCTGATTTTGAAGGGGCAGACCATGCAGATAGGGCAGGCGGCTGCCGCGTCCGGCGTTTCCGCCAAGATGATCCGGCACTACGAGAGCATCGGGCTGATCGCGCCGGCGGGACGCCGCGACAGCAATTATCGGGTCTACGACGAAGCGGATGTCCATCGTTTGCGGTTCATCCGCCGCGCCCGCGATCTCGGCTTTCCGATCGAGCGCATCCGCGACCTGCTGCGGCTGTGGAGCGACCGCGCAAGGGCCAGCGCCGAAGTGAAGAACATCGCGCTCGCGCATCTGGAAGAGCTCGATCGCAAGATCGCGGAAATGCGCGACATGGCCGCGACCCTCCGCGCCCTGGCCGAAGCCTGCGACGGCGACGCGCGTCCGAACTGCCCGATCCTGCGCGGACTCGGCGATGGGCTGCCGGACGTCAGCGCGGCTGGCAAGCCCCAGCCAGCACGACGGCGGTCGCGGGACGCCGCGGGCGCGTGAAGACACGGATCGAAACCACCACGCCGGCGATCTGCAGGGCCGAGCCGGTCCACTCGACCGCGGTCGGCCAGCGCTGCTCGTAGATGAAGCCGTCGATCAGCCCGAACACCGTCTCGAACACGACGAGCTGTGCCGCAAACGCGAGCGGCAGGCGCTGCGCCGAGACGATCCAGGCCCAGGCCGCGAACCAGGAGCCGCCGATCCCCATCACGACGCCCCAGGCCAGGAACCGCAGCCCTTCCGCCGTGGCGAAGACGTGATGCAGCGCCTCCGTGCCGAGGAGACCCGTCAGCGGCAGCAGAGCCACGCTGCCCGTCAGCGCAGCCAAGGCCTTGCACGCAGGTCCAGGCCATGGGGCCAGGTGCATCTTCAGCTCTGCATGACGGTCGCGTTGACGGCGCCGAAAGCGACCCAGATCGCGAGGGCGAGCAGCGCCCACCCGCCTCCCGCAAGCACATCGGCGGCGCTGCCCAGAGCCTGGTTCCCAAGCGAGCCGCCATTCACGACGAGCACGCCGAGTGCGATCAATCCAAGCGGCAGCCGCAAGGCACTCCAAGGCACGCTGCTGTCGCGCAAGTTGCCGATGATGGCGAGCACGACGGGCATCAGGCCCACGATCAGCGGCGGAATGGTCGGCCCGGCCCGATGCACCGCGAAATGCGACGGTCAGGAAGTACCCGGGATAGCAGAGCGCACCGAGCACGAAGCCGAGGCCGAACCGCCGCCGCGTCATGCCGCGCGGTCGGAATGGCGGAAGAACGATCAGGCCGAGCGAGACGAGCCCGAACAGCCCGTAACGCAGCACCGTGATGTCCCACGCCGTGAACGGAACCACTGCGCGGGCCGCCACGAAGGTCAGCCCCCAAAGCGCGCCGGTGAGAATGCCGGCCGCGATCCCGATCAACATGATCAACTCTCCGCGACGCGCCTCGCGTCGCACACGCCCTTCTTACAGCCCATCACCGTGGACCGGATCGGTCGAGGCGACATGCGCTGTCGCGGAATCCCAAAGCGCGCCCGCGGCCGCGTCTCGCTCCGCGGCAAGTGCGATCGGCAGTTGGAAGTCAGAATTAGAATAAAGATAAACTAACGAGTTAGAAGGGCCGACCTAAAATAGAATAATTATCATCTATAGCTTGTTTGACGAATTCGGTTGCAAGAGCGATTTCAACGCTGCTAATCCCTGCTCCGCTTTAACTGGGGATGGATATGCAACGGATATTTCTTGTCAGCCGCCGCTTCGGCTTTTGCCCTGACCGGCGCCGCGCGAGCCGATGCCCCCAAAATCTCGCCGGCGGACCTGAACAAGCCGATCGCCGAGTACAAGAACTACGTCACCGCCGAGGTGGCGGCCCTGGTGAGCAAGACGAAGAAGCTCGTCGCCGAGATCAAGGAAGGCGACGTCGAGGAAGCCGCCGAGATCTACGCGCCGGCGCACGAGCACTACGAGCGGATCGAGCCGATCGCGGAGCTGTTCAACGACCTCGACAGCAACATGGATGCCCGCGAGGACGATTTCGAAAAGAAGGCCGACGACCCGAAATTCATGGGCTTCCACAGGATCGAGAAGGGACTGTTCGGCGACAAGAGCACCAAGGGGCTCGAGCCGGTTGCCGACCAGCTGCTCGCCGATACGCTCGAGCTGCAGAAGCGCCTCGGCAAGCCTGGAGATCACGCCCAAGGCCTTCGTCGGCGGCACCGCCGAACTGATCGAGGAGGTCGCCTCGAAGAAGATCACCGGCGAGGAAGATCGCTACAGCCGCACCGATCTGTGGGATTTCCAGGCCAACATCGATGGCGCCAAGAAGATCCTGGCCCTCGTCTCGCCGCTGCTCCAGAAGCACGATGCCGACCTGCACAAGAAGATCGACGCGAATTTCGCCAAGGTCGACAAGATCCTGGCCAAGTACCGGACCAAGGACGGCTTCGAGAGCTATGAGAAGCTGACCGAGCAGGACCGCCTCGCCCTGAAGGGACCGATCACGGCCCTGGCCGAGGACCTGTCCACCCTCCGGGGCCTGTTCGGCATCAGCTGAGCCTGCAGCTTTCGATCCGCGGCAGCATCACGGCACGGCCATCGGGCAGCAGCCTCGGCTGATGCTGATGATAGGGGCAGCGAAGCTGATTATTGGCTACCCCGAGCGACATGTCGGGTGAGCCCGATCGCCGCAGCACCTTGCGCGCGGGGCCGCCAAGGCCGACATTGGGTGGGTCAACCCCAACTCGGCGAGGACGCGCGTGGCCGACGATTTCGACAACGACTGGAACGTACCGCTCGAGTTGCGACCGCGACCGCGGGACTACGCGTTCGATCTCGATACGGCACTGTCCGCCGTCGTCGGGCTGCGCGCCAGCACGTCCGGAATCGGCCTTCACGGCCCAGACCCTCGGGACCGAGCGCGCCGGCAACGGGGTGCTGATCCGCGATGACGGGATCGTGCTGACCATCGGCTATCTGGTCACCGAGGCGCAATCGGTCTGGCTGAAGACCAACACAGGCCGGACGGTGCCGGGCCACGTACTCGGCATCGATCAGGCTTCCGGCCTCGGCGTCGTGCAGGCCCTGGAGCCGCTCGATGTGCCCGCTCTGGAACTCGGCGATTTGCGCCATGCCGGCCCGGGCTCCTCGGTGGTGATGGGCGCGCATGGCGGCCGGCGGCGCTCGCTCGCGGCCCAGATCGTCGCGCGCCAGGAATTCGCCGGCTATTGGGAATACCTGATCGAGGAAGCGATCTTCACGGCACCCGCGCATCCGAATTGGGGCGGCACGGCGCTGATCGGCGTCGGACGGCAAGCTGCTCGGGCATCGGCTCGCTGCAGCTGCAGCAGCAGACCCAGGTCGGGTCGCATTCGCCCGCTGAACATGGTGGTGCCAGTCGAACTGCTGGTCCCCGGTGCAGGACAATCTGTCTGGCAGGCCGCCCAGCCGGTCCGCCGCGGCCCTGGCTCGGCCTCTATGCGCAGGAGCACGAGGACACCGTGCGTCATCCTCGACATTGCGCAAGACGGGCCGGCGCGCCGCTCCGGCCTAAAGCGTGGCGACATCGTCCGCAATGCCGGCGGCATGGAAATCACCAACCTCGCCGACTTCTATCGCAGCGTCTGGGCTTCTGGTCCGGCCGGCGCCGAGGTCGCTCTTGACCATCGATCGAGACGGCGACGTGTTCGATCTTCGCGTGTCGTCCTCGGCGGATCGACGCGATTACCTGCAGACGCCGCGCCTGCACTGAGCTGGCGCCTGCCGTTGCGAATGGCTCGGGCGTCGAGGTCGTGGCGCGGCTTCGATCAAGCTGAGCACACGCCGCATCCGAAGTGAAGCGAGCGGGCCTCGGCCGTTCGCCCGAGCAATGGGCGCGCTGATCTAAGGAGGAGCGCGCTCCGCATGCTTTTCACGCTGACGGTTCTGCTGACCGCGGCTGTGCTGCTCGTGCCGCTTGTCACGGCGCCTGGGGCTCGGCAGCGTGCTCGGCTACCTGTCGGCGGGGCGCATCATCGGGCCCTCCGGCTCTCGGCTCGTGACGGACGTGCACGCCATCGCCGACGTGGCGGAACTCGGCGTCGTCATGCTGCTGTTCCTGATCGGGCTCGAAGTGCGCCCGCAGCGGCTCTGGCTGATGCGGCGCGCGGTGTTCGGTCTCGGGCCGCGCAGGTCGCGGTCACGGCGCGGTGCTGGCCGGGCTTGCTCGTGCTCATCGGCGTCAGCACCGCCGGCGCGATCGTGCTCGGCGCCGGCCTGGCATTGTCTTCGACGGCCATCGTGCTGCCGATGCTGGGCGAGCGCGACCTGCTTGGCACGCCCGCCGGCCGCAGCACGTTTTCGGTGCTGCTGTTCCAGGATCTCGCCTTCGTGCCGCTCGTCGCCGCCGTGCCGTTGCTCGCCGGAACCGGCCTGCCTCAAGGCGTTCCGTGGTTGCAGGTGGCGCGAGCCGTGGCGGCGATCGCGGTCATCCTGCTCGGTGGTCGCTTTCTGGTCCGCCCGGTCTTCCGGGCCGTCGGTGGCACGCGAACACCCGAAGTGTTCACCGTGCTCGCCTTGCTCGTCGTGGTCGGCACCGCGGCGCTGGCGAGCGCGGCGGGGCTCTCGACCTCGCTCGGCGCGTTTCTGGCCGGCGTGCTGCTTTCGGATTCGGAATATCGGCACGAAGTGAAAGCGACCATCGACCCGTTCGAAGGGCTGCTGCTGGGCTTTTTCTTCCTGTCGGTCGGCATGCAGGCCAACCTCGGCCTCGCGGCCGCGGATCCGCTGTTCTTCGCGATTGCGGTCCCGGCGCTCGTGCTGGTCAAGATCGCGCGTCGCCTTCGCGCTCACGGTCGCCGGCCGCAGCCGACGCCGCGGGCGCCACGCGCTTTTCGCTTGCGCTCTCACAGGGCAGCGAATTCAGCTTCGTGCTGTTCGCAGCCGCCGTGGCCGCCCAGGCGCTCGACCCAGCCCTCGCGGACCGTGCAACGCTCGCCATCGCGCTGTCGATGGCCGCGACCCCGCTGCTCTTCGCCGATCTCGAGCGGTTCCTCGTGCCGCGGCTCCACCAGGAGCCACAGCGCGATCCTTCGACCCGATCGAGGACGACGGCGCTCCGGTGATCATCTGCGGTTTCGGCCGCGTGGGACAGATCGTCGGGCGCATTCTGCGCATGCGTGGCATCGCGTTCACGGCGCTCGAACAGGATACGACCCAGCTCGACGTCGTGCGCCGCTTCGGCCAGAAGGTCTATTATGGCGATCCGACCCGGCTGGAGACCCTGCGTGCGGCTGGCGCGGAGCACGCGCGAGATCATGGTGGTCACGCTCGGGCGACGTCGAGGCGTCCCTCGCGGCCGTCGACGTGGCACGGCGCAACTTCCCCGATCTCAGGATCGTGGTGCGCGCCCGCAACCGCCAGCATGCCTATCTGCTGATGGACCGCGGCATCACGGCCTGATCCGCGAGACGTTCCATTCGAGCCTGAAGCTGAGCGAACTCGTGCTGCAGGGCGATCGGCATCGCGAGCCGAGGAGGCGCGACGGACCGTGTCGCTGTTCCGCGACTACGACGAGCGGCGGCTCGTCGAGACGCACGCCTTCTACACGGACGAGCGGCAGCTGATCCAAAGCAACCAGGCAGACGGCGGACGAACTCGCCGATCTTCTGGACGCCGACGAGGGCCGGCGGCTTGCGCCGGGCGAAGGCAGCGAGCAACTGGCAACGCAGGGTGCGTCCGAGGGGGCTTAGCGTCGGCCTTCGCCGGCTCCGGCCATCACCCCCGCTCGGGCGAAATCGCCTCGGCCCCGCCTGACGGAAAGTTCAAGGATATCCGGACAGGCGAAGCCAACCGACGACCGCGAACAGCGTCCCGGTGCTGTCAGCTCAGGTGAGCCGAGAACAGCTTGTTCATTTCGAACATCGTCACCTTGTCCTTGCCGAAGACGCTCTTCAGCTTGGGATCGGCGAGGATTTCGCGTTTGTTCTCGTGGATTCTGCAGGTTGTTCTTGCGGATGTACTCCCAAACCTTGCTGACCACCTCGGTCCGCGGCAGTGGACCCTTGCCCACGATCGCCGCGAGGTGATCGGATGGCTTGAGAGGTTTGGCGAGAGCGGCATTGATCTTCTTGGCCGGGGGAACTGCAGGCTTCGCGCTCTTCGCCTTCGCGGGCGCGCCGGCCGCTTTGGCGGCGGCTTTCGGCGCCTTGGCGGGCTTCTCATCGGCTTTGCCCTTGGCAGGCGCTTTTGCGGACGGCTTCGCTGGTGTCTTCGCCATAATGGCCTTCTCTCCTCGTTGGGGCGGATGCAGAGAACCGCCGGTCTTGTTTATTCGGACGCCTCGCGGCAGACGGAGCTATGGACTGCGACCGAGCAGATCCAGCTTGAACGCAACATTTACCTGGCACTCAAGTAGAGCACGTCAACGTTTGCGAGCGTCCCAGGCGCTTTTCGTGTGGAATTGCTTCAGACCTGCTTGCAGAAACCCCCGACCGAACTGCAGTGGCACCCGGCCCTGACGCGGCGTGATCTGCCCGTCCCAGCCCACGAACGCTATTCTCACTCAGACAAGCCACACAACAGGATGGCCTGAGACCGGATGCGCGGGACAGAGTTTTCCACGGCCTTCTCTCTGCCAGAATGTGAATTCGATCGCGCGGCGCAGTTTCTGCGCGCGCGACACGCCCAGGCGGGCGCGCTATAGCGTGCGCCAACGGACCGCCATCGAGCTGAAGCCATGAACGCCTCGAACCCTGCCCTCCACCCGTCCGACGTGCGCATCGGCGAGGTGACCTTCGGCAATGCCCTCCCGCTCAGCGTCATCGCCGGGCCGTGCCAGATGGAGAGCCGCGACCATGCGCTCGAAACCGCAGCCGCATTGCAGGAGATCGCCGTGAAGCTCGGCATCGGGCTCGTCTACAAGAGCTCCTTCGACAAGGCGAACCGCACCAGCCTGGGGGGAAAGCGGGGGGTTGGACTCGCAGTGGCGCTACCGATCTTTGCCGAGATTCGCGAGCGCTTCGGCCTCCCCGTGCTCACCGACGTGCACGAGACGCAGCAATGCGCACCGCTGGCCGAGGCCGTCGACGTTCTGCAGATTCCGGCTTTCCTTTGCCGCCAGACCGATCTGCTGCTCGCAGCCGCCGCGACCGGGCGCGTGGTGAACGTCAAGAAAGGTCAGTTTCTCGCGCCCTGGGACATGGCCAACGTGGTGGCCAAGCTGACGCAGAGCGGCCATTCCAGGGTGTTGCTGACCGAGCGGGGCTCCTCGTTCGGCTACAATGCGCTCGTCGTCGACATGCGCGCCCTGCCCATCATGGCCCGGACCGGCGCGCCGGTGATCTTCGACGCCACACATTCGGTCCAGGAGCCGGGCGGGCTCGGCGGGTCGACAGGAGGCAAGCGAGAGTTCGTGCCGGTCCTGGCTCGTGCTGCGGTGGCGGCCGGCGTTGCCGGCGTTTTCATCGAGACCCACCCCGACCCGGACAACGCGCCATCCGATGGGCCAAACATGATCCCGCTCAGTCGGTTCGAGGCGTCTGCTCGCCGAGCTGATCGCTTTCGACCGGCTTGCCAAAGGCTTCCTGCGGCCGACGGAGGAAACGGGCCGTGGTTGAGCATGGCGCCTGGGCTGAACCCATCGAATTGCCGCCCGGGCGAGGCGGTCACGGCCGCGGGCACCCGCGAATGCGCGCTCGCGGCGTTGCGCACCGAGCGCGACGGCATCGACATTCTGATTGCGGCGCTCGCGGAGGAACTCGGCGAGCGGCTGGCTCGGGTCGTCGAGATCTTCCTCGAAACCCGCGGTCGCGTGATCGTCACCGGCATCGGCAAGAGCGGGCACATCGGCCGCAAGGTCGCCGCGACCTTCGCGTCCACGGGCACCGCATCCATGTACCTCCACCCGGCCGAGGCCAGCCACGGCGACCTCGGCATGGTGACCCGCGACGACGTCGTGCTAGCGCTCTCCTGGTCGGGCGAGACGGTCGAGCTGCGCGACATCATCCACTATTGCGGGCGCTATCGTATCCCCCTGATCGCGATGACGGCTTCGGAAGCAAGCGCCCTTGCCCAGGCCGCGGCTGTCGCGCTGATTCTGCCAAAGGCCGCCGAGGCTTGCCCTCACAATCTGGCACCCACCACCTCGACGCTGATGCAGCTCGCGCTCGGTGACGCCATCGCGGTGGCGCTTCTGCAGCGGCGTGGTTTCACGCCGAGCCACTTCCAGCGGCTGCATCCCGGCGGCAAAGCTTGGCGTAGCGCTTCTGAATGTCCGCAACGTCATGCGCACCGAAGACCTGCCGCTGGTGCGGGCAGACGCCGACATGCGGGCGGTGCTGCTGACCATGTCGGCCGGGCTCCTGGGCTGTGCGCTGGTGACGGACGAGAGCGGGCGCCTCGCCGGCCTTCTCACCGACGGCGACCTGCGCCGCGCGATGGACCCCGACCTGTTCCGCCGCCGGCCGGCGGAGATCATGACGCCGTGCGCCGAAGACGATCGGGCCCAACGTGCTGGCCAGCGCCGCACTCGAGCTGATGAACGCCAACAAGATCGCCTTGCTGCCCGTGACCGAGAGCGGCCGGTCATCGGCGTGCTCCACATGCATCACCTGGTTGCGGCCGGCTTGTCGTAGCAGAATTGCTATCGCGCGGCGGCTGCTTCGGCTTCCTGACCCCTCTCGTCGGCAGACTGCGGCGGCAATTCAGCGAGCGTCGCGAGAGCCGTGTCGGCGACTTCGGAGACCGAAGCTCGAAGCGCGTCGAGTTCGGTGTCGACCAGGGTCTGAGCCGCCTGCCCGCCTGCCGCGATCAGCCGGGCTTCGAGCAGGTCGAAGCGTCGGCGCAGGTCGGCAAGGGCCGCCTCGGCGGTCTTCCGTTCAACTGTTTCTTCCATCAGCCGTCGCTCCGTGCTGGCAAGGGCTTCGGACTTGGCCTGGAGGCGGGCGCGGGCATCGTCGCCGCGTCGCGTCAGGCTCCTGACATCATCCTGAAGCATGGAACGCTGTGTGGAAACGAGCAACAATTCGTTGCGGGCAAGATCGCGGTCACGCGCCGTTTCGTTGAAGCTGCCGCGCAGCCGGGCGTACTGAACTCTGTTCCGCTCGATCTCCTCCTGCCGGTCGCCGAGCCGAGCCTCGAGTCCTGCCACCCGCGTTTCCAGACTCGCCACGCGTTCCCCGGCGCTCTTCGCTCAGAGCCTCGAACTCGTCCCGCTTCGATGTGACGGTGCGACGCTCCTGCTCTTCGCGCGCCAAGCGGTCCTTCAGATCGGCGGACTCTCGCTCGAACTCGTCCCGGCGCGCTTCGACCGCGGCCAGAATCTCCCTCGTCCGAACCAGATCATCGAGAAGAGCGGCGCGCCCGGCCGCCTCCGCCTCACGCGCCCGCTCCACCCCCACGAGCTCCGCGGTGCGGCGACCCAGTTCGAGTTCGGCAGCCGCAGTGGCGGCCGCCGCCAACTCGAGTTTCTGCTCGAGCCGCCGCTGTTCCACCGCCGACACGGCGCGGATCCCGTCCCGCTCGGCCGCGATTTCCTCGACCGACAACGGCACGAGGGTCTCGAGGCGATGTGCCGCGAGGCGCGCGGCTCGGTGGGACACCAACGGCATGACCAGCAACGCCAGCACGGTCGCGGCGAAGAACCCCAGCGCGACCAGCATGGCGGTTTCGATCATGGGGCGAACTTTGTCTGCGCAGGATCGCCCTTTCAAGCCCCGCTTGTCAGAAAGGGTTCCAGGTCGCCTGCGGGGTGAACTTCAGGTACGAAAGGCTGACGCCGAGCCGAGCGCCGACGCCGGTGCGGATCGGCACGAGGATCACCTGCTGATCCGTCAATGCGGTAAAGCCGAACCCGCCCACGAGGTAGGCCGAGCCGTCGGCTCCCCCGAAACGACGGAAGATGCCCTGGGTCGAGGGCAGGTTGTAGACCAGCATCATCGTGCGGTCGCCGTCGCCACCCATATCAAACCCGATCGACGGGCCCTGCCAGTACACGTGCAGGTCGCCGGCATTCCGGGTGTAGAGCACGCCCTCACCGTAACGCAGACCACCGAACACGGCGCCAGAAGCCTCCTGCCCCAGCACGTAGCCGTTCGGCAGGCCCCAGCGCCGCACCGCTTCCTCGACCACCTGCGCGAGCCCCCGCGACATGGTGCCGAAGAACTTGTGGCCGTTGTCGATCAATTCATCGGGCGTAAAGCGATGCGGCCGCTCCTCAACCGCCAGAGCCGCGCCGCCGGCAGCGAGAACCGCGGCCGCGGACGCGCCCGAGCGCAGCATGTCACGGCGTGAAAATCTGACCATGAATTCGGCTCCGAGGATCGCTTCCGCGCAGACCCATTTTGCGGGCCGCGTGGTTAACCCTGCATGAAGGCGCTCTTGTGGTGGTCAGGCCGGCGCAGGCTCCCGCATCCGGCGGACGCCATCGGCGGCGTCCCCCCAGGCGACGAACGAGCCGTTGCGATAGCCCGCATCCGTCTTGCCGTAGACGAAGGGTGCCCGTCGTCGCGCAAGACGATTCCCCCGCTGCACGAAGCACGGCGTCGCCTGCCGCGGTATCCCATTCCATGGTTGGGCCGAAGCGGGGGTAGACGTCAGCCGTCCCCTCTGCAAGCGCGCAGAATTTGAGCGAAGAACCAGCATTGCGCCGGTCTGCGACCGGCAACCGCTGAGGAAGTCCTCCGTGCGGTGGTCCGCATGAGAGCGGCTGGCCATGACCACGAAACCCGTCGCCGGACTCGGCCGGGACCGGATCGGCACGATCGCCGCGCCACGGAGGTCCCCGCCCGGCGCGATGCTGCAAGCGAAAGCCTCTTCGCCGGCAAACCAGAGACGCCCGAGCGCCGGGGCGTAGACCGCGCCGGCCCGCGGCACGCCGTGCTCGATCAGGGCGATATTGACCGTGAACTCCCCGTTGCGGTTGAGGAACTCCTTCGTTCCATCGACGGGATCGACCAGAATGAAACGCCCGTCGACGTCCGGCATAACGCCCCCCGACGCGGCTTCCTCGGCCAAAACGGGAACCCCGGGAAACGCGCCAGCCAGTTCGGCCTGGATCAGCGCTTCGGCCTTTTCGTCGGCGTCGCACACCGGACTGAAGTCTGCCTTGGTGCGAACGGCAGCGTGACCGCGGTAGATGTCCATCACGACCGCGCCCGCCCGCACCGTCATGCCGGCAAACCTTGCCGGCCAGGAGGTTGAAGTCGCCGCCACGAGGCGACGAGCGCGCGAGGGCAAAGCGGCATGTCTGAGGGCGCGGTTGGGCCACGGCGAGCCTTCGGTTTGCCCGCGGAACGGCAGGCACGGGCCGGCGTTTGAAAACACCGCTGCTTGCGATAACAGAAGGTGAGATCGCGGCAAACCCTGATTCGCGGGCGCCTCCGGTGCGCTCCCGCGGCGGATCGGGCAACCCGCAGGCCGTCACCGCTGTGCGGAACGGCTGCCCCGCCGACTTGGAGCTGCAATGACCATGACGCTCGACCCGCTCGACCTTGCAGCGCTGCTTGTGTTCACGTGTCTGCCATGATGTGATCAGTCCGGTCGGTGCGATCGTCAACGGCCTCGAAGTTCTCGAGGAGGAAAAGGACGCCGACACGCGCGCCTTCGCCCTTGATCTGATCAAGAAGAGCGCCGCGACGGCATCGGCCAAACTGCAATTCTGCCGGTTGGCCTTTGGCGCCGCCGGATCGGTCGGCGCCTCCATCGACACGGGCGATGCCGAAGCCGTGACGCGGGGGCTGATCTCCGATGATCGCGTCAAGCTCGACTGGCAGGCCGAGCGCGTGCTCATGCCGAAGAACCACGTGAAGCTGATCCTCAACATGTGTCTGATCGCCATCGCGGCCATTCCGCGTGGCGGGGTCATCACGGTCACCACCGGCCGTGACGGTGCCATGGCGCAGGTCGAAACGACCGGCACGCAGATCCGGATCGCGCATGGCGTGACGGCGCTGGTCGAGGGGAACGTCGAAGGCGGCGTCGCTCGATGCGCATGCGATCCAGCCCTACTATGCCTTCCTGGTCGCCCGTGCTGCCGGCCTGACGCTCGCGTTGACCCAGGAGCCCAATCGGGTCTTGATCACGGCACGCGAGGCCGTCGAGACGCAGGCGGAGCCCGCCGCCGACAGCGCCTCGGCCGTGTATGAGGCAAGCTCGACGGTCTAGAGCTCGGAGTTCGGAGCTCCGTCCGAGTTCGTCACGGGCGCGCTTCGGCGCGACACGGAGAGGAGCGAGGCCGGGCCTCGGATGCCCTCAGTCCGCGACAAATCCGAGGGACCTTTATCGTTTGGCAACCTAATCCGGCCAGACTCCGCCTGAACGGCTGCGGGAGCAGGCTCGCCGGCCGCGGGCTGCGAGCCCGAACCAACTCGGGGCAGACGCGTGACTCATGTTCTCGTCGTGGACGATTCACACGTGATCCGGAAGGTCGCGCGGCGCATCTTCGAAGGAATCGGCTTTCAGGCCGACGAAGCAGAAGACGGCGAACGGGCCCTTGAGGCCTGCCGCTACGCGATGCCGGATCTGATCCTGCTCGACTGGAACATGCCGGTGATGGACGGTTTCACGTTCCTCCGCGAATTGCGCCGCTTGCCCGATGGGACGCAGCCGACGGTCATTCTGTGCACGACGGAAAACGATCTCGCTCATATCGCCCGGGCGATGCACGCCGGCGCCGATACCTACATCATGAAGCCGTTCGACCAGGCCATCCTTCAGGCGAAATGCGCTGAACTCGAGCTGGCCTAAAGACCGGTCACCCCAGAGGTTCGCCGCGGCACCGCTGATTCGGTCCGTCTAGGCTGCGTGGGTCTCGATTCCGCTGCCGGACAGCACGGCAAAGATCGACTCGGCGTCGCGCATCGCGCGAAGCCGGACCCCGATCTGGGGGTCGCGAAAGAAGCGGGCGACCCGAGCAAGCGCCTTCAGGTGATCTGCACCCGCGGCTTCGGAGGCGATCAGCATCAGCAGAAGATCGACTGGGGCGCCGTCGACCGAATCGAAATCAACGGCCTTCTGGAGGTGGGCGAAAACGCCGAAGATCCGGCCGCAGCGCTCCAGTTTGCCGTGCGGGATGGCGATGCCCGCCCCGATCCCGGTGGAGCCAAGGGCCTCACGCTGCAGAACGGCATCGAGGATGTCCTCCGCGGGCAGGCCGGAAATCTGCCCCGCGGCATCGCTCATGCCTTGCAGGGCCGCTTTCTTCGAAGACACCCTGAGCGAGGGAAGAATGGCATCCGCCGCGATCAGATCGGTCAAGTGCATCGGTAAATTCAAATCCCCCCAACCAGGCCGCACAGCTGCAAACCCGTAACCGTCCGGTCGGCATCTTTTCCGCTGTTCTTGCAGCCGAACCTCGATCCGGCTGTCAGCTCATCTGCCAGATGCAGCGAGCAATTCGCATGCCGAGCTCAGACACCATCAGTCGCGTCAGCAGGATCGATCCAGCCGATATGTCCGTCGGCGCGTCGATAAACGATGTTAACGTGCCCGTTTCCGGCGTGGCGGAACACCAGGACCGGAGCACCTGACAGATCGAGATCGGAGACCGCGGACGCCACTGACATCGCCTTCAGCGGCATCTTGCGCTCCGCCACCACAACCGGACTGTAGTCCGCGCCGGCATCCTCTTCGTCCGGTTGTTCGATCGTGCGCTCGGCCATCAACGGGATGTCGTTGGGTACACCGACGGGGTGGCGATCCCGCAACCGGCTCTTGTAGCGACGGAGGCGCCGCTCCAGTTTCTCAACCGCCTGATCGAAACATGGATAGGGGTCGTGGGCTCGCCCATCGACCTGAAGCGTCAGACCGGATTGGAGGTGGAGCGTCATATCCGATCGGTAACCCGATCCCTCGGTTTCGATCACCACATGCCCGGAGATCGGGCCGTCGAAATAGCGCCCGACCGCCGCCGCGATGCGAAGCTGGGCATGATCCTGAAGCGCTTCACCAATGGCCAGGTTTTTGCCCGACACCCGAACCGTCATCTGCGGCCTCCGTCCCTAAGGCGCCAGCGTTAGTTTTGCGCCGAATGCAAGTCAACGCGCGACCGCGGACTCCTGCACCAGCCTGACGCTCTTTTCCCGGCGCCGTTCCACGGACGACGGAATGCGCAGTCCTTCACGGTATTTCGCCACCGTGCGCCGGGCGATATCGATGTTCGCCTCTTTCAGTCGCGCCACGATTGCGTCGTCGGAGAGAACGTTCTGCGGCTTTTCTCCATCGATCATCTGCTTGATGCGGAAGCGGACCGCCTCGGCCGAATGGGCATCGCCCCCGAGGGTCGAGGAGATCGATGCCGTAAAGAAGTACTTCAGCTCGAACAGCCCCCGCGGCGTGCTCATGTACTTGTTCGACGTCACGCGCGACACGGTGGATTCATGCATGCCGATGGCGTCCGCCACGCTGCGCAGGTTCAGGGGCCGAGATGCTCGACGCCCTTGGCAAAGAAACCATCCTGCTGCCGGACGATTTCGCTCGAGACTTTGAGGATGGTTCGAGCCCGCTGTTCGAGGCTCTTGGTCAGCCAGTTGGCAGTCTGCAGGCAGTTGGCAACGAAGCTTTTGTCGGCATCGGTGACGGGTCGCTTCGACACTCGGGCATGGTAGCGCTGATTGACAAGGACGCGGGGCAAGACATCGGTGTTCAGCTCGACGTTCCAGGAGCCGTCGGCGGCCGCCCAAAGGTAGACGTCCGGGACGACGCTCTGGATCACCGCACCCCCGAAGGCCCGCCCGGGTTTGGGGTCGAGCTGCCGGATCTCGGCCGCCATATCGGCGAGGTCTTCGTCGTCCACCCCACAGATCCGACGCAAGGCGCCGAAGTCTCGTTTCGCGAGCAGCTGAAGGTTGGCTAAAGGGCCTGCATGGCCGGATCCAGCCGGTCCGCTCCTTGAGCTGCAAGCCCAGGCATTCGGCCACGTCCCGAGCACCAACTCCCGTCGGCTCGAACGTCTGGATGATTGCGAGCATCCGCTCCACGCGCGACAGGTCGGCGCCAAGCCGCAGTGCAATGGCCGTCGAGCGGTTCGCGCAAGTAACCGCCATCGTCGATGCCGTCGATGATCGTTTGACCGATGAGACGGTCGCCAGCGTCGGACACCACGAGCGCGAGCTGCGTCCCGAGATGGTCGTGCAGAGACGGCGGCGTGTGCAGATAACCTTCGAGACCGGTGTCATCCCCACCGTCCCCGCTGCCCGCGCCGGTGCCGGTCCAAGACGTGGCGCTGAGGCCATGCACTTCGGCCGGCGGCGTGGACGCGACTTCGGCCCGCTCGCCGTCGAAGGTGTTGCCGAATTCGGTTCCGAGGCTCGACTCGAGTTCGGCCTGGTTGGTGGCGAACTCGTTGGATGACCAGTCGTGCTCGCTCGGCTCGCCGTTGAAGCCGCCGTCCACCTCTGGACGTGCTCCTGCACTTCGTCTCGGGCGTTCCTCGATCCGCTCGAGCAGCGGATTGCGCTCGAGCTCCTCTTCGATGAAGGAGGCGAGTTCAACGTTGGAGAGTTGAAGAAGCTTGATGGCCTGCAACAGCTGCGGCGTCATCACCAGGGTTTGACCCTGCCGCATGACCAGTTTGGCAGACAATGCCATCAAGCAGACCCGAACGCTGAACCGACCGCCGTCAGCAAGCGGTCGAGTGCTTATAGCACGTTTCTTGCTTGTGCCCACAAACCGAGCGGCTTCGATCAAAAATGAGCCGGCCGCGGCCGATGCTACATCCGGAAGTCGTCGCCGAGGTAATAGCGCCGAACGTCCGGGTGGGCGACGATCTCCTCGGCACTGCCCTCCGTCAAGACATGGCCGGAATGAATGATGTACGCGCGATCGATGAGACCAAGGGTTTCGCGCACGTTGTGATCGGTGATCAGCACGCCGATGCCGCGGCCCTTGAGGTGCCGCACGAGGTCCTGGATGTCGCCCACCGCGATCGGATCGATGCCGGCGAACGGCTCGTCGAGCAGCATGAACGATGGGTGGCCGGCGAGCGCGCGGGCGATCTCGCAACGTCGCCGCTCACCGCCCGAAAGCGCGATGGAGGGCGTCTTGCGCAGCTTCTCGATGTTGAACTCGTGCAGCAGTTCGTCGAGTTCCGCCTCCCGGCGCGCCTTGTCGGGAACGGTCATCTCCAGCACCGCCCTGATGTTGTCCTCGACGTTGAGGCCGCGGAAAATCGAGGCTTCCTGCGGCAGATAGCCGATGCCGAGCCGGGCGCGGCGATACATCGGCAGCCCGGTGACATCGTGCCCGTCGAGTTCGATCCGCCCCTTGTCGGGCCGAACCAGGCCGTGATCATATAGAATACGGTCGTCTTGCCGGCGCCGTTGGGGCCGAGCAGGCCGACAGCCTCGCCCCGCCGCCGAAGATGCTGACGTCCTGAACGACCCGGCGCGCCTTGTACGATTGCCGAGATTGTGCACGCCCGAGCACGCCGGCCTCATCCGCGACGAGGGCGGGACGGCGGAGACGCGTCCGTCGTCCGGCCCACCGAAGCCGAGGACAGCGTCACGGTCGGAGCAGTGCGGCGACCGCCGGGCTCGATCCGACGCCGCTCGGCCACCGCCGCGCGCCCGCCGAACGGAAGCCGCCAGGCGGTCACGGCGCCCGAACCAGTGCCGTGCAGGGGCTCCGATCGGCGTACCGGTCGGGGGAAGCAACAGGCACGTCAAGCAATCTCTGAAGTGCGGAGTGGCCGGGGTCAAGATGGGCACAGGCGACGACGACGCAACAGCTCGCCTACTGGGCGCTCGCCGTCCCGCCGGGCTTCGGCCTCGATTGGAGGCTTTCTTCTTGCACGGCCGTGCTCCCCCTGGCGCTGCCACGTCGGGCCTTCCGGAGCCGGGCGTGAACACGCTTTGCACCCGGTCCGTCGTCTGGCCCGAGAAAACCTGCGCCTGGCCGCTGGTCAGGTCGTAGACGAGCCGTCGCCCTTGGTCACGTTGGTGCCTTGGCTGAACGTGACATTGCCGGTCAGCGTCACCTTGTTTTCCGCCTTGTCGTAGCTGCCGTTGTCGCCCGTGCCGACTTGATCCTTCGAGATCAGGTGACGGGCCCCTTGACGTCCATATGCTTGACCGAGGAACTGCCAGCTGCGCGGATGCCGCGTCGCCATCCGCTGCTCGCCGCCGCGGCCGCGGTCTCGCCTTTCGGCCTGGCTTTGCGTCCCGGCTTGCCGGATCCCTTAAGAGGTAGATCATCAGTTCGGACGCCTTGAGGGTCGAGTCGCCCTGCACCGCCACAACGCCGCCCGAATAGACCAGCTTCTGTTCCTTGTCGAAGTAGTCGAGCTTGCCGGCATCGATGTTGATCGGCTCGTGCGACGAGGTGCCCGGCAGCATGGAGGGAGGCGCATTCTTGGATGCGTCGGCCGCTGCCGGCCACGCGACCGTGAGGCCGCAAGCGCGACAGCCGACGCCGCCAAGGCCACAGCCCCGGACTTCTCGGAACGATCTCGGGCTTCGCCTTCGCCCGCCCGGCGCAGCAGCCGACCCGCCGGCTGCATGACCGAATGGACATGACCCACGAAACGTCACATCGGCCCCGTTGCCGGTCATGTGCATGGCGTCGGAAGTCACGGTCCCGCTCGGCATGGAGACGGTCGACCGGCTCCTGGCTGACCACGTTGCCGCCGTTGAACTCGATGTGGGCGGACTCGCATGCGGATATCGGCACCGGTTTCGCTGGTGATGTGGATGTTGCCCTTCAGATCCATGAGTTCCTTGGTGGTGTCGTATACGCCCGACGTCGGCCGCGATGTGCGCGACGCTCGTCGGTCATCGCCGACATGCGCATCGAGGGTGTTCAGTTGCAGGACGCTCGGCGTCTTCAGGTTCTGGACGGCCGATTCTGCGCGTGAAGTCGTAGGGCCGGCCGTCCTTGCGATAGCCGGACATTTTTGGGTGCGCCATGGTGACGGTCGAGCCGTTGAGCCCGGCGCTGTCGATCGACACGCCCGCCGGCAGGAACACGCCCGGAACGGATCGAAGAAGGCGAACACATCGACCCCTGCGCCAGAGCCGATCGCGCCCACCAGGATCACCGGCGCAGCCGGCGCACCCTCAGTGAATGGCTCGCCGCGCGCTTGAACGCCTCCGTCTTGTCGCCCGATCGGCGTCGTAGACAACCGGCTCGGGCCGGGGAGGAGGACGCTGTCGGTCATCGCAGAGCTGGGAGGACGCGTCCGATGGTTGGCTGGCGGGTGATGCGCTGTCAACACTATGGGCATGGCCAAGTTAAGGCGACCTTTCCGCACCGCTACTCGTGGGCGAAGATGTCCGTATCGGGCCATCCCCGCAGGTCGAGCACGGCGCGCGTCGGCAGAAACTCGAAACAGGCCTGCGCCATATCCGGCCCGGCCCTCGCGCGCGAGCAGCGTGTCGAGCCGGGAACGCAGCGCGTGGAGATGCAGGACATCCGAGGCCGCATAGGCGATCTGCGCTTCGGTCAGTGTCTGCGCGCCCCAGTCGGACGACTGCTGCTGCTTGGAAAGGTCGATTCCGAGCAGCTCGCGGCAGAGGTCGCGCAGTCCATGTCGGTCCGTATAGGTTCGCACCAGCTTGGAGGCGATCTTGGTGCAGTAGATGTTCGCCGTCATGGTGCCGAAGGCGTTGAACATCACGGCGATGTCGAACCGTGCCGTAGTGGAAGAGTTTCGCCACGCTGCGGGTCCGCGAGAAGTCGCTGCAGGTTCGGCGCGCTGCGCTGGCCCGCCGCGATCTGCACCACGTCGGCGGTGCCGTCTCCGCCCGATAGCTGCACCACGCACAAGCGGTCGCGGTGCGGGTTGAGGCCGAGCGTCTCCGTGTCGATCGCCACGCTTTCGCCGTAGCTGCGGCCATCGGGCAGGTCGCCCACGTGAACGCGTATGGTCATTCGGTATCCTGTCCAGGGCTGTCTGGGGCGGGCTAGAGCAAGTGGACGGGCGACGCAATCGCTTCGCTGCGGTCTTACGGCTTGGCGGTGCCCGGTTCGGCCATATTCTTGTGCATCTGCGCCAGGATGCCCGCCGGGGTCACGGACGCGATCGCCGTCTGCAGCTTGTTCTGCCAGCCGCTTACGACATCGCCGTCGCCCCGCATCATGGCGTCGAAGCCGGTCTGCGCGACATCGGCCGGATCGTCCTTCTTCGCCGTGCCGACCTTGGTGTCCATCATGTCGGCGCGCTCGAAGAACTCGGTCTCGGTCGCGCCCGGCATGAGGCAGGTCACGGTCACGCCGCTATCCTTGAGCTCGTCGCGCAGCGCGAAGGAGAAGGAGTCGATGAACGCCTTCGTGCCGTTGTAGACCGCCTGGTAGGTGCCGGGCATGAAGCCGGCGATCGAGCCGGTGATCAGGATGCGCCCCTCCTCGCGCGCACCATGTCCCGCCCGACCTTCTGCAGCAGGTAGAGGGTCCCGGTGATGTTGGTGTCGATGACGTGGCGCACGTCGTCGAAGTCCTGGTCGAGGAAGCCGCTGCCGAGGCCGCGGCCGGCATTGGCGAGCAGCGCGTCGACCGGACGCCGCCTCCGATCGCCGCGTAGAGTTTGTCGACGCCCTCGCAGCGTCGCGAGGTCGGTCTCGACGGCCGACGTCTTCGCACCGAGCGCCTCGAACTCCCGCGCCGCTTCATTGATCTTGGTCCGTCGGCGCCACCACAAGTCGAAGCCGTTCTTGGCGCAGAGCTTGGCGAGTTCGTAGCCGATGCCGGTCGACGCGCCGGTAACGACGGCGAGCGAGCGGGATTGCGTTGCCATGCTGCTTCCTCAGGAGTTCAGGGATTTGTGACCGCTTCGGGAAACGAACTCACTCTCCTCGGATCACGTTCCGGACCGGCTATTTGTCGCAGTACTCCCTGAGCTCGCGTTGATGATGCGAAACTAGGCCCTTTGGAAGCGAGTTGCTGCCTCTTCTTTGTATTTCTCACGACCCTGCGTGAACTTCGGCACCGTTCTGGACGGGGGTTCGGGCACAACTGGCAACAAGGGCCCCGACCGGTGCCTTCATCGCGCTTGGCCTCCGAAGACGGCGGTCTCGTGAGCGAGGAAGGTCGGTGAGGTTTGTTCAGTCCTGGTCGGCGTCGCTCATGTCCGCGCCCGGACCCGTGATCGCCGGAACTCCGGGGCGACGAAGCCGCCTACGACACACCGGCTACATGGCTGCAGACTTCGGCCGCGCGATGTCGTTGACGCCCTCGAGGTCGGGCGCCTGGCCGTAGCTCATGTTCTTCATCTGCTGGAGCACGCGCTCCATCTCCTCGTCGGACAGGATCGGCGGCTCGCCGAGGGTGAGCGCCTGGACGTAGAGCCGGGAGATGGTCTCGACCTCGATGCCGAGCGCCAGCGCGGAGGCCAGCGTCTTGCCGAGCGAGATCTGCCCGTGCTGGCCGAGCAGGCAGGCGAGCCGGCCCTCGAGCGCCTCGAGCGCGTTGTCGGACAGCGCCTGGGTGCCGAAGGTCGCGTATCTGGCGCAGCGGATGGTGGTGCCGCCGGCGACCCCGGTCATGTAGTGGAAGCTCGGGATGGTCTTGTGATGCACGGCGAGCGTCGTCGCATAGACCGAGTGGCAGTGCAGCACGACGTCGATGTCGTGGCGCGCCGCCAGGATGTCGCGGTGGAAGCGCCATTCGGAGGAGGGCCGGCGCCGGCCTTCGTAGGTGCCGTCGAAGGCCATCTGCACGAGGTCGGCCGGCTCCATCTGGTCGTAGGGCAGCGAGGTCGGGGTGATCAGGAACCCCGCCTGGCTGCGCACCGACAGGTTGCCGGCGGTGCCCTGGTTGATGCCGCTCTCGTTCATGCGGCGGCAGGTCGCCACCATGTCGCGGCGCAGAGCGAGATCGTCGGTCACTTGGCTTCTCCTCGTTGGCCCGCTCGAGCCAGTCGGCCCGATAGGCGGAAAAGTCCGTGAGCGCCAGGGGCTGCGGGCGTTGAACGTCGAGTCGCGGCCGGCGCCCCGCGGCTCTCGTGCGAGGCCAGCAGGGCGGCGCCGGTGGCGAGGCCGTACTGGTCCGGGTTGACGAGCACGCGCCGGCCGGGGTTCAGGGCCGCGACGGCGCGCCGTACAGCGGATCGCGCACGAAGGTGCCGTCCAGCACGATTGTCGCTCCGCCGTCCAGAATGGCGAGGCAGCGGTCCGTCAGCAACGCCGCGTAGAGCACCGCGAGGCTCATCCGCAACGCCGGGTCGTCGGCGAGCGGACCCTCCATCGCGCCGCGCCGCGCCGTGCCGGGAAACAGGCCGTCGTCGCAGCCGAAGCTCGGGAGCGCCATGGTCCGGCTCTGGACGAGCCGCGCCATGTCGGCCACGGCCGGTGCCCCTGGCGTCGCCGGCAACGATGCCGAACTCGCGGCCGCCCATGGTCAACATGCCGGGCATCAGCTGCCCTTCACGTCGGCATTGCTGCAGATGCCGGGCCGCTCGGCGTCGAGGACAGGCCCGTGCCGGTCGCTGATGCCGACGATCCAGGTTCCGGTCGACACCAGAGTCATGTCGGCGAGGCCGGCGGCCTGGTAGCCGTAGAGGCTGGCCGAGCTGTCGTGGATGCCGCAGACGCTTTTCACCGCGCAAGGCCGGTGCGCTCGCACAAGTCCGGCTGCAGCGTCCCGAGCGTCGCCCACGCCGGCCGCAGCGGCGGCATCAGGCTCCCCAGCCCCGGTCGGCGACGATCCGGGTCGGCCGTCGATGGCGCACCACAGGTGCGACTGGGCCGCGAGGCTCGTCACCTCGCTGGCCATGATCCCCGACAGCCGCCAGGCCCAGTATTGCGGGGTGGCCAGGAAGGCCCGGCCGCTGCGAAAGCCTCGGGCCAGCCCGTCTCCAGCCACAGCATCTGCCGCGCCAGATGTGCGGCGCCCGAGCAGGATGGCGCTGCCGCGCTCGCGGAACGATCCGGCGATCCGCCGGTAGTCGGTCGTCGACCTCAGCGGGCGGCGTCCTGCTCGTAGTCGATCATCGGCATGACCGGTCCGTCGTCGTCGACCAGGACGCCGCCCGATCCGTGGCCGCGGGCGACGATCGCCGCAGATGTCGTGCCGCCGCCCGAGGTCGCGCAGGCCGTCGACGAGCCAGTCCTCACGCGATCGAGATCGTGGTGCCGATAGGGCGGCCCCGGGAAGAACGGTTCGGCGTGGTGAGCGTCTCGAGCCGTCGTCCGGCCTCGTCAACCGCGGTGAGCTTCAGGTTGGTCTTGCCGACATCGAAGACCGCGACGAATCATGGACGTGGTTCCCGCGCGTGCGCTCGGTTCCACAACGCCGGGTCTTGGCCCGATCAGCATTGCCGTCTCCTCCTGCTTAGCTCCTACCCTCGAACCGCGCGTCCGCCAATCTGGCTTCTGCCCGGCGTCAACGGCATTGCACCGCGGCAAGCTTGGGAGGCACGCCGATGAACAAGCTCGGCACTCAATGCGATGCTCTGAGCGGCAGGTTGGCACGACGACGAATGCGCCCCGTCGGCCCG
>CAWGMF010000010.1:0-567526 GCA_963823605.1 uncultured Alphaproteobacteria bacterium | reverse complement strand
CGACCCGCGGGCCCCATCGGTTCGCCCGGCCCAGTCGACCCTCGACACGGAAAAGCCCGGACCTGCCTCGCCCCGCCGGCCGGGGCGGGCCCGGGAGTGGTCGCCGCCCGGCGGCGGTCCGCGCCGTTCGGGCACCGCCCGCGAAGCCGCCCCCTGACCGCGAGGCGTGAACCGGCACGGGATGACGGCGGGCGGAGCGCGCAGGAGGTCGCCGCCGGAGACCCGCTTGCACGCCGGTTACGGACAACTGACCACCGGCCGGCCGGCCGGCCAGCCGGCCCCGGGCCGCGCCAGGCCCGCGGCCCGAACGGCGCACTCGCCGAGAACACGCGCCACTCCCGGCGGACGACGAGCTCCTCGTCAAGGCGGCCTCCAGCACCTGGCCGTCGCGGAGGTCTGCGGACCTGCTCGCCGACCTGCTGACCGGCCGGTCGTCCGCAAACCCAGCGACCGTCAGCCGGTCACCGGTCGGCCCCACGGGCACGGCCGCGGGCCCGCCCGGTCGAAGCCCGGCCGAGGTAGGCCCTGCAGCTCGGCCCGGTCGGGGAACTGCTCCATGACCAGGGCCTGGGCGCCGAATGCGGTTGGCCCGCCGTTACGAACCGCTCGGCCTCGGCCGCGGAGGACGCGGGCCAGCCGCGCGGCCGGATCTTCCGGCCGGGCGGCGACCTGAATGATGCCCCAGGCCGGCGCTTGCGCAACTTCGACTGGACCAGGTCGTCGAACTCCCGCCGCGGTCCCCTCGCCGAACCCCCGGCCAGCCGGTCCAGGGCCTGGTCGAACGAGCCGGCCGCGTACGGGAACAGGTACTCGCACGCCTCGTCGGCCGGCGGGGCGCCAGCGTCACGGGGGCGGACAGCTCGCCGGTCAGCGCCGTCCAGGCCCGCTCGCCACCAGCTCGACTCGGCTCGACTGCGGGATCGTCGCCAGGAACCTCCGGTAGAAATCGGCCGGCCGCCCGGTCGCGGAGCTGGCGGGCCCGGGTCTTCGCCCACTGGGCGGCCCGGGTCGAAAAGTCGGACGGGGGTCGCGCCTTGCCCACGCTCTTGCCGGTGAGGACGGGAATCGCGAGGAGGTCGCGCAGGGCCGCGAACCCGGCGCGGGCCTCGTCGGCCAGCCCGGCCGACTCGCCCTCAACCGTACCTAGGCGGCGGCCAGCCGCTCGGCCGAGCCGGCGGACCGCCTCCTGGGCGGCACCCACGCGGAGGCCCGGCTTTTCGGCGAGTGAGACGACGAGGGTGACGAGGGCCGGGAGTCGGCCGCCGTCCCGAACTCGGCCAGGCGGGCGCCGCCAGCGCGGCCCCGGCCCGACCGCCCTCCCGGACTCAGTCCGCCCCCACCGCAACCCGAACAGTTCGATCAGCCGGTCGAGGGCGGCCCCCGCCGCGTCAGCTCCGGGCCCGTGGCCGACGGCGCCCCGCGGCAGCACGACCTCCTGAATCAGCGGGTCGATCGACCCGGCGAGCTTCTGGGCGGCCCCGAACACGAGCCCGGTCCGAGACCAGTTCCGGGTCGAGCCGGCGGTCCACCCACTCCCCGCTCGAATCCGCCCAGGCCACCGCGTCGGTCGTGCCGGCGGCCGACGGGCCCGTCCACCCGGCGAGGGTGTCGCGGGCCAGGCGGCCCGCCACGGCCGACGAGCAGGCCTGGTCCCGCGGCCAGGCACCCGGCGGAGCCTTGGCCGACCGCATACGGAGAGTCCGGCGGCGGCGGACCGGTCCGGGTGACGGCGGCCTGGTCCGACCGGGTGAACGCCTCCGCGAACAGCAGGTGGGCGGCCGTCACCGCGCGGCGGCCGCTGGTCGAGCAGGCGACACCGCCGGAACGGCCGGCCGCGCGCCCGCGTCCGGTCGGTCGGCCGGCCCCAGGCCGCGCACCTCGTAGGCCATGCAGGTCCGGTCGCGCCCGCCGGGCAGCCCCTCCAGGGCCCGGCCGGCATTCACCGGTCGGGCGTCGCCGGCACTGGGAAATGGGACCGCGGACCAGGCCGACGACGTGGCCTCGGCGCTCGGCCGCATCGCCCGAGCAGCCGGCGGTGCGCGGAGCCGAGGTCGGGCAGCCTGCTCGCACCCGCCGGACGGCCGAGGCGACGACGTAGACGCGCGGACGGTCCCGCGCGCCAGGCCGGCCGGTTGACCGTCGCGTAGACCTCGTCGAGGGCGGCCGGCGCGCGCGAACTCGGCCAGGGCCGCCCGAGCCGAGTCGCATGGACGTTGCCGGCGAGTGGCGAGCCGGCCGAGCGGCGCGGCCCGTCACCCGGGAGGGCGGCACCGAGTAGAGCTCTCCGGCGCGGCCAGTTTCGCCGCAGCCGGTTCGACGGCCGATCCGGCGGTAGTGCGACACCGGCGGGCAACGGGCCGAGGCGAGTACGACCTCGTCGGGGGCGAAGCGCCTAGCTCGGGACCACCGGCCTGCGGCGGCCGCGACGGCCTCGGCGTCGGTGTCGACGTAGAGGAAGCGCACGCAGGACGGCCGGTTCGAGGCCGGCCGAACCGGTCGTGGAACCGGTAGCCGCGCAGCTGCCAGCAGGCGCGGCCAGGCCGAAGTGCCCCGAGGCCGACGACCACGGCCGGGTACAGGACGCGCTCCTCCGAGGGTCCGGGCGACGGTCATGCCGAGGTTGGAGACGGCGCCGGGTGGCGAGCCGGTCGGCGTCGATCCCGCAGGCCGGCACGGGGGCGACCGGCCGCCGGCCGGGCCCGGCGTCGAGCGGAAGCTTTCCAGGGTGTCGGCCATCGTCTCGGGGCGGTCGCCGCGCCGTTCGGGCGGAGGTCGCGACCGCCGGCGAGCGGGCCGGGTAAGAGGGCGCGGACGAAGGCGGTGCAGCTCGGGAACCGCTGTCCGGCGTCTTGGCCAGGGCCCGGGCGACGGCCGGCCGGTCGCCCGCCGGCAGCGGCGCAGGTCCGGCGGCGCCGTCAGGTGCTGCATGAGCGAGTTGCCGGATGTTCTTGCCCGTCGAACGGCCGCTCGCCGGTCAGCAGCTCCTGGTAGACGATGGCCAGGCTGTACTGGTCGCTGTGCCGGCTGACCGACGCCGTAGAACGTCTCCGGCGCGGCGTACATCGGGGTGACGCCGCCGGTCAGGCCGGCGCGCTCGCCGCTCGAGGTCGCTTGACCAGGCCGAAGTCGGCGACCTTGACGTGGTGGTCGACGAGGAACAGGTTCTGCGGCTTGACGTCCAGGTGCTGGAGCCTGGTGCTGCGTCGTTCATCAGGTCGAGGACCTCGGCCGCCTCCTCCATGTAGCGGAGCAGCTCGTCCCGCGGGATGCCCGGCAGGCCGGCGTCGCGGCACTCGCGCGAACCGGTCGCACAGGTTCCTGTCGGCCAGCTCCATGACGATGACGAGCTGGCCGTCGACCACCTCGATCCGCTCCATCGACAGCAGGAACGGGTGGCGGATCTCCTTGACCCGGTGGAGGGACTTCTGCTCCTGCGGCGGCGGCCCCGGCTCGAGGCCGTCCAGGTCGCCGTGGACGAACTTGATGGCCTTGGGATGCCGCCGGGCGCCTCGGACTTCCACACCTCGCCGAACCCGCCGCGGCCGAGCCGCGCGACGAGGCGGTACGCCGGGATCGGCTCGGCGTTTTCTTGAATGGGCGGCATGACGGCACCGCACCGGCTTGGCGCACGGTATCGGTCAAGGCGGGAGCAATTGGAATGCACTTCGACTATAGGTCGCTTTCGCGACCCAACTCCGTGGAAACACGAATTTCGCCGGTGTAACGGCCCGCTTGTCTGTGCCACGAAATCCGCCCGGCGTGGGCTGACGCCCACGAGTCTCCGGTGGGGGGTGCGGGCTATAGCGAGCACATAAACGCCGCGGGCCTGGGGCCAGGCCACCGCGCGATGCTCCTCCGGGGGCGATTGGCCGGGCGCGGTGCCGCCGGGCCCCCAGATGGTCCGTTTCACAAATACCGTCGCACTCGGGGCGGCGGTTTTATTACGGGGAGGAGCCGGAACGTTCGCGGGTTGGAACGGATTCCGCCAGGGTCGGTCCCCGGCCGACGCCGCACCTCTCGCCGAGGAATTTCGGCAAGGCACCGCCGGGTCGTTCGCCGGCGGCCGTGTAAACCGTGCCGCGGTTCCGGTTCGGTCGCCAGGGTTTCCGCAATTGAGTGAATGGGCACCCGCCCGAACCGCCGCCCGCCCCCCGCCGCCTCCCACCACTCTTGCACCATCCGTGATTGCGATGACCACCGATGTCCCCGACCCGACGGCGCCCGGCCGCCCACAATTCGACGCCGGCGAGGAACCATCGCCGGCAGAATCGGCCGGTGCCCGGCATTTTCCGCACCTCCGTCCCCCGGGTTCGGGCCGGAGGAGCGGAGCCACACCGGCCGACACCGTGCGGCGCATCGCCGAGGGCCGGTGGACGGAGTGTTGCGGGCGAGTGATGGTGCCGGCCACCGCGCCCACGGTCGCCGCGGATGCCGATTCGACGCCCTGGGCCGACCGCCGACTTTTCGACCGCCGGCGGCCGCGGGCGGGGACCCGGATCGAGGTCCGCCGCGGCGTCCTCGGCCTCGGCCCGGACGTGGTCATCGAGCTGATGGACCTGAGCACAGTCGGGGCCGGGATCCGGTTACGCGGCCACGTCCGGCGGGGGACCGGGTGGCCGTGCGGCTCCGTCCCGCGAGCCAGGCCTGGGAGGCCGACGGGACGGCCGTCGTCCAGTGGTGCGTGGCGGAGCCCGGCGGGACGGCGGTGGCGGGCATCCAGTTCCGGCGGCGGCTGGCCGCCCGCGACGTGTCCGAACTGGTGATCGGAGCAGTCTGACGGCGCCCGGCCGCCCGCCCGGTAGCGACCGCCCGGCGAAGGTCGGCGGTCGCCTGAATCCATTGCGCCACGCTCGCCCCACCCGCAGTCGGGTTGAGCTTCGGTGGCCGGCGGATGGGGGTCCGGAAAGAATCTCGGATTCCGTGTCCGGGATTCGGGTCGACGCTCGCTGGTATTGGTAGAGGGGCAATGGTCGCCGGTGCCCCCCGATCGGGTCGGCCGTCCGCGACTCGCCGGCCGCCGCCCGCGACTCGCCTGCCGTCGCCCCACGGTTGTTGGCCCGCACCACCGGCCGCCCCACCGGCCGGGGGTTTTCCTTGGCCAGCGTCCGACGGTCCCCCCGGGCCGCCGGACCGTCATCCACTTGAGCAAGCTCGGCGACTTCCCGCGGGTTGCCTACGGTACCCGACCTTAACCCTCAGTGTTCCCGGCGCCGATGCCACGGCGCCTGTTGCCGCCACGCAGGGGCGCACGCCCCTCCCCGAACGGCCCGAACCCCCGACCGAAGGTCGTCGCCGACCGAAAATCGGGACGTGCGAGACGTGGCCGCACCCCCGGGCTTGCCGGGGGCATGGCCCGAGGGTTCGGCCGCGATACGCCAGGCGGCGAACTTTCGCGACTCGTCGACGGCGAGTGGGAGCAATCTGGGCGGCGGCACGACGGTCCGCGGCTCGAGCCGCTTCGAGCAGGCACCGGAACCGGACCGATGAGCGAAACCGCGGGGGGACGGCGGGCAACGCGAAATCGCCGGTCCCGCCTTCCGCCGCGTCACCGGACGGTTCGTCCGGAGCCCGGAGACAGTATCGAGTCGGTTCCAGCCGGCCGACCGACATCGGTGCCGCGATCAGGCTGCCCGCCCGCGCCGTGTTCGGGCACGTGTGTTCGCCCAGGTCGACCCAACCGGTGCGGACATCCGCGGCCACCCCGGTGGCGAGCGCACCGATCCCGCGGCCGGCCGCGGGACCGATCTTCGACGACATCTTACCGGCCGAAGCCCATGGCACCCGCGGTTCCCGTCACTGGTTCGTCTCGTTCCCGTGCTGGTCGTTCATGTCGAGCAGGTACGCCCAGAACCAGTCCTGCCCCTGGTCTCCCGTAGAGGTAGTCGGCCACCCCGTCGTCGAGGACCGTCGAGGTCTGTAAGGCGTACAGCCCGTCCGCCCCGCCGGTCCGGATGTCGGCGAGCCGCTGGGCGTAGGATGCCGAACTCTTCCACATCGCCATCAGGGCGAGACGGCATCGAGGTCCCCGCCGAACAGGTACACCCCGCCGATCAGGATGTCGTCGTCGTTGCCGGCGTTCAGCGTGTCCTGGCCGAGGCCGCCGACCAGGACGTCCCGGCTGCCGCCGGGTTGAGCACGTCGTCGCCGGTCGCCGCCGTCGATGAAGGTGTTCCCGGCGCCGCCGGTGATCGTGTCGTTCCCGTCCCCGCCGTAGAGCACCGCGTCGATAGCCCCGCGTTCGCGTTGATGGTGATCGTGTCGTTCCCGTCGTTGCCGTAACGATGATCCGGCCGATCGGCCCGCGCCGCTGCTGACGGCGAACTGCCCCTTGTCCACGCCGTTGATGACCACGTCGAGGTACGCCGCCGTCGTCCCCGCTGCACCACGATGGTGTCGTCGCCGTTGCTCCGCCGACGAACAGGGCGTTCTGGCCGGGGTTGGACGGGTCGGCGGCGACGTACACCGCGCGACCGTCATGTCTGTACTGTCGCCCGCGGCTGAGCTGCGCGGAGCGGCGCCGGGCGGCGTGGCGGCGAGCGGCAGGGCGGTGCCGCGGTCGTCCTCCGGCCCGCCCTGGGTGTCCCGGTGGCTGCCGCCGATGTTGCCCGGCTGCGGGTCACGCGGGCCGCCGTGGTTCGCCTGCCACTGCGGGTCGTGCTGCGTGAACAGGCCGAGTTCCCCGTCCGGCTCGGTCATCTTCTGTCGGCCCCGCTCTCCTTGCCCAGGTCGCCCGGACCGCGACGCCGTCGATCTCCAACTCGATCCCGTTCGACGATGATCGCCGTCGTGACCGTCGCGGCCGCGGCTCGGGGGCGGTTACGCGGCCGTCGTCCACCACCGCCGGCACGAACATCGATGTCGTCGGGAGCCCTGCGACCCGCCGAGCCTCTCGCCGCCAGGTGAACAGATGTTGCGGGCTCATCCCGTGCCGGCGAGCGATCTCCGACACCACCGCGCCGGGCACCATCGCCTCCGCGGTGATCCGCCTCTTCTCCGCTGCCGACCAGCGGCGCCGACCACCACCGACGCCCGTGATCACCTCCAGCCGCCGGACCACCCGTGGCGGCTCGACCATATGCTCGACCATAGACACAAAACGATCTCCTCAGAGATCGTCGAACTCGACCCTCACGGCCTCGTCGAAAAGGTGGGTGCCCGGCGCCGCTTACGGTGTAGTCGCTCATTGTCTTCGTTCACGGCCGACCGTCCTCCCCATATCTGCCAGGCATTGGCCCGTTTTGCGATAATTATCCCCGCAGAGCCCTTTTCAGCCTGCGCGCTGGTCCAGTGTTTTTGATCTGAAGGCGTGCTGGGTACGGTTTTAACCGCACCCCTCTTGGTCTTTGGATCGTTCGAGGTTCGGCGCGTGGCAAGACGGGGCCAGGCCAGCCACTCAGCCGACAGATCGTGACCGTGTTCGGCGCCGATCGGAACGCGGACAGGCGCCACTATTCCGACCTGAGTAGGCCAAGGCTCACGGCCTGGCTCACTGCATTGCCCACGGTCGACTTACAGGCGCCGGCCAGCGCCGCGATGTGGCGGAGCGTGAGGCGGCAGAGGCCTCGCTTCCCGATCCAAAAGAGGATCAATTGCGATGTGCGAAAACGCACAAACGGTCCCGGCCGGATCGATATCTTCGTGACTGTTCAAACCCGAACCCAAACGGAGATTGTCATGGCCATTCCCACCCGCACCCCGACCGCAGTCACCCCGCCCCTGCCAGTTGGCAGCAGCGCCACCATGTCCATCGGCTCAAAGGCTCACAAGCACCAGATCATGCAGGAGAAGCTGGACATCGCGAAGAAGTGCCGGGCCGCGATGTGCAAGCCCAACAACACCAATCAGCCGGCCGACCCCTTCATGGCTCCCGCGCCTACGAGCTCGAGCACGGCAGCCGGGGCGGCATGGAACTGAGGATCCAAGCGCTCCCGATCTTGCCCAGGCCGCTCACTCGACGGCTTGGGAGGCGCGGGAACAAAAGGGCGGCGAGACCGGGCACCTCACTCCAGCTTCGGCCATTCCTGGACCACACGGGCGCCGTTGCGCAGCGTCAGGATGGCATCGGGCCACTTCGCGGCTGCAGCGTCGAACGCGGCCCGCGCGACAGCCATATCGAACGCTCCAGCAATCACGCGGCGATGTTTCCCGCCCCTTGCGTCCCATTCGTCGACGGTGAACTCGGGGTGAGGCCGGCGCCGATCGATGTATTCCCATAGAGCCGTGATGACGAGCATGCGCAGCTCGCCGGACACGCTGAAGCGCTGGCGCTCGTTCATTCGGCGCGCCGCATTCGCAATGCGTCTCGGATCCCAATCCATGTAGGCATGCTAGCCGGAAGAGAACGGATCAGGAACGCGCGGTCTTCTCAAGTGGCGGAGTTGTCACTACACTTAGAGCATGAGCCGAGGCTTGGGGAGAAGGCAACGCCTGTTGCTGCAGGCCATGCGGGCGCTCGAGATCGAGCGTGGGGACGGCGGGCCGTTCTATGTCTGGTCAATCCTAGAGGTGGCGTGGAAAGGCGGCCTTGAGTTGGAGACCGTCAGCCGCGACAAGGCCCGCGCCGAGCACGCAGTGGCGCGGCGGGCCAGGACCGAGGCGGCCGCGGCGGCCGGCGATGTTCAAGCCGCGGCGGATCTGCGGAACATGAAACTCCTAGGGTACGGCCGAGGCTATTCCCCTCCGAGGAAGAACCCACGGCATTACCGGCCGCGGGCAGACGGCATCAACCCCGGCCGGGTCTTTGCCCTGCTTGAGGCGCGCGGCTTGGTCGAGCGCGGGAATGAGCACGGCAATGCTGCTGGACCTGGCGCGTGGGTGAAACTGACAGACGCTGGCCGGGTCGCGGGAGGCTAAGTGTAGCGACAACTTTGCGCCAGCGTGTAAGGCGGGTCCGCTAAACCGCCCGGTAATCCGGGCCTGCCATGATCGCCACATGGCTGCGACTATCACCCTCGACGAAGCCCGCGCCCGCTTTGGCGAGATCCTGCACGCCGGCACGCGGACCTATCGCGAGTTCGACGATCCCGAGGGTGGCGGGATTTGGCGGCCGATCTATGTGGAAGGTGAAGTGGTCTCTTACAGGCTCTACGAGATCCACCGAGTGAAGCGAAAGCCATGGACGATGAAGCGCTCAAGGCCGCGTTAGAAAGCTACCGGAATGCCTGGGCCGCGCTGCGCATGATCCGCGAGGCCGTCGAGAGCTTCGGACCTGTGGCGTCGCTGGAAAGCCCGGAGGCCGTGTTGCAGCGCGGGCCCGGAGCCGGTGCACGAGGCCGAAGCGATCGTGGAGGCGCTGGGGCGGGTGCGGAACTGGGCTGCGAGAGAAGTCCAACTGATGCAGCGCAAAGAGATCGACCGCGATGAATACGAGGCCATTCGGGCCGAGATGATCGGCATCGTCGAGATCATCGGGTCCGTGACCACGATCGAGGGCCGGCACGAGGACCACGGCGCGGTGATCCTGATCCGGCAGGCAGGCCGCTTCTTCGTCGACGCCGACGATGCGAGCCACATTCGAGCGAAGGGGATGCCACCACGGCAGGCCCTTCAGTCATCGCTGGCCGCGCCTGTCTCAGCCTGCCGAGATGCGAGGACTTGAGATCGGGCTGGGAATTCGGAGAGCTTGACCAAACGCGGACCTTCCGCCGAGCCATAAGTTCTGGGTTACAGTCTAGGAGAGTTTCGAGGCTCTCCCTGATCACCGACCGGCGTGCTGTTGCAGCGGTGCGGCCGCTCCGGCTCTGTCCATCTCGGTCATATCGGCCGCATTGATTCGCTCGAGGTCGGCGATCAGCGCCTCATATCGCCGTCGATCGAGCATGCGTTGCCGGAGCGCTCGCAGGTGCTTCAACATTGGTCGCCTCCAACGCGATTCCTGGCTCGTCAATGTTGCAGCGCGATGGTGTTGCTGCGGCGCGTCAAAGAAGCTGGATGGTGTTGCCTAATGGACTCACTCGGTCCCTGCTAACGGCTGCCTCAGCTACGCTGTTGTGACCCTCTGCATCGCGGTCAGGACCTCGAGGGGCAGCCACGGCTTCGGAAGAAATCTCACGTTTTCGGGAAGTGGTACTGAGGGTGCAACTCGACCGGAAGTGACCAAGACCAGGATCTCGGGCCAGTGCCTCCCGACAACTTCGGCGAGGTGCAGGCCGTTGGACTGGCCGGGCATCTGAATGTCGGTGAAGATTGCGGCGACCAAATCAGGGTGCCCTGCCGTGAAGGCGAGCGCTTCATCGGCGGTTCCTAGCGCAATGACTTCAAATCCTGCTTCGTCGAGCAGCATCGCAGCGTCGGCTCGAAGCATTGGCTCGTCTTCGACGACCAGATACGATGTCACGCGACATGAGGCCCCTCCGCTGTCGGCGATGCGGCGTTAACCTTTTCCAAGCTGTGTAGTTCCGCATGGTTGGAAGCGGCGGCGCAGGCCCGCGCCTCAGAAGGACCAACCACATCAGCGGCGTGTCGGACCCCCGTGCGGTCGAGAGCACGCTCGAAGATCCAGGCCCGCAGCGGCGGCCAGGACTACATCCGCAACATGCAGGGGTCGACGCAGTAGGGGGTGCCGAACCTAAGCTGCAGTTCCTCGACGAATCTGAGCGACGAAGGCCGCAGCCTCTCGCTTGGTGTACTCCCTCATCTGATCAATCCTGTACTGACGAACTGTGACGAGCTGAGTTAGCAGTTTTGTAAGTCTAGCTTCAAAAAGTACGATCCTCAGCATATCGCGCATGTCAGGTCTGGCATGTTCCTTCCCGGTCTCGAAGTCAAAGTGCGCTAATATTTTATTCCTTGCCTCTGAGTGTCGTTTTACAGCTGCCGCAAGCGGATTTCTCTTGAATTTTCTTCTCCCCGAAGTGACATTTGATTTAATTCTATTCTTCAGCCGTATCTAGCCCACGTTGTACATAGAATTGCACCGGCAAGTTCGAATACCTCTCATCAAGAATAGTATCGGCAATACGGTTGAGATTTACAGATTTTTGATCGCTGTCAATGATCGCCACCACACTGATGACCAAGACCTCGCTAAGGTCATTTTGATTGTCAGAATGGCAGATCTAGAGGCTGTCAGGCTGTAATTGCACCATAGCCGGCGTGTCGGAGGTAGGCTGCGCATTCGGCTGGACTGAACCGGTCGAGAAGACTGCCGACCTCTCGCCAAGACTCCTCGACGGTGCGGCGGTCGGCTTTGCGGAACAGTGTCTTGAGCTTGGCAAAGAGCATCTCGATCGGATTGAGATCGGGGCTATAGGGCGGGAGGAACAAAAGGTGCGCGCCAGCGGCGCGGACAGCGTTGCGGGCACGCTGCCCCTTGTGGCTGCCGAGGTTGTCGAGCACCACCACGTCACGCGGCTTCAAGGTCGGTGCGAGGCTCTGCTCCACCCAGGCCGTGAACAGCTCGCCGTTGATCGGACCGTCGAACACGCATGGCGCGACCACTTCGCCCCGGCGCAGGCCCGCGATGAAGGTCAGGGTGCGCCAGCGCCCGTGGGGAACCTTGGCGAGGAGCGGGGCGCCACGCTGGCACCAGCCCCTGAGGCGGGTCATATCCGTGCGGATCCAGGTTTCGTCCAGGAAGACCAGGCGGTCCGGATCGATCCGATGCTGGTGAGCGCGCCAGCGCCGGCGGAACCGAGCGACCGCGGGGCGATCCTGCTCGGTGGCGATCAGGGTCTTTTTTTCACCGTCAGGCCCTGCCGGCGAACGAAGCGCCATACCGTGTCGTGCGTGACTGACGTGCCCTGCTGGCTGAGTTCGGACGCGAGCGCACGCATCGTCAGGTCCGGCTTCTCGGCCAGCCGCGTCCGCAGCCAGTCCCTAACAGCCGCCGTGATCGGAGACGGACGCGGGCCGCCCCGCTTGGCCGGCGTCAGATCGGCGCCGGCCCGCAGCTTTTGCCCGAGCCGAACCGCACTCGCGGCCGACACCTGGAACCGTGCCGCAACGACCCGAACCGACTCACCGCCCACCACCGCCGCCGCAACGCGTTGCCGCAAATCCAATGAAAGCGCCTTGCCCATGACCGCCAGCCTCCGCCAACAGCCACACGGAATCAGATCGGCCCAGAAAACGCCAGACCAGCCGATTCCGATAAGCCCTGACAGACTCGAGCCCTAAGAATCCTCTATTTCTTTACCGAACTTCGTGTCGCTGATGGCTAGAAACAGATCAAGCTGACCCAGAACTCTGGTCAACTCGTGCACGCAGACGTGTAACGCGTCACTGGCCTTTCTGAGGCGTGGTGGCATATTGGCGGGGCGCTGATCTTCCGGGATCGGCTTCCAGAAGTCTTCTGGGTGCCTGTGGTACTCCGAAACAATCTGCGACATTTTACAAGCTGCTCATGAGCACCGCGGGCTGCGGGGCGACGCTCACGTCCTTGTCCCGACCTGATCACCCGGCTCGATAGCCCCTCGTGCACGAGTCGGTCCTTAAGGATCTTGCGGATCATTTCGGATCGAGACGGCCTCGGCTCGGGCTGCTGGCCGATATAGGCATCGATCGCGGCTCGCAGGCCGGCCGACAGACGGATCGAGGAGACAGGGTCCTGGCCAGTCGGAGCCGGCCCCCTCTTTCCTCGTACTACGGGGATTGAAGACATCAACCGTGTACTACGGTTCAAGCTGGCCGCCAAGGTGTCGACAAGACCCCGCACCTGTTCACAGCCGCTGACGCTTCGCCCGTGCTCGCCTTCGCGGGGCTGTGGGACGAGTGGCGCAATCCGGCCAATGGCGAAGACGTGCTCTCCTGCACTATCGTCGTGTCCGAGGCGACCGCCTGGATGGCGCCCTTCCACGACCGCATGCCGGTGCTGCTGACGGCCGAGGAAGCCGAGAACTGGCTGACGGGCAAAGCCGGCCGCGAGGTGCTGCGGCCCGCGGCGGAATCAGCATTGCGCGAGTGGGTCGTGTCGAGGCGTGTGAACAAGGCCGGCGCTGACGCCGACGATCCGACGCTTGTTGAGCCGGTCGCGGCATGACCGCTATCTGAGTTCGCCGGCGTAATCGCGCCCCATTTCGCTAATAGGGCAGCGCCTTCTCTGAAACAGGACAAGACGTGCGGAAAGCCTGGATCACCGTGGCCGTTTTGGCGGTCGGTGTCGCCTATTGGGCTTGGCCCTATTTCGGCGCCTATAGCTTAGCCAAAGCGGCAGAGGCGAAGGACAGCGTTGCGGTCGCTGAACGTGTGGACTTTCCGGAACTAAGACACTCGGTTGCCCGCCAGGTCATTCGGGCCTACCTGCGCCAGAGTGGACGCGGGCAGAAGATGGGTGCCCTTCAGCGGGGCTTGGCGATGGCCGTAGGCACGTCCGTCGCAGACCCATACTTGGCAGAACTGTTATCGCCTGATGCCCTCACGTCACTTTTAGGAGAGGGTCGGCTGAAGCCCGTAAGCGTTGACGGACGCACGATCACCTTCGATGAGCCGCTGCCCAAACTGCCGGAAGGGTTGGGGCGGCAAGTGTTTGCCGTGATTTTCCAGTCCTTCTTCGATGGACCGACGAGTTTCGTGTTTCACGTCCGCACGGATCAAGGCGCGGCCGGGGGCAGATACGGCATTCACATGCACCTGAACGGAGCAACGTGGCTGTTGTCCGGAATTGATCTGCCGGGACCATTGCTCGACCGCATAGCGGCGGATATCGCCGAGCGAGAGAAGGCTTCCAAGCAGACCTGACTGGCCGGCGGAGTCCGGGCCGAACCCCGCGGCCGGTGCCCAGCTGAAGGAGGAAGGACATGATCTGCCGAATTTGGCGAGGCTGGACGACTCCGGAAAAAGCCGACGCCTATGAGGCCGTGGTGCGCCTCCAGGTCATTCCCGGTATCGAAAGCCGACGCATTCAGGGATTCCGACACATCGACCTGCTGCGGCGGAACGCCGACGGAGAGGTCGAGTTCACCACGCTGATGTGGTTCGATAGCCTCGATGCAGTTCGCGACTTCATGGGAGCGGACTACGAAGCCAGCCATGTGCCGGAAGTGGCCCGTGCGGTGCTCGCGCGGTTTGATGACCGAGCTTCTCACCACCACGTGACCGACCGGCGCCCGCAGCCTTAAAACGGCCGCGCGGGACTCCATGATGAGACTTCAGGCCGCGTCGTCCGGATTGCCCTGAGTGAAGGTCTGATCGGCACTCGTGCTTTGCGGCGGTCGAACCGCGCCGGGCGCTGCCTGAGCGGCTTCTCCGGACGTTGAGCCGCCCGCCTTCCGCCGATTGAGCGGGCGTTACCGCCGTTCATTCCCGGCGTGCCGCCTGAGCGACAGTGATGGCCGAGTCTCCTGCAGGCCATCGGGACCCGGCTCGAACAAATCAAGAAGGCGTTGGACGACGGGCTGGTCGCGGCCTGACCCGAAGGAACCGCATGGTGTAGCGGGCGTCAGCCGCGTCCAATGCAACCCCTCCTAAGCCGGCCGGTGTCACAACCGACCGGCTTTTGCTATGCGGACGGTAGCTTCGATTTAACGGCCGCCGCCGCTCAAGTTCGCTTCACGCCCATCTGCTTTAGGGCGAGATACAAGCGTCGATTTGCCAATCCCGCTTTGAGCGGCAGCTCTTTCCACCGACATTGCTGGATCATCCAATAGAGCTAGAGCGGCCTTAACGTCTTCGGCCGTGAACTTTGGACGTCTTCCGGCTCTTCGACCCTGTGTTAGCGCTTGCCTCTGGCCAACGATAGTTTTCTCCGTGATCACCGCGCGTTCGAAATCGTCAATCGCCGCGAAAACGCGCAGGTAAATGCTTCCCAGCGCAGACCCTGTGTCAATGTCCTCCACCAATGTCCGCAAACTAAAGCCTCGCTCTGTCAGTTCGCTGATCCGCCTTGTAAGCTGCCTGAGAGATGGCGCGAGACGATCAAGGCGCCATATGACGAGTGTGTCACCTTTCTCCAGCTCACTTATAGCAAGGTCGAGCTGGTGGAGCTGACCGGCCAGAGTTTCTAAATCAACGTACAGTCTGCGGCATCCAGCAGCACTCAATGCCTGCAATTGGATTTCCAACAGCTGGTCGTTAGCTGGGCTTCGAGCGTAGCCAACTAGCGTTCGGGCCGAACCCTGACCGGCTTCATCTGAGCTACCCCTAGGCGAGGTCTTCAGATCCTGCCGCATTCGGCCTCTGCCGTACCAGATCTGCATCACAAGAGCCTGGAAAACGAAAAACCCGGCGCGAGGCGCCGGGTTTCTCTGAACCGAAGTTCGTTCGACTTAGAAGTCGCGCTCCATGCGGAGGCGGCCTTCGAAGGCGCTCGGATCCTTCTTGATGCCTGCCGGGAGGGCCGTAGGCAGCAGCGCCCGGATTGTGAGCCAAAGTCTGATCGATGTGCATGTAGATCACTTCGATTCCGACCGACAGGTTGTTCACAGGCGTCCAGATGAACTGGTTGCCGATGCGGTACTCGCTGCCGTCTCCCAGACCACCCAGCGTCCAGTCGGTGTTGCGAGCCCGGTTGCCGTATTCCGTGTGGAGGTACGAACCGAACAGCACGTCCGAGAAGTTCGGCGTGAAGTAATGATGGAACGCGCCCATCACCGAGTAGCCGTGCATCAGCGAGGTGCTGAAGGTGCCGTTCGGCATTGCGGAACGCAATAGCGTCAGCATCCTGGTGAACGAATCCACCAACCGCAAGGGAATTGAAGCCCTGGTTCAGGTTACCGGACGAGTCGATGTAGCGGTACGTGCCCTCGCCGTAAGCGCCTTCCAACCACAGATCGTCGCCAGCCGCGAGCATCGGCAACTTGATCTGGATACCGGCCTGGATGGCGAAGCCGTTCTCATCTTGGCCCTGGTCGGCAGTCCCACAATGCCACCAAACGCCGGCGGTTGCAGTATTAACTTCTCCTTCGCGCGAACCTGATGGTAAGCGGCCGAAAGCTGAGCAGCGCCCCAGGCCTGGTCAACCCGAATATTGCCGACGATGTCAGGGATTTCTTCCCCACCGTATTGACGTTCGTGATCGTGCCCCCCGTGCCAGCCGCTCCGAAGCAGCCAAGTTCGAATGGTGTTGCGGATACCGTCGTGCGGTTGATCACATCTTCCACAGAGATCGTGGCCGAGAACCCACCGCCGAACGTCGCCGTGTACTGGAACACTTCCGTGCTCACGTCCGAGTTGGCGATGCCTTCGAAGTTGTAGTTGTCGGCGTAGAAGTCGAAGGCCGACTGCACACGACCGGCCGTGAACCCAGCGAACTGGAGGAACGCCTTGTCGATGTAGGCTGCGTTCGTCGCAGCCGTTCCCGCCGCCCGGGTTTGCGATGGCCGCACCGGCCGGGTTCTGGCGAAGTTGCCGCCAGCGGCGTCAGCCTGGAAGCGGACGTAGGTGCGGAGCGTGCCATAAGCCGTCTGCGTACGGGCGTCGACCGCGACACGACCTTCTTCACGAAGACCTGAAGCCTGACGGTTCGCGGAGTGTTCAGTCGAATCCGACGTTCACGAGACCAGGCCCGCTGGCACCAGTCAACGCCAGCCGGGAAGAACGCCGCTGCGGATCGATGTACGCGTAATCGGCACGCGCATAACCTTCGATCTTCAGGCAGGTGTCAGTGCCGGGAATGTACCAGTAGCCCGCGCCGGTGTAATCGCAAACGCGGACGTACTCGACAGGAGCCGCCTTCCGGAACGGAAGATCGGCAGCTTGCGCGCTGGCAACGGCACAGATGCCAGCCGCCGAGCTGAGTAGAAGGCTCTTGACGAGCTTCATAGGTTAAACCTCCAAGATGAAAGACCCAACGGGAACCGATGCCGTCGCTCCAGCAAACTTCAGAGCCAATCCGCTCTGAGGATTACCGACCCGAACGACCTCTCCCCCAACTCTGGAGCTTCGGTTCTGCCGTATCGTGGCCTCAACCCGACACCGCAAACCCGCCGCACCGTTCGCGAAGGACGTTCCCTTTCGCTTCGTTGACCATACACGAGGGTTGGGAATCTGGTAGATTAAAGCCGCCGTAGAATTGCCTTGTTCCCGCACCGTGACACTCTTGCAACATGCGGAGGATGCGCTGCAATTGGGCGCTCTTGCCATGTCGGGCAGCATCGTTCGTCCTGAACACAATTTCCATCCGATAGAGGGGAAGTTGGGACCGCGAGGCGAGGGCGAAGTCATCCGACCGGGGCGCTCGGTTCAGCCGAGCGTCCGCTCCGGACACGATTCGTTAGACTGTCATAGTGGACCGCGTGCTGCCGTTGCACGTCATCACGCTCAGTCGGCATAACACGCTTGCGTCGTGTGCTTCTTGCTTCGCCAACGACCAGTGGTGACGTCGCTGCGAATCAGTCGCCAGGGTTCGCCACAGTTCACCAGCGCCAGTAGGGAATGCGCTAGGGAACAAAGGCGAACTTTGGCCGAAACTGTAATGAAGTAAACGCTGTTACACTTGCCGCGCTGGCGGAGACGGGGGGATTCGAACCCTCGATAGGGCTTTACAACCCTATAACGGTTTAGCAAACCGCCGCCTTCAGCCTCTCGGCCACATCTCCAGAGCGGGCGCGTGCGCGTGAGCAGCTATGCCCGAGCGACAAAGGGTTGGCAAGCCTCGACCGGCTCCACCAGCGCGAGTCGCGGTTGCGAGCACGGCGCCGGGCGACCCGATCTCGCCCAAGGATGGAGGCGGTTCACGGCCGAACGTATCCCGATGCGGAACAGGCACCAAGAGCCTCGGAATTTCGTTGCCGGAATGTCACAAGGGATTTGGAAAGCCCCAATTGAGGCGTCCGAGTGGCAATTGTTCGTTTGTCGGAAACTGCATCGCAGCTATGGTCAACGAGCGAAAGGGAACGTCCTTCGCGATCGGTGCGGCGGGTTTGCGGTGTCGGGTTGAGGCCACGATACGGCAGAACCGAAGCTCCAGAGTTGGGGGAGAGGTCGTTCGAGTCGGTGATCCTCAGAGCGGATTGGCTCTGAAGCTTGCTGGAGCGACGGCATCGGTTCCCGTTGGGTCTTTCATCTTGGAGGTTTAACCTATGAAGCTCGTCAAGAGCCTTCTACTCAGCTCGGCGGCTGGCATCTGTGCCGTTGCCAGCGCGCAAGCTGCCGATCTTCCGTTCCGGAAGGCGGCTCCTGTCGAGTACGTCCGCGTTTGCGATTACACCGGCGCGGGCTACTGGTACATTCCCGGCACTGACACCTGCCTGAAGATCGAAGGTTATGCGCGTGCCGATTACGCGTACATCGATCCGCAGCGCGCGTTCTTCCCGCTTACGGGTGGTGCAGCGGGTGCGAACGGCGGCGGTCCGGGCGGTCCGAGCGCTGTCGGTGCTGTGATCACGCCGCGCAACCGCAGACCTTCCGGTCTTCGTGAAGAAGGTCGTGTTGCGGTCGACGCTCGTACGCAGACTGCTTACGGCACGCTTCGCACCTACGTCCGCTTCCAGGCTGACGCCGCTGGCGGCAACTTCTCGCAGAACCCGGCCGGTGCGGCTATCGCCAACCCGAGCGGCGCCAATGCGTGCGACCAACGCCGCCTACATCGACAAGGCGTTCCTCCAGTTCGCTGGCTTCACGGCCGGTCGTGTCCAGTCGGCCTTCGACTTCTACGCCGACAACTATAACTTTGAAGGCATCGCCAACTCGGACGTGAGCACGGAAGTGTTCCAGTACACGGCGACGTTCGGCGGTGGGTTCTCGGCCACGATCTCGGTCGAAGACTTCGACGGTCCGTAACGACGGCATCCGCAACACCAACGACTTCGTGTTCGCGCCGGGCACCAACACTGCGGTGGTCTATGCGGGTGAAGAAATCCCGGACATCGTCGGCAACCTTCGTGTCGACCAAGCCTGGGGCGCTGCTCAGCTTTCGGCGGCTTACCACCAGGTTCGCACGTCGGAGTCGTTCAACACGGCCTTCCCGCTCGCGGGTAACCAGGGCCGGGATGAAAACGGCTTCGCGATCCAAGCCGGCATCCAGATCAAGCTGCCGATGCTCGCCGCTGGCGACGATCTGTGGTTGGAAGGCGCTTACGGCGAGGGCACGTACCGCTACATCGACTCCTCGGGCAACCTCAACCAGGGCTTCAACTCCCTCGCGGTTGGCGGTTTCGTGCACGAAGACGCCGACGCTATTGCGTTCCGCAATGCGAACGGCACCTTCAGCACCTCGCTCATGAAGGGCTACTCGGTGATGGGCGCGTTCCATCATTACTTCACGCCGAACTTCTCGGACGTGCTGTTCGGTTCGTATCTCCACACGGAATACGGCAGCCGGGCTCGCAACACCGACTGGACGCTGGGTGGTCTGGGTGATGGCAGCGAGTACCGCATCGGCAACCAGTTCATCTGGACGCCTGTGAACAACCTGTCGGTCGGTATCGAAGTGATCTACATGCACATCGATCAGACCCTTGCCCGTGGCCCGGCTGGCCCGACGGCACTGCCGGTCGGCATCCGCAAGGATCCGAGCGCCTTCGAAGGCCGCCTCCGCATGGAGCGCGACTTCTAAGTCGAACGAACTTCGGTTCAGAGAAACCCGGCGCCTCGCGCCGGGTTTTTCGTTTGTGCGGTACTCCTCAGCGAGAACAATAAGGACCTTGATCCAAGGTCGTGCACTCTCTGCTCCGGTCAATGCACCGCGCGTGCGAGTTCCGCGAAGACGCTCAGCAGCAGGGGACGCTTGTCGAGATTGAGCACGTCGGCTTCGCGGGCCTTGGCGCGAATGATCTCCCACCCATCTGCCAGCGGCATCAGCCTGTCCGCCGCCACTCGGTCCACGGCGAGGGTGTGGATCCGACTGTCGATCCAGTCGTAAGCCGCAGCGAGAACGGTCTCCAGTTGCTCGTTGGACATGCCGATCCGGTCGGCGAGGCGATGGACACCGCGCCAGTCGACGTTCGGCAAGCGATCGAGAAGCAGCCTGACGGCCCGGTCGAGATCCAACGCGTCGTCTGTCAGCAGTCGCAAGGCTTCGCCGACCGAACCGCCGGCCCGTGCGGCCGCGGCCGCGAGACGCTCCTCTTCGAGATCGGCCCAAGGCCGGCCGAGGCCGCGCAACGCCGCAACCACGTCTGCCTCGGATAGTGGCGGCAAGATCAGTCGTCGGGCCCGGGAAACGAGGGTCGGCATCACCTGCCCCGGCTTGTGCGTGACAATCAGGAACAGCGAGCGTGGTGGCGGCTCCTCAATGACCTTCAGAAGGGCATTGGCACTCGAACGGTTGAGATCCTCGGCGCTGTCGATGATGCAGATGCGATACCCGCCGGAACCCGACGCGCGCTGAAACAGGCCGAGCGCATCGCGGACGTCATCGACCCGAATCTCGCTGAAGAGCTTCTTGGTCTTGTCGTTCCACTGGCGCTCGAGAACCACCAGGTCGCCATGGCTTCCAGCCTGAAGCCGCTGGGTGACCGGCGAATCGGATGCCACTGCCAGCGAGTTGGCCCGCCGAATCCCGGCGGCAGTCGGATCGGGATTGGCGAGGAGAAACCGCGCGAAATGCCAGGCGAGACTTGCCTTGCCGATGCCCTCTTGCTCCGCCGATCAGCCAGGCGTGATGCAGGCGGCCGGAGCGGAAGGCATCGAGCATGGCGCGCGCAGCGACGTCATGCCCGTACAGGCCCGGCAACTGAACGGGATGTGGCGGGCGCCCGTCCTCGCCAGCGTCGTCGCGGCCTGCTGCCCGGCATCAGGCTACCGTCGTTCTGGCGGGCAGCAAAAGGCGCGGCTCCACTTCCCGCCAAACGGCAGCCGCGACGTCATCGGGGCTTCCGGATGCGTCGATGAGGGCACAGCGGCCCGGGTCCGCAGCCGCGATGGCGAGAAATGCGGCGCGCAGCCGGTCGTGGAAGGCAGCGTCGAGCTGCTCGAATCGATCGGCGGCAGCGGCAGGGCCACGCCGCGCCGCGGCTCGTGCGAGGCCCGCGCCCTCCGGCATGTCCAGCACAAAGGTCAGATGAGGGCGGACCCCGCCGACCGCCACTGTTTCGAGCGCGTCGATCAACCGTTCGTCGACGTGACCGGCGGCACCCTGGTAGGCTCGCGTCGAGTCGATGAATCGATCACAGACGACCCAAGTCCCGCGCGCGAGCGCTGGCGCGATGCGCGTGCCGACGTGGTCCAGGCGCGCGGCCGCGAACATGACAGCCTCCGCGGCTGGCCCAAACGGTGCAATCGGCGCCGGACAACAGGAGTGTGCGGATCGCCTCGGCCTTTGGCGACCCGCCCGGCTCGCGCGTTGCCACCGCCTCGAATCCGAGTGCCCGGAGATGCTCGACGAGCCGCGCGACCTGCGTCGACTTCCCGACGCCCTCGCCGCCCTCAAACGTGATGAAGCGGGACTGCGGCAATGCCGCGGATCACCGCGTGAGCCGCCGCCGGACCATGGCCCCGACGTACTCGACGCCCGCGTCCCACGCTCGCTGCGGCAGCGATCCGACCGGGACCACCTCGGCCGTCTTCAACGGGTAATCCACCAGCTCTCGTTCACCGCGGCTGATCTTGAGTTGGGCGACCTCGACGACCGGGTTCGATCGGTGCCGGCAACGGACCGTCATAGACGATGCGTCCGCTCAACCGCTCGCCCGAGCCGCGCGGCACGAGCAGCTTGGCATCCCGGACGGTTGCGAGCTTGACGCTCGATTGCGCGCCGCCGTAGACGGCCGCGCTGCCCACGAGCTCGCCAGCCGAAAACAAGGTGCGTTCTTCGAAGGAGCGGAAACCCCAGGAAAGCAGCTTCTGCGCTTCGTTGGCGCGATCGCGTGCCGTGGCAAGCCCGTTCACGACCAGGATCAACCTCTGCCCGTTTTGCACGGCCGATCCCACCAGCCCGAAGCCGCTCTCGGCGATGTCGCCGGTCTTCAGGCCGTCGGCGCCGATGTTCATCGCCAGCAAGGGATTGCGATTGAGCTGCCGGATCTTGTTCCAGGTGAACTCCCGCTCGCCGAACATGCGATAGTAGTCGGGATAGGTGTCGATCACATATTTGGCCAGGCGCGCCATGTCGCGGGCCGTCACTTTCTGCGCCGGGTCGCCGCGTCCCCATGGATTGACGAAGTTGGAATGCTCGAGGCCGATGTCGTGGGCCCGCTCGTTCATCCGGCGCGCAAACGCAGTCTCCGAACCGGCGACGCCCTCGGCCAGGGTGATGGCCGCATCATTGCCAGACTGGATCACCAGCCCGCGCAGCAGATCCTCGACCCGGACCGAGGAGTTCACGGCGAGAAAGCTCGAAGAGCCGCCGGAACGCGCTCCTCCGTCCCGCCATGCATGTTCGGACACCACGAAGCGGTCGTCGAGCTTTAGCCGGCCCTCCTTGAGGTCGTGGAACACCACCTCGGCGGTCATGATCTTGGCGGTTGATGCCGGCGCCATCGGCTGGTCGGCGTTCTTTTCGAACAGGACCGTGCCGGTGTCGGCATCGACCAGAAAGGCGAAGGGCGCGATCGTCTGATACTCCTCGGGGCCAGCCGCCCGGACCAGATCGGGAGCGCACGCGCTGACCACAGTGGCGACCAGAGCCGCCAGAACCCACCTCAGCGACAACGCAGGACGCCGCAACCGGATCTCCTCAGAGCTTGCCTCGCCGTTCGCCGTCGAACGGCTGCAGCTCGGTGGTGCGCGATGCAGGACTTTCGATGGCCGCGACGGAAGCCAGCGGGGGTATCGCTGCAGCGATCAGCCGTCCGACGTGGTCGGACCGCGTGAGACGGAGACCGGAGACCTCCCCGCCAGCCTGGCCGAGCGTGAACGGGCGCGGAGGCGGAAGCGGTACGCCGCGGCGCTCGAATCTCTCCGGCTGCTCCTGGTCGCGGACGATCATCGGGTCGGGTTGACGCTGTACGGGTTGCGGCGGCGGAACCGCAGGGGGTGGATCACCCTCACGCGAATTGGCCAGCATGACGGCGCTGCCGGGGCTCGGCACGCCGTCGAGCTGCGCCGGCGTGCCGTCGGTCCGCAGGCTGGCCAGCAAGGTGGCGTCGTCGGACCCCTGCAAGGCGGCGCGGCCAAGATACTCGACCCGCACATGAGCGGTGCCTTCGCCGCGGAATTGCAGGGCGTCGGCCACGCGTTGCGATACGTCCATCACGCGGCCGCCGTGATAGGGCCCACGATCGTTGACCCGCACCACCATGGAGCGGCCGTTCTTGAGATTGGTGACCCGGACGTAGCTCGGCAGCGGCAGCGTCGGATGTGCTGCCGAGATGGAGCCCTTGTCGAAGATCTCGCCATTGGCGGTCCTCCGTCCGTGGAAGGCGTCGCCGTACCACGATGCGGTGCCGACGGCGCTGTACCCGCTGGGATTCTGGGTGGGGTAATAGGTCCGCCCACCGATGACGTACGGCCGGCCAGTGAGATAGGCACCGCCGCCGCGAGGAACGGCTTCGCCGTCGCCAATCAACCGCGGACTCGACCAGACACCGAGCTTCGGGTCCCAAACGCGGCCGTCGGCGGTGCGAAGCGGCGATGGGCCGGCGCACCCGCGCCATCGCGCAAGCCGCTCCGGCGACTGCCAAGATGGCGACCGCTCGGCCGAAGCCGACACCCTGGTCCGCGGATTCGCTTTCGCGGCGATTACGCATCGATGACAAACATGATCCACCAACCCTAAGCTCCCGTACCCCGATGCCGGGCAGCGGTCCAGCCAAAGGTAGCGCGGCGGCGTCGCTGGATATCAGCCGACGCATGCGCCGGGCACTCTGAGCCCAGCGACTTTCGGAGAGATGAATGGGAGCCAGAGTGCCGATCGGCCCGGACCGCAACAATGCCGGAAGCAGATAAGCGGGATCTTGGTCGGAGTGAGAGGATTCGAACCTCCGACCCCCTCGTCCCGAACGAGGTGCGCTACCAGGCTGCGCTACACTCCGACACCGCAGCTTTGAGGCTCCGGACGAGGGTTCTATAACGGTGTGCCGATCCGCTCGCAAGCGCGTTCCTCCCTGGACGACGCCCGAGCCGGCAGCAAGCGGAGTGACGATGCGGCTGAGTTGGGCAGGAGAAGGTCTCGCGCTGGCGCTGCTCTTCGCGACACCGGCATTCGGCGAGCCGTTGAGCTGCGATGTGTTCAAGGACCGCCTCAACGGTGCGATTCTCGCCGCCGCCGGGACCGAGGCAGAAGCGGCCGTCTTCACGCCCGGGTTCGCCGACCCGGTCCGGGGTACACGCTACGATTGGCAGGCGAGCGGACTCGACAGGCACGATGAATTGTGGGCCGTCGAGTCGAGTTCGAAGAGTTCATGATCACGCTGCAGTTCCGGAAAAAGGAAACGTTTTCGGAGACATTGAAGCGGTTCGTGATGCTGATGGGCGCATCGATCTGTGCGCTGGCCAGCGACGCGGGACCGGCCTGCCAGGATGCCGGCCGCGCCATGCTGCAGCAGGCTCTGGAACAAATGGGGCTCGCCTACAATCACGGCTCCAAGACGCCGAGCGGACTGGCGGACCGCACCTTGTTTCCTGGTTTGACCGCGGAGCTGACATCGGCGCCGTCGCTGATTACCTTCGTTCTCGGCCCGGGACGCGGTGCGACACTCGATGCGGCGCGCCAAGCCTTGATGCAGCCGGCCGGGAAGCCCGCGGAATGAAGGACGTCGTGCAGTCCTATCCCGCCGTGGTGCTGGGCTTCGACGGGACGAGGCGCCGGTCGGAGCGCCCCGTCGCTGTCGAGCGGCCTCTGCAGATCAGCTACGGCGACATGCCGTTCGGCGTCATGATGCTGAGCCCGCGCGACCTCGATGATTTCGCCTATGGATTCAGTTTGACCGAGGGGATCATCGAATCGGCTGCGGACGTTCGCGGCGTGCACCTCACCGAAGAGACGGACGGCCTTCGATTGACCATCGACCTCAGCGGCCCAAGGCTGCACGCCCATCTGGCCCGGCGGCGTACGCTCGCGGGACGGACGGGGTGCGGCCTTTGCGGCATCGAGGACCTTTCGGCGTTGCCGCGTGCCGCCGCCGTGGACCGTCCGAAACCGACCGTGGCCCTCGGCGCAATCGCCCGGGCGCTCGACGAACTCGAGGTGCACCAGCCGCTCAATACCCTGACCCATGCGGTGCACGGCGCCGCCTGGTGTGCGCCGGACGGCACGATCCTTCATGCGCGGGAGGATGTCGGGCGCCACAATGCACTGGACAAGCTGATCGGCGCGTTGCTGCGCGACGGGGTCAGTGCCAGCGACGGCTTCGTCCTGATCACCAGTCGCGCGTCGTTCGAAATGGTCGAGAAGGTCGCGACCTTCGGTGCCCGGACGCTGGTCGCGATTTCAGCCCCCACGTCGCTGGCAGTGGCTCGCGCTCAAGCCCTCGATGTGACATTGGTCGCGATCGCGCGGCGTGACGCCGTGACGGTCTTCCACGGGTTGGACCGGGTTGTGACGGATATGCGTTCATGAGCGACCAGAAGCTGGCCCGCATGGCCAATGACATCGCGGACTTTTTTCAGGCCTACCCGCACGACGAGGCGGTGGCGGGTATCCACGACCACATCGCGTCTTTTTGGACCCCCAAGATGCGGGCCTCATTGGCGAACATGGTCACGGCTGGTGCCGCAGGACTGAACCCGCTGGTCGGAGAAGCAATGCTGGGGAGGCTCCGCACCCACACGCCGGCCGACAAGGAAGCGGCGGGCCCTGCCACCGTGGGCGAGATCGGGGCGAGCGACGCCGGATAGTGGAATGGGCGACGGGTCGGCCGACGCTAAAGCGTTTGCTGTTCGGTATTGCTTTCGGCGGCTTCGAGCGCCTGCTCCATTGCTGCGTTTGTCGGATCGGCCTCGATCAGGCCGGCTGCCACGAGCCCCTTGGTGGCGATCAGCCATGCCCCGGACCCCTTCTGTGCCGGGTCGTTGTGGATCTGCTGATACTCGGCCTGCAGTTCGGGACTGAGGCGGACATGGGTTTGCTGAGGGTTGATCGGCATGGGTGCGAACTCGCGCTTGGTTCGGACGTTGACGTAGCAACCCCTCCTTCGGTTCCGGCGAAGGCAGACTGCCGAATCGGTTCAGCTCTTGGCCGACTTCGATCAGCGCGGCACGATCCGGAAACAGGCCCTGTCTAGGGAGAGGCGAAGGCTCGAGACAGTCATGAAGACTCCCCACCTCACCGCGCGCTCCAAGAGCAGCAAGCGGCGACTCAGCGTCCGGCCCGTCGCGGGTGCGCCTGAGGCGACGATGATCGCACCAAGCAGCGAGCTCGCGCGATCGGCGCAATCGGATCAGGATCCCGCAACCGCATGGGACCGCAGCAACCTCGACCCGGCGGTTCTGTCGCAGCGCATCCGCGCTGGCGCGACGGTGCATTAGCTGCCACGCGGCATCCCAACCAGAAGTAAGATGCCGCGCTGCACGAACTGTTCTCGACCACCACTCCAGATTGCGTAGCGTCACACGCCGACGCGCCGAGACAAGGGCCTGAAACATTGACCCGGTAGCCGAGAGGCATGTGGAAAATACGGGCCGCGTTCGGGTTTGCGATGAGACGATCAGAAGCTCGCAACTCGCGCGCCGTGGCGGCGCTCAATTTGGTCGCAGCCGCTTTCCTGTCTCTCGCTGCTGTGGCCTTGGCACGGCCTACTTACGCCGACGAAGGCCAGAGCCAAAAGCCGGAGGACATGCGCGTTGTTGAGCAGTGCCTTGCGCTGGCAGCAGCCAACCGCGCGGCCCAGGAGCACACCCGCGGCGTCGAAATGCCGGAGCCGGTCAACCCCGAGGCGCGCCTGAGGGCCGCGGCTCAGGACGCGCGGCAGACCCCCGAAAGCTGCATCGGCGCCGTGTCGCGGCCCTGCGCCGGCCCCGAGGGAAAGGCCAGTGATGGCCAGCAGATCGCATGCCTCAACCGCGAACTCGACGTATGGGACACCCGTCTCAACGAAACCTATCGCCGCGTCATCAGCCACGCCGATCCCGACGCCCGGCTGCGCTTCGTCAAGGTGCAGCGAGCCTGGCTGATGTGGCGGGACGCGAGCTGTGCGCAGCCGAACGTCGTGTTCCAGGGCACCATGGCGGCCCCCATGCAGGCGCAATGCCTGCTCGACGCGACAGCGCGACAGGCGATCTGGCTGGGCGCGTGGGAAGACCACTGACCCGCTCGCAGCGGGTACGATGCACTGCCGTTCCGGACACCTTCCACCGAACGCTAACCCTGCGGAACAGGGCCGCGCAACTTCCGTCGGCCCCAATGATTTAGTGTTCGGTTCAATGGAGGATGGCCATGAATTCGGATCGAATTGAAGGAACAGTACGCGAGATGGGGGGCAGGCTCGAGCGCGCCGCCGGCGACGTCACCGGCGATGGGGATACGCAGGCGCAGGGCGTCGTTCGTCAGTTCGCCGGCAAGGCTCAGGACATCTATGGCCAGGTCAAGGACAGCCTGCCAGACGTAGCGGATGCGGCCAGCGACTATGCGGGAACCGCCTATGACCGGGGCGATCAATACGCCCGACGTGGCATGAGCCTGGCTCGCCGAGAAATCGAGCAGTACCCGCTAAGCGCTGTGCTGCTGGTCGGCGCTGTGGGCTATCTGTTGGCGATGCTCCTGCACGGCAGGCGGTAACGCACCTTCATGGGAGCGACGATGATCGCTCCCTAGCCTTCAACTTCAAGCTGGAGCAAATGGGCCGGACCCGTTTGCTCTAGCCTTCGCTGGGCACACGGCTTTTCATTTTAGACCCACCCGACATGAGACGCGCGTCGCTGCAGCTTTGGCCGCGAGCGCCCTCTGGCGCAGCAGCACTTACGACCGAATGCATCGGCGAGCGGCGCTGGACAGCCCTCCTTTTGCCCGACACACTCGCCCGGTTCGCAAAGGACCGCGGTTGCAGAACGCTCCTTCACATGGTCGTGCGCGATGACGCGGTTTGGTGCGCGCTCCTCACCTCTGGCCGCCGATGTCGGCTGCCTCGATTTGAGCTGCTGAATGAGCCATGAGGGTCCGCCACCACCGCGCCGGCTGCCCCGCAGCCTTTATGCGGACACCGCGCGGGCGCCCGTTTCGGCACCGCCACTGACCCGTGACCTGCGCGTCCGAGTCGCGGTGATCGGCGCCGGCTTCACCGGCCTATCGAGCGCCCTCCATCTCGCCAAGCGCGGTGTTGAGGTTGCGGTGCTCGAAGCACATGAGCCGGGCTGGGGCGCGTCCGGCCGCAACGGCGGCCAGGTCAATCCGGGGCTGAAGCACGAGCCCGAAGAGGTCGAAAAGCACTTCGGGCGCAATCTCGGTTCGCGCATGGTTGCGCTCTCGGGCAGCGCGCCGCAGAAAGTCTTCGACCTCGTACGCGAACACCAGATCCGCTGCGAAGCCAACCAGGGCGGCACCATCCGCGCCGCGTTTTCGAAGACGTCGGAGCGCTACGTGCGGCGAGCCACCGAGGGCTGGCAGGCGCGCGGCGCGCCCGTGGAGTGGCTCGATCCGAGGCGGATGGCGGCCCTGACCGGCACCGGCCGCTACCGCGCCGGCGCGCTCGACCGACGCGGCGGCTCGCTGAACCCGCTCGGCTACGCCCGCGGCCTCGCCGAGGCGGCGATGCGGTTCGGTGCCGCCGTGCATGGCGGCACGCACGTCACCGGCCTCGCGCGGACCGGCGCGGGCTGGGCGGTGACCACGCCGGGCGGCGTGGTGTCGGCCGATTGGGTGGTGCTCGCCACCAACGGTTACACCGACGACCTGTGGCCGGGGCTGAGGCGCAGCGTCGTGCCGGTCTATAGTGGCATCATCGCGACGGCGCCGCTCTCCGACGCCATCGCGGCCCGCATCCTGCCGCAGGGCAATGTGCTCTACGAACACGAGTCGATCACCGTCTACTACCGGTTGGATGCCGCGAAGCGGCTGCTGATGGGCGGCCGCAGCCACATGCGTTCGATGGAGGGTGCGGCAGCGTTCGGCGATCTCGCGGCCTATGCCAAGCGGCTCTGGCCGTTTCTCGCGGACACCGCGTGGACCCATGGCTGGAACGGCCAGCTCGCCCTCACGACCGACCACTACCCGCATCTGCACGAACCGGCCGAAGGCCTGATCGCCTGCCTGGGATACAACGGCCGCGGCGTCGCCATGGCGACCGCCATGGGCGGCGAGATCGCCCGCCGGATCACCGGCACCCCGGCCGCCGAGCTCGACATGCCGGCCAGCGCCATCAAGCCGATCGCCTTCCACGCGCTCTGGCCGATGGCAGCCAAGGCGCGGATCGCCTATGGGCGGGCGCGGGCCGCGCTGGGGATCTGAGCGACGAGGTTTGGCAAACGGGCCCGCATCCAAGGCCACGGGACCTCTCATGCTTCTGAGAATGCCGGCGCGCGCCGGGGCCTGACGCTTTCCCGTTGCTGCGTCGGGGTTTAAGCTCCACCGCGGAAGGACGGAGGGTGGGGATGCGGAAAGCTGCCTTGTTACTTTCGATGGTGGCATGCGCGGGTGCCGGTGCCTTGGGGAGCCGGGCGCTGCATGCGCAGGTCAAGCCGCCGGGCTATATCGTCATCGAAGTCGACGTGTCCGACGAACAGAATTTCACGAATAAATTTGCCCCGACGGTCGGACAGGTGATCGAGAGCGAGGGCGGCCTGTACCTCGCTCGCGGGGGCCGGATCGAAGCCGTCGAGGGTTCTAAGCCCAACCGCATGGTCATCGTCAAGTTCGACAGCTTCGAGAAAGCCGTGGCAGCATTCCAGTCGAAAGAGTACCGCGAGATTCGGAAGGTCGGCGACCGCTACGGCAAGTTCCGGATCGTCGCACTGGAAGGCCGTCCTGGCTGATGAGCCGGGCTGCCCGAGCATAGAGCAAGGGGTTGGATGATGGCGGGCAGCGTTCTGGTCACCGGCGCCGGCGGGTGCATCGGCGCCTGGGTCATGAAGGAGCTGCTGGACGCGCGACACGGCCGTGGTGGCGTTCGATCTATCGGACGACAAGCGGCGCGCCGGCCTGGTGATGAGCGACGCGGAGATCGGCCGGCTGACGTGGGAAACCGGCGATATCGCCGACGGCGCGCGGCTGCGTGCCGTCGCGGAGCAGCACGGCGTGAACGCGATCATTCATCTCGCGGCGCTGCAGGTGCCGTTCTGCAAGGCCGACCCCGTGGCCGGGGCGAAGGTCAACGTGCTCGGCACCGTGAACGTGCTGGAAACCGCGCGCGCGCTCGGCCTCAAGCGCCTGACCTATGCCAGCTCGATCGCCATCCAGGGGATGGGTGACGACAGCCCCTGGCTCGCCACGCTCTATGGCGCCCACAAGGCCTGCGGCGAGGCCATGGCCAAGATCTATTGGCAGGACTGGCAGGTGCCGAGCGTCGGCATCCGGCCTGGTGTCGTCTACGGGCCGGCGCGCGACCAGGGCATGAGCGCGGCGCCCACGGTCGCGATGCTCGCCGCCGTCACCGGCAAGGCTTACGAGGTTCCCTACACCGGGCCTTTCCCGTTCCTCTACGTGCGCGAAGCGGCGGCGGCCTTCGTCAGGGCCGTGGCCGAGGACCGGCAAGGCGCCGCGGTGTTCGACCTCAACGGCGTGCCGTCGACGATCGAGACCGTGCTTGATCTGGTGCGGAGGGCCGTGCCGGACGCGGCGGTGTCCGGCCGCGGCGCGCCCTTCCCGTTTCCGGCCGAGCTCTCGGACGCGCCGATCGGCGGCTATCTTGGCGACTATCGCAAATGGGACCTGGAGAGCGGCGTGGCCGAGACGGTGGCGCACTTCCGCGACCTTGTGCACGCCGGCAAGCTCAGCGCCGCCGACGTGGGGTGAGGCGGGTCAGCCCGCGACCGGTTTCGACCCCTTTGGCTTTCGGAAGGTCTGTTTGCCGGCAGCCCGATTCGCTCGGAACGCTGAACCTCCCGCTTCAAAACACAACGCAGGCGCGGGAGTCGTCGGCCTGAAACGATGCCGCGTCATTAGGGAGCGGCGCTGGCTCCGAGACTGCCGAGGCAGCTTCCTTGATGAGACCTGCAGTCTTGAGCATGGAGGGGCAAACATGGTTTCGACGAGATTGGTGATCGGCAGGGGACTGCTTGTGGCTGGTTTGCTGATATCGGCGGGATCGGCGCTGGCGGCAGTGAGCGACGACGGCTTCGCAGCGTTCTGGACGCAATTCAACGCTGCCGTCGGCAAGAGCGACCAGAAGGCCGTATCGCAGATGATCAAATATCCGGTCTTGTACAATGATGTACGGCAAGTGTCTGATTTCCCCGTGATCTGGAAAGGTGCTTTCAAACCGGTGCAGCGGACGTGTCTTGCCAAGCAGAAGCCCGTCAAGGACACCCACGAGGGTAAGGTCACTTACGGTGCTTTCTGCGGCGAGGTCATCTACACTTTTGGCAAGGATGATGCCGGCTGGAAATTGACGGACTTTGGCGTAAACGACTGATCCGACTGGCCTTTAAACCGATCGATCTCAGCGGGCCTCGGCCCGCCCCTTTTTCGTCGGCATCGCGCCGACCGACGGCACATTGAGCCTGATGTGGAGTAGGCCTCTGCGGGTGAACGGATGGCCGCCCGGAGGCGCCTTGCCGAACGGCGCTTTCTGGCATCTGGCCAACGGCGGATAACCACCCCAAATCGGACGCGGCGCACTCGTGCCCCACTCACGCCCCGCCGCACATGTGCTGCGAGTCCGGCAGGGCCCAGGTCCGGTGGTTCCGCGTGTTGGTGACAAGGTAGATGCGACCCCGGTCGTCGCCCGGCGGGCAGAGTTGGGGGACGGCGACGAGGCACATGACGGCACCGTCGCCCGGATGGGAGTCGATCAGCGCCGGCTCGCGGTCGTAGGAGACCTGATAGCCGCCGTTATCGAACTCGATCCCCGTGCCGAAGTCGTAATCCTCCGGCTTCACGGGGCTGCCGTCGCCGAGCCGCGGATGCACGCTGGTGATCTTGGTCGAAACGCAGTGGCCGGGAACCGTCGGCAACGCCTTCGACACGGGTGCTTCGCCGCCGGAGATCGCATCGGCATCGATCCAGGCGGGGATGTCGGTGGTGGCGCCCGACATGCCATAGCCCTCGATCGCGCCCGCGTAGCTGGCGACGAGGCAGGGCCGGGCCGCGCCGCAGCCTTGGCGCTGCTTCAGGAAGACACGCGCGACGGCCGCGACCTTCGCCTGGTCGTCATGGTCGGTTCCGGCGGATTTCTTGGCCTCGCTGAACGCGCGCCCGAGCAGCGTGTCGAGCTGCGACAGTTTCGGGTCGGCGCAGACCGCCTTCTCCTCGACGCTCGTCGCTTTGGCGCAATCGAAACTGGCTGCCCGCGCCTCGGTCCGGCAAAGGCTCAAAGCCAATGCCGCCGCGACGCAAAGGACTGCGATCCGCCTGTTCATAAATGACCCCGCCCAGATCCGGCAGCTTTAAGTGCCGCGATGACCTCTTCGCCCAAGCGTGGCACCGATGTCGGCCGGCGGCAACGCAGCGCCATGCGATGCAGGCACACGGCCGGATCCGAGGAACAAAAGGTGCTCCGGCGATTTTTGGCCAGGCGTGCTATCGCGCGAAACTCACCCGGCAAAGCCGGCGTCCTCGGTATGCGGTGAGAGGGAGAGAAACAATGAGCGGCAAAATCGTCACGTGCCTTTGGTTCGACCATGGCCAGGCCCGCCACGCGGCAGAATTTTACGCGGCGACCTTTCCTGACAGCCACGTCAGCGAAAGTCTTGCCGCCCCGTCGGACTACCCCGATGGCGGGGCCGGCAGCGAACTCACGGTCGAGTTCACTGTTCTGGGCCAGCAGTTCGTCGGCCTGAACGGCGGCTCGAACTTCGTCCCGAATGGAGCGGTCAGCTTTCAGGTCTTCACCGACGATCAGGCCGAGACGGATCGCTACTGGAACGCGATCGTCCGCAACGGAGGCCAGGAAAGTGCCTGCAGCTGGTGCAAGGACCGCTGGGGCTTCTCCTGGCAGATCGTGCCCCGCGCCCTGATGGCGGCGTTGAAGGATCCCGACAAGGGCGCGGCGAAACGCGCCTTCGAGGCGATGATGACGATGAGAAACATCGATATCGCCGCCATCGAGGCGGCGCGCGCCGGAACGGCGGCTGGCTCCTAGTCGCCGGACGCCCGGTCGGGCGTTGGAGGACAAGCTCAGCGCTTCATCTCGACCTCGACGAAGGCGATCGGGTGGTCCGAGGCGTTCTTCACGTCGTGCTTGATTCCCGGACGGCCGGGAATAGGCGTCGCCTGCTTTCAGCGTGACGCTGCTTTCCTTTTCGCCGTCGTGCAGCGCCAGCGTTCCACCGAGCACCATCACGATGGCGTATGGCATGGTGTGTTCGTGCCAGCCGGTGCAGGCGCCGGGCTCGAAATCGAACCGCGTGATGCGAACCCGGTCGTCATCGACCTGTAGTGTCGGCACGGCGGGAATGGTGCAGGTGAAAGCCATGTGCGGTTCCCGACGCAGGGTTGATCGTCGCGAGCCTATTCGTCCAGCGGACGACGCGCTACCATGATGCATCGCCTGACAGGCGAACGGCGCATTCGAAACGAGCTCGCCGATGTCCGTCACCAGCCTCCGCCCCGACCCCTCGCCCGAGTGGCAGCAGCGCGTCGAGCTCGCGGCCTGCTACCGGCTGCTCGCGCACTACAAGATGACCGACCTCATCTACACGCATTCGACGGTGCGCGTGCCGGGCGAGCCGGGCCGCTTCCTCATCAACCCCTACGGCTACCGCTGGGAGGAGATCACCGCCTCCTCGCTGGTCAAGATCGACGTCGACGGCAACAAGGTCGACGACAGCCCGCATCGCGTGAACCCGGCCGGCTTCACCATCCACAGCGCGGTCCACATGGCCCGCCACGACGCCGCCGCCGTGATCCACACCCACACGCGGGCCGGCATGGCGGTCTCGGCCTGCAAGGGCGGGCTGCTGCCGATCAGCCAGATCGCGCTGCAGTTCTACGGCCGCCTCGGCATCCACGACTACGAGGGCATCGCGCTCGATCTCGACGAGCGGCAGCGCATCATCAGGGATCTCGGCACCGACAAGTGCGGCGTGATCCTGCGCAACCACGGCCTGCTGACCGTCGGCCGCACGGTCGCCGAGGCGTTCAGCCTGATGTTCTATCTCAACCTCGCCTGCGAGGTGCAGGTCTCGGCCCTGTCGATGGGCCAGGAGCTCGTGATCCCGCCCAAGGAGGTCTGCGAGAAGGTCGGCCGGCAGTACGACCAGATGGCCTTCGACGACGGCGACCTGCAGCTCGAATGGGCCGCGCACCTGCGCATGCTCGACAAGCTCGACCCGAGCTACCGGACGTGAGCGTGCCGATGTACCGTCCAATCGGTGAGCGACACCGCCTCCCTTCTCCCCTTGCGGGAGAAGGGTCGCTCGACTCCGAGACGGATTCGCACTGATTCATTGGCGACCAATCGAGGCTCATCCATGACCACCCGCCCCGACTTCGACTGGACCCTGCCCGTCCCGCGACTACCGCGACCCGGCGCTCTACGAGCGCGAGCGCCAGGAGATCTTCGCCAGGAACTGGATGCTGTTCTCCTGGTCCGAGCGGCTGAAGGCGCCGGGCGACTACGTGACGGGCACGCTCGCCGGCTATCCGGTCTTCGCCATGCGCGACGACGACGGCCGGGTGCGCGCCTTCCACAACGTCTGCCGCCATCGCGGCGCGCAGCTGCTGGCGGAGGGCGAGGGCCATTGCGGCAAGCTCGTCGTCTGCCCCTATCACAGCTGGAGCTACACGCGGGACGGGCGGCTGAACAAGGCGGTCGATTTCGGCTCGCGACGCGGTGTTCGATCCCGACGCCTGGAGCCTCTACGCGATCGACGCCGAGGAATGGCGCGGCCTCGTCTTCCTGCGGCTGAAGCGCGGCGGCCCCGGCCTCGTCGAGTGGCTCGGCCCGATCCACGACATGGCGGCCGACTATCCGCTCGAACAGCAGCACTACTTCACGTCGAAGGACCGCGACTGCGACGTCGACTGGAAGACCTACGGCGAGAACTATCTCGAGTGCTACCATTGCCGGACGATGCATCCCGGCCTCTGCGAGGCCATGGACATCGAGAACTACCGCATCGACACCTACGACAAATTCTTCCACCTCCACGCGCCGAAGCGCGAAGGCGGGCTGACGCGCGGCCTCTACTTCTACCGCTTCCCGTTCCTGATGCTGAACCTCTACGACTGGGGCTCGTCGATCGCCACCATCGAGCCGCTCGGCCCCGGCCGCATCCGGCACATCAACTGGTATTTCTTCACCGACGTTTCGCCCGAAAAGGCCGAGGAGAACCGCACGTCGGCCGAATGGTCGGCGCAGATCGTCACCGAGGACCTCGACATCATCACCGGCGTGCAGCGCAATCTGAACGCCGGCATCTACGAGCGCGGCCCGCTGTCGCCGAAATACGAATATGCGGTCAAGGCGTTCCAGGACATGGTGCGGGCCGAACTCGAGCCGCACCCGCCGCTGCATCGCGTCGCCGCGGAGTAAGGCAGGGCGACAACCGTCGAGCGGAGAAACGTGAGCCTTGCGGCCCCCCTGCGTGTGGAACGGCTCACAGCCTGCACGTCGTTCTGACGTGTCGCGTTCCCCTCTCCCTTGTGGAGAGGGGTCAGGGGTGAGGGATCTCTCGAGCTTCGCGGGCAAAAGACAGCAAACCTGCTGCAATGCGTTCGCCCGACCCTCACCCCCTGCCCCTCTCCACAAGGGAGAGGGGGGAGCATTCGCGCGCTCCAGGGCAGATGAAGCGTGAACGCTGTGGCGGATGCCGTGCTGCCGGTCTTCGCGCTGATCCTCCTCGGCTACGGCGCCGCACGGATCGGCATCCTGGGCGAGGCGGCAACGAACAGCCTCAACGACTTCGTCGTGTGGCTGGCGCTCCCGGCGCTGCTGTTCCAGGCCATGGCGACCGTGAAGGCCGGCGATCTCGCGCATGGCGGCTTTCTGGCCGCCTTCGGGATCGGGATGGTGGCGACCTACGCCCTGTCGTTCCTGCTTGATCGGCGGACGGGACACCGGCTCGCCGATCGCGGCATCGAGGGCCTCGACGCCGCCTATGCCAATACCGGCTTCATGGGCATCCCCCTCGGGCTGGCGGTCTTCGGTCCCGACCTGCTGCCCGGCCTCGTCCTCGCGACGCTGATGACCGCCTGCGGGCTCTTCGCCTTCACGATCGCGCTGATCGAGTACGACCTGCAAGGCGGGCGCGGACTCGGACGCACGCTCTGGAAGCTCTGCCCGGGCGCTCGCCAAGAACCCCCTCGTTTTCTCGCCCGTGTTCGGTGGTCTCTATGCCGCCACGGGGCTCGGCCTGCCCGCCCCCGTGTTGCGGTTCACCACGCTTCTCGGTAGTGCCGCCAGTCCGTGCGCGTTGGTGACGATCGGGCTGTTTCTCGCCCACTCGGAGCGACCCGCGGGCCATCTGGCGTCGATCCGCCTCGTGACGTTGAAGCTTCTCGTCCAGCCGGCGATCACCGCGCTTTTCGCGCTCTGGGTCTTCGCGATGCCGCCGATCTGGGCCAAGGCCGCGATCCTGCTCGGCGCCTTGCCGACCGGCACCGGCCCCTTCATGCTGGCCAAGCTTTACGACCGTGAAGCCGCGGTCACGTCGCGCGTCATCCTGCTGTCGACCGCCCTCTCCATCGTCACGGTCTCGGCTCTGGTGGCGTGGCTTTGAAGGGAAGTGGCATGGCGGAACGTGCGGCACCGGGGGGTCCCGGTATCAAGCCGACCTGGACTTCGAGCGCGAAGACCGGCGTCGGCGCGGCCCTCGACGCCACGAGCCGCGTCACCTTCACGATCAGCCACGGCATTCTCAACGAAATCTACTACCCGCGCATCGATCTTGCCTGTACGCGCGATCTCGGCCTCATCGTCACCGACGGCGCCGGCTACTTTTCCGAGGAGAAACGCGACACGGACAGCACCGTTGCGCAGATCGATGGAGGGCGTGCCGGGCTACCGCGTCGTCAACGTCAGCCGCGACGGGCGCTACACGATCGAGAAACGCATCATCGCCGACCCCGAGCGCGACGTCGTCCTGCAGCACATCAGCTTCAGAGCCGATGGGCCGGATGCCGATCAGCTCCGGATCTTCGCCCTGCTGGCGCCGCATCTCGTCAATGCCGGCGCCCACAACACGGCCTGGATCGAAACGCTGAAGGGCTGGACCATGGCGTTCGCCTCCGGTCGCGGCAGCGCGCTGGCGCTTGGCGGCCGCGCGGCCCTTCAAGGCCCTTTCGGTCGGCTATGCCGGCGCCAGCGACGGGTTCACGCAGCTGAAAGCGCACGGCTCGCCTCGTCGAATCCTACACCCGCGCCGACGAACGGCACGGTGGCGATCTGCGCCGAACTCGACCTCGTGGCAGGAGGCGAGACCGTGCTCGCGCTCGGTTTCGGCCGCAACCAGCACGAGGCCGGCAACATGGCGCGGGCCAGCCTGTTCCGCGGCTACCCCGAAGCCGAGCGGCGCTATGTGGCCACCTGGGAGGCCTGGCAGGCCGCCCTGCTCCGGCTCGACCGGGAAAACGGGGCGGCGCTGAACAGCTACCGCGTCTCGACCGCGGTGCTCCGCACCGCATGAATCTTCCCGTTCGCGGGCGGCATGATCGCCAGCCTGTCGATCCCCTGGGGCGCGAGCAAGGGCGACGACGATCTCGGCGGCTATCATCTGGTCTGGCCGCGCGACCTCGTCGAAAGCGCCTTCGGCCTGCTCGCCATCGGCGCGACCGAGGAGGTGCAGCGCATCCTCGTCTACCTGCGCGTCACCCAGGAGGAGGACGGTCACTGGCCGCAGAACATGTGGCTCGATGGCGAAAGCTACTGGGGCGGCATCCAGCTCGACGAGACCGCCTTGCCGGTCATCCTGATCGACAGCGCCTTCCGCGAAGGCCTGATCGCGCCGGCGAACTGGAGACTTCTGGCCGATGGTGCGGCGCGCCGTGCACTTCATCCTGCTCAACGGACCGATGACGGGCCAGGACCGCTGGGAGGAGGATTCGGGCTTCTCGCCGTTCACGCTCGCAGCCGAAATGGCGGCCCTGGTGGTCGCGGCCGACATTGCGACAGCGCTCGGCCATCCCGAGGACGCCAGTCTACCTGCTCGAAACCGCGGACCTGTGGAACGCTTCGATCGAGCGCTGGTGCTACGCGTCCGGGACCGAACTGGCGCAGCGCCGCCGGCGTCGAAGGCTATTACGTCCGCATCTCGCCCGAAACCTCGGGCGTGTGCTCGCCCCTGAACGGCACCATCGCGATCAAGAACCGCGAAGGCGGCGACAAGTGGGTCTCGGCCGCCGAGGTCGTCAGCCCCGATGCGCTCGCCCTGGTGCGCTTCGGTCTCCGATCTGCCGACGACCCCCGCATCCGCAACACGGTGGCCGCGATCGATCACCTCTTGAAGGTAGACCTGCCGCAGGGGCCGCTCTGGCGTCGCTACAACGAGGACGGCTACGGCGAGAAGGCCGACGGCAGGCCCTTCGACGGCAGCGGCATCGGCCGCGCCTGGCCGCTGCTCGCGGCCGAACGCGCGCACTACGAGCTGGCCCGCGGCGATCGCGACGCGGCGCTTCGCCTGCTCGATACGCTCGAAGCCTCGACCAGTCGTGGCGGCCTCATCCCCGAACAGGTCTGGGACACGGACGACATCCCGGCCTTGAGCTCTTCCGGGGCCAGCCTTCCGGCTCCGCCATGCCGCTGGTCTGGGCCCATGCCGAGCATGTCAAGCTGCTGCGATCACTGCAGGGATGGACGGGTCTTCGACATGCCGGCCCAGGTCGCGGCGCGCTACGCCCAGGGATCGGGGGCCGGAACCTCCGACCTTGCGATCTGGCGCTTCACCACCGCACCGACGGTCCTGCCGGCGGGCCAAGCACCTGCGCATCGAGACGCTCGTGCCGGCGCGCATCCATTGGAGCGCCGACAACTGGACCACCGCGCAGGACCTCAATTCGCGCGCAACGAGCTTCGATCTCCACGTGACCGACCTGCCGAGTGGCGATCTGCCGGCCGGCAGCGAAATCGTCTTCACCTTCTTCTGGCCTGAGGTCGGGCACTGGGAAGGGTCGAACTTCGGCGTGCGGTTCGAGTAACGTCCCGCCATTCAAAGGATGAGGAAGGCCACCACAGGCTGGTTACCGGTGGCAGCGCCTTCGGGCTGCTTGCGCCGAGACAACCGGCTTTCGCGCACCCGCGATCCGTGAAAAATTCATGGGCGGAGGAAACGTCCGATGTATCGCCTGTTCATCGCCAACAAGAACTATTCGTCGTGGTCGCTTCGGCCATGGATCCTGATGCGCGAACTCGGGATCGCGTTCGAGGAACGGCAGGTTCAGTTCGAGGGCGCCGACAATTGGGCGCGCTTTCGCGCCTTCGCCCCGAATGGCCAGGTTCCCTGCTTGCATGACGGCGACACGGTCGTGTGGGACTCGCTGGGCATTGCGATGTACCTCGCCCAACGGCATCAGGGCGTGTGGCCGGCCGATCCCGCCGCCCGAAGCTGGGCACAGTGTGCGGCAGCCGAAATGCACTCCGGCTTCTCGGCCCTGCGCAATCAGTGCGGCATGAACTGCGGCGTGCGGGTCGCGCTCAAAGCCATGCCGGACAATCTCCGCCGCGACATCGCGCGGCTCGACGAACTCTGGTCGCAAGGGCTCGACCGGTTCGGCGGGCCCTATCTCGCGGGAACGACCTTCAGCGCCGTTGACGCCTTTTTCGCGCCGGTGGTGTTCCGGTTGCAGACCTACGGCCTCGAACTCGGGACCGCACCGGCCGCCTACGCGGCGCGTCTGCTTGAGCTCCCGGCGATGCGCGAATGGTACGAGGCGGGGCTGGCGGAGACGTTCCGGGACGAGGCGCATGAACTGGAGCTGACGCCAGTTCGGCACGGTCGTCGAAGATCTGCGCCGAACATCGGTCTGACCGACCGAGCAGGTGTGCCGCCCGCGGGTTGATCGGCGCGGCTGGTGACCCTATTGGGGCAGGCATGGTTCCCGCCTTCGACAGTTTCCGCCGGGTCGTCATCAAGGTCGGCTCCTCGCTGCTCGTCGACCGCGCGCGAGGCGAGGCCAAGCGCGCCTGGCTCGACGCCCTGGCGGCCGATATCGCCGCTCTGCACACGGCGGGGGTCGACGTGCTGGTGGTGTCGTCCGGCGCCATCGCGCTCGGCCGCACGGTGCTCGGCTACGCGGGTGGGGCGCTGCGGCTGGAGGACAGCCAGGCGGCGGCCGCCGTCGGCCAGATCGCGCTTTCGCGGTTGTGGGCCGAGGTGCTGGGGGAGCGCGGCATTACGGCCGGGCAGATCCTGCTGACCCTCGGCGATACCGAGGAGCGCCGCCGTTACCTCAATGCCCGGGCCACGCTGGCGCGGCTGCTGGCGCTACGCGCCGTGCCGATCATCAACGAAAACGACACCGTCGCCACCAGCGAGATCCGCTACGGTGACAACGACCGGCTCGCGGCCCGCGTCGCGACCATGGCCAGCGCGGACCTGCTCATCCTGCTGTCGGATATCGACGGGCTTTACACGGCACCGCCGCACCTCGCCCCCGCTGCTGAGCTGATCCCCATCGTGCCACGCATCGACGCGGCTGTCGAAGCCATGGCCGGCGGCGCCGCTTCGGAACTGTCGCGTGGCGGCATGCGCACCAAGATCGAGGCCGGCAAGATCGCCACGGCGGGCGGCACCCACATGGTGATCGCCGACGGCCGCGTGCCGAACCCGGTGGCGCGCATTCGCGCCGGCGGGCGCTGCAGCTGGTTCCTGACGCAGGATAATCCGACGGCGGCCCGCAAAGTCTGGATCGGCGGGTCGCTCGAGCCACGCGGCACGGTGACGATCGATGACGGCGCCGCCCGCGCGTTGAAGCGAGGCGCGAGCTTGCTGCCGGCCGGCGTCGTCCGCGTCGAAGGCGTGTTCTCGCGCGGCGACTGCGTGCGGATCGTCGACCGCCTCGGCATCGAGCTGGGCCGTGGACTGATTGCCTACGACGTCGCCCATGCGGCCCAGCTCGGCGGCCGGAACTCCCGCGAGATCGAAGCCGTGCTCGGGCAGCCCGGCCGCGCCGAGATGATCCACCGCGACGACATGGTTCTGCGAGCCCCCTGAGTTCGGCGCGTACGCCGCATGGGGAACGGGTTGTGGAATTCGCCGATCCAGCTAAGCTGCTAGCAGGCAGCGGACCATGGTATCGCCGCCAAAAACAACAAACGAACGGGAAGAGCGGCAAAGCTGCTCTGCTGGAAACGACAGGAAGGGAGACCGACTATGAAATTTGTGGGACTTTCCGCTCTCATGGGCGCGGCGCTGCTGGCGTCCGCGGCAACCGCGCAGGCCGCGGGACCGAAGACGGTCACTGGCCCGAGCAATGATCCGAAGTGCTACGTGCCGTGGACGGCGCAGACCAAGTTCTTCAAGTACGCCAAGAAGCCCGGCCCCTACCGGATCGCGCTGGCCAACGGCTTCATCGGCAATACCTGGCGCATCCAGATGATCAAGACCGCCAAGGCCTATGCCGATCAGCCGGACATCAAGAAGATGCTGAAGGAGTTCAAGGTCGTCTCGACCGGCGAGGATATCGCGGCGCAGATCTCGGCGATCAACAACTTCATCGATTCCGGCTATGACGCGATCGTCGTCGACGCGCAGAACCCGACCGCCTTCAAGTCGGTCGTGAAGCCGCGCCAACCAGGCCGGCGTGGTGCTGGTCGCCTTCGACAACACGATCGACACGGACGAGGCCATCAACGTCAACGTCGACCAGGAGGGCCTCGGCAACTATTGGGGCGACTGGCTGGTCAAGAAGCTGCCGAACGGCGGCACGCATCCTCGAGGTGCGCGGCGTCGCCGGCACCTCGGTCGACAACGATCGCCACAAGGGCATCCAGGACACGCTGAAGGCGTCGGGCAAGCCGTTCGAGACGGTCGAGGTGGTCGGCAAGTGGGACGACGGCACGGCCCAGAAGGTCTCGGCTGACGCCATCGCGGTGCACAAGCACTTCGACGGCATGACGGCGCAGGGCGGCTCGACCGGCATGGTCCGGGCCTTCCTCGATGCGGGCCAGCCGCTGGTCCCGGCCGGCGCCGAGACCGAGAACGGCTTCCGCAAGCTCTGCCTGACCAACGCCGACAAGGGCCTGAAATGCGCCTCGGGCGGCACCGGCCCGGCGCAGGTCGCGGTCGCGATCAAGACCGCGCTCGACGCCCTGCAGGGCCAGGTCGTGCCGCAGTCGATCAAGCTGCCGCTCGCCCATGTCGAGGATCCGAACTTCAAGGCCGGCGACAACACCTTCCCGGACCAGACCGACAATTTCTTCGTCGGCAACGCCTTCCCGACCTGCGGCATCAACTTCACGGCGCAGGAAATCATGGGCCAGTCCGAGACCAACCAGTAAGGCTGGAAGACCAGCCCGTCGTTGCGAGCGCAGCGAAGCAATCCAGAGCGCCGGGCCGCTGGGTTGCTTCGTCGCATTGCTCCTCGCAGTGAGGGTGGACGATGAAGCTCCTTCTTCGCCACGGCGAGAAGCGAAAGACCCGTCAGTTGCTCAGCCGGAGGCGGCCCGGCTGAGGCGTTTCGGCAATCGCTGCGGAGTTGCGTGTGTCGGTTGAGGCCGTTTCGTCGTCAGCGCCAAGCGTCATGGAGCAGCGCTCCGCTGTTCCGCATGGACGGCATTTCCAAGCGCTACGGCGGCGTGCAGGCGCTGAGCGACGTCGACCTCGACCGTTCAAGCCGGCCGCATCCACGCCGTGCTCGGCGAGAACGGCGCCGGCAAGTCGAGCCTGATCAAGTGCATGTCCGGCGTCGTGCAGCCCGATGCCGGCACCATGGCGCTCGACGGGCATGCCGGTCCGCTTCCCCTCGCCGGCCGCCGCCAACGCGGCCGGCGTGGTCTGCATCTTCCAGGAATTGTCGCTGGTGCCCGACCTGTCGGTCGCCGACAACATCTGCATCAGCAACCCGCCGCAGCGGCTCGGCATGATCGACCGGCGCGCGCAGCGCCGCCTGGCCGAGGCCGCGCTCGCGCGCGCCGGCGCCGACCGGCATCCATCCGATGGCGCTGGTCAAGGACCTGCCGCTGTCGCGCCGTCAGCTCGTCGAGATCGCCAAGGCCCTGGCCCGCAACCCGCGCCTGCTGATCCTCGACGAGGCGACCTCGGCGCTGACGGCGAGCGACGTCGCCTCGGTGTTCCGCGTGCTCAAGGACCTGCGCGCCGCAGGGGCTTGCGCTCGTCTACATCTCGCATCGCATGCAGGAGATCGCCGAGCTCGCGGACGATTGCAGCGTGTTCCGCAACGGCCGCCATGTCGCGACCTTCGCGGCCGGCACGCAATCGGACGACGAGGTCGTCCGGATGATGATCGGCCGCGACTACAGCCACGTCTATCCGCCGAAGCCGCCCGCCGTTGCCGGCCGACAAGCGCCGCCCGTGCTGGAGGTGCGCAATCTGTCCTGGGCCGACACGCTGCACGACATGTCGCTCGCACGTCCGCGCCGGCGAGATCGTCGGTCTCGGCGGACTCGACGGCCAGGGCCAGCGCGAGCTGCTGCTGGCGCTGTTCGGCGTGCTGCGCGGCACCTCCGGCACGGTGCTGATCGACGGCCAGCCGATGTCGATCGCACGGCCCGAGCGACGCCAAGGCGCCGCGCATCGGCATGGCGCTCATCCCCGAGGACCGCAAGACCGAGGGCCTGATGCTGCCGATGACGGTCGGCGAGAACCTGTCCTTCGCCTCGCTCGACCGGCTGTCGAAGGCCGGGGTCATCGACCGCGCGGCGGAGCGGCGCGCCATCGACGAGATGCTGCGGCTGCTGGCCATCAAGACGGCCGACACCGAGACCACGCCGGTCGGCGCGCTCTCGGGCGGCAACCAGCAGAAGGTCGTCATCGCCAAATGGCTGATGAACGCGCCGCAGATCATCCTGCTCAACGACCCGACCCGCGGCATCGATGTCGGCACCAAGCAGGAGATCTACCGGCTGCTGCGCAAGCTCGCCGACGACGGCGCCGCGATCCTGCTCTATTCCACCGACTATGCCGAGCTGATCGGCTGCTGCGACCGCGTGCTGGTGCTCTACGACGGTGCGATCCGGCGCGAACTCGCCGGCGACGACATCACCGAGCATGCGCTGGTGGCGAGCGCGCTCAACATCGCGCCGGCCGACGTTGCGCGCCAGCATCGAGGACGGGCATCCGATGAGCGACTGGCGCTACCGGTTCATCGGCCACACGGCGACGCTCTCGGCCGTCGTCGTCTTCGTCGTCGATCTTCACGGTCTACATCGCCAATCACCCGGCCGGCTTCAGCGCCAACGTGGTGCAGACGGCCGCCAACAAGGGCGTGCTGCTGGCGCTCGTGGCCGTGGCCCAGACCTTCGTGGTGCTGACGGCCGGCATCGATCTGTCGGTCGGCGCCATCTTCATCCTGGCCGACTGCCTGGCCTCCTGGATCGTGATCGGCTCGCCGCGCCATGACGGCGCTCGGCATCGTCGGCGTGCTGCTCACGGGGCTCGCCTGCGGCGCGCTCAACGGCGCGCTCGTGATCTACGGCCGCCTGCAGCCGATCGTGGCGACCATCGCCACGGGCGCGATCTATTTCGGCGTGGCGCTGGCGCTGCGGCCCAATCCGGGCGGCGACATCAACGCCGACCTCGCCGACGCCGTGACCGGGCAGCTGCCCGGCGGCGTTCCGGCCAGCGTCGTGGTGCTGGCCGCCATCATGCTGGTCGTCTGGGTGCCGTTCCGGACGCTCCGTCTGGGGCCGCGCCGTCTACGCGGTCGGCTCGTCCGAAGCGTCGGCCTACATGTCCGGGCGTGCCGATCCGGCGCGCCAAGCTGCTGGCCTATGCGCTGGCCGGCCTGTTCGCGGCGCATGGGCGGCCTGATGCTCGCCTTCTTCACCTATTCGGGCGAGGCCTCCTCCACCAACGCCTCGACCTACACGCTGAACTCGATCGCCGCCGTGGTGATCGGCGGCGTGTCGCTGTTCGGCGGCTCGGGCAGCGCGATCGGCGCCATCTTCGGCGCCTTCATCTTCCGCACCATCAACGACCTGCTGTTCGTCTTCGACCTCGATCCGCTGTGGCAGCCGCTGTTCCTCGGCCTGGTGCTCCTGGTCGCCGTCTCGCTCGGCTCGGTGCGGCTGCTGCGCATCCGCAACCGCCTGGAGCTGTTCGGCCAATGAGCGCGCGCGAAGACCTGACCGGCTCGGGCTCGCGCTGGCGTCCGGCCATCATGCGCCGCGTCGATCCGGCGGTCGCGACCGCCTTCGGCTGCATCGTGGTGCTGCTGCTGCTCGGCAGCCTCTATTCGACGAGCTTCCTGTCGCCCGAGTACCTGCTGCAGCAGCTGCAGGTCGGCGCCTTCCTGGCCATGATGGCGACCGGCATGATGATCGTCATCCTGCTCGGGCAGATCGACCTGTCGGTGCCCTGGGCCGTGACGGTCGGCGGCATGATGTCGACCGCGGCGGCCGGCCACGGCGCCGCCGGCGCCGCGCTGGCCATCCCCTTCGGCGTGCTCTGCGGCCTGGCGCTCGGGCTTGGTGAACGGCTTCGGCGTCGCCTATCTGCGCGTGCCCTCGATGATCTTCACGCTCGGCGTCAATGCGGTCGCGCAGGGCCTGATGATCCTGCGCACCGGCGGCTCGGCCCCGCAGGACATGGCGACGCCCGGCGATGCGCGAGCTCGCGACCGGCCATCGTCGTGGCGGGCATGCCGAACGCCGTCTGGATCTGGCTCGTCGTCGGCGCCGCGACCGTGTTCCTGCTCAACCGCACCACCTTCGGCCGCGCGGTCTACGGCATCGGCAACCGCGAACAGGCCGCCTACCTGTCGGGCATCCGGACGCAGCGCGTCGTGCTGATCGCCTTCATGCTGTCGGGCGGGCTGTCGGCCTTCGCCGGCGCGCTGCTCGCCGGCTATTCCACCAAGGCCTACCAGGGCATGGGCGACCCCTACCTGCTGCCCGCCATCGCGGCCGTGGTGCTCGGCGGCACCTCGATCCTCGGCGGCCGCGGCTCCTATCTCGGCACCACGGCGGGCGTGATCCTGATCACCCTGCTCCAGTCGATCCTGTCGGTGATGCAGATCGCCGACGCCGGCCGGCAGGTGATCTACGGGGTGGTGATCCTGGCCATGCTGCTGCTCTACGGGCGGTCGGCGAAGATCGGCGCCTAACGGATTCCAGGTTGCGCGGGTTCGCGGCTCCGGCCGCGAGCCCAAGCCGCAATCGCGAACCCGGTCATCACCTCCCAAACCGTGATCGGATCGACAGCCATTCGTTCGAGCAGACCCGGCGGCCATCCGCGCGAGCCGACCAGGGTGGCACCAGCCGCGAGCCCGAGCACGCCCAGCCCCACGCTTGCCGCCCCATACCACCGCGGCGCACCCGCACCACGCCCCGCAAAGCCAGCAGCGACAAGCATGGTGTTTCCGCCGAGGATCGCTGCATAGGCCGCGAGCAGGTGCGGTGTCGGCGTCCCCAGGCCCGGCGTGCTGGGCGCGAGACCGACCCCGATCGATCCCAGCCCATGTGCAATCGCGAGAGCGGCGACGACCCATCGCCACACGCCGGGCCGGACCAGAGGCGTCAGCAGCCACGCTGCGATGAGACACAGCACCCCAGCCAGTACGAAGCCGCCGTTCATCACCGCGGCCAGCGGCGAGCAGGCGTTCTCCGCCTCGGTGCGCGCACAATGCAGCGCCCCGAGATCGCTGATATAGTTCTGCGCGTAGCTGTAGGTCGGGTCGCGCCAAGCTGCGGCCGCGACTGCTTCGGCAACGAAGTATTGGGCGCAGGCCATCAGCGAAACGGCCCCGGCGATCACGCGCTTGCGTGACACCGACAGATGAAACGCGACCCCGTTGCCACTCAACGCAGCGCGATCGCTGCGACCAGCCGCCCGTAATCCGGCTCGCCCCGATGGGTGGCGCGGCGATAGGAGAAGAAGCGGGCCTCGTCCGTGTAGGTATCGAGACCCAGATCCTGGAACTGGCCGACGCCGGCGCCTTTGCATCGCATCGCGATGAAGCCGGGCAGGTCGAACAGGCTGTGGCCCTCGGCGGTCGCCGGCTTGAAAAACGCAGCGAAGGTTGCGTCCTCGTCGGTGAACCGCTCCACGAACTCCGGCCCGACCTCGTAGGAGTTCTTGCGCGATCGTCGGGCCGAGCACGGCGACGATCGCTTCGCGCTTGGCGCCGAGTTCGAGCATCGCCGACACCGTCGCACCGGGAACATCGTTCAGCGCGCCCTTCCACCCCGAGTGGCACGCGCCGACGACGCCCGCCGTCGGGTCCGCGAACAGCACCATCCCGCAATCCGCCCCGGTGACCCCCAGCGCCAGGCCGCGCGTTCTGGTCGCAAGGCCGTCGACATGGGGCCTGTCTTCCGCCGCCCAGGGAGCCTCAACCGGAATGGCGAGGTTCGAATGCACCTGGAACGGCACGACGAGCCGGTCTGGCGTAACGCCCAGCGTCTCGGCCATCCGGCGGCGATTTTCCGCCACCGCTTCGGGGCGATCGCGCGAGCCGACGCCCCCGTTGAGCGACGCATAGATGCCCTCCGACACGCCGCCCTCGCGCGTGAAGAACGCGTGGGTGAGGCTCGGGAACATCGAGATATGCGGAACGCAGGGCCGTCGGGATCACGTGATATCTCCTCAGCCAATAGTTTGCTCGTCGTCAGGGTTTGAAGCGAAGGCCAAGGCCGTCGCGCACTAAGAAAAGCCGGGCGGCGCCGGCACATCTGGCGAGGTAACGGCCAGAACCTTGAAGAGATCACCCATGCCGGGATCGGGACCGGCCAGCCGCGCGACTGCGGCGTCGATCGCTGCGGCCTGCGTCGCGCTCGCGCGGGCCTTCAGCGCCGTGGACCGCTCGGCGAGACCGAGACGACGCAGAAATGCGCCCTGCGTCACCGGACCGTGCACGGCAGCACCAGCCATGGCGGCCGTCCGCGCCAGAGCCGCGAAGTCGACATGGGCGGTGAGGTCCGCCGTACCGGGCTCGGCCAGCACATCGACGAACCGATGGGCCTTCACGGCCTGCAGCGTGTCGCCCCGCCCGGACACCGCGGAGCCGTAGTCGATGGCGAGCAGCGCGCCGCCCTGTCCCGCGCAATGCGCCCCGCGAGACCGCGCATGATCGTTCCGGCGATCGGGCCCGATTTCGAGCACGGTCACCCTGGGGCGCAGAGGACGACAGTTCAGGCCGCGGTTCCGCCGCCAGGCCGAAGGCGAGCCGGTGCTCAGCGTCCAGGCCGACGAGCCGCTCGCACCAGCCGCGGGCGGTACGCACGAACTGTCGGATCGGCAGGGCATCGAAGAATTCGTTGGCGACCACGATGGCCGGCCCCTCGGGCAGGTCGGCGATGTCGGCGTGCCACGTCGCGGTCGCGCCCTGCGCGGCCAGGGTTCGCTGCTGGACGGCGCGCAGGACCGGGCTGGTTTCCACGAGATGAACGGCGACCGCAGCGCGAAAGGCGGGCAAGGCGCGGGCGGCGCGCAAGGCATCGGCCATGAGGGTGCCCGCGCCCCGGCCCGAGCTCCACCACGTGAACAGGGTCGGGCCGACCCAGGCCATGCCACATCTCCGCGGCCCAGAGCCCGACGAGCTCTCCGAACATCTGGCTGATCTCGGGTGCGGTGGTGAAATCGCCCGCCGCACCGAACGGATCGCGGCGTTGTGTAGTACCCGAGCGTCGGATGCCCAAGCGCCAGCGCCATATAGCGCGCGACGCTGATCGGCCCCTCGTGGGCGATGAGATCCCGCAAAACGTCGGCAAGCGTCGCCGGAATTCGGAGCATGGTCGCACCTCTACCAGACCTGCCGCCGAATGCGCTACAACGCCGCCTCGCCGCCTGTCGGCCACGAGGACTCCGATGCCATCTCTGACGCTCTACTGTTTTCCGGGCGCTTGTTCGCGCGCCACGATGATCGCGCTCGAAGAAGCCGGCCTGACCTACGCCACGCGGCAAGTCAACCTGCGCCAAGGCGCGCAGAAGGCCGCCGACTATCTCGCGCTCAACCCGAAGGGCAAGGTGCCGGCTCTCATCGTCGACGGGACGCCGCTGACCGAGAACATCGCCATCCTGGGCTACATCGCCGATTCCAGCCCCAATGCGCACCTGCTGCCGCCCACCACCGACGCCCTCGCCCGGGCTCAGGCGCTCTCTGCCGTCGGATGGCTGTCGTCGAGCATCCTGCCGCTGTTCGGCCGTGTCAGCCGGCCGCAGAACTTCTGCGATACGCCCGGCGCCGCGGAGCGGGTGGCCGAGATCGCCAAGGACGAAGCGCGGATGCAGTTGGCCATCGCCGAAAAGCACATGCGCGACCGGGAGTGGTGGATCCACGCATGGTCCGTGGCCGACGCCTATCTGTTCTACATCGAGACCGCGGCCGAGCGCTTCGGCATCCCGATCGGCGGCTTCCCCTCGCTGGCCGCGCATGTCGAGCGCATGAAGGCCCGCCCCGCCGTGCAGCGCATCCTCGCCTGGGAAGAGCAGGCGACCGCACAGGCGGCGTGACGCGAGGCCACCACCGGATGCCCATCAGCTGAGCGGCCCGCAGCGCCGAGTCGAAGCACGCAGGATCTCAGCGACAGCGTTGGCCTCAATTCCATCGAAAGTGGCCCCGCGCCGAGACGATAGGGCACTGCGTTCTTCAACTCGGTGCTGCGCACCCGGCTCAGGATGAAGGACGGGGTGGCATCTCAGCTCCGCTGGAGTCGCCGCCTCGATCCGCTCGCCGTCCACCCAGACTCCGGTCAGGCGCAGGTCTCAGTCGAGTACGACGACGCAGGCGCGGGCGCCGGGGGCGATGCGCCCGAGGTCGTCCAGGCCGAGATAGTCCGGCCTGCCGGCTGGCGGTCATCGCCGACGCCTCCTCGAGCGAGAAGCCGATGGCACGCAGGTTCCGGAAGGCATCGAGAAGCGTGATGGCGCTGCCCGCCAGCGTCTTGCCGTCCTCGAGCGTCACGCGCAGGCCGTTCTTGATGACCCGATGACCGCCCCAATGGTGCAGGCCGTCGGCCAGGCCCGCCATGGTCGAGTCCGAGATGGCGTAGAGCTTCGGGATGGCGCGGGCCGCGGCGCGCAGCACCGTCCGGTCGACGTGAAGCAGGTCGGCGATGATCTCGGCATGAACGCCGCGGGCCAGCGCATAGGCCGCGACGCCGGGCGCGCGATGGTCCACCCCCGACATGGCGTTGAACAGATGGGTGAAACCCGAGCAGCCGGCCGCGAAATCCGGCGGCCGCCTGCTCGGCGGTCGCGAGGCTGTGGGCGATCTGCACCCGCGTGCCGCGCGACGAGAGCGTCTCGATCACCGACAGGCCACCCGGAATTTCGGGCGCGACGGTGGCGACGCGGATCGAGAAGCGCTCGCGCCCATCGCGCGGCGAGGCGCGGGGTCGCCCTCGAGCGCCGCGGGCTCCTGGGCACCGAGCTTGTCGGGGTTGATGAACGGCCCTTCGAGATGGGCCCCGAGCACGATCGCCTCGCCCGGCTGGCGCGTCAGCCTTCACGGCCGTGATGGCGCCGAGCGCCCGTTCGATGACCGGCACTTGGGCCGTCGCGGTCGTCGGCGCGAGCGCCACCGTGCCGCGCGCCGCGTGGAAGCGCGCGAGGCCGCGCACGGCCTCCTCGCCGCCCTGCCAGTCGTGCGCCGCCGCCGCCGTGCACGTGGAGGTCGATGAAGCCGGGCAGCACCCATGGCGCTGCGCGGAGCCTCTCCGGTCGCCAGCTGTCGCACCGCTGACGCCGGCGATGCGGCCGTCGGCGATCTCGACCCTGCCGCGCACCCAGCCTTCCGGCGTGAGGACCGAGCCCGATGGTGCATCTCGTCGCCGCTCATCGACGTTCCTCCAATCCGAAAAAGTCGGCGCGCTCGACCGGGCGCACGGCCGGTGGCGACCAGCCAGCATCCGGTCAGCGCGTCGTTCTCGCGGGGCCGGAACCGGCACGGCCGATCGCGTCGGCAAGGCAGCGGACGCAAGCACATCCGCGACTGCCGCCGGCGGCGTAGAGCGGCACCGCAGCGCTGTCGAGCACGGCCAGGCGAGCGCGGCCAGATGGCTCGACGCGCGCGATCGCGGATCGCAACGGCCGCGGCGTCGCCGTCCGTTCGGCCTCGCCGAGCACCACGGGCGTCAGGGCGCCGAGCCGATCCGGCGTCAAGTTCGCGCAGCCAGCCCGCCGCGAGCGCGGCCGGGCCGCCGATCGCGGCGAGGATCGCGGCCGACAGGCGGTCCCGCGGCACGACGCCGTCGAGCGCCGCCACCGCGTGACGCAGCCCGGCGCCGGCCGATCCAGGCGCCGCTGCCGCGATCGCCCGCGACCCAGCCCCAGGCGTCGCGCTGGATCGAGCGGCCATCGGCATAGAGCCGATGTCCCGCGACCCCCGTGCCGGCGATGATGAAGGCGCTCGGCTGGCCCGCCACCGGCCCCGATCAGCGCCGCATAGCCGTCGGTCATCGCCTCGCACTGGCGCAAACGGCGGACAGGCGGCCAGAAAGGCGTCGCGGGCCGACGGGAACGTAGAGCCCCGCGGCGCCGATCGACAGCGTCACGTCGCCGATGTCGGCAGATCCGCGGCCCGCCTCGGCGCAACAGTGCGCCCACAGTTCGGCGCAGGCTGGCGAGCGCCCGAGCGCGGTTGGTCGAGGGATTGCAGGGTCCGCTGACGGCGGCCGCCATCGCCTGCCCGTCCGGTCGACCAGGCGGGCCCGGCTGCGCGTCCCGCCGCCATCGATGCAGAACACCGGCCCCGCGGCCGGCCGCCTGCGCTTGCCGCCGATCGGCCAAGTCCGCGCGCCTCGCGCTCAGGCCGTCGCAGCGCAGCGGCCCTGCCGTCCGGCCGGCCAAGCTTGTTCAGCGCCGCGATATAGGCGCGGGCGCAGGCCACGAGCGTATCCGGATCGGCGCCGCGGCCGGTGGCCGAGCGGAGGCCGTCCTTCTCCTTGAGCTTGCACCGTCACTTCGCCCTGCGCGTCGCTGCCGCCCGTCACGGCATGGACCTGGAAATGCTCGAGCTCGGCCGTATGGGGCACGATCGCGCGGATGGCGTTGAAGATCGCGTCGACGGGGCCGTTGCCGGTATCCTGCCGGGTGTGATGCACGCCCTCGACGTCGAGCGTCAGTGTCGCGGTCTGTGCCATGGTTCCGGCGATCACCGTCAAGCGCCTCGAGCTTCACGCGCTCGTGCGCGTGCCCGATCTCCTCGTCGACCAGCGCGACAAGATCCTCGTCGTAGACGTGCTTCTTGCGGTCGGCGAGATCCTTGAAGCGCCTGAACGCGTCCTGCAGGGCGTTGTCGCCGAGTTCGTAGCCGAGTTCGCGCAGCTTCTCCTTGAAGGCGTGGCGGCCCGAGTGCTTGCCCATCACCAGCGAGGTCTTGCTCACCCCGACGCTCTCGGGCGTCATGATCTCGTAGGTCGAGGCGTTCTTCAGCATCCCGTCCTGGTGGATGCCGCTCTCGTGCGCGAAGGCGTTCCGGCCGACGATGGCCTTGTTGTACTGCACCGGGAAGGCGGTGACGGCCGAGACCTGCTTCGAGGCGCGCGTCAGCCAGGTCGAGTCGACGCCGGTGCTGTAGGGCAGCGACGTCGCCGCGCGTCTTGATCGCCATCACGACCTCTTCGAGCGCCGCATTGCCGGCGCGCTCGCCGATGCCGTTGATCGTGCATTCGATCTGCCGCGCGCCGCCCTCGAGCCCGGCCAGCGAATTGGCGACCGCCAGGCCCAGATCGTTGTGGCAGTGGACCGAGAAGATCGCCCTGTCGGCATCCGGCACACGCTCGCGCACGGCCTGGAACATGGCGCGGTATTCGTCGGGCAAGGCGTAGCCGACGGTATCGGGCAGGTTGATGGTCGTGGCGCCCGCCCTGATCGCGGCTTCGACGCAACGGCAGAGATAGTCGATCGGCGTGCGCGTCGCGTCCATCGCCGACCATTCCACGTCGTCGACCAGGTCGCGCGCCTGCGTCACCGTCCGGGCGATGATCTCGAGCACCTCGTCGCCGCTCTTGCGCATCTGATGTTCGAGGTGAATGGGCGAGGTCGAGACGAAGGTGTGGATGCGCGGCTCGCTTGGCGTGCCGGACGGCTGCGCCGGCGCGGGCGATGTCGGCCTCGATCGCCCGCGCGAGGCCTGCGACCGTGGCACGCTGGGTGCGCCGGGCGATCTCCGACACGGCTTCGAAGTCGCCGTCGGATGCGATTGGAAAACCGGCCTCGATGATGTCGACGCCCATTTCGTCGAGCATGGCCGCGACGGTGAGCTTGTCCTCGAAGCTCATCGTGGCGCCGGGGCACTGCTCGCCGTCGCGCAAGGTGGTGTCGAAAATGACGACGGAGTCGGAGGGGGGAGATGAAGCGGTCATCGGATGTCCTGTCGGTGGCGCCCGGCATTCGCCGGTTGGAAGCGGGTCTGTTCGGCTCGATCCCCTGAGCGCCTAGGCCGAAGCCCAGCCGGCTCTCAGGGGCGGCTAAGAAGAAGCAGACCGGATGCGCGCAGAAGCCCGAGCGCCGCAGCGCCCCGTTTCGCTTTCCCCTCTGCCGCAAGCTGCGACACGCGCATTCCTCGATGGGCCGCCACGGCCCTGACGAACAAAGGTAGCGGGAGAACGGAGGCGACGCAACGCCCGCGTTTGAAACGCGGCCCGAGCGGCCAGCAGGCAGACATTCTCGACGACCGATCATCGCCAGTGCCAACCGGATCGATTCTCGTTTTCGCCATGGTCCCGAAATTCCCCGGGTGGGACCGGGCACTGCAGCCTTTCGCCAGCATCACGGCCAAGAGCACGACGATAAGTCCGTCATCACGCGCGAGCGCGTTCCTGTGGCACAGCTCCAGCATCGAAATCGCGCTCTGCCGTGAACGGTGGCGGAGGAAACGCCACACCGCTCGAGCGGAACCGTGCCGCCGGGGTCGCGTTCAGAACTTCGAACAGCGCCCGGATCGGTGCCGCGGCGGCGCCAAGGAGAAACCTGATGAGCTCCAACCTTCCCGCATTCCCGGCAGAGGGCGGCCACCTGCACATGCCGGAGCGGATCATTTCCGTAGCGGCCGGGCTGGCCCTTGCGGCCACGGCCGCGAGACCACGGCCGAATCATGTACTCAGTATCCTGGCGCTCGGCGCCGGCGCATTCCTGGCCTACCGCGGCGCGACAGGCTACTGCCCAGTCCGTGCCGCGATCGACGCTTAGGAAGCCCCTGTTGGGGATCGCTCCCAGATGGGTCGCGATCCCCGACGCAGCCTAATACCGTGAGACCGGCCGTCGGCCGACGATGAAGCCGTACACGACGAGGACGATGATCGCGCCGATGATGGACGCAATCCATCCTGCGCTGTCGTTCGGCCCGTACCAGCCGAGCGCCTGGCCGAGGAACGTCGCAACGAACGCACCAACGATGCCGAGAATGGCGGTCATGATGAAGCCGGACGGCTCGTTCGGCCCTGGCATGATGAATTTGGCGATGATTCCAACGATCAGGCCGAAAATGATCGTACCGATAATGTGCATAGTGTCCCTCCGTGGAGGCGCTGCGCCCCCGGCCATATAGGATTGTGGAGGCGAAAAAGTTTCCTCGCCTCAGTTCAGTTTCAGCGTTCCCCACCCGTGTTTCTGACGGACCCGCTCACCCGGCGCTCTCATGGCCCTGCTTTTGATGGGGAGGGCCGGGTTCCCCGCATAAACTGTCCAGGCCTCCAGATCCACGAACGCCGTGCCGCGGGCCGCCAGTACCGCACCCTCACCTGCCCGCACCCCCGGGCCAACGAAGGCTTCGGCCGCAATCCATACACGATCTGCCAGAACAATGGGGCGGGCGACGAGCTGGAAATCGAGGTCGGCGAGATCATGCGACCCGGTGCACAAGTGAGCCCGTTGCGACACCACGCTGTACGTCGCCGAGCTTGATGGGCGCGATGTTATAGCAAAGCGCGCCGGGGCCGATCAGGGCGCAGTCGCCCATGGTCAGATGAGGCGGGTACCAGACCCGCGCGCTGGCGCGCACGTCTGCGCTGCGGCCGAGCCGAGCCCCGAACAGATGCAGCACCAAGCGGCGCCAACGGCGCAAGGGCGGCGGCGTCCAGGCAGCGAGGAGCAGCCATGCGACCTGCCAGACCAGGCGAAAAAGCCGGTGCCAGAGCGGAAAGCTTGGCCCGCCTTCGAGCGGGCGCGCGAGATGGGCCGACAGGATCGTCATCTGCTGGCCACCGCCGTCAGGAGATCGGACGTGCGCACCATGACGCGATCGATGTCGAAGTGCGTCCTCGTAGCAGCGGCGAGCGTTACGCCCCATCTCGATGCGATCCGTCAGAGGCAACCCCAAGTAGTCGACAAGCAGGCGCTCCGTGCCGCAGGCGGTGTCGGGCCCGACGAGGCCCGCACCGGCCGCTGCCACGATCGACCCGATGTTGACGCGATCGGAGATGATCACGGGTCTGCCGCAAGCCATGGCCTCCACAACCGCGACACCGAAGTTCTCCCCATGCGAGGGAAGAACGAAAGCCTCGCAGCCGCGCAGGGCACCCCATTTGGCGTCGCCCGTCAGCATTCCGGGCCAGTGCACGCGGCCTGCGACACCGGCGGTTTCCGCAAGGGTGGAGAGATGTTGGCCGAGCCCTTCGGGGTCGGGGCCGGCAACGACGAGGTCGAGATCCGGATGGGCGGCTGCCAGGCCAGCAAAAGCCTGGATCAGAAGATCGCATCCCTTCTTCTGATGCAGACGGCCGAGCGACAGCAGATAGCGCGACCGCAGTGCGGGACGCGGCCTGCCGAAACGCGGCCTGCTGGGCGGCGGAATGCGGCGGCGGATCGGCCACGCCGTAGCCCGCTACGGCCCAGGCCAGCCGTTCGGGCCGAAACGTGTGATCGGCCTCGGCCCGTTCGCCTTCGCTCGTGCATAAGACGGCGTTGGCGCCGCGAAGCAACGGCCCGTCGGCCAGCAGCCATACGAGGCGCTTCGCCAGGTGTTTCAGCGGGGAAGCTCGTCCTGAACCAGGGATCGAGCATGCCATGGGTGAAGACGAAGTAGGGCGTCGCGAGAGAAGGCAGCACGCGGCGGGCAGCGAGCCCGGTATAGTTCCACAGGCCGTGAACGATCACTGCGTCGTAAGCTTCGGCATGCCGCCAAAGCCAGGGCACCAGCCGCGGGGCGAAGCCGTAGCGCAGGAACGGAACCTGGCGCTTCCAACGGCGCACGGCGGAGAGCCCACCGCATGAATGCGGATGGGGCAGTCGGAGGCCCACGGGTCGCGGGGCAAATCGAGCGAGACGATCTCGCGCGAATGACCCAATCGCCGCCACACGCCGGATTCGAGCGGATCAGCACCTCGACCGGCCCCCCGTAGGCTGGGTCGACGGTCTGCATGACGTGAAGCACGTTCATGCAGCCTCCCGATGCGATGATCCGGCGCGCCCGGCCACGGACCGGTGCACAGCAAGCACGCGGTCGCATAGGTCTCCCATGAGCCCTGGCGGGCGCCGTGACAGCAGCGGCCTCTCCCCATCCCGCGGGCAAGTTCGCGCCGGCGGTAGAGCGCTTCCAGCCGCGCCGCGAGCGCCTCTGCGTCGAAGGCGGGTATGACGAAGCCATCGTGTCCGTCCGTCACCATCTCGGCGGTGCCGTTATTGGCCGTGACGATCACCGGCACGCCGCAGGACATCGCCTCAACGGGCGCCTGTGCGAAGCCATCCTCGACCGAGGGAAGGACGAAGACCGAGGCCCGCACCAGGAGGGCGCGCAGCGCCGCGTTGGGGACGCGCGCGAGGTGGTCGAAGCTGCCCTCGAAACCCCGCGTTACGGCAGAAGCGCCGGCGCCGCGCGGCCCGACCAGCACGAGTTCGGCACGCGGGCAGCCGCAACAGGCGCCACGCCCGCAGCAGCACGTGCTGCCCCTTGCGCGGCGTGATCGTGCCGACGCAAACCACGCGGAACACATCCCGATCGCAGTCGTCGGGGCCGCGAGGGCGGAAGCGCTCGAGGTCGGCGCCGGGCGGCACCACCGAGATGCGCTCGGCCGGCACGCCGGCCTCCGTGAAGCTGTGCGCGACGACACCACTGTCGACCAGAATCCGATCGCAGAGTTCGATCTCCGTACGCCGCCGCTCGCCCGCCGCGGGAAGCGCCATCAGCGGATCGAGGCCGACGTCGTCGAAGGCCCGTCCGACCAGCGCCGCCACTTTATCCGGATGGGCGCAGACGGGGTGGCCGAGCGTGCGGCAACCTCTTCCCTTGGCGAAGGCAAGAATGCGATCGGCCACCGCGCCGATCACGGCCTCCACCGCGTCGCAATCGCGCCAATCGACGGACGACGCCGCGCTGCCACCAGTCGCAGACGGGTGCTTCCACGCGCCTCGACACCCGAGCGGGAAGAGCCCCGAGCGGCGGCCTGCAAGGCGTATTGCTTGAGCCAGAGATTTCGACCGGCCGGGCGATTGAGACCGATGCCTTCGGGCACAGTCGAGCGCCGATGAGAATAGTAGAACCGGCCCGAGCATGCCGGCCGCCGCGTAGTGGCGCACATAGGTCGGGGTAACGAAATGTGCCGTTCACGCAGATGTTGATCGTCATGCGAGCGCTCCGGCGAGGCGGGGAACGCGCCCGGCCACAACGGGCGTCGGCGAGCTTTGGGCCACACGGGCGGCGCTCATCAGGATGCCGGCCGAAAACCAGCCGATCCCGATCATCGTGTTCTGCAGCGTGATGTCGTGGGCGAGGAACACCGGCACGAGAAAGCCGAGAAAGCAGGCCGGCTGCAGATTGCCCCGGCCGGCGGCCCGCAGCGTCAGGACGGCAAGCCAGGCCAGGAAGCTCCAACGCAGCCCGATGTAGAGGCCGCCGAAGAGCGGCCCGAGTTCCTGGACGACACGCGTCATTTCATATTCGGCGAGCACGCGGTCGGTGCGGCCGGTTGCCAAGAACGTGCCGATGTTGGTGCCGGCCCCGAGCCCAACCCCGAACAGCGGCACCCGCCCGGCTTCCGACACGAACCCCGTGACGATCTCGCCAATGCGATCGGCCGTCGACCCTTCGGCCGCCACAGCGACCGACTGGCGCGTCGCGATATCCTCAAGCACGTTCGGGAAGATCAGCAGCGCCGTCGTGGCGAGTACGAGGATTGCTCCCACGGCCATCAAGGCCGTGAGCTTGATCCGCGCAGGTCCCCAAGCGAGTGCGACGGCGGTGAAGCTCGCCAGGACGCAGGTGACGAGCAGCACGTAAGTGCGCGATCCGCTGAACGCCCCCATGACGACGATGCCGATGACGCCAGGCAGCATGAGCCATCGTCCGATACGCAACGACGGCCCGCCGACAAGAACTGCCAGGGCCACTCCGGCCATCCAGGCCGCGTAGGCAGAGTGGCCCAGCGCGAAGCTGAACAGGCCGTACGGCCTGACCACGTCCTCCACCACCAGGAACACGCCATCGTTGCCGCCGCCCGGAACGGCATTGATGGGAGCGGACGGCGCGGCCGCATATTGGGCCGCGACGAGCACCGCGACGGGCAAGGCGAGCAGGAGGTTGAGCCGAAGCCAAGTCCTGTAATCCGCGGGCGTGAAGGCGTCGCGGATCACGAAACTGAGGGGCACGAACAGCGCGTAGTTTCGCAGACCCGCGAGCACCACCGGCCATGCTAGGTCGCTTGCCGTCGCCTGACACGCCGCGCAAAGCACGAGCGAGGCGAGCATGGCCCCACCGATCACCAACGCGATCCGGGATTCTCGCGACGGACCGTAGGCGAGGTAGGCAAGCAGAATGAGGACCATCAGCGGGTCGCGCAGGAACACCAGGGGACCGCTGAGATCGGGCAGCAACCATTTGCGCAGAACGCCTTCGCCGAGCAGCGCCAGGTAGAAGGCGAGGCTCAGCCAAATGAGGCGGCGGCGGGCGGCCTCGCGCCGCCAGGCGGCTTCAGACCGCATGGGCGCGCTCCTTGTTGGTCCCGCTCCGCGGGGCGATGAGCGCAGCGGGGACCGCGAGCCGCCACAGCGGGGCCACGGCGTAGAGCAGCCAGAGCGGTCCGCCGTGTGTACGCGCAAAGTGCAGCCACGGCCGCAGCGGAAAGCCGCGCGGGTCGGCCAACAAGCGCCATCGCGTGCGGAGCGGCGTGGTGGGATCGAAGAAGCGCCCCGCGCCCGGATTGGCGGCGCAGGCGCCGACCGACCCGGGCGCCAGCACCACGACGCCGCGAGCGCGCCCGACCCGCAGGCCGTAATCCAGATCACCGAGCGTGTGGACGAAAACCGCACCGATCGATCCGACAGCCTCGGCGGTGGCGCGGGGGATCAGGACGACGTTGCCGTTCAGCGTGGTGCAACGCCGCGGCTTGTCCGGATAAGCCGCGACCGGCACGAAGCGGAGCGGGCTGCGGGTCCCCTGGCCGGCGCGCGATTCCGCCGTAGCTGGTCGTGCCGGTGCGCGGATCGCGCACGGCACCCCCGACCAAGACGAGGCTCGCGGTATCGGCAAGACCGTGTGCCACAGCAACCAGCCGAGCGACCGCGTCAGGGTCGAGCACGACGTCGTCGTTGAGCCACAGGTAGAAGTCGAAACCTTGCGCGAGGGCATGGTCGAAGGCGGCCCGCATCCCGCCGGCCCAGAACGCCGTACCTGTGCCGGGCAACACCGTTGCGCCGGGGTGCTCCCGCGCGATGGCGTCACCGGTCCCATCGACAGAACCGTCGTCGTAGACGATCGGGCTCAGCGTCGCATCGACCGTCTGCGCCGCGAGTGCCCGGAGGCAAGCCAACGTGGTCACCCGCCGGTTGTGGCAGGCCATCAGCACCGCGACGCTGGGGCGCGGGCTCACGGCTGGCTTCCGACCGGTTCGGCGGGGCGAAACGCGGATCGCACCTGACCCGGCAGAACCAGCGCGGCCATGACAGCCTCGCCGGCGACTGACGCTGCCGCCACCCCATCAAGACCCGCCATCCGGCCCAGGCCCGCGGCGAGCAGGGTGGCCACCGCCGCCGCACCCACGAACGCATAGGCGTATTCCCCCTGGCGGTTGACCGCGAGGAGGAGGTTGGCGGCGGAAAGCCAACATCCGTGTAGGAGGGCGGCGGTCGCCATGAGACCGAAGAAGGCGGGATCCGGCCGCAGCAGGCCACCGGTCCAACGCGCCATCAAACCTGGCCCGAAGATCACCAGCGCCGCCCAGCCGGGCAGGAGCAGGCCGAGCCCGGCGCCGAGGTTGATCCGAAGCAGCGATGCGGTGCGGCGGACATCTCCACGCCCGGCGGCGGCCGACATTTCCGGCATCACGGCGTTGGTGAGGAGGCCGATTCCCTGAACGATGGCGCGCGTCAGGGTGCGGGCGGCAACGAAAATCGCAACACCGCCCGCGGGCAGGACAAGGCCCGCAGCGATCGTCATGCCCTGCAGCGAGAGCGCAAAGCCAATCGGGATCGCCAGAACCGCAATGGCGGGTCGAACGAGAGCACGAAGCGCGGTCCAGTCGGCGGGGCGCGGCGCTGCCGCCAGCCAGGGCGCCCGCCGCCGCAGCAGCACCGCCAGGCCGAAACCACCGAGGAGGCGTAGCGCGAGCAATGTCGCGGCGGCGCCGAGGATACCTCCACCCGACCGCGCAACCACCAGAACGCCCACGGTTTCGATCAGACGCACGCTGCTCGTGGCAGCCACCCCGGTTGCGTATTCGCCACCGGCGCGGAAGCCGAGCTCGATCGTCCCGAACGGCAGGCTGGCCAGCGCCGCTGCCCCCAATGCCAGGATCGCACCGCGAAGGGGGAACTGTGCGAGGCTGCCATGAGTGTGGGGGAACAGTATCGCGGTGATCGCGACGAGGCTGCCGCACGCGAAGCTCGCCGCAAGAACGAAGCGCAAAACCTGCGAAAAGAGCGAAGCAGCCGCCTCACGCTCTCCGCGGGCTGCGAGCATCGTCATCGCGTTGCCCCCGGCCGCCATGACGCCGCCGTCGGTCAGCGACAGCAGCGCCGTCCAGGCCGACAGCGTCAGCCAGAGGCCGAGCGTCTCGGTTCCCCAGGCGTGCAGCAGCACTGGAACGCTGCAGAGTTGCGTTAGCGCCGTGACTGTCTGTGCAAACAGATTGGCGCCGATGCCGCGCAGCAGGGGCGAGCTCACGACGCGGCCTCGCGGCGCCTTCGCACGCCCCAGCGCCTTGCCGGCAAAGTACCGGCGATCAGCGCCCGAACACGTGGCGTGTTGCGCTCGAACAGCCACCACAGCGCGACCGCCTGCATCAACGCGGCGACCATCGCCGCAGTCCACCACCCGAAGCCCTCCGGGCCGAAAACAAGGCGGCGGTGCTGCAAAACTACCGTCGACAGCAGCGCCAGCAGCGGGGCGTGCGACAGGTAAAGCGTGTACGACAAGCCAGCCAAGCCCGACGCCGCGCGCTGGAGTGCGCCGCCTTGCGTATCCCGGGCCGAGAATCGCCAAAGCACGACGGCAGTCGCGCAGGCGAGTGCGTAAGCGCCGAGGCCCTCGAAGCGACTTGGTATCGCGCGGGTCGCGCCCAGCACCAGAATGAGCACTGCAATCGCGACGGGATCGCGCCAGCGGCCCAGGGCCGGGATCTGCGGTCCGCCATGACGAAGCGCGAGGCATCCGATCGCGAGCGCGGAGCCGAGAAGCCAGATCGGAAACAGCCGCCAGAAGGTCCAGCCCAACACGGTCCCGGCGGCGATCCCGATCAAAAGCGCGGCGATTGCGCTCGAAAACCGGGGCGTCCGCCTCAAGGTGAACAAGGCGAAGCCAAGCGCGTAGCACCAGGCCTCCATGGACAAGGTCCACAAGGGTGCGTTGGACCCGAAGGCCGGGAGCAGCGGCCCTTGCAGAAACATGACGTTGGCCGCGAGCGTGCCGACTCCAAGGCCGTCCGCCACGGACGCGGCATCCAATCCAGGCAGCCCGTATCCGCCGTACCCCGCTGCGCGGGCCTGCGCGAGCCCAGCCCAGTCTTCGACGCCGCCCAGCAGAAGGCAGGGGACCAGCACCACCCAAAGGCGAGACAATCGAGCAATGGCAAATTGCGCCGGCGACCATCGGTCGTCTGCGTCCATGCCGAGCATGGAGCCGGTGACGAGGGCGCCGCTGACCACGAAGAATACGACCACCGCCTGATGGCTCAGGCCGGTCGCCGCGAAGAACGTTCTGCCGGCCCATCCCAAGCCGGGTTGCTGGGGCGCGTCCAGAAACACGAGGCTTCGCGCGTGGGCGGCCAGCACCGCGAGCGCGGCCAACCCGCGAGCCACGTCGAACACGACCATCGAGCCGTGACGGTCCTGCGAGCGTGACATGGGTCAGGCCTCGGCCCGCCGGGCCATCAAGGCGACGGCGCGCGCCCAGCCGGCGCCGTAAGGCAGGCGCCGCTCGTCGATCTTGTTGAGCACGATGCCCGCGAGCTTTCGCGGGTTTCCCAGGGACCGCAGGCTGCGTTCGACAGCCTCCCGAGCCGTCGCGCGCCAGCCGACGACGAAGACGACGCGGTCGCTCAAGATCGTCAGAATCCGCGCGTCGACAACGGCGCCGGCCGGTGCCGCGTCGATCACCACAAGGTCATAAGCGCTTCTCAGATGCTCGACATAGACGGCCATGCGTGCCGAGCCGAAGAGATCGGGCGCAACCGCGCTGCGCCGCCCGCTCGGCATGACCGAAAGTCCACCGCCGGCCGGCATCGTCGTCTCGTCGGTGCCGACGAGGCCCGCCAGCATGTCGACCAGCCCGAGCCGGTGCTCGTAGCCGAAATAGCGCGACAGCGACGGCGAGCGGAGGTCGGCGTCGAGCAACAGGACGCGTTGCCCGGCTCGCGCGGCCGTCAGCGCGAGGCTCAGCGCAATGACCGACTTGCCCTCCCCTGCGCTCGACGAGGTCACCAGCACGATCTTGGCGGGGTGCTCACCGCTCATGCGAACGCCGGCACGAATGCAGTGGACCGCCTCGGCATAGCGGGAGAGCGGCCGGTTCGCGAGATAGCGCGACGGATCGACCAGCTTGCCCTCGAGATAGCGTTCGCGCGTGGGCAACCACGGCACCGCGGCGATGACCGGCAGGCCGAGTTCCACCTCGGTCTGCCGCGGCGACAGGAACCCAGGCGCCAGCGCATCGAGCCCGAGGCCGAGGCCGACACCGAGCGCCAGACCGAACACCGTCATGCAGGCTGCCACGAGCCAGCGCTGCGGATAGGCCGGAACCGTCGGCCGCTCGGCCGGCGAGATGATCCGGACGTCACGATCCTCGAAAGTGGATTGCTGCTCGGCGGCGCGGGCCTTGGCGAGGTAGGCCTCGAACAAGGTCTGGTCGACCAGCTTCTGCCGCTCCAGGGCGCGCAGCTGCGGCCCGAGGTCGTTGTCGAGGCCTGCTGCGCCCGTGGTCGCGGTCAGCCGGGCGCGCAGTGCCTCTTCCTGGCCCCGGGCCACCTCATAGGCATCGTGCATGTTCGCCAGAATGCGCGCGATCTCGCGCGCGATGGCCTTCTCGACCTCGCGCCGCTCGGCCCGTGCATTGACCAGGAACGGATAGGTCTCCGTATACCTGGCCGCAAGATCCGCCTCCTTGCGGCCAACCTCGGCCTGCTGCCGTCGCAATTCGGTAATGACGGTCGAATGCAGCACATCCGGGATGGACTTGAGAGCGCTCCCGGCGGCCGCCATGTCGCGGGCTTGATTGTAGCGGGCGCCCGCCTGGGCGGTTTCGGCCTGCGCGGCAACCAGGCGGCTGTTCAGCTCTGCAAGCTGCTGCTCGTTGATGGTCGCGGCGCTATTGTCGCCCGACGCGCTCTTGGCAAAGAGATCGTGGTCGCGGCGAAACTTCGCCAGCGCATCCTCGGATCGGCGAAGGTCTTCGCCAAGCGGACCGAGGCGGTCGGCAAAAAAGCCAGCCGCGCGCTGACCCGTGTCGAGAAGCGCCTCGCGCTGGTCGGCGACGAAGGTCTCGGCGACCGCGTTGGTCAGCCGCATGGCCTTGTCCGGATCGAGGCTCGTGACGCTCAGCGCAAGGGCATAGGACTTCCCGATGCGCTCGACCTTCAGCGCCCGCCAGAGCGCCGAGGCCGCCCGCGCTTCGGGCGAAACGTCTCCTGGCTGAGTGCGAAGAGCGCCCATCAAACCCGCGAGTCCCGTTCCGGCATCGCGAAGACCGGCGAATTCGGGGTCCGACGCAAGCCGTTCGGCCGCCACCACGCGGTGGAGCAGCGTGCCGCCCTTGATCAGCGCGACGGCGCTTTCGAGATCCGCCGAGTCGAGACTGAAGAGATGCAGGGCGTTGTCCGGCCCGAACGGCTTCTCGCGACGGGGATCGAGCAGGATCTGGGCATGCGCGGTGTAACGGGGCGCGATGACCCGCAGCACCGCGGCGGTGCCGAGCAGCACGCACGACAACGTCAGTGCAATCACGACGCCGCGTCGGAGCACGAACGCCCGAAGGCGCTGCAGGCCCGACCCAAAGCCGGGCTCGGCTCGGTCCGGCCAGACTTTGAACTCATCGCCAGCTTGGGGTTCGGGCACCTGGACGTCCTTCAATAGTGGTAGGTCGCGGCCAAGGTCGCGGCCGCTTTGCCGTAGGCCGCGGCGGGCACGCTCGACTCCAGCTCGAAGACCCGAAGCACGCCGGTCAGGTCGATGCTGCGAGAAAGCGCATAGTCGACGCGCACGTCACCGAAGATGAGTTGATCCGAGCGTGGGGATCCGACGTAATCGATCCAGACCGAACCGGCTTCGACCTTGGTGCGCCAGAGCGGCGAAAGCGCGTAGGCGACGCTGACCTGGAGCGTCCGTTCGCGCGTGGCCGTGCCAAGCGGGTCGGCGACGGTCGCGACCGCAACCTCGCCGAGACTCTCGTCGAATTGCGCCGCCACATGCCAGGCCGCGTCGGGCGACCAGACGATCCGCCCGCCGACGACCGGCTCCGAGACGGCGGAGTCCCGCGCATAGTCCTGCTGCTGCCACCCGGCGAAAGCCTCGCCGCCGAACAGCCCCAGCCGTAAAAGGCCGAGCCCCGCCACGGTGCGGGTCCCCATGGCGGCCCGCGGCAGCAGGTCGAGCGAGCGCCAGTCGAGCGCGGGTTCGGCGAAGGCATAGAGGTTGGTCGCGAAAACGTACCCGACCCGAGCCTTCAGGGTTCCGACCGTCTCGGCCGTCAAGCTGCGCGGATTGAGAGCCGCCTGCAGTTTGTGCGACGCGTCGAAGCTGGCACGCAGCGCCGTGCCGGACACGGCAACGAACATGCGGTCGAAGGACTTCTGCACCGAAGCCGCACCCAGCACGTCCGTTTCGAAGATCAGGCCGCGATCGGCGTGCGCCGCCACGAGCGCGGCATTGTCGAACGGATCGGTGCGCCGGGCGACCTCGCCCTGCAGCCTCACCGTCATGTCGCGGCTGATCTCCCAGTTGTGCAGAACGCCAGCGCGTCCATCCAGCGCGTCGGCCTGAGCCGTGCCGGGGTAGAGCCGGAGATCGCCCGCGGCGTAGAGATCCGTACTGACCGGACCGGCTTCACGCTCCGCCAACAGTTGCGGTGCAACTGCCACGCCGGCGGCCCCGTGTGCCCCCCGATGCTGCTGGAATGGGTTGCTGTCGAAGACGCCTCCGATGGTTGCTGATGGCCAGACCAGCAGCTCTCCGACGACGGCCGCTTGGTTCCGATGTTCTGCCGTCCAGCGGGGATGCGCATTCGCCAGGAAGGCCGGGAGGAACAGGAGATCGGCGGCTTCGTCGGGCCGCGGCAGTTCGGCCGTCGCAGCACGCGCCTCGTTCGATGCTCCGAGCGCGAGCGTCATGGCGCAGAATGCCCGGCGCAGCGCGCGCGCGCGCATGGTGTCCACCCGGATATCGCCCGGCCGATCAGAACCATCGCTCCGGCACGCGAACCACATCGCCCGGCCCGACGGTCACGTCCGCCGCAAGCTTGTAGTCGTGAAATTCGTTCTCGCCGGCGCGCTGGATCGCCACCGTGGAGGCGCTGGCGCGATAGGTCTGCCCGCCGGCCAGCGCCATCGCGCGCCAGATATCGAGGCCGCTGCGGTAAGGATACTCGCCCGGCTTCTCGACCTCGCCGAGGATGTAGAACGGGCGAACCGACAGCGTCGCGACTGTCACCCGCGGGTCCTTCAGATAGGCGGACCGGAGCTTTGCCGCGAGGGCACCCTGGACCTCAAGCTGTGTCAGCCCCGCCGCTTTCAAGGGGCCGGTCAGAGGCAGGGAGACCGCGCCCGAGCCATCGATGTCGTAATCGCCGGTGAGCCGATCCTCGCCGTAGACGATGACGTGCAGGCGATCCCCGGGAGCGAGGACCGCCGCGTTGGGCTGCGCGGGTCCGGGCTGGGCCGCGCTGGCCTCGACGTGCCTGCCCCCGCTGGCGACGCAGCCGGTGAGAAGCGCTACAGCAACGGAACACAAAAGAAGCAGCGAAACGCACCGCATCTACAACCTCGCGCGAAGACACACGTCGCGGACAGCGCCACATCTCCGCCGCACACAAGTTATCGCACGGTAATCTCAAGTCATCACGGACTTTACGCAAGGAAATATTTACATGTACCGATGATAAAATGATGGGACGATACGCGTGTATAGTATAGCCTAATCTTGTTGAGCCCGCCGACCCGGGCACATTGCCAAGCCCGGTGGGTGGCCAGACGAGGGGAATATTGGGCCCGCCGCCCAAAACCGTGATCGCGCCGAGCGTCAGGTTTCGGTCATGGCAAGCGCGGCGCTGGCCCGCCGGTCTCCGCGGCGCCCCTCAATCCGAGCAGGACAGTGGAAGCCGGGCCGAACGCCGCCGGATCGTGCCCCGGGCGCGATGCGCTCCCGACTGGCATCCCATCCGCCAGAGCCCACTACACTCCGGTCGCGAGACCGCGCCTTTCGAGCGACCAGCGCACGGCCCAGGGTCCGAAGGAGCCGTCCGGGCCGACCTCGCCTTCCCGCCAAAACACCTGTCCCGGGGACGGCGGGAAGCCGGCTTGCGAGCTGCCGGCGAGATTGGCGGCCAGCATCAGCTCGCCACCCTCGCCGAGCCTCCAACGCACGACGGTCGCGCCCTCGCCGACAACATCGTACCGAGCCGCGTTTCCGCCGATCCTCGGCAGGATCGGCACCAGGGTCTCCCGCCTGGTGGCGAGAATCCGACGATATCCATCGAGCCACTGCGCGTGGCCCTCATCGAGCAGGTCATCCCAGTTCAGCTTCGCCGAAAGAAAGGTCGCTTCCGCCTGGGGATCGGGAATCCGCGCTCGCGCGGCCTCGTCCTGGAACTCGGGAAACCTCGCGAACTCCGCGCGGCGTCCGTTTCGGACGGCTTCGGCCAAGTCGCCATCGAAGTCACAGAAGAATGGAAACGGCTGTGTGGCGCCCCACTCTTCGCCCATGAACAGCATCGGCACCTGCGGGAGCAGAAGGTAGACCGCCGCGAGGGCTCGAACGGCCTCCGGCGGGGCAAGGGCGGCAATTCGCTCGCCAAACGCCCGATTGCCGATCTGGTCGTGGTTTTGCATGAAGGCCACGAAGGCGATCGGCGGCAGATGTGCGCTCGGCTCACCTCTAGGGCTACCGCGAAATCCCATGATTTCGCCCTGATACGCGAAGCCCTGAGCCAGGGCCCGCCCGAGCTTGTCGGTGTCCCCCAGGTAATCGGCATAATAGCCCTTGTCTTCCCGGGTCGCGGCGACGTGCAGGACGTGGTGCAGATCGTCGTTCCACTGCGCCGTATAGTTGAGGGGCGAGCCATCCACCGCACGGGAGAGTCGGCTAGCCTGATTTTCCTCATTCTCCAGGATCAGATGGACATGCCGTTGGCCCTCCAGCGACCGCACGCGTTCGGCGAGTTCGTCCAGCAGATGCCGAGGGCTGTCATCGATGATCGCGTGCACGGCGTCGAGCCGCAGTCCATCCATCCGGAATTCGCCGATCCAGTAGAGGGCGTTCTGGATGGCGAACTCGCGAACCGGGCCGCTGTGGCTGCCGTCATAGTTGATCGCGGCGCCCCAGGGTGTCCTGTGCCGCTCGGTGAAGAACTGCGGCGCGTAGGAGGCCAGGTAGTTCCCGTCCGGGCCGAAGTGATTGTACACGACGTCCAGCAGCACCATCAGGCCCCGTGCATGCGCGGCGTCCACCAGCGCTTTCAAATCCTCGGGCCGTCCGTACGACGCGTCCGGCGCGTAGGGCAGCACGCCGTCGTACCCCCAGTTGCGACTGCCGCGGAAATCGGCGACCGGCATGATCTCGATCGCGGTCACACCCAAATGAGCCAGGTGATCGAGCTTCCGCACGGCGGCCCGAAAGGTGCCTTCACTGGTAAAAGTTCCGATATGCAGCTCGTAAACGACGGCCTCCGTCCAGGGGCGGCCGCGCCACGCCTGTTGCTTCCAAGCGTGAGCGGATGGATCGGTGACCTCGCTCGGCCCATGCACGTCATGCGGCTGGAAACGGGAGGCCGGATCAGGGACGCGCGTCCCATCCGGCAGAACGAAGCGATAAAGCGTTCCCGCTCGAGCCTGAGGCGCCACCGCCTCGTGCCAACCGTCGCCTTCGGCCAGCATGGGAAGCAGCGTTCCCTCGTTCTCCAAGGCGACTGAAATCTGGTCCAGACCAGGGCCCCACAAGCGGAAGCGAACGCCGCCGCCGGGCAGCAGCTCGGGACCTGGCGTGAGCCGTCGTCCAATAAGCGCCAGGCGTGGGGTCCAATCGCTCTGGCCAGCTGCCTGCGGGCCCTGGATCAGGTTGGGCGATTGCTTGGCCAAAGCATTACTGGAATCGAACGCCATCACCGCAGCCCTTTGCTTCCTCCACGTAGTGAACGACGACGCCCATCCGCACTCACATTGGTTGGCCGGCGAGGCGTGACGCCGCCCGACACCCAAAGTGTCGCATAGGGGCGGATCACCGTGGATGGGGTGGAGTGAGCTGATCAGCGCGTGCTTCGTGCGGGTCTGAAGAACAATGCCATCGAAGACGTCGATTCGATTGCTATCGCGACGATGTCGCTAAGCAGATGTGCTGAGCAGAATCGGCTCATGCCGCTCAAGCCGACCTATGGCGCACCCCGGTCGATCTTGGCCTGATCCTCTGCGACGCTTTTCGCCAGAGAGTCGTCTGCTGCACTGTGCTCTGCGATCTTCGCCTCCAGGCGTCCGGCCTCGTGATCATTATGGAGCTGGTCGCGGTGAAACTGCGACAGCGAGCGTTCGCCGCTCGGCAAGTACTTCGGCGAGCGTGTCGTGTCCTGAAAACCCCTGCGCGAAACTCTCACCGTAGATCCTGCGCAACGTGCTCACGCGCGTATTGCCGTGCTTGCGGCTGATCTCGCCGTCTCTGTTGCGGTGACGGCCGTTCAAGCCAGGCTGTTCCATGTGTCGCCTATTTCCGGTCACCCGTTTGCCGGGCCATAGCCACGAACCGTCATCGGTCCGCCTTCTGCCCTGCCAAAGCCAAGGAAAGGTAGCGCCGGGTGGTCGGCTCGACGAGGTCGGCCACGCGCTGTGCCATAGCGACTTCCTCCTGCAGCGACTGCCTGAAACCGGACAGGAATCGGCTTTGGCCAGCTTCTTCCGTGAACACCAGCAACGCCTGGTAGGCAGCGGCTTCGTAGTTCTCGAAAGCCCGATTGGCGAGGGCGTTCTTCAGGATCTCGTCCGATGCGGGTGTATGGGCGAGAGCCGCCATGTTGCCGATGAAACCGAGGACACCTTCTTTCAGGGTAGACGGCTCTGCCGACGCCGCCTGCAGCGCTTCTTCGAGTCGATCACGCTGGCGGTGCGTCTCCTCGACGTGGGCCCGCAAGGCCTGCTCCATTTCGGGATAGTGCTGAAGCCGCTCGATCTGCCGCTCCATGATCTGCAGCGCCTGCAGTTCCATCGCATGCGTGTTCTGGAGCGCGGTGACATAGAGGGTGCCGATATCGGATGCCATGTCGTGTCCTCAGCGAGATGATCACGGAACCTCCGGAAGTCCGGCGCAACCCGCCGGAACCGGAGCGGTCGCCGATCAGAGCGTCACGGCATCGGCCGCCTTCGGCACCACGTCAGTCCGCCGCTGCTGATAGGTGTCGGCCCGCAAAGGGTCAGGAACACGGAAGTCTCTGGGAGGTTCGAAGTTGCCTGCCGCACCTCTCATAGCAGTGACGGACTTCGGAAACCCGGAGCGGTCGCTGTAGTCCGCGATGGCGGTCTTCGGGCCACCCTTCTCGGTCAACAGCCCGGTCGCGCAGACCACGTCGAGCGCGGTCACGCCGACCAGCGCGCCGAGCGCGGCGATCACGTTGTTCTGCTTCGGGTTGTCGCCGCGGAGACCCGTTGCGACGGTTGCGATGTCGAGCGCATCGCCGGCGACGCGGCCCAGAATCCAGGGCGTCGGATCGTGGCTCGCCAGAATGGCCACGCCGGTGGCGACCTCGCGCGCGCCATAGGCTCGGATCAGGTTTTCGTGCCCCTCCATGCCCAGGCCCCGGCAAAGCGCTCGCGGTGCAAGAAGCTCCGTCGCGCCGAGCGCGATCGAGAAATAGCCGAGGCCCTTCGCCAGGGCGTCACTGCTGGAACGGGAGCGGCCGCTGAGAGCCGTCGGTGCGATGGTATTTGCCATGGGACACCTCAGGGCTTGAGCACGACCTTGATGCAGCCGTCCTGCTTGTCGCGGAACGTCTTGTACATCTCGGGACCCTTCTCGAGCCCGACCGTGTGGGTGATCACGAAGGACGGGTCGATCTGGCCTTCCTCGATGCGGCGGAGCAGATCGTCGGTCCAGCGGTTCACGTGGGTCTGGCCGGTGCGCACGCGTCAGGCCCTTGTTCATCAGGGCGCCGAACGGGATCTTGTCGAGCAGCCCGCCATAGACGCCCGGGACCGACAGGATGCCGGCCGGGCGGCAGACGTAGATCATCTCGCGCAGCACGTGCGGCCGGTCGGTCTCCATCATCATCGCCTGCTTGACGCGGTCGTACATGGAGTCGATCGTGCGCGGTCGCATGCGCCTCGAGGCCGACCGCAGTCGATGCACTTCTCCGGGCCCTTGCCGCCGGTCAGCTCGTTCAGCCGCTCGACGGTGCTCTCCTCCTCGAAGTTGATGGTGATCGCGCCGCCGGCCTGCGCCATCGACAGCCGCTCGGGCAGGCGGTCGATCGCGATGACCTGCTTGGCGCCGAGCAGGATGGCGCTGCGGATCGCCATCTGGCCGACCGGGCCGCAGCCCCAGATCGCGACCGTGTCGTCGGGCTGGATGTCGCACTGCACCGCGCGCCTGCCAGCCGGTCGGGAAGATGTCGCTGAGGAACAGCAGCTTCTCGTCCGAGATGCCGTCCGGCACCTTGATGTGGGTCGCGTCCGCGAACGGCACGCGCAGATACTCGGCCTGGCCGCCCGGATAGCCGCCGGTCAGATGCGTGTAGCCGAACAGCCCCGCCGTCGTGTGGCCGAAGGCCGTGTCGCCGAGCTCCTTGTTGCGGTTGGTGCGTTCGCAGACCGAGAAGTTGCCGCGCCGGCACTGCTCGCACTCGCCGCAGATGATCGTGAACGGGATGACGACGCGGTCGCCGACCTTGAGCTTGCTCTTCGCTGCCGAGCCCGACCTCGACGACCTCGCCCATGGTCTCGTGGCCCATGATGTCGCCCGCCTTCATGCCGGGCATGAAGTGGTCGTAGAGGTGCAGGTCCGAGCCGCAGATCGCGCAGCTCGTCACCTTGATGATGGCGTCGCGCTCGTCCTCGATCGTCGGGTCGGGAACGCTGTCGCAGCGGATGTCGGTGGTGCCGTGCCAAACCAGTGCTTTCATGGGTCAGGTGCTCCTAGGACGTGCGGCCGAGAGTTGTTTCTTGACTCTGTCACACCGGTCGTCTAAGATTTACATTTGTTAGTCTGAGAACTTCTGTTCCCCGACTGGCTACAAACGCTTTTCGCTACCCAAAATGCTTTGTGATCAGAGTTGTTCCGATCGACCATCCATGTATTGCGCGGGGCACGCTGCTTCGCGCAGGTCGCGAGACCGCGCCGCCGACGCGGGACGCTCAGGAGACTCGAACCGGATCCCAGTCCGGAGGCGCTGCCGCTCTGCGGAGCTTCCGGCATCTCAGGATGGGGTGAGGCGAGCTCGGCACTTCATCGTATTTGGTGCAGGCGAAGGCACCCTCTCACGACATCGTGACCCGCACGGGTTGCGAAGAGTTCTGTTGACCGTGCATATCTGCCGTCAACGAAATCAGGGCGGAAACTGGAATGGCGGCGGTCACGATCCGCGACGTGCGCAAGGCCTTCGGCACCGTCGAGGTGATCCACGGCGTTTCGGTCGATATCGCCGACGGCGAGTTCGTGATCCTGGTCGGGCCGTCGGGCTGCGGGAAATCGACCCTGCTGCGCATGATTGCCGGGCTGGAAAGCATCACGGGCGGAGAGATCGAGATCGGCGGGCGCGTCGTCAACGACGTTCCGCCGAAGGAGCGGGACATCGCCATGGTGTTCCAGAACTACGCGCTCTATCCGCACATGACGGTGGCGCAGAACATGGGCTTCTCGCTCATGCTGCGGAATGCGCCCAAGGCCGAGATCACCGAGCGTGTCGAGAAGGCGGCTGCGATCCTCGACCTCAAGAAGCTGCTCGACCGCTACCCACGGCAGCTCTCGGGCGGGCAGCGCCAGCGCGTCGCCATGGGCCGGGCCATCGTGCGCGACCCGCAGGTGTTCCTGTTCGACGAGCCGCTGTCCAACCTCGACGCCAAGCTGCGCGTGGCGATGCGGGCCGAGATCAAGGAACTGCACCAGCGGCTCTCGACCACCACGGTCTACGTCACGCACGACCAGATCGAGGCCATGACCATGGCCGACAAGATCGTCGTGATGCACGACGGCATCGTCGAGCAGGTCGGCGCACCGCTGGAGCTCTACGACAGGCCCGCCAACCTCTTCGTCGCGACGCTTCATCGGCTCGCCGGCGATGAACCTGATCCGCGGCAAGGTCGCGGCGAACGGCGCCCGAGCTTCGAGACGGCGGGCGGCGGCCGGCTGGCGCTCTGCCGGCACGTGCGCCGCTGGGCGACGGGCCGGCCGATCGTCTACGGCATCCGTCCCGAACATCTGCGGCTCGACGAGACGGGTCTGCCCGCCACCGTCACGGTCGTCGAGCCCATGGGCTCGGAGACCCAGCTCGTCGCCAAGCTCGCAAGCGGCGAGGAGATCGTCGCGGCGCTGCGCGAGCGCCGGACCTTCAAGCCGGGCGAGACCATCCGGCTCGCGCCCGATCCGGACCTCGTCCATCGTCTTCGACGGCGCGACCGAGCAGCGGCTCTGACCGCACAGCCACGCCGCAGGCGACCAAGCAACGATCAACGGAGGAACGACATGAGATTCACGAGACGGGATCTGGTGCGCGGCACCGCGGGCCTGGCGCTCGGCGCGGCGGGAACGGGCCTGCATCGGCGCGGCGCCGGCCAGCGCCGAGGACATGAAGATCGAGCCCGAGAAGGGCGCCTCGCTCCGGCGTGACGCGCTGGTCGCCCTTCGTGCCGACCGACGAGAAGCAATGGATCGACAACACCAAGCGCTTCACCGACGCGACCGGCATCGAGGTCCGCATCGACAAGGAAAGCTGGGAAGATATCCGCCCGAAGGCCGCCGTTGCGGCCAATGTCGGCTCGGGGCCGGACATCATGTGGGTGTGGTTCGATGATCCGCAGCAATATCCGGACAAGCTGCTCGATGTGACCGATCTCGCCAATTCTCTCGGGGGCAAATACGGCGGCTGGTATGACGGCCCGAAGTCCTATGCGACGAACGGCGGCAAGTTCGTCGGCCTGCCGCTCGCCACGATCGGCAACGCCATCTGCTATCGCAAGAGCTGGGTGAAGGACGCCGGCTTCAGCGAATTCCCGAAGGACACCGACTCCTTCCTCGAACTCTGCAAGGCGCTCAAGGCCAAGGGCCACCCGGCCGGCTTCACGCATGGCCACGGCGTCGGCGACGGCAACAACTACGCGCACTGGCTGCTGTGGAGCCACGGCGGCAAGATGGTCGACGAGAACGGCAAGGTGACGATCAACAGCCCCGAGACGATCGAGGCGATCAAATACGCGATCGAGCTCTACAAGACCTTCATCCCGGGCACGGAAAGCTGGCTCGACGTCAACAACAACCGCGCCTTCCTGGCCGGTCAGGTCTCGGTCATCGCCAATGGCGTGTCGGTCTATTACGCCGCGAAGAACGACCCGAAGCTCGCCGAGATCGCGGCCGACATGGGCTCCACCAACCTGCCGGTCGGCAAGAGCGGCAAGGACATCGAACTGCACCAGGTCACCTCGACGGTGATCTTCAAATACACGAAGTACCCGAAGGCCGCGCAGGCCTATCTGCAGTTCATGTTCGAGAAGCCGCAGATGGACGACTGGATCAAGGCCTCCAGCGCCTATTGCTGCCAGACGCTCAAGGCCTATGCGTCGAACCCGATCTGGACGGCCGACCCGTCAACGCGCCCTATGCGCGGGCCTCCGAAACCCTGCGGACCAACGGCTATGCCGGCCCGCTCGGGCCGGCCTCGGCCGGCGTCATGGCGGATTACGTGCTCGTCGACATGTTCGCCGAAGCCGTCACCGGCCAGCGCACGCCCGAGCAAGCCGCCAAGCGCGCGGAGGACCGCGCCAAGCGGTATCTACCGGACGTGAGGCTTCATCCCGGAGTTCGCGCGCTTCCGTCGCCCCTTGCGGGAGCAGGGAGGGCGTCCTGTCCGAGGCGGTCCGAATGACTGCGGTCGCGAAACCGGTGCCGTCCTTGCCGCGACCGAGGCCGCCTGTCCCGCCTGGCCGAGAACCGGACGGTGCTGGGCATCCTGTTCCTGCTGCCGGCCGCCGCGATCCTGCTCGTCTTCCTCACCTATCCGCTCGGGCTCGGCGTCTGGCTCGGCTTCACCGACACGCAGATCGGCCGCGCCGGCGTCTTCGTCGGCCTCGAGAACTACCAGGACCTGTGGGACGACTCGGTCTTCTGGCTCTCGGTCACCAACACGATCATCTACACGGTGTTCGCGTCGATCCTGAAGTTCGCGCTCGGGCTCTGGCTGGCGCTGCTGCTCAACGAGAAGCTGCCCTTCAAGGGCTTCATCCGCGCCATCGTGCTGCTGCCCTGGGTGGTGCCGACGGTGCTGTCGGCCATCGCCTTCTGGTGGATCTACGACGCGCAGTTCTCGATCATCTCGTGGCTGCTGATGCGCATCGGCCTCATCAGCGCAGCCGATCAACTTCCTCGGCGACCCCAACAACGCCCGCGCCTCGGTGATCGCCGCCAATGTCTGGCGCGGCATTCCCGTTCGTGGCGATCACGCTGCTCGCCGGCCTGCAGACGATCTCGCCCTCGCTCTACGAGGCCGCGACGCTCGACGGCGCCAGCAGCTGGCAGCGCTTCCGCTACGTGACCTTGCCGATGCTGACGCCGATCATCGCCGTGGTGATGACCTTCTCGGTCCTGTTCACCTTCACGGATTTCCAGCTCATCTACGTGCTGACGCGCGGCGGCCCGGTGAATGCCACGCACCTGATGGCCACGCTGAGCTTCCAGCGCGCCATTCCCGGCGGCCATCTCGGCGAAGGGCGCCGCGATCGCGGTCTCGATGATCCCGTTCCTGCTCGCCGCCATCCTGTTCAGCTATTTCGGCCTGCAGCGGCGACGCTGGCAGCAGGGAGGGCGCGACTGATGGCCGATGCCGCGCTCACCCGCCCGGCCGCGGGCGACGAAGGCGGGATGGACTACCTGCGAGCGCCTGCCGCGCCGGGTCGTGACCGTCTACCTGCCGATCCTGGTGTTCATGATCGTCCTGCTGTTTCCGTTCTACTGGATGACGATCACGGCCCTGAAGCCGAACCATGAGCTGACCGACTACGAGCATTTCAGCCCGTTCTGGGTGGTCCACCCGACGCTCGAGCACATCAAATATCTGCTGTTCGAGACGAGCTATCCGGCCTGGCTGTGGAACACGATGGTGATCGCGGTTGCGGCGACGGTGCTGTCGCTGGTCTGCTCGGTGCTGGCCGCCTATGCGATCGAGCGGATGCGCTTCAGCGGCTCGCGCTATGTCGGCCTTGCCATCTTCCTCGCCTACCTGGTGCCGCCCTCGATCCTGTTCATCCCGCTGGCCTTCATGGTGTTCCAACTCGGGCTCTACGACAGCAAGTGGGCGCTGATCCTCACCTATCCGACCTTCCTGGTGCCGTTCTGCACCTGGCTGCTGATGGGCTACTTCCGCTCGATCCCCTACGAGCTCGAGGAATGCGCGCTGATCGACGGCGCCAGCCGCTGGCAGATCCTGGTCAAGGTCATCCTGCCCCTGTCGGTGCCGGGGCTGATCTCGGCGGCGATCTTCGCCTTCACGCTGTCGTGGAACGAGTTCATCTATGCGCTGACCTTCATCCAGTCGTCCGAGAACAAGACCGTGCCGGTCGGCGTGCTGACCGAGCTCGTGCGCAGCGACGTCTACGAATGGGGGGCGCTCATGGCCGGCGCGCTGTTCGGCTCGCTGCCGGTGGTGATCCTCTATTCCTTCTTCGTCGAGCACTACGTGTCGTCGATGACGGGCGCCGTGAAGGAGTAGGCGGTGCCACCGCACCGCATCGCCGTGATCGGCGGCGACGGCATCGGGCCAGAGGTGGTCGAGGCCGGCGTGCGTGTGCTCGACAGCGCTGACCGAGACCGAGCCGGATCTCGGCTTCACCTTCGAGCGCTTCGATTGGGGCTCGGACTACTATCGCCGCCACGGCCGCATGATGCCGGCCGACGGGCTGCGCTCAGCTCGAGAGCTTCGACGCCGATCTACTTCGGCGCGGTCGGCGACCCCGATCTGCCCGACGACGTCACGCTCTGGGGTCTGCGCCTCGCCATCTGCCAGGGCTTCGATCAATACGCCAACGTCCGGCCGACGCGCCTGCTGCCCGGCCTGACGGGCCCGCTGCGGCCGGAGCTCGGCCGTGCCATCGACTGGGTGATCGTGCGCGAGAACAGCGAGGGCGAATATGCCGGCGTCGGCGGTCGTGCGCATCGGGGGCTGCCGATCGAGGTCGGCATGGATGTCGCGGTCTTCACCCGCGCCGGCGTCGAGCGGATCGCCCGCTTCGCCTGCGATCTTGCGATGAGCCGACCCCGCCGGCTGCTGACCGTCGTGACCAAATCCAATGCCCAGCGCCACGGCATGGTGTTCTGGGACACGGTCTGCCGCGAGGTTATCGCTGGCTATCCCGGCCTCACGGTCGATTGGATGCTGGTCGACGCCATGACGCAGCGCATGGTCGAACCGGCCGGGGTCGATCGACACGGTGCTCGCCACCAACCTGCATGCCGACATCCTGTCGGACCTCGCGGCGGCGCTGGGCGGCTCGCTCGGCATCGGCGCGACCGCCAACATCGATCCATCGCGCCAGCCATCCCTCGATGTTCGAGCCGATCCATGGCTCGGCCTTCGACATCACGGGCAAGGGCATCGCCAACCCGCTGGGCGCCTTCTGGACTGCGAGTCTGATGCTCGACCATCTTGGCGAGGCGCAGGCCGCCTCGCGCCTCATGCATGCGATCGAGATCGTCACTGCACGCCGCGAGGCCTTGAGCCCCGATCTCGGCGGCACCGCGCCAACGACCGCAGTCACAGAGGCCGTTATTTCGGCTATCCGCGGTCGCAACGCATAAGGCTCAATCGATGACCCGCACTCATATCGGATCGGGATCAACATTCGAGGCGGCCATCGGCTACGCCAGGGCGGTGGTGGACGGCGACTGGATTTTCGTGTCCGGGACCACCGGTTTCGACTACGCGACCGGGGCCATTGCGGAAGACGTGGTCGCCCAGGCCGAGCAGTGCCTGGTCAACATCGGACGCGCGCTCGACGAGGCGGGCTTCGCCTGGGCCGACATCGTGCGGGTCCGCTACATCCTGCCGCGGGCGGCCGATTTCGAGCCCTGCTGGCCGGTGCTGCGTCGCGTCTTCGGCCCGGTGCGTCCGGCCGCCACCATGATCGAGGCGGGTCTCGCCGACCCGCGCATGAAGGTCGAGATCGAGGTCACCGGCAAACGGCGGACCGACTGACCGGCGTCACGCCGCCTGGCGCTGCCGCCCCCAGAATCCTTCGCGAATGGTACGCGCCAGCGCTTCGGCGATGAGCGAAGACCCGGTGCGCGGCAAGTGCAGGTTGATGGCGAAGTTCGGCAGCGGCGGCAGCCCCTCGAGCACCTCCAAGCCGGCCGGGATCGTGGAGGCTAGCAACGCGGTCACGGCGAGGTCCGTCTGCACGGTGGCGCTGATGGCCTCGGCATTGCCGATTTCGGACACGGTCCGCCAGGGCATGCCGCTCGCCCGTAACGCGTCGAAGATCACGGGCCTAAAGGCGCAGGTGTCGCAGCCGAAGGAAATCGGCAGCGGCCGCTTCTGGGAAGCATCGCCGCCCTTGGCGCCGACCCAGACCAGGCGGTCGGTGGCCAGGCATTCGGCCTTCGACTTCCCGGCCGGTTCCTCGGCGATCACCACATCCAGTTCGCCCGCAGCGATGGCTGCGATCAGTTGCGGGGAAGTCAGGCAGGACAGGGTGATTTCGACGTGCGGATAGGCGGCCGCATAGGCCTTCAGGATCGGCGGCATGTAGTTGCCGACGAGGTCGTACGGCACGCCGAGGCGGACCTCGCCCTTGAAGGTTGGGGTGGTCATATCCGCCCAGATCTCATCGTTGAGGCTGAGCAAGCGTTTAGCCTTACCGAACAGGCGCTCGCCCTCATTGGTCAGGCGTAGGCCGCGACGATCCCGCTCGAACAGGCCGCAGCCGAACGAGTCCTCCAGCGCGCTTGATCTGCTGGCTCACCGCGGCTTGGGTCAGATGCAAGGCATGAGCGGACGCCGTCATGCTGCCCGTTTCGGCAACCGAAACAAAGGCGCGCACGAGGCTGGTGTCGAGATTGCGGGGCATGGTGATGATCACGATCGGTTATCCTGATCATCATAAACATTCGTTTTTCTAATACAAGGTCGCGTCACTACATCATGCCTGTCCAGTGATGGAGGGAATGATAATGTCTATTCTGTCTTTCAATCCGCTCCCCCATACCGCGGGGATCGGATTTTCAAACCAGCCGAGCCGAGTCGTCGAATTCTTTCGGGTGCTCGGCGCCGAGTGGCAGGCGCGCCAGGCGACCCGACACGTCGAAGCCCTGAGTGACGACATGCTGCACGACATCGGCATCACACGCGGCGAGATCGAGCAGGCCGTGCGCTACGGGCGTCGCGGCCGTTGAGGATCCGCAAGGATGGCGGCGGGGGTCTGCACAAGAGCCAACGCCCGCCGCTCTCCGACGTGACCGAGTTCCGAGCAGTCCGAATCGCTTGACTTCACCTGCCGCGATATGCCCCTAGGCCGAAAAGGCTGCGGAGGGCCGCATCCGAGCATGCGGAGGGGACGGTTGAAAGCACTGGCGTTGGCGGCTCTCGCCATCGGCACCTGTCTTGCTGGGTGCCAAAGTCACGATTCCTATCTTCGAGCCGTCAAAGGCGCTCGACAAGATGTCTCCCGAGGAGCTTTGCGCCTACTACGCGCATTATCGGGAGGACCCGGATCTGACGCCGCACGCTAAAGAGGTGGCGACCCAGCAGATGCGGGCAAAGAACTGCCCCGGTTGAGATCGCGGCAGCTATCCGCCGCCTTTTCGGTGCTTCTTTTTCGGCCGCGCCTCCCCCTCGTTGTGGCGTGAGGCGGCGTGCGGTTTCGGCCGCGAGCGGTAGGGCCCGGCGTCGATTCGCTCGATCTGCACCGCGCCGGCACCATCGGTCGCACGCGCGCTGGCCGCGAAATGCGCCGCCAGGTCGGGCCTGATCTCCACCTTGGTTTCGCGGTCGAAGATCCGGATCGCGCCGATATCCTGGCGTGAAACGTTGCCGCGCCGGCAGAGCATCGGCAGCAGCCGGCGCGGATCGGCGTTGTTGGCGCGTCCGATGTTGAGCCGAAACCACGATCCGCCGGCGCCCTCCGAAGCGTCTGGCGACCCAGCGGCACCGCGTTCGCGCGGCTGGCGAGAGGTGGTCTGGAAGCCCGGATCGGTGACGTCCTCGACACCCGGAAGCTGCGCCCGATAGATGCGCACCAAGGCGGCCGCGAGATCCTCGGCCGACCGCTCGGCCAGCAGCGCCCGCGCCAGTTCGCTATCCTCCTCGCTGGGGGGCTCGGTAAGAACAGGGTCGGTGAGCAGGCGCTCGCCGTCGCGCTTGCGGATCGCCTCGGCGCTGGGCGGACCGGACCAGGCCGGATGAACGCCGGCCACGGCAAACAGCTGCTCGGCCCGCCTCAGTTTCGAGCGCGCAACCAGCACGACGCTGATCCCCTTGCGGCCCGCCCGCCCGGTGCGGCCGCTCCGATGCTGCAGCGCTTCTGCGTCATGCGGCAGGTCGGCGTGGACAACCAGGCCGAGGCTTGGCAGATCGATGCCGCGTGCCGCGACGTCAGTCGCCACACAGACCCGCGCGCGCCGGTCGCGCAACGCCTGCAGGGCCTGGTTGCGCTCATGCTGGCCGAGTTCGCCAGACAGCGCGACAGCCCCGAAGCCGCGTTCCAGCAGACCGGCGTGCAGCCGACGAACCGCCTCGCGGGTGTTGCAGAAGACCAGCGCGCCCGGCGCATCGATCTCTCTCAGCACATTGACGACCGCATGCTCGATCTCATGCGGCAGCACGCGCACGGCGCGATACTCGATATCCGCGTGCCCGCCGACCGCGCCAGCCACCGCGATGCGCTTGGCGTCACGCTGATAGCGCGTCGCGAGGTCGGCGATGCCTTTGGGCAGCGTCGCCGAGAACAGCAGGGTGCGGCGCTCCTCCGGCGTGTGGTCGAGAATCACCTCCAGATCTTCCCGGAAGCCGAGGTCGAGCATTTCGTCCGCTTCGTCGAGGACGGCGGCGCGCAATTGCGCGAAATCCAGGCGACCGCGTTCGAGGTGGTCGCGCAGGCGGCCCGGCGTCCCAACCACGATCGTGGCGCCGGCCGCGAGTTGTCGGGCCTCGCGACGCGGGTCCATGCCGCCGACGCAAGCCGCCACCACGGCGCCCGTCTCCGCATAGAGCCATTCGAGTTCGCGCTGCACCTGCAAGGCCAGTTCCCGGGTGGGGGCGACGACCAGCGCCAGCGGCGCGGAAGGCGCCTCGAACTTCTCGCGTTCGCCGAGCAGATCGGGCGCCATGGCGAGGCCGTACGCGATGGTCTTGCCCGATCCGGTCTGCGCCGAGACGAGCAGATCGCGACCGGCCGCATCTGGGGCGACCACCGCGGCCTGAACCGGCGTCGCTTCGTTATAGCCGCGCGCCGCGAGAGCGCGCGCAAGCGGTGCGCTGGGTGAAGGAAAAGTCAAATCCGCATCCGTGGGGAAGACGCATTGTTGCGCCGGAGGTGCCGGTTATCTAGGTCCTCGGGGTCCAATTGCCAAATCGACCTTCCACATGCTCGAACGCGCGTTCTTCGACCGATCGGCCGTCACGGTCGCACCTGCACTGATCGGCGTCGCTTTGCTGGTCGACGGGGTGGGCGGCCTGATCGTCGAGGTGGAGGCCTATGATCAGACCGACCCCGCATCGCATACGTTTCGTGGGCCGACGCCGCGCAATGGCGCGATGTTCGGACCTCCCGGCCACGCCTACGTATATCGCTCCTACGGCATTCACTGGTGCCTGAATCTCGTTTGCGAATCGGGCAGCGCCGTACTGATCCGCGCGCTGGAGCCGCGCGCCGGCCTCGATCGAATGGCGGCTCGCCGCGGCCTTGCAGTTCCCGCCCTGCTGTGCAGCGGGCCGGGGCGCCTCTGCCAGGCGCTCGGCATCGACCGCAGCCTCGACGGCCGCGCACTCGACGCGCCGCCCTTCGCCCTTGAGCCGGCGCCTGCCGGCGTCGCGGTCGTGACCGGCGCCCGGATCGGCATCAGCAAGGCGGTTGACGTGCCCTGGCGATTTGGGCTGGCGGGCTCGGCGTTTTTCAGCCGGCCTTTTCGACGGCCGATGTCTGTTCCTTAGCCGGCCAGCCAGGCGATTTCGTCCCGGCCGGCCTGATTCGCGGTCAGATCAGCTCGCGAACTGGTGCCTCAGCAGCATGACGCCGAATGGCCTAGGACTGGCCCCCGCTGAGGACGGTGACGGCGCGACGGTTCTGGGACCAGCAGGAGATGTCGTTGCAGGTCGCGACCGGACGCTCTTTGCCATAGGAGATGGTTCGGATGCGGCTCGCCGCGATGCCCTTGGCGATCAGGTAGCTCTTGACCGTTTCCGCGCGCCGAGCCCCCAGGGCGAAGTTGTATTCCCGCGTGCCGCGCTCGTCGGCATGGCCCTCGACCGTGAAGGCATAACGGCCGTAGCGGCTGAGCCATTGGGCCTGCTTGTCGAGCGTCGCCTGTGCGGTCTGGCTGAGGTCGGTCTGGTCGGACTCGAAGAAGACGCGGTCGCCGACATTGACGGCGAAGTCCTGCACGCTGCCTGGGCTTGCGACGCCGCCGACGCCACCGATTCCGCCCGCGCCGAGGCCGCCGTTGGCGAGCGAAGCGTCGTCAGCTGTCTTGGCGCAAGCCGTCAATGCGAGGCCGGCCACGACCAGCGTCGCCAGCTTCACCATGCGGAGCTTGGAGGAGAGATGCATCGGCCCAGATTCCATCAAATAATCGGCTGCCGACAGTTAGACCTTCGGAGGTTAAGCGAAGGTTCCGTCAACCTTGATGCCGTCTGAACGAAGCCGGTGGCATTCCGGCAGCGCACTGACGTGGTTAACGCGGTGTTAATGGCTGCTTTGCGGCGGAGCTGTTGCGGTCCGACAACACGGACGCGCCACTTAGCTTGCGACTGATGGCTCCAATTGCTGCCGAAGTTGCATCCTAGCGCAGGCCCCTCGGGCCAAGACGGAGTTCCGATCTACGCGGTCGCAGGTAGAGGATTGCCGGCGAGCGTTTCGATCTGGGAGAGCAGCCGCGAAAAATCCACGGGCTTGGGGTGATAGTCGTCGCACCCGGCGGTGATCGCCTTCTCCCGATCACCGGACATCGCATGAGCGGTCAGCGCGATGATCGGGATCTTGGCGGTGGCGCTATCGGCCTTGAGCAGACCCGCCGCGGTCCAACCATCCATCACCGGCAGGTTCATGTCGAGCAGCATGACATCGGGCGCCTCGGACCGCGCCTTGTCCACCCCCTGCTGGCCATCCGTCGCCAGAACGACCTCGTAGCCACGCCGTTTGAGGCGGCGAGACAGAAAGTCCCAGATCTCCTCGTGATCTTCCACAAGCAGGATCTTCATCGTCCACCTCCGGGACGGAGCATGGCATTTTCGCCAAGCTCCGGTCCAATTCTATCGTTGCGCTCACGGGCACAGCCGCTGAAGCGTCGCCTTGGCTGGAACTGCTGGCCGGCTCGCAGGGTTCCAATCGCCAGCCGCCAACTCGGCGTTGCCGTCGCTGCTGGCGCGTCCTCTGCCGCCCTCGAATGTTGCTCCTGTCGTCCTCATCATCGGGGACGTCCGAAGCTCTGCTCGTTGGCTGGGACCAGTCGGGTCATCGGTGCATGCGATTTCCAAGCACGTAGCCGAACAGGCCGATCAGCACGATCCCCAAGGCGCCCTGCAGGCTGGAGAGAAGGAAGACGACCTCGTTGACCGGCTTGATGCCGATGTCGGGCGCGCTCGTCGAGAGCATGTTCATGAAGCTGTAGACCAGCAGGTCGGTGGGCGAGCGCGTCACTTCACGAACGGGTCCCGATGTGGTCTGGACGACATGCGTCAGGGTCCCGCTGACGCCGTAAAAGCTCGCGAAGACAATAATGGTGACGAAAAAGGCGCGGACGGTTCGCCACAGGCTTTCTCCGTAGTCGCACAGCCATTCGACGAAGCTATCCGACGCCCAGCGCAGCAGGTGGCCGGCCGCCGCACCGAAGCTGCGATTGCGGAGACTTTGGCGGAGAAGCTGTCCCGCATGCAGCTTGCCCATGCGCCGCCGCTTGCGGAAGGCCCAGCTTTCCCCATCGCCGTCGCCGAGGGTGCGAAAGTTCTGCTCGAGCACCAGATAGGCCTGCCCTGCCCCGGCGAAGTCGCGGGCCATTTCCTCGCCGACCCGGCCCCCGAGCTGCTGGACACGCAGGCGTGTGTTCTCCAGCCAGGCCTCGGCCCATCGCACGCCCAGAAGATCGCAGCTGAGAAGGTTGACGCGCGGGAGGCTCGCCCGGCTCAGGTCCACGCCGCGAAGACTGGCACCTTCGAGCCGAGCCCCAGCGAAGGACGCGGACCGCAGCATGGCTCCGTCGAGCTTGACCTTCTTGAGGCTGGCGCCGGTAAAGTCGGCCGCATCGAAGTTGCCGCCCATCATGCTGGCTTCGTCGAGGCGCGCCTCGGCGAACATCGCTTCGTCGGCATCCACCCCGTCGAGCACGGCGCCCCAGAGATCGCATCCTTTGAAGTTGGCGCCGTCGAGGAGCGCGTTCCGGAGATTGACGAAGCGAAGCGACGCATGTTCGAACGAGGCGTCTTCGAGCATGGCGCTCTGAAACATCGCCTCGCCGGCCTTCACCCCGGTGAGTGCTGCCCCGCTGAGATCGGCCTCCTCGAGAGTCGCCTGCTCGAGTACCGCGTGCGACAGATCGGCGGAGCGCATCACCGCGCCTTTGAAGTCGGCACCGCGGCAATTTGCGTTCCGGAGGCTGGCATTGGCAAGCACCGCGGAGCGCAGTCGCGCACCCTGCAGATTGAGTCCATTCGTCTCACCGCTCCACCAAAGTGGATGCGGATCGGCGACACGGCCACGCAGATGTTGCGGGCCTGCCAGAAGCCCCGAGAGATCGGTTCCGGGCGCCTCCTCCAGCCGACCCTCGCCCGCGATGATGGCGGCGAGGAGAAGCTCCGTCCGCTCCTCGGGAGTCCCGGGCCGCGTGGAGTTGGGGTCCGATTGGGGAACGGCCATGTGCATGATTCAAGAACACGGGCCAGCGGGCATTCGTTCACGCGGGTGCAACGATCAGGATTGCCCGGGGGCGCGGGCAGGACGCTCAGCCGTCAAGTGCCATCCAGCGTTTGCCAGGGCGGGCCGCCGTGCCAGATTGCGCGCATGGAACCCTTCGACCCGCAAACCGCAGAGGCGCTGGTTGCCTCCAGACTGGATCGGCTCAGCGGGCTCATGGCAGCCCGCGACCTCGCCATCGTCGACGAATTGTGGTGCGACCAGGGCTTCCGACTCTACGGCTCCGAGCACGGCGAATCGGCGGAGACCCGAGATGCGCTGGAAGCTCTCATCCTGTCCCTTTTCGCCAAGCCGTTTCGGATCCGCTGGAATTGGCAGCGGGTCACCGCCGACATGCAGGGAGACCTCTTGTGGACTTGTGCGCAGGGCCATGTGGAACTCGCTTACGCGGACCGGATGGACCGGCTGCCCTATCGGCTGATCGGCATCCTTCAGCGGATCGACGGCCAGTGGAAATGGCGGCTGTTCAGTGGCTCGGAGCCGGCCACGACGCCGGCGCAGCAGGCCGGGTGACCGCATCGGCGATTGCGGGTAGGTAATGCCGGAATCTCCGTCGCGCGGTCGGCCTGTGGCTTGTCGTCGCCGACCGGGATTGCGCGAGGCACAGTGGAGGCAGGAATGAGCAGCGTCGCCCCGTCCGACGTCACGGTCGGCAAGAGCTACGACGCCATCATCATCGGGGCGGGACACAACGGACTCGTGTGCGCCAACTACCTGGCCCGCGCCGGGCTGAAGGTGCTGGTGCTTGAGCGCCGAAACGTCATCGGCGGGGCAGCCGTGACGGAAGAGATCGCGCCGGGCTTCCGGGCTTCGATTTTCTCCTACCTGATGAGCCTGCTCCATCCCCGGATCATCCGGGAATTCGAGCTGGCAAGGCACGGGCTCGAAGTTCTGCCCTGCTCGGACATGGTCTCGCCGCTGCCGGGCGACGACTACATCCTGTTTTCTGAAAGCATCGAGAAGACCCAGAAAAGCTTTGCGAAATTCTCGAAGCACGACGCGCAGATCTATCCCGAATTCGACAAGTACCTGAACGAAGCCGCCGATATCGTCCGCAAGATCTTGTGGGAGACGCCGGTCGACCCGACGCGGCGGGACTGGAAGACCTTCAAGGACGGCGCGTCGCTGCTGTGGCGATACCGCAAGATCGGCCGCAAGATGTACCGCATCGTCGACATGCTGACGATGAGCGCCTACGACTTCCTGCGCGAATGGTTCGAGGACGACCGCGTTATGGCGGTGCTCGCCTACTACGCCTCGATCGGCACCTTCGCGGGGCCGAAGACGCCCGGGCTCCGCCTACGTGATCATGCACCACATCATGGGCGAACATGAGGGTGCGGGGGGCTGGGGCTTCATCAAGGGCGGCATGGGGGCCATCACGCAGGCGCTCGGCGCTTCGGCGCGGGAGAAGGGCGTCGACATCGTCACCGGCGCCGACATCAAGGAGGTGCGCGTTCGCGGCGGCGAGGCCACCGCGGTGGTGACCGCCGACGGGCAGACCTATTCCGCCAAGTGCGATCATCTCCAACGCCAGCGCCAAGATCCTGTACCTCGACCTTGTCGGCGAACAGAACCTGCCGGCCGAGGTGGTGCGCGAGATCAAGGGTTACCGAACCTTCTCGACCGCCTTCAAGATGAACATCGCGTGCGAGCGGCCGCCGCAATACCGCATCCTCGACCGCATCCGGCAGGACGGTGCGCTCGGCAACTTCCCCTACCCCACCTACATGCACATCGCGCCCGACATCGACTATCTCGAGCGGGCCTACGACGACGCCAAGCACGGCTGGTATTCATCGCGCCCCTTCATCACGCCCGTGGTGCCGACCATCGTCGACACCACGCTCGCGCCCCCGGGCAAGCATGTCGTCAACCTGTTTGGCGGCCACGCACCCTACAAGCTCAAGGGCGCCGACTGGGCGACCGAGAAGGAGAATTTCCGCAAGACCGTGTTCGACACGATCGAAGACTACGCCCCCGGCTTCTCGAACGACGTCATCGAGGCCCAGCTTCTGATCGCACCCGACATCGAGAACATCGTCAACCTGCCGCAGGGCCACATCTTCCACGGCGAGCTCTCGACCGACCAGCTGTTCTTCCAGCGGCCGGTCTCCGGCTATGCCGATTACCGCACGCCCATCAAGGGCCTCTACATCTGCGGCTCCTCCATGCACCCCGGCGGCGGCGTCTCGGGCATTCCCGGCTACAATGCCGGGCGGGAGATCATGAAGGATCTGAAGGGGAAGCGGGGATAGTGACCCTTCACGAACGCGGGAGTGCCTCATCTCAGGCCAGCCGCCGGCACTTCTTGCCCGCGCGAGGGGATCGCAATCGGCCAAAGTACACCGCGTTAGGGCGAATCGATTGCCAAGCCGAGATGAGTTCAGGGACGGGAGCGGTTAAAGAGCACCGCGCCATGAGTCCGGGCAAACTCCGCGGTACACATCTCGCCTAGTCGGCCGTCGAGCGACGGAAACTGCGCCAGCGCTTCTAGGCTGGTGTTTTCGCGAACCCGCACATGGCGCACGCAGACCGCCCCGTCCTTGGTCCAGCCGGCCTCGAACGGCATGTTCGAGGGGACGGCGTCGGGCTGGATGCCCTCGTCGTCGTAGAAGTCGATCAGCATGCCGTTGCGCGTGGTGCCTCGGCCGTCGCCCGCGTAGTCGGCACGCACCATGCGGACACAGGCATTGTACAAGTCGTATGGCGGTACGCTCCCCAGATCCTGCCATGGGTGGTAGCCGAAGCGCACGCATTTGCCCTGCGCGCCGCCGGTGCAGGTGAGTTCGAAGGCCTGCTTTTCGTCCGGCCATATCGTCGCGTCGGCCCTGACGCGGCCCGCGATCGGGAATGCCTCGCGCCGGCCGTCCGGGCCGGGGTCGCAGATGTTTTCCCAGTGGCCGTCCGGAGCCTGCACGGACAGCGTGTGCAGATATACGGCAGGGGAGGGGGCGATGCCCCGGGCATGATCGCCGGGGTCGGTCTCGACCGCATCGATGCGCAAGTGCCGCTCCTGCCCCGCGACAGCCAGAGTGAGGACCGCGCCGACCAGATCGGGCGAGCGCAACACGCGCCCATCCGCCAGCGTGACCTTGAACTGGCTTCCCTCCGCCTCGACGGTCCGAATGCCGGCGGGTTCCGCAATGGCGGGCGCGGACAATGCGATGACGGCCAACAGGGCCACAGGCAGCAGTGATTGGATCGACATGACGGCTCCATGCACGCGAGGACATAGGAGCGGCCCGCAAGCCGCTCCTTCGTTTGTGCCTGCAAGACGCGCTCAGCGCGGCAGCGTGATGCCCGTTACGATGACACCGTCCACGCCGCCGAAGCTCAGTCGAGGCGCTGCGACGCCCCTGGCAACATGGGCGTTCGCGGCGAGGCCATTGTTGGCCAGGCTGTTCATGCTCAGGGAGTTCGAAATGATCGCGTTGGCGGTGAGGCTGTTGGAGGTTAGTGCGTTCGAAATGATCGCTGCATGAGCGGGCGCGGAACCGAGAACGGGGAGTACGGACATCGCGAAGACACAAAGGGTCTGGGGTGAAACGGGCATGGGAGTTCTCCATCAATAAGCGGACAATGCGAGGTCGGACGGGATTCACGCCCGTTCGCGTCCGGGTTGGAACTGGTCTCACCCCGAACGCTCGCCGATATGCCTCAAGCGATCGGGCCGGTCGTGGACTGCGGCGAACCATCGTATGGGCTGGAGCGAACTCTGCTGATCTTCCGCAGCACGCCGCTTGCCGTGAGCGGACGGCGCGCATAGCGTGAATTCGGCGGTCTCCTCGGCTCGAGCCGAGCCACCTCGCGCATCGGAACGACGCAGGATGAGCAAGCTCTCGATTTCCTGCGATGAACTCCCCGTCGACTTACCCGACGCTGCGATGCTCGCCGCCTGGCGAGAGTTGTTCGATCGAAAATGCGGTGAATTCGGCGCCGAGATCGTGGCCCGCTGTGACCTGCCCGGCAAATCGCACGTGGCAATCCTGCCGCTCACAGCCCTTTCGATCGTAACACTCGACGGCAAGTTCGACCGGATCGGCCGCAGCCGGTCGGGTCTTGCCGGCGACGACACTGACGCGTTGACCCTTGCGATCAACGGCGGGTCGGCGCCTCTCTGCTTTCTGCATCAGCGGCACGAGATAGCGATCGCGCCCGGTCAGTCCATGCTCTTCGGTGGCGGCATGGTCGGCCAGTTCCAGGAGGACCAGCACGTCGACGTCTCGATCTTCCGGTTGCCGCGCGCGGCATTGGCGGCCAGCCTGCGCCACACGGATTTCACCTCAGCGCAGACGCTGCCGCACGATTGCGAGCCGCTGCGGATGTTGGATTCCTATGCGCGCGCGATGATGACCGGCGATGGCATCCGCGATCCATCGACCGCCTCCTCGATCGGCAGCCACCTTGTCGATCTGATCGGCTTGGCGCTCGCGCTCGGACGTGGCGACAACGACCCCTCTCACAGCCGAAGCTTGCGAGCCGCCCGCCTGCACACGCTCGTCGGCGCCATTGAGGCAGGCTATCTTGATCCCAAATTCTCGATCCACGCGGTGGCGGCCAAGCAACGCGTCACGCCCCGGTATCTGCAAACGCTGCTAGCGGAATCGGGCACAGGCTTCGCGGAACGCGTGCTCGAACTTCGCCTTTGCCATGCCGAGCGCCTCCTTACCCGCGCCGATCAGGGCCGTCGCAAAATCAGCGATGTCGCCTTCACGTCAGGATTTAACGATGTGTCTTATTTCACGCGACGCTTCCGGGCGCGCTTCGGGCTCACGCCGGGCGAGGCGCGTGCGGTGAGGGGAGCAGCCAGCAGATAAAACGCTTGCTTGATAGGCGCCGCTTCAGATCGGACGACCAGCGCTTCGTGACTCAGTCGCTGGGCGGTTGCGGCCTGCACGTCTCGCTTCGTGCGGCGATCCTCAGACCTGGGAGCGGGCGCCGGCCCTGAACGAGGCCCGCAAGACGCTCCCTGGAGTGTGCGGCTCCAGGGTGTCGCGGCTCCCGGCCGCTCACAACCGCCTTGTAGCCAGGGTCGAATCCACGCCCGCAAAGGCTGCGTTCTCGGATTCGCCGCCTTCGGCGGCGAACCGGAATGATCGGGCGGTGTGGAAAGCCACCGCCCCCGTTACAAGCAGGGTCCGTCGGCCCGCCTCAGAATTGCTCCTTCCCGTACAGGTCCTTGGCGTTGGTCTGGTCGATGCGCTGGGTCGGCACGAGCACGTTGCGCGGCACCTCCTTGGCGCAGTCGATCAGGATCTTCTTGGCCAGTTCAAGAGCTTCGGCGGCGCCGGTCGGGTAAGTGAAGGTCGCGGCCCACTGCCCTTCGGCCACCGAGCGGATGCCGCCCGAGGGCCCTGGCAGACCGTCGGTGCCGATGATCTTGACCTGATCCTGCTTGCCGGCCTGCTTGGCCGCGATGTAGGCGCCCGAGGCGGCAAGGTCGTTCGACGTGTAGACGAGCTTGATGTCGGGGTGGGCCTGCAGCATGGCCGAGAACACCGTCACGGCCTTGTCCTCCATCCAGTCGTCCGGCTGGGTGGCCACCAGCTTGAGCTTCGGGTTGCTCGCGATGCCTTCCTTGAACCCTTCCAGACGCTCGATCGCGGGCGAAGAACTCGGCAGGCCTTCGAGGATCGCCACCTCGCCGCCCTCCGGCATCAAGGTCGAAGCCGCCCACTCGCCGGCCGCCTTGGCGATGGCGTGGTTGTCGCCGCCCACGAAGGCCGTGTAGTCGTCGCCCGTCGTTCTTGCGGTCGAGCTCGATGACCGGCACGCCGGCCTTGAAGGCGCGGCTGACGACCGGCGTCAGCGGCGCCGCCTCGAAGGGCGAGATGAACAGGATGTCGACCTGCTGGGTCAGGAAATTCTCGACCTGCGACACCTGGGTGTTCACGTTCGCCTGACCGTCCGCGATGGTGATCTTGAACTTGGGATAGTTCTTCACCAGCCGCTCGAGTTCGTTATTCACGTGCTCGCGGTAGGGCTCCTTGAAATTGGCCTGCGACATGCCGATCACGTAATCGTTGTCGGGCCCGCAGGTCTTCGACAGCGGCGTGCTCGCCGCGAAGGCGGAACCGGCCAGTGCCGTGGTGGCGAGCATGGCGGTTGAGAAAGCGATCGATTTCATCTGGTTTCCTCCTGTTGATCTTGTTTGGTCGTCCGGACGTGGCGTCAGCGCGGACTGGCGCCGCCGCGGCCCACGAACGTCTGCAGGGCCGCCGCGACCACGATGATAGCGCCTGTCGCCAGGAGCTGCATCGCCGCGCTGACGTCGTTGAGCTGCAGAATGTTGGCCAAAGCGCCCAGCATCACGGCGCCGGCGATCGTGCCCACCATGCTGCCGGCGCCGCCGAACAGGTCGGTGCCACCGATCACCACAGCCGCGATGGCGTTGAGTTCATAGCCGGTGCCGTCGTTCGGGCTGCCGAAGGAGAACTGCCCGGCATGGACGATGCCGGCGACCGCCGAAACCAGCCCGGTGATCGCGTAGACCGAGATCTTGACCCATTCGACCGGGATGCCCGAGAGGCGTGCCGCCTTCTCGTTGCCGCCCACCGCGAAGACATAGCGGCCATAGCGCGTGTTGTTCAGCACGAAGGTGGCGATCACCGCGAGGACGACAAACACGATGGTGGCGACGGGAAAGACGCCGCCGATGCGCTCACCCAGCACCGCGAAGGCGGGCGGCGCATTGCCGGGGCCTTCGCCGTACTGGATATTGATGAAGGCGTTGTTGGAGGCGATCAGCGACAGGCCACGCGCCGCCTGAAGGCCGGCCAGGGTGACGATGAAGGCCTGGATGCGCGCCTTGACCGAGATCGCGCCTTGCATCGCTCCGAACAGCACGCCCGTCACGATGACGAGCGGCAGGGTGGTCCACAGGCTCCAGCCTTCGTTCACCAGCAGCGCCGCGGTGATCACCGAACAGAGCCCCAGCACCGCACCGACCGACAGATCGATGCCGGCCGCAATGATGACGAAGGTCATGCCGAGCGCCAGGATGCCGGTCTCGGAGATCGAGCGGATGATGTTGGCGATGTTGTCGGTCTGCAGGAACAGGATGTGCCCGTGACGGCGCGGCGAGAACAGGATGCCGGCGATGATCACCAGAACCAGCCCGAGCAGGCTCTGGAATCGCACAAGATAGGCGAGCGGGTGTTTCCGCGGGCGCGGGGCTGCGGGGGCTGCGATGGCCGGCGTCGTGCTCATGCGGCAAGCCCCTCCCCTTCGCTGACCCGGCGCACGGATTCCTCAGGCGCTCCCGGTCCGAATTCGTGGATCGTGCGCCCGGCGTGCATGACGATGACGCGGTCGCAGAGCCCGATCAGTTCCGGCAGCTCGGATGACGCGACCAGCACCCCGAGCCCCTGCTCCGCCAAGCCCCGCAGGCGCTTGTAGATCTCGGCCTTGGCGCCCACGTCGACCCCGCGCGTCGGCTCGTCGAGCAGGAGGAGGCTCGGGCCGCTCATCAGCTCCTTGGCGAACACGACCTTCTGCTGGTTGCCGCCCGACAAGTTGACGACCTTGGCATCCGGCAGCCTCGGACGTACGTCGTAGTCGTCGAGCGCCTTGGCGACCTGGCGGCGCTCCAGCGCGCGGGACACCAGGCCGAAAGGCGTCACCTTCGCCAGGGTCGACATCACGGCGTTCTGCGCGACGGTGTGGTTGAGGATGAGCCCGGTGCCACGCCGGTCGTCGGTGACGTAGGCCAATCCGGCGCGTCTCGCATCGGGGATCGAGCCGAGATGCGCAGCCTGCCCGCGCATCTCGACCGTGCCACGCCACCTGCCCTGCGCCCCGAAGCCGTGCAACGCGCTGAGAAGTTCGGTGCGTCCGACGCCCATCAAGCCGGCCAGCCCGACGATCTCGCCCTCGTGCACTGTTAATGAAACGTCGACAGGCGCTTGCCAGCCTGCCCGCGGCACGTCCGGGTCGAAGGCGGCGTTCTTCAGATGTAGGATGGGCGCACCGATCCGAGCGGCCCGTGGCGGGAACAGGTCGGAGAACGGGCGGCCGACGAGCAGGCGGACGAGATCGTTCTGAGGCGCGTCGGGAGCGGTTTCCCCCACCACCATGCCGTCGCGCATCACCGTGACGCGCGTGCCGATGCGCGTCACCTCCTCGAGCCTGTGCGAAATGTAGACGATGCCGACGCCCCGCGCGGCGAGTTCCTTGACCACTTTGAACAGGTGATCGGCCTCGACGGCCGACAGCGCCGCGGTCGGCTCGTCCATGATCAGAATGCGCGCCTTGGCGGACAGGGCTTTGGCGATGGCGACGAGCTGTCGCTCGCCCATGCGCAGGCTGGCCACCGAGAATCCGGCATCGAGCGAGACGCCGGCACGGCGCAGCAGGTCCTGAGCCTCCTGCGCGCATCCGGCGGTGCGCCAGCACTCCGGCATTGGTCTTCTCGTTGCCGAGAAAAAGGTTGGCCGCGATATCGAGGCCCGGGAACGAGGTCGAGTTCCTGCGGAATCATCGCGATGCCGGCCGCATGCGCCTCGCGCGGGCTCGAAAAGGTCACGACCTCGCCGTCGAGCCGGATCGACGCCCTCGTCCGGCGTCACAGCGCCGGAGAGCACGTTCATCAATGTCGACTTGCCAGCGCCGTTCTCGCCCAGCAGGACGTGCACCTCGCCCGCGCCGAGGTCGAAGTCCACACCCTTGAGCGCGTGAACGCCGCCATACCGTTTTTGGATGGAACGAAGCTGGAGGAGGGGCGCGGTCAAGAGGCCGCCCCAAACGGGAACGCGCAGCACGGCCGCCATTGCGCGAGCCCAGGCGCGCCGAACCGATCTGACGTCACCTGACGCCATCATATTCCCTCCCGATGCGACGCTCTGCGGTCATCTGCATTCTTGCAGGTTAGCGAAATCGCCAACGATGCGCAAGCGCTTGCGTGCCAATGTTCAAACACATTGTTTTGATGCAGAATCAGATAGGCGCACCTGCGCCTCGGGTGGAGAAGCAGGGCTAGGGCTGGCCGCATGCGCGCGGCTGCCGAGGACTTCGGAGCGCTTGTAAGGGCCGGCGGTGGCGACGATCGTTGACGTGGCACGACGCGCTGGGGTCGCGACGTCCACCGTTTCGCATGTGTTGAACGGCACCCGCTTCGTCAGCGTGGAAACGACCCGTGCGGTGCGCGAGGCGGTGGCGGCCGTCGGCTATACGCCGAACACCCTGGCCCGCGCGCTTGCGCGCTCGACCACCAACACGATCGGCCTCGCGGTCTCTTCGAGCACCAACCGTTACTTCAGCGACGTCATCAATGCCGTCGAAGACGAGTGTTCGAAGCTCGGGATGGTGGTGCTGCTCGCCAACACGCATGACGACGCCGAGCGCGAATTGCGCATCGTCACGGAACTCCATCAGCGCCGGGTCGACGGCATCATCCTGGCCCCCTCGTGCGGCGCCTCGAGTACGGCGCTGGCCTACCTGCGCGACAAGAACGTCCCGAGTGTCCTGATCGACCGTCTGCCGGATAAGCGGTTCGACTGCGTCGGCGTCGAGAACGTCCAGGCGACCGATGACATGGTCGGTCACCTGGTCGGGCACGGACACCGGCGCATCGGTTTCCTGGGCGGCCAGGCGGATTTCACGACGGCACGGGAGCGGGCCGATGGCTTTCGCGCAGCGCTCGTTGCGCGACGACCTGACATTCACCGACGATGTCGTCTCGATCGGCCATACCGCGGTCGAAACGGCCCGGACCGCCGCTGCGCAAATGCTCGACGGCCGCGACCCGGTCACGGCTTTCGTCGGCGGCAACAATCTGACGACGATCGGCACCGTCATGGCGCTTCGGGATCGGGCCTTGCGGGTGCCGGACGATGTCGCCCTGATCGGCTTCGATGACTTCGAATGGGCCGACGCGTTCGAGCCGCGCCTGACCGCCATGGTGCAGCCATGCCGGGAGATCGGCCAGGCCGCCGCGGCATTGTTGCGGCAGAGGATCGGCTCGCCGAACGCACCGCCCGTGACACTGCGGCCCAGGCCGACACTGATCATCCGCGAAATCCTGCGGCTGCCACCGGCGCCCCTGACCCTTCAGAGCGGCTTTTTCAGGCCTAGCAGCGCGACGTGCGAAGCCGAGCGGTAGAGATTGGCTCCGGCGTGGACAGTGTTAAGCAGGTGGACGGTCTCGCAAGCCGCCTCGATGCGCTTCAGATCGTTGAAGACCGAATAGGAATAGCCGAGTCCGTCTCCGGCCGTGATCGTGTAGCCTCTGCCCCGGGTCTTGACCCAATCGGCGACGCGCCAAAGGCCCGCGGCATCGAGGGTCTGCTTCAGCAGCCTCGCGAGCGGTCCGCCTTGGCCGAAGTTGTTGACGTCCGAGATGAACACGGCACGGCGCGCGACCCGCAACATTTCGGCGACAGCCCGACCCGGATCGGGGATGTGATGCAGCGCGCCGAATTCGCAGACCACGTCGAAGGCGCCGTCCTCGAAGGCGAGCGCCATTGCGTCACCGTGCACGAGTTCCCGGTCGGACAAGCCTTTGGCGTGACCGGCGGCTCGCAATTCCGCCGATGGCTCGACGCCGACAATGTCGACCTTGGGACAGGCGGACTTGAGGGTCAGCGGCGCGCGCCCGGTCCCGGCCCCGACATCCAGCACGGACGTGAAGCCGAAATGCCCAATGCACGAGGCGAGAAAGGTCAGAGCAAAGCCGTGTTCATCATCGGCACGGACGTGCATGGCGTCGTACTGGCCAGCGGTGGCGGCGTAGTAGGCCCGCTGAAGATCGGGCGCACCTTCGCGGAGGGTTGGAATGTCGGTCGCGCGCGAACGGCGCCTCATCGATCAAGCCTCATGCATTGCGTCCGACGCGGCTGCTTCAGAGCGCGTGGCCATCAAATTGGCCGCGAGAAGAAACGTCGAACCCAGCGTGGTCAGGACCAACAGGACCAGCTTGTGCTGGTTCACCCGCTGGTCGGCTACGCTTTTGGAGCCAATGAGATTGAGACGAAGCGTCTGGAGGTCCGCGACCTTCTTCTCCGCCTTCTGAATGAAGTCGCGTTCGAAAGCGTTGATCGCCACGAAATTTTGAAACGTCAGGTCATTGAGGGCCTTGTCGATGACCGCACGATATCGTGCGACCGTCTCGACATAGTTCAATTCATTGCTGAGTGCGAGTTGACCGATGACAACGAAGATCGGATCAGCCCGATCGTAGATTGCGAGCTTAACGAGATTGCCGACGGTTTCGCGCGCCGAATCCTTCGTGTTCATGTCGTACAAAGCGTAGATCTGCAAGTTCTGCTGCTGGAACAGCCAATAGGACGCTTGCGCATTCTTGAGCAGCTCGATCGCCGCGGCGCTCTCGCTGATCTGCGCCTCGACCTCCGATGCAATCTTCTGGGCCGGATCGACGTAAACTGCGGCCCCGACGGACCCCAGCATCGCGAGAACGAAGCCGACAAGAATGGTCGATCGCTTCAGCGACCAGTAGCGGAGAAATCGCTTCATTCGCTTCCCTAACGCATTGAGAGAAGGCCACGCAGGCGGTCCGTGACCGTGCCCAAAGCTTCCGGTTCGTATGGCACCGGGGACGTACCGTTCCAAACGGCATCGGGCCAAGCTGCGTCGCCGAGGCGCCGCACGACGATGTGCAGGTGAAATTGCCGGACCCGATTGCCCAGGCTGCCGACGTTCATCTTCTCGGCACCGAACGTCTCGGCCATGCGCGCTGCCATAGCGGCGGCCAGATCGATCAACGCGTGCCGATCCGGCAAGGAGAGGTCGAAGATCTCCGTCACGGCCGGTCGCCGCGGCACCAAGAGCACCCATGGATAGCGGCTGTCGTTCATTAGACGCACAAGGCACAGGTCCGTTTCCGTCAACGGCAGACTGCCCGCCGCGATGCGCGGATCGAGCTCGAAGAGTTCGGACATGGGATCCTCGTCGAGGCCTCGGCTTGTGACCTGGCGCCCGTTTCGGGCCCGGAACAGCATACCGCAACAAACGGCAACGTGTCGTCGGGCCCAATGTGAGCGTTCTCGACCTGAGTGATATCGGGAGCAACGCGATCCACGAGTGCTCGGACGATGGGAGCCGCCGACGTCGTCGGCGGCGACCTGAACCGAGCGAAGCCGAGACGGCACTTGTAAAACAGGAGGTTGCGCGCGCTACCTACCTCGAAGGAGGCGGACATGCCGCGTGCAGCCCGAACGGACGGCGTTGACAAGTTTGGCCGGTACCGTGCGTCCCGGCGCGCGGCCGAGATGAAGCTCCTTCGTCTCTGGGTTCCTGATCCGACCGCACCGGGCTTTCTTGAAGAGGCCCGCCGGCAGACCCTCTTGCTCCGTGGAGCACCCGAGGAGAACGACGTGCTCACGTTCATCGAATCGGCAGCGGACTGGGGCGATCCGCAGTGAGGAGAGGCGACCTGGTGACGGTCGCGCTCAGCGGAGACTATGGGAAGCCCCGCCCCGCGCTCGTCATACAGTCCGACGCTCTGTTAGACGGGGAAAGCGTGCTGGTCTGTCTGCTGACGACCTCCTTGAGAGAAGCTCCCTTGTACCGTCTTTCTCTTTCGCCGGGCCGCGATACAGGGCTCCGCGAACCCTCCCAACTGATGGTGGACAAGATCATGGCCGTCGGCCGCGATAAAGGCGCCGGTCCAATCGGCCGGATCGACGACGTCAACCTGCTTGCCATGGGCCGCCTCCTGTCTTTCATGATTGGTTTGGCTGATTGAGCCGAACCAACGTCCTTACCCCACAAGGCTCATGACCTCCGATCAAGCTCTGCCCCGCATCACCCTCGCGTCCGGTCTCTCGATCAGCCGGATCGTCACCGGCCTATGGCAGGTGGCCGACCAGGAGCGCGACGGGCGCACCCTCGATCCCGCGGTCGGCGCCGACGCGCTTGCGGCCTACGCGGCTGCCGGCTTCGACACCTTCGACATGGCCGACCACTATGGCAGCGCGGAACTGATCGCAGGCGCGCTCCTGGCCCGCCCGGTTCCGGTTGGCGCGCGACGGCCGCTCGCCTTCACCAAATGGTGTCCAACACCCGGCCCGATGACACGCGAGGTGGTTCGCGCCGGCGTCGACCGGGCGCGCGCGCGGCTCGGCGTCGAACGAATCGACCTCATGCAGTTCCACTGGTGGAGTTTCGACCATCTCGCCTATCTCGACGCCGCCAGGGAACTGGCGACGCTGCAGCGCGAGGGTGTGCTGGGCCACATTGGCGTGACGAACTTCGACACCGACCATCTGCGGCTGCTGGTGAAAAACCAAGTGCCGGTGCTGACCAATCAGGTGTCGTTTTCCCTGCTCGACCGCCGGGCCGCCGACGAGATGAGCACCTTTTGCATCCGCAATGGCGTCAAGCTGCTGGCCTACGGCACGCTGGCCGGCGGGCTTCTGTCCGAGCGCTGGCTCGATCAACCCGAGCCAGCGCCGGACGCGATCGTGGATTGGAGCAAAAGCAAGTACAGGCGCTTCATCGATGCGATCGGCGGCTGGACGGTTTTCCAGCGCATTCTGGCAGCCGTCGATGCGGTGGCGAAACGGCACGGCGTCTCGATCGCCAATGTCGCAACGCGCTGGGTGCTCGACCACCCCGGGGTTGCGGCGGTGATCGTCGGCGCACGCCTGGGCGAATCGGATCACCGGGCCGACAACCTGCGCACCTTCGCGTTCACCTTGGACGCGGCCGACCACGCGGCCATCGATGCGGCATTGGCGGAGGCCACGCCCATTCCCGGCGATTGCGGCGACGAATATCGCCGACCGCCCTTCCTCACCGCTTCGGGCGACCTCAGCCACCATCTCGAAGCGATCCCGCCCTACTTCATCGCAACGCCCGTCCCGGGACGGCCCGAACCGCGCCGCGTCGATTCGGGCAGCGTGTGGGAGCCGATCGCCGGCTACTCCCGGGCCGTGCGCGTCGGCAATCGCGTGCTCGTCAGCGGCACGACCGCAACCCATGGCAGCGGCGAAGTCGTCTGCCCCAGCGATCCTGCCGGCCAGACCACCTTCATTCTCGACAAGATCGCGGCAAGCCTGAAGCCTCTCGGCGCCACGCTCGATGACGTTATCCGGACGCGCGTCTATCTGAAGGACGCCAACGACTGGGAACCGGTGTCGCGCGCCCACGGCCGGGCTTTCGGCGACGTCCGGCCCGCCAACACCCTGCTCGAAGTGTCGCGGCTGGTCGGCGACTACCTGGTCGAGATCGAGGCCGAGGCCGTCATCGGGGCTTGAAGCCGCCGCCCGCCCGCTCAAGTCCATTCCTCGCTATGGGCACTCCTTGCCGACGCGGTCCAGCGCCTGAGAGAGACCGGCCAGCGAATAGGTGTCGGTAACGCCCGGGCCCTTCGCAACCGGAACCGTGATGACAAGCCGCGAGCCGCGCTTCTTCAGTGTGGAGACGAACTGGCTTTCCTCGGCGGCGTTCCTGACGAAGGCGTTCTGCCCCTTGGCCACAAGCTCGTATTTGGCGCTGCCGATCTCGGCCTTGGCGCCATTCGCGCCGTCCTTGAGCGGCACGCCCATGATCATCGAGATTTCGCCGTGCACACCTTCGCCCGGGCCGATTCGAAATGAACACGTAAGCCGATTCGCGCTTCAGGGTGGCCGGCGTGCGGTCCTTCGGCTGGGCGAGCGCGTAGCAGATCTTCGACTTCGGCGACTGCGAGACGTAGACGCCCCAATCTCCGAAGGTTCCGACAAGGGCCGGCTTGCTGGGGTTCGCGACCGAGGGGGCGGCGTTCCGGCTCTTCACCGAGGTTTTGGTGAGAACGCCGGCGCTCGTCGTTTTCGCGATCTTCTTCACGGCTTCGGCGCCGCGGCCTTGCGCCCGGACCGGGCCGGAGCCGGCGCAGGCCGCGAAAGCCATGATCAGCAGAGCGGCCGCCTTGAGCCGAGGGCGAGTGGCGGGGCGGAGGTTCGATGTCATCGGATTGGCCTCTGCGTGGTCCGGCTCAGCATGCCGATGTGGCGTTCAAGGAGCGGTCGGCCAAGCCGCGGTCGACGGCTGCTGCCGGGACGATGATGTCGAAGCGCCATTGGGCGATCACTCGCATTCGATCTTTCTAAGCAAGGTTCACCTAACAGAAGCTTGCCGATGGCGGCGAAATTCGGACCGCGCGCGAAGTCCGACACTCAAGCGCGCGACAACAGCCGGTTGGACGCAGACTCGATGCGGTCCTGCAGCAGCGGCTGGAACGTCTCCTTCGGCAACCCCGGCGCGATTGCCGGCAGAATATCGACCACCACCCGACCGGGATAGCGCAGGAAGCTGCGGCGCGGCCAGAACAGGCCTGAATTCAGCGCGACGGGAAGGCAGGGTGCACCCGTTGCGACATAGAGGTGGCTCACGCCCGACTTGTAGGCCGGCTCCGCGCCGGGGGGACGCCGCGTTCCCTCGGGAAAGATGATCGGCTGAAGCCCCTGCCGGACGGCCGCGTCGACCCGCGCATTCAAGCGGCCGAGCACGCTGCGCCCGGCGGAGCGATCGATCGGGATCATCTGGGCGCGGACAAGCATCTGGCCAAAGACCGGGATCCAGGTCAGCTCCCGCTTCAGCACGAAGACGAAGCGCGGCAGCAGCGGCAGAAGGACGAGGATGTCGAGCAAGGATTGGTGCTTCGAGGCGACGAGAAAGCCCGAGCCGGGAATGTTCTCGGCGCCGCGAACCTCGACCGTGACGCCGCAGACTTTCTCGAGCAGCCAGAGTGAGCTACGCGCCCAGAGCCGGGCCCAATTGCGCACGCTTTGCGCCGTCCCGAAAAGCAGCGGCAGCCCGACGATCAGCATCGCGATCAGCAGGAGATAGAAGGCCGCGTTGAACGCGAGAGAGCGCAGGACCAGCATCCGCGCCTTCTGCCAAAAGCGCTCGCGGAAGGAAAGCCGAGACGCTTCCAGACGCAAGAAAGCCGTCTCCGTTGGGCGAGAGACGGCTTTCTCGACGCGTGACCGTTCGGCCCTCCCGCCGCGGCGAGGCCCTCCGTCAGCGAACCGTATTACATCACCACGACGCGCGTGCCGACCTTCACGCGGCTATACAGATCCGAGACGTCCTCGTTGGTCAGGCGGATGCAACCCGACGAGACGTTGGTCCCGATCGTGTCGGGCTCATTGGTGCCGTGGATTCGATAGAGCGAATTACCGAGGTACATGGCACGGGCGCCGAGCGGGTTGGCGATGCCCCCCTCCATGTGGCGTGGCAGGTCGGGTCGGCGCAACAGCATTTCGGATGGGGGCGTCCAATCCGGCCACTCGGCCTTACGGGTGATGTCCTTCGTGCCGTGCCAGACAAAGCCGAGCCGGCCCACGCCGATTCCGTAGCGCAGCGCCTGGCCCTGGCCCTCGACCAGATAAAGGAACTTGTTGGTCGTATCGATGACGATGGTCCCGGCGGGCTGCTTGCCGTCGTAGGCGACTTCCTGGCGCTGGTACATCGGATCGATGAGCTTGCGGGGCTGCACCGCGTAGGTCTCAGGCGCATAGGTCTGTTGCGGCGCGCCATATCCCTGCGGGGCCCTCGACGAACCCGCTCCTGCCTCGTCAGACCCGGGGGCCGATCAGGGCCTCGAGGAGCCCGCCACCGTAGTTGGCCCGCGGCCGCGGCTGTGGGCGCAAGGGCTGGGTGTAGTAGGCTTGCGCGTCAGCCATCGCGTAGAGTTGCGGGGCCGGAATGCCCACGAACTGGGGATCGAACGCGAGCGCCTCGTGCGCGGCCGCGGACGAAAACGCCAACCCAAGCGACGCAACGATAATAGACTTCCGCATTGCTGCCGTTCCGTCCAGATTGATTACGGCTATACGTAATGCGAGCTTTCCAGAAACTCGGACATCCGTTACCGCCCCTTCAACATAACCGATCGAATGCGGTTTGCGGACGAACGCGATGTTCTGGTTAGCCAATCCTTGCGGTTACAGCCCGCCCTGCCCGCCAGCGCCTCGCCTTGCGTGCATTGCAACAAGCGGGATAGCTTCCTTCCAGATAGCTCGGGAGCAGCCCATGCGGTTCGGACGCGGACTTCGATACGCCTTCGTGGCGCTGTGCGCTCGCTTGGCCGGGCCTCGCTCTCGGCGCTCGACAAGGTCACCTTCGGCACCAACTGGCTGGCCGAAGCCGAGCACGGCGGCTTCTACCAGGCCGTCGTCGACGGCACCTATGCCAAATACGGGCTCGACGTCACGATCCTGCCCGGCGGCCCGCAGGCCAACAACGGCATCCTGCTGCCGACCGGCAAGATCGATTTCTACATGGGCGGCAACATGATCGGCAGCTATTCGGCCGTCGAGCAGGGCATTCCCGACGATCGCGGTCGCGGCCCTGTTCCAGAAGGACCCGCAATGCTGTCCTGTCGCATCCGGGCGCCGGGCACGACACCTTCGAGTCGCTGAAAACGGCGCCGATCTTCATCGGCAAGGAGGGCCTCGCCACCTTCTATCGCTGGATGGTTTCCGCCTACGGCTTCTCGGAGGACAACGTGAAGCCCTATACCTACAACACCGGTCCATTCATCGCCGACAAGACCTCGGCCCAGCAAGGCTACGTGACCTCAGAGCCCTATCGCGGTCGAGAAGCAGGCCGGCTTGAAGCCGAACGTCTTCCTCTCGCCGACCAGGGCTTCTCGACCTATGCCACGACCATCGTGGCGCGCACCGACACCGTCGAGAAGAGCCCTGATCTCGTGCAGCGCTTCGTCGATGCATCGGCGATCGGCTGGTACCACTACCTTTACGGCGACAGCACCGCAGGCCAATGCAGCCATCAAGAAGGACAATCCGGACATCACCGACGAGGAACTCGCCTTCGCGATCAAGACCATGAAGGATTACGGCATCGTCGATTCGGGCGACACGCAAGACGCTCGGCATCGGCGCCATGACGGACGCGCGGCAGAAGGATTTCTTCGACAAGATGGTCAAGGCCGGCGTGGTCTCGGCGTCGCTCGACTACAAGAAATCCTACACGCTCCAGTTCGTGAACAAGAAGGTCGGCCTCGATCTCGAGCCGAAGCTTAGGCGAGCTCAATCATGCTCCTCATCGGGAGCAGCGGCCGCGCAGCTGGCCATCGAAGGACGCAGGCTGGCTTCGCGGCGCGCCGGAGCGATCACGAGACGCATCGGGCCTTGGACCATCGCTCCAGCTCGAGGCGGCCAAGCACGGTCATGGGTTGAGGCGCCAGGGCGGACCGCTTCGATCACTGGCTGAGCGTGCGCCGGAGCGAGGGCGATCGCCGATCCGGTCTGAACGCAGCTGACGGCGCAGCGCTTGGCAGGCCGAAGCGATCGACGCCCTGCCCGCCGCTCGTCTCGCTTCGCGGCGTGTCCAAAGACCTTCCCGAACGGCACGGTTGCGCTGAGCCGGCTCGATCTCGACGTGCGCGAGGGCGAGTTCCTGTCGCTGATCGGGCCGTCCGGCTGCGGCAAGTCCACGGCGCTGCGCATGCTCGCCGGGCTCACGGAGCCGTCCTCCGGCACCATCGTCTGGCATGGCGACACGGCCGGAGATCGGCTTCGTGTTCCAGGAGCCGACGCTGATGCCCTGGGCCAGCGTCTTCGACAACGTCTGGCTGCCGCTGCGGCTGCGCAAGGTGAGCAAGGCCGCCGCCGCGCCGCGCATCGCCGAGGCGCTCGCCCTGGTGGGCCTGTCGAAGTTTGCCAGCGAGCTATCCGCGCGAGCTGTCGGGCGGCATGAAGATGCGCGTCTCGATCGCCCGCGCGCTGGTGCTGCGGCCGAAGCTGCTGCTGATGGACGAGCCCTTCGCGGCGCTCGACGAGATCACGCGCTTCAGGCTCAACAACGACCTCGTGCGGCTGAAGGCGGAGCTCGGCACCACGGTCGTGTTCGTCACCCACTCGGTCTACGAGAGCGTCTATCTCTCGACCCGCATCGTCGTCATGGCGGCGCGCCCCGGCCGCGCCATCGCCGAGATCCCGATCGACGCGCCCGCCCACGCGCGACGAAAGCTTCCGCTCGACGCCCGCTCTACACCGAGACCTGCCGGCGGCCTCCGAGGCGCTGCACGGCGCCATGGCGGCGGAGGACCATCTGTGAGCGCCATCTCGTGCGGGCTGTTGCAGTCCAGCGGGCTGCTGGGACCTGCGGCGCGCCCTCCCTCCCCTGGGGAGGGTACCGCCCGCAGGGCGGGAGGTGGGGTGGAGTTCGGTATCGGGCGGCGTTCCAGGGTTGCAGCCCTTACGGCCGGCCCACCCCACCCGTCCCGGCTTCGCCGGTCCACCCTCCCCTGGAAGGGGAGGGAGGAGCGCGCGTGGCCGTCGAGAGCCCGGGCTGCTCGAGCGAAATGCGTTCATGAGTGCCCTCGAAACCGCGGATGGGGCGGCGGGCAGCGCGTCGGACACTGGGATCCGCCGCCTGTCGCCGCATCGCCTTGTCGATATCGCCCTTCCGGCTGTCGTCCTGCTCGTGGCCGCTCTCGCGGTCTGGGAAGGCGTCGTCCGGCTGCGAGGCATTCCGCCCTACATCCTGCCGGCCCCGAGCCTGATCGCGGCGACGCTGGTCAAGGATTGGGGCATCCTGTCGGCCGCGCTGCTGGTCACGCTCCGCACCACGGTCCTGGCCCTGATCCTGGCGGTGGTCGGCAGCGTCGCGCTCGCCCTGCTGTTCGCGCAATCGAAATGGATCGAACGCTCGTTCTTCCCCTTCGCGGTGGTGATGCAGGTCACGCCGATCGTGGCGATCGCGCCGCTGCTGCTGATCTATCTCACGCCGCAGACGGCCGTGCTGGTCTGCGCCTTCCTGGTCGCCTTCTTCCCGATCCTGTCGAACACCGCGCTCGGCCTCGCCTCGGCCGACCACAACCTGATCGAGCTGATGGAACTCTACCGCGCCTCGCGCTGGCAGCAGATGCTGCGGCTCTGCGTCTGCCGGCCGCCCTGCCCTACTTCCTCGGCGGCCTGCGGATCGGCGGCGGCCTGGCGCTGATCGGCGCCATCGTGGCCGAGATCGCGGCGGGCTCGGCCGGGCAAGGCTCGGGCCTCGCCTTCCGCATCGTCGAGGCCGGCTTCCGGCTCAACATCCCACGCATGTTCGCGGCGCTGGCGCTGATCTCGGCGACCGGGCATCGCTGATCTATGTGTTCTTCTCGGCGCTGAGCTACGCGCTGCTGCATCGGTGGCACGACAGCGCCCAGGACGCGAGGCTGAGCGATGCCGGTTCACCCTTCCCCACAACCGCACGCGCTGGGCGCATCACGGGCGCGCGCGTGCCCGGCCTGCCTGCTTGCCGACGCCGGTCGGCACGGCCGACCGCGAGGGGCTGGTCGCCGTCGACATCGTCGTCGCGGCGGACAGGATCGAGAGCATCGCGCCCGCCGGCGGCGAAGCACCGAGCCGACCTGCCGGTCCTGCACAGGCCCGGGTCTCGTCGTGCCCGCCTTCGTCGACGCCCACACCCATCTCGACAAGGGCCACATCTGGCCGCGCGCCCAGAACCCGAACGGCTCCATCATGGGCGCGCGCGAGACCGTGCCGGTCGACCGCGAGGCGCACTGGAGCGCCGCCGACGTCCGCGCCCGCATGGAATTCGCCCTGCAAGCCGCCTATGCGCTATGGCACGCGCGCCATCCGCACCCACCTCGATTGCGTCGGCAAGCAGACGCGGATCTCCTAGCCGGTGTTCGCCGAAATGCGCGACGCCTGGCGCGACCGCATCGACCTGCAGGCCTCGCCGCTGTTCGGCGATCGACCTCGCGCTCGACGACGCGCACATGCGCGACGTGACCGAGATGGTCTACTGCGCTTCGGCCATCTGCCTCGGCGCCGTCACCTATCCCGGGCCGGAGCTGAAGCCGGGGCTGGAGCGGCTGTTCCGCCTCGCGGCCGACAAGGGCTGGGACCTCGACTTCCATGCCGACGAGACCAACGACCCGATCGTCAATTCGCTCGCCCTGATCGCCGAGACCGCGATCGACACCGCATTTCCAGGGCCGCATCCTGGGCGGCCACTGCTGCACCCTGTCGCTGATGGCCGACGACGCCCGCAAGCGCACGATCGATCTCGTGGCCAAGGCCGGCCTCAGCATCGTGTCGCTGCCGATGTGCAACATGTATCTGCAGGAGCGCGACGATCCGGCCGAGACGCCGCGCTGGCGCGGCGATCACGGCGCTGCACGAACTCAAGGCCGCCGGCGTGCCGGTGATGATCGCCAGCGACAACACGCGCGACCCGTTCTACGCCTATGGCGACCTCGACATGGCCGAGGTCTGGCGCGAGGGCACCCGCATCGCGCCATCTCGACCATCCGTTCGGCGACTGGGCCAGGGCCGTCGTCGGCCACACCGGCCGAAGCCCTCGGGCTCGACGGCACGGGCGTGCTGCGCGCCGGCGGCGCGGCCGATTTCGTCCTCTTCCCCGCCCGCTCGCTGTCCGAATTCATGGCCCGCCCGCTCGACCGAGCGCACCGTGGTCCGCCACGGCCGCCCGATCGACGCGGCGGTGCCGGACTATGCCACGCTGGACCGCCTCGAAGGGTTGCGGATGTGAGCCGGCCTTTGCCGAGCCTCATGCAAAGTTGCGCCCGGAGAGAAGAGCCTCGATGCGGCGGTCGCCGGCTTCGTCCCGCTCTCCCCTGTGAAGGGGCGCGAAGGCCGGATGAGGGGCGGATGCGCAGAAGCCCGCATCGCCTTTGCGACACCTTCTCCCCGCTGCGCGGCGAGGGCGACCCTCGACGGCCCTGACCCCTCTCCACAAGGGCAGGCGAGCAGCGGAGCATGACCCGCTACGACATCGCGGCGCTGAAGCGTCGCCTCGGCGCGATCAAGACCGAGGACAACCCGGCGCTCGTCAAGCAGAAGAGCCGCGACTTCTTCTGGTATTCGCCGGTGCTCCGAAGCGCCAGCTCGACCACCTCGTCGGCCGACATCGTCGTCACGCCAGCACGCACGGCCGAGGTCGTCGAGACGCTGGCCGCCGCGCATGCGCTCGGCATTCCGGTGACGCCGCGCGGCTCGGGCACCGGCAACTACGGGCAGGCCATGCCGCTCGCCGGCGGCATCGTGCTCAACCTCGCCGAGATGAACGCGGTCAAGACGCATCGCGCCCGGGCGGGTCGCCTGCGAGCCGGGCGCCATCATGGCCGACGATCGACCGGGCCACGCGCGCGCAGTCCGGCCAGGAACTGCGGATGCATCCCTCGACCTACCAGACCGCCTCGATCGGCGGCTTCATCGCCGGCGGCTCGGGCGGCGTCGGCTCGATCAACTGGGGCGGCCTGCGCGACCTCGGCAACGTGCTGAGCGTCGAGGTCGTCACCATGGAGGCGAGCCCGCGCGTGCTGCGATTTACCGGCGACGACCTGGCCAAGGTGATGCACGCCTATGGCACCAACGGCATCATCACCGAGGTCGAGATGCCGCTGACGGCCGGCCTACGACTGGGTCGACGTCATCGTCGGCTTCGACGATTTCGCGGACGCCGCCCGCTTCGGCAACCTGCTCGGCGAGCAGGACGGCCTGCTCACCAAGCTGATCACGCCCGATCGCGGCGCCGATGCCCGAGACCTACTTCCTCCGCCACAGGCGCTTCCTGCCCGCGGGCAAGAGCATCGTGCTGCTGATGGTGGCCGCGCACGCCATGGAGCGCGTTCCGCGTCTTTCTCCGGCGCTTCCCCGGCGCCGAGCTCCTGTTCGACGCGAGCCGCGATCCCGGCGGACGAGCGCGAGGGCCTGCCGGCCAACTACGAACTGTCCTGGAACCACACGACGCTGCGGGCGCTGCGGGTCGACCCGGCCATCACCTACCTGCAGGTGCTCTACCCCTTCCCGACCCAGCTCGAGACCGTCGCGCAGGATCCATGCGCGCTTCGGCGACGAGGTGATGGCGCCATCTCGAATTCGTGCGGTTCGACGGCAAGATCACCTGCTTCGGCCTGCCGCTCGTGCGCTTCACGACCGAGGCGCGCCTCGACGAGATCGTGCGCATCCACGAGGACATGGGCGCGCCGATCTTCAATCCGCACCGCTACACGCTGGAGGAAGGCGGCATGAAGCAGACCGACGCGGTGCAGCTCGCCTTCAAGCGCGAGGCCGACCCGCAAGGGCCTGCTCAACCCCGGCAAGATGATCGCCTGGGACGATCCGGCTTCAATTTCGCGGACGGCAAGACCTACCTCTACCCGAGCCTCGCCGGCGGGCTCGGATAGGCCAGCCGACACTCGACTCCTTCTTCTGCTGAACAGGTGGAGAAGAGGCCGCTTGTCGTACCAGCTTTGGATGCGCGCACCCCAAAGCCACCTGGCTGCGACGGCTCACGCGAGGGCGGGCGGCTTGTGAAAGCGGCGCGACCCTCTAAGCTTCGGACACGCCTTTCCGGTCGCGAGCCCCATGAAGACCATCGCCATCCTGTCCCAGAAAGGCGGCACGGGCAAAACCACGCTGACGCTGCACCTCGCGGTTGCGGCCGAGCGCGCTGGCTTGCCGGCGGCGGTCCTCGACCTCGACCCGCAAGCGAGCGCCACGGGGTGGAAGGACAGCCGGGACAGCGAGACGCCCTCGGTCACCTCGATCCAGTCGAGCCGGCTCGGCAAGGTTTTGCAGACGGCTTCGGAGGGCGGCGTGGCTCTGGCGATCCTCGACACGGCGCCGCATTCGGCCGATGCGGCCATCACGGCGGCCGAAGCCGCCGACCTGATCCTCATCCCGTGCCGCGCCGGCATCCTCGACCTGCGTGCCATCGCGGCGACTGCCAAGATCGCGACGCTTGCGCAAAAGCCGGCCTTCGTGGTGCTCAACCACGCCCCGCACCGGGCACCTCGCATCGTCGAGGACGCGAGTGCGGCCGCCCGTCATCATGGCCTCGACGTGGCACCGGTGGTGCTGCATCAGCGCGCCGCCTATGCCCACGCCCTGACGCTCGGGCAGACCGCCGGTGAATACGAGCCCGGCGGCAAGGCGGACCAGGAAGTGATGGAGCTGCTGGCCTGGGTACGCCAGCGCCTCGGCATATAGCCCAAACTCGGTTCAGCGTCGCGCGGGAGGGCAACAAAGCGACCAGCCTGGCCGTTTTCCGTGCTCACCTGGAGCCGAGCCATGGCCGAACTCACCACCAAGGCCCGAAAATCATTGCCCGACAGCAAATTCGCGCTGCCCGGCGGCAAATACCCGATCGAGGACAAGTCTCACGCCCGCAACGCCAAGGCGCGTGCGGCCCAACAGGAGAAGGCCGGTCACCTGTCTGCAGGGGACAAGAAGAAGGTCGACGCCAAGGCCGACAAGGTGCTGAAAGGCTGAAAGAAAAAGGCGGCCCGCTGCGGGACCGCCTCTAAATATGCAACCAGCAACAACGCTGGTCAGGTGCTCGGCTGCGGCTCCAGCTCAGGCCCTGGCTTGGGGCGGCCCTTGCCGACGTTCGGCACAGCCGAGCGTGCGCGGCGGCGGCTCGTCCGCCGTTTCGCGGACCGGCGGACGGCCCTGCAGCAGGCCGACGATCTCGTCGCCGCTCAGCGTCTCGTATTCCAGCAGGCCCTTGGCCAGCGTTTCGAGGTCGTCGCGCTTGGTCGTTAGGATGTCGGTCGCCCGGCGAGAGCCCGGCTTCGACCAGCCGGCGCACCTCCGAGTCGATCTTCTGCGATGTCGCCTCCGAGATGTTCTGCTGCCGGCCCATCGAATAGCCGAGGAACACCTCTTCCTGGTTCTCGCCGTACATCACGGTGCCGAGCTCGTCCGAGAAGCCCCAGCGCGTCACCATGGCGCGGGCGAGCTTGGTCGCCTGCTCGATGTCGGACTGCGCGCCCGACGTCACCTTGTCCTTGCCGAAGATCAGCTCCTCGGCGACGCGGCCGCCCATCAGCACCGCCAGCCGCGAGGTCATCTGCTCGTAGCTCATCGACAGCTTGTCGCGCTCGGGCAGCTGCATGACCATGCCGAGCGCGCGGCCGCGCGGGATGATCGTCGCCTTGTGGACGGGATCGGTCGCCGGCACGTTCAGCGCCACGATGGCGTGGCCGCCCTCGTGATAGGCGGTGAGCATCTTCTCCTGCTCGGTCATCACCAGGGTGCGGCGCTCGGCGCCCATCATGATCTTGTCCTTGGCGTCCTCGAACTCGACCATGGTGACGATGCGCTTGCCGCGCCGCGCCGCCAGCAGCGCCGACTCGTTGACGAGGTTCATCAGGTCGGCGCCCGAGAAGCCCGGCGTGCCGCGCGCGACCATCTTGAGGTCGACGTCGGGCGACAGCGGCACCTTGCGGACGTGCACCTTCAGGATCTTCTCGCGGCCGATGACGTCGGGGTTCGGGACGACGATCTGGCGGTCGAAGCGGCCGGGGCGCAGCAGCGCGGGATCGAGCACGTCGGGCCGGTTGGTCGCCGCGATGAGGATGATGCCCTCGTTCGCCTCGAAGCCGTCCATCTCGACGAGCAGCTGGTTCAGCGTCTGCTCGCGCTCGTCGTTGCCGCCGCCGAGGCCGGCGCCGCGATGGCGGCCGACCGCGTCGATCTCGTCGATGAAGATGATGCAGGGCGCGTTCTTCTTCGCCTGCTCGAACATGTCGCGCACGCGGCTCGCGCCGACGCCGACGAACATCTCGACGAAGTCCGAGCCCGAGATGGTGAAGAACGGCACGTTGGCTTCGCCCGCGATGGCGCGCGCCAGCAGCGTCTTGCCGGTGCCGGGCGGGCCGACGAGCAGCACGCCGCGCGGAATGCGGCCGCCGAGCCGCTGGAACTTCTGCGGATCGCGCAGGAACTCGACGATCTCCTCCAGGTCCTCCTTGGCCTCGTCGACGCCGGCGACGTCCTCGAACGTCACGCGGCCATGCGCCTCGTTCAGCAGCTTGGCCTTGGACTTGCCGAAGCCCATGGCCTTGCCGCCGGCGCCCTGCATCTGGCGCGACATGAAGATCCACACGCCGAGGAAGGCGATCAGCGGCAGGCCGTTGACCAGCAGCGTCACCAGCCAGGAATTGCCGTCGGACGGCGGCTTGGCGGTGATCGTGACGTTCTTGTTGTAGAGGTTCTGGACCAGGCTCGGATCGTTCGGCGCGTAGGTCGAGAACTGCCGGTTGTCCTTGTAGTGGCCGGTGATCTCGTTGCCCGCGATGGTCACGTCGCGCGACGCGGCCCTGATCGACCTCGGTCAGCAGCTGGCTGAAGGTGATGTCCTGCGTCTGCGAGCGCTGGCCGGGGTTCTGGAACAGCAGAACCAGCGCCACCACCAGCAGGAAGATGATCACCCAGAGGGCGAAGTTCCGGAAATTCGGATTCATTGCGGACCCGTGGAGAGCAAAGGCCCCCGCGCCGAAGCGACGGAAGCGCTGTGCGTTTCGACCACATCAGTCAGGCGGGCCGGCGCAGCAACATTCGCAATGTAAGATGCAGGAGGGGGCTTGCCAAGGGAAGCGGGCCGATGTGCGTCGGACGCGGCCGAATACCCGACATCATGCTGAAGCGGAGTCTTCCGTCCGCGGCGGCGCTCGCCTTCCCGCGCGATCGATCAGAATCCCTGCCCGGTCAAGCGACAGAATGCAGTTGTGGAACGTCCGCCGAAGGCTTCGGCCAGCATCGAGGGCCTGGGTCAGTTCGCCGCTCAGGTCCTCGAGTCGGGCAAGCTTGGGCTGCGGGCGTCCGCTCACGGCCACTGTCGCTTTCGCAAGGACCCGGATGAGGATCTCGTCGGGGACCGTGCTGAGCTGCCGCAAATCGAGCCGGTTCGGGCGCGGGCGTGTCGTCGAGCAGCGCGCGCGTCGCGGCCTCGGCCGCGAACAGGTCCAACGCCTGGTCGGCGCGGGCCATGCGTCGGGCGAAACGCGACAAGCCCTCCGCCGTCAACCCTTCGCGCGCCAGAGCCGGCCCCAAGCCGGCGCCAGCGAGCGCGTGCATAGGCCGGATCGCCGTTGGTCGGGTCGTCGACAAAGGCCCAGTTGCGCGCCTGGCACAGCGCGATCAGTTCGCTCTTGGCGACCCCGAGCAGCGGGCGCGACAGCGTCAGGCCGTCGAGATCGACCGCGTCCCGCATTCCGGCCAGACCTGCGGCGCCGCTGCCGCGGGCGAGACGCATCAGCACGGTTTCGGCCTGATCGTCGCGCGTATGGGCTGTGACCAGATGCGACGCGCCGATCGCCCGCGCATGAGCGGCGAGCAGCTGGTAGCGCGCAGCCCGTGCCCGCGCCGGGAGACCCCGCGACGGTTTTTCGCCCGCCCAGGTCGAGCACGGCGGCCGGCAGACCCAGCCGCCGCGCCGCAGACGATCACCTGCTCGGCTTCGTGCGCGCGACTCGGAACGCAGACCGTGGTCGACACAGGCGACCGCAGCCGGCGGCCGCTCCGCCCCGCTGCTCCAGGCCGCGGCCAAGTGCATCAATGCGGTCGGAGTCCGGCCCACCCGAGACGGCGAGCACCAGCCCCCGCCGCCGCTCGAAGCGGATCGAGCAGGGAGACCAAACGGGCAATGGCACGATCCCCACCTGCAGCGGCCGCGTCATTCGGACCGCCGCGAGCCGGCATATCAGCAGCGCGACCGCTTGAGTTCGCGGTCCACGCCGGCCCGCACGTCGGACGAGGCCGCCGGATAGCGGCGCGTGACCTCCTGATAGGTGGCGCAGGCCTGCTCCCGCACCCCCATGGCATTCAGCGCCATGCCGAGCTTCAACAAGGCGTCCGGCGCGCGCGGCGCCTTGCTGAAGTCAGTCGAAAGCCGGAGGTATTGCTCGGCGGCTTCGCGATGACGGCCGAGCTTGGTGTAGGTTTCGCCGAGGTAGTAGACGGCATCGGGCACCAGCCGGTCGCGCGGATATTTGTCGAGAAAGCTCTTGAAGCCCGTGGCCGCCGTGTCGAGCTGGCCCTGGCGATAAAGGTCGAGATTGTTGTTGTACTCGTCGCGCGTGCCGCCGGGCGCGAGGCTCGCGACCGCATTGGGATTGGGAGCGACACGCGGAGCGGCATCGGCCGGCGCCGGCTCGCTCCTGACCGCGGGCACTCCATTGTCGGTCGACTGATCAACTGGCACGGTGGAACCGCTCCGCCTCATGAGATCGAGCGGCGCGCTTGGCTCACCCGTCGCCACTGTGACGTCTTTCCGGGCCAGCGGCGCGCTTGGCGCGACGGTGCCAAGCGGGCGCGGCGCGCCGGGCGCATCGGGGCTGGCGTTCGGATCGAAGGCGTCGCCGACGCGCCTGGCCGGCTTAGGGGTGGCAATCGGGGCGCCTGCGACGATCGCCGGATCGGCGCCGCTCGCATCCTGCGGCATGCCCTCGGAGCCAGCGGGCGGAGTGGCCTCCGTCCGCTTCATCGGCGCGCCGGGCTTGGCGCCGCCCTTTTCGAGATCCTGAAAGCGGAAGTCGGTGTCCTGCTGCATCTTGCGCAGGTCGTCGCTCAGCTTCCTGTTCTGAAACTGCAGTTGTTCGATCTGCCCGGTCAGCGAGCGAACCGTGTTCTCCAGCCGGTCCAAGCGAACCGTCAGCGCCGCAGCACTGTTGGGCTCGTCGATCGGAGGGGGTCCCGCCGTGTCGTCGTCGGCTGCCTGCGCCATGACGAGGGGCCGGGAGGCCGCGACGGCGCCGGCCGTCATCCATCCTACTCCGAGGGCGGCAGCGAGAAGCGCGCTCGTGAGCGCCCGGTTCATCGGCAAACGCATGATGTCTCAGCTAAAAGGATGGGTCGCAGCGCCCTTACCGCCGCGTTTCGGCCAAATTGTGGTCCCGCGCCGGAGCACCGCTGACCGTTGCGCCGCCGATCGGTTTGCGAGCCACTCCTCTAAAACGCCGTCCGAGCCCGGATGGCGGCAGAGAGGGTGCCCTCGTCGAGATAGTCGAGTTCGCCGCCGACCGGCACGCCGTGAGCCAATCGGGTGACCTTGACGTCGAGATGCGACAGCAGGTCGGTGACATAATGGGCGGTCGTCTGCCCGTCGACGGTCGCATTGACGGCCAGGATGACCTCCTGCACCCCCTCGCCCGCGATCCGATCGGCAAAACCGGCGAGATTGAGATCGCTCGGGCCGATCGCCGTCGAGTGGCGACAGCGTTCCGCCGAGCACATGGTAGCGGCCGCGCACCGCGCTGGCGCGCTCGAGTGCCCACAGGTCGGCGACCGTCTCCACGACCACCAGCGTCGCGGGGTCGCGGCGCGTGTCGCGGCAGACCGTGCACGGGTCGGTCGTATCGACGTTGCCGCAGGCCGCGCAGGTGACGATGCGCTCGCGCGCGACCCGCATGGCGTCCGCCAGCGGGGCCAGCAGTTCCTCGCGCTTGCGGATCAGGTGCAGCGCGGCGCGGCGCGCCGAGCGCGGGCCGAGACCCGGCAGTCGCGCCAGAAGCTGGATCAGCCGCTCGATCTCGGGGCCGGCGACGCGTTCCGCCATCGCGTCAGAACGGCAGCTTCATGCCCGGCGGCAGCGGCAGGCCCGCCGTGAGCGCCTTCATCTTGTCTTCCTTGGCGGCGTCGACCTTCTTGCGCGCGTCCTCGTGCGCGGTGACGATCAGATCCTCCAGGATTTCCTTCTCGTCGGCGACGAGCAGCGACGGATCGATGGTCAAGCTCTTGAGTTCACCCTTGCCCGAAATCACCGCCTTCACCATGCCGCCGCCGGATTGACCTTCGAGCTGCAACTGCTCCAGCTCGCTCTGCACCTGTCCGAACTTGGCCTGCATGGCCTGCGCCTGCTTCATCAGCCCCATGACGTCCTTCATTGCCAGCTCTCCTCGATTCCATTCTCGATGCGGCGCCCTCGGCCCCGTCCGCGGCGAACAGCCGCTTTTCTCCGAAGCGACGCGACCGGATCAAAGATCCTCGTCCGACACGCCTTCGTCGATGTAGCCGATCTCGTCGTCGCCCAGCTCGGCTCGTGGCAGCAACGGGTTCGCTGGGTTCGGCGGCGGCCGTCGCCGGTGCGTGAATGGCCACCACCTCCGAGCCGGGAAACGCGTCAAGCACCTTGCGCACCAACGGATCGGCGGCCGCGGCGCGTTTCTCGCGCATCGGCGGCCGACAGCGTCTGCTCGCGCAGGCTCGGCGCGCCGCCAGACGAGCTGAGCGTGACCATCCAGCGGATGCCGGTCCATTCGGCCAGCTTGCGCGACAACACATTTGGCCAACGTCGGCGAGGCGCCCGGCCCGGGCTCGAAATCGATGGTCCCCTCTTCGAAGCGCACGAGGCGCACGTCGCGTTCGAGCGCCGTCTTCATTGTGATGTCGCGATGTGAGGCCGCGAGAGCGACGACGTCCGCGAAAGTTGCGGGCGCGGGGGCGCTCGGCGCTCGCCGGAGCCGCGACGGCGGACTGCATGACGGGAGCCGCCAGCGCAGCAGATGCCGACTGGCCGGCCGCCATGGCGCGAGGGCCGCGGCTCGCTGCCAACCGACGAGGGGCCGGCCTGTGGCACGGATGCAGCCGGCGCCGACCCAATCTGTCGCAAGGCTTCGTCGGGGGTCGGGAGATCGGCCGCATAAGCGAGGCGCACCAGCACCATGTCGGCCGCGGCGATCGGGCGCGGCGCATCCTTGATGTCGGCGAGTCCCTTGAGCAGCATCTGCCAGGCTCGGGTCAGCACCGGCAGCGACAGCGACGCCGCGAAGGCCTGGCCGCGCTTGCGCTCCTCGCCGGTCAGCGACGGGTCCTGGGCGGCAGCCGGAACCAGCTTCAGCCGCGTCACGAGATGCACGAAGTCGGCCAGCGACGATATGATGCTGAGCGGGTCGGCGCCCTGGTCGTGCAGGGCCTTCAGGCCGTCGAGCGCGGTCGCGACGTCACCCCTCATCACCTGCTCGAACAGGTCGATGACGCGTGCCCGGTCGGCGAGCCCGAGCATGGCCCGGATCGCCTCCTCGTCGATGCGGCCGCCGGCGGCGCCGTGGGCGATCGCCTGGTCGAGCAGCGACAGGGCATCGCGCACCGAGCCCTCGGCGGCCCGGGCGATCAGGGCCAGCGCCTCCGGATCGATCGCGACGCCTTCGCGCTCGCAGATCGAGGCGAGATGGCCCGACCAGCACCGGCGACTCGATGCGGCGCAGGTCGAAACGCTGGCAGCGCGAGCGGACCGTCACCGGCACCTTGTCGATCTCGGTCGTCGCGAACAGGAATTTGACGTGCTCGGGCGGCTCTTCGAGCGTCTTCAGCAGGCCGTTGAAGGCGGCCTTCGACAGCATGTGCACTTCGTCGATGATGTAGACCTTGGTGCGCGCCAGCACGGGCCGGTAGCGCGCGCCCTCGATCAGCTCGCGGATGTCGTCGATGCCGGTGTGGGACGCGGCATCCATCTCGATCACGTCGACATGGCGCGAATTCGATGATGGCCTGGCAATGGCGTGCCGAGCTCGTCCATGGCGATGGTCGGCCGGTCGATCTCGGGCCGGGCCGCCTCCGCCGGACGATGATAGTTGAGGGCGCGCGCGATGATGCGGGCCGTCGTCGTCTTGCCGACGCCGCGCACGCCGCTGAGCAGATAGGCCTGGTGAATGCGATCGAGGTCGAAGGCGTTGGACAGCGTCCTGACCATCGGCTCCTGGCCGATCAGGTCGGCGAAGCGCGACGGCCGGTATTTGCGCGCCAGCACGCGGTAGGGCACGGCGGGCGCCGCGCCGGATTTGTCATCGACGCTCATCAGGGCTCGTGCGCGACGCGGAATGCCGGCGTTCAGCCGGCCATGCCCCATGGCTCGGACCCGGGACACGCGGTAGGAGGCTGGACAGAGACCCGCCCGATCTCGTTAGGGCTGCTTCCTTCCGGACCTGACCCGGTTGGCGAGTGGAACGTCCACCGCCAACCTCCCGCTGCTCATGTGGACCATGCGCGGCGATTTCGCAAGCCGCGCCCGCTGGCTCGCAAACGAGCCTTGCGGCATAACAAGCACATCCACCCCGCAAATCCGCATACCCCCGGAACAGACCGAGCTTTCAATGCCCGACAGTACACTCGCTTTTGACCACGCTGCACTCGGCTATGCCCATAACAGACTCGATCGGCTCGCCAACGCCCGCGACCACGAGAGCGTCATCCCCGCCCTGCTCGCCGACCCGTCCGCCCGCGCCTACGCTTTTTCGGGAGATCGCGTGCTGTTGCGCGCAGAAGGCGAGGCCGATCCATGCTTCACCCTCGCCGAGCCGAAGGGCTTCGGGGCACCCGACCGAGACGGTATTCCTGGGCCGGGACGAGGACGGCGGGGTCTTCGCGCTACGCTTCGAACCGCCGGCGGAGGAAAGCGAGGCCGCCCCGCCGACCAACGATCTGCGCACCATGGCGACCTCGGGCGAAACCGCAGCCGGCGTGCTCGGCATCCTGGCGGAGGCGAAAGCGCTGCTGCACTGGCACCGCAGCCACCGGTTCTGCGCGCACCTGCGGGCATCGCGTCCAGCATGGCGGCCTGGGGATGGCGCCGGGAATGCCCGCATTGCGGCACCTACCATTTTCCGCGCACCGACCCGGTGGTCATCATGCTTGCCGTCAATGGCGAGCACTGCCTACTCGGGCGCCAGCCCCGTTTCGTGCCGGGCATGTACTCCTGTCTCGCGGGCTTTTTGGAGCCGGGCGAGACGCTCGAGGCCGGGGTGCGTCGCGAGTTGCAGGAAGAGGCGGGAATCGAGACCGGTCGCGTCACCTATCTGGCATCGCAGCCGTGGCCATTTCCGGCTTCGATCATGATCGGCTGCATCGCGGAAGCGACCATGACCGAAATCACCATCGACCGCGCGGAACTCGAAGACGCGCGCTGGTTCTCACGCGGGGAGGTGCGAAGGATTTTGAGCGGCACTCACGACGACGGGATCAAGTGTCCGCCGACCATGGCCATCGCGCATGGCCTGATGAAAGCCTGGGCGATGCGTAACGACGTCTGAAACGAAAAGCCCCGGCTGCAGGAGCGGCAGCCGGGGGCAAATTCGCCTGGGAGGGGCGAGATCAGATCAATAGGAGCCGAACTTGTAGTTCAGGCCCACGCGGGCGAGATCGCCTTCGTTCGAAACACGGGTTGTTCCAGCGATACCCGCGCCGTTGTTGAACGCGATGTTGGTGCGACCGAGGTCGTAGTGCAGGTACTCGGCCTTGATCGTCACCGCGCTCGACTTGAAGAAGTTCAGGAACGAGTTGGTCGGAAGAGCGTACTCGATACCGCCGCCATAGGCGTAGCCGGTCTCCATCCGAGTTCCGCCGGAAGCCCGCGATTGTACCGGCGTTGTCGTTGATCGTGATCCGATTGTCGACGCCGCCATAGGCGAAACCACCCGTGCCGTAGATGAGGAACTGGCCGAAGGCGTAGCCGACGCGGCCACGCACAGTGCCGAGATAGTCGAGACCCGACCGGAACGTCGTCGTGGTGCCGAAGAGCGAAGCCGGCGCAGCTACTCCCGCGAAGCCGACGGTGCGGCTACGGCTCAAATCCGTGTAGGCGGCATCAGCCTCGACGCCGACCACAATGCCGCTTCCGGGGCCGCCAAAGCCGCCGCCGCCGAACTGATAATTGTAGCCGATCTGGCCGCCACCGGTGAAGCCGTCGCTGCTGGCGGTCACGCTGGTTGTGGTTGCGCCCGGGAAGGTCTCGAGCGTGCGGAACCGACCCTCATGATCGAACGCGTAGCCGGCGTTGATTCCGAAATACGCACCCGTCCAGGTGAACACGGGGAGCGGCGGCGGTGCATAGACCGGCGGAGCCATGCGGCTGGGCAGGTCGGCGGCGGCCGCGACGCCGGTCATGGCTGCGAGAAGCGTGCTGGCCAGCAGAATTTTCTTCAACTCGGTTCACCCATTGTTGGCACTCAGTAAGGGCACTCTACACGGCAGGCGGAATGCTGGCTATGGCGCCAATGCAACAGCCGAAACAACAACTCCCGCCGCTGCCCACAGGTCGTCCAAACTTAGGCAATAGTTTCGCCATAATTGACGTCGAAACGCGATCACGTTTTCGTGAATTCTCCGACTTACACGATTTCGCAAGGAACTTTTCTGTCCCGAGCTCCGATCGGCTCGCCGGGATTAATGTAAGTTAAAGAAAATCTTTCAGACACCTTTGTCACGATCGTCGGGGCCCCTTGTCTCGATTCACGTTGCCGTCGGTGATTTGGGCGGGCATGGTTCCGCGACAACGATGCCCCGGACATTCCATTGAGCACTTTCAAGGTCCTGATGCCCTCCGCCATGCCGCAGGCGGTCATTGAACAGCTGTCCGCTGGCACAGATCTGGTGTGTCCATGGGACAGCCCGAACTCTGAATCCATCATCGGGACCGCTGCCGCAGAGGTGCGCGCGCTTGCGATTGGCGGTCACGTCGGCGCCGATGCGCAGTTCATGAGCTCGGTTTCCGCGGCTTGAACTCGTCGCAAGTTTCGGGGTCGGTTATGACAACATCGACGCAGCCTGGGCTGGCCGGCACGGGATCGTCGTCACGAACACACCCGATGTGCTCAACGAGGACGTGGCCGACACGGCGCTGGCGCTGATCTTGGCCGCAGCGCGCCAGTTTCCGGCGGCGGAGCGCTACCTGCGCGCCGGGCGGTGGCCGCAAGCAAACTTTCCGCTCACAGCGACGCTGCGCAACCGTACTCTTGGCATTCTCGGGCTCGGCCGGATCGGCAAGGCCATCGCCAGACGTGCCGAAGCGTTCGGGCTGACCATCGTCTACCATGGTCGCCACGCCCAGGCAGGCGTGCCGTACCTCTACTGCTCAACGGTCAGGGCCCTTGCCGAAGCCTGCGACATCCTCGTCGTCGTCACGCCGGGCGGCGCTGCGACGGAACGCCTCGTCGATGCCGAGGTTCTGCGCGCCCTCGGCCCGAATGGCATCTTGATCAACATTGCGCGCGGCTCGGTGGTCGACGAACCCGCCCTCATCGAGGCGCTCGAAGCCGGAACGATCCTGGCGGCGGGGCTCGACGTCTTCGTCGACGAACCGAACGTGCCGCAGGCCCTGATCGATATGGATCATGTCGTGCTCTTGCCGCATGTTGGCTCGGCCTCCCATCACACGCGCGCCGCCATGGGCCAGCTCGTCGTCGACAACATCCTGTCTTGGGCAGCCGGCCGCGGTCCGCTGACCCCCGTGGCGGAAACGCCGTGGTCCCCACCCGACGCTTGAGCTAGCATCGTCAAGGATCAGGGGATCGAAACGCCAATGCCAGCGCGCACCATCGCCATCTGCCTTTCCGTCGTTCTCACGGCCTCTGCGGCATTGCCCCTTTGTGCCATGGGCTCCGCCCGCGCAGCCGGGGCCGGTGGCGCATCGCTGTGGTCGCTGGCCGTGGAGAAAACCGGACGAACCTGCAACCTCAAGCTCCGGTTTGATTCTGCGGGCGCCGCTGGAGAGGTGGCAATGCCGGCCGGCTGTCGGCGTGCGGTTCCGGCGATCCGGCAGGCCCTGGCGTGGTCGATCAACGATGCTGGACAGATCAGCTTCAACACCGAAGCCGGGCAGAGCCTGTTGACCTTCGCCCGGCAGGCGGACGGGTCTTGGCGCGCCACCGCCGCCGACGGCTCAGTCCTGGCACTCACCCCGACCGGGCAGGTCGAGCCCGCGGGATCGGTGGATGGCAACGCCGTCGCACTTGCTCAGCCTGAACCGACCCCGGCGGACGGCAGCATTGTGCAACTCGCAGCGAGCACCGGAACGGCCAAATCCATGCTGTCGAGTGTTTCGGCGCAGGCCCTTGCCGGCCGCTACGCCGTGATGCGAGGCGATCGTGACACCGGATGCATGGTGACGCTCGACACGGAGCGCGGCAGAGACGGCCCTCGGGCGCGCCTCGCCCCCGCCTGTCGTGACCAGGGCATCATCGTCTTCGACCCCGTGAACTGGCACACGAAAGGGGCCCAGATCGTCCTTACAGCGCGCAAGGGCCACTCGATCCTGCTCGACAAGGACGAGAATGGCGTCTGGGTGAAGATGCCCAAGGACGCCAAGGCGCTCGGACTGAAGCCGCTCTGATCGGGGCACCCGTGGCCGGTCACGCAATGCAGGCCGCGAATTCCTTCCGGATCCGCTCTTCGGGCAGGTTGCGGCCGATAAAGACAACGCGCGACGTGCGCTTCTCGTCGGGCTTCCATTCGCGCTGAACGTCACCGTCCAGCATCATGTGAACGCCCTGAAAGACGAACCGTTTCGGCTCGCCCTTGAACGCCAGAATCCCCTTCGAGCGCAGGATGTTCTGCCCCTCGCTCTGCACCAGTTCGTTGATCCAAGGCATGAACTTCTCCGGCACCACGTCGCCCGGATGTTCGATCGCGACCGATTGCATGTCTTCGTCGTGATAGTGCTTGAGGCCGTGGTGATGGTGGTGGTGCTCACCATGATGGTGGTGATCGTGGCCGTCATGCTCGTGGTCGTCGACCTCCAGAAATTCCGGTTCGATCTCCAGGATGCGATCGAGGTCGAAAGCCTTCCTGTCGAGCACATCATCGAGCGCCACGGCGCAGCGCTGCGTCTTGTGCAGCTTCGCATAGGGATTGATGGCGCGGATGCGGGCTTCGACTTCGCGCAGTTCGGCCGGTGTCACGAGGTCCGTCTTGTTCAGCACGATGACGTCCGCGAAGGCGATCTGGTTTTTGGCTTCCGGCGCGTCCTTGAGCCGCGCGCTGAGCCACTTCGCATCGGCCACCGTCACAACCGCGTCGAGGCGCGCATTCTCCTGCACGTCCTGATCGACGAAGAACGTCTGCGCCACCGGAGCCGGGTCGGCCAGACCCGTGGTCTCCACGATGATCGCGTCGAACTTGCCCTTCCGCTTCATCAGCCCCTCGAGGATGCGGATCAGGTCGCCGCGAACGGTGCAGCAGATGCAGCCGTTGTTCATTTCGAACACTTCCTCGTCGGCCCCGACCACGAGGTCGTTGTCGATGCCGATTTCGCCGAATTCGTTGACGATCACGGCATATTTCTTCCCGTGCTCCTCCGTGAGAATGCGGTTCAGCAGCGTCGTCTTGCCCGCGCCGAGGTAGCCGGTGAGAACGGTGACGGGGATCTTGGACATGTGGTTTCTTTCGTTGCGGCGCGGGTGCGTCCTATATCGGGGCTCGCAACAAAAACGAAAGACGGCGTAGGCCTAAAGGCCGATGGGCGGCGGTCCCCCGGAGCGCGCCAGGCATGAACGAGCGGAAAGCGCCGTCACCGCGCTGCGAGACGAAAGAGGCTTCAGGCACGTTCGGGCCGATCCCGAGAGTACCCCGATATCGCTGTCACTCTGTCGGGCGTCATGCACCTTGACGTTTGTACGACGTCGGCCACATGATGTGCATACACCGACCAGGAGGTTGCCATGCGTGCGATCGGAACTGTGGTCAGAACCTAAATGATGAAAGAGCCCGCCTCTGGCGGGCTTTTTCATGTCTTCAGGGCCGACTTCGCGATCTGGCCGGCCGCCTTCATCTCGTCGGATGCCTTGAGCATATCGTCAAACAGGCCTTGCCTCCCGTCGGCCGAGAGAAGGAAGAACGTCTCCCGCTCGATGCCTGCCATGACATCTCGCATCTGCTGCATAAAAAAGTAGAAGTCATTGACAGCCCTGAGCTGGCTTGAGTTCAAGATCGGGAGATCCTTGATGACACCCTTATAGAAGGAGTCTTGGAAGACGATGATGATCATCGGCCTGTATTTCGGGTTGTCCTTGACCTTTTCCTTCAGCCGCTCGATCACCTCTCGAGTGAGACTGTTGCTTGCGTCTTCCCGAAGATTGCGGTCGATCTCCGCGTGAAGACCGTTGATGGTTCTTCGTTTTTGCGTGCGGGAATCCCACACCTTGAACCCGAGAGCAGCAATCTGGGTCAGGATGAACACGAAGAGCGCGGATGCTGCTGGAAATTTCTGTAGCATCCTCCAAATGTGATGCGCGAAAAGAACCAAGGGCTCGATCATGGACGAACCTCGCTGCTCGGCTCGACAAAACCTAGAGATCACATCCTCGTACGAACACGCGGGCGGCGTAGCAAGCGACGGCTCATCCGCAGGCGTTCAACGGCCTCCGATGTAATTCTCCACCGGCTCGACCGCCTTGATCAGCCCCTTGCTCTTCATGAATTCGGCGAAGCGCGTGTAGCGCTCGGGATCGACGGCGGCGGGGTCGGGTGCGAGCCGCGGGATGGTGTCGGTCCAGGCCTGCCGGTTGAGCGCGTCGTCGAGTTTCGGATAGGCCTTGATGAACATCGACCAGGCCTCGTCCGGGTGGTTGAGGATGAACAACGTCGCCTGTTCGGTGGCGTCGAGGAAGCGGCGGATGCGTGGGTCCTTGGCCTTCTCCGGCGTGGTGACGTAGATCAGCTCGTCGTAGGGCGGGAAATCGAAGTCCTCCGGATAGAAGGCACGGCCGGGATGGCCCGCCAGCTTCATCTCGGTCAGCTCGAAGTTGCGGTAGCCACCGACGACGGCGTCCACCTGCTTCGAGACCAGCGCCTCGGTCAGTGCGAAATTGACGTTGACGAGCTTGACGTCGCTCATCGTCAGTCCGGCCTTGGCCAGCATGGTGCCGAGCATGGCGTCCTCGAAGCCCGAAACCGAGTAGCCGACCGACTTGCCCTTGAGATCGGCGATCGACTTGATCGGACCATCCTGTAGCGCGATCAGGGTGTTGAGCGGCGTCGCGATCGCGGCGCCGACGCGCACGAGGTTCATGCCGTCCTGGCGCGAGAGATAGAAGGTCGGCTGATAGGAGACCGCGATATCCCCCTGCCCGGCCGCCACCAGCCGCGGCGGCGTCGCCGGGTCGGCCGGTTCGATCAGCGTCACCTCGAGCCCCTGCCTTGCGAAATAGCCGCCCTCCTTGGCGATCACGATCGCGGCATGGTCCGGGTTGACGAACCAGTCCAGCAGCACGGTGAGCTTGTCGGCGGCCGCGGCCGGCACAGCGCCGGCCAGAAGAGCGCACAGGACGAGCGCGAGAAATCGCATGGCGTGTCTCCAGCAGAGAAGCGTCAGAGGGTATCGGGGGCCCAGAAGGACAGCCGCCGGGTGAGGACACCGACCGCGCTCCAGAGCAGCATCGAGAAGGCGGCAAGCACCACGAGGCCGGCGAACACCATGTCGGTCTGCATGCGCGCATTGGCGTGCAGCATCAGAAGGCCGAGCCCCGACGACGAGCCGACCCACTCACCCACGATGGCGCCGATCGGCGCGCTGGCCGCCGCGACCCGCAGGCCTGCGCCAAGCGCGGGCAGCGCCGCGGGCACGCGGATCAGCAGGAGGGTATCGCGCCGGCTTGCGCCGTTCAGGCGCGCGAGATCGAGGAGATTCTCGTCGGTGCGCCGCAGGCCTTCGAGAAACGTGGTCGAGACCGGAAAGAAGATGACCAGCGCCGCCATCGCCAGTTTCGAGGCAAGCCCGAAGCCCAGCCAGATGACCAGCAGTGGCGCGATGGCAAACACAGGCAGCGCCTGCGACAGGACCAGGATCGGCCCGAGTGCCCGTTCGATCAGCGGCGTCCGCGCCATCACCAGCGCCGCGGCAATTCCGAAGGCGGCGCCGATCGCCAGCCCCCCCAGCATTTCCCCGAAGGTCACGAGCGCCTCCGGCCAGATCACCGGCCAGCGATCGACCAGCACTGTGGCGATGCGCGAGGGGGCCGGCAGCAGGTAAGACGGGACGCCGAACAGCCGCACTGCCGCTTCCCATGCCGTGAGTGCGATTCCGATAGCGACGAGCGATGCCCAGGGCAGCACGGGCGGGCGAAGCCGAAGGCCGGCACCGAACGTCGGATTGAACAGGGTTGTCGGCGTGACGGCGGTCGTGCCGTCGTGCCGGAGGTCGAGCCTCGGCATAGCGTTCCCTCCGCCGGTATGATCCGGTTCAGGTTCAACGGGTTTCTCTCACTGGCGAGAGGTCTCAGCTCGGCTTGAATGACCGAACACCCCGACGTGTGCGACGAGCTTAGCCAAGCGCGGCCCGGTCTGCAACGGCGCGTTTGTTCCGGCGCGTGACGCCGCCGCGAACCGCGGCAAGCTTAAATATCGTCCATGCTGCAGCCCGGGGTGTAACGAACCGGCCCTTCGTGCCGTACCTCACCGCGACGGACGAATTCTACGTCGGAAAGGAGATTGCCATGGCGTCTCGACGGTCTTTTCTCGGGGGAGCAGCAACGCTCGCGACACTCGCGACCGGCTGGGGCAGCGCTGCTCGGGCGGCTTTCGCGGTCAGCTACAGCGAGGACGAGTGGCATAAGCGGTTGAGCCCCGCCCAGTTTACGGTGCTGCGCAAGAGCGGGACCGAGCGCCCGTTCACGAGTGCTCTTCTCGACGAGCATCGCCATGGCACATTCACCTGCGCGGGTTGCGATCGTGACCTGTTCTCCTCCGACACCAAGTTCGACAGCGGAACCGGATGGCCGAGCTTCTGGGCGCCGCTGCAGGGTGCCGTGAACGAAGAGCACGACGCCAGTTTCGGTATGGTTCGCACGGCAGTGAATTGCAGCCGATGCGGCGGCCACCTCGGCCACGTGTTCAACGACGGTCCGAAGCCGACGGGGCTACGCTACTGCATGAACGGCATCGCGATGAGCTTCAAGCCCGTTGCAGCTTAGAACCCTGCCACCGTGGTTGGTGCCGCCCCGCCGAGCGGGCACACCGTCGACCCTTGCAACTGACATTCGGAGAGATGCGATGTTCAACGCGATGCCTCACGGCCGATCTGTGCTCCTGGCGGCTGGCCTTGTGGCCTTCGGGGCGGCTTTCGGCCTCGTCCCCCGCCTCTCGGCCGAGGAAGCACATGCCGTGCCGCCGCCGGCCGTCGATGAAGCCAAGCCGAGCGGCGCGACTGAGACCGCCATTCTGGCCGGCGGATGCTTTTGGGGGGTGCAGGGCGTCTACCAGCACGTCCAGGGCGTCACGAGTGCGGTGTCCGGCTATGCGGGCGGGGATCAGTCGAGCGCGCACTACGATGATGTGAGCACGGGCACCACCGGTCACGCAGAATCGGTTAAGATCACCTTCGATCCGCGCAAGATCAGTTACGGAAAGATCCTGCAGATCTATTTCTCTGCGGTGCATAATCCGACCGAGCTCAACCGCCAGGGCCCCGACACCGGCACGCAGTATCGCTCGGCGATTTTCCCCACCAGCGAGGAACAGGCGCAGATCGCCAAGGCCTACAAGGCCCAGCTCAGCGCCGCCCACGTGTTCGGCGGCGCGGTGGTGACCAAGATCGAACCCGGCCACGCCTTCTATCCGGCCGAGGCGCACCACCAGGATTTCCTCGCCCGCAACCCCAACTACCCCTACATCGCGGTCAACGACATCCCGAAGGTCGAGGCACTGCAGCGGATGTATCCTGAGCTTTATCGTGCCGAACCGGTGCTGGTCGCCGGGGCCGCGGCGTCCGAGTGAGCCCAACTCTTTCCGCGATGGCTTGCCGCTGAGAGCTCACTCCGCCGCCGCGAGGGTGAACGCGTCGTCCGCGCACGGGGCAAAGCTTCGGCGATGGAAGGCCGAGGGACCGAATCGCAGCAGCGCCTCGCGGTGGTCGGCCGTCGCATAGCCTTTGTGACGGTCGAAGCCGTAGCGCGGATCGTGCCGATGCTGCCGCAACATCATGCGGTCGCGGATGACCTTGGCCACGATGGACGCGGCAGCGATGGAGGCGCAGGTGGCATCGCCCTTGATGATCGAGTGCCCCGCGCCGGTCCAGCCCGATGGCATGTCGTTGCCGTCGACCACCAGGTAATCCGGCAGCACCGGCAAGGCGGCAAGAGCCCGGCGCATGGCCAGGAACGTCGCCTGCCGAATATTGATGCCGTCGATCTCGGCTACGGTCGCGAAGCCGACCCCGACCGCAACGGCCCGCACCATGATGATCTCGAACGCCCGTTCCCGGAATTCCGCCGCCAGAGCCTTCGAGTCCTGGAGGCCCGCCGGCACATTGCGGGGATCGAGGATCACGGCCGCGGCGGTGACCGGACCAGCCAGAGGGCCACGCCCGACCTCGTCAACCCCGACCACGCGAGCGAAGCCCTTACGGCCGAGGGCGCGCTCAAGTTTCAGACCAAGCCCGGTCTTTCCAGCGGTCTTTCGGCCTAAAGGAGGTTGAGCTGCTGCCCCGACACGGTCGGCGGGCGGAACAGATCGGTCCGCAACGGCGTCCGCTGTTTGGCGTAGCCGAGCCGGTTGCAGGCGAGTTCGAACCGCCGCGCGATCATCGTCGCGTAGGGTCCGGTCCCGGTCATCCGCTTGCCCCATGCCGAATCGTAGTCCTTCCCGTCGCGGAACGATTGGACCAGACTCATCACGTGACGCAACCGGTCGGGGAAATGCGTCAGCAGCCATTCACGGAAAAGATCGCGGATTTCGAGCGGCAGCCGCAGCATGACGTAGCCCGCCGCTGTCGCACCGCGGTTGCGGGCTTCCTCCAGGATTGCCTCCATCTCGACGTCGTTGACGGCCGGAATCATCGGGGCCGTCATCACCGTGACCGGAATGCCGGCCTCGGCCAGGATCTTGATCGCTTGCAAGCGCCGGCCCGGCGTGTTGGCGCGCGGCTCCATCGTGCGGGCAAGTTTCGGATCGAGCGTCGTCACCGACAGCGCCACTTTGGCGAGACCCTTGGCCGCCATCGGCGCCAGCAGGTCGAGGTCGCGCAAAACCAGCGCCGATTTCGTCACGATTCCGACAGGGTGATCCGTGGCGGCCAGCACTTCGAGCACGGACCGCATCACCCGATGCTGCCGCTCGATCGGCTGATACGGGTCGGTGTTGGTGCCGATCGCGATGGTGCGCGGCTTGTATCCAGGGACAGCAAGTTCGCGTTCGAGTTTTTCGGCGGCGCCTTCCTTGACGAATAGCCTGCTCTCGAAATCGAGTCCGGCCGAAAGTCCCAGGAAAGCATGTGTCGGCCTTGCGAAGCAGTAGACGCAGCCATGCTCGCAACCGCGGTACGGGTTGATCGAGCGGTCGAACGAGATGTCCGGCGAATTGTTGCGGGTTATTATCGTCTTGGGGCGCTCCATCGTGATCGTCGTTTTGAACGGTTCGAGAGTCTCCAGAGAGCCCCAACCATCGTCCTCTTCGACCCGCTGCTGGTTCTCGAATCGCCCTGAGCGGTTGCTCACCGTCCCGCGGCCTCTCCGCCGCTCTGTGTCGACCGCGTCGGCGGCATCAGCCGGCCTCGGCAGCACCACGCGACTCTTCGTCGGCCGCGCCGGCTTTCGGCTTGGCGCAGCGTCGTCCGTGAAGTCCAAATGCCGTCCGGGCTCGGTCGCCAACCACGCTCTCCTGTTCTAGAACAAATAGAGAACATACTGCCGGCGGTCAACGGACTTACGCTGGGCATCGAAACCGGTGCGCCCTATACCGGGGACTTGGCGAGAGGGAGCGGAGCGTGGCGGGATCGGGCGTCTCGGGGGTTGATGTCGCGATCGTCGGCGCCGGTTCGGCTGGAATAGCGGCCGGACGTCATTTGCGCGCACTCCGGCCGGATCTGTCTCTCTTGATCATCGAGGCCGGCAATCGGCTCGGCGGGCGCGCTTACACAGCCGAAGTCGGGCCGGACCGCATTCCTGTCGACCTCGGCTGCGGCTGGCTGCATGGCGGCCGGGACAATGCTTGGATGGTGATTGCGGCGCGAACCGGCTTCACGCTCGACCGCGCGCCGGCATCATGGGACGGCGGCGGCCGTGACTTTGGCTTGAACGACGCGGATTCAGAAGCAGCACGACAGGCCATGTCGGATTTTTTCGAGGCCGCCGATGCCTGGGACACCGAGGCCGGTGACGTGCCCATGTCGGCGGCCGCTCGAGCCCGGCAACCGCTGGAACGGGCTTTTGGAGGCGATCGGCACCTTCATCAACGGGGCCGAGCTCGAATGCGCGTCGCTGCGGGATTACCAGCGATACAGCCCAGGGCGCGGCCCCGATCCGAGAATTCGGGAGGGGTATGGGCACCTGGTCGCGTCCTACGGCACGGAACTGCCGGTCACGTTCGGCGCCGCGGTGACGCAAATCGATCATGGCGGCAGGGACATCCGGATCTCGACCGGCGCGGGCACGATCACAGCGCGGGCCGTTGTCGTGACGGTGCCCAGCAACAGTCTCGCAGCGGAATCGTTGCGCTTCGATCCGCCTCTTCCGGCCAAGACCACGGCCGCCGCGGCGCTGCCCCTCGGCCTCTGCAACAAGCTGTTCCTCGGCGTTCCGGAGGACATCGAGCTGCCGGCGGAGCACTACCTCATGGGCAGCACGGAAACGGTTCGCACCGCCTCCTACCACATCCGGCCGTTCGGCCGGCGCGTCATCGAATGCTACTTCGGCGGACAATTGGCCCGGGACATGGAGCGCGAGGGCGCCCCCGGCCTCTGTGGCCTTCGCGCAGGAGGAACTCGCCCGGCATCTGACGCCGGCGATCGCCCGCCGGCTGGCGTTGCTGCGCATGTCCGCCTGGGCCGGCACGCCGAACATCGGCGGCAGCTATTCCTATGCACGCCCAGGGGAGGCTGACGCGCGCATCATCCTGGGGGCCCCGGTGGATGACCGTCTGTTCTTTGCCGGCGAGGCCTGCTCACCGACACGCTTCTCGACCGCCCACGGAGCCTACGAAACCGGGGTCGCGGCCGCCGAAGCGGTGGCGGCCAGTCGAGGTTTGTCGCGCGCGCCCAAGCGGGAACGCTCAGTCCAGCGATAGCGCCACAAAACGCACGTCGCCCTGGGCGTTCGCGACCAGCAGCAAGGCCGAATGCTTGCCGGCGTCCTTCATCGCCTTGACCTTGAGCGTAATGTCGGCGGGCGCGCTGACCGCCTCCTGGTTGATCTCCACGATCACGTCGCCGGGCTTCATGCCCTTGTCGCTCGCCGGCGTGCCCTGATTGACGTCGGTTACGGCAACGCCCTTGACCGTGTCCTTGACGCCGAACTTCTTGCGAAGCTCGTCGGTGAGCTGCGACAGCTGCATGCCAAGGGCGGCCTGAACGGCCGTGGGCGGGGGCACGTCGGGGTTGGCCTTGGCCTCTCCGTCCGGCTTCTTGTCCGCGTCTTCCAGCCGGGCGATCTTCACCGTCAGATCCTGCGGCTTGGTGTCCCGAATGATGCTGACGGTGACATCCTTGCCGACGGGGGTTGCCGCCACGATGCGCGGCAGATCGCGCGAAGTCTTTCACGTCTTTGCCATCGAACGTGACGATGACATCGCCGGCCTTCAGGCCGGCCGGCTTCGCCGGACCTTTGTCGTCGATGCCCGCGATCAGAGCCCCGTGCGGAGAGCCCAGTCCAAGGCTGTCGGCGATCGTGTCGTCGACGTTCTGGATGCGGACGCCGAGCCAGCCCCGTCGGACCTCATGGAACTGACGCAGTTGATCGACGATCGGCATCACGCTGTTCGACGGAGTCGCAAAACCGATGCCGATCGATCCCCCCGACGGCGAGAGGATGGCTGTGTTGATGCCGATGACGTCGCCATCCATGTTGAACAGCGGGCCGCCGGAGTTCCCCTTGTTGATGGAAGCGTCGGTCTGCAGGTAATCGTCGTAGGGGCCGCTGTCGATGTTGCGATTGCGAGCCGACACGATCCCCGCCGTCACCGTCCCGCCCAGTCCAAACGGATTGCCGACCGCCATCACGGCGTCGCCGACGCGCATCTTGCCGCTGTCGCCGAATTTCACCGCCTTCAGCGGCTTGTCGGATTTCACCTGCAGTACCGCGACGTCGATCTTGCTGTCCTTGCCCAGCACTTCAGCTTTGAGCTTGCGCCCGTCCGTCAGGATGACCGTGACCTCGTTGGCACCCTCGATCACGTGATTGTTGGTGACCACGATACCAGCGGGATCGATCACGAAGCCCGAACCGAGCGACGATGATCGCCGGCTATGCGGGATGGGATCCTCCGGCCCCTTGTTGTTCTGGCCCTGCATGTGGCGCTTGAAGAATTCCTCGAACAGATCTTCGAAGGGCGTCCCAGGGGGCAATTGCGGCACCGCCTTGGGGCCGGCGTCCGCTTGCTTCTCCTCCACGACCTGGGACGCGGAAATGTTTACCACCGCGTCGACGACACTGTCGGCGAGATCGGCGAGAGATTCGGTCCCTTTGGCCTGCGCCGGTCGGGCGCCGAGCAGGCCGATGCTCACCGGCGCCGCGAAACCTGTCACTCCCAGGATTGCCACCACGCCCGCGAAGACAGCGGATCTGGCAGGTCGTGCGATGCGTGTCGGCATGAATGTCCCGAAGGCGTGCGGAAGCGCGGCGCGCTGCTCGGTGCACAAGATAGTTATCGCGCGTCGCGAAAGCGAGATGCGGCCGCCGTGCAAGTCCGACGCAGCAGCCGATCGTTCGCGGTCAGGCGACGCGGCTCTCGATGGCCGTGACTCCGAGCGCTGCGGAAAACGCGCTGGCGCTCATCGGCTTCCCGAACAGGTAGCCTTGACCTTCGTCGCAGCCGTCCTGGAGCAGGTGCGCGAGTTGATCCTCCCGTTCGATCCCCTCGGCGATGACGCAAAGCTGCAGGCTACGGCCGAGCTCCAGCACCGCCCTGATGATGGCCGAGTCCGAGCCCGACGTAACCATGTCGCGGACGAAGGACCGATCGATCTTGAGCCGGGTCAACGGAAACCGTTTCAGGTGACTCAGGGAGGCATAACCGGTGCCGTAGTCGTCGAAAGCGACGCCAATGCCAGCCTCCTTGAGCCGCCGCAGCGGCCGGATCAGCGCTTCGTCGTGGCTCAGGATAATGGTTTCGGTGATCTCGACCTCGAGCGCTTCGGGCGGAAGGCCTGTCTCGGACAGGATGGAGAAGACTTCGTCGGCAAAGCTGTCCGTCCTGAACAGCGCCGTCGAGAGATTCACGCCCATGCGGAAGTCCGTGGCCCAGTCGGCCCTCCAGGCCGCGGCTTGCCGGGCCGCCGTTCGGATGACCCACAGGCCGACTTCGGCGGCATACTGGCTGTTCTCGAGAATCGTGATGAACTTGTCGGGCGACAACAAGCCGCGCTCCGGGTGTTGCCACCGGATCAGCGCTTCCGCGCCGACGAGGACGCCATCCTGCAGCCGGACCTGCGGCTGATAAAGCAGGACGAACTCCTCGTTATCGATGGCGCGCCTGAACTCACGACGGCAGGACACCTCGATCGCCGCCGCCTCCTTGAGGTCTTCGGTGAAGATCCGATAGCACTGCCGGCCGTCTGCCTTGGCCGCATACAGCGCCATGTCGGCCGACGAGAGGAGGAGGTCGGCGCTTTCTGCATGCTCCGGTGCAAAGGCGATCCCCACGCTGCCGCTGAGCTGGATGGTCTGTTCCTGCACCACAAATGGCTCAAGAAAGCTGTGCAGCACGGCCTCGGCTACACGGGCGGCTTGGTGCTCTCCGCTAACGTCCGGTAGAAGCAATGCGAACTCGTCACCGCCCAGGCGCGTGACGGTGTCGCGGCTTCCGACGCATCCGAGCAGACGCTGACCGGCGATCCGCAGGACCTCGTCGCCGACATAATGCCCTAGGGCGTCATTGACCTGCTTGAAACGGTCGAGATCGGCCATCAAGACCGTGACCGGGCGGCCGCTCGCGAGAGCCTCGTTCAGCTTCGAACTGAAGGCGGTGCGATTGGGTAGGCCGGTCAAGGCATCGACGTGGGCCAAGCGGTGCAGTGCAGCCTCGTTCGCCTTGCGCGATCGGATGTCGCGCAGCACCGCGCAGAAGGCTTCGCGGCCGTTCTCGAGCCATCGACCAACCGAAATCTCGATCGGAATGGTGTGGCCGTCGCGGTGTGTCATCTGGATCTCGGCCGCTCCGTCCCTGAGCGCGCTCCGGATGCGGAACGCCTGACCGGCGCCGCCACGCTTCATCAAGGGGTGCAGCTTACCGAGCGAGCGCCCCGTCATCTCGGCGGCCGAGAAGCCGAGCAGACGCTCGGCGGCCGCGTTCCAGAACGTGACCATGCCGTCCTCGCGCAGGGCCAAAATCCCGTCGGGTACCGTCCCGGCGATGTTTTCCACCAGAAGCTGCGTTTGTTGCCGAGCCTGTTCCGCGGTCCGGATCCGCTTGAGCGTGTCGCGGAACACCAGAAGCGCTGCGATCATCACGCCGATCTCATCGCCCCGCCGCGTCTCGTGGATCTCGGCTTCGCTGTCGCCTGCGGCGAGCTTGCGCATCACCCGTGTGACAGCCGCCAGCGGCCGGATCACGCGCCCATAGCTCAGCGCCATGGCGGCCAGCGCCAGCAGCGCCGCCACCGTGACGGTGATCGTGATGGCGAGATTGGCGGCCTGCATCGAGCCCATGCTGCGCGCTGCCTCGAGCCTGGTCCAATCGATATGTGACGCGGTGGCCTGGCGCAGTTTCGCGTCGATGCCGAGGTTCAGCTGCCGGAACGCTTCGCTCGACAACAGCTCGTCGGCCTGCCGGACCCGGCCTGTGGCCATCAGGTCGCGCAGCGGCGCCGTGTAGGTCGCATATTTCGTCCAGGCTTTCGCGAAAGCATCGAACACGGCGCTCTCTTCGGCCGTGCTGATCAGGGGCGTGTAGTGCGCTTCGGCCGCGGACAGGTCCCGCTCGGCGACGTCGAGATCGAGCACGTTGAATGCGATTACGCCCTTGTCCGGCTCCGAGAGCAGCAGGCGGAGCTGCCGGTTCCTGACGCGTTCGACCGCGCTGTCGATCTCACTGAGCGCTGCGACCGATGGAAGATGACGATTGACGATGCTGCCGACCCCACCCTGAACCTGCAGCAATTCGGCGTAGGTGATGCCGCCTTGAAGACAGGTGATGGCTGCCAGAGCGGCAAACAGACAAGCCAAAGTTTGCTGGACTGACACAAAAGCACCTGGAACGCGGCCGGGGCACAGTGTCGCAACTTCGCGAAGAACCGGTAAATAGGCGTCAGACGCGGCAGAGCATCAGCGAATGCACGGCAATACTGTTGCGACCCGAGGAGCGTTGCTCGGCATCAGGACGGCACACCCCGGAAACACGGCGGTCCGACTGTACTCCGATCGCGATTCGGCACGAGCGTTCGATGACCATCCTCACGCGACCCCGCAAGTCCGGCGGCTATCGTCCCACGGCGGATATCATGGACGACAGTCTGTACGACGCCTTCTTGAGCAAGTTCGCTTCCTACGATCTGGAGGCGATGGTGCGCGAACTCCGGACGTGGAGTCCCGGGACGCCGATCTCCCGCTCGATGGCCGCCATGGTGCGCCTTCTCGACCTTGCCATCATGTCGGAGACTCTCACCCGCCTTGGGCGCAGGCGGGCGGCCCGGCTGGCGGTCGTGATCGAGTTGATCGTGCGCAGCCGACTCGACCGGCAGGCCGGGCCCCTTGCGACCATGGACAGCGCCTACGCGCTCCTGCTGCATTTTGGCGAAAGCCGCACGCCTTGCCCGGACGCGATCGCGTGGATCCTGCGCGAGCGGCAGGAGCGGGGACTCCCGTCCATTGCCGCGCCCGTGGTTCCGCCACGGTCCGGCCAAAGCCGGGGCTCTTAGCCATGCTGCAATCCCATCGATAGGTTCAAGCACCCGCGTCGAGGCCAAAACTGGCCAACCATGAACCGAGCGACAGGTTTTGTGGCCTGCTTTTGTAACCTTCGGCTCCGTTGGACGTATCCCTCGACATGCTCCGGCTTGCCCTCGCTCAGATCGTGATGTTCGCCGCGACGTCGATCGCGGTTCTGCGATTTGGCCACCTCGTCCGGCGAGCACGGAAACCTGCAGCATCGAAACCGGGTTTGCGCGTCATCGAGGGCGGTCGTCCAGATTCGCTCTAAAGGCGGCCTCGGAACTCTTTCGCTCGTGCTCTTGTCGACGAGGCCGAGCCGTCAGTTGCCCGGCTGATCTGGCGGTCCGGGGTGGGCCTTCTCCAACACGGTGCGGCGGCCTCCATAGACCAGGAATCCAATGCCGATTGCGACGAGCGGCAGCGACAGCAACATGCCCATGGTCGCGTTGCCGAACAGAAAGCCGAGTTGTGGATCCGGCTCCCGGAAAAACTCGGCCGTGATGCGTGCAAGGCCGTAGCCAAGGGCGAACAGGCCTGCGACGATACCGGGCCGGCGCAGCGCACCACGCCCGATTGCCACCGCCAGCACCAGGAGCAACAGCACCCCCTCCAGCGCAGCCTCATAGAGCTGGCTGGGATGACGCGGCAGCGGGCCGGCGCCGGGGAAGACCATGGCCCAGGGAACGTCGCTGATCCGCCCCCAAAGCTCAGGCTTGATGAAGTTGGCGAGCCGGCCGAACAGAAGCCCGAACGGAACGCCGGCGGCGACGACATCCGCCACGGTCAGGAATGGAATCCGTTGCCGGCGCGCGAAGATCCAGAACGCGAGCACGGCACCCAGAAAGCCGCCGTGGAACGACATTCCCCCGGTCCAGAGTTTCGGGATCTCGACGGGGTGATCGATGAAGAACGGAAGGTTGTAGAACAGGACGTAGCCGGCCCGGCCACCCACGATGATCCCGACCGCCATATAGACGACGAGATCGTCGATGCTGAGCACGCTTGGCCGCGGCTGGCCCGGACGCCACAACCTGTCACGCCCCACCAGGAAGCGGGTCGTCGCCCAGCCTGCCACCAGTCCCGCCACGTAGGCGAGCGCGTACCAACGGATCGGGAATGGCCCCAGGTTGACCAGGACCGGATCGATGACCGGATAGGGAATCGCGAAAAGCGGCATCGGGCGGACCGCGGCGAGCGGCGGCAGATCCCCGGATCAGCGCTTCTTTCTTCGGCGAGGCGAAGCGTCGGCGGCCACCTTACCACCCGTGTCGAACCCGACGAGCACGGTGTAGTCCTCATCCGGATGGGGGACGAACGGGACGCTGAAAGGCTCCGTGACATAGTTGAAGGCCGCCTGGGTCTGATCCGGCGGAACGGTGGCAGAAACCCGCGCCAGCTGCGAACTCAAAACCTTCTGGCTGTTGTCGTTGCGGACCGCGATGCGGATCGGAATCGAGAACGTTCCGGGTGAGCCGGCCGGACCCATCAACACGCGCCCTTCGACGCCCACCCTGAGCTGCAACTGATCCCCGACCTTCGAGCATTCCCGCGCCACGTCGCCAAGCGTGAAGCCATAGCGAACGTCGTCGTTCGATTGACTGGCGCCCTTGTAGAAGCGGGCCGACGCGGTGCCGTCCTGCACTTCGATCACCGGGCATTCCACGCTGGACTCGGTTTGAGGCAGCGGCGTCGCGCCTGGGAACAGGGTGTTGAATGCAACGAGGTTGCCGAGCTTGCTGCCGAGCGACCCGAGCGTCGAGGTTGACTCGCGCTGCGCCTCAAAGCCGGACGTGCCGCTGCAGGCCGAGAGCAGGCCGAAGCACGAGAGCACCACGGCAGCCCCCACTGCCCGCCGAACCAAGCCGTCGAACGCCATCAAACCCTCCGGACACCCTGCGCCCCGCCAACGCGGCGTCTTCATAGCAAGAGACCGTGAAAATCCAAGTCATTCGGGCGGTCCATCCGTTTCGGAGGCGCTGGTGAAAGCTGGCCGATAACTTTAAGACCTTCCCGGACTGGTCGGCTGCCCTTCGCCCAAGCGGTTTGAGCGCGGCCGCTGGGCGACGCAGTGTTGAATGGATCGCGAAAGGATCGGCGGCCGATGCCGCTTGCACAAGGCACCGGTATGACGTCCGTCCCCTTCGCCAAGATGAACGGCATCGGCAACGCGATCCTGGTCGTCGACCTGCGCGGGGCCGGCGCGCAGGTATCGAGCGCGTCCGCGCGCCGGCTCGGGATGCAGCCGGGCCTGCATTTCGACCAGTTGATGGCCATCGAGCCGCCGCGCACGCCAGGCACGGACGCCTTTGTGGACATTCTCAACATCGACGGCACCCGGTCGGCCGCCTGCGGCAACGGCACCCGTTGCATTGCCTGGTATCTCCTGCGCGGACAGGATCGAAACGAGGCGCTCGTCGAAACCGCGGCCGGCCTGCTCCCCTGCCGCCGGCTCGAACCCAGCGTGTTTTCGGTCGACATGGGGCCGCCTCGTCTCGGCTGGCGCGACATCCCGCTCCGCGACGCGATCGCCGACACGACGACGGGTGCCGCTAGGCAGGCCGCCCACCCCAGAACTGTCGCACGCGTCGGTCGCGAGCATGGGCAATCCGCACGCGATCTTCTTTGTCCCGGATGCCGAAGCCGTGCCGCTGGCCACTATCGGCCCTGTGATCGAGACCGATGCGATCTTCCCGGAGCACGCCAATGTCTCGTTCGCCCAGGTGCTGTCGCGGAATGCGATCAAGCTGCGGGTCTGGGAACGCGGGGCTGGTGCGACCTTGGCCTGCGGCTCCGCCGCCTGCGCGACTCTGGTCGCTGCCGTGCGCGCGGGCTTGACGAAGCGTAGCGTCAGTATGCGGCTGCCCGGCGGCACGCTGCAGATCACCTGGCGCGACGACGGTCATGTGGTGATGACCGGCGGGGTGGAGCTGGAGCACGAAGGGCCGCTTTCGCCCGAGGCGAGCGAGGCTGCCGCATGAGGCCGGCTGATGGGCTCGAGGTCGTCACCTTCGGGTGCCGCCTGAACGGCGTCGAGTCCGACGCCATGGCGCGCGAGGCAAAGGCGGCGGATCACCGCAACCTCACGATCGTGAACACCTGCGCGGTGACCGCCGAGGCTGTCCGGCAGGGCCGGCAGGCGATCCGGCGGCGCGCGGCGCTTGCGCCCCGGGGCCCGGATCGTGGTCGACCGGCTGCGCGGCCGAGATCGAAGCGGCGCCGGTTCCGATCCATGCCGGAGGTCGACCTCGTGGTGCCCAATGCCGCGAAGACGCTGCCCGCCACCTGGCGGGCGCTGCAGCTCGCGACGGTCTCGGGCTGCCCGCTTCTGCGCTTCGAGTCGCCGCGCCGGCGCACACGCGCGGCTTCGTCGAGGTGCAGAACGGCTGCGACCATCGCTGCACCTTCTGCATCATCCCGTTCGGGCGCGGCGCCTCGCGATCCGACCCCGCCGATGCTGTGGTCGCGCGCGTGCGGCGCGCACGTCGAGGCTGGCGCGCGCGAAGTCGTCCTCACCGGCGTCGACGTCACGGCCTATGTGCGATGCGGCGGGCGCGCCGGCGCTCGGGACCGCTGGTGCGGCGCATTCTCGCCGAAGTCCCCGACCTGCCGCGGCTTCGCCTGTCGTCGCTCGACTGCATCGAGACTCGACCCGGTGCTGATCGACTGTATCGCGACCGAGCCCCGCCTGATGCCGCACCTGCATCTGTCGATCCAGTCCGGCTCGGATCTCATCCTGAAGCGCATGAAGCGGCGGCACAGCCGCGCCGAGGTCATGGCGCTCTGCACAGAGCCGTCGCAGCCGCCGGCCCGACATCGTGTTCGGCGCCGATTTCATCGCCGGCTTTCCGACCGAAACCGAGAGCGCCTTCGCCGAGACGCTCGACCTGATCGAGGCCTGCGGGCTCACCTACATCCATGCCTTCCCCTATTCGCCGCGCCCCGGCACGCCCGCGGCGCGCATGCCGCCCGTTGCGGCTGCGATCGTGAAGGCGCGCCGCACGCCTGCGCGCGCCTCGGCGCAGGCGCGGCTTCGGCTGCATCTCGACCGGCAGATCGGCCGCCGCTTGAACGTGCTCAGCGAACGCGGCGACAAGGGCCACGCCGGGGATTTCACCGCGCGTCCGACTGCCGCGCCGATACCGCTGCCCGGCCAGCTGCTTCGATCTGCGCAACGGGACACGATGGCCGGGCGCTCCTGCGGCCGCTCGTGCGCCGCAAGGCCCTGTGCAACCATACGCCCGAATGATCGGCGGCAATCGAAGCGGCGCTTGAAGGGGACAGGATCGATGGCAGACCGGTTGCACCGAGGGCCTCGACACCGGTTTTGTTTCCCTCGGCTATGCCAAGGTCGCCGTGCTCGGCGTCGTCCAGGGCCTGACCGAGCTGCTGCCGATTTCGTCGACGGCGCATATGCGCATCGTGCCGGCGCTGCTCGGCTGGCAGGATCCCGGGTTCGGCGTTTTCCGCCGCGATGCAGCTCGCGGCGCTCGCGGCCGTCGTGTCCTATTTCTGGAGCGATGTGCGCGGCGTGGTGGCGGGCTCGCTTGGCGGCCTTCGCGCGTCGCGATTTCGATGCCTGGGAGTTCCGCTTCGCGGTCTGGATCGTCCTCGCCACGATCCCGGGGGTGATCGGCGGCGCGCTTCTGAAGCACCGGCTGAACGCCTGCGGATCTCCGGTCCGCACGTCTCGAAGTCATCGGCGTCGCCTGCCTCGTCATGGGCGTCCTGCTCGCCATCGCGGAAGCTCAGCTGCCGCCACCGGCGGACGCTCGCGCAGATGACGCTGCTCGACGCCCTGGCGGTCGGCATCGCGCAGGTCGGTGCCCTCATTCCCGGCGTCTCGCGCTCGGGTTCGACGCTCACCGCCGCGCTGTTCCTCGAATCTCAAGCGGGAAGAGGCGGCCCGGTTCTCGTTCCTGCTCGGGCTGCCGTTCATCGCGCTTGCCGGACTCTACGAGTTGCTGCAACTCGCCAAGGCGCACCTCGGGGCGCAGGGCTGGTGCGATCCTGCTCGTCGGCCTCGTGGTCGGCTCGATCTCGGCTTTCGCGGCCATTTGGGGTCTGATGCGCATCCTGGAACGGTTCTCGGCGTGGCCGTTCGTGATCTATCGCATCGTGCTTGGCCTCGTGCTCCTCGCCGGCGTCGCGACCGGTTGGCTCGCTTGATTGGATTGCAACAGACAAAGCTTTTTGGGCGTCTATCCGTCTCGATGAGCGTTCGAACCGCAGTCCAGCCTGGACTTCGCCACGTTCCGCTGCGACTTTCTCCGATCATAATGTTGTGAGCAGCTTCGCCGCACGGTCGACCGCGGCCGGCTGGCAGTGCGGAGACCGATGCAGACGTTCAACTCTTTCCGGCGACGCTTCGGGCTAGTCGTGCTCGGGCTTGTTTTGCTGGTACCCCTGGGCTGGATCGGCAAGACCTTCGTCGAGAACGACAACTTCCGCGTGACCTCTCCAGCCCTGTTTCGGGCCGGGCAGCTCAGACCGGCCGAGTGGGTCGAGTCCTTCGAACGAATCGCACTACAGAAGCGTCTTGAACCTGCGCGGCGCCAAACCCGAGGCCGCCTGGTACCGCCACGAACTGGAGTTTTCCACGGCGCACGGGCTGCCGCACTACGATTTTGCCATGTCGGCCAATAAAAGCCCCAGCGTCGCTGAGATGAAGCAGCTCGTGGCGCTCATGCGGAATGCGCCGAAGCCTCTGCTCGTCCACTGCAAGAACGGCTCCGACCGCAGCGGCCTTGCGGCCGCGCTTTACCTGCTTGCAGTCGAGAACAGGCCCGCGGAAGTGGCGGCCGGCCAACTGTCCCTCTGGTACGGCCATTTCCCATGGTTGACGAGCCGCACCGGCGCGATGGATGCGGCGCTGGCGGATTTCGTCGCCGCGAAGACGGCGGAAGCCAAAGCGAACGCCGAGCCTGCCAAGATCGATTGAGGCTGGCAGGACCGCCAGCGCCTCACGACACCTCCGCGATCCTGGCACTCCGCGACAGAACCAGGCGCTGCAGCTCAGCCGGGTCGACCGGCTTGATCAGCACCCCATCCATGCCCGCCGCAACGCATTCGTGTTCCGTCTGACGCAGCGCCCGCGCCGTCGTGGCGACGATCGCGCTGGCGGGCGCTCCTGGCTCCGTTCCGCAACGCGGATCCGGCGCGCCGCCTCAAGGCCGTCGAGCGACGGCATGCAGATGTCCATCAGCACGAGATCGAACGGTCGCTGATCGGCCAGTGCGGCCTCGGCAGCGGCGACAGCCTCCTCACCGTCTTCCGCGTGGGTCATCTCGGCCCCGGCCCGCTCGAGGATGGTTCGGGCGATCATGCATTGACCGGATTGTCCTCGGCCAGAAGAACGCGCGCCGGACTGTCGGTCGGGCTGCTGCCACGACTGGAAACGGTGGCGATCGAAGCGCGGCGCGGCGCAAATTGCCTCGAACAACCGCTCCGCCAGCGAAACGCGACGGATCGGCTTGACCAGCCAAGCGTCGAAGCCGGCCGTCAGCTGCTCGCCGTAGGGCGCGGCGCTGGAAAGGCGAGAACAAGCAGCACGCTTTGCGCATGCCGGCAAGGCGGCCCATGGCCGCAACTGCGCGCGCTTCTTCCTCGCCGCGGCCGCAATCGACGAACAGGCCGTCGAAGCCGGACCCGGGCGCGCGGATCAGGGCCGCAGCTTCGCTGAACGATCTGACCCGAACGGCATCGATTCCGCGATCGGCCAGCATGCCGGCGAGATAGGCGGCTGGAACAGCTCCGCCGAAACGACCAGCACCCGCCGAATCTCGGCCTGCCCCGGCGCGCCGCATCGGTTGCGGGTCCGCGATCCGGCCGCGAGCGGCACGCTGAAGGCAAACGAAGATCCGCCGCCGCCGCGCGGCTCGAGAACCAAGCTCGCCCCCCATGAGCGCAACGATGCGCGCGGTGATCGCCAAACCTAGCCCCGACCCCGCCGTGCCGGCGGGTGAACGAGCCGTCGGCCTGCTCGAATTCCTCGAACATCGCCTTCCCGCCGGCCGGCGGGCACGCCGGGCCCCGTGTCCGCCACGCTGAACAGAATGGTGCCGTCCAGGTGGCGTGCCGACCGCGACGCCGACCCCACCCTGCCTCGGTGAACTTTACGGCATTGCCGCCAAGATTAAGCAGCGCCTGGCGCAACCGGTTGCCGTCGCCGACCAACCGCGCCGGAACATCGGCCGACACGAAGCTCGCGATCTCGAGGCCCTTGCCCTGGGCGCGTGGCGCGAGAAGTTCCACGACGCCCTCGACGAGTTCCGTCACGTCGAAGGGTTCCGCCGCAAGCTCGAGCCGACCCTGCCTCGATCCGGGCGAAGTCGAGCATCTCTTCGATCAGCGTGATCAGCGCCTGACCGGAGGTCTTGATCGCCGTGACGTAGGACTGCTGCTCGCGCGTCAGCGTCGTTTCCGCCAGGAGGCCGGCAAGACCCAGGATCCGCTCAGCGGCGTCCGGATCTCGTGGCTGACGGTCGCAAGGAACCGCGACTTCGCTTCGCTGGCGGCCTCCGCCCGGTCACGATCCTGCGCCGCGGCGCGAAGTTGCCTCCACCTGCTCCTGCAGCGCCCGGTTGCCGTTCGCGCCTCGAGCACCCGCCAGACGCGCAAGCCTGCCGCGCCGCTGCGCCGCAGCCGAAGGCCAGTCCCGCGAGCCCGCAGGACGCCAGCGCCATCGAGAGCATCGAACGCGAGGCAATGGAACCGAACCAGAAAGTGGCCATGCGGCTGCCGCCCGTGCGACCGCGACGCCGTCCCGAGACCCGTGCAGGCCGAGCCCTTGCGGTGCCTTTTCGCCGAACTCCGGATCCCGTTAATCCCGCTTACGCGCGGCGTGGGGAGACACGAGCCCCTGGGCTTCGCTCCAAAAATGCGAGGTCGCGACGGGCTTAGGCCAGCGCGCCACTTTCGCCGAAGCTCATCACACCGGAGGTGCCCTGACGGCTGCCCGTGATCGCGGGGGCGATAGGACAGCGCCTCGGCGAGATGCTCGCGGCGGACCTGCGGCCGCGCCTTCGAGATCCGCGAGCGTTCGGGCAAGCTTGAGCACCCGATGGAAGCCGCGCGCGCTGAGCCGCATCTTTTCGGCGGCCGTTCGCACGAAAGCCGTACCGCCGGTGCATCCAGGTGATCGACCGCCTCGATCGCGGTCGCAGGCGCCGCGGCATTGGTGGTGCCCTCGGGAAGACCAAGCGCGGCGATACCGCTCAGTCTGCGCGGCTCGGGCCCGCGCCACCCGCACCGCGACCTCGGCCGAGCCCTCGGCCGGCGGCGGCAACAGGAGATCGGCGGCCGAGACGGCGGGAACTTCGATGTGCAGATCGATGCGATCGAGCAGCGGCCCGGACAGCCGTGCCACGTAGCCCGCAACGCAGCGTTCGACCGGCTGGCGCCGGCACGCAAACCCGGGGTCGAGCGCGTGACCGCAGCGGCAGGGGTTCATGGCCGCGATCAGCTGGAAACGGGCCGGATAGGTGACACGGTGGTTGGCGCGAGCGATGGCGACCTGCCCGGTTTCCAGCGGCTGGCGCAACGAATCCAGCACCGGGGTGGCGAATTCAGGCAGCTCATCCAGGAACAGCACGCCGTTGTGGGCGAGCGAGATCTCGCCCGGTCGGGCATGCACCCCGCCGCCGACCAGCGCCGGCATCGAAGCCGAATGATGCGGGGCGCGGTAGGGCCTGCGGTCGCTCAGCTCGCCATGCGCGAGCGCGCCGGCGACGGAGTGGATCATCGCTACTTCGAGCAGTTCGCGCGGCGCCGAGCGGCGGCAGGATCGAGGGCAGTCGCTCGGCGAGCATCGACTTGCCGGCGCCGGGTGGCCCGTTCATCAGCAGGTTGTGGCCCGCCCGCGGCGGCGATCTCCAGCGCGCGTTTGGCGCTCTCCTGCCCGCGGACATCGCGCAGATCGGCCATCGCGCCCGCCCGGCGCGCGCATGGCGGGCTCGGGCCGGGCGAGCACCTGCGTCCCCTTGAAGTGATTCGCGATCTGGATCAGCGAGCGCGGCGCCAGCACGTCGAGATCGCGCGACGCCCAGGCCGGCTTCCGGCCCGGAACTCGACCGGGCAGATCAACCCCTGCCCGCGCGCGTTGGCCGCGACGGCGGCCGGCAGCACGCCCGCGACCGCGTGATATGGATCCGTCGAGCGCCAGTTCCCCGATCACGCAATAGCCCGCGAGCGCATCGGCCGGAATCGCCCCGATCGCCGCCATGACGCCCAACGCGATCGGCAGATCGTAGTGACTGCCCTCCTTGGGCAGGTCTGCCGGCGCGAGATTGACGGTGATCCGTTTGGCCGGGAGAGCCAGCCCCGTAGCGGTCAGCGCCGCCCGGACCCGTTCGCGCAATTCGGTGACCGCCTTGTCGCCAAGCCCGACGACGTTGAACACGATCGAGCCGTTGGCAATGTGGACCTGGACGTCGACCGGACGCGCCTCCATTCCTTCGAAGGCCACCGTCCCGACGCGCACGACCATGCCAATGCCCCTGCCACGGACCTGCCACAATCGGCACGCTATCGGGCAAAGGTCTGGGCGGCAACCGCTTTGCCGGGAATCTCGCGTTCGAGCGCCGGCGTGGGCCCGTCAGGCGCCGCTTGCCGCCACGTTCGAGATGTCCCGCTTCAAGCGGCCTTCCAGCATGCCGAGGACCGCCGCCTCCTCGGGACTGAGCGTGCTCAGCTTGTCGCGGAGTTCGGCATCCACCTCCTCCTTGATCTCGATCAGCAGCTCGCCGGACATGTAGGAATTCAACACCTCGGGGTGCACGTAGCACTTCCGGCAGATCGTCGCGGTGTTGCCCAGCCGGGACGCGACCCGTTCGATCGCGGCCCGCACGTTCTTCTTGGCCTTGGCGGCACTGTCGACGGCCTCGAATTCGCGCAGAGCGAGCGCCGCCAGCACGGTGCCGGCCCAGGTCCGGAAATCCTTGGCCGTGATGTCGCGTCCGCTGATCTCGTGCAGATAGGCATTGACGTCGTGGGACGACACGGCGTGGCGCTCCCCGTTCTGGTCGAGGTACTGGAACAGGTGCTGGCCCGGGAGATCCTGGCAGGCCTTGATGATCTTCGCGGCGCGCCGGTCGCGCACATCGAGCCGCCAGATCTTGTTGCTCTTCCCCTTGAACTCGAAGTGGAGTTCGCTGCCCGCCACGTCGACGTGCCGGTCTCGGAGCGTCGTCAGCCCGTAGCTCTTGTTGTCCTTGGCGTAGCCCTCGTTGCCGACGCGGATCAGCGTTTCCTCAAGCAGGTGGACGACCGTCGCGAGCACCTTCTCCCGCGGCAGCCCGCGCAGCCCCATGTGCTCCTGCACCTTGGCGCGGATGGTCGGAAGCGCCGCGGCGAACTCCATCACGTGCTCGTATTTGACGCTCTCCCGCACCTCGCGGAATGTGGGGTGGTAGCGGTACTGCTTGCGGCCCTTGTCGTCCCGCCCCGTCGCCTGGATGTGCCCGTTGGGATCGCGGCAGATCCAGACGTTGGTGTAAGCCGGCGGAATGGCCAGATGCCGGATGCGCGCCAGCGTCGCCCGGTCGGTGACCTTGCGTCCGAGGTGGTCCTTGTAGAAGAAGCCGCTGCCCGCTTTGTGCCGGGAAATCCCGGGCTCGTCATCGTTGACGTAGGTGAGGCCGGCGCTCTCCGCCGCGTCGCGTGGATCGACGATTTCGTGAACGTCCGCATCGTCATTGGCTGCCATTGCGTGCTCCCCGGCGCCAGACAATGCCAAGCCGCCGCCGATGTTCCGGCTCAGTTCGCGGCGGCATCGACGCACGTCAACCAAGCGGACGTGAAGCGGTTGTGTTGAGCACGCGGCATGTTGGGAGCGGGTTGTTGCGGAGACGGCCGCCCCTCGCTATAGAGGCCCCACCGCTTCGCTCCCTTCGTCTAGCGGTCTAGGACGTCGCCCTCTCACGGCGAAAACAGGGGTTCGAGTCCCCTAGGGAGCGCCAAGGGAATCAGCAGCTTAGAGTGACCTTATCCCTTGGGGCCTGCTGCGTACGGAAAAGCCGCTCAGGAACTTGCGACGGAAGCGGACGGGCTCACCGCCTTGGACAGCAAGGCCGGGGCCGTCGGCGGTCCTCTCGTGATCAACTAGGCCTGCCTTAAGAAGCCATGGCTGCCGGTCTGCGGTCCCACGTATTGATCCGACGAGCCGCGATCGTGCTCCTCCGCCCTGTTGGCGTAGCGCGGAGGGCGGCTCTTTTCGCGCTTGCGACTTGGGCGATCCCCGGCATCAGCTGTAGTGTTTGGCCACCGCCGGTCGCGTGCATGCTGCGGCCGACAGCGTGTTTGCTGCTATCGGGGGGGTTCCATGATTAGCATCACAGACGACTTCATAGCGACCGGCGCCACACTGACGTTCCACTACACGCATCCGTCCCGCGACGTTGCCATGCAGATCGCCTTGGCCCTGCGCCTCGATTTCACGGATCCGTCGCCGCAAAACCTGATGCGCGCGTCCGTGTTCTTCACCGGCTTCGTGGCCAACGGCGCGCCAGTAAGCTTCCTCGTGCCGGGCCGCGGGGCGCCGCCGCAGTTTCGTGCTGCCGGCGTCACGGAGGTCAGCGGCGAGTTGATCGCCGACAACTGCGAACTCGCCGCCGTGGTTACCCAGTTCGACCAATCGGGCGGCGTCGGGGCACTCCCAGTCGACGTCAGCGTCACGCGGATCACATTCGCCCAGCGCCCCGGGGGACCACCGATCTATACGCATCTGGTGAAAACGTGGCCGGGCGGGCGTGCCGTCAGCGAACAGGAAGCGACGAACACCGCTCTCGCCAATGCGCAGCGCTTCTCGATCGATGTATCGCAAGCCAGCAAGAGTATAACCATTGATACCGAACTGGGCTGACCCTGCATCCGGGGCTTCCTCGGCACGATCTACGCGCCGAAGGGCAAGCTCACCGCGGACTCAGCCAACCCGGTCGCCGAACAGCCGGCTTACACCGTCATCGTCGTGCAGCAGTTGATCATAAACGGGACTGCCAACCTGACGCTCAACGCCATGTACGGCAGCACCGACGTGCCAGTGCCGAAAGGCGTCGGCCCGAGCGGCGGGACAATCGCCTTGACCAATTGATGGGCTGATCCCAAGCCTGTCCAGGCCCGAGGGGTAGGACTGGCCGAATTCAGCCTAACATCTTTGGGGCAACCCCACCTCCGCCTTGGATGCGTCAGACCGTTCACGCAGCCTGCGCCTCCGCGATCGGGATGCCGGCGGCGTAAGCTGCCGAGGTCGCCAACGCGGCCGCGTCACGATCGACTGTCGCCGGAATGCCCGTTGCCGTATGAACCGTCACGATGTGACCGGTGTCGTGCACAAGCGTCGTTGTCGTCCCGGCCATGCGGTTGACAGCCGTCGTCATCCCGGCGGCCACGTCAACCGAAGCCACGATGTCGTGCCGCGGCGCTTCGGCGTGGTCGACAGCACCCTCGCCGCTCTCAGTGCTCGCGGGACCACCCGCCTGTGTCAGCTTTCGCCAGGAGCTTCTGTGCGGCTCCTGGTGACAATCCGAGACGCGCCTCGGCCAGTTGGGCCTGCAGCTCGTCGATCTGCTCGCGCAGCTCCGCGATCGTTGCATCCTTGCCAGCATTGGCCGCGAGCAGCTTGTCGATTTCGCCCGCGAGCTGTTCAAATATGGTCGGCATCGATCAACCCTCCTTGCCAGAGCGGCCGCTGTCGTACCTTAGCTACGGCGGTCAAATCGGTACTCGGTAGCAACGGCCGTAACAACCGGCCATCCGTTCTGCTCTCCGGCAATCTTGGGCCAGTCTCGCTTCGGGTCAATATCGATCGACATCCTCGTAAGCCGTCGGACGATCAGCCCCAACCCGTCCAAGCGCGCCCAAAGGGCGGCATTCGGACGAAGCCGGTCCGGCCATCGGCGAGCGAGTAGAGAGCCCGCATCCTTCTGAGGCTACCGCCTGAAGCGGAGCAAGGCACCGGCAGAACCGGCCAAACGCGGCTAACTTCAGCGAGAAACTAACGTAGTTGGTTGTCGAAGACTGATCCATGTGGTTGGGATCGGGTATCGGCGGTGCCAGATTGTGGTGGATCGGCGACTGAGAGAGACGTGTGCTCCCGCCTCGACGGGAGCGCGCGAATGCCCGACACCTTGGGTCACCTCGACCCGATCATCCGCAAGCTCGACAGCATCTTCCGCCTTTCGGGCGAAGAACGCGAGGCGCTTGCGACCTTGCCGGTTCAACTGGCCGACATCCGCAAGGATCAGGACGTCGTCCGCGAAGGCGATCGTCCGACCCGCTGCTTTGCCATCGTCGAAGGCTACGCCTGCACCTACAAGCTCGTGGCAGGCGGCAAGCGCCAGATTTCGGCCTTCCACATCGCGGGCGACATTCCCGATCTGCAAAGCCTCCACCTCGAGGTGCTGGACGTGAGCATCGCAACGGTCACGCCGTGCAAGCTGGCCTTCATTCAGCACCCGAGCCTGCTCAGGCTTTGCGAAGCGTTCCCCCGGATCACGGCCGCGTTCTGGCGCGAAACCCTCATCGAGGCTGCCGTCGCGCGGGAATGGGTCGCGAATGTCGGACAGCGCCGGGCCCCGGCTCGCATTGCCCACGTGCTCTGCGAGTTCTTCCTGCGCATGCGGGCGGTGGGGCTGACCGAAGATCACGCCTGCCAGTTCCCGATCAACCAGGCCCAGCTTGGCGATGCGACGGGAATGTCGGCCGTTCACGTCAACCGCAGCCTGCAGGAGTTGCGAGCGGCGGGACTGATCAGCCTGAAGGGTCACAGTCTCAAGATCCTGGATTGGGCGGAGCTGAAGGCGCAAGGCGATTTCGAACCGTCGTATCTGCACATGGAGCGGCGCCAGGACGCGGCATGACAGGCGGCATCGGACGCGCGGGACCGTGGTCTCTCGGATTGGCACTCGCGCTCGTGTGGCAGCGCCCCGCGCTCGCTTTGGGTCTTCTGCGCCGAGGATGATGTCGAATGCCGCGCTACTTCTTCGATATCAACGATGGTGAGCGGGCCACCATCGACGCCGAAGGCTCCGAACTGGACAGCGACGAGGCGGCGCGGGCCGAAGCCATCGGCGTGCTGCCGGACCTCGCCCGGGACATGCTTCCCGACGGTGACCGTCACACCTTCATCGCCTCGGTCCGCGACGAAGCCGGCCGGGCGATCTTCAGAGCCACGCTGACGCTCGCCGCCGAGTGGCTGAAGTAAGCCGCCAAGGCGCCGCCCTCCGCGAAACCGCCCGACCGAACCAACAGGCGTTCGGCGTGAGGAGCGATGCGGCTCAAGAGACCGTTTGAAGTACCCCATCCGTCATGCTGAACCGGCCCGGAGGGCCGAGTTCGAAGCACGTGAAGGTCCATGCGTCTTCGACTCGCGTGCTGCGCACCCGGCTCAGGATGATGTAAACGAGGCGTTGTCAAACAGCCTCCAAGCGCTTTCTGCCTGGGTCGCGGGGCTCAACGCGGCGGTGAAGTCCAACCGGAACAGAACAAGCCCGGTGTGGTCCGTCACGTCCATGTGCCACGTCTGCCCGGACCAGAACTTCTGGCCATGGTCCTTGAGCAAAGGCGCCAGCCAAGGCGACCGCTTCGTTACGAGCCGATTCCAGGTCCGGAAGCTCATGGCCGTCGAGGTCAGGCATGTCCTGGCCATCGGAAACATTGAAATGGTAACGCGGCATTGCATTCTCCCGGGGGGCGGGAGCGCGAGTCTCTCAGCCGCCAGAGCCGATGTGCGTCCTGGCGATAGGCCACCATGCGCTTCGCAAGCAGCGCGCGCTCTAACATGGATTGCTTCGTCCCTCTTTCGAATGTGAGCTTGCCGCCCGATCCGCGTTTTCCAGTTACTTAAGCTTTGCAGATTCGGGCTGCGATCGCCGTGCCAAAGCTGCTTGCCGCATGATCATGGGCCAGTGGTCACCGTGCGATGACCCGCGGCGAATCCTTCGTGGCAGGCGTCTGAGCAACGAAGGCCGCGATCGCGTTCGCGATCTTCGAGCCGCCCAAGCGAGACGGCTCGATCGGATTGGCGAAGTCCTCGTCATCGTTACAGATCAGTCGCAAGTCGAGGACCGTGAGCCCCTTTGAAAATGCTGCGCGCAGGATGGCATCGTTGAGCACCGCGAGGCCGGTTGTGCCGCGCCGACGCTGTAGCGGATCCGGAAAGCGCGGGTCATAGATGGTACACACCGCCGTGGGCAGGCTACGCGCCAGGACACCGTCCAGCATGGCCGCATACGCGGTGTGGAAACCCGCCGCGATCGCGCTCAGCTGATCGAGAGCATCGGCCATGGAGCGCGCTGGCCCGGTCAGAACGCCAGCCTGGCGGAGGGCATCGTTGCCCCCGATGCTGATCACGAGATGCGTCGCGCTCGCGGGCGCGGCACCGAGTTGAGCCGGAATACTGGCCATGACGGCGCCATCCACAGCCGCCAAGGTCGCCAGATCGCCCGGAGCCAGGACGCTCTGAACCTGGTGAACGACGTCCGGTCCCCCGCCCACGTAGGCGCCATTGTCGAACACGGAATCGCCGAAAAGAACCACGTGGGCCATCGTGCGCTCCTGACTTGAAGCGGCCCGGCCCAGCAGGCCGGCGCCGGCAAAAGCGCCGCAAAGCCACGCGGCGCGTCAAATCCATGTGCCATCCAGGGTTCGCCGTTCGTCATGCTCGCGAGGTCGGGTCAGCCTTCGCAACCAGTAGGGCAAGAGCCCGAGGTCGACTGTGCGGCATCGGACATCCCAACGAACTACACGAGCCTGCGCAAGTCCTCGTCCGTGAAGACGCGGTCGCGTGGGCGGGAGCCGCGGCGTCTGGCAAGCGCCAGTCCCAGCGCCGCGAGGCTAGCGACCCCGGCGATCGCAAGCCCGGTGCTGATGGTGGTCGCGCCCGGCAGGCCCTTGCGGTCGAGCCAGCCTCCGCTCGTCGCGGTACCGGCCGGAATGGGTTTCCGCACGGCTCCTTCCGTGCGCGGGGCGTGATCGGCGCGCGCCAGCAGACGTCGCATGGCGACGCCGATGGCGTATTCGGTCGGCCGGGGCGCGAGCGCGTAGGCAGCCTGCCCGGCCCGTGCGGGCCAGCCGACGGCCACTTCGTCCCGCGGATGCGTGGAGAGCTGCACGAAGGTCTCCGCGACGTCCTCCGGCCTGTAGAGCAGCGGTCCGGGATCGAGTTGGCGGCCCGACATGTTGGCGCCGTGAACGAAACCCGGCGTGTCCACCATGGCGGGAAACACACCGCAAACGTGGATGTTCGGCTGCCCGACAAGTTCCTGGCGCAGACTGGCCGTGAGACCCCGCAGGCCGAACTTGCTGGCCGTGTAGGCGGCCGCGAACGGCGTGGGTGCCCAGCCGCCGAGAGAGATGTTGTTGATGAGAATGCCGCGGCCCTGCCGCAGAAAGATCGGCAGCGCGGCCCAGGCGCCATGCATCGTGCCGAACAGGTTGACCTCCACGGTGCGGCGGTGAAGAGCGATGTCGGCGTCCTGATAGGGGCCGAACACGCCTGTGCCGGCGTTGTTGATCCAGACATCGATGCGGCCGAAGGTGCGTTCGGCCTCGTCGGCAAGCCGGGTCACCGCTTCGGCATCGGTCACGTCGGTCGGGACCGCGAGGGCCGCTGCTCCAAGTGCCTCGCACTCGGCCACGACATCGCCCAGCACATCCGCGCGCCGGGCCGCGAGGACCACATTGGCACCGCGCCGCGCGAAGGCGAGAGCGGCGGCCCGCCCGATGCCGCTCGAAGCGCCGGTGATCACCACCGTCGTGGCCGCTCTCCCCCGAGCAGGGACCCTGCTCCCCGCTTCGACCGGGGGCGGCCCGAGCAGCCAGTCGAGAGAGGCCCGGAGCCGGGACGTCGCGTCGCGATCGAACCAGCGCCCGTGGCTGATGATGACGCGCTCGGGGCGTAAGGCGACCAGGCGGTTGGCGGCCGCAGCGACCCTCCGGCGATTGAGGCTGAGCAGCAGCCGCAGGTACAGCGGCGCCCGCCCGTGCGGGGCGCAGACCCCGAGCGTTCGACCCAGCATGCGAGCAACCGGCGGAAGCCGCTCCGGCTCCAGGTTCAGCACCAGATCGGTGACGAGAAGCGTCCGGCTCGGCTTGTGAAACAGGTCGACCTCGACGAAGCCCGTCGAGCGGATCATGACGAGATCGATCGCACCCTGCCATTCGGCAGGCGCCTCGGCCCCGACTTCCGCATCGATCCGGACGCCGGCTTCGCGCACCTGCGCGCGGTCGCGTAGACCTGGCACCGCCCAGGTGACGGCGCTCGGATAGGCCGCCTGCCAGTCCCGCAGGAACATCCAGTGGGCGACGCTTGGCGCAAGCAGATGCCGCACCGGGCCGAGTTCATCGAGCTCCGCCGCCAAACCAGGGCTGAAGCGTGTGGGTGAATGCAGCAACAGTTCGCCGTTCGGCATGCGAACGACGGTCATGCGGATCGGCAGAGGCAGGCCGGCGAAGTGGAGCGGCGCATCGTCGACGATCCAAACGTCCTCGGCCACGGGCTTGAGCGTGCCCAAAGGAGGATAGGCGGTTTCGGCTTGCATCGTGGTCTCCTCGATGCAGGCCAATGCTCACTGGGAAGCGTCGAGTTCAGCGTTGCGGCGCAGCGCCCCTGTGACCGAATGACCGGTCTGAATTCGATATCGCAGGGCCCCTTGCAGGCGTGCCGCCAAACTCGGCAGCGCGTCGACCAGACTACGACCCTCGCTCGTCCGTGCCCTCGGCGGCCTGAGCGTTCATCCTGTCCGCGAGCTGCCGCGCCTCCTCCTCTCCCATGCCGGTTCGGAAGCCCTCCTCTCCAGCGACGGGATCGCCTGAACCTTCTTCGATGACCATCCACAGCCCGTTCTCGGCCTGATGCAGGACGTACTTCGGCATCTATCTCCCCTTCAGCTTTTCGGCTGCCGCATCGCACTTGGCGCGACTCGGCCCGTGCTCCTCGATGATCGATTTCGCCTTGGCTGTTGTGATGCCGTGCTTGTTGGCGAAGGAGGCGACCTCATATGGCTCGCTGCTCGACACCTCGCGCCGATCGGCGGCGCCCCGCTTCGCTTTGTCGTCGGCCACTGCTTCCTCCACCTTGGCGCCCTACCCGCGTTCAACTCGACTGAGGCGGGGTCGAGTTCCCTGCTGGCGCGTTTTCATGCGCTTTCGGGCTGCGGGGGTTGCCCCACTTCACGAGTACGGGTGGTGTCGGCGCATGGTGTAAGCGGCGCTCAGGCGTTCCGAAATACGCGGCCTTCAACGCCCCGACTTCGGCCTGAATGCGTGGCGTGCCTGCACTGAGGACCTCACCCCAGAGCCGCAACTGAACCTGGTTCACGCACAAGGTCGTCGCTTCGCGGCAGAGCTGAAAGCGTCTGCCCCAAGGCTTCGCGAAGCTGCACGACTTTCGCCAGTTCGGCGCCGGTCTCCCGGGCGGCACGCTCCACGGCTTCTGCAAGAGCGGCAACCCGCGCGGCGCCCACGTTGTGGCTCATCGACTTCAGAGCATGGGCAGCCGCCGCGACCGCCTCCCGATCGGATTCGCGCGTTGCCGCCTCGATCTGCTCCAGCGCCAGCGGGGCATGCTCCCGGTACAGGCCGAAGACGCGCTGCGCAAAGCCGCCGCCACTCGCACCACTCATGCTGGCGATGTCGTCCAGGATCGCGCTGTTCAGCAGCGGGATCTCTCCGTCGAACGCCACGGGCTCTGACGCCGGTTGCGCGGTCGCGCCGCCGAGCCATGTCGCGAGGCAACGATCCAGATCGTCCATCGTGAACGGCTTGTGAAGGATGCCATCCATGCCGGCATCCCGCCAAGCCGTCGCGGCCGTGCCGACGACGTGCGCGGTCAGGGCGATGATGGGCGTGCGCGGCAAATGCTCTTCGGTCTCCTGGCTGCGTCTACGCCGTGCCGCTTCGAAACCGTCGAGCACGGGCATGCTGCCGTCCATCAGAACGAGGTCGAACGGCTCGCGGGCCAAGGCCTCGAGCGCCTCCGCACCATTCGTCACGAAGAGGGGCTGGATGCCGAACCGGCGCAAGGCTTCCGAGAGCACCTCTCTGTTGACGATGGCGTCGTCCGCCGCGAGCACCCTCGCCTGGGGATAGGAGGGGAGCTGTTTGGTCTGTCGGGCACGAGCCGATGCATGCAACGGCTCCCCGCGCGCCACCTGGCCGAGCATGGTTCGCAGTTCCGCCGGGAGAATGGGGCGGGTGAAAACAAGATCGGCGCGGCCGGCCAATCCGGTGTCGGCATCGTCGGGCTCGGCCAGCGCCACGACGTAGTCGGCGGCAGGGCGTGCCGGCGCCGCAAGCAGCCGTGCGGCGTCGCCAATCAGCAGGCGGCAATGTTCAGCATCTCGCAGGTCCTCCGCTGTCGAATCGACAGCAAAGCCCGAGGCGTCCAGCATCGCTGCAATCGCACGTCGGGTGGCGTCGCCCGCCACGACCATGCGCGCGGACACTCGGGTGCCGTCGCGACCGGCCTGGGGCCAGACGTGGGCAGCAGAGGCTGTCGTTGGCCGCAGTTCAAAGAAAAAGCTCGAGCCCTCGCCCGGCCGGCTTTCGACACGAAGGACACCGCCCATCGCGCGAACGAGGCGGTTCGAGATCGCAAGGCCCAGGCCGGTGCCGCCGAACCGCCTCGTCGTCGATTGGTCCGCCTGGCCGAACGCTTCGAAAATCGCCCCAAGCTTGTCCGCGGGAATTCCGATGCCCGTATCCGTGACGGCGACGCGCAGCGCACAATCAGGTCCCGCGAGCCGGCTGATCTCGATCGCCACCGAACCCCGCTCGGTGAATTTCAGGGCGTTGCCGACGAGGTTGCTGATGATCTGGTTCAACCGAACCGGGTCCGCCGCAATGGTTGCTGGAACGTCCGGGCTGATCCGTGCCGCAAGGTCGAGGCCCTTCTCGCGTGCGCGGGCATGAAACAGATTGAGAACGGTCCCGGTCACCTGCTCGAGGTCGACCGCGACGCTCTCCAGCTCCATCTTGCCCGCCTCGATCTTCGCGAAATCGAGGATGTCGTTGATGATGGCGAGCAGGGCCTGCCCGGACTGCGAGATCACTTCGGCGTAGCGCCGCGAGCGCGGCGGCAGTTCGCCCGAGGCCAGGAGTTCCGCCATCACCAAAAGGCCGCTCATCGGCGTGCGGATCTCGTGGCTCATGGTGGCCAGAAAGTCGGATTTCGCGGCGTTGGCGCGTTCCGCCTCGTCCCGAGCCACCGCAAGATCCTGGGTTCGATCGGCCACGTCCTGCTCGAGCCGATCGCGGTGCAGCACGAGACGTTGATCGCGCTCGCGGATATCCGACAGCATGGCGTTGTAGCCCGAGACCAGGACACCGATCTCGTCACGGCCCTGTTCGGGCAGCTGTGCGGAATAGTCGTGCTCGTCGCGGACCCGCGTCATGGCTTCGGTGAGCCGCTTCAGTGGGCGGATGATCGCGGCGTGCAGACGCGTCGCAAGCGCAAGACCGACCACCAGGGCCAGCGCTGTCCCGGCCAGGCTCATCAAAGCGGACCGGATGAGTCCTTCGAAGAGATCCCCGGCGTCGCTGAGCACGTCGAGATGGCCGACCTCGACGCCGGCGTCGACAATGGGGACGACGACCTCGATCGAGTGACTGGTGAACAGATGCGAAAGCGAACCACCCTCGCCCGACGAGTTCGAGAACGGCGTCGCCATCGAGCCGCGCCGACATTCCGACATCGCTAAGAACCTTGCCGTCCTTGTCGCGAACTGTCGCATGCTGAAAATCCGGGATGTCGCCCAGGCCGCGCAGCGCATCGAAAACCTTGTCCCGGTCACCCTCTGCGACGGGGTGCGCGACAGCCGCCGAAAAGGCCGAAGCAGCGGCAAGCAGGTTGTCCCGGTGGCTCGTCGCGTAGCGAACATAGTCCTGCCGCAGCGCCACGGCTCCCGTCAGCATGCCCGACAATGCGACCGAAATGGCGATGCTCGCGGCGAGCTTCTGGCTGATGGACAAGCGCAAATCGGGAACTCCGCGACCAAATTTGTCACGGTCTTCTCAACGGCCTCTTAATCACCTTCCTTAGAGAAGATTCAAACTTCTCGACCAGATTGGCCCAGATACTCAGGCCAGCGATGACCCAATCCCATTTCTTCTATGTCTTGGCCGACGAGGCTCGGATCCTCGCGGTCGACGACGACCCCATCATGCGTGAATTCGCCGGCGTCTACCTGGCGAGTCCGACCACCGAGGTGGAGACGGCGAACGGCGGGTTGGCGGCGCTCGATGCCGTTGCGAAGCAGGCGTTCGATCTCGTGCTGCTCGACATCGACATGCCGGGCATGACCGGATTCGAGGTTCTTGAGCGCCTGCGTGCCGACCCGCGCACGCAAGGCCTCCCGGTCATCGTGGTCACCGGGCGCGAGGATATCGTGTCGATCGACCGGGCGTACGAGCTTGGCGCCACGTCCTTCATCAGCAAGCCGGTGAATTGGCGTCTTCTGGCGTACCAGATTCGCTACGTGTTGCGAGCGAGCCGCCAGGCCGCGACTGCCACAGCAGGCCAGGCGAACTTGGCCGCATGACCGGCCTCGGCACGCTCCTGAGGCGCCTGCCACGCCAGCGGCCTTTGTCCTGGCTGACCGACGGACTGCTGCGTAGCGCGCAGGCTTTGTGCCGCGACAAGCGCGGCTCGACGAGCACGCTTGCCGCCGTCGCGCTTCCCACGCTGGTTTTCGCGGGTGCCGCCGGAACGCAGTACGCCGTTCTCGTCATGACCAAGGAGCGCCTGCAGACCATTGCCGATTCGGCCGCCCTTGGCGCCGCCAAGCAGCTGAACCTGACCAATCCCGACATCAACTCCGCCGCCGCCGGGGCCGTCGCCATCGCGCGGGCACAACTGACCGGCGGCAAGGGTGTCGTCGACACCGTCAACGCCAGCCTGGTCGACAGCAACTCCGGCATCGACGTGACGATCGTCAGAACCGTGCCGTCCTTGTTCGGCTCGCTTTTGAACCCCTCGATCTTCAACGTGAGTGCCCATGCCCGCGCTCACGCCACCGGCGGGCCGCCTCTCTGCGCGCTCGCGCTCGACCCCGGCGTAATGGGCGCCGTCACCCTGGACACGAGCGCCGTCGTCGATGCCCGGGGATGCGAGGTCTATTCCGATTCGAAGAGCGATCTCAGCATCAACGCCGACCAGAGCGCGATCCTGAAGACGGCCTATACCTGCGCGGTCGGCGGAAAGAAGGGGAACTTCCCCAATTTTGCCCCCCAGCCAAAGTCGGGTTGCCCCTCGGTGGCGGATCCGCTCGCGTCGCGACCGCAGCCCACCGTGGGGTGGCTGTGCGATCAGCTGAACTTGGTCGCAAACACCAGCAGGACGTTGATGCCCGGCATCTACTGCGGCGGCCTGAAAGCGACGGCTGGGGCCGTCGTGAACCTTCAGCCGGGCACCTACGTCATTTCCGGTGGTCCACTGGTGGTCGATCAGGGGGCCACGCTGAACGGCACCAATGTCGGCTTTTTCCTGACCAAGTATCTGCCAGGCTTGCCGCCATTGCCCAAGGTCGCGCCCGGCCCGGGGCCCAAGACGAGTGGGCCTGCACCGGGGACCACGATCTACTTCGACACGAACTCGACGATCAACCTGACCGCGCCCAAGACCGGGACGCTGGCAGGGCTTCTCTTCTTCGAGGATCGCAAGCTGCCCAAGAACCAGCTGCACCAGATCCTCAGCAACAATGCCCAGACGCTGCTTGGAACGATCTATCTGCCCCAGGGGCGGCTTTTCATCGGGTCCACGGCCCCCGTCGCCGAAAATTCGGCTTACACGGTGGTGGTGTCCCGCACGCTGGAACTCAGCGCAGGTCCGACGCTCGTTCTGAACAGCAACTACACCGCGACCGACGTACCGGTTCCGCCCGGCGTCGGGCCGCAGAATAACAAGGTGGTTCTTACCCAGTAGCTGGCGGCGCGGGGGTCCCAGGAGCTGACGACGCGGTGCTTGCGGCCAGCAGCTTGTCGAACTCGCGTGCCGGCACGGGCGGCGAGAACAGGTAGCCCTGCAGCAGGTGGCACCCCGCTGCTTTCAAGAACACGCGTTGTTCCTCCGTCTCGACCCCCTCGGCCACCACCTTGAGGCCGATCGCCCGTGCGAGCGCGATCAAGGCGTGGATAATGGCCGCGGCTTTCAGCGAGCGCGGCACATCCTGCACGAACGAGCGGTCGATCTTGATCTTGTCGACAGGAAACCGCAGCAGATAGGCGAGGCTCGAGTATCCCGTGCCGAAATCGTCGAGGGCGATCGAGAAGCCGGCGGCACGCAGCTCGCCCAGCATGCTCTCGGCGCGATCCGGATCCTCGAAGAACAGACCTTCGGTGATCTCGATCTCGATTTGACGCGGATCGGCGCCCGCCGCCTCCGCCGCCGCGATGAGACGGGAGACCAGCCCGCGGGTCCGGAATTCGGTCGGCGAAAAGTTGACCGCGACCTTGAGCCCGGGCCATCGCTTGGTCGCCGCGCAGACCTTCGGGAACAGATGCGTCGTGAGCTCTCCGATGAAGCCAAGCCGCTCGAAGGCGCCGACGAAGCTGCCCGGGCCCGACACCGTCCCGTCAGGCGTGATTCGCCGCACGAGCGCTTCCGCGCCCGCGACCGTGCGGCCGTCGCCTGTCACCTGAGGCTGGTAAAACAGCTCGAACTCGCCCCCTTCCAGCGCAGCCCGGAAGGTCTCTTCGGTCCAGGTCATCATTCTTCAAGTGTAGCAGTTTTGTGGCGGCGCGGGAGGCGGGACACTTCGCCCACCATGGCAGCCGATCAGAAGTTCTATGGTAAGCCCCGGCCGCGGCGTTCATGACAGCCTGGGCCGCGAGGGTTTTCACCCGAAGCCAACACGTGAGGATGAGCGCAAAGGTTCGGAGGACGATCGTCGGCCGGAACGGATCGCGGTTCCTCCAGATCGGCTCCTGCTTCGACTTGTTCACGGACATGGATCAGCTGTGACTGACGAGACTTATGACGATGCCGAGCCAGACGAGACGGTCTATATTTCGGGTGTGGGCAACCTGTCGCTCCGCGCGGCCATCCGCCGGTTTCTGACGGCACGGGAGAACGGAACCGTGGTCAGCCTTTATCGGGACCAGGGCAAAAATCCCGCGGTGTTCGATGCAGTGGATGTCGAGAGGTTATCGAGACTGAAGAGATTTCGCTCGCTCAAACACTGAATGCCTCAAGATGCCTGCGTACGGGTCGCAGCAGCTGGACCTTGGAGCCCGTTGGCAAAGAGCGATCAGAGCACAGAGAGCTGGAGAGCCAGCGCACGCGCAAGCCTCAAGCGGCCCGGGACGAAGCCTGCAGGATTGGGTAGGGTAGGCGGCGGCATTCGCCGTGACGAGACTGCTGAGGCCATCTACGAGAGTTGCGGTCGAGGCAGCAGAATGGGAAGCACGATGTCAGAAACGCCCGGCAAGGCCACGCAGCCGCTCCGCGAACTGCGCGCGATCCTGCTCGAAGCTCGCAATGCAGAGGATGCAGAGCGGATCCACGCGGCGCTGATCGACGTCACCGAAGCTCTGATCACCCACGCAGAGAAACAGGCCGATCTCATTGTCGATCTGCGGAGTGATTTGGAGCACAAGCAAGGGATCGTGACCAAGATCGGCGGCGGCCACTACACGGGAACACAGGACAACATCAGCTCAGCCAAAGCCGATGAATTGGACCTATGAGCGACAGCCGGCCCGTTCACACGCCCCCTCACCTCTCGGTTCGTAGCGTTCCGCTGCCTGCGCGAAGTGCGCCGGTGTTTGGGAGAAACTTCGTGACGAACGCAAGGAGCCTCTTCGGGCTCGTTCTTCGCAGGCGCTGACGCCATCCGGCCGCAACGCCGGACTGTGAGTATCCCGTTTCGAAGCGGGATACCTGGCTCGGTCCTTGCGCAGGTGCATCTCGCAACCAAGAGGTGCATCAAATGGGCACATTCTATCTCACGGCTTGTGCCGTGCCGCGGACGCTCCGGATCGTGAGCATGGACCGGCACGAGTGGCTCTTCCGGGTCCCGCTGAATGACACGAAGCCACGGCTCGAGACCGTCTGCTGGGCTCATTCGATCCACGTCGAAGAGGCACAGAAACTGACGAGCGAGGCGATTCGAACGGCCGAGCGCGAAGCGCATTGGCGCGGTCTGACCTGAGACACCGGCGAGATCCTGCTATGCAGGTCAGCGAAGCTCTCGGGTTGCGTAGAGACGCCGGCGCGACCTTTTGTGGGGGTTTGCGTCGATCCCGGGCGGCGCGACCCCCCCATGAAGTTGGCCGGCAGGACCACCGGCCTCAGGCGGAGACCGCTTCAGGCGGTTTCGGCAGCGCTGCATCCTGCGCCGGCCGCTCGGGTCTGGCGGCCTCGGCAGCAAGGTCGATCGCTTCAAGCACGCGATCGGGAGCGATGTGGTGGATCATGTGACCCGCGTCGGGGATCCGCACGAGGCGACTGTGCGGGAGACGTTCATGCAGGGTCTCGGATTGGCGGTGGAAATCCACGATCTTATCGCCGTCTCCGGCGAGAATGATTACAGGGAGCGTGAGTTCATCGTAGCGCGGACTGAGGAGAGCGGCTGCCGGCACCATCATGGCCGTATCGGCCGCTGCGGCGCGGATCTGCGCGGGCCGCAACGCGATCTCCAGTGGAAATCGTGCGAAACTCTGCGAGACGGGCGAGGGCGCGAACAGTCTTCGCTCGATCGCAGGTGCGATGAGCCGCCCCACCACCGGCGATATCGTATGGCGCAGGACATCCCCGACGACAGGCACTGCAGGGGACGATCCCAGCACCGCATCGGCACGAAGCGTCGGGAAGTAATAGCCCGAGAGCAGAACGAGCGCCGCGACGTCCTGCGGGAAGTCGAGTGCCATTGCGATGGCGACCAGGGTGCCCCAGGAGTGGCCCACCACGATGGGCCGCTCAATTCCGAGCTGCTGCAGGGCCTTGTGCAGCAGGGCAGCCTGCGCGCTTGGTGTCCAGACGGTTGAGCGCGGTCGTTCGCTGTACCCGAACCCGGGCCGGTCGAAGGCGATGACCCGGTAGTGCTTGGCGGCTCGTGGCAAAATGCCGCTCGCCTGCATGTCCTGGATCATCGCCCCGTTGCCGTGGAGCAGCACCAGCGGCCGGCCCTGCCCGCGATCCACGTAGTGGAGGCGCACGCCCTCAACCGTGATGAACCGTCCGGCCGGCGGTGATTCCTCTTCCGCGCGGTCGGCCTTCGCGTGGTTGTAAACTGCGGCCGCGGCTAGGGCTGCGAGGGTCGCTCCGAGCACCAATTCGAGTGTTCGGCCATCGTGTTTGCGTATCGGCAAATTTTGGCTCCGCGTGACGAGCGGAGTTCCCACTCTGCTCTTCAGGCCGCCGCCTTCAGCTGCCCGGGTTCGATTTAAGACGTGCAGCTGCTGCGCAGCGATTTCGCGTGCGCTAGATCGACGGAAACGCAGTATGCGGTCCGGATCGAAGTCGAACGCAACCAGATGTCGGCGGACCAACTCGCTTGAACCGACATTGGGTCCATGCCGAAAGGCACCGGATGAGGAACCCCGCGGCCGCTTGGTCCTGAGCGAAGTCGCCCCGAGATGGCCGGACGGAACGCTTGGGCGCCATCGCCGGTTGACTGCCGCTGTCCGGATTAGGAGTGGCCCCTCGTGCCAGAAGCAGAGCTTTCAAGAGTTCCCGGAGGGAACGTGCCGCCGCGCTGGTGGGCGGCACTGCTGATCGGCGTCCTTGCGGGAATCGTCGTCAAAAAACCTGTGTCCGGACAACCCTACGCCGCCGTGCCACTGCCGCGAGCCAGCCGTCGGGCGGATGCAGCGAACGACGACAAGCCGGTGGGGGAACGCGGTCGCTCCGCGGACGCGCCGAGCCAGGTGCCAACCCAGGGCTGGTGGGACATCCTGAAACGCGTGTACGCGGAAATCGGTAATGACCGGGTGCTCGCGGTGGCGGCCAGCGTGACCTTTTACGCTCTGCTGGCCATTTTCCCCGCGATCGTCGCGCTGGTTTCGCTCTACGGTCTGTTTGCCGACCCGAATACAATCTCCCAGCATCTCGACACCATGTCCGGCATCATGCCCGGCGGAGCCCTGGATGTAATCGGGGAGCAGGTCAAGCGGATCGCATCGAAGCCGCGAGGATCGCTCGGGCTCGGAACGATCGTCGGTCTCGGCACCGCCCTCTGGAGTGCCAATGCGGGAATGAAGGCGATGTTCGACGCGCTGAACATCGTCTACGACGAGAAGGAAAAGCGGGGCTTCGTGCTGCTCAACGCAACGTCCCTGCTCTTCACGGTGGGGGCGATCGCGTTCCTGCTCCTCGCGCTTGCCAGCGTCGTGCTTGCGCCCGTCATCTTCAACATCGGCGGCATCGGGCCTGCGCTGAAGCTGCTGATCGGGATCGCGCGCTGGCCGATACTGCTGGTTCTGGTCATGCTGGGTCTGGCGGTCCTCTACCGCTACGGGCCAAGCCGGCAAAGGCCGCGCTGGCGATGGGTGAGCTGGGGCAGCGGCTTTGCAGCGGTGGCCTGGCTGATCGGATCGATGCTCTTCTCCTGGTATGTGAGCAAGTTCGGCAGCTACAACGAGACCTACGGTTCCCTGGGCGCTGCGATCGGCTTCATGACCTGGATCTGGATCTCCACGACCATCGTGCTCGTCGGCGCCGAGATCAACGCCGAGACGGAGCACCAGACCGCCAAGGATACGACGAAGGGGGTGGGGAAGCCCCTCGGCCAGCGAGGTGCCACCATGGCGGATGAGGTCGCCTGACCTTGCCTGTCTTGGGTGGTCATGCCACGCGTCCGGCGCGTTGAAAGTATCCCGCGGTGCGGTTCATCGTCCCGTTCTGCCGATCGACAGCCTCTCCGGCGGAAAGGCCGGATCAACCACCTTGGCCCGGCGTTCTCGGAGCCGGGTTGATTAGGCTGATCACATGGCGTTTCTCGATGTTGTTCTCGGCCGGCGACTGTCCAATCGTGAACAGGACACGCGCCGAATTGGCTGGTTTGAAGCCGTCCCGGCCATGGGGCTCGACGGGCTCGGGTCGGCTTCCTACGGCCCGGAGGCGGCGCTTACGATCCTGATGCCGCTTGGCGCGGCGAGCCTCGCCTGGATCGGCTGGGTGATGGCGCCGATCGTCGCCCTTCTCGCGATTCTGTATCTCTCGTATCGGCAGACCGTCGTCGCCTATCCGACCAACGGCGGCGCCTACACGGTGGCGAAGGAGAACCTCGGGCGCCCGGCGAGCCTCCTGGCCGCTGCCGCGCTGATGATCGACTACATCCTGAACGTGGCGGTGGGCATTTCGGCGGGCGTCGGCGCGCTCACCTCGTCGCTCCCGGCCCTGCAGCCTTGGACGTTGACGCTGTGCCTCAGCATTCTTTTCCTGATCACGGTGGCCAACCTCCGCGGAACCGTCGAGGCGGGATGGCTCTTCGCGCTGCCGACCTACATCTTTGTCGCGAGTTTTCTGGGGCTGGTCGCGACGGGGCTGTGGAATATCGCGGCGACGGGCGGCCACCCGCAGCCCGTCATCGCTCCACCGCACCTCGCCGAGGCGACCGGCGCGATGAGCGCGTGGCTGTTCATGCGGGCATTCGCGAGCGGCTGCACCGCCATGACCGGCGTCGAAGCGGTGTCGAACGGCGTCGGCGCGTTCAAGGAGCCCGTGGTCGAGGAGGCCCATCGGACACTGACCGTGATCTGCGTCGTGCTCGGGTTGCTTCTCGCCGGCATCGCGACGGTCGCGCACTTCTACGGATTGGCGGCGACCGAACAGACCAAGCCTGATTACCAGAGCGTGTTATCGCAGTTGACGGCCGCGGTCGCCGGGCACGGGGTGATTTACTACGTCGCGATGACCAGCCTGCTCGCGGTTCTCTGCCTATCCGCCAACACGAGCTTCGTGGGCTTCCCGCGCCTCTGTCGGATCGTGGCCAGCGACGGATTCCTGCCCCGCTCTTTCGCGGTTGCCGACCGTCGGCTGGTCTATTCGGTGGGGGTCTTCGTTCTCACAGTGAGCGCGGGCGGTCTGCTGATCCTGTTCGGCGGCATCACGGACCGCCTTATTCCGCTGTTCGCGATCGGCGCGTTCCTCACGTTCTCGATGAGTCAGATCGGCATGGTGGTGCACTGGCGCCGGAAAGGCCCGCGCAATTCGACCCGGCTCGGTATCAACGCGCTCGGGGCCGGCACCACGGTTCTTGCCCTGACTGTGATCCTCGCCGCCAAGTTCGTCGAGGGCGCGTGGATCACCGTTCTGGCCATCCCGGCCATCATCGCACTTTTGCTGGCCATCCGCCGCTACTACGACCGGCTCGATGCGGGGCTTCGGTGCCAGGGCTGCCTTGTGTTGGGGGACCTGGGGCCACCGACCGTGCTTGTCGCGGTCGAGGGGCGGAACCGCATGGCCGACCGCGCCATCCATTTCGCCTTGACGCTCTCCCCGGACGTTATCGCCGTCCATCTGCTCGGCGTCGCAGGGCCGGAGTCCGATGAGGACACCGAAGCCCTCAAGCGCCAGTGGCAGACCGAAGTTGTCGCGCCCATTCTGCAGCGAGGGCTGAAAGCCCCTCAGCTCAAGTTGTTGCACGCCCCCTATCGCGAGATGCACGAACCCTTGCTGTCCCTCATCGCCGAACTCGACGAGGCTACCCCCGGGCGGGCCGTCGCAGTGTTGATCCCGGAGCTCATAAAGCGGCGCTGGTGGGAGTACGTTCTGCACAACAACCGCGCCGAGCGTCTGCGCAAGATGCTCCTCGAACACGGCGGTCCGCGGACCAACGTGGTGATCGCGCCGTGGCGCACCTGACCCGTTTCGGATGCGAGCCCGCCGAACTGGAAGCGCTCCCAAGGCTTGATCCTGCTACGGAACGTCGCGGGGCCGACGGAGTTGTCGAACCATTCGGCGTCGAATCTTAGACTTCACCGCGGAGACGAATCGACCGTATGGCGCAAAACATTCTGATCACGGGCGGAGCGGGTTTCATCGGGCGCTTCGTTACAGCCCAATTGCTCGCCCGGGGTGATCGCGTAACCATTCTCGACAGCCTGATCGAGCAGGTGCACGGCAGCAGCGGTCGGGTGCCGGGTTCGGTCGACCCCGCGGTCAGCTTTATCGCTGGCGATGTGCGGGACCTGTCGGTCGTGAAGGGAGCGCTGAAGGGGATCGACAAGGTCGTGCACCTCGCTGCCGAGGTCGGAGTGGGCCAGAGCATGTATGCGATCGACCGCTATGTGTCGGTCAACGATCTCGGCACCGCTGTCCTCTTCCAGGCGCTGATCGAGCAGCCGGTGAAGCGCGTCGTCGTCGCCTCCTCGATGAGCATCTACGGCGAGGGTCTCTACCGCGACAGCGAAGGGAACACGCACGAGGACATCCTGCGGGCTCCGCGCCGCCCCGGCGACACGAACTGGGATCCGCTTGACGCCGCCGGTCGCCCGATGGAACCGATCCCCACACCCGAGTGGAAGCGTCCGACGCTTGCCTCGGTGTACGCGATCACGAAGTTCGTGCAGGAGCGACTGACCCTCACACTGGCTCCGGCCTACGGCATGGAAGGCGTGGCGCTTCGGCTGTGGAACGCCTACGGGCCGGGGCAGGCCTTATCCAACCCCTACACGGGTGTCCTGGCGATCTTCGCGTCGCGCATCCACAACGGCAAGCCGCCGGTGATCTTCGAGGATGGCGCGCAGCGGCGGGATTTTGTCCATGTGGAGGACGTGGCCCGCGCCTTCCTGCTGGCGCTCGATCATCCCAAAGCCGCAGGCGGCGTCTACAACATCGGCAGCGGGGAAGACCGTTCGGTCAACGAGGTCGCGACCCTGCTGGCCGAAGCCATGGGCCGACCGGATCTCAAGCCGGAGATCGCCGGCCAGGCACGCGCCGGCGACATCAGGCACTGCATCCCCGACATCGACAAGGCGATGGAAGAACTGGGCTACGAGCCGCAACAGGATTTCCGGGCTGGCCTCCAGGAATTGGCCGAGTGGGTCGGACAACAGGAAGCGAACGACCGCGTCGGCGAAGCGCGTCGCGAGCTCGAATCGCGGGGGTTGGTCGCGTGACGTCCGAGGTTCAGCCTCGCGTCCTCGTCACCGGCGGCGCGGGGTTCATCGGCAGCAATCTTGTCGACCGCCTGGCCGGGGCGGGTCACCCGGTGGTCGTCTACGACTCGCTGGTTCGCCCAGGCACCGAGAGCAACCTGGCTTGGCTGATCGACCGGCATGCCAGCCTCATTACCCATGTGAATGCGGACATCCGTGATCGCGCTATATTGCGGGAGGCCGTCGCTCAAACGGACGCGGTGTTTCACTTCGCGGCCCAGGTGGCCGTCACAACCAGTATGGTCGAGCCGATCGAGGATTTTACGACCAACGTCGAGGGCACCGTCCATCTGCTCGAGGCGCTGCGGCGCCGCGCTGAGCCGCCGCCTTTGGTCTTCGCCTCGACCAACAAGGTCTACGGCGATCTCGCCGACGTGGCCCTTACCCGCACGAACGACGCCTATGTTCCTGACGATCCTGCCGTGCGTGACCACGGGATCGGCGAATCCCGCCCGCTCGACTTCCACACGCCCTACGGCTGTTCGAAAGGGGCCGCCGACCAATACGTGCTCGACTATGCACGCTCCTTTGGCGTGCCGACGGCCGTGATGCGCATGAGCTGCATCTATGGGCCGCGCCAAATGGGAACCGAGGATCAGGGCTGGGTGGCGCACTTTGCGATCCGTGCGTTGGAGAACCGGCCGATTTCCCTGTTCGGCGACGGTTGCCAGGTGCGTGACATCCTCGACGTCTCGGACGCCGTCGCGGCTTATCTGGCAGTTTGGCGGAACATCGATCGGGTGAAGGGACGCGCCTTCAACCTTGGGGGCGGACCGGCCAACGCCGTCAGTCTGCGCCAGCTGCTGCGCCATCTGGAACGGCTCGTCGGCCGGAGCGTGGCGGTCGAATCGTTCGACTGGCGGCCTGGCGATCAGAAGTACTATGTGTCGGATCGGCGTGCGGTCTCCGACGAGCTTCGCCTGCGGCGCCCGGTTGCCTGGCAGGACGGTGTTGCGGGCCTGACTCGGTGGCTCGCCGCCGAGCGCGGCATTTCCCTTCCTCAAGCCGTTCTGGAGCCAACGCCGTGAGAGTGGCCCTGGTCAACCCGCGTTGGGATTTCGGACGCAGCATCTACTTCGGCTGCCGCTCGCCGCATCTGCCTCTGGAGCTCGGCTATTCGAAAGCGCTACTCGAGGCCGCGGGGCACGAGGTGCTGATGCTCGACGGTCATCTCTGCGACATTCCGAATGCAGAGCTGGCCGACGCGGTCGCCGCCTTCGGCCCAGCGATGACCGTCCTGGCCACGGCCCCGAGCTACTTGTTCTGGCGCTGTGCTCAGCCGGAGCTGCGCATTCCCCGCGAGTTCCTCGTCGCACTCGGCGAGCGTGGTGGACGCACCGTTGCGGTGGGGCCGCATGGCTCGGCGACGCCGCAGACGACGCTGCAGAAGCTCGGGGTCGACATCGTCGTGCGCGGCGAATGTGAGGAGATCGTCGCACAGCTCGCAGCCGAAGACCCTCTCGCCACGACCCCGTCGATCGCATTCCGCGACGGCGAGGCAGTGCGCGTGACGGGCGGCCCGCACGCGGCTCGGTTCACCGACCTTCCGGCGCTGCGCTGGCCCGACGAATGGGTCGCCCGGCACCACCACCATCATCACCGTTTCGATCGCAAACCCGAACGGCCGGGCGCCGAAGTGGAGGCCTCGCGCGGCTGCCCCTATCATTGCTCCTTCTGCGCCAAGATCGATTTCCGCGACAAGTACCGCAAGCGGGATCTGGAGCCGCTGCTGGCCGAGATCGACGGGCTGATCGCGCAGGGCGTCGAGTACGTCTACTTCATCGACGAGATCTTCCTGCCCAACAAGCCGCTGCTCGAGGCGCTGGTGTCCCGCCCGATCGAATTCGGCCTGCAGACGCGGATCGACCTGTGGAAGCCCGATATGCTGGACTTGCTGGGCGCGGCCGGCTGCGTTTCGATCGAGGCTGGGGTCGAGAGCCTCACGGTCGAGGGTCGCGCCATGCTCGACAAGCAGTGTCGGATGTCGACCGACGACCTGGCCGAGCGTCTGATCTACGCGCGCCGGACGGTGCCGTTCGTCCAGGCCAATCTGATCGAAACCGCCAACGACGACCCCTCGCTGGTGGACAGCTGGCGCGAGAATCTGCGCGCCAAAGGTGTGTGGGCCAATGATCCTGTGCCGCTGTACCCGTACCCAAGCTCGCCCGACTACCGCAAGCTGTGGGGACTGCCGGACGATCAGGCCTGGGAGCGGGCCCACGCCCACTACCTGGCTCAGTTCGATGCCTTCAGCGAGATCCAGGACGAGCGGCCGGTACCTCTCGCCGAACTCGAGACCGCCTGCTGCGGCGGGCATTGAGACTGGGCAGTGAGGGCCTGCCTCTTACCCCGATCATCCTGAGCCGGCCGCCGAGCGGCCGAGTCGAAGGACGCAGGATCGACGTGCTTCGACTCGGCCCTACGGGCCGGCTCAGCATGACGGGAGGAATTGGATCGATACGGCAGTCGAAGCGTCGCGGAGTGCGGTGCCTTGAAGGTCGCCTACTTCACCCATTCGCTTGTTTCCTGCTGGAACCACGGCAACGCGCATTTTCTGCGCGGCGTGCTCAGCGAGTTGAAACGGCGGGGGCATGACGTCGAAGCGTTCGAGCCGACGGGTAGCTGGAGCCTGGATAACCTTCTGCGCGATGCCGGACCGAGGCGGCGCTCCGGGCGTTCAACGAGGCCTATGCGGGTCTGAGATCTACGGAGTACGGCGCGGACGCCGATCTCGCATCACTCTGCGATGGGGCGGATCTCGTCATCGTGCACGAGTGGAACGAGCCCGCGCTTGTGAAGCGGATTGGGAGCTTACGTCGCTCCGGCGCCCGCTTCACGCTGCTGTTCCACGATACTCATCATCGCGCGGTCAGCGACCCGAATGCCATCCGCGCCTTCGATCTCGACGGCTACGATGGGGTTCTGGCCTTCGGCGAGACGCTCGCGGCCGTCTACCGCCGCTGGGGCTGGGGCGACCGCGTCTTCGTCTGGCACGAGGCGGCCGATACCCATGTTTTCCGTCCTCCACGTCGGCGAACTGCCCGAAGGACGCCAGGGCCTCGTCTGGATCGGCAACTGGGGCGACGACGAGCGCAGCACCGAACTCGAGCAGTTCCTGTTCCGCCCGGCGCAGAACGCGGCTCTCGATCTCGACATCTACGGCGTGCGCTATCCGGAGGCCGCGCGGGCCACGTTGCGGCGGTATGGCATCGCCTACAAGGGTTGGCTGCCGAACGCTGCGGCTCCCGGCGTGTTCGCCCGCCATCTCGCGACCGTCCATGTGCCGCGCCGGTTCTATGTCACCAGCCTTCCGGGCATTCCCACCATCCGTGTCTTCGAAGCGCTGGCCTGCGGTATCCCTCTGGTTTCCGCACCCTGGTCCGACAGCGAGCATCTGTTCTCGATCGGCGCGGACTTTCTGATGGCGCGGGACGAGGCGGAGATGACGGCGCATCTTCGCGCCGTGCGAAACGACCCCGGGCTTCGATCAGCCCTGGCGCAGCATGGGCTCGCCACCATCGAGGCGCGACACTCCTGCGCCCATCGCGTGGACGAACTCTTGGCGATCCTGCGCCAGATCCGCGCGCCCGCCGCGATGGCATCGTGATGCGCACCGCCGCAATCATACGGATAGGTTGATGAAGATCGCCTTCTACGGTTCGAGCCTGCTGTCGTCCTACTGGAATGGGGCGGCCACCTACTATCGCGGCATCATCAGCGATCTGGCCCGGCGCGGCTATGCGGTCACGTTCTACGAGCCCGATGCGTTCGACAGGCAGCAGCATCGGGACATCGAGCCGCCGGATTGGGCCGACGTCGTGGTCTACGATGCGACGATCGAAGCCGCGAAGCGCGTGATCGAAGAGGCCGCGGCCGCCGACGTCGTGGTCAAGGCGAGCGGCGTCGGGGTCTTCGACACCGAGCTGCTGCACGGTGTGATGGCGGCCGCTCGTCCGGATGCGATTCGTATCTTCTGGGATGTCGATGCGCCCGCCACGCTGGCCGAACTTCGCGCCGATCCCGCGCACCCGATGCATGCGGCGCTGCCGGGCCTTGACTTCGTGTTCACCTATGGCGGCGGTCCACCGGTGATCTCGGCCTACGAGGGGTTTGGCGCACGCCGCTGCATTCCGATCTACAACGCGCTCGATCCTTCGACCCATCACCCCGTGCCGGCCGATCCGCGCTTCCGCGCCGATCTCTCGTTTCTTGGCAATCGGTTGCCTGATCGCGAGGCGCGCGTCGAAGAATTCTTCCTGCGCGCCGCGGCAGCCTTGCCGGAACGAAGCTTCCTGATTGGCGGCAATGGCTGGCACGACAAGGCCATGCCGGCCAACGTGCGCCACATCGGGCACGTCTACACACGCGAGCATAACGCCTTCAACACCTCCCCGACGGCTGTCCTGAACATCGCCCGCGATTCGATGGCCAGCGTCGGCTACTCACCCGCGACCCGGGTCTTCGAGGCGGCCGGCGCTGGTGCCTGCCTGATCACCGACGCCTGGGTCGGGCTCGAGCTGTTCCTCGAAGAAAATACCGAGGTGCTGGTCGCCCGCGATGGCGCCGAGGTGGCGGCCCATGTGGAGGCGCTGACGCCCGCGCGGGCCCGCGACATCGGAGAGGCCGCCCGGCAGCGAATCCTGCGCGACCACACCTACGCGCGGCGGGGCGCCGAGGTCGACCGGATCCTGAAGGCCGAGCGCGCGGCGCGGCGCGAGAAGGCGCTCGCGTGAAGCTGGTTGTCCTTGGCCTGAGCCTGTCGTCGTCTTGGGGTAATGGCCACGCCACCACCTACCGATCGCTGCTGAAGGCCTTTGCGGCGCGCGGGCACGAGGTAACCTTCCTCGAGCGCGACGTACCTTGGTATTCGGGTCCGGCCCGCGACCTCGCAGACCCCGACTTCTGCCGCCTCGTCTTCTATCGCGAGTTGGGCGACCTGCAACACCATCGCGATCTGATCGCCGGCGCCGATGCGGTCATCGTCGGCTCGTATGTGCCCGACGGCGTGGCGGTTGGCGACTTCGTGTTCGCGACCGCGAAGGGGGTGAAGGCGTTCTACGACATCGACACACCGGTGACGCTGGCGGCCTTGGCGGCGGGCACCTGCGCTTACCTCGACCCCGGTCAGATCGCCCGCTACGACCTCTACCTGTCGTTTACCGGTGGACCGACGCTCGATCGCCTCCGATCGCAGTATGGCGCACCGCGAGCCGCCGCGCTCTACTGCTGCGTCGATCCCGACCTGTACCGGCCGCAGACCCGGCCGAAGCGCTGGGACCTCTCCTATCTCGGCACCTACAGTGCCGACCGGCAGCCGGTGCTCGAGCGGCTGCTGCTGGAGCCGGCCCGTCGCGCGCCCGAGCTCCGGTTCGTGGTCGCCGGGCCGCAATATCCGCCAGACCTCGTCTGGCCCGCCAATGTCGAACGCTTCGAGCACGTCGGGCCGGCCGATCACGCCGAATTCTACAGCGCCAGCCGCTTCACCCTGAACGTCACACGGGCCGACATGGTGCGGGCTGGATACAGCCCCAGCGTCCGGCTCTTCGAGGCCTCGGCATGCGCTACGCCGGTCATTTCCGACCGCTGGGATGGCATCGAAACGGTGCTCACGCCGACACGGTCCGTGCTCCTGGCGAACGACGCCGACGATGTGATGACGATCCTCGCCGGTTTGTCGGCCGAGCGCCGCGATGAGGTCGGCGCGAACGCCCGACAGCAGGTGCTGGAGCGGCACACTGCCGCCCATCGCGCCGAAACGCTGGAGGCGGTGTTGGCGCGCACAAGGCGGTTCAATGCCGCTCATGTCTGATGGCGTACATGTGACGCAACTTGCCGAGGCTCATCAGGCCTCTAGCTTCTTTGTAGAAGCTGCACGATCAAAAAGGGGGATCGATGGCGCATGGCAAAGGCGGACTCGTCCTTATCGCAGGAGGGGCCGGGTTCATCGGATCGCACCTTTGCGAGGCCTATCTGGCCGAAGGCATGCACGTCCTCTGTATCGATAGCCTGCAGACCGGGTGTCACGAGAACCTGAAAGGCTTCGCGCGCGATCCGCGCTTCGACCTGGTCGAGGCGGACGTCGCGGTGCCGCTGCCGAGCCGGCTCCTCGGTCCGGGCGCTAGGCCCTCGTTGATCATCAACGCGGCCTGTCCTGCATCGCCACCCCACTATCAGGCCAATCCGCAGCACACGTTGCTGACCAGCGTCATCGGCACCAACAGCCTTCTCGTCCTGGCCGAGAAGCATGGCGCGCGATTCCTGATGTGCTCGACGAGCGAGATCTACGGCGACCCCCTTGTCCATCCGCAGGTCGAGACCTACTGGGGCAATGTCAACCCGACGGGGCCGCGGGCCTGCTACGACGAAGGCAAACGCGCGGCCGAGACGCTCTGCTTCGATTTCAGGCGGCGAAACGGCGTCGATGTCAGGGTTGCCCGGATCTTCAACACCTACGGGCCCCGCATGCAGGTCGACGATGGCCGGGTGGTATCGAACGTGATCTGCCAGGCGCTGCCGAAACCGACATCACGGTCTACGGCGACGGCCAGCAGACGCGCTCCTTCTGCTTCGTCAGCGATCTCGTGGAGGGCCTCAGGCGGCTCGCGGCAACGGCCGCTCCGGGGGAGAGTGCCGTCAACCTTGGAAACCCGAATGAACTGACGGTGATGGACCTCGTCGCCAAGGTCGTGGCCAAGACCAAGACCCGATCGCGCGTGGTTCGTGAGCCGCTGCCGAAGGACGATCCCCAACGGCGACGACCCGACATTTCGCTGGCCAAGCGCCTGCTCGGCTGGGCGCCGAAGATCGACCTCGATCGCGGGCTCGAGCGGACGATCGCTTACTTCGCCACGCAAATCGTGGCTGGGGCGGCCGTGGAACTGCCGGCTACGGCCGAGGCGGCGAACTGAGCCGAAGCAGGAACGCCACGCCATCCCATAACGACAATGGCGCCAAGCCATCGACCTCCACATCGAAGGCGGACGCCGCGGCGGCTGCGGCGACATCCGCCCGGTCGGTCGCCAGGTCGCCTCGATAGGACCAGTTAAAGATCAACGCCGATCCGCCCGGCCGGAGTACGCGGGCGAATTCTCGAATATGCGCGGCGGCAAGCTCTTCGCCGGCCTGCACAAGGTAGGGGAAGACGTCCGCCGCGAGAACCAGATCGACGCTCCGGTCCGCAACGTCGGCCAGATTGCGTCCGCTACTTTGCTGCGCCCGAACCCGCGGCCAGTCTGCGCATCGGCGGCAGGCCTCCGCGACCATCCGGGCCGAGAGATCCAGCCCGAGGACGGAACGCACCTTTGGGGCGAGGGCGACGAGGAAGCGGCCGATGCCGCAACCAAGATCAACCACGTCGCGATCCGGGGCGAGCAGGCGCCAATCGTTCATCAGGTCCACGACTTCCCGGGTGGCTGCCTCTAGGAGTTCGGGATCGCCAAGCGAGTAAAGCGCAACGCTCGCCTCGGGTGAACTCGGCAGCCAACCGGTCGAAGGCCGAACCCCAGTAGTCGAGCATCTGCGAGGCACCGACCTCGGTGCGATCGTGCGCCAGGCTGGCGATCGTGCCGCGGACGACGTGCCAGGCCTGCGGATGCGCCCGCCAAAGCGCCTCGAGCCGGCTCAGCCGAACCACCTGCTCGGTCTCGCCGTTCGCCCTGTGTCGAACGATGGCGCTCCGGATCGCGGCGCGCGCCTCGGGTTCGTGCTGTGCCTCGATGAGGATTCGCATCAGAGCGACGGTATAGGGCGAGGTGCCGGTTGCCGCGTGGAAAACCGCCGTGTCCAGCGCGTTCATCGATTGAGCGAACTCACCGTGCGGCGGCTGTTCCAACGATCGCTTGCTCCCCATCCGTATTTGTAGCGCTCCTGACCTCTCAGCAAATGCAGTGTTTCGGCGCCCCGCGCGATGGCATCTTCGATCACCAAGGCGAACAAGATCGTCCCCGGGCTCTCGAACGCGAAAGCCGGGTCGAAACCGAACAGGTAGGCGTAGGCTTCCGTCCTGTGCCGCATGCCGTAGTAGACGCCAGCCACGGCATCGTCGATCCGGAGCACGAAGCTGTGCAGCAGGTCGGCCGCCAGAAGCGCAGGAACCGCGCGGCGGTGGAAGTCCTGCACACGCGAATCGGCGAGAACGCCGGGCTCCCCGCGACTTTCCCAACGCGCCGCATGCAGCCGGAACAGCTGCTCCAGATCATCGCGCCATGTCTCGATGGTCATCGCAGCCGTCGACCATCTGCGGCGCGCGACGCGATTGCTCGACATCCGCCATTTTCGCAATTGGGCCGGAGGAATGGTTTCACGCAGCGTCGGACGAAGGCTTACCGCAGGGCACGCGCTCTGCGGCTCGACGGGCCCGGCGAGCTCCGTCGGGATGGGAAGCGCAAGGACATCCGCGCCAGGCCGTGCTTCCTCGATCGACCAAGTGTCCCACGCGTCCGCCGTACGGAGAATGGCGTGGGTAAGTTCGGCGCCGATGCCGGGAACGGCCGGATCGACGAGCACGTCGAGATAGTCGCTGCCGCCGATCCCGATCGGGAGAAGACGCCGTCCTCCGGGCCCGTTCTCCACGTACAAAGGCGCCAGGGCCGCGAGCGCGTTGCCTTGCCAGATGGCGACTGTTGTAAGTTGTCCGGGCGCGAAGCTCGCCCACCAGGGCAGCAGCCACGCCGGCGAGATGAAGGGCGTTGCCGCCGTCCGCCGGTACAGGTCCCACCAGGCAGGTTCAAGGCGGCCCAATGCATCCGCATCGGAGACGAGTTCGACCTTCATCCTGCGTGTCTGGCCCTGGAGGCCGCCAGGCGAGCGTAGAGCGCCAAATAGCTCTCGATCATGGGGCGGTCCGAGAAACGGGACGCAGCGACAGCCCGACAGGTCTCCGGCGCGATGACGCCGCGATCCAGGATGGCACGCGCCATCGCGTCGACATCATCAACCAGAAAGCCAGTGCGCCCGTGTTCGACCGTATCCGCCATCGCTCCGCTCGGAAATGCGATCACGGGCGTGCCCGCCGCGGCCGCCTCGCGTGCAACGAGCGATGAGGTCTCGGCCGCCAGCGAGGGCACGAGCACGCAGCCGGCAGCGCCTAGCAGCCGCCGCTTGCGCACGAGACCGATCGGCCCAAGAAACCGGCACATCCTGCCGAGACGCGGCCGTACCATGGTGTCGAAATATTCCTGGTGAGCGGCGTAGCCGTAAACCTGGCCGGCGATGAGCAACGGAACCTCGGCCCGGCGCGCGGCTTCGATTGCGAGGTGCACGCCCTTCTCGGGACAGATCCGCCCCAGGAACAGGGCGAACTTCCGTTTGAAATGGCGCCCGCGGAAGCTGTCGAGATCGACGCCGTTGGCAATCGGCGGCAGCAGGGCGGGCGATGGTGGGCAGCGCGCGTGCTGAATCTCGGAGACGCAATGCAACCAGGTGTCTGGCCGGGTCGGGTTCAAAGCTCCGCGAGAATACCAATCCGGCGGCAGGTGCAAGCTGGCGAGCACCGGCACGCCCGGCGGCGGGAGGTATTCCGCGAAGTCGATGCCGTGCAGATGGACGAGGTCAACCCGATTGTCCCGCAAGACTTTGGCGATGGCCCGCCGCGTGTCCGCTTGAGCACCGGCTTTCGCGGTCTCGTCCAGCGTCCCGGAGCGTCTCGGAATCGGACTCAGGACCCCGGCGACCTGCGACCCCTCGGGAGCAATCACGATCGAACGGTGACCCCGCGCCACAAGCGCGCGATCGAGGCTGGACAGGATCTGTTCCGCCCCGCCCGCGCTGTCCGGCGACACCGCGGCCAGGGGATAGCCGACGCTGACGACCGTCAGTGCCATGCCGGCGTTGCGCCTCCCCGAGCGCGCATTTCAGACCACGGGGAGGATTTGCGGTACTGCCCCTGCCCCGACGTAGCGCCGCACCATCGTGGCGCAAAACTCCGCGAACAGTTCCGGCTCTCGCGGTGCGCTGGTGTGATGCGGCTCGATGCCGAGGTGCTCGGGCGTGAAGCAGAACGTCACGGTCACGCGGAACGGCTCCAAGGCAGTGACGAGCCGGTCGAACCAGCGCTCCGCGTCGGGTCGGAACCAGTCGGCCCAGGACAGGCCCGTGCGCAGGTAGGTCACCCCCATGCGCTTCATCCAAGTCACGGCATCGTCGAGCCGATGATCCTCGAAGTGGAACCACTGGCACAGACCGATGTCGGGCGTGCACTCGTAGAAATGCCGCGCTGCAAGCTTGGGCGTACCGTCCTGCCGGAGGAGACCCATGGCGAAGTGGCGGTAGTAGGACGACCCCTCCGCCTCCTTGTGCCGCGTCGTGGCCTCCCATTCGCGCGGCAGATCGTAGAGCGAATACCAGTGGATACGGGGTGCCTTGCCGCGCAGCAGTTCGGCCGTGCGCTTGAGCCCCCACTCCTGCACCTCGTCGGCACCAAAGGTCGAAACGCCGACCTCGCTCACCCACACCGGCAGGCTCGTCACGGCGCGGATTTCGTCGATCTTCTGCGGCCATTCGCTCGAGCCGCCACAGGTTCCAGTCGAGCGGGAAGCCGTGCACCGCCAGCGCGTCTAGATTGTCGAGCACGCCCTTGCCGGCGAGATTCATGCACGAAGGTCGGGTCGATCGGCGACATGCCGCCAAGAACACGCGGGAAGCGTCGCGTTCTCCGCGCGGATCGCCTGTCCGGCCAGATTGACCATGTGCGCGAAGCGGCTCCAGTCAGGGTCGATCGCCGGGTCCCAGTGCGACTTGTTGTTCGGTTCGTTCCAGATCATCGCGGCTTCGATCACGGCCGTGGCCCTTTCTGCGGATACACCGCGCCACCTGTCGCCGTGTCGATCCGGCGGCAGACGAACACCTCGTCTTCCGGATGGGCGACGATGCGAAAACCCGGCGCTGCGCAACATGGCGGCCGAACAGGCGGCGTTCGGCGCCCACCAGTTGGTCGGATCGCCGCTGTAGCGGTGTTCGATGAAGTGCATCTTGGGGTAGCCCGGGCTGTCGAAGTGCGCCTGGTCCCAAAACCCATAATCCTCCGAAACGGCGTCGACCGCATTCGAACCGCGTTGCATCGACTGGAACAGCAGCAGATCCTTCGGCGACACGGTCGTGGATGATGTCGAGAGCGAGCAGCGGGTGGCGCAGATGGTAGAGCACGCCCATGAAGATCACGAGGTCGAAGCGCTCCCCGAGCGCGCCGATGTCGTAGACCGACATCTGCCTGAATTCGATCTCCTGCCCGAGGACCTCGGCAGCGAAACGGGCCTGAGCGAGGTAGTCCTCGTCGAAATCGATGCCCAGCACGCGTGCGGCACCCCGTCGCTTCATCTCGATCGAGTAGAAGCCGCCGTTACAGCCGATGTCGAGCACGCTCTTGCCGCTGAGATCGACCGGCAAAGCATCGGCAAACCGCCGAAACTTCACCCCGGGATAGTCGCCGAGGAAGTGATCGGGCGCTGTCCAGACGCCATGCAGGTCGATGTTGTGGAACCAGGGTCCAAGCGACTTGGCTCGCGCTTCGATCTGTTCGTTGGTCAAGACCACGCTCATGGCACCGTCTGCCGGAGACTGCTGTTGAGGATCGCTGCCTCCCCTGAATGGTGATTGGCCGGTGGCGTCTGACGGACCAGCGGTGCCGCCTCCCCGAGCAGGCTCAGCGCTGCCCGATAGCCGTTGAGAGTTCCCACATCGACATAGGACTCGCCCGCTTTGATGCCCTGCGCGCGACCGCCGCCCGCCAAGTAAGCGTTCACCAGCGTCCCGAAGTACTCGTCGCTGCACTCTCGGGACAACCAGAGTTCATGCAGTTCGTGCAGCACGGCACCGGGCATCTTGAAGCCGCCCCAGATCCAGTTCGACGCCGCGTCCTTTCGCTTGACCTGGATCTCCCGAATGGCGCCGTCCTCGGCGCAGACGACCGAATCGAAGAATTCCGGCCGGCTCACAGGGAACAGCAGGAACGACAACCGATCGTTCGGCAATTCCGCGAAGCCGCTCGCGGGGAACCAGATGGTGTCCGGCAGTCCAACAAGCACAGGTTCATCCGGAGCCACGAGCGGCACCGCACGGAAGACGGCATCGCAAAGCCCGCTTGAGCTCGGCTGAACCACGTAGGCCGTGGGGACGCCCCCGAACCCGCTGCCGTAATAGGCCAGGATATCCGACTTTCCGGGCGAGATGACGAAGCAGATCTTGGTGGCACCGCCAGCGATCATCCGTTCGAGCAGATATTCGCTCACCGCGCAGGGCCGCTCGTTGCCACCGTCGAGCCGGCTGCCGACGGGCAGCAATTCCTTGGAAAACGCCAGCGGTTGGATGCGGCTGCCACGCCCGGCGGCGGGAACGATGCCCCACATGTCACGCCTCCTGTTGCATCGGCACGCGGGCCGCCTCGACGGCCGTCTCGAACGCGACCGCGCGGTGGGCCGAGGTGTGCTCGGCCAGAACACGCTCGCGGCCCGCCCGCGCGACCCGCGCGATCTCGGCATCGGAGAGGTCGAGAGCCGTCAACGTGTCCTCGGTCCCGTTTGCGACGAGGATCTCGTGCCCCGGTTTGAAAAAATCGTCGAGGCCCTCCCATGCGTCGCTCAGGATTGCGGTGCCGCAGGCCGCCGCCTCGAAGAGCCGCCCCGAAGGGCAATAGCCCATGGCAGCCATCGCCTTGCGGGTCACGTTCAGGGTCATCCGTCCCGACGAAAAGAAGGCCGGATGCTCAGGCGGCGCCACGTGACGCGCAAAGTAGATGTTGGCGGACCAGGGAAAATCCTGCGGGTACTGGGCGCCACCGATCAGGAATCGGGTTGCAGGGCGCTGGCGAGCCGGCGCGATGAAAAGCGCCTCCAGGGCCGCCTGGCGATCCGATGCATAGGTGCCGAGATAAGACAGCGCCGCACCGAAGCGCGGCTCCGGTGGAACCGGCCGGTGGACGTCGGGATCGACGTGGCCGTAGAGAGGCGCCACCTGCCGAGCGCCCAGACGCTCCACGAGTTCGGTCAGGGCGCGTCCGCCGGTGTAGGACAGCACGAGGTCATAAGCCGAGAAGCCATGCGGCTCCCACATAGGCCGGCCGACCGCCGTCGGCGAGCGCCGCCAGGGTGATCGGAGTGTCGAGATCATAGAAGACGCGCAGCACCCCTGGCGTGTCGCACAGGAGCCGCTCGGCCTCGGCCGCATGCGGGCAATAGGACGTCACGATCGCCACGTCGGCATCGCTCACCTCGCGTGCGGCACGACTGGCCGCGCTGTCCCAATCCGGATAGAGAACGAGGCCATCTTGCGGCAGCGCGTGAAGGTCGCGGTTCAACGCGTAGTAGGGAACATCCTGCTCGAAGAACACGATCCGGTGCCCGCGCCGGACCAGTGCACGGATGAGCCCCCGCCACAGTGTCGCGTGTCCGTTGCCCCAGGACGAAGACACCGTCAGTCCGAAGATCACGATCTTCACGGCGCCGGCTCCTCATTCAACCGGACGATCTTTCCACCGCCGATCCAGAGATCGATCGTCGTGATCGACGCCGGGTCGATCTGCAGCCGGTCGTGACGCTTGAGCGGAAAGCCAAGCACAGCCGCTACGGCCGCCTTGATCACATCGCTGTGGCTCACGAGGATGGCGGGATCACCATCCTGCGCGGCCAAACGGTCGAGCAGTCCGGCAACGCGTCGACTGACATCCGCCATTCGCTCTCCGCCCGGGATCGAGGCATTCTCCCGCTCCGTATTCCAGGCATGCCATCGCGGGTCATGGTCGAGTTCGTCGAAGCTCACCCCCGTCCATTCGCCGCAGTCGAGCTCGACAAGCGCGTCGTCCGCTTGCAAGGCCAGCGACAGCCCGCGTGCAATCGGAGCTGCGGTTTCCCGGCAACGTGCCATTGGGCTGGTCAGCACCCGCCGCACGTCGGATCCGGCGAAGTGGCGCGCGAGGCGCTCGGCTTGAGCCCTGCCTTGGTCCGACAGGTGGACGTCCGGCATACGCCCGGCGAGTGATTTATCGACGAGGTCGTGCAAGCCATGTCGGACCAGGTAGACGCGCGTCACGCCGCGATCCGCCTCAGTCCTCGCCCGCCATGAAGGCGCGCGTGCGCTCCAGCGCCTCGGTGTCGGTGAACTGTTTGGGTGGCGACTTCATGAAGTAGCTGGAGGGACCGATCAGGGCGCCGCCGATGCCGCGGTCCAGTGCCAGCTTCGCGCACCGGACGGCATCGATCACGATGCCGGCGGAATTCGGCGAATCCCACACTTCCAGCTTCAGCTCGAGGTTGAGGGGCACGCCGCCGAACGCGGTGCCCTCGATCCGGATGTGCGCCCATTTTCGGTCAGTCAGCCACGGCACATAGTCGCTCGGGCCGACGTGGATGTTCTCGGGCTCGATCGGCACCTCGAACTGGCTCGTCACCGCCTGCGTCTTCGATATTTTCTTGGATTCGAGGCGTTCCCGCTCCAGCATGTTCTGGAAATCCGAGTTGCCTCCAAAATTGAGCTGATACGTGCGATCGATGCGGACGCCGCGATCGCGGAAGAGATTCACCAAGGTCCGGTGCACGATGGTGGCGCCGACCTGGCTCTTAATGTCGTCACCGATGATCGGCAGCTTCTTTTCCGCGAACAGCCGCTCCCATTTGGGATTGGAAGCGATGAACACCGGCATACAGTTCACGAAGGCGCAGCCGGCATCGAGCGCCTGTTGGGCGTAGAACTCTGCGGCCTTCTGCGAGCCGACGGGAAGGTAGGAAACGAGCACGTCGGTTTCCGACTCGGCCAAGATGCGGCCGACATCGGCGACGGGTTCGTCTGATTCCGGAACGGCGTCGCGAACGTACCGGCCCAGGCCGTCCATCGTCGGCCCCCGATGGACCTTGATGCCGGAGGGCGGGACGGATGCGAACGCCATCGTATTGTTCGGTTGAGCGCCGATCGCGACCGCGAGATCCCGCCCGACCTTGTTGGCATTCACATCGAACGCTGCGGAAACTGCGACGTCGCGCACGTGGTAGCCGCCGACCGACGCGTTCATCAGCCCCGGCACCGGTTCGTTCGAATTCGCGTCCCGGTAGAACTCAAGGCCCTGCACGAACGAGGACGCACAATTCCCGACACCGACGATGCCGACACGAAGCGATCTGGACGCCAATACGGGCCCTCCACCCACCATCACTCGGAGGCCGCCAGCCTCCCCTCACGCTTCCGCATGGACTCCGGTTCCGATCACCTGTCCATCCAGCTTGCACGCCTATAAGTCGCGCGTAACAACAAAAGTTCGAGCGCGCCCACGGGCGACCGCCAGATCGCTGGTCATCCACATCGAAACGTCCAGCGGCACACGTCTGCTGCCGCGCGCGCAATGCGACTCGAACGCTCGGGGTTTGGCTCAGTGCAGGGCCGTCCGGTTCCCGACGGTCCCAAGCCTTGCCAGCACTCGGCCGCCCAAGAGGCGGTTGAGCCCAATGACGAGGGCGATGCCCAAACCGTGCATGGCGATATCGACCGCGCCGACATCGAACGGATGGAAGAAGTTGAGGAGCGTCGCGGCGGCCGATGCCACGGCAAGCCCGCCCGTGGCCGCCGTCAGGTTCGGGCGCAGCGGGAAGGCGCGGCGGACCATCAGGATCGTGACGATCGAGAGCGGGATCGACAGACTCACGATGAAGGTGATGCAGTGCCCGGTCTCGCGCATCGAGGTCGGATGCACACCGGGAATCGACCACCCGCGCAGGCAGCCCATGCCGGTTGCCGGCGAGCCAGAGCGCCAGGCCCGGCAGCGGCAGGAGCGCCCAAGCCGATTTGCGATCGGGCAGGCTGAGCTCGAAAACCGCGATCGCGCCAAGGATCGTCGTCAGCGTCGAGCCGAGCACTGCGAGCCACATGTCCGGCACCGACCGGAGGCGATGGACCATGGCCGGCAGGTCGGCAAACCAGGCCAGGATCAGGGCCGCGGCCGCGACCACCGCCAGCCACCCGAGCGCTCGGACCAGGGGCGGGCGCAGGCGTCGCACGGGCCGGAGATCGGCGCCGAGCGTGTCGATGAGGCTATCAAGCCGCGCCGTCATCGCACGTCTTCCCCGAAGCGGGATCGCAGCGTCTTGAGCGCGCGATGCATGTTCACTTTCAGTGCGCCCTTGGTCTTGCCGGTCAGCAGTGCGGCTTCGTCGAGCGACAACTGGCGCAGGGCGAGGGTCTCGATGGCTTCGCGCTGTCCGGCAGGCAATTGCTCCACCGCATCCTGCATCGTCTGGTCCTGCAGGCCGACAGTGGCGTTGGCCCGCTCGTCCCGCGAGAGATCGGGATGGTTCTCGTATTCCAGCGGCGCGAAGACTTCCCGCCGATCCTGCCGCCCACGATGTCGCAAGGCGTCGATCGCGCGCCGCCGCGCGATGGCGCAGACCCAGGCCGAGAAGCTGCGCTCGGGATCGTAGGTCTGACGCGCCCGGTGAACAGCCAGCAGCACCTCCTGCAGGACATCATCGACGCGATCCGCCTGGACACCCTGGTTGCGCACCACGCGGCGGATCAGGGGCGTACAGCCGCGCAGCAGGTGCTCATAGGCGACCCGGTCGCCGCCCTGCGCGGCAGCCATCATCGAGGCCCACTCGGCATCGAGCTTGGCCGCCTTCTCGTCGGATCGACCTGCCATCGAATGCCCGCCCAACCTCCTCCGATGCTCGTGCGAAGTGTAGAAGAAAGCCGGCAAGCCACCAAGCGCAGGAGCGCCGGCCGCACCGATCGGTCTGGAACAGATGGCGGCAACCGCGGCGGAACTGGCTCGACCTGCCATGGCGGCTACAGCGGCTCGTCTGCCGCCGCCGTGTGCGGCCCCGCCCGATCGAGCGCATCGACCACCGCCGCGGTCGTCAGAAGTTCGGGAAGGGGCTCGCCCCGCGGCAGGCAAGGTCCGTAGACCACGTCAAGGGGGATGCCGAAGCGGGCAAAGCGTTGGATATAGGCTGCAATGGCTGGGTTGGGCCGGCTCCAGTCGGCTCGCATGCGGATCGTTCGAGGTCGGCCGAGCCGAGCGCGAACCGTTTGTGAGTTCGAGGGCCGCGGCTTCGTTGAGCTTGCATGTGAGGCACCAGCTTGCCGTCACATCGACCAGTACCGTGTTTCCCGCCGCGACGGCGCGGTCGAGGCCATCGGGATCGAACACCTGCCACTCGCCCGGGATGTAACGCTCGGCGCCGCCGATCGCCGGAAGAAAAGCGGCGGCAACCGCGACCGTGGCCAGGCCGGCGGTGCCGATCCTCGGCCATAACTGCCCCTGCTTCACGCGATCGAACGAGACCCAGAAGCGGAAGCCAAGCAACGCCGCGAGCAGAAGGCCGACGACAATGGCGGTCGAGAGGCCCGCAACGCTCTCCAGCACGGAGGTCAGCCAGGCGGCCGTTGCAAGCAAGAGGACGCCCAGGCCTTGCCGCAATCGCACCATCCACGCCCCGGGCTTGGGCAACCATGCGACGACGCCCGGCCACATCGCGGCAGCGAGAAATGGGGTGGCCATGCCGAGGCCCAAACACAGGAACACGGCGAGGATTTCTTCTGGCCCCTGCGCCAGGGCGAAGCCGACGGCTGTGCCGACGAACGGCGCCGAACAAGGTGTTGCGAGCAAGGTCGAGAAAACACCCGCCAGGAACGCTTCGACGATGGCGACCCGCGACGCCGCGCCGCTCAGGCGCACGAAAGCTTGCGGCAGGCCGATCGGGAGCCATTCGAAGAAGCTCGCGGCGAACAGCGTCGTCAGCACCGCCATTCCGACCAGGAACCACGGCTGCTGGAATTGAATGCCCCAGCCGACGGCCGCGCCGGAAAGCTTGAGGCCTATCAGGACGCCCGCCAAGCCCAGAAAGCAGGCCAGAATGCCACCTGCCGTCGCGAGGAACCCCAGCCGGACGGCGGTTCGCTCTGCGCCTGCGTGGCGCGATAGGCTGAACAGCTTGATCGAGAGGATCGGCAACACGCAGGGCATGACATTGAGGATCAGGCCGCCGAGGAGAGCCGAGGCAAGAATGACGATCCAGCCGCGTCCGGATGTGCCCGGCGCTGGCGCGGGCAAAGCGGGCCGGCTCGTAAACTCCGCCGACCGGTCGCCGTCCACGAGGGTCAGCGTCAACGGCGCATGCGGGCGGCCGGCGGGAAGCGTCGCGGCCATGACGGCCTCCTGTCCGCCCTCGGTCAGCTGCACTGCGGGAGCGGGCGGCAGGCCGTCGCCGGCGCCTTCGACGAACAGATCGGGAGACTCGAATCGCGCGGTTCGGCTTCGAACTGTGACGACAAGCTTTGTCGCCGAACCGGACGCCTCCACCGTCGTGTGCAGGATTTCGATGCCGGCCGCAGCGGGCGATCCCGGCACGCGGGCCCGCGCCGTCGCAAGGGCCGGCGCTTCGGCCGAAGCGGCGCCTGATCCGACTGGCAGGCTCAGGGCCAGATCCGCATGGACGGGGACGCAGATGTTGGAACAGGCCGCGTAGTCGATCGCGAGAGCGACCGCCGCCGGCTGGCGCGGATCGGCCAGCTCGATGGCCACGGGAAGGATGAAGCGACCTTCGTAGACGCTGTTCTGCAGTCCCGAAACAACCAAACGGGTCGGTGCAGGCCAGGCGATGGCAGCCGTCTTCACGTTTCCCGACCCCGTCCAGTCGAGAACCGGCGCGACGCCGGCATCGCCGGGCGTGCGCCAATAGCCGTGCCAGCCGGGAGCGTAGCGAAACTCCAGCCCGGCCTCGACCGGCTGTCGCTCAGTCGTGTCGGACCCAGTGATGAGCCGAACCTGAGCCCGCGCGTCGCCGCTCCAATCCGTCGCCGCAGCCGAGGCCGGAGCAATGCCCAGGGCCGCGAACGCGCCCACCAGCAAGAACCGCCGTGTGCGGACCGTGAGAGCCATGGCCAAACCCTTCAGGCGCATAGCCGAACCCGTCTGCCGTTGGTGCCACTCAGGAGCCAAGTCGCGACGCGCCGATGATGCTGCCGTCCGGCGCCTCGAGCAGCACCGCGGCGTCCTGGCCTGCCGGCGCGGCCACGTCGAGCGTCATCGGTGCGCCTGCCCAGTCGCCCACTGGGCGGATGGAGCGGACAATGTTGGATTCGGTCAGGGTCCGCCCGCTGTTCTCGCCGCGCCCCACGGCGGTCCGATGCTCTGGGTCGAAACCGACCAGAATCACGTGCCCGCTGCCGTTGCCTTGGCCGACCGTGATGGAAACTCCATCGCCGTGTCGGCTCAGCGTCATCGCCGCTTCGGTCCGCCTGCCCGCGGCCGCCGCGATCGCGGCCTCCGCCGCACCGCGTTCCGAACCGACCAACCCTTTGCGTCCGTCAACCACCATTTCGGGCGTGTAGGATCCGTCCCCGAAACGCTCGCCGTAGCGAGCCTGGCGCTGCGTCGCCGCCGCGAGGGAGAACGGATCCTTCCAGCCGAGGCTGTTCCAGTATGTGACGTGGAAGGCGAGCGGCAGCACACCGGGCCGCCCGTGCGACAGTTCCGTCAGATAGGCGTCTGCGGGCGGGCAGGACGAGCAACCCTCGGAGGTAAAAAGCTCGACCACGACGGGCCGCTCCGCCCCAGCAGCGGCCACAGGCAGCCAACCGAAGAAAACGCCGACTGCGAAGACACGGGACAACATTCGCTGGCTCCGCTTCAAAGGGAATATGCTGGTATTCGCGCCGAAGGCTGGCGGGTTACAGGCGCTCCTCTGAAGGCGAGGCGCAGCTTCGCGGTTGACGTCGCCCTGCGAACCCGCCGTCCAAATGGCTCGGCTTGGCGACCGTGTAGCAATCCGGCCCTGAGACATCGAAGCTTCAACGCGAGGTGAGGCTTGCGTCTGCGTCGTCACAATCGCGTGATTGTCGCGTCCGAGTAAGGGTTACGTTAACCTTCAGGCGCAGTTTCCTTGCGTGAGCAATCGGGCTCGCCGCGCAGGAGGCAATGTTGGATAAACTTCGGGAATTCCTGCTTCCTCGGAAGCAAGCACATGAAGAGACCGCGTTGGATCAAGCAGTCCGGCGCGAACTCGAACGGCATAAGGTGATGAACGCCGTGGTTCAATCTTCTGCGACCGCCGAGCCGACTCCGGCTCTCGCTGATCCGCCAAAGAAGCGACTGCATTGAAGCAAGCCAGCTTGTGAACCGTGTACGGCAAGGTTGCCAAGTGGGCGCCACCCGGATTGCAGACATCAAGATGAAACGCTGCCGTCCCACCGTGCTAGCCTCGCAGGAACCTGCAATCCTGCGCATTGGGAGGTGACCATGAAGACAATTCTCCTAGCGAGTTTCGCCGCGTTGGCGCTCTCGGCCGCTGCTTTGACGCCTGCAGAGGCGCAGGGCGGTTGCGGTCCCTACGCGCATCGGGGCTTCGACGGCTTCTGTCACCCGAACGGCTGGGCCAGACCATACGGCTACGGGGCCTATGGCGGGTGGCGCCGCGGACCGGGCTGGGGTGGGCCGGGCTGGGGATACGGGCATGGTTGGGGCTATCACCGCCACTTCTGGTGAGATGAGCCTGCCCGATCCGACGAAAGCCCGCGTAGCCGTCCTTCGGCTTCGCGGCTCGAGACCCAGAAAAAAGTGTAGCCCTACCACGCGAACGGCATCGCGAAGCCGCGAAGCCGCGAACGGGCCGGCAGGGCCTCAGATAGGGGCGTGTCGCCATAGCGGATGAGCCCGTCGCGCTCACTCTCCACGCCTGCCCGGTTCCCCTCGCCGCTTCCGGGCGGGACGGTGATGTCGAGATAGTCGAAGGACCATCCGATGCTGCGGGTCTCGCGACAAAGGCCGAGCGCAGCATCCACCGGGCCAGCGGGGGAATCACCCGTGATGCGGCACCGGTAGCGCGTACCGCCGCAGATCGCGGCCTGCGTCGCCAGGGTGCAGCGACCATCGCCGCGAACCGAAAATCCGCCAAGGTCGCGCAAAGCATCGAACGTCGCCTTGGCTGTCTCGGCCGTGGGGCCCTGGCCTCGTCCGCTCCAGCGGGGCACGGGAGCATCACTTCCGTCCTGAGCCAATTTCTCGACCAGCGCCGTCGCGAACGTGCGGGCCGAGCGTTCCCGCGAACTCTCCCACGCGAAACCGACGAAAGCGATCGACGTCATAATCGCCAGGGTCAGCGCGCCCGCCGCCACAGCCTCGCCCAACCCCTCGGGTTCCTGCTCGGACGAACGGCGGCGGAGGCCACGACGGCGGCGAGTCTCTGTCACGGCCATGGCGCGCCGCTCCAAGGCCGGAACCCATGCGGTTCCGAGCCTCAAGAGGTGATAGCACCTGCCGTTCGCGGCGGGCATATGGCGGCCTGCCGCAATTTACCCGCGGCTGCCGCCGACGTCCCTCTTCGCCGCCTCGCTCAGCGCGGCAGCGTGGTCGCACCCATCAAGTGCTTGTCGACGGCGTGGGCGGCCTGGCGGCCCTCGCGGATGGCCCAAACGACCAGTGATTGTCCGCGCCGCATGTCGCCGCAGCTGAACACCTTGTCGACGGACGATTTGTAGGCCTGCATATCGGCTTTGACGTTGCCCCGAGGGTCGAACTCGACGCCGAGTTCCTTGAGCATTCCGTCCTGCACCGGCGAGACGAAGCCCATGGCCAGCAGCACGAGATCGGCCTTCAGCGAAAACTCGCTGCCCGGGATAGGCTGAAACTTGTGGTCGACGCGCACGCATTCGATCTCGGTGACGACGCCGTCCTCGCCCTTGATCTGCTTGGTGTTGACCGCGAAGTCACGCTCGGCGCCCTCCTCCTGCGAGGACGAAGTGCGCATCTTCAGTGGCCAGTCGGGCCAGGTCAGAAGCTTGTTTTCCCGGCCGGGCGGCTCGGGCATGATCTCGAGCTGCGTCACGGAGAGAGCGCCCTGGCGGATCGAGGTGCCGATGCAGTCGGACCCCGTGTCGCCGCCGCCGATCACCACCACGTGCTTGCCATGGGCGAGGATCGGGTTGTTGGTCCTGAGCGGCTCCTTCATCAAGCGGCGGTTCTGCTGGGGCAGGAACTCCATGGCAAAATGCACGCCCTGCAGTTCACGACCAGCAACCGGCAGATCGCGCCCCTTCTCGGCGCCGCCGGCCAGCACCACGGCGTCGTGCTGCGCCACGAGATCGGCAGCCGGCACGTCCACCCCGACATGGACCCCAACGTGGAAGGTCACGCCCTCCGCCTTCATTTGCTCAAGGCGTCGATCGACATGGCGCTTTTCGAGCTTGAACTCGGGGATGCCGTAGCGAAGGAGGCCGCCGGGCTTCTGGTTCTTCTCGTAAACGTGCACCTCATGGCCGGCGCGGGCGAGCTGCTGCGCGCAGGCGAGGCCGGCCGGGCCTGAGCCAATCACCGCCACCTTCTTGCCCGTCTTGTCCTTGGCGGGCTCGGGCTTGGTCCAGCCTTCGGCCCAGCTCTTGTCGGCGATCGCGGCTTCAATGGTCTTGATCGTCACCGGCGCGTCGAGCAGATTCAGCGTGCAGGACGCCTCGCAGGGTGCGGGGCAGATGCGACCCGTGAACTCCGGAAAGTTGTTGGTGGAATGGAGGTTGCGGGACGCCTCCTGCCACTTGTTCCGATAGACCAGATCGTTCCAGTCCGGGATCTGATTGTTCACCGGGCAGCCGTTGTGGCAGTACGGGATGCCGCAATCCATGCACCGCGCGCCCTGCTCCCGCACGCCAGGCTCGGACAGGGGGAGAACGAACTCCTTGTAGTGGCGGATTCGGTCCGAGGCCGGCGCGTAGCGCCGGTCCCGTCGATCGATCTCCAGAAAGCCTGTGACCTTCCCCATCTACTCCCCCGCGAGCGCCATCAAGGGCGGCTCTTCTTCGACCTCTGAAATGAGCTCCGACAGCGCGCGCCGGTACTCGATTGGCATCACCTTCTTGAACTTCGGCAGAGAGGTGTCCCAGTCGGCGAGGATCGCCTTGGCGCGCGCGGAGCCTGTGAGCTTGGCGTGCCGGCAGATTAGGCTGTGCAGGCGCCGCTCGTCATGCCGGGTCATGTCGCTGTCGATGCGAACACGGTCGACATGGCTGAGGTCATTCGTCTCGTGATACAGCCGCTCGGCCTGCGACAGCTCCGCAGGGACCGATTCAAGTTCGACCATCGACATGTTGCATTTTTTGGCGAACTCGCCCGTCTCGTCGAGCACGTAGGCCATGCCGCCCGACATGCCGGCCGCGAAGTTCCGGCCCGTCGGACCGAGCACCACGACGGTGCCGCCGGTCATGTATTCGCAACCATGGTCGCCAGTGCCTTCGACCACCGCCGTCGCGCCGGAATTCCGAACCGCGAACCGCTCGCCTGCGACGCCGCGGAAGAAACACTCGCCCGTGATGGCACCGTAGAGCACCGTGTTGCCCACGATGATCGACTCCTCCGGAACGATCTTCTGCGCGTCGCGTGACGGATAGACGATCAACCGGCCGCCCGAGAGGCCCTTGCCGACATAGTCGTTGGCCTCGCCCTCGAGCTCAAGCGTCACGCCCTTGGACACGAAGGCCCCAAAACTCTGGCCGGCGGTGCCGGTGAGCTTCACGTGGATCGTGCCGTCCGGCAGGCCGGCATGGCCATAGCGCTTGGCGATTTCACCCGACAGCATGGCGCCCGTGGTGCGGTCGACGTTGGTGATCTTGAGGTCGAGCTTGACGGGCTCCTTCGCCTCCAGCGCGGCCTTGCACTTCTCGATCAGCGTCTGGTCCAGCACGCGACCAAGGTTGTGATTCTGCTCCTCGGTGTTGTGCAGGCTGTCGCCCTCCGTCACCTCGGGCCGATGGAACAGCTTGGCGAAATCGAGACCATTTGCCTTCCAGTGCTCGATCGCCCGGTCGCGGTCGAGCATGTGGATCTGCCCCACCATTTCGGCGACGGTGCGGTAGCCCATCTGCGCCATAAGCTCGCGCACTTCCTCGGCGACGAAGAAGAAGAAGTTGATGACATGCTCGGGCTGGCCGACGAACTTCTTGCGCAGGACCGGGTCCTGCGTGGCCACCCCGACCGGGCAGGTGTTGAGGTGGCACTTGCGCATCATGATGCAGCCGGCCGCGATCAGCGGCGCCGTGGCGCAGCCGAACTCGTCGGCACCGAGCAGTGCGCCGATGACGATGTCGCGCCCCGTCCGCAGGCCGCCATCGACCTGAACCCGGATGCGCGAGCGCAGGCGGTTCAGCACCAGCGTCTGCTGGGTCTCGGCCAGGCCGATCTCCCACGGCGAGCCGGCGTGCTTGATCGAGGTGAGCGGCGACGCGCCCGTGCCGCCTTCGAAGCCGGCGATGGTCACATGGTCGGCGCGGGCCTTCGACACGCCCGCCGCGACCGTGCCGACGCCGATCTCCGAGACGAGCTTGACCGAGACCTGGCCCGTCGGGTTGACGTTCTTGAGGTCGTAGATGAGCTGCGCCAGATCCTCGATCGAATAGATGTCGTGGTGCGGCGGCGGCGAGATCAAGCCGACGCCCGGCGTCGAATGGCGCACCTTGGCAATGGTGGCATCCACCTTGTGGCCGGGCAGTTGGCCGCCTTCGCCGGGCTTCGCGCCCTGCGCCATCTTGATCTGCATCATGTCCGAGTTGACGAGGTACTCGGTGGTGACGCCGAACCGGCCCGAAGCCACCTGCTTGATGGCCGAGCGCATGGAATCGCCGTTGGGCAGCGGCTTGAACCGATCGGATTCCTCGCCGCCCTCGCCGGTGTTCGACTTGCCGCCGATCCGGTTCATGGCAATGGCCAGGGTGGTGTGCGCCTCGCGCGAAATCGAGCCGAAGCTCATCGCTCCTGTCGCGAAACGCTTGACGATCGAGGCCACGGGCTCGACCTCGTCGAGCGGCACCGGCTGGCGGCCGTCCTCCTCGGCGCTCTTGATGCGGAAGAGGCCGCGGATGGTCAGCAGCCGCTCGTCCTGCTCGTTGAGGATCTTGGCATAGGCCCGATACTGGTCGCGCGAGTTGCCCCGCACCGCATGCTGCAGCAGCGAGACGGTCAGCGGCGTCCAGTTGTGCGCCTCGCCGCGCACCCGATAGGCGTAGTCCCCACCGACGTCGAGCGCAGTGCGGTAGATCGGGTTTTCGCCGAACGCGTCGGTGTGGCGCCGTACCGCCTCGGCCGCGACTTCCTTTAGGCCGATGCCCGAGATCATCGTGTGCGTGCCGGTGAAGTACTCGGCCACGAACGCGTCGCTCAAGCCCACGGCATCGAAGATCTGCGCGCCGCAATAGGACTGGTAGGTCGAGATGCCCATCTTGGACATGACCTTGAGCAGCCCCTTGTCGATCGACTTGATGAAGCGCTTGCCCGCTTCCTTCTCGTCGACCTCCTCCGGAAACTCCTTGGCAAAAGCCTTCAGGGTCTCGAACGCCAGGTAGGGATTGATGGCCTCGGCCCCATAGCCCGCAAGACAGGCGAAATGATGCACTTCGCGCGCTTCGCCGGTCTCGACCACGAGACCGACCGAGGTGCGCAGGCCCTTGCGGATCAGGTGATGATGCACGGCGGCGGTCGCGAGCAGCGCCGGGATCGGGATACGGTCCGGCCCCATCATGCGATCCGACAGGATGATGATGTTGTAGCCGCCGTCGACGGCCGCCTCGGCCCGTTCGCAGAGCCGCTTCAGGCTGTCCGCCATTCCGTCGGCGCCGAGCTTGGCCGAATAGGTGATGTCGAGGGTCTTCGCATCGAAGGCTTCCTCGAAGAACGAGACGCAACGGATCTTTTCCAGATCGTCGTTGGTCAGGATCGGCTGGCGCACCTCGAGGCGCTTGCGCTTGGAATTGCCCTCGATGTCGAAGATGTTCGGCCGCGGACCGATGAACGACACGAGGCTCATGACGAGCTCCTCGCGGATCGGGTCGATCGGCGGGTTCGTCACCTGCGCGAAGTTCTGCTTGAAATAGTTGTAGAGCAGCTTCGGCTTGTCCGAGAGCGCCGCGATCGGCGTGTCGGTGCCCATCGAGCCGGTGGCCTCCTCGCCCTTCGCGCCCATCGGCGCGAGCAGCATGGTGATATCCTCCCTGGAGTACCCGTAGGCTTGCTGCTTTTCGAGCAGAGGCACGTCGGTGCGGGCCGCGCGCGCCTCGACAGGCTGCAGCTCTTCGAGCACGATCTGATTGCGCTGGACCCACTTTCGATAGGGGTGCGAGTTGGCGATCTGCTGCTTCACCTCGTCATCCGAGATGATGCGGCCCTGCTCAAGATCGACAAGCAGCATCTTGCCGGGCTGCAAGCGCCACTTGGTGACGATCTTCGATTCCGGGATCGGCAGCGTGCCGGCTTCCGAGGCCATCACCACGAGATCGTCATCGGTGACGAGGTAGCGGGCGGGCCGGAGACCGTTGCGATCGAGCGTGGCGCCGATCTGCCGGCCGTCGGTGAAGGCCACCGCGGCCGGTCCGTCCCACGGCTCCATCAGGGCCGCGTGATACTCGTAGAAGGCGCGCCGGCTCTCGTCCATGAGCGGGTTGCCGGCCCAAGCCTCCGGGATCAGCATCATCATGGCGTGGCTGAGCGAATAGCCCCCCTCGACCAGGAATTCGAGCGCGTTGTCGAAACACGCCGTGTCGGACTGGCCCTCATAGGAGATCGGCCAAAGCTTGTGGATCTCCTCGCCGAACAGCGGCGACTCGACGGAGGCCTGCCGGGCCGCCATCCAGTTCACGTTGCCGCGCAGCGTGTTGATCTCGCCGTTATGCGCCACCATCCGGTAGGGATGGGCGAGCGACCAGGACGGGAAGGTGTTGGTCGAGAAGCGCTGGTGCACCAGCGCCAGCGCCGACTCGAACGCCGGATTGCGCAGGTCCGGATAGAACTCGCCGAGACGGGTCGCCAGCAGCAGGCCCTTGTAGACCACCGTGCGCGACGACATCGACACCGGGTAGAAGCCACTGACACGCGGGTCGTTCAGCTCGTGCACGACGCCGGAGATCACCTTGCGCAGGATGAAGAGCCGTCGTTCGAACAGCGTCTGATCGGCGATCCCTTCCGGCCTGCCGAAGAAGGCCTGGACGCAGGCTGGCGCGCACGGCCGCACGCTCTCGCCGAGCAGCGACGGATCGGTCGGCACGTCGCGCCAGCCGAGCAGCGCCGGGCCTTCGCGCTTGCAGGACTCGGCGACGATCGCCTCGACGATCCGCCGGCCCTCGGGATCGCGACGGCATGAAGAAGAAGCCCACGCCGTATTGTCCGGGCTCGGGCAGCGTGAACCCGAGCTTTTCGGCTTCCGCCCGGAAGAACCCATCCGGGATCTGCACCAACATGCCGCAGCCGTCCCCGGCATGCATATCGGCGCCGACCGCACCGCGATGGTCGAGGTTGGCCAAGATCTGCAAGCCCATGGCGACGATGTCGTTGGACTTCCTGTTCTTCATCTGCGCGACGAAGCCCACGCCGCAGGCATCGTGCTCACGGGTCGGGTCGTAGAGACCTTGCGCCTTCGGCAAGGCGGGGTCGATCATAGGGCGGTGGATCGCGGTGGCGCGCTCCGCCGCCGAAGCCCCCGCAATCGCCGAACCGCCGGTGCCGCTCGTGCTCATGGCCGACTCCCTTTGTCAGCGCGGACAGCCGTCAAGGCCCTCGCCAGCCGCGTTCATCGCCCGCGGCCAGCCAAGGTCCGAATGGTCAGTGAGGCTGTCCTATTTTGTCGTTTGGACCATTACAGAAAGTTTTGAACCGTTCAAGTCGCTGCCAAGCGAGAACCGCCGTTCGACGGCAGCCAATCTCGATGCAGGTTCCTTGCCACGCCAGGCTCGTCGGCGTGCAGAAGGGCTAGGAGCGGACCTCTAGTCCGCCCACCGCCGCCAGAAGCGCTTTGCCTCGGCGAAGTCCGCGTAGGATTTGACTGCGGCTTTCAGCAGCGGTGCAACCCGCTCATCCTGCTCGCCGGCGAGATGGCCCGCCGCGAAGAACACGCGGCCCGCGCCGGTGCCGATGCTTTCGGCATCGTTGGCAAGCTCCGTCGCAAGCTCGTGTCCGGTATGCAAGTCATTGAGCTCGCCGAGATGCTCCTGGAACCGCTTCATGGCCTTGAGGAAGGCATCGTAGCGCCGCCGCGACGCCTTGGTCGTGTTCAGAGCAGCGAAGAATTCGGCGGCATACCGCAGCTTCTTGGCCTGGATCCGCACGCGGTGCCGTGTCGGCGGATCGAGATCGCCGAGGCGCCTGCCCTTCTTGAGGAGCTTGCGATGGCGCTCGTCCAGGATTTCGGCTGCGGTCGCAAGAACGGGGCGGTCGCGCATGGCCACCTTGAGAGGGTCAGTCGTCGTGAGCCACGGGCCCGAACTCGATCCAGGCCAGGAGATCCAGCATCATCCGCCGGAACCGCGCGTCGTTGAGGACCGCCGCAACGTCGTCATACGCCTGTTCCCGCAGCGTCTGCACGTGATCGAAGAAGGCGAAGACTCCGGGCTCGGCGCCATCGCGATCGATCTCCGGCAACACGGACCGCTCAAGATAAACGTCCAGATTGCGCGCATGCCCAAGGGTGCGCGACACGCGTTGCAGTTCGGCTTTCAATCCGCCGATGGTCTCGTCGGTGACGAGCGGCTTGAACAACGACAGAGCCGAGCGCAGGCGCCGCATCGCCACGCGCGCTTCGTGCAGCGAGTTGACCGAGCGGGCCTCGAGGATGATGGGTTCGTTCAGTCGAAACTGTTTGACGCAGGCATGGGCAATGGCGCGGAACGCCGCTGCGGCGGTCATATCCGCCGAAAGCCCGACCGGCTCCGCCTTGAAGGCGGCTGGCGCCTCTCGCGCCGCCAGAGCATAACCACGCTCCGACTTGGTAAGGACGCCGAGCTTCAGCGACTGATCCTCCGACAGGCGTCGGGCCAGCGCGAACAGATCGCTCGGCGCACCCTTCTTGAGTTCGAGCTCCAGTTCCGCGAAGTTGCGGCTCCGGTCCCCAGCCACCACGCGACCCTGGTCGAGTGCCACCTCGACGGTCGAGCCGCCGGCCGCAACGGTCCAGCTCGTGCGGTCCACGACCGTCTCGAAAACCGGAGCGAGCTGCTGCCGTCGCTTGGCCAAGATCTCGGCCACTGGGGTTTTCGCCAGCGCTGCGTCCTCCGGCTGGCGTCCGGCCACCGGGGTTTCCCACTCGGACCGGTCGAAGAGCCCCGAACCGGCGCGGTCCTGCGCCTTGACGGTTTGAATATGCCCCTTGCCGTTCGACCGAACCCGCAGCGCAAGTCCTCTCTTGCGAAGCACGCCTTTGGGCGTATCGAAATAAACCGAGGAAAGCTGCTCGACCTTGCCGGCGCCGAAGGCCTTCAATCCGCGCCGCTTCATGGCCGTCGCGTCGGCCGTGCCGAGCTCCAGCTTCATTTCGATCTCGCGCGGATCGCTCAATGCCACGTTCCCTTTGCAGCCCCGACGATTGCATCGGCACCTCGATCCTAGCGAATATCCACGCTGCGCTCGACTCCAATCCGCGCCCGCCCGACTCAATTTGGTATAGCTGGGCTTACCTTTAAGCGCCGCGTTCGCCCTGATAGACGTTCGAACGTCATCCATCCCGCAGCCGAGTTGCCATGAATTTTGGAAGCGACAACACGTCCGGCGCCAGCCCGCGGATTATCGACGCGATCCTGCGTGCCAACCAGGGCGCCCTGCCGTCCTACGGCGCGGACCCGCACACGCGGGAAGCCGAACGCCTGCTGGCCGCGGCTTTCGGTTGTGAACCGGCGATCGGCCTAGTGACGACCGGGACGGCGGCGAATGCGCTTGCGCTTGGCGCCATGGTACCGCCCGGGGGCGTGGTCTTCTGCCACACGGCCGCGCACATCATCGACGAGGAATGCGCCGCCCCCGAATTCTTCACGAACAGCGGGAAGCTGGTCGGGGTTGCAGGTTCGGGCGGCAAAATCGACCCCGATCACTTTCGGGCGGTCCTTCGGCGCTATCCCACCGGGGTTGCGCGCCAGGCTCAGCCGGCCTGCCTCAGCCTGTCGCAGGCGACCGAGAGCGGCACCGTCTACTCGTTGCCGGAGCTCCGAGTGCTGACGGACATCGCCCATGATGCGGGCCTGTCGGTCCACATGGATGGGGCGCGCTTCGCCAATGCGCTCGTCTCGCTCGGCTGCACGCCGGCGGCGATGAGCCACGAAGCCGGCGTCGACGTGGTCTCCTTTGGCAGCACCAAGAACGGGACGCTTGCCTGCGAGGCGATCCTGATCTTCGACCCCGAACGGGGCCGCCACCTGCCGTTCCTGCTCAAGCGAGGCGGCCATATTCTATCCAAGAGTCGCCTGCTCGGCGCCCAGATGGCCGCCTATCTCGCCGACGGTTATTGGCTCGAGCTGGCGCGGCACGCCAATGCCATGGCCCGCCGGCTGGCCGACGGTTTTGCGGCCCTGCCGGGCGCGCGCCTGCCGTGGCCTTGCCAGGCCAACGAAGTCTTCCCGATCCTCCCCGAGCAAGCTTGTGCGGCCTTGAAGTCTGCCGGCGCTGTGTTCTACGACTGGGACACGGACTACCTTGACGCGGCGGATCGGCCCGGCGGTGATGAGCGGTTCGTCCGTTTCGTCTGCTCGTTCGCGACGACGGCGACGGAGGTCGAAACGGTGTTGGGCATCGCGCAGGATGCCGTGCACTGAATGTGTCGCAACGTCGCCGCATTGCGCGCGCATGGCTCGGCGCGGGGCCGGATGATCGGAGTCGTTCCAATGTTTTCTGTTGCCGCTTGGGCGCGCCGGTCGCGTAGCGCTGCGAAGATCGCCCCCTTGGCAGGTCTCGCGGCATTCTGCTGGTCGGCCGAACCTGCCGCGGCGCAATTCGGCTGGTTCGGCGCGCCGGAACCCTCCGCACAGGACGTCTACGAGACGATTCAGAGCCATGGCTTCCGGTTGGCTGGACCTCTGATGCAGAACCGCGATGTCTACGTGGCTGACGTGTTCGATCGTCGACAAAGGCGCGAACGATTGATCATTTCCCGGGACACCGGCCGCATCGTGCAACGATTCATGGTCGATGTGGACCGTGGAGCCGACCCTTACGCTAGCCTATCGACGCCGGCCTACGGCGCTCCACGCCGGCGCGCCGATCCGGACTTCCTGTCGCGCGTTTTCCGTGGCTTCGGCGACGAGGACGTGCCGCGACCGCCAGCCGACGTGGGCACGGCTGACCGCGAAGATGCCGTCGAGCCGCCCGTGCTGCCGCGCGCACCGCAGAAGGCCGCGCGGTCCAAGCCGGCCGATGTTGTGACGCGGCGTGAGGACGCACCCATCGCGGCTCGGCCGCTCACGCCACAACCCCTGCCCGCGCCCGCAACATCGGGCGCCGCGGCCCCAGCAACCCCGGCGCCGATGCCCGCCAACGCCCCGCCCGCTCCCGAGAAGGCGCAGGCCGCTCCGTCGTCGCCCCCGCCGACCCGGGCCACCGTGATCAACACCGATCCGCTGCGCATCCCAGGGACAAAGGACGCGACCGCCAAGCCCGGAGCGGACACGACGGCCGCCATCGCGCCCAAGCCGAGCGTGCCGGCTCCGGCCCCGCAGCCGGCACCGGCCAAGCCTGCCCCAAAACCGGCGCCCACCGATGTCCCGGTGGCTCCGCTCGACTGACCGGTCGACACCTCGATCGGCATGACGGCGCCGGCGATCGAAATCAGATGACGAAACCGCCGGGGTCGCTGCCCGCCTCCACGATCGCCTGCCGTTCAGCCTGCCGGACCATGTCCTCGATGCTGACGCCATCCAGGGCTGCAAGGAAAGCGCGACGCGCGTCCGCAATGGTCGGGATCACCACCGTGTCGACGAGCCGCGATCGGCTTTTGCCCGCCGGAGCCTCGGACCGGGCGTCCACCACGTCGCGCAGGATGTCGCCCACGCTGATCCGCCGGCGCTCCCGCGCCAGCTCGTAGCCGCCGCGCGGACCTCGCGTGGCCTTGAGAATGCGAGCCTGAACGAGATCCCTCAGCAGCGTCTCGAGATGCCGGGGCGCCAGCCCGAGTCGGCTCGCGAGCGCCTTGGCCGAGACGGGCACCCCACGCGCATGCAGCGCGACGTCGAGCACAGCCGCGACCGCCAGAAGCTCGCGTCGACTGGTCACGGGCCTTTGGCGCGCTCGCCGATGTCGGTCGATCCGAATCCGCCGGCGCCACGCCCGGTCGCGTCGAGGTCTGTCGTTTCCTGCCAGCTGGTCCGTTCCACGCGCGCGAAAACCAATTGGGCGATGCGCGCCCCGCGGCGGATTTCGAACGGCTGCCGGCCATGGTTGATCAGAATCACCCCGATCTCGCCGCGATAGTCGCTATCAATGGTGCCGGGCGCGTTGAGGACCGTGACGCCATGCCGGAGGGCCAGCCCGGATCGCGGGCGCACCTGCGCCTCCCATCCCGGGGGCAACGCGATGGAGAGGCCGGTGGGCACAAGATCGCGCGCGCCTGGCTCGAGGACCAGCACGGAGCCCGCCGGAATCGCGGCGAGAAGATCCAGTCCCGCGGCGCCAGCCGTCTCATAGCTGGGCAGCGGCAGGCCTGTGGCGTGCGGCAAGGTCAGGATCGGGATCTGCGTCACGGCAGGCCTCGGTCGAGCAGCGCCGCACAATGCGCGACGAGACGCCGTGCGACCGCCTGCTTGTTCATGGTTGGCCAGTCTTCGATGCCATCTCGCGTCACCAGATGCACGGTATTCCGGTCGCCGCCCATCACGCCTGCCGCCGCGCTCACGTCGTTGGCCACGATGATGTCGCAGCCTTTGCGGGCGAGCTTCTGGCGGGCATGGTCGAGGAGGTCTTCGGTCTCGGCCGCGAACCCGACCACAAGCGACGGACGGTCCTGCGACCGGCGGGCCACGGCGGCCAGGATGTCCGGGTTCTCGGCGAGCTCCAACGACCGCGGCCCGGCCTGCTGGCCTTTCTTGAGCTTTTCGCGGGCCTCGCTCTCCGGCCGCCAATCGGCCACGGCGGCCGCGCCCACGAAGATCGCGGCGGGAAGCGCAGCCTCGACGGCCTCCAACATCTGCCGTGCGGTCTCGACCCGAACCACACTGACGCCGGGCGGATCGGCGATGCTCACCGGCCCCGCGATCAACACGACCTCCGCTCCAGCCTGTGCGGCGGCGGCCGCGATGGCGTGCCCCTGTTTGCCGGAGGAGCGATTGGCCAGGTAGCGCACGGGGTCGATGGGTTCGTGAGTCGGCCCGGAGGTTACGACGACGCGCCGGCCCGCGAGCGACGCGCCAGCCTGCATCGCCATCACGGCCGCGGGCAGCGCGAGACGCGTGTCGGCTGCGAGCGCCGTCTCGATCGCAGCGACGATCGCCAGCGGCTCCGCCATCCGGCCCGGACCATATTCGCCGCAAGCCATGGCGCCGTCCTCGGGACCGACAAACAGGACGCCGTCGCTCTTCAGTGTTGCGGCATTCCGCTGGGTCGCCGGATGCAACCACATGCGGAGATTCATGGCCGGCGCGACAAGAATGCGCTTGTCGGTGGCGAGGAGAAGCGTCGAGGCGAGGTCGTCAGCGAGGCCACAGGCGAGCTTGGCCATCAAGTTGGCGGTCGCGGGAGCGACCACCACCAGATCGGCGTCGCGTGACAATTCGATGTGGCCCATGTCGGCCTCGTCGGTCAGCGAGAACAGATCCTCGTGAACCGGCTGCCCCGCCAAGCTCGCCACCGAGAGGGGGGTCACGAATTCCTTTGCGGCGCGCGTCATCACGGCGCGCACCGAAGCGCCGCGCTCGCGCAGGCGGCGAATCAGATCGAGCGCCTTATAGGCCGCGATACCGCCGCCGATGACGAGAAGAATGCGTTTGCCGGTCAGCATTTCAGCCGCCATGACGCCCCAAATCCGCGCATCGCCCGCAATACTGTGTCATCGGCGAGGAACCTGCTGTGATCTTGTTGGATTTAGCTGAAGCGTGACAGCAATGTCACGCCCGCCTCATGCTAGATTATTTGGTGCGGTAACCACCGTAACGCGATTGGAGGATCAGGTCATGGCCGACAAGAAAAAGCCAGCAGCCAGCGCATCCAAAGACAAGCCCGCCGACAAGAAGGCGCCCCCGGCCGCCAAGGGCAAGTCCGGCAAGAAGTAGAGTCAAGGGCCCCGCGACGTGACGACCAGCGCCAGCGCTGGTCTTTTTTATGCTGCCGCGGCTGCCGCTTGCATCGAGGCGGCCTTCTGCCGGGGCTTGCTGATGCCAAGCACCAGCGCCGACGCGCCGAGGCAGAGCAGGCCGGCGAAGAAGTAGGCGGGCAGATAGCTCGAGAAGGTCGTGCGCGCGAATCCGGCGCCGTAGGCGGCAGAGGCCGCGCCGAGCTGGTGACCCGCGAAGATCCAGCCAAACACCAGGTTGGCGCGCTCTCGACCGAAACGGTCCGCCGTCAGCTTCACGGTTGGCGGAACCGTGGCAATCCAGTCGAGGCCGTAGAACACGGCAAAGACCGAAAGCCCGTAGAACGAAAAGTTCGTGAACGGAAGCAAGAGCAGCGACAGGCCGCGCAGCCCATAATACCAGAACAGGAGCCATCGATTGTCGACGCGATCGGACAGCCACCCCGAGCCGATCGTGCCGAAAAAGTCGAAAACGCCGATGGCGGCCAACAGGCCCGCCGCGGCGACCGGAGCAATGCCGTAGTCGCCGCAAAGCGATATGAAATGCGTCTGGACAAGGCCGTTGGTGCTGCAGCCGCAGACGAAAAACGTCGCGAACAGAATCCAGAACGTCTTTGAGGTGGAGACTTCTCGCAAAGCGCCGAGAGGCGACAGGGCCGGTCCCATCTGCGGGGGCGCCGCAGCGGGGTTCGACTCACCGTAGGGGAGAAGACCGACATCGGCCGGCCGATCCCGCATCAGGGCAACGACGGCGAGGGCCGCGGCACCCAGCATCAGGAGGACAAACACCATGGCCATACGCCAGCCGTACCGTTCGGTGACGGCCGCGAGCGCGGGCAGGAACACCAGCTGCCCGGTGGCCGAACTGGCAGACATCATGCCCATGACCAGGCCGCGTCGCTCCGAAAACCATCGCGTCGCAACGGTGGCGCCGAGGACCAGCGCGGTCAGCCCTGTTCCAACCCCGACCACCACGCCCCAGAGGAGCACGAGTTGCCAGACCGCCGTCATTCCGAGTGACCCCGCGATCCCGGCCCCGATCAGGGCCAGCGCCGCCACTGTCACGGAGCGGAGGCCGAAACGGTTCATGAAGCCTGCCGCGAACGGCCCCATCAAGCCGAACAGCACCAGCCTGACGGCTAGCGCAGTCGAGATCTGTTCGGCCGACCAGCCGAATTCCTTCTCCAGAGGAACGATCATCACGCCCGGGGCGCCCATGGCTCCGGCGGTGACCAGCATGGTGAGGAACGTGACGCCGGCCACGACCCAGCCGTAATGAATGCGCCGCCGGGCAAGAGCTGGAACGAGCAGGGATGCGGTCATCGGCACGGCTTTCGGTTACTCGCTGTCCTCGAGCAGGTCGAGCTCCAGCCCACTTCGATCTTGAGATCGGGTTGAGGTGGTAACCGCACCTCTACGTCTGCCGGTAGGGCCCGCAGATTGCGCTGGTGGAAATTCTTATAGCGCATCGCGCGGTCCCCGCTTACATGATACTCGTCATCAATCCAGGTTACATGTCGAACGTCATCTAACCTGTCAAGGATTTTGGAAAACGCGAACGGAATGCGGGTCAGCAGGGAACAGGCGGCTCAGAACCGTACTCGAGTGTTGGAGACAGCGGGCCAACTGTTTCGAGAGCATGGGCTCGACGGAGTTGGCGTCGCCGACATCATGGGCGCGGCGGGCCTGACCCACGGGGGCTTTTATGGGCAGTTCGCTTCCAAGGACGAACTCGCCACCGAGGCGTGCGCGCGGGCGCTCGAGGCCTCGGGTGACAAGTGGGAACGGCTCTGTCGCGACAATCCCGACGCGGGGTTCGCGGCGGTCGTCGACTTCTACCTGTCACAAGGTCACCGCGAGCGATGTGGCACCAGCTGCCTGCTTTCCACTCTCCCGATCGACGTGTCGCGGCGGGGCGGCGCGTTGCGTCAGGTCTTTACGCGAGGATTGAGACGGCTCGGCGAGATCCTCGCCCGTGTCGCGCCCGGCGGCTCCGAGGCGGCCCGCCGTCGCAAGGCGCTTGCGACCTTGGCGAGCCTCGTCGGCGCGGTGATCCTCGCGCGCGCCGTGGACGATCCGGCCATCGCGGAGGATATCATTGCGGCAACTGCCGAGGGGCTTCGAACTGCGCCTCACAACGCGTGATCAGAACACCACTTTCCAAACCAGCACGATGGCGATGACCCAAAGTCCGACCGTGATGAGCCTTATGCGGCGCATCTGTGCGCGAGCCAGCCCTTCCACGGTTTCGCCCGAAAGTTCGAGGCCGTTCTCGGCTGCATCCTCGAGGTTTGAGATGATGCGTTCGCCGCGCGTCATCAGTTCCGGCAGCGCGATGGTGGCGTTGTAGAGCGCCGAGAGGCTCACCCCGACGTCCTGGATCTTGCCCAGCGGCCCCAGATTCTCCTCGATCCAGCCGCGCACGACCGGTTCCGACGTGGCCCAGAGATTGAGCTTCGGGTCGAGCGAGCGCGCCACGCCTTCCACCACCACCATGGTCTTCTGCAGCATCACCAGTTCGGTGCGTGTGCGCATGTCGAACAAACCGGTGATCTCGAACAGCAGCGTGAGCAGCTTGGCCATCGAGATCTGGTCGGCGGTGCGCGAGTGGATCGGCTCGCCGATGGCGCGGATCGCCTGCGCGAAGTCCTCCACGCGATGCTTGCGCGGGACGTAGCCGGCCTCGATGTGGACTTCGGCCACGCGCTTGTAGTTGCGCGTGATGAACCCGTACAGAATTTCGGCCAGGAACCGACGTTCCTTGTGGCCGAGCCGGCCCATGATGCCGAAGTCGACCGCGACCAGCTTGCCCTCGCGATCGACGAACAGGTTCCCCTGGTGCATGTCGGCGTGGAAGAATCCGTCGCGCACCGCGTGGCGCAGAAAGCTCTGCACCACGATGCGGCCCATGTCCTGCAGGTCGACACCCTGATCGCGTAGGGTTTCGAGATCGGCGAGCGAGATGCCGTGCACCCAATCGAGGGTCAGCACCTCCTTGGCGGTCAGGTTCCAGTCGATCGATGGAACGCGGAAGTCGGGATCGCCCTGGGCATTCTCGCCGAATTCCGACGCCGCCGCCGCCTCGATGCGAAAGTCCATCTCCATGGTAACGGAGCGGGCGAGCGTGTCGACCACCTCGACGGGCTTCAGCCGCTTGCCATCGGGCAGCATGCGCTCGGCGATGCGGGCCGCGAAATACATATCCGACAGATCGCGGCGGAACAGCCGCGCGACCCCCGGCCGCGCCACCTTGACCGCCACGTCGCGCCCGTCGCTCGCCACGCGGGCGCGGTGGACCTGGGCGATCGAGGCCGCCGCCACGGGCTCGGAGAACTCCGAGAAGATCTCGCCGATTGGCCTGTCGAAAGCCGCCTCGACGGTCGCGATTGCCACCGCCTGTGGGAAGGGCGGGACGCGATCGCGCAGCGACTCGAGTTCCTTGACGGCCGCGGCACCCACCACGTCGGGGCGCGTCGCCAGGAACTGGCCGAGCTTGATGTAGGAAGGTCCGAGCCGGGTAATGGCGGCCGGCAGGCGCGCGATCCCCTGCCCGGCGTCACGTCGGGCGATGAGTTTCGCCAGGGCCAGCGGCAGCCTGGCTTCGACCGGAACCGTGCGCGGATCGACGCCGGAGAACACCCCCTCGCGGGCCAGCACGAAGCCGGCGCGCCCGATCCGCAGGACATGCCCGATATTGACGAAGCCCTGGAGCATCAAAGCTTCCAGGCCGAGTGGATGGCCACGATGCCTCCGCTCAGCCGCGTGAAGGAAACGTTCCTGAAGCCGGCATCGCCGATCAGATCGGCAAAGTAATCGGCCGTCGGAAACTTCCGAATGGATTCGACGAGGTAGCGATAGGGCTCGCCGTCACCGGTAATCAGCTGGCCTAAGCGGGGAATGACGCCGAACGAGAAGGCGTCATAGATGCGATCGAGGCCCGGCACGTCCACGTCGGAGAATTCGAGGCAGAGGAAATGGCCGCCGCGCTTGAGCACGCGATACGCTTCGGCCAGCGCCCGCTCGATGCGCGGCACGTTCCGGATGCCGAACGCGATGGTGTAGCAATCGTAGCTGGCGTCGGGCAGCGGCAGTTCTTCGGCGTTGCCTGTGACGAACTCGAGCCGGCCCGACCAGATCACGTCGTTTGGCGGCCCGCGCCTCGCCGACCGCGAGCATGTCCGGATTGATGTCGAGCACCGTCACGTGGGTGCGCTCGTTTCCGGCCCGGGCAAGGCGAAACGCCACGTCGCCCGTGCCGCCGGCGACGTCGAGGTGGCGGAAGCTGCGCGTGCGCGACGGCTTGACCCGGGACACCAGGATGTCCTTCCACGCCCGGTGCAGCCCGCCCGACATCAGATCGTTCATGAGGTCGTAGCGGCCGGCGACCTTATGGAAGACGTCGTTCACCAGATCCTGCTTGCGGCCGAGCGCGACGTCGGCATAGCCGAAGTGGGTTCGCTCCTCGCCGTCTCTCGCGGAAGTTTGGGGTCGCATCGGCCGATCCTGAGTCACGGCGCCCCGCTTAGCACATCTCGTTGCGGTGCGAAGGGTCCGTCCGTTACGCCGGAGGGGCCGCACCCCCGCACCGGCTTCGAACAAGCACTCGGTTCGGGCGTTGCCCTCGACAACACAGGAGAGCAACGATGCCGGACGACAAGAAATCCTCCACGGGAACAGCCAAACCGGACGCCCCCAACCACCCCGGCATGATGGGCGATGGCACCGAGGAGCAGAACCTCAACCAGCCCGGCAACCCAGGCGCCCGCATCACGGAAGCCGAGGTGGACGAGGCGTTCAAGGATAAAGCGTCGGACAAGAAGGCTCGTTGATCCGGTCGCCGTCGGCGCGATCTCGAAGGCGCTGAGCGCTGGTACGCTCGCGCCAGGTACGCCGAATGCCTATCTAGGCCTCATGCCTGAATTGCCCGAAGTCGAAACGGTCCGGCGAGGTTTGGAGCCTGCGCTCGTCGGAACGATCATCGCCGACGTGGTGCAGAATCGTGCCGACCTGCGCTTTCCGCTTCCCGAACGGTTCACAGAACGCCTGCGCGGCCGGCGGGTCGAGCGTCTTGACCGGCGTGCAAAATACATCCTGGCTCATCTCGACGATGCGAACGTGCTGGCCATGCACCTCGGCATGACCGGATCGTTTCGTATCGAGCAGGACGAAGCGACCGCCGTGCCGGGCGCCTATTATCACGCCCGCGCCACGGCCGTCCGGCACGACCACGTCGTCTTCACGCTCGAGGGCGGTCTCCGGATCACCTACAACGATCCCCGCCGGTTCGGGTTCATGACGCTTCTGTCCGAGCAGGAACTGCCAACACATCCGCTGTTCCGCGACATTGGCATGGAGCCTTTGAGCGACGCGTTCGATGGATCGGCCCTGGCCCGGCTTTTCGCGGGAAAGCAGACGCCGCTCAAGGCCGCGCTGCTCGACCAGACCCTCATTGCCGGCCTCGGCAACATCTATGTCTGCGAAGCCCTGCATCGCGCCGGACTCTCGCCCCGACGAGCGGCCGGAACGATCGCCGGACGCGGCGGACGGGCGACGATGCGCAGCCTCCGCCTCGCGGCCGCGGTCAAGGGCGTGTTAAGCGAGGCGGTGGCGGCCGGCGGCTCGACCCTGCGGGATTACCGGCAAGCGGATGGCGCGCTCGGCATGTTCCAACACGGGTTCCGGGCCTACGATCGGGAGGGCACAGCCTGCACCAGCCCGAACTGCCGCGGCACGATCGGCCGCATCGTGCAGAGCGGCCGGTCGACGTTCTTCTGCGGGATCTGCCAGAGGTAGCGGTCAGCGCATCGGCTCGAGCCCCTTCTTTCGCGTTGACACCAACTCCTCGACCACCGCCGGATCGGCGAGCGTCGTGGTGTCGCCGAGTGCGCCGAACTCGCTCTCGGCGATCTTGCGCAGGATGCGGCGCATGATCTTGCCTGAACGGGTCTTCGGTAGCCCCGGCGCGAACTGGATGACGTCCGGGGTGGCGATGGGGCCGATCTCGTTGCGGACATGGGCGACCAGCGCCTTGCGCAGGCCCTCGTCGGGCGCAGTGCCCTGCATCAGCGTAACGTAGGCAAAGATGCCCTGCCCCTTGATGTCGTGAGGGTAGCCGACGACCGCAGCCTCCGACACAGCCTCGTGCGCGACGAGCGCGCTCTCGACCTCGGCTGTCCCCATGCGGTGGCCCGAGACGTTGATCACATCGTCGACGCGGCCGGTGATCCAGTAATAGCCGTCCTCGTCGCGGCGGCAGCCGTCGCCGGTAAAATACTTGCCGGGATAGGTCGAGAAGTAGGTCTCCTCGAAGCGCTTATGGTCGCCGTAAACCGTGCGCATCTGCCCCGGCCAGGAATCCGCGATGACGAGATTGCCTTCGCAGGGGCCCTCGAGGACCTTGCCCTCTGCGTCGACGATCTCGGGCCGGACGCCGAAGAATGGCAGCGTGGCGGAGCCTGCCTTCAGTTTGACCGCACCCGGCAGCGGCGTGATCATGTGCCCGCCCGTCTCGGTCTGCCACCAGGTATCGACGATGGGGCAGCGGCTGTCGCCGACCACGCGGAAATACCATTCCCATGCTTCCGGATTGATCGGCTCGCCGACGGTGCCGAGCAGCCGCAGGCTCTTGCGGCTGGTGCGCTTTACCGGATCCTCGCCGGCGCTCATGAGGCTGCGGATGGCCGTCGGCGCGGTGTAGAAAATCGACACCTTGTGCTTGTCGACCACGTCCCAGAACCGCGAAATGCTCGGATAATTGGGCACGCCTTCGAACATCAGGGTCGTCGCGCCATTGGCAAGCGGGCCGTAGACAAGATAGCTGTGCCCCGTCACCCAGCCGACATCGGCGGTGCACCAGAACACGTCCCCATCCTGGTAGTCGAACACGTATTGGTGCGTCATCGAGGCATAGACGAGATAGCCGCCCGTGGTATGGAGCACGCCCTTCGGCGCCCCGGTCGAGCCAGAGGTGAACAGCAGGAACAGCGGATCCTCGGCGCCCATCGGCTCAGGCGGGCATTCCACCGAGGCCGCGGCGCGAGCGGCCGTGTAGTCGACATCCCGCTCGTGCGGCTCGACGCCCGTCAGCCCGCCGGTGTTGCGCACCACGATCACGGTGTGCACGTCGGGGCAGTCCTTCAGGGCCTGATCGAGCGTCCGCTTGAGCGGCACCACCTTGCCGCCGCGCAGGCCCTCGTCGGCCGTGATCGCCACGTTCGACTGGCAACCCAGGATGCGGCTCTTGAGGCTGTCGGCCGAAAACCCGCCGAACACCACTGAATGCGGTGCGCCGATCCGCGCACAGGCCAGCATGGCATAAGCCGCCTCGGGGATCATCGGCATGTAGATGGTGACGCGGTCGCCCTTCCTGACGCCGCGCGACTTCAGCACGTTGGCGAAGCGGCAGACCTCCTCGTGCAATTCCCGGTAGGTGATGTGGCGCGATTTGGCCGGATCGTCGCCTTCCCAGATGATCGCGACCTGGTCGCCGCGCGTGGCGAGATGGCGGTCGATGCAGTTGGCCGCGACGTTGGTGATGCCGTCCTCGAACCATTTGATCGAGACGTCGCCGCGCGCGAAACTCGTGTTCTTGACCTTGCTATAGGGCTTGATCCAGTCGATCCGCTTCCCGTGTTTTCCCCAGAACGCGTCGGGATCCTGCACAGACGCCCGATACCAGGCCCGATAGGTCGCGCCATCGATCAGCGCGTCGTCCCTGAATGACGGCATGATGTCGTGGACATGCACGGCACTCGACATTAGCTCTCTCCCTGATCGAGGCGTTGCGCCAACCTCGAGTTTTGAGAACATTGTTAGATCCGGCGCTCAGGCCCGGCAAGGGACGTCGGCTGCGGTCCCGGCGCTACGCTGTTGTGACGCGGATATGAAGAGTTTATACGTTTATAGCGATTTGGCTCTCAAAACGCCATAAACGAGTAAACTCGATATAATCATGGATCCTGTTCGCAATCCTTTCGCCCCAGGCGCCGGCAATCCGCCTCCGGAACTGGCAGGTCGGTCGGCTGTGGTCGCTGACATCGATACTGCCCTTCGGCGTATCGCGATCGGGAGGCCTGCTCAAAGTGCCATTCTGGTCGGTTTGCGCGGCGTCGGTAAGACTGTTCTTCTGAACCGGATCAAGGAACTGGCTGAGTCGCTTCGATACCGGACGATCTTGATCGAAGCCCATGAGGGCAAGACACTGCCGCAACTGCTCGGCCCGGGCCTGAAGGCCATCCTTCTGTCCCTCAGTTTTGCCGACGGCTCCAAGGACCTGGCCCGCCGAGGCTTGCGAACGTTGAAGAGCTTCCTGAATGGGTTGAACGTCAGCATGGCTGGGATCGACATCGGCCTGCACGTCGACCCCGATGCGGGGACGGCTGATAGCGGCGATCTCGAGTCGGACCTTCCAACCTTGCTGGTCGCCGTCGCGGAGGCTGCCAAGTCGAACGGCAGACCCGTGGCGATCCTGATTGACGAGCTTCAATACCTCAACGCGACGGAATTCAGTGCCTTGATTATGTCGATCCATAGGATCAACCAGTCGAATTTGCCGCTGACCTTGGTCGGAGCCGGTCTCCCTCAAATTCTCGCACTTGCCGGCGATTCGAAGTCCTACGCCGAACGCTTGTTCAAATTTCCGGGAATCGGTGCGCTGACGGAGGTGGACGCGATGGCTGCACTTGAGAAGCCGGCACATAGCGAGGGCGTGGTGTTCCATCCCGAAGCCCTGGATACGATCTTGAGCGTGACGGAGCGATACCCCTACTTCCTGCAGCAGTGGGCGCACGATGCCTGGAACGTCGCGAAAGACGACACGATCACGTTGGCCGACGTTCAAGCTGCGACCGAGTTCCTCGATTAGGACGCTGGACGAGAATTTCTTCCGGGTCCGGTTCGATCGATGCAATGCATCGGAGAAGAAATATATGCGAGCTCTCGCAGAACTTGGTCCCGGCGTCCATAAATCGGGTGAGATCGCCACCGAAGTTGGCCAGAAAACTACGAGCGTTGCACCAACCCGGAACAATCTTATCCGCAAGGGCATGATTTACGCGCCAAGACATGGCGAGACCGCCTTCACGGTCCCACTGTTCGACGCCTATATGCGTCGTGTGATGCCCGGACCCGAGTGACGGACGCTCGGGACACGACGGTGCTGCTCCGCGCTCCCAACCCACCCTTCCAGCGAATTCCCTGACATGAAATTTCTCGACGAAGCCAAGGTCTATGTCCGCTCCGGCGACGGCGGCGCCGGCTCGGTGTCGTTCCGGCGTGAAAAATTCATCGAGTTCGGTGGGCCGGATGGGGGCGACGGCGGAAAAGGGGGCGATGTCATCGTCGAATGTGTCGGCGGCCTCAACACGCTGATCGACTACCGGTTCCAGCAGCACTTCAAGGGCAAGACCGGCATGCACGGCATGGGCAAGAACCGATCCGGCCCCAAGGGCGCGGACGCGGTGCTGCGCGTGCCGGAAGGAACCCAGATCTTCGAGGAGGACGGCGAGACGCTGATCGCCGACATGACGACAGTCGGACAGACGTTCCGCCTGGCGCGCGGGGGAAACGGCGGGTTCGGCAACGCCTATTTCAAGAGCTCGACCAACCAGGCGCCGCGCCACGCCAACCCGGGTCAACAGGGGATCGAGCGGACGGTCTGGCTACGCTTGAAGCTGATCGCCGATGCGGGTCTGGTCGGCCTGCCGAACGCGGGCAAGTCAACGTTCCTCGCCGCGGTATCAGCGGCCAAGCCGAAGATCGCCGATTACCCGTTCACGACACTGAAGCCGGGCCTCGGCGTGGTGCGTGTTGGGGATCGCGAGTTCGTCATGGCCGACATTCCCGGGCTGATCGAGGGGGCCCATGAGGGGCTTGGGCTCGGCGACCGCTTCCTCGGCCATGTCGAGCGCTGCTCCGTGCTGCTCCACCTTGTGGATGCCACGGGCGAACACGCCGGTCAGGCCTACAAGACGGTGCGACACGAGATCGAGGCCTACGGGGCCGGTCTCGTCGACAAACCGGAGATCGTGGCTCTGTCGAAGGTGGACGCCGTCGATGCCGAGACGCTGAAGTCGCAGTTGGCGCGGCTCAAGCGCGCCGCAAAGAAGACGCCGCTCAAGCTCTCCGCCGTGAGCGGGGCGGGCATGAAGGAAGCGCTTGAGACCGTTCTCAAGACGGTCGAGGACGGCAAGGCCGAAGCGCGCACGGCCGCGGCGCCACAGCCGGCCTGGACGCCTTGAAAACGCCGCTTCGCCCGATCCCTCTGCAGCCGCGGCCGGAGCCGAGGCTGGGCGCGTAACGCAATCGAAGGCCTCAGCCGAGAGAATGGCGGCCCATTCTTGGCCGAGATGCGGAGGATCTGCCGATCTCCGCATCTGCTGGCATGGACGAAGGAACCCTGATGCCGAGCTACAGAGCCCCGGTCGAAGAGGCGCTGTTCGTGTTGCGCGACGTGCTCAAGATCGAGCACCTTGCCAACCGGCCAGCGTTCAGCGAGATGACGCCGGACGTCCTCGAGGCGGTGCTGTGGGAGGCTGGCCGCTTTGCCGAAGCGGTGCTGCAGCCGCTGAACCGGACCGGTGACGTCGAGGGCTGCACGCGACATCCGGACGGTGCTGTCGCCACGCCTACGGGCTTTCGGGAGGCCTACACGCGCTACCGCGACGGCGGATGGCAGGGGCTCGCCAACGATCCGGCCTATGGCGGCCAGGGACTGCCTTCAGTTCTGAACGTGCTCGTCAACGAGTTCTGCACCTCGGCCAACATGGCGTTCACCATGTATCCGGGCCTGACCAAGAGCGCCGTCTCGGCTCTGCTTGTGCACGGCTCCGAGGCGCAGAAACGCCTTTACGCCCCCAAGATGATCGCGGGCGACTGGAGCGGCACCATGAACCTGACCGAGCCGCAATGCGGCACGGACCTGGGGCTGCTGAAGACCAAAGCCGTCCCGAACCTGGACGGAAGTTATGCCATCACCGGTCAAAAGATCTTCATCTCGGCCGGCGAGCACGACCTGACGGAAAACATTATCCACCTGGTGCTGGCCCGCATAGAAGGCGCGCCCCCCGGTACCAAGGGCATCTCGCTCTTCATCGTGCCCAAGATTCTGGTGAGCGACGACGGCGCGCTCGGGCCGCGCAATGCGGTCTCCTGCGGCGCGATCGAACACAAGATGGGAATCCACGGCAACGCCACCTGCGTCATGAACTACGACGGGGCCACAGGCTGGCTCCTTGGCGAGGAGAACCGCGGCCTGCATGCCATGTTCGTGATGATGAACGAGGCGCGGCTCGGCGTCGCCAACCAAGGCTTGGCGCTGTCGGAGGTGGCGTACCAGAACGCGGCCGAGTACGCGAAGCAGCGGCTGCAGGGCCGTGCTCTGACCGGCGGTGCCGCGGCGGGACCCGCCGACCCGATCCTGGTCCACCCCGACGTGCGGCGCATGCTGTTGCAGGCGCGCGCCTTCAACGAAGGGGCCCGGGCCTTGCTGCTCTGGACGGCCCTGCAGGTGGACCTCGCCCGCGACGGCGCTGAGGACCCGAAGGTCGCGCAGGCCGCGGAGGATCTGCTCGGACTGATGACGCCGGTGCTCAAGGGGGTGCTGACCGATACCGGTTTCGCCAATTGCGTCGCAGCCCAGCAGGTGCTCGGCGGCCACGGCTATGTGGCCGAATGGGGCATGGAGCAGTTCGTGCGGGATGCGCGGATCGCCATGATCTACGAGGGCGCCAATGGGATTCAGGCTCTGGATCTGGTGGGCCGCAAGCTGCCGAAAGATGGCGGTCGGGCGTTCTCGGCTTTCACCAAGGAAGTCGCCGGCTTCATCAAGGCCAAATCGGGCGACGAGGCCCTGCGGCCCTATCTTGGTCCGCTCAAGGAGGCGCTCGAGCGGCTGCAGCAGTCAACGCTGTGGTTTATGACCAACGCCATGACCGATCCAAACCAGGCGGCGGCCGGCTCGAGCGACTTCATGCATCTCTTCGGACTGGTGGCGATCGGCTACATGTGGGCGCTGATGGCGGAGGCCGCACTGGCCCGCAAGGCAGCTCTGCCGGAGACGTCCGGGCGCATGGACGCCAAACTCGCCGTAGGGCGGTTCTATATGGACCGCATCATGCCGGAATCCGCCGCGCACCTCGCCCGCATCACGGCGGGCGCGCAATCCACCATGGCCTTGCCGGCCGAAGCGTTCTAAACCTGCCGCCGACGTTTCGAGCGGGAGTGACGATGGCCGAGACACCGGTACGCCTGACCGGCGGCTGCCAATGCGGCGCGGTGCGTTATGCGCTCGCCTCGACACCGGAGGCGCCGGGCATCTGCCACTGCCGCATGTGCCAGAAGGCCGGCGGCGGGCCGTTCATGGCTTTTGCGCGCGTGCCGGAGGCGGATGTCACCTGGACGCGTGGCGCACTCTCGACGTTCCAGAGTTCGACGACGGCCGCGCGTGGGTTTTGCTCCGCCTGCGGAACACCGCTGACGTTCAAATGGCGACCGGATGCCATCAGCTTCACGATGGGCTCGTTCGACGAGCCGGCAGCGATCGTGCCCGTAGAAAGCAACGGGATCGAGGCCCTGCTGCCGTGGTCGGAGCACATCGCCGATCTCCCGAAGACCGAGACGTCGCCGATGCCGCCCGACTTCGTCAACCACCAGCATCCCGACCACGACACGTGAGTTCCGGGCGACCCAGCACAACCTCCGTCATCCTGAGCCGGCCGCAACGCGGCCGAGTCGAAGGACGTAAGCTCTACGTGCTTCGCCTCGGCCCTGCGGGCCGGCTCAGGCATGATGGGAATCGAGGCACGTTACCCCTTCCGAAGAGACATGCATGCCTGACGCCTTCATCTACGACCACGTGCGCACGCCGCGCGGGCGCGGCAAGCCCGATGGGGCGCTGCATGAAGTCTCGACGCTCAGGCTGGCCACGACGGCGTTGGCCGCGCTCAAGGACCGCAACGGCCTTGACCGGGCCATCGTCGACGATGTCGTGCTCGGCTGCGTCGACCCGGTCGGCGAGGCCGGCGGCGACATCGCGCGGGCTGCGGCGCTGACCGCCGGATACGGCACGCACGTCCCCGGGGTGCAGATCAACCGCTTCTGTGCCTCCGGTCTCGACGCCGTGAATTTTGCGGCGGCCCAGATCATGGCGGGCCAGCATGATTGCGCGGTCGGCGGAGGTGTCGAGTCGATGAGCCGCGTCGGCATCGGTGCGTCGGGCGGCGCCTGGCCGGTCGATCCGATGATCGCCATCCCGTCCTACTTCATGCCGCAGGGCGTCTCGGCCGATCTCATCGCCACGAAATACGGATTCTCGCGCGATGATGTCGACGCCTACGCGGTCGAGAGCCAGAAACGAGCGGCGGCGGCCTGGGATGATGGCCGCTTCGCCGGCGCGATCGTGCCGGTCAGGGACGTCAACGGCCTGACGCTGCTCGCCAAGGACGAGCACCTGCGGCCGGGCACCGACATGCAGGCCCTTGGCGCACTGAAACCCTCCTTCACGGTGATGGGTGAACAGGGCGGGTTCGATGCGGTGGCGATCCAGGCGCATCCGGAGGTGGAGGCGGTCAAACACGTTCACCATGCCGGCAATTCATCGGGGATCGTCGATGGCGCAGCGGCGGTGCTGGTGGGCAATGCCGAAGCCGGGCAGCGCATCGGGCGCAAGCCGCGCGCCCGGATTCGGGCCTTCGCCAACATCGGCTCCGACCCGGCGCTGATGCTGACCGGGCCCGATCGACGTGACCCGGAAGGTGCTGGCGCGCGCCGGCATGACGATCGCCGATATCGACCTGTTCGAGGTCAACGAGGCCTTCGCGGCCGTGGTGCTGCGCTACCTGCAGGCTTTCGACCTGTCGCCCGACAAGGTGAACCCGAACGGCGGCGCCATTGCGCTCGGCCATCCGCTTGGCGCGACCGGCGCCATGCTGCTCGGCACCGCGGTCGACGAGCTCGAGCGCACCGGCAAGGGTGTGGCGCTGGTCACGCTCTGCATCGGCGCCGGCATGGGCACGGCGACGATCATCGAACGGGTTTAGCTATCCTTCTCGCCGTCGAAACGGGAGAAGGTGGCCCTGCGAGCGGGGTCGGATACACCACAGGTCTCGCTACTGGTACGACTCCGGAGGCTCGCATGAACCCTCGATCCGTTGCGGATCCTCTGCCGCGGACACCTTCTCCCGCTCGACGCGGGACGAAGGAGAGAACCGAGGGCAGCATGCATGAGACCTTGACAAAATTTTCGCTTCGAGGTCGACGCCGACGGCATCGCGCTGCTGACCTGGGACATGCCCAAGCGGTCGATGAACGTCATCACCGAGGAGGTGATGGACGAATTGAACCAGGTCATCGACGCGGTCGCGGCCGACGCGGCGATCAAGGGCTGCGTCGTCACCTCGGGCAAGGAGAGCTTTTCGGGGGGCGCCGATCTGAACATGATCCAGGCGCTCGGCCGCGACTACGCCCGGCTGGCCAAGGACGGCGACCCCGAAGCCGCCATGCAGGCCTTCTTCGAGGGCTCGCGCAAGCTGTCCATGCTGTTCCGCAAGCTCGAGACCAACGGCAAGCCGTGGGCGGCGGCCATCAATGGGCTGTGCCTCGGCGGCGCCTTCGAGCTGGCGCTGGCCTGCCACTACCGCGTCATGGGCACTGGCGACAAGGTGCGGGTCGGCCTGCCCGAGGTGAAGGTCGGCATCTTCCCGGGGGCCGGCGGCACCCAGCGCGTGCCGCGATTGATGCAGACCGGCGACGCGCTGCAGATGCTGTTCAAGGGAGAGCACCATAAGCCGGCCGCGGCCAAGAGCATGGGCCTCGTCCATGAACTGGCGAGCCAGGATGAACTGGTCGAGAAAGCCAAAGCCTGGATCCGCGGCGGCGGCAAAGGGGTGGCGCCGTGGGACGAGAAGGGTTTCAAGCCGCCATCCGGGAAGGTGTTCTCGCCAACCGGCATGATGACATGGCCGCCGGCGAACGCGATCTACCGGCGCGAGACGCAGGACAATTATCCGGGCGCCAAAGCCATCCTGCATTGCGTCTACGAGGGCTTGCAGGTCGGCATCGATCTCGGGCTGAAGATCGAAAGCCAGTATTTCGCCAAGGTCCTGCGTTCGCGCGAGGCGCAGGCGATGATCCGCTCGCTGTTCATCTCCATGGGCGAGCTCAACAAAGGCGCGCGCCGGCCCAAGGACATTCCGCCGACCGCGCTCAAGAAGGTCGGCGTGCTCGGGGCCGGCTTCATGGGGGCCGGTATCGGCTACGTCTGCGCCAATGCCGGGCTTGCGGTCGTGCTGATCGACCAGACCCAGGAGGCGGCCGACAAGGGCAAGACGCTGTCCCACAAGCTGATGACCGAGCAGATCAACAGGGGGCGCGCCAAGACGGCCGATCGCGAGGCGCTGCTCGCCCGCATCGAAGCCACGCCGGACTATGCGCGCTTTGGCGGGGTGCGATCTCGTCATCGAGGCGGTGTTCGAGGACCGGACCGTCAAGGCCGAGGCGACCCGCAAGGCGCAGGCCGTACTCGGCCCCGACGCGATCTTCGCCTCCAACACCTCGACGCTGCCCATCACCTCGCTCGCCGAAGCCTGGGACAAGCCCGAGAATTTCGTCGGCGTGCACTTCTTCTCGCCGGTTCAGAAGATGCCGCTGGTCGAGATCATCAAGGGAGCGAAAACCGGAGACCGCGCCGTCGCGCTGGCTATGGACCTCGTGCGGACGCTCAAGAAGACGCCGATCCTGGTCAACGATGCGCGCGGCTTCTACGCCAACCGCTGCGTCTTCGCCTACCTGCTCGAAGGTCACAAGATGCTGCTGGAGGGCGTGCCGGCGGCCATGATCGAGAATGCAGGCCGGCAGGCCGGCATGCCGGTTGGGCCGCTGTCGCTCACCGACGAGGTGGCGATCGACCTTTGCCGCAAGATCCTGCTTGCCGCCAAGGCGGACCTGGGCGATTCAGCCGTCGATCAGGAGCAGATGGACCTGCTCGAAAGCATGGTGGTCGTGCAGGGGCGCCTCGGCCGCAAGAACGGCAAGGGCTTCTACGACTATCCTGAGAAAGGGCAGAAGACGCTGTGGCCCGGCCTCGCCGATCTGCAACCGCAGAAGCAGGACCCGGACACGATCAGCGTCGACGACTTGAAAAGGCGGTTTCTCGTCGCCCAGTCGATCGCGGCGGCGCAGGCCATGGCGGAGGGGATCGTCACCGACCCGCGCGAGGCGGATGTGGGCTCGATCGTCGGCTTCGGGTTTGCGCCCTTCACCGGCGGCACGCTGTCCTACATCGACGGGATGGGTGTCGGACAGTTCGCACTGCTCTGCGACGATCTGTCGAAGAAATACGGTCCTCGGTTCGACCCGCCCGGCCTCGTGCTGGACATGGCCAAGGATCACGAGACGTTCTACGGGCGGTTCGGCGCGAAGGCGGCTTAGAGGGCTCCTCAAGCGCCGCGCCAGATTGTCATACGCGGTTGATGCCGACGCGGCCGGCACAACCTCAGATGGCACCACTTGCTATCTGGGCACGCCGATGAAAATCGCACGATCGATCCTTGCTGCTGCTTGTCTTGTCTCGGCAACGGGCGCACCCGCCTTTGCGCGGGTCTATAATGAGGGACCCTATCAGGGCGGCGCCGCAGCCGCGCAGTACAATTACGCACGCTTCGGCACGCCGGGTTATGCGCGCGATGGAGACGTCAGGAATACCTGCGTGATGCTGTGCCGGCGCGATACGAGCCCTTGCGACCCGCCCGCGTTCAAGCAGGCTGACGGCCGGTGCAACTCGCTGTGGGATTAGCCCGGGGCGCGAGCAGGCGACGCCGACAAGGGTATGATCCAGACAAATCGAGCAAGGCCGAGATTGCCTAAGCTTGACGTTTGGGCTTGAAGCCGGCATGGCGGGCTTGGCCCAGCCATCCACGCGTAGATGACAACCAAAGCTTCGTGGAATGCCCGGCACTCGGCCGGGCATGACGATAGAACACAGGCCGCGCGGGAGCACGAAGGAAGCAATGACGTCTGCCGTCGGCTCCGGCCCCGCCGTCGTCATCCGCGACGTCTCGAAAACCTACGAGTCCGGCTTCCAGGCCCTCAAGCCGATCAACCTCGAGATCCGCCGCGGCGAGATCTTCGCGTTGCTTGGCCCAAACGGGGCCGGCAAGACGACGCTGATCTCCATTGTTTGCGGGATCGTCACGCCATCGACCGGCACTGTGACGGCGGACGGACACGACATCGTGCGCGACTATCGTGCGGCCCGGTCCAAGATCGGGCTGGTGCCCCAGGAACTGACGACCGACGCGTTCGAGACGGTCTGGCACACCGTGAGCTTCAGCCGCGGGTTGTTCGGCAAGCCCCCCAATCCGGCCCATATCGAGAAGGTGCTGCGCGACCTGCATCTGTGGGACAAGAAGGACAGCAAGATCATGACCCTTTCCGGGGGCATGAAGCGGCGTGTGCTGATCGCGAAAGCGCTGTCGCACGAACCCGAGATCCTGTTTCTCGACGAACCGACGGCCGGCGTCGATGTCGAACTCCGCCGCGACATGTGGCGCGTCGTCAGGGCCCTGCAGGATAGCGGCGTCACCATTATCCTCACCACCCACTATATCGAGGAGGCCGAGGAGATGGCTGACCGGGTGGGTGTGATCAACAAGGGCGAGATCATCCTGGTCGAAGACAAGGCTGCGCTTATGCGCAAATTCGGCAAGAAGCAGCTGTCCCTGCAGTTGCAGGCGCCGCTCGCCGCCGTCCCCGACGCTCTGGCCGCCTATCCGCTTGCCCTGTCGGACGAGGGCGCGACGCTCACCTACACCTACGATCGCGATGCGCAGCAAGCCGGCATCGACGCCATGCTGAGCGATCTCGGCCGTACCGGCATCCACTTCACCGACTTGCAGACGCGTCAGAGCTCGCTCGAAGATATCTTCGTCGGCCTGCTGGAGAACGGCCGATGAACCTCCATGCGATCCGGGCGATCTATGTGTTCGAGATGTCGCGCACGCGACGAACGCTGCTGCAGAGCATCGTCGCGCCGGTGATCTCGACCTCGCTCTATTTCGTGGTGTTCGGCGCCGCCATCGGCTCTCGCATCCAGCAGGTCGAGGACGTCACCTACGGCGCCTTCATCGTGCCGGGACTGATCATGCTGTCGCTGCTGACCCAGAGCATCGCCAACGCCTCGTTCGGCATCTATTTTCCGCGCTTCACGGGCACGATCTACGAGCTGCTCTCGGCACCAGTTTCGGCCGTCGAGACGGTCATCAGCTATGTTGGCGCCGCGGCGACCAAGTCGCTGATCCTCGGCCTGATCATCCTGGCCACCGCAGGGCTCTTCGTGCCGCTGCGCATCGAGCATCCCGTTTGGATGATCGTCTTTCTCATCCTGACGGCGGTCACCTTCAGCCTGTTCGGATTCATCATTGGGCTTTGGGCGGATGGGTTCGAAAAGCTGCAACTCGTCCCGCTGCTGATTGTCACACCCCTGACGTTTCTCGGCGGCAGCTTCTACTCGATCCGGATGCTGCCGCCGTTCTGGCAGGCGGTCACGCTGTTCAACCCGGTCGTCTACCTGATCAGTGCCTTTCGCTGGAGCTTCTTCGGCCTTGCGGACGTGCATCTCGGGGTCAGCATCGCCGCGATCCTCCTGGTGCTTGTGCTTTGTCTCGGGACGGTGTGGTGGATGTTCAAGACGGGATACAAGTTGAAGAACTGAGCAGTGGCGTCCATGGTGGCCACCCAAAGCAAACAGGCAACTCCCGTTCCGCATGGCCGATCCACCGCGTTCCGTCGTCCAAGACGCAGCCCGGCTTGAGGCCCTCGATCGGTACGATCTGCTCGACAGCGCCGCCGAGCCCGAATTCGACGACATCGTGGCTCTCGCGCGGGCTCTTTGTGACGCGCCGATTGCGCTGATCAGCTTCGTCGCCGCGGACCGGCAATGGTTCAAAGCGCGCAACGGCACGGAGATGTCCGAAACGCCGGTGAAGGCGTCGGTCTGCGCACACGCCATCGCACAGCGCTCCCTGCTGGTTATCCGCGACCTGAGGGAGGATGCCCGCACGGCCGACAATCCCCTCGTGACCGGCGATCCTCACCTTCAATTCTATGCGGGCGCGCCGATTGAGACGAGCGACGGCCATATGCTCGGCACGGTGTGCGTGATCGACTTGGCGGCTCGGCCGCAAGGATTGACGCCGGCCCAAGTCGAAGGCCTCCAGGCGCTCGCTCGCCAGACGATGAAGCTGATCGAACTGCGCAAACTCGTCGATGGCCAGGAGCTTGCGTTGACGCGCGCACGCAAGGTCAGCCGCGCGGTCTTCGACCGCGCCAGGGCAAGCGAGGCCGCAGGCGAGCGCCTGCGGCAGGAAATGGCGCGTTCGATCGCGGCCCAAGAGGCTGGCCGGATCGGAACGTTCGACATCGATCTCGACACGGATCTGCTCCGAACCTCTCCACAGATGTGCCGTCTCTACGGACTGCCTGAAGCGCCGGCCTATCCGGCAGAAATTTTCGAACCGCTGGCCGTGGCCGAGGACCGGCATTTGCGTTCGACGCGCGAGACGCGGCGCGACGGGACAGCCGCGCCCGAGGTGGAATATCGCATCCGCCGCAAGAACGACGGGGCGATCCGCTGGATCTCCCGACGCGGCGAATTCATCCGTGACGAGGCCGGGCGAGCAATCAACTTCGTGGGGAGCCTGCACGACGTCACGGAGCGGCGGCTGGCCGAGCTTCGGCAAGCGGCCCACCTGAAGCTGGCGGACGCGACGCGAGACTCGATCTCGACGGCGGAAGTGGTCGAGTCGGCGGCGCGCCTTCTCGGCGAGGCGTTCGATGCCACACGCGTCGGCTATGCGGAGATCGATTTGGCGGCCGGTACCCTCGTGGTCGAGAGAGACTGGACGGCCCCTGGGACCACCAGCATCGTCGGCCGATACGCGCTTGCCACCAACAATCCCGTGATCGTCCGGCTCAGAAAGGGTGAGATCGTGGTGGCGGACCGGGCCGAGGAGGTGGATTGGCTGTTCGCCGACACACCCCGTCACCTGGTCACCGGCACCCAGGCGCAGATCAAGGTGCCGGTCACGCGGCGGGGCGCTCTGGTCGGTGTGCTGTTCGTCCATAGCCAGCAAGCGCGCCGCTGGATGAAGGAGGAACTCGAGTTCGTGGCCTCGCTCGCGGATCGAACCTACGCGGCACTGGCCCGGGTGCAGGCCGAACGCGACCAGCGCCTGCTCAATGAGGAACTCAGCCATCGGTTGAAGAACAATCTCGCGATGGTGCAGGCCATCGCCAAGCAGACGCTGAAATCGGCGGTGGACCGCCCGGCTGTCGAGGCGCTGAACCGTCGGCTGGTGGCGCTCGGCACCGCGCACGACGTCTTACTGCGGCAGAGTTGGAAGGCCGCAGATATCAGGCATGTCGTCGAAAGCGCACTCGATCTGCACGCCGACAGCTTCCGCTTTAAGGTGAACGGCGACGGCTTGGCGATTGGAGCGAAGAGCGTGCTCTCGCTTTCGATGCTGCTGCACGAACTCGCCACCAACGCGCTCAAATACGGTTCCCTGTCGAGCGAGCATGGCACCGTCGCGGTTTCGTGGACCGCAGACGCTGACGAAACGGGCGAACTGACCCTCGTTTGGGAGGAGACGGGTGGCCCACAGGTCACGCCGCCGACCCGCTCGGGGTTCGGCTCACGGCTGATCCGCCTTGGCCTCGCCGGAACAGGAGACACTATCCTGCGTTACGAGCCTACCGGGTTCAAAGCGACATTCCATGCGCCGCTGAGGATGGTGACCGGAAATTGAACGCGAACGGGTCGCACTCTCATGGTGTCAGTCGTGCCACCCCGGCGCCCGTTGGTGCTGGTGGTCGAAGACGAGCCGCTTCTGCGGCTGCACGCGCTCGACGTCATCGAAGATGCGGGCTTTGACGTCATCGAGGCGCGCGACGCGGACCAGGCCATCGCCATCCTCGAAGCGCGGACCGACATCCGGATCGTCTTCACCGATATCGACATGCCCGGGTCTATGGATGGCCTGCGCCTCGCGGCTGCCGTGCGCAACCGCTGGCCACCGATCGAAATCATTGTCACGTCGGGCAACGTCAATCCGAGGCCCGACGAACTGCCGGCGCGCGGGTTCTTCTTCCCCAAGCCCTATTCCGACGACCGGCTCGTTCAAGCGCTTCACCGCTGCGTGAGCTGAGACCGCCCCCGGTCCTGTATCGGTGCCAACAGCCCGGCCGCGAAGGCAACATGGCGGCCGGACAACCGGCATGCTTGCCAACGTTGGCGCACACCTCTAGGTCTCCGCCGACCTCTATGCGGACTGTTTGGTGACATGGCGACCCAGAAGCTTTTCCTGCTCCCAGGCGACGGAATCGGTCCGGAGGTGATGGCCGAGGTCGAGAAAGTGGCGGCCTTTTTCAACAGTGCCGGCATCACGCATTTCGAGATCGAAAAAGGGCTGGTGGGCGGGTGTGCCTACGATGCGCACGGTCAGGCGATCAGCGACGCTGACATGGAACGGGCGAAGGCCGCCGACGCGGTGCTGCTCGCGGCGGTCGGCGGCCCCAAATGGGACGCTGTTCCCTACGAGGTCCGACCGGAGGCCGGGCTCCTGCGGCTGCGCAAGGATCTCGCGCTCTTCGCCAACCTGCGACCGGCGATCTGCTACCCGGCCCTGGCCAACTCCTCCTCGCTGAAGCGCGAGGTGATCGAGGGGCTCGACATCCTGATCGTGCGCGAGCTGACGGGCGGCGTCTATTTCGGCGAGCCGAAGCAGATCATCGACCTCGGCAACGGCCAGAAGCGCGGCATCGACACCCAGGTCTACGACACGTTCGAGATCGAGCGGATCGCCCGCGTCGCTTTCGAGCTGGCACGCCAGCGCGGCAACCGCGTCACCTCGTCCGAGAAACGCAACGTGATGAAGTCGGGCGTTTTGTGGAACCAGACGGTCACGGCCCTGCACAAGCGCGACTACGCCGACGTCGAGCTCGACCACATGCTGGCGGATGCGCTCGGCATGCAGCTGGTGCGTTGGCCCAAGCAGTTCGACGTCATCGTCACCGACAACCTGTTCGGCGACATGCTGTCGGACGTGGCCGCGATGCTGACAGGCTCGCTCGGCATGCTGCCGTCGGCGTCGCTGGGCGAGACGGACGCGAAAACCGGCAGCCGCAAGGCGCTGTACGAGCCGGTCCACGGCTCCGCACCGGACATCGCTGGCAGAGGCATCGCAAATCCGATCGCCATGATCGCTTCGCTCGCCATGGCGCTGCGCTATTCGTTCGATCTGCCGGAGGCGGCCGGCAAGGTGGAGGCCGCCATCTCGGCCGTGCTGGACCAGGGCTTGCGCACGGCCGATATCGCGGCCAAAGGCCAGCCTACGGTTGCGACAGGGGCGATGGGGGACGCCATCGTGGCGGAGCTCGCCAGGACCGTCTGACCCGGCGCATACGGAGAAGACCGATGACCACGACCCGCACGGCCCTCAAACTCACGCACGAGGGCGCGATGCGCATCCTGCGTGGCGGGATCGAGACGGCGCTGAAGATCGGCGCACCGCAGAACATCGTCGTGGTCGACGAGGGCTGCAACATTCTGGCCTCGGTGCGCATGGACAAGGCCCGGGTGCTGTCGATGGAGAGCGCGCTCAACAAGGCGAGGACGGCAGCGTCCACCGGCAATCCGACCGGCGGAATGGAGGTGCAGTTCGGCACCAATCTTGCGCTCGCGACGGGCGGCAAGGTTACCAACCTGAAGGGTGGCCTGCCGATCAGGATCGACGGCCAGCTCGTCGGCGGGATCGGGGTCGGCTCCGGCACGCCCGAGCAGGATGTGGAGGTGGCGGAGGGCGCGCTGGCGGTTCTGCGCCAGAGCTAGGGCCTGCCAAGCTCGGCTACGGTCGTCCGTCGCGCGCCACGTTCCGCCGCGGGCTCGAGGACGCAGTCTCCTCCGAGCTGGGTCGTTGCAAGCTGCGCGAAACGCCCATTCTGGGCGATCAGCCCGTCGTAGGTTCCCTGCTCGACGATACGGCCGGCATCGAAAACCAGGATGCGGGTGGCCTGACGGATGGTGGCGAGGCGGTGCGCGATGACGAACGTCGTGCGGCCCCGCATTGCAGCCGCCAGGGCGGCTTGAAGCCGTCGTTCGGTTTCGGCGTCGAGAGCGCTGGTGGCCTCATCCAGCACCAGGATCGGCGGGTTCTTGAGCAGCGCGCGGGCGATCGCCAAGCGCTGGCGTTCGCCGCCCGAGAGCGATCGACCGCGTTCGCCGACCTCCGTCGCGAGATCCTGGCGTTGTTGGGCGACGAAGTCGGACGCCTGGGCGTGTTGCAGCGCTTCGGCGAGCTCGGCATCCGTCGCGTCCGGCTTGCCGACCCGCAGGTTGTCGGCGATCGAACGGGCAAACAGCATCGGCTCCTGGAACACAACCCCGATCGCGCCGCGGAGGCTGGCGAGCGGCATGTCGCGAATGTCGATGCCGTCGATCGTGATGCGGCCGGCCCGGGGGTCGAACACCCGATGCAGCAGCCCGAGCGTCGTGGATTTGCCCGATCCGGTTGCGCCCACCAGCGCCACCACCTCTCCGGGGCGCGCGGAAAACGCGAGGTTCGACACCGCATCGCGGACCCCGTCGTAGGAGAAGCTGACATCGTCGAAGACCACCTCGCCGCGCAGTGGACCCGGATCGCGAATGCCTGGCCTGTCGCTCACGGCGGCCGGGGTGTCGAGCACGCCGAAAAAGTCGCCGAGCTTGGGGCCGAGCAGGAACAGCGTGTTCAGGAACGCAACAACCTGCTCCAACCGCGCGATCAGCATCGTCGCGAAGCCGATGAACGCCACGATGGCGCCGATGCTCGCGAGCCCGCGGAAATGCAGCGTCAGGCCCAGCGCGAAGATCGCCAGGATGGTCAGCGTCGAGGCGGCGCGCGTGCCGACGGCCGCCAACGCCCACCACGAGAGCACCGGCAGCTGGGCGCGGAGAAGCGCGTCGATGAGAACGCGCATCGCGCGCGTTTCGGCGTCGACCCGGGTGAAGCTCTGGATGACGGACACATTGCCGAGGGCGTCCGCGGCGCGTTCCGCAAAGGCGGTCTGGTAGCCCTCGACGCGACCCTGCAGTCCCTCCGTCTTGCGCAAGACCAGCGCCGAGAGGCATCCGAAGGCGACAACGAGCAGCACCAGCAAGCTGCCCAAGCGCCAGTTGACCACCAGCGACAAAGGCATCAGCACGCCGAGCGCCACCAGGGCGGCGCAGTGGTCGCGGAAGAACGACAGCCAGAGCCCGGCCATGCCGTTCGCACCCTCCAGCATCACCTTCAGCAGCCGCCCCGAATGGGTGGCGTTGTGGAAGCTGAGGGGCAGATGCAGGACGTGCTCGAAGAACGCCGCCATCATGCCGAGACGACGGCGATGGGACAGCCTGTCGGCCTGCAACGCCACGACGGCGGCGCAGCCGATGATGAAGAGTCCGAAGCCCGCCCAGGCGGCACCGAGCGGCAGCACGTCGCTCCAGCGGGCCGCGTCACCGGCCGACGTCAGCTTATCGATGATCCGGCCGAATAGCATCGGCTCGGCAAACTGCGCGCAGGCAAGCGCGACGTTCGCGAAGACCAGAAAAATCGCCGTGCGCCGGTCCGGCGCGAGCGCGCCAAGCACGCGGGCATAGAATCGGACCATCGCCATCCTACGCGAAACCGGCCGCTTGTCCCGACCAGGCAAAGCTCAAGGCAAGAGTTCCCTTCAGCGGAACGCAAAGAAGGCCCGGCGCCGCCGAAGCGGCACCGGGCCAGAACGAAACCATATCGCACATCGGAACATTGGCGAGCATGCGCACCGCCGCAAGCGGTGAAATGTCTCGCCCGGAGTTTACGCCATGCCGACCGACCTGCCTCCCGACTACCAGCCCAAGCCGGTGAACGACCCCAACGATCCGCGCGACCCGAATACGCCTGGATCGACGCCCGCCTATCCGCCCACGCCCGGGGAGGATTCGCCCGGCGAGCCGATCGGAATTCCCCAGCCAGGACCCGGGGTGGGCGTCCCGGGCCCGGGACCCGGACGTCATCGATCCCCCTGGCTGGAGCGAGCCACCGATCACGCCTGGCGGAACCCCGGTTGAAATCCCGACGCCGGCTGGAACCCCAACCTTCTGACGTTCGTCGTCAGTGCGCCGCCGAGATGTCGATGGAGAGGTCCGGCAGCACAAGCGTCACCGGGTAGACGGCCTGCAGGTAGTTGCCCGGGCACGAGAAGGCCAGCACGACGCGCAGGCGGCCCTCGACCCGGCGCGGCGTTGCTGGGCGTGGGCCACGCATGGACGAAGCGATCCTCCCCCGGCAGGCCAGCCGCTACAACATGCACGGGTCCGAACCGATGGATCTCGCCAGCGCCATCATAGACCGACCAGCTGACGTCCGTTTCACAGGTTCGGCGGCGTGCCAGATCATAGGCGACGCGCACCGGCTCGCCAGCAACCACGCTTGGGGACAGCAAGGTGGCGCTTCGGATCAGGACGGGCGGCTCGCGATCGAGCGCCTGCGATAGCAGCCAGGCCAGGGCGGCGATCACGGCCGCCCAGTACACCAGATTGCAGAGCCGCAAGAGCCACGCGACGCGCCGGCTCGGCCCGACCAGAATCGCAAGGGCGCGGGCATAGAACAGCTCGTCGCGCGACGGTTCGTCGAAGAGGGGTGAGTTCAAGGATGGGGTACCCCGCCCTTGGCGATCACCAGACCGAGCACCGCGATGATCACGGCGCCGATGATGAGCTTGATCACCCAGCCCTGGTTGTCCTGCACCTTCCGGACCTTCTCATCGACGATCGAGAGATCCGTCTTGGTCGCATAGGTCGCCTTCAGTTCCTGGGTGAAGGCATCGAACTTCTGGCCCAGCGCCTCGATGCGGCTACCGAGGTTCTTGTCGATGCCGAACACCCGCTCGCCGAGAATTCCGACCTGGACACGGAGTTCGGTCACGGCGGTGGACTCGGATTGAGATTTGTCTTGATCGGTCACTGGACGAGCAACTTGAGGGCGGCAGAAGCGGGCGGCGCGGCGGCAGCGCATCGCCCGATTGTCAGCGGCGGCCCGGCCGGAGGGCACCCTGGCGCGCGAAGACGGGATCTTCCGGCTGCGCGGGTCGGAAGTTCGTTGCCTCCGCGACAGTGGCGGCGATGTCGTCGATCGTTGCGGTGGCCTGCGGATCGGCGAGCAGCGGCCGTACCAGGGCGATGAGATGGGCTGCCGTCTCGGCGATCTCGGCGAGCGTGCCGGCCTCGGCACCGCGAACAATCGCGGGGCCGAGCAATCGCAGGATACTGACGAGCGAGCCCATCAGACCGCTTGATGCGTGACAAGCAGTCCACCGGTGGGCTGCACCGGAACGTTCGGGGCGGGAGCCAGGATGTTCAGGACGGCCTTGACGGCCGCGATCCCGGTCGCGATGCCGGCCGCATGGGTCGGCGAGATGACGCTCGACCAGTCCAGGCTGGCGCTTCCGGCCAGCACCGTCATGACGGCCGAAAGTCCGAACTGAAGCCATTTGTTGGTCAGCATGGGCGTGTCCCTTTCGCGCGGGCGAGATGGAATCGGTGCAACGCCGGCCCGGCGGAAGCGGCGGCGCATCAAGGGGAGGCGATCAGGCCGGAGCTGCGTCCGAGCGGATCATGTCGAGCGCATGCGTTCGGACGAACGCGACGCGGCGGCTCCAGCCGCGACCGAAGGAAAGCCAAGCCGCAAGGCGGCGCAGCATGCCCAGCCGCAAGTCGCAGAGATCGTCGATGAGGGTCGCGGGGTTGGCCTTGGCGATAGAGGCCAGCGTGGTGAGATCGAGGTGTCCGGTTGCCGGGATCGCGATGGCGCGCTGCAGCCATCGCACGGCTTGCACGGGCCCCGAATTCACCCCGGCATCCAACACCGCATAGGCGAGGCCGCGCGGCAGGCGATCGAAGCACAGCGGCCGCGCATAGTTCTCGCGGTAGATGGCTTCGATCTCGGCCGCGGTGACGGCATAGACGCTGCGATGCGGCGATCCATCGGCGTGCCGCCACGCATCGTAGGTGCGCTGGGTGATGCCGGCGTTGGTCCGCCCGCCCGGGTCGCGCGGGTCGTTCACGCGACCGCCCTCCATCTGGAGCACGAGCGCCAGCGCTTCGGCGAAATCCGACATATACTCTTCGCTGTTCGATGAGGAACTGCGCCGTGCCGCTCAGAGCGTGGTGGCGTCTTCGTTCCGTTGATGGAAATAACGCCAGAGATCGCGCTTGAGCCCTGGCTTGTTGCCCGCGAGTTCGATCACGCCCGCGGTGTTGCGCTTGATGTCGCGCTCGGGATCGTACGCATGCCTTGTCAGGATCGACCAGCGATCGACGTAGCGGCGGGCCTCCTTGGCGCCGTGCCAGGCGTGCTCGATGGTCAGCGGCAGATAGCCGATGTTGCCGCCGATGTGGCGGGTCGCCCGATCCTGCCAGGCGAGGATCGGCTTGCCGTAGTTTGGATGGAGATCGCCCGGCAGGCTGACATGCGCCTTGCCGACGAGCGCCAGCGCCATGTGGTGATCGGCGGCGCCGCAGATCGCATGGTCGATGAACCCACCGAGATGTTCGAGCGCGTCGCGCGTGGCGGCCCAGGCATAGCCCGGATGCGCGAAAGTGTAGCCGTTGCCGAGTTTCTCGGTGGTGATCGGGTCGACCATCCACTGTCGGCCGAAGGAATGGTGCAGCGCCAGGTGCTCGCCGTTTGGTCCGAGGTCGTAGCAGTGCTGCCAAGGCTGAACGACATCGAAGTGCTGCAGCGCCTGAACGGTCTGCTTCGCCCAACCTTGCTGGCGGAAGCGCACGTCGGCATCGATCCATGCGACGCAGCGCCAATCCCGCGGCAGGCGCGACAGGCCGATGTTCAGGAGGTTCTCCTTGGACCAGATATGCGTTTTGGCCCAGACGCGGACGTGCTCGACGCCGGGCCGGACCTCCAAGGCGTGGTCCTCGTCGCCATAGGCGCATTCAACCGTCGTGAGGTGCACGCCCGAGTCGAGCATGTGACGCTCGAAGGTGTCGTAGAGCGCCAGCCGGCTGCGCCAACGGGCGGGGTTGGCGATGGCCGTGATGACGTGCAGGGCCGGCAGGGACATGAGGGTCTTTCGATGAGAAGACGCTTCGGGAGTCGATGAACAGCGACCGGGTTTGGCCCTTCGCCCCGCCTGCGGGAGCAGTCCGCGAGGCCGAGAGGTCTGCCGCAACACCGTTCCCGCTCGCGGACCTTCGCCGTTGCGCGGCGCGCAGGGAAGCGGTTCGATTCTGACTGCATGAGCTCGTGCCGGACGCTCAGCCCCCGACGTCACACACCAGGGCGAGGTCGGCGGCACCGGTGCCGGCGGTGATGTCCCACTCGATCGACTGACCCTGGACGATCGAGAAGAAGGACGGCGTCGCCCACGTCGTGGTGCCGATCTGGGTCTGGCCGATGTTGAACACGAAGGTCACCACGGTCGAGCCGTTGACCTTCAGCACCACGGTCGTGGCGCTGGTGCCGGCGGTGCCGAGCAGGGCATAGACCCGGTTGACCTTGCCGGCGCCACGCGCGGCGATGCTCTTCACCACCGACGGGCCGGACGAGAGCGTGCCGACGATGTGAAGCCGCATCGGCTCCCAGGCGCTTTCCTGGATCTCGCGCTTGGGCACGGTCGAGACGACCCAGCAGTACTTGTTCTGCAGGGCGGTGAAGTCCGTGCCGGTCTTGTTGACCTGCCAGTACTGAAGGAAGGCGTTGAAGGTGAAACCGGTAATGGCGCCGAAGCCGGGGCAGAGAATGACGTCGTTCGCACTACTGAGTTCGACGCCGGTCGAGTCGCGGTCGCTGTTGTTGGTTTGCGTGTAGAGCCGCAGATATCCATTGCCCGCCGCCGCGACGTAGAAGCGCCGCCGGTAGGGATAGGTCGCGAGCTGCTGCAGGTAGCTCTGGACCGTGGCGTCCCACTCGAAATTGTGCCGGTAGATCGTGATCGTGCCGCCCGAGATGACGGGCAGGAGCCCGGTGCCGAGATTGGCGAGCCGCAGGGTCGTCGAATTGAGGTTGGTGATGGTGCAGGTGGTCGGGATCGGGAAGACGGTGCCGCCCTTGCCCATGGCGACCACGTCGCCGAACATTACCTCCTTGGAGCGCGGGCCGGGGAACAGGATATCGACATAATCCTGGCTCGATACCGTGCCCTGGCCGAGCCACAGCCCGCTTGCGACCGGCGTGTAGGTCGCCGCGTCCTCCACCTCGCGCGGGTACACCGTGTAGGGCATCACGCCCGCGGTCGCCGCGGCGGTGCGCGCGAGGGCGGCGCGCTGCGGGTTGAACGGCTGCGCAAAACCGATGAGCGGCGCGAGCCAGTCGGCTTCGGCGATCTGCGCCGGCAGGCTCGGATGGATCTGGTCGGTCATCCAGCCCGAGGCGCCGCCCGCCGCCGCATAGGTTATGCTGGTCTTTCCGAACAGATCCTGCTTCTGCACCACCAGCACGTTCGGCCAGACGTTCTTGAGCGCCGCGTAGGCGTTGTAGAGGACCGTCGAATAGGCCTGCGCCGCGGCGGCCAGCACCCCGGCGGAACTGTTTGGTGTAACCCGGCTCGCGCTCGTCGGATCGTCGGTCAGGAAGGCGTTCGGCCCCCACAGCACGATGTCGGTCGTGGGCAGCACGCCGCGGATGCGGTTCACCGCCTGCTTTAGCAGCGCGACGAGTTGCGCCTGTGAGGTGGCGCCCTGGCGCACGTCGTTGATGCCGAAGCAGATCACCATGAGGTCCGGCAGCGCCAGCGCCGGCGTGCCGTAGATCACCGCCCCGCGGTCGAGCAGGCCACGGCCTGCCCGGCGCCGGCCGGGCCGACCGTCTTCGACCAGATGTCGAGATTCGAGGAGCCGTCGGAAAACGCGGTGTTCGCGCCGTTGTACCGGTTCTTCGCGGTTTGCGCGCTGGCCGAGGCGTTGAGCGCCGTCGCCAGGTTGGCGATCGAGGCCGCGAGCGTCGCGCCGAGCGCCACCTGCAGGCCGGTCGGCGTGCCGCCGCTGGCGATCCAGGTCCAGACGTCGCTCCCGATCGTCACGGTTTCGCCGACGGCCGGCATGACGCTCGACGGAAACTGGATCTGCTGGCTCGCCGACAGCAGCCGGGTGATGCCGTACATCGGGCGTCGGCCAGCGCCGCCGCCAGCGTCGAGCCGTTGTTGCCGAAGTTGAGGATGCGGGTGTTGGCGAGCGGCTCGCCGGCCTTCTGGTGCAGGTTTCCGAGCCGGCAGGTGCCGAACGACGGCGCGCAGACCGGCTGGGCGCCGCCGCCGAACAGGTCGAGGGCGTTCGAGGTGGTCGAATTGCCCCAAAAGCAGATCGTGTTGCCGTTGAAGCCGCTCTCGGCCGTCTGCGACGCCTTGGCGAACCAGTTCGGCAGGCCCGCGACGACCGGCGTCGCGGCGGCGGGAAGCAGGTTGCCGCTCATTACCAGGATCTCGCGGTGATGCCGTGGCCCGTCGTGGCGGCATAGACGCTGACCGGGCCGGCCGGCTTCTCGCCCGGCTCGGTGGTGATGATGCCGCCGGCGGGCAGGCGATAGGAGCCCTGGCCGTTCACCGCGGCCGTGGTCGAGTCCGACACCCACAGGTCCTCGGCGGCATCGGGATTGGCGACCTTCCAGCCGTTCGGCGGCGTCGCGCCGGAGAACAGCGTCTGGGCGGTGCCGCCCGTCGCGATCGACGTATCGCCGGCCGTGGCGCGCACCAGCGGCGCCGCCGCGTCGTCGTAGAGGATCATCAGCGGGTCGGACGCCGCGAGCCCCGTCATCGGGGCCTGCAGCGTCAGCGTGGTGCCCGAGATGGCCGAATGCCGTAGCCGGCGAGTGGCGCATAGATCAGCGCACCGGTCTTGAGATCGATGACGGCGAAGAGGTTGGCGACGTTGAAGCCGCCGACGCCCGAGAGGTTCAGGGTGCTCGACCCCGGCGTGAACGTATAGGTGGGCGTGATCGGCCGCTTCATCGGGTCATCCGAAGATCAGAGCTTGAACGAAGGCGGCCGGGTTCGTGGCCGGCACCAGCGGCGCCCAGGCCGCGCCGGTCCACACCAGGGCCGTGCCGAGGTTGTCGGCGAAGACGATGAGCCCCGTCTTCGGCACGAAGAAACTCCATGCCCCGTCCTGCCAGGCCGCCACATTGCCGGTCTTGCCGGCCCACGCCCCCGTCGCGCCGCTCGCCACGATCCAGCACTGCCCGTCGCCGGGCGAACCGGGCGGCGCCGCGAGCACGTTGCTCTGCACCGTCGGGTTCACCATTACGTCGAGGATCGACAGCGCCGCATTGTGGGTGACGTGCTTCTGGTTCTGGTTCGCGTCGAGGAAGGGGAGTTGGAGGTTGGGGCTGGCGGACAAGGGGAATCGGTTCCGGTCGTGAGGGTTCTCGGGCGGAAATAAACAGGCGCACGACGGTCGGCCCGAACGCCACATCGCACTTTCAGCGCAGGGTTCTCAGCCTTACTGTGGGCGCCACGATCACGAGGATCACATGCGCGAAGTCGAACTGCGCGACGCAGCAATCAAGCTCTCGGCCCTGACCGAAAGCGCGAGTCGGGGCCAGCCCTCGATAATCCCGCTTAATGGCCGGCGCGAAGCCGTGCTCGTCAGCTACAAAGAATGGGAGCGTCTGTCCCGCATCCCCTCGTTCGGGCGCTTGTTGATGGAAGCGCCGCTTGAACCGGGCGATTTGCCCGAAAGACGTTGCAGTGGAGGGGAATGGCTCTAGTTAGCGTAAGCGCGGACTGTGCTCTGGCCCTATCACTGATTGGGCATCTATTCAGGGAAATCGAGATCAAGTTGTTTTTCAGCACTTGATGGCTCGGAGCGCATTTCCTCGACGACAATCCCCATCCCGCTAAGCGACACTGCTATCGTCGATCCGTCCTGAAGCTCCACCACGTTGCCCCCCTGACCCGAAACTGCAGCCGGGAATGTAATGGTGTGTTTTGATCCGTCATGGGAGATCCTTCCGAGTTCCTTAAGAGGGATCTCTCGATCAACTTGCAATTCAAGCTCCTCCTTCCAGGAGGGCCAGGAAGTCTCAAGAAGCACGACACCTTTTTCAAAGCTGCCGCGGCTCTGACGCTTCTCGTCGGCAGCCTGTTGAACATGCGCCCAGTCTGCACCCGTTGCGCTGGCAAGTGCCCTTACAACTTCGAGGATGTCGGCGAGTTCTCCTGTAACATCCGGCAGCGTGTTTGCCACCAGAAGCTCGTGTGCCTCTTCGAACAGTTTCACTATGAGAGCAGCTCGACTATCAGATTTCCTGATGCTCGCACGGATTACCTTTTCGCCCTGCTCAGCGATTCTATTCGGTATTTCATCGCGGACCAGCTTACGAAAAACCTGCCGCTGCCGTGCTCTCGTGCGTTGTCCATCCATCGCCAGAACAGTAATCCCTGATCGCTCCAAAGTGTAATATGCGTGACCAAGGATCGAACCCGTGAGTTGAACAGGGAAATTCTTCCGTTTCGCTGTCTCCGCTGCGGCTTCGAGGAACTGGTTGTTTCTAAAGAGCTCTGCTTCGGGCTCCAGCATGAGTACGCAACGCCCTGTCGGAAGGCTCTCTGCTGCTGACAAATCGCCCGCATTCCGAACCGGCACTCGCCGCAGATTTGGAGCGATGGAGCGCCGAGTTCTTAGCTTTGACGCCTCTTCGGGCGGCATCATGAACCACGGAACATTCCTACCAACTCCCAATTTATTGTCCACGCCACAGAACCACATGATCTGAACAGGTTTTCCGACGCGGACAGCAACAGCGTGACTGTGCTGAGCTACCTCTCTGAGATCACTATTGCTGAGGCTGCGGCCTCTTGCCAGCCTTCGGGCAACGCTGACAAGCCTCCATTCGCCGGTGGGAGTTTCCTGAAGAAATTTTGGCTTATATCGAATTCGCTCCGATGATGTTTCGCCCCGTTTGAGATCGAACTCGAATGTGTCGTGATTTAGATATTGCAGGCCATCAGGAAGCCCCCAAAGGCTGTCTACAAGGACGACTTGTCTATCAGGATAGGCCAGCGCCCAAGCGGCAGCCGTTGCGGGGATAAACTTGTGAAGTATGAAGCAAACTTCACCTTCAGACGATCCGCCTCTTTCGAGAGAGGCAAGCGTTTCAACCATGAACCGAACCGCCATCTCGGGCCCGACGCTCTCAGTCCGGGGCAGATTCAGCTTCGGAAATCACGGGGTTGTACAATCGGTCCGGCACACAGCTCGCCCGTTCGTGATCGTCTGAATGTCATCGGCTAGGCTGTAGTCCTCTCGTACTGCGATGCGGAGCGCTCCTCCAGAAATCGAGAAGAGGCGTGGATATGGGTCCCGCCTGCCCTCAGCAAGCAGCCGTACTTTGTCGAGCTTTGACCAGCCGGTTCGTTCGAGCAACGTGTGTTGCTGTAAGGGGGACTTTGGAGGCGGAATACCAGCAGGAGAATTGTCAGCCCGACGCAGGAGTTCGCGCGGGTCACATCCGTCGTCGGGCTGATCGTCTTCGAAGTCGATCTGGAACAGCCAAAGCTGGTTCGTCCTCAAGCCCCATTCCAGGTGCGTGCTACCAAGGCCTATGTTTGTGCACCATCGCCCGATCGAGCGGAGAAGCGGAGGAATTCCCTCTCGTTCTGTAGCCGACGGAACATTCAGAGGACGACGAGCATCGGGTGGGCGGTTCCGCTGCGAGTTGAACCGTCCATAGCCCTGGGCCTTCGATTTAGGCCTCCCATGTCCAGTGGTTCACAGTCTTGGAGACTCTGACGCTCGTTTGATAGGTGCCCGAGAAACAACAGAATACTCGCTCTCGCTTGAACTACTAGCGCGAGCGGGCCCGAGTGGCTGGCCTGCAAAAAGGACGAATACAGGCGCTCAATGCCGGACTGCATACTGTCGGCGCCGAAGTCCGCCGGCACCTTCAGGAACTCGTAAGCCCCGCGTTCAGTTAGCGTCTCTGTGACTGAACTCGACCGGGTAAAAGTCCCGCCGACCATTCGCGGGACCACTCTAGACTGCAGTGCTGTGCAACGCGTGCGCTGACGGCGGCAATGATTGCACGATGCTCCGCGTCGCCGCATTGTGCCCAAATGCGAAAAAGATCAGCCGAGACTACAAAAAAGGGAGGTGTCCAAACGCTCGGGAACATCCTTAGGCCGCATGCCTTCACTCCGACCTGGCTTGCCCAATCAAGCCGTCTTAGTGTCCGTCGTCAGAGTTTTTGAGACAGATGGCGAGCTGAGCTAAGGGATGGTTTGGCGCACCTGGGTTGAACTTACGCGGCTTGCTGATGGTGCTGCAAGCTGCGCTGCAGAAGAGTTTTCCGCTTGATGCGTTCGCGCTCGAGCTGGATGGCTTGACCGCGTCCGGTGTAGACGTCGGCTGGAGTCAGGTTATCCAAGCTCTCGTGATAGCGCCTGTTGTTGTAGTGCTCGATGAAGGTCTTGATCTCAGCCTGGAGGTCGCCGGTGACGTGACCCCCGTTTCTCATCCAGCGCAGAACTGGAGTCGGCGGTTGATCTGATCTGCAACGTGATGCCATCGCAAGAGGCCGGATCGCGGAGCTTTCCCGTTGCGGAGCGGTCCGGCCGGCGGTGCCGGATAGGGCTGCAGCGTAGGTGCTGGGCGTCATCCAGCCGAGCTTCGAGTGCGGCCGTTGCTCGTTGTAGTCGCGACGCCACGCAGCCAGCACGGCACGCGCATGGGCGAGCGAGCGGAACAGGGTCTCGTTCAGCACCTCGTCCCGCATACGGCCGTTGAAGCTCTCGATGAAGCCGTTCTGCTGCGGCTTGCCGGGAGCGATGTAGTGCCATCTGACGCCGGTTCGGTCCGACCAGGCCAGGATGGCGTTTGACGTCAGCTCCGTGCCGTTGTCGCTGACGATGCTCGGCCGGCTTGCCGCGCCAGGCCACGATCGCGTCGAGTTCGCGCGCGACCCGCGCTCCCGACAGGGACGTGTCGGCGCACCAGTGCCAGGCACTCGCGCGTGGCGTCGTCGACCACCGCCAGGATGCGGAACGCCGGCCGTCGGTCATCTGGTCGGACACGAAGTCGAGGCTCCAGCGCTCGTTCGCCTGCCGCGGCACATCGAGCGGCGCACGCGTGCCGATTGCGCGCTTGCGTCCGCCACGCCGACGCACCGTCAGCTTCTCCTCCCGATAGATCCGCTGCACGCGCTTCCTGTTGACCGCGTGCCCTTCGCGCCGGAGCAGGACATGCAGGCGCCGATAGCCGAACCGCCGCCGCTCCTGCGCCAAGGCCTTCAGCCGCGCGCGAAGCACACCGTCGTCCGGCTTGCTCGACTCGTAGCGGGCGCTGCTGCGATCGACCCCGATCACCGCGCACGCCCGCCGCTCGCTCATCTCGTAGGCCGCCTGCAGGTAGGTCGCGGCTTCCCGCCGCCCCGCAGGCGTCACCACTTTTTTCCTAAGATCCTTCAGCGCCGCATTGTCGAGCATCGCCTCCGCCAGCAGCCGCTTCAGCTTGGCGTTCTCGGCCTCGAGGCCCCGCAACCGCTTCGCCTCCGACACGTCCAGCCCGCCGTACTTGGCCTTCCAGGTGTAGAAGCTCGCTTCGCTCATGCCGTGCTTGCGGCACAGCTCGGCGACCGGCAGCCCGCCTCCTGCTCCTTCAGGATGCCGATGATCTGCTCTTCCGAAAACCGTGACTTCTTCATCCGTCCGTCCCTTCATAGGGCCGAACTCTAGCAATGCGTGGAGGAGTTTCCGGGGGTCACGTCACCGGGCAGATAATAGTTTTCGAGCAGGATGCGGTTCTTGAGCGTCTGGTGCCAGCGCTCGATCTTGCCCTGCGTCATAGGGTGGTAGGGGGCGCCCCGGATGTGCGGGATGCTTTCCTGCTTCAGCCACTCGGCCAACTCGCCGGACACGTAACTGGCGCCGTTATCAGAAAGCAGCCGTGGACGGTGGACCACGGCGATCTGATCGAGGCCGGACGCCTGCAGAGCCAAGTTGAGCGTATCGGTGACGTCGCTGGCCGTCATCGTGGTGCAGAGCTTCCAGGCCACGATGTAGCGCGAGAAGTCGTCCAGAACGGTCGAGAGATAAAACCAACCCCATCCCGCCACCTTCAGGTATGTGAAGTCGGTCTGCCAGAGTTGGTTCGGGGCCGTCGTCTTGTCCTTGAACTCGTCGGCGGCCTTCATGACGATGAAAGCTGGGCTGGTGATCAAGTCGTGTGCCTTGAGCAGGCGATACACCGAAGCCTCTGATACGAAGTACTTTTCCGTATCCGTGAAGCGGATCGCCAACTCGCGTGGCGACAGTTCCGGCTGCTTGAAGCGCAAGCTGCACGAGCTTGTCCCGGATCGCGTCGGGCATGCGATTCCACACGCGACGCGGCCGGGGCGAGCGGTCTTCCAGCGCCTCAGGGCCATTCGTCTGGTACAGGTCATACCAGCGATAGAAGGTGGCGCGTGGGATGCCGATCTTGTCCAGCGTTTGCCGGACCGTCAGGTGCGACTGCTCGACCAACCGAATGATCTCGATCTTCTCGGAAGCTGGGTATCTCATTCGCCGTCCTCCCCAGCCCCGATCATGCTTTTTTTGAGCAGTCGGTTTTCCAGCGTAAGGTCCGCCACGGCTTCCTTCAGGGCCGAGGCTTCGCGGCGCAGCCCCTTCACCTCGTCCGAGGTCGCCTCCCGAACGACATCGCCAGCCAGGCGCTTCTTGCCGGCTTCGAGGAAATCCTTCGACCAGCGGTAGTAGACGTTCGATCCCAGCCCCTCGCGCCGGCACAGCTCGGCGATGCTGTCCTCGCCTCGCAGGCCTTCCAGCACGATGCGGATCTTCTCCTCGGCTGAATACTGCTTCCGCGTCGCCCGGCGGATATCCTTGACGACCTTCTCTGCAGGCGCCTTCGCCTGACCGGATTTCTGGCTCATCTTCGCTCCTTGACGGCTACGATGCGCCAGAAATCCTCCCTTCCTCAAAATCGCCAGTTTGTCTCATGGGTGCTGACGGCGGACACATCGTGACCTCGCGCACCTGGTCTTCGGATTGAGCGTGGATCATCGACGTCTTGCCGGTAAGGATGGCCGCGTGCTTGGCGATCAGGCCATTGCACAAACGAAAGATCATCACGTCGCCCGCATCGGTCTCGGCCACGGCTACCGGCACGAGGTGCCGATAGGCGGCCGCGAGCATGTGCTCGACCGCGCCCGTCTCACCCCAATCGGGGCTGTAAGGCGGCGGCTGTTCGGGCTCCGCGCCGTAGAGGTCGCGCCACACGCCGCGGATCAGCCCGAGGCAGTCGCAGCCGGCGCCGGCAAGCGCCGCCTGGTGGTGGTAGGGCGTGCCGATGTAGCGACGCGCGGCGCGCACGATCTCATTTCGGGTCGGCATCGGGTCAGTTGCCGTAGATGGAGCCGCCGGTCTCGCCGAGCGCGCCTTCGACGCCATAGCGCGTCACGACATCGGTGCCGGGGATGAGCGGGAAGCCACGGAAGTTCACGTGGTTGTCGAACTTCGATTTGCAGATCGCGAAGGTCTTGCGGCACCCGGCCGTCACCGTTGCGGTATCGCCGACCGCGACAGGAAAGGGAGTTGGCAGCCAGAGCTCAAGGATATCGACGCCGGACGTATGCAGATGCGCCTTCACTTCGAAGGTCAGCCCGTCGTTCGCGCCGCCCGTGAACAGGAGCGTACCGCCGGAGAACCAATCCTTCGCGTAGCCTGAGAGACCATTGACCACGATCTGCGCCGTCAGCCCGGCGCTCTCCGCCGTGGCCGTCGCACGATAGGTGCCCGAGGCCAGGTCGATCTTGCAGCGACCGTCCCCGAGAGCGGCCGAGCAGGTCCGCTCGTACGTCTGGCCGATCTTCTGGTTCAGCCGGTTGGCGATTGAGCGGAACTCGGCCGAGAAGGCGAGCCCCTGCCGCTTCACCTCGCCGAGGTTGCCCGAGGCGATCTGCAGGCCCATCGTGGTCTCGGCCCAATTGACCCAGAAGAGGTCGACCACAGCATCGTCGTAGCGTCCGGCCAGGATGTCCGCATCGGTCAGCGCTGCCGAGGACAGCGCGCCGGCGGCATCCATGTTGTCGACCGCAAGCCCGAGGCCCTGCTCGATCTGGGAGGCGGTGAAGCCGGTCGCGGCCGCGAAGGTGGTCCCCGCATAGGCAAGGTCGCGGTCATGCTCCGTAAAACCGAGCACCGTGCCGTCCCGCCGCGTCACGCGCCAGCAGTAGGCCATGGTGGTGGCGCCGGACGCGAGGTGGGCTTGCAAAGCGGCGGGAAGGGATTTCATGACGCGCGCTCCCCTTCTCCCGTGCGAACGGGAGAAGGTGGCCTCGCGAAGCGAGGTCGGATGAGGGGATTCTCGACGTTCGGAAAGAGGCGCAGAGTCCCCTCATCCGTCACGGCTTCGCCGTGCCACCTTCTCCCGCTCTCGCGGGAGAAGGGAGAACGCAGCTAGACCCTGATCTCCACGATCGGAATATTGGGGATCTCGCCGGCCTCGAAATGCGAGAGATCGACCTCGAGGTAGTCCGTATCGAACCGGACCGGCACGTCGAACTGGAAGCCGGCCGTGATGGTGGCGCCGCCCGCCGGAACATGGCCGGACAGGAACGTCACCAACCCGGTCGTGCTGTCGAGCGCAAAGCCGCTGCCGAGGCTGAGGATCGTCCCATTCACGGCCACGCTGACCGTGCCCGCCACCGGCTTGCGTATTGGCCGGAAATACGGCGTCGTCCCGGCAGCGTAGGTCTTGGTCAGCTGCCAGGTTGCTGTGGTTCCGTCGCCAACCCCGATCACCTGGTCGGCCGCCGCAGGCATGTTCGGCGACACGCAGGAGCGATAGTCGAACCGGTCCTTCCAGCGGAACCCATAGAGCCGCCCGCGCTGCGCCTCGAAGAACGCCAGCACCGCCTCGAGTTGGGCGAAGCTCTTGACGCCATAGCCGGCCTGGTACTTGCGCCGCGCGTCGGCCCAGATCGCGTTGCGCTCCTCGCCACCGGAGCGGAGCGTCACCACATCGGTGCGTCGCTCCGGACCGCCCTTGGCGCCGAGCGCGACATCGGTGGGGAAGCGAACTTCGTTGAAGCCGGCCATCAGGCGTTCCTCTGCCCGCGCGCCACGGCCCGTGACACGAGCGCCGCCAGCTGCGCTTCGGAGCGCGCGAAGGACGGCGCGTCCGGTGTGGTCACGTTGAACTGGATGACCTGCGTCGACCGCGGCGTAGCCGCAGCCCCGACGGCTTTGGCCCACGGCACGACGGTCGCCGGACCGGCCACCACCTCGGCGCCCTTCTCACCCACGATGCCCCAGCGGCCCGCGCCGATCGTGCCACCGTCTGCGTACAGGCCCGAAAAGCCGGAAGAGCCGGCGTTCGTTCCGGCTGCGCCGAACAGCATCGAGCCGAGCGCGCCGAACAGTCCGCCCGGGGTGCCGGTAGTGCCTTTCGTGCCCATCAGCGCCGCAAGCGGTCCGGAGCCGGACAGCGCGCCCTGCAGCCCTTCCCGCGCAAAACTCGACAGCATCTGGGCCGCGACCTGGTTCAGCGTCTCGCCGCGCAGGACCAGCCCCTCGATGCCGTCCGTCAGCTCGTTCGAACCGAAACGGATCGCTGAATTCGTCGCCTGCTGCGCTTCGCGGAACTGTCGTTGCGCCGCTGCGGCCGCATCGATCTGCTGGACCAATGCGGCAGTCGCGGTCCGCTGCTCGGCCGTTGCGTCGCTGCCGAGCTTGGCTTCCGCGACCTGGGTCTTGATCTGTTCGGCGATGGCCGCGTGGGCCGCGCCTGTGCTCTGCAGCAGCGCGAGTTGCTGGGAGAGGCGCGTCAGCTCGCGGTCAGCCTGCCCGCTGTCAGCCCCGCTGCGCGACAATGCGCTGGTGATATCGACCGGGCGGCCGGGGGTCTCGAATGCGCGGGACAGAGTGCGTGACGTGTCACTCGCCCAATCGGTCGTGGCTTTCGACAAGGCGTCGAGCTTGGCGCCGGCACTTTCGGCGGCGCGCGCAAAGCCGGAGAAATCCGCCTCGAACGCAAACGTCAGACTGCCGTCAGCCATCGGGCGAATCCTTCCAGATGCCGGTGCGTTGCCAGCGGCTCAGTCGTTCGTCGAGATCCTCGGCTTCGGCCCTGGCGACCGGAGCGTCGTCCGGATCAAGGCCGAGCACGAAGCGGCGATGCCCTGCCCAGGCGTCAACGAAGGCGCCCCAGGAACAACGCCAGAAGGCGTCCTCGCTCCAGGTCAGGCAGCCGAGCGCGAATTCGCGCCATCGTCGCCATCGTTCGATCCGGCCAAAGGGCTTTGGTCCGGGGCAGCCGCCTCCCCACGCGGCGCCAGCCGGAAACCGAGCGCGCCCATCAGGGCCAGGATGAATGCCTCGGCCTCGGCAACCGTGGCGCGCGCCGCCGCGGCCTCTGCGTGTCCGGCCGCGTGCAGCGCGGCAGCGAGCAGGGCCATCTGATCGGCCGCACGGCGGCCGATCACCACCTCGCCGACGATGTCCATGATCGAACGCCCGCCACACGCCTCCTCGATGCGCGCGATCGTGCCGAGGGTCGTGTCGAAGGCGAAGGACGCGCCGCCCAGGGTTGCGATGTATTCGCCGCGCAAACTACTGGTCATCGGTCGGGATTGCTCCGGTTGAGGGGAAACGGCGGGAGACCCGGATCAAGCCGGAGCACCCGTCGTCCAGGTCGGCACGCCGGCGCTCTCGAGCGTCAGCGACGACGAGATTTCCTTGTCGTGCGGCGCCGATTCGTCGAGTTGCGTGATGACGAAGTTGCCCTGGTAGTAGCCTGCGCCGGGGTACACGATCTGGCACACCAGCAGCGTGCCGCCTTCGAAAGCGGTGCGAAACGTCTGGTAGGCGGTGTCGTTCAGCCACACGAAATCACTGGCCGAAAACGACAGCGATTGCGGCGCTGCGCCGGGCAGGAGTTCCTGCCACCGCCCCGACGAGTCGGCGCTGGTGACGTCGACCTTGGACGTGGCACGCTTCACCTGCTTGGCCCGCAGCCCGCCGGCCGTGACGAACGTCGAGCCGGTCGTATTGACGCGCAGGAGCAGGCTTTTGCCCGGGGATGCGGACATTTGGGGTTATCCTTGCAGGTTGAGCGCAGCGCCCCTTCTCCCCTTGCGGGAGAAGGTGGATCGCGCGAAGCGCGAGACGGATGACGGGTCGCTAAAACCCTGGAGGTGAGTGCGACCCCTCATCCGCCCTTCGGGCACCTTCTCCCGCAAGGGGAGAAGGAAAGACCCGGTCCGACGCTCGGATCGTCGTCGATCGTGTCGCTCAAGGCGCGCTTTCATGCCCGGCCAGCGCGGTCACGGTCACCACGCCATGCAATGTGATGTCGTCGGGATCGCGGAACGGGCCCTGCGATGTGGTGCAGCGGAGCAGAATGAGGTTGCAACCCGGCACGGTGAGCGGCTGCAGGTGCAGGATGCGGCGCAGGTGGGCCATGATGAGGCGGGGTCGCGACAGATCGACCGCCAGCGCATAGCGATCCCAGACGTCGACATCGAAGACGAGCTTTTGCGCCTCGGTGTCGGCCGATGATGCATCCGTCGCGCTGACCAGCTTGATGGTAAGCGCCGGGGTCGCCGGCTTAGCCGGGGCGGCATCATAGATGCGATGGCCGACCAGCGCAGCAAGCTGCGTGTCCGCCGACAACGCCGCAACGACGGCTCGAAGCAACGACTGCTGGCGATCCTGCGCGATCATCGCGGCTCATCCAGCGCGGCGGCGACAGCGTTCGAGAGCGCGGCGGCGAGATGCTCGCGCACGTCGGCCGTCACGTTCGCGACCGCTGGCCGCAGGAATGGGCGCGCAGCCATCCGCGCCGTTCCGTATTCCAGGTCCCGGGCATAGGGCGCGGCCGCCCTCACCGTGGCGTGACTATCGGAGGATCGACCGGCGGTAATTGCGTCTGCAAGCCGTGGCGCGCCAACGGACTCAGAACCTGATGTGGATGGTGCGGCGTGGGTCGCGAGAAGCTGCCTAGCCTCGAATGCGACCAATTCTGCTGCGGCATCCAATGCTGGTTCGAGCTGCGCCTCAACGGCGCCGGGCAGTGCGGCGAGCAGCGCTTTCGCCTGAGCCGGCGTCATGCCGGGACGCCGATCAAGGCGTAGCTCGCCTGCGCGGCGTCCGTGTCGACCTGGATCACGCGGTAACTGGCGTTCCCCACTGTAATGCTGTCGTCGAGAGCGATCGCCGTGCCCAAACCCGCAGCCAGCACGTTGAGCGTGACGGCCGTGCGCGGCAGGCCTGCGACCGCCCGGTCCCGGTCCGACAGGCTTTCGACCAGCACCTTGATCGGCACGTCGGTGGTGCTGGCCGTGAAACTGTCAGCGCCATCGTCCGCTGTCGTTGTCCTATGCAGCACGCCGTCCGCATAAAGTGCCCCGAACGCCGCGCCGAAGACCGCCTGCAATCCGCCGCTGATCAAGCTCATGATTTTTTGCTCACGGGACGAGGACGGCTGGCTGGTTGACGCGAAGCAGCGCAAGAAAGCGCCGGCCGTAGCTGGTTTGTTCGAGCAGCGGTGCGGCGCCCGTGCCGGTGGGCGACGACTTCTCGCTCGAGATGCAGCGAGCCGCTTCGCATGATCTGAAACCCGAGTGCGCCCGCGGCGGCCAGGGCCGCCTCAGCGCCTGTGCCGAAGCCGTCGAGCGTCAGCACATGGGCGGCGTACAACAGGACGCCCAGCGGGTAGTCTCCCGGCGTCCAGCTTGGATCGACGCGGATGGCCGCCTCAGCCAGAGTGTGGTCCAGGACGGTCGGATCGACGTCTGCAAAGGCCGGAAAGCGCGTGGTGAGATCGGTCGACGTCGGAATCGTCATTGCCGTGAAGTCCTTTTGCTCGTCGTGCACGCAACCGTCACGGGCTCATACCCGTAGGGGGCGGTCCGCCATCGGAGCGAAGCGCGTTAAGCCCGCACAGAGGGCAATGCTGCGAGGCTTCCGCCTCCATCTTCGCCTCGGCTTCGACGCGGGCGTCGAGACGCTTCCGCATGGCCTTGGCATCCTTGTCAGGCAGCGGCTCGACCGCGATGTCGCCGGCCGCCTCCCAAGCCGCATGGGCGGGATGCTCGGCAAGGTCGACGATCGTGGTCTCACCGGGCGAGACGAAAACCACACCACCGCCGACCGTGTCGAAGCCGCGCGGACTGGCCGCAAGGTTCGTGACGTGCGCCAGCATGTGTCAGATGCCGTCGTTGTAGCTGATGCCCTTGGGCAAGCGGACGTCGAGGCCCCCGAGGCGCATCATGCCCGGGATGATGAATTCCAGCATTCGTTGTTGAGGTGGGAAGAACTGGTGCGGCATTGGCATGTGGAATTTCAGCACCTGGGGGTCGCGTCGATAGGTGATCATCCGGTTGGTCCCGCCCGCCCCGGCTCCGCTCAACTGCCGCAGGGTACGGATGGTGAGCGGCTTGCCGGTGGTCGAGGTGTAGAGGTTGTTGGCCTGCAGGTAGCTCAGGATCGTGGTGTCACCGGTCGCGGAGCGCGGCGTGGCGGCGACGAGGCCATATTGCGTCACCGGCAGCAGCACGGTGTCGTGCAGCTCGATCTGCTGGGTGGCCGACCAGGCGCCGACAATGGAATTGTTCACGTCGGCCAGGATCTCGCCCGGCGTCTTGTTGGCCCACAGCGGCGAACTCGCGGCGCCGTTCGGCACCGCCGCCTGCGGAACACCCGTCTGGTTGACGAGGCCGAGAAAGCCTTTACGCGGATCGCCCGAAATAACCACCTTCTCGACCAGTTCCTCCGCGGCGCGGCGGGCGGCCGCGGCTTTGTCGCTGGTGAGATTCATGCCCGGGATCATCAACGCCTGGTTCACCTCTTCCAGGCTGTAGCGGTAGCCGATCTTGGCGGCCTCGACGGTGGTCTCGTATTTGGTGTGGGCGATCTCGGCGAACGGCATGTCCGAGGCGTTGCCGTTCATCCAGTCGGCCTGGCCCGCCTGGTCGACCGTGAAGTAGGTGACGGTCTTGGCCCAGGGGTAGGCCGAGGTGTCGACCGGCACGAGAGCCGGGTACTGGATATCGGCGTAGCGGATCGCGTAGACCTCCTGCTCGATGGCTGAGGTCTGGGACACGAGAAAGCCGAGGGTGGCTTGCGAGTCGAAGCTCGCGGCGGCGCGCAGCATTGGGATGGGTCTCCGGAAAGGGCGGACGATTGGGCACAATCCTTCTCCCCTTGCGGGAGAAGGGGAGTGCCTGGCGGCAGAGAGGCAGTGGTGCCGGCTCGAGGCGGGCACGAGGGCCCAGCCTTCAGTTCAGCCGCAGCTTGGCCAGACCGGCGGCAGTCGTGGTGCTCTCCCACAGCGCGTTGGCGATGAGCGTGTTGCTGGTCGAAACGTTGGTCAGCGCGCCGGCCGAGGTGAAATAGACCGGCTGGGCCGCCGTCACAGCCGCGGCGGCTGTGACCCAGATGACCCCCTTGGTCATCACTGCGGCCGTCAACCCGGCCACGTACTGATCGCCGGCGCTCGCCGGCAGTGTCGGGTCGCGCACCGCGATGCCGCGATACGTTCCGGAGCCGCCGTTGACCGACTGCACGGTCTGCTCCGATGCGCCTTGCAGCACCGGCTCGCCGAAGTTGATCGGATTGGCGGTGGCCTGGTCCACGACGCGCGAGATAACGTTGGTGATCTGCTCGCCGTCGGCGATCATGCCGGGGAGGCCGGCGGCCTGGTTGGCCGAAAAAATCGTCTGCACAGCGGGCATCAGCGGGCTCCGTCGGGTTGGTCGCCCTTCCAGGCGTGGGTGAGGAATTGGTCGCGATCGCGCCGGGCGCTCTCGCCGTGCTGGCGCGGGTTGAAGGCCGCCAGGTGCGTCGCGAGCGGATTGAGAGCAGGGTCAGCCACACCGAGGGCGTCAAAGGCCGCGCCGACATAGGCGTCGCTACGTCCGGTCAGGTCCGTGCCGAGCGCCTTGGCGACGACGGCGCGCCGAATGGCGCCGGTCGAGAGCCCCTTTGGTGCGAAGGCGGCCCCAAGGGTGAGCCTCGCCCGTTCGAGCACCGCAGCCCGGTCGGCGACCAACTCGTCCAGCACAGTCGTGTCCGACAGCCTTGCAGTCAGCGCGGCGATCGTCCCGTCGCGAGCCTCGATCTTGCGGCGCAGTGCTTCGGCCCCCGCAACCGCGTCGGAACCGACTTGGAGCTCGATGCCGTCGAGCTCCAGCAATACGAGGCCAGTGCCGCAGCCGCAGTCCTGCACCGCCGCATCATCGATCCGGCAGCTTTCCCCGCAGCGCCCCGCATCGACGAGTGCGATATGGTTGCCGCGGATGTTGGATTGCACGGCGTCGTATGCTTCGCCCGCAGCCGTCGTGCCCGGCGTGAACTCGAAATCCGCCAGATACCCGTTCGAGAGCAGAGCGCCGGCCTCGACGCGCTTGACGGCCGCGATGTCGGTAATCAGCAAATCCGTCGCCAGATGATCACCGTCCCGCACGACATCGGCACCGGATTGCCCAACGGCGTAGCGCTTCCAGTTTGTGGCATCGACCATTGTGGGTGGATGACCGTCCGTCACAGGCTTGCCGGCGAACGAGGCCATCGCGGCGTCCCCGAAGACCTCATCAGGCGTGCGGAGGACGCGGATCGCGTCGTCCGGAGCATATCCCACCGGCGTGCCGAGCTCAGCCGCCCGGTAAAGATGGACGCCGGTTCGGCCGATGCGGGCGCGAACCCGCAGAAACCCTTCCGGCGTGACGGTGCGCGACGTCGCGACCGCAAAGTCGTGGATCAACATCGAAAGTCCATCGTTGAAGCGGGAGAGATAGCGGATTCAAGTGGGCGCGAGCGCGTTGACGATCCCGGCCTATCCACGTGATAGGCGCCGGATTTCGATGCAGCGGCGGCGCCAACCAATTCGGCCAAGGACGCGTGCGGAATGACCCTGCCTGCCTGGCGTGACTGGCTGTTCTCGATCAAGACCTTCGCGGCCGCGATGCTGGCCGTCTATGTCGGCCTGCTGACGTCGCTACCCCGCCCCTACTGGGCCATGGCGACGGTCTATATCTGTTCGCAGCCGCTCTCCGGCGCCACCCGGTCAAAGGGCCTGCATCGTGTTCTGGGAACCCTGATCGGGGCAACCGCTGCCGTGGCTCTCGTGCCAAATCTTGCGGATGCCCCGGTGCTTCTCGTCGGCGCTCTCACGCTGTGGGTCGCCGTTTGCCTGTATTTCTCGCTGCTCGACCGGACGCCCCGGTCCTACACGTTCATGCTCGGCGGCTACACGGCGGCGCTGATCGGTTTTCCGGCGGTGACGGACCCCGGTTCGATCTGGGACCTGGCCCTGGCCCGGAGCGAGGAGATCACACTGGGGATCGTCTGCGCAAGCCTGGTCTCGAGCGTCGTCTTCCCGCGCTCGGTCGGCGAGGTCGTGGCCGCACGGGCCAATGTGTGGCTCGCGCACGGGGCGCGGCTCGCCATGGACGCGCTCTCGGGTCGAGGCGACGGTACCACGACTCGCCAGGACCTGATCCGGCTTGCGGGCGACGCGGCCGAAATCGACATCTTGGCGACGCATCTTGCCTACGACACGTCTCGCGTGCGCGAGGTGGCACGGCAGGTCCAGGAACTGCGTTTGCGCATGCTCATGGCTCTGCCAATCCTCTCATCGATGGCCGACAGGCTCGGGGTATTGCGGAACGCGGGCACGGCGCTGTCGCCGCAATTGCGCGACGTCCTCGCGCAGCTTCGCGCTTGGATTCGCCCGGGGCCACCATCGCTGCAGGAAAGCGACCGGCAGCGCGAGGAGATCGAGGCCGATCATCTGCGCGCCGCCATCCGTGACGCCACGCCGAGCTTGGATGCGAACTCGGACTGGACCGCCATCATCACGACCAGCCTGATGCTGCGCCTGCGCGACTTCGTCGATCTCGCGAGCGACAGCCGCACCCTGAGGCGCAGCATCGCCACCGGGTGCGGGTTGCAGATGCCCTTGCGGGTCACACCTGAGGTCGGCATCGCAGCTATTCGGCACCGCGATCACGCTATGGCGCTGCTTTCCTGCTGCGGCGTGTCCATCGCCATCGTGATTTGCTGCTGGTTCTGGATCGAGAGCGGCTGGCCGGACGGATCGGCCGCGCCAATGATGGCGGCTGTCGCCTGTTCCTTTTTCGCCGCGCAGGACGATCCCGTGCCCGCCATCCTGCAGTTCGCCAACTATACGCTGATCGCGGTCATCGCGATGGCCGTGTATCAGTTCGCCGTCTTTCCGATGGTCCACGATTTCGAAGTCCTGGTGCTGGTTCTCGCGCCCATGTTCCTGGTCGTCGGCACGATGATCGCCATGCCGGCGACGATGGGAAAGGGACTGGCCATCGCGGCCAACGGCGCGACCGTGTTGGCCTTGCAAAGCACCTACGGAGCGGACTTCCAGTCCTACGCCAACAGCAACTTGGCGCTCCTCATCGGCATGTACGCGGCCGCGATCGTGACGCGGCTCGTCCGCTCTGTGGGGGCCGAATGGGCAATCCGTCGCATCATCTGGGCCGGTCGGCGCACCATCGCGGCAGCGGCGGACCGGCGCCGAGCGGAAAACCGTGCGGTTTTTGCAGGACTGCTGCTCGACCGACTCGGCCTGATGGCACCGCGCCTCGCGGCGCTCGACCCCAACCACGGCCTGCACAACCGGGACATTCTCGGGCACATCCGGGTGGGCCTGAATGTTGTTGACCTGCGCCGCGTCCGCACCGCTCTCAGCCCGCCAGCGCAACAGGCTGTGCAGGAGCTGCTCAAGGATCTTGCCCGCACGTACCGGACGGCCTTCGATCTGACCAATACGGATCTGCTGGGCCGCATCGATGCGGCACTCGCGACAGTGTTGAGCTGCGGCGAAGGTCCGGCCAAGGCCGACGCACTGCTGGCCCTCGTCGGGATTCGGCGAGGGCTCTTTCCTGATGCAAGGCCCTATCAGCCACAAGCGCCGGACGAGCCTCCGGAAATAGCGAGGGCCGCAGCATGAACCGTGAAATCAATATCTACGGCGTCTTCGTGCCCGACCTGCTGGTCTGGATCGTCCTGACCTTCCTGATCAGCGTCTTCGTAAGACGTGTCCTGGCCCTGGCGGGCGCCTATCGGGTCGTCTGGCATCGCGCGCTGTTCGACGTCGCGCTGTTCGTCATTCTCCTGGGCGGCGTCGTGGCCGCATCGCAAAGGTTCGCATGATGGCCGGCTTCGGCGTTTTCCTGGTCCGCCTCGCGGTGACGCTGGTCGCCGTCGTCCTTGCCGTCATCGTCGGCTGGCAGCTGTGGATCTACTACATGGACTTGCCTTGGACCCGTGACGGCCGCGTTCGGGCCGACGTCGTCGGGGTTGCGCCCGATGTCTCCGGCCTCGTGACAGACGTGCTCGTGCATGACAACCAGCAGGTGACGACCGGTGACGTGCTGTTTCGCATCGACCGCGAACGTTTCGCTCTGGCCTTGCGCCAGGCGGAGGCCAACGTGGCTGGCCGCAAGGCGGCGCTCGACCTCGCTTCAGCCGAACTCGGCCGTTACCAGCAGCTGAGCGACAATGTCGTCTCGAGGGAAAAGCTCGAAGAGGAGCAGGCGACACAGCAACAGGCCGAAGCCGCCTACGAGCAGTCCCAGGCCGATCGCGATCTGGCCAAGCTCAACCTGACCCGGTCGGAGGTTAAGGCCTCGGTGTCTGGCACGATCACCAACATGGATCTCCGCCCCGGCGCCTATGTGGCCGCTGGCAAGGGCGTGATGGCCCTCGTCGACCGCGATAGTCTGCACGTCGACGGCTATTTCGAGGAAACCAAGCTGCCGCGCATCAAGGTCGGTGACCCCGTGCTGGTTCACCTCATGGGCGAGAACGTGGACCTGAGCGGCCATGTCGAAAGCATTGCCGGCGGCATCGAGGACCGCGAGCGCAGCGAAGGCGCCAACCTCCTCGCCAACGTCAACCCGAGCTTCACCTGGGTGCGCCTGGCCCAGCGTGTACCGGTGCGGATCGCGCTCGATCACGTGCCGGAAGGCGTGCAGCTGATCGCTGGGCGGACCGCGACGGTGGACGTGAATCCGGGGGAGACACGGAGCTTTGGCTGGGACCGCCTCCGGACCGTCTTCGCCAGCCCTTAGATGCTCCAGTAAGCCGAATGTCGACTATTCGGGGCCGATCGCCCCGGGAGACAAAACGATGCGCTTCCTCCCCACGCGTGTTCACGGCGTCATAGACTACATCGTCGGGGCCATCCTGGTCCTTGTCCCGAACGTCTTTGGCTTTGCGGACGGAACGGCCGCGCAATGGATCTTTGTCGCCCTGGGTCTCGCCGCAATCGTCTACAGCCTCGTCACCGATTATGAGCGAGGCCTCATACCTCTGATTCCGATGCCGGCCCACCTGGGCCTGGATGCGGCCAGTGGCCTTCTTCTTGCGGCTTCGCCATGGCTGTTCGGCTTCCACGATCGCGTGTATCTGCCGCATCTGATCTGCGGCCTGGTCGAGATCGCGGCGAGCCTGGTCACGCGCACCAAGCCGGAACGCACAGCGGCTGCGTGACAGGCCTTCTCCCGCGCCCAGGTCTCGCCGTCGCCGAGTAGCAGCAGGTTGTTGATCGACTTCATGGTCGCGGCGTAAGCGAAGCGCGACAGCTGCGCGGTGGTGGCGGCGTTCGACAGGTGCTCGCTGAGGTTCGGCACCGTGACGAGGTCCACCTTGGCCTCGTGCATGAGGCTTGTGGCGCCGGTCGTGGTCAACGCCACGGCGTGGACCGCGTCGTAGAGCACGGTCAGCACCGAGTCCGACCACAGGTTCGCGCCGAACAGCCCCGGATCGGGCAAGGGGCTGCCCAGGAAGCGGATTACCCGCGAGGGATGCAGCGTGATGGCACCGCGTCCGGGCGCCACCACATCGTAAGCCTTGGGTTCGCCTAACCAGGGGCTCAGCGGATCGCGCTCGGTTTCGGCGACGCCGAGCTGCCAGCGGGATACGGCATGCAGGAACGTGATGCCATTCGCACCAACCGCCTCGGGAGCCAGTTCGCCCGCGAGTAGGTGCGCTTACCAATCTCGGAGCGACCGTTGCCCACGCAACAGCCGGTCCCACCGGAGGTCGGAAAAGCCGACGATCTGACCATCCGAAACAACAAACTTTCCCTTGTCGAACCATCCAAGCTTGGTTCCGCAATCCGCTGCCGCCTGCAGCAGGCGGCGCTGCCATTCGCCAAGATTGCCAAGAACTGTCATAGGATAGTACCGATCACCATTTGGGAGCGTGGCTCGGCACATCGGCATCAAGCACCGACCTTTATCCTCAAATCCGTCCGGAATGCTGTCCATGAACGTTTGAACGAGCACTTTCCAAGGGTCGTCGGAAAACCGCTTGAAGTAGACGTGCGCCTCGGTCTGCTTGTTGCGTATACCTGGAATCTCATCGCCGCCAACGCCCTCCGTGTTCAGATTGAAGGCGAACCGTTCCATGGCTCTGATCTGCTGCAGTTCCTCTTCGGAGAAATCGTTGTTGATGGACTCGATATACGCGACCTTCTCCGGTGGAAAATACGGAGACGGATTGCCATGATCGTAGACGATGAAATTGGATGGAAGAGGCGGGAATCCCGTCATGGCCCTGTTCATGGTTTCGCCTCTCTCGACGATTTAACGATCACGAAGCGGAATTTTGTAATGCCATTCTTCTCGAAAATATCTGAATAGTCGCTGGGGAAATCCTCATCATTGGTAAAGTAGATTGCGCCACCCTCGTAAGCATTCGTTAGCTCGCGAGCTTGCTTGACGACCTTGTCGATCGCCAAATGCTGCCACTCTTCAAGGCTTCGGGGATTATAGATCGACTCCAGGTAGACGTCGGTGTGCTTGCTTTCAAGGACCCTCTGTTCGTAGACGTCGTCCGCCCAGCGCCCGATTTGAGGAAGATAGGTTTCGCCCGACTTCCCCGACCCGAACGTATCCCGAATCCCCTGTTCATAGCTTTTGCCTAACTCTTGACGTGTGTCCCCGCTGACGTTGATGACGACGTCGTCGACACGCTTGATCGAGCCGAAGTCGCCTGGCGGAACCCTTGCGCGCGTTCTTGCCGAACTGCCCGCCTTCGGGACCGTTACGGGAGGAGTTTTGGGTTGCCCAGCGGGCGTGGGCACTTCAGCCTTGACACCTGCCGCCGGTGCGGAACGAGGTAGGTTGAAGGCGCCGCCGGCTATGGGTGAACCGCCGACGGGTTTCGCGGTGCCGGGAGCGTGTGGCCCCAGTTCGGGACGGAGCAGCTGGTGGGCCGGCTCCCGGGTCTCCGGCGGGGGACCGCCGGTTCCTTCCTTTTCAATCTCCTCTTCGGGATCGATTTCACCCGCGCGTGCCTGCCCGATCGGGTTGAGAGCCTTAAGCGCTCGGCCGACCATCTCGGTCCAACTCGTCTCTTGGGTGGCTTCACTGCCGCCATTCGCCCACCGCCCCTGCGGATCGCGCGGCTGATCTGGATCGAAATCGAGCGTAGCGGTTGGGCCGGCGCTTGAACCCGTGGCGCCCTGCCCTTCGCTCGACAGCACCGCCTCCGCGTTCGGATAGGTCCCATCCTCCGCAAGCTGCCCGGCCACCAGCCCGGCCATCACCTCCGCCGGCCACAGGTTGAGCCCCGCGTAGATCTGGGTCGCCTGCGCCTTCTGCAGCGCCACTGCGGCCTTGGCGGCGGCGTCCATCTGCCAGAGCGGGCGGAACTCGAAGCGGAGCGCGCCCGGCGCGACACCCGCTGAGGCCAGCAGGACGCGATCGAGGCGTTCGAGCTGCGGGCGGAGGTCGATCTCCTGCCGCGCCGCGATCATGTCGTAGTAGTTGCGGGTGTCGCTATCACCAGTCGCCGAGAGGCCGGCGGGCGACTGGCCGAGCAGGCGCGTCACCGGGATGTCGGCCGCTCCGGCGGCCACCTGCAGAAACGTCCGCACCATCTCGGGCAGGCCGCCGAAGTCGATCTTCTCGCGCGCCCAGGTCTCGCCGTCACCCAGCAGCAAGAGGTTATTGATCGACTTCATGGTCGCCGCATAGGCGAAGCGCGACGACAGCTGCGCCGTGGTGGCGGCGTTCGACAGGTGCTCGCGACAGGTTCGGCACCGTGACGACGTCCACCTTGGCCTCGTGCATGAGGCTGGTGGCGCCCGTCGTGGTCAGTGCCACGGCATGGATGGCGTCGTAGAGCGCCGTCAGCACCGAGTCTGACCACAGGTTGGCGCCGAACAGGCCCGGGTCGGGCAACGGGCTGCCCAGGAAGCGGATCACCCGCGAGGGATGCAGCGCGATGGCGCCGCGAGCGGGCGCCGTGACCTCATAGGCCTTCGGCTCGCCGAACCAGGGGCTCAGCGGATCGCGCTCGGTCTCCGTGACGCCCAGCTGCCAGCGCGACACGGCGTGCAGGAACGCGATGCCGTTTGGGCCCACGGCCTCGGGGATCAGTTCACGCGCCAGCGCGGCCGGGTCGGTTTCCCGCGTGCCGACGATGAGGGCGCCGCCGCCGTAGAGCCGGCCGAGCACCATGGCGCGCTGCACGGCCCGCTGCAGGCCGAGCCGCGACTCGGTCGCCTCGATGCGGGATACATGAGCCGGATCGCCGTGCCACTCGCGCCATTCGCGGACGCAGTCATAGGGCACGATGTCGACGATCTTCCGGGCGAGCCAGTCGCCCCGGTACATGCTCTCGATCTGGTCCCGCGCGAGTTCCGCAATGAAAAATGCGTCCCCCGCCGCCTTGTCCTTGCCGGCGTTGAGCGAGGCCGCGAGGTTCGACAAGCTGTCGAGCGCCGGCGCCGCGGAAAGACGATGGGTCATGGAGCTCGCTTCGACGAACGCAGACGGAAGGGTTGGCTTCCCCGAGCGGCCGCGGCGTTCCCTTCGCCCCGCGTGCGGGGAGAAGGTGGCAGACAGGCCGGATGAGGGGTGCCACGGGCACGAAGTCCCGACAGGAGAGAGTGACGAAGCCGGCCGGCGACAAGCCAAACCGCAGCGCCCCTCATGCCCGCTTCGCGGACCTTCTCCCCGCACGCGGGGCGAAGGGAGCCCGCGTCGCGGGAAAAGCCGAACGGGCGCTCAGATCACGCCGAGCATTCCGTATCCCGCCACCCGCGCGTCCTCGACGGCGTAACGGAGCGCGTCGATGATGTGGTTGTGGCGGTCTTCGGGGATGGGCAGGATTTCGCCGGTGAGCGGATCCGCCTTAAAACTGTAGAGCGTCAGCTCGTCGATGGCGTGCCGGCAGCGGGGGTGGACTACGATGTCGCGGTTCTGCAGGAAGGCGAGGCCTTCCTCGACCGAGTTCTTGCCCTTCCTGGCGGCGCGGATGCGAAAGCCCTGGCGGCGCAGATGGTCGATCAGCTCCGGCCGTGCGCTGTCGGCGACGATCGGCCACGCGCCCGGCCCCTGCGCTTGGCCGACTAGGCCGAACAGCGCCGGGATCTCGCCAATGGGACAACCGACCCGGTAGGCTTCGGCGTCGATGTAAAGCACCCGATCGAACAGGTAACAGCGCACCAGCACAGTCGGGTCGGTCGCGAACCCCCAGTCGGCGCCATGGAACGGCCGCGCCTCGGCCGGTGGATCGAGCACCTCGACCCTCCAGTTGCGGAAGATCCGCGCCTCGGCGTGAAGCTGGTATTCGCCCTCCCAGATATGAGCGTGCTTGCCCGGGTCGCGTGCCAGATCCCAACGGCGCTCGACGTCGAGCACCTCCGGGAACCACGGATTGTCGGCATAGGAGACACGCCGCACGATGCTGCCGGGCGGCGGCGGACCGGCGCGGAACAGCGCGTCCACCGGGTCGGTGGCCAACCGCGGGTTCCAGGAGAACCACAGTTCCGACCCGGGCTTGCGAATGGTCGGGATCAGGATGTCAAGCGAGGCCTGCGAGATCGTCGCCGCTTCCTCGACCCAGGCGACGTCGATGCCCTCCATCGACTTGATCGACTCGGGGTTGCTGGCGAGCCCGGCAAAGAGAATGGCCGAACCGTTCGGACCTTGAATGTCGGTCTCGGTCGACTTGAACCGGCGCAATAGGCCGAGCGCCTCGATGCGGTCGTCGATCAGCCGCTTCGAGGAATCGCGGATCGAGCGCTGGTATTGCCGGGCCGCCAGGATGCGCAGCGGCTTTTGCGCCGCCAGCAACACCAGCGCCGTCGCCATCGCGTGCGACTTGCCCGAGCCCCGGCCACCGTAGAAAGCCTTGTAGCGCGCCGGCCGGAACAGCTCCCGAAAGGCTTCCGGCAGTTCGATGTCACGGCGGGTCGGGCGGTGCGACGAAGCGGACCGTGATCGCATGGGCCCCGTCATCGCCGTCCAGCGTATCCTTGAGCCGGCCATAGCCGCGGTCGATCAGCGCGTTGATGGCTGCGACGCGGGCGGTTTCGCTGGTGGCTTCGGTCGCAAGCCGCGCCAGCTCGGCGATAGCGCCGGGCACGTGCGCCCGGATCGCGTCGCGGATCAGCATCGTCGCCTCGTCGGGCGGCACGGGCTTGCGGCGCGACACGGTGCGCTTGACCACCATCGCGGCCACCCGGAATGCAAAAAGCCCGGCGGCGTCTCGGCCCCGGGCGTCACCTGCACTTCTGCAGTGAACAAATATAGAACATATCAGCCGCCCAAAGTCAAGCGGCTTCTTCCAGAGTAGCGCAGATCCGAGTGGACCGGGAGACCCGTTGTTCACAGCTGTCGATGCATGCTGCGCCGCCAATCGGGTCGGGAGCAGCACATGAAACCGTTGGTCGGCTTCCTTGCCATCTCAGTTGGTGTCCTTGCCGGTTCAGCCTTGGCTCAGAGCGAAGGTGGCCCCGCCATCATCTACGGCGAACCAGGGGTCTCCGGTGGCGAGCCGATCCCATCGATTACAACACCGCCCTCGGTGGATAACGGGATGGCGAACGGCATCGTGAAGCACGCCGGCTCGCCGTCGGTCGGGAACGGCCTTGCGAACGGCGTGGTCAAGTGGCCGGGTTCGCCGTCGGTTGGCGACGGACTGGCCGACGGCGTCGCGATCACACCCGCCTTTGAACAGCACACCCGCTAGGCTGCGCGCCTATTGCCTTCCAAAGCCCGTCAACCTTGCCGCCGAATGAGGCAACCAGACCAGTTCCCAATTGCATAGGCTTAGATTAGAGATGCCGATTGCGAGCCGAACCTCGTCCACGTAACGAGACTGGGGCGGCAGGCACTCCATCGAGTCTTTGCAAAGAAACTTAGGCCAGCAAAGCTGGTCATTGGCGGGAAGGGAACGAAGAATGCGTCACACATTGCTGGCGGGCGTGGCTTTTGCTGCGGTCGCGTCGATCGGCGTCGGAGCCTTTGCGGCGGACGTCAAGGAAGTGCAGATGTTGCACTGGTGGACGTCGGGCGGCGAAGCGGCGGCTCTGAATGTTCTGAAACAGGACCTCAGCAAGGAAGGCTACGCCTGGAAGGACGTCCCGGTTTCGGGCGGCGGCGGTGACGCGGCCATGACGGCGCTCAAGGCCATGGCCGCCGCAGGCAATTACCCCACAGCATCGCAGATGCTTGGCTATACGGTGCTCGACTATGCCCAGGCTGGCAAGATGGGCGACATCACGGACGTGGCCAAGAAGGAAGGCTGGGACAAGGTCGTTCCCGCGCCGCTGCAGAAATTCGCCGTCTACAACGGCAAGTGGGTCGCGGTGCCGGTCAACGTGCACTCGGTCAACTGGCTCTGGATCAACAAGGCCGTGCTCGAGAAGATCGGCGGCAAAGAACCGAAGACCATGGACGACCTCTTCGCCCTGCTCGACAAGGCCAAGGCGGCCGGCGTCATCCCGCTCGCGCTGGGCGGCCAGAATTGGCAGGAAGCCACCATGTTCGACTCGGTCGTCGAGGCGACAGGCGGACCCGAGTTCTACGACAAGGCGATGAACCAGCTCGACGACGCCTCGCTGAAGTCCGACACGATGAAGAAGGCCTTCGACAACCTGGCCAAGCTCAAAACCTATGTCGACCCGAACTTCTCCGGCCGCGACTGGAACCTTGCCACGGCCATGGTGATCAAGGGCGACGCGCTGATGCAGGTGATGGGCGATTGGGCCAAGGGCGAGTTCAAGGCGGCCAACAAGGTCGCCGGCAAGGACTTCCTCTGTCCGCGCTTCCCCGGCACCGACGGGACGGTCATCTACAACTCCGACATGTTCGGCATGTTCGACGTTCCGGCCGACCGCAAGAAGGCGCAGGAAGCGCTCGCCCAGGCGACCCTGTCGAAGAGCTTCCAGTCTGCCTTCAACGTCGTGAAGGGGTCTGTGCCGGCCCGCACCGATGTTTCGGACGCGGCCTTCGACGAATGCGGCAAGAAGGGCATCGCGGATCTCAAGGCGGCGACGAGCGGCAAGAAGCTGTTCGGCTCGCTGGCCCAAGGCTATGGCGCCCCGCCGGCGGTCGCCAATGCCTACAAGGACGTCGTCAGCAAGTTCGTCCACGGCGAGATCAAGAGCTCCGACGAAGCTGTCAAGCAACTCGTCGCCGCGATCGACGACGCAAAGTAAGACGCGATCCTTCGGATTTGATACATAAGCTGGGTGCGGCACGCCGCACCCAGCATGCGTAAGGGCTCGGCATGTCGTCGATCGCCACCACCCAACCGAAACTGACGCCCGCTCGGGCCGTGCCGCCACGCGTTGCGATGCGTTCGCATCTGCGCGAGGCCATCCCCAAGCTCGTGTTGGCGCCGAGCTTCATCGCCACGCTGATTTTCGTCTACGGCTTCATCCTGTGGACGATCTACCTGTCGTTCACGAACTCGAAGGCATTCCCAAGCTCCGTTCTCACCGGCACGCGCGCCTATGAGCGGCTGTGGACCTGGACGCTGCAGAGCGATCCGCCGTCGAGCTGGTACACGTCGATCACCAATATGGCGATCTTCGGGGTACTCTACATCGGCCTATCGCTCGCGATCGGCCTGTTTCTGGCAATCCTGCTCGACCAGAAGATCCGGGGCGAAGGCGTCCTGCGCCCCGTCTACCTTTACCCGATGGCACTTTCATTCATCGTGACCGGCGTCGCCTGGAAGTGGTTCCTCGACCCCGGCCTTGGGCTCGAACAGACACTGCATCACTGGGGCTGGACCAATTTTCACTTCGACTGGATCAAGAACAAGGACCGGGTGATCTACACGGTGGTGATCGCCGGTGTGTGGCAGGCCTCGGGGTTCGTCATGGCGATGTTCCTGGCGGGCCTGCGCGGCATCGATGGCGAGATCGTCAAGGCAGCCCAGATCGACGGCGCCGGCCAGTTCCAGATCTATCGCCGCATCATGATCCCGCTGCTCAGGCCTGTCTTCCTGTCGGCCTTCATTGTTCTCGCCCACATGGCGATCAAATCCTACGATCTCGTGGTCGCCCTCACCAGCGGCGGCCCCGGTGGCTCGGCGTGGCTGCCGTCGAACTTCATGTACGAATACACCTTCAAGCGGAACGAAATGGCGGTCGGCTCGGCGAGCGCCGTCATCATGCTGATCGCCATCAGCTGCATCATCGTGCCCTACCTCTGGTCCGAGCTCCGCGAGCGGGTGCGATGACGGACGCCACGCTTCCGGCCCGCGACATCGCCGGCTCCCGTGGCGCCGTCGCCGGGCGTACCGTCATCTACGTCCTGCTGGCCATCTTCGCGCTGATCTATCTGACACCGCTGTTCGTGATGCTCGTGACCTCCTTCAAGACGATGTCGGAGATCCAGGACGGCAACATGCTGGCCTTTCCCAAGGAGCCGACCCTGACGCCCTGGGCTCGAGCCTGGGGCGAGACCTGCGTCGGCCTGACCTGCGCCGGCATCAAGGGGTACTTCTGGAACTCGATCAAAATGGTGGTGCCCGCCGTCGCGATCTCCACGTTCCTGGGCGCGCTCAACGGTTACGTGCTGACCAAGTGGCGCTTCAAGGGCCACAAGCTCGTGTTCGGGATGATGCTGTTCGCCTGCTTCATCCCGTTCCAGGCCGTGCTCCTGCCGATGGCGACCATTCTCGGCAATTTCGGCCGCTTCGGCTCCTCGATCGAAAGCGTAATCGGCACGTCGCTGGGCTTTGGCAATCCCACCGCCAATCTCGTCTTCGTCCACGTGGTCTACGGCCTCGGCTTTACCACCCTCTTCTTCCGCAACTACTACGAAGCCTTCCCGACCGAACTGGTGCGGGCCGCAATGGTCGACGGCGCCGGCTTCTTCAAGATCTTCTGGCGCATCCTGCTGCCCAATTCGCTGCCCATCATCGTGGTCTGCGTCATCTACCAGTTCACCAACATCTGGAACGACTTCCTATTTGCTTCCGCCTATGCGGGAACCGGCGATTCGATGCCGATGACCGTGGCGCTGAACAACGTGGTCAATACTTCGACTGGCGTCGTGGAATATAACGTGAATATGGCCGCCGCGATGATCGCGGCCCTTCCCACCCTCCTCGTCTACGTCGTCGCGGGCCGCTACTTCGTGCGCGGGCTGATGGCGGGCGCCGTGAAAGGCTGATCGATGGCGTTCCTCGAAATCGAGCACCTGAAGAAGCGATACGGCAGCGTCGAGGTTTTGAAGGACATCAGCATCGACCTCGACAAGGGCGGATTCCTTGTCCTTGTCGGGCCCTCCGGCTGCGGTAAGTCCACGCTGCTCAACACCATCGCCGGCCTCGAGACCATCAGTGAGGGCGACATCCGCATCGATGGCCACACGGTCAACAACCTTCACCCGTCCCGCCGCGATATCGCGATGGTGTTCCAGAGCTACGCGCTCTACCCCAACATGACGGTGCGCGGAAACATCGCCTTCGGCATGGAGATGCGCGGCGTTCCCAAGCCCGAGCGCGACAAAGCGATCGCGAGCGTCGCCAAGACGCTGCAGATCGAGCACCTGCTGGAGCGGCGACCGTCGCAATTGTCCGGCGGGCAGCGCCAGCGCGTTGCCATGGGCCGCGCGCTCGTCCGCAACCCGCGCGTCTTCCTGTTCGACGAGCCGCTGTCGAACCTCGATGCCAAGCTGCGCGTCGACATGCGCACCGAGATCAAGCGTCTGCACGCCACGACCGGCACGACCATCGTCTATGTCACCCATGACCAGATCGAGGCGATGACGCTGGCCACCAAGATCGCGGTTCTGAAGGATGGAGTCCTGCAGCAGGTCGGGACGCCGGCCGAGATCTACAATTCACCCTCGAACCTGTTTGTCGCCGATTTCATGGGTTCGCCGTCCATGAACCTGCTGAAAGCGCGGGTTGGAAACGAGAACGGACGGCCGGTGCTGAAGCTGCAGCAGACCGGCGCCAAAGAGGTCACCCTAGCGCCGCCCTCCTCCATCGCTATCGCACCGCTCCAGGAGGGTCGAGACCTGATCCTCGGCATCCGCCCTGAGGCGATTACCGACCGGGATGGCGCGGACCGCAACTCCCGCACGATCGAACTGATCGATGGTTACGTCGACGTCGTCGAGCCCGCAGGGTCCGACACGTTCGTGGTCACCCAGCTCGGCGGCAAGGCGCTCACGGCGCGCATGCGCTCGGACGTTGCCGTCAAGGCCGGACAAATGATGCCGTTCGCGTTCAACCTCGAAAAGGCCGTGCTGTTCGATCCGGACAGCGGCCGGCGTCTTTGAGTGCCGTTGCTCGAGGGCATCCACCACGTCGCTATCATCGCTTCGGACTACCCGCGCTCGCGCGGATTCTACGCGGAGGCGCTTGGCATTCCGGTCATCCGCGAAGTCTGGCGCGCTGAACGCCGTTCGTGGAAGTGCGATCTGGCGCTGCCGGACGGCACTCAGATCGAGCTCTTCTCTTTCCCTGACCCGCCGCCCCGGCCATCGACGCCCGAAGCGCAAGGGCTGCGTCACCTCGCGTTCAGAGTGACAGATCTGGCATCGATAATCGCACGGCTTAAGCACGCCAGCATCACGGTGGAGCCGATCAGGACAGACGAGCACACCGGCAAACGGTTCACCTTCTTCAAGGATCCGGACGGCCTGCCGCTCGAACTGTATGAGCGTTGAAAGAGTCGCACCAGGTCGGCCCGGCGCCTCTAAACATGTCTGCCACAAAATTCGAAGGTATGCGTTAAGCCGTTCAGGATGCGACGATGGACCTCGAATGGCCGTTATTGCACTCTGTCGAGCGTGGCCGGATTCAGGTGAGTCGAACGCATGTCGCAGATCGTATTGATTTTGACCTCGGCCGCGACCGTCGCATCCTTGGCAGCGGCGATCATCATGCCGATCAGACCTGTTTCGGTGCCGGTCCGCATCCGCTCTCGGCGCAACGGCCGGTAAAGATCATGCGGCAGCCTTAGGCAGGCTCGCCTCGACACTTGTGATCTCCGCCACGATGTGAGAAGCGGCGGCACCGCAAATGCCGCATCCTTCCACGCCCTGCGTCAACATCTGCATCATCGATCAGCCGAGCGGCCTGTGCCAGGGCTGCGGACGGACGCTGGCTGAGATTGCCCAATGGTCAGGCCTGACCGAACTCCAGCGACGCGAGATCATGGACCTTCTTGCCGACCGCCTCGCGACTTCGCGCAGGACGCGCAAGGCCGCAGCCGGACGGATCAATCCGCGACGGAGCATCTTGCGCGGCGATTAGAGTGCCCCGATTTTTCAAGCAATGGCGCCAACGGCGCCTCATCACGAGACTGAAGCTTGAGCTTGGACGACCTATCCCGTGACGAGTGGGTCCAAATCATCGTCTACGGGAGTCTTGGCATTTGCATCGCGACCGCCATTCCCCGCCTCTTCCGTGGTCGTTTCATCGCGGGCCTCGCGGCGCTGGTCTTCTGGTCCGGCCTCCTCGGTGCGACGCTGGTCGCCTACAGCTATCGCTTCGAATTGCGCACCGTCGGCCAGCGGGTGCTCGCGGTGACCTTTCCGGGGACGATCGTCGAAACGGCGCCAAAGGAAATCACGGTGTTCCGGCAGCCGGACGGGCAGTTCACACTGTCCGGCGACGTGGGACGAAGCCGCATCCCCTTCGTGGTCGACACTGGCGCCTCGACGGTCGTGCTGCGGGCCGAGGACGCGGCCCGCCTCGGCATCCCGGTCAAGACACTCGCCTACGACATGCCGGTTTCCACCGCCAACGGGCACGCCATGACGGCCGCGGTCACCCTGCCTGAGCTCCGCATCGGCGACATCCTCGAAACGGACGTGGACGCGCTCGTCGCGCGCAAGGGCTCGCTGCACCAGAACCTGCTCGGCATGACGTTCCTCAACCGCCTCGCGAGCTTCACCTTCGCGGACGACAGGCTGATGCTCCGCGGCCGGTGACGATCCCGGGTCACGCGGCCTGCCGTGCATCCTCGCGCCGGAGATGATCGAGCGCCTCGCGCACCACCTCAAGACCGGCATTCCGCTTCGGCGCCTCGGTCGCGAGATGCCGCCGCCACAGGCGGGCGCCCGGACGGCCCGGAAACAGCCCGAGCAGATGGCGCGTCATGTCGTGCAGCCGGACACCCTCGGCGAGCCGGGCTGCCAGATAGGGCTCGAACGCCGCGACGGCCTCGAACCCGTCCGAAACCGGCGCAGCCGCGCCGAACAGTGCCGGATCAACGTCGATCAGCATCTCCGGGTTCTGATAGGCTTCACGGCCGATCATGACACCATCGACGCGCGTCAGGTGACCCTGCATGGCCGCGATGGTGCCGATCCCGCCGTTGATGCCGATCGGCCGATCGGGCCAGGACTGCTTGAGCCGGGCCACGATGCCGTAATCCAGCGGTGGGACATCGCGGTTCTGCTTCGGCGACAAGCCTTGGAGCCAAGCCTTGCGGGCATGCACGATCAGCGCCGCCGCACCCGCTGAGAACACGGACCGCGCCATTGCCGGCAGCGCTTCCTCGGGATCCTGGTCGTCGACCCCGATCCGACACTTCACCGTCACCGGGATCCTCACCACCGCGCGCATCGACGCAACGCAATCGCCAACGAGCGCAGGATCCCGCATCAGGCAAGCCCCAAAGCTGCCGTTCTTCACCCGGTCGGACGGACATCCGACATTGAGGTTGATCTCGTCGTAGCCATACTCGGCGCAGATGCGCGCGGCAGCCGCCAAGTCGCGCGGCTCGCTGCCGCCCAGTTGCAAGGCCACGGGATGTTCGACCGCATGGAAGCCGAGCAACCGGTCGCGCGGCCCGTGGATCACCGCGCCGGCGGTGACCATCTCGGTATAAAGACGCGAGCGGCGCGACAGGATGCGATGGAAAGACCGACAATGCCGGTCGGTCCAGTCCATCATGGGCGCCACACAGAAGCGCCACGCGTTCAAATCCGTGGAAGACATCGCTCCTCATAACGTCTGTTGGGACGCGCCGCGACCCCGGCACATGCAGCCGGCAACGCGACAGTTTTGAAACGCGGCGTTAAGCGGCCTAAACCTATAGGTGCCGCCATGGCCGGTCTATGAACCAGTCCGCCGCGACACGTCCCGCGACGGCTCCGTATCGATATTTCGGACTGCTGCGTCTGCTGCTCGCCTCTCTCGTGATGCTTCAGCACGCGGGCACGCTCCTGCCCCGTGATGCCGAAGCGGCTCTGCTTCCGCGCGAGGTCGGCGGGGTCGCGGTCTTCTGCTTCTTCATCGTCTCCGGGTTCGTGATCGCGGAAGCCATCGAGTGCTTCTATACGAACCGGCCGGGCGCCTTCCTGCTCAACCGGCTTCTCCGCCTGATACCCACCTACGTCGTGGCTCTGTGTCTGTCGGCGATCGTCCTGGCTTATGCTTTTCCGAGCTTCGTGCCGGCCGTGAACGAAACGCCGATAACCCCGGATCGCTTCGCCGCTTCGACCGTGCTGGTCAACATGCTTGCGCTGTTCCCGATCTGGAAGCCCATCCAGTCGCACTGGCACGTGCCAGAAATCCTGGAGCAAGGTTGGGCTCTCCGGATCGAATTCGTGTTTTACCTCGCCGCCGCGGCGGCCGTGCTCGCGGCCGGCCTGATCCGCACGAGCGCCGGGGCGGTTCTGACGGCGTTCGGCGTCGCTGCCCTTCTTGCCCTGGCGATTATGGGCGGACGCGCGGAAGGGTCGTTCCTGGAGAACGCGCCTTACTTCGTGTTCGGCGTGGCATTCTATTACTGGCTGTCGCACCGGCCGGAACGGGCGTTATCCGGCGCCTTTTGCCTTTCGGCGTGCGCGTTTGTGTCCGCTCAGCTGCTCGGACGGGCGGCAACATTCGGTGCGGTGCAGGTCGCACGTGACCGCCCCGGTGAGCTCTTGCTTCTGGCCGTTCTCACGCTGGCGGTCGTTGCTCTTGGGGTCGTCCCGGAAGCGCGCGGCCGACGCACGCACTGGTTCATCCAGCTGGACCGTTGGTTTGGTGAGCTGACCTATCCGCTCTACCTCACCCACTGGTGCGTGCTCATTGCCGCCAAGGCCTGGCTGCCGCACGAGCGCTGGACCTCCGCGATCTGCGCATTCGGGGCAGCCTACCTACTGGCCGTGCTGGCCGTGCTCGCCGTCGAGCGGCCGGTCGCAACGCTTCGGACTCTGGTCCGACGATGCCGTGCGCCCATCGAGACCGCCGAGGTGATGACGACCGCAAACTCCTGAGCCGGTGCGGCAGACGATTTGTCGGCATCGCATGCTTGTTCGAAAAAAAGCCCCCCCCATATGCGCCGGGAACTTGCGTGAACGGGGCGTAATCCCAACATCCCAATCACCATCGGGGACCGGGCGGATGGAGGTCGAACAGGTGTTCGGCCTCAACTGTCCGCCCATCAGCCGGGTCGCTTCGGGATCCGGTGGTCTTGCGAACAGAAAGGAAGTTTCAGAATGGCAAAAGTGATCGGCATCGATCTCGGGACGACCAACTCCTGCGTCGCTGTCATGGAGGGATCGACCCCCAAGGTCATCGAAAACGCGGAAGGCGCCCGCACCACCCCGTCCATCGTCGCATTCACCGACGACGGGGAGCGCCTTGTCGGCCAGCCGGCCAAGCGCCAGGGCGTAACCAACCCCGAGCGCACCTTCTTCGCCATCAAGCGGCTCATTGGTCGGACCTTTGACGACCCGATGACCAAGAAGGACATCGGCCTCGTCCCCTACAAGATTACCAAGGCTCCGAACGGCGACGCCTGGGTCTCGGCGGACGGCAAGCAGTATTCGCCGTCGCAGATTTCCGCCTTCATCCTGCAGAAGATGAAGGAAACGGCCGAATCGTATCTCGGCCAGACGGTGACGCAGGCCGTCATCACTGTTCCCGCCTATTTCAACGACGCGCAGCGTCAGGCCACCAAGGACGCAGGCAAGATCGCCGGCCTTGATGTACTCCGCATCATCAACGAGCCGACCGCGGCCGCCCTGGCCTACGGTCTCGACAAGCGCGCTTCCGGTACGATCGCGGTCTATGACCTCGGTGGCGGCACCTTCGACGTGTCGGTCCTCGAGATCGGCGACGGGGTGTTCGAGGTGAAGTCGACGAACGGCGACACGTTCCTCGGCGGCGAGGACTTCGACAATCGCCTCGTCGAGTATCTTGTGGACGAGTTCAAGAAGGACAACACGGTCGACCTCCGCAAGGACAAGCTGGCCCTCCAGCGCCTGAAGGAAGCCGCCGAGAAGGCCAAGATCGAGCTGTCGTCCGCGACGCAGACCGAGATCAACCTGCCCTACATCACGGCGGACGCGACGGGGCCGAAGCATCTCGCCCTGAAGCTCACTCGCGCCAAGTTCGAGGCGCTTGTGGATGACCTCATCCAGAAGACCGTCGAACCCTGCCGCAAGGCGCTGAAGGACGCCGGCCTCTCGGCTGGCGAGATCGACGAGGTGGTCCTGGTCGGCGGCATGACCCGCATGCCGAAAGTCCAGGAAATCGTGAAGCAGTTCTTCGGCAAGGAGCCCCACAAGGGCGTCAATCCGGATGAAGTCGTGGCCATCGGTGCGGCCGTCCAGGCTGGCGTGCTGCAGGGCGACGTCAAGGACGTGCTGCTGCTCGACGTGACCCCGCTTTCGCTCGGCATCGAGACGCTTGGCGGCGTGTTCACCCGACTGATCGATCGCAACACGACGATCCCGACCAAGAAGAGCCAGGTGTTCTCGACGGCGGAAGACGGCCAGACGGCGGTGACGATCCGTGTGTTCCAGGGCGAGCGCGAGATGGCGGCGGACAACAAGATCCTCGGCCAGTTCGATCTCGTCGGCATTCCCTCCGCCCCCCGTGGCGTGCCTCAGATCGAGGTCACCTTCGACATCGACGCCAACGGCATCGTCAACGTGACCGCGAAGGACAAGGCCACCAACAAGGAACAGCAGATCCGCATCCAGGCTTCTGGTGGTCTCTCGGACGCCGACATTGAGAAGATGGTCAAGGATGCCGAACTGCACGCGGCCGAGGACAAGCAGCGCCGTGAGCTGATCGACGCCAAGAACCAGGCCGAAGCCATGATCCACTCGACCGAGAAGTCGCTGGGCGAATATGGCGACAAGGTCTCGGCCGCTGACAAGAGCGCGGTCGAAGGCGCCATCGCGGCCTTGCGTCCGACGCTTGAAGGCGAGGACGTCGAAGCCATCAAGGCGCGCACCAATGAACTCGCCCAGGCTTCGATGAAGCTTGGCGAGGCCATGTACAAGGCCCAGCAAGGTGGTGACGGCGGCGCGGCTCCCGACGGCGAGTCGAAAGCCGAGAACGACGACGTCATCGATGCCGACTTCAAGGAAGTCGGCGGCGACGAGAAGCGCCGGGCGTAACCAAGTGCCGGGGTGTGCCGCGACGCGGCATGCCTCGCTCAAGCACCGGCGTGCATCCTGCACGCCGGTTTTTGCTTTGTGCCGGGCTGCGTGACGCCGCGACGCGAGTTGTGGCAGAAGCGTGGTGAGCAGGTGCTGAACCGGGATAGTGCCGGTTCTTGTCGACGCTCTGGCCGTGGGCCCGATCTGGGCCGAACGATGGGGTTCATGCCGTTCATGGCGAAACGGGATTTCTACGAAACGCTTGGTGTGACGCGCACGGTGACGGATACCGAGCTTAAGGTCGCGTTTCGCAAGGCGGCCATGCAGCACCACCCCGACCGCAACCCTGGCGATAAGGCTGCCGAACTCAAGTTCAAGGAAGTCAACGAAGCATACCAGTGCCTGTCGGACCAGCAGAAGCGCGCCGCTTATGACCGCTTCGGTCACGCGGCTTTCGAACAGGGCAGCAACGGCTTCGCCGGAGGCGACGGGTTCGCGTCCTCCATGTCGGACATCTTCGACGACCTTTTCGGCGATATGATGGGCCGCAGCCGCGGCGGGCGTTCGGGCGGGCGCGAGCGCGGCTCGGACCTCCGCTACAATATGGAGATCACGCTCGAGGAAGCGTTCAAGGGCAAGACCGCCACGGTCAAGATTCCCACCTCGATCGCCTGCGAAGCCTGCTCCGGCACCGGGGCAAAGGCAGGCTCGAAGCCCAAGGCATGCGCCACCTGCGGTGGCCAGGGTCGTGTGCGCGCCCAGCAAGGCTTCTTCGCCATCGAACGAACTTGTCCGACCTGTGGCGGCCGCGGCGAAGTGATCGAGAATCCCTGCTCGGTTTGCGCTGGCTCCGGCCGTGTCTCACGCGAGCGCTCGCTGTCGGTCAACGTGCCGGCCGGTGTCGAGGACGGCACCCGCATTCGGCTTTCGGGGGAGGGCGAAGCCGGTATGCGCGGTGGACCGGCGGGCGACCTCTACATCTTTCTTGCCGTCAAGCCGCACCAGTTCTTCCAGCGCGACGGCGCGGATCTCTACTGTCGCGTGCCGATCTCACTTGTTCAGGCGGCACTCGGGAGCGAGTTGACGGTTCCCACAGTGGATGGCGGCCAGGCCAAGATCAAAATTCCCGAGGGCACGCAGTCGGGCAAGCAATTCCGAAGTCAAGGACAAGGGCATGCCGATTCTCCGCTCGCGCGACGTCGGCGATCTCTACATCCAGGCGATGGTCGAGACGCCGCAGAACCTGACGCGGCGCCAGCGGGAACTTCTCGCCGAATTCGACGCTGAATCCACACAAAAGACCCAGCCGGAGGCGGCGGGGTTCTTCGACAAGATCAAGGATTTCTTCGATAATCTGAGCGGCTGATCAAAGCCGCCTGAGGAAACGAGACCAGGACCGCACGTTGCGACAGCCCTTCCACGCGACGGACCGCATGGGCCGCGGCAAGCCCAAGCCGACGCTTGAGGAGCGTTTTGCGGACGAGGCCCGGTTCATCAGGGCCTGGCTCGACAATCCGCTGACCACCGGGGCCGTCTACCCGTCCGGCAAGGTGCTGTCGCGCACGATGGCGCGCGCCGTGGACCTGACGGTGCCCGGTCCCATCATCGAACTTGGACCCGGGACCGGCCCCGTCACCGAAGCGCTGATCCGCCGTGGCATTCCGCAGGAGCGGTTGATCCTGCTCGAATTCGATCCCGACTTCTGCAAACTCCTGAGCCGCCGTTATCCTATCGCGACTGTCGTGCAGGGCGACGCCTACGCGCTGAGCCGCTCGCTGAGTTCGGTGCTGCAGGACAAGGCGGCCGCCATCGTGTCCAGTCTGCCTCTGCTGACCAAACCCGAACGGCAGCGCCTGGCGCTGGTCCAAGAGGCCTTCGATCTCATGCACGACGATGGCGTGTTCGTGCAGTTCACCTACGGCCTCGGTTCCCCGGTGCCCCGCGTCGACGATCGCTTCGTGCCCACCGGCTTCGCGGCCCAGGTATCGCCGCCGGTCTGGCTCAATTTCCCACCCGCCCGCGTCTGGACCTATCGCGGCCGGCATCAGGTCGCAGAGCCGGCGCTGGAACCGCGCCCGGATCTCATGGACAAGCTCAAGATCGGCACCGAGCGGCTTGGCGACGAGTGGCGTGAGGCCCGCGAGCGGCTGCGGCGTGAGTTCCTGATCCGGGCCGAGAAGGCGAAGGCCGAGTTTCGCGCCCGGACCGAGAAGGTGCGCACCCGCCTTCAGGATGCCGACCTCCGCCTGCCCGAGACGCGACGCGGCCTGAGGGACGCGCCACGCCGCAAGTCGGACAAGCGCAGCCCGCACCGTTGACGGCTGGGCCTGAATCGGTTTCGGGCGTTGGAAACCTCGCTCTGCGGCTCGCGGCTGCGTTGTTTCTGTCGGCAGCCTGCCTTTTCGCGCTGATTGCGGTGGGGATCACGCAGTTCGAGATCGTAACGGTGAATGGGGCCAGCCGCTATGCGCTGCCCGGCGTTTCCGGTCGAAGCCTCGATCCGATGGCGGTCAGGGTTCTGGCCATTTGCGCCTGCGCCACCGGCCTGCTCGGCACAGCCGTCTGGGTCCTCGGACGCGGGCGGGCGATCACGTGGCGGCCTGCCTTTGGAGCAGGCCGCCGCCCGTATATGGTTCTCGGCGCCGGTCTGTTCCTCCTCATAGCCGCCCTGATCGTCCGATTCGGACTTTAGATCCGCGTCCCAGCGGGACCGGGTCTCAGATATTCAGCATGGCCATGCCGGCCTGGACGTAGCGCTCGCCTGCGGCCGCGCCCGCCGGGAAAGCAGCGTCGAGTTCGGCGAGTTCCGCCTTCGACAGTTGCACGTCGACAGCTCCCACATTGTCTTCGAGATATTTGCGCTGCTTCGTCCCCGGGATGGGCACGATGTCGTCGCCCTGCGCCAGCACCCAGGCCAGGGCCAGCTGTGCCGGCGTAACACCCTTCGCGGCCGCGACAGCCTTCACCTTGTCCACCAGGCGCAGGTTGCGATCGAAATTATCGCCCTGGAACCGGGGAGTTTGCCGACGATAATCGTCGGCCGCGAGATCGTCGGGCTTCTGGAAGGCGCCTGTCAGAAAGCCCCGGCCGAGCGGGCTATACGGAACGAATCCGATGCCGAGCCGTCGGCAGGTTTGGAGGATCGGTCCTTCGGCGTCGCGCGACCAGAGCGAATACTCGGTCTGCAAGGCCGTGATGGGATGCACCTTGTGGGCGCGCTCGATCGTCTGCGGCGACGCCTCGCTGAGGCCGAGATAGCGAACCTTGCCCGCCTTGACGAGTTCGGCCATCGCCCCGACCGTCTCCTCGATCGGCACGTTGCGGTCGACACGATGCTGATAATAAAGGTCGATGTGGTCGACGCCGAGCCGCTTCAAGCTGCCGTCGGCCGCCTCACGAACATATTCAGGCCGGCCGTCGACGAAACGGTTTCCGTTCTCGTCGGTGCGATTGCCGAACTTGGTGGCGATGACCAGCCCTTCGCGCTTGCCCTTGATGGTGCGCCCGAGCAGCTCTTCGTTGGTGTAGGGCCCATAGATGTCGGCCGTGTCGAGGAAGGTGACGCCGAGTTCGATGGCGCGATGGATGGTTCTGACCGACTCCGCATCGTCCCTGTTGGAGTAGAAGGCGCTCATGCCCATACAGCCAAGGCCGATGGCCGAGACTTCCAGGCCTTGTGCGCCGAGTTGACGTTTTCTCATGGCAATGATCTTTCTGCGCCGCGCGTCCGGCGCGGCCTCCTGGGTATTTAGGGGCAGCAGCCGGCTTTGCCACGGACCTTCATGCCCGACGCCGATCCTCGTCTCATCGTGGCCCTCGATCTGCCAAGTGTCGAGGACGCGCAAGCCATGGTGGACCGGCTCGGGCCGTCGGTCACTTTCTATAAGATCGGCCTCGAGCTCGCGTTCGCGGGTGGTCTCGACCTCGCCCGCCGGCTGATCGACAGCGGCCGGCAGGTGTTCCTCGACCTGAAGCTGCACGACATCCCAAACACCGTGACCCGGGCCACGACCCAGGTCGCAACCATCGGCGCCCACTTTCTGACGGTGCATGCCTATCCGCAGACGATGCGCGCCGCGCTCGATGGCCTGCGGGACAGTCCGTTGAAGATCCTCGGCGTCAGTGTGCTGACGTCGTCGAGCGACGCCGATTTGCGTCAAGCCGGCTATGCCGACACGGTGTCCGAACTTGTTCTGCGCCGTGCCCGACAGGCGAAGGACATTGGACTGCCAGGGTTGATCCTGTCGCCCCTGGAAGCGGCCGCTGTCCGCGCTGCCGTCGGGCCAGGCATGCTGCTGGTCACCCCGGGGGTACGTCCGGCCGGAACCACCGCAGGCGATCAGAAGCGCGTCATGACGCCCGAAGAAGCCACCCGCGCCGGCGCCGACCATCTGGTGGTCGGCCGCCCCATCACGGCCGCGCCTGACCCGCGCGCCGCCGCGGAAGCCATCATCCAGTCGATTGCGTTGAACCCGTAAAATTCCCTTTGCAGGCTATTCCGGTCCTTCGGCGACGTTCCGTGGCTTCCGCCAAAGCACGGTCTCGCCGGGAGCCGGCGCGAGAAACGCCTCGGCATCGAGGCCGGCCGCCGCTTTCGCCAGATCAAGCGCCCGCAGAGGTTCGTCGATCCCCTCATCGGTGAGCTGAAACGTGCCCCAGTGCATTCCGAGGCTACGGCCCGCTCCGACCGCTCGATGGGCTTCGACGGCCTCGGCCGGATTCATGTGCTGGGACTTCATGAACCAGCGGGGCTCGTACGCTCCGATCGGCAGCAAGGCAACGTCCGGAGGGCCGCAGCGCGACCGGATCTCGCTGAAGCCACCGAAGAATCCCGTGTCACCCGCGAAATAGATCCTGCTTGGCCCAGTTTCCACGACAAAGCCGCCCCAGAGCATCCGCCGGCGGTCCCGCATGGTTCGGCTCGACCAATGCTGGGCGGGAACATAGGTCACCCGTACGCCTGACTTTGGTTCGGCCTGCTGCCACCAGTCGAGCTCGATCGCGCCCGGAATGCCCTTGCGCGCGAGATACGCGCCGTTCCCCAGGCCGGTCACGATCGGGGCATGCCAGCGGGCCTGCAGCTCACGCAACGAGCGCAAGTCCATATGGTCGTAGTGATTGTGGCTGAGCAGGATGATGTCGATCGGCGGCAACTGATCGAGCGCCACCCCGGGTGGGCGGACACGACGCGGGCCGGCGAAGCTGAAGGGACTCGCGCGCTCCGAGAAGATGGGATCGGTGAGCAAGACCAGATCCGGCGTCCGGATCAGGTAGGTGGCCTGGCCGACGAACGTGAATGCAACCTCGTCGGCCGAAACCTGCGCCGGCGGCGCGTCGGCAGGCGGGTTGGGCACCGCCTTCGGCCACGGGACACGAACGCCTTCGCGCCGCCATCGCAGCAAGTCGCCAAAGGACCGATCCGTGTTCACACCGGGATTGAAGAACAGCCGGCCATCGAAATGGTCTGACGCTGGGTACCTTGGATTCAACGACATGCCGCTGTTAGGTCGTTTTCGCGCCGGTCCTGTCAACTTGCGGCCCGAACTCCAGCGGGCCGGCTGCGTTTGTGGAGAGTTCGGGAGAGCCGCAATGAACCTTATCGTGTCGCAGGTCCTCGCCGCATCGATTCTCGCCATGGCTGCTTTTCCGGGACAGGCCGCACCGAGCATCGCTGATCCCTTGGCGGTCTACCGCTCGAAAGCGCGCGTTCTCCTGGTGCTTGCGCCAAGCGCAAACGATGTCAGGCTGAGGCGCCAGCGCGAGATGTTCGCCAGCATGAAGGCCGGCGCCGACGAGCGGGACCTCGCCCTTGTCGAAGCGATCGGCACAACCGAGGAGGCGCGGGCTTTGCGCCATCGGTTCGGCCTAGCAAGCGACTTTCACGCCATACTCATCGGCAAGGATGGCGGCGATAAGCTGACCTCGGTTGAACCGCTCGGGTCGGGGGACCTGTTTCCGCTCATCGACGCAATGCCGATGCGGCAGCAGGAAATGCAGGCTCGCTCGCGTTGAATTGACGTTCCGGACTAGGCGTGGATCATCCCTTGTTCAGAATCGGCGACGAGAATTCGCCTGAAGCGAGTGCCGTCGTGCTCGCCCCTTTGGAGTGCCGAAATGAAGCCGTTCAGTCGTCGTCGCGTTCTGGCGGGAGCCGCCAGCGTCGCGGGCGCAACCATGGTGCCCTTGACGGCACGGGCCCAGGCGTATGATCCGGACGGCCACTACGCGGCGATCCAGGGAGAGCCCTTCCCGGTCCCCGCCATCAATCTCTCGCGGATTCGGCCCGGTTATCTGCGCGCGGTCGTCGATTACGATACCAGCGAGAAGCCCGGCACGATCGTCATCGATGTCGGCCGCAAATACCTCTACCTCACCAATGGTTCGGGGCAGGCTATTCGCTACGGCGTTGGCGTTGGTCGCCAGGGTTTCGCCTGGTCCGGCATCGCGCACATCCAGGCCAAGCGGGAGTGGCCCGACTGGTATCCGCCCAAGGAAATGCTCGCGCGGGACCATAGCATCATGCAGGTGATGTCACAGCTGCAGAGCGGCATCGGCATGCCCGGCGGCCCAGGCAATCCCCTCGGTGCGCGCGCCATGTACCTCTACCAAGGCGGCAAGGACACGCTCTACCGGATCCACGGGACCGTCGAGCCGTGGACGATCGGCTCCAACGTTTCGTCCGGTTGCATCCGTATGATCAACCAGGACGCGATCGATCTCTACAACCGCGTGCCGGTGGGCACGAAGGTCGTGGTCGTCGCGGCCGGCGGCGTGCGTCCGACCAATCCGGACGAGGATATGGCCGAGCCCGCGGCGCCGATGCAGTCGCAGCAGGGCTATCCACAGGAGCCAGCACAGGGCTACGATCCCTATGATCCACTCGGCTTCGACCGGCGGGGCGACGACGACAACAACTAGGCTTCCCCGGAGCGCCTGAGCCGGTACGCGGAGCCGCCGGAGAAGGGCGACCGGGAGACGCGCCGATGACTGGAATTGGCTCTTCGACAGGCACCGTCGATGTTGCAATCGTCGGCGCCGGTCCGACGGGACTGATGGCGGCAGGCCTGTTGACGCGGATGGGCCTGCGCATCCGCATCGTCGACAAGAGCGCCGGCCCGGCCAAGGAATCGCGCGCCATGGTGGTGCAGGCGCGCTCGCTCGAGTTGTTCCTCGCCATGGGCATCGTCGAGCCGTTTCTCGACCAGGGCTTCGTCGTCAACGGCGCGCGTGTTGTCGTGGATGGGCGGGAGGCGGTTGAACTGGCGTTCGACGACATCGGCCGGGTCGACACGCCTTTCGCCTTTCCCCTGATGATCCCGCAGTCGGAAACCGAGAAAATCCTTCTGGATGATCTCTCGGGTCGCGGCGTCGCGGTCGAATACGGGGTCACGGTCACCGGACTCGAACAGAGCGAGACCGGTGTCACGCTGACAACGGCAACCGCGGGCGGCGGCACGATCGAGGCCGCCTATGTCATCGGTGCCGACGGAGCCCACAGCATCGTGCGCAAGGCGCTTGGCTTGAGGTTTGACGGCGCGGCCTACCCCAAGACTTTCTGCTCGCCGACTGCGCGGTCGAGTGGCCGTTCGCGTACGACCGGCTCAGCATCTTCCTCCGCGGGACGAGCTTCGCGGCTTATTTTCCGACGCGAGGAGAGCGGCGAGGACGCATCATCGCGATCGGGCCCAAGCAGGGCGACCCAGCTGCGCCGATCGAAACGCAAGGCTCGACCGAGGTGGCTCTTGAAACCGTGCAGGCCGTCCTTCGTGACGTCACGGGCGCAGACGTCGCACTAACCGACCAAACCTGGACGTCAAGCTATCGGGTGCACCACCGCGGTGTCGACCGCTATGGCGTCGGACGTGTGTTCGTGGCGGGCGACGCGGCGCACATTCACAGCCCCGCCGGGGGCCAGGGAATGAACACGGGGTTGCAGGACGCCGCCAATCTCGCCTGGAAACTGGCGGCCGTCATTAAGGGCCATGCGCCTGTTTCCCTGCTCGGCACCTACAACGCCGAGCGTTGGCCGATCGGCCGGAAGCTTCTGGAGCGCACCGACCGCATGTTTTCGGCCATGACCTCTGAAAGCCGCCTGATGGCGGGCGTCCGCAACCTCGCGCTTCCGATCTTCGGCCGCACTGTGCTGCGCAGCCAGGGGCTTCGCGCACGGGCATTCCACTTCGTGTCCGAACTTGGAATCCGCTACCGGCCTGGAGCGTACGTCGCGGACGACCGATCGAACGGCGGCAAGGCGCCGAGCGATGCTCTTCGCGCGGGTGCTCGCGCGCCGGATGCCCGGATCAATCGCACGACAACTGTGTTCGACCATCTCCAGGCGGACCGTTTCACCATACTCGCGATCAGCGCCGTCGCTCTCGGCGAGACGCGCATCGCCGAAATCGCGGCCGGTTTAACCGCGCTGCCGGCTTTGATCGCGGGTTTCCGCTGCGAGAAGGTGTTCGTCGCGCGCTCGCTCATCGGCCGCGATCCGCGCCTGCTCCAGGCCGAATCACCGAGATCTTCCAGGCCTACGGTCTTGATGAAGACGCTTTCGAGGCGATGTTCGTGATCCGCCCGGACGGCTATATCGCGTTCCGCTCGGACCGCATCGATCTCAGCCGGGTGGGGGCCTTCCTGGCCCGATTCTCCGGGTGATGTCATCGCGACGGATTCCCACGATGCGGGAGCAGCGCTCCCGTTCGCAGCAGACGCGCTTGACGCCCAGCGACGGGCCGGCCCAAGGTGTCGGCAAATCATGTCCTTGGGAGGACCGATGTTTGCGCAGCTCCTGACGCCGGTCGGCGATAGCCTCGTACTGTCCTTCTTGGTGGCGGCTGCTGCCGGTTGTGGTGGTGCTCGTGCTGCTCGGGCTTCTGCGACGGCCCGCTTGGCAAGCGTCATTGGCAGGCCTGGTCGTGGCTTTCGTCCTCGCCGTCGCGGTCTGGGCACTGCCGGTCAACCTGGCTGCGGCTTCGGTCCTGAACGGCGTGGTGTTCGCGCTCTGGCCCGTCATGTGGATCGTGGTCAACGCTCTGCTGCTCTACAACATCTCGGTTGTTTCCGGACGCTTCGACGCGTTCCGCAACTGGGTGATCGCACGGTTGCCGAACGACCGGCGTGTCGTGCTCGTCGTGATCGGCTTCTGCTTCGGAGCGCTGCTCGAAGGCGTGTCCGGTTTCGGCACGCCGGTCGCGATCACCAGCGCGCTGCTCATTCTGGTCGGTTATGCACCAATCGAGGCACTGACCTTCACGCTGATCTTCAACACCGCCCCAGTCGCCTTCGGCGCGCTTGGCACGCCGGTGACCGTGCTCGGTCAGGTGACCAACCTGTCCGACGTCACCCTCGGCCAGATGATCGGGCGCCAGTTGCCCCTGATCGCAGTTCTGCTGCCCTTCTACGTGATGGGCGTCTACGGCGGCCGCAAGTCCATTGCCGCAGTCTGGCCGGTGCTGCTCGTGTCCGGGCTCAGTTTTGCGGTGAGCCAGTTCGTTGCCTCGAACTACCTCGACTATCGGCTGACCGATGTTCTCTCGTCGCTCGGATCGTTGATCATCACCATCGCCTTCGTGCAGGTCTGGAAGCCCGCGCCCGATCCGGCCTATGCCATCGCGCGTCCGCCCGCCGGCCTGGTTGAGGGCGGGAACGTACCGGCCTGGCAAGGATGGATGCCATGGATCCTGGTTTCCGCGGTCGTGATCCTTTGGACCCACTTCGCCGTGCCGAGCATCGGCGTGGCGAAATTCCCTTGGCCCGGCTTGGATAAGGCCATCTCGATCACGCTCTATGGCAACAAACCCTACGGGGCCGTCTACCTGTTCCAACCGCTCGCTGGCGGAACCGCGATCCTGCTGTCGGCAATCCTGACCGCCGTGCTGGTCCGCCTGTCGCCCGCCCAGTTCTTCGGCTGCGTCGCCACCACATGGCGGCAGGGCCGGATCGCCATCCTCACGGTGGCCCTCATCGTGGGGCTCGCCTATCTGATGAACTACTCGGGCATGACCTATACGCTCGGCAAGGGTGCCGCCTCGCTGGGCTTCCTGTTCCCCCTGGTTTCGCCCTTCCTGGGGTGGCTTGCGGTGTTCCTATCGGGCAGCGACACGTCCGGAAATGCACTGTTCGGGAACCTGCAGGTCGTGGCTGCCAATCAGCTCGGGCTGAATCCGGTATTGATCGCCGCCACCAATTCGTCAGGTGGCGTAATGGGCAAAATGATCTCGCCGCAGAATATCGCGACGGGTGTCTCGGTCACCAACCTGAAGGGGCAGGAAGGCGTCGTTTTTGCGCGGACGTTCATCCACAGCCTCATCCTGACAGTGGCTCTCGGCGTCATTGTCTTGCTGCAGCAGTATGTAGTGCCTTGGATGATCCCGTAGCCGCCGCAAACGTCTAGGCCGGCTGGGACGCGCCTCGCTCGCGCAATTCCGCCGCAAGATACCAGGCCACCGCGGCGAGCACGAAGGCGCCGCCGATCAGGGCCGCTCGGCCGGGCTCCTCGCTGAAGGCCAGCCAGACCCAGAGCGGCCCCAACACCACATCGAGCATGCCGAGCAGGCCTGCCTCGCTCGACGGAATGTAGCGCCCGCCCGTGAGAAACAGCAGATAGGCCAGGGCGGTGGTGGTGAAGCCGAAGCCCGCGAGAATGACGAGTTCCACCGGGCTTGGCAGGACAAGCGTCATCAGTGGAATGCAGGCTGCCGCACAGACAAGCGCCGCAATTGCGTTCACGGGCGCCATGTTGATCGACGGATGGCGGCGCGCCATCACCAGCACGGTGCTGAAGGTGACCGTCATCAGAAAGGCGAGGACGTTGCCAAGCATGTCGGCCGGGCGGGTCGCTGAACCCGCCATGATGCAAATGCCGGTGAAGGCGATGAGGCTCGCGAACAGCACGCGCCGTGTCGCCCGTTCACCGGACCAAACATAGGCAATGCCGGCGGCAACGAAAGGCACCGTCGCATAGACGGTCATCACATTGGCAACCGTCGTAAGCTTCAGGGAGGCGACGTAGCAGAACATCGAAAAGGCAGAGATCGGGATTGCAATCAGACCCGGCGTACCGAGACTGCGCAGCGCACGGCCACTCTCGCGCCGTTGCCGGACCACCACGAGCAGGGCCAACGCCAAGGCGGCAAAAATCGAACGCCAGGCCAGCATGCTCCACAGATCAATGTGAAGCGCGCGCACGAAAAGGCCGCCTGTGCTCCAACAGACCGACGCGGCTGCCACGAGCGCGATGCCATAGGCGCGCCCTCCCGGCCGGAGCCTCACGTGAGGGTCATCGCGGCCGCAACATCACGCCGGGGCTCGACTGAAACAGGCGGTCCCGGAAACGCGCCTCAGCCGGCATGCTGCCCGGCACTCGCGGCGTCGATCTCCGCCGTCGTGGGAATGCTGGGCTGCGCACCATGACGGGTGACAGCCAGGCTGCCAGCCACGACACCGCGGCTGAGCGCGTCGGCAAACGTCATGCCGGCCTCCAGCGCGGCTGCGAAAGCGCCCGCGAAGGTGTCTCCCGCGGCGGTCGTATCGACCACCACGACCGGACGGGCCGGAGCGCGATGCGAAACGCCGCCGTCCCAGCCGAATGCCCCGTCGGCGCCAAGGGTCACCACGGTGCTGATCGCATGGCGCTCGGCAAGGTGCGCCGCAAGGTCCGCGTAGTCGCCGGACCGGCCGAGCCCCGCCGCAAGGTCCGCCGCCTCGTGCTCGTTCACGATCAGAACATCGATCTCGGCCGAGATAGCTGTCCGAAATAGCGCCGGACGGGGCCAAGTTGAGCAAAACGCGGGCGCCTTTGGCACGGGCGGCACGCGCGGCAAGCTCGCATTCTGCATCGGGTACCTCCCGCTGCAGCATCAGGATGTCGCTGCTCGATAGGGCAAGCTGTTCCACTTGCGCGCCGGCCGCAGCCGCATTGGCACCGCCGGCCACCGTGATCGCGTTCTGGCCCGCCGCATCGATGCTGATGAACGCCGCCCCGGTCGGCTTCGAGGAGCCGACAACGCCCGTGAGGTCGACCCCGTCGGCCCGCAACAGCGAGAGAGCAGCGTCGGCGAATTCATCGGATCCCGTCGCGCCCACGAGGCGCACCTCAGCACCGGCCCGGCGCGCCGCCAACGCCTGGTTGGCACCCTTGCCGCCCGGAATACGGGCATAGGACGGGCCAATCACGGTCTCGCCCGGTCCCGGAATTCGCGGCACATGCGTGACGATGTCGAGATTGATCGAGCCGAAGACGACGATCATGCCTCCGCTCCCGCCCATTCGCGCACCGCAGTGACCAGCTTGCGAGCGCGCTCGCCGACATCTTCGGCGCTCAGTCCGGGTTTGTAGAGCGACGAGCCGATGCCGAACCCGTGCACGACGCTGCCCTTCCATTCCCCGATCGTGTCTGCCGACACGCCGCCGACGACCAAAAGGCGCGTGCCCTTCGGCAGCACCGCAGCCATGGCTTTCGCGACATTGGGCGTGACCAACTCGCCGGGGAACAGCTTGACCGCATGAGCTCCTGCCGCCAGCGCCGCGAAGGACTCGGTCGGGGTGAGGCAACCCGGCAGTGAGATCATCCCCGCCTCGCGCGTCCGCCTGATGACGTCAGGATTGCAGTTCGGGGACACGATGACCGTGCCCTTGGCCTGCGTTGACGCGATCCACATCGTCCGGCTGCAACACCGTCCCCGCGCCGACCGCGGCCCGGTCGCCGAGCGCGTCGGCGAGGAGCCCGATGCTCGTCATCGGTTCAGGCGAGTTGAGCGGCACCTCGATGATCCGAACGCCAGCCTCGACCAACGCGTGGCCAACCGCCACGGCTTCCCGGGGCTGCAGGCCACGCAGGATCGCCACGATGGGCATTGCGGCAAAGTGGTCGTCGAAAGAGGTGGTGCTCACGACGGGCTCGCTTCAGCTCAGGGCAGGTTGCAGGAGGCCCGCCGCGGTGGCGAGCCGCACGAGACCGGCCACAGTGACGGTCTCCGGATCATAGGTTTCGAGGCTGAAGCCGAGCCGCGTCAGCGTTTGGGCATAGGGATCGAGCTGCGGCGGGCCGGCCACGAGATGCACCGTGCGCTCGTTGCCGAACAGCTCCGTTGCACCGCGCAGCTCGTTCTCGATCAGAAGGTTCGACAAGAACGGCCTGACGGCTTCGCCCGTCATGCCGCCCCCGAGCACCTGGGTGCGCGCCTGAAAAATGGTTCGCGGGAGACCACCAGAAAGACCGCTCAGCCGTCGCGCAGCGCTGGCGCCCGCGGTGCCGTCGTCAGGCTCCCGCGCCAGACGTCCGACAAAGGATTGCGTCAACGCCGCATAAAGTTCGCCGGTGATAAAGGTGGCAAAGCGAATGATCCGTCCGCCCGCGATCTCGACCCATTTGCTGTGCGTGCCGGGCAGGCAGACGAGCCCGTCGGAAACGCCGACGCCGATAACCTGGGTCTCTTCGCCTCGCATCACGTCATAGCTGCCGTCGGCGTCCCGGCAATCGACGCCAGGGACGATGAAGATGGGTCGGTCGGTGCCCGGGATGCGCAGGAGAGCACCCGCCAGCGCGTCGACACCAGCAAGGCGGTGCCGCGTAGGCGGCCTCGGCCCATCCATTGCGGCTGCCCACCATGCCGCTCATGAGCACCGGCAGATCGTCGGTGGCCGAAAACCAGGAGCCACAAGCATCCTGCAGCGCTGCGGGAAAGGCGCCAGCAGCCACGTTTTGAATGCCACGTTCGGCTGACACCGACCGGTCGAGCACGTCGCCATCCGCCCCGATGAGATATGCCCGGAGCCGGGTCGTTCCCCAATCCACCGCGACCAGGGCCGCTCCGGCCGGCATCATTGGCTCAGACCCAGCCGCCGTCGACGAGATAGCTCTGGTTGGTCATGGCGCCGGCCTCGTCGGAGGCGAAGAACAGCGTGGCGCGCGCCACATCGTCGGGTACCAGCGCGCGCTTCAAGCACTGGCTTTGCATGCGCAACTTGTCGTTCTCCGGCGTCATCCAGAGTTCGAGTTGACGGTCGGTCATGATCCAGCCCGGCGCAACGGAGAGCACCCGGATGTTGTCGGGTCCGTAGTCGCGGGCGAGAGAGCGGGTGAGCCCGAGTACGGCGGATTTTGCGGCGGTGTAGACCGCCATGCCACCCTGCCCCACCATCCACGAGAGCGAGCCGAAATTGATGATGACGCCCTTCTGCGCCGCCTGCATGTCCGGCAGCACGGCCTGGGCAGCGAAGAACTGGTGCTTCAAATTCACCGCGATGCGCTCGTCGAAATACTCAGGCGTCACCTCGGGCGTCGCGTGCCGCTGGTCGTGGGCGGCATTGTTGAGCAGGATTTCGACCGGTCCGACCTCGCGGCGCACCGCCGTAATGGCCTCGCGCAGCTGGCCGATGTCGCGCAGATCGGTGTGCTTGTAGACGACGGAGCGGCCGGCCTCGGTGAGTTCGGCGGCCAACTTTTTCGATGGCTCGTCGGCGATGTCGAGAAAGGCGACGCGCGAGCCTTGCTCGGCAAAGCGGCGGGTCAGCTGCGCGCCGATACCGCCGCCGCCGCCGGTGATGAGGACGACCTTGTTCTTCAAGCTCGGATATGTGGCAATGTCTTCCGCCATGACGCTTCCAATCCCGACATTCTAGACGGGTCACCCGTCGCTGGCCCGGTGTAGCTTGCCGGGCCGCGCGGAGCAATGCGACCGCTTCCGCTTGGTGGGAACGCACTGGTCCCTAATGCGGCCTTACTCCTTGAGGGCGTGTTGCGCTATGCAGCGTCCTCCGAGCTGCCAATCTGCGACGGAATTGAAACGCATGCCCACGCACGAACTCGCCCGCATCCCGCGCATCACGCTGGGAGCGGGCGCGCGCCGCGAACTCGGCCGTCTTTCGCTTGGGCTTGTGCCGGAAGGCGCAACTGTCCTGCTTGTGGCCGACCCGGGCCTCGCGTCCACCGGCATGAGGGTAGAGGTCGAATCTGAGCTTCGGCAGGCGGGCTTTTCGGTCGAGACATTTGGCGAAATCCAGAGCGACCCCACCATCGCCCAAGCCGAAGCCGCCGCCGCAAAAGCCCGATCCGCGGGCGCCCGGCTTCTCGTGGCGCTCGGCGGCGGATCGGCGCTCGATCTCGGCAAGGCAGTGGCGGCCGTTGCCGGAGCGGCGGCGCCGGCGGAAACCTATGCGCTTTGTGCTGCACCGCTGCCGACCACCCGCCTCAAGACGATCTGCATCCCGACCACGTCCGGCACCGGTTCGGAGACGACTCGGACAGCCGATCCTGTCGGACGCCGAGCACGCGAAGCTGTGGTTCTGGGGCGATGAGCTGAAGGCGGACGAGGTGATCCTCGATCCGGAACTCACGGTGAGCCTCCCGCCCCACCTCACCGCCGCCACCGGCATCGACGCGCTGATCCATGCCGTCGAGGCCGCGACCAACCGCAATGCCCATCCCGCGAACGATCTGTTCGCCTACGAAGCCATCCGTCTGGTCACGAAGCATCTGCTCACCGCAATTCGAGAACCCGCCAATCTCGCAGCCCGCGAGGGCCTCGCGCTCGCAGCGGCGCTGGCGGGCGTCGCGATCGACAATTGCGGCACGGCCATCGCGCATAACCTCGGCCATGCCATGGCCTCGCTCAGACCCATGCACCACGGCCGCGCCGTCGGGATTGCGATGCTGGCCACGCTGCCGTGGAACGTCGGCGACGATCCGACGGGGCGCTTCGCCGCCTGTGCCACTGCCATGGGCGCGGCGCCCACCGGCGCGGGTTTTGTCGCGGCCTACGAAGGGCTTCTCCGTGCGAGCGGGATGAAGATCTCGCTTGCCGAGGAGTTCCGTGGCGTCACGGCCGAGTCGCTGGCCGCGCAGATGGGACGCCCGGAGAACATCGCCATGTTGCGCTCGAACGCGCGCGAGGTTGGCGACACCGACCGGCTCGCCCTGGCGCGCGCCGTCCTGACGCTGGCGTGAGGCCGGCGAACAAACGCCCGTCGCCCGAGCAAAACCGCCTAAAGCAGCCGCACCTGAACCCCGTCGAGTTTCCGGCCTCGTTTGGCGAAATCACGATCGAACGTCACGAAGGCTTCTACGTCGTTGGATAAGGCGAGGTGGAGTGCGTCCGCGAACTCTAGGCCGGCGTCGCTCGTCCACCTGATCGCGCGGATCACTGCGCCCCGCGCTTCGAGCGTCACGCTTGGGATCCCCGCCAGAGCGAGGAAAGCGGCCATGATCCGCCCCTGTTCGACCCTGTATTTCGCCCGGAGCACCCACTCGGTTTCCAGCAGGACGGTTATCGGAAAGAATGTCGGCTGCCCGACAATCAGCTTCCGTGCCTTTTCGGACTGTTTAGGATCGTCCTCCGCCACGAAATAGCGAACGAGGACATTAGTATCGACCGAGAGCACTGCGCCGTTTCACTTGGATCGCGATCGCCTTGTTCATGTCCTCAATGGACACGCGCGGACCATCGGACTTCAGCATACCGAAAACGTCTTCAGCCCGCGTTTCTGGGACGGACAGTTCCTCGCGAAGCAGAACGCCGTTCGGCGTGTCCTCGACGATCAGGCGGGTTCCAGACGCCCACTGCTTTTGGGTTCGGATAGCCTTGGGAAGGATGACCTGCCCCTTGGTCGAAATCGTTGTGACCAGGTTTCCCATGTCCCCTCCTGGGTAAGACACGAGTAAGATAATGATCCCGCGTCGGGAGCACAAGACGGCATAGACGAGGTACGCGCCGGCATCCCGACTTCCAGCTGGGAGGCTCGGGCGGTGAGACTCACTGTAGCTGGCCCGACGCGGAGATTGACGGCCGGAAACCACCGAATAGCTTGGCTGCCCACATCTGAGCACAGCCGAATGTCCCAGCCCATTCTTCTCGACGCTTCCGCACCCGTGACGATCACGGGCATCGAGATCACGCATCACCGCCTGGCGCTCGATCCGCCGTTCAACGCCAGTTGGGACACCCAGCCGCGCCGTTCGTTCGACGCGACGGTCGTCCGGGTCCACACCGATGCAGGCCTCACCGGCATCGGCTCGGGCGACACCATGCTGGGATTTGCCGGGCACGAACATCTCTTTATCGGGCAGGAGGCGCTCGCGATCGAGCGCCACTGGCGTGTCCTCAACAACATCCAGTTCCACTGGGGCAGACCTTGGCCGCTCGACCTCGCTCTGTGGGATCTTGCGGGCAAGATCACCGGCCAGCCAGTCTGGCGCTTGCTGGGCGGCCTGTCGGACCGGGTGAAGGCCTATGCCTCGTCGGGGACGCTTCGCGATCCGGGCGCGCTGGCCGAGGCAGCGGAGCGCTACCTCGCAGAGGGGTTCCCGGCGCTGAAGATCCGGTTCCACCGGGGGGATTGGCGCCACGACGTCAAGGCGCTCGAAGCGGTGCGGGCCCGGATCGGCGACAGACTGGATCTGATGGTCGACTGCAACCAGGGCTGGCGGATGTCATGGGACGCCTATCCGTCCTGGACGCTGAAGGACGCCGTGCCCGTGGCCCGCGAGTTGGAGCGGCTCGGCGTGTTCTGGATGGAGGAGCCGCTGCATCGCGGCGACCGCGAGGGCATGCGGCGGCTGCGCGACAAGGTGGATATCCGCATCGCGGGCGGCGAGATGACCCGCGAACTCTATGAGTTCCGCGACATCATCGCGGAAGGCGCCCTCGACGTGCTGCAACCGGACGCGGCACTGGTCGGCGGCATCACCGGCCTACGTCGGGTCGCCAGCATGGCCCAGGAGCACAATCTCACGTTCACGCCGCACACCTGGACCAATGGCATGGGCGTGGTGGCCAACGCGCATTTGACCTGCGGCGTCGCCGACGCACCGTGGTTGGAATTCCCGTACGACGCGCCGGAGTGGAGCTTGGCGCGCCGCGACTTCCTGATGGAGGAGCCGCTGCGCGTCGATGCGACTGGCACCATCGTGCTGACCGACAGGCCCGGGATGGGCTACGTTCCCAACGAGAAGATCCTGGCCGAGACACGGATCGGATAAGGGCAAGGGAGCCGAACGACATCTACGGCCCGTGCCGTGACTGGACGGCTTGAGCCAGGGATGATTCGTCAGGCGACCATGCGCGCGGCTGGACGGGCAGTTCGCCGCACGGCTGCGCACACCTCTGCGATCTGGGTGCGCGTGAGATCTTGCCAGAGCGGCAGGCCCAAAACGCGTCGCCCCAGGTCCTCCGTGACCGGCAAGGCATCCCTGCGGCAGTCAGCATAGGCGTCCTGTTGATGGCAGCCGGCCCCCCACCATCGCAAGGTAGCGATGCCCTCCTGCCTGAGCGCTTCAGTCCCCGGGAGCGCCTCAGTCGGCCAGAGCACGCTCAAGGTCGACGTGACGAAGTGGGTCGCGAAAGAGGGGGCCAGCGGCACGTCCGCGAACGTTTCAAGATGGCGCCGATAGCACAGCGAAGCCTCGCGCCAACGCGAGCGTGCCTGCGGCCATTCCTCGAGAGCCGCAACGCCCACCGCGGCCGTGTGCTCCGACATCTTGGCGTTAATGCCGGGAACCATTGCGTGTCGAGTGCCATAGTAGCCGAAGTTGGTCAGCCGTCGCAGGCGTTCCATCCAACCGGAATCGCTCGCGACAACCGCGCCCCCCTCGCCAATTCCGAACACTTTCGTGGCGTGAAGACTGACCACCATCGGCGCGCGCCCGATTTTCATCGGACCGCCGGCGCGGATCGTATCGAACGCACCCGCTGCGTCGATGATGACCGGAATTCCGGTTCGGTCCGCCACAAGATCCCAACGCGCCGTGTCGATCGGCGCTCCGAAGGGGCAGACGACCAGAATCGCGCCCACACCGTCAAGGTCGGAACGCGACTCGATCGCCTCGGGATCCAGGGCCCAGGTCGCGGGATCGACGTCGGCGAAATGGGGTTCGAGTCCGGCGAGCCTTGCGGCTGCAGCGGTCGCCACAAATGTCCATGACGGCATCAAGCAGCGGTTGCCCGGCTTGGCGCCGCTGGCCATCAGAGCCAGCGTGATGCCCAGCGTGGCGTTGGCAACGAGTGCCACGTCGCTGTCCGGCACGCCCCAAAGTCGCGACAGGCCGGATTGTAGCCGGAGCCACAACAGTCCGTGGTTGGCATAGTACCGGTTGGCGTCGATCTCGCGGATGTAGGGCATGATCGCGGCCGCCTTGGGCAGCCGCGGGCGGGCCACTGGCAAAGGCGGCGCTAGGAGGGAGCACATCGGTGCCGTTCCATCCTGCTTCGCCGTCGACATCTCAACCCTCCGACCACCTTCGAAGATTACAAGAACATGCTTAACGACCAGCAAATAGCCGGACGCTGGCGTCTAACTTGGCTGACCTTGGGCCACCCGCAGATCTCGCTCGAGCCGCGCCACGCGAGCCTGGGCCACGACGTTAAAAACATCCTTCGCGCCTGTGCCGTACCGGTGGAACTCCACATAGCCGAAGCCGTCCGACGGCCTTGCATGTGTCTCGTCCGGGCTCATCGCGTCGAACAGCAGATCGAGCCCGAGCCGATTGAGCGTGGGGTTGGCGGTGGCAATGCAGATCCGCCCCAACAAAGCCTTTGGATCTTGTGCAAGGTCCAGCTGCAGGGCCATGATCTCGGGCCCAAAGATGGTTCCGAGAAGATCGACGGGCAGGGTTGCATAAAGCCTGAGAACCTGGGGATTTTCCCAGGTGAAACGCAAATAGTTGTCGACCCGCAAGGAGCTGGCGTTTGCCCCATTGGGAAGATAGCGAAACCGGATCAGCCGTTCGGGCATGACATGGATGGGATAAGCAGCCAGCAGCCTGATCCACATGTGCAGATCCGGTAGGGCCGCGAACCGCGGATCGTAGAGCCCCGATGCGCTCATAGCATTCGCGCCGGATCATCAGGGTCGGGTGGCAGAGGCAGTTCCCGTTGAAGAAGAAGTGCCGCAGCCAGTCGGCCTGCGAGCGGTTTTCCACATCGAACAGATGACCGTTCAGCGCTTGGTCCGGATGGATTGGCGCGCCGTCATGGTCCATGAAGTTCGGCCAGGCGAAGACCGCACCGACCTCGGGATTCGCATCGAGACAGGCCACCTGACGTTCGAGCTTCTGCGGCTCGAAGGCGTCATCGGAGTTTAGCAGCGCGAGGTACTCGCCCCTGCTGCGGCGGATCGCATCGTTGGTGGCCGTCGCGGCGCCCTTATTTTCGGGCAAGCGCTTCAAGCGCAACCTGGGCTCCTCGAGCGCCGCCGCGATCTCGGCGGTGCCATCCGTGGACCCGTCATCGGTCACAACGATCTCGAAATCTTGGAACGTCTGCGCCTGCACGCTGCGGATTGCCGCCCCGATATAGGGCGCGTGATTGTAGCTCGGGATGAAGACGCTGACGCGCGGCATCGAACCGATCCGTATCTCGTTGCGGGAACTGGCCGAATTCGACGTCTAACCATCGAGGGTTGCATCAACCTGTCCGACCATCTGTGGTCGACTGGATCGCGGGGATGACGGCGGTATGAGAGTCCTCGGCGGCACATATCTGACGGAAAGAGAACTGTGGAAGGCCGGAGTTGAAGCCGGCACCAACGTGCGTGTGCATTCCACGGCGATCCTCGTGGATCTTCACAACATCGCTTTCGGATCGAACTGCCGCGTCGATCCGTTCTGCGTGATCAGTGCCGCAGGGGGTGACATCCGGATTGGCAATCACGTCCACGTCGCAAGCCATGCCGTTCTGGTCGGCGGCGCCGGCATCGAACTCGAAGACTTTTCCGGCCTGTCACAGGGCGTTCGCGTGTATTCGGTAAGCGACGACTATTCAGGGCAAAGCCTAACCAATCCGACCATTCCGCAGCACCTGCAGCGTGTCACCCGCGCGGCAGTGAGGATCGGCCGCCACGCCATCGTCGGCAGCGGCTCGGTCATCCTGCCCGGAGGGCATGTGGCGGAAGGCTGCGCAGTGGGAGCCCTGTCGATCGTCAATCGACCTCTGGAAACCTGGGGCATCTACGCCGGATGCCCCGTGCGGCGAATCCGGGACCGCAGCCAGGCCTTGCTGGCGGACGAGACGTCGCTGTCGCAGGACGCGCAACCAACGCCCTGAACCGCGACGACTTTGCCTTGCTTAGGCGCGATGGCCATCGAGCCACGCCTTGGCGAGGCTCGCGTCGAGCGCCGTGAGACCATGGCCGGCTGCCAGTATCCGATGCTCCACGGCGGCGCCCCCGTCGCGGAACTGTCGCGCCAGCGCTTCCGCACTTGAAGCGGGAACGACCGGATCCTGCGCGCCCGAGAGCATCAGCACCGGCATGCCGGCGAGTCCGGCGGCCTTGTCGTCGAGCACGGCCATCGCGCGCAGCAGCACGGCGCCGGCCAGCACGTCGGGCCGGCGGATCATCAAAGCTGCGGCGACATTCGCGCCATTCGAATAGCCGACTGCGATCGGAGGCATGAGCCCGTAGCGCTCGCAAGCCTCAATCACGAAGTCGGCCAGATCGTCGGCTCGCTGTCGCACCTCCGGCAAGTCAAAAACGCCTTCGGCCAGCCGGCCGAAGAAGCGGGGCATGCCGCGCTCCAGCACAGGGCCGCGCGGCGACAGCAGCGCGGCGCCTGGCGCAAGCGTTCTACCAAACGGGATCAGATCGTCCTCGTCGCCGCCTGTCCCATGCAGAAGAAGCAGGGGACGGGGGGCATTATCTCCCGGCTCGAAGCGGTGCCGAAAGGACAGCATTGACTGTATTGTCATGCACTCAACTCCGGCAGAACGGCCTCGATCCGCGCCCGCTTGGCTTCCAGGAAGCGCGGCAGCTTGAGGCTTGAACCAAGTTCTTCGGGCGGCTCGTCGACCGCGAACCCCGGCTCGTCGGTTGCAATCTCGAAGATCACCCCGCCGGGCTCCCGGAAATAGACAGACCGGAAATAGTTGCGGTCCTTTTGCTCCGTCACCGAGATGCCGAGGTCGTCCGTCAATTTGCGCACCATAGCGGTCTGATCGTCGTCGTTCGTAGCCCGAAAGGCGACGTGATGCACCGAACCGCCACCCTGGCGGCCACGCGGAAGCCCGGGCGCGGCCCGCAGATCGACGATGCCGCCGATCGGGGCATCGGCCACGAAGCGTGTCAGCGGCCCATCGGCCGTGCCGCGGGTGAAGCCGAGCACCTGCGTCAGAATCTCGGCCGTCGGCTCTGGATCCGCCACCAGAAACGTCACGCCGTGAACGCCACGGATCGCAGTCTCCGACGCATTTTCGCTTCCCGCCCAGAACGGCTCCCGCTCAGCCTCCTGGACGCCAACCAGCGCGAGCCGAAGCCCGTCCGGATCGGTGAAGTTCAGGACGGGCGACCCGAAGCGCTGGTCCAGCGCCTGCACCGGCACGCTGTGCGCCGCGAAGCGCTTTGCCCAGTGATCGAGGGACGCGCGGGGAACCCGGAATGATGTTTCCAAGGTCTCGCCAGCGCCGACCCGGCCTGGAGTCGACATGCTCCCAGGGAAAGAAGGTGAGGATCGTCCCCGGCGCACCCTGCTCGTCGCCGTAGTAGAGGTGGTAGGTGCCCGGATCGTCGAAATTTACGGTGCGCTTCACAAGCCGCAACCCGAGCACGTCCGTATAGAAGTCCAGGTTGCGTCGGGCGGCCCCGCCGATGGCTGTAACGTGATGAATGCCCTTGTGCATGATCATCTCCTCGTGGTGTGAGGCAGAGATAAGGGGCGTGCTCTCCCAACTGAACTGCGGTAATCCTGCGAGGATCGATCAGGATTATTGATATGCCCGCGGTCGGCTTCCCGAGCTTAGAGCAGCTTCAGGTTCTCACCGCCGTTGTCGAATTCGGCAGTTTCTCGGCTGCGGCGCGGCAACTCGGACGGGCGCAGTCGGTGATCAGCTACGCCGTCGCCCAGCTCGAGGCGGAACTCGGCCTCGAGCTTTTCGACCGCGCCGGTCGATTGCCGCGCCTGACCGAAGCGGGACGATCCCTGCTCGAGGATGCGCGGCGCGCCAGCGCGGCTGTTGCGACCCTGAGGGCCAGGGCCGCGGGTCTGCAAAACGGCGTCGAGGCCGAGCTCAAGGTTTGCGCCGACGTGATGATGCCGACCGAGTGGCTCGTCGGAGCCCTCAAGGCGTGCACGGCGACATTCCCGCTGGTCAATCTGCGGCTCAGCATCGAAGCGCTTGGGGGCGTCGCCCAACTTGTTCTCGACGGCAGCTGCGATCTCGGCGTCAGCACCGAACTGCCCACCCCGTCCGAGGCGCTGCAGTTGCGTCCGATCGGCAGCATCCGGCTGATTCCCGTCGCCGCGCCGGATCATGCCCTGGCACAGCCAGGCGCGCACCTCGACGTCCGAGCGGTACAAGACGCCACACAGATCGTCCTGGCCGATCGAACGGCGCTCAGCGGCAATCACGATCTCGCGGTGCTGTCGCTCAAGACCTGGCGCATCGGCGACCTTGGCGCCAAGCACGCGCTGCTGCGTGAAGGACTCGGCTGGGGCAACATGCCCGAGCATCTCGTCCGTGAGGACCTCATCAAGGGACGGCTGGTCGAGCTCGCCCCGCCGGGCGGCCGCGCCCACGACTATCCCCTCGCGCTGATCCAGCGGCGGGATCGGCTGCTCGGCCCGGCTGCCACCTGGTTCTGCTCTCGGATCGAGCGCCGTGAGGACTGAGCCGATCCGAGCTTCAGCAAGAGCCTGCCGTCCGCACCTTCGACATCCGCGAGAAATACGCGCCCGCAATGAAGACGTCGGAGGAACCTCATGCGCAAACCGTCATCGATTGTCCAGGCGTGGCTCTGTGCCGTGCTCGAGACAGCCGCACTCGCGTTTATGCCCGTCCAGGCGATGGCTGCGGCCGACAGTCCCCTTGCGGTTGTGACATCGATCTACAAGCAGGAAATCAGCCCGGCGGGCACCGACTGGATGTCCCGGGCGAACCGTCCGCGCCGCCTGACCGCTTCGCTTGCCAGCCTCTGGACCAAGGCCGAGAAGCGTACCCCGAAGGGCGATGAGCTCTTGGACTTCGATCTCGCGGCCGACACCAACGGCTACACGCTGACCGGCTACGAGCCGAAGGTGGAAAAGCAGGAGGCGGCTGCCGCCGTTGTCGCCGTGACGCTCCAATATGACGAGAAGACCGCCAAGGCCGGCCTCGTCCGCTACACCCTCGTGCGCGAGAATGGCGCCTGGAAGATCGACGATATCGGCACGACGAGCTGGTCGCTGCGCAACATGTTGGGCTTGGCGGTCAAGCCCTGACGTGCCGCTGCGGCGAGCCGCATTCCGGGCGAGCCGCATTCTTTAGGGCTGCCTGCTCGGCAGGCTCTTCTCGTATTCGAACGCCTGGTCGATGCAGCGGGACGTCGGCGCGCGGTCGAGCCGGATGACCTTGTCGTCGGGCCCAAAGGCGTCATCCACCGTGTCCTTCGGGTTTGGCGGACCCGGTTTCCACAGGTGGATGCCGGGGGTGAGCGTGACAAGCAATGCCTTGCGTCCGGCCAGCCGGAGCTGCCCCTGCCCGTCTCCAGGGCCGGCGCAGAGTGCGACGCCTCTCGCGGACGTGGGGTCGCGACTGCCGCACTCTGCGACGGTCGTCAGCAATTCCGGATGATTGCGGAAGTGGAACCCGATGCGCAGCTGGTAGCTCTGCTGGGTTCCGCCATAGTACGTCGCGAGAACCTCCATGGAGGTGACGTTCTGGTGCGGATGCGCTGCGAGGTGGGCGGAGTCGTAGCTGCGCGTGAAACACGCGAAGGTCTTGCCCGGCCCTGGCCTTTGCCCCAGCAGCTTCGTCACGAAGGCGCTCGGGGCAGCCGCCTGAGCCGAGGCGGATGCCAGCGTGACGACGAAACCAGCGCAAGCCAGTGGGCGAAGGACGAACATGAGCTTCTCCAGGTCCGGTGAACGGTTACGAGCTCCGCGTTTCCTCCGGTTGGCGGACCGCAACCCCGACCAACGAGCCAATGCCAAAAAGTCATGGGAAGCGGGCCACAATTCGCGCTAGCGTGACCGGGAGAGCGGCCCTTTCTAGGCTGCTGCATTGTGCGCGCGGCAGCGATGGGCGGAAACGGACCAAACATGAGCGACACGGCGGCAGCACAGGAACCGCGGGGTCGACGGCGCGGTCGCGCCGAACGGTCAAGCGCGCCAGCAGAGGCGAGTGTCCGGCCGCAACCGCGACTGCCCTTCAAGCCTGTCGACATCGTCTCGCCCGACCAGCTCGAAGCCGTACATCAGGCCGCGCTCAAGATCCTGAGCGACATCGGCATCGACGTGCTCAACGCCGACGCGCGCCGGATCCTCAAGGAGGCCGGAGCGGATGTCGCGGCGGACGGCGCCCGCGTCCGCTTCGATTCGGCCCTGGTCGAAGCCCAGATCGGCAAGGCACCGAAAAGCTTCACCCTCCATTCGCGCAATCCAGCGCGGGCACTGGAAATGGGCGGCGACGCGATTGCCTTCTGCTCAGTGGCCTCCGCCCCGAACAGCGCCGATCGGGATGGCGGCCGGCGGCCCGGCAACCATGTCGATTTCCAGAATTTCGTCCGCCTTGGGCAATCGCTCGACGCGGTCCACCTGTGGGGCGGTTACCCGGTGGAACCGGCCGACATTCACGCCTCCGTCCGCCACCTCGACGCGATCTTCGACCTGCTCACGCTGTCCGACAAGCCGGTCCACGCCTACAGCCTGGGGCGGCAGCGCAACCTCGACGCCTTTGAAATGGTGAAGCTCGCCCGCGGCATCGACGACGCGACGTTCGAGCGCGAACCGTCGCTCTTCACCATCATCAATTCGTCCTCGCCTCTCCGGCTGGACGACCCGATGTGCCAGGGCATCATCGCCATGGCGGAGCGCAATCAGGTGGTTGTGCTGACGCCCTTCACACTGGCGGGCGCTATGGCGCCCGTAACCATCGCGGGGGCCGTGTCACAGCAGAACGCAGAGGCGCTGGCCGGCCTCGTGCTGGCCCAAACGGTGCGGCCCGGCTCGCCATTCATGTACGGCGGCTTCACCTCCAACGTCGACATGAAGTCGGGTGCCCCCGCCTTCGGGACGCCGGAATACATGAAGGCGACCCTGCTCGGCGGCCAACTGGCGCGCCGCTACGGCCTGCCGTACCGCTCTTCGAATGCCAATGCGGCCAACACGCTCGACGCGCAGGCCGCTTACGAAAGCGTCTTCTCGCTGTGGGCGGCCGTTATGGGCGGCTGTCACATGATGATGCACGGCGCGGGCTGGATGGAGGGCGGCCTGCAGGCCTCCTTCGAGAAGATGATCCTCGATGCCGACCTGCTCGACATGGTAGCGGAGTTCCTGAAGCCGCTGCGCATCGACGACGACGAGTTCGCGTTCGACGCCATCCGCGAGGTCGGCCCCGGCGGACACTTCTTCGGCTGCGCCCACACCCAAGCCCGCTACCGCACCGCCTTCTTCAGCCCGATGATCTCGGATTGGCGCAACTACGAAAGCTGGCAGGAAGCCGGCTCGCCGACCGCCTATGACAAGGCCAATCGCCTGTACAAGGAAAAGCTCGCCGCCTACCAGCCCCCGCCGATCGAGCCGGAGCGGCTGCAAGCGCTGCAAGACTTCGTCGCACGGCGGAAAGCCGAAGGCGGCGTGAAGACGGATTATTAAAACAACGAAAGCACAGAGGCGTCGGCCGGATAGTCCCTTCGCCCCGCTTGCGGGGAGAAGGTCCGCGAAGCGGGGATGAGGGGCAGCGGGACAAACTCCTCATCCGGCCTTCGGCCACCTTCTCCCCGCAAGCGGGGCGAAGGGGAAGTCGCCAGGATCAGAATACTCGTTCGAGCGCAGGCAGCGCTGACAGAGGACTGACATGAAAACTTCAGCCCAAGTCGTCGTGATCGGTGGCGGGGTGATTGGGGCGAGCGTGCTCTATCACCTGACCAAAGCGGGCTGGCGTGACGTGATGCTGGTCGAGCGGGCGGAGCTGACCGCGGGCTCGACCTGGCATGCCGCCGGCGGCATGCACACGATCAACGGCGACCCGAACGTCGCCAAGCTTCAGCAATATACGATCGACCTCTACAAGGAGATGGAGGCAATCTCCGGCCAGAGCTGCGGCATCCATGTCACCGGCGGCATCATGCTGGCCGGCACGCAGGAGCGGATGAACTGGCTCAAGATGGTCAAAGCCCGCGGCCGCTATCTCGGCATGGACCTCGAGATGATCTCGGCCGACGAGGCGGAGAAGCATTTCCCGCTGATGGACAAGAAGTACTTCGTCGGCGGCCTCTACGATCCTGTCGAAGGTCACGTCGACCCTTACGGCGTCACGCACGCCTATGCCAAGTCGGCGCAGATCGGTGGCGCCACGATCGAACGGCAGTGCCGGGTCACCGATCTCCAGCAGCGCCCCGACGGTTCCTGGGACGTGATCACCGAGAAGGGCACGATCCACGCCGAGCACGTGGTCAACGCCGGCGGCCTCTGGGCGCGCGAGGTCGGGCGCATGGTCGGGCTCGAACTTGCCGGTGCTCGCGATGGAGCACCACTACATCATCACCGAGGACATGCCCGAGCTGGTCGGCACCAAGGAGCACCTGCACTGCGTCGATTTCGAGGGCGAGATCTACACGCGGCAGGAGCGCTACGGGATGCTGCTCGGCACCTACGAGAAAGCCTGCGTGCCGTGGTCGGAAAAGTCCACGCCGTGGGATTTCGGGCAGAACCTCTTGCCCAACGACCTCGAACGCATCGCGCCCGAGCTTGAGGTCGGCTTCGCGCATTTCCCGGCCTTCAACAAGGTCGGCATCAAGAAGATCGTCAACGGCCCGTTCACCTTCGCGCCGGACGGCAACCCGCTGATCGGCCCGATCAAGGGTCTCAAGAATTTCTGGGTGGCCTGCGCCGTGATGGCCGGCTTCAGCCAGGGCGGCGGCGTCGGCCTCGCCCTCGCCAACTGGATGACCCAGGGCGACCCCGGCTTCGACGTCTGGGGCATGGACGTGGCGCGGTTCGGCGACTGGACAACGCCGGCCTACACCAACGTGAAGGTGCGTGAGAACTACTCGCGCCGCTTCAGCATCCGCTACCCCAATGAGGAATTGCCGGCCGGTCGGCCGTATCGCACCTCGCCGATCTACGACCGGCTCGACGCCAGGCACGCAGTGTGGGGTGACTATTGCGGGCTCGAACACGCGCTATGGTTCGCGCCCTCGAAGGAGCTCGCCTACGAGGACTTCACCTTCAAGCGGCCGGACACGCACGACTACATCGCGGCGGAGGTCAAAGCCGTGCGCGACGGCGTCGGCATGATCGAGACGACCAACTACGGGAAGTTCGAGGTCGACGGGTCCGAACGCGGAGGCGTTTCTCGACCGGGTGATGGCCAACCGCATGCCGGCCGTCGGCCGCATGGCGCTCACGCCCGATGCTGAACGAGAACGGAAAGCTCATCGGAGACTTCACCGGTGGGACGCTGGGCCAAGGACAAGTTCTTCGTCGTCGGCACCTACGCGGCGGAGACCTTCTATCTGCGCTGGTTCGAGAAGTACCTGCCGGAGACGGGCTGCACGCGTGCGCGCCTGCGCCATGGAATATACCGGCCTCGCCATTGCCGGGCCGCGGTCGCGCGAGCTGCTGCAGGGCCTCGTCTCGGACGATCTTTCGACCGCGGCCTTCCCGTTCATGAGTTTCCGCCAGATGGACGTCGGCATCCTGCCGGCTCTCGTCGGCCGCGTCAGCTTCACAGGCGACCTCGGCTACGAGATCTGGGTCAAGGCCGAATACCAGCGCAGCGCTGTATGACCTGCTGACCGAGGCCGGCAAGCCGCTCGGCCTCAAGCTCTTCGGCGGGCGGGCGCTCAACGCCATGCGGCTCGAGAAGGCCTTCGGCAACTGGTCGCGCGAGTTCCGGCCGATCTACGGGCCGGACGAGGCCGGGCTCGGGCGCTTTGTGGCGATGAAGAAGGGCGATTTCGTCGGCCGCGCGGCCGTCGAGGCAGCGCGGGCCAGACGGGCGGCGGGCCGTTGCGGCTGGTCCCGTTCGCCGTCGCGGCAACGGACGCCGATGCGCTCGGTGACGAGCCGGTCTGGCATGACGGGAAGGTTGTCGGCTGGGTGACGTCGGGCGGCTATGGACACAGCGTGCAGCAGTCGCTGGCGCTGGGCTATATTCCCAAGGAACTTGCCGAAAGCGAGGGGTTCGAGATCGAGATCCTCGGCGAGCGCCGTCCCGCGGTCCGGCTGTCCGGTGCGCTATTCGACCCGGACGGCGTCCCGCATGCGGGCGTGAAGCAAGGGCCAGCATCGAGCCTGCGCGTGCGGGGTTCGCCGTCTTGACGATGGTGCGCATCGTCCGCTCAAATCGACCGCAGCGGGGGAATCATGTCGACCAGTGCATGGGTGGCTCGGGCCTTCGCGGTTCTGTTGATTTTCGTTCCGTGGCTTGGGCCCGCAGTGGCGCAATCGGCGATCGGCATCCAATGGGAGGTCGCCAACCGCTTCCGCCTGTTCAAGAATGAAGGTCAATTTCGCGGCATCGTCGCCGCAGGGCTGGCGCGAACGGACGCCTCGGTTTCCCCGGCCCTCGCGTTGGAGCTGGAACTTGAGAAGCGCTCCGAGGCCGGCACGCTCGGATTTGGGCAGCCCGACGAGGTGGCCCAATTTGGCTGGGCGGCAGCGGTCGACAGCCAGACCTGCTTCCTCAGCCGGAACTTCGGCCACCGCGGCTGCAAGCTGCCGAACGGGGACGATTATCTGAAGCCCGTTCATTTCGACGTGCTGGCGCATCTGGCGGGCGGCACCTTCGCTCCTGGCCGCACTTGCACGTGGAGCGTCCAGGGTCTGACCCCTGTCACAGGAGAGTGCGCCCAGCAGGTCCGCATTTCGGGCCTCTCCTTCGCGGCGCCATTCGACCTGCACGTCACGGAAAACGGCAGCGACATCGCCAAACTCGACGGGCAGTCGGCGCGCTCCGTGGTTGTCCTCGGCTTCGGCGATTCCTTCGCGTCCGGCGAGGGGAATCCCGACCGTCCGGCGCAGTTCTGGAATGCGGCCAGCGACTTTGGCCGGACTTCGCGCCTGCCGGACGGCAGTGGCCATATTCGCTATTACCCGCTGCGGTTCGGAGCCTCGACCAAGTCGCTGGGGATGCCGGGCGTCCGGGCGCCGTCTGGCTGAACCCGCAGTGCCATCGGTCCCTTTACTCGCACCAGCTGAAGGCGGCGCTTCAGTTGGCCGTCGATGAACCGCATTTGGCGGTCACCTATCTCGGCTATGCCTGCACCGGCGCGCAGATCACGTCCGGCATCCTGGATTTCTATGCCGGCCGGCAGAACATCGACCGCAGCGACATTCGATTCCGCCCCTCAACTCGTGAAATATCTGCGCGATGTCTGCGCCAACAATCCGCCGTACCGCATCTTCCGGGGCAGCAGCATGCGCTGGCAGACGATTGCCCCCTGCCGCGCCGCGACCTTGCCAAAACCGGATGCAATCCTAGTCAGCATCGGAGGCAACGACGCGGGATTCTCGCGCGTGATCGCGCACGAGACCGTGGACACTGCCAACACCTACGGGCCGCTCCGCACGCTGCTTTATCGGCTGTGGCTGCGGACGGCTTCGCCGATCACCTTCGCGGATGCGGAGAAGCTGGCGAACACGCAATATCCCGCGCGCTTTCCGCAGCTTGGCAGCGCCATCCGCAAGCTCGTCGGGCCGGCGCCGATCGTTCAGGTCGCCTATCCGCAGATGACCGAAACGGCGCGCAGACGGCGTTTGCCCCCAAAACTCGGGTGGCCTCGATGTCCACGAGATCTTCGGGTGGCGAAGCACGACGGGAGTCGCAGGCGGCCTCGTTCCTCGAGACTCTCAATCGCCTGCTGAAGGACAGCATCGCAAACACCCGCGATCCGGCCTGGACCCTTGCCGACAGCCACGTGGAGCGCTTTGCGGGCCATGCGATCTGCCAGGCGGGAGCGCCGGCCGGGAGCACCTCGCAGGCCATGGCCGGCGAGATGCGGTTTCCGGTTTGGGTCAGCGCACAACTGGGCTGGCGTATCTTCGACCCGACGAAGTGGGTCGCCTATTCGCCCCGCAATCGCTGGTTCGTGACACCGAACGACGCGTTCCTCACCGGCAACGACATGGACGTCAGCAGTCCGGAGGCGACCGCAGACCCCCGGGATCCTGTGCAGCCCCTCTATGCCGCGACCGTCAGCGGCGCCTTCCATCCCAACGCTCTCGGCCAAGCAGCCATCGCGGACGCCGCCCTGGTTGAATTGCGGCGGGTCCTCAACCTCCCCGAACCGACACGCTGAGCGGACTGAGCCGGAAAGGCAGCCTGACTGCGTCCAAGGCCTGCATCGGTATCTTCGCCACTTCGCCGACTGGCCCGGGTCGACGTTTAACCTGCACACCGCGATGATGCGGCATGACTGAGTCGCTCTTCCCTGCAGGGACGCGAGAAGGCCTGCTCTTCCTGGTGACGGCGGGCCTCGTGGTGCCGCTCTTCGCAAAGCTGCGCCTCAGCCCGATCCTCGGGTTCCTGCTGGCCGGCATCGTGCTCGGTCCGTTCGGTTTCGGCGCTCTTGCCAATTATGTGCCGGCCGTCTCGGCGCTCACCATCGGCGAGGAGGCGCACCTCAGCAGGCTGGCCGAGTTCGGCGTCGTCTTCCTGCTCTTCATGCTGGGGCTCGAACTGTCGTTCGAGCGCCTGTCCACCATGCGCAAGGTGGTGTTCGGACTTGGACCGTTGCAGGTCGGCCTGTCGGCCTTGGCGATCGGATCGGTGGCCATGGCGTTCGGCATGCCGCCTGCAGTGTCATTCGTCGTGGGCGGCGCGCTGGCCTTGTCGTCGACCGCCATCGTCGTTCCCGTGCTGGCCGAACGAAAGCGGCTCAATTCGGCGGCCGGGCGAACCGCCTTTGCGGTCCTGCTGTTCCAGGATCTCGCGGTCGCGCCGCTGTTGTTCGCGATCTCGGTCCTGACCAGCCCGGACACGGGCAGCATCGGGCTGCGGATCGTGCTGACCCTCGCGCCGGCCGCGCTCGCGCTGGCCGCCGTCGTGGTGGTCGGCCGCCTCGTCCTTCGGCCCCTTTTCCATCTTGTCGCTGTGGCCCGATCGACCGAAATCTTCACCGCCGCGAGCCTGCTCGTGGTCGTCGGGACGGGCGTGATCACGGCGGCCAGCGGCCTGTCGATGGCGATCGGCGCCTTCATCGCAGGGCTGCTGCTCGCCGAAACTGAGTATCGCCGCGAGATCGAGGTGACCATCGAGCCGTTTCAGGGGCTTCTGCTCGGCCTCTTCTTCGTCTCGGTCGGCACCGAACTCGACCTGTCGCGCCTGTTCCGAGAGCCCCTCGTGGTCGTCGGCATCGCCGTGCGGGCTGATCGCGATCAAGACCGTCGTGCTGTTCCTTACGGCACGCGTGCTGCGAATGCCGCGCCGGATCGCCGGCGAGGTGTCGCTCATCTTGGCGCCGGGCGGCGAGTTTGCCTTCGTGATGATCAATCAGGCAACGGCCGGCGCCCTGATGCCCCAAGCCATCGCGGGCAGCCTGCTTGTCGCCGTGACGCTGACCATGGCGGCGACGCCGCTGATCGCCCGCATCGCCGAACGCCTGGCACGGCGCCTGCCGCAAAGCCGCGAGACGGTCCCGTTCCAAGCCCCACCGCCGGACGACGGCGAAGCCCGTGTGCTGATCGTCGGCTATGGACGCGTGGGTCGTCTCGTGTCCGAGATGGTGGCGGTCCATGATCTGCCGTTTCTCGCGATCGACGATGACGCCGCCCTCGTCGGCCGCGTCAGAGAAGCCGGCACGCCGATCACCTACGGCGACGCGACGCGCATCGAGTTCCTGCGTCGCTGCGGCCTCGCGGAAGCGCGCGCCCTTGTCGTCACCGTCAATATCCCGCGGATTGTCGAAGACGTGGTCCGGGTGGCGCGCGCGGAGCGCGCCGATCTCACCATCGTGGCACGCGCCCGGGACGCCGCGCACGCCAGCAAGCTCTATGAAGCAGGCGTCACCGATGCGGTTCCCGAAACCATCGAGGCCAGCCTCCAGCTTAGCGAGGCCGTCCTCGTCGATATCGGGGTGCCCATGGGCTACGTGATCGCTTCGATCCATGAGAAGCGCGACGAGTTCCGCCGCTTTCTCAACGAAGCCCAGCCGGCCACCGCCGCGCGACCCGAACGCCGCGCCATCCGCCGACCGCGCCGGACCTGAAGCGCGGCGGCCTACCGCGCCGCCACGGCCTGCTTCTGCAGTGCAACCAGGCTCGCGATGCCGTCGCGAGCAAGCCCCATCATGCTGAGCAGTTGCTCTTCCGAGAAGGGCGCACCCTCCGCAGTACCCTGCACCTCGACGAGGCCGCCACCCCCCGTCATGACGAAATTGGCATCGGTGTGCGCCGTCGAGTCCTCGGCGTAATCGAGGTCAAGCACCACCTCACCACCCACAATGCCGCAGGAGATCGCCGCCACATTGTCCTTGAGCGGCACTTCCTTGACGATCGAACGCTGGCGCATCCAGGCCAAGCAGTCGTGCAGCGCCACCCAGGCGCCCGTGATGGCGGCTGTGCGGGTGCCGCCATCCGCCTGCAGCACGTCGCAATCGACTGTAATTTGGCGTTCGCCGAGGGCCGGCAAGTCGACGACGGCGCGCAGGCTGCGTCCGATCAGGCGCTGGATTTCCTGCGTGCGACCGGAAGGCTTGCCGGCCGTCGATTCGCGACGCGTCCGGGTCAGAGTTCGCCGGGGCAGCATGGCATATTCGGCCGTCACCCAGCCGCGGCCCTGGCCCCGTAGCCACGGCGGCGGCTTGTCTTCCAGGGATGCGGCGCAGAGCACGTGAGTGTCGCCGAATTTCACCAGGCAGGAGCCTTCAGCATAGCGCGCGACTCCCCGCTCGAGCGAGACGGGCCGCAGCGCATCGGCTGCACGTTTCGATGGTCGCATCGGTGTCCTCCAGCCGCTGCTCTAGGGCTATCGGCCAAGCACCGCAACTCGATCGACCCCACAATGGCGGACGTCATTCGGAACCTTCGGCGGATTACGCAGTTTAAGGCTATGAAAGACCTTGAACTGCAGCCCCCGTCGGCCACGTCGACGGGGGCTTTTTTGTCTGGAATGTCGAGGCCGGGCGAGCGGAGCTGCTCATCCTTAGTGCACACCAATGCTGCCGCCTGTGCAAACGTGTGCGGCCGCAGGACGTCCGAGCGAACAATCGCATCAGCCGAGAGCGCACGTTCTTTGTGCAAGCGCGACCCAAAACCCCGCTTCGCATCAGCGGGTTGGGCGGGATAAACTCGCGGGCCAGGAGGATTGGTCCATGCCCGTTTCGCTGCCGCGCGCCGCCTATGCCGACATGTTCGGTCCGACCACGGGCGACCGGGTGCGGCTGGCCGACACGGACCTCTTCGTCGAGATCGAGAAGGATTTCACCATCTACGGCGAGGAGGTGAAATTCGGCGGCGGCAAGGTCATTCGAGATGGCATGGGCCAATCGCAGGTCACACGGGCAAACGGCGCGGTCGACACCGTGATCACCAACGCGGTGATCCTCGACCACTGGGGAATCGTGAAGGCCGACGTCGGCTTGAGGGACGGCCGCATCGCGGCCATCGGCAAAGCGGGCAATCCCGAGATCCAGCCCGGGGTCACCATCGTGATCGGGCCGGGGACCGAGGTGATCGCCGGCGAAGGCAAGATCCTCACGGCCGGCGGGTTCGATACGCACATCCACTTCATCTGCCCGCAGCAAATCGAGGAGGCGCTGATGTCCGGCGTCACCTCCATGCTGGGCGGCGGGACCGGGCCGGCGACCGGCACCTTCGCCACCACCTGCACGCCCGGCCCCTGGCACATTGCGCGGATGATCGAGGCCGCGGATGCCTTCCCGATGAACCTCGGCTTCGCGGCGAAAGGCAACGCCTCGACGCCGGGCGGGCTCGTCGAACAGATCGAGGCCGGCGCCTGCGCCATGAAGCTGCACGAGGACTGGGGAACCACGCCGGCCGCGATCGACAACTGCCTCTCGGTCGCTGACGACCACGACGTGCAGGTGATGATTCACACCGACACGCTGAACGAATCCGGCTTCGTCGAGGATACGATCAAGGCGTTCAAGGGCCGCACTATCCACGCTTTTCACACCGAAGGTGCGGGCGGCGGGCACGCTCCCGACATCATCTCCGTCGCTGGGCTCGACAATGTCCTGCCATCCTCGACCAATCCGACCCGTCCGTTCACCCGCAACACGCTCGACGAACACCTCGACATGCTGATGGTCTGCCATCATCTCGACTCCTCGATCCCCGAGGACCTCGCCTTCGCCGAGAGCCGCATCCGCAAGGAGACGATCGCCGCCGAGGATATCCTCCACGACCTCGGGGCGCTCTCCATGATGTCATCGGACAGCCAAGCCATGGGGCGCGTCGGCGAGGTGATCATCCGCACCTGGCAAACGGCCGACAAGATGAAGAAGCAGCGCGGCGCCCTGCCTGAGGAGACGGGCGATAACGACAATGCCCGCGCCAAGCGCTATGTGGCCAAATACACCATCAACCCGGCCATCGCACACGGCGTGTCGCGCCATATCGGCTCGGTCGAGGCGGGCAAGCTCGCCGACCTCGTCCTCTGGACGCCGGCGTTCTTCGGAGTGAAACCCGATCTCATCCTCAAGGGCGGAATGATTGCTGCGGCTCCGATGGGAGACCCGAACGCATCGATTCCGACGCCGCAGCCCGCGCACTACCGGCCGATGTTCGGCTCCTTTGGCGGCGCGGTCGCGGCCACAACCTTGACCTTCGTCTCGGCAACCGCGCTTGCGAAGGGATTGGCCACCCGGCTGCGCAGCACGAAGCCGCTCGTGGCCGTCGAGAACACGCGCGGCAATTTGCGCAAAGCCAGCATGATCCACAATGGGGCGACACCGCACCTCCACGTCGACCCGGAAACCTATGCGGTCACTGCCGACGGTGTCTTGTTGACCTGTCAGCCTGCAACGTCGCTTCCCATGACGCAGCGTTACTTTCTGTTCTGAACAGGCATGTCTCGACGCACGACTGGCGCCTTGCGCAAATAAGGCCAAAATCCGGCCGAAAAGTGCTTGCACGCAGCAGGAAAACTCTCATAAGTTGCACTTGGCGGCGATCACAGAAACTTTACCAAGCGGTTTCATCGCGTTGTATCGCGGCCGAGTACAACCGTTGAGTTGGTGTCGGCATGAAAAGCGAGACTGTAGGCGACAAATTAATTGTGCAGCGTAACGCCACGGAGCTTACGCCATTCAAACAGCGGCTTTCCCGCATTGAAGGGCAGGTCCGCGGCCTCAAGCAGATGATCGAGGATAACCGCTATTGCGGTGAAGCCATCCAACAGAGCAATGCGGTGATTGCCGCGATCCGCGAGGTCGCGCTGATGTTGATCTCACAGCAGCTCCAAACCCAGGTCGAGCGTTTGAATGCGCTGGACGGAGAGGCCGCCCGGAACCCGGGTCCGCAGGGCGTATCGGATTTCGTCGAAATGCTGCGGTCGACCTATCGGCTTCAATAGCACTCTCGCTGGCCCGATCCAGCCCGGGCGGCGCGGAGTTGAACTCAGGTGCATCTGAGGTCCGGGCCGCCTCTTGCCACCCGGATCGTGAAGGCCGCCGCCGCCGGCGCAAGCTGTTGCGGGCGCCTCGTCGCGCGCACTCCCCTCCCCTCGTGCGGCTGGCCATGCCGATGGTCAGCCGGTATGGTCTCGCGCCGCGTGATTCGAGCCTTTCTTCCAACTTCTTCTTGATGCATTTCCATCGACTGCCCTGGCAGAACACCGGTGCAGTCCGGGCTCGGGTCTGGGATCACGCCCGTTAGGAGACAATGCATTGCACGACGCCGATAGTGTCGCGCCCGATGACGAGGCAAAGGCCATCAATATCGCGTTTGGCTTGGAACGCATGGGGCTGTGGGCTCTCCGCGTTCCGCTGATCGCTGGCGGCCTGGTCATTGTCCTGGCGGTGCTGGCCGGCATTGGGCTTTCGCGCATCAACGTCGACGACTCGCTCAGCCAGCTGTTCCGGTCCGACACGCCCGAATTCAAGCAGTTCGAAGAGGTCACACGTCGGTTCCCTTCGAACGAGTTCGACGTCCTCGTGGTGATCGAAGGTCCAACGCTTCTGCAGCGCGACAATCGTTGAGCGCCTGCGCGAGCTTCGTCACCGATCTGCAGCTCGTCGACGGCACGCGCGGGCTGATCTCGCTGTTCTCGGCGCGACAGGCGCCCGAACCGGGCACCGGCATTCCTCCGCCACTCTTCCCCGAACAGCTGCCGGAGGGCGCCGATTACGACGCGCTGGTCGCGAAGGTTCGCGGCAACGACATCATCAGGGGCAAGCTGCTGTCCGAAGACGGGCAGCTCGCGCTGGTCGTGCTGGCGCTCGACCCTGCTGCCACGCAGAGCAAGAAGCTCGACGGCATCGTCTCGAGCATCCGGGATACGCTGCAAGGATGACCTGGCCGGCTCCGGGCTCAAGGGCGAGCTTTCAGGCGTGCCCGTGATGCAGCTCGAGATCCGCAATGCGGTCGAGCGCGATCGGCTGCTCTACAATACGATCGGGTTCGTTGCCGGCTGCCTGATCGCCATCCTGTTCTTCCGCCGGGTCTCGTTCATGATCATCGCGGCGGGGCCGCCGCTGATCGCCATCCTGTTCGCGCTCGGCGCGCTCGGCTGGATGGATTTCCGCCTCAACATGTTCCTGAACGTGATGACGCCGCTCATCATGGTGATCAGCTTTTCGGACAGCATGCAGCTGACCTTCGCGGCACGCGACCGGCTGATCCGAGGCGAGCGCAAGGTGCAGGCCTTCCGCAATGCCATCATCGTCGTCGGCCCGGCCTGCGTGCTGACGCATGCCACCGCGGCGCTGTCGTTCGGTGCGCTGACTTTCACCAACTCCGAACTGATCCGCACCTTCGGCGAGGCGGGCCTCATCTCGACGGTCATCGCGCTCGTCACGGTGCTGACGCTCGCGCCGCTGCTCGGCATCCTGCTGATCCGCAGACAATGCCCGGATCGACGAGCATCGGCAAGGGGCCGCGATACGGGCGTCCAGGCCTTGCGCAGTTTCTGCGGCTGGGTCGCGTCGCGCATGGTCACGTCGTCCGGGGCTCTACAGCGCTGTCGGGCTCGTGGTCGTGCTCGGGCCTCGCGGCCGTCTACTGGAACCTCGAGCCGAGCTACCGGCTGGCCGACCAAGTGCCCGACAAAGAGCAGGCCGTGCAGGCCTCCGGCAAGCTCGACGACAAACTGTCGGGGGCCCAGCCGATCGACGTCTACATCCAGTTCCCGAAGGGCGCCGACCTCTATTCGCCCCGAGACGCTGGACGTCATCGCCCAGGTCCACGGCCTCGTCGAGAAGCAGGCGGGCGTCGGCAACGTTTGGTCGATCGAGACGCTGCGGCGCTGGCTCGCCGAAAAGGCGCACAAGACCGACGTCGGAACGCTCAAGGAATATCTTCGGATTTCTGCCGGAGCATCTGACGCAGCGATTTCGTCGCCGAAAGATCACGATGCAGTGCTGGTTTCGGGCCGCATCCCCGACAAGGACTTCGAGCCAGCTGCTGCCCGTCGTCAACAGCCTCGATGCGGCGCTCGACCCGATCCGCGCGCAGTCACCCCAGCTATGACATCGCCGTGACCGGACTCGCGGTCATCGCGGCCCGCAACAGCGCCACGATGATCGAGAAGCTAAACCGGGGCCTCACGCTCGAATTCCTGTTCGTCGCGATCTTCATCGGACTGGCGTTCCGCTCCGTGACAGTGATGCTGGCCAGCATCCTTCCGGGCATCTTCCCGGTGGTGCTGTCCGGGACGGTTCTCTGGCTGTTCGGGCGAGGGCCTGCAGTTCATCAGTGTCGTTGCGCTGACGGTCTCGTTCGGCCTTGGCCTCAGCGCCACGATTCACTTTCTTAACCGCCTTCGCCATGAAGACGAGGAGCATTGGAGCGCCGACCCGGTCGATGCCGTCGAGCGCGCGACGGTGCTGATGGGCCCGGCGCTGATCCTGACCTCGATCGTGCTCGCCTGCGGTCTCGCGGTCACGGTGTTCTCGGACCTGCCCTCGCTGCGCACCTTCGGCTGGCTCAGCGCCTTTGCCATGCTGGCCGCATTGACCGCAGATTTTCTCATTCTGCGGCCGACGATCAGCTTTCCTCCGCATCAAGATCGGGCGAGGCGCGGGCCCGACGATCGATCGCAACCCGAGGCGCCGCGCGCCGCGGAATAAGAGGCGGCGCCGCTTATGGCCCCCCTCGCAGCACCGCCGGACTCAGCCTCGTTTCAGGTCGATCTGGACAGACCTGATGTCCGTGCCGGTGGGGCGGATCGAAACGGATTGCGCGTTGCCCCGCGTCGTCACGTCGAGCGCCGCCGTGAAGCCGGTTCCCTGCACATCAGTGACGATGTGCCCGCCGTCTGATGCTGCCCGATACGTTGCCGGTCACCTGGCGGGACACCTCGCTCCAGGTTCCGGTCAGTGAGTTGCCGTCCGCCTGCAGGCTGCTGCGAACCTCGAACTTGTAACTGTCGCTGGCGCACCGCAGGTTCTGGTGCAGGATGATGCCGCTTGGCGTCACCTCGTACACCGCCTTGCACCGGATGCGCTCGCTATGGCCGTCGTTCATCGCGATCGTGCCCGCGCCCGACCACGAGCCGGACATCGACTGGAATGGGCCAGCGGCCGATGCTGCTCCGGTCGCGGCCACGAGTGCGGCCAGCGCGGCCAGTCCTGCTACCGTTCGGCGGGCCCTGTTCATGAGCGGCATTCGTGCGTCCTTTCTCGATGTTTCTGCCGTGATGGCTTCATATAGCGAATGTGGCGGAAGTACACTGCGGCTGTGATGTTTCGCGGCGGCGTCACGAACGCGCCATTCCCCGCGAAGCTATTCAGCCGCTATTCAGTGATGGCGCGGCAAACTGCACAGGCTATCGCGTCATCCCCAGGCCTCTCGCGATGGTCGGCAACCATTTTGGGACGCCCTACTTGCAATCCTCTTTGGTTCGGCGGAACGTTGAGACAAGGCTAGACGGCGACGCAAAGTCTTCGTTGAACTTGCGACGTTTCTTGTCGTTTTCCTCCGATGGTCGCACAGGCGCGTGCAACGCGGTAATCCGACGCGGCACTCCCGCGATCGGGGATGTCGGCGGCAAGCTGGACCGAGATGGCCCGCGGGTGGCGGGCGGAAGGGCGTTGGAGATGGATCAGACTCCCGTTGTGCTTGTGGTCGAGGACGACGCGCTCCTGGCCGACATGGCACTCGAGATGATTGAAGAGGCGGGCCTGAAGGCCGTGGCCGTTGATTCAGTCGACGCCGCTTTGGACTATCTCAAAGAAAGCGCCGAACTGGTGGCCGCCATGTTCTCCGACGTTCGACTTCGCGGATCGCTGAACGGGATCGAACTCGCCGCCTTCGTTGCCGTGCGATGGCCACAGATCGCAATCTGCGTGACCTCCGGGGTGGCGTTGGAGCGGCCATATCGCCTGCCGAAGAACGCGCAATTCATGCCCAAGCCCTGGAAGCCGCTTGAAGTCATCTCGTTCGTCGAGAAGGCGGCGCGTTTGCGCAACGAAGCAGCCGGCCGCCCAGTCGGCTGATGTGGTAGCGCTTCAGGCGCCCAGCACCTGGCGCAGGATTGCTTCGACCTGATCCGGCATGAAGGGCTTGGGCAGCGTGGGATAGTCCTGCCATTTGTCCGGCAGACCGGTGGCGCCGTAGCCGCTCGCGAAGATGATCGGGATATTGCGGGCCACCAGCTGTTCCGCGACGGGGAATACGGGATCCCCTCCGAGATTGACGTCCAGGATCGCGGCATGCGCGTCCAGCATGCCTGCCAGGCTCTGTGCCTGACCAAGCGTGGCCGCCGATCCGCAAACGTTGCAGCCAAGCTCGCTCAAGATGTCCTCAAGAAGCATGGTAATGAGCGTCTCGTCCTCGATGACGAGAATGTTTGCCCCTTCCAGCCCCAGAGGCCGGGCGCCATTGTCGACCACCGGCCGCATTCCCTGTTCTGATCGCGCCCCGTTGTGTGAATAGCCACGGATCCGGAATGCCGCAAGCGTTTCCGCAGATCAGACACATAGCGGTCTCTATGCGGCCTCGAAGCGGATATCCTGCGCGCCGTGGTAGAGGACGTAGGGTCCAAATTCAGCCAGCCGCTCTGCACCCTCGGTGATGGTCAGAAAATGATTTCCGGCGAGCTGGCCGACCTTGCTGGCGAACCGAACGCCGCCGTAGGCCAGGAGAAACTCCGTTTCGCTGATGCCACCGGGGTAGACGATGAACTGCCCCGGCGCCGGGAAGCTCGTGTGATTCTCGTATTCGAGACCCAGGTCGGTGTCTCCGAGTGGGATCCAACACGCTTCACCGCTCCACCGCACGTGAATGATGCGTTGCTGATAGGGAAGCATCGAGCGGAACTTGGCGCATGTCCTCGGCGCGAGCTTCTCCTCGAACCGCGCCTTGAAGCGGAACTCGCCCGAGGTAATGGTGACGTCCGACATCTTCTTCAGATCTCCTTGGCGCTCCGCGCCACCGGCGACGAAGCACGCTGATAAAGGTCCGACCGGCTCCGCAGTCGAGGCTCAAGTTCCGCCGACTTTCGCCGTAGCCAGGCAAGGCAAAGCAATCAAACTCGGGCGGACTGCGCCATCGCCGTCCGCCCAGGCTTTTCGCGCACTCCCGTTCAGAGCGCGCCCATCACCTCTTGCCGGAAGCCAAAGACCTTTCGCTCGCCGCCGAGAGCGACCAAGCGAACGTCGCGGGTCTGGCCAGGCTCGAAGCGGACGGCCGTTCCGGCCGGAATGTCCAGCCGGAAGCCCCTTGTCTTGGCCCGATCGAAGCTGAGGCCGGGATTGGTCTCGAAGAAGTGGTAATGGGAACCGACCTGGATCGGCCGATCGCCGGTGTTGCTCACTGTCAACGTGACGACCTCGCGGCCCTCGTTCATGGCGATCTCGCCGTCAACCGTCGTCACCTCGCCCGGCACAAGCGTGTCGTCCCCGCCGCGGATCGGGTGATGCACGGTCACGAGCTTCGTGCCATCCGGAAAGGTCGCCTCGACCTGCACATCGTGGATCATCGACGCAATGCCGTCCATGACCTGCGATGGGGCAACCACATGAGCGCCCGCCTCCATCAGCTCGGCCACGGTCTTGCCGTCCCTTGCCCCCTCGACCACAAAATCCGTGATCAGCGCGATGGCTTCCGGATAGTTCAGCTTCACGCCCCGCTCGAGCCGGCGCCGCGCCACTTCGGCCGCCATCGCCACCAGCAGCTTATCCTTCTCGCGCGGGGTGAGATTCATCGAGGCCTCGGGTTCTATTGCCAGACGCGGGGTGCTGCGCGGCCGCGCAGCACCTGGAGCGTGGCGAGGATAGTGGCGCGCAGCCGGTCTGGCGAGGGGGAGAGCGCACGGACGGTAAGGATACCGTCCCATGCGCTCGCCGCTGTCTCGGCCGACCCCTCGGCAAGAACGGCGCGGACAGCATCCAGCCGCTGTTCCGCGCCGGGGCACACCAAAAGCACGGTCGCCACGGCGCGGGCTCCGAACCCAACGGCGGGTCGGTTCAGCAGAGCCGCGATTGGCCCCTCGAGACGGAAGTCCTCGGCGAACACCAGCCGCCCGGAGCGCCGGATCCGCCAACGATCGCGGAGCGAGCCGGAATGAACGGTTTCGCCCATCGCCAAGCGGCCGAAGACCAGGGACTCGACAAGCAGCAGGGTGGCGTCTTGCTCAAGGGCCACGTTGAGCCGGCGGTGTAGCGCGATCGCGTCATAGAGGATCGTTTCCTGCGGTAGCCACTCGATCGTGGACTCGGCCGCAAGCGCGAGGTTTACGTCGACGGCCGTGGGCCGATCGGTGGCGCGGTAGATCTTCTCGGCGGATTGCGTGGTGATCGTCACGGCCGCACCGCGCTCGGCCGTGAAGGCGTAACGCGCCTTGTCGCCACCCACCATGCCGCCGCCAGTGTTGATGCAGACCGCCTCGCAGTCGGGGTGCAGGCCGCGCAGAACATTGGGAAGCCGGAGGCGCAAGCCGCCGGCTTCATGAACCCGCCCAAGCGACGTTCGACGGCCGGCTCGCACGAAGGTGGCTTTGATGAGTCCGTCGGCTCGGTTTCCAGGCGGGTCGACAGAGGGCCGCGGATGGAGGTGCTGCGGCAGGGTCATCGGGCTGCGAACGACGGTGATGGACAAATCATTCCGAAGCTTGAACGGGTGGAGGCGTGGCGCTCAAGAGCGCGCGCAAACCGAAAACTCCACCGGCGGCCACATGGCCGAGTTTTGCCAGGCGCGACGTCGACACCCTGGCGTCCCAAGCGTTGGGCCCGCGGCGCACCACCTCAGTACCGATGGCTTGATACACGCGAGAGGCGGTGGACACCGCCCAGGCTGCCCGGAACGGCAAGGAACGCACCCCGATTGCAGCCGACTCGTAGAAAGGCTTTGCGGTCGCGATCAAGCGACGGGCGACGCCCGCCAAAGCGACCCTGTTCTCGGGCGCGGCGATGGCCCGCGGTGGTATCCCGGCTTCCACGAGCCAATCGGCAGGCAGATAGACCCGCCCGGCCGCAACGTCATCCAAGATATCCCGGGCGATGTTGGTCAGCTGGAACGCCAAACCGAGGTCGCAAGCCCGTCCAAGCGTCGCCTCGTCTCGCACGCCCATCACATGGGCCATCATGATCCCGACCGTTCCAGCCACACCGTAGCAGTAGTCGAGTGTGTCTTCGATCGTTTCGTAGCGACGGTCCGCGACATCCATCGCATAGCCGTCGAGGTGCTCCAACGGATAGCGCGCCGGGACGGCATGACGATGCATCACCTCGCCGAAAGCCGCGAAGACTCTGTCGGTGGCCACCCCACGCAGCGCAGCCTCCGTCTCGGCCCGCAGCCGTTCGAGCCGAACCTCGGCGGGCAGGGACGGCTGAGCTCCGTCCGCAAACCCAAGCTTCTGGCCGTCGATGACATCGTCGCAATGGCGGCACCACGCGTAAAGCAGCACAGCGTCCGCCCGCATCCGCGGCGCGAACAGCCTGGCCGCCGCGGCGAAGCTTTTGGATCCCTGACGGATCGTCTGCTCGCCATGTCGCACGTCGGCCCACGCAGTGCCGTTTTCGACATGGCTGATCATGCGACCGCGAGACCCGCGTCGGCGATCATGAGGCGGGCTGTGGCTTTGGCCGAACCGACGACGCCAGGAACACCGGCCCCGGGATGCGTCCCCGCGCCGACGATATAAAGGTTTGGAATGACGTCATCGCGGTTGTGGGGGCGGAACCAGGCACTTTGCGTCAGGATCGGCTCGATCGAGAACGCGGAGCCGAGGTGAGCGTTGAGCTCGTCCCGGAAATCGAGCGGTGTGAAGATCCGGCTCGTCACGAGATCGTCGCGCAGTCCCGGAAGACACCGCTGCTCGAGGTATTCGAAGATCCGATCGCGGTATCTCGGTCCTTCGGTCCGCCAGTCGACGTCGGGCGCGGTCCCGAGATGCGGCACCGGTGCCAGCACGTAGAAGGCCCCGGCACCCGGCGGAGCAAGCGACGGATCGGTGACACAGGGATTGTGCAGATAGAGCGAGACGTCGTCGGCCAGCGTCTCCTTGTTGAAGATCTCGTCGATCAGTCCCTTGTAGCGCGGGCCGAACAGCACCGTGTGGTGGGCGATTTCGGGCCGATGCCGACGCAGGCCGAAGTAGATGACGAAGAGCGACATGGAATGGCGCTTGGCCCGCAGGCTCGCCGACATGCGCGGGCCCCGCGGCGACGCAGCCAGCAGGTTTCCGTAGGTGTGCACGACGTCGGCGTTGGAGGCGATCAGGTCGAACAGTTCCGCACGGCCGGCCATGACGGCTCCCGTCGCTCGCCCGCCCTCGACGGTGATGCGCTCGACCGGAGCGCCGAGCAGCACCGTGCCACCGAGATCGGTGAAAAGCCGCAGCATGCCCTGAACCAGCGCCCCGGTGCCGCCCTTCGGAAACCAAACCCCCCACCGCCGCTCAAGCGCGTGGATCAGGGCATAGATGGAAGAGGTGGCAAACGGGTTGCCGCCAACCAGCAGTGTGTGAAACGAAAAGGCCTGCCGCAGTTGCTCGTCCTGAATGAACCGCGACACGATCGAATAGACACTGCGCCAGCTCTCAAGCCGCACAAGTTGCGGCGCCACACGGATCATGTCTCGGAATTGCAGGAAGGGAACCGAGCCGAGCTTCACATAGCCTTCCGCGAGCACCTCCTCGGCGTAGTGCAGGAACTTGGCGTAGCCCTCGACGTCACGCGGGTTCTTGGCTCGAATCTGCCGGTCGAGTTCGGCTTGGTCGTTCACGTAGTCGAACGTGAAGCCATCCTCCCAGGACAGCGCGTAAAAGGGGTTTACGGGCAGCAGCGTGACGTAGTCGGCGAGCTTGCGGCCGGACAGCGCGAACAGCTCCTCGATGGAGCTTGGATCGGTGATGACGGTCGGTCCGGCGTCAAAGACGAAGCCCTGATCCTCATAGACGTAGGCGCGCCCGCCCGGCTTGTCTCGTCTTTCGACGAGCGTCGTCCTGATTCCGGCCGTCTGCAGCCTGATGGCGAGAGCGATGCCGCCGAAGCCGGCCCCTATCACCGCCGCTGTCTTGCCGGTCACCTGCACCTGCTGGTTCGCTCCTGCACTCGTTCCACTCTTATCATGGTCGGAAACTCCTGACCCCGCGTCCGTTTGGCCGATCACGCCCGAGCGACGACAGTGTCGAACAGGGCTCGGACGGCGCCCGAAACCGGAACCGGCGGACGGCCGACGAGCAGTTTGACCTTGTCCCAGGGCGACAGAGCACCGGCGTAGAAGCGAGAGATGAGCGGTTCGGGAAGCCCGTAGAAGCGCCGCATCGTGACCCAACGCAAGCCGGGGTCACCGGCCAGGAACAGCATCCGGTTCAGCGCGCGAAAGAACGCCTGGGTGCGCCACCGCTCAGCCGCGTAGGCTCGGATCGTCGCAAAAAGCGGTCCGGCATCGAGATCGGGCAACTCGGCCACGCGATCTGCCAAGCGAACCGCGTCCGGCCACGAAAACCCGGTTGTCGGATGAAACAGCCCGGCGCGTAGGCCGGAACAGCACTGGCCCTGCTTGTTCGACCAGAAACGGTTGACATCACCCGCGAGAGTGATGGGCAGGACTCCCGATTCTTCCCGGATCAACTCGGCCGGGATCCACCCATTCGCATGGGCGTAGGCCGCGATGCGTTCCCTGAGAACTGTGCCGTCCAAGGCGGGCCGCTCGCTGTAATAGGTGTCTTCGATCAGGAGACGGTCGGCCGCGAATGGCAGGACATAGACGAAGCGGTAGCCGTCGTGCTGCTCGACCGCCGCGTCCATGAGGATTGGGCCCGTCAGCCGATGAGGCTGCTCGGTGCGGATTTCCTGGCCGAGAAATTTCTGCCACCCGAGCCGCATGAGCGGAGTCGGTGCGGCCCCGCGCCCATCGATGACGGCCCGCGCCTCCAGCACTGCGCCGGTCTCGAGCCGGACCTGCCGCGGCGAGACACTCTCGACGCGCGCCCCGAACCGTACTGGAATGTCGGCGCGACGTAGAACCTCGTGGAAGCGGTCAGAGTTGGCCGAGCAGTAGCTCAGGTCGACCCGACGACGCAGGTTGGGGAAGGCGACGTGATAGAACGGCCAGCGACGGACCACGAAAGGGTCGGTCCAAGCGCGCTGGGCAGAGCTTAGGTCCGAGTTCGTGAAACGACCAGGTGTGATTGCCGCCGAACGTCTGGCCGCTTTCGAGCACAAGGATTTTCGTTTCGGGCCGCTTTTGCGCAATCCGATAGGCGATCAGCCCGTTGGCCAGGCCGCCCCCGACAAGGATGAGGTCCAGCTCGGGTGCCGTCTCACCCGTCACGCCGAGATTGCCGCAATGGGCCCCCGCGAGGGGATCCTAACCATCGACTCGGTGAGATCGGCTGCCGCGGCCGCCCCGCCGGCTCGCCCGATTTCGCCAGAAAGGCGCTCGGCCGCTGCCCCCAACGAAGGCTCGCGCAAGATGCGCCGCATCGCATCTCCCAGCCGCGCGGCTCTCGCCTTCCGGAGCGGCAACATGATGCCCGCACCGCATGCTTCGAGGCGCGCACCGATGGCACCCTGTTCGAAGGCAATCGGCACAACCACGAGCGGCACGCCAGCCGCCAGCGCATCGAGAACGGTGTTGAGCCCGCCATTCGTCACCGCCAGCGCCGCGTGCCGCAGCAGCGCTCTCTGAGGGACGAAGTGGCGCACGACTGGGGAGCCGGGGAGCGCTCTTATCTGGTTCGGCGTCAAGCCGCCGCCGTGGGCGATGACGAGATGAAGGTCGAGCGCCGCACAGGCCTGAGCGATCCGCATGAACAGGTCGAGGCGCCCGCCCTGCAGCGTGCCGAGGGATGCAAACACCAGGGGACGGCTGCCGTCGCCGAGGAGCGGCCCGATGTCCGAGCGCGCCTCCGCATCCCGCAACGGCCCGCAGTACCGAAGCGCCGCGGGCGGAGAGTGGCGCGGAAAATCGAAGCCCGGCACCAGTTGAGTGATCTCCGCCTCAGCCGACACGCAGTCGCTCATCCGGCGATGCGGCAACCTCCACGCACGTGCCCACGTTCCGATGACCCGGTCGAGTCCCATCATCATCAGGTCCGCCACCTGATAGCCGCCGGCGTTGCGCCGCAAGCCCCAAGGCGACGGATCGTAGCGCCAGTCGGTGAAAGGCGGTGGGAGCGCCGGCTCGCGGTCGATCGGAAGCGCGTTGGCGACCGATATGAACGGCAGTCCTAGATGAGCGGCTATGAGGCCCCCGGCCGGTTCCAGCTGGTCGACCACGAGCCCATCGATGCCGGCGCGTTCGATCGCCGCCGGCGCCTCGCTGCACAGCATGCCCGTCATCCGCGCCACGTCGCTGATGATCCGGAACACCCCCAGGCCGCGGGGCGCTGCCATGTGGGCCCTGAGACGCGTGAAGATCCCGGCCGGAAACGTGGCTTCGCCAAGCGGGATCAGCCCGGCCCCCGAGCCCTCGACCGTCTTTCTGACGTCGGCCAGAGCCAGAAAGCTCGTCCGATGCCCGCGCCGACGCAATTCGGTCGCCAGCGCCGCCATGGGATTGAGGTGGCCAAGGTAAGGGGGACAAAGGAAACCGAAATGAGACATATCGCGGTTCGGCCCAAAGTCGATCGTCATCGGCCGCAAACTGCGGGCAGCTTCCGACGGGTTGCCCATGCACGACGCGGCAATTACATCGTGACAGCGGAGCCGCCGGCTCCAAGCTTCATTTGGACGATCATGCGCGCTCTTCTGGACGTCCTCTTTCTGGTTCTGCGGCTCTATTCCTACATCATCATTGCCATGGCGATCCTGTCATGGCTGCTGGCGTTTGACGTGGTAAACTTCCGCAACCAGCTCGTGCGTTCGATCTGGAACTTCCTCAATTCGGTGACAGAGCCTGTCTTGCGGCCAATCCGTCGTATTCTGCCCAACTTAGGTGGGGTGGACATCTCGCCCATCGTCCTCTTGCTGCTGCTGTTCCTCATCGAGGACATCATCCAGCGCTATATCTATCCCAACGTGTTCTGAACCGCGACAGGGTCGGCCCGCTACGAGGCCGTCTGGCTCTGGCTCGACGCCGGGGCCGGCGGAACGCGATCGCGTTCGAAGCGCCAGTTCGCCTCCACGATTTCCCGCATGCCATCCGTCAGGGTGCCACGCAGGCCGGCAGCATCCAGCGCGTCGAGTCCGACGGCTGTCCGAATGTGCATGTCCTGCGGGCAGATGGCGTGGGTCGGATCGAAGGCCACCCAGCCCAGCCCGTCGACTTGAACCTCAGCCCAAGCGTGCCGCTTCTGACGCTCGTCATCGGGCACGTGATAACCAGTGACACAGCGCGCCGGCCAGCCCAGGTGGCGGGCGCAGGCGATGAACACATGTGCGGTGTCTTCGCAGGTTCCCCGTCCGGCCGCAAAGGCATCCGCGGCGCGGGCCATGGGCGCCTCCGGATAAGCGATGATGGTCTCGGCGACGGCATCCATCAAACGATGTAGCTTGCTGATCCGGTCAGCGCCGGGCGCCGTCACCCGGTCCGCGAAGGCGCGCAACTCGGCGTCGGCGAGCGTCAGTGCTGTTTCGCGCAGGAATAACTCGGCCGGCAGCCGCTCCGCCGAACCGCGCACGACGCCGGCCACGTCATAGTTGGCGATCTCGCCTGACACCGTGACCCGCGGATCGAGCACCGGCCCCGGAATCGTCAGCGTGTGGGTCAGATTGCCGAAGTGGTCCTCACATGCTTTCAGGCGGCACTCGGGTTCGATGTCGATCCGCCAGCGCATGACGCGCTGCCCGTCGTGGCTGCGCGGCGTGAGCTTGAGGATGTAGGTAAGGTTCCGGATCGGCTCGGCGAAGCCGAATGCGATGCGGTGACTGAGCTTGATCCGCATGGGCGCCTCAAACGAGATACTGTTCGGTTATCGCCGCGCTGAGCTGGTTGTTGCTATCGAGGAACAGGGTCACGAACTCGTGCAACCCACTTTGGAAGATGTCCTCGATCGCCGCGTTCTCGAGCTGCGCCAGTGTTCGATGTGCCAGCCGTTGCGACGGCCCTTGTCGCCCGTAGGCCGAGGACAGCGAGTCGAGCGAGCGCACGATATTGTCGTAGCAAGAAATGAGAGAGCGCGGCATCTCGTGCCGCAGGATCAGCAGGTCCGCCACGAGCCACGGCTTAATGTTCTCGCGATAGACCCAATGGTAGGCGGTGAGAGCCGAGACGGCGCGCAGGATCGCGGTCCACTGGAAATAGTCCAGCGACCCGCCGATCTGCTCATTCTCCGGCAGCAGCACATGATATTTCACGTCGAGGATTCGCGCCGTGTTGTCGGCTCGCTCGATGTGCAGTCCGAGCCGCGAGAACCAGAAGGACGGGTCGCGCAGCATGGTGCGGATCACGGCGCCGTCAAAATTCAGCGCGGTCTTCTTCACGAATTCCAGAAACTGGCCGAGGCGCTCGCCTTTGCGTTCTGGCGATGATTCCGGCTGCTCGAACCGCTTCATCTCGAGCCAGGCGCCATTGATGGCATCCCACATCTCGGCGGTGAGTGCGGTCCGGACCGATCGCGCATTGGTCCGCGCCGCTTCGAGGCAATTGCGGATCGACGATGGATTTTGCGGATCGAAGGTCAGGAAGTCGATGACGGACTCGGCGTCGGTCGCGCCATATTTCTCATGATAGGCTTCCACCGCGCCGGACGACTCTAGTGCGCCGTCCCACTCGCTGCCTGGCTCGTTGTAGGCTTTCGGAAGAGTCGCGAGGCGCTGCGTCGCCTCGACAATCCGGGCCAGAAAGTCCGACCGCTCCATGTAGCGCGACAACCAGAACAGGCTGTCGGCGGTCCGGGAGAGCATCGTATACTTGCGGACAGGGCGCTTCATGGAGATGGCGGACCCGTCGAACTCGACTTCGACGCCGGTCACTGGCGGGTCTCCCGGTCATCCACCACCCACGTATCTTTGGTGCCGCCGCCCTGGCTTGAATTGACCACGAGTGAGCCTTTGTTCATGGCGACGCGGGTCAGGCCGCCGGGCACGACCCGCACACCATTCGCACCCGTCAGGACGAAGGGGCGCAGGTCGACGTGACGAGGACTGATGCCATCTGCCTCGGCGGTGGGGCACGTCGACAACTTCAACGTCGGCTGCGCGATGAAATTGGCCGGGTTGTCCTTCAGCTTCGCTGCAAAGGTCGAGATCTGGTCCTTGGTGGAATGCGGCCCGACCAGCATGCCGTACCCTCCCGAGCCATTGACCTCCTTCACGACCAGTTCGCCCAGATGATCGAGCACGTAACCGAGCGCCTCGGGTTCGCGGCAGCGATAGGTCGGCACGTTCTTCAGCACGGCCTCCTCGCCAAGGTAGAACCGGATAATGTCCGGCATGTAGGTGTAGGTCGCTTTGTCGTCGGCAACGCCGGTGCCGACCGCATTGGCAAGCGTGACCGAACCCGCCCGATAGGCGTTCATCAGCCCTGGAACGCCGAGGGCGCTATCGGGGCGGAAGGCCAGCGGATCGAGGAAATCGTCGTCGAGGCGGCGGTAGATCACGTCGACCCGCTTCGGTCCCTCGGTCGTGCGCATGAAGACGGTATCGTTCTCAACGAACAGGTCGCGTCCTTCGACCAGTTCGATCCCGAGCTTGTCGGCCAAGAAGGAGTGCTCGTAATAGGCGGAGTTGTACATGCCTGGCGTCAGCAGCACGACGTTGGGATCGCTATCGGCGGTCGCCGGCGCGACGCTGCGCAGAGAATTGAGCAGGAACTCGGGGTAGTTCTCGACCGGGGCGACCCGGTGGGATGCGAACAGCTCGGGGAAAAGCCGCATCATCACCTCGCGGTTCTCCAGCATGTAGGACACGCCGGATGGCGTGCGCGCGTTGTCCTCGAGGACGTAGAAGTCGTTTTCATCGATGCGGACGATGTCGATCCCGGCGATATGGACGTAGACGTCGTGCGGAACTTTGAGGTTGATCATCTCCGGGCGGAAGTACGGGTTGCGGAAGACAAGGTCCGACGGAACAATGCCGGCTTTGATCACCTCGCGCGGGCCATAGAGATCGGCCAGAAACATGTTCAACGCCTTGACCCGCTGGATCAGGCCGTTGCTCGAGCTTTGTCCATTCATCCCGCGAGATCAGCCTTGGAACAATATCGAAGGGGATCAGGCGTTCCGTCGCATCCTTGTCGCCGTAGACCGCGAAGGTGATGCCGATACGCCGGAAGAGAAGGTCGGCCTGTCGCCGCCGCGACTCGAGCAGTTCGGACGGGACGTGATCGAGCCAGCGCGCCAACCGCTCGTAGACCGGCCGCGGCCCGCCATCCTGATTGGACATCTCATCAAAAAACCGAGGCGAATCGGACACCGCGGGCTACTCCCCGAATTGCTGCCAACAGAACAAAACTCGTGCCATCAACGGACCCGTAAACCCGCTGGACACCTTTGAAACTGGACCTTCAGTCGCCGTCAACGTGTCGGACGGTCGTTGGATCGCAACCGTTGTGCCACAATACAGGTTAACCTAGGTGATGAGCAGCGACTTCGCCGTGTCCGGCCCCGCGACGCCAACGCCCGCCGGCGCGGCCGACCGCGAAAGCGAGCAGTTCTACGCCGCGCTTCCAGTCGTGACCGGCTTCGAGAACTTGGCCGACCCACGGGCCTACGCCCCTCTGCCGGATGACTGGGTGATCGGTCTCGCCGATGTCGTCCGCTCGACCGATGCGATCCAGGCCGGTCGGTACAAGGCCGTGAACACGGCCGGCGCGGCGGCGATCTCAGCCGTGTCGAACGCTCTCGGCACGCTGGACTTTCCATATGTCTTCGCCGGCGACGGTATGTGCTACGCGGTCGCACCTTCGCAGGCGGATCGCGCCCGGCGGGCGCTGGCATCCTCGATTGCTTGGGTTGGTGCCGATCTTCAGCTGACGCTGCGCGGCGGCGAAACCACCGTGGCGCAGATCCGCGCGGCCGGTCACGATGTGCGGGTGGCCCGTTACGCGGCGTCGCGACGATGTGGACTATGCCATGTTCTCCGGCGGCGGCCTTGTCTGGGCCGAAGCCGAGCTCAAAGCGGGCGGCCTCACGCCGGTGAGGCCCGACGCCACCACCCGGCCGGACCTGAACGGCCTGTCTTGCCGCTTCAATCCGGTGGCAGCCCGGCACGGCCTGATCCTGTCGATCATCGTCAGTCCTCGGGGCGATCGCGACAGTGCGCCGTTCCAGCGGCTGATCACCGACCTGCTCCATGACATCGACGCCAGCCCGGATGCGGCCCTCCCGCTTCGCGAAAATGCACTGCTCCTGCCGTGGCCTCCGCGCGGGTTCAAGACGGAGGTGAAACTGCAGCGCAAGGACGGCCAATCGCTCCTGTCGAGCTATTTCGCGGTCGCCGCCTGGACGATGCTGTCCGCTCTGGTGTTCAGGTCCGGTCGCACGATTGGCCGTTTCTCACCGACGGCCTATCGGCACCAACTCGTCGCCAACTCCGATCACCGGAAGTTCGAAGACCGGCTGATGATGACGCTCGATTGCAGCCCAGCGGTCGCCGAGGCGATCGACGGTCTTTTATCGACGGCGCGCGAAGCCGGGATCGCCGACTACGGCCTGCAGCGGCAGGAATCGGCGCTGATCACCTGCGTCGTACCGTCGCCGACCCGCCGCGATCATGTCCATTTCGTCGATGGCGGAGCCGGCGGCTACGCGCTCGCAGCGTTGAATCTGAAGTCATCGATCGGCGCGGCAGTGTGAACCGCCGATCTCGCCTCTGGTCCGCCGCCCAATCCCGTGACATCCTTCATCGATGCTAGAGGGAGCGCTATGACGAGCAGGACGCCGACTGGCTGATGACGGCCAAACCCGACATCCTCAGAGTGGACGAACTCCGCATCGCATTCCAACTCCAGCGGGGGACGCTCGAAGTGGTCCGCGGAGTCTCGTTTCGCATTCCCCGCGGCAAGACCGTGGCGCTAGTCGGCGAGTCGGGATCGGGCAAGACCGTAATCTCGCAGGCCGTGATGGGCCTGCTGCCGCGCGCCGGCCGTGTCGTTGCCGGACGCATTCTGTTCCAGGACCCCGCCAAGCCCGCCGGCAGACCCGGCCGTCGATATCGCCGCCATGCCCCGAGACGGCCGTGAAATCCGGCACCTGCGCGGCGGCCGCATCGGCATGATTTTCCAGGAGCCGATGTCGTCGCTTTCGCCGGTCCACACGATCGGCAATCAGATCGAGGAAGCATTGCGACTGCACCGGCCCGTCGCGGGACGGCGGCTCGCGTGAAACCACCGAGGCCATGCTGGAACTGGTCGGCTTCAAGAATCCCGAAGCGGTCCTACAAGCAATATGCCTTCGAGCTGTCCGGCGGGCTTGCGGCAGCGCGCCATGCTCGCCATGGCGCTGATCTGCCACCCGGCGCTGCTCATCGCCGACGAGCCGACGACGGCGCTCGACGTCACCATCCAGGCCCAGGTGCTCAACCTGATGCGGACGCTTCAGCGCGAACTCGACATGTCGATCCTGCTGATCACCCACGATCTCGGCGTGGTCGCCAACATGGCCGACGAGGTCGTGGTGATCTACCACGGCGAGATCATGGAGGCCGGCACCGCCGAGGACATCTTCCGCCGGCCGACACATCCCTATCTCAAGGCGCTGCTGCACGCCCTGCCGCACTTCAACATGAAGCCGGGCGAGCGGCTTACCGGCGCTGCGCGATACGAGCGCCGATCTCGCGCCCCTGATCGCCACGCCGGCGCGACGACCGAAGCGCCGGTCCTGCGGCCAAAGCAGGCTTGCCCCTTCTGGTCGCAACGAACCTTCGCAAGACCTACCCGGGCAAGCGGTCCGGCCTGCTCGGCAAGCGAAGCGATCGGGTCGTCGCGGTCGATGACGTGAGCTTCGACATCCGGCGCGGCGAGTGCCTCGGGCTGGTCGGCGAAAGCGGCAGCGGCAAGACCAGCGTCAGCAAGCTGATCATGCGGGCCATCAGGGCCGACAGCGGTTCGGTCACCTTCAACGACGGCACGGGACCGATCGACGTGCTGGACCTGCGGGGCGACGCCCGGCGCGCTTTCCGCGCACGCATGCAGATGATCTTCCAGGACCCGGTCAGCTCGCTGTCGCCGCGCATGACGGTCCTGAACATCCTGCGCGAACCGCTTGAGATCCACGGCGTCGGCAGCGCCGGACGAGCAGATCGAGCGAGTCGGCGACCTGATGAGCGCCGTCGGGCTCGACCGCCGCTTCCTCAATCGCTATCCGCACAGCTTTTCCGGCGGCCAGCGGCAGCGCATCGGCATCGCGCGGGCGCTGGCGCTCAATCCGGACCTGATCATCTGCGACGAACCGGTCTCGGCGCTCGACGTCTCGGTGCAGGCGCAGGTGCTGAACCTGCTCAAGGATCTGCAGCGCGAACTCGGGCCTGACCTACCTGTTCATTTCGCACAATCTCGCGGTGGTCGACTATGTGGCGGACCGCATCGCGGTCCTGGCCAACGGCCGCATCGTCGAGATTGCGCCTCGCGAGGTGCTGTTCCGCAATCCCGCGTCATCCCTACACCAAGGCGCTGCTCAAAGCTGTTCCCTTCGCCGATCTCGACCATCCGCTCGATTTTGCCGCGCTGGCGGTGAAAGGGGCGTCCAATCCCAAGAACTGGGAGCCGCAGTTCCAGGGGCGAAGGCGATGACGGCGGCCTTGCGCCGATCGACCTCGGCCACGGACATTCCGTGCTGGCCCGCGCCGACCGTGGACCGGAGGGAGCTCGTGTGAGGCGGCTTCTCGCCTCTGCTCATCTTGGTCTCGGGACCCTCAGCGGCCTTCGCCGACCCGTATGTCGAGACGCCGGTACTTCGAGAAGCAGGTCGCGGCCGGGCAATTGCCGCCCGTCGAGAAGCGCCTGCCTGAGCATGCCGCGCGTCGATCAACCTCGCCGGCATGGGCGCGACGGCCGGGCAGTCCACGGCGGCACGTGGCGCATGCTGATGGGCGACCAGCGCGATCTCCGCATGATGACGGTCTATTCCTACGCGCGGCTGATCGTGTTCGATGAGAAGCTGCAACGTCGTGCCCGACATCCTCGACAGCCTCGAGGTCGAGGCACGACAAGGTCTTCACCTTCCACCTGCGGCCCGGCCACAAGTGGAGCGACGGCCAGCCCGTTCACGGCGGACGACTTCCGCTATTACTGGGAGGACGTCGCCAACAACCCGAAGCTGTCGCCGTCCGGCCTGAACGCGGCGCTTGCTGGCCAACGGCAAGCCGCCGAAGTTCGAGGTGCTCGACCCGCGAGACCGTGCGCTACACCTGGGAGGACCCCAACCCCGGCTTCCTGCCCGGCGTTGGCGGCCGCGCAGCCGCTCTTCATCTTCATGCCGGCCCACTACCTCAAGCAGTTTCAATGCCGCTATGCCGACAAGAAGGCCCTGGCCGATGCCGTGAAGGCGGCGCATGTGAAGGACTGGGCAGCCCTGCACGAGCGCAAGTCCCGGCAGTACCGGCCTGAAAACCCCGATCTGCCGACGCTCGACCCGTGGCTGAACACGACAGCTCCGCCGGCCGAACTTTTCGTGTTCAAGCGCAACCCATACTTTCATCGGGTCGACGAAAACGGCCGGCAACTGCCCTATATCGACGAGGTGCGGATGACGCTCGGCACGACGAGCCTCATCCCAGCCAAGGCCGCGAGCGGCGATGCCGACCTCCAGGCGCGCTACATCAATTTCGAGGACTATACGTTCCTGAAGCAGGCCGAGAAGGTCAACGGCTACGATGTGCGGCTGTGGGAGCGAGGCGAGGGCGCCTACACGGCCCTGATGCCGAACCTCAATGCGGCCGACCCGGTCTGGCGCAAGCGTCATGCGCGACGTGCGGGTGCGCCGCGCGCTTGTCGCTCGGCATCAATCGGCGCGACATCAACCGCGTCATCTTCTTCGGGCTGGCGCGCGAAAGCGCCAACACCGTGCTGCCGCAGAGCCCGCTCTACAAACAGGCCTATGCGGACGCCTATACGAACTACGATCCTGTCGCAAGCCAACCGCCTGCTCGACGAAGCCGGGCTGGACAAGCGCGATGCCGATGGCTTCCGGCTGCTGCCCGACGGACGGCGGGCCGACATCATCGTCGACACGGCAGGGATCAACACCGAAGATGCCGACGTGATCGAACTCATCAACGACGACTGGGCCAAGCTCGGCATCCGCTGCTTCAACCATCCCTCGCAGCGCGAGGTGTTCCGGCTCAGGGTCAAGAACGGCGCGGCCATCATGTCGCTCGGCCCGGGCATGGACAACGGCGTGCCGACCTCGATCTTCGAGCCCTCCGACCTTGCGCCGTCTCAACGAATCGCAGGGGCAATGGCCGCAGTGGGGCCTCTACACCGAAACAGGAGGGCATGAAGGCGAGGCCGTCGACATGCCCGAGGCCCAGCAGTTGCTCGACCTTTATCGCGACTGGCGGCATTCGACCAACCACGATCGAACGGACGGCGATCTGGGACAAGATGCTGGCCATCAACGCCGACCAGGTCTTCACGATCGGCATCGTCAACGGCACGCAGCAGCCGGTCGTGGTTGACGACAAGCTGCGGAACGTGCCCGAAAAGGCGCTCTATTCGACTTCGAGCCCGGATCATTCTTCGGCATCTACATGCCGGACACGTTCTGGTACGACGACAAAGGCGGACTGACCGATGCTGCGTTACCTCGTGCGTCGCCTCCTGATCATGATCCCGACGCTGTTCGTCACGAGCGCGCTGATCTTCACCGTCATCAATCTGTCGCCGAGCGATTACTTCAGCAACTACGTCGCCGAACTGCAGGCGCAGGGCGAAAAGGCCGACACCAGCCGGATCGACTTCCTGAAGAAGGAATATGGCTTCGACAAGCCCCCGGTCGAGCGTTACTTCCTCTGGGTCGGCGGCTTCTTCCAGCGGCGATTTCGGCTATTCGTTCGAGTATCAGCTGCCCGTCAGCGACGTCGTCGGCGACCGGCTGTTTCTCGACCATCCTGGTGTCATTCGTCACGATCCTGTTCACCTGGCTCGTCGCCTTTCCCGATCGGCATCTACTCCGCCACGCATCAATATTCCTGGGCCGATTACGGGCTGACCACGCTGGGCCTGCTGGGGCTCGCGATCCCGCATTTCCTGCTGGCGCTTGCTGTTCATGTATTTCGCCAACGGCTGGTTCGGGCTGTCCATCGGCGGGCTCATGGACCCGCAATATTTCAACGCCCCGATGAGCTGGGCCAAGGTGCAGTCGATCCTCGGCCACCTGTGGATTCCGGTGATCATCATCGGCACGGCCGGCACCGGCGGCATGATCCGCGCGGTGCGGGCCAACCTTCTCGAGGAACTGCAGAAGCAATATGTCACGACGGCGCGCGCCAAGGGCCTGCACCCGTTCCGGGCGCTGATGAAATATCCGTTCCGCATGGCGATGAACTTCTTCATCTCGGATATCGGCAGCATCCTGCCCGACCGTCGTCTCGGGCGCCGAGACTCGTCGCGATCGTGCTGTCGCTCCAGACGACCGGCCCGCTGCTGATTCACGCGCTGCAGAGCCAGGATATGTATCTCGCGGGCTCGTTCCTGATGTTTCTGGCCACGCTGACCATCGTCGGCGTCCTGATCTCCGACATCGCGCTCGCGTTCCTCGACCCGCGCATCCGGCTCGCCGGAGGGTCGCGCAAATGAACGCCCTGCCGCCCTCCTCGCCGGTGCTCGCCCATTACGTTTCGCAGGCGCCGTTCGACGTCCAATCGGTCACGAAGCTGACGCCGGAGCAGGAGCGCGTCTACCTCGCGTCGCAATGGCGGCTGATGTGGTGGAAGTTCAAGCGCCACCGGCTGGCGCGTGGTGGCCGGCATCTTCCTGATCGTTCTGTACGGCGACGATTCCCATTTCGGAGTTTCTCGCGCCCTACAATGGCGGCACCCGCAACACCGACTTCATCCGCGCGCCGCCGCAGCGCATCCACCTGTTCCACCAGGGTTCGCTCGTCGGGCCGTTCGTCTACGGCCAGCACTTCACGCTCAACATGACCAATCTGAAGCGGGACTACGTCGATCGATCGAACGCAGGTCGAGCGCGATCCGCTTCTTCTGTCGACGGTGACCCTTACCTCTTCTGGGGCTTGCTCCCTGGCAATCTGCACCTGATGTGCCCGGCCGAGGGCGGGACCCTGTTCCTGCTCGGCAGCGACCGGCTCGGCCGCGACGTGCTTGTCGCGCATGATCTACGGCGCCCGCGTCTCGCTCACGGTCGGGCTTATCGGCATTTCGATCTCGTTTCTGCTCGGCATCACGATCGGCGGCCTCGCCGGATATTATGGCGGCTGGTTCGATCTGCTGAGCCAGCGCGCGATCGAGATCGTTCACTCGATCCCGCACATTCCGCTCTGGCTCGCCCTCGCCGCGATCATGCCGGTGACCTGGAGCCCCATCCTCGTCTACTTCGGGATCACCATCATCCTCGGTCTGATGGACTGGACCGGCCTCGCGCGAGCGGTGCGCGCCAAGCTCCTGGCGCTTGCGCGAGGAGGACTACGTCCTCGCCGCCCAGCTGATGGGCGCGCGCACGCCGCGCATCCTGTTCCGCCATCTGATCCCCGGCTTCATCAGCCACCTGATCGCCTCCGCCACCATCACCATCCCCGGCATGATCCTGGGCGAGACGGCGCTGAGCTTCCTCGGCCTCGGCCTGCGGCCTCCGATCATCTCCTGGGGCGTGATGCTGAACGAGGCGCAGAACATGAACGTGGTCGCGCTCTACCCCTGGCTGATGCTGCCGGTCGTGCCGGTGATCCTGGTCATCCTCGCCTTCAACTTCCTCGGCGACGGCCTCCGCGACGCGGCCGACCCCTATCACTGACGCGCGGATGAGGGTCGCCTTCTACGCGCCGTTGAAGGCGCCGGACCATCCGGTGCCGTCAGGCGACCGGCAGATGGCGCGGCTTCTGATCACAGCGCTCGGGCAGGCCGGCCACGCAGTTGAAATCGTGTCCTCGCTGCGCTCCTTTCTGCCGAGCCGGACGCCGCGCGGCAGCAGCGCGATGGAGCGAGGCAGGCCTCGCGAGTGCGGTCGGCATCGCGCGCGCTTGGAGCGCGGCAGCGGCTGCAGCCGGATCGTCTGGTTCACCTACCACAACCACTACAAGGCGCCCGACCTGCTCGGGCGCCGAACTCGCGCGCGCTTCGGCCTGCCCTTTGTCATGGCGGAGGCGAGCCACGCGCCGTCCCGGTCCGCGCAATGGGGCGGATGGCACGCGGCCGCGGAGAACGCTACGCGCGCCGCCGACGCGCATCTTGTGCTTCACCGCCGCGCGACCGCGCGGGCATTGCCGGCTCTGCTGCATCCCGGGGCATGCGCAATCGATCTGGCGCCCTTCGTCGATGTTCGTTCGTGGCCACGACCGCAACCGGGAACGCGATCCGGCCCGGTGCGCCTCGTGACGGTCGCGATGATGCGGCACGGCGACAAGCTCGAGAGCTACCGCTTCTTGGCCGCATCGCTCGGCCTGCTCGCACGACCTCGACTGGCAGCTCACAATCGTGGGCGACGGACCCGCGCGGCCAGACGTTGAGAAGCCTTCGCGGATCATCTCGCCGAATCGATTGCATTGGCGTGGCGTCATGCCGCCGGCCGAGGTCGCTGAGCACTCCAACAGGCCGATCTCTTCGTTTGGCCGGGATTCGGAGAGGCTTTCGGCCTCGGCTATCTCGAGGCGCAAGCCATGGGTGTCCCCGTGGTCGCGCTCGATGTCGCCGGCGTCGCGAGCGTGCTGCGACACGGGCGGACCGGGCTCCTCGTCCATCCGCCAACCCCGAACACCTTTGCCGCGCCGCTCAGGCGCCTTTGCGTTGAACTCGGCTGAGCGACGCCGGTTCGGCGAGGGCGCCGCCGCGTGGGTCCGCCGCGAGCGCACGCTGGATGCGGCGGCCGCGACTTTGGACCAGGCGCTATCGTCGGCGCCTGGCCCGATCATCGCACACCGCTTCATGCCTGATGCAGCCTGGGCACCAGTCATCGAGGCGTTGTGATCGCGCCGCCGCGGAAGGCCGCACCATAAGGGTTTGGCTGCGGGACGATGACGCGATCTCCGTCACGCCCGCGCTCGAGCGCTTGACCGCGCTTTGCGCCAAGCACGCCATGCCAGTGCTTCTGGCCATCATCCCCGAACCGGCCGAGCCGGGTCCTCGCCGCCTTCTGCGCGCGCCACCCAGGATTGATACCGGCCCAGCATGGCTTCCGGCATGTCAATCACGCTGCACCGGGCGAGAAGGCCCGCGAACTCGGCGGCACGCGCGCTGTCGCTGACATTCTCGACGACCTCCGATCGGGACGGGCCAAGTTGTCGCAGCCTGTTCGGTCAAACGTGCGACGTTCTCGTGCCGCCGTGGAACCGCATCAGATCCGGACCTGCTGCCGGCCCTGCCCGGCCTGGGCTTCAGGGCCCTGTCGACGTTCGGGCCACCATCGAACACCGCGACAGGGCTTGTTCAGCTCAACTGCGACATCGACCCGATCGACTGGCGCGAAGGCAAGGTCTGCCGACCACACGACAGGCTCCTACAGGATCTCCAAAGGCTGATCGGCGAGGCGAGCGGCAGCGGCCGCCCGATCGGCCTGCTGACCCACCATCTGGCTCATGACCAAGCCGCGTGGGAGTTTCTGCGAAGCCGCGCTGTCGCACTTGGGTCGCCACGGCGCCGTCCGTTTCGCCGCGGCGCACGACCTGTTCGCCCGCAGCCCGGCCGTGGCGCAACCGCGTTAGGGCGGGGTTCCCTGGGACGATCGGCTCAGTGAACCGATGCGTTCCGCCGCTGTGCCTCGGCCAGCGCGTGGCTCGTGCGTTCGAGCCGCTGCGCCAGCACCCGCATCATGGCGATGCCCATTTCGGGGAAGCTTTTCAGCAATCCCATCAGCTGCGACTTGCCGATCACCAGTGTCTCGCAGCGACTTGCCGCCTTCACGGTCGCGGTTCGGGGCTGTCGCAAAGGATGGCGATGTCGCCGACGAAGTCGTTGCGGCCCAGTTGGGCGACACGGATGTCGGTTTCCGCCGGCCCGGACGAAGACGTCGGCCGCGCCCTTGACGATGACGAAGGCCTGCTCGCCGCGATCGCCCTCTTTGCACAGGATCTGCCCTTCGTCGAAAACGAGCCTCTGCGACGCGAAGGCGAGGAGCTTCAACTTTCCGGGGTCGACGGAGGCAAAGATCGGCACCTCCCGCAGAACCTCGACGTCTTCCTTCAAAAGCTCACGACAACTCCCTCCGCCGATCGGACGCGTCCTGTCCTCTCAAGCCGAAATCCGCATCAACTCTTTATCCGTGCTCGGACGAAGCGCCCGCCTGCTGTTCGGTCGATTCGGTCGCGCCGTCCTCGCCGACGATGCGGCCGTGTTCCATCCGGATGATCCGGTCGAAATGGCTGGCGAGCCTGCGAATTTTCCAGGTTCCACAGAGTGCCGAAAAGCGCCTCGCCGCCCTCCTTCGCGTAGCTGAGCACGCGACCGACGATCGCCGACTGTGCCGCCCATCGAGTTGGGAGAGAGCCCGATTCACCAGCAGGAAATCCGGCCGCCGCAACAAGGCGCGCGCCAGCGCCAGTTTCTGCCGCTGGCTAGAGGTCAGTCGCTTGCCGCCCGAGCCGATGTTGAAGCGAAGGCCGGCCTGGAAGATGGCGGGCTTGAGATCGAGCTCGTCGATGACGTCCAACACCAGCGCGTTCACCCGCATCTCGGCTTCGGCGACCCCGTAGGCGACGCGGCCCATCAGGATGTTGTCCTTCACCGAGGCGAAGGCGTTGAACCGATCCGGCCTGTAGAACGCGATCGAGCGACTGATCGTCCCCGATCTGTTCGTGGAACTTGGCTCGCGCCGCCAGGAGACGTTGGGCCATCGCGTCGTCCAGCAGCCCAAGTCTGTCGCGCGGCTCGATGTAGTTGAACGCAAGATCGAGGAAGATCGCCTGGTCGCCCGGCTCTCACCTGCCGGAACGTCCGGTTGCCGACCCGCTTCAACGCCGCCTGGTAGTCCGGAAACTGCTCCGGCGACATGAGGCTCAGGTCCTCGAACAGCGGACTGTCGGGTGCGAGCCCTTCGAACAGCTCGATGATGGTGCTAGCGACCGTGCGCCCGAGGTCGAACAGAACCGAGTCGAGGTCGAGATCGGCCAACACCTTCCGGACCTCCGGGTTGCTGCCCAGTCGACGGAGACTGAAGGCCTCGCTGATCGGGGTGCCGAAGATCAGGTTGTCGCCGATCGAAGCCTGATTGTTGTAGCTGCGTGCGGATCGAACGGCTCGACGAGATGCCGCATCCCTTCGGCTGTCGAGCTTGGCCCGAAGCGCGCGCGGGATTGGACGAAGGCTTCCGCCATTTCGGCGGTCGGCTCGGGCAGACGAGCGGTTCAGGCCGAAGCTGGTGACATCCGAGTCGAGTCCGACCAGTGAAACCACGCGCCCGGATCTCGCTCGACGATGTCGGCAGGCCCCTCCGCGCCCGCCGACCGCGTAATCGACCCAGTCCGCATGGAAATCGAGGCTGTTGCCGCGCGCACGGATGATGTTGTGCCGAGGCTGGCTCTCGCCTGGTCGCTCGGCATTGTGCCTCAGCCCGTAGAGCAGAGAGTCGAACAAGGTCGATTGCGGGAAGTAGGTTTCGGCCCCGACATAGGAGATGCGCCGGCCGGTTACGGCCGGCGGCCATTCCTTGCAGATCCTTGCCGCACAGCAGCACCCGGCCGGAGTTCGGCAGGCAGAAGCCGCGCCAGGACGTCGACGAGCACCTCGCCGCCGCTGCTGGCATTCCCCTCGATCGCCGTCGCTGACTTGAGGTCGATCGTCACCGAAAGGCTGTCGAGCAGTCGGGCGCCCGTGGCGTCGAGAACCGTGACGCCGGACAAGGACGCCTCACCGGTAAGGTGAGGGACCTCGCCGTCGTAGTCGGGCGGCGGCAACAGTTCGACCGACGGGTCGACCGAGAACTGCTCGATCACCTGGTTGTACTTGACCTCGACGTCGAGCCGCTGCTGGTCCCAGTCGATCAGGTCCTTCACCGGCGACGGCAGATCCTTGTAGGCCGAGATGACCGCGACGAGCTGGCCGATGTTGAGATGCCCGCTGATCGCGAGCAGACCCCCGATCATGTAGAAGAGAAACGGCGTGACCTGCGCCAGCAGGTTGTTGAGAAATTTGACGAAGAACTTCCACTGGTAGAGCGCGAAGCGGATGCCGAAGATCGTCGTCAGCTGGTTCGCGATATCGGCGCGCTGATAGTTCGAGACATCGTTGGTGTGGACGTTCACGATGTCGTCGATGATCTCGCCGATGCGGCCGGCGAGCGTCCGCGACGTGAGCTGGCGCTGACGCCCGAGCACCAGCTGCTTGCGGCGCAGGCGGGGTATCACGAGCGCCCTGCACCACCAGCAGCGCGACCGCGATCAGACCCAGCATGAAGTTCTGCAGCAGGATGAAGGCCAGTGCCGTCACGATCTGCCCGCCAAGAAAGAAGGGCTGCACGAAGGCATCGCCGATGAACCCGCCGAGCGGCTCCACCTCGTCCTTGATCATGGTGGCGATCTCGGCCGGCTTGACCCGGCGGAACTCGGTCGGCGGAAAGCGCAGCACGCGATCGATCAGATCGTAGCGCAGCTGCTGCAGCATGCGCTCGCCGAGCCGGCCCTTGTAGGTGTTGATGTAGAACTTGAAGAGCCCGTTGATGATCACGAGCAGCAGGAACGCGGCGCTCAGCACGATCAGCGACGACATCCGATTGAAGTCGAACCCATGCAGCAGCTCGATAGAAGCCGTCCTGATGGACTGCGCGGCCGGCACCGGAATGCGGATCTGAAAATAGTGCTGCGTATCGGTGGCGCGTCTCGAAACCCTTCGCCTGGATCGGCCCGTTGACGATGTATTTGGGCAGATCCAGCATGAGGTAGTTGAACGGCATGCTGGCGACGAATGACGAACAGGATCCACAGCTGCTCGCGCCGGGTCTGCTGCCAGATGTATCGGAACAGGCTGGCTTCCATGCCTGGCGTGCGCTCCTACAGCGACGGGGGCTACCAACCCGAGTGGTCGGACGATACCGAGTTTACAATCGGTTGCGCGATCAGGATAGCCCGGTGACAAACCCGTGCTGAACGCCATTGGTGGCGGCACGCGGCCTATGATCCAACGGTCGCCGCGGCGGACCCGGATATCCGGGAGGTCTTCTCGATGAGCGCACGTCGCAGAATCCGCGCAGTCGCGCTCGCGCCGTCGAGATCGATGGCCTGCTGCACCGGAGGCGATGCGAGAGCCAGGTCGATCGCCGCGGCCAGCCGTGGCGGCGTCAGATGGCGCTCAGCAACCACAACGCAGCACCGCGGGCTTCGAGCAAGCCTGCCCGGTCGCTCTGCTCGGTTTCGCCATCCTGCGCATAGGGAATCAGAACCGCGCGGCAGCGCGCCACCAGCATGTCGGCGACCGTATTGTATCCGGCCTGGGACACCGAAACGTCCGCCTGCGCCATGACCCGCGCCAGATCCGGCAAGAAGCGCCGACGCGCACGAAGCGTCCGCTTGGCAGCTGCAAGCTAGCGCCCCGATCGGAGCCGGCATGTTCGGGCCGGTCAGCAAGAGCCACGGCCGTCCGGCGATCGTGGTCATCGGTCGGCCCGCAAGGCCGCTTCGAGCAGCGGGCCGCCAACCGCACCGCCGCCGACCGACACCACCGCAGCGTATTGGTCGGAGCCATGGTCAGCCCACCGGATCGGGCGCGACCAGCCCGGTGTAGGCCAGCTTGGCCGCGAACTGCATCGGGCTTCCGGAAAGCTGGCCTCGAGCCGCGCCAGGCGCGGATCGCCATGGACCAGGACGAGGTCGAAATATCGGCTCGACCAGATCCACCGTCTCGGCGACGCGATCCGGGTCGGCGTCCCGCTGCAGGATGTCCCGCACCGAGTCGCGACGAGCGGAGGCGCGGGCCGGCGCTCGGCCCGGTCGAGCAACGGCAAGAGCTCGAACCGCATCTGGCTGCGGCCGAACGGGAAGGCTTCGGTGAGCAGGATGTCGGGCGCGAACCGGTCGAAGTTCGAGCAGAAGCGCGGTCCGCCGCGCCTGCCGCCGCTCGCGTCGAAAGGCGCGCCGTCCGGTTGGCACCAGCGCCGCGAAGCCCTGCGGTCCCGCCTTGACCGGGGGCAGTTGCACGATAGCCCGCATCGCCGAAGTCGAGATCCGGCATGCGGCACGCCACCCATGCACGAGCCACCTCGAACCCTGCCGCCGCCAGCGCCTTGGCGATGCGGGCGGCACGGTGCAGTGCCCGATGCCGAGCAGATGCTGGACGTAGAAGAACACCCGCGGCCGGCCGCTCGCCGCGGCTCAGGCTGCATCGGCCCGGCGCGCGAAGCCGAATAGGTCGAGCAGCTCGGCGGTGCCGCGCCGGCATCGAAGAGCGCGTGGACCCGCTGCGCGCCGGCGCGGCCCGAACCGGGCCCGAAGTACAGGGTCGCCAATCAGCCGCAGCAACGCTGCCGCCAGCGCCCCGACATCCTCGGGCGGCACGATCACGCCGGTCCGCTCCGCTTGGATCAGCTCGGTGACGCCCGAAACGTCGGTCGAAAGGCAGGCCAGCCCCTGGCTCTGCGCCTCGACCAGCACGTTGGGCAGCCCGTCGCGGTCACCGTCCGCCGCGATCCGGCAGGGCAGAACGAACAGATCGGCTGCTCTGTAGGCCGCAAGAACCGCCTCCTGGTCCTGGGCGCCGCGCCAGTCGACCCGAGCCGGAGCCCCGCGGCCTCCGCCTGCGCTTCGAGCCTCTCGCGAAGCGGCCCGCCGCCGATATGGGTCCAACGCCATGCGAGTGTCGGCAGGCAGGCGCGCCAGCGCCGGCGACCAGCACGTCGAAGCCCTTCTTCTCGACGGCTCGGCCGACGCTAAGGATGCGCACCGGCATCGACGGGTCGTTGCCGTCGCGGCGCGAGGGTGCATAGGAGAGCGGCGTGAACCGATCGAGCCTCAGTCCGTGATGCACCAGGCGCTGCGGGCCTGTCCGGCGCGGCCTCGTGCAGCCGAGCCTGTCCGGCCGCCGTACAGGTCACGGTGAAGCTCGATGCGCGCAGTTTCTGTGCGAGATCCCAGGTGGGCGACGTCCAGATATCCTTGGCATGGGCCGAACAAGACCAGGGTAAGCCGGTGATCGGCGCCGCATAGGCGGTCACGCTGGCTGGGGTGTGAATGAAGTGGGCGTGGAGGCGAGCCGACATCGTCCGGCAGCTCGGCCGCGAGCACGCAAGCCTGCCCGAGGCGCCGCACCCGATTGCGAGAGGCATCGCGGCGCAGATCGGCCGCGAACCGACGCAAGGCCGCACCAAAGCCCGGCCGCGACCGGACGCGCCAGACAGACCTGCAGCACCCGCAGCGGCTCCCAATGGAGATATTCCGGGAGATACGCGACGGGCGCCCGGATCGCGCGATGGACCGGGTGGATCTTGCCGTCGGTCGGATGACGCAAGGACATGATCCTGAGATCCATACCGGCTTGTTCGAGGCTCGAGAATCTCCTCGGCGATGAAGGTTTCCGACAGCCGCGGATAACCCTTGAGAACAAAGGCAACGCGCCGCTCACGCGCGGCCCTCGGTCGCAACCCCATGCAGACGCTCGGCGACCGCCCCGCCCACCATGTAGTCCTGCACGAGATCGCAAATGGTGACGAGACCGTCGAGAGGGCGCCCATAGGCGGTCTCGGACGGCTTGATTCGCGTCGAGAGCCGATGCAGCGCCGCTGCCATGCGGCCCGGGTCTTCCGCCTCCTCGGGCAGCAACATGTCGACGAGCCCCAGGCCGGCCGCGCGCTGCGTCCGGATCAGCTGTTCCTCGCGCGGGCTCGTCCGCGGAACGATCAGGGCCCGCTTGTCGAGCGACAGGATCTCGCAGAACGTATTGTAGCCGCCCATGCTGACGACGCCCGCGGCCGACTGCATGATCGCTTCGAGGCGGCTGTCGAAGTCGATCAGCGACAAGGCCGGCAGGGATGCGCATTTCCGGTAAAGCTCTTCCCGCTCCTCGGCGCGCATGAACGGCCCGAGCACCAGAATGGCAGGCCAGGCGAGATCGGGTCCGCGCGATAGGCGTCGACGACCTGGTGCATCAGCCCCGCACCGTCGCCGCCACCGCCCGCCGTCACGAGCAAGGCATTCTCCGGCAGAGCGCCGTGCAGGGGCGGCACGGCCGGCACCTCGCGGCGCAGAAAGCCCGTCCAGGTCAGCCGCCGATGCAATCGGGCCGGGATATCGAGACCGGCCAGCGGATCGTGGAAATCCTCCGGCCCGTAGACCCAGACCGCATCGTAGAGCGCATCCATCTTGGCGATGACGTCGTTGCGGTCCCATTCGGCCGCGAGCGCTTCCGCGCGAATCCATGACGTCGCGAAGCCCGAGCACCAGCATGGTGCCGCGCTTCTTGAGAAAGCCGAGCGTCGGCTCGAGTTCGCCACGCAGGCCCAGCGGCTCCTTGTCGACGATCATGATGTCGGGCCGGAACGACTCGGCCGTGTTGAGGATCAGCGAGCGGCGGAGCGCCAGCGTCTCATGCAGATCGGTGTGCTGCGACAGCGGCGTGTACTCGCCGTTCATCAGCTTGATGATGCTCGGCACCTTGAGGAAGTCGACGCGGGTGCGGAAGTCGAACGCGCCGGCGATCGACGAGCCGGACACGATCAGAACGTGAACGCCCTTGAACCGCTCGACCAGCGCATGGGCGATGGCTCGGCAGCGCCGCAGGTGGCCGAGCCCGAACGTGTCGTGGCTGTACATCAGCACGCGCACGTGCGGCAGCCGCTCGCCAGGCCCGGTGGCGCCGCTGTCGTCGAGCGTCGGCATGAATGTCGAACGCAACTCTGGGCCGGACTTTCGGCGGATCGGCATGCCCCAACCGGTGACGGGTCGCTCAACGGCAGCGGGCTGCCGTTCCGATGATTAAGATTGCCGCATCGATCTGGCAAGCGCAGGGCCGAGCCGGTCAGGCCCGCTCGTCCTCTTCGCGGTCCCGCCGCAGCTTGGCCCACCAGTCCATCCGCTTGCCGATCTCGCGCTCGAAGCCGCGCTCGACCGGCTGGTAGACCTCCTGCCGGCCGAGTGCTTCCGGCCAGTAGTTCTGGCCCGAAAAGGCGTCCGGCTCGTCGTGATCGTAGCGGTAGTCGCCGCCGTAGCCTTCGTCGCGCATCAGGTGGGTCGGGGCGTTGAGGATGACTTTCGGCGGCATCAGCGAGCCGCCCTCCTTGGCGAGCTTTTGGGCCGCCTTGAACGCCGTATAGGCGGCGTTCGATTTCGGCGCGGTCGCGACATAGAGCACGGCATTGGCGAGCGCGAGCTCGCCCTCCGGGCTGCCCAGGAAATCGTAGGCGTCCTTGGCGGCAGTGGTGACGACCAGCGCCTGCGGGTCGGCGAGGCCGATATCCTCGACCGCCATGCGGACGAGACGGCGGGCGATGAACAGCCGATCCTCGCCGCCGTCGAGCATGCGGGCGAAATAATAGAGCGCCGCGTCCGGGTCGGAGCCGCGCACCGCCTTGTGCAGGGCGGAGATCAGGTTGTAGTGGCCGTCCTGGCTCTTGTCGTAGATCGGCGCGCGGCGCTGTACGATCTCGACCAGGGCCGCCGTGTCGAAGACCTCGTCGGGCCGGGCGGCGCGCCAGATCTCCTCCGCCAAGCGTGAGCAGTGCACGGCCGTCGCCGTCCGCCATGCGGATCAGCGCGGCGCGCGCGTCCTCATCGAGCGGCAGGGCCTTGCCCTCGAGCGCCTCCGCCCGCGCGAGCAGCCGATCGAGCGCCTCGGCGTCGAGCGCCCGGAAGGTGAGCACGCGCGCACGCGACAGCAGCGCGGCATTGAGTTCGAAAGACGGGTTCTCGGTGGTGGCGCCGATCAGCGTCACCGTGCCGTCCTCCATCACGGGCAGAAAGCTGTCCTGCTGGGCGCGGTTGAAGCGGTGGATCTCGTCGACGAACAGCAGCGTGCCCTGCCCCGTGCGGCGGCGGCGCACGGGCCTCCTCGAAAATCTTCTTCAGGTCGGCGACGCCGGAGAAGATGGCCGAGACCTGCACGAAGGCGAGCTTCGTCGTCTTGGCCAGCAGCCGCGCCACCGTGGTCTTGCCGGTGCCGGGCGGTCCCCAGAAAATCAGCGAGCCGAAGCTGCCGCCAGCGATCAGCCGGGTCAGCGCGCCTTCGGGGCCGACCAGGTGATCCTGGCCCGCCACCTCGTCCAGCTTGGCCGGACGCAGCCGATCGGCGAGCGGTCGCGGAACGTCACGCTCGAGACCGGCGGCGGCGAAAAGATCGGTCAACGGCTGCTGCAGACCGCGCTCAGCCGCCGATCTCGGTCTCCATGTACGGCCGTTCCGCTCCAGCGTCAGCCGCCAATAAAGCGTGGTCGCTGCCGCTGGTCAGCCTGCGCCAGATCCTTGGTGCTGGCGACGCTTTTGCGCTGTTCACCGAGAGGATCACGTCGCCCTTCTGAAAGCCGGTCACCGCCGCGTTGGACCCGTCTTCCACCTCCGTGACGACCACGCCGCCTTTCGAGCGCGGTAAGCGACATCTCCTCCGCCACCGCAGGCGACAGATTGATGACCGTGACGCCGGCGAACGGCGAATCGTTCTTGATCGTCACCGGATCGCGCGGCGGCGTCTCCGGCGCGCTGACCAGTTTCAGCGTCAGGTCGACCGTCTTGCCGTCGCGGCGGACCACGAGCGGCACGCTGGTGCCGAGCGGCCGCGTGCTGAGCCGGTAGCCGAAGGCGTCCGGATCGTCGACCTTCTGCCCGTCGAGCGCGACGATGATGTCGCTGCGCTTGATCCCGGCCTCCGCCGCCGGGCTGTCGTCGAGAACATCGGCGACGAGCGCGCCGCTCGGGCGGTCGATGCCGAGGCCGTCGGCGATATCGCGGGTGATGCCCTGGAGCGTGGCGCCGAGCCAAGGCCGCTTCACCTCGTGCCCGCCCCGCTTGGCGGCCGCGACCACGACCTTGACGAGGTTGACGGGGATGGCGAAGCCGATGCCGACGCTGCTGCCGGTTTGCGAATAGATGGCCGCGTTGATGCCGAGCAGGCGGGCGTTCATGTCGACGAGCGCGCCGCCGGAATTGCCCGGATTGATGGCGGCGTCGGTCTGGATGAAGGACTGGTAGTCGCTGCCGCCGAGCGTCGTCCGGGCCAGCGCCGACACGATGCCCTGCGTCACCGTCTGGCCGACACCGAAAGGGTCGCCGATGGCGAGCACGATGTCGCCCACCTGCGCATTGTCGGAATCGCCGAGCTCCATGGCGGGAAAGGCCTGGTCGCCCTTGATCTTGAGCACCGCGAGATCGGTACGCGGGTCGTCGATGAGGATGGACGCCTCGAGCTCGCGCTTGTCGGCCAGCGCGACCTTGACGGTGTTCATGCCGTCGATCACGTGGTGATTGGTGACGACCAGTCCCGAGGCATCGACGATGACGCCCGAGCCGAGCGACTGCGCCGTCGGCCCGCCGGCCCGTGGTTGGCCGCCGTCGCCGAAGAACTGCCGGAAGATCGGATCGTCGAAGATGGAGTTGCGCGGGCGCTGCTTCTCGGTGCGCGAGGCGTAGACGTTGACCACCGAGGGTTGCGCCTTCTTGGCCACCGGCGCGAAGGACAGCAGCACGTCGGCGCGGGTCTGCGGCACCTGCCGCGGCTCATCGCCCGCGGCGAGGCGGCGGTGCGAAAGCAGAGTAAGAACCGCAAGCGCCTGCAGAGGAGCGAGTCATAAGGGTCAGCATCGAGGCTCCGGAACGAGATCACCCCAAGGGCGCCACCCTCCCCGTTTGGGAAGGGTGAAGCTCCCTCGTAAGTCTCAGAACCTCGGCATTTTGACGACGGTCGCCGCGCATATGGTGCGTTCTGGCCGTCAGCCGCCTTTATTGGCCAACATTTCGCTCAAAGGCCGCACGGGCCATGACGCCGGTTGGCGTGAAATCCGTGAACACGCCGTCGACGCCGAGGCGGAAGAACCGGTCGTATTCGAGCGTCGGGTCGCCCTTGTAGGTCGCCGCCAGATATTTCTTCTCGTTGCGGAAGGTGAAGACGTGGACGAATAGTCCCGCCTTGTGAGCGTCCGCGATGACGCTCGTCGCGCGGCTGCGCCTCGGCCTGACTGGTCGCACCGGTGAAGGGCGTGCCGTCGGCATTGTGCTCGGGCCAGGGCGCGATCTTCAGCGGCACGATCTGCGGCTTCCACGGTCCGATGCCGTCCGCATAGGTCTTGATCTCGGCGAGGCCGCTGGCGTCAGCATGGCGTCGAACCAGCGCGGATCGCCCGGACGGTCCAGTCGAACGGACGGCTGTCGGTGATCTCGTTGTAGATCGACCGCGCCCGTTTTGAAATCGACGTCGTAAGCCGTCGATCAGTTGCACCACCTTGGTCTTGAGGCCGTGCGCGACCATGTACTTGAGGCTGCCCGGCTCGAAGCTCTGCACGAAGATCGGCGCGTCCTTCGCTGTTCAGTCCGTTGTCTTCGATGATCTTGATCATCGCGTCTTCCAGCGGATGGCTGCCGGGCGCGCCGCATCCGTTGGCGATCGCCTGGGCGTCGTTCCAGGTCGGGTTCTTGCTTTCCGGATAGACGGCGATCGCACCGGCCCGTCTTGGCGCTCTTGGCCTTGGCGATGTCGATGATCTCCTGGAAGCTCAGGATCGGGAACTTGCCATTGTAGATCGGTCGGCCGTTCGGCCGCGGCGTCGTAGGTCGTGCCGCCGAACCAGTCCTTCAGTTCCTGCAGCGGTGAAATCGGTGATCGACCAGTCGCCCGTGTGATCCTCGCCATCGACGATCAAGCGACTTCAGGACCGACTTCGGATCCTTGGGATCGGTCAGGTCGGTGAGATACTCGCGCCGGACCGCTCGTCGGCGTTTGCGGCCAGGCCACCTTTACCATCACGCCCGGAACGGTGCGCTTGCTCGCGGCATCACCGCGGGGTTGGTCGCCGCGACCTCCTTCATATTGGTGTTGTCGCTCAGCCATGGATTGTGCCGGGCGACCAGCTCGCAATCCTTCGTGAGATGCAGGTCCTCTTCGAGCGCGTCGGTGCCGAGATCGGCCGCCAGCTCATAGGATGGCTGGGTTTCCTCGGGCACCAGGCCCGGCAAGCCGCGGTGGCCGATGACCAGCGGCGGCTTGCCGTCGAGCGTCGGAAACATCTCAGACGCCGAAGCCGCGTAGCCGGCAACGGCATCCAATGCCGGCAATGAATGTCAGCCCAAGCCGGTGTTTGCTGCAGGTTCCCATAGCCACCTCCGCGGAATACCACGCGTCAGGTAGCGGCAGGGCGTGACGCTCAGATGAAAGCGGCGGCCACAAACACGGTCGGTTGACTTCAGTACGCGGCTGTCGACCCCGCTCGCCAAGAGGCGCGAGCTGAGCCCGCCCTCAAGGTCGTGATGCGGAGCGCTACGCGGCCTTCTCGACCTCGTCACCCTCGACAGGTCCGAATGGCTTGCCCTTGGCATCGACGTCGCGGTCGACGAACTCGATCACCGCCAGAGCGGCATTGTCGCCGTAGCGGAAGCCCGCCTTCAGCACGCGCGTATAGCCGCCGTTGCGCTCCTTGTAGCGCGGCCCGAGCACCTCGAAGAGCTTCTTCGCCATTTCCGGATCGCGCAGCTGCGCGATCGCCTGGCGGCGGGCGTGCAGGTCGCCGCGCTTGCCGAGCGTCACCAGCTTCTCGACCACGGGACGCAGGTCCTTGGCCTTGGGCAGCGTGGTGACGATCTGCTCGTGGTGAATGAGGGCGCGGCAGAGATTCATGAACATCGCCTTGCGATGTTCGGCCGTGCGGTTGAAGCGGCGCTTGGCGCGACCGTGATACATGGCGGCTCTCCTTGGTTCTGCGGCCGCCGTGCCAAGGGACGGCCACTCTTCATTGTCGTGCCGAACGGCCCGACGTTTCAGTTCGTCATTGCGAGCGGAGCGAAGCAATCCAGTCTCACGCCCGCAAGCTCCTGGGGTGCTTCGTCAGTCACGCTCCTCGCAAGGACGCTCAGTAGTGCTCTTCGAAGCGCTTGGCGAGTTCGTCGATGTTCTCCGGCGGCCAGCCGGTGATCTCCATGCCAAGGTGGAGGCCCATCTGGGCCAGCACTTCCTTGATCTCGTTCAGCGACTTGCGGCCGAAGTTCGGGGTCCGCAGCATCTCGGCTTCCGACTTCTGGATCAGGTCGCCGATGTAGACGATGTTGTCGTTCTTCAGGCAGTTGGCCGAGCGGACCGACAGCTCCAGTTCGTCCACCTTCTTGAGCAGCGCCGGATTGAAGGCGAGTTCGGGAATCGCCGCCGAGACTTCCTCGCGCTTCGGCTCCTCGAAGTTGACGAAGACGTTGAGCTGGTCCTGCAGGATGCGCGCCGCATAGGCAACCGCATCCTCGGGCGATGATGCAGCCGTCCGTCTCGAGCGACATGACGAGCTTGTCGTAGTCGAGCACCTGACCGGAGCGCGTGTTCTCCACGCGATAGCTGACCTGGCGCACCGGCGAATAGAGGCTGTCGACCGGGAATCAGCCCGATCGGCGCATCCTCGGCACGATTGCGGTCGGCCGGGACATACCCCTTGCCGGTCGCCACCGTGAATTCGATGCGGATCTCGGCGCCCTCGTCGAGCGTGCAGAGCACGAGATCGGGGTTGAGGATCTGGATATCGCTCACCGTGCCGATGTCGCCGGCGGTGACGCGGCCCGGGCCCTGCTTCTTCAGCACCATGCGCTTGGGCGCATCGCCCTGCATCTTGATCGCGATGTCCTTCACGTTGAGCACGAGGTCGGTCACGTCCTCGCGCACGCCCGGAATGGACGAGAACTCGTGCAGCACGCCGTCGATATGCATCGCGGTCACGGCCGCACCCTGGAGGGACGACAGCAGCACGCGGCGCAGCGCGTTGCCGAGCGTCAGGCCGAAGCCGCGCTCGAGCGGCTCCGCCACCACCGTGGCGGTGCGATCGGCATCGTCGCCGAGCGGCACTTCGAGCTTGTTGGGCTTGATGAGGTCTTGCCAGTTCTTGTGGATCACGGGGCCACCTTCCTTAAATGCGAAATCGGCCGGGGAGCGCATGCTCGAACCCGCGCCGACACGATGAAGCGCCGCCCTGACGGCGGCGCGGTAAAGACTCAGACGCGACGGCGCTTGCGCGGCCGGCAGCCGTTGTGCGGGATCGGCGTCACGTCACGGATGGATGTGACGGTGAAGCCCGCCGCTTGCAAGGCCCGCAGCGCCGATTCGCGACCCGAACCGGGGCCGGACACTTCCACTTCCAGCATGCGCATGCCGTGCTCGGCGGCCTTCCGGGCCGCATCTTCCGCCGCCATCTGAGCCGCATAAGGCGTCGACTTGCGCGAGCCCTTGAACCCCATCGTGCCGGCCGACGACCACGAAATGGTGTTTCCCTGGGCGTCGGTGATGGTGATCATGGTGTTGTTGAACGACGAATTCACATGCGCGACGCCCGAGGCGATGTTCTTGCGCTCGCGCCGCTTGACGCGCTTCGTCCTGCTTCTTTTGCCACTCTTCTAGTCCTTCAAGCGCGCCCGTGATGCCAGGCGCTGGGGATGTCGTTCGTCATTGCGATCGCAGCGAAGCCGATCCAGCCTCGCAGTATCAGACTCCTCGGTCTGCGCTTCGTCGTTTCACGCTCCTCGCGACGATGGTCTAGCGTGAAACCGGTATTACTTCTTCTTGCCGGCGATCGGCTTCGCCTTGCCCTTGCGGGTGCGGGCGTTGGTGTGCGTGCGCTGACCGCGCACCGGCAGCTGCCGGCGATGCCGCAAGCCGCGATAGCAGCCGAGGTCCATCAGCCGCTTGATGTTCATCGACACTTCGCGGCGCAGGTCGCCTTCGACGACGTAGTCGCGATCGATCGTCTCGCGGATCTGCAGCACTTCGGTGTCCGTCAGCTGCGCCACGCGGCGCTCGGCCGGGATCGCCACCTTTTCACAGATCTCCTCGGCCTTCTTGGAGCCGATGCCATGAATGTACTGCAGCGCGATCACGACGCGCTTGTTGGTCGGGATATTGACGCCTGCGATACGGGCCACGTGTCATCTCCAAAGGCGATCGCGGCTCGGCGATTGCGCGTCGTTCCGTTGAAACCGGGTCTTTCAAGCGAAAAGAACCGGGATCTCCAAAAGAGAACCCCCGGTCCGGGCAAGCTCAACCGCTTCAGCTGGGCGTGCTTGTAGTGGGCTCGGCAAAAAGCGTCAAGCGTTTCCAGCCAACCGGCCAGTGCAAACGATGTGGTGATCGCCGGGCCGATTGGCAACATCAATGCTGTTTGTTGTTGCCACAGCCGTGCGGTTGGGGATGATCCGGGCCGGAACGCTGGCTCGCAGCAAGAGTGGAACGCTGCGCAAGAGCGACGGAGGCGAGTGTGGCGTCGCAGAACGGCGGCCCCGAAGCGGCCCATCCCATCCGAGCGCTCACCAGATGCGCGGCCCTCGCTGCGTTGCTCGCGCTGTCCGGCTGCAAGTCCGGCGTGCTCGACCCGCAGGGACCGGTCGGAGCCGCGGAACGCACGATCCTGTTCAACTCGTTGGCCATCATGCTGGCCATCATCATCCCGACCAGCATCGCCACGCTGGTTTTCGCCTGGTGGTTTCGGGCCGACAACCCGAGGGCGCGATTCCGGCCCGATTTCGTCTACTCGGGGGGATCGAACTTGTCGTCTGGTCCATCCCGACGCTGGTCATCATCTTCCTTGGCGGCATCATCTGGATCGGATCCTATCAGCTCGATCCCGGTCAGCCTCTCGAGAGCCCGCGCAAGCCGGTCAACGTGCAGGTCGTATCGCTCGATTGGAAATGGCTGTTCATCTACCCCGATCAGCGCATCGCCACGGTGAACCAGGTGGTCGTTCCGGTCGGCACGCCCGTCCACTTCTCGCTCACCTCGGGCAGCGTCATGAACGCGTTCTTCGTTCCGCAGCTCGGCAGCATGATCTACACGATGTACGGCATGACGACGCAGCTCAATCTCCAGGCCGACCACAAGGGGGACTATTACGGTCGGTCGACCATGTTCAGCGGCGATGGGTTTCCCGGCATGCAGTTCAGCATGCGCGCGGTCTACAACGACGAGTTCGACGACTGGGTGCGGACGGCCAGGAACTCGGGCCCGATGCTTGATCGGGAAAGCTACGCGAGCCTCGCCAAGCAGAGCATGAACGTTCCGCCCTCCACCTACGGTGTCATCGATCCCGGCTTATTCGAGGCGATCGCGACGCGCGCCCTGGCCCCAGGGCCGGGGCCTGATGCGGGCCGTCCAGGGCCGGACATCAAACCGACGCGCGGAGAGTGAGATGTTCGGAAAACTGACCTGGGCAGCCATTCCCTTCGACCAGCCCATTCCCCTCGTCGCGGCCGGCAGCGTGATCGTGATCATGGTGGCGGTGATCGCCTGGATCGTGCTCGCCGGCCATCTTCCTTACCTCTGGCGGGAGTGGATCACGAGCGTCGATCACAAGCGCATCGGGGTCATGTACGTCCTTCTCGGCGTTCTGATGCTGATCCGCGGCTTTGCGGACGCGCTGATGATGCGATCGCAGCAGGCGCTGGCCTATAAGGCTCCAGGCTATCTCCCTCCGGAGCATTACGACCAGATCTTCTCCGCCCATGGCGCGATCATGATCTTCTTTGGCGCCATGCCTTTCGTGATCGGGCTTATGAACTTCGTCGTGCCGCTTCAACTCGGTGTGAGGGACGTCGCCTTCCCGACCCTCAACTCGGTCGGCTTCTGGCTCACCGCCACCGGAGCGCTGCTCACCAACCTCTCGCTTGTGATCGGCGAATTTGCCCGGACGGGCTGGCTCCCCTACCCGCCTCTAAGCGAGACCGCATACTCCCCGGGCGTCGGGGTCGACTATTATCTGTGGGCGATCCAGATCTCGGGCGTCGGCACCCTGATCTCCGGCATCAATCTCGTCACGACGATTCTCAAGATGCGGGCACCCGGCATGAGCTACCTGCGCATGCCGATCTTCTGCTGGACCGCTCTCGCCTCCAACCTCCTGATCGTGGCGGCGTTCCCCGTTCTGACCGCCACGCTCGCGATGCTCACCCTCGACCGCTACCTCGGCTTCCACTTCTTCACCAACGAAGCCGGCGGCAACATGATGATGTTCATGAACCTCATCTGGGCCTGGGGACATCCGGAGGTTTACATCCTGGTGCTGCCCGCCTTCGGCATCTTCTCGGAGGTAATTTCGACATTCTCGTCCAAACCGCTGTTCGGCTATCGCTCGATGGTCGTCGCCACCCTGTTCATCTGCCTCGTGTCATTCACGGTGTGGCTCCATCACTTCTTCACGATGGGCGCGGGCCCCAATGTCAATGCGATCTTCGGCATCTCGTCGAGCATCATTGCGGTCGGCACGGGCGTGAAGATCTACAATTGGCTCTTCACGATGTACGGCGGGCGGATTCGCTTCACCACCCCGATGCTTTGGTCCATCGCCTTCATGATCACCTTTATGATCGGCGGCATGACAGGCGTGCTCCTTGCGGTGCCGCCGGCGGACTTCGTGCTGCACAACAGCATGTTTCTCGTGGCGCACTTCCACAACACGATCATCGGAGCCGTGGTGTTCGGGGTCTTCGCGGGTTACGCTTATTGGTTCCCCAAGGCCTTTGGATTCAGGCTCCATGAGGGCTGGGGCAAGGCCGCGTTCTGGTTTTCCGTGGCGGGCTTCTACGCCGTCTTCCTGCCGCTCTACATGGTTGGGTTGATGGGCATGACGCGGCGCATGCAGTCCTATGACGTGCCGGAATGGCGGCCCTGGGTGCTTCTCGCCAGCGCCGGCACGCTGGTGATGGTGATCGGCGTTGCGTGCCAGATCATCCAGCTCGTCGTCAGCATCCGAGAGCGCAAGGCCCTGGCCGACGTGACGGGCGATCCGTGGGACGGACGATCGCTCGAGTGGGCGACGTCATCCCCGCCGCCCGTCTTCAATTTTGCGGTGCTGCCGCATGTCGAGAACGAAGAACCCTACTGGACCATCAAACAGCGTGCACGCGATCAGGCGCAATTGCGGCCGGAGCCGGAATACGAGCCCATCGAGATGCCCCGAAACAGCCCCACGGGCTTCGTCTGCGCATTCTTCGCGACCGCGCTCGGGTTCGCCTTGATCTGGCATATCTGGTGGCTCGTGGCTGTGGGATTGGTCGGCGCCTACGCGACATTCGTCGTCTTCGCTTGGCGCGACGAGGATGAATTCGTCATCCCCGCCGCCGAAGTTGCAAGACTGATCCGCGAAAACCGTTCGGCTCGCCTCGAAGCTCTCGCCAGCTACACGGGGCCGCGTCCTTGACCGCTGCCGAAATCGCGGAAAGCCCGCGCGATCCCTACCATGTCGGCCACCGTCATGGCGGTCGCCACTCGCATGCTCCGGGCCACGGCGAAGGCGGCCCGGCCTCGAAACGGATCGTCACCGGCTACGGATTCTGGATCTTCCTGCTCAGTGACATCGTCATGTTCTCGGCCTTCTTCGCGGCTTACGCCGTGCTGCAGGGCGAAACAGCCGGAGGACCTGCAGGGCGGGATCTGTTCGACCTCACCAACGTGGCGATCGAGACGGCGTGCCTCCTGGCTGTCGAGCTTCACCTGTGGCCTGGCCAGCCTCGCCGTGGATGCGCGCAAGAGCCTCTGGTTCCACCTCTCCATGGCGATCACATTCGTGCTCGGGGCGGCTTTCATCGTCCTCGAGGTCCGCGAATTCGCCGGGCTCATCGCGCAGGACGCAGGGCCGACCCGCAGTGCCTTTCTGACCGCCTTCTTCACCCTCGTCGGCTGCCACGGGCTGCACGTGACCGCGGGCCTGCTGTGGCTGCTGACCATGATGGCGCAGATTTTCGCCAAAGGCTTCCGGGCCGACATCCTCCGGCGTTTCCTGTGTTTCAGCCTGTTCTGGCACGCCCTGGACATCATCTGGGTGGCGCTGTTCACCGTGGTCTACCTGATGGGAGCAGGCGCATGAGCCACGCCGACACACCCGAGGCCTACGACCGCGACGACACGGCACCCGGCGACGCCCGGCGGGCAGGCGACGAAATCGCCTCAGGCCTGCGGAGTTACGCCATTGGCTTGGCTCTGGCCGTGTTCCTGACGGTGATCTCCTTCTGGATCCCGACCAGCAATCTCGTTTGGGGGCCCGGTATCGGCATGGCGCTCGTCGTTTTCGCCATCGCTCAGATGGGCGTGCATCTGGTGTTCTTCCTCCACATCACGACCGCCCCCGACAACACCAACAACATCCTGGCCCTCGCGTTTGGTGTGCTGATCGTTTTTCTCGTCATCGGTGGCTCGGTCTGGATCATGCACAACCTCAACCACAACATGATGCCGATGAACGCGATCATGAACATGCAACGCTAGCAAAATGCGTCGCCAGACGTGGGAGCCGCTCACAGCGGTGCGAGGTCGCCGGGAGAAGCCGTGAAAACCAAGAAGCTCATCAACGATCCGAACGCGATCGTCGACGAGATGCTCGATGGTGTTGTGGCGGCTCATCCGCGGCACGTCAGGCGGTTGCCGCATTCGCCACGCTCGATCGTGGCGGTCGATGGTCCGCGCCCAGGCAAAGTGGGGCTCGTGATCGGCGGTGGCTCGGGGCATGAGCCGACCTTTCTGGGCTTCGTCGGGCGTGGCCTGGCCGACGGCTGCGCGGTCGGCAACGTGTTCGCTTCGCCGCCGCCCGACCCGATCGTCGAATGTGCCAAAGCGGTAAACGGCGGCGCAGGCGTGCTGTTCATGTTCGGCAACTACGCCGGGGACGTCATGAATTTCGAAATGGCCGCCGAACTCGCCGCCATGGATGACGTCGCGTGCCGTATTGTCGTCACCACGGACGACATCGCGTCCGCGCCAGCCGGACAACGCGAGCAACGGCGTGGCGTGGCGGGCAACTTCTTCATCTTCAAGATCGCCGGCGCGGCGGCCGATGCCATGATGAGCTTCGAGGAATGCGAACGGCTGGCCCGCAAGGCCAATGACCACACGTTTACGGTTGGCGTGGCGCTCGGCCCCTGCTCCCTGCCCCATACGCTCACGCCGAACTTTGCGATCGCCGAGGACGAGATGGAGATCGGGATGGGCATCCACGGCGAGCCTGGCGTGATGCGTGGGCCGCTGGCCACGGCCGACGCTGTCACCGACGACATCATGGACCGCATCTTTGCCGAGATGCCGGCCAGGCAGGGCGACAAGGTTGCCGTGCTGGTGAATTCGCTCGGTTCCACGCCGCTGATGGAGCTCTACCTGCTCAACCGCCGTGTCCGACAGCGCCTCGACGAGCGTGGGATCGATGTTCACGCCAGCTGGGTCGGACCCTATTGCACCTCGCTCGAAATGGCGGGCGCGTCGATCACGCTCATGCCGCTTGACGACGAACTCGTGCGCTTGCTGGATCGCCCTTGCGACTGCGCCATGTTCCGCGCAGGCTGACCTCTCGACGACTTGGCGCGCAGCATTTGGACCAACTCGGCACAGCGGAACTGATCGCGATGTTCGATCGCGTGGCTGCGGCGCTCGAGGCTGACAGAGATCGGCTGTGTCGGCTCGACGGCGTGATCGGCGACGCCGATCACGGCATCGCCATGACGTTGGGGTTCTCGGCGGTGATCGGCGCGTTGAACGGGAGCGGTGCCACGAGCCTCGACCCGGCCGGGGTGTTCAATCTTGCGGCGAAATCCTTCCTCAACGCGGTGGGCGCCTCCTCCGGGCCGCTCTACGCGACGGCCTTCTTGCGGGCTGGGGCTGCTGTGAAAGGTCGTCAAGTGCTCGATCGGGACGCCATGGTCGCGGCGATCCACGCCATGGCCCAAGGCATTCAGGATCGGGGCAAGGCGCAGCGCGGCGAGAAGACGATGCTGGACGCGTGGCTCCCCGCCGCGGAGGCGGCCGAGGCGAGCCGTGCCGACGACAAAGATCTCCATGCGTGCGTGTCCGCGGCAGCTCTGGCGGCCGCCGGAGGCGCGGAAGCAACCAAGGCCATGGTCGCCACGAAGGGTCGTGCATCACGGCTTGGCGAACGCGCGCTGGGCCATATGGACCCGGGCGCCGCGTCGGCTGCGACGATTCTCCGAGCCATGGCCGCCTCGTTGAGCTGACGGCTCCGGTGGACCCTTTCGTGCGGCTTGCCCTCTCGCTCGCCAGCGAGCCGGACCATTGGCCGATCGACAGACCTCGCGGTCTGTGGGTGATTGGATGTCAAGCCGTTCTGGAAGGGCATCGCTTCACAGAGCCCGGCGTCGCATTCGTGTGTTTCGATCAGCTTTGGCTGAAAAAACGCTAGCGTCAGTGCTGGAGGCGCAATAGAGCGGTTGATAGTCGGGCGCCTCGCCTTTGCTCCAAGAGCGGAGTGTGGTGATGATCTGCCCGCAACCGCGCGCTTGATTCGGCCGCGGGGAGCGATCTCCGTCGCAAGTGGCAGGATCGCTCCAGCGACCAAACAGATGCAGCCGCGTAACCTGGCTGCCCAGACAGTCACCGGTTTACGAGGAGAATTGCCCATGGCGAAAGCTGCCACAAGCGCGAAAGCGCCGGCCAAGAAGACCGCTGCCAAACCTGCCGAAAAGAAGGCGCCGGCTGAAAAGAAGGCGCCGGCCAAGAAGAGGACCGCCGGCGCACTGGCGAAGCCGCTCAAGCCGTCCAGCGAACTCGCGGCCATCGTCGGCTCTGCGTCGCTGCCCCGCACTGAGGTGGTGTCGAAGATCTGGGAATACATTCGCAAGCACAGCTTGCAGAATCCCACAAACAAGCGAGAAATCTTAGCTGACTCGAAGCTTCAGTCGGTCTTCGGTCAGGCCAAAGCGTCGATGTTCGAGATGAACAAGCTCATTTCGAAGCATCTGACCTAAGACCGGCGAGTCCGGCTGCTCGGCTAAAGCCCTTCGCAGCCGGACTTGGATACCCGGTGCTTACTGGCCGGATGCCCGATCGGGATCGATGATGTAGCCCCGGACACGCGCGCGCTGCACGGCGTCATCCCGGCGCCAGGACCCGAAACCGGTCGCTGGCCCCCGACCCCAGGTCGCCTCACCGGACGTCATGCTACCGATCGTGGAACGCGCAGCCGGGATCTCGGCTCCGGACCGCGTCGGACTTCCAAGAGCAGCATTCTCGGCTTCGGCCGCCCTCGTATACGAGGGCGAAGCACCGCGATCGCGAGCGGCGGCATTATTTGTGAGCGTCGCGTCTTGGGCGCCGGTCGGGGTTGGCGGCGTCATGCTAGCCGTGCCGGAGCCGATGCGTTCGCGAAAGTCGGGATTGAGAAGCCCGGGCTCTCCCGTGCCCGTGCCGACCAGATCTGCATCGGCGCGCGATTCCGCGTCCGATGACCCGCTCCGTGTCAGTGCGCCCGTGTCGGCATAGCCGTCTTCGCCGGCGCGGCTCGCGCCGAATCCGGCGGTGCTGGCGTCGCCAGCCGCGAGACCGACATCCGGTGTCAGGGCTCCGGGCTGAAACCCCGTCCACCCCTCGGAACGCCAGCTTTGCTCGCGCTCGTCGATGTCGACCGCGCCATCCGCGTCGAGGATGTCGAGCGCTCGATCGTATTGGGCGTCGCCCGTCCTGACCGACAGCACAAACCCGCCTCGTCGCAGGCCTTCGGCATAGGTGAAGCGGTCCTCGTCGGGTATGAAGAACTCCTTCAGCGCATGCCAAAACCCGCCTTCGTCGGTCGGGAGATCACGATCCGCCGTCGCGCCTTCGACCACGCTGATCGTGTCGGGCGATATGCCGGCCCCGACAAGGTCGGCCCGCGCTTTGTCGGCGGCATCGCGCGTATCGAAAAACGCGGTCACCGTGCGCAGTCCGCCGCGGGACGCGGTGGAACTCGTTGCAGCGTAATCGGTCATGGGAATGTCCTCCAATCTGGAAGACAGAACGATCCGCGGCCGTTCCCGTTCCCTTGTCGAGGTTACGGCCGCGTCCGATGTCGACGAACCGCCGCGTCGACCAGCGCCGCACAAGCACGATGCAGAACCTCGGCGGGCGAAGGGCCTTCCGCGAGGTGCCCAGCCAAGGTCAGCATGGCGATACCGTGCGACAGGGACCAGATCTCGAAGGCGAGGTCCCGCGCAGCCTTCTCCCGCGCCCCTCCGCCATCGAGCGTCGCCGCTGCTGCGGTCTTCAGCGTGTCGAGCGCTTCGGTCGCCGCGGCGCCCGGCCCAGGCGCGGACAAGGTAGCCACGTTTCCGAACATCGCCGTGTAGAGGCCCGGCTCGTCCCGCGCGAAGCCGATATAGGCGTCGCCCATCCGCTCGAGCGCTGTGCGCGGGTTCGGCTGCCCGCCATCCCAAGCGGCACGCAGCTTCGCGCCGAACTGCTCGAAGCCACGCCGCGCCAGTTCCTCGACGAGCGCGTGCCGGTCGGCGAAATGGCGGTAGGGCGCAGCGCCGGTGACGCCCACCAATTTGGCGGCCTCCGCGAGGGTGAAGCCGGCCAAGCCGCGCTCGGAGACGAGCCGCCGCGCGGCGTCGATCAGGGCGTCCTTGAGGCTGCCATGGTGATAGCCACGCCGCTCGTCGCGGCCGAAGAACGGATGTTTGTGGTCCAGGCCCGCTTGTCCGGAAGTTGGAAGGGAGGGCGCACGGAGCGCTTCGGCACCCTCGGGCGCTATAGCACAGGAGCGCTGCCGGCGTGCAAGCCGAGCGAGGTCGCCGAACTAACGCTGCGGCCACTCCCAGCGCGGACGTGCGGCATCCGGCGCGAGGGTTTCCCCGAACGACTTCTCGAGGCGGAGTTCCTGGGCGCCTTCGCTCCGAGCCAATTGGGCTGCCAGCACACCGCTGTGCGTCACCACGATGATCTGCATTTGCCGCGACGCGGCCACGATCAGCCGGCCAAGGGCGGGGACGAGGTCCGGATGGAGGCTCGTCTCGGGTTCGTTGAGGACGATTCAGTTCCGGCGGGCGCGGGGTGAGGAGTGCCGCGAGCAGCAGCAGGTAGCGCAGCGTGCCGTCGGACAGTTCGGCGGAGCGCAAGGGCCGGAGCAGCCCGTCCTGCCGCATGGCGACCTCGAAGCGCGTTTCCGCGATGTGGATGTCCAGTTCGGCCCCGGGGAAGGCATCCGCGACCGCTGCGTCCAGGCCCGTGGGGTCACCGATTTCCCGGATCGTCTGCAGCGCAGCCGCGAGGTCGGCGCCGTTATGGCCGAGCTTCGGCGTGTGCGTTCCGACCTGCGGCTGGCGCGCGGGCGCATTGAACTCGGTGCCGAAGTGATCGTAGAAGCGCCAGGATCGCAAGCGCTCGCGCATCTGAACCGTTTCGGGGGCACTGCGCGGGTCGACGAAAGCGGTCATCATGCTCTCGAAGCCTGGCAGTTGCTGTCGGACCGTCTGCCACGATCCCTCGCCGTTCGTGAACCGCAGAGCTGGGCCTCGTCGATCGACCAGGAGAGTTGAGGGCCGCAAGATCTGCCCCGACCAGATGCATTCCCGCTTGATTTCGGGATCGAGCACGAATGCTGAAGGTGGTCCGTCGGGAGGCGGCGGCAGGCCAAGATCGATTGCGTAGCTGGTGTCGTCGGCTGCGAACCCGAGCCCAAGACTGACGACCTTTCGACGCTTCGTCCCTTCGACCGGATGATCGCCCGCGCGTACCGATCGCGCAATACTCTCAGGGCCCGCCCAAAGCGTCGAAGGGAATCCACCCTCCCGCGCGAGCGATGCAACGAGGCTGCCCTGCGCCGTTTCGGCGAGAAGACGCAGCGCCCGATACAGACTGGACTTCCCGCTGCCGTTCGCTCCCGTTACCACCGTGATCCGGCCAAGCGGAACCACAAGGTTCCGCAGGGATCGGTAGTTCGCGACCGCGATGGCTGTCAGCACGCCGCGCCGATCAGGCCATGTACTGGCCGCCGTTCACCGACAGCGTCGACCCTGTGAAGAAGGCGCCCGCGTCCGAGCAAAGGAACTTCACCAGTTCCCCGATCTCCTCCGGCTTGCCAAGGCGGCCCGCGGGGATCTGCGGCAGGATTTTCGCCTTCAGCACGTCGGGGTTGATGGCCTGCACCATTTCGGTGCCGATGTAGCCCGGGCAGATGGCATTGACCGTGATGTTCTTGTTGGCGCTTTCCTGCGCCAGCGCCTTCACGAAGCCGATGTCGCCCGCCTTGGCGGCCGAATAGTTCACCTGCCCCATCTGGCCCTTCTGGCCGTTGATCGACGAGATCACGACGATGCGGCCCCAGCCGCGCTCGCGCATGCCCTCGATCACGGGCCGGGTCATATTGAACAGCGAATCGAGATTGGTGGTCAGCACTGCCTTCCACTGGTCTTTGGTCATCTTGTGGAAGAAGCCGTCACGCGTGATGCCGGCGTTGTTGACCAGGATGCTGATCGGACCCGACCTCGCTCTCGACCGTCTTCACGCCCTCCGCGCAAGCATCGAAGTCGCCGACGTCCCACTTGTAGGTCTTGACGCCGGTCTCGCCGGCGAACCGTTCGGCGGCCTCGGCATTGCCCGCATATGTGGCCACCACCGTGTGCCCGGCCTCCTTCAACGCACGCGAGATCGCGGCGCCGATGCCGCGCGTACCCCCTGTCACCAGCGCCACTTGAGCCATGATGCTGCCCTCCCAATGTTTTGCTGTTCCGCCGCGTTCGAGCGCGGTCTTGAAATCAATGTCGCCGGGCCGGCTTTCGTTCGCCGCCCGCGGCGCCACGACACAATTCTAATACGTCGCTCGCCCTCCCGATACGTCGAAGACGGAACCCGTGCTGAACGAGCACTCGCGGCTGGCAAGCCAGCACACCAGCGACGTCACCTCCGCGATCTCGCCGAAACGCCCTATCGGAATCTTCGACAGCATGAAGTCGATATGCTGCTGGGTCATCTGGTCGAAGATCGCGGTCCTCACAGCGGCCGGCGTGACGGCGTTCACGGTGATGTTCTTCTGCGCCAGTTCCTTGCCGAGCGACTTGGTCATGCCGATCACCGCCGCCTTCGAGGTGCTGTAGGCCGAGGCGTTGGGATTGCCTTCCTTGCCGGCCACCGAGGCGATGTTGACGATGCGCCCGTAGCCGCCCTTCAGCATGTGCGGCACGACGGCACGGTTGCAGTGGAACACGCCGTTGACATTGACCTGCATCACCTTCTGCCACGCATCGACCGGATAGTCGGCGAGCGGGGTATTCGGGCCTGTGATCCCGGCGCTGCAGACCAGGATGTCGATGCCGCCCATGCGCTGCTGGGCTGCGATCGCAGCCGCGTCCACAGCGTCGAAGTCCGACACGTCGACCACCGCACCGACGACGTTCGGCCCCGCCGTCTTGCGGGCGGCCGCGATGCGTGTCGCGGTTCATGTCCCAGATCGTGACCGCCGCGCCCTCGGCGGCCAGCCGCCCGGCGATCGCGAGCCCGATCCCGGAGGCGCCACCGGTGATGACTGCTCGCTGGCCGGCAAACCGGCCTGGAAAAATGCTGCTCGTCTCGGGCATCGATCCCATCCTCTTGCCCGGCCGCTGCCGCGACCCGGTTCCTTGCCGCCGTGCTACCATGCTGCGAAGGCCGCGGGCGACCCCTTTCGCGAATCCGCGGCCGTCATGGGAGCGGACCGAATATGGAACAACACGCCTTCACGATGCGGCTCAAGCCCGGTTCGGCGGCCGAATATGAACGACGGCACGACGCGCTCTGGCCGGATCTCGGCGAGGCGCTGCATGCCGCCGGAATCCGCGACTACAGTATTTTCCTCGGCCCGGATGAGCTCACGCTTTTCGCGGTGTTGTGGCGGAGCGAAGATCACGCGATGGATCGGCTGCCCGAGCAGCCGGTGATGAAGCGCTGGTGGGCCTACATGGCCGACCTGATGGACACCCATCCCGATCACTCGCCGCAGGTGACGCCGCTCCGCCGCGTGTTCCATCTGCCCTAAGCTGCGGCCCTGAGTCCTATCGCAAATCTGCTTCGCATAGGGCGAAGCCGCCCTATACCTTGGCGGATCAGGCAAGACGCGGAACCCGATGACCGAAACGGACCAGGATCACCACGTTACGGCCGGCCTGCCTGAACCAAGAGGCGTCACGCTCCACGGCGATGGCGTCAACGTCGCCGTGTACTCCGCCTATGCCGAGGCGATCGACGTCTGCCTCTTCGACGAAACCGGCACCCGCGAGATCGCGCGAATCCGACTTCCCGAGCGCACCGGCGACGTGTTTCACGGCCATATCGGCAAGGTCGGACTCGGAGCCCGGTACGGCCTGCGCGTCACCGGGCCGTACGATCCGCACAAGGGCCATCGCTTCAACCCGGCGAAGCTCCTCCTCGACCCGCATGCGCTTGCGATCGACCGCCCATTCTCTCTGGAGCCGGCGCTGTTCGGTTTCGAACCCGGTACGGGAAACCCCGACAAGACGGACAGCGCCGCCGTGATGCCGAAGGCGATTGTGGTGGCGCCGACGCCGGCCGAGCCATGGCGGCAGGCGCTGCCGTGGGACCGTGTCGTGATCGCCGAATTGCATGTGCGCGGCTTCACCATGCTGCACCCCGGCGTGCCCGAAGCGCTGCGCGGCACCTTCGCCGGGCTGGCTTCGCCGGCTGCCGTCGCTCACCTGAAGGCGCTCGGCATCACGACCGTGGAGCTGCTGCCGGCCGCGGCGTCGCTCGACGAACGCCACCTGAAGCCGCTCGGACTGCGCAATTACTGGAACTACAATCCCGTCGGCTTCCTCGCTCCCGACCCGCGGCTCGCCCCAGGCGGTTGGGACGAGATCCGCGCCGCCACCGCGACGCTGAACGCCGCCGGCATCGAGGTGATCCTCGACGTGGTCTACAACCATTCCGGCGAAGGCGACGCGGAGGGCCCGACGGTCTCGCTGCGCGGCCTCGACAACGCCAGCTACTACCGGCTCGATCAGGCCGACCCGGCCCGCTACGTCGACGATGCCGGCTGCGGCAACATCCTTGCCGCCGATCACCCCGCCGTGATCCGCCTGGTGATGGAGGCCCTGCGGGCCTGGGCGCGTTTCGGCGGCATCAACGGCTTCCGGTTCGATCTCGCCACGACCCTGGGCCGCCGCCGCTCCGGCTTCGAGCCGGGCGCAGCGCTGCTCGCGGCAATCGAGCAGGATCCGGTGCTGCAGCCGCTGCGGCTGATCGCCGAACCCTGGGACATCGGGCCGGGCGGCTACCAGCTCGGCGCTTTCAGCGGCCGCTGGGGCGAGTGGAACGACAAGTACCGCGACGATGTCCGGCGGTTCTGGCGCGGCGACGGCACGATCGCCGATCTGGCCACCCGCCTTGCGGGCTCGACCGACCGCTTCTGGTTCAAGCGCAAGCCGTCCCGAAGCGTGAACTTCGTCACCGCCCACGACGGCTTCACCCTCGCCGACCTCGTCTCCTATACGCAGAAGCAGCAACGCCGCGAACGGCGAACAGAACCGCGACGGCACCAACGACAACCACTCCTGGAACAACGGCGTCGAGGGGCCGACCGACGACGCCGCGATCCGCGAGGCGCGCCGTCGCGACCAGCGCAACCTGCTTGCCACGCTGCTTCTGTCGCGCGGCACGCCGATGCTCGGTCCGGGCGCCGAGACCGGCCAGACCCAGCACGGCAACAACAACGCCTATGCGCAGGACAATGCGATCTCCTGGATCGACTGGGCCGACGCCGACGGCGAGCTGCCGGGCTTCGTGGCGCTGCTCACATCGCTGCGCGCCGCCAATCCGGCGCTGACGCGCGACCGCTTCCTGACCGGCCAAGCATCGGAGAGCGCCGGCTTCCCCGACGTGATCTGGCGTCTCGCCGACGGGCAAACGCCAGGCGGCGAGTGGACCGACCCCAACCACGCCACGCTCGTTGCCGAACTCGCAGCCGAGGCGGACGGCGAGCACTTCAACCGCGTGGTCGCAGTCTTCCACGCCGGCCGGTCGGACACCACGCTGCTGCTTCCGGAAACGCGGCGTCACTGCGTCTGGCGACTCGCGCTCGACAGCGGACAGGCCGCCGCGCCTGCCGAGCGCCTTCTTCCCGGTGAATCCGAAGTGCCGGTTCCGGCCCGGACCGTGATGCTGTTCGTCGAAGAGCAAGGCGTGGCGGGGGATGGCGGACGCCGCGTGCTTGCGGCCGATGTTCTCGACCGCCTAGCCCTGGCGGCCGGCATCGCGCCCGAATGGTTCGAGGTGAACGGCACGCGCCACGCCGTGCAGCCGGACACCAAGCGGGCGCTGCTCGCCGCCATGGGCTTGGCGGTCGGCTCGACCGGCGAAGCGCGGGACAGTCTCGATGAACTCGCCGGGCTCCGTGATCGCCGTCTGCTTCCGCGTGCCCTCGCCGGCCGGAGCAATCGTCCGGTTCCGCTGCGCATCGCGGGGCCCGACGCGCCCGACAAGCCGCTGCGGCTCGTGATCCGCCGTGAGGACGGCAGCACGGACGCGTTTTCGGTCGACGTCTCTGCCATGGGCCGCCGGATCGCGACGGCCTGCGATGGCCGGCCGGTCGCGGTGATCGACGCCGTGCTGCCGCCGCAGCCGCTCGGGCGGCACGAGCTCGTCATCGAAGGAGCCGACGAGCTCCGTTGCGCGCTCACCGTTGCACCTGAGCGCTGCTTCCTGCCGGACAGGTTGGCCGCGGGTGGGCGCGCCTACGGCATCGCGGCGCATCTCTACACGTTGCGCGGCAGTCAGGACGCCGGCATCGGCGACTTCGGTGTGCTGGGAGAATTTTCGGAAGCCGCGGCCCGCCACGGCGCGGATTTCGTCGGCATCAATCCGATCCACGCCCTGTTCAACAACAATCGGGAGCGGGCAAGCCCGTATCATCCGTCCGACCGTCGCTTCCTCGATCCGATCTACATCGACGTCACAGACCTGCCCGAGCATTCAGCCGCTGTTCGGTCCGCCTTGGATGAGGCGCGCCGGCCGGTTCGCCGCACTGCGCGCCGATCGTCTGGTCGACTACCCGCAGGTTTGGTCTGCCAAGAAGTCGATCCTGGAAAAAGCGTTCCGAGCGTTCGATCAGCGCCAGGCGAAACGCAGCGGCGACGCCGACGTGCAGGCCTTCGAAGGCTTCGTGAACAACGGCGGCTCGACGTTGCGGCGGTTTGCGGTCTTCGAAGCCGTGTCGGAGACCATGCCGGATCGCGACTGGATGGGGTGGCCCGAAGCCCTCAGAAACCCTGACGGCCCCGAGGTCCGCGCCTTCGCAGAAGAGCAAGGCGTGCGGGTGCGTTTCCAGCTCTTCCTGCAATGGCTCGCAGAGCGCCAGTTGGCCCAAGCCGCAGCCCGAGGGACCGAAGCCGGTCTCGGTATCGGCCTCTACCGTGATCTGGCGGTCGGCACGGCGCCGGACGGGGCCGAGGCTTGGAGCGAGCAGTCGGCCTATGCACGCGGCGTGTCGGTCGGGTCTCCGCCCGACCCATTCTCGGCGAGCGGCCAGATCTGGTGCCTGCCGCCCCCGAACCCGATCGCCCGCGAACGCACCGGCGAGAACCTGCTCGGGCCGCTCCTGCGTGCCAACATGCGGCATGCGGGCGCGCTTCGGATCGACCACGCCATGGGCCTGTCGCGGCTGTTCTGGGTCCCGGACAACGCACCCGGCTCGGCCGGTGCCTATGTCGGCTATGACTTCGAGGCCAATCTCGCCGAGGCGGCGCTCGAGAGCCACCGCGCCCGCTGCCTCGTCATCGGCGAGGATCTCGGGACGGTGCAGGACGGGTTTCGTGAGACCCTGGCGCGCAACGACATCCTGTCCTACCGCGTGCTGTTTTTCGAGCGCGACGGACTCGCGTTCAAACCCCCGGCGAGCTACCCGCGCACCGCGGTGGCCTGCGCGGCCACGCATGACATCGCCCCGCTGGCGGGCTGGTGGCGTGGCGGGGATATCGAGGAGCGCAAGGCCGTCGGGCAGATCGACGAAACGGCGGCAAACCACGCGCTTGAGGAGCGTGTGGTCGAGCGGCGGAAGCTGGCCGAAGCCGTGGGCGAGCCGCAGCTGTCCGACGAACCCGGCCAGCCGATCGAGCCGATCATCCGCGCAGTCCACCGCTTCATCGCTGAAACGCCATCGATGCTGGTCGCGGTACAGGCCGACGACCTTGTCGGGGAGCAGGCTGGCATCAATCTGCCGGGCACCGACCGGGAGCGCCCGAACTGGCGTCGACGCCTCCCCTTGGACTCCGAAGACCTGTTCAAGCGGGTCGACGAGCTTGGGACGAACCTGCCCCTGCCTCTCAAGCAATCGTGACCGTCACCTGCTCAAAACAGATCAAGCCCGCACTACGGAATTCCGCAGACGGGCTTGCAAAATCGACCGCAGCTTAACCGAGGATCGAGACGGAACGACCCTCTTCTGCGCAGCTTTGGACGTTTCCGCCCTAGACTTGGGCCGCCTTCAGGCGGCTCTTTTCGTCAGGCGGGCGCTTTTAAGCACATGCCGGCTTGATCTGCAACGCAGCTATGCATCTTTGTGCAGCTGGCCTGACGATTGCGACGGGTGCCGCGTTCGGCGATCGACCTTGAGGAGATCAGTCTTTTCCTCATCCAGACATGTCACTGGCGGGACCGATGTCTTTGCCTTGACAGCATGTTGAGGCACTGCGCAACCTCGTCCATCGGCCGCGAGAGCCGAGGTCCGGGAGGGACCTGATGGGGGCCGAGCTTCGCTTTGACAGTGTCGAGAAGGCCTTCGGCGGCAACCGGGCGCTCAAGGGCGTCAGCTTCTCGGTTGCCCGAGGGGAAATCACGGCCCTGCTCGGCGAAAACGGCGCCGGCAAATCGACGCTCATCAAGATCCTCGGCGGCATCTACAAAGCCGATGCAGGTCACGTCGCGATAAACGGCGTCGTCTATCAACACCGTGCGGCCCAGAAAGGCGTACGGCGCCCCGTCTCCTTCATCCACCAGGATCTCGGGCTGATCGATTGGATGACCGTCACCGAGAACGTCGCCATGGCGCGCGGCTATGCGCGCCGCGCGGGGTTCGGCCTCATCGATTGGCGGGAAAGCGAGGCGGCTGCGGGGCGAGCGTTGGCGCTCGTCGGCTGTGACATCCACCCCGACACCCGGCTCCAAAGCTTGAGCCGCACCGAGAAATCGCTCGTCGCGATCGCCCGGGCCCTCGTGTCCGATTGCGATTTCCTCGTGCTGGACGAGCCCACCGCGAGCCTTCCGGCCGACGAGGTGGAGCGGCTCTTCGATGCCCTGCGCCGGCTCAAGGACCGCGGCGTCGGAATGATCTACGTGTCCCACCGCCTGGACGAGATTTTCCGGGTCGCCGACCGCGTCGTGGTCATGCGGGATGGGCTCGTCGTCGGCGAGAAGCCGGTCCACGAGACGACGCCTGACGAACTGGTGCAATTGATCGTCGGCCGCTCCACCTTTGCGGTCTTCGAAAAGGGCCTGGGCGCTCCCGGCCCCGTCCGGCTCGAGGTCAAGGGCCTTGGCCACCGCGACGGCGGGACCGGTCGACTTCACCCTCCGGCAGGGCGAATTGCTGGGCCTCGTGGGTTTGCGCGGCGCCGGACAGGAGGCCATCGGCCGCGCGCTTTTCGGCGCCGCCGCTTCGACGGGATCGGTCGCTGTCGACGGCGTCCCGCTCGATCTGTCTTCGCCCCGCTCCGCGCTTAGCGGCAGCATCGGATTGGTCGCCCGGGACCGGGTCGACGAATTGATCGCGCCGGCTCTCAGCATCCGCGAGAACGCGTTCCTCAATCCCGGCGCGGCGGGGCGCCGGCTGCTGTCCGTCCTTTCCCCGGCCACCGAGGCGCGTCGGGCTGCGGCGCTGGGCCGGACCGTCGATCTGAGGCCGAATCTGCCCGCATTGCCGATCGAAAGCCTTTCGGGCGGCAATCAGCAGAAAGTCGTGGTCGGCCGTTGGCTCAACACTGGGCGGAAGCTCCTGATCGCCGAGGACCCCACTGCGGGCGTCGACGTCGGCGCCAAGGCCGAAATCTATGCGCTGATCGCTGCCGCAATGGCACGTGGCCTCGCGGTGGTGGTGGTTTCGACCGATTTCGAGGAGGTGGCACACATCTGCCATCGCGCCCTGGTGTTCAACCGCGGCCGCATCATCGCCGAGTTGACGGGCGCCGCGCTCACCACCGAACGTCTCATCTCCACCGCCTCGGCTTCCGAAGCCGCATGACGCCCGCTCGGTAGGACATCCGCCCATGGCGATGAATTCGATCAAGTCCGGTGCGCTCGAACCCACGCGGGGCGAGCTTGCGGCCCTGCCTCCCGGCGCGCGGCTGGCCCGTCTGCTGCCGGTTTACGGGCTGGTCGTGCTTGCCGTGCTGCTCGCGGCGATCTTCTCGATCGTGCTGCCAGACACCTATCCGACCATGCTGAACCTCAGGTCCATCATTTCGGACAAGGCGATCATCGCGATTCTGGCGCTCGCGGCCACGATCCCGATGGTCACCGGCAAAATCGACCTGACGGTGGGATACGGAATTGTCCTCTGGCACATCCTGGCGATCACGCTTGCAGGTCAGGTACGGGTTGCCGTGGCCGGCGGCCGTGCTGATCGTGATCGTGCTCGGCGCCTGCGTGGGGCTGCTCAACGGGCTCCTCGTTGAGATCGCCATGATCGACAGCTTCATCGCTACGCTAGGCACCGGAACGGTGCTTTACGCGGTCGCCATGTGGCACACGCAGGGTCGGCAAGTCATCGGCGCCCTGCCGCCGAGCTTTTTCCTGATCAACAGCACCAGCGTGCTGGCCGTCCCGATCACCGGCTTCTACGTGCTGGCGCTGGCGGTCCTGCTCTGGTTCCTGCTGGAGTACACGCCGGTCGGCCGTTATCTTTATGCGATCGGGGCCAATCCCAAAGCCGCTGCGCTGAACGGCATCCCGGTGCGGCGCTTCACGGTAGCGGCCTTCGTCGCCTCCGGTACGCTGACCGCAGTGGCCGGCGTGGTGCTCGCGGCCAAGCTGCGCATCGGCCAGGCGAGCGTCGGGCTGGAGTTTCTCCTGCCGGCCCTGGTCGGGGCCTTTTTGGGCTCGACGACGATCAAGCCAGGCCGTGTCAATGTCTGGGGGACCCTCGTCGGCGTGATCATCCTGGCGATCGGAATTTCCGGTATCCAGCAGCTCGGCGGGAGTTTCTGGGTCGAACCGCTGTTCAACGGCCTTACGCTTCTGGTGGCGATCGGCATCGCCGGCTACGCGCAGCGCCGGCGCCAGACGGCCCGGCCGGTGGTATCCGGAGCGCGCTAAGCCCGGGGCGGGCTTAACAGCGGTCGAACGGCTTACACATCTGCGATCACGCATGTTTTTTCGGTCAGGACGCCAATGACCCTCCCGTTGTTTCTCGCCACAGCCCTCGCGGGCTTCGCTTATGTCATCTCGCCGGGGCCCGCGTTCCTGGCTGTTTTCGCGCTGGCGGCGGCGGAAGGCCGGCCGGCGGCTTCACGGTTTCTGTTCGGGCATCTCGCCGGCGACGTGTTCTGGAGCGCGCTCGCCATCGCGGCTCTCGTCGGTGCGAACCAGCTTGGTCCGACCCTGTTCGACATCCTCGGTCTCGGTTGCGGCGGTTATCTCGTTTATCTCGGCTGGACAGCGCTTACGGCGCGACGTTCGGCGCGACCGGAGCCGATCGGCGCCCGCCGTCCCGCAACGACGGGCATCCTGTTCGGGCTGACGAATCCGAAGGCCTACCCCGTCGCCACCGCCATGTTTGCGGCGATCGCACTGCCGTACGCCGACCGGCTGACATGGCGCGACGCTCCGGTCTTGCTGTGCGCCGCGTTTGTCGGCTTTCTGCCCGCCTACGGCCTTATCGTTTTCGCCGCCGGACTCTCCCGCGTCCGGCGCTTCTTTGCCGCCCACCAGGTTGGGATTACCCGCACTGTGGGCGCCATGTTCCTGGCTTTCGGCGGCCGGACCCTGTGGGATGCCGGCCGCGGCCTTGCTCTGCGCCGCTAATCCGGCGGCTGCGCCCCGTGACTACATGGCGTGGCGCATCATCCGGTGCATCATGTGTCGATGCATCATGCGATCGTGGTGCATCATCCTATGCTCGTGATGCATCATCATCCTGTCGTGATGCATCATCATGTGGCGATGCATCATGTGATGGTGCATCATCGGCTGCGCGCTCGCCGGAGCCACGGCGGTGCAAATCGCCAGGCCAAAGATGCTACAGGCTGCGATGGTTTTGCTGAATCCGGCCACTGTTCTCTCTCCCAATTGTGCACCGCAGTCGGTGCGGTCCTTCATGGCCAGTCCGCATGCGCGACTATCCACGGCTTGCGACGCACGCGCGCCCGAGCAATGGGAGATACGTTCAGGAATCCCGTTGGTTGCGTGGCACCGCCTAAAGATTGGGCTTAAGCGCGACTATGGTGGCCGCTCGGTTGCAGCGCGGCGACAAACCGTGCGGCCCGCTCGATCGCAGCTCCGCCTCGCGAAGCCGTGCGCTCATCTGCATGAAGCCGTGATGCACCCCGGCGTGCAGCACGAATTCGTGCCGCACGCCGAGGAACTCGAGCCGCTTCACCAGCGCAAGCGTGTCGGACAGCAACGGGTCGAGCCCGGCCGCATTGAGGAACAGCGGCGGCAGGCGGCGCAGCAGCGCATCAGGAGCATGAAGCGCGCTGATGAGCGGATCTCCGTGCAGCCGCGGGTCCGGCACGTAATAGCGCCAGAACCGGTTCATCGCGGCACGGGTGAGGCCGAACCCTTCAGCGAAGCGGCGATAGGACGGGCCGTCCTGGGCCGCGTCATAGGCGCCGTAGAACAGCAGCGCTGCAGTCCGGCATCGGCGACCCGTCGCGGGCGGCCGCCAGCATGACGCCAAGGGCCAGATTGGCGCCCGCGCTGTCGCCGGCGATGACGCGCGGCCCGGCGAGTTCAGGCCGGTCGGCCCCCACCGCGGCCGAGCCATCGCCAGGCCGCGCGGGCGTCGTCGAGCGGCTCGGGATACGGGTGTTCTGGAGCGAGCCGATAGTCGACGCCAAGCACGCACTTGCCCGTCGCACGTGCCAACAGGCGCATCAATCGCTGGTGCGTGTCGAGGTTGCCGAAGGCCCAGCCGCCGCCATGCAGGAACAGGATGCATCCCGGATCCGGTTGCTGCGGAACGATCAGTTGGCACGGCACCGGGTTCCGCCCGGGCACGACCGGGCTGACGATCTCCTGCACCGGGGGCAGCGACGCGTTCCAACGCAGAGCCTGGGCGTTGTGCTGGCGGCGCGCTTCGACGACGGGGAGATCGAGCCAGTTCGGCAGGCCGGCATCCTGCTCCACCAACCACGTCCAGACCGCCTCCATCTCTGGCGACCGGCGGGCCTCGTCGCCAAGCAGATGGGCATCGTCGAATGCAAGCCGTGGATCTTGCGACAGAGTTGTCATGACGCTCACGCCTCCAGCGGCACGCGATGCTGAGCCACCGGGATCATCCGCCGCACGCGCTTGACGCGCTCGGGATCGATCCGCGCCGCGACAGAGCCCGGCCCGTCCGAGGCGCGCGCGACCACGTGCCCCCACGGGTCGGCGACGAGCGAATGGCCATAGGTCTGCCGCGTCTCGTTGCCCTGCTTGAACGAACCGGTCTGCGCGGCGGCGCAGAAATAGGTCTCGGTCTCGATGGCGCGGGCGCGGCAGAGCACCTCCCAGTGATCCTTGCCGGTCTGCAGCGTGAAGGCCGCCGGAAGCGCGATCATTTCGGCGCCCTTGTCGGCCAGCGCCTGGAACAGCGCCGGAAAGCGCAGGTCGTAGCAGATCGAGCAGCCGACCGTGACCCCCTCGCAGTCGTAGGTCACGACCGCTTCGCCGCGCTTGAACGCTGCGCTTTCCTTGTACTCGGTTCCATCCGGGGCGGTGATGTCGAACATGTGGATCTTGCGGTAGCGCGCGATCTCCCGGCCGGTCCGGTCGAACACGACGGTGGTGTTGTGCAGCCGCTCTTCGCCCTCGATCTTTTCCAGGATCGAGCCGGCGTGGATGAAGACGCGATGCCGCGACGCAAGCTCCTGCATCATGCTGTAGCCCGGACCACCGGGAAGCACCTCGGCCGCGGCACGCTTCGACTCTCGCGTGCCGCCCATATAGTCGAAGCATTCCGGCAGCAGGATCCAGTCCGGCCGCTCTTCGGCCACCGCGGCTTCGACCAGTGCCCGCGCAGCCGCGAGGTTCGCGGCCTTGTCGGATACCGAGTTCATCTGAATGAGGGAGACCTTCATCCGCACTCGCCTCCAATAGCTGGGCGCACTGTTGGCGCGAGGACCGCTGCCGTCAACCTTGCAGCACCAGCCTGCCGCGACGGTATCCCAATTGGGTCAAGACTTCTTCACACCTTCTCATCGCCTTGCCTTACCGGGGTCACGACGATAAGGGTCGCGGCTTCGCGTGCGATCCGGGCCGGATGACCCGCCGTGCGCCCATGAGAGCCGGATCGTCCATCGCCCATGCGCGCCTATCTCGATTTCGAAAAGCCGGTCGCGGAGATCGAAGCCAAAATCGAGGAACTGCGGCAGGTCTCGGCCGACGAGGGCGCGGTGCCGATCGGCGAGGAACTGACGCGCCTCGAACTCAAGGCCGAGAAGGCGCTGGCCGATCTCTATCTGGCGCTGACCCCGTGGCAGAAGACTCTCGTGGCGCGGCATCAGCAGCGCCCGCACTTCTCGGATTACGCCAAGGCGCTGATCACGGATTTCACCCCGCTGTCGGGTGACCGGGTTTTCGGCGAGGACTCGGCCATCGTCGGCGGCTTTGGGCGCTTTCGAGGGCGATCGGTCTGCATCCTCGGGCAGGAGAAGGGCTGGGATACGGAAAGCCGCGTCCGCCATAACTTCGGCATGGCCAAGCCCGAGGGCTATCGCAAGGCGGCGCGGCTGATGGGGCTTGCCGACCAATTCAACCTGCCGGTCCTGTCGATCGTCGACACGGCGGGCGCGTTTCCCGGCATCGAGGCCGAGGAGCGCGGCCAGGCCGAAGCCATTGCACGGTCGACGGAAGCCTGCCTGGCGCTCGGCTCGCCGAACATCGCTGTGGTGATCGGCGAGGGCGGGTCCGGCGGCGCGGTAGCCATCGCCACCGCCAACCGGGTGATCATGCTCGAGCACTCGATCTATACCGTGGCTTCTCCTGAAGCATCAGCCGCCATCCTGTGGAAGAGCTCGGCCCGGGCCGAGGATGCCGCGACCAACATGAAGATCACCGCCCAGGATCTGCTGCGCTTCGGCATCATCGATACCGTTGTGGCCGAGCCGGCCGGCGGTGCGCATCGCGATCCGGAGGCCGCCATTGCAGCCACCGGAGACGCCATTGCGGAGACGCTGAACCGGTTCGACGGCATGACGCCGGAGCAGATTCGGGACGATCGTGCCGCCAAATTCATGGCAATCGGACGCCGCGTTTAAATGTTCGTGAGCCGGGAACTTTCCGGCTGACATCTGCTCGCCGAGGGCGCTCGCCTTGCCGTAACCGGACGGTAAGGTTAGAAGGCGTAAATCTTGGCAGGTGAAGCTGCGCGTATCGGCGGCTCCACGGCAGTACGGATCCGAACACGATGGCGTTGCGCCGAACCTTCAGCCTGGTCACCTCGCTGGCTCTCAGCTTCGGTGCGGCGACCTTGCTGGCGGGGTGTGAAGACCAGGGTTTCAAGCCGTCTGAATATCGCGCTTTCGCGCCGCTCTCTCCCGAAACCCTGGAGCTGATGCGCGCAAAGAACACCAACCAGAACGCCCCGACGCTGATCCGCGCCTACAAGAAGGAGGCGGAGCTCGAGATCTGGAAGCAGAAGACGGACGGCAAATACGTCCTGTTCAAGACCTATCCGATGTGCCGTTGGTCGGGCCAACTCGGCCCGAAGAAGACGGAAGGCGATCGGCAGGTGCCGGAAGGCTTCTATACGATCACGCCCGGGTCGATGAACCCGAATTCGCATTATTACCTCTCCTTCAACGTCGGCTACCCGAACGCCTATCGACCGCGCCAACGGGCGCTACGGCGGCAACATCATGGTGCACGGCATCTGCTCCTCGGCCGGCTGCTTCTCGATGACCGACAAGCAGATCGAGGAGATCTACGCGATCGCGCGCGAATCCTTCGCGGGCGGCCAGCGCGCCGTGCAGATGCAGAGCTACCCGTTCCACATGACGGCCGAGAACCTGGCCAAGCTCCGGCTCGACCCGAACATGCCGTTCTGGCGCGAGCTCAAGAAGGGCTCGGACTATTTCGAAGTCACCAAGCTCGAGACGCCGGTCGGCGTCTGCAACAAGAAGTATGTGTTCGGCGCGACACCGAAGAGCGGCTCCTTCGACGCGTTGTCGGCTTGTCCGCCGTTGCAGGAAGACCCTGAAGTGAAGACCGCGGTCGACGCCAAGGCTGCGTCCGACGATCACGAGGTGGCCGAGCTCGTGAGCAAGGGCGTCAAGCCGGTCAAGATCCTCTATGCCGACGGCGGCCAGAACGACGCAGTTCAAGGCTCAACGGATTGCTGAAGTGAGCCGTCCCGATGCGCTCGCGGCTGGCGCCCAGGAAATCGCGTTGGAGGAGAGTTCGAAGAGCAAGCCGGCGGTCGTTCAGGTTGCCGCCGCAAAGGCAGCGCGGGCGACCGTGGCCAAGGCCGCCTCGGGCGAAACGAAGGTCGCGTCGGCGGCACCGTCCAGCCCGGCCCTGGTCCCCGCAACGTTCCAGGCGGCACCATCGGCCTATGCTTCGGAAGAGCCGAAGTCATCCACTTTGGGGGCCCTGAAGAGCTTGTTCGGCCAGAGTGCGGAAACGCCCCAATCAGCGCCCGCCGTTGATGCGCAGCCGGTCGCAACCGTTGTGAGCGTGGCGGATACGACGCCGACCGCCACCGTCCCCGTCAACGCGCCGACGGGCAAGCACCCCAAAGCGCCGTCCACCGCTCCGATCGCCACGACCACGACCGTGGTGCCCAGCGCTACCACACCCGCCACCGCGCAGGACGAGCCGAAAGTCCGGCACGATGGGCGTGCTGAAGGGCTGGCTCAATCTGGGCTCGGCTGATGCGGTGCCGACCGCTCCGGCGGCGGAGGCATCTTCAACTCCGGCGAGCCCTGCGGCCGTCACGGATCAGCCTGCTGGTGCGACGAAGGCCGCGGTGGGCAAGCGTGTCGCGAAGGTGGCGCCGAAAGCGCAGCCGGCGCCCCAACGGGCGAAACCGGAGCAATTGTCCAGCCGTTTGCCGGAAGAGATCACCGGAAAATCGCAATCGTGGCTGTCCAGCCTACGGGCGTTCTCTCCGCTCGACTGACCAGCACTCCGTGGTTTAGACGGACGGGCGCCAGGTCAGGCGTCGCGGCGGAACGCGAGCGTTCGGACGCGCGTTGTGCGGCGGCGCCCGCGAATTTCGCTCAGCGTCACCGGGCGATAGTCCCACACATCGACCCCCACGTCGTATTGTTTCGGCTGGGTTTTCAGAAGGCCGTGCGAGTGGCCATGCAGGTTCAGCGCGCCGCGCCCCATCGCGTTCCAGGTCCGGAACGCATAGTGGCAAAGCACCAGCCGCGTGGCGTCGACCTCGAGTTCCTCGTATTGGCCGATGCTGGCCCAACCGGGAGCCGCCAGCGTGCCCGGCCCGTCGTTGTTGCCGGTGATGAGGTGCTTCTCGCCTTGCAAACTCGCCAGGAGCGCCGCGACCCGGTCGTCGCTCGGCCCCAGCGCGAAGTCGCCGAGGTGCCAGACGGTGTCGCCGGGCGCGACCGTGGCATTCCAGTTTGCGACGAGAGCCGCATCGTGCTCGTCCAGCGACTTGAACGGCCGCTTGTCAATCCGCAGGATGCGGATATCGCCGAAATGCGTATCGCTGGTGAAGTAGGTCGCCATAGGTCGGTGCTCGCCGCACCGACATAGGACATCAGCTGTTCAGGGCCAACCTTTGAAACATTCGCGCCGATCCGACGAGAAGCGGCGTCGCGTGGGCGCCGCTCCTCGTCCTTTCTGATCAGCCCTCAGTTCGCCTCGCGCATGAAGATCACGCGCGAGTGGTCGCGGCTGAAGTTGAGGATCTCGCGCTTGCCGGTGGGATTGGCCGGCCCGACGAGGCCCTCCTTCTCCATCCGTTCCACGATCGAGGCGGCCTTGTTATAGCCGACCTGGAGGCGACGCTGGATGTAGGAGGTCGAGCATTTCTTGTCGCGCAGCACGATCTTGACGGCCTGATCATAGAGGTCGGCACTCTCGTCGCTGAAGTTGCCGCGATCGAACACCGCGCCCTCGCTCTCCTCCTCCTCGGGGGCCGGCGCCATGGCCTGAACGCCGCCGGACTCGTCGCCGTCGGCTACGATGTCGAGGTATTCGGGGCGTCCCTGCGCCTTGAGATGCCACACCACCTTCTCGACTTCGCCATCCGACACGAAGGGTCCGTGCACGCGCACGATCCGCCCGCCACCGGCCATGTGCAGCATGTCGCCCTGCCCGAGCAGCTGCTCCGCGCCCTGCTCGCCCAGGATGGTGCGCGAGTCGATCTTGCTGGTGACCTGGAAGGAGATTCGGGTCGGGAAATTGGCCTTGATCGTGCCGGTGATGACGTCGACCGAAGGCCGCTGGGTCGCCATGATGAGGTGGATGCCGGCCGCGCGCGCCATCTGGGCGAGGCGCTGGATGGCGCCTTCGATCTCCTTGCCGGCCACCATCATCAGGTCGGCCATCTCGTCGACGATGATGACGATGTAGGGCAGCGTCGCGAGGTCCATCTCCTCGGTCTCGAACATCGGCTCGCCGGTTTCGCGATCGAAGCCCTGCTGGATCGTACGGGTAATGACCTCGCCCTTCTCCCGGGCCTCCGTGACCCGGGCGTTGAAGCCGTCGATGTTGCGGACGCCGACCTTCGCCATCTTCTTGTAGCGGTCCTCCATCTCCCGGACCGCCCATTTGAGCGCGATCACGGCCTTCTTGGAGTCCGTAACGACAGGAGTCAGCAGGTGCGGGATGCCGTCGTAGATCGACAGTTCCAGCATCTTGGGATCGACCATGATGAGGCGGCACTCTTCCGGCCGCAGCCGGTAGAGCAGCGACAGGATCATCGTGTTGATGGCCACCGACTTGCCCGAGCCGGTCGTGCCGGCCACCAGCAGGTGCGGCATACGGCCGAGATCCACGATGACCAACTCGCCCCCGATGGTTTTGCCGAGCGCGATGGCGAGCTTGTGGGTCGAACTCGCCGAACTCGTTCGAAGCGATCAGCTCGCGCAGGAACACCGTCTCGCGATGCTCGTTCGGCAGTTCGATGCCGATCACGTTGCGGCCCTGGACCACCGCGACGCGGGCTGAGACAGCCGACATGGAGCGGGCGATGTCGTCTGCGAGGTTCATGACGCGGCTGGACTTCACCCCAGGCGCCGGCTCGAACTCGTAGAGCGTCACCACCGGTCCGGGGCGCACCGCGATGATCTCGCCGCGGATGCCGAAGTCCTCCAGCACGCCTTCGAGCAGGCGGGCATTCTGCTCCAGCGTCTCGCGCGACATGGCGAGTCCCTGCTGCTTCTGCGGCGGCGCAAGGAGATCGCAGTCGGGATATTCGTAGCTGTCGGGATCGCCTTCGAAGTGCACCGCGTGCTCGAAAGCCGAGAGGCCATGCGACGCGAACGCGCGCCGTGCCGGCGCCACCTCGGCTTCCGCCTCGGTTTCGTCTTCGGCCGAGACATCGTCTGCCCATGCCTCGTCGTCGCCGTCCTCGGCTTCACCCTGGTCGTCTTGGCCCCCCTCCTCGGCTTCGCTGGTGTCCTCTAGGACGTGTTCGACATCCGCATCGTCCTCGGATGCAGCGACCTCCTCCTCGTCAGGCACGGAAGTTCGCTGCTCCAGGTGCACAGGCATGGTGAGCCAAGTCGGAAGGCCGAGCGCCACGGACGGACGGTGCGCGATCGTGGCGCTCAGGCTGAAGTTGCCGAGATCCGCCGCTCCAGCCGGCCTCGCATCCGGCACCGGCGCCAGCGCCGCCTCGATCGTGATGCCGGGCGGCTGTGCAGGTTCGGCAGCGGGAAACGTCACGGTGTCCACCGTCGTGACGGTCTGTGTCACGGTCATCGTACGCGCCGCGCCTTCCTGCTGGGGGCGCGGATCGGGCGTGCGGGTATAACGGACGTTCGGCGGCAACGTGTAGGGGCGGCGCCACGTCGGCAGGGCCGGGTCGGCGGTGTCGGCTTGTGCCTGCTGCATCTCGTCGAGAGCCTGGCGGGCAGCTTGCTCGGCAGCCGACCGCGCCGCGGCGGCAAGCTCTGCGTGCGTCGGGGCGGCTCTCTCCCATCGCATCACTGGGTCGGGGGTGCGGGTGAAACGGACCTTTTCGGGTAAGGTAAAAGGCTGCAGCCAGGGCGGCGTCGGCACCGCATTCTGCTGAACCAGCCCCGGGGCGTTTCGGTGCAACTGGTCGTTGAGAAAATCGAGTCCGGCATTGCCGGTCGGCGCTGGCGCGTCGGACCGATCCGGCACCGGCGCGCGGATCGCAAGAGCCTCCTTGACCGCGGCCGGCAGCAACAGGCCATGGCGGGCCGCGTGCGCCGCGAAGGCCTGCGCCACAAGCCCTTCAAGGTTTTCTGCAAGTTGCGTCAGGATGCCGTGATAGAGCGCAGCCAGATCCGGATGCGCCGGATTCTCCGTCTTGGTGTCATTGGCGAAAGCGAGGGACTCACGGGATGCACTCATGTCGGACGGCTTGTCTTTCAAGCTGAACGCCGCTGATCGGCGCGCCCGCGCAATGTGAATTGTTGACCTTAACAGGGCCTTGAAAGGGTGCCGGTTGTTCGACTTCGGCTTGGCTTTGTCCATTGATGGAAGAGGCTCGCCGACGCACCTCTTTCGCAGGACGCCGGCTTCGCGGGTGACGAACGACGGGATGGTTACCGCCGTAGCCGGCCCTCATCGTCGATCAAAACGAGACGCGCTGGCGCGGTGGTACCCCAGCGCCAAAGCACAAGGTTTATGTCTCCGTTTGTCGCGCCTGGGGCGAAGCTTCGGACCAGCATTCCATTGTAGCCCTGCGCGATCAACCGTCGGGCGAAAGCCTGCGTCCTTGCCTCGCCCGAAGTCCTCATTTGATCGCGCCACGAGGAATCCGAGAGAGCAGCCGCCTCCATTCCAACGGCATGGAGGGCGGCATCGTCGCCCGTATCGAAGATGCTCTCGATCTCCGCTTCGTAAGAGACCAGCGTGGTCGGCTGAAGATTGCCGACCTGGGTGGCTTCCCGCAAAGCCGTCATGACCGACAGCGAACAATAGAGGGCCGGCGTCCCCCGGCGATTGAAGCGGCCGCCGTAGACTTCAGCTCCCTTCCCCGAGAAAGGGTCTTGTGCATAAATGGGATTCAGCGCCCGGAAGAGCGTCCCTTCATAGCGGGTCGGCACGATCAGGCGTGGACGCCGGCGTCCACGCCATCGATGTAGTCGAGCACCTCACCAGCCCTACCATCACGCACAAGCTGCATTGCGGTCTGGCCGGAGAAGCCGGAAAGCGGCTCGGATCGGTACCAGGCGTAGGCCATCAGCGCCGAGCCGAACCGTGGCTCGACCTTGTTCACGATCTCGATCATCTCGCGTAGACGACGCTGCGTTTTGTCTGAGCGCACGCGGTCCTTACGCTGGACAGCGTCCTTTCCGAGCCCAGCTGTTCGCGCGATCTCCTCGCTTGTGGTGCGAAAAGCAGACGCGATCCTGCTTGGCGCGAAGAATCCGCCGTCTGCATATTGAGCGAGGCCCGTCGTGTTCACCAACATTATGCCGTCCCATTCGACGCCAAATAGCGTCAGAATCGCCGGAATACAATGACTGGCCTATGGGATCTCAGACGCGGTCAGATGTGAATCGACCGCTTCTCCACCCCCATGGCGGCCTCCTTGACCGCCTCCGACATTGTCGGATGCGCGTGGCAGGTGCGCGCCAGGTCTTCGGAGGAGCCACCGAATTCCATGAGCACGGACGCCTCCTGGATCAGCTCGCCCGCCACGGCGCCGATGATATGGACCCCGAGCACCTGGTCGGTCTCGGCATCGGCCAGCACCTTCACGAAGCCGTCCGTGTGCCGCATGGCCCGAGCTCGGCCGTTTGCCGTGAACGGGAACTTTCCGACCTTGTAGGCGCGGCCCTCCGCTTTCAGCGATTCCTCGCTTTCGCCAACCGCCGCGACCTCAGGCATGGTGTAGACGACACTCGGGATCACCTTGTAGTTCACATGCCCCGCCTGGCCTGCGAGGATCTCGGCCACCGCGACGCCCTCGTCCTCGGCCTTGTGCGCCAGCATGAGTCCGCGCACCACGTCGCCGATGGCGTAGATTCCCGGCACATTGGTCTGGAAGTGGTCGTCGATGATCACCCTGCCCCGCTCCGTCGCGACGCCTGCCTGCTCCAGCCCAAGGCCTGCCGTGTAGGGCCGCCGGCCGACAGCCATCAGCACGACATCGGCATCGAGGCTGGCCGCTGCGCCGCCGGCGGCCGGCTCGAACCGGACCGTGGCGCCCGTTTCGGTCTTCTCGACTGCCGTGACCTTCTGGCCGAGATGGAAGACGAAGCCCTGCTTCTCGAGGATGCGGTGGAACTGCTTCGAGACTTCCGCATCCATACCCGGCAGCACGCGGTCGAGGTATTCGACCACCGTCACCTCCGCCCCGAGACGCTTATAGCAGGAGCCGAGCTCAAGCCCGATCACGCCGGCCCCGATGACGACCAGCTTCTTCGGGATGCGCTCAAGCACCAGCGCGCCCGTGGAGGATACGACCGTTTTCTCGTCGATCTCGATGCCGGGCAGGGTCGCGACATCGGACCCGGTGGCAATCACGATCGCCTTGGTTTCGAGAACGCTGAACGGCGCCGTCAGACGCCGTCACCTCGACCTTGCCCGGCCCGGCGATGCGGCCGGTGCCGATGAAGCTGTCGACCTTGTTCTTCTTGAACAGGAAAGCGACGCCGTTGACGTTGGCCGCGACCGTATCGTCGCGATGCTTGCCCATCGTGGTCCAGTCGAGTTCCGGCGGCCGCAGCTTGATGCCCAGCGGTGCGAATTGGTGGCCCGCGGCGTCGAACATCTCGGTCGCGTAGAGCAGCGCCTTCGATGGGATGCAGCCGATGTTCAGGCACGTCCCCCCGAAGGTCGGACGCTTCTCCACGACCGCCGTCTTCAACCCCAGCTGTGCCGCCCGGATGGCGCACACGTACCCTCCCGGGCCGGTGCCGACGACGATCAGATCGTATGCCATTTGCTGTTCCTGCGGCTCGAACGCGGGGCCGCAACCGACTTGAATTCCAAGTGGGCGTGGCACAAACGCCGAGCAAGAACAATGCGCTTCTGCCTCCCATGCGCTCGCGTCGGAGCCGCAGTTCGGAATCCCAGCACCACGCGGCCGCTCCGCGGGCCCCCAAACTTATTCCCGGTGTGTCAATCCGGCGGGGCACCCAAGGCGTGGAGAATGCCGCGCAGTTCGGCCAGGCCCTTGAGCCTGCCGATCGCCGGGTAGCCGGGGCTGACCTCCTTGCGGAGGTCATCCAGCATGCGGTGGCCGTGGTCGGGCCGGAACACGATCGTGTCGCCCGGCCCGCGCTTGCGATCCTCGCTGACGAGTTCCCGCAGGACAGCCACCATGTCGACGTCGCCGCCGAGATGGTCGGACTCGTAGAACGAGCGGCCGTCGCCTTCCCGCTTGGTCGCTCGAAGATGGGCGAAATGGATGCGGGACGCGAAGCGCCGTGCGATCGCCGGAAGGTCGTTGTCGCCACGGACGCCAAGACTGCCGGTACAGTAGCACATCCCGTTGGCCGGCGAGGGCACGGCTTCGAACAGCGCCGCATAGTCGTCCGCGGTGGAGGCGATGCGCGGAAGGCCGAAGAGCGGGCGCGGCGGATCATCGGGATGCAGTGTGAGTTTGACCCCGCGTGCCTCGGCGGCGGGCGTGACGGCCTGGAGGAATTCGATCAGATGCTGACGCAGCTGGGGGGGGCCGATGTCCCGATACGATTCGAGCCGATCACGAAAGGCCGGCACTGTCATGGGCTCGCTGGTCGAGCCGGGCAGCGCGCTGGCGATGTTGCGGGTGAGTGCGTCACGCTGCCCGTCCGACATGGCGTTGTAGGTGTCTCGGGCACGGGTGCGGTCCCCGTTCCGAGTAGTCGCCCTCGGCACCAGGGCGCTGCAAGATGTGAAGATCGAAGGCGGCGAAGCGGTCCTGATCGAACCGCATGGCCGTGGCACCGGTCGGCAGCGGATAGTCGATGTCGGTGCGGGTCCAGTCGACCACCGGCATGAAATTGTAGCAGATCACCCCGATGCCACAGTCCGCGACCGCTTCGAGGCTAGCGATCCAAGCCTCGATTTCGGCCTTGGCGGCACCACCCCGCCGCTTGACGACGTCGGGAATGGGAATGCTCTCCACCACCGACCAGCGCAACGGCACGCGTCCCGTTGGCGTGGTTTCGATCAGCTCCTTGCGGGCCGCCACCCCATGTCGGGTCCAGGCCTCGCCGATCGGCACCTCGTGCAGCGCCGAAACAACGTCGGTCGCCCCAGCCTGGCGCACGTCGTCGAGCGAAACCCAGGCCTTCGGTCCGTACCATCTCCAACCCTGTCGCATCGAGCGGCTCCTTGAGGGGTAAAAATGCGGTTCGGCGGGGCGAGGCGCACGATCTCGCCTAACGCTTGCCAAGCGGCTCGACAAGCTGTGATGTCCCCGGCCGGCAAGGAGGCCGATCCCCATGACAGCGGTCAATCGTGAACACGCCTGTGTCGCTCCTGACATCCGTTGCGGTCCGACGACCTGACCCGATTCAGGTCCACAACCCGGGGCTCGATGTGACGTAAATCAGCCGATGAGCGACCGCCCACGCCTTTCGCCGTTCAGCCTCGGCCTCCTGCCCGCAGCCGTGACGCGACCCGGCTACGACCGTTCGGAGGTCACGACGGGCATCGTCCATCTCGGGATCGGCGCCTTTCACCGTGCTCACCAGGCCGCCTATACCGATTCGGTGATTGCGTCAGGGGACCGCCGCTGGGGCATTCTCGGCGCTTCTCTTCGGAGCCCCGATACGCGCGAAGCCCTGCAACCGCAGGGTGGGCTCTATACGCTGGCCGTTCGGGATGCGGCAGGCGAGCGCCTGCAGGTCATCGGAAGCCTCTCCGGCCTGCTGGTGGCGCCCGAGAGACCCGGAAATGCTGGTCGCCGCCCTCGCGGCGCCCACGACGCGCATCGTGTCGCTGACCGTGACAGAGAAGGGCTACTGCCATTCGCCAGCCTCCGGGGAGCTGGACGAAGATCATCCGGATGTCCGGCACGACCTGGCCCACCCAGACGCGCCACGCTCGGCGCCCGGCTTCATTGTCGAGGCCCTCCGTCGTCGCCGCGCCGCAGGCTCGCCGGCCTTTACGGCGCTTTGCTGCGACAACCTTCCGCACAACGGCGCAACGCTGCATCGCGTGCTGTCCCGCTTCGCAGCCCTGCGCGACCCCGATCTCGGGCGGTATGTCGCCGGTGAGCTTCGCTGCCCATCGACCATGGTGGATCGCATCGTGCCGGCCACCACCGATGCGGACCGCGCCACGGTCGCGGCGGCGCTCGGCTGCCACGACGCGTGGCCGATCATGACCGAGCCATTCAGCCAATGGGTGATCGAAGACGACTTCGCACTCGACCGCCCGGCCTGGGACGCGGCCGGCGCGACCTTCGTGTCCGACGTCGCACCGTACGAATTGGCCAAGCTGCGCTTGCTGAACGGCAGCCACTCGACGCTCGCCTACCTCGGTTATCTGGCGGGCCACGAGACGGTCGCCGAAGCGATGGCGGCACCGGGGTTCGCCGAGCTCGTCCGCGGTCTGATGCTGGAAGAGGCCGCCCCGACGCTCCCGGTCGTGTCAGGCCTCGATGTTCCGGCCTACGCGTCCTCGCTGGTCGAGCGCTTCCGCAACCCCGCGCTGCGCCACCGCACCTGGCAGATCGCCATGGACGGCTCCCAAAAGTTGCCGCAACGGCTGCTTCACACGGTGCGCGCCCGGCTCGCGTCAGGCCAGCCCTACGCGCGGCTGGCGCTCGGGGTCGCGGCCTGGATGCGCTACGTCACGGGCCTGGACGAGCATGGGCGACCCATCGACGTGCGCGACCCCTTGGCCGATGACCTCCGCGGCCGGACTGCCGGCCTGACCGAGGCGAAGCCGCTTGTCGCCGCTTGCGTATCGATCCGATCCGTCTTCGGTGACGATCTCCCGCAATCCGATGCGTTCCGCACGGCCGTCGAAGACGCTCTCGCGTCCTTGTTGAAACGGGGTGCATCGGAGACGGTCGCCAGTTTCGGCCGGTCGTGACGCTCCGAAGCGTGCCGCCTCGCTGCGGCGCGGTCAACCGACGATGATCACGCCGCGGCTTCGAGAACCTGGTGTCCCGCCATTCGACAGCAGTTCCTGCCCCCCGCCTTCGCTTTGTACAGGGCCAAATCGGCCGCACTGATCAAGAGGTCGGGCACCTGCTCGAGCTTCGGAACGAGGCCCGCGATGCCGATGCTGACAGTGGCGATGCTGCCGCGTGCGGCTGGGTTCGGCGTTCCGAGATCGGCGACAGCGAGGCGAACCGCTTCAGCAACCCTGAGTGCGCCGGCATGGGTCGTGCCCGGCAGAAGCACCGCGAACTCCTCTCCGCCGTAGCGGGCCACGATATCGCCTGGACGGTGGACGTTGCGGGCTATGCATCGCGCAATGGACCGAAGCAGATCGTCTCCCTTTTGATGTCCGAAGGTGTCGTTGTAGACCTTGAAGTCGTCGGCATCGATCATCAGCATCGCCAGCGGCGTATGTCCGCGAACCGCCCAATTCCATTCGGCAGTCAGACCCTCGTCGAACCGGCGTCGGTTCGCGACGCCCGTCAGCGCGTCCGTGGTGGCGAGGCGGGCGAGCGCTTCTTCAATCTCGAGGCGCCGCGCAAGTTCGGCATAGAGTAGAAGAAGGAGCGAGAGGGAGCTCAAACAGAGCAGCGCCAGAACGCCGCCCACGATCAAGGTCTTGCGCCACCAGGCGGCGTAAGCTTCGTCTGCTGAGACTTCGACCACCTGGATCAGCGGCAGCTTGCCGACGCTGATGGTAAGAAATCAGACGCCGAACGCCGTCGATCGGCAACTCGCCTTCGAACGATCCTGACCGGTCGTAGCGCAGACGGTTGAACCCGTCCGTCGCCCTGAAGCTGCGGTTGATGTCGCTCTGCACATAGGGGCTGCGCGTCACCACCGTCCCGTCATTCCTGAACAGCGTAATCGTGCCGTCGGTACCGAGGTTGAGCCCCGAGTAGAGCTGGTCGAGGTACGAGAGTTGCAGCGACGCGAGCGCCACGCCACCAAACGTCCCGTCCGCTTTGTCGATACGCCTGCTCAGCGCGACGATCCACTTGCCACTGATACGGCTGAGGAAAGGCTTGCTGACAAAAAGCCCAAGACCACTGGTGACGTGAACGCGGAAATAATCCCGATCCGCGAAATTGTCCGGCGCGGGATTGGGCTCCTTGGAGCTGGCGCGCACGGTGCCGGTTTCGTCGAGGACGAGCATGAAACCCGTGTCACGCGCCGCGATCGTGCCATCGAAGAGCATGCGCTGCCGCAAGCTCGGGTTCAGCCCCTGGAAATTGGGGTCGCTCCAGGCTGCGATCACCCTTTGCAGCGAAAGGTCGAGGAGTTCGAAATTGCGGTCGACGTCATGCGCGACGGCCGAAGCCAGATTCCCGGCTGCGACGGCGACGTCCCGGCTGACGTCTCGGCGTGCGTTGAACGTCACCCAAGCGAAGATCATACACAGGGCGAAAAGCGCCGCGCAGGTCGTCGCAAACAGAATGTGACGTGTGTTCGCGCCCCGGTTCAGCCCAAGGACAAATTGCGAGATGAACCGTGTTACCCGTCGGAACATCATTCCTCCAGGTTGCGAGAATAGCCGGACGACCCTGAAGTCCGGCTAAACAAACATTGTGAATTGAACGTCATCGCAGCGTGACCCGGACCTGGTCTTCGCCGCCGAGCCGGCAGAGGTGATCGACCGCGGTCATTTCACCCATTGGACGCGTCACTACATCTGCAGGTGGTGATCGCGACCTCAGCAACTTTTGGCACCCGGGAAAGGGCTAGATCGCGCCGTCCCTGATCCGCGCGAAATACTGATCGTCCCCGATCTGGCCGCCTTTGAAGGCGATTTCCAAGCCGTCAAAGGTTGCCGCCTCGCTGTGCGCAAGGCAGAGCGGCGAGCCGGGCGAGGCCGGCAACGGCATGCGCGTCGTAAGCGCGAAAATACCAAGCTCATGAAGAGCATGGCTCGACGTGTCGCCCCCCGCAACGACGGCGCGCGGCAGCGATTCCGCCCGCACAAGTCCGCTCAGGACTCGACCGAGGCCACGCCCGATACCATGCCGCCCGCCGGTGGCACCGTCGATCTCCGCGCCGAGGTCGGTCGCGGGTCCGAGCGCCGTATAGACGAGCACGCTGCGCCCACGCCGCAGGATCGCAATGCCCTTCTCGATAGCCTGCGCGATCACACGCTCCGGCTCCCGAGCGATGAGGTCACGCGGATCCAACGCGATCCCCTCGAAGCCATTGGCCAAAGCGGCGTGGATCTGCGCTTCCGTGGTTGGGGAACAACTGCCCGAGACCACGGCCATGCGTTCGACTGCGCCGACCGCCGAGAACGTCGCCGGGCCGGCGATCAGGCCGAGCCGCGCCCATTCGGGCAAAAGAGAATATTCAATTCCCGACGACCCGACGACAAAGCGTCTTCCGCTCGCCGCCAATCGCCAGAGCTGCCGCCCGGCCTCGGCCTGGGTGGCCGGGTCGGCGACATCCAGGATCAACAGGCCTTTGCCGCCTTGCAGCGCCCGATCCACGGGGCCGGACGGATCGGCGTCGACCATGGCCGCGCCATCGACCAGGCGAACCGGCCAATCGGTCTGAGCGGCGAGGTGGAGGCGGAGATCGGCCTCGACCATCGGGGTTACGGGATGGCGGCTCATCACGGGATGCCGGTCGATGCGGTACACTTCGCCCCTGAAGGCGGCGAAAAGGTTGCCAAAGACGGTGTAGCGCTTGAGTTGCGGCGCGCCGACGACCACCGGCACGACGTCCTGCCCGAACACGGTCGCGCCGATCTCGGCGGCTTTGCCGATGCTTCCGACTCTCGGGCTCGAGTCGAAGGTCGAGCACACCTTGTAGTGACATATCGCTGCTTCGAAACCGCGCATCGTCGCGAAGATCGGCGTGAGGTTTTCCTCCATCCAGGCCGGGGTTTCGCTGCGGCTCGTGCCTGCGATTCCGATCGCCCGGGCGTCGGGGAAGCGCGCCCGCTGGGCGGGAGAGGGTGTGCCGGTGAACAGCACCGTCGGAACGCCACGCGAGGCGAGCGCCTCCATGACGTCGGTCGAGCCCGTCAGGTCGTCGCCGTAGTAGCTGAGAAGAAGACCCGCATTCGCGGGGCCCGATGCTGGGTCCTCGGTCACGCTGCGGCATCCGACGTGCCGAACATCTCCAGCGACTGCGCCAGTTCGCGGTGTTCGCGGGCATAGACCTCAAGCGGGACTCCCGCGACTGCCGCCTCCCAGCTCTGGCGCACGGCGCGGACGCCGGCTGCTGGCCCGCCCGGATGGCTCACGACTCCACCACCGCAGAGGTAGAGAAGGTCGGTGGTCTGCCCGGTGCGCGCATAGGTCTCCGGAGCCTGGCCGCCCCACTGGCCGGAGCAGACCACCGGCAGGGCGCAGTCCGCAGGCGAGAACAGCGGGGTTGTGACCGCCGCAAAAGATCGCACGAAGCTGTCGTCGGGCTCCCAATATTTCACGCGGATCCCGTTGATCTGGAACTGGTCGATGCCGAGCAAGCGCCAAAACTGCTGGTAGACCGAAAACTCCATCCCGAGCCCGGGATGGCGCGTGAGAATGTCCCAGCCGGCGCGATGCGCATGCAGCGCCAGACGCGAGCGCTTGCGGAGGAACTTCAGCCCGCCGAACCCGACCGCGTTGATGCAGATGACGGCGGCGTTGCCACCCGCCTCGGCGACGACGTCGTGATCGCGCAGCATCTGCTCGGGATCGTCGCCCGAAATGTTGAACGCGTACATCACCTTCTTGCCGGTCTTCTGTTCGTGATCGAGGATGATCGGCATGATCGCGGCGACACGATCGGCAAGAGACGAGTAGGCCGGGCTCATCAGCTTCTCGTCATCCTTGATGAAGTCGACGTCCGCCTCGACAAGCTCCTTCACCAGTGCGGCCGTCTCAGGCGGACGCAACCCCAGCGCCGGCTTGACGATCGAGCCGATGATGGGCCGTCCAGACACCCCAGTGAGCCGGCGCGTGCCGGATGTGCCGAACTGGGGGCCGGGGTGAGCCTTGCCGAAGGCCGGCGGCAACTGCAGGCCGACAACGCGGATGCCGGACAGACCTTTGATCGAATAGACGCCACCGATCGCGATCGTCATCAGGGCCGCAAGGTCGGTTCCTACGCCATCGAGGGGGAAATCGATATCGGCTTCCGCGCGTCGGTAGGGGCCGACACCCTCCAAGCGGGCTTCGGGAAAGGACGGCAGATCCGAAGCCGGCAAGTCACGCAAGGCGACCACGCGGGCCGCCACCCGGGCCTTCAGTTCGGGAGTCTCGCCCGGCAGCGGCACGAAGGTCCCGGTGGACTGATCGCTGGCGATCTTCCGGGCTACCGCCTGCGGATCGCCCGCGGTCTCGATCAGGTAGGTGAGCCGGATCACGTCGCCGGATGGTTGGGCGTTGAGGTTCAACAATTCGCTCCCGCGGTCATTCGGGCTGAGGGCCTTTGGCCGAAGCCGCGCCAAGATCATGCATCGGCTGCGCAGTCCCGACGAGCGACTTCAGCAGTCCAGCTCATTATCTGATTGACTGATCATACCAGATGGATATGAGCTATGGCCAGGAGAACGATCATGACTGCGGTTGCATTGTTCGGCGCCGGCGGGAAGATGGGCTACCGCCTCGCCGCCAACCTCAAGGGCTCGCGTTTCGACGTACGCCATGTCGAGCTGAGCGAAGCCGGCAAGAAGCGGCTCAAGGACGACCTCGGTGTCGAAACGGTCGAGGCGGACCGGGCGCTCGAGGGTGCCGAGGTCGTGGTCCTGGCCGTGCCGGACACGGTGATCGGCAAGGTCGCGACGCAGCTCTCGCCGAAGCTCAAGGCGGGAACCATCGTGGTCATCCTCGACGCCGCGGCGCCCTACGCGGGCCATCTGCCCGAGCGGCCCGACCTCACCTATTTCGTGACGCACCCGTGCCACCCGCCGATCTTCAACGACGAGACCGACATGGCGGCCAAGACCGACTATTTCGGCGGCATCGCGGCAAAGCAGCACATCGTCAACGCGCTGATGCAGGGTCCGGAAGACCACTATGCGCTCGGCGAGGAGGTCGCCCGCACCATCTGGAAGCCGGTGATGCGCTCGCACCGGGTCACGGTGGAGCAGATGGCGCTGCTCGAGCCGGGGCTGTCGGAAACCGTCTGCGCGACGCTGCTCGAGGTGATGCGGGAGGCGATGGACGATGTGGTGGCCCGCGGCGTGCCCTACGATGCCGCGCGAGACTTTCTGCTGGGCCATCTCAACGTGCTCGCTTCCGTTATCTTCAAGGAACGCGAGGGCGTGTTTTCCGATGCCTGCAACAAGGCCATCGAATTCGGCAAGCCGGTGCTCATGCAGCCTGATTGGAAGCGTGTCTTCGAGCCCGACGAGATCGCGGCGAGCATTCGACGCATCACCTGAGGCGCCGGCTCAATCAACGGTCCCGTCAAGAGGTCGATCGAACAAACAAACGGAACTCGGAGAGGGAACACCCACCATGATCTCGAAGCAGACATTTCTTTCGGCCCTCCTGGCCGGCACCGTGATGTTCGGCGCGAGCGCCCAGGCCAAGGACCTGATCGCCATCATCACGCCGTCGTTCGACAACCCGTTCTTCAAGGCTGAGGCCGATGGCGCCAAGGCCAAGGCGGAAGCGCTCGGCTACGACACCGTTGTCCTCTCGCATGACGACGACACCAACAAGCAGAGCCAGCTGATCGACTCGGTGGTCGCGCGCGGCGCCAAGGCCATCATCCTCGACAACGCCGGCGCCGATGCCAGCGTGACGGCGGTCCAAAACGCCAAGAAGGCCGGCATTCCCTCGTTCCTGATCGACCGGGAAATCAATGCCACCGGCGTCGCCGTGTCCCAGATCGTTTCCAACAACTACCAGGGGGCCCAACTCGGCGGGCAGGAATTCGTCAAGCTGATGGGCGAGAAGGGGAACTACGTCGAACTCGTCGGCAAGGATTCCGACACCAACGCCCATATCCGTTCCAAGGGCTATCACGACGTCATCAATGACTATCCGGACCTGAAGATGCTGGCGTCGCAATCGGCCAACTGGAGCCAGCCCGAAGCCTTCACTAAGACCGAGGCGATGCTGCAGGCCCATCCGGACATCAAGGGGATCATCTCCGGCAACGACACCATGGCGATGGGAGCCGCCGCGGCCCTGAAGGCCGCCAATCGCACCGACGTGATCGTGGTCGGCTTCGATGGTTCGAACGACGTCCGCGATTCCATCCTCGCCGGCGGCATCAAGGCCACGGTACTCCAACCCGCCTATCAGCAGGCTCAGCTCGCGGTGGAACAGGCCGACAAGTACCTGAAGACGAAGTCGACCGGTCAGGCCGAAAAGCAGCTGATGGATTGCGTGCTGATCAACAAGGACAACGCCGGCAAGCTCGAGACCTTCGCGCTCAAGCCCTGAGCGCAACGGTCTTACCGGCACAACACCATGACGCGGGACGGATCAGGCCTTTGCTCCCCGCTGACGTCGCTTGCGTCGAACGGATCGCCATCCTTTCGACGCGAATGCCTTGACGTAAGACACCGTTGAAAACGCCCAATCTCGTCATCCTGAGCCGGGGGCGAAGCCCCCGAGTCGAAGGACGCAGAAGCTCGACATGCTTCAACTCGGCCGCGTTGCGGCCGGCTCAGCATGATGAGGTGGAGAATTCCGAGCGGCCTCTAAACAGGATCCGAAGCTCGGTCGAGTCCGGCACGAGCACGCTCCGCCCTCGGATCGAGCCGCGGCACGCAACCGTCCTTGCCCTCTCGTGTCTGCTCGCCGCCTGCAAGATCGAAAAGACGCCGGTCAGCGATCCCTCGCAGACCGCGACCTCGGTGTTCATCAACGATTCGTCCTTCAACCCGGATGCGATGGTGGAGGCGGATTGGGACAAGAAGATCCTGCCGATCCTGCGCGAAAAGGCCGGACCTTACCCCGAAGTGGCGGCTGCGATCGCAAAGAGTCCGGACGAGGCGGGCGGGCGCTATGGGTACCGTGAGCAGCAGCCGGGCGCCGTTTGGACCTACGCGGCGCGCTTTGATGGGCTGATCACGGCCGCCAACACCGAGTCACGTGCTGCGACCATCACGGTCAAGTCCGACGGCGCACCCGACGCGACCTTGCAGATCGGCCCCGTGGTGCGCGGCACCGCGATCCGCGACATGCTGGCCTACATGCCGTTCGGCGCCTTCAAGAACCAGGTCGATTATGCGCAGTTCGGCAAAGCGCTGAACACGAAGGCAAACGCCACCGCACTGTCGAAACTGCCCCGGACCGATCTCGTCGGGCACCGGGTCACGGCTCTCGCAGTGTTTCAGGCGGCGGCTGGGGGCGCGCCGGCGCTGGTCACCCCGGTCGAGATCGCGTTGGGGCCGAAATCGTGAGCGACGCATCAGATCACGCGGTCGTCCTCACGCTGGAGGACGTCTCCAAGGCCTATTCCGGGACCCTCGCGGTCAAGCACGCGACCTTCGAAGTGCGGCGCGGCGCCGTGAACGTGCTGGTCGGCGAGAACGGGGCGGGCAAGTCGACCCTGATGAAGATCATAGCGGGCGTCGAGCAGCCGACACTCGGTCGTATCGTGCTTGACGGCAGGACGGTGGTGTTCCCGAGCACCGCCGATGCCGTGGCGCACGGCATCGGCATGGTGTTCCAGGAGCTCAACCTGTTCGGCAACCTCTCGGTCGCCGAGAACATCTTCGCGACGCGCGAAATCATCCGGGGACCACGCGGCATCGACCACAGGGAACAGGAGCGGCAGGCGGGCGCCCTGATGGAGCGGCTGCAGACCGGCATCGACCCGCGCGCCATGGTGGAGGACCTGCGCATCGGTCAGCAGCAGCTCGTCGAGATCGCCAAGGCCGTGGCGCAGAACGCCCGCATCCTCATCATGGATGAGCCGACCTCGGCGCTCAGCGCGACCGAGGTCGAAGTGCTGTTCCGCGTCATTGCTGACCTGAAGGCGCAGGGTGTTGCAATCGTCTACATCTCGCATCGCTTGGAAGAGCTGATCCGAATCGGCGACTACATCACGGTCCTGCGGGACGGCCGGGTGACCGGCCAAGCCCGTGTGGCCGACGTCGATACGCACTGGATCGTGCGCCAGATGATCGGTCAGGATGCCAAGGATTTCGCCAAAGGTGTCGGCCACACGATCGGCGACGTGGTGTTTACGGCCGAGGATGTGAGCCTGCCCCGCGTCACCGGTGGCCTCGCGGTCGACCGCGTCTCGCTCGAGCTGCGGGCGGGCGAGATCCTCGGCATTTACGGCCTCATGGGCGCGGGGCGCAGCGAGTTCCTCGACTGCATCATGGGGCGTCAGCGTTTGGCAACCGGCAGGATCACGGTTCAGGGCAAGGCGATCCAGGGCCTCGACACGACAGGCCGGATCGAGTCCGGCCTCGCGCTCATCCCGGAAGACCGGCAGCGTGAGGGGCAGATCGGCATCCTCTCGATCGCCGAGAACCTGACCATGGCGAGCCTCAACCGCTACGTGCGCGGCTTCCATATCAAGCGGTCAGCCGAAAGGCAGGCCGCGACTGAAGCGATCAAGGACCTCACCATCAAGGTGGTCGACCCGGATCTTCCGGTCTCGTCGCTGAGCGGTGGCAATCAGCAGAAGGTGGTCATCGGCAAGGCGCTGCTCACGGATCCCAAGGTGCTGCTGATGGACGAGCCGAGCCGCGGCATCGACGTCGGCGCCAAGGCAGATGTGTTCCTGACCATGCGCCGGCTTGCCGCGAAGGGACTTGGTATCGTCTTCGTGACCTCCGATCTCGAGGAGGTCATGGCCCTGTCGGACCGTATTGCCGTGATGAGCAACGGCAAGCTCACCGCCCTTTTCGAGCGCGACGACGCGACCGAGGCGAAGGTCGTGGCGGCATCGGCGGCCGGGCATGGGCCGGCGCGGCATTCTCATTCCGCCCGCGAAAGGGTTCGCGCATGAGCGCGGTGACACAGACAACCGCGCCGGGCGGGCCGACCAGCGGCACCCTGCTGCTCACTTTGATGAAGCTCCGCACCTTCATCGCGCTCTTCGCGGTGCTGATCGTCTTCACCTTTTTGGCGCCGAACTTCATGTCGGCCGCCAACCTGATCCTGATGTCGAAGCACGTGGCGCTCAACGCGTTCCTGGCCATCGGCATGACGTTCGTGATCATCACCGGCGGCATCGACCTTTCGGTGGGCTCGATCGTCGGCCTTAGCGCCATGGTGGCGGGTGGGCTGCTGATGAACGGCCTGCCGCTTCCGATCGGCTATACGGTCTGGTTCAGCGTGCCCGAGACGGTGCTGGTGACACTGGCCCTGGGGGTCTTCATCGGCGTGATCAACGGCCTGCTCATCACGCGGCTCAACGTGGCGCCGTTCATCGCGACGCTCGGCACGCTCTATGTCGCGCGCGGCGCGGGACTTTTGATGTCGGAGGGGCGGACCTTTCCGAACCTCGCCGGCACGCCGGAACACGCCAACCAGGGATTTGATGTGATCGGCGGCGGTCGCTTCCTGAACCTGCCCTATTCGGTCTGGGCTCTGATTCTGCTGGCCCTCGCGGCCGCCTATCTGGCGCGCTCGACACCGCTCGGCCGGCATATTTTCGCGGTCGGCGGCAACGAGCGGGCGGCGGGTCTCTCGGGCATCCGGGTGAACCGGGTGAAGATGTTCGTCTACATGTTCTCCGGGTTCTGCGCCGCGATCGTGGGACTGATCATCGCCTCCGAACTCATGGCATCGCATCCGGCCACCGGCGAGACGTTCGAGCTCAACGCCATCGCGGCGGCTGTGCTCGGCGGCACCTCCATGTCGGGCGGGCGCGGGACCGTGGGCGGCACGGTGATCGGCGCCTTCGTGATCGGAATCTTGTCGGACGGCCTGGTCATGATGGGCGTGAGTTCGTTCTGGCAGACCGTGATCAAGGGCCTGGTGATCATCGCGGCCGTCGTCGTGGACCAGGCTCAACGCAAGTTGCAGCAGCGCGTGGCGCTGATGCAGGTGGCACGGCAGTCATGATCGCCTCGGGCCAGCGAACCGCTCTGAGACGATCGGCTCAGGCCGGGCGACTGTAGAGGGCCGCCGACCGGTTGAGATGATGCGCCATCGCCTCTTCGGCGGCTTCGGGATTGCCGTTCTTGATGGCCCCGACGATCGCCTCGTGTTCGGCCAGCGTATAGGTTTCCTTGCCGCTCCAGATGAGCAGTTCGGTGTGGAACCGCTTGAGCCAGCTCAGCATCGACTCGCTCACGGCCGCGAAGATCGGGTTGCCTGAGATCGCCGCGATGGCGGTGTGGAATTCCATGTCGGCCTGGATGAACAATGCCGGGTCGCCGCCCAGCAGCGATCTCTGATTTGCCACCAGCCGGCTGAGATCCGTGATGTCGGCGCCGGTTGCCTTCGCGGCCGCCTGCCGTGCCATGCCGCGCTCGAAGAACAGCCGGGCGTCCTTGAGGTGATCGAGCGAGTTGGGCGAGGTGGCCAGCATCATTTGAGCCGCCATGTCGACCTGCTGCGTGAGCGCGCGTGCGGTCAGCGCCAACACCCGCGCCCGCTCGCCGTGAGAGATCGTGAGCAGCCCGAAGTTGCTGAGCGCCTGCATGGCCTCGCGGATGGCCGGCCGCCCGACCCCGAACCGCTCCATCAGTTCCCGTTCTGACGGCATCGAGTCACCGGGACGCACCTCGCCCGAGGTGATCATCGCCTTCAGCCGATCGAACACCTCGTCGGACAGTTTTCGGCGGGCAATCGGTTCGATTGCGGGTAGGACCATGACAACCCCGGATGTCGTGGACTCGACGATACCACCGTCGCCGCGCCGAGCAGCGCTAATTCAGTGGCGAGCGCCGGCAGTAACGCGGGCTGCCTTTCTTGACACGCTGGTGACCATGCGACCACGCGCACGACCGTGAAGCCTTTCTGGGCATCTGCACATGATACCAAACCGCTCGCGCCGTGGCCCACGGGCATCAATTCGGCGTGTCGAACTCGGCCGGCTCGAACTCGCGCTTCTCCCCGCAGAACTCGCAGGTCACGCCGATCTTGCCGTCGTGGCCGATCATGTCGTGCCGTTCGGTGGGCGTGAAGCTGCGCAGCATGCCTCTCGATCCGTTCGCGCGAGCAGCGGCATGCGTCGCGCAGCAGCTGCGGCTCGAACACGTTGACGCCGCGCTCGTGGAAAAGCCGATAGAGCAGCCGCTCGCTCGACAGCGTCGGATCGACGAGTTCGTGATCCTCGACCGTCGCGGCGAGCGCCTTGGCTTCGGACCAGAGATCGTCCTCGGCGATCGGCCGGCGGCTCGACGCCCGGGCGGCAGTCGCCGGGATGGAGGTCGGCCTGTCGCCGGCGTTCCTCGGACTGAGGGAGGAACTGGACGCAGCAGTCCGCCCGCACGCCATTCGCTGGCCGCCTCCGGTCACGTTTTGCGCGACCGCGAGGCGCACCAGCGTCGGGATCTGCTCGGACTGCCGGAAGTACTGGTCGGCCGCCGCCTCGAGCCCCTGCCCGTCGAGCGGAACGACGCCCTGATAGCGCGAGGTGTCCGGGCCCTGGTCGATCGTCAGGGCGAGATGGCCCTTGCCGAGCAGCTCGGCCGAAGAAAGCCGGTGATCCGCGGCGAGCCGCTCGGCGTCGAAGCGCGCAAAAGCCCGCAACCGATCCGGGCGCGTCGAAATCGACCACCAGCATGTCGACGGCGCCATCCGTGCGCGTCTGCAGCTGGAAGCGGCCCTCGATCTTGAGCGACGAGCCGAGCAGCGCGCAGAGCGCCACCGCCTCGCCGACGAGGCGGCTGACCGGCTCCGGATATGTCGTGCTTGCGCGAGAATGTGGTCGAGCGATGGCCCGAGACGCGTCACGCGGCCGCGCACGTCGAGCGGCGCGACCGCAGAAGGGCAGGATCAGGTCGTCGCGGCCGAGATCGGACACCGCGCGCGACCCCGGCGAAAAGGTCATTCCGGCAGGGCTCCCAGGCACCAGGCCAGGACGCCCTTCTGCGCATGCAGGCGGTTCTCGGCCTCGTCGAAGACAACGGATTGCGGCCCGTCGATGACCTCGTCGGTCACCTCCTCGCCGCGATGGGCCGGCAGGCAATGCATGAAGATCGCATCCGGCTCGGGCCTGGCTCATCAAGTGTGCATTGACCTGATAGGGCGCAAGAAGGTTGTGCCGGCGGCCCTCGTCCTCGTCGCCCATCGAGACCCAGCAATCGGAGATGACCGCCTCGGCGCCGGCCACGGCCTCGATACGGGTCGTGGGTGAGATTCAGGCGGCGCGCCGGTGGCAGCTGGCCCATGCCACCAGAGCGGGGTCTGGGGCCAGCTCCGGCGGCGTCGCGACATTGATGGTGAAGTCGAACTTCTGGGCCGCATGGACCCAGCTCGTCAGCACGTTGTTGGCGTCGCCGCTCCAGGCCACCGTGCGGCCCGCGATCGGGCCGCGGTGCTCCTCGAACGTCAGCACGTCGGCCATGACCTGGCAGGGATGCGACGCCTTGGTGAGCCCGTTGATCACCGGGACCGTCGCATGGGCGGCCAATTCCTCGAGATCATTCTGCTCGAGGATGCGGATCATGATGGCATCGACGTAGCGCGACAGGACGCGCGCCGTGTCGGCGATGGTCTCGCCGCGGCCGAGCTGCATTTCGGCGCCCGGTCAGCATGATGGTCTCGCCGCCGAGCTCGCGCATGCCGACGTCGAACGACACGCGCGTCCGGGTCGACGGCTTGTCGAAGATCATCGCCAGCACCTTGCCGGCGAGCGGCTTTGTCCGGACCGTCGAGCCGCCGCTCCGGTCGGCGTCGGGACTTGATGAGCGGCCGCGCCGTCGAGGATGCGGCGCAACTCGGCGGCCGGGAGAGTGCTCAGATCGAGGAAATGCCGCGGCGGCGTCTGCAGCCATCATGCAGCGCCCTTCTGCGCCGGCACGGCCGCGAGATCGGCGCAGGCCGCCTCGAGCCGCCGGCAGGCTTCCGCCGATCTCGGCGTCGCTGACCACGAGGGGCGGCAGCAGCCGCACCACATTGTCGCCAGCCGCAATCACCAGCAGGTGATGGTGCGCGCGCCGCAGCGACCAGATCCGTGTTCGGCACCACTGTGCGAACGCCGAGCATCAGGCCCTCGCCGCGAATCTCCGCGATCACGCCCGGATAGCGGTCCCGGAGTTCGGCCAGCCGCTGCTTCAGCCGCAGCCCGGCCTGCTCGACGCGCGGCAGGAAGTCCGGGTCGAGCACGACGTCGAGGACCGCGTTGCCGACCGCCATAGCCAGCGGGTTGCCCCCGAAAGTGGTGCCATGGCTGCCTACCGTCATCGCCGGATGCAGCCTCAGCGCGTCGCGAGACAGGCACCCATCGGAAAGCCGCCGCCGATCCCTTTGGCGACCGTCATGATGTCCGGCCTGATCCCGCTGACCTCATAAGCGAACAGGTGGCCGGTGCGGCCGACGCCGCTCTGCACCTCGTCGAGGATGAGCAGCAGCCCGTGCTTGTCGCAGAGCGCGCGATAGGCCCTCAGCTGCTCCGTCGGAATGACGCGTACGCCGCCTTCGCCCTGGATCGGCTCGATCATGATCGCGGCGGTCTCGGGCCCGATCGCCGCTTCCGCCGCCTCCAGGTCGCCGAAGGGCACCTGGTCGAAGCCCTCGACCTTGGGTCCGAAGCCCTCGATGTATTTCTGCTGTCCCCCGGCCGCGAGCGTCGCCAGCGTCCGGCCGTGGAAGGCGCCCTCGACGGTGATGATGTGGAAGCGCTCCGGGCTGGCCCTTTCGCGGCAAAATACTTGCGCGCGATCTTGATCGCGGCCTCGTTCGCCTCGGCGCCGGAATTGGTGAAGAACACGATGTCGGCGAATGTCGCATCGACCAGCCGCTGCGCGAGCCGCTCGCCGCCGGGCGGCGTGTGAAGATTGGAGGTGTGCCACAGCTTGCCGGCCTGCTCGGTCAGCGCCGCCACGAGATGCGGGTGCGAATAGCCGAGCGATGCCACCGCGATGCCGCCGCCGAAGTCGAGATAGCGCTCGCCGTCGGTCGTCGTCAGCCACACGCCGTCGCCGCGCTCGAAGTCGAGCCCGGACCGGACAAAAACGGGGAGCATGGGCGAGGTCATGGGCATGACCTTCCGGGCGACGCCCTGCCAGCGGCCGTTTCCAAGACGAGCCAGGCCGTCCTGGATCCGGGCGCCGGGACGACAAGGGCCTTAAAACGGAAGATGCCGCCCCAACAGGGACGGCAACGGAATAGCTCCTGATAACGGCTGAACGGCCCCGCCGTCAAATGCTTCCTCAGGCAATAAGAACCACCTTGGCTCGCAGGCGCTCATCCCGAGCGAGGGCAGCCTGGTGCTCGAGTCCATGGCTGGCCCGACCGTTCGAAGCGCAACGACGCAACTGGGGAAAAGTGCGTTCGACGTCCGCTGAACTCTGCGCCCGAATTCGGCGAGGGGTATAAATTCGTTAATGTTGGATGATGAGTTGCGGCCTCATCTTCCCTCAACGCGTGAGTGGTGTTCAGCGGCCTTTGCCGGCCGGTGCGGCGTAGCCCTTTCACAAGAATTTTGCCAACGACAGGAGAGGCCATGTCCTGGAACGACGAACGCGTCGAACTTCTCAGCAAATTGTGGCTCGAAGGACGGAGCGCGAGCCAGATCGCGACTGAACTCGGGCTCGGCATCACCCGCAACGCGGTGATCGGCAAGGTCCATCGACTTGGTCTCGCGGGGCGGCCCAAGTCGGCTGCGGCGGTGCAGAACCGCGCGAAGCCCAAGCTTGTGCCCCACCCTGTCGCCGACGAGCGCGCTAAGGCCGAACCCCTCCTACCACGCAGTGGTGACGCCGCTGAAGATCCCCCCCAAGGCATATCTCGCTCCCGTGCAGCAGTCGGCGGACGATGTGGTGATCCCGTTTTCCGAGCGGGTCACCATCATGGACCTGCGGGAGTCGAGCTGCCGGTGGCCGATGGGCGATCCAACCAATGCCGAGTTCCGCTTCTGTGGCGCTCGGACCGGGATCGCAGGTGGCCCTTATTGCGCGGCCCACTCGCGTATGGCGTTCCAGCCTGCACCCGACCGCCGCCGCGAACGGGTCGAGCGCTACGCCCGGATCGCCTGATCGCTCTTTGCCGTGTCAGACCCGATCGAGTTTGCGCCGGGTCTGAGCATCGACCGTGACGAGATCGTGGAAATGTTCGTCCGCGCTTCAGGGCCCGGCGGACAGCATGTGAACACGACCTCGACCGCGGTCGAACTGCGGTTCGACGTCGCGGCCTCTCCGGCTCTTGCTGAGAGATCAAGGCGCGTCTCGCCGCCCTGGCGGGCCGGCGTCTGAGCCGCGACGGCATTCTTGTCATCACGGCCGACGACCACCGCTCGCAGCAGCGAAATCGAGCCGAAGCTCTGGAGAAGCTGATCGACCTGCTCCGCCAGCCGCGCACCGGCCGCGGGTTCGCCGGCCCACCAGGCCGACACTGGCGTCCAAAGCCCGGAGGCTCGCCGGAAAGTCCCTGCGATCGGGCCTCAAGGCCGCACGCCGTAAGACGGTGTCGGACGATGGCGGCTAGGGCGGCCGCTAGATCAGATGCGGGACAGCTGTTGCCCCAAATCCACAGTGTGCACTGCCGCGACGTCATAGAGTGAGCTGTTCCGCCGGAAGGGGGCGGGTCACAGGGCTCCGCGATGTCGCAATATGTCCCGCAGAAGTTCGGACGATCCGGCGCTGGATGCCGGCGATCTTCTCGTGCGCATTGGGCTTGCGATTCTGGCGATTGTCGTGCCCGTCAGTGTCGTGCTGTCCCGCCGCTCCCTGTTCAGCCTGATTCCGATCGGCGCCGGGATCCTCCTCGTTGGCGGGTCGCTGCTGCCGCATGTCGATGTCCGCCGACGGTTTGGGACCATGCTGCGATCCGTGCCCGGCCTGAGTGGGCTGGCGCTGATCGCATGGTGTGCGGTTTCGCTGATCTGGACGCCGTTTCCGATCGATGCCGCCGAGCGCCTGTGGAAGATCGGAGGCACGGTCGCGCTGATCGCCTTTACGGTTTCGCTTCTTCCGCAGCGGACCAAGACCTCGAACCTTTACCTCTTCCCAATCGGCCTCGCCGCCGCTGCCGTGACGACGGTCGTGGCCATGGTCCTGTCGCCCGGCGGGCTGATGAGCGTGCAATCCGAGGACGCGACGCCGGAGCGAACGGCCATCAGCCTCGTGGTCCTCGTCTGGCCATCGATCGGTGCGCTCGCGGTGCGCGATCGGTGGGTCGCGGCCGCGCTGCTTGCGGTGGGCGTCACGGTAGCGACGATCGCGGCATGGACATCCGTCGCCCTGGCGGCTCTGGCCGTCGGCGCGCTCGCTTTCACGGCCGCGACCTGGCACCCGATCCGGGTTGCCAAAGCCCTGGCGGTCGCAACCCCACTTCTGTTCCTTTTGGCGCCGCTCCTGCCGTTCGTTCTCGGCGGGCCTTTGGGGGCGCTTGCAAACAATCTCGGGGAGCGTGCGCCCATCCTGCTCGACGTGGCAGGTTCGGTCCAGACCTGGATGCAGGTGGTGAAGTCGGATCCCCTTCGCCTAATTACCGGCCATGGGTTCGACATCATGGGAGTTGCGGCAGCGAGCGGCTTCCTGCCGGCACCGGTGCCGCGGAGCCTTTTGTTCGAGGCCTGGTACGAGCTGGGTCTGGTCGGAGCGGTGACGGCCGCGATCTTTTCCTGTGGAGCCTTCCTGGCGATCGGGACAGCCTCACCCATCGTGGCGCCCTTCCTCATCGCAGAACTGGCGGCGGGCTTCACGGTCGCGTTCTGGGGCGCCGATACGACCCAGCTGTGGTGGGTGACATTTCTTGGCGTGGCCACGATCGCTTTCGTTCACGTGGTGCGCGGCCAGTACCGGACAGAACGGCCGGCCGTCGACGTCGTACAGCCCAGTTCGGCGGTCCGGGCCGGCATGCAGCGGTAATCCATGAGCGTTCCGGCGCGTCCGCGAAATTTGGGCTGAACCGTCGATCCGTCTACTATGGCATGCTCCCCGGTTCTCACCGTCTCCTCACTGCAGCAGTCACCCATGACGTTTCGCCAAACCTCGGCCTCCGTTGCGCACATTGACGGCGGTTTGTTCGAGCGGCCATGCAGAGCCGAAGCGTCGCGGATCGTCCGGCAAGTCCGCGGCGTAGTTGCAATCAGCGTGCTGGCGTTGGGATTGGCCGGTTGCGACAAATGCGGCGATTGGTTCTGGATCGACGGTTCGGCACCGCACAGCTGCAAGGATGCGCCTCAAACCCATTGATCAAAGTGCGCCCGGGCTCCAGTCGAGCACGATCTTGCCGCAGGCGCCCTGATCCATGATGGCGAAGGCCTCTGAATAATCCCGGGCGGGGAAGCGGTGCGTAACGACGCGGCGCACGTCGAGGCCGCTCTGCAGCATGGCCAGCATCTTGTGCCAGGTCTCGAACATCTCTCGGCCGTAGATGCATTTGATCGTGATCATCTTGAAGACGAGCTTGCTCCAATCGACGGGGAAGGGCCGCGAGGGTAGACCCAGCATGGCGACCTTCCCGCCCATCAGAAGATGATCCGCGACGGTCGCGAACGCAGCCTCGGCGCCGCTCATCTCGAACGCCACGTCGAACCCCTCATGCATGCCGAGCCGGGTCCGCACATCGTGCAGGTCTTCCTTAGAGATATCGACCGGCGTCACGTCGGCGACGGTTGCCGCGAGAGCGAGCCGGGTCGGGTTCACGTCAGTGATGACGATATGCCGGGCCCCGATGTGCCGCGCCACAGCCGCCGACATGATGCCGATCGGCCCGGCGCCGGTGATCAACACGTCCTCGCCGACGAGATCGAACGAAAGCGCCGTGTGAACCGCATTGCCGAGCGGGTCGAGAATGGCCCCAAGCTCATCGTCGACATCATCGGGCAAGCGTACCGCGTTGAACGCGGGCATGCGGACGAACTCGGCGAATGCGCCCGGCATGTTCACGCCGATCCCGCGGGTTTCCGGGTCGAGATGGAAGCGCCCCGCCCGGCTCGCACGGCTGCGCATTCCGATGACGTGGCCCTCGCCGGAAACCCGATCCCCGACCTTGTGCCCTCGCACGTGGCTTCCGAGTTGGACAATGGTTCCGGCGAATTCGTGCCCCACGACCATGGGGACCGGAACGGTGCGCGCCGCCCACGTATCCCAGCGGTAGATATGGATGTCGGTTCCGCAGATCCCGGTTCTGTGGACCCGGATCAAAACGTCGTCGGGGCCAAGCTCGGGAGTCGGTTGCTCGGCCATCCAGATGCCCGGTTCCGCTTTCGATTTCACGAGGGCTTGCAAGGCGAGTGCTCCTGGGCTGCGCATCGACGCCTGTGCATTATGGCCGATCGAGCGAGCGCGGCCAGCAAAACGCACTGACACACGGCTGAAATGGGAAACCTTTAGCCAGAGCTATGCATTGCTGCAGGACAAAGGCTTGGCGCCCCAGCGCCGGCCGTGTGACTGCGCCATAGGGGTCGGGGGAAAGAATGTTGAAGTTGCGAGCAGCCGGAAACGGGGCTGTGCGGATCATCGTCCTCGCAGCATGCCTCGGCACGCTCGGCGTGCAACAGACGGCCCTGGCCCGCGACAACGGCGGCGTGCAAGAATTCTTCGCGCGTGAATTCGGATTTGGCACTCCCGAACCGAGTCAGGCTTCGCCGGTCTGGTCCGAAGAGGACCCCTATGACCGGCCGCTCGTGGTGCGACCTCGCCACCGCCCGCGCGCGACACGAGCCGCGACCGCTACGGTGGTCAAAGGACCGACCCCGAAGGTGTCGATCTATGAGGACAAGACGCTGCGCCGCGGGGACGCCGTCATGACCGCGAACGGCATGCGCGTGTTCCGTGGCTCCGCGACCATGCCGTATCGGGATTCGGATTTTGTGCCGGTTGCCCAGGGTGACGGTCTCTCGCGGGATGTCGCCAAGACCCTGTTGGCCATGGATCGCGTTCCGCGCGGGTGATCGCGATTTAGTGACCGAATACTTTGGAATGGGTTCAAGCTTGAGCCACTGAACCTGGCTCATCGTTGCTAAATTGCCAAACGCGCGCCTAATACTTGTCACACGCCAGTGTTTATATGCGCATGTGGCCGGGTCTCCCGGTTGAAGTCGCAGGAGCACGCGCATGGGTGACGGAGATCGCGACATCGCGCCGGCCTGGAACTTCTTTCGGCTCAGGGATGCACCCGATCTGTGGTGCGCGGTGCCGATCGATCGCTCCCTGCCGGGCTTCCTGCTGTCGGGCGCGTGGGGCTTTGGCGGTCATCGGATCAGGCCGGGCGGCTTTCGGCTGGACGCTGCACTGACGGCCGAGGGCCTGAACGGCTTCTATCTGTTCCAGCGCGTTCCTGACTGGGCCTCCGCCGGCAGGTGAGCCAATTGGCGCACCCTGTCTCCCTTCGCAACTGGGCTGGGGCTTCCGCGTTGATGCCTCCGTAATTGGAGGTGCCGATGCCTATTCTGCCCGCAACCGCAATCCGGCTCGCCGGAACCACTCTTCTGACCGCGCTCCTGGCTGGGACGCTGCCAGCAACGGCGCAAAGCAGTGGCGGTGGCGCCGGAGGGGGAGGCGCCGGTGCGGCCAGCACCGGCGCGGGCGGCGCCGGGACGATGGGCGGAACGCCTGGAACGGCCGCAAACACTATGTTGAACCAGGGTACGGCCGCCGGGAAGGGCGGGAATGCGGTCCCGAAGGGGGGCGGGGTCGCAGGCACAGGCCTCGGCGGCAATGCCGACGGAACCGCGGGTGGGACGATGGGCACCGGACAAAGCGTACAGGGCCCAGCCGGTCAGGGCCTCAACACCGGCTCCCAAACCGGCATCGGCGCTCAGAGCGGCACCAGTACGCCAATCGGTCAGGCGGGCGTCGGCGCCGGTTCGGGATCCAACCAGTCGACCCCATAGGGCCGCGTAGCGATCAAAAATGCTCCGGCTCGGCCTCCGTTTGCTTCAACTCGTGCCGCATGATGAGCGGCACCTGGCTCAAGGCGAAAACGAGCGTCAGCGGCATCGTCCCGAAGACCTTGAACCCTGCCCAGAACACGTCGGTCTGGGTCCGCCATACGACTTCGTTCAAGGCTGCCAGAACGAAGAAGAAGAGGCCCCAGCGATAGGTCAGCTTGCGCCACCCGGCTTCGTCGAGGTGAAGCGCCGTGTCGAGCAGGACCGACAGAAGGGACTTGTTGAACGCCAGGCCGCCCAGCAGGACGGCGCCGAAGATGCAGTTCACGATCGTGGGCTTCACTTTGATGAAGACCGGGTTGTTGAAGTAAAACGTGAGGGCACCGAAAACCAGCACCGCAACCGCGGTGACCAGCGGCATCACGGGCACCCGGCCGACGATCGCGTAGGACGCGCCGAGCGCGACAACGACGCCTGCCATCAACACCGCCGTGGCGACGTGCAGGTCGTAGCGGTAGGACGCCACGAAGAACAGGCCCAACGGCCCGAACTCCAGCACTAGCTTCAGCACCGGGTTGATCTTCTTGACGGGCACAGCCGCTTTCGGGCCGGATGACCGGTGTTCCGGATTGGAGGCCGTGGGGCTGGGAATAGTATCGGTCACAATCTGGTCCTTGCAGAATCAGCGTTCGAGGCCAGCGATAGCCCGGGCGAAGTCACGCGCCGCGAAGGGTTCGAGGTCCTCGATCCCCTCCCCGACGCCGATGTAGTGCACCGGAAGCTTGTGCTTCTCGGCGATCGCCACGAGGATGCCGCCCCGCGCCGTGCCGTCGAGTTTGGTCATGACGAGTCCCGTAACCTCGGCGACCTTGCCGAAGATCTCGACCTGGCTCAACGCGTTCTGCCCCACCGTGGCGTCGAGCACCAGCAACACCGCGTGCGGCGCCGCCGGATCGAGCTTTCGGAGGACGCGCAGCACCTTGGCGAGTTCTTCCATCAACTCGGCGCGGTTCTGAAGCCGCCCGGCGGTGTCGATCAAGAGCACGTCCGTGCCGGTCTCCGTAGCAGATTTCACCGCATCGAAGGCCAGCCCGGCGGCATCGGCGCCCGTCTCGCGCGAGACCACCGGCGCACCGGTTCGCTCGCCCCAGATGCGCAATTGGTCCACGGCGGCGGCCCGGAACGTGTCGCCGGCCGCGAGCATCACGCTCCGACCCTCGCGTCTGAGCTTGGCCGCGAGCTTGCCGATGGTGGTGGTCTTGCCCGAACCATTGACGCCAACCACAAGGATGACGAACGGCTTGGGCTCGCGTGGCACGACCAGCAGGCGTGCCACAGGCTCGAGCACCTTCTCGACTTCCGCGGCGATAATGGCCTGCACGTCCTCGGCCCCGATCCCCTTCTCGAAACGACCCTCACGGACGCGATCCACCACCTTGAGTGCCGTGGCGACGCCGAGATCCGCCCTGATCAGCAGGTCCTCCAAATCCTCGACCGTCTGGAGATCAAGCCGCTGTTTGGTGAAGATGCCCGCCAGCCCCTGCCCCAGGCTGGACGAGGATCGCGAGAGTCCCTTGCGCAGACGCGACCACCAGGAGCCGCCGTCGCCAGCCATATCGACAGGCGCAGCTGGTTCGGCTTGCGCTTCCGGAGCAGCCTGTGTTTCCGCAGGCCTCGGGATCGGCAGCGCTTCGACGAGAGCCTCGCGGGCGAAGGCATCCATCTCGGTTCGGTCGAGCGCAACCGGCGCCGGCTCCGCGACCGTCGCATCAGCGCTCGGCTCGGCGGCCCCACCGCCAAACAGGCGGCGAAAGAAACCGGACTTGGCTCCCGTGCCGCCGCGATCCTCGTCGGAACTCGTCAAATCAGCAATCCCGGCCTCGAACACAGCCCGCCGATGCGCGCTTGAGTTGTCATGGCGGCCCCTGGTTAAACCCTCCCGCGCAAAGCCGGAAGACCTCACGACGAATGGTACTTCGGGGCCTGCTCGCCGTTGCCCGACGACGACCCTCAATTCCGGTGCTTAGAAGCCCGAAACGCGGAGAAAGTTTGAAGAGCGACGATGCCACTGCGGCAACGACGTCCTTCCACCCGTCGCGGAAGAAACCGACAGGCTTTTCGGCGATGGATGCTCGCACGACCGAGTTCGCCTCGAGTCCTGCGCGGTTGCGTAAGCCGCCGAGCCGAGGGCGCGATTGCAGGCCGTCACCAATCCCCCGCAAGGGCTGAATGCTCAAGCTCGAAATCAGGACGCTGGCGGCGGAGCACCATGATGCCGCGGCGCCGCCGCGTCGAACCTGAAGGCTACCTGGGTGAGCCACGGCCGCGTGCGAGACTGGTCTCGCCGAGCAGGGGCAAGGCCGCGACTACTTCCGCCACGCGACCCAGATCAGGAACATTTGGGTGCCCCACGGGGAATAGATAAAGTTGTTAGCCCCCGCTTCAGCCCTGCGAACGTCGGACCAGCACGTCGGGTTCGGTCGCGAGGCACAGGATCGTGAACAGAACCTGAGCCGCGACGTGGGCCGTGTTGCTCGTCGCGTCATATTGGGGCGCGACTTCGACGACGTCACCGCCGACGACGTTCAGTCCTCGCATCCCGCGCAGCAGTTCGAGTACCTCCCGCGGCGTAAGCCCGCCGACTTCCGGCGTGCCCGTCCCGGGCGCGAAGCCCGGGTCGACGCTGTCGACATCGAAGGACACGTAGGTCGGTCCGTCGCCAAGAACCGCCTTGGCGCGCGCGATCACGGCCGGAATGCCCATGGCGGCGACCTCCTCGGCATGGAGTACCGTCATCCCGCTCTCGTAGGAGAACTCCCAGAGGTATTCGGCGCCGCCCCGAATGCCGATCTGGATGACGCGCTCGGGGTCCAGCACGCCGTCGAGCACCGCCCGACGAAATGGGCCGCCGTGGTGGAACTTCGAACCCTCGTAGGCGCCGCTCGTATCGCAGTGGGCGTCGATGTGCAGCATGCCGACTGGCCGAGCCGCGCCGACGGCCTTGAGGATGGAGCCGGTGATCGAATGGTCGCCGCCGATGGACAGCGGGATCACGCCGGCGGACACCACCTTGCCGTAGAAGCTCTCGATATCGGCATGGCAGCGCTCGAGACTGAATCGGCTCTGCAACGGCACGTCCCCCACATCGGCGACGACGGCATCGGACAGAGGTGACCGGCGCAAGACGTGCTCGTAGGGACCGATCCGCTCGATGGCGCGGACCGCGCGCGGCCCCAGGCGGGCACCGGCCCGATTGGTGACACCCAGGTCCATGGGCACGCCGATCAGCGCCACGTCGAGCCCGCCGAAGTCGGGCAGACTGGGCGCATCGGGACGATAAGGGGCATCGAGGAAAGTGGCGGCTTCGGCAAACGGCCAGACGCGGCGGTCACCCGCGGTGAACTGCCGTTCGGCGACGCGGCGGAAGGCGGGATCGAAGATGTCGCCGCCGGCGGCGTTCAGGTATCTGGCGCGGAGCGCGTCCAGTTTCGTCGTTTCTGCCACGGTGCGGTGCCTCGGTCAGGTTGTTGGCGCAGCATAGACGTGCTGGCGCGCGTTTCGATTGCTATTTCCCTGCCCTGCTCGGACCATCGGGCTGCGTCCGTTCCAGGGCGGCCCCGAGCCACACGCTTCATGCCAGGACGGCAGCCAGATTGCGCCGATGGACAGCCTCGTAGCCGGCGAAGGCGCGAAGTGTGCCGGCCCGAAGATCATCGGCGATGAACTCTTCGAGGGTCGCCTTGGCGAGGGCCGGCTCCCGACGGCTTCGCAGCAATTTCGCGACGTAACGGTGTGTGGCGCCGATCAGCGCCTTATCGTAGCCACCGGCTGCGATCACGTCGGGCGCGCCGTGGTTGGGCAGGATGCGGTCGATCGGAAGTGACGCCAAGCGATCGAGCTCACCGAGATGCCGCTCGAGACGGTCAGGTTCGGTGACGTAGGTGACCGGGTCCTCGAGCGTGTCGCCGGCGAGGAGCAGGCGCTGCTCGGGAAGCACCAGGACCGTCCCGTCACGGCTGTGGATGTCGAATTGCTGAAGCACCACCGGCACGGCGCCGACCTGAAAATGCAGCGTGCCCTCAAAGGTTCGGGTGGGCAGAACCAGCGGGTCGATTGGTGGGGAGCCGCTCTCAAGCGCCCGTTGCTGCTCGACAAGACGAGCTGCCGTCAGCCCATTGGCGATGATCTCGCAGCCCCGAAAAACCTCGTTGCCGGCCACGTGATCCGCATGCCAGTGGCTCAGGACGACGCGGATCGATCGTACGCCCGAGGCCTCAAGGGCACGCCGGACGATGCAGGCGTGGTCGAGCGACATGTGGGTGTCGTAGACGAGGGCTTCCGTCCCACCGATCACGGCATAGGAACAGCACCCGAGCGTGAAGGCGCCGTCATCGAGCCAATTCGGTTCGTCAGACCACAGCCGAACACCGGGAATCCGCCCGTCGTAAAAGGCCATGACGTTCGGCGCCGGATGAAGCACCTGCATGGTCGAGCCGCGTTCAAATTGAGACACGATCGGGTTTATCCGGGAGCCAGAACCAACCCCGGCATCATCGCCGATGCAACAGACGGCGCCAACGTTTATCCGGCCCTCGATGTCTCTTCAGCGCGCCTGGCCGATCGAGCGGCCGGTTCCATCCGGCCGTGGCAAGGCGGCTTGGCGCGCCGCAAGATCTCTCAACGGCCTCAGCACCGCCTCCGACGCCGGAGCGGCTTGCCCCAATTTCGTGTCGACGTGGAGGAGCATCTGTTCGGCCGTCGCGATCGGGGTTTCGCTCCCGCGCTCGTAGATGGTGTGGAACACGTGCAGGCGCTTGGCATCGACGGCCAAAATCTGGGTCGTCGTGTCGAGGTTCTGTCCCTCCTTCGCTTCGCCGAGATGCCGAAGGTGCGATTTAACCGTGTAATAGCTGTGCCCCGCCGCAACATAGGCCGCGTCGACGCCGATCAGCCGCAGCAGCGCGTCCGAGGTGTCTCCGAATACCTGGAGATAGCGGTGCTCCGTCATATGCCCATTGTAGTCGACCCACGCGGGGGTCACCTTGACCGCGGTCAAGCGAAGCAGCCCGTCGGCCTCGGTGGGCGCAGCCGTCTTCGGAACAGCGGCCGAGAGTTCCGCCTCGAAATCCTTCAGGAGCTTGCCCGCGCCCCAGCCGCGACCGCCATCCCCGCTCTTCAGCGCCTGCAGAATGCCGACAAGGTTCTCGTCGCGAATCCGCTCCAGTTCGCGCAGCGAACGACCTGCGGTCTGAGCATCGGACTGCACGCCGATCTTCTCGACCAGAGCGTCGTCGAGGTCGACGACATCGGTCAGCTTCGTCCAGGGCCATTCTGAGGCAAGGGCCGAACTGCGCCAGGAAGTGACGCATCCCGGCTTCGCCTCCCGCAATCCGATAGGTCTGGAACAGGCCCATCTGGGCCCAGCGCAGACCGAACGAATAGCGGATCACGTCGTCGAGGGTCTCGACGTCGCAGATGTCGTCGTGGATCAGCCAAAGCGCTTCGCGCCACAGCGCTTCGAGCAGCCGGTCACCGACGAAGGCGTCGATCTCTTTGGCGATGTGGACGCCTTTCATCCCGATCGGTGCAAGCGCGAGCCTGGCGGCCTCGATCGTCGCGGGCGCGGTCTGCTTGCCGCCGACCAGTTCGACGAGCGGCAGCAGGTAGACGGGGTTGTACGGGTGGGCGACGAAGAAGCGCTCGGGATGCAGCATGTCGCGCTGCAGGTCCGTCGGCAGCAGACCGGAGGTGGAGGAGCCGATCAGGGCATCCGCGTTCGCGGCGGCAGCGATGCGGTTGAGCACGTCGCGCTTCAGCTCGAGGCGTTCGGGCACGCTCTCCTGAATCCACTCCGCATCCACGACCGCACCCTCGATCGTCGCATGGAACGAGAGCGTTCCTTGGGCGGGCAGCGGCACTGCCGTCAGCAGCCCATAGGCACGTTCGGCGTTGGCGACCACCTCCCCGACGATCCGCTCCGCGTCCGGATGCGGGTCGCAGACTGCCACGTCGATTCCAGCCAGCAGAAACCGCGCAACCCAGCCTCCGCCGATAACGCCGCCACCGATGCAGGCGGCCTTGCTGATCCTGGTCATGCCCGTACGCCCCGCTTGGTGAGCTTCAGCTTCGTCCGCACCTCGTCGGGCCCGATGATCCGGCCGCCCATGCCCTCGACGACAGACACGGCCTTCTCGACAAGCTGGGCGTTGGTCGCGAGTTGGCCCTTGCCCAGGTATAGGTTGTCCTCGAGGCCGACGCGGACGTTGCCGCCGGCGAGCACGGCCGCGGCTGGATAGGCGGTGGCATTGCGCCCGATCGAGAAGGCCGAGAACGTCCAGGTCGCCGGCACGTTGTTGACCATCGCCATGAAGGTGTTGAGATCGTCCGGCGCGCCCCACGGAATACCCATGCAGAGCTGGATCAGCACCGGATCCTCGATCAGTCCTTCTTCGGCCAGCTGTTTCGCGAACCACAAGTGGCCCGTATCAAAGGCCTCGATCTCCGGGCGGACCCCAAGGGCCGTCATCCGCTTCGCCATCGCACGCAACATCGACGGCGTGTTGGTCATGACGTAGTCGCCGAGACTGAAGTTCATCGTGCCGCAGTCGAGCGTGCAGATCTCGGGCAGGCATTCGGCGATGTGCGAGACGCGCTCTCTCGGCGCCCGCCATGTCCGTACCTGTTGGATTGAACGGGAGCGGGCGTTCGACGTCGCCGAACACCAGGTCGCCGCCCATGCCCGCCGTAAGATTGAGGACAACGTCGACCTCGGCCGAGCGGATGCGGTCGGTCACCTCGCGATAGAGATCGTTTCGCCTGCTGGGAGCCCCGGTCTCCGGCTCCCGCACATGGCAATGGACGACGGCCGCGCCCGCCTTGGCGGCATCGATTGCGGAGGCGGCGATCTGCTCGGGCGTGATCGGGACGTGCTGCGATTTGGCGACCGTGTCGCCGCTGCCGGTCACGGCGCAGGTGATGAAAACCTCACGGTTCGGTCGTAGCGGCATGGCAGGCTCCTTATGCGCCGAACTTGACCAAACTCGGCTCCACGTGCTTGCCACTTCGCGCAATTCTTTTTGCGTTAAGCGCAGCTCATGATTTTTCAGTCTTCCGACGACGTCCTCGACGTCACGATCCTGGTCCTGTCGGGCGCATCCTTGATGTCCCTTGCGGCGACGCTTGATCCCATGCGAGGGGCCAATCGGATCCTAGGCCGCCACCTCTACCGCTGGCGCCTGATTTCGGTGGACGGAAAGCCGCCTGTGACGAGTTCCGGACTTGCCATTCCGGTCGATGCCCCGTTTGCGCCGCAGCACTCACAGGACCTGCTCATCATCATCGGCGGCTTCGACGTGCTTCCGGCATGCGACCGCGAAGTTCCTGCGGGCGGTGCGTGGCGCGGCGCGGCATTCCCTTATGGTCGGCGCAGTCGAGGCCGGCACCTGGATTCTTGGCCTGGCCGGGCTTCTCGATGGGCGCGCGGCAACGACGCATTGGGAGGATCTTGAAGCATTCGCGGCCCGCTTTCCGCAGACCGACGTGAAACCGGACCGTTGGGTGATCGACGGACCGGTGTTCACGACGGGCGGCGCAACCCCCGCGCTGGATCTCGTTCTGGCGCTGATCCGCGCACGCCAGGGCTATTCGGTTGCGCTCGATGTGGCGAGCCTGTTCGTCTACGACGCGGTCAACACGGGTTCGGATGCACAACCGATCGTGTCGCTCGGCAGCATTGGTCGATCCGAGCCTCGCCTAGCCCAGGCTATCCGCATGATGGAAGCCCATATCGACCGGCCGCTCGCCACCGCCGCGATCGCGCGACGCGTCCCTGTCTCCGTGCGCACCCTGGAGGGTCTTTTCCGGCGGGTGCTCGGCACATCACCTGGGGCCTATTATCTCTCGCTCAGGCTGAAGACAGCGCGCCGCTTGATCATCGATACAGGGGCACCCTTGGCGGACGTGGCGGTGCGGTCGGGTTTTTCCTCGATCTCCACCCTCTCCCGCGCTTACAGGAGGCATTTCGGCCATCCGCCGTCAGAGGCGCGGCCGAAGATGCCCGATGCGATCACCCGTGGGCCGTTGTCAGTTTGACTGACGCTTTCCGCGCCGTGCCTGCAATTCGGACGAGAAGGTCTCGGGGCTCAGGTTCGCGTCCAGCGCCTTCAACATGAAAACCTGGTCGCTGTCCGGGGCCAACCCGCCGATCGGCGGGTCGCGATCGAGATTGGTCGGGAAGGCATACCCTTCCGCGGCCGCGGCCACGACGTTGCGGCGCTGGCGCTCGTCAAACTGAGCCACCCGCAAAGCGGGATACAAGGCCTCGCACATGCGGACGCGGTCGATCGATTCCATGGCGCGGCCGAATGCGTGGGTGATCTGCAGGAGATTGGCCATGCGCCGGATGTCGGACGATCGGTTCGTCCCGGCCGCGTGGAAGAGCGCCGGGCTGAAGAACACCATGTCGCCCTTCTCGAGCGGCAGCTGGACGTGGTGTTCCCTGAAGTAGGCCTGGAACTCAGGTCTGTCGTAAGCGAAGTAGCCGGGCTCATAGCGCTGCGTGTAGGGCAAATAGAGCGTCGGTCCGCTTTCCAGGGGCATGTCGACATGAGCGACCGCCCCTTGCAGCACGAGTGCCGGCGAGAGGCGGTGCACGTGCGCGGGATAGTGTTTCAACTGTTCTGACACGAAGAAGCCGAGGTGATAGTCCCGGTGCATGGCTTGCGCCTGCCCTCCAGGATTGACCACGTTCAACTGCGAGGCGATCTGATAGGCAGGCCCGAGCCATGCTGTCGCGGCCATCGCGATCATGTCATTGGCGTAGTAGCGGGCGAACACGTCGGGCGCGCGGACGCACAGCTTCTCCAGTGCGTTCCAGATCCGGTCATTGGCGCCGGGCTTGGCGAAATGGTCGCCGGCCGCTGTTCCGGCCGCTTTCTGCTCGGCGATCAGCGCCCGAAACACATCCGAGGTTTCGTCCATCAGCGCAACATCGGGCTGAGCGCGCTTGAGCACGATGATGCCTGGCCCGTTCAGCCAGACATCGGCCCACTCAGCCTGCACGGCCGCGCGCGAGTCCTCGTCGAGGGCAAGCCCCCTGATCTGGTCGCAATCGTAGATCGGCACGTCCTTCTGAAAGTCCGACGCGAAGGGAAAGTCGCTCGGAGCCGAGCGTTTGGCGATCGAGCCAAGCAGATCGTCGAGATCGCAATGCTCCTTGCTGAGCCAGTTTCGCGCGCGACGCTGTTCAGGGGTGTTTTTCGCGTCCACAGTCGTTCTCCCTGGGATGTGCTTTTGGTCGAGCCATTCGGGTGCTCAGACGGGGGCCAGGCGACGGCGCCAGCCACTTCCTTGCGCAAAGCATCATTGATTTTTGCAGAGATTGCAAACGCGCAATTATGGGTGCAATATCGGCCTGGCGGCTCGAACCGCGGACCGCGCACGCGGGAAATCAGGGAGTGAAACGTTGAGGAAAGTGTCTTTTGTTCGCGCGCTTGCGGCAGCCGCCGCGCTGCTCCTGCCGCTTGCCTCGGCGAGCGTACCGGCCCAGGCCCAAGGTGAGCGGTTCATCTATGTCACCCACGGACCGGATTCCGACTTCGTGGTTCAACACGATCAAGAACGCCATCAAGCTCGCCGAGAAGGATCTCGGCGTCACTGTCGAATATCGCAATCCGCCGACTGGCGATCTGGCCGACATGGCCCGAATCATCGAGCAAGCGACCGCCACCAAGCCGAGCGGCATCATCACAACGATCGCCGACTTCGACGTCCTGCAGCCGTCCATCACGGCCGCCGTCGCGCGCGGCATTCCGGTGATCACGGTCAATTCGGGCACGGCCGAGCAGTCGAAGAAGCTCGGGGCTCTGCTCCACATCGGTCAGCCGGAATACGATGCCGGCAAGGGTGCGGGCGAGCGCGCCAAGGCAGCCGGCGTGAAGACGTTCCTATGCGTCAACCACTTCATCACCAATCCCGTCTCGGTGGAGCGATGCAAGGGTTACGCGGATGCGCTTGGTGTGCCACTCGGCGACCAAATGATCGACTCCGGGATCGATCCGACGAGCGTCTATAACAAGGTGAAATCCTATCTCACGCAGCACCCCGACACCCAGGGCATTCTGACGCTCGGCCCGAACTCCGCGGATCCGACCATCAAGCTGCTCCGCGATATGGGTCAGACCAACAAGTACAACTTCATCAGCTTCGATCTGTCGTCGGACATCGCACAGGGGATCAAGGACGGCGTGGTGTCGGCGGCCATCGATCAGCAGCCCTTTCTGCAGGGCTACATGCCCGTGTCGCTCCTCACCCACTACGTTCGATACGGCGTGATCCCGGCCAACAACATCAACACCGGCCCGGGCTTCGTGACCAAGGACAACATCAAGCTGGTCGAGACCCTGGCGGGCGAATACCGCTGAGCATCGCCTTAAACCGTGGCCGGGGCAGGAGTGCCGCAGCGCTCCTTGCCGCGGCCATTCTGTACGCTTGACTACGCGACGAGATCACGATGACCGAGTTGACGTCGGGCCGATCAGCGGCCGAGCCCGCCGACGAGCGCATAAGCAAGCGCTCCTGGGCGAGCCGGGTGCTGTCGCGGCCGGAATTCGGGAGCGATCGTCGGCACTCTTCTGGTGTTCTTGTTCTTTGCCGCCACGGCGGGCAGGACAGGGATGTTCCTGCCGGACGGCATCATGAGCTGGACGGTCGTCGCCGCCCAGCTCATGATCATCGCTTCGGGCGCCGCCCTGCTGATGATTGGCGGCGAGTTCGACCTTTCGGTCGGTTCGATGATCGCCTTCGCGGGCATGATGATCGCGATCCCGACCTCCTTCTATGGGGTACCGCTGGGCGTCAGCATCCTGTTCGCCTTCCTTGGGGCGCTCGTGATCGGCGCGATCAACGGCATCATCGTCGTGCGGACGCGGCTGCCATCCTTCATCGTGACGCTCGCCTCCCTCTACATCCTGCGCGGCATGACGATCGCGCTGTCGATCCTGTTCGCGAACCGCACCATCGTCGGCGGATTGAAGCCGGCGATCGAAAAGTCCTTCGTGGCCCATCTGTTCACCGGCGCCGTCCTGACCGGCCTCTTCGACCGGCTGACCGACGCGGGCGTGTTCCAGCGGCTGCCCAACGGCCAGCCCGCCATCCCCGGTGTCCCGATGATCGTCGTCTGGGCCCTTCTGATCGCGGTTGTGGCCCATATCATCCTGTCGAAAACCCGGGTCGGAAACTGGATCTTCGCGTCGGGCGGCGACGCGAACGCCGCGCGCAAGGTCGGCGTGCCGGTCAACGCGGTGAAGATCGGGCTCTTCATGCTGACGGCCTTCTGCGCGACCGTCTACGCCACCTGCCAGGTGATGGAATTCGGCTCCGCGGCCGCCGACCGCGGCCTGCTGAAGGAGTTCGAGGCCATCATCGCTGCCGTCATCGGCGGTTGCCTGCTGACCGGCGGTTACGGCTCGGTGGTCGGCGCCTGTTTCGGGGCCCTGATCTTTGGCGTCGTGCAGATCGGCATCCTCTTCACGGGCGTCCCGAACGACTGGTTCCAGGTCTTTCTCGGCGTGATGCTGCTGATTGCCGTGCTGTTCAACAACGTCATCCGCCGACGCGTCGTCGGAGAGCGCTGATATGAGTGTTGCGGTAACAGCAATGCAGCCGGCCCCCGGCCCGTCCAAAGCCGGCGGCGCGGCCCTGATCGAGGTGCGCGACCTCGTCAAGCACTTCGGCCATGTCGTGGCCCTCAGTGGCGTGTCTCTGTCAGTCCGAGCTGGCGAGGTGATGTGCCTGCTTGGGGATAACGGGGCCGGCAAATCGACGCTGATCCAGACGCTTTCCGGCGTCTACAGGCGCACCGCAGGAGAATTCCTGGTCGAGGGCCAGCCCGTGGCGTTCCAGAGTCCGCGTGAGGCGCTGGATGCGGGAATCGCGACCGTCTACCAGGATCTCGCGATGATCCCGCTGATGTCGATCACCCGCAATTTCTTCATGGGTCGCGAACCTCTGCGCCGCTTCGGTCCTGTCCGGCTCATGGATATGCGGCTGGCCGACACGGTGGCGCGACAGGAGATGCGCAAGATCGGCATCGACATTCGCGATCCGGGCCAGGCCGTGGGCACGCTTTCGGGCGGCGAGCGGCAATGCGTGGCCATCGCGCGCGCCGTTTATTTCGGGGCGAAGGCCCTGATCCTCGACGAGCCGACCTCGGCGCTCGGCGTGGCGCAGACCGCGATGGTCCTCAAGTATATTCACCGGGTGCGCGAGAACGGGCTCGGGGTGATCTTCATCACGCACAACGTCCGGCACGCCTACGCTGTGGGCGACCGCTTTACCGTGCTCAACCGCGGCAAGACGCTCGGCACCTTCACCAAATCGGAAATCGCGATCGAGCAGCTCCAGGAGCTGATGGCGGGCGGCAAGGAACTCGAGGCGTTGGCCGCGGATCTTGGGGGACCGTCTGATCTCAAACGCGCGTGAATTCTAGTTCATCGCACTCATGGGCAGACTGAGAGCTGCCTTGAGCACGTCATGCGCTGTCGAGATCGGAACTGGCGCGACGCTCCGTCTTCAGAGCGCGATTGTCGTTCCGGACCCAAGCTGCAGCTACTGCTTGCAACTCTCGGTCGCGCCGTTCGTCATTTCCGCGCTGGCCGACTTGCAACCTGTCTTCGCATTGTTGATCCCAGACTGATCGTTCTGAGCGGCGTTCGGGTTCGTCACGCCAGCCGGCGCCTTCACGGTGGTGGTCGCGCTGGACTGCGGTGCTGTTTCCGCAGCTGGCGTTTTGGGCGTTTCGGTCTGGGCTAACGTGCTCACAGTCGTGACGACGAGCGCAGCAATGGCTAAGCTTAGTCTCATCTGAGCCTCCCTTTGTCTCGGATCAACGCTGGTTCAGGCCAAAGGTTCTTCGCCGCAGAGCATGGCGAGCATCTGGGCCGAGGCGTCGTCCAGGCCCAGCCTCAGCTCGACTTCTCACTCACGCCGACCGCCCGCGGCCCTGACCGGATGCTCAAGCCGTCCAAGGGGCTCCATGGTCATGGGACTTGATGACGCATGCGTGATGTGGCGTTGCCGCCAGCCCGGTGGGGCGCGCACCGGCGCGACAGATCAAAGCTCGTCAGAACGCGCCGCGCCGAGTATAGCGCTGAGGCAGCAGCAGTCGCCCAAGCCTCTACTGCACACCGACCTCAGGTGTCGCTACAGCTTCAGGGACAGCGAGCTTGTCCACCGCACTCAGGCTGAGCAAGTGGGCGTAGAGCGGCCCAATCAGGCCATCCTTGCGCAACTGCAAGAAGGCGGCGTCCGGCAATGCCGTGAGCTTGTTCTCGTCGATCGCGAAGAAGCCGTGCACGGTCGTGCTGCCGCCGCCTGGAAGCTTGGCTTCGAGGGAGATGGCGCGGAGCAGATCGTTCTCCTGGATACGCTTGCCGAGGATTTCGCTCCTGCGAGCCGACTGGAAATAGTCGTTCACGAACTTGATCTTCTCGCGGAGCATGGGCGTCTCGGCGCCTTGCTCGTCGAATAGTTTCTCGCCCTCTTCGCTCGACAGTCCTTCGTAGCTTTGGTCGATGCAGACCACAGGATCCCGACCCTGGACTTCCCCGAACATGAACGGATAACGCCGCAGGAACGCCGGGATATAGCCCGCCGTCCACCGCCCCTCGTCGTTCACGAAATCGTTGCGACCCGGCTTCAAGCCCACAATGAAAACGGGCGACAGGCCGCCTGTGCCCATCAGAAAGACGATCGGCAGGTGCCGGCAGGCCGCACCGAACTCCTCGACGAGCGCCGGGATCATGTGACTCCCCTCGGCAAAGGCATAGGGGCGATCCATCGCCCTGAGACGGAGCGCCTTGTGACTTTCGCGGTTGAGCGGAACGATCGATTTATAGAACAGTGGATTGTCAGCCATTTCTGGTCCTGTGGTGCGAGGTGAGCAGCATGCGACACCGCTCCGCGATGGCGCTGCGGGTCTGGCCGCTACTGGATTTTTGCGGTGAGCCGAAAGTAGATCTCGTAGTCCGACTGCTTGTCGAAAGCTTTCGTCAACGGAAAACCCGCACTGACTTCGGCCAGAGCCACCTTGTTGATATCGTAGCTGAACCCGACGCCAGTCGAATTCAGGTTCGTCGCCTTCGGAGCGGGGTTGTAGACCGCTCCCTTGTCGAAGAAGGCATAAACGTCGAGGCCGTCCAGCACCATGGACAAGGGGTGGTGCAGTTCGAGGTTGCCATAGTAGCCGCTCGCGCCGGCGGCCCCGTCCGTCGGGTAGCCCCTGACCGTGGTCGGGCCGCCGATCTGGAACAGCTGATCGCCGGGAAGCAGGGACACCGAGGAAACCTGGAAAGCGCCCCCGAGCGTCATCGTGAAATCGTAGGGAAGGCGCGCCAGGGCTGAGAACACGCCGTTGCCAAGGGAATAATCCTGCGACGCGCGCACGATATTCAGTTCGGTATGCGCCCGCGAATAGGTCGGCGAAATGCTCGCCGAGAATTCCGGGCTGGTGTAGCCGATCGTGACACCGACCGTGCCTTTCACCGTGTCGTTGTCGGTGATGTGAATATCGTCCGACTGATCCGACGTCGAATTGAAGTAGGAGAAGGCGCCGTTCAGAAGCAACAACCAGTCCTGGTTGATGAAGAGCGGTTGGCTGGCATTGAGCGAGGCAATCGTCGAATCGCCCGTGATGTGCAGAGGCTGGTAGGGGCCATTGACGACCTCAATCGCGCCGCGGCTGAAACTGACGCCGACACGCCCCCCCGTAAGGTCGAAGGGGATGTTGTAGCCGATGTTGCCGGAAGTATTTCCCTCAGATTTCACGAAATACGCCGTCAGTTTATCGTCGATCCCGAGCGGTGCATATTTTTGGAACAGGAACCCGCCCTCGAGGGCACCAACCGATTGCACCCCCTGGTTATCGATGAACAGGTTCAACGCGTTGGCGGGGGGTTCGGTCACGGCGAGCTGGATGTCCGTCAAGCCGAACTGAGCGCCGGGCTGGAGGAAAGCCTGGACCTGGGCGACACCTGTCTTGTTGAAGCGCGCCACCTGATCGCCCAGGGCGGGAACATCCACAACCTCGCCGGGCGTACCGCTGACGCGCGACAGGACGAAATCGGGCGAGAGCCGTGCGGTGCCCTTCGTCTCGATGCGTCCAAGCCGTCCTTCGATCAGCTGGATGTGGAGATTTCCGGCTTTCAGGTCTTGCGGCGGCAGGATCGCGCTTGCGGTCACGATCTTGCGTTCGGCATAGAGGTCGTTGACAGATTTCACGAGCCGCTGGATTTGCGAGATGTCGACACGGTGGCCGATCAGTGGGGCGGCCAGCCCGTTCAACTCGTCCTGTGTCAGAAACTTCGAACTGTCGAACACCACTGAGCGCAGCAGCACGGTCGGGCCGCCCGGTAAAGCGATCGGGGCCTGGCCCGCATTGGGCGCCACGACCGCGGGACCGGTGTTCAGCTGCTGAGTCTGCTGTTCCAGCTGCAGCTGATTGCGGCGATCCTCCCGGTTGATCAGCCCGGGGTCGATCTGGGCCGCGACCGCGGGCGGGACGGCCTGGGCTCTTGCAGCATGCTGCGAGGCAAGAACGGACGCGGCGGCAAATCCAATCGCAAGGGCATCGCGCAGCATCGCGCGCACTGGTTCCTGCCGGGCCGGTGATGGACCCGGTTCTTGTCTCATGCTGCGCACCCAGGCCCCCACAACGTCCAATGTCGCCGCCGCATCAAGGCGTGTACCTCGATGATAACCTGTTCACACGACTTCGAACCGGTGAGGTCGCACTTTGCGACGCAGTGTGGCTTCGCATCTTCACACCTGACCGGATACACCTGTAAGTTGTTTTTCCAGAGTCTTCGCGATCTAACCTCTCCCGCTAGGTCGAAGAGGATGCTTGATCAAAGCTGATCAGATCACTCCGCGCGGCCGATCACGATCTTGAAGCCTTCGATATGCGGAGGCTTGCCGCTCCCGCCGAGGATGTTCACGGCCGGTCCCGACCCGACACCGCTTACCGGCGGGCGACCCATCCGCTCCAGATGCTGATCGAAGGCGTCAACCGGGAATTCCCAGGGTCGTGTCCCGTCGGCGTCTTCGAACAGCGTCTCGTTGCCGTTGTGCTGGATGCGGTCGAAGTCGCGCACCATGCTGGCGCCCCAGTAGAGCTGCCCGTAGAGGACGTCTCGAACGGCAGGGGATGCGTCGTAACGAACGACGTAGGATGTCGTGGTGATGAGGTTGCCGAACTCACTGAACGCGAACCGGTCGCCGAGGGCGTAGAGCTGGAGGTTGTTGCCGAGCACCGGCTGGGGTGTGACGTTGTTGACCCAGGTGTGCTCGTCCGGCGTCTGCAGATCGAAGGTCCCGGTGATCAGCGCATCGGCGATGTCGATCTGGTGGGCGGTTGTCGAGATCCGGGCTGTCTGCTCGTAAAGCTCCGGCATCTCGAGCCCGTGCGGCGCATCGATCCTCATCGTGGCCGAATGTCCGACGCTGCCCTTGTAGCCGGTGAGCGTCACGCTCAGCGGCCCGAAGTAGTTCGGCGTCTGCTGGAGCAGACCGATGTCGATGTCGCCCGCCGCCAGGGTCACCCCGGTGTGGACGCTGAGGTTGCTGAAGTGGATGCGACCGGGCGTGGTGAGCGTCAGGTTTGCGCCCGTCAGGGTGCCGAGTTCGATCGAACCCGCGGCATCCATGGACACGTCGCCCAAGCGTCTGGAAGTTGTTGCCGGAGATTCCGGCGGTCGAGACGACACCTATGCCGTCCTGGGCGTTGATGTTCCGGAACGTCACGCCGTTGCCGAACACTTCCAGGCGACCGTTGGCGAAGATGTCGGTGCCGTTCACGGCACCGTGGTGGGACACGAGGCTGACGTCGCCCTCGTCACCCGCGATTCCCAGCGCTGTGAGGGTGCCGAAGGTGATCGTGCCCCCGGCGTCATAGTGCTGCGATCCACCGCTGGTCGCGGTCTCGATGGAGATCGGACCGCCGGTCGAGGTTGCAGCGATCGCCCTGCCGGCCAGAAGGTTGTTCCATTGGATCAACCCGCCGGCCTCGAGATCGATCAGCCCGGTCGTGGCCGTAATCTTGTTGCCGGTGTTGTCACCGGCGGCGACGAGCTTCGCCGAGCCGCCGGCCGTCACCGAGCCGCCGGCGATGGACCCTGCGGTCGAGCGGCCGCTGATATCGCCCCCGGTGCTGGACAACTGGATGAAGGAAAGAAGCCCGCTGCTCGCGAGCGTCTGGGTGCCGCCGCTGGTCGCAGTGCCGAGCGCGATCGGTCCCGCAACTGCGGTCGCGTCCAGGGTCGTGCCGATATCGGCCGTCGTCCAGGTGAGCGACGTGCCGGCCACGAGCGTGCCACCCTTGCCGGTCTGCAGGTTCGTTCCGGCAATCGTCTTCGACGCCTCAAGGTCGGCCGCGGCGCCGGCCGTGACTTGATCGAGCGCGAGGTCGACACCCTTCACGGTCGCGGCGCCGCTCGCGGTGATGCTCGATCCGTCCACCAGACCCTTCTGGGACGTGACAGCGATGTCGCCCGCATCCCCCGCAAGCCCGGTCGTGGTCAGACTGGTGTACTCGACCTCGTCCTGCGCCCACAGCGTCTGCGTGCCGCCGCTCGTGGCCGTTCCGACCGTCAGCGAACCACCGTTGGCGGTCGCGAAGATTTGACCTGAGGTTGCACCCAAGCCCGCTCCGGCCGCGAGACTGTCGAGAACCAGCGTCGTGGCTCCCGTCACCCGGATGTTCCCGAGCGGCGACGTCAGCGACTGGCCATGGAACGCCGCGAGTGCGTCGATCCCGATATTGCCGGCGCTCGCGAGCACCGTGGCATGATCCACCGCGACGCCTGTCTGCACGGCCACGTCACCCGCCTGTGCGGTGATCTGCAGCCGGTCGGCGTCGATGCGCAACGGGTTGGCCGTATCGGTTTGGGCGTCCGCGGCGCCCTTCGGCTCGGTCGAAAGGTCGGCGAGTTCGATATCCGCCTCGGTCTTGTCGCCGATCCCGAGCGCCGCCTGGATCAGGACGCCACCGGCCGTAGCCGTAATGTCGGCGACACGGTTTGGATTGGTGCCGGCGAAGACGTGACCGTCGTTCGACACAACCGAAATCGCATTCTGTGCCGTGTTGTTGCTCGTGATCCCGGTCACCAACGCATCATGCGCGGTGGTGATCGAAACGATGCCGATCGAGGGCGTGATCGTTGCGCCGTTCAGCATCTTGAAGTCGTCGGCGGTGATGATCACGTCCCCGGCGGCCGAGGTCACGGCGGCGCGGCTGGTGAGACCGAGCTTGGTCCGCTTGGTGTCGTCGGGTGCGACGCCAGCGCTGAGGCGCACATCGCCGCCAGCCTGCACCAGGCCGTCGATCGTGCCGTCACCGGCTGCGGCCAGATCCACCGAGGTTCCGGCCGTCACCCCGTCGATGACGAAACTGTTTCCCGAAGACCCATAGAGATTGACGCTGCCATGCAGCGCTGTGGCCACGATGCCGCCGCCGAGGTTCACCCCGACGTTCAGCCGGTTCGTCGCCGTGCCGATCGAACCGTCGTCAGCCACCAGCGTCACGTCCGTGCCGAGGATGTTGACCAGCGAATCGGTGTTGGCATTGGTGATCGACTTCGCCGCCTCCACCCGGACATTGCCCGGTGAGTAGATGGTGTCGATCGCGGCATCGCCGGCGACGTTGAGGTCAACCCCGTTGAGCGCCCGCGCCACGATGGCGCCGACCTTGTCGAGCTTGAGCGCCGAGCCGTTGGAGACATCGCCGATCTGCCCCTGCGCGGCTTCCAGGACGATGTTGCCGGTGTTGATCGCCGAGCTCGTGGCATTCGAGAGGGAGCCAACCACCTTGATGCGCGTGTCACCCGCGACCGAAACGGTGCCGAGCGCAAGGCTTCCAGGCGAAGCGATGTAGGCCGCGCCGTCGTCCTGCGTCGGATGGGTCTGGCCGACCGTTGCGTCGTTCGCTCCCGTGTCCGAGACCGCGACGTCCAGCGTGCCGGTTGCGGCGACGTTCAGCGGGCGTTTTGGCAGGATCGAGAGGTAGCTGCCCTGCCCGACCACGAAGCCTGCCGCCGCAGCCTGCAATGCCGCACGCTGTTTGATTAGGTCCGGGGTTACGGTTTGCGCGGTGTTGTCCACCGTTCCCAGTGAGATGACCACCGGGCCGGTGATGCCAGCCGCGATCCAGGACGCCTGGGCTGACGCATAGGCGGTGCGCTGGGCCGAGGTGAGCCCGGCAAGCTGGGCGTCGCTCAGCGTCTCGAACCCGGCGACGGTCAACGTGAGATCCGGACGCTCGGCAGCCGCGAGTGCGACCTTCTCGTCGTCCGACAGAGTGCCCACCTGCGTGCCCCAGGCGATCTGGATGCCCGGGCTCGTCGGGGTCCCGGCTGTCTCGCCGATGCCGACGTTTGCGTTGAGGGTGACGTTCTGGCCCGACACGTTCGGGTCCTTGATGACCGTATTGGTGCTGGTCACCGTCTTCAGGGCGCCAGCCGAGAGTTCGAGCGCCAGCTCCTTCTCGCTCCAGCTCGAACCGGCATTGAGCGAGGTGAGCTCGTCCTGAGTGGCCGTGTAGTGGTAGGGAATCGGCGCCTTGGTTGTCGGATCGATCTGCGGGGCGGGAAGGGATCCGACCTGGGTGTTGAGTGCGTGGTAGGTCGCGGTCTGCGACGCGGCGTAGTCGGCGATCCGCTGCTCGATCGATTCCGAAGAGGGTTGGCTCGCATAGTAGTCGTAAAGTGCGTTGTACTCTGCCGAGCCCTTGGCGATCTTGACCTGGAAGTTCGGGTCGTAGCTCGCGCCGCCATCGGCCTGCGTGTCGCGAATCTGCCAATACTGGTTGTACGCATTAGTCTTCGACTGCTCGAAGGCCGCGACCGCCTGCTGCGTCTTGGCCGTGTTGGCGCTGCCGGACAGCAGACCCAGCGAGTTCCAGTAGCCGAGCAGCGCCGCATAGCTCTTCTGGTCGACGGTCTGGTCCGGATTGTTGTCGAGGATATGCCCGGTCGAGCTCAAGGTGACGTCGCCGCCCGAGGAGATGACCTGGTTCACCAGGATCGTGCCGTCGGCATTGTCGGTCCACTTGGACGACTTGATGCTGATCGAACCGGCAGCGTAGGCGGTCAGGCCGTAATAGACGTTCAGGCCCGTGGTGGTGGCTGGATCGCCGAATGGCCGCAGCGACTGGTCGTCGGTGTAGCCCGTGTTCACGTTGAGCGCCGTGCCGCCGCCGATGGCGCCATTGGCCGCCGTCAACGTGACCTTGTCGGCCTGGATCAGCGACGAATTCGATGCCGCCAGGATGCCGCCGCCGGCCGCAATCGAGACCCCGCCGGTGCCCGCCGAAACGCTTCCCGCCGCGGTCACCGACGCGATGTTGAGCGTGCCCGGGCTTCTGATCGCAACGTTGCCGTTGCTTGCGACCGCCGTAAGCGTACCCGTCGGTGCGTTCAGTCCTTTGTCGGAGGCCAGGGTCTGGGCCAGCGCCACCGCGACGGCGGCGTTGGCGGGGGCTGCAGGGTCATAGGGGTTGGTCAGGCCGCCTACGGAACCGGCCGCCTCGAGATCGACCGACTTCGAGGTGATCAGAGCACCGTTCGAACCCTGGATGATCGAGTTTGGCGTCGTGGTGCCGCCGGACGTCACCGAGCCCGTGGCCGTGATCGTGGTGGTTCCGGCATGGTTGGTGATCGCACCGTCGAGCACGATGTTCGAATTGGAATTGACCGCGATCGAACCGGTGTTCTGCCCGATGAAGTTGATGCCGATCGGATTGTCGGCCTTCAGGCTGTCGGTCGTGATCTCCGTATAGGTCTGGTCGAGGCGGTAGTAGGCCGTCTTCTTCGAGTCGATGCAGAGGGTCCACCAGTTGCAGTGCGACTCCTCGCCGGTCTTCACCGGCTTGGCGTTGGGCGAGGTGTTGTAGTCATCGACCGAGGTGAGGAGACGCGTCGCTTCCGTGGTCTGGTCCGTGTTGGATACGGAATTGGCCGACGTGGTGATGATGATCCCGTTGGTGGTCGGGTTGACCGAGGTGTTGTCCTGCTGGGTCTTGTCGGTCGAGACATAGGTGCCGTCGGCAAGCCGATAGCTCGAGGTCACGTTGGTGCTCGCGCCCTGCAGGCTCGCCACGTCGTTGAACGACCAGTTGTCGTTGCCGAAGATCACATCCTCGGTATGGCTGAAGGTCGTGGTGGTCGCGTAGTTGGTGCCGTCGGTCCAGACGTAGCGCTCGCCCTCAAGCGGATCGTAGCTGGTGCTGCGACCTGCCGTGTTCTGCGTGGAGGTGCCGACCTCCACCTCCGTTCCGTTGGTCAGGATCTGCCACTCGTTGATGGCGGCCGTGAGCGTGCCATCGCCGCTCGCACCCGGCGTATAGGCGCGGGTGTAGACGGTCTCCTTGAAATCGACGCCGCCGGTGATCTGGTGGACGTCCGTGATATCGATGATCCCCTGCGTGCCGCGGCCGTTCCCGTTCGGATCGGCGCCGGCATCCAGGTTCGCGAGAACCACCGCGTGACCCGTCGTGTTGGTGATGTCGATCGTGCCGAACCCGTCGAGAACGTTGATCTGGCCGGCCGACGTGTAGGTCTGCCCGCCGTCGGTGCCCTGGAACGAGGTGTTCAGGATCTGCCCGTAGAGCGTGACGCTGCCGCCGTGAACCGCGGTGTTGTCGATCTCGAAGATCTTCGCCTTGGCGTCGTAGGTGGCGCCGATCGTGTTGTTGGCGTTGACGACTTCGTACGCCCCGGTCGCGTGGTTTGCCGCGTAGGCCTCGGCATAGGCCTGGGTGAACAGCAGCACGGGCGACGCGCCCGAAGCGTCGACCCAGATGCCGGAACCGTAGGCGCCGTTGACCGAGCTGAGCTGCGCGATCTTGTTGATCGCGCTTTTGGCAAGCGAGATCGCGGTGTCGAGGTCGGCCTGGGACACCCCGATGTCCGTCGACTTGATCGCCGACAGGTCGGTGCCGGTTGTCAGGCCGAGCTGCCATTGCACGATGCCGCTCTGGATCGTGCTGTTGATGTCGAGGTAACGGGCGCTGATGAACACCGCGCCGTTCGCCGTGATGCCCGCGCCAAGCGGAATCCCGGTCGCCGGATCGCCGCCCACGTGATCGAACGTATTGGTGAAGCTGGTCGAGAAGTCGCCATTCTTGGCCAGGATATCGACCGAGCCGGCATTCACCGCACCGCGAAGGAAGATGTTGCCGGCCTCGCTGGTGATCGTCACCGCGCCGGCGAGATTGTTGATGCTCTTGCCTTGGTCGAGCACGATATCGGGCGCGACCCGGGCGGCACCCGCCGGCGTCGCGTTCGCATAGGCGCTGTCGCCGGGATCGTAGAGGCTCCTGATCGTGATCGACGGCACTGCGCCGGTCGTCGTCTCCATCGCGTGCAGGCTCAGCGACCCGCCGTCGAGGCGGTTGATGTCGCTCACCGCATTGGTGATCACCCCGTTCAGGCGGACGTGGCCCGCGTCATAGCCGGGGTTCGACAGGTTGCCGAGATAGAGTTCGTCGGCCGTCTCGTTGGTGATCGTGATCGACGCATCGCCCGGTGCGTGCAGTTCGCCGGTGCCGGCCCCGGTCACGGCGTCCGCGGTGAGCGAGATGTTGCCGAGCCGCGTCGCGGTGTCCTCGACCGTCACCTTGTAGGTCTGCAGCGAGCCGCTTGTCGCCGGCGCGTTCACGGCAGCCGTATCGGCGACGAGTGTCGCGCTCTGAGAGGACAGCAGGCTCACCCACTGGTTCAGCGAATTGTTGCCGCTGTAGTCCGAATTGAGCGTCGACGTTGCCGGCACCCGTCTTGGTCGTGTCTGCCAGAAGGCCGACCTGGCTCAGCGTAGCCGTTGCGGAGGTCGTGACGACGGCGGCCTGCGCGGTGATGTCGGCAACCGCATGGTTGAACCCGCCGAGCGCCCCGAAGGTGGCCGAAGAGCTGCCATCGGCCGGGGCCGTGAAGGCCAGGAGGCTGTTGTAGGCATCGGTGTCCGCCTGCGTCTTGGCCGACGCATTCTTGATCAGCGTGAAATCGCTGCTGATCGTGGCGTTCGCGGTCGAGAGATTGCCGACGGTCGTGTTGATGGTTGTCGTGTTGTCGCTGATGGTCTTGAGATCACCCGCGATCTTCGACTTCGCCGAGCCGATGGCGAGAAGCAGCGCACTGGTGTCGGCGCCGTTGATCTGGTCGGTGGTGATCTGATTCTGATTGGCGACGATGATCTTCGTCTGCGCCGCGATATCCGACTGCGCCGTGGCGATCGCGGTGCTCGCGTTCGAGATGGTCGTGGCGTAACCCGAGATCAGATTGCGCTGGGTCGACACGTCGGCCACGGCGTCGTGCACGGCCTTGTTCCCGGCGTCGTTATACGCCGCGCTGTAGCCGCTCAGGGTCTGGAGTTTCGCAAGCGTGTTCGATGACGTGACCAGGACACCAAAGGTCCCGTCCTGAACGTCGCTCGAGATGTTGACCGCGGAGGACGCGCCCTTCGCGGCGGGCGCGAGCTGAAGGGCGGTGCCGAAGTTGGCCTGACCCGTCGAGGCCGTTTGTTGGGCCGTGTTGAGGTTGTCGCGCGCCGCCGCCGTGCTGGTCGGCGCCGTCACCTGCGAGTTCAGGGTGAAGGTGGTCCCATTGTTCGAAAGCGTGCCGAGACCCATTCCGGCGGCTTCGGCATACAGAAACTTGAGCTCGGAATTGTAGGCGCCGACCGCGATGGGATCGGAGCTGTACTGGCTTTTGAGGAGCTCGACCTGCTGAATCCGGCTCAGGATGTCCTCGCCGACCGAAACGGGGCCGGACACGTCCACCTTGATGTTGCCGTCGAGATTGAGGTCGGCGCCAGTCGTTGCGCCGGCCGCGTAACTGATCGTCAGCGACTTGTCCTTCTGCAGGCCGGTCTGCACGAACCCGTCGAGTCTGAGCGTGCCGACCGAGCCGGACTGGGAGGTCGAGCCACCCTTGATGTCGAACGACACGTCACCGCCCCCGAAGGCATTGGAGATCGCGCTCGCGACGTCGGACAGGGCTTCCAGATAGATGTTCTTGCCGGTTCCGACCGCGGTGACCGAGAGGGCGCCCTTATCGGCAATGAGCGTGATGTCGCCGGCCGCGTTGACGCCCTTGTGCACGAACACGTCGGGATCGTAGCTCGTCGCGCCGGTGATGGCCGGCCCGTTCTGCACCTTGGGTTGATAGACGAGCGAGTCGGACGCGATGGTCACGGTCGAGGCGTTGCTCGCAGCCGAATAGGCGTCCGGTGCCGTCGGGATCGGGATGGCGGTGTTGTTGAACAGGTCGACCGTCGTATCCACCGTGATGCCGCCGGCGCTCAGGGCTGCGCCCTGCGTCGCATGCCCGCGTCCGGCGGCCAGGGTCACCGTGCCGCCGGTGGGCAGCGTGACGCCGTCCGTCGGGTCGATGCCGTCCGAGGCTTCGACCAGCGCGTCGGTCCCGACCGTGACGCTGTTCTGTGCGTTGAGGACCGCGTGAGCCTTGCCGGTCGGGGCGCCCGCGAGACCATAGGTCGTGGCCGTCGCGTGACCCTCGAGATCGGCCGAGTCCCATGCATTGGCTTCGATCGTGCCGACATCGACCACGGTCGAGCTGCCGCTGCCGAAGGTGACGTTGGCAACATTTTGCCCGACGTTGATCAGCGTGTCGGCTTCTGCAATGGCGATGCCGGCAGCTGCGTCGACCTTCGCCTGCTGCTGGACGACCGTGCTGTTGTAGGCTTCGGCGAACAGCGTCGAGAGGCCCGTGGTCGGCGCCAGCAGATGCACCTTGGCATTGGTGCCGATGGTTGCGTTCGTGGTCTGGACCACGGTGGTCGTCGTGCCGCCGGCTGGCGCATTGACGATGCCGCCCGAGCCGGCATTGATGTTGTATCCGCCGTTGCTGTTCCCATCGAGGAACGTGTTCGCGACGAGATTTCGGGCGGCGATGGTCAGGTTGGTGGCGTCCACGGTGACCCCAGCGCCGATATGGGCGTCGACGGTGCTGTGGACCGTGTTGTCGAGCGTCGATCCGCTCACCCCGACGGCCGCCGCCTGCAGGCTATTCACCCAGCCGCTGAAATTGGCCGTGTGAGTCGCCGCGATGACGACATTGCCGGCGCCGCTGGTGGCGTCGATCGTCGAGCCGACCCCCTCGACAGATGCCGCGATAGTGCCTTCGGAATCGGTGGTGGCCGAGGCGGCGGCTCCGGCGATGACGCCGCCGCTGCCGGACGTCGCGGTGGAATCGTTGCTGTCCGTGCCCACCGCGTCGACCGTGAGCGAACCCGCCGAAAACGCCGTGAGCCCCGCGATTTGGGCGGTGCCGTTCGAGTTGGAGGTGGCGGAGGATTGATTTGCGCCGACCGCCACAACGCCGCCGGCGATCCCCGACGCATCGGCATCCTGGTCCGTGGTGATGTTGGAAAGAACCGAAACGAGACCCGTCGCCGTGACCGACCCACCGGTCATCCGGGCGAGCGCGGTGGCCTGATTCGTCGCGGACGCAACCGTGGCGTTGATCCCCACGAAAGCCCCGGACGCGCCGGTCGCCTCGGCTTGTGCCGCGTGACCCGAGGGCTTGAGGACGTCGGCATCGATCGTCAGCGAGCCGGCATCGAAGGTCGAGCCTTCCGTCGTGACTTCGACATCGGGCCTGATGGTCGCCGAGGCTTCAGACGCACCGACCGAGAGAATGCCCGAAAGGGCCAGACCCCAGGCGGACGCATCGGCCGACTCCGTCGCCTGCCCCTTGATCCTGATGTCGTCGGCATCGACCGTGGCGTTGGTGGCACTCACGGTGATCGAGGGTGTCGCGGTCGCGGTCGCGAGCGAGCCCTCGCCCGCGAGCCCGATGCCTCCCGCAGCACCCTTGGAATCGGCGCTCGCCTGATCTTCCGCCGTGGCGAGGATCGAGACCTGGCTGGCGTGGCCACCGGACTTGCTGATCTTCGCGCCCTTGGCCGTCAGGTCCGTGCCGAGCGCCGCGTCGACGGCGCCGCCGAGATCCGCCGTCGCAGAGGACACGCCGACCGCGAGGTCGATCGCCGCGGCGCCGCCCAGCGCGTGCGCGGTGGCGCTCCGATCGGCGTCGGCATGGATCGAGAAGGTGCCGACGTCGAAGCTTCCGCCGTTCGCGTAGGCCGACGTTGTCGACGTGTCGCTGACATAGGCGACATCGGCTTCGAGCGCGGCAGAAAGCGCGAGCGCACCGGCCTGGCTCGAAACCGACAGGGCATGATCGGTGCTGGCGATGATCGACACCGATCCGTCCGTCAGGGACGCGGCTGACGGCGTGCCGGTTCCCGTGCTCGTCGGCCCCGCGATCGCGGCCGTGTTGGTGGCCGTATCCGTGAGGACGCCGACGCCGGCGCCGAGGCTCACGCCGCCTGCGACCGCCACGGCGCCGTCCTCGAGCGCGGCGTCGAGCTTGTCGAGCGTCGCAACCTTGACCGATCCCGATGACGTCTTGCCGGCGTTGATCGATGCACTGCCAATGATCGCCGACGTTCCCGCGACGCTCGGGCTGGTGATCGTCGACGCGAGCGAGACGGTCCCCATCTGCGTCTTGGCTTTGGTCGCCGCGGCGCGTGCGTCGCTGTTCGTGGTGGTGTTGTCGACCCCACCCAGGATGGAGCTGCTGGCCGACGACGATCCGTTCAACTGCCCGTCGGCATAGCCGCCGGCGCTCGAACCGTTCGAGGGCGTGAGTTCCTGCCCACCCTTGCTGCTGGGGTCGATCCCGTCGCCGATCGAATAGACCGACACGGCGGCCGCGAGGGCGCCGAGACCGCCGCCGGAAGCACTCGCAACGGTTGAGCTGATGGCCTTGTTGGCGAGGGCATCGACGATGACGTTGCGGCCCGCATTGACGGTCGCGCCATTGCCGATGCTGGCGCCGACCGTCGTGTTGATCACCCCGATATCGACGCTGCCGCCGATGCCTGCCGCGAGACCGCCGGCCACATCACCCGCGAAGGCCACCACCCCGGTGCTGTCACGCGCCGTGACCACGAGGTCCTGCTTGGCGAACTGCCCCTGCGCATCGTCGTTGATCGCCGCGAGACCATCGACCGCCGCCAGCGTCGTGACGTTCACGATCTGAGCGTTGATGGCGCCCGCGAAGCCGAGGAAGGTCGAGAGCGAGCCGGCCGCACCGACCACAAATTCGCTCTGGTTCGAATTGGCCTGGACCAGCACGCCCTGGCCCTGTTCCGTCTCGGTGAAGGTGCCGCCGTCGAACGCGGCGAACTGCTCGCTGCCGCGGGCGTTGCCCGAGACGTGAGCGCTGCTGCCGATGTGCGCTTCGGTGTCCTTTGTCAGCACCGACACGCCGATGCTGCCGCCGATGGCTACGCCGCCTGAGACGCCGAGCGCGCCCGCGACCGTGGCGGTGCGGGTCTCGTCGTCGGCCGTCACGATAACGTTGTTGCCGGCCGTGACGGTGGCGTTCTGATCGATGAGCGCCGTCGTCGTGTCGGTCAGACTGATGACCGACAGCGAGCCCGCGATGCCGGCGCCCGCGCCGGCCCCGACCGAGGCCGCCATCGACGCGAAGTCTTCACGGCCGATGGCCGAAACCGCGACATTGTCCTTGGCCCCGACCTTGGCGTTCTGGCCGATCGTCGCTTTCGTGGTGCCCTCGACGACGTCGACCGACACGCCGCCGCCGATGCCGGCCGCCAGGCCACCAGCGGCGGAGCCGGCGACATTCAGATCGTAGACCGCGTTCGCGGCCGCCACGGTGACCGACTGCAGGTTGCCGGCCGTCACCGCGGTGCCCTGGTTGATCTGGGCGCCGGCGCCGATTGAGGCTTCGGTGTCGGTGATGATCACCGGCACGGTGCCCGAGAGAGCGAGCGCAACGCCGCTCACGGCCGCACCGACCGCCACGGTCCGCAATTCGTCGGCGTTGGCGGCGTTGACGATGACGCCGTGCCCCGTGGTCGTCGTCGGGTTCGACAGCCGCCGCGTCTTGGTCAGCAGGTCGATGCCGGCAGTCGTGACGTCGTCCGTCGAGATCGGTGCATTGGCGGTCCCGTTGGCCGAGCCCACGCTGCCGCTGTTGAACGATCCGGCCTTCGCCGTGTCGCCACTCGTGTAGCTCGAGAAATCGGCGCCGTAGTCGCCCACGTAGTCGAGGCCGGCCGCATCCTTCGCGTAGGCCGTGACGATCGCCGAGCCGTCGATGCTCGCCGTCGTCGTCATGTCGATGACGCTCACCCCAAGCGAGGCGCCCACGGCCGAGCCGAGGCCGGCTGCGCCGATCAGGAGATCTCCGCTGGTGTAGGTGTTGGCCAGCACGCCGACGTCACCGGTGGCGGTTACGCTGGCGTTACCGATGGTCGCCTCGGTCGAACCGGTGACGGTATAGACCGCGAGCGAGCCCGCACCCAGGCCGCCGACCGAGAGGCCCACGTCGACATTGAGCAGGGTTTCGTCGGCCGTGGCCTGGACGATGACGCTGCCCAGCGTCGAGCCGTCGCTCTTGCCCGCCGTGACAGTTGCGCCGTCGCTGATGGTGGCGTCCGTCGTCGGGAGCAGCACCACGACCGCGATGCCGCCACCGCCGCCACCGACCGAGGCCTGGGCGACACCGGTGTTCACATTCTGCGTCGTCGAAGCCGACACCGTCACGTCGCCGTCGCGGCTCGTGCCCGCGTTCACGGTGGTGCCGTCGATCGTCGCTTGCGTCTTGGGCGTCAGCGTCACGAGATCGAGCCCGAGCGTCACGCCACCGGCCGCGTCAGCGTTGACCAGGGTCGCGCTGGCGTTCGAGGTCGCCGCAACCGACACGCCGCCCGCCGCATGGACGCTGCCGCCGAGCTCGGCCGTCGTGGAGGAGCCATCGCCGACCGTCGCGGCGGAGCCGGCCACGCCGACCGCGGCCGCCGAGATCACATAACCGGAGAAGTCGCGTGTGGTGGTGGCCGCGACATCGACCGACCCTGCCTGCGTGAAATTCGCGCCCGGCGCGATCTTGGCCGTGGTTGTGACGTCGACAGCGGTGATGCCGATGCCGGCGCCCGCGCCAACTTCCGCGGCCGCCGCACCGGCGTTGAAATCGGTGGAGAGCGCGTTGAGCGCGTGCGCGCCCACTGTGCCCCCAGCATTGACGGTGACCTGGCCAATGGTGGCCGAGGTGCCGGGCGGGATCGTGGTGGCGGCGATCTGGCCCAAGGCGCTGATCTGGCCCTTGTAGCCCTGCGCGCTGGACGAGACCGACCGCACGTTGCTGTTCGACGACTTCGACAGGAAATCCGAGTCGACGGCGCCGTTGCTCATCTGGCCATCGGCATAGCCGGTCATCGACTGGCCGCCCGAGGTGTTCGTATCCGAAGTCTGATCGCTGTTCGGGCCGTCCGCGATGGCGAGAATCGAGAATGCGCCTGCCGCGCCGCCCACGCCAGCACCGACGCCAGCCACCGTGGAGGATGTCGCGGTGTTGCTGAGCGCGTTCACCAGCACATCGCCGCGCGTGTTCAGGCTTGAGCCGTCGCCGATATAGGCCTGGGTGGTGTTGGCGATGACCGCGAGATCGAGCGAGCCAGCCACGCCCGCGATGCCGCCGCCAAGCGAGCCATCGGTCGCGACCACGACGGTGCTGTCGCGCGCCGTGACGTTGACGTCCTCGTTCGTATTGGCGCCCGTGTTGTCGGTGTTCACCGACACGTTCTCGCCCAGGAACGCCTTGGTGGTCGCGACCACCGCCTCGACCGAAACCGCGCCCGCCACGCCGGCGAAGAGTCCGACGCCGCCCGCAACGACGACGGTGTCGATCAGCTCGCCTGAATTGGCCTGCACCAACAGTCCGCGCGTGCCCGTGTCTTGGCTGCTGAAGTCCGCGCCGGTGTAGCCATCGAGCACGTTCGGATCGCCGGGCAGGTCGCCGTTGCCGAGCGCCGTGATCTGCGCGCCCTCTCCGACGCTCGCTTCCGTGTCCTTGACGAGCACGCCCAGGCCGACGCTTGCGCCAACGCCCGCGACAGAGCCGCCGACCGCCACCGTGCCGCCGACCACGACAGCGCGCGTCTGGTCATCGGCTGCGACCACGACGTTGCCGCCGGCCTTGACCTTGTCGTTGCTGCCCAGGGCGGCGGTTGTCGAATCCGTCACCGCGAAGCCGGTCACGCCGCCCGCCACGCCGACGTCGCCGCCGAGCGCCGCGGTCGCGGCCGCACCGGCGAAATCCTCGCTCGCATTAGCGAGCACGCCGACGTTGCGCGCCGCATCGACCGTGCTGTTTGCGCCGACGCCGGCTGCGGTCGTGTTCATCACGTAGGAGACCTCGGCGCCCGCACCGAAGCCGACCGTGCCGGCTCCGCCGACCGAGCCTGCGATGCCGAGGTGATAGATGTCGCTCCCCGCCGCCACGAGGACGGACTGCGCCGCATTGCCGGCGCCCGTCGCGTTGACCGACGCATTCGCGCCGATCGTGGCCTCCGTGTCGCTCACGATCACGGGCACGTCGCCCGACAAGGTGACCGATACCGTGCCGCCGGCCGCCCCGCTCACCGTAAGCGAGCGGATGGCATCGGTGTTGGTGGCATTCACCATCACGCCGTGGACGTCGACCCTCACGGGCTTGGTGGTCCGATCGAGCGCGAAGAGCTCAGCACCCAGGAGCAAGCCGCCCGTGACGTCGGTGGCCTCGCCCTCGCTGCCACCTGCCCCGGCGCTCGCAGTCATGCTGGAGCCGGTCGCCGAGGGCACCGTCTTGTCGGTGCCGTAGACACCGAAGATGCCGTCGAAACCCGTCGTCGCCGTTACGATGTCCGCGGTGTTGCCGAGCGCCACGACAGTGGCATTGTCGCCGATCGTGGCTTTGGTGGTCTCGATGTCGACCGTGACGTTGATGGCCGCGCCGATGCCGGCCGTTCCGCCGAAGGCCGCGCCGCCGACCACGCGGTTCAGCGTGTTGGCGTTGTTGGCCAGCACGGCGACGTTGCCGGACGCCGTGACGTTGGCGTAGTCGGCCACGCCCGCCAGCGTGTCGCTGGTCAGGGAATAGACCGCTGCCGAGCCGGCGACACCGGCATCGCCGCCGGCCGCGAGGCCGACCACGACCGAATTGGTGCTCTGGCTGCTTTCGGCGTTAACAATCACCGTTCCGGCATGGACCGTGGAGGCCTCGCCCGCGGTCGACGCCGTCGCGGAGGATTGGCCGAGCCAGGCGTGGGTGTGCTTGATGAGCACGTTGACGTCCGCTGCGGCGCCGACGCCGGCGGAGCCGCCGACGCCGAGCGAGCCGTCGAGGTCGAGGATGGTGGTTTGGTCGCCGGCCGCGACCTTGACCAGAGCGGGCTGCAGCGCCGAACCGATGGTCGCCGTATCGGCGATGAAGGCTTCGGTCGTGTCGATGATGATGGACGATGCGAGCGCCACGTTGACCGCGACCTCACCGGCCGCGCCGGCGGAAACGACGGCGTCAAGCACATATTCGGAGGCGGTGGCAAGAACCGAGAGCGCGCCCGTGGCGTCGAGCCTCGCGTGATCGCCGATCGTGGCCTGAGTCGTATCAGCGAAGGTCGAGACAGCGGCCGCCCCACCCACGCCGTTCGAGCCGCCGACCGAGACCACACCGCCGATGTTGTAGAAGGCCGCCGCATCGCTGGCCGTGACCGAGAGGTCGCCTGCGGTCGCCTTAAGGGTAGCGTTGTCCCCGACCGTCGCCAGCACGCTTGCGTCCTGCGTCACCGGGGTCGCGGCGCCGACGATGGCGTTTTCACCGGCGACGCCGCCTGCGACCGCCAGTGCGATCACATGATCGGTGAAGGAGGCGCCGACGTCGATCGACCCGCCTGTCACGCTGGTGGGGTCCGCCGCTGTCGAATCGATGGCGGCATGCGTGCCGTTCAGCACGACTGTGACCATCGCGGTCCCGCCGATGGCGTTCTGCCCGGCGCCGGTAAGGCCGCCGCCCAGGTTCAGCCCCGAGAAGGTGTTCGCGGCCGTGACTGCCACGGCGCCGTTCGACTGGATGTTGCCGCCGCTGCCAAGGGTGGCGTTCGTCGTGACATTGGATGCGATGGCGCCGAGCACGCCGGCGATCCCGTTGGTATCGGCGATCCCCGCCGCGATCTCGAACAGGCCCACATCCTGCGATGACGTCGCCGCGACGGTCAGCGCGCCGGACTGGGTGACCGAGGCATTGGCGTCGAGCGCGCTCGTCACACTGCTGGTGTCGAGAATGATGGCGCTCGCCACACCGACGGCGTTAGAGCCGCCCGAGACCGCGAGGCCGCCGACGAGAGCCTTGGACTGCGTGTCGTCCTGGGCCGCGATCTTGACGGTGCCGCTGGACGCGATCGTCGCTCCGGGGCCAACCTCGGCTTTGACCGTATTGTCGATGACCTGGATCGCGAAGCCGCCCGCGATCGCGAGCTTTGCGCCCGACGCCGCGCCCGCCAGCACCTCGGTGTAATAATTGTTCTCGCCGAGAAGGGCGTGGTCCTTGGCGTCCTCGCCCATGGCGAGGAGGGACCCCTTCACGTCATCGCCGACCTTGGTCAGCTTGCTGCTGTCGGCCGAGAAGCCGCCGGCCGTGACGTCCGTCTTGAGCGCATCGATGTCGACGTCGGAGGCCAGGTTGATGACCGATGGCGCGCTCACCTTCTCGTTGACGGCACTGACGGTCACGCTCGCGGCCGAAAGGTCGGCATCCGTGCCGACCGTCGCCGAATACGTGTCGAGCGAAATCGCGGCCGCGATCGAGGCGCCGATGCCGTTGCCCTGGGCGCTGTAGGCGCCGCCCCAGGCCTTGGCCGAGAGGCTCGACGTGTTGTCGGCCGTGACCGAAAGGGCGCCCGCGAGCCCGCCGGTCTTCTCGACCGTTACGCTATCGCCGAGGCTTGCCGCTGTGGTGGAATGCGACAGCGCGACCGCGAGCGACCCCGCGACGGCGAGGTTCTTGCCGGTGGCGCCGGACATGGCTTGCGCCGCCAGCCGGTCGGCGAAGCCCGTATCGCGGTTCTCGGTCGAGGTGGCGCTCACGCTGACAGCGTCAGGGGTGGTGATGGTGACATGGTCGCCGACCGAAGCCTGCGTGGTGTTGGCCGCAACCCCGATCGCGGCGCCGATGCCGATCCCGGTGTCGGTCTTGGCGACGGTTGCGCCGTCGCCGATCGTCAGCACGTCGCCGTTGCTGGTCGCCGTCACCGTGACGGCACCGCCTGCGGTCACGTCGCGTGGCGCCGCCGCGTCGCCGCCCGTGATGGTGGCCGAAACGGTATCGCCCACGAAGGCTGCGCCGAGCGCCGCGGCGACCGACAGCTTGCTGCCCTGCGCGCCGCTGCTGTTGCCGCTCGAGGCGCTCTTGTTGGTGTCGAGCCCCTTCTGGAACTCGTTCATCGAGTCCTGAGCCTCGTTGGACTTGAGCGTGTCCGCCGTCTCGGACTTGCCGCCCTCGGACGGATCGCTGTCGTCGAACTTGGCCGCACCCGCCATCGCGGAAGCTTCGGCGTCGTAGGTGTGGGTGCCCGCGGCCGTGACCGCGACGCCGTCGTCCGCCTCGACATCGCGTGCCAGGGTCGCGGTTGTCGACGAGGTGATCTGGTGCGAGCCGGTCCCGGCACTGAACAGCCCCGTGCCGGTGATCAGAGCCAGCGAGGCGCCGACCCCAGCGCCGCTGCCGCCCCCGGAACTGCCGGTCCCGGTTCCTGTGCCGCCGGTGCTCGTGCTCGTGTCCGCGCCCTTGCCGGAGAACGATTTGCTGTTGCCCTGGTCGACGGTGCCGATCGCCTCGGCGACGTTGGCGCCGTCGCTCTCGGCTTCCACCGTGACCGAACCGGCATCGAGCTTCGACCCGGTGCCGATCAGCGCCGTCGTGCTTTCATCGAGCACTGTGAGCGCCACGACGGCATCGATCGCGATCCCGCCCTTGGCACCCCCGGTCGCGGAGGATCGCGTGTCCACCTGGGACTTCGCGGAAACCTCGAGCTCGCCGGCACCCGTGAGGTCGGCGCCATCCGCGATGGCGGCGGTGCTCTTGGTCACGACGGTGTTGAGCGCCACGGAGGCGCCGACGCCGACCTTGCCGCCCTTGGCCGCCGTCAGCGACTGCGCGATCGAAGACGCGGCCTCGTCCGACTTTACCGCCACGTCGCCCTTGCCGGTCACCGTCACGGTGCCAGCCGCCACCTGAGCGGACGAACTCGCATCGATCAGGTTGAACGCGACCGCGCCCGCCACGCCGACGTTGGTGGCGCCGGCGCCCGACGTGGCGCTCGCTCCATAACTGTCGATCCGGCCGCCCGAGGCGTCCTTGGCCTCTTCCGAGATGCCCGGAGTCTCGTTGCCGCTTTCGTCGCCCGGGATCTCGGGCAGCGTGCCGCCGAGATCCGTCTTCAACGCGCTCACCTCGAGCCCGCCGACCGTGTACTGCCCCGCATCCGCAAGCGACGTTCCGACGGCCGCCGACCCAAGCGTGGCTTCGCTGATGCTGTTCGCAAGCGTCACGGCCACCCCGGCGCCCACGCCGACTGCGGACCTGGCCGCTTTTCGAGCCGACTGCCGAGCCGTCCGCGACCGTGATGGCGTCCGTGTTGTTCACGGCAAGAACCGACAGCTTCCCGTCCGCCTCGATTCCGACATTCACCGGAACCAGCGCCTGCACCTTCGATTCCGAAAGATCGACCGCGATGGCTGCCGCGACTGCAATGGCGCCTTCGTTCGTCGAGGCGGCGCCCTTGCCGTTGTTGGCCGTCTGCTCGCTTGTTGCCTGAGTCTTGGCCTCGGCCTGCTGGTCATCCGAACCGACGTCGCTGTCCTTCTGTTTGGACGTGGCGGACCCCAGGACGTTCTGAATCTTTCCGTCGACGGAGCTGTCTTCCTTGTTGCTCTCCGCCGCCTCGCCGCTCTCGGAGGAGGAACCGTCGGCATCCTTCGCGCCGCTGCTGCCAGTCGCCGAGGCGGTCGAGGATACCACCGACAGCGAAGCGCCCGATGCCGCGAAGGTGACCGCGCCGCCCGAATGGACCGAGGAGGAGGTGGTCGACAGCACTTCGTCGTCGACCAGAGCCAGGGCAAAGGCCGCCCCGATCGCGGCCTTCTCGGCCGCAACCTCGCCGGAGGCCGCTGTGGCGACTGTGGAAATCTGGACGGCCGTGACCGTCACGTCGCCGGACGTGACGAGCGTGCCGCCCGACACGTTGGCGCCGATCGTCGCGGCAGTGTCATTGCTGACGAGCGACAGAGCGACGACGGGGGTGATCGCAACGCCGCCTTCGGCGCCTTGGGACGCCTGCGTCACCACCGCATGCGTGGCTTCGGCATCGAGCGACACCGCGCCCGCACCCGTCAGGTCCACCCCATCCGCGATGCTCGCCGTCGAGCGCGTCGCCACAAGGTTCAGCGCGACCGAGGCGCCGACCCCGACCTTGCCGCCCGATGCACCATCGCCCGACGGCAGCGCCGCCGCGATCGACGAGGTCTCGTTGTCGGTCGCAAGCGTCACGTCGCCATGACCCGATACCGTCACGCTGCCGGCCGCCAGCGTCGCGGCGGAGCCCGCATCCACCAGATCCACCGCCAGCGAGCCCGCGATGCCGACGTTGCTGGCGCCCGCCCCCGAGGTGGCGCTCGCCCCGTACTGGTCGATGCGCGCGCCCGTGATCCCCGGCTGTCCCCGTCGCCAGCCCGAACACATCCGCGGTTGGGTCTGCCCCCGGAACCGCCGGCAGCGTGCCGCCCAGATCCGTCTTCAGCGCGCTCACATCGAGCCCGCCCACCTGATACGTGCCCGCACCTGTCTGGTTGGCGCCGTTCGCGGCCGAGCCGAGCGTCGCCGCGTTCACGCTGTGCGCCAGCGTCACCGCCACCGCGGCGCCCACGCCCACCTTCGGTGACGCCGCATCCGACCCCACCGCGGCCCCGTTGGCGATCGTCACCGCGTCGGTGTTGTTCACCGCATGCAGCGACAGCGTGCCGTCCGCCTCGATCCCGACGTTCACCGGAACCAGCGCCTGTACGCGCGAGGTCGACACGTCCACCGCGATCGCGGCCGCCACCGCGACCGAGCCCTCGCTCGTCGAAGCCTGACCCTTGCCGTCCGCCGACTTGTCGCCGTCCTCGCTCGCCGCCGCGTCGGACATGTCGCCCTGCTGGGCGGTCGTGCCGACGCCCGCATCCTTCTGCTTGGACGACGCCGAGCCCGACAGCCCCTTCACCTTGCCGTCGACCGACCCGTCTTCCTTGCCGTTCGCCGGCGCCTCGCCCGCACCCGACGAGCCGCCCGTTCTCGTCCGCCGTGCCGTTGCCGCCCGACGCCGACGCCGTCGCCGACACCACCGACAGCGACGCACCCGACGCCGCGAAGCTCACCGCGCCGCCCGAATGCACCGACGACTTCGTGGTCGACAGCACCTCGTCGTCGACCAGCGCCAGCGCCAAGGCCGCGCCCACCGCCGCCTTGCCGCCCGCCGCCGTGCCCGAGGCTTCTGTCGCGATCGTGGAGACCTGCACGGCCTTGACGCTCACGTCCCCCGTCGTGGTCAGGACCCCGCCCTGCACCAGCCCGATCGTCGCCTGCGTCTCGTCGTCCACCAGCGACAGCGCCACAACCGGCGTCACCGCGATCCCACCCGCCGACCCCTGGTCGGCCTGCGTCACCACCGCATGCGTGGCTTCGGCATCGAGCGACACCGCGCCCGCACCGGTCAGATCCACCCCGTCCGCGATGCTCGCCGTCGACCGCGTCGCCACAAGGTTCAACGCAACCGACGCCCCAACCCCAACCTTGCCGCCCGAGGCGCCACTGTCTGAAGGAAGAGCTGAGACGGTCGAGGAACTCAGATTGTTGGACGTGAGCCCGACGTTGCTGCCGTTCGTCAGCGCGACAGTCCGGTTCGCCGCAATCGAGGCGGCCGATTCCGTGTCGAGCGCGGTGGTCGAAAGCGCCCCCGCGACCCCGACCTTGTCGGCGCCGCCCGCGCCCGAGGTGGCGCTCGACCCGAAGGCGTTATCCGCGGCCGTTCCGGTGTTGGTGGCCGAGACCGTCAGGCTACCCGCCGCGACGTCCTGGTTCACCGTCGCGTCCGTGGCGACGTGCGCAAGCGTGAGCGAGACCGCGACACCCACGCCGACGCTGCCCCCGGCCGCGCTGCCGTCCGCCGCGGACGTCGCGCTGTTCTGTGATTGGCTCGTGACCGAGACCGTGCCGGCGTGCAGCTGCTGGCTCGAGGCGAGAGTCGCGGTCGTGCTCGAGGTCAGATCGGCGATCGACAGCGCGCCTGCGACCGATACCTTGCCGTCGGACGTCGACTCCAGGTCGGCATATTTGGCGCCGTCGCCGCTCGAAGCGTCGAGATATTTGCTGGATTCGCTGCCCGAGTCGGAGTCGCCGGCGCCGCCGGCCGAGGCCTTCGCGTCCGCCGACAAGCCCGTCGTGGTGGCCGCGGCGAGCGAAACCGCACCGTCGGCCGACACCTGGGCAGCATCCTGGATCGCGACGTTCGTGGTGGCGCTGACGATGTTCACCGCCACGCTGGCGCCGGCAGCAGCGTTGCCGGCATCACCGCTGGCTTCGGCCGTGACCGTGTTGGTGGCTGTCAGAGACAGCGCGTCATGCGTCGACACGGTCGCGGTGCCGCCGATAGTAACCGTGGCGGTGCTCGATGCCTTGATCACGCCCGCCGAGCCGTCTGCCCCGAGGCTCGCGGTCGGTGTCGCGCCGGCTTCGGCTTCTGCCTTGACCGTGGAATCAGCGGCCAGGGTGATGGCGCCCACGGCCGACACATTGGCGGCGCCGGCGATCGTCACCGAGGCAGAGGCGTCCGGGGTCGCGATTGCTAGGCCGGGTACGGACACGCCAAGGATCAAGCCGTCGTCTTCCGCGAACGCCTTGGCCTTTGCGTCGAGGGTGCCCAAGGCCACGATGTGCGTGCCATCGATGCTGACGCTGGCGACCTCGGTGTCGCCCCCCTGCCCGGCCAGCAATGCGATGTTGCGGCCTGCCACCAGCGCCGAGCCGAGGCTGATCGCCGCCGTGCCTCCAGGCGCATCCGCCGTGAGGGTGATATCGCCGGCCGCATGGCCCGCGGTGGCGTCGGCCAGCAGATAGGCGCCGTTCGACACCGTGATGCTCGGTGCCGTAATCGCGATGTTGCCCGAGTCCCCTGTGGAGGGCCGCGCCATGCTGAGCAGGCCGGCCAGAGCGCCGCCCGCATACTGGCGCGTGTCGATGGTCCCATCGACCGTGACCGAGTGACTGGCCTCGATGATGACGCTGCCGCCGTTGCTGTAGATGCTCGGCGTGGTCGAGGTGCCGACATCCACGCTGTCGGTGTTGGCGCCGCCGATCGTGATGTCGGTGGGATCGAACAGCACCGTTCCCTTGCGGCCGGTGACGGCTCCAAGGTCGAAGACCGTGCCGGTCGCAATCGAATCGCGGCCGACGGCGCTCACCTCGATAAAGCCGCCGTCGCCGGTGCCGCGGGCTGCCGCGCTGAATGTCGCGCCGGCCGCCACACTCGTGTTCTGCCCGGCCTTGACCGTGATGCGGCCGCCGTCGGTCGCGCCCTGGCCGTCGGCGGTCAGCCTGGCCGAGCCGGTGATTGCGATGTCGCCACCGGCCGTAACGTCGATCGTGCCCTTGCGGCCGTTCCTGGCGGAGCGGGCCGTGACCTTGCCCGCGATCATCGCATTGTTGCCGGCCGAGAGCGCCACGGCTGGGCCGGTGGCTGCTTTGACGTTCGCCCGCGCACGCCCGGCCCCTGCAGTGATGCGCGCCGAGGCCGTGACGGTCAGATCGCGACCGGCCGCCACGCTGACGCGCCCGTTGGAACCGCCGGCGCTCAGGGTTCCGCCCACCCTGGCGTTGCCGGCGGCAACGATCGAGATCGAGCCGTTCCGCACCACGATGGCGCCACCCTCGCGGACGCCTGACGCGTTGACCGTGGACTCGAACTCGGCGCGTCGGGTCGCATCCCGACGCGCCGCATCCTCGGAACCGGCGATCGCGACGTCATGCGCGGTGATCACCACGCCGTGCTGGGCGTTGATCCGCCCCTCGATCATCACCGAGCCGTCGGGCGACAGCGGAACGTCGCCGCGGATCACCTGGCCGGCGAGGGCGTTGTTGACCCGACCATCCTTGCCGATGATCGCGTCGTTGACCGCCTTGCTCGGCGTGACGACCGTCAGGCTGCCGGTGTTGACCACGCCGCCCTTGCCGACCACGAAGCCGTAGCTGTCGGAGAAGACGACATTGCCGCCGATCTGGCCGTTCTTGTAGCTGTTCAGCGTGCCACGAATGTCGACCGCGCTGTCACGCACGATGTTGACGAGGTAGTTCGCGTTGCCCGGAACCTGCAGATTGACGGTGTTGCCGGCCGCTTCCTTGAAGTGCGAAAACGAATTGTAGGCGTTGCCCCCGGACATCGTGCTGGTGGTGATGCCCAAGGTGCGGCCCGAACCGCTCAGACGCGTGGCCGTCCGGCCGTCGGGAATGATCATGTTCCCGTTCGCCGTGCCGAGATTGACGGCCTGTCCCCATGCCGAGTGCCCACCCGCGACCACCGCGACGGGAAGCAGGGCCGTGCTGCGCAGCAGCAAGCGAGCACCGCGACGCATACGGAAAGGCAATCTGCTCATGGACGTTTCCGAATCCCCGATGGCGCGCGGCAGTCAGGGGAGGATCGGACGAGCCAACGAGACCCGATTCTCTTGTCCGCGGCGCAACCGCCGCAGCCTGAATTCGAACCGGCTTTGCCGGCCAGGCTTAGTCGAACGGTCCCGGCTAGAACTGGCCGGGCGCTAGTCGGTACACGTCGGGATTCTTGGCATCAGCCAGGTAGATGAGACTGAGGCTTTTCGGCGTGAGGACACGCTTGTCCTTGTCGCCCGCCGTCGCATTCGGTGGCGCGCTCATCGCACCTTGCAGAAGCAGAACCGTCGTATGACCTTCGGCATCGCTGCCACGGAACATGAGCAGGCCGTTTTTCACGGCTGCGTCGGTGATGACTGTCTCGGTCTTGTAGTCACCGCTGTCCAGGAAGTGCGCCCGAAGGATGTTGCCGTTCGAGAACAGGCGCTCAGGGGCAATGGAGCTGTCTGTTACCGCGCTCCAGACAATTCCCACCTGAATCAGTTTCTTGTTTTTGTAACCGAACACATAGGCGACCTCCGCGGCGCCGCCGCCGGGCAGTACGTCCGACGCGCGGACTGTCAGCACGTGAGTTTGCTGGGAGAGGTTTTCGGACGTTTTGATGGCATCCGCCGCGACGTTGAGATCCTTCGGGATGACGGCGCGCACCGCGGCCTCGTCCATACCGAAGTGCGCCGAGCGAAAGCCAGAGACGCCCGTGGGCGCCGCCTGATCCTGCGTCGGATCGGGTGCGACCGACGGCACCGGGGTCGCCGCGATAACCGGCTTCGGGGCCGGCGCGCCCTTTGCAGACGTTTCGGCGACCGCCTGTGAACAAAGCGGACCCAGACAGCATAGAGCAAGCAAGAACGCGAATCGCACCGTCGGGCCCTTTCCAGGCGCTCAGCTCGCCTCCCCTGAAGCGACGTGAAGCTGCTTCTTATCTCTCAGCCTTCAGGTTGTGAGCACAACCTGAAGGCACGATTCACTCGGTAATGAACCCACTCGGGACGCGCAATTCATTGCAAGCGGCCGGAAGCACTTTTCAGAACGTTGTTGCTGCAAATCCTTAACGGCTCTGCAACGCCAGCCGCGATTCAGCCGCTTCCGAAGTTCTACGCCGATGTCCTCGGCCAGGTTGTGTGATCGGGCGCCAGATCGTTCGCGCGTTCGAGCAGCGCCCAAACCGTCGTCCACGATCTCACTGGGCTCAAGGTGAAGAGGAGACTGGTTTACTCCGCCGCCTGCAACGAAATCGCGTCCGGAGCGAAGCCCAGTTCCCTGGCAAGCGGTCCCGGATTCGCGCGGCCCGCCGTGGGCGGCAACTGGCGGTGCACGAAGTGGGTCGGGTCCTTGAGCTGGCGCCGCAGCGTTGAAAGGATCTCCCGATAGGCATCCCAGAAGCTGGAATAGGGTGTGGCGCAATCGGCCTTCATCTCGCGGTGTAGTTGCGGCAGCGCGTGATACGGCACCATGGGAAACATGTGGTGCTCGACGTGGTAGTTCATGTTCCAGTACACGAAGCGGCTGAACGGGTTGATGTAAACCGTGCGGCAATTGAGCCGATGGTCCAGCACGTCCTCGGCGAGACCGATGTGCTGAGTCAGACCGGTCATCACGTGGTGCCAGGCGCCGTAAAACCGCGGCAGTCCGATCAGCATCAGCGGCAGGATAGACCCGGTGCCGAAGCACGCCATGATGGTCCAGATATAGATCGCCAGCCAGACGCGGGCGACACCCGCAACCCTGGCGCGCTCGGCTTCGGGAATGAAGTCTCTTTCGTCATCGGTCAGGCGGCCCAAGGCATGACGCACCATGTCACGCAGCTGAAGCAGCCCATCCGGGACGCCGATAAAGGCGCCGGCGACCCGGAGAACGTCCGGCGGTCGCATGGTGATGATCTCGGGATCACGGCCCACGATGATCGTGTCGGTGTGGTGGCGTGAATGGCTCCACCGCCACACCACCGGGTTCCGGGTCATCATGAAGCAGGCAATCTGGTAGACCGCGTCGTTCTTCCACTGCGTCTTAAACGCGGTGCCATGGCCGCATTCGTGCCAGCGGCTATCTCCGGCCGACCCGTAGAGGACGCCATAGACAAAGAAGAAGGGCACGCAGAGCCAACTCCCCCAGAAATAGGCGCCGAGGCCACCGGTCAGCGCCAGCAGGGCGAACCACAGAAGCGTGTCGCGCGTTGCCGGCCCGTCCGTGCGCTTCATGAGTTCCTTCATCTTGGCGCGCGGAATCGGCGTCCGGTACCAGTCGGCGTTCGCCAAGCCGATCTCGATCGCCCGGGCATTGGCCGGGCTGGTCAGGGAATAGTCGGTCTTGTTGAAAACGATTGCCATTGTCGTTCCGCCGTCGTTGCACCTGGGCGCCATTGCGGCTTCGCGGGGCCGCGAGCCGACCGATCAGGTTCTGATCACGTGATCTGTGAGTTCCTCGATGGTCGTGTCCGCCTTGGCCGCCTCGAACACCTTCGTGCCGTGACTCATCACGACGAAGCGGTCGCACACCATGAAGGCATGATAAAGATTGTGCGTCACCAGCACGCTCGACGTGCCCTCTCGCTTCAGATCGCGGACATAGGCGAGCAGATGCTCGGTCTCCCGCACCGACAAGGCCGAAGTCGGTTCGTCCAGCAGCAGGATATTGCGCTTGAAGTGGACCGCGCGGGCGATGGCGACGGCCTGCTTCTGGCCCCCGGACAGGTATCCGACCTCCTTGCCGGGATCGTCGATGCCTGAGATCTGCACGGCGCTGCCGAGAATGTCGATCGCGGTCTCTCGCATGGCGGCATGGTTCATCAGACCGAAACGGTTGACGATCTCGCGACCCATGAAGATGTTGCGCGTGATCGACATGGAATCGACCAGCGCGATGTCCTGGTAGATCGTCTCGATGCCGGCGGCCTCGGAATCGGCGCGGCAGTTGAACGTCCGCTTCGCGCCGTTGACGTAGATCTCGCCGGAGGTTGGCGGGTTGATGCCCGAGATCAGCTTGATCAGCGTCGACTTGCCGGCGCCATTGTCGCCAAGCAGGCCCACCACCTCACGATGGCCGATGTGGAAGTTCATGTTGTTGAGCGCGACGAAGGAGCCATAGCGCTTGCAGATGTTGCGGGCTTCGAAGAGGGGCGTCACGTCGGGCTCGACGCCGACGATCGGCACATCCGCAGCAACGTGGATCGCGCTTTCGAGACTGGGGTTGAGCTGGTCCATCGGTACTCCTCAGCCGCGCGAATTGCGGATGGTGGTGTTCATCACCACGGCGATGACGATCAGCATGCCGACGAAGCCGTCGAAGTAGTAGGCGGGCGCGCGAATGAGGAGCAGCACGTCCTGGATTGTGTAGACGAGCGCCGTCCCAAGCACGACGCCCAGCACCGAGCCTCGTCCGCCGGTGAGCGCCGCCCCGCCGATCACACAGGCGGCGATCGCCTGCAGCTCCATGCCGAGGCCACCGCCCGGCTGGATCGAACCGACGCGGGTCGCGGCAAGCACGCCCGCGAAGGCTGCCATGCTTCCGGTGATGGCGAACGCGATGGTCTTGGTCCGGGCCGGGTTGATGCCAATCGCGACGGCGGCATTGCGGTTGCCGCCCACGGCGAAGAAATGATTGCCGAGCTGATGGTGGTGCAGCAGCACATAGAACGCGACGGCCATCACGGCGAACCAAATGATCGAGGCGTGGATGAAGCCGACCTGGCCGCCGAACAGCGTCGCGAAGGGCTCCGCCGGCTTGAAGCGCAGCGCCACGGCACCGTGATAGAACAGCGTGGCGCTCTTCCAGAACAGCATGCCGCCCAGGGTCGCGATAAAGGATGGGATGGCGAAGCGCAGCGTTAGGAAAGCATGGAACGAGCCGATCAGCGCGCCGAGCGCGAGGGCGATCGCTAGGCCCGCGAAGGGCGCCCACGCATGCACCACGTCGCCTGAGATGTCGCCGCCCCAGCTGTTGCTCAGGGACGCGCAGACGATTGACAGGAAGGAATACAGCGCGCCGACCGACAGGTCATACTCGCCGGCAATCATCAGTACGCCGACGCCGAGCGCCATGACACCCAGTGGCGCAATTGCCTTCAGCGTTACGGCGATATTGGCTTCCGACAGATAGCGGAAGGAGTTCGGGCCAGAGCAGCGCAGCGATGACGCAGATGAGCTGAGCCAGGACGAACAGAACCGCGATACCGCCTTCGGGCCGGCTTCTGATCCAGTCGAGGAACTTGACCGCGTGCGATCTGCGGTCGCGGAGCGCAATCGCCTGTCGGATGTGATCGGATTGGGTGATGGCCATGCGCAGCTCCTGCGGCCGCTTGAGTTCGCGGAAGAACCGAGGCGAACCACCGGTCCAGGTTGGCCGGCCCGGCGCCTGCCGGGACCGGCCGGAGCCGCCTCCTGTTCAGAGGTGATCTGGCTTTACCGGATGGGACCGGCCCACTTCACCGCTTGCTGGTAGTTCGACTTGTCCACGAGGCCCTTGCCGCCCGTGTCCATCTCCGACGGATAGAGCCCGTACTTGAGATACAGAGCCAGCTGCGTGACCGCGTAAAAGCCCTGCGAATAGGGTTGCTGATCGACCGCAGCGATCAGCTCGCCATCCTTGATGTTGTCGAGAATGTCCTTCGAGATGTCGAAGCCTGCGGCAGGGATCTTCACCCCTGCATCTTTGCTGGCCTGAACGGCCTGACTGGTGGGCGTTTGACCGAGGCCGATCACGGCCGCCGTCTTGGGATGTCCGACGAGATATTGGGTCATCTTGGTCAGCGCCTCGGCATGGTCGTTGCCGGTGCCGAGGATCTCGCTCGTCGCACCAATCTCGTCGAGCGCCTTCTGCACGCCCTCGTGGCGGAGCACCGCATAGGTGGCGGTCGGCGCCTCGACCGGCGTGAACACCACATCGCCCTTCTTGAGCTTGCCTTCGGCGATCACCCGCTTGCCGAGCACATAGCCGGCGTCGATGAAGTTCTGACCCATGAAGGCCATGCGGCAGGTCGAGCCCGGCGCGCCGTGGCGGCTGTCGTCGATGTTGAAGGTGACGATCGGAATGCCCGCCTTCATGGCATTGCAGGCGGTTTCGACATACGCGTTGTCGTCGGAAATGTTGATGGCGATCCCGTTGACCTTGTTGGCAATGCCGGTTTCGAAGATCGTCTTCTGCTTGGTCGGGTCTTCTTCCCCGAACTGGATGTCGACATTCACGCCCTGCTGGGCGGCGGCGTCCTTGGCGCCATTCACGACCGCCTCGAAGAAGGCGTTCGAGGACTGCGACCATGGAATGAAAAGGATGTTGATCTTCGACCATTCGGCCTTGTGATCGGCGTCAGCCGCCCTGGCGGGCGCGCCTCCCGAAAAGGCCATCCCTGCCGCAATCGCGGCGGCAAGCGTCCACTTCAAGCGCTTCATTCAATTCCTCCCAGCTGCTTCGATTTGTGTCGGGTTCGATCCCGGCAATTTGTCTGGCGCCGCGCATCAGATCGCGATTTGAAGCGATCCGTAGGGGTTTGTGGTGAAGTCGGGAGGAGAGGACCGGGATATCCCGGCAACCGCAGCCTGCGCCGCCATCCTTCCTCAAATCGGCATTTCTTGATCGACCGAAGCCGTATGCCTTAAAACATCTGCGCCGGTTTCCAGGCAGTTTAGAATTTTTATTCCGTATGCTTGGATGCCGTCAACTGAATTGTTGGCGAGCCTCCTTCAAAACTCGCCTGCGAACCGGCTTTGCGAAGAGCGTTGAAAAGCGCTCCTGGTGAATTTCATAGGCTGAGCACGCGCCACGGCCAGCGAACGAAGCTGCATTCGGGTCGGTCGGGAGACCGATAACCATCGCGCGTTCACGCCCGCGAGGCGCCGAGGCTGCATCGGCGGCGCGGCATCGGCAAGCAGAGCTTTGACGGAATTTCATCAAGCCTGCATGCTGCCCAAAGACCGCGGGACCAGGCGGAAGAAATCGCTTTGCGCAAGACGAGAGCGGCACAGGTGGCGGAAGCCGCTGGCGTCAGTCCGGCGACGGTCGATCGCGTCCTCAACCGGCGCGGGAACGTCAGTGCCGAAAAGGAACAGCGTGTTCTCGACTGGGCGCAGAAGCTTGGGCTCGACCGCAACCTGAAGCGTCGGCCCACGCGGACGCTGCGCATCGGCGTCGTGATGGGATACCCGACCAATCCGTTTTACGAGAAGTCTTCGCCAGGCCTTCGCCCGCGCCAACCGATTGTTCTTTCCCTCGAACATCCAGATCTCGATCGCTTATGCCGACGCTTTCGCGCCCGATGTCGCGGCCTCGGTGATCCGCGGCATCGCGGCACTCAGCGATGCGTTGGTGGTCACCATGCCCTCACATCCTGCGATCAACGAGACGCTTAGCGCCACGGCAAGGGCGAAGCCGCTCGTCGCCATGGTCACGGATCTGCCGACGATCGACCGCCTGGCCTATGTTGGCCTTGACAATACCGCCTCCGGGCGTGTCGCCGGCGACCTGATCGGCCGCTTCATCGGACGCGCAGGCGGCGACGTCATCATCGTGACGGACATGCGTAACATGGTGGCGCTCCGCGAGCGGGAAGAAGGCTTCGCCAGTATCCTCGCGGCACGCCATCCCGCCTGCCGGCTGGCGGCCGTGCTCGATACGCTCGGACGGCGGGATCTGGCCGCGGAGCTCGTTCGGGAGCGGATCGATCGGCATGGTCCAGTGGCCGGAATCTACGTGACGTCCACGGGCAACCGGGCTATCGCCGATATGCTTGCTTCCCGCGGCCTCGACCAGTCGACGGTCATGATCACGCACGAGTTGACGGCGGACCGACGATTGCTGCTCAAGCAAGGTATCATCGACGCCATCATCGATCAGAACCCCGAGCATGAGGCCTTCACGGCCGTCGAAACCCTCGCGCATCACTTCGGCCGGCTCGACACGCCGCCGACCCGGCTGGTAACGCCGTTCACCCTGTTCCTGCGCGAGAACGCGTGAGCGCAATTCGACGGTGGCGCTACACCGTAACCGTATAGCCGGCCGCCGCCATGACGCGGAGAAGCTCGGCGTGACCGATCTTCGCCATCTCGAGCGGTGGGCTCTTCACCGGGTCCTGCTCGGCCTCGACCACGAACCAACCCTCGTAGCCGAAAGAGGCGAGCCGTTTGACGATCGCCTCAAAATCGAGCGAACCGTCGCCCGGCACGGTGAACGCTCCCTTGACTACGGCGTCCAAAAAGCTCTCGCGGCTGCGATCGAGCCCCTCGACCACCTCGCGCCTGATGTCCTTCGTGTGGACGTGCGAGATGCGCGCATGGTGCTTGTCGATCACGCGCAGCACGTCCCCCCCGGCGAAGGCCATGTGCCCCGCGTCGTAGAGAAGCGGAAGCGCGGCGCCGGAATGTTTCATCAGGAGATCGAGTTCATCCTCGGTCTCGATCGGCGCGGCCATGTGGTGATGGTAGGAGAGGGGCATTCCCTCGCCCGCACACCATTCCGCGAAAGCCGTCATCTTGCGTCCGTACACCTTGATCTCGTCTTCGGACAGCCGGCGCTTGGTGGCAAGCGGGGCGTGGCGATCACCTTGAATGGTGCCGGCCGTCTCGCCATAGACGATGCAGGGTGCGGCCACGGCCTTGAACAGGTCGAACTGGGCCCGGACGCGCTCCTTTTCCGTCTCGATATCGCCTTCGAGAAGCAGGCCCGAAAACCAGCCGCCGCAAACCCTGACCCCATGTTTATCGAGGACGGGCTTCAGTTCGGCCGGATCCATCGGGAAGCGCCGGCCTGTTTCCATGCCGGTGAAACCGGCTTCCCGAGCCTGTCGCAGGCACTCGTCGAGCGAAACGTCGTCGCTCAACTCCGGCAGATCGTCGTTCCACCAAGCGATGGGTGCGATGCCGAGACGGGCTTGCATGCTGCTCTCCATAACGCATGAACGAGCCGACGCTTAGTGGGCCGGCAGCGGTTGCGGGTCTTCTTCCCAGACGCGGTCTTGTCGCCGGAGTGAATATTGACAGATCGCCCGGTTCGCAACGAGTTTTGCGAAGGCCAGGACGAGGGCGCACTTACCCGCATCGAAGCGAAGCTCTGGAGGGGGAGTCGCCGTGGGTGCAACCGCGAGCTTTGCCGTTGGTAAACGCTCAACTAAGATGCCGGCCGGACTCAACAGGTCGCGTAATGAAAGCACTGCGTCTCGTGCTGCTCGCCATCGCGTGCGTGGCGGTCTTTGGCATCACGCTGCGACTGCTTCATCCGGGCTGGGCGCCGCCGCAGCCGTTTTCCCGGCCGACGCCTGCTCCGCAAGCCCCACGCTCCCAACCCGCACCGACGGCTGCCGAGGCCCGCACCGAGATTCTCTCACGTTTGGCCGACGCACCCGCCTATGCGCCGTTCTTCGACAAGCTGAGGGCCGTCTTCCCCGGCGATTACACGGCGTTGGTCGACGAGGCCTCGGATGCGCTTCTGAAGGGGGGGCACCGACCGAACCCCGATCGCCTGCTGACCGAGGCGATGCGCCACCTGCGGCAGACGCGCGGCATCCTGGCGTCGAAAGCCGAGGCCGGGCCGCTATCGAGCATCTTTGCTGCTCAAGCCACGGTCCTCGACCTTTTGGCGGCTGAGAACGCCGGACTTTGCGCCGACTTCCTTTATGGCGGCTCCAGCCCGGAATTCATGGCCTTCGCCGCCACTCATCGCGACGCTGTCGAACGGCTGGCGCTGGCCAGCCTCGATGCGATCGTCAGCGGGCAGGCGAACCACATCGAGCACCAGGAGCCGACGCCGGACGACCTCGATTCGCTCGCGACGGCCCTGAAGGCGAGGGGGCTTTCCGAAGACCAGATCGCGGCCGTGCTTGACGGCAAGACCTTCGACCCGCCCTTGCCCGCGACGCAACTGTGCGATGCCGGACGGACCTACCTGCACGCCGTGCAGGATATGCCTGACGACGAACGCGTGCGGGTCTACGCGCTTTCAGCCGCGCTGCTGGCGCGCTCCTGAGGATCGATGCTTCGCCAGTGTCCGTACCGCCAGGGGCGAAGGCCGGCAGCATCCCCGACCGAGTCGGGAACCGGGTCGAACCCCGCGCCACCCCACGGGTGACAGCGGCAGATCCGCGCGAGCCCCATCCAGCTCCCGGCCCAGACGCCATGACGGACGATCGCCTCGTCGGCGTAGTCAGAACAGGTCGGAAGATAGCGACACTGCCGGCCGACGACGCCCGACAAGGTGAGCTGATACGCCCGGATGGCCGCGTGAGCGCCCTGCCGCGCGAGCCGCGTCACGCCTCCACCGATGGTGCCTCGGCCTTCGCCACAGCCTCGGCGACCGCGTCAAAGGTCAGCAGGGTGGAGGCGTGGCGCGCCTTGAAGTCGCGAACGGGCTCGAGCGCCGCGACTTCGGCCCATTTGCCCTCCGGCGCGGGGCCGTTCTCCTTCAGCATGCGGCGGACGGTATCCCGCAACGCCCGCAGTTCCGCGGCGTCCGAACCCACGATATTGCGGGCCATGATCGACGACGAGGCCTGGCCAAGCGCACAGGCCTTCACGTCGTGAGCGAAATCGGCGACACGGCCGTCCACCATCCGGATGTCGACCGTGACGGTCGATCCGCAAAGCCTCGAGTGAGCGGTGGCGGAAGCGTGAGGGGCCTCAAGACGACCAAGGCGGGGGATGTTGCCGGCCAACTCGAGGATGCGTCGGTTGTAGATGTCGCTCAGCATGGAACGTACGAATTCCGGGTCGGTGCGGGCAGGTGCAAGCGCGTGCCGCGATCCCTATATAGGGGCGGCCGCCGGGCGGTGCGAGGGTCGGGAACCACGCCGGCTCAATGCGGGCGGCAGTGGAGTTGTTTGGATGGACGCCGATCTCGTGAACCCGCCCGTTGCGGCCCCGCTCGTCGACGGGCCCGCAGCACGGAAAGGGCGCCCTGTCGCACGGCCGACGCGGGATGAAGCGGAAGCGGCGGTACGCGTCCTGTTGCGTTGGGCCGGAGACGATCCAAATCGCGAAGGGCTCCTCGACACGCCCAAGCGGGTGGTCCGAGCCTATGAAGACCTCTTCTCCGGCTATCGAGAGGATCCGGCCAGCGTGTTGTCGCGCGTCTTCGAGGATGTCGGAGGCTACGACGACATGGTGGTGGTCCGCGATATCGCGTTCGCGTCCCACTGCGAGCACCACGTCATTCCGTTCATGGGTCGCGTCGACATCGGCTACTACCCTGCCGGGGGTGTGATCGGGCTTTCGAAACTTGGCCGGCTTGTCGACATTTTCGCGCGACGGCTGCAGACCCAGGAGGCCCTGACTGCGCAGATCGCAGGGGCAATCGAGGCAACTCTCAAGCCCCGGGGCGTCGCCGTGATGGTCGAAGCCGAGCACCTCTGCATTTCCATGCGGGGGGTACGGAAGCAAGGGTCTTCGACGCTGACCACCAGCTTCAAGGGTGTGTTCGCCGACCCCGCCGAGCAGGCGCGCTTCATGAGCCTCGTGCGGGCAGGACGCTGATGGCCGCAGCCGGCCTTTCCAGTCACGAGCTCGAAGAGGGCGCAAACTTCACGCCGCAGTTCGATGAAGCCGGCCTCATTCCCTGTGTGACTCTCGACGCGGCCAGCGGCACCGTTCTCATGGTGGCCTACATGAACGCGGAGGCGTTGCGGCTCACGCTGTCAAGCGGTGACGTGACCTACTGGTCGCGTTCGCGCGGAGCCCTGTGGCGCAAGGGCGAAACCTCGGGCCAGGTGCAACGCCTCGTCGAGATGCGAACGGATTGCGACCAGGACACGCTCGTCCTTCACGTCACCGTCGGCGGGGACGGCGGCTGCTGTCACACCGGGCGTCGGTCCTGCTTCTATCGGCGGGTTCAGGCGGATCCGGCGACCGGCGCCGCGCGGCTGGTCAAGACCGAGTTAACCGGTTTGGACGAAAGCCATCCGTCGGCGGGACCCGAGGCTGGTCATCCAACGACCACGAGGGGATAGTTCGTCGTGGAGTGCGCGGCGTGAGCTCGTCGACCATGGACTGGGTGCGGTTTCCTTTCGGACGGACGGCGCCGGACGGCGTCCCGCTTCCGCGCGCGCCGATGCACGGCCGTCGCGCGCCGCGAATCGCCCTTGCGCTCGGTGCCGGTGCGGCGCGCGGATGGGCTCAGATCGGTGTGCTGCGCGAGCTGCTCGCCAATGGCCTCGTTCCCGATCTCGTGGTCGGCACATCCATGGGCGCGGTCGTCGGGGGTTGCTATTGCGCAGGGCGCCTTGATCAACTCGAGGACTTCGCCCGTTCGCTGACCAAGCGCCGTGTCTTCGGCCTGATGGATTTCACGATTTCCCGTACCGGTCTCATCGCCGGCGGGCGGCTGCGGACGATGCTGCTCAAGGATCTCGGCGATACCGCCATCGAAGACTTGCCGATCCGGTTCGCGGCCGTGGCAACCCAGGTGCGCACCGGGCATGAGGTGTGGCTCTCGCGCGGCGCGCTGGTCGAAGCCTTGCGCGCGTCCTATGCCCTGCCGGGCGTGTTCGAGCCGGTCCAGAACGACGGGCGCTGGCTGATCGATGGTGCGCTCGTCAATCCGGTCCCGGTCAGCGTCTGCCGGGCATTTGGGGCCGATCTGGTGATCGCCGTCAATCTGGTCAGCGAGACCGTTTCCTGGAAGGACGAAGCCGCCTCGACCACCGGCGTGATCGCGGGGGCCGATTCTCCGGACGCAGCCGAGTTGTCGGGGTTCTTCAACGGCTGGCTTCGCTCGGGCGCACGTTCACGTCCCCGAACCAGTCGCGAAACCGGGCCGAGCATCGCGCAAGTGCTGGTCGATGCGTTCAACATCACACAGGATCGGATCGCGCGGTCGCGGCTTGCGGGGGATCCGCCTGATCTGACCATCAACGCCAAAGTCGGCCGGATCGGCCTGTTCGATTTTCATCGCGCGGCAGAGCTCATCGCAATCGGACGCGATTCAGCCCAGAAGGCGCTACCCGAGCTGTCCGAGCTTCTCCACTACCCAACGCCGTCGCTTCCGCCGGAACGATAGCCCGAAGTCACTCCGGTGGGATGGCCGCTTACAGCCAGCCCAACAGTATGGCGGCTCAGGCGGTAATATATTCGTGCAGCGCCTTGTTCTCGCTTTCCATCTCGGACAGCCGATGTTTGACAAGATCGCCGATCGAGACGAGCCCCTCGACCCGATCGTCCCGCATCACGGGAATGTGCCGGAACCGGCCGCTGGTCATGTGGCTCATGGCTTCCGCAACGCTGGTCTCGGCCGTCGCGGTCGTGACTCGGCTCGTCATGTGGCTGGTCACCTTATCGTCCAGGGCGCCGGCTCCGTTCCGCGCAATCGCGTGGACGATGTCGCGCTCCGAAATGATGCCGAGAAGCCTATGATCGGGACTGGTGATCAGAACAGCGCCAATGCCCTTGTTACTCAACAGCATGACAATGTCGCGCAACGTCTGGTCTGGCGCCGCGCTGACGGTCTCACGCCCCTTATGCGCAAGGATTACTGAGAGAGTCATCATGTCCTCCCGTCCGGAAGACCCTATCTGGTACGGGCTTATCTTTGTCCGGAACACGACGAGCTTAGCGCACCCGCCTCGGCACGCAAGAACAACGACGTCAGCCGGTGCCGGATCCCGTTGTGTTCGGGGGCGCAGGCGCCGGATCGAACCATCGGAAGAGCAGCAACCCGGCCAGGAACCCGCCCACGTGGGCCTGCCACGCAACCGGCTGATCACTCAGGCCGAACGAGATCGAACCAATGCCGAATAGGGCGTTGCTGGCGAACCAGGCGACCAGGAAGGAGACGGCCCGGCGCTCCCGGAACACGGCCATGAGGGGCAGGATCGGCACAGCCGCATCCGGGGGCGAGGCGCCCCGTTCTGAATGGAACGCGAAACGCAGCGCGGCGCCCATGCACCCCGAAACCGCCGCGGAGGCGCCGACGAGAGGCTCGGCGCCGAACGGGAAAAGCGCCCAATGCGTCAGGGCGCCGACCACGGCGCAGACCCCCATGAGTTCAAGGAACCGCAGCGCGCGAATGCGGCGGGCGAGCGGTGTCCCGAACGCCAACAGCCAGACCGAATTCAATCCGACATGCGCCCAGCCACCGTGCAGCAGCGCATAGGTCAGCAGCGTCGGCGCGCCGGGCGCCGCCCCCTGGCGGAGGAAGAAGCGCGCCAGCCCAGCGCGCGAGGCGTCCTCCGGCGCGGTCGAATCCGACCAGACGGACAGGTGCTGAGCCACGCCTGCCGGATCGAACAGGGCGGTCAGCCGGATCGGAACAAAGGCGAGCTTCGCGACGATGCGAACCTCTGTTTCAGAACTCACAAGCTCGCTCAGTCCTTGGATGGCGACGAGGACAGCAAGCAGACCAACCACGACAGCTGGGACGTTGAACAGTGGCTCGCGAGATGGTGGCACGGCGGGAAAGCCGTTGGCATCCGATGAGGCAAGGCTCGCATCGGCTGTGGCGGACTTGTCGAATTGCATGCAGGCGAGGCTCAGCCGGAGACGACGTCCGGCACGGCCGGGCGATGAGAGAGGTCCCGGAAGCGGACCTCTCTCAGCGCACAGGAGCCTTATCACACCGCCCAGGGATCGTGGAGCACTTCGATCCGTAACCTCGTCCCGCATGAGCGGCAGGAACGGGGTGGAGGGTTTCGCCGGGGCCGCGTCGCCTCGGGAGCAACGAGGGAACTGGCCACATCGCCATGTTGGCGAAGTTGCAGCCCAACGCAAGGTCAGCGTCAAGACAGGATTAACGCGCCGCGCGGCGATGCACCGGAGCGGTTAACCCTGCGCGGCCGGCCTGGCATCGGCAATGCGTAGCGTCCGGTCAGACAGGATTTGGTCAGGCGTGACGGGTCCAGACCGTTACGTCGGCGGGCCATTCGGGGAAATGCCGGGTCAAAATGAAACACCCCTCGTCGCTCGAACTCTTCGAATATTGGAACGCGCTTCGGGGCGGTCGGGCGGCGCCGGACCGCGGCGATATCGACCCGGCCGAGGTCCGGACGGTGCTTGCTGACACGCTGATGATCGAAGTGGATCAAAGCCCGGCTAGCCGCACCGCCTTCCCGATCCGGCTCGCCGGCACGCGGGTCAACGCCCTGTTCGGCACCGATCTCAAGGGGAGGTCGCTCACCTCGCTGTGGCGTCTGCAGGATCGGCGCGAAATCGCTGCGATGGCCACCGCCGTCATGGACGACACCCAGCCGCTTGTCGCCGGGGCGTGCGCGGCGCCGCCCGGCGAGAGCCTGCTCAATCTCGAGTTGCTTCTTCTTCCACTGCGATACAATGGCCGTACGCACGCACGGCTGCTCGGCGCGCTTTCGGTCGCCAGCATCCCATCCTGGTTTGGCCTTGTTCCGGTGGCGCCGCTTGCCCTGGTTTCGCACCGCATGATCGATGTGAAAGCCACCGGGCGACGGCAGAGCTCGACCCGTCTGCCGAACGAACCCACCGGTGTCCGTCACGGCCGTTTCGTCATCTACGACGGCGGTCTCGCCTGACCTGGCGAAATGCAAAGCGGGTGTAAGCTGATCTTAAGGCCTCTGGCGTCTAGTCGTTTCGATTCAATCCAGCGTCGACGGCCGAATGACCGCCCTGCTCAAGCCAGAACAACGACCAGTCGAGCGCCGGCGCCATCAGCGTGTGAACGTTGTGCTGCTCGGCCGCTACATGTTGTCGGACCGGCATGAGTTCCCCTGCCAGTCCATCGACATGTCGCCGGGCGGGGTATCGATTCTGGCGCCCGTTGCCGGTGAGGTCGGCGAACGGGTAGTTTGCTATTTCGATCATATCGGCCGCCTCGAGGGCACGATCGTGAGGCGGACCGAGAACGGTTTTGCGATGGCCGTCAACGTTCCGCTGAGCAAGCGGGAAAAGATCGCCGACCAGCTCACCTGGCTCGCGAACCGGCATTCCCTCGGCATGCCCGAAGATCGACGACACGAACGTATCGTGCCGCGCAACACGCGGACGACGATTATCCTGCCCGACGGACAAGAACGGCCTGCCCGCATCCAGGATGTTTCGCAGTCGGGGGCGGCCCTTGCGACCGATCTCAAACTGCCGCTCGGCGCGAGCGTCACGGTCGGCAAGACCTTCGGACGCGTGGTTCGCACGTTCGCCAATGGCATCGCGGTCGAATTCAGCCGCGTGATCCCGATCGATCAGTTCGGGGACGACGTCATCCTGTAGCGAGGATCGCGCAGCGCGTGATCGTTGGCGAGCCGGACGTGCCGACCGACACGGTGACAATCCGGCGAGCTTCGCCTTCTCAGACATCGTCGAGATCGATGTCCAGGATCGCCATCTGCAGGGTGAATGACTTTCCCTTGGCATCGTCGGCCGACACGACCCCAATGAAGTCGGGTCCCGAGTTCAATTCCACCGAGTTCGGTCTTCTTCAAGCGCGAAACGACCCGAAGGTTGTCGTTGTCGAAAAGCTTCCGCAGGTAAGGCTCGATGACGGGACGCTCGACGGGAATTTTCATGTCCAGCGAGAAGGAGCGATCGCCGTCCTCGTCGTCGACGCTGATCCGGGCGATCTTGCGCTCGCCGAGCGAAACGTCTGCGCAATCGTCCTCATGCGAGCTGGGCGTGACCCGAATCGCCTGACTGCCGAACGTCTGCCGCAGGAAGGCCTGCAGCTTATGCATCTCGCTCTTTTCCAAAGCTCAACCTCTTCAGGCGCACGGATTCCCCGACGCAAATGTAGCCTGGCTGCTTAAAGTGCGGAGGTCGTCGGGTCCAACATCTTCGCCGCCAGGATCTGATCCATGGTCCGCGCCGGCTCGGCGCAGCCCGCAGTGCCGACGACGCGGCCCGGCACGCCGGCGACCGTCTTCATCGGCGGCACCGCCGCCAGCACAACAGAGCCGGCCGCAATGCGTGAGCAGTGGCCGATTTCGATATTGCCTAAAACCTTGGCCCCCGCCCCAAGCAGCACGCCATGCCGGATCTTGGGGTGCCGGTCACCGGTTTCCTTGCCGGTACCGCCCAAGGTCACGCCCTGCAGGATCGACACGTTGTCGTCCACCGACGCCGTCGAACCGATCACCACGCCCGTCGCATGGTCCATGAAGATTCCCACCCCGAACGGCGCGGCCGGATGAATGTCGGTCTGGAATACGCTCGACGAACGGCTCTGCAGATACAGCGCCAGATCATGACGGCCGCCCTTCCAGAGCGCGTGGGCCAGCCTGTGCGCCTGGATGGCGTGGAAGCCCTTGAAATAGAGCACCGGCTCGACGAGGCGCGTGCAGGCCGGGTCGCGGTCGAACACAGCCAGGAGGTCGATGCGGATGGCTTCGGCGACTTGCGGATCGCCGTCCACAACCTCCCGGAATGTCTGCTGCAGGAGGGCCGCCGGAACATCGTCGTGACCAAGCCGTGTCGCGATCCGGTAAAGCACCGCATCTTCCAGCCGTTCGTGGTTGAGCACGTTGGCGTAAACGAAGGCGGCCAGGCGCGGTTCGGCCGCAACCATCTGATCTGCCTCGGCCTTGACGCGCGCAAACACGGGCTCGCCGGCCGCGAACTCGATCACCTGAGCGGACGCGCCTTTCACCATTACGCTTCTCCCCGCGTTGCCGACCCTGCGGCGCCGCACGACTGACTACACCAGGTTCTAACCGACCACATCGAGCGATAGTCTTACGACACGACGGGCGCATCACAAAGACGATCGATCTTCCACCTCGTCCAGAAAGGTGAGGGCGGCCGCTTTGAACAACCGGTCTCCCACGGCAAGATTGTGATCCCGCCCCGGAATGTCCACTGCGCGACCGTTCGGCAGCATTGCGGCCAGCCGATGCGGATCGCCCGCGATCGGGTCCTTGTCACCGACCGCGACCAGGGTCGGGACGGCAATTTCAGCCACCTCCGCGGGCGCCAGGCTCTGCCGCGACCCGACGATACAGGCCGCAAGGGCCTGAAGGTCCGACCGGTTCGCCTCCGCGAACCTGCGAAACAGGCGGCCCATGGGATCGACGATGGAATCGAGCGAAGATGCGAGCATGGCATCCGCGATGCTCGTCGGCAGTCCTCCCCTGTCGATCAGATGGTAGCCCAGGCCACCCAAGGTCAGGGAGGCGACGCGGTCAGGCGCATCGCGCGCGGCGAAGGCCGCGATGCGCGCGCCCATGGAATAGCCGATCCAGTGCGCGCGATCGAGCCTGAGGTGATCGAGAAGGGCGAGCGCATCCGCAGCCATGCGGGTGGTGTGGTAGTCGGCCGCGGCATGCGGCTTGTCGCTGGCGCCATGGCCGCGGTTGTCGATGGCGATGGTGCGGCGACCGGCATCGGTCAGCACCTTGACCCAGAGCGGGTTCACCCAGTTCACCACGTGGTTCGAGGCGAAGCCGTGAATCAGCAGCACCGGCTCTCCGCGAGGCGAAGCAGTCGGTGCCTCGTCGATGTACGCGAGGGTCAGGCCCTCGGACTGGAAGGTCGGCATGGCGATCCGCTGTTCGCGCCCCAGACTACCCCGGCTGACGTTTTCCCTTTATGGTTCGGCGCCCCGAATAAAACACCGCCCGAGAGCGGCGCCCCACAGTTATCGGACCCGATTGCATGGCCACGCATCATAGTACGCCGCACTTTCACAACGATATCGGCGTGCCGACGATCCGGGTTGGCGTGCGTGAGTTCATGTGCACGGGTGCGCTACCCCCGTTCGATCACCCGCACACTTTCATCGACATGGGGGACAGCGACGACGCCGTTTGCCCCTATTGCTCAACGCGTTACCTTCACGACAGCGCACTCGGGTTCGGATGCGAGCCGGCCGCCTGCGCGTATCGGCCCGATACCGCACCCTGAGCCACAGGCCGTCGATCGACGGCCCGCTAGCCCGTGGCGCACTTCTGCATCGCTGGAGCCGGGATCGCCGGGCTGACGACCGCAATCGCGCTCGGCCGGGATGGGCACAAGGTCGATGTTGTCGAACGCCGCGCCGTCCTCGACGAGGTGGGCGCCGGAATTCAGCTGGCACCGAACGCGACCCGGGCGGCACAGAGCCTGGGCTTGCTCGAGGCGCTGCAGGACGTCGCCGTTGAATCGCAAGCCGTGCGGATGCGGCGCGGGTCGGACGGCCGCGCCATCGCGACAGTCCCGCTCGGCGATGCAGCCCGTGCCCGATACGGCGCGCCTTTCCTCCTGGTGCACCGCGCCGACCTGCAGCACGTCCTGCTCGGTGCCGCGACGGCCTTGGGCGGCGTCGAGGTCAGCCTCTCGACGACCCTGGTCTGCTCCGAGCCCGCCAGCGGGGCCACGACGCTTGAGGCCCCGGCGGGCACCACGACCGTGAAGTTCGACGGCATCGTCCGCGCTGACGGGATCCACATCCAGGTCCCCGACCGGCGAGGTTCGAAGCCAAGACCCAGCGGCAAGACCGCGTGGCGCGCGCTGGTCCCAGCCATGGCCCTCCCCCCGCGCTTTCAAGCGCCCTGCTCCAACCTGTGGCTCGCGCCCAACGCCCACGTGGTGCATTACCCGGTTCGTGGCGGATCGCTGATCAATGTGATCGTCGTGGTCGAGGAGGGCGCCATCGGGAGAGCCGACCGGGACATCTGGGCGGAACCAGGCGATCCGGACTGGCTGCGACGGCGGCTCGCGGGATGGCACGCAGATGTCATGTGCATTCTCGATGCGGCGCCCGGCTGGCGCAAATGGCCGTTGTTCGATGGCAACGCGGCCAGATGGTCGACAGACCGCGAGACGACCGTCGGGGATGCGGCTCATCCCATGCTGCCCTTTCTGGCTCAGGGCGCATCGCAAGCTTTGGAGGATGCAGCGGCCCTACGCTCCGCCCTGGCGTTCTCTGAGGCCGACGTGCCGACCGCATTCCGCCTCTTCGAGCAGCGTCGGGCGCCTCACGCGCGCCGGGTCCAGGAGGCATCCCGCCGTCAGGGTCGGATCTACCACATGGGCGGGCTTGCCGCCTCGGCGCGGGACGCATCGCTGCGGCTTCTCGGGCCCGATCGCCTCCTCGCCCGGCTCGATTGGGTTTACGGCCCCCCGGCGCGATAACGTGGCTATCATCGCGAGGACGGCCGGAATATTTTGCCCTGCCAGGATCGAAACAGGCACGGGCGAGTTTCTGCGTCACTCGGCCGGGACCTTATCCCCCAAAAGAAACGCACGCGCGGAGAAGACTTGTGAAGTTGTTCGATTGCCCGAGTTGCGGTCAGACGCTGTATTTCGAGAACACGCGCTGCGAAAGCTGCGGCCATCGTGTGGGTTACGACCCCGAAGCCGTCGACATGGTCGCGCTCGAGCGGACCGATGGCGAGCTTGACGCGCTGGAGTGGCACGCCGCAGGCAATGCCGAAGCGAAGTACAAGTTCTGCGCGAACGCGCAGTACGACGTGTGTAACTGGCTGATTCCCGGTTCATCGGAGGCAAGCTACTGCCTGGCGTGCCGGCACAACCACACCGTGCCCGATCTGGGCAAGCCCGAGAACCTTACGCTCTGGCGCCAGTTGGAATTTGCCAAGCACCGGCTGTTCTACACCTTGCTGGCGCTCAAGCTCCCGCTCGTCACGCGGAAGGAAGACCCCGAAGAAGGGCTGATGTTCGACTTCAAGGAAGACGAGTCGGAAATCAAAGAAGGTGCTGACGGGGCATGACCTCGGCGACATCACGATCAACATCGCAGAGGCGGATGACGCGGAGCGCGAGCGCCGGCGTACCGCGATGCACGAGCCCTATCGCACGCTGCTCGGCCACTTCCGGCACGAAGTTGGTCATTATTATTGGGACCGCCTCGTGCGCGATGCTCCCGCCCTGATCCCCTACCGGGAAATCTTCGGCGACGAACGGGAGGATTACGGAGAAGCGCTCAAGAAGCACTACAAGGACGGCCCGCCCACGGATTGGCGCGAGCATTACGTGAGCGCCTACGCGACGACCCATTCCTGGGAAGACTTCGCTGAGACCTGGGCGCATTATCTCCACATCGTGGACACGCTCGAGACCGCCCGCTCGTTCGGCATTCGCGTCGAACCGACAGGCCTGGCGGCAGCGGAAACGCTGGCGACGAAGGTCGACTTCTCGCCTTACACGGCCGACAGCATCGAGCCGATCGTGAAAGCCTGGGTGCCGCTGACCTTTGCCATCAATAGCTTGAACCGCAGCATGGGTCTGCGCGACTTCTACCCCTTCGTTCTCACCCCGACGATCATCGAGAAGCTCGGGTTCATCCACGACCTCGTACATGGCTGGGTCGGCGGAACGCGTCGCGCCCAACCGCCGATCGGTCTTGCACCAGACGTGCCGACGACGAACGTCGCCTGACGACCGACACGCGACAGAGGCATCGCTGCGCCTCCGTGGTCTCGGCTCCGGCCAGTAGTCGTGCTTGCCGTCGCGCCGGATCACGGAATAGGCGCGGTACGTCGCGTGGGCCGATCCTCCGAGCCGGCAGCAATGAACGCGGCCCGCGAAGGGAGAGCATTCTGTCCGGATCGTACCATCAACGCGAAAGGCCCGCCCCGACACCGGAGCGGGCCTTCAAGAAAAGGTCCCAGCCGATCAGTGATGCATGAACACGGCCAGCAGGATGATGACGGGGATCGGAACTCCGATCAGCCAAAGCAACGCGCCTCTTCCCAAGCCCATGACAACCTCCCTTTTCCATGCCCCATCCGACAACTCCCGACGTTGCCTTAAGTTCAATGATCGACATCTTGGCTGGTCTGGACTTCAGCTGACTGGGCCAAACAACGGGCGGCACTCAGGGAACGGGATCGTACAAGGTCTTCCCTTTGTCCACGACGTGCACGGTCACGATCTTCAGCACCCGGTCGCTCAGATTCTTGAACCCGGAATGAGGGACGTCGCGCGCGTTGATGCCGCCGCTTCCGGTTGCCATCACGTAGGGATCCTTGCCTGGCAGTTGGACCTGCGCCCCATCGAGGATGTAGAAGCCTTCCTCGCCGTGGTGGATGTGCCTGGGGACCGATGCGCCCGGCGGCACGTCGACCTCGGAGACGATCATCTCCATGTTGGTTCCGGTGAGGTCGTGTCGCGCGAGCTCGGTTCGCTTCATTTCCGCGGCGCCGAGCGCGCCGGAGAAGCCGAGGAACGCCGCGCCGGACGCGCACAGGATGCTTTTCGGTTTCATGTCACCCTCCCTTCAGAGGGCACGCATGCTCTGCCTCGGCGATTGCGCAGGCAAGCAGGAGGAGACTCCCATCTTCCGGCACCAATTCGACCCGAAAGTCGCTCAGGGCGGAACCGCCGCCGAAAGACCAGGCCCTCAAGCTGGACGACATCGATCCGCACGGCCGCCCTGGGGTCTCTCGGCGCCGTTCGGCCGTCCACGGTTCAGCCTTTGGGACCCTCGGATCCGCTTAGCGCGTCTCGGGCTTGAATGTGAAGTGGTCGCCCTGCGCGAGGATCCGGCCAAAACCTGGGAACGGGAAGTGCGGCGCGAAGATCAAGGCTCCGTTTGCCGCCAGCTTTTGGAGTTCTGCCCGCCGCGTCGACCCGCCCATCGTCTCATCCGTATCGTAGCCGATCGCCCAATCCGGCTGAGCCAAGGAGACGATCGAGCTATGCGCGGTGTCACCGATGTCGACAAGCTTGTTCATGCCAGACCCGATCTCGTAGCCGACGTGGCCCGGTGTGTGGCCGGTGAGGGCGATCGACATGACGTCGGGCACAACGGTCGCGCCCGGCTCGAACGTTTGGACCCGTGGCGCGATGACCTTGGCGAGCGCCTGGCTGCTGGGTTGGGCCTGCATCCACGCCCACTCTTTGGATGACATGCGGATCGTCGCCTTGGGAAACGCAAGTTCACCTGCAGCCGTCACCAGGCCACCCACGTGGTCGCCATGGGAATGCGTGATCATGACATCTGTAATCGCATCCGGCGACGCGCCGGCCTGCGCCAAGCTGCCCATCAGAGCGCCGTGAACGCTCGGCCCAAGACCGGTGTCGAACAACATGACACGCTCAGGTGTCCTGACCAGGAGTGCGTCGACTCCCAGAGTGATCTCATCGGTCGGCGCGCCGGCGGCCTCGAGGACGCGAGCGACATCGGAAGGCTGAACATTGGCGCCGAACACCTTCCCGTCGTTGGGAAGCACGTTGTCGGCGTCCCGAAGTGCCGTGATCTTCATCGGTCCGATATTGAACGTCCGCGCCGAAGGCGCGACCTCCTTCGGCTTCGCTGCCGCGACCGAACACGTGGAAAACACCATCAGGAGCGTAGCGGCTCCCGCCGAGAATGTTCGCGAGATCATCGTGGTTCTCTTCTCCTCCTTGGAGCCTAAAAGACCGCCTGCAGCATCGGAAAGGCAAATGCTCGCGAGCGCTGAAGAAGCCGGGAACCTATCACAATGGGAACTGAGGCAGCCCCACTGTCCCCCGAGCAGAAAAGCAGCCGTCATTGGCCGCTGTGGCTATCGTACTGTGCGTGGTCCACCGGCCGCCACGATCACTGCAATGATCACGAGTCCGGTCACAAGCAAGCGGACGCCGGCGCTCACGCCATAGGTGTTCAACATCGTGAGCAGCATAACGAGGAAAAGCGAAGCGCCCCAGAGGCCGGTAACATTCGCCTTGCCGCCTGCCACCGAGGTGCCCCCGATCACTACCACGGCGATCGAGGTGAGCAGGTACTCGTTGCCGATGTCGAGCGACGATCCCTGGAAATAGCCGGCCAGCAGGGCGCCGCTGAGGCCGCCCAGCGCACCGCTGAACGCATAGGTCAGGACCCGGATGCGCTCGACCGGGATGTTGGCGAGGCGCGCTGCCCGCGCGTTCTGACCGATTGCCGCGACCGAGCGGCCGAAAACCGTGCGGTGGAGAAGCAACGCCACCAGCCCAGTGAACACCACGACGGCGACGGCCAACAGGGATACCCCGCCGACCTGGACCGTGGTGGCCGCCGCGAAGCCCGGCGGCGGCTTGATCTGCAGGCCGCGCCCGTAGCTAATGCCGATCGACTGAATGACGAAACTCGCCGACAAGGTGGCAATAATGGGCGGAATGCGGAGCAGTCGGATGAGCAGGTAGTTGGCGACGCCAATTGCCGTGCCGGAGCCGATCGCTGCCGCCAAGCCGACGACCACCATGGCGTCGCTGCCGCCCATGATCTTCATCGCGACAGCGCTGGCGAGCCCCATATTGGCCGGCAACGACAGGTCGACGTTCCCAGGGCCCAACGTCACGACGAACATCTGGGCTGTTCCGACGATCACCGAGAAGGCTGCCAGGGCGATGCAGGCCGAGACCATGCCCCCAGCCCCATAGCCGCCCGTGTAGACGATGGCGGCGATCCACACGACGACCGCCCCGGCGAAAGACCACAACCAGGGCTGGGCGAAGACCCGTCTGGCGTAGGCGGTCATGCGACCCCTCCCGCTCGGTTGATCAGCACGCGCGCGGCCAGCACGACGATCAGGATGCCGCCCTGTGCCGCCACCTGCCAATCGGGCGAGATGTGCATAAAATTGAGGAGCGAACCGGCCAGCGTCAGTGTCAGGGCGCCGATCACCGAGCCGATGGGTGAGACGCGGCCACCCACGAACTCACCGCCGCCCAAAATCGCTCCGGCGATCGACAGCAGCGTGTAGCCGTTGCCGAGATTGGCGTCTGCCGAGGTGGTCAGGCCGATCAGGGCCACTCCGGCCAACACGCCACAGAAGCCGGCGAGGCCGAACAGGACCATCTTGACCCGGAGCATCGACCAGCCGGCGCGCTCGACCGCTACCGCGTTGCCCCCTGCGCCACGCAAAACCGCGCCATAGGAGGTGCGCATCAGGCCCACATAGGCCACCACGCCGATGAGCACGGCAGCGACCACCGGAAACGGGACGAAGGGGGTCTTGAGGCTCATCAGCGCCTTGAGCCAGTCGGGCGCGTGCCCGCCAGGCTTCGGAAGCACCAGGATGGCAAGGCCCTGCCAGACGAAGAACATGCCGAGCGTCACAACGATCGAGGGCAGGTTGCGCAGGTAGATCAGCGCCCCGAGCAGCGCATACACGACAATGCAGCCGGCGAAGATGAGCAGGCCAAGCGCGAGGTTGTCGTGCAGCACTGTGGCCGTGATGCAGCCGACGAAGCCGACAAAGGTGCCGATCGACAGGTCGAGATCGTTGCCGGCCATGACGAACATCTGCCCCACCGTCGCCAGGGCCACCGGTACGCCGAGGTTCAGCATGAGGTTCAGGCCGAAATAGCTGACCGCGCGCGGGTTGAGATGCCAGATGGCGAGCAGGATCAGTGCCAGCGAAAGGGCAGGCAGCACGGTTCGCAAGGTTCGGCGGAAGCGGGCAAGGCCGGTGCCAGGCCGCCCTGTCACCGCGACGGCGGTCACGCTCATGCTGCCTCGGAGAAGGAAGCGGCGATCACGCTATCTTCGCTGACTTCGCCCCGAGCGAGTTCGGCCACGATGGCGCCGTTGCGGAACACGTAGACGCGGTCGCAGTGGGTGAGTTCATCCATTTCGGTCGTGTACCAGAGAAAGGTGCGGCCGCCCTTCGCCTCTTCGCGCAGGAGATCGTAAACGTCGAGCTTGGTTCCGATATCGACGCCGCGCATGGGGTCATCCATCAGCACGATGGTGGCGTCCGACCCGAGAGCCCGGGCGAACAGCGCCTTCTGCTGGTTGCCGCCGGACAGCGAGAGGATTGGATCGCCCATGTCGGGCGTGCGGATCTTGATGCGGTCCTTCCAGCGCGCCGCGAGCGCGTTCTCGGCATCGGGCGACAGCAGGAGGCCTTTGCGAAAGCGCGCGAGCGAACGCACGCCGATGTTCTCGGCGATGGACCAGAGCGGGAACACGCCGTCGGTCTGCCGGTCGCCGGCGACGAGCGCCACTTCGCCCTTCACCTCGGCCCCTTGCGAACGCCGTCCCGCCGCATCGAAGACGGCAAGCAGCAGTTCGGTCTGCCCGTGGCCGGCGAGGCCCGCTAAACCCACGATCTCGCCCGCGCGGGCCACGAGGTCGCGGCCGTCGCGCTGCGCCTTCGGCCGCATGCGAACCCGGATCGGAGCCGTCGAGGCCGTCGCGGCGACTGCAGCCGTGGCGTGGCCATGGCCTTCGGCGCCGCCCATCGCGACCACGAGCTTGTTGCGGTCGAAATCGGCCGTGGCGCCGGTGGTGACGACCCGGCCGTCCCGCATCACCACGACCCGATCGGACGTCGAAAGGATTTCACCCAGCATGTGGGAAATGAGGATGCAGCTCAGCCCCGTGTCGACGGAGCGCCGGAGAAAAGCGAAGAGTTGACTCGCTGTGTGACCGTCGAGCGAGGAGGTCGGTTCGTCCAGAATGACGAGATTGACGGGCGCATGCGTGACCGTGAAGGCCCTGGCGATCTCGATCATCTGGCGCTTGCCGATCGGCAGGTCGCCGACGATCGCGTCGGGTGCGATGCCGTGGCCGGGAAAGATCTCGTCGAGTTTGGCTGCGATCAGCGCTCCAGCCCTGCGGCGCCAGCCGAAGCCGCGCAGGGTGGGATGCAAGATCCGAGCGTTCTCCGCCACCGTGAGGTTGGGACAGAGAGACAGCTCCTGAAACACGCAGCGGATGCCGAGCCGATGCGCTGGCTCGAGACCGTAATGCGCTAGCGTTTCGCCCCGGACAGCAATCGTGGCCTTGTCCGGCGTGAGCGTGCCGGCCAGAACGTGCATCAGGGTCGATTTGCCAGCGCCGTTATGGCCGATCAGTCCCACACATTCATGGCTGGCGATGGCAAGATCCACCCCGGCCAGCGCCCGTACGGCTCCGAAGGACTTTTCGGTGCCGGTCAGCTCGACGACGGTGGACTGCTTCGACATCACCTGCTCGACGGGAACGCCCGATGACTTGTTTCACGGCCGTCGCTGCCAGGCATGACGAGACGAAGCAATCCAATTCGCATGCGAATCGGGACTGCTTCGCTCCGTTTGCAATGGCGGCCGTGGACGGTGCTTGCGCCGCGGTCGGCTACTTCTTCATGTTCTCTTCGATGATCTTCTTGGCGTCATCCTGGCTGTATTCGATCGTCGCCACGCCGCCGACGGGAATCTTCGGCAGGGCGGCGTCGACCTCATCCTGGGTGAAGGCCAGATAGGGGTCGACCAGATCGTGCGGGATGTCCTTGCGCCCGTCGAGCACCTGCTGGGCGACCCAGAACGCCATGGTCGAAACGCCGGGGGCGCTGGAGGCCGACCAGGTCTCGTAGCCGTTGGCCTTCTTCTGCTGCACCCACCAGGCGAGCTCGTCCTGCCGGTTGCCCATGATGATGATCGGCATCTTGCGTCCACCCGTCTGGAACGCCTGCGCCGCGCCATAGCCGTCGCCGCCCTGATCGACGACCCCGACAATCTCCGGCAGCGACGGCAGCACGGTGGAGACTGCCTTCTGCGCCGTGGTCTCGTCCCAATCGCCTTCGACGGAATTCACCACCTTGAACTCGGGATGCTTCTTCAGGCCATCGAGCGTGCCGTTGTGAAAATCGTCGTCGATCGAGGTGCCGGCGACGCCGCGGATCTCCAGCAGATTGCCGCCCTTGGGCAGCCGCGTTGCGAGATAATCGACCGCCTTGGCCGCGAGGGCGCGGTAATCGACGCGAATGCGATAGGCGCAAGGCTCGGTGACGATACCGTCGAACGAGACGACCACGATCCCGGCATCACAGGCCTGCTTGACCGCACCGTTCAACGCTTCCGGCGACGCGGCGTTGATCACGATCGCATTGTAGCCCTGCAGAATGAGGTTCTGGAGCTGAGCGGCCTGTGTGGGTACTTCCTTGTCGGCCGTTGTGAACACGTCCGCGGCGGCGATGACCTTATCGTCCACGGCCTTCTGGGCCACGGCGCCGTAGCTCTTGAGCATGGCCTGGCGCCAGGAGTTGCCGGCGTAATTGTTCGAGAAGGCGATCCGCATGTCCTTGGTGTCGGCATGCGCCGAAGCCGAGCCCAAAACGATCGCCGTGCTGGCAAGCAGCGCATATCCCATTCGGCGCATAAGCAGTTTCTCCCTTGGGCTCTACGGCCCTGTTCTCATTTCCACGCGGAGCGTCAGAACGCTTCCGCAGGCCTTATAAAAGGCACGGCGGGGCTGCGTCCACAAGCCGTTTTCGTCTGTGGGCCGATCGGCTTAGGTCCGGCCGTCGCGAATGGAAGCCGACCCGGCACACCCGTCTTTGGACGAACGACGAGGCTTCGTCAGAACCCTCAGGCGCGATTGCGCTTGCGTCAAGACCCTGCCCGACGCCGATGCAATCGTTGCAATGCTCCCCGATTTGTCGAGGACGATTGCGAAGTCCACCCGCACGCAAGTTTGAAGTTCCGATCTGCTCGGGAGTTCATCCGGCTCAGCGGTCCTGCACCCAGGGCCCACCCGCCTCGAAGCGGGAGGATTGGTGCCGTTTGCGTCAGTCATGCCGTCGCCCGCGTGATCGCGTTCGGGGCAAGGAGGTCTTCCGCCTCGGCTTCGGACAGCAGGGCTGGTTGCGGCACGACACGATTGAGCAGAATCGGCTCGCCACCTTCGCCGGATGCGAGGATCGCTTCCATCACCTCCAAGACATGCAACGCCAGTTCGCCTGATGCACGAGGCGCGGTGTTCGTCTCGTGTGCGTTCACGAGGTCTGCCACGCCAAGCATGCGGTAGTTGGCGCGGTCCGGTGCCCGCTCGGGCCAGTTCCGCAGTCCGTAGAGCTCGCCCTCGCTCTCGAAATGCGTCCAGTCCGCACCTCGTTCGGAGAGCGACACCGTGCCGCCGAACGTATCGGGATCGGGAAGACGGAGCGATCCTTCGGTTCCGTGCAGCTCGATCGGATGGTTGGAATGCCGGAACACGTCCCAGGACGCGCCGAAGGTGACGAGCGCGCCCGAACCGAACTCCAGAAGCGACAGCAGGGTGGTCGGCGTGCCGACCGGGAAGGTTGTGTTCTTGAAGGGACCGTCCGCGGTGATCCGCCGCTCCTCCTGTCCGCGGCTGGCCATCGCCATCACGCGCGCGACAGGGCCGAGCAGGTTGACCAGCATGGTCAGATAGTAAGGGCCCATGTCGAGCACCGGGCCGCCGCCGCGGCTGGTAGTAGAATTGCGGATTTGGGTGCCAGTGCTCCATGCCGCGCCCCATCATGAAGGCGGTTCCGGCGACCGGCCGCCCGATCGCCCCGGCATCCATCAGCCGTCGGGCGCGACGGCCCGCGGCGCCGAGGAAGGTGTCGGGAGCCGAGCCGAGAAGACGCCCGCGCGACCGGCCTCATCGACCAGACGTCGCCCCTTAGCCGCCGAGGTCGCCAGCGGCTTTTCGGTGAACACATGCTTGCCCGCGGACAAGCGCCGACATCGTCACGTCGAAATGGGCGTTGGGGACAGTCAGATTGAGGACGAGGTCGACCTCGGGATTGGCAAGCAAGGCGTCGACGCTCTGCGCCTCGATGCCGTATTCCTGCGCCCGCAGCTTCGCCGCCTCGGGCGCCACATCCGCACAGGCGACCAGTCGAACGTTTCGGAACAGCGCTGCGTTGCGCATGTAAGTCATGGCGATGTTGCCGCATCCGATCACGCCAATACCCGCGACCTTCATCACAGCTCCCCTCTGATGCCCAAAACCCAAGCGGCAACCCTCGCGTGCGCATTCCGGCGCGACCGCGTCGATGGCAAGAGACAGCTGACGCCATCATGCGGACGGACCGACAACACGCGAGGCCGCGCCCCGTCAGACTCCGAATGTCGAAAGCGTCTTTCTGTTTGCGGCAACAGCAGCAGCCGGATCGCGCCCGGCATGCTCGGACTCCTCTTCCACGACCAGCCAGCCGTTGAAGTTAGGTGCCTCGTTGACGACTGTGATGACGGCCGCCACGTCGCAAGCCCCGGCGCCTAGCATCTGCCACTCGCCCGCCCTGTCGACGTCCTTCAGATGAAGGTAGCGAATGCGGTCGCGATAGGTCCCGAGCGTATCGAGAATGTCCTGACCGCCCCGGATGATGTGCCCCGTATCGGGCACCCAGCCGACGATCTCGGGATCGAGCCCTGCGAACAGTTCGTCGTAGTCCTGACGCGTGAACAGCAGCGTGTTGTGGTGTGAGGACGGGTGCACGGCCACGGGCACGCCGGCGCGCACGCCGCGCTCCGCCGCTTCGTTGTAGAATTGGGCCGAGGCCTCGAACTTCTCGTGACGTGGCCCTTCGCTCATGATCGTGGCGCTCCCGAACGAGACGTGCGCTCCCGGGAAGGCGCCCGCGAACGCGATCGCGGCGGTCGCCATCTTGAGGTCCGCTTCGAGGGCGCTGGGTTCGGTAAAGCCGCTTTCGCTTCCGCAGGCATAGGCGACGAGGGTCAAACCGCGCGTCTCGAGTGCCTTCGCGAACAGGGCGGGGCGACCCTCATAGCGTCCGATCATGCCATCGGTGATCTCTATGCCGGAGTACCCGGCCGAAGCGATCGCGTCGAGCAGATCATCCGCTTCACCGGCCCATGCGCTTCCCAGCATCTCCCAGGTGAAGGTCTGGCAACCTGCCTTCAACGGTTTGGTCATGTTCGAGGTCATCCTTTGATGGCGTCCGGGGGGCGAGCTCTCGCCGATATGGCGCCGGGTCGACCGCCCTTTCTGGGCCAGCGTTCCACGCCTATGCCTTCACCGAACCCGCGGTCATCCCTGCCAGGAAGTAGCGTTGCGCAAACAGGTAGATGACGAGAAGCGGAAGCGATCCCAGCACGCTCATAGCCATCATCTCGTTCCATTCAAAGGCGTGCTGACCCATGAGCAACTCGATCCCGATCGGAACGGTCCGCATGTCCATCGACTTGGTAAGCGTGAGCGCAAACAGGAACTCGTTCCACGCCAAGAGAAACGTGTAGACGGCGGTCGCGACGATGCCGGGCACGGCCAGCGGAACGATGACGCGCCAGAGCGCCGTCCAGCTCGATCCCCCGTCGACCAACACGGCCTCGTCCAGATCCCGGGGAATTGTGTTGAGATAGCCGACCATCAGCAGAATCGCGTAGGGCAGCGTGAAGACCATGTAGGTCAAGATCAGCGCATAATACGTGTTGAAAATCCTGAGCGCGACGACCATCCCGAAGTACGGGATCAGAAGGGTGATGGGTGGCATCGTCTGCGTGCTGATGATGAATACGCTCAGCGCGTTCTTGAAACGGAACGTATAGCGGCTGAAGCCGTAAGCCGTGAGGACGGCCACGAGCAACGTGAGCGCGGTCACCACGCCCGCCACGAAATAGCTGTTCAGGAAGAACCGAACCTTGACCGGATCGCCGAAGATCGCGGCGTAGGCGACGCTCGTGAAATGATCAGGCAGCAGCTTTGGCGGGAGAGCGAAGATCTCGGCGTTCGACTTCACGGACGACAAAAACATCCAAAGGATCGGAAAGCCTGCAAAGCACAGTCCGACCGCCAGCCCCGCATAGGTCAACACAGTTGGCAATATGCTGCGTTTGCGGGCCCGCTTCGCCATCGTTGTCACCTGGCCTTTTGATGCTTGATATAGACAAACGTGACGCTCATCGACATGACCAGAATGATGACGGCGCTCGCCGAGGCAAGTGAAAACTCATAGCTCGAAAACGCGAGCTTGTAGGTGAACGTGCTCAGCATCTCGGTCGCGTGGATCGGGCCGCCGCCGGTCGTCATCCAGATCAGGGGAAAGACCTGCATCGTCCAGATGAAGTCCAGCAAAGCGATGCTGATGATGACGGGCAGGAGTTGCGGGAGCGTGATGTGCACGAACATCTGCGCGCTGTTCGCTCCGTCGATCTCCGCCGCCTCGTAGAGTTCCTTCGAAATGCCCTGGAGCGCGGCCAGCAGGCTCACCATGTAGAGCGGATATCCTGCCCAGATATTCGCGAAAGTCACCGCTTGCAGAGCGGTCCTGGTCGAAGAGAACCACTCGACTTTGAAATTGACGATGTGCAGCGCCATCAGAATGCTGTTGACGACACCGTTGGGATCCAGCAGCAGGCGCCAGATGATCGCAATGATCACAGCCGTATAGAGCCACGGCAGAATGAAGAGAACCCGCAGGATGCTTCTGATTGTCGGATCGACGCGGTCGCTGTTGAGCAATTCGGCAAATGCAAGACCGATCAGAAGATGAAAGATCACGCTCATCAGGGTGAAGTAGAGTGTCTGGCCGACTGATTGCCAGAACACAGGATCATTGAAGATCGTCAGGTAATTCTGTAGCCCGACGAAGTTCGCGTCCTTTTTCGTGATTGCCCCGTCCAGCAACGAATAGCGCAGCACGGTAAGCATGGGAAAGAGCATGAACGAAATGAAAAGGAGCGTCGCCGGCGCGATGTAAAACCACGGGACCAGCCGCCTCTTCAGCTTGTAGGACAGCAATGAGCGGGTGCGCACCGGCTCGTCGATCGATCCCTCAGTAGCGCTGCTCATGAGATGAAGATCCATCTGGACAGGAGGCGCGTGCCCGGCTGCCAGGACGGCACGGAAAGCCGTGCCGTCCTCAGGATGCGATTGTGCCTATTTGGAAAAGACGGCGAGCCATTGCTTCTGCGTGGCCGCGGCTGCCTGCTTGGCGTCCTGCTGGCCATCGAACATCTTCTGCACCTCGATGGTCATGTCCCGCATCAGGTCTTCCGCCACCGGCAGACCGACAAATTCGTTCGCCAGATAGCCGGTCTGATAGATCTTGAAGGCATCGGCGAACAGCGGATCCGATTTCGAAAAGTCCGGCTTGGCCTTCACGTTGCCCGGGAAAGCGTTTGCGAGCGACACCAGCCGGCCATTGACGTCCGGGCTCATCAGATACGAGACGAGCTTCCAGGCTTCTGCCTTATGCTGGCTGCTGTTGCTGATGCCGATTCCCCAGGCGGCATAAGGGAGCCCGCGCTTGCCCGTATAGCCATCCACCGCCGGAAGAGCGGATATTCCGAAATGCAGGTTCGGATTGCGTTGGCGGAGAAGATTGATGTGGGCGAGCGAGTCGATCATCATCCCCACGCGGCCATTGGCGAACTCCTCGACCTTCTCCTGTTCGCGTTTGGCGAAAATGCCCGGCGAGATCACGCCTGCGTCCTGCAGCGATTTCACGTAGGTCAGCGTACCGACGACGGCGCTGTTCTCGAGGTCCGGCTTGCCGTCCTTCAGCATCGAGGCGCCGGACGCCCAGACCCAAGACATGATGTCGTTCTGGATGCCGCCAGGGTTTTGCAGCGACAGAGGCAGAACCCAACCGTATTGGTTCTTGTCCGGACTTGTCATCTTCTTGGCAGCTGCCGCGAACTCGGTCCGGTTGGTCGGCATCTTATCGACCCCGGCCGCCTTGGCGAGATCGAGGTTGACGAAGACCGGGTAGACGAACGAGGCGAGCGGGAACATGACGCTCTGCCCGTCGACCTTGATGATGTCGGCGATCTGGGTTCGATCGTACTTGGCCGAATCCATCAGGCTGTCCATGGACGCGATGGCGCCCTGCTTGGCGAGCCCGTTCACCCAAGCACCATCCAGACCGACAACATCGCTGAGCGTGCCCGAAGCGGCACCAACCACGATCTGGTCGTGCGTGGTCGCATATGGTCCACTCACAAGCGTGACCTTGATGTCCGGATTCGCTTTTTCGAAATCGTCCATGATGCTGCGCAGGGACCCTGCGGGCATCTCCGGTTCCCACCACTGAATAAATTCGATGTTGGTCTGAGCAAAGACAGCGGTGGCGCTGAGTGCCCAGACCGCGAGAGCCGACTTCACGGCCCTGATGTGCCTTTTGATCGTCACTGTCCCCTCCCTAAAAATATTTTCTTTGGCGATCCGTCCAGGATTGCGAGGGCAAGTAGGCTCCCCTCCGCCGGTGCATGTCAACGAACGACAGCCGGCAGGATACTCAGATACAGCAAAGAGACGGACCCTCACGTGTAACTCCCTGATCTGGCCTCACAAAACGTGGCCCGGAATCGCGTGGGTGATCATGTCAACTGTCGGCGAGGCGCGACATTGCAGGCTTGCGTTCGCAAGCAAACGAAAGGACTTCTTGCTGGACACTGCACTGGGCGATGCCGATCAGCCGTGACCTGATCGTTCGTGGCCGTGCGGCGAATAACGTCGCGTGCAGAACCGGCGGCTTGTGCCAAATCTGACAGCTGCCGTCCCGCTATTGGCCCCAAGCCTGGAAGCCACGAGAACGAAGACGCGAGGACCGCCGTTTCGAGCCGCGGCGCACTCAAGATCAGCCGCTCACCGCCCCTCGAACAAGGGGCTCAGCGAGTCGAGAACATTCGGACGGGAACGGGCCTGTCGGCTCTGCCTATCAAGGCGAGGCATTGATTGCGGTCCGGCAAGGCTCCGCGACCACCATGGCCCGTAATGGATATTGCGGCGGCGGCCGTCGCGAATTGGACGCAGTCCAGTGGCGGCTGGCCTTCCACGAGCGCAACCGCATAAGCGCCGTGAAAGCAATCGCCCGCGCCGGTCGTGTCCACCGGCGTGACGACATGCGCCGGGACGTGCCACACGGCTTCATCACCTCGTTGCCGCACGTAGGCGCCTCGCTCACCGTCGGTGAGAACCAAGGCGGAGCGCCCGTCGGACCAGAGCTTGGACACCATTGCGGCGACATCACCGTCGCCGGTGAAGGTCACGCGCGAAGCCGAGCGGGAGAACGAGATGGTCGGGGAGCTCCATCAAACGTTCGGTCGCGGTTCCCACGGACCATTCGATGTCGGCGACGACCGCCAAGCCCCGCGCGCGGGCCTGTGCAACCACCCGGGCCGATTCGACCGCGTAACCATCGATCAAGAGCACGTGGGCTCGCGCCAGGACGTCGTCCGCCAGGGCGTCGAACGTGCCGTGCGGCACGTCGTCGTCATAGGCGATGAACCGATCTCCGTTTGGGCCGACGATGATCGTCGACCTGATCGGCAAGGAATCCGGGCGGCGCGGCGCGAACGAGGTGTCGACGCCGTGCCGTTCCAACTCGACTGCACTGGCAAGGCTGGCGGGCTGGTCGCTCAACCAGCCGACGAACCCCGCGCGTCCACCGAGCTTCGCGGCAGCGGCGAGCGCCGTCGCGACGTTGCCGCCATAGTGCGTCTCGCGGCGGATGACCCTTCCTTTGCCCACGTCCAAAAAGCGATCGACGTATAGGATGTCGTCGATCGTCGAGGCTCCGAAGCCAAGGATTTGAAGATCGTCCGCCAAAGGATCACAGACCCGCGGTCGCGAGCGCCTCTTGCGGTGCCATCTGATCGTGGATCACCAGGCTGAACGCCCGCGCGGCCTTCGTCGTGTCGCCATGCCCCCACAAGTTTCGTCCCACCACCGCGCCCTTCGCGCCGGCACGCAGCGCGTCAGCAGTTTGATTCAGGGCGCCGAGCAGAGTGTCCGTCTTCGGGCCACCGGCGATGACGACCGGAACCGGGCAACTCGCCACGGTTTCCTTAAAGGAGTCGAAGTCGCCAGTGTACCCGACCTTGATGACGTCGACACCGGTCTCAAAGCCGATCCGCACGGCATAGGCGATGTCGTCGGGCGTGAAGACGATCTTCGCACCGTTTGTGAAATCGCGCGGGTAAACGTGGGCGACGACAGGCATTTCGAAGCGGGCGGCGCTGTTGACGGTGTCGGTGAGCCAGCGGATGTAGCCGCCTTCCGTGTCACCGCGGACCGGGATGGCAACGGCCAGCGCGTCGGCGCCGTATCGGACCGCATCCTCCGGGGTTGCGATGAGCTCCCGGATCCGGTCGTCGGCCGTGAAGCAACCCGCTTGAATGACGAGCGCCGCAGCGCCGGCATACTCGCCCCAGAGATGCCGCGCGGCGCCGGGCTGGATGCTGACGTAATCCGGCTTTCCAGCCATCACCCGCTTGAGTGCGTTCGGCAGGTCGGCCAGCCCACCCTCTCGAACATTACCGTATCCCACGAAGTGATCGACCGCAGCGCCGAACAACCGTCCAGACGGGTTCGAAAAGAGGCGCGATAAGCGAATTTTTGTCCCGAGACCCATGGCGTTCAGGCATTCCTGTTTGCGAAACTCGACAGTTGAAGATAATTAAATCAGGCCGATTGTGCCGACAATCTTTCGATTTCTTGCGTTTACAACTTATTTTGGACTATTTGGACCGGTGCCGATCGATCGAAGCGGTGACCAGCACGCCGGAAGCCCTGCACTGTTTCGGTTTTCGGAAGGCTCGACGCCACTCGCGTCCTTGGCTGCTTGGGAATAGACATGCTGGCAGATCAACGGCGTCACAACATTATGCTGGAGCTGCAGCGAACAGGTCAGGCGCGCACCCGCGAGCTGGCGCAGAGTTTCGGGGTGTCGGAAGTCACGATCCGGTCCGATCTCGACCTCCTCAACGCCAAGAAGAGGTTGATCAAAACGCACGGCGGTGCGGTTGCCTTGCCGGCGAACTCGGCGGTGGCCGCCTTCGAAGAAAGGATGAGCCGCAACTTCGATGCCAAGCGTCGCATCGCGCAGATCGCAGCGCACGAGATCGTCGACAACCAGTCGATCGTGTTCGATGGCGGCTCTACGCTGCTGCAGGTAGCCATGCAGATGCCGCCGGTCAGAAACGTGGTCGTCGCCACGACGGCCATGAACATCGCGCAGCACATCATGTATCGACCGGGCCTCGACGTGCACATGATCGGTGGAAGGGTTTATCCAAGTACCGTCAGCACGATCGTCCCCGACTCCGGCAAGGCGGTCGGCGGCCTCGTCGCCCACCAGGCCTTCCTCGGGGCGCATGCCATCGATCAGGCCTTCGATGTCGTCGATCTCTCGGAGGACATCGCGCGGACCAAGCGAAATCTCGTCCGCATGGCGAGACGCATTATCCTCGTGGCGGATTCGAGCAAATGGGATATCGAAGCGACCTCCAAAGCATTCTCGCTGTCGCGTGTCGATCTGATCATCACCGACAACGCGATGCCTCACGCGATTCGCGCGCGGCTGAAGAAGCTCGGAGTCGAGGTCCGCTATGCCTGATCGCGCGGCGGGACTAGCTTGGGCACGCGACCAGGACGAGCACTCCGTACCGGTCGGCGCGGGGCACATGACGAGGTCCGTCTAGCGCGTGATCCGCGGCTGTTATCTGCGCCAAACACTCACCAGGAGATGGGACATGTACGGATTGGACGGGCGAATCATTCTCGTAACGGGGGCGAGCGGCGGGATCGGCGGCGCGACGGTCCGGCAGCTTGTGGCGGCCGGCGCCGAGGTGATCGCGAGCGGCCGGCAAGTCGACACGCTGGCGGCGCTGGCGGCTGAGACCAAGTGCCGGACCTTGCCGTTCGATCTTACGTCCGAGTCCAGTATACGCGATGCGCTGAGCGGCCTCGATCTGTGGGGCGTCGTCAATTGCGGGGGCTTCGGAGGCGAGATCGCCACCCCGATGGACACCGACATCGCGGTATTCGACAAAGTCATCAGCATCAATGCCCGGGGCGCGCTGCTGGTCACCAAATATGCGTCGCAGTCGATGATCCGACTCGGCAAGGGCGGCTCGATCGTCAATGTGTCGAGCCAGGCCTCGCTGGTGGCCCTGTCCGGCCACATCTCCTACGGATCATCGAAAGCCGCCCTCGACAATATCACGCGCGTCTCCGCGCTCGAGCTCGGCAAGTACAACATCCGGGTCAACAGCGTGAATCCGACCGTGGTGATGACCGAAATGTCTGCCTTCTATTGGGGCCGGCCTGACATCGGCGAACCGCTCCTGAAGCAGATGCCGCTGCATCGCTGGGCCACCGAGGACGAGATCGCGGCACCAATCGTGTTCCTGCTTGGCGACGGCGCCTCGATGATCTCCGGCGTATCCCTGCCGATCGACGGCGGCTTCACGGCCTGCTGACCACGATCGGAAGTGAGGCCGTCAACACAGGCAGGCCTGCTCGTAGCGCTCGAGCACGCGCTGCACGGAGGCGATCAACAGGTCGTGCGCCCGGGGCTCAACCTCGCCGCGCTCGAGCGCGGGATACGATCCGCCCAGGAACTGGCTGATAATAGGCCGCGGCAGCAGGCGGTCGCCGAGGCGGTCCATCAATCGTGCGACGGCCTCCCGTGCCGCCGCATGCGGCCAATAGTACCGGATGCGGTCGCTGAAGCTGTAATGGCGCTGCAGCTTCAGCGCGGCCGCGTCACCACCATAATACTTGCGCCAATGGTCCGGCTCGCGGGTCATGAGGCGTTCCATCGCGGCCGACAAGGTCTCCCCATCCGGGGCTGGCGCCACGACCTGCGCGATGGCATCGAGCCCGTAGAGCGCCTCGCGCAGCGCGAAGGTCAGCCACGGCCCGACCTTGAGGATTGCAAAGCCGTCCTCGACGAGCTCGCGCAGGGCGGAGGCCGGCTGGTAGTCCGTCGAATGCGCCTCGAACACCATGCCGGGCATCCGACCGAGCGCCGCGCCGAGTTCGCGCGCCGCGTCACGACGATAGGCGACGAGGTCGGCGCTGCCGAATTCGACGCCGGGTTGCACCACGACCGCGATCACCCGACCGAATGCCGCCTCCAGACCGGCGGTCGCAAAAGCGCGGCGATGGACTGCGACGGTCCTAAGGGCTGCCTCGGGTCGCGTGACGTCCAGGTGGTCGATCGCATGCTGCGCCCCACCCGGGACCGGCACCTCGGTGCCGATCACGTAGAGCGGCGCCGGCGCCTCGCCGATGGCGATTTCTGCAGCCGTCGCCAGCATGGCGGCACGCTCTGCCGTGACGTGGTCGGAGAGCGCCGCGTCCTCGCCCGCGCAGCCCATGCTGGTGTCGAGATGCAGCTTGCTGAACCCCGCCCGCGCGTAGGCTTCGATCATCGTGACAGCCCGGGCCATGGCGTCACGGGCCGGCAGGTGTTTCCACGGATTTGGTCCGAGATGATCGCCGCCGAGGATCAACCGCGCCGGATCGAAGCCGATTTGGTTCGCGATGCCTTCGACGAACCGCCGGAAATCGGCAGGGGTCATGCCGGTATAGCCTCCCTCCTGATTTACCTGGTTGCAGGTGGCCTCGATCAGCACCCGCCGCCCGGTCTTCAGTCCAACCGCAAGGTCGCCTCGATGGCGACCGGGTGCGCCGTGCAGATCGAGGCGATGCCGGCCGCGCCTTCGGTCAGTCGCTCCTGGACGAGCGTCGGCAGAGCGCAGGTCACGATCGGGCTCCGCCGTCGCGCGCGGCCAGGAAGTGGTCGAGTTCGGCCTTTGTTGCGGCACCCTCCATGGGCCCAAGCCGCGTCACCGCGCAGGCCCCGCTGGCGGCCGCATAGGCCAGGCACTCGCGCGGGCTCCAGCCGCGCAGCCAGCAGCACACGAAGGTCGCTCCAAAGCAGTCGCCGGCGCCAGTGGGGTCGACCTCGTCGACCGGGAAGCCACGCTGATGAACCGCTGCCGGCCGCATCATGATAGGTGGCACCCTCCGCACCCTGCTTGTGGACCACGGCCCGGATGCCACGCCCGAGCATCTCGGCGATCGCGTCCGGCGCCTGCTTGACCTCGGTGAACAAGACGAGCTCATCGCCACTGGGCAGGTATAGGTCGCAACGTCGGAACAGCGTCTCGCAGGCGTCGCGCAGGCCCGGCAGGCCGAGCATCTCGGGCCGCAGGTTGGGGTCGAACGAGATCGTGCCGCCGCGCCCCTTTACGGCCTCTGCCGCGGCGAGCACGACCTCCACAATGGCGGGCGAGAACAGGGCCGTCCCCATGATGTGCAGGTGATCGCTCCGGCCGATGACGGCACGCGCTGCCTCCCCAAGCACGATACGCCCCGAAGCGCTGTGCTTGATGTTGAAGACAAAAGCGCGGGTGCCGTCTGACCGGTACCGCACGAAGGCACTGCCGGTCGCGGCTTCCGGGTCGACCGCGATGGCGCTGACGTCAACGCCGTCACGGGCCAGCCGCTCAAGGTTGACGCGGCCGAAGTCGTCGTCACCGACGCATCCGATCATCGCGGCCGGCTGTCCGAAACGGGCGGCCTGATCGATGAAGATGGCCGGTGCGCCGGATGGGAACGGGCCGATTAGCCCGATCGGCTCGAGGAAGCCGTCGCCGCGTTCCGTGGCCATGATCTCGACGAGGATCTCGCCGATCGTGACGATCGATTTCATTGGGCTCAACTCATCCAATTGCCGCCGTCGATATCGTAGGTCTGCGCCACGATCCAGTTGGCGTCTTCGCTGGCGAGGAACGTCGCCGGACCGGCGATCTCGTCAGGACGGCGGACTGGAGCTTAGCTGCATACTGCCCAAATCGCGGCACCACCCCTGGCGCTCGCCAGGGAGCGCGATTACAACCAAGCTTTAGCCTTGCTCCTCTTCCGGTGCACCCGACCGGAACGCCGCCAGACGGCGCTTCATCGCCGTCACGCGGGCGGTGTGGCCTTCGCCGCGCTTCATGGCCACCGCGGTGGACAGCACGTCCATGACGACGAGCGCCGCGATCCGGGAGATTGTCGGCGTATAGACATTGGTATTGTCGAGCGTCTCGACGATCAGCACCACGTCGCACAGCGCGCTGACGGCGCCTTCGGTCCCGACAACGCCAATAAGCTTGGCGCCGCTCGTCTGGACCACCCGCGCCGCGTCGACGATCTGCCGATTGGACCCGGTATTGGAGATCACCACCGCCACATCGCCCGGCTTCATCATCGAGGCCGTCATGATCTGCTGATGCGAGTCCGATTGCGCACGGCACGGCACGCCGAACAGCGGGAATTTCTGTTGCCCGTCGAGGGCGACGAGGCCGGAGGCACCGAAGCCGAAGAACTCGATCGAGTGCGCGCGAGAGAGAATCGCGACCGCGCGCTCGAGAGCGTCACGGTCCAGATGCTGCCGCGCCCAGTCGAGGCTGCTGAGCGTGTAGTCGAAGATCTTGTCAGCCACCCCGCCGGAACTGTCCGATCGCAGGATGACGGAATGGGTCGCCGGACGGCCGAGCGCGAGGCTGTGCGCGAGCCGCAGCTTGAACTCCTGGAAGCCGGAGAAGCCGATGGCGACGCAGAATCGGATTACCGTCGGCTGGCTGACGCCGGCGCGCTCCGCGGTTTCGGAAATCGTCGACTCGAGCACTTCGGACGGCTCGGCGAGCACCAGGGCCGCCACCTTTGCGTCCGACTTGCGCAGGTTCGGCAAGGCCGCCCGGACGAGCTCCAGCACGTTCCGTTGGCGCTTCACTTCAGGCGGGCGGTCAAGCGGAGACATGCGTGCTTACCATGACCTGAATCGGCAGGGTCTCAATCCGGGGCTCACATCGGTCCGAGATCGTTCACCGCGATGGGGGCGGGCATCAGCCGCTCGTGCGGCGTGGCGCTGCCACGACATTTCCTCCGCCAGGCTGTCGGACAGATAGGGATCGATCAGGATCCGGTACGGCCCAATGGTAACCACGAAGCCGGCCTGCCCAAGCCAATGCAGAATCAGGCTGTTCTCGTCACGCGGCAGCACGGCGAGGCGGTCGCGCAGAGACCCGGGAAAGCGCCGTTCCTCGATTGCAACCGCGATCGAGACGGCTCAGCCCGCTTCCGAAGACTGGACCGCGGTGTGCGACAGCGCCTCGAAATCCGGCCCGGACGTCGGAATGGTGATGCCGAACACCTCGGCGATAACCTGTGTCCAGCCGTGCAGGAAGTAGGTCCAGCCGTCCTCGATCTGCAGGTCGTTTGGCCGCTTGCTGCGCACGGGCCTGGATCGAGGAAGACAAGGTCGCCCCGGTAGTTCAGCTCCCACACGATGCCGCCCTGCGGAAATTCGACGGCGGCTGTCAGCGGCGAGCCGGGCGCGTCTTTCCCGAGGCCGGTGGCGTTGATGACGAGCGAGCCCGGCTTCAACCGGGCAACGATCGCGTCGTTGGCGACCGCGGTCGGCGCCAGGGCGTACTCGACAGGTACATCGGAGGGAACGCCGCTGTGAATCCGCCGGATCTCGTCGAGCCGCGGCTGGCTGCGGTCCGAAACGACGATGCGCGACGGCATGTTGGCCCCGCGCTCGCGCTGCATCAGGTGCCAGGTCAACGCGATGGTCGAGCCGCCGGCACCGATCGAGAACACCTCCGCGCCGGTCCGCGCGAAATGGTCGGGCGGGAGAAAGCCGTCGAGCGCCAGCCCCGAGGAGATCGGGTCCTTGGCGTGGCACACGAGCTTGCCGTCGCGTTTCGAGAGGCAGCTCGTTTCGTGCATCAGCGCCGCGTGAGGGTCGACGACATCGAAAAGGTCGTGGCAAGCGTTGAACAGGTCGATCTTGTGCGTCGTGACGAGCGCGCCGATCGACAGCGGGTCGGTCTTGATGAACCCGACGCTCTCCCGATAGGCCGCGGGCTCCGCATGAAGCGGGAAGTCGATGCCCTTGATCACAGCGTCGCGGAGTCCGAGGCGGCGTGCCCAGGCGGGGAACACGCGCATGATCGAGCTTTTGCCCGTGCTCACGCCGATGAAGTAGAGCGTCGGCTGGGTCGCCGGGGTCATGATCGTCTCCGCTTCACGCCGCCGTAGCCCAAACCTGCGCCACCTCGTCCCGCGTGCGGGCCCGATAGCTCGGGTTGTCGACGGCCTTCCAGCCGCCGTGGCCGTCGTCGATCACGCGCTGCTTGATGCCGTTGGACCGGGCGATGATGTCGTAATCCTGGCCGGAGTTGGCCGGATAGGCGAAGGTCATCACCAAATCCTCGGCGCCGACATTGACCGAGCGGTGAATCCAGTAGGGCGGCACGTAGCACACGGTGCGCGGCCCGATCTCGAGGATGCGGCTTTCGCCATCAGGCGATTCCAGCTGCATGAGGCCGCGTCCGCTCTCGCCATAGTAGATCTCGGGGCGGTTGGCGCGCGCGTGGATATGCCCGCGCGTCACGAAATACTCGCCGCCGACCTTGCCAGGCTCCATGCGGGTGATGCCGAAGATCATGTCGCCCGGGTTGCTGTTCGGCTTCAGATCCTCGACAGCGTAGACGACACGGTCGCCGCCCTGCAGCAGCATCGCAAAGGCCGCTTCGTCGGCATAGATGCCCGCCAGATCGGAGAGCCGCTTTTCGTAGCGGCCGGAGCCGCCTTTCAGCTTGCCCTCCGCGATCACCACCGTGCAGCTTATCGGCTCCATCACGTCCACGGGCGTTTCTCCAGTTTAGTAGTTTTGTTACACGACTTTGCGATTTCCTCAAGTGTCCGCACGCGTCGCGGGCGTCTGGGAGGGCCCGCTGGCGCGCTGCCGTATTTGAGCTACAAATCCATGAGGCGGCGCTTGTGAGCGCGCATTGACGGAGGAGCCCTTGGCGAAGGATCTCGCGCTCGCAATCGATGTCGGAACCGGCAGCGTGCGGGCGGCGCTGGTCGACATGCGCGGTCGCATCGAGGCTGTGGCGGCCGAGGAGCAGCAGCAGATCGTGCCGCAGTTCGGCTGGTCGGAACAGCGTCCGGCGGACTGGTGGGCCGGCACCGTCGCATCGATCCGCCGGGTGCTCGACCAAGTCCCCGGCGCCTACGCCCGAATCGTGGCGGTCTGCGCTTGCGGCCAGATGCATGGCACCGTGCTGCTTGACGGTTCCGGCGGGCTCGCACGCGAGACGGTACCGTTGTGGAACGACAAGCGCGCCGCGGGCCTGGTCCGGGAGTTCGAAACGACGCACCCGGCTGCAGACTATCTCGCGGCGAGCGGCAACCCCGCAACGCCCGCCTGGCCCGGCTTCAAGCTCGCTTGGCTGCGCGATCACGATGCGGCGGCTTATGCACGCACCGCCGCTGTGCTGATGCCGAAGGATTATATCAACTTTCGCCTCACAGGCGAGGTGGCGATGGACCCTGGCGACGCGTCCTGCAGCTTCCTGATGGACCCCGCGGCGGGGCGTTGGTCGCCCCAGATGATCGCAGCCGTGGGGCTCGATGCGGCCAAGCTGCCGCCGATCCGCAACGGGGTTGAAGTGCTTGGGCAGGTCGGCCCAGCAGCCTCGGTCGAGACCGGGTTGCCCTCGGGCCTGCCGGTGCTGGTCGGCGGCGCGGACTACCCGATGGCGCTCTATGGTTCGGGGGTCGTCCGACCGGGACTTGCCTCGGACGTGACAGGGACATCGTGCATCCTGACCCTTGTCACCGAACGACCGCTACTCGACCCGGAAATCTGCAACGTGGCCACGATCGAAGGGCATTGGGGATCGTTCGTGCTGCTCGAGACCGGCGGCGACGCCATGCGTTGGGCGCGCCGCGCCCTTTACGAGAACAACGTCGGCTACGATCATTTGTCGGAACTCGCAGGCCAGGCCGAGCCCGGCGCGAAAACCCTCTTCTTCATGCCTTATCTCGCGGGCGAGCGCCTCGGCGCGCACCGCAACGCTCGCGGCCAATTCTTCGGGCTCGGTGCCTCGCACGGCATGCCCGAGTTGCAGCGCGCCGTCCTTGAAGGCGTCGCCTTCGCGGCGGCGCGACACCTGCGGATCATGGAGGCCGCGGCGGGCCGGCCGCTCGAACGCGTGATCGCTTCGGGGGGTGGCGCGAAGGGCGGGCTTTGGCTGAAAATCAAGGCCAGCGCCTATGGGGTGCCGATCGCCGTCCCGGCCGAAGCCGAATGCGGGCTGATCGGCTGCGCCGCCATGGTGGGCACCGCGACCGGACTGTTCCCGGACCTGCAACAGGCGGCTGACAAGATGGTGGCGATCGCCGACGTGGTCGACCCCGATCCGGTCTGGATGGACCGCTATAGCCGAATGCAACCCGTGTTCGATCGACTGTATCGGCACAGCCAAGCGCTTTACGACGACCTCGACGCTCTCGAGCAGCAGGCAGCAGTAGCCGCGCGGTAGAAAAACGTAGTTGAGCTACGCAATTGCTTGCACATGGCGAATGAAGCGCCGGCCCGGTGCATTGACAAGTGCCAATTCGGTATTCAAGCTACCAAAATACGTGCTGTCGTGCCCAGCTTCACCGCAGCCCAGCGTCGATTGGTTGCCGGAGTCCGTTGACAGTCGGCTCGATTGAGGCATACTCGTTACAAAAGTGATCTGAGTTCACAAATTAGAAGAGCGGGAGGCGGCACTCGACACCGATGTCGAGGCGTCGCGAAAACGCCAGCCAGCAGCTCGGGAGGAATAGAATGATCAAGTCTCTGATGACGTCGGCCGCCATTGCGGCCGTGGCGTGTGCCGGTCTCGGCGCTCTGGCTCCGGCCGAGGCTGCCGGCTGCAAGATTGGCGTCGCTATGTACACGCTGTCGGCGCCGTATTTCGCTGCCCAGCTCGATGCCGCGCAGAAGAAGGCCAAGGAACTCGGCTGCGAGGTGACGTCGAGTGACGGCCAGAATGACATGCTGAAGCAGATCGCCGACGTCGAGGACATGGTCTCCAAGGGCATCAATGTCCTGATCCTGAACCCGCGCGACCCGAAGGGCCTCATCCCAGCCGCCAACGCCGCCACGGCCGCTGGCGTCAAGGTCATCGCCATGGATTCGACGCTCGACCCCAGCGCCAATTTCATCACCGAGGTGCAGTCGTCGAACCAGCAGAACGGCGAACTCGTCGGCGAATGGCTCGCCAAGAAGATGGCCGGCAAGCACATGAAGATCGCGCTGCTGTCCGGCCAGCAGGGCAATCTGGCCGGCCTCGAGCGCCGCCAGGGCGTGTTCCGCGGGATCAGCGAGCAGCAGCTTCGCCAATCGAACACGGTCGACTTCGAGGTGGTTGGGCAGGGCTGGGGCGCCTGGGCGCAGGAAGACGGCCAGAAGGCCATGGAAGACCTGCTGACCGCGCATAAGGACATCAACGTCGTGCTTGGTGAGAACGACTCGATGGTGCTCGGCGGGAAGCTTGCGCTGCAGGCGGCCGGCCGCCTCGACCAGGTGCTGCTCGTGGCTGCCGCCGACGGACAGAAGGAAGCCCTGAAGATGATCAAGGACGGCGGCTACGGCGCGACCGGCCTCAATGATCCGGCTCTCGTGGCAAACACCGCCGTCGATATCGGGGTCAAGGCGCTCAATGGAACGCTCCCCAAGGACTTCACCAAGGCGTACTACACGACCCCGGCCGTGATCGACCAGACCAACGTCGACAAGTACTATCGTCCCGACGCGGTGTTCTGAGTTCTCTTCCTTCTCTGGCCTATGCGGAGAAGGTGGCCTCGCGTGGGCGAGGTCGGATGAGGGCCATGTTCCACCTGGTACGCTCGACACAACTCTCATCCGTCACGGCTTCGCCGTGACACCGTCTCCCGGTCACACGGGAGACGGATCATTGCAGTGCATCCCATGCCCGACCTCGTCAGCATGACCGGAATCCACAAGCGCTTCGGCGGGCTCGCGGCGCTGAAGGGCGTGGATTTCGATCTCCGCGCCGGCGAGGTTCATGCGCTGCTTGGCGAGAACGGCGCCGGCAAGTCCACCCTGATGGGCGTGCTGTCGGGCAAGCTCGCGCCCGACGGCGGCACCATCGTCTTCGAGGGCAAGCCCGTCCGCTTCGGCTCGCCGCGTGATGCTATCGAGGCCGGGCATCGAGATGATCCATCAGGAGATGGCGCTCGCTCCCGACCTGAGCGTGGCGGAGAACATCTTTCTCGGCACGTCTGCCGACCGCCATTTCCTGGTTTGCGCTGCGACGAAAAGCCGAAGGCGCTGATCGAGCGGCTCGGCTTCTCCATCGATCCCAGCGGCACGCGTCGGCGACCTGACGGTCGCGCACCAGCAGGTGGTCGAGATCGCCAAGGCGCTCTCGCGCGACGCCAAGGTCATCGTCTTCGACGAGCCGACGGCCGTGCTCGCTGCGCGCGATGCCGAACAGCTGCTGCGCATCATCCGCGAACTCAGCGCCTCCGGCGTCGGCATCGTCTATATCTCGCACCGGCTGGACGAGGTGCTTGCCATCTCGGACCGCATGACGGTGATGAAGGACGGCACCTACGTCGGCACCGTCACGCCGCAGGAGGCGGGCATCAACGAGCTGATCCGCATGATGGTGGGGCGGCCCCTGTCGGCGCTCTACGGCACCCGCATCGCCCATGACCTTGGTCCCGAGGTGCTGCGGGTCGAGCACCTGCAATGCCGGGGCGCGCGTGCGGGACGTCAGCTTCTCGCTGCGCGCCGGCGAGATCCTGGGGCTTGGCGGCCTCGTCGGCTCGGGCCGCACCGAGGTCGCGCGTCTGATCTTCGGCGCCGACAAGCGCGATTCCGGCAAGATCCTGCTGAATGGCAACGGAGGCGACGATCCGCAATCCGCGCCACGCGGTGGCGGCGGGGATCGGGCTCGTGCCGGAAGACCGCAAGCGCCAGGGCGTCGTGCTCGACAACTCGATCCGCATCAACACCACCATGGCCCGCCTCGCCCCGGTGGTGACCGGCGGCTTCATCCGCTGGGCCAAGGAGCGGGCGACCGTCCAGAAGCTGGCGCAGAGCCTCCGCATCAAAATGGCGGGCCAGGACGCGCCGGCCTCGAGCCTGTCGGGCGGCAACCAGCAGAAGGTCGTGCTGGCCAAATGGCTGCATGTCGACGGCCCGATCATCATCCTCGACGAGCCGACGCGGGGCGTCGACGTCGGCGCCAAGGCCGAAATCTACACGATCATCCATCGGCTGGCCTCCGAAGGCCGCGCCGTCATCGTGATCTCGTCCGAGCACCAGGAACTGTTCGCCCTCTGCGACCGCGTTCTGGTCATGGGCGAGGGCCGCCTGCGGGGTGAGCTCACGCCGGAGGCCTATTCGGAAGAAAACCTGCTTTCGCTGGCCATCGGCGGCAAAGCCAAGCCTGTCGCGGTGCATTGATGGCCGACACGCTCACCACGCCATCGCCGGCGGATACGCCACGGCGGCGCGTCGATTTCGCCGGCCTGTTTCACCGCTACGGCACGTTCGTCATCTTCGTGCTGATCGTCGCGGGCGCGACCTATCAGTCGAGCGACTTCCTCACCGAGCGCAACATCACCAACGTGCTCCGGCAGGGGGCCGGCATCGGCATCATGTCGGTCGGGATGCTGTTCGTCATCCTCACGCGCGGCATCGACCTTTCGGTCGGCTCGGTCTCGGCGCTCGGCAGCGTGCTGGTCGCCCATTATGTCCAGGACTATTCGCCGGGCGTTTCGATCGTTTTCGTACTGCTCGCGGGCGCGATCTGCGGACTGATCTCCGGCGTCACGGTCGCCTACATCCGTCTGCCGGCTTTCGTGATGACGCTCGCGGTGATGACCATGGCGCGCGGCTTTGCCTTCATCATCTCGAAAGGCCAGCCCATCATGGCTGGCGACAACGGACAGGTGCTGACCGCCTTCGCCAACGGCTACGGGTTCGGCATTCCCTATCCGGTCTGGCTGATGCTGGCCGTCTTCGCCGTCGGCGGCGTCGTGCTGAACCTGACCAAGTTCGGACGCCTCGTGAAGGCCATCGGTTCGAATGAGGAGGCGGTGCGCCTCTCGGGTGTCGCGGTGCCGCGCTACGTGCTGAGCGTCTATGTCATCTCCGGCGCGCTCGCCGCGCTATCCGGCGTGATCGCCACGGGACGTACGGGCGTCGGGGCGCCGACCGTCAGCATGGGCGCCGAACTGCAGGTCATCGCCGCCGTGGTGATCGGCGGCGCGAGCCTCATGGGGGGTCGCGGCGGTATGCTCAACACGCTCTTAGGCGCGCTGATCCTCGGAATTATCGCGAACATCATGAACCTCGCCAACGTGCCGGGTTACAGTCAACAGGTGTTCATGGGCGTCATCATCATGGTTGCGGTGTTGATCCAGCAAGGCACGCAGGGACTTCGATTCGGGCGATAAGTTCGCCGATAATCACAAAAGTGAGTATACATCACAATTGTCGTTCCGTTTCACTGATCATGGCGCTACATGTTGCGTGTGTCTGGGTCCGGCGGTGACATGAAGGTTCCCGCATACCGGGCGGACACGACCGGACACGTTCTCGAGACCCAAGCCGGCGCCGGCATCCTTCGGCCAGCGCGGAAACGGAGCACTAATGCGCGCCGCCGTCATGTATTCGCCGGGCGACATCCGGCTCGAAGAGCGCCCCAGGCCGCGGGCCGGCCGCAATGAGGTGCTTCTGAAAGTGGCCGCAGTCGGCGTCTGCGGCTCCGACATTCCGCGCATGCTCACCAAGGGTGCGCATCGGATGCCGATCATCTGCGGCCACGAGTTCTCGGGCGAGATTGTCGAACTCGGCGAGGGCGCCGAGACCTTCAGAACCGGCGAACTCGTCGGGGTCGCGCCCCTTATCCCATGCCGCAAATGCGATCAGTGCCTCACCGGCAACTTCTCGCGCTGCACGGACTACGATTACTTCGGCAGCCGTCGCGACGGCGCCTACGCGGAATTCGTTGCGGCACCAGTCGGCAACCTCCTGAAGGCGCCCGAGGGGCTCGATCCGCGGGCGGTTGCCATGACGGACCCCGCCTCCATCGCCCTGCACGCCGTGTGGAAGGCGCCGATCACGGTCGGCACGCGGGGCGGCGTGATCGGCTGCGGGCCGATCGGCTTGTTCGCCATCCAGTGGATGCGGCTGATGGGTGCGAACGATATCGTCGCCGTCGACATCTCCGAGCAGAAACTCGAGATGGCGCGCGAAGCCGGCGCGACGCAGACCTTTCTCAGCACCGAAACCCTGCCAGTCGGGCTCGGCTGCGACCTGATCGTGGAAGCGGCCGGCCATCCGTCGTCGATCAATGCCGCGGCCCGCCTCGCCGCGCCCGGCGGCCACGTCGTCTTCATTGGCATTCCTGTCGGCGACGTGACACTCGAGAACAAGACGTTCGCCCATGTCCTGCGCCAAGAGATTACGCTGCACGGCGCCTGGAATTCCTTCGGCCCGCCTTTCCCTGGCAAACAGTGGACCGAGACGTTGAAGCGCCTCGGCTCCGGTGAGCTGAAATGGGAATTCATGATTTCCCACGAACTCGGGCTCGATGCGCTGCCCGACACGTTCAAGATGTTCAAGACGCGCAACGAGTTCTTCTCGAAGGTGATGTTCCGGCCGTGAGCCGCAGTGGCCCCTCTCCCGCGTGAGCGGGAGGCGGGAGACGTAGGAGCGACATGGCGCTGGTCATGGGACTGGATTTCGGGACGGGAAGCGTCCGGGTCGGCTTGTTCGACCTGGAAACGCGCGCTGTCGTCTGCGAACGCGAGGCCCCCTACGCCACGATGTTTCCACGGCTCGGCTGGGCGGAGCAATCCCCCCTCGACTGGTGGACAGCGCTCGGCACCGCATCGCGCGCCGTGATGCAAGCGTTCGGGCCGGCCAAGATCGAGGCCATCGCGGTCGCGACGACGGCCTCGACGGTGGTCGCCTGCGCGCGCGACGGTCGACCTTTGCGGCCGGCGCTGTTGTGGATGGACTGCCGCGCCGCAGAGGAAGCGGAACGGACCGGCGAGAGCCGCCACGCGGTGATGGCCTACAGCGGCGGCAGCGATGCCGCCGAATGGCTTGTGCCCAAGGCCATGTGGATGGCGAAGCACGACCGCAGTTGGGCCGACACGCCGATCGTCTGCGAATGCATCGACTTCATCAACTTCAAGCTGACCGGGCGGTGGGCGGCGTCGCGCCTGAACGCGACGTGCAAGTGGAACTACGATGCGATCGGCAAGCGTCTGCCGGCCGAGCTCTACGGCGAGTTCGGCGTGCCGGGGCTCGAGGAAAAGCTGCCCGCAACCGTGATCCCGGTCGGCGGAACCCGTCGAGCGGCTGTCCCGCCTGGCAGCCGATCATCTCGGCCTCGACCACTGCCCGGTCGTGGCCCAGGGCGGCATCGACGCCCATATCGGGGTGCTCGGCGCCGGCACCGTGCGGCCGGGCGATCTCCTGATGATCTGCGGCACCTCCGTGGTGTTCCTGTTCCACATGGACCAGGAGAAGCCGGTCCCGGGGTTCTGGGGGCCGTATCCCGAACGCGCTCGTCGATGGTCTCTGGCTGGTCGAAGGCGGGCAGGTCTCGGCCGGCTCGATCCTGTCCTGGCTGAGCAAGGACATGTTCGGCCTCGGTCCGGATGAGATGCCGGCGTTATGGGAAGAGGCTGCCAGGCGGCCCGTCGGCAGCACCGGCCTTCTCTTGCTCGACCATTTCATGGGCAACCGCACGCCCTATCGCGACCCGCATCTGCGCGGTGGCATCCTCGGGCTGACGGTCGGACATGACCGGGCCTCGCTGTATCGCTCGGCGGCGGAGTCCGTTTCGGTCGCCTCTGCATTCATCGTCGATCGAATCAGGGCGCTCGGCATTCCGTGCAACCGCATCGTCAGTTCCGGCGGCTTCCTCAAAAATCCGGTCTGGTTCAGGACGACGATCGACGCGCTCGGCGTACCCGTCATCCTGTCCCAGGACAGCAATCTCACGATCGTCGGCACGGCGGCTGCGGCCGCGACCGGGGCGGGACTTTTCCCCAACCTCACCGCGGCCTCGGACGGCGTCGCCCGGCTCGGACGCACGGTCGAACCTGACCGCACCGTCGCACCGCGCTATCGTGAACTCATGGCCGAATACCACGACGCCACGACCCTGCTTGCGCCCACCATGCGCCGCCTCGCGGCCCATCCCGAAAGGCACGCCGATGCTGGCTGAGGCCGAACGGGACCTCGGATTTCGCGGGCTCTCGCCGGATCAGCGCGAGCATCTGATGATCCGCGCGGCCAAGGGCTACTACGATCTCGATCTGACCATGGCGGATCTGGCGCGGGAGCTCGGCCTGACGCGCTTTCAGGTCAGCCGACTGCTGAAGGATGCGCGCGAGGCCGGCATCGTGCGCATCGAGATCGTGCCCCGCACGCCGCGCCGACCGGATCACGAAGCCGCCTTGCAGCGCCGCTTGGGCTGAAAGATGCTGTCGTGGTGCCGAACGCCATCGACGAGGTGATGACGCTCGACGGCGTCGCCCAGGCGGCAGGCCGCTTCATCGCCGGCCTCGGGCCGCTGCCGCTGATCGGCGTGTCGTGGGGCCGCACCATGGCGGCCGTCGCCAACCGGCTGCCGCCGTTCTGGGCAAGCGGCGATCGAGGTGGTGCTGCTGAACGGAGCCATGAACATCCGCAGCTCGGCCTCGCGGACCAACAACGTCGCCGAGCTGTTCGCGCAATCCGCCTCCGGCATCGCCACGCTGCTGCCCGTGCCGGCGATCGTCGGCAAGGCTGAGACGCGCGACCGCGCTCGAGCAGGACCCGACCATTGCGCATGTGCTCGCTCTCGGGCTTGAAGCGCAGACGGTGATCTTCGGCATTGGCGCGGTGGAGGGCACCTCCGTGCTCGTGCAGGCCGGATTTCTTGCCGAGCACGAACTGGCGGCGCTGCGGCGGAAGGGCGCCGTCGGCGACATTCTTGGCCGCTTCATCGATGCGGAAGGCCTGATCGTCGACCCGGCGCTCGACATGCGCACGATCGGACTTGACCCCAAGGCCTGCCGGGAAAAGGCTCACGCAATCGCGGTCAGTGCCGGACCAGCCAAGCACCTGGCGGTCCTGGCCGCACTCCGCGCTAGATACATGAATGTCCTGGTCACCGACGAGGCCACGGCTCTGTTTCTGCTGGATCAACCCCATGACTGATCACGTGAGCAAATCGCACCCCGGCGAAAAGCCGACCAAGTCCAAGGCGCTGTTGCACGCCGTCAAGGACCTCATGCCCGCCACGCTGACGGAGCACCGCAATCCCGGCACGGACCTGAAGCCGGAATGGTTCGAAAACATCCAGGTCAACCTGAGTGCCGTCGAGCGCCGGGCCGCGACGGTTGGCACACGCCGCACCGTGAAGAAGGAATATCAGGCGGCCTGGCTGATCAAGGCGCTCCAGTGCATCGATCTCACGACACTCGCCGGCGACGACACGCCCGGCCGCGTGCACCGTCTCGCCCTGAAAGCCCGCAAGCCGCTCCGCGACGACCTCGTCGAGGCGCTTGGCCTCGCCGACGATCCGCCGAAGGTGGGTGCCGTCTGCGTCTATCCCACCATGGTGGCGCCTGCCGTCAAGGCGCTGCGCGGCTCGGGCATCCCGGTCGCCTCGGTGGCGACTGGTTTTCCGGCCGGGTTGACCCCCCTGCCCCAGCGGCTCGAGGAGATCCGCTACGCGGTGGAGGAGGGCGCCGGCGAGATCGACATCGTCATCACCCGCGCCCATGTGCTGCTCGGCGACTGGCGCGCGCTCTATGACGAGGTCGCGGCCATGCGCGAAACCTGCGGGCCGGCGCATCTGAAGGCGATCCTCGGCACTGGCGACCTCAAGACGCTGCGCAACGTCTACAAAGCCTCGATGGTGGCCATGCAGGCCGGCGCCGATTTCATCAAGACGTCGACCGGCAAGGAGGACGTCAATGCGACGCTGCCGGTCAGCCTCACCATGATCCGCGCCTTGCGGGACTACGGCGAGCTCACCGGTGAGAAGGTCGGCTTCAAGCCGGCCGGCGGCCTCAAGACCGCCAAGGACGCGATGGACTGGCTGATCCTGATGAAGGAAGAGCTCGGCCGCGACTGGCTGGAGCCGAACCTGTTCCGCATCGGCGCGAGCTCGATGCTCGGCGACATCGAGCGCCAGATCGAACACTTCGTCACCGGCCACTACGCGGCCCAGAGCCACCACGCGATGGCGTGATCAACAGGCGGAGCTATGAGTTTCACTATCCTCGCCCGGCTTGCGGGGAGCAGGTGGCCGAAGGCACGGATGAGGGGTCGAGCCCCTGATCTGCCCCTCGATCCCCGCTTCGCGGACCTTCTCCTCGCAAGCGGGGCGAAGAGGTCTGCCGGTGACACGTAACTTCAACTTCATGCTCCGCAAGGACGCGCACCATGCCCAAGATCAAGGACATCCTCGAAACGATGGACTACGGCCCCGCGCCGGAGGCGGCCGACCATGTGAACGATTGGCTGAAGACGTCACGAGGCGGGCTTCGGCCATTTCATCGATGGCGTCTTCACGAAGCCGGGCGACACCTTCGAGGTGCGCGATCCCGCCCGCGACGTCGCGCTCGCCCGCGTGGCGCAAGGGACGGAAGCCGACGTCGATGCCGCCGTTGCGGCCGCCCGCCGCGCCTTCGCGGGCTGGTCGCAGACGCCAGGCCACACGCGCGCCCGCCACCTTTATGCGATCGCCCGCCACATCCAGAAGCGCGAGCGCTTCCTGTCCGTCCTGGAATCGATCGACAACGGCAAGCCGATCCGCGAATCGCGCGACATCGACATCCCGCTGGTCGCCCGCCATTTCTACCACCATGCCGGCTGGGCCGAACTGATCGCCGAGCGAGTTCCCCGGCACACAAGCCGGTCGGGGTCTGCGGCCAGATCATCCCGTGGAATTTCCCGCTGCTGATGCTGGCCTGGAAGATCGCGCCCGCGCTCGCGGCCGGCAACACGGTGGTGCTGAAGCCGGCCGAGTTCACGCCGCTGACCGCGCTCGCCTTCGCGGAGATCTGCCGCGAGGCCGGCCTGCCGAAGGGCGTCGTCAACATCGTCACCGGCGACGGCGCGACCGGCGCCGCGCTGGCCCGCCATGCGGATGTCGACAAGGTCGCCTTCACCGGATCGACCGAGGTCGGGCGCATCATCCGCCAGGAGACGGCCGGCTCGGGCAAGAAGCTGTCGCCTCGAGCTCGGCGGCAAGTCGCCCTTCATCGTCTTCGCCGATGCCGATCTCGACGGCGCCGTCGAGGGCGTGGTGGACGCCATCTGGTTCAACCAGGGCCAGGTCTGCTGCGCGGGCTCGCGCCTGCTCGTGCAGGAGGGCGTCGCCGAGCGCTTCTACGCCAAGCTGAAGCGCCGCATGGGCACGCTGCGGGTCGGCGATCCGCTCGACAAGTCGGTCGACATGGGCGCGATCGTCGCCCCCGTGCAGCTGCAGCGCATCCGCGATCTCGTGCGCAAGGGCGAGGCCGAAGGCGCGACGCTGTTCCAGCCCGGCGGCGCGGTGCCGGAGAAGGGCTGCTTCTTCCCGCCGACCCTGCTGACCGACGTGGAGCCTGCCTCGACCGTTGCCGAGGTCGAGATCTTCGGCCCCGTGGCCGTCGCGATGACCTTCCGGACGCCGAGCCGAGGCGTCGAGCTCGCCAACAACTCCCGCTATGGGCTCGCGGCCTCGATCTGGTCGGAGAACATCAACCTGGCGCTCGATACGGCCGCCAAGGTAAAGGCTGGCGTGGTCTGGGTGAACTCGACCAACATGTTCGATGCCGCGGCGGGCTTCGGCGGCTACCGCGAGAGCGGCTTCGGGCGCGAGGGCGGCCGCGAGGGGCTTTACGAATACCTCGTCCCGGCCTGGCTCAAGGCGCGGCCAATCCGCGCCGGCGAGCGCCACCGCGCAAGCTTTCGGCGCTGCCGGCCGAGGCCGAGGCGATCGAGAACGGCACGCCGACCATCGACCGCACCGCGAAGCTCTACGTCGGCGGCAAGCAGGCGCGCCCGGATTCGGGGTACAGCTACACCGTCCGCGACGCGAAGGGCGCGCCGCTCGGCCAGGCCGGCCTCGGCAACCGCAAGGATATCCGCAACGCCGTCGAAGCGGCCGCAAAGGCCGGCGGCTGGAGTTCGGCGACGGCGCATAACCGCGCCCAGGTGCTCTACTATGTGGCCGAAAACCTCGCGGCCCGCGCCGCCGAATTCGAGGCCCGCCTCGCGTTGATGACGGGCGGTTCGGACGAGGCTGCAGCCGAGGAGGTCTCGGCCGCCATCGAGCGGACCTTCTTCTATGCGGCCTGGGCCGACAAATACGACGGCCAGGTGCATGCCACGAAGTCTCGCCATGTCACGCTGGCGATGCACGAACCCTGGGGCGTGATGGGCATCCTCTGCCCCGACGAGGCGCCGCTGCTCGGCTTCGTGTCGCTGCTGATGCCGGCGCTCGCCATGGGCAACCGCGTCGTCATCGTGCCCTCCGACGACGCAGCCGCTCGCAGCGACCGATTTCTACCAGGTGCTCGACACCAGCGACATGCCGGGCGGCGCCGTGAACATCGTCACCGGGGAGCGCGATATCCTCGCCAAGACCCTGGCCGAGCACCACGACGTCGGCAGCGCTCTGGTACTGCGGCTCGCAGAGCGGCAGCGCCATGGTCGAGAACGGCATCGGCCTCGAACCTCAAGGCCACCTGGGTCAACGACGGCAATCGCGCGCGACTGGTTCTCGGCCGAGCAGGGCCAGGGTCGCGAGTACCTTCGCCGCGCCACCCAGGTGAAGAACATCTGGGTACCCTACGGAGAGTGAGCTCCTGAACCCCATGCGCACGGCAGGTCGGGGCTCGGATCGAGCCGCGCACCTCGCGTTCACGCCATGAGAAAATCGGCCGCGGTCGCATAGGCCTTCTGCGTGCCTCGCCTTGTGATCGAATCGGCCGCGTACCGCGCCGCAAGATCGAGCGACGGTTTCAGGCCGCGTCCGTCCGCATAATAGCGTGCAAAGCTGCCGATAAACGCGTCGCCGGCACCAGTCGTATCGACCGGGCGTCACAGGCACGGGCGCAACGGGATCGGCCGCGTCGATCGTCACCAAAAGAGCGCCACGCCCGCCCATGGTCACGATCACGGTCCGGATTCCCTTGGCGATCAGATGGCGTGCGGCGGCGAGGATCTCCCTTTCCGTCTCGACCGGCATGCCGGACAGGATCGCGAGCTCGGTCTCGTTGGGCACGAGAAAGGTCGCGTGGCGGATGCGCTCCGGATCGAGAGCGCCCACGGCCGGGGCCGGGTTGAGCAGCGTCTCGACGCCGTGCCGACGGCCGAATTCGATCGCCGCATAAACGGTTTCGACCGGAACCTCGAGCTGAAGCAGGATGAGACTGCAACGGGCGAGGTCTTCGGCCGCCGCCTCGATATCGGCCGGCAGCAGGTCGTTGTTGGCGCCCTTCACGATCAGGATGGAATTCTCGCCAGACGGCTCGACGAAGATCGGAGCGACGCCGGACGAGCGACCGTGTACGCGACGCACGTGGCGGGTGTCGATGCCGTGCGCCGCAAGGTTGGCGACCGTGTTGTCGGCGAACATGTCGTCGCCGACTTTGGCGAGCATCATCACGTCGGCGCCAAGCTTCGCGGCCGCGACCGCCTGATTGGCGCCCTTGCCGCCGAAGCCCATCTCGAAGCTCGGCGCCTCGACGGTTTCACCCTTGACGGGCATGCGCGTCACGTAGGTGACGAGGTCGACCATGGTGCTGCCGATGACCGCGATCCGTCCAGCCATTCGCGCCTCCCTTGCTCTCTCGCGCCCCTGCGGCGACGCAGATCGGTCTGACCGCCGGTTCTTCGGCAGGACCGGCATTTGACGCCGGTCCTGCTTCGCCCTTCAAAGATCCCGTCTCAGCGACTATCGCTCAGTTGAGTGGGTCACTTGCAACCCGGCGCCGCGGTCTTGCAGGCGTCCGCGAGTTCCGGCGGCGCGTCCTTCTTGAACACCGTCTTGTACCCTTCGAGCACGGTGCCCTGCACCACGGGCAGCGACTGAACGCCGATCCAGGCCGGCACCGTCTCGCCGATCAGCGACTTCATCATGGCCTTGGCCTCCGCGACGCCCTGGTCGTACGGGCGCTGCGACCCGGTCGCCTTGATGGCGCCGCCGTTGGCGATCTCGATGGAGGATTGCAGCCCGAGGTCGACGGTCGTGATCGGCACGTTGAGCCCCTGCGCCCGCTCGGCCGAGAGCGTATCGAGCGCCGGCTGGTCCCACACCGCGAAGATCCCCTTCACGTCCGGGTTGGCGGTGAGGAAGTCGCCGGCGATCTGCTGCACCTTGGCCGGGTCGGTGAAGTCGGTCTGCTTGATCTTGATGTCCGGCCGGTTCTTGGCGAGCCAATCCTTCACGCCCTTGGTGCGCTGGTTGGTGCTGAAATAGTCGACGCCGAAATTGATCAGCCCGACCGTGCCGCCCTGCGGAACGCAGGAGGCGAGGACCTCGGCCGCGATATAGGCGTTGCCCTGGCTGTCGGCCGACACCATGGCGGCGTACTGGTCCGGATGCTTCATGTCCGGCGGCACGTTGTCCATGAACACGAGCTTGATGCCCGCGGCCGAGACCTTGCGGTAGGTGGCGGCCGTGGCGGTGCCGTCGACCGGGATCGAGATGATGCCGTCGGGATGGCGCTGGATGGTGTTCTCGATATCGGCGATCTGCTTGTCGACCTGGTATTCGGCGGAGGCCACGCCCGTGACCTCGACGCCGTATTTCTTCAGGGTGTCGGTGACGCCCTGGATCTGCAGTTGCGACCAGTCGAGGTTCACGGTCTGCATGGTGATGCCGACCTTGAAATGCCCCGCCTTGATCTTCGCCGCCTCGGCATCGCTGATATCGCACCGTATCGACAGAGGCCGCCTGCTCGCCGTGCGGGCCCTGGCCGATGATCCCCTTCGGGCCGAGATTGGCGATGTCGATGCCCTTCAGGCAGGTTCCCGCGTCCGCCGCGAAAGCCGGCGTCGCAAGGACCAGCAAGCCCGGCTGCCAAGGCGGTGGTCGCGAGCTTTCGCCGATACATGTCATTGCATAGTGCTTCGTCCTCCCTGAGATCGCCGGTTGGTCCGGCGCGTTGAACGTCTTGCGCCGTCACCGGCGCGTGAAAGCGACGGCGGCGACGATGATTGCCGCCCTTGATGACCAGCTGAAGCGACGAGTTCACGCCGAGCAGCACGAGGCCGTTGTTGAGCGTGCCGATGATCAGGCTGCCGAGCAGCGTGCCGAAAATGTTGCCGCGGCCGCCGAACAGGCTGCAGCCGCCGAGGATCACCGAGGCGATCACGTCGAGTTCCATGCCTTGCACGACGTCCGGCCGCGCCGCGTGGGCGCGGGCCGACAGCACCAGCGATGCGAGCCCCGCCAGCGCGCCGGTGAGCACGAAGGCGACCGTCGTGACGCGCTTGGTGCTGAATGCCGGAATACAGCGCCGCGGTCGGGTTGCCGCCCGCCGCGTAGATGCGCCGGCCATAGACGCTCGAATGAAGCAGCAGGATGCCCGCGATCACGGTCAGCAGCGTCCAGGCGATCGGCGCCGGAATGCCGAGCAGCGACCCCTCGCCGAACACCGCGTAGTAGGCATGATCCGTGATGATGACGGGCTTGGTGTCGGTCAGCAGCATGGCAAGCCCGCGGGCGCCGCTCAGCGTGCCAAGCGTGACCAGGAAGGACGGGATCGCGAGCTGCGTCGTCAGCAGGCCGTTGACGAGGCCGACGAGCGCACCCGTGCGCGAGTCCCGCGGCCGCACCGACGAGCCAGGAGTTGCAGCCGTACTTCATCGCGAGGCCGGCGCACATGCCCGACAGCGCAAGCGTCGAGGCGACCGAAAGATCGATCTGTCGGCCGATGATCACGAAGGTCATGCCGACAGCGATGATGGTGACGAGCGCGGTCTGCCGGCCGATATTGAGGAAATTGTCGATCGACAGGAAGAAGGGCGACGACAGGCTGAACACCACCAGCATCGCGGCGAAGGCCACGATAGATCATGTAGGGCCGCTCGCCCTGCAGCAGCATCTGCGACGAGGCTGCGGCGCTGCACCGACGCGAGGCCTGGCTGCGTGGCAGCGGCCGCCGACGACGAGATCCGATCCGTCATGCGGCCTCGGCCCTGGACGGGTTGCAGGGTTTGGATCAGATGATGGAGTTCTTCGGCGCTGCCGGCCTGCGGCTCGCGCGAGCGTCCGGACGATGCGACCCGTCGACCACGATCGACAGGCGGTCGCAGAGCAGCAGCAGTTCGGCCAGGTCCGAGGACACCACGAGCACGCCGGTGCCGCCCGCCGCGGCCGCTGCGCGACCAGACTGTAGATCTCCTCGCGCGCGCCCACGTCGACACCGACGGTCGGCTCGTCGAGCAGCAGGACGCGCGGGCGCGGCGTCTGCCATTTCGCGAAGACGACCTTCTGCTGATTGCCGCCGGACAGCGCCTTCGCCGAGCGTCGCCGGCTCGGCGCCTTGACGGCGAGCCGGCGCATCTCGTCCCGAGCCTGCGCGGCCGCCGCGCTGCCGCCGCAGCCAGCCCCAGCGCGAGAAGCGGGGCAGGTGCGGAAGGGTGAGGTTGCGGGCGATCGAGTGCTCGAGCACCAGCCCCTGCACGTGCCGGTCCTCCGGCACGAGCGCGATGCCGCGTGCGATGGCTTGCGCGGGCTTGTGACCGGCGAGCGGCTCGCCGTCGAGCGTGATGGTGCCGGCCCGTGCGGCCCGGATGCCGAAGATCGTTTCCAGGATCTCGGTTCGGCCGCTGCCGACGAGCCCCGCAAGGCCATGGATTTCCCCGGCCCGGAGGTCGAGGTCGACGCCGGCCGAGGCGCTCGTTGCGCACGCCGGACAGAGGCAAGGACCGGCCGAGTCGCTGCGACGGAGTCTTCCGCCCGCGCGGTTCGGGACCCGGTGCACGTCGCCCTCTTTCACGGCCGCAAGGGCGTGGTCCGGGCCCGACGATGGCGGACGACGAGCTCCGCATGTCCGTCTCGGCCGTCCTGAAATGCCCGGCGTTGCGCCCGTCACGGAACACCGTGACGCGGTCGGCGATGCGGAACACCTCGTTCAAGCGATGCGTGACGTAGACCACGCCGACGCCGCGGCCCGTCACGCGCCGCACGGCGTCGAACAGGATGCGCTCCTCATCGTCCGTCAGCGCCGAGGTCGGCTCGTCGAGGATCAGCACCCGCACATCGCCCATCAGGGCCTTGCAGATCTCGGTCATCTGCCGTTGCGCGAAAGGCAGGTTGCCGACGCTGGCGCGCGGATCGAGCGCGACGCCCTGATCGTCGAGGAAGCGCGCGCGCCTCGTCGAGAATGCGCCGCTTTCGCAGGAAGCCGAAGCGCGTCCGCGGCTCGCGCCCGAGCAGCAGGTTGTCGGCGACCGACAGCGATTCGACCAGGCTCAGATCCTGATAGACGACCGCGATGCCCGCCTCCCGCGACTGGGCGGGCGACTGGAAGCGCACCGGCGCGCCGCCGAGCTCGATCGTGCCCTCGTCGTAGTCGTGGACGCCGCTGAGGATCTTGATCAGCGTCGACTTGCCGGCGCCGTTCTCGCCGAGCAGCGCGTGCACCTCGCCCGGGAGGACCTCGAGGTCCACGCCGCGCAAGGCCCGGACGCCGCCGAATGACTTCACGACGCCGCGAACACGCACGAGCGGGCGCAGCTTCCCGTCCAAAGCATTCGCAGCATCCGGATCTGCCATTGGCCGCGACGCCCTCCCAAGGCAAGTCACTGTCTTGCGATCAAATTCACAGTTTTCCTGAGACAATTCCACCAAGCCGGCACGGCGTCAATCGGCGATTGTCGCTCAATCGGCTTCGACGCTCGTCTCCCCGTCTTCGGTGATGATCGCATCGAACGCGTCGGGAGAGGCGAAGAAGGCCCGTCTCAGTCGCCCGAATTTGCTCCGATCCACCACCAGATACCGTTCGCGGGCCACTTCGATGGCCCTTTGCTTGATCCGCGCCTCGTGAAAATGTTCGCACGTGGCGCCGCGCCGACCGTCAATGCCGGCCGCGGACAGGAACGCCACATTGATTGCGACGCCGTCGAGGGCCTCCCAATCGGAGAAAGAAGCCGAGGCGGGGTGGTAAAGGCCTCCGAGCAGGATCAGGGTCAGGTTCGGCTTATCGGCCAGTCTGTTGGCGATGTTCAAAGCGTAGCAGACGACCGTCAGCGGCATGTCGTCCGGCAGGAACTCGACGAGGTGCACAAGCGTGGTGCCGCAATCGATGAAGATCGTCTCGTGAGGTCGAACGTGGCGCGCGGCATGGCGGCAGGCCTCGCGCTTCGCCGCGGCATGAGCATCGGCCGCCGTGGCGAGCTGATAGGTGCTGTCTTCCTCGCTGCTGTCGGCCAGCGTGATGTGGCCGCCCAGGAATATGAAACGATCGCTGGCTTGGCCGATATCCCGTCGAACCGTCATTTCGGACGCGCCGACGAGTTTCGCAGCCTCCCTTAGATGAAGAAATCGGCGCTGCTCGAGCGTCGTTGCGAGCGCCTCTATGCGCTTCGCCTTGCGCGAGGTCATGGATCAGTCGTTCTCAACAGGAAATGTTAGAATAATAACATCTCTCCCTCGATGCAACACGCCCACGGTGCCGGTCATCGCGTCATCGCTCGTCTGACACTGACGCGGATTGAGCAGCGACACGGATTGCGGTATCTTACATGCCGTACGTAACATACAATGTTGCTGAATCGCCGCAGCGTTGTATGTCTCATGGACAAGGGAGAACACGGATGAAGGTCTCAGGTCTTGAGGTCTTGCAGGCCGATGCCGGCTGGCGGATGTTCTCGTTTGTGAAGATCACGACCGACAGCGGCGTCGTGGGGTGGTCCGAGTACAATGAAAGCTTCGGCAGTCCAGGCCTCGGCAATGTCATCCGGGCGCTGATCCCGCTCGTGATCGGGCTCGATCCGATGCGCAGCGAATTCATCCTGGCCCATCTCAACACCCACACGCGTCAGTCCCGGGGCGGCCTCATCCACCAGGCCATGGCGGCAATCGAGAATGCCCTGCTGGACATCCGCGGCAAGGCGCTCGGCGTGCCGGTCTACGCGCTGTTCGGCGGGCCCGTACGCGAGACGATCCCCGTCTACTGGTCGCATTTCGGCACCTACCGGGTGTTCACTCCGAACTACATGACGGAGCCGGTGCCGACCACCTACGAGGACCTGGCGAAGCAGGCCGCGGAGGTGAAGGGTCAGGGCTTCAAGGCCTTGAAGACGAATGTGCTGCCGTTCGACGGGAAGCGACTGGTCTCGTTCAATCCGGGCTTCGGCGTTACCCCTGGGCACCCCGAACTGAACTGGGACAACAAGCTTCTACGCACCATTACGGAGCAGCTCACCGCCATCCGCGACGCCGTCGGCCCGGAGATGGGCCTGATGCTGGACATCAACTTCCATTTCAAGACCGAAGGCTTCCGCCGGGTCGCCGACGCCGTTGCACCCTTCAAGCTCACGTGGCTCGAGATGGACATGCACGACGCCCCGGCCCTGGCGCTGATCCGGCGGGGAGCGCCCTGCCCCATCGCAGCCTGCGAAACCCTGGTCGGCCGCCGCGACTTCAAGACCTTCTTCGAAGCCTATGCGATGGATACGGCCATCATCGACGTGGTGTGGAACGGCCTCGGCGAATCGCTCAAGATCGCAGCCATGGCCGAAGTCTACGAAACCAACGTGGCGCCGCATAACTTCTACGGCCACCTGTCGACCATCATGAGCGCGCATTTCGCGGCGATCGTGCCGAACCTGCGCATCATGGAAATCGACATCGACAGCATCTCGTGGCGCGACGAGTTCTACACGTCGGTGCCGCAGATCGAGAACGGCGAACTCGTCCTGCCGAAAGGGCCGGGCTGGGGTCTCGAGGTGAACGAAGCCGCCGTCCGAGCCCGTCCGCCCAAGCACTGAGGCGATACCCGTGACGCCCAGCAAGCCCGGTGATCTGCCTAGGCATTACGGTGGTCGACAACGTGTTCGAGGTCGACCAGATCCCACGCGCGCCCATCAAGATCCTCGCCAAAAGCCGCACGAGCCGCGGCGGCGGCCCCGCCTCGACCGGCGCAGTGGCTTCCGCCCGCCTGGGCGTGCCCACGAAGCTGTGGAGTTGGCTGGGGCAGGATCCGGAAGCCACGTTCCTGCTCGGCATGCTGAGAGGCCACGGAGTCGACGTGACGGGAACGCCGCAGCTCGCGGAGGTCGACACGGTAACGGCCTTTGTGGTGGTCGACAGCAGCGGGGAACGCTTGATCGTGGCCCACGGGACGCGAGCCGTGCCGAAATCGACGGACCACCTGCCTCTTGGCGAGGTCGCTTCGGCCGGCGCCGTGCTGGCGGACACAGCCTGGATTGCCGGCGCCAGAGCCGTGCTGGAGGCCGCCCGTGCAGCCGGCGTGCCCGCCGTTCTGGATGCTGAAAGCAGCGAGGCCGACGTTCTGATGGATCTGGCCTGCGTCGCAAGCTTACCGGTATTCTCGGAGGATGGTTTCGAGAAGGTAACCCGCGGCGCGGCTCCGGATGCGACGAGCTGTCGGGCGCTCGCGACCGAACTCGGCCGGCCGATCGGCGTCACGCTGGGATCGCGCGGCTCGCTCTGGTGGACCGAGGGGGGCTTGGCGCACGTGCCGGCCCTCCCCGTCACCGTCCAGGACACGACCGGGGCCGGCGACGTGTTCCACGGCGCGCTCGCCGCAGGTCTCGCCGAACGCATGCCGCTGCTCGAGGCAGCGCGCCTGGCGAGTGCTGCCGCAGCGCTGAAATGCGCGCGCGGGAACGGCTGGGACGGCATGCCGGACAGGGCCGACGTCGAACAGGCGCTCCGACGACTGAATTAGGACAGCCGATCTGGCGGCTGCGCGCACGGGCTCCCAGATCGGCATCGCACAGGGAGACGACAAAGGATGGCGAAGCCGTCAATTCGATTTCAACGATCGCCGCGTCCTGGTCGTCGGCGCCAGCCGGGCCGGCATCGGCGCGGCGATCGCCGACGGGTTCGCGGACTGCGGGCGCCAAGGTGACCATCACGGGTATCGAGACGATGCCCATCGAACACTACGTCGACCGCTATCCTTACCGGCAGCTCGATGTCACCGACGAAGGAGCCGTGCACCGGCTGTGCCGGGAGATTGCAGACCCTCGACATTCTTGTGAACTGCGCCGGCATGGGCAGTCGCGACACGGAATGGACCAACGCGGGCTTCAAGCATGTGCATCGACGTCAATCTCGTCGGCATGCTGAACCTCGCCAATGCGTTCAAGCCGCAGCTCGGCGGCGAGCAAGGGCGCCGTCGTAGCGATCGCCTCGATGTATTCGGTCCTGGGAAGCCCCATCATCCCCGCCTATGGGGCCAGCAAGGCCGGGCTCGCGCAGTTGGTGAAGTCGCTGGCGCTCGCCTGGGCGCCCCTCAAAGTCCGGGTCAACGCGATCGCGCCCGGCTTCATCGTCACCGAGCAGACCGCGAAAGGGCCGCGCCGATCCGGCTGCACTACAATCGCGTGCTCGCCCGCACGCCCATGGGGCGCTGGGGCGAACCGGACGATCTCGTCGGCCCGGCCCTGTTCCTCGCGTCCGATCAGGCGCAGTTCGTGACCGGCATCATGCTTCCGGTCGACGGCGGCCTGTTGGTGAACTTGTGACGCGGACGAAGGCGACCGTGGCGCCCGAGCGGCCGAATCGAGCGCCATGCGCAGGGACGCCGACAAGCCGCTACCAGATGGTGTAACCGCAGTCGACGACGACGAGCGATCCCGTCATGGCGCTCGAAGCGTCGGTGGCCAGGAACAGGATGGCCGAGGCGATCTCATCGTCCCGCGCCACCCGCTTCATCGGCGTGTAATCCATCCAGACCGGCATCATCACCGGATTGGTGAAGCCCGGGCGCGACATCGCGGTGTCCACATAGGTCGGAGCCACGCAGTTCACCCGGACGCCCCGCTCGGCCCACTCGCCCGCGAGCGAGCGGGTGAGATGGTGCACGGCCGCCTTGGCTGCGTTGTACTGCGACTGGCGCTGCGGCTTGTTCGAGATGATTCCCGACATAGAGCCGAGCGTGACGATCGCGCCGCGCTTGCGCTCCAGCATGAAGCGGCCGAACTCGCGACACGACCAGAACACGCCGTTGAGGTTGACGTCGACCACCTTCAGCCAGATCTCGTCCGGCATCGCTTCGCCCGCTGTGTCCCCCAGAGCGATGCCCGCATTGGCGATCATGATGTCGATCGGGCGCTTGGCATTGGCTTCGGCCGCAGCCTTGGCGACGGCGTCGGGCTTGGTCACGTCGAGCACGACGCATTCGACGTCATAGCCTTTGTCCCTGAGCGCCGCCTGGCCGGTCTCGAGAATGCGCAGGATCGTGGTCGGAAATGATCACCGAAGCGCCCAGCTTCGAGCAAAGCCTCGGCCGTCGCAAGCCCGATGCCGCGCCCGCCGCCAGTGATAAAGGCGGTCTGTCCATCGAGCCTGTATTTCGAAAGATACATTGTTCCTCCCGGAGTTGACCTATTTGACCGCACCGAAGGTCAGGCCGCGGACGAGTTGGCGCTGCGTGACCCAGCCGAACACCATGATCGGGCGCGATCGATGCCAAGGATACGGCCGACAGCTTCGCCCAGAAGAAGCCTTCCGGGTTCGAGAACGAGGCGATCGCAAGCGCTAGCGTTCCCGACTGCGTGGCGCGCGACGATTGATGCACCAGAACGACTCGTTCCACGACAGGATGATGGCCAGCATGGCGGTGGACGCGAGACCCGGGGCAGCGAGCGGCAGAAGAAGCTGGAGAACCTGCTGGTAGGGCTGTGCGCCGTCCATGCGCGACAGCCTCGATGATCTCGGGCGGGATTTCCTTGAAATAGGAATAGAGCATCCACACCACGATCGGCAGGTTGGCGAACAGGTTCAGGATGATCAGAGCCTTGAGCGTGTCGAGCCACCCGACCCAGACGAGCATCAGGTAGATGGGCACCAGCACGCCGACGGCCGGCATGAACTTGTTGGAGAGGATCCAAAGCAGCGTTCCTCTGGTGCGCCTGGACGGGAAAGAACGCCATTGCATAGGCGGCGGGCGTCCCAAGCACGATCGACAAAGCCGTCGAGCCGAAAGCAACCGCGATGCTGTTCCATGCGTGGCCGAAGTAATCGACCCGCTCCTGCATCTCCCTGAAATTCTCGAGCGTCGGGTGAAGAAGAACAGCGGCGGCCAGGCGATCGCTTCCATTTCGGTCTTGAACGCCGCCAGCCCATCCAGAACACAGGAAAGAACATGATGAGGGCCAGCAGCCAGCCCGTGACGGTCCGGCTCCACATCCGACTCTGCGTCTGCTTCAGGCCCATGACCGCCGGTCCATCACAGAATCTGACGCGCGACGGTGCGCACGAAAAGGATCGTCACGATGTTGGCGAGCACGATCGCGAAGATCCCGCCGGCCGATGCGCCGCCCACGTCGAAGCCGAGCAGCGCGCGCGAATAGATGAAGAACGGCAGATTCGTGGTCGCGAGCCCCGGCCCGCCGACCGTCGTGACCGCGATCTCGGCATAGATGCCGAGGAAGAAGATCGTCTCCAGCATCGCCACGATCGCCGATCGGGCGGCCAGGTGCGGCACGCACGATGTAGCGAAACAGCGCGACACGCTCTGGCGCCATCCATCACGGCCGCCTCGACCTGCTCGCGATCCAGCGACTGCAGCGAGGTCAGAAGGATCAGCGTCGCGAAGGGCGTCCATTCCCAGGTGACGATGATGATGATGGAGGCAAGCGGCAATCGGCGAACCAGTCGACCGCCGGCAGCCCGAACGTCCGGGCGATGCCGGCGAACAGGCCGTAGACCGGGTGCATGAACAGGTTCTTCCAGACCAGCGCACTGACTGTCGGCATCACGAAGAAGGGGGCAACCACGAGCAGTCGCGCAATCCAACGGCCATGGAAAGTGGTCGTTGAACACGACCGCGATCACGGTCCCGAGGGAAATGGTCAGAACCAGCGGGACGGCGACCAGGAGGACCGTGTTCATCAACACGGTGGGCAGGCCAGGGTCGGTCAGCAGAAAGTAAAAGTTCTTGAAGCCGACGAAACCCTTGGGTGGCGTGAGCAGATTGTAGCCCTGGAACGCGAACCAAAGCGTCAAGATCGTCGGCACGACCGACCAGAGTGCCAGGGACCCGATCGCCGGAAGCAGCAGGGGCAGAGTTGCGACGCCGCGCTGCTGCCGGCGCCATGACGTTCGCGTGTTCGCGACCGGCAAAGGCCGGGCCGAGATCACGTCGGTTGCTTCGCGTTGATCCACGGGGACCGTAGCCAAAGGGCGGACTTTCTCGAGCTTGCTTTGCATGCGCTCAACCTAATCTTCGAGGCGACACGGCCGGCCAGCTCGGAGGAGGTGGGTTGGTGACCGGACCACATCGATGATTCGGGGACGGCCGTCGCCGACCATCCCCGGGATCGCCGCTACTTCTGGTAGCCCCCCGCCTGCTGCAGGGTGCGGTTGGCGTTGGCGGCCGTCGCATCCAACGCCGCGTCGACTGCGACCTTGCCGGTCAGGGCCGCCGCCATCTGCTGGCCCGCGAAGGTCCCGATGGCCTGCATCTCCGGAATGGCCGCGAAGGTCGACGCCGATATAGGGCTTATCCGGACCCATCGCCCATGCCGGTGACCGACAGGATCGATGCGAGGGTGGTCTTCGCGAACGGCGCGGCTTCGATATACTTCGGGTTGTCGTAGGTCGACTTGCGTGTGCCGGGAGGCGCCGTGACCCAGCCCTCGTTCTCGCCGATCATCTTGATGTAGTCCTTCGAGGTCGCCCATTCGATGAACTTCTTGGCCGCATCGGCCTGTTTGCTGGATTTCGGGATGCCGAGCGCCCAGGACCACAGCCAGCCATTGCTTGCGCCCGGCTTCTCAGTCGGCATCTCGGCGAACGAGACCTTGTCGGCGACCTGCGAGCGCTTGGGATCGTAAAGGAAGCCCGCCGCCACGGTGGCGTCGACCCACATGCCGCAATGGCCGCTCGCGAACAGCGCGAGGTTCTCGTTGAAGCCGTTGCCGACGACGCCGGGCGGCCCGTCCTTCTTGCACCAGGTCGACGTAGAACTTGGCGGCCTTCTTCCAACCCTCGTCGTTGTAGCCGGCCTTCCAGTCCTTATCGAACAGCTGGCCGCCGAACGAATGCGCCATGACGCCGATGATGGCCATGTTCTCGCCCCAGCCGGCCTGACCGCGCAGGCAGATGCCGTAGACGCCGTGCGATGGATCGTTGATCTTGTCGGCGAACTCGGCCATCTGGTCCCAGGTCGGCTTCTCCGGCATGGTCAGGCCGGCCTTCTTGAACAGGTCGGTCCGGTAGAAGGTCATCGCGCTTTCGGCGTAGAACGGCAGCAGAATAAAGCTTGCCCTGGTACGAAAGGCCTTCCCGGATGGTCGGCAGGACGTCGTCGATGTCATAGCTGGCCGGCAATTCGTCGAAGGGCGTGAGCCACCCCTGCTTGCCCCAGAGCGGGGTTTCCAAGAGCCCGATCGTGATGACGTCGAACTGACCGCCGTTGGTCGAAATGTCGGTGGTCACGCGCTGACGCAGCACGTTCTCCTCGAGGACCAGCCACTTCAGCTTGATGCCGGTCTGTTCCTCGAACTTGGGCGCGTATTTCTGCATCACGATCATGTCGGGATTGTTGACCGTGGCGATCGTCAGCGTCGACTCCGCCTTTGCGGCAGCAAACGATGCGAGAAGTGCAGAACACGCAATTGTTGCAGCTATCTTTGATCTCATCAGTGTTTCTCCCATTACCTGCTCTGTTGAGCTTGCGGGATTGGATTCCCGCTTCGTCTTATTATGGCCCTGTGAGATGGCCTGCTCCCTTCAGTCGAGAACCGGCCGCAGAGGTGGTGTCATGGCGATCCTAAAGTTCCCCACCGATCCTTCGGCGTTGCGGACGGCCCGCTCGGCGAGCCTGCTGTCCCGTGTCCGCCAATTGAAACGCTACCGCAATGCCTCGTCGGTGATCTCGCTGTCGTCCGAAATGGAACGCGCGGGTGCCTTGCCAATTTTGGCCAGCGCGTCGTGGTAGACGCGAACCGCTTCGGATGGTTCGACCACGCCGTCTGCGACCATCCGCATGATCCTGATTATCTCCAACGGGTCTTCAGCCATGTTGATCTTGCGCCCGAAAAGTACGAGTTCGAGCCCCATAGCGTTTTGATTGGGCCACGAGTTCGAGCGTGTCGCGCGTCGTGCCGGCGCCCCCGCCGAGAATGCCGATGATCAGGCTCGGGTCGTAGGCCGCGAGTTCGGCCACGGCCCTGGACCCATTGAACGGGATTTTCAGGAACTCCGGCCGAGCGACGTTGGGCACGCCCGCCAGCGTGTGAATGATGCTGTCGTTCACGAACGCGCCTGTTTCTTCGCGCGAGAGACGGGCGGATTCCACATTCGGATTGAACACTTCGAGGAAATGCTTGAGCCCCCAGGCCTCGGCTTCGATGCGGAACGCCTTGTATTGTTCCATCGCATGCCGATCACAAGCGGCGTCGTTGACGAAGGTCACCGAATAGAGACCGAGGTCGGTCAGCGTGGGCGCGGTTCCCTTGGCCACCCCGTCGCGACCATAAAGAATGTGCGAGATGTGCGCGGTCCGGAACGGCAGGGATGGCGTCTCGCGATAGCGGCCGCCTCGCGGGCCCCAGATGTCGCTGGTGTCGTTCGCGCGGACAGCGGTGCCAACCCGGCTTTCGGCGAAAAGGCCCTCTTTCATCAGGATCTCGAGGTTCGAGACCGACATCAGCATGAGATCCACGATGTCCTGGCGCACGATGGCGCGAACCTGGTCGAGGTAGTCGGCGCGGGTCTTGAAAGCGCCGTTCGGTTGGCCCTTGGCGTCGCGGTGAGGGCCCGGCGACAGCACGCCACCACCCATGTCACTGTCTTTGGCGTCGCAGATCAGGAATTCCTTGCTGCCGCTCGGGTCTCTTCTAATCTTCTCGAGCTTTTGACGAAGACGAGTGTCCGGCATCTCGGTTCCTTAGAAGATCTTGACATGCTAACGAGAGGGCTGCAGCGGTTGGTAGCATACGGTATGGTAGCGGCGCAAGCGAGGCAACCTCGGGCTCGAGGACGGCTTTAGGGGGTGAGGCGATGAGCAATGTCGGGACGGCGAGCCCGTCAGTCATCGATCGCATCGGGCGGCCGCGCTCCCTCGCCTCGCTCGCCGCGGATCAGATTCGTGAGCTGATCGTCACGGACCGGCTCAAGCTTGGGCAGCAATTGTCGGAAGCGAGCCTTGCGGAGCAACTCGGCATCAGCCGGACGCCTGTGCGCGATGCACTGCTGCGGTTGCAAGCCGAACGCCTGGTCGAGATCCAGCCCCAACAGGGCAGTTACGTGTTCCGCTACGACGCCCAGCAACTGCACGGCATCCTGGAATTGCGCGAGATTCTCGAAGTCGGCGCGCTCCGCATCGCGTTGAAGGCCGACCGGAAGCGGACGCTCGAGGCTCTTGCGGCAGAGGTGGAGGCTGCCGAGCCGGCCGTCCGCGCAGGTGCCGAGGCATACCAGAGCGCCGACACCGCTTTCCATTCCGCGATTATGACGGCGAGCCAGAACCCCGAATTGATGGACGCCTACAGCCGGATCATCGGACGCGTTCGGGCGATCCGGTTTCGGGCGATCCGGAAAAATGCGAGATTTACCACCTCGCAGACGGATCACGCGGCGATTGTTGCGGCCATCAGGGCAAAGAACGACAAGGGCGCCGGGGAGATCCTAGCCCGCCACGTGTACAACAGCTATTTCGGCTACCTAGAGGACCTTGGCCAGCCGGCCGGATCCGAACATCCGCCTCGATAACCAACCCGGCCTCTATGGTCCCATCGACCAGCTCGCCTGTTCTGAACTGGCCGACTTGTCTCTTCTGAATCGTATCGTGATGGCCACGGGCCAGTTCGCAAACACCAAGCCCGTTTCTCTCCCTGGCTGCACGAGTTCCCGCCGTCGGGGCGCACTTGGCTCAAAGTGCCTCGCTTCCACTCCCGCGTGAAACGTGCACCATCAAACCACGGGATCAAACATCTAAGTTCGTGGCCCCTGCGTGATCGCACGTTGAGCCACGCGCACAGGCAGTATCAACGGGAAGCGTTCCTCCCGACCCTATTGCAGTGCCTGACAGACGAGCGCCCGCATCTCCAGCTTGGCAGATCGAAGCCCGTCACCTCGTTGCAAGGTCCCACCCTGCAACCGCGTGACATGCGATGAGAATTTCTTGTCCCCGTAAAATGTTAGCTCCCAGCAGCACGGGCCGACAGCGGTCGCTCCGGTCTCTTTCCCGGGATGTGAGCGCAAACAATCGCCAAAGTCAACCAGAAACACAGACCGTGATCTGCGGCTTTTCCAGTGTTGTATCAGCTCTGAATCAGTGTAGTTTTGTGCAGTGCAGTATACGTTCGACCCAAACGATTTTTGTAGTTGACAGTTCCTCCAATGTGAGCGCAAACATTCCTCATGGTACAAGCCGGCGCAAGATCGGCAGCCCTGATTTTGGAGGAAGCCAAGTGATCGAGCCTTATGCTGTCGTCGCGCTGTCGCCGCGGACGTTTCAGATGAAGCGCCGGGAAGATGCGCTGGAGAACACGAAGCGCATCTGCCGGTTCATGGACACGGCCATCATGGTCGGGGCTTGGGAGGGATTTCCGGCGCGCCTGGTCGTCATCCCCGAGATGGCGATCCAGGGCATGATCGCCAACACGCCCGGCAATCGGGTCAAAGAAAAAGAATACGCGATGAGTATTCCCGGGCCTGAGACCGATGAGCTGTGCCGGAAGGCGAAGGAGATCAACGCCTACATCGCGGCCGAACTCTACATGGTGAAGGACGACGACTTTCCGGATCGCTATTACAACGTGGCCTTCATCGTCGAGCCCGCAGGGCGAGATCATCTACAAGCGTTACAAGGCTACCAGCGACGCCTATGAGGGCGGCATGCTCGGCAACTCCAACCCGCACGACGTCTGGGACGAGTGGGTGGAGAAGAAGGGCAAGGGCAACAAGATGGACGCGATCTTCCCGGTCGCAAAGACCGAGATCGGCAACATCGGCATCTGCATCTGCCACGAGGGCGTCTATCCGGAGATCGCCCGCGGCCTCGCCATGAACGGCGCCGAGATCATCATCCGTCCGACGCTGATCGAACCGGCCGTGATGACGGGCATGTGGGAGCTGCAGAACCGCGCCCACGCCATGTTCAACCAGTGCTATGTCGTGGCCCCGAACCTCGGGCCGGACATCCAGGAGGACGGCGGCGTCGTCGATCTGTTCGGCGGCCAGTCGATGATCGTCAACTACCGCGGGCAGATCGTGGCGCAGCAGAAGGGCTGGACGTCCGGCGACAGCTTCGTGACGACCATCGATCGACATCGAGCATCTACGCCGGATGCGCATCGCCAACGGCCTTTACAACCAGTTCAAGGATCTGCGGACCGAGCAATACGCTGCCATCTACGAGCAGCCCATCTACCCGAAGAACCAGTACGCGAAGGACGCTCCGAGCGAGGGCTGGCTGAAGCGCGAAGAACAAACGCGCGCAGAAAAACATCGATCGGCTTGTGGAGCGCGGCGTGTTCGCGCTGCCGTCCACGCGCTGACCTTATCTGCAGCGGGAGGCTGCTTCCCGCTGCAGCTCGGCACGGCGCCGGCCTAACGAGGTCGGGCCCAAAAACACGAACAGAACAGGTCAAAGACCAATCCAATCGGGAGGAAATCTTCATGTCACATTTATTATACTTGACGGAACTCTCCGTTCGGCGCGCTTCGCTCGGCTTCGGCCTGGCACTAGCCCTAACCGCCGTAGCGGTTCCGGCCCAGGCCGACGACAAGGCCACGGGCAAGGGTCTCGTCATCGGCTGGAGCCAGCGCGGCATCAGCGGCAGCGATTGGTGGAAGACCATGGTTGCCGGCGGCCAGCATGAGGCGGACAAGATCGGCGCCAAGCTGATCGTGCTCGACGCCAATGGCGACACGACGCGGCAGAACCAGGACGTCCAGACGCTCATCACGCAGGGCGCCGATGTCGTCATCATCAACGCCAACGATCCGATCGGCGTCGCGGCTTCGGTGCGCAGCCTCAAGAAGGCCGGCATTCCGCTCGTCGCGGTCAACTCCAACCTCGATGCGAAACTCGTCCCGGACATCTTCTGCTACGTGGCCGAGGACCAGTTCGCGACCGGCGGTAACGCCGGCAAGGTCATCGCCGAGAAGGCGCTCGAGAAGTGGGGCGATTCGGGGGCCATCAAGCTCGCCAGCATCGGCGGGTTCCCGGGCGACGTGATCAGCGACCTGCGCTTCAACGGCTTCATGGACGGCTACAACAAGGTGATGCAGGCCCATCCCAACGTGAAGACCACGGTGGTGCCGATGAAGTTCGGCGAATGGAAGCCCGACAAGGCGCTCGGCCCGATCCGCGACATGGCGACCGCCAATGCCGACCTGAAGATCATGTACAGCATGAGTGACGTCATGCAGGGCGGGATCGTGCAGGGTCTCAAGGAAGCCGGCCTCTGGGACAAGGGCATCCTCGAGGGCAGCTACGACGGCGGCATGAACGCCATCAAGCAGATGGTCGACGACCCCAAGGGTCCGCTCCAGGCCGACGCCTCGAACCAGCCCTGGGACCAGGCGGTGCTCGCAGTGAAGATGGCTCTCGCCGGCTACAACAAGGACGCCAAGGCCTGCCCATCGAAGACGAACTACGTCCAGACCACCGTGGTTACACCCGATACCGCCAAACAATACTATAAGGAGAATGAAACCTACGTCCGCGCGGGCGAGTGACGCACAGCGCATCCGAAGCGGAATGGGTCCGGGCAACCCGGGCCCGCAGCACCAGCACCTCCGGCCTGGTTCGGCTCCAATCGAAACCAGGCCGACAAGGGAGAACGCGATGATGAGCGACGATGCTCAGGACCATGCGGTCGCACTGACCTTCTTCAACGATTTCGAAGCACGGACCGTCGAGGCGATCGCCGAGCGCATCGTCCCGGGTGGTGATGGCGACATCGGCGCCACCGACGCGGGCGTCGTCTACTATATCGACCGGGCCGTCGCCGGCTTCAGCACCAGTTCTGCAGACCGTCTATCGGCTCGGCCTGCGAGAGCTCGACGTGTATTGCCGGCAAAAGCACGGCGGCTCCTTCGTTCTGCTTGGGGGCGAGGGGCAGGATGTGGTCGTGCGCCGGTTCCTCGGTCCGGAGAGCGGCGGGGCGGCGGCAGCCCACAAGTCTGCCGGTGAGGACGATTACGATTTCGACGGCAGTTCGGAGCACCCGGGACATTCGGCGGCCCCGCTCCGTTCTCGCGCCCTCGACCGGCCGCTGCTCGAACGGTTCTTCGCGGTCGTGCGCGAGCACGCCATCGAGGGCCTGTTCTGCGATCCGATCTACGGCGGCAATCGCAACACCGTCGGCTGGCGTCTCGTCGGGTTCCCCGGCGTGCACTGGGGCTACACGGCGGAGCAGATGAAGGAGGGCTATGACGGCCGGCAGCTTCCGATCCGGACGCTGTCCGACTTGCGACGAGATCTCAAGTCGCTGCCCGACAACGCCATTTTCACCCGCAACGATCAGGCGTGATCATGCCGCAGAACCGCAAAGTCGACGTGATCGTCGTCGGCGCAGGAGCGTCCGGCGCCATCGTGGCCTCGGAACTGGCACAGAGCGGGGTCCGGGTCGTCTGCATGGACAAAGGCCCGCATTATTCCGACGACGACTTCCGGCTGAAGTTCGACGAGATCCGGTACTACGCGCGGGGCGCCATCGTGCCCCACATGAGCACCGACCCGATGACCTGGCGCGAACGCAGCAGCGACAAGTCGGCTCTCCTGCCTTGGGTCGACGGCCCGCTCGGCACCGCCAACCCGCTTCACCTGCCGCCGTCGTTGGGGACGGGCGGCGGCTCCATTCACTGGGGCGGCGCGTGCTGGCGATTCCGGGATGCCGAGTTCAAGATGCGCAGCATCATCGAAGAGCGGCTCGGCAAGAAAGCCCTGCCGGAGAACCACACGCTGGTCGATTGGCCCATCGGCTATCACGATCTCGAGCCCTATTACGATCGTGTCGAATGGGATCTGGGTATTTCCGGCCGCGGTAGCAACATCATCGATGGGAGCGGGGCCGGCGATAATCTTTGGGAAGCGCCGAGGGCACGGGATTATCCCATGCCGCCGCTGCGCCAGGGCCCGGCCGATCAGCGCTTTTCGGATGCCTGCAAGCGGCTCGGCTTTCACCCGTTTCGCACGGCCGCGGCGATCGCCTCGGAGCCGTTCAAGGGCCGCTCGGGCTGCACCTACTGCGGCTACTGCCACGGCTACCCGTGCCACGTGGACGCCAAGACCTCGACCCATGTCGCATCGCTTCCTGCGGGGCTTGCCGAGCGGCAATCTCGAGATCATGGAGTTCTGCCGCGTCTACAAGGTGAACCGCTCGAGCGACGGCAGCCGCGTCACCGGCGTTTGCTACTTCGACCCACAAGGGCGGGCGATGGAACTGGAAGCCGATCGCGTCGTGCTCGCCTGCTACGCGCTCGAGAACGCCCGCCTCATGCTCGCCTCGGGCATCAACAAGAGCGGCGAGGTCGGCAAGCACCTCACCACCCACGCGTTCGGCTTCTTCATGGGGCTGACGCCCGACTCCGCCAACCCCTATATGGGACCGCTCGTCGCCTCGACCGCCATCGAGGACTTCAGCGGCGAGCTGGCGCATGACTATGATCCGACGGTGCTTTGGGGCGCGCCGATCATCAGCTGGTCGGGGGATTTTCAGCCGCTGGAGATCGCCCACGCCATGCCGGCCGATGCGCCGCGCTGGGGGAAGGGCTGGCGCAATTGGATGCGGGACAACTACACCCGCATCACCGCGATGTATTCGCAGACCGCCAACATCCCGACCACCGAGACCTATGTCGACCTCGATCCGGAGCGCAAGGATCCGTACGGGCAGCCGGCGCTCCGGATGACGCACGGCTGGGGTGAGGTGGACGAGCGAGGGGTCGAGTTTCTGCTCAAACAGAAGCGCAAGATCGCGCAGGAAATGGGCCTCACCTATTGGTGGGAGGAGACAACCTCGCCCAAGTACCACCTGTCCACTCACGAATGCGGAACACACCGCATGGGCGAGGATCCGGCCAAGTCGGTCGTGGACATCTTCGGCAAGTCGCACGAGTGCCAAAATCTCTATGTGATCGGCGGCGGCCAGTTCCCCACCTATCACGGCTACAACCCGACGCAGACAATCCAGGCCCTGGCCTTCATGACCGCGGATCACATGCTCGATCGGCCGTTGGTAACGTCGCCGGTCGCAGCGGGAAGGCCGGCTCGGGCGCAGTCCGACCTGGCTCCGGCGTGAGGTCCGGGTCATGCCCGCCAGCGCACAGCCCAGCACCGTTGACCGGCCCGACCCTGGCGATGAATTACGGATCCGCGGCCTCACCAAGGGGTACCTCGGCGTCCAGGCGCTGAAAGGCGTGGACCTTTCGGTCCGGCGGGGGAGCATTCACGCCCTGGCCGGACAGAACGGCGCGGGGAAGTCGACGCTGGTCAAGATCCTGTCCGGGGCGGAAGCGCCGGACAGTGGGTCCATCGTTCTCGGCGGGCGTCCTCTGCACTCACGCAGTCCGCAGGACGCGCAGGACGCCGGCATTCAGACGATCTACCAAGAGCTCAGCCTCGTGCCGCAGCTTTCGGTCGCCGAGAACATCTTTCTCGGCAGTCTGCCCCGCAAGGCCTTTCCGCGGATCGTGGACTGGCCCGAGATGGTCGTGCGTTCCCGCGAGGCCCTGGCGCGCATCGGCTACGATCTCGATGTGCGGCGGCCGGTCGGGCAATATTCGGTCGCCGAACAGCAGGCGGTCGAACTGGCCAAGGCCCTGCGCAAGCAGGCCCGGCTGATCCTGCTCGACGAGCCCACCTCGACCCTGCCGCAGCCGGACGTGAAGCGCCTGTTCGAGGTGCTGCGCAAGCTCGCCAACGACGGCGTGACGCTCCTCTACATCTCGCATCGGATGGACGAGCTTTATTCGCTCTGCGACCACGTCACGGTGCTGCGGGACGGTCGCAATGCGGCGAGTTTCGCGATCGCGGACAGCCGCCCGACGGACGTCGTCTCGGCCATGGTCGGCAAAAGCCTCAAGGGCTCGCTCGCGGAAGCTGCGATCAGCGGCGAGCGCAGCCCGCGCCTCGGTCCCGGCCGGACCGACAAGGTCCTTCTCAGCACCAGGGGTCTGACGGAAGCCGGCAAGGTCGAGAATGTCGATCTCGATCTCTACCAGGGCGAGGTGCTTGGCGTCGCGGGCCTCGTCGGCAGCGGGCAGTCCGAATTGGTCGGCCTTCTCGCCGGTGCGCGGACGCCGACCGGCGGAACGCTGTCGTTCGAAGGCAAACCCGTACGGTTTCGTTCGCCGCGCGACGCCATCCGGCCTCGGGATCGGGCTCCTGCCGCAGGACCGCAAAGCGCAAGGGTTCGTGCCCGACATGAGCGTCGCAGGCAAACATCTCCTTGGCGAGCCTGCCCATGTTCTCCCGCTTCTCGATCCTGAACGAGCGCAAGGAGACCGAGGCCGCACAAGCTCTCGCAGCCCGGCTCGGCATGCGCATCTTCGGGGTTGAGCAGCCGATGAAGACGCTCAGCGGTGGCACGCAGCAGAAGGCCATTCTGGCGCGCTGGCTGGTCCGGTCGGCCCGCGTGCTGATCTGCGACGAGCCGACCCGTGGAGTCGATGTCGGCGCCAAGGAAGACATGTACGAGTTGATCCGCGATTTCGCGCGCACGGGCGGCACCGTCATCATCGCCAGTTCGGAGATCTCGGAAACCATGATGTGCGACCGCGTCCTTGTCATGGCCAAGGGACGTGTCGTGGCCGAACTCGATCACGACGAGATCGACCCACATGGCGAGGCCATCATCGCCCGCTGCGGGTGACCCAGCAGCCGAAGACGAAAAGAACGGGGAGGCGGCAGTGAGCACGAAATCCGAACAGGCCACCGACGCGCCGGGGCAACCGCTCGCGCGGGACGGAGCCGGGGCCACGCTCAAGCGTTTGCTCGGCAAGAGCTATCTTCTGCTCGTGCTGGTCCTGATCATCGTCGTCGGTCAGATCGTTTCGCCGAACTTTCTGACGGTGCGCAACGCCAGCAACGTGGTCGCCTTCTCCTCGATCATCGCTCTTCTGGCCGTCGGGCAGTTCTACGTGATCCTGACTGGCGGCATCGACCTGTCGGTCGGCGCGGTCCTTGCTTTGTCGACCGTGATCGCGGCGCTGTTGCTGAAAACCGACATGAATGCCGTTCTCGCTTCCATCCTGACCTTGGCAGCCTGCGGCGTGGTCGGCCTTTGCAACGGCTTGCTTGTGGTCTGGCTCGGCATCACGCCATTCATCGCGACTCTCGCCATGATGAGCATGGTGCAGGGGTTCAGCTACATCATCCAGTCCACGAGCCTGATCGGAATCGACAACGACCTTTTCATCACGATGTTTTCGGATGGCCGCGTCGCAGGAATCGCCACGCCTGTCGTCATCTTCGTGGTGGTGACGGCGATCGCGGCGTTTTGCAGCCGTTACACGACCTTCGGCCGGCGTCTCTATGCCATCGGAGGCAATCGAGAGGCGGCGCGGCTGTCCGGCCTGCCGGTGGCGCGCGACCTTCTGGTAACCTACTCCCTGTCAGGCCTGCTCGCCGGCCTCGCGGGGCTGCTCGCCGCGGCCCAGCTCATGCAGGGCAGCTCGCTCATTGGCCGGGGCTATGAACTCGATGCGATTGCGGCCGTCGTTGTCGGCGGAGCCTCGCTGGTCGGCGGCAAAGGTGACCCGTTGAGCGCCGTGATCGGTGTTTTCGTGCTGAGCACGATCGTGAACATCATGAACCTCGTCGGGATCTCCTCCGAACCCCAGCTCGTGATCAAGGGTGCGGTCATCATCGCGGCCGTGTTCCTGTCGAGCGCAGGCGGTGTCGCACGGATCTCCAACGCCGTCGGCCGCCTGCGCGGCCCAGTGCGGCCTCCTGCAAGCCAGGACGGCAAGCGGATTGAGCTCGCATGACGGATGGACCGAACGGGCGAATCAATCAGAAGAGCCCGCGGATGATCGATGTCGCCCGCCTCGCCGGCGTGTCGCACCAGACGGTGTCTCGCGTGCTCAATGCCAGCCCCGCGGTCGGCCCCGAGCTGACCCTGCGTGTCCAGGAGGCCATTCAGCTTCTCGGTTACAAGCGCAACCCGGCGGCCCGGGCCCTCGCGTCGCGTCGATCGATGAACCTCGGCGTGATCAGCTTCGGCATCTCGCTCTACGGCCCGTCCCTGACTCTGTTCGGGATCGCGGAGGCATCTCGCGACGTCGGGTACACCACCAGCCTCATAACGCTCGCGAACTTCAAGCGGGAAACCGTTCGCGCCGCCTTCGACCACCTCGAAGAAATCTCCGTCGACGGCGTGATCGCGGTCGCGCCCGTCCAGGGTGCGATCGACATGGTTCGCGGCCTCGCCGACGACCTGCCTCTGATCACGTTCGAGCCGGGTGCGCCGAATGGGCCGACAAGCGCTGCTATCGACGAGGTGCTCGGCGCGAGACTCGCGACGCGCCACCTGCTGGAACGTGGACATGAATCGGTGTGGCATGTCAGCGGCCCAGACGGCTGGCTCGGCACCGAGGCCCGAATCCGGGGCTGGCAGCAGGAGCTCGCGGCTCATCGCCGGGTCGCGCACGAGATCATCGCCTGCGAGAACTGGAGCTCCGGCGCTGGATACCGGGCCGGACAGCACATCGCAGCCAATCGCGAGATCACGGCCGTGTTCGTCGCCAATGACCAGATGTCCCTCGGCGTACTCCACGCCCTGCATGAGGCAGGCGTCCGGGTGCCGGACGATGTCAGCATCGTGGGTTTCGACGACATTCCCGAAGCGGCACACTTCCTGCCTGCCCTCACCACTGTGAGGCTGGATTTCGACGCTGTCGGCCGAGCCTGCGTCGCGATGCTGATGAACGCGATGCAGAGAAAGGCGACCGGTGCCGCTCACCTGCCGGCACCCAAGCTCGTCGTCCGGGCCAGCACCGCCGGGCCTCGCGTGCGATAGGCCGCTTCTTCCAAACATCGCCGGAGCAGGCCTCCCGGAGGCTCGGGCGGAGCTTCTTCCAGATCGGACCCAAAGGAGAATCGAATGCAGCGTCGTCCCCTCGGCGAGACCGGCCTTGCCGTCACGCCCATCTGTGTCGGAACAAGCGCTCTCGGCAATTTTCCGGCGCAATACGGCTATGAGGTCGGCACCGAACAGGCGCTGGCGACCTTGCGCGCGACCTTTGACGGTGAGCTCAACTTCCTCGACACCTCGAACGAATACGGCAACGGCGGAGACAGCGAGCGCAGGATCGGGCAGGCTCTCGCCGAGAGGGGCGGACTGCCGGACGGCTTCGTGCTGGCGACTAAAGTCGATCCGCTCGTCGGATCGGTCGACTTTTCCGGCGCGCGCGTCAGGCAGTCGGTGTCGGAAAGCCGCGAGCGGCTTGGTCTCGACCGGTTGCAGCTCGTCTACCTGCACGATCCCGAAAAGATCAGCTTCGAGGCCGGCATGGCAAAGGACGGTCCGGTGCAGGCACTTGTCCAGCTCCGCGATGAAGGCGTGATCGAGCACATCGGCGTGGCCGGCGGCCCGATCGACCTCATGTTGCGCTATCTCGCGACCGATGTGTTCGAAGCCGTGATCAGCCACAACCGCTTCACGCTCGTCGACCAATCGGCCGAGCCGCTGATGGCGGAGGCGCAGCGGCGGGGCGTCGCCTTCGTTAATGCGGCCCCTTTCGGTGGCGGGATGCTGGTGAAGGGGCCGGACCTGCAACCGCGCTACTGCTACGCGCCGGCCAGCACGGCCACGCTCGAACGCGTGCGCGAGATGGAACGACTCTGCAAGGCACAGAACGTTCCGCTCGCCGCCGCAGCTTTGCAGTTCTCCCTACGCGACGACCGTGTGACCTCGACCATCGTCGGTATGTCGGACCCCGAACGCATCGCGCAAACGCTCGAGCTTGCGGACTGGTCCATCCCTGACGCACTCTGGGCCGATCTCGAGCGGCTTGCCGCACCGGGCAAGGACGGCGTGGTTTGATCTGATCTGCCGCACCGGGTGGTCCCGGCGGGATGTTCGTTCAGGGTCGGTCTGGGTGCTGGCGTGAGCATGACCGGCGGAACTGGTCGGGGTTGCGCATCGGCCATGCGGCGAAGGCGGGCACGAACACCTCCGGGGCTGGTGGCCTGTAGCCGATCGAGCATCCGGAACTTGCGGCCGCTATGCGTGCGGTCCTCATCGAAGTCGTAGAACCTACACCTGATCGCGATGTCCGGTCGAAGCCGGACAGAAGCCCTCGTTGAGCCGCAGCCGACCCCGCTCGGCTGCTTGGCCAGCACCTTCAACCCCTCGGGTCGCCAGACCCGAGCCCAAGCCCTCGGCGTCTGAGCAGATTCAATGACTAGCTCGTATGGCTGGGGGAGTTCTGACAGGGCCCGAAGTGGAACGGCTTGGCACGACGCTCGCGGCGATAGAAACGGGCCTGCTACGCGTCTCTCTGTTGTGCGGCCTGCGTCCAGGCGAGGCCAAGACGCTCGAATGGGCCAACGTTGACCTCGAGGGTAGGGACGCCTCGCACATACGAAAGGACGAAAAAGGACGGCTAGGAAGCGGCTATTCTGGCGGAAACCAGCGTCGGCGACGGCGCGGTCGAAATGCCGTTCGCGACAGGGCGACGGGGATTCAAAGGAGCGTCGGGCAAACAATGTTCGGTGCATTCTTGACCATAGCGTCCGCCGGACAAGGCACGGGGCTCGGCCTGTCGTTCAGCCACAATACCGTTGCCAGGCAGCACGACGGCTTGATCGAGGTAGCGACCGGGCTCGGCCGCTATACGAAGTTCGTCGTGCAGCTACCCCGGGCGGGTAGAGAGAGGCGTGGCATTGAGCGCGCGGATCTGCGTCATCGACAATGAACCCGACGTGTGGCGGAGTCGTTTCGTCAGCAGTTCCGCCGCGAACTGAAGGCACGTCGCTTTCCGCTGGAGTTCGCCTGCGCTGCGCCCGAGGCGCTAACCAGGGCCGAGGCCAGCGGCGAAACGCACTTGATCCTCATCTTCTCCGACGTCAACATGCCGGGCATGAGTGGGTTCGAGCTTTTGCCTAAGGTGCGCGCCGCGCGTCCCGACGTACCGGTCTTGATGATCACAGCCTACGGCGACGCAGGAACGCGCCGCAAGGCGATGACGGCGGGGCCTCCGGCTTGTTCGCCAAACCGCTCGATTTCGGCGAGCTGACGAAAACGATCAAGGCCCGGTTGGCGGAGTTCGGCGGTGCCCCAGCAGCATGACGATCCGGTAAAGTTCGACGCCGTCTACCGAGAACTCGCGGCCGAACGTGCCGAACTCGCCGAGGCGCGAAGAGAGCAGGCGGCATCATCGCAAGTCCTGCAGGCGATCAGCCGCTCACTGGATCTCGACGCGATCCTCGAGGCGCTGGTGGCCTCGGCGCGTGATCTCTGCGAAGCGCCACAAAGCATGATCCTTTTGCGCGACGGCGACGTGCTGCGGATGGCGAAGCAGGTGGGTTACCCGCCCGCCTTCGAGCGCTACGTGGCCGAGAGCCCGCCCAAAATCGCGCCGACCTCCGGGGCGGGCGGCGCGGTCTATCGCCGCGAAGTCGTTCACTTTCCCGACGTGCTGGATGACGAGTCCTATCGCTACAGCGAAGGCCAGAAGATCGGCGGCTACCGCGCGCTGCTCTCCGTGCCGTTGCTGCGCGACAACGATGCAATCGGCGTCTTCAGTTTGGGACGCCCAACGCCGGGCCCGTTCAGCGAACGGCAGATCGAGTTGGTGAAGACCTTCGCGGATCAAGCCGTCATTGCAATCGAGAATGCGCGATTGTTTCGAGAGGTGCAGGCGCGCACGCGCGATCTCGAAGAGGCGCTCGCCAAGCAAACCTCGACAGCTGAAATTCTTCGGGTCATCAGCCAGTCGCCGACCGACGCGCGCCCGGTATTCGAGAGCATCGTCGTCGCGGCAGCGCGCGTTTTGCGATGCGACATAGCCTTCGTTATGCTGGTCGAAGGCGAAAGTTGGCGTAATGCAGCCGTCGCTACGCCGGAGGGATTGGGAAAGGTCGCGTTGACCGAGACCTTTCCCGTGGACCCCAACCTCAATTTTCCATCGCGCGCTATCGTCGCCAGAGCGATGGTGTCGCTGCCCGACTGGTCTGCGACTACAGATGCCGGATCATCAGCGGCGCGTGCAGGATCTCTACGGAATTCAGGCGTCGTTGCATCTGCCTTTCCTGCGCGAAGGCAAATGCGTCGGCGTGCTGACGCTTCTCAGTCGCCGAGCGTTCGCCTTCGGCGAGGCCGAGATTCTCGAAAGCCATTCCTTCCGCGATCAGGCGATGATCGCGGTCGAGAACGCGCGCCTGTTCAACGAGACCCAGGACGCGCTGGAGCGCCAGACGGCGACGGCGGAAATCCTCAGGGTTATCGCGCGTTCGCCTGACGACACCCAACCCGTCTTCGATGCGATCGTGGCGAGCGCCAAGCGATTGCTCAACGCCCGGGCGGGCGTTCTGACCCGGTTCGTCGACGACAAGACCCATCTGGCGGCTTTCACGCCGGTCGAGCCAGACCATGACGCCTTCTTCGCCGCAACGTTCCCGCGAACCGCCGACGATCCGATAACGCAAGCGCTGCATTCGGGGCAGACGGTTTTGGTGAACGACACCGAGGCCGACGACGACTGGGGATGGCGCGAGGGCGCGAAACGGGGCATCCGCAGCAGCGTCAACGTGCCGCTCTTAAGCCAGGGAAAGTCCATAGGCGGCCTCACCGTCAATAGTTCCGATAGAGGCGCTTTCGATCCCGACGATGTCGAACTGCTGCGCACCTTCGCCGATCAGGCGGTAATCGCCATCGAAAACGTCCGGCTGTTCAACGAGACGCAGGAAGCGCTCGCCCAGCAGACGGCGACGGCGGACGTGCTGAAGGTTATCAGCCGCTCGGCGTTCGATCTGCAGATCGTATTGGATACGCTCGTGTCCTCCGCCGCGACGCTCTGCGAGGCGGAAAAGGCCTGCATCTTCTTGCGACGTGGCGAGGACTACGGCTGGGTGTCCAACTTCGGATTTTCGAAGGCGCTGGTCGATTATGCCGCGACCCATCCGTTTCAGGCTGGAAGTGGGGCCGCGACCTCGCCGGGTCGCCCGCGATCGAACGACGGTGCACATCCCGGACGTGCTGGCCGACCCGAGCTACCAAGCCAGCGAATATCAGCGCCTGGGGGATTATCGCACCATGCTGGGGGTTCCCCTGCTACGTGATGGCGATCCCATCGGCGTCTTCATCATGACTCGCCACGACGTGAAGCCCTTCAACCCGCGCCAGATCGAGCTGTTGCAGACTTTCGCCGACCAGGCCGTGATCGCGATCGAGAACTCACGCCTGTTCGACGAGGTGCAGGCGCGCACCCGCGACGTGGAGCAATCGCTCGCCGATCTGCGCAAGACGCAGGACCGCCTCGTGCAGTCCGAAAAGCTCGCCTCGCTGGGCCAACTCACCGCCGGCATCGCACATGAGATCAAGAACCCGCTCAACTTCGTCAACAATTTCGCTTCGCTGTCGCGAGAGTTGCTGGAGGAGCTGCGCGAGGTGCTCGAAGGGCTGCCCGCCGACGCCCGATCGCGAGGCGGACGATCTGATCGGCCTGATCGGTTCAAATCTCGAAAAGGTCGCCAGCCATGGCAAGCGCGCCGATTCCATCGTCAAGAACATGCTGCTGCATTCGCGCGAGGGATCGGGCGAGCGCGACCAGCGTGAACGTCAACGCGATGGTGGAGGAGGCGCTCAATCTCGGCTATCACGGCGCCCGGGCGGAGAAACCGGGCTTCAACGTGACGATCGAAAAATCGTTCGATCCTGACGCCGGCGAGGCCGAGCTCTATTTGCAGGAAATCACGCGCGTCCTTCTCAACTTGATTTCCAACGGTTTCTACGCCGCCGACAAGCGACGCAGAGCGACGGGCCCAACTACGAGCCGACACTGACAGCGACGACGCGCGACCTCGGCCACAGCGTCGAAATCCGCATTCGCGACAATGGCGCGGGTATCCCGGACGAGGTGAGCGCGAAAATGTTCAACCCGTTCTTCACCACCAAGCCCGCCGGCGAGGGCACGGGGCTCGGTCTCGAGTCTCAGCCACGACATCGTCGTCAAGCAGCATGGCGGGACGCTCGACGTCGAGACCACGCCGGGCGCCTTCACCGAATTCGTCATCACCTTGCCGCGCAAGGCGGCCCGCGCATGAGCGCGCTCATCCTCGTCGTCGACGACGAGCCCGACGTCGCCGATCTGTTTCGCCAGCAGTTCCGCCGCGATGTGCGCGCCAATCACTTCGCGCTGGATTTCGCGCTGTCCGGCGAGGAGGCGCTGGGCAAGGTCGCGCGGCGCACGGGTCCGACCTCATCCTCATCCTCTCCGACATCAACATGCCGGGCATGAGCGGGCTCGACATGCTGCCCCGCGCGCGCGAGGCGCGGCCAGACGTGCCCGTCATCATGATCACCGCCTATGGCGACGCCGAGACGCGCCAGCGCGCGCAGGCGCACGGCGCGGCGGGCCTTTTCGTCAAGCCGATTGATTTCCCGGAACTGCGGCGAACGATCGAGGCGAGGCTGGCGCATCTCGGCGTTGCGGGATGACCGATAAGATCTTGTTCGTCGATGACGAACCCGATCTCGAAGACCTGGTGCGGCAGAAATTCCGCCGCCAGATCGGCGACGGCGCCTTCGCCTTCCTCTTCGCGCGCGACGGCGTCGAGGCGCTGGAGAGGCTCGCGGCGAGTCCCGGAGATCGACCTCGTCGTCACCGACATCAACATGCCGCGCATGGACGGGCTGACGCTGCTCGAACGCTCGGCAACGCCGAACGCCGGCTCTCGACCATCATCGTCTCGGCCTATGGCGACATGGCCAACATCCGCACCGCGATGAACCGCGGCGCCTTCGACTTCCTGACCAAGCCGATCGACTTCGCCGATTTCGAGACCACGTTGCGCAAGACGCTCGCGCATATCGGGCGCCTGCGCGATGCGCAGGAGCGGCAGGCGACGGCCGAGCGGGCGCAAGCGTCGCTGGCGCGCTACTTCTCGCCCAATCTGGCGCGGTCTTTGGCCGGCGACGCGAGCGCGCTTGCGGGCGGGCGGCGCGAGATCGCAACTCTGTTCACCGACATCGCCGGCTTCACCGCGCTTGTCGAGAGCCTGGAGGCTGACGTGCTCTCCGCGCTGCTCGGCGAATACTTGACCGGCATGACGGAGATCGTCTTCTCGCGCGAGGGAACGGTGGCCAAGATCATCGGCGACGCGATCCATGTGCTGTTCGGCGCGCCCGCCGACCAACCCGACGCCGCGGCCCGCGCGGTCGATTGCGCGCTGGCGATCGACGCATGGTCGGAGAGCTTTCGCGCGAGCTGGCGCGAGCGCGGCGTTCCGCTCGGCGTGACGCGCATCGGCGTTCATGCCGGGCCGGCGATCGTCGGCAATTTCGGCGGCGGGCGGCTGTTCGACTACACCGCCTATGGCGACACCATCAACGCCGCCGCGCGGCTAGAGGCGGCCAACAAGACATTCGGCACCCGCATCTGCGTCAGCGCGGCGGCGGCGGCGACGGGTCGAGGGCTTCGTCGGCCGCGCCATCGGCGATCTCGCGCTGCGCGGGCGCACCGAGCTTCTGCGGGCCTATGAACCGCTGCGCACCGCCCCGCTCGAGCCGGACCCCTATACGCAGGCCTTCGCGAAACTGGAAGCGAGCGACCCGACCGCCGTCGCCGCGTTCGCCGCGCTAGTCGGCGCGCGGCCGGACGATCCTTTGGCGCAATACCAACTGCGCCGCTTGCTCAACGGCGCCGCCGGCGTTCGCCTCGAAATTAAATGAGACACGGTTCGCGCCGTTGGTCTCCCGCTCATCATCAAAGCCGGTCGCCGACGATTCCATGTAGTGGACAGAAACTTAACATGAGCATGCTGTCTGAGGCCGTCGTCACCAAACCGGGGCGAAGCAGAGGCGGTAGGCGTCATGTCTGTTGCTCCGGGGCGCAGAAAATAGTGTAGAGCGCATGAATGAGGTGTGCGGCTTTCTCTTCTGTGAGTCTGTAGAAGATCTGCTTGGCATCGCGCCGGGTTTCGACGATGCCGGCCTCGCGCAGCACGCCGAGTTGCTGTGAGAGGGTCGGTTGATGGATGCCGAGTTTTTGCTCCAGTGTGCCGACCGAATATTCGCCCTCGGCCAGCGTGCAGGCGAGCATCAACCGAACCGGATGGGACAGCGTCTTCAGACGTGCGGCCACCTCGTCGGCGCGTTTCTCCATCTCGGCCGGTCCCATGGCGGATCTGGCGGCGACATCTTCAAGGATCACCATGTCGCCCCATCCAGCGCATCGATGGGAAATTTCAGATAACGCCTGCCGTTGTCTTCCGGCTCCGGCAGCCGGCCGCCGCGCATGTTGACCTGAAGCGCGTGCAGGAGGAGCTTGGGCATGGCCAGTGTCCGGTCGCGCGCCTCCCGCTGCGCGACGAAATGGGCCTCGTCGATGCCCGAAATATGCAGATTGGCGCGCTTTTGCTCGCCCACAGTGCTTTCCCAGCGCGGATGACGGCCTCCCGGCTGGTAGTCATGGCCAGTGAACAGGCGCGTTTCGTCCGGCAACGCCAAAATCCGCTGAATTGAGGCCCACAGCGCCGTGGCGCTGCCGCCGGGAAAATCGGCGCGGGCGGTGCCCGAATCCGGCATGAAAAGCGTGTCGTGGATGAAAGCGGCATCGCCGATCACATAGGTGATCGAGGCGAGCGTATGGCCCGGCGAGAACAGGACACGGCCATCGATCGAGCCGACTTTGAAGCTGTCGCCGTCCGCAAACAGCCGGTCCCATTGCGAACCGTCGGTTACGAGTTCCGGCCAGTTGTAGATGCCTTTCCACAACGTTTGCACGTCGGTGACATGGGCGCCCATCGCGGTCGGCGCGCCGGTCCTGCCCTTGAGATAATGGGCGGCCGAAAAGTGATCGGCGTGGGGATGGGTGTCGAGAATCCAATCGACCGTCAGCCCCTCCTTCGCCACGTAAGCAAGAATGGCGTCGGCGTTCATCGTACCAATCGCACCGGATCTCTCATCGAAATCAAGCACCGGATCGATAATCGCGCAGCGTTTAGTGGCGGGATCGGCGACGACATATTGGACGCTCGAGGTCCGGGGATCGAACCATGCCTTGACCTTGGGAACCCGCGCGGCCTCGGCGTCGAGCCAGCGAACGGCGGCGGAAAGATCGAAGCCGTGGTTCTTGCCGAAGGCTTCGATCTCCTCGCGTGCGCATGCGGCCATCACGCACCTCGCCCAGAATATACAGCAGTCAGCGCCCGTGCGCCGCTTTTGCAATGCGCCAGCACCGGCCCCTTCGCGCTCCCGACCGCATCGTGGAAGGCGGCGATATCGGCTTCGGCTATCCCCGCTGCGCCCGTAACCGGCATGAAGCTATAGGACAGCCCGGCAGCAGCGGCCGCGGCCTTCTCGGCGGCATTGCCGGGCTGATCGGGCTCCTCACCGTCCGGGCGGACGTTGATGAGGGCTGCGTAGCCTTGCGTCGCGAAAGCCAGCGAAAGCCCGCAAGTCGGGCTGCGTGCTTACCGACAACCTGTCATTGATCTTAACGGTCGTCATGGGTTTCGTGCCTGGTTTTATTATACAATATATGATAATGTATAATGATGGAAATCGGTCATTTGCCTTTGTTGTTGGAAGGATCAGCGACGGGCGCCCGAGCCCTAATCTCCAGCCCCGAACCTGATCTGCCTCTTATCCAGTGGACATGGCCGTGAGCTCGCCTGGACCACTCATCGCCCGCGCGCCTGACACCGGTAGCGGCGGTCCGGCGTCCCCGCCATCGGCATCAGCTTTCTAGCGCGGCCGTGTCACGCCGCGGCAGGAGGGCCAAGTCCGCCGCGTCCTCGGCATCTCTCAGAAGCGTCTTGCGCGGCGCGCCCATCTGCGCACGCATGCCAAGCCGCGGGCAAGGTCCATGACCTGGCTCGCGCGGGCGGATGCGGGAAAGTCAGACGGCACTTCTCCCGCGCTGACTCGCGTCGCGAAAGCGGCGTTCTACTTGCGCCGCGCCGGCAGCTGCGACGTCCTGCACGAACTGTCGGACCTCCGCATCGTTCACCAGCGGCGCGACGCACACGACGAGGCACCCCGGCGCTGATCCTTCCACGGTCGCACTCTCTACGGCGTGTCTCAGGAAACCGGCGAGCGAGGCGCGAAGAGTCTGTGGCGAGAAGAGCGCTTTCGCGGCAAGAGCGCCGTTCTCCTCCGCGTACGCCCTAAGGGCGCGCAAGAATATCGTCCGCTTGTCCCCGAAGATCGAATAGAGGCTCGGCCGTCCTACGCCCATGCCGGCGACGAGATCGTCGATCGTCACGCCGTCGTAGCCCTTCGACCGGAACACCAGGATCGCCTTTTCCAACGCCTGCCTCTCATCGAAGCTGCGCGGCCGACCCCGCGATCTGTTGGTGTTTTGTACCATTTAGTTAAAAACCTATCGGTCACCGCCGCTCCAGAATATATAACCGAACAGTTTGCAATTAGCAAGTTGGCGCTGGATCGATGGCCCCCGAGCCGACCGTCTCCTCCACCAGAGGGACGCGCATGAATATGCGATCGCGCTCGTCACGATCCATAAGGGCTGATTTGTGATGCGCGGGATCCCGAGCAGGCTTTTTGAACGCGAGCAGATCGCGGCGGATCGGTCGCGTCGGCCTGAATCCGCACGCGATGGCGGACCAGCCTGGTAGTCCGTGAGAGCACTTCAATATTTAAACCAATTAGTTCGAAAACGCCTTGACCGAGGCGTCAACGCTGATTTATGAACCAAATAGTTCAAAACTAACAGGCGCCCTGGCGTCGCAAGGAGAAGTCACATGGATCGGTACGAAGGTAAGAAGGTCGTCATCATCGGCGGCACCAGCGGCATCGGGCTCACGACGGCGAAGATGCTCGTCGAGGGCGGCGCGCGCGTTCTGGTGACAGGTCGCTCGCAAGCCGGCCTGGAATTCGACGCAGAAGGAACTCGGGGAAGGCGGCATCGCGGTTTCGAGCGACGCGCGCTCGTTGACGGACATCGACGCCCTCGCCGCTCGGGTGAAGGCCGAGTTCGACACCTTCGACTTTCTCTTCGTCAACGCCGGGCTACAGCCTCTTCGCCCCGATCGAGAACGCGACCGAGGCGACCTATGACGAGGTGTTCAACCTGAACGCCAAGGGACCGTTTTTCGCGGTGCAGAAGCTCGCGCCGCTGATCACTCGCGGCGGTTCCGTCGTCTTCACGACCGCGATCGCCAACGTCAAGGGAATGCCCCTCCTCGCCGCATACGGAGGAGCCAAGGCGGCGCTGCGATCCTTCGCGCGCGTGTTCGCCGTTGAACTGGCTCCTCGGGGGATCCGCGTCAACGCGGTGTCACCCGGCCCCATCGACACGCCGATCATCGGCAAATCGCTTCCCGACAAAGATATGGCCGCCCAGGTCGTCGGGCAGTTTAGCGAAACGAGTCCTGCTGAAGCGTATCGGGACGTCGGAGGAAGTTGCGAAGGCCGCCCTCTTCCTTGCGTTCGACGCGACTTACACGACCGGCGCCGAGTTTCCGGTCGACGGCGGGTTGTCGCAGATCTGACGGTCGATAACCGCCAATCCCATACCACACAGCCCAATCGGTGAAGCGACCTGAGTGTCGGAGGAAATCGCACTGGATCGGTACAAGGGTAAGAAGGTCGTCATCATCGGCGGCACGAGCGGCATAGGGCTCTCGACGGCGAAGATGCTCGTCGACGGGGGCGCGCGCGTTCTGGTGACGGGTCGCTCGCAAGCCGGCCTTGAATTCGGCGCAGAAAGAGCTGGGCGAAGGCGCACTGGTCGTTTCGAGCGACGCGGGGTCGTTGACGGATATCGACGCCCTCGCCACTCGGGCGAAGGCGGAGTTCGACACGTTCGACCTTCTCTTCGTCAACGCCGGAGTCGGGCTCTTCGCTCCTTTCGAGCAGACCACCGAGGCCATGTATGACGAGGTGTTCAACGTGAATGCAAAGGGATCGTTCTTCGCGGTCCAAAAGCTCGCACCATTGATCAACCGGGGAGGTGCTGTCGTCCTCACGACCGCGATCTCCAACGTCAAGGGAATGCCGATGCTCGCCGCAGCTGGAGCGACCAAGGCTGCGCTACGATCCTTCGCTCGGACGTTCGCGGTCGAACTGGCTCCTCGGGGGATTCGCGTCAACGCGGTGTCTCCCGGCCCCATCGACACGCCGAGCTGGGGCAAATCGTTTCCCGATAAGGACAATGGCAGCCCAAATTACCGGGCAGATGAGCGAAGCCAATCCGATGAAGCGCTTGGGGACATCGGAGGAAGTCGCCAAGGCCGTCCTCTTCCTCGCGTTCGACGCGACTTACACGACCGGCGCCGAACTGCCGGTCGACGGCGGGCAGTCGCAACTCTGATGCGGAATTTGCCAGCCAAAACCTGTCCCAATTGAGAGGATCCTAACGATGAACCTGAGCGACGCGCCCTTCGCCGAGAAGAAGTTTATGACCGTCAATGGTCAACGCATGGCCTATATCGACGAGGGCGAAGGCGACGCCATTGTCTTTTCGCACGGCAATCCGACCTCGTCCTATCTCTGGCGCAACATCATGCCGGCCTGCCGAGGGCTCGGCCGGCTGATTGCCTGCGATCTGATCGGCCAGGGAGACTCGGATAAGCTTCCGAATTCCGGTCCTGACAGATACGGCTACTTCGAACAGCGCAGCTTCATTCATGCGCTTTGGGATCAGCTTGATCTTGGCGACAACATCATATTCGTCGTCCACGACTGGGGTTCGGCGCTCGCCTTCGACTATGCAAGCAAGCATTCCGATCGGGTGCAGGGCATCGCCTACATGGAATTGATCGTGATGCCGCTCGAGTGGAGTGACTTCAGCGAAGACCATGCGCCCTGCCTTCGAGGCGATGCGTTCTCCCGCCGGCGACGCGATGGTCCTGCAGGAGAATTTCTTCGTTGAGCAGGTCCTCTTCGGAAGCATTCGAGCGACCGCTCTCCGATGCCGTCAAAGCGGAATATCGCAGACCCTTCCTGAACCCGGGGGAGGACCGGCGGCCGACCTTGAGCTGGCCGCGCCAGATCCCCATTGCGGGCGAACCGGCCGATGTGGTCGAGGCGGTCAAGGCCTATTCGCGATGGTTGGCGACGAGCCCTGTGCCGAAGCTTTATTTCCATGCAACTCCGGGCGTCATCGATAGCAGTCCGAACCAGGTCGCCTTCTGCCGGACCTTCGCCAATCAGGAAGAAATCCAGGTGGAAGGCGCCCATTATATTCCTGAGGAGGCTCCTGAGGTCGTCGCTCCGGGCGTGGCCGCCTTTGTCCGCCGACTTCGCGGCATCGCATAAACGCCTCGTCGGTTTGGAGGCCCAGCAGAGTTCGCCATCTGCTGGGCCGCGCATGATCCGCTAACCTCGGCTCCGTAGATTCAAATCAACTAGGAGGACTGAATGGCCGACTTCCCCTATCGCTGCGCCTTGATCATCGGCGCCGGACCGGGCATCAGCGCTTCGCTGGCGCGGCGCTTGTCCAAGATCGGCTTGCAAGTCGGTCTCGCCGCTCGCGATGTCGAAAAGCTCAAGCCGCTTGCGGAGGAAACCGCCGCCGCCGTCTTCGCCGTCGACGCCTCCGCAGCCGGAGCAAGTGGCGAAGCTGTTCCTCGACATGGAACGCCAGGTCGCGGAGCCCGATATCGTGATTTATAACGCCAGCTCGCGCGTCCCAGGTCCGCTCTCGAGCGTCGATCCCGCCGCGGTCGAGAAGGCAATCGCTATCACCACGTTCGGCGCGTTTTTGGCCGCCCAGCAGGCCGCCAAGCGAATGGAGCCAAAAGGGCGCGGGGCGATCTTCTTTACCGGCGCGAGTGCTGGCATGAAGGGTTTCGCCCAATCGGCGGCTTTCGCGATGGGCAAGTTCGGACTGCGCGGGCTCGCTCAGAGCGCCGCAAGAGAGCTGGGCCCGAAGGGGATACACGTCGCGCACTTCAACATCGACGGAGGCGTCCGCTCACTCGCGCCGACCGGACCCGAGCGATCAGCCTGACAGCACGCTCGATCCCGACGCCATCGCCCAGACCTATATCGACGTCCTTGCGCAGCCGAGAAACGCCTGGTCGCACGAAATCGATCTTCGGCCGTGGACAGAGCGATTCTAGGCGTCGGCGTGTTGTCCGCCATTTGAGTCGCTGTGACCTGAGACGAGCACGTACGAGCCGGTTTTAGGCTCGATTGCAAGGCCACCGGCCGCCCTGCAGGGCGGCGGCTGCCAGCATATGACGCGGCGCTATCGCGATGGATGTCCGGTTTCGGGTTCGCACTCCGATCGCGTGAATGGCGCCTTGGGCGCGGTGGTCCGCTTATCGGCGCGCAGCCAAGTCCGGCCCAAGCCTGGGTCGCGGTGAATAACGGCGCAGCGCCGCCGATCGAAAGCAGCAATTCGATGTCCCGAACCGTTCTTTCGCTGATCGCTACAGCGGTGGCCAGCTCACCTTGAACAATCTCCCTGCTTTTTGCATGGGGAATTTCGTGAACGCGGTTGAACCGGGTCCCACCGGCCCTTCAGCATACGCAGGTGGCGCTTCTCTCCCCCACGTTGTGGAAGAGAGCTTGGCCGGGCTGGGATGGGGCAAAGCGGGCCGACCGAACCTGACTGCACCTGACATGGCAGACAGCCGCCTCTGTTGACGACCTGTCCCGGAGGCGAACTATTCTGAGGCTTGTGCCTTCGTGAGCCACCCCGTCCCTGCTTTCTCGCATAGGAATAGTCCACAACTGCTGGATTCAAGCCCAAGCGCGCCCAGAGAACGCGTGGCAACGACAGGTCGCCGAGCGTCTTCGTGCTGCATCCGAGCTCGCCCGTATAGCCGCTTTGGGATGACGGCGCTCTGCGCAAGGTCACGATCGCATCGGCCTTCCCTGTGTGGGGCGAAATCAGCGTCGTTGTTGAGTTTGTGTAAGATCGGCGACCGATTCCCGCCGGACCAAGGTGAGCTCTGCCTTGAGCCGGCGCGCCCGTCTCCCAGGCGTTTGCATCCGGTCCAACAGGAGATCCAACGCCTTGGTCGCGAGTTCTTCGAACGAGGCCCGCAGGGTCGTCAGGCCCGGGCAGGCCATCGCCGACCATTTCACGTCGTCGAAGCCGACCACGGAGACGTCTCTCGGAACCGAAAGGCCCATTTCCCAAAGTGCCCGGATCAGGCCCAAGGCGATCAGATCGTGGCTGCACACGATTGCCGTGACATCGCCATCGCGGGCCCTCATCCTGATCTCGTTGGTGATGTTCTCCGCCTCTGGCGTCATCATCTCCCAGACGATCTCCGCGCGACCGCGAAGACCGTTCACGAAGGCCTGACGGCGGATCGGGATGTGACCAGGGCGAGGACTGTTCACGAGGCCGATGCGCTGATGGCCCATTGACAACAGGAACTCGGCCAGAATGGAGCCCCCCAAGGGTTCATCCGAACTCACGGAATCGAAGCCCCGCCTCGGCATCCCGAGCATGATCGTCGGCAAGTTCAGCTCGAACACTTCCGGTATCAGACTCGGTGGTGATCAGGCCGTCGACAGACATACTCTTGAGCGTCGAAAGGCGCGCCGATGCCTCCTTCGGCGATCCGCGGGTATCGACAATCAGCACAGCATAGCCGTGATCTCGCGCGACCTTTTGAACCTCGTAGGCGAATTCCGGGAAGAACGGCACCCGGATATCCGAGATCACGAGGCCGATGGTTCGACTCCGCCCCGTTCTGACGGCTTTGGCCGACAAATTCGGCGAGTAACCAAGGCGTTCTGCGATCGAGCGCACTTTCTCGCGGATTGGTTCGCTGATGGATCCATTGTTGTTGATGACGCAGGAGACCGTTTGCGCGGAGACGTCTGCTGCCCGCGCGATATCGCGCAGCGTTACGACGCTGGTTCGTCGAGCAGGTTCGGCTCTGCGTTGCGATCCATCGCTCTTCACTAAATTCTTGTCTTCCGCGGCACCGTCATCGGAAGGCAGGTCTGTCAGAGCCGATGGGTGCGATCAAGAGCTTTCGTCCAGCGTGCCGGACCGTCCGGTCAGTTGTTCGAGGCTTTGCGGAGCGCGCCCAGGCGCGAGAAGACTGATCCGCCGAGTTTAACGATCACGTTGGCGTCGTCCTTCCGGCGTGCTAGCGCTCGTCGGCCGGCCGGTCGGAGAGGTTCATGTCAGAAGAATTCCGCGTCGATCGTGTCGCTCCCAAGTCGACGGAAGCCGAGGCCGTCGGGCTGGCGCGACAGATGATGAGCGCCGACCTCGTGATGAGAGGCGATGGCCTGGAGCGGGGCGTGAGATGCGTCGTCCTGCAGAACGACGTCATCTCGGTTGAGGTCATCGTGGACCGCGGGCTGGACATCGGCGCCGCGCGGATCCGGCAGATGCCGGTATCCTGGCGGTCTCCCACCGAAGTCGTCGGCGCCCTGGTTCCTGGAGCAACGCGACGCCGAATTTCTTCCGGGGTTTCTTCGGCGGCCTGCTGACCACATGCGGTCTCGATCATATCGGCCATCCCGCCGCCCGCTCGGCTGAGCGGTTCGGCTACGACAACCGCACGACGGAGAGCCTTCCGATGCACGGCCGGATCAGTGCGATTCCGGCGCGGATGGTCGGCTATGGCGTCGATGAGACCGCGTCGGGCTCGAGGCGTGGGTGTCTGGAACCCTGTCCCCAAGTGGCCGTGTTCGGGGAGCACCTGACACTGACCCGACGCATCGGCATCGCCTACGGCAGTTCCACGGATCGAGTCGGGACCGGGTCGACAACCGCGGCTATGCGGCCAGCCCGCTGGCGATGATGTACCACGTCAACATCGGCTGGCCGATCGTCTCTCCCGGCGCGCGGGTCGAGGTTGCAGGCCGGCGCGTTGGCGGGCACGAGATTGCCGATCGACTGGAGGCGCCTCGGCGCGGCACGCAAGCAGAAGGTCTGCATCTACTCCGTTACTCCCGGACGGGCGGGCACGGGCATCGGCCTCGGTGTTCAACGACGACGTCGATGGCGTCCATTCCGCGGGGGTCGCCATTGCGTTGGAACGCGGCCGCGCTTCCCAGCCTGGTGCGATGGCAGGTCGCCAATGTCGCCGGGCATTACGTCCTCGGCCTCGAGCCCTCGACCGCCCTGCGCGTGGACGACGCGAGAGGGCACGAGTTCCCCACCTTGCGAGCCCGGAGAGTCTCGCGATCTCGGGGTCTCGATCGAGCTCAGAGCGAGATCGTCGGGCTGGAAGATCGCATCGCGCGTTGCCTGAAGGCGCCTTCGGCTTCGGCCGACAGCGTGATCGTTAAACTACACGCCTTGACAGGGGCCGGCTCGGTCGAATGTTGCACCAGCAACAGGTGCGGCGGACGTTGTATACGCCTGCCCGATTTCGGGAGGAAGGGAGGACGGAACCGCGCTAAGCCGGGCTGACGCTCGAGGCCAGCCGCGCGTCATGGGCCGGATCCGATGTCCGGCCGGACGGCTGAAGCGTCGAACGGACTTCGCGCGTAGCAAGAGGACAGGCTCGTGAACGAACAGGTCCGCATCGCGCTCGTCGGATGTGGCGGCATGGGCAGGCGCCATCTCGCCGGCATCGCCGAGCTCGCCCGGACCGACCATAACAACGTCACCCTGTCCGCCGTCTGCGACCTCGATGAGCGCAAGGCGACCGCGCTGGCCGACGAGGCGGCTAGTCTCTGCTCGGCTACCAGGCCTCGACCTGTTCACGGATGTGGCCCAGATGGCGCGCGAGGTGCGAGGGGCTCCTCGGCGCGGGATGCACGACCGATACGCCGGCGCATCATCGCGTCAGCATCGCGCTGCTGGATTATGGCCTGCACACGCTGTGCGAGAAGCCGCTCGCGCTGACGATCCGCAGCTGCGACCTCATCATCGCCGCCGCGAAGCGGAACGGCAAAATCCTTTCCGTTGCCGAGAATTTCCGGCGCGATCCGATCAATCGTCTGGTTCGCGCGCTTCTCGACGACAAAGCGATCGGCGAGCGGCAGTTCATCATGGAGACGAGCATTTGGGGGCAAGAACGACATGTTCATCACCCCCTGGCGTCACATGAAACTGGCCGGCGCGGTGACCCTCGATGCCGGCGTCCACAATGCCGACATTCTGCAATACTATTTCGGCGAGCCCGCCGTCCGCGGTTGGGTCAAACCCGCCTGTTCGAGAAGCCCGGCGCTATCGCGGCACCGGAGCCGGCCCGGGCGGCTTCTGGGAAGCGTGGGCCGAGCGATTTCCCGGAGGTGATCGACGCCGACCGGCGAGGACGCCATGTTCGGCATCCTCAACTTCGCAGAACGGCGCGGTCGGCCAGTGGGTGTTTCACAACGCCGGCCACGGTCTGCCCTTTCATCACCGCATGGTGTTTGGCACCAAGGGCTCGATAACCGCTCCGGGCGATCGCAACGGGCGGCCCGTCCGCCTGGTGCTCGATGACGGCACCGATGTCCTAGGCGAAGGCGTTCTTGACTATGCGCCGAGCTATCGTCTGTCCCCGGTGGCGGCCCAACTCTTCGGCGGAGAAAGGCCCTGGACCTACAACTTCGATTTTGTCACGACCGATCGGAAGATCATCGCGCTCGAGTATCATGAGCTTGCCGAGTGCATTCAGAACAACGCGAAGCCGGAAGTCGATGGCGCCGCGGCGAAGCGGGCCATCGCGATGGTGTATTCGCTCTTCGAATCCCAGATCGCCGGCCGGCCGGTGACGATCGAAGAGATCGAGGCCGGGTCAGATCTCGGCCTATCAGCGCGAGATCGACCAGCATATCGGCTTGAACTGAGGTGGGATGAAACGAGCGGCGCACCCGCAAGCTTTCATGGCCGGCCAGGGGCGCCCAGGGAGACGAATCCATGAAGATCGAGCGTGTCCAGCCCTATCTGGTCGATCGCTGTCTGCTCGTGCGGGTTTATACCGACGCAGGGCGTGATCGGAACCGGCGAGGCTGGCCTGTGGGCTCATCATCGCCTCGTGAAGGAGGCGTTGAACGATCTGTCGCATATTTCGTGGGTCGTGATGCCGGCTCCATCGAGCATCACCACCAGTCCGTGACGCGCGACGCGCATTTTGCGGGTCCGGTGCTCGCGGCAGCCTTGAGCGCCATCGACATCGCGCTCTGGGACATCCTGGGCCAGGCGACAGGGAAGCCAGTGGCTGAGTTGCTGGGCGGCCTGTGCCGAACGAAGCTGGCCGTGTTCATGAACATCGCGGGACGCGACCGTGGCGGAGTTCGTGGATCGGGCCACGGCGGCTGTTGCCAGCGGCTACACGTCGATCCGCTCTGATGCCGTTCCTGCCGGATTGGGAGAAGCAGACCGCTTCGCAATACATCGGCGCGGCCGCCGAGATCGTCTCGTCCGTTCGCGAGGCGATCGGCTATGGCATCGACCTCGGCGTCGAGATCCACCGCAATCTCGCGCCGGACGAAGCTGTCGTGCTGGCGCGGGAGATCGAAACCTTCCGAATGCTTTATTTCGAGGATCCGGTCGCCCCGGAAAGCCTCGACGCCCTGCAATATGTCGCGAACCGGATCAACATTCCGGTCGCGGCCGGCGAGCGATCGCTACAATCTGTTCCAGTTCAAAGACCTGCTGGAGACCGCACGCGGTGTCGATGATCCGGCCCGACCTTTCGCTGGCGGGCGGATTCACGCAATGCAAGAAGATCGCGGCGCTCGCAGAAGCGTCAGTTCGTCAAAGTCTTCCCGCATCTGATGGGAAGTCCGGTGAATGTCGCGGCGTTCGTCCAGTTCGGCGCATCCATACCGAATTATGCTTTGATGGAGACCGGCTTTGGGCTACCTGAACGACATCGTCGACGAGCCGCTGACCGTGGAAGCTGGCCACATCGCCGTGCCGATGAAACCTGGGATCGGCGTTCGGCTGAGGGAAGAAATGCTGGCGCGCTACCCGTACCGTCCGCACGTCATCCGGCCTGCGATTCGTCAGGATGGCTCCGTCGCCCACTGAGGAACAGGCCGCCCTCGCATTTCGGCCGCACACGCGAGCTGGTAATCTTCGAACAAAGGGACGACCAAACATGGTGGGCGACCTCGTCCTCTGCGGCAGCTACACCGATCCGTCGCTGCAGGCCGGCTTTCAAGTGACACCGGAAAGACCGGTCATGGGAATGGTGGGCCCGACGGGTTCGGTGGGCCTCTACGTGTTCCGTCGCGACCCAGGCACGGGTGGGTTGACGCCGCTCGGTTCCAGCGAGCCGGTCGTCAATCCTTCCTTTCTCGTTCTGGACCGTGCCGGACGGTTCGTCTTTGCCGTGAGCGAAGTTCAGGAATTCCGAGGCCAGCCACGCGGCGCCGTCTATTCGTTCGCGCTCGATGCAGAGACGGGTGGGCTCAGTCTTCTCAGCCAGGTATCGAGCGGCGGCAGCAATCCTTGCCATCTCTCCCTGTCGAGCGACGAGCGCTTCCTGTTCGTCGCCAATCACGAAGGGGGTAGCCTCGCGGTCGTCCCCGTGTCGGAGGACGGGGTACTGGGCGAACCCGTGGACGTGCACGTCGATGAAGCCGTGGATGATCGCAAGCCGCACGCTCATTATGTTCAGCCGGATCCGGCGGGTCGGTTCATCCTGTCGACGAACACCACCACGGATCGAATTTCCGTGTTCCAGCAGGACCCGGCCAGCGGCCGGTTGGCTTCGAACGACCCGCCCTGGGCAAGTACGCATCCGGGGGGCAGTCCCCGCCACCTGGCATTCACACCAAGCGGTGATTTTGTGCTGGCCAATGGCGAGGCCGACCTCACGCTGTCGCTGTTCCGCTACGACTCCAACCGGGGTCGTCTCGAACACATCCATCACGCGTCGACGGTTCCGGACGGCTCCGACGTTCGAGGTCACTCGACGGCCCAAATGCTGGTCCATCCCGACGGGCGGCACGTCTATGTCGCGAACAGAGGAACGGACACGATCGCGATCTTCGAACTCGACGAGACCCGCGGGGTATTGAACCGGGTCGGTCTCGAGCTCGACCTTCGGCAAGACACCGCGCAACTTCCAGATCGACCCGAGCGGGTCTCACCTCTATGTCGCGAACCAGAACAGCAACAGCATCGAATGCTTCGCGATAGATCCGGCGAGCGGAGCGCTCAACCATCGTGGACGCGTTGCGACGGTGCCGGCACCGACATGCATCCAGTTCACGTAGCCGAAGGAGAGCGACACAATGCTGAGTGCGGGACTTGAGAGTTTGTTCTCGTTGTCTGGCCGGGTGGCTCTGGTGACCGGTGCAAGCGGCGGAATCGGCAGCGAGATCGCATCGGCGCTGGCGTCAGCCGGTGCGACGATGGCCCTGACTGGCCGTTCGGCGGAGCGGCTCGAAGGCATCAGCACGACCATTCGGGATGCGGGCGGCACCGCCGCGGTCTTCCCGGGCGAAATCGGCGACGGCAGCTTTCGGCAGCAACTCGTGAAGGACGTGGCCGAAACCTACGGGCGGATCGACATCCTGGTGAATTGCGCGGGCATTAATCGCCGCGAGCCGATCGCAGAAGTGGGCCAGGAGACCTTCGACCAACTCGTCGATGTCAATGTGCGCGCGCCCTATTTTCTGACGCAGGCCGTTCTGCCGAAGATGATCGAGGGCGGCGGCGGCAAAGTCATCAATATCGGGTCCCTCACGACGAGTTGGGGCGTCGGCAAGCTCTCGGTATATGGGATCACGAAGAGTGCGATCGGTCAGTTGACCCGCGTGATGGCCGTTGAATGGGCCAAACACAACATCCAGGTGAATTGCCTCTGTCCCGGCTGGATCAAGACCGAACTGACCAAGCCGTTATGGTCGGATGCCGAGAAGTCGCGCTGGCTTCTCGACCGTATCCCGACAGCACGGTTCGGCAACCCGCAAGACTTGTTGGACTCGCGATCTACTTGGCGGCTCCCGCTGGGAACTACACGACCGGACAGGTCATCTATGTCGACGGTGGATTCATGGCCGGGGGCGAGTGGTAGCGTCGTTGAACTCCGTCAAAGCCCTCGAACAGGAAAACCCATGATGCGGTTGGCAGGAAAGACGGCCCTGATTTCAGGGGCTAGTCACGGAATCGGCAAAGCCATCGCCCTCGACTTTGCGAAGGAGGGCGCCGACGTTGCGTTCACCTATCGCCAACGCGAAGACGGCGCCAAGGAAACCGCTCGCCTGATCGAGGCGATGGGGCGACGCACTCTGATCCTCCAGGCCGACTTGACCGATGCGGACGCCTGCAAGCGAATCGTCGAGGACACCCTCCAAGCCTTCGGTCGGCTCGATATCCTCGTCAACAACGCCGGCGGCTCCCGCAAGGGCGCGCTCGAGACGTTGCCGCTTGAGAACTGGCGCTACGCCTTCGACCTATGTGTAACCGCCGCCTTCGTGGCGGGCCAGGCGTCGGCGCGGCACATGATCGAAACCGGAAGGGGCGGTTCGATCATCAACATCTCATCCGTGCATTCCAGCCACGTCTGGCCGAATGCCGCGCCGTATGGTGCAGCGAAGGCCGCGCTCAACCGTCTGACCAAGAGCATGGCGGTCGAATGGGCCAAGCACCGGATCCGCGCCAATTGCATTGCACCCGGCTACATCAACGTGTCCGAGACGGAAGGCGAGAAGGCCGCTTACGCGGCCGGGGACAACAGCTCGGCGCCCCTGATCACGGCGCAACGAACCGCTAGCCCGACCGAAATCTCGGCTCTCGCCGTCTTCCTGGCATCGGAAGAGGCCTCTTACATCACTGGCCAGACCATCTTTGCGGACGGCGGCCTGCTGCTTCCCGTGATCACCACGGCCGACTACATGAAGGGCGAACGGGTGGGGCAAGGGTTTAGCGGCTGAGACCGAACTGCCGTTCAAGACGAGATCGGCAGCGGTACGCCCCCAACGGCAAGAACGCGCCTTCCCCGATGAGTGTCGACCCGCGCGCGCTACCGAGGACGGCGGCACCGGAGCCTCAATCCTCAGTCGCGCTTCGCTGTCCGGAACTCCATCAGCATCACCGCCCCGAGCAGCAGCGTGCCTCGTGCGATCAGTTGATAGAACGACGGCACCTGCATCAGCACCATGCCGTTGTTGAGCGTTCCGATCACCAGCACGCCCAGGATGGTCCCAAAGATTGTTCCGCGTGCCGCCTGCCATCGCGCAGCCGCCCAGGAACGCCGCCGTGATCGATTCAAGCTCCAGTCCCTCCGAGCCGGATGCGGGCTGGCCGGACGTCGTGCGGGCCGTCAGCAGGACGGCCGCGAGGCCGCACACAAAGCCGGTGAGCGTGTACACGGCGATGCGGTATCGTCTGAACGTCGATGCCCACCAGCTTGGCGGCGCTGGGGTTTCCGCCGATCGCGTAGATGTTGCGTCCGAGGTCCGTGGCCCGCATGAAATTGGCAAGCAGGACGGCCATGATCCCAAAGACGATCACGGCCACGGGAACGCCCAGCAGCCTCCCGGACCCGAGCCAGTTGTAATCGGCATCGACGATCCCGATGCCGCGGCCGTTGGTGAGGATGTAGGCGAGACCCCGAAAGGTCGCCATCGTGGCCAGGGTCGCAATGATGGCATTCACCCGGCCCATGGTCACAAGCAGGCCGTTGGCGAGGCCGCAGAGCGTGCCCACCAGAAGCGGTGCGACGATCCCGGCCGTCGTCACGTCGACCTTCATCAGGGCGATCGCGGCCGTCACCCCGGACACGCCGACGATCGAGCCCACCGAAACGTCGATGCCGCCCGAGATGATCACGATCGTCTGCGCCGACGCGATGAGCCCCAGAATCGCGACCGCGTTCAGAATGTTGGTCAGATTGCGGGGCTGGAAGAAGATCTCGCTCGCGAGCCGTACCGAAGATGGCCACCAAGACGGCGAGGGCGACAATGAGGCTGATATTCTGCGCCCCAAGGTACTCCATCAGGCCACGCCGCCGAATGCTGCCGCTCGGCAATGGTCAAATCGGATGTCGGCTTGTTCGCTCACGGTGTTTGCCTCCGCTGACCGTTACCCTTGAGGATTGTTTCGTAAGATCGTGCGCCATGCAGAGTTGAAGGACGCGCTCCTCGGTCGCCTCGGAGGCGGACAGTTCTCCGGTGATGCGTCCTTGCTGCATGCAGACGATCCGGTCGGACAGCCGCAGGATTTCCGGGAGCTCCGAAGAGATCAGCAGGATCCCGATCCCTTCGCGGCGAGTGTCTCGATCAGGGCATAGATCTCGGCCTTCGCGCCGACATCGATGCCGCGCGTGGGCTCGTCGAGAATCAGCACCTTGGGCTTGCGTCGCGAGCCAGCGCGCCAGCACGACCTTCTGCTGGTTGCCGCCCGAGAGTTTGCCGATCGGCTGGTTCAGCGACGGGGTCTTGACGCGCAGCCGCTCGACGTAGTCAGCGGCGATCCTGCTGCTCCTCGCGACGCTTGACGAAGCGAAATCGGCGTGAGTTGGCGGAGGATCGCCAGGGTGCAGTTCTCCGCCACCGACATTTCGAGCAGCAGCGCGTCCGCCTTTCGCTCCTCCGGCGCGTAGGCGATGCCCGGCGTCGATCGCGTCGCGCGGCGTGCCGATCGCGACGGTGCGTCCCTCGACTGCGATCGTCGCCGCTCGTCGTGGGCGAAGGCGCCGAAGATCGTCTTGCCGAGTTCGGTGCGGCCGGCGCCGATCAGGCCCGCCAAGCCCGACGACCTCGCCGCTGTGCACAGTCATGTTGATGTCTTGGACGCTTGCGCGAAGTCAGCCCGGTCACGCGCTCAGCACGGTCGTCGCTGTCGCGTGACTCTGCCGCTTCATGACCTCGCCCAGCGAGCGTCCGACCATCATCCGCACGAGCGTTCGGTCGTCGAGCTCGGCGGCCGGGCGAGTGCCAACCAGGACGCCATCGCGCAGCACAGACACGCGATCCGCGATGCGCAGGATCTCCTTCATTCGGTGGGAGACATAGATGAGGCGATCCCCTTCGCGCCTTCAGCAGCAGCGATCAGGGAGAACAAGTCCTCGGCGTCGCTTTCCGAGAGCGAAGAAGTCGGCTCGTCGAGCGCCAGAACCTTGAGGTTGCCTCGGAGCGCGCGAAGAATTTCGATCATCTGCCGATGCGCCGGCGACAGCTTTTCGGCCAGCATCGTCGGACGCAGGGTCCGACCGAGCCGAAACGGCGCCATAAGCGTCGCTGCCTCGGCGTTCAGGCGGCGCCAGTCGACGCGCCGGCCCGACCGAGCGGGGCAGTTCGCCCAGGAACAGGTTCTCCGCCACGGTCGTGCCGGGACGATGTCGGGCTCCTGGTAAGCGACGCGAATGCCGAGGCGCCGGGAAGCGCTCGGGGAGGGAATGCTGACGGGCGTTCCCTCCAGCCGGATCTCGCCCGCAGTCCGGCTGGTAAGCGCCGGTCATGACCTTCAGCAACGTCGACTTGCCGGCGCCGTTCTCGCCCATCAGGGCCAGAACTTCGCCGGAATGGACATCGATCGACACGCTGTCCAGCGCCCGTACGCTCGTGAAGCTCTTCGAGATGTTCGCAAGTTCGAGAAGCGGAACCTGCGCGTTCATCGTGCTTCCCGACTTCGAGGATGCCGCGGCGACGCGAAGGAGGCCGGGTCCGGCGTCTACCGTTTGCAGGCGATCGCGTTGTCGTCCCGGGTGATCAGTCGTCCGCCGATGATCGTCCGAGGCGGGATCGCCTCTCCCTTGGACACGTTGGCAGCAAGCAGGCGAATCGCGGTTGCGCCATGCACGCGGGAGTCGACGAAGATCGATCCTCTGAATCCAGTCGCCTGCGGCTTCTTGAATTCCTCGCAGGCAATCTGGCCGTTGATCCCGACACCGATCATGTCATCGGCCGAGTACCCCGCCTGTTCGAGGGCCCGCACCACGCCGAGCACGCCATTGTCGTTGCACGCGATGATGAGCCACTTCTTGACGTTCGGGTAGGCGACGATCGCCTGGGACGGCCGTCGTCATCGCATTGTCCTGCGAGTCCGGCACCGCGAGATGAATCACCTGCTTTTCGTCCATGCCGAGCTGGTCCTTGAGAACGGCGATGGCGTTGTCGGTCCGATCCATGCAGACGCTCACCGTTTGCGCCTCCGAGGCGATGATCGCCGTCTCGGGTCCCGGCTTTGGCCAGCCCAACTGCTTGTGCATTCTGCGCAATGACCTGGCCGACCTGTTTGCCAGCGTCCGGCGATGAGAAGCCCACGAACGGCGCTTCCTTGCCGGCCTCATCCTTGATGCTGTCATCGACGGCGATCATCGGGATGTTGGCGTCCTTCGCCTTCTTGAGGACGGCCGGGCCGACCTTCTGCTCCGGGACGACGATAACGATGCCCTTGGCACCCGCCGCGATCGCCGTGTCGACAGCGACCGTGGTCCTGTTGGAGTCGAAGTCGACGTTCTGCGACGTGAACTGTGCTCCGATCTTCTCGGCCTCCGCTTTCGCGCCTGCAACTTCGTCGACGAACCAGGAGTCGTTGCCATCTTTGTTGATGTAGAAAAAATGGGGCGCGTCAGCGGCGATGGCCGAGGTGGCCCAAACGGTCGCGGCAATCACGGCCATGTGAAGAACTGAAGCCTTCATGTTTCCTCCTGGAAATTTTTGTTAGGCCGTCGTGCCGGGTCAGACAGGCGCACGCCGTCGATGGACGGTCAAAGATGTGCAGGGCGTTCCTTCACGGCTTGCGCAAGGATCAGCTTGCACAAGGCTAGGGACAAATCTTGGGCTAAGCTCGGCCTAGGACGTCGAGCGAGCCCATTGCGGTCCTAGATTTCGAGACCAGGCGGACTGGACATTGTTTCCTCCTCAGACAGCCGGATCCTTTACTTGGTCCTGCTTTTTTCGGCGCATCGACGCTCGTTACCCTTATCAATTCACCACTGCCCAGCACTGTCAAGGGGAAGTTTAACGATCACGTTCGATGCTGAGTGTGGTATCGATTGGAGCCGGATCACGGACTTCGAGGCATTCTGATGAGGTCACATGGGCCTTTGACGACGAACCTCAAACCCGGTGCGTCTCGACACCAGCCTGGCTGCCGTTATCACTAGATACGAAGGATGCGATGAGCCCCTCCCCGACCGTGCCTCTCCTCAACGGCGTCGAGATGCCCCAACTCGGCCTCGGAACCTGGCCGATGAACGATGCCGAGGCGACAGCATGCGTGAAGCAGGCGCTCGACCTCGGCTATCGGCTCATCGACACGGCCGAGAACTACCGGAACGAGACGGGGGTCGGTGAAGGCGTGCGGCGAAGCGGCGTGCCGAGGCAGGATGTGTTCCTCACAACCAAGCTGAACCGCCAATGGCACAGCCGAACCGGAGTGCGCACGGCCTGCGAGGCCAGCCTCGCTCGTCTCGGAACCGACTATGTCGACCTGCTTCTCATCCACTGGCCGAATCCAGCCCAGGATCGCTATGTCGAAGCCTTCGAAGGCATGGTGCAGTTGTTGGATGCCGGCCTGGTCCGGGCCATCGGTGTTTCCAACTTCAAGGCCGCCCACCTCGACAAGCTGTTCTCAGCCGGCTTCGTCCCGCATGTGAATCAGATCCAGCTCGATCCGACCCTTCGGCGGGATGACCTCGTCGCCATCCACCGGAGCAAGCGGATCGTGACGCAGAGTTGGAGCCCGCTCGGCCAGAAGGGCGGGATCATCAAGGATCCCGTTGTCACCGAGATCGCATCGCGTCACGGCCGAAGCGCCGCGCAGATCATCCTGCGCTGGCATGTGCAGTCCGGCTTCGCGACGCCGCCAAAGTCCTCGAACCCCGAGCGGCAAAAAGCCAACATCGAGATCTTCTCCTTTAGCCTGACTGAGCCCGAAATGGCCCAGCTCAGCGCCATGCCGCAAAGAGAGTCGAACCTGACCGACGCCGACCAATTCGGTCATTGATCGGCGGGATTCCAATCTGCCTTCTCGGATTTGAGGCGCTCCAGCGGATTTGTGCTGTGCAGCTTGGTTCGGTGCGCGGGCGGGAAGATCATGTAGGCCAGGACGTCAGCCTCGCTGTCGTCCATCAGGCTCGCGAGCTTTGGCACCTTCGACCGGAGCTGGTTGGCAACACGGCGCCACTGCTGGCGAGCGGCTTCGGCGTCGTCCTGCGCGAACGCGGTGGCGATGAAGGCCGAGACGACGCGGCGGCCGGAGCGGCCGGCCTGGGCCAGCGCCGCACCAGCCAATCAGACGTCAAGCACGGCCCAAACCGAAATTTCGCAGGCAATAGCAGGCCAATCAGAGCTACCCCCCGTTGCGTCCAGTACTGCCGCATCCTGATTCGGGAGCGATCCGGAACTCGGTTCCCTCCTCATAGGTCGGGGAACAGATATTGTGTGACCTATAAAAATGGCTCTGTTGAACCATTTGAGCGTTCGGGAGATTCTGAAATACTTAAATTTACTGAAGCGCAGACCAGAATGCGATTTTAATGCAGGCTTACAATAAGTCGGGTGAATTGCTGACCTTGGCTCCCGGCCAGAAACCGGACCTTCGGCCCTGCGCACATCGGCTTCGTTCAGCGGCTTTACGCGCATAATCGAAAGCGCTCATCCGCAACATCATGGGCGGAGATATCCCGCACGCCCCGCGAGTGTCGGTTTCATCTCACGTCGTGAGGAAACCGGTGCATTCGTGTTGGTCAGACACTTATGGACTAATTGCAAAGGCCCCAGATCGGCTGGAAGCAAGCGGTCCCCTCAGCGGTGTATTGCTGCTAGAAAAGTGCCGAGGGCCGGGCCAAGGTCTGGCGAGAGATACCCGCCTTCCTGGATCACCACGGCGGGAAAACTGAGGCTGCCGATCGCGGCTGCGACTCTCCCGAATCCTTCCGTGGTCATCCCGCCGCTGCCGTGGGGGTCGCTCACATGGGCGTCGAGGCCCAGTGACACGAACAGAAGATCCGGGCCGAAATCGTGAATTCGCGCGAGTCCCGCGCGAAGCGCCTCCAGGCAGGCCTCGTCGTCGTAACGGGCCGGAAGCGGCAGGTTGAGATTGAAACCCTCGCCGGCACCCGATCCCCGCTCGTCCGCAAACCCTGCGTAGAACGGATAGAAGTTCGACGGATCCCGGTGCACGGAGACGAAAAGGACGTCCGGGCGGGCGTAGAAAATCGACTGCGTACCATTGCCGTGGTGGATGTCGATGTCGAGGATCGCGACCCGGTCGACCCGTGAGCGGGCATATTCCGCCGCGATCGCGACGTTGTTAAGAATGCAGAACCCGCTGGCTGCATCGCTGAAGGCGTGATGTCCCGGGGGCCGGCACGCCGCATAGGCCACGCGTGTCCCCTCCAGCACAGCTCTCGTCGCGCTGAGCGCCGCGCCGACCGCACCCCGGGCCGCGGCAGCCGTGCCGCCATGGATCGGACAATTGGCGTCAGCGATATAGCGGCCGATCTGGCCCAGGATGCCGGACGGTCGCCCGTCCATGTGTCGATTGGGATGAACCTGGGGCACGATCTCGTCCTCACCACCCGTGAAGCTCGTCCAGCGCGTCCAGGCTGTGTCGAGGAACTCCAGGTAGTCAGGTGTGTGGGCCCGCCGCAGCGCCCCTTCGTCCCATGTATCGGCATGCCTGAGGTCGTGACCGCGCGCGCGCGCCGTCCCAAGAAGGGCCTCGATGCGCGCCGGAGTCTCGGGATTCGGCTTGGGCCGCCCACGGAAAAGGAAGCTCGCCGGATGATGCAGCTGTTGCGCATCGGAAAAGTAAACTAACATAGGAAACAAACTTGCCAAGGGTTTCCGATCGTAGTCTTGTACCGGTGCTGGTGGCGGCAGCGCAAGAGATGTCGCGGGGCAGCAGATTGGGGCGTTCGCGCCGACAGGCCGGCACCCATTGGGAAAGGACAGTCTGATGATGGCACTCCGGACCGCATTGACGCTGATGGCCGCTGTGGCCGCAGCACCTCTCGCCCGGGCCGACATTTTGATCGGAGTCGTTGGCCCGATGAGCGGCGAGTACGCCTCATTCGGCGACCAGATGAAGGTCGGCGCCGAGGCGGCGATCGCGGATGTCAATGCTGCAGGCGGCGTGCTCGGACAGAAGCTCGCGCTCGATGTGGAAGACGACGCCTGCGATCCCCGGCAAGCCGTGAGTGCCGCCAATCTGCTGGTCGCCCATCATGTCAGCTTCGTTTACGGTCACTTCTGCTCCGGCTCGACGATCCCCGCGTCGAGCGTCTATGCCGAGTCCAAAATTCCCGAGGTGACGGTGTCGAGCAACCCCAAAGTCGTCGAACGGGGGCTCAAGACGATCTACCAGATCACCGCGCGGGACGACTTGGAGGCTGTGACGGCAGCGGATCACCTCCTGAGCGCCTTTCCGGGCAAGAAGATCGCCCTAATCGACGACCGGAGCGCCTTCGGCAAGGGGCTGGTCGACGTCGTCACGGCTCGCCTCAAGGAGAAGGGCGTCACGCCGACACTCAACCTCAACGTGACCGTAGGAGGAGCGTGACCTATCTGCATTGGTGAGCAGATTGAAGGACGCCGACATCGGTGTCGTCTTCCTGGGCGGTTACCACACCGAGGCGGGGCTGCTGGTACGGCAGGCGGCGGATGCCGGCGCACATTTCACGCTTGTGGGATCGGACGCGCTCGCGACCTCGGATTTCTGGTCGGTCGCCGGGCCCGCTGGCGAGGGCACGCAGTTCGTGTTCTTGCCCGATCCGCGCGAGATCCCTGCGGCCGACGCGGTTGTGAAGCGATTTCGAGCCCAGGGCAAAGAGCCCGAGGGCTGGATCTCTACGCTTACGCGGCGGTTCAACTGTTTGCGGCCGCCGCCAATCAAGCGAAGAGCACCGCCTGGGCCGACCTCGATCCGATTTTCCGACAGGCGAACCTCGCGACAGCAGTTGGTCCCGTCACGTTCAACGACAAAGGCGAGCGCACCAACTTCAAAGGGTTCGTCGTCTACAGCTGGCACGACGGCAAATATGCGCCCTGGAAGCCTTGAACGCGCCTTTTCGAGCGGCTCAGAAGAACGGCGCCGGCACAACCGGAGGCACAATGAACATCAGTGAATCAGGTCGGCTGTTCGAGCGCGCCAAGCGCGTGCTCGTCGAGGGGGTGGGATCGGCCTCCCGCGGGCCGCTCAACTTCGTCCCTCATCCGGTTTATATGCGGGAGGCGCATGGGGCGCGGCTCATCGACGTCGACGGCAACGAATACCTCGACTGGATGCTCTCCTTCGGCGCGCTTCCTCTCGGCCATGCTCATCCGCGGATCGTCGAGCTGGTGCAGCAGGAGGTGGCGCGCGGGACGCATTTCGCGACCGCGATCGAGGCTGAGGTGCAGCTCGCCGAGCTGATCCTGCCCTTGATTCCGCATGCCGAGAAGATCCGTTTCGCCAACACCGGAACGGAAGCCGTCATGGCCGCGATCCGCCTCGCCCGCGGTGTCACGGGCCGCCAGCGGGTCATCAAATTCGAGGGCCACTATCATGGATGGTATGACGCCATGCTGGTCGGCACCAACCCGCAGTCGCCTTGGTCGCTCGGCCATCCTGCCGATCCCGTGCGCTTCCCCGACAGTTCCGGTCTGACCGCCGGCTCATGGGCCGACACGGTTCTGGTGCCGTGGAATGACCCGGAGGCGCTTGTCCGCGCCATGGCGTTGCACGGCAGTTCTGCCGCCTGCGTCGTGACGGAGGGGATCATGGCCAACATGGGTGTCATCCCGCCCAAGCCAGGCTACCTGCAGCTGATGCAGGAGCTCTGCCAGAAATACGGGGCCCTGTTCTACCTCGATGAGACCGTAACCGGGTTCCGGGTTGCGGCCGGCGGTTGCGCGGAACTCTTCGGCCTCAAGCCTGACATCACGACATACGGCAAAGCGCTGGGACAGGGTTTTCCCATCGCGGCGATTGCCGGCCCTGCGCACATCATGGACGGGCTCGAATGGGGAAAGGTGCTGCATTACGGCAGCCACAATGCGCCCCGTCTCGGCCTCATGGTTGCACGGGCCATGATCCAGGAACTCCTGGACAACGATCGGCAGGGTTTCCGAAAGCTTCAGAGTCTCGGCGAAAAGATGGCGAGCGCGGTCCGGGAAGTCGGGCGTCGCACAAACAGAAACCATCTTGTCGTGCAGAACGTCGGATCGCTGTTCCAGTTCTATTTCACGGAGCAGGACGCGGTCACGGATTATCGCGACTTCTGCACGCATGTGGACCGCAGCAAGTTCCACGCCGTCGTCAACCGCCTTCGCGACAAGGGCATATACATGAGCCCTTCGAACGCCCTCCACAGCCTCAGCTGCACGGCCCATACCGATGAGGACATCCGCATGACGTCCGACGCGCTCGGCACGGTGCTCGACGATATGGCGGCCTGATCATGGCGGACGGAAACAAGCTGCACGTGCTGCGCCCCGACCGGGCCGCTGCCGAGACGGCAGTCCCGGGGAAAACCGAGCATGCGTTGGGCGTGCGGCTGCGCGAACTGCGGCGTGAGCGCAACTGGACGCTCGAGGACGCTGCGGACCGTTGCGGCGTTGCTCGGTCGACGCTCTCGAAGATCGAGAACGATCAGATGTCGCCGACCTTCGATCTTCTCACCCGCCTGACGGCGGGCTTCGACCTCAACATCACCGAGCTTTTCGTTGCCCTTCCGCCGGACCAGGGCGCGGCTCGGCGCGCGGTCACGCGCGCCGGCGAGGGGCGCCAGCAGCAGACACCGACTTACCTCCACGAGTTCCTTTGCACGGACATCGTCCGCAAGCAGATGCTGACCTTTACCTCCCAACTCACTGCACGGAGTGCAGACGACTTCGCGGAATGGGTCCGGCACGAAGGCGAGGAGTTTCTCTACGTTCTCGAGGGCACGGTGCAGGTTCTCACGGAGTTCTACGAGCCGACCGTCCTGAACAAAGGAGACAGCATGTATTTCGACAGCCGAATGGGCCACTGCTGCCTCTCGACGAGCCCTGAAGACGCGCTGGTGTTGTGGGTCTGCTCGCGCTGATCTTACGGCCTTGCACCACCATGCAGAGGTAAACCCTTGGCCTACGCGTTGCAGCAACTGATCAACGGCCTGACGCTCGGCATGGTCTATGGTCTCATCGCAATCGGCTATACAATGGTGTACGGCATCATCGGGATGGTGAACTTCGCCCACGGCGATGTGTTCATGGTGAGTTCGTTTGTCGCCTTGATCGCCATCCTCGCGCTCGGCGCGGTCTCGATCACCTACGTCCCGTTGGCGCTGGTCGCCGCGCTTCTTTTCGCGGCCGGGACGTCGGCCCTCTACGGGTGGACGATCGAGCGGGTCGCGTATCGCCCCCTCCGTGGTTCCTTCCGGCTTGCGCCGCTGATCAGCGCCATTGGCATGTCGACCGTTCTGCAGAATTTCGTGCAGGTCAGCCAGGGGTCGCGCGTCAAATCTTTGAAGCCGATGATCACCGGCGGGTTCAAGGTCGCCTTCGATGGCTTCGCGGTGCAGATTTCCTGGATCCAGATCACCATTATCCTCACAACCCTGGTGGTGCTCGCTGCCTTCACATGGCTCATCGCCCGCACGTCCCTTGGCCGCGCTCTCCGTGCCTCCGAACAGGATGCCAAGATGGCGAGCCTCCTCGGCATCGATACGGACGCCACGATCAGCCTGACCTTCGTGATGGGCAGTGCGCTCGCTGCGGTGGCGGGGATGATGTTCCTGCTCTACTACGGCGTGATCGATTTCTACATCGGCTTTATCGCAGGCGTGAAGGCGTTCACTGCCGCCGTACTCGGCGGGATCGGTTCGCTTCCGGCGGCAGTCCTCGGCGGATTGATGATCGGGTTGGTGGAAACCTTTTGGTCGGCCTATCTGAACGTCGAATACAAGGACGTCGCTGTCTTCACCATTCTTGCGGTTGTACTGATCTTCATGCCGTCGGGCCTGCTCGGGCGCGATGACACGGAGAAGGTTTGATGCCGCTCGGCATTCCTATTTGCAGGCGGCGGCTGGGCTCGGTGTCGGCGGAATGACGTCGAGTTCGATGTCTACCGCCCCAGTGAGCCCGGGTTTCCGACCGGGCATGCTGGGAGACGCCGCGCTTTCAGCGCTTGTGGCGCTCGGAGTCTTCGGTGCCATGTTGGGCTTGAAGACGCAGGAGACCAGCAAGGGGCTCGTGCTCCTTCCGCGGCCTGGCCTCGTTTGCATTGCGGTCGCGATTGTTTTCCTCGGGCGGCTTGCGGTGCTGCTCGTTTCCCGATGCAGATCGGCCGCAGTGCTCCCGCAGGTTGGGAACGCCAGTGTGGCGCGCCGTCTCGGGGCCTGGAGCCAGCCGATCCTGCTCGGGATCGCTCTGGTTCTTCCCTTCCTGCCGGGTGTGCAGCGCTATCACGTGGATCTCTGCACGGTGATCCTGACCTACATGGTCCTTGGTTGGGGTTTGAACATCGTGGTGGGGCTCGCGGGTCTTCTCGACCTCGGCTACGTCGCCTTCTATGCGATCGGCGCTTATTCGTTCGCGCTCCTCAGCAGCAACTTCGGCTGGGGCTTCTGGGTGTGCTTACCGATCGCCGGGGTCCTGGCCGCGACCTGGGGTGTCGTTCTTGGCTTTCCCGTGCTGCGGCTGCGCGGCGACTATCTTGCCATCGTTACCCTGGCGTTCGGCGAGATCATCCGCGTCGTATTGAACAACTGGACCGATTTCTCGAACGGCCCGAGCGGCATCTCCGATATTCCGCGCCCGACCCTTTTCGGTCTCCGGTTCGACATGGCGGGCGGACCGGGTACTTTCTCGGGCGCCTTTGGGATCGAGCCATCTGTGATGCAGCGGATGATCTTCCTCTACTACATCATCCTGGGTCTCGCCCTGGCGACAAACCTCGTCACCACGCGCTTGCGTCGTCTGCCGATCGGCCGTGCATGGGAAGCGCTGCGGGAGGACGAGCTCGCCTGTCGTGCGCTTGGAATCGACGTCACGCGGACAAAGCTCGCAGCCTTCGCGACTGGAGCGGCCTTCGCCGGCCTGGCAGGCGCCTTCTTCGCGACCCGGCAGGCCTTTATCAGCCCGGAAAGCTTCACCTTCGTCGAGAGTTCACTGGTCCTGTCCATTGTTGTGTTGGGTGGCATGGGCAGCCAGACGGGGGTGATGTGGGCCGCCATCGTGATGATCGGCGCAGGAGAGGCGCTCCGCGGCTTTGCCGAATATCGGATGCTGCTGTTTGGCCTTGCCCTTGTCGCCGTCATAGTGCTGCGCCCGAGAGGGCTCACTTCGACGCGCAAGCGCACCATTTCGTTGGGCCTCGACACATTTCGCCCCCGTCCATCGTAAGAGCGTACCTACTGCCCGCTCGCGTGTCGGCTGCTGGTCCCTTGAGCTCTCAATTCGAGGCGCAAAAAGCGGACTTTTCCTATGTCAGAGTTGGGTCGACACCGGTCGCCTGTTCCGGGTCGCCGGCCGGAAAGGCTACCGGTCGAAGGTCCGCTTTCGGGCAGCGTGCCAGCTTCCGCTCTTGGCGCGAAAAAGAAACGCGCCAGAAGGCGAACGCATCCGCGCAGCCTGGGCGTCGGACCACTCCTGACACGCCGGCTATCCGGGGAGGACGACCACCTTCGTCTTGAGCGGCGTCTGCGCATACAGGTGGATCATGTCTTGGCTGAGCAGGCCGACACAGCCGCTCGTGCGGCCAGTGCCAATCGATTCCGGCTCGCTGCTGGCATAGATCGTATAAAGCGTATAGCGGCCGTTCTGGTAGAGGTGCAGCGTGCGGGCACCGAGCGGGTTGTCGAGGCCGCCGGGCATGCCGTGGGCATATTTGGCGGCCTCGGGCTGGCGCTTGATCATCTCCGCGGGCGGCGTCCAGGTCGCCCATTCAGACTTGCGGCCGACATAGGCCTCACCGTTCCACAAGAACCCGTCGCGGCCGACATTGGCGCCGTAGCGGGTGGCCGATCCGTCGCCCTGGACACGGTAGACGTAGAAATTCTTGGGATCGACCACGATCGTCCCGGCCGCCTCCTTGGACTCGTATTGCACGGTCCGGCGCAGGTATTTCGTATCGACTCTTGCTCATGTCGACAGCCGGAATCGGGAATTTCTCGTCAGGCACCGGCCCGTACGACTTCACCGCCTCGGCCCGGAACAGATCATCGGACGTGGCACACCCGGCAAGCCCAAGTGCACTGAACCCGACAGCCGAGCCGACCAGGAACGAGCGGCGGCTGAAATGCTCCGGCTTCTGTCGAAGAGAAGCGGCTCCGTGGCCACCGGCCTCCTCACCATCCTTCGTCATGTCTGTTCTCGCCCGTGTCTGTGCCCCGATGAAGCGAGGCTCGATATTTCCGTCGTTGTGCGTTCTGCGCAACCGGAATAGTCGCCGCACGGCCCAACAGGCAAGCTCGGCTCCTTTTTGCAACCCTCGGCAGGCCCCCCAACTGGCCCGGCGTGCCCCCTAATTCCAGGTGGCGGCCCTGGCAGGGATAGGCGCGACGCGGCTCGGCCATGGAATGCCGCTGCAACGCCCCGAGTGACCGGTCGCTCGAACACCTCGCTGACAGCTTCGCCCTGCCCAGAACTGCCTGGCGACCGTGCAATTTCGAACCTGGAGCGCGATATTTAGGTTGTTCTGCCCGCTGCATCGACCCGGGCACACCATGTTCAGCGATTGCCTCGAGCGAACGTCTGCTTTCGGCGAAGGCCAACATCGGCTCCTGCGCGGTGCGGTCGACCCGGATTACCAGGGTAGGATCTTCGCCGCCTGCTGGCGCCGGATTGCGGCGATCAGGGCCTCCGCACTGTCGACCGTTTCCGTAAACCCGGCCCTGCGGATCTTGCCCATGTCGGACACGAGATCGAATGCCGAATGGAAGACGAAGTCGCCGAAGCCCCAGCCCACTGCCTTCTCATAGGGTTTGTCGACGAGCCGCTGCTCGGCCGCGAGTTGCTGCCACACCGGCCCTTTGCTGGCCATGTGGCTCGCGAGCCGCAACGGCACCGGCGGCCCGAGCGGCAGGTCGAGGGCCCCCGCCACCCGCTCCCAGATCCGCCGCCAACGGAATGGCTCATGGACGTAGTTGAAGGCCTGATTGCGTGCATTGGCGGCCGTAGCGGCCCAGAGGCTCGCCCGCGCCAGCGCATGGGCGTCCGTCACCTGGGCGAAGACGCTGTCATAGACCGGGGCCGGCCCCGGGAATCGGAACGCCGCGCCATCGGCCCGGCACAGGGCCGCATAGGCGCCGATCACGGTCGCGATGTTCATCGGGTTGCCGGGGGCATCGCCCACCACAACGTCGGGGCGCAGAATGGCCCAGTCCGGCCCCCCGGCTGCGGCCCGGGCGCGCAATTCGTCCTCTTGGGCAAAATAGAAGTTTGGCCCGACGTGGCGTGGGTTGTCGTCCTCATAGAAGGGCGACGGAACGGGGCCGAGATGGACGCCATAAACCTTGGCACCTTGATAGAGCACGACGCGGTCGAGCTTGGCCCCGGCCGACGCGAGCCCATCGAGAAGATTGCGCAGCATGGCGCCATTCACTCTTTCCTCGGCGGCGAGATCCGGCTGCGGCGCCAAGGCAGCGTAGAAGACGTGCGTGGTGTCGGCCGCCCTTGTCAGGGCCGCCCTGGTCGACTTCGGCGTCTCCTAAATCGGCCGCGATCGAATCTCCGGGCCCAGGGCGGCGCGACAGGGCGCGGGCACGCCAGTCCGGCGGCCTTGCCAGCTCCTCCATGAGCGCCTTGCCGATGATGCCGCCTGCGCCCGCGACAAGCGCGATCCTGGTTTCTCCGGTCATGAACGTGCGTCCGATCGAAATTGGGCCTGACTGACATGCCGTCGCGCGCCCCTGCTGATGGAAGCAGAATGACCGAAGCGCGTGAATGGATCGAACGGAACCAGCAAAGTGTTAAGGCCAGGACGACTTCTGGCTCAACATCGGCCTCGTGTTCCCGCACAAGGACAACGGCGGGTTCAAGATAATGCTGCAGGCCCTGCCGTTCGACGGCAAAGTGGTCTGTCGCGAAATCACCGACGACGAAGCGGCCGGCCGATCCTACGACTGCTAAACGTGAAGGGGGACGTGAGCGGGATAACGAACAGATGCGTCGTGAACGCCCGTCCCGCGTCCCACACCGGTAATCCGAAGTCGCGCGAAGAGGGTTCGAAAACCAAACTGGCAAATTCGCCGGTTTTCTTCTAAGCACCAGCTGACCGGCAGGGAGCGAAGCCAGGAGCCTGAGCGGTGCCTAAGGATTCCACGCAGAAGCTAAGTTGTTGAATTTGCTGGCTGGGGGACCTGGATTCGAACCAAGATTAACGGAGTCAGAGGCGGTGTATTCAATAGTATATCCGCACTTTTGAAATTTAATCCAATGCCATGTTGATGTAACACGATTAACGGAGATCAATCAAAAACCCGTAGTACCAATGGTCAAACGTTGGAGATCACACAATCCAAGACTGGAGCTGAAGTCAGAGTCCCAGTCGTCGCATCCCTCAGGACAGTTCTGTCCTCGATGCCACGCCACTCTTCCTTCATCCTCAACTCCTCAGACAATCGACCCTGGACCGGAAACTCGTTCTCTGTTGCTTGGGGAAGAACAGCAGCGAGGGCTGAAATTGTTGACCGTACCTTTCACGACCTCAGAGGAACAGCAGTTACTCAGCTTTTTGTCGCTGGCTGCACAGACGCCGAGGTGGCGACGATTACTGGTCACTCTCTGAAGGACGTCAAGTCCATCCTCGACTCTCACTACCTCCGCAGGGACCAGCGTCTGGCCGAGTTGGCAATCAAGAAGCTCGAAGCCTCACTCAGCGAACCCCAGAAGTTCGACTGGTAAGAGGAACACGAGTAACACAAAGGTAACAAATCCAGGTAACAAATCGCATCCAGGACCTCAGGTTTTCACTCTAAGCCCTTGTAAACGCTTGGCTGGGGGACCTGGATTCGAACCAAGATTAACGGAGTCAGAGTCCGCTGTTCTACCGTTGAACTATCCCCCACCGACGCTGGTGGTGCCCTGCAAGGATGGGCTTCTACCGTCGAACCCTGGAGGGTGCAAGCGGCTGATCAGGCGACCGGAGGCCACAGTCGGTCACGCGCTATCGCACGGGTACCCGAAGCTCGACTGCAGCACGGCATTGATTTGGGGAGGCATGGACGTCCGGACAACCCTCCTGCTGTCCCGCTCGTGCCTGTGCTGTTCCGCCGGGTCGCGAAACGACGGCCGGCGCGCTACATGCGGTTGATCCTGCCGGAGCTGCCATGACGGTCGCCTCTTCGTTCCCGACACCCCGCGCGGCCTCAGGCGCGGGCACCTCGCCGCGCGGGCCCCGGGCGCCCGGTCCCAAGCCTATGGCCGGCCCGATTGGAACGGTGCGACTGCTGATGGCCCTGCGGGCCAACCCGGTCGCGACCTGGACGCGGCTGCATTACGAGCAGCTCGTGCTCAGCGGCGAGGGTATCATGGGCCGCATGGCCATGATCAGCGACCCTGCGCTGATCCGGCAGGTGCTGGTCGACAATGCCGCCAATTATCCGAAGGATCGCCTGCAGCACAGGGTTCTCTCGGCCGGGCTCGGGCGCGGCCTGCTGCTGGCCGAAGGCGAGCTTTGGCGGCGGCAGCGGCGCGCCCTGGCACCGTTGTTTGCGCCGCGCACCGTGGCCGGTTTCGAGGCTGCCATGGCTGAGGTGGCGGCCGACCTCGTGGCGCGCTGGGCGAAGCAGCGCGACGGGCGCCGTGTCGACGTCGCGCAGGAGATGGCTCGCACCACGCTGCGGGTTCTGGCGCGGACCATCTTCTCCGAAGGCCTCAGCCGCAAGGCGGAGGACTTCGCCGAGGCCGTCACCCGTTATCTCGACGCCATGGGCAAGATCGATCCGCTCGACATCCTCGACATGCCGCAATGGTTGCCGCGCATGGGCCGCATCCGGGCGCGTCCCGCCCTGCAGTTCTTCGACACGGTCGTGAGCGGCATGATAGACGACCGTCGGGCGCTGCTGGCACGCGACCCGGCGCGCGCACCGCGCGATCTGCTGACGTTGCTGCTCGAGGCGGCCGACCCTGAGGACGGCCATGCCCTGACGGAGGACGACGTCAAGGCCAACATCGTGACCTTCATCGCGGCCGGGCACGAGACGACGTCGAACGCACTCACCTGGGCGCTCTACCTGATCTCGCAGGACAGCGGCGTGCGGGAACGGCTCGAGGCGGAGGTGGACCGCGAGCTGCCGCGCGGGACGGTCGAAGCCGGCGGCCTCGAGCGGCTGGTCTATACCCGGGCGGTGCTCGACGAAGCGCTGCGCCTCTACCCGCCCGCCGCCACGCTCACGCGCGACGCGGCCGGTCCAGACCGTTTGGGCAAGCTCCGGATCAAGGCCGGCACACGGATCGTCATCTCACCCTGGGTGCTGCATCGGCACAATCGCTTGTGGGACGACCCGAACGGCTTCGACCCGACGCGTTTTCTGCCGGAGAACCGCGGCACGATCGACCGGTTCGCCTATCTGCCGTTCGGCGCTGGGCCGCGGGTGTGCATCGGGGCGTCGTTCGCTTTGCAGGAGGCAGTCATCATCCTTGCGACGGTCGTGCGGCATTTCCGGCTTGCCCACGTGGCCGGTCACGTCGTGATGCCGGTCCAGCGCGTGTCGCTCCGCCCCCGGGACGGGATGCCGATGATCGTCCAGCCCCGTGGTCAGGACATCGGGGCATAGGCGCGCAGGAAGACCTCGACGGCCTTCTCGATGTGCGCCTTGAGCTCGTCGGTCGTGGGCCGCTCCTCGACCGCCAGGATGGCGCGCAGCAGATAGCGCGACTTGCAGAGCTCGCCGAAATGATGCGCCGCCGCGTCGAAATCGTCGATCACAAGATTTCCGGCCTCCGCCTGGCGGCCCAGATAGGCCTTGAGGCGCTCCATGCCGAAGCGCGGCCCTGCCTCGTAATAGGCCTGGCCGACACGCGGAAATTTCGACGCGACCGCGATGACGGTTCGGAAATGCGCGACGTTGGACGGCTCGAGCATGCGGGAGATCAGCCGGTATCCGACATCCGTCAACGCTGTGCGGAGGTCCGCCGTCTCGTCGACGCGACAGAGCTGCTCGGCCTGGGCCCGCTTGTCGAGCCGAACAAGCGCTTCGAACAGCGCCTCCTTGCTGTCGAAATAGACGTACAGCGTCCCCTTGGACACGCCGGCCACGCGCGCGATCTCGTTCATGCTGGCGGCGTCGAAGCCGCTCGCCAGGAAGACGGTCCGCGCCCCATCGAGGATTTGCCGGCGTTTGCCGCCGTCATCGAACCCCTCCACATCGGCAACCACCGCGCGGTCCGCGATAAGGGCGTCTGACACGAACTGCTCCAACAAAATGACCGAACGGTTCGGTCAGCCCTTGTTATGACCCTGCGCCGGGTGTATGTCAACGACTGACCGAACGGTTCAGTCAATGAACAGAGGCGGCCCCGGCGGGGTCAGATCAGCATCAATGAGCGAACAAGCCGTCACCAACAAGCCGGCCGCCACTCTCGTGGCGCAGGGTGAGTTGACCACCTCCTCGGCGGCGGATACGCCGGCCACGGTCGGGGGCGCCCCGGCCTTGCCGGCCCGCAATGGCGAGATCCTGCCGCCACGCAAGAAGAAGCGGATCGTCTTGCCCCTGATCTTGCTCGCGGCACTCGGCGGGGGCGGCTACGAAGGCTACAAATGGCTAATGGTCGGCCGCTTCCTGGTCTCGACCGACGATGCCTACGTGAAAGCCGATATGTCCACGATTGCGGCCAAGGTCGGCGGCTATGTGGCGACAGTCCCGATCGTGCAGAACCAGCGAGTGGCCAAAGGCGACGTGCTGGCAACCATCGATGACGGCGATTATCGCATCGCGGTCGATGCGGCCCGGACGCGTATCGGGACCCAGGATGCCACCATCGCCCGCATCGGCCGACAGGTCGGCGCCCAGGGAGCCATGATCGACCAGGCGAAAGCGACGTTGCTGTCGGCGCAGGCCGAACAGGTTCGGACGGCCGCTGAATATGACCGCGCCAAGACGCTGGTGCAGAGCACGTTCGGCACGCAGCAGCGGCTCGATCAGGCGTTGGCCGACCGCGACCGCGCGGTTGCGGCCGTGGCCAGCGCCAGCGCTTCGGTCACGGCGGCCGAAGCCAATCTCGACGTCCTCAAAGCGCAGCAGGTCGAGGCGCAGAAGACGCGGGCCGAACTCGAGACGACGCTCGCCAAGGCACAACGCGATCTCGACTTCGCCACCATCAGAGCGCCGTTCGACGGGGTCGTCGGCAACAAGGCGGTGCAGCCTGGCCAGTATGTGCAGACCGGCACCCGTCTGCTGGCGCTGGTGCCGCTGAACAGCGCTTATGTCGAGGCGAACTTCAAGGAGACCCAGATCGATCGGCTTCAGCCGGGCCAGAAGGTCTCGATCAAGCCCGATGCCTTCTCGTCGCGGGCGATCGAGGGGACAGTCGAGAGCATCGCGCCGGCTTCCGGCGCCGAGTTCTCCATGCTGCCGCCCGAGAACGCCACCGGCAACTTCACCAAGATCGTGCAGCGCCTGCCGGTTCGCATCCACATTCCGAGCGAAGTGGCCGACGAAGGTTTCCTGCGCCCCGGCCTCTCGGTCGAGGTGGAGGTTCACACGCGCGACGAGAGCCTGCCGCAGCCGACCTTGCTCGGCATGCTGGGGCTCGACGCTTTCGCGTCGACACTGACGAAACTCGCGAAGCGCTGACCATGGCCGACGCTGCCGCCATTTCAGGCCCAGCCGGGGCTGCCCTCGGCCCGGCGAAGGCTGTTGCGCAGCCGTCGGCCAGACTGCGACTCGTGGCCTTCATCGCCATGGTGTTCGGGATGTTCATGGCCATCCTGGACATCCAGATCGTCTCGGCCTCGCTCTCCGAGATCCAGGCGGGCCTGTCGGCCAGCTCGGAGGAGGTCGCCTGGGTGCAGACCTCCTATCTGATTGCCGAAGTGGTGATGATCCCGCTTTCCGGGATCCTCTCCCGCGCCTTCTCCACCCGTTACTTCTTCGCCCTCTCCTGCGCCGGCTTCACGGTGATGAGCTTCATGTGCTCGACCGCGACCGACATCAACCAGATGATCATTTATCGGGCGCTGCAGGGTTTTATCGGTGGCGGCATGATCCCGACCGTCTTCGCGGCGGCCTTCACCATTTTCCCGCGCGAAAAGCAGCCCATCATCGCGCCGGTCATCGGCCTCGTGGCGACGCTCGCGCCGACCATCGGCCCGACGGTCGGCGGCTACCTCACCGATCTGTTCTCCTGGCATTGGCTGTTTCTGGTCAACGTCGTGCCTGGGATCATCGTGACGCTCGTCACCTACGCTCTCATCGACTTCGACAAGCCGGACCTGAAGCTGCTCGACAATTTCGACTGGTTCGGCCTGATCGGCATGGCGGCGTTCCTCGGCGCCGCCGAATATGTGCTTGAGGAGGGGCCACAGAAGAACTGGTTCGACGAGAGCATCGTCATCAACTGCACGATCCTTTCGATTGCGGGCGGCGTGCTGTTCTTCTGGCGTGCGGCCACGGCCAAGCAGCCGATCGTCGACCTCACGGCCTTCACCAACAAGAACTTCGCGTTCGGGTCCGTCTTCTCCTTCGTCATGGGCATTGGCCTTTACGGCCTGACCTACGTCTACCCGATCTATCTGGCGCGCGTGCGGGGCTACTCGTCGCTGCAGATCGGCGAGACCATGTTCGTCACCGGCGTGTGCATGTTCGTGGCCGCGCCGATCGTCGGGCGGCTGATGGGCAAGATCGATCCGCGCCTCATGATCGCCGTGGGCTTCTCAGCCTTCGCGGTCGGCACGTGGCAGGCGTCGGCCATCACCAAGGATTGGGACTTCTGGGAACTGCTGGTGCCGCAGATGCTGCGCGGCTTCGGCCTGATGAGCGCCATGGTGCCGATCAACAACATCGCCCTCGGGACGCTGCCGCCGCAGCGGATCAAGAACGCCTCGGGGCTCTACAACCTGACCCGCAATCTGGGCGGCGCCATTGGGCTCGCGTTGATCAACACCGTGCTCAACAACCGTTGGGACCTGCACATGGCCCGCTTGCACGAAAGTGTCGCCTGGGGTCACGAGCAGGCGGAACAGACGTTGTCGAACATGACGGACGCGTTCGCCCGGTTCGGCTCCGACGCTTCCGTTGCGGCCACCAAGCAGCTTGCTCTGATGGTGCGTCAGCAGGCGCTGGTGATGTCGCTGGCCGACGTCTTCCTATGCCTGACGGTGCTGTTCGTGGCACTGGCGGCGGTGACGCCCTTCATCAACAAGCCGGCGCGGGCCGCGGGCGGCGGCGGGCACTGACGCCGGGACGGGATTCCGATCCGTTCAGGCCGGCTCGACGACCACGCCCGTGCCGTAAGCCAGCACTTCGGTGATCCCGTCCATGATCTCGTTCGCGTCGTAGCGCATCCCGATCACGGCATTGGCTCCCGCCTGCTCGGCATGCTGGACCATGTGCTGATAGGCTTCCTCACGCGCCTGCTCGGCCAGATTGGCATAGACGCTGATCTTGCCGCCGAAGATCGATTGCAGGCCGCCGAACATATTGCCCACGACGCTGCGCGAGCGAACCGTGAGGCCGCGGCATAGGCCGAGGTGGCGGACAATCCGGAAGCCGGCAATCTCGTTAGTCGTGGCGACGATCATGGTTGGCCCGCTCCCTTGCCGCGTCGTCCTGCCGCACGGCTCCGCGTAGCTAAGCGGCATCCGGCTTTCCGCGGCGTTAACTTGCTTCGCTTGAAGTCGCTCGGGAGCGACGGAGTTTCGGTGGATGGGCAGCGATCAGGCCAAATGCGGCGCGTGCCGCGATAATGAACCGCTAGGGTTTGATTTCGCCATGGCGTTTCAGCCGATCGTCGACGTGACCTCCGATCGGGTCTGGGGCTTCGAAGCCCTGGTGCGCGGACCCGACGGTAAGTCGGCACCGTCGGTGCTGGCGCGCGTGACGGATGAGAACCGCTATCGGTTCGACCAGGCCTGCCGCGTGAAGGCCATCGAAACCGCCGGCCCGCTGTTCGGCGGAGAGAACTATCGGCTGTCGATCAATTTCATGCCGAACGCCGTCTACGAGCCCTCGGCCTGCATCCGCACGTCACTCGCGGCGGCCGCCAAGGTCGGCTTCGCGCGCGAGCAGCTCATGTTCGAATTTACCGAAAACGAGAAAATGGCCGACGTGAAAAAAGTGACGAGCATCGTCGAGGCCTACAAACGCTTCGGCTTCATCACCGCGATCGACGACTTTGGCGAGGGCTATTCGGGTCTGAACCTGCTCGCCGCGCTGCAGCCCGACCTGCTCAAGCTGGACATGAACCTCATCCGCAACATCGATACGGACCGCGTCCGGCGCGCTATCGTGACCGGCATCGTGGCCATGGCCAACGCACTGCCAGTGACCCTGCTGGCCGAAGGCGTGGAGACCGAGCTGGAGTTCGCCACACTGCGCGACCTCGGCATTCGGCTGTTCCAAGGCTATCTTTTCGCGAAGCCCGCGCTGCGCGCACTGCCTCCGGTTCGGGACCGGTTTACGGCCCAGGCCGCGTAGAGCCTACGCCGCGGCTTCGTTCGCTTTGCTCTGAGGCGAGGTGGTTTGGGGCCGACGCCAGTCCGCGAGCGTGTTGTTTCGCTCACGTAGGCAGTCCGGCCTAGCGACAGGCGAGGCTCAAGGATCCAGCGAGAGCGTCCCGGGCCGCGGGGGCGGCCCTCGGGACACCGCTCAACTCACGCACGTGATTCGCCGTACACGCTGATCCACGCCTGGCGGCGCATTTCGATTGGGTCGGCACGGAGTTCCTGAAGATCGCGGGCGTTGAGCGACTCGATCTCGGCGATGAGGCGCGCGTAGTGGCGGCGTTGAGCAAGGCGTTCCTTGAAGGCAGCAATCAGGTTGTAGAACATTGGGTTCTCCTTTCGGCTTTGAACCGTTTCGGTGAACCTCCCCAGGCTCTCTACGAAGGTAGTCCGCGCTATTGTGCGCCGCAACATAGCCTGCTGCATCGCAGACGGACGCCCACCGCATAGCGTGGTTTACCGCTGTTAATATTCGGCATTCTGCTCATCCCTGAAGCAGAACGGCTCGCGCGCTGCATCCCTGAGCACGGCGTTGAACAAAACCGCTCCAATCGGCTTTACGGCGATGGCCTGCACCGATTTTTGCAAGGCCCGCTGGCGTTTCCAAGGGTAGCCCCATGAAGATCAGGTGCGGCTTCGACATCTCCTACAGCTGCACGATTCCGACCGCGATGTTGTTCTGTCTCAATATCCGGCCCGAACGCGAGCGGGACCTGCTCACCGCCCAAACCATCGCTTTCGATCCTTGGCTGCCGTCGCGCACCTATCTGGATGCCTTCGGCAATCGCATCACGCGGATCCTGGCGCAGCCCGGCGAGACCCGCGTCTCGGCCGATTTCGTCATCCAGGATAGCGGCGCGCTTGACGCGGTGAACTGGGACGCTCGCGAGCACGACGTCCAGGATCTTCCCGACGACGTGCTCATCTACCTCATGGCCAGCCGCTACTGCGACACGGAACTGCTCAGCGACCTTGCCTGGTCCCTATTCGGGAACGTGCCGCGCGGCTGGCCGCGCGTGCAGGCCATCGTCGACTACGCCCACAGCCGCATCCGGTTCGATTATCAGCTCGCGCGCAACACGCGCACCGCCAGCGAAGGCCATTTCGAGCAGGTCGGCGTCTGCCGCGACTTCGCGCATCTCGCGGTGACGCTGTGCCGATGCATGAACATCCCGGCCCGCTATGCCACCGGCTATCTTGGCGATATCGGCGTACCCGCCGTGCCCGATCCGATGGATTTTTCGGCCTGGTTCGAAGTCTATCTCGACGGACGGTGGTATACGTTCGATGCCCGCCACAACACGCGTCGCATCGGCCGCATCGTCATGGCCTATGGCCGCGACGCGATCGATGTGGCAATTTCCACGGGATTCGGACCGTCCTATCTCCGCAATTTCACGGTCATCACGGAGGAGGTGCTGGAAAGCACCAGCCATGCCCAGAGTTACAGCACGAGTTTCAGCTCCGACGCGGTCGGCGGCCTTTTGGAGGCACGACCGCACGGCGATCGGGACGCGGGAGATTGGACGGCGCCCTACTGAATCCAGCCTGGCCCGTCGCCGATCATGAGCGTCCTCTCCGTCCGCCATGTCACGACCTATTCCTACAAGAAGCCGGTCCGCTTCGGGGACCATCGCATCCTGTTCCGGCCGCGGGACAGCTACGATCAGCGGCTCATCTCCTCCGACCTCGTCATCACGCCCGAGCCGCGTCGCATCCGCTGGCTGCACGACGTGTTCGGCAACTGCGTGGCGATCGCCAGCTTTGCGGGAGAAGCTGAACGGCTGAGTTTTGACGCCTCGATCGTGCTCGACCATACGCCGCTCAACACGCCCGACTTCTCCATCGAGGATTACGCCCGCACCTACCCCTTCACCTATGGGGCCGAGGAGATGCCGGACCTGGTGCGGCTGATCGAGCGGCAATATCTCGACCCCGAGCACAAGGTGGACCGCTGGGTGAAGCGGTTCCTGAAGCCCGGCCGGATGACCGACACCGGCCAGCTCCTGATGACGATGACCTATGCCATCAAGGAGGGATTCCACTACACCCACCGCCACGAGCATGGAACGCAGGACCCGATCACCACGCTGTCCACGTCCAAGGGCACCTGCCGGGACTTTGCCGTGCTGATGATCGAGGCCGTGCGGGCGCTGGGTCTCGCGGCGCGCTTCGTCTCCGGCTATCTGCATGTGCCGGCGCAGGACGATGAGGACTATGTCGGCGGCGGCAACACGCATGCGTGGTGCCAGGTGTACCTGCCCGGCGCCGGCTGGGTGGAATTCGACCCGACGAACGGGATCGTCGGCAACCGCGATCTCATCCGCGTGGCGGTTGCGCGCGACTCGCGGCAGGCGATACCACTGTCCGGAACCTTCTTCGGCACGTCGGCCGATAGCCTCGGCATGCGGGTCACGGTCGATGTCCGCGAGATGCGAGAAGCGTCGGCGCTCGACGGCGCATCCGAACTGGTTCCGGCGACCGCGGATACCTTGGATGCCCTACCCGCTCAGGCGGTGCTGACGGCCTGAGGCTGGTGGCCGCTGTGGGACTCGAACCCACACGGGCGGAGCCCGAGGCATTTTAAGTGCCTTCCGTCTACCAGTTTCGGCAAGCGGCCTTGCATCTGCTTACAGAGCGGACGCCCGGCTGGCAAAAGGCAACCTCTGTCGGCCGTCTATCCTGGCGGCCGACCGATCCGCCGGTATCGCAATCAGGCGATCTCGCGCACGTCGACGAAGTGGCCCGCGATGGCCGCAGCGGCCGCCATGGCCGGCGACACCAGATGGCTCCGGCCCTTGTAGCCCTGGCGCCCCTCGAAGTTGCGGTTCGACGTCGTGGCGCAGCGCTCGCCCGGCTTGAGCTTGTCGGGGTTCATGGCGAGGCACATGGAGCAGCCTGGTTCGCGCCAATCGAAGCCAGCTTCCTTGAAGATACGATCGAGGCCTTCAGCCTCGGCCTGGATCTTCACGAGGCCGGAGCCGGGAACGATCATGGCGTCGACGCTCGAGGCGACCCGCCGGCCCTCCACAACCTTGGCGACCTCGCGCAGATCCTCGATGCGGCCGTTGGTGCAGGAGCCGATGAAAACCCGGTCGAGCTTCAGGTCCTGGATCCGCTCACCGCCCTTGAGGCCCATATAGTCGAGCGCGCGCGCGATGGAGTCGCGCTTCTCGGCGGTGCCCGCCTCATCGATGCGCGGCACCGTGCCGGTGACTGAGACTACGTCCTGAGGGCTCGTGCCCCAGCTGACGATCGGCGGCAGCTTGGCGGCGTCGAGCCGCACGACCTTGTCGAAATGCGCGCCCTCGTCGGAGTGCAGCGTCGCCCAGTAATCGAGGGCACGATCCCATAGCTCGCCCTTCGGCGCCTTGGGCCGACCCTTGAGATACGCGAACGTCTTTTCGTCGGGCGCCACCATGCCGGCCCGGGCGCCGCCCTCGATCGACATGTTGCAGACCGTCATCCGCCCTTCCATCGACAGCGCGCGGATGGCTTCGCCGGCATATTCGATCACGTGGCCGGTGCCGCCAGCCGTGCCGATCTCGCCGATGATGGCCAGGATGATGTCCTTGGCGGTCACGCCCGGCGGCAAGGTGTTGTCCACCTGCACCAGCATGTTCTTGGCCTTGGACTGGATCAGCGTCTGCGTGGCCAGCACGTGCTCGACTTCGGAGGTTCCGATGCCGTGTGCCAGCGCCCCGAAGGCCCCATGCGTCGAGGTGTGGCTGTCGCCGCATACGATGGTGGTGCCGGGCAGCGTAAAGCCCTGTTCCGGGCCGATGATGTGGACGATGCCCTGGCGCGTGTCGAGTTCGTCGAAATACTCGATGCCGAACTCGCGCGCGTTGCGGGCGATGGTCTCCACCTGCATGCGGCTCTCTTCGTCCGCGATGCCCTGCGATCGGTCGGAGGTCGGCACGTTGTGGTCGACAACCGCCAGCGTCTTTTCGGGCGCGTGGACTTTTCGGCCTTCGATCCGCAGCGCCTCGAACGCCTGCGGGCTGGTCACCTCATGGACAAGATGCCGGTCGATGTAGAGGAGGCACGTCCCGTCGTCCTGGCGATCGACGACATGATCATCCCAGATCTTGTCGTAGAGAGTGCGCGGATGTCCTGCCATGTCCTTTATCCTCGAGATCGCCGACAGGCTGTGTCCCGCAGGCGATGGAACCTCAATGTAAGATGACGAGCCGCCCGGCGGAAGCACCGGGCGCGCCGCCGATGGCGTCGCCCCAGCGAACGCGTGGGTGGCTGCGGCTCAACCCTTGGCGGCGGCCCCGGCCTTAGGCTTGGTGTCCGTGCGCTCGGCGATGCGGGCCGACTTGCCGCGGCGATCGCGCAGATAATAGAGCTTGGCGCGGCGGACCTTGCCGCGGCGCACCACCTTGATCGAGTCGATGTTGGGCGAGTGGACCGGAAACACGCGCTCCACGCCCTCGCCGTAGGAAATCTTGCGGACAGTGAAGCTTTCCTGGATGCCGCCGCCGCTGCGGGCGATGCAGACGCCTTCGTAGGCCTGCACGCGGGTGCGCTCGCCTTCCTTCACCTTGACGTTGACGACCAGCGTGTCGCCGGGTTCGAACTCCGGCACGGCGCGCTTCGACGTAAGGCGGGCGAGTTCCTCTGATTCCAGAGTCTGGATGATGTTCATCGAACAAATTCTCCTGCCGACGCAGGCCCGTGAGCCCGCAGCGTTTCGGCGCGCTGTTATGAGTTGAGGCTCGCGCCTATACACGCCCTCCGGCTAAATGTCGATAAGCCGTCTTCGGCGTTCAGCCCGCGCCGCTATACACGTTGGGACAGTTTCATTATGCAGGGGCGATCTGCTTTTATCGGGATGCGCATGCCTCAATTCGAGATTGCCAATGAGCGCCTGATCACGGTGTTCGGCGGGTCGGGTTTCCTTGGGCGCTATGTGGTTCGCGCTCTGGCGCAGCGTGGCTGGCGGATCAAGGTGGCGTCGCGCCGGCCAGATCTCGCCTTCTATCTCCAGACCATGGGCCGCGTCGGCCAAATCCAGCCGGTGCAGGCCAATGTGCGGTATCCGGCCTCGGTTTCAGCAGCGATGCGCAACAGCGATGCCGTCGTCAATCTCGTGGGTATTCTCGCCTCACGCGGGCGGCAGAACTTTGACGCGGTCCACAGCTTCGGCGCGCGCGCCGTGGCCCGCGCCGCGAGCGAGACACGGTATTGCCGACCTCGTTCATGTTTCGGCCATTGGCGCCGACCCGGACAGCGACGCTGATTACGCGCGAACCAAAGGCCGGGCTGAGGCTGCAGTGCGCGAAGCCGTGCCCGGGGCTGTGATCGTGCGCCCGTCCCTGCTGTTCGGTCCGGAGGACGATTTCTTCAACCGTTTCGCGGCGCTTGCGCGAGTCTCGCCCGTGCTTCCCCTGCTCGGCGGTGGCGGCTCCAAATTCCAGCCGGCCTATGTGGGCGACGTTGCGGAAGCCGTCGCGAGAGTGCTCGAAGGCCGTGCCCCGCCCGGCACGATCTACGAGCTTGGCGGACCCGAGGTGAAGACGTTTCGCGAGCTGATGAGCTATGTGTGCCAGGTCACAGGCCGGCACCGCGCGCTCCTGCCGCTCCCGTTCGGATTGGCCACCGCCCCGGCCTTCGTCTCGGAGGTCGCCGATGGGCTTACGTTGGGAGCCATGCCTTCAATGCTGCGGCTGACGCGTGACCAGATCAAGCTGCTGCAGGTCGACAACGTGGTATCCGCAGGCGCGAAAGCCGAGCGGCGCGACTTCTCAGGCCTTGGGATCGAGCCTCAGGCGCTCGAGGCGATTGTCCCAACCTATCTGTACCGTTTCAGAAAAACAGGACAGTTCGAGCGCGTGAGTCTTGCGCCTGAACGCGACAAAGCTTAACCCCTCACGAAACCGTGACCTTTTAGGCGGCCCGACGACGAGAAAAGCGCTTGCGTTATGTGCGGCGCACAATCATAGTTCGAATGCGGTGTTCGCACCGCATGCCCTTCTTGGGCGTTTCCTCCCTAGACTTGGGCCGCCTTCGGGCGGCTCTTTTTTTGATTTTGCATAACCCATTCCTGATTGCAATGGCTGCCATGCGGAATCTGGGACGGACGTGGATTAAATCTCGCGCCAGCCAAGCCGAGTTTGGCCCGGCTTCTATCGGGCAGCTTGTCAACCTTGTATGCGCCGATGTAGCTGCAGATAACCCTGCATCGCGTACGGCTATCGGTTCGAAAGAGTCTGGGGCGCTGTCATCTTTCGAGCGTCACACCCACGGTCCGTTCGGACCATTTCCGGCGGACGTCGCCCGAGATCGCCAACCGACTAGCCATTTGTGCTGAACCGGTGTATCGACCCCGCACAATTCTGGCGCTGCCTCGTCGAACGCGAGGCGGCCCTTTTTCTTATGGAGCTCTCCCGTGGCCGTTCCGAAGCGCAAAACTTCCCCGATGAAGCGTGGTTTCCGCCGTTCGGCGGATGCGCTCGCCCAGCCGACCTATGTCGAAGACAAGGATTCAGGCGAGCTGCGCCGTCCCCATCACGTCGACCTGAAGAGCGGCATGTACCGGGGTCGCATGGTGCTGAAGCCAAAGGCTGCAGCGGCCGACGCCGAGTAAGTCATCAACTATTCGGCAGACCGCACCGCGAGGTCGGCCCGGTCTGCCCCAGCGGCAGCCTCGGCCGCAAGCTGAGATCGTGGCCCGAAGGAGGCGGTCGCCGCCCCTGACACGATCAGCAGGCAAGCGACGCCGAGGCTCGGACTGGCGGGCGCGAAACCGCAGAGGACCAGGATCAAGGTCGACAGAACCGGGGCGGCGTAGGACAGCACGCCCAGGGCCCGAATGTCGCCGTGCTTGATGCCGAAATCCCACAGGAAGAATGCCGCGCCCACGGGCCCGAGGCCCAGGCCGAGGACCGCAGCCCATTCTCGACCGGAAGCCGGCCAGACCGTGGCTTCCAGCGCGAAATGGGTCACCGTGGCCAGCAGGGCGGTGGCAAGGCAAAAGCCGGTCACGGCTTCCGTCGGCACCGCCTTCAGCCGGCGCGACAGCACCGAATAGCCCGACCACACGAAGGCACAGATGAGGGCGAGGGCATAGCCCCCAGCGTAGCGAGCGTCGAACCCCGCGCCATCGCCGCCGGCACCCGTCATGAGCACGGCCACGCCGATCAGCCCGAGCCCGGCCCCGATCAGGTGGCGGATGCTCAGGCGCTCCCCTGGCAGCGTTGCCGACAGGAGCACAATGAGCAGCGGCCAGAGATAGGCGATCAGTCCCGCCTGCGCCGGCGGCGCGCGGCGCAGGGCGGCGAAATACAAGGCGTGGTAGCCGAACAGGCCGCCTACGCCCACGAGCCACACCCGCCAGGGCTGCCGCAGCGCGCTCGATCGGCCTCGCGCCAGGGTGACAACCAAGCCGACGCCGCCGCCGATCGCAAACGTCAAGGCAGCCAATTGAAACGGCGGGACCGCCCCGCTGGCCGCGGTCAGCAGGGCAAGGCTCGACCAGAGAAGGATAGCGCCGACGCCGGCCAGCTTCGCAGTCATGTGCCTGCATACGGGCTCCGGTCGAACGTGGGAAGCAGGCCGCCTCGCACACGGCCGTGCGTCGATGTGGACAAGCCAATGTGACGGCGCGCGGTGGCCCGTCCGGAACCGGGCGCTAGATCACGGCGACGCACCATTGAGGAGGATGCCGTGCCGATGCCGATGCTCAGCGACAAGGGTTTGTCGATCTTCGCCTTCGCGGCCTATCACGCGCTGAACTCAGGCGAGCACGTCGCGGAAGTGATCCTGCGCGACCACGCCGGTCACGCGGCCGATCCGCAGGGCGTCCGCGAGGTTCAGGATCTCGGCCTCGCCAAGGTGGACGGCGACATGGCGGTGTTGACCGATGCGGGGAAGCGCTTCCTGGATCAGGTGCTGCAGCAGATCCGCGGTGTTGCCAAGAATGCCGAGCGGCCAACGGCGGTGGCCTGAGCGCCTCAGCGCAGGCGCCGCGCCCGCTCGGCTGTCGCGCGTGACCGCGTCGCTTTCGTCGGGGCGTGGAAATCATCCGGCTTCGTCCGCAGCCAGGCCAAGAACTCGGCCAGCTCCGGTGCGGTCTTGAGCGCCTCGGCATTGCTGTATCGACGGGCGAGTTCCGCCTCTGAGAAGCGGGCGTGCACGGCGCTGTGGCAGATCTGGTGGAGCAGCACCGTTCCGAGCTTGGCGCCCCCCTTGAGGCGGGGCGTCAGGTGGTGGCGGCTGGCGCGCGCCTGGGGCGGGATCGGCCTGTCGCACAGCGCGCAGAGGGTAGCCGGCTTCGGCGGCGGAAAGCCGATCTCTTGCTTTCGCCGTCGTGCCACTAACCTCTCCGAGATGCGAAGCCGGTCACCCCGTGAGCTTGGTACCATTTGCTTCCGCGATGAAGTCCGACAGCATCGGAACATAGTCATCGGCTCGGCCGGCTGCCACAGCCTGTGCGAAGCTGTTGCGCACCGCCGCGCCGACGGGATTGGCAACCTGCGCGGCCTGAGCGAAGGCCGCGAGATAGCTCGTGTCCTTCAACGCGTTGCTCAACGTGAAGCGGTGCGCGTTGCGATCCCGCTCCAGCACGTATTTGAAGAATGTATCGTAGAAGCGGACAATGCATACGGCCGCCACGGATCACGCCGTCGAAAACCTGCGGCGTAAGGCCCGCTTTGGCACCCAGCATCAAGGCCTCGGAATAGAGCGCCGCATATCCCATCGAGAGGAAATTGTTGAGGAGCTTCATGGTGTGGCCGGTGCCGGTCGGTCCAGTCGGCACCACACGGCCGGCGAAGCAGTCGAGCACCGGGCGGACGCGGGCGACTACGCTCTCGTCACCCCCGACCATGACATCGAGAGTACCCTCCCACGCATCCTTCGGTGTCCGGCTCAGCGGGGCGTCGATCAGCGTGATGCCCTGGGGTGCCAATTCGGCTGCGAGCCGCGTCGTGACGGCAGGTTCGGAGGTCGAGCAGTCGACGATGACCAGGGGTTTGCCTGCCGACGCGAGCCCATCGGGGCCCTCGATCAGCGCCATCACCTGCGGCGATCCCGTGACGCAGAGCACGACGATCTCGCACGCCTGCGCGAGCTCCCGCGGCGTGCTCGCTTCCGTGGCGCCGCGGCTCTTCAGATCCTCGACGGCCTCGCGCTTGCGGTGGCCAAGCACCGCCAGCGGGAAACCCTTCTCGACGATGTTCTTGGCCATCCCGTGGCCCATCAGACCCACGCCGATGAACCCCACCCGTTCCTTGCTCATCTGTTCCCTTCCCACTCAATTTCCCCACGACGAGGCTCAGCCGCGCCGTATGCCACGATCAATGCGATCATAGGCATCAATCGGGAACCCGTTCCCGGCCGCCGCGGTTTGATTCGCAGGCGAAGAGGGAGATTTTCGATGGCCAAGCAATCGCCCGCCCAAAAGGACACCGTCGAACGCGTCATGCACGAGTTCAAACATGGCGAGCTTGAGAACCGCGGCGGCAAGCGCGTCAAGAATCCCAAGCAGGCGATCGCCATCGCGCTGCACGAGGCCGGCGCCTCGAACCAGGAAGATGCCAAGATCAACAAGCGAAACCTCGCCCGCACAAAGCGCAAGGAATGCGGCCGGTCAGACCGCTCGAGACCAGAAGGAAGGCAAGGGCAATAAGGCTCCTGCAAACGCGTACAGCAAGC
>CAWGMF010000009.1:0-5613 GCA_963823605.1 uncultured Alphaproteobacteria bacterium | reverse complement strand
TCTGTGCTCCTCGGGCGCTCGCTTCATGACGGGACAGGGCATCAATGTCACCGGTGGGGTTTATACGACCTGAGCAGGCCCTCCTCGTAACGGCCGCCTCGCTCTGAACATAATCCGACAAAATCATTCTTGAAATGTTCGAAAATGTTGTCACTCTGGAGTCTGCGGTGGCACGCAAGTGATGTCTTGAAGCGGCCAAAGCCCTTCGGCCTTGCGCCGCTGACCGAATAAGAGAATGGCCTCGATCGAGCTCCGGCACGTCTCCAAGCGCTACGCGCCGACCATCTACGGCGTGCGGGACGTTTCGCTGCGCATCGAGGACGGCGAGTTCATCATCTTTCTCGGCCCGTCGGGCTGCGGCAAGTCCACCACGCTGCGGATGATCGCCGGGCTCGAAAGCATCTCGGACGGCGAGATCCTGATCGGCGACAAGCCCGTCAACGCCATGGCGCCGCGCGACCGCAACGTCGCGGTGGTGTTTCAGAGCTACGCCCTCTATCCGCATATGACCGTGCGCCAGAACATGGCATTCGGGCTCAAGATGCGCGGCACGCCGCCGGCGCTCATTCAAACCAAGGTCGATCGAGGCCGCCGTCCTGCTCGGCCTCACACCCTATCTCGACCGCAAGCCCGCGGCCCTGTCGGGCGGGCAGCGCCAGCGCGTGGCGCTCGGCCGCGCCATCGTGCGCGACCCGGCCGCCTTCCTGCTCGACGAACCGCTGTCCAATCTCGACGCGCAATTGCGCGGCGAGATGCGGCTGGAACTCGTCAAGCTGCACCGCCGGCTCGGCCGCACCATCGTGCATGTCACGCACGATCAGGTCGAGGCGATGACCATGGGCGATCGCATCTGCATCATGCGCGGCGGTCGATGATCCAGGTCGGCCGGCCGCTCGAGGTCTATGCCAATCCGGCCGACACCTTCGTGGCGCGCTTCCTCGCGACGCCCGCCGATGAACCTCGATCCCGGCCGCGCTGCAAGGCGCGGCCGACGGCGGCCTGACGCTCCAGGTCCCGGGCGGGCTGAGCGTCGCGGTCCCGCACCGGCTACCGGGCCGCCTACGCGCCCTCATGTCGGCAGGCCCGTGATCCTGGGCGTGCGCCCGGAAGACTTCTACGAAGCCCCGCGCGCGCCGACTGGCAGCCGATCGCCTTCACGGTCGTCGCGGTGGAGGCGCTCGGCGCCGAGCTCGTGCTGGTCGGCCAGATGGGCGGGCCCGGCCAGGGTGCCCCGCGGAGATCTCGGTCCGGCTCAGCCGCCACTTCGCGGCCGCAGCCGGGGCAGGAGGTCACGCTCTATCTCGACCCGCGCCCCATGCACCTGTTCGATGCGGATACCACCCAGCTCATTCCGCGCCCGATCCCCGAGTCCCGCGCCGCGAGGGTGGCGTGAGCGCGGCCTTGGACTCCCGCGGCGCCCGTTTCGGGGTGCATGTGGGTCTGATGCTGATGTGCGTGCTCATCGTGCTGCCCCCGCTGTGGGTGTTGCGCACGAGCTTCGTGCCCGGAGCCGCAGGCCTATTCGCCGAGCGTTCTTCCCGGCTTGACCTTCGACAACTACGCGGCCCTGCTGACGCGCAACAACTTCAGCCTCTTCTACCTCAACAGCGTCGTCGTGGCGCTCGGCTCGGTCCTGGTGGCTCTGCCCTTCGCGGCCATGACCGGCTATGCCTTCGCGCGCTTCCGCACCGGCGGTCGCTTCGCCCGCTTCCTCGTTCTGGCCACACAGATGCTGCCGCCCGTCGCCCTCGTGCTGCCGACCTTCGCGATCTTCCGCGCGGTCGGGCTCACCAATTCGATCCCCGGCCTGATCCTGGCCTATTCGGCGCTGAACCTGCCGTTCCTGACCTGGATCCTGATGGGCTTCTTCGAAGGCGTGCCGATCGATCTCGAATGGGCCGCGATGACCGACGGCGACCACGGCCTGGGGCGCCTTCTGGCGGATCGTCATCCCGGTGTCGCTGCCGGGCATCGCGGCGGCCGGGGTGCTCGGCTTCATCCTGTCCTGGAACGAGTTCCTGTTCGCGCTGGTCCTCACGGGCCCATCGACCCAGACCATCCCGGTGGCGCTCGCCTCCCTGCAGAGCTCGAACGGCGTGCAGATCGCCAAGGTTTCGGCAGGCGTCGTCGCTGGCCATTCTGCCGCTCGTGATCGCCTCGCGCTTCATCCAGCGCTTCATCGTCCAGGGGCTGACCTTCGGCAGCGTCAAATAGTTCGGAGTTGCCGCTTCCGGCAGGCGGGAGCGGAGTTCGATGCAGTTCGAAAGGGTAGGATAGCCATGACCATGAAATCGCTTCTGCTTGCCACATCCAGCTATCCTGGCGGCGCTCGCCCTGACGCTCCCCGCCAAGGCCGACCCCATCACCCTGCGCGCCCTGATGGAGGATGTGCCCGAAACCCAGATCATCGAAGCCATGCTGCCCGAGTTCCAGAAGGAGACCGGCATCTCGGTCGAGTTCGAGAAGCTCGCCTACGGCGACATGCACGACAAGCTCGTCACTCAGCTGACGGGCGCCAGCAGCGCCTATACCGTGCTCGAAGTCGACTTCCTCTGGGCCGGCGAATTCCCGGCCGCCGGCTGGCTCACCGAGCTCACACCCTTGGTGGAGAAATCGAAGTTCGACGTCTCGCCCTTCATCCCCTCGATGCTCGAACTCGTCGGGCGGAGCAAGGGCGGCCTCTACCTCATCCCGATGTACAACTACAGCATGGGGATGATCTACAGGACCGACCTCCTGAAGGATCCCAAGCTGGCGGAGGCCTGGAAGGCCGAGAACAAGGGCGCCCTGCAGCCGCCGCAGACACTGGCCGACTACGTCGCGCTCTCGAAGTTCATGAAGGCCAAGGCGGGGATCGCCGGCGCCGCCATGCAGGGCCAGCGCGGTGATCCGAACAGCATGGAGTTCTCGAACTACCTGTTCTCGGCTGGCGGCAGCTACCTCGACGACACCGGCAAGGTCGCGCTCGACAGTCCCGCCGGCAAGACCGCAATCGACCTCTATGTCGACAACGTGAAGAACGGGGCGCAGCAGGGCGCCTTGTCGGCCACGCTCGACGACACCCAGCGGCTCATGTGCGACGGCAAGGCTTTCAGCATGATCACCTACTGGTGGATGCTGCCGCAGATCGACGATGCCAAGAAATGTCCGACCGTCGCCGGCAAGGTGGCGCTCACGGTGATGCCGGGCGGCCACGGCGAAAGCGGCGGCTGGGGCTGGGGCATTCCGAAGAACGTCGACGAGCCGACTCGCGATGCCGCCTGGACCTTCATCCAGTGGGTGCAGAGCAAGAAGATCTCCGTCGCTCGCGCTCTCGAGGGCCATGCGCCGGTCCGCTCGGACGTCTACAAGGACGCGACCGTTCTGGCGAAATATCCGAGCTACACGATCGCCGAACAGGTCGTGGCGAGCGGGAAGCCCTTCCCGATCTTCGCTTATTCGGCCCAATACGAGGACGTGCTCGGTACCCAGCTTTCGCTGGCAGCAGGCGGTCAAGCCGACAACGCCGCCGCGCTCAAAGCGGCGGCTCAGGGCCTCGACGACCTCATGAAGAAGGCGAAGTAGGCCGCTTCGGCGCAATGAGCTCCTGGAGGGACCGGTGTCGCTAAGCCTGCGCTTCGACCGCGAATGGAGGATCGGGTGGGCTTTCGCGCTTCCGGGCCTCTTGCTCCTGGCGGTCGTGATGGGCTTCCCGCTCGTCTATGCGGCCGTGATGGCCGTCTCGTCGCTGACCCTGCTGCATCCCAGCCTGCTGCCTTTGGTGGGCTGGGACAATCTCTCAAGCGTGCTTGGAAATCCCGCATTCCGGCACGCCCTTTGGCTGACCTTCGGCTATTCCTTCGTGACGGTCACGGGCGAGTTCGCAATCGGCTTGGGCCTCGCGCTCCTGCTCAACCGCGTTGTCGCGCTGAAGCCGGTCTATTTCGCGATCCTGACCGTCCCGATGGCCATGTCGCCCATCAGCGTCGGGCTGATCTGGCGCATGCTGCTGCAGCCCAATCTTGGCATCGTGAACGCCACGCTGGAAGCGCTGGGGTTGCCGCGCCTCGATTGGCTCGGCACACCCAATCTCGCGTTCTGGACCATGGTCGGAGTCGATATCTGGCAACAGATGTCCTTCGTCGTGCTGATCCTGGCCGCCGGTCTCGCGGCCTTGCCGCGAGAGCCCTACGAGGCCGCTGAAGTCGATGGTGCGCGAGCCTGGCAACAGTTCTGGTATCTGACCTTACCAATGCTCCGCCCGGTCGCGGCCATCACCGTGATCATCCAGCTGATCAACGAGTTCCGCACCTACGATCTGACCTACGTTCTGACCAAGGGGGGCCCAGGTGTCTCGACAGAGGTGCTGAGCTTCTTCGCCTACCGACGTGCTTTCCTGGGCCTTTCGCTCAACGAAGGCGCCGCTGCTTCCTTCGTGCTGCTGCTAGTAGTTCTTGCCCTGACGCTCGTCTTCTTCGTGATGACCGAGCGGAGGGCGTAGCGGCGCCGTTGGCAAAGCCGGTCCCTTGGCGAAGCTTGGAATTGCCACGATGCGGGTTGGCGCGGCACGCTGGCAAGCCCGCACCGCCAGTTTCAGGGCTACCATTCGAAGTCGCATTGGGCCCACTATTTATGTCGGTTTGCTGCCGGACCAGACAGTCCGTCACTAACCAGCTTGATCCGAAGAGCGGCCGGACCGCATTGCGCCCAGCCGAACCTTGTAAGCGGCCACGATGGGAACCGTCGTTCACGCCAGACAAGGCGATGGAACCGGAGGTTTTTGGTGGCAGGGCTTGGCATAAGGGCTGGTCTCGACCCGCACCATTGAGTCGCTTCATGGGAAGTGAGCCCGGCTGCTCCGTGGGATGGGCCGTGGCAAGCCTTGCAACGTCGCCAAAGTGAGCCGCACCGAGTTTCCCGGAGGCTCTGACCTTGCCCCCTGAAATGCCCTCGGTCTGAAGCTAGGGTCCGTCGAGTGGAGACGGACGATGAAGAAGAGCCGGTTCAGCGAGGATCAGATCATCGGGATCCTGAAGGAGCAGCAGGCAGGGCTGCCGGTGTCGGAGATCTGTCGACGGCATGGGATCAGCGACGCGACGTTCTACACGTGGCGGTCGCGATACGGCGGAATGGAGGTCTCGGACGCTCGTCGGCTGAAGGCTCTGGAGGAAGAGAACCGCAGGCTCAAGAAGCTCCTGGCTGAGGCGATGCTGGACGTGTCGACGCTCCGCGAGGCACTCGGAAAAAACTTCTGACGCCCGCGGCACGGAGAACGGCCGTGACGTGGGCGATCGAGGAGAAGGGCTACTCGCAGCGGCGTGCCTGCGGGCTCGTCGGCATGGAGCCCAAGACGTACCGCTATACGTCGACCCAGCCAGAGGATGGCGCCGTTAGGACACGGCTTCGGGCTCTGGCGGCGGAGCGTCGCCGGTTCGGCTATCGGCGGCTGCACATCCTGCTGCGGCGCGAGGGCGTCAGCCTCAATCACAAGAAGCTCTTTCGGCTCTATCGTGAGGAGAAGCTGACGGTGAGGCGCCGGGGCGGCCGCAAGCGGGCTCTCGGCACACGGGCGCCCATGACACTGCCGCAGGGGCCGAACCAGCGCTGGAGCCTCGACTTCGTATCGGACACGCT
>CAWGMF010000008.1:0-22169 GCA_963823605.1 uncultured Alphaproteobacteria bacterium | reverse complement strand
TTCGCGGTGGAGATCAACGCGCTCGGAAAGGAGCCGGCCAGGGAGCGGATCACGCCTTCGGTTCGGGTATCCGACGTGCCTGATCATCGATCTTCGGGAGGAAAATCGTGAGCAGCCCCACAACAGGCAGAAACGAGCAGATCTTGTAGACGCTTTCGATGCCGATGCTGTCCGTGAGCCCGCCGAGATACGCCGCCGCTATGCCGCCGATGGCGAAGTTGAGGCCGTAGAACAGGCCGCCGATAAGTCCGATGCGCTTCGGCACGAGGTCCATGGCGTAGATCATGATCGACGGAAACCCGCTTGCCATGAGGAGGTTGATGACGATCGTGAGGATGCCCGTCCAGAACAGGTCCGCGTAGGGCAGCAGCAGCGTAAAGGGCAGCGGTCCAAGGATCGAGATCCAGATGATCTGATATCGGCCGATCCTGTCACCCAACAGTCCGCCGAGAAACACGCCTACTGCGGAAGCGATGAAAACGAGGAACAGCATCAGCTGCGAGGTCGAGATTGTCACGCCGAAGCGGTCGATCAGGAAGAATGTGTAGAACGACCGGAAGCTCTCCAGGTAGGACAGCTTCGACACCATCATGATCGTCAGGATCAAGAGCCCGAACAGGACGGTTCCCCGCGCGTGAACGACCGGGGCACTGCGCGCATGTGCCTGAGCCACGACGGCGTTGAAGCGCGCGCGGATCGCTTCCTGCTGCCGAGCGGTCCAGGTCAGCAGCACCATGGCCAGGATAGTCACGGCGGCGAACGGAGCGAGGCTTCGCTGACCGTGAGACACGATGACGAGCGCGGCCATGAGAGGACCCAAGGCACCGCCGATCTGCCCTCCCACCTGGAAGACGCCCTGGGCTAGGCCCTGCCGGCCACCCGACGCGTAGCGGGCCGAGCGCGTCGCCTCGGGGTGAAAGATCGATGAGCCGATGCCGACCAGCGCCACCGAGACCAGGATGACGGCGTAGCTGGATGCGAAGGCAAGGGACACCAGGCCGATCAAGGAAAAGATCATGCCGAACGCGGCTGAATACGGGAGGGGGCGGCGATCCGTGTAGAGCCCGATGACGGGTTGAAACAGCGCCCCCGCGATCTGGAACGTGAGGGTGATCACGCCGATCTTCGCGAAATCGAGCGCAAAGGCATCCTTGAGGATCGGGTATACGGCTGGGATGAGCGACTGGATCGTATCGTTCAGCAGGTGCGACAGTCCGAGCGCGAGCAGGACGGCCATATAGACCGTCGGCCGCGCCTTCGGCTTCGTCGCCGTCTCGATGCCGGCCTCTGCTGGAACAACGCTCATCCCCTTCACATCCTTAATCTGTTCAATTGTCCGCCGCGCCGAACGGCGACCCGGTTGCTTGGAAGCCAACTGAGGACGGCTTCGGCGGTTGCAAACTGGTCGGCTGGTCAGGTACGCGGTCCTCGGCCGCGTTGATCTTCTCGTCAGCTGTTCGTCGATGTCCGCAATCTGGCGACCACGCAGAGACAGCTTTTGGGGTGTTCTGCCCGCGTACAGCAACGCTTGCCGATCACTGATTGGCGACTTCACTCGTGTGCCGCTGCTCAGCATCAATGATCCAGCTTCGGTCGCAGAACGACAGATAGATCCGCTCCTGGCCCAGGGCCGAACCGAGTTCGGCGGCAAGTTCGTCAAGCATCGCCTCGATCGCCGTATCGGTTAGGTGGCCAAGATAGGCGTGAACCGCCTCCCCTGCGAAGATCGCCACCGGCTCCCGGCCCGAACTGACCCTGCCATCCGACTGGCGCCAAGCATATGTGACCTCGCCGCGGGTGAACATGCCCGAAACTGCTGGCAGTCCGGCCTCGACCCGCCGCACCATCCAGGCCCGGGCCGTGCGCACGGCCTCGGAAACGTCATAGACGCGGCCCTCCTCGTCCCACCCCTCTCGCAAACCGATAGCGATTCGGAACTCTCGGCGTGGTCCTCGGGACCCCTCGACGAAGACGAAGTCCTCAGGTCGAGGGGGCGAACGTAGTGAGTGCGCCGCGGCCATGACGTTTTCCTCCAAATTGGGACTCCGATCCTGTCACGAAACGTAGTGTCCGGAGGCCCGTCCAGACCGTCGCGTCGCGTCGAACGAATCCGGCACGTGGAGAAACTGACAAGAACCGCTGACGAAACTGCCTGAACGTCGCCAAAATAGCGGTTTCCCAGTGGTAGGTCCTGTCGCGTCCTGGCCGAAGAACGAACCCGCTGCGCGGGAAGCCGAACCTGGGAGATCTCCGGAACCAGGAGGGGATCGCAACAGGGAAGCTCAATCTACTCAAAGGTAAGAAGCATAGGCCTCCAAGCCCATCATGCGTGCACGCCGCCGAACCTCTGATTTTTGTTCTTCAGATAGGGTTTGTAGAAGGGGTGAGGCTGCAAAGTAGAACCGCTGCGCCATCGCGCCATTCATCGAGTAATCAAGCTTCTGCCCGGCATCAACCTGGGACATTTGCTGCTGGCCCAATTCCCGAAGTATTGCGGCAACAGGCGGCCAGTAGGATTCTTGCTCAGACGTCAATTTGAGAGAGAGCTTGATCCGGTTGATTTCGGCGGCGGTAAGCAGCCCATCATACCGGGAAGCGCTCAACACCGGGGCCTTTGAGATAGGCGGCAGGGCAGGACTCACCGTAACCCGCGGCTCAGCTCTCGGCTTCGCCACAAGAAGTTCGCCAGAGGCGCTAGCTCGGGCAGCCTGAGCCATGGCTGAAGCGTCTTTCAATCCCAAGACCCGTGCAAGTCTCCCAGCAGCGTTCAACTGGTCGTCACGAAGGGACTGGACGAGCGGGATCGCGGAAGGGATTACCCTAGCCAAGATCTGCTTGTTGAACTCCGATGTGAGACGCTGGCCAGCGTCAACCTGCGCCTTCTGTTCTCGACCCGCATCACCAAAGGCAGCCGCCAGAGCTCTCCACCTCAGTTCCTGATCGGGCGACAATTGCAAGGACGATCGTATAGCGGAGATGCCCTTGGGAGTTATCACGCCGTCGTAGCGATGGTCGGCAAAGGGAGCGGTTTTAGGCGACTGCATTTTCGGAATGAGCTCATCAACGGCGACATTGTCGGTCTGAGCAACGGCAATGCTACTTTCCGTCTGCGCATGGATTTCCGCACCCTCCTGGAGGGAAGGCTGGTCCGTGGCTGTGGCCGGGGTGGCAACTGGGTCTCCCGCGGTCAACACCGGGTACGCCGCCCGAATGTGCTTAAAAGAAGAGGAAGCCAGGATCAGAATATAGGCGACGACGATGCTGGCGCCCACGGTTACGCCGACTGCAGCGATTAGAATCCAGTCTACCCTCTTCCACATGGGCGTGATCAAGAAGCTCTACATGTACTCTCTTTGTCGCAAGCGTGAGCGTCAATCGAAAACCACGGTGAAAGTTTTGGCCATATGGCTGGTGACCAGCTCTGGCCGAGGTGGGACCGGCTCGAGTCTGTTTGCAGGAAAGGCAATCTGGTAGCCCGGTCCGTACTGCCAATCGTGGTGAGCATCCAGGTCGCCCCCGTCGAGGAGACGTCGACAAGCTCTCGGAGTGGATGGCGGTCCTGCTGCGGGCGGAGCTGGAGACGCGGGAACTGGAGAGGCGAACGCGTCGCTCGTCGTCGCCGGAGCTTGCGATGGCCTACAGCCTGCCTCGCAGCTTGTGATCCTTGGCCCAGCCGCTCTCGCCGGGGCTATCGACGTAAAAGACGCGCAGGTCGGCCTTTTCCCGGATGTCGGCGAAGTACACGCAGCTGCTCGCGGCAGCCCTGGAGTTGACGAAGCACCATAGGCCGTCGTTCCCGTTGGCCGGCCCCCTGGCCTCCACTACGCAGATCAGCAGGTCGGCCGACTTGCGCATGGCCACGAGCTCCGCCACCACGTCAGCGGCAGCCCTGGTATCCACTACCTTGACGAGCGCCATGGCGCTCCTCCTCTCTGGCATGCGGAAGGTGCTATTCTTCTCAAGGTTTGAAAGTAGCTTGCGCGCAGTGCGGGCATCTCGTCCATCGCTCATACGCTCGGCCGCTCATACGCTCGGCCGAACGCCATTTTGCGTGGTCTGCAGAAAGCGGACTCAGCGAGCCCGGTGCCACGGACAGCCCCGGCGAGACGTGCTTGAGGCCTCACATATTCATTGCGCGTTCGGAGAAGGCAGGCCCGGCGCCGAAGAAGGACTGCGATTTGGGGGGCGATGCCAGGCGCCTCGCGGCCGGCGGACGAAGCCTCCGAGCCGGTCTATCGGGCACTCATCGTAGACGAGGCCGGGCACACGATCGCTCCGGCCAAAATTCTGGAGGCGAAGGACGACGATGAAGCGTTGCGGCAGGCGCGCTCGTTCGTCGACGGCTACGGGGTAGAGCTATGGGAAGGGACGCGGATGATCGCGAGCTTCCCGCCGAACGACTAGCGGGAGTTCCCGCCCGGCTCGCCGATTTCGCCGGCGATCCAGTCCTGAGCCGCGTCCACGGTACCCTCACCTGACTTTCGCTGATTACCCGAGCGTCCGCTCCGGAGGTTGAGGCCGCATAACCTGAAAGGTCAGCAAGGTGCGCAGTGCCGTCCGGTTGCGACAGGGCGCGCGCTCACATTCGGCGCGCGGACTGGCGTCGATTGGCGCCCGATCTGAGACCCTACCGATAGTCGGGGAACGCTTGCACGGGAAGGCGCTTGTGCTCTAGCGTCCGAGATTGGGCGCGGCTTCGAGGTGTCGGACCGATGGGCACCTTGGCCCAAACACTCGAGTTCATTCGGTCGAACCTCCCGCTGATTGGACAGCGCACGGTCGAACACATCTCGATGGTTGGCCTGTCGCTGCTGATCGCCATCGGCACGGGTGTCCCCCTCGGCATTCTCATCACCCTAAACCGCAAGGCGGCGGATCGTGTGCTCGCCGTGGCTGCAATCATCATCACCATTCCGTCGGTGGCGCTGTTCGGCGTGCTGATCTCGCTGCTGTCGCCCTTCGGCTACGGGATCGGCTATGTCCCGGCCGTCGTGGCGCTGGTGCTCTACGCCCAGCTGCCGATCATCCGGAACACCTACACAGCCATCATGAATGTCGATCCCGCGATGCGTGAGGCGGCGCGCGGCATGGGGATGACTGCGATGCAGCGGCTCGCCGCCGTCGAGCTGCCGATCGCTTTGCCAATCATCATCAACGGCGTGCGCAGCGCGGCGGTGCTCAGCATCGCCGTCGGCGCCATTGCGACCTACATCGGAGCCGGCGGCCTCGGCGCCTTCATCTCGGCCGGCATTTCGCAGACCGACCCGCGCCAACTCATCACCGGCGCGCTCGCCGTGAGCCTTCTTGCCATTGCGGCCGACTACGGCCTGCTCGGGCTTCAGCGCGTGCTGACCTCGCCGGGGCTGCGCGAGCGATGATTACTCTCGAGCGTGTCACCAAGACGTTCGGAACGTTCACGGCCGTGAACGCCGTTTCGATGGAGGTGGCGGCTGGGGCGGTCTGCGTGCTGCTCGGTCCGTCCGGCTGCGGCAAGACCACGACGATGAAGATGATCAACCGGCTGGTGCCGCTCACCTCCGGCCGCATCCTCGTCGACGGGCGCGATACGGCCGGCATCGACGAGGTCACGCTGCGCCGTTCTATCGGCTACGTGATTCAGCAGATCGGGCTGTTCCCAAACAAGACCGTCGAGGACAACATCTGCGTCGTGCCCGACCTGCTGGGCTGGGACCGCAAGAAGGCGCGGCGTCGGGCCGCCGAGCTCCTGGAGATGGTCAACCTCGATCCAGCAATCTACCTGCGCCGTTTTCCGAAGGAACTGTCGGGTGGCCAGCAGCAGCGCGTTGGAGTGGTGCGGGCGCTGGCGGCCGACCCGCCCGTTCTGCTGATGGACGAGCCTTTCGGCGCTATCGATCCGATTAACCGCGAGGTGATCCAGGACGAGTTCATGAAGCTCCAGGCGGAGCTCAAAAAGACCGTGGTGTTCGTCAGCCACGACATCGACGAAGCCGTGAAGATGGCGAGCCACATCGCCATCTTCCGCGACGGGGAACTCATCCAATACGATCGCCCCGATCGCGTGCTTTCCCACCCGGCGGACGCCTTCGTCGAGGGCTTTGTCGGCAGCGACCGCACGTTGAAGCGGCTGCGTCTGCTCAGGGTCGCGGAGGTCATGACCGCCAACCCCGATCTGCGTGCAGTCGCACGACACCCTCGATACCGCGGCCGGCAAGATGCGGGAGGCCGGCCACATCGCCATCGTCATGGTCGGCCCGGGCGGCCGCGCACGGGGCTACGTGACGGTCGAGACCGCGCGGGACAAGAAAGGGCATCGTCGAGGAGCATTTCGAGAAGCTGCCCGGCGTCATCGACGTTGCGTCCGACCTGCGCACCGCCGTCTCCATGATGTTCACGCACGATCTCACCTGGCTCGCCTGCGTCGACGGGGACGGGTTCTACAAAGGCTACATCACTCAGCGCGGCATCACCCACGCGCTCGGCGCCACCTACCGGGACCGCTGAGGTGCCGGCCGCCGTCCACTCCGCGCTCCAGTTCCTGGTCCTCTGCCTCGTTTTCGCGCTTGGCGCCTACGCCGAGCTGTCCGGGTTGCTCGCCGTCGATCCTCGATCATTCGGCCGACATGATCTACCTCGTGCGCGAGCAGATCCGGCTTGTCGCCATTTCGGGCGCACTCGCAATCCTCGTCGCCGTACCCCTCGGCGTGCTGCTGACCCGTCCGCGGTTCCGGCGCTACGGCAATGCTGTGACCCAACTCGTCAACCTCGGCACCACGATTCCCACCCTGGCGATCCTCGCACTGGCCATGTCGGTGCTCGGCATCGGTGCTCCGCCGGCGATCTTTGGGCTGTTCGTGCTGACGCTGCTGCCGATCCTGCTCAATACGGTCGCCGGGCTGCAGGCCGTTCCGCGCCACCTCATCGAAGCCGCCCTGGGTATGGGGATGACTGGGCGGCAGATCCTGCTGCAAGTGGAATTGCCCAACGCCGCATTCGTGATCTTCGCGGGAATCCGCACCGCGCTCGCCATCAACGTGGGCTCGGCGCCTCTGGCCTTCCTGATCGGCGGCGGCGGGCTCGGCGAGCTGATCTTCACCGGCATCGCCATGGTGGATACCGGCATGTTGCTGGCCGGCGCGATCCCCACCGCCCTGCTCGCAATTGCCATCGATCTTCTCGTCGGCCAAGGTCAATACTGGCTAATACCGCGAGGAGTGAACCCTCTGCGCTGACAAAGGAGGACAAAGACATGGGAGAGAACGCGATGCTGAGACGACACCTTCTTGGAGCGATGATGGCCGCACTTGCTACCGTCGCAACCGGCGCTCGCCAGCGATTGCGGCCGAAAAGATTGTGGTCGGCGGCAAGGATTTCACCGAGCAGTTGCTAACCGCCGAGATGACGGCCCAACTGCTGACCGCGAAAGGCTACACCGTCGACAAGCGCACCGGCCTTGGCAGCGCCGCGCTGCGACAGGCCCAGGAAGCCGGCCAGGTCGACCTCTACTGGGAATATACCGGCACCTCACTCATCACCTACAACAAGGTGACGGACAAGCTCGACGCCGCCCAGACCTACGACCGCGTGAAGGAACTCGACGTCAGGAAGGGCCTGGTGTGGCTCGACCCGTCCAAGGCCAACGACACCTACGCGCTTGGCCATGCGCAAGGACGACGCGGAGGCGAAGGGTCTCAAAACGCTGTCCGACCTAGCCGCCGCCGTGAAGGGTGGCAAGGCCCAGAAATTCGCCTGCAACGCCGAGTTCTATGCCCGTCCGGACGGCCTGATGCCCATGGAAAAGGCGTATGGCTTCGACTTCGGCCGCGAGAACACTGTGCGAATGGACAGCGGCCTCGTTTATCAGGCGCTACGCGACAAACAGGTCGACGTCGGCCTTGTCTTCGCGACGGACGGGCGCATTCCTGCCTTCAACTTCGTGGTGCTGAAAGACGACAAGCAGTACTTCCCGAACTACGCGCTTAGCACCCGTCGTCCGCAAGGCCACACTCGACGCCAATCCCAAGCTCGCCGAGCAATTGAACGCGCTCTCCGCCGTGCTCGACGACGCGGCCATGGCCAAACTCAATGCTTCGGTGGACGTGGACAAGAAAAGCGTCGAAACGGTCGCGACCGAGTTCCTGAAGAGCCACAACTTGATCTGAAGAGGGACCCTCGGCAGCTGCTCCTCGTGGCATTTTGGAAGCCGTGCGGGATGCGCGATCCGGCAGGCCGAGTCTGCCGGCCGGCCGCAAGGATCAGACTTTTGCGCCTTCAGGGTTTCCGACGCACGCGCGCTCACCGGCCGGTCAAGCGCCTCGCCTGAGCGCCGTCGCGGACCATCGCACCGTGATTGGGGGTGATCTCAAGCGGATCGGTCGTCTGAGGAACGTCCGGTTCCAGATCAGGGGCAAGCACCTCTGACGGCGAGAGTGGGCGCAACCTGGCCTCGCTCGTGACCTCCCGAACCGGCTGAACGTGGTTTCGACCCCTGCTATCTGCACCCGTGCGAATTTCCAGCTTACGACGTTCTTTGGCCTGATCCGTCCCGGACTTACGCCGTGGCGGCCTTCTGGGCCGCCACGAAGACGTCGCGTGCGGACGTCGTACCCGCTACGTGCTCCGTACCCTCGGCTCCGAGGTCCATCCACCCTGCATTCACGGCCTCAAACATTTCTTCAGCAGGTCCGGTGTGGCCCTTCGGGATGCCGAATTGCTCGAACGCTTCCGCCCACCCGGCACGCGGGACTGCAAAGGCTTTCACACCGCGATTCAGGACTTCACCCAATTGCTCCGCGACTTCATCGGCGGTGACCATCGAACCAAGCTCGACGACGCGCTGCCCTGACCAGGGGGGCCCGGTCAGAAGGGTTGCGACCTCCGTGCCGATGTCGTTCGTCGCGACCATGGTCGACCCTCGGTTTGTCGGACTGTAATAGACCGGTAGGATTCCGCCCTGCGCGACCTGCAGGCCATAGAGAAAATTCTCGAAGAAGCCGCCTGCGCGCACAAATGCGATTGGGGACGTCAGGCAGCGAAAGCCTTGCTCCAGAAGCGACAAAGCCGTGATCATCCCAAGCCCGCTGGTTCTGTCCGCACCCATCGACGAAAGCGCTACCACCCGCGGAGGCGCCGTCTTGGTGACAGCCTCGACATAGTTCGCAATCACGCCCTTGGCTTCCTTGTAGTCCGGCGAGGGGGCCCAGACAGCCGGCAGCATGACAAACGCGCCTTCGACGCCCTTGAGCGCTTGCGCGATAGCTGCCGGATCGTTCCAATCACCGTCAACCAGTTCAACACCCTGCTTCGCCCAGCTTGATGCCTTCTCGCGATTGCGGACAAGTGCGCGTATTTTCTTGCCGTGCGCCAACAGGTATTTTGCCGTTGCACCACCGACTCTTCCGGTAATTCCCATGACCAAAAACATGCGATTTCTCCAGATCTTGAGGGACAGAGAGCTGCCCCTGTTGGTTCATTGATAAGACGGCAGAAGCGTCCGGATACGGGGATCGCGCAAATAGAGGCCGCCCCACGTCATCGCGCCCAGAAGCAGCGAAATGAGCTCCGGCGGCGATCCCAACTCACCGATCCGGACATGGGCGCAGATGGCGCCTCCCAGAAAGCCCGTCACCAGGATCGCGCCGAGGACGGACGTGGACGGCATGGCGTAAAGGATGGCGCAAGCGAGTATGATCGGACCAACGACCCGGGTCAGGTCCAGCGCGAAGCCGGTCTCCTGCAACATGCCCGCGATCCGGTCCGGCGCGAAAAGCTCGATGGTGCCATCTGCGACCAGAGCGACAACGACAAACGCGCTCACTACTCGGCCGGCCCACAGGGCGCGAGGCCCGGTTGAAGCTTCAGGCCCATGATGCAAGGTCATAGTTTCGGACACTGGTCATCCTCCGATTTCGGGTTCCAGATTCGGAGCTAGTGTGTCGCCTAGGCGTGATAAATAGCGAACACGCAAACCTACTGTTCTCTCAGCGATGAACAATGCGAGGAACGAGAGTGCAGAATCTCCAACCCATTCTCATCTTCGTGACGGTGGCGGAAATGGGGAGCTTCACCCGCGCGGCGGATAGCCTGGGCATTCAGAAGGGAAGGGCCTCAACGGCGGTCCGCAAGCTGGAAGAAGACGTCGGCGTGCGACTGCTGCACCGGACCACACGCAGCGTGCAGTTAACGGAGGACGGACGCGTATTTCATGTTCGGGCCCGCCATCTGCTTGCTGAAGTCGATGAGCTACACTCGATGTTCGCAGACGATGGCGTGGCACTTCGCGGGCGTTTACGGGTCGATCTTCCGACCGAGGTGGCGCGCACAACCATCGTGCCGGCCTTGCCGGGCTTCATGGCGGTTCACCCCGAGTTGGAATTGGAGGTGTCGAGTACGGATCGGCAAGTCGATCTGGTTCAGGAGGGGTTCGACTGTGTATTGCGGCTTGGACCCATAGGGGACGAGACGTTGATTGTCCGGAAACTAGGCCTGTTGCGCATGGTCAACGCTGCCAGTCCCGCCTATCTGGCGCGCTATGGCGTCCCTCGATCGCTAGAAGATCTCCGGCGTCAGGAACATCGGGCAATTCATTTTTCGACGATGCTGGGCGCTAGACCCTATGGATGGGAATATCCGGACCGCAACGGCTATGCGACGCTTCAGCTACCAGGTGCGCTACACGTCAATAGCGCGCAGACTTACGAAGCCGCTGCCCTCGCGGGGCTGGGCCTGATTCAGGCGCCACTGTTGGGGGTTGGCCGATACTTAGAAGGCGGAGCGCTGGTCGAAATCCTACCCGATTTTCGTCGCCGGGCGCTCGCCGTGTCCCTCGTCGTTGCCCATCGGAGCAATCTGTCACGCCGAGTCCGCGCATTCATGAAATGGATCGAAGATGTTCTGACGCCGTATTTGGAATAGCGAGGCGAACATCTTCGTTTGGCTCTCGAAATCAGCATTCTGAATTTACCTCTGCCCTCCGGCGGTCAGCGCCCAACGGAATGCGCCCCGGAAACCGGCGGCGTTCGATGTCGCTGTCCTGTAGCAAGCGAGCATCGGAACAGATGGCCGCTTTCGGGACGGCTCACTTTGCCCGGGAACGGCGAGAGGGGGCGCAATCCGGAACGTCTCCTTTTCTGCGACCATCGGGCCCAGCAGCCAGTCCGGATTGCGCCCAACAAGGACGCGCGGCGACCCAAATTCTAGAGATTGATAGCGGACATTCAATCTCGGAAACGGGAACACTGTAAGCGGTGTTCTCAGGCCACGGCTTTGAGAGCGGGTGTGGGCGGGTAGGCCCAAGGCAGGAGCTCGTCGAGGCGGCTGTTGCGGGTGGCCGTCGACGATGCGGGTGATGACGTCGGCGAGGTAGGCCTGCGGCTCGACGCCGATGAGCTTGCAGGTTTCGATCAGCGAGGCGATGACGGCCCAGTGCTCGGCGCCGCCGTCGGAGCCGGCGAAGAGCGCGTTCTTGCGGGTGAGCGCGAGCGGGCGGATGGCGCGCTCGACGACGTTGGAGTCGATCTCGACGCGGCCGTCGTCGAGGAACAGGGCGAGCCCGGCCCAGCGCGAGAGCGCGTAGCGGATCGCCTCGGCGAGCTTGCTCTTCTGGCTGATGAGGGCGAGCTTCTCGCGCAGCCAGGGCTCGAGCGCCTCGACCAGCGGCGCGGCTGCGCTCCTGGCGGACCGCCCGCCGCTCCTCGGCCGAGCGGCCGCGGATCTCGCCCTCGATCCGGTAGAGCGCCGCGATGCGGACGAGCGCCTCCGCGGCGATCGGCGCCGGGCCGGCCTGGGCCAGTTCGTAGAAGCGGCGGCGGACATGGCCCAGCAGAAGGCGAGCCGCACCTCGCCCCGCTCGGCCAGCACCTTGTAGCCGCCGTAGCCGTCGACCTGCAGCACGCCCTGGAAGCCGGCGAGGTGCGCGATCGGCCGCTCGGCCTTGCGGTCGGGCGCGTAGACGTAGGCGACGCCGGGCGGATCGGTGCCGCCCCAGGGCCGGTCGTCGCGAGCATAGGCCCAGAGCTGGCCGGTCTTGGTGCGGCCCCGCCCGGGATCGAGCACCGGCGCCGTGGTCTCGTCGGCGAACAGCTTGGCCGAGCGCCTTCAGGATCGTCGAGCAGCCGCTCGTGCACGGGCCGCAGCAGGAAGGCGGCGCGCCCGACCCAGTCGGCCAGGGTCGAGCGATCCAGGTTGACGCCCTGGCGGGCGTAGATCTGGGCCTGCCGGTAGAGCGGAAGGTGGTCGGCGTACTTGGAGACGAGCACCTGGGCGACGGTCGCCTCGGTCGGCAGGCCGCCCTCGATCAGCCGCGCCGGCGCGGGCGCCTGGACCACGACGTCCTCGCAGGCCCGGCAGGCATACTTCGGCCGGCGCACCACCAGCACCCGGAACTGCGCCGGCACGACGTCGAGCCGCTCGGAGACGTCCTCGCCGATCCGATGCAGCATCCCCGAGCAGCACGGGCAGGTCTGGCTCGCGATGTCGACCACAGTCTCGATCCGCGGCAGGTGGGCCGGCAAGGCGCCACGGTTCGCCCGGCGCTTTGCGACCCTTGCGCCCGCTCGGCCGGTGCCGTCTCTTCGGCAGCCGCCAGGCCGGCCGCCTCGACCTGCTCGGCCTCCTCCAGCCCGAGCAGGAGCTGGTCCTCGGGCAGGCTCTCGGCCCGGCGGCCGAAGCGGTGACGCTGCAGCTCCCTGATGATCTGGCGCAGCCGCTCGCTCTCGGCCCGCTCCGCGGCCAGCATCGCCTTCAGCAGGCGCGGGATCGTCCGGAAGAGGCTGCGTCGCTGCGCTCACGAATTCGGATTAGACATCCAGCAGCGTGCGACGCATGACTGGCCACCAGCTTCTTGCGGTCAGCTCGGCGCGATCGGCGCGGCGACCTGCCGCGCCTCATGCACGCGCCGCCAGTCGAGCCCTTCGAGCAGCGCCGAGAGCTGCGCCGCGCTCAGCCGCATCACGCCGTCCTGCACCTTCGGCCAGCGGAACTCGCCATCCTCCAGCCGCTTGGCGAACAGGCACCACGCCGGTGCCGTCCCAGAAGATCAGCTTCACCCGGTCCGCCCGCTTCGCCCGGAACACGTAGACCGCCCCCGAGAACGGATCGGCGCCCATCGTCTCGCGCACCAGCGCCGCCAAGCCCTCGGCACCCTTGCGGAAGTCCACCGGCCGCGTCGCCACCATGACGCGGACCGCGCCCGTCGGCCCGATCACGAGCCCGCCTTCAGCGCCCGGATCACCGCCGCGATCGCCTTCGGGCTCGCGTCGGGCCCGACCCGGACCGCGACGCCGTCGATCTCCAGCTCGATCCCGTTCGACGATGATCGCCGTCGTGACCGTCGCGGCCGCGGCTCGGGGGCGGGCAGCGCGGACCGCGCGTCCACCACCGCCGGCACGAACATCGATGTCGTCGGGAGCCCTGCGACCCGCCGAGCCTCTCGCCGCCAGGTGAACAGATGTTGCGGGGTCATCCCGTGCCGGCGAGCGATCTCCGACACCACCGCGCCGGGCACCATCGCCTCCGCGGTGATCCGCCTCTTCTCCGCTGCCGACCAGCGGCGCCGACCACCGACGCCCGTGATCACCTCCAGCCGCCGGACGACCCGTGGCGGCTCGACCATATGCTCGACCATAGACACAAAACGATCTCCTCAGAGATCGTCAGACTCGACCCTCACGGCCTCGTCGAAAAGGTGGGTCCCAGGCGCCGCTTACGGAACACTTGCACAAGTCGCTGGCGAGTTTGGTTAGGAGGCAGCGCGAATGGACGTCGAGCGACGGCTCACCACGCTCGGATTGCAAGAGGCAAGGTCCAGGCGGGCAACCCCCGTCGGCGAGGTAGTCGTGGCCAAGGTTCGCCACGCCTTGACCATGCCGGAGTACATCAGGCCATTCTGTGTAGCAGAGCCGTGCTGACCACCGTGAAGTCGGCTCGTCCTGGACGATGGTCGTCCACTGCATCAGCGTCGCGATCGAAGCTCGTCGGGGAGCCTGCCCTGTGGCGACGATGGAGGTCCGGCTCTGCCGAGGTGATCAGGCCTGTTGGCGCTTGAACTGCCCAAGCTTGGCCAAGAACAGGTCCCGCCACCGCTGTCGCGACGGCAGGGCGTCGGCCGGTGTCCCTTTGCGCAAGGCGCGCTCGACCGTTTCGACGAGCGCCGGCGCCCAGGGACGCGGGTCGGCCTGTTCCTTGGCAAGACCGTAGTACATCGGCGCCGAGATTGCGGCAGTATTCGGCGACGCCGGTCTTGGCGTTGAGGTCGATGGTCTGGAACGGACCCATGAAGCACCATCGCAGGCCGAGGCCGTCGGACACCGCGCGGTCGACCTCGTCGGCGTCGACGATGCCGTCCTCGACGAGGCGAAATGCTTCGCCGAGCAGCGCGCTCTGCAGCCGGTTGACGACGAAGCCGTTGATCTCGCGGCGGAGCCGGATCGGCGACTGGCCGACGCGGCGCATCAGATGCTGTCGCGCGTTCGACGCCTGTCGGCATCCGTCCATGGCGCCGGGACGATCTCGACCAGCGGGATCAGGTGCGGCGGGTTGATCGGATGGACGACGAGGCAGCGCTGCGCGCTCGTGCCAGCCCTTGGTGAAGGCCGAAGCCGGCAGACCCGGAGGTCGAGCTCGCCAGGATCGTTTCGGGCGCGCGCCGATCGCGTCGAGCCGCTTGTAGAGTTCGCGCTTGATCTCGACCCGCTCGGGCGCGCTTTCCTGGACGTAGTCGGCGCCTGCGAGCGCGTCCTCGAGGCGCGACGCTCGGCTTGATGCGGGCGACGATGGCATCGGCTGGCTCCGTCGAGGGCAGGCCCTTGCGCCTCGAGGTCGCTCAGGGCCGTCGCGCACGAAATCGACGCGCCTCGTCCGGCCGAGCCGGGGTCGGCATCGTAGACGAAAACGTCGAAGCCCGCCCGCGCGAACACGAGCGACCACGAGGAGCCGACGACGCCGGCCCCGACCAGTGCAATTCGTGTCATGGTTCGTCTCCGAGACGAACGGCCGCGCTCACGGCAGCCTGGGCGCCGCGCGGTGTTCACGTGGATGGCGTAGAGCGACGTGTGGCCGCAGATGTACAGCCGGTCGCGCGTCGGACCGCCGAAGCAGACATTGGCGACCTTCTCCGGAACCGGGATCTTGCCGATGAGGTCGCCGCTCGGGCGTGATGCAGTGGACGCCGTCGCCGGCGCTCGTCCAGATGTTGCCGTCGATGTCGACGCGGAAGCCGTCCGGGATGCCGGGCGAGACTTCGGCGAGCACGCGGCTGTTGCGCAGCGTGCCGTCCGCGACCTCGAAGGCGCGGATGTGGTGCGGCCAGTCCGGGTTCGGCCAGAAGCCGGAATCGGCGATGTAGAGCGTCTCTCGTCGGGCGAGAAGGCGAGGCCGTTCGGGCGCTGGAAGTCGTCGACGACGACCCGCAGACTGCCGTCGCGCGGATCGAAGCGATAGACGTTGCAGCTTCCGATCTCGCTCTCGGCCTTGCCGCCCTCATATTCGGCGCTGATGCCATAGGTCGGATCGGTGAACCAGACCGTGCCGTCCGACTTGACCACGACGTCGTTGGGAGAGTTGAGCCGCTTGCCCTCGTAGCGGTCGGCCAGGACCGTGATCGTCCCGTCATATTCGGTGCGCGTCACGCGGCGGCCGCGATGCTCGCAGGTGACGAGCCGGCCCTGCCGGTCGCGCGTGTTGCCGTTGGAGAAGTTGCGAATCGGAGCGGAAGGTGGTGACCTGCGCCGGTCTCCTCGTCGAAGCGCAGCATCCGGTTGTTGGGCAGATCGCTGAAGAGCAGGCAACGCTGGTCGGCGAAATAGACCGGGCCCTCGGCCCAGCGCAGGCCCGTGTGCAGCTTCTCCAGGAACACGATCGGGATCGTGTAGCGAGCGAAGCGCTTGTCGAGCTCTCGAATGGCTCCATGCGGCTTCTCCTCTCAAGCCGCGCGCGGCTTCGCGCCGTTGCGGCGCGTTGGCGCCGCTGGGCGGCGTAGACCGACAGGCCGACCGCGACGATCAGGATGCCGCCGTTGAAGAAATACTGGACGTAGAAAGGCGCGCCGAGCTGCTGCACGCCGGAGAACGAAAACGCGAGCACGAGCACCGAAAGCAAAGTGCCGATCACGTTGACCCGGCCCGGCTTGATCGAGGTCGCGCCGAGCAGGGTCGCCGCGAACGCCGGCAGAAGGTATTCGGGACCGACGCTCGGCGTTCCGGTCTGAAGGATGCTGCCGAGCACGATGCCGGCAAAGCCGCTGAGCAGGCCCGACGACGATGAACGCGCCCGTCACGTGCCGGCGAACGTTGATGCCGGTGAGTTCCGCCGCGCGAACATTGGCGCCGATGACATAGAGGTTGCGGCCGACCGGCAGGCGCTCCGTGACGACCCACAGCGCGATGCGCAATCACCGCGACGTAGACGGCCGGAAGCGGAACGCCGTGGACGATCTGGGTCAGGCTCGGTGAAGCTGTCCGGCAGGCCCATGCCGCCGATCTGTTCGCCGTTGTGTACCAGTTGGTCACCCCGTAGAGCAGCGTTCCCGTGCCCATGGTGGCGATGAACGAATTGATCCGGAAAAACGTCACCAGGACGCCGTTGACGAAGCCCGCCAGCAAGGATGCGAGCAGGATCAGGGCCGCTGCTACCGGCCAGGCCAAGGCCCTGCGTCACTTGCAGCCCGACGATCAGCACCTGCGCCATGCCAAGGTGATAGCCGATCGACAGGTCGAACTGTTTGGTTGCGAGCGGCACCATCTCGGCGAAGCGCCAGGATGGCCGTCACCGATTGGCTGACCAGGATCGCGTTGATGTTGGTGGCGCTGAAGAAGCTCGACGGCCGAAGCAGGCCAAAGACGAGCATGATCAGGAGAAAGACGAACAACAGGCCGTAGTTCGCGACGAGATTGGACAGCGTCGCGGCTCGCGACGCGCGGCGCCTGCGGCGGCGGCGCGGCGCTGCGCTGGAGCGTGGGGTTGGACATGTCCTTCTCCAGCTAATGCACCTGCGCGGCCGGCTCAGCCGCCAGTCGACGATCGCGTGAGCAGACTTTCCAGAGTCAGCGCCGGTGCCGGCGAGATCAGCCGTGATCATGCCTCGCCCGATCACAAGCGCGCGGTCGCACAAGGCCGCGACCTCCTCGAAATCCGAGGACACGACCAGAACCCCCGCGCCCTCGGCCGCGATGTCGCGCAGCATGCGATGGATGACGCCCTTGGCGCCGATGTCGACGCCCGCGGTCGGCTCTTCCATGATGAAAAGCCGCGCGCCGGTCGCGAGCCAGCGGCCGACGAAGACCTTCTGCTGATTGCCGCCGCTCAGCCAATCGATCAGCGCCGCCCCGTTGCGCGGCCGCACGTCGAACCGCTCCAGCACGTCGCTCACTTCGCTCGCCTCCCGCCGTCCGGCTGATCGGCGTGAAAGCCCGCCGGCCACGTTCTCCGTGTTGGGAAACAGGTTTTCGCGCAGCGACATGCCGCTGAGCGCGCTCTCGCCGAGCCGGTCGCCCGCCAGGAGCGCGATGCCTCTTTGCGATCCGCTCGCTGATCGGCAGCCCGGCGGGAATGATCTCCTCAGCCGAGCCTGATCGTGCCGGCGGTTTGAGGATGGGCGCCGAAGATCGTTCGGCCGATCACCTCGTGGCCCGCCGCCGCGCAGGCCCACGAGGCCGACGACCTCGCCCTGCCCGACGGTGAACGACAGCGGGCCCTGGTTGCCGGCGCAGAAGTTCTCGACCGTGCAGCAACGGCTCGCCGTCGCGCGTGGCCGGCGGCGGTCGGTGATGCAGTTCGAGATCGCGGCCCAGCATGTCGCGCACGATCGATTCGGGCGTCGCGTCGCCGATGTCGCTCGAGCGGACATGTCGGCCGTCGCGGAAGACCGTCACGCGGTCGACCAGCCCGAACAATTCGTTGAGCCGTGGCTCACATAGAGGATGCTCGTTCCGAGGCGCGCAGCCGCCGCAGCACCTCGAACAGATGGAGCGCGTCGGGCCCGGGCAGCGAGGCGGTCGGCTCGTCGAGGACGACGATCCTGGCGTCGCGCGACAGCGCGCGCACGATGCCGAGGATGGCCTTGCCTGCCGCGCTGAGCGAGCCCACGGGCGCGCGTGGATTGGGCGGATCGACCGCCATGCCGGCATAAATCTGCTCGGCCTGCCGCCAGACCTTCGTCCAGGAGATCAGTCCGCCCGAGCGGGGGAAATCCGGCCACCAGCGCCACGTTCTCGCCGATGCTGAGTTCGTCGACCAGGCCGAGATCCTGATGGACGAAGGCGATCGGCACGGATTCGGCATGAGGGTGGACCCGGCGCGCCGCTCGACGAGGATCTCGCCGCCGTCGGGCTGGTAGATGCCGGCGAGAATCTTGATCAGCGTCGACTTGCCCGGCGCCGTTCTCGCCGACGAGCGCGTGGATCTCGCCCGCGCCCGATCGTCAGGTCGACGCCGTCCAGCGCGAGCGTGCTGAGGAAGCGCTTGGTCAGACCGCGGATCTCGATCGCGGGAGGCGCATCGGTCGCCATGAGGCTCGTTCAATGTCCGATGTCGGACAGTTGCTCGTCGCCGCCAGCGGCGCGGAGACTGCCCGCCGGATCCGTTCGCGCTCGGCGGGCTGGCGAGGCTTCGCGGTTCCTGACCGCCGCGAGGCAACCAGTCAGCAGGCCTTGTTCGCTCCCTTCCAGATATTCTCGTAGTGGCAGGCGAAGTTGTTGCTCGGCACGAATTCGTTGTTCTTGCCGCCTTCGCTGTCCACATTGTCCTTCACGATGAGGAACACCGGCTGGAGGAAATGCGCCGGCTCCTGCGCCGGCCATGGCGCGGACCACGGCGTCCATGGCCTCGTAGCCGAACAGCGAGCTCGGCTCGGGCACGCTCGCGACCTCGAACCCGCCCTTCCGGATCATGTCATAGGCCGAGGGCGGCGCGTCGGCGCCCACCAGCTTGATCTTGTCCGTCGACGCGTCCGCGGCGCGCAGGGCCGCCGCGACATTGGTGTAGTAGCCGTCGCAGCAAGTCGTCATCCACCAGCTGTCGCCGTGACGCGCCAGCAGACCGGAGACGGCCGGCGTCATTCGGGCCGAGGCCTCGCCGAGCGGCATGTTGATGGTCTCCAGCATCTTGCAGCCGGAGCAATTGGCGATCGGCGTCGTTGTCGCCTTCGCCTTGAAGCGCGCGATGGCGTAGCTGATTGTCGACCATGTGAATGTCGTGCGGCCTTGCCGTCGGACATGGCGATCACATAGGCGGCTTCGGTCCTGGCCGATCTCGGCCGGGTTCGAGACGATGTTCTGGTAGAGACCGAGCGCCGGGTCGGGGCCGGGGAACGCCGTCGCGTGGATGCCGATCACCGGGATGTGGCGGGCGACCGCGTCCTTGATCGGCTTCTGCAGCGCGTTGGCGTCGGCCGGCGTGATGATCGCGGCCGGGTTCGACGGCGAGCGCCTGCTGCATCGCCGCGAGCGTGCCGCTGACCGTGCCCTGGCCGTTGAAGGTCATCACCTTCCAGCCGAGCGCCTTGGCGCCTTCCTCTACGCCCTTGCCCCAGAGGACGTGCGGCGTGTAGGACTTGGTCGGGCGACACATAGGCGATGGTGATGTCGCCCGTCGGGGCCTTCGGTCCCGTCCGTCGGCCCCTTCCACTCCGTCTGCGGCTTGGTGCGCTCGGCGACGATCGCCTTGGCCTCGTCGACCGACATCTTGTCCTGGATCACCGGCTCGGGCCAGGCCGGGAACGGCTCGGCCCGCGTTTCCGCGAAGGCGTAACTCGACAGCAAGCCCACGCCGACGAGCGCGACGCCGGCCAAGCGCTCGCGCGCGGATCCGACCTTCGAACATGCGCGCCCACAGATCATTCAACATGCGCATCTCCTCCTCATTGTCGATCTTCTCGATCGTTCCGTTGTCGAGATGCCGGCATCGGAGCGAGCCTATTCCGCCGCCACCTTCCGCGGCTCGTCCGGCCGCCCATCCGTGTCCCTCGGCCGGCGCCCTGAATTTGCCGGCCCCGCCGGCGTCCTGCATGGCGCGCAGATGGTAGAGGGTCGTGTTGTCGACGACATCGACCATGTCGTAGGTGACCGGGCTTGTCGGTCGGCACGTCGCAACGCAACTTGGCGCCAGTCAGAAGCCCGAGCGGCACGACGTTCTCGGCCTTGGACGTCTCGTAAAGATCGTTCATCGCGTAGACGGACGAGCCGCCCGCGCCATCGATGGTTTCGCCGGCTTTCAGCGGCCGCTTGGCGGCGCCGAACACCTCCGTGACCAGGCCCGAGCTTCGGCACGATCGTCGGATGCCCGAACTCGACCGCGTTGACGATCGACAGCGGGATCTCGTTCGTCACAAGGTGATAGGGCGTGTACATGTTGTAGTAGCCGTCCGATCCGGTGACGTCGAGATAGTTCAGGTCCTCGCGGATCTGCGGATGGTCGGTGTAGACGCAGAGGAACACGCCCGGCGTCACGCTGCGGTCGAAATCGATCGAGCCATCGGGATGCTTCAGCGGACGGGCGTAGTCGACCACGCCGCGACGGTTGAGGATGCCGCCCTCGCTCTTCGGCCGGAACAGTTGGGGATCTCGTTCACGCCCGCGACCGGCCCGTGCATGCCGCGGATGTCGGGGATGAGGCCGGTATAGTTCGAGATGCAGGCCATCTCGATCATGGTCTTCGTGGCGTCGCGGAAGGTGACGAGGAAGTGCGGGTTCACGCCGAGGCGCTTCGCGTCCTCCGCGACGCTGTCGGGCGTCGCATAGCGATCGAACAGCCCGATGCTCGACGGCGCCTTGCCGACCGCGATGATCTCGAAGCCGAGGCCCGCGTAACGGTCATAATATTCGGCGATCAGGCCCGGCTCGTCGCCGGAAGACACGGTGTAAACGACGCCGGCGGCCTGAGCCATTTTGTACAGGATCGGGCCGACGACGACGTCGGTCTCGACGTTGAGCATCACGACGTGCTTGCGCGCCAGGATCGACCGCATCGCGACACGGGCGCCGATGTCCGGATTGCCGGTCGCCTCGACGACGACGTCGATCTGGAGCTCCGCAGAGGATTTCCGCGTCCTGAGTCGCGACCGGCTTGCCGCTCCGGATGGCGTCCGCCGCGGCCGCAGCCGTTGGTGACCACCACGTCCTCGCGGCGATGCCCGCAGAGCTCGAACGCCCGAACGACCCGCTCGGTGCTGATGTCGGCGATGATGGCGTTGCGGATGCCCTTCATCAGGCCGATCTGGCAGATCGCGCCCGTCCCATGCGGCCGGCGCCGACGAAACCGACCTGGATGGGCCTGCCCTGCTCGCCCGACGATCCAATGCCTGCTTGAACATCTCACTCCCGCTTTGTTATTCTGAATGTCTGATATTATGATGTTAACGGACAACGGCTGTCAAGCCGTCGCGGGGGATGCGATGAGGGCGCAAACCGCGGATCGCGATGACGCCACCAGCGGCGCAGTCCCGGCGCTGACGCCTCGAAGCTCGACGGCAGGCTCGCAGACGCAGGCGCTGGGCATCTGACGAGCGTGGGTCTGGGTCGCAATCCGCTCATGAGCGATACTGGAACGCTAATCAGGCCTGTGAGCCGCGCGACGCTCCCGCAGGAGATCGTGAAGGCGCTGACCGACCTGATCATGAAGAGGGTCTGGAAGCCCGGCGATCTCATCCCTTCCGAAAAGGAGTTGGCGATCCGGTTCCAGGTCGGACGCTCGACGATCCGGGAGGCGGTGAAAAGCCTCGTGGTGCTCGGCGTCCTGGAGGCGCGCGCGGGTGAAGGCTCCTTCGTCCGGGAGCCGACCTCGGAGCTTCTGTCCGGCGGCTTTCGTGGGGCCTTTTGCTCAGTGAAGGCAATCTTGACGACTTCGTCGACGTCCGCGTGCTGATCGAAGTGGAATGCGCGCGCCGCGCTGCCGCCAACCGAACGGACGATCTCGTCTTCGCAACTCGAGCGCGATCGAGGAGATGCGGGCGGAGCCTATGGACCACGACGCGTTCATGGACAGCGACACGCGCTTCCATCTGGCCATCGCTCACGCCGCCGGAACCCGATCTTCGAAACTGTCGGCTCGACCATCCAGTCGATTGTCCGGATCTGGTACCCGAAGACCTATTACATCCCGGAGACCAAGAGGCGTACGATCGCCGAGCATCGCGCGATCGCCGAGGCGTCGCCGCCGGCGACATGGACGCTGCGGGCGAAGCCATGCGCGCGCACCTC
>CAWGMF010000007.1:0-66712 GCA_963823605.1 uncultured Alphaproteobacteria bacterium | reverse complement strand
GACCCATGAAGCACCAGCGCAAGCCAAGCCCGTCGGACACCGCGCGGTCAACCTCGTCGGCGTCGACGATGCCGTCCTCGACGAGGCGGAAAGCTTCACCAAGCAGGGCACTCTGCAGCCGGTTCACCACGAAGCCGTTGATCTCGCGGCGGAGTTGGATCGGCGACTGGCCCACCTGACTGATCAGCGCTGTCGAGCGCTCCACCGCCTGCACATCTGTCCAAGGGGCGGGCACGATCTCGACCAGCGGAATCAGGTGCTGGCGGGTTGATCGGGTGGAACACGATGAAGGGCGCTGCCCGTGTGTCAACCCCGCGGTGAAGGCCGAAGCGGGCAGCCCGGAGGTCGAGCTGGCAGAGGATCGTTTCGGGCGCTGCGCGATCGCGTCGAGTTGCTTGGCGAGCCTCGACCTTGATCTCGACGCGCTCGGGCGCACTTTCCTGGACGTAGTCGACGCCCGCGAGCGTGTCCTCGAGGCGTGCCGTTCGGCTTAAGGCGGGCCATGATCGCGTCGGCTGGCTCCCGGTCGAGGGCAGGCCTTGGGCCGCGAAGCCCCGCAAGCGCCGTGCGCACGAGATCGATGGCCCCGTCCGGCCATGCGGGGTCTGCATCGTGGATCGAAACCTCGAAGCCCGCCCGCGCGACAACGAGCGACCATGAGGAGCCGACGACGCCGGCTCCGATCAGTGCAATGCGTGTCATGGTTCGGTCCTGCAGAATTGCCGCGATCAGGGCAGCCTGCGCGCCGCGCGTGTTCACGTGGATGGCGTAGAGCGATGTGTGCCCGCAGATGTAGAGCCGGTCGCGCGCCGGGCCGCCGAAGCAGACGTTGGCCACCTTCTCGGGAACCGGATCTTGCCGATGAGGTCGCCGTCCGGGCGTGATGCAGTGGACGCCGTCGCCGGCGCTCGTCCAGATGTTGCCGTCGATGTCGACGCGGAAGCCGTCGGAATGCCGGGCGAGACCTCGGCGAGCACGCGGCCGTCGTGCAGTTGCCGTCTGCGACGTCGAAGGCGCGGATATGGTGCGGCCAGTCGGGGTTCGGCCAGAAGCCGGAATCGGCGATGTAGAGCATGTCTCGTCGGGCGAGAAGGCGATCCCGTTCGGCCGCCGGAAGTCGTCGACGACGACGCGCAGACGCCGTCGCGCGGGTCGAACGGTAGACGTTGCAATTGCCGATCTCGCTCTCCGCCTTGCCGCCCTCGTACTCGGCGCAGATGCCGTAGGTCGGATCGGTGAACCAGATCGTGCCGTCCGACTTCACCACCACGTCGTTCGGCGAGTTCAGCCGCTTGCCCTGATAGCGGTCGGCGAGCACGGTGATCGGCCCGTCATATTCGGTGCGCGTCACGCGCCGGCCGCGGTGCTCGCAGGTGATCAGCCGGCCTTGCCGGTCGCGGGTGTTGCCGTTGGAGAAGTTGGAGGCGAGCGGAAGACGCTGACCTGCGCCGCTTTCCTCGTCGAGCCGCCGCATGCGGTTGTTGGGGATGTCGCTGAAGATCAGGCAGCGCTGGTCGGCGAAATAGACCGGCCCCTCGGCCCAGCGCATGCCGGTGTGCAGCCTCTCCAGCAACACGATCGGGATCGTGTAGCCGGCGAAGCGGGGGTCGTAGACCTCGAACGGGTCCATGCGGCGACTCCTCCTCTCAAGGCCGCGGCTTCGCGCCGTCGCGGCGCGCCGGCGCCGCGGGCGGCATAGACCGACAGGCCGACCGCCACGATCAGGATGCCGCCGTTGAAGAAATACTGCACGTAGAACGGCGCGCCGAGCTGCTGCACGCCGGAGAACGAGAACGCCAGGATCAGCACCGCGAGCAGCGTGCCGACCACGTTGACCCGGCCGGGCTGGATCGAGGTCGCGCCCAGCAGCGTCGCGGCGAACGCCGGCAGCAGATATTCCGGGCCGACGTCGGCGTGCCGGTCTCCAGGATGCTGCCGAGCATGATGCCGGCGATGCCGCTGAGCAGGCCCGACGCGACGAAGGCGCCGGTGATGTGGCGCCGCACGCGATGCCGGTCAGTTCGGCGGCGCGCGGGCTGGCGCCGATCACGTAGAGGCTGCGCCCGACCGGCAGCCGCTCCGTCACCACCCACAGCACGATCGCGGCCACCGCGACGTAGACGCGCCGGCAGCGGGACTGCCAGACGATCTCCGTCAGGTCGGTGAAGCTGTCCGGCAGGTCCATGCCGCCGATCTGCTCGCCGCCGCTGTACCAGTTCGAAACGCCGTACAGCAGCGTGCCGACGCCCATCGTGGCGATGAACGAGTCGATCCCGAAGCGCGTGACCAGCAGGCCGTTGACGCGCCCGACCAGCAGCGATGCCAGCACGATCAGGGCCGCCGCAGCGGCCAGGGCAGGCCCTGTGACCTGCAGCCCGATGATCAGGATCTGCGCCATGCCGAGGTGAAAGCCGACCGACAGATCGAACTGCTTGGTCGCCAGCGGCACCATCTCGGCCAGCGCCAGCATCGCCGTCACCGACTGGCCGACCAGCACGGTGTTGATGTTGATCGAGCTGAAGAAGGTCTGCGGCCGCAGCAGGCCGAACAGCACCATCACCAGCACGAACACCACCGCCAGCCCGTACACCGCCGCGAGATCCGACAGCCCGGCGCGGCGCGCGGCGCTCGGCAGTGCGCGGCGCTGCGCTGGACCGAGATGGGCCGGACATCGTGCTTCTCCGTCATCAGTGCACCTGCGCCGGCGGCTGCGAGCCGCCAGCGAGGCGCGCGCGAGCAGGCTGTCCATGGTCAGGCCGGCGCCGGCAATTCGCCCGTGATGCGCCGCGGCCGATCACCAGCGCGCGGTCGCACAGCGTCGCCACTTCCTCGAAATCCGACGACACGACCAGGATCGCCGCGCCCTCGGCCGCGACGTCGCGCAGCAGCGCGTGGATGGCGAACTTGGCGCCGATGTCCACGCCCGCCGTCGGCTCCTCCATGACGAACAGCCGCGCGCCGGACGCAGCCAGCGGGCGACGAACACCTTCTGCTGGTTGCCGCCGCTGAGCCACTCGATCAGCGCCGCTCCGGTCGCGCGGCCGCACGTCCAGCCGCTCCAGCACGTCGCGCGCTGCGCCGCTCCTCGCGCGCCCGGCGAGGCTGAACAGCGCCGCCGGCCACGATCCCGGGTTGGGCAGCAGGTTCTCCTGCACCGACATGCCGCGCAGCGCGCTCTCCCGCCCCGGTCGCCCGCCAGCAGCGCGATGCCGCGGGCGATCCGCGCCGGGATCGGCCTCGCGGCGGCAGAGCCGTCCCGAGCCGGATCGTGCCGGCAGCCTGCGGACGGGCGCCGAAGATGGCCCGCCCGATCATCTCCTGGCCGGCGCCGCGCAGCCCGACCAGGCCGACGATCTCGCCGGCCGCGACCTGGAAGTCAAGCGGGCCCGGCTGCCGGCGCGCAGCCCCGCGACGCTCCAGCACGGCGTCGCTCGGCCGACGCGGCTGCGGTCGCATGAAGCAGTTCGAGCTCGCGGCCCAGCATGTCCTGCACCACGCTTCGGGCGTCACGTCGCCGATGTCGCCCGCTGCGCACATGCCGTCCGTCGCGCAGCACGGTGACGCGGTCGGCGAGGCCGAACAGCTCGTTCAGCCGATGGGTGACGTAGATGATGCCGGTGCCGTGCGCGCGCAGCCGCCGCAGCACCTCGAACAGATGCAGCGCATCGGGCTCCGGCAGCGAGGCGGTCGGCTCGTCCAGCACGACCATCCGCGCCTGCCCGCGACAGCGCGCGCACGATGCCCAGCATCGCCTTGCCGGCGGCCGACAGCCCGCCGACCGGCGGGCGCGGATCGGGCGGCTCGACCTCCATGGCGGCGTAGATCTTCTCGGCCCGCCGCCAGACCTGCGGCCAGTCGATCAGCCCGCCCTTGCGCGGGAAACCGGCGACCAGCGCCACGTTCTCGCCGACGCTGAGATCGTCCACCAGCCCGAGATCCTGATGCACGAAGGCGAGCGGCAGCGTGCGGCATGCGGGTGCACCTCCTCGCCCGCGACGCGGATCTCGCCGGCATCCGGCGGGTACACGCCGGCCAGGATCTTGATCAGCGTCGACTTGCCGCGCCGTTCTCGCCGACCAGCGCATGGATCTCGCCCGCGCCGACCGACAGGTCGACATCGTCGAGCGCCAGGGTGCCGAAGAACCGCTTGGTCAGCCCGCTGATCTCGATCGCGGAGGCGCATCGGTCGCCATGAGGCTCGTTCCTATCGGAAGTGCATGTCGTCTCGCCGTCCGGCGGGTGAGATCGCCACCGTCCCGTTCGCGCACGCGCGGCTGGCGAGGCCGTCGGCTGTCCGACGCGCCCAGGCTCAGCAGGCATTGTTCGTGCCCTTCCAGATGTTGACGTAATGGCAGGCGAAGTTGTTGCTCGGCACGAACTCGTTGTTCTTGCCGCCTTCGCCGTCCACATTGTCCTTGGTGATGATGTAGGTCGGCTGCACGAACTGCGCCGGCGGCTCGCCGGCCATCGCGCGCACCACGGCGTCCATCGCCTCGTAGCCGAACAGCGTGCTCGGCTCCGGCACGCTCGCCACCTCGTAGTTGCCCTTGCGGATCATGTCGTAGTTCGCGGGCGGCGCGTCGGCGCCGACCAGATGCATCTTGTCGGGCGAGACGCCGGCCGCGCGCAGCGCGGCGGCGACATAGGGGTAGTAGTCGTCGCAGCACGTCGTCATCCACCAGTCGTCGCCGTAGCGGGCCAGCAGGCCGGAGACGGCGGCGCCACGCGGGCGAGGCTCGCCGATCGGCATGTTGACGGTCTCCAGCATCTTGCAGCCGGCGCAGTTCTTCACCGGCTCGGTCGCCGCCTTCGCCTTGAAGCGGGCGATGGCGAAGCTGTTGTCCACCATGTGCATGTCCCGCGCCTTGCCGTCCGACATGGCGATCACGTAGGCGGCCTCGGTTCCGCCGATCTCGGCCGCGTTCGACGACGATGTTCTGGTACAGGCCGAGCTCCGGATTCGGGCCGGGGAACGCCGTGGCGTGGATGCCGATGACCGGGATGCGGCGCGCGACCGCGTCCTTGATCGGCTTTTGCAGCGCATTGGCGTCGGCCGGCGTGATGATGGCGGCCGGGTGCGAGGCCAGCGCCTGCTGCATCGCGGCGAGCTGGCCGCTGACGGTGCCCTGGCCGTTGAAGGTCAGCACCGTCCAGCCGAGCGCCTTGCCGCCTTCCTCCACGCCGTGGCCCCAGCCGAATAGGGCGCGTAGGACTGGTCGGGCGACACACAGGCGATGGTGACGCTGCCCGTCGGGCGCCTTCGGTCCGCTGGTCGGGCCCTTCCATTCGGTCTGCGGCTTGGTGCGCTCGGCCACGATGGCCTTGGCCTGGTCGACCGATATCTTGACCTGACGGCTCCGGCCAGGCCGGGAAGGGGTCGCGCGGGTCTCGGCACAGGCGGCGAGACCACAACGGCCCCGCCGAGACGCGGGGCGGCAAAGCGCCGCGGCGGTCCAGCCGACTTGATCGTGGATAGACCTTCAACATGGGCATTTCCTCCTGATGATTGGTTTCGATCACTTCGTTGCTTGATTGTTTACCTTTTCGTCGGCAATTCGGTCGAGACTACTCGGCCGCGATCTTTTGATGGCTGGTTTTGTCGGCCGCCTTCGGGCTGGGCGCGCCGAGGTTGCCGGCCCATCGGATCCTGCATGGCGCGCAGATGGTACAGGGTCGTGTCGCGACCACATCGACCATATCGTAGGTAATGGCCTCTTCGCTCGGCCATCGCACAGTAGCTTGGCACCCGTCAGCAAGCCGAGCGGCACGACATTTTCGGCCTTGGCCGTCTCGTAGAGATCGTTCAGCGCGTAGACCGAGGATCCGCCGGCACCCTCCACGGTCTCGCCAGCCTTGAAGGACGCTTGGCGGCGCCGAACACTTCCGTCACCAGGCCCAGCTTGGGCACGATCGTCGGATGGGCGAACTCCACCGCATTGACGATCGACAGCGGGATCTCGTTCGTGACGAGATGATAGGGCGTGTACATGTTGTAATAGCCGTCCGACCCTGTAACATCGAGGTAGTTCAGATCCTCGTGGATCTGCGGGTGGTCCGTATAGACGCAGATGAAGACGCCCGGCGTCACGCTGCGGTCAAAGTCGATCGAGCCATCCGAATGCTTCAGCGGACGGGCGTAGTCGACCACCCCGCGCCGGTTGAGGATGCCGCCCTCGCTCTTCGGCCGGAACAGTTCGGGGATCTCGTTCACGCCCGCGACCGGGCCGTGCATGCCGCGGATATCGGGCACCAGCCCGGTATAGTTCGAGATGCAGGCCATCTCGATCATCGTCTTGGTGGCGTCGCGGAACGTGACGAGGAAATGCGGGTTGACGCCCAGGCGCTTCGCATCCTCGGCCACGCTGTCGGGTGTCGCGTAACGGTCGAACAGGCCGATGCTGGATGGCGCCTTGCCCACCGCCACGATTTCGAAGCCGAGCCCCGCATAGCGGTCATAATATTCGGCGATCAGACCCGGCTCATCACCGGACGACACCGTGTAGACCACGCCTGCGGCCTGGGCCATCTATGTACAGGATCGGGCCCACCACGACGTCGGTCTCGACATTGAGCATCATGATGTGCTTGCGGGCCTGATCGAGCGCAAAGCACACGCGCGCCGAAGTCGGGATTGCCGGTCGCCTCGACGACCGCATCGATTGGGAGTTCGGAGAGGATCGCATCCTGCGTCACCACCGGCTTGCCGGCCTGGATGGCGTCCGCGCGGCCACACCGTGTTCGCACCAACACGTCTTCCCGCCGGCACCCGGAGAGCTCGAACGCACGCACCACCCGCTCGGTGCTGATGTCCGCGATGATGGCATCGCGGATGCCCTTCATCAGCCCGATCTGGCAGATCGCGCCGGTGCCCATACGGCCTGCGCCGACGAAACCGACTTGGATCGGCCTGCCCTGCTCGGCCCGGCGGTCGAGTGCCTGCTTGAACATGTCACTCCCGCTTCTATTGTTGAATGTCTGATATTATGAAGTCGAGACGACGTTGGCTGTCAAGGCCGAAAGGGGGAGCATTCCGATGCAGATCTCGGCCGAGGTTTGATCCTGGTGGGAAAGACCGTTCCGGTCCAGGATCGTCCGATGAACGATGCCAGCACCCTCATTAGGCCTGTAAGCCGCGCCACTCTCCCCCAGGAGATCGTGAAGTCCCTGACCAACCTGATCATGAGGCGGGTCTGGAAGCCGGGCGACCTCATTCCATCCGAGAAGGAATTGGCGGCTCGCTTCCAGGTTGGCCGCTCCACGATCCGCGAGGCCGTGAAAAGCCTCGTGGTCTTGGGCGTGCTGGAGGCCCGCGCCGGCGAGGGATCGTTCGTCCGCGAGCCCACATCCGAACTGCTGTCCGGCGCGTTCCGCTGGGGCCTGCTGCTCAGTGAAGGCAACCTCGACGACCTCGTCGACGTGCGAGTGCTGGTGGAAGTGGAGTGCGCCCGTCGGGCCGCTACCAACCGCACGGACGCGCTCGTCACCCAGCTCAAATCGTCGCTCGACGAGATGACGGCCGAGCCGATGAACCACGACGCCTTCATGGACAGCGACACGCGCTTTCATCTCGCCATCGCCCATGGCGCTGAGAACCCGATTTTCGAGAACATCGGGTCGACGATCCAGTCCATCGTCCGAATCTGGTACCCGAAGACCTATTACATCCCCGAAACCAAAGGCCGGATTTTGCTGAACACCGCGCCATCGCGGATGCGATCGCGTCAGGCGTCGCCGACGCGGCTGGCGAGGCCATGCGGGCGCACCTCGTTGCTGCAGGTCAACGCCTGCGCACTCTCCTGCGGCCCGTGCCAGGCTAACGCGAGCGCTCCATCGCTGTCGATCGGTGCATCGCTGAAGTCACCCAGCGTCAGCAAAGGTGTCGACGCAGCCACGTTCGCGACACGAAAGAACGGCAGTTGTCCGCACTCGCCGGTGCCAAAGCCGTCGTTCCGTTTACGGCCAGGTTCAGCCGAAGAGCAGCCGGACGGCACTGCGCCCATCTGAGCCGTTCAGGACAGCTGCGGCGAACACACGAAGCGGACATTACAGCCGACGAACGAGAACGCCGTCAACGTTTCGGAAAAGCTTCGTTCTCTGGAAAAGCCAAGCTCAAGCCGCCGGGCCAGGATGGTAACAGGCCACGCGGTGGCCTGGCTCGATTTCCGCCAGCGGCGGCTTCTCGACCCGGCATCGATCGCTGACGCGTGGACATCGGGTTTGCAGCCGACACCCGGGCGGCGCCTCCGTCGGGTTGGGGATCTCGCCCGTCAGCAACAACCGTCGCCGATGCTTCTCGAGCTTGGGATCCGGGATGGGCGCCGCCGACAGAAGCGCATGGGTGTAGGGGTGCAGCGCGCGCCGAAACAGGGCTTCGCGGCTCGCCACCTCCATGACCTGCCCGAGGTACATGACCGCAATTCGGCGTGACAGGTGTGCCACGACGCTGAGGTCGTGGGAGATAAATAGGAGCGTCATCCCCATGCCGGCCTGCAGGTCGCGGATCAGGTTCATGACCTGGGCGCGGATCGACACGTCGAGGGCCGAGACAGGCTCGTCCGCCACAAGGAAGTCCGGGCGGGTGCTGATTGCGCGCGCAATGACGGCCCGCTGTCGTTGGCCACCAGACAATTCGTGCGGATAACGGGCCCCGAACCGTCGCCCGAGACCGACAAGGTCCAGCACCTCATCGACGCGCGCCGGTATCGCTCCTTCCTTCGCATAACCCTGGTTGCGCAGGTGCTCGGTAAGGCTGCCACTCACCGTCATGCGGGGGTTGAGGGACGAGTAGGGGTCCTGGAAGACGAGCTGCGCCCGGCGGTGGAACTGGCGGCGGTCGGGTCTCGAGATGCCCCTTACGGCTTGACCGTCGAACAGCACCTCTCCGGCGCTGGGCGTATAGATGCCGAGCATGGCCCGTCCGAGCGTCGTCTTGCCCGAGCCGCTCTCACCGATCAGTCCCAAAGTTTCGCCCGGATCGACCGCGAGCGATACGCGGTCGACGGCCCAGAGCGTGCGCCGTTCACGGGACAACAGGCTCTTACGCCCGAGATCGAAGCCGATGCTGAGGTTCCGGGCTTCGACGAGGGGGCGGACGGCGATGTCCATCAGGCCGCCACGCCGTGCCGTTCGGCGATGGTGGCGCTGAACCAGCACGCGCTCAGGTGAGCGGCCTCGACCGGCTCCAAGGGCGGCTCTTGCGCCCGGCAGATGTCCTGGGCGTAGCCACACCGCGGCGCGAAACGGCAGCCGACCGGATTTACGATCTGGCTGACGCTGCCGGGGATCGTCGGCAGATCCTCGCCGATGCCGACGTCCATGCGGGGAACAGAGCGCAGCAGCCCTTGCGTGTAAGGGTGGCGCGCCCCAGCGAAGAGATCCTCGGTCGTCGCCGCTTCGACGACGCGGCCCGCATACATGACGACGACGCGATCGGTCTTGCCGGCCACGACCCCGAGGTCATGCGTGATCAAGAGGACGGAGGCGCCGCTGCGCTGGCAGATCTCATCGAGCAGGTCCAAGATCTGCGCCTGGACCGTGACGTCGAGCGCCGTCGTGGGCTCGTCCGCGATGATGAGCTGCGGCTCGCAGGCGATCGCCATGGCAATCATGATCCGCTGACACATCCCGCCCGATAGCTCATGCGGGTAGGCGTCGATCCGCAGCTCGGGCGCGGGAATGCCGACGCGCTCGAGCAGGTCCAGCGCCCGCCGCCGGGCCGCCCTAGCCGAAATCCGTTCGTGCGCCTGGATGGCTTCCACGATTTGCCGCCCGACCGGCAGCATCGGGTGGAGCGAAGACATGGCATCTTGAAAGATGATCGAAACCGTACGGCCCCGAATGCTCCGCAAGCCCTTCTCGTCGAGGTCGGTCAGGCTGGTACCGAAAAACTCAACGTTGCCGTCGAGCGTGGCCTGGGGCGGGAGAAGCCGCATCACGGCCATCGCGACAGTCGATTTGCCGCATCCGCTTTCACCGACGATTCCGAGCCTCTCGCCAGGGGCGATGTCGAGGTCGATGCCATCCACGGCGCGGGTCGAGCCCGTGTCGGAGCGGAAGGTTACGGTCAGATTTCGGATGGCGAGCAAAGAGTGTCCGGCACTTGGGTCGCTTGACAAGCAAATTTGCAGTCGAGGACATTAGGGTACGGACGGGACAGATCACACGCAAGGCGCTGGATCTGGTCGACCGTCCAATCTTTGGAACAGCGGGGCTTACGTGTCGAACGGAACCAAGGAAACAGGACGCGGGCACACGCTGGATCGCCGAAGAGTGCTGGCCGGCGCCACGGCGTTCGGAACGGCGCTCGGGGCGGGCTCGGTCGCCAAGGCGTTTTCGGCTGACCCGAAGCCTGCGAAGGCGCCCACCGCTGACGGACTGATCGAGCGTGTGGCAGGCCAGGAAGCCGGGACGCTTGTGGTCGGCTACACGCAGGAGGCCGTGAACTTTAATCCGCTGCTCTACGTCAACACGGGCGTGGAGACGTCGGTCGAGTTCGCCGTGTTCGACTCGCTCTGGAAGATCGACGAAGCCGGCAAGTTCATCCCGAACCTCGCGACCGAGATTCCGACCAAGGAGAACGGCGGCGTTTCGGCCGACGGGCTGACCTGGACGATCAAGCTTCGGCCCGACGTGAAGTGGCATGACGGCACGCCCTTCACCGCGAAGGACGTGGTGTTCACGCTACCAGACCATGATCAATCCGAAGATCGCGGTCCGCAGCCGCAACGGGCCACGACCACGTCAAGGAGCTAGTGGCCGTCGACGACCACACGATCAAGGCGACGCTCGGCGAGCCTTTCGCGCCGTACCTCGTGTCCTGGCAGAAGACCAGCATCGTGCCGAAGCACCTGCTCGCCGACATCCCCGACATCAACACGGCGCCGTTCAACACGCAGCCCGTCGGCACGGGCCCGTTCAAATTCAAGAAGCGCGTCGCGGGCGACCACATCGAATTCGAGCGGAATCCAAACTACCACGGCGACGGCCCGCACCTGAGCACGCTGGTCCAGAAATATGTGCCGGACCAGCAGACGCTGTACGCCCAGTTCCAGACCGGCCAGGTCGAGATCTACGACCTGCAGGGCATCCCGCCGCTACTTCCGCGCGCGAAGCAGCTGCCGAACAAGATCGATGCTGAGCGATGTCGACGTCCTTCGTCGAGTTCATCTATTTCAACTGCGGCAAGCCGCAGTTCAGCGACAAGCGGGTGCGCAAGGCCCTCTACATGGCGATGGACAAGAAAGGCTTGATCGACAAGCTCTACTACGGCGTGCCGAAGCCGAACCTTGAGCTATCTGCCGCCGAACCACTGGGCCTACAACAGCGCCCTCAAGGATCCCGGTTACGACCCCGCCAGGGCGGCCGCGATGCTGGACGAAGCCGGCTGGAAGGTCGGATCGGACGGCGTGCGCGAGAAGGACGGCGTGCAGCTGTCCTTCACCATGTCGACGACGGCCGGCAACAAGTCGCGCGAGCAATCGCAGCAGTTCGTGCAGCAGAACCTCAAGAAAATCAACGTCGACATGACGATCAACAACATGCCGGCGTCGGTGGTCTGGGGCGACTACACGGTGAAGAGCAAAGTTCGACACGCTGATGGTCGCCTGGGATCCGCTGCTCTACCCCGACCCCGACTACAGCGCCCGCATCATGAGCAACCAGATCCCGGCCAAGGGCGGCATCGGGCGCGAACTACGTCCAGTACCAGAACCCGGAGATCGACGAGCTTTGCGGCACGGGGTGGCCGAGGTCGACAGGCCGAGCGCAAGGAGATCTACGACCGGATCCAGGAAATCCTGCTCGACGACCTGCCGTTCGCGCCGATGTTCGCCTACCAGCTGATCATGGGAACCGACAAGACCGGTGCACGAACTACAAGCCGAACGCCTACGTGGCCGATCAACTCCTGGAACTGCAACGAGTGGGCGGTCGGCTGACGCGTTCGGCTCTGACGCGCGGCGGGGCAAGTGGCTCGGTTCATTCTCGGACGGCTTGTCCAGTCGGTCGATCCTGCTCGTCGGGGTCTCGATCATCGGCTTTGCGCTGATGCAACTTGCGCCCGGCGGCCCGCTCGCGGTCTATACGCTAAACCCGACCGTCACGGCGCAGGACATCGAGCGCATCAAGGTGATCTTCGGGCTCGATCAGCCGGTCTACGTGCAATACCTGAAATGGGCCGTCCAACCTGCTTGCCGGCAACTGGGGCTTCAGCTTCTTCGGCGGGCGGCCCGTGGCCGGGCTGGTGCTGGAGCGGATCCCGGCGACGCTCCTGCTGATGGGAACGAGCCTGACCCTCGCGCTGCTGATCGGCGTGGCGATCGGCATCCTTGGCGCGGTGCGGCGCTACTCCGTCTTCGACTACGCGACCACGACCGCGGCCATGCTGGCGCTTTCGCTGCCGACGTTCTGGTTCGGCCTGCTGGCCATCTACATTTTCGCGCAGGAGCTCGGCTGGCTTCCGGCCGGCGGCATCGTGCCGCTCGGCGGCGGGGGGCTTGCGCGACGCGCTCTGGCATCTCGTGCTGCCCGATGCTGGTGCTGGCGCTGGTGCTGGTCGCGCAATGGAGCCGCTACACCCGCTCGGCGATGCTGGACATCCTCAACCAGGACTTCATGCGGACCGCCCGCGCCAAGGGTCTGTCGGCGTGCGCGCGTCCTGTTCGGGCATGGGCTGCGCGCCGCCCTGGTGCCGCTGGTCACGCTGCTCGGGCTGCAGACTCCCCCTGCTGGTCGGCGGCGCGCTGGTGACCGAGACCGTGTTCACCTGGCCGGGCATGGGGCTGCTCTTCGTCAACTCGCTCTCGATGCGCGACTATCCGGTGCTGATGGCGATCCTGATGGTGGCGCGTCACTGGTCGTGCTCGGCAATCTGGCTGGCCGACTGCTGATCGCGCTGGATCGATCCGCGGATCAGGCTCGGGGGCATGCCGTGACGGACCTGACAGCCACGGCCGATCTCGAGCAGGTCGCGCATATCGCCCCGCGCGGCCGCGCGCTGCGGCGCTTCGGCCGCCATCGCCTCGCGGTGGTGGGTGCCGGCGTCGTGGTTCTCCTCATCCTGGCCACGGTCTTTGCGCACCTGGCTCGCCCCCTACGACCCGCTTGCGACTCGACATTGACGCCGCCTATGCGCCGCCGCTGACGCCGGGGCACATCCTCGGCGCCGATGACCTCGGCCGCGACGTGCTCAGCCGCCTCATTTACGCGGGCCGGATCTCGCTGTCGGTCGGCATCGCCGCGATGGCTGGTCACGGTGGTGGTCGGCTTCGCTCGTCGGCGCCTTCGCGGCCTATCTCGGCGGCTGGGTCGGACACCGTGCTGATGCGGCTCACCGACATGATGCTGTGCTTCCCCAACATTTTTCTCCTGCTGTTCGTCGCGGCCTTCGTCCGCCCCACCCTACTCTCGCTTGTGCTGATGATCGGGCTCACCTGCTGGATGGAGATCGCGCGCATCGTCTACGGCCAGATGCTGTCGCTCAAGCGGCCGATTTCGTGCTCGCGGCGCAGCTTTCGGGGCGTCGTCGTGGCGCATCGTCCTGCGCCAGCTGCTGCCGAATACGCTGGCGCCGATCCTCGTCGCGGCCACGCTCAACACCGCCAACGCGATCCTGCTCGAAGTCTACATCAGCTTCCTGGGCTATGGCATCCAGCCGCCGGTCGCGAGCTGGGGCAACATGCTGACCAATGCGCAGAGCGATCTCCTGATCGCGCCCTGGCTCGCTATCTTCCCCGGCCTCGCCATCACCCTCGCGGTCACGAGCTTCAACTTCGTCGGCGACGGCATCCGGGACTCGCTGGATGTGAGGTTGTGAGCCGTTGCGGGGTGCTTCGCATGCCAAACAGAACAGCAAGGACGCATCGCCCTCCAGGACCAAACACTACAGCCCCGGATTGCACCGCCGCATCAGCGTCGCGAGCCCATCTTCACCCGTATCGGCCAGCCGCTCGATCGCAGCCTTGGTGTCGCCGGCGCGCTCGTCTTGCCCCATCTTGAACTTCGCATCGAGGCGCTCGATCGGCAACTCGAAGCTGACGATATGGGGCATGCGGCGCGCCATACCGCCCGGCCCAAGCTCACTCAGGCTCCATGCGCCCTCACGGCCGCGCTCGAGGTGCCCGACGAGGTCGGCAAGGTGTCGCGCGAGCGCTGCGGCACCGAGCACCTTCGGCCGCCCATGGCAATGGACCACGGCGAAGTTCCACGTCGGCGCGCTGTCGCGCACGGGTGCCGCCGGATACCAGGACGAGGAAATATAACCCTGCTCGGCCTTGAAGATCGCGACGCTCGGCAGTCCGGCCGCGACCAGCCCCGCATGCGCATTGGCGACCGCGAGATGCGACACGAGGCAGCCATGTGGGCCCCGGCTGCGGTCGAGAAGGAACGGCAGGTGCGACACCGCCAGCCCGCCGGGACCGGCTGTCACGAAGCTCGCAATGACCGAGCGGTCGATCAGGTCGGCCGCAGCGCCGTGCTCCGGTTCCCACTCGGGCCGCGTGTGTAGCCGCGGCGGTTCCGCGTGGCTCTCGGCAGCCCCGGCGCCGACCGGAGAGCCGCCGCTCATGGTTCAGCTCCGGCCGCCAACACGCTTCGCACGACGCTCGACAGAAGCTCGGGCAACACGCGGAAGGCGTAATCGGCATCGGCCCGTTCGAGCGAGTGGTGATAGTCGCGCCCCCAGGGCCCAATGTTGATGGACGGAATGGCGGGCGTTGCCTCAGCGTCGAGGTTCCAGGCGATGCTACTCCCCCACACGGGCGTGTTGGCAGCGGCGTGCCGGAGGTCGGCCCGGTCCACCGGGCCGAGGAAGCTCATGTCGGCGATGGCCGGATAGTAATCCTGCGTGCGGATCGACACGCCGAGCTCGTCCGCGATGGCCGCAACGGCGACCTTGATGGCCTGCTCAGTTTTGGCTGCACCGGCCCATGGAATTGCCGGATAAGTCGTCGACGCGAAACCCAGCACGATTGCAGGCCCTTCGAGGCCGGACGCCTCCCAAGCGAGCCGGGTCAGCCGCCGGCTACGCTCCGGCAGGTCCAGGGCGGCCTCGCTGGCGAGCCGTTCCGCCTCGACCCGGAAGGTTGCTTCAAAGGCCGGATCCGTCTGCCCGGCGCGCTCGAACAGCTCGACGAACGAAAGCACTGTCGTGCGCGACCAGGCATCGGCCGCCGTCAGCGTCTGACCAATGGCGCCGGCCCGCTCCCGCATCCGGGCCGACCCGCGCGCGATGGCGGCTTCGGCGCTCCTGCGAGCGATGGCCAGCACCTCGGCCGCCGTCCTGCGGTGCACGAGCACGTTCCAGAACAACCAAGTGTCGCCCGGCGTTGTGACGTTGTAGAGCGTTTTTCCGTCCTTGGCGCCCAGCACGGTTGGCGGCGCCGCAAGCTCCGCGCCTGATAACTCGGCCAGCGCGGGCGCGCATTCAATCTCGATGATCAACTCGGCCGCAAGATAGGCCGCGTTCACGCCGGCGAACGGATAGGCCGCATGCGCCTCCTTGCCGACCACCATGGCGCTGAGCAGCAGCTTGCCGAGACACCCCATCGCCACCATCCGGCCTGTCTCGCCGGCATCTTCGTCACAGATTGCGTCGAGGTTGATGGCGAGAACGGGGTCGAGTTCCGCGGTCGCGCAGAAAGCCGGGCAGCATGACCGCGGCGGCCCGCATGCCGGTCGAGCGGTCCTCCTCGTCCGGCGTGGTAACGAACAGCACGTTGCCGACCAATGGATCAGCCGCGAAGGTCTCCAGCGCGCAAAGACCGGCCGCGAGGCCGCTCTTCATGTCGAGCATGCCACGGCCGGGGACGAAGCGACCCGACTGCAAGTCAGCGAGCGCCTGCGGGTGTGTCCCCGTCCGCTGGAGTTCTCTCGATAAGGCCGGCCCGCAATGCATCTGGCGCGCGAGCGAGACCGGCCAAGTCCCCGTAATTATCCTCAGGCACGACGTCGAAATGGCCGGTGAGGAGAACGGTCCGGCGCCCGCCGCCCCTGACAAGCGCCAGAAGGTTCGATCGGCCCAGCGGGTCACCTGGAATGGGCGCGACCAGGAGATCGCCGGGATGGTTCTGGAAGTACGGTGTCTTTAGCAGGAGTTCGGCCAGCTTCGAAGGGAAGCTGGCCTCATCGGCTGTTCCGGTGACGCTCGGCCAGCCGACCAGAATCTCAGTTAGCTCTCGTGCCCTGTGTGTATTGGCCTCGCTCTGCATCGCTCTTTCTAAGCCGTACCCGACATTGACGGTCGAACTTCCCGAAAAAGGGCCTCTCCGTTTCTCACTGACACATTCAAGTCCGTGAACACCAAAGTCATACAAGCGCTCCCGCAAAGCCCTGTATGCAAACCGCTCTAAAACGAGGGCTCGGCCTCAAAGATGCCCAATGCCACGGGCAGCTGCAGGGGTGCAAGCGGTAACCTCAGCGGCAATTCTCCTTGTCCCGTCCGTCGCTCCTAAGGGAACGGACAGGTCGCCCCCAGGATACGCTTAAAAGCTGCCGTTGGCCGATTGCCACTTTCCGGACATTAGCTGGCCGGCACTCAAACCGTAGTGTCGACCCGATACGGACCTTGGCGGCATCCAGTTTCGGGCAGAATAGCTCCGGCAAGGATGCGCCCATTCCCGCCGCTCAACGGTCATCAGGGCGACTTCAGAAGCTGCCGCTGGATCAGGTAACGTGTGCGTCCAATGCCCTTGCGCGAGCATATGACGAGCGGGCTCGTCCCAGTGCGTCTCGGCAGACGCTTGACTGTAGCGTAAGTTATGGCTTACTGTAAGCCATGACCAACCGAGTCGCTGCGGCCATCGAGGCCCTCGCCGATCCGACCCGTCGCTCGATCTTCGAGCACGTCGCGGCGCGCCCGTCACCCGTCGGCGAAATCGCGGCGGCGCTGCCGGTCTCCCGCCCTGCGGTCTCGCAACATCTGAAGGTGCTGAAGGAAGCCGGGCTGGTGATCGAACGCGCCGTTGGCACGCGCCGCATCTATAGCATCGATCCGCGCGGCCTCGCCGCGGTGCGCGAGTGGCTCGAAGGCTTCTGGGCCGTCGCGCTCGCCGACTTCGAGGACTTCGCCAACGCCCAGCCCGAGGAGGCCAATGAGCATCGCGCCGATCATTCAGACCGTTTCGGTCAAGCTCCCGCCAGACCGCGCCTTCGCGCTCTTCGCGGCCCGCATGGGCGACTGGTGGAGCAAGGGCAAGACGATCGGCAAGAGCCCGCACCGCGCCATCGTACTCGAGCCGCAGCCCGGGGGTCGCTGGTATGAGGAGGACGAGGCTGGCACGCAGTGCGACTGGGGCAAGGTGATCGCGTGGGAGCCGCCGCATCGGATTCTGCTTGCCTGGCACCTGGACGCAAGCTTCAGCCACGATCCGGCCTGTGAGACCGAGGTGCTCGTGACGTTCGCGCCCGAAGGCACGGGCACGCGTGTGACGCTGGAGCACCGGCATCTCGAGCGATTCGGTCCGAGCGCCGAGCGGGTCGTCGCGCAGCTGTCCGGCGGCTGGCCGACCCGGCTCCAGGACTTCGCCGATTTCGCCAATCAGGAAGACGAACGATGACCGACTTCACGCTGCACGGCATTCCCGGCAGCCCCTATGTCCGCGCGGTCGCGCTCGCGCTGGAAGAAAAAGGCGCCGACTGGACGCTCGCGGCGATCCCGATGGGCGCGCACCGCGCGCGCGACTATCTCGCGATCCACCCGTTCCAGAAGATCCCAACGCTCGATCATGGCGACTTCCGCCTCTACGAGACGCACGCGATCCTGCGCTATCTCGATCGGGTCTGTGCGGGTCCGGCACTGGTGCCCGGAAAACCCACGACAGGCCGCGCGGGTCGACCAGATGATCAGCCTTACCAACGACTATGTCGTGCGCCAGGTGAGCGCGGTTTTGAGTTTCAACCGACGGATCGTCCCTTTGCTGGGTCTCGAGCCCGACGAGGAGGCAGTGGCGAATGGGATGGAGCCGGCGCGCGTCGTGATGGCCGAACTCGCCGGCTGCTGGGCGACCAACTCTTCTTTGCGGGCGAGACCTCTCGCTCGGCGACCTGATGGTGGCGCCCACCTCTCCTTCTTGCTTGAATATCAGGAAGGCCGCGACCTGCTCGCCGCGCACCCGAACCTTTCCGCCTGGCTCGATCGGATAAAATCGCGCCCCAGCATGCGCGCGACCAGCTGGGATGCGCTTATCGAGCGCACCGGCGTCGACACCAAGCGGCCACTCGCGACCGTGGCTTAGCGCCCACTAGCGTCGTTCAGCGGATTTGCCGTGGCGCCCGAAAGCCGCCGTTTATCCGTCGATGGAGATGGACGTCTATGGCCATTGCGGGAACACACAGCTTGGCCGAACTCGGCCAGCTTGAGCAAAGAGCGGCGGGGCTGCGTCGCTTATCACCGGCCAGCCATTATGGCGGCCTGCACGAACAACCAAATGCAAATTCCTGGCTCACGCCGAAGCCGAACCTTAGTAACGAAAGTATTCGGCGTGCCTGCTCACGAAGTCTCTCATGGTGGTGGGCAACTTCCCCGTTATGTCGGTGAAGTTGTCGAATGTCTGGTCCGACCCGTGAAGATCTCCGTGCGACAGGCGCGAGAAACTGTCATGGACACACGACATATAGGCCAGGCTCGCCCCGGCATTGAGAATGGCCTCCAAGAACTCACTCGGTGGACGAGCCTCATCGCGGAAGGGCTGGCCAATCACATCCGCGATGATAGCCGCAACCTCTCCGAAACTCTTGACGTCGTAGCCGAGCCGATCGGTATCGCCATCGTGGACATGGGGTGCCCGCAGGACAGCGGCCGCAACATCTGCGACGTCCTCGGCATCCACCCAGCACCACCTGGCGTCCCCGATGTAATATCGCAGCGTGCCACGGTCGGTGACCTGCAGCCCGGCATAGCCGACGTCGGCCTTCGCCGCGGTAGAGGCGCTGGGGCGCTCGCTCGCGCTGGAACTCGGCCCGATCCGGGTGAACACCATCCGGCCCGGCTTCATCGATACCGATTTCTGGACCTTCCTCTCCGAGGCCGACGCCGCCGCCGTCCGCGAGAAGGTGCGAGCGAAGTTCCCGGCGCGCCGCCTCGGCCAAGCCGCCGACGTCGGGCACGCCGCCGTGTTCCTGATGACCAATCCCTATGTCACCGGCACTGTTCTCGACGTCACCGGCGGCGAGCAGCTCGTCGACTGGGCGTTCTGAGCGGCGCCCGCCGAATCGCGAGGTGCGGTTTCCATGAATTCGGACGGTCTCCGTGGCGCATCGCATCCGCATCCGTCGAACCGGAGGTCCCGAAGTCCTGCATACGAAGCCTACGACGTCTACGAGCCGGGTCACGGCCATGTCCGGCTTGCCCAGGAGGTGGCGGGCGTCAACTTCGCCTTTCCAAATTGCGAGCTTGTCCCACATGCTGCCCAACTAAATCTCGTGGCGCCGTCGCGTCGCGTGATCGACACCGAAGGAACCGCTATGAAGATTGGTATTGTAGGCGCAGGTAACATCGGCGCCGCCCTGACGCGTCGTCTTCGCGCGCTCGGCCATCAGGTGAAGGTCGCGAACTCCCGCGGGCCGGAGACCCTGGCCGCTCTGGCGTCCGAGACGGGAGCCACGGCCACGACGGCAACCGACGCCGCCCGTGACGTCGACCTCGTTGTCGTCACGATCCCGGAAAAGGAGATACCCCGCCTGCCTCGTGATCTGCTGGCCGGTTTGGACGGACAGCGCGGTCGTGATCGACACCGGGAACTACTATCCTCGCCACCGGGATGGCCGGATCGAAGACATCGAGAATGGCCTGCCCGAAAGCCGCTGGGTCGAAAAGCACCTCGGGCGGCCGGTGATCAAGGCGTTCAACAACATCTATGCCCAGCATCTTTTCGAGAAGGGTAAGCCCGCCGGTACAGCTGGACGGGTCGCCCTGCCGGTTGCCGGTGACGACAGCCGCGCCAAGGGCATTGTGATGAAACTGATCGATCAGCTCGGCTTCGATGCGGTCGATGCGGGGGGCCTCGACGAGTCGTGGCGCCAGCAACCCGGCTCGCCCGTCTACACCAACGATTTCGATGCCGCCGGCGTCCGTAAGGCGCTGTCCGAGGCCGTCCAGAAGCGCAGTCCGGAGTGGTATGCGACGGACAACAGCCCCGGCGATTTCGAGAACCCCGCCTAGGCATCACGCCTGAGTACCGTTTTTCTAAACCGTCGACAGCGACGCGCCCCAGTGCGAGGCTTGCACTTGCACGCGGTTCGCGGACTTGGATTCCAAGGGTCGCGTAGCCCACCGATGATGGGACCGATCACTTTGAGGCTCGGTCGCTAAGACGCTGAGCGACCGTAATGGCGCACTCCCGTTCGACCGCTCTTCGTCCCAGACTGGCCGCAAGCGAACTGGCTGCTTCGGAGTGGAATAGCCGTGGACCGGACAACGCCGGACGTGACCCGTTGAAAGCTCGACGAAGGCGCGGCAAAAACTACGACCGCGGCAGCAGCGTCAGGCATCTACCCTCTGGCCGCGCCAAGCTCGACCAAGGTTCTTGAACACCAGACCGAGCAGCGAATGAGGCCGTCGACGTCATTGGCCGACCTCGCTTCACGCGAGCAACGCTCGTTAGGCAACAATCGGCTCCAATCGCGCCTTCAGGCGTGGTGTCAGCCAGTTTAAAAAAGCACGAAGTTTGAGCGGCATGGGCTTTCGCTCCGCGAAAAGGATGTGGACTGGAAGAGGATCCTTTTCATATTTCTCCAAGATGACCACGAGAGTTCCGGCCACCCGTTCGGCCTCCACCTTGTAGGACATCACACGGGCAATTCCGGCACCCTGGACTGCAGCCGCGACTGCGGCCTCCGACGTATTCACGGTGAGCCGCGACCGAATAGGCGTCGTGACCTCGAGGCCGTCCTTTGCGAACTTCCAGACGCGCGGGGCGGCCATATCATCGATCGTGATGCATTTATGCTCGGATAGTTCGGCTAAGGACTGTGGTGTCCCGTGCACCGCGAGATAGTCGGGGCTGGCGCAAGCCACCACGCGAATAGAAGCGATGCGCGTCGACACCATGCTGCTGTCTGGCAGCGATCCGATCCGCACGACAACATCGATGTTGTTGTCCAGTGGATTCAGAACCTGGTCGCTCAACAAAAGACGCAAGCTGATATCCGGATAGGTGTTGAGGAACTCACAGGCGAGCGGCAGCAGGTGCAGATGTCCGATTCCCCAAGGGGAGGTCACGGTCAGATCGCCGGTCGGCCTGCGATATTCTCCGACCGCTTCCCGTTCGGCGTCCTCGACCTGCTCGATGATGCGTCTGCATGCTTCGACATAAGACCGGCCTGCCTTCGTGAGCGACATGCGCCGCGACGACCTCTGGAACAGCTGGACTTTCAGGTGTGCCTCGAGGTCCGAAAGCTTTCGACTGATTGTCGGAATCGGCACGCCGAGCCGCCGCGATGCTGCGGAGAGGCTGCCCGAATCGGCAACATTCACGACCACCGACATGGATTCGAAACGGTCCATGAGCAGATCTTTCCGGATTCCGAGAAGCTGTTTTCCGTCCATAGAGCTATGCCGCGACCTGGCAAACCTCTAAGAACCGATGAGAGAATGGACCGAAGAGGCTAGAGAACGTGTCCTGAGACGCTTCGGGCGACGTACCGCGGCATGATGATCAGGCGCGACCTCGCGGCCATGAGGAGGTGTGAGCAGCCGTCCTGTGACGCGGAGCCGTTGTTGGAGACTAATGTAGAGGGCTAATATTATGCAAATCTTCCGCTGGTCGATTTCCTTTGCTGCTATTTTTTTAAGTTCGACATTAGGTTTCGCCGATGTTCTGCGTGTCACGGTGGCGGAATACAGCAAAGGGACCGGGCCCTACTTCAACGAAGCTGCCCGAAGCTTCGAGGAAAAGCATCCTGGAGTGAATGTTCAGATCGAAGTCGTCCCGTGGGACAATCTTCAGCAGAAGCTCGTGACCGATATTTCCGCAGATCGGAACGCGGATCTCGCAATCGTGGGAACGCGCTGGCTGCTTGACTATGTTTCGCAGGGTATCGTCGCGCCTCTCGATCAGTACGAAACGCCTGAGTTCAAGAGCCGGTTCGTGTCCACGTTCCTGGCACCGTCGGTGATGAACGGCAAGACCTATGGGCTGCCCATCGCGGCCTCGGCCCGAGCCATGTACTACAACAAGAACCTGTTTCAGAGTATCGGCCTGGATGGTCCCCCGTCGACATGGCCGGACTTCACAGCGGCCATCAAGAAGATCAAGGCCGGTCATCCTGACGTGTTTCCTTTCGGTCTTCAGGGCAAGGAAATCGAGACGGACGTCTACTTCTATTATGGGCTTTGGTCCTTCGGGGGAGACATGGTGCAGAATGGGGCATCGGGGATCGGCTCCGATGCGTCCATCAGCGCTGCAAAACTCTATCGGAGTTTCATCGAGGACAGTCTGGCCGAGCCGGGCGTCACCTCCTACAGCCGCGAAGACGTCCAGAACCTGTTCAAGGTCGGCAAAGTCGCGACGGTGATCACGGCGCCGTTCCTGTCGAGCCAACTCAAGGCCGAGGCTCCGACCCTTCAATACGGCATCGCACCGATCCCGACGGCGGTTGGCGGCAAGCCGTTCACCTATGGCGTGACCGACTCGATCGTGTTGTTCCAGAACTCGAAGCACAAGGATGCAGCGTGGCAGTTTCTGGACTTTCTGTTCACCACTGAGCAAAGGGTCAAGTTCGACAAGATCGAAGGTTTCCTGCCCGTCAACGTCCAGGAAGCTGCCGATCCGTACTTTGCCGACAATGCCGATCTCAAGGTGTTTACGGCCCTCCTGCCCTACGCGCATTTCGCACCGGTCATCCGGGGCACGGACGAGATCTCACAGACGACCATCAACGCCGTCCAGACCGTCTACCTGGGTAAGGCCCCGATCGAAGCGACGATGAAGGATGCCGCGAAGCGCATCGACGGCGTTCTGAAGAGCGAGAACTGAAGAGTGCCGAGGCACTGAGAGGCTCCGTGACCCACGCGGCCCACCCCTGACCTCGGAGAACATCACCTTTCCTCGCGTCCGAGCGCCGTCGCAAGCAGATGCTGGGCAGGGAGCAGGCGCTCGGCGAGATCGTTCGGCACGCCTGCCCGGCGAAGAAACACGTCGCTCGATCGGAACGAAACTTTGGTGCGTCCATCAGGCGTTTCTCGGATCAGAACACGCAAGGGTAGATCGAGCGCCGCAACTGGTGCCGCAAGCATAATGGGCGTGCCGCCACGCGCGTTGCCGTAGATCAGGACGGTTGTTGGCGGCATTGCCAAGCCGGCTTCCCGCGCGGCTTCGCTATGATCGATCGTCGCGAACACGGTCATGTTCGCTCCCTCGATCACCTCGACCAGTGTCGCCACGGCTTCTTGGAAGCCCCGATCGGATTCGAACTCGATTAAATCGCTGTCCACGTCGGCCATCTTGTGCTCACCCAGCCAGAGAAAAAGGGATCAAGACGGATCGATCAGTTGGCCGCGCCGCGGGACAGGTCGGCTGCAGATTTGTTCTGCACGGCTTGGCTATGCAGATGCCGGAAGATAGATCCGGATGGTCGTTCCGCGTCCGGGAACGCTGGCGATGTCGACATGTCCCCGATGCTCGCCCACAAAGGTCTTGACCATCGCTAGGCCCAACCCCGTTCCCTGTCCTGGTGACTTGGTCGTGAAGAATGCGTCGAAGGCGCGCTCTGCCACTCTCGCCTCCATGCCACATCCCGTGTCGGCGATGTCGAGACCGACATAGGGGCCACAGGCCAGTCCTGCGCCGTGGGCGAGGAGGTCAGCCCGGTAGGTCGAGATCGTCAGGCGGCCGCCCGACGACATGGCGTCCCGCGCATTGATCGCGAGGTTCAGCACCGCATTTTCGAGATCGTGGACGTCACAGACGACATGGAGCGCATGCTCATCCAACGCCAGAGAAAGCGCAATGGGCCCTCCGAGCGCGCTCCGAAGAAGGGTTTGCATTCCTCCGATCACCTCGTTCAGGTCGGTGCGTTTGGCGCTGTCCTGCCTGGGACGTGCAAAGTTGAGCAACCGATGGCTTAGCGTGCTGGCACGCTGCAGGGAGGCGTGAGCGTCCCTGAGCAGGGCTTGGCATTCGAGGGAGCGTTGTTGAGCCAGGCGCTTGTCGGCCAGCGCGAGCGCGAGCATGGCTACCTGAAGCGAATTGTTGAAGTCATGTGCGATCCCGCTCGCCATGTGGCCGACGGCCGCCATTTTCTGCGCTCGGTGCAAAGCCTCGCCGAACTCATGAGCGCTGCCCGTTGCCTGTCGGCCCGACCTCCCGTCCTTCGATGTCGACGCCCACGTTCGACCGCTCACTTGCCGCGCACGGAATATTATAGACCTGAGGGCTCGCCAAGCTGAGGCGGCGACTGATGAAACACCAAAGCCGCCGTCGAACCTTTCGATCGACCGGCACTCAAACGGCAGAATTCCGAGCGTTTCGTCGACGGAGTGTGCGGTTCGCATCGGCCCCTCTCCTAGGATACGGCCCTGGGCAACTCCGCCTCGGTGCCACCTGGATCGGCTTAGCGGTGGTTGCGTGAACCGTATTGCCAGAACGAACGGACTTTGCGGGCACCTGCGGTCACGCCGTAGGTTGCAGCCGAAGTCGCGCAATCAGCTGACGATCGGTAACGAAGGACTTCGTCAAGCACTCTGATTATCGACCTTGAGAAGGGCGACAGCATGCAGGACGTCTGCGCTCTCGAACCCTTCGGTGAAGCGGCCCAGGACAGACGACAGCAGATCCCGCGCCTCATGGCCCCTGCCGCTCTGGCTCCACAAGCGGTGGAGGCTGACGCAGGTTCTGAGCTCCCAGGACAGCGTTCCGCGTTCACGGGAGCAGTCGAGGGACAGAAGGTACTCCCGCTCCGCCAACTGCTCCGCTAGGCCGACACCCTGCCGCAGGATGATCTCACCCCTGATCCGCAGCAGTTCCGGCAAATACCAGCGCTCGTGGTTGCCTTCGGAGCGGTGCAGCGCTTCGTCGATGACGATCAGGCCCTGATCCGGCTTTCCCGAACGGCACAGAGCCTGGGCGAACTCACCAAGGAAGGTGATGTAGTAAACTCCATAATCGATTTTCCTCAAGCCGCCGAGAGCCTCGCGGAGTTCCGCCAGCCCCGTCTCACCCTTTCCACTCTTGACCTTCAACAAAGCTTCGAAGCAGTGGCCCCACGTCTGCCAGAACACCAGTGAGCTGCGGCCAGAGTGATCCAGGAGTAGTTTCACGTAGGTCTGCAGCAGATCGAGTCGTCCAACGAAGACTGCGACCGGACAGGCGGCCTGAACAAGCGCCTGGCAGAGCGACAGCGTGTCGTTGCCCGCAAGCGTATCGCGGATGATGTCTTCCGCCAGGCGGACGGCCTGTTCGGGAAAGCCCTGCAACCAGAGAATTCGGGCCAGAAAGCAGCGCGCCGTTACGCGCTGGTCGAACACATACCGGATGATGTCGGCGCCGCTGACCGGGGTTTGGTAGTGATCGAGCATACGCTCGATATGGAAGCGAGCGATGTCCTGATCGCCCAGCAGATGCTGGGTGTAGCCGATCATCCGGTCGCCCACATAGCGGTCGTCGGCGTCCCGTCGCCGCTCCGCAACCGACTGGAATCGTTGCGCGAGCAGCAGGGCCGGCTGCAGCTCGCTCCGGTTGAGCAAGCCCGCCCAAAGTCCCCAAAGCGCACGGAGCTGATAATCGATGCTGCCGAGTTGTTCGGCAAGCTCGAGTACGCGGGTCCAGGCGTCCCGCGTTTTGATGACCGATCCGCGAGTTTGCATCAGGGACCAGCCGAGCGCCGCATGGAGACGGAGGTCCGCCTCCGCGGCCCGGCTCTCGGCCGGCCCGGCCAATGCGCGCTCGACCCGTTCAAGACATTCGCTGATGAGCGAAAGCTGAAACCAGAGCGGAAGGGCTGCGACCGTAAGCGCTGTTCCGACGGCGAGATCGCCGTTCGGGCCGAAGGCCCAGTCCAGTGCGCTCCGGACGTCGTCAATCATCCCACGATGAGTGTCGATCCAAACAGCGGCCGGCTGAACCTCCCAGTCGGCTGCGGCCTGACGCAGAACCGTCTCGAAATATTGCGCGTGCCGCAGCGCCACCCTGTCGGTTTCGCCGGCCTCCGTAAGCTTGTTGCGCGCGTAGCCCCGGGTCGTATCGAGGAGCCGATAGACAGGCTTTGGCCGGTCCACGAAAGCAACGACGAGCGACTTCGCGACCAAGTTGGCGATGTTTCGGCCGACGTTCGAAGCCGGCCCGTCGATTGCAGGCAGAATTGCGCGGCCTGCGTCCAGCGTGAATGCGCCTGCGAACACGGCGGCCCGGCGCAACGTGACACGCTCGTGCTCGGAGAGCAGGGCGTAGCTCCAGTCGAGTGTTGCGCCGAGCGTTTGGTGCCGCGGCTGAGCGGTTCGTCGGCCCTCTGACAGGTTGAAGCGATCATCCAGCAGCGACGCCAGGCCGTTGACCCCGAACGCGGCGATGCGGCTTGCGGTCAGCTCGATCGCCAGCGCGATACCGTCCAGCTTGCGGCAGGCTTCGGTCACCGCGACCACGTCCCGATCGCGGAGTTCGAAGCCGTCGAGCGAAGCAGCGGCACGTTCCACGAAAAGCCGCACGGCGGGAAAGCGCAGGGCTTCGCTGGCCGTCAAACCTTCGGCGGCCGATGGGATTTCAAGCGGCGGGAGCCGATACACCCGCTCGCCGGCGCCGCGCAGCGGCTCCCGGCTCGTGGCTAGAATATGAGCGTTCGGCGCACCCGCTACGTCCTCGGCCAGGACCGCTGCCGCTTCGACGACGTGTTCGCAATTGTCGAGCACAATCAACAGACGCTTGTCACCGAGAAAGCTCGCGAGATTGCGGCTTGCGCCTTCCGACCGGACCGCCACTCCCAGGGCGGAGGCGAGCGCGCTCGGCACGAGCGAAGGATCGGTGAGCGGCGCGAGATCGATGAAATGGATGCCGTCAGGCATGGTCGACTTCAACCGATCGGCGGCGGCCAACGCTACGGTGGTCTTGCCGATTCCCCCTGGGCCAACGATCGTGACGAAGCGATGGTGTTGCACTTCGTTGGTGATGTGTTCGATTGCCGCCGACCGGCCGAGGACAGGCGTGCGATGCGAGGAAAGCGCGATCGCCTCCTCGAAGCCGTCGAATGCCTCGGTGCGGGTCTCTTCGGGCGATGTGAGCTTGCCGACGAAGCTGTAGCCCCGGCCGGGAATATTGATGATGTAGCGACGACCCCCATCACCATCGCCGAGAGCTTTGCGGAGCGCCGCAACATTGACCTTGAGATTGCCGTCCTCGACGAACTGATTGGGCCAGACGCGGGCCATCAGCTGTTCCTTGCTAACCACTTCGCCCGGACGAGCGATCAGCTCCACGAGGATCTGAAGCGCGCGACTGCCCACACGAACGGGTTGCCCGTCGCGCAGCAGAAGCTGCTGGTCGGGCTGCAGGCGGAAGGGGCCGAACTCGATCACGCCGCGGACAGGCCCGCCGTCTTGGAGCGACGTCCTTTCGCGGCCCCCAGATGGGCTCGGGCCATGCCTCGCCAGCCGCAAAGGATGGCCGGACCAGCCAATGTTGCTGCCTGCATGGGCTCCCCCGAACCTGCGTCGGCCAAAAAGGCCTCTCGCCACGCAACATGACGATCGCGGCGCAGCATAGCAGAGGGTCGGTCGGTTGAACAACTCGAAATGAACCCGGTGGGTGCTCAGGGATAGGTCTCGGCTCCCCTTGCCCGAGCCCTCCCGCCGCAGCAAGGCGCTTTTCCGGGCCGGGCCACATTACCGAGGGCTCAACGGTAGCAGGTTGAGGCCGACGTGTTTCGTCCGGCAGCGGGCCTACAGGGGTGCGAGCAGCCAAGGTAGGATTGCGTCGGGCTACCGGCGGCTCCTCCGCTGCCCCGCCGAGCAGAAGTCCCGGCCGAAGGGAAGTGGGTTTCGAAGCTCACGAGGCCAGCTGGTGGGGCATCGCCTGATACTCTCGCCACCGCGAGGGCGTTTCTCCGACGAGCCGCTTGAAGACGGTGGTGAAATGGGCTTGCGTCTGAAAGCCGACGCTCAGTGCGATGTCGACCAGCGTCGTATTGGGAGCTGCGATCAGCTCCTGCGCGCGCTCGATGCGGCGGCGGAGCACGAATTCGTGCGGGCGCATGCCCGTTGCGGTCCGGAACTGCGCGGCGAAATGCATGCGGCTCAGGCCTGTCGAGGCCGCGATATCGGAGAGGTGAAGCGGCTCACCCAAATTGGCCTCGATGTAATCCCTGGCGCGCTTCAAGCGCCATTTCGACAGGCCACGTGCGCTCGCCGGTGCCGAGCCGCAATTTGCGTGGGCGTTGAGAAGCCGGGCCACGAGCGCCAGGATGAGGCCATCGGCACAAAGCCGCCCATGCGGGCCGGCCAACTCGTCCGAGGCAAGCAACTGCCGCCCAAGCTGCTCGATCGCGCCGTCCTGCGAAAAACCGGGATCGATCAGTCGGATCGGTTCCGGGTGTTTCTCCCCGTGCATCGCCCGATAGCAGTCAGTCAGGACGCGGTTTGGGATATAAAGATGCAGCGCATCGCTTGGCGCGAGGAACTCTCCCCGAAGCTCCTGTCCCGGTCCGGACACCTGCAACGCGCCGCTCCGAAGGCGGCCGGAATGGAGCATGCGCCCCTGTGTCGAGAAGATGGCCTCGGTCGGGCGAAGCGCCAGGCTCAGGACATGGTAGTCGGCTTCCGCCACGCTGGTCAGGGATCGACGAGCGTTGGCCGGGTCGGTCCAGCGTGAGATCGTGACTTGCCCCTGGGGCGCACCCAACTCGTCGCGTCCGGGCCGCTGACGCCACACCTGTTCCAGGTGCACGACCTTAGCGACGGTTGATGTGTTCCCCTCGTCGCGGCTCCAATCTCGATGAAACATGTCGCCCCCAGATCGTTTGGGCGGGCGTCCTACCCGACGTGGGGCGCAGCGCTGGTCTCGAAGAGATCCGGCGATTGCCGCCCCAACGTGGCCGCGCGTGGCGCGGGACACCGGCCCTTGAGCTTCGTGATGCGCTCGCCGTCAAGGCGCGAAGCGCGATCCCGAAGCTAATCATCCGGAGCGGCCGGTCGAGTTAATGAGCGTGTGACTCGGTTAAAAGTTGTAAACCGCCAGCGCATCGTGCCGGTGAGCTTCGACCTGCCCCGGTCCGGCAGGCTTCCTAAGCGTAGCCTAGAAGCGCCGTTCGCGGCGCGGCCCGGGCATCACCTCGAATCCAAACGAGACAGGACCAACATCGGCGGGCGGGAGGAGCTCGGGCGAGAACGCGATGGATACGGGACTTTCCCATTCGGCCTCTCGCGATCGGTCTGCGCCGGAAGCGAGCACCCTTGCATATCTGAGCCGCAGCGCCTTGGCAGACTCGACGAGGAGCAGAAAGCTTCCTGCCCAGAGCATAACATCCTTGAGCACGAGCCGGCCCCCTCCCGATAGGTAGGGAAAGCCGTGTTCACGGTCACCCAGGGCGGGAACCCAGGCTTCGGGAGTGGTGAACAGAAACGACAGCGTCACCCACGAAGTCAAGAACGCCAGGAGCGCACCGAGCGCGCCAAGGCGGACTGACACGAGGCCGGCGAGAACCAGCACTCCGATCGCAATCTCCACCGAGCCGAGCGCGTTCGAAAATACATAAGTGCCGTTGCTCGTCTGCCATTCGCGCTCAGCCGGAACCAATTCGCCTTCGCGTGTGAGGTGCGCCTTGTACTGCTCCGGATGTTTATAGAACAGCGACATGACCGGGTTGTTGGCCACGAACGGCGTGATGCTGTCGGCCTCGTAGGGCGCAAATTTGACAGCGCCGATCCATAGGAAAACGACCGCGATGGCGATCCGCATGAAGCCGAGGCCGAGGTGGTTCGCCTCTGCGAGCCAGCCCAGCAAACGATTCAAATGGTGCATGACAAGCTCCAGCTTTGTGTTGAGCCGGAGCAGAATAGATTTACGTGACATCACGTCTTGCAGGACCGCATGTTTGTTGTCGTCCCGAACGGCGGTCTTTTTCAATCAGCACACCTAAGAATTCGACTTAATTCGCGAGCAACATCGGACGCGTGCACTCGTGGGCGCATTGCAGTCTCAACTGGCCGTTCTCGCGAGATCAAGACGTGCGTTTCGAGAAGAACTTCGGTCGAGGAATTCGAAATGGTGTGGAACCAACACATGAACGCGGCCTCATAGGTCCCGGTCTGATCTCAAGAGATCGGTCCTGCTGCGAAGAACGTTCCAGGCTGAAAGGTCATGATCATGAGAATTGCAGTCGCAGCAGCGGTTTGTGCCGGCGCGCTTTGTTTCGCCGGTCAGGCCAGGGCAGCCAGCCCATCTGATCCGAAGCCGACGATCGTGCTCGTGCACGGCGCCTTCGCCGGGTCTTCGAGTTGGAACGGCGTGGTCACCGACCTCGTGGCGGACGGCTACAAGGTGATCGCGGCCGCAAACCCCCTGCGCAGCGTCAAATCCGACGCGGCCTACGTGTCGAGCCTCCTCAAATCCATCGAGGGACCCGTTGTCCTGGTCGGTCATTCCTACGGCGGCGAGGTGATCAACACGGCCGCGGTGGGCTCCGATAAGGTGAAGGGGCTCGTGTTCGTGGCCGGCGTGGCGCCCGACACAGGCGAAAGCGCCTCGAGCCTCGGCGACCGCTTTCCGGGCAGCACGCTGGGCGAGACGCTTGCCGCCCCGGTGCCGCAACCCGATGGCGGCGCGGACCTCTACATCCAGCCGGGCCGATACTGGGCTCAGTTTGCCGCCGACGTGCCGGAAGCCGACGCCACGCAGATGGCCGCGACGCAAAGGCCGGTCACCAAGGCCGCGCTCAGCGAGCCGTCGGGTGCGCCGGCTTGGCGGACGATCCCCTCCTGGTTCATCTACGGCTCGCTGGACAAGAACATCCCGCGCACCCTGCACGCCTTCATGGCCGAGCGCGCCAAGTCCAAGCAGACGGTGGAGATACAGGGCGCCTCCCACGTCGTCATGATTTCCCATCCGGCCGACGTTGCGGCGCTCATCGAGCGCGCGGCTTCGGCGCCCTGAGCCCCTTCGCCCGCCGCCGTCCTGCATTTCCGAAACAAACGAGCAAATCGAGAAGATCGGCGGGCCCGAACCGTCCATCCATTAGGTCCGGAGTCGCTCGCGCAATCCTCCCATTCCGCCCCGAGCGGCTCCGGAACCGCTCGATCGTGCCCCTGCCGCCACCGAGTCCGAGGAGACATCCCGATGATCGACGCACGCACCGCATCACAGCGCTTTCTGAGACATCTCGTTCTGCCGGCCGCGCTCGCAGCCGTGACCCTGGTGCCGTTTGCGAGAGCCGAAACGGCCGCCGCCGTGTCGTCCATCGCCCCTGCCGTTACGCATTACCGCACCGCGATGGTCGACGGGGTCAGCCTGTTCTACCGCGAGGCGGGTCCGGCCGATGCACCGGTCGTGCTGCTGCTGCACGGGTTCCCGACCTCGTCCCACATGTTCCGCAATCTGATCCCGCTGCTGGCGGACCGCTACCATGTGATCGCGCCGGACTATCCGGGATTCGGCGAGAGCGCCGCGCCCGACCACACGACCTTCTCCTACACGTTCGCCCACTACGCCGATCTCGTCGACGGCCTGCTGACGCAGCTCGGGGCCAAGCGCTACGCCATGTACGTCATGGATTACGGGGCGCCGGTGGGCTATCGGCTGGCGCTCAAGCATCCGGAGCGCGTCAGCGCGCTGTCGTCCAGAACGGCAACGCCTATGAGGAGGGTCTCAAGGCCTTCTGGGACCCGATCAAGGCCTACTGGGCGGATGGCTCGCAGGCGCATCGCGAGGCGATCGGCGTCCTGGTCGCCCCGGCCACGACCATCTTCCAGTATACCGATGGCGATGAGCGACGTGTCGCGCATCGATCCCGACAACTGGCACCACGACCAGGCGCTTCTCGACCGGCCGGGCAACAAGGACATCCAGCTCGACCTGTTCCTCGACTACGGCACCAATGTCCCGCTCTATCCCCAATTCCAGGCCTTCTTCCGCGAACGCAAGCCGCCGACGCTGATCGTCTGGGGCAAGAACGACAAGATCTTCCCGGCCGATGGCGCCGCGCCCTATCTGCGCGATCTGCCCAAGGCCGAGCTCCACATGCTCGATACCGGGCATTTCGCGCTCGAGGACAAGCTCGACGTCATGGCGCCGATGATCCACGGCTTCCTCGATCGCGCCATTCCGCAGACCGCGAGCACCGCGTCGTCAAACCCCTAAGCATCCTCGAACTGGTGGACGCATCCGCCAGCCGGCTCGGCCGCAGGCCTTCCGCGTTCACCGATCCACCCCCTCCCGCCTGCAGCAGTCTGCGGGTCCACGCAGAAACCGGAGATTTCAGATCATGGCCACCATCAAAGCCAAGGACGGCACGGACATCTACTTCAACGATTGGGGCAGCGGCCAACCCGTCGTGTTCAGCCACGGCTGGCCGCTCAGCGCCGACGCCTTCGAGGACCAGATGTTCTTTCTGGCCTCGCGCGGCTATCGCTGCATCGCCCATGACCGCCGCGGCCATGGCCGGTCGGGCCAGTCCTGGGACGGCAACGACCTCGACACCTATGCCGACGATCTCGCGACGCTGGTCGAGGCGCTCGATCTTCGCAACGCAATCCACGTCGGCCACTCGACCGGCGGCGGCGAAGTCGCGCGCTACATCGGGCGGCACGGCACCGAGCGCGTCGCCAAAGCCGTGCTGATCGGCGCGATTCCGCCGCTGATGCTGAAGACGCCGGCCAATCCGGTCGGCACGCCGATCGAAGCCTTCGATCAGCTTCGCGCCGCCGTTCAGGCCGATCGCTCGGCATTCTGGCGGGACCTGAGCCTGCCGTTCTACGGCTACAACCGCCCGGGCGCGACGATCTCCGAAGGCGTGCGGGAATCGTTCTGGCTGCAGGGCATGATGGCCGGCTTCCCGGCCTCCTACTTCTGCATCAAGGCGTTCTCCGAGACCGATCTCACCGAGGACCTGAAGCGCTTCGATGTCCCGACGCTGATCCTGCACGGCGATGACGACCAGATCGTCCCGATCCAGTCCGCCGCCCTGCTGTCGTCGAAGATCGTCCGGGACGCGAAGCTCGTCGTCTACAAGGGCGCGCCGCACGGCATGTGCACGACCCTCAAGGATCGCGTCAACGCCGAGCTGCTGGAATTCCTGTCCGCGTGACCCCGACCGATCGCGACCGCCCTCCGGTCGCGATCGCCCCTCCGGCCCAGAGAGGCTTCCATGATCAAGAGCGCCCACCGTCTGTCGCGTCGTGGCTTCTGCCTGTGCTGCCTCTCGGCACCGGCCTGTCGGGGCTGGGTCCCTGGCTCACGCCGCGCCAAGCCTATGCCGAGGCGCTGGGCATCGTCCAGACCATCCAGGCCGAAGCGGCCAAGACGCCCATCACGATCCATCGCCTGCGCGGCAACGTTGCCGTTCTCGAGGGCTCGGGCGGCAATGTCGCGGTTCTCACCGGCCCTGATGGCAAGGTCATGGTCGAGGCCGGCATCGCCGTGTCCCGGCCGCAAATGGAAAAGGCGCTGGCGACACTGGGCCCGGAACCGGTCACGCACCTCATCAACACGCACTGGCATTTCGACCACGCCAACGGCAACGCGTGGCTGCACGAGCTCGGGCCGCAGATCCTGGCGCACGAGAACACCCGCAAGCACCTGATGACCATGCAGCGGGTGGAAGACTGGGACTATGATTTCGCCCCCTTGCCGGCGGCCGCGCTGCCCGACCGTGCTGTTCGCCGATGAACACAGGCTGCAGCTCAACGGCACGACCTTGAACATGCGCTACTTCGGCCCGGCGCATACCGACAGCGACATCGGGGTCACCTTCGTCGAGCCCGACATCCTGCATACGGGCGACACCTTCTGGAACGGCGTCTATCCCTTCATCGACTACTCCACGGGCGGCAGCATCGACGGCTCGATCCGGGCGGCCGAAACCAACCTGGCGCAGGGTCACCGACCACACGATCATCATCCCCGGCCATGGCCAGCCGGTGAGCAATCGCGCCGAACTGCAGGCCTTCCGCGACATGCTGGTCGGCGTCCGCGCCAATGTGGCGGCGCTGAAGAAGAGCAACTTGTCGCTCGATGCGATCGTCGCCGCCAAGCCGACCGCAGCCTACGACGCGGTTTGGGGCCAGTTCGTCATCAGCCCCGCGCTGTTCACGAAGCTTGTCTACGAAGGCGTCTGACGCGGCTTTGACATGGGAGAAGTCGAGTGCAGATCAGGCAGGCATCGTCGCAGGTCGCATCCAACCCTGCGGTTCACACGCGCCGCACGCTTCTTGGCGTCGCAGCCGTGACTCTCGCCGCGACAGAGCTCGGGCTCGCCCGGCCCGCAGAGGGCGAGACGAAGCCGGAAGCGGGCAGCGCCTCGGTTCCGCTGAAGCAGATCGACGCCGGCCTGCTCAACGTCGGCTATATCGAGGCTGGCGTTGCCTCCGCTCCCGCCGTCATCCTGCTGCACGGCTGGCCCTACGACATCCACGCCTTTGCCGAGGTTGTGCCGATCCTCGCGTCCAGGGGTTTCCGGGTGATCGTGCCCTTCCTGCGCGGCTACGGCACCACACGTTTTCTGTCGCCGGACACGCCCCGTAACGGGCAGCAAGCCGCTCTCGCGAGCGACCTGATCGCCCTGATGGACGCGCTCGGCATCGAGACCGCCACTCTCGCCGGCTTCGACTGGGGCGCGCGGACCGCGTGCATCGTCGCGGCGCTGTGGCCGGAGCGCTGCCGCGCCCTTGTCTCGGTGAGCGGTTACCTGATCGGAAACCAGGAGGCGGGCAAGACTCCGCTGCCGCCTCGCGCCGAGTTGAGCTGGTGGTATCAGTTCTATTTTGCGACGCCGCGCGGACAGGCCGGCTACGAGGCCAACCGGCGAGACTTCGCCCGGCTGATCTGGCAGACGGCGTCGCCGCAGTGGCGGTTCGACGACGCCACCTTCGCGCGGAGCGCCGAGGCCATCGAAAACCCGGACCACGTCGGCATTGTGATCCACAACTACCGCTGGCGGCTTGGCCTCGCGGATGGCGAGCGGCGCTACGATGCGCTCGAATCCCGTCTGGCCTCAACGCCCGTCATCACTGTGCCGACGATCACCCTCGAAGGAGACGCGAACGGCGCGCCGCATCCGGAGCCGGCGTCCTATGCGGGCAAGTTCACGAGCAGGTACGAGCATCGGCTGATCCGCGGCGGCATCGGGCATGACCTGCCGCAGGAGGCCCCGCGCGACTTCGCCCAGGCAGTCGTCGATGTCTGCGCCACGTGATGGCCGGGAACCGCGAGATGATGCAGCTGCGGATCGCCACCGCCGCCTGTTTCGTCACAGCAGGCTCGGTAGTGGCCGCGGCAGCGGCCGCCAATTCGAGCGCGAAGGCTGGTGCAGTCTCGCCCATCTACGGCGTGACAATCCCGCAGGGGTACCGCACGTGGCAGCTCATCGCGGTCGCGCAGGAAGCGGGCACGCTGGACGAGCTGCGCGCCGTGGTCGGGAACGGGCAGGCCCTCCAAGCCTATCAGGCGGGCACGCTGCCTTTTCCCGACGGCACAATCCTCGTGAAGCTGGCGTGGAAACGGCAGCAATCCTCCGAGTTCGCTCCGGCCTTCGTCCCGGGGCCGCCGACCACCATCCAGGTCATGGTCAAGGACGCGAAACGCTACCAAGCAACGGGCGGCTGGGGTTTCGGTCGCTTCGTCGGCGGCGTGCCCGTGGACGAGGCGCAGCATCGCACCTGCTTCGCCTGTCACAGCGCCAATGTCCGCGAGCACGACGACGTGTTCACGCGCCAGGCACCATGACTTCCGAGGGCACGTCGGGATGAGCGACAAATACGCCGACATCGCCTTCACCGGGTCTGTGAAGGCCGCACAGCAGGCGCTGGGCAGCCGGGCCGCCTATGCGCGCCGCGAGACCGGTCCCGACGTCAATGCGCGGCTTGGGCCCGCCGAAACCCAGTTCATCGCGCAGCGCGACGGCTTCTACATCGGGTCCGTATCCGAGACAGGCTGGCCTTATGTCCAATTCCGCGGCGGGCCGCCCGGCTTCCTTCGCGTGCTTGGCGACGACGAGATCGGCTTCGCCGACTTTCGCGGCAACCGCCAATACGTGACGACAGGAAACCTGGCCGCCAACGATCGTGTCTCGCTCTTTCTGATGGACTACGCGAATAGGCGGCGCCTCAAAATGTTCGGCCACGCCCGCCTCGTCGACATGGAGACAGATCCAGACAAGGTCCGGAACCTCGCGGTCGAGGACTATCCGGCTCTGCTCGAGCGCGCCGTGCTGATCAAGGTGCAGGCCTTCGACTGGAACTGCCCGCAGCATATCACGCCACGGTTCACCGAAGACGAGATCGCGCGCGCCTTCGGGTAGGCCGCCGACCAAAGCTGAACGCCCAGCGGCCGGACGCGACACTTTCAATCGAACACAAGGACAGGCCGATGCTGATGAGCAACCCTCCCCTAGACCGGCGAAGCGCTGGGCAGAGCACGCTCCCGACCCCGGGCACCACGACTTCGCAGAGCTGCAGTCCGTGTCGCGGCGCCCTACAGCTTCCGGCAAGGCGCCTTCGACATTACCATCCTCAGCGACGGCTTCATCACGATCCCGCAGGACATCCTGCTCACGGGCGAAGCGCCGGACGAACGCGCCGCGCTCCTGCCGCGCCTGGACACGATCGGCGATGGGGTCAGGCCCAAAGCCAACATCCCGGCCCTGCGGAGCGGCACGGATCTGATCCTGATCGATATCGGCGCAGGGCACCGATACCAGCCCTCGGACGGCAAGGCTGGCCGACAATCTCGCGGCCGCCGCGATCGACCCGGGCACGGTCACCAAGATCGTCTTCTCGCATGCCCATCCCGATCACATCTGGGCCACGCTGGACGAGAACGGCCGGCTGCGCTTCCCGAACGCCACCTACTACGTCGGGGCGGCCGAGTGGGATTTCTGGACCGATCCGGACTTCCTCACCACCATGCCTCCAGCACTGCACGACTTCGCACGAGGCGCCCAGCGCGACCTCGGCGCCGTCCGCGACCGTGCCGTGATGCTGCAGGCCGGTGACGAGATCGTCACGGGTCTCCGCGCCCTCGCCACGCCGGGGCACACGCCCGGGCATCTCTCTTTCGAGGTGGCGGGCGGCGAGGGGCTGCTGATCACTGTCGATGCCGCCAACAACGAGATCGTGTCCTTCGAACATCCGGACTGGCGGTTCGGCTACGACACCGACCCCGAACTCGGGATCCGCACGCGCGGCAAGCTTCTCGATCGCGCCGCGACGGATCGCACGCGGCTGCTTGGCTACCATTGGGCCTACCCAGGCGTGGGCTTCGCCGAGCACCACCGCGGCGCCTTTCATTTTCGCCGGTCGGCCTGACCGCGACAGACCTCGCGCACGTGTTTTCAAAACTGGAAGGACAATCGTCATGGGTCGTTTGCAGGGCAAAGTCGCCGTGATCACCGGCGCCAACAGCGGGATCGGTCTGGCGTCCGCGAAGCTGTTCGCGGCAGAGGGGGCGCGCGTCTTCATGACCGGGCGTCGCAAACCGGAGCTCGACGCCGCCGTCGCCGACCGTCGGCCACAACGCCAGGGGCATTCAGAGCGACGTCTCGAACCTCGCCGATCTGGATCGCCTGTTCGCGATCGTGCGCGAGGAGGCCGGCACGATCGACGTTCTGTTTGCCAACGCAGGCGGCGGCGAGTTCGCGCCGCTCGGCGCCATCACCGAAGAGCATTTCGACAAGACCTTCGCGACCAACGTGAAAGGAACGCTGTTCACGGTTCAGAAGGCGCTGCCGCTGCTCAAGGACGGCGGCTCCATCATCCTGACAGGCTCGACGGCCGGCACGACGGGCACGCCCGCCTTCAGCGTCTACAGCGCCAGCAAGGCGGCGATCCGCAACTTCGCCCGCACCTGGATCCTCGATCTGGCGCCGCGAAAGATCCGCGTGAACGTCCTCGTACCCGGCTCCACCTCGACGCCGGGCTGGCACAACCTCGCCGCATCGGACGAAGCGCACAAGCAGATGGTCAGCTTCGTCGAGTCGACCACGCCGCTCGGGCCGTCTCGGCGACCCCGACGAAGTGGCCCGCGCGGCGCTGTTCCTGGCCTCTGACGACAGCAGCTTCGTGACGGGAAGCGAGCTCTTCGCCGATGGCGGATCGGCGCAGGTTTGACGCTGCCTGTTCTTCGCACGGACCACATCAAACTGGGGATCGGAAGCCAGTTCAGAAACAAGCACAAGACCGAAGGATCCTGGCCCGCGGCCCAATCTGGACGTCGGCCGGCATGACCGCTGGATTCGACTTGGTTCTCGCTATGATCGATCAAGACCTGGGCAGCGAGGCCGCAAAGTCGGTCGCTAGGCTCCTTGTCTTAAGTCAGCGCAGGTTGGGTGGACAGAAGCAGCATTCCGCACTTCTTGACCTGACCCCGAAGTCCGACCGGATCCAGGCCGTATTGACCCACATCAGACAGAACCTGCAGAGCACGCTGTCGGTTGAGGATCTCGCAGCAGTCGCCCGACTCAGCCCCCGACAGTTCAGCCGCGCTTTTCTTGCCGAAACTGGCCAGCCGCCAGCGAAGGCGGTTCAACAGCTGCGGCTGGAGGCCGCCAGATTCATGATGGAGGAGGGGCGCCATTCAGTGAACGAGGTCATAAAGGAAACGGGCTTCGCCGATCGCGAACGCATGCGTCGCGCCTTTGTCCGCACATTCGGCCAGCCGCCGCAGAGCTTGCGTCGAAAAGCTCGATTGGACGCAACCGGGATGGAGTAGGGCTCTATAGCGCGGACTGCTTTGGACGAGCAGCGGCTCGCGTGTAAATATCCGAGGAGGGCACAATCCGGACTGGCGGCTTTTACCTGAGATTGACGACGAGAAGACGTTTAAATTGCGCCCAACCCGGGCGTCGGATTGACACTGAGCCGTAGTCCAAAGCGGAGCGAGCCAATTGGAGCGTTTGGCGATACATCCACCTCGCGGCCTGAGTTTGGCAAGTGAGATTAGGCACTCGCTCGGGCTGAGGCCAACGGCCTGCCAAGCGCTTTCCAGAGCGCGTTCTTGGTTCTGGCAGCTTGGCGGTTCCTCAGGGCGTAGCCGCCAGGGCGCGAGCTTGGCTGAGAACATCCTGAGGCATGCTCCACGTGGGGTCGAGGGATCGACGTCATCCCTGCTTACAAGGCGCACGCGATGCCCTGTTCTGACCCGTGGCCCCGAGCAGCCTTCGAGGGAAACCGACCATGGCCGCTAACGGCCCAGGAGAACCTCCCGCAATACGACAGCTTCATTGTGGCATTCGTCTCGCGCACCAAACACCAGGGTAATCCGGCCCTGCCGCGCCCAGGCACGAAGCGCCTCGACCGCCTCCGGGTTGGCGTGCAGCTCCGCCCGATACCTCGCGCCGAACTCCCCCCAGCGGGCCGGATCATGCCCAAACCACTGCCGCAATCCGGTTGTCGGCGACACGTCCTTGTCCCAGAGGGCCAGCGCCGCCCGCACCTTGCTGACACCCCTCGGCCATAGCCGGTCCACCAGGATGCGCGCGCCGTCCTCCGGGCCGGCCGGCAGATAAACGCGCTTGAGCCGCAGATTCTGCGACGGAACAGGCAATGTCATCGAGGCCCTCATTTCAGTTCGGGTGCATTCCCCCGCTCCAAGCTGCGCGCCGGGTGCGAGGCGATCCAGAGCGGCACGGCCCGCATTGCGGGGGGACTGCTTCAGGCGCCCGACGCTTGGGCCGTCAATTCGCCGGCAATCGTCGGGATCAGCTCCGAGACCGTCGGGTGAATGTGCATCGTCTCGTGCAGCCGCGTCGCCGTCGCGCCGTTGGCCATCATGTCGAGGATGCTGTGAATCGCCTCATCCCCGCCCGTGCCGAGGATGGTTCCGCCCAGGATGGCATCGTTGCCGGCATCAACGACGATTTCCATAAAGCCGGCCTGCTCGTCCTTCTCGACGGCACGGCCCACCCGGCTCATCGGACGGTGCCCGACCTTGATTTGGCGGCCCGCCGCTTTGGCCTGGGCCGCGCTGAGGCCCACGCGCCCGAGCGGCGGGTCGATATAAAGGGCGTAACATGGGATGCGGTCGCTCACCTTACGGTTCGCACCGTCCAGCAGGTTGGCGGCCACGATCTCGAAATCGTTGTAGCTGGTGTGCGTGAAGGCGCCCCGCCCATTGCAGTCGCCCAGCGCCCACACGCCGGGGACGCTCGTCGCAAGCCGGTCGTCCACGGCGATGAAGCCACGCGAGTCGGTCGCGATTCCGGCCAAGTCCAGGCCGAGGTCGTGGGTGTTGGGCACGCGGCCGACGGCGAGAAGCACGTGGCTTCCTAGGATGGTGGGCGCTCCCTGTGTGCAGTCGAGGCCGATCGAAATGCCATCGGCCCGAGGAGCGAAGCGGATGCACTCCGCACTGGTGCGAATGGTGATGCCCTCCGCCTCCAGGATGTCGCGTACAGTCTGCGACACGTGCTCGTCTTCGCGACCGATCAACCGCGGCCCCTTCTCGACGATCGTCACGGTGGCGCCGAAGCGGCGATACATCTGGCCGAACTCCAGCCCGATATAGCTGCCCCCGATGATGACCAGGTGCTCCGGCACTGTCGCGAGATCGAGCAAGGAAGAGTTGGTGAGCAGCGGCACGGTGCCGACACCGGGCATGTCGGGGATCAGCGCCCGTCCACCGACGTTGATGAAGATGCGCGGCGCGGTAAGCCGCTCGTCGCCGACCCGGACCGTGGTTGCATCGTCGAAACGAGCATGGCCGAAGAGCAGCGTGACCTTCGGGAGGCTGCGCAGCCACGCCTCCTCGCCGGCCCGGCTCTCGGCCGATATCTTTTGCGACCGGGCGTGGACCCGGGCCATGTCGACGCTCACCGGCCCGGTGATCACGCCGAAATCGGCGCCGCGCCGAGCCATGTGAGCCGCATAGGCGGAGGCCACGAGCGTCTTGGTGGGCTTGCAACCAGTGTTGACGCAAGTCCCGCCGACGAGGTGCCGCTCGACGATGGCAACGCTCATGCCAGCAGCCGACAACCGCCCGGCTAGAGGCGGGCCGGCCTGCCCCGTGCCGATGATGATGGCGTCGTAGCGGCTCGCCATCACAGCGCTCCCAAGATCGCCGCACCGAGCAGCACGACCGCCCCGTCCTCGACAAGGCCCGCCGGCAGGTCGCGCCCGAAAGCCGCCGCCATCCAACCCCGCGCAGCCGCTCCGCCGTAAGTTCCCATGACTGCACCGATGAGGCCTGCCACAAGGCCCACAATCCACGAGCCGCCGGAAGCGCCGACGGCAGCACCCGAGAACGCGCCGCTAACCAGCCGGGCCCCCAATTGGACCGGTACCGTTCGGCTCGGGGTCGAGGGCAGCTGGTCGGTGACGTATTCGACGAGGGCCAGGATCGTGAAGACCCAGGGCGTCCATTCATAGGCCAAGAAGGCCAACCATGTACCGCCGAGATGCAGCGCACCGAGGCGAGCCGCCCAGCTTACGGCTGCGGGTGCTGAAAAAGCGCGCAGTCCAGCGACTATTCCAATGATGATCGCGAGGCCATAAATCATTGTAAGACTTCCTTCTAAAGCGTTGGAATGCAAAACTGCAGTCACGCAACACTTCCGGCTGCTTGAAGCCTATCCGTGCGGACGCGTGCAGAGAGGATGAATCCATCCACCAATTCAGCCAGCATGCTTCCGAGGGATGAAGCCCGGCACGCCCGTCTCCACGACCGGGTTGAACCGGACGCTGGTCGAGATGTGATCCTTGATCTCCAGGAGCGCGTCTTCGGGGATGCTCGAGATCTCGAAATTCTCCCGGATGTGATCGGGATTGGTCGAGGTGGTCAGGAACGCGGTGCCGCGCTGCACAGCCCAGGCCAGCGCGACTTGCGCGGGCGTCTTGTGCACGCGCTGCGCGATCCTGACGATCACCGGATCGTCGACGATCCGCGGCTCCGAGGAATGCCCGAGCGGAGCGAACGCCTGGATGACGATCCCCTTGCTTTGGCAGAACGCGAGCAGATCCCATTCAGGCAGATAGGGATGCGATTCGACCTGCACGACGGCGGGCGGGATGCGCGCCGCGGCAACGATCTCTCGCAGCTTCTCCAGTTTGATGTCCGACAGGCCGATCGACCGGCATCGACCCTCGTCGACGAGGCTCTCGAGCGCACGCCATGTGTCGATTAGTGTGACGCCGCTGTCGTAGATGACATGCCCGTTGGCGTCCCTTGGATCCTGTTCGTCGCCGGGCTGGAAAGCGAAAGGCGTGTGGATGACATAGCAGTCGACGTAATCGATCTTCAGTCGCCGGCAGCTTGCCTCGAAGGCGGGCTTCACACGCTCAGGCCGGTGATTGGTGTTCCAAAGCTTGGTCGTGATGAAAACGTCGCTCCGCTGCGCGGCGCCGGCCTCGAAGGCGTCCTCCATCGCGTCACCGACGGCATCCTCGTTGCGGTAACGCTCGGCGCAATCGAAGTGTCGAAATCCCACCTCCAAAGCGGTCCGTGTGGCCTGTCTGGTCTTCGCATGATCCGGGATCAGGGTTCCGAATCCAACCGCCGGCAGGGCGCCGCGCGAATGCGCCAAAGGGATCCTCAGATAGCGAAGTGTATCGGGAGCTGTCATTGTCGTAATCCTTGGCTAGAGGTCCGCGATCACCGGGATCGATGCAGGCCATCGGCACTGCGCCGGTCCAATCGATGTATTGTCGTGCCGAAGCACTTGCCCTAAACTCGAAACGTCTACGTCTGCGGGATGATTTGTCCCGCACTGCTCGGCTTGCGAAGAAACAGGGCGAGAGGATTCGCAACCAGCATGACGATCATCAGGACTTTGAACTCGTCGATTGTCGCGATCATCGCGGCTTGGCCGGTGATCGTTTGGTCGAGGGCAGCCAAGCCGCGACCGGCTATCGTCCCCACCATCCGGCTCTCGGCGCGGTAAGGCGTGAGAGCCTTTGCCAGCGCCAGGTGCGTGGCCTGGAAGTTGCTGTAGAAAACGAGCTGGAGCACCCCGACGCCGATCGCCGCGCCGTAGAGCCTCGAAAGGTTGAAGAGCGCTGTGCCTTCCGCACGGAATTGGGGATCGAGGGTGCTGAATGCCTCTTTCGCCAGCGCCTCCATCACGAGCCCAAGGCCGGCGCCTTGGAGCAGGCCCGTTTCGGCCACCGGCGCCCAATCCATCGCAGGCGAGTAGGCGAGCATCCGCCAATTGGCATAAGCAACGAGAGCCATGCCGAGGAGTGCGGAGCAGCGGTTGTCGATCCACGCCGGAACGAAACGCATCAGCACCATGGCTCCCACAAGCGCCACGCCGCGGGGGATCGTCATATATCCGGTGGTATCGACCGGGTAGTTGAGGACCTCCTCCAGCATCGGTGACGTAAAGGCCAGGGTTGGCAGAAGAACGAAGCCACAGGCGAAGAACATGATCGCCGAAAGAACGAAATTCGGATCTCTGAACAATGCCTTGTGAAGGAAATGCACATCCGCGGTGAGGATGTGCGTGAGGAAGAGAGAGAAGCCCAGGAAGGCCATCGATGCCTCGGCCCAGATCTCGCCCGAGGCAAACCATTCGAGGCGCTCGCCGCGATCCAGCAGCATCTGGAGACCAGCGATGCCGAGCGAGAAGGTCGCCACGCCGAAGACGTCCAGGTGCGCCTTCCCTTTCGTAGTCGTGGCAGGGAGCGAAAGACCGACCGTCAGCGCGATGAAGGCGGTCGGCGGCAGGCTGAGATAGAAGATCGAGCGCCAGCCATGATATTCGCTGAGCCATCCGCCAATGGCCGGCCCGGTGCAAATGCCGATCATGACGGTGATCGTGGCAAGGAAGCCGAACCGGGCGTGTCGGGCCGGCGGAAGCAGGCCGAGCATGATCACCACGGACAACGGGCCCATCAACCCGCCGGCGCTCCCCTGGACGACCCGTGCAAACACGAATTGAAGAGGTGTTGTCGCGAGCGTCGCCATCACCAGGCCGGACGCAAAGCACGCAAGGGCAAGCAGGTAGACAAACCTGCGGCCGTAACGGTCCGCGACCCAGCCCGCCGTCGGCATGACGACCACGCCCGCCGCGATATAGGACGTAAAGATCCAGCCGACCTCGTCGTTCGCCATCGACAGCGCACCCTGCAGGTGGGGCAGAGCCGCATTGGGGATCGAGATGTTGACTGCCTGGAGATAGATCGCCATGAGCGCCGCAACCGTCATCGCGCGATGGCTGTCTTCCGATCCATGGGATACGGGTGCGGCGTTCATCGGCCTAAAGCCCCCGTGAACGCATCCCTGAGGAGACGCCACGCCGTGGCCCGGTATCCGGTGTCGACCCGTGCCGTGACGCTGAATCCGGAGAAAAGGGGATTGTCCGGATCGGCCTCATCGAGTTCGAGGCGCACCGGGAGCCGCTGGACCACCTTAACCCAATTGCCGGTCGCATTCTCGGGAGGCAGAACCGCGAAGTCGGAACCCGTGCCGGGGCTCATGCTGACCACGTGCGCCCTGAAGCTGCGGTTCGGATAGGCGTCGACATGGATCGCCGCCGTCTGATTGGGCCGCATGTGGGTCAGGTCCGTCTCGCGGAAGTTTGCCTCGATCCAGATCCGCTGGTCTGCCAGCAGAGCAAAAAGCGCCGCGCCGGGATTGACGAAGTCGCCGACCTGCAGGTCGTCCACCTTGGTCACGACGCCGTCGTCAGGCGCCAGCACCTCGGCGTAAGACAGGTTAAGCCGCGCGTGGTCGAGTTGCGCTTGAGCGACTCGCACGTCCGGATGCCGATCCACCTGAATATTCGGATCGCCATTCAGGGCAGCGACGGTGTTGGCGATCTGCTGTTCGACGGAAACGATGTTTTGGCGCGCGACCTTGAATTCGGTCTCGGCGCGCTCGTACACGGCCTGGGGCGTGTAGTCGGAAGCCACCAGCGCGCGCTTGCGGTTGAATTCCCTCTCGTCGAAGGCGGCGGAATCCTTGGCCGATTGAAGCTCGGCCTGCTGCTGGAGATATTTCGTCTTCAGTGAGTCAATGCGCAGGCGCGCGCCCGACAGCGCCGCCTCGGCCTGTTCCACCGCGATCTGGTAGGGTTCCGGATCGATGCGGAACAAGAGCTGACCCCTTCGAACGCGCTGATTGTCCCTGACAGCGATTTCCGCAACCTGGCCGGAAACCCGAGCATTCACGGATTCCTTTGCGACACGAACAAACGCGTCGTCCGTCGAAACATAAGGCGCCTGCGCAACGTATTGGCCAGCCCCAAAAGCCACCAGCACGATCGGGAAAGCCAGCAACAAGGGCCGCCGAAGGCGTTGTGCCAGCGATTTTGTTCTCCGAACCTCAGGTCGAACGGTTTGCGTGTCAAAGTTCACGCCCGCCGCATCAACCGCGGTACTTGCGGTAATCACGTCAACCTCCAATACTATTTTGTCGCGGTGCAACCGTCCGCGTTGCACCACCATACGTGAAGAGGAGAGGCTCACGGCGTTTGCTCGCTGCAGATCTTTCCGCAGCGCACCACTTCATCTCGAGCTCTCAATGAGCTTCCCGGAACGAAGCGGCCCGACCATCGCCGCTCGTACCAAAGTGGCACCGCGATAACATCGGCGCCATTGCACCAAGGTATCGGTGACGATCCCTCTGGATAAGAGATCGTCGGAGATCGCCTACCGCATAGGTACCGCTCAGCCGCTCGGCTTTGAGCCGCCCCGGCTTCACTCGACTGTGCGCAAGAAAGCCCTCGCCGTTATCCCAGCGGTCGCAATCGGGCATTCACGCTGGATCGCCTGGTTGCCGCCTATGCTCAACTGCACCGAGCCGCGAAGAACGATTCGGGTTGCCGCATCTGAGTTGCATCGTCTGTGCGGGGGCGGAGGCCCCACGCGCGACGGTGAGCGCCCGCTCCATGCTCCACATGACGGAGACCAGCCCATAGCACTGTCATTCTGGAGCGATATCGTCTGCCACGTATGACGAGAACAGTTTTCGATCGGCGGATACTGCCGCCATCCGGGCAAGCGATCAGGATCATACTATAGTTCAATGGTCACTGCGGCGCCCATGCGAGATCGTGACAGCAGCGGATTGAGGTCGTCCGGCGATTGCAGTGTGACCTTGAGGAGAGGATGATGGCTTCGGCGACACGGGCGTCACGCATGCGGCGCGATGGACTGGAGGCCGCCGTTGCTGGCTGCGACACTGACGGCTCAGAGCGCCACCCGGTGTTGGCAACAACCAACCGGATGGGTGCGCAAGCCGAAGGCGCGACGACCCCCTATCTTCTCCATGACATCCGCAACCATCTTCAGACGGTCGCCAGTGCGATGCGATTGCATCCGGAGGCACCTCGATGGGGATCTTCCCGAGGGCAGCGCTGAATTGTTCGAAGTCGCGGCCCAGTCGCTTGCCTCCGCGTCGGCCATGACGACCGGGATCTCACCTTCCGCCCTGGTCCCAGTCGCCGGCGGCCTCGACATCGACGATGCCCTGAGCAGCTTTGCGCCCGCCCTCTCGGTTGCGCTCGGCGACAAGATCAGCCTGTTCGTCATCCCCTCCAGTGGAGGCCTCCTCGTCACCTGCGAATTCAGCGATCTTCAGAACGCCGTCCTGAACCTCGCGGTCAACGCGCGCGACGCCATGCCGTGCGGCGGCCAGCTCATCGTCACGGCTGCGGCTGGGTCGGGCATCTCTCCGAGCGGTGACGCCAGCGTCTGCATCACCGTTCGCGACACGGGGACAGGCATGAGCCGGCAGGATCTCGCGAGGGCCTGCCTGCCCTTGTTCACGACCAAGGACATCGCGCACGGCCGTCCGCGCGGATTGGGGCTCGCGTCGGTCAGCCAATTCGTCCGAAATCTTGGCGGCCACCTCGAAATGAGCAGCGACGAGGGGCGCGGCACCGAGGTTCGTCTCTACTTGCCGGCCAACCTCCCGCCTCCGCCACAGCATACGGCCTCCGCTCGACGACCGCCTGCAGTCGACATCTCTGCTATGGCGTCAGGAACGTCCCCGTCAAACAACCGAGCAGCATAGGGCACAGTGCTTCGCTGGACGGCCCTCAAGGGTCGCCCATGTTGAATATCTCCATTGGGATCGTTGGGGGACTGTCGCGATTCTCTGCTGAAGCGACCGAACCTCATTTTCCAGTACTGATACAATTTCGAGCCAAGTCTCGATTCGTGTAGAGTTCTCCTGGGTCCCTTCTATCACGTATTCTTCTATCCGTGGGTTGATGTGATGCCACGTTTGCTTTCGATCAACGTTGGCCTGCCGCGCGACATTCCATGGCAGGGGAAGATCGTTCATACCGCTGTTTGGAAGACGCCGGTCCAAGGCCGGCGGATGGTGCGACGCCTGAACATCGACGGCGACGGACAAGGGGACCTGACCGGTCACGGCGGCGAACACCGGGCGGTGCTGGTCTACCAAATCGAATCCTACCGGTTTTGGCAGGAAAAATTGGGTCGGGCCGGCTTCGAATACGGGCAGTTCGGAGAGAATTTCACCGTCGAGGGTCTGCCCGATGCGGAGGTTTGCATCGGGGACCGCTACCGGATCGGTGGCGCCTTGCTCGAGGTCACGCAGCCCCGCGTCACCTGTTATCGGGTGGGCATCCGCATGAACGAGCCGGCCATGGCTGCCTTGCTGGTCAGTCACGGGAGACCCGGCTTCTATTGCCGTGTGCTGGAGGAAGGCTACGCCGAGGCCGGCGACGAGCATCACCCAGGTTGCGTCTGGGCCCGAGGGCATGAAGGTGACCGAGGCCGATGCGCTGCTCTACATGCCGGGTCACCCGCGAGACCAGTTGCAGCGCGCGCTGCGCATCCCGGCCCTGAGCGAGGGCTGGCGCAAGTCGTTCGAGGCGCTGCTCGCGCAGGATCGCAAGGAAGGTGAGGGCGCAGGAAACGCGGGGCTCACCGCGCCCTCGGGACCGCTCCCGGCGTGGCAAGGCTTCCGCCCGTTCCGCGTGTCGCGCAAGGTGCGCGAAAGCGGCAGCGTCGTTTCGCTGACGCTCGAGCCCGCGGACGGAAAGCCTGTTCCCCCGGCTCTTCCCGGGCAGTTCGTCGTGCTTCGGCTTGAGGCTTCCCCCGCGCCCGCGCTGCTGCGGAGCTATTCGCTTTCGGGGGCGCCGGGTGCAGCAGCCTATCGTGTCAGCGTCAAGCGGGAGGCGCACGGCGCGGCCAGCGCCTATATCGACGACCAGCTCCGTGACGGCGACATCGTGAACGCAAGCGCCGCCCGGGGAAACTTCACCCTGCGCCCGGGCACCGCGCCGGTTGTGTTGGTCGGCGCTGGGATCGGCCTGACCCCCTTGCTCGCCATGCTTCACGCTCTAGCCGCCGAAGCATCCCTGCGGGATGTCTGGTGGCTCTACGGAACCCGCAACGGACGCGAACATCCCTTTGCCGAGGAGGTGCTCGATCTGCTGAAGACGCTGCCTCACAGCCACAAGCACATCCGCTATAGCGCGCCGGAGCGCGAGGATCGGCCCGGGATCGACTTCGATGCTCCTGGGCGCCTGACCCCTCGGGTGCTCGACGAATTGCACCTGCCCCACGATGGCGACTTCTACATCTGCGGACCTTCGGCGTTCATGAGCGATATGACCATGGGCCTTGTGGGTTCGAGTATCGCACGGGATCGCATCCACACCGAGATGTTCGGCACGGGCCCGTCCATCACGCCGGGAATCGCCGCTTCACCGCATGGCCCACCCCACCTCCCGCGCAGCGGCGCAAGGCGCAGGCCCGCTCGTTTCCTTCGCACGGTCGGGGATCAGCGTCCGCTGGGCCCCAGCGTACCAGAGCTTGCTCGAACTCGCAGAGGCTTGCGACGTGCCTGCCCGGTGGTCGTGCCGGAGCGGGGTCTGCCACACGTGCGAGAGCGGGCTCGTCGCGGGAACGATCGAGTATCGGCCGGAGCCCATCGACGCACCTGCCGACGGGAACGTGCTGATCTGTTGTTCGCGACCCAGAACGGATCTTGTGATCGATTTGTGAACAGCCAGGGTGCCGTTCGCAAAGGGCGCCAGCCTTTGGTGTTGCGCGGATGCTCGAGGCCTCACGTCGCTTGCCGAATGTCGGCTCGCGACCCGGCCGCGCCGTCACGCTCACGAGTCAGTTAGGGGCTCAGACGTTCAGGTTCATGCCTTGCACCCGGGCAGCACGCTGGGCGCAGCATGACGCGAGGAGGTGAGCATGGACGACGCAGCAATCCGAGCGGCTTTGGATCTCCACTGGGCTGCCTCCGACGCGAACGACTTCGAGGCGGAGCATCGCATCTATCGCGAGGATGCCGTTCTGGACTATCCGCAGTCGGGGGAGCGCATCCGAGGCCGTCGCAACATCCAGGCCTCGCGCTTTGCGCAGCCAAGCGTCGAAGCGCTTCAAGGTGCGGCGCATCGTGGGCGGGGGCGATCTTTGGGTCACCGAGTTCGTCCTCACCTATGATGGAGTGCCGTCCTACACCGTGAGCATCATGGAGTTCGACCACGGGGAAGTGGCTCGCGAAACGCAGTACTTTTGCGACGCATTCGAGCCGGGTCCATCACGCGCTCAGTGGGTCGAACCGATGCGGTGAGCCGGCGAGGCGATGAGGGCTCGGCGGGCCGAGTGGCATGAGATCGGAGCGCGGAGCGAAAGGGACCGCGTCGAAGCACCTCACTCGGGCTGGATCCGAGCACCTTTCTCTGCGACGGAGCGCTTCATCATCAGCACAACGAACACGAGTGCGATCATCACGGATGCGAGGAGCCAGAATACGTCGAAGTATGCGAGCGCGGAAGCCTGTTGCTGACGCAGATTGGCCAGCGCCTGCAAGGCCATCTGCTTCGCGACGACCGGATCGCCGGTCTGTTGTAGGAACCGTCCAGAGGCCTGATCAAGGAAGGCGCGCGCCGCCGCGTCAAAGGAATCCAGCGATTCGCCCAGACGAAGGCTGTGGAACTGGTCGCGACGCTCCTGCGTCGTTTGGGCCAACGAGGTTCCAACGCTGCCACCTTCGTTGCGCAGCAGGCTCAACAGACCCACTGCAGCACCACGCAGCGCGATCGGCGTGTAGAGATACGCGGCCACATTTGCTGGCGCGAAGCACATCGCGAGCCCGACAATCAGGACCACGCGCGGCCAGATAACCTGCCCTGGGCTGATGTCCAGATTCATCAGCGACATCCAGTAACTGCCCCCCGCCATGGTCAACAGGCCAGCGGCAATCACCCATCGTGCATCGGTCCCACGACCCAACGTGCGCCCTACAAGCGGCATGGCGATGACCGCGAAAAGGCCGGCCGGCGACATGACCAGTCCTGCGCTTAGGGCATCGTAGCCGAACAATGATTGCAGCAGGGCAGGCAGTGACGTGCTGGAAGCATACAAAACCGCGTAGCAACAGAAGATGATGATGCAGCAGGCCAGGAAGTTGCGTTCGCGCATCGGGCGAAAATTGACGACAGGACTCGGGTGACGCAATTCCCATAAGACCAGTGCGACCAATCCCACTGCAAACAAGATCACCAAGGTCTGCACACGCCAGAACGGGTCTCCAAGCCAGTCCCATTCCTGACCCTTGCTAAGCGCGACCTCCCAACACACGATAACGATCACCAACAGCGCCAGGCCGACGCCGTCAAAGCTGAAGGGCTGCTTCCGCAATTCCACGCGCTCCGCGGCGAGGTAATCGGGATCGCGGAGCGTGATCGCACATGCTGTGAAAGCCAAGACGCCTACGGGGACATTGATCCAGAACACCCATCGCCAGGAATAGCTGTCGGTTATCCAACCGCCGAGCGTCGGGCCGACCACCGGCGCGATCAGCGCGGCCAAACCGAACAAGGTCATCGCCATGCCTTGCCGCTCGACAGGAAAGGCGTCCAGCAGCACACCCTGGCTCGAGGGCTGAAGACCGCCGCCGGCAAGACCCTGCAGCACCCTGAACACGATCAACTGGGTAAGACTTGTGGCCATTCCACAGAGTGCGGAGGCCACGGTGAAAACCGCAATCGACAGCAGGAAATAGTTGCGGCGCCCAAGATGCGCGATCAGCCATCCGGTGATGGGCAAGATGATCGCGTTTGCCGCAAGGTAGCTGGTGATCACCCATTCGCCATCGTCGACCGTGGCAGACAGCCCACCTGCAATGTAGCGAAGCGCCACGACCGCGATGGTGGTGTCCAGCACTTCCATAAAGGTCGGCACCACCACGACAGCCGCGACCACCCACGGGTTTGTCGCGCGCCCGGATCCGGCCTTGAGAGGTAGAGCCGACAGCGCCGCGTTCGTCACTGCCTGCTGCCCGAAGCACTGAAGGCCGGACCAGGATACGTGGGTTCTGGCGCATAGGTCTGGAAAAAGCGTCCAGCATCGGGTCCGGTTGGCGCTGCTTCGATGTGAACGTAGGGAATGACAGACGTGCCAATGAACAGCGACGTCTGATCGGCGTCATAATCGACAAGGTCGATCCGGACCGGCAAGCGCTGGACGACTTTGACGAAATTGCCCGTCGCATTCTCGGGCGGCAGCAATGCCAAAGTCGATCCTGTCCCCATAGTGAAACCCGCAACCCGACCCTTGAGAACGTGCTTGCTGCCGTACATGTCGACGTAGAGATCGACCGGCTGTCCGATCCTCAGGTCGCGCAGTTGCGTCTCCTTGAAATTGGCGTCGACCCAGATCTCCTCGATCGGACGTATCGCCATCAGGTTCTGGCCAACCTGAACATTGTTGCCGGGATTAACACTGCGCCGCGTGACGACGCCGTCGATCTCCGCTCTGATCTCGCAGTAGCGAAGATTCAGTTCTGCCTGGGCAAGGTCACGTTCGGCGGCCTCGAGTCGCGCCTCGGCCTGTTTGATGGCCGGCGCATCGGTGCTGAACTGGGCAAACGCGCTGTCGATATCTCCCAGACTTTCGAACTGGTCGATCATCGCTTTGGGGCCCTGCTGGAACGAGTGCACCACGCCGAGTTGCGCGGCACTCTGAATCAGTTGCGCCTGGGCCTCGAGGACGGCCGAAAAGGTTTCATCGAGATCGGGGGGGACCTGGCCAAGATCCCCGCCGTCATCAGGTTGAGCCGGAAGCGCCAGCGAGGCCCGGATCTGATGGACTTCGGCGCGGGCCTGGGTGAGTTCCGCACCAGCAGCGGTCAACTCTGCTTCGCGCTGGTCGTATACCTCCCGCGGCACATCGGCATGGGCGACGAGCTGCCGTGCCCGATCGAACTGAAGCTGCGCCAGTGCCAACGTGGCCTTGCTCTTGTCGACGCCGGCCACCCGAGCGTGCAGGAGCGCGACTTGACTGTCGACCGCCTCCACCGCGCGCTGCAAGTTCCAGCGTTGGCTCCTCGCCTGCGCTTCGATGGCGCGAACCGAGGCGCGGGCTGCCTGCAGATCCGCTTTCGCGGTGTCGACCGCTGCCTGTTTCTCGGAAACGGAAACCCGATAAGGCTCCGGATCCAACTCGGCGAGGAGATCGCCCTTGCGCACGCGGTTGTTGTCGTCGATCAGAACGCGGGAGATCTGCCCCGGGACGCGCGGTGCGACAAAGGTCACGTGCCCATTCACGAAGGCATCGTCCGTGGAAACGGTGTTGAGCCTCTCCTTGAGCCATGGGGTGCCGAAGCCGAAGAGAACCGCCAGAACGGCTATGCCGAGCACTCCGAGCAGAAGTCCTCGCTTCGGCCAAGCAGCCCGAGACCGTTGAGACGCCGGGCGATCCGCCGAGGATGCCTGACCGTTTCTCGCCTGACGTGCCACCAAGTCGTTTTCGTCTACGGGCGGACGCGCATCGTTGGAACCTGACGTAGTGTTCTGCTCAGCCATGGCGGAACCCGTCTGCAGAGGTGAGAAAAGCGGTGGAAAGTGACAGTTACCTGTCCCAGCCGAAATAAACCGTTTGTGTATCGGCTCTATTGTACGATTAAGCCCGACGTCGAGCGACGCTTCCAATCATGGACAGAACGTTTGATGGTCTAGCCCGGGCAGACCCCACGAGAGGTGTTCGAGTTCCTACCGCTATGATCAGAGCCTCATGCTGCCCAAGCCAAGCTCATAGTGACGCAAAGCTATCGACCTGGATAGATGAACCAGGGAATGGCCAGCATTAGACCAATGTATAGTTGCGATTCGCTCGCGCGCCGGGATATTCAAGTTGCGTCCGAGGTCGGAGTAGCGGCCTTCATCGGACTCGAAAAACCTCAGATCGCAGCGCTGACCGGCAACTCGGTATTCGAACTAAAGGCCTCAGGTCCGCTTTTCTCGCTTGAGCGCGTCGGCCATTCGAACCAGTTCGGCATAAGTCCGCGCACCCATCTTGTGCATCGCCGCACCGCGGTGGACCTTGACGGTGATCTCGCTGATACCGAGATCGCCGGCGACTTGTTTGTTCATTTTCCCGGTCGTCACGTGCAGCAGAACTTCCTGCTCGCGTGGCGACAGCGTGTCGAAGCGCTGCTTCAACCGCATAGCGTCGGTCTCGACGATCCGTCGCGCCCGGTCGCGCTCAATCGCAGCCATGACAGCGTCCAGCATGTCTTGATCACGGAAAGGCTTGGCGAGAAAGTCGACGGCCCCGTGCTTCATAGCGCGGACCGACATCGGGATGTCCCCAAAGCCCGTCATCATCACCACAGGCATTTCGACGCCGGCTCCGGCCAGGCGGTGTTGGAATTCCAGACCGTTCGCGTCCGGCAGTCTGACGTCCAGCACGATGCAGCCGAGCCTGTTCGGCCGGCCGGCTTCGAGGAATTCTTCCGCCTTCGCATAGGTGCGTGTCGAGAGCCCGACCGAGTTGAACAGACCCTCCAGCGCGTTGCGCATGCCCGCGTCATCGTCGACGACGTGCACCAGGGGGCTCTCGTTGCTCATGGGTCCCATGCGGCTGACATCCACCTCATGTCAACAGAAGCTTCTTATACAGATTGAACCGCACCGGATATCAAAATGTGACGTCCAGGGCGGCTGTCCGTCTCACGACGGAGCGTCAAGGGCTATGACACTTTTGTATAATTCCTGACGGCGGCAGAGGTGTGTCAGTGTTGTGAATGTCCGTGCTGCGACTTGCCGGGGCTAGAACACTGAGTGCCACACAGTTTCATCGCGGTCATAGACGATGACGAACCATTCCGAACAGCGCTTCTCGAATCTTTGTCGTCCCTGGGTTATCGGGCGGATGGTTTCGCGACAGGTGAAGCGTTCATGGGCCGGTCGGCCGGTGCGCCATACGATTGCATCGTCACCGATCTTCACATGCCTGGAATCAGCGGCCTCGAACTGACGGAACAGCTTGCCGCACGAGGCTCACCGACGCCTGTGGTGCTGATCACGGCGCGCTCGGAAACGGGCATCTCGGAAAGAGGGCGAGCCGCGGGGGCCGTCTGCCTGCTTACGAAGCCCTTCGAGTTGGACGAGCTGGTTGGATGCCTGGAGACAGCAACCGCTGGAAGTGCGAGATAACCGAAACTGGCCCTGGTCATCGGCGTCCACGAAGAGCGTCGGGCCGGAAACGGTCGATGCCTGCCTGAGCCGGGCGGAGCGCCATGGCGAGGGAGCCGTCGGCCCGCATATTGTCGAGTTGGGAGCGACGGCTCGCCCCATCACCGGCGGGGCGAACACAAGAAGCACGAGGAGCGCGGACAGCCCTTCTTGAGCCGCCGCGCCCCCAGCACGCTGGAAGATTATGCAATCACGAAGCGACTGCTGGTGCCGCCGATCTCTTCAGCTGGCTCAGTGCGGCAATCAGAGTTTTGGCGGCTGGCCCCGACGACTGCGGGTTTTGCCCGGTGATCAGGAGGCCTTCCTGGACGACGTGGACCTTCCAATTCGCCTTTTTCGAGAAGATCGCACCTTTGTCCAGCATGTCGTCCTCAACCAGGAACGGGACGATCTTCGTTAGCCCGACATCCTCCTCCTCCCCATTGGTGAAGCCGGTCACCTCCTTGCCTTCGACGAGAAGCTTGCCATTGGGCGTTTTGACGTGGCGCAAGGCGGCCGTGGAATGACACACGACGGCGATCGGCTTGCCCGCGGCGAGGAAGTTCTCAAGCAACCTGGCTGAATGCAGGTCGTCGGCAAGATCCCACATTGGACCGTGGCCACCCGGGTAGAAGACCGTATCGAAGTCTTTCTGGTCGACGCTGTCGAGACGAACCGTCCGGTCGAGCTGAGCATTCGCGGCGCCGTCCTTCTCGAATCGCAAGGTGAGATCTGTGCGGGATGAGGGTTCGTTGCTCTTTGGATCCAGCGGCGGTCGCCCGCCTTTGGGAGATGCGAGCGTGATCTCGAAGCCGGCCTCCTTGAAGACATAGTAGGGCGCTGCGAGCTCTTCGAGCCAGAAGCCGGTTTTCCGGCCCGTATTGCCTAATTGATCATGCGACGTGATTACCATCAGGACTTTCATGAGGTTGTCTCCTTTGATCTGACGACCTGAAATGAGTGGTTCACAGCTCGGCCAAGCCCATCGCGCCGTCCGTCGCCTTCTCGAGAATTCGGCGGATCAGTCTTGGCAGTTGATGAAGGCGAACCTCAGGTTCGTGCCAAAAAACATCCCGCATTTCACCTATCCGTCGGTCATCGGCAGCCTATACCTGTGTATGATCAGAATACAGCCAACGTTGACTGGCCTGATACGCCGCCGATCGCCAGTATTAATGGGCAGGGGGCGCGATCGGATCGGATGAACCGGTCGAATATCAGGCGTCCTGCGCGACACATCATCCGGTTCAACAAACGCTTGCTGTTTCGATTGCAAGCTCGACCATGCGGGAAGCGCCATGCACGATCCAATCGGAGTTTCAAATCGGACGGCGACAGTTGACGACGACCAGCGGGATCGCCGCCAGTTCCTCGCCGGCACCGCTTCCGCATTTGTGGCGGCAGGCACGGCGGGATTTCTGCGAACCGCCAGCGCGTCTGCGTCCACCGGAGACGAGATACTCCCGTTCCGCGTCGATCTCCGCGAGCAAGACCTGGCGGATCTCAGAGCGCGTCTCAAGGCGACCCGCTGGCCGGACCGGGAGCTCGTCAGCGACCAATCTCAAGGCGTGCGTCTCGAGACGATGCAGCGGCTTGTCCGCTACTGGGTGACCCAGTGCGACCGGCGGAAGCTGGAGGCCAAGCTCAACGCGTGGCCCCAATTCGTCACCAAGATCGACGGTGTGGACATCCATTTCCTTCACGTGCGCTCGAAGCAAGCCAATGCGCTCCCGCTCATCGTCACGCATGGCTGGCCCGGCTCGATCGTCGAGCAGTTGAAGATCGTCGATCCACTGACCAATCCCACGGCTCACGGCGCTGAGGCTTCGGATGCCTTCGATCTCGTGATTCCGTCGCTCCCGGGATATGGGTTCTCCGGAAAGCCGACGACGACGGGATGGGATCCCGTTCGCATTGCACGCGCCTGGGTCGTGCTGATGAAGCGCCTCGGCTACACACGATATGTGGCGCAGGGCGGCGATTGGGGCAACGCCGTCACCGAGCAGATGGCTCTGCTGGCCCCTCCCGAACTCGTCGGCATCCACACCAACATGCCCGCCACCGTTCCGGCCGACATCGCGAAGGCACTTCAACCGGGTGGCTCGAAGCCGTCGGGCCTCGCGGCCGACGAGCAGCGCGCTTATGACCAGCTCGAGGACTTCTACAAGCACGGCCTCGGTTATGCGATCGAGATGACCAACCGGCCCCAAACGCTCTATGGGATCGCCGACTCGCCGGCAGGGCTCGCAGCCTGGATCCTGGATCACGACGCGCGCAGTCAGGACCTTATCGCCCGCGTGTTTGCGGGCCAGTCCGAAGGGCTCACGCGGGACGACATCCTCGACAACATCACGCTTTACTGGTTGACCAACACGGCGATCTCGTCCGCCCGCCTGTACTGGGAAAACAAGCTCGACTTCTTCCAGCCCAAGCACGTGTCCATCCCGGTTGCAGTGAGCGTCTTTCCCGACGAGATCTATGCTGCTCCACGCAGCTGGGCTGAGCAGGCCTATCCCAAGCTCGTCTACTTCAACAAGCTCGATAAGGGCGGTCATTTCGCGGCCTGGGAGCAGCCTGCATTGTTTAGCACGGAAATCCGAGCCGCCTTTCGCTCGCTTCGACAGGCGACCTGAGCCGAACCGCCGCCGTTCGCCGGCGGACGAACCTACAATCACAGGAGCCCGACATGAATTTTCCCGAACGAACACTTGCGACCGGCGGCATCGTCGTCGAGCAGCGTCTGCCAACCTACTGGCGGGTCACCTTCGACCTTCCGCCGACAAATATCTTCGGTCCAAAGGAGACGCTGCAACTCAGCGAGATCATCACGACCATCGAGAAAGACGAGCAGGTCAAAGTCGTCGTGTTCGACAGCGTGATCGAGGGCTTCTTCCTCACGCACTACGATTTTCTGGTGCCGCTCGAGGACTCGACGCGAATCCCACCGGGCGCGACCGGCTTGGAGGCGCTGCCGGACATGTTTGCCCGCCTGAGCCGGGCACCTGTCGTTTCCATTGCGTCCATCGCAGGCCGGGCGACCGGAGTCGGAAGCGAGCTTGCCCTGGCGTGCGACATGCGGTTCGCCAGCCGCGAGAAGGCCATCCTCTCCCAATGGGAGGTTGGCGCGGGCCTCGTGCCGGGCGGCGGACCGATCGCCCGGCTGCCGCGCCTGATGGGTCGGGGCCGCGCGCTCGAAGTGCTGCTCGGCGCGGACGATATCGATGGCGAACTCGCAGAGCGTTACGGCTACGTCAACCGATCGCTGCCGCATGCGGAGTTGGACAGCTTTGTGGATGCCCTGGCGATGCGGATCGCCTCCTTCGACAAGGACGCGATCGCGAACACCAAGCATCTGGCTGATGTCGCCAGCCTGCCCTCTGACGACGAGATCCGGCCGGAGTGGGGCGCTTTCATGGCTTCGCTACGCCGTCCTGCCAGCCAGAAGCGCATCAAGGCCCTCATGGACCGCGGCTTCCACCGCTGGGGCGACGTCGAGAATCGGCTGGGCTTCTACGTCGGACAGATTGGCGCCTGACGGAAGCCTCGCAGGAACCAGCCGCTACAGGTCAGCGGCTCAACCCCACGTCGATGACGCTCTCTCGATGGCGGCCCGATGCCGCTTTTGCCCGGCTAAAGGACTGCAACCGGCAGCTTGATGTAGAAAACGAGTCCCTTGGGCTCGTTTGCTTCTGCCCAAAGTCGTCCACCGTGAGCTTCGACAATCGAGCGGCAGATCGAAAGACCGATGCCAAGACCGCTGGCTTTGGTCGTGTAGAACGCATCGAAGATGCGATCAGGGCCAACTTGGAGCAGTCCAGGGCCGGAATCGCTCACTGCCACGAGGATACTACCAACCTCAGCCGTTTCGGTCCTGATCAGCAACTCGCGCGATCGGTCTTGCGTCTCACTCATCGCTTCGATGGCATTCATAATCAAATTCAGGATGACTTGTTGAAATTGAACCTTATCGCCTGAAATGGTCGCCAGTTCCTCGGCCAGCTGTGTCTTGACCGAAGCTTCGTGATTGGAAACGACGGCACCGGTCAGGCTTATGACCTCCAGGATCGCCTCGTTGATGTCCAGAGGTGCCTTCTGCATAGGCGCCTTCTTCGACAGGCCATGGACTCGGCCCACGATGTCGGCCACGCGCTTTCCATCTCCGATGATCCGGTCGACCGATCGTCGGGCTTGTTCCAAGTCGGGAGGCTGACGGCCGAGCCAGCGTAAAGCAGTTCCTGCATTCAAAAGCAGGGCGGCGATGGGCTGGTTGACCTCATGGGCAATCGACGCCGTGAGCTGGCCCATTGTCGCGATACGGTTTGCATGCGCCAATTCTGCCTCGGCCTGCTTCCGATCGCTCAGATCGATCACAAAAGCGACCGCTTGATTGGTTTCCCCAATTCGCGCCACGCCGATCAGCACCGGGACGCGACTGCCGTCCTTCCGGAAATACTCTTTCTCGAATGGCGGGAGGGAACCCGTTGTCCTGATCTGCTCCGCACGTTCTGGATCGGACTCACGCCATACCGATGGCGAGTCGGTCCAGCGCATCCGGCCTGTCGAGAGATCCTCGCGGTCGTATCCCACCATCGTCAGGAAGGCGTCGTTGGCTTCGAGGATCTGACCCTCAAGATCAATGATCAGGATTCCGATGATGTTGGAGTCGACAAGGCGCCGCACCTTCGCCTCGCGATCGCTGAGATCGCTGAAAAGTCGAGCATTCTCCAGAGAAATCGCGGCCTGGGCCCCGAGCAATTCCAGGATCGCTAATCGATCTGCTGTGAACACGTGTGGTGCCAACGAATTCTCGAGATACAGAACCCCGATGAGTTCCCGCTGTTTGATCAGCGGGAAGCACAAGATCGACCTCGGTTGCCGAAGCGCGAAATAGTCATCCGCCGAGAACAGATTCGGTGTCGAGACATCATCGAGGATGACGCTTTCATGCGTACGGATTACATAGCGGATCAGCGATTCGGGACCGCTGGCCGGTTTGAGCGGTTCCTGGCGTAATGTGACTTCAGCCCGATCATCGGTTGTTCGCGCCTCTGCCCGAACCAGGTACTCGTCTCCTCTCGGCAGGATCAGAAGGCCGCGATCCGCGCCAGCGTTCTCAAGCACGATCGTCATCAATCGATCGATCAGCTTTGGGAGTTCAATCTCGCCGGAGACGGCCTGAGATGCCTTGACGACGGTTCCAACATCCAGACGTTGCAACGCGGAAGGAAGTGCCGCGGCAGGATCTTGGAGCTCTGGACCTGTCAGATTGGGATACAGCCGGTCGAGTTGCTTGACCTTGCCGTGAGCTCCCCATCGCAGGAAGCACCGCCGAGCACGACGCAAGTGAGCATTCGCGGACGTTTCAGCACCGCGAGCGCTGTAGAAGCGGGCGGCGACCTCATGGGCCAGCCCTTCATTTTGCACGAAACCCTGCTCGCGGGCGGAGCGAATGGCCCACTCGTACAGAGTCATGGCATCGGCGTCGCGCCCGTCGAGCCGAGCAAGCTCTGCACTGACCAGCGCCGCGCGATTGGTGAAGTTCTCTGGACAGTGCCGCGCCCAAACTTCGAGCTTTTCCAGACCTTTTGTTACCATCTCGCGATGGTAATTCTGTCGATCCCGCGGCGCCGAATTGTGAACCGCTGCATGGCAGAGCGCAGCGTAGAAATAGTATTCGACGCACTCCAGCACAAAGGCATAATTCTGAAGCAAGGGTTGCGCGACCGAGGCTGCCTCTAACGCATCCTCGTATTCACCAGCGTAAAAACGCGCTTGAAGCTTGCGGATGTAGTACCAGAACCTTGGGAAAGTAAGCGCTGAGTTACTCGCCAGATTGTGCTCGAAATCGGCTTCTCGGAAATCATCGTCGTCGAAGGCGCCGAATCGGGCCGTCAGCCCCCCAAGGCTGCGGATGAGACCGAGTTGGCCGACGATCCAGCCCTCGGCAGTCCCAAGCCCGACCCGGCGGGCGAACGCCAAGCCATTTTCGGCTTGCTCCTGAGCGTCGGCCAACGGGTCGCCGACGAGGAGATAATTCGTATTGATCTGGGCGCAGGCATAGCCCGCGTAACTGACTTCACCGCTTTGACTGGCGAGTTCGAAGGCACGGAGCAGGAAGGGGCGTCCTTTTCGGACATGCTGGGTCCAGCCCATGATGAAACCGAACGCCTCGAACACCCTGCCTTGAAAGCGCTGCAACCCTGGCCGCTCGGCCAAGTCGCACCCCAGTCGGCCGAAGCGGTAGCCTGCATCGAACTGGCCAAAAACTGGCCCGGCCAGAAAGCCCATCTGTGCGTAGGCAATGCATGACGCGTCGCTATGTCCTCGCTCAAGGCCCAGGCGGACAGCTGTGCAGACAACGACTGCGAGGAGATGAATGGACCGAAAATGATGCCCTGGAACGCCGACCCTGATGAGAAGATCCAGGGCGGCCAGAGCGTCCGGGCTGCTTGCGAGTGGCAGATCGACAAGATCTTCAATCGCGCGACTGCCCAGCCCCGTCCAGATGCGATCGTAGGCCTGTCGGGCATCGGCGTCCGTCGGATGCTCCGGAATTTTGATCCCGAGGTGCTGTAGCGCTTCCAAACCGACTGAGACCGCATCGCCGTTGCGATCCATCGCCTGGTAAAGGTCGATTTGCAGAGAGGCTATAGCGACGCGCTCCTCGGTCGTGCCGGCGCGAAGGGAAAGACGGCGCAGACGCTTCTCGGCTTCGGCGATCATTCCGGACGCGAATTCGCAGTGCGCCGTTGCAAGTTCCAGGGCGAAGGCCAACTCGCGACGCCGGTGCCAGCTGTCCTCGGCGAGAAATGCTGCGCCCGTGGTCAGGTAACCCAACGCGGAGACATAGGCCGAGGACGCCTGTGCGCGCCTGCCGGCAAGAAGATTGAATTCGGCCAGTTGCTCGCGGTCGTCCTGCGCTGTCATCAGCGAGGACGCGCGATTGAGTTGATTGACGATCTCGAAGACCGCCTCGGACACGTCTTCAGGGGGCGTATGCGCGACCAGCTTCTTGCCGATCACCAGGTGCAAGGCGGCGCGCCGTTCGCTCGGGATCAGCGCATAAGCAGCTTCATGAACGCGGTCGTGCGCGAACCGGTAGGAGCCCTCGACGAGCACGACCAGTTCCTGGCGCCGAGCCTCAGCGAGGCTGGCGTGGAGTTCCACGTCGGTGGTGTCGCGAACGGTAGCCAGCGTCGCGACAGTGGCGATGTTACCCAGGCAAGCCATGTGCTGCAGAGCCTGCTGCGCTACGGCAGAAAGCCGGACCAGTTTGCCGATCATCAGGTCCGCTACGTTGTCGCTGTAAGCTTTGGCGTCGATTCGCTTCAGATCCCACGACCAGCGGGACTGCACGGGATCGAATGCGATCAGGCCTTCATCGGTCAGGGTGGACAGGAACTGGCTGACGAAAAACGGATTCCCGTCTGTCTTTTGCAGGAGCAGCTCGGCCAGGCCTCCCACGCTGCGCGTGTCGCACGAGAAGGCATCGGCCAGCAGTTGCGACACATGTCGCCCATCGAGCGTGCTGAGCCTAATCTCCTGAACAGAGGAAGGGCGCGTTGCTCTGATTCTGCTGAGACTGCGCGCGAGCGGATGAGACGCGTCGACCTCATTGTCGCGATAGGCCCCGATGACAAGCAGATGCGTAACCCCGCCCTCCTGAACGAACAGGTCTTCGAGCAGGTGTAGCGTCGCCGCATCGAGCCATTGCAGGTCGTCGAGAAAGAGGGCCAGCGGATGTTCGGCACGTGCGAAGACACCGATGAAGCGCCGCAACACCAGCTGGAATCGCCTCTGGGCGTCGCTTGCCGGCAATTCAGCTACAGGCTCCTGCTCCCCTAGAATGAGCTTCAGTTCGGGAACGAGGTCGGTCATCAGGCCGCCATTCGGGCTGAGCGCTGCCGCAAGCGCATCGCGCCAGCCGTTCAGCTCGGCGTTGTTCCTGCCCAGCAGAAGACGCACCAGGCTTTGCAAGGCCTGGGCGAGCGTGGCGTACGGGATGTTGCGCTTGTACTGGTCGAACTTGCCCGCAGCGAAGAGCCCGCGCGGCGGCACGAGCGCCTTGTGCATCTCGTTGACAACCGACGATTTGCCGATCCCCGAATATCCGGAAACGAGGACCAGTTCCGGCGCGCCGCTCGTCACCATGCGGTCGAACGACCCCAGCAGTGTTTCGACTTCGGCCTCGCGGCCGTACAGCTTTTCCGGGATCATCAGCCGATCCGGCGTGTCCTTACGGCCAAGCGCGAAGTCGTCGAGAGGTCCCTGTGCCAGCTTCTTGAGACACTGCCGTAGGTCGTGCTCGACGCCGGCCGCGGTCTGGTAGCGCTCCTCCGCTGTCTTGGCGAGCAACTTCATGATGATCGCCGAAATCGCCGTCGGGATCGTATCGAGCTGGGCGTCGGGTGGCACCGGTTTTCGAGCGATGTGGCAGTGGACCCATTCCATCGGGTCCGAGGCTGAAAACGGAAGGCCGCCCGTCACCATTTGGTACAGGGTCACGCCGAACGAATAGAGGTCACTGCGGGAATCGACGGATCGATTCATTCGCCCGGTCTGCTCGGGTGCCATATAGGCAAGGGTTCCGCCGATGAACTCAGGCGGCTTAACCGATTGTCTCTCGCGCGACAGTCGCGTCGCGTTCCCGAAGCCGGTGAGCCGGACCTCGCCTGTCTGGGTATTCACCAAAATGTTGTCAGGTTTGACATCCTTGTGGACCAGGCCCCGCTGGTGCGCCTTGCCGAGCACCGCGGCAATACCGACGGCGATGCGCAGAAATGCTGCAACCTCCATGGGCGTGCCCATCAGGGAGCCTAGCAACGTGCCGCCGGGATCCTCAAGAATGAGAGACGTTCGATCGCCTTCGTGCAAAAGCTGCAGTGGGCGGACCGCCCAGGTGCTATCGAGGTCACCTCGCAAGGCGTATTCGTGGGCAAATCGGTCGAGCGTCGCCGGTGCCCGTTGCGCGGAGGTCGGGCGCACGATCAGAAAGCCGTCACGTCTGCCATCTTTGCCTTCGCGCCATCCTCTGCCGAATGTGACGTCTCCGTCCTCCGCAAGGGTGGCGATGTTGTCATGTGGGCTCGTGCTGGGCTCTGAAGGTAGCTCCACTCTGCAGTCCCGCGAGTTTGTCAATCGCCCGCGATCGCGGCATATGGTCAGGTTACACCGCTGGGCAAACTGATGCACCAGAACTTATAGGGCTGGATATTTGTGGGCCCGCTCCTCGGCGAGGCCGCCCCGTTCGAAAGTAACGCGACGATTGACGGCGAAGGCGCCCGTCGCGCGACTTCAATAAAGTTCTCCAACACAATTCCCAGAGCGCCTCAGCGAGCGTGGCCAAGGCCGATGCCGGCCCAGCGGTGAGTGCGGCCAGCTGCGAATCCAATTGAAGGAAGCCTGTGCGCCATATCGCCGAGACCGTACCCATTCACCGTCCGCCGAGCCATTCCATCGCCGCTGCACCGGCGACGATCCGAACGCGAGTTGCGGAGTTGCGGCGTCGACGTGGGAAAGAGAAATCGAAGGGCAGGGCGCTATTGACCGACTGGCGCCACCGGGCTCTACGAGTTGTTCAAGGATCCGGCGCGCGTCCCGAATTCCGCCAACGGGGTCATGGGCAAGGTCGTCGTCGATCCTCCCGCTCTCCCTGAGGACTAGCAGTGCGTTGCCGCGAGCGGTCTCCCTCGTGATTGCCTCGGTTTCGAGGTGCTTTGCGACATCTTCTTCGATCCTTCCCGCAGGCTCATGACGCGGGTGGCCTCGCCCTGGAACACCGGTTCCGGCAAGGGGAAGAAGTGCCCGTTGTGGCCCTGCGCGGCGATCGACGCTCCATAGCTGCAATGTCCTCTTTGAGGCCCAACTCGCTCTAAAGCCGCTCTTCCGGTTTCGTGAAGAGTTTCGGGCGCCGAGAGGCGTACGAAAGTCGCCGAAGAACGAACCCGCGAGATCGAGGGCGGACTATGGGGTTTTTGGGCTGCGGCCGGCGTCGAGGCGGGCTTGGGCGCCTTTGCCGGGCGTGGCAATCGGGGCGGCTGGGCCCAATGACGGCTTGATCGGGTGGTGTTCCGGGGCTTGACGAGCGGCCTGCGGGCTCCGCGAGGCCCTCCCCATGGTGATTGGCGCGAGCATGGGCCTTGGCCGCGGCGTCGGAGCTGCGGCATGAGGTCGTTGCGGTGCGTGCCGGGTCACGGCGCACGTCCTCCCGGATCGGCGCTGAGGACGGCGGCGGCGCGCGGGGCTGGCGCCAGCGCTCGAAGGTCTCGATGACGACCATGCGCCCGCCGCAGCACGGGCATGGCGGGCGGATGATCGGTCGGTTCGTCCGGCGCGTCGGTCGTCGGCGCGGCGGCGCGACGGCGAGCAGCTCGCGGGCGCGGTCGAGACTGGCCTTGCGGGTGGCGCTGGCGAGCAGGCCGTAGTGGCGGATGCGGTGGAAGCCGCGCGGCAGGACGTGGAGCAGGAAGCGGCGGATGAACTCGTCGGCGGCGAGCGTCATGACCTGCTGGCGGTCGGCGCCGTCGCGGCGATAGTCCTTGTAGCGGAAGGTGACGCCGGCGCTCGTCGAAGCGCGATCAGCCGGCTGTTCGAGATCGCGACCCGGTGGGTGTAGCGCGACAGATAGGCGAGCACCGCCTCGGGCCCGGCGAACGGCGGCTTGGCGTAGACCACCCAGCGCTTCTTCCGGACCGGCGACAGGTGGCGCAGGAACGCGCGCCGGTCGGCCAGATGCGCCATGCTGCCGAAGAAGGCGAGCCGCCCGGCATCGTGCAGCGCGATCAGCCGGGTGAGGAACAGGCGGCGGAACAGCTTGCCCAGCACGCGCACCGGCAGCAGGAACGCCGGGCGCGACGATATCCAGCGCGTGCCGTCGAGCGACGATGCCGCCGCCCGGCACGATCATGTGGACGTGCGGATGATGGGTCATCGCCGAGCCCCAGGTGTGGAGCACGGCGGTGATGCCGATGCGGGCGCCGAGATGCTTCGGGTCGGCGGCGATGGTCAGCATCGTCTCCGACGCCGCCCGGAACAGCAGATCGTAGACCACCGCCTTGTTCTGGAAGGCGATGTCGGCGACCTCGGCGGGCAGCGTGAAGACGACGTGGAAGTAGCCGACCGGCAGCAGGTCGGCCTCGCGCTCGGCGAGCCAGGTGCGCGCGGCCGCGCCCTGGCACTTGGGGCAGTGCCGGTTGCGGCAGCTGTTGTAGGCGATCCGCCAGTGCCCGCAGTCGTCGCAGGCCTCGACGTGACCGCCGAGCGCGGCGGTGCGGCAGTGCTCGATCGCCGACATGACCTTGAGCTGGTGCAGGCTCAGATGCCCGGCATGGGCGGCCCGGTAGGCGGGGCCCGCGGCGCGGAAGATGTCGGCGACCTCGAGCGAGGCGCGCACGCGCCTCAGCCGTCGGGCGTCTCGCCTTCGAGCAGCGACATGCCGAGCCTGTCGAGCGGGCTGGTCACGGCGCGCACCGTCCGGGTCGCGACCTTGGTGTAGAAGGCGGTGGTCTCCAGCTTGGCGTGGCCGAGCAGCACCTGGATGACGCGGATGTCGACGCCGTCCTCGAGCAGGTGGGTGGCGAAGCTGTGGCGCAGCGTGTGCGGGCCGACCCGCTTGGCGATGCCGGCCGCCTCGGCCGCCTCGACGACGATGCGGTGGAGCTGCCGCGTGCTGATCGGCTTCGGTGTATGCTGGCCCGGGAACAGCCAGCCGTCGGGATGCATCACGCCCTGCTGCCGGCCGACCTTCCACCACTCGCGCAGCAGCGCGAGCAGATCCGGCGACAGCATGGCGTTGCGATCCTGGCCGCCCTTGCCGCGCTCGACCCGGATCAGCATGCGCTCGCTGTCGATGTCGCCGACCTTGAGCTGCGCGACCTCGGACGACGCGCAGGCCCGCGCCATAGGCGACCGACAGCGCCGCCTGGTGCTTGAGGCCGGTCGTCGCGTCGAGCAGCCGCGCCACCTCGTCGAGGCTCAGCACGATCGGGCAGCTTGCGCGGGTGCGGTCACCCGGACCAGCTTGCGCGCCAGATCCGGCCGGTCGAGCGTCTGCGTGAAGAAGAAGCGCAGCGCCGACACGATGCCGTTCATCGTCGGCACCGGAACGCCGGCCTCGCGCTGCTCGACCTGGAAGCGCCGCACATCCTCGGCGGTCGCGGTGTCGGGCGAGCGCCCCAGGAACGTCGCGAACCGCCCGACATCG
>CAWGMF010000006.1:0-10149 GCA_963823605.1 uncultured Alphaproteobacteria bacterium | reverse complement strand
GACAAAGAGCGTCCTGCTTGATCGGGCGCAGAAGCGCATCGATCAGCACATCGCTGAACAAGGTCTGACCGAACGACCTCAGGGGTGAGGAACGAGCATGCTTGCCGGCAGGCCGATGTCTGTCAGCACGCGCTTATTGATACAGTCATCGCCAACGCACCAGCGCTTTTCTGTGACTTCCTGCCTCGCGATGCGTGTGCGAGCTTGGACATGACACGACGAGAGCCGCTTCCATGGGCGAACCGTTGACACTTGAGCCTCCGCGTTAACCAACGCAGCTATCGCTCAGCTTTGTTTCGCATGCATGTCGCGCCTCGCGGGAGAGTGCGAGCTGCCCATCTGCTCCTCGACTTCAGATAAGCCCCGTAGGCTGTGACTTCTTGACAACACTTGCGAAGTAGCTGCGCGATTCCGGCACGTGACTGGTCCGGTAGATTGCACAAGCGCTGGCGTCATGAACATTTGAGAGGTCGCGCTTTGGATCGCTGTTTTTATGAAGCACCTCATTTCAGAGCGCAGTTTGCGTTACCATGGGCACTTGGCCATTGGCGTCCTGGCGCCTTCAGTCATCTTTTCGCTGCTGTCCACAACAGCTCTTGCGCAGACTGTCTGGCAGAACCAGGGCGCCGGCTCCTGGTTCGACGATACCAACTGGTCGGCTCTTCAGCCTAGCAGCGGCACTGATGCAACAGTGGCGAACGGCGGAACCGCCCAGCTCGCGACGGGGGCTACCGGTTATGCTCGTAACCTGACAGTTCAGGTGCCGAGCTCTGTGCAAATCACCGCGGGTTCCACCCTCCAGATTTCGGGAAGCGTTGGGGACGGAGTGATTGGGCTTAGCAATGGTACCCTTCGGTCCGGTGTCGCTGCCGGTGAAGTCGCAACCATCGCGAATCCTCTCCAAATCGGCCCCGGTGGTGGAACCATCGACAGCAACGGCGCAAACGGTCTTTTGCTTACCGGTAACATTTCCAGCGCCCAGACCACGGGGCCCCTGGTTTTCACAGGCACCAACGGCGATCCCAACCACAATTTCGATATCGTCCTGTATGGAACGAACTCGTTCGCGGGCGGCGCAATTATTCGGAACGGGACCCAGGTGGTCAGCACCACCGACAACGGGATCGGCGCGGGCTCGCTGCAGGTCGACGCTGTCGGCGTCTTCGCCATGGGGGCCAGCGATCAGGCCGTGACCACGCTGTCGGGCGGCGGCAACATCTATGCCAATGGCTTTCTAGGTAACGGAACGACTACCAGCACTCTGAAAGTCCAAAATGGGTCCTTCTTAGGAATATTAGGAGATGGAGCCAGTGCGCAATTTAATAACGGCGCCGAGGTAGACTACACCGGCGTCCTTGCATTGGACAAAGTGTCGGATGGAACTGCTTCAGGAGGTACGCTGACCCTGACAAACGCGAACAGCTATTTCTCCGGGGGAACAAAACCGGAGTCCGGAACGATCGCTGTTGCTAACTTCGACCCGCTCGGCACCGGCGCGGTCACGATGTCGGACGGTACCGCTATTCAAACCGTCGCGGCGGCACGGTTGACGAATAACATCACGCTGACCGGCACCGATAAGTTCAACACATCCGGGTCAGGCCCGGCAACGCCCCTTACAGTGGCGGCATGGTGCTCAGCGGAATCATCTCCGGTACGGGCGAGCTGGTGAAAACCGGAGCGCTCGGCCTCCAGCTCGACGGCGACAACAGCTACTCGGGCGGCACTCCGTCGAAGCCGGGCATGTCGGTGTAGGTAACGATAATGCTTTCGGCACCGGACCAGTCACATTTGATGGCGGCTTTCTGGTCGTCCACACGACAGGCCACACCGTCAGCAACGCAACCACGCTTGATCAGGAGACCGCTTTCGACATGCGTGGCCACGTGCTCACCTACGCAGGCAAGATTTCGGGCGCTGGCGGGCTCAAGCAGACCGGGTTCGGATCTCTTTATTTGACCGGGGCCAACACCTACAGCGGTGGAACTGAGATCACATCCGGGAGTTATGAGCCTCCTCGACGGTGGGTCTGTCACGGGGCCGATCCAAGTCGACTGAATACCACCGCGAGCGCCGTCCTCGAACTTCGCAGCAATAATCCTAGCGCCTTATACGCTTCCCAATGCGATCTCGGGGGGCGGTGAACTGTCGATCTACAACGCCAAGGTCCTGGCGACGGGGACAACAGCGGCTTTTCGGGCCTGATCGCTGTGGATGGATCGCAGACAACACAACGGCCAGTTCACGGTTGGTTCCAACACCGCGGCAGGCAGCGGGCAGGCCTCGGTGGAAGTCGATGCCGACGGAGTCCTCGATCTGACGGTCATGCCGTCCAGATCGGCAGGCTTCTCGATGGCACGGCGTCGAACCTGGATGCAGGGACGTTCGGCTCAACGGAGGCACGCTGACCATCGGCGCCGGCAATTTCGATTCCGGCTTTTGCGGGCACGATCGCCGATGGCACAGTCACCGGGCGGCAAGCTCGTAAGATCGGCAGTGGCACGTTCGCGCTCACTGGCACCAATACGTTCGGCGGGGGCGTCGCCGTGCACGCCGGCACGCTCGCGATCGGCAACGGCGCCGCGCTCGGCAATGGCCCGCTCACTCTGGACAGCGGCACGACGCTCGCTTTCACGGCCAGTGGACTCATATCGCCAACGATTTCAATTTCCCGCAGATTGGCGACCCGGCGATCGACACCGGCCCGAACTTCGTGACGATATCCGGCACGATCTCCGGCCCAGGCGGACCTCGAAAAGCTCGGCACCGGCACGCTCGATCTGACCGGCGCGAACACCTACACCGGCGCGACCACGGTCGTGCAAGGCGCGCTGTTGGTCGACGGCTCGATCGTGTCGACCGCCACGGTCGACAACGGCGCGGTGCTGGGCGGCACCGGCACGGTCGGCGGCTTTCACGTGCTGGCGGGCGGCACCTTGGCGCCCGGGGCCGGCGCGCCGTTCTCGACCCTGAAGGCCGCCGGCAACGCCACGTTCGACGCGAACTCGACCTATCGGGTCAATATCAACGCGGCGGGCCAGAGCGACGCGGTCGCCATCAGCGGCACGGCGACGCTCAACGGCGGCACCGTAGCGGTCTCGGCCGCGAGCGGCAGCTACAACACGGCCACCGCTACACGATCCTCACGGCCTCCGGCGGCCGGACGGGCCAGTTCGCCAGCGCGACCCTCAGCTCCAACCTCGCGTTCCTTACGCCCGTCGCTCAGCTATGACGCCACCGACGTGGTGCTGGGCTTTGCCCAGACGGCCGGCTTCGCTTCCGCCGCGACAACGCCGAACCAGCGCGCGGTGGCCGGCGCAGTGCAGAGCCTCGGGCCGGGCAACCCCGTCTACGATGCGCTGCTCGGGCAGACGCCGGCCGGGCGCGCAGCAGGCCCTCAACGCCCTGTCCGGCCAGGCCCATGCGAACACGCCGTCGATCGCGATGGGCGGGGCACATTTCGCCAGCAGGGCGGTGTTCGACCGCATTTGGAACATCTCGGTCGACGGGGGCGGCGATGCCGTTTCGGTCCTCGATCAGTTCGGCTCGACAACCACGCCCGCGGCCCTGCGCTGCTACACGCCCCAGGAGCCGGGTCCCGGCGGCAGCCCCACGCCCGCGAACTACACCGTCTGGGGCCAGGCCGTGGGTGATTTCGATCGCCTTCTCGGCGACGGCAATGCCGCGGCCGTCTCGAGCACCCTCGGCGGGTTCGCACTCGGCATCGACAGCAAGGTCGACGCCAAGCCGTTCGACAATTGGCGCGTGGGCCTGTCGGGCGGCTACACCAGCGACAATTTCGCGGTTGCCGGAGGCAACGGCAGCGGCACCTTCGAGAACGTCTTCGGCACGCTCTATGGCGGGGCTCGATACGGTGCTGTCGATGTTCGGCTTGGCGGCAGCTACGGCGGGACCAACACGCGCACGGCGCGGACCGTGGCCTTCCCGGGTTTTGTCGAGGCGGAACGCTCCAATTACGGCGGCAGCATCGCGCAAGGCTTCGGCGAGCTCGGCTACAGGCTCGCCTTGCCCCAGGCTGTCCTCGAGCCGATCGTCGGTGCGGGCATCACGCATGTGCATGAGGATCGGTATCGGGAGAAGGGCGGGGCTGCGGCGCTGGTCGGCTTCGCCCAGGACACCGACGTCGGAACCACAACGGTGGGCTTCCGCAGCGAAGTGACGCCCTTCGACCAGGTGCCGTTCGTCGCACGTGTCTTCCTGGGCTGGCAGCACAGCTACGGCGACCTCAATCCCGCCACGACACAGGCTTTCCTGTCAGGCTCGGCCGCGTTCTTCGACGTACGGCATTCCGCTCGATCGCGACGCCGCCGTGGCGGAGACGGCGGTCGAATACCGGGCGAGCGACGCCGTCAAGCTGTCGCTCGCCTATTCCGGCCAGATCGGCCAGCGCGACCGCAACAACAGCGTCAGGGGCCGGGCCGAATACCGGTTTTGATCTGCTCTCGACAGCAATTTGAGACTTCCCACGGTTATCAATCTTCGCCTTGACGTTGGTCGCGTGCCCCGAAATCGAGTGCCACCCTTGTGGGACTTTCCAGAGCTAGGCCGTAGCGCCTGACCCGGGCACAACCAACACATCGTTGTTCTGTTTCAGCATGATTGTGTCGCGGACCAATCCCTGTTGCTGTCCACCCAGCAGCGCGAAAGCGGGCATATTGACCCGACCAGCGCCGGCAGCGAGAGCGGCTTGATCCCTTTGCGACAAAGGCCAGAGTCGAGCGGCTGGTCGGGTCCGCAAGAGATCCGAAGATTTTCGCTCGATTAACTAAGGTAGCTAAGGCGTTGAAACGATTGGCGCGCTCGAAGAGATTCGAACTCCTGACCCCCAGATTCGTAGTCTGGTGCTCTATCCAGCTGAGCTACGAGCGCGCATCGAAGCTGGGCCCGCCACCCTTGAGAAGGCGGCCCGCGTTCTGGCGAGGTGTCTAGTCGGTTCGCCTCGGTTTGGCAACCATCCGGAACGGTCGGACTCGGCAGTGCTTGGGCGGCCGCCAAGGCCGGGGCGTTTCAGTTCTGGCTGCTCTCGCCGCTGCCGGATTGGGCCTGACCGGCGTCGCGACGGCGCCTGTGGTTGCGCTTTCCGGGCTCGCCTGCCGGAGGTGTGGCGGCCGGATCGACGGGCGCGTTGGCGGCCGGCTTGTCGGATGACGCCGGGTCGGCAACGGCCCCGGTCTGCGCCGGCGCGGCTTCAGCGGTGGCGGAGGACACCGCGACCTTGGCGCCATCGGTCAGGCGGGTGAAGCCGGTCGTGACCACCTGGGCCGGCGGAGCGAGACCGCCGGTGATGACGCTGCGATCCTCCGTCTGGCGGCCGACCGTCACGGTGCGCAACTTGACCGTGCTGTCCGGCTGCAGCACGAACACGAAGGTGCCATCCGGCCCGCGCTGCACGGCGGGCGTCGGGACGACCACCACATCATGTTCGACCGATATCGTCAGCCGCAGATTGATGAACTGGCCCGGCCAGAGCTGCAGATCTGGGTTCGGGAAGCTGCCCTTGAGCTTCACGGTTCCCGTCGTCTGATCGACGGTGTTGTCGACGACCTGCAAGGCGCCGGTGTCGATGACCTTGTGGGTGTCGGGGCTGAAGGCCTCCAGTTTCAGTGCACCCTTGGCCTGGGCCGCATTGATCTGCCCGAGCAGCTGCTGGGGCAGATTGAACGTCGCCGCGATCGGGTGCACCTGCGCGATGGTGACGATTCCGGTGGTGTCCGAGGCATGCACAATGTTGCCGGCGTCCACCAGCCGGATGCCCGTGCGGCCGTCGATTGGAGCCCTGATGGTGGCATAGTCGAGCGTCGTCTTGGCGGTGTCGATCGCCGCCTGATCCTGGTTGATCTGGGCCTGTAGCTGAGCCACCAGGGCCTTCTGCGTGTCCGCCTGCTGGGCGGAACCGTATTGCGTCGCCGCCAGCTTTTGGTAGCGGGCGAGATCGGTCTGTGCGTTGGCGAGTTGCGCCTGGTCCTGAGCCTTCTTGGCGACAGCCTGGTCGTAAGCGGCCTGGAAGGTGGCGGGATCGATCCGCGCCAGGACGTCGCCCTTCTTCACATCCTGGCCGTCCTGGAAGTCGAGCTCGATGAGTTTTCCGTCGACCTGGCTTTTGACCGTCACGGTGTTGGTGGCCTGGATGGTGCCGAGCACCTCGGCCGTTACCGGGACATCCGCGGTTTCGACCGGCGCGACCAGCACCGGGATCGGTCCATCCGGCACGCCGCGCCGGCCACCCCCGCCGCCGCGCCGCCGGCCAGCACCTTCGCCCCCCTCTGCACCCTGAGCGTTGTCGCCATTTTGCGCCACATAGGTCAGGCCCGGCACGGTCGGCAGCCACGGAGCGCGCGCGCGGATGGCCGGAACGCGCTCCGCGACCACGAAGACGGCCAGCGCCAGGATGACCGACCAGACCAGCCACTTCACGAGCGCGGCGCCCCGAGAATGGCCTGCGGTGGGCCCGAAAAGAAACGCGCCAGGCCGGGCAGGGCACCTTCGACCGGCGGGATGACCACACTCGCCGGCTGCACCCAGCCGCCGCCGAGCGCCTGGGCAAGGCTCGCCAGCGCCTGAAACCGCTCCAGGCGAACGACAGCCAGTGCGTCCTGGGCGTTGAACAGGGTCTGCTCGGTCTGCAGAACCGTGACGATGTCGATCGTCCCCTCCTTGAGGCGCGCCTCGGTGATCGTGTAGGCCCGTTGAGAGGCTTCGACCACGGCAGCGAGCCGCTTCTCGTGCTCGGTTGTCTGTTGCACGGCAATCAAGGCGTTTTCGACGTCGACCAGTGACTGGATGATGGCCTTGCGGTAGTTCGCAAGGTCCTCCCGATCGATGCCCTTCTGCAGGCCGAGCTGGCCTTGCAGAAGCCCGCCATCCAGGAGCGGCGCGGTGAGCCCCGCCGCGATGGAGCCGAGGGCCGCTTCCGGGCGGAGCAGCGTCTTCAGCGCCGTGCTCTCGAAGCCGCCGGATGCGGTGAGGCCGATGCTCGGGAAGAATGCGGCCTTGGCGGACCCGACGTTCGCGTCAGCCGAGGCGAGCGTGGATTCTGCCTCGGCCACGTCGGGTCGTCGGCGCAGCAGCTGGGAGGGAACCCCTGTCGGAATGTGGGGCGTCCGCAGCCTGTTCAGGCTGCCGCCCGCAACCTTCACGCTTTCCGGCGTTCGCCCGGCCAGAATGGCAATCTGGGTCTTGGCCTGCTGCAGCTGCTGCTCTAGCGGCGGAACAACCGCGAGCTGCTGCGCCACGACGCTCTCCTGCTGCGCGACTTCGAGCGCCGTCACCGTGCCGACCGCCAGGCGGCCCCTGATCGCTTCGAGGACGAAACGGGCGCTCTTCAGGTTCTCCTCTGCAACCTTCAGCCGATCCTGGGCCGACAGCAGCGTGAGATAGGCATTGACCGTCGAGGCGACGGACGACAGCACGACGGCGTCGCGGGCGAAGCGGCTGGCCGCGGCGGCGTTTTCGGACGCGAGACCGGCGAGCCGGTTCTTACCCCACAGGTCGAGCTCGTAACTGGCATTTAGCCCGAGGTTGAAGCTGTTGCTCGTCGTGCTGCCCGAAGACCGACTCGAGGTCACGACGGTCGAGTTCCCCGTCGTGGTGCTGCTGCCAATCCCCGAACGGCTCACGCCGGGGCTCAGGCTGCGCTGAGCGTTGCCGGTGCCGGTCAACGTCGGGAACAAGGCTGAATCGCTGATCTGCGCCTGCGCATCGGCTTGCAGGATGCGCGCGGCGGCGGCTTCGACATCGAGGTTGTTGAGCGCCGTGGCGCGGGCCAGAGTCGTCGAGTTCGCGCGAGCCGAACAAGCTCGGCCAATCGGCCGAAATCGGTGCGCTCGGCTTCCGCGACCCATGGGTGAACGCCGCTGCAAGGTCGAGTCCCACACCGGGACGCCCGGCGTCGAACGTGCAGGATGCGAGCGCAACGCCGGCCACGACCAGAAGCGTCGCCCTGGCGGCACGGCGCGCGACTGCATCCGTCCTCAACTTCCGCCGTGTTGCGACGCGCACCTTTTAACCGGTCCCTTACGCACGAGTCGCCGCAGCTTGGGCCGGACGCGCCGGTAAACGAGTGTTTAAACAAGCCGACAATGTGGCGGCGCACGCGTTCTGCCGGTAATTGCTGCACTTCACCGCGCCACGTTGCAAGGCTGCACGCTGGCGGGTGCTTGCGGCCGGCTCAGTCGAGCCGTAACCAGAACGCACTCTGCCCTTGGAGGCTCGCATGACCCAGCTGCACGCTCTTGCCCCGACCGCCCGTCCGGTCGCCAAGGGCACCTCCATCGGCCACGTGCATCTCAAGGTCGCCGACATCGACCGGGCGCTTGGCTTCTATTGCGGCGTTCTGGGGTTCGAACTGATGCAGAAATACGGTTCTCAGGCCGCCTTCGTGTCGGCGGGCGGCTACCATCATCACATCGGCCTCAACACCTGGGAAAGCCGTGGGGCGCCCCCGCCACCGCCCCGCACGACGGGGCTGTACCACCTGGCTGTTCTCTATCCGACCCGTGCCGACCTGGCCGACGCATTGCGGCGCCTGATCGCCGCGAAGATCCCGCTCGACGGCGCAAGCGATCATGGCGTCAGCCAGGCCCTGTACCTGCGTGACCCCGACGAGAATGGCGTGGAACTCTATTGGGATCGGCCGCGCGATCTATGGCCGACCAACAGCGATGGGCTGCTTGCGATGGTGACGGACCGGCTCGATCTCGACGACCTGCTGCGCGAGCCCGAGCTCGCATAAGGTTCGGGCGCTCAAAGCAAATCCAGGCCGAGGTCTACTCATGCCGCTTCCGGACAGGCCGCGCCTGATTGCCTTCCTTGTGGCCGGCGCGTTCTTCATGGAGTTTCTGGACGGGACGGTGATCGCCACCGCGATCCCGCAGATGGCGGTCTCGTTTGGCGTTCGGCCGGCCGATCTCGGGATCGGCATGTCGGCTTATCTTCTCACCCTCGCCGTCCTGTTGCCTCTGAGCGGCTGGGTTGCGGACCGGTTCGGGCCGAAGCTCGTCTTTGGCGGCGCGCTCGCGGTGTTCACGGTGGCGTCGCTGTTCTGCGCGATGAGCACCGGGCTCACCACCTTTGTCGCCGCGCGAATCCTGCAGGGGGCAGGGGGCGCCATGATGGTGCCGGTCGGCCGGCTCGTGGTGCTGCGCACCACGGCGAAGCAGGATCTGGTACGCGCGATCGCGACGCTCACCTGGCCTGCCCTCGTCGCGCCGATCCTGGCGCCGCCGCTCGGCGGCTTCATCACCGCCTACGCGACCTGGCGCTGGGTGTTTCTGATCAATTTGCCACTCGGTGTGCTCGGTATCGCGCTCGCGATCAGGCTGATGCCCGCGCGCGGTGACGCCGTCGCCCGGCGTCTCGACTGGATCGGCTTCGTGCTGACCGCCGTCGCCTGCCTCGCGCTGATGAGCGGACTGGATGCGGTCGGCGCCGAGGATATCGACTGGCTTAAGGTCGGGCTGCTGATCGGCGTTGGTCTTCTCGCCGGCGCCGTCGCGGTGCTCATGGCTCGGCGCCATCCGACCCCGCTTCTCGATCTCGACACGCTGCGGATTCCGAGCTTCGCGGTCAGCGTCGTCGGCGGCTCGGCGTTTCGGGTGGCGGTCAGCGTCGTGCCGTTTCTGCTTCCCTTGATGTTCCAGATCGGATTCGGGCTCGACGCCTTTCACTCCGGCCTGCTGGTGATTGCCGTGTTCATCGGCAATCTCGGCATCAAGCCGGCGACCACCGGGATCTTGCGGCGCTTTGGGTTCCGCACCGTGCTGCTCGGCAACGGTCTCATCACCACCTTGGCCATCGCGGCCTGTGCCCTGATCGGGCCGACCACGCCGCTACCGATCACGCTCGCCATCTTGCTGATCGGTGGCGCGGCCCGTTCGATGCAATTGACCGCCGTGAGCACTATCGCCTTCGCCGATGTGCCCGCTGAGCGCATGAGCGGCGCCAACACCCTGTTCAACATGCTGCAGCAGATCTCGTTGGGCCTGGGCGTCGCCATCGGCGTCGTCGCACTGCGGGCAGCGCGTCTGTGGGGCGGCGGGAGCGGCCCCACCACCGTCTCCGAGTTTCACTTCGCCTTCGTGTTGACGAGTGTGGTGGCGGCCGCTTCGATCGTCGACGCGTTCTTTTTGC
>CAWGMF010000005.1:0-100832 GCA_963823605.1 uncultured Alphaproteobacteria bacterium | reverse complement strand
AATGTATTGCTAGACCGGCGACCTGAACGGAACGCGGGCGGACCTCGACGAGGCGCTGCACCAGCCGCTCGGCTCCGCTCCGCCACCGTGGTTTGCAGAGGCCAGCGCGCTTCGCCGAACCGTGGCCCTCCCCGATGAAGCCGGGATGGCGGCAGAGATCAGTGGTCTTGAGATCGCCGACGCCGAGCCGTACCGCGATCCGCAGGGGCACAACAGCATCGCGGTGCGTCTCGACCCCAACTCAGCCGACCGCTTCGGCGCCTTCACGGCGGCGCACATCGGCAGCGTGGCTCAAGTCATCGTCGGCGAAAATGTGATTGCCGCACCACGAATTCTGTCGGCCATTGCGGGGGCTCGCTGATGATCTCCGGCGCCTTCACGCTCCAGCAGGCGTCGGACCTCGCCGTCAGCTCTGAAGGTGCCCGGCACATCCATCACGTTGCGTGCCATCGATTGAACTGATCCCTTGGATCGAAGTGGAACCCAGCCCTTCTCAGTCGCCGAGAGGCGAACCGTTCAGTCTTGCACCGGCCCAGTCGATGTCGTGGGGGAAGCCGCGCGTTTTGCACGGACACCGGCCCACAAAAGCGCGTGTGGTGGACGAAGAACAACTCGGTAATGGTCGCGCTTTCGAAGCTGACCTGCTGCTCAAATCTTGTGTCGGCAAGCAGCGCAGCCCTGCAGTGGATGCGGGCAAAGCTCGCCGGCATCGCGAAGCACGCATCCGAGCAGTCGATCCGCCCGTCCGAGGTCGGCTCGAATTCGGCCTCCTTGAATGGCAATACTGTAGTGAGCTTCGCCAAGGAAGTGTGTGTTTCGAAACTCGGCGATCGAACAGAAGACGGCAGCGTCGAACACCGCGGTCGCGCCGAAGTGAGCGAAATTGAAGCATGCGCCGTCTCTAAAGCGCGCGCCCCGAAAGCGGGCCCCTTGAGGCAACTTGGTGGCAACGAACAGAGCCGCGCCAGGAAACACGAAGCTTGAAAAATCCGCCGTCTCCGCGAACTCATGATAGCTGAACTGTGCCGCGGCATCCTGCATCCAGCTGCGGGTCTCGGCGTTCAGCGGTACCGTGTCGGTCCGGCTATCCGTTCCCAACACCACATCCCGGTCGAAACGAGTTTCCGACGGCGTTCCATACAAGATGACGCCCAGCCATTCCAGGCGTCAACACCGCTCGCATGGAGGGCCAGCGATGTTGCGAGATCCATCAAGACTTCTCCATAGAAGACGCCAACATGCTATTGCTGCCTTGGGCGGACCCGGACAGCTTCAACCCCGGTTACTTGATGCGTGACATGCATCTTCTGCCGAAGAGTTGCGCCAAACCGGAATGGCGACACACGCAAGACTACTGGACCGAGAGGGACGTCTTTCCCGCAATCGCCTTGCGCACCCTGCCTTTCACTACCGTTGACGACCAAAATCGCCGGAGGGGGACGGCTCACGCCACGAGTTCGACGCCCGCTGCTGTTCTTGCGAGGCCTTCGCGTCGATTTAAAATGCTACCGGCTACTCCCGACGTGGTCCACACCCCTCGCCGGGTGCTTCCATCCGAGCATTGTTTCAGCCTTCCTCGATGTGAAGAAGCTTCGATGGCCGCTCAGGCCGCCGCGCACCGGCACGTGGGGGAAGTACCGGACCGCCAAGTCCTGCGAAGGTGTGTCTTCGGTCGTATCGGGCGCCACGATGTAGAAGACCTCGTGACCTCGGAACGGAGCTTCGAGGCTCAGCAGACAGGCGTCGGCTGCCGCATCGAGCCGCGTATAGCCCCACACGTGGTTCGGGATGTCCGATTCGGACTTGCGCGATTCATGGTTGGCGGCAACCGACCAATCGTCCACGACAAAGTGGAACCGCATGCTGGCGATGCTGAGCCCATCATAGCGCCGAGCGAAGGTATCGGCCTGCTGCTCGCAGATCCATTTCGAGAGGCCGTACGGCTCCTCGGTAGAGCTGGGGTGGGACTTCATCCACGGGGAAGTAATCGAATTGGGGTTTACGGGTGAAGGTGAGTCCGATCGCGTTGACGCTCGACGCCTGGCAGATCCGAGTGACGTTGCATGCGATCGCAGCCCGCATCGCGTTGTAGCTGCCGACGACGTTGTTGTTGTGAACGACATGGTCGGGCCGCGTGAAAGGCGCTGGAATGCCTGCGAGGTGGATCAGGCCGTCGCAGCCCGCGAAGGCATCGACCAGTGTCTCGTAGTCGCTCATCTCGGCCTCACGGAACGCGAAGCGGTCGGCGGCGGCCGTATGGGCGGGCGGCGGCACGCGATCGATGCTCACCACCGCGTTGCCCCGCGCCAGCGCGGCCGACACGACGGCGCGAGCGATGCCTCCGCTTCCTCCTGTAACCGCAAGCTTCACGTATGACTCCCTATCGATTTAAGCGGCGCCGCTCGGGGCCAAGCGGCGCAAGGATGGCCGGATCGCAATGCAAACCAGCGATGGGTGGACAAAGCCGATGTGCCGACCGGAAGCACGGGCGGCATGGGACCCGCCCCAGCCAAGCCGGCAGGGCGAGGCCCAGCATACCGACAACCCGATCGGTGCTTCCGCCGCAGGCAGGCTTCGGTCATTGCCGCACGAAGGGAAGGGTGTCTGCGGGAAGGTGTGAGGTCAGCTTGCCGTCGAAGAACGGGTTGTTCTGCGGCTGGTGCGGGTAGCGCGCGCAGGCGGCCTCGTCGAGTTCGACCCCGAGGCCAGGCTTGGTCGGGACCACGATCTCCCCCGCGGTGAACGCCAGGTCCTCCCGGACGATCTCGGCGCGCCAGGGGACGTCGACCGTAATGGTCTCGAGAATTTGGAAGTTCGGAATTGAGGCGGCGAGATGGAGCGTCATCGCGTTCATCACGGGCCCGGTCGGGTTATGGGGCGCGACGGGCAGGTAGCGCATGTGCGCCAGCCCGGCAATCTTCTTCGCCTCGAGCATGCCGCCGACGTGACCCACGTCGGGCTGCAGCACATCGACGGCGCGCTTGCTGATCAGTTCCAGGAACCGCTCCGGCTCGAAATAGCGCTCCCCCGTCGCGATCGGGATCGGGCTATGGGCGCGGACCTCGGCCAGAGCATCGATGCTTTCCGGCGGGATCGGCTCCTCGAACCAGCGCGGATCGAAGCGCGCAAGCTCGCGCGCCATGGCGATCGCGGTCGGCACGTTGAGCCTGCCGTGCACCTCGATCATGAGATCGATGTCGGGACCGACCGCGTCGCGGACCGCCTCGACGATCTCGATCGTGGTCCGGCGCTGCGCCCGGTCCATGTCGAGGTAGGCGTGACCAAACGGATCCCATTTCAGGGCCTTGAACCCCATCTGGAGGGCTGTGCGCGCCTTCTCGGCGAACTGCTCCGGGGTGCTGGCGCCGGCGAACCAGCCGTTGCCGTAGCAGGCCACGGTGTCGCGTTGCTTGCCGCCCAGCAGTTCATAGACTGGAACCTTCAGATCCTTGCCCTTGATGTCGAGCAGCGCCGCCTCGACGGCGCTGAGAGCGCTGCGGAACACCGCACCGGTGCGCCAATAAGAGTCGCGGTTCATCGTCTCGATCAGCCATTCGGTCCGATAGGGGTCCTGGCCGATGAGGAAGCGCCCGAGCTCCTGGATGGCCTGGATCAGCGTGCTTTCCCGCCACTCGAGCGTGGCCTCGCCGACGCCTTCGAGCCCCGTATCTGTATAGAGCTTGACGAACACCCAGCTGGTCCGTCCGGCATGAACCAGAAACGTTCTCAGATCTTCGATCTTCACAGTAGATCTCCTGAAGTGACAGCAAGCCTCGCCCGATCATTTGCGCTTCAGCTCGAACGAGAAGCCGACGAAGGCGGTGACGGTGACGGTGAGAATGCCGGTCCAGATGTACTGAAAGGAGACCGAGGCCTGCAGGTGATTGAGGGCGTTCTGCATGAGACCACGAGCGTCGCTCGGCCAGCGTGCCGGTCGCCGTGCCGCGCCCGCCGAAGACGCTGGCGATCACCACCGCCGTGATGGACGTCAGCATAACTGTGCACCGGCTTGCGGATCGCCGCTGCCGATCCGGGCCGCGATCAGTAACTCCGCCAGCACGGCGCAGAGGCTGCAGACGACATAAGCCAGCCGAACGGGCGGATCGGGAAGGCTTCGAGGGCGCTGATCTTCATGGGGTCTCCACGACGGGCATTTCCATCCTGCGGTCGGAACGGGCTCGTTTTGGTCTGGGTCAGACGCGGCCCTCGTGTTCAGCCACGCACCGCGCCGGCGATCAGTCCCTTGACCAGCAGGCCCTGGGCGAACCAGACGAAGATCAGGGTCGGAATCACCATGAGCACGCCGGCCGCGGACATTGCGCCCCAGTCGATGCCGTATTGCGAGACGAAATTGGTGAGCCCGACCGGCAGCGTCTGGGCGGCCTTGCTCGAGGTCAGGGTCAGCGCGATCAGCAGGTCGTTCCAGGTGAACAGGAAGGTGATCACCGCGCTGGCGCCGATGCCCGGTGCGATCAGCGGCGTCACGATCTGCACAAGGCGCGCAGCGTGCCCGCGCCGTCCATCTGGGCCGATTCCTCGATCTCCTTCGGCAGATCCTGGATGAAGCCGATCAGCAGCCAGATGGCGACCGGCAGCTTCGCGGCCGTATGGGTCAGGATCAGCGCCGTCAGCGTGTCGAGCATGCCGAGATCGGCGAACACCGCGAAGAGCGGGATCGCGAGCGCCACGACCGGGATCATCCGCATGATCAGAAGCAGGGACACGACCATGCTTCTGCCCGGGCAGCCTGAACCGGGCCATCGCATAGGCGCAGGGAATCGCCAGCAGCGTGACGAACACGACGGTCAAAAGCGAGACGCCAGACAGTGTTCCAGAGATAGTCGACGAGATTGTACTGGCTGAAGACGTTGATGTACTGGCTTGTAGGTCACCGAATTCGGGGATGATGTGCACCGGCACCGCGAAAATGTCGGCCGAGTTGCGCAGCGAGGTGATGAACAGCCAGACCAGCGGGAACACCGTGAGGAGGATTGTCCCGATCAGCACGGCATAGCGCGGCCAGGACGCTCGCAGAAACGGCGTCGTCGCGCGGTTCGGGCCGTTGCGACCTGCAGTGGAAGCGCCTGTTCGCTCATGAGGCGCCCCATTTCGCCCACAGCCTTGGCACGCCGTAGAGGACCCCGAGCAAAAGCAGCGAGATGATCAGGGCGATATAGGAGACCGCCGCGGCGTGGCCGAAATCGACGCCTTGGAACGCCAGCAGATAGGCGTCGACCGTGATCGAGGTTGGTGGCGCCGCCCGGGCCGCCCTGCGTCATCAGCCAGACGACATCGAAGGTGCGGAAGGTGTCGATGATGCGCAGCATCAGCGCGATCATGATCACGGGCCGCATCAGCGGCAGCTCGATCGCCCAGAATGTGCGCCACGCCGAGGCGCCGTCCACCGCGGCGGCCTCCAGCGGCTCCTGCGGCAGCGATTGCAGGCCGGCGAGGAACAGCAGCACCATCAGCGGCGTGTTCTGCCAGACGTCGGCGATGATCACCGAGACAAGCGCCCAGTTCGGATCGGACAGCCAGGGAATCGACCGGCAGGCCGAGATCGCGCAGCAATGCATCGAGCAGCCCGTATTGCGTGTTGAACAGCCAGCGGAAGTTCAGGCCGACGACCGCCGGCGCGATCATCGGCGGGATCAGCAGCAGCGTTCGCGCGACGCGCAGGCCGCGCAGCTTGCTGTTGACCAGCACCGCGATTGCCATGCCGGCCACCACTCTCGATGGCGATCGACAGCCACGCTGAAGATGATCTGGTTGCGCAGCGACTGGTGGAACTGCGGGCTGGTGAGGTGTCGAGTGTAATTCGCCAGCCCGAGGAACTGTCGACGACGGCGCGCTCAGATCCCACCGGAAGAAACTCATCACGAACGAGTAGCCCAGCGGGTAGACGAAGATCGCGATCATGACGAGCAGCGCCGGCCCCGCCAGGAGGTAGCCTCTGCTGCCAGGCGTGTCAGCGGCGAACGCCGCCGCCGGCCAGCCGGCGTGCTGTGCACGACGGCAGCCGCCATGCTAGTCGTAGGCCCCGGCCTGCTGCATGGCGTGCAGCGCGTCGGCCGCGGCCTGGTTGAGCGAATCCTGCGGCGACGCCTGATTGCTCAACGCCCGCTCGATCGCCGCCGTACATGATGGTGCAGACCTTCGAGAAGCCCGGCAGCTTCGGCCATTCCTTGCCGGTCGCGATCGTCGTGCTGCAGCTGACCGAGCCATTCGGCGCTGCTGGCCCTGCGCGGACCGCGACGACTTTCTTGGCGACAGACTGCCGGCTCGGGAAATTGGTGAACTGCTCGAAGTTGAGCAATCTGGGCTTCGGTCGCCGACGGTATACTTGATGAATTCGACGGCGGCGTCCTTCTTCTTCGACAGGCTGTTCAAGCGCCATGGCATGCGAGATGGCGCAGGAGGTCGCGGTCTTGTTGCGGACATAGGGCGCGGTCGACCATTTGCCGACGACCTTGGAGGTCGCCGGATCGGACAAGGTCGCGTACTGGCCCGGCCAGTCGAAGGTCGTCATAGACCGCGCCAGACGAGAACTCGGTCGAGTTCTCGTCCCATTGATAGCTGACGGCATCCGGCGGCACGACTTTGTACTTCTGGATCAGGTCCCGGTAGAAGGTCAGCGCCTCGACACCTTCGGCCGAGTTGAAGGCCGGCTTGTTCTTGTCATCGACCCAGTCCCCGCCCGCCTGCCAGAGCAAGTCGCTGAAGGTGCGTTGTGCCGGGTCGCCCTGGCCGGGCACAACCAGGCCGTAATGGCCGCCGCCGGTGAGCTTCTGCGCTGACTGCTGACGAGGTCATCCCAGGTCTCCGCCGGCTTCAGCCCGTGTTCGCTGTAGACGTCCGATGCGGTAATATTGAACCCGCGAATCCATGTTGCGCGGGATCGCGGCCAGGCCTACCGGTCTTGGGGTTCGCTCAGATACTTGATCGCGACCGGGAAGAAATCGTCCAGCTCCGAATCGGAAAAGTATTTATTCAGCGGCTCGAAGTAGTTGAAGAACGAGCCGATCTGCGCCGTATGGGTGCTGTAAACGTCGTATTGCGAGCTGCGGGCCGCGCCGAGCGTCACCTCTTTCGAGGTCAGCGGTGTGAACTCAAGCAGGTCGTAGCTGACTGTGATCCCGGTCTTCGCCTTGAAGTCGTGCAACCATCTTTTCCCAATATTTCGGGTAAAGCGGGCCGCCGGTGATCAGCAGTGCCTTGATCTCACCGCCCTCGGCTGCGCTGGCGAGCCGTGGGGCCGTTCCGCTTGCGGCCGCGAGAGCCGCTGCGGACCCGGTCAAGAACGAACGCCTGGATGGATGTATCAATCTCATCGCTTCCTCCCACCGTTATTGTTTCAAACAGATGCTGGCCCGTCTCGATCGTGCCGCGCTGCGCGGCCGAACTTCCCCACGTCCTCAACTTTCCGGCGTCCGACCCTCACGACATCATTGGCCGAAGCAACCGCTCCATTGTCCACCGCCGTAACGAAGCGGGATCCGATCGGCCGGAGTTTCAAGTCGGTCCCGATCAGTGTCTGATCAGGACCCGAGGCCAAGTGTCATGCCCGGTCGCCTCGGCGTCGATGTTCGAGGCCGGGATCGGACAACGATGGAAGTGGCGCCATCGACATTCTCCTCCACCGCGCTGATCATGCGCACCCCGCCTTTGCGGCGTTGTTCATATTTGAACTAGATATGTTCAGATGAGGATGTTAAGGGACGAATATGATCGAAGTCAATCGGTCGGTCGTACGAGGACCTGTTCAGCATGGACGCAGCTGCCAAGCATCGTATCCCCGTGATCGACAGGATGATGGAGATTCTCGCGCGGCTGCATGATGGTGCAGGCGAGACGGCGATCCGAGACCTCGCGACCCAGCTGGACGTGCCGCGCACCACCGTCTATCGCATCCTCAACACGCTGCAATTCCACAGCATGGTGGTCCGGACGCCCGATGGGCAGTATCGCCTCGGACCCCGGCTGCTGGCGCTGGCGTCCCGTGCGACCGCCGAGGGCAGCTACGACCTGAACGCGCTGGCCGTTCCGCACCTGCGTCGGCTGTCGAGCGAGACGGGCGAGACCAGCAAGATTTCCGTGGTCGAGGGCGCCCGTCTGCTCGTGCTCGCCACTGTGCCGGGCAACCGGGCCTATGCCTTGACGGTGACCGCGGGAGAATACCTTCCGCTGACCGTGGGAGCCGCGGGCAAGGTGCTGCTGGCCCATCTTCCCGAGCCGGACCAGAAGCAGATCCTGGCCCGCTTCGCGCGCGAGGAGGGCATGACCGATGCGCGGCTGCGCAAGCTTGTAAACGAGTTGGCGCGCGTCAAGCGACAGGGTTGGGGGGAAGACAGGGGCGAGTACACACCGAGCGTCTATGCCTTCGCGGCGCCCGTGATGGCACCCTCCGGCAAGACCGTGGCGGCCGTTAGCGTGCCGTTCATTGCCGGCGCTACCCCGAATCGAAGCGAAACCATCAAGGCTGCGGTGCTCGCCGTTGCGGCCGAGATCGGCGCCGATCTCGAACCACAGGGGGCGTCCCCCGCAACGCCAGTGCCGCAGGCCGGATCATCGAGCCCGTTGCGCAGGATTGACTTCGGGAATCGAGCGGCTATCATTTCAACCAAGAAACAAAGCAGTTCAGATTTGAACTGATGCCTAGCTGTCCTCAGCCGGGCAACAACCATCGCCGGGGTGGGAAAGATGGATCGTGTTACGATTCCGAAGACGGATATTGTCGTCTCGCGCCTGTCGCTTGGAACCTGGGCGTTCGGCAGTGATCCCGTTTGGGGCGAACAGGACGATCAGGCCTGCATCGATACGGTTGCAGCCGCCCTCGATTGCGGGATCAACTTCATCGACACCGCTGCGGTCTACGCATCGGGCCGTTCGGAGGAGATCCTCGGCCGTGCGCTTCAGGGTCGTCGCGATCAGGCCGTGGTGGCCACCAAGGTCGCGGGAACATTGACGCACCAGGGCGTGATCGATGCTTGCGAAGGCAGTCTCAAACGCCTGCAGACGGATTACGTCGACGTCTACTACATCCATTGGCCCGAATACTCGATCCCGCTCGATGAAACGCTGACGGCGCTGCACAAGCTACGTGATGCGGGCAAGATCAGGGCGGCCGGGGTCTCGAATTTTGGGCCGCAGACGCTGGATGATCTTGCCCGGACGGGCGACGACATCGTTTCGCTGCACCAGCTTCCCTACAGTCTGTTCTGGCGCGCGGTCGAATTCGGCATCCTGCCGAAGACCCAGTCGCAGGGTATGATGGGGGTCGCCTATTCGGTGCTCGCCCAGGGTCTCCTGACGGGCCGCTACACGTCCTACGCGGATGTTCCCCCAGGCCTTCACGTGACCCGCTTCTATGGCGACGGCCCGCATGGCGAGGCCGGCTGCGAAAAGGAAGTGTTCGACGCCTTGGCGAAGCTGCGCCCTCTCGCCGAAGCCGCTGGCGTATCACTTGCGGATCTCGCGATTCAATGGATCCTGGCGCAGCCGGGCATCGGCATCGCGCTCACGGGTGCCCGTACGCCCGACGAGATCCGGGCGAATGCGCGGGCGCTGGACAAGCCGATCGACTCGGATGTCCTCAGGCGGGCCACGCCGCTGTCCGACCCTGTGAAGGCGAAGCTCGGCCCCAATCCGGACATGTGGATGAATTCGGAACAGTCCCGCTATCGCTGACGACGCCAACACTGCCGGACAACCCGCCATGCCAAATCCATCCGAACACTGGATGTCTATCAAGCTGCCGCCGGCCGAGATCGCGCGCACGCTGCCGGTCGCGGGCCCGCCCTTCAAACGGCCCTCGGCCGATCTGCTGAAGCGCTTGCAAGCGGTCAGCACCGCCACGGCGAGCGCCCTCATGCACCGGATGGGCGTGCGCCAGACCTTCATCCACGGGCCAGTCACGCGCCAGCCGGGGGCCAAGGTCGTCGGGCCCGTCATCACGCTGCAATTCATGCCCAAGCGTGAGGACGTGATGGCCGGCATCGCCCTCAACGTGCCTGAAGAACACCTCGAAAAGGCGACGGCACTCTGGGCCGTGTTCGAGACGGTCGAGCCCGGGGACATCCTGGCGGTCGAAGCCCATGGCGACGGGCATACCGGCACGATGGGGGAGATGCTGATCACCTACTTCAAGGGACGAGGTGGCGTCGGCATCGTGGTCGACGGCTGCGTCCGCGACTGGCCGCACATCAAGGAGATCGGCACGCCGATCTGGACCCGCGGCTTCACGCCGAATTATGCATCGCAGGGCGACTTCCTGGCCTGGGCCTACAACGTCCCGATCGCCATGAGCCGCGTGCTCGTCATCCCGGGCGACATCATGATCGCCGACGACGATGGTGTGGTGGTCATTCCGCAGGCAATGGCCGAGATGGTTCTCGAGCACACGTTGGACCATGAAGACTGGGAAGAATTCAGCCGTATTCGCCTCGCCGAGGGCGGTTCACTGAAGAAGTACTACCCGCTCAACGAAGAAGGCCAAGCCGAGTACCAGGCTTGGCGCAAGGACAACCCGCGCTGAGTCCGTTGACTTCCCCAGCCTCAACCTGAGCGGCCTGCGAAAGAGGCGCCTCGCAGGAGAGGACACCGCCTCAGACTTGGCCGATGCTCCGAGACGGCCCGGCAGGCCTGCTCAGCACGAAGGTGGAGGATCAAGGACTCGCGCCGACGAGAACCACGAGGGAGAGCGCTGTGAAGATCACCGGCGTGAAGACGGCCGCGAGCACCGGCCACTGCATGCATCTCTGGGTCAAGATCGAGACCGACCAAGGCATCACCGGCATCGGCGAGTGCGTGCACGGCGGTCATCAGGCGATCGCGATCATCAAGGACCTCGCGCCGCGGCTGATCGGCCGTGACCCCTTCGCAATCGATGCGATCTTCGAGGACATCCGCCGCAGCCTCGTGTTCGAGGGCGGCTTCGCCGGCGCGCTGATCGTCGCGCTGTCGGGCATCGAAATCGCGCTTTGGGACGTCAAGGGCAAGGCGCTCGGCGTGCCGATCACGGAGCTGCTGGGCGGAAAGTTCCGCGACAAGATCCGGGTCTATGCGGACTGCCAAGTCGAGCCCGGCATGAACTTCGACTCGATCAAGCGTGTGGTCGACCAGGTGCTGGAGAGCGGCTTCACGGCCCTCAAGATCGATCTCGACATTTTCGCCTACGGCAATTCCGAGAGCGAGGTCTCGGGCTTCGTCAAGGACCCGTTCAACACGACGGCCGGCCTTTGGGAACACGACCGCATGCTCCGCATCGCCAAGATGGTGCGCGAGGCGGCCGGCGACACGATCGACGTCGCGTGCGACGTCCACACCCGCCTCGATGTCACCAGCGCCATCCGGCTCGCGCGCGATCTGGAGGAGTTTCACCTGCTCTGGCTGGAGGAACCCGTCCCGCCCGAGAACGTCGATGCGATGAAGGCCATCAAGGCGTCCACGACCACACCGATCTGCGCGGGTGAAAACCTGTTTCTCCGCCACGGCTTCCGCGATCTTATCGAGAAGCAGGCCGTCGACATCATCATGCCGGACATCCCGAAGTGTGGCGGGCTCTCGGAATGCCGAAAGATCGCGAACATGGCCGAGATCTACTACATGCCCTTCGCGCCCCATAATGTATCATCGCCGATCGGCACGCTCGCTTCCGCGCAGGTCTGTGCCACGGTTCCCAACTTCCTGGTGCTGGAATACCATTGGCTGCACCGCGATTATTGGACCACGATCGTCGATCACAAGGACGACATTATTCAGGACGGTTGGATCACCTTACCCGACCGGCCGGGCATCGGCCTTGAGCTCGATGAAGAAGTGGCGCGGGCAAATCAATACCCCGGCACGACGTGGTTCGAGTAGCGGTCCTCGACGGATCGCTCGCGGATCTTCGAAGCTTCGCAAAACGGCGCCGTCTTCTTGCGGTCTCGCTCACTCGTGGCGCAGCGTTGTCATTGCAGCATTCAGGCGAGCCGCCACATTGTCCGCATCGTGGTCCGGGATGGAAATTGCCCGGTGTGGCGCAGGAACAGCGCAACCTGTTCGCGGAATTTGAAGGCTCGGATGGCGGTGGTTCTCGGCATGGCACGTCTCCCGAAGCGATTGCCCCGGTCCACTAGAAATGCACGCTCTTCGTTGCAGGGGCATGTCTCGTCGGCGCCGCGACAAGATGGTGACCGACCGTGTGCGGCGGACCGTGGAGGCCTTTCCGTTCGTCAGGCCCCGATGGCTTTGATCAGTCCCGCGGGCGAGTCCGAGGCTGCCGAGGGCAGGCTCCGCATCCGTCGAAGCTCCGAATTGCTGCAGAGCAAGGGTTGCGGGTTGCAGATCGGTTTTGGGCGCGAGGTCATGCCCGGCACCTGATCACCTCGGCTTCGGTCACGATGATATCGAGGGGCTCATCGTCGGGCGAAGTCGGGATCGCGATCTCCTCCTGCACCGCGAACGCGACACCGACGACCAGGAGGCGTTTTCGAGCGCGCAAGTTTCTCAGGGTGCTGTCCACGTTGCCGGCTCCGTAGCCGAGGCGGTTGCCATTCTGATCGAAAGCGATGACCGGGATGAACATCACGTCGGGCTCGACCTCTGGTGCGGTCTCCAGAGGCTCCAGGATCCCGAGCGGACCGGACGCGCGTTTATCGCCGGGAGACCACCGACGGTAGACGAGGGGAGTGCCGGTCGATCGGTCGGTCGGCAAACACAAAGGCCACCCGGCTGAGTGAAGAGCGGCCAACAGCGGAACCGGATCAGGTTCACTGCCGATCGCCGAATAAGCTGAGGCCACAGCGATACCGCCCTCCCTCGCGAACTCCGCGCAAAGGCGTGAGCCTTCGAAGGCCAGTTTCGCGCCGAGCGTGGACCGCACCTCCTCGCCGAGAGCGTCCCGACGTTTCAGATGCCTCACCCGGAGCATGTGCTTCGACAGGCTGATCTGCTCGGCGCTGAGTTCAGGACGTTCGGCTAAGTCGGACAAATTCGTCGGTCGATCGTGGATTTGGACTGCTCCTCCCATCCGGCAAGGCGAGGATGATGGCAAGCCCGTCGATGCCGAGCAAAGGAAGCCCGGCCAGCGCCGCACAACCTTCGCCGCGCCAGCTTCACCAGCTTACCCCGTTCGTGAATCGGAGGATGCGGTGCGCGAGCGTGGTCCGCGAGAGCGACCCTCGCGGTCCGGTCGATGCCGCTGAAGCTCTCGGATTAACCAGAGATGCGGACGGCGTCGATTCTTCCCGGGGCGTTGCAAGTCTTTAGCCTTCCATATTTATTTGTCTTAACCTTTGGGCGTTCTTCTCGCGCGGTTCGCGGTTCTATGACGAGAAGGCTCCAGCTATGCAGCTTGATATTCCGACCCTGACGTTCGCCGGGGCGGTTGGTGCATTCGCAAGCGGCATGTTCCTGCTGATGAACTGGTGGCAGGACCGGAGCGCGTCGCCGGCTCTCTGGTGGGGTGTGGCAAACTGCGGCCTGGGCGTCGGAACTGCGTTGCTGGCCTTCCACGACAGCCTGGCGCTCTATGTCTGGCATCTCCTGGCGCCGCCGATCCTGGACATGTGCGCGGTTGTCACCTGGGTCGCGGCTCGGACGTTCAATCGTAGCAGCGTTCGACCGGTAGCTGTCGCGATCGCGACAGCTTTATGGGTCGGGATCGAGTCGATTCTCCGTGTTCGCGGCGCTGATTCTTGGGCCACGGGTTTCGGACTGGCCATCTCGACTCTTCTGTACCTCGCCGGTGCCTTTGAATTCTGGAGAACGCGAGACGAAGCGCTCCGCGGACGCTGGGCGATGATCGCGCTGCTGGGCTTGTACACAGTCGCGCTTTGCCTCGCCTCGGTCGAATTCCACCTGTCCGACAGCACCGAGAAGAACGCCGGCTGGATCGGGATGGTCCACTTCGCCGGCCTCATTTACGCGCTAGGCAGCTCGATGTTCCTGCTCAGCATGCTGAGGGATCGGAGCGAGCAGCAGCACAGGACTGCCGCGATGACCGACGTGCTGACCGGGCTCCCCAATCGGCGCGCGTTCGAGGATCAGGCGCGGCGGCTCTACAGTCGCAGCCTGCGCCTGAAGACGCCGCTCTCGGTGATCGCATTCGACCTCGACCGTTTCAAGCAGATCAACGACACCTTCGGGCACCCAGTCGGCGATGAAGTGCTCGTGGCATTCGGTGAGGTCCTCACCCGCTTCGTGCGATCGGTCGATGCGATCGGGCGCCTCGGTGGGGAGGAGTTCGTCGTCTTGCTCCCGGATTGCAGGGGTCCGGACGCGCTCACCGTCGCAAGTCGGATCCGTGTCGCGTTCCAGAACCACAGCCGGTCGGTCGCGGGCCGCGACGTGCTCGCCACTGTCAGCGCCGGCGTCGCGACACTGAATCCAGATGGCGTGACCAGCATCCCCCAACTGATTGAGCAGGCTGACCAGGCACTCTATCGGGCGAAGCGGTCGGGTCGGAACTGCGTCTCGAGCACGCAGGACGCACAAGGGGCGGCAGAAGGGGCAGCCACTCTTCGTGTGGCGTAGCGGGAGCTGTGCGCGAGCGTAGCGGCGGATCGAAGAGCGCGCTGGTCCGTTGCAGGACGTTTTTCCCGTCGGAAGTGGATCCTATGCAGCGTTTGCGCCCTCAAGGGTTTCGGGGATGCCGGGCGAGTTGATCCCTGTGAATGCAGGTTCTAGTTTCGCTCAGGCAATACCGTCCGATAGCTGGATCCGAAATGGCAAACGATCGAACTCGTCGGCCCGTGGACGCCGTGAGCGCCGCCGAGGCGGCGTTCAAGAAAATAACCGCCAAGCCCATTGCGGCGCCGGCGACCAAACCCGCGGTGCCCGGTGCGAAGGAACTGGTTTCGCTTCGGATCGACCAGGACGTGCTTGAACACTTTCAGGCCGAGGGGCCCGGGTGGCAGGACAGGATCAACGGTGCCCTGAGGGCCGCCGCGGGGCTCTGATCGCCGGATCCGGGCCGGGTCTTTGTCGTTAGTGGACCTTCACCGGACGCGAGCCAACCCGCCTTCGAGCAACGGCGAGGGCCGCCGGAGGGCTCTAAAAAATCGGCGCGACCACTGCTGCAATTCGTACAACTTCGGCGTTTGACAAGTTGTGAACGGAATGCACACATAACTCGACAGAAAAGCGCTTGCGTTCCGGTCAACGGAGCCGGTTTGGGATGGAAACGATGTCCGTTGCGGCACAGCGCGTACCCGCGTCAGACAGGCCCATTCTCGAGATGCGCAACATCTCGAAAACCTTCCCCGGCGTCAAGGCGCTGCCAGAACGTCAGCTTGAGCGTTCAGGCTGGCGAGGTGCACGCGCTCATGGGCGAGAACGGGGCCGGCAAATCAACCCTGATGAAGATCCTGTCCGGAGCCTACCAGGCCGATCCGGGCGGCGAGATCTTGGTGGCTGGCAAACCGCTGAAGGCGAGCGGTCCGATCGAGGCCCGGGCGGCCGGCGTCTCGATCATCTACCAGGAACTGGCGCTCGTCGCCGAACCTGACCGTCGCCGAGAACATCTATCTCAACCGCGAACCGAAGAAGGCGGGTCTGATCGACCGCGCAGCGATGAACGAGGGTTGCAAGGCGGTGCTGCTGCGCATCGGCGCGACCTTCACGCCGCAAACGCCTCGTCGGCCTGCTTTCCATCGCCGAACGGCAGATGGTCGAGATCGCCCGCTCGGTGCACGCCAATTCGAAGATCATCGTCATGGACGAGCCGACGACCGCGCTCTCGTCCCGCGAGTCCGACAAGCTGTTCGCCATCGTCCGTCAGCTTCGTGCCGACGGCATCGCCATCATCTACATCTCGCACCGCATGGCCGAGGTCTACGAGCTGTCGGACCGGGTTTCGATCCTGCGGGACGGCATCCTATGTCGGCACCATCACCCGAGCCGAGATGACGCCCGAGGTGGTGGTGAGGATGATGGTCGGCCGCGACCTGTCCGTCCTTCTACAAGAAGAGCCACCGCTTCAAGCCGAACGCCGCTCCGGTGCTGGAAGTGCGTGGCATCGGCGACGGACGCCGCGTCCGCGACGTCTCCTTCGACCTTCATGCCGGCGAGGTGCTGGGGCTCGCCGGCCTGGTCGGCGCGGGCCGAACCGAGATGGCCCGGATGCTGTTCGGGGCGGATCGGCGGACCGACCGGCGAAGTCAAGCTCGCCGGCAAGCCGATTCACGATCCGGCTCGCCCCAGGATGCGATCGACCTCGGCCTCGTCTATCTGACCGAGGATCGCAAGGCCGAGGGCGTGCTGCTCGACATGTCCGCCAAGGACAACATCAACCTGATGATCTGTTCGCAAGGACGCCAAGGCCGGCGTGCTCGATCTCAGCAAGATGATGAAGCGCTGCAAGGAGGCCATCGCCGCCATGGCGATCCGCGTGGCCGGCCCGGACATCACGGTCGGCTCGCTGTCGGGCGGCAACCAGCAGAAATGCCTGCTGTCGCGCCTGCTGGAAACGCCGCCCCTTGGTGCTGATCCTCGACGAGCCGACCCGCGGCGTCGACGTCGGCGCGAAATCCGAGATCTACCGGATCATCGACGATCTCGCGAAGGCCGGCGCCGGCGTCCTGGTCATCTCGTCCGAGCTGGCCGAGGTGGTCGGCATCGCGGACCGGGTGATCGTCATGCGCGAAGGTCATCTCGAGGGCGAGGTGACGGGCGACGACATCGATCAGGAAAACATCATCGCGCTCGCCACCGCGGCCAAGCGCGAGGTGCCCTCGACGCCGGGGCGGTCGGATTTCCGGTCTGGGCGATACGAGGCGCCCGCTGGACAAGTCGCGGTCGGCCACAACCCCGGAGCGTCGCCGCCGACCTCCCACTGACTTCGCACCGGTTCGAAACTCATCGGAAAACGACAGGAACTGGAAACGTGAGCACCGCCACCCCCGCGAAATCGGATTCCGGCTCCTCTGCCGTCGCGAAGCAGCGCATGCGCGCCTTCATGCAGACGGCCGGCATGCTGCCCGTGCTGGTGCTGCTGGCGATCCTGTTCCAGTTCCTCAGCGCATACGGCGACACGGGCACCTTCGACTTCTCGGTCGGCCGCTTCCTGACCCAGCAGAATCTGCCGGTGGTCGCCCAACTCGCCGCGATCAACATCGTGCTCGCAACCGGCATGACCTTCGTCATCCTGACCGGCGGCATCGACCTGTCGGTCGGATCGATCCTGGCTGTCTCCGCCATGGCGGCCCTGCTCGTGGTGCCCGAACTACAGCGTCGTGTCGCATTCCGGTCGGCCTGCTGGTCGGATGCGGCTTCGGCCTGCTCAATGGCACGCTGATCTCGGCACTGAAGCTGCCGCCCTTCATCGTCACGCTCGGTTCGCTGACCGCGGTTCGCGGCCTCGCACGCCTGTTCGGCAACGATACGACCGTCTTCAACTCGGAGCTGTCGTTCAAGGGCATCGCAGACAACTTCAGGGTGCCGGTGTTGGGCTCGGTGTCCTGGCTCGCGGTCATCGCGATCGTCGTGGTCGCGGTGTCCTGGTTCATCCTTCGCCGCACGGTGCTTGGCGTGCACATCTACGCGGTGGGCGGCAATCCCGGCGGCGGCGCGGCTCAGCGGCATCAAGGTTCCGCTGATCCTGCTCTTCGTCTACGGCACGTCGGGCTTTCTGTCGGGCCTCGCCGGACTGATGCAGGCGGCGCAGCTCCAGTCGGCCAACGGCCTCCAGCTCGGCACCGGCTACGAGCTCGATGCCATCGCGGCTGTCATCCTCGGCGGCACCAGCTTCGTCGGCGGCGTCGGTTCGGTGATCGGAACGCTTGATCGGCGCCTTGATCATCGCCGTTCTGGCCAACGGGCTGATCCTGGCCGGCGTCTCGGACGTTTGGCAGTACATCATCAAAGGACTGGTCATCATCGGCGCCGTGGCGCTCGATCGGCTGCGCAACCAGGGCGGAGCCCGCACCTGATCATAGCTCGCGCCGGTCGGCGCGAAGGGGAACGGCGTGTCGGTCGACCCACCGCCGTTCTTCAGACTGAGACATCCTCCGCACCATCCGGCGGGGGACGATGAAGCGGCGCCGGAAACGGCGTCGCGACCAACAACCACCAGGGAGATCACATGCTGAAGAAGTTTCTGCTCGCCGGCGCGGCCGTCGCGCTGATGGCCGGCGGCGCCCAGGCCAAAGAGCTGAAGACGATCGGCGTTTCGCTCGGTTCGCTCGGCAACCCGTTCTTCATCGCCCTCAGCAAGGGCGCTGAGTTCGAGGCCAAGAAGACCAACCCGAACGTCAAGCTGCTGACCTTCGGCTACGACTACGACCTCGGTAAGCAGGTCAACCAGATCGACAACTTCATCGCGGCGGGCGTCGACCTCATCCTGCTCAACCCCGGTGACGTGAAGGCTCTCAAGCCCGCCATCCAGAAGGCGCAGGCGGCCGGCATCAAGGTCGTTGCGGTCGACACGAATGCGGAGGGCGCCGACGCGGCCGTGACCACAGACAACGTCCAGGCCGGCCAGATCGCCTGCCAGTTCATCATCGACAAGCTCGGCAAGAAGGGCAACATCATCATCGAGAACGGCCCGCAGGTGTCATCCGTCGTCGACCGCGTGACTGGCTGCAAGAAGGCGCTTGCCGATGCCCCGGACATGAAGCTCCTTTCGAGCGACCAGGACGGCAAGGGCTCGCGCGACGGCGGCTTGACCGTGATGAAGAGCCTGCTGACGCGCTTCCCCAAGGTCGATGCCATCTTCGCGATCAACGATCCGCAGGCTCTCGGCTGCAACCTTGCCGCCAAGCAGCTCAGCCGCGAGGGCATGATCATCACCTCCGTCGACGGCGCGCCCGATATCGAGGCCGGTCTCAAGGACGCGGGTACGCCCATGATCCAGGCCTCCGCCAGCCAGGACCCCTTCGCCATGGCCCGCAAGGCGGTCGACATCGGTGTGGACCTGCTGAACGGCAAGGAGCCGGCGCAAAAGGTGACCCTGCTGCCATCCAAGCTCGTGACCCGGGACAACGTCAACGACTACAAAGGCTGGACCTCGGATCGGACGGGCGGATAGCCGCCCAAGGCTAGCAACGACTTCGACTGCGGCGAGGCGAGCCGCAGGTCCATCGTCCTCATCACATCAGCGGTCCGCGCAATACGCGCGGGCCGTTTCGAAGCCAGGCCCCCCTTCGTCCAAGCCAAGCGGCATTCCCAACCGGGCGGCGACGATCTGACGGGCTCGTTCCAAGCCGTCGCCTACGCCCCCGTAGGCTAGCGTATCGAGCGGCGATCCGGCCGATTGCAGGGCAAGCGCCATCGCGAGGGCCGCAAGATCTTTGGCGCTGCCGTTGCCGAGACGCGGGTCGGCCCGCGCGATGCGGTAGAGATTGATGAACCGCTTGACCGCACGCGGCGTCGAACCCGCAACGGGTGCCAGGGCTTCGACCACGGCACGCTCGCTTTGCGTCCATGGCCGATCGAGCGACGAAACCGCTGCCTCCGGCGAGGCCTCGTCAAGCTCGCCGGTATCGGCGTCGCCGCCCTCCAGCAGAGCACGAGCGAAGGCTGCAGACCCGCTCCAGTCCTCCCCACCCACGCCGTAGGGGATCTGCACCAACCGGTCGAGGCGGCGCGCCGCCAGCGCGGGGTCGGTCTCGGCGAGACCCGTCGCAAGATGATTGCGATCGGCCGCGACCAGGGCCACGAAACCCGGCGCATGCAGCAGCCGGTGCGCCGCCTGCAGGTACCCCGCCGCCTCCGCGCTGGTCAGATCGTCAAGCCCGTCGATGCCAACCACGAGACGGGCCGGCGCCGCAGACCCGCTGGAGGGCACCCTGTCGCCGCCAGAATTGCTCATCGCAGCCGCAATCGCGGCAAAGAAGCTGCGCGACTCGGTGGCGGGGTCAGCGTCCCGCCGGACGGGCGGCGACACCGATCCAGCCGCAGCCGCCAGGCGCCGCTCGGCCTCCGCCGAAAGTTCGGTGGCCAGTTCGGCTTCGCGGGCGAGCGTGTCGACCTGGCGCGTCTGGTGGGCGAGAAGACTGTCGAGGTCCCGCCGCCGTCCCTCGATGTCACTGCGCAGGAATGTGACGCCACGATGAATCGGCATCAGGAAGCGTACGCCGCGGAACACGTTGATGGCCACAGCGACGAGCGCTGCGAGCTGCAGCATGCGCTTCAGCGGCTGAAGCCAGTGCCATTGCGACTCCAGCCAATCGGCCAAGCCGGCCATCCGTTCTCCGCCCGAACGGACGGATTCGAGCAGTCTCGGCTCGTTCTCAATCAAGGCCCCAAGGCCCCAGGCGGCGAGAAGAAGCGCTGCGGCGAGCACCAGCAAACGGCCCTGGCCTCGATAGGCCCAGAAGGCCCGGAGCCAGCTGGTCCAGCGGGCCGCGGGGCCGCCGGCCTCGCTCGCTTCGCGCACAGCATGCTTGTAGGCCGTGAGCGGATCGCCTGCGATGCCGAAGCCTCGAACGGCGCGCTCGATCCGGCCGCGGCTGCCACGCGCATAACTGTCGATGTTTGACCCGGCGGAATTCGAACAGGATCGTTTCGGCGAGCTTCGCCTGGCGCCCCGCCAGGGTCTCCAGTTTGGCGCGTTCGGCCTCGAGCCGCTGCCGCACCTCGTTCAACCGTTCGGCCGCCTCGCGCGCCACGGCGCGCGGGTCGAGGCCGGCGTGGCTCGCTTCGTTCGCAAGCCGCGGGTGGGTGGCCGAAAGAGCAGCGCTCACTTGCCGCATCAGGTTGAGTCCGGGGGCGGGGCCCGCGCTCGCTTCGACCCGAACCACGGCGATGTTGCCATGAAAGGGTGTTGCGAGACCGGCCTCTTCGGCTGCGCGGCTCAATCGCTCGACTCGCGTGAGCACGTTCGCCAGAAACGTGCTCTTTCCCGCGCCCGCCGCGCCGAACAGGCCGATGCAGAACGGTGTTTCAACCTCGCGATGAGCGATCACCTCGGCCAAGAAGGCGGCATCGGCTCCCCGGCCTATATGATCGGGGCCGGCGGGGCGATCGGCGGTGAACACGCCCGCCGGGGTCCAGCCCGCGTTCTTGACCGCTCTCAGCCGGCCAGTGGGCTCCACGACCGCCCCCGCGAGTTCGCCTTGCTGTAGATTCACGATGCTCTCCGATCGACTCACCCGCCGCGGCCGGTGCTACTCGTCAATCACCGATCCGTGGCGAGGATCGGGCGGTGGTTTTCACCCGATGCCGAATCACTTTCGGCCGCCGCGGGGAACACCTCGCGCCATCGGCGCCGCCGGGCAAGCCCTGCTGTTGCGTTCGCCCCCGCCGTCCTGCTACCTCATCGCCCAATCATCCGACATTCAGGCGCGAGCATTCCGTTCATGGCGGGCAATCAATTCGTCTATCACATGCAGGGCCTCACCAAGGCCTACGCCACGGGCAAGAAGGTCTTGGACAACGTCCATCTGTCCTTCTACCCCGACGCCAAGATCGGCGTGCTCGGCGTCAACGGCGCCGGCAAGTCGACGCTGCTGCGCATCATGGCGGGCATCGACACGGAATTCACCGGCGAAGGGTTCGTGGCCGAGGGCGCCCGCGTCGGCTACCTGCCGCAGGAGCCGCAGCTCGACGAGATGCTGAACGTGCGCGGCAACGTCATGCAGGGCGTCGCGGCCAAGCAGGCCATCCTCGACCGCTACAACGAACTCGCCATGAACTATTCCGACGAGACCGCGGACGAGATGACCAACCTGCAGGACGAGATCGAGGCCCAGGGCCTGTGGGATCTCGATTCGCAGGTCGAACAGGCGATGGAAGCCCTCGGCTGCCCGCCGGACGATTGGGACGTGTCAAAGCTCTCGGGCGGCGAACGCCGCCGCGTCGCCCTGTGCAAGCTGCTGCTCGAAAAGCCCGAGATGCTGCTGCTCGACGAGCCCACCAACCACCTCGACGCCGAGACGGTGAACTGGCTCGAAGGGCATCTCAAGAACTACCCCGGGCGCCATCCTGACGGTGACCCACGATCGCTATTTCCTCGACAACCTGACGAGCTGGATTCTCGAACTCGACCGCGGCAAGGGCATTCCCTACCAGGGCAACTATTCGGCCTGGCTGAAGGCGAAGCAGAAGCGGCTGCAGCAGGAGCGCAGCGAGGACGAGTCGCGCGTGCGCGCCATCGAGGCCGAGAGCGAGTGGATTTCCTCCTCGCCCAAGGCCCGGCAATCGAAGTCGAAGGCGCGTATCCAGCGCTACGAGGACCTCGTGGCCAAGCAGAACGACAGGGTCCCGTCGGCGACCCAGATCGTCATCCCGGTGGCCGAGAAGCTCGGCAACAAGGTGGTCGAGTTCGAGGGGCTGTCCAAGGCGTTCGGCGACAAGCTGCTGATCGACGACCTGACGTTCAAGCTGCCGCCCGGCGGCATCGTCGGCGTCATCGGCCCCAACGGCGCCGGCAAGACCACGCTGTTCCGCATGATCACCGGCCAGGAGAAGCCCGACGCCGGCACCATCACGATCGGCGACACCGTGCAGATCGGCTACGTCGACCAGAGCCGCGATACGCTCGACGGCACCAAGACCGTCTGGGAAGAGATCTCGGGCGGAGCGGAAGTGATCTACCTCGGCAAGCGCGAAATCAATTCACGGGCCTATTGCGGGTCCTTCAACTTCAAGGGTCCGGACCAGCAGAAGAAGGTCGGCTCGCTCTCGGGCGGCGAACGCAACCGCGTTCATCTCGCCAAAATGCTCAAGTCCGGCGCAAACCTGATGCTGCTCGACGAGCCGACCAACGACCTCGACGTCGAAACCCTGCGGGCGCTCGAGACCGCGCTGACGGACTACGCCGGCTGCGCCGTCATCATCAGCCACGACCGCTTCTTCCTCGACCGCATCGCCACCCACATGCTGGCCTTCGAAGGCGACAGCCATGTGGAATGGTTCGAAGGCAACTTCGCCGATTACGAAGAAGATAAGAAGCGGCGGCTCGGGGTGGACGCGCTGATCCCGCACCGGATGAAATACAAGAAGTTCGCGCGGTAGGGGTCGGCGCCGCTGAGTCGTTTCAGTGGTGGCAACCGCTGTAGCGCGCGACTTCGAACTACGTTCCAAACAGCCGCCGGTCCAGCGCGACCGGCGTCTCCGGACCGATCGCGATCTTGGTTGCCTCCGGGTGGTTCGGGTTGACAACCACGCTGGCGTCCCGACCGGCGGTGACGACGGATGGAACGAGCAGGACGGCGGAGCGGCGCTCGTCGAGCCACGCTCGGCCGAACCGCTGGGCCACCCGGACATCGTGGAGATCATCCCAGCCGGGGTGCGCGGCGCCGTCGAACACCTCGCGCGCCACCGCGTCGGGCACTGTCGCTTCGACGAATCGCGCTGCACTCGGCGGCGTCTTGCGATTGGCATGGACCAGGATCTCGACGAGGCACAGCGCGAAGCTCGTGCCGGTGTAGATTGCCGGCATACCCGGCGGATTCCAGCGCGCGCCGAACAGCCGCGCGCCTTCGCCGGACCAGATGGGGTGCGATCCTGTGACGATGCGCCAGAGTCGAAGCGGCACGGTGTCTAAAGCACGAGGCCGTATTCGAGCGCGTTGAGGATTTGCTCGACACGCCGGGTGCCGAGGTCCGTCCTGGCGGCCTCGAGAGGGCTCCGCCCCTCAAGTTCGGGGTGCGGCGCCGTGACGAAGACGCGCGCTTCCTCTTCCGAGCCGAGAGCCCGGCGCGCGTGCACGAAAAGCCGCGCCATCCGCTCTGTTCGCTCGCTTTCCTGAGGCGAAAGCCTGGTCTGGCGACGCTCCAGGGTGGTCTTCGGCACGATGCTCCATTCGAGGGCCGCAACCTTCATCTTGTCACCCCCGCCAATCCGCTCCGCCACGTTCCGAAGAACCTGGCGCGGCAAGCCCTCTTCAATTGCGCGTTCGATCGCGAGGGGCGAGGAGGATTCGAGGATCTGGCCCTCAGTAGCAAACGCGGAAGCGACGCCATTGGCGAAGGCACGTGGCCCCTCCTCACGGAACCCGAACCGGGCGGTTTCCGGAGTGTCTGGATTGAAGGCGAGCCCCATCACTTCAGCGATGCCGACCGGATCATAGCCGATAATCATCGTCGCGCCCTCCCACTTGGGATAATTTGGTCACCCACCTGGTGAAAAGCAAGTACTATTTGGCGCCTCAGTCCACACCGACTCCCCTGGCCGAAGCAGCTGCGGCTCGGACCATGTTTCACTGTGGGAATCGACTCCACGGCGTCGCCTCCGCGAGGTTCCACCTATATTGATGGGGGAGTGGTGCACCCAAGAGACTTGGATTTCCGAACATGGACTCCCCTAACACTCTCGCCGTAGGACGATTGGCGCCGCCCCTGCTTTCCATCCTGCGCATCGTAACAAGCCTCGTGTTCCTCTCGCACGGGGTCGTGAAGCTGTTCGGGTTCCCGGCGGGCGCCAAGCCCGGACAGGTGCCGCTCTTCGGACTGTACGGGCTCGCCGGCGTTCTGGAATTCGTCGGTGGTCTGCTGGTTTTCTTCGGATTGTTCACCCGGCCAGTTGCCTTTGTGCTCTCCGGCGAGATGGCGGTCGCGTATTTCATGGCTCACCTTCCCGCGAGCCCGTACCCCGTTCTCAATGGCGGCGAAGCAGCCATCCTGTACTGCTTCAACTTCCTCTACCTGGCGGCGGCCGGCGCCGGGCCGTGGAGCGTCGACGCGCTCAGACGCTAAGGTCGCGGGGGCGGCTCAAGGTTTCACCCCGAACCAGATGACGTGGCGCGGGCCTTTGCCGTTGCTGCGTGCCCGCACGATGGCCTGCTCGGTTCGGAACCCGGCTTGCGTCAGCCGCCGGGCGAACGCCTCGTCCGGTGCCGCCGACCAAACCGCCAGTATACCGCCGGTTCGCAGCGCCGCCGTCGCGGCCGCCAAGCCCCGCGCCGAATAGAGCCGGTCGTTGCCGTCCCGCGTCAGTCCGTCCGGTCCGTTGTCGACGTCGAGCAGAATCGCATCATAGGTGGAACGGCTGGCGCCGATCAGGACCACCACATCGTCCTGGACGAGTCTCACACGCGGGTCATCGAGGCAGCCAGCAGTCAGTGCCTTCATAGGCCCCCGTGCCCAGGCAATGATCTCGGGCACCAGTTCGGCTACGGTCACCTGCGCATCGCCGCCGACGGCCGCTAGGGCGGCCCGCAACGTGAACCCCATGCCGTAGCCGCCGATGAGGAGGTGCGGTGCCGGCCGTCCCGCCAGGCGCGCGCAGGTCATGCGAGCAAGCGCCTCTTCCGATCCGCTCATCCGGCTGTTCATCAGCTCGTTGCGATCGAGAACGATGGCGAAATCGCCGCCGCGGCGGAACAGCCGCAGCACATCCCCGCCGGGGATATTGGCCGTTCCAATCAACTCGCGCGCAATCATGCCGCAGCAGCAGCAGCAGGCGTCAGCCTATAGGGTAGCCACACGAGGGCGAGCTTTAAGGGTTTCGGTGGCTCGTCCGTGCCGCACAGCCAGGCGTCGCCTGCGAGTGAGGTTTGGATATCCTGGTAGCGGGTTCCCCTGTCGAAGGAGCTCCGATTGCGCGGCACGATCCGGCCATCAACGGAACTCACTCTATGAACCACAACTTCGGGTCGGGCACTTTCCGTCATCGGCCAGATCGTCTCGTCCTGTGCGCACTCGCACGAAGGACCTTGCAGGAGCAGGGCGCGCACGCCAAGAGGGAGGCATTATCCTTCAAATGATTCAGGCTGAAGTTGCATGACGCACTGGACCGCCGCCGATATTCCCTCTCAGGCCGGCCGCGTTGCGGTTGTAACGGGTGCGACAGGAGGCCTGGGCTTCGAGACCGCGAAGGCACTCGCCCAGGCGGCCGCACACGTGATTCTCACTGGCCGCGATCCGGCAAAGGGCGAGGCGGCACTCGATGCAATCCGGCGTGAGCAGCCGGCCGCGCTTATCGAATTTCGCCGCCTCGACGTAGCGAGCCTCGCCTCGGTGGCGGAATTCGCGGAGCGGCTCGACGCCGACACTTCCGCGGTCGACATTCTGATCGAAAACGCGGGCGTCATGGCGGTGCCGACGCGTCACGAGACGGTGGACGGCTTCGAACTGCAGTTCGGCACCAACTACCTCGGCCATTTCGCTCTGATGGGGCGAATCTTGCCAGCGCTTCAGCGCGGCCGGGCGCCGCGCCTCGTCACGGTCGCCAGCCTCGCCCACCGGCGCGGACGCATCGATTTCGCCGATCCGCAGGGCCAGCGCTACGGACCGTGGAAGGCCTACAGCCAGTCGAAGCTCGCCATGCTCATGCTGGCCATTGAGTTTCAACGGCGTAGCGCGGCGCTCGGCTGGCGCGTGACCGGCGTTTCCGCCCATCCAGGCTGGGCGATGACTGAGATCTTTCACAAGGGCCCTGCCATGGGCCGGGCGCCAGGCTGGCTGGAACGGGGGGCGATGCTGGCGTTTCCGGTATTCGGCCAGTCGGCGGCGGCCGGCGCGCTGCCGATCCTCTACGCCGCGACGGCACCGGGCGTGCAGGCGGCCGGCTACTACGGCCCTGATGGGTTCTACGAGCTGAAAGGTGCACCCGCGCCGGCCAGGATGAAGCCGCAGGCGCGCGACGAGGACGCGGCGCGCCGTCTTTGGGATCTTTCGGTGCACTTGACCGGCGTCGATCCAGCAGCCTTCGCCGCATCGGCATCGCCGCGACCTGTGGCTTGACCGCCGCCACGCCCTGGATCAGACTTACGCCAATTCCAAGGAGCGGCTCAACGCTCTCGGAAGGCGTGCTGGATGAGCACGTTAGGGCAGCCGAACGGCCTGTGAGAGGTCGCCGGTATCAACGCCCGGCTTGAGGATCCGGTGGGATCGGGGGAAACGATGTTGGTTTCGATGACGGTCAACGGCAAAGCCGTGTCGCGCGACGTTGATCCGCGCACGCTGCTGGTCCAATTCCTGCGCGACAATCTGAGGCTCACCGGGACGCACGTCGGCTGCGATACGAGCCAGTGCGGCGCCTGCGTGGTGCATCTCGACGGCAAGGCCGTGAAGGCCTGCACGACCTTGGCGCTGTCCTGCGAGGGAATGAGCGTGACCACCATCGAGGGGCTCGCGAAAGACGGCACGCTGCACCCGATGCAGGAAGCCTTCCGCGAGAACCATGGCCTGCAGTGCGGCTTCTGCACGCCTGGCATGATCATGACGGCCGTCGACATGGTGAACCGCCACGGCCCCGACCTCGACGAGCACACGATCCGCGAGGATCTCGAGGGCAACATCTGCCGCTGCACGGGCTACCACAACATCGTCAAATCCGTCGCGGCCGGCGCCCGGGCCATGGGCGGCGCCGACTTCAAGCAGGCTGCCGAATAACCACCGTCCAATTTTGAACGGCGGCTCGGGGTCAGCACGCAACAAGACGTGGAACACCCGGGTCCTGCCGCGAGGAGGAACACCCATGAGTGCAACCGGCATCGGCGCATCGGTCCGCCGCAAGGAAGATTTTCGCTTCATCACCGGTAAGGGCCACTACACCGACGACATCAACCGCCCGGGCCAGTCCTATGCGTATTTCGTCCGCTCGCCGCACGCCCACGCGAAGATCAACGGCATCGACAAGGCAGCGGCCGAAAGCGCGCCGGGCGTCATCGCGGTCTTCACGGGCGACGATATCGCAGCCGACAAGATTGGCGGGCTGATCTGCGGCTGGATGATCCACTCCAAGGACGGCACGCCCATGAAGGCCGGACCGCATCCGGCGCTGGCCCAGGGCAAGGTGCGCTATGTCGGCGACCATGTCGCGGTCGTGATCGCCGAGACCTACGCCCAGGCCCGCGAAGCCGGCGAAAAGGTCGAGGTCGATTATGACGTGCTGCCGGCCGTGATCGACACGGCGAGCGCCCGCACGGTGGGTGGCGAGCCGGTCCACGAGATCTCATCGAACAACACCGTGTTCGAATGGCACCTCGGCAACAAGGACGAGACCGAGGCCGCCTTCGCCAAGGCGGCCCATGTCACGAAGCTCGACATCGTGAACAACCGGCTGATCCCGAACGCCATGGAGCCCCGCGCCGCGGTCGGCGATTACGATGAAGGTTCGCCAGGGCTACACGCTCTACACCACGAGCCAGAACCCGCATGTGGCACGGCTCGTCCTCTCGGCCTTTAACGGGATCGCGCCGGAGAACAAGCTGCGCGTGATCGCGCCGGATGTGGGCGGCGGTTTCGGCTCCAAGATCTTCATCTATGCCGAGGAGACGGTCTGCGTCTGGGCGGCCAAGAAGGTCAGCCGGCCGGTCAAGTGGAACAGCGACCGCACGGAGGCCTTTCTCTCCGACGCGCACGGCCGCGATCATGTCACCCATGCCGAGCTCGCGACCGACGCGGACGGCAAGATGATCGGGCTCCGGGTAAAGACGACCGCCAATCTCGGCGCTTACCTGTCCACCTTCTCGTCGTCCGTGCCGACCTACCTCTACGCCCCGCTGCTTTCGGGCCAGTACAACATCCCGGCGATCTACTGCGAAGTGGATGCCGTCTACACCAACACCGCCCCGGTCGATGCCTATCGCGGCGCCGGCCGGCCCGAGGCGACCTTCGTGATCGAGCGCATCGTCGAGGTCGCGGCCCGTGAGCTCGGGGTCGACCCTGCCGAGTTCAGGCGCAAGAATTTCGTCACGAGCTACCCGCACCAGACGCCGGTGATCATGTGTTACGACGCCGGCAACTACGGCGCGTCGCTCGACAAGGCGCTGGAGATGATCGACTACAAAGGCTTCCCGGCCCGCAAGGCGGAAGCCCAGCGCCGCGGGCGGCTGCGTGGCATCGGCTTCTCGGCTTATATCGAGGCTTGCGGCATCGCTCCTTCGGCCGCGGTTGGCTCGCTCGGCGCCGGCGTCGGGCTTGTGGGAATCGGCCGAGGTCCGCGTGAACCCGGTCGGCACCGTCGAGGTGCTCACGGGCTCACACAGCCACGGCCAGGGCCACGAAACCACCTTCGCCCAGCTCGTCTCGGACCGGCTCGGCATCCCGATCGACAATGTCACCATCGTCCACGGCGACACCGACAAGGTGCAGATGGGCATGGGCACCTATGGGTCGCGCTCCGGCGCGGTGGGCATGTCGGCCATCGTCAAGGCGCTCGACAAGGTCGAGGCCAAGGCCAAGAAGGTGGCGGGCTATGTGCTCGAGGCCTCAGCCGACGACATCGAGTTCAAGGACGGCAAGTTCACGGTCAAGGGCACCGACAAGTCGATCGACTTCGGCTCGATCGCGCTGCAGGCCTACGTCGCCCACAAGTTCAGCGGCCAGGACCTCGAGCCGGGCCTGAAGGAGGGCGCGTTCTACGACCCGACCAACTTCACCTTCCCGGCCGGCGTTCACATCTGCGAATGCGAGATCGACCCCGATACGGGCGTGACCCGGATCGAGCGCTGGGTGGCGGTCGATGACTTCGGCATCATCATCAACCCGATGATCGTCGAGGGCCAGGTGCATGGCGGCATCGCGCAGGGGATCGGCCAAGCGCTGCTCGAAAGCGCCGTCTACGATGCCGAGGGCCAGCTCGTGACCGCCAGCTACATGGACTACTGCATGCCGCGGGCCTACGACTTCCCGCAACTGCAGGTCGAAACAACCGAGACCCGCTGCCCGTCGAATCCCCTCGGCATCAAGGGCTGCGGCGAGGCCGGCGCCATCGCCGCACCACCCGCGGTGATCAACGCCATCACGGACGCGCTCGGGCACGAGAACATCGCCATGCCGGCAACCCCGCTGAAGGTCTGGCGGGCCGCGCAGGAGGCTCAGCCCCGCATGGCGGCCGAGTAACACGCGCGTCATGCCCGGGCTTGTCCCGGGCATCCACGAGCGCCGACGCGGCTTTGCAGAATGACGTGGATGGCCGGGACCAGCCCGGCCATGACGAGAATAGGGACAGGCGGTGGCCGAGAACGGCGGCCGATCACGCGGGAGCTCGACATGTATGAATTCGCCTATCACCGTCCTGGCACGCTGAAAGAAGCCGAGACCCTGCTGTCGGCTCATGCGGAGGCCAAGATCCTTGCAGGCGGGCACACGCTGCTCCCCACCATGAAGCAGCGCCTCGCCTCGCCCTCGAACCTCGTCGATCTCGGCGGCCTGCGCAGCGAGCTCTCGGGCATCAAGGAAGAGAAAGGGGGCGTGACGATCGGCGCCATGACGCGGCACGGCGAAGTCGCCGAATCCGAGATCGTCAAGCGCGTCATCCCGGCCCTTGCCGGCATGGCGGGCGTTGTGGGCGATCCGGCGGTGCGCTCGCGCGGCACGATGGGCGGATCGGTCGCCAACAACGACCCCGCGGCCGACTATCCCGCCGCTTGCCTGGGCCTCAACGCGACGATCCGCACCAACAAGCGCGAGATCAAGGCCGCGGACTACTTCACCGGGCTGTTCGAGACGGCGCTCGGTGAGGGCGAGATCATCACGGCGATCCACTTCCCGAAGCCCGAAAAAGCCGGCTACGAAAAATTCCGCAATCCTGCCTCGCGCTACGCGATGGTCGGCGTGTTCGTGGCCAAAACCGCGCGAGGGCGTGCGCGTGACCGTGACCGGTGCCGGCGGCAACGGCGTGTTCCGGGCGACAGCGTTCGAGAAGGCGCTCGAAACCGACTTTTCGGCCGATGCCGTGAAGGACATCAAGGCCTCGCCTGACGGGCTCAACTCGGATATCCATGCCGACGCGGCCTATCGGGCCCACCTCATCGGCGTGATGGCCCGGCGTGCGCTCGCCGCGGCGAACGGATAGGCGCCTCTGCCGAGTCGACCGGGGCCAAATTCGATTCGGATCCCCAGCTCCGTCGCTCTCGACGTGGTGGTCGGCGACATCACCCGTCTCGATGTGGACGCCATCGTGAATGCCGCCAACGAGTCGCTGCTCGGGGGCGGTGGTGTCGACGGGGCGATCCACCGCGCCGCCGGACCGGAATTGCTGGCGGAATGCCGAAGGCTCGGCGGCTGCCCGACCGGCGAAGCCAAACTGACTAAGGGCTATCGCCTGCCGGCTCGGTTTGTCATCCATACGGTCGGGCCGGTCTGGCGTGGCGGAACACGGGGCGAGCCGGCGCTTCTCGCTTCCTGCTACCGGCGGTGCATTGAGATCGCCAAGGCGCACCAGCTTACGAGCATCGCCTTCCCAGGCATCTCGACTGGCGTCTACGGCTATCCGGCCGAATATGCGACCGCCATGTCGCTCGAGGCCATCGCCGAAGCGATGCGCGACCCGGGGTCGCTGACCCGCGTGGTGCTTTGCTGCTTTTCGGCGAGCGCCGCCCGACTGTATGAGAAGGCGCTGGGTCGCGGTGCGGCTCTTTCCGAACGGACCTGAATGCCCACCCCCCTGCCCGCCTCCATCGACGAAACACTCGCTCTGCTCCGCCGCGCCGATTACGTCGGCGACCGTGCGCTCGCGACGGTGCTGTTCCTCAGCATGCGTATGAAGCGCCCGCTCTTCCTCGAAGGCGAGGCCGGGGTCGGCAAGACGGAAATCGCCAAGGTGTTGGCCAGCAGCCTCGGTCGAACGCTGATCCGGCTGCAATGTTACGAGGGTCTCGACACCGCCTCGGCCGTCTACGAGTGGAACTACGCCGGGCAGATGATGGCGATCCGGCTCGCCGAGGCGGCCGGCGACAAGGACCGCGACACGCTTGCAGGAGGACGTGTTTTCCGAGCGCTTCCTGGTCAAGCGCCCCCTGCTCCAGGCGCTGGAGCCGAGCCCCAACGGCGCGCCGGTCCTCCTGATCGACGAACTCGACCGGACCGACGAAGCCTTCGAGGCCTACCTGCTGGAAGTTCTGTCCGACTTCCAGGTCACGGTTCCCGAACTCGGCACCATCAAGGCCGCCGAGCCGCCGATCGTGATCGTCACCTCGAACCGGACGCGCGAGATCCACGACGCGTTGAAACGCCGCTGCCTGTATCATTGGGTGGACTACCCCGATGCGCAGCGCGAGGCGCAGATCATCGCGGTCAAAGCCCCGACCGCACCCGAGACGCTGACTCGCGAACTGGTGGCCTTCGTCCAGAAGATCCGCAAGGAAGACCTGTTCAAATCGCCCGGCGTCGCCGAAACGCTCGACTGGGCCATGGCGCTCACCGAACTCGACGCCGTGGCGCTCGACCCTGATCTCGTCACCGACACGCTCGGCGTCCTGCTCAAATATCAGGACGACATCGCCAAGATCCAAGGCTCGAAAGCTCAGGCCCTGATCGACGAGGTGCGGGCCGATCTCGCGCGACGCTCCGCTCCGGTGCTATAAGCAGCGGCACATGTCCAGCCCTTCAGACCTCGGCTGCCGCTGAGCCGGCGCTCGCGCCCGGCAAGGCCTGCGGCAGTTGCGCCATGTGCTGCAAGGTGTTCGCGATCCCCGAGGTCGAGAAGGGCGTGAACCAATGGTGCCGGCACGTCGTGCAAGGCAGCGGGTGCGGCATCCACCCGACGCGGCCCGAGGTGTGCCGGCTGTTCTTCTGCCACTGGCTGCGCAACCCCAATCTCGGCCCCGAATGGCGGCCGGACCGCGCCAAATTCCTGATCTACACGGAGATGGGTGGCCGCCGCATGGTGGTGGCGCCCGACGCCGGCGCGCCGACCGCCTGGCGCAAGGAGCCGTTTTACGGCCAGTTCAAGCGCTGGGCTGCGGCAGGAGCAGCCTCGAACCACCAGATCCTGGTCTTCCATGGCAAGCGCGCGACGGCGGTCCTGCCCGATCGCGATGTCGACCTCGGCCTCGTGGAGGTCGGCGATGACGTGATCTATCGTCTGAAAAACAACCGCATCGATGTCGAACACGTCCGCAAGGCCGCATCCGCGTGACAGGGTCGACTACAGGCGCTTCTGAAGGCCCCAGAAAGCCATGATGAGCGAGACAGCAGACGCAACGCCGTCGTTCTTCGGCCCCCCTGCGGCCGCCGGCAAGCTTGCGCTGAACGTCATGCATTTCGCGCGGGCGTTGCGGGCCGCGGGCCTGCCGATCGGCCCCGGTGCGGTGCTGGACGCGCTGACGGCCTTGCAGTTCTCGGGGCTGGACGAGCGCGAGGACGTGCGGGCTGCCCTCTATGCGACTCTGGTGAGCCGGCACGAGCACACGATCTTGTTCGACCAGGCATTTGCCGCCTTCTGGCGTCGGCGCGGCTATCTCGACAAGCTCATGGCAGCGCTGTCGCCGCTGGCCGAGCCTCAGGCCGGCAAGGAAAAGAAGCCCCAGGCAGGCGCAATGCGCGTGGCCGACGCTCTGGCCAAATCGAAGCGCGAGGAAAAGCCTGCCCCAACGCCCGAGCTCTCAGCGCAGTTGACCGTCTCGGCGCAGGAGAAACTCAGCCGCAAGGACTTCGCTCAGATGAGCGCGGCCGAGGTCGCCGAAGCCATCCGCCTCGTGGCGCGCGCTCCGGTTGCCCGCAGGATGCTGTGAAGGTGCGGCGGCAGACGGCCGACCCGCGCGGTCGTGCCGTCGACCCGCGGCGCAGCTTCCGGCGGTCGCTCCGCGGCGGGGGCGCCGGCATCGAACTCGCCCGGCGAAGCCCGGAGGAAAAATACCCGCCGATCGTCGCGATCTGCGACATCTCGGGCTCAATGGCCGAATACACCCGCATCTTCTTGCATTTTCTGCATGCACTGACGGCGCATCGCCGCAACGTGCACTCGTTCCTGTTCGGCACGCGCCTCACCAACATCAGCCGGGCACTGCGGACCAAGGATCCGGACGAGGCGCTGGCCGCCTGTAGTGCAGGGGTGGCGGACTGGGCGGGTGGAACCCGCATCGGTCCCTCGCTGCATCGTTTCAACAAGGACTGGTCGCGCCGCGTGCTCGGCGGTGGCGCCATCGTCATCCTGTTCACCGATGGCCTGGAGCGCGAGGGCCTGGACGAGCTCGGTCGTGAGATGGACCGCCTGCATCGCTCCTGCCGTCGGCTGATCTGGGTCAATCCCCTGCTCCGGTTTGCCGGGTTCGAAGCCAAGGCGGGCGGTGTGCGAACGATGCTGGCCCATGTCGACGAGTTCCGGCCGATCCACAACCTGCGGGCCATGGCGGAGCTCTGCGCCGCCTTGGGAGCCGATCGAAGCTCCATGTCTGATCCGAAAGCGTGGCTCAAAGCGGCTTGAGGCGGTGCCGTTCCATTTGGTCGTCCGCGCGCTTATGTGAGACCGATCGAGACTGAGGAATTCGCGATGATTTCCACTGACGACGACATCCTGCGCGAAGCCGAGGCGTGGAAGCGTGACGGCAAGGGCGTGGCGCTCGCCACGGTGGTCGAGACATGGGGCTCCGCACCGCGACCGGTCGGCAGCCATCTCGTCATCGACGAGGATGGCCGCTTCCTGGGCTCCGTGTCGGGCGGCTGCGTTGAGGGCGAGGTGGTGACGGAAGCGCTCGATCGCATCGCGGAGGGCGGCGCCAAGATGCTCGAATTCGGCGTGGCGGACGAGACGGCCTGGCGTGTCGGGCTGTCCTGCGGCGGCCGCATCAAGGTGCTGGTCGAGAGGGTGGACTGATGCGCCTCGAGGTTCTTGCCGCGGTCAACGCCGAGCGGGCTGCCCGTCGCGCCGCCGTTCTGGTCACCGAACTCGAAACCGGCGAGCAGCGGCTCGTGAAGGCTGTGGACGTCGGCAGCGACCCGCTGACGGAGGTGCTTGGCGAACGCCTGCGGATGGGCAAGAGCGGCGCCGTCGAGCATGCCGGGCGCCGCTTCTTCCTGACCGTGCAGGAACCGCCCGTGCGTCTCGTGCTGATCGGCGCCGTGCACGTGAGCCAGGCGCTTGCGGCCATGGCCAAGATCGCCGGCCTCGACGTCACGGTCATCGACCCCCGCACGGCCTTCGCGTCGCCGGAGCGCTTCCCCGATACCAAGCTGCTGGCGCAGTGGCCGGACGAAGCGTTGCAGGGGCTCGGGCTCGATCGCTTCACGGCCCTCGCTGCCCTGACCCATGATCCGAAGATCGACGACCCCGCGCTGGTTGCCGCGCTCAAGAGCGCCTGCTTCTACGTCGGGGCGCTCGGCTCACGGAAGACGCATGGCGCCCGGCGCGAGCGGCTGCTGAAGCAGGGCTTCACCGACGCCGACTTCGCCCGCATTCACGCCCCGATCGGCCTCGACATCGGCGCCGTCAGCCCTGCCGAGATCGCCGTCTCGATTTTGGGTGAGGTGATCGCCAACCTCCGCCGCAAGCCGACCCGTGCCGAGAAGGACGCCGTGGGGAAGGCCGCGTGAAGTTCGGACCCGTTCCGGTCACCGAGGCCGAAGGCGCCATCGTGGCGCATGCCGTTCGGACCGAGGACTTCGTGTTGAAGAAGGGCGATGTCGTCGAGGCTCGGCATGTGGCTGCGTTGGCCGCGGCCGGGGTGCGTGAGATCATCGTCGCGCAGCTTGACGCGGATGACGTCGGTGAGAACGAGGCCGCGCGCGAGATCGCCACGACGATCGGCGGCGGCAACGTGTCCGTCGATCGCGCGTTCACCGGCCGTGCGAACCTTTTTGCGCGCGCCAATGGCGTGCTTCGGATCGACATCGCGACGGTCGACCGCCTGAACGGAATCGACGAGGCCGTTACGCTCGCCACCCTGCCGGACTATCGCACGGTTCAAGCGGGCGAGATGGTCGCCACGGTCAAGATCATCCCCTTCGCAGTGCCCGCCGCCGTGGTGCGGCGCGCGCTGCAGGCCGGCACGGCCTCGGTCATCGATGTCGCGCCTTTTCGGCCGCTCAAGGTCGGCGTGATCTCGACGCTCTTGCCTGGCCTCAAGGCGCAGGTCGTCACCAAAACCCTCGCCCATCTTGCGGCGAGGCTCGAGCCGGCCGGGGCCCGCATCGTCGCCGACGAGCGGGTGCCGCATGAAACGGCGCCGCTGGTGCGCGCGATCCGCGATCTCACGCCGCGCAGCGATCTCGTGGTGATCTTCGGCGCCTCGGCCATCACCGACCGCCGCGACGTCATCCCCGCCGCCATCGAGGCGGCTGGCGGCGCGATCGAGCACTTCGGCATGCCGGTCGATCCGGGCAACCTTCTGCTGCTCGGCACGGCCGGCGGCAAGCCCGTCATCGGCGCGCCTGGCTGCGCGCGCAGCCCCAAGGAGAACGGCTTCGACTGGGTGCTGCATCGGCTGCTGGCTGGCGTGCCGGTCACGCGCGCCGATATCCGCGCCCTCGGCGTCGGCGGCTTGCTGATGGAGATCGTGACCCGGCCGCAACCGCGCGAGGGCGAACCCACCCGCTCTTCGGCCCCAGCGGCTCGGATTGTCGAGACGCAGGACGGCGCGCGGGCGTGAGCACCGTCGCGGCCGTTGTCCTCGCGGCCGGGCGCGGCACACGATACCGAGCGAGCGGTGGGACGGCGCCAAGCAAACTCATCGCCACCATCGACGCCCGTCCGCTCATCCGGCACGTCGTCGAGGCCGCGCTCGGCTCGGCGGCGACACCCGTCATCGTCGTCACGGGTCACGCGCAAGATCACATCCGGGCGGCGCTCGCCGGGCTGCCCGTGCAATTCGTGCATAATGCGGGCCACGCGAACGGTCTTGCGGGGTCGCTCAAAGTCGGCGTTGCGGCTGTGCCACCTGAGGCGACCGGCGCGGTTGTCCTGCTCGGCGACATGCCCAGGGTAACCTCCACGCACATCGAGCGGGTGCTCGCGCAGACAACCCTGGAGCCGGATGCGGATGCCGTCGTCCCGATCGCGCAGGGGCGGCGGGGCAACCCCGTCTTCCTCTCGCGTCGGCTGTTTTCCGCTGTCGACCGTCTCGAGGGGGATGCCGGCGCGCGACATCTGCTGCGCGATCCTCGCTGGCACGTGCGCGAATTCGCTCTCGACGATCCGGCCGCCACGCTCGACGTCGACGAGGCCGGCGACATCGCCCGCTTGGCCGCCGAGGCGAGCTGAAGCGCGGCTGGTCCTGCGACGACAATTGGCATTGCGCTTGCTGATTTGCGTCGGGACGAGAGACAAGCATAACGAGAACCACGGCAGGACATGCGCCATGACCGGCTGGAAGACAGCCCACCGTTCGCTCTATTACCAGGGCGCGCCGGAGCCCGACGATCCGGTGCTGCCGCGTGGCCGCACGGCGCTGCTCGTGATCGACGTCCAGAATGTCTACCTCGAGCGCGCCGATCCGCTGGCCATCGAAGGCGCCGAACTGGAGCGGTGGCACGCCTGGACACCTTTTCACGCGCGGATGAACGACCTCGTGATCCCCACGATAGGGCGCATGCTCGAGGCATTCCGGGGCGGCGGACACGAGGTGCTCTTCGCCCGTATCGCATGCCAGACGCGAGATGGCCGCGATCGATCGCTGAGCCAGAAGAAGCCCGGCTGGAACAACCTCTTGCTGCCTAAGGACGAGCACCAGAGCCAAATCGTCGCCGCCATCGCACCCCGCGGTGACGAGATCGTGGTCACCAAGACCACCGACAGCGCGCTCACCGGCACGAACCTGCGGCTGATCCTGGCCAACCTGGGCATCACGCATGTGGTCTGCTGCGGCATCTTCACCGACCAATGCGTGTCCTCGACGGTCCGCAGCCTCGCCGATGAGAGCTTCGATGTGGTCGTCGTCGAGGACGCCTGCGCGGCCGCCTCGGATGCCCTGCACGAACAGGAGTTGGCGATCATCAACATGATCTATGGCCACGTGATGCGGGCGGACGAGTTGCTCGGCTACCTGCCGGCCTAGCGGTTCGCCCGACACCCGGCCGAAACACGTCGATGGTGCAACCGGCCCTCGCTCCACTGGAGCCTTGCGACCGGAGCTTCGATGCGTAACATCCCACTGGCCGTATCCCTGGCGCTCGCGCCGATCCCGGCCATCGCTGGTGACTGGACCGTGCTGCGAAACGAGCGCTTCGGCTTCTCTGTCGACGTGCCGGCCGCCTATAAGGCGGCCCCGCCGCCAGAGAACAACGACGGCCGCGCCTACACATCGGCGGATGGGCAGATCAAAATTTCGGCCTACGGCCACCTCTTCGTCGAGGTGAAGACGCTGGCCGAGGATGCTGCCCAGGAGGAAGGCTTTGCCAGGACAGACGGCCTCGTGGTGACCTACCGCAACATCTCGCAGCAGACCTTCACGCTCTCCGGCCTCAAAGGAGACCGCATTCTCTTCGAGCACGGCGTGCCGACCTGCAACGCTACTGCAGCGGCCATCATTGTCCTGGACTACCCGGCAGCGCAGAAAGCGCGACTCGATCCGGTCGTCGCCCGCATGGTGCGAAGCCTTCATGGCTCCAACGGCTGCTGGTCGCCAGGTTAATGCCACCCAGGGGGCGGCACCGATTGTCGCAACGCAGCAACCGACACCGCGCCGCAACATTGGTCTGCGATAACGCGCCGCGGAGCTTGCCTATGCTGAACCATCTGCACGCCATCCGGCGGCGCCTCGACGAACGCCGTCGCTATCAACGGCTTCTGGCGACGCTGGAAGCGATCAACGCCGCCGATGTCGGCGGACCCGGCTGGCTGGTCGCGTTAAGCGATTGCGAGCGGCAGGCAACTGGCGGCAATCCGCGTTAGCTCAATCATGCTCGTCCGATGCCCGAGCTCGGTCGGTCAGCGCTCGGACGATCGCCTCGAGGGAATGCCCCTTCAAAAAGTCACCGTGTTTCGCCTCGACATCCAGAACCTCGAGGTCGGGGCACAGGCTTTCCCAGCGGCGCCGATTCTCGATGCCGAGGCTCCCCGAGAAAACCAGGAGTCCCGGTACCGAGCAGGCGGGCGGTTGCCACCCGTTCAGCGCCTGACATCGCAAGTCCACCAGGAGCGCATCTCTGATTGCAGGGGAATGCGCCGCTTTCGTCGATCTTGCTCGGGTGGCGATGACAAGTTTGACCCTGTTCTCCACCCTCTCGATCAGGCGCCGAACCAGGCTCGCGATCCCTTCGGCGGACAAACAGAGGCGAAGCAGCTCGGCTTTGGATCGTTGCAGTTCGTCCGTCCTGAATGCGCCGTCCAGGATGCCGAGGAAGGATATGACCCGCTGCATTCGGGTCAGCTGAGCAGCTGTCTCGAGCGCAAGGCTCGCGCCGAAGCTGAATCCGATCAGGGCGATCGGGCCGGTCGGCTGACGCCGGACAATCTCTTCGACAAGGACCCGAGCAGTCCGGTTCAGGGATGATAGGAGATCAGCCGGACTTTCGATGTCGGGCAGATCGAGGAGATCGAACTCGATCCGGCCTTCGAGCTTCTGCCGCAGGGCAACGAGCTGCGGTTCATCGCCGAGAATGGCCGGCAGGAGGAACGATCTCATGTTCGGTCCTCGTACCGCTCAGACGCGCGTGGCAACGCTGCCCGAAGCCGTGGCAGCGATGAGCCGATCCGGGATGTTTCAGAGCAAAGGTGCACGATTTCGAACAGGCTGGGCCTCTCTCCAGGCCTCGCCCGCTTCCACCCCAAGGCCACGCGGATCGCGAGATCGGCGGACAGATTGCCGCATTCGGGTAAACGGATCGGCAAACTCGGGCGATAGCCGCCCGCATCGCCGGCGGCCCTCAGCCTCGCGCGAGATCCCTGAAGGAGATCAGCCGCTGGCGGGCTTCGTCCCACAAGACCAGCCGGACGCAGCCGAGACTTTGCCGCAGGGTGAGGCGACTGACGCCGCGAAGTTCGGGATGGTCGCGCAGCACAGCCGGGAGGCGGTAGAACGGGATGCGGCTCGACAGATGGTGGACGTGGTGCACCCCGATGTTGGCCGTAAACCATCGCAGCACCCCGGGCAGATCGTAGAAGGAACTGCCGTGCAGCGCAATTTCGTGCACGTTCCACGATGAAGCCGGCGCCCAGCGCGTGTCCTCGAACTGGTGCTGGACATAGAACAGCCAAACCCCCGCCGCCCCCGCCAAAACGACCACGGGAACATGCACGGCCAGAAACGGAATGACGCCGATCCACCAGATCAGCAGCCCGGCAGCCGTCGCGACCGCCAGATTAGTCCCCATGGTGCTCACCCAGGGGAGCGGCTTGTTCATCAGTCCGACCGGCAGCCGATACTGCAGACCGAAGACGAAGATCGGTCCGAGGCCGAACATGACAGCAGGATGGCGGTAGAGGCGGTAACGCAGGCGCCCCCACCAGGACAGCTCGACGTATTCCCGCACAGTGAGCGTGTCGACATCGCCCATACCGCGGCTGTCGAGGTTGCCTGAGGTGGCATGGTGGACGGCATGCGTTCGCCGCCAATAGTCATAGGGCGTGAGCGTCAACAGCCCCACCACGCGTCCCGTCCAGTCGTTGGCGGCACGGCCCGGGAAGAAGGCACCGTGACCGCAATCGTGCTGGATCATGAACAGCCGGACCAACAGTCCCGCCGTGGGCAGGACGAGCAGCGCGGTCAGCCAATAATGCCCGTAATGCGCCGCTGCCGCCATCGCGGCCCAGGCGGCCACGAAGGGACCGGCGGTGATCGCGAGTTCGATGGTTCCCCGGAGCGCGCTGGCTTCGCGGTACGGTGCCAGCTTGCGCAGCCATTCCCGTGCGGCGCTCGCGTGATCTGCGTTCTGCGTTTCGCCTGACATCGTCCCGTCCCTTGTTGCGCTCGAGATCGCGCGTATCGGGCGGATCGTCCGTGGGCGGCCCGGATTGGAGCCGAACCCAGTGGTGACGTAGAGCAGGATTTTGTCTTTCCTGCGAACCTCGGCCGATCCGCCGCTATTTTGGTAGAACGCGACCGTTCGGTCGAGACCTCGCAGACGGTCCCGACCCGCCTCAAGGGCGCAAGTAGGCCCAGCCCTGGCGCTGCAGTTCGGCCAGCTTCACCACCCCGCCCTGCTCCGCAACGGCAAATCCCGGCAGCAGGTCGCGAAGCGACAGATCGAGCCCTCTCATCGTATTCACGCAAGCAAAGAACGCGACCCGGTCGCCTCCGCAGGGCGGCGACCGCCGTGGCGACGGCCGGATCCTTAGCCGCGAGACCGAACGCCCGGAGGGGAGGCCCATGCACAACGAGCGCGAGCCTGACCTTATCCGCCCCACCCATGCCGAGGATGTGGTTTCGCATGTTGCCGAGGACGAACGCGACGTTCGCTGAGTCGGAAAGGTGATAGACGACGGCCGGGACCTCGTCTGCCGCCCCTGCGCTTGATGCCGTCGCGGCTGAGGCGAGCATGCCGGCGCCTCCGCCGAGAACAAGGCGTCGGCGATCCAGCTCTGTCACAGTCCCCTCCGCATCAGTGCCCTGTCGGCATCGTCGACGACGAGCGGCAGGCATTTGTCGAGTGTCGTGCGATCGAGCAGGAACACCTTGTCGTCGTCGGCGAACTGGCGGCGCAGAACCGCCTTGTTCGGCGTCGCGCCCGCTTCCGTTCCCATCCCGGCGCTGTTCGGGATCGTTACGAGCACCTGGCCCTTGTCCTTCAACGCGATGTCGATGGACCCGCCGTCGCAATCGACGCCGCAGTGCGCGACGCCCGGATCGACCCCGGGCGTCTCCGCCCCATGGCCGCAGCCGCCGCTGACCGTGACATCCACGCCCTTGGTGCGAAACGTGGTGATCAGGCTCAGAGCCGACGTCGGCTTTGCCCTCGACCGAGTCCCCGGTGACGAGCAGCGTCATGGTCCGCACGTTCTGATGCGGATGCTGCGCGAGATGGGCCTCGTCGTAGGTCCGTCTGAAACAGGCGTGGGCGTGCTGTTTGCCCAGCGGCTTGCCGAACATTCGCGTTTGCAGCGACGGGTCCGAAACCGTGGGGTCGGCGCGGGCAGAGACCGGGCGCGGCGACCGCACCGGCGACCAGGAGCGACGTGAAGGATTCGATTGAAAAGCATGGACGTTCCCCCTTCAAGCCGAGCCAATGTAAACCGTTGCTTGCCGACCGGTGTTCTGGTTTTGCGGATTGTACAACCCCCAAGTCGATGAAGAGAACGCGTGGGTCATTGCCGATCTCCAGCGTTCAAGGCCTCGGCAAAGGCGCTCCGGCGGCCGCACGCCACTCCCCGTCACGGTCCGGATTTCGCCCGGAACAGCTCGGTAAAGGCCCGCAGCTCCCCCGGGTCGAGATCGGTCACGACCCAGTAGCTGAGGTCCCCACTCGTCCAGCGCTCGATCGTCGAGCCGTCCCGATGTTCCTCGCCCGCGAAACCTCCGGCGGCGCTCGGCACGACGGTGACGCTGATGACGTGCTGGTCATGCCGATAAACCAGGGTCGGCACGGGCTTGCCTCCCACGATGTCGATCCGCCCCCCCGCAAGGGGAAACCCCTGTTCGGCCAGATCGGGCGCCGGCGGCGCGACGGTGGTACGGCCGTTGAACCAGGGTTTCACCACGTGCCTGTTCGAGGAGGCGATGTCGAAGGGCTGCGGCGCGGCCAGCCCGCGAAGGTGCCCGGCGAGAACCGCCTCGGCGGTCGCGTCGCCGGCGCTCGACAGCCCCCAGTAGGTCGCGCTGCTCCCAAGCAAGGCCGCCGCCGAACAGCCCCACCAGCAGTACGGCTGCCAAGGCTTGCCAGGTCTGCCGCCACGCACGCCGCGGCGGATCCGCGAACCCGATCGCCTGGACGACGCGCGCGCGCAGGGCGGGTGACGCCGGCGGTGTCGCAAGTGCATCGCGGAGGCTGGTGGACAAACTGCCGAGCCGATCGGCGGTGGCCCGCAAGGCAGGCTCGGCGGCAAGGCGCCGCTCCATATCGAGAGCCTCTCCCGGCGACAGTTCGCCGTCGCGATAGGCGTTGAGGAGAAGGAAGTCGTTGTCGGCGGTCATCGCCCCTCCGGCTCGATCAGGGTGAGGAGATGCTGTCGGGCGCGGGCCAGCCGGGACATCACCGTCCCGATCGGCAAGCCGCCGACCTCGGCGATCTCCCGATAGCTTAGGCCGTGGTATTCGCGCAGGACAAGAACCTCCTTCAGCGGCACCGGCAAGGCGTCGATCGCCTTGGCGAGACGCGCCGCATCATCCTTGCCGATCAGCGCACTTTCCGGTGTCTCGAGCGGCTCTGTCGAGGCGCCGCCCGCCTCGAGCGCGGCCCGGTCGCCGGCATCGAGATCCTCGCTGAAGACGACCGCGCGCGAGCGATGCCGCTCGAGCCACGAATAGCAGGTGTTGCGCACGATCGTGAGGAACCAAGCGCGCGCATTGCCCTCCGCAAAACCCTCGATGGCGCGGAAGGCGCGCAAGCAGGCCTCCTGCACCACGTCCTCGGCATCCGTCGCGCTGCCGGTGAGCCAGCGCGCGAGCCGGTAGCCCTCGTCCAGCCGCGGCAGGACGATCTGGCTGAAACGCGCTCGCGCGAGGGCCGTCATGGGCCGACCCGAGGTCGTCTCGGCGCGGCTCCCATCCTACGGTGCCTTGACAATGATCTTGCCTGTCATGTGCGGGTGCAGGGAGCAGAAATACGCATAGTCCCCGGGCACCATGAAGGTGAAGGCGAAATGATCGTTGGTGTCGAGCGGTTTTGATTTGAACGTCTTGGCGGTCGCCGTGACCGTGTGGGGTATATCGTCGTCGTTGGTCCAGGTGACGGTCGTGCCGGGCGCCACGGTCAGCTCCGCCGGCGCGAAGGTGAAATTGTCGATCTTGACGCTCGCGGTCTCGGCCACAGCCGCACCGGCGGAGGCCAAGGACAAGGTGAGCAGCAATCCGCCGAGCCACGTGGTGGGTGGAATCATCATCTCGATTCTCGCAAATGGATTTCGTGTGAGGAGCGTCAGGTCGGGAGCGAAGCCGGCGGCCTGCCGCAGGCAGGCGCCCGTTCAACCGATCAGCGGCGTGTCGACGATGGCGAGCGGCTCGCTGCCTCGGACGAAGCTTACCTCGGTGATGCCGAGGACCTTGCGCAGCTCCGCGTCCGGCACCTTCATCGGGCCCGGCGACGGCGCCGTCCCGGGCGCGGGTTGCGGAAAGGCGGTCGAGCGCGCGGTGTGGAAGGCGACCTGGCCCTCCACTTTCTGCATCACCTGATGAATGTGCCCGTTGAGCACCGTCACGGAGCCGAAGCGCTTGAGCGTGGCCAGGGCCTGGGCGCCGTCCTGGGTACCCCATCCCCACTCGGGATAGACGGTCCAGAGGGGGATGTGCGCGAACACCACGATGGGCATCGAGGCCGACAAGTGGGCGACATCGTCCGCCAGCCACGCAAGCTGGTCCGCTCCAAGGTTGCCGAGGCCGCCGGCCTTCAGGTCGACTACATTGACGAGGCCGATGAAATGCACCCCGTTCTGGTCGAATGAGGACCAGCCGGCGCCCCGAGAGCCTTTGCCGTAGCGCGCCAGATAGGCCTGGCCCGCCCCGTCATCGAGCAGATCGTGCTCCCCCGGCACATAGAAGACCGGCGCGTTCAGCCCCTTGATGACCTGATCGGCATCGTCGAACTCGGAGTCGCGCGACAGGTGACTGATATCGCCCGTGTGGAGATAGAACGAGGGCTGGTGCGGCATGGCCTTGATCTTGGCCACCGCCTCCTGCAGCGTGCCGAGCGCGTTCGGGTTGGCCGGCTTGCTGAAGCCGACGTGGCTGTCGCTCAGCTGCAGGAAACTGAACCCCTTCGGCTGATCGAGACTTGCCGCCTGGGCCAGCCCCATCGCGCGCGGCACGCCGCCGCTCAGGGTCCACAGCACGCCGGTGCCGGCCCATAACATGCATTCCAGCGCGCCGCGGCGGCTTGGGTCATCGGGATGATCGTGAGACACGGACATGGCGGTTCTCCTGCGAAGCGCGTTGCTTCGAAGGTGTGAACCGGCGCCCGCCGTGGTTTATTCCCGGCGGGCGGGGTTTAGATTCGAGTGAGAGGCGCAGCGTGACTTTACAGGTTGGAGAAGGCCGGCCGATGGTTAGGCGGTCGCGGACTCCTGCCAATGCCGATTGAAAGCCCTTCCTCAGGCCCTTCCGCCGTCGCAATCCGGCAATCCCTCCCTCGCTGGAATCTGCCGCCCGACTCCACCGTCGCGCTACTCAATGTCTCCGAAAACGTCACCTACCGCGTCGATCCACCCTCGGGGCCGCCGGTCATCCTGCGGGTGCATCGGCTGAACTACCATGAGGCGCAGGAGATCCGGTCCGAGATCGCCTGGATCGAGGCGCTGCGGCAGGAGGGCGTGGTGGAGACGCCGGCCCCGCTCAAGGGGATCGATGGCGATTCCGTACAGATGCTGCCAGCAGTTGAGGGTGAGCCGGGCCGGCATGCCGTCGCCTTCGCGTTCGCGCCTGGCACCGAGCCTGTCGCCGGCGCGGATCTGCCAGGCTGGTTCGGCAAGCTCGGAGCGGTGACCGCACGGCTGCACGGCCATGCGCAGCGGTGGACGCCGCTACCAACGTTCCAGCGCAAGACGTGGGATTGGGACGCGATGTTCGGTCCCCGTCCGCTGTGGGGCGACTGGCGGGCCGGCGTCGGGCTTGACGCGGCCTCCACCGCGCTGCTCGGCCGAGCCATCGATCTGATCCGCCACCGCATGGAGCGTTTCGGGCGGGCGCCGTCGCGCTTCGGCCTCATCCACGCCGACCTTCGGCTCGCCAACCTGCTGGTCGACGGCGAGCACCTGCGCGTCATCGATTTCGACGACTGCGGCTTCGGCTGGCGGCTCTATGATTTTGCCGCCGCGGTCAGCTTCTTCGAGCACGAGCCGATCGTCGATGAGCTGCGCGAGAGCTGGGTCGCGGGCTATCGCACGGTCGCCCCGCTGCCCGACGAGGATGCGGCCGAACTGCCGGTGTTCGTCGCCATGCGACGATTCCTGCTCGTCGCCTGGATCGCCTCGCATCCCGAGGTGCCGATCGCCCAGGAGCTTGGGGCCGGCTACACCTTTGGGGCTATGGACATGGCCGAGCGGCTGCTGTCGGATTTCGGGTGATCGCACGAGGATCGGGTTGCCTCCATTTCCTCATGCTGAGGAGCCGCTGCAGGCGGCGTCTCGAAGCACGCAGGCGCTGCGTCCTTCGACTCGGCCGCTGCGCGGCCGGCTCAGGATGAGGAGGATAGTGGCGCCTGCACGCTGAGGACCGCTCATGTTCGCTCCGCTTTCCGGCCGCACGGTGATCGTCACGGGGGCTGGCCGCGGCATCGGGCGGGGTATTGCGCTTCGCTTCGGGCAGGCAGGGTGCAAGGTGCTGCTGGTGAGCCGCACGGCGGCCGAAATCGAGAAGGTGGCGAACGATATCGCGGCGGCCGGCGGCACGGCCGCGACCTGCACGGCCGATCTCGCCACGGAAGGGGGCGCGGCCGTCATGGCGTTGGCGGCCCGCGACCAGTTCGGCGCGATCGACATCCTCTGCGCCAACGCGGGAATCTTCCCGGCCGCGAAGCTCGAGGCGATGACGGCCGCCGACTTCGATCACGTGATCGGCGCCAACCTGCGCAGCACGTTCTTGAGCGTGAAAGCCTGCATGCCGGCGCTGAAGGCGAGCGGTCGTGGCCGCATCATCGTTACGTCCTCGATCACGGGGCCGATCACCGGCTTTCCGGGCTGGGCGCATTACGGGGCCAGCAAGGCGGGGCAGCTCGGGTTTATGCGGACCGCCGCGATCGAGCTCGCGCGCGACGGCATCACGATCAACGCCGTGATGCCCGGCAACATCAAGACCGAAGGGCTCGACGGGCTCGGCGCGGACTACCTCGCGACGATGGCTGCCTCGATCCCGCTGAAACGCCTCGGCTCGGTTGAAGACATCGCCAACGCCGCCCTGTTCTTCGCCAGCCAGGAGGCTGGCTTCATCACCGGTCAGACGCTGGTCATCGACGGCGGCCAGGTGCTGCCGGAATCGCTCGCGGCGCTGGAGTGAGGGGAATGGTCGAAGGTAGGGCAGAGGTGGCCCGGCGACCCCTTCTCCCCTTGCGGGAGAAGGTGGATCGCGCGCAGCGCGAGACGGATGAGGGGTCGCGGAAATTTCCGAGGCTGGCGCGACCCCTCATCCGCCCCTTCGGGGCACCTTCTCCCGCAAGGGGAGAAGGGGTCGCGCCCGGTTTGGGCAGGGATGGTCATGCCTGATCCCGCCAAGCCCGTTCCCAACCGCTGGCAGCGCTTTGCAGAATGGGACGAGCGGCCGTTGCGGCTCGACAAGTTCGCGGTGGAGGACCCGGCAAACGGGTTCGCGGCCTTCAAGGGGGCGGCCGACCCGGCGCCGTCGCTGACAATCGAAAACGGTCGCGTCACGGTGCTCGATGGCACCGCGGAGGCCGATTTCGACATGATCGACACGTTCGTGGCGCGCCATCACATCGACCCTGCGGTGGCGCCCGAGGCGATGGCGATCCCCTCCGACGACCTCGCCCGCATGCTGGTCGACGTCAACGTGCCGCGCACCGCGCTGACGCGCCTCGCGCACGGCATGACGCCGGCCAAGCTCGCCGACGTGGTGGCTCGGCTCAACGCGGCCGAGATCACCTTCGCGTATTCCAAGATGCGGGCGCGCAAGACGCCGGGCAACCAGGGTCACGTCACCAACGCCAAGGATGACCCGCTGCAGCTCGCGGCCGATGCCGCCACCGCCGTGGCGCTCGGCTTCGACGAGGTCGAGACCACCATGCGGGTGTCGCGCAACGCCTGGTCGAACGCGCTGGCCTGCGCGGTCGGCGCCGCGGTCGGGCGGCCCGGCACGCTGTTCCAGTGCGCCTCGGAGGAGGCCGAGGAGCTGCGCATCGCCATGGCGGGCTTCACCTCCTATGCCGAGACCGTATCGGTCTACGGCACCGAGAAGGCGTTCGTGGACGGCGACGACACGCCCTGGTCCAAGGCCTGGCTGGCGGCGGCCTATGCCTCGCGCGGCGTCAAGATGCGCTGCACCTCCGGGCGCCGGCTCCGAACTGCTGATGGGCTTCCACGAGGCGAAGTCGCTGCTCTATCTCGAGGCGCGCTGCCTCTGCCTGCAGCGCGGCATGGGCGTGCAGGGCACGCAGAACGGCGGCATCGACGGCGCGCCGCTCGCCTCCACGATTCCCGGCGGCGTGCGCGAGCTGATGGCCGAGAACCTGCTCGCCGTCTGGCTCGACCTCGAATGCGCCTCGGGCAACGACGCCCGCACCTCGGAAAGCGAGATCCGCATCGGAGCGAAGATCCTGCCCTATCTGATCGCCGGCTCGGACCTCATCTGCTCGGGCTTCGGCACGATCAAGAAATACGACAATTCCTTCAACCCCTCGCTCTTCAACGGCGAAGAGTTGGAGGACTACCTTGTGCTCCAGCGCGACTTCGAGGCCGACGGCGGGCTGACGCCGCTCGACCCCGACACGGCGCTCGACCGGCGCCGCCGGGCCGTCGACGCGCTCGCGGCCGTCTATGAGGAGCTGGACCTCGGCGCCCCGACGGCGGCGATGAAGACAGAGCGTCGTGTTTTCCTCCGGCTCGGACGAGACCGAAAGCTACACGCCGCGCGAGGCAGCGCTCGTCAGCGAGCAGATCGCGGCGCGCGGCCTCACCGTGCTCGATGTGATCCGGGCGCTGGCTGTGCGCGGCTTTCGGGCGGAGGCCGAGAACCTGCTGTTCATCTTAAAGCTGCGTCTGTCGGGCGATTATCTTCAGACCTCGGCCTGCGTGCGCGACGGCCGGGTGCTCAGCGCCGTCAATGATCCGAACGACTACACCGGCCCTGGTAGCGGCTACCGCATGGCGGAAGCGCGGCGGCAGGAGATCAACGCGATCCGCGACGTGCTGGACCGGGAGACCGTGCTGGCCAACGCCGCCGCTGCGGGTCGTGGCCTGCCGCCGGTGTTCCGGCCCGATGGACTGGGCATGGCGACGCCCGGAGCCGACACCCGCGAGGTGGTGATCGGCGTCAGCCCCGCCTTCGGCAGCCACCTGTTCACGACGCTGGCCGGCCATCCGCTCGGCGCCGTGCTGGCCGCCCTGAGGGAGGGCATCGCCAGCCGCGGCCTCACGGCGCGCGTGGTGCGGATGCGGCACACGGCCGACACCTCGTTCCTCGGGCTTAGCGCCGCGCATCTGGCGGGCTCGGGCGTCGGCATCGGCATCCAGGCCAAGGGCACGGCGGTGATCCACCAGCGCGGCCGGCTGCCCCACAACAATCTCGAACTGTTCTCGAACGCGCCGCTCGTCACCCTGGCACATTACCGGGCCATGGGGGCCAATGCCGCCGCCCACGCCCTCGGCGAGCTGCCCGAGCCCGTGGTGGTGCCCACCTACGGCCAGGCGCTCGGCGCCCGCTACCACGCCCAGGTCGCGCTCATCTACGCCGTCGAGACCGCCATGACCACGCCCGATGCCGAGCCGGAGGAGTTGGACGTTGTGGAGGTCGCGGCGTGAGCGCCGCCTCCTCGGCTGCCACGCGCCCTCCCTCCCCTCGCAGGGGAGGGTGGCACGCGAAGCGTGACGGGTGGGGTGGGTCGGGACGGGCCTGTATTCGTCCAAAAGCCCCGCCCGGGGACGCCACACTTTTCGTTTTGGCTGGTCACTGCGTGACCTCCACCCCACCCCACCCCCCGCCCTCCGGGCGGTACCCTCCCCTGCAAGTGGAGGGAGGGAAGGACCTCGCAGACGGATTGCTGCGACGAGGCCTACCGATGACCCACGCCCGATGACAGCAAAAGCCCCCGACACCCCGCCCCTCGGCCTCGCCGACTACCCCGTGGCCGAGAAGCGCCCCGAGCTTGTGCGCACTGCCCGCGGCGTGGCGCTCGATGCCGTAACGGTCGAGGCGGTGGTCGCGGGCGACCTCACCCTCGCTGACCTGGCCATCACACCCGGCGCCCTGCACAACCAGGCCGCGATCGCCCGCGCCGCCGGCCGCCCGACGCTGGCCGAAAATTTTGAGCGCGCCGCCGACATGGTGCCGATCCCGGCCGAGCTGATCCTCTCCGTCTATGAAAAGCTGAGGCCCGGCCGCGTGAAGGACAAGGCCACGCTGCTGGCCGTGGCGGCGGGCCTGCGTCGTGACTACGGGGCGGAGACGCTGGCCGCCTTCGTGGAGCAGGCGGCGGCGGTTTACGAGCGGCGGGGCGTGTTCGGGTTTCGGTTTTGAGCACTACCGGCGCCAGCCGAGTCCCCGTGCCTCCTCACGCCCTCAACCGGTGCCGGCCGTCCCGAGTTTGTTGCGCAGCGCCTCGTTCTCGCGTTCGAGCTCTTCGATCCGGCGATGGATGGGCGTCAGGGCGGTGACCAGTTCGGCTTCGCTGTAACGCGGCGTGATGTGCTGCGGGCAGTTCCAGTCGAAAGCCCTGAGGTGAAGAACAAAGGCGCGCTCCGCCTTGCCGCGATAGCCAGGCGTGGCCAGACGCTCCCCCAGCGCCGGGTCATCAGCCAGACTGCGTGCCTCGACATGGGCGTATATTTTCAGCCGGGAGCGCTGCGGGTAATCGACCAGGATAAGGCAGGCGCGGTCGTTCGCGGCCAGGTTCCCGAGGCTGATATATTGCCGGTTGCCGCGGAAGTCGGCGAAGGCGAGGGTGCGATCGTCGAGCAGCCGCAAGAAACCCGACGGCCCGCCGCGGTGCTGGACATAGGGCCAGCCGTTCTCGGAGACAGTCGCCATGTAGAAGCTGTCGCGGGCCGCGATGAAGGCGGACTCGGCGTCGCTGAAGCGATCGAACGTTCTGCCCTCGACGTCGGACCACGCGGCATCACTTCCGTTCGCGGCCTGAGCGGCCCGTACGCTTGGCGTCGCGGCGATGTCGAGAAATCCGTATGCCATGGCCGCCGTCCTCGTCAGTGCTTCCGTGTGCAGGCTTCCGCTCGGCCGCGAGCCGGTTCCCGCGGCAGGACGTCAGGCCGCCAGCGCCTCTCTCTCCAGCCCGAGAAGGTGCTGCTTCGTCGCAAGGCCTCCGGCGAACCCCGTGAGGGCGCCATTCGACCCGATCACCCGATGGCAGGGTGCAATGATCGAGATTGGGTTTCTGCCGTTTGCCGCGCCGACGGCTCGGACCGCGGTCGGCCGGCCGATCTGCCGGGCGATGTCGGCGTAGCTGCGCGTCTCGCCGAATGGAATTTGCAGCAGCGCCGTCCAGACGCTCTTCTGGAAATCGGTTCCCTGGAAATCGAGTGGAACCGTGAATGCCTTCAATGTGCCGGCGAAATAGGCGCCGAGCTGGCGTTCGGTCTCCAAGAGGACGGGATTTTTCGGATCTTCCGCAAGCGGGCTCAGCCTGACGCGACCGGGAGCATCATTCTCCCACAGGATCGCCGCGAGGCCCCGACCGCTCGCGACAAGCGTCAGCGTGCCAACGGGAGAGTCGAAGTGCGTGTAGGCGTAGCTCATGTCGGCCCGCTCATGGATTGGCGACCAGAATCGGCTCGTGCACAGAGCTAGGCGCTACCCGCCAGACCTACAATGGAAATGACCAGGTGTCCTTGCATCAGGGTGCCTGAAGGCTGCGCTGCCGATCGTGCTTGAACCAGCGCTCCAAGATATCTTACGATGTTCCACTTTCGTTCCAGGACCGTTTCCTTGCCTCATGCCACCGGCACCGCTGATCTGCCCCTGCATAACGGCCGCGTGCCGGCGTGGCTGGGGCATCGCATGGCGCGGCTCGGGGCTGTGATTGCGGAGGCGATCGTCCACCACTACGGGCGTGACGAGTTCCTGCGGCGGCTGGCCAATCCGTTCTGGTTCCAGTCCTTCGGCGCCGTGATGGGGATGGATTGGCATTCGTCCGGCATAACGACGAGCGTCATCGGCGCTTTGAAACGCGGCCTGCAGCCGCTAGCCGGCGAACTCGGGCTGCATGTCTGCGGCGGGCGAGGCCGACATTCGCGACAGACGCCGGCTGAACTGATCGCCATCGGGGAGCGGGTCGGGTTCGACGGCGCGGTGCTGGCCCGGGCCAGCCGGCTCGTCGCCAAGGTCGACAGCGCCGCCGTCCAGGACGGCTTCGATCTCTACCTGCACGGCTTCATCGTGGCCGACGATGCCCGTTGGGTGGTGGTGCAGCAGGGCATGAACGGCGGCAGCCGCTATGCCCGCCGTTACCACTGGTTGTCCGAGGATCTGAGAAGCTTCGTCGAGGCGCCTCACGCCGCAATCGAGGGCGTGAACCAAGGCAAGATCGTCAACCTGACCGATCGCCGTGCCGCAGCTTCGCGGACCGGCCAGGTTGCGCTGCTCGGCAGTCTTGGTCCTGACCGCATCGTCCGCGAGATCGCGGCCCTCGAGGGCCGAACCGATGCGTCACCAGAGCCCGAGCAGGCGCTCCTGCCGCACCTGACCATGCCGGCCCATCACGACGTCCGGCCCAAGGACGTGATCCTGCGCCGCCTGCACGGCGCCCTCGCGGCCGCTGCCGACAGCGGTCCGCGCGACTTCACCGATCTGCTCCTCGTGCCCGGCGTCGGTGCGCGCACGGTGCGTTCGCTCGCGATGGTAGCCGAGGTCATCCATGGAGCGCCATCGCGCTTCGCCGACCCGGCGCGATTCTCGCTCGCTCACGGCGGCAAGGACCGCCAGCCGTTTGCTGTCCCGACGAAAGTCTACGACGAGACCATCGCTGTCCTGAAGACGGCGGTGACAAAGGCCAAACTCGGCCATGACGAGCGCCTCGATGCGATCCGGCGGCTCGACGATCAGACCCGCCGGCGAGAGCGGCAGGCCACAGGCCCGCAGTTTCCGGAATTCATCGCGAACGAGCGGCGGCGTTCGCATGAATACGGCGGACGAAGCGTGTTTGGGTGGGAACAAGCGCCCGCAGCAGGCGGCACCGCGACCCCGCAGAGTCAGCGCGCATGAATCGCTGACCGACGCCGCCAATCAAGCCCGCGAAGGCACGACACATTCGCGAAAAGCAACAGCCTTAGCTTGCCTCGTTCTAGCGCGGGTGAACTGGATGCGGAGGAGGTTCCAATGAGAAGCACACTGGCATGCTGTGTGGCCTTTGCTGGCGCCGCCCTGTCCTTAGGCAGCCACGCTCAGGCCGCCGGCGCAATCGTATCCACCCCCGTGCGTGGCACCTACATCTACATGACGCACCGCCCTTCCCCGGGTTACGCAGCCGACCTCGCCATGTCAGACTGCATGGGCAAGTTCGGTGGGGGCTGCCGCGTGCTGATGGCCTACGGCTCGGGCTGCATGGCCATCGCGCAAAGCCATGACAGCTCTCACCATTCCGGGTGGGCCGTCAAAGGCTCCCCCGGCCAAGCTCAGGAATGGGCCGTCGCGCAGTGCGAAAAGTACGGCGCTCCTTGCACACTCGACGTCGCACGCTGCGAGTAGCGGCCCTACCGGGGAGAGAGACTCTCCCACACCAGCATCGCGGCGGCGAGATCCTCGATGGCGCTGCCCGTCGACTTGAACAGTGTGGTCTCGGCATCCGTGGTCCGGCCCGCGCGCTCACCGCGGCAGAGCTGATGCAGGGTCGCGACGATGTCCTCCCGACCGATGGCGCCATCACGCATCGCGATGGCGACGTCACCGCCCTCGTCCATCGCATCCTCCGTATCGACGTAGATCCGGGCGCGCCGGAGCGCGGCATCGTCGACCTCCCGCATCGAAAGGGTGAAAGCCCCCACCAGGTCGACGTGCTGGCCCGGCCGGAGCCAGTCGCCATGAACCAGCGGCGCCGTCGACAGCGTCGCGCAGGAGATCACGTCGGCCGTCTGCACAGCTGTCTCCAGATCGGAAGCCGCGGTCGCCGCGAAACCGCGCGCTCTCAGGGTCTCCGCCAGCGCCTCGGCACCCGCAAGACGATGATTCCAGACGGTCACCCGTTCGATAGGCCGCACCGCTGCATGGGACGCGACGAGGAACGGCGCAAGCGCGCCCGCGCCAACCATCAGCAGGTGGCGACTATCCTGGCGCGCCAGGAAATCGGCCGCGAGGCCCGAAGCGGCCGCGGTACGCCAGTGGGTGAGACGGGTGCCGTCCATGATCGCCAGCGGCGCGCCGCTCTCGCCAGATTGGAGCAGGTAGCTGCCGAGGACCGCGGGCAGGCCGAGAGCGCGATTGTCCCGGAACACGTTCACGATCTTGGTGCCCAGATACGCGCCGGCAGCAGGCGCATCGCCCGTCCAAGCCGGCATCAGCAGGTGGATCGCCGCGTGAGCGCTGCCCAACGCGTGATGATGACGCTGGGGTGCGACCATGCGGCCCGTGAAGGCGGCTCGCAAGGCGGCGATCAGGCGCGGAAAGTCGAGCGCCCCGTCGATCGCCTCAGACGAAAAGACCCGCAGCGGGTCCAGCTTCGCCGCCGTTGCGTCAGGCGGCATCGCGACCTGAGAGCGCCGGAACGCCCTCGCGGGGCCTGTTTCGCCGGGACAGGTCGAGTTCGAGGCGGGTGTCCTGCAGATCGCGGCGCAACCGTTCGGTCTCGGCCTTGGCCTGCCGCAGGGCGCTCCGCGTACTGCCCTGCGTCAGCCAGGTCGCAATACCACCGATCAGCACGCCAAGCATGACCATCAGCACGATCGTGAGGAACAGCGGCGCGCTCAGCGCAAAGGCCGGATTCTCGCTGTTGAAGGGGTCGAACGAGATCGTCACGATCTCGCGGTTCGCGACCGCGAAGATCACGGCGATCACCACGATGGGAACAAGGACGATCGCCTTGAGTGCGGTTTTCATCGTCGGTTATCTGCTCCACGCATCGTCGAGACGACGCCGCTTCTTGCGACCCTTCCCTCTTAACGAGAGGGCGTCACTGCTGGTTTCCGGCGGAAGATAACGCCGGCGACCGCGGGCGCAAGCGAAGCTCCATTTCAAGGGTGCGCCACGTTCAGCCGTTCGCGCATTTCCTTGCCGGTCTTGAAGAACGGGACGACTTTCTCCTCGACATCCACATTGGCCCCGGTACGCGGGTTGCGGCCCAGCCGAGGATCGCGGCGCTTGACCGAAAAAGCTCCGAAACCTCGGAGCTCGACCCGATCGCCGCGCGCCAGAGCGGCGGTGATTTCGTCCAAGATGGCGTTCACGACGCTTTCGACGTCACGCTGGTACAGGTGTGGGTTCGATTCGGCGATCTTGCGGACCAGTTCGGACTTGATCATCGAGCTCGCCTCCCGCTCTGCGCCGCCTGCATCTACTCCTGCGAGGCACCCTGCCAAATAGCAACGAGCCCGCTCACGTTGGCTTGGCCGGGCGCTTGCAAGTTCGTCAAGCACCGACGCCAGGGTCGTGGCATCGAGGGCCAGAGCCAGCCGAGAAGCAGCCCCCAACAGATTGAACGGGCTGCGGCTGCTCTTCGGTTCCCAGTCGCGGACCGGGAGGCCCTTCGCCACACCCTTGCTCTCGAGCCAGGCGACCGCCTGCTTCTCCGTGCCGATCTTCGTCGATCAGCTTCAGGGGAAGGCTTTGCCGGCCGGTAAAGACCCGGCCGTCGTCGACCGCCGCAAGCTGCTCGTCGCGTCATGCCGCGCCGGTCCTTCACCAGACCCTTGAACCAGTCGAAACTGTCCGCCACGAGGGCCGCGATCGCGGCCCGCGCGGCGTCGCTCGTCGGGCGTGAAACCGTCCGGCTCGGCCTTCAGCGGCGCCGACTTGATCTTCTCGACGCTGACCCCGACGGTGTCGAGCAGCTTTGACACGTTCGGGAATTCGAACAGCACGCCGATCGAGCCGACGAGGGAATTGCCGCGGGCGACGATGTGGTCGGCCCCGAGCGCCGCGATATAGGCGCCGGACGCGCCAAGCGTACTGATCTCGGCCACGACAGGCTTCTTGGCCGCGATCGCGCGGATCTCGTCGTACACTTTTTCGGCGCCGACCGTGGTGCCGCCTGGGCTGTCGATATCCAGGATCAGGCCGGATGCGCGGGAGCTGCCGACATCGCGCAGGAGCTTGATGGTCTTGTCATCGCCGGTGATGAGGCCGGAGATCTTCACGCGAGCGATGTGCGGCGACAGCATTGCCACGCCACGGTTGGACGTGGCGCGAAGCGCCAGGCCAACGACGATCAGGGCGACCAGGACCAAGCCTGCGACGCGCCAGAAGAGCAGTTTTCGCCGCAGGCGGCGCCGGTCGACGAGGTAGTCGGCGGAAGCTGGGGCCATGGACATGATGGGCCTGGAGCCTTGCTGAACGGGGTGCGGCTGCGCCGCTTGAAACGGCGGTATCACCTTGACGCGGAGGGCGCTACTGCTATCGCAAGTGCCTGCGCGGCAGCCGGCCGACGCTCATCCCGCCCGAGCGCCTTGCCGCGCTCCCGGTCGGCTGCCAGCAGCGCGAGGCCGGATGCGACGGACTGAAACGCATTTCCGCTGTGCAGCCGGTCGGGACCGAAGCGCTCGGCGAAGATGCGGCGCACCGCCGGCACGTGCGACGTTCCCCCCGTCAGAAACACCGCATCGATCTCGTCGGCGGCGCGGCCCGCCGCGGCCAGCGCCTGATCCATCGCGCTCGTGATGCGGGCAAGATCGTCGGCGATAAAGCTCTCGAATTCCACCCGGGACACGCGGGCCGCAAGTTCGATGCCGTGGCTGGAGAAGTCCAGCTCGGCCGGTCTCAGCCACGGACAGCCGCGCCTTGAGGGCGCCCACGGCCTGGTAAAGCTCGAAGCCGAGATCGAGATCGAGGAACGCGATCAGCTTCTCGATCGCGTCGGGAGCCTCGCTGGCGGACGCCAGGGTCCGCAGTTCGCGCATGGTCTGCGGCGTCTTCAGCCATGAGAGCTGGTGCCATTGGGCGAAGGCGGCATGAACGTAGGCCGGGAACGGCAGTCGCTTGTCGAACGACCGGTAGAGCGAGCCTTTGCCGAGCTGCGGCGCCACGAGACGATCGACCAGCCGGTAGTCGAACGTGTCCCCGGCGACGCCGACGCCCGCGTGGCCGAGCGGCTCGGCTGTCAAGCCATGTGGACCTCGGACGAAGCGGATCACGGAGAAATCGCTGGTGCCGCCGCCGAAGTCGGCGACGAGCACCGTCTCGTTGCTCTTGAGCGTGCGTGCATACCAATAGGCGGCGCCGAGCGGCTCGTAGGCGAAATCCACGCCCGGGAAGCCGGCGAGGCGGTAGGCAGCGGTGAGCCGCTCCACGGCCAGACCCTCGTCCGGCCGTTCGCCGGCGAAAACGACGGGGCGGCCGGCGACCATCGTCGCGCCTGCGAAGCGCCGCGGATCGGTGCCGCCGTCGCCCGCAAGGTGGCTAAGGAAGGTGGCGACGAGATCCTCGATGGTGAAGCGCCGGGCGAACAGTCGCGTTTCCCTGAAGGCCGCACTTGCGAGATAGGTCTTGATCGACTGAACGAAACGGCCCTCGCCGCTGCCCGCCAAGAGCCTTCTCGAGCGCCGCCGGGCCGGCGACGTGATGGATTTCGGCGCGCGGCGCGCGGCCCTCGCTCCAGAAGAACAGCGCGGTGCGGAATATGTCGACCAGCCCGGACGCGGAGGGCCAGGTGACGGCCTGCACGCCGTCCGTCCATCATCCGCCATCGCCGACGACGGAATTGGTGGTGCCGAAGTCGATGCCGATGCCTTGGATCATGCCGCTTCACGTCGGAGGGAGTGTCGGTGTTGCAGGGCCGACGCGCCGGCGTTGCAGCGCCAAGCCCACGCGCTGCAGCCGCTCCGAGCGTCCATTGCGCAAAGCCGGATCGCGCCGATGACCGATTTCGCGACGCAACAGCCTGCCGGTCGAACCCACGCATAAAGCGCCGGACGGCACCGACGTGCGGGTGTTGCTCGATCTTCGCGGCGGCAGTCTGGCGCATTTCACTCTGCCGCCCGGGAAAGACGTCGATCGCGGTCGCGCACCGCACCGTCGAGGAGATCTGGTTCTTTCTCGGTGGACAGGGCGAATTCTGGCGCCGCCAAGGCGAGCAGCGAGGAAATCATGCCCGTGCAAGCTGGCGTATCGCTGACCATCCCGCTCGGCACGCAGTTCCAGTTCCGCGCGACCGGCCACGAGCCGCTCACCATGGTGGCCATCACCATGCCGCCCTGGCCGGGAGCCGACGAGGCCTATGCGGTCGAGGGCCCGTGGACCACATGGCGAGTAGCCCTTCTGCGTTCGCACAGGAGAAAGTACCCATAACAAAAAACCCGCCCGGACGAACCGGACGGGCCAACCGGATCGTGAAGCCGGCCCGCAGGCCGGCCCCGATGTCACCCAGGTTCCCTCGCGCTGCTTCTTGAGCGCGGCGCCCAGGATGTCGCCGAGCGAGGCGCCCGAGTCGGCGGAGCCGAACTGCGCGATGGCTTCCTTCTCCTCGGCCATCTTCAAGCGCCTTGACCGACACTGCGATCTTGCGCGCCTTGCGGTCGAACATGCGTGATGCGGGCATCGACCTTCTCGCCGACGGCGAAGCGGTCGGGGCGCTGGTCGTTGCGGTCGCGGGCGAGTTCGGAGCGCTTGACGAAGCAGGTGAGGTCGGTGCCGGCGATCTTCACCTCGATGCCGCCGTCCTTCACGTCGATGATCTCGCAGGTCACGACCTGGCCCTTGCGCAGGTCGACTGCCGCCTTCCTCGCGCGGCTTCGCGCGAAGGGGTCGCCGCCGAGCTGCTTGATGCCGAGCGAGATGCGCTCCTTCTCGACGTCCACGTCGAGCACCTGGGCCTTGACCATGTCGCCCTTCTTGAAGTCCTCGATGACCTGCTCGCCGGGCGGTTCCAGTCGAGATCGGACAGGTGGACCATGCCGTCGACGTCGCCGTCGAGGCCGATGAACAGGCCGAACTCGGTCTTGTTCTTGACCTCGCCCTCGACCATCGGAGCCGACCGGATGCGTTCTCGGCGAAGGCTCTCCCACGGATTCGGCAGCGTCTGCTTGAGGCCGAGCGAGATGCGGCGCTTGACCGGAGTCGACCTCGAGCACCTGCACCTCGACCTCCTGGCTCGTCGCGACGATCTTGCCGGGATGGACGTTCTTCTTGGTCCAGCGCATCTCGGAGACGTGGATCAGGCCCTCGATGCCCGGCTCCAGCTCCACGAAGGCGCCGTAGTCGGTGATGTTGGTGACGCGGCCCGTGAGCTTGGCGCCGATCGGGTACTTGGCCTCGATGCCCTGCCACGGATCGTCGAGCAGCTGCTTCATGCCGAGCGAGATGCGGTGCGTCTCGTGGTTGATCTTGATGATCTTGACCTTGACCTGTCTGGCCGATGTTCGAGCACCTCGCTCGGGTGGTTGACGCGGCGCCAGGCGATGTCGGTGACGTGCAGCAGGCCGTCGATGCCGCCGAGGTCGACGAACGCACCGTAATCGGTGATGTTCTTGACCGTGCCGTCGATGACCTGACCCTCTTCGAGGTTGGCCACGATCTCGTGACGCTGCTCGGCGCGGCTCTCCTCGAGCACGGTGCGGCGCGACACGACGATGTTGCCGCGGCGGCGATCCATCTTGAGGATCTGGAACGGCTGCGGCATGCCCATCAGCGGCGTGACGTCGCGCACCGGGCGGATGTCGACCTGGCGAGCGCGGCAGGAACGCCACGGCGCCGTCGAGGTCGACCGTGAAGCCGCCCTTGACCTGGTTGAAGATGATGCCTTCGACCTTCTCGCTGCTTCTCGAACGCCTTCTCGAGCTTGACCCAGCTCTCCTCGCGGCGCGCCTTGTCGCGCGAGATCACGGCCTCGCCGAGCGCGTTCTCGACGCGCTCGAGATAGACCTCGACCTCGTCGCCGACCTTCGGCGCGCCCTCGCGGCCCGGGCCGGTGAATTCCTTCAGGGCGACGCGGCCTTCGGTCTTCAGACCGATGTCGATGACCGCGACGTCCTTCTCGATGCGCGACGATCGTGCCCTTGACGACCGTGCCTTCGAAGGCATCGTTTCGCCGTAGCTCTCGTCGAGCAGAGCGGCGAAATCCTCGCGCGTCGGCGCGCGCTCAGCGTAAACTGCGGACATTCATTCTCCTGAAAAGCCCTTTCGGGGCTGGCGCCGGCGGGTTGGTGTTAACGGGCGCCCCGTCTTCGCCGACGGTCGCCGCTCTCTGCGGGACCCTCCGCCTCAAGGCGGGCCGGCGCGGGCCGGCGAAGCGGGGATGATGACCTTACCTGATGTGGGAGGCACGAGGCCGCCCTATCAAGCGCCTGGGAGATAGCAGGTTTGCGGGCGGGGGGCAATGGGTGAGGAAACGAGGTTCGATGCGCCGATCCAAAGACGAGTTCGAACCAAATTTTCACAAGCCGCCCTCGAATGAATTCAAGGTCCGCGCACCGAGTTGCTCGAAATCACGAACATTGCGCGTTACCACCGTCAAATTGTGAACCGCCGCGGTTGCGGCAATCATCGCATCTTCGAAGAGATGATCCGACTTACGATGCATGAGCTTCGCGCAGGTTCGAAAGGCGCGCGCGTCCATATCGAGCGTGTTGAACAGGTCGGCCACTTGGGTCAACCACGCTTCGAGTTCGGCGGCTTTGGCTGCATCCTGGTCGCGCGTGACCTCGATGCCGGCTTGGATCTCGCCGATCGTGACGGCTGAGATGTGCAGATCGAAGTCCGCGACGCTGTTGAGCCATGCCACGACGGTGCGGTGCGGCCTGGGCCGGCGGAGTTCGGAAACGACATTGGTGTCGAGAAGGTACACGTCAGCCTACCGTGCTCGGGGCACGCCGGCGCTGCCGTCCGCGTTCAGGCAACACGAGGTCGGCGCGCGCCTCGTCCGCCTGAAGCAAAGCCTTCAGGCCCGGTTTCGCCGCGCGTTGCAGCCGCCGCCATTCGGCTATCGGCACCAGAACCGCCGCATCCGCGCCTCGCTTCGTTACGATCTGCGGTCCGTCCTCGATGCAGGTCTCGAGCATCTCGCTAAACCGAGCCTTGGCATCCTGAACTGGCCAACTTCTCATCGTCGCCTCGGTAACCGGTCATCAAACTAGTCACCTGCCGTCTTGGATGCAAACCTCGGTTCGGTTGCCTGCCTTTCTAGGCATCGGGCCTACGCGCCAGGAGCGACCCCTCCGGGCGCCGCGGGATCGGGCGGGCCTACGCATAAGCTGGCTGACGCGGGCGAGGTCGCCGTAGCTGTGCTGCCAACTACCGGAAAGGGTATCGACGGCGTCGCTTTTCTTGACCGGTTCACCGCTAAGCTGGCAGCTCGCTCACGTTCGCTGCCCCACTCCGTGCGCCCAGCAGGCAACAAGCGGGGTTTGCGCCACGGCGCACGTGTCGACGCTCGCCAGAGCTGCGAGGGACTTGGCGAGTTCGTCGAACTCCTCTGCGCTGCTCAAGCCGTATTGCAGCATGACGGGGCGCGTTTCGAGCAGTGTATATTCCCAAAGCCGCTTCTCTTCCCCGCGCAAGTAGATCGGGTGGATCAGCGCGAGTTCGGGCCGCGACAGGCCCGCGTTCCGGAACATGACGGGCACCTTCATGCCGATCTCGTAATCCCGGCCACGTGCCTTCCCCGCTTCTCGGATCATGTCGCGCAGGCGCGCGTAGCAAGGGGTCGCGGGAAAGCTGAACACCCCGTTGATGTCCAGATCGAAGACGATGACCAAGCCTCCCGGCTTCGTGATCGCCACCATCTCGCGGACCACCTCCAAGGGGTTCGTCACGTGGCATAACAGCAGCCGGCAATGAACGATGTCGAAACTGCCCCTCGGCAGCCCGGTCGCGTCGGCGCTTGCCTGCAGAAACCGCACGTTGCTTAGCCCTTCGGCGCTCGCTTTTCGCTCGGCGATCGCCAGCTGTTCGGCCGAGAAGTCGACGGCGCAGACCTCGCCCTCGGAACCGACCTGAGCAGCGAACCACGCCGTCGTCGAACCCGTGCCGCACCCGAAGTCGGCAACCCGCATGCCTGCGCCAACGTTGCGAGCTGCAAGGATGCGTTGGCAATCGGGACCGTAGACTTTGTCAAGAAGCGCGAGACGCGCAGCGCCGGAGTCACCGGTAGCAAGAATGTAGTCCGAGCTCATGACGGCTTCCCCCGCACCAGCGACTGAAGGATTTGGATCTGTTCCTTCGCAGAATTCTCAGGCGTTCCTCTTCTGGTACGCTCCGCGCTTGGCCGGCGCGTCCGCAACCTCCCGCGTGGCGACGGTGTCGTCGATCTCCCACAACCGATTGCTCACGCCAGCCGTCATCCCCGAGGTCACTCGCAACTTCTGATGACCTCGGACGGGACCCGCGGGATCGGGCCGGCCTACGCATGAGCTCGCTGACGCGGGCGAGATTGAGGGGCGCATCGAGCGCGCCCGCCTCAAAACCGGTATTCGGCCCGGCCCCTGACGCTGTTGTCGCGGTCGCGCTGGCCGATCTGGCCGGAATAGGCGAGCGACAGCTTGACGGCGTCGCTCGCCCGGTATTCGACCGCCGTCTCCGCCACGGCGGCGTCGCGATCGAGCGGAATGCCGTAGCGTCGAGAACGCGGCCGAGCCTGACAGGAAAGCCTGTGTCGTGGCGGGATTGAGGTCGCCGTAGCTGTGCTGCCAGCCCAGGAAGACACGTGCGACGAACGGCACCTGGTCGAAGGGCGTCACTTCGCTGCGGAAGCCCACCGTTGTGGTTCCGACGTCGGTGTCCTGGGCGAAGCCGACCAGCGCCGCAGCCCCGCCCTTCTCCCGATACCGATCCTCATGCACATGCGTGATGCCCGCACCGACGATCGGTTCGAGGACAGCCTGGGGCAAGGCGAGCCTGTAGCCGAGCTCGCCGAACCCTTGCGCGACGCTGCCGCCGTAATTGGCGCGTTCCGCCTCGACAAAACCCGGGAAGGCCACGGTCCGCGCGGTGCGCGTGTTGGTCCCGCCGTAGCTGCCGCCGAGCCGAACATCGACGGCACCGTATCGGGCCCCGCCATAGAGGGTGCCGAAGACGTTCTCGAAGGTGCCGCTGCCGTTGCCTCCAGCAACCGCGAAATTGTCGCTGGTGTAGCCGCCCGACAGGCCCACGCGCCAATTGTCGAACGGCTTGGCGTCGACCTTGCTGTCGATGCCGAGCGCGAACCCGCCGAGGGTGCTCGAGACGGTCGCGGCATTGCCGTCGCCGAGAAGGCGATCGAAATCACCCACGGCCTGGCCCCAGACGGTGTAGTTCGCGGGCGTGGAGCCGCCGCCGGGGCCCGGCTCCTGGGGCGTGTAGCAGCGCAGGGCCGCGGGCGTGGTTGTCGAGCCGAACTGATCGAGGACCGAAACGGCGTCGCCGCCCCCATCGACCGAGATGTTCCAGAATGCGGTCGAACACGGCCCTGCTGGCGAAATGTGCCCCGCCCATGGCGATCGACGGCGTGCTCGCATGGGCCTGGCCGGACAGCGCATTGAGGGCCTGCTGCGCGCCCGGCCGGCGTCTGCCCGAGCAGCGCATCGTAGACCGGATTGCCCGGCCCGAGGCTCTGCACCGCACCGGCCACCGCGCGCTGGTTCGGCGTTGTTCCGGCGGACGCGAAGGCCGCCGTCTGGGCGAAGCCCAGCACCACGTCGTTGGCGCCGTAGCTCAGGCTGGGCGTCAGGAAGGCGAGGTTGGAACTGAGCGTCGCGCCGCTGAACTGGTCCCGCTCCGCCCGCCGGAGGCGGTCAGGATCGTGTAGCGGTTGGCCGTGCTGTAGCTGCCGCTCGCGGCGGAACCGCCACGGTTCCGCCGTTGAGCGTCGCCGTCCCGCTGATCGCCACCGCGTCGCTCTGGCCCGCAGCGTTGATGTTGACGCCGATAGACCGAATTCGGCATCGAACGTCGCGTTGCCGGCGGCCTTCAGGGTCGAGAACGGCGCGCCGGCGCCTGGCGCCAGGGTGCCGCCCGCCAGCACGTGGAAGCCGCCGACCTTGCCGCTGCCGCCCAGCACCGCGCCGCTGTCCACCGTGCCAGTCGAGACGATCGAGCCGTCGACCAGCAGCGCGCCCTGCTCGACCGTCGGTCGCTCCCGGTGTAGGTGTTGGCGCCGGTCAGATCGAGCGTGCCGGTCCCGAGCTTTTCGAGATCTGCCTGGGCCGGAGATCGTGCCGGATATCGTGACGAAGTTCGGCCCGGTGTCGATCGCCGGATCACCGACCTGCGGAAATTCGAGATCGTTGGCGATGTCGAGCTCATTGGCCGTGAAAGCCAGCGTCGTGCCGCTGTCCAGAGCTAAGCGGGCCAGTGCCCAGAGCCGCGTTGTTGCCGATCGACAGCGTCCCGGCGTCCACCGTGATGCCCCCGCAAATGTGTTGGTGCCGTTGAGCGCCAGCGTGCCGGTGCCGATCTTGATGAGCTTGCCGCCCGGCACGGTGCCGTCGCCGATCGTGCCAGAAAAGGCCGAATTGAGATTGCCCGCGCCGATCGTCAAGCGTGCCGCCTTGCAGCAACACCGCTACCGCCGTTGCTCGGTTCCGTTGCCGTAATCGTAGAGCCCACCGATCGTCGGCGAAAAGCCGTTGAGCTCGAGCGTGCCGCCGGCCGGGATGTAGACGGGGCTCGCCGAGCCGAGTGCCGTCGGAGACCCGACCACGAGGCTGCCGTTCTCGATGTTGGTCGGCCCCGAGTAGCTGTTGTTGCCGGAGAGATCGACCGTGCCGGGCCCGAACTGATAGACGCGGCCCGACCCGCGATGGCACCCGCGAAGACATAAGGCTGAGCGGCGGTCGGCTCGTTGAATCCGAATGTCGCCGTTGGTCACCACGACGTCGCCGGCGACCGATCCGGCATGGCTGCCGTTGCCGAGGATGAGAGGTGCCACCCTGTACCTGGGTGCCGCCGCCATACGTGTCGGCCGCTGTCACATAGAGCGTCCCAGATCCCGTCCTTGATCAGCCCGCCTGAGCCCGAGATCGGTCCGGCATAGGTTAGCGCGAAGCCCTGCGTATCGAACGTCGTCGTCTGATCGAATCATGTGGTGTTGCCGATCGTATGGCCGTCGGCGTGGGCGACCAGAAATCCCCCGTCGAAGGTGACCGGGCCGGTGCCGAAGGCATTGTCGTTGCCGACGCCGACGTGGCCGGCCTTGACGAGCGTGCCACCGGAGTAGGAGTTGTCGCCGTCGAGCTGCAGGCCCAGGGCTCCGGTCTTTGACCAGTTCGCCGCTCCCGGAGATGTTCCCCGTGATCGCCATGCCACCGGAGTAGGGCGCTGCGGGATTGCCGGTGCCCGACATGTCGAAAGTGTCGGTTCCGGTGAGCGTGATGTTGTTGGTCAGGCGCGCGCCGGCCACGGTCTGGATCGTGGTGTTGTTCGACATGGCGATCACGCCGGTGCCGAGCGGGTCGAAGTTGGCGACCGCGATGGTTCCAGCCTGCAGTTGCGTTCCACCGGAGTAGTAGCTGGCTCCAGTCGGAGGGTGAGCGTCCCGCCCGATGCGCTCCCGTCCGAGACCTTGGTAAGCGCCAACAAGTCCTGTTGTAGCTGACCAGTACACCATTGATGAATTGGTTGCTGAAGCCATCTCCCCAGGATCCCGGTGAAGGACCCACTCTGCACGCTCAGAGTACTGGTGGTTGTACCGGAACCTCCGTACCCGTTGGCGTAGATGTTCCCGCCGCCGGTGAGCGCGGTGACGGCCTGATCGCTTGCGCCCATGGCAAACACGCCCACCGCGTCGATCTGCAGCGAGCCGGAGCCGATCCCATTGTCGGTGGTGCTGACGACCTGTGTTCCATTTCGGATTACGGCGCCGCCGGTAAAAGTGTTGGTTCCGGACAGAACAATGTCGAAATAGCTGGTTCGGGTCGCCGTTCGTGCCGGTGAAGATCAGCGGACCCGTCGTCGAGTTGGAGGAGATGTTGCCGGCGAGGGCAAGGTAATTCGCTCCGTTGCTATCGATTGTTCCGCCGGTGGCGCCGATCACAATGGGGTTGCTCAAGGTCAGGCCGTTGTTCCCGACATCTGCCTGAAGAATTCCGCCGCCGCTCAGGTTGACCGCACCTGTTCCAAGGCTTGAGGAATTCGTGACCGCGACGGTGCCGGCCCCGATCTGTGTTCCGCCTGAATAGTTGCTGGTCGTGTTCGATAAAGTTAGCGTGCCGGTGCCTGTCTTGATCAAGGCGCCCAAACCCGAGATTTGGCCCGCGTAGGTGAGGGAATAGCTCTGCGTGTCGATGCGGCCGTCACTGGATAGTGTCGCTGCATTTGTCACAGTCAGGGCGTCGACACCGGCGCGAAGAAAGCCGCCCGCAAATGTCACTGTTCCAGAACCGAGGGCTCCGTCGACGTCGACCGTGATATGGCCGGCCTCGATCTGCGTTCCTCCGGAGTAGGAGTTTTCCGCGTAGATGCCGAGACCAGTCGAGCCGGTCTTGATCAGCGTTCCTGTCCCCGAAATAACGCCGTGCAGGCCCAAACCGCCCGTCACGTTCTGCGTGTCGACGGTATCGTTGCCGCTCAACGTGATCGCATTGTCCAACCTGATGCCGTTTGCAAACTGATTGGCGCTTTGGGCGACCCGGAGCGTCGTCCCGTCCGACATCGAGAGCGTGCCAGTGCCAAGCGCATTGCTGCGGCCGATCTCTAGAACCCCGTCCTGGAGCTGCGTACCACCGGAATAGTCGTTCTGGCCGGTCAGCGTGAGAGTCCCGGTTCCTGCCTTGATCAGGGCAAGTGTACCCGTGTAAGACATACCTTGATCGACGCTATGCCCGTCAGCAAGAATTCCCGAGAACGTGCCAGATTGGACGGTCAACGTCGCCGCGCCGGAGCCGTTTGAAGCTCGAAGACCGTTCGCAAAGATTGCGCCGCTTCCGCTGAGCGTTGACACGCTCTGGCTGTAGTTCCCGGCGAGCGCGACCCAGGCATCCGCGCCGACATCTAAGGATCCGGTTCCCAATGCATTCGTTGCATCCAGGGTAACGTAGGAGACCCCGATGACTTGGGTTCCTCCCCCGTTGGAATTGCTTCCACTCAGGATGATGTCAAATAGTCGATCACCATTACTTTGTGTCACGTCATCAACGCTGGACGTCAGCGTAAGAACACCGCCTCCGTTCACCGGCGTGATCGGGCCGGTCAATTCGAAGTAGTGAGCTCCGTTGGCATCAACCGTCGCGCCACCCGATCCGATCGTGATCGCATTGGCCAGAGTCAGACCGTCGCTTCCAACGTCGGCCTGCAACCGCGCTCCACCGCTGAGCGCAACGGTGCCCGTGCCGAGCGCGGACGCGCTGCCGACCGCAATCGTGCCATCCTCGATCTGCGTGCCGCCAGAATAGTTGCTGCCGGTTCCGGTCAGAGTCAGCGTGCCGCCCCCTACTTTGGTCAGGGCAAGCACACCCGTGTTGTCCACCCCGGTGAACGGGTTGTGACTTCGATCCGTTCAGCAGTCGCCCCGCGAAGTCTCCGCTGGCCACGGTCAAGGTGTTCAACGTGGGCGACGTGTCCCCATAACCGGTCGCGAAGATCGCACCTGTGCCCGTAAGCGTCGTCACGGATTGGTTGGTCGTACCCGCGAACGACGCCGCTCCGCCAGCGTCGACCTCGAGCGAGCCGCTCCCGAGGGCGTTGTCGGCCCCGATCATGACCTGCAGGTTGCCTTCGACGACCGCGCCGCCGGAGAACGTATTGCTTCCGTATAGAACGACGTTCGGAACATCTGAAAATCGTCCCTGGGTGCTCGTGAAGGCCAGCGTTCCAGGGGTCGAACCGTTAGAGATGGTTCCGTAAAGGATAAGCGGATGGGCGCCGTTGCTGTCGATCGTTCCTCCCGCGACACCGACCTCGATCGCGTTGTATGAATTGATCTCCGCAGACGAGTTTGCTTTCAGAATTCCGCCGTCGAACGAGATCAACCCCGTGCCGCCCAGGTTGACGACGGTCAGGCTCGATCCGCTCGCGATGCTGACACCGCTGCCTTGGCCAACCGTCAGGGTGTCGGCGGCCGCGGCGCCGTCATTACCCACCTGTGCCGTGCCGCCATTCGCGACTGACACGTTGATGTTGCTGCCCGGAACGCCATTGTCCCAGTTCTGAGAACTGAACCAGTTCCCCGTGCCATCGGTCCAATTGGTCGAAGCGGCCTGCGCCCAGACCACGCCGGACGATCCTGCGAGCACTAGCGCCGAACAGCCACCACGAAGGGCTGCCCGGAACGCCTGGAGATAATCTCGTTCTGAAATACCGTGCGCCACGTGCGCTTCCTTGAAAGCTCACATGGGTAGGGCAAGGGCTACCCTTTGCAACCCTTGTGCGGTGAAGGACATCCATCGCACCCCGATTTAACAGGCCTGTGGCAGAGCTCGCCACTGCTCGGCCGAATTTGGCGGCTCAGAGCTTGCGCAGTTGCACGGTCTCGATTCTGTGGCTCGCGCCCTTGGTGAGAATCGAGGCTGGCGCGCGGTCGCGTCGGGCGGACATGGTCGATGAGGTTGCGGAGGTTGATGCGAGTCCAGATGTCGCGGGCGACCGTCACGGCCTCGTCATCCGTCAGCTCCGCGTATTTCTTGAAGTAGGACCGCGGGTCGCGGAAGGCCGTCTCGCGCAGCCGCATGAAACGTTCGACATACCACTTCTCGAGCAGATCCTCCGGCGCGTGGAGATAGACCGAGAAGTCGAAGAAGTCGGAGACGAAGGCAATGTCCTTGCCCTCGCGGTTCAGAGGATTCGGCAGAAGAACGTTGAGGCCCTCGACGATCAAAATGTCGGGCCGATCGATCACCACATGTTCATCCGGCACGATATCGTAAATCAGGTGGCTGTAGATCGGCGCCTTGACGTTGCGCGTGCCGGCCTTCACGTCGGCCAGGAAGCGGAGCAAGGTCGCGACGTCGAAGCTTTCGGGGAACCCCTTCCGGTTCATCAGGCCGTTGGCTTCGAGGTACCGGTTCGGGTGAAGGAACCCGTCGGTCGTGACGAGCTCCACTTTCGGGGTGTTGGGCCAGCGAGACAGCAGTGCTTTCAGCACACGCGCGGTGGTGGACTTGCCGACCGCCACCGATCCGGCAACACCGATCAGGTAGGGGACCTTGTCCTCCTGGTCGGCACCCAGGAAGCGCTGGGTCGCGGCGAACAGCCCCTGCGTCGCTGCCACGTAAAGTGAGAGGAGCCGCGTCAGCGGCAGGTAGATCGCGACCACCTCGTCCAGCGAAATCGGATCGTTGGTGGCGCGCAGCTTGCGGAGATCGTCGATCGTGAGGGTGAGCGGGGTGTCGGCGCGCAAGGCAGCCCATTCGTCGCGCGAGAAGCGGCGGTAGGGCGACGCGACGGACGCGCGCTCGGCGAGGACGAGTTCGTTCACGCTGTTCCGACCAGCAAGGGCGGGATCATCACGCAGGGCTCCGCCCGGCTTTCTCCTCGAGACCCGATTGTCGGGTCCGTCGGCCGAGCTCCTCCAGAACTGTGTCGAGATGTACGCCGCTCGCATGCAGCACGACGAGAAGATGATAGAGCAGGTCGGCTGTTTCGGCCACGATCTCCGGCTTTTTTCCGCCGAGCGCCGCGATGATCAGCTCGATTGTCTCCTCGCCCAGCTTCTTGGTCATGCGGGGCATGCCGGCGTCGAGAAGCGTGCGGGTGTAGGACCGATCCACCGGTGCGACCGCTCGCGCGTCGATCAACGCGGCGAGGTCGTCCAGGGCGAACGGTTTGCGATCGGCGGCGGTCATGCGTCGAGCCTCATCGGCAGGCCCGCCGCGGCCATATGGTTCTTCGCGGCCCGGATGGTGTATTCGCCGAAATGGAAGATCGAGGCGGCAAGCACGGCCGTCGCGTGGCCATCCCGAATTCCTTCGACCAGATGGTCGAGGGTGCCGACCCCGCCCGACGCGATGACCGGGACGGGAACGCTGTCGGCCACGGCACGGGTCAGTTCGATGTCGAAACCGGACCTGGTGCCGTCGCGATCCATCGAGGTCAGCAGGATCTCGCCCGCGCCGCGCTCGACCACCGCGCGGGCATAGTCGACCGCATCGATGCCGGTGGCCCGCCGCCCACCGTGCGTGAAGATCTCCCAGCGCGGCGGCGAGCCGTCGGGTGTCGGCACCCGCTTGGCGTCGATCGCCACCACGACGCACTGGCTGCCGAATTTCTCGGCCGCGTCCCGCACGAAGTCGCGGTTGCTCACCGCCGCGCTCATGATCGAGACCTTGTCGGCGCCGGCCAAGAGCAGCGCGCGAATGTCCGCCACGGTCCGGACGCCGCCGCCCACCGTCAGGGGCATGAAGCAGCGCGCGGCCGTCCGGCTCACCACGTCGAGGAGGATGCCGCGATCCTCATGGCTCGCGGTGATGTCGAGGAAGCACAGCTCGTCGGCCCCAGCCGCGTCATAGGCGATCGCGCATTCCACGGGATCGCCGGCGTCGCGCAGGTCGACGAAATTGACGCCTTTGACAACGCGGCCGTCCTTGACGTCCAGGCAGGGAATGATGCGGAACTTAAGCATCTGGCCTGACCCTCGCCGCGCCGCGATCAAAGCCAGCGCCTCCGCCGGGTCCAGGCGTCCGTCATAAAGCGCACGGCCGGTGATGGCGCCCGCGATGCGCGCGCAATCCGGCGCGCAAAGGCGCTCGACGTCGGCAAGCGACGCAAGGCCACCGGACGCGATCACCGGGATCGTGACCGCTTCGGCCAAGGCGATGGTTCCCGCCACGTTGAGCCCCTTGAGCGCGCCGTCGCGCGAGATGTCGGTGTAGATCAGCGCCGAAACGCCGGCATCTTCGTAGCGCCGGCCGACCTCCACGGCACTGAGCGTCGAGGCCTGCGCCCAGCCGTCGACGGCCACGAACCCGTCGCGCGCGTCGACGCCGACCGCCACCTGATCGGGAAACAGGCGTGCCGCTTCGCGCACCAGCGCCGGATCGCGAACCGCGGCCGTGCCGATGATCACCCGCCGGACTCCGCGGCTGAGCCACGCTTCCACGGTCCGCAGATCGCGAATGCCGCCGCCGAGTTGCACGGGCATACGCACGCGATCGAGAATGCCTTCGACGGCGACGGCGTTGCGCGGCTCGCCCGCGAAGGCGCCGTCGAGATCGACCACGTGCAGATAGCGAAAGCCCTGGGCCTCGAAGGCGGCTGCCTGGGCCGGCGGGTCGGCGCTGAAGACTGTCGCCTTATCCATGTCACCATGCAGCAGACGGACGCACTGCCCGTCCTTCAGATCGATGGCCGGGAAAGAGGATCACGGCGCCCACCGCAGAAAATTGGCGATCAGCGCGAGCCCGAACGCCTGGCTCTTCTCGGGGTGGAACTGGGTGCCGGCCATGTTGCCTCGGGCGACCATCGCCGTGACCGGGCCGCCATAGCGCGCCGTGGCAACGACGTCGCTCACATCCGCTGCCGCAAGATGGAAGGAATGCACGAAATAGGCGTGCAGCCCTGTGTCACCCGTCGGAATGCCGGCCAGCAGCGGATGCGGACCATGCTGGTCGACCGTGTTCCACCCCATGTGGGGGATTTTCAGCGACGGTGCATCGGGCGTGATCAGAGCGACGTCGCCGCCGATCCATCCCAGGCCTGCGGTTTCCTCATGCTCCAGTCCCCGGGTCGCCATGAGTTGCATGCCGACGCAGATGCCGAGAAACGGCCGGCCCCGCTGCTGAACCGCCTCGGTCATGGCCTCCAGCATGCCCGGAACGGCCTTCAAGCCCGCCATGCAATCCCCGAACGCGCCAACGCCAGGCAGGACCACCCGATCGGCGGCTCGCACCCTGTCGGGATCTGCGGTGACCTCGATCGTCTCCGACGCCTCCGACTCTCGCTGGGCGCGTTCGAAGGCCTTATGCGCCGAGTGCAGATTGCCGGAACCGTAGTCGATGACCGCGACGCTCACGCCGCTCCCTCGTCGGGAAACATCCCGATCACGGCCGGGGTCAGGTCGTGCTGCACGAAACGCGGCGATACGGCCCCGCGGCCGTTGCGGCGGATCGTTCGGCTGACGAAAGAAGAAGGCGTATTCGGCTTCATCACGCCTCTCGCCGGACACAATGTCGGCAAAGCGGAAGCGGCGTCGTGCGAGCCGCCAGCGACGCAGGTCGTTGCCTTCGACACCGACAAACACGTGCATCAGCACCGCCATGACGACGAGCGCAATCGGGGGCAACTGCAGCACCCACCACCCCGCCGCGATCACGCCGGCGAGCACCAGCCAAGCCACAAGCGCGAGCCACAGCCGGTGCCATGCCAAGAAAAGCCAGCCGAACACGAAGCCGCGGAAGCTGAAGCCTTCGCGCACGAACACCGTGCGGTCGGCGCGCTCGACCAGGCCGGAGATATGGTCCGGAACATGGACCGTGTAGAGTGCCACCGAACCTCCTTCAGCCTGACAGCGAACCCTTGGTCGATGGAATGCGATCGACCTGACGTGGGTCGATCGCCACCGCGGCACGCAGCGCGCGCGCGAGACCCTTGAAGCAGGATTCGGCGATGTGATGGTTGTTGCGGCCGTAAAGCGTCTCGATGTGCAGCGTCGCGTCAGCATTCATCGCAAAGGCCTGGAAGAATTCCCGCACGAGTTCAGTATCGAAGTCTCCGATCTTCGGACGGTCGAACTGCGTCCGGAACACCAGGAAAGGCCGCCCTGAAAAGTCGAGCGCCACGCGGGTGAGTGTCTCGTCCATGGGAAGATGGACATCGGCGTAGCGGACGATGCCGCGCTTGTCCCCAAGCGCCTTGCGCACGGCCTGCCCGAGCGCGATGCCGGTGTCTTCGACGGTATGATGCATGTCGATGTGCAGGTCACCCTCGGCCTTGATCGTGAGATCGAAGAGAGCGTGGCGGGCGATCTGATCCAGCATGTGATCGAAAAAGCCGACGCCGGTGGCGACGGTCGCTTCGCCGGTGCCGTCGAGGTCCACTGTGACGGCGATGCTCGTCTCCTTGGTCTTCCGCTCGACTGCTGCCTGCCGCATGCCCATTCCTCTGCGGGCGTGCTTCTATCAAGACGGGTGCAGCTTGGCCACTCGCGAGAATGGCCCGCCGGATCGACATGGATCTTTGGTCCATCGCCCGCTGGTCGATGCTGCTCGATCTCAAGGTCCTGGCACGGACCGTCGTCGAGGCGCTGAAGCTCGAGGCCTATTGAACGTCCCACGAGAGCGGCGCTCCCACAAGGACCCCAGCAGGCCTGAACACAATCTCGTGTCCCCGGCTACCGGCAGCCGATTGTTCAGATTTCGATAACGGCTCGCGCCTCATTTTACCGACAATCGCGCGCCTCATGAAGCGCGGCGGGGCGTTGGGTAAGGCGGATCTTTGAAAAGCAGTCTCAGGCTCTTGGCGACGGCCCTGCTGGTCCTGCTGGTCGCGGGATGCGCCGGAGTTGAGCGGGTGAAGACCGGCACGGTATCGGCGGACACGCTCGCGCGGATGAGCAGTCTCGATATGGACCGAGCCGCGCCGATCATGATGCGCATCTACAAAGAAACCAGCACGCTCGAGGTCTGGAAGCAGGACCGAACCGGCCGATTCCGTCTGCTCAAATCCTATCCGATCTGCCATTTCTCAGGTGGCCTGGGGCCCAAGAAGGCCGAGGGCGACCACCAGGCGCCCGAGGGGTTCTATGAGGTCGGCCCCGGCCAGATGAACCCGAACTCACGCGAGTACCTGTCCTTCAATACCGGCTATCCGAATGCCTTCGATCGCGCGCTCGGGCGTACCGGGGATTTGTTGATGGTCCATGGTGGCTGCCGGTCGGTTGGCTGCTACGCCATGACAGACGAGGGCATCGACGAGATATACGGGCTCGCCTACGAGGCGTTTCGTGGCGGTCAGGATCGCATCCAGTTGCAGGCATTCCCGTTTCCCATGACGGCCGCGAACCTCGAACGGCACGCGGGCGATCCGAACTTCGCGTTCTGGACCATGCTGAAGGACGGAAGCGATCGCTTCGACGCCAGCGGCCAGCCGCCCGAAGTCATGGTCTGCGACCAGCGTTACGTCTTCGGCGCGGACGCCGTCGGGGCGATGTCCAGCGGCGGCGGCCGGTGTTCAGGGTTGTAGTCGTGAGCACCACCTATCTCGGGTAGCATTTGGTTAACCATGTTCGGTCACCTTTGATTTATCGAACGAGGTGTCGATTCTCATGAGCGCATCGACCCGGCTGCAGTATTTTGAGATCTCTCCGAAGCTCGGGGACAAGCTGGACCTCGAGCGCGAGATTGCCTGCTTGGCAGGATCGAGCAAGTTCCCGCCCGATGAGCAGGGCCCGGCAACCGCCGAAGGCGAACGCGGTGCCACCGACTTCGAACTGCAAGCGACCCTGGAAACCATCGATAGGGCGAGAGGCGACGTGGAGGCGCTCTTGTCCCGAAACGAGATGCTTGAGGCCTATGTGGCCGAGGTGGAGCGCAAAGCCCGATCCGAGGTGAAGGACGCACTGGAGGCGGTCGAGACCTGGACGACACGGGCACTCGACGCTGAAGACGCCGTCGCTCGATTGGAGGGGGCTCTGGCCGAGTTCTGACGCAAGAGCCGCCGCGGCCGAACACGAATTGCAGCGCGGCAGACAAGCTCTGATCCTCCTTCACGACGCAATCGCGGCTGCCTTCGGCTACGGTTCGGTGCTGCGCGACCAGATGCAATCCGCGGATCCGAACGTGCCAGGCCTCGACCTCGTTCGCGACAAGGTGGTTCAACTCGCGATCCAGATGGAAGCGCCGGAGGTGCGGTCGCAGCCGCGCATCACGCACCGCGCAGCCTGACGGTCGAAGCCGGCTCGACATACAATTCCGCGATCACAGGCCGAAGGTCGCGCGGAGGCGCCGCGGGTAAAGCAACGCCTGGCCCAGTCCGCGGCTGCCAAGAAAGACGAGGAACGAGAGCCACAGGCCGGTGTTCCCAAGCCCTTGCAGAGCAACGAGTCCGGCAAGGTAGAGACGCCAGGGCCACCAGCATCAGGTTGCGCATGGCCGCCGTCCAGGTCGCGCCGACGTAGATCCCGTCGAACGCGAAGGCCGCTGCGCCGATCAGCGGCGAGACGGCCGCAAAGGGCAGGAACGTGCGCGCGAGGCTCCGCACGGCCGGGTTCGTGCTGACTGTGTCGATGAAAAGCGGACCGAACGCCAGGAAAAGCAAGGCCACAACGGCCCCGAAGCCCAGTGACCAGACGAGCGCAAGCCGCACGGCGCGGCGAAACGCCTGCACGTCGCCCGCGCCGAGCGATTGGCCGCACAAGGTCTCGGCCGCCGTGGCGAAGCCGTCGAGAAAATAACCGCCGATCATGAACATGTTTTCGAGCACGGCATTGGCGGCCAGGGTCACGTCCCCAGCCCGGGCGCCGATCGCGGCGAACAGCGCGAAGGCAGCCAGTAAGGCGATCGTGCGGATCATCACATCGCGGTTTACGGCGAGCATGCGGAGCAACGCCGTACGCTGGAACAGCTCGGCAGGCGGCACCCGCCACGGGCGAGAACCGAGGCGGCCGAGCACGACGAGCCCGAGACCGACCCCGGCGGCCTCGGCCAGCACCGTCGCGATCGCGGCTCCCGCGATTCCGAACCGCAGGCCGGCCACAAGCGCGAGCGTCAATGCGATGTTGACCACGTTGATAGCAACTTGGAGCAGCAGGCCGAGGTCGGTTCGGCCGCGCCCCAGCGTCGAGCCGAGGATCGCATAATTCGCCAAGGTGAAGGGGGCAGCGTAAATGCGGATCCGGAAGTAGGTTGCGAGCGGAGCCAGCACGGCCGGGCTCGCACCGGACAGGGCAAAGGCAATCGCCCCGATCGGCCATTGCAGCAGAACCAAGACGAGCCCGACGACTATGGCGGCCAACAGCGCACGGCCGAGCGTCACGTCCACTTGCCGCTCATCGCCCGCACCGGTGGCCTGGGCGGTCAGCCCGGCGGTCGCCATGCGCAAAGCGCCAAACGTCCAGAACAGGACGTCGAACACCACCGCGCCCAGGGCGATCGCGCCGAGCAGCGCTGCATCGCCGACCCGCCCGATCACAGCCGCACCGACGAACCCCAGCAACGGTGTCGTCACATGCGACACCGTCATCGGCAAAGCCAGTGACAAGACCCTGCGGTGTGTCACGGCGATTTTCAGCGGCATGGTGGACTTTGCTGAGGGAGTGCTTGTGGCGTCACGGCTGGACGGGTTGCGCAGACGCCCCGAGATGAGCCTGGGCGCTCCGGTCTTGACCGGTCAAAGGGACTGACGCTTAACGAAACGTAATACACTTAAGCTGCATTCGTAGTAATCGCGGTCCAGGTCCTTAGATGGTGGTCGAATATAAAATGAGCCGGTGCAGCCTTTAACTTTGGAGCGTGCAATGCACACCAAGCGTGCAGTCAGAGTTTCCGCGACGACCTTCATTGTCGCCGCCGCCTGTGGCGCCTTCGGAATCCTGGCCGTCGCGGCCCGCACGGCGCCGTCAGGCGGAACCGATGTTCAAGCGACGCAAAGCCTCATCGAGGATGCGGAGCGGCGGTGGGTAGAAGCCGTCACGACCGGCGACACGGCCGTTGTCGAGACCACTTTGTCGGATGATTTCACCGGGACGGCACCGGATGGCAACGCATTCGACAAGAAGGTGATGGTGGATCTCATCCGTGGCGCCCCGCAGGAATACATTTCCAACCGCCTCGACGGCATGACCGTGAAATTCTATGGCGATGTTGCGATCGCCCAGGGCAGCGAAACCTGGGAACGCCGCACCCAGTTGCCGAAGAAGGGCCGCTTCGTCTGGACCGACACCTGGATGCTCCGCGGCGGCAAGTGGCAGATTATCGCCGGCGCGGACTTCGAGTTGCCGACCACGGAGGTCGCTACTTCGCGGGTGTCGGCGGAATAAGGGCTTCCGTGGCGACAACCTGCCACTTGCCGTCGCGGAGCGCCCAGGTATCGGTGAAGACGAACTGCCCTTTCGGTGGCAGTCCGTTCTTGCCTTCCCAGGTTTCGCTGCCCTGGGCCACCGCGACGTTGCCGAAGAACCGGATCTTCACGTCGTCGAGCGTATTCGAGGTGAAATACTTCGGCGCCTCGCTGATCTCGGCCAACATCGTCTTCTTGTCCAAGAACCGTCCCTGACTGTCGACGTCGACCACGTCCTCGGCCATGATTCGCTGCAGCGTTGATGTGTCGCCTGACACCACGGACGCCACCCATTGGCGCTCGGAATCGGCGATATAGGCTCGGGCCTTTTCGATCGCGTCCGCCGACAAAGGGGCCTCGCGCCGACTGCGCCCGCCCCGGAGTTGGCCCGATGCACAGCGCGACGACCAACGTCGAGATCTGGCCGGACGTCAGGATGAAATGGCGGATCTGCATGCGTGTTTCCTGGGCTTTTCGATTCGGCGGTTGCCATCCTCTACAACATTGCTGCCGATTCGGCTGCTGCGACGGTGCCCGGCAGAATTCGGCAGCATCCAGTGTGCCGCCCGGCTGCGGGCCTGTCTGACCCGACAATGCGCCGGTCACCATTCTTGCAAGGGAACTTAGCCGGAGCAGTGCCGGTTTGCGCCAGCGAAGCTGAGCTGGATTCGACATGATTGAACCGATGACGCGCCGCTACCCTGTCGGAGCGGAGTGCCATTCCGATGGAGTTTGCTTCCGGGTCTGGGCACCGAAACGCGCAGAGGTCGCGGTCGTGGTTGACGGCCATGTGCATCCCTTACGGTCGCAAGAGAACGGCTATTGGGAAACGTTCGTCCGCGGCCTCGGCGCCGGTGCGCTGTACAGATTTCGGCTCGATCAAAACCCGGATCTTTATCCGGATCCGGCGTCCCGGTTCCAACCCGAGGGCCCGTTGGGGCCCTCCATGGTGGTGGATGCTTCGACTTTCTCCTGGAGTGACGCCGGCTGGAAGGGGCTCGAGATCAAGGGCCAGGTGCTCTACGAGTTCCACGTCGGCACGTTCACGCCGGAAGGGACCTGGGCGGCTGCCGCCGCGAAGCTGCCGTTTCTCAAGGATGTCGGCATAACTGCACTCGAGATGATGCCGGTCGCCGATTTCACAGGCGCGTTCGGCTGGGGCTATGACGGCGTCGACTTTTTCGCGCCGACCCGGCTCTACGGCCAGCCCGATGACCTCCGCAGTTTCATCGACCGCGCGCACGCGACCGGCCTCGGTGTCATCCTCGACGTGGTCTACAATCACTTCGGTCCGGCCGGCAATTTCCTCTCGGCCTACAGCGATGACTACTTTACCGACCGGTACGACAACGAATGGGGCTCTGCTCTCAATTTCGATGGGCCAAACGCGATCGGGATGCGCGACTTCGTCATCGCCAACGCCGCCTACTGGATCGATGAATACCATTTCGATGGGCTGCGGCTCGACGCCACCCAGAGCATCCATGATGCCTCGGACGATCATGTCGTCGCGGCGCTGACACGCGCTGCGCGGGCGGCGGCAAACGGTCGCTCAATCATCGTGATTGCCGAAAACGAGCCGCAAGACACGGACCTCGTTCGCCCGATCGAAGCCGGCGGCTATGGGCTCGACGGCGTCTGGAACGATGACCTGCACCACTCCGCCATTGTGGCGCTGACAGGCCGCTCGGAGGCCTATTATGAGGACCACGAGGGCAAGCCGCAGGAGTTCATTTCGGCCGCGAAATACGGCTATCTCTTCCAGGGGCAGACCTACTTCCACCAGAGCCAGCCTCGGGGCAAACCGGGGCTGGACCTCGATCCCGCCTCCTTCGTCACCTTCATCGAGAACCACGACCAGGTCGCAAATTCAGGTCGGGGCCAGCGTTTCCACCAGATGACGAGCCCTGGACGGGCGCGCGCGATGACGGCGTTCCTTCTGCTGATGCCGGGCACGCCGCTTCTGTTTCAAGGCCAGGAATTCTGGGCCACGACCCCGTTCCGATTCATGGCCGATCATGACCCCGAGCTCGCTGCAGCGGTCCGCAAGGGCCGGCGCGAGTTCCTGTCGCAGTTTCCGAGCCTCGCCACCCCGGAAGGGCAAGCGCAATTGCCTGACCCCGAAGCGATCGCAACGTTCGAGGCGTGCAAACTGGACTGGTCCGAAGCCGAATCGCGCCGCGGTATCGTGGGGATGCACCGCGACCTGCTCCGCCTGCGCCGCACAGACCCCGCGTTCCGCGATGGTGCCAGGGGGACGGTGGACGGTGCCGTGATCGGCCCCGAAGCCTTTCTGCTTCGCTTCTTCGCTGACGGCGGCGGAGACCGTCTGCTGGTCGTGAACTTCGGGCGCGATCTCAAGCCGCGCAGCATCGCCGAGCCGCTTTTCGCCCCGCCCCATGGACAACCCTGGTCGCTGCTGTGGTCGAGCGAGCATCCCGACTATGGTGGGACCGGCATCCCGCCCTACGAGACCGAGGCGGGCCTGCACATCTGCGGTCAGGCCGCGATGGTGCTGGGCTAAGGCGACCGGCCTACTTCGGCGGCGGCGTCACGCTGACCTGGATGGCGGAATAGTAGGCCGTCAGATCCGCGATGTCCGCGTCGGTCAACTTTTCCGCGACCGTATTCATCAGCTCGTTCTTCCGCGCTCCGCTTCGGTATGCCTGCAGCGCGGTCGCGAGATAGGTCTGCACCTGCCCTGCGAGGTTCGGCGCCTCCGGCAGCTTCGAGACGCCGTCACGGCCGTGGCAAGCGATGCACCCCAGGCTCTTGATCTTCTGCGCGCCCGCGCTGGCGCTGCCGTCCGCCCAGGCGGACGGTATGCCCAACATGAGCGCCGCTGCGACCACCATCTGTTTTGCAAGCATGCGAAATCAGCCCTGCCGGACCGCCCCGCGCCGAGGCGCGGGGCGACGCTTGGCGCTTACTTCTTGCCTTCGTAGGTGATGCGGTAGACCGCGCCGGCAAGGTCGTCCGAGACGAGCAGCGAGCCGTCGCGCATCTGCTCGACGTCGACCGGGCGGCCGTCATATTCGCCATCCTCGTTGAGCCAGCCTTCTGCAAAGGGCTTCGAGCCGTCCGATCGCCTTGCCGTCGGCATCGACCTTGGTGACCATGATGCGCGCGCCGACCGGCACGGTCCGGTTCCAGGAGCCGTGCTGGGCCGAGAAGATCGCGCCCTGGTATTCCTTCGGGAACATCTTGCCCGAATAGACCATCAGGCCGAGGTCGGCCGCGTGGGCCGTCTCCTCGACCACCGGGAACACCACGTCGGCCGGAGGCGTCTGGTCCTTGTACTCGACGGTGCGGGTATGTCCGCCGCCGTACCACGGGAAGCCGAAGTTCTGGCCCGGCCTTGGTGGCGTGGTTGATCTCGCCCGGCGGCTGGTCGTCGCCCATGCCGTCCACCTGGTTGTCGGTGAACCAGAGGGTCTTGTCCTTCGGATTGAAGTCCATCCCGACCGAATTGCGGACGCCGTGCGCGTAGACCTCGCGGTTGCTGCCGTCGCGATCCATGCGGATGATGCCGCCAAGGCCCCACTTGTAGTAGAGATCGTACTTTTCGGGAGCGTAGACGTTATAGGGCTGCCCGAGCGTGATGTAGAGCTTGTTGTCCGGCCCGACGCGGCAGACGCGGGCCGAATGGTTGAAGCTTTCCTCCGAGGCCGGGATCAGTTCGCCCTGCTTCACGACCGGCGCCACTGCGACGTCCGGACCCTCGTAGAAGAACTCGGCGGCCGGGAAGGTCAGTACCCGGTTCTGCTCGACGGCGAACAGAAAGCCGTCCTTCGAGAAGCAGATGCCGTTCGGATTGCTGAACTGGATCGTCGGCGCGAACTCCCGCACGTCCTCGGCAACGCCCATGTGGCCACGATCCGTCAGCGTGTAGATCTTGGTCTTGCGGGTGCTGACATAGGTGACGACCCCCTGCGGGTCCCACCGCGATCATGCGCGCGTCGGGCACCAGGGCATAGAGGCTGATCTTGAACCCCGGCGGCAGCTTGATGCCGGCCAAGGTCTTCTTGATCGCTGCGGCCTTTTCGCCGCCCTGCGGCACCATCAGGATTGGTGCGCATCGTGCCGGTCGACTTGAAGTCTTCCAGCTTGTTCATCGTGTTGGCATTGTCGTTGCCCGCCGGCCGCACCGGGCGGCGTGTCGGTCGTGTTTGTCCTGCGCGTAGACCGCCGAAGCGGACAGCAACGCGCTCGCGGCGACGGCCGCAAGCCAGATCGATTTCATCCTGTTCCCCTCCCAGGCCTGAACGGCCGCTGCCCTCGTTGGAGCTGTGGGAATCGTAGAACCAGATTTGGACGATGACCAGCAACGTTGCGGCTTTCCCATATCGTGGAAATGGCACCCGTCGGGCATTGGCATGACCAGGGGTGGGTGCTAGTTCTGAAGGCAGCAAACCATTGGCTCGATCCGTATCCGGTTTGCCGTCGGCATCAAGGAAACGCGCTATGGCCTGGACCACACCCGTCGTCGTCGAACTCTGCCTGGGCATGGAAGTGACCAGCTACGAGTTGGCCGAGTTCTGATTACCGGCTGAGACGGGCGCGTGCGAGGGTTTGACCTTGCGCGTGCTCGTTCTCGGCTCAGCCGCGGGCGGCGGCGTTCCGCAATGGAATTGCCGCTGCCCGGTTTGTGACCTCGCCTGGCGAGGTGACCCGCGCGTTCGGCCCCGAACGCAGACGAGTCTGGCGGTCTCGGCGGACGGCCAACATTGGGTGGTCCTCGACGCGGCCCCCGAGTTGCGCCACCAGATCCTCGCCAATCCTGCGCTTCAGCCCGCCAGCGGCGGACGAAATTCCCCGATCGCTGCGGTCGTCCTGAGCAGCGGCGACGTCGACCATCTTGCCGGGCTGCTCTGCCTTCGCGAAGGCCATCGCTTCACGATCTACGGCTCCGACCGAAACACTGAGCCAGCTCGACGTCGTCGCCCGTCTTCGATGTCCTCGACACTGACCTGGTACAGCGTACACCGATCGGTCCCGACGCGCCCTTCGCGGCGGCAGGACTGACGATCACGCCCTTCGCCGTCCCGGGCAAGGTGCCGCTCTACCGCGAATCCGATGTGGTCGACGATCGGCGCCGAGACAGAGGCCGTTATCGGTCTCGACATCACGGATGGCCGCCGCACGGTTCTGCTATGTGCCCGGCCTGGCGCATCTGACCCCCAGGCTGGTCGAGCGGCTCGGCGGTGCCGACGCCCTGGCGCTCGATGGCACCACCTTCACGGACGACGAAATGCCGCGGCTCGGCCTCTCGCCCAAATCCGCGTCCCGGATGGGACATCTTGCCATCTCGGGCGAAGGCGGCTCGCTGCGACGCGTTTGTGGGAATGGCTGCCCGAAGGATCTATATTCACCTCAACAACAGTAATCCCGTTCTGGTCGACGGCTCGGCCGAGCGCAGGATCGTGGAAGCAGCCGGCTGGGACGTGGCTCACGACGGGATGGAGCTTGCATTGTGAACGTCGACGTCTGATGACCCGTTGCTCGACGGTCCGGCCTTCGAGGCCGCGCTTCGGGCGATCGGAGCGGAGCGCTACCACAACCTGCATCGGTTCCACCGGCGGCTGCACGGCGGCGCCTGCACGCTGGGCGAGGTGCAGGCCTGGGCACTGAACCGCTACTATTACCAGTCGATGATCCCCATCAAGGATGCGACGGTCCTGACCCGGATGCAGCGACCCTGATCTCCGACGCGAATGGCGCAAGCGCATCGAGGATCACGACGGCGCGGCCCCGGGCGACGGCGGCATCGAGCGCTGGCTGAAACTGACCGATAGCCTTGGCCTCGACCGCGAACGCGGTCGTCTCGACCCGGTTGATCCTGCCGGCCACGCGTTTCGCGGTGGAGGCCTATGTCGAGTTCTGCCGCACCCGCACGCTGCTCGAGGCGATCGCCTCGTCGCTGACCGAGCTGTTCTCGCCGACCATCATCAGCGAGCGGGTGTCCGGCATGCTGAAGAACTACGACTTCGTCAGCCGCGAGACGCTTGCCTATTTCACCGCCCGCCCCGAACAGGCGCGGCGCGACAGCGACTTCGCGCTCGACTACGTGAAACGCGAGGCTCGAACTCCGGCCGAGCAGCGCGCGGTCATGGATGCGCTGCGCTTCAAATGCGACGTGCTGTGGACGCAGCTCGATGGCCTGTGGACGGCCTATGTGGAAGGCGTGCCGCCGCCCGGCGCGTGGAGGCCCGCGGCGACGAACTGCGAGCCGCCGCATGACGGATGCGGCCGCCATCGCGTCCGACGCCAAACCGCGCCTGCCGCGCGGCGTCCGTCTGCGCCGAGACGAGGCGCGCGCGCAATGGCAGTTGCTGGCGCCGGAGCGGGTGCTGCAGCTCGATCCGGTCGCGGCCGAGGTCCTGCAGCGCTGCACCGGCGACGCGACGCTCGACTGCCATCGTCGACGACCTCGCACAAGCCTTCAAAGCCGACCGCGCCCGCATCGACGCGGACGTCCGCGCGATGCTTGCCTCGCCTCGCCGACAAGAAGGTGCTTGGATCTGTGAGCCCGCGGCCCGAGATCCCGGCCCCGCTCGGCCTCCTTGCGGAGCTGACCCACCGCTGTCCGCTCGCCTGTCCCTACTGCTCGAACCCGCTTGCGCTCGACCCGCGATCGCGCGAACTCGATACGGAAACCTGGCAGCGCGTCTTCGCGGAGGCGGCTGCGCTCGGCGTCGTGCACGTGCACCTCTCCGGTGGCGAGCCGCTGGCGCGGCGGGATCTCGCTGAGCTCGTCGCCGCAATGCGCCCGCGTCGGCCTCTATTCGAACCTGATCACGTCGGGGATCGGGCTCACGCCGGATCGCATGGACGGCTCTCGCGGCCGCGGGGCTCGATCACGTGCAACTGTCGATTCAGGATGCCGACGCAAGCTCGGCAGACCGTATCGCCGGCTACGAGGGCGCCTTCGCGCGCAAGGCGAAGGCGGCGGCGCTCGTCCGCGAGGCCGGCCTGCCTTTGACCGTCAATGCCGTGATCCACCGCGCCAACGTGTCCCGCGCCGGCCGGATGGTCGAAATGGCGATCGCGCTCGGCGCCCGCCGCGTCGAGATCGCCCACACCCAGTATTATGGCTGGGCCTCGAAGAACCGCGAGGCTCTGATGCCGACGCGGGCGGAAGCCGAGCAGGCCGTGGCGGAGATCGAGCGGCTTAAGGCGCACCATGCCGGGACTATCGTGGTCGATCACGTGCGGCCGGATTTCCACGCCCGTTATCCCAAGGCCTGCATGGGCGGCTGGGCGCAGAAGACGCTCAACGTGACGCCCGCCGGCAAGGTCCTGCCCTGCCACGCCGCAGAGACGCTGCCGGGCCTCCAGTTTCTCACCGTGCGGGAGGCCTCGCTGCGAGAGATCTGGTTCGATTCACCGGCCTTCAACGCCTATCGCGGGCTCGACTGGATGCGCGAACCCTGCCGGTCCTGTTCGCGGCAGGCGATCGATTTCGGCGGCTGCCGCTGCCAGGCCTTCGCGCTGACAGGCGACGCGCGCAACACCGATCCCGTCTGCATCCTGTCGCCCGATCACGCCGTGGTGGTCGAGGCCGGCTCGGTCGCGACGCAGGCCTCTGGTGCGATCGAGTATCAATACCGGTCCATGACGATGTCGCGCTCGCCCGCCCCGGCCTTGCCCTGATGCGTCACGGGTGCGAATGGCGGCATTGTGTTCCGTGCGAGCGGCGCGCGATGTGGCCGGATGTGATGCGCAAATGGGCTTCGCAGGAAGCCGCTAAGGCCCAAACCGGCACATCGAGCGATGTCAGCTGGCCAGTGGCAAGGGAGAGCCACGATGCGGGAAATCCCGAATGCACCACCGTTGCCGCAGGTCGACGTCGGCCGCCCGGCGAAGATCCCGGCACCGCGATCGACCGACCGTGCCGACCAGGTGCAATCGCTGATGCGCGCCCTGAAGATCGTCAATCGGATCGCGGCCTCGGAGGATGGAATGAGCCTGACGGAGGTGGCGCAACAGGTCGGCCTGTCGCGCTCGACCGCGCACCGTCTGCTCACCACGCTTGAGCAGGAACGCTATGTGCACTTCGATGCCGAGCGGCGACTGTGGTCGGTCGGCGTACAGGCTTTCTCGGCCGGCAACGCCTTTCTGAAGACGCGCAATCTGGTGGCAACGGCACGGCCCCATATGCGGGCCCTGATGAACGACAGCGAGGAGACGGTCAATCTCGCGGTCGAGGACAGCGATGAGGCCATCTACCTGTCGCAGGTGGAATGCCGGCAGATGATGCGAGCCTTTGCGCGGCCCGGGACGCGCGTGCCGCTGCATTGCTCCGGCGTCGGAAAGGCCCTTTTGTCGGCGATGGACGATGCCGAGCTCGCGAAGGTGTTGCAAGCCAGGGCGCTGCCGCGGCTAACGGTCAAAACGATCCAGACCACGGCCGCCTTGGCGACCGATCTCGTGCAGATCCGCGAGCGGGGCTACGCGGTCGACGACGAAGAGCACGCGGTGGGGCTGCGCTGTATCGCAGCCGTGATCTTCAACGAGAGCCAGAGCCCCGTGGCGGCCATGTCCGTCTCGGGACCGATGGCGCGTATTTCGGATGCCCGCATTCCGGTGCTGGGTCGGCTGGTGCGACAGAAGGCCGATGCGATCACGGCGCAGTTTGGCGGCGTCCTGCCACCCTGGCGGGCGGACCTCAGGCGGAGAGAAGCTTGAGCCCCTGGCGGATCAGCACCGGCACGCCTGCTTCGACACCAAGCGCCGCGACAGCCCTTTCGACGGCCGCCATGACCTGGGGCCGAGCGTAGCCGAGGTTGATCAGGGCCGCGATCGCGTCCGACGCCGCCTGAGGGAGCGCAGAAGCCACCGAGCCGCCCTCTTCCGCGCTGCCGGCAGTACCGAAGGCCGGCGCCTTGTCCTTCAGTTCGGCCGCGATACGTGCAGCAAGCTTCGGCCCGACACCAGGCGCCCGCGCGATCGCAGCCTTGTCGCCATGGCCGATGGCGGTGGTCAACTCGTCCGGCGGCAGCACGCCAAGGATCGCCAGCGCCACCTTCGACCCAACCCCCTGCACGCCCTGCAGCAGCCTGAACCAGTCCCGCTCGGCGCCTGTGGTGAAGCCGAACAGGCGGATTGCGTCCTCGCGCATCTGGGTCTCGATGGCGAGCGAGACGCGTTCACCGGTGGCCGGCAGGCGCGACAGCGTGCGCGGCGAACACTGCACCACGTAGCCCACGCCATTGACGTCGAGGATGAGGGCGTCCGCCGTCTGGCTCTCGACGATACCGGTCAGCTTGCCGATCACGATGCGGCTTTCGCGACCGAGCGGGCGATGGCTGTCTCCAGGCGGGCTGGGCGGCGATGGTGGGCGTGGGTGATGGCGACCGCCAAGGCGTCGGCAGCATCGGGGCTGGTGGCGTCGCTCTTCGGCAGCAGGATCTTGAGCATGGCCGCGATCTGCTGCTTTTCGGCATGGCCCGTGCCGACGATCGTCTTCTTGACGAGGTTCGCCGCATATTCGGCGACCGCGAGCCCCGCCAGCGCAGGCACGACGAGCGCGATTCCCCGAGCCTGACCGAGCTTCAGCGTGCCCTGCGGATCACGGTTGACGAAGGTTTCCTCCACGGCGGCCTCGTGCGGCCGATGCGCCTCGATGACCGCGCTCAGCTCCTCGTGCAAGAACCGCAGCCGCTCGCTCAAGGGATCATCGCCGTCTGAATGGATGGAGCCGCAGGCCACGAAGGACAGTCGCGACCCTTCGGCTGCGATCACGCCCCAGCCCATATGGCGCAGGCCCGGATCGATGCCGAGGATGCGGACGGATGCGGACACGGACGCTCCTCGTCGCCGGTCAGGCGTCCATCTTGGCCAGCAGAGTCTCGGGGAGATCGGCGTTGAAGTAGACCTTCTGAACGTCGTCGTTGTCTTCGAGCGATCCGATCAGCCTCAGGATCTTCTCGCCGGCCTCGTCGTCCACCGCGATTCGATTTCTGCGGCTTCCAGACCAGGCCGGCCCGCAGCGGCTCGCCGAACTTCTCTTCCAACGACTTCGAGACGTCCTTCAGGCCTTCGACCGTGGTGACCACTTCGTGGCCCTCCTCGCTCGAGGCGACGTCATCGGCGCCGGCCTCGAGAGCGGCCTCCATCATCGCGTCCTCGGATGCGGCCTTCTTCTCATATTCGATCATGCCGATCCGATCGAACATGAAGGACACGGCGCCGGTCTCGGCCAAGGCGCCGCCCGATTTCGTGAAATACGAACGCACCTCACCGGCCGTGCGATTGCGGTTGTCGGTCAGCGCCTCGACGATGACTGCGACGCCGCCCGGCGCGTAACCCTCGTACCGCACCTCGTCGTAGTTCTCGCCCTCGCCGCCAGCGGCCTTCTTGATGGCGCGCTCGATATTGTCCTTCGGCATGTTCTCGGCCCGAGCCGCCAGCATGGCGGCGCGCAGGCGCGGATTCATGTTCGGATCGGGAAGGCCGAGCTTCGCCGCGACCGTGATCTCGCGCGCCAGCTTCGAAAACACCTTCGAGCGCACAGCATCCTGCTTGCCCTTCTTGTGCATGATGTTCTTGAACTGACTGTGCCCAGCCATGCCTGTCCCCTGCAGCGCGCGTGTGGGCCGGATGTATCGCGAAGCGGCCGGCAAGGGAAGCGACGCGGGCGCGCTGGGGCCGCCGTCGCGCTTCCGATTGCAGTCTCGCAACCGCCTGCTGAACCGCCCTGACGTGGCCACATCCTCGCAGCGGGATGTCTTCGCAATCCGCGACGGCTGATTTGAGTGGGGAGCGGACCGAAACTGATGGAGCGACACTTCGTGGAGCAAGGCACACAATGGAAACTCATGGCCGGAGACCTCGCAGTCCGTCGCATCTCGCCTGCTGACCTCGATTTGGACGGCGCACGTGTTACGTTCACTGCTTTGCTCCCGGATTCCGGGAGCAAAGCAGGCATGATCGTCGAGCCAGATTGGCAACTCATCAAACCTCACGTGGATGCGCTGCTCAGGGAAGGTTACGGCTATTCGTGCCTGAGCATTTCTGGCGATCTTTTTGCCCTTCAAGAAGTCCTGGCTGATTGGGGCTGGACAGGGTCGACCGACGGCAAGCCAGATGGGCTTGGGTCCGCACAGTGTCGGAAGCCGCTATTAACCGCGTGGTGAGAGGAGACTCTGTTGCGCTCAGCCTGCGGGTGCATCGATTGGCAGGATCAACAGGGGCTACTATGGAACAAAGGGCGGAACCGAAGAGATCTGTGCGACAGCGCGCCGATGGAATTAAGCCGTTCCGTTGCAAGAACTTGATAGCCGTGCTGGAGAATCCAACCGACATCAAAAACATCGGAACGGTAATTCGCAACGTTAACGCGCTAGGAGTTGAGAAAGTCTACGTGGTAGATCCACGCCACTCGCTGCCGGAAGACTGGCAGGATTTACGCACGAGAAGAGGCATTTTCGACACTTCAGTTTCTGCCGTGAAATGGACCTTCGTGAAACGCTTCAATAGCACAGATGACTGCTTCGATCATCTCGAAAAAATCGGTTCAGCTCTATCGTCACGTCACCGCATGTGAAGGGGAAGACGAGCATTTTTCTCCACGAGGGCGACTACACCGCGTATTCCAAACTCGCGGTCTGGTTCGGTAGTGAAGCGGTGGGCATCAGTGATCAAGCAGTCAAAAGGGCGGAGATGTGCGTCAGCATCCCGATGTTCGGCATGATCGAAAGCCTGAACCTCGGGACCAGTTCTGGGATCGTCCTGTACGAGGTGACGAAACAAAGGCGCGAGTATCAAAGCAAATACATTTGGCGCGACCAGCGCGGATTGCGCGAGACGCCGCTGCCTAGACTCTGACGACCAATAGCTAGGCTTGCGACTTCCGCTAGGGGTGGACAGCGGAAGTAAGGTGTCGGACCATATGATGATGGACGACCGCGAACATCGTAGCCCTGACGGGCAGCTTCGGCTTCTCGCGATTTCACCTGAAGGCGACCTGACGATCGGCTTCGACGGCTTCGAATGGCACACACACGGCAGCATCTTGGCCGAGCTCTCCGGCCTCGACGAAGAGGAAGCGGCCGAGCGGTTTATCGCAGACATCGTCGACGGCAGGAGGGTAATCGAGCTCACTCGGGTCGACGGCAAGCTGACAGACGCTGTCGTTCACGAAGACAGTCGCAGCAATGAGCAGGTGATGGCCGACAGCCTAGAAGGGCTAAGGCGGTACGGAAAAGCGAATGAGACGATCGAATTTCGGTTTTGGGACGGAAGGCTGATCGAGCCGGCTTTCGTCGGCTGAGGGTGGGAAGCGGACGTCCTTGACGAAGGCATCCGGCCCAGTGAACGGTCCCTTATGTCTGCCGTCATGGGCCCGTGAGGTCTCGGCGGACGTCTGATGGGGTCTCACGCATTTTTCGAACACGATAGTCGCGCATCTGCGGCCCAGACCCCTCCACCTGCAGAAGGCCAGCCTTTCCGAGTGCGACCATACGGCCAAACAGAACGTGGTCGCCCGGGCTTTGTCCCGGCGGCTCCAAGTCCACCATTCGGCCCATCGTCTCGCCGACGAGCCGTGTCGCCTTCTGCCAGTCGGAAGAGGCATACTTCAATAAAAACTCGTCGAAGTAAGATAACGGCGCCGATACAAGGCGACCGTCCCTTATCACGCGGAACGGGGCGTTTTCCCGACGAAGCTCAGACCACCTCGCACGGGCGCTCTGAGCCTCACCCTGAGGAAAGGCGGCTCGCTGATCGATCAGGCCAGCCGAGACGATCTGCTCTCCTGTAAGGAGGCCGAGCGCCCAAGGTCGCAGACTACGGTTAGGGTCGTGCCGCGAGGGAACCTCGACGTCCGTCGCATCGACGATGTCGAAGCCTCGGCCACCCATCCGCCATATGAACTCTAGAAATCCCGCTTGCTCTGCCGCGTAGGTCCTGCACACCCACACGACGGGCGACGCCTGATCTGCGGTCGCATCGGTCCAGAAGGTCTCTGCGGCGCCCCTTAGCCACTGGTATTGGTCATAGTCGTGGTGGAGAACGGATTTGGCCCAGGTCCGCCTGAGGTCGAGGTTTGGCGGATCTATCGGTCCAAAGCTGAGGTCGTCAGGCAGGCCTAGAACGCGTTCGTGACGCCCGACCAGTTCCAGGGCCTCGCTGATGCCTCCCGCTGCGGCCTCACCAAACGCGACATGAACCGTGTCGCCGCCGTTTGCACCCATGCTCAACCGCCCAATCAGCTTGTATCTCAGTAGATTATTCAAAAATAACTATTCCAGATCCGCTAGTATAATGAACCAGCGGCCGAGAGGCGGCCTTATAATCCGGAGGCAGACCTTCCCAAGGTCCGCTTAGGGTCGGAAGCGGACACGCTTAGCAAGATACAAATCTGCACACGGCCGGCACTCTAGTCTCAACTCGCGTCCGCCAACTCGATCCACGCCGGCGCGTGGTCGCTGGCGTCGACTTCTCCGCGGACACTGCGGTCCACGCCCGCATCGCGCAGACGCGGCGCCGCGGCGGGCTGAGAAGCAGGTGGTCGAGACGCAGCCCCGCGTCGCGCCCCCAACGGCTCCGCTTGTAGTCCCAGAAGGTGTACATCGGCTGGTCTGGATGCATGGCACGGATCGAATCGAGCCACCCTGCATCGATCAGCCGGCGAAAGGCGGCCCGGCTTTCAGGCTGCACCAAAGCGTTCGCGCCCCAGGACTTCGAAGGATAGATGTCGAACGGGGTCGGCACGACGTTGTAGTCGCCGGCCAGCACCACCGGGGCGCCGCTCGCCATACAGCTCGGCCGCATGGGCGATCAACCGTTCGAACCAGGCGAGCTTGTAGGTGAATTTCGGCCCCGGTTGCGGATTGCCGTTCGGGAGGTAAAGCGAAGCGACCAGGATGCCGCCGACCGCCGCCTCGATGTAGCGACTCTGCGTGTCACCAGGGTCACCGGGCAATGTGGCGCGCGTCAGGATCGGATCGACACCCCGCGCCAGGATGGCGACGCCGTTCCAGGCAGGCTGCCCGCGCCACACCGCGCCGTAGCCGGCTGCGTTGATGGCCGCGAGCGGGAAACCGATCGTCGGCGGCCTTCAGCTCCTGCAGGCAGACGACATCCGGGGTCGTCGCTGCGAGCCAGGCCAGCAGGTTCGGCAGGCGCCGGTTCACGTTGTTGATGTTGAAGGTCGCGATGCGCATCGGTGCCGGGAGCGAACGCGGGGCAGTGCGCTCCGGTTCGCGCGCGGGTCGCGCTCAGGCCGCCTGCGGCTCCGCCCGGCTCCGATTGAAACGCCACAGCGCGAGGGCGACGGCCAGCGTCAGGATACCGGCGCCGAGCACCGCGACCGGATCGGCGCCGAGCCGTTCAAACCACTGGGTGTAGAAATCGATGGCGCCGAACACGGCGACCACGTTGACCACCCACATGCGATTCTCGCGCAAGGCCCAGGCGCCCACCGCGACCAGGGCGATCGCCCAGCCGGCCGCGAAGGCGCCGGCAGGAATACCCGCACCGCTGTGATCGTTGACGAGTGCCGGATTTGCTTCGAGCCAGGCGCGGACCCGCCCGAAATTGTCGCCGAACAGCGAGCCGACCCAGAACCCGAAGTTCACCGCGATCACCGCGACGCGCGCGGCGATCAGCGCCAGGCGTTCATGGCGCGCAGGAACCCGGAGCGACACGATCATCGCCGCGAACGCGATCACGGCGAAGACCAGAATGGTGAGAGCCGGCTGCTCAACCGACAACGCGTAGAACGCGTGGCTGTAATCCGTGCTGGAGCCGAGCGCGATGCCGACCGCCAGGACCGCAAGCGCGACCAGCAGGCCTGAGTTCACCAGAACGCCGAGAGCGGTCAGCGCGACCACGGCGAACAGAACGGCCCGTAGCGCTCCGTCGTCGAGCGCAATCAATCCTCCGCAAAAGCTGAGAGAGCCGACCACGACACAGAAATGGGCGAGCAGATCCCATGTCTTCGGCACCGAAGCCTGAAGCGCGAAGCCGGCCACTGCCAGAACAGCGCCGAGGACGATCGCCGTCGTGATGGTCGGCACCAGTGCGCCGACACCCGCCACCACCGCCACCAAGCCGAACCCGACCAGCAGGTTGATGCCGAACGTCGAAGCGTTCGAGGCAGCCAGGCTGCGCAACCGTGCAGCCTCGGCGGTCGTGAGTTGCCCGCGCTCGACGAGGTCGGAAAGGTCCAGGACGATCTTCAAGTGCGTTGGTCCATGGTGGAGCGCTTCTCAGCGCAAATCATGAGGGGTTGAGTTCTGCATTTGTCGCGACAGCGCCCTTTTCGGCATGCATCCGGGCTGGTCCGCCGGCAGCGAATGCGCCTTCGGAGCCCGGGGCCGCCCTGCGGCGCCCCGCGTGTCGGCCGAGGGACCGGCGGGCGCGGATCGACAACTCACGGGAGAGCGCCACCAGCGTGCGCGCCGGAGTCGCCTGGATGCAATCGGTCAGATCAAGATGGGTCATCGGAGCGATCCCGATAGGAAAATGTGCCGCAGCGGCTTAGTGCGCGGTCGATGTTTCGCCGTCATGTCGCGCTTCAAACCAGTGGCGCCCCCGATGCATATCCTGTGACCAGGGCGAAAGCCGCGTTGGTTCGCGCGAGAAATGCGGGTAGACAGGACCCGTCGCGCAACGGGCGCGGCACAAAGGAGTTTCGCCGTGTCGTCCCGCCCCTCGCTCGCGCCGAGCGCCCGCCGCGCCGTCCTGATCCCGAGTTCTCGCCGTCGTGCTGTTCGGATCGTTGCTCCTGGCCGTGGCGGCGCATGTCTCGGTGCCGTTTTGGCCGGTGCCGATCACGCTGCAGACCCTGGCGGTGCTGCTGATTGGAGCAATGGCCGGTCCCCGGCTCGCGGCCGCAACGCTCATCACCTACCTCGGGGAAGGTTTGTTGGGGCTGCCTGTGTTTGCACAAGGCGTCGGCATGGCGGCACTGGCAGGGCCGACCGGCGGTTATCTCGTCGGCTTCCTGCCCGCCGCGATCCTGGCGGGCGCCGCAGCGCGGCGCGGCTGGATGAACGGCGTCGTTCGCACGGTGGCCGCCTTCGTGCTCGCCGACGCGCTGGTGTTCGTCTTCGGCCTCGTCTGGCTCAGTCTGGCGCTCGGCTGGCCCAAGGCGGTGGCGGTTGGCCTGGCTCCGTTCCTGCTCGGGGAGGCGATCAAGATCAGCCTCGCGACGGCCGTCGTGGAGCTGCGGCGGGGCAGGACCGCCCGGAGCTGAGCCGGCTCGTGTGAGCCCAGGCCGCGCTCAGGAGAAAGCGCGGCCCTGAGTCTCTTTCATGCTCAGGATGGCGACGAAGCTCAGCAAGGCCGCGACGGTGACGTAGTCGCCGACATAGACGAGGCCGCCGACGTCGAGCAGCCGTTGCGCCAGATAGGGCGCGAGCGAGGCGCCCAAAATGCCGCCGATGTTGTAGGCGGTCGAGGCACCGCTGTAGCGCACCGCGGTGGGGAACAGCTCCGGCAGCAGCGCCCCCATCGGCGCGAAGGTGAAGCCCATCAGCGCCAGTTCCATCGACAGGAACAGCAGCACCTCGAAGGGCGTGCCGGCGCCAAGCAGGCGCGGCATCGCCAAGCCGGACAGCGCCGCGAGCGCGCAACCCGCGAGGAGCACCGGCCGCCGCCCAAACCGATCGGCCAGCAGCGCCGAGATCGGTGTCGCCAGGGTGGTTCAAGCAGCACAAGGTCGGCCAGATCGTGCGGTTCGCGCATCGCCACCTTCGGCGCTTTCGTCGAACTCGGCGACAACATCGAAGCGCTTTGCCACAACACCGAAATCGAAGACCGCCGCCGTCGCGATGAAGGTCCGGCCGCATCAATGCATCGCACCTCGACCGGTCCGCTCAAGAGCGCGGGTCCACTCGAGCCGGGCAAAGAGTACGACTTCAAAATCATCAAGATCAGCCCGGAGACGCGCCGCATCGGTCTCGGCTATCGCGCCGCCGCCAAGCAGATCGAACGCCGCGAAATCGAACAGTATCGTTCGACGACCAAATCGTCTTCGACCGCAACCATCGGCGACGCTTTGAAACAAAAGCTCGCCGGGATCCAAGTAAACTTTTGGGGCGCCGGGGCCTCACCCGCCCCGTCGTCCGTGACGGATAATTCCTTTACCTGCGGGTCATTTTAGTGATAGTAACAAGGGCAACCGGGCGTGCCCCCGTAAATCGTTTCGGATCACATAGCTGCGACGGTTTCGGTACCTGACAAGTGGCAGTCCCACGAGGCAACGGGAAGATGACGAAAGCAACCTACATTGACGAAGGCCGACCTCATCGAAGAGGTCCTCAAGCTGACCGAACTCCCGCGCAAGGAGTCGGAAACCATCGTCGAAACTATTTTCGAGAGCATTATCGACGCTCTTCAAAAAGGCGACAAATCGAGATCCGCGGCTTCGGCAGCTTTCGCACGCGCCAACGCCCTCCCGCGTCGGACGCAACCCCAAGACCGGCGCCAGCGTCGAAGTCCCGCCAAAGAAAATCCCCTCTTCAAGCCCAGCAAAGAACTAAAAGACTTCGTCAACACTGCCGACGGCGTCCCCGCCGCCTAGATTATTTCGCGGCTTAAAGACCCTCGGAATTCAGCTTTTAGTAGCGCCGGCATCCCTGCCGGCGTTTTTCTTTTGTCGCACGAGAAATCCCCACAACGTTGTCATCCTGAGCGAAGCGAAGGATCTCAGCCGCTACAAGTTCCACCAACTTCAATCGCAGCACCCGTAGCGCCTGCATCCTGCCCGCGTTTTTTGCGCTCGGCACAATGTTGAATGCCCCACCCTGTAGCCGCGATCGGTTCTCAGATCGCGGGGTTTTAATGCAACCAAAATCGAAGCCATAACGACGACTCCGGACTGTGGCGCTAGATTCCGTCTAAATTCCAACTTCGCGCCTCATCCTTGCAACCCTGCCAACTCTCAACCCAATTACGCTATCCTTAAATCCTGAAATTGAATCGCAAGTGCTCGACTCGAAAGGCTTCCTCCTCGATGGACCACGTCTGGACTCCTTGGCGCTACCAATACCTCAAACAAGCCGAAAGCGGTGCGCTCCCCGAATGCTTCTTCTGCGACGCCATCCAGCGCAAAGACGATCACGCAACTCTCGTCGTCTATCGCGGCAAGAAAGTTTTCATCATCCTCAATCGCTTTCCCTACACCTCCGGCCACGTCATGATCGTCCCTTACGCCCACGTCGGCGATCTCGGCACCGCCGATCCCGAAGCCCTCGCCGAAATGATGCAACTCGCCCCTCGTGTTGAATCCGCCTTCCGCGCGCTCTACAAACCCGACGGCATGAACGTCGGCGTGTTCGTACCTCGGCCGCGCTGTTCCCGCCGTTTGTCGGCCACATCCACCTTCACGCCCTTCCCCGTTGGTTCGGAGATTCCAACTTCATGACCGTCGTCGGCGAAACGCGCATGCTTCCCGAAGACCTCAACACACCTTACAATCGTCTGCGGCAATATTTCACAGTAAGCTCCGGAGAAGTGAAGTGAATCTCGCACTCACCGAAGACCAACAACTCCTCCAGCAATCCGTCCGCGAATTCGCCGAGTCCGAAGTCAAAACCGCTCGCCCGCGAAAACGACGAGACCGGAAAATTCCCTCGCGAACTTTTCCGCAAAGCCGCCGAACTCGGCCTCACCGGCGTCGCGATTCCCGAATCCGAAGGCGGCGCCGGCTTCGATCACGTCTCCTACACCATCGTCATCGAAGAAATCTCCCGCGCCTGCGCTTCCACCGGCGTCATCCTCTCCGTCCAAAATTCGCTCTACTGCGATCCGATTCATCGTCTCGGCACCGTCGAGCAAAAACAAAAATTCCTGCTCCCCTTCGCGCGCGGCGAAAAAATCGGCTGCTACGCGCTCACCGAACCGCAAGCCGGCTCCAACGCCGCCGCGCTGCAAACCAAAGCCGTCAAGCAGGGCGACAAATACGTCATCAACGGCACCAAAGCCTGGATCACCAACGGCGGCGCCGCCGACGCCGCCATCGTCTACGTCAACACCGATCCGCCGAAAGGCGAAAAAGGCATCACCGCGCTGATCGTCGAAAAAGGCACGCCTGGCTTCAAAGTCGGCAAGGAAGAAAAAAAACTCGGCATCAACGCCACCGCCTGCAGCGAACTCGTCTTCACCGATTGCGAGGTCCCCGAATCGAATCGCATCGGCAGCGAAGGCGAAGGCTACAAAGTCGCGCTCTCAACGCTCGACGGCGGCCGCATCGGCATCGCCGCGCAAGCCTGCGGCATCGCGCAAGGCGCGTTCGAAGCCGCCTCGAATATTCGCAACAGCGCATGGCCTTCGGCCATCCCATCTCGCAATTCCAGGCCATCCAATTCATGCTCGCCGACATGAGCACCGAACTCGACGCCGCCCGCCTGCTCATCCGCAAAGCCGCGTGGAAACAAGACACCGGCGCCCGCTTCAGCATGGACGCCGCCATCGCCAAACTTTTCGCCAGCGAAATGTCCACGCGCGTCACCCACAAAGCCATCCAGATCCACGGCGGCAACGGCTACAGCCGCGAATACCCCGTCGAACGCAATTACCGTGACGCCCGCATCACCGAAATCTACGAAGGCACCAGCGAAATCCAGCGCCTCGTCATCTCCTCCTGGGTCCTCTAATCGTAGCCAGCTTCGTCCTTCGTTTTGCCTCCCAAAATCATCGCCATCCTAGCGACAACGACAATCGATCAGCCCACCCTGTAGCCGCGCTCGTTTCTCAGATCGCGGGGTTTAGACCCAACATCGCTCACCCTTCACCTTCGTCCACGAATTATCCGCGAGCCTCCTTCTTCCCTAGCTTCGAAGGGTGCGCCCCAATTTGCCGGATGCACCCGCCTCGGATAGTACTTTTTTCTTGTTGACATCAATCTCTACCTATGTAGACTTACCGCATGGGACGCCGCCTTCGCATCTCCCCACAAACCCTAGCGCTCCTCGAAGCGCTCCTAATCAAGCCGACGAGCTGGCACCACGGCTACGCCCTCTCCCAACAAACCTCCCTCGCCTCCGGCACCCTCTACCCCAATCCACGCCTCGAAAAACTCCGCTGGCTCGAAACCAGCTGGGAGCAACCCGGCACAGGCGCCGCCGCAGGCCGCCCACCACGCCACCTCTACCGCCTCACCTCCGAAGCCCGAGCGTGGCAAGAGAAGAACTGGCCGACGCCCAACAACGCAAAATTTGGAAGCCCGCCCTAGGCAACGCGTGACGCTATGTCCACCCACTACGCCAAATCCCAACCACCACTTCGCGCCAACCGTAGCCCGCGCCATCGTCCGCGTCTCGGTCTTACCAGTCTCGCGAACGGCGGTCCGCCGCCGAACTCCCCACCGCAGCATCCGCCGGCGCCGCCATCTCCTGGCTGATCGGAGGTTTCATGCTTCTTCTCCGCGAATGGCTAAAGCACGCATGGCGTGCGCTCGGTCGCCCGATCGCCTCAAGCTCTGGCAACGAATCCACTGCCGCCTTCGCTCCGCGCTACTCCCGCAACCCACGCACTCCGCTATGGCTCATGCTCGCTCTCACCATCTGTAGCGTAGCGATCCTGCTCCACCCCGAAGTCCGTCAAGCACTCGAAAAACTCCGTTGTGCATACACCGGTCCCATTTGTCGGGGCTCAGAGGACTGGCCCAACTCGAGAAGCTCCGCGCATTTCAACTTTCAACTGTCGACCTCTTCCATCTTTCCTCTTCGCCTCACGAAACACCCCTTGCACATTCGGACGAGCCATCAAAAAAGATCCATCCCTGACTCTGGCTCACTACGAGGTCTCGCGAAGAACCTGGCTGCAACTCGACCCACGAGACTCTTTCCCGAGCGAACGCGTCGAACGGCTTCGGAAAATGGATTCACAAAATTCCGCGCCTTACCTCATGGCTGCCGAACGACTCGCTCAGCCCGCGGAGTTGGAAGCGTTCGACGCCATCGTTCACGGCAAATCACATATTCCAGACGCGACAAAGCGTCTCGTCACCAATCCAGATTTGATTTCTGAGATGCACGCTGCCTTCACCGCACCGAGATACGACAACTACACGACGAAGAAACTTGAGCTAACCAGAAGCGTGTGCGCAAGATTCTCCATTCACGATCCCGAAATCATTCAGCACGTGATAATCACCAATCGAGAGCCACGATTCGATGTTATGGAAGCTTACGTTCAATACATCACCGAGCGCGGCGGCGCTGCCGAAAAATCGGGCAACGTAAAGCAGGCCCTAGCCGGCTACAACGAGTTATTGCGATTCGCACAACGCGTCGACCTCGACGCGAAAACTCCGAGCGAACAATATCTCGCAAGAGACATCGGTGAGATGGCAGGTAAAACTCGCGCCGCTCTACGCCTCGCTCGGCCAGTCCGATGAAGCGTCGATGGTTTCTTCTCAATTGGAGCAGTGGAAAGCCGCGCAAGATCTCAGGTTTTTCCGAGATGTGCCCCTCCGTTATCGCGGTTCGAATTTAACGCTCTTGCATGGAGTGGTCTGCTCATTAATTTCGCAGGACTGTCACTGCTCATCGTTCTGCCTGTCGCGCTCATAAGCGTTGTATACGTATTCAGCCGGCGCAAAGGCGCTGCCCAACAGCGTGGATTCACCGATTTTCTGGCGTCGCTCCTCGCCGACTCTGCTCCGTGGCTGTTGCTCGCCTCAAGTGTCCTCATCTACTTCACCTACCATCCCTACGCAAGAATGTGCGCCGAATATCTGAAGGGTGGACCTGGCTCTCCCGACATGCAGATGTTTCTCGCAGCCACGCTTGTGCCTCACGCTGTGCCCGAAAGTTTCGCCTTCCTTCACCACCACGTCTCGCAGTGGTCTGCCACCCATGGCGATTCTCTGCACACTCCTCGTCGTCTTCCTCTACCGCATGCTGCTCCGCAGCAGAAAGCCCGCCGTCTGATCGCTGATCGGGATGGCACGACTTCAGCCGTGCCGTAAACGATAGAGGCAAGGGCTCTCAGCCCTGAGTCCCCCCGCCCTCCCCGTAGTATTCTGCTTCCGTGCTCGATCTCGACTGCGGACAAGACTTTGACGCATCGCGCGACGAAGATTTCTTCGCCGCTCTCCCGCCGAGTCCCGCCGTCTGCCTCATCCAACCTCACGCGAAAACGCCGAGCCTCTCCTCATCCGCACGCAAGATCTCCGCAAGCGCATGCAGCGTCTCCTTGGCCCGCTCGATCCCACCAGCAAGCGCCTCAATCTCCGCGATCTCACGCGCACGTCCGCTACCGCCTCACCGGCTCGAAATTCGAGCAGAACTTCACCTACTACCAAAACGCGAAGCAACATCTCCCGCATCGCTATACGAAACTGATGCGTCTTCGCCCGCCGGCTGTGCTTAAAGTCACGCTGCGCAACGCGTACCCGCGCTGCATCGTTACGCGCCGCATTTCCGTCGACTCCACCGGCGCGCCCTCCGCCGGCACTTACTATGGCCCGTTCCCTTCCCGCAAATTTGCGCTCGCTTTCGCCGAACGCGTCCTCGATTTCTTCAAGGTGCGGCGCTGCCAGATCAAAATCCGCCGCGACCCGACGTTTCCCGGATGCCTCTACTCCGAAATGAAAATGGGTCTCGCGCCTTGTTTTGCCGGCTGCTCGAAAGAGGAATACGACGCCGAAGTCAATCGGCTCGTGCAATTTCTCGACACCGACGGAATTCCCTCCGCACCGCGATCGAACTCGACGCGAAAAAGCGAGCGACGATCTCGACTTCGAGCGCGCCGCCACAATTCACAAGCGCATCGAAAAACTCGACGACGCACTTCGCGGCAAACCTGATCTCGCGCGCCGCATTCAGGATTTCAACGCCGTCATCCTCCAGCGCTCTGCCGAAGATCAAACCATCGCCGCCTTCGCCATCCGCGGCGGACGCTTCGCCGATCCCTGTTACATCCGCTTCGCCGAAATCGCCGGCCAGCCGCGCTCCGCCGAGCAAATCTTTCGCGACTATCTCGAACGAACGCGACCGCGAACGCAGATCGCAGACCGACTCCGCAACGCTCCGAAATACTCTTCGCGTCAATCCGCGAGCCGCACCGAACTCGGCGAACATTTGTGGCTTCTGGCCCGCTGGTATTACAGTAATCCGCGCGAAGGCGAAATTTTCTTTCGCGAAAAAGACTGGCCATATCGAAAATCCTGCGCGCCTGTTCGCGCCTTCTGCTTCCGAAAGACGCAACCGCCGCAGCCAAAAATCAGACGCCGGCGCAGCCGACAACAGCCGCAGACGCCGGCACCGGCACCGATCAAGGAAAGAGCCCACAATGACCACATCACGCCACCGCCGCAGGCACCGCTAAATACGCGCAACGATTTCCCGGCCGCGCCGCTGACGGCCACTTCCGCGAATCCCAAGGCCTCGTCCTCTCCTCCATCGGCATCGGCACCTACCTCGGCCCGCCCAGCGACAAAGCCGACCAGGCCTACGCCGCCTGCATCGCAGCCTCCGTCGAAAAAGGCATCAACGTCATCGACACCGCCATCAACTATCGCTTTCAACGCAGCGAACGCAGCATCGGCGCCGCCATCAAATATTTGCTGAAGAGGGTTTCGCCCGCGAAGAATTCGTGATCTGCACCAAGGGCGGCTACCTCACTCCCGACGGCTCGATGCCCTCCGACCCCAACGATTATTTTCTATCGCGAATACATCCAGCCCGGCATCCTCACTCCGAACGACATCGTCGGCGGCAGCCACTGTATGACGCCGCGCTTTCTCGAAAATCAGATCGGCCGCAGCCTCAAAAATCTCGGCGTCGATTGCATCGACGTCTACTATCTCCACAATCCCGAATCGCAGCTCGGCGAAGTCTCGCGCCCCGATTTCTCGAACGCATCCGCGACGCTTTCATCTTTCTCGAATCCATGGTGGACGCCGGAAAAATCCAGTTCTACGGCATGGCCACCTGGAACGGCTTCCGCCAGGAAGCCCGCGCTCGCGACTCAATGCATCTTGCCGAATTCGCCACATCGCGCATGACATCGCGGGAGAGAAGCACCACTTCCGCTTCGTCCAGCTTCCCTTCAATCTCGGAATGACCGAAGCCCTCACGCTCGGCAACCAAACCGTCAACGGCAAAGAAAAAACCGCCATGGAAGCCGCCTCCGACCTCGGCCTCACCCTGGTAGCCAGCGCCTCCCTGCTCCAGGGCCAGGTCACGCGCAATCTCCCCCTTCGTCGCCGAGGCCCTCGGCCTCGAATCCGACGCCGCAGCGCGCCCTGCAATTCGTCCGCTCCTCCCCCGGCATCACCACGGCTCTTGTCGGCATGGCCAACCCCGAGCACGTCCTGGCCAACACCAAGCTGGTCGCCATCCCCCCCGCCACCATCGACCAATTCAGCAAACTCTTCATCCGCGGCGAATCTGCTTAGCTCTCTTCTCTGCATCTTCCTCCGTGCCCTCTGCGAACTCTGTGGTGAGTCCTCCTCCCTTCGCCGACGACTCCGCCCGACTCACAAGTCTCCGTGAATCTCAGCGATCTCTGCGCCTCTGCGTTATCTTTTCCCTTCCAATTGATCGAACGGGCCCCGGGTTGCCGCACCCAACCCCGAATGCCATAATCGAAGTCG
>CAWGMF010000004.1:0-90106 GCA_963823605.1 uncultured Alphaproteobacteria bacterium | reverse complement strand
AGGGCCATGAACACGACCGCGATGCAGAGCAGCATCAGGAAATCGGTGCGCGGAATTGACGCACCGCCGTGCCGTAGCCGAGCGCGAACACCGTCGCGATGTAGAACAGCGCGTAGCACACCACCATGGCCAGCGAGCCCTGCACGAGCGGCAGCCAATGGTGGCGCAGCAGCACCGCCATCGGCACGCGCACGCGCTCGCCGCGCTCGATCGCGGCCTGGAAGGCCGGCGTTTCATGCAGACGCAGATCCGCACGTAAAGCCCGAGCGCCACGAGGACGGCGCTGGCCAGGAACGGCACGCGCCAGCCCCAGGCGAGAAACCGCGCCTCGCCGAGGTTGAGCAGCAGCAGCAGAAAGAAGCCGTTCGCGAGCAGGAAGCCGATCGGCGGCCCGAGCTGCGGGAACATGCCGAACCAGGCCCGCATCGAGCGCGGCGCGTTCTCGGTCGCGAGCAGCGCCGCGCCGCCCCATTCGCCGCCGAGGCCGATGCCCTGGCCGAAGCGCATGAGGCAAAGCAGGATCGGGCGCAGCCATCCCGGCGGCTCGCATAGCCCGGCAGGAAGCCGATCAGCGCGGTCGACAAGCCCATCACCAGCATCGACGCCACAAGCGTCGACTTGCGGCCGATACGGTCACCGAAATGGCCGAACAACAGCGAGCCGATCGGGCGCGCCAGGAACGCGATGCCGAAGGTCAGAAAGGCATTGAGCGCCTGGGTGGCGGGTGCGGCGGTCGGGAAAGAACACCGAGCCGATCACGAGCGCCGCCGCGGTCCCGTAAATGTAGAAATCGTAGAACTCGATCGCCGTGCCGACGAGGCTCGCGACCACGATCCGGGCCACACCCTCTCGGCCGGGCCCGGCCTCGTTCGTCCGGGGTAGCGCCATTGCCGGGTTCGCCTCCGTCAGCCGTTCTTCAGTGGCGCGCGGGGCGCGGCCTTGGGCAGGGCGCTACAGGATGGGCATGCGCGGCGTCAAGGACGCTGCCCGAGCCGAACCGCTTTCGACGCGATCCGCGTCCTTGCCTTTCGGCCGCCGATGACGACAGTGCGCGCCAAATCGAAAATCGGGAGAACGCTCGCCATGCTCACCACCGTCGAAGCCTTCGACCGCATCGGCGAGGAGAACGCCTTTGCGGTTCTGGCCCGTGCCACCGAGCTCGCGCCGCCAGGGGCGCGACATCATCAACCTCGGCATCGGCCAGCCGGACTTCCCGACGCCGCCTCACATCGTCGAGGCGGCCGTCAAGGCTTTGCGCGACGGCCACCATGGCTACACGCCCGCGACGGGCATCCTGCCGCTGCGCGAGGCGGTCGCGGCCGACCTGCACAAGCGCCTCGGCGTCGAGGTGTCGCCCGACCGGGTGATGATCGTGCCGGGCGGCAAGGTGACCATGTTCATGGCCATCCTGATGTTCGGCGAGCCCGGCGCCGAGATCCTCTATCCGGACCCCGGCTTCCCGATCTATCGGTCGATGATCGAGTTCACCGGCGCCACGCCGGTGCCGGTGCCGATCCGCGAGGAGAACGGCTTCGCCTTCTCGGCCGCCGAGACGCTGGCGCTGATCACGCCGAAGACGCGGCTTCTCATCATCAACTCGCCCGCCAACCCGACCGGCGGCGTGACGCCGAAGGCCGAGATCGACGCGCTGGTGGCCGGCCTCGAACGTCACCCGCACGTGGCGCTCATGTCGGACGAGATCTACGGGCAGATGACCTATGATGGGCTCGAGCACCAGACGCTTGCTCGCCTATCCGTCGATCCGCGACCGCCTGATCCTGCTCGACGGCTGGTCCAAGACCTATGCGATGACGGGCTGGCGGCTCGGCTTCAGCGTCTGGCCGGAAGCGCTCTACGACAAAGCGCGCAAGCTCGTGGTCAACTCGTTCTCCTGCACCAATGCGCCGACGCAATATGCCGGCCTCGCGGCGCTGCAAGGGCCGCAGGACGCTGTGCGCGCCATGGTGGCGGCCTTCGACAAGCGGCGGAAGCTGATCGTCGACGGGCTGAACCGCCTGCCGGGCGTCAGCGCCGCGACGCCGAAGGGCGCGTTCTACGCGTTCCCCAACGTCTCGCGCACCGGCTGGAAGGCGAAGCCGCTCGCCTCGGCTCTGCTCGAGGAAGCGGGCGTCGCCACCATCGGCGGGCCCGACTTCGGCGTCCACGGCGAGGGCTATCTGCGCTTCAGCTACGCCAATTCGGCCGAGAACATCGAGCGGGCGCTCGAACGCGTCGGCCAATTCCTCGAGCGCCGCATCGCTGCCTGACCGCCTCAGTTCAGCCCGGTTCAAGCTTCATCAGCCATGAAGGACCGATTCTGAACGGAGCGGGGCGATCCGCAGGTTTCTGGGGAGAAGGGCTGTCGGGGCGAGAACGCGGGCGCGGGTTGTCGCGACCGTGGCTGCCTGCGAGCATTCTGGCTGGCGCTGTGCCGGCCCTTGCGCATCCGCACGTGTTCGTCACCGCCAAGGAAAGCCTTGTCTTCGCGCCCGACGGTCGCATCTCGGCGATCAAGGCGACCTGGACGTTCGACGATATGTACTCGTCCTTTGCCATCCAGGGTCTCGGCGATCCGGACAAGATCCTGACGCGTGACGAGTTGGCGCCTCTGGCCAAGACAAATGTCGATTCACTCGCCGAATTCGGCTGGTTCACGGTGGGCAAGACCGGTGGCAAGGCCGTCCTGTTCAACGATCCGGTCGATTACTGGCTCGAAGAGGGCCAGGACAAGCTCATCACCCTGCACTTCACGCTGCCGCTGAAGGTGCCGACCAGAACCGGCAGCTTCTTTTCCCTTCAGGTCTACGACCCGACCTATTTCGTCGCCTTCGACTACGATCCCAAGACGCCAGTGACCCTCGTCGACGCCCCGACGGGCTGCTCGGTGAGCGTCGCGAAACCGGCTTCGCTCGACTCCACGGACAGCCAGAAGCTCTCGGAAGCGTTCTTCACCAACATGTCGCCCGGCATGGATTTCGGCATCAAACTCGCGCCACGGGCGATTATCGCATGCCCATGAGGCCGCGTGCCGCCGCGATCGCAGCGATCGCCGTCCTGCTCTGCGCCGGTCCGGCCTTGGCACAGGCCCACAACCCGTTCGGGGTCGGCATCTCGGAGGGCGGCGGCAGCCCCACCGGCCTGACCGGCTGGCTGTTGGCGCAGCAGGGCTGGTTCGAGCACCAGCTCTCGCTTGGTGTGCGTGCGGTGCGGACCGACGGCGTGGCCCTGTGGTGGCTGATGGGCATCGGGTTCGTGTACGGCGTGTTCCATGCGGCGGGCCCCGGACACGGCAAGGCCGTGCTCGCCTCCTACATGATCGCCAACGAGCGGGCGTTGCGGCGCGGCATCGTGCTTTCCCTCCTGGCCGCGCTGCTGCAGGGCGCCGTTGCGGTGGTGCTCGTCGGTACGCTGGCGCTGCTGCTGCACGCGACGGCACAGCACATGAAGGACGTCGCCTCCTTCGTCGAGATGATCAGCTTCGCGGGGGTCGCCTGCCTCGGTGCCTGGCTGGTTTGGCGCAAGGGTTCGGCTTTCGTGGGGTTGTGGCGAAAGACGAGCTTCTTTCGCCCCTTGTTCGATGATGGCCGTTATTCGTTCGACACGGGCCTGACTTCCGGCGGCCCCGGCCGGATCGATGCGCCTGGCGTTTGCGAGCGCGTCCGCAACGAGGGCCGCGTCGCAGCGGTTCGTCTGCGTCGGAGCTGCGGCTTCCGACGAGCACGCACCGGGTTGCTTCTGCCATGCGGTCGATCCGACCGCTCTCGGCAGGGTCCGTTTGTCCTGGCGCGAGGCAGGCTTGACCGTGCTGGCGGCTGGAGCACGACCCTGTTCGGGCGCCATCCTGGTTCTTGTCTTCGCGTCGGTGCAGGGCGTGTTCCTGGCCGGCATCGCGGCCGTCCTGGCCATGTCGCTCGGTGTTGCGATCACCACGGGGACCCTGGCGACCATCGCGGTTCTGGGCAAGAGCCTCGCCCGGCGGCTCGTTCGGCCGGGAACCCGCAAGGCCGCACTGCTGCCTGTCCGGGCTGGAGCTCGTGGCGGCTCTCGTGGTTCTCGTCGTCGGCGCCGCGCTGCTGGTCGGTACGGCCGTCACGAGCTAGCGACATCGGAGGAGATTGGCGTGTCCCGCTCCGCCCGCCTTCTCGATCTGGTTCAGATCCTGCGCCGACACCGCCGGCCCGTTTCGGCGGCGCGACTGGCCGAAGAGCTCGGGGTTTCCTTGCGCACCACCTATCGCGATGTCGCGACCCTCCAGGCGCAAGGAGCGCCGATCGAAGGTTCGGCCGGCCTCGGCTACGTGCTGAAGGCCGGCTACTTCCTGCCGCCACTGATGTTCGATGCCGATGAAGCCGATGCGCTGATCCTGGGGCTCCGGCTCGTCGGCGAGCGGGGCGACGAGGACCTGACCCGCGCCGCGGACAACGCGCTCGCCAAGATCGCAGCCGTCCTGCCGTCCGAACTCGAAGACGTGGTCGTCACGGGCGCGCTGATGGCCGGCCCCGGTTCGGCCGCCGCGCCGCATCTCTCGACCTTACGTGAGGCGATCCGTGGCGAGCGGCGGCTGCTACTGTTCTACACCGACAAGAAGGGCCGCGCGTCCGAACGATGGGTCTGGCCGGTCGCGATCGGCTTCTTCGAGGCCGCCGAGGTGCTGGCCGCCTGGTGCGAACTCCGGGCCGACTTCCGGCATTTCCGGCTCGACCGTATCGTGGCCGCCGAAGCCGCGGCGGAGCGCTATCCGCAGCGCCGCCGCCTGCTGGTCACGGAATGGCGCCTGCGCGAAAACCTGGATTAAACCAGGCGCGAAGGCTGCTGCCGGAAACTGACATCGCCCTGCGATAGCGTCGAACACCTCACGCGGAGTTCGTCCATGCATCCCGATCTCGTCATCCTTTATGTCGACAGCCCGGCCGCCAGTGCGGCCTTCTACGCCGACGTGCTCGGGCTCGAGCCGGTCGAATCCTCGCCCACCTTCGCCATGTTCGCACTGCCCGTCGGGCCTACGGCTTGGCCTGTGGTCGCGTCACACTGTTGAGCCAGCCGCCCGGCGCGGCAGGTGGCGGTGGCGAACTGGCCTTCACGGCGATTGATGTCGATGCGGTCTACGCCACGTGGACAGCGCAATGGCCTGACCATGCTGGAGGCACCAACTGACATGGATTTTGGCCGCGCTTTCGTGGCGCTGGACCCCGATGGCCATCGGCTGCGGGTCTTCAAGCCTGCAGATGCGTAGCGGAACGGGCTTTGGTCAGCGCGACGCTTTGGCCTAAACACGCGGGCCGGCCCGCTCTATAGTGTCGGGATCCTGGTCACTTGTGGCCGATCCTCAGCGAGCGAAATCCATGCTTCTCGGCTGCGTCGCCGACGATCTCACCGGCGCGACGGATCTGTCGCTGATGCTGTCGCGCGAGGGCCTGCGCACGGTGCAGACGACCGGTCTGCCCGAGGCTGACCTCGACCTGGACGACGTCGACGCGGTCGTGGTGGCACTGAAGTCGCGCACCATTCCGGCGGACGACGCGGTGGCGCAGTCGATCGCTGCGGCCGAACGACTGAAGAACGGCGGCGCAAAGCGGCTGTTCTTCAAGTACTGCTCCACCTTCGACTTCGACCGATCAGGGCAACATCGGCCCGGTCGCCGAAGCTCTGCATGGAACGCTTCGGCATTCCGTTCACCATCGCCTGCCCTGCGTTTCCGGCCAACGGCCGTTCCATCTACATGGGCCAGCTCGTTCGTGGGCGGCGTACCGCTTGCCGAAAGCTCGATGCGCGACCACCCGCTGACGCCCATGCGCGATTCGGACCTGCGGCGCGTCCTGCGACGGCAGACAAGGGGAGAGGTGGGGCACGTGGCCTACCCCGATGTCGATGCTGGTCCAGCGGCCATCCGTGCCGCTTTCACCCGCGAACTGGGGGCGCGGCGGCCCGATCGCCATTGTCGATGCGATCACCGACGTGCATCTGCGCGCCATCGGTGCCGCGGCGGCGGATCTCGAGTTGGTCACCGGCGGTTCCGGCGTGGCGATCGGGCTTGCCGGCGGCTTATCGCGACCTGGGGCTTCTTGCGTTCTTACCCCGCCGGCAGAAGCGCTCGCCGCGCCGCCCGGCCGCGCCGTGGTCCTAGCCGGCTCCTGCTCGGCCGCCACGCGCGACCAGGTGCAGCGCGCGATCGGAGCCGGGCTGCCGGCCCTTCGCATCGACCCGCTTGCCATTGCCGACAGACGCACACGGCCGCGCAGTGATCGACTGGCTCGACCGCCAACCGACGGACCATGTCCCCCTCGTCTATTCCAGCGATGAGCCCGAGCCGTGCGTGACGTCCAGGCCCGGCTCGGGCGCGAAACCGCCGGAGATCTCGTCGAAAACCTTCTGCGCGACGTCGCCCAAGCTCCTCCCCGAACGTGGCTTCTCGCGCATTCTCGTCGCCGGCGGCGAGACGTCGGGCGCGGTCGTGAACGCCCTTGGCGTCAAGGCGCTTGTCGATCGGCCCCGAGATCGATCCCGGGGTGCCGTGGACGCGCAGCCGCTCCGGCCCGGACGTCGTGCTCGCGCTGAAGTCGGGAAATTTCGGCACGCCGGATTTTTTCCTGAAAGCCTGGCGGTCTTTGCGCTAAGGCCCTGCATGCGATCGTCAGCACCGCGACCTGCGAAGAAGAACGCGCGGGCGCCCGCTCAGATGTGAAGGTTGAGCCAGTCATCGAGAGCGGCCGTCGAGCCGTGCCGTATTCGGGAGTGAACCATGCCTGCCTCGAACAAGATTGCACTGGTCACCGGCGCCGGCACGGGCATCGGGAAGGCCGTGGCGCTGGCGCTTGGCGCTGCGGGCTATCGGCTCGTGCTGACCGGCCGCCGCCGGGAGGTGCTCGAGGAGGTAGCGCAGCAGGCGGGCGGCCAGGCCGTCGCGATCCCGGCCGACCTGACCGACGAGGCCTCGGTCGCGGCGCTGTTCGCCGCGATCAAGCAGCAGTTCGGGCGGCTCGACGTTCTGTTCAACAATGCCGGCACCAACGCCCCGAACGTCAACATCGAAGACCTGTCGTTTGCCCAATGGAAGTCGGTGATCGACACCAACGTGACCGGCGTATTTCTCTGTACGCGCGAGGCCTTCCGCATCATGAAGGACCAGGACCCGCGCGGCGGACGCATCATCAACAACGGGTCGATCTCGGCCACCATGCCGCGTCCGAATTCCGCGCCCTACACGGCGTCCAAGCACGCGGTTCTCGGCCTGACCCGGTCGACCGCACTCGACGGACGCAAATACGATATCGCCTGCGGCCAGATCGATATCGGCAACACCGAAACGCCGATGGCGTCCAAGATGAAGTCGGGCGTGCTGCAGCCGGACCTCAGCATCAAGGTCGAGCCGACCTTCGACGTGAAGCACGTGGCCGACGCCGTGGTCTACATGGCCGGCCTGCCGCTCGAGGCCAATGTGCTGACCATGACCATCATGGCGACCAAGATGCCTTACGTCGGGCGTGGATAAGCGTGTCGCGAGACAGCACGGCCCACGGTAGGACTGCGGCTTCGCGCGCGTTGTTGGCCAAGGCGCGCGATTTGCGTCAGCCCCTTGTGGTCACATGAGCAGCTTGTCGAGCGTGATCGGCGTCGAGCGGACGCGGATTCCCGTCGCGTGCCAGACGGCATTGGCGATGGCGCCCGCGGTCCCGGTGACGCCGATTTCGCCCACACCCTTGATGCCGAGCGCGTTGACGTGGGGGTCGTGCTCCTCGACGAGGATCGCCTCGAGCGCTGGAACGTCGGCATTCACCGGCACGTGATACTCGGCCAGGTTGGCGTTCATGATGCGGCCGGTTCGTCGGTCGACGTCCGCCTTTTCGTGCAGCGCGAACGAAATGCCCCAAATCATGCCGCCGAGGTACTGGCTCTCCACCATGCGGGGATTGATAACGCGACCAGCCGCGAAGGCGCCGACGAGGCGGGACACGCGAATCTGGCCGAGATCCGGATCGACCTTCACCTCGGCAAAGACGGCGCCGTGCGCGTGCATGGCGTAGCTTTGCTGCGCCGCCGGGTCGGGTGTAGCCTGCCCTTTCCCTTCGACCGAAGCCCGGCCGGCACGGGCCAGAATCTCCTGGTAGCTCTCGCTCCGGGTCTCGTCGTCACGGCGATGCAGCCGCCCGTCACGGGCCGCGACGCCGGCATTGCCGGCACCGAACAGGAGTGAGCTCTCGTCGTTGGTGGCGAGGTCGGCAAGCGCGGCGATCACCGCTGCACCGGCGCTGTGGATAGCATTGCCGGCCGTCGCCGTGTGGGCCGAGCCGCCCGCGATGCCGCCGTTCGGCAGGTCGGAGGTGCCCATGTTGAAGGTCACGCGGTCGAGCGGGAGTCCGATCCCGTCGGCCGCGATCTGCGCGAGGGCTGTCCAGGCCCCCTGCCCCATGTCATGCGCCCCGATATCGACGGTACCGGTGCCGTCGGCGCGAAGTTCCGCCCGGGCCTCGGCCTGGAACATGAGCGCCGGGAAGGTCGCGGTCCCCACGCCCCAGCCGACAAGCAGGCCGGCGTCGTCACGCATCAGCCGGGTCGCGCGTGGCCGACCTGCCCAGCCAAACCGGCGTGCACCCTGCGCATAGCACTCGCGCAGCGCCTTCGAGGAGAACGGCTTTCCCGTCATCGGCTCGGTCTCGGCGTAGTTCTTCAGTCGGAAGTCCAGCGGGTCCATGCCGCAGGCCTCGGCCATCTCGTCGATCGCGCCTTCGAGCGCGATGCTGCCCGAGGCCTCGCCGGGCGCACGCATGAACAGCGGCGTCCCCGTGTCGAGCCGAACGCCTTCGTAGGTGGTGGACACCGCAGGCGTGGCATAGAGCGTGTGGGAGACCCCACCGCTCGGCTCGAAGAACTCATCGAAACTGCTGGTGGCTGTGACGGTGTGGTGGTCGATTGCGGTTAAGCTGCCATCCGTCCCCGCACCCAAGCGGATCGTCTGCTTGGTCGCGGCGCGATGGCCCACCGGCCCGTACATCTGGTCCCGGCGCAGCACCAGCTTAACGGGTTTGCCGACCAGCCGTGCCGCCATGATGCCGAGGAGCTGCGGCCCGGAGATCAGTCCCTTCGAGCCGAAGCCGCCGCCGAGAAACGGGCTGCGGATGTGGATGTCGGCTGGGCTGATTCCGAACAGTCCGGCGATGCGCATCTGCGCCATGGCCATGCCCTGGCTCGGCGTGTCGAGCGTGAGCGCGTCGCCCGTCCAGGACGCCACGACGCCGTGCGGCTCCATGGCGTTGTGGTATTGCGACGGGGTGTCGTAGGTGGCCTCGATCCGCCGTTCGGCTGACGAGAAGCCCGTCGCCACGTCCCCATGCACCTCCCTGGACGGACTGCCGACGCCAACGGCGGGCGGCACGAAGCGGGGCGCGCTTTCGAGGTCGACCCGCGGGGGCTCGGCCTGATAGGTCGGGCGCAGCAGCATCGCGCCTTCGGTGGCGGCCTCGAGTGAGGTCGCAATCACCACCGCGATAGCCTGATTGGCATAGCGCACCTGATCGTTCTGCAGGAGCTCCATCCGGAACGTGAAGGGCGTGTCCTTCAGGTCCGGATCCTGGGCGAGCTTGGGCGCATTCGCCGGCGTCATCACCTCGACCACACCGGGGTGCGCCTTGGCGGCTGCGATATCGAGAGACGCAACACGACCGCGCGCGATCGTGCTGGTCGCGATCACGGCATAGAGCATGCCGGCGGGGTGATTGTCTGCGGCATAGCGGGCTCGCCCCGTGACCTTGAGCAATCCTTCGACGCGGGTCAGCGGCTGCCCGATACTCGAACCGTGGCGGATATGGACGGGCGCGGTCTCAGACATGGACGGCAGCTCCTTCGGATTGTGCAAACAGGGAGGCGGGCAGTGCCGGCATGCGATCCGGCGTGCCCTTGGCAGCAAGGCCCAGGGCGCGCACGATGACGCGGCGTGCCAGCTCGATCTTGAACGTGTTATCGCCGGACGGTTTTGCCTCGGCCAGGGCCGCCGCCGCCGCTTCGGCGAAGGCGGCCTCGCCGCACGGCTTGCCGGCGAGCACCCGCTCGGCTTCACGCGCCCGCCATGGTTTCAGGGCGACGCTGCCAAGTGCCAGCCGGGCTTCGACGATGGTCGCACCATCGAGGCGCAGGCTTGCGGCAGCCGAGACCACCGCGAAGGCATAGGAGGTGCGCTCGCGGATCTTGAGGTAGCGCGAATGCCCGGCGAAGGTCGCCGCATCCGCGGGCAGACGGATCGCGATCACGAGTTCGCCGGGTTCCAGCGCCGTCTCGCGCTGAGGCTCCTGCCCCGGCAGGCGATGGAATGCCTCAAACGGGATTTCGCGGCGACCGCCGGGGCCCTCGATCTCGATCACGGCCTCGAGGGATGCCAGCGGGACGCAGAAATCGGAGGGATGGGTCGCAATGCAGTGTTCGCTCCAGCCGAGCACGGCGTGCAGGTGGTTTTCGCCGCCCAGCGCATCGCAGCCGGTGCCCGGCTCCCGCTTGTTGCAGGCGCTCGCGGGATCGTAGAAATAGGCGCAGCGGGTGCGCTGCAGGATGTTGCCCGCGGCCGTCGCGGCGTTGCGGAGCTGCGCCGAGGCGCCGGAGAGCAGCGCCTCGGCCGCGGCCGGGTAGCGCTTGGCGAAGTCGGGGTGATAGGCGAGGTCGCTGTTCTTCACCAGCGCACCGATCCGCATGCCGCCATCGGGCAGCAGGTCGATCGCGTCCAGCCCGGGGAGCCGGCTGATGTCGATCAGCCGTCCGGGCCGCACCACGTCGCCCTTCATGAGGTCCAGGAGATTCGTGCCGCCCGCAAGGTAGGCGCTGCCGGCTTCGGTGCCTGCGGCGACCGCTTCGGCGACCGAAGCTGGCCGCACATAGTCGAAACGGTTCATGCCGCTTCTCCCTGAGTCTGCCGGGTCACACGGGCCTGCGCGTCGAGCACGGCTTCGGTAATGCCCGCATAGGCCCCGCAGCGGCAGAGATTGCCGCTCATGCCTTCTCGCACGGCCTCCGGATCACTCCCCGCGTGGCCTTCTTGAAGCAGGCCGACGGCGCTCATGATCTGCCCCGGTGTGCAGAAGCCGCACTGAAAACCATCGTGTTCGATAAAGGCGGCCTGGACCGGATGGAGGTCATCGCCCTGCGCGAGACCCTCGATGGTCAGGACGTCCGCGCCGTCGCACGAAAGTGCGAGGGTGAGGCAGGAATTCACCCGGCGTCCGTCGACGTGGACTGTGCAGGCGCCACATTGGCCGCGATCGCAGCCTTTCTTGGTGCCGGTCAGGTCGAGGCGCTCGCGGAGGAGATCGAGGAGGGTGGTGCGCGGATCGTCGATCGCGATCGCCCGCGACACCCCGTTGAGGGTGAGCGTGATGCTGGATTCCATAACGGCCTTTCGTCGTGGGCCGGAGCGACCGCTTCGTGAGCATATCTCACGGCCGTCCTGAAACTTACACCCACTGTAAGGTGGAAATATTACAGTCACTGCAGCTTTGCAACCCCCCAGTTCCGTGGCATCACGAGACGCATGGAGCAGGGACCGCTCAAGACTGAAAGTTTGCGCGCACGCAAACGTCGCGAGACGCTCCGCCGCATTGCGGAGGAGGGCCTGAAGCTCTTCGTCGAGCGGGGCTACGACGCAACGACCCTGGAAGCCGTCGCGGCCGCCGCGGGTATCTCGCCGCGAACGCTGTTCTACTACTTCAAGACCAAGGACGAAGTGCTCCAGTACTGGAAGGGCACTGGCTTCGTGGACGCGTTTCGCTCGATTTTGTTGGCCGAATCGAAGGATCAGAGCCCGCTCGATGCGGTCCGCAACACGCTTGTGAAGCTGATGTCCCGCTACGAGACCGAACAGAGCGTGGTGGTCGATCGGATCCTGAACTCCACGGAAGCACTCCGCATCCGCAAGCAGGCCTTCTACATCGAAATGGAGCAGACGGTGTTTTCGACCTTGTGCGAACTCTGGCCGGAACCCGAGCGACGACCGTCCCTTCGCGTGACCGCGATGGTCGCGATGGGCGTCATGCGATTGGCCAACGAGGCACGCCGCAACGACCCGAGCGGCCGGTCCCTCGCCGACCACCTGCAGAACGGTTTCGCGCTGCTGCAGGTCAAGGCCTAATCGCCGGCGCGATCCATCACCGCCTCAGCCAGGCCTTCGCGACCCTGCAGACCATCGTATAGGCAGGGTCGAAGACGTTCCCGACGTCGTACCGCACCACCTGGCCCAGCAGATGGCTCGCCGACATCGCTGAGAGGCCGTAGTCGGTCGTCAGCCACTTCAGCATTTCGGTTGTCGCGTGCTGGAGCGCCTGGTCCAGTGGACGCGCATTGCCGACCGTGAAGATGTCCGTCGCGGTCTCGCCTCGCGGCCACTTCAGGCTTCGGCCCTTATCGACCGTAAGACGCACTTCCACTTCGAAGGTCGTCTCGATTCCGGTGCCGACGATCTCCCCATCGCCCTGCACGGCGTGACCGTCGCCGAGCGCAAACAACGCGCCCGGCGCCGCAACCGGGAACCACACCTTGGTTCCAGGTCCGAAGCCGCGGTAGTCCATGTTGCCGCCGTTCTCGGCGCTCGTTGCGTTCGAGAAGGCCTGTTTCAAGCTCGGCGCCACGCCGAAGCAGCCGATCATCGGCTCCAGCTTCAGCACGAAGTCGGCAAGATCTGGCGGCGGCTCCTTGAGCCGCACGGTTTGCGCCTCGCGGTCGATCAGCCAGGTGAAGCGCTCCTGAGGCGGCAGCGAACGCACGAATTGCGGGTCGACGACATTGGGGGCGAGCGGCGCGTAGGTCCATCCCGTGTCGCGCGTCGGCGTCATGCGCAGGATCTCGACAAGAAGCGCGTCGCCGGGCTCGGCGCCCTCGACGAAGATCGGCCCGTTGACCGGGTTGGGCGACGAGGCCCTCGCGACGCCGTTCCGGTCGAACCCGCCGGCGTCGAGGGTCTCGGTGATGACGATGTCACCGCTCGCGCAGTGCAGAACGGGTGGAAAGGTGCCGAGGGCGTTCAGCCAGCTGGTTGCTTCGAGGCGATGCGTCGGCATGTGGTTCTCCGCCTGATTCTCCGCTTCAGCTTAGCGGATGACCCGGTGGCGCGTAGCCTGTTAAGCCCTGGCGTGCTGTAGCTGACGGAATTCATGTCGCCTGAACACGATCGTGCCAAGCTCGAAACCTCGCTCGTGAGGATGGGGCTGCTCGCGCCCGGCGAATCCTTCGAGGCCACGTCTCTGACAGGCGGGGTGTCGTCCGACATCCGCCTGATCGACATCGGGGGACGCCGCTTCTGCGTCAAACGGGCTCTGCCGTTTCTGAAGGTCGCCGCAGTGTGGGAGGCGCCAGTGAGCCGCAACGCCGCGGAAGTCGCTTGGATGCGCTTTGCTAGTGCTTCGCTGCCCCAGGCGGTCCCGACCGTTCTGGGTGAGGATCGCGCGGCCGGGCTTTTTGCCATGGCGTACCTGGATCCTGCCCTGCATCCGGTCTGGAAGACGCAGCTCCTCGAAGGCAAGGTCGACCACGCGTTCGCGGCGGAGGTCGGCCAGTCACTCGCGACGCTTCATGCCCGGAGCGCCGCGGACGAGCGGTTGGCGGCCGACTTCGCGTTCGGCGGGGCCTTCGAGCAGCTGCGGCTGGACCCCTACCTGCGCGCGACCGGCCGTGCCCACCCGGCGCTCGCCTCGAAACTGGGGCGCTTGGCCGATGACACGGCCGCGCAGGGAATCGCGCTCATGCACGGCGACATCAGCCCCAAGAACATCCTGATCGGGCCGCAAGGGCCCGTGTTTCTCGATGCCGAATGCGCCTGCTACGGCGATCCGGCTTTCGACCTCGCGTTCTGTCTCAACCACCTGCTCCTCAAGGGCGCCCGCGCGGAAGCCCCACGCGAATTGTATCTCGCCAGTTTCGATGAGCTGGCGCGCGCTTATCTCGCGGTCGTGACGTGGGAGGACCCGATCGACCTCGAGCGGCGGGCGGCGGCGCTGTTGCCGGCCCTGTTCCTGGCCCGCGTTGACGGCAAATCCCCGGTCGAATACCTGACCACCGAGGCGGAACGCGACGTGGTGCGCCGCTGCGCGATCCCCCTCATCGTTGCACCGCCCGATCGCCTTGGCGCGATCACCGACGCCTGGATGGCCCAGCCTTGACGACGCCTCTCATCGATCGCGTGCACGCCCGCCGTATCTGGGATTCGCGCGGCCGGCCGACGGTCGAAGCGGAGGTGACGCTCAGCGACGGCACGATCGGACGAGGCATGGCCCCCGCCGGCGCTTCGCGCGGGACACGAGAGGCCGTCGATCTGCGGGACGGTGGCACAGCATTCGGGGGCTACGACGTTCGCCAGGTCATCCGCGGCATTGTCGAGACGATCGATCCCGCGCTGCGCGGCGCCGATCCGTTCGATCAGGCAGCGGTCGACGAGCGCCTGATCGCGCTCGATGGGACACCGACGAAGCAACGGCTTGGCGGCAACGCGACCGTCGCCGTGTCGCTGGCCGTGCTGCACGCCGCCGCCGCCAGCCGGCACCTGCCGCTCTGGCGTTACCTGGCCGGTGACGGCGCGGTCACGATCCCGCTGCCGGAGATCCAGATTTTTGGGGGCGGCGCGCATGCCGGCCGCCGCACCGATGTCCAGGATTTCATGGTCATGGTTCCCCGGGCCGGTAGCTTCGCCGAGGCTCTCGACGTGACGGCCGAAGTGTATCGGGCGGCCGGCTCCATCATGGCGGAGCGCGGCCTGCTGTCCGGTGTGGCCGACGAGGGGGGTTGGTGGCCTGCGTTCGGCTCGAACGAGGAGGCGCTCGACGCGCTGATGCGGGCGATCGAGCGCGCTGGCTTTGTGCCCGGACAGGAGGTTCACATCTCCCTCGACATCGCCGCATCCGAATTCGGCCATGGCGGCCGCTACCGCTTGGGCCTGGACAAACGCGAACTCGACAGCGACGGCCTGATCGAAAAGCTGGTCGGCTGGTGCAACCGCTATCCGATCCTTTCGATAGAGGATCCGCTCGGCGAGGATGACGTCGCCGGACTGCGGCGTTTCACGGCCGCCGTGGGGCATCGCGTGCAGGTGATCGGCGACGACGCCCTGGTCACCAACGCGACCCTTGTCGAGGCTGCGGCGGCGGAGCAGAGCGTCAATGCGGTGCTGATCAAGGTCAATCAGGCTGGAACCGTCACCGAGGCCAAGGCGGCTTGCGACGCGGGCCGAGCCGCCGGTTTCGGGACGATTGTCTCGGCCCGGTCCGGCGAGACGGAAGACGTCACGATCGCGCATCTCGCGGTCGGGTGGCAGGCCGGTCAACTGAAGGTCGGCTCGTTCTCACGATCGGAACGCATGGCCAAATGGAACGAAATGCTAAGGATCGAGGAGCGCGCCGGCTCGCACGCGCGCTTTGTCGCCGATATGGCATTGCCGATGGGCCGTCGACCGCGCCCAATGGCCGGAGATGACGCCTCTCATTTCGAGCGTGGTGCATCTTGAGCGGCGGTTCGGTAGTGTCTCATTTTGAATTGGATGCGAGCGCCGCATCAAGTGCAGGCAGGAGGACGATCCCCTCTTGATCGCTGCCTGAGCCGTGAACTACCGCCCAGATGCAAACAGCGCTGCTTTCGTTCGATGGCGCATGAGGCACATTTGCCGGGAGAAAGATCTGATCGCCTTTGTGCATTTCCACACGGCACTCGACATCGTCGCCGTAGTAGACGGCGCATTCCCCTTCGAGCAGATAGGCGATTGTTTCTATCCCTCGGTGAAAATGAACCCTTGCCCTGGCCCCGGGCGGCATTGGTAGTACGTTGAAGCAAATTTGCTTAGCCCCGACCGTTTCGGCGGAGGCGCCTGAATCATACCTAAGGCCCTGCTGCCCGATATAGGTGTGACCGGGCCTCACGACCTGCACGGCTTCTGTCCCTGATTTGCTCATCTCAGCCCCAATAGAACGCCTTCTTGTAAGGTCCGCGCTTGCCCGACCTCGGCAATCCCGCCTCGATCATCTCGGTGATCTTTTCCATGCTCCAAAACCGATCCGAGATGTTCGCAGCCATCGCTGGCGACACCCGAAGCGACTTGTGGATGCGGCAGAAGTTCTACCAGACCGCATACAGGGCCACCATGTGGGCGTGGTTCTCGAATGTTTTAGAGAAGGCGTTCGTGAGCCGGGTGAAGCGGTGACTGTGAATCCGCATCGTGAGGTTCGATCGCTCGCCGGTCGAACGGTGCGCGCGGTCGGATGTCCCTCGACCTTAATCTTCTTGATCCCGGTGCATTCTGCAGGGCTGTAGCGGCCCTTCGCTGGCGGCGGGTCAGCCCCGTCGGTTTCAAACTGAGACACTGCCGGCGGTTCAGCCCGAAGCCTTGGGCGCGACCTGTAACCGCAATCGCGGCACGAGCGAACATCAGCACGGTGGCGCATTCTCGCCACTGTCCTCGTGAGAGCAGGCCTCCGGCCGAGCGCTCCTCTTCGGAAGATCAGACCATGACCAAGCCAATCGCTCTCGCCTGTTCGGCGCTCGCCCTTTGCGTCGGCCTGTCGCTCGCTCCCGCCGCTCGGGCGGCCGAGACGGGCGACGGCACCTCGAAGATGTCGGGCGACGCCATGATGACCAAGGGCAGCATGAAGAAGACCAAGAAGCACAAGAGCGGGATGATGAACGGCGGGGCGATGATGAAAAAGGACGAAGCCGCTCCGGCCCAGTAGTCTCACACCAGGCCCAGAGCAGCCCGTCGAGGGCGTCCTTGCAGCGTGAAGACGCGGCGCGCTTAGCCTGCGCGCCGCTCCATGTCCCGCCGCGGCAGCTTCCAGTTCGGCCGTACGAAATGACAGGTATAGCCGTTCGGAATGCGCTCGAGATAATCCTGGTGCTCCGGCTCGGCCTCCCAGAACGGGCCGGCCGGCGCGACTTCGGTCACCACCTTGCCGGGCCAAAGCCCCGAAGCATTGACGTCGGCGATGGTGTCCTCCGCGGTCCGCTTCTGCTCGTCGCTCGGTGTAGAAGATCGCCGACCTGTAGCTGAGCCCGATGTCGTTGCCCTGCCGGTTGCGTGTCGTCGGATCGTGGATCTGGAAGAACAATTCCAGCAGGGTCCGGAAACTCGACCTTGTCGGGATCGTAGGTGATCTCGATCGCTTCCGCGTGAGTGCCGTGATTGCGGTAGGTGGCGTTGGGAACGTCGCCGCCCGTGTAGCCGACGCGGGTCGAGATCACCCCGGGGTAGCGGCGGATCAGGTCCTGCATGCCCCAGAAGCAGCCGCCGGCCAGGACCGCGCGTTCAGTTTGTCCAACCATGGCGTCCAATCCTTCCACTCGGTTCGATTGCGATGGGAGCCACCGGCTTTCGTCCATCCGTCCGTATAGATCGTGGCGCATCGAAGTTGTTCAATCCCGGCGACCGCGCCTCAACGAAGCTGCCTTGCCCTCGAACCGCCCTTGCGGCGAAACCCGATCGCGGAGCCGAGATGGGCGATTGACAAGCGTCGCGGCCTGACACCGCATGCTGGACCTTTGTAGCGGCTGCGATGCGCATTGGAATCCGAACGGGCTTGGTGATCTTCGTGCTGGCCACGGTGGCGCTCACGAGCGGCATCGTTCATGCCCTCTGGTGGCGCACCGCGCAGTCGAACAGCCGCATGCTGGTGAATACGCTGAACCAGCAGATCATCGGCGAGGTGAAGAAGGAACTTGCCTCGCTGATCGTCAGCGCCGAGGCCGCCCACGGCGCGATCCGGACGATCTTCGTCCAGGAGGTGATCGGCACGCGCGAGGCCGACAAGCGCGAGTTCGTGTTCCTGTCGCAGATGCAGGCCCAGCCGGCGCTGTCCTGGATCGCGTTCGGATGGCCCGATCAGGGCTTCTTCGCCGCTCACAAGCTCGGCGACAAGAACCTCGAGATGACGGAAATCCCGCCGGGAGCCGGAACGCGGAGCCGGCGCATCGACGCCTACAAGATCCTGCCTGGCGACATCGAGTTCGAGCAGCGGCGCTTCGAACCCACCAGCTACGATGTCACCGCGCAGCCCTGGTACCAGCAGGCCGCCGCCTCGACCAAGCCGGTGTGGCTGCGGGTCAGCGCGCATCCGGCGAGCGGACGCCCTGCGATCGCCTTTGCGGGCGGCATCGACGTCGACCAGGTCCGGCAAGGGCGTCCTCGCGGTGATGATCGACCTCGACCGGCTCTCCCGCTTCCTGGCCGGACTGACCGTCGGCCGGTCCGGCGCCGCCTTCGTGCTGGGTCAAGACGGCATCGCGGTGGCGGTTCCCGATCCGGATGCCGACGAGGTGCACGGCACCATGGTGCGCCACCCGGAGCTCCTCGCCGTCGCGCGACAGACCCACAACAGCATGCTGGCCAAAGCCAGCGCGGACCAGAGACAGATCTCCGAGGCGCGCGTGATGTACGCCGGCGTCCCCTACGCGGTCACGGTCACACCCCTCGACTTCATGGGCTGGGAGGTGACCACCGTGATCCCGGAGTCGGACTTTCTCGGCTCGATCGAGAATACCAACCGCCGGCTGAGTCTCGCGCTGATTCTGCTCATCGTCGCGGCCGTCGGCACGGCGATGATCCTCGCCCGCACTCTCCTCATCGCGCCCCTCGTCCGCATCGCGGAGGAACTGGGCCGCGTCGAGCGTTTCGAACTCGATCACGTCCGGCATCACCCGTATCGGCTGCGAGAGCTGAATACGCTGTCGCGGGTGAGCGCCAGCATGGCCCTGGGGCTCTCGGCGTTTCGCAAGTACATCCCCGCCGACCTGGTCAAGACGCTGATCGCCGAAGGGATCGAAGCCAAACCCGGCGGCACGGTGCGGCCGCTGACCATCCTGTTCGCCGATATCGAAGGCTTCACCGGCATGTCGGAACGGACGGGCAGCGCCGTCTTGCCGCTGCTCGAAGCGCTACATCGAGCCTGATCTCCGAGGAGGTGCTGGCACATGGGGGCACCATCGACAAGTTCATCGGCGACGCCGTGATGGCCTTCTGGGGCGCTCCGGCCGCGCATCCGGCCCAGGCCCTGGACGCCTGTCGCGCCGCTCTCGGCTGCCGCGATGCCCTTGCAGACGCGAAGATCGTGGACGATTGCGGTCGGCCGCTCGTCGTGCGGATCGGCATCAGCTCCGGCGACGTCCTCGTCGGCAACATCGGCTCCGAGAAGCGGTTGAGCTACACCGCCATCGGCGACGCCGTGAACGTCGCGAGCCGCATCGAGGATGTGAACAAGATCTACGGCACCCGGATCATCATCGGCGAGCCGACGAGACGGGGTGCCGGAGACGGCGATCTGGGTGCGAGAACTCGATTGGACCGCCCTCGATGGCCGAACGACAAACATGGCCATCTACGAACTGCTCGACCTCGCGGTGCCAGGCGCGTCCCCGCCATCCTGGGTGCCGACCTATGAGGCGGCTCTCGGACTGTACAGGGACGAGCAGTTCGCCGCCGCGATCCCACTGTTCGAAGCCGTGATCGAAGCCCGCGGGGCCGACAGGCCCGCCACCCTGATGATTGAACGGTGCCGAATCTTCCAGTCGGCGCCCCCGCCCGCCGGCTGGGACGGGGTGGCTCCGGGGCACGATGTCACGTCGTACAGCCGGTGAACAGGCGGGCCTGAAGCACACAGGCCAGGTTGGCCGCGACATCGAACGCGGGTTCTTCCGCGGCCGCCATTGCGACGGCCTCGCCCAGAGATCGGCCCGAGCGCAGTGCGTCGACGAATGTCGCGCCGCCGATCGGCAACCGGTGGACCATGACGGTCAACTCGGGACGGATCACCAGGGCCGCTTCCGCGCTCCACTCCTGGATCGGCTCCGGAGCGGCGTCGCCGACGTTCATGGCCCAGATGCTCACCACCGGATGGCGCGATGGGATCACGCTCGCCGAGCTATGCAAGCTCAGATGCAGGCCGGGAAGCTGATCGGGTGGATAGGCCTTGAAGGCCGTTGGATCGAGCGTGTCCTCGTCGGCAGCGTGGTAAGCCTTGGTTCGCGCGGTTTCGAGCCGGATCACGTCGGGGAGGTAGGCCACGCTGGCGACCGGCTCGAACCGGGCGACGAAATCCGCAAAATCGTCGCCGTATTCGAACAGGAGCGGCGACCGAGGCGGGTGCTCACGGACGTAGGCCTGCGCCATGCCGGCAAAGAACGGCGCGCCGACGATCCGTTCGGCCGCGGGAAACCGTGCCGCAAGCGCCCGGATCAGCCCGCTCGCGACGTTGTTGCGGTAGACGGCGAAGCGCCGTTCGGGGCGCTCTCCGGTCCAAGCCGTCACGCACTCCGGGACGGCCGCATCGACGTCGAACACGGCTTTTGCGAAAAGGGCTTGCGTCGCCTCCGACATCCCCTCCCCTCATGCCGCCTTGCGAGCAACGCGCTTGAGGATCGCCTGCGCGGCCTCGACGTCGCTGCGCAGGATGGGCCAGTCGGGCACGTCGTTGTCCCACTCGATCAACGTGGCGATCGGTCCTGTGCGGGCGATCAGAGCACGGTAGAGCGCCCAGACGGCCGGTCCGACAGCCGTGTCGTGGCTATCGATCAGCAGCGCCGCACCGGCGTCGTCGACGGCCTCGGCATGGCCACCGAGATGGATCTCGCGCACTGCGTCGAGCGGAAAGGCTGCGAGATAGTCGAGCGGGTCGAGCCTGTGGTTGGTCGAGGCGACCACGACGTTGTTGAGGTCGAGCAGCAATCCGCATCGGGTGCGATGCGCGACCGCGGCCAAGAAATCGGGCTCGGCGATCGTGCTTTCCGCGAACAGCAGGTAGGTGGCCGGGTTTTCGAGCAGCAACTGGCGGCCGAGAAGGTTCTGCACCTGATCGACATGGGCGATGACCTGCGTCAGCGTCGCTGGCGTATACGGCAGCGGCAGAAGGTCGTTGAGAAACGTGGTGTCGTGGCTCGACCACGCGAGATGCTCCGAGACGCTCGCCGGGTCATAGCGGTCGCAAACGCGCTTGAGGCGGCCCAGATGGACCGGGTCGAGCGGCTGCATCGACCCGATCGACAGACCGACGCCGTGAACCGATAGCGGATAGCTCTCGCGCAATCGGCGGAGCTGTGCGTGCGGGGTCCCCCCAGCGCCCATGTAGTTCTCGGCGTGGATCTCGAAGAAGCCAACCGGCTGCGGGCCAGCCTCGATCGCGGCGAGATGCTCCGGCTTGAAGCTTGCGCCGGCGCGGCGCGGAAGCTCGGACGGGTGCATCGCCGCAGGTCCGCTTGGCCCGGATCAGACCGGGGCCTTACCTTTCATCAGCGAGCCGTGCCCCTCCGGCGTGACGATGGTTGCACAGGTGCCGGCCGGCACCAGCTTCCAGGCGTTCCTCTGGTAATCGATCACCGAGGTTCCGGCGCACGTGGTCCCTGCCCCGGCCGCGCAATCATTCTGGCCCTTAAGCGCAATGCCGAAGCATTTTTCCTTTGGCGCATCCTCCGCCTTCGCAGGGGCGGCCAGCAGCGTCAGAGCCGCCGCCATCGAGGCCGCAAGGGTGGTGGCAGTCGCGTAGGACATCGCAATCTCCAAACCTGGTCCAGAGGGCGTCGATCAAGGCTACCCAATCCAGGACCGTTCGTATTCCCAACCCGCCGATTTTGTCGGGGGTGCTCTCGCTATACGGTGAGGCGACCGACGCGTTACACGTTCGCCCCTTTTCAGGCCACGTCAGCCGTTGCTTTTTGCTTGGGCTCTGAGCGCTCACTGTAACAATGACGCGATTGCGGCGAAAGCAGACAGGCGAGACACATTGAGTGGCCGGGCCTGCGGAGATTCCCATGATGAAGCGAGATGCGGTTTTCCTTGCACTGGGCTTGGTGATCGCTACAGGCCTGTCGCCGGTCGCGAATGCGGCCGAGATCAGCAAATACTCGGCCCAATCCTTTGAGCAGGCCCAGAAGTCGGGCCAGTCAATCCTGGTCGAGATCACGGCGCCCTGGTGCCCGACCTGCAAGGCGCAGAAGCCGATCCTCGCCAAACTCGAAGCCGAGCAGAAGTTCAAGAACCTTCGCGTCTTCGACGTCGACTTCGACACGCAAAAGGACGTCGTGAGAAGCTTTGGCGCGCAGATGCAGAGTACGCTGATCGCCTTCAAGGGCACGCAGGAGGTTGGCCGCTCGGTCGGCGATACAAAGCCCGGCTCGATCGGCGCCCTGCTCGACAAGTCGACCTGACCACCCGCCATGCTCGCCGGCTTCGCGCTTGCGTTTAGCGCCGGCGTCCTGTCGGTCCTTTCACCTTGCGTCCTGCCCCTCGTGCCGATCGTTCTCGGAACGGCACTGACCGAGCATCGCTATGGTCCGATCGCGCTTGCGGCCGGCCTGGCCCTGTCCTTCACGGGGATCGGCCTGTTCGTCGCGACCATCGGCTTTTCGATCGGACTCGACGGCAGCGTGTTCCGCACGGCGGCCGCCATTCTGCTGCTGGCGATCGGAATCGTGCTGATCGTCCCGGGACTGCAGGCGCGGCTGGTTTTGGTCGCGAGCCCCGTCGGGGGCTGGGCGGATGCACATTTCGGAGCTCTCCCCAAAGCAGGTGTTTGGGGACAGCTCGGCGTTGGCCTGCTGCTGGGCATGGTTTGGAGCCCCTGCGTCGGTCCCACCCTGGGCGCCGCGTCGGTTCTGGCCGCGCAAGGTCGGGACCTCGGGCAGGTCGCGATTACGATGGCTCTGTTCGGGCTCGGCAGCGCGGTCCCCCTGCTTCTGATCGGGCTGTTGTCCCGCGCCCAGCTCCTTCGCTGGCGCGGCACCATGCTGCGAACGGGCGGCAGTCTCAAAGCAGCGATGGGCGTCCTGCTCGTCGTCATGGCGGCGGCGATCCTGCTCGGTTTCGACAAGGCCCTCGAAAGCGTGCTCGTCGATGCCTCGCCTCAATGGCTCTCCAATCTGACGACGCGCTTTTGAGCTTCGCCGATGGCGTCGCGGACGGTGGCGCGATCGGCCGGGGGCGTGCTCACGCAAGAGTTCGACCGTCTATCGACTTCGCGGGATGGATTTTGTCGCCCGCTTGCGCCAAAGCGGAGCCACATTCGCTGAATTCCGGGTCCGATGACGCCAATCTTTCCACCAACCCATCTCCGAGACAGAGCCGTTGCGATCTGGTGGCCGCGGTTGCGCCGTCGTGCGCTGTTCGTGGTCGGCGGCATCACGGTCGGCGCGCTTGCGGTGGCCATGGCGGTCGGCGCCGATCATGCCCAGAAGCTGTTCCAGGCGATGGTGACCCGCTGGCCTGCTGCGCCGTTCGTGCTCGGGCCGGGCGGCCTGGCGCTGTCGGCCTGGCTCACCCGCAGATTCTTTCCAGGAGCGCAGGGCAGCGGCATCCCTCAAGTCATTGCGGCGCATAGGCTGGAGGACCTGCCGGCGCGTGCGCGGCTCGTTTCCCTGCGCATCGCGGCGGGCAAGATCATCCTGCTCATGCTGGGATTGATCTGCGGCGCGTCAGCCGGACGCGAAGGCCCGACCGTGCAGGTCGGGGCCTCGACGATGTTCCTGTTTGGGCGGCTCGAACCGCATCGACAGCCCGGCCTGCTGCTCGCCGGTTCGGCAGCCGGCATCGCGGCCGCCTTCAACGCGCCGCTGGCCGGGATCATCTTTGGTATTGAGGAAATGAGCCGATCGTTCGAGGTGCGCGCAAGCGGTCTTGTGCTTGGCACCGTGATCGCTGCCGGCCTGACCTCGCTCGCCCTCGTCGGGGACTACACGTATTTCGGGGCGACGAATGCGGTCCTGCCGGTCGGCCCCGAGTGGTTCGCGGTGGTGGTTGCCGGGGTGGTCGGCGGCTTGGCCGGAGGTCTGTTCAGCCGCGTCATTGCCCTGGTCGCGACTGGCTTTTCCCATCCGTTCGGCGGCTGGTTCAAGACGCGCCCGATCCTGTTCGCCGCGCTCTGCGGGGTAGTGCTCGCCCTGTGCGGGCTTGCAAGCGGCGGCACGACCTTCGGCACCGGATACGAGCAGGCGCAAGGCATCCTGGCCGGCCACGCTGAGATCACGCCCTGGTTCGCGCCTTTCAAGTTGCTGGCGACGCTTGTGACTGCAATCAGCGGCATTCCTGGTGGGCTGTTTTCACCCTCGCTCGCAGTCGGTGCGGGCATCGGCCGCGATCTCGCGCCGCTGATGCCGCAGATCCCGCTCGGTGTTTTCGCCATCCTGTGCATGACCGCCTATCTGACGGGCGTTGTCCAGGCGCCGCTCACCTCGTTTGTGATCGTGTCAGAGATGACCGCGAACCATGCCCTCGTGATCCCGATCATGCTGGCCTCATTCGTGGCCCAGGCCGCTTCGCTCATGGTGTGCCCGGCTGGTGTTTATCACCTGCTCTCCAAGCACTTCATGCCTCCAAGCCAGGGCGGCGATGCATCGGAACTGCCGCCAGCCGAATGGCTTGGGTAACCATGTCGCGATAACGTCCGAACGCGGATCCGCTCGCCCCAATGTGCGTGCATGACAGGGCGCCCCGATGGAAGCCGCACCCGCCCTACATCGGACGCGGCAAGCGCGGACGACCGATCGCACACTCGAGCGCCAGACGGTCCCAGCCGCCGGTGTCGGCGGCAGCCGCGTAGGTGGCTTGCAAAAAGTCGAGGAGCAGGCGATCGGGATCGGCGGCGGTTCGAACCGCCTCGTACGGCAGGATGTATTCACCAAGGGCGTCGTCGAAGCGGGCTCCCTCAGGCACCGGCTGGTCTTTGAAGCCAGTCGGCGCCGGATAAGCGTAGGAGTAGAATGCGGCCTCGGGGAACGCATCGCTGCCGGGCCAGAAGCCGGCACTGCTGACCTCATGCGAATAGGCCTCGCGCGCGACAACATCCGGCAAGCCCGGAATGCCGCCGGGATGAGGGGGCGCCGCACGGCCGGAGAACCGCGTCACCGCAAGATCGAAGCTGCCCCAGAAGAAATGAACCGGACTGACCTTCCCGACGAAGCCGCTGCGGAACAGCTTGAAGATGCGGTCGGCCTGCACGAGCGCCCGCCAGAACCGGTGCGCCGCTCCGCCATCGTAAGCCGCATGGCTCTCGTCATTCGGAAAGGGAATCGGATCGGCCATTTCGGACGGGATCTGCGAGATTGTGACATCCACCCCGAGGTCGGCCAGGGCCGCCAAGACGGCCTGGTAGAATGTGGCGACGGTCTGCGGTTCAAGAGCGACAATGGCCTCTCCGCCATAACTGGTGCGGAACACGAGCCGCTGCGCGATGAAGTCGAATTCGCCGTCTAGGATTTCGGTGCCGACGGGAATGGGCGAGGTGTCGAGGCCCCGCGCGGTGACATACAGGGGCACATGCCAACTGTGGTTCACCCACGGCGTGAGAGCGAGACGCACCTTGCCAACGATCTGGAACCAGAGTTGCAGCGTCAGCGCGGTCTCGCGCCAGGCGGCGTAATCGAGGCGCGGCCAAGTCTCCATCGTCGTCGATCCTGCCAGTCCCAACACCAGCGGAACCCTATCACGATTGAGCCCGGCAACTGTCGACGAGCAGAGCGGGTCGTCATTTCGGCCACGGCCGCGCGCAACCTTTCGTCGGGCATTGAAATTCCGCAACGGGACGCAAAGTGTCTCGCGGCGCGGGATGGCGGGTTGTCGGACGGGAGCAATCACGATTGCTGAGATTGGCGCAACTCGGCGAGTGCCCCAGAAGCAGCCGCACTTCTCTCGATCCGCGAGATCGGCGTGAATAGCGTGGACGATCCCTCGTCGCCAAACGACCTGAGCCTCCGTTCCCTGGCGGGAGGAGGCGAGCTTGGGGCGCTGATCCGCAACCACGACTGGGCGTCGACCCCACTCGGACCCGCGCAGAATTGGCCGCAAAGCCTGAAAACCGCGATGCGAATCATGCTCACGTCTCGCCAGCCGATCTGGATCGGTTGGGGCCCGGAGCTGATCTACCTCTACAACGACGCCTACAAGTCGATCATCGGCGGCAAGCATCCTTGGGCGCTCGGCCGGCCGACTGCGGAGGTCTGGCGCGAAATCTGGGCCGACATCGGACCGCTTCTGGCAACGGCCATGGGCGGGGTCGAGGGAACCTACGTCGAAGAACAGCTCCTGATCATGGAGCGCAACGGCTACCCAGAGGAGACCTACTACACCTTCTCGTATAGCCCGATTCCGGATGACGAAGGCCGGCCGGGCGGAATCATCTGCGCCAACACCGAGGACACGCACCGGGTCATCGGCGACCGACAGCTGGCGCTGTTGAGCGAGCTCGCGGCAAGTACTGTCGACGCACGCTCCTGGCGCGAGGTCTGCGAGCGCAGCATTGCCGCCCTGACCCGCGACCCGCGCGACATCACCTTCGCTCTGCTCTACGTCATCGCGCCCGGTCAGGAGGCGGCCGAACTCTCGGCGGCGATGGGTCTTGCCGGCGGCACGGACGCCGCGCCGGCTTGGATCAAACCCGATGATGGTGGACTTTGGCCGGTTTTCACCGTCACGCGCGAGCATCAAGCCCAGATCGTCGATCTCGAGGGCTTGGATTTCACCGTGCCCGCGGGGGCATGGGAGCGGCCCTCAATCCGGGCGGCCGTCCTGCCCGTGGCTGCGAGCAGCGACACCAGCCGCGGCAGCGTGCTGGTCGTCGGTCTCAATCCCTACCGTCTCTTCGACGAGGATTACCGCTCCTTCCTGGGCCTCGTCGCCGGCCAGATTGGAGCGGCCATCGCCAGCGCCGACGCTTACGAGGAGGAGCGTCGCCGGGCCGAGGCGCTTGCCGAACTCGACCGTGCCAAGACGGCGTTCTTCTCGAACGTGAGCCACGAGTTCCGCACCCCGCTGACCTTGATGCTCGGGCCGCTCGAGGAGGTGATCGCCGGTTCGTTGTCGCCGGAGCAGGTCCATCAGCAGGTGGAGCTCGCACACCGCAACGGCACGCGCTTGCTGAGACTGGTCAACGGCCTGCTGGATTTCTCGCGAATCGAAGCCGGGCGAGTCCGGGCCGACTTCGCGCCGGTCGATCTCGCCCGATTCAGTGCCGAGATCGCGTCGAGCTTCCGTTCGGCGGTCGAGAAGGCGGGGTTGACCCTGGACGTCCGTTGTAACCCGCTCCCGCAACCGGCCTTCGTGGACCGCGACATGTGGGAGAAGGTGCTGCTGAACCTGCTCTCGAATGCGTTCAAGTTCACGCTGAGCGGCGGCATCACCGTGGTGGTCGAGCCAACGGCAAACGGCCGCGCCGCCGAAGTCTCGATCGCCGACACGGGCATCGGCATTCCGGGCGCCGAGATCCCCAAGCTGTTCGAGCGATTCCATCGGGTCGAAGGCGCGCAGGGCCGCAGTTTTGAGGGAAGCGGCATCGGCCTCGCGCTGGTGCACGAGCTTGTCCGGCTGCACGGCGGCGAAATCGCCGTCGCGAGTACGGTCGGCGTCGGAACCACCTTCACGATCACGCTGCCCCTGGGGCAGGCGCATCTTCCGGCCGAACAGGTGCTCGAGCATCCGGACCCGGCCGCCCGGGTGACCCGCGCCCACGAATACGTGGAAGAGGCGTTGCGCTGGCTGCCCCATGCGGCCGGCGAGCTTATAGATATTGGCGACATGTCTACCGCCGGTCTCGGCACTGCCGCGCTGGAAGGCACTGGCCAGCAGGGCGCCGGAAAACGCGTGCTGCTGGCCGACGACAATGCCGATATGAGAGGCTATGTGGCTCGGCTCCTGGAGCGGCAGGGCTACCTCGTGGAGGCGGTGGCCGACGGCGAGAAGGCCCTTGCGGCCGCGCGGGCAGCCGCGCCTGACCTTCTGCTCACGGACGTGATGATGCCGAAGCTCGATGGTTTCGAGCTTCTTCGGCAGGTCCGAGCGGAACCGCGGACCGCCGGCGTGCCCGTAATCGTTCTCTCGGCTCGCGCCGGCGAGGAAGCCAAGGTCGAAGGGCTGGATGCCGGCGCGGACGACTACCTCGTGAAGCCCTTTGCGGCGCGCGAGCTTCTGGCCCGGGTCAATGCCAACATCCAGATGGCGGAGATGCGGCGCGAGGCCAACCGCGCGATGTGGACCAGCGAACAGCGCTTCCGGATCACGCAGGATCGCCTCTCGATGGCGCTCTCGACCAGCGGCGTCGGTGTGTTCGAATGGGAAATGGACACCGACGAGGTCGCCGTTATCGGCCCGATCTCGGAACTCTACGGCGTGGATCGCGAGACCTCGGAATCGGCTGGTTTGCCGCTGGCCACTTTCATCGCCGGCATCCATCCTGAAGACAGAGAGCGCGTCCGGGCCGCGATCACCGAGGCGGTGGCCACACACGCATCCTACCGCTCCGAGTACCGGGTCACGGGCGGCCCCGCGGAGCGTATCGTCCTCGCGATGGGCCAATTGTCGGATGCACCAGGCGGCGGCCGACGGCTTGCCGGAGCCATCATCGACGTGACCGAGCAACGACACGCCGAACAGGGTCTGCAGGCGTTGAACAACCGACTGGAGGAACGGGTTGCGGAAGAGGTCGCCGAGCGCGCCAAGGCCGAGGAGGCCCTGCGCCAAGCCCAGAAGATGGAGGCGGTCGGTCAGCTCACCGGCGGCGTGGCGCACGACTTCAACAACCTGCTGACGCTGATCATCGGCGGTCTGGACACGATCCGGCGCAGCCGGCCCGGAGATGACGCCCGGATCGAAACGCGCCCTCGACATGGCGCTGCAGGGCGCGCAGCGGGCGGCGGGCCTGACGGGGCGGCTGCTGGCCTTCTCCCGGCGCCAGCCGCTCGATCCCAAGCCCGTCGATCTCAATTTGCTGGTGCGCAACATGACCGATCTGCTGCACCGGACGATCGGCGAGCAGATCGAGCTGGAGGGTGTGCTGGCGCCCCGGCTGTGGACCGCGGAGGTCGATCAGAACCAGCTGGAAAGCGCGATCCTAAACCTGGCCGTCAACGCCCGCGACGCGATGCCTGACGGGGGCAAGCTGACGATCGAGACGGCCAACACCGCTCTCGACGAGAACTACAGCGCTATGGATGCCGAGGTGATCCCGGGCCAGTATGTCATGATCGCCGTCAGCGACACCGGCAGTGGCATGTCGAAGGAGACGCTCGCGCGCGTGTTCGAGCCCTTCTTCACCACCAAGGAGGTGGGCCGAGGCACGGGACTCGGGCTCTCCATGGTCTACGGCTTCGTCAAGCAGTCGAGGGGCCACGTCACGATCTACAGCGAGGAAGGCCACGGCACGACGGTGAAGCTCTATTTCCCGCGCCTGATGGCCGAAGCCTTGGTGAGCGAGCCGACCGAAGTCTCGGCCGCTCCTGGCAGCAGTGAAGGCGAGGTCATCCTCGTGGTCGAGGACAACGAGGACGTCCGCTCCTACAGCGTCCAAATTCTCCGCGAACTCGGCTACCATGTGCTGGAGGCCGGTGACGCCGACGCCGCACTTGTGACGGTCCGGAGCAGCGTTCGGATCGACCTGCTGTTCACCGACGTCGTGCTGCCCGGCCAGAACGGCAGCTTCATCGCACGGGCTGCACGCGAAGTTCGACCGGACCTGAAGGTGCTTTTCACGACCGGGTACTCGCGAAACGCCATCGTCCACCACGGCCGGCTCGACCCGGGCGTCCAACTGCTCAGCAAGCCCTTCACGTTCGAACAACTTGCGACCCGAATCCGGGACCTGCTGGACAGGACCTGAAACTGCTTCGGCTGATGAAGCACTTCGGCTGGCGTAACGTTGCAAGCGGCTGTTGCACACTCGGAGTACGCCATCGCGGCGGTGCTGAGCGCTCGCGAGAACGCGCCGAACGGCATCAGTGTCATCGTCGACGAAAGGTCGCCCGCACCTGGGTGGCCTCAGGTGCCGCCATTCCACTCACGGATCCGGCGCTTCGCTCCGTCACTGTATTTCGTGTAATCGACCGTCAGTTCCTCACCCTTCCGGATCAGGCGCGCGGCCTTGAAGTTCATGCTCCGATCGGCCGCGACATTCGGCTTGTCCGAGTGATTCATGTACCAGGAGGTCGTGAACAGATTGAGGCTCGGCGGGGCGATGTAGGCCCCGTCCACCGTCGGGCAGAAGTCGATGTACATCTGCCGGATCTCCGGGTCTTCCTTCTCGATTTCGGCGACCGGCACGCGGACCGTGGGCGCGTCGTCGCCCGCGAACGGACATGTGCCTTCCGGAATGTCCCGCACAGCGAAGACGCCGATGCCGCGGTCGGGCGTGGGCTTGAGGCGCGTGTAGAAGTCGCGATGCGGAACCAGCTCACTTTTGCCCGTCACGAAAGTCCCCTTGATTGCTCACCACTGGCGAGGCATCCGCGCCCGCCTCGACCATCATCAATGTGTCGAGGCTGCAGTCCGTTCAACACGCCGGACGGCGGGTGATTTTGCGCTATAGTCGGACCTCGTCCGTCATGTCCCAACGCTCGGCGCTGGCGCCGGCCAGTTCACGGACGCGCTGTTCGTCGCGGCCGAATTCGGCCGCATCGCCCTCGAACACCACCTTGCCGTCATCAAGCACATACGCTCGATCCGCGATCTGCACGGCCGCGCGCACATTCTGCTCGACCAGTAGAACCGACACGCCCTCGCGGCGGGCTGCCGCGACGACCCGGAACACCTCTTGGACGATCAGCGGGGCCAAACCCTGCGATGGCTCATCGAGCATCAGCAGCTTCGGATTGAGGAGCAAGGCGCGCGCGATCGACAGCATCTCCTGCTCGCCGCCCGAGAGCTGGCTGCCCTTGTTGTTTCTGCGTTGCGCCAATCGCGGGAACAGCTCGTAGATGCGGGCAATGGTCCATGGCCCTGGCCGCTCAACCGGGACCATCAGGTTCTCGTGGACGGTGAGGTTGGCGAAGATGCGCCGGCCCTCAGGAACGTAGCCGACGCCCATCGCCGCGACCCGGTAGGGCGCCAGTCCGGTGGTTTCGGCGCCGAAGATCGCGATGCGGCCCTGGCGCGGCGGCGTCAGGCCGATCAGGCTGCGCAGTGTCGTCGTCTTACCGGCGCCGTTGCGGCCGAGCAGTGCCACCAGTTCGCCCTCTCGGATCTCGAGCGTGACACCGTGCAGGATATGGCTTTTGCCATAGAAACTGTGGATGCCTTCGGCCCGCAGGGCGATCACGCCGCGGCCCCGAGATAGGCGGCCTGGACCGCCTCGCTTTTGGCAATCTCGTCGGGGCTGCCTTCGGCGAGCACCCTGCCCTCGGCCAGCACCATGATCCGATCGGCCAGGTTGAACACGACGCGCATGTCGTGCTCGATCAGCAGAATGGTCAGGCCCTCGGTTCGGTGAAGGCGCCGAACGAGCCGGGCGACGTCAAAGGTCTCCTGGTCGCCCATGCCGGCCGTGGGCTCGTCGAGCAGCAGGACCCGCGGACGCAGGGCGAGCGCCATCATGATCTCGGTCGCGCGCTGATCGCCGTGCGAGAGGGCGCCGGCCTGGTCATTCCGCTTCGCGGTCAGGTTGCCCATGCCGAGCAGTTCGGTCACCCGCGCGGCGACCGCGCTCCGTTGGGCGGGGCCGACCCGCGTCTTCAACCCGAGACCCTCGGCGACCTCGACCGCGATGCGGAGATTGTCGGCGACGCTCAGTTCCGGAAAGATCTCGGTGATCTGGAAGGTGCGGGCCATGCCGCGCTTGACGCGGGTCTCGGGCGTCAGCGCGGTGATGTCCTCGCCGTCCAACAGGATCTTGCCCGACGTGGGCGAGAAAAAGCCGCTGATCATGTTGAAGAAGGTGGTCTTGCCGGCGCCATTCGGCCCGATGATGGCCCGCAGTTCGCCGGGCTCGATCCGGAGCGACACGCGATCGACCGCGACCAATTTGCCGAAATGTCGCGAGACCTCCTGGATGTGCAGGAAACTCACGTGGCCGACCTCGCCCGAAGCGCGCCGAGAACCCCGCGCGGAAAGAACCGCACCACGAGGACGAAGACGAGCCCGATCACCGACATCCAGTTCGCCGTGTGGCTCGACACGTAATCCTGCAGCGCCACGAAGATCGCTGCGCCAATCAACGGCCCCCAAAAGGAGCGCATTCCTCCGAGCACCGCCATGATGACGAAATTGCCTGACAGGTCGAAACGCAGCGACCGCGGATCGGTGAAGTTGTTCAGGAGCGCGTAGAGGCATCCGGCGACGCTCACAAACACGCACGAGATCACGAACGAGAGCCAGATGTGGCGGTCCACCAGGATGCCGAGGAACCGTGCGCGGCGTTCGTTCTCGCGGATGGCGAGCAGCGTGCGCCCGAACGGCGAACGCAGGATCGCCGCCATGAGCGCCACGCAGATCCCGAAAATCGCCAGCACGAAGTAATAGAAGGCTTTGTCGTTGCCGAAGATGTCGAGCGTCGTGACACCGAGGTTGATGGGCATGCGATGCCACTCGGTCAGGCCGTCGTCGCCCCCGGTCAGCGCGTTCCACCGAAAGGCGATGAAGTAGAAGACCTGCCCGAACGCGATCGTCACCATGGCGAAATACACCCCGCGGCGCCTGACGATCAGCGCGCCGATCACGGCAGCGGCGATCGTGGCCGTGACGATCCCGACCAGCATGCCGATGAGGGTGCTCGGCACGAGATATTTGATCGTCATGGCGGTGCCATAGGCCCCGAGCCCGAAATAGGCCGCGTGGCCGAATGAGAGCACGCCGGTGAAGCCGAGCAGGATGTTCAGCGCCATGGCGGCGAGCGCCATCACCACGATCCGCGTCGCCAACTCGGTGTAGCCGCCGATCGCACCCATCCAGTAGGGCATGGTGAGAAGCACCACCCAAACCGCGATGTCGAAGGCGCGCCGGCCCACCCCGCTCAATGCACGCGTCCTTCTTCACCGAGCAGGCCGCGCGGGCGAACAAGAAGAACCACACCCATCATCACATAGATGATCGCCTCGGTGGCGGACGGGAGGAACACGGCCGCGAGACCGGAGGCGAGCCCGATCAGCAGGCCCCCGAGCAAGGTCCCGAGGAGGCTGCCCAAACCGCCAACGATGATCGCGACGAAGCTCGGCATGATGAGGTTCGAGCCGATGGTCGGAGACAGGCCGAGCAGGCCGGCGGCCAGCACACCGGCGAGCCCGGCAATATAGATGCCGATGCCGAAGTTGAGGCTGCGCAGCACGCGCACGTTGACCCCGAGCGTCGACACGGTGTCGAGGTCCCGCGTCCCGGCCCGGATCCGGATGCCGAGCCGCGTGGCGTTCAGCACCACGAACAGCCCGGCAACCGCGACGGCGACGACCAGGATCATGAACAGCCGGTACCCGGTCAGGAAAAAGAAGCGGTGGCTCAGCGGCGTCGTCAGCCAGCCGGGAACCTGGAACGGCAGGCTCTGCGCGCCCCAGATCATGCGCATACCGTCCTCGAAGATGTAGGCGAGCCCGAAGGTCAGCAGCAGACTGTAGAGCGGATCGCGGCCGTAGAGCGGGCGGATCAACACGCGCTCGATCAAGAGGCCGACGACGGCGGTCAACACAGGCGCGACGATCAGCGCACCCCAGAAGCCGATGTAGGGGATCAGCGTGTAGGCCAGGTAGGCGCCCAAGGCCAGGAACCCGCCGTGCGCGAAGTTGATGACGCCGCTCAGGTTGAGAATGAGCGAAAGGCCGAGGGCCATGAGCGCATAGAACGCGCCCACGATCAGTCCGTTGAACAGGTTGAACAGGATGAGCTGTGTCATGCGCTGCTCACGGCCTGCCGAGACCGGCGCAGATCGGTCGAGCCCGCTCGCGTCAGCTTGGCCAGACCATCTTGCAGCCGCTGGCTTCCACCGGATCGGCCACGTCGGTGCCCTTGGCGACGGTGGTAACCTTGAAGAGGTCGTCGGGCGCCCCGCCGCTCGCCTGGGCATCGCCGACAAACAGGCTCGCCATGAGCTGATTCTGGCCTGCGCGGTAGATGGCCGGATTTGGCGACAGCGCGATTTCCGGCGGCAACTCGAAATCCTGCAGCGCCTTGGCCATGGCCACGGCGTCCAGGGAATTGGCCTTGGCGGCGGCAAGCGCACAGGTCCAGGTCGACACGAACCCGAACCAGGTTCGCGCAGTCGGCACCCGGCCGGTCTTCTTCTTCACGGTCTCCACGAAGTCGGCGACATGCGGCACGTTGGGCTGGTTCCAGTACCACTCCATCACCCAGGTTCCGGTGCGGGCTTCAGGCGGGAGGCCCTCCAGCGCCTCGAGTTCCTGCTGCGCGCCGGCAAGGTGGGTCGACTTGTCCAACCCGAACTGCACCGCCTGCTTCAGCGCGTTGACCATGTCGTCACCCTGGGTGAGGAAGATGATCACGTCGGGGTTCGCCGACTGCGCCTTGATGAGGTAGGACGAGAAGTCGGTCGTGCCGAGCGGCGCCAAGTCGCCGCCCACCCGCGTGCCGCCAAGCGCCGTACAGGCCTTGGCCATGCCGGCTTCCAATGTGTGTCCGAACGCGTAGTCAGGCGTGATGTAATACCACTTCTTCCCGACGTTCTTGACGAGGGTGCCGGCCACGGCGGCTGCTTCCATCTGGGTCGTGTTGCAGACGCGGAAGACGTTCCAATGGCAGGATGCACCGGTAATCGCGTCCGTATGCCCGCCGGGAACAACGTGGATCACCTTCTTCTCGTTGGCGACCTGGGCCATAGCGAGCGCGAGGGCCGAATTCACATTGCCCAGCAGGAAACTCACCTTGTCGCCGTCGATCAGCTTGCGGGCTTTCTGCACGGCCGTGCCCGCGTCGCCGCTCGTGGAATCCTCCACCACCAGTTCGAGCTTGCGTCCGAGGATGCCGCCCTTGGCGTTGATCTGTTCGGTGGCCAGCTGACAGCCGATCAGCTCGTTCTTGCCTACGGCCGCGTAGGTCCCCGTGAGAGGGTTATCGAGCCCGATCTTGACGACGTCGGCGGACTGCGCCCGCAGGATGGCAGGCGTCGCCAGCGACGATGCTCCCACCAGAAGGCCCGCCTTGAGCAGGCCACGACGGTGCATTCCAGCGCTCGTGCCGATCATCACTGCCACCCTCCCTGATGCGATCCGAACTGCAATAGCCCGCTCGCCCTTTTTTCGACCTTGACCGGCCGTTCACGGCAATCATCGGTCGATCGGCAGATCAGGTCAAGGAACTCGGCGCCGTATCGGCCAGAGCTCAGCCGTAGAGACCGGCGTAGGTCTTGCGCAGGTCCGCTTTCTGCACTTTGCCCATTGCGTTGCGCGGAAGCTCTTCGAGGAACATCACGCGCTTGGGCAATTTGAACTTGGCCAGCCGCCCCTGCAGGTGCTGCAAGATCGTCTCCTGGCTGGGCGCGCTCCCTGCCAGCCGCACGACGACCGCTGTCACAGCCTCGCCAAGATCAGGGTGCGGCAGGCCGAACACGGCGGATTCGACAACGCCCTGCATTGAGTCGATCTCGCTCTCAACCTCCCGCGGATAGACGTTGAGCCCGCCGGTGATAATGAGGTCCTTGCCGCGACCAACGATCGAGACATAATCTCGCGCGTCGATCATCCCGAGATCGCCGGTCATGAAGAAGCCGTCCGGCCGGAAATCTGCGGCGGTCTTCTCGGGCTGGCGCCAGTAGCCCTTGCAGACATTCGGCCCCCGTATTTCGAGCATGCCGATCGCGTCGCGGCCCAAAGGCTCGCCCGTATCCGGCGCGGTGACACGCACCTCCACGCCCGCCAGCGGGAGGCCGACGGTGCCGGCCCGCCGTTCGCCGTCATACGGATTCGAAGTGTTCATGTTGGTTTCGGTCATGCCGTAGCGTTCCAGGATGGCATGGCCCGTGCGGGCCGCGAACGCCGCGTGGGTCTCGGGCAGCAACGGTGCGGAACCAGAAACGAAAAGCCGGATCGTCGAAACCGCCCTACGGTCGACCCCGGGATGCTTGAGGAGCCGGGTATAGAAGGTCGGCACACCCATCATCGTGGTCGCCTGCGGCAGCAGGCGCAACGCCTCGTCGGCATCGAAGCGCGAGCGAAACAGCATCGTGCCCCCAGACAACAGCACGGTATTGGTCGCGGTGAACAGGCCATGCGTGTGGTAGACTGGAAGGGCGTGGAGCAGGACATCGCGCTCCGTGAACCGCCATGTCTCGACCAGCGCCAGGGCGTTCGAGGCCAAGTTGCCGTGCGTCAGCATGGCGCCTTTTGAGCGGCCCGTCGTTCCGGACGTGTAGAGGATGGCCACGACCGCGTCCCAATCGGCGGTTGTGTCCGCGAAAGCCACGGGCCGGGTGGCCGCTGCCCCCATGAGGGTGCCGTCCCCACCAACTCCGAGGCTCAGCGTCGCGGCGGCGCCATGCCGGCCACCGAGATCGCTCAGTGCGCCAGCGCGGTCCGGCGAAGCGACGATCACGGAGGGCGTCGCGTCGCCGAGAAAATAGTCGAGCTCGGCCAGGGTATAGGCCGGATTGAGCGGCAGAAAGATCAGCCCGGCTCTCGCGCAGGCCAGGAACAGGGCCAGCACCTCGGGCGATTTTTCCACCTGAACCGCGATGCGGTCGCCTGGCTGCGCGCCCGCCTCAACGAGCGCGCCGGCAAGGCGCCCGGACAGGTCCCAATAGTCCCCGAAGGTGAGATCACGGCCGTCCTCGTTGCGGATGAAGACCCTGTCGGGCGAGGTCATGCGCATGCGGACCAGATCCGGAAAGGTGCGGGCCGCCGGATCGTTCAGCGGCCATGAACCCGCGGGATCTGTTTTGACCGACATGATCTCTCCCGAGCGCTCTCGCTGGGCGGACCTCGACTGAGAGCCGCAACCACAAAGAATATCAACGACCGTGGTCTGAAAAGAGCCGTTTCGGCTTTTACCACGAGTAAGATGTTCGTGGTATGTTCCAGAGGGTGAAGAAGAATCAATGACGCCAGCCAGGGCGTCCTGAGGAGCGCGCGCCGTGAAAGCTGGAATAGCCACCAACGTGAGCATCATCACGGAAACCAGTCCGCAGTGAGCGTTGCGGCCTATCTCGACGCGCTGAACGACGCCCAGCGGCGCGCCGTCGAATATGGCATGCTGCCCTGCGGCGACGGGCCTGCCGGCCCGCTTCTGGTCATCGCCGGTGCGGGCTCGGGCAAGACCGCAACCCTGGCGCATCGTGTGGCACACCTCATCGTGAAAGGCGCCGACCCGCGCCGCATCCTCCTTCTCACCTTTTCCCGGCGCGCCGCCGCCGAGATGATCCGGCGCGTCGAGCGCATCACCGCGGCGGCGCTCGGGCCGGCAGCCGGGATCATGGCCGAAGGGTTGACCTGGGCCGGTACGTTCCACGCCGTCGGCGCACGCCTGCTGCGCGACAATGCGGCGGAGATCGGCCTCGACCCGGCTTTCACCATTCATGACCGCGAGGACTCGGCCGACCTGATGAACCTGGTCCGGCACGACCTGGGATTCTCGAAGAGCGAGAGCCGGTTTCCCACCAAGGGAACATGCCTCGCCGTCTATTCGCGTTGCGTCAACGCCCAGGCGCCGCTGGAAGAAGTTCTGGTCCGCTCGTTCCCTTGGTGTGCCGCCTGGGGCACCGAGTTGAAGCGCCTGTTCGCCGCCTACGTCGAGGCAAAGCAGCGCCAAAACGTGCTCGACTACGACGACCTGCTCCTGGCTTGGGCCCAGATGGTCGGCGAGCCCGAACTCGCGGCGGAGATCGGCAGCCGCTTCGATCACATTCTCGTCGACGAGTACCAGGACACCAATGCGCTGCAGGCCTCCATCCTGATGGCGCTCAAGCCCGGGGGTCGCGGCCTGACGGTCGTGGGCGACGACGCGCAGTCGATCTATGCCTTTCGGGCCGCCACGGTCCGCAACATCCTCGACTTCCCCGGATCCTTCAGTCCCGCCGCGGCGGTCGTCACGCTCGACCGCAACTACCGCTCGACGCAGCCGATCCTCGCGGCCGCAAACGCCGTGATTGGCCTTGCGAGCGAGCGCTTTACCAAGGACCTTTGGACCGAGCGGGCGACGGGTGACCGGCCGGGCCTCGTCATGGTGCGCGACGAGGCCGAGCAAGCCCGCTACGTCGTGGAGAGCGTGCTGGACAACCGCGAGACCGGTGCCTTGCTGAAGCAGCAGGCGGTGTTGTTCAGGACGTCACACCACAGCGGCCCGCTGGAGGTGGAACTCACGCGGCGCAACATTCCCTTCGTGAAGTTCGGCGGCCTCAAGTTCCTGGAGGCCCGGCACGTCAAGGATCTGCTGGCGATTCTGCGCTTCGTCGAAAACCCGCGCGACCGTGTGTCGGGCTTCCGGGTCATGCTGCTGATCCCGGGCGTCGGCCCGACCTCCGCACGCCGCGTGCTCGATGCCATGGCCGACGCGGCGGACCCGCTGCAGGCCCTGCTGGACGCCCCCGTGCCGATGCGCGCTGCGGCCGACTGGTCGGCCTTCACCGGCTTAGTGGCGCAGCTCCGCGGCGCCGGGGCCGTTTGGCCTGAGGACCTTGCGCTGGCGCGGGGGTGGTACGACCCGCACCTCGACCGGGTTCACGACGACGCGCTCGTCCGGCGCGCGGACCTCCTCCAGCTCGAACAGATCGCAGCCGGGTACCCTTCCCGCGAGCGGTTCCTGACCGACCTCACGCTCGATCCACCCGACGCCACCAGCGATCAGGCCGGCGTGCCGCATCTCGACGAGGACTACCTGATCCTGTCGACGATCCATTCGGCGAAGGGCCAGGAATGGTCGACGGTGTTCGTGCTGAATGCCGTCGACGGCTGCATCCCGTCCGATCTCGCGACCGGCACGACGGACGAGATCGAGGAGGAGCGGCGCCTGCTCTATGTCGCCATGACACGAGCGAAAGACGACCTGCGCCTCATCGTGCCGCAGCGGTTCTTCACCCACGGCCAGAGCGCGCTGGGCGATCGCCACGTCTACGCGCAGCGCACCCGGTTCATTCCGAACGCCCTCACCAAACTGTTTCGGACGATCCGCTGGCCGATCATGGCGCCGAGAGACGCCGCGGCCCAGGCCATTCCGGGCGCGCCGCGGATCGACGTGCGGGCGCGGCTGCGCGGCATGTGGGCCTAGGCGCCGTCAGCAGGCGCCCCGAGTAGACGCGCTGCCGGCCAGTCGGGTTGAACTCCGCACCCCTGACCTGAAACCGCCGTTGGTGATGTCGTCATGGCGGCGGAACGGCTCCGATGATCGCTACCGCAAGGGTGATGAAGGCGGGTCGGCCGCGGCAGAGGTCGACGTGGGCCGCCGTCCCGGCGGCGGGGCCTAGATCGCGACGGGCCCGCGGCCGTTTCCGTCGTCAGGTCGCGCTCGGGACATCAGAACGCGACCTTGTCGCCTCCCTTGAGGGCGAGGATGGAACGCGCCTCGTCAGGCGAGGCGATCTGCAGGCCAAGCCCTTCGATCATCTGGCGCACGAGCCGCACCTGATCGGCGCTCGACGTGGCGAGCTTGCCTTTCCCGGCCCACAGCGAGTCCTCGAGGCCGACCCGGACGTTGCCGCCCAACGCGGCCGATTGCGCCGCGATCCGCAATTGGCTCGCGCCGGCTCCCAGCACGGACCAGCGGTAGTCGGACCCGAACAGACGGTCGGCGGTCCGCTTCATGTGCATGACGTCCTCGGGATGGGTGCCGATTCCGCCGAGAATGCCGAAGACCGACTGGACGAAGAAGGGCGGCTTTACGAGCCCGCGTTCGGCGAAATGCGACAGGTTGTAGAGATGCCCGATATCGTAGCATTCGAATTCGAAACGCGTGCCGGCATCGTAGCAGGTGCGCAGGATGAACTCGATGTCCTTGAACGAATTCCGAAACACGAGGTCGCGTGTTGCTTCGAGATGCTGACGTTCCCAGTCGTGCTTGAAGTCCTTGTACTTATCAAGCAGATGAAACAGGCCGAAGTTCATCGAGCCCATGTTGAGAGACGCGACCTCCGGCTTGAAGGTCGAGGCCGGCAGCACGCGCTCTTCGACCTTCATGAAGGGGCTGCCGCCGGTGGTGATGTTGATGACGGCCCCGGTCGCCTGCTTGATGCGGGACAGGAACCGGGCGAAGGCCTCGGGCGTCTGGTCGGGCCTGCCGGTTTCCGTGTTGCGGGCATGGAGGTGAAGAATGGCGGCGCCGGCTTCGGCCGCGCCGAGCGCGTCGGCCACGATCTCGTCGGGCGTCACAGGCAGATGCTGCGACATCGATGGCGTGTGGATTGCCCCGGTGACCGCGCAGGTGATGATGACCTTTCCGGTCGGGGTCGAGGTGACGGTCGTCATGGCAGGAACTCGCATTGGCAGGAGTGAGGTGTGATTTCAGGCGCTCATTGGCCGATGTCGCGCGCCGCCCGGCGCTTGTGGGCGATGAGGGCCATCAGGCGTCGGTCGCGCCAGGCCTGGCGCTTCTGAAGATCGGCGGCGGGCACTCTGGCACGCCGCTCCGCTTCGACAGCATCGATGACAGGCCCGGCCCAGTCGACCCGCCGTTGCGTTGAGGGGAAAATACGCGCGTAGATCTGCTGATACCGCTCGGCGTAGTCCCGCACGCCGCCCGGGGCGTTGAGATCGATGGTCTCGAACGGTCCCATGAAGGACCAGCGCAGGGCGAGCCCCTCGCGGATGCCGACATCGACATCCTCGGGCGACGCGATGCCGTCGGCGACCAACCGGAAGGCCTCCTCGAGAAGCGCGCCCTGCAGACGGTTCATGACGAAACCGTCGATCTCCTTCCCCATCACGATCGGCGCATGGCCGGCGCTCCTCAACATCGCGGCCGCGGCCGTAACCGTCTCGGGCGATGTCCAGGGGGCTGGCACCACTTCGGCGGCTGGAATGAGATAGGGCGGGTTGATCGGGTGGACGACCAGGCACCGCTCGCGACCGGCAAGGTGATCGGTAAAGGAGGACGGCAGAAGCGCCGAGGTCGAGCTGGCCAGAATGGCGCTCTTCGGCGCGAGGGGATCGAGTCGGGCGAACAGCTCGCGCTTGGTGGCCAACACCTCCGGCGCGTTCTCCTGCACATAGTCGACGCCGTCGAGCGTCGCCTCGAGCCCACCGCCGTCCTTGATCCGGCTCAGAAGGTCGGCAGGTTCGGTGCCGTTGAGCAGGTCGTTCTTGGCGAGGTCGGGGAGAAGATCGGCGATATAGGCGAGGGCCGCGGCCGGAGCGGTCTCGACCGGATCCCATAACCGCACGTCGTGCCCGGCGCGGGCGAAGCTGATGGCCCAAGCGCGGCCGATAAACCCAGAGCCGATGATCGCGACACGAGACATCATTGCAATCCCAAGGTGAAACCCGGCTGCGGCGTCGTACGTTCCGCGGCGGTGAACATGCTAGGCTCGCCGTTCGCGCAGCGCCATGACGGCGCCGAGGACGACGAGCCCAAACAGAATGGCGCGCGCGGCATAGGGGACCGTGGTGCCGGCGAGCAGCGTCTGCAAGGCGGTGAGGAGCAGCACGCCGCCGAGCATCCCGAGATAGGAGCCGCGGCCGCCCGTGATGAGCGTCCCGCCGACCACCACGACGGCGATGGAGGGCAGCAGATACTCGTCGCCCATGCCCAGGCTGCCCTGGCCCGAAAACCCGGTGAGGAGCACGCCGACGACGGCCGAGCAGAGCCCGGACAGCATGTAGACGCGCACCAGAGTCGGTCCCACGGCGATCCCCGACAGTGTCGCGGCTCTGGCGCTGTTGCCGATCGCGTAGACACGGCGGCCGAACGCTGTGCGCCCGAGCAGCAGCACGGCGCCCACGACGACCAGACAGACGAGCGGCACGGCCGGGGTGATGCCCCATTGGTGCGAGGTCATGAAGGCCCGCAGCATCGGCGAAGAAAAGCCGTCCGGCGTGCCCCCCGAGTACACCAGCGCGAGACCCTGAAGAACACCGTTGGTCGCGAGCGTCATCACGATCGGCGAGAGACCGAGCAGGACGATGCCGATCCCGTTAGCCAGCCCGATCAGCACGCCAACCACAAGGACGGTCGGCAGCGCGTAGAGCAGCGCCACATCCGACCCCTTGACCAGTCCGGCGAGCAGGATGCCGCACAGGCCGATCGTCCACGGCACCGAGAGGTCCAGTCCGCCCGTCAGGATCACCGTGCCCTGTCCAAGCGCGAGGATGGCGAGGAAGGACGAGAGGACGATGAGCGAGTTGTAATAGTTGAGGCTGAACAGCGCCTTTCCGAGCACCAGTTCCGTCGCGACCACCATGAGCGCGAAACAGATGTAAGCCGGCAGTGCGAACCGGAGGGCTTCCCGGTTGCCGGGTCCAGAACGAAACATCCGCCGTGCCGTCGCGGGCTGGAGCGTCCGGAAGCACCAGCCGCTTCGTCCGTATCGCGACCTGCGAGGGCAGCGTTCCGGCGGCGCGCGCGGCGAGCCGCTTCCGCCCGAGACGGATGATCTGGGCGAGCGGCGAATCACGGCGCAAGGAGGAGCCGAGCACCGCCAGCAGCAGGATCAGGCTTTCGGCGACGGTCGAATAATAGGCCGAGACGTTCAACACCAGCAGGATGTTGACGATCATCATCAGGATGTAGGCGCCGAGCACCGAGCCGACGCAGCCGCCACGCCCGCCGCCGAGCACGGTGCCGCCGACCACCACGGCGGCGAACATCTGGAGCAGCATCGGGTTGCCGACGAGCGGGTCGCCCGACCCGGTCTGGGCGCTGATGAACACGCCGGCCAGTCCGTAACAGGCGCCGCCGATCACATAGACGAGGAACAGCGTGAGGCGTGATCGGACGCCGGCCGAGCGCGCCGCCTCGAAGTCGCTGCCGATCGCGTAGATGGCCGTGCCGAGCGGACTTCGCTTGAGCCAGAGCCAGAGAACCAGAAGGCCGAGGACCAGAACGGCGGGCGCCGGAACGGCGTTGGGAATGGCGTCCCCGGTCAGCATGCTCGACAGCCCGGGCGACACCGTGCCCCCGGGCTTCTCCATAATCAGCAGCGTGACACCCTGCAGGATGAACATGGCCGACAGGGTTACGACGATCGGCTGCAGCCGCAGCACGGCGATGAAGAAGCCGTTGAAGGCGCCGCACAGCCATGCCGACGCCGACCCCAAGCGCGATCAGCACAAAGGGCGATCCCGAGCCGTCCGGCGACCAGCTCGCCAGAACGGCATTGACGAGCGAAATCACGGCCGCGGCGGACAGATCGAAGCCGCCGGACAGGATGACGATCGTCTGCCCGACCGCCGCGATGGCGAGGGTCGCGCCCGTCTGCGTCATCTGGGCGATGTCGTAATAGCCGAGCGGCGTCGCACTCACGCCGGCCACGACGGCGAACAGAACGGTGAAGACGATCGCAGCCATGATCAGGCCGCGGTGGCGGCCGAGACGAAGGCGGCGGCGCCGGCGGAGGACGCGCCGTGCGGTGCGAGCCGTCGTGGCCGTCTCGAAGGCGGCGTTGCTCATCACGCCACCTTCGCGGTTTCGGCGCGACCGCCGAGGGCAGCTTCGAGGATGTTCTCCTCGGTAAGGGCCGTCACCCGCGAATTCCGCCGCCACGCGCCCGGCGTAGAAGACCATGACACGGTCGGCGAGATGGACCAGTTCAGGGATCTCGGTCGAGTAGAACAGGATCGCGCCGCCGGCCTCGGCATAGGCGCGCAAGAGCAGGTAGAGTTCGTTCTTGGTGCCGACGTCGATGCCGCGGGTCGGGTCGTAGACCAGCAGGATGCGGCTTTCGGCCAGCAGCCATTTGGCGATGGCGATCTTCTGCTGGTTGCCGCCCGAAAACGCGTCGACGCGCGTCCAGAGCGCACGCCGGTCGACATTGACCAGCCGGAACACGCGCTCCACCGCCTTCTCCTCGCGGCGGTGTCGATCAGCACGAACCTAACGAAACGGTCGAGGACCGGCAGCGAGGCGTTGTGGGTGCCGTCGAGCTTGAGGAAGAGGGCCTCGGTCTTGCGGTCCTCCGGGACGAGGCTGATCCCGATCCGAGCGTCGACCGCATCGCGCGGGGTCGCGATGGTGACCGTCTTCCCATCGACCGCGAACTGCCCCGCTGTCGACGTCGGCCATGCCGAAGGCGGCGAGGAAGAGTTCGAGCTGCCCCATGCCCTTGCAGCCCCGCAACGCCGAGGATCTCGCCCCTGGCGGAGGGTGAACGAGACGTCGCGAAGCTTGCCGGCGGTGGCGAGATTGCGTCCGCTCGAGCACCTCCTCGCCGAGCGCGTGGCGCTCGGTGGTGCGCGGCGGGAACGAGTGGATCAGCGAGCGACCGGCGATCATGCCGATGATGTCCGCATCTGTGTAGGCTGCGATATCGCCTGTCGCGACATGCTTGCCGCCGCGCAGGACGGTGACCCGGGAGCAGAACGCCCGGGCCTCGCGCCAGCCGATGCGAAATGAAGACGATCGTCACCCCGGCTGCCCGCTGCTGCGCGATGATCTCGCCCAGCCAGTCGACGTCCGAACCGGACAGCGTCGAGGTCGGTTCATCGAGAAGCAGGATGCGCGGCTTGCGGAAGATCGCCCGCGCGATCTCGATCTTCTGGCGCACCGCCAATTCGAGTTCGCCGGCTTCGTCGTGGAGATCGATGCCGCCCGATGCCGAGGCGCTCGAAATGTGCTGCCACCGCAGCCTCAGCCTTGCGCCTGCGGATCACGCCGAGCGCATTGATCGGGGCGAACGGCATCAGCATGTTGTCGAGCACGGTCAGGTCGCGAACCAGCGTCATCTCCTGGAAGGCGGTCTGAATGCCTTGAGCATAGGCGGCGCGCGGGCTCGACAGCGTGACAGGTCTGCCGAAAATCGCGACGCGACCCCGATCAGGCGTGACCAGTCCGGAGAGGACTTTGACCAGCGACGACTTTCCGGCCCCGTTCTCCCCGAGCAGCGCATGAACGCTCCCCTGTTCGATGGCGATCGAGATGTCCTGGAGCGCGATGGTGGCGCCATAGGCCTTGCCCACATTTTCGATCGCGACCGCTGGCTGTGGCGGTGCCCTTTTCCGACATCAACACGTCCGTCTATCGCTGCCGACGGAGTGACCTGCACCCCGGGGAAACGGTTGCAGCGGGCTGCAACCGCGCTTGGCTTCGCAGGCGACGAGGAACGCTGCCCGCATTCCTCGACTGTGCGGCGGGTCTCAGGGCTCGGGCTGGCCGACCAGGGCGGCGTTGAGGCCCACTTCCGGCGTCAGGTCCGAATAGATCGAGGCGAACCAGCCCGGGTTCGTGATGATGGCCGGCTGAAATGCGTTGCAGCCGGCCTTCATCTCGGTCCAGGAGCCTTCCTGGCAGAGCTTGACCGTTTCGTTCGTCACGATGTTTTGCGGAACGTCGGTCAGTTGCGGGATCGACTTGCCTTCGAGCTTGTCGACAGCGAGCTTCAACGCCAGAGCCCCCGTGAAGTTCTGCGATCCCGACGACCAGCGCTGTGCACCCATCGGCCGATAGGTGCCGTTCGCGCCGTCGACCTTCGTATCCTTCGGCAGCATCTGAATGCGCCCGCCGTTAGAGGCCTCGCCGGCGCAGGGCCGCAGCTTGTCGTCAGCGATGCCCGCTTCGCTCTGCATCGAATTGGCCGTGTAGCAGCCTGCCTGCATCCACAGCCCGTCGATCTGATCCCACGATCGCGTTGCCAGAACCTTCGACAATTCAGTGCGGGCGACAGCCTGGCTCCACATGCCATTCACCTCGGACACGACCTTGATATCCGGATATTTGCCGAAGACGCTCTTGGCCCCTTCAATTCTGAGGGTGTCGACCGTCGTCCCGGGCACGCCGGTCACCATCACGACATTGCCCTTGCCGTGCAGCTTGTCGGCCAGCCACTGCGCCGACGACTCGCCCCAGGTCTTCTGGTTGATGTGCACGTTATAGGCGCACGGTTCCGAAATGATCGAGTCGTAGGCGATCACCACGACGCCCTTGGCGCAGGCGTTCTTGACCGCCGTGTTCAGAGCCGTGGGCGAGATCGGATAAACGACGATGGCCTGAGCGCCGGCCTGAACCATCGAATTGATCTGCTGGATCTGCTTCTGGGCATTAGGACCGGCGACCTGGACCTGGAGGTCGATCTTGTCGGCGAGGCTCGGGTGAGCCGCCATGGCTTTCACCATGTTGGAGGCCTCGGCCTGCCAATCGTTGCCGATGTAGCTCATGCTCAAGAAGATCTTGAATTTCTTGTCTGCCGCGTGCGCGGCGCCGGACAGGAGACAACTGATTGCCGCCGCACTCGCCAACGCCTGAGCTAATTTCTTCGAAGGTTTCATGATGGTTTCCTCGCCCTTTGTTGTTCTGCGCTCGGATGACGTTCTGCTGCGAGAGGTCGTCTCCCAACGGCTTGATCAGGTGGGGAGTACGGTGCAGCCGCTCTTTGCGGCTGGTCGGCACCAAATCGAGCTTGGCTGAGACCCTTGGACTTAGCCCCTCGCTGTTCCGCGATTGTGGCGTCGGTCGGCTCGTATGAGCCCTCCCTTTCGCTATCATCCTTCACGGCAAAACGGCGGTCAACTCGAAATATCTGTGATCACAAATCCCGTCCCAAACGGCGCAAAAATCGCTATGCTGGCTCGAACGGCTGGATCGCGCCGCATTCCTTGCCGCGGCTGCCGCCCTATCCTGGTTGCTGCGAACGCGGCGGCGAACCGTGGACGTGTTGAACAGGGCACATCGAGAGAATGGACGATAAGGTCTTCCCGGTCGACGTCAGCACTCTGCAGGAGCGCGTGTACCAGGAGTTGCGGGGTGCGCTTCATCAGGGGCGGTTCCTGCCGGGCGATGCCGTCACCATCCGCTCTTTAGCCCAAGCCTTAGGGACCAGCCCGATGCCGGTGCGCGAGGCGATCCAGCGGCTCGTGGCGGAGAAGGCGCTGGTTCAAATGCCGAATCGCACCATCCGGGTGGCGCCCTTCGACCTCGAAATCTTCGCGGACCAGACCCGGACGCGCACCTTCATCGAGGGCTTTGCGGCCCAACAAGCTGCCATCAAAGCGCCGGTGGGACTCGTGGATCGGCTGGCGGACGTGAATACGGCGATGAAGGTGGCGATCGCGGCAGGCGACACCGAAGGAACGCTCGACGCGAACAGACGCTTTCATTTCGAGATCTATCAGAGCGCCGAGTCGCCTCAGCTCCTGGAGATCATCACGTCTCTCTGGCTGCGCTCCGGGCCTTACGTCGGCTTGGCGCTGCGGAAGGTGCCAGAGGCGAAGGCGGTGTTCGAGATCGGAACCCGCAACCACGATCGAATCATCGCCGCGATCGAACGTGGCGATGCAAATCAGGCGCGGTTCTGCCTCTCGCTGGACATTCGCGCGACAGCCACGTGGTTTCGCAACTGGTATCGCCGCGAGAAGCTGAAGCAGTCCGAGATTGCTCCGCTACGATAATCAGGCTCAGGCGCCGACAATTTTCGGAGCGCGGTAGGATTCGAAATTTCCGCACACGCTGATCGACTGTCCCGAAATGTGCGGCGCGAGGTCGGAGGCGAGAAACGCCGCCATATCGGCGATCTCGACCATCTGGACAGGCGCGTGCATCGAGATGTTGTTCAGGAAGAACGGCATGTATTGATCGAGCGTCATGTTCCGCGCGGCCGCCTGCTCGCTGATGACCCGCCGGCCGCGCGGGCCGTCCACCAGTCCCGGCAGGATGGCGTTGACGCGAACACCGATTTCGCCGAGTTCGACAGCCAGCACGTCGGTCAGGCCCCGCACCGCATATTTCGAGGTCGAATAGGGCGCCCGCAGCGGCATCCCGAGCCGTCCTGCCACCGACGACATGTTGATGATCGCCCCGCCGCCTGCCTCGCGGAACATCGGCACGGCCTCGCGCACCATGTAGAATTGCGCCGTGACATTGACGTCGATGGTGCGCCGCCATTCGTCATCCGTGACCTCCTCGATGGGCTTGGTCGGACCGGAGATCCCGGCGTTGTTGACCAGCACGTCCAGGCGCGAATGGCGGCTCCTAAACGCCGCGTAGAGACTTTCGACCTGCGCCGAATCCGAAACGTCGGCCTCGACCGCTAGGACGTCGGGCAGCTTTTCCCGCAGGTCCGCCAGGGCTTCCTTGTCGATGTCGCACGTGCAAACCGCGGCACCGGCCTCGACGAAGCGTTCGACGATCACCCGGCCGATCCCAGCCGCTCCTGCCGTTACAAGCGCAGTCTTGCCTTTGAGATCAATCTGCATGGTCTGGTTCCAAATCGCGTGAAGGTCTCGCCCCAAGGTCCGTCAGGTCGGGCAGAAGGCGACCGGGCGGATCGGCGAACCTGATCCTTCGTGAATGTGCAGCGGCATGGCCATAAACAGAGACCGGGGCGTGACCTGCTCGAGGTTGGCCAGCATTTCGATGATCAGGATATCGTGCGGCAGCCAGCTTTTGACATGGCCTGGGTTCCCCCCAGGCTTTGCCGTCGACGATCGAGGTTTCGGCCGCGACGGTGTCGGTGCCGACCGCCCGAACGCCGCGGGCGCGGAACCACTCGGTGGTGTCTTCCGACATGCCGGGTGCATTCAGCACGTACCACTGGGCCTGGCCGTCGGTCCGCCAGTAGCGCTTCATCCAGCCATAGTTCACCAGGGCGATTTCCCCCTTGCCGACCTTGGCGCCGGTGCTGCGCTCGCACGCTTCGATCATGGCTGGGGTCACGAGATCGCCCGGCTTGAGATCGAGGCTGGACAGATCGTAGAGCACGGCGGCGCTGAACAAGTGATCGGCCGGAAAGGTGTCGATCGTCCGATCCATGCGGTTCGGAAGCATGTGAGCCGGAGCGTCCACGTGAGCGCCGGTATGTTCGGCCATCATGATGGCCTGGCAATAGTAGCCGTCGTGTTCGTGCGTGACGGCCTTGTCGATGGTCAGGTGCGGATGCGTGGGCCAGCGCGGAATTCCCCGCTCGAGCCGTGGAGCGAGATCCACCATCCTCATTCCGGCCAAAGAGCCGAGTACCGCATCGACGGCGCTTCCGCTTGCAGACTGCATGTTTCACTCCCGGAGCGGCATCAGGATGCCTGTTTTCGCCCGGTCGTGCCGCCGGGCTGCCCAGCAGAGTTTCCGACGGCTCGCGTCTTGTCAATTCCCGCATATATGATTTGTGATCACACCCGTCTTGACACTCTCGCGCTCCGCTGTGACGCTGGTCGCAAGAACTCGCTGACCCAGTCGGCAAAGGAGTTCACCTGGGCAGGAGACAAGCAATGGTCGAAGTCCGTCTTCTCGTAGACAGCAAGAACCATTTGGGCGAAGGCCCGCTCTGGGATGTCGAAGAGCAGCGCCTGTATTGGATCGACAGTTCGGCCGCGGAGATCTGGAGCTGCCGCGAAGACGGCGGTGACGTGAAGCTTCACTATGTGCCCACCCACATCGGCTCGATGGCGCTGCGCGAGAAGGGCGGTGCGGTCCTGGCTTTGGCAAACGGGTTCAGCCTCTACGACTTCAAGACCCAGAAGCTGACCCATATCGGTGATCCGGAGGCCGACGAGCCCGAGAACCGCCTCAACGACGGCAAGGTCGACCGGGCGGGCCGCTTCCTGGCCGGCTACATGTCCTACGACCACGAGCGCGAGGACGCGAGCGTCGGCAAACGTCCGGTTCGGAATTCAGCCCTTTATCGCCTCGACCCGGACCTTTCGATCACCCGCCTCGACAGTGGCATCAAGTGCTCCAACGGGCCGTGCTGGAGCCCGGACAACAAGACGTTCTACTTTGCCGATTCCTATGACAACGTGATGTTCGCCTATGATTACGACATCGAGACCGGGTCGGTGTCCAACAAGCGGCAGTTCGCGTCGACCCGGGACTACCCCGGCACTTTCGATGGCTCGACGGTCGATGCCGAAGGCTACATCTGGAACGCGCATGTGTTCGGGGGGCGGATCTTCCGCTATGCGCCGGACGGACGCCTCGACCGGCAGATTGAATTTCCGGTTCGGAACCTGACCAGCGTGATGTTCGGCGGCAAGCACCTCGATGTCATGTACGTGACCAGCATGGGCCGGCCGATGAAGGGCGTGCCGCAGAAGGAGGCTTCGGCCGGCGGCCTGTTCGCGGTCTATGGTCTCGGGGTGAAGGGCCTGCCGGAGCCGCGCTTCGGCGGCTAGCCCGCAGCGCGTCCGTCCTCCTCGTCGATGATCGCGACCGCCCTGGTCCAGCCGGCCGAGGCGCCCGCGATCTTCACCGGGAAGCAGCTGAGGAGGAACCCCGTCGCGGGCAGCGCTTCCAGGTTGTGCAGCTTCTCGATGTGGCAGTAGCCGATGTGCCGCCCCGCCTTGTGGCCTTCCCAGATCAGGGACGCGTCCCGCGTCTCGGCGTACCGCCGGGCCGTATGCACGAAGGGCGCATCCCAGCTCCAGCCGTCGGTGCCGGTGACGCGGATTCCCTGTTCGAGCAGGAACAGCGTCGCCTCACGTCCCATGCCGCAGCCGCTCGCCACATAGTCGTTCTCGCCGAACCGGAGTCCCGCCGACGTGTTCACGACGACGATCTCGAACGGGCTCAGGCGGTGCCCGATGCGGTCGAGTTCCGCTTCGACATCGGCTGCAGTGACCACATAGCCCAATTCAAAATGCCGGAAATCGAGCTTGACGCCCGGCTGGAAGCACCATTCGAGCGGCACTTCGTCGATCGTGATGGCACGCTGGCCGTCGTTCATGGTGGAATGAAAATGCCAGGGTGCATCGAGGTGGGTGCCGTTGTGAGTTGAAATCTGGACCCGCTCCACCGCCCAGCCTTGCCCATCGGGAAGGTCCTCCGCCGTCAGACCGGGGAAGAAGGGAAGCAGATCGGGCAGCGACTCCCGATGTCCGACGTAGGTGATGGACGGCTTCTGCATCGGTGGGTCGGCCGGGATGTCGTTTGCGAGCGGGACCGAAAGGTCGATGATCCGGCGCTTCATCCTGTGGTCCCGCTCTTGAGCTGCTCGCTCAAGCTACCGCGATCCCGTATCACGGCAAGCGGTCCTAGCTGCAGCGGGCGGTGATACTGGCCGGCAAGGGCGCAGGCCTGGGCGTGTCAACCAGATCCAGACGCACGCTTCGATGCCTGCGTTCGGTGCACGACGCCAATCTCTCCGCATGAGTTGCTCAAATAACAACTAGGCCGAAGCGAGAACCTCCGTTGACTGGCAAGAAAGCTAACTGTTAGGTTTCCTTCCGGATCGGAGGCGGCCTTGAAACTAGGGGCTCTGAGCACACCGGCGGCCTTGAGACGGCAGAACACACTGTCGGTTCTGACCGTGGTCCGGCGCGAAGGGCCGCTCTCCCGCAGCGATCTGGCCAAACGAACGGGCCTGTCGAAGCCGACCGTCAACGAGATCGTCGCGAGCCTTCTTTCGCAGGGGTACCTGGGCGAAGCCAATGACCGGTCTGTGCAAGCAGGGCCGCACCGGGCCTCGGGCGAGTCAGATCAGCTTTGCGGCCGAGATCGGGGCCGTGCTCGCCATCGACGTCAGTATCTACAAGGTCACGGCTGTGGTCGCCGACCTCAACGGCCAGGTTCTGGCGACCGAAAGGCTGACGCTGAAGCCGAAGCATCAGGCGAGCGCCAAAGCCTTCATCAAGGCGATCGACGAGACCGTGCGGCTCGCCCTTCGCGAGGCCGGGCTTTCACGCAAGCGGCTCTGGGCCGTGGCGATCGGCGTGCCGGGAACGCTGGATCCGGTCAGCGGTGCCATCAAGCTGGCGCCCACCCTGGCTCGCTGGGGCCGACACCCGCTTGGCCGCATGCTGCAGGACCTGTTCGACTGCCCGGTCCTGATCGAGAACGAGGTTCACCTATCGGTGCTGGCTGAACAGCGCTGGGGCGGCGCGCTCGACGTCGCGGATGCGGTGTACTTCCATGCTGGCATCGGCCTCGCCCTGGGGCTCCTCATCGGGGGGCAGATCTATCGGGGGGCGGACGGTATCGCGGGCGAGATCGGCTATATGCTCGGGGCCAGCGAAGAGGATGCCGACGCTGCCGATTTCGGCGCGTTCGAATGGTCGGCCGGCGGACTGGCGTTCGCCCGGCTGGCCCGCAAGACCGTTGCAAAGGGGCGAGGCGCAGCTCATGCTGACGTTGGCCGGCGGCAAGCCCGAAGCGATCGATGCGAAGATCGTCTTCGAGGCATCCCGAGCCGGCGATGAGGCCGCCAAATCGATCGTGGACACGGTCGTCGATCGGCTCGCGATCGGCGTTGCCAACCTGTGCTGCATCCTCAATCCCGCGGTCGTCATCCTCGGCGCCGGCCTGTCGCAAGCCGGAGCCGATCTCCTCGAGCCGCTGCGGGCGCGCGTCGCGGCGCTGAACCCGATGCCCCCGCGGCGCTTCGTGGTTTCCGAACTCGGCGCCCGCGCGGTCACCCTCGGCGCGATCGAACACGCTTTGCGGGCCATCGAAGCCGCCCGGTTCAACCTGTTTCCAGACACGCCCGGCCTTGCGCCGGGGCGGGAGGTCGCGCTTGCCTGACCAATCGCCCCAACTCGGGAGCCAAGGAGCCGTCCATGGCCGAGGATGACGCTCTGCTCCGCCTCGAAAACATCCAGAAGCGGTATGGCGCCATCGAGGCGCTCCGCGGCATCTCGATGACGGTCGGACGCGGCGAGATCATAGCGCTGCTGGGCGACAACGGCGCCGGCAAATCGACTCTCGTCAAGATCATCTCCGGCGGCGAACACGCCACGGCCGGTCGCATCTTCTTCGAAGGGCAGGAACGTCATTTCACGTCGCCCGCCGAGGCCAAAGCGGCAGGCATCGAGACCGTCTACCAAGATCTGTCGCTCTGCACCAACGTCGATGTCGTGGCCAACTTCTTCATGGGCCGCGAGCTCTCCCGAAAGATCCTCGGCATCCCCGTGCTGCGGGAAGGCGAAATGTACCGCCAGACCGCAAAGGCGATCAGCGACGCCGGCACCCGCATTCCGTCCCTGCGCACCAACGTCGAGCACCTGTCGGGCGGTCAGCGGCAAGCGATCGAGCTCAACCGCTTCGTGCACTGGGGCGGCAAGCTGGTGCTGCTCGACGAGCCTTTCGCGGCGCTCGGCGTCGAGCAGACACGTCGCGGCCTCGACATGATCAAGCGCGTCGCCGCCAAGGGGATCGGGGTCGTGGTCATCACCCACATCATGGCCCAGGCCTTCGCGGTCGCCGACCGCATCGTGGTCATTCGCCAAGGCTTGGCGGCGGGCGACGTCCTGACCAACCAAACCAGCCCGGAAGAGGTGATCACGATGATCACCGGAGATATCCGGATGCGGAGCTCGGCCTAGAAGAAGAAAAGACCAGTATTGGTGTCCACCGACGTTCGATTGGGAGAAGATCAATGAAGACGTGGTCAAGGTTCATTGCGACGACGGCTGCGGCCGCGATCGCTACGGCGCTGTCGGTCTCGGCCAGCTTCGCCGAGTCGAAAGGCAAGATCTATTATCTCGTCCCGACGCTTGCTCGACGAGTTCCAGAGCGAGTCGGTCAAGGCCATCACCAAGTTCATGGGTGATGTCGGCTACGAGACGGTTTCGCTCGATGCGCAGAACCGCACCGACCTGCAGCAGAACCAGATCAATGACGTGATCAAGCTCAAGCCGGCCGGCGTGATCGTGGCGGCGGTCGACTTCGAGGCCATGAAGCCCGGCATCGAGGCCGTCCGAGAAGGCCGGCATCCCGGTCATGATCTTCGACCGCCAGATCACCTCGACCAAGACCGATCTGACCTCCGTGGCCGGCACCGTCGAGATCGGCGCAGATCGCGGCGGACCAGATCCAGAAGCTGCTCAAGGACAAGAAGGGCGCCGTCAAGGGCAAGGTGCTGCAGATCCTCGGCGATCCCGGCGACAGCTACACGCTCGATATCCAGAAGGGCTTCGAGGACAAGATGAAGGCCTTCCCGGATGTGAAGATCATCTCGCAGCCGGCCCTGCAATGGGAAGCCTCGAAGGCCGGCGACATCGCGTCCGACCAGCTGCTGACCAATCCGGACATCGACCTGATCTTCGTCCATGCGGCGCATCTGGCGGTGCCGGTCGTCGCCATCCTCGAAGCCAAGGGCAAGAAGCCGGGCGACATCATGCTGGTCAGCTCCAACGGCGCTCCGGTCGGCCTCGACCTGATCCGCAAGGGTTGGGAACAGGTCGAAGTCGAGCAGCCGCTCTATGCCCAGGCCGCCGGCCTCGCCATGTTCGTCGACAAGATCGTCAAGCACGAGCCGATCAAGCCCGGCACCTACAAGGTGCTCGGCCTCGAACTCGACGATGACCGAAGAGGCCTGGGGCCCGAACCTCAAGATTCCCGGGCGCCGCCATCACCAAGGCCAATGTCGACGAGGCCGCGCTTCTGGGGCAACCTGAAGGCGCCCGCCGAGCCGATCAAGCCGGTGGAGTAAGGCCGTCTGACGAGCTTCTCCCCTTCGCCCCTCAAGCGGGGCGCAGGGACCTTCCGACACTCGTCATCCTCGCCCAAGTCTTGTGAGACATCGGGCTCACGATGGCATGTGAACTTCTGCCAGGAGCACCATTCCTCATGGCCCTCGCGCAAGACCAAGCAGCCCCGCCAGCCGCGACACGCGCCTTTCCGCGCGCGGCGGCGGAGTTCGCGCTCGACCACCTCGTCTGGCTCGTCCTCGTCGTTGTTCTGCTGGCCTTCTCGGCGACGATTCCGAACTTCTTCCAGATCGGCATCCTGCTGAACATCTTCGAGCAGTCGACGTTCGTCGGCATCCTCGCGATCGGCCTGTCGCTCGTCATCATCGCCGGCCACATGGACCTCTCGATCGAATCCACCATGGCCTTCACGGCCATGGTGACGGCCGTGATCTTCGGGTCGAACGGCGCCGGACTGAAGTTCTCCTTTCATCCCGAGTGGCTGAACCTGCCGGCCTCGCTGGCGCTCAGCATCCTCATCGGCCTGCTGATCGGCATCTCGAACGCCTATCTGGTGGTCCGGCTGAAGATCAACGCCTTCATCGTGACTCTCGCATCCTACATCTGGGTGCGCGGCCTCGTGGTCGTGCTGTCGGGCGGCCGCTCCGTCTACGGCCTGCCCGAGGAGATCCGGTGGGTCGCGATCGCCCAGTTCCTTGGCGTCCCGATGCTGGTCTGGGTGACGCTCTGCGCCTTCCTGGTGTTCTCCTTCATCCTGGCCAAGACGCCGTTCGGCCGGCACATCATCATGATCGGCGGCAACGCGACCGCCGTGTTCCGGGCCGGCATCCGGGTCGACCGTCTCGTCTCGATCACCTTCATGCTCGCCGGAGGCGCTTGCCGGCTTTGCCGGCTGGCTGCTCGCCTCCCGGACCGCGGGCGCCACCGCGAACCTCGGCACCGGCATGCTGTTCGAAGTCTTCGCCGCCGTCGTCATCGGCGGCGTCAGCCTGAAGGGCGGCGTCGGACGCCTGTCGGGCGTCGTGGCCGGCGTGCTGCTGCTGAGCTCGATTTCGACCGCCATCAACGTCATGGGCATGCCGCCGCACTACACGCAGGTGATCCGCGGCGGGCTCGTGCTGGCCGCCATCCTGCTCGACACCGTGAAGACGTCGCTGCGACGACGCCTCGCCTGACCGGAACGCGAACATGAGTGGAAGACTGGAAGGCCGGGTCGCCGTCGTGATCGGCGCGGCGCGCGGCATCGGCGCCGCGATCGCGGAGCGTTTCGTCGAGGAAGGCGCGCGGGTGGTGATCGGCGACACGGAGGTCGAGGCCGGCGCCGCCACCGCGAACCGGCTCGGGAGCGGCTGCACCCGCTTCGTCGAAACCGATATCTCCCGGCCCGAGCATGCCGAAGCTGTCGTGTCCGCGGCCGAGGAGGCCTTCGGCGGTCTCGACATCCTGGTGCAGAACGCCGGCATCTATCCCTGGACCCTGATCGAGGACATCAGCCCCGAGGAATGGGACCGGGTTCTTGCCGTGAACCTGAAGGGAACCTTCCTGGCCGCCCGCGCCGCCTTGCGGCCCATGCGGGCGAAGAGCTACGGCCGGATGGTGTTCACCTCTTCGATCACCGGGCCGCGGGTGTCGAGCCCTGGCCACGGCCACTATGCCGCCACGAAGGCGGGCATCAATGGCTTCATCAAATCGGCCGCGCATCGAGTTCTCCGGCTACGGCATCACCGTGAACGGCGTCGAGCCGGGCAACATCCTGACCGAAGGCATGAAGGCGCACCGCAGCGCCGAGTTCATCGCCGGCATGGAAGCGGCCGTGCCGCTCGGCCGGCTCGGCACGCCGCGCGACATTGCCAACGCGACGCTGTTCCTCGCGTCCGACGAAGCCGCCTATATCACCGGCACGACCATCATCGTGGATGGCGGACAGACCCTGCCGGAAAGCCACGAGTTCCGTATCAAACCGACCTGAGCCATGCCTTCATCCCAACCCTCTTCCGTCCTGGTCACGGGTGCCTGCGGCAATCTCGGACGCAAGATCATCGAGTCGCTGGCCCTCGAACGCCTGGTGCACGCACAATCGTCGGGCTCGACCTGAAGGCCGATCCGTCCCTCTTCTCGGCCGAAGCCCGGTCGAAGCTTCGACTCGTCGAGGGCAATCTCGCCGAAGCCGGTGCGCCCTGGGGCGAGGCCTTCGCCGGCATCGAAGCGGTGGTCCATCTCGCGGCCGAAAACCCCAATGTCGATGCCACCTGGCTGCAAGCCTCGAACTCCTTCGACCAGACCGTCAACGTCGGCCTGCTGGCTCAGAACCATGGCGCAAGGCGGCTCGTCTTCGCGTCCTCGAACCACGTGATGGGCGGCTACAAGGATGCACCCCTGTCCGGCACCCTCGGCCCCGGCGCGCTGACCACGGCGCTCGCACCCGCGCCCGGCACCAAGTGGCATGACGGCACCTCGTTCCAGGATTCGACGCCCTACGCCACCGCCAAGCTGATGGGCGAACGCCTGTACTGCGGCTTGGCGGCGCAATCCGGGGGGCGCCTCACCGCCATCAGCGTGCGCATCGGCTGGACCCAGCCGGGCGAGAACCGGGCCGCCACCATCAGCCACGCCGGCTCCGGCTATTGGCGGCTTTCCCGAAGCCAAGGACGACGCGGCCAGACGCGATCTGCGCTGGTTCCGCAACATGTGGCTCGCCAACGCCGATCTGACCGCGCTTTTCACGGCCGCGGTGACCGCGGATTCCATCGCGTGGCCGGCGCCAGGGATCGTCGTCAACGGCATGTCGAACAACCGCGGCATGGATTGGGACATCGCGACGACAAGCCGGCTCCTCGGCTACAGGCCGATGCACGACCTCTACGCTGAGCTTTGACCCCGGGAGGCGGGCCAGCCGGCCGCTTTGCCGCTTGGAGCGCATAGCTGGACCCGGTCAAGCAGGCTGGTCATGGTCGCGAGGGTCGCTATGCTGAATTGCTCCGCTCAAGGTGACCGAAGTTGCGCATGGCTCAATCGCGACAATCCTCCGCCGGCTCGGCCTTTGCGTCGCTCGTCCTCATCGCCGCGGTGGTGGCGGGAGCGGCCGCGGCCTTCGCCTACACGGCAGGCTGGCTCTCGCCGGAGCGGCTGACGCCCGACACGCTGGTCGACGCGCTGGCGCCGCCGGGCGGCCCGGCGCTCGGCCATCGCCGCAACCATGCCAAGGGCATCTGCTTCACCGGCATTTTCGACGCGAACGGCGCCGGATCGGCGCTTTCGAGAGCCCAGGTCTTCGCCCCGGGCAGCTATCCGGTGCTCGGGCGCTTCAATCTCGGCACGCCGGATCCGAAGGCGGTCGACGCCACCGTGCGCGTGCGCGGCATCGGCGCTGCAGCATCACGACGCCCGACGGCCAGGAATGGCGCACGGCGATGATCGACCTGCCGTTCTTCCCGGTCTCCACGCCGCAGGCTTTCTACGAGCTGCTGGTCGCCTCCGCGAGCACGGAGCCGGACGCGATGAAGACCTTCGCGGCGGCCCATCCCGAAATCGGCGCGTTCGGCGCCTGGGCCAAGCAGCGCGCCGTTCACCGCGAGCTATGCCGAGGACCGCTTCAACAGCCTGAACAGCTTCGTCTTCACCGACGCGTCGGGCGCCGACCACATCGGTGCGCTGGTCGCTGCTGCCGGCCGCCAACCCGTCCTCGTCCCGGTCGACGAACTCGCCAAGCGCGGCCCGGATATTCCTGGAGCAGGAGATCACCGCGCGCGTCGCCGCCGGACCGCAGCGCTGGACGATGAGCGGTCACGGTCGCCAACCCCGGCGACCCCACCGCGGACCCGAGCAAGGCCTGGCCGGACGACCGCCGCACGGTCGATGTCGGCACGCTCAGGTGCAGCGGATCGAGGCCGAGCCGGACGGCCCCTGCCGCGACATCAACTTCGATCCGACCGTGCTGCCGGCCGGCATCGGACCTCGGACGATCCGTTCCCGGCGGCCCGCTCCGCCGCCTATGCCGTGTCCTACGACCGGCGCACCGCCGAAGCCGAGGACTATCCCCGAACCGCGGCAGGACAGCACGCCATGACCGGCGCCGCCCAGACACTTCACCCTCGCTCCAGCGGGTGCTGCACTGGCTCATGGCGGTGTGCATCATTGCGATGCTGTTCATCGGCGTCGGCATGGTCTCGACGGTGACGCCGAAATACCTGACGCTGGTCTCGATCCACAAGCCGCTCGGCATCGCCATCCTGATCCTGGCGCTGGTTCGCCTCGTCGTGCGGCTGGCGGTCGGCGCGCCGCCGCTGCCGGCTGACCTGCCCGAGCCGATGAAGCTCGCCGCGCATCTGTCGCATTACGCGCTCTACGCGCTGATGATCGCCATGCCGCTGATCGGCTGGGGCATGCTGTCGGCGGCCGCCTATCCGGTCGTGCTGTTCGGCGGGGTGACGCTTCCGCGCCATCCTGCCGCAGAGCGACAGCCTGCACACCCTGCTGTGGAACGCGCACCGCGCCCTCGCCTTCGCGTTCTTCGCGCTGATCCTGCTGCATCTGGCGGCGGCGCTGTTCCACGCGCTCGTCCGGCGTGACGGCGTCTTCGAGGCGATGGCAGCCGGGCCGGACCGCGGCGATGTCGCGCCGGCGGCGTGATCCACAGTCCTGCGGCCTGACGATGCGGAAGCTGCCGACCGCTTCGACTTACTCGAAGCGGGTCCAGCGGTCGCAGTCATTCCGATGACCAGCCGGGCCCCGACCGACCCGGTGCGGTTTTCGTCCGGCCTGCCTCGGGCCCGCCGAGTTCAACGCTCCTCGATGATCGATCGAATGCGAGCGGCCAGCATATCCATCGGGAACGGCTTGCTCAGGACGTGCATGCCTGGCTTCGAGATGCCCGTTCGAAATCGTGGCGTTCTCGGCATAGCCGGTGATGAAGAGCACCTTCAGCGCCGGGCGGTGCACGCGCGCCGCGTCGGCCATCTGCTTGCCGTTCATCCCGCCGGGCAGGCCGACGTCGGTGATCAGCAGATCGATCTTCACGTCCGACTGCGAGCACCTTGAGGCCCGAAGCCGCGTCGGCCGCCTCGATCGCCGGTAGCCGAGATCGGCGAGCGTGTCGCCGACCAGCATCCGAACGGTCGGCTCGTCGTCGACCACCAGGACGGTCTCTCCTGTCTCCGCGCGGGGCAGCTGCTCGCTGTCTTGCGCGGCATTCTCGTTCGGCCGCGCCTGCCCATGATGGCGCGGGAGATACATCTTGACTGTGGTGCCCTGGCCGATCTCCGAGTAGATGCGAGCCTGGCCGCCGGACTGCTTGGCAAAGCCGTAGATCATCGACAGGCCGAGGCCGGTGCCCTTTGCCGGCGGGCTTCGTGGTGAAAAACGGATCGAAGGCGCGCGGCGACCACGTCCGGCGGCATTCCTGTCCCCGTGTCGGTGACGCGAGACGGCGACGTACTGCCCCCGCGGCATGTCGCGTTCGGCGGCCGAGCTTGGATCAACCCACGTGTTCGCCGTCTCGATCGTGATCCGACCGCCACTCCGGCATCGCGTCGCGCGCGTTGATGCAAAGGTTGAGGATGGCGTTCTCGAGCTGGTTCGGATCGCAGAAGCAAGGCCAAAGTCCGGCGGCCAGGACGGTCTCGATCTCGATGCCGGGCCCGACCGTGCGCCGCACCAACTCCTCGATGCCGGCGACGAGACGGTTCGCATCGACCGGCCTCGGGCTCCAGCGTTTGCTGGCGGGAGAACGCCAGCAGACGGTGGGTCAGCGTTGCGGCGCGCGAGGCGGCGCCGGATGCCGCCGTAATGTAGCGCTCCAGTTCGCTGATGCGGCCCTGGGCCAGACGCGCCTTCATCAGATCGAGGCTGCCGGTGATGCCCGTCAGAAGATTGTTGAAGTCGTGCGCCAGCCCTCCAGTGAGCTGCCCGACGGCCTCCATCTTCTGCGCCTGGAAGAGCGCCTGCTGGGACCGCTCGAGTTCCAGCTGCGCTTCGCGCCTTTCGGTGAGATCCCGCGTAACCTTGGCGAAGCCGATCAGAGTCGCCGGCCTCGTCGCGAATGGCATCGATGACCACGCTCGCCCAGAAGCGGCTGCCGTCCTTTCGCCGGCGCCACCCTTCGGCCGCGAAGCGGCCCTCTCGCTTGGCGATGTCCAGCGCCCGCCAAGGAAGCCGGGCCTCAAGGTCATCGGGCGTGTAGAAGCGGGAAAAGTGCTCGCCGACGATCTCGTCGGCCGTGTAGCCCTTGATGTGCTGAGCGCCCGTATTCCAGTTGGTGACCCGGCCCTCCGGATCCAGCATGTAGATGGCATAGTCGGTCACGCCCTGGACGAGCAGACGGAAGCGCCGCTCGCTCTCCAGAGCCGCAGGTCGCCGCCTGACGCTGCTCGGTGATATCGCGCGTGACCTTGGCGAAGCCGACGATCTCGTCGCCTCGGCGCATCGGATCGACGACGACCTCGCCCAGAATTCGGCTGCCGTCCTTGCGGATTCGCCAGCCCTCGGCGGCGAACCGCCCTTCCTCGGCCGCCCGCTTCAGGACCTGCTCCGGAACGCCCGCGTCCCGATCCTCCTGACGTAGAACGTTGAGAAGTGCTTGCCGACGATCTCGTCCGCCGTATAGCCCTTGATCCGCTCGGCGCCGGGATTCCAGCTCGACACGTGACCCTGAGCATCGAGCATGTAGATGGCGTAGTCGACGACGGATTGGACCAGCTGCTCATGCAGGCCCGGGTCAAGGCTGCCCGTTCTGTTCTTCGTCGGCAATCAGCTTCCAATCACGATGTTTGCGCCGGACCCGTAGGACGAACGCTTCGGAGCTGCTTTATGATCCTCAGCGGCACAGCATGCCCTATGACGGTTCGTCATGTTGCGCCCTTAGCACGGATCGTTTCGGCGATGAATGAAGCGCCCGAGGCAGACGATCGGGACAGACCTATGCGTGAGATCCGTATCGATCAGAGCTTCGCGGCATGCCTGCCCACCCTGCCGTAGAGCGGTCGGCCGGCACGGCCCATTGGCTGGCTGGTCGCAGGGTCTGAAAAATGGCCTGAAATGCGGAATGCGGGTTGCGCGGTCGTCTCGCCCCGGCCTTAATGGCGGCCCAAATCAGCCAAGGGGCTTCCCAATGAGAACACGCGCCGCCGTCGCCTGGAAGGCCGAGGCGCCGCTGACGATCGAGACCGTCGAGCTCGACGGCCCGAAGGCCGGCGAGGTGCTGGTCGAGATCATGGCGACCGGCGTCTGCCACACCGACGCCTACACGCTGTCGGGCCTCGATTCCGAGGGCAAGTTCCCCGCCATTCTCGGCCACGAGGGCGCCGGCATCGTGCGCGAGGTCGGCGCCGGCGTCACCGAGCGTCAAGGCCGGCGACCACGTCATCCCGCTCTACACGCCCGAATGCCGGCAGTGCAAAAGCTGCCTCAGCCAGCGCACCAACCTCTGCACCGCCATCCGCGCCACGCAGGGCCAGGGCCTGATGCCCGACGGCACGAGCCGCTTCTCCTGCGACCGGCGGCGAGGCAACGACCGGTCTTCCACTACATGGGCTGCTCGACCTTCTCGAACTTCACGGTGCTGCCCGAGATCGCGGTCGCCAAGGTGCGCGAGGACGCTCCCTTCGACAAGATCTGCTACATCGGCTGCGGCGTGACGACCGGCATCGGCGCGGTGGTCTACACCGCCAAGGTCTGGCCGGGCGCCAATGTGGTGGTGTTCGGGCTCGGCGGCATCGGGCTCAACGTGATCCAGGGCGCCCGCATGGTCGGGGCCGACAAGATCATCGGCGTCGACCTCAACCCCGCCAAGGCCGAGATGGCCAAGAAATTCGGCATGACGCATTTCGTCAACCCGGACGAGGTCGGCCGCGACAAGGTCGTGCAGGCGCATCGTCGACCTCACCGGCGGCGGCGCCGACTTCTCGTTCGAGTGCATCGGCAACGTGCACACCATGCGCCAGGCGCTCGAATGCTGCCATCGCGGCTGGGGCACCTCGATCATCATCGGCGTGGCGCCGTCCGGCACCGAGATCGCGACCCGGCCGTTCCAGCTCGTCACCGGCCGCGTCTGGCGGGGCTCGGCCTTCGGCGGCGCGCGCGGCCGCACCGACGTGCCGAAGATCGTCGACTGGTACATGGAGGGCAAGATCAACATCGACGATCTGATCACCCACACGATGCCGCTCGAGGAGATCAACACGGCCTTCGACCTCATGCACGAGGGCAAGTCGATCCGCAGCGTGGTGATCTACTGAGCGCCGGAGGTCGATCGCCTGTCGATTAGGGAGGAGACCAGCATGGCGGGGTCGGTCGACGAGAGCCTCTTTGCCCGCGCATTGCAGGAGCTGGGCGCAGTTCTCGACAGGGTGGACGACGCGGCGGTCGACCGCACGGTGGACCTCATCGCGGAGGCCCGGACCGTGGTGGTCTTCGGCGGCGGTCGCGAGGGCCTGCAGATCCGCGGCTTTGCCATGCGCCTGTTCCATCTCGGACGGGCTGTTGCGGTGGTGGGCGACATGACCACACCCGCGATCGGGCCGGGCGACCTTTTCGTCGTCACGGTTGGACCCGGCGAAATCTCGACGGCGCTGGCCCTGATCGGCGTGGCCAAGGAAGCGGGCGCCAGGGTCTTGGTGATTACGGCGCAGCCGAACGGACGTGCCCCCAAGCTCGCCGATTTCGTGCTGACCGTGCCGGCTCAGACCATGGCCGACGACCAAGGTGAAACCCTCTCGGTGCTGCCCATGGGCTCCCTGTACGAGGGGGCCATCTATCTCCTGTTCGAGATCATAGTCCTCAAGTTAAAAACCAAGTTGAATGTGACCGCGGCGGCGATGCGGGCCAACCACACAAACCTGGAGTGACAGCAGCGATCGCAGCGCGGTCCAGGGGCTTCCGTTTGACAAATATTAGCAAAGCCGGGACTTTCCACCCACGACAAAGTTGGGCAGGTTGTCTGAACTCGTCGTCAACGGGATGCGGTGCGCCACGCATCTGGGACAAGAATGGCGCGCGCTGCATTGCAGCGAGCAGGGAGCGAAGATAATGATCATCACGCGAAGGAATCTGCTCGTTTCGTCCGTGGCCGGTGGCGACCGCCTTCGGCTTTGCCGGCGCGCGGCGTTTGGGCCGCGGTGCCGCCGCTGAAGAAGAAGGACCACTACAAGGCCGGCTTCGCGCAGACGGAGAGCAACAACCCCTGGCGGCTTGCCGAGACGGCCAGCATCCAGGACGAGGCCAAGAAGCTGGGCGACCAGCTCGTCTACACCGATGCGGCAAGCTCCGCCGCCAAGCAGGTGGCCGACGTGAACAGCATGATCGCCCAGCGCGTCGACTTCATCATCCTCGCGCCGCGCGAGGAGAAGCCGCTGATCCCGGCCATCATGAACGCCAAGAAGGCCGGTATTCCGGTCATCCTGGTCGACCGCAACGTCGACCAGAGCCTGGCCAAGGCCGGCGAGGACTACCTCACCTTCATCGGCTCGGACTTCATCAAGGAAGGCCAGCGCGTCGCCGAGTGGACGATCAAGAAGACCGGCGGCAAAGGCAAGATCATCGAGCTCGAGGGCACCACCGGCTCCTCGCCGGCCAACGACCGCAAGAAGGGCTTTGACGACGCCATCAAGGCGGCGGGCGGCTACGAGATCGTGGCGAGCCAGTCGGGCGACTTCGCCCGCGACAAGGGCCGCCAGGTGGCGGAGACGCTGCTGCAGGCCCATCCCGACGCGACCATCGTCTATGCCCACAACGACGAGATGGCGCTCGGCGCCATCGCGGCCATCGAGGCGGCCGGCAAGAAGCCGGGCCAGGACATCCTGGTCGTCTCGATCGACGGCGAGAAGGACGGCGTTCAGGCCATCATCGACGGCAAGCTCGGCTGCAGCTGCGAGTGCAGCCCGTTCTTCGGCCCGGTCGCGTTCGAGCACCATGCAGAAATATGCGGCCGGCGAGAAGATCCCGCCGAGATCATCAACCAGGACCGCTTCTACGACGCCAGCAATGCCAAGGACATGCTTGCCACCGCGTTCTGATCGACCGAGGATGAGAGCGGCCCGCCCCTGCTGACGACGGGCCGCTCGATCTCGGGTTCTCCAGACTCGTCCGCGTATGCCGGTCCTCCTCTCGGCCAAGGCCGTCGACAAGGCATTTCGCCGGCATTCCGGCGCTGAGCGCAGCGTCGCTCGAGGTCGAGGCCGGCGAGGTCATGGCGCTCATCGGCCAGAACGGCGCCGGCAAATCGACCCTGATCAAGGCCATCACCGGCGCGCTGCATCGCGACGGCGGCGAGATCCTGTTCGACGGCCGGTCGATCGATTTCGCCACCCCGCAGGAGGCGCAGAACGGCGGCATCAGCACGATCTACCAGGAGATCAACCTGGTGCCGTTCCGCTCGGTCGCCGAGAACATCTTTCTCGGGCGGGAGCCGCGGCGCTGGGGCCTGATCGACTGGCGCGCCGTCAATGCGGGCGCCCGCGACCTGCTCGGCCGGTTCGGCATCAGCATCGACGTGCGGCGGCCGCTTGATGAGCTATTCCACCGCCATCCAGCAGATGGTCGCCATCGCCCGCGCGCTGTCGTTCAAGGCGAAGCTCGTCATCATGGACGAGCCGACATCGTCGCTCGACGAGCGCGAGGTCGAGATGCTGTTCGGCGTCATCCGGCAGCTCAAGGCCGAAGGCGTCGCCGTGATCTTCGTCAGCCACAAGCTCGACGAGCTCTTCGCCGTCTGTGACCGGATCACGGTCATGCGCGACGGCCGCACCGTGCTGGCCTGCCGCATGGACGAGGTGAGCAAGCTCGACCTCGTCTCGGCCATGCTGGGCCGCGCCCAGGTCGCGGTCGGCAAGGAGACGGCCTTCGAGGTCGCCGGGACAGGCGTCCGGTCCGACGCTGATCGAGGCCGAGGGCCTGCGCATCGGCCAGCGGGTGCGCGATGCGCGCGTCTCCGTGCGCAAGGGCGAGATCGTCGGCCTCGCGGGCCTGCTCGGCTCGGGCCGGACCGAAGTCGCGCGCGTGCTGTTCGGTGCCGACCGTCCGGATGCCGGCGAGCGATCAGGATCGGCGGCGCCGCGGTCAAGTTCCGCTCGCCGCAGGAGGCCATCGCCCATGGCCTCGGCTTCTGCACGGAGGACCGCAAGGTCGAGGGCATCGTGCCCGAGATGTCGGTGCGCGAGAACCTGACGCTCGCGCTGCTGCCGCGGCTGGCCAGGGCGGGTATCGTCGACGAGGCCGAGCAGCGCAAGATCGTGACGCGCTTCATCGCCCGTCTCGGCATCAAGACCGCCGGGCCGGAGCAGAAAATCCGCGAGCTTTCGGGCGGCAACCAGCAGAAGGTGCTGCTCGCCCGCTGGCTCTGCATGGACCCGAAGCTCCTCATCCTCGACGAACCGACCCGCGGCATCGACGTCGGCGCCAAGGCCGAGATCCAGAGGCTGATCGACGAACTCGCCCGTGAGGGGCTCGGCGTGCTCATGATCTCCTCGGAGCTCGAGGAGATCACCGAGGGCGCCGACCGCGTCTTCGTGCTGCGCGACGGCCGGACGGTGGCCGAACTCGCCCACGCCGAGGCGACCGAGGCCAACATCATGGCCGCCATGGCCGAGGCCCCCGAGCCCCCGGCGCAGGCCCTGCATGGCTGACGCCCTCGCGACGCCCGGCGCGAAGCTGCGCCGCTCGCCCTTCGCGGTGGTCCGCCGGGCGCCGACGCTGATCGCGCTCGTCGTGCTGATCGTCTTCAACCTCGTCTTCACGCCGCACTTCATCTCCTGGCAGACGCTGAACGTGAACCTCACCCAGGTCGCGACGATCGTGATCGTCGCGGTCGGCATGACGCTGGTGATCGCGACGGGCGGCATCGACCTCTCGGTCGGCTCGCTGATGGCGATCTCCGGCGCGCTGGCGCCGCTGATCTTCATGAGCGAATTCGGCACCGAGCCATGCCGCGCATCGGCGTGCTGCTCGCCCTCGCGGTGCCGGTGCTGGTGGCGGGCGCGTTCGGCTTCTTCAACGGCTGGTTCATCACCCGCTTCCGCGTCCAGCCGATCGTCGGCACGCTGATCCTGTTCATCGCCGGGCGCGGCATCGGCCAGGTGCTCACCAACGGCAACCTGCAGGTTTTCCACAACGCCGCGTTCCAATACGTCGGCCTCGGGCGGCCGCTCGGCATCCCCGTTCCAGGTGCTGCTGATGCTGGCGCTGGTGGCGGCAGCCGCCTGGGTGGTGCGGCGCACGCTGTTCGGGCGCTGGGTCCTGGCCGTCGGCGGCAACGAGGCCGCGGCGCGCCTGTCCGGCATCCCGGTGAACGCCGTCCGGCGCGGCGTCTATGTGATCAGCGGGCTCTGCGCCGGGATCGCGGGCCTCGTCGTCGTCGCGATCAACTCCTCGAGCGACGCCAACCTCGTCGGGCTCGGCATGGAACTCGACGCCATCGCGGCCGTGGCCGTCGGCGGCACGCCGCTGACCGGCGGGCAGGCCACTGTCACGGGCACCCTGATCGGCGCGCTGATCATCCAGCTGCTGCGCTACACGCTGCTCGCCAACGGCATTCCCGGACGCCGCGGCGCTCGTCGCCAAGGCGGCCGTCATCGTCTGCGCGGTCTGGCTCCAGCAGCGCGGAGGACGGCGATGAGCGCCATCGCCGAACCAGCGAGCAGCGCGAGACCCTGGTCCAGCGCGCCCGCTCGCTCGCGTCGCGCCAGCGCGTGCTCGTCGCGCTGGTGCTGCTGATCCTGTTCGGGGCGCTGCGCTACGACGGCTTCCTGTCCGAATTCAACATCATGAGCGTGCTGCGCTACAATTCGATGTTCGCGCTGACGAGCCTCGGCATGTGCTTCGTCATCATGACGGGCGGCATCGATCTGTCGGTCGGCGCCACGGCGGCGCTGGCGAGCGTGGTCGCGGCGCTGCTCTCACCCTACAGCCTGTGGGCCGGGGTGTCGGGCGGGCTCGGCGCGGGCCTGCTGGTGGGCCTGCTGAACGGCTTCCTGGTCACGGGCCTCCGCATCCTCCCGTTCATCGCCATCGCTGTCGACCATGCTGGCGGCGAGCGGCACCGCGCTGCTGCTCGCCCACAACCAGTCGGTCTCGGTGTCCTACGACACGGGCTTCACCGACCTCGGCCAGGGCGACTGGCTGGAGTTTCCGATCCCCGCCTGGATCGCGCTGGCGGCCTATGCTCTACGGCGTTCTTGCTGCTCAACGGGCTGCCGCTCGGGCCGGCGCATCCTCGCGGTCGGCGGCAACGAGGAAGCCTCGCGGCTGATGGGGCTGTCCGGTACGCTTCGTGAAGTTCTGGGTCTATGCGCAGTCCGGCCTCTGTCGCCGGCGTTGCCGGGCATGATCCTCGCGGCCCAATTCGGCGCCGGCCAGCCGACCGAGGGCGTCGGCTGGGAGCTGTTTTCGATCGCGGCCGTGGTGGTCGGCGGGCACGCTTGCTGACCGGCGGCCTCGGCTCGGTCGGGGCGACGCTCGCCGGCGTCCTTCTGCTCGGCCTGATCTTCAACGTGCTGAACTTCGAGAACGGGCTCGGCTGGATCAGCCTCAGCGCCTATTGGCAGTCCGTCGTGCGAGGCGCGTTCTTGTTCATCGTCGTCGCAACGGGTTCGGGCCGGCTGTTCTCAACCAGCGCAACCGAGTCGACCGGCGCCCTAGCGGCCCCGCACAATCAGAATTCAAGCCATGGCCAAGCTCGTGACCTCAATCAATCCGGGCTTCTATCGCATCCCGCTGCCGCAGATCGCTCACCGACAGCACGCATGGCGAGATGCGCGCCTTCGAGCTGAACACGGTGCGGCTGCGCGACGCCGACGGCGCCGAGGGCGTCGGCTACACCTTCACGGTCGGCCGCAACGGCGCGGCCATCGACGCCATCCTGACGCGCGAGATGCCCGACATCTTCGCCGGCGAGGAGTGCGATCACATCGAGCGCCTCTGGCTCAAAGGCTGGTGGGCGCTGCACTACGGCGGCCGCGGCGGCCCCACGGTGCTCGCCATCTCGGCCTTCGACATGGCGCTTGTGGGACCTCAAGGCCAAGCGCGCCGGGCTGCCGCTGTGGAACTACCTCGGCGGCTTCGACCCGAAGGTGCCCTGCTACGCCGGCGGCATCGACCTCGACCTGCCGCTCGACAAGCTCCTCGCCCAGACCGACGGCAATCTCGCCAAGGGTTTCCGCGCCATCAAGATGAAGGTCGGGCGCAAGCGCCTGGCCGAGGACGTCGAGCGGGTGAAGGCCATGCGCGAGCACCTCGGCGAAGGCTTTCCGCTGATGGCCGACGCCAATATGAAATGGACGCGTCGACGAGGCGATCCGGGCCGCCCGCGCGTTGCAGCCCTTCGATCTCACCTGGATCGAGGAGCCGACGATCCCCGACGATCCGGCGGGTCATGCCCGCATCGTCCGCGAAGGCGGCCTGCCGGTCGCGGCCGGCGAGAACCTGCGCACCGCTGTGGGAATTCAAGCAATATATCGCCTGCGGCGGCGTGACCTATCCCGAGCCGGACGTCACCAACTGCGGCGGCATCACGCCCTTCATGAAGATCGCCCACCTCGCCGAGGCCTTCAATCTGCCGGTCACCACGCCATGGCGCGCATGACGTGACCGTTCATCTGCTCGGCGCCTGCTCCGAACCGCAGCTACCTGGAAGCGCACGGCTTCGGGCTCGAGCGCTACATCGCCGAGCCGCTCCGCATCGAGGAGGGCTTCGCGCTCGCCCCCGATCGCCCCGGCCACGGCATCGCCTTCGATTGGACGGGCCTGGAGAAGATCAAGGCGTGAGCGAAGCCGTCATGACTGAGCGATTCGACTACATCGTCGTGGGCGGCGGTTCCTCGGGCTGCGTCGCCGCCTCCAAGCTGGTCAAGGCGGGCCGGCGCGTGCTGCTGCTCGAAGCCGGCCATTCGCACCGCCATCCGCTGCTCGACATGCCGCCGGGCATCTTCAAGATGATCAACGGCAGCAAGTTCATGCGCTATCATCAGACGGCGCCGCAAGAGCATCTCGGCGGCCGCGTGCACGACATCCCTCAAGGCAACGTCCTCGGCGGCGGCTCTTCGGTCAACGCGCAGGTCTACATGCGCGGCCGCCCGTCCGACTACGACGAATGGCACGAGATCCTGCGCGGCGAGAACGACTATCCCGGCTGGCGCTGGAGCGACGTGCTGCCGCGTCTTCCGGGGCATGGAGGACAACGATCGGCTGCATGACGAGCGGCACGGCAAAGGCGGCCCGCTCCTGGTCTCCGACCCCGGCTATGTCGACGACATCTCGCGCTGGTTCGTGCAGACCGTGCAGGCGCTCGGCGAGCCCTACAACTCCGATTTCAACGGCCCGACGCAGCGCGGCGTCGGCCTCTATCAGTTCACCAACCGGCGCGGAAAGCGCAGCAGCGCCGCCTATGCTTTCATCGCGCCCCTCGCCGGACGACCCGAACCTGACCCTTCGCCTGCACGCCGAGGTCTCGCGGATCGATATCGAGCGCGGGCGCGCGATCGGCGTCACCTACCGCGACGCGTCCGGCAGCGAGCACACGGCCGAGGCCGACGGCGAGGTCATCGTGGCGGCCGGCGCGCTGGTCACGCCGAAGCTCTTGATGCTGTCGGGCATCGGGCCGGCCGACCAGCTCAAGGCGAACATGGCATCGCGTGCCTCGCCGATCTGCCGGGGGTCGGCGAGAATCTGATCGATCATCCCGAGGTGCCGATCATCGCCACGGTGAACGGGCCGCTACGGCTATTACCGCCAGGGCGTCGGCTGGCGCATGCTGCGCAATGGGCTGCAGTTCAAGCTCTTCGGCTCCGGGCCGATCCTGTCGGCCGGGCGTCGAGGCCGGCGCCTTCGTCAACCCACCGATCCGGAAGCGCGCGCCGACGATCCAGGCCTTTTGCGTGCCGATCGTCTATCTCGATCGCGACGCCCTCGACGGCGCTACGAGGACACCTATGGCGTGACGATCACCACCGTGCTGGTGAAGCCCAAATCGCGCGGCTTCGTCCGCCTCCGCTCCGCCGACCCGCGACGACATGCCCATCGTGTCGCCGCATCTTCTGAAGGATCCGGACGACATGCGGACGATGATCGACGGCCAGCGCTTCTTTCTGCGCGCCTTCCAGACGGGGCCGCTGGGCGACAAGATCGAGCACGCATCCTGGCTCCCGACCCGCAAGACTGGAGCGATGCAGCCATGACGGCCCATTGCCAAGCGCTTCGTGAAGACCAACTACCATCCGAGCGGCACCTGCCGCATGGGCGCATCCGGCGACCCGCTGGCGGTGCTCGACGCGCGGTTGCGGGTGCGCGGCATCGACCGTCTGCGCATATGCGATCTTTCGGCGATGCCGAACATCAATGCGGGGAACACCAACGCCCCGGCCTTGATGATGGGGAGCCGATGCGCCGATTTCGTCCTGGGCGCGGTTCAGGACGTCATGGCGAAAGAAATGGCCTAAGCGCACGCTGAGGCCCGGCCAGTCTCGGCCGAGGCACACCACGATGGTATGGGATGACGGGAGGTCACCATGCGGTTCGACAATCAACGGGTGATCGTCACCGGCGCCGGCAAGGGGATCGGCCGCGCCACCGCCAAGATGCTCGCCAAGCGCGGAGCCCATGTGATCGCCCTCAGCCGCTCGGCCGACGATCTGGCGGTCCTGGCCAGCGAAATTGGGTGCGACACCCTTGCGGTCGATCTGGCCGATACGAACGCCACGCGCGAGGCGGCCGAGCGCGCCCTGCCCGCCGACCTGCTGGTGAACTGCGCCGGCACCACCGATCTCGCGTCCTTCATCGACACGGATCCCGACAGCTTCGATCAGATCATGGCCGTGAACTGCCGGGCGCCGATGATCATCGCGCAGGTCTATGCCCGCGCGCGCATCGCGGCGGGAACGGGCGGTGCGATCGTCAACGTCTCAAGCGTGTCCTCCGCGATCGGTTTCGCCGACCATACCGCCTATTGCGCGTCCAAGGGCGCTCTCGATGCCATGACCCGGGTAATGGCCAACGAGCTTGGCCGCAACGGCATCCGCGTCAACGCCGTCAATCCCGTCGTGACCCTCACGCCCATGGCGGTCAAAGCCTGGAGTGCTCCTGAAAAGGCCACGCCCATGCTGGCGCGGATCCCGCAAGGACGCTTCGTCCAGCCGAACGAGGTGGCGTCCGTCATCTGTTATCTTCTCTCGGACGACGCCGCGATGGTGAATGGGATCTGCATGCCGGTCGACGGCGGCTTTCTGATCAACTGAGGAGCGGATCGTGCCGGGCGCCACGACGCCCTGGTGAGCGGGACGGTGCGGATTCCAAACGCGCGATGAGGGTTGGATCTCCCGAGTGCGCGCACTCGTCGACCCTTGATCATGGCGCGGTTCTCGGACGAACGAGGTTGGCAAACCGCTCCTGCGCCGAGGCACCGCTGTTGCGTCCTGGTATGACAGGTGAAATAGTGTTGCAACGGCAGGGACACCGCGCCGAGCCGACGACTTCCAAAAGGAAGCGCAACAATCGATCCGGGAGGAATAGAAATGCGCATCAAACAGATTCGTGCTGGGTCTGGTCGTGGCCGCTGGCTTGGGCGCGGGCCCCGCGCTGGCCGCCCAATCCTTCTCCGTCGGCTATTCGCAGTTCTGGGGCACCAACCCCTTCCTGGTCACCATGGCCAACGGCGCCAAGAAGGCCCAAGACGAGTGGAAGGCCAAGGGCGTCGACATCAGCATGGTCCTCACCAACGGCGGTGATACCGACACGACGAAGCAGGTCGGCGACCTGGAAGATCTCGACGCCCAGGGCGTCAATGGCCTGCTGCTCTTCCCCGGCGACAGCATCGTCCTCGCCGAACCGGTCAAGAACATCTACAACAAGAAGAACATCCCGGTCGTCATCACTGACATCGGCCTGCAATCGGGCAAGTGGGACACGTTCATCATCACGGATAACAAGGCCGGCGGCGAACAGGCCGCCGAGTTGATGGCCAAGAACGTGAAGCCCGGCGCCAGCGTCATCGTCTTCGACCATGCGCCCGGCAACGACAATGCCCAGAACCGCGCCCGCGGCTTCGAGTCGAAGGCCAAGGAACTCGGCCTCAACGTGCTGCCGCGCAAGCTGCTGAAGCTGAGCCTCGAAGATGGCCGGCGCACGATGGAGGACACGCTGGCGTCCAACCCGGAGGTGGCGGGCGTGTTCTTCATGAACCAGCTCGTGGCCCAGGGCGCCTATGCGGCGCTCGAAGGCGCCAAGAGGACCGACGTCAAGCTTGTGCCCTTCGATCTCGACCCGGTGTCATACCAGATGGTCAAGGACGGCAAGATCCTCGGCATCATCGTGCAGGACCCCTACAAGATCGGCTACGAGGGCATGAACGCCATGGCCACCAAGCTGACCGGCGGCAATCCTCCGGCCCGCATGGACCTGCCGACGCGCGTGCTCACCAAGGACAACGCCGCCGAGTTCGCCAGCGACCCGCAGGTGACGGGCAAGTAAGCCGCGTCGACAACGGCCGCCCGCTCTCCTGCGCGAGGAGGAGGTGGCCGACCGGTCCTGGCTCGAGTTGCAAGGTCGTCGAGCGCTTGGCGGCCCCCATCCTCCAATGCGAAGCCATCGTCAAGAGCTTCCCCGGCGTGCGGGCGCTCAAGGGTGTCGACCTCACGGTCGAGCCCGGCCGCGTGCACGGCCTCGTCGGCGAAAACGGGGCCGGCAAGAGCACGCTGCTCAAGATCATGTCCGGCGTCTACCGGCCCGATGCCGGTGTCATGCGGCTCGACGGCCACCCGGTCACGCTGTCGGGCACGGATGACGCGCTCCGGCACGGGATCGTCACCATCCACCAGGACATCAATCTCATCGGCAGCATGACGGTGGCCGAAAACGTCATGCTGAACAACGAGCCCACCTGGGGCCGTTCCGGGCTGTTGCGCGGCCGTGAACTCAACGAGAAAGTGTCGGCGCTGCTGCGCTTCTACGAGATCGACGCGAGGCCCGAAACGCTCGTCTCGGCGCTGCCCAACGACCTGAAAAAGATGGTGCAGATCATCAAGGCCGTGAGCCGCAAGGCGCGCATCCTGCTGATGGACGAGCCGACCTCCTCGCTGACCGATGTCTCGGTGCGGTTCGTCATGCGCCTGATCCGAACGCTTGCCGACCAGGGTATCGGGATCGTGTTCGTGTCGCACTACCTCGCCGAGGTTTTCGAGGTGTGCGACGACGTCACGGTGTTCCGCGATGGCGCCGTCGTGGCGAGCACGCCCGCGCAGTGCCACGGACCTCGGCACGGTAGTCAAAGGCATGATCGGCCGCTCGCTCGATCACGAAGCCGAACGGCGACCGAGTTCGGCCACCGACGACGTGCTCCTGTCGGTGCGCGATCTCAGCGTGAAGGGCAGCCTTTCGAACGTGTCCTTCGACCTGCGTCGCGGCGAAGTGCTCGGCATCACCGGCCTGACCGGCTCGGGCCTGACCGAACTCGCGCGTGCCATCTTCGGCAGCGAAGCCATCAGCCGCGCCAGCGGTGCATTCGCCATCGCGGGGCAGCGCGTCGCACTGGCCGATCCGGTCGATTCGCTTCGCCATGGCGTGGCGCTGCTCACCAACGACCGGCTGCGCGAGGGCATTCTGCCCGAGGTGCCGCTCTACGAGAACATCTGCCTGCCCGTGCTCGACCGATTCACGGGCCGCCTCGGGCTTCTCGACGAGCCCGCGCATGGTCGCAACAGGCCGCAAGGGCATCGACCGTCTGCGGGTGCGGGCGCCCGGTCCGCTGACCGTCACCAAGACCCTCAGCGGCGGCAACCAGCAGAAGGTGCTGATCGCCAAATGGCTGGAAACGCAGCCGACGATCTTCATCATGGACGAGCCGACGATCGGCATCGACGTGGGCTCCAAATCGGAGATCCGCGCGATCATCGACGAGATCGCGGCGGCCGGCGTCGGCATCATCCTGATCAGCACGGAGTTGATCGACATCGAGCGCCTCTGCGACAGGGCGCTGGTCATGTTCCGCGGGGCGATCGTTGGCGAATTCGAAGGCCGTGCGGTGGAGCGGGAGGCCATGCTGGCCGCCTGCACGAGCGGGAGACAGCAGGCATGACGAGCTGTTCGGGCCGCCAACCGCGCCCTCGTCACGCTGGCGCGATTTCCTGCGCCAGTCCTACGGCCTGATCCAGACGCTGGCGGTGCTGATCCTGCTGGTGGTGGTGATCTCGTTATTTTCCCCACGCTTTCTCACCTGGATCAACCTCTACAACCTGATGGCCCAGATGGGCGTCAACCTGATCGTCGCCGCGGGCATGACCGTGGTGATGATCTCGGGCGAGTTCGACATTTCGGTCGGCTCGGTGGTGGCGCTCACGGCCGCGGTCTCGGCGACGTTGATGCACGAGTACGGCGTGGTTCCGGCCGTGCTGATCTCGCTCCTGATCGGACCGGCGCTCGGCGTGTTCAACGGGCTCATCGTCACCAAGGGGCGCATTCCGTCGTTCATCACCACGCTCGGCACCATGATGATCGCCCGCAGCCTCGCCTTCGTGACCACGGGCGGCCGGGTGGTCTCGAACCTGCCGGACGAGTTCAAGGTGATCGGCCAGGGCGCGACCTTCGGCATTCCCAATCCCTTCATCATCGCGCTCGCCTGCTACGCGGTGGGCTGGGTGCTGATGACGCGCACCGCATTCGGCAAAAAGGTCTACGCCGTCGGGGCCAACCGCACGGTGGCCATGCTGTCGGGCATCCGTGCCGACCGGGTGAAGATCATCTGCATGGTCATCGTCGGCTTCACGGCCTCGTTCGCGGGAAACCTCCTGCTCGCCCGCATCGGCGCCATCCAAGCCGATACGGCGCGCGGGCTCGAATTCGAGGTGATTGCGGCCGTGGTGATCGGCGGCACCAGCCTCTACGGCGGCCAGGGCAACATCCTGCGCACCATCATCGGCGTGGTGATCATCGCGCTGATCCGCAACTTCCTGAACCTCTCCCGGATCGACATCTTCTGGCAGGACTTCGCCACGGGCGCGATCATCGTCAGCGCCGTGCTGCTCGACGCCTTCCAGAAGCGCATCGGCCAAGGACGCTAGCCCCGCAGGCACCACGCCGGGATGCACGGAGCGGAGCGACGAAACTGCGCTAGGAGCAACGGATGGGCTCCATGGCAAAACGCCAGTGAAGCGGACGCGGAAGCCACGCTGAGAGTCGCCAGGCGTTACGGGTTCCGCTATCTCGGGACCGCGCCCTGGTATGGTCGCGTCCGGAGCCCACCGCACCTGGGCGTGACTTGGACCGCCAGCCGCGCGAGGCGTTCGTGCTTTCGACCGCCTTCTGAAGGCGCCGCCGGTGCCGTGAAGGAAAATTGTTGTGTCGATTGCGAAGCAAGCCCCATCCGGGAAGCAGACATGATCCGTGAGCCTGTCGCGGTCACCTCGTGGCTGGGCGTTGCCGCGGTCTCGTTTCTGCCGGACAAAATGCGTTCGCAAACCCCCGGCGTCGATATCTGCCTGACCACCACGGCTTTCTTCATTGCGGCTGCAGCGACCAGATATTGGCTGCAGGAAACAAGAACCCGGGAACAGATCCTGGCCTTCGTCGTCGTGGCTGCCGTGGTCGCGATCCTGCGTGGTCGACCGACGGGCCGCACCCGTTCGATCGCGCGCATGCTCGCTGGCGCAGGAGGTGCAGCGGCTGGCGCGCTGGTCGTCAAGTTCGGGTTGGAAGGACTGCCGTTCTGATCTCGCCCTGCGGCGCGGGCCGGGGTACGATGTTCAAGCATCGAGGAGACGGTTGATGGTATCGCGAAAGCCTAACTTTGATTTCGAGCGCCGGGAGCGGCAGAGAGTCAAAGCCGAACGGGACGAACTCCGCGCAAAGGCCAAAGCCGAGAAGGCGGAGGCCGCGAAGGCCAAGACCGCTCAGGACGATGGGCCAGATAAGGCGGGCTGATGCGCCGCCCGCACGTGTTCGAGCGCTCGGCGCCGCGCGCCGGTCGCGATGCCTACAGCGAGCCGGATAGCCGGGCCGTGGCGGCCAGAACGCTGGCCGCCCAACTTGGCAACATGATCGACCGCGCCGAAGCGGCTGGGCTTGCAACGACACTCGCTCATCTCAAGCGTGCAAGGGACGAGGCGGAGAAGATTGCGATCGGGTGAGCCGCGCCGAGGGCTCGCCGGCACGCGCCCACACCGCGAGCGCCCGACTGGCCTTGCACCATGCGGGCGAGGACGCGCTCACCGAGCGGACGGCGCGGGCGACCGCCGATCCGGGCTCACCGCTTTTCGGCGCAAGCAACACCGCTGTCGTGCTTCGGGCCGGCGCTCTCCGGCGCCGCGACGAACGTGTATGCAACCAGGAGGACCTGTGCTAGTCGTAGACATGCGTGGACTGCTGGCTTTGTTTGCTTTGGCGTTCGCGGCGACATCGGCAGCCGCTGGTGATCCTTTGTTCGACGCCGTGGGTTCCGGCGACAAAGGCACGGTGGAACAGCTCCTGGCCAGCGGCGCGGACGTCGATACCCGGACGACGGACCAGGAAACGCCCCTCCTACGCGCCGCTCTTGCCGGTCAGACGGGCATCGTCGAGCTCCTCCTGGACAAGAGAGCAGATGTGGGGGCGCGCAACGCTGGCGGCTTCACGGCGCTCCACGCGGCGGCTTATGTCGGCAGCCTGGCGGTCGCTAAGCTTCTCCTTGCAAAGGGCGCTACGCTCGACGACGCGGCCAACAGGGCGGGTGTGACGCCCCTTATGGTAGCGGGCGAGGAAAACCGTGTCGAGGTGGCGGAATTCCTGATCGCGCAAGGCGCAGCCGTCGGGCATCCCGAGATCCATGGATATCTCCCGATCACACGTGCTCTTTGGAAGGGCAACCGCGAGATCGTAGGGTTGTACAAACGCCATGGCGCAACGTGTCCGCCAGCCGAGATTCTCGGGAGCGAAGCTTGGCGTCAGAAATGTTTGGAGATCGACCAATAACCGGAGGCGACAGTCATGTTCAGAGCAGCCCTAAGCAAAGCCAGAGCAACGACCTTCCTCCTGTTTTCGAGCACGACCCTAGTGTTCTTCGTAGACGCCAGCAATGCGCCGGCTATGGCCGGAAGTTCTGTGAACACCGGCTATTTCGGCGGCGTGGCGATCGGGGGCTATGACCCTGTTGCGTATTTCACGGACAGCCGTGCCGTGAAGGGGTCCGAGGCCTATGCCTATGTCTGGCTGGGAACGCCCTGGCATTTCGCCAACGACCAGCATCGCGAGCTGTTCAAGAGTGACCCGATCAAATACGCGCCGCAATACGGCGGCTACTGCGCCGGCGAAGTGGCGGGCTCCGGGTCGACCACGGTCAATATCGACCCTGAGGCCTTCAAGATCATCGATGGCAAGCTCTACCTTACCTATGACAAAGCGCACACGGCCGAGTTCGCGGCCAATGCCGGCGACATGTCAAAGGCCAATGCCAATTGGCCGAAGCTCAAAGCCCAACTCGAAAAATGACTCCTGCGCACCCTGCTACTGGATCTGTGAAAATCGAAACACCTTGCTTGAATTGACGTAAGTATAACTCGGTTGGCCGACAGCGCCGACCTGCTTATACACGGGCCCGCAGTCGGGGCGTCCGAACATGTTCTCGCTCTGCTCGCACAACTCGTCGCCATTGACGTAGACCATCTCTGTAAGCATCCGTGTCGTCGAGCGGAAAGCCGACATCCCGTCGCGCCCGATCTGCAAGATGGCGGGCTGGTGGCCAGGGTCGAGTTCGCCTTCCAGTGCATGCCCGAGGACGAGCGAGGTGAGCTCCGCGCCCTTCAACTGATCGCGTTCGTCGGCCGTGAACCCAAACGGCCATTCCGGCAGCCCGGCCTGACGCAGGGCGTCGATGATCGTCGTCAGATCGCCCCCGTTGCGGAAATGAGTGAGGCCGATCCGCCAGGCAGCCAGCGAGCGCGCATTAAACGAATCGGATGCCGCCATCAGGCGCAAGCCTTCCGCGACCGTCCTTTGTGCATCCTGCAAACGGCCGGCCCGATCGTAAGCCGCCGCAAGCGTCATCCGAAAATCGCCGACCTCCGGGGCGTCTGAGCAAGTCCGCTGAAGCGTTTCGATGGCTCTAGCGGTATCGCCTTGGAGGAGAAAGACGAGACCGGCGACTTCCCGATCAAGGGCCGCAAGGTTCGGGTCGAACCTCAGCGCAGCCTCCACGGCGGCGGCTGCCTCGTTGTGATTGCCGGCGAACAGCTCGACGTATCCCAAGGCTATTCGCGCCTCGGCATCTCCCGGGCCGATCGCAACGGCCCGCTTGGCCGAGGCGATCGCCTCCTCGTAACGACCGTCCACGACCTGCATGATGCCGAGAATGGCGTAGGGCGATGAAAGGTCTTGATCAAGCTCGAGGGCGCGGCTTGCTTTCTCATAGGCCCTCTTCCGAGCGGGCGCGCTTTGAATGATGTCGTTGAAGTTCAAACGCCAAATATAGACAGTTGTGCGGGCATCGGCCGCGAAGGCTTCGGCGAACGTGGGGTCGAGTGCCTCCGCTTTGTCGTAGAGGGGAAGAGCCTCCCGCAACCTGTCCCGCCGGCCGGCGCGCGCCGCCTGTTCCGCACGCAGATAGGAGTCGTAAGCCTCGAGGTTGGCGGTGGGCGGGCGTGCTATTCGCTCCCGCTCCGTCGCCGAAGTCTGGACACCGAGCGCCTTGGCGATCTCCCTGCTCATTTCGTCCTGAACGTCAAAGACTCCGGCGCTGCTCCGATCGAAGCGATCGGCCCACAGATTGCCGCCGGTTCCTGTGTCGATGAGCTGAGCGTTCAGTCGGATTTGCTCGCCGGACCGCCGGACGCTTCCTTGGACAATAAAGCGGACGCCGAGCTTGCGCGCGACATCGCCCAGGACAATCGGTTGCCCCTTGTAGGCGAACACTGAATTTCGAGCGATCACGTCGAGCCCGGAGAGCTTGGTCAGGTCCGTGATCAAGTCGTCGGTTACGCCATCGGAGAAATAATCCTGGCTTGGATCGCCGCTCAGGTTCGCGAAAGGAAGTACCGCGACCGAGGGCCGTTGCTGGATAGCAGGCTTCCGCCATTCAAAGAGGGCTGCAGGCAGAGCGATCAGCGCCGCTCCCAAGCCGGCCAGGATCACGGTTCTTATGCTCGGCCGGTATGATCTTGCGACAGGTCTCGCTGTCTTGCTGGAGTTGATTAAGACGCGATAGGCTCGGACTGGATCGGAAATGTTCTTCAGGCGGCGCTCGCCAAGGCTGGCAAAGCTGACGTCAACCTTATGCAGGACGTGATCGAAGGCAGTGCCGGAAATACAGATCCCGCCAGGCTCCGCTATGGCCTCAAGGCGCGTAGCAACGTTCACCCCGTCCCCGTAAAGATCGTCCCCGTCGACGATCACGTCACCGAGGTTCACGCCGACGCGGAACCGAATTCGCTGAGCCTCGGGGCGACCGGGGTCGTGGTCCGCCATTCTGCGCTGGATCGCGACAGCACTTTGGACAGCATCCACGATGCTCGCGAACTCAATCAGCGCGCCGTCACCCATGAGTTTGACGATGCGGCCATGGAACTCGCTTACGGCGGGATCGACCAGTTCACGCCGGCACGTTTGCAGCCGCGTGAGCGTGCCGACTTCATCCTCACCCATGAGACGGCTGTAGCCGACCACGTCGGCAGCGAGGATCGCCGTAAGCCGTCGCTCCATTCGAACGCCTTGTGGCGCCCCCGAACATAAGGCGGGAGCTCGCCGCCGAACGTACTCTACGCGCCCTGCAAGGAGAATGGGCGCCCGGTGACGCCAGATCCGGCCATGCAGCTCCGGTTATGTCACTGCCGAGGTCGCACAGGATGCAAGGTCGAGCGAACCGGGGCCACTGTTGGCCGACGCAGGTCGCGTCGGCTGCTCTCGCTTGGGAGCGCAGCTGATCACCAAGGCTGACCTTCGTTTTTCGCTGTTCGCCCCTCGTGGACCTCAAAAGCTGCCTCAAAGAACGCGCTTGCGACGTACTCTCGGAAGCGCTCATTCATCGATGAATTGCCGTCAGAAGCACCGGCACACGGTTCACTACGGTCGGGTCCGGCAAGGCGCCAGATTTGAGAAAGCGGGAGCAATGAACGGAGCCGACAATCTTTGCAGCGCGCTGCTCGCGGCTGGAATCGACACGTGCTTCGCCAATCCGGGAACGTCGGAGATGCACTTCGTCGCCTCGCTCGACCGCAAGCCGGAGATGCGCTGTATCCTGGCGCTGTTCGAAGGCGTGGCCACGGGCGCGGCAGACGGCTATGGGCGCATGGCCGACAAGCCGGCGGTGACCTTGCTGCATACCGGGCCCGGCCTCGCCAACGGGCTCGCGAACCTTCACAACGCCAAGCGGGCGCGTTCCCCCATCGTCAACGTTGTCGGCGACCATGCCAGTTATCACCTCGCCTTCGATGCGCCGCTGACCAGCGACATCGATGCGCTCGCCGGCGCAATGTCGCACTGGGTTCATCGCGTCACCGGCCCGGCGGACATCGTGCCCGCAGCCCTTGCGGCTCATGAGGCGGCGCTCGCCACCCCGGGCGTCGCGACGCTGATCCTTCCGAGCGACGCGGCGTGGAGCGAAGCCGCGCCTGTCGCGGCACGACCGCGTTCAGTCCACCCGCGGCCGGTGCCGGCCGACAGGGTTCGCGAGGTCGCGGCCACCCTGCGGCAGGCGAAGGGACGATGCGGCCTCGTGTTGAGCGGATCGAGCGCGCGGGAGCGGCCCTTGGCGACTGCTGCCCGGATCGCAGCCGCGGTCGGGGCGCGCCTGTTCGGCGATATGTTCATCCCGCGCGTGGAACGCGGCGGCGGCCGCGTCCCAATCGAGCGGATACCCTATCCCGTCCCGCAGGCGCTCGAAGTATTGCGCGACTGCGACGCGCTGATCCTCGTCGGCGCATCGCCGCCGGTCGCCTTCTTCGCCTATCCCGGCACACCGAGCCGGTTGACGCGCGCTGACACGCAGGTTTGCGTGCTGGCTTCCCCCGGCGAAGATGCGGTCGCGGCGCTGGAAGGGCTCGCCGACGAGCTTTCAGCGCCCAGAGTGCCGTGCCTCGCAAGCCGGACGCCTCCGCTTGATGGCCGACCTGCGGGACCGCTCACCGATGAGGCGGTTTCCCGCATCCTCGCCCAAGCGCTTCCCGAGGGCTGTATCGTGGTGGACGAAGCGCTGACATCTCTGCGGCCGTTCTACGAGATGGCTGCCGGGGCTCCCCCACACGATTATCTCATGGCGTGTACGGGCGGCTCGATCGGGGCGGGACCGCCCCTGGCGACCGGCGTCGCAGTCGCTTGTCCGGGCCGACAGGTGCTTTCGCTGCAGGCGGACGGGAGCGGCATGTACACGCTGCAGGCCCTCTGGACACAGGCGCGCGAAAGCCTCGACGTGATCACGATCATTCTCGCCAATAGAGCCTATGCGATCCTGAAGATGGAAATGCATGCCGTTGGGGTCGAACGCTTCGGGCGCAATGCCGAGCGCATGCTCAGCCTCGACAAACCGCCCCTCGACTGGGTGGCGCTGGCCAGGGGCATGGGGGTCGCGGGTAAGCGTGTGGACTCGGCCGAAGGGCTGGCCAGCACTCTGGCGAACGCTCTTGCGGGTCGCGGACCGTATCTGATCGAAGTTGCACTTTAGGGGAGGAGTGCCACTCGTTGGTCTTGGGTCCGCGCTCTGCCGATGTCGCGTCTTCGCTTGGTTCGGTCCCCAAACCAGATCCAACACCCTCGATCCTGGACTTGAGATCGCCGACCTCGAACTAACGCCGTTTTCTAACGTGACCGCCGCCAGTTCTCGACCTCATCAGCCCTGGCGTCGGGACGACCGATCCCGTCTGACCGACCCCGTTGGTCAAGGGTGACGGTGTGAACGTCTCCGTCCCTCCCGGCCGAGACAGGCCGTTGGGAATGGGGGATGAGCCGATCGGTGCGGTTTGTGCCGCTGCGGCTTCCACCATGAGAACGCAACATGCAACTGCGGCGCAGAAAATTGAAGCTCTGACCACGCGAGTTTCTCCAAAGCTCGGGCATAAACCTGCCAGGGTGCCGATGATGAACCTGACATCATTCGGCGGGAAGAGCGGCCAGAAGTCGCTCTGTCATGGAGCAGCGCTCCCGACATTGTCACCGCCCCCCGGATGATGCGCGATCCAGTGGCGTGCGATGTCCACCCGGCGGGGAATCCAGACGTCGCTGTGCCCCTCGACGTAGTCCATGAAGCGGGCGAGAGCGTGAGCACGGGCGGGACGGCCCGAGAGGCGGGGGTGCAGGCCGACCGACATCATCTTGGGTTCCCGCTCGCCTTCCCGGTAAAGCTGGTCGAAGGCCGCCTTCAGGTAGGCGAGGAAGTCCTCGCCTGACATCCAGGCCGGGTTCATGGCGAATTTGAAATCGTTGGTGTCGAGTGCATAGGGCACGATCAGCCGGGGCTTGCCGGCGACCTGTGTCCAGTAAGGGAGATCGTCGTTGTAGGCGTCGGAATCGTACAGGGTCTCTGTCTCCTCCATGACGAGGCGTCGCGTGTTGACGCTGCCGCGGCCGGTGTACCAGCCAAGCGGCGGCGCGCCGGCAATTTCGCTGATCGCGCGAACGGTTTTGCGGATGTCTTCCCGCTCCTGGTCTTCCGGCATGCCGGCGTAGTCGATCCAGCGCCACGAATGGCTGGCGACCTCATGGCCGGCCTCAGCCATGGCGCGTCCGGCCTCCGGGTTGCGCGAGAGGGCGAGTCCACGGCCCAGCAGGTGAAGGGGAGGCCACGCTCTTCGAACAGTCGCATGAGCCGCCAGAACCCGGCCCGGCTGCCGTACTCGAACGCATCCTCGACGAAGGCGTTGCGATGCGGGCGCGGCGTGACGCCCACGATGTCGGGCACGAGGTAGATTTCGGAATGGGCGTCGCCGTCGACCACGCTGCGCTCGCCGCCTTCCTCGTAGTTCACGACGAAGCTGACCGCGATCCGGGCGCCGCCGGGCCAAGTGACCTGGGGGCGTCGACGACCGTAGCCGATCAGGTCACGCGGGGCAGCGTCGTCCATGCGTCTTCCTTGCCGTGCGCGCTCGCAGCCCAGGTGCGATGGAGCCACCAGGCTTCGTAGCCTCTTGCGCCCTTCCGCCTCCCGGCAAGACCTGCTCAAATGCCAAGATCCGAGAGGCTGGAATCCAGTATCTACATGTTTCACGATCAGCGCGACGCCAGTGCCGGCCCGGCCGTGGTCCCCAAGCCGGCGTTTGCGCGATGGCTCGGCACCACCAACGTCATCACCCGCCAATTCCTGTCGCTCGGCGCCCGACCCGAAATCATCAACCTCGCAGGCGGCCTTCCGGCGCCTGCCGTCTACCCGGTCGCCGATCTGGCCGAGGCGGCGCGGGATGCGATCGTGAAAAGCGCGCATCACGCGCTGGGCTACAGCGCGATCGAAGGCCTGCCGGCGTTGCGCGACGCCATTGCCCAACGCTTCTCGACCGGGCCGGTTCGGTTGACGCGCGACAACGTGATGATCACGGCAGGATCAATGCAGGCGCTCGACCTCCTGGGCAAGATCTTCATCGAGCCCGGTGACACCATCGTCGGCCACTATCCGACCTACCTGGGCGCCATCGATGCGTGGCGGCCGCGCGAGCCGGCCTACCGGCATCTGATGCTCGACCCCGCCCGCCCCGAACCCCTGGTGCCCTTCGACGGCGCCAAATTCGTCTACGTCGTGCCGAACTTCTCCAATCCGACCGGCGCTCTCGTCGACACCGCGACACGCCGCGAGCTGCTCGCGGCTGCCGACCGCAGCAATGCCTGGGTCGTCGAGGACGACCCCTACGGCGAACTCGTCTACGACGGCGAACCGCTGCCGAGCATGCTGGCGCTCAGCGCCGAGACCGAGCGCGGCCCGACCTACGACGGCCGTGTCATCTATCTCGGCACCATGTCGAAGACGATCGCGCCGGGCCTGCGCATCGGCTGGACGATCGCGTCGCCCACGATTATCGAGGCCCTGACCCTGGCGAAGCAGGGGTCGGATCTTTGCACCGGCGGGGTGCAGCAGGCGATCGCGCTCGAAGCACTCGACCGCGGTCTCATCGCCCAGCAGCGGCCGGTGATGAATGGCCTCTACCGCGAGCGTCGCGATGCGCTTTGCGCCGCCATCGCAACCCACCTCGAGCCCTGGTTCACCTGGCAGAAGCCGACCGGCGGCATGTTCGTCTGGCTCACGGCCAAGCACGGCGCCATCGACACCGACAGGCTTCTCAGCGTCGCGTTCGACGCCGGCGTGGCCTATACGCCGTCGAGCGTCTTCGACCCGAGCGGGGCTCTGAAAACCGCGATGCGGATGAATTTCACCCTGAACCCGCCCGCGGTGCTGGCCGAAGGCGTTGCCCGGCTCGGCCGTGCGCTGCGCACGTTGACGGGCGGCTGAGGGCACACTGATGACCATCACAGTGCACAGGGCGACCCTGCCGCCGCTCGATCCGGCCCTCGTGGCCCGCTGGGCCAGGATTTCGACGACCATCACGGCCGACCTCTTCAAGGGCAGCGTCCTCGCCGATCCGCTGATCCGCCCGTTGCGGCGGCTCGGGCCGGGGCCGCGGCTCGCCGGCCGCGCCCTCACGGTGCGCTGCGAGCCCCCGGATTTCGGCGCCGTGCTGCAGGCCGTCGATCTTGCCGGACCCGGCGATGTGGTGGTGATCGCGGCCGACGGCGACGCCAGGACGGCCATGATCGGCGACATCCTGAGCGGGGTCGCGCGGCGCAAGGGCGTGGCCGGCGTGGTCTGCGACGGGGCCGTCCGCGACATCGCGGTCCTCCGGGACTGGGCCGATTTCCCGGTCTTCTCCCGCTCGACGACCGCCCGCGGCCCGTCGTCCAAGGACCACGGCAGCGTGAACGCTCCCGTCCCCTTCGCCGGCCTCCCCGTCGCCCCCGGTTCGCTGGTGGTCGGCGACGACGACGGCCTCGTGTTCCTCTCGCCCGCCGAAGCCGCCGCCTCGATCGACGAAGCCGAACGGCGCACGCAAGCGGAATTGGATTGGGTGGTACGGCTGCAGGCAGGGGAAACGCTGTGCGGCGTGTTCGACGTGCAGGGCGCTGAGTTTATGGAGCGGTAGGCGCGGTCCGACCGGAGGGCAGCTTTCGACCCTTCTCGGAAGCTCAAAATGTCTCGTGTCTGGGGCGGCCTGGATGGCTCCGAGAGTATCCAGTGTCTGAGACCTTGCTTGCGGGTAACGCATAAGATTCCGCTGCTGGACCGTGTTCGAGCGTGGTAAGGTAATGCAGAGTCTCATTGTGGGCGCCATGTTTTACTCTGCCGCATGGCAACAGGGACGATCGCCCTACTCTATCCCTGCTTGTGGCCGGCATCTCGTTTTAGATCCGGCAGAAGCGCAGGAAAAGGCAGATCCCGGCCGACTGGTCGCTGACTGCTTGCCTTCAGCCAAAAATGTGAACGATAAAGCAGCAGACCTTTACAAGAATTTCTGGGCTGGTATTGAGTTGGTACCGGCCAGTGACCCGCTGGTAAGCTTGTCGGTTCGTAGCGAAATCGATTTTTACAGCAAACAACTTATCCCGTCATTCAAATCTACGACCATGTCGATTGCTGATGTCTCTTGACCGACTTCTCCAAATTCTTACAACATCGCCGCAATCCAATTACGGCCAGCATTTCCTTTCCAGCTACCACGTGGCCTGTGATTTTGGAGGGTTAAAATGCTCTTTCAGAATACGACGATATCGGAGCACAGTATGACCAGGAGATATATCCAGCCAAGCAAAGTGTAGACGTTACGCTACCGTCGCCAAAGATAACCAATGTCATGCTATTTGTTCCTGACCCCTCCAGCGGATACAAAGAAGGCGGTTGATAGTTTCAGATCGACGCTTCTCTGATTATGTGGAAAGCTGGGCGACGACCAGCTACAGGAGCTCAGAAGCGAGCTCGATCAATATTTAGCGGCGTCTCAGGCTTATCGATCATGCTATCAGACATTCGACGCGAGATATTTCGAAGAAGTTACCCACAATCTCGATCGCAAGAAAAATGATATTGAGAATGCTGTAGCGGTGACATCAACACCGGCACTAGCCGTCGAGATTTCATGGAGAATCTTGAACGACCTGGACACCTCCAAGAACCCTCGTTTAGCGGCGCGTGCGAGGATTGATGGGGCTGCTGCGCGCGCTGAGATGGGGTGATGTGGGGCGTAGTCCGTCGGTTCGCGCTCGCGGGCTCGCGTTTCAGGCTCTCGCTTCGCGCTGCGCCGTCAGCCAGACCGCACGGCGCATGTTGTAGGCGATATTTGCGAGGCCGATCTTCACGGTTGCGCGGGCGAGCCCGATAGTGCGCACCACCAGCGCCATGGGTCCTTTCTGCCGGGCAAATACGTGCTCGACAGCGGCGCGGACCTCCGATCGGGCGTTGTTGGCCCGTGCGACGTTCCTTGCCATCGACCGGCCCGCGGGCTTCTTGCGGTGGATCTGCGAGCGCAACCCGCTGTCGGCGAGATGCTGCTCGTTTGCCTTCGAGCGATAGGCCGTGTCGGCCCAAACCGAACTGGCAGTATTCGCCTTCGAGAGCAGGTTGGGCAACTGCGCCCCGTCGTGACGCGCCGCATGGGTTGCCGTCCAGGTTCGGATCAGACCATGACGCCGGTCGATGCCGATGTGGTTCTTGTAGCCGAAGGAGGGCACCGCGATGTCGATGCGCGGCGAGCCGTCGTCCGACGGCTTCGCCTTGGAGAATTTGACCGTCCAGCGGGCATCGCGATCCTTCTGGGCGAGCTTGGCCGGCTTGTCCTTCCAAGCCTCGGGAACCCGGCCGGCCCTGATCTCGGCCTTTTCGCTGTCCGTGTTGCGCTGCTTTGGGGCGGACACGATCGTGGCGTCGATGATCTGACCTCCCATGGCAAGGAACCCCGCCTTGGTCAGTGCCGCCTCGTAGGCGCGGAACAACACGGTAATGGCGGGCGTGCCCCCAATCGTCGCTCGGGTGAGCGCCTCGCGGAACGTCCAGATTGTGTTGGCGTCCGGCACTGGGTCAGACAGGCTGAGGTCCAGGAACCGCATGAACGACAGCCGGTCCTTGATCAGGAACTCGGTCCGCTCGTCCGAGAGCGAGTGGCTTGCCTGCAGGATGAGCACCTTCCACATGAACACATGATCGAAGGGAGGGCGGCCGCCCTTGCTGCCGTCCGAACGAGGCACCGCTTTGGCGAGATCATGCCGGAACGCCTCGAAGTCGACGATCGCGTTGAGCCGCTCGAGATCGTCGCCCTTGGCCGAGATCTCCTTCAGGCGCTCGTCAATGTCGAAGAACCCAGCCTGGCCCCGCATCGCCCTGCCTCCAACTCGCTACCCCAACCGAATCACATTCGGGGCGAAACCGCGAGGTTCTTGGAGGCGTCCACACCTGTCTAGGCTCAAAGCGATATCGCAAAGAGTAAAACAATTGTGGATGAGTTCTACAATAGGCAAACTCGAGCTTTAGGTCGATACCGTAAGGGCTGAGGCGATGGAGCAGGTCAAAAAGACTGTTGAGTTTCTTAAATCTATAAAGGAGCTCGCTGCGGTGTTAATCGGGATCGGATCGTGATCTTTGCCGGCGTCAATTACTTCGTCACGAGATCGGAAATGAAACAGCTGCAATGTCAAATTATGTCTATGATGAAGGTTGCTAATACGACGAAATAGTTATTCTGAATATGGGCGCAGAGATGAAGATGCGCAGGTCCAGGATATTGCCATGTACGACGCGCTCACGGCGCCAATGAGTTCCTCAAATACATGCAAGAGATCAGAAGAAGAAGGTGTGGAAAATATCGAGAAAGCTATCGGTGGAGTATTAGATAAAGTAAATTTGAACTCGCGAGAAACTAGAGAAGGGCGAATGTTATATAGGAGATTTAGAGGAGAAGAAAAGGCTTAAGGAAGCGGTCGACTAACCCTCCATAGCGCGGGCTAACTGAGGGTGAGTGACCCTGGCGGTGAAGGAACGTCCGCTTCCAAGTGGACCATCAACTTCAGCTCCCCACCCAATGCCGTCATTCGCGAAGAAGCGGGTCAATGGTGATGTGCTCAAAACGACCACGTGCATCGACGTAGCTTTCGATAGTCGGTTTTTCTTCGACCGCCCTGCCGTACACCACTTCGCCCCGTGCGGATCCATCACCACCTCACAGCACCATCCAATGCGCTCGGCGAGATATCCGGCGTCAAGGGAGGGATCGCCAGCCGCCATCTCCAAATAGATTGCATGGCGTCTCTCGGGCGGTCGGCTTCGAGCAGTTCGCGTGCAGCGCTGTAGAGCGGATCTTTTTCTATCAGTCTGCATCGTAGCCTGCGGCTGCGAAGTAGTTTGCACATTCTGCTGGGGGAAAGAGATCGATGAGGCGACCGATGGCCTGCCATAGTCCGTCGACGGTCCGTTCAGCGGCTTTTCGCAGGAGCGCCTTCAGCTTTGCGAAGGCGTTCTCGATTGGGTTTAGATCAGGACTGTAGGGTGGCAGGTAGAGCAGGTTTGCCCCCGCGGCCTCGATCATCTCGAGGACTCTTGGGCCGGTATGGCCGGGGAGGTTGTCCATGATCACGATGTCTCCGACGCGCAGTTCCGGGATCAGGACCCTGGCCACGTAGGTCTCGAAAGCGAGACGGTTGATCGGACCGTCCAGAACGAAGGGCGCGATGAAGCCGCGCAATGTGAGAGCGCCGACGAAGGTCGTTGTTTTCCAATGGCCGTGTGGAACACTGACGCGCAGGCGTTCGCCCCGAAGGCAGCGCCCGTGGCGACGGGCCATATTGGTTTTCGCCCAGGTCTCGTCGATGAACACCAAGCGCTCGGGATCAAGATCGAGTTGCCCCTCAAACCAGGCTTCGCGCCTGTTCAGAACGTCGGGGCGGCCCTGCTCGCTTGCATGGGCGGTCTTTTTTTGCGCGTGATCTTGTGGCGCTTGAAGAAGCGCTGAAGCGTGCCGAAGCCGAAGACGAGACCCTGATCGGTCAGGGCCCGCCGCATCTCCTCGATCGTCCGGTCGCCGTCTGGACCGAGGGCAGCCAGCACCGCGTGTTTGTGGGCATCGATGTGGTGGGATCGCCGGTCACCGCCCAGAGCCTTCGCTCGGGCGTCGCCCTGCTCACGTTCGCGCACCCGCCACCGGCTGACGCTGGCCGCACTCACCCCAAAGCGCTCGCCAGCCGCACGATGCGTCATCCCGTGAGCCACCGCAGCGAGAACCCGCACCCGAAGATCAAGCGATAAGGCTGTCGACATCACGGCCGGCCTCCATCCCGGCCGACAGTCTGAATCACGTTCCGATCAACTTGGGAATCCCGATTAATCAGGTCGGCTTCCGCTCTAGCAGGTTAAAGTCATATCTCACGCACCTCCTTCTCGGTCAGCATCCCACCCATTGCAGACGGTTACCAATCAGGCGAACGTGGTCCCATGGCGACGAACGTTCAACCTCGATGCCGTCCTGCGCTTTCCAGAAGTCACGCTCTCCCGGGAGGCGCTCGAAGCCGGCTCGGCTGTGCACATGGATCGCTTCGAACCGTCTCGCGCTGGTCCCGCGTCTTACGCACAAATCAATCTGCCCAAAGGGTCATCTTGGACTGACCTTGGAACGGGTCATGTATCGGTCCTTTGATCCAACCCTAGATGCAACGCGGCGAGATTGCCCGTCCCCGTGTCGATGCGATCCTGTACGTAGAGGACGATAAGATTTCGGCATCTCTGGGTCCCTTACACAGCCGTTTTGGCGATCGGGCGCTGGAGTTTGGATCTCGAGGTGTCGGCGTACCCTTGCGGCGTCGATTGCTAGGGACCGATTACCACCCAACTCAGAAGTGACCCCCTTGCCCATCATCGCGCAGATTTTGCGCCATGTACTCCGCATTAGAATTTATGGACGTGGTGTCTTCGGCGGTCTCGTTGGCGAGGCGCGTTGCGAAACGTGAACCAGAACACGGCTGCTATGGCACCGAGGCCGAGCACAACGCCGATCCCGTTCCAAGGCTTTGCGAGCACGTACCCCTCCTGTCATCGGGATGATAGCAC
>CAWGMF010000003.1:0-329482 GCA_963823605.1 uncultured Alphaproteobacteria bacterium | reverse complement strand
CACGCCCTTCTACCACGTCGGCCAGAGCCGCGACGTGGTCGGTGTCGAGGTCTGCGCTGCCTTCAAGAATTTCTTCGCGCTTGGCGTCGGCGCCGCGGCGGCCGCGGTCGACCGTCTCCCGCCGACCCCCAACAACGCCGCCGCCCACAACATCGTAGCCACCACCTTCACCCGCGCGGTCCACGAGATGGCGGTGCTGGTCGAAGCCGCCGGGGGGGCGCGCGAGACGGCCTTCGGACTGGCGGGCCTCGGCGACCTCCATGTCACCTGCGCGGCCGGCCGCAACAGCCGCATGGGCCGACTGCTCGGACAGGGCGTTCCCTTTTCCCGCGCCAAATCGGAGAAGATGCCGACGGACACCATCGAAGGCGCCCAGCTCGCCATCACGCTCGAGGCGACGCTTCGGGCCATGTTCACGGCCCACACGCTCCCGGCCGAGCGTCTGCCGCTGACCCGCGCCATCCTCGATTGCGTGTGCCGGGACGAGATCATGGACGTGATGTCGCTTTCGCAGCAGCCTCTAGCCTGCTGACGGTGGCTCCGGGGTCCCGGCGCGAAGAGAGCCAGCGGACTTGCTGCTGCTCGACCTCGACGCCGCGACGCTGGCGAGAAAGGCGGCGATCACCGGGACCTTCTCCGCGGCACGCCGGTAGGCCAGGAAATGCTGCGACTCGAAGGCGTAGGTGCGCGGCTGGATGGCGCGCAACTCGCCGCTTTGTTCCCAGCGCTCGGCGATATGGCAGGGCAGGAAGCCCAGATAGTGTCCCGACAGGATCAGCATCGTCTGGGCTTCCATCTGCAGGACGGAGGCGGCAGCCTTCGGATGGCCGATCCGGAACAGGTCCTCGAGCTGGCGATAGCCGCGCACCGACAGCCGCGCCGTCTCGATCTGCCGGCGGCTGATCGCCTTGTCGGGCAGGTCGAACAGCGGATGGCCGCGCCCGCAATAGAGCCGATGCGGCTCCCGGAACACCGGCTTGTAGACCACCCCGGGGGCACGCTGGGAGAAGGGACCCACGACGACGTCCCGGCGGCCCTCGGCAACGGCCTGTTCCAGCTCCAGGGGCGTCGCCTGGACGAGGTCGACGAAGACGTCGAAATCGGGCTCCAGCATCCGGCGGATGGCATGCTGCAGGCCGATGACCGCGCTCGAGATCACGCCGTCGACGATGCCCAGCCGCAGGCGCCCCGTCAGCCGCCCGCTCGCCGCGCCGACGCGATGCCGGAACTCGTCGATGTCGAGGAACAGCTTGGCCGCGGCGTCGTAGGTGGCCTGGCCGAGGTCGGTCAGGCGGAAGACCTTGCGGCTGCGCACGCAAAGCTGCCCGCCGACCCGCTTCTCGAGATCGCTCAGATGCATGCTGAGGGTCGAGGGCGACAGGTTCAGGGTGATCTGCGCGCCCGCGAAGCCGCGCGCATCCACAAGCGCGATGAACACGCGCAGGAGGCGCAGATCGATCGTGTCCAGGCGCCGCATCGGACCCTCGCGAGGTTTGGCGTTTCTCGATCCAACGTTCGATTAATTTTGCTATCTTGCCAAGTCGCGCTGGTCGAGCATGGCCTCCTCTCACGGGGGACGACCTGATGAAGCGTGCTTTGGCCTCCGCGGCCGTCGCGGCCTGCCTGTTCTCGGCTGTTCAGGCGCGGGCCGCCGACACGATCCGCATCCTCTCGCCGACCTGGTCGGGCTACGCGCCGGTCTTCGTCGCCAGCGACCTCGGCTACTTCAAGGCCATGGCCTCGACGTCGACCTCAAGTTCGATGACGAGCGCGCCGACGTCATGGCCGCCATGGACCGCGGCGACATCGAGATGGACATGCGCACCGTCGGCGAGTACCAGGGCCGCCCGCGCGACCGACAACGACGCCGGGCGTGATCATCGGCACGATCGACGAGTCGCTCGGCGGCGACGGCGTGATCGCCGACGGCTCGATCAAGAGCGTCGCCGACCTCAAGGGCAAGACGGTCGCCTCCGAGCTCAACATCCCGGCGCGGCTGCTGCTGCAGCTCGAGCTCAAGAAGGCCGGGCCTGACGCTGAAGGACCTGAACCTCAAGGAGATCGCCACCGGCGACACGGTCGCGGTCTTCGCCGACTCCTCGATCGCGGCGGTCGCCACCTACCAGCCCTACCTGTCGCAGGCGCTGAAGACCGATACGGCGCGCAAGCCGCTGGAGATCGTCAGCTCGGAGAAGTATCCGGGCTACATCACCGACGTGTTCATCGTCCGGCAGGACGACCTCAAGGCCAATCCGGACAAGTACAAGCACTTCCTGATCGGCGTCTACAAGGCCATCGACTACTTCAAGACCAACCAGGCCGATTTCATCAAGCTGGCGGCGCCGCACTTCAAGCTGTCGCCGGAAGATTTCAAGGCCAGCATCGAGGGCAGCCTCATCTACACGGACCTTGCGGAATCGCAGAAGCTGATGGGATCGCGCTACGGCCGCCGGGAACGCTCCCCGGCATCTTCGACACGGTCATGCAGCTGAATCTCGAGAACGGCGCCGCCGACACCAAGCTGTCGGCCGACAAGGCGTTCGACGCGTCGGTCATCAAGGGGCTGACCGAAAAGGACCTCAAATGACGGCCGGGCCGCGGCTCCGGTGTCCGGCGCAAGCGGCCCGTCTGGTCACGAGCAGGCGCGGCCGAGCGACCAGCGCCCGACCCGTCCTCGCGCGCTGGCAGGGAGCCGTCGCGGCCTGGCTGGCGCGTGGCTTCGGCTTTCGCGGCACGCTGCCCGCGCCGGGCGAGCCTGGCGATCTCCTGCGCACCGTCGCTCGTCCGTCCTGCTGGCCTGGGAACTGGCGGTCACGGACTCGCCTCGTCAACCCGGTCTTCCTGCCGGCCCCCAGCACCGTGGCGGCGACGCTGTGGGACATGGCGCTCAACCAGGACCTGCTCGTGGAACGCGGGCGTCTCGACGCTGCGGGTCTGGGCCGCCTTCCTGCTCGCCGCCGTGATGGCGATCCCGATCGGCATGCTGATGAGCGTCTACCGGCCGGTCCGCGCGGCGCTCGAGCCGCTGATCGACTTCATCCGCTACCTGCCGGTGCCGGCGCTGGTGCCGCTCAGCATCATCTGGTTCGGCGTCGGCGAGAGCAACAAGATCTTCCTCCTGTGGCTCGGCACCTTCTTCCAGCTCGTGCTGATGGTCGCCGACGACATGACCCGCGTGCCGCACGAATATGTCGAGATCGCCCTGACGCTCGGCGCGCGACCGCGCCAGATCCTCACCGACGTCGCCTTCCGCGCGATGCTGCCGAGCCTGGTCGACAATCTGCGCATCAGCCTCGGCTGGTGCTGGACCTATCTGATCGTCGCCGAGATCGTCGCCGCCAGCAGCGGCCTCGGCTTCGTGATCTGGACGGCGCGGCGCTACATGCAGACGCCGCAGGTCATGGCCGGCGTCGTGGCCATCGGCCTGATCGGCCTCGTCACCGACCAGGTGCTGCGGGCGCTGCACCGCCACCTGTTCCGGTATCTCTAGCCGTGGCGCGGCAGAACTTCGTCACCTTCGATGGCGTCACCAAGCGCTTCGGCGACCTGCCCGTCGTGGCGCCGAGCTTCGATCTCGCCATCCCGCAAGGCCAGTTCGTGATCTTCCTCGGCCCGTCCGGCTGCGGCAAGACCACGCTCATGCGCATGGTCGGCGGGCTCGACCACGCCCTCGGCCGGCGAGATCCGGCTCGACGGCCAGCTCGTGGGCGAGCCGGACCAGCGGCGCGGCATGGTGTTCCAGTCCTACTCCTCGTTTCCCTGGCTGACGGTGCGCCAGAACGTCGCCTTCGGCATGCGCTACCGTGCCGATCTCTCGCCCGAACAGAAGCGCCGCCGCACGGACCACTATCTCGAGCTGGTCGGCCTCAAGGATTTCGCCGACGCCTTCCCCAACCGCATCTCGGGCGGCATGCGCCAGCGCGTCGCCATCGCCCGCACGCTCGCGGCCGGCCCGGACGTGCTGCTGATGGACGAGCCCTTCGGCGCGCTGGACGCCCAGCGCCGCGAGATGCTGCAGGTGGAGCTGCGCGACATCCAGATCAAGGAAGCCAAGACCATCATCTTCGTCACCCATGACGTCGAGGAGGCCGTGTTCCTGGCCGACCGCATCCTCGTCTTCTCGGCACGGCCGGCGCGGGTGGTGGCCGACATCGACGTGACCGGCCATGCTGGGTCCGGAGCGGACCCTGCCGCTGCGCGAAACCGAGCCGTTCTTCCGGCTGCGCAACGAGGTGCTGCATCTTCTCCGCCACGAGACCGGGGCACTCGCATGAGCCTCGACTTCTCCGGCAAGACCGTTCTCGTCACCGGCGCCAGCCGCGGCATCGGGCTCGGCATCGCCGAGGCTTTTGCGGCGGCCGGCGCGCGCCTGCACATGCTCGCCGAGGACGCCGCCATTCACGACGCAGGCCAGCCGCCTCGGCGCGAAGGCGCACCGCGCCGACATCACCGATGCTGCGGCCGTGGTCGAGAGCCTTCGACACATCGAGGCGCTTGACGTGCTCGTCAACAATGCCGGGCTGGAGCGGCTGACCCCGCTCGACGATCTCGGCCCCGAGGTGATCGGCCCATGTCCGCCGCGTGATCGAGGTCAATGTCATCGGCACCTACCTCGTCACCCGCCCTGCGCTGCCGCACATGCGCGCGGGCGGCAGCATCGTCAACACCGCCTCCGTCTGGGGCCGGGTGGCCGAGCCGCTGTTCGGCGCCTATGTGGCCTCCAAACATGCCGTGATCGGCCTGACCAAGACGTGGGCGCGCGAGCTTGGCGGCCGCGGCATCCGCGTCAACGCGGTCTGCCCCGGCTGGGTGCGCACGCCGTCCTCGATGGCCTCGCTGGCCCGCATGGCGGAGCGCGCGGGGCGCGCCGGAGGCGGACCTGCTCGCCGACATTCTCGGCAACCAGGCGCTCGGCGGGCTGATGGAGCCGGCCGACGTCGCGCAGGCCTATCTTTACCTCGCCTCGGACCTCGCCCGGAACGTCACCGGACAGACCCTCGGCGTCGATCGGGGAGAGGTGCCATGGTAGCGCCGCTGCAAGGCCGCCGCGCGCTCGTCACCGGTGCCGCGAGCGGCATCGGGCGCGCCACGGCGCAAGCGCTCGCCGAGGCCGGCGCGCGCGTCGTCGGCCTCGACCTCCGAGGCGATCCTCCGCCGCGGTCCCCGTCCTGTCATGCGACCTGACCGACGAGGCGCAGATCGTCGCCGCGGTCGCCGAGGCGGTGCGCCGGCTCGGCGGCCTCGACATCCTGGTCAACGACGCCGGGATCATGGCGGACACGCCGCTGGCGACGGTCACGGCGGCCGAAATCGACCGCCACTTCGCCGTCAATGTCCGCGGCATGATCCTGGTGACGCGCGAGGCGCTGCCTCATCTCGGCCAGGGCGGCCGGATCATCAACCTCGCCTCCGAGCTCGCCTATCTCGGGCGCCAGGGCGCCTCCGTCTATGTCGCCACCAAGGCAGCGGTGCTGGGGCTGACGCGCTCCTGGGCGCGCGAGCTCGCGCCCGACATCCTGGTCAATGCCGTCGCGCCCGGCCCCACCGATACGCCCCTGCTGGCCTTCGACACCCTGGCGCCGGAGGTCCAGCGGCTCGAGACCGCGCATCCCCTCGGCCGCATCGGTCGCCCTGAGGAAATCGCGGCCGCGATTGTGTTCCTGGCCGGCCCGACCGCCACCTTCTTCACCGGGCAATGCCTGGGGGCGAATGGCGGCGCCGCCATGCTGTGAGGTTTGCATGAACGACACGGTCTTCTATGCCGAGCTGTCCTGGCCCGAGGCTGCGCGCCGCGTCGGTGCCGGCGCGCCCCTCTTCCTGCCGCTCGGCTCGACCGAGCAGCATGGCCATCACATGGCCATGAACGTCGACGTCGTCCTGCCCACCGCGCTATGCGAGCGGGTGGCCAGGGCCGTTGGCGGGCTGGTGCTGCCGCCGCTTGCCTACGGCATGCGTTCCCAGGCCCGCACGGGCGGTGGACCGCAGTTTCCGGGCACGGTGAACATCAGTGCCGGCACCTTCTCGGCCTTATTGCGCGACATCCTGCTCGATCTTTTTCGCCAGGGCGCCCGGCGGATCGTGCTGGTCAATGGCCACTACGAAAATGTCTGGCCCTCGGTCGAGGGCGTCGAGACTGATGCTCGACGCGCTCGGCCCGGGCCGGTTCGAAACCCTGAAGATCCTGCGGCTCGACCATTGGGACATGGTCCGGCCGGAAACGATCGAGCGCATCTTTCCCGACGGCTATCCCGGCATCGCGCTCGAACATGCGAGCGTGCTGGAAACATCGATGATGCTGGCGCTGCGGCCGGACCTCGTCCGGCTGGACGCGGCGCTCGACGACGGCCCGGCGCTGTTCAAGCCCTATGATCGCTACCCGATGCCGCCCGAGGAAGTCCCGCCCTCGGGCGTGCTGTCGATGACCAAGGGCTCTTCGGCGGAAAACGGCCGCTGGCTGATCGAGGACGCGGTAGCCGGTATCGAGCAGGCCGTGCGCGACGAGTTCGGCCTGTGACCGAAGCCAAGCCCGCAACCCACCAGCCGGTCGATGCGGCCCTGGTGCCGCGCTACGCCGGCGTGCCGACCTTCATGCGGCTGCCCTTTGTGCCCTCGCCGCAGGGGCTCGACATCGCGCTCTACGGCATTCCCTGGGACGGCGGCACCACCAACCGGGCCGGCGCGCGCCATGGACCGCGCGAGGTCCGCAACCAGTCGAGCCTGATGCGGCGGGTGCACCACGTCTCCGGAACTGAGCCCTTCAGCATCGCCAACGTCGCCGACATCGGCGACCTGCCGGTCAATCCCATCGACCTGCACGACGGTCTCGCCCGGATCGAGGCCGGGATCGCGGCCGTCGTTGCGGCCGGGGCGATCCCGCTCGGCATCGGCGGCGACCACCTGACGACGCTGCCTGCCCTGCGCGCCGTCGCGCGGTCGCCGTCCGGTTGGCCTGATCCATTTCGACGCCCATTCGGACACCAACGACACCTATTTCGGCGACAACCGCTACACCCACGGCACGCCCTTCCGCCGCGCCATCGAGGAGGGCCTGCTCGACCCCCGGCGGACGATCCAGATCGGCATTCGGGGCTCGATCTACGAGCCGGGCGAGCACGACTGGGCGCGCAAACAGGGTATCCGCGTCCTCTACATGGAGGAGTTCGTCGCCCGCTCGGCCGCGGACGTTATGGCCGAGGCGCGCCAGATCGCGGGTGACGGCCCGACCTATGTGAGCTTCGACATCGACTGCATCGACCCGTCCATGGCGCCTGGAACCGGCACCCCTGAAATCGGCGGCTTCACGACGCGCGAGGCGCAGGCCCTAGTGCGCCTGCTCGACGGCGTGAACATCGTCGGGGCCGACGTTGTCGAAGTGGCGCCGCCGTTCGATGTTGGCGGCATCACGGCCTTGGCCGGCGCTACGATTGCTTTCGAACTGCTGTGCGTGATCGCGCGCGGGTTGGCGCGCTCGCGGCAGGCCTGAGCGCGCCGAGCCATCGCGAATTGTACGAGCTGGACGTCAAAGCCCAGCTCAGCGCGCCGCGAAGATGCGGCCGATGGTGTTCAGCAGAATCTGCGCGGCGAGGATGGCGGTCGTGCCGGTGTGATCGTAGTCGGGCGCGACCTCGACGAGATCGATGCCGACGATCGTGCCGCGCCGGGCAAGCCCCGCTATGAGCTCCAGCACCTCGTAATAAATGAACCCGCCGTGGCTCGGCGTGCCGGTGCCCGGCGCGATCGAGGGATCGAATCCGTCGATGTCCAGCGTGAGATAGTAGCGCTGGCCCTTCGGGATGCGTTCCAGCGTGGCGTCGATGCCGAGCCGGCGCACTTGTCGGACCGATAGGATGTCGGAGCCCATGGCGCGGGCGGCCTCGTAACCGTCCTTGGCCGTCGAGGAGACATTGCGGATGCCGAGTTGGGTCAGGCCTGTCACATAGGATTGCTCAGCCGCCCGGCGCATCGGATTGCCATGGCCGTAGCGGACGCCGTGCCGCTCGTCGACGAAGTCGAGATGAGCGTCGATCTGGACGATGTGGATCGGCCCCGTCCCGCCGAAGGCGTTGATGCAGGGGATGTTGACCGAATGATCCCCGCCGAGCACCACGGGGAGGGCTCCGGACGCAAGGATCTTGCGGACCCCCGCCTCGATCGCGGCATGGCTGGCCTTTGTATCGGTGTGGACGATGTCGGCGTCGCCAAGATCGACGATGCGCACGCCGTCGAGATAGGTGACGTCGTCCTCGTGATCATAGGCCCCGGCATGACCGAAGGCGAACAGCGTCGAGGCGTCGCGAATTGCCCGCGGCCCGAAGCGAGCGCCTGCGCGCCACTGCGTGCCGAAGTCATAAGGCGCGCCGAGGACCGCGACATCCGCCTCGATCCGATCCCAGTCGGCCACATAGGGGCTCTTGGCGAAGGTCGCGATACCGACGAAGGGCAGGTTCAACCGCCCGGTGTCGTAGCCGTGTCGGGACATGGTCAGATCTCCGAAAGAGAGGCGTCGATGCGACGGCCGTTGTAGGTCCGTTGTGCGATGCGTCGTACCATTGCCAAGCCGTCACGGCCGGCAAAACCCGCGGGCCAAGCCTTCGCGATTGCCGCTGGGATTCCGGCATGCGCACGTCCGTCCAGGTTCTTGGCAATCGCACCCCGGCCCCGTATCTCAAAGCTTTCAGCCAAGGAGCTCCCGGGTCGCATGTTTGCTGAACTCGGCCACCAGCTTGTTCCCCCTGCCCCGCCATGCTATGCGCCCGATGACCGCTTGCGGGCCGGCTTCCGGCACCCTCCGGAGAGGTGGCAGAGTGGTTGAATGCACCGCACTCGAAATGCGGCATAGGCGCAAGTCTATCGGGGGTTCAAATCCCTCCCTCTCCGCCATTTGTTTCGGCTAAATTGTTGAAACTATCGTGTTTTCTGACCAGTCGTTAAGACGTCCCTAGCGCTTTCCCTAGCCTCTCCTTTCGAACGATCTAGTTCGAGAGCCTCCATCCGACAATCATCTCGCGCACGCCGACACACGCGACCGAGCGCACAGCGCCCCACTGGGCACCTTGCGGGATTTTTGGTCTCGTGGTCCTTTTCGCAGACAACTGCCGAACCCGATTCCGCTGAGCGTGCAGGCCTAAGCCGGCTGACTTCTGATGCGACGGGACCGTTGCAATCAACTCTTAAGCTTCGGCTTGTCCTTGCTCATGGGAAACTCAAATTTACCTCGGATGAACGGGCCACTCATCAAACCGTCAACTTAGGCTGTTTACGGCATAGGGCTCCAACAATCGCATGCGATTACTGGACGGTCCTCCTCGGCTACGCGCCCCGAGCTGGGGAGGACCGATTATCGGTCGGACGCGACGATCCGGCCCGGTGACCGGGCCCCGAAACTTACCTATGTTGGTTTGGCCAACCGCGCTGGCTTGCCGCGCGGAGGCAAGCCGGATCGGGCTGGGGGCGCACTTGGCCCGATCCGGTGGCAGGCGCCAGCCCGCTGGTCGGGCGAACAGCCGACATTCTCAACAGACTTGCAGCAGGGGAGCGGCATACTCTGGTCTCACCTCTGGCAGTTGGCACGACAACGGCTTTGGATGAAGCAACTCAAGGGCGAGACATGCTTCCGGTGTCCATTGACGACCCCGGGGTCGCAGCGCCGCGCAACTTGTCTCCGAGGATCGGCCCGACATTGCGCGCCGCGCGCGCAGGTGGCACCTCAACGTCCGTGCGTGACGTCGATGAACGAGATCAAATGACCGAGCAACGCCCGCGAACCAGCGAGTTCGGCCTAATGGCGTTCTGGGCCGAGATCGATCAGGACTACGTGCCGCGCTTCAGGCGCTGGCACAATTGCGAGCACATCCCCGAACGTGTCGGCATCCCCGGCTTTCTGCGTGGCCGACGGTACCAGGCCACCGACGACTTGGCCCTGTTCTTGATGTTCTACGAGACCGCCGATCCGGCGGTGTTGGCGTCGGAGGCCTATATGACGGCGCTCAACAACCCGACGCCCTGGACGCGCGAATCGCTGTCGCACTTCCGTAATCCGGCGCGCAACGTCTACGTCAAGCGGGCGGAACACGGCGAAGCTGGTGCCAACCCGGCCCCCTACATGTCGGCGTGGCGATTTAATCTGGCGGGGCCTGGGCCAGATATCTTTGCCGGGCGGCTGGCCGAACGCTGGCTCGCTGAAATGGCGCTGGTTCATGCGGTCAGGCGCGTCCGCCTCTACGAGGTCGACGAAAGCATTTCCGCCATCGTGACCTCGGAGCGCAAGATTTACGGCAAGGGGCCTGGTGCGCAGCGCTACCTCGTTCTGATCGAGGCCGATATGCCACACGAGACCTGGCTTGGCACCGTCGAGGCGATCATGACGCGCGCCGAACGTGAGGACGGCGCCCAACGGACGGACCTTCACGCCGAGGCCCTGTGGCTCGACTTCGGCTATGTTTCGCCAAGCTTGGCGGCGACGTCGTAAGCCGCCCGCGGTCAAGGAGTTGGCTGGTGTTCTTCCCGGTGATCGGCACCGAGAACGGCAGTTCCGCTAAGCTCGATCATTGGACAGCATGAAAGGCCAACCATCAGCCTGTCGATGACGCGCCGGTCGACCGCTACCCTGCGCCCAGGTTTGGCGGGCGGCGATGGCGCGTCGCCTGCTCATAAGCGAAGGCACAGGCGAGAAGCTCGGCTTCGCTCCACATCGGCCCCACCGCGATGAGGCTGAAAGGCGCGCCGGAGCTGTAATAGCCCGCCGGAACCGTGACCCCGGGAACCCCGGCGATGTTGATCTCGCTCACGGTTGTCTCCCGGATGACTTCGCCGCTGTGCAGCGGCGCCAACGCGGTCCGCATCTGGGGGAAGACGAGCGCATCGAGCCGAAAGTCGGCGAAGACCCGGTCGAAGATCGCCAGGTAGGCTTCGCGCGCGGCGATGAAGCTCGAAAGATCGGGCGCCCGCGCCGGGTCTGCGAGACTGGCGGAGAATCCGGGGAGATGCGGCACGTAGCCGAGCACGCCGCCCGGTCCGAACGGATCTTCCCGCGCCAACGCCGCCGCAAAGTCCGCAAAGCTTTTGAGCGCGGCATCGGGCCCGAGCCGCTCGAGGTACTTCTGCAGGTCGTAGGGCAACGACTTCGAGGCCGCGCTCGTCGAAATCGACGAGCGGTGGCGTGACCACACGCAGGTCGGCAAAGCCGGAGCCGGCAAACGGATCCGGGACCAGCACGGCACCCGCGACCTCGAGCTCGCCCTGGGCACGGCGGTAGAGCGTCTCGGTTTCTGGCGACAACGTCGCGTCGCGCCAGCCCGGACCGTAAAGGCCGATCCGCTTGCCACGCAGCGCGTCGGCATCGAGGCGTGAGGCATAGCCGCCGGCGGGGCGGTGTCCGACGCCTGCAACCGTCTTGGGATCTTCGGCCGTGAAGCCTGCCAGCGCGTCGAGGCAGAGGGCTGCATCCCGCACACACCGGGCGAGCGGGCCGACGACGTCGCGCAGGCCGCACAACGGCATCACGCCGACGTTGGGAACCAGCCCGAAGCTCGGCTTGATGCCGACCAGTGCCTGGGCGGCGGCGGGGTTCTGGATCGAGCCGCCGGTCTCCTCCGCAAGGCCCAGCACCGCCATGCCGGCCGCGACGGCCGTCGCGCTCCCGGCGCTGCTGCCACCGGGCAGGAACTCGCGGTCGACGGCGTTGTAGGTCGGTCCGGCCCAGCTGTCGTTGGCGTGGCTTCCGGTGTGACTGAGGATCGGGATGTTGGTCTTGCCGAGGATGACGGCGTCGGCGGCGCGCATGCGTGCCACAACCGGTGCGTCGGCGGCCGGCATCAGGTCGACGCCGCCCGCCTTGCTGGACAGCGACGCGCAGCCGCCCGTGGTGGGGAAGCCCCGCATGTCCATCGCGTCCTTGACCACCACCGGCACGCCGGCAAGCGGGCCGAGCGTCTCTCCCACGGCACGGCGACGGTCGATGGCACGCGCGGTCGCCAGCGCTTCCGGATTGAGGAAGATGATCGCATTGTAGTGCGGGTTGTACGCTGCGATCCGGGCAAGGCAGGCCTGCGTCAGCTCTTCGCAGGTCAAGGCGCCGCTGGCGAAGCCGGCCTGGATGCGTTCGACCGTGAGGTCGGCGAGGTCGAACTGCGGCGAAACCAGCTGTGGCCGATCGTTCACGACATCAGCTCCGATGCTGCTTCCAATGCCGTCCCGACCAGCACCTCTCGTGCCAAGCGCACCATAGGCGCCGACACCCCCCTGGCACTGCCCCCTATTGGAGCGACGCGCTCGAGGTGAAGCTGCGGGGCGCGGGGCTCACGGTGACAGCGGCGCCGTTGTTGACCTGCAGAACCGCGAGCCCGCGTTCGTTGGGGCCGTCGGCCCGAAACCGGAACACGCCGTCCGCTCCATTGAATCCGGACGTGTTGGTGAGAGCGCCCTCAGAGAAATGGGAGCCGCCCTGACGCGCCAGTGCGGCGGCCAGCGAGACCGCATCGTAGGAAAGCGTGGCGATGCGGGCTGGGTCGCTGCCGTATTTTGCCCGGTAGCGTGCCGCAAAGGCGTTGAACCCGGTATTTTCGGGGGCTGCGAACCAGCCGCCCTGCAGCGCCGGAAGCTTGAGGACGCGGGCATCGTTCCACACGCCGGTGCCGAGGATCTGGACCTTGTGGCTGTCGATGTTGTTGGTGGTCAGCGCCTGCGCCACGGCGGGCAGCGCGTCGGCCTGTTCGGGGATGAACAGAGCATCGATCCGCGGCAGGGCACCGGCGAGGCGGCTCACGGCTGCGGCCACCTGCCCCGGCTGGTAACGCTCGATGGCCTCGACCCGCACCCCCTTCCTGGCCGCGACCTGCTGGAACTCCGCTAAAGCGACGTTGCCATAGTCGTTCTCGGGGACCAGGGCCGCGAACGACTTCTTGCCCTGCTGGGCCGCATAGTCGACGATCCGGTCGACATAGCTCTCGATCATGAAGGACAGTAAATAGACGCCGCTCGAGGCCGCACCCGTGTCGGTCGAGAAGCCGATCAAGGGACGGCTCGCGCCCTTGGCGACCCGTCCAGCCTCACGGACGCCGGCTGCGAAGACCGGGCCGAGAATCAGCTCGGCGCCCTCACCCACAGCCGCCTGCGTCGCATCGCGCGCGCCGTCGGGGGTGCCACGGTCGTCCTGGACCAGAATGGTCAGGTCGTTCGATCCCGATTCGGCGTAGGCGAGTTCCGCCGCATTGCGCAGCGACGTTCCCACGGAACTCGTGGCGCCGTTTTGCGTCAGCGGGAGCACTAAAGCGATCTTGGTCGGTCCAGACCCGATCCGGCTTGGAGCTGCACCGGTGGCGGTGTTCGTCGGCGGCGGTGCGGGCGCGAGTTCTCCGCTGCCCGATGGCTTGTTGGAGCCGAACTGTGTGCAAGCCCCGAGCAGCGCCACGCAGGCTCCGGCGAGCCCCAATCGTCTCAGCACGCGTGCAGTCGCCATCGCGATCCTCCGGCGCAATGGGCGGCGCCTCGACCTCTGGTCGCCGCTCTTGCCCCAAACAGGGCGGCATCCGCAACCCCAGAGCTATCGTGGCACCGTCAGGTTACCTATTCTTCACCATCGCGGCGGTTGCAGGGCGGGGGACGTCTTTGTCGCGCGCAAGTCGTTCTTTGCAACAGCCTTATCGTTCCATATAACGAACAACCAATTTGGAGATGCCAGTGAGCCTCGAATCGGCGCCGGACGCTCCCGCGGGACGAGCCTTCTATACGGCGCTCGGTCTGCGCGCGGAAGCACAGCGCCTGCAGCCCGGGCTTCACGTGGTGGCGACGCCGATCGGCAACCTCGGCGACATCTCGTTTCGGGCCGTCGCGACGCTTGCGGCGGCGGACGCGATCGTGGCCGAAGACACCCGCGTCACGAAGGTGCTGCTCGCGCATTACGGCATCTCCACGCCCCTGGTGACCTACCACGAGCACAATGCCGAGACGATGCGGCCGCATCTCCTGGCCCGGTTGCAAGCGGGCGCGGCTTTGGCGCTGGTTTCGGATGCCGGAACGCCGTTGGTCTCAGACCCGGGCTACAAGCTGGTCTCCGAAGCTCTCGCGGCGAACATCCCCGTGGTGCCGATCCCGGGCGCTTCGGCGGTGCTCGCCGCGCTCGTGGTCGCCGGCCTTCCCACGGACCGCTTTTTCTTCGAGGGGTTCCTGCCGCCGAAGCAGGCGGCCCGCCGGGCCCGCATCGCCGATCTTGCGGCCATCCCGGGCACCCTGGTGTTCTTCGAATCCGGCCGGCGCGTCGCCGAAACCCTCGCCGATCTCACGGCCGTCCTCGGCGCACGGGACGCCGCTCTGGCACGCGAACTCACGAAGCATTACGAGACGGTGCGGCGCGGCACGCTGCCCGCGCTCGCTGCGGCGCTCGCGGCAGAGGACACGCCTCGCGGCGAAATCGTGCTGCTTGTGGGCCCGCCGCGATCGTTCGACGCGGTCCTCACCGACGACGAGATCGATGCCAAGATCGGGGCGGCCCTGGATCGGCTGACCGTGAAGGACGCTTCGGCCGTCGTCGCGGCCGAAACCGGCTTGCCCCGGCGCCAGATCTACGGGCGGGCCGTGGAACTGGCCGCAGTGCGGCGGGATGCGCAGAATGAGGGAGACTGACGCGGACGAACGGCAACGCCGGCGCGCCACGCTCCGCGCCGGGCGCTGGGCCGAATGGCTGGCGGCCGCAAGCCTGATGCTGAAGGGCTACCGGATCCTTGCCCAGCGCTACATCGTCCGGGGCGGCGAGATCGACATCGTCGCCCGGCGCGGCGCCGTTATCGCCTTCGTTGAAGTGAAGGCTCGGGCGACCGCCGAGGGCGCGCTGCTGGCCGTCACGGCGCAGAAGCGTCGCCGGATCGAACGCGCCGCAGGAGTTTGGCTCGCGCGGCACCCGTGGGCGACCGCATGCGTGTTACGCGGCGATGCCGTTCTCGTCGCGCCGCGCCGCTGGCCCGTCCATGTTCCGGACGCCTACACGCTGCGGATCGGGTAGGCACGCCAGATTCTGCCATTGCGGATCCGTGAGGATCGCCTCGACCCATGTCGCACGCCAGCGCCCTTCCGGTGACGCTTGCCGTGGCTCGGCGCGGATATCCGAAGGGCAGCACACACCTTCGAAACGATGCTGGCCTGCACCGCGGGTTTCAGGAAGCCCGAGGCAGCCTCAGACCCTCCGGTACCCGATCAGAGACGCGTCCTCCACATCATCGAGGTTGACGACGATGTTCTCCGGCGTCCGGCACGCGATCCACCATAGCTCTTCTGTGGTGCTCATGTTGGCTTCGAGATGAGGCAAGAAGGGGGGCACGAACATGAAGTCCCCTTCCGCCAGGTCGACGAACTCCTGATAGCCGGCGCCGAAGTAGATGCGGGCGCGTCCCGAGAGCAGGTACGCTCCGGTTTCAGCGACGCCGTGGTGATGAGGCAGCGACCGAAAGCCCGGCCTGTTGCTGGCCTTGCCAAACCAAAGCTGGGTCGCCGGCGTGTGCTGCGGGCCGACGCCCGTCACCAGCGCCAGACCGCCCGACTGACTTGTTCCCCTGTGTTCGGTGCCGCCTCGCGTAACAATGGGTCGGGCGGTCGAAGGCTGTGTCATCAATGAGGCTCCTGCTCGGCGACGGCGGATCGCCCTCCGGCACTGTCGCCGAGCGAAGACAAAGTTCGGTCCCTACTCTCACGCGGTCGCGCGCATAGCTTCCCTTCAGCACGCTCAGAACGGAGGCCCCAAGCGGCTGTTACTGCGCCACTTCCTGCGGCGCGACCGCGGCCGCAAAGGCGGTGAAGAACTGGTCGGCCATTTTCTTGGCAACCCCGTCGATCAGGCGCCCGCCGAGTTGCGCGATCTTGCCGCCGACGTTCGCCTCGACCGCATAGGTCACGGTGGTCCCGTCCGGGACCTCGGCGAGCTTCACGTCGGCCGCGCCCTTGGCGAAACCAGCAATGCCACCCTCGCCTTCCCCGACGATCCGACAGCCGTTCGGCGCATCGATATCCTGCAGCTCGACCTTGCCTTTGAACGAGGCGCTCACCGGCCCGATCTTCATCTTGACGGTCGCGACATACGTCGTGTCGCTGGTTTTCTCGAGGGTCTGGCAGCCGGTGATGCAGGCCTTCAGGACCTCCGGATCGGTGAGTTTGTCCCACACGGTCGCCTTATCGGCGGGCACCGTGAAAGTGCCCTCCATCGTCGTCGCCATCGCTCGAACTCCTCCCTGCTTGCGCGGCCTTTACAGGCGGCTGCACCGGTCCAATTGGTGCATGGTAGGGGACGCGCCGCGCCGAAGCCAGAGCCGAGGGATGCGGCGGTCACGGCCGAGCAGGAGTTTTTCGCGAGATGACACGCAACGTCGACGTCCTGGTTCTCGGCGCCGGAATTGTGGGGGTGTCGGCCGCAATTCACCTCCAGCAGCGCGGACGTTCGGTGACGCTGGTGGACCGTCGCGGCGCCGGCGAGGAAACGAGCTACGGCAATGCCGGGCTGATCGAGCGCGCCTCGGTGTTTCCCTATTCCTTCCCGCGCGACCTCGGCGCGCTGCTCCGCTACGCGCAAAACAACTCGACCGACGCGCATTACCACTTCTCGGCCCTGCCCCACGTCATGCCCTGGCTCGGGCGCTACTTTCTGGCGTCCTCGCCGGAAGGCGTGGCAAGAACGGTGTCGGGTGCATGGCCTCTGATCCAGCGCTCACTCGATGAGCACGAAGCGCTGATGGAGGCGGCAGGGGCGACGGCCTTGTTGCGGAAGGTCGGCTGGATCAAGGCGTTCCGCACGCCCGAGAGCCAGGACAAGGGGCTCGCCGAAGTCGAGAAACTCAAGCCCTACGGCCTCAACATCGACGTTCTCGACGCGGCCGGCCTCAGCGAGCGTGAACCCTTCCTTGGCGAAGGCCTCATCGGCGCATTGCATTTTCTCGATCCCGGCGCGATCTCCGATCCGGGTGGGCTGGTCAAGGCTTATGCCGGTTATTTCGAGTCGCTCGGGGGCCGGTTTGCTCAAGGCGATGCAGCCAGCCTCGAACAAGACACACCGGGGTGGCGCGTCAGCACGAGTGATGGCGTTGTGCATGCCCGCGATGTGGTGGTGGCGCTCGGGCCGTGGTCCGAACTCATTTTCCAGCGCTACGGCTACGACATCCCGCTCGGCGTGAAGCGGGGATACCATCAGCATTTCAAGCCACGGGGCAACGCCGTGCTGAACCGGCCGGTGCTCGATATGGATGGTGGGTTCCTGTTGGCGCCGATGGTGCGTGGCATCCGCCTGACCACCGGCGCCGAATTTGCCGATCGCGACGCCGATCCGACTCCGGTCCAGCTCGCTCGGGCAGAACCCAAGGCGCGCAAACTGTTCCCGTTGGGCGACGCCGTCGAGCCGCAACCGTGGATGGGCGCCCGACCGTGCCTGCCCGATATGCTGCCGGTCATCGACCGCGCGCCGCGCCACCAGGGGCTCTGGTTCGACTTCGGTCACCAGCACCATGGCTTGACGCTTGGCCCGGTGACTGGCCGCCTGCTCGCCGAGATGATCACCGGCGAGCAGCCCTTCACCGATCCCGCGCCCTATCGGCTCGATCGGTTCTGACGCACAGGAGCGGGGGTTTCCGTCGGGCCAAGCATCCCGCACTTCATCTTGGGCCGGCTCCGTAGAAGCCGAGTCGAAAGACGCAATGCCGCCGAACGTCTCATAAGAATCCGGCGAGCGTGATTGGCGGCTTGACCTTTACCGTGTCGGAACCGGTGTCTCGCCGCGGTAGTCGTAGAATCCGCGCTGGGTCTTGCGGCCGAGCCAGCCGGCCTCGACGTATTTCACCAGCAAGGGGCAAGGGCGGTATTTCGAATCCGCCAAGCCTTCGTGCAGCACCTGCATCACCGCGAGACACGTATCGAGGCCGATGAAGTCGGCGAGCTGAAGCGGGCCCATGGGGTGATTGGCGCCAAGCCGCATCGCTGTGTCGATGGCGTCGACCGAACCGATGCCTTCATGCAGCACGTAGACTGCCTCGTTGATCATCGGCAGCAGAATGCGGTTGACGATGAACGCCGGGAAATCCTCCGATACGGTGGTGGTCTTGCCGAGCGCCTGGATGAAGGTCTGGGCCTGCTTGAAGGTTTCGGCTTCGGTCTGGATGCCGCGGATCAGCTCGACGAGCTGCATGCGGGGCACCGGATTCATGAAGTGAATGCCGATGAAGCGCTCCGGCCGGTCGGTGGCCGAGGCGAGCCGGGTGATCGAGATCGACGACGTGTTGGACGCGAGATAGGCGCCGGCTTTCAGGCTCGAGCAGAGCGTGTTGAAGATCTTCCGCTTGACCGCCTCGCTTTCCGTGGCCGCTTCGATGACGAGGTCGCAATCGCCGAGGTCGGCGTAGCTGGTGACCGGCGTGATGCGGGCGAGGGCGGCGCTGCGATCGGCGTCGCTCAGCTGCTCCTTCTTGACCAGCCGCGTGAGGTTGCCGTTGATCGTTGCGAGCGCCGCCTTGAGGCGGTCGTCCGAAAGGTCGTTCAGGACGACCTCAAAGCCGGCCGTCGCGACCACCTGGGCGATGCCGGTGCCCATCTGTCCGGCACCGACAATCCCGATTTTCTGGATCTCACCAGCCATTAGGCTCCGCCTGTCGCACCAAGCTATTTCTTGCCGAGTTCCTGCGCGAGCTCAGGCAGGATTTGAAAAAGGTCACCGACGAGGCCGTAATCGGCGACCTGGAAGATCGGCGCCTCCTCGTCCTTGTTGATCGCGACGATCACCTTCGAATCCTTCATGCCGGCGAGGTGCTGGATCGCGCCCGAAATCCCGACCGCGATATAGAGATCCGGCGCCACCACCTTGCCGGTCTGCCCGACCTGCCAATCGTTCGGCGCATAGCCTGCGTCGACGGCCGCGCGCGAAGCGCCCATGGCGGCGCCGAGCTGGTCCGCGATCGGCTCGATGTACTTGCCGAAGTTCTCGCGGTTCTGCATCGCCCGGCCGCCGGAGACGATGATCTTGGCGGAGGTCAGCTCCGGCCGGTCGAGCTTGGCCAGCGCCTCGCCTTTGAACGTCGAAACCCCGGAATCGGCCGGCGCCGCGATGGTTTCGATCGGCGCCGCGGCGGCGCCCTCGGGCGTCGCGGCGAAGCCTGCGGTTCGCACGGTGATCACCTTCTTGGCGTCGCTCGTCTGCACCGTCTGGATGGCGTTGCCGGCGTAGATCGGTCGCTCGAACGTGTCGGGCGAAACCACCTTGCTGATCTCGGAGATCTGCATCACGTCGAGGAGGGCCGCGACGCGGGGCAGAATGTTCTTGGCTGTCACGCTCGCCGGCGCCACGATGGTGGGGTGATGATCGGCGAGGCTGACCAGCAGCGCCGCCGTGGGCTCCGCCAGATCATGTTCCAGCCCTTCGGCCACATGCACCTTCTCGATGCCATCGAGGCGGGCCAAGGCTTCGGCGGCCTGCGCCGCGCCCTTGCCGATGACGAGGCCGTGGACCGGCGCGCCGAGTTGCTTGGCCGCGGTGAGGGCGCGCGCCGTCATGTCGTTGAGATGGCCGTCCTTCTGTTCGGCCAGCAGCAGGGTGGCCATCAGATCACTCCCGCTTCGGTCTTGAGCTGGCTGACCAGCTCGGCGACGGAACCGACCTTGATGCCGCCCTTGCGGCCGGCGGGCTCGACGGTCTTGAGCACCTTGAGCCGCGGCGTCACGTCGACACCGAAGTCGGCCGGCGCTTTTTCGTCGATCGGCTTCTTCTTGGCCTTCATGATGTTCGGCAAGCTCGCGTAGCGCGGCTCGTTGAGGCGCAAGTCGGTGGTGACCACGGCAGGCAATTTGAGCTCCACCGTCTGGGCGCCCCCGTCGACTTCGCGCGTCACTTCGGCGGTCTCTTCCGCCGATCACCAGCTTGGACGCGAAGGTTCCCTGTCCCCAGCCGAGAAGCGCGGCCAGCATCTGGCCGGTCTGGTTGCAGTCATCGTCGATGGCCTGCTTGCCGAGGATGACGACGCCCGGCTGTTCGGCCTGGGCGACTCCCTTCAGGATCTTGGCGACCGCAAGCGGCTCGACCGGTCCGTCCGTCTTTACGTGAATGCCGCGATCAGCGCCCATGGCAAGCCCCGTCCGCAGCGTTTCGACCGCCTGCGCGGGGCCGATCGACACGACGACCACCTCGGTCGCCTTGCCGGCTTCCTTCTGCCGCAAGGCCTCCTCGACGGCGATCTCGTCGAAAGGGTTCATCGACATCTTCACGTTGGCCAGGTCGACGCCCGACCCGTCGGGCTTGACACGAATCTTGACGTTATAATCGACCACCCGTTTGACGGGCACCAGGATCTTCATGGATGCAGCGGCTCGGCAGGCGCGGAGAAAAGCAGCGGGCACTCGTAAAGCCGCCCTCAGAGTAAGTCAACGCGACGGATCGGGCCGGAATTTTCCCATCCGCGACGCTTTCCGTCACTCCGCTCGGCTGGCTTCCACTCGCCGCACGCGCAGCGTGGGGGGCCTGAGTGCAGGACGGACCCTGTCTGCCAACGCCCTCGAAGTCATTGCGCATCAGCGGCGTCAGCCTCGATGCTAGGATCGCCAAGCGCGCTGGGGCCGGTTTGCGTCACCGGTCGAGCCGCTCCGCTCTCGATCGGATCCGACTGGGTGACGCGACCAGGAGAAAGCCGTCATGGCAAGAAGTTCGCAACGCGCCGCCGCCCGGCAGGCCACAGTGGTGCCGACGATCGCAAGCCCCGCGGTTCCAGCCACCTTCCCGATCGTGTCGCTCAACGATGGCGGCGCGTCACAACAACAGCAGGAGCCGACGAACCTGCAGCTGTGGAAGATGCTGAAGGTCGTCATCGACAATCAGATCGCCATGGGACAGGCGCTCGACAAGATCCACCATCGCATCCACGCGATCGAATACAAAGCCGATCACGACAGGAAAGGGCCGGATGGCCTCCTCTATCGAATTTTGCTGAAAGCGTGTGCGGCGTCGAGTCGATGTTGCTCTACATCCCGGAGGATTGAGGGCATCGCACGACTGGTCGCGGTCCTTGGCGGCGAGAAGCCGCCAACGGTTAGGGCTCGCGTTGGGTGAGATGGTCGGCTCGATCCAAATCGGCCGACCGCCTGCAGACCGAGAAGCTAGGCCGCCTTGGCGATCAGCCCATGCGGGTCGAGCACGTATTTGGCCGCCGCGCCCTTGTCGAACGTCTCGTACCCCTGCGGCGCTTCTTCGAGCGTGATCACCTTTGCGTTGACGATGTCGGCGATCGGCAGCCGGTCGTGCAGCAGCGCATACATCAGCTTGCGGTTGTAGCGGATGACCGGCGTCTGCCCGGTGTGGAAGGACAGCGCCTTCGACCAGCCGAGGCCGAGGCGCAGGCTCAGGTTGCCGTGCTTGGCGGCGTTCTCGGTCGCGCCCGGATCTTCGGTGACGTAGAGCCCCGGAATGCCGACCTGGCCGGCCGCGCGGGTGACCTCCATCATCTGGTTCAGCACCACGGCCGGCTGCTCGCCACCCGAATGACCCCGCGCCTCGAACCCGACAGCGTCGATCGCCGCGTCCACCTCCGGCACGCCGACGACCTGCGCGATCAATTCGCCGAGCTTGTCGTGCTTGCTCAAGATCGATCGGCTCGAAGCCGACCTTCTTGGCGTGCGCCAGCCGCTCGGTGTTGAAGTCGCCGATCATCACCACCGCGGCGCCGAGCAGCCGGCACGAAGCGGCCGCCGCGAGCCCCACCGGTCCGGCGCCCGCGACGTAGCAGATCGAGCCCACCCCGACGCCGGCCTTGACCGCGCCGTGGAAGCCGGTCGGCAGAATGTCGCTCAGCATGGTGAGATCGCGGATCTTGCTCATGGCGCGATCGCGATCGGGGAACTTCAGCAGGTTGAAATCGGCATAGGGCACCATGACGTAGCGCGCCTGGCCGCCGATCCAGCCGCCCATGTCGACGTAGCCGTAGGCGCCGCCCGGCCGGGCATGGTTCACGTGCAGGCAGACGCCGGTGTCGCCATCCTTGCAGGTGCGGCAGCGACCGCAAGCGACGTTGAACGGCACGGAGACGAGGTCGCCAACGTCCATCATTTCGACGTCGGCGCCCTTTTCGATCACCTCGCCGGTGATCTCGTGGCCGAGCACGAGTCCCGCGGGCGCCGTGGTGCGGCCGCGCACCATGTGCTGATCGGAGCCGCAGATGTTGGTGGAGACCACCTTCAGGATGACCGCATGCTCGATCTTCTTGCCGTCGGGATTCTGCATCTTGGGGTCGTCGATGTCCTGCACCTCGACCTTGCCGGGGCCGAGATAAACGACGCCGCGATTCCTGGACATGAACGCTTCTCCCTTGTGTTGTTGTGCGCGGGAGTCTCTGCTCACCACGGCATCCGTCTTTACCGGGAGCGACGCGTTGTACGAACGGCGCGCCGTCTTCCTCGCGAAGACGGGACGTTCCCCTCTCCCTTGCGGAGAGGGGTTAAGGTGGGGTCGCTCGGGCCCGAGCGAATCCTGTCGCGACGGGCCTGCCATCGGCCGTTCAACCCTCACCCCCTGCCCCTCTCCACAAGGGAGAGGGGAGTAGGGGCGGGCAACTTTCGACCAAGCCGTGTAAATCTTTGGCCGGGAGGCAGAGGAACGTCTTACCGGTTCTTCCCCGGCACCCACAGCACGTCCGTCGCCCCCTTGTCGTTGACCCAGCGGGCCGCGACAAAGAAGAAATCCGACAGGCGGTTGACGTAGCGCAGGGCCGGCGCACCGACCGTTTCGTTCGGCTGCGCCGCCAGCGCCACCATCAGGCGTTCCGCGCGCCGGCAGACCGTTCGGGCGACATGGAGCGCCGCTGCCGCATCCGAGCCGCCCGGGAGGACGAAGGAGCGCAGCGGGGCGAGCTCGGCGTTGAGCTCGTCGATCTCGGCCTCGAGCCGATCGACCTGATGCTGCGTAACGCGGAGCGTCTTGCCTTCGACTTCGTCTGCGGCCGGCGGACGGGCAAGATCGGCCCCGAGATCGAAGAGATCGTTCTGAATGCGCGCCAGCATGAGATCGACCGGACCGTCGGTCTGCCCCGTCGCACGACGGGCCAGGCCGAGCGCTGCATTCGTCTCGTCGACCGTCCCGTAGGCCTCGACGCGAAGATCGGCCTTGAGGCGTCTCTCACCGCTGCCGAGCGCCGTCGTACCGTCGTCGCCCGTGCGGGTGTAGATGCGGTTGAGGACGACCACGCTATTTGCGGAAGTAGAGGACGACCATCACGACGACGATGGCGAGGAACTGCAGGCCGACACGCAGCCGCATCAGGCGTTGCGACAGGTTGCTGGACCCGCCCCGCATCATGTTGATCAGGCCGGCGAAGAGTACGAGGACCACGAGCCCGAGCGCCGCGCCTGTCAGATAGTTGCCGGTGGCGTACGACATCGGGTCAGCTCGAAACGGAGGTGTGGTGAGGGCGAGCGGCCATCAATAGCGCTGAAGCAGGCGTTCGAGATAGTCCTGTTCGTCCTGGCTGCGCGTCGGGTCGCCGAGGCGACGGCGGAGTTCCTGCAGAACCTGCTGCGCGCGCGCCGCGAGACCGCCGCTGACGTCGAGGTCGCGGCCTTGCGTCGAGCCGCGGCCCTGGCGCGGCCGGCCGAGCGGGTCGAGGTCCTCGCCGGTCTGCATGTCCTCGCTGTCCTGCTCGCCCCCCTGCCCCTGCGCCTGCTCGCCCTGCTGGCCGCCTTGGGCCATCTGTTGCTGCAGCCCCTGAGACCCGCGCTGCAGACCATCGAGCGCGCGGCCCTGCGCCTCCACCGCCGCACTGCCGTCGCCACGGCCAAGCGCGCCCTCGGCATCCTTCATGGCGTCCTCGGCCTCCCCGAGGCCCTGCTCGCCCTTCATGCCAAGGCCGCGCAACTTGCGCTGAAGCGCGTTCAACTGGTCACCCAGCGCCTGCTGACGCTGCCGCAGTTCGCCGAAGCCGGGAGCTCCCTTCTGCCCCTGCTTGCTGCCCCTGCCCTGCCGGGGTTGGCCGTTCTGCTGCCCGTCGCCCTGGTCCCCGGGCTCCTGGCCCATGCCGGGCTGGTTTTCCCCGTTCTGCTGCGCGCTGTCGTCCTGATCATCGCCGCCGTCGCGGTTGCGCTGGAAGGTCTTGTCGCGGACGTCGCCCTGCTCCTGCATCATGCGGTTCAGATCGCTCATCGAGCGGTTCATCTCGCGTGTCGCCTGATCCTGCGCGCCGCCGCGCTTGGCGCTCTTCAGGTTCTCCATGATCGAGTTCAGCTGCTCGAGCAGCCGCTGGGCCTCGGCCGTGTCGCCGCGGCGCGCCGCGTCCTCCATGCGGTCCATCATCGACTTCAGATCCTTGTCGGTGATGGTCTTGTTTTGGCGGTTCGGCGCCTGATCGTTGTCCGCCTGGTTGCGGTCGGCGTTCTTCATCATCTCGGACAGGAACTTGTCCATCTGCTGGCGCAGTGCCTCGGTCAGGCGCTTGATCTCGTCGGGCGAGGCGCCCCGGTCGAGCGCATCGCGAAGCGCCTTCTGGGCGGCGCGCAGATCCTGCTCGGTCTGGTTCATGTCGCCGTTCTCGATGCGCAGCGCCATCTGCCAGAGATAGTCCGCGACGCCGAGCAGGTCGGGATCCGTCTTGGCCGCCGCGAGCCGCAGCTGGGCCGTGTGCAGGCCGAGATAGACTCCGAGCGGCACGTCGAAGCTTTCCGGCGCGAGCTGCAGGGCATCGAGCGCAAGCGCCACATTGGCGCGGTCATCGGGATCGAGCACCAGATTGCGCCGCTGCTCGACAAGGGCACGGGCCAGTGGGTTGCTGAACGGCTTCGATGGCAGGGTGACGGTCGTGGCCGCGCTCTCGCCCACGTTGCCGCCCTCGTCGCGCGTGCTGAGCGTCATGCTGACCTCGGCGCCGGCCCACGGGTGATCGGAAAGGTCCAGCGTGGTCTTGCCGTCGCCAAGCCCGCCAGGCATCGAGGGCAGCGCCAGGGTGCCGCGTGGCGGCTCGACCAGCGCGCGGCCGGTCACCGGGCGGCCACGGACGACCGGATTGGCGAAATGCGCCTCGGCGCCCGTCACCCCGTAATCGTCCTCGATCGTGTAGGCGAGCGCGAGCGTGCCGCGCGCATTGATCTTGGGCGGCCCGGCGAGCCGGATGCGAGGCGGTGCATCGGGAACCGCATGCAGCCTGAAGGTCTCGGCCCGCTGGTCGGCGCGAACGATCCGCAAATCGCCGTCCCCGGCCAGGACAAAGCGCCGCTCGAGATCGCCCGTCTGGCTGCGGCCGCCCGGCGTCCGCCTTCGCCGGAGCGGGACGCAGCGCGCCGGTACCGACCACGTCCACCGTCTCGGCGCCCGCGACCCGCACAATGACGGCGGACCCGGCCGGCACACTGACCGAGGTGGCGGCGTGCGCATCGGCCGCATGCCCTGCCCAAAAGAACCAGCGGCGGCTTGCCGGTGTAAGCCGGCGGATCGATCCACGCATCGATGCGCGTGCCGGCAACCGGCCCGCTTGCGTCCCACGAGAAGGCAGCGGCGATGCGTCCGTATTTTTCCGGCCCCGCGACGAAGGCTGCGGCCACGGCTGCGAGCACCACCGCGCAACGCAGGGCAAAGCGATCCTGCTCCGCAACGCGAGGCGAAGGCGCTGCGACGCGGGCCACCGCGAGGGCCGCCGTCAGCCGCTTGCGATGCAGTTCCCACAGCGCCCGTGTCGAGGGGTCGCCGGCGTTGAACAGGCGATCGTCGGCGGCCGAGAGAGGCCGGTGCGGCAGCCCGGAATCGCGATCGAGGCGCTTGAGCGCCGACGCGCGATCCGGCCAGCGAATCCGGATCGCAGTGGCGAGCGCGCCGACGAGCGCAGCCCCGAACACCACCAGACCGACGACGTGACCCCAGGGCGGCAGGTTCAGCCACAGCGCCAAGCCATGACGCGGCAACGAACAGGATGAGGCAGCACCCGACGAGGACGACGGTGGGCCAAGCCCGCTCGAAAGCGAGCACCGCAAGGGCTCGCGCCACGAGACCCGGCGGCACCGCGGTGTTCGGCCTTGTCCCCGGGACGATCAGGCGGCTTCGTCATCAGCGACCCTCGAAACCGACCCGGCCGCTCCAGTCGTCCCAACGCCACGCGAAGGGCGGAGCCGCAGAGCGGCTGTATGTTCTTGCCCGACTATGGGAGAGCTTTGAGGCGTTCACAAGACGCCGCACCGACGCAGCGGCACGGGGAGATTTGGATGAGGCGGGAGCATGTTGCCGAGGCGCTGGACCGGTTGGCGCCCCGCCTGCCGCGGTTCGAGCGTACGGCCGTGCTCGACCATGCGCACTCAGCCGCGGCCTGCAGACGGCCTCTCCCGAGGAGGCGGCCTGGCTGTCCCTCGTGTCCTTCGCCCGCCACACCCTGACCGAGTACGACGAACTGCTGGCCGACGGCTACGATCAGGATGCGGCGCGCCACGCCGTATCGGCGGAACTCGGCGCTGTTCTGGCGGGCTGGGGTGTCAAGCGGACACTCTGAACCCCGCTTCGTTCATCATGAGCGCGCCGCAGAGCGGCCCGGTCATGATGATGAGAGCAGTGATGTTCTGAGAGACGACGTCCCGTTCGAGACGCAGTCGCCCTACATCGTCGGAATCGAGAACTCCGCGCCTTCCTTCACGCCGGACGGCCAGCGGGCCGTGACGTTCTTGGTCTTGGTGTAGAAGCGCACCGAATCGGGCCCGTGCTGGTTGAGGTCGCCGAAGGACGAGCGCTTCCAGCCGCCGAAGGAGTAATAGGCGAGCGGCGTCGGGATCGGCACGTTCACGCCCACCATGCCGACCTGCACCTTGCTGACGAAATCGCGCGCCGCGTCGCCGTCGCGGGTGAAGATGGCGGTGCCGTTGCCGTATTCGTGGTCGTTGCAGAGCGCGAGGCTCTCCTCGTAGGTCTTGGCGCGCACCACCGACAGCACCGGCCCGAAGATCTCCTCCTTGTAGATGCGCATGTCCTTGGTGACGTTGTCGAACAGGCAGGAGCCGACGTAGAAGCCCTTCTCGTAGCCCTGCATCTTGAAGCCGCGCCCGTCGACCACGAGGTCGGCGCCTTCCTTGATGCCGATGTCGACATACTGGTGCACCTTGTCGACGGCGGCCTGGGTGACGAGCGGGCCGTAATCGGCCGCGGCGTCGGTCGAGAGGCCGATGCGCAGCGCCTCGACGCGCGGGATCAGCTTCTCCATCAGCTTGTCGGCCGCGGCCTTGCCGACCGGCACCGCGACCGAGATCGCCATGCAGCGCTGGCCGCCCGAGCCGTAGCCGGCGCCGATCAGGGCGTCGACGGTCTTGTCCATGTCGGCATCCGGCATGATCACCATGTGGTTCTTGGCGCCGCCGAAGGCATGCACGCGCTTCCCCTTCGCGGCGCCGCGGGCATAGATGTATTCGGCGATCGGCGTCGAGCCGACGAAGCCGATGGCCTTGATGTCCGGATGGTCGAGCAGGGCGTCGACCGCGACCTTGTCGCCGTTGACGACGTTGAGCACGCCGGCCGGCAGGCCGGCCTCGATCATCAGCTCGGCCAAGCGCATCGGCACGCCGGGGTCGCGCTCGGAGGGCTTCAGGATGAAGCGAATTGCCGCAGGCGATCGCCGGCGCGAACTTCCACATCGGGATCATGGCGGGGAAGTTGAACGGCGTGATGCCGGCCGTGACGCCCAGCGGCTGGCGCATCGAATAGGCGTCGATGCCGGGGCCGACGCCAGTCGCTGAACTCGCCCTTGAGCAGATGCGGGATGCCGCAGGCGAACTCGACCACCTCGTAGCCGCGCTGGATGTCGCCCATGGCATCCGGCACGGTCTTGCCATGCTCGCGGGCGAGGAGATCGGCGAGATCCTTCTGGTTGTCGAGCACAAGCTGGAGAAATTTCATCATGACGCGGGCGCGGCGCTGCGGGTTGACGGCGGCCCATTCCGGCTGCGCGGCCGCGGCATTCTGCACGGCCGCATCGACCTCGGCGGCGCTCGCCAGCGCGACCCGCGCCGACACTTCGCCGGTCATCGGGGTGAACACGTCCGCAAACCGGCCCGAGGTGCCTGCGACCCGCTTGCCGCCGATGAAATGCCCGTAGTCCGCCACGTAATCCTCCCTTGTTCGTCTGGGGGCAGATAAACAGCAAAGAAAATTGCACAGCAATGCGTGACTTCGCGCACTGGATGTGCGGAAATTTACACAGCTGGCTCCACAGGGCGTGGCTTATGCCTGGGATGCTCGCGCGGACGGCAGGCATGGATTGGGACAATCTCCGCATCTTTCTCGCCGTTGCCCGGGCCGGCCAGTTCGTGGCAGCCGGGCGGCAGCTCAAGATCGACCACGCGACGGTTGGCCGGCGGATCACCGCGCTGGAACGCAGCCTCAACGCCCGCCTGCTCGAACGCCGCACCACCGGCGTCGCGCTCACAGCGGCCGGCCAGCGCCTGCTTGCCGCGGCGGAGCGGATCGAGACCGACATGCTGCAGACCCAGGCGGCCCTCGCCGATACGGACGTCGAGCTCTCCGGGCACCGTTCGCATCGGCGCGCCTGACGGGCTGTCGACCTATTACCTTGCTCGCTGCTGCGCGGCCTTTGCGGAGCGGCATCCCGCCATCAAGATCCAGCTCGTGCCGAGCCCGCAGGTCGTGCCCTTGTCGAAGCGCGAGGTCGACATCGCCATCGTGCTCGAAAAGCCCGAGGCGGGCCGCTTCGTCACGCGCAAGCTGACCGACTACACGCTCGGAATCTTTGGCGCGCGCGACTATCTCGACCGGCATCCGGCGCCCGCCACGGTCGACGACCTGCGCCGCCATCGCCTCATCGGCTATGTCGAGGAATATGCCTATTCGGCAGCCTTGAACTACGTGCGCGAACTCTACGGCGGCGCGCCGACCGCCTTCGAATGCGCGAGTGCCATCGGGCAGCTCGAGGCGGTACGGGCCGGCTTGGGGCTTGGCGTCGTGCACCGGTTCATCGCCGAGCGGCATTCGGATCTGGTACCGCGTGCTTCCCGAGCGGCAAGCCACGCGCGCCTATTGGATCGTCGAACACGAAGATCTGCGCGGGCTTGGACGGGTCCGCGCGGCCTCACGATTTCATCGTCCGGTCGATCGAAGCCGATCGGCCGCTATTTGTTCGGTACCGGCAGGCCGGCGCTGGCCGGCTGCAGGCCGTAGAATGCGATCGGCATTGCCACCGAAGATCGCGGCCTTCTGCTCCGGGCTGCAGTCGGCCATGAGGTGTTCCGCGGTGCGGATCCACACATCATAGGTGGCCGCAAGCAGGCACACCGGCCAGTCGGATCCCCACATGATCCGCTCCGGCCCGAAGGTGGCCAGCAGGTGATCGGTATAGGGACGCAACGACTTCGGCGACCAGTCGGCCGAGGCTTCGGTCACGAGCCCGGACAGCTTGACGAGCGCGCTGGTGTCGCGGGCGATGCGGGTGATGTCCGCCGCCCAGTCGTCGAACAGCCGCTCGCGGATGATCGGCTTCGCGCCGTGATCGATCACCACCTTGAGCTCGGGCTGGCGCCCGAGACGCTTCAAGATGAACGGCACGTGCTCGGGGTAGACTAGCGCATCGAAGGTCAGACCGAACTCGGCCACCGATATCGAATGCCCAGTTGAGATTGGCGTGGCACACCCATTTCGGGTCGGCGATGTCCTGGATCATCGGGCGCACGCCCTTGAATTTCGGATGCAAGGCGAGCCGCTCGAGCGCCGGGCTATGCAGACGATCCTCGAAGTCGATCCAGCCGACGACGCCCAGCACGGACGGCGTGACTTCGGCGATCGACAGCATGTAGTCGGTCTCGTCGCGCGTCGGCGCAGCCTGGACCAGCACGGTTCCGTCGATGCCGTGCTTGGCTAGGGACGGCAGCAAGTCCTGGGGCCCGAAGACGCGATGGAGCCGGCTTTCCGGCTCCATCCAGAAGTAGTCGCCTCGCTCGGGATCCCAGAAATGCTGGTGTGCGTCGATCCTGGGGACGCGATTAGTCATACGGCCATGCTCAGCTCACATGCCTCAACGGCATGAACACGAATACAATGTCAATCAGCGGCATCACACGTTGTAGCCGTCATCGGACCCAAAGCCGCTGTCGTCCGGCCCGAGGTCGTCGCCGCCGTCAAACCCGGCGTCGCTGAACCCATCGCCTCCACCGGCCAGATCGCCGCCAGAGGGCGCGTCACTACCGTAATAGTTGTTGATGACAGTTTCCTCGCCGCCGGGATACCCGCCCCCAAAGCCCGGCATCCCAGCGCCGATCCCGTACTGGTTGCCGTGAAACAGCCCGGAAATGGCGTTGCCGAGGAGCGCGCCACCCGCGACTCCGGCCGCCATGCCGAGCGCGCCTCTGAGGAAGCCGCCACCCTGAGGTGCGCCGCCGCCCTGACCGCCCCACGGTCCGCCCTGGGGTGCCGCATAGCCACCGCCGAACCCGCCCTGGCCCGGCTGAGCCGGACCGGCGCTCGGCACCGATCCGCGCGGCGCCGGGTCGGATTGACCGAAAATCGAGCGGCCGATGCCACCGAGGAATCCGCCGCCCGTATCCTGGCCGCCGGCCTGCTGCCCGGATTCGAGCGCCTGGACCTTGGCCTCGAGTTGCTGCAGGCGATCGTTTGCGGCACGGAGCGCCTGCTCCTGCACGATCACGGTTTGCGCGAGGAGGTAGGGTGCGTAGGGCTGCGTGCGCACCGCATCGCTGATGAAGGTCTCGGCTTCTCGGTCTCGCGGCTGCGCCGAAGCTGTTCGCACGCGATCGAACAAGCCGGAAAGCAGCTGACGTTCGTCGGGGGTCATAGCAGGTCTCCACATGCCGGGCGTCCCGGTCGTGGGTGATATGGGAGCCCGCTGCCTCGCGTCCAACCCTGCGCGCAACTTGCACGGTGAAAGGAAGAATGTCAGCGAGAGCGCGATGATCTCGCACCTTCGTCCGGCGGTGGCCTATCTCACGGATTTCGCCGATCTCGCCGTGCTGCTGCCGGCTGCGGCGCTGATCGCCGTGCTTCTGGCCGTGACCGGGTGGCGGCGCGGCGCTCTCGTCTGGAGTGCCGCCTTCGTTGCAACATTGGGACTGGTTCTTGTCTTGAAGCTCGGCTTCGGGGCCTGCGGGCATCTGATCCCCGGCGATGTCGCGAGTCCGAGCGGCCACACGGCCGCCGCGGGCGTCTTCTACGGCAGCATTCTGGCGTTCGGGACCCAGCGGGCTTTCGGTCGCAACACGCTGACCGTCACGAGCGTTCTGGTCGTGGTCGCGCTGATCGGCGCCTCGCGTCTGCTGCTGGGTGCTCACACCCTTGCCGAAGTTGTGCTCGGCGGTGCGGTTGGTTTCACCGCAGCCTTGGCGATGCTGCGCTTCGCCGGGCCGTTACCGGACAGGAATGGACGCCTCGCCTTGGTGCTGTTGCCCGCAGCCGTCCTTGTCATCCTGCTGCATGGGCTGCGGCTCCCGGCCGAGGCCGGGATCCGCGATCTCCTCCAGACCTGGCCCTTCGATGCGTGTCACTAACTCGCGGACCGCCGCGACGAGGCGTAAGTTGCCAACGCCATCGCGACTGCGAATTAAGGGTAAAAGATCGCTTTAGCGGCAATTTGTTTCGGTTAGGCGGTCGCGGGTCCGCTCGCCTCGCCCAGACCGGACCGCAGCATGGCAACCAGTTCGCGACCTCGCCATGGTTTGGTCAGGTAGAGAGCCGAATCGGGAATCTCGTCCGGCCGCATCGAGCCGAAACGACCGGACGTCACGATCAGAACCGTTTGCGGCCACCGACTCGCGAAATGCGAGGCCAATTCGATCCCGTCCCGATCGCCGGGAACGCCGACATCGGTCAGCAGCGCCGCAACGGGCCGAGGCTCGGTCTCGGCGAAGGCGAGCGCCTCGTCGGCGCGACCGAAATCGACCGCCTCGAATCCTGCTTCGTCGAGCGCGTCGACCGCGATTAGCCGGTTGAGCGGGTCATCCTCGACCACGATCACCATCGCCCGGAACTGCATCACCGGTCTCCGCACAACCTGACCAGAAATGCGCCTAACGACCCTTCGTTCCAGCCTCCCTGGAATCGCCCGCGGGGTTGGCGGAAACAACACACCGCCGCCGGTCGTAACGATTGTGGCGGCCTCTGCCACAATGCCACCTTGTGCTCCGGCCCCGGTTGTTTCAGAGATTAACACCGTACGCTTCTTCCTTGAAGTGATTCGCTACGGACGGTGGCTATGACGTTCACGCAAACGGGACAGAAACGATCGGCAGCCGGCAAGGAGCCGGCCATCGACGTGGACGACTCGCCTAATATCCAGAACATGCTGCGTCTGATCACGAGTGAGATCACGGCCGGTCAAAATCGGGACGATGTGAACTCGCAGACGAAACGCGATTTCGAATTGTCGTTCGGTCTGCTGACACGCGCGTCCGAGGTGATCGACCTGCTGCAGGATCGCTGCCGTCAGCTCGAAGTCGACAAGAAGGACATCATCGAGGAGAGCCGGGCCGATATGGAGGCCGCTCATGCTGCGGCGCGCCAGTGGCAGGATCTCACGGCGTCCCTGAAGACCAAGCTCGACGAGGCGACCAAGCAGCTGAACGAGATGAAGGCGCGCGCCGAGAACGCGGAGAAGCGGCTCGACGCCCTGAACAAGCGCGCTGAAGCCGCCGACAAGCGGGCGTTGCTCAACGAAGAGCTTGCCAAGAATTACCACGACAAGATTCTCGCCAGCTTCGGCAGCACCTCGCGGCTGCAGGAAGCCCTGATGCAGATCGGCTCGAAAGGCCTGGATTTCGCCCCGCGCTAAACAGATCTCCTCTCGCAGATTCGAAGGCCTGCTCGTCCCGCGAGCGGGCCTTCTTGCTTGAAGCGGATGCCCTGAACGCCTTCCACACGCCACGGCGACACGGTTCGGGTGTCCAACAACAAGCGGCCGCGATTCCGGTCTGACTTGATCGCCTCACCCGAGGCGCATCGACGCGATCTATGGAACTAACGCGATCCGACACCGTAACCAGCAACCATTCGGTCCGCACATGGACGGCGACGCACATGTCGGTCCCGCCAGGCTCCAGGGGAACTCCGGCCGTCGCCGGACGTTTGGAGAGACCAACGAAGGGGGTAACATGCGACATTCAATCATCCTTGGCACCATGGTGGCCGCGCTTGCGATGCCACTTGCTGCACACGCGCAGGTGGTCCAAGGCACGGTCAACGGGGCTCAGCAAGGCGCGGCCACAGGGTCGAACGCCGCCGGGCCGATCGGCGGCATCGTCGGCGGCGCGGTGGGGGCGGGCGTCGGGGCAGCCACCGGTGCGGTCGGTACCGCGACCGGCATTGTCGGCAGCATTTTTGGCGTCGACCAGCGCCCCCGCTTCCACGAATACGTGGAGGAGCAGCATTACCCGTCCTATGCTTGGCGGCACGACGTTCGCGTCGGGGCGGTCCTGCCGCGCTCGGGTCTGACCTACTACCCCATCCCGGACGACTACACGAGCATGCACGGCCGGTACCGCTACGCACGGGTGAACGATCGCACCGTCGTCGTCGACCCGCGCACGCGGCGCATCGTCGACATCATCGACTGACAGCGGCAGGAACAAAAACGAGCCGCTCCGGAGAGATCCGGGGCGGCTTTTTTGTGCCCTGAGAGCGCGCGCGGATTAACCGCGGCTCAGCGTCGGAACATCGCCGATGGGTGCTCGTTGTGGACCACGGCGCAGCCCGCGCCAGTTCGCTCAGGGAACGCTGCCCATGAAAATTCCAGTTCTTGCCGGCGCGCTTGCGCTTTCGTTCGCCGCCCCTGCTCTCGCCCAGAGCCCCATGTCGGCCGCCGATTTCGCGATGAAGGCTTCAGTCGGCAACACATTCGAGGTGGAGGAGGCCAAACTGGCTCTTAACCAGGCGTCCAGCCCGAAGGTCAAGGCCTTCGCCAAGATGATGATCCATGATCATTCAATGGCTGAAAAGAAGCTGACCGCGGCAGCCAAATCCTCTGGAGGAGCGGTGGAGATGAAGCTCGATGACCCGCACCAGGCGATGGTGACCGCGCTGCAGGCCAAGAGCGGAGCGGACTTCGACAAGGCCTACGTCACCGACCAGGTGCAAGCCCATCAGGAGACCGCGACCTTGCTGTCCACCTACGAGACGTCCGGCGACGACGCCAAGCTGAAGAGCTGGGCAAAGACGACGCTGCCCGTCGTGAACATGCATCTCAAGAAGGTACAGGCGATGGCTTCGATGTAAGCCGCGCAGTCAAATAGGAACAAACGTCGGCCGTCCCGGTTGAACGCCGGACCGGCCGCACCGCAGAGCGGCCAGGGCGACGCCCCCGGCCGCCGGCCGGATCGGATGTATGATCCGGCGCCGCCTGAACAAAAGGCGCGGCGTCATGGCAGAGAGCCTCATGGTGCGGGGCGGGGAGACGACCCTCGTCAGCTTCACGCTCAACGGAACACCAACCGAAATCGAGATCGCGCCGTGGACGACGCTGCTTGATTGTCTGCGTGAGCGTCTCGACCTGACGGGCACCAAGAAGGGGTGCGACCACGGGCAGTGCGGGGCCTGTACCGTCCTCGTCGACGGTAAACGGGTGAACTCCTGTCTGCAGCTCGCAGTCATGAAAGACGGGGCCAACATCGAGACCATCGAGGGTCTGCAGCGCGGGGACACATTGGATCCCTTGCAGGCCGCCTTCATCGAGCACGACGCGTTCCAATGCGGTTATTGCACGCCCGGTCAGATCTGCTCGGCAAAGGGACTGATCGCCGAGGGGCGAGCCCGTACGCGCGACGAGATCCGCGAATTCATGAGCGGCAACATCTGCCGCTGTGGCGCCTACACCAACATCGTCGACGCCATCGAACACGTGCTCGGCCGCGAAGGAGCGGTGCGATGAACCGTTTCGATTACCTGAGGGCCACCACCGTGGCCGAGGCGGTACAGGCCCGGGCGGCCGATGCGGCTGCCAGGTTCATCGCGGGCGGCACCAACATCCTCGATCTGATGAAGGAAAACGTCGCCCGGCCCACGCGACTGATCGACATCACCCGTCTACCGCTCAAGGACATCTCGCGGCTCGAGGGGGGCGGCCTTCGGCTCGGAGCCCTCTCGACCAACGCCGAAGTCGCCTGGCACCCCGAAGTCGAGAGGGACTACCCGTTGCTGTCGAGCGCGATTCTGGCCGGCGCCTCGCCCCAGCTCCGAAACGCAGCCACGACGGGAGGCAACCTGTTGCAGCGCACGCGCTGCTATTACTTCTACGACATCGGGACGCCCTGCAACAAGCGCGAGCCCGGGACCGGCTGCTCCGCGCTCGGTGGGGTGAACCGCATCCATGCCATCCTTGGCCAGAGCGAGAACTGCATCGCGACGCATCCGTCCGATATGTGCGTGCGCTTTGGCGGCGCTCGCCGCGACCGTGCATGTCACCGGTCCGAACGGTGACCGCGTAATTGCATTCGAGGATTTCCATCGTCTGCCGGGCGACAGGCCCGAGATCGACACGACCCTAGCCGACGACGAGGTGATCACCTCCGTGGACCTCCCCGCACAGGCGTTCACGACGCACTACACCTACCTCAAGCTGCGGGACCGGGCATCCTACGCCTTCGCCCTGGTTTCAGTCGCGGCTGCCCTCGATCTCGACGGAACAACCATCCGCCAGGCCCGGCTTGCTCTGGGCGGCGTGGCGCACAAGCCTTGGCGCGACAGCAACGTCGAAGCCTTTCTGAAGGGAAGGCCGGCCGTCGAAACGACCTTCGCGGATGCGGCCGACGCGCTGCTGCGCCACGCGCGGGGCTATGCGGACAACGCCTTCAAGCTCGATCTTGCGCGCCGGGCCATCGTCCGTGCCCTGGGTCAGGCCGCGGCCGGCACCCCACAGGTCCAAGCCAACAAGCGGATCCAGTGACATGACGATCCTCAGCCCTATGCTCGGCACGTCCCAGGTTCGCGCTCGAGGGTCCGCTCAAGGTCACGGGCAAGGCCAAATATGCCGGCGAGTTTACGGCGGTCGATCTCGCCTACGGCTATGTGGTGTCCAGCACGATCGCGAAGGGACGGATCACGTCGATCGACATCCGGGCCGCCAAGGACGTCCCGGGCGTTCTGGCCGTCTACACTCACAAGAACCGTCCGAAGGTCGCGGACGATCCGAAATCGTATCAGGACCAGGTGTCTCCTCCGGGCGACCCGCTCCGGCCGTTGCACGACGAGGTCATCTACCATTCCGGCCAGCCGATCGCGCTGGTGGTGGCCGAAGACTTCGAGACCGCGCGCTACGCCGCTTCGCTCGTGCGGGCAACCTACGAAGAAGAGATCTGCGATTACCGACCTCAATGAGCAGCGAACGCAGGCCTATGTGCCGAAGCGCAAGCGGGACGGCTACACGCCGCCGGCGAGTCCGCGCGGCAACGCGGAGAAGGCGTTCGACAAGGCCAAGCACAAGGTGGCTGCCGAATACTCGCTGATGTTCGAGCACCACAACCCGATCGAACTCTTCGCGACCACTGCCGTCTACGAGCGGGATGGCAGGCTGACGATCTACGACAAGATCCAGGGCGTGCTGAACAGCCAGACCTACGTCACCAATGTCTTTGATCTGAAGACGAAGGACGTTCATGTGCTGTCGCCCTTCGTCGGGGGCGCGTTCGGCTCGGGCCTGAGGCCGCAGCATCAGCTGTTCATGGCCGTCATGGCAGCGCTCGATCTCGACGCTCGGTCAAGGTCGTGCTGACACGGCAGCAGATGTTCTCGTTCGGTTATCGGCCCAATACCATCCAGCGTGTGGCGATCTCGACGACCACGAAGGCCAACTGACGTCTTTCCAGCATCACGCCCTGGCCAATACGTCGCGCTTCGAAGACTACATGGAAACGGTCGTGAATTGGGCCGGCCAGCTCTACGAATGCGACAATACGCATTTCACCCACAAGCTTGCCCAACTCGACTTTCCCACACCGCAGGACATGCGCGCTCCGGGTGCCGCGACGGGAATGTTCGCGATCGAGAGCGGGATGGACGAGATGTCCTATGCCGTCGGGGTCGATCCACTCGACTTCCGCCTCAAGAACTATTCCGAGATCGATCAGACCACCAACAAGCCTTACACCAGCAAGCAACTCCGGGCCGCGTATATCCTGGGGGCGGAGAAGTTCGGCTGGTCCAAGCGCTCGGCGGCACCGCGATCGATGCGGGACGGCAAGGAACTCGTCGGCTGGGGACTGGCAACCGGCATCTGGGAAGCGCAGCAGCAGAAGGCTGCCGCGGTCGCTCGGCTCACGCCGGACGGAACCCTCGAGGTCGGGAGCGCCACGGCCGACATCGGCACGGGCACCTATACGATCCTGCGCAGATCGCGGCGGATACGCTCGGGCTGCCGATCGAGCGCGTTATCGCACGGCTCGGCGATTCAAACTTGCCGCAAGCGCCGATCGAGGGCGGCTCTTGGACCGCTGCATCGGTGGGGAGCGCAGTCCAGGTCGCCTGCCAGGCGATCCAGGGGCGCTTGCTGAAGCTTGCGCGCGGGATCGAAAATTCGCCACTTGCCAACGCCGACCTCGACCACGTCGTCTTTGCGGACGGCCGGATCAGCCTCAAATCCGACCCGAGCCGCAGCGTGACCGCTGGCCGACGCGCTCAAGGCCAACGGTATGCAGGTCGATCGAGGAGCAGGGAAAGGCCGGCCCGGCATCCATCTCCAATGCTCGGTACGCGCGCTATACGCATTCGGCGGTTTTTGCTGAGGTGAAAGTCGACGAGCAACTGATGATCCCCCGCGTCACTCGCATCGTCAGTGCCATCGCGGCGGGGCGTATTATCAACACCAAAACGGCGCGAAGCCAGATTCTCGGCGGTGTCGTGATGGGCATCGGCATGGCTCTGACGGAGGAGACCATGCCCGACCCTGCGTTCGGCCGGTTCATGAATCACAATCTCGCCGAGTATCATGTGCCCGTGAACGCCGACATCTACGATATCGACGTCATCTTCGTGCCGGAAGAGGATCCCGAGATCAATCAGCTCGGGATTAAGGGCTTGGGCGAGATCGGCATCGTCGGCACGGCCGCCGCGGTCGCCAACGCAATTTTCCATGCGACGGGCACTCGGGTGCGAGACCTCCCGATTACCGTCGACAAGCTGCTGTGATAACAGACCCGCTCCGTGCGGCATTATCTCTTGATGTCGGCCGGCAGGTGGCGACCGACGGCGAGTTCCTTTTCGTCCCGCGCTTTGATCAGGTCCGCATAAGCCTGCTTGTCTTCCGCGGAGACTGAGATGAGCTTGCCGCGCGGCACCTTTCGCCTGGGCTTCTTTTTGAACTGGTTCACGTCGCTCATGCCTGCCCCGCCGACCTCGATGCCGCCCTACGATACTCGAACCTGCTGAACCTTGCTTGGTCAATAGGGCGCGCTGACGTCGCCCATTTCGACGTAGACCGACTTCAGCCGGGTATAGTGCTCGACGGCGGCGCGGGAGTTCTCGCGGCCGAAGCCGGAGCGCTTGACGCCGCCGAAGGGAATTTCGACCGGCGTCAGGTTGTAGGTGTTGATCCAGCAGGTTCCGGCCTGCAGTCGGGCGATGACGCGATGGGCGCGCTGAATGTCGCGCGTGAACACCCCTGCCGCCAGACCGAAACTCGGTGGCGTTGGCGCGGCGCGACCACCTCGTCCTCGTCGTCGAAGGTCGAGCACGGACATCACCGGCCCGAAGATCTCCTCGCGGGCGATGCGCATCGTCGTCCGTCACGCCGGTGAAGATGGTCGGGCTGACGAAGAAGCCGTTCTCGAAGCCCTGCAGCCGCGGCGTTCCGCCGCCGTAGCACAGCGTGGCGCCCTCGGCCTGTCCCGCTTCGATATAGCCGAGGACCTTGTCGCGCTGCGCCGCCGAGATCGAGCGGTCCCATCTGGGTGGCGGGATCGAGCGGATCGCCGAGGCGGATCGCTTCCGTGCGACGGACGAGCCGCTCGACGAAGGCCTCCTGCACGCGACGGTGAACGAAGACCCGTGTGCCGTTCGAGCAGATCTGGCCGGACGAATAGAAGTTGCCCAGCATCGCGCCGCCGACCGCATTGTCGAGATCGGCGTCGTCGAAAACGATCAGCGGCGACTTGCCGCCGAGTTCCATCGTGGCCGGCTTGATGGCGGCGCCCGCAGCTGCCATCACCTTGGCCCCGGTCGGCACCGAGCCCGTCAGCGATACCTTGTCGACGCCGGGGTGTTCGACGAGCGAGCGGCCCGTGTCGCCGCGCCCCTGGATCGACGTTGAACACGCCGTCGGGAAGCCCGGCCTCCTTGAAGGCTTCGGCGAGCTTCAGCGCGGTCAGCGGGCGTCAGTTCGGATGGCTTGAACACCATGGCGTTGCCGCAGGCGAGGGCGGGCGCCGATTTCCAGCAGGCGATCTGGATCGGATAGTTCCAGGCGCCGATCGCGCCCACCACGCCGAGCGGCTCGCGACGCGTGTAGGCGAAGGAGCCGCCGAGATCGATGTGCTCGCCGGCGATGGAAGCGGCGATGCCGCCGAAATACTCGAGGCAGTCGGCGCCCGAAGTCGCGTCGGCCACCAGCGTCTCGCTGATCGGCTTGCCGGTATCGATGGTCTCGATCTCCGACAGCTCCTGGTTCCGTGCCCGCAGGATGTCGGCCGTCCGGCGCAGCACCCTGCCGCGCTCGGCGGCCGGCGTCGCGGCCCAGGCCGCCTGCGCGGCGCGGGCGGCGGTGACAGCCTCGTCGACGAGGGCGGCGTCCGCCGCGTTCACGCGTGGCCACGGGCTGAGCCGTCGCCGGATAGATCGAGACGATCTCCTCTCCCGGCGCGGTCCGGAAGCGGCCACCGATGAAGTGGGAGCCTTCGGGTTGAACCTTCCTCATCGATGTGATCTCGCGCCGTTGAACCGGCCTCGCCGGAGCCCGCCGACCCTAGCCGCGAACGGCCGCGGCGTCACCGGCCCCGCGCATTCAGCCGTCAGGCCCGGCCGGGTTGCGCGTGGCGTCTGAAGAACTGCAGCATTGCCTTGCTCGCATCGGGTCCGCGTGGGTCGGTGTAGCTGCCAGCCGGGCTGCCACCCGACCAGGCATGACCGCCGCCGTGCAACACCCAATGTTCCAGCATCGGCCGGTCATCTTGATCCGACTGGATGGTGCGCGTGTAGGCAACTCCGTCCGGCGAATGACCGTGCTCGACGATGGTCTTCAGCGACCGCGGCGCCGCCGCCTGCGTCAGCACCTGTTCGCCGTTCACGGGGCTCACGGTCGAAATCGCGATCGCCGTGGAAGACGATCGTGGGAACGAATCCGGAGCCGGACCGCAGCGCAGCCGCACCTTGCTTCATCGCCGAAAAGGCCGACGACACGTCGGATGCCGCACCGCACGCAAGTCCGGAATGGACGCCGACCGCAGCAAACAATTCGGGATAAGTCTGGCCCAGGACCGCCCCCGCGGCACCGCCGGCCGACAGCCCGGCCACATAGATCCGGCTCGCGTCGACGCGAACCTCACGCATAATCTGCCGGACCATCCCGGCAATCAACGCCGGCTCACCTCGCCCGCGCTGCTGGTCACCCGCTCTGAACCAGTTCCAGCATTTCGACGAATTGGCCATCGCCGACTGCGCCGGATAGGCGACGTAGCATCCCTCCTCCTCTGCCAACTCGTTCATGCGGGTGCCCAGGGCAAAGTCGTCAGGCGATTGCGTGCAGCCGTGCAGCATGACCACGAGAGGGAGCGGCTGCGATCCGGCCTGGCTCGGAACATAAAGCTTGTAGATGAGATCGCCCTGCTCGGACGCATAGGTTTTGGCCTCGAACCGCGCCTGTTCCGGCACAGGCGGGGTCCGTCCTGGATCAAGCCCGGTCCGGGAGCCAACCTGGTCCAATTGATCGAGCGCGCCGCGAAGGCCGGCCTGCAGCTTCTCCCGAAGCGGCTGCAGTGCTTTGGGCACCGCCCCGTCGCGCATGATCACGGCTTTCAGGCGGGAAACGGCCGCAGTCGGGCTTTCGGCACCCCCCTGTGTCGCGCCGTGCCCGGTGAGCAGGGACAGCGCTTCGCCGAGCCGGCCCTCGCGAGTCAGGCGGGTCGCTTCGGCCATGTCGATGGTGCCGATCAGGGGCATGAATTTGGTCCTGTGTGGATTGGTCGTCATCGAATGCGGTCGCTCAGGGCGGTCTTGACGGCGGCTGACGCCTGCAAGGCGCCGAGCACGTGGATCGAGGCGATCGTGTCGCGCGCGAGTGCCGCCGACACGTCATCCGCGATAACCACGAGTCCGAGCACGTGGATGCGCAGCATCTCTCCCGCGGCTTTCACGCGCTCGAGGTCGTCGCGCCCGTACCGACGCAGGCCGAGGTCGAGCTGCTGCCGCGTGACAGCCTTCTTCACGGCGTCGGCATGACGGTCGAGCTGGTTGCGGATGGCGGTGCGGATCAGGTCGGTGCGGTTCGAATAGAACCCGTCCTGCACCAGCAGATCGATCTGGCCGAGATCGACGTGCCCGAGATTGATGGTCAGCTTCTCGCTCTCGACCGGTTTTGCGCGGGATTGCTGAAGCGCGGCGCTGACCATTTGAACATCCAGGTACCATCCAAGTGGATGGTACATGAGACCTTCGTCTGCATGACGCAAGGGCATGGTCTATGATGTTCAAAGTAGGATCGATATCCCTATAGCGCGGCCAACTGCTGATGGATCGCGAGAGATCAACGCCATGACGGTCGAGGCGATCCATCCGGGGGCGGATGCCAGCTCCCCCATTCGCGCATTGCTCACCGACCGGCGTCTCGGCGCCATGGTCGGCCTCGGCTTCTCGTCCGGGCATCCCGTTCCTGCTCGTCTACATCACGCAGTCGGCATGGCTCTGCGAAGCCAAGGTGCCGATCGGCATCGCTCGGGCTGATGAGCGAGATGACCCTCGCCTACAAGTTCAAGTTGCGTTTGGGCGCCGTTTCTCGACCGCTACGACGCGCCGCTGTTCAGCCGGCTGCTCGGGCGGCGGCGCGGCTGGATCGTCGCTGTCGCAGGTCGGCGTCGTCAGCGACGCTCGCCGGCGTTGCGTTCGGCGACCCGGCCCATTGGCTGGGCTGGACGGTCGGCTTTTCCCTCGCGCTCGGCTTCGCCGGAGCCACCCAGGACATCGTCATCGACGGCTGGCGCATCACCGTGGCGCCGGTCGAACGGCAGGCGCTGATGTCGTCCTGGGCGGAGGTCGGCTGGCGCATCGGCAACCTCGTGGCCGGCGCCGGCGCGCTCTATCTGGCGGACTTCTTCGGCTGGCGCGCGGCCTATCTCTGCATGGCTGTCGCTATGGCGCCCGGCATGATCGCGGCCTGGCTCGCGCCCGAACCGCGATTCGGACAAGGCTGCGCATGACGACGCCACCCGCCCTCCTCGCAACCATCGTCGATCCGATCAAGGACCTGGTCACCCGGCTCGGCCCGATGGCGGTCCCGACCCTGCTGCTCGTCGCCGGCTTCCGCATGCCCGGCTACATCTCGTCCGCCATGGCCGTGCCGCTGTTCAAGAGCCTGCATTATTCCAACTCGGATATCGCCACGGTCACCAAGCTGTTCGGCTTCCGGGTGGCCATCGCGGGCACCTTTGCGGCAACTTACGTGGTGCAGCGCCTCGGCCTCTTGCCCAGCCCTGCTCGGCGGCACGGTCTTCGCCTCCGCGTCGCATCTGAGCCTCGCCTATCTCGCGGTGCATGGCGACCATGGCGGCGGCGAGTTCTGGCTTTTCGCGATCAGCGTCAGCATCGACGACTTCGCCTATGCTTTCGCCTCCATCGTCCTGATCACCTACATGTCGGCGCTGGCCTCCACGGCTTATGCGGCCAGCCAGTATGCGCTGCTGACTTCGCTGTGCGCCCTGCCCGGCAGCCTGCTTGCTGGCGCCTCGGGTTCCTGATCGAACGGATGAGCTTCGAATGGTTCTTCGTCGCCACGTCGCTGATCGGCGCGCCGGTGGCGGTGCTGTGCTGGTGGGTTTGGCGGCGACAGACGCGGGCGCTGGCGGTCGCGTGAGGGGATGCACGGCGCAGGCGCCTATCGCCGGCCGAGCTGCGCGAGCATGTAGCCGACCGCCTGCGGCAACACCGTAGCGAGGACGTGATCCGTCGCGCCGCCCCCACGCGACGCGTCCGAGAATTCGCCTCCCAAGGCCAGATGGGCGAAACCGTGCACCATCGACCACACCGCGACCAGCATGCCTCGTCCGTTGCTATCGAGCGCCTGGTCTGCCGGCGTATCGGTGGCGGCGCGGATGGCGCCTTCGAGCACCCCATAGGCTTCGTTCGCCGCCCGGACGAACTCGGCATTGCCGTGATTGTGCTTGTCGGCGCGGAACATGAGTTGGAAGCGCGCCGGATGGGCGAGCGCGAAGGTCACATAAGCGCCCGCCTGTTCCGAGAGCCGCCGCGCCGGATCGCTGCCGCCGCGCGCGTCGGCGGCCCGTAGCGCGGCGCCGAAGTCGCGGAAACCGAGCAGCGCCACTTCAGTCAGCAGCCCCTTGGCGTCTCCGAAGTGATGCGCCGGTGCGGCCGGTGACACGCCGGCACGGCGGGCGGCTTCACGCAACGTGAAACCATCGACCCCGCGCTCGAGAATGATCGCCTCCGCGGTCGCGATGAGCTGCCGGCGCAAATCGCCGTGATGGTAGCTCCTGTCGTTCTGCCGCATCTTGACGCTGTTCAAATCGGCCTCTAGTCTCGCTGAACACTGTCAAGATCATAGCAGCGGGCCCATGGCTGACAAACGTTTCGCGCGGTTCGGTCTTGTCGCCATGGCAGTGCTGGCGACGGGGGTCGCGTTGTTCTCGTTCCGCTTCTTCGGCGTGCTTGGGCACAGGTGGCTCGACGTCGACCCTGGCATCCGGGGGGTTATCGAGCGCGAGCCCGTCCAGGCGCTCACCCACATGCTCATCGCGCCGATCGCGCTTCTGCTCGGCCCCTGGCAGTTCTTTCAGGGTCTTCGAGCGCGGCATCCGGGTTTTCACCGCTGGTCCGGCCGCGTCTATGTCGCGGCTTGCGTCGTGGCCGGGGTTGGCGGTCTCGCCACCGCGTTCCACGCGTCGGGCGGCCCGATCGCCGGCTTGGGCTTTGGGCTTTTGGCTGTCCTGTGGATCGGCGCAACGCTCGGGGCGTGGCGGGCCGCCGTGGCGCGCAACGTTCCGCTTCACCGCCTGCTGATGCAATTCAGCTACGCCATGACGTTCGGCGCCGTCACCCTGCGCCTGCAAATCCCGATCGGCTTTGCGCTCGGCTTTCCAAGCTATTCCGCCATGTCGGTGTGGCTGGCCTATACGGCGTGGGTGCCGAACGTGCTCCTCGTGGCCTTATATTCCGCGATAGGCGCGCGGCAGCTTCGCGTGATTTCCGCCTCGGCCTGAACACTTGGGCCAGAGTAGGCGCTCGCATCTGCCGCCGAGGGGACGCTTTGAGCGCAGCACGAACCATTCTGTCCCTCCGTGGTCGGTTCGCCGAACGCGGGGATCAACGATACCGGCATTCGACGCACAGTTGCGGGCTCAAGGGCGCAGCCATCTTCAGCTTGGCACTGATCACGGGATCCTAAAGCTCGCAACGTCTCCCGGGCATTGCGCCGAAACACCGTGCCCATACGCTTGCGCTTTTTACGAAGGAAGCTCCTATGCGCGGCACGCTTGTCCTCCTCGTTTTCCTGAGCGCGGGAGCGGCGCGGGCCGAGGACTGTCCCAACCTCCTCCATCTCCAAGGCTATATGAACAGGGCCGCGCAACGGTGCGGCGTGCGGGAGGCGGCCGCGGTCGAGCACGCGGCCCATCGTTGCGCCACACGCTTGGGCGAGCGCGCCAACCCGGTTCTGACCGACGGCATGCGCTTTGCCCAGGGCGAAGAAATCGCCAAAGGCGGCACGAGTGCCTGGTGCGCCTTCGTCCAGACGACGTGGCCGAACCTGATCGAGCCGTGAGGAGCTTTACCGTGGCTGCAGTCGCTCCCGTCAGCATCGTCGCGGCGGATCGGCATTGACCGGTCACAGCAACTCAGAAATCCTCGTTGACTTCGATCCAGTAGCCGTCGGGGTCCTGCAGGTAGACCGAGCGTACGCCGTCAGCGCGCCGGTGCTCCTTGCCCTGCTCCCCGGCGAGATTGCCGAACGCCACGCCTGTCATCCGAAGGTGCTCGAGCGTTTCTTCGAAAGCGGCTGTCGCGATGCAGAAGTGGGTGGACTTGGTGACGAAGGTCGCGCCGACATCGCCTTCGATGAGGTGGACGGATTGACCCGCGCCGAGACCGAACCAGCGGATATTCGGCCTGCGAGTCCCGTTCTCGATCTCGCTCAAACGGAGAACGTTCTGGTAGAACGCGGCGCTACGTTCCAGATCGCGGACCTGCACGGATACGTGGTTCAAACGAAGCGTCGCCATGTCGGCTCCCCAGCAGTCCAGCAATCGTATGCGAGGATGATCGCGCCGTAACCTGATTTCGCGCGGACGAGCCCGCGCAAGGCATGCTCTGCTTCATCGCCTGCCGACGCAACTCAATTGCGCCGACCCTAGGCTGATTCTGCGCCAGAAGAACACAGTCGGTCTTGCCCGGGTCTCCGCAGACCTCCCGTCCGTCACGGCTCGGAACAGAACTCCGGCTTGTCGTCGAGCATGGCACAGCCACGCTCGATCTCGGAGCGGATCAGATCGCACGTGTTCTGCGCGTTGCAGGGCGGGTGCGTGGCCGGCGAAACGTTCAGGCAGTGCTCGACCAGTCGCTCTGCCTGCCGGGAACCAACCTCCTGCTTGCAGCTCTGATCGGCGTTTGCCGCGCCGCTCGATAGCAGCAAGCCGGTGAGCAGCACCCAACCTTCGATTTGTCGAAATCATCATCGCGTGATCGTCCCCCCTCTTGCGCTGACAATCTCTTTTGGAGCGGGCTGATGGGTCGGCATGCCATGTCTGCCAAGCCGCAGAAAGGAAGCTGAACTCTCTCAGAAATCCAGGATTGTCTTTAGCCCCACCAGGAAGGCGTCGGGTACACGGCCCGTGCCACCCGGGCGCTGAAAATACTCAACTTCCGGCTGGATCAGCACACCCGGCGCCGCGTGGATTCCGTAGTTGAGTTCGTAGACGAACGCGTGGGTCTGGACGCCCCGCGCGCCACCCGAAAACGGCACGCCGAGCGAGGCCTGCAGCCGTTCGGTTCGAGTCAGGCGCGGGCTGACGTCGTAATACGTGAATCCAAAGCCGAGCTGGTCCAACGGGCGTCCCGGGACGATGCCGCGATCGATCAGGCCGGCCCAGAGGAAGTTGTGAAACAGCGAGCTGCGGGGGTCGTCGTAGACGTAGGCTCCAAGAAGGTAGAGCCCGTCGTCGTTGTAGGGCCCGTTTTGCAACACCAACTGGTCGAAGGTTGCCCAGAACTGCCATCGTCCCCCGCGATCGACGCGGCCCTGCAGCCCGCTTAGGGCAAGCGGCATATTGTTGCCGTCGAAGAAATTGTCCTGGTAGTTCGTCGTGTCGTAGTTGAACCCGATCTTGTAGTGGCCCGGCAGCTTGGCGGCACCGATCAGCGGCTCGTAACCGAACTCGACGGGGATGCTGGCGCCGGTGGTCCCGCGCAGCGTCCAGTCCAGGCCGTCGTAGCCGCCCTGCGTGTAGGGATGCGCCGGAGTTGGAAACGGCTGAGATTGGAACACGCCGGCCGAAACATAGAACTGATCGAACGGGCGCAGCTTGATCTCGCCGCCGGTCTCGCTGAGTGGCCAGTCTTCGAAGCCCTGGTTGGCCGTCAGCGCCCGCGGGTGGCCGCAAATGGTCAGGGTCATAAAGCTGCAGTAGAGCGGGGACGCTGCATAGTCCAAGCCGGGCGCGAAGCGGCCGAAGTAGAGCTTCAGCCGGTCGTTGAACAGCGTCTCCTCGCCGTACAGCCAGACGAGCTTGGCGATCTGCCCGAAGCCCGCGCCGTAGATCTCCTGCGCCTGAATGACGGTGTCGCCGACGAACCCCGGGCTGACATTGCCGCCGGCCCTGTTGATGACGATGCCGTGCGTCTTGAATCCTTCGATACCCGCCAGCGTCTGCCAATCGATGTCGATGCTGAGAGCGATCTGATGCGCATAGGCTGCACCCGGCCGCAGGCCGCCGGCGACATTGCCCGCTGTTTCCGTGATGTAGTTGAAGGTGTAGGTGACGCCCCACTTGGCGAGGTCGTCCCGGAACCCGTTGAGGTTGCCGAAAATGTGGTCGGGCGGCGGCGGGGCGGGGAGCGTTCCGGGCGACCCGGCACGAGACTGGGAAGAGCCTGCCGCCGAATTCCGCTGAGTCGGCGGAGAGTTTGCGTCCTGAGCCGCCGCAGGGTGTGGCGTCCCGACGGGCGCGGCCAGCAGCACCGCCAATGCGGCGTCGGCCGCCGCGCGCCGGGTCCATGCGGCCGGTCTGCTCCGTTGCTTCGCCATGGCGCCTCTCTCCCGGCGCTAAGCTACGGCGGGGGTGCGCCGCTTTCATTGCGAAATGCTACTTTCGTTGCGATCGGATCGCCCGCGTCATTTCAATGCCACAGGGGTCACCAGCCGCATCGCTCAGGGGACGAGCGCGCCAAGGCCGGCATTTTCGCTGTGAAGCGGTGCTGGGCTGAACGTCAGGCCGCCTGGCGGGTCCGGAGGAGCGCCGGCAGGTTCGTCTCGATCCAGTCGGCCAGTGCGGCCACCCTGCCGGCGGCCTCTGCACCGAGCGGCGTCAGGCTGTATTCCACATGCGGCGGCACGACCGGGAAGGCGCGGCGGACGACGAGACCGTCGGCCTCGAGCCACTGCAGCGTCTGCGCCAGCATGCGCTCGCTGACGCCGCTGACCTTCCGCCGCAGCATGCTGAACCGGTGCGTGCCGCCCTGCAACGCGATCAGCACCAGCACGCCCCAACTGCTGGTGACGTGGCGCATGATCGTGCGGGAAGGGCAGCCTTCCGCGAACAGGTCGCCTCGATCCAGGCGCTCCGCCACAGTGGCAGCCGCTTTCGCCATGACACTTACCGATCTGTGCGTACTTACGAAAAGGAAGCTAAGCGACTAGCGTGCGCTTCGCAACACGAACCGCAGGATTTGAGAATGATCGCCATTACCGGAGCCACCGGCCAGCTTGGTCGCCTCGTCATCGATGCTCTGCTGCGGAAGGTGCCCGCCGCCGAGATCGTCGCAATCGCCCGCAGCCCCGCCAAGGCGGCCGATCTCGCGGCCCGCGGCGTGCAGGTGCGCGCCGGCGACTACACGAAGCCGGAGACGCTCGCGGCAGCGTTCGAGGGCATCGACACGCTGCTGCTGATCTCGTCGAGCGAGGTCGGCCAGCGCGTCGCCCAGCACAAGGCGGTGATCGACGCCGCCAAGGCGGCCGGGGTCGGATTCGTCGCCTACACGAGCATCCTCGACGCCGATGACTCGCCCATCGGCCTTGCCGAAGAACACCGACAGACCGAAGCGGCGCTGCGCGCCTCCGGCCTGCCATTCGCGCTGCTGCGCAACGGCTGGTACACGGAAAACTACCTGGCGGGTCTGCAACCCGCCATCACGCACGGCGCCGTCCTGGGCTCGTCCGGCGACGGCCGGATTGCGGCCGCCACCCGCGCCGACTTCGCCGAAGCGGCCGCGGCCGTACTGACCAGCCCCGTTCAGGCCGGACAAATCTACGAACTGGCCGGCGATGCGCCGTTCACCATGGCGGAGTACGCCGCCGAGATCGGCCGGCAGGCGGGCAAGACGGTCGTCTACAAGGACATGCCCGAAGCCGACTACCGCGCCGCGCTGCTCGGCGTCGGTCTGCCGGGCTTCCTCGCCGACCTCGTGTCGCAGTCGAGCGCCTGCGCGGCCAAGGGCGCGCTCGACGATGACAGCCACACCCTCAGCCGCCTCATCGGCCGCCCGACGACGCCGCTGCGTGACGCGGTCGCTGCGGCGCTGAAGGGCTAGAGGTCCCCCACGTCGCAAGCTGCGCCGGCGCCGCCTCAGGTCTCCCGATAGGCGCTGCCATCCTCGGCCCGCGCCGGATGGTCGACATATCGGCCGTGCTCCGGCACGGCCACCTGGTCGAACTCCGCCGCGAGCTTGCGCAGCGCGACCCGCATCGCCGGACCCTGCATGGGTTGGCCGTGACCGGTGATCACCAGCTCGGGCTCCAGGCGCGCGAGCTGCGCGACCGAGGCGCGAGCCGCACCCCAGTCCGGCGTGAAGTAGCGGGGCGGGCCATGAATCTCGGGCTCCTGCACCGCGACCGCATAGGCGGATTCCTGGGCCGTGGTCACGAAGGCGTCGCCGACGATCATGTCGGCACCGCGCACGAACGACACGTGACCGGCGGAATGGCCGGGGGTGTGGATCCAGCGCCAACCCGGCATCGGCGGCACGCTGCCGTCGGCCGGCAGGTCGCGCAGCCGCGCCGCCACGTTCACGGGCTTGGTCGGGTAGAGCGGCGCGAGCCAAGCCATGAGGCCGCCGCCGACGCTCGGATCGCCCGGCGGGTAGCTGGCGCTGCCGTCGAGATAGGGCCGCTCCAGCGGATGCGCCCAGACCGGCACGTCCCACTCCTCCGCGAGATCTTCGAGCACGCCGACATGATCGAAATGCCCGTGCGTCAGCACGATCGCCGAGGGGCGGGCGCCCGCCCCGAAGCGCTCGGCGGCGGCATGCTTGATGGCGCCCTTCGTGCCGAACACCCCGGCATCGATCAGCACCCAGCCGCGGTCGCCGGCGCCTGGCAGCCCGACGAAGACCACGTTGACGATGGCCAGGCGCTTGTAGGCGAGATCGGGCGTGAGCGCCTTGACGGCATCGCCGGACGCGCCCGCAATGGCTTCCGGTGTGACGGGAACCTGCTGGGCCATGACTGCCTCTCGTCTCGTGCTGCTGCTGACGCTTAACCGGCGTGTCGGGCGGCAGTTCCGAGGACTGCAGGCCGGATCGCGCCGGCGCGTCGATGTCGCAGGCCGGAACCGCCCCGAAGACGATTGGGTTCAGCCGGAAAGGAGTGATCCCGATGATGCGCATCGCTGTTCTGGCCGCTGCCGCCATGGTGGCGGCGGCCTCTGCGCCGGCTTCGGCGCGGGTCTACAACATGGGCCCCTATCAGGGCGGCGCCGCCGCCGCTCAGTACAACCGCGAACGCTATGGCGACAGCGGCTACGCGCGCGACGGCGACGTCCGCAACGTCTGCTACAAGCTGTGCCGCCGCGACATGAGCCCGTGCGACCCGCCGGAGTTCAAGCAGGCCGACGGGCGCTGCAACCCGTTCGATTGAGCTCGGGCCGGCAACGGGACTGCGCGTACCCGTCGTGCTGCGACCTCCCCCCTCAGGGCTTCGGCGGCGCGGGCTTCGCGTCGCTCGCCGGCGGGTCCTGAACGGGATGCGCGTTGGCGTTCTTGATGTAGGCGAGCAGGCTCGCCGTGTCCTTGCTGCCGACATCGGCGATGCGCCAGCCGGCCGGTGTCGGCTGCAGCGTCAGGGTTAGCGTATACGCCTCGCCGAGGTTGGTGAGGTCGACCCGCGCCTTGACGGCGCCGGCTTCGGCCGGCGCGACGGTCAGCTGCTTGATCTTCAGCTTGCCCCAATCCTGGCAATCGCAGACCGGGTCCTGGTCGATCGCGCCGACCTCGCCGTGCGCCAGTTCGCTGTCCTTAGCGAACTGGTCGAGCAGTTCCGCCGTGAAGAAGGCCGCGCCCTTCGGCCGGTCGGTCGACACCCCCGGCCCATTGTCCCGGTACTGCTTCGCATAGATGCGGCGGACAAAGGCTTCGGGCGTTTCGGCCGGCGCCGCGAGGGCTGGAAGCATGGAAAACAGGGCCGTGGCCGCGAGCGTCGCGATGGTCGTACCGGGCCGCACAAGACGCATGGGATGTTCCTCAACAGATGGGATGGCTCGCGGTGGGGATGTGCCCTCGACGCGTTTCGCATGCGTGTCGCCGAGACATGCCGCCGCGCCGCTCACCGGATCAAGCCGCCCGACCCCGTCATTGCGAGCGCCACGGGGGCGCCGCTACACTGGTCGTGGGCCTTGGCCAGCGTCGCCTTGCGAGACGGGTGAAGGACGGACCGGTCCCGCCGAAGAACGGCTTGGCGCTGTCGCCGCGACAGCAACCAGACACACTGCGCTGCAAGAAGCGCTTCCGTGGACCGGGATGCGAGCAATGCGCGCGTCCGCCGGTCCCGTCGCGTTGCACGAGCCCTTGTGATGACGGATTTCGAATGCAGTTCTTTCTGTTTCAGATCGTTGCTCGCGTCGTCGCGGTCTACCTGGCCGTGGACTGCTATCGCAAGCTGCGGCGGGGCTTCGCCGAACGAAAAATCGCCGACTTCAACCCCGATATCCTCGACTGGTTTTTGATCGGGACGCGAGTGACCCACCGCGACACCGCGCCGGTCAGCTACTGGATCATGATGACCATCCAGGCCACGCTCCTGCTGTCGTGCCTCGTTCTTGCGGTCGTGGGGTGGCACGCCAAGACCTGAGGCGTTGATCGCCGGACGCCGCCCTCACGCCTCCACTTCGGTCGCCACCTGACCGTAGTTCAGCGCCGCCACCAGTGTCACGCCGCCGAGCACGTTGCCGAGCAGGGTCGGGACGAAGAAGCGCCACAGGTAGTCGGCCGCGCTCGCCTGTCCCGACAGGACCAGAAAACTCACGTCGACCGAGCCCGCGATGATGTGGGCGAAGCCGGCGACCGAGACCAGCCAGGTGAGCAGCACGATGATGGCGGAGCGCGCCTCGCCGGAGCCGGGCATCAGCCACACCATCAGCGCGATCAGCCAGCCCGCGAAAATCCCCTTCAGCACCGTGCCGCCGAACGGCGTCTCGATGGCGTGCTGGCTGATCGACGAAAACGCCTGCCTGATCTCGGGGGGAAACAGATCGGTTCCGGCGAGCACCGCCGAGACCGCCCAGGTTCCGGCGATGTTGGCCGCGAGAACCAGCGCCCAGAGCCGCGCCACGAGCCCGAGCGTCCGCGCGTCGCGGTTGTAGAGCAGCGGCAGGATCGGCGTGATCGTGTTCTCGGTGAACAGCTGCTGGCGGCCGAGCACCACGATCAGGAAGCCGACCGCGTAGCCGAGCTTGCTCACCAGCTCCCGCCAGGGTGCGTCGGGCAGGTGCGCGCGCAGCAGGCCCTCGGCGATCAGGGAGAACCCCATCGCGAGCCCGGCCGCGAGCCCGGAGAGCAGCAAGGCATGGACGGGCCGATCGAGCTCGCTTTCGCCCTCGGCCCGGATCGTCTCGTGGATCAGGGCCGCGTTGGGGCGGCTGTGCGCTTCGATGACCTCCCGCTCGGCCTCGGACACGTCCGACAGGCCCGATGCGGCGCTGAGCGCATGCTCTTCCGATCCCGCCTCCTCGCCCTCGGCTCGGCTCACGCATCCACCCCCGTTGCAGATCGCCTGTAGCGCCGGTGTCCGGCGAAACCTGCCGCCGAGCCCGAACCCGGTGGACGCCCGCCGCACGGCGGCCGTCCGCGACGGCATGGTCACGCAATGCGGAGGGGCGCGCCTTTGCTTTTGATAGGCTGCCGTGCGGGTTCGAAGAACCACCTGCGCCTCGGCGGCTCCGCCGCTTCGCGATCGAACCAAGGGCCGGGCGGCGATCACCCCTCCATCATCCTGAGCGAGCCGCGAAGCGGCTCAGTCGAAGGACGCAGATCCTCCGTGCTTCGACTCGGCCGCTGGCGCGGCCGGCTCAGCGTGACGATGGGGTGCGTGGCCAGGTTTCCAAGCTGGCACGCGCCGCACCCGCACCTTCCCCCGCGTCTTGGCCATGCTCTATTCGGAGCGATACCGAGAAAACGGGTGGGAATGTTCACCGGTCGGTCGGATGACGACGGTCTTAGCGGCAAGGTTGCCCACAAATTCACCAAGAAGGTCGACACCATCGATGCCGCTCCGGTGGGCGACGACGAAGGGGGCCGCGGGGGTTTCAGCGCGGCAGCGACGGCTCGAATGACGAGCGAGGCAGCGTAGGCGAGGATCGACGGGAGCACGCACTGCCATGATCGACATCGCCAAGCTCGCCGAGAGTCGGCGCCATCTATGCAACTGCGGCAACCATAGGAGCCCCCGCCCAGGCGGCAGCAGCAAAGGCCTCAAGCTCACGGATTTTTAGCGATTCGCTTGCGGTGGATGCTAGCCGATTGCCATTGTAGCCCGCTGCGTTTAGGTCTTCCATCAGAATTCCGTAAAGCAGTTTACCCTTTGCAAATTCGAATGGCAGATCGCCAGTGAGAAGATCAACTGCCGAGGTGCATCTTCGTTGTCGTAGGATTTTGTCCTTCGCATTCTGTCGCTTGTTGCTAAAATGAACAGAAAGCTGGCATTATTCTTCCTGATTGCATCGTCAACAAACGCTTTAGCCGCCTCCAATGCTATCCCTAGAACTGTGGCTACGTGAGCTGCTTGACAAAACTGATGCTCAACATCTGTAAGCGGAGTTATAAACAAATCTGACCTAGCCGGAAGTGTTACCATCGCCCGTTGTTTCAACCAAGCCTTTTCGTCCACCAACAAGGCATCACCGTCCCGATGAATGAGGACAGGCATGCGTATTTGCACTTAGCTTTGTAAAAAACTCCGCCACCGGATATGACAGAATGAATGTTATCCACTCCGTGCAGCGCCTATTATAATAAATACTGACCCTCAACAAAACCATTGGCGTGCAGGAGTGTCCTTAATTTCTGACTTTTTGTGTTCGTCAAAAACAACTACCCTATTTACAGGAGAGGCAAAATGTCTCAAAGCTGTCTAACGCTCCTAAATCCAGCAACAGTGAAAGTCAGATACATTCTCGACGACCTGCTTTCCGCCTTCCTTCATCAGATAACTTCGCCGCAGCCTCGTTTTTGAGGCCAGAACATGAATATCTGCCTGGAATGGGTTGACAGCAACCTGATTTTTGTAGCCGTGGACATTGATATAGAGATTAATGCTTAGCAAGCAGTCGCGATTTGACGGGTGAAGATGTGAATCTGGCTCATCTAATAAAGAAGAGTTGGGTTATACATTGTTGTATATGCAACTAGCTGGATTGCCTGGAGGCATCCTGTACCCAGCATTTCCAGCGGCAGAATTCCCTTCTATCCTAACTTTTAAATCTATAAATTGATGCCCGTTTCATCGTACTCTGTGATATCGCTAAACCAGGAAATATCTTCCCCATTATCTGATGAAACCGTCCAAGCTTTCCCTGATCGACAGTATCCTATCAGACATTCTGATTAAAAGTTGGAATCTCCTTGAGCTATACCTGCGGTTAAAATAGCATCCGTCCGCTTCTCCTCTCTAAGCGCAACACCTGCTGTAAGAGCCCGTCCGATAAGGGTCGTGGAGGGAGCGCGGGGTTGAGTGGCCGGGATGGGGATGATTCCAGGAGGGTGCTGAAGCCTGACCTGGAAGCGCCATGTGGACCCCGACCACCCGGCGGCAGCATAGCCGCGCGGGCCTTCGCTACGAAACCGATCTGACCGATGCCGAGTGGGCGGTGATCGAGCCGCTTGATGCCAAGCCAGCCCGTGTGGCCGGCCGCCGTTCTGGACGATGCGGGAGATCCTGAACGCGATCTTCTACGTTCTGCGCGGCGGCATCGCATGGCGGCTTATGCCCAAGGATCTGCCGCCGAAGAGCACGGTGTTCGGCTACTTCAGCCGCTGGCGCGACGCCGGCCTGTTCCGCCGGATCAACCACCACCTCGTCATGGCCGATCGCGAGCGTGTCGGACGCGACGCTTCGCCCACGTGCGGCCGTGCTCGACAGCCAGAGCGTCAAGACCACGGAGAGCGGCGGTCCGCGCGGCTACGATGCCGGCAAGAAGGTCAAAGGCCGCAAGCGCCAAGTCCTGGTCGACACGGACGGGCGCGCGCTCGTTCTCGATGCCCAACCTGCCGACGTGCAGGACCGCGACGGAGCCGTGCCGGTCCTGAAGCTGTCGCGCCGGACCTTCCCGTTCATCACCAAGGCCTTCGCCGATGCCGGCTATGCCGGCGACAAGCCAGCGAGCGCCACGATCATCGCCGTCGAGATCGTGCGCAAGCCGCCGGATCAGGTTGGCTTTGCGGTTCATCCACGCCGCTGGGTCGTCGAGCGCTTCTTCGCCTGGATCAGCCGCAACCGACGGCTCTGGAAGGATCCGGAAGCGACCCTCGCCTCCGCCAAAGCCTTCCTCTACGCCGCATCCGTCATGATCCTGGTCCGAAGCCTCGCCCGATCATGACTTCTCGGACGGACTTTAAGCCAGGAACGAAAATTGATATTGGCCGCGCTCTGTCCGAAGCTCTGGAAGAAAGCATCGTTCACCGGAAAAGATACGGAAATGTTAGCGTTCTTACCGCGTTTAACCTGAAGAGTGAAGCTGGCTTCCTCATCTGAACCCTCTCCAATATACCTGAAGATAAACCTCGGTCCGAGGTTTCAGTTATTGAAACATTGTTTGACAAATCATAGGATCGTTGGAAGGCTTATATATAAGCTGATCTGGAGCTAGCGTCATGGTGGGCCAGCTACCACCAGCCATCAAGGCAGATTGAAGCGCGGTCACCGCAAAGTGTACCCCTTGCAGAAAAGATGACTTTCCGCTGTTGTTCCCGCCTATAAGCAAGGTAATCTGCTTTAAATCTATGTCTATACGCCCAATGCGCTTGAATTGATCAATTTGTATTGAGCGTATATCCATCGAACACTCGGAACTGCTAAATTACATGGGCCACTCAGCAAACGTAGGCTTCAATTCCGCTTGCGCTCGCAGGTGCCAAGTGACGTTTCATATCATCTGCACTGTTTAGGTGCGGCTCTCGCAAATCGCAATCTAGGATAGCACCCCACAAATTTCCGATAAGTGCTCCCACTCCCTGCTCCAGGCAAAATGATCAGTCGCTCCGGTCGGCACCGCCATCGTGTCGAACCCGATGTCCGCGGCTTCAATGGACCCCGGAGCCGGAACGCCCCTTCCGTAGCGAAAATGAAGTTTCCCAGAAAGTTCATCAAGGATGCCCCTACGCCGCCTCCTCCACCCCAACCTCCCCCAACACCCCTGCCCCCGCTCCGCCTTCTTCGCCGCGTAGAAGCTCGCGTTGTGCTCGCCCCGCACCGCCTCGCGGGTGAATTTGATGAGGTGGTGGCAGACGAAGGCCATGTTGTAGATGGCTTCGATCTGGCCCTTCTTCAGCGCGTGCCAGGCCGAGCGCCAGAACACGCCGCGGTAGTCGGATTTCACGCCGATCTGCCAGATGATGTTCCAGCCCATGAAGACGGCGCGGCGGAGGTTCGAGCGGGTCAGCTTGCCCTTGGCCGGCGTCTTGATGCGGTTCCCGTAGGTGGCGTCCATCTGGTAGCGGAAGCGCGCGAAGATGTTCTCGGGCGCATAGGCGTGGGCGATGGCGCGGCGCCAGCTCGCCACCACGGTGTCGTGCGGCCGCAGGAAGCGGACGTTCGATTCGAGTTTCGGGTCGTTGATCAGCCGGTCGGCCTTGGCGAGGCGGTCCCACAGCGGCGTCTTGGGCAGCGCCTGCAGGATGTTGATGGTCAGCACCGGCACCTGGCTGTGGTCGATGAAATCGATCAGCCGCGCCTCGGATTCGTCCGAATCCGAATCGAGGCCGAGGATGATGCCGGAGGTGACCTCGAGGCCGTAGGAGTTGAGCGTGTTCAGCGCCTCCATCATCGGCACGGCGTTGTTGTGGTCCTTGGCGATGGCCTTGAGCGCGTCGAGCTCCGGCGTCTCGATGCCGACGAAGACGGTGAAGAAGCCGGCCTGCCGCATCAGCTCGAGAATCTCGGGCTGCTTGGCCATGTTGAGCGTCGCCTCGCAGGCGAACTGCAGCGGGTAGGCGTGCTTCTTCTGCCAGGCCACGAGATGGGGCAGCATCTCCTTCGTGGCCTTGCGGTTGGCGATGAAATTGTCGTCGACGAAGTAGATGACGGTCGGGTGGTCGGGCTGGGAGATGAAGGCGTCGAGCTCGGCCAGCAGCTGCTCGGGCGTCTTCAGCCGCGCCTGCCGGCCATAGAGCGCCGGGATGTCGCAGAACTCGCAGCGATAGGGGCAGCCGGAGGAGAACTGCAGCGAGCCGAGCAGGTATTTGTGCAGCGGCAGCTGGTCATAGGCCGGCAGCGGGAAATCGCTGAGCGGCATGCGCTCGACGGTGGTGAGCACCACCTGGGCGGCCGGCGGCGCGAGGCTTTGCGTCGAGGATGCGGATGAGCTGGTCGGTGGCGTCGCCGATCTCGCCCGAATGGAGGTAGTCGAACTCCGGGTATTTCTCCGGCGCGCCCGAGGCCGAGGAGCCGCCGATGCAGGTGATCTTGCCGAAGCGCTTGGCCTTGTCGTGCAGCTCGTGGATCTGCTTTTCCTGGATATGCATGCCGGAGACGAACACCGCGTCGGCCCATTGCAGGTCCTCGTCGGTCGCCTTGCGCAGGTTCTCGTCGATGAAGCGCACCTGCCAGCGCTCCGGCAGGTAGGCGGCGATCACCAGCAGCCCCTGCGGCGGCATGAAGGCGCCGACGCCCGGCATCAGCGCATAGGCGTGGTGGAAGGCGCCGAACGACGGGGTGTAGTGCGGGAAGACGCACAGGATGCGCCGGACGTTCTGAACTTCGACGGTGGATCGCACCCGGGATGTCTCCTTGGCGGCAGCGTTTCGCCGATTCTAGCACGGAATGCGCCGGTGGCACCCTTTTGCGGTGTGAACGGGAAAAGGTGTCGCGGCGAAGCCGTGACGGAGGGCGAACGCGGTTCATCGGTCTGGATGCACCGCCGCGGCGGCCTTCGATGCAGGCCAGGGTCACGGCGCGCCCTCCCTCGCCTCGCAGGGGAGGGTCCGCCCGCAGGGCGGGGGGGGGGGTGCGGCAGAGGGCGCGGCGGCACGGGCACGATCTCTTCGGCCAGCCCACCCCACCCGTCACGCTTCCCGCGTGCCACCCTCCCCTGCGAGGGGAGGGAGGGGCTCCGGTCACGCCGGCGCGCACCTGCCGGCAAAGTCGGTGCGAAGGCTGCAATGCCGTCCGGAATCGCGAGGTGCCGCGTCGGGCTTCAATGCGGGCCAGAGTCACGGCGCGCCTTCCCTCCCCTCCCAGGGGAGGGTCCGCCCGCAGGGCGGGGGCGGGGGGGCTGCGGAGAGGGCGACGCGGCACGGGCACGATCTCTTCGGCCAGCCCACCCCACCCGTCCCGCGTTCCGCCGGGCCACCCTCCCCTGCGAGGGGAGGGAGGGGCGCGTCCGCCGTCACGCGGGCGCGCACCAGCCGGCGAATTCGGTGCGGAGGAAGAGGCCGCGCTGCTGGGCCATGGGGCGGTCGCGGCGGTCGGCGATGGCGATGCCGAGCCAGCGGGTCATCGTGTGCAACGCCTGCGTCGCCTCGGCGCCGAGCGGCTCGGCCGCGATGTCGGCCAGGAGCTGGCAGCGCAACACGGCGCCCGGGGCGGCGTGAACCATGCCGACCGGCTCGCCGCCCCCTTTCGGCGCAAGCACCAGATGCAGCGCGAGGCCCGCCTCCATTTCGGCGCGCCAGCGGGCGATCAGGGCCGCGATGGCGCAGGGGTTGGCTTCGGCGATCCGGGCGCCGCCGTCGCGGCAGCCTTGCGCCATCACGGCCGCGAGCGCATCGGCGTCGGCGCGCACCGGCCAGCGGAGCCACAGGTGTGGCGTCTCGATGCGGAAAACCTCGTCCCGTGTGATCTCGGGAAACATGGTCTGCTCCCAGTCCTGGGGCCCGCATGCGGCACCCCGAAAAGCAAAGGGGAGATGGCGCCCATCTCCCCGGCTTTGCCGCCTCAAGCGGCTTCGGACTTGGGTGGCTGGTCAGGGATCCTGCTCAGCCTGGTCTTTCGGGAGGGAAAGGCCTGTCCACCGGGGTTTGGGAGCCGGTGGGAAGCCTTTGCCTCTTCCCACCTATTCTGCGGCTTGAGCCGCCGCTTGGGCCGTTACGATCGATACGTACGAGCGGCCATTGCCTTTGGTCGTGAATTGCACCTTGCCGTCGGCGAGGGCGAAGAGGGTGTGGTCCTTGCCGCAGCCCATGTTGGCGCCGGGATGCCATTTGGTCCCGCGCTGGCGCACGATGATGTTGCCGGCGAGGGCATTCTCGCCGCCGAACCGTTTCACGCCGAGGCGACGACCGTCGGAGTCGCGCCCGTTGCGGGATGAACCGCCTGCCTTCTTGTGAGCCATCGCTGTGCTCCGAAATCCTGTAGCGGGCGCGCGCAATGCGCCGCAGCCCTCGGTTGACCCTGTCTATGTCACAGAACGGATCGATGCGCGACCCGTTCCGACGATTTTACCTGAGGCTTCGTGCGATGCCACCAAGCCCATCATGCTGAGCCGGGTGCGAAGCACCCGAGTCGAAGCACGTCGATCCTGCGTCCTTCAACTCGGCCGCTCTGCGGCCGGCTCAGGATGAGGGAGATCCCAGCGCCTAAGCGGCGCCGGCCTCGGCCGCGCCCTCGTCGGCCGGCTTGGCTCGCGGGCTCGCAGCCTTGCCGCCGGTCAGGATCTCCGTGATCTTCACCAGCGTCAGATCCTGACGGTGGCCGCGCTTGCGGCGCGAGTTCTTGCGGCGGCGCTTCTTGAAGGCGATCACCTTCGGGCCGCGCGCCTGCTCGACGATCTCGCCCGACCACGCTCGCACCCTCGACATGGGGCGCGCCGAAGGCGGTGTTTTCGCCGTCGAAGAAGCTCAGCACCTCGCCGAACGTCACGCTCTCGCCCGCCTCGCCCGGCAGGCTCATCACCGTAATCTCGTCATCGGCGGCAACCCGGTACTGTTTGCCGCCGGTCTTGATAACTGCGAACATCGTTCTTCCTCGTGTTCGATCCGGCGCTGCGACGCGAACAACCGCGTCTCGCCCGGCTTCTTGGCAGTGGACCAGTCTGGATCTCGGATTTCATTTGCGCCCGACAGGCGCGCGCAAACGAAAACGGGGCGCGAGCCCCGTCCAAGACCGCTGCGAATAGGCCGCCGAAGCGGTCCTGTCAAGAACCGCAAGCTTCCGTTAGCGCTACGGCCCGAAACGCGGAAGCCCCGTGCAGCCAATGTTCGTGCCGGCCGTTGAACCGGAAGCTCCACTGTTCGACGAAGGCGACGAGAATGCGCATGGGTTTGCTGTTGGCCACCATTTCCGCGGCAACGATCGCGTTGGGGGCGCAAGCCAGCGCGCAGACGGCCGCGCAGGGGACATCCGCCACCACGCCGCCGTCGGTTGACGCCGGCATCGGCAATGGCATCGTAAAGCCGCCGAATTCCCCTTCAGTCAACAATGGCGTGTCGAACGGGGTGGTCAAAAAGCCCGGCGCACCCTCGGTCGGGGACGGGATCGCCAACGGCGTCGTCAAATCGTCGACGGTGAACCAGTAGCGCGGTCCGGCTCAAGCCTGCGTCGGAGTGGGCGCCCTGCCCTCGCCGTCAGCCCACAGCGCATCGAGGCCGGCACGATAGGTCGGGTAGGCCAGGCTGACCCCGAGCTCTGCCTTCAGCCGATCGTTCCGCACGCGCCGGTTGGCGCTGTAGAAACTCCGGCGCCATCGGCGACAGGTCGGCCTTCGCGAACGAGATCGAGCGGCGGCACCGGCTCTCCCATCAGGGCCGCCGCATAGGCCACCACGTCAGGTGCGGGCGCAGGCTCGTCGTCCGTCACGTTGAAGATCGTTTCGTCGCCGTCATAGCGGAGCGCCGCCGCGATTGCCGTGCCGATGTCGTCGACGTGGATGCGATTGAACACCTGCCCGGGCTTGTCGATCCGTCGCGCCTCGCCGTTCCGCACGTCGTCGAGCGCGTTGCGGCCAGGGCCATAGATGCCGGCGAGACGCAGGATCACCACGCGTTTGGCCGATTGCTCTCCGAGCGCGATCCAGTGCCGCTCGGCGAAGATCCGAGCCCGCTGGCGCGGGTTGTCGGCCTTGGTCGTTGCCGACTCGTCGATCCAGGCCCCGCCATGATCGCCGTAGACGCCGATGGTGGACAGGTAGACGATCGAACGGAGTTTTGGGGCTGCGGCGATCGCTTCACCAAACCGGCCCAACACAGGGTCTTTTTTGTCGCCGGGCTGGACGCTGACGAGAAGCGCGTCGGCCTCGGCCAAACGCTTTTCTATGGCCGGGTCGGCGCTGCTCGAGTCGAACCGCAACACCTCGATCGCCTCGGCTGCCGCCGTCCCCGGGTCCGGGGACCGGACCGTGCCGGCGACACGGTCGAAATCCGTGGCATGACGGCGGGCGAAACGGCCGGCGGTGTAGCCAAGCCCAAAGACGAACAGCTTCACGCGGATTCCCATTCGCTGCGCACGTCGGGATCACGTTCCAGCCGGCATGCCTGTTCCGCCGCGCGGAGGAACGCGGCACGACCGAGAAGCCGCACGCCGGCCCAGGCGGCTGCCGCGCGCACTTCGGGCGCGGCATGGACCATCCGCTGCAGCGCCAGAGGCGCCAGCGCGGGGTCGGCCGCGTTGCCGATCGCGATCAGCACGTTGCGCAAGAACCGGGCATGGCCGATGCGCTTGATGGGACCGCCAGCGAAGCGGGCGCGAAACCCTGCATCGTCGATTTGCACGAGCTCGGACAATGCCGGCGCGCGGAGATCGGCGCGGGCTTGCAACTTCGCCTCGCGCCCGGTCTCGGCGAACTTGTTCCAGGGGCAGACCGCGAGGCAATCGTCGCAGCCGTAGATGCGGTTGCCGATCGCCGGCCTGAAGGCGCGGTCGATATGCCCGGCGTGCTCGATGGTGAGATACGAGATGCAGCGGCGTGCATCGAGCCGGTACGGAGCCGGGAAAGCGGCGGTGGGGCAGGCGTCCAGGCAGGCGCGGCACGAGCCGCAATGATCGGTCTCCGCCGCATCGCGCGGCAGCACGGCGGTCGTGAAGATCGAACCGAGAAGGAGCCAGGACCCGAAGTCGCGCGACACGAGATTGGTGTGCTTGCCCTGCCAGCCGAGCCCTGCCGCGGCCGCGAGCGGCTTTTCCATGACCGGGGCCGTGTCGACGAACACCTTCACATCCGCACCAGCCGCCTCTTTGGCCAGCCAGCCGGCCAGGAGCTTCAGCTTGCCCTTGATCACGTCGTGATAATCGCGGTGTCGTGCGTAGACCGAAATGGCTCCTGCCCCGTGCTCCTTCAGCGTGGCAAGCGGGTTCTCGGCCGGGCCATAGTTCATGCCCAGCATGATGACGCTGCGCACGTCTGGCCAAAGCGCTCGCGGGCTCCCGCGCCGCGCCGCGGTCTCGGACATCCAGCCCATCGTGCCGTGAGCGCCGTCCGCGAGCCAGCTGTCCAGGTGTCCGGCTGCCTCCGGCGCGGCGTCGGGCGACACCACCCGGCAGGCGTCGAATCCGAGTTCCTCGGCCTTGCGGCGAAGAGGGTCGTTCAAAAATCCAGATCGGCGTAGGCCGGCGTCGGGACGATCCCCGCCACGTAGTCCTGCAACAGGGCGCGGAAGGACGGGCGCGACTTGATCCGCGCATACCAGGCCCTCGCCGTTTCGTCCTCCGACCATGGCACGTCGCCTAGGAAATCGATGCTCGACAGATGGGCCGCAGCCGCGAGATCGGCATAGCTGAGGTCGCGGCCCGCGAGCCAGTTCCGCCCCCGGATCAGGAAACCGATATAGCGCAGATGATAGCGGATGTTCGAGCGTGCGATCCGAACCAGGTCCATGTCGGGTGGCCCGCCGCCCTGCTCCGGTGTCATGAAGCGCTTGTAGACCTTTTGCGTCACGAGCAGGTCCGACACTTCTTGGAAGAACTTGCCGTTGAACCAGTCGAGCAGCCGCCGCACCTCGACGCGTCCGGCCGGATCCTCGGGCAACAGCCGACGGGCCCCGAGCGCCAGCCCGCGTGTTTCGTCCAAATACTCGGCGATGACCCCGGCTCCCGGCACCGGCTCGCCGTTTCCCTCGACCAGCACAGGCGTCGTGCCGGCCGGATTGACCATCAGGAATTCGGTGCGGCGCTCGAACCCGCGCTCCTCGATGAGCACCGGTTCGATGCCGAACTCCCCGAGAACCAGACGAACGAAGCGCGAATGCGGGCATAGGGGGTGGTGATAAAGTTCTGTCATCGATCCGGAGCTGGCTTCTCAGAGCACCGCCGGCCGATCAAGGCGCCCACCTCGATCAAAACCGACCTGCTCCGAATCAGGTGGAACTTGGCGGACCGCAGTCCACGTCGCTCAAAGCCCGTGAACGCAAACAGACATTGCGCTCGGCGGCCTGGCACCATCGTTTCACGAACGCAGCCGCTCCCCCGAAGGCGGGGCGGAACACCTCTCACAAACCGGAGAAGAACACGCACGAACCCGCGGCGAAGCAGGCCGGCCACTCATAGGGTGCGTTGCAACAGTGAACAAATGCTTTTTGGGCGACTCGGCCTCCGGATCACCGGCCCTGGGCGCGCTTGAGCCGCACCACGGTGCGGTCGAGTGCCTGCAGGAACTCCGAACGCTGCTTGGCGGAAAACGGCTTCGGTCCGCGGCTCTGGACACCCTGCTCCCGCAAGTCGGTCATCAGATTGCGAAGGGCGATGTCAGCGCCGATGCTCGCCGGCGTGAAGGCGCGCCCGGTCGGCGCCAACACTGCGGCACCGCGCTTGACGCAGCGGTCGGCCAGCGGCACGTCGGTGGTGATCACCACCGTCGTCGGCCCTGCCCGCTCCGCGATCCAATGGTCGGCTTCGTCCGGTCCGCTGCCGACCACCACGCGAAGGATCGCCGGGTCGCGCGGCACGGCGATCGGCTGGTTGGCAACCACGGTGGTCCGCAAGCCGTAGCGTGCCGCCACGCGGTACACCTCGTCCTTGACCGGACAGGCGTCGGCGTCGACCAAGAGCTCGACCGCCGTCGCGGCTTCGGCTTCAGCAGTCACGCCGTCTTGTCCGGCCATCGGCAAAGATCGGCGATGACGCAAACGGCGCAGAGCGGCTTGCGGGCGACGCAGACGTAGCGGCCGTGCAGAATGAGCCAGTGATGGGCGTGGCGCACGAATTCGGGCGGCACGACGGCCATCAGCCCGTCCTCGACCTGCTCCGGCGTCGCGCCGATGGCGATCGGCAGGCGGTTCGAGACGCGGAACACATGCGTGTCGACCGCGATCGCGTCCTCGCCCCAGACGTTGTTGACCACGACGGCTGCGGTCTTACGGCCAACCCCCGGCAGGGTTTCGAGCACGGCGCGCTCCCGCGGCACTTGTCCGCCGAATTCCCGCACCAGCCGGCCGCTCAGCGCAATGACGTTCTTCGCCTTGCTGTTGTAGAGCCCGATGGTCTTGATGTAGTCGCGCAGCCGATCCTCGCCCAAGTCCAGCATCTTCTGCGGCGTGTCCGCCACGGCAAAGAGCGGCCCCGAGGCTTTGTTGACGCTTGCGTCGGTGGCCTGCGCCGAAAGAGCCACGGCCACGAGAAACGTGAAGGGATTTGTAGAGCTTAGCTCCGTTTGCGGTTCCGGATTCTGAGCTTGCAGCCGACGAAAGATCTCGGCGATGCGGGCGCGTTCCTTCGGGGGGCGCCGTGTCGCGCCCACGACCTGGCGTTTCGGCTTGCCGGGCGTGTCGGGTGGACCCATGTTGATGCTGGACATGGGCGCCTTATAAGAAGTGCGCGCCTAAGAACAAGCGGAAGACCCATGGCACCACCGGGTCCGGACGTTCCCATCTTCGAGGCTCGCCTCCATCCGCATCGCTCTCTCTCGCGCGCACAAATCCGCGTTCTGCTCGCTCTGGTGGCGCTTGCAGGTACGGTGACGAGCATGCCGTTCGTGATCATGGGGGCATGGCCGGTGGCCGGCTTTTTCGGCGTCGACGTGCTGCTCGTCTACCTCGCGTTTGCGGCGAGCGTCCGCTCCGCGCGGGCCTACGAGGACGTGTCGCTGACGCCCCTCGAACTGCAACTGGCCAAGGTCAGCGCCCGGGGCACACGCGCCGAGTGGCGCTTCAATCCGAGTTGGGTCCGGCTCGAGCGTGAGGAGCACGAGGAATTCGGCACGCAGCGGCTCGACCTGGTCTCGCGCGGCCATCGTGTGGAGGTCGCCAGGTTTCTGGGACCAGCCGCCAAGGCGGAGTTGGCCGACCGGCTCAACCGTGCCCTGATCCAGGCTCGCCGCGGCTTTCTCTATTCCTAATCAGCGCGGTTGTGAATCGGCAAAGGCTCACAGCGATCGCATCTTGACTCCTCCGACGACTCTCTGTTCTAGTTTTGTTCCAGAATCGATCCCGCATCGGTCCGACTCTGGAACGGCTGGAGGTTCCCATGCAGGCGAGCGGATTGGTGGCGGGTCACGCGGCTCCGAACCCGGCTGCATCCGTCCTGCGGCCGCCCCGTCATGTTGCGGCTGCAGGCCTGGTCGGGAGTGCGCTCGCGGACCGGTACTGCTTCTGGCGTGGTCGATCCGGCCGTCGCTACATCTTCTCGGTCTATCATGCCGCGGACGTAGACGATCCCGCTTCCTCACCGTGCTACGAGGGGGCGGTGGTCATTCACGCGGAACGTCGGAGCGATGGAACGCGGCGCATCGTGCGCGTCGGGCAGACCGGCGGTCTCGCAGAGCTTTTGGTGGAGGAGCGCAGGTTCGACAGTCACGCCTCAGCCAATGAGGTTCACGTTCACCTGCTGGCCGGCACCGCGAACGAGCGGCGCTCGGTGCTGCAGGACCTGTGCGGCGCCCACTGAGAAGGGCCCGACCGGAGGCGCGAAGTTGCGCATGAAGGTAATGTCCGCCATATAGGCTTGATCTTCGGCTCCCATCCAAGCTCGATCGAACCGCAATGGCTTCCGCATCTTCCAGCTCTCCCGACCGCGACAGCAGCGCGATGGGCGCCAGCGCACGCGATGTCATGCATGGATGCCCCGTACACGATCTGCGGGGTAAGCTGCGGGACTCCGGGCTGCGGCCGACCCGTCAGCGTGTCGCTCTCGGATGGCTGCTCTTCGCCAAGGGCGACCGGCATGTGACGGCGGAAAAGCTCTACGAGGAAGCGACCGGCGCGCGGGTGCCGGTTTCACTCGCGACCGTCTACAACACGCTGCATCAGTTCACTGAGGCGGGCCTGCTGCGTGAGATCGCGGTCGACGGATCCAAGACCTACTTCGACACCAACGTGTCGAATCACCATCACTTTCTGTTCGAAGACACGAACCGGCTGGTCGACATCCCCGGCTCGGTGTTTCCGATCGGCCCGCTTCCCGCTGCCCCCGATGGCATGGAAGTTTCGCGTGTCGACGTGGTGATCCGCGTACGTCCGCGGGCGGCCGCCAAAGGCTGACGCAGGCGGATCAGGCTCAGTCGACGCGCTCTCCCGGGTAGACGCCCCACAGGCTCGTCTCTTCGATATAACCGTCGAACCCGTCCCCGAAGACACGACACCAAGTGCCGTCGCAGCGTTTGACGTTGGCGAGCACGCCAGGCTGCAGGTTGGCTTCGATCGCGGCGTCGGCACTGCCCGATCGGCGTAGCGGCAACACGACGTCCTTCTTCCACGGCGCGATGAGAGCCGTGCGGCGCCCCGACAGCAGCGAGTGCAGCACCCATCCCTCGGTGCCCTCCGAATCCCGAATTTTGCGCCAGGTGTCGAATTCGGCGGTGATTTCGACCGGCAGACCGGCACGCTCGAACACCCAGAGCGTTCTGTGATCCTTGGCCGGGCCTTCGCGCAGATTGACGCGATCCGATTTCAGGCTGACGTAGCGGGGAACCGGCAGCCCCGAGACGACGCCGACCTGCTGGGCGGACGCGCTGCCTGACAACACGACGGCAAAAAGCGCGGCCGCGGCTCCTCGAAAGCCGGCGCGCCGGGCCGTTTCTTGTTTTCCCCTGTTCATCTGGCTAAGCATCCCAGCCTGGAGCCGCATCGGCCCGCTCGGACCATGTCGTGGAACTATCTCTTCGGCTTGGTTAAGGCGTCGTTGCGGCAGCGAGGCCACAGAGGCATGAGCAGCACCAAGAAAAAGCTGCGGGTCGTCGTCACACGCAAGCTTCCGGAGCGCGTCGAGACCCGCATGGGGGAGCTGTTCGACGTCGTTCTCAGCGCGGACGACCGGCCGATGAGCCGAGAGGCGCTGCTTGACGCCATGCAGAACGCTGACGTTCTCGTGCCGACCGTGACCGATCGGCTGGACGGCGACGTTGCTCGCCAAAGCTGGGCCGGCCCTCAAGCTGATCGCTCAATTCGGAACCGGGGTCGACAATATCGACGTGGCCGACGCCTGGGCGCGTGGCATTACCGTCACCAACACCCCCGGCGTCCTCACCGACGACACGGCCGACATGACAATGGCGCTGATCCTTGCCGTGTCCCGCAGGCTGGTCACTGGCGCCGGCGTGATCCTCGCGGACGAGTGGAACGGCTGGTCGCCGACCTGGATGCTCGGCCATCGGATCGGCGGCAAACAACTCGGCATCGTCGGCATGGGCCGCATCGGCCAGGCGCTGGCCCGGCGCGCACGCGCGTTCGGGCTTTCAATCCATTACCACAACCGGCGCAAGGTCGCCGCCGCCACCGCGCAGGCGCTCGAGGCGACCTACTGGGAATCGCTCGACCAGATGCTGGCGCGCATGGACATCATCTCGGTGAATTGTCCCCACACCCCAGCCACCTACCATCTGCTCTCCGCCCGCCGCCTCAAGCTGCTGCGGCCCGAGGCGATCGTGGTGAACACCGCGCGAGGCGAAGTGATCGATGAAGCCGCCCTCACGCGCATGCTGGAAAATGGCCAGATTGCCGGCGCCGGCCTCGATGTGTTCGAGCACGAGCCAGCCGTATCGTCCAAGCTGATGAAGCTCGCCAAGACGGGTCGGGTGACCCTGCTGCCTCATATGGGCTCCGCCACAATCGAAGGCCGCATCGAGATGGGCGAGCGCGTCATCGTGAACATCCAGACCTTCGCGGACGGCCACCGGCCGCCCAACCGGGTCCTGGCAACCATGGTGTAGCGCGGCTCTGGTTGCTGCGTCGGGTCGAATGTTACACCCGCTTGAAACTCGGCCGGGCATTGCCCACATCGTAAGCAACCAAACAAGGCCGGCGCGGGACTGATGGTACGAGCCGGCTTTGCAGGTCCCAATGGACTGCAACAACGGAGTTGGCGATGACCAGCAACGAAACAAACTCAACGCCCCTGTCGGGGGACGATTTCGCTCACCTCGGACGCGGCGCGATCGCTTATGTGAAGCCGATCAAGTCGGACGATGTGGCCAAGCTGTTTCCCCAGGCCTCCTCGATCGAGCCGGGACTCGACCTGTTCATCCTTTCGGGCGCCGACGGCGTGCCGATCATGTTGACGGACTCGAAAGATGCGGCCATCGCCAACGCATGGCAGCACGAGCTTCAGACGGTAAGCCTGCACTGAGGATCGATACGCCTCAGGTGGAGAACGACAAGGCCGGTGCGAACACCGGCCTTTTTCATTTCGTCGTGAGCGAGCCCCAGCACGGCCAGCGGCTCGATCGCGTTCTGGCCGAAGCGGCAGAGGCCGCAACGCTGCCCCTCTCACGCACCCGCCTGCAGGCGCTGATTGCGGATGGCTGCGTCAGCGTCGCTGGGCAGCCAGCGCGCCAAGGCAAGATAAAGGTCGCGGTTGGCGCGCGGGTCGCGGTGGACCTGCCAGCGCCCGCTCCGGCTTCGCCGGAAGGCCAGCACATTCCGCTCACCGTCGTGTTCGAGGACGAGCACCTGATCGTCGTCGATAAGCCCGCCGGTCTCGTGGTGCATCCGGCCGCCGGGCACGAAGACGGCACACTCGTCAACGCCTTGATCGCGCACTGCGGAGAGAGCCTTTCCGGCATCGGCGGCGTGCGGCGACCCGGGATCGTGCACCGGCTCGACAAGGACACCTCCGGCTTGATGGTGGCGGCCAAGACCGACGCGGCCCACGCCGGCCTGAGCGAAATTTTCGCAGATCACGGCCGCTCCGGCTCCCTCGTCCGCGAATATCTCGCATTCGTCTGGGGTGTGCCGGATCGGGCCGGCGGCACCGTCTCGGCGCCGCTCGCCCGCGATCCGCACAACCGCCTCAAGATGGCGATCGTCCCGGCTTCGAAAGGCCGCCAAGCGGTCACGCATTGGAGCCTCGTCGAGCGCTACGGCGCCGCTGCCCTGCTCCGATGCCGCCTCGCGACTGGCCGCACTCACCAGATCCGTGTCCACATGGCCAGCCTCGACCATGCCTTGATCGGCGATCCGGTCTACGGCAGGGGCATGCGGACCAAGGCCGCGCATCTCGGCGAGCCGGCGCGAACCATCGCGCTCGCCCTGAAGCGTCAGGCGCTGCATGCCGCGACCCTGGGCTTCCGGCATCCCGTGACGGGCAAGGACCTGATGTTCGCGTCGGAACCGCCGGCTGACCTGGCGCAACTGCACGGCGCCTTGGCAGGGACGAGCTGATTTCGCCACCGGCAGCGATCGTCAGCAGGCCCCGACCTGTTGGATACCTGGCGTTGCTGGAAGGCACACACTGGATGGTTTTTCGTTTTGGGGGGTTTGTCCCCACCGCGATCGTTAATTTCTGTTTGGATTTTCCCTTTGCGGTCTTAGCGTCACCACGCGGCACTGTGAGTACAGGGGAAGTGCAGATGCTGAAGTTTGTTTCTGGATTGTTGGTGGCGCTTGTCGCGGGTTGGCTTCTCGTCGGGTCCACGACGACGGCGAGCGCCCATTATCGGCACCACGGCGGCTGTTGCGGGCCTATTCCACCGAGCTATGTCTACAGCACCGCCCACAAGGTCACACACGTCACGCGTTATCGTGATGTGTCACGCACCCGGTATGTATACCAGCCGCACCGGATCATCCACGTGACGCGGGTCCGTCCGGTGATCTACATCCATACGGTAACGCGTATTCACCACCACACGATCGGAATCGTGCGTCCTGTATACGAGCACGTGACCGAGTATTTGCCGCCGCGGCGGATCAAGACCTCCAGCGTCGTCAGCACCTATGATTGCAGGTGCTACCACCACTGCCGGTAGTTCGCATTCCGGCAGAGGCGTGCGGCGGAATAATCGCCGCATCGTCTTGGCATTGATGCCACCTCAGTTGAGCGGTGTGGCGCGGGCAAGCTGCCGACCCGCGTCACTTCCGCGGCATCGGACGCCTGTTCGGCCGATGGCGCAAGCTTGAGGCATGCGGTCGGACAGACGGGCGAACGGCCGAGGATCGTTCGCAGCGACGCTTGCGCTTTCGCCTGGCAGAATTTGCGGATGAACGCCTTGTCTTCGGCCCCGAAGTTTGGAATGCCGCAGGATGCCGCCATGACGCCCTCGGCCCGGTCCCAAAGCGCCGAAATCGTCTTGGCGACCTGCGCATCCTGCAACGCTGCCCAGGTGTCCGGCTGGCTGTCCTCCGCCGCTTCAACGTAAACGGCGACGAAGGCCATCGCGGCGGCGAGTCCGTCGCGATGATCAACCTCCTCGTCGGCGGGATGCAGGCGTTGGAGATCGATCGCCGCGTTGAGGTCGTGCGTGTAGGCGTTCAGTTCGTCGAGCAGGTACAGGAAATCGGACGAAGAACTGGACTTCCCAGGCCGCAGATACATGTCGACGAAGTCGCTTTTCCGGAACTTCCGGGCGATCGACGACGGCGCGAAGAGTCTCGATCCCTCGTGCGGCCGCGCTACCACGTCCCCGTTGAGCAAGGGAAACGCATCGGTTTCGGCCGTGATGTAATGAACGGATTCGTGGACCGCGGTCGCAAGGCCCAATTGGAGATCGTCGCAGGTGATCCAGTTCGCGAAAAAACCTTTGTCCGTGATCTGTTTATAGATCGAGAAGCCATCCGGCGAAGAGGCGCGCAGCTCTTCGATGGCCCGCTTGCGACAACTCGTATCCTCCGCGGCCAAAGCCTGACCGCTCACGAAGGCCAGGCAGGCGACCGCGACAGCCGCCATCGGTCGCAAGAGAGGATGCATGCGTGCCATCCGCGTGAGGTGCCCGATAGCGTCCGCTCAAGTGGTAAAGGCCAAGTTTAGTACCGACCCTGACCGGCCCCCAGCCCGCGCGTCACCGCCAACTGAACCAGCTAACATGGCAGCAGCTTGACCGCTGCCGCACCTTCCACCAGAGTTGCCACCAACGAGACCCTAAGGGTTCGTCGGGGCATTGGTGTGCCCCGCGCCACGCTGGAGCGGCAGCCGCGTGGCTCGCATCATGCCGCCGGAGAGGGAACCATGAAACTCACCAAACGCGCGCTGCTTGGCGCCGTCTTCGCCGCATCGATCGCCACGTCCGTTCACGGGCGCTTCGGCGAAAGACCTGACGATCCTGACATCCGTACCGGGCCTGAACTTCCCGTTCTTCGTCCACATGCTGAATGCCATGAAGGACGAGGTGAAGAAGCAGGGCGGCGACAGCCCAGGAGGCGGACGGCCAGAACAGCGCCCCCAAGCAGACCGCCGACGTCGAGGCGGCCCTCACCAAGGGCGTCGACGGCATCGTCATCTCGCCGATCGACGTCAGCGCCATGGCGCCCGCCCTGCAGGAAGTTGTCGACGCCAAGGTGCCGGTCGTCACCATCGATCGTCGCGTCACCGGCGTGAAGGGCATCCTGGCCCATGTCGGCGCCGACAACGTGAAGGGCGGCGAAGCGCAGGGCCAGTGGGTGCTCGACACCTTCCCGAACGGGGCGACGCATCATCAACCTGCAGGGCCAGCCCGGCGCCAGCCCCGCCATCGACCGCAACAAGGGCCTGCACAACGTGCTCGACCAGCACAAGGACAAGTACAAGTTCGTCGCCGAGCAGACCGCCAACTTCGCCCGCGACCAGGGCCTGTCGGTGACCGAAGGCCTGCTCGCCTCGCAGACCACGCCGCCCGACGTGATCGTCGCCGCCAACGACGACATGGCGCTCGGCGCGCTCGAGGCCGTCAAGGGCCGCAACATGCAGGACAAGATCAAGGTGATCGGCTTCGACGCCTTGCCCGAAGCGCTCGGCAGCATCCGCGACGGCGCGCTCGCCGGCACCGTCGAGCAGTTCCCCGGCAAGCAGAGCGCCACGGCGGTCGACATCCTCGTCGACTATCTGAAGACGCAAGAAGAAGCCCGAGACAGGATCTCGTCCTGCTGACGCCCGATCGTGATCACCAAGGCCAACCTCGACAAGGCCGAGCGCCTCAACGAGGTGAAGTAAGGCGCGCTTCTTCGACCTGACCAAGGTCGTCAAATCAACGCGGCGGGAGAGGTGGCTGGCGCGGCGAAAGCCTCGCCGCACCAGCCCTCACCCGCGTTTCGCGTCCCTTCTCCCCGCTTGGCGCGGGGCGAAGGACTAACATCCCAGCCGCTGACCTCCCGGACGGCCCTTTGATCGATCCCACCCGCACAGCCAGACGCCCCCGTCCTTCTCCGCATGACCGGGATCAGCAAGCGCTTTCCCGGCGTCGTCGCGCTGAACGATGTCGCGCTCGAGGTGCGCCCCGGCGAGGTGCACGCGCTGCTCGGCGAGAACGGCGCCGGCAAATCGACCCTGCTCAAGATCCTGTCCGGCGCGCAGCCGCCAGACGCCGGCGACATCGTGCTCGACGGCGAGCCGTGAGTCTTCGCGGCGCCTTACGAGGCGCAGGCGAAGGGCATCGTCACCATCTACCAGGAATTCAACCTGATCCCGACGCTCAGCGTCGCCGAAAACGTGATGATCGGCCGCGAGCCGGGCCGCGGCGGCTTCGTCAACTGGCCCGCCACGATGCGCGAGGCGAAAAGCGCGCTCGACCGGCTCGGCCTCAGGATCGATCCGCGCCGGCTGGTGCGCGACCTCTCGGTCGCCGACCAGCAGATGGTCGAGATCGCCCGCGCGCTGTCGATCGACGCCCGGCTCATCGTCATGGACGAGCCGACGGCGGCGCTCTCGGCGGCCGAAGTCACCCGCCTGCTCGATCTCGTGCGCACGCTCAGGGCGCGCGGCATCGGCATCATCTATGTCACCCACCGGCTCGACGAGGTGATGGCGGTCTGCGACCGCGCCACGGTGCTGCGCGACGGCCGGCTCGTCGGCACGGTCGACACGGCGGGAACCACGCGTCGACCGCCTGATCCGCATGATGGTCGGGCGCGACCTCGGCGTCTTCGCGCCGATCGAGGGCGGGGCCGCGCGGCGGCGCCGCGCCGGTGCTGCGCGTCGAGAACCTCGGCGACCGACACCGGCGCGTTCGACCCGAACGCCACGACGGTCCACGACATCTCGCTCGACGTCCATGCCGGCGAGATCCTTGGCATCGCGGGACTCGTCGGCGCCGGCCGCACCGAACTCGCGCGCGCCATTTTCGGCGCCGATCCGAAGTCTGCGCGGCACTGTCTCCATCGATGGGCAGGCCGGTGGCGATCCGCACGCCGGCCGACGCCATCGCGCACGGCATCGGCCTCGTGCCGGAAGACCGCAAGCAGCAGGCTCTGTTCCTGTCGCTCGCCATCCGCAACAACATGGCGGTGGCCAGCATGGGCAGGCGGCCGACCATCCTCGGCTTCATCCCCGACAGCTGGGAACGCGGGCTCGTCGAGCAATTCCGCCGCGCGCTCGGCATCCGCATGGCAAGCCCCGATCAGCCGGTCGGCAACCTGTCGGGCGGCAACCAGCAGAAGGTGGTGCTGGCGCGCTGGCTCGCCCTGAAGCCCAAGATCCTGATCGTCGACGAGCCGACCCGCGGCATCGACGTCGCGGCCAAGGCCGAGGTGCATCAGTTGCTCGGCCGGCTCGCGCGCGACGGCATCGCGGTGATCGTCATCTCCTCCGAACTGCCCGAAGTCCTGGCGCTGAGCGACCGCATCGTGACGCTCTGCGAAGGGCGGCCTCACCGGCGAGCTCGCTGCGCGCCGACGCGACCGAGGAGAGGCTGATGCGTCTGATGACCCGCCGCACCGCCGTCGCGGCCTGAGGATCGCCTTTCGATGAGCGTCACCCCGGGCCAGTCCAGCCGCCGCCCCGCCCGACCAGGGCATCGACTGGTTCGGCCTCGTCGCGAAATTCGCGCCGCTGCATCTTCCTGGTCGTGCTGATGGCCGGCTTCGCGCATCGCCGAGCCGCGCTTCCTGTCGACCATCAACCTGCTGAACGTCCTGCGGCAGGTGTCGATCTCGGGCCTGCTCGCGATCGGCATGACCTTCGTCATCCTCACGGCCGGCATCGATCTGTCGATCGGCTCGCTGCTGGCCTTCTGCGGGCTCGACCGCGGCCATCGTGGCCAAGGGCAGCACCACCGGCAATTTCTCGCTCGTCGGGCGAGGCGGCGGCCGGCTACGGCTGGGGCACGGCGCTGCTCGTCGCCGTTCTGATCGGGCGTCGCGGGTGGCGCGATCCAGGGCACCGCCATCACCAAGGCCAAGGTTCCGCCCTTCGTCGTGACGCTCGGCGGCATGTCGGTGTTCCGCGGCGCGACGCTGCTGATCTCCGGCGGCGGCCCGATCAGCGGCTTCGACGAGGGCTTTCGGTTCTGGGGCCAGGGCAAGGTCTTCGGCATTCCCGACGCCGGTGCTGATCTTCCTCGGCTTCGCGATCCTGGCCCATCTCGTGCTGCGCTACACGCGCTTCGGCCGGCAGGTCTATGCGGTCGGCGGCAACCCGGAGGCGGCGCGGCTGTCGGGCCTGAAGGTGCCGCGCATCCTGCTCAGCGTCTACGTCATCATGGGCTTCTTCGCCGGCCTCGGCGGCTTCGTCCTGGCGGCGCGGCTGAACTCGGCCGAGGCGGTGGCCGGCATGGGCTATGAGCTCACCGTCATCGCCTCGGTGGTGATCGGCGGCACCAGCCTGTTCGGCGGCATCGGCACGATCTTCGGCACGGTGATCGGCACCGTGCTGATCGGCGTGCTGCTGAACGGCCTCGTGCTGCTGAACGTGTCGTCCTACATCCAGCAGATCATCATCGGCCTGATCATCGTGCTGGCCGTGGCCTTCGACACCTTCGCGAAGTCCCGGCGGCGACGGCTTTAGCGGCGGTTCGGTCCTCCGATCAGGCACGTCGCTGGGCAGGTGTTCGTCTCGTCCTAGGCCGCCAGCCTCGGGCCAACCCGGAACACCGGCATTTCCTGCTGCACGCCGCGAAGCCGGGCCGTTTGCGGCTCGACTGCAAAGACCGCCAGTCCGTCGCGAACGCCGGTCGCGTCATAAACGTCCTGGCTGACAATGATCTCGTCCGCGTCGGCAAGGTTCTGCACGCGCGCGGCAATGTTCACGGTCTGCCCGAAATAGTCGAGCCGCTCGTTCAGCGTGACCGCAATCGCGGCCCCCTTGTGGACGCCGATCTTGAGGATCAACGCCTTGTCGTCCTGGTGCTGGTTGAACACGGCGATCTCGCTGCGCATGTCGAGCGCCGCCTGAACCGCGTCGGCGGGCGTCAGGAACGCTGCCATGACGGCATCGCCGATCGTCTTGATGACGGCGCCGTTGTGGCGGGCGGTCACGTTCTGCAGCCGATCGAAATGCTGTTGCACGAGCGCGAAGGCATTCAGGTCGCCAATGCGTTCGTAGAGCGCGGTCGAGCCTTTCAGATCCGTGAAGAGGAGAGCGATGTCCTTGACGCCGAGCCCCTCCTGGCCGCCGATCACCTCGGAGCGGAACAGGTCGCGGAAGGTCTGTGTAGTCAAGAGCCGTCGACCTGAAAGGAAGGGCGCGAAGTGCAGCGGCGGCGGCCGGCTGACCCCTGGCGGAAGCTGCATGATTCCGAAGGCGAAGCGCCTCTTCGCGACGCTCGTCAGCTCGAAGGCCACCTTGCCCGGTGCAACCGTGCCTCCCTCCGGCGTGCAGGAATTTATATCGCAGCGGATCGCGAGACGCTGCTCCTGCGGCGCGAGGGCAGGATCGACGGTGAACAGAAATCCGGCGTCGCCGTCGAAGCTGCTGCCGCGCAGAGCGCCTGCCTCGGCCGTGACCTCCAGTGTCGCGGTCTCGCCGGGATTGAGATAGGTCAGCCCGCGGCCAAGCATCCGCTTTATGCTGGTGAAGGATCGACCGTCGGGAATCAGGCCTTCCTCGGCCATTCGATACCGAAACGTGTAGTCATCGACGGGAAGCGTGTCGGGGTGGTGATAGGCGATCTGGCGGACGGCTGGGTGCACCGTGAAGGTGACCGCGATCATGTCATCGAGCGCAGCCACGAGGTCGACGCGGCAGTTCGTGCAATGGCAGTGACTGTTCAGATTTTTGAGTGCTCGGAAGCTGTCGATGACGCAGCTACAGACCGGGCAAAGCAAGATCCAGTTCATCTCGCAGAGGCCAAGCGACGCGGCGTGCAGAAACAGGTCGATACTTTCGGCCTCAGCAAGGCCCTTCTCGGCCGCGATCTTGAGCGGGTTCATACGCAGCAATTCGGAGTTGCTCGCCGAGCGGATGTGGCTTTCGAGCTTGGACACAAGCCGCGGACTCCACGTCCGCGCCGATTCCAGCGCCGTCAGCCGCTCTTCGAGACGTCGTTCGTCGATCGCTGGCATGGGCGAGCCCTCCCCTGGGCTGCACCTTTCTCTCGGCAAACGGGCTTGGTCAGCCGCTTGTCAGAGCGTCTTCCCGGCTGCAACTGCCCCAGTCTAGCACAACGAGACGGATCGTCGTGACAGGGAAATCCCGGCGGATCCCGGACCCACATTGTCGCTTTCGTTCGCGATTTCTAACCTCGGGATGCCTTGACGGGATGGGACCGGGCCTCGCGCTTGCGGATTTCTCAATATGCCCGCTGCACGGCGACCTGGTCTTGGTTGAAGCCTGATGCGCGTTACGCGCCGCGGCGCGCCTCGATGAGCTTCCACCCGTTGCCCGACGGGTCACGGAAACTGGCGTCAACGCCGCCGTAGCGATCCACCGGCTCCTGTGTGAACTCCACCCCGCAGGCTTTCATCCGCTCGTGCGTCGCGCGGCAGTCGTCGACGACCATCACCAGCGGCGGCATGGCGCCCTTGGCCACTGCTTCGCGCAGGCTCTGGGCGGTCGCGGTGTCGACCAGCGGCGCCTGCGGCGTGAACAGCCCGAGTTGGAACGAAGGCTGATCGGGACTCTGAACCGTCAGCCAGCGATAATCGCCATTCTTCGCATCGGTGTGGACGCGAAAGCCAAGCTTCTCGACGTAGAACTGCAGAGCCTCGTCCTGATCGCGAACGTAGACACCGACCACCTCAACACGCTGGCTCATGAGACCTCCGATTTCCTGAGGTCCCGTTGATACCTGCCGCCGCCCGCCGCCGCTTCTCCGAAACTGCCATTGTGAGGTGGGGCCGGTGGGCCGCGTTGAGGTAGCAGGCGGGAATTCGCCTGAGCTCGTGAGGCTCGGCCCGCACCCGTGCGCGCAGCTCACTCGGGCTCTCGCCGGTGATGTCGCGGAACGTGCGCCCGAACGTCCCCAGGCTGCTCCAGCCGGTCTGGAACGCGATTTCGATGATCGACACATCCGTGTCGCGAAGCAGCGCCTTGGCCCGTTCGATCCGGCGCGTGAGGAGATAGCGATGCGGTGGGACGCCGAATGCGTCCCTGAACGAACGGGCGAAGTGAGCCGCCGAGATGCCACTCACGCGGGCCAGCCTTCTCACGGGCCACCTCTGGTCCGAGGCGGCGTCCATGCGGTCCTTCGCCCGCAACAGGCGCCGCAGAAGCTCGGGGTCCTGACCAGCTGTTCTCAAGATCTCAGCCCGGAATTGAGTAATGCCCGCACCTTAGTGACCGTTCGCCCGCCGGTCTCGCCCCGGCTCACACCGGAGGAGGATTGCGCTCGGGGACGTCGGCGCGCTGGTGCCAATAGGGGTAGGCGACGGGCCTGACGCGGGCCTCATCCAGTCTCTGTCCAACGCCACCGCGTTGACAGGCAGGCTCTCGAAATCAGAATCGATATCGCTTCGACGAGAGCAAGCCTTCCAATCGCCTGCCCGTCGCCCCATTGCCACTAGGTGCAGAAGCCAATCCGTTTGCAGCACGGTTCAAATTGGAAATGCTCAAATCTCGAGTTTGTGTCCAAAAAGGGCAATGTCTGCAGATGACGGCCCACACTGCGAAACCAGAGTGTATAAACCGTTATAGATCTACAGAATGTTAAAGAACGATATGTTCGTCCAGTAACTCATCCCGGATCTCAACAAGAAATGCACAGGCTATACCATTACTGAGGATACGAGCAACGCGTGCTTTCCGCGATCCCACAGTCACGACCATGTCTTTTGTGACGCCTGGGAAGTTACCCTGGATCCCGACGCCCGACATCGAGACATCGAGGATTGTGCCGCGCAGGCTCTGACCTCTGGCCGTGGTGACGACCACGCGAGTTTCCTTCGGCGTGATCCGTTCGTGGCGGCGCATCGCCCCATACGTCTCGGCTCGGATTCGGATCTCTCTGGCTTTGGACCCTGCGGCAGCGTCTTCCAGTCCGCCGACTAGGAGTTCGAGCGCACGCGATGGCGTGTCGCCCAAGACGCGCGGGAGCGGCCGAAGCGCTTTGGCGTGGCGCAAAACGTGGCGGTCGTCAGTCAGCGCATCGAGCGCTGCGTTTGCTCGGGTGTCCTCCCATCGCGCCATTCCCGCGAGCAAGGTCAACGACCCTAAAATCAGCAGGGAGGAGAGCGCGAGTTCGACGTAACGCAAGCCCTGGTTTGGTGGGGCATTGAGGAACAGCATGACAAGTTCGACCATTCCTGCACCCCCGAGCACAGCCAAAGCGGTCGCTTTCAAAGCGCGTTCGGATTGCGCTCGTTCAAGCCTTTGTTGCGCAGCGACGCAGGACCGACGTACGGCCGCCGCGGCCTCATCAATTCGTCGTTCGAGGGGTGTCAGCTTGGCCGGATCGGCGTCTTCAGGCCAGCGAAGACCAACCTTGGCCATCAGTCGCTCCCCCTGCTTTCCAGCCAAAATCCGAAGATGTGCATAGCCGTGAGATCCTCGCTTGCCGACCAACCCCCCGCTAAACTGTTCGCGCAGAGCTCACGCCAAGGCAGGAGCAAGCCGAAGTGCTCTTGGGTGCTTCACGCCCGTCCTCTTGGGGCGACCGGGCCTGGATTTTGCGAACGTCGAAATCTCGCTGGCGGGAACGGGCTTTGAAAACAAGTAGCCCTGTCCAAAGCTGCAACGTTCAGCCTTGAGCATCTCGAGTTGCTCGCGAGTTTCAATGCCTTCGGCAACAGCATCCAATCCGAGACTGTGGGCCAAAAACAGAGCCGAGCTTAGAATTGCTTTGTCCTGCGGTAAATCGAGCGCCAGTTGGACGAACGACTTGTCGATCTTTATTGCATTCACCGGATAGGTTCGGAGGTGGATCAGCGATGCAAACCCAGTTCCGAAGTCGTCGAGCGAAATGCGGACCCCGCCTTTCGCCAGTTCGTCGAGGGTATACTGGACCGCTCCAGGCTCCTGGCTGAGGAAGACGCTTTCGGTGACTTCGATCTCGATCATGCTTGCCTGCAGACCGCAATCGGCAATGCGACGGATCAGTCGAGCCGCGAAGTGGTCTTCGTAGAATTGCGATGCGCTGAGGTTGACTGCAATGTGATGGAATTCGATCCCCTGGTCATGCCATGCGCTCGCCTGAGCAAGCGCGGCATCCAGAACCCATTGCCCAATCCTGGCCGAAAGAGCGGGGTCTGCCAGCGCGGCGCTGAAAGCACCGGCGGCCACGATCTGTCCGTCTGGACGGCGCCACCGCAGCAAGGCCTCGAAGCCAGTCAGCTTCTCGTCGGCCAGCCGAAACTTCGGCTGGTAGAAAAGCTCGAGTTGTCCTTTTGAAAGCGCCTCCCCTACGTCTCTGATCACGCCGAACCGTTCGGCCTCGAGCTGTCTCATGCGCGGCGTGAAAACGCTGATCGTGTTTCGGCCAAGCACCTTGGCATTGCGAAGCGCAAGGTCAGCCGCGATCATCAGCTCCGCGGCATCCCGCACGCCATGCTCGCCGCCAATGGCGATGCCGATGGATCCGGCGACCTGGAAACCCCTCTCTCCGACGATCACGGGTCTCTGGAATTGGTCGAGAACGCGCTGCGCAAACTCATCGTGTCGGCTGGTCGCATCACAAGGGATGAGGATCGCAAACTCATCACCGCCCAGCCGGGCCAGCAACATCGCACCAGTACAGAGGCGTCGAAGCCGCATCGCAATCTGCTTCAGACATTCGTCGCCGATCGCATGGCCAAAGTTTTCGTTGATGTGCTTGAAGCCGTTGATATCGATGATCAACAGCAAGCATCGTTCCGCTATCGTCAGTTCCCGCTCCAACCTGGATATCAGCAGGCCTCGGTTGGGCAATCCGGTGAGCAGGTCACGCTCGGCCAAAACGCGAATTCGATCCAGGGCCGCCTTCTCGGTCGTGATGTCTTGGGCCATCCCAATCAGGCGGGCAGGAACCCCGTCTTTGCACTCGACGTCGGCGGTCAGTCGCACCCAACGCTTATGGCCACCAGCCGTCGTGATCTCTGCTTCGTGCGTGAATCCCTCTCCGGTTTCCTGAGCGGCCCGTCTGTAGCTTCGCAGCGCGGCCTGATCCAAGGGGCAGAACGACCGGTAGACGTGCTCGGGATCGATCCGGTGGCCTTTGGGCAACCCATAGATGTCGTAGGCCCCTTCCGTCCAGATGACCTCGCCGCTGGAAAAATCAGTCTCCCAGGCTCCGATCTTTGCCAGTTCGGAGGCGCGATCGAAGATTCGTCTGTAATGGGACAGAAGCGCCTCCTTGCGCTCCAAATCCTTGTTGCGGCTGTCGGCGCCGGCCACCAACTGGTCGACCCTGCGGGCGTCCTTAAACTGCCGAAGCAGGCCAGACACGATCTCGGCCAGCATCTGGAGCTGCTCCGATTGAGCCGCACTGAACCGACGCGGCTTTGTGTCGATGAGACACAAGGTTCCAAGATTGAGACCTGGCTCGATCCGGAGGGGCGCGCCTGCATAGAATCGAATGCCCGGCGACCCTTTCACAAACGGATTGGCTCGGAATCTTGGATCTGTGCTGGCATCATCAACAACGAACACTTCGCCGGACGAAACAGGATAATTGCAGAAGGCGTGTTCGCGACCGGTTTCGCAGATCGCAAGCCCATGCGCGGCCTTGAACCACTGGCGATGTTTACCAAGGATCGAAATCAGCGCGATTGGTACATCGAACAATGAACCTGCCAAGGCAACGGTCGCATCGAACTGAATCTCTCTACTCGAACCGACGACAGCAAGTTCATTAAGGGCCTCCAATCGCGCTGCTTCGTTCGGTGATACTGGAAACGCGGTAGTCTTCATTGAACATTCGCTTCACAAACCTACGCGCCGATCGAGTTCAGGCCGATATTGATTGAGTTCGATCCACCATCGGTTGTGCAAGGGTAGCGACGACACCGTTTCAATTGTGTAAAGGACGCAGTCCAGACTGGTAGGATCCGACCAGTTCAAGGATTCGGAGAGCCAGCTCTTTGCAGGGCGTGGGCGCCACGGTCGGCACGCCAGATCGGCATCCAAGCTAACATAGACTGTCAAAGCTTCGTGCGTCGGTCGAGCCCCAGGCCTGGAACAACGCGCAGCGTACGCCGAACGTCCCGCATCCAAAACTCAGGGCCGGCACGCTGAAGCCGGATGCGCCAAAACGGCGGTATTCGATGGCGTTCTCCTCAGCGACGCGTTTCGCACGATCGCGCCGGCGCAGTCTGCTTCGGCGACCCGACCGGTACTCCAACGCCGCGAGCCTTCAGCATCGCGACAACTCGGATGCGATGGCTCTCGCTGGCGCATCGACGTCGTTCGCGGGAGAGTAGATGCCGACGCATGATTGCGCCGGCACATCAGCCCTCCGCAACGGGGCTGCCGCCGCTCGATCCGCAGCGTGCTGACGAGCCCGGCCGCCAGCGCCAGCGCGGCCCCGATCGCCGAGTGCAAGCCGCGGCGCGTCGCCGCCGACGAACGAATAGAGCAGCGCCGTGATGACCGCGCCGTTGGTCTGCCCGAACAACCGGGCTGTCGACTGCATCCCGCCCGCCGCCCCGCTGCGCTCGCGCGGAGCGGACAGCAGCATGTTGCGGTTGTTCGGTGTCTGGAAGAAGCCGAAGCCGAGCCCGCTCAGCACGTTGAACGCGACCAGCGGCGCGACGCTCTGGCTCGAGCGGCCAGGCTGCCGCGAGCGCCGAGCCCGACGGCGAGGCAACGCCGCCGCCTGCGCAGAGCGCGCCGGTGGAGACGCGGCCGGACAGACGGCCCGACAGCGGCGCCGCGATCATCACGGCCAGCGGCCAGGGCGTCATCAGCAGGCCGGTGGTGAAGGCGTCGCGGCCGAGGCCGTGCTGCAGATAGAACGGCAAGCCGACGAAGGCGAGCATCTGGGCCGCAAAGGCGCACACCGAGGCGATCACCGACAGCCGGATCGCCGGGCGGCGCAAGCAGGTCGAGCGGGATCAGCGGGGCCGGGCGCGGCGCCTCGCGACGCACCAGCAGAACCAGGCTCGCGGCCGCAATGGCCAACAGCAGTCCGGCCCAGAGCGGCGCCTCCGTCAGCCGATCGACGCCGAGGATCAGCGGCGCGAAAAACAGGGCGTTCAGCGCCACGCTGATCACGTCGACCGGCCGGCGGTGCGGCTCGGTCTCCGGCAGGGCACGGGCGGCAAGCAGCACAAGCACGCCGATCGGAATATTGATGGCGAAGAGCCAGGGCCAGCTTGCGACAGCCAGGATCGCGGCCCCGAGCGTCGGTCCCACAGCCGAGCCGAGGGCCACGGCAAGGGCGTTCCAGCCGATGGCCGTGCCGAGCAGGCGCTGCGGATAGGTGAAGCGCAGCAGACCCGCCAGCATGCCCATGATGGCGGCGCCGCCAAAGCCCTGGAGAACGCGCGCGGCGACCAGCACCGGCAGGTTCGGCGACGCGGCGCATAAGCGCCGACGCGGCCGTGAAGGCCAGCACGCCGCCGGTGAACACCGGTCGGTAGCCGATACTTTCGCCAAGGGCCGAGAACGGCAGCAACGATACCACGAGCGCCAACTGGTACCCCGAAACAATCCAGATCGAGGCCGCCGGCGACACCCCGAGCGCGCTCGCCATAGTCGGCAGCGCCACATTGGCGATGGCGCCGTCAAGCACTGCGAGCACGATGGCAGCCAGAAGCGCGAAGACCGCGAAATAGCGACGCGGAACCGGCAAACCGTCGGATGTCTCCGCCGTCATGGTCTTCGGTCTGCCCGAGGCCGGCTCGACGTGCTGGGCCGCACGGTGAAGCCGGTTTGCGTCGCACCGCGCTTCGCGCCGCTCGCGCCGACAACCCGTTCCTCCATCCTCACTTGCCGCCGCATGCGTCCGTCCGCTTCTCTCCGATCGAGGATGACACCGTCGGTGAAGGGCGTCCACGGATGACCTTCTCGTCATGCGCAGCCTTTCACCTGCCCCGCCGGCGATGTCCAGTTCAATGGCCGCAGCGCTCGACGCCGGCGTCTTGCTTCCAACAGCGCCTGCAGCGGCATGCGGCCAGGATCGGGGCCACTTTGGACAAGCCCGCGGGCTCGGCGCTATCGTGCCGAGCCGCGGAAGGAGAACCAGCCGTGCAAGTCTCAAGCGACAGCGAAGCACTCTTTGCGGTTCTGCGCACCGCCGCGGCTCCGGATGCGGTAACATCCATCGAGGCGCTTGTGCACGACGGGCCGGATCGCGCCTTGTGCCGGATCAACGCGCTTGCCTTTGCGCAGGAGCGCGGCCTCGCCGAGGAGCCGACCATCGCTGCCTTCCTCCATGCCGCGCGGCTCGGCATCTTCGAACTTGCCTGGAACGTGCTCTGTCCAGGGTGCGGCGGTGTGCTGAACTCCGGCGCGTCGCTGAAGACCGTGCATGAGGGCGAATACACGTGCGCGCTCTGCGCCGGCGGCTATGAGCCAACTCTCGACGAAATGGTGGAGGTCACCTTCACGGTGAACCCACGCGTTCGCAAGATAGCGGCACACGATCCGGATTCGCTGCCGCCGTGGGAGCATCGTCGCCAGCTGTTCTGGGGGTCCGGCGTTGCGCTGCCGGACGACGCGGCGCTGGCGCGCCTGGCCGAGACCGTGGTCCTGGACGAGGTCGAGCTCGGGCCCGGCGAGAAGGCCATCCTGTCGCTCACCCTCCCGGCCGAATTCGTCATCGTCTTCGATTCCGCTGGTCCATATGGCGCAGTTCATTGACGTGAAGGGCGAGCCGACGCGTGAGCGCCAAAATCTGTCATTCGTGCTCACCAAGGAACATGCGCCGACAGGCACCGTGGAACTGCGCCCCGGCCCGCTCCGCCTGACGCTCGAGAACCGCACCGACATGCGCACCCTCCCGAGCATCTGGGTCGCGGGGGACGACTTGCACACGATCTTTGGCCACCGCCGCCCCTTCCTCACCGCCAATCGCTTGCTCTCGAACCAGACGTTCCGCGATCTCTACCGGACCGACACGATCGACGTCGATCAGCGCCTGAAGATCACCAGCCTGACCTTCCTGTTCACCGACCTCAAAGGCTCGACCGACTCTACGACCGCGTCGGCGACCTTGCGGCTTACGATATCGTGCGGGCGCATTTCCGGGTTCTGCAGGAAATCGTCGCGGCCGAGGCCGGGGCCGTGGTCAAGACCATCGGCGACGCCGTGATGGCGACGTTCCCGACCCCGGACCGGGCCATGCGGGCGGCCTTGCGAATGCGCGACGCCATGCACGCCCTACGCGACGACCTGCTGCTCAAGATCGGCCTGCACGAGGGCGCCTGCCTCGCCGTGATGCTGAACGAGCGGCAGGATTATTTCGGGCAGACGGTCAACATCGCGGCCCGCGTCCAGGGCCTCGCCACCACGCGCTCCATCTTCGCCACCGGCCAGGTTGTGGAGCACGCCGCGGCCTCGCGGCTGCTCGCCGACAGCGCCATCGTGCCCATCCCGCAGCAGCACGCGCTGCGCGGCATCGCGAACGCGGTCAAGGTCTACGAAATCGGCTGACGGCCTCGTCGCTGTGGAGAACGGCGCACGAGCGCGCGGGGCATGCCGCAACGCTTTGGCGTTTTTCCAGGGCGTGCCCTAACCTCCTGGCGTGATCGCTTCGGGGGGTGGGATGCTGAGAACGGCAAAGAGCGTGGTCGTCGCGCTGGTCGCCTGCGGAGGGGTGAGTGCGGCTCATGGCGAAACGCAGGTGGAGCGCGGCCACTATCTCGTGAACATCATGGATTGCGGCGGCTGCCACACTAATGGAGCGCTGCTCGGCAAGCCGGACCCGGCGCAGTATCTCGCCGGCGCCGATATCGGCTGGGGCATCCCGGGCCTCGGCGTGGTCTACCCGCGCAACATCACGCCCGACACGGCCACGGGGATCGGCAGTTGGTCGAATGGAGACATCGTCAAGCTGTTGCGCACCGGCGTTCGGCCTGACGGCCGCGAGGTGGCGGGCATCATGAACTGGCGTGCCTACAAGACCCTCTCGGACGCCGACGTCAGCGCGGTTGCCGCCTACCTCAAGAGCATCCCGCCGGTCGGCCACACCGTCGCAGGCCCGACGCCGTTGGCCGAGGTGAAGACCCCGTATTTCACGGTCGCGAAACCGTAGCAGGCCGCTGCCGGCCGGCACCGCCCTCGCTTATCGCTTCACGCGGCAGGTCAGCGCGGTGCCGTCCTGGGTGTAGCTCGCGATCTGACCCTTGTCCCAGAACTCCGTCGCGCCTGCCGTGTAGCGGCCGCCGTCGGCGGAGGGCGCCTGATCGAGCTTGATCTCCTTGCCGGTGCCGAGGATCTGCAGCACCGCCGTGCGAGGAGGCGCGTCCGGCGCGCTGCCCGGTGCCGAATAGGCGATGGCGAGCCGCGTTCCGTCCTCGCAGACGTAATGCACCGGCGGCAGCGGCTTTGGCTTCGGCGCGGGCTTGGCCTTCGCCATTGCAAGCCCGGGCAGCAGCGCCAGGACGAGGCCGAGTGCGGGACCGAGGCAGCGCATGGCGAAGCTCCGAAGAGAGATGCGCCAACTGACCGGATCGCGGCGGGCGATGCAAGGGTGTCGCAGGGGTGGTCGCACCGCAACTGTCGCGCTTGACTGTCCGGAGGTACGGGGCAGTTACCAGCCGGGCAACCGCGGAGAGAAGCGATGTTCGAGGTCTATGCTGACAAGGCCGAACCCGCCGTGAGGCTCGTTGTACCGGCCGGCAGTGGGTTACCGGCCGAACTCGGACCGCGCGACTGGCTGTCGCTCGGACCGTTCTCACCGGATGCCGCCACGGCCGAAGCTGTCGCCACCCACGGCCACGCGTTCATCCGCTCGTCCGAACCGCTGCCCGAATCCGCTCGCCTGGAGGATTCGAACGCCGCTGGGGCGTAACCTGGGCCAAGGTGCTCAATCCTCGGCCGGCGCCACGCGTGCGCGTCGGTCTAAGGGTCGCAGCCGGACGGCGGAACTTGTCCCCGGACGGACGGTTTGACGGGCCTGGATTCCAGGGAGATTTGTCCATGCGACGTTCTGCAGCCGTTCTCGTCCTTACGCTTCTCGCTTCGCCCGCCTTCGCCCAGTCGGCCGGGGAGAAGACCGGCGTCAATTCCGTTCTGGGCATCGCGCCAAGCACCGCTGATTTCGTGAAGGAAGCCGCGAGCAGCGACATGTTCGAGATCCAGTCGAGCCAGCTCGCCGCGCAGCAGTCGAAGGATCAAGCCACCAAGGATTTTGCGGCCAAGATGATCGCGGACCACCAGAAGACCACGAGCGACATCAAGGGCATGGTTACGAGCGGCGCGGTCAAGGCCGACATCCCGACCACCATGCTCCCCTCGCACCAGTCGATGCTCGACAAGCTCAAGGGCCTGCAAGGGGACGACTTCACCAAGCGCTATCACGACGAGCAGGTCACCGCGCACAAGGATGCCGTGTCACTCTACCAGCGTTACGCAAAGGGCGGCGATAATCAGGGCCTGAAGGACTGGGCCGGCAAGACCCTGCCGGTCCTCGAAGACCACCTCAAGATGGCGCAGGACATGGACAAGTAACGCCCACCAACCGCCGCCATCTCTCGCGGCGGTTTCCTGCTGAATGGCGCCGCCGTCGCGATCGACGTTACGCCGCCCGCTTCAGCGCGAAGGTTTTTCCGTCGCTGGTCGCAATGCGACCAATCCGCGTCAAGGCGGCCAGCACGGCGGCGACTTTGGTGACGATGCGGCGGCCCTGTCTGAAAGCCAGGGCGACGGTTGCGGCATGGGCCGCCGTCGTGGCGGCGGCCAGAACGGTCCAGACCGCGAGGTCTGATCGAGATCGTCGCTCGGGTAGGACGGCTTCGGGCCGGCCGGGGCCGCGATGCCGGCGCTTCGCAATTCCAGTTCCTAGGCCAATCGAAAACAGGCCGTAGTTTGCCCGCTCCTGCCCACCTTCACGCCCTTGGCAGCAACGGATGAACGCCTCGACGCGTTCAGTCTCAGCTTTATCTTCGCTCTGCGGGTGCAACGTCGAAGACATTCAAAATCGTGGCAAAAGTCGCTTAACTATCCCTTCCGCGGCGGGCGAGTGCTTCAGTTCGGCGTTGACTCCTGCCGCTGACCCATGCTAGCGACCAGCACGTAATTTTTAGGTCACCCCGTCCTATGACCACCCTTATCGTACGTTTCGCGTCAGGCAGTGGGCCGGGCCTAGAACCCGACGCCCAGGCACTGACGCGACCCGAGGCCCCCACAGGGGCCTTTTTTATTGCCCGAAATTCCCGATACACAGCACCACAACACCACGGAGCGAGACGATGGCGAGACAGATGACGGGCGCCGAGATGGTGGTCGAGGCCCTGAAGGACCAGGGCGTCGACACGCTGTTCGGCTATCCGGGCGGCGCGGTGCTGCCGATCTACGACGCCATCTTCCACCAGAACCGCGTCCGCCACGTGCTGGTGCGCCACGAGCAGGGCGCCGGCCACGCGGCCGAGGGCTATGCGCGCTCCACCGGCAAGGTCGGCGTGCTGCTGGTCACCTCCGGCCCCGGCGCCACCAATGCGGTCACGGCGCTGACCGACGCGCTGCTCGATTCCGATCCCGCTCGTCTGCATCACCGGCCAGGTGCCGACCCACCTGATCGGCTCCGACGCCTTCCAGGAATGCGACACCACCGGCATCACCCGCTCCTGCACCAAGCACAACTACCTCGTCCGCAAGGTCGAGGACCTGCCGCGCATCCTGCACGAGGCCTTCTACGTCGCCTCGCACGGGCGGCCCGGCCCGGTGGTGATCGACATCCCGAAGGACGTGCAGTTCGCGACCGGCACCTATACGGGGCCGTCGAACGTGCAGCGCAAGAGCTACCAGCCGCGCATGAAGGGCGACCTCGACAAGATCCGGCAGCTCGTCGAGATGATGAAGGCGGCCAAGAAGCCGGTGTTCTACACCGGCGGCGGCGTCATCAACGCCGGGCCGAACGCCTCGGCGCTGCTGCGCGAGCTGGTGGGGCTGACGAACTTCCCCATCACCTCGACGCTGATGGGGCTCGGCGCCTATCCGGCCTCGGGCAAGAACTGGCTCGGCATGCTCGGCATGCACGGCACCTACGAGGCCAACCACGCGATGCACGACTGCGACCTGATGATCTGCGTCGGCGCCCGCTTCGACGACCGCATCACCGGCCGGCTCGACGCCTTCTCGCCGGGCTCGAAGAAGATGCACATCGACATCGACCCCTCCTCGATCAACAAGGTCGTGAAGGTCGACCTCGGCATCATCGGCGATTGCGGCTATGTGCTCGAGGACGTGGTGCGGCTGTGGCGCGCCGCGGCGGCGCAAGGCCGACAAGGCGGCGCTGGCGCAATGGTGGGGGCAGATCGACGGCTGGCGCGAGAAGAAGTCGCTCGCCTTCGGGCCGTCGACGAAGACCATCAAGCCGCAGCACGCCATCAAGCGGCTCTACGAGCTGACCAAGGCGCGCGACACCTACATCACCACCGAGGTCGGCCAGCACCAGATGTGGGCCGCGCAGCACTATCGGCTTCGAGAAGCCGAACCGCTGGATGACCTCCGGCGGCCTCGGCACCATGGGCTACGGCCTGCCGGCCGCCATCGGCGTGCAGATGGCGCATCCGGAGGCGCTGGTGATCGACATCGCGGGCGAGGCCTCGATCCTGATGAACATGCAGGAGATGTCGACGGCGCTGCAGTATCGGCTGCCGGTCAAGGTGTTCATCCTCAACAACAGCTACATGGGCATGGTGCGCCAGTGGCAGGAGCTGCTGCACGGCGGGCGCTATTCGGAGAGCTATTCCGAGGCGCTGCCCGATTTCGTGAAGCTCGCCGAGGCCTATGGCGGCACCGGCATCCGCTGCTCCGATCCGGCCGACCTCGACGGGGCGATCCAGCGCATGATCGACACGCCCGGCCCGGTGATCTTCGACTGCGTGGTCGACAAGGAGGAGAACTGCTTCCCGATGATCCCGTCGGGCAAGGCCCACAACGAGATGATCCTGGCCGAAGCTCTCGGACGACTGCGGGCGCCGGACCTCGGCAGCGTCATCGACGAGAAGGGCAAGATGCTGGTGTGAGGGCGGGCCTTCTCCCGCGCGAGCGGGAGAAGGTGGCACTGGCGAAGCCGTGATCGGATGAGGGGACTCGCGTCCTGAGGGAACGTGCACATGCCGCCGCGAGTCCACTGACGAGCATCTGAGCTTCGCGAGAAAGCTGCGTGCGCAGATGAGCACCGCCGAGGCGATGCTGTGGCGCAGCCTTCGGAGATCGCGGCATCGAAGGCCAAGTTTCGCCGGCAGGTGCCGATCGGGCCCTACGTCGCCGACTTCGCCTGTGTGGCAGGCCGATTGGTGGTTGAACTCGATGGTGCGCCGCATGACGCGCCGGAGCGGCAGAATCCGACGATGTGGAACGCGATCGCTGGTTCGTCGCAGCACGGCTGGCGCGTGCTGCGGTTTCGAAACGAGATCGTGCTCGGAGGAGGCGACTTGGTGTTGGACGAGATCAAACGGCATGCTCAGTGAGTCCCCTTATCCGACCTCGCTGCGCGAGGCCACCTTCTCCCGCGCAGCGGGAGAAGGGTTCGCGCGTGCCGGATAAACGATCCGCATGAACACCATCGGCCTCATCGGCGGCACCTCCTGGGAATCGACGGCGGTGTACTACCGGCTGCTCAACGAGGGCGTGCGGGCGCGGCTCGGCGGGCTGCACTCGGCGCCGGATCGTGCTCGTCTCGGTCGATTTCGCGCCGCTGGCCGAGGCGATGGCGTCAGATCGGTGGGAGAGGGTGGCGCATGCGCTCGCCGATCGCGGCGCGGCAGCTCGAGGCCGCGGGGCGCGGACTGCGTCGCGCTCTGCACCAACACCATGCACAAGGTGGCCGACGAGGTGGCGGCCGCGACCGCCCTGCCCTTCGTCAACATCGTGGACGTCACCGGCGCGGCGCTGCGCCGCGCGCAACGCTGCGAGCGGCCGCTGCTGCTCGCCACCCGCTACACGATGGAGCACGAGTTCTACCGCGGGCACCTGCGCGACGTCGTTCGGCATCGAGGCGCTCGTCCCGACGCAGCCGCAGCGCGATGCGCTGCAGGCCATCATCTTCGACGAGCTCTGCCAGGGCCTCGTCACGCCGGCCAGCAAGGCCGCGGTGCTCGCCATGATCGCGGATGCCGCACGGGAGGGCTGCGATGGCGTGATCTTCGGCTGCACCGAGATCGGCCTCCTGCTGACCCAGGCCGACGTGGCCACGCCCGTCTTCGACACCGACCGCTCTCCATTGCGAAGCCCTGCTGGACTTCGCGCTTTCGTCCACCGCTGCAACGAGCGAGCCGCATGAACGCCCCCGCCCCGGCGCCGCACCGCCCTCGCCCTATTCCTCGGCGCTCGTCCACTCCAACGCCGAGACGCACACGCTGTCGGTGCTCGTCGACAACGAACCCGGCGTGCTCGCCCGCGTGGTCGGCCTGTTCTCCGGCGCGCGGCTACAACATCGAGAGCCTGACGGTCGCCGAGGTGGCGCATGCCGAGCACCTCACCCGCATCACCATCGTGACCTCCGGCACGCCCGAGGCGATCGAGCAGATCCGCCACCAGCTCGAGCGGCTGGTGCCCGTCCACAAGGTCAACGACCTGACGATCGAGAAGCCGTTCATCCAGCGCGAGCTCGCCATGGTCAAGGTGCGCGGCAAGGGCGAGAACCGCATGGAGGCGCTGCGCCTCGCCGACGCCTTCCGGGCCCGGGTGATCGACGCCACCACCGAGAGCTTCGTGTTCGAACTGACCGGCGCGCCCGCCAAGATCGACCAGTTCGTCGAGCTGATGCGGCCGATCGGCCTCGTCGAGGTGTCGCGCACCGGCGTCGCCGCCATTTCGCGGGGACCGGAGGCGATCTAGCTCGAAGCTCGGTCCCCCTTCTCCCCTTGCGGGAGAAGGTCGATCGTGCCGCAGGCGCGAGACGGATGAGCGGTCGAGCGACTCTCCGAGGTCGGCCCGACCCCTCATCCGGCGCTTCGCGCCACCTTCTCCCGCAGGGGGCGAAGGGTCTCCGCCGACGTGGCCGTCATCTGTTAGGCATCCGCATGCTCACCCTCCTCCCCGCCCTCATCCTGTTCGCCTTCGTGGCTCGGCCACGCCGGGGCCGAACAACCTCATGCTGATGACCTCGGGGCTGAACTTCGGCTTCCGGCGCACGCTGCCGCATTTCTGGGGTGTCGACCTCGGCTTCGCGCTGATGACGCTGCTGGTCGGGCCTCGGGCTCGCCGAGGTCTTCGTGCGCGCGCCGGTGCTGCTGCACCGTGCTGAAATGGCTCGGGGCGGCCTATCTCGTCTATCTCGCGGTCAAGATCGCCCGCTCCGGGTCCGCTCAAGAGCGGCGCGGCGGGCGCCAAGCCGCTCACCTTTCTGCAGGCCGCGGCCTTTCAGTGGGTCAACCCGAAAGCCTGGATCATGGCGGTCACGGCCTGCGCGACCTACACTGCCCGAACCGCTATACGCTCGGCGTCCTGGTGATCACGGCGGTGTTCGGGCTCGTCACCCTCCCGTGCGATCGCGGCCTGGGTCGGCTTCGGCGCGGGCCTGCAGCGCTGGCTGAGCCATCCCGCGCAACCTGAGCGATCTTCAACTACACGATGGCGGCGCTGCTGATCGCCTCGCTTATCCGGTGTTCCGGAGTGAGCTCGGTCGTCCGTCTTGCCCAGCCCGAGCCGGGCATCCACGCTGCGCCGCACGTACGACGTGGATGGCCGGGACGAGCCCGGCCATGACGAGGAAGCCGAATCCCGGGTTGCCGGGACACCTCGCCGCGCTAAACGCGCCCATCCCGCAGGGCGGAAATAGAAGGACTGTTCAGTCATGCGCGTCTACTACGATCGGGATGCCGATCTCAATCTGATCAAGGGCAAGAAGGTCGCCGTCGTCGGCTACGGCAGCCAGGGCCACGCCCATGTGCTCAACATGCGCGACAGCGGCGTCAAGGACGTCGTCGTGGCGCTGCGCGAGGGCTCCGCCTCGGCCAAGAAGGCGGAAGGCGAGGGCCTCAAGGTCATGAGCGTCGCCGAGGCCGCCAAATGGGCCGACGTCGTCATGATGCTGACGCCCGACGAACTGCAGGCCGACATCTACAAGGCCGACCTCGCGCCCAACATGAAGAACGGCGCCGCGCTGCTCTTCGCCCACGGCCTCAACGTCCACTTCAACCTGATCGAGCCGCGCGCCGACATCGACGTGCTGATGGTGGCGCCCAAGGGCCCCGGCCACACGGTGCGTTCCGAATACCAGAAGGGCGGCGGCGTGCCCTGCCTGATCGCCATCGCGCAGGACGCCTCGGGCAACGCCCACGACCTCGGCCTGTCCTACGCCTCGGCGATCGGCGGCGGCCGCGCCGGCATCATCGAGACGACCTTCAAGGAAGAATGCGAGACCGACCTGTTCGGCGAGCAGGTCGTGCTCTGCGGCGGCCTCGTCGAGCTGATCCGCGCCGGCTTCGAGACGCTGGTCGAGGCCGGCTACGCGCCCGAGATGGCCTATTTCGAGTGCCTGCACGAGGTGAAGCTGATCGTCGACCTCATCTACGAGGGCGGCATCGCCAACATGAACTACTCGATCTCCAACACCGCCGAGTACGGCGAATACGTCACCGGCCCGCGCATCATCACGCCCGAGACCAAGGCGGAGATGAAGCGGGTGCTGACCGACATCCAGTCGGGCAAGTTCACGCGCGACTGGATGCTCGAGAACAAGGTCGCCCAGACCTCGTTCAAGGCGACCCGCGCCCGCAACAACGCCCACCAGATCGAGGAGGTCGGCGAGAAGCTGCGCGCCATGATGCCGTGGATCTCGCAAGAACAAGCTGGTCGACAAGGCGCGGAACTAAGCTCGACAGGCAAACGGGAGTGACCCTCAGAGTGCGGTCGGCTCTTCCGGTCTCTCTCGTCCAGGGTTGATCCCATCCTCCTGGACAGGGCGGGATCCCAGCCGCGCCAGCAAGGGCTGGCTTCGTCCGCGGATGGTGATCTCGACCGGAGCGGAGAAGTGGGCTCGCCCGGTCGAGCCGGCCGCTCGGAACAGGGCATCGGAGATCACGAGCGAGACCCGGTGCTGCTTGGCGGTTTCGAGAAGGCGGCTTGCGATGTTGACGTTATCGCCGGTCGCGGTGATCTGCTGATGCGAGTTGCCGCCCAGGCGTGAAATAACGACGGATCCATAATGCGCCGCGAGTTGCGCCTTGACGCGCTGACTTAAGCCCGTTTCGTTCGGACGGCCCCATGCGCTGAGCTGTGACTTGAGAGCCACGAGAGCCGCGACCGCCTGGGAAGCAGCGGCGGCATCCGGCCTCGGGAAACCAAACAGAACCATGGCTCCGTCGCCCATGAAATTGGCCACGAAGCCGCCGTGCTGCTCAACGGTCCGATCGACGAGGCCATGGAAGCTTTTGAGCAGGTCTCGTACACCGACGGGATCACCCGACTCGCTGATGCCGGTGTAGCCTGCGAGATCGACGAAGAGAACGGCGGCGTCCTGGACCTGCGGCTCGGTCAGGAACGAGGCATCGGTCGCCAGCAGGGTCGAGAGCGGACGCGCTTGGAACGCGCTCAAGCGTCCCTCCACGCCGGCGAGGCGCGCGGCCATTCGTCGTTCCTGCCACAGCCGCACCGCGCCAAACAGCGCCGCCACGGGTGTCATGGCCACAATGGGCAAGCTCGTGCTGATCCAATAACCTCGGCAAAAGGCCAGAAAGGACACCGCAGCCCAAGCCACGGCCATCAGCATGACGAGCACGAGGCCCACCATGCCCCGTCGCAAGGCGATGAGGAAAACTGTCGCGACCGCGAGGCTCGCCGCAGCTGCCGCGTCAAACCAGCGCGTGGCCTGCGTGCGCATGAGCGCGTCTCCTGACTCCAGGTTCGCAATGCCTGTCGCCAGGATTTCGACACCCGGCACCACGCTCGAGAAGGGGGTCGGAAAGCTGTCCCCAGCCCCTGCCGCGGTCGTACCAATCACGACGATGCGATCCTTGAGGGCCGACTGGGGCAGCCCATCCAGCGCCGAGCCGCTGAAAGTCGGTATGGTCCCGCGCGAGCCGTAATAGCGAAGCACGAGGGCCTGGCCGAGATCGAGCGCAATTGTCCGCTTGCCCAAGGTTACGCTGCCCTCGGCGAACTTCGGCACAACATCATCCGCCAAGGCGACCGCTAGCAGGACGAAAGCCGGGAGGACATCCCTGCCGTCGTCAAGCAGAAGCGGGACGTGGCGCGGTATGCCGCCGAGGCCTGTGGACAGGTTCACGAGTTCCGCCTCGGCGGCATCTGCGATGGGCTTGATCGGCGAGAGGAGCCTGGATGGTCTTGGCAAGGTGCCAGATGAGGTGCTGTGTTGGTCATCGCTGAACACGGCCGCCGCCGCGACGACCGCTCGCGCCGATTGCAGCGATTGCGCCAACAGGGCATCGTCTTGGCCCGCTGCCGGATCGAGCAGCAGCATGTCGAGAGCAATACTCCTCGGGCCTTGGCGAGCCACGGCCTGAACCATCGCAGCGAGTTGGGCACGCGACAAGGGGTACCTCCCTGCGCGGCGGACGGTCTCGTCATCGATCGCGACGATAACCACGTCGCGGGGCGGCGGCATCGCCGAGGCGAGCCTGAAGCGGAGATCGAGACAGACTTCCTCGAACCGATCGATCGGGCTGGACAGGCCCTCGACATGCGGCCTGACGATGAATGCGGTCCAGATCAGCGCGAAACCGAGCGCAAGCAGCGTCGACGGCGCCGCCCGAAGGCGCCGAACCGTCACCTCACCGGCCGAGGCGGTTCAGCAGCGCTCGAACGCGGGGCGCGGGCCATCGTTTCACCACCAGGGGATTTGTCTCGGCCTCGACATCGACCCCCTCCCCGGCTGTCAGGCGCACGCTTCGCTGATCGAGCCGGCGTCGCACCTGGACGGACCCGGCGACCACAAATACTGAACTGCGAGCGGCGCTGACGTCCACAGCCCAGCTGGTTCCCCGCACCGATGCGATGGCATCCGGCGTCCGGATCTGGAACGGTTCACGATCAGCCGCTGGATGGTCGTCGACATAGATCGCGCCCGATCGCAGGTTCACGGCGCTCGGTTCGCCGTGCTGGTCGCGGCCGACCAGCGTCGCGACCGCACCCGCTTCGATTTCGATCGTCACGTAGCGACAGTGGACAACGAGGTTGCTAGTGGCGAGAGGCACTGGCGATCTGCAGCCCAGCTGAGTTTCAGCGGAGGCTGAATGCGTGCCAAGGATATCGAGAAGAGCGGCGCACAGGAGCACAGCGAGAGGTCGGCGAGATTGCATGGCACGCTGTCCCTGGACAAAATGCCACACCTCCTTATCACGGTTTACAGCCGCTGCGCAGATTGGATCGCGTTCGAGGCCATGCAGCGTGAGCGATCCGGCTTGGCTGTCAGGAGCCTTCCGCGAATTCGGCATCGATCTCGATCAGGATGGTCGGGCCGAAGAGCGAGGCGAGGCCGTAGTCCTGGGGATTGATCCGGGTTCTGGCTTCGACCCCGATGCGCGGGTGGCCCATGAAGCCTTTTCCGGCGCCCTCGAGCCTCACGTCGAAGGTGGCCGGGCGGGTCTGGCCCATCAGCGTGAAATGGCCATCGACTTGGCCGTGGCTCGCGTCGATCGGGTGGAAGGCGGTCGAGACGAAGGTGGCGTCGGGAAACTGATCCGCATTGAGGTATCCCTTGCCCGCAAGCTCCTTAGCGAAACCCTCGACTGGCGTCGTGATCGACGTTGTGTGGACGAGGGCTTTCAATGTGGACTTCATCGGCTGCGCCGGGTCCCAGGTCAGACTGCCCTCCACCTTGTTGAACCGGAAGACGCTGAGCGCGTAGCCGATGTGGCTGACCTTGGCGATCACGGCCGTATGGTCGGAGTCGATCTTGTAAGTGCCGGCCGCGGCATCCCGGGTGGTGCCCTCCCCCGCGTAGATGCCCGGCGGAAGCTGCGCCCGGGCCGGCAAAGTGCAGACCGAAAGCGCGGCAAACACGCCAGCAATGATCGGAAAGAGCCTCGGCATCGTATTTTCCTGGTTTCGACTGCGCCGCTCGAACCCGGCGTCTCGTCTCAAGAACGTTCAAGGTACCGATTGTCCGACATTGCCACCGACACGAAGCGCTGGCGCCGAGCCGCCGTCGTGCTGCGCACGAAGCGCGGGTGACGTGTCGAGCTCCCCGTCACGCCTTGCGGAAGCACCTCCTCGGGAGAATGGCCTCCTTATCGGCGCGCCACGCTGGACCAGATCGCGGGTTTCCGCCTCATAAAACGCTCCAGACGTCTAAATCGCCTCGTCCGCCATCAGGCTTGACACCGCCCGCGCTCAGCGCGCGAGCCCCCGGCGGCCGAAGGATGTGGGCCCAGTTGCCACGACGGGCCGGATCGCCGGAACCGAGGGCGGCGCACCCGGCAAATCGATCTGCCGGATACCCATGTTCCGCGACGACGGCGTAGGCTCGGCCCCGTCGTTGCCCGGCCAGAACATCATCGCTCCGAACAGGATCAGATTCACCACTGCCCCGATCGCCGTCTGGTGCTGGTCATGGCCGACCGCGAACTGAGGCTTGAGCATTGCGAAGCCGGAGTCCAGCACCTGAAACACGAACCAGGCCGGCAGGACGTAGAGCGGAGCCCAGCCGATGTCGCGCAGACGCTTGGCCTGCAAGGCCAGCCCGATCCAAAGGACAACCGCAGCAAAGGCCACCAGCAGCACGATCAAAATCGGCAGAGCCACCTGGTTACCGTCCCGGATCGGCCCGATGAAGGCCATGGCGAGTGCGGCCGGAATGAGGCAGGCGGCGGCCAGCGCCATGCAGCCCTTGAAGAAATCCCACCGGCCGATGCGGCCGCGAAAGCTGAACACCGCTGATCCCTCCCTCGACAGGAACGGAGAGTTTAGCCGAAGGACGTTGCAGGATTCGCAAGAAGCGCGCTTAAGCTATTCTGAATCTAACCTGTTTTCAGCGGCGACGAACGCGCCTGGCGGACCTGACCTTCAAGGGCGTTCGAAAACCCGCCTGGCAAGCGGGAGCAAATCCCGGTTGCCCCAAACCATGACTGAGTTCGAACGGCTATGAACATCCTCTCCATTCAATCCCACGTCACCTACGGCCATGTCGGCAATGCTGCCGCAACCTTCCCGATGCAGCGGCTCGGGCACGAGGTCTGGCCGATCCACACGGTCCAGTTCTCGAATCACACGGGCTATGGCGCCTGGCGTGGCCAGGTGTTCGACGCGGGGTTGATCCGCGAATGCGTGGCCGGCATGGCGGAGCGGGGGGTGCTCGGTGCGTGCGACGGTGTGCTCTCAGGCTACATGGGTTCCGCCGATACCGGCATCGCGATCCTTTCCGCCGTCGCGACTGTCAAGTCCGAGCACCCCGGTGCGCTCTATTGCTGCGACCCGGTGATCGGCGACGTCGGCCGGGGCATTTTTGTGCGGCCCGGCATCGCCGAATTCATGCGCGACCGCGCCGTCCCAGCGGCCGACATCATCACGCCGAACCAATTCGAGCTGGAGCTCCTGTGTGGCAGCGCCACCGCCAATGTGACTGGGCTGCGCGCCGGGCTCGCGGCGGTCCACGCGACCGGTCCAGGCACCATCCTGGTCACCTCCTACCTGGGTGAGGAGACGCCGCCCGACAGCATCGATCTCGTCGCGTCGGACGGTGCCGCCTTGTGGCGAGTCCGCACGCCCAAGCTCGACGTGGCGGTGAATGGGGCGGGAGACGCCATCGCGGCCCTGTTCTTCGTGCACATGCTCGAAACGCGGGCCGTGCCTGACGCACTCTCCCGCGCCGCCTCATCCATCTATGGCTTGCTGCGACGGACGCAGGAGGCGAAGGCGCGCGAGATCCTGCTCGTGGCAGCTCAGGACGAGTTCGTCGCGCCGAGCAGGGTTTTTTCGGCCGAGGGCCTCTGAGCGTCCGCTTTGGCCGGATTGGCAAGTCCGGCAACCGAAGCCTGGCCTGCAGGCCTCACATCGAGGAGCGGTGCAAAGACCGCATCGTCGTAGCCAGCGAAAGTCTGCCACCCGTCGATGGGTCGTCCCGACCGGATCAGCACGCGTACGCCGGCTCGAGCCGCCGCGGCTCCGTCCCGGTCGACCCGGTCCCCGATCATCAGCGCTTCGTGTGGGCGCACACCGGCGCGGGCCAACAGCGTCTGCAGGCCGATCGGGTTCGGCTTCAACCAACCGATATCGTCATCGCCGGCCGCGACCACGAACTCGGCATGCAAATCCAGGGCGGAAAGTTTGGCACGGGCGGGATAATCCGACAGGACTCCGATCGGTTTTCCGTGACGGCGCAAGCCGGCGAAGACCGCCTCGACGCCTGCATAACGGCTAGGGCGCAGGTAGCGCAGAGGCCGGATATGAATCCACTCGGTGACGAGGGAGGCGACCCGCGTGCAAGGCGCCCCAGTGGCGCTCGCGGTTTCCGCGATGACTCTTCCTTCGAAATCGGGCTTCTCGGCGCCCGCGGCGCGCTCCCGAATTTGGCGGTAGCTCGCCAGCACCCTGAGCGGACCAAAGTCGCCCCGCCCGGCGCCGTGGACCAGCAGGTCGCGCAGCATGCGCAATCTCACCGGATACTGGCGGTACAGAGTCCCATCCACATCGAAAACGACCAACCGGATGGGATCCCAATCCACCGGCTCGAATGGGGGGGCTTTCATCGCAGGGTGATGAACTGCTGGCTCATCAGGGGCCCGAGCGCGGGAAGGTTCACCAGCGTCGTGAACCCGAAGACTGTTGTCAAAAGCAGAACCAGCCCCACGAGGCCGCGTTCGCGAAACAGCCGCTCGGGTTTTTGGGCCGAAGAGCCGGGCCGCAAGGCCATGGCCAGGTAGTAGGCGAACATGATCACGATCACGGGGAGCATGAGGAGATATTCGATGCGGTACTTGACGAAGAAGACCGCCAGAAAGAACACCGACATCATGGCGTAGACGAAACAGGACAGCAGCAGAGACGTATCGGTGTAGCCCGCGAAGCTGGCCCGATATCGGGTGAGAAGGGCCTTTCCGTGCGCCGCCGTGATTTCGCGATATTCGGACAGCCGCTTCGCCGCCATCAGAAAGGCGCCGCCGAGCCAATAGGCGAGGATCACCGAGGCCGGCGGAAGCGAGGTTGGGTCGATCATCGCCCAGCCGATGATCAGCCGGAGGGGATTGTTGATCGATTCGGATATGACGTCGAGGTATGGAGTCGTCTTGGTCCGAACCGGCGGCACGTTGTAGAGCAGCCCCTGCAACCCGAACGCCACCGCGGCCAGGAACATCGTCTTGCTGTCCAGCAGGGCCGCGCCGCACCCGATCAGGATCAGAAAGGTCCATTCGAGCCAGACCAGGCCGCCGGACAGTTCGCTCTGCACTGCGGTCCGCTGCGACTTGGTCGGGTGGTGGCGGTCGAACTCCCGGTCCAGCCACTCGTTGATGACGTAGTTGGCGGAGGCGATCGAAACTGCGGTGACGAGGCCGAGCCCAATCTGAACCAGCGGCGACGGTGACAGCGGCCCGCGCAGCATATAGGCGAGCGCCGCTCCCGGGAGCACGAAGATGTGCTTGGTGCTGTGGTCCAGGCGGGCGATGCGGAGATAGTCGAGTGCCCGCACCGGACTCCGTTCGCGCGTTCCGCAGTCCAACTGGCTCGCGCCCGATTCCATGCGAATTTCCCGGTCTTGAATTCCTCCTTATCGACCCAAAACACTGAATAAACTTTAGTCGAGCACGTACACATCGAAGGTTTCATCGGTGCGTGCCGGGGCAAAGCCTGCGAGGTGCCGCGTGGCCGCGAGGAATTGTGTCACCTGGGCCACTGGTGCCGTAAACGTCCAATCATAGCCCTCGGCAATGGCCTCGGCGGTTCCGGCGGCGGGCGGCTTCGAGAGCAGGATCAGCACCGGGTGCCCACTCTCTGTACGCAGGCGTCGCGCAGTTGCGAGGACGTCGTCGAGCGTCAGATGCAGTTGCGCCTTGGCCGTGAAAGTGACGACGGACCCGGCCCTGTGCTCACGCAGCAGGTAGGTCGGATTTGAGAGGTAATATGGCAGCGGCTCGACCAAATAATCCGGGTCCGCCAAGATCCATGACTGTTGCAGTTCCGGATGCGCCGCGACGAGGTGCGCCAGATCCCTGCTGCGGCTTTCGGGGACGCCGCGCAGCGCGTCCGCAACCCCGTCGGCGGACGGAAACAATTGCAGCGCGAACAGAATGGCCAGCAGAACGACACCTGCGGGTTCTGCCAGAGCGGAGACTCGTGATGGCGGGGTCACTGCCCGATGCCCGTCTTGCAGTGACATCCAGTACATTGCGACCAAGAACACCAGCCAGAGCGCCTGGTGGCGATAACCGCCGGGATAGATGACCTGGAAGAAGACCGACAGCATGAGCAGTGCGGCAAGGGCGGCCAGTGCCGCTGCCGGGACGCGAATGAGGGCCAGCGTGCTGCCGAAAAGAATGAGCGAATTGATCGCTGGCGTGGGGCCGTTGTGTCCGATGAGAGGGAAGAGGCCAGCGAAGGCGGTTCCCGGCAGCGCAAGCGCGGTCACGACAGTGCTAAGACCAAAAGATGTCTGCGCTGCAGCCGCATCGTTCACGGGCGGGTAAACGGTGACGGCACAGACCGCCAGCCCAGCCGCGGCGAGCAGCGCGCAGACCACAAAGTCGAGCAGCGGCCGCCCGGGCCGCAGCCCATGCTGGCGAAGGTGTTCGAGCGCGACGAAGCCCAGAAACGCCAGCACGAGAATGCCGGAATGGACGTTGCAGTTGGCAAGGATGAAAAGGAGGGCGCCGGTCAGAAAGCCCGCCCCGAGCCGTGAATAGACGATCACGGCCGCAAAGAGGATCAGCATGCTGATCCCGTAGTTGCGCGCCTTGACGGTGTACTCGTAGAGGCAGACCTGCCCGAAAAGCACAACCGCGAGAAAGGGCCAACGGAAAGGCGAGGCCGAGACCAGGAGCAAGACCGCCCCAATGCCGACGACCGCCGCGACGATCGGCAGGACCAGCGTGGTGGGCGCGATTCCGTGCGCTGCGCGAAGCAATAAATACCAGATGGCCGGGTGGCCCTCGCCACGCAGCCCGTCGAACATCCCGACCACGTCGTCGCCGCGCAAGGCCAGAGAGAGTGCCCTGACCTCGTCGCGCCACATGGCGTGACGCGACGCCAGGGCAAGCACGGCCACGAGCCAAATCGCCACCAGCGACAGCTTGGCGACGGGCCAACGGCGCAAAGCGAGAACGCCTCTTGGGCCGGTCCCGCGCTGGTCTTCGACGAGCCCGGTCGGCTCGGCAGACCCGCGAACCCCCGTCGAGTTATTCAAGGAACGTGACCCAAGCTGACGTCCAAGCTTCCGTTTCGGTCAAATCCGCTTCTGTCCTTGAACCGACTCGTCAATCAAAGGCGTAGCACCTGCGACGCGGACAGGTTACGGCGCCCGCGTCCGGCTCAAGCGGCGAGCATCCTGAGCCGACTGCCGCCGCTCGTTTGCCCGCCGCGACTCGCATTGGACTTCGACGGAACGTTAGTCAAAACCAGCGAAAGTCAAAACCGACGCGCCTAAGAAACGGCGCGGAGTGACGAGGCCGGAGAAATGACGCTCACCACTGCCGTCCCAAGGCCAGCGGCGGGCTCCCTGTCCCCCACCGCAGTTTTGCTGGCGATCCTCGCGCTCGGCCTCGCGCTACGTGTCCTTGGGGCGCGCGGCGATCTATGGACGGACGAGATCTGGACCCTGGACCTGCTGACCAAGATTCGGAGGCCCGACGAGATATTCTGGAACATCTCGCACGACAACAATCACTTCCTGAACTCCCTATGGATGTTCGTCGTCGGGATCGGACAGCCCTCCCTGCTCTATCGCCTACCGTCTATCGCGATGGGAACAGCTTCGGTCGCGTTGGCGGCGCGGATCGGCTTCCGCAGCAGCCCGGCAGCCGGCCTTCTCGCCGGATTCATTTTCGCGATCGCCATCCCGTTTGTGAACTACGGCTCGGAAGCCCGCGGCTATGCCGGGCTGATCCTGGCTGTCCTCGTCGCCATCGAATCGCTTGAAATCGCGATTTCGCTCGCCTTCGAGGCCGGCTCGGCCCGCGACTTCAATCGGCAGCGATGGCGGTTGGGCCTTGCGATCGGGCTCGGTACGCTGTGCCACCTGACGATGGTGCTCGGCGCCGGTATCATCGGACTTGCCGCCGCCGCCCAGTTATGGATAGAGCGTCCGCCTGGATCACGGTGGATCGTGGTCCGTGCATTCCTCCGGCTGTTCGGTCCGTCGGTGGTCTGCCTCGTGCCGGCGGCTGTTGCCCTCGCGGCGGGAATTCTGGTCCGCGGCCGTTTTACGGTTGGGGGAACGTCCTACGCGCCTCGCCGCTTCGCGATCGGTTTTGGAGGCATGGCCGACGCGGTTCTCGGCTTGCCCACGGCCACACCAGCCTGGCTCGCCTTGGCAATCGTCGGCCTCGGCCTTGCGGTAGCAATCCGCGCGAAGCAACTCAGCCCATTTCGGCTGTGCATGGCCTTGATGGGATTGGTCCTAGCCCCAGCCTTAATCAAGCTTGCCAATCCGCCGAACACCGACTTTCCGCGTTATTTTCTCGTCTGCGGCGTGATCGCCGCGTTGACCATGGCCGAAGCTGCCGCGCGCGCGGCTTCGAACCGCCATGGTCGATGGCTCGTTCCTGTGCTCATCCTGCTCTTTTCGATTGGACAAGGGGCACAGGATCTCCGGCTCGTGGTGTCTGGGCGCGGGCAGGTCTCGAGGTTGGTCTCGGCGATGGCTGAACGCCCCAATCCGACCTATGCCGGGTCGTTCTCGACGGCGTCCCAAGTCGGCATCGATTACCATGCGGCCATGCGCAACGTCACGCTCGAGCGGGTCGATATCGCGTGGCCGTGCCGTGCAGCGCCGGACTGGTACGTCTTCGACGGGACACCCAACAGCGGCTCAGCACCGGTAAGCCTGATGCTTGGACCGGACGGCTGCCCGACGCAGTTCATCAAGGCGCTGGACGTGCCGACGTCGTCATTGTCAGGCGGTCACTGGACGCTTTATGCACGCCACGGCTGAATGCACCGGCTCACGCGGTCGAGCACTTGGCACGTAGTCAGGGCCGGGCTCAGCGCCTGACCCAGAGTGCGATTGGCCCGAAAGCCCCCCGCTGTTCGTAGGCCGACATTTCCGCCGCAATGGCCGGATGCTCGGCGACGTAGCGCTCGCCACGCGGGCCGTCGATCAGGACAACGTCAGGGCGTTTCGACGCGAGATCCTGCGCCACCGCGGATTGTTCCTGACGGCTCAGCCGATCGAGTTCCGCACCGGTTTCGGGCGAAACGCCCTGTGCAAGAAGCCGCTCGGCGTTGCGGCTGATCCACTGAGACGGAAAAGTCCCGACCCAACGCCCGCCGACATCTCGCACCAGCGGGTGACCGACCGCAATGTCGGAGCTCAGGGCCAGCATCGTCGGGTGCGGTCTTTCGGATTCGATCGCCGCCGCGAGCCCCGGCACGGCCGCGCCTATTGTCGGATGCCGAGCAAAACTCAGAGCCGACCAGACGGCAAGCGCCGCACCCGCGGCAGTGAGCCAGCGCCGCCGCCTTCCCGGCCCGCCTTCTGCATTCAGCAGTTCGCCAGAAAGGGCGGCGGCCGAAAGAAGCACAGCCGGCAGCGCCTGATAGACCCACGCCTTACCCTGCCAAAAGAAAGCGACTTCGAATCCAAGGGCGGCCAGAAGAAGCATCGTGGACCAGATCGGGGGCCGCCGCACCAGCAGCGCGAGACCGGCAAAACCGCAGGCCACAAACGTGATGGGCTGGAGCGCGAAAACGAGCCAGGGCTGATGGAACGGCACATAGGCGACGAGCACGCGATGAAGCACGTCCTGCGTGAAGGCGGGGAAAGCGAGGACGACCAAGAGAGAGTAGACCGCTGGGATGATCCAGGCCGCGTGCAGTTCCGCGGAAGCCATGGTCTCGCGCCACCCGCGACCTGCCAGCAGCACAAACGCTGGCCCAATCAGGGCCAGACCGAACATCGGTTTGATGGCTATCGCCACCCCGCCACCCACCCCCGCCAGAACAGCCATGGAAAGGCTGGCCGGTAGCGCGACGGAACGTGCTGCAAGGGCAGCCAGCAGGGGCAGCATCGTGACTGTGGCGATATGCTCGCGTTCGCCAAAGTCGCCGGTCGGGATGATCGTCAGCAGTCCGGTGAGGACCAAGACCATCGCCTGTTCACGCGCCGCGGGGACGAGCGACGCCGACGCGAGGAGGCGCACCGTCAGGATGGCGCTCGCGACCGAGCCGACGAGCGCGAAGGTGATCGTCGCGGCCTCTGGGGACAGGCCGAACCATCGGGAAGCAAAGATCGCCGGCATGTAGAGAAGAAGCGAGGCGGGCGGGTTGACCTCGACGAAATCGACGTAGGGACGATCCCCAGCCAGCCACCGCTCGCCCAGCGTCAACAACCAGGAGACGTCGGTGTTCGTCTCGGACAGACTCTGGACGAGGATGGCCGCGAGCACGACGACCGCGAGCATAAGTGCATGGGCGAGTTGACCCGATGTCCAGATGGCTGGCCGTGCACGGGGTGCCAGGGCCGTCAACGGCCTCCCCCGGCCAATCGAGCCCGCATAGGCGCTCGCTTAGCCGGCACGTCATGCTGCGATGCGGCGCCGTTCGCGGCCTCGCGGTCGAGGCCGATGCTGCGGTCCACGAGATAGAGCGGCCGCGCTTTCACTTCGGAATAGATACGGCCCACGTAGAGGCCCATCACCCCGGTCATCATCATGTTGGCGCCACCCAGGAAGGCGGTCACCACCACGGTCGAGCTCCAGCCCGGCACGGTGGTGCCGAACGCCCACAGGCCGATGACGTAGACCCCATACAAGAAAGCGAGAGCCGAGACGCCGAGTCCGCCCCAGAGCGCGACGCGCAGCGGCGCCTCCGAGAAGCTGATGATGCCGTTGACCGCGAGGCTCGCCATCTTGCGCAGCGGGTATTTGGTTTCGCCCGCCGCACGCGCCGGCCGGTCGAATTCGACCACAGCGTGTCGATAGCCGACCCATGCGAACAGGCCACGCACGAAGCGCTCGCGCTCGCGCAGCGCACAGAAGGCATCCACCACCTTGCGGTCGATAAGGCGAAAGTCGCCGACGTCCTCGGGAATGTCGACCGAGGCGATGCGGCTAACCAGCCGGTAGAACAGGTGCGCGCTGGCGCGCTTGAAGCGACCTTCGCCGTGCCGGGCCCGGCGGCGCGCCGAGACGACGTCGAAGCCCTCGCGCCATTTGGCCGCGAGTTGCAGCAGAACCTCGGGCGGGTCCTGGAGATCGGCGTCCATGACAACCACCGCGTCGCCTCGGGCGTGGTCCAGTCCCGCCGAGACTGCCACCTGATGGCCGAAGTTGCGCGACAGTCGGATGTAGGCGAACCGCGCATCGAGCCGTGCGCGCTGCTCCAGGATGAAAGCCGACAGGTCTCGGCTGCCGTCGTCGACGAAGATGACCTCTGCCGGTCCGTCGAGGCGCTCGAGCAAGGCGTCGAGCCGCGGCAGCAGCAGCGGCAGCACGGCCTCTTCGTTGAAGATCGGCAGCACGATGGAATAGGTGGGTCGATCAGCCACGAGGCGAGATCCAGGCCGTTGAGCGGTGGCTACGGTAGAGGTCCCGGGTTAAGAACTGATTCAGCGGCACCGTCGAACGGAACGCAAAGCTCCCGGCTCGTGTTGTCGGGCCGCGTGAGCTGATCGAAGCCGCAAAAGGAGACAGCATGGCAAGGTCACAGAAACCGCTCAAAGCGGATACGAACAGTGCGGCCCTGAACACGCCGAGCGATCTTGGGGGCAACGCGACCGGTGCAGTCGCGGCCGAACTCGCACTCCTCGTTGCTGATGCCTTCGCGCTTTACGTGAAGACAAAGAATTTCCATTGGCACATGACAGGTCCGCATTTCCGCGACTACCATCTGCTGCTCGACGAGCATGCCGACCAGATCTTCGCGACCACCGATCCGCTGGCCGAGCGGGCACGCAAAATCGGCGAAAAGACGCTGCGTTCAATCGGGCAGATCAACCAGCTCACGCGGGTCAGAAACAACGACGCGGAATTTGTGCCGCCGCTCGACATGTTGCGCGAGTTGCTCAACGACAATCGCGAGATGGCCAAGAACATGCGCAAGGCGCATCAGGTGTGCGATGACAACGGGGACGTCGCGACGGCGAGCCTGCTCGAGAATTATATCGATGAGACGGAACGGCGGACGTGGTTCCTGTTCGAGGCGACGCGCGACGCCGATCCGACCGGGCACTGACGCCACGGCGCTGCGCATCGGTGCGCTGCTTTGCGTGCGCGGACCGAACCCGTAAAAGCGGCGGGTCCGACCGCGAGGCTTTCCGATGCCGCTCCAATACCACGTCCTGGACGTCTTCACCGACGAGCGGTTTCTTGGCAATCCGCTCGCGGTGGTGCTCGACTGCGACGAGCTCGACACAGCGCGCTGCCAGGCGATCGCGCGCGAGTTCAACCTGTCCGAGACGGTGTTTGTGTCCGCGCCTCGGGACCCGGTGAACACCGCCCGGATCCGCATTTTTACCCCGGCCCGCGAACTTCCCTTCGCCGGGCATCCGACAGTCGGCACTGCGGCGCTGTTGGCCCTCACCCGCGCGCCCGAGATGATCGTGCGGCAGGATCTGTCGATTGTCCTCGAGGAACAGGTCGGCGATGTGCAGTGCATCGTTCGACGCGTGAAAGGGCGGGTTCGCGCGAGCTTCACGCTGCCAAAGCTCCCCGAGCGGGCTGGGCAAGCGCCCAGCAAGCCAGCGCTCGCGGCGGCGCTGTCTCTCGACGTGACCGATATCGGCTTCGACCAGCATGTGCCCGCTGTCTTCTCGGCGGGTGTACCCTTCCTGCTGGTTCCGCTTCGCGATCGGGCCGCCGTCGGCCGCGCCTCACCGGCTGTCGAGCGCTGGCCGGAGAGTTTCCCCGATCCGCTTCCCAAGTCCGTGTTCGTTTATTCGCGTGAAAGCGTGACCCCGGAAGCGGCCTTTCACGCTCGCATGTTCGCCCCGACGTTCGGCATTCACGAGGACCCGGCGACCGGCTCGGCGCTTGCCGCGTTTGCCGGTGCGACCGTGCTGTTCGACGGTTACGCCGACGGCGACCACACCTTGATCGTCGAACAGGGCTTCGAGATGGGCCGGCCCAGCTTGATGACGCTTGGGCTCGATATGGAAGGCGGCAGGCTCATCTCGGCCTCGATCGGTGGCGGCGCCGTGATCGTGGCGCAGGGCACGCTGCTTTGAGTGCACGCTCAATCATCGAGGTCGCGGGCGTCGAATGCGGGATGGTTTCGGCGGAATGGCAATTCGAGGTCGCCCAATCCGAAGCGATCGACCGTCATTGGCGTGCCCGGGTGGCGCAAACGCCGGACCTGTTCAACGGCCGCGTGCTGCTCTTGCGCCACGGTGCCGTCGAGACCGATGAGGCGGGCCGAGCTATCTTCCGCGGCGCGTGCTTCGAAACCAACTTCAAGGCTTTCATGGCGTGGCGCGAGTTCGGCTTTCCCCCGACGGAAATCCGCAACATCTTCTCGATGGCCGCGATCGAGACTGCCGACGGCGCCTTCGTCCTGGGGGAGATGGCGCCGCACACCGCGCCCGCCGGTCAGATCTACTTCCCGTCGGGCACGCCCGACCGCAGCGACGTCAAGGCCGGCAGGGTGGATATCGACGGGAGTGCCGTCCGCGAGTTGCAAGAAGAAACCGGCCTGATCCCCGACGACGTTGAACTTGTTTCGGGCATGGATCTCGTCCTTGACCCGGTCCGCGTCTGCTGCATGAAACGCGTTCGGTCCCGTGAGACCGCCGCGGACCTCGTCGAGCGCATCCACGCCTGGCTCGCGCAAGACTCGAAGCCGGAACTCACACGCATGCACACCGTGCGCGATATGCGCGACATCCGCCCCACCATGCCGGACTTCGTCGTGAGCTACCTGACCTATCGGCTCGACCGCCGCTGAGCTATTGTGGGTAGCCGTGCCGCGCGCGGGAGGCGTGGATCATCGCGCTCGCCTGGGCATCGTGACCGGCAGAACAGGCTGAAGCCGCCTGCGCGATCTCACGCTGGATCGCGTGATAGACCGGCAGGCCGATATTGCCGCCGCGGTAATCATTGTCCTGGATCGCCTGCCACCGCGCGACGTCACCGCTGCAGCCGCTGCCGTCAGGCAACTTGAAGCCCTGTGGCGTGTGGGCCTGGGTCGCATAACCGGACGGATCGGATTGCGCCAGCACCGTTGCCGTCGGCAGCACAAACGCTATAGCTGAAAGCAGAGCAAAGCAGGCAAAACGCACGTTGGAAACTCCGATTCGGCGCGGATAGCGTAACGAGCGCAAGCTGCTGCGCAAGACCGATGAGCGTTGCTCGGCAGCGCTCACTCCGCCGCGACGCCGACCGCTTTGCTGCGCCCACCGACGGGCCAGTCGATCACGCCGGAGCAGAACAGCGCCCACCAGACGAACACCGGCTGAAACGCCAACCGCGGCCCGTGATACCACCAGCTGTGCGGCAATGACGGAATGTCGACGTGCTCGAGCGCGTGCTTGACGTTCGCCGGGTAGACGCAGATCGCATAGACCGCGAGCATCACGCCCGCAAACTGGCGCAGTCGCGGCACAAGAAGGCCGACGCCGCCGGCGATTTCGCAAACGCCGGTGCCGATCACCACCGCTTCCGGCGAGGGAACCCAACCCGGCACGATCGGCAGGAAGGCCGGCGCCTCGAACACGTGGACGAAGCCAAAGCCGATGTAGAGTGCCGCCATCACGGTCAGCAGGCCCCGCCGAACCCAGGGCCAGGACAACGTTTTAAGCGGCGGCGGATCGAAGAACGACATCCATTGAACATGAGGCTGCGAACGCCTCAGGCAAGCGTCGTCGCGACGAATGCCGCCTTCACTTGACAACCGGCTCCGTCCAACGCTGAATTGACTGGTCTGCTGGACCATCCAGCGAGACTCTGGAGCGCGGCATGCCGTCGGCAGCGCGAAAATCGGAAGCCGTCGCCTTGATGTCGGTCCCGTCGTTTCGGGACACTATCGTCAAGCGTTCGGTCAAGGACCAAGTCGGCAACAAGATCGCCGCGCTGATCGCGTCCGGCATCTTGCGGGTGGGCGACCCGTTGCCGGGCGAACGCGATCTCGCGCTCGCGCTCAACGTCAGCCGGGAAACCGTCAGGGGCGCCATCCAGGTCCTGTCGGCACGCGGCATCCTGGAGGTTTCGCACGGAGCGCGCACGCGCGTGCTGAAGCCCGACGTCGGCGCCGTCACGATCGGCTTTGCCACAGCCCGCGCGATCGACGCCTACGGCATCGAGGCCGTGCACGAGGCGCGGCTTCTGGTCGAGCAGGAAGTCGTGGCGGCGGCGGCGCGCCGGATCGGCGAGGACACGCTGATCGAACTCGAAAAACTCCTGAAGGCGCAGCAGGCGGCAATCGACGATCCCGTCCGCTTCCTGATCAGCGACCGCGAATTCCACGTTGCCATCTACCGGAGTTCGGGCAACCCGCTGCTGGCCGATTTCGCCACCGATCTCTACGCCTACATGATGGACCGGCGCAGGCAGGCGGTGTCGCGCCCGGGCGCGATCGCGACGAGCCATCGCGAACACTTGGCCATCTATCAAGCACTGATCAGGCGCGATGAGGCCGCAGTCGTGCGGGCCTTTGCGGCGCATACCGAGCGCATCTATGACACGACGCGCTCCGTCCTGGAGGTCGGGCCCGCTTCGCTCTAGAATGGGTCAATCGAAAACCCGCGGATTACAAGCGGGACAACAACGAACAGGAGAGGAAACATGGAACGCAGAACAGTATTGAAACTGGCCGTCGGCGGGCTTCTCGGGGCGTCTGCAGGCACCGCGCCCTGGGGCACGGCGCAGGCAGCCAACAAGGAGATCGTCTATCTCACGCCGGGGCTCGATCTGCCGTTCTGGCGCTACCTGTCGAAGGGCGTCGAGGCGGCCGCCAAGGAGAAGGGCTACGGCTACACGGCGCTCGATTCACACAACAGCGCCCAGACACAACTTGCAGAACGCCCAAGATTCCATCGCACGCGGCGTCGCCGGAATCGTGATCTCGCCGACCGATTCCTCCACCTGTCCCGAGCGTGCTCGCGCTGGCCAAGAAGGCAGGCGTTCCGGTGGTGATCGGCGATATCGGCACCAACAGCGGCGATTACGCGTCCTTCATCATCTCGGACAATTACAAGGGCGCGCATGACGTCGGCACGGCGCTCGCGGCGGCGATGAAGAAGAAGGGCTGGGAAAAGGGCTCGGTCGCCATCGTGGCCATCTCGCAGGCCCGCAAGAACGGCCAGGCCCGGACCAAGGGGTTCCTCGACGGCATGAAGGAGGGCGGCTTCGAAGGGACGCAGGCGGCGCTGCAGCAGATGCAGTCCTACACGGCCGACGAGACCTTCAAGTTCACGCAGGACATCCTGACCGCCAATCCCGAACTGCGCGGCCTCTTCATCCAGACCGATGCAGCCGGCCATTGGCGCGCTGCGCGCCATCAAGGCCGGGCGTCGCGACGGCGACGCTGCTGGTGGCGGCCTTCGACGGCATCCCCGAATTCGTCGACCTGCTGAAGAACGGCCAGATCGTCGTGTCCGGCATGCAGCAGCCCTACCTGATGGGCGTCCGCTCCGGCGAGGCGCTGATGACGGTGCTCGGCGGCGGCACGCCCGAGAAGGAGGTCACCGTCCCGATCCTGGCGGTGAGCAGCGACAACATCGACCAGGAACTGCCGACGGTGAAGAAGACCGTCTTCGCCAACGAGGTTTGAGACTGGTGACATCCGCGGTCGCCTGCTTGGTTCCGGCTTGGCCGCACCCCCTCCCTCCCGCTTCCAGGGGAGGGTGGCACGCGAAGCGTGACGGGCGGGGTGGCTCCGGATCGCAGCAAAGCCTCGAGACAATCCGCCTGTTTCACAATTGCCGCATCCCACCCCACCCCCCGCCCTCCGGCGGTACCCTCCCCTGCAAGGGGAGGGAGGACCCCCCGGCCTTACGGTGTCTATCGAGAGGTAACGCGCCTTGCTCCATCGGCGGGAGGGCGGCGTGAACGCGCCGGTCCCGCCCGAGCCGAAGGCGCCGCTGCTGTCGGCCAAAGGCATTACGAAGGCGTTCGATCGCACGCAGGCGCTGGCCGGCGCGGATTTCGAGCTGAGGGAACGCGAGATCCACGGCCTGCTCGGCGCCAACGGCGCGGGCAAGTCCACGCTTGTCGAAGGTCATCGCCGGACATTACGGGTTCGACGAGGGCGAGATCACCTACCGGAACTATCCCATCCGCCTGCGCAGCACGCGCGACGCGCTGCGCGTCGGCATCGCGATCGTGATGCAGGAGACGAGCCTCGTTCCCGATCTCACGGTGCTCGAGAACATCTTCCTGCCCGAACTCGGCCGCAAGGGCCGCCTCGACTACGGCGCGCTGCGCAAGCGCGGCCGCGAACTGCTCGACGGCCTCGGCCAGGGCGACGCCTTGCCGCTCGACTGGGAGGTGCGGCGGCTGTCGTCGGCGCAAAAGCAGCTCGTCGAGATCGCCAAGGCACTCGGCGTGCGGGCCAAGCTGATGATCTTCGACGAGCCCACCGCCTCGCTGAGCCCGACCGAGGTCGATCGGCTGTTCGACATCATGACCCGGCTGCGCCTTTCCGGCCGCGGCCTCGTCTTCGTCTCGCACCGGCTCGAGGAAGTGTTCGCCATCACCGATCGCGTGACCGTCATGCGCGAAGGCCGCACGGTGATGAACGCGCGACCGACCGCGACCCTCAACCAGGGCGAGCTGATCAGCGCCATGGTGGGCGCTGAACTCGGCGCCATCTACACGAGCCCGCACCCGCCTTCGCGCTCGGCCGAGGCGCCGGTCGCGCTTGAAGTCCGCAACCTCGCCTCGGCGCCGGCGGTGCGCGACGTATCCTTCACGGCGCATCGCGGCGAGATCCTCGGCCTCGGCGGCCTCGTCGGCGCCGGGCGGTCGGAAGCCGTCGAGGCCATCTTCGGCCTGCGTCCTCGCACCGGCGGCACGGTGCTGTTCGAAGGCAAGCCGCTCAAGGCGGACGATCCGAAGGCCGCGATCCGGGCCGGCCTGGGCTTCGTGGCCGAAGACCGGCGCACGCAGAACATCGTGCCGGATCTCTCCGTGAAGGAGAACCTCCTGCTCGCCCACCTCGGCGCACATCGCGGTTTCGGCCGCGGCTACCGCGCCCGCGAGAAGCGGGTGGAGGAGTTGATGAAAGGCCTCGGCCTGCCGAGCCACCGCCTCGACGACGCGTCGATGCTGAATTTTTCGGGCGGCATGCAGCAGAAGATCATCATCGCGCGATGGCTGCTGCTCGACCCCAAGGTGCTGATCCTCGACGAGCCCACCAAGGGCGTCGACATCGGCACGCGCGCCAGCATCTATGCCATGCTGCGCGATATCGCGGCCAAGGGCGTTGCCGTCGTGGTCGTCTCCTCCGATTTCGAGGAGCTGCTCGGCCTGAGCGACCGGGTCGTGGTGCTCAGCGACGGCCGCTCGATCGCCGATCTGCCGAGCGCCGTGCTGGACGAGATGAAGCTCACCCTGCTCGCCGCGCCGCGCACCTCCATGGCGCGCAACACGGCTCTGCTGCAGGATCTCACGCAGGAAAACGGCGGCGCCGGCTTCTGGGCGCTGATCGAAGGCGAGCAGATGATCTGCCTGAACAGCGTCGTCGCGGAGCCCGGCGCCGACCCGGGCTTCAAGCCCGGCGAGGCCCGCGTTCTCAGCGACACGCGCATTCCCGAGGCGCTGCGCAAGCGTGAGCCGGTCTTCGTGCCCGAGAGCGACGATGCCGCGCGCCACGATGCTGGTGCCGATCAAGAGCCCGCGCGGCCACGACCTCGGCTGGGTTGGCCTGAGCCTCGTCAAGGATCACCCGCTGCCGCCCGCCGGCGGCCGTCAAGTTCCGCATCGACACCCTGGCGGCAACGCTGTGATGGCGGGCAGTGGCAGTCGTTGCGCGAAGCTAGGTGGCGACCGCCGTTGGCTCGCCGACGTTGGTGCGCCCTCCTCCCCCTCGCAGGAGGAGGTGGCACGGCGAAGCCGTGACGGAGGGGGTGGCTCTCCGGCTGACGCACCCCACCCCCCGCCCTTCGGGCGGTACCCTCCCCTGCGAGGGGAGGGAGGGTCGCCGAGCCAATGCAAGGCGTGGGAGCCGCTCTTATGAGCGCGCGGGGGTCGAAACCCTTGGCTGCCGCCGTGCCGGCCGACATCGGTCCGGCGCGTCCGTCGCTGGCCAGTTCGCTATCCAGGCGGCTGGAAGTGCGCATGCTCGGCCTCGCGCTGCTGATCGCGATCGTGCTGTCGTTCCTGTCGCCCTACTTCCTGACGCGCTCCAACGTCTTCAACATGCTCGACCAGTCGGTGGTGATCGGCATCGTGTCGGTCGGCATGACCTTCGTCATCCTGACCGGCGGCATCGACCTCTCGGTCGGCTCCGTCGCGGGCCTCACCGGCATCATTCTGGGCCTCGCGCTGCAGCACATGTCGATCCCGCTGGCGATCGCTGGCCGCGGTTCTGTCCGGCGCCGGCATCGGCCTGTTCTCGGGCCTGATCATCAACGTGTTCGGCCTGGCGGCCTTCGTCGTGACGCTCGGCGTCATGGCGATCGGCCGCAGCCTCGCCTACATCTTTTCCGGCCAGACCTCGATCTCGACCATCCCCGAGGCCCTGCAGAACATCGTCTACACGAACGTCCTCGACATCCCGTCGAACGTGCTGTTCCTGCTGGTGCTCTACGCGGTCGCCTGGGCCTATCTGACCTACACCAAGGGCGGCCGGACGATCTACGCGGTAGGGTCGAACAAGGAGGCGGCGCGGGCGGCCGGCCTCAGCACGCTGTTCTACTCCGTGCTGCCCTACGTGCTGTCCGGCGCGCTCGCGGCGGTGGCGGCCGCCTTCTCGGTGGGACAGCTGCTGTCCGCCGACCCGCTGGCGGGCAACGCCATGGAACTCGATGCCATCGCGGCGGTGGTGATCGGCGGCGCCAGCCTCTACGGCGGCCGCGGCTCGATGATCGGCACGCTGATCGGCGTCTTCATCATGGTGATGATCCGCAACGGCCTGAACCTGATGGGCGTCTCGCCGTTCTGGCAGGGCTCCGCCATCGGCACGATCATCATCGTGGCCCTGCTGGTCGAGCGGCTGGTTTCGAGCCGGGTGAACCGGTGAACGCCCGCCGTTCTTGTGATGGCCGGTTGTCCCGGCCATCCACGCGGCCTCGACCGTCGGCCGCATCTTGTCCTCGGCCGAGTCGGCCCGAGGGCCGAGTCGAGGACGCATGACGGCTAGACCGCTGCATCGAAGAAGGACCTCGATCCAATGCACATTCTCATCATCGGCGCGGCGGGCATGGTCGGTCGCAAGCTCACTGACCGGCTCGTGGCCGACAAGACGCTCGGCGGCCAGCCGATCGAGCGGCTGACGCTGGTCGACGTGGTCGAGCCGGCCAAGCCCGCCGGGTTCGCCGGCGCGGTCGAGACGGTCACGGCGGACCTTTCGGCGCCGGGCGAGGCGGAGAAGCTCGCGGCCAAGCGGGCCGACACGATCTTCCATCTCGCGGCCATCGTGTCGGGCGAGGCCGAAGCCGATTTCGACAAGGGCTACCGCATCAACCTCGACGGCACGCGCTTCCTGTTCGAGGCGATCCGGCAGGAGGGGCTGAAGCAGCCCTACAAGCCGCGCGTCGTCTTCACCTCCTCGATCGCGGTGTTCGGCGCGCCCTTCCCGGACAAGATCGGCGACGAGTTCTTCTCGACGCCGCTGACCAGCTACGGCACCCAGAAGGCGATCGGCGAACTGCTGCTCGCCGACTATTCGCGCAGGGGCTTCTTCGACGGCATCGGCATCCGCCTGCCCACCATCTGCGTGCGTCCCGGCAAGCCCAACAAGGCCGCCTCGGGCTTCTTCTCGAACATCCTGCGCGAGCCGCTGAGCGGGCAGGAGGCGGTGCTGCCGGTGCCGACCGAGGTGCGTCACTGGTTCGCGAGCCCGCGCGCGGCGGTCGGCTTTCTGGTCCATGCCGCGACGCTCGACCTGTCGAAGATGGGCTGGCGCCGCAACATCAGCCTGCCCGGGCTCTCGGCGACGGTCGGCGAGGAGATCGAGGCGCTGCGCCGTGTCGGCGGCGAGAAGGCCGTCAAGCTGATCCGGCACGAACCCGACGCGACGATCGGCAAGATCGTCGAGGGCTGGGCGCGCGATTTCGACACCAGCCGCGCCGAGGCGCTCGGCTTCAAGGCCGAGACACTCGATGGACGAGATCGTCCGCGCCCATGTCGAGGACGAACTCGGCGGCAAGATCGGTGGGTAATGCGGTTGCCGACATGAGGAGCGAAGCTGCGTCCCTTGGCCCCGCTTGCGGGGAGAAGGGACACCCCGTCCTTCAACAGGGCCCTCCGAAGCGATGACTGAAGCCGAACTCCGCGACCGAATCGCCCAATGGGGCCGGCTGCTGTTCGGGCGCGGCTTCACGGTCGGCTCGTCCGGGAATATCTCGGTCCGTCTCGATGACGGGTTCCTGGTCACGCCGACCAACTCCTGCCTCGGCCTGCTCGAGCCCTCGGCCCTGTCCAAGCTCGACGCCGACTGGGCACACGTTTCGGGCGACAAGCCGACCAAGGAGCTGCCGCTGCATCGCGCCTTCTACGAGGGGCGACCGCAAACACAGGCGGTGGTGCACCTTCACTCCACCTTCGCCACCGCCCTCTCCTGCCTCGCCGACGTCGACCCGGCCGATGCCATTCCGCCGATCACCCCGTACATGGTGATGCGGGTCGGTCGGGTGCCGGTGCTGCCCTATACGGTTCCAGGCTCGCCCGATGTCGCGCCGCTCGTGCGGGCGGTCGCGCCCGATCATGCGGCCGTGCTTCTCGCCAACCACGGGCCGGTGGTGGCCGGCCTGTCGCTCGATGCCGCCGTCTTCACGGCAGAGGAACTGGAAGAAACGGCGAAGCTCGTGGTGCTGACCCGCGGCTTGCCGGTCCGCAATCTCGACGCCGACCAGATCGCGGCGCTCAACGCCGCGTTCAAGCTGAAATGAGCGGCGAACAGCGTCCTGCGGCTCGTCATTGCGAGCGGAGCGAAGCAATCCAGCCTCGTGCACTCTCCTGGATTGCTTCGTCGCTCCGCTCCTCGCAATGACGGGGACGACACCGTCAGCATCCGGACATCTGACCCATGCTCCGCTTTTCCGCCAACCTCGGCTTCCTCTGGCCGGACCGCCCGCTGCTCGCCAAGATCGACGCGGCGGCCAAGGCCGGCTTCAAGGCCGTCGAGTTCCACTGGCCCTACGACATCCCGGCCGCTGACGTCCGAGCGAAATGCGCCGAGCACGGCATCAAGCTGCTCGGCGTGAATACGGTCCGCGGCGATGTGGCGGCGGGCGAGAATGGGCTCGGCGCGCTTGGCCGGCCGCGAGGCCGAGTTTCAGGCGGCCGTCGATCAGTCGATCCGCTTCTGTGTCGAGGCGGGCGGCACGGCGATCCACTGCATGGCCGGCCGGGTGCAGCCCGAGGACCGGGCGCACGGCCGCAAGATCTTCGTCAGGAACCTCCAAGAGGCAGCGGCCAAGGCCGCGCCGCACGGGCTGACGCTGCTGCTTGAGCCGCTCAACCCCAAGGATGCGCCCGGCTACTTCTATTCCACCCTCGCCGAAGCCGCGACCGTGATCGAGGAGGCCGATCGGCCGGGGATCAAGCTCATGTTCGACGCCTACCACGTCGGGGTCACCGAAGGTGATCCGGTGGCCAAGCTCGACACCTACTGGCCGCTGGTCGGGCACGTGCAGATCGCGGCCATCCCGACGCGCGCGGAGCCGGACGAGGGCACCTTCGACTTCCGCCTGTTCTTCGCCGCCTTGAGCGGCTTGGCTATGATGGCTGGGTCGGCGCCGAATACAAGCCGCGCGGCGCCACGGACGACGGGCTCGGTTGGGCGCAGCACGCTGGGCGTCACGCTATGAGCGAGGCGCCTCAGACCCTCGACGCCACCTTCGGGCTCGGCGGGAAAGTGGCGGTGGTGACCGGCGGCGCGAGCGGCATCGGGCTCGCCACCGCACAGGCGCTGGCCACCGCCGGCGCCCTGGTGGCAATTTTCGACCGCACGCCTGTCGGGCAGGATGTGCTCGAGGGCCTTGGCGGCTGGAGCGGCCACAGCAGTGTCGAGGCCGATGTCTCGAATGAAGCGAGCGTCGAGGCCGCGATCAGGCAGGTCATGGACCGCTACGGCCGCCTCGACATCCTGGTCAACAACGCCGGCCTCGCGCTGCGGCAACCCGCCGTCGACCTGCACGCTCGAGGCCTGGGACAAGGTCGTGGCCGTCAACATGACCGGCAGCTTCCTGTGCGCCCGCGCGGCTGCCCGCCGCATGATCGCGGCCGCCCAGGGCGGCGCGATCGTCAACGTGTCGTCGATCATGGGGTTTTCCGGGGGCGGGCTCTACCCGAACATCTCCTACCAGACTACCAAGGGCGCGATCGTCAACATGACGCGCGCCCTTGCGGTCGAGTGGGCGCCGCACCGCATCCGGGTCAACGCGGTCGCGCCCACCTATGTCCGCACGCCCTTCATCGCGCCCCTGCTGGCCCAACCGGACCTTGTCCGGAAGATCGAGGACATGACGCCGCTCCGCCGCCTCGCCGAGCCGGCCGAAGTCGCGGCCGCCATCCTGTTCCTCTGCGGCCCCGGCGCCGGCATGATCACCGGGCATACGCTGCCGATCGACGGCGGCTTCCTGGCGCAATGAGCAGCACGATGTTCAAGCTCCATCCCGCGCCGAAGGTCATCACCTTCGATTGCTACGGCACACTCGTGCAATGGTACGAGGTGCTCTTGCGAGAGATCGCAGCGACGCTGGCGGCGCACGGGCGGGATGAGACGACCGCGTCCACAGTCCTCGACGCCTTCTCTGCGCAGAACCGCCGGCTGACCGCCGAGACGCCGCACCGCCTCTATAAGGACATCCTGCGCACCGGCTTCGCCGCCGCGTTCAGCGAGCATGGCCTCATGCTCGACGCCAGCGAACTCGAGCGCATCGCCTCGTCGCCCATGACCATGGGTCCGCACCCCGAGGCGCCAGACGTCCTGCGGCGTCTGCGCGAGCGCTACAAGCTCGCGATCTTCACGAACTCGGACGACGATCTGATCGCCCCCACCGTGGCCCGCATCGGTGTGCCTTTCGACTACGTTATCACCGCTGAGCAAGCCCGCGCCTATAAGCCGTCGCGGCGACTCTTCGAATACGCCTATCGCGCCATGGGTGTGACGCCGGACGAGACGGTGCACGTGGCGATGGGCATGTACTGGGACATGAAGGCTCGTCACGAACTGGGGCTGCGCGGCATCTGGGTGAACCGGCGGGGTGAAACCGGAAACCCGGACTGGCTCCCCTACGCGGAGGTGTCGGACCTCGATGGAGCCGCTGCACTCCTCCTGCCAGCGTGATGCCGCCTCGGCTTGGCGCTTGTTTCGCTCTGAGATGGAAAGACAACAGCCGAGCATCATACCACTGGATCGCGTTTGATGCAGGATGCATCGTATCGACAGGGCTTGCCGCTCCTGGAGGAGCACCGTGCTGACGGCACGCGCGTTCAGATCGAGGCACGCTGCCTAAACCGGCTGCCCCCTTCCGAGATGGTCTTCCGGCCGCTGATCCCGTTCGGTCGTGAGCTAAGGTCTGATATGGGTGGATTGCGGTCATTGACCCCGCAAGGGATTTAGGTCGGAATGGTTGAATGCGTCGCTTCGCAATCTTGTCGGGACTGACCTCAGTCAGTGTGCTTTTGGCTGCGTGGATGCTGATGTCTTGGACGCAGAGGACACTGGTGAACTCCTCTGTCACGGCATCGCAGTTCTGCATTCGCACAACCGATTGGCAACGGCTGGCAAATGATCCAGGCCAGCGTGACGTCCTGGTATTGCGAATGAGCAACACCAGCCTTGGCACAGGCGGACGCATGCTGTGGTGGCATTTGCGTGGTCTTTTGCTCACTGGGTCTTATCTGGCGTTTTGGTCCCGAGCCGATCGTGACAGAATATTTGCCGATATGTCCGCGCTCGTAGCAACCTGTTTTTCGCCAGATCCAAACAAGCTGCCTTGACGTCTGCTCCGGGTGGAGAGCGGAAACTTACGATCTCTCGCCCGCTTCCAGGATCGCCGACCATCTCTCGATCGATTCAGCACAACGATGGTATGAAGCTTGGCGACTTCTAGCCCCTAAAATCGATCGATGTCGTCTACTTCCAGACTTGTGACGTGGCTCTGCCTCCTGAATTGCTAATTCTAGGCCGGGCAGACCTTCAGACCACCGGTTGCCGATGCTGCAGGAACGCTTGTAAGCACGAAACTACCATCTCCTCATCGCGCCGTGCAATCTCCTTCGGCCAGCATTATGTTCTCCACCTGATCTATACCCCAGTTATCGCGGCTTGGATCCCTCAAAAAGTTTATGATCAGCTGGTTTATCAGTCCAACTGACGGGCTCGGGAGCGCAACAGCCATTTGAAGGTTTTGCGAACTTTCCTGCCTCGCATCTGGATCGGCAATCGGCGGCAGCTAACGCTTTTCCTTGGGCTACAAAATCCTGAATGGCTGCTTTGGGTCGAGAGCAGCAGCCGTTCGTTGGCCTGTCTCGCTTAAGTGGGCTTCGTGAGCCGCAAGGCCCGCGTCCAGGTCGCGCGGCTCCCCATCAAGCACGCGGGCGACCTGAACGAGGCTCAGGCTCAGACCTCGCAAGGCGACGATCTCGCTTGCCCGCGCCATTGCAGAAGCGTCGTAGGTGCGCCATCCCGTTCTCGTGCGGTCGGGCGAGAGCAGGCCATGCTGCTCGTAAAGGCGTAATGCCTTCGCGGAGACGTCTAGAGCGGCGCTGGCCTGCGCGGGAGTAAAACAGCGAAGCGACGGGTTCATGGCTCACCTTCGTTGATTGAACCCGATTCTTTCCAACCAGCCGCAGGGGCCGGGTCAAGCGCATTCTTGAAGGCCGCTTAGGGTCCGACAGCAGACGGCGCTTCACATCATCCTAAGGAAACCCCACCGACCCGCCGCATCGGTCGCGCGTCGGCGCCGTCCCATGCTACACGCGCGCTGAACGCGATCTTGGAAAGGGCCCTTATGGAAGGCGTGCACGTCGTCACCCACCCGCTCGTCCAGCACAAGCTGACCTTGATGCGCAACGCGACGCGCTCGACCAAGGGCTTCCGGCAGTTGCTGAACGAGATCGGCATGCTGCTCTGCTACGAGGTGACCCGCGACCTGCCGACCGAACTCGTCGACATCGAGACCCCGCTGCAGCCGATGCAGGCGCCGATGATCGCCGGCAAGAAGCTGGTTTTCGCGCCGATCCTGCGCGCGGGTGTTGGCTTCCTCGACGGATGCTCGACCTCGTTCCATCGGCGCGCGTGGCTCACATCGGCCTCTACCGAGATCCCGAAACCCTGCAGGCGGTCGAATATTACTTCAAAGCTCCGAGCGACCTCGCCGACCGCCTCACCATCGTCATGGACCCGATGCTCGCGACGGCCAATTCCGCCGTTGCGGCGATCGACCGGCTGAAAGCGCGCGGGGCGAAAGACATCCGCTTCGTGTGCCTGCTTGCCGCGCCCGAGGGCGTGAGCCGCTTGCGCGAGGCGCATCCGGAAGTGACCATCTGGACCGCCGCCGTCGACAGCCATCTGAATGAGCACGGCTACATTGTGCCGGGCCTCGGTGACGCGGGTGACCGAATGTTCGGAACAAAATAGTCCGCAGTCACAGCATCGCTGGACCATCGGGAAGCAACCGTTAACCGAGCCGTTGTGTCGACGATCAGCTGCAACAATATTTTAGATCGGATTTGCTAGCGTCGCACAGGATGCGTCGGGCAGAGCCTCTGCCTCGCCAAGCAATGTCCGGTTTCCGTGCGCAGGCAGCCACTCTTTTTCAGGACGATTGACGGGACGACTTCAGTCGAGTTCGCGCTGATTGCGCTTCCGTTCATCCTGCTGATCGCCGGTGCGGTGCAGCTGTTCGTTCTCCTGCTCAGTCAGCAGATGCTTGAAACCGCGGCCGAGGCAGTCGGCCGACAGATTCTGACGGGCAAAGTCCAGCAGGCAGGCCTGAACAAGACGCAGTTCGGCGCGCTTGCATGCAGTCTGCTGTCCACAAACTTGTCCTGCGACCATCTCATCGTCGACGTGCAGGTCGCCTCGTCCTTCACCAACGTGCAAACAAGCAAGCCCGACCTGACCGCCATCGGAAACCCGACGACAACGACGGTCCTGAACTACAGTCCCGGCACTGCCGGCCAGATTGTCGTGGTTCGGCTTCTCTACGCGCTCCCGGTCGTCTTCCTGCCTGGCTTCAACCTGCAGTCCTCATCCTCGTCCTACGGATTCAACTTCCCGATGGCCACGAGCGTGTTCAAGAACGAGAGCTACTCGTGAGCCGGCCGTCACCACTGCGCTGCCTGGCCGGCTCGGAGTTCGGGGATTGCCGCGGTCGAATTCGGCTTCGTCCTCCCGCTACTGCTGCTGATTTTCTTTGGCGGCTACACCGCAACGCAGGCCGTCTCTGTCGGTCGCAAGGTCACCATCACGACACGAGCTCTCGCGGACCTGACGACGCAATTCGCTTCCATGTCCTCGACCGACATGCAGACCGTGATCAACGCCTCAAGTCAGATCATGGCGCCCTTCGACGCCAGCCCGCTGCAGATTCGCCTGTCCGAGATCACCACCGACGCAACGGGCCTGCTGCCGAAGGTGACCTGGAGCGTCGGTCAGAACACGACGCCCTATAAGCAAGGCGAATCCCTTCACCCTGCCAGTGTCCATGCTGAAACCAAACACATCCTATGTTCTGAGTGAAGTCAATTACATATACACCCCCCTTGCACAGATTGGCTACGCGTCAATCACTCTAGGCGACAGGATGTATATGCTTCCGAGACTTTCTTCTTCAGTCAATTATCCGAGCTGATACGCTCACGAGGTTCCTCATGCGTTCCCGATTGCCTGCCTGGAAACGCGCTCTTCTCGATCTTCTGCTGCTGCAGACCGCGCGAACGTGACGATCATCTTCGGCTTTGCGGCCCTGCCGATGCTGCTCGCCTTGGGGGCCGGGCGTCGATTACGGCCTCGCGATGAAGCGGCAGGCCCGGATGAACGCGGCGGCGGATGCCGCAGCGCTGAGCGCAGTCACGCCCAACATGATGTCGCAGAGTCCCGCGGCCGCGAAGGCGAGCGCCATAGCGTTCTTCAACACGCAGGTCGCCACCCTCGCGGGCGTCAACTACGATCCCGCACGTCTCATCGTCACGGTCAGCGACAACAGCTCGACCAGCACGGTCAAGCGTGTCGCCACAGTCACCTATTCGGCCACCTCCAGCAATACGTTTGCGAGTCTGCTGCTCATCCCGACTCTGAACGTGAAAGGAACCTCGACCGCGACATCGGCCATTTCTCCCAACATCGACTTCTACCTGATGCTGGATACATCACCCTCGATGGCGATCGCCGCGACGGTAGACGGGATCAACACCATGGTCGCGAACACGCCGAAGCAGTCCGGCTGTGCCTTCGCGTGCCACGAAACCAACCCTGCAGTGGACAGCCTCGGCAACCCGGGCGGGCCGAACCAGGACAATTATGCCCTCGCCCGTTCGCTCGGCGTCACGCTCCGCATCGACATGGTGGCCCAGGCGGTCCAGCAACTCATGTCCACCGCGGCCAGTACGGAAGCCGCAAAGAGCGCGGTCTATCGCATGGCCGGCTACACCTTCGACATCGGAACCAACAATGTCATCCCACTCACCGCCAATCTGTCGATGGCGCAGAGCGAAGCGGCCAACATCAACCTGCTCACAGTGTTCGCCGAGAACCGTTTGACGGCCAACAACAGCAACTCGGACGAGGACACCGACTTCAATCAGGCCTTTTCGACCGTGAACGCCGCGATGCCCAACCCCGGCACCGGCACCAACACCCCAGGCGACTCGCCTCAGGAGGTGGTTTTCGTGGTCACCGATGGCGTTGGTGACACCGCGGTCGGCGGCAATCGCGATTACACGCCGTTCGGGCCGAATTCGAACTGGTGCACGACGATCAAAAATCGCGGCATCCGCATTGCCGTGCTTTACACGACCTACAATCCGCTGCCGACCAATGCCTGGTACAACACCTATCTTGCACCGAAGCAGGCCAGCATCTCGCCGACCGCCCAGGCCTGCGCTTCGCCGGGCCTGTTCTTCCAAGTCGATACCGGCGGCGATATTTCGGCGGCCATGACGACGCTTTTCACAACCGCCGTGGCGAGCGCCCGTCTCACCAATTAGGGGCTGAAACCACGAGTTTAAAAAGTCTGGCTATTCGCAAATCCCCTGCTAGGATCGCCGCGGATCGAGCAAATCGACCACGAAAACAGACCAGTTGGGAGGAATTGAATGAGGAAGACCGCTATTCTGGCGGGTGTCGCCGCTATTGCGCTGTCCGGCGTGATGGCGTCGGCCCAGGCCGCCGACAAGAAGCCGCTCTACTTCGTCGTCAACGGCGCGTCCGACTTCTGGAAGGCGGCCGAGGCCGGCGTCAAGAAGGCGCAGGGCGAGCTGCCGAACTACACGCTCGCAGCTGCAAATATCCCGAGCAATCCTCGGCCGCGATCCAGAACCGGCTGATGGACGACCTCGTCGCCGCCGGCGCCGCCGGCATCATGGTCAGCGCCGTCGACCCGAAGACGCAGAGCGACGCGCTCAACAGGATCGGCGGCCAGACGGCGCTGTTCACCACCGACAGCGACGCGCCCGAAGAGCAACCGCGTCGCCTATATCGGCTCGAGCAACGTCGATGCCGGCAAGCAGGCCGGCGAGCTGATGAAGAAGGCGCTGCCGAACGGCGGCAAGTGCATGGGCTTCGTCGGCCTGCCCGGCGCCGACAATGCGCGCGAGCGCATCGAGGGCATCAAGGACGCGCATCAAGGGCACCAAGATCGAGCTCGTCGACGTTCGCGCCGACGACATCGACCAGCCCCGCGCCAAGCGCAACGTCGAGGACACGCTGACCGCGCGATCCCGACATCAACTGCATGGTCGGCATCTATTCCTACAACACGCCGCAGATCTACCAGGCGCTGAAGGAGGCCGGCAAGCTCGGCCAGATCACCGTCATCGGCTTCGACGAGGATCCAGATCACGCTCGGCGGCGTCAAGGAAGGCACCATCGTCGGCACCGTCGTGCAGCAGCCCTACGAGTGGGGCTACCAGGGCATGAAGGACATGGCCAAGTATCATCGAAGGCGACAAGTCCTTCATCCCGGCCAACGGCCTGATGATCATCCCGACCAAGATCATCGACAAGGACAACGTCGACGCCTTCTGGGCCGAGCTGAAGGAGCGCCAGGGCAAGAAGTAACGCGGCTGTCAGTCGGCCGTGCGAGCGCGAGCGGTTCGCCCTCGAAGGCGTGCGACGCGGCATGACGGCCCTCGCAGCGACATCCGCCTATCCGCTTCGCTTCGCGAGGCACCGTCTCCCGTTGGCGAGAGGTCTACGTGCCGCATGACCGAACCGCTTCTCCAGCTCGACACATCAGCAAGACCTATCCCGGCGTCCAGGCGCTCTCAACGACGTCAGCTTCGACGTCGACGCGGGCGAGGTCGTCGGGCTGATCGGCGAGAACGGCGCCGGCAAGTGCACGCTGATGAAGGTGCTCGGCGGCGTCGTCGAGCCGAGCGCCGGGCACGATCGGCATCGACGGACACGACCACGCGGCGCTGACCGTGCACGCAGTCGCTCGCGTCCGGCATCGCCTTCGTGCACCAGGAACTCAACCTGTTCGACAATCTCGACGTCGCCGCCAATGTCTTCATCGGCCGCGAGCCGCGCTGCGGCGGGCCCGCTCCAGCTCATCGACCGCAAGGCGCTGCACGCCACGCGTCGACGCCGCTGCTGAAGCGGCTCGGCTGCGACTTCGAGGCCGACACGCCGGTCGCCGACCTCTCGCTCGCGCAGCGCCAGATGCTGGAGATCGCCAAGGCGCTGTCGCTCGACGCCAGGCTCATCATCATGGACGAGCCGACCTCGAGCCTGACCCTCACCGAGACCAACCGGCTGCTCGAGGTCATCGCCGACCTCAAGGCGAGCGGCGTCGCGATCATCTTCATCTCGCACCGCCTGAACGAGGTCGAGCACTGCGCCGACCGCGTCGTGGTGCTGCGCGACGGCGTCGGTGGTCGGCACGCTCGACCGGGCCGAGATCCAGCACGACGCCATGATCCGGCTGATGATCGGCCGCGACCTCAAGGCGCTCTACACGCCGCCCGGCGCGCCGCCCGGCGCAGCCGGTGCTGGAGCTCGAGGGCGTCGCGACGCCCGCCTATCCCGGCCACGGCCGTCGACGCTCAGCGCTGCGCGGCGGCGAGATCCTCGGCCTGGGCGGCCTCGTCGGGGCCGGGCCGCACCGAGCTCGCGCGCGCCATGTTCGGCATCGACCCGCCGCGTCGGCGGCAGCCATGCAGCATCGACGGCGAGCCGATCGTCCATCGCGCTCGCCGCGCGACGCCATCGACCGCGGCATCTATCTCGTGCCCGGAGGACCGCAAGCAGTCCGGGCTGATCCTCGACGATTCGATCGCCGAGAACATCTCGCTGCGCGAGCCTGCGCGCGCTTCGCCCGCGCGGTCCTGGTCAGCGGCTCGGCCGAGGAGCAGCAACGCCGAGGAGCAGCGCAAGTCGCTGCGCATCAAGACGCCCGACGTCGACGACGCGCGCCGGCTCGCTGTCCGGCGGCAACCAGCAGAAGGTCGTGCTCGGCAAGTGGCTGTCGATGCAGCCCAAGGTCATGATCTTCGACGAGCCGACGCGCGGCATCGACGTCGGCTCGAAGGCCGAGATCTACGCGCTGATGCGCGAGCTCGCCGACGCGCGGCGTCGCCATCCTGATGATCTCCAGCGACATGGAGGAGGTGATCGGCGTCAGCGACCGCATCGCGGTGATGCACGAGGGCGCCATCGCCGGCATGCTGACGCGCGACCAGTTCAGCGAGGAGAACATCATGCGGCTCGCCGTCGGCAACACGGCCGCACTGAGGCGGCACGATGCTGAAGAAAGACCTCGGCCTTTTCCTGCTGATCCTCGTGGTCGGCGCGGTGGTGGCGGTCCTCAACCCGCGCTTCATCTCGCCGATCAACCTGTCGAACACCGCCAACCTGATCGGCCTCTTCGGCCTGTTCTCGATCGGCGAAGGCTTCGTCATCATCACCGGCGGCATCGACCTGTCGATCGGCTCGGTGTTCGCGCTGCTCGGCGTCATCTTCATCGACCTGCTCGTCGACCTACAGCCTGCACTGGATCGCTCGCCGTCGCTGATCATCGTGGCTGGCCGGCGTCGTGCTCGGCCTGGTCCACGGCTTCCTGATCACGCGCATGCAAGCTGCAGCCCTTCGTGGTCACGCTGTGCGGCCTGCTGATCTATCGCGGCGTCGCGCGCTACTACACCGACGACGGCACCGCCGGGTTCGAGTTCGGCCAGAGCTTTCCGACGCTCGAATGGCTCACGACGGGCCGCATCTACGGCGTGCCGCACACCTTCGTCGTCTTCGTGCTCGTGGCGCTCGATCATGGCGGTGCGTGCTGCACCGCTCGGTGTTCGGCCGCTACCTGTTCGCGGTCGGCAAGAACGAGGAGGCGGCGCGCTATTCCGGCATCAGCACGCGCGACCGTCATCGTCGCGGCCTACGTCATCTGCGGCGGCGCTCGCCGGCGATCTCGTCGATCTACTTCGCCATGTACACGCGCTCGATCTCGCCGGCCTCGCACGGCAATTTCTACGAGCTCTACGGCATCGCCGCGGCGGTGCTCGGCGGCTGCTCGCTGCGCGGCGGCGAGGGCTCGATCCTCGGCATCGTGCTCGGCGCCATGCTGCTGCAGATCCTGCAGAACCTCGTCAACCTGCTCGGCATCCCGTCGCTCGCTCAACTTCGCCGTGATGGGGACGGTGATCCTGATCGGCGTGCTGGCCGACCAGCAGCTCCTGCGGCTTGCGTCGGGCACGGGCGGCGGGCAAGGCCGACGCCGCCCAGCTCGCACCGAAACCGGCCGGCCCCCCGATCCAGGCGTAAAGGCGGCGCCTCCTAGCCCTTGTTCGGCTCCGCGCACGCATCCTCAATTCGGCCCAGGCTGTCCTCTTTCCCAAGAACGGCTAGGACGTCGAAGATCCCCGGGGACGTGGTGCGGCCGGTGAGCGCTGCACGGAGCGGCTGCGCCAATTGGCCGAGCTTGGCGCCGCTCGTTTCCGCATAGGCGCGGACAGCCGCCTCGGTGGTTTCAGCCGACCAGTGGTCGACCTCGGCCAGCAGGGGCAGCAGCGACTGCAGATGGACGCGTCCGCCGCCTGCAAGGACCGCCTGAGCCTTCTCGTCGATCGCGAGCGGCCGTGCGGCAAAGAGGTATTGTGCGCCGTCGAGCAGTTCGACCAGCGTTTTCGCCCTCTCCTTGAGCCCCGGCATAGCGGCCAACAGCTTGGCGCGCATCCCCTCGTCCATGCGCTCGGCTAGCGCCCTCCCGCCGGGGAGAAACGGCATCGTTTCGATCAGTGCTTCCGTCAGCTCCTCGGCCGAGGCCTCGCGCATCTTGTGGCCGTTGAGGTTCTCGAGCTTCTTGAAATCGAAACGCGACGGCGAGCGACCGACGCCCTCGAGGTCGAAGGCCTCGACCATCTCCTCGGTGGTGAACGTCTCGCGATCACCCTGGCTCCAGCCGAGACGCAGCAGATAGTTGCGCATGGCGGCGGGGAGGAACCCCATTTCGCGATAGGCGTCGACGCCGAGCGCCCCGTGGCGCTTTGAGAGCTTCGACCCGTCCGGCCCGTGAATGAGCGGGATGTGAGCCATTGCCGGCACCTCCCACCCGAGAGCGCCGTAGATGTGCATCTGTCGTGCCGCGTTGGTCAGGTGGTCGTCGCCGCGGATGATCTGGGTCACCCCCATGTCGTGGTCGTCGACGACGACGGCCAGCATGTAGGTGGGCGTGCCATCCGAGCGGAGCAGAACGAGGTCATCGAGGTCCTTGTTGGCCCAGCTGACGCGACCCTGCACCTTGTCCTCGAGCACGATCTGTCCGTCCTGCGGCGCCTTCAGCCGGATCACCGGCTTGATCCCGGGCGGCGCCTCGGCTGGGTCGCGGTCGCGCCAGCGCCCATCGTATCGCGGGGCACGGCCTTCGGCGCGCGCCAGCTCGCGCATGGCCTGCAGCTCTTCGGGCGTGGTGTAGCAGTAATAGGCGAGCCCGCGGGCCAGCAGGTCTTCAGCCACGGCCCGGTGCCTGTCGGCGCGGGCGGCCTGATAAACGACCTCGCCGTCCCAGTCCAGGCCGAGCCACCGCAAGCCGTCCAGGATGGCGGCGACCGCAGCAGGGGTGGACCGCTCGCGGTCGGTGTCTTCGATCCGCAGCAGCATGGTGCCGCCGTGCCGGCGGGCGTAGAGCCAGTTGAACAGCGCCGTCCGGCCCCCACCGATGTGAAGGAAACCGGTCGGGGACGGCGCGAAACGGGTGATGACGGAATTGGGCAACGGGGTTTCCTGAGGATGGATCGGCGAAGCGCGCACCCGCTCCGCGTTGTTGCGGGTCCCTATCACGGGAGGCGCCCCCGGTGATACGATTTCGGCATCGATCGTGTGAGCCAACAGGCCCGGAGGCGCACCGCATATGGGAAGCGAGGCGGAACAGGCGACGCGAGCCCTTGGCCGGCCCGTCGCCGCCGCGTCTGTCGCCGAGCGCCTCGCCGTGCTTCCCGCGCTGTTCCGCGCCGCCATTGAGCGCGAATGGGACGAGCGACGCTTCTTCCTCTGGCTGCCCGTCTGCGCTGGCGCCGGCGTGGCGCTTTATTTCGCAGCCGACCGCGAACCCTCTGCCCTCTACGCAGCCGTCATCGCGGCAGCCCTCGTCACGGCGGCGTTTCTGGCCCGCAGCAGCAGGCGCGCCCTTGTGGCTCTGACGGCTGCCGCAGCGCTGGCCGGAGGCTTTACGACCGCGGCTCTGCGCACGGCCTCGGTGGCGCATCCGGTTCTCGATCGCATTCGCATCGTCAAGCTGACCGGCTTTGCCGAGGAGGTGGATCATCGGCGGATCGGTGCGCGATTCGTGCTGCGGATTGCGACGACGGGCGACGCCGCGCTGGACGAGCGCTTGACGCGCGTGCGCCTGACGACCCGGCGCGCCGAGCCTCTAGAAGCAGGCGACGCGATTGCGCTGACCGCCCGCCTGCGTCCCGCCGTCGCAGGCCGCACTGCCCGGCGGCTTCAACTTCGCCCGGGACGCCTATTTCGAGGGCTTCGATGCCGTCGGTTCGGTGCTCGGTCGCATCCGTGCCGATCCGAACCCGCGGCCCCCCGGCGTGGCGTTGCGCTTCCACGCCGCCGTCGACCGCATCCGGAACGCCTTGGCAGCGCGCGTCAGTCAGGTGCTCGACGGCGACACTGGTGCCATCGCGGCCGCGATGGTGACGGGCAAACGCGACCTCCTCTCTGAGGACGGCCGCGAACTGATCCGCGAGGCGGGCATCTTTCATATCATCACCATCGCCGGGGTGCAGATGACGCTGGTGGCCGGCCTGCTGTTCGGCGGACTTCGGGCGCTCCTCGCGGCCATTCCGCCCGTGGCGTTGCGCTATCCGATCAAGGCCTGGGCGGCTGCAGGCGCCATCGCCGGCGGCGTCGCCTACGACATCCTCACCGGATCACGCGTCGGCACGCAGCGCGCGCTTCTGATGACGACCATCATGCTCGGCGCCGTGGTGTTCGGTCGACGCGCCTTCACGATGCGGAATTTGGCGTTGGCGGCTCTGGCCGTGATCATCGTGGAACCCGAAACGGTGCTTGGGGCGAGCTTCGAGCTGTCGTTCGCAGCGGTGACGGCATTGGTCGCGGTACAGGAGGCGCGGCTCTTCCACCAAACGCCGGCCGATGCTTCCGCGGCACGACAGCGGCCCGACCCGCTGGTCGCAGCGATGACACGCGGCGCATCCGCCTTGCGCGCCGTCGCGCGGCTGTTGACCGCAACAATCGCGGCAACCTGCGCAACGGCGCCCGTCATGGCGACCGATTTTCATGAGATCAGCCCTTATGTGGTGATCGGCAACCCGCTGACCCTGTCGATCATCGAGTTCTTCGCTGTGCCGGGCGCGCTCATCGGCTCGGTGCTGTACCCGCTCGGCCTCGACCGCTTCGTGTGGCATTGGGTCGGCTGGGGCATCGAACTCGTCCTGTGGGCCGCGCGCCTGATCGCCGCCGCTCCCGCCGCGACCTTGACGGTGCCGGCCTTCGCAGGCTGGGCCCTGCCCTGCTTCGCGCTGGCCACCTGCTCGGCCGCGCTCTGGCGCAGCCCCATCCTGCGGCTCACCGCAATCCCATTCTTCGCGCTGGGGCTGTTTGGGGCGACCGGCGGTATCCGCTACGACCTTGTCGTCGCGCCGAGCGGCGATGCGGTGGCGTTCCGCTCCGACGGCGGGACCCTTGCGCTCACGGGCAAGCGAAACAGCTTCGCGGCCGACCAGTGGCTCAAGGCCGACGGCGACGGCCGCGCCGTCGATCAGGCCATGGCCGATGGTTCCGCCGCGCAGCGCTGCGACGCACTCGCCTGCGTGGCGCATCTCGCCGGCGGCAAGACGCTATCGCTCGTATCGAAACCCGAAGCCTTCGAGGAGGACTGCCGGCGCGCCGATGTCGTCGTCACGCCGCTCTACGCCCCCGCGAGTTGCGCCGCGGAGTTGATCGTCGACCGCGGCTCGCTCGCCGCAACGGGCGCGGTCGGCTTCGTCAGCCGTAACGGGGCCTTGATCGCCACGCCGGCCCGAGCGCCGGGCGAAAGCCGGCCCTGGTTGCCGACGCCGCCCAGATTTCGCGCCTCGAACAGCGAGAATTCCGCGCCGACGCATTCGGACGACGGGACCGGTTCCGAGCCGGGTGTCGAGCCCTAACGGCCGCCGGCCTTTGGGCGCGCGCCACAGACCAAGCGCTATTCCGAACCCAGTGCCTCCAGGATCGCATAGGCGGCTTCGACCCGAGCCTGGATCGGAAAATTCTTGTTCGCCAGCATGACCACCCCGACCCGCCTGGCGGGCACGAACACGGCATAGGCGCCGAAGCCGTTTGTCGAACCGGTCTTGTTGAACAGCGTGGGCCCGGAGGGCTCGTGGGGCGACGTGAGCTTGGTCACGGCATTCGCCTCCAGGCTCATCCTGGTCGAGTTCCCCGCCAGCAGTCGCTCGAGCGTCACCGGATACGGGTATTGTTCCCAGCCGAGCCCCTGCACCATGTCGGCCGTCTTGAAATAGCCGATGTGGGTTCCCGCAACGGCCTGCCGCAAGGGAGGTTCAAGCGTATCGGGCTGGAGGTTGGCTTCGACGAAGCGGATCATGTCCGCGGACGTGGATTTGACCCCGTAAGCCTCGGCGTCGAACTCGCCCGGATTGACCCGGATCGGCTTATTGGCCGCGTTGTAGCCCCAGGCGTAGTCGTCCATCGCCGCCGCAGGCACGCGGATATGGCTGTGGCTCAGGCCGAGCCCGGCGAGGATCTTGGTTTCTACGAGGTCGCGGAAGTCTCCGTGCATCGCCAGGCCAGTGAGATGCCCTGCAAGGCCGATGCTCGGATTCGAGTATTGCCGCTTTTCCCCGGGCGGCGCGCTCGGAGTCCACCCCTGGAAGAAGCTCACCATCTGCGCGTCGTTCCGGACCGCATCAGGAAATTGCAGCGGCAGTCCGCCGGCCGTGAAGGTGCCGAGGTCCAGCAGACTGGCGCGGTCGATGGCGCTGTGTCGCCAACGCCGGCAGGTACATTCCGGCGTGATCGGCCAACGAGACCTGGCCCAGGGCTTGCGCGTAGCAGATCAGGGTGGCGGTGAAGGTCTTACTGAGCGAACCGATCTCGAACAGCGTGTTCTCCGTCACGGGTTTGCCCGTCTCCTTGGAGCTGACGCCGTAATTGAAGAAGTATCGCTGTCCGTCCACCGTGATGGCCAGTGCGAGTCCGGGAACATCATATTTCGCCATGAGCGGGCGAATGGTGGCATCGACGGTCGCGGTAATCCGCGCCGGCGGCTCTGCTGCCTTGCCGGCCGATGGCAACGCGGCAGTGCTGGCGACAGCAAGGGCCAGCGACCCGAGCAAGGGTTTAAGTGCGACCAACCTCAGTCCTCCCGCAGTGCGGACGATTCTCGCGTCCGTCTTTCACGGGCAGCGCAATGCCGCGTCGAGGCGGCGACATCATGGTCGAGATTCGGCCACACCGCGCCCGTGGCTGTCAGGCCACCAACGGCGCGACCTTGGCGTCAAGCGCATCCCGTGCTGCGGCGGGCGCGAGGTTCACCTGGAGCCCGCGCTGGCCACCGTTGATGAACACGGTCTCCTCGGCCATGGCTTGCTCATCGATGGCGATCGGCACGCGCCGCTTCTGGCCGAAGGGGCTGATGCCTCCGACCTTGAACCCGGTGAGCCGCTCGGCCTCGGCGGGCTTCATCATATTCGCCGACTTGCCGCCGAAGGCTGCGGCAAGCCTCTTCATGCTCACCTCGCGATCGGAAGGCACGATCACACAGACCGGCTTGCCGTCCACCTCCGCCATGAGCGTCTTCAACACCCGGCGCGGCTCCGCGCCGAGCGCTTCCGCAGCCTGCAGGCCGATCCGGTCGGCATTTGGATCGTAAGGGTAAGTGACCGAGGAGAAGGCGACGCCGGCCATGGTCAAGGCCAGCGTCGCAGGCGTAGTCTTCGACATATTCAAGCTGTTCCTTCACGATCGGGCTCTGCCTTCCTAAGGACGACCGGATTGCCCTGCCCCTCTCGCATATCCAGCCGATGAGCTCTCACGCTTCCTGCGCGCGTCCGGTTTGGCGCCGAGAGGAAGAAAAGAGAACCACCGCGCCACTCACGGCCGATAGCGCGGAGCCGATCAACACGCCCATTTTCGTCGCATGAATCTGCTCAGGACTTCCAGGGTAAGCGAGCGAGGCAATGAACAGGCTCATCGTGAAGCCGATTCCGCACAGGAGGCACACGCCATAGGTCTGGGCCCACGTGGCCCCCTGCGGTCGCTGCCCGAACTTGAACTTCACCGCCAACCAGACGCTGATTAGAATACCCGCCTGCTTGCCGACCCACAGGCCAAGCCCCGTTCCTAGCGCAATCGGGCTGAAGGCAGTCTTCAGCCCGTCCGCCCCGACCGAGACGCCCGCATTGACGAAGGCGAACATCGGCAGGACGGCGTAAGCCGCCCAGGGCTCCAGCGCATGCTCAAGCCGGTGCAGCGGCGAGCCGCGGCGTTCAGGGCCGGTCGACGAAGTGTCGGCCGGGATGGTCATAGCGAGCAGCACCCCGGCGACCGTCGCGTGAACGCCCGAATGCCATATCAGCATCCAAAGAACGGTGCCGAGCAACAGATAAGGCCAAAGGCTTCGCACGCCCGCGCGATTAAACCCGACCAGAATCAACAACGTTGAAGCAGCCAACCCGAGCACGGGCGCCGACAGGCCGCCGGTATAGAACAGCGCGATGATCGCTACGGCCCCGAGATCGTCCAGAACCGCCAGCGTGGTGAGGAACACTTTCAGGGATGCGGGAACACGATTGCCGAGGAGCGACAGGACGCCCAAGGCAAACGCGATGTCGGTAGCCGAGGGAATGGCCCATCCTCGAAGCGCCTGCGGCTCCCGCCAATTGAAGCCCACAAAGATCAGGGCCGGCACCGCCATTCCGCCGATCGCCCCGATGAGAGGCAAGGTTCTCGAAGACCACGTCCGCAGCCGACCGTGCAGGAACTCGCGCTTGATCTCGAGCCCGATCAGCAGAAAGAACACGGGCATCAGCACGTCGTTCACCCAGGTCTCGACGCTCAGCCCGCCGAGACTCGCCTCGGCCAGGTTACGATAGGGCACCTCCAGGAAAGAGTTCGCGCTGATCAGGGCGAGCGCCGTGGCGCCAATGAGAAGGTATCCCCCGCTCGCTTCACTGTCGATGAAACGGCGCAGGGCCGAGGGAGCATGGACGGGACGACGGATCATGGCCCGCCGTCGCACGAGTCCCGAGCGGGCTCAAACGCTCATGCAGAACGCCTGATTCTTAGCGACGGCCCCGGCCTACGCCGGCACCCGATCGAACTTCGCGTCTCGCCAAGTGAGCTCTATGCTGCGAGGTTCCTCAGCACGTAGGCCAAGATGCCGCCGTTCTTGAAGTAGTCGAGCTCGTCCATCGTATCGATGCGGCAGAGGAGCGGGATGCGGTCGACGCGGCCGTTGGTGTGGGTGATGATCGCCTCCATCCGGCTGCGCGGCTGCAAGCCTTCGGACAGTCCGGCGATGGAGACGATCTCGTCGCCTTTGAGCCCCAGGTCGTGCCAGGTCATGCCGTCGACGAAATTGAGCGGAAGCACGCCCATGCCGACCAGGTTCGAGCGATGGATGCGCTCGAAGCTTTCGGTGATCACGGCGCGCACGCCGAGCAGCTTGGTGCCTTTCGCGGCCCAGTCCCGCGACGAACCGGTGCCGTATTCCTTGCCGGCGAAGAGGACGAGCGGCACGCCCTCCTCCTTGTAGCGCATGGCGGCGTCGTAGATCGGCAGTTGATCACCGGATGGATAATGTTTCGTCACCCCACCCTCGACACCCGGCACCATCTGGTTCTTGATGCGGATGTTGGCGAAGGTGCCGCGCATCATCACTTCGTGGTTGCCGCGCCGCGTGCCGTATTGGTTGAAATCGGCCGGCCGCACTTGGTGTTGGAGCAAATAGCTGCCGGCCGGGGAGGAGGCCTTGATGGAGCCCGCCGGCGAGATGTGGTCAGTCGTGATGGAATCGAGGAAGAGCCCGAGAATGCGGGCATTCTCGATGTTGGTGAGCGGCAGCGGCTCCTTGGTCAGCCCCTCGAAATAGGGTGGGTTCTGCACATAGGTCGAACCGATCGACCACTTGTAGGTGCTACCGCCCGCGACCTCGACTTTCTGCCAGTTCTCGTCGCCTTTGAAGACGTCGCCGTAGCGTCGGGCGAAGACCTGTTTGGTCACGGCCCTGTTGCGCAACTCCGCAACCTCGTCGTTCGAGGGCCAGATGTCGCGCAGGTAGACAGGCTGGCCATCGGAACCATGCCCGAGCGGCTCGGTGGCGAGATCGACATCGAGCGAGCCGGCGAGCGCATAGGCAACCACAAGAGGCGGAGAGGCGAGGTAGTTTGCCTTCACGTCGGGGTTCACCCGGCCCTCGAAATTGCGGTTGCCCGAAATGACGGCGGCCGCGACGATATCGTTGTCGTTGATGGCCTTGGAGACGGGCTCCGGCAGCGGGCCGGAATTGCCGATGCAGGTCATGCAGCCATAGCCGGCGAGGTTGAAGCCGAGCGCGTCGAAATCCTTCTGCAACCCGGTCTGCTCCAGGTACTCGCCGACCACTTGGGATCCAGGCGAAAGCGACGTCTTGACCCACGGCTTCGTCTTGAGCCCTTTGGCGACCGCATTGCGGGCCAGGAGACCGGCGCCGAGCATCACGCTGGGGTTCGACGTGTTGGTGCAGGAGGTGATGGCCGCGATCACCACGTCGCCGTGACCGAGGTCGAAGTTCGTGCCCTCCACCGCCCAGCGCCTTTTCCCTTCGCCGGGCTTCTTGAATTCCTTGTCGAGCGCAGCCGCAAATCCGGCTTTGGCGCCTTCCAGCGTCACCCTGTCCTGCGGCCGCTTCGGGCCTGCGAGCGACGGCACGACGTCGTCAAGGTCGAGTTCCAGCAGCTCGGTGAACACGGGATCGGGACTCTCGGCCGTGCGGAACATCCCCTGCGCTTCGGCATAGGCCTTGACCAGCGCGATGCGCTCCGGATCGCGGTTCGAGGCTTCCAGGTAGTTCAACGTTTCGCCGTCGACCGGGAAGAAGCCGCAGGTCGCTCCATATTCGGGCGCCATGTTGGAGATGGTGGCACGGTCGGCGAGCGAGAGCGCGTCGAGACCCGTCCCGAAGAACTCGACGAACTTGCCCACGACGCCGAGCTTGCGCAGCATCTGCGTCACGGTGAGCACCAGGTCGGTCGCCGTGCGACCCTCCTTGAGCCTGCCGGTCAGCTTGAAGCCGACCACTTGCGGCAGCAGCATGGAAAGCGGCTGCCCGAGCATGCAGGCTTCGGCCTCGATGCCGCCGACGCCCCAGCCGAGCACCGCGAGACCGTTGACCATGGTTGTGTGCGAGTCGGTGCCGACCAGCGTATCCGGGTAGGCGACCGTCTTGCCGTCCTCGTCGCGCGTCCACACCGTCTGGGCGAGATATTCGAGGTTCACCTGGTGGCAGATGCCTGTGCCGGGCGGCACAACCCGAAAATTGTCGAAAGCGCCCTGCCCCCACCGCAGGAACTGATAGCGCTCTCCGTTACGCTGGTATTCCAGTTCAACATTGTCTGCGAAGGCCTTCGGCGTGCCGAACTCGTCGACGATGACCGAGTGATCAATCACCAGATCGACCGGGACGAGCGGGTTGATCTTTTCGACCGGCCCGCCGATCGTCAGCATGGCGTCGCGCATGGCCGCGAGGTCCACGACGGCCGGCACGCCGGTGAAATCCTGCATCAGTACGCGGGCCGGGCGGAAGGCGATCTCGCTCTCGCCCTTACCCTTCGAGGTGAGCCACTCGGTGAACAGGTGAATGTGGTCCTTGGTGACGGATCGCCCGTCTTCGCAGCGGAGCAGGTTTTCGAGGAGCACCTTGAGCGAATAGGGCAGCCGCGACACGCCTTCGAGCCCGTTTCTCTCCGCCTCGGGAATGGAGAAGTAGTCATAGCTGGCGCTGCCGACTTGAAGCGTCTTGCGGCTGTGGAAGCTGTCGTGCGAGGTCATGGCCGTCCTTGGCTAAACGCGAACGAGGCGGGGATTGGGGCTTCTTATAGGTCATTCCAAACTGGCGGAATACAATTCCAATGCCGCGGCATAGCTCGGCAGTTCTGCACGCATGAACGCGCTGCCCGGCCTTCAGGTCGAGGGCCTTTCGGTCGATCGCGGCGGCCGGCCGGTGCTGCGCGATCTCTCCTTCCATCTGGCCCAGGGTGCCGCCTTGATGGTCACCGGCAGCAACGGGGCGGGCAAGTCGACACTGCTGCGGGCACTCGCCGGATTCATTCCGCGCGTGGGCGGAACGGTCGAGTTCAGGAGGGCTGACCCCGTGCGTCCTTCTCTCCTTGCGGGAGAAGGTGGCCCATCGCCCACGTCCGTCGAGCTTCCGGAACACACCCACTATCTCGGCCATGCGAACGCCCTGAAACTGGCGCTCACGGCGGTCGAGAACCTCCGCTTCGCCGCAGCATGGTGCGGTACCGGCGGGGTGACCCCCATCGAGGCGCTCGGCGCCGTCGGCCTCGACCATGTCGCCGATTTCCCGACGGGCATCCTTTCGGCCGGGCAACGCCGGCGGGTCGCCTTGGCGCGGCTTCTGGTGGCGCGACGAAGCTTGTGGCTGCTCGATGAGCCGGCCGCGGCCCTCGACGCCGCAGCGGAAGCGGTGCTGGCGCGGCTGATGCGCGGACACCTCGATGGCGGCGGGCTCATTGTCGCCGCCATCCACGCGCCGCTCGACGTGCCGGCCGGCGCGTTGCGGCTGGGCGCATGAGCCACCCGCTCGCAGCCCTGTTCCGTCGCGAGTTGGCGGTCGCCCGCCGCATCGGCGGCGGCGGCACGACCGGAGTGGTGTTCTTCCTCGCACTGGTGACCATCATCCCGTTCGGCGTCGGGCCGGACCTGAATCTGCTCGCGCGCATCGGCCCCGCCATGTTGTGGATCGCGGCCTTGCTGGCCACCCTGCTCGGCCTCGACCGGCTGTTCCAGGCCGACCACGAGGACGGTTCGCTCGATCAGCTGCGCCTCGGCACCGTTCCGCTCGAACTGGTCGTGCTCGCGAAATGCGTGGCGCACTGGTGCGTCACGGGCCTGCCGCTCGTCGTGGCCGCCCCGTTGTTCGGATTGACGCTGGCGCTGGATGGTCCTGCGCTCGCCCGCGTGACGGCAAGCCTGCTCGTCGGCACGCCGGCACTGACGCTTCTGGGTGCGATCGGCGCGGCATTGACCGTCAGTCTTCGGCGCGGCGGCCTCCTGCTGTCGGTCGTCGTCATCCCGCTTGCGATCCCCGTTCTCATCTTCGGGGTTGCGGCGGCGGCCGCCGGACCCGGCACTCCGATGGCCTTCCGCACACCCTTCCTGGTGCTGTGCGGCCTCTCGCTCATGGCGCTCGCGGGCGCGCCATTTGCGGCCGCTGCAGCCCTCCGCGCCTCCGCTGAATAATTCTGCCGGACCGTTCGAGTCCGGCTCGGATCGATTAACGCTGGATCCGCTTGCGACGCGACATTGGTTCACCCAACTGCGTTCCTGCGCAGCGGCCGTTCTTCACCCGATCTGTCGTCCAGCGACCCTCAGAACCGCGGTAATTCACCCGCCACGGATCGACCTTTCATGGCTGCCCGACGTTCTCTTTGGGGCGCGGCACAATTTGCCGCCATGTCCGCTGCATCCTGGGCAACATTCCATGTTTTCACGCAAGCTATCGGTCGCCGTTCTTCTCTCGCTCACTCTGCCGGGCATTGCGATTGCGCAGGAGAGCGGAACGGGATCAACGCCGTCGGGGGTGCGATGGGCGCGGCAGGTGCCGGCAGCCTCGGCGCGACGATGAGTGCGACGGGCGCAGGCAACCTGCCCAACGGTGACCCTGGCAAGAGCGCCCGCCCCGAAGGCGGCACCAGTCCCTTGGGATCGAAGCCGGCGGCCGGCGACAACACACCCGAGACCGCAGGCGCTCGGGGAAGCTCCGGGGTAGGTTCAACAAGTCCGTGAGCGTCGGGAGCCGGAGCCCCATCGGGGCGGAGCCGTTCCGAATCTAATACGGCCGACCGTCCTTGTGACTGTAGACCCATTTCCCGTCGGGTCCGAGTGTCGCCATGAGATCGTCAGCGGGATAGGTGCCTTGATCTCCAGGCGTCCGATCTCCGACTTCGAGATAGGTCACGTTTCGATCGCTTCGGTTGACCAACTGATGCGCTGCGCCCTTTGCGGGGAAGCCGGCGCACATGCCCGGTTCGAGAACGAACTCTCCCGCATCGGTCACCAGGGTGGGTGTGCCCTCCACGATATAGACGAACTCGTCCTGCTTCGAATGCCGGTGAAGGACCGAGGATTCCGCACCGGGCCGGAGGGTTGTCAGGTTCACGCCGAAGTTTGTGATCCCGAAGAGGTCGCCAAGAGCGCGTTTTTCTCTGCCGGCCATCCGGCCGTAGAATGGTTCGGGATAGGAGGACGGCTTGGAGCGAGGCGGCACCTCAGCCGCCTTGATCGCGGCGGGAGTGACATCAAGCTCGTTTCTGGTCATGATCTTCGGCCCCTTTCTATGCGACTCACCAGCTCTGTAGCGGGATCTATAAATCCGTCTTGGATCGCCCCCGACACGACCCGCGCTGCGGCCTCGCATGACAGCGCAAGCCGCCCATGATACGAGCCGGCCGGTCTTTCACTATCGCGGATTTCTCGGGTGTCCGGTGTCGTTCAACCATCCCAGCCGCATGGTGCGGCGGGACAGCCTCTCACGGCCGCGCGCAGCGGCCCGCTGCGTGGCCGGTTCAAACCGCCCGGTGACAAGTCCATTTCGCACCGCAGCTTCATCCTAGGCCTCCTGACCGTAGGGGAAACCCGGATCGAGGGTCTGCTGGAGGGCGACGACGTGCTGCGCACAGGCGAGGCCTGCAAGGCGCTCGGCGCCACGCTCGATCGCCACGGACCCGGCTCCTGGTCGGTGCGCGGCATGGGCATCGGTTCCATTCTGGAGCCTCGCGCCCCTCTCGATTTCGGCAACGCCGGTACCGGTTCGCGCTTGATGATGGGCGTGGTCGGGGGGCATGCCGTGACCGCGACCTTCGACGGGGACGCCAGCCTTCGCAAGCGTCCGATGCGCCGCATCCTGGACCCGCTGGAGCAGATGGGCGCGCGCGTGCTGTCGCAGGAAGCGGGCGGACGCTGCCCGATTGTCCTGCAGGGAACCTCGGAGCCGATCCCGATCGAATACCAGACGCCCGTCGCCTCGGCCCAGATCAAATCCGCCGTGCTGCTCGCGGGGTTGAACTCGCCGGGCCAGACCACCGTGTTCGAGCGCGAGCCCTCGCGAGACCACACTGAAAAGATGCTCGCCCACTTCGGGGCGGACATCACAGTAGAGGGTTGGGGCGAGCACGGCCGCAAAATCGTGCTTCAGGGCCGGCCCGAGTTGCGCCCGCGCCCCGTTGCAGTCCCAGCCGATCCGTCCTCCGCGGCGTTTCCGACCGTCGCGGCCTTGCTGGTCGAGGGGTCTGACATCGTGCTGGAGGGCGTCATGATGAACCCGCTGCGCACGGGCCTGATGACCACCTTGATCGACATGGGCGCGGAGATCGCCGTGCTCGATCGGCGGCTCGAGGGCGGTGAAGAGGTCGCCGACCTGCGCATCCGTTTCTCTCATCTGCATGGCGTCGATGTTCCGGCGAGCCGGGCGCCTTCCATGATCGACGAATATCCAGTGCTGGCCGTTGCGGCCGCCTTCGCGTCCGGTACGACGCGCATGCGCGGACTCCACGAGCTGCGGGTCAAGGAATCCGATCGGCTCGCGGCCGTTGCGGCCGGGCTTGCGGCCGCCGGCGTGCCGCATCGGGTGGAAGGCGACGATCTGATCGTCGAGGGGCTCGGCGGTCGCGTGCCCGGCGGCGGGATGGTCGAGACGCACCTCGATCATCGCATCGCGATGAGCTTCCTGTGCATGGGGCTTGCCTCGCAGGCCCCGATGTCGATCGACGACGAGGCGATGATCGCCACGAGCTTCCCGACCTTCAAGGCCAGCATGATGGCGCTGGGCGCTCGATTCTCGTGAGCGCTAAGTGATCATTGCGATCGACGGACCGGCGGCCTCGGGCAAGGGTACGCTCGCCCGCAAGCTCGCGGCGCACTTCGGCCTGCCGCATCTCGACACCGGGCTGCTCTACCGCGCAACGGCCCGTAGCCTGCTCGACAGTGACCGGCCGCTGGACGACGTTGCGGCCGCCGTCGCGGCAGCCCGCGGGCTGGCCCTGACCGAATTCGAAGAGCATCGGCTGCGTGGCCGTGCCATGGGCGAGGCGGCTTCCGTTGTGGCCGCCATTCCCGAGGTCCGCACGACGCTCGTCGATGTGCAGCGGCGGTTTGCGCAGCGGCTCGAGGGCGCGGTGCTCGACGGCCGCGACATCGGCACGGTCATCTGCCCCAGCGCCGAGGTGAAGATCTTCGTGACCGCGAGCCCGCAGGCGCGCGCCCAGCGTCGCGCCCTGGAACTGGCCCGTGCGGGGGAGCCAGTCGCCTATGATGTGGTGCTTGCCGACATCCGCAAGCGCGACGAGCGAGATTCGTCGCGATCCGTCGCGCCGCTTCGCGCAGCCGACGATGCCCATCTGCTCGACACCACCGCCCTCGACATCAATGCATCCTTCGCGGCCGCGCTGGGCATCGTTCAGCAGCAAAAACGCCGTCTGCTCGGCACCAGAGCGCTCTGAAGGCGCTCAGAGCGACCGGCGTGCATCGCCCCTCTGTGAGAATGGGTGCCGATGTTGGCGCAGCTACGCGCCGTTCAGCGGCTGGCCTGCAACTGCATTTCCTTGGGCCAAGTAGAAACGGCTCGGCCGATCACACCCCGAGCAATTCCACCTCGAACACCAGCGTCGCGTCCGGCGGGATCACGCCGCCCGCCCCTCGCGCGCCATATCCGAGTTCCGGCGGGATCGTAAGCTTGCGGACGCCCCCGACCTTCATGCCCTCCACGCCCTCATCCCAGCCGCGGATCACCTGGCCGCCCCCCAGACGGAAGCTGAAGGGTTGGCCGCGATCCTTGCTGGAATCGAACTTCTTTCCGGAGGTGAGCCAACCCGTGTAGTGCACCTTCACACTGGTGCCGGAACTGGCCGCGGGCCCGGTTCCCTCGGTGACGTCCTCGATTTGCAGCCCCGATGCGGTGGTTCTTGTCGACATTTGAAGCTCCTGTCGCCGCCAGAGTTAGGGCGCGGCGACTGGATCGGAAGAGCGCCTCATGCTCGGCGGAGCGAGCCATTGCACGACAGGGTGGCCCGCAAAGGGGTGCCCGCCAAATCCTTCGCCTCTCGCCAAGACACGCCCGGGCGGCTTCCCGTAACGCACGATTAACGACGCCGGTCTAGCGTGTGTCTCAAGAGTACGCGTGCCGAGGACCCATGAAGACCTTCGACGAAGGCCCCAAATTACGGGCCACACTCCACGACGAGGATACCGAGGAGTTCGAAGCCCCGGGTCCGGGCGCGACGATCATCTCCATCCTCGATCGCCTGCCTGCCTCGGCCCGCAAGCGCCGCGCCGAAACCAGCGGCGACCTCGTCGACCGCGTCGCGGAACGCATCGGCGTCATGGCGGGCCGGACGCGTGACCTCGAGCGCTATGTCGAAAAGTTCGAAGAATGGTCGAGCGCCCAGGTCGATGCCGTGGAGAAGGTCGCCGACCACTGGAAGAGCGTGACCTCCGCGGCCGAGATGAAGATGGATGAGTTGCAGCGAAGCCTCGAATATTCGAAGCGCCGCGCGGAACTCGCGGAATGCGATCTGCAGAACGTGCGGTACCGGCTCGAACTCCTGCACGAACGCATCGCCAAGGTCTTCGGCAATGCCGCAAAGCTGCGCGCCGCACACGAGTTCGTCGACTTCGAATAGCTTTTGGCGCTCGGCGGGCCGGGTCGCCACCTCCTTTTGACGGGCTCGGTCAACCGCCGATCAGGGCCAGCCACTCGGCTTCGTCGAGAACACGCAGGCCCAATTCGCGGGCTTTTGCCTCCTTCGAGCCGGCACCAGGCCCCACCACCACGATGTCGGTTTTCTTCGAGACCGAACCCGACACCTTGGCGCCAAGGCTTTCGGCGCGCGCCTTGGCTTCCTCGCGGGTCATGCGCTCGAGAGCGCCGGTGAACACCACCGTCTTCCCGGTCACTGGGCTGGTTGCAGCCACCGCTTCCATCGGCTCGACCGTGATCTCGGCAAGCAGCGCATCGATGACCTGTTCATTGTGGGTCTCGCCGAAGAAATCGGCCAGCGCCTCGGCCACCACATCGCCAAGGCCCTCGATGGTCCGAAGTTCGGCACGCGCTTCGGAGGCGGGGTCGGCCGCGGCTCGGGCCAGATCGCGCAGTGGCTCGAACGTGCCGAAATGCCGCGCCAGGCGCCGCGCATTGGTCTCACCGACGTGGCGGATACCGAGCGCGTAAAGGAAACGGTTCAGCGCGATCGTTCGGCGCGCGTCGATGGCGGCGAACAGATTGCGCACGGAGACGACGCCGAAGCCCTCGCGATCGGCGAGCTTTTTCAGGCTGCCCTTGTCGCGCTCCGCCAGCGTGAAGATGTCGGCCGGCGAACGGATCAGTCCTTCCCCATAGAACAACTCGATCTGCTTCTCGCCAAGACCCTCGATGTCGAAGGCCAGGCGCGAGCAGAAATGCTTCAACCGTTCCACCGCCTGGGCCGGGCAGATCAAGCCGCCCGTGCAACGGCGCACCACGTCCGCCTCGCCGGTCTTGGGGTCGATCTCGCGCAGGGCCGCGGAGCCGCAGGCCGGACAGATCTCGGGAAAACGGTAGGGTGGGCCGCGCTCGGCAACCTCGACGAGAACAGGGCCGAGAATCTGGGGAATGACGTCGCCGGCCCGCTGGAGCATGACCCGGTCGCCGACCCGCACATCCTTGCGGGTGATCTCGTCTTCGTTGTGGAGCGTCGCGCTCACCACCACGACGCCGCCCACCGTCACCGGTTCGAGCCGCGCCACCGGCGTCAGCGATCCGGTGCGGCCGACCTGCACATCGATGCCGAGCAGGTGCGTCGTCGCCTTTTCTGCCGGAAATTTGTGGGCAACGGCCCAGCGGGGTGCGCGGGACACGAACCCCAGGCGCGCCTGATAGCCGAGGTCGTCGACTTTATAGACGACGCCGTCGATATCGTAGGGAAGGTCGGCCCGCTGCGCCTCGATCAGGCGATAATGGTCGAGCAGCTCGTCCGGCGTCTGACAAAGTCGCACCAGCGGGTTGGTAGGCAGCCCCCAACATTTGAAGGCCGCCAGCATGCCGCTCTGCGTCGCAGCCGGCATGGCGCTCATCTCGCCCCACGCGTAGGCGAAGAACTGCAGGGGCCGCCCGGCCGTGACGGCGGGATCGAGCTGGCGCAACGACCCAGCGGCCGAATTGCGGGGATTGGCGAAGGTCGGCTTGCCGGCCGCGGCCTGGGCGGCGTTGAGGGCCGCAAAATCCGTCTTGTTGAAATAGATCTCGCCGCGAATCTCGCAGACGTCGGGCACGTCCGCGCCCTGAAGCACGCGGGGGACCGACCGCATCGTGCGCACATTGGCGGTGACGTCCTCCCCCTCGAAGCCGTCACCACGCGTCACCGCGAGCGCGAGTTCGCCCGCTTCGTAACGGATCGCGCAGGAGAGGCCGTCGATCTTGGGCTCAGCCAGAATCGGCAGGGGAGCCTCCGCCGCAAGCCCGAGGAAGCGCCGCACCCGGGCTGCGAACTCGCGCCACGTCCGCATCGGCGAACACATTGCCGAGCGACAGCATCGGCACCCGGTGCCGCACATGCTTGAACTTCGACGAGGGCGCGGCGCCAACGGTTTCGCTCGGACTCGCGGAGTGACGCGAGGCCCGGGAATAACGCCTCGAGCTCACCGAGCCGCCGCCGCAACGCGTCATAGTCCGCGTCCGATACGGTGGGCGCATCGTTCTGGTGGTAGGCGATATCGTGCGCCCTGATCTCGGCCGCGAGCCGCGCGTGCTCGGCGCGGGCGCGCCGTTCAGTCAGAGGCTTTTGATCGGTCATGTCGCTGGCCAGAGGAACTGGCTGGGCTTTTAGCGCGATCACCTCAACGAGGCCACGCCCGGCCTCCTCGCCGGGTCAGGCTCGCGCAGGATTGCGCTGCGATGGTCCCGGCCTCGCGCGAGCCGCGGCCAGGAGCATTGCGCCTCATGGATGACGCCGTCATCACACTCGACCTTCCCGAAATCGCGGACCTGCCTGCCTCCGTCTGGTCTCCCCCACCCAATCCCGATCTCCGGCTCGCCGAGGTGGTGTTCCAGCGCGTCTTCGCCGATCCCAACGTCAAGCCGCTGCAGCCGATCCATATCGCTATCGGGCTGGACAATTCCTCGACCCAGGTGCTGAGCGCGATCTGCGTGCGGCTGAAGCTTCCGCAGGTGATCGCTACGCTGGATCCGTCGGACGGCGATCTCGGTCGCCAGATCCTCGATCAGGTCGACCGGACCGCCGACAGTCGCGCCAGGCCGCAGGCTTGAGCTTACCATCGTCGGCTGCGGCCCCGTCGCGGCACGCGTTCTCGACGCGATCGAAGCCGGGACGTTTCAGCCGGGCGTGCTCCATTGCGTCGGGGCCGGCAACGGCGGCTGGGCTGCGCGCCAGGCCGCGCTTCGAAGCGCGCGGCTACGCCGCGGTCGCAACCTTCGGCACCAACGTCTTCTTCGTGCACCCGACGATCTTTCGCGCCGACGAGCGCCCGCATCTCGCGACCTTCGATGTGTTCGATACGCTGATCGCCCGACGCTGCGTCGACCCTTGGCGCGTGTTCGAGGAGGTCGGTGCCCTTCACGGGCTGCCGGACTTCGCGGAAAAGCGCCAAACCGCCGAACGGCGGCTCCTCCCGGGCGACTACGGACTCGACGACATCTACCGGGAGGTGGCGGCGATCTACGGGCTCGACGCCGCGGCCGCGGCGGCGATCCAGGAAACCGAGATCACCTGCGAGATGAACAACGTCATCCCGATCGCCGAGAACATGGCGCGGGTGAAGCACGGCGATCTGCTGATCTCCGACATGTACCTCAGCGAAGAGGCGATCCGGGACCTGCTCGCTGCAGCCGGCCTCGACAAAAACGTCGGCCTCAGCGTCGCGACGCACGGCAAGAGCAAGGGGCAGGTATGGCCGAAGGTGGCCGAGCATTTCGTGATCGAGCGTCACCTGGGCGACAACCCGCACGCCGATTTCGCCATGCCGCAACGGTTTGGGCTCACCTGCGAGTTGACCAAAGCGAGCGCACCGAACCCGGTCGAGCAGGCGCTGCTGCAAGCTGGTCTCAGCGACCTCGCGCGCCTCTCGCGGGAGGCGCGCCTCACCTCGTGGCACCCCGACCCGCGGCTTCGCCTGCGCCAGACCATACAAACATCGCTGAACTTCCCCCTGCTTCTGCTGTCCAGCATCGTCCTGTCGCGACTGACGGAGCGCATGGGCCGGCCGCCCCTGCTCTTCTGCAGTCGGGATTGCAATCTGTGGCTGCCGCTGTTCGCTCAGGTGCGGCAGCGCCTCGGACTGCCGTTCGATGCGCGCTACTTCCTGACCAGCCGCATTGCCCGTGTGCAGGGCTCGGACGCCTATCTCGCCTACACGCGCCAGCTGCTCGGATCGAGCGGGGTCATGGTCGATCTCTGTGGAACCGGCTGGTCCATGGCCCAGCTCGCGCAGCGACTTGGGGTAACGGGGCTGCATGTGTTTCTCATCGACCACTGCCCGCCGCTCTCGCTATACGAGGCGAAGCAGCCCACCCCGGACACCTGCATCATCCATTCCCTCATGCGCTCGCCGCCTGGCGTGAGCAATAGCGTGCTCGAGCTCGCCAATACGGCGGAGCACGGCATGCATGTCGACGTCCGGCAGATCGGCGGCTCGTTCGTTCCCGTCTTTGCTGCCGACAGCCCGGGGCAGGACGCCGCCGCAACGGCGGTGCAGCGCGAGGCCTTTCTGCGCATGATCGGGCTGATGGAGCACTACGCACTTCGCGACGTGTTCGAGCTCGATGACGCGTCGCTCGCCGCAGTGTGCCTCTCGCTCTACCAAGTGCTGTCCCAGCAGGCCTCGGCCTTTGCGGCCGAAGCGCCCGGCTATCTGGCCGAGAACGCCGAAATCGTGAAGCGCCTGGTCGCCTGACGGATCCCGCCGTCTCGCGTGTGAACAAGGCGGTCGGAGGTCGCCTTTCCACACGCCGCAAGCTCCTCGGGGATGCAGGCGCGGCGATCCTCGGTATGGTGCGCGCCCACGCTCGCACCAAGTGACCTCCGCGTTGCACGACACCCAGCTCATCGCGACCATCGCCATCGGCTTCGGGCTGGCGTTTGTGTTCGGCTATGTGGCGGCGCGGCTGCGGCTGCCGCCGCTGGTCGGCTATTTGGTCGCCGGGGTCTTCGCCGGTCCGTTCACGCCCGGCCTTCAGGCCGACCCCGCCATGGCCGGGCAATTGGCCGAGGTGGGCGTCATCCTGCTCATGTTCGGCGTCGGGCTGCATTTTTCCATCGGTGATCTGCTGGCCGTGCGCGCCATCGCGGTCCCCGGCGCCCTCGTGCAAATCGCCGTGGCGACGGCGCTCGGGATGGGGCTTGCGCATGCCTTCGGCTGGAGCCTCGGCGCAGGACTGGTGTTCGGCCTCAGCCTCTCGGTCGCCAGCACGGTGGTGCTGCTCAAGGCTCTGGAGGATGGCGAGCGGCTGGACACGGCAGCGGGACGGGCCGCGGTCGGCTGGCTGATCGTCGAGGACCTCGCGATGGTGCTCGCGCTGGTGCTGCTGCCGGCCTTTGCGGTCGCACTCGGCGGCCACGGGTTGAGCGGGGAAGCCGGCCACGCGGGCGGCGGCAGCGGCTCGTTCGGCCTCGATCTGGCCGTAACCTTCGGCAAGGTGGCGGCCTTCGTGGTTCTCGCGGTCGTGCTCGGCCCCAAGGTCGTGCCGTGGGTTCTCGGCGAGGTTGCGCGGACCGGGTCTCGCGAACTCTTCACGCTGTCGGTTCTGGCCATCGCGCTCGGCATCGCCTTCGCGTCGGCCAAGCTGTTCGGTGTGTCGTTCGCGCTGGGCGCCTTCTTTGCCGGGGTGATCCTGTCCGAATCGCGCTTCAGCCACCGAGCGGCCGAAGAATCGCTGCCGCTGCAGGACGCCTTCTCGGTGCTGTTCTTCGTCTCCGTCGGGATGCTGATCGATCCCTCGGTTCTGATCCGCGAGCCTGTCGCGGTGCTGGCGACGCTGCTTGTCGTTATCGTCGGCAAGGCGGCGATCGCCCTCGGGATCGTGCTGGTCCTGCGCTACCCGCTAAGCATGGCGATTGGCGTCGCGGCGAGCCTCGCGCAGATCGGCGAGTTCTCCTTCATCCTCGTTGCCCTCGGGCTTGGACTTGGCCTGCTGCCGGCCGAGGCGCGCGATCTCGTGCTGGCAGCCGCCATCCTGTCCATCACGTGAACAAGGCGGTCATGAAGGGCGCCGACGGGTTGATCGCGCTTGATCGAGGCGCGACGCGGGTCGGCCGCGCCTTACGGCGCCGCCCGGCTTGCGGTGCTCGAGGCGGATCCTGTCGGCCAATCGGGAGCGCGCCGAGGAGCGCGACCGCGTCCGGGCGCTGGACCTCGAAGCCCTGCTCGCAACCTTTCCGGTGCTCGGCGAGATCGAGCAGCGCGACAGGGACGAGCTTCTCATGCTGTTCCGGCCGATGGCGGCGGCGCCGGGCACCCGCGTGATCCGTCGTGGCGATCGGCCGGACGGCATGTACTTCATCGCTTCCGGCCGGGTCGAGGTCGAGGTTCCGGGCGGAACGGTGTTTCTCGAGGCCGGCACCTTCTTTGGCGAGATGGCGCTGCTCGAGGGAACGCGGCGCAGGGCGACCGTCACCGCCGTCGATTACTGCCGCTTCCTGATCCTGGAGCGGCGTGACTTCGACGCAGTTCATGGCCCGCCACCCCGAGGTGGAGGCGGCGGTTCGGGACATGGCCGAACAGCGCCTCGCCATGAACGAGCGCAACGCCGCGGACTCCGGCTACTTGAGCATGCGGAGACGGTTCAACCAGCACCAGTTCGCGTGTTCCGGTCTCACACGCTTCATGGTCGCAACGAGCCGATTCGACACCTGCCCGCGCCCGTGTTGACGTCGACTCGTCGGGCCGCTGAGGTCGGTGCGACAACGCACATCCCCTCGCGATGTCGCGCGGCCCTGAGGAGGAGGTCCGATGCCCGACAAAACCCTAGCGGAAGAATACAAGCTGGAAGAAATGAAGCTGCTGCGCGGCGAGGTTGAGCTCAGGGGACAGGAAAGGCGGTCGATGGAACGCAATGTCCTTCTCGCTGACGCCGCAATCTACTCGTTTGTGCTCGCGCCGGAAAAGATCGATTTCCGAGCCATGCATCGGCTGGGATGGCTCGTCTGGTATCTGCCGCCGATGCTCGCCTTTCTGGCGCTCATCCGGTGGCGCGAAAGCCTCAAGATGATCGGTCATCTGGCTGAATACATTCAGAGCGATCGAGATCAGTATCCTCGGCAAAAATGGCGGCTGGGAGCAGTCTCTTCTGATCGAGCGCAAGTACAGAAAGGTCGCGATGGTGTCCCCTTGGTACATGGTTTTCTGGGCGATCTTGATCGGAGGGACGCTCGCGCTCGCTTGGTACGCCGACTCCTCTCTATCCGGCTCACCGGACGAACCGAAGTCTCTGGCTCGCCCTGATCGCCTCGGCGCTGTCGATCTTGATCATCAGTTGGCCCTGGCTCGAAAGCCGTCTACAGCAACAGACGTCTGACCTCGGGACGCTCGTGTTCGCGACGAGCCGCAACGCGTTCTCAGCGATGCGAACCGCCCGACATCAACCACCGCCTTCCGGCACCGGAGCCTCTTCACACGAACGGCGTGAACAGGTCCGGGCGCGGCGGCAGCAGGCGGCGGAAGTAGCGGCGCCCTTCGTCCGACAGGGCGGTGGCGCCGTCGAAGAAGCTGTCGGGCATGTGCCGGGTGCGGCCGGCGACCCGGTCGAGCGGCACGAGCTTGGGCGTGGTGCGCTCGCCATCGAATTGCATGGCCACCGATCCGCTTTCGGTCATGGCGGTTTCGGCCGCGAAAACGCCGGCCGCAAAGGCTTCGCGCCGGTCGGTCGGGTCGACCAGGCCGAGGAAGCCGCGCGGCAGATAGCCGAGCGTGTCGACGCGCGTTCGTGCCTTGGGAAAACGCGCCTTCAGGACGCGCTGCATCTCCATGCCGAGATCGCCGCCGGTCAGTTGCACGTTGCCATGGGCGTCGCGCTCGGCGACGCCGCCGGCCGCCAGCGACAGCGCCTCGGCCAAGCGGCAGGCCGGTCTCGTCCTGCACCCCTTCGGACATCGACACGATGCAGCGCCCGAGACGATCGTGGACCGCCGCGATGTCGTCGAGAAACCGGGCGACGCTGAAGGGCTTCTCGGGCGCGTAGATGAGATGCGGCGCGTCGTCCGGGCCGGCCTGCCAGGCAGCGGGCGACGCGGTGAGAAAGCCGGCGTGGCGTCCCATCACGATGGCGACATAGATGCCGCGGAGAGCCCGGACATCGAGATCGACGCTGGCGATGGCATGGGCCACGAAGGTGCCGGCCGAAATGAAGCCGGGCACGTGGTCGTTCTCCATGAGGTCGTTGTCGATGGTCTTGGGCGCGTGCACGAAGCAACACCGGCCGTGAGGACTGGCTGCGGAGCAGTTCGAGCGTGCCGGCCGTGTCGTTCCCGCCGATATAGATGAAGGCGCGGGCGTCCAGCGCCTCGAGCGCCGCGAAGATGGCCTCGCAGGCCTTCGCGTCGGGCTTGTCGCGGGTGGAGCCGAGCGCCGCGCTCGGCGTGTTGCCGAGGCGCACGAGATCACCCTCGCTCAGATCCGTGAGGTCCGCGACGTCGCGGGCCACCAGGCCGCGCACGCCATGGCGCGCGCCGAGGATGCGAAGGCTCGGGTCCAGCCGCTGCGCCGCGCCGATGGCTCCCGCGAGCGTCTGGTTGATCACGGCTGTGGGCCCGCCGCCCTGCGCGATGACGATCGACGGCATGAAACCTCCCGCGCCGGCTTGTTTCCGCGCTCATCGGCGCCACGCCAGTTGCAGCGATTGAAGCAAGAACGCCGCGCCCGGACAAGCACTCTTGGTCAGGCCCTCGATCCATTCAGCGGATTATCCGGGTCCCACGCGTAGCGGAGCGTTTCGAAGCGCATTGCGCGCGCATCGATCAGGAGCAGGCGGCCGACCAGACCCTCGCCGAACCCGACGATTTCGCGAATGACTTCGAGCGCCATCGTCGATCCGATGATCCCCGTCAGCGCACCGAGCACCCCGGCCTCGGCGCAAGTCGGAACCGAGCCGGCCGGCGGCGGTTCGGGAAACAGGCACCGATAGGTCGGATTGGGATTGCCGTCGGCCGCAGTCTCGAAGGGACGCAAGGTCGTCACCGTGCCGTCGAACGTGCCGACCGCGCCTGTGACGAGCGGCTTGCGAGCCACATAGCAGGCATCTGAGACCGTGTAGCGCGTGGAGAAATTGTCCGAGCCATCCACGACGAGATCGTAGCCGGCAAGCAGGGCCGACGCGTTCTCCGCGGTCAGGCGCTCGGCATGCCCCTCGATCCGGATGTTCGGATTGAGCCGCCGCAGGCGAGCGGCCGCGATCTCGGCTTTGCCCAGTCCGAGATCGGGCGTTTCGAAGACGACCTGCCGCTGCAAGTTGGAGAGCGAGACGACGTCGTCGTCCACGATGCCGATCGTGCCGACCCCTGCCGCCGCGAGATACAGCAGAACCGGCGCGCCGAGCCCCCCTGCCCCGACCACGAGGACCCGCGCCGCCTTGAGCTTCTGCTGCCCCGGTCCGCCGACCTCGCGCAGCACCAGATGGCGCGCGTAGCGTTCGATCTCGTCGTCGGAAAACATCATGGTCTCATCGAAGGTAAGCGGGGTGGGACTCGCCTCCGAACATCGGAGCTCTCGTTTGACGTTGAAAGGGCCTGCCCCGGCGTTCGCTCAACCGACCTCTGTTTCTGGCCGCGAGGTAATCGACTGAGGCGCGCACTTCGCCGAAGGACGCGGCCCAGCGGGAAAGATCGCATGCGCCTCCACGGGGCCATAGCGAAACCGCGCTTCTCAAGCACGCTCCAAGTTGGCGGGGATAAGTCGACACATCACGTCACGGCGTTGAGAGCCCTCGGCCTTCGCCGGGTTTGACCATCCGTTCCGTTTTTCATTTCGCTGCATGCGTTTCGTCGATCCGTGGCAGGATAAAGGCGCCCTCACGCCTCGATCGGGTCGGAAAAACGGGAAGGGCCTGTCCCCCTCAACGGAGTTTGACTGTGAATGCGCCCCCATCGGTCATGAAGGCCGTCCTGCTGCTGGGGCACGGCGGCTTCGACCAGCTCGCCTATCGCGACGACGTCCCGGTCCCGGAGCCCGGACCGAGCGACGTGCTGATCCGCGTCGCAGCCGCGGCTGTGAACAACACCGACATCAACACGCGAATTGCCTGGTACTCGCGCTCGGTCACCGAGGGAACGAGCCCATCGAGCCGGACCGAGGGCCACGCTGCAGTCGGTTCGGTCGATGCCGGATGGACGGGCGCGGCCCCGACGTTCCCGCGCATCCAAGGCGCCGACGCTTGCGGTTCCATTGTTGCGGTCGGCTCGGCAATCGATCGGGCCCGCATCGGTGAGCGCGTGTTGGTCGAGCCGGTGTTCTTTCCACCCGGGGACCGGACGCCCGACCGGGCCCGCTATTTCGGCTCCGAGTGTGACGGCGCCTTCGCCGAATATGCCAAGGTTCCGGCGCGACACGCCCATAGGGTCTCCTCTTCGCTGAGCGATGCCGAACTTGCCTGCTTTCCCTGTTCCTATTCAGCGGCGGAGAACATGTTGACGCGGGCAGCCCTTCAATCCGGCGAGCATGTGCTGATCACAGGTGCATCGGGTGGCGTCGGCTCGGCCGCCGTGCAACTCGCCCTGGCGCGCGGCGCGCGCGTCACGGCGATCGTCGCGGCGGAAAAGGTTGAGGACGTGCGTGCCCTTGGCGAGGTGAGAGTCGTCTCTCGCGGCGCCGACCTCATCGGCGAACTCGGTGCCGAGTTGATGGACCTGGTGGTCGATGTCGTCGGGGGCCGGCAATTCCCCTCCTTGCTGGGCCTGCTCAAGCGCGGCGGGCGCTACGCTGTCGCAGGCGCCATCGCTGGGCCGATTGTCGACCTCGACCTCCGCACGCTCTATCTCAAGGATCTGCGGTTGCTTGGTTGCACCGTCCTCGAGGCGACGGTCTTTCCCACCCTCATCCGGTTGATCGAACGCGGCCTGATCCGGCCCCTCTTAGCCAAGACTTTCCCGCTCGATGCCATCGTGGAGGCCCAGACCGAGTTCCTGGCCAAGCGGCATACCGGCAAGATCATCCTCTTGCCCTAGCGGCCTCAGGAGAGCCGCTCACACCAACCGCTGGGCAGATGATCGTAGGCGGCCGCGCCACGCGAGTTGCCGGGCTGAACCGCGGCAGAGAAGCATCACACGTGCTCTTCCATGCCGGTGATGATCCGCTCGACCTCCTCGACGCTCGTGCGCTTGGGATCGATGTCGTCGGCGACGACCCTGCCGCGCCGCATCACGACGATGCGGTCGACCACCTGGAAGACGTGGTGGATGTTGTGGGCGATGAAGATGCAGGAATGACCGGAATCGCGGGCGTTGCGCACGAAGCGCAGCACGCCTTGCGTCTCCGCGACGCCGAGATTGTTGGTCGGCTCGTCGAGGATGATGAGGTCGCTGTCGAAATGCATCGCGCGGGCGATCGCCACCGCCTGCCGCTCGCCGCCCGACAGCGAGCCGATCGGCGTCGAGGGCGGGATGTCCTTGCTGATGCCGACCTGCTTCAGCAGGTCGCGCGCCGACCTGCTCCATCGGCGCCGCGATCCATGCGGTTGAGGAAGCGCGGGCCCTTCAGCGGCTCGCGGCCGAGGAACAGGTTGCGGGCGATCGAGAGCTGCGTGACCAGCGCCGAATCCTGGTAGATCGTCTCGATGCCGTGCGCGATCGCGTCGGTGGTGCTGCGCATGCACGCACCTTCTCGCCGCGCATGAAGATGTCGCCGCTGGTCGCGCGGCACGGCGCCGGACAGCACCTTGATCAGCGTCGACTTGCCGGCGCCGTTGTCGCCGAGCAGGCCGACGATCTCGCTGCGCGTTGACGGTGAGGTTGACGTCGTCGAGCGCCTGCACGCGGCCGTAGAACTTGTCGACATGCTCCATGCGGATGAGGGGTTCGGCCATCGGTCAGGTCCCCGCCTGGTGTCGGCGTTCGAGCCAGGAATGCAGCGCCATCATGCCGAGGATGATCGCGCCGATGAAGATGTTGTAGGCGAGGCCCGGCACGCCGATCAGCACGATGCCGTTGCGCATGACGCGCAGGATGAAGATGCCGAGCACGGTGCCGATGATGGTGCCGCGCCCGCCGGTCAGCGCCGTGCCGCCGATCACCACCATGGCGATGACTTCGAGCTCGTAGCCGGTGCCGCTGTTCGGGTTGGCGGCGGAGGTGCGGATCGAGCTGATGACGCCGGCGAAGGCCGCCATGACAGCGCGACAGCACGAACAGGCAGACCTTGACGCGGTCGACGTTGACGCCGCGCGCCCGCGCCGCGCCGGCATTGCCGCCGGTCGCCTGGATCCAGTTGCCGGCCTTCGGTGCTGGTCAGCACGTAGCCGAGGATGAGCGCGGCGGCGATGAACCAGAACAGCGACATGTAGATGCGGAACGGCGCCGATATAGAAGTCGCCGACCAGCACCTGCGCGAGCCATTGGCCGCCGGCGCTCCAGGTGCGCTGCGGGAAAGCCGTCGGTGACGAAGAGCGCGGTGCCGCGCACCACCAGCAGCATGCCGAGCGTCACGAGGAAGGACGGGATCTTGAGCCGCGTGACGAACCAGCCGTTGACGAGGCCGATCAGCGCCGCGACCAGCCAGCGCGACGACGAAGCCGACCTCGAGCGAGGTGACGCCGGCGTTGAACAGCGTCCACATCAGCACCGGCGCGAAGCCGAACACCGAGCCGACCGAGAGATCGAATTCGCCCGCGGTCATCAGCAGCGTCATGGCCAGCGCGATCAGGCCGAGTTCGACCGTGAAGGTCAGCGTGTTGCTGATGTTCTGCGGCGACAGGAAATCGTGGTTGATCGCCCAGAAGACCGACGAGTTCGACGACCAGCAGCACGAAGGGGCCGAACTCCGGCCGCGCGATCATGACGCGTCGGAGCGAGCGAGACGTTTGCGTCACCGAGTGCTCGCCGTCGACCGGAGGAAGGGCGCGCGCGTCAGCGAGGGTCGATGACGGCTCGGCTGAGCCTGCGAGCGTCTTGACGGAGATCCGTCTCGCGGCCGCGAACGTCTGGCCGCGGGACGCGGAGACGCGTGCGGCGCTTACTTGCCGCGACAGCATCTTGTCGTAGATGCGCGGCCTTGTCCTTCTCGTAGAGCGCGCCGGTGATGACGTTGAAGCCCGGCGGGATGCCGCCGCGCCGCCATCGCGGCCGAGCGACAGCGCGACGATAGCTCGTCGCCTGCGGGTCCTGCCATTGCGCGGCGTTGACATAGCCGTTCAGCACTTCCTGCGTCGTGTCGAGCGAATTGCCCCAGCCGACGACCGGGATTTCGCCCGGCTTGACGCCGACCTGGTCGAACACGCGCTTGATGCTGCCGTCACGCAGGTCGCCGAGGCCGATGATCGCCTTGATCTTCTTGCTGGTTGGCGGTGAGGTAGTCGACCATGCGGGTGATGACCTCGGCCTGGTCGAGCGTCGCTTCGGTCACTTCCCAGGTGATGCCGAGCGGCTTGAAGACGCTCGTCGATGCCCTCCTCCTCCTGCGACGCCATAGGTGGCGCCCGGCACCTCGACCGGCATCCAGACGAAGTCGCCCTTCTTCACCAGCTTGTGGTCGACGAGATACTGCGCCCAGTGCCGTGCCGAACGACGACGTTGTCGCCGCCGACATAGGCGTTGAAGTTCGCCTTCGGGTCGGGCGTGTTGAAATTGATGATCGGGATGTGGGCGGCGTTGGCCTCCTTGACGACCTCGACGAGGCTGCCGGGATCGGGGCTGGTCGTCACGATGCCGTCGGCCTTGGCGGCGATGGCGGCGCGCACCGCTTCCTGCTGCGAGGCGCACGTCGCCGTTGTGGAACGAGGTGTTGACGGTGTTGCCGGTGTCCTTCGCCCATTGCTTGGCGCCGGCGAGGAAATAGGTCCAGACCGGATCGGCCGGCGAGCCGTGCGAGATCCAGTAGAAGGTCTTGGCTTCCGCGACCCGGCGGTCGCCAGCGCCAACAATGGCGCCGGATCGATGATTCCCAGCTGCTTGAGCATGCTCTTCCTCCTGAAACGACCCTGGGCGGTAAGCGCCGGCCGCAGGGCAGGCGTCCGGCCGTCTTCGCGGCGCGGGTCTGCCGGCAGAGTTGCACAGGCTCGCGGGCGTTCACTCAACGAATTAGGGTTGCCGGACCTTTCGCCGCTATCGCGCTGATCGGATTACGAAGATGTAACGGCGGCCCGAGCCCACCCGACACGAATTCGCCTCACATCGCGGCGAACCATCAGCCTGTCGATCCGGGCCCCTCTGGCGTGGCCGGCCAAGCCGGCCGCGCGATGTCGGATCAGTCTGCGCAAAGCCCGTCCGGGCTTGCCTCGCTGCTCCGGGTCCCGAGACGATCCATTCTCGATCAGGCTCGCCGAGGTCTCCGCGCAGATTTCTGCTAGGAGGTTTGATTGCCATCTCATTCTGCCGCACCTCTCGCGACGCCGCAGCCACGATGCCGATACCGCGCTCACCGGCACTGCCGATATGATGGAGGCGCTTGTCGCGGCCTACGCCTTGATGGCGCATGCGGACGGCGAGGCCGCTGCCGCCGAGCGTCGGCGGATCTTCTCGATCCTGCGCTCGAAATCCCGGCCATGTCGGTGTTTTCGCGGGAAGAGATCGGCAATGAAATTGCCGCGCACGAAGCGAATTTCCGGTACGATCCCGAGCTGGCCCAGCAACTTGCGCGTGAAAGGCTTGTTCCGCTCGCCGGCAATCGCCGGGCTGCGGCGCGGATTGTTGCGGCTTGTCGGGAACTCATCCCGGCGGACGGGGTCGCCCACCCCTCGGAATACCGCATGTTGCACGACATCAAGACGCTGCTGGCGTTCGAGGATGCCGCTCCTGTGAGCCTGGCGCGTTCGATCGCGGCAGCGCAACGGTAACCACGGGCAAGGGGAGACAGTCATGACCAGCTTTCTCGACGACCGGCGCCGCGGCGCCGAAGAAGCATTCTTTGCGAGGCAGAACGAGCAATTGCGGGTCGGGCTTCGCAAGTCTGACCAGGTCGCCGCGAACTCTGCCGAATTGGCGGCGGCGTCCGGACTGCGAAACAGCCTGGTGCTCGACAGTTTGACGGAGCTCAATGTCGGTCCCGAAGGCGCCGCGGCACTGTCCCTCACGCCGCTGGTCGCGGTCGCCTGGGCCGATGGGGACGTCAGCCCCAAAGAGCGCGACAGCGCTTCTGGCCGCGGCGCGCGATGCCGGTCTCGCGGAGACCGATGCGAGCTACCGCCTGTTTGCGAGCTGGCTTGACGCGCCGCCGTCGGCAGCGCTCATGTCACGCTGGAAGGACTACGCGACAACGCTGCTTCAGGGTATGTCGCCTGAGGCGGCGGCGGCCTTCCGCCAGGAGATCCTCGACCGGGCGCGGGCGATTGCCGCCTCCGCCGGCGGCTTGCTCGGCTTCGGCGGCGTCTCGGAAGCCGAACGGGCGGTGCTGGCGGAGATCGAAGCGGCGCTCCGTCTCAGTACCGAGCGCCGGCCCTAAATTACTCTACATTCACGCTGGATGAAAAGCAGTTGCCGGGGACGGGATGGTGGTATTGAATCCCGGCAAACATTCGTTGAGGGAGCTTCCCATGTCGCTGGCTCAAACCCGACCCGAAACTTCGGAGCCGTCACCGCACGTGCCCGGGCGCGGGCGCATTTATGATTCGATCACTGCCACCATTGGAGACACGCCGCTCGTCCGCCTGAAGCGGCTTGCCGCGGAGAAGGGCTGCAAAGCGGAACTGCTGGCGAAGCTCGAGTTCTTCAATCCGATCGCCAGCGTCAAGGACCGCATCGGGGTCAACATGATCGACGGGCTGGAGAAGGCCGGCAAGATCGCGCCCGAACGCACCACCCTGGTCGAGCCCACGTCAGGCAACACCGGGCATCGCGCTCGCCTTCGTGGCCGCAGCACGCGGCTATAAGCTGAAACTGGTCATGCCCGAAGTCCATGTCGATCGAGCGGCGCAAGATGCTGGCCCTGCTTGGCGCCGACCTTGTGCTCACCCCTGCCGCCCAGGGCATGAAAGGGGCGATCGCCAAGGCGCAGGAGATCGTCGCAGCGACCCCCGGCGCGATCATCCCTCAGCAGTTCGAAAATCCGGACAACCCGGATATCCACCGCCGCACGACCGCGGAGGAGATCTGGAACGACACCCAGGGCAACGTGGACGTCGTGATCTCCGGCGTCGGCACGGGCGGCACGATCACGGGTGTCGGCCAGGTTCTCAAGGGCCGCAATCCGAACCTCAAGATGGTTGCGGTCGAGCCTGAGGACTCGCCGGTGCTTTCGGGCGGCCAGCCCGGCCCGCACAAGATCCAGGGCATCGGCGCAGGTTTCGTGCCGTCGGTTCTCGACCGGAGCGTCATCGACGAAGTGGTCACCGTCAGCAACCAGACATCCTTCGACTATGCGCGCCTGGTCGCGCGCATCGAAGGCATCCCGGTCGGCATTTCCTCCGGCGCGGCGCTCGCTGCTGCGGTCGAGGTCGGCTCTCGGCCCGGGAATGGAAGGGAAGCGGATCGTGGTGATCATCCCGTCCTTCGCCGAGCGCTATCTCTCGACCGCGCTGTTCGACGGGCTCTGAGCGCGCCGGCACCGGGACGAGCGCTCAGTCCACCATGCCCCGCTGGCGCGCCTCGCGAGTCGCCGCGTCGTAGGCGTCGACCGCATAGAAATCGATGGCGCGCGCGGCCGTGGGAGCGGGCGTGTGATCGCGATGCAGAAGCTGGCGGCGGCCGTTCTTTTCGGCGACCTCGAACCGCCAGCGATGACCCTCGAGGCGGTGCCGAATGGCGACGGCGCTGTCCTCGATGGACTCGACCACGTAATCCGCCACGAAATCGGGTCGCGCTCGTGCCGGCTCGTGGCGCTCGGCAATGCCGGCCAGGAGATCGGGTCGCCGCTCCTTCGTGGCTCCGAGAGCCGCGGCGTGCCGCCATGCCGCGATCTTGCCGTGGTCGCCGCCGAGCAACACCGCGGGGATGCTCATGCCCCTCGAACTCACGCGGACGGGTGTAGTGCGGATGTTCGAGCAGTCCGTGCTCGAAGCTTTCGTCGATGCCCGAGGTAGAGGCTCCCATAACGCCGGGCAGAAGCCGCACACAGGCGTCGATCAGGACCAGGGCGGCCAGTTCGCCGCCCGACAGGACATAGTCCCCGATCGAGACTTCGATCAGCTGGCGCGCGGCGATGACGCGCTCGTCGACGCCCTCAAATCGCCCGCATACGACAACGACACCCGGCTCTGCCGCAAAGGAGCGGACCAGGGCTCTGGGTCAGCGGGCGCCCACGCGGGACTCATCAAAAGCCGGGGGCGGGCATCGTCGGGCGAAAGTTGTGCATCCAGCGCGGCCGCGACAACATCGGCGCGCATCACCATGCCCGGCCCACCACCGGCGGGCGGTCGTCGACGGTGCGGTGACGGCCCAACCCCTGCGCCCGGATGTCGAGGACGTCCAAGGACCAGGTTCCCCGGGCAAGAGCGTCGCCGGCGAGCGACAGGGCGAGGGGCCCGGGAAACATCGCCGGAAACAATGTGAAGACGCTGGCCCGCCACATCACTGCCCCTCGGCCTTGTCGGCGTCGGCAGGATGGGCCCGGCGATCGTCCAGCGCCTCGTCAGCGACGACGACGCGCCGGCCCGGCAGATCGACCACGGGCACGAAGGCTTTGGAGAACGGTACCAGCAGATTGTCGCCCTTCTCCTGCCCTACTTCGAGCAGGTCGCCGGCCCCGAAATTCTGCAGCGCCACGACGGCGCCGATCAGGGCGCCTGAGGTCGTCTCCGCCCGCAGCCCGACAAGGTCGGCGTGGTAGAACTCATCGTCATCAGTCGCCGGCAGTCGCGCGCGATCGACGTAGAGGCGAAGGTTGGTCAGGCGCTCGGCGGCCGTCCGATCCGCCACGCCGTCAAAGCGGACAACGAGCATGTCGCCTTTGAGCAGGCGCGCCGATGTGATCGTGAGGCTCCCGCCGGCGTCCTCTGTGGCCAGAGGCCCATACGTCGTGACGGCCATCGGCTCCCCGGTGAAGCTCTTCAGCCGCAGTTCGCCCCGAACGCCGTGAGGCGCACCGACGACGCCAACGAGAATTCGCGTACCAGCCGTCACACCACTGTGCCTTGAAAAGCACGCCTTATCCGCGTAGGGGACCCGCACGCTGCCTTGAGGGGCGCCCAGACCACGGAGCATCTAGCGACCGAATGCTGACCACGATCGTTGCGCGAATCGTCGCTGCATGCTGTCGTCATGCCAAGCTCGTCCTCCTCATCGCCCTGATCGCGTCCGCCGCGGGGGCCTACTATTCCGCCACGCATTTCGCAATCAACACGGATGCGAGCAAGCTCATTTCCACCAAGCTGCCGTGGCGGCAGCGCGAAGCCGAATACAACAAGGCTTTTCCGCAGAACAATGACCTGATCATCGCGGTCATCGATGGCCAGACGCCGGAGCGCGCCCAGCAGGCCGCCGCCGCTTTGGTCGAGCATCTGACGCCCCGGCGCAAGTACTTCGAGTTCGTTCGGCTTCCGCCGGAGGAGGCCTTCTACAGCCGCGAAGGGCTGCTGTTCCAGAGCCTGGACGAGGTGAAGCAGACAGCGGAGCAACTCGACCAGGCGACGCCCCTTCTGAGCGCCCTCGCCTACGACCCGACGCTGCGCGGGATCTCCTCGGCCATCCAGTTGATGGCCTCAGGCGTCGTGCGCGACAAGCTGCCGATCGACCAGGCCTCACCGATCTTCACCTCCTTCGCGACCCCAATGGAGCAGGCGATCGCCGGCAAGACGATGCTGTTTTCCTGGCAGGGGCTGTTCGATCGCAGCGGCCCGTCGGATCAGGGCAAGCGCCGTTTCGTGCTGATCAAGCCCAAGCTCAATTTTTCCGAGATCGAGCCCGGCCAGGACGCGACCCACATCATCCACAAGACGGTGCGGGACCTCCAGCTGACACCAGCGACGGGAGTCACCGTCCGCCTGACCGGGCCGATCCCTCTCAATGACGAGGCGTTCGGCTCGGTGAAGCAGGGCTTCGCGCTGAACAGCATTCTGACGATCCTCGCCGTCATCATCATCCTGTGGCTGGCGCTGAAGTCGGCGAAATTGATCGTGGCCGTGTTCATCAGCACCGCGATCGGCCTGATCCTGACGGCCGGCGTCGGTCTCGCCATGGTCGGCGCGCTCAATCTGATCTCGGTTGCCTTTGCGGTGCTGTTCGTCGGCATCGGGGTGGACTTCGGAATCCAGCTCAGCGTGCGCTACCGCGAGGAGCGGCACCGGCGGGGCGAACTGTTGCCCGCCGTCGTCGGCGCCGGCGTGAAGGCCGGCCGAGGTCTGTCGCTGGCAGCCGCCGCGACCGCCGCCGGTTTCTATTCGTTCCTGCCGACCGCCTACAGAGGCGTGTCTGAATTGGGGATCATTGCCGGAACGGGCATGATCATCGCCTTCTTCGTCAGTATCACGGTGCTTCCGGCGCTGCTCACCGTCTTCAAGCCGACCGGTGAAGCCGAAGAGATCGGCTACACGTTCCTTGCACCGCTCGATGATTTTCTCGAACGGAAGCGGTTCTGGGTCATTGGGATCATGCTGGCGGCCGCCATCGCGGGCCTCCCGCTGCTGCGCAGCTTGTCGTTCGACTTCAACCCGAACAATCTCAACGATCAGCGGTCGGAATTGGTCGCGACGCTGAACGATCTGAAGTCCGATCCGAACACGACCACGAACACCATCCAGGTGATAGCGCCGTCGTTGACCGAGGCACAGGCGCTTTCCGCCGAAGTCGCCAAGCTTCCCGAAGTAGACGGCGTCAAGACACTGCAGAATTTTGTTCCGCCCGATCAGGAGCCGAAGCTCGCAGCCTTACAGGACGTCGCCGCGAGCCTGGGTCCGGAGCTCTCGCCGGCCAAACTCAAGGTGGCTCCGACCGAGCAGGACGACAAGGATGCCCTGACCAGCGCCGCCGCGATGCTCGACAAGGTTGTGGCCAAGGAACCCGGCCCCAAGGCCGACGCGGCAAAGCACCTGTCGGAGGTCATGAAGAAGCTCGCCGCCGCGCCCGACGACGCTCGCCAGCGCGTGCGCGACTCGATGATTCCTTCGCTACAGATCCTGCTCGCCCAATTGCGCGGCGTGATTGCGGCCGCGCCGGTGACGATCGACTCGGTTCCGGCCGACCTGAAGGCCGACTGGCTCGGTGCCAACGGTCAGGCCCGTATCGAGGTCACGCCCAAGGACCGGTCGGGCACCAATGCGGCGCTGCAGCAATTCAGCGACGCCGTGCTCAGGGTGGCCCCCAATGCCACGGGCGAGCCGGTGCTGATCCAGCAATCCGGCCGGACGGTGATCTGGGCGTTCATCGAGGCGGGCTTGTGGGCGCTGGGCTCGATCGCGATCATCCTCTACGTCGTGCTGCGGCGCATTGCCGACGTGCTGCTGACGTTGGTGCCGCTGCTCTTTGCCGGCCTGATCGCGATGGAGCTGACGGTGCTGATCGGCCTGCCGATCAACTTCGCCAACATCATCGCCCTGCCGCTGCTGCTGGGGCTCGGCGTGGCGTTCAAGATCTACTTCGTCATGGCGTGGCGCGATGGGCAGACGAAGCTTCTGCAATCGAGCCTGACCCGCGCGGTCTTCTTCTCCGCCATGGCGACCGCCGTGGCGTTCGGCAGCCTGTGGTCGTCGAACCATCCCGGCACCTCGAGCATGGGCAAGCTGCTGGCGCTGTCGCTGGCGTGTACGCTGATTGCCGCGGTATTCCTCCAGCCGGCCTTGATGGGCCCGCCGCGCGAAGGCGCGCGCAAACAGGAGGAATTCGAAGAAGATGAGGCCTCCCGTGCGGTGCAAAAGGCGGTGGCCTGACCTCTGTCTCTCGCCTGACACGGCCGCCTAGAGCCGCGCAGCGGAGGGCGCCCGAGCATGGACTTCCTGCGGCAACAGGCGCGTAGTCCTCGCATGGGTCGAACGGCAGGCGCGAGGCATTGACGACAGCACGAACATGTCGGCTGTACGGTGTCGCGATTGCACTGCTCTGCCTTGGGCTGGCCGGATGTGCTGGCCGTCCCGACGGCGTGCTTGTTCCGGTCGTGCAATCCATCCCGGGCACATCGACCGTCAACATGCTGGTGGCGACAACACGGGAAGCCGCTGCGCTGCCTGGGGTGATGTTCACGGGTGAAAGGCGGCGCACGGGCTTGGCCTTCGCGGATATCGCGGTATCCATTCCGCCGGACGGGGCCCGCACCATTGGCGACGTGCAATGGCCCGAGGCGTTGCCAGGCAATCCGGCAACCGATTTCGTGACCGTGCGGGCCCGTCAGATCGACCTGTCCCAGGCGACTGCCCTGTTCCACCAGGCCCTCGTCCGCACGCCCGGCCGCCGCGTCCTCGTCTTCGTGCACGGCTTCAACAACAAGTTTGAAGATGCGGTCTACCGCTTCGCGCAGATTATCCACGATTCCGGCGCACCCGTAGTGCCGGTGCTATTCACCTGGCCATCGCGGGCCAGCATCCTAGCCTATGGCTACGATCGAGAGAGCACGAACTATTCCCGCGATGCGCTGGAACAGGTGTTGCAGACCCTGTCAGCCGACCCTGAAGTCGGCGAAATTTCGATCCTGGCGCACTCGATGGGCAACTGGCTTGCTCTCGAGTCGCTCCGTCAGATGGCGATCCGGCACGGCCGCGTTGCGCCGAAGATCAAGAACGTGATCCTCGCGGCGCCCGACGTCGATGTCGACGTGTTCCGCGGGCAGCTGCAGGACCTCGGAGCAAAGCGTCCCAACATCACGCTGTTCGTATCGCAGGACGATCGCGCCTTGGCGGTGTCGCGTCGGGTCTGGGGCAACGTGTCCCGCCTCGGTGCGATCGACCCCGACCAGGAACCCTATCGGTCCGACCTGGCCCGCGATCACATCACTGTCGTCGACCTGACCAAGTTGCGCACCGGCGACGACATCAACCACGCGAAGTTCGCTGAAAGTCCAGAGATCGTGCGCGCGATCGGGCAGCGGCTGGCCGAAGGCCAAACGATCACCGACTCGCACGTCGGCGTGGGCGATCGCATCGCGCAGGTCACGGTCAACGCCGCTTCCGCAGTCGGCTCGGCGGCAGGCCTCGTCTTGTCGGCGCCCGCTGCCGTCGTCGACCCCGACAGCCGGGCCAACTACGACGAGCAGATGCAAACCTTCGGCATGTCCCTTGGCGACGCAGCCGAAGCGGGCACGCACGTGTTGACCGCGCAGCCCGGTGGCGTCGGCCGTTAGTCCAGGCAAGCGGTCGGGCGATGGATTATCCAACGCCTCACGCGAAGGGGTGTCGATGGGTCTCCCGTGCGACACTTTTGGCGAACGAATCAGATACGCTCCGGTCAGGGAGTGACGACTCGATCATCGAGCGGCTCGAACTGCTGGGCGGCGGAGCGGCGGCGTCGGACGGACGCAACGTGCGGGGCATGGCGGCACGGGTTTTAGCTTTGTGTTTAATGCTCGCGGGGGTTTCCGCCCTCGCAGGATGCGCGTCGCCCGTCGACCGGACTCCGACGGCGACGATCGAGGCTGCGGTGCATGCAACGACCCCGGCCCGGCTTCCGGCCGCTTCAACCAAAGAACGAGCAGCCCGGACGACGCCGGACCGAATCCGCTTCACCGCCAGACCGCAAGTCGTCCCGCTCTGTGCTGCCGCAGAGAGCGGCGAGGCCGCATCGGCAGCGTCGGGACCAGATCTGTGCCGCGCGCACCTTCGGCCGACCTTGCAGCCCTAGGCAGACGCAGGCGTGAAGCGCTGTGAAAAGCCTTGTCACCAGGCAAAGGTTGCGGCGATGCCGCGTGTCAGACGTCGGAGAAGCCGCAGGCTCTTGCTCCGCTCGCCGCCAACGCAGCTCGGGTGGTCGAGGCACACAGCGCCTTAAGTTCCTCGGCATAACGGTAACCCGGTGCAGCGCCCGCGAAACCGTCCCGAATGGCAGGATGGGTGTAGATCTCGGTCACGCCTCGAGGAAGCCGTTCGAGCACTGATGCGATCCGGTCGCTGGTCATGGCGCCCGACCAGGCCAGCCCAAAGACCTGATCGGGGACGCGGAGGCTCGCCCGCCGCAGGCGCCGCGCGAGCAGCGCCGTGAACGGCGCCACGAGCGCCGGGACCGCCCAAGGCGCCGCCGGATCGATGATCCGGATTACGGCGGTCGGCTCGGCAGGCACACGAACCGCATCGCATGCCGTAGCGCCGGCCGATCCGGATCATCAGGCCGGCGATGGTCGGGTGCAGATGGAAGTGCTTGTGGGCATTGACGTGGTCGAGCGGCAGGCCGGTGCGCGCGAAGGCGTCGAACTGCGCCTCGATCTCGGCCGCGAGCTGGCGCTGAACGCCCGGCCGGAAGAACATGTCGGCGCCGCTCAGCGCCATGTCGGTGCGGAACAGCCCGTCCCGGCCGACGAGATCGGGCACTCGCGCGGGCGGCAGCACCGGCGCGGCCTCGACGAGGGTGAGATGCAGCCCGACGCGCAAGCTCGGCAGCCGCTTGGCGCGGGCGACGGCGTCGGCACAGGCCGGCGATCCCACCATCAGGCTCGCGGCGGTGAGGACGCCTTGCGTATGGGCCAGCTCGACCGCCTCGTTGACCTCGCGAGCGAGGCCGAAATCGTCGGCGGTGACGATGAGGTGCTTCATCGACGAATTGCTTCTCCCGCTCGTCGCGAGGAGCCAGAGGGCAATGCTCGGCTTACGCCGCCAGATCGAGGCTACGGCGCTCCTTGAGGAAGTGGAAGAACTCCACGCCCTCGCGCAGGCGGCGCTTCATCTGCCGGGTCGCGCACCATCTCGCCGACGATCGAGGCGATCTTGCCGGCGCGGAAGTAGAACGAGCGGTAGAAGGTCTCGACCGACTGGAAGATCTCGGTGTGGCTGAGGTGCGGGTAGTGCAGCGGCGCGATCTGCACGCCGCTGTCGTCGACCAGCTCGGCGTTCTCCTCGTCGAGCCAGCCGTTCTCGACCGCCTGGTTGTACAGGAAGGTGCCCGGATAGGGCGCGGCCAGCGACACCTGGATGGTGTGCGGGTTGATGCGCTTGGCGAACGCCATGGTCTCCTGGATGGTCTCCTTGCGTCTCGCCCGGCAGGCCGAGGATGAAGGTGCCGTGGATGGCGATGCCGAGCTCGTGGCAGTCCTTGGTGAACTGCTCGGCGACCTCGACGCGCATGCCCTTCTTGATGTTGTGCAGGATCTGCTGGTTGCCGGACTCGTAGCCGACCAGCAGCAGGCGCAGGCCGCCGTCCTTCAGCATCTTCAGCGTCTCGCGCGGCACGTTGGCCTTGGCGTTGCACGACCAGGTGATGCCGAGCTTGCCGAGCCGCTCGGCGATCGCCTCGGCGCGCGGCAGGTCGTCGGTGAAGGTGTCGTCGTCGAAGAAGAATTCCTTCATCTGCGGGAAGTCCTTCTTGGCCCACGCGATCTCCTCGATCACGTGGCCGACCCTGCGGGTGCGGTAGCGATGGCCGCCGACCGTCTGCGGCCACAGGCAGAAGGTGCAGCGCGATCTTGCAGCCGCGGCCGGTGTAGATCGAGATGTAGGGGTGCTTCAGGTAGCCGATGAAGTAGTTCTCGATCACCAGGTCGCGCTTGTAGACCGGCGTGACGAAGGGCAGCGCGTCCATGTTCTCGAGGATCGCGCGATCCTTGTTGTGGACGATGACGCCCTGAGTCGTTGCGGAAGGACAGGCCCGGGATCGAGGCCCAGTTCTGGCCGTCGGCGACGTCCTTGATGGTGAAGTCGAACTCGTTGCGGGCGACGAAGTCGATCACCGGGGCCTGAGCGAGGCTCTTGTCGGCTTCGACCGCGACCTTGGCGCCGATCAGGCCGGCCTTGAGGTTCGGGTTGGCGGCCTTGAGCGCCTCGATCGTCTTCACGTCGGACTCGAACGACGGCACGGAGGTGTGCAGCACCGCGAGGTCGAAGTCCTTGGCCTGGGCCGTGACCTCGGCCAGCTTGGTCTTGTGCGGCGGCGCGTCGATCAGCTTCGAGTTCTCGACCAGCGCGGCCGGCTGGGCCAGCCAGGTCGGATACCAGAACGACTTGATCTCGCGCTTGGCCTGGTAGCGCGAGCCGGCGCCGCCGTCGAAACCGTCGAAGGAGGGCGCCTGGAGGAACAGCGTGCGCATCATCGTCCTGTGTGTATCGCGCGGGGTCAGAACGCCGTCCGAGCGGACGCCGAAACGATGGCCCCGCCACTCGATCGATCCGGGCCAGAAACTGACAATAAACACGGCGAAAGAAAGAAGATCACGCAGGGGCATGAGAGAAAGATCGGCTGTGTCTTTTCGGACAAAGCGCTTCACCTGCAGAAGCAAGCTTGAGCGCAGCAACAGGACGATGACGAGAAATGCCCCGTCGCGCGGGCGGAAGCCGTCCACAAGAGCCGTCGAAAAGCGCGAAGGGCAGGACGTAAGTCACCACCGAGCCCGGCGAAGCCGGCGAAATCGACCGTCTGGATGGTTCGCGCCCAGCGCAGCTCCTGCCGCAGCAAGGCAGCCAGGCTGGTCGCGGCGGAGGTATGGCCGAGCACCGGGCGGGCTGGGACCGCAACCGAAAGCCCGAGGCGACGGACGGCTGCGCCCAGTTCGTAATCGTCCGCAAGATGGTCCTTGAACGCCCCGAACCCGCCGATCCGCTCCAGCGTCTCGCGCCGAAGCGCGATGGTCGAGCCCATGCAGGGCTTGGCCAGACCGAGACGTCACGCCGAGCACCACATTGGGCAGGAACTGCCCGTCGACCCAGCCAGTGGCGAGCCGTGACCACAGGTTCGGCAGCGAGATGCCGCGGTAAAGGCAGGTCACGGCGCCGACACCCGGCCGCTGCAGCGCGCCCGCAAGCCGCGTGAGGTAGTCCGGAGCGACAAGCATGTCGCTGTCGGCCAGCACCACGACCTCGCCCGTAATCGCCGCGCTCATGTTGATGAGGTTCGAGACCTTGCCGTTGCGGCCGTGGCGGCGCGGATCCACGACGAGGTGCAGATCGGCTCGCGGGAAGGCCGCCCGCAGGCGCTCCACCGCGACGACAGCAGGGTCAGCAGCGTCGGCGACGCCGAACACGTACCGCACGGGTCCGGGGTAATCCTGGGCAAGGCACGAGGCCAGAGTTCTCGAACAGGCGCGGCTCGTCGCCATGCAGCGGTTTGAGGAGCGTGATGGACGGGAACGAGACCGGCTTGGCGTCGTCCTGTCGGGCGTAGCGGATCAGGCACACGATCGCGGCGAGTGTGTAGACGCACCCAGCCAGAGTGAGCAACCCGAACACGCCTGCAAGGGCACCCATCAGCACGGCCGGGATCCCCAAAACAGAGCGTCCCGCTCAAACACGCAGCCTTCCTCCCCCTCGCAGGGGGAGGTGGCGCGGCGAAGCCGTGACGGAGGGGGTGGGCTTGCAACGGAGGCACCCCAAATTGCCACCCCACCCCACCCCCCGCCCTCCGGGCGGGACCCTCCCCTGCAAGGGGAGGGAGGGCGCGTGGCGGGTCGTCGCCACGCGGGACGGGAATGCGCCCTCAAACGCGCTCACGCGCGGCGCTCGCCGGGGCCGCCGTCTTGCCCCGCAAGCAGCCGCCGCCCCTCCAGCCCCTGCCAGATCAGCAGGCCCGGAATGCCGAATGCGACCTCCGGCAATCGTTTCACGAGCGAGAGCGCGATCGCCGTTGGGGCCGGTACGCCGAAGATGGCGCAAAGCGCGATGAAGCCGCCCTCCTGCACGCCAATCGCTCCGGGCACGACGAAAGCCGCCCCGCGCACCGCCTGGGCGAGGCTTTCGATGACGAGCACGTTCTTGTAATCGAGGGTATGGCCCATGAAGCGCAGGGCGAAATCGATCTCCCAGACGCCGACGAACCAGATCGCGAGGTGAAGCGCCATGGCGGCGGCGACCGCTCGAGGGCGGCGATAGATCGCCTGCAGGCAATCATTGAGCGAACCCAGGCCGCCGAGCGCCGCCCATTTGGGGTTTCGCGCCAGGGAGGCGAACAGCTTTTCGATCAGCTTCAGGCCGCCGAAGCGCTGGGCCGCAAAGAATCCGATCAGCGCCGGCGCCATCACCGCGAGGCCGATCAGCACCCAGCGGGCCAGCGCCGTGTCTCCCGCATAGGCGATTAGCAGCGCCACACCGACCAGGGTGAAGATGAACTGCGTCAGCGTCTGCACGAACAGGTCGACGATCACGCTTGCGCCCGCCTGCCCGCCACTCGGACCCCAGAACGTCAGCAGCCTCGCGCCGATCAGGTCGCCTCCCACCTGCGCGACCGGCAGCAGGCAATTGATCGACTCCCGCAACCAGCGCAGAAGCACGAAGATGCGTAGCGGCGGTCGCTCTGCTCGAGGCAGCAACCAAGCCCAGGCGACGCCGGCGCCTGAGGTCTCGACGGCCCGGACGAGGGCCACCAGGGCCGCGCCCCAGCCCACGGCCTCCAAGGCGGACAGCACTGAACCGAAGCCATAGGCGCCGATCAGCACCACGGTGAGGCCAAGCCCGATCAGCGCGGCGATGATAAGGGACCGGGGCATCACACTGCTTTAGCCGAAACGGGTTGGGGATGGCCCTATAGCGCGGTCGACCGCTCTCGCCAAAGGGCCGGCAGCCTTTTTCGCTCCAAGCTGGGCGAGAACAAGGCCGGCAGCAAAGCCCCGCCATGACCGGAACGACGCGGCGACACCACAGTGAAATCGAACGGCGATGCTCTGTGCGTTGAGGTGATGAGGTCCACAACGAGTGGCGAGCACGTCATGCACACGACATCGAAGCTCCTGGGGGCAGACATCGAAAGCTCAACGCGCCGCGTTGCGACTTGGCACGATGCACGACGATCGACACACGCCACGCACGCCGGCCCGAACAACGAGGCGCTTGCGCAGGCTGCGCGTCGTGCCATCCGCGAAATCTTTGGAACGGTGCAACGCGCCAAGCCGCGGCTCGCCGCCTGACCGGCAAGCCACCTGTCAGTATCCCGTTGGCGGGGCGAAGAAGCAGAAGACGTACTGCGTGCCGTCGTCGTAATTGCGGTAGAAGATCCAGTACTCGCCGTCCTCGGACGCGAGCGTCTTGGCGAATGGCACCAGTTCGTGAATGCCGTCGACGCGATAACCCGTCGGCGTGACGTGAACCTGGGCCGGAACCAGATGGTGCACGTCGGACGGGCCGCAGCACGCGTTGCGCACCCACTCGGGCACGGGCGTACCGTCCGCCCACACCCGATGGGCGTGCGCACCCGAACCCATCAAAAGGATGGCGGCTGCAGCGCCGAGGATCTGCTTCATCGCCCAAGCTTACGGCGTACCCGCGCGTGCGCAATGACGAGAGTTGGTTTGCCGCGCGGCCCACGCCGGTTGCAACGAGTCGCGAACCGTAGTCAGGAGGGGCCGGTGTCGATTCGTGATCTTTTCCTGGCCCTCGCCGTCGTAGCGGTTTGGGGCACCAATTTCGTGATAATCCGGCTGGGGCTCGACGCGCTCCCGCCGCTGTTCTTCGCCGCGTTGCGGTTCACGTTCGCGGTGTTTCCCGCCGTCTTTTTCATCAAGCGCCCGCGCGTCGCCTGGGGCAATCTTGCGGCTTACGGTCTGCAGATCGGCTTCGGGCAGTTCGGCCTGCTGTTCCTGGCTATGAAGGGGCACATTACGCCGGGGCTGGCCTCTCTCGTCATTCAGATGCAGGTGTTCTTCACGATCGGCCTCTCCATCGTGCTGGCCGGCGAGAAGGTTCGCCTCCACCATGGGATCGCGCTTCTTCTCGGAACGGTCGGCATCGCCGTCATTGCGACCCATACCGATGCTGGGACGACCCCTCTCGGCCTTGTCCTGGTGCTTTGCTCGGCGCTTGCCTGGGCCGGCGGCAACATGGCGTCGAAGGCAAGCGGCACGAACGACATGCTCGCCTACGTGGTGTGGTCGAGCCTGTTCTCCGCGCCGCCCTTGTTCGCCCTATCCCTGGCTGTCGAAGGCTGGCCGGCGATCGAAAACAGCGTCGCGACGGCGCCACTCTCGGCCTGGGCGGCAGTGCTGTGGCAGAGTGTGGGCAATGCGATGTTCGGCTACGGCGTGTGGGCGTGGCTTCTCAACCGCTATCCCGCCGCGACCGTGACGCCGATGGCGCTGCTGGTTCCTGTGTTTGGCATGGCTGCTTCCGCCGTGATTCTGGGCGAGCCATTTCCCGGATGGAAGCTCGTCGCGGCCCTCCTCGTGATGGCGGGGCTGGCCGTGAACCTCCTGATGCCGCGCTGGCGCGAGAAGCGGTTGCGGCGCGACGCTCTTCATCAGACGTGACGCTATCTCGATCAAATACTCGAAGCCGCAGAGGCGACGAACGCCGCTGCGTCAGCCGTCATCACGCCCCCGGCGGCCCAGCATGCCGGTCTGGGGATCGTAGCCGCGCACGGAGGCTATGAACGCGAGGCAACCAACACTGAAGGTCACGGCAACGGCGATCCGATCGATCCGGCCGTAGGCCGCAAACCGCAGCATCTCGACCACGTAGGTGAAGGGGTTCAGCTGGATGACGCGGACGATCCACATAACGCCGCTGTCGGCCACCTTCCAGATCGGGTAGAGGGCGGTCGAAAAGAAGAAGGCTGGGAAGATGACGAAATTCATGGTCCCCGCGAAGTTCTCCATCCGTCGCACATAGACGGTCAGCAGCAGGCCGATGGCCGCCAGGGTGAAGCTGGCGAGAACCAGCGCGGGCAGCAGCGTCAGCGGCGCATAGGCCGGCATGTCGACTCGGAACAGGGCCGCGATGACGAGGAAGACATAGGCCTGGACCGTCGAGAGAAGGGCCGCGGCCAGGAGCTTCGCAAACAGCACGAACCAGCGCGGCAGGGGTGCGGTCAGCAAGAGCCGCAGGATGCCGGCCTCGCGATCGAAGACGAGGGCGAGCGATGACTGCATGCCCTGGAACAGCAGCACCATGCCGATCAGGCCGGGCAGCATGTAGACGTCATAGGTGATGTAGGTCTCGTAGGGCGGCGTAATCGAGATGCCGAGGACGTTCTGGAACCCCGCCGAAAACACGACGAGCCAGAGCGTCGGGCGGACGATGGCGGAGACGAGCCGACTCGTCTGGTGACGGAAGCGCAGCAGTTCGCGCCAGACGATCGCCGCGAGAGCAGTCGTCCACATGACTTAGTGGCCTTCAGCGCCGCGCCGCACCAGCGACAGGAACGCGCCCTCCAGCGTCGGCGCTCCTGTCGTTGAGCAGAGCTCGGCCGGTCGGCCCTGGGCGACCACGCGGCCCCGGTCGAGGATGACGACGTGGTCGGCGCCGTCCACCTCGGCAACCAGGTGGGTGGCCCAGAGAACCGCCATGCCCTGCTCGCGGGAGAGCGCGAAAACGTCGCGCACGAGATCCGCTCGGCTCTGCGTGTCGAGCCCCTGGCTTGGCTCGTCGAGGATGAGGGTCCGAGGACTGGTGACGAGCGCCCGCGCAAGCTCGATCTTCCGTCGCGTTCCGCCGGAAAGGTCGCGGACCCGCTTGCCCAAGAGCTCCGACAACCCTGAAACGCTGCGAGCGCGGTGTCGATGGCAGTCCTTGCGCGCGGGCCGCGGAGCCCGTGCAGGCCGGCATAGAACCTGAGGTTCTGCATCACGCTGAGATCGAGATCGAGCACCTGCTGTTGGAACACGATTCCAAGCCGCGCAAGGGCCCGCACGGGTTCGCGCGCGATGTCGGCCCCGTCGATGACAGCGTGACCGCCATCGGCCACGAAAAGCCCGGTGAGGATCTGGAACAGGGTCGTCTTACCGGCCCCGTTGGCGCCGAGCAGCGCCGTAACAGAATGGGCAGGCACCGTGAACGACACATCCGCAAGGGCCTGGACCGGTCCATAGGACTTCGTGAGGCCGGAAATCGCGATGGCAGGCGCTGCCGGCCCTGTCCCGGCGATCACTTGGCCGTACACGGCGACTCGGGTTGGTCCACACCAAGCGTATCGAGTGGCGAGTGCTGGTGAAGGAACCCCGGATAGGGCGCGTAGGCCACCACGACATCGCTCGTGTGCAACTCGATCGCCTGGCGCAGTTGGTGGTCCCAGGTGCGATAGGAACTCTGGATCCCCTTGCTCACGTCGATCGGCAGGTCGTCATGCGCAAGAGCGGCCGAGACCTCGGCAGCGGTGCGGGCCTTGGCCCGGATCGCCGCCTCGACCACCGAGCGCACCGAAACCCAGGCCGCCCAGTCGCCTTCATCCATGTCGCGGTGCGCGAGGCGCGTGAACCGATGGTTGACCTGGGGCGAACCGAAGCGCTCCGAGATCGGGGTCCCAGGCGGTTGCCCGCAGGCCCTCGGTTCCGATGACCGGGCGTGGCTTGGCCATCTGGTAGGGAACAGTGCGGCCGAAATCGCCGCCCGTATCGGCCAGGAACACCACGTCGTAATCGTCGCCCGTGGTCATCAGCGCGACGTCGATCTGCTCGCGCTTGCGCGGATCGTTGCCGTAGGCGAACTCCTTCGTGTCGACGATTCGGGCGCCGAATTTCTTGGCCGAAGTTGCGAACGCGTTGGCGAGCACCTGATCGTCGGGCGCCGGCCCGCGCAGGATCAAGACGCGCCGCCAGTTTCGCTGGACGGTGAATTGCGCCAGGGCGTCGGTCAGCATGCTGGTGCTGGGTATGACGTGGAACACGCCGGTGCCGCAGAAGGCGCCGCGCAGGGCATCCTCCCGGTGGCGGATGTTGAAGATCGGCACGGAACCGGCCGCGGCTTTGGCGACCGCGCTGAAGTCGTCCGCCGGCAGGTCGGCGATCACGGCTACCGGATCGCCGTCCGTCGCGTCATGCAGGTGACTGTCGATCGGCTCGCCTTCCGGGATCGTGCGCTTGACGAGCTCCACAGCGAGCCCCGCCGCATGCACCATCGCGCGGGTGTCCTTGATGGCCAGTTCGGCGCCCGGAGAGGGCTCCGGGATCGGCAGGCGAAACACGCCACTTTCTTCAGGCACGGGCTGGTAGGCCGGGTCTGCCTCCCGGGACAGATAGACGATCCGCAGCGGAGGCGCGGGCGCCGAGGCGGCGGCGCCCGGCGCGGCTGCGTCCTGCGCGAAACTCGGCGCCGCGATCACGGCCCACCCGAGCATCGCTGCCAGCAAAGCCGTCCTATTCATCGATGAGCACGGCATAGGGGATCACGCCCACCGGAATCGACTTCGTAACCTTGTCGGTGCTCGTGTCGATGATGGCGACGTCGTCCGAAAGGCCGTTCGCGACATAGAGCTTCTTCTCGTCCTTGCTCAGCCGCAGACCCCAGGGGCGGCGGCCGGTCAGAATGAAATCCGTCGTCTTGAGGCTCGCCACATCGACCACCGCGACGCGGTTGGCCCGGCCGAGCGCCACGTAGGCTTTTCCGCCATCCTTGCTGATCGCCATGTCGACAGGCGTGATCTCGTCGTGACGAAGGCCCGGCACGTCGAACTCGACCTTGCCCGTGATGGCGAGTGTGCCGACGTCGATGATCTCCACAACGCCGGCGATCTCGTCCGACACCCAGACCGTCTTCCCGTCGGGGGTCAACGCCAAACGGCGCGGGCGGGTGGCGGTGATGATCTCCTTCACCACCTTCTTGGCCGCGACGTCGATGACCTGCACCAGATTTGCGGCTTCCGAGGCGACGAACACATACCGGCCGTCCGGGGTCGCCAGCACCCCTTCAGGTTCTTCGCCGACGGCGTAATGCTCCGTGACCTCGCCCGTTTCGATGTTGATGACCGTGCACTCGGCGTCGTCCTCGTTGGACACGTAGAGATCACGCCCGTTGGGATGCACGTCGAAGGCTTCCGGATCGGGCACGTCGCGGAAGCGCTTGACGAGCTTGCGGGTCGCGACATCGTAGATGGCGATCGTGTTGTCGCTGCCGCAGGCCACGAGCAGCTTCGTGTGGTCCGGCGTGAACTTCATCCCGCGCGGCCGCCCGCAGCTTTGAAAGCTCGTGACGACGTTGTCCGCCTTTGTCGAGCACGAAGATCTGGCTCGACCGCTCGTTCGAGATGAACACAAGCCCGGTGCCCGCGGCTTCAGCCCGAGCAGATGCAAAGCCGAACAGGGCCGCGCCGCAGAACAGCCCAAAGAGTGTCAGTCGGAGGGACATGCTTACTTCGAGCAATCGGAGAGTTCGGTGTCCTTCACCGAGAAGGTCTGGTCGGCTTTGATCTCGACGGCCTTGGCGTAGCAAACGCGGCCCTTGTCATCCTTGAGCCGAACGTCATAGCTGCCCGGCGCGACGCCCTTGATCGGCAGGTCTTCATCGAAGTCGACGGTTCCATCCTTATCGTTCTTGCATTGGTTGGGCCCGAAATTCGTGGTCCCGGCCGGGGCGAGCGAGACCTCGGTCAGCGTCTCTCCCGTCAAATTCCAGAACTGGATGCCTTTCTTGGAAGCCGCGAAACCCGGTTGGGCGAATGCCAACGCGGCAAAGCCCGCAACCAGCAACAGTTTCATCTTCGAGCGTTTCCCTATGTTAGTTTTGCCCGAACGAAACATGCGCGCAGGCGCGAAACAAGGGGCATGTTACCGGGTGCCCCGTTTCGCCAGTTCTGCGGCTTGAGATTTCGGAGCGATCGCCGCAAGGGACGAAAGAGGCACGTGTTGGTTCGAGACTGTCTTTTCATGCTGATTGCCTCGGGGGCCGCCGCCCTCTGCGCCAATGCCACGGCTCAGGCCGCGGAGAGCTCCTGCCTGCGCGACCCTGGCGGCCCAATATGAAGCGCGGCACGCGGAACTCGAGCAGCCGCAGATCAGCGCGGCCTTGTTTGCCGCCGCAGACAACGGGTGCGAGGCTTTGGCAGCCAAGGTCCTCGATGGTGGCGCCTCGGTGGCAGCGCGCGACCGGATCGGCGGCACCGCACTCAGCCATGCGGCGCGCGGCGGGCACGAAGCGCTGATCCGCCTCATGGTGGCCCACGGCGCGGACGTGAACCTTCGCAACGTCGAGGGTTCGGCGCCGCTTTACGTCGCGGTCGAGCAGAACCGTCTCAAAGCCGCCTCCGCGCTGATCGACGTTGGAGCGGACGTCAACCTGCCTGGCCGGGCGGGCGTGACGCCGCTCGCGGCGGCCGCCTATAACGGCAGCGGTCCCCTCGTCGAACTGCTGTTGAAGCACGGGGCGGATCCCAGCCTGCGCGATGTGAGCGGGAAGACTCCGATCCTCTACGCGGCCGCACGTGGTTTCGCCCCCGTCGTTACGAGGCTGCTTGACACCGGCATCGGGGTGAATGCGACTTACGGCAACCAGCTCACACTGCTGATGTGGGCCGCGGGCCACGCGAACGACGTTCCCGTCGACGACGGGGTTCACCTCGTCGCCATGCTGCTCGATAAGGGTGCCGCACTCGACCCGAAGGACGATCGCGGCCGCACGGCGTTGATGACGGCGGCGAGCCTCGGCCACGACGAAGTGGTCGACCTGCTGCTTAAGCGCGGTGCGAATGCGGCCCTGCGCGACAACACCGGCAAGTCCGCCGCCGATCTCGCGCAGTCGGATGCGCTGCGCGCGCGCTTGGCGATTACGCGGTGACGGACCTGCGCCTCAGAGCCCCGCAAGATAGTTTTCGAGAGCCTTCAGGTCCGCCTCCGAGGTCGCTTTCGCGAGGCTTGTCATGCCGGGGTTGTTGCCGCGCGCCCCGCTGCGGAAATCCGCGAGCGTCTTAGCAAGGTAATCGTGGCTCTGGCCGGCGAGACGCGGCACCGACCCGGTGCCCGGGAACTTGTCGAGGTGACACCCGGTGCAGCCGATCGATCCGTTGGCCGTCAAAGCCGCTTTCGTCGTCCGCGTCGGAGGCGGCCGGCTGCCCGAGCGCCGGCCAGGGCTTTGCGGCGAAATAGGCCGCGAGCGCCCGCATGTCGTCGCGCTCCAGCGTCGAGGCGATCTGGGTCATGATCTCGTTCTGGCGGGCTCCCTTCTTGAAATCGCGCAGCTGCAGGTAAAGGTAGCCCTCCTGCTGCCCCCAGATGATCGGGATGTTCTTGTCGGTCGGAATGCCCTTCTCGCCGTGGCACCCGGCGCAGACCGCGGCCTTGTCCTCGATGTCGTCGGCTCGCGACCCGCTCACCGTAATGAAGGCCTGCAGCAGGCCCATAGCGACCGCCACACCCAAACGTCCTCTCATCATCCCGCCTGTCTCGTCACCACAATGGACAAAGAAGAAGGCGAGGCTTGCGCCCCGCCTTCTTCCGACCGTCCTGCCTCGCTGCGCTCAATCAACCGTAAAGGCGATGATCGAGTTCCCGCGCTTGTAGTCGAGCTGCGTATTCCCGCCCGCGCCGACCACGATATATTGCTTGCCTTCCACCGAATATGACGACGGCGGCGCATTGACGCCCGCGCCGGCTTGGAACGACCACAGCAACGAGCCGTTCTCGGAATCGTAGGCCTTGAACATACCGTTGCCTTCGCCGGTGAACACCAATCCGCCGGCGGTCGCCAGAATACCACCGATCATCGGCTGCTCGGTCTTCACCTGCCACCTGATCTTGCCGCTGTTGTAGTCGACCGCGGTCACGTTGCCCCATTGCTCCTCGCTGGGGATCGTCTTGAAAGCGCCGCCGAGCCACAGCTTGCCGTCCGGATAGGGCGAGGTTTCGACCTGATAGGTCATCGGCTGGTGCAGGTTGATGGCATAGGCGAGACCGAGGTTCGGATCGGTGGCCATCGGGGACCATTCGACGCCACCATTGGCGCCCGGCAGCATGCGGGCGCCCTCCTTGGTGGGCAGCGTCCACATGTTCTCCTGCGGCACCATCGCCTCGGAGTGGCGGATCAGGCTGCAATCCTTCGCGTCATGGACATAGATGAAGCCAGTCTTACCCGCGTGCAGCACGCCTTCGACCGGCTTGCCGTCCTTGTCCGCGACCTGGGTGATGATGGTGGGCGAAACGGCGTCGAGATCCCACACATCGTGCGGGATATACTGAAGGTGGCAGACGTACTTGCCCGTATCGAGATCGAGCGAGACAAGCGAGTCGGTGTAGAGGTTGTCTCCCGGGCGGATCGCGCCGTCGAGATCGGGCGACGGATTGCCGACGACGAAATAGATCCGCCGATTGGCGAGATCGACAGCGGGATTCTGCCAAACGCCGCCGCCGAGAGTCTTGAAGGGGTCTCCGCTCTTGGTCAGCTGGGTCTTTTCGGCCGCGATGTCGCGGTGCAGGTTCATGCCCGTGGCGTCCGTCTCCGCCCACACCCCCACAGAATTCTCGGGGATGGTGTCGAAGCTCCAGATCAGCTTGCCGGTCTTGGCGTCGTAGGCCTTCATGAAGCCGCGGATGCCGTATTCGCCACCGTTGGTGCCGATCAGCACCTTGCCGTCGACGACCGTCGGCGCCATCGTCTCGCTGTAGCCCTGCTCGGGGTCGGCGATCTCCGTCTTCCAGACGACCTTGCCGGTCTTGGCGTCGAGCGCCACCAGTTGCGAGTCGAGCGTTCCCACGTAGACGAGATTGTCCGCAACCGCGACGCCGCGATTGTTCGGTCCGCAACAGAAGGTCGTGACCGGTCCCATCTTCGGTGCGAAGTGCCACAGCTCCTCGCCGGTCCGCGCATTCAGCGCATAGACATGGCTGAAGGAGGTCGTGACGTACATCGTGCCGTTGACCACGATGGGCGAGGTTTCGAGGGATTCCTTGACTTCGGTCTGGAAGATCCAGGCCGGCCGGAGCTTACCGACGTTGCCCGTGTTGATCTGACGATTCGGATAGAACCGCTCCTGCTTGTAGTCGCCGTTGGTCATCAGGAAGTTCGTGCTGTCGCCGGAAGCGCGGTTCAGCACATCCTGAGTCACGGCGGACATGTCGCCGTATTTGGTTGCGGCTTTCACCTCCTGCGCAGAGGCGGAAGGCATGACCGGAACGCCCAGCGCAACAGAACACAACAACGCCGTCAGTAGTTTCTTCATGCCCGAACTCCCCCCAAAAGTCTGCGATCGCGACGTGCCGCAGTATCAGCCGCGAAGGATGGCCCGGAACACACGGCCGGTCAACGACCGGCTTCGCAACCGTGCCGGCCCAAGCCCACGGCAGTAAGGCCCCGTCGCCGACGGTGGTGCTGTCCGTTACCCGGCCTGCCTTCGGCCGCACGGCTTTGCAGCCGCTGTTTGCCCGCCGCGCTGAACTCTCCGCCAAAGGCGCCGTTGTATGTCCTTCAGGCCCGGCCGCGATCGACACGCCACTGGAGACCAACCATGCAAACTCGACGTAACCTTTGGCACGCCTTCGGCGGGTTCCTGTCCGCGATCCTGCTCGCCCGATCGGCGAGGGCGCAGCCTGCGGATGCAGCGAGCCCGACTGGCGGCCCGGGCATGGAGATGCTGACCATCTTTCTCCGGCACGACGAGAGCAAGACGGTCGACGAGATCAACCAGCATCTGAAGCAGACCGGCTGGTTCGCGCACTTCCCGCCGCCCGGGGTCGAGGTTGTCTCCTGGTACGTGATGATGGGCATCGGCCAGGTCGTGACCCTCCGCTTCCCGGCGGAGAAATTGCGCGACGTCAACCGGCTGGTCGAGGGCGAGGCCTGGGGTGGCTACCGGACCGAGTTCTACCCGACCTACGACTATCGCGGGCTCTACGCCCAGCTGCAGGAGAAGATGAAGTAGCTCGTTGCGGCCGAGCTGCGACCTTGTGCTAAGGGAAGGCCGGAAAACAAAGGCCTCCAAGATGATCCACGAACTCCGCGTCTATTCCTGCGTCTCCGGGCGCCTCCCCGATCTGCTGAAGCGCTTCGAAACCGTCACACTGAAACTCTGGGAGAAGCACGGCATCCGCCAGGCCGGGTTTTGGACGACCCTGGTCGGCCCATCCAATAACGAGCTGACCTATCTGCTCGCCTGGGATTCGATGGCCGAGCGCGACACCAGATGGACCGCCTTCGCCACCGATCCCGACTGGATACGGGCCAAGGCCGAGACCGAACGCAACGGCGCGATCGTGGCGAATGTCGCGAATTCGTTTCTGCAGCCGACCGCCTTCTCCGCGGTCCGATAGGCCTGAGCGCTGTGCTTTCGTTAACCACGTCGGCTTACGCTGGCGGGCTGTCGAGAGGGAAAACGAGCATGGCAGCCGAGCAGCGCACCACCTGCATGTATGACGGCGATACGTTCACGGGCACATTCACCGAGGCCGGTCGCGGCGGTGAGGCTGCCGTGACGGTGCGCTTTGGCGGCCGAGAAGCAACGGCCGCCACCGGCCGGCTCACGGCCAGCGGTGCCGCGCAACGGCTGCTCGGCGGGCTCGTCCGCGACCGGCTCTCGGCCGAGCGGAGGGTCGAAGCCTTGGCTCCCGCGGAATAGCTGCGACACTACAACGGCGGTTCCCTCCGCTCTTCCGGACGGGAACGCGGCAGGCGACGAGCCTTGCCCGCAGCGGTCGTGTCTCGGCGCAGCTTCAATTCGCTGCCTGGCCCTTGCTCGGTCAGAGCCGGACCGGTCAACAGACCCGCGCGATGCGCGGGCCGTGACGCCCCTTCACCCGAACCAGACAGCGGGAGGAACGGTACGGCAAATACGCGTCCTGCCCGTAATAGCCGCCGTTGTATCCGAACCCCGAACCGTATTCGCGGAAGTGGCGCTGGTAAGGGGTAAAGCCGTTCGGTCCGTGCCGCCGCCCTCCACCGGGGATGAAAATGTCGCCGCCGCGCCGCGCCCCGATGCTGGGGCCGCTCGCGTTCGGACCAGCAGAGCCTGCAAAGCCGCCCAATCCGCCGCCTCCTGCGCCGCCGCCACCGCCAACTGCAGGGCCACCGGCACTCCCACCGCCTTGACCGCCGCCGCCACCGCCGACGCTCGCACCGCCGCCTTGACCGCCACCGCCGCCACCACCGACGCTCGCGGCGACGGCGGGCTGAACCGACCCAATCACCACGGCCGCGACCAGGGCCAGCACGATCCGCATCGCGCCCCGACATTGATTTGTGGCTGACATCGAACTCAATCCCTCAAACCTCGATCTCGGCCAATTCCAGCGTCGAATTTGGGTTCAGCGAACACCCCGCGGCATTTGCGCGTCCGCCAGGGTTGGACAGCCAGGCAAAAACCTCGGAAGAGCATGGGAAGGTGGATTGCGGGTCCGGTTCTCCGGGAACACGGCCTGCAAAGGATGGTGCTGCGAGAGAGGATTGAACTCTCGACCTCTCCCTTACCAATGGAGTGCTCTACCACTGAGCTACCGCAGCGAACGCGCGATGATCTGCCATAGGGTGGCGCGGGACGCAAGCGGGCGAGATGGCGCCGGAAGGCACCCTTGCCTTGCGTGAGCGCGGCCCTTCGGCTAATCGGCTCGCTTCGTCGCGGCGAGAAGGATCGAGCGTGGCCGGGGATCTGAGGTCGGCGCGCGTGGCCGTGGTGATGGGGAGCCAGTCCGATTGGCCCACGATGCGGCACGCGTCCGAGACGTTGGATGACCTCGGGGTCGATTACGAGGCACGCATTGTCTCCGCGCATCGCACGCCGGACCGGCTCGTCAGCTTCGCCAAGGCGGCGCGCCAGGACGGGATCCAGGTCATCATCGCCGGTGCGGGCGGTGCCGCGCATCTGCCCGGTATGATCGCGTCGTTCACCACCCTGCCCGTCTTCGGTGTGCCGATGGAGACGCGGGCGCTCGGCGGCCGCGACAGCCTGTACTCCATCGTCCAGATGCCCGCCGGCATTCCTGTCGGGACACTGGCGATCGGCCGGGCGGGCGCCATCAATGCAGCCCTGCTGGCGGCCCGGGTGCTGAGTCTCGCGGACGCGGCCCTGGCCGAGCGACTGGCGGACTGGAGTGCGGCCCAGACCGCCGCCGTCCGCGAAGACCCGCGCCATGAGTGAGCCGCGCCCGATCGTTCCTGGCGACACCGTCGGGATCTTGGGCGGCGGCCAGCTGGCCCGCATGCTGGCCATCGCGGCGGCGCAACTCGGCCTCAAGGCCCATATCTATGCGCCCGCAGGCGACAACCCGGCGTTCGGGGTCGCGGCCGCTCACACGATCGCTGCCTATGACGATGCGGTCGCGCTCGCGACCTTCGCCCGACAGGTCGCGGTCGTCACCTACGAGTTCGAGAACGTGCCCGCCGCAGCGGTCGAAGCCATCCTGCCCCACTGCCCGGTGCGCCCCAACGGCCATGCACTGGCGGTGACGCAGGATCGGCTGACCGAAAAGCAGTTCCTTCGCGAACTCGGGCTGCCGACAGCGCCGTTCGCGGCCGTCGACGACGCGACCACGCTCGCGGCGGGCCTCGACCGTATCGAGTTGCCGGCGATTCTGAAGACCCGTCGCTTCGGGTATGACGGCAAAGGCCAGGTGCTGCTGCGGCCCGGCGCCGACCCGGACGCGGCCTTCGCGTCGCTCGGCCAGCCGTCGATCCTGGAAGGCTTCGTTCCGTTCTCCTGTGAGGTGTCAGCCATCGTTGCGCGGGGGGCCGACGGGACCTGCGCAACCTTCGACCTCTGCGAAAACCGGCACAGCCAGCATATCCTCAGCACCACCACCGTTCCGGCGAGCGGTCCAACCGGGGACCGAGGCGACCGCCCGGGCCATGGCGGAGCGGATCGCAGCCGCGCTCGACTACATCGGTGTGCTGGCTGTCGAGATGTTCGTGACGGTGGCGGGCGGCGTCGAGTCCCTCGTCGTCAACGAGATCGCGCCGCGCGTGCACAATTCCGGACACTGGACCATCGAAGGCGCCGCGACCTCGCAGTTCACCCAGCACATTCGCGCCATTTGCGGCTGGCCCCTCGGCGCAACCTACCGCTTCGGCGACATCGAGATGCTCAACATCATCGGTGACGCGATCGACGCGTGGCGCGGACGGCTCGCGGAGCCCGGCACCGCGCTCCACCTCTATGGAAAGGCCGAGACCCGGCCCGGCCGCAAGATGGGTCATCTGACGCGGGTGCGCCCTTTCGCGCCCGATCCGGCCTGACGCCGAAACTCCCACCCGCCCGAGGACACGCATGGAACCCAACACCACGGAAGCCAAGCAACTGCTCGCCTTCATCGAGCGGATCGAGCGGCTCGAGGAAGACAAGAAGCAGGTCTCGGAGGACATCAAGGACGTCTACGCGGAGGCCAAGGGGACGGGCTACGACGTCAAGATCATGCGCAAGGTCGTGTCGATCCGAAAACAGGACCGCGACAAGCGGCGGGAGGAGGAGGAAATCCTGGGCCTTTACATGAGCGCCCTGGGGATCGAGTAGAACCGGGCGGGAACTGCAGGCGAGCCCGCCCGATCGCCATCTGAGGGATCCAGCGCTCGTTCGAGGCAAAATGGCCGCCCGCTGACGGCTCGGGCTCGGGCCAGCCTCGATCTAGTCGGCGGCGCGGAGCCGTCCGCCCGCCTCGACGCGCCGCGCCGTCACGACCCGCTGCTGCGCCGATACGGCCGAACCGGAGAAGCGGTCGCTCGTGAGTTCGGAGGCGCCCGTCCCGAACGCGGTCAACACCGAGCCGGTCGCCGAGGCTGACGCGCCGGCGCGGGCCGCGGAGCGAAGGCCGACGGCGCTTCCCAGCGGCGAAGCTGACATCACGCGATCGGTCTTCGCCACCGAGGTGAGATTGCGGAAGTTGCCGCGATCGAGGCGAGCCAGAACCAATTCTGGCGGTCGCGCGACGGGCAGCGGAACTCCACCCGAAATCGCACTGCCTCTGGCCGCGCCGATTGGCCCCGCATAGGCAAGCGCCAGCGGCGTGGGACTGCCCTCAACCGCACCATTTCCGGCGCGGTTGAGAATCGCGCCGATCGCGTCCGGCCGGCCGGTGCGCGTCGGAGCTGCGCCCTGAATCGCCGGGGAAAGCTCGGCCGGCCGGATCGGCGGCGTCGGCAGATCGTTCGCGTCAGCCAGCTCGGTCGGACGGCGCGGCGGAACCGGAACAACGAGCCCATTGCTGGCCAGCGTTTGCGATGAAACCGCAAGGTCAGGCACCGAAGGGCTGGCAGGCGGCGCCTCGGCGGGTGCCGTCCCGTCCTCCGTGCGCGCCGGAGCCATGGCTGCGGCCAGCGCGACATTCGCCTGGGGCGATGGCGCAGGAGCCTGAACCACGGGCGGCGCCGTGTCACGTGCCACCCGCCCGTAAGGTGTGCTCGGCGCCGGCTGGGCCTGCTGGCTGGCGAGGAAGGAATGCACCCCGCCGTCCTTGCTGGACGAATCGTAGACCGCCGCCGGCGATCCCCCGACAGGAGCTGCCGATGCCACCCGCGAACCGCGCGGGGCCGTCGCGGCCCGGCCGCCACCGCCGCCCTCGGAGGCATCGTCGTCCTCGTCACCGCTCCCGAACAGCCAAGCGAAGAACCCCTTCGACTTGATCTGGCTCGCTGTCGGATACGAACTGTCACCCCGTGACTCGAGCTCCGCGCGTGCCTCTTCATAGCCCGGCAGCGGTTGCCCATTCGACGGGATGTGAACGGTTTTGCCATCCGGGAAAAGCCGGGCGAGCTGGTCGTAGCTCATGCGCGGCCAGTGGCGTACGCCGCCAACGTCCATATGAACGAAGGGCGTGCCGGCAGTCGGGTAGAAGCCGACGCCGCCGCGCTGCAGCCGCATCGCGATCTCGCGGATCTTGGACATCGGCACGTCCTGGTAGTGCTGGTCCATCGCCTTGCCGAGGATGTGCTGCGAGTGCTCGGCGACACCGCGGGAGCGCCGGCGCAGCATCGCGTTGGTCTCGGGCGAGCGGTAGGCGGACATCACCTCGATCGGCTGACGCGAGCCCGATTCGCGGTATACGTCCCAGATCACGTCGAACAGCCGCGCGTCCATCTTGGTGGGCTCGTCACGCCGCCAGTCGCGCAGAAACCAATTCAGCTTGTCGAGCACGCTCTGGTCGTAGGTCCCATCGACCATGTAGGTCGCATCGATCGATTCATGGGTGTGGGCGTGGTAGAGATGAATGGTCCGCGTGTCGCCGTTCGCCACCGCGTTCTGGGTCTGACCGGGGAGCAGGGCAACCATCACGCCCGCTGCAAGGCCGAAGGCCACCCGCAGCGCGAATCCATTGACGTGCATCTTGCCGGACAGGCTTCGGATCAAGTCGATACTCACTCGTGAACGCAAACCGTGGCGACAGCGCCACAGCTGACAATTCGTCGAAGTCTTGCCCATAAGCCTTAACGGTCGGTAGACAATCCGGTGCCGGGCCTAGGGGCGATCCGTATTTCTGTCTCTTTACCGGCACATTGCGCGAAAAAAAAGCGCAAAGTGGATAACCGACGGACTGAGCACTTGCGTGTAACCGATTCGGTACGCCGCAGGCATGATTCGGGCTGATTTGTGTCTGCGGTTCGACTTACGTCGTCGATTGGACCTGAGACCGTCCGTCCACTCGATCAGGACGACCTCTCAGGTCATACGGGCCGCACCCTCAGTCGGTCAGGCCGAGCGCCTGCCGGACCTTCGCCGAATAGCCGTAGACGTCATCGCGCAACTGCAGACTGCCGTCGTCCTCCACGAAGCTCGTGAAATAGGCGATATGGATCGGCAGCGGCTCGGGCAGATTGATGGTGCGTTCGCTGCCGCCGATCAGCTTCTTCACCCGCGCCTCGCTCCAGCCGTTCGCCTTGCCGAGCACCATTTCGGCGAGTTTGAAGGGCTGGTCGACCCGCACGCAGCCGTGGCTGAAGGCGCGCTTGTCCTTGCCGAACAGCGCGCGGGCGTTGGTGTCGTGCAGGTAGACTGAATGCTGGTTCGGGAACATGAACTTGATGCGCCCGAGCGCATTGTCGTCGCCTGGCGGCTGGCGGACATAGGTGACGCCGTTTCGCTCGACGACCTCATAGCCGTGGTCGGCGAAATAGTTCGGGTCGTCCGCGAGCTTCGGCAGCATCTCCTTCTTGATGATGGAGAGGGGCACGTTCCAGTACGGATTGACGATGATGAAGCGCATCGTGTCGGAGAAGATCGGCGTCTGATGATCCGGCTTGCCGACCACCACCCGGGCCCGGTGCACGACCTCGTCACCCTTGGTCAACGTCCAGGCTGTAATCCGGCACATTGACCATGATGTGGTCCGTCCCGAGATCGCGCGGCAGCCAGCGCCAGCGCTCCATGTTGGCGACGAGTTCGTTCTCGAGCCGGCTCGGATTGCCTCCCGACAGCGCCGCGATCGTTCGCGGCGTGAGCATGCCCGACGCCGGAAGGCCGTTGGCGCGCTGGAAGTCGGCCACCGCCGCCGCGACTCGCGTGTCGTAGACGAGCCCGTCGGCGTCCGCCTCGGCGGAGGGGAGGTCGAGCCCGAAGCGGGCGCGGATCAGCGGGACGCGGGCGTCCCGCATGCCGAGTTTCAGGGTCGGGCCTGAGGGGATCGACTCCTTCGCGATCGGCGCGTCCTGCTGGCGCAATTCCGCGAGTTTCGCGCGGAGCGCCGCATAACCCGGCTGGGGTGGATTGTAGTCATGCAGTGCGGCGCCCGGATCCGCCGCGACCGAAATCCAGGCCAGGATGTCGGCCGCCTCCGGCACGACGGGCTTGGCGGTGATCAGCCGGTCGATCTGCAGCGGGTCGATTCGGCTGCCCGCAGCCTGCTTGCCATAGGCGACGACGGCCTCGCTGACCGCGAGCTCCGCTGCTCGCCAGCTTATCGATGGAGCTGTCGCTCAGCGACGGCACCGCATAGATCGTCAGGTTCAGCCCGTCCTCGCCGGCACGGTCGATCCGGCCGATCGCGGCGCGCGCCGCGGCAGAATAGTGGCTCCCTTCGATCCAAAGCGGCGCATTGCCGTGCGTCGCATAAAAGTCGGCGATCGCCTGGCGATCCTTGAGACGCGACCGAATTGCAGCCGGTGAGCCCTGGAGCAGACGCGCCGGCATCAGGTGCCGCGAAGGCACGAAGGGCGGTGGCCACATCCTCCGGACCCAATGTGGCAACGGCAGGCGCGTGGCGACACCATCGCGGCGGCGGGAGGAACCGGCCCGGCGGGCTCGCCCTCAGTCCCGGCCGTTGGCAGGCTGGACGGGTTCAGCAACGGCCGCGCCGTCAGGGTGGCTGCCGACTCCCCGCTCGGCGTCGATCGACGCCGTAACGTCCGAAGGACTCGCACTCTTTTCCGGATCGCTGGCCGGAGATGAGGGGCTGCCGGCGCATTGCGGCGTCCTCCGACGCTGCCCCGGCTCCTCCGATGCTCCAGTTTCGGTCGCGGTCGCCTGCAGCACGACGACGCTCGCGGGCGGCGTGTCGGGAACCGGCGGCAGAATCAGCTTGGCTTCGTCCGCGAGCGCGACGCACCAGCTCAGAGCGAGCGCCGAAACACCGGCTGCCGCTACCCTCCAGCCCCCGAACCGCATCACGACGACCTCGCACCAATTCAACCAGCGGCGAGCACCCGCGCTCGAACATCGCGGAGCCGCTGACATTTGTTAAACATCGATGTGGCCGACGCGCGGAAAGCAACTGGCGGCCCACTGGATCGACACAGTATCAGCCGGCTTTTGCAGCGCCGTGTCTCCCTCGTCACAACCCGCGCAATCGTTAAGCTGCGGCGTCCTCCGCACCCTCGCCAAGACCGAAATCCCGCATTTTGCGATAGAGCGTGGAGCGGCCGATGCCGAGCTTTCGCGCCATTTCCGACATCTGGCCGCGGTAATGATCGAGCGCGAAACGGATGACGGCCCGCTCGACGTCGTCCATCTTCAGTACGTCACCATAGTCGTCGAGCAGACGGAGACTGTGCGGGTCGCGCACCTCGACATGGACCACCTCGCGCTCGCGGCACGATCGGCCCGGCTCCAGGGCGCCGCCACAGGAAGACGCACGTCGAAGCCATCGACCTGCTGCGCGATCTGGGGAAATTCGGCTACGGTCAGTTCATCGCCATCGGCGAGCACGACGGCGCGAAAGATGGCGTTCTCGAGCTGCCGGACGTTGCCCGGCCAGCGAAAGCTCGAGAGCAGCGCCAAGCGCCTCGGCCGAGATGCCGCGCAGGCGCTTTCCCTCTTCGGCGGCGAAGCGTGCGCAGAAGCGCCGGGCAAGATCGGGATGTCGGCGCTGCGGTTGCGCAGCGGCGGAATCGTGATCGGGAACACGTTCAGGCGGTAGATACAGGTCTTCGCGAAACCGCCCAGCCTTCACCAGTTCGATCAGGTTCTGATTGGTGGCCGAGATCAGGCGGATATCGACCTTGACCGCGCGTCGCGCCCCGACCGGATCGACCTCGCCTTCCTGAAGCGCGCGCAGCAGCTTCACCTGGGTCTCGAGCGGCAGTTCGCCGATCTCGTCGAGGAACAGCGTGCCGCCGTTGGCCTCGACGAACTTGCCGAGATGCTTCTCGGTCGCGCCCGTGAAGGCGCCCTTCTCGTGGCCGAACAGGATCGACTCGACCAGGTTCTCCGGCAGCGCGCCGCAATTGACCGTGACGAACGGCTTGCCCTTGCGGTCGGACGAGCCCTGGATGGCGCGCGCCATCAGCTCCTTGCCGACCCCGATTCGCCCTCGATCAGCACCGGGATGCCGGAGCGCGCCGCCCGCTCGCCGAGCCGGATGACGCGCATCATGTCGTCGCTCTTCGTGATCACGTCCCGGAAGGTCAAGGCGCCCGACCGCTTGACGGGTCATGCGCCGGACTTCGCCCTCGAGCGCATCGAAGCGCAATGCGTTCTTGATCGAAACGGCCAGACGCTCGGCGCCCACCGGCTTGACCACGAAGTCGAGTGCACCGGCCCGCATGGCCGCGATCACGGCCTCGATGCTGCCGTGCGCTGTCTGCACGATCACGGGGATGTCGATCTGGCGTTCGCGCAAGCGCGCCAGCACGCCCATCCCGTCGAGCCCGGGCATCATCAGGTCGAGGATCAGGAGGTCGACCCCGAAGGGCTCGGTGGTCTTCGAGGCGGGCGATGGCCGCTTCTCCGCCGTCGACCGTTTCAACCGCGTAGCCGAACCGCCGCACCATGGCTTCCAGCAGACGCCGCTGAACAGGGTCGTCGTCCGCGATGAGGATTTTGGATGTCATGGAACCTCGGCACAGCCGCCTTCGGGCCGTGTACGCCCATGCTGCGCGAGGAGGGTAAATGCGACCTTAAGGCGGCATGGATTGCAGCATCCCCAGGGCAGGCCAGCCTGCTTCCCGGAGAAGCCCGTTTCGCATGCATTTGATTCGGCGCGGGGGTTGCTCCGAACCTCTGCAATCGGGCGCAACGACCGTAAACGCCGATATCGCGCACCAGTGAGCGGAGGCGCGGGGCTGCACGATGTGCTAGGCCTGCCGCCGAGAGCCAACCCGGATGTTTCATGCCTGCAAACGAGATGAACCGCGCCACCCACACCTCCGCTGCAATCGTGCCGCCCGCAGAGACGGCTGGGCAGGATGGGCTGCCGGAATGGAACCTCGGTGACCTTTATCCTTCGATGGAATCCGACGCCTACCGCGCCGACCTCGAGAGCGCCGCCGAAGGCGCCAAGGCCTTCGCGGCGCTCTATCGCGGTCAGCTCGAAGCGATCCTTTCAGCGCCGGACGCCCCGGCTCGTCTGCACGAGGCGATCGCGGGTTTTGAAGCTCTGGAAGACCGTCTGGGCCGCATTCTGTCGTTCGCCAGTCTCCTTTATGCCGGTGACACGTCGGACACCGAAACGCGCCAAATTCTTCGGTGACGCGCAGGAACGCGTGACCGAAATCTCCTCGGACCTGCTGTTCTTCACGCTTGAATTGAACCGGCTCGACGATGCCGCGCTCGACGCAGCGGCCGAGTTCGCACCGCTCTCGCATTATAAGCCATGGCTCGACGACATCCGCCGGGACAAGCCTCATCAGTTGGAGGATCGGCTCGAGCAGCTGTTCCACGAAAAGGCGGTCACCGGCCGCGCCGCCTGGATCCGCCTGTTCGACGAAACCATCACGGCGCTTCGCTTCGATGTCGGCGGCGAAATCGCTGCCGCTCGAACCGACCCTCAACCTGATGCAGGACGCCAGGCCCGAAAAGCGCCGTGCCGCGGCGGAGGCGCTCGGACGGACGCTGAAGGCGCACGAGCGCACGTTCGCGCTGATCACCAACACGCTGTCCAAGGACCGCGAGATCGCCGACCGCTGGCGCGGCTTCAAGGATATCGCCGACGCGCGGCACCTTTCGAACCGCGTGGAGGGTGAGGTCGTCGACGCCCTCGTCTCGGCGGTGCGCGACGCCTATCCGCGTCTGTCCCACCGCTACTACGCCCTCAAGGCGCGGCTGTTCGGCGCAGAAGTGCATCGACTACTGGGATCGCAACGCGCCGCTTCCCAACTTGGCCTCGCCGGTGGTGCCATGGACCGAGGCGAAACGGGCCGTGCTCGACGCCTACCACGCCTTCTCGCCCCGCATGGCTTCGACCGCGCAGGCCTTCTTCGACAAGGGCTGGATCGACGCCGCCATGCGTCCCGGGAAGGCGCCCGGCGCCTTCTCGCATCCCGACGGTCCCGTCGGCTCACCCCTACGTGTTGCTCAACTATCAGGGCCGGCCGCGCGACGTCATGATCCTCGCGCACGAACTCGGCCATGGGGTGCACCAGGTGCTCGCAGGGCCGAATGGCGCCCTGATGGCCCCGACCCCGCTCACCTTGGCCGAAACCGCTTCGGTTTCGGCGAAATGCTCACGTTCCGCTCGATGCTCGACCGAGACCCGGACGACCGGGAGCGCTTCAGCCTGCTCGCCACCAAGGTCGAGGACATGCTGAACACCGTCGTGCGGCAGATCGCGTTCTACAGCTTCGAACGCAAGCTGCACGAAGAGCGCAAATCCGGAGAGCTGACCGCGGAGCCGGATCGGCGAACTCTGGCTCTCCGTGCAGGGCGAAAGCCTCGGGCCGGCCATTCGGATCGGGCCCGGGTACGAGACCTTCTGGGCCTACGTCCCGCATTTCATCCACTCGCCCTTTTACGTCTACGCCTATGCGTTCGGCGACTGCATCGTGAACTCGCTGTACGGCGTCTACGAGAAGACCCCGGCCGGCTTTGCCGAGCGCTACCTCGACATGCTCGCGGCCGGGGGGATCGCGCAGCTACAACGACTTGCTGCGCCCCTTCGGCCTCGATGCGCACGATCCAGGCTTCTGGAAAATCGGCCTCGATCTCATTGCCGGCATGATCACGGAACTGGAGCGGACCTCGCCAGTCGCGTGGCTGACGGCTCATCGCCGGCTGCCTAAAAATTAGCCAATTAAAACGCGCATGTCTGCCTTGCGTTCGCGTTTGTGCTGTGATTTATAGCCGAGCCAGACAAAAAAGAGCCGCCCGCAGGCGGCCCAAGTCTAGGGAGGAAACGCCCAAGAAGGGCATGCAGCGCGAACGCTGCGATGAGCAAATTATCACGCACTGCACAATTGACAACCCCTCCAGGGGGTTTTTTTGTTGGTGCTTCGTGGCTGTTTCCTTTTTGCCACAGATCTTGGTTGTGGCAGACCAGCGCGGCGCCCTCGCAAAAGCCGCGGTCTCACAACATCTCCGCATGAGCAGAACGCGGCGGAGCGGCATGAGCGATCAGGAAAGCAATCGGTTCTCGGCGCGAGCAGCGCGTTACGCGCGGGTCGGCGCGAATGTCGGCGGCGTCGCGGCTCGCATCGCGGGCGCTCGCCTGCTCGGCGGCGGAAGCGACAGCGCCAATGCGGCGGCACTCGGCGCTGCCCTCGGCGGGTTGAAGGGCCCCATCATGAAGATGGCGCAGCTTTTCGCCACCATCCCCGAAGCGCTCCCGCCCGAATATGCCGAAGCATTTCAGAAACTGCAGAGCGACGCGCCGCCGATGGGCGCCGCCTTCGTGAAGCGGCGCATGCAGGCCGAACTTGGCCCCGATTGGCAGAGCCGTTTCGGCAGCTTCGACCTCCATCCCGCCGCGGCGGCCTCGCTTGGGCAGGTGCATCGCGCCACGACGCGCGACGGCGCCCCGCTCGCCTGCAAGCTGCAGTATCCCGACATGAGTTCGGCCGTCGAAGCCGACCTGCGGCAGCTCGAAATGCTGTTTTCGATCCACCGCCGCATGAGTCCCGCGATCGATACGCGCGAGATTTTGAAAGAGCTGTCGGCGCGGGTGCGGGAGGAGCTCGATTACCGCCGAGAAGCCCGGCACGCAGCGCTCTATCGCCTGATGCTGCGCGATGTCGACGCGGTTCGCGTGCCGGAGGTCGATACGGCGCCTCTCGACCGATCGGCTGCTCACCATGCAGTGGCTCCAGGGCGACAAGCTCCTCGACTTCAGGAAGGCCGACCTCGAAACCCGCAACCGCATCGCGCTCGCCATGTTCAAGGCGTGGTGGACGCCGTTTACACGCTACGGCGTCATTCATGGCGACCCGCATCTCGGCAACTATTCGGTTCGCCGGGAGGATGGCGCAAGTGCGCGGCATCAACCTCCTCGACTTCGGCTGCATCCGCATCTTCCCGGCCCGTTTCGTAGGCGGGGTCGTCGACCTCTATCGCGGCCTGCTCGACAACGACACGAGCCGTGTCCGCCGCGCCTACGACACCTGGGGCTTCGCCGGCCTGCGGCCCGAGCTGATCGAGACGCTCAACATCTGGGCCCGCTTCATCTATGGGCCGATCCTCGACGATCGCGTCCGCACGGTCGCCGATGGGATCGCGCCGGGGCAATACGGACGCCGCGAGGCCTTCGAGGTGCATCGAGCCTTGAAGGAGAGAGGCCCGGTTCGCGTGCCGCGGGAGTTCGTCTTCATGGATCGGGCGGCGATCGGCCTCGGCTCGGTCTTTCTCCATCTCAGCGCGGAACTGAACTTCGCGCGTGAATTTCAGGCGAGCATCGCAGATTTCGATGAGAACGCCGTGGCGCAGCGGCAGGCGGACGCTCTGGCGGCCGTGGGCTTGCCGCCCGCAAAGTAGCGGAGCGGCGCAAGTGTTCACGCCCTGCTCAGGAACATCGGGTAGAATGCGAATCGATCTGGTCCGCACCGAGATGCGCCGTTTGTGCCGAGCCTGTTCCGATTTCTGCTGATCGTCGGCATCCTCGCGGCGCTGGTCTATGGGGGGATGCTGGCGCTCGTGACGTTCGTGCAGGTGACACCCCGGCCGATGGAGCAGATCGTTCCTTCGGCGCGTCTCAACAAATGATCGGCCGGTCGTGACAAGCGCGGCGCTCCTGCGCGACCTCTATCTCGACATGCTGATGGCCGAGCGCGGAGCCGCGAAGAACACGCTCGACGCCTATCGCCGCGACCTCGACGACTATCTCGGCTTCCTGACCGCGCCGAGGCGATGGACCGCTGGCCGTCAAGACGCCCGCATCCGCGCCTATCTCGCCGAACTCGACGCGCGAGGGCTGAAGCCGAGCTCCGCCGCGCGGCGCCTTTCGGCGCTCCGTCAGTTCCACAAGTTTCTGTTCGCCGAGGGCCATCGCGGCGACGACCCGACGGTCGTGCTGGACGGACCGAAACGCGGGCGGCCGCTGCCGAAAGTGCTCAGCGCTGACGAGGTCGACCGCCTGATCGCGGCGGCACGGGAGCGGTGCGACTCGCCCGATGCGCCACCGTCGAACGGCGACGGGCGTTGCGGATGTATTGCCTTCTGGAGGTGCTCTACGCGACGGGCCTGCGCGTGTCCGAACTGATGGCCCTGCCCCGCTCGGCTGTCTCGGCCGCCGCGAGCGACGGCCCGGCCCTGCTGGCCGTCAAAGGCAAGGGCGGTCGCGAGCGGATAGTGATCCTGTCGGAGCCGGCCAAAGCCGCGATCCTGCGCCTGCATGAGAGCGAAGAGGGCACACGCTCACGCTGGCTGTTTCCGGCCATGAGCGCCAGCGGCCACATGACCCGGCAAGCCTTTGCGCGCGATCTCAAGGCCGCGGCAGGCGCGGCGGGCATCGCGGCCGCCGGATCAGCCCTCACGTCCTTCGCCATGCCTTCGCCAGCCATCTGCTGCAGAACGGCGCCGACCTGCGGATCGTGCAGGATCTGCTCGGCCACGCCGACATCGCGACGACGCAGATCTACACGCATGTGCTCGACGAGCGCATGAAGGCCATGGTCCGCGATTTGCACCCACTGAACAGTGATCACTGAGCACGACGCTCCCGCTGCGGACCTCGCTTCCGTCGCTCAAGGCGCGCGGCTTCGTCGAGGTGACGCCCGACAGCGGGCCTCGCAATCGACCTGCGCTACGCCACCCCCAACAATTTCTCGGGCGGGCGGTCTACGGCGGCTTCGATCGCCTCCTCCTGCATCCGATCGCGGCAGCAAAGCTTGGGGCGCCGTCGGGTCGCTGGCGCGCAAGGCTCCGGGCCATCGGCTTGCTGGTTCTCGACGGATTGCGCCCGAACCGCATCCAGCGCCTGTTCTGGGCGGCGGTGCTCGGCACCCCTCAGCAGAACTATGTCGGTGACCCGGCGATCGGCTCGATCCACGGCTATGGCCTCGCGGTCGACGCGACGCTGCTCGGTCCCGACGGGGTGGAGTGCGACATGGGAACGGCCTTCGATGATTTCTCGGAACTGGCCGGAGCCGCAGCGCGAAGCGATCTTCTCGGCCGCAGGCGCACTGACGCACGGGCAGGTCGACAACCGCGACCGCCTGCGCGACGTCATGACGGAGGGCGGGTTCCAGCCGATCGCCATCGAGTGGTGGCACTTCGACGCCCTGCCCCCGGACGAGGTGCGCCGGGACTTCCTGCCAGTCGAATAGCCGGTCGTTAAGAGGCAGCCCGCGAGCCTCAGGGCTGCAGTGATTGCCATCGGGGTCGCTGACGCATCGGCTTCGGCGTGGCACGCAACGGCATCGGGTACGGGACCGTGTCGGGCCGCGGCCACCTCCGCCCGCGCCGCCTCGAGGTCGTCCCTGAACGTCGGATCGCCATGCAGCGCGGCCACGAGACCGGCGCCCACCGTGCGGCCAGCCTCCACATCGCTGGGATAGTGCGCGCCGCAAACGATCCGGCTTTCGCCGTACAGCCGTCCGCGGGTGAGGATCGCAGTGGCGCGGTCGGGCGCAAGCTCGGCCAGAATAAGCGCGAATGCCCAGCCTCGCGTCGCATGGCCGGACGGGTAGGAGTAACTCGCTGCCAATCGCTCCGTGCGCTCGACGCAGATCGGCAGGTCGTTGCCGACGAGCGGGCGTGGCCGCCGGATGTTCGCCTTAGCGGTGCGAAAAGCGATCTCCACGTCCCCCAGCGCACGCTCAAGCAAGTGGTACAGGTGGGGCCCGGCAGCCTTCGGCAGTGCCGAGCCAAGCGCACATTCGAAGTCGGCCACCAATGCAGCCGGCCTGGCATCTGCATCATGCGCTGCCAGTGCCCAGCGCGGCGTGCCCTTCAGTGCACGGGTGGCAAGGAAGGCGGCCTTGTCGGCAGCCTCGGCGGGCGAGCCGCCGGCCGGCGGCGGCGAAAGAATTGCGTGCATGTCAGGAACGGCGGCGCCGGACAGATAGGGTTGGCTTTCGCCACCTTGGGACACCGCCACGACTGCGCCGTCCTCCGCCGGCGCCGTGTTCTGCGCCCAAGCGGCCGGAACGACAGACACCAAGACGATCAGGATGCCAACCAAGCGGGGCAGAAATCTTCGCATCCGCCTTTGTGCGCCGAAAACCCGGCGCGATAAACAGGCCGTCGATCCTGGGCCAAGCGCTCTAGGAAGTGTGGACACTTACCTGAGCCATAGAATGGTCGTGGCGAGGGCGATCATAGTGAGATAATTCTGCGCGGTTTTTCGTAGCGTGTCGCGATGCGACGGAACTGCTTGAGCTTGGAGAAGCAGCACTCGATGAGATGACGTTGAGCACAAAGGTGCTTGCCGAGGGGTACTTGCGAGCGCGGGAGGGGTTGTTCGGGATGACGGCTTGAGCGCGTTTGCAGGCGATCACCTGACCGAGGCGATCACTGTCATAGTCTGTATCGGCCATGACAACCTCGGCCGGCAGATCCTTGATCAAGGCATCGGCTGCGGCGCATCGCCTTTCTGCCGGGCCGTCAACACGACGCGCACGGGACAGCCAAGCCCGCGCACGGCCATGTGGATTTTGGTGCTCAGGCCGCCGCGAGAGCGGCCGAGGGCCTGATCTGCAGCCCCTTCTTTGCGCCCGACCCCGTTCTCGCGTCCTTCCGCATGCCATCCCCGATGCTTCGCGTCGCGCGTCCGAGGCAGGTTCCGCCCTTGAGCATGCCGCTGATTGACTTGTAGGTGCTACAATAGTATCTGAACGTTCAGTAAATTCTGAAAGACGGACGTTTGGACCTGTCGCCCCTCATCCAGGATTTCGTCCTCCACTTCGGTGAGATGGGCGGCCGCTGGGGCGTCAACCGGACAGTGGGCCAAATCTACGCGTTGCTGTTCCTGTCCGACCGCCCGCTCAATGCGGACGAGATCACCGAGGCGCTCGGCGTGTCACGATCTAACGTCAGCATGGGGCTCAAGGAGCTCGAGGGTTGGCGCCTCGTCCGAAAGCGGCACCTCCCCGGCGACCGCCGAGAGTACATCGAGGCGCTCGATGACATCTGGCAGATCGTTCGCACGCTGGCAGAGGAACGCCGCAAGCGGGAAGTGGACCCCACCCTGTCCCTGTTGAGGGACATCCTGATGGCAGCTCCAGGGACGCCGGAAGATCGGCACGCGCAGACGAAGATGCGCGAGATGCATGACATGATTGAGCTGTTGACCGGCTGGGCGGATGACGTCCAGAAACTCGACAACAACAGCCTGAGGCGATTGCTGGCACTGGGCGCAGGCGTGTCCAATCTGCTCGATTTCCGCAACAGAATTCCCGGCCTCGGCAGCAAAAGCCAATCGCGTAACAACGATGAGGCCTCATGATGGATGGGGTCACTCTGGCGCGTGCGCAATTCGCCTTCACCGTGTCATTCCACTTCATCTTTCCCGCTTTCTCCATCGGATTGGCCAGCTATCTGATGGTACTCGAGGGGCTATGGCTGAAGACCGGACGCGGGCTCTACGCCAACCTGTATCGCTACTGGCTCAAGATTTTCGCGGTCGTGTTCGGCATGGGCGTCGTCTCGGGCCTGGTGATGTCCTATCAGTTCGGCACCAATTGGTCGGTCTTCTCGGCCAAGGCAGGCCCCATCATCGGCCCTCTGATGGCCTATGAAGTGCTGACCGCCTTCTTCCTTGAGGCCGGTTTCCTGGGCGTGATGTTGTTCGGAATCAGCAAGGTGGGGAAGCGCCTCCATTTCTTCGCCACCTGCATGGTGGCGCTCGGAACCCTGATTTCAGCAACCTGGATAATCAGCGTGAATAGCTGGATGCAGACGCCGGTGGGGTACGCGATCAACACCAAGGGTCAGTTCGTGCCGGCGGGGTCATGGTTGCCGATTATCTTCAACCCGAGCTTCCCCTTCCGTTTGGTCCATACCGTAATTGCGGCCTATCTCACCACCTCCCTCGTGGTTGGCGCCGTGGGGGCGTGGCATCTGCTCAACGATCGGGCTAATCCGGGCGCGCGTCGGATGTTTTCGATGGCAATGTGGATGGCGGCGATCGTTGCGCCCATCCAGATCCTCGCCGGCGACGCGCAGGGCCTCAACACACTGGAGCATCAGCCGGCCAAAGTCCTGGCAATGGAGGGAGATTACGAACCGAGCCCGAGAGGCGCACCGCTCGTGCTGTTCGGATTGCCGGACAATGACGAGGGCCGCGTTCGCTACAAGCTCGAGATCCCGCAGGCCGGTTCGCTGATCCTCAAGCATGACGCCGGCGCACCGATGGCCGGGTTAAAAGATTTCCCCCGCGACCAGTGGCCACCGGTTCCGATTGTGTTCTGGTCATTCCGCACGATGGTCGGCCTCGGATTCCTTATCTTGGGACTTGGGCTTTGGAGCCTGTTCGCCCGCATGCGTCGGCGCCTTTACGATTGGCCCTGGCTGCATCGGGCAGCGGTAGCGATGGGGCCGGCGGGCTTCGTCGCGGTGATCGCGGGCTGGGTGACGACTGAAGTGGGCCGGCAACCGTATACCGTGTATGGGCTGCTACTTACCAGTCAGTCTCATTCACCACTGGCGGCCCCGGCGATCGCCACGTCGTTGTTCGCTTTCGTGCTCGTCTACTTCGGTGCGTTCGGGTTCGGCACCTACTATCTGCTGCGCATGATGGGCAGGTCGCCCGAGGCACAAGAGGCGGAGCCGCCATCCGTCCCGCAGCGCGCCGCCGGCATCACACCGGCGCCGGCGCTCGGTGCGCCCCTGCCGCTGGTGGACTGACGTGATAGACCACATCGATCTCACTGTCGTTTGGGCGCTAATCATCGCGTTTTCCGTCTTCGCTTACGTCGTGATGGATGGGTTCGATCTCGGCATTGGCATCCTATTTCCGAGCTTGAGTTCGGGTGATATGCGGGATCAGGCGATGAACTCCATCGCACCCGTCTGGGATGGCAACGAGACATGGCTGGTGATGGGCGGGGGCGGACTGCTCGCTGCCTTCCCGATCGCCTACGCGATCATCCTTCCCGCCACCTACCCCTTAATCATTGCCATGTTGCTTGGGCTTGTCTTCCGCGGAGTCGCTTTCGAGTTCCGGTGGCGCGATCCGCGCCATCGGCCGGTGTGGGACATGGCGTTCAGCATCGGCTCGTTGACCGCCGCCTTGACGCAAGGGATCACGCTAGGCGCCATCCTCCAGGGCATCCACGTCGTGGACAACGCCTATGGCGGTGGCTGGTTGGACTGGCTGAGCCCGTTCAGCATCCTGACCGGGATCTCGTTGACGATCGGCTATGCTCTGCTCGGCGCGACGTGGCTTGTGTGGAAGACCGAGGGACCGACGCAGCGCCATGCTCGTCGCCAGGCCCTCTGGCTCGGCCTGGCGACACTCGTCGCCCTGGCGGGTGTGAGTGCAGCCACCCCTTTTCTTGCCTATGACTACTGGCGGCGCTGGTTCGCGGTGCCGGGCGTGCTTCTTACGGCGCAGGTCCCGCTGCTTGTTATTATCGCGTCCGCATTTCTCTTCTCTGGCCTGCAGCGCGGTGCGGAGCGACTTCCGTTCCTCCTAGCCCTCGGGTTGTTCCTGTTGGGATTCCTCGGGCTTGGTATCAGCATGTATCCATACGCGGTGCCAAGCACCGTTACGATCTGGGATGCCGCCGCCCCGCCGCAGAGCCAGTTCTTTCTGCTCGTCGGGGCCGTCGTGATCGTGCCCGTGATCCTCATCTACACGGGCTGGGCTTATTGGGTTTTCCGCGGCAAGGTCGGCGTGCACGGCTATCACTGATGGACTGGTCGGGCCCTTCTGGAAACGTCTGGCATGGATGATCGCAATCTGGTTGGCCAGCATACTGTCGCTTAGCCTCGTCTCAGAAGCGATCCGATTTTGGCTAAAACCATGAGTAATCGACGGTTTACCCCGCTACGGCCTCATGCTCATCCCTATGTATTGCATCCTGTTAAGGCCCTGGCAGTGGACGCGCAGCCCGACTTACCTTGGCGATTGCGAAAGCTCAGATCACGCCGCCGTTGGCTCGCAAGACATGGCCATTGATCCAGCCGCCGTCGGGCCCGACGAGCAGTGAGACTACGCGGGCTATGTCGTCGACGTCGCCCAAGCGGCCTAGGGGGTTCATCTGCTTGATGCGGTCGAGGGTGGTTTGGTCCTTCCCTTGTAGGAAGAGGTCGGTCGCGACCGGTCCGGGAGCGACTGCGTTCACGGTGATCCGGCGTGGTCCGAGTTCCTTGGCGAGAATATGCGTCAGGGCTTCGACCGCTGCCTTCGTGGCTGCATAAACACCGTACCCGGGCTGGTAGAGCCCCACGACGCTCGTGGAGAAGTTCACAATCCGGCCATTGTCGCGTAGCCGCTTCGCCGCTTCTCTGAGGCCGTTGAACGTGCCTTTGAGGTTGGTCGCGATGATCTGGTCGAAGGCCGCGTCATCAACATCTGCGACGGGTGCCAACTTCATGATTCCGGCGTTGTTCACTAGCACGTCGACCCCGCCATAGGCGGTTTCGGCGGAATTGAACATCCGCCTCACGGCGTGCGGGTCGCTGACATCGGCTTGGGAGGAAATAGCTCGACCTCCCGCTTTCTCGATCTCGTCGACCAGCTTTGCGGCCGCATTGCTGTCGGCGGCATAGTTGACGACGATTCTCAGCCCGTCGCCTGCCAGTCGCCGGGCGACGGCGGCTCCGATGCCGCGAGACGCTCCGGTGACGATTGCAACCCTGTTCTCCGATGCGGTCATCGTCCTTGTTCCCTTTCATGTGCTTGCGCAATGGCCGGCCTCAAGGCCGCTGGTGCGACCGGCATCAATCTTTGGAGCGATAGGGCTCGGGGATGACGAACACCTCGTCGGCGCGCGCGTAGCCGCCGTCCTTGACCTCCTCGATCAGGACCATGGTGTGCGGGCGGGCTGCCTCGGAGAAGTACTCGACTAGCATCGCCGTGATGCGATGAACGATCTCTTCTTTCTGAGCACGGCTCAACGCGGCCTCGGGAACCTTCAAATTGGCGAACGGCATAATCTACACTCCTGTGGGCTGTTGATTGGTGGAATCCTTGGTCACCGCGGACGAGCGATCAGAGTTCGCGGCCGATCTGACGATCGATCGAATAGGGGCCGCCGCCGTGGATGGAGATCAGCAAAGCTACGAAGCCCAACATGAGGGGATATTCGATGCCGCGGTCGATCCACGGATAGGTCGGACCAAGAGCGATGCTGATGAAGGCCATCTGCACACCCAGCATCGGCGCGACCAGCCGTGTTGCCAGACCGACTGCCACAGCGAAGCCGCCAAAGGTCTCGAGCAACGCGACGAACGAGGCGAGTTGCGGCGCGAAAGGCAGATTTAGGACGTTGTTGATCAGGTTTATCGATCCGCCCATCGGATCGGCCATGGAACCGTGCGCGGTTCCAAAGAGCTTCGGGACACCGTGTGTGACGATTGTCAGGCCGAAGGCCGCCCGGAGCAGCATATAGGCCAAAGGTTTGGCCCCCTCATAGAACGGCGCCAGCGACACGATGAGAAGACGCGGCCCGCTCTCCATGCCAATCGCGGCTTGTGTCTGCATTGTATTCGACATTTCGCCTCCTTGGTTGGGCGGATCTCGAATACAGATGTAGCTGTTTTCCAATCGAGCAGCAGGTCGGCAAATGCAACATCTCCGTTTCGAAAAACGAAACAATCGGCTATGATCCTTCATGGACCGCATCAGCGTCATGCGTCTGTTCGTCAGGATCGTCGAGCGGGGGAGCTTTACTCAAGCCGCGCGAGACCTACAGGTTCCGCGGCCCACAGCCACCCATGCAATCCAGCGCCTGGAGGGGAACCTCGGCGTGCGGTTGCTTGAACGCACAACCCGAAACGTGAGGCCGACGCTCGATGGCGCGCTATACGCCGAACGCTGCGTCCGCCTCCTCGCAGACCTCGACGACGTGGAGAGCGTATTCAGGAACGGCGAACCTCGGGGGCCGCTTCGGGTCGATATGCAGGGAACCATCGCCCGGGTTTTCGTGCTGCCCGCGCTGCCCGCGTTCATCGCGCGCTACCCTGGGGTCTCGCTGAGCCTGAGCGAGGGCGACCGGATGGTTGACCTCATCACGGAAGGCGTCGACTGCGTCGTCCGTGCCGGCGAACTCTCCGACTCCTCTCTGATTGGTCGCCGTATCACCTCGTTCGAGCAACTCACCCTGGCCAGCCCGGCCTATATCGAGGGCAGCGGCATTCCTGCCACGCCAGACGATCTCGGCGGCCATCGTATGGTCGCCTATACCGCTTCCAGAACCGGGCAACCCTATCCCTTGGAGTTCCGGAAGGACGGTCGGGAGTGGGAGGTGTCCTTGCCCTACGCAGTCGTGGTCCGCGGTGCTGAGATTTACACCGCATCAGGCCTGGCCGGGTTGGGGTTGATACAAGTCCCACGCTATCGCGTGGAGCACCACGTCGCAGCCGGGCGACTGGTTCCCGTACTGGAATCCTTCCCGCCCCCGCCAATGCCGGTCTCCGTGCTATACCCCCAGAACCGCCATCTCTCCTCGCGCATCCGGGTTTTCATCGATTGGCTGACGGAACTGTTCCCGGGCCCTCGGGCTGACGGAAGGTGAAGCTAACCGGAATGTGGGCGCCCTTTACCGAGGTCTGTCTGAAGGACTGCACGGATCACCGCGGGTCTAGATCGGCCCGGCTCCATCGGGACCAGGAAGGCGGAGCGCCGGCATCTCGGTCGCGCATCTGGCCACCGTCACAACACCGGACGCACCGATCGCCGGAGCCGTTCCCGTATCGGCCAATAGGGATCACCACCCATTGCGACCCACGTTTAGTATACTTGCGTGCACACGAAATTGTAAAAATATAAAAACTGGCGATAGCAGCTATCGCCACATCCAACATGGTGTCGTTCAGTAGCGCATGCTAAATTAACTTGAAGCGTCGGCGTCTCTTCCAGACATCAATTTCATATCGACCCTGAACCTAGCGTCTTTTTTTATCTTGAACAGAAGAGCGTCTGGATGTGCTTCGCCGATGATGCGCCCGATCCATTTGTTATGCGCTGAGCGCCAGCCGCTCTAGACACTGCGGAACGAACATGAGTTTGTCCCAGAACGACTACGAGGACATCCGTTCAGAAGTGCGCAAACTCTGCGCCGAGTTCCCCAACGAATACTGGCGCAAGCTCGACCGCGAAAACGCGTATCCGGCCGAATTCGTCAAAGCACTCGGCGACGCGGGGTATCTCGCGGCACCGATTCCCGAGGAGTACGGCGGGTCGGGCCTACCACTTTCGGCCGCTTCGGCCATTCTCGAGGAAATTAACAGCTGGCGCGAACGGCGGCGCATGCCACGCGCAGATGTACATCATGGGTGCTTTGCTCAGGCATGGAGACTTTCGCGGAAAGCAGCGTTACCTGCCGAGGATCGCCTCGGGCGAATTGCGTCTCCAGGCTTTCGCGGTGACCGAGCCAACGAGCGGCACCGACACGAGCAGCCTCAAGACCATGGCGGTGCGCGATGGTAGCTTCTACCGCCGTCAACGGCCAAAAGATCTGGACGTCACGCGCCGAGCACTCGGATCTGATGCTGCTGCTCGCGCGCACCACGCCAAAGGACCAGGTTGCAAAGCGCACCGATGGCCTGTCGATCTTCATCCTCGACATACGTGAGGCTCTCAACGAGGGACTTACAATCAGGCCTATCCGCACGATGATGAACCACTCCGACCACGGAAGTCTTCTTCGACGACGTCAAAGTGCCCGCGGAAAACCTCCTCGGCGACGAAGGCAAGGGGTTCCGCTATGTGCTTTCGGGTATGAACGCCGAGCGCATCCTGATCGCTGCGGAATGCATCGGGGATGCCAAGTGGTTCATCGACAAGGCGTCCAACTACGGTCGTGAGCGGACCCGTTTTCGGGCGGCCGATAGGGCAGAACCAGGGCGTACAGTTCCCGATCGCGAAGGCCTACGCGCAGATGCGGGCGGCCGAGCTCATGGTGCGAAATGCCGCCGAGTTGTTCGAGGCCGGCACGGGATTGTGGACCAGAGGCGAACATGGCCAAAATGCTCGCCGCGGACGCATCCTGGGCGGCGGCCGAAGCCTGCGTACAAACGCACGGTGGCTTCGCGTTCGCGGAAGAGTACGACGTCGAACGTAAGTTCCGGGAGACGCGCCTCTATCAGGTTGCGCCGATTTCCACCAACCTCATCCTGAGCTACATCGCCGAGCACGTGCTCGGCATGCCGAGATCCTACTGATGGCTGGTTTTCTTCCGCTGGAAGGCGTGATCGTCATCGCGGTCGAGCAGGCCGTAGCAGCACCGTTTTGCACCGCGCGCCTCGCCGATGCCGGTGCGACGGTAGTCAAGATCGAGAGACCCGAGGGAGACTTCGCGCGCGGCTACGATCAGGCGGCGAACGGCGCAAAGCAGCTATTTCGTATGGCTCAACCGGGGAAAGCGCTCGGTCGTTCTCGACCTGACAAAGCCAGGCGACGCGGCCGACCTCGCGGACCTGATCGCTGGAGCGGATGTCCTGGTTCAGAACCTCAAGCCGGGATCGATCGATAGGCTCGGGTTTGATAGCCAGACGCTTACTGGGCGGCACCCTCGGCTCATTACCTGTGCGATTACTGGGTACGGCGGTTCGGGCCTGCTCGCTTCGCGCAAGGCCTATGATCTGCTCATCCAAGCCGAGTTCCGGACTGTGCTCCGTGACAGGTGGACCTCACGAGCCTGCGCGCGTGGGCATCTCGATCGTGGACATCGCCACCGGCGCGACAGCGCACGCCGCAATTCTCGAGGCACTTATCGATCGGGACCGAACAGGCCGAGGCGCCCAGTTGCCGTTTCCAAGTTTTCGACGTAATGGCGGATTGGCTTAGCTGCGCCGCTTCTGCACGCCGAGGCAGGAACCATGCCGCGCCGTATGGGCCTGTCCCACCCCTCGATAGCACCCTATGGTCTGTTCCAGGCGGCGGACGGCGGTCAACTGCTCATCTCGGTGCAGAGCGACCGTGAATGGACCAGACTCTGCACTCAGGTCGTCGGGTTGCCGAATCGGGTGGGGCCGACCCGCGATTTGCGTCCTACATCATGCGCGTTCGGAACCGAGCCGAAACTGACGAGGCGATCGGGAGCGCCTTCCTGTCCCTGAGCACGAAGGTGCTCAGGGACAGGCTGACAAAGGCCGAGATCGCGTTCGCGGAGCTGAACGACATGCTGGCTCTCTCGGCACCCGCAGCTACGGCGCATCGAGGTCGATACCGAAAAGGGTCAGATTGCCTATCCGGGGCCGGGAGCAAGCGCTGCGGGGCAATCGCGACGCTACCGGCCAGTCCCTCGCCTAGGCGAACATGACCGTCTCTATCGGACACCACGGGCCGAGCGACCGGAATGACCGACGTCCCGCAGGCGGACTCCTCGCCGCGACTGGATCGGGCGAACGAAACTCACGAGAACTCGCGTCGACGTCGAGGTGATGCGTCGGTTTTGCGCGACCCTCGATCTAAGCCAGGACGACAAGGAACTCGGAGGCGCGGCGCCCCCCGGCATCCATTGGTGCCTTTCGCCCGAGGTCACGCCGACGGCATCGCTTGGCCCCGATGGCCATCCGCCACGGGGCAATTTCCTTCCGCCGATCACGCTGTCCCGACGCATGTGGGCCGGGGGGGAGCTGGAGATCAGCCGGCCGCTGCGCGGGGGCGACGAACTTCTTCGAACATCGCGCATCGAGAACGTTGTCTCTAAAGAAGGTCACAGCGGCCCGCTCTGCTTCGTGACAGTGTCCCATTGCCTAACCTGTGATAGCAACGTGGTCCTGAGGGAAACCCAGGAGATCGCGTACCGGGGACTGGCAAATTCGCCAGCTGACGTGCTTCCAGGGCCGCGGAGTGAAGCAGAACATCCCGAGAGATCATGGGAATGGACCAAGTCCGTCGAACCGCACCCGACATTGCTGTTCCGCTATTCCGCGCTGACTTTCAACGGTCACCGCATCCATTACGACCGACGCTACTGCTTGGACGAGGAGAACTATCCCGGCCTCGTCGTGCACGGGCCGTTACAGGCTACACTGCTCTTACTATTTGCAACGGAAATCCGTGGGGGTTCGGTTCCGCGGCGGTTCACGTTCCGAAGCAGGGCTCCTCTGTTCGACGATCAAGCCTTCGAGTTGTGCGCGGGATCTTCGGACGCCGGCCTCGGAATGTGTACGCGAAGCAAATCGGGGAAAGTGGCGATGCAGGCCATGGCGCTCTGGTGAGACACGCCCGGCGGTGCGCTCGCGAGGTCTGCCCCACAGCGATGACGAGTATCCAAGTTGCGCGCGCATAGGCCAGGGGTCGAGAAATTGAAGCGGCGTGCACTCGAGCTGCGTGCCTTCAACCCGACGCTAGTTCACATCGCGATCACCTGTCCGAGATTGCAGAATGCAGGCGCGCTCGTTTGGAGGCTGCGGCTGTGCCCTCGAATGAATTGGGATGAGGGAGCCGAAGATCATGCGAGGTGACTTGGACCCAGCAGCATCTCTCCTGCTATTCGTGCCCGCCGACCGGCCCGATCGGTTCGGAAGAGCGATCGAATTGGGCGCCGATGTCGTCATCGTCGACCTGGAGGACTCGGTCACGGGTGAACGCAAGGGATGCGCGCGCCGCGCACTGCTCGAGGCACGGCGCTTTTTCGAAAACGCGCGGTGCCCCTTGGTCGTGCGCGTCAACCCTGCCAATTCACATCACTTCGCGGCCGATCTGGAGATCGTCGGCAGCTTGCCGTTCCAAGCGATCATGTTGTCTAAGGCCGAGGCAGCGAATGACGCTTCTCGGCTGGCGCAGATCTCAAGGCGTCCCGTCATCGCGTTGATCGAGACCGCACGCGGCCTGGCCTGCGCTCGGGCCATCTCACTTGCGGGCGCGCGACTTGCATTCGGCTCGATCGATTTCGCAGCCGATCTCGGATGCACCCATACGCGCGAAGCCCTGCTCCTGGCCAGGTCGGAACTCGTCCTCGCGAGTTGCCTGGCGGAAATGCCACCTCCTATCGACGGCATAACGACCAGCATCAAAGACGCGGTTCTCGTCGAGGACGAGACCCGACATGCGATCTCGCTCGGCATGGGCGGGAAACTCTTGATCCACCCCGCTCAGATCGAACCCGCTCGGAGCGGCTTGCGCCCGTCGCCAGAACAGGTCAAGTGGGCGGAACGTGTGCTGGAAGCAGGCACCGAGGGCGCCACCGCGGTGGACGGGGCTATGGTGGACGTTCCCGTGAAGCTGAGGGCCATGCAGGTTCTTCAACGCTCGGCGAGAGCCGCGCGAGATTGAGAGAGAGGGATCAGGATCGGCTGCTCTGGGTTTCCGCAAAGCGGCGGTGTTCGGCTGGCGATTGCGCAGGGCTGGAGGTGGAGCTCAAACAGGACGGTTGGTCAGAGTCCCATTCGCGGGTTGGATACCCCTTCAGTGTCTCCGTCTCGGGCCTGTCCTCGGTCAGGAGGGCGGGCGTCGAGCGTATGCTCGGGCACGTAAATGGCACCTCCGCCGGGTCCACCCCGCCCCTGCCAGTCTCGGCCAGGTGATGGCAGTAGAGCGCCCAGATCGATCCGAACGTCGCTTTTCAAGCGAAGACGGTCCGCCAGTCCGTGACGATCGAGAGCGTCGTTACGGACCGCTGGAAGGGCGGCCCACCTCACCTGTGAGAAGGAGGGCTTCAGCGAACGTCGCGGCCAGTGCGCGCGAACGTACTCGTTCCGATTGATGGCCAGTCCGCAATCCCCGTAGCAAGGGCAACGGTTCTGATCGCACCCAACCCTGTCATTGAGAGTTGGTTAGGGAGGCGAGCAAACTTGCGCACCCGAAGGGCTGGTCTTGGTCGGCAGGGCACGGGTCATTTCGTCTCGTGCTGTCCCTTTCGGCGGGTCACTACATGGTCACTCGACCGAAGACCAACGGGGGCTGAAGAGATCTAGGTATTTGAATTTGTTGGCGCGCCCGGAGAGATTCGAACTCCCGACACCCAGATTCGAAGTCTGGTACTCTATCCAGCTGAGCTACGGGCGCGTGCGTCTTCCTTAGCGGGTCTTGGCGGCGTGGGGAAGCCGGATTGGCGAGTCAGGCGGCACTTGCATTCAGCGGGCGGCTGCGTTCTCTGGCGCTGGGGAACGGGCTGATGGCGCTCATCTACAAGATCGTACCGGACGCGCTTTGGCGGGCCGCGGAGGCGGAAGGGGCGTTTGCCGGCGCTCCGGTCGATGCGGCAGACGGCTTCATCCATTTCTCGACCGGGGCACAGGTGCGTGAGACCGCGGCCCGGCATTTCGCCGGCCAGGACGATCTTCTTCTCGTGGCGGTGGACGCGGCCGCGCTTGGTGCGACCCTCCGGTGGGAGCCGTCGCGCGGGGGTGCGCTGTTCCCCCACCTTTACGGACCGCTGCCGCTCGCCGCGGTCGCTTGGTGCCAGCCGTTGCCACGCGACGCGCGCGGCGCGCATCGCTTCCCGGACGGCCTCGTTTGAACAATCTGCTGGGAGCCGCCGCCGCCGCGATGCTGCGCCGGCTCGACCCGGAGACGCGCCCACCGACTCGCGGTGCAGTTGCTTGGCTGCGTGCCGGCGCCCGCGTCCTCCGACGATCGGCCCGAACTGGCCGTCGAAGCCTTCGGTCTCCGGTTTCCGGTTCCGGTCGGACTTGCGGCGGGATTTCGACAAGGATGCCAAGGTCGCCGGCCGCGCCGCCGCACTTGGATTCGGCTTCGTCGAGGTGGGCACGCTCACGCCCCGGCCGCAGCCCGGCAATCCGCGCCCGCGGGTATTCCGGCTCGCGGCCGACCGCGCCGTGATCAATCGCTACGGCTTCAACAACGGCGGCCATGCCGCAGCGCATGCCCGGCTTGCGGCGCGCCGGCCCGGCGGCGCGCTGGTCGGCGTCAACATCGGCGCCAACAAGGACGCGGCCGACCGGACGGCCGACTATGTCGCCGGGATCGCCCGCTTCGCCGACGTGGCCGACTACTTCGTGCTCAACGTCTCGTCGCCCAACACGCCGGGTCTGCGCGACCTGCAGGCCGCCGCGGCGCTCGACGAGCTTCTGGCGCGCTGCCTCGCGGCGCGGGACGCGGCGACTGACCGGCATGGCCGCCGGCCAGTGCTCCTGAAGATCGCCCCCGATCTCGAACACTGCGGCCTTGGACGACATCGTCGCGGTCGCCCGCCGCCGCATGATCGATGGCATGATCGTGTCGAACACCACGGTGCGCCGTCCCCAGGACCTGCGCGGCGCTGCGCGCGACGAGGCCGGCGGCCTGTCGGGCCGGCCGCTGTTTGCCCTCTCGACCCGGGTGCTGGCCGAAACCTTCATCCGCGCCGAAGGCGCTTTCCCGCTGATCGGCGTGGGCGGTGTTGATGACGCGGACCGTGCCTGGGCCAAACTCCGGGCGGGCGCGACCCTGGTCCAGCTTTATTCCGGGCTGATTTATGCTGGCCCTGGCCTGGTCCGCGACATCAAGACCAGCTTTGTCGAGCGCCTTCGATCGAGCGGGTCGACCTTGGAGGAGAACATCGGCGCGGACGCGAACTTGTGGACCAAACCCGATCGCACGACGACGATGGGGGCGGCAGACCGGTAAACCCACGCGAGTCCCGCTTGAAGCCTTGGGAGAACGACGATGGCGTTGCACGAACGGCGATGGCCCCGGGGCGCTTCGCCAGGATCAAACCGGTCATCCAGGTCGGCAGCGGCAACTTCCTCGAAATGTACGATTTCTTCGTCTTCGCCTATTACGCGGCGGAGATCGGCCACGCCTATTTCCCGACCACGAGCGCTTTCGCCTCCTTGATGCTGGCCCTCGCGACGTTCGGGGTCGGCTACCTCATGCGGCCGCTCGGCGCGGTCGTGCTCGGCGGCTACATCGATCACCACGGCCGTCGCGCCGGCCTGCTGCTGACCCTGAGCCTGATGTCGCTCGGCACCCTGTCGGTGGCGCTGACGCCGGGCTACGCCACGATCGGGCTCGCGGCTCCGCTGATCGTCGTCGCCGGCCGCCTGCTGCAAGGCTTCTCGGCTGGGGCGGAGCTCGGCGGCGTCTCGGTCTATCTCGCCGAGATCGCGACGCCGGGTCACAAGGGCTTCTACGTGAGCTGGCAATCCGCCAGCCAGCAGATCGCGGTCGCATTCGCGGCGGTGGTGGGGCTCGTGCTGCTGAAGCTCATCTCCGCCCGAGGCCATGAGAGCATGGGGCTGGCGGGTGCCGCTGCTCATCGGCTGCGCGATCGTGCCGTTCCTGTTCCTGCTGCGGCGGTCCCTGGCTGAGACGAAAGAGTTCGAGAGCCGGACGCAAGGTCTCGCATTCGCTCGGCGAGATCTGGCGGTCCCTCGTCGGGCACTGGCGCATCGTGGTCAACGGCGCCGCGATGGTCATCATGACCACCGTCTCGTTCTACCTGATCACCGCCTACACGCCGACGTTCGGCCGGCAAGAGCTGCATCTCGACAAGGCCGACGTCCAGATCGTGCTGTTCTGTATCGGCGTGTCGAACCTGTTCTGGCTTCCCGTCATGGGCGCGGCCTCCGACCGCTTCGGCCGGCGCAGGCTGCTGGTGCTGTTCACGGTGTTGGCCTTGCTCACCGCTTATCCCGTCATGAGCTGGCTGGTCGCCGCCCCCTCGTTCGAGCGGCTGCTGGTGGCCGAGTTGTGGCTGTCGTTCCTCTATGGCGGTTACAACGGCGCGATGGTGGTTCACCTCACCGAGATCATGCCGCCCGCGGTCCGCAGCAGCGGTTTCTCGCTCGCCTACAGCGCCGCCACGACGCTCGGCGGATTTACGCCGGCGATCTGCACCTGGCTGATCCAACTGACCGGCAACAAGGCCATGCCGGGCTGGTGGATGGCCTTTGCGGCGGCGATCGGCCTGGTGGCCACGCTGGTCGGAACCGCACCGCGACCAGACCTCGACACCGTGCCCGACCTGCGGCCTTCTGCGCTCATGATGCCCCGGCGACACACAACCTTCTAAAAGCGCCTGCGCACCCAGCCCGTTACGCCCGTATGGCTTGCCGTATCGTTGCACCCTCGGCGAGCATCGGGGATCTGGGGCGACAGGCTCCAAGTCGAATGGTGCGGTGTAGGGCGATCGAACGGATGAAAGGACGGCAAGCGAGCTGGCAACTCGCGATCGGCACATTGGCCAGGCATGTGGTGCTCCTGGCCGCGGCTGCGGTTGCGACCCTGGTTGGCTTTGCGGCGCCGTCTCGCGCCGACGAATATGGCCGCCTGTTCGCCATCGAGGAGAATGACGGCCTGCTGCCGGACCATTGGGATCGACATTATACCCAGGGCGCGATGCTCGCCTACCTGTCGCCGACCCTTAAGCCCGACGCGTGGTCGATGCCGATCTACGATGGGATCAGCGCCTACACGCCGCTGTTCCAGCCGGGCCCGGGTGTGCAGCGCAAGTTCGATGTCGTGGTCGGCCAGACGATCTTCACGCCGGTCAAGTATCACGACATTCCACCGAACCCGCGCGATCGGCCCTTTGCCGGCTTCCTGTTCACGGGCGGCAGCCTGCTGCAGGACACCAACGGGCGCATGCTCGAGAATCTCGAGCTTCTGGCCGGTGTGGTTGGTCCCGATTCCTTGGCGAAGGACGCGCAGATCTGGTTCCATTCCGCGGCGGGTTTCAACAACAGGAACCTCAATCAGGCCTGGAACTACCAGCTTCGCAACGAACCGGGCTTCATGCTGACCTACGAGCGCAAGTGGAAGGTCTGGCAGGCGAGCTTTCTCGGCGTCGAGTTCGGACTTTATCCCCGAAGCCGGCTTCACCGGCGGCAACGTGATGACCTATGGCTCGGTCGGGGCGACCTTCCGGATCGGCCAGAACCTCGGCGTCGACTACGGCGTCGCGCGGATTCGTCCTTCGCTCAGCGGTACGACCTGGTTCGACGCCTCCCGCCTGACCCAGAAGTCTCGGCTGGTACATCTTCGCCGGCGTACAGGGCCGCGCGGTGGCGCAGAACATTTTCCTCGACGGCAACACCTTCGCAAACAGCCCGCATGTGACCAAGAACATCTTTGTCGGCGATTTCACGGCGGGCGCGTCGGTGTTCTGGCGCGACTGGGCGAAGCTCGACGTGACCTTCACCGAGCGCTCCAAGGAGTTCACGCACCAGCGCGAGGCCGACCACTTCGGGGCCGCCAACCTGTCGATTCTGTTCTGACGTCCACGAGGGCGGAATTTGCCGCCCCGGGCCGATGCTGGTAGGTGAGCGGGCTCGCCTCTCCGGCTTGCGGAACGCCCCCGTGTCGCTTGCAGCACTCCTGGACAATGGCCGCCCCCTGCTCGCCGACGGCGCGACCGGCACGAACCTGTTTGCGATGGGGCTGCAGTCGGGCGACCCGCCCGAGCTCTGGAACGTCGACCACCCGGATCGCACCAAGCGGTTGCATCAGGCCTTCGTGGACGCCGGCGCCGACATCATCTTGACCAACACGTTCGGTGCCAACGCGCGCCGGCTCATGCTGCACAAGCTCGACGACCGCGTGCGGGAACTGAATGCCCGGGCGGCCGAGAATGCGCGGGCCGTCGCCGATGCAGCTGGGCGTCCCGTCATCGTCGCCGGGTCGGTCGGCCCGACCGGCGACCTGCTGGCCCCTCTGGGGCCGTTGAGCGAAGACGAGGCGGTGGCAGTCTTCACCGAGCAGATGCAAGGCCTCGCCGAAGGCGGCGCCGACATTCTCTGGATCGAGACCATGTCGGCCCCCGATGAGATGCGGGCCGCGGCACGGGCCGCCATGGCGGTCGGCATGCGCTACACGTTGACCGCGAGCTTCGATACGGCGGGACGCACCATGATGGGCCTGAGCCCAGGCGCCCTGGCGGATTTCACCGCCGAACTCGACGTCGCGCCGGTCGCGATCGGCGCCAATTGCGGCGTGGGAGCGTCCGACCTGCTCCTGTCGATTACCGCAATGCGTGAAGCGCATCCGGAACTCGCGGTCATCGCCAAGGCCAATGCCGGAATTCCACAATGGCACGATGGGCACCTGCATTATTCAGGCACGCCGGACCTCATGGCCGAATACGCGCGTCTCGCCGTTGACGCCGGCGCACGCATCATCGGCGGCTGCTGCGGAACCTCGCCCCAGCATCTCACGGCGATGCACAATGCGCTGGTCGGTCATACCCGCCGCGAGCCCCCGACCTTGGACACCATCACGGCCGCGCTTGGGCCGGTGATCGCGGCTCCGAGCCCGTCGGCTGTCTCGGCACGGCCCGGCTCTCGGCGGCGGAGCTAGGCGGTGCAGGAGACCGGCGCGCGAACACTGGACAGAATATCGCTCATCATTTAAGCAACGCCAGCATTTTGCACTGCACCATCAGTGTAGGGACCGGTCTCGCTCGCGTGCGCGTCGCCGCCCATTGACACCACCGCAGGGCCAGCCACGGAAGCTGTCGCTTCAGAGCAACGGCCTTGCCATTTGCACGCGAAGACCCGGATTGCCCCTTGTTCCGCAGGGTTTTATGCGGAAGACCTGCCGCAGGGGGCGTGACGGCGAGTTGTGGATTTAGGGTTTTGATGTCGCCTGCTGATCTTGCGGAAAGCCCAGGGCCTCGGCCCGCCGGGATCGACACCGCGATCGCCCGCGCGGCCGACGCGCTGCGCGCGCAGCAGCGGTCCGATGGCCATTTCGCCTACGAACTGGAAGCGGACGCGACCATCCCGTCGGAATACGTCCTGCTGAAGCACTTTCTGGGCGAGCCCGACCCGGCAATCGAAGCCAAGATCGCAGTCTACCTGCGCCGCCGCCAGGGCTCGCACGGAGGCTGGCCGCTGGTCCATGGCGGCGCGTTCAACATCTCGGCCAGTGTTAAGGCATATTTTGCCCTGAAATTGATCGGCGACCCGATCGATGCACCGCACATGGTGCGCGCCCGGGACGCCATCCTGGCGCACGGCGGGGCGGCGGCCAGCAACGTCTTTACACGCACGACGCTGGCGTTGTTCGGCGAGGTGCCCTGGCGCGCCGTCCCGGTGATGCCGGTCGAGATCATGCTGCTGCCGCGATGGTTCCCGTTCCACCTGAACAAGGTGTCGTACTGGGCGCGCACCACGCTGGTCCCGATGATGGTGGTGGCGGCGCTCAAGCCCAAAGCCCGCAATCCCAAGAACGTCAAAATTCGCGAACTGTTCATCGTCGCACCGGAGCAGGAAACCCGCTGGGCCAAGGCGCAGCCCGATTCGAAGTTCTGGGGCGTGGCTTTCGGCGCGCTCGATGCCGTTCTGCAGCGGGTCCAAGGCTTCTTCCCGAAAGCCTCCCGCAAGCGTGCCATCGACAAGGCCGTGGCGTTCACCATCGAGCACCTGAATGGCGAGGATGGTCTCGGGGCGATCTACCCCTCGATGGCCAACGCCGTGATGATGTTCGAGCATCTCGGCTTCGAACGTGATCGACCGGAGGTCGTGCTCGCGCGTGCCTCCATCGAGAAGCTGATGGTGATCACCGACACCGAAGCCTACTGCCAGCCATGCCTTTCGCCTGTTTGGGATACGGCCTTGGCGGCTCAGGCGCTGCTGGAAGCCGGTGGCGAATCAGAAGACGCTGCGGGGCGCGGCCTCGACTGGCTCATCCCCCGGCAGGTGCTCGATGTGGTCGGCGACTGGGCGCACAACCGTCCGAACGTCCGTCCGGGTGGCTGGGCCTTCCAGTACGAGAATCCCCATTACCCCGATCTCGACGACACGGCCGTCGTGGTCATGGCGATGGACCGCCTCGCCGGCAAACCAGGCGGCGAACGATTCAAGCAGGCTATCGAGCGCGGTCGGGAGTGGGTGGTCGGCCTGCAGAGCAAGAACGGGGGCTGGGGCGCTTTCGAGGCCGACAACACGCATTTCCATCTCAATGCGATCCCCTTTGCCGACCACGGAGCGCTGCTCGATCCACCAACTGCGGACGTGACGGCGCGATGCGTATCGATGCTGGCGCAACTCGGAGAGCGGCCGGCGACCAGCGAGCCCATGCGCCGCGGGCTCGACTATCTGCTCCGCGAGCAGGAGCGGGATGGCAGCTGGTTCGGGCGTTGGGGCGTCAACTACATCTACGGAACATGGTCGGTCCTCTGCGCGCTCAACGCCGCCGGCGTCGACCCGAAGTCGGACGCGGTGCGCCGCGCCGTGACCTGGCTCACATCGATCCAGAACGCCGACGGCGGCTGGGGCGAGGACGACACCAGCTATGATGCGGATTACCGCGGCTATCGGGGGGCGGCGAGCACCGCCTCGCAAACCGCCTGGGCGACGCTTGGTCTGATGGCGGCAGGCGAGGTCGACAGTCCCGCCGTGGCGCGCGGCATGGCTTACCTGGCCGAGCACCAGGGTGGTGACGGCCAGTGGCCGGAAGAGCAGTTCACCGGAACCGGCTTCGCCCGGGTCTTCTACCTTCGCTATCACGGCTACTCGAAGTTCTTCCCGCTTTGGGCGATGGCGCGGTTCCGCAATTTACGCGCCGGAAACACCAAGACCGTCATGCTGGGCATGTAATGAGCACGACCGCACTGTCCATTCCCGTCCTCGCGATCACCGGCCTTCGTGCCGAGGCTCGCATCGCCGCCAAGGCTGGCGTGACCACACTTTCCGGCGGAGGCGACGCGGCGCGTCTGGCGCTGCTCCTGCAGGGCAGCCTTTCGGGCGGCGCACATGCGGTCATCAGCTTCGGCATCGCCGGCGGTCTCGCGCAGGGACTCAGACCCGGAACCATTGTCGTCGCAGACGCCGTGGACGACGGCGAAACCCGCTATCCGACCGACGAGGCCTGGCGTCATCGCTTGTTGGCCGCCCTGCCCACCGCGATCTGCGGTACTGTGGCGGGCGAGGCCAAAGCTGTGGCAGCACCCGCGCAAAAGGCGGCGCTGAGACGGCGTTCGGGCGCGGTGGCGGTCGACATGGAATCGCATGTTGCGGCGCGGCTCGCGGCCCAGCACGGCGTGCCGTTCGCGGCATTGCGCATCATCGCCGACCCGTCGGAGCGCGCGCTGCCCGAGGCCGCGCTCGTTGGGATGCGATCCGATGGCACCACCGACATCGTCGCGGTGCTCCGTGCCCTGGCGCGCCGCCCGGCGGAACTCCCTGCCCTGCTCCGGACGGCCCTCGACGCCCGCGCCGCATTCGCGGCTCTGGCTCGGAGCCGTGTTTGCCTGGAGGCGATGATCGGTCCTTCGGGAACCGGGCATGCGCACCGGCTCTTCGACGCCGTTCCGACGGTCTCGCTGGAGCCGGTCATCGAGCCCGCTCTGGTCCTTGCCGACAGCGGCGCCGACGCGGCCTGATCAGCGCTGCAGGCCGCCCAGTACGCCGCGCAGCACCTCGCGCGCGACTTGCGTTCCGATCGATCGAGCGGCGGATTGCACGGCCGATCGGACGATGAGCTGACCGGTCGTCATCCGGCCGCGGCTGCTTCCGCCGCTGTTCCACACCCGCCCCAGCGCCGCGCCAAGATCACCCAGAATACCGCCGCTCGCCGGGGCAACGGCCTGTCCTGCCGTCGGGCTTCCGGCTTGCGGCTGTGGGCCGGATGGAGCCGCGCCCCAGGGACCGCCGGCGCCTTGGTTCGGTGCAGCCGGAGCCGTGCCGAGCTTCTTCGCGTTCAGGATCTCGAACGCCGAACTCGCGATCCACGGCCGTATCGTACTTGCCGTAGATCGGATCGCCCTCGACGCTCGCTTGGCGTTCGGCCGGCGTCAGCGGTCCGACCCGTGAACTTGGCGGCGCGATCAGGGTTCGCTGGACTGGCTCGGGCGTGCCGTCGGGCTGCAACATCGACACCAGCGCCTCACCCACCCCGAGCTGCGTGATCACCGTGGCCGAGTCGAATCCAGGATTCGGCCGAAACGTGTCCGCCGCCGTCTTTACGGCCCTTTGATCGCGCGGGGTGAAGGCACGCAGCGCGTGCTGGACCCGATTGCCGAGCTGACCGAGCACGGTATCGGGGACATCAAGCGGGTTCTGGGTGGCGAAGTAGACGCCGACGCCCTTCGAGCGGATCAGACGCACGACCTGCTCGATCGCCTGCATCAGACTCTGCGGCGCGTTGTCGAACAGCAGATGCGCCTCGTCGAAGAAGAAGACGAGCTTCGGCTTGTCGAGGTCGCCGACCTCCGGCAGCGTCTCGAACAGCTCCGACAGCAGCCACAGCAGAAACGTGGCGTAGAGCAGCGGCTTCCGCATCAGCACGTCGGCCGCCAGGATGTTGATCGTACCGCGCCCGTCGCGATCGGTGGTGATGAAGTCGGCAATCTCGAGAGCGGGCTCGCCAAGGAAGCTCGCAGCGCCCTGGCTCTCGAGCATCAGGAGCTGTCGTTGAATCGTGCCAATCGTTGCAGTCGCCACGTTGCCGTACTGGGTGGTCAGTTCGGCAGCGTGGTCGGCCACGAACTGCAGGGTGGCGCGAAGGTCCTTGAGATCGAGCAGCAGCAGCTTCTGGTCGTCCGCGATGCGGAAGGCGATGTTCAGCACGCCCTGCTGAACGTCGTTAAGTCCGAGCATGCGCGCGACCAGCAACGGACCCATCTCGGCGATCGTCGCGCGAAGCGGATGGCCCTGTTGACCGAAAACATCCCAGAAGACGACCGGGAAGCGATCCGGCTCATAGGGGACGCCGATCTGGGCGGCCCGGTTGGTCAGCACGGCACGCCCGTCGCCCGCTGCGGCCATTCCGGCAAGATCGCCCTTGACGTCGGCCATGAACACCGCGACGCCCGCGTTCGAAAAGCCCTCCGCCAGCTTCTGCAGCGTCACGGTCTTGCCCGTGCCGGTCGCTCCTGCAATCAACCCATGTCGGTTGCCGAGACCAAGCTGCAAGTATTCGAAGGCCTGGCTTTTGCCGACCAGAATGGCGCCGGGCTTGAGGCTCGGGTCGGCGGCCATGGAAGCTTCCTCTCGTGACACAGTTGAACCTTTATACGGAAGGCACGATTTGCTTTCTACGGGCGGCGGTCGCCCGACAGGAGGCTGCCTTGAACGAACTCGTGGAACGCGTCAGCACCAGCGCGGGAATCGAGCCCGAATCCGCCAAGAAGGCCATCGGCCTCATTCTCAACTTCCTGCTGAAGGAAGGGCCGGAAGCCGAGGCCAACATCATCATCGACAAGATCCCGGGGGCGCGAGAAGCCGTCTCGGGCGCTGCGGCAGAAGAGGACGGCGGCAGCATCCTCAACGGGCTGACGGGCGCCAAGGGCGCGGGCCTGATGGGCCTCGCCAGTCAACTCACTGGGCTCGGCCTGAGCATGGGCGAAATGCAGACGATCGGCCGTGAGGTTCTCAGCTACGCCCGCGAGAAGGCGGGCGAAGATACGGTTGGCGAACTGGCCAGCGCGATCCCCGGGATGCACCAGCTCATGTGAGAGGCGAACCCGGGTCGACAGGACCCGAGCCGGATCTTAGGGCGTCGCGGCAGGCGCGGGCGCCAGAGGCGTGGCGGTCACGCGCGCTGGGCCTTGGTCGAGCGCTCCGACATCGGGCGGCAAGGCTGGCACCGTTCGTCCCTCCCCGTCGAGCACGGCGACGGTGCCGGCGTCCTCCTTTCGCGTGGCCCCGAGTTGGGCGCCGATGCTGCGAATGACGTCGGGTGCGGTGGCGTAATTCGCGTGCCCAATGAGACCCACGCTTTCCGAGCTCGTGTCGTAGACCTTGACGCCGAGTTGCTCGATCGCCGCCTTGCCTTCCGTCGTCGTCGGATCGAGCGCACCAAGTCGCGGCCGATCGTTCGCCAGCGCACTCGACAGCGAGAGCGCACGATCGTTGTGGGCGACGAAGACCGAGACATGCGCCGACTTCGCCAAGCCTCGCCATCTGCTGACGAAACAACGCGAGGTCGATATCCGGCGAGGCCAGCATGACTTCGCCCAGATGGCCGTCGAGATCGGCGTGGCCGGCGATCGCATTCTCGCGCAAGGCCTCCATGGCGAGCCAAGCCCCCATCGAGTGCGCCAGCACGTGAACCTTACCGACGCCCGGAGTCTGCGCGAGCGTCAACATCAGATGCTCCAGCGCGTCGCGCGAAGCGGCCGCCGTCTCGCGGTCCGATCCATAGGCGAACATCGAACCGCGGGAGGCCCAGGTGAACAGCACGGGCACGCCGCCGAACTGGCCATCGTAGACGATCTGGGTCAGCCGGAATCGCGCCTCATCGTACCCATTGTTGAAGCCATGCACGAACAGCAGCACGTCGCGGTTGGAGCCGACGCGCCCCGAGACGTGGGATGCGAGCTCCTGGCGAAACGCTTCGTCGTCGAGCTCGCGGCGGCCCACCCCAACGAAATCGCGCTTGGGACTGTCCGAACCGAAGCTCGCACGCTCGACAATGCCTGGCTTATGGCCAGGCGGCACGCTGATCGTGGCCAAGGAAAACCGCGCCGCGCCGTCAGGATTGGCCTCGTTGGCATTGGCGAGTGCACCCTTGCGGGTCGATGCGACGAAGATCTGGACCGCGCGAGCCTGGCCTTGAGGGCTGCCGGTCACCAACGAACCGACGCTCGACACGCTATCCGCAACGGCCGTGACTCCGGATGCGCATCCGGACACGGCCACAGCGATACCCCAAAGCGCGAACCAAGCTGCCGCCGCCCTGACCCACACCGGCTTCATCGCGTCCGATCGCCCTTCAAGAAACTGCAAAACACCGAGTCCGCGGCAGCGCCGCGTGGGGCTTATGGGTCGGCAAACGTGGTCATTGTGCGACGGCTTGGTGGTGGACACAGGCCGCAATGCAGTGAGCTCGACACTGCGCTCTCACCGCAACAGACCAACGCGCTCCGACACCGCGGAAAAAGTGTCCGACATCCGAATCCGGCCGACCTCGATTCCATTCCAGTTGCGCAGAACGGGGTCGAGCGTGTCGGCAAAAGCCAGCCGGTCGGCATCGGACCAAGCCATCGACCGAGACACAAGCGCGAGCAGCATGCTCTCGGAACCGCGAAGCGCGCCGTCGTCGCATTTGAGAGCGACTCCAAGACCAAGCTCCGGCAAGGCGGCGCAGAAGACTCCTTCCGCGCCGGTCTTGGTGAACAAGGTTGCGCCGAAGCGCTGCGCAAGGCGCGTGTCCAGCCGTCCTTCGCCCGCCACCATGATCGGGATTGTCGGCCACGGCTTGGCGTAACCTTTCGGCCGCCGCGATCCGGTCGGCGGGCAGGCCGGTTCCGGCCGCGAAGCGGGCGAATGCCAGGGCAAGGTTTTTCAGGGGCACCGGATAGGTTGGGATGGAGCAGCCGTCGATGCCGTATTCGGCGCCGAGTTCGACGCCATACATGTCGGACATGGCCTGTTTGGCGCGTCGCTGCACGGGGTGCTCTGCTGCGACGTAGCCGGACGCCGTCGCGCCAAGCCCGCAGGCCAGACAAAGAAACCCCGCGTGCTTGCCGGAACAGTTGTTGTGGAGGGCGGACGGCTTTCGCCCCTGCCCCACCAGCGCCCGGGACGCGGACTTGCTCGTCGGCCAGTGAACGCCGCATTCGAGCGCCTCGGCGCTCTGCCCGGCCTTGGCGAGCATGCTCACCGCCGCTTCCACATGAACCGGCTCCCCGCCGTGGGACGCGCAGGCGAGCGCCAGCTCGGCGATCCGAAAGCCCGAGGCGGTCCGCCCACCCGCTCTCGACGAGAGGCAAGGCCTGCAAGGCTTTCACGGCCGATCTTGGAAAGATCGCCTTCTCGATCTCCCCGGCGGACGCGACGACCGACCCGCTCGCGTCGCAGATCGCGAAAGCGCCGCGATGAAGGCTCTCAACTACGCCGCCGCGGGTGACCTCGATCAGGATTGGATTGGACATGCTGCAGGACGACTGGAGGGATGTGGTAAGTCCGCCGATGGTACCAGCTTCCCTTCGGAGAGCCAGATCGCCGAACCCTGCGGGTCTCGTCGCCTCTATGCGACGGCGCTGACCAAGCCCCGACGCGCGCCTGCGCTCCAGCGCTCCAGCAGGTTCGGCACCTCGCCGGCTGGACGGGGGCGACTGATCAGATAGCCCTGCACCTCGGTGCAACCCTCGATCCGCAGCCGAGCCAACTGTTCCGCGGTTTCCACGCCCTCGGCGGTGATGCGAATGCCGAGGCCCTGGCCGAGCGTTATCACGGCCCGGACGAACGGCTCGCCGGCCGGACTGTCGCAAAGATCCTTCACGAAGCTTCGGTCGATCTTGATTTTGTCGAACGGAAAATTGCGAAGTGAAGTCAGCGACGAATAGCCTGTGCCGAAGTCGTCCATCGCCAGCTGCACGCCGAGGCCGTGGATTTGCTCCAGGAGGTCGAGTGCGATTCCGCTGCTCCCCAACATCACCGATTCGGTGATCTCGAGTTCGAGTCGCGCGGCCGCCAGGCCTGAGGTCGAAAGAGCATCGGCAACGATCGAGCGGAATTCGGCCTGCCGCAACTGAACCGGCGAAACGTTGACGGCCACCCGCAGCGGGTCGGGCCATCGGGTCGCCTCGACACAAGCAGACCGCAACACCCACGCGCCGATCTCACGAATAAGACCGATCTCCTCGGCGAGAGGAATAAACGCGTTGGGTGGCACCAGTCCGCGCACGGGATGATTCCACCGGACGAGAGCCTCGAATCCCGAGATCCGGTCAAGCCGCAGATCGAACTGGGGCTGATAGTAAACCTCGAATTGCTGCTCGTCGACGGCACGGCGGAGGTCCAACTCCATCTCCCGCCGAGCCTGCAAGCGGGAGTCCATCTCCGGCTCGAAGAACCGCCAAGTGCCGCGACCATCCTCCTTGGCTCGATAAAGTGCGACGTCGGCGTTCTTGAGCAACTTCTCGTGGTCTTGCCCGTCTTCCGGCGCCAGAGAGATGCCAATGCTGACGCCAACGGCCATGCTGTGCCCTTCGATCTGGAAGGGCTGGGCAAGTCGTTCGACGATGCGGTTGGCGAGCTTGACCGCCTCCTGCGGATCCACGATGGCCGACTGCACGACCGCGAACTCGTCGCCCCCCAGTCGCGCCACCGCGTCGGCTTCCCGCACGCAATCCTTCAGCCGTGCGGCAACGATGCGAAGGAGCTCGTCGCCAATGGGGTGCCCGAGCGTATCGTTGACGTTCTTGAAATGATCGAGGTCCAGGCAGAACACGGCACACCCGCTGCCACGTTTTGCCTTTTCGATCGCCTCCTCGATGCGCTCCACGAATAGGACGCGGTTCGGCAATCCAGTTAGGGCGTCGTGACGGGCCATGTAGGCGATGCGGGCTTCCGCCTGCCGCCGCTCCGTTACGTCCTCATAGGTCGCGAGCCAGCCGCCGCCGTCCGCGAGGGCCTCGGTTGCGATCCCCACAATACGTCCATTGCCAATCGCAAGGAAGCGCACGGACCGGGTGCTGAACTCGAGCGCGCGGAGCTCGTCCATGTAGACGTCATCCGCCGTCCGATCGGGGAAATGACTTGCATCGGCCAGTCGCGCGATCAACTCGCGCAAGCTGATGCCGGCCCGCACCGCATCGGGCCGAAGCCCGAAGATCTCCGCGAATCGTCGATTGACGACCTGCAGCGTCTGGTCCGCGCCGAACAGGCAGAGGCCCTGGGACATGTTTTCCAGCGCCGCGTCGAGCCTGAGATTGGTCGCCTTGAGCTCAGCTTCCTGCTTTTTTTGAACAGAAATATCGCTGCAGAGCGCTATGAACCCCCCGTCCCGCGTCCAGCTCCGGCTGACACGCAGCCAGCGGCCATCCCCCAGCCGCGATTCGGCGGCGCCTTCGTCGAGGCCCATCAGGTCCAGCAGGAATTTGCGAGACGAGCGCGAGGCGCCAGTCAGCTGCGTGATGGGCGCCCCTGGCGCCAGCATGGCCGTGGGCACACCGAGGAAATCGGCAGCCTGCCCATTCGCCAAAGCGATGCGAAGGTCGGGATCTACGACCATGATCCCGTCGTGCGAACTCTCGAGCGCGTCCGCCAGCCGCGTCTGCGCCGAGCGCCGTAGCGCGATCTCGCGCTCCATGGCGGTCCGGATGTTGTTGCGCATGCGCATCATCGCAGCGAGCATCGCCCCGAGTTCGTCATCGCCGGCCTCCGGGAGCTCGTCGTCGAACTGGCCACTGGCGATGCGCGACGCCACCGCAGAGGCCGCATCGATGGGGCGGACCGTTCGTCGCGCAAGCAGCCATCCAAGCAGACCCGGCAGCACCATTGCCGCAGCGGTGCCGCCCAGGATGAACGCTAAGCCTGTGCGGATCGTCCCGGCTGCGCTTCGCTGGCCGTCAATCGTTGCGCTATGCACGTCGCGACTCAGCCGCGCGAGACCGCGATCAACTCCGGTGCCGACGTCGTCGAGGGCCGGTGAACCGGCTGGGAGTTCCTGCCTCGCGCGATCCCAATCCGTCAGCGAGGAGCGCGCCTCGACCAGCGACACGGACACCTGCGGACCGCGAAGGCTCGCCTCGACGGCATCAAGATCAGCCTCGACTTTGTGCCTCTGCTCGGCGATGCCCCGCTCGGATTCCCGATGTTCCGCCGCGGACCCTATGCCAAGCCGCAAGGCAGTCTGGCGGAGCTTGGCGAAATCGCTAGCGGCCGCATCGGCCGCTTCGATCGCCGCGAACGACCCTCCGAACGTGCGGTCGACGATCTGGGCCGCATGGTAGGTCGCGCCCCCGGCGATCATGCAGAGGGCACCGGTCCCCAACCCCATCGCTACGAACGACAGGATGATGCGCCCACGGATCGTTCGCGCTTTCGCGAAAAACGGTACGAGAAGGCGTCCGGCTGGTGTCTTGGGCTCGATCTGGGCTTCTGACAGCGACATCGCAATGGTCCGGAGGCGATCTTAGCGGCTTTGCACCCGTGAGCCCGCCTGGGCCAGCAACCCTAAGGCACCGGTCTTAACGAACACCTGCGATTCCGGGCCGGTTTGCTTCGCGGAGGGCGCCTTCGAACGACAGGACCCTCGAGCGGCGAGCGCCGGGCGGGACCTCGCCCGGCGCAAGCCTTGCCCCGGAGGTTCAGTATGCGCTGAACTTGTAGTTGAGGCCGACGCGGACGAGATTGCCGTCGTTTGACACACGGGAATTCGCCACGTTCACCGCGCCGGCGTTGACCGCCACGTTGCTGCGACCCAGGTCGTAGTGCAGGTACTCCGCCTTGAGGGTGACAGCGCTCGACCTGAAGAAATTCAGGAACGACCCCGTGGGCAGCGCGTATTCGACGCCGCCGCCCCAGGCGTAACCGGTAGCGGTCGTGCTGCGTCGGCCGCCGGCCACGACCGGTCCGCCTGGCGCCAGTTGCACCGCCACCCGGTTGTCGACGGCACCATAGGCGAAGCCGCCGGTGCCATAGACCAGGAACTGGTTGAACGCATAGCCAACCCGGCCACGCACCGTGCCGAGGTAGTCGAGGCTCGAGCGATAGCTGGTGATCGTTCCGGCCAGGGCCGCGCCGTCAAAACCATAGACGGCGGTGCGCCGACGCTCGAGATCCGTGTATGCGGCATCGGCCTCGACACCGACCACAACGCCACCGCCGAGACCGCCGAAGCCACCGAGCTGGTAGTTGTATCCGATCTGGCCACCGCCGGTGAAGCCATCGCTGCTCGACAGTCTGGCCGCGGGTATTGAAGCCAGGCGCCACGGCAGTCGTTCTGAAGCGGCCTTCATGGTCGAAGGCGTATCCGGCGTTGATGCCGAAGTAAGTGCCGGTCCAGGTGAAGGTCGGCAGCGGGGGTGCGTAGACGGGCGGCGCCATCCGCGCGGGCAAGTCCGCCGCGGCCGCGACGGCGGTGAGGGCGAGGAGCGAGGTGGCCGACAGAACGATTGTCTTGATCACGGGTTTTTCCAATCTGTTGGATACCAGATTGTTGCCGATTTAGATCGAAGGCTCTTAAGCGGGCGTGAAACAACATGGGTAACGCAAGGTAAACAGGGGAACGTCCAGGCTAGTATCCGTCGCCCTTTGTGGCGACGCGAAATGGGTTCGCAGGGTAGACCCCAAGAATTCGAAATTCGCGGGAAAAGAATGAAAGCTCCTCCAGAGCTCGGGCGAGGGCCTGGATCGTCGGGATGTCCATCCACATCGGCCAGAAACGCCGTCGCGGCGAACTCACCGTCGACCATATAGCTTTCGAGCCGCGTCATATTGACCGCGTTGGTGGCGAAGCCGCCGAGCGCTTTGTAAAGGCCGCCGGCACGTTGCGCACCCGGAACACGAAGGTCGTCACGACCGGACCATTGCCGGCCGGCGCGCGAACTGCGTCGCGGGACAGGACCACGAAGCGTGTCGTGTTGTGGTCGGCGTCCTCCACGTTCTCGGCCAGGATGTCGAGACCGTAGATCGAGGCCGCCAGTCGGGGCGCGAGCGCGCCGCGCGTCGGATCGCCCCAGCCGGCCACTTCGCGAGCCGACCCGCCGTATCGCCGCGAGATGTGCGGCACAAGCCCGAGGCGTCGGATGATCTTGCGGCATTGGCCGAGCGCGTGGACGTGGCTGTAGACGCTGCGCAGCCCCTCGAGCGTCGCCCCCCGCACGCCCATGAGCTGGAAGCGGATGCGCAGGAAATATTCGCCGATGATGTGCAGCCCCGCCGTCGGGATCAGTGCGTGGATGTCCGCCACCCGTCCGGCCAGCGAGTTCTCGATGGGGATCATGCCGAGTTCGGCCGTGCCGCCCTGGATGGCGGCGAATGCGTCCTCGAAGGTCGCGCAGGGCAACGGCTCCCAATCCGGGAACATGTCCGCGCAGGCGATGTGGGAATTCGCGCCCGGCTCTCCCTGGTAGGCGATCACACGTTTGGACATTCAGCGGGCTTTCAGGAGGGTGTGTGCACGGGCGAGATCGGCTGGCGTATCGACGCCGAACGGGACCGTCGCAACGCACTCGCACGTCGATGCGCATGCCGGCCTCGAGGGCGCGCAGTTGCTCGAGTCGTTCGCGCATCTCCAGTACGGAAGGCGGCAGGGCCGACGAAGCGTTCGAGAGCCTCCCGCCGATAGGCGTAGAGCCCGATGTGATGCAGCAGCGGTCCCTCGCCCCAGGGCGCCGTCGCCCGTGTGAAGTAAAGGGCCCGCAAGCGATCTCGGGCCGCTTGGCGAGCCGACGACCTTCACCACGTTCGGGATCGGCGCGTTCGCGTTCGTCGGCGATGACCGCGGCGAGCGTCGCGATGTCGACCGCCGGGATCTTCGAGTGGTTCGAGCGCGGCACGGACCGCAGCCGGCTCAATCGTCGGCAAGTCGCCCTGGACATTCACCACGACGTCGTGGCGCCCGAACGGGATCCAGGGCCTGCAGCGCCTCCTGGATGCGGTCCGTGCCGGCCGGATGGTCGGAGCGCGTCATGACGGCCTCGCCGCCCGCGGCCCGCACGACCGACAACACGGCCTCGTCGTCGGTCGCAACCGCCACGCGGCCGATGCCAGCCTCCATGCCGCGCCGCCAGACATGCAGGATCATTGGCTCCCCGTGGATCACGGCCAGCGGCTTGCCCGGCAGGCGGGTCGACGCCATGCGGGCCGGAATGAGAATGATCGGGTCAGCCATGCGCGATGAAAAAACCGGTGCCATGCCGCGCCGCACGGTCGCGGCCCATGATGGTCTGGCGGCGGCTTATACGAGTTGCCAACCACCCGGCAAAGTGCGTAATCAGGGACCAGCGTCCCAAGGGAGTTGGCGGCGCAGCAAAAGTGTCGCGGACGGAGCCTGGTTGATGGTGATGGATTCATTTGAATTCAACAAGATCGCCGGAGCCGTCCTTGGCAACATTGTTGATCACCATGGCCCTGGGCCTCGTCTCGGGATTCGTCTTCGCGCCGCATACGTCAGAGAAGCCCGGCTATGCACTGCCGGATGCTCCGGCCCAGGAAACGGCCGCGGGTCCGGCCTCCTCTGCACCGGCCGAGCCGCTGCCTGTCCTCCTCGCCAAGGCCGACGTCGGCAAGGGGCAGGCCTTCGCCAAGGCATGTGGCGCGTGCCACAACTTCGAGAAGGGCGCGGGCGCCAAGGTGGGGCCGCCGCTCTACGGCGTCGTCGGACGCAAGGTCGCGTCGATCGACGGCTTCGCTTATTCGGACGCCCTGAAGGGCAAAGGCGGCACCTGGACCTACGACGAGATCAACAAGTTCATCACCAATCCGAAGGCCGATGTGCCGGGCACGAAGATGGGCTTCGCGGGCGAGGAAAGCCCGGAGAAGCGCGCCGACATCATCGACTATCTGCACACGCTGGCCGACGCGCCGGAACCGCTACCGGCGCCCTGATTTCTGGACAAAGGCTTTGAGCAGGCGGGGCTTGGCCCCGCCTTTTTCATTCGGCTTGGGCGCAAAAAGCGACACATTCGCTGCCGATGGTTCCGCGGCAGCTTCGGAGCCAGCGCATGTCGAACACCACCCGCCGTTCGGTCCTTCACCGCGCCGGCGCGACTGTAGCCTTATCGGTGCTTCCGGCTGGCCTGCGCACCGCCGGCCTTGGCGCCGCCGAGGGCGAGGTCGAACGCCACGGCCTGTCGGTGTTCGGCGAGCTGGCTCTCCCGGCGGATTTCAAAGCACTCCCCTACGTGAACGTGGACGCCCCGAAAGGCGGCGAAATCCGCCTGCAGACGAGCGCAACCGGCGGCAACCAGAACTTCACCACCTTCGACACGCTCAACATCTACATCCTGAAGGGCAATGGCGCCGCCGGGATGGGGCTCATCTCCGACTCGCTGATGTCGGGCTCGCTCGACGAGCCGAATGCGCTGTACGGGCTCGTGGCGCGCGCGGTGCGCTGGTCGGCCGACAAGCTGACCTACACGTTCCTGCTACGGCCGGAGGCGCGCTTCCACGACGGCTCCAAGCTGACCGCCGCCGATGTCGCGTTCTCGCTGAACATCCTGAAGGAAAAAGGCCATCCCATCATTCGCACGACGTTGCGCGACATGGCTTCGGCCGAAGCCACCGACGACGGGACCGTCGTGGTCAAATTCAGCCCGACACGCAGCCGCGACCTTCCGTTGATCGTCGCCGGGCAGCCGATCTTCTCGAAGGCCTACTACGCCTCGCATCCGTTCGACGAGACGACGCTGGAGCCGCCACTCGGGTCGAGCGCCTACAAGGTCGGCCCGTTCGAGCAGGGCCGGTTCATCAGCTTCAACCGGGTGCCGGATTACTGGGCCAAGGACCTGCCGGTGAACGTCGGCCAGGGTAATTTCGACGTGATCCGCTACGAGTACTTCCGCGAGCGGCAGGTGGGTTTCGAGGGCTTCAAGTCCGGCGTGATCACCTTCCAGGAGGACTTCACCTCGATCAACTGGGCGAAGGGCTACGACTTCCCGGCCGTGCTCGACGGGCGTGTGAAGAAGGAGATGATTGCGGACAAGGCGCCGCGCGGCGTCCAGGCCTGGTGGATGAACATGCGGCGTCCGAAGTTCCAGGACCCGCGGGTCAGACAGGCGCTCGGGTTCGCGTTCGATTTCGAATGGACCAACCAGAACATCATGTTCGGGCTGTTCCAGCGCACCTGGTCGTATTTCCAGAACTCCGACATGGCTGCCACCGGCGTGCCGAGCCCCGATGAACTGGCGTTGCTCGAGCCCTTCCGCGGCAAGGTGCCCGATGCGGTCTTTGGCGAGGCCGTCATGCCGCCGAAGTCGGACGGCTCGGGCCAGGATCGGGCGCTTCTCGGCGCAGGCCTATAAGCTGCTGCTGGCTGCTGGCTGCAAGCGGGATGGCAACGTGATGAAGCTCCCTTCCGGCGAGCCGCTCACCATCGAATTCCTCGATTTCGGCGGGTCGCTCGAACGTCACACCTCCCCTTACATCAAGAACCTGCGTCTGCTCGGCATCGACGCGACGTTCCGGGTCGTGGACGCCGCCCAGTATCAGGCGCGTGTCGAATGATTTCGACTTCGACGTGATGGTGCAGCGCTATGGCGCCAGTTTCACACCGGGCGAGGACCTGCGCGTCGCCTACGGGTCGGAGGCCGCCAAGACGCCGGGCTCGCAGAACCTGACGGGCTTGGCCGATCCGGTGGTCGACGCGCTGATCGCGAAGGCACTGGTGGCGACCAGCCGCGCCGAGCTCAATACGATCTGCCGTTCTCTCGATCGTGTGCTGCGCGCCGGCTACTATGGCGTGCTGATGTGGAACAATCCCGACCACTGGCTGGCCTACTGGGATATGTTCGCCCGGCCCAAAACGCCGCCGAAATACGATCCCGGTGTGCTTTCGACCTGGTGGGTCGATGCCGAGAAGGCCAAGAACCTGAAGCTTGGTGGATAGCCGATCCCGAGCGATCGTGCTGGAGCGGCCGTCCCGGCTTGCGGGCCGCAGCATGCAAGCCCTTCGTCGTTCGACTCGGCTGCGTGGTGGCCAGCTCAGGATAGCTGCGTCGGCGAGAACCGGCCCAGGCGCCCGTCAAGCAGATCGAACAGCCGTGTGTCATCGACGCTGGTGATCACCCGGCAATTCGTCGCCCTGCCCCTCCTGTGCCGGTCGGAAACCGCCGCAACGGTGCGGCCGAGGCTCAAGGGCGAGACGAGGTCCACCGAAACATCAGCTTCGACGCCCTCGAACAAGGTCGGATCGATGAGGTGCGCGGTGACGCAAGCGTCGTGCAGGCACGGGTCGCCGCGGCCGTAGGCTTGCATCATCCCGACGGCCGCCTGCGCGACCGGACCAGGGCGGCTGCCAAGGCGCTGAAGCCGCTCGGCATCGATCCGGGCATGCCGCGTCACGTCGAGGCCGAACATGACCAGGGGCACGCCGGCCGAGAGCACCACCTCCGCCGCATGCGGGTCGAACCAGACATTGAACTCGGCTTCGGGCGTCGAATTGCCGGGGCAGAAGGCGGCGCCACCCATGAACACGATCTGCTTGATCTGCGGGGCGATCGCAGGCGCCTTGAGCAGCGCGAGCGCCACGTTGGTCATTGGCCCGATCGGGCACAAGGTGATCGCGCCGGGCGCGCTCAATACGGTTTCGATGATGAAGTCGACCGCGTGCCGGGCCTGTGGCGCGACGGACGCGTCGGGCAGCCCGATGTCGCCGAGCCCGTCCGTACCGTGCACACCACCTGGGTTTCGGCCGGACGGCAGGATCGGCCGCTCGCAACCGGCATAGACGGGAATGTCGGGCCGGGTCGCCAAAGCGCAGAGGCGCAAGGCGTTGCGGGTCGTATGGGCAAGCGAAACGTTGCCGGCCACCGTGGTGATGCCGACCACCTCGATCTCGTCCGGCGAGGCGAGGGCGAGCAGCATCGCCACGGCATCGTCAACGCCTGGATCGCAGTCGAGGATGATGCGGTGCCGGGTCATGATCCTCGCGGCTCACTGGATTCGTGGGTTCTAGGGTCGGAACCGTCGTGGCCGGGACAAGCCCGGCCATGACGCGCTAAGCGGCCGAGCAGCAGTTCGCGGCCAGAACTACTGCAGCAGCTCGTTCGTGTAATACTTCGAGGCGGGCAGCACAGCCGGGATCTGATCGGTATCCTTCAGGGCCTGGGCCAGCGGCAGCCAGTGGTCGTCGGTCTGCTTCATGAACCCGTGCGGGCCCTTCATCAGGGGAACCAAAGCTTTCCAGCCGAGCGTATTGTACTCGAGCGAGCCGCTGTCCGGATAAGCCTTGATGAAGATCTGGACCGCCTCATCCGGATGCTCGGTCGCCCATTCCGTGGCCTTGATGGTGGCGGCCATCCACTTCTTGGCAAGGTCGCCATGCTTGGCCAGATAATCGGTGCTGGCGGTGTAGGTCCACACCGGCACGTCGGGCACGCCCGCGTCCTTGCCGACCAGCATCGTCGGATCCTTGTGGATTTCGGCCTGAACGCTCGGGATGATGTAGTTCGAGGTGTTGGTCGCGATGTCCACCTTGCCTGCCAAAAGGAGCGGCGTATCGCTGTCGGAGGCGATGATCAGCTTGACGTCGTTCTCGGTCAGCTTGGCCGCCTTGAGGACGAAGGGCATCATGGCCTTGGTCCAGGAATTAGTGAAGATCGCGATCGATTTGCCCTTGAGGTTGTCCAGCGTGACTGGCTCGCCGGGGCGGCCGAACAGGCCCCAGTTGTTGCTTTGCGAATAGATGCCGATTGAGGTGATCGGCACTCCTTGCGCGGCCCCAAAGACGACGTCCGTGGTGGCCTCGAAGCCGATCTCGGCCTGCCCACCGGCGAGGAGCCGCGCGGTCGTCTGCGAATTGGGCGGCAGGATCACCTCGACCTTGAGGCCCTCGGCCTCGTAGAATCCCTTCTGCTGGCCGATGACGGTCGGGATCATCTCGAAATCGGCGCTGGTCCAGTCGAACACGAACCGGACGGTCTGCAGGTCCGCGGCCGCGACCGGCGTCGCCACGCCGCCTGCCAGGAGCGCGAGCGTGCCGAACGCCGCGCCCACAATGCTTCGGAACTCACGTCTCACTGAACAGCTCCATGGTGAGGCGCATTGCCGGAGCAAGGACGCCGAGCGACGGAAAGCGTCGACGATTGAGCTAATATCCGTCTGCTCAATCGCGCGAAAGCGGTAATCCGGCCTGACCGCCCACGACCGCCCTGTCCGACACCGGCGCCGGACTGGTCGCTTGAAGACCGGGAAGCGCTTTCGCATTGGGGCGGGCAGGCCCCCCAGCGCAGCCAGCGGGGCGCCGTCGCCCTTGAGCGCCAGGGCGTCGCGATGATCTCGAGCCAAAGAACGATCAGGAACGAGCCGACGCCGATTGCGGTGAGCAGCAGCATCGCGGCGTAGACGCCAGCCGTGTTCATCTGGGCGTTGGCGGTCAAGCAGATAGGTGCCGAGGCCCTGCTTGGCGGAGGCCGTCCACTCGCCGATGACCGCGCCCGTCACCGCATAGGTGGCGCCGATCTTCAGCCCGGAGAACAGCGGTCCGATACAGGCCGGCAGCTTGACGATGGCGAAGGTGCGGAGCGACCCTCCGCCCATCAGGCGCGCGAGGTTCACCATGTCACGATCGATGGTGGCGAGGCCGTCGAGCACGTTGACGACTACGGGGAAGAACACGATCCAGGCCACGATGATGAGCTTGGGCGTCGAGCCGAATCCGAAGACGATCACCAGCGGTGCCGCAATGGCGACGATCGGCACCGCCTGGGACACGATCAGCGCCGGCATGATCAGCCGCTGGACGAAGCGGATCTGCCCCATGGCCAGGGCCAGCACGAATCCGACGATGGCACCGATGCCGTAGCCCAGGACCGTCTCGAACAACGTCTCGCCGGATAGGTGCTGCAGCCGCGGCCAGTTGTCGATCAAGGCTCTCGAACGCGAGGCTCGGCGGCGGCATGACGTAAGGTGGAAAGCCGGAGATCCAGATCACGAGCTGCCAGGCGACCAGGATGAGGATCATCGCCGCGATCCACATCAGGAACGGTGCGGCGCCGGGCGGGATGCGCAGCTTCATGCCACCGCTCCCGACGGGCATGTCGTGATAAAGCTGGCCCATGATCTCACGCTTGATCGCCACGAATGCATCTGTGGTGAGTACGTCGAGCCGGCGTGGGCGGGGCAGATCGACGGGCAGAATCTCGGCGATGCGGCCCGGTCGTGGCGTCATGACCACGACGCGATCGGCCAGAAACACGGCCTCGTCGACGTCATGGGTGACGAACAGGATGGTGCGGCCGAGGTCGCGCCAGATCTGCAGCAGCCATTGCTGCATGCCGAGCCGCGTCTGCGCGTCGAGAGCGCCGAACGGTTCGTCGAGCAGCATGACCTCCCGACCGGCCAGAATGGTGCGCATCATGGCCGCACGCTGCCGCATGCCCCCCGACAGGGCGTGAGGATAATGGTTCAGGAAGTCGCCCAGACCGTAACGCCCCGCCAGTTCCGCGGCAGCGATGCGATCCGCTTCGTTGGCGCCTCGGGTGAGCGAGGCCGCAAGCGTGATGTTGCCAAGCACGGTGCGCCAGGGCAGAAGCAGATCCTTCTGCAGCATGTAGCCGACCTGGCCCGGGCGGCTGCTGACGTCCTGCCCATCGAGCACGATGCGTCCCGAGCTGGCTTGCAGCAGACCCGAAACCACGTTGAAGAGCGTGCTCTTGCCGCAGCCGGAGGCGCCGAGGATGCAGACGAACTCGCCGGCCCGGATCTCGAGATTGACATGGCTCAACGCCAGCAGGTCGCCGAACCGCACCGAAAGATCGTCGATGGCAAGCTTGATCCCGGCGGTCCCAGGCGAAGCTGATCGCTCGACGGGTTTGGCGGACGCTCGCCCCTCCTGCACAGATGTCTCCCGACCGGTCTCTCGGCCTTCCTTCTCAGATCGATGCCCCGGACGCAACGCGCCGCTCGGTTCAGTAGCGTCCTTCCTGCCCGGGGTCCTGCGTCGGCGCCGCCGGCGCGACCTGCGCCGCCGGACGGGAGCCGGGCGACAGTTCGAGCGGGCGGGTCGACACGGGTTTGGTCTTGGGGCTCGGCGTGAGGGCGTTCAGGAACTTCGAGATCCCGTCCTGATTCTCTCCCGTATCGGGCGTCTTGGGCGCAAGCGGAATGATCGGCGGCACGACCTCCGGCGGTTTCGGAAGCCGGATATCGCCTGGGCGCGGGGGTTGCGGCACAATTTTCTGGATCTGGGCGGCATCGCGTGCGGCCTGCTGCTCGGCTTCGATCTGCTTCAACCGACGGGCGAAGAAGGCGCGCTCGCGCAAGTCGTCCTTCATCAGTTCGATGCGTTCCTGCTCACGCGCGATCGCCCGGGCCGCGAGGCCGTTGAGGAAGGCGCCAGCGTCGAGATCACGGCTTGGCGCGTCGAGCGGACCTTTCCAGGTCACGCTGAGTTGCGGCGGGTCGCCTTTCCACTCGCGTGGCAGTTCGGCCGCGACCACGGTCGTCTTGAAGGTCAGCGCAAGAGTTTCGAAATCGAACGCCACGTCGCCGGTGAGGCTCGCGTCCGGCAAGACCGTTTTCGGGATCGCCACGCGAAGGCTTCCGGCCGCGACGGTCGCCGCGGCATTGACCGGTCCGAGCGGCAGAGCCCCCCGATCGAGCGCCTTGTCGAGCGCCGCCCGGACCGGCGCGTCCTCGATCACGGCATCGTCGCGGTTGAAGTCGCTCGCAACCCGGCCGAGAGCGCCAGGGTCGAGCCGCGGCAGCGTGGCCTCGGCCAGTGTCAGCGTACCGTCGCCGCCGAGACTGCCGATCACCGCGGCGGGGTTCGTGCCGGTCCCGGCGATATCGAGCGTGCCGGACAGCCGCCCCGACAGGCTGGGCAGGCGCACGCCGATCCCGTCCAGCGCCACCCGTCCGGTCAGCGAGGCAGCAGGGCCATTGCGACGGAATGTCAGCGTGCCACCCGCCGTCCCACCCAGCACGTGGCCGGTGATGTCGGTAAGCGTGAGGGCGCCGGATCGAAGCGAAAGCTGCATCGCTGCCTCACGCGCGGTGATACTCGGCCAAAGGTCAAGGGCGCCAATCCGAAGGCTGACCTCGGCCGCCGGCAGCGTGGGGGCCGGACCGAAGGGTTGGCCCGACCAGAGTTGAGCCATGCCCGACGTGGTCGTTCGGGGTTGGCCGAGGCCGATCGCGGCGAGGGTCGGGAGCCCAAGAGCATCTATCGCGAGCTTTCCGCTGAGCGTCGCGGCCCCCCCGCTCTCGGCAGCGGGCCACGCATAGGCGATATCGCCGGCGACAGCACTTCCGCCGACATGCGCCGTCAGCTTGGCCGCGGTCACGGACTGGTCCGTCCAGGCGAGATCGGCAGCGGCCGTCCACGCCCGCTCGACCGGCGTACGGTCGATCCCGGCCAGGCGAAGCCAGGGCGTCACGTCGTCCCCGTTCGCGGCAAAGCGACCCTGCCCCGCCGCCTGGCCGATCTTGCCATCGAACGCGAGCTTAGCCCCTGGCACGGTGGCGCTGACGCTGGAATCGAGAGCGGCCGACGGGTCCCCATGCGCCCGAACCTCGACGTGAAGTGCCCCGAACTGGCCCGCCGCATGCCAGCCGGCCTGCTGAAGCACTTGCGTCGCGTCGGGGGCATCCAGCGTGAGGCTGACCTCGATGTCGGAGGTGTCGCCCCCCTTGAGAGCCGGCGCGACAGAGCCCGTGAAGCGGGTCGCTCCCGCCGTGCCGTCGGCCGACAGCTTTGTCGGCAACACGGCGCCATGGTCGTCGAGCGCAGCTTCTGCATCGAAGCCGACGTCGAGCGGCGCGAGGGCGGCGGCACGGCTCGCGAACGCATCCGCGATGCCGCCTGGGATGAGTTGGCGCACTAGATTGGCCAGCGGCACCGGGTTTTTGGCGACGACACGGCCATCGGCACGCAGTTTTCGCTCCGCGTCCAGCGAAGCCGAACCACTGACCGTCGTTCCCTCGATTCCGCTGACCGCGAACTGGTCGAGCGCAAAGACCCTGTCCTTCTTCGTCAGATGCATCGAGACGCGGCCTGTTTCGGACGCTCCCGTGTCGCTCCGCGCGAGGCGAACAGCATCGCTGCGGAGCGCGATCGAGAGGTCGAGCGGATCGGCCAACGCAGCGAGTGGCTCCAAGTCTGGCCACTGGCCGCCATCGAGCACATCCGCATTCAGATCCGCGAAGAGGCGTGTGCGCTCGTCCCCGGCAGCGGCGGTGAGCGACAGCGTGCCAGACAGCGTGGTCCCCCCCAAGCTCAAGGCCGCGGCCCGCGCCGAAGCTCCCGCCTTGGACACGTCGATCGTTCCATTGAAAGCCACCGCCCTGCCCGCAAGACCGCGGCCGACCCAATCCGACGCGCCGGGCCAGAAGGGGTCGACCCATCCGGCAACCGTGCCAAGGTTCCGCGTGGCGAAATTTGCCTCACCCTTGAAGGCGGGGGCGGCGCCCCCCTCCATCGTGCCGTCGAGACCGGCTTGAGTGCCCTCGGGACCCGCTATGGACGCGACAAGGTGCGTGGGAACGCCCGGCCGCGCTTCGAGCCGGGCCGCTGCATCGGTCAGGGTGAGGCCGCCCGTGGTGACGGCGTCGATGTTTGTTTCCGCGGTCCACTGCATGTCGGGCAGCGCCGAGCGTTCGAGCAGACGGCGCGCGGCGGCGAGCCATTGGGCCGCGGAGGGTCGTGGCGTGTCGGGCGCCACGTCGGGCGGAACGGCGATGTTGTCGAGGTCGAGTTGGCGCGCGTGCAGCTTCGCGGTGCCGGTCGGATTTGCGCCGAAGCTGAACAGCGCGCCGCCATTGGCGACCAAGGCGCGACCTTCGCCGCCAGCCCGCAGTTCGACGTTTGGGGCCGCGAAGAGCCTTCGGATCCGCCTGAAGGGCTGCCACCGCAAGGCTCCACGGGACCGGCGATGTCGCATCCGCGATGCGGAGGGCGCCGGACACATTCAGGCTTCCGACATAGCTGACCCCGGCCTGTTGTGATGCGGCAGCTCCGGCAGGCGCGAGCGCGATCTGGCCCTCCGCCTCCGCGTGGGTCCAGTCTCCTTTCTGGTCGAGAACGAGGCGGGCGCGCAGCTTGCGGTTTGCATAGGCGCCCGTGACAAGACGGAACGCCACCCGGCCCTGCGGGCCCGCGCCGGCGCCGGTCAGTTTCAGCGGCCCGAACAGAGTCTCGGCCTCGCCTTCGGCAGAGATACCGCGCAGCACAAGCTTCTCGGCGCCCGCTTCGTCGAGCACCGCAACCGTGCCGTCCTCGATCGCAAGCTTGTGGAACTGAAATTTCTGCGGGTTCTCGACAACCAGCGGTGTCGCGAAGAAGCTTCCGTCCGGCCGCATCGTGAGTTCGAGCCGCGGCGCTGAGAGACGCGCGTCGACGAATTCCGACCGCACCCTGCAACAGCCCATTGATCGACAGCTCGGCGTCGAGACGCTCAGCGGAGAAGCGTGGATCGTGCGGTTTGCTGCTGCCGATCGATACGTTGCCGGCCCGGAAGATCGGCCGTGGCAGGAGTTTCACGTCGATCGGGCCGTCGATCCGGATCTCCGCGCCCACAGCCTTGGAAAGCTTTGCCGCAAGCCATTCGCGCTGGCTGCTCCAATCGACGAAATACGGTCCGACCAGCAGCGCCGACAGCACGAGGATAACCGCGACGGCGAGGATCGTCAGGCTCTCACGCAAGGTTCAGGTCGCCCCTCCACCGCCACGGCTCTTGGACCATAGCGGGTTTGCGGGGCGGCGCGCGAGGCGAGGCGTCGCACGGTCCCCAAGGTTGCAGTGCCGCATCAATCAGCCCCGTGCAAGCTTGCCGTGTGATCAAGGTGGTCGGCTTCAACGCATGATGCGGACGAACCTTGGGCCCTATCCACCTTTTCGACCTTGCCGCACAGCAGACCGCGCTGGCTGTCGGTCAGCCAGTCGGTCATCGCCAACAACGTGGCGAATGCCAATACGCCCGGCTACGAGGCGCAGTCCGTGCGGCCGTTTTCCGAAGTTCTCGACAAGACGCAGATGCAGCTTGCCTCGACCGATCCCCAGCATCTTGGCCTGAGCCCGACCGCAGCCCGGCGCCGTCACCACGGCCGACGAGGACAGCCTGGGAAACCACCGATTCGGGCAATTCCGTCTCGCTCGAACAGGAAATGATCAAGGCCGGCGACGTTCGACGGCGACTTCTCGCTCAACACCAACATCGTGCGCGCCTTTCACGGCATGCTGATGTCGGCGTGAAGAGCTGAGCTCGATGCTCGACGCGCTGCAGGCCTCGCTGAGAGTGGCGGGCTCCGGGCTCGAGGCCCAATCGGCGCGGCTGCGAGTCGTGGCCGAGAACATCGCCAACGCGCAATCGACCGGCAACGACGCCGGGCGCCGACCCCTATCAGCGCAAGACCATCACCTTCGAGAACGCGCTCGACCAGGCCTCGGGCATGGACCTCGTCCAGGTGAAGGACATCGGCGCCGACAGCGCCAGCCCCTTCCTCGTCGAGCACGATCCCGGCAACCCGGCCGCCGACGCCGACGGCAACGTCAAGATGCCCAACGTCAACATGATTTCGGAAATGACCGACATGCGCGAGGCCAACCGCTCCTACGAGGCCAACCTGCAGGTCATCAAGCAGTCGCGCGACCTCATCTCGATGACCATCGACCTCCTGAAGGGATCATCATGATCGCCGCCCTCCCGCTCATCTCCTCCGCCATCTCGATGCTGACGCTCGACCGGCGAGACGGGCGCGGTCGACGCCACGCCGCCAAGGCCGTCTCCGGCGCCGGCGAGGATTTCTCGACCGTGATGTCGAAGACCGCGTCCGGCGCGCTCGACAGCGTGAAGACGGCCGAGCAGGTCTCGGTCGCAGGGCCTGCAGGGCAACGCCAATGTGCAGTCGGTGGTCCAGGCCGTGATGACGGCCCAGGAGAACCTGCAGACGGCGCTCGCGGTGCGCGACAAGGCCGTCGCCGCCTTCACCGAAATCAGCCACATGGCCATCTGAGGAGAGCGAGTTCAGCGTATGAGAGCGTTAGCCATCGCGGCCACCGGCATGTCGGCGCAGCAGACCAATGTCGAGGTCATCGCCAACAACATCGCCAACATCAACACCACCGGGTTCAAGCGGGCCAAGGCCGAATTCACCGACCTGCTCTACGAGACCGAGCGCATGCAGGGCGTGTCGAGCCGCGGCAACGACGCCACCGTGCCCGAGGGCGCGCAGCTCGGCCTCGGCGTGCGCACGGCCGCCATCCGCAACCTGCAGACGCAGGGCGAACTCGCCAACACGGGCAACACCTTCGACCTGGCGTTGAGCGGGCGCGGCTGGTTCCAGCTCGTCGGCCCAAACGGCGACACCGTGTACTCCCGCGCCGGCGCCTTCAACACCAACGCCACCGGCCAGCTCGTCAACCTCGACGGCTACCAGGTGAGCCCGTCGATCGTGGTGCCGCAGAACACGCAGTCGGTGACCGTGAGTTCGTCGGGCCTCGTCACGCGCGATCGTGGCCGGCAACACCACGCCGGTGACGCTCGGCCAGCTGACCATCGCGAATTTCGCCAACGAAGCCGGCCTCGAACACCTCGGCAACAATCTGTTCAAGGACACGCCGGCGTCCGGCACGGCGGTGACCGGCGTGCCGGGCGACCCGGGCTTCGCCACGATCAGCCAGGGCTATCTCGAATCCTCCAACGTCGATCCGGTCAAGGAAATCTCGGACCTGATCTCGGCCCAGCGCGCCTACGAGATGAACTCCAAGGTGATCCAGGCCGCCGACCAGATGGGCGAAACCCTTGCCAAGGGGATCCGCTAGGCCATGAGACGATCCAGTCCGCTACGAGACCTGGGATCGGCCCTGAGCATGGCCATCCGGCTGAGGCCCCCTCCTCCCCCTTGCAGGGGGAGGTGGCACGGCGAAGCCGTGACGGAGGGGGTTACTCTGCGGGCAGCCCACCCCACCCCCCGCCCTCCGGGCGGGACCCTCTCCCTGCGAGGGGAAGGGAGGGGCGGCAGGCGAGGAGCGCACCTTTCAAGGCCTTGCTTGCGGCCGTTCTTCTGGCACTACTCCCCCAAGCGCCTGCCTTCGCCGGCGAGACCATCCCGGTGCCGACGATCACCATCTACCCCGGCGACATCATCCGCGACGCCATGCTGGCCGACGCGCGAGCTGCCGGAGCGATTTCGCCGGCCGCGGCGCCACCATCCTCAGCAAGGACGCGCTGATCGGCAAGACCGCCCGGCGCACGCTGCTGCCCGAACCTGCCGATCCCCTACAATGCGGTCGGCGAGCCCAAGGTGGTGACCGTGGGCGCCATGGTGCGCGTGGTCTTCGTCGAGGGCGGGCTGACCATCAGCACCTACGGCTCGGCGCTCAAGGCCGGCTCGGTCGGCGACGTCATCCCCGTGCGCAACAACGAGAGCGGCCTGACGGTCTCGGGCACGGTCGAGCAGGACGGCACGGTCCGGGTGAGCGACGGCTGATGCGCCGCCTGATCCTCCTCTTCGCCTGCGCGCTGCTGGCCGGGCCTGTCCACGCCGCCGTCCGCATCAAGGACATCGCCTCCCTCGGCGGCATGCGCGACAACCAGCTCGTCGGCTACGGCCTCGTGGTGGGGCTGCTCTCCACCGGCGATTCGATGCGCAACGCGCCGTTCACCGAGCAGGCGATGCAATCGATGCTCGACAAGATGGGCGTCAACGTCCGCAACGTGCCGCTGCGCGCCCGCAACGTCGCCGGCGTGATGGTGACCGCGAGCCTGCCGCCGCTGGTGTCGCGCGGCTCGCCGCTCGACGTCACCGTGTCGGCGCTCGGCGACGCGACGTCGCTGATGGGCGGCACGCTGATCATGACGCCGCTGATCGGCGGCGACGGCCAGACCCACGCGGTGGCGCAGGGGCCGGTGTCGGTCACCGGCACGGCCCAGATCGGCCAGAGCGAGATCCTGACGCAGGGCGTGCCGACCGCCGGCCGCATCGCCAACGGCGCCATCGTCGAACTCGAAGCGCCGAACGGCTTCAATTCGAGCCCGGCGCATGACGCTCGAACTGAAGAACCCGGATTTCAAGACCGCGGTGCGCATCGCCGATGCGGTCAACGCCTACAGCCGCGACCATTTCCGCGTGCGCGCCGCCAAGGAGGAGGATCTGCGCCGCGTGGGCCTGCTCTGCCCGCCCGGCATCAGCCCGACGCGCTTCATGGCCGAGATCGGCGACCTCACGGTCGAGCCCGACGCGCCGGCCCGCGTCATCATCGACGAGCGCACCGGCACGGTGGTGATCGGCGAGGACGTGCAGATCTCGACCGTGGCGGTCACCCACGGCAGCCTCACGGTGCGCATCACCGAAGCCCCGAGCGTGTCGCAGCCGAACCCGCTCTCGGTCGGCCGCACCGTGGTGACCCGCAACACCGCCATCACGGCCGAAGAGCCCGAAGGCCAGCTCCGCATCGTCGGCGGCACCACCCTGCGCACGCTGGTCAAAGGCCTCAACCAGATCGGGCTGAAACCGAGCGGCATCATCGCGATCCTGCAGGCGGTCAAGTCGGCGGGGGCGCTGCAGGCCGAGTTGGTGGCGCAGTAGGTTGGCTTCTCCGATTCCGACCTCCCGGGGCGACCCGCGAATTGCAAAAAACGAGGGCGGCCTGGTGTTGCAGACGTTGACCGAGCCCCTGACCCTGACTATCAAATGTTAGTCGCTCGCAAATCAACGGACGAGGTTCCGTCGCGGGGCAACCAAATCGCGCCAGTGCTTCAAGGCGGGCCATCTCCCCATGCGCAACCATCCCAAGCAGCTCTTCCCGCTGATCGAGCCGTCTCACGGGCTTCGTGATGTGAAGGATCCCTGTCCCGTTTTCGACGGCAGGCAGTGGCATCTCTTCGGTTCGGGCGGATCGACCAAAAGCGAGACGTGGCAGATCTATCACGCCACCGCGCCGGGCATCGAAGGGCCGTGGACGGAGCAGCCCACCATCAACCTCGCCCTGAGGGGTTCGGGGGTGGCGGCTCCGGGCGTGATCTTCTCCGACGGACTGTTCCGGATGTTCATCCAGACGGAATTCATGAAGACGGACGGGACCATCGAGTACCTGACCTCGCCGGACGGCTACGCGTGGACCCATGTGAACACGGCGCTGCGCTCGATGACCGACACCGCCGAGCATGGGATCTACGATCCACATCCGGCGATGATCGGGGGGGCCTGCTACCTCACCTATTCGGGGATGCCGGCGGGATGGCCGCCGAAACCCGACATCTATCTCGCCCGCAGCGTGAGCGGCACCTGGGAGGGCCCCTGGGTCCGCCTCGGCAGCATCCTGGATCACGAGGCGGTGGCGGGCCATCACAACCAGCACGGCAGCGTCGATTACGAGTGGGGCATCGAAGGCGCCCAACTGGTGGAACTGCCGGATGGGCGAGTGCTGCTCAATGCGACCTCGTTCCTGCCGTCCGGCACGCGAGGGTCTCGCCAGCGCGTCTTCTTTGCCGTGGCGAGCGACGTGCAGGGCCCCTATCAATCCATCGGCCCGATCCTGGAACCCTCCGGTTTCGGTGAAAATGGCCACGCGACGGCCCTCTTGGACGGCAACAACGTCGTCCTGTGCTACCAGGCGCGTCTCGAAAGCACGGGTCATTGCTGGCGATACGGGCTGGCCCGGTTCCGCGCCGATCGTTTCACGCCGGCGGACGCGCCCGATCGCGACCGTCTCGCGGCCTGATCTCGTTGGCCACGAGGTCGGCCCACCGAGGTCCATCGAGCAGCCGCTGCTGCGCCCAGGGTCCCTTGCCGATCGGCAAGCGGGGCCGCCGGACAGCGTCGCGGCATGACCGATGATTGAGGTCTGCGTTCTGATCGCAGCGCTCTACCGAAAATACTGGTCCTGGTTCGCCGGCGTCTCTGCTCTGCTGACCGTGATCAAGATCGGCGACCTGGTCGTGCCGTTTCTTGGCGGTAAGGTCCTCGAGTCGGTCGGACGCAACGATCCGACGCAGCAAACGGCGCTGTGGCTGCTGGCCGCGGCAGCCGTCTGGGTGGTGCACGGCAATCTGCTGCCCTGGCTGTACAACTCGATCGACGCCAGGAAGATCGAGTTGCTACGCACGGCGCGATGTGAGCCTGTGGAGCCTCGGCCGCGCGAAAACCGCCGCAGGCCAGGACACCGCCATGCTCCAGACCATCATCGAGCGCGGCGAAACCGTCATCCCGGATTTCATGTCGACCGTCACGCGATTGCTGCTGCCGTCGGTCATCCCGTGCGTGGCCGTCGTCGTGGCGCTGATCGCGATCAGTCCTCTGCTTTTTGTCGCCCTGGCTTTGGGATGCGGCCTCTATGCGGGCGTAACGCTCTACATGAACCGGCTTCTCATGCCGCAATACGCCGATCTGCAGGACGTCGATAACAGGCGGGAGCAGTTGCGGATCAAGATCTTCCGGGCGCTCGCCAAGCCGGCCGATCCGATCGACAGCATGATCGAGGCCTACGGGCAGCGCTACAGCGCGGTGGCGCAGGTCGGCAGCCAGATTCGCGTCTGCTACCTGAACTTCGACCTGTCACGCGGCATCGTGATCAATGTGATGAATGCGTGCACGTGGATCGTCGGCATCCATGCGGTACGCACGGACCAGTTCGGCCTTGCGGTGTTCATCGCCTTCGTCAGCTGGTCGGCTGCCTGCATTTCCTACGTGCAGGTCGCGACCGCGATCCACAAGCAATGGCTGGAAACCGGGCCCGCCATCCGCAACTATTTTGCGGTGGTGGGCGGCGGGCGACCAGCCGTGCCGGAAGCACCCGCCGGCGTGCCACAGGTGTTCCAGCCGGCCGAATAGCCGACGTGGCGCGCCGCGCCGATCGGTCTGCCCGCGCGCGTCAGGTCCGGCGCATCTCGATGTTGACGGCCTGGACGTCGGTGCCTTGCGGCTGCAGCGTCACGGACTGGCGCGCGCCATGCGTCGTGATCGTCAGGTTCGCCGAGAAGCCGAGGGTTTCGACCGAGGTCTGGATGTGCCCGGGCGCCGCGCTCCCGGTGAGGTCGCCGGTCACCTGGCGGGTGGCCTCGCTCCACGTGCCGGACAGCGCGCCGTTGGCGGCGGCGATCACGTTCGATTTGACGTCGAAGACATAGCTGTCGCTGGCGCAGCGCAGACCCTGGTTCAGCGAGCGGTCGGCGGGGGTCATCGAATAGGTGGCGCGGCAGCGGATGCGCTCGTGCGAGCCGTTGGACATGGTCACCGAGCCTTCGCCGCTCCACGACCCGGACAGCCCCGCGAACGGCCCCTGCTCGGCGGCCCGAACCGTCTGAGCCGCGCCGATCAACCCGGCCGCGAGGGCTGCAGCACACAGCACGTTGCTGCCGACGAATGCACGAAACGCCATGATCGATCCTCCACGTCTTGCGGGCCGACCCTCGGTCGGTCCCGGACGACGGAGCTATCGGCCCGCAGTGTTTCAGAGGCATGCCTGGGGGAGGGGCGGTCGGGACCGGAATGTGAGGCGGGTCGCCGCACCGGCCACCCAGAACACCGCCGTCAGGGCGGAGAGTCCGAAGGCCAGCTCCGCCTCGTCGGCAAGACGACGCAGGGACGCTGGTGATAGGCCTGAACCAGATCGGGCTGAAGTCGGGCGGCATAATTGCGATTTTGCAGGCCATCAAGCCGGCGGGGGCGCTGCAGGCGGCACTGGTGGCGCAGTAGGGGGTGGTGTGGCTTTGACCCCCTCTTTGGGAACACAAACTTCTTGCTCGCCCCGAAAAAGCGGATTTGACTGAGTGGCCCTACGCCGAAGGCACGGCAGAGATGTTGACCATGATTGCCATGCCTGGTCCACTGAAGATGATGGCACGGAATAATACAGGGTACGAGTATATCGCGTGTCGCACGATATGAGTCTGGATTATATAATCCGCCGATCCGTGCGATGAAGTTTGACGATTTGTTCATAAGCTTGTCAGACAGGACCGAGGCGGACGGCGTTGGCGATGTTGAGTGCAGGTCAATAGTCGGAATCCAGACGACTGGGAGGCTACTTACCCTCAGTCTCCTTCAAGTGCGGCACGGCCCCCTGCATGTGCAGAAGATCCCGGCAACCCACAAGGGAGACTACGGAATCGATATTACTGCACCAAGGACTGCGTTGCCTATCAGTGCTACGCAGTCGAAGAGCCGATTGATGTTGCCACAAGAGCCGATCGTCAGAAGAAAAAGATTACTAAAGACCTCGGGAAGCTTACCGCTAATCATGTTGAAATTGGAAAGCTGTTTTTGGGTAAATATAAAACATTGGATACTGGTTGCGCCTCTGCACGATAGTAAGGATTTTAATGTTCACTGCGCAAAGAAAACAAAAGATCTTCGAGCATCGGGTTGCGCCGCCCTTGATCCACAATTTGAGGTCTCAATCCAAGACCTAAGTATCTTCCCCCATGGTGCTATTGCAACCGGGATGTCGGCTCTTTCGAAGGTGACCCTGTCCATCCCGTCTCCCTCCCCGTCGGAGCTCGATAGCTGGGCTGCAGGTTCCTCGGATTTGTTGGCCAACGCCACTCATAAGCTAAAGAAGCGAGCCGCTCCCGATCAGCTTGAGGAGGTCGTGGCCGAGGCCGTTCGTTCGTTCCTTCAAGGCAACGCGGCGCTCGACGCTCTACGGTCCAGTTCTCCAGAGCTCTACGAGAAAGTCATATCCGCAATTAAGAGCCGATCGCGCCGTCTGCAATTTGTCGGACCACAGCTAAGCGGATCGGCGGGGCAAATTCTGAGCGAGGAGCTAGAGGCCCTTATCGGAGCGATGCAATCCGCTGCACCTGCTCTCTCAGCCGAGAATGCCGAGCAGATCGCTTATGGAGCCATCTGCGAATGGATCATGCGATGTCCCTTGGATTTTCCCAGTGTCCAGTGAAGCACTCTTGCGCCACGCTATCCTAGGTAGCTCCTTCATCTACACGGCTCGACCCGATCCAGTCGCTGGTGACCTCCGCATGTCATGGGGCTGGCAATACTCATCCTTGCCTTGTTTTTCAGCCGCGGAAAAAGATCCAACTTTCAGAAACTCCAGTTCTTGGCTCATTCGGTTCGGCTCCCTGAGGGGCGGGATGAAGTTCGCGGACTATTGACTGGAAAGTACAGGCCGGCGGATGTCTCAGTACGCGTCGAACCCTCCTTGAACCGAGGCGTAGCATTCGCTTACGCTCTGAAGCTTGTGCAGATCGACAAAGGTACGTCCATTTTGCTCACAGAGCAGGGGATCAAGACGGCCGAGAAGATTTTGGAAGCTGAGGAGACATTGAAAGCCGAAGCCCAGTTTTTGCGCGAGGTGGCACCGCGCATGACTGACGCCTTGATGCAGCGGGTGTGGCGGCTTGAGGATCTGCGATGATGCTGCGTTTTCGGCAGCTACGGCTTCGGGCAGTGACGACGGATGGCCTCTATGGCGCTGACGTTTCGTTTGGATCGGGCCTTACAGTGTTGTGGGCAGACAACACCAAGGGTAAGTCCATGTGCCTCCAGGGCATGCTGTACGCGCTAGGCCTTGAACGGATGCTCAGCCCTCGGCGTGAAATTCCCCTTCCGCATGCAATGACAAGCTACTTGAACACGGACGACGAGAAACGTGTCGAGGTGATCAAGTCAAGCGTGTCACTTGAAATTGCGAACGGGGATAAAAATGTAATAACCGTGCACCGTGCTGTAAAAGCTGATACTGATAAGCGGTTGATTACTGTCGAATTTGGACCATCTTTGTCAGAACAGTCGCCTCATCTTAGACGGCAAAACTTTTTCGTTTTGGACCCTGGCGCAGCTCAGCGAGAAGATGGTTTTCATTACTTTCTAGAGAATTTTTTAGGATGGAGACTTCCTCAGGTTCGACGATACAAATCACCAGAAACGAAACTTTACTTAGAAACCGTTTTCCCACTTTTCTGGGTTGAGCAAAAGTTTGGCTGGTCGGCGATACCGGCAGCAATCCCGACATACATGCGGAATTCGGGAAGTCCATAAGCGGGCCGTCGAATTCATAATGGATCTCGATGTGTACAAACTCGAAATGAAGCGCGAGCGGCTGGCCGAGCGCATCTTAGCAATCGCTAAACAGTGGTCTGCCATCCTACAAGAGCTGGAACGCTTCGTCGCACCGAGTGGGGCCAGAATAGCGGCCGTCAGCGAAAGCCCTCTCGCAGATCCCCGTGCGCTATCGACCGCCCATATGCAGCTGGCCGATGGAACGGAATGGCTCCCTCTTGCCACGGTGATGGCACAACTCAGGGGAAATGCCGCAGAACTCGCAACCGAGGCTGTCCCGACGGTCGAGAACAAGTCCGACGAAGTCGCTCAAAATCTTGAGCAGTTAACGTTGCAAGTCGACGAGCTCAATTCGATGCGGATACAGTTGCATAGTATGCAGCAACTAAAATTGGCCGACATTCAATCGCTAGCACGGCGTATCTCGACGTTGAACGACGATTTATTGAAGAATCTTGATGTCCAACGCTTGCAGCGTTACTCTGGCGCCACCGCTGGATTGACCCCGAACAGATGCCCAACCTGCGAACAGTCACTCGTAGATACTTTGTTATCGCAGAAATTCTCTTTCTTCAATTATGCCGATTTCTGACAATATAGAATATATTAGATCGCAAAAGAAGTTGTTTGAGAACATCCTTCGCAGGGAAGAGGCTGAGGAATCGGAGGAAGAAAATCAACTCTCTGCTATAAGCCGGCGGCTTGCGGACTACTATGCGCAAATTCGCCTTCTCCGATCAGAAATGGTTGCGCCCGGATCAAACCCGTCAGCTGCAGTCATCGAGGAGCGCATTCGAGCAGAGACGCGGATCCGAGACCTCCATGGCTTGCAAGCGGTCTTTGATGACGCCATTGATCGCCTGCGGAGCCTACAGGACGCCTACACGAAGCTTCTCGCGGAGCGTTGGACAGATTCCAGTAGAGAAGTTGTCACAAAACGATCAGGACAAATTAGACCTGTTGATAGGACTGGTCCAGAATCAGGCGAAGAGTTTTGGGTTCAGCACCTTTCCGCCCTCCGAATTGTCTATTTCAGAAGATAGCTACCGACCTGAAAAGGAAGGATTTGAGATCGGCTTTGAGACGTCTGCGAGCGACGCAATCCGACTGAAATGGGCCTATCAGCTAAGCCTGCTCGAACTTGCTAAAGAAAGGCCAACAAACCACCCAGGGGTGCTAGTCTTCGATGAACCACGCCAGCAATCGTCTTCACGACCGAGTTTCCAGAACCTTCTCGAGCGTGCGGCCTATGCGAAAAAGCGGAATACAGCAGGTATTGTTCTCGACAAGCGAAGATCTTGGGATACTTAGGAGTATAACGGCTACTGTTGATTGCGATGAGGTAATTTTCTCCGGTTACATCCTGCAGAAGCTTATGTAACTCCGCATGTGATATCGACGTACCTCCTGCCTATGGCTGTGCAGGCTTCGGACGAAGGTCAGCGTATTGCAACAGCCGATTAAGGGTCCACTTTAGCTTGGCTCCGCTGCGACGCCCGCCTCGCCAGAATGCACCCGCTACGAAACGAGCGCGGCCGCTCACCTGGGAGGCACGCGCTCGCCCCCTCCCCCAGCCCGGCGCAAGCCTAGGCTGAGAAGTCTCGCCGGCATGGTTCCCGAAGCAACTCGCGCGGTAGGACAATGCGGCTCGTGCTGACGCGCGCCGTCGTGCTGGCCGCGCTCGCGCTCTCCCCGGCCTCGCGTCGGCCGCCGAGAGCGGGCCGGAGCCGGACACCGCAACGGCGTCGCCGCCGTGAAGGCGCCGGCGGCTCCCGCAAGCCGCCGCGGCCCCGCCGCACACAGCCGGCCCCTGCGGCCCCGCCGGCGTCCCCGCCCCCAAGCCGCAGGCCGCCGGGCCGGCCGGGGATGCGCAGCGGTTCTGCCAGAACGTCGCCAATGCGGCCGCCGAGGCGCGCGCGGCGTGGCAGGCGAAGAAGCTCAGCCGATCTGCAGGAGCAGGTGCAGCAGACCATCGCCGACCTCGAGGTGCGCGAGGCCGCGCTCAAGGCGGTGCTGGCCAAGCGCGACGACGCGCTGAAGCGGGCGGCGCGACACCTCGTCGGCATTTTCGCCAAGATGAAGCCGGACGCCGCGGCGGCGCAGCTGTCGGCGCTCGACGACGAGACGGCCGCCGCCGTGCTGCAGCAGCTCAATCCCCGCGCCGCCAGCGCCATCCTCGACGAGATCACGCCGCGACCGCGCGGCCCGGCTCGTCAACACGATCGCGGGCAAAGAACCCGCCGACGGAAAGAGATCATGATTCGCATCGGTGCGGGCCTGCTCGCTGGCCCTCCTGCTCGCCGGCTGCGCGGGATCAGCTCACCGAGGTCGGCCGGGCGCCCGAGATGGCGCCGGTCGGCGCCGGCCTGCAGCCCGAAGATCGATCCCGCCAGCCCCAACAGCTTTCCCGGCGCCGCAGCGCACCAGCGCCACCTCGCTGTGGGACGACAACCGCGCCAACCTGTTCCGCGACCCGCGCGCCAGCCGCGTCGGCGACGTGCATCACGGTGATGATCTCGATGGACGAGAAGGCGACGCTCGACAACACCAGCGACCGCTCGACCACGTCGACGATCGGCAACGGCGCCGATTTCACCGTCGACCGGGAGCACGCCGCAAGTCGACCGGCAGCTTCCAGGTCGACAGCACCTCGACATCGGCCGCGACCGGCGCGGGCACGATCGACCGGTCGGAGAAGATCCAGCTCTCGGTGGCGGCCGTGGTCTACCGGCGTGCTGCCGAACGGCAATCTGGTGATCAGCGGCTCGCAGGAGGTGCGGGTCAACTACGAGCTGCGGCATGCTGCAGATCGCCGGCATCGTGCGGCCGCGCGACATCTCGAAGGACAACACCATCGCCTACGACAAGATCGCCGAGGCGCGCATCTCCTACGGCGGGCGCGGCCGCATCAGCGAGGTGCAGCAGCCGGGCTGGGGCCAGCAGGTCTACGACGCCGTGAAGCCGTTCTGAGGCCGGGTCGCGCAGCGTGGCCAAGGCAGCGGCGGCGCGACAAGGGCACGGCCAAGAAGGGGCCGGAGCTCGTCATGGGCGTCCTCGTGCCAGTCGCTGGCGCTCACCGTGATCGCCGGCGCCGGCGGCTGGCTGATCGGGGCGCAGATCAACGCCGCCAAGGCCGTCGTCAGCCCGCGGCCGAGACGAAGGGCGAGAAGACGCCGGACACGCAAGCGTCGTCAAGGAGCTGCCGCCGATCGTCACCAACCTCGCCGCGCCGGACGGCGCCTGGGTGCGGCTGCAGACCGCGATCGTCTACGACAAGACCGACGACGCCGGACATGCCGCTGATGTCGGGCCAGATCGTCGACGACACGATGGCCTTCGTCAAGACGCTGACGATCGACCCAGCTGCAGGGCGCCAGCGGCCTGCAGCACCTGCGCGAGGATCTGAACGACCGGGCGGCGCTGCGCTCGAACGGCAAGGTCACGGAAATGATGATCGAGGCGCTGGTCATCCAATGAAGCCGGTCGCGCTTGCCGCGCTCCTGGTCTCTGGCCCTGACGGCCGGCGGCGGCGGCGCAGACCCTCGATCTCAGCGGGGCTGGTGCCGCAGGCCGGCGGCACGGCGAGCGGGCGCATCGTCCAGCTCGTCGGGCTCCTGACGGTGCTGTCGATCGCGCCGGGCCTGCTCGTCATGGTGACGAGCTTCACCCGGTTCGCCATCGCGTTCTCGTTCCTGCGCTCCGGCCTCGGCCTGCAGACCACGCCCGCCAACCTGATCCTGATCAGCCTGTCGCTGTTCATGACCTTCTACGTGATGGCGCCGACCTTCGACCGCGCCTGGACGCAAGGGTCTGCAGCCGCTGCTGCAGAATCAGATCTCGGAGGGCGACGCCTACGGCAAGATCACCGCAGCCGTTCCGCGAGTTCATGCTGGCCCAGGTGCGCGACAAGGACCTGAAGCTGTTCGACGACCTCGCCAAGGACGAGCATCAAGACCACCGACCGCGCGACGGTCGACCTGCGCATCCTGATCCCGGCCTTCATGATCTCGGAGATCCGGCGCGGCTTCGAGATCGGCTTCCTGATCGCCCTGCCCTTCCTGGTGATCGACATGATCGTGGCGACGCTGACCATGTCGATGGGCATGATGATGCTGCCGCCGGCGGTGATCTCGCTGCCGATGAAGATTTTGTTTTTCATACTGATCGACGGCTGGAACATGCTCGTCGGAAGTCTCATCCGTTCCTATTCGTAAAGCATATCGCTTCACCGAAGCGAAACGCGCCCGCCCTATGGTCCAACCCACACGAGGTTGGAGGTTGCTCATCCGACTCCAAAGGCATAGAGCCGCCCCCGTGGTCCGGTGACAGTCCGGGATGTTCCCCAACGTCAACCCGTTCACCGGGAACTCCGATCATGAACAGCCTTTTAACCAATATCTCCGCGATGAGCGCCCTGCAGGCCCTCTCGGCGACCCAGAAGAACCTGAAGAGCACGCAGAACCAGATCTCCACCGGCCTGCGCGTGCAGAACGCGTCCGACAACGCCGCCTACTGGTCGATCTCGACCACCATGAAGTCGGACACGAGCGCGCTCTCCTCCGTGACCGACGCCCTGAACCTCGGCTCCTCGACGGTGGGCGTCGCCACGGCGGCTCTGACCAGCACGCTGACCATCATGAACAAGATGAAGCAGGATCTCGTCACGGCGCAGACGCCGGGCACGAGCGCCGCCCAGATCCAGAGCGACATCACGGCCCTGCAGAGCCAGCCTGAAGCAGCATCGCCGGCTCGGCCTCGTTCAACGGCGTCAACCTGCTCGACGGCAGCGCAGGGCACGGTCAGCATCGTGGCCTCGTTCTCGCGCGACAGCACCGGCACCACGAAGATCGGCACGATCGGGATCGATACCTCGTCGACGCAGCTGATCGGCACCAACGGCATTCTCACAGGCTCGCCGTCGGGCGCCAGCGGCAGCACCGGCACGGACCTGCTGACCTTCGACATCAGCTCGGCCACGCGCCGGCCAGCTGTCGACCTTCGCGGCCGACATCGACCTGGCCATCTCGGCGATCACCACGGCCGGCGCGACGCTCGGCGCCACCAAGACGAACATCGACAATCAGTCGACCTTCGTCTCCGCCCTGTCGGACGCCATCACCTCCGGCGTCGGCTCGCTCGTCGATGCCGACATGAATGTCGCCTCGACCCGCCTCCAGGCCCTGCAGACCCAGCAGCAGCTCGGCATTCAGTCGCTCTCCATCGCCAACCAGAACAGCCAGCTCATCCTCAAGCTGTTCGGCTGATCGCCAGACCCCGGCATTGGAATAAGGCGGTCGCCCTTCGGGGCGGCCGTTTTCATTTTCAGCCCGTCTGGAGCACCAGATTAGAGGTGCTATGGTTACTGTTCGGTTAACCGGAAAGGATCTTCATTACTCATCAAGGATAACAAATCCGCATCAGCGCGAGCCCCGCTTTAACGTCCAGTAAAGGTTAACCTGGAATTCTTCGGACCGCACGGGGCTGAGCACCACTCGGCAGGCATCACGCCGCTTCCCGTGATCCGGTTCAAACCGGGATGTCCGACCGAGTCAGTAACACGCGGGATATCCGACGATGACAAGCCTGCTCACCAACATGTCCGCGATGGCGGCGCTGCAGAGCCTCTCCGCGACGGAGAAATCCCTCCAGCAGACGCAGAGCCAGATCTCGACGGGGCTTCGAGTTGCAACCGCATCGGACAATGCGGCCTATTGGTCGATCTCGACCACCATGAAATCCGACACGAGCGCCCTCTCGGCCGTGACCGACGCACTGAACCTCGGCTCGTCGACGGTCGGCGTGGCCACGGCGGCGCTCAACAGCACGCTCACGCTGATGAACAAGATGAAGCAGGATCTCGTGACCGCGCAGACGCCGGGAACGAGCCTTGCGCAGATCCAATCCGACGTCGCGGCCCTGCAGGCGAGCCTGAACAGCATCGCCACGGCCGCCTCCTTCAACAGCGTCAACCTGCTGGACGGCACGGCGCATTCGGTCAGCATCGTGGCGTCGTTCTCGCGCGACAGCGCCGGCGTGACCTCCGTCGGCACGATCGGCATCGATACGGCCACCACCCAATTGATCGGGTCGGGCGGGATTCTTGACCGGGTATCCGTCGGGAGCAAGCGGCAGCAGCGGCACGGACCTGCTCACCTTCAGCCTGACCGGCTCCTCGCAAGGTCAGCTGGTCGTCGATCGCCGCCGATATCGACCTCGCCATCGCCGCCATCACCAACGCCGGCGCCACGCTCGGCGCAACCAAGACGAACATCGACAACCAGTCCACCTTTGTGTCCGCCCTGTCGGATGCTTTCACCAGCGGCGTGGGTGGTCTGGTCGATGCGGACATGAATGTCGCCTCGACCCGTCTGCAAGCCCTCCAAACTCAGCAGCAACTCGGCATCCAATCGCTGTCGATTGCCAACCAGAACAGTCAGCTGATCCTGAAGCTGTTCAACGGCTGATCGGCTCGACGCGCCCGCGGTCGCAACGGCCGCCGGCGTTCCAACGTACACCCGGCGGCAGCCACGGAGATTCGGATGCCCCGCGGGGCCACGTCCTTGAAAGCCGGCCGCCATGCTTCGGCCCCACGCGGCCGAAAGCGGGCGTCCCGGCCTGGCTATCAGATCCGGGCCGTCGAAGCTGCCGACAAGCGGGATGTCGATGGCGTCATCGAGGCGTTGCGCCAGGCGATTGCGCAGCACCCCGGCAATGCCGAGCTTTATCTTCACCTTGGCAACATGTGCCATCGGCAGCATCGCATTCGCGAGGCGTTCGAGGCCTTCCACAAGGCGGTCACGCTCGATCCACAGCTGGCCGCCGGCTACAACAGCCTGTCGCTCACGCTTCGTCAGATGGGTCAGGCCGAGGCAAGCCTCGCCGCCTCGCGGCTGGCCATCAAGATCGAGCCGACGGAGCCAAGCTTCCACTGCAATCTGGCCACCACGCTCTACGCGCTGAACGATCAGGACGCGGCGGCGGCGGCGTTCCGGCAGGCCCTCCAGCTCGCGCCACGCTATCTCGAAGCGCTCGTGATGCTGACCACCATCCAGCGCGACATCTGCGACTGGAACGATCTCGACGAGGCGCATCGCAAGGTCGTCGAAAGCACCTACCGGATCGGCAAGCGCGTTTCGCCGTTCTCGATCCTGGCCACCACGTCTTCGGCCGAGGAACATCTGGCCTGCGCCCGCACCTGGGCTCGGCACATTGCCGTGCCAGCCGCCGACGTGCATGTGCATGCGGCACCGGTCTCGCGCGGCGGGCCGTTGCGCGTCGGCTATCTTTCGGCGGACTTCCACAACCATGCCACCGCGCTGCTGATGGCCGAGCTGATCGAGCGGCACGACCGCGCTCGGTTCACCGTCGTGGGCCTCTCGCTGAGCCAGGATGACGGCAGCGCGATCCGCCAGCGCCTGATCGAAGGCTTCGACGCGTTCGTCGACCTGCGCGGCCTGTCGCACCGGGACGCGGCGGCGCGGATCAACGCCGAACGCATCGACATTCTCATCGATCTCAAAGGCTATACGCGCGGCGCTCAGCCCGAGATCCTGGCGTACCGGCCGGCACCGATCCAGGTGAACTATCTCGGATATCCGGGCAGCATGGGCGCCGATTTCGTCGACTACATTGTTGCAGACCCCTTCATAATCCCGACCGGGGCGGAACCGTTCTACGACGAGGCGGTGGTCCGCCTGCCGCACTGTTACCAGCCGAACGACACGAAGCGTGCGGTCTCGACCGAGCCGCTCACCCGCGCGGTGCTCGGGCTCCCCGAGACCGGCTTCGTGTTCTGCTGCTTCAACAACACCTACAAGATCACGCCGGCCGTCTTCGCGATTTGGACTCGGCTGCTACGGGCAACCCCGAACGCGGTGCTGTGGCTGTTCGAAGCCAATCCGCTGGTGGCCGCAAACCTGCGGCTTCGTTTGACAACCGAAGGTCTCGACCCCGCCCGGTTGATCTTCGCTCCGAAGGTCGATCCCGATCGGCACATCGCCCGAATGCGGCTGGCGGACCTCTTTCTCGACACGCTGCCGATCAATGCGCATACGACCGCCAGCGAGGCGCTGTGGGCCGGGCTGCCGGTGCTCACCTGCGCGGGCGAGGCCTTCGCGGGACGCGTCGCAGGCAGCCTGCTGCATGCGGCGGGTCTGCCGGAACTCGTGACCGACAGCTTGGAGCGCTATGAGCAGCGGGCGCTCGAACTGGCACGTGACACGCGCCAGCTCGCGGCCCTTCGCGATCGGCTGCACGCCAATCGCCTGACCTCCCCCCTGTTCGACATCGCCCGCTACACCCGCGACTTCGAGGCCGCCCTGGAACGCATGGCGGAGATTCGGACCCAAGGCCGACGGCCGGAAGCGATCTCAATCCCGCCGACACTCTGACCGGGCAATTCGGAAAATCCCATGCAGCCCAGCTTTTCCATCTGCGTTCCCACGTTCAACCGGGAGTCGATGCTCCGCCGCAACCTGTCGTTTCATCTGCAACAGTTCAGGGCGCTGGGGCTGCCGTTCGAGATTGTGGTCGTCGACGATTGCTCGACCGATGGCACAAGCGCCTATCTCACCGGCCTCGCAGAGCCCGAACTGAAGGTCTTTCGGCGCAGCGCCAATTCGGGATTCCTCAGCAATTACGCCTTCGCGATGCGGCGCGCGACGGGGCGTTACGCTGTCTTTCTCGGGGACGATGACCTGCTCATTCCGGAGGTGGTTGCGGATTGCGTGGGGCGCATGGATGCGGACCCGCATCTCGGCATGATTCAGGCGCCGTGGCTGTGCGTCGACGAGCGGCCGGGCGCCGGTGCGCCAGGCCCGTTCTACAATATCCGCACCGAGAGCAGGTTCGCCAAAGGGTCGTTCCAGGCCGCCGCGCAGTTCCTGTTCGATTTCCACGTCTTTCCGGAATTCATGATTGTCCGGCGCGACGTGCTCGCCCGCTCGATTTCAGGTTCTTGCCCCTTCATCTTCTGGGCCTTCCTGTTCACCGGCCGGGCGCTGGCCCATGCGGACGTGCTGTTCTCCCCGCGTCCCTTCGCGCGTGTCACCGCGGTGTCGGCCGACCCGCGCGACCAGCAGGGTCATCGCGAGACGATGTTCCAGTGGGATCATTATCGCGGCGGGGTAGAATACTTCGTCTCGCTCGGTTCGGGCGCCAGCAGCCTGCCGCTCGAACGCCGCGTCGCCACCACCGACCAGATCAACCGCTTCATGCTCGTCCGTCAGAAGGTCGCCCTGCGCCTGCACGTCGAGGTCGGCAATTGGGTGGAAGCCTATGTGCTGCACCACCGCATCGCGGCCTACGAGCCTGGGCCGCTGACGCCTGAGCAGTTCCGCAAAATCTCGCAGCTCGCCGGCATCACAACCGCAGCGAGCGAGGCGGCTCAGTTCGCGGGTGGCCCGATCGTGCTCGACCCGGCGGTAAAGGACGACGTGCTGGTTTTGCTGAACGAGGCCGTCCGGGGGCGTCTGGTCCGGTCCTCGACCGGCGACGGCACGCCGGACGTTCCGACGGCCTTTCTGCGCCTCGACCCGGCCTTCCCACCGGCGCTCGGGCCGAAGGACGCCGTCTTCGATCTCACCGACTACATGGCCCAGTTTGTGTAGCTCAGGCAAATAACCACGATAGCGGTCTCGATTGAGTTGTATCCGACCGCCTGCTTTCGACCCAAAGCGGACTCGAGGATTTTGTAGCCCAAGGAAAAGCGCTACGCTGCGGCAAGGTGGCCGGTCCAGGTCGAGGCAAAAAAATTCGCAAAACCTTCAAATGGCTGTTGCGCTCCCTGAGCCCGCCTCATGTTGGACTGACAAACCAGCTGATCATAAACTTTTTTAGGCTTCCAAGCCGCCGCGCTAATCTAAACTATAGTTCTGGTGGAGAAATAATGTGGTCGAAGGAGATTTCACGGCGCGACGCTGAGATGATAGTTTCGTGCTTGCAAGCATTCCTGCAGCATCGACAACCGATTATTAAGAACCTGTCCGGCCTAGAATTAGCAATTCAGGAGGCAGGTAGCCACGTCAAAATCACAATAGACGACATTGTCGATTTTAGGGGCCAGAAGTCGCCAAGCTTCGTAGAATACAATTCGTTGGCTGAAGCGATTGAGAGATGTTCGGCGATCCTGGAAGCGGGCGAGTGATCGTGTTTCCGCTCCCCACCCAAAGCTGCCGAGCTTCAGGAACTGGGCTTGACCGAAGGACGGTCCAAATTGATCGCCTCCTCTAGGCGCTCCGTTAGATAGTGAACTCGGGCCGTACGCCGCCGCACCGACGCGCAGCTGCCTCTGAGTGTCATCGGCCCAACTAACGCGAACCTCGATCGTGACCTCCGCGCCGTCGATAAGCGCCGAAGAAACCTCGGCCGGCTTGCCCACTCGCTCGACCACTTCTGACCGCGGAAGCGTTTGCCAGCGGTCAAGCTCGGCGGCGATCAAGGCATAAACTCTCACCCGATCCATACGGCACTCCTCCCCGCCCAATGTTGGGTGCGCAAGGCCGCTTCCCACCCTTTGCGGACCCGTAAGTGACGGGTGCATCTTCGAGCCGATGAGAGTTCACGTCCAGCAACGCTTCAGCGTGACCAGGACCGGCCCGGTTGCGGGCTGGCCCCAAGTCGCAACGCCGGCCGCAACGTCTCAGCTCTTGACCTTCTTCAACTCGGCGATGCAGAGCCCACTCGGGATCACGAGATCGGGATCGCGGCTCCGGAAGACGCGCCCGACAGCCCTGAGCGCGGCCGCCTTATACGCGCGTTGGTGTCGCGAAGTGTCCTCGATAAAGGGCGCGCTGCAGACGCGGCTGTAAGACAAAATGCTGTTTCGGTCCGGTGTCAGCACCGCGAGCACGTTGCGCGGCGCTTTTGGTAGAGCTTCAGCCAGGCTGATCGTGAGCTCCTCCGAGGTGCTTGCGTCGGTCCCCCTGACGAGTTCGCGCACCAGGCTGATGGCGCCGATGTCACCGGAAGAGATGCGGGCGATGACACGGCCCCAGTCGCCGGTCGCAGTCATCTTGGCGACCGCACGGGTAGGCCCCAGCGTGGCGAGTACTTGACGCATGTCATGTACGAACCCTCGGGGCTCTGTCGCAGCAGCTTCACCAGCCAAGCCGCCGCACATCGCCAGAACGAACCAAAAGTGCCTGCCTCTCATAAAACTACCATCGCATGTGTCTGGTTTATTCGGAGAACAGGCTGACCACCCCCGCCGGACCTCGTCAATGGTTTGCTGGGTCGTGCCCCTGAGCGTGGTGTAGTTCCGGGATAGCCGAGGCGCCGAAACGTGCCGCAATCGTTGCGCACCTGGAACGAGGCGCGCGACGGGGCGGCGGACTTACTGAGACACGGCCCAATAGGCCCGCACAAGCTTGCTGCCCCAAAGTCCCGCTGAACACGGGACCTGTCTGAGGGCCGGATGGATGTGATGGAGCAGCTGCGGCGGCTGGGTGCCAACCTGCTGCGGCTCGGCATGCGGAGGCTGCTGGCGCTGGCCGCCATCGGTATCGCCGTGTTCGGCCTCACCGGCTTCGTCGGCTACTACCTGAGCCGCCCCTCGATGGAGGTGCTCTATGCCGGACTCGACCGGCAGGACGTGAGCAGCATCGGGGCGGCACTGCACGACGCCGACGTCGGCTTCGACGTCAGTTCGGACGGAACCGCCGTGATGGTGCGCTACGGCCAGACCGCGCAGGCGCGCATGCTGCTCGCCGAAAAGGGCCTGCCGCATTCGACCAACGCCGGCTACGAGCTCTACGACAAGATGGGCTCGCTCGGCCTCACCTCCTTCATGCAGGACGTGACCCGGCTCCGCGCGCTCGAAGGCGAGCTGTCGCGCACGATCCAGACCATGGCGGGCATCCGCGCCGCGCGGGTCCATATCGTGCTGCCGGACGAAGGCTCCTTCCGCCGGACCAAGCAGCCGGCCTCGGCCTCGGTCGTGATCCGCGCCGCGACGCTCGACGACACGCACACCGCCCAGGCCATCCGGCATCTCGTCGCCTCGGCCGTTCCCGGCATGACGCCGGACCAGGTCACCGTGCTCAGCACCGACGGCATGATCCTGGCGTCCGGCGATGACGCCATGGGCGCCGCGCCCGGCCGGATGCTCGACCTCGAGCGTTCGGTCGGCAAGTCCATCCAGGACAACGTGCGCAAGACGCTGGCGCCATCGCTCGGCGTCGACAATCTGCAGATCAGCGTCGAGGCGCGGCTCAACACCGACACGCGGCAGGTCGCCGAGACGGTCTACAACCCCGACGGGCGCGTCGAACGCTCGACCCGCACCGTCAAGGAAACCTCGACCCAGCAGAACAGCGCCCCGCAGGCGCCGACGAGCGTCAGCCAGAACCTGCCGCAGAGCAAGACGTCGCCCACGGATTCGAAGCAGTCGAGCCAGGACAGCCAGAAGAAGGAAGACCTCACCAACTACGAGATCTCGTCCAAGACCACGACGACCGTGAGTTCGGGCTTCGCCATCGAGCGGCTGTCGATCGCCGTGGTGCTCAACCGCGCCCCGCTGCTTGCCTCGCTCGGCGAGAAGCCCGGCTCGGAGATCGACCCCAAGAAGCTTGCCGAAATCGAACAGCTAGCCGCTTCGGCGGCCGGCCTCGACAAGGCCAGGGGCGACACCATCAAGGTCATGGCGGTCGACTTCATCGACGCGAGCCACGAGATCGAGCCGGTGCCGCCGCCAGCGATCATGGATGCCGTTCTGCGGCAGAGCGGCACGCTGATCAACGCCGGCATGGTGCTGCTCGTCACGATCCTGGTCGGCGTTCTCGTGGTGCGGCCGCTGACCCGCGTGCTGCTGGCGCCTCCGCCGCTCGCGGCGACATCGGCGGGCTTGGTCGAGCTGCCGATGGAGCCGACCGTCATGCTGCCCGATCCGGCACTCGGCTCCAGAGGCGAGCCCGCCCCAGTGACCTATACAGGCGGGTTGACCCCCGAGCCCGCCGATGCCGCCTGGGCCGACGAGAGCGACGGCAGCCTGATTGCCGACCTCACCAGCCGGCAGCGCCGCTCGCCGCAAAAGCGGCTGGAGCAGATGATCGAATATGACGAGCAGCATGCGGCCCAGGTGCTGAAGCAGTGGATTCAGAGGGGCGCCGCGGCATGACGATGCCCATCGCCCGCTTCCTGACGGAGTTCGAGCTCTTCCCCGCCCCGTCCGGTCCAATCCTGCTGCCGGGGTGCGATGCCGAACCGGCGCCGCCGACGCTCAGCCCGGAGGAGATCCTGGCGGCGCAACTCGCCGAATCGCGCGAGGCCGGCCGGGTCGAAGCGCGGGCCCAGGCCGCCGTCACGCAGGCAGAACGCGAAGCCGCGCTTCAAGTGACCCACGCCGCGATGCTCGAGCAAGAGCGGCAGGCTTGGGTGGATCGGGAAGGCCAGGCGCTTGCGCTCCGTTTGACCGAGCGACTGGACGCCCTCGAGAGCCGCATCGCGGCCGCCGCCGCGACCATCCTCGAGCCCTTCCTGCCGAAAGCAATCGAGCGGCGCGCGCTCGATGAGGTGCGGGCCGCGATCACCCGGCTGCTGGACAACGACGACGCCCCGAGCATCGTCGTGACCGGTCGCGCCGATCTCGTCCGATCGATCGAGCGGGCGTTCGGGAACCGCGCGGGGTTTCGGTTCGAACCCGCTGATGATCAGCCGGACGTGGTGGTGCGGGCCGGCGAAACCGAAATCCGCTCGGCTCTGGCGCCCTGGAGCCTGCTCCTGGCCGATGCACACGGAGCGGACACATGAGCAGCGAGCCGCACGAGATCGTCATCATCAAGCGCCATAGCGGCGGCCATGAGGATGAACACCACGGCGGCGTCTGGAAGATCGCCTTCGCGGACTTCATGACGGCCATGATGGCATTCTTCCTGGTCATGTGGCTGATCTCGGCCAACGATAAGACCAAGGCGGTGATCGCCCGCTATTTCAATCCCGTACAACTGGTGGATTCCACGCCGCAGCCGAAGGGGCTCGAAGACCCGAAGGCCGGCTCGCCCAGCGTGATGCCCAAGGCCGCCGCGCCTGCCCCCGATCCCAAGGACAAGGCCGACTCGAAGACCGACAAGACCGACGGCCGGGCCGAGACAAAGATCTCCGAAGGCAAGGCCGATACGGAGCACAAGAACGGCACCGAGACCAAGATGAATCCGAACGCACCGGCTGCGGCCGGCAAATCGGAACACATGGACGAGGCCGATCTCTTCCGCGACCCCTACGCCGTGCTGGCGGAGATCTCAGGCAAGAACCAGGCCCAGCCGGCGCGGGAGCAGACCAAAGCGTCGAGCGACGGCGTCAAGGGCGGCTCGGGCGCCGTGGGTCTCAAGGGCGGCGAGGCCTATCGCGACCCGTTCGAGCCGGTGCCGGTCGCCGCGGGTATGATCGGCCAGCCACCAACCACGGCCGAACCGGTTCTGCCGGTTCCGGGAGCAACCACGCCCGTTGCGCAGCAAGCCGAGCCCAAACCCGAACCCCCCAAAGCCATCGCCAAAGCGGTGACAAGCGCAGGCCCGGCGGCACAGGACGAGAAGCCGGATCAGATCCCGAATGGCCCCTCTCCCGGGACGCCAACCAAAGACGATCTCACCAAACCGAAGAGTGCAACGGTCGCGCCGCCCAGCCTGGAGGCCAAGATCGAGGCGGCCCTTCGGCAGACGGCGGCCACAACGCCGGGCGGAGCCGTACCGAAACTCGACATCCACCACACGAGCGAGGGAACAGTCATCGACCTGACGGACGGCGCCAACTTCTCGATGTTCGGCATCGCCTCTGCGCGGCCGGCGCCCAGCATGGTGGCGCTGATGCAGAAGATCGGCGGATTGCTGAAGACCGAAAAGGGCGTCGTGACGATCCGCGGCTTCACCGACAGCCGTCCGTATCGCACCGAAAATTATGACAATTGGCGGCTTTCGGCCGCCCGCGCTCACATGGCGCATTACATGCTGGTGAGCGGCGGCTTCGACGAGCAGCGCATCGAGCGGATCGAAGGCTACGCGGATCGGCAGCCGAAGAACCCCAAGGATCCGGCCGCGGCGGAAAACCGCCGCATCGAGATCCTGCTGCGTGATTCCGGCAAATGACGCGTCGGCTGATCGCCATTGCGATCGCCCTGTGCGCCCTGCCGACTTTGGTGCGGGCAGACAGCGACTCGGCGCCCTATGCCGCCATGCGCACGTTGCAGGTGCTGCAGGAGCAGGTGGCGCACGGCAACGCGACGGCGCAGACCGCGCAGCCGCAGCTCATGGCGCATATCGCCGACGGGTTCTTAGCCGTCGACCCTGCGGTGTGGCAGGAGCCGCGCAACGCGCGTGCCGCGGTCTTGTTCCTGCTCAGCGGCGGGCGCCCCGGCGTCATCCGCACCATCCTCGAACGGTCGAACTTCCCGCTGGAAATCGATCGCCTGTTGAAAGGCTCGCTGGCCTACGGCGAAGGCCAGGACGAGATCGCTCGGCAATTGCTTGGCAGTGTCGATCCACAGACGCTCCCGACCGCTTTGGGCGCGCATCTCGCACTGGTGCAAGCGACCCTGTTCGGCGATCAGGACGCCGCACGGGCGATCAAGCTCCTCGACACGTCGCGATTGCTGGCACCGGGTACGCTGATCGAAGAGGCCGCGCTCCGGCGCGAGGTGTTCCTGCTTATCGACAGAGCCGAGATCGACAAGGCGATGCTGCTGTCGCGGCAGTATTTTCGGCGCTATCGCACCTCGAGCTACGCCGACAACTTCCGCCAGCGCTTCGCCGATGCGGCCATCCGCATGGCCGTGGCCGGCAACACGAAACAGCTGAGCCAACTCGATTCGGTGCTCAATGAACTGCCCGTGTCCGAAACCCGGGCCTTCTATCTCCTGGTCGCTCGCACGGCCCTGTTGGACGGCAAGACCCTCGGCGCGCGCTTCGCGGCCAAGAAGGCCGTCGCGCTGGCCCCAAAAGGCTCGGCCGAGGAAACGCGCGCCAAGCTCTACCTCGCGGCGAGCCAGGTCATAACGGAGAACCCGAGCGATGGGCTGTTCGCTCTGGCGGCGCTCGATCCGACCCAACTGACCCCGGAGGACGCCCAGGTCCGCGACGCGGCGATTACGGTCGGCAATGCCATCCGCGCTGCCGGTCCGCCGCCAACTGGAACCGGTATGATCTCGGAGCGCGGCGGTGATCTGCTGCAGGCGACCATCGACCGGGCGCGGCTCGCCCTCGACGACAGCACACGCCTTCTGCAGGCGAGCCAGCCATGACTCACATCGGCAGCATTGCCGTTTCCGCGGGCGCCCGGGTGCACGCCGTGGCATCCCGGGCCGGACCGGACAAATCGGACCGGGGGTTTGGCGCCGTTCTCGGCCAATTGAAGGCCCCCCCGGACGTGACGATGAGCGGGGCTCGGGCGCGTCCGTCTCGCTCCGATGGCACGAGTGACGAGCGGAATCACGCCGGCGGGGCAACCGATCCGGACGATGCAAACGATCCGCCGGCCGCTACGACGGCCGCGCAGCCTGACCTTGGTGCCCTGGCCGCCTTGATCGGATCAGCAATGGGGAGCCCGAGGGGGGCAAACCCGGCGGCTTCAACGCCGGGCGCCGCTGCGTCTCCGAACCAAGCCGGCCAAGGCAATCCGCAAGACTCCGCCGTGTCCAAACCCGACGCGCGGGGTGGCTCGGCGCCATCAGCGGCGATTCCGCTGCCTGCCGGCGCCGTCCTGCCCCCTGCTGCGTCATCGCTGTCAAACGCAACGCAGCCGCCCGCAATTCATAGTGCCGTACCCCAGGGTGGCGTCCGGATTGGCCCGAGCGCGGGCCAGACGCCGAATGCCCCAGCGGGCACAAGGCCATCGCGTCCGAGTGGCCCCCCCGAAGCAAGCAGGACCGCCACGGACCCGCTTGCGGCGGCAGCGCCGCCGGATGCGCCGGCCGCCGCGCAGGCCATCTCGCCCAGTGCCGCCACGCAGGTCGTGAACGGTCTGCGCGCGCTCGGCCTCGAAGCGAAGCAGACGGCCGACAGCGGCGCCCCAGCCATCGCGTCATCCGGAGCGACACCCGATTCCGCCAGCGTTGGATCGAGCCCCGGAGGGAGCCTGCGCACGCTGACGATCAACCTCAGCCCGGATCACCTCGGGCCGGTTGCAATCACCATGCGAATGACGGCCGCGGGCCTCGACATCAAGATCGCGGTCGCGAGCCCCGAGGCATTGCAACTGCTCGAACGAGACAGGCACGTGATCACCGCGGCGGTCGAAGCGGCGGGCCTGAGCCGCAATCACCTTGCGCTGATCGGGCTGTCGGGGGGCACGGACCACAACACACCGGATGCATCCGGTACCCCACCCCAAGGTGCTCAGAACCGGCAGGACGCATCCGCGTCGTCGGCGTCCGCCGACGGCGGCCAGCCACGCCAGGGGCAGCGCTCCGAATCCTCCTCCTCACGCAAGATTAAGATCGATGATGACAGCATCCCGCTTCCGCAGCTGCGCCGCAGCGGTGTTGACGGCAGCCTTTACGTTTAGCCTGGCTGATGTGGCCATGGCAGGCGCCCCGGCGCAGACCTGCGAGACCCACATCGCCGCGGCCGCCGCACGCTATCGTATCCCGCTCGCGGTTTTCTACGCGGTCGGACTGGTCGAGACCGGCGGCCAGAACGGACTGCATCCTTTCACCCTGAACATCGACGGCCGCGGCTCGTTCAACGACAGCCTTGCTGAAGGGCTGCAGGCCTTCGAGACGGCGCAACGCAGCGGCGCCAAGTTCATCGATGTCGGCTGCATGCAGATCAACTACCGCTGGCACGGCGATCACTTCGCCTCCGTGAGCGAGATGTTCGATCCGGCGCACAACATCGACTACGCGGCGCGGTTCCTCAATGAACTCAAGACACGCGAGGGGACCTGGACCCTCGCGGTCGCCCGCTACAACGCGGGGCCGAACAACAATCCGGCGCAGAAGAAATACGTCTGCAACGTCATCGGCCGGATGGTGAAGAGTGGCTTCGGCTCTTGGACCGACAAAGCCCGCAGCTTTTGCGGCGAGCCGAGCGCCTGACCGTCCAACAGCTTGACGCAAGGTCGATCCGCCATCCTGGCCGGGTCCGTTGCAATGGATGAACCATGAGTCTCTTCGCGGCGCTTAATACGTCGATTTCGGGCATGGCGGCCCAGTCGACCAAGCTCAGCACGATCGGCGACAACATCGCGAATGCCAGCACCACTGGCTACAAACGGGCTGACGCCGAGTTCGAGACGCTCCTCGGCAACGAGGCGACGAGCGATTACCAGTCGGGCGGCGTCCAATCGGTGACGCGCTACGGCGTGACCGATCAGGGCCTGATCTCCAGCACGTCGTCGACCACCGACCTCGCGGTCTCCGGAAACGGCTTCTTCGTCGTGCAGGATAGCGCGGGCGGCACAGCCCTGACCCGGGCGGGCTCCTTCGTGCCCGACGCCAGCGGAGACCTCATCAACACCGCCGGCTACAAGCTGATGGGCTACAGTCTGGCTGGCGGCGGTGCTGCCTCGGCGCTGTCCGTCGTGAATATCAGCAGCCAGGCGCTGGCGGCCGCGGCCTCGAACACGGGCACGCTTTCGGTCAACCTGCCGTCGACCGCGACTGCGGTGGCGGCGGCCTCCCTGCCCTCCACCAACGCCAGCGGCGCGACCTACACCGAAAAGACGTCACTCGTCGCCTACGACAACCTCGGCACGGCGGTGAACCTCGACGTCTACCTGACCAAGACGGGTGCCAACAGCTGGGAGGCGGCCATCTACAACCAGGCCGGCGCGGCCGCCGGCGCCGGATTCCCCTATTCGGCCGGTCCGATGACGACCCAGGCGCTGACCTTCGACCCAACCACCGGCAACCTGTCGAGCGGCTCGACGCTGTCGGTCGCGATTCCGAACGGCAATACGGTCGCGATCGACATGAGCAAGTCGACGCAGCTCGCGACCGGCTTTTCGGTGAGCGCCGGCACCGTCGACGGCAGTTCACCGAGCAAGCTCGACCACATCACGATTGGGAAAGACGGCACCGTGACCTCGGTCTATGCCAACGGCATCACCAACGCCACGTACCGCATCCCGCTCGCCGACGTCCAAAGCCCGAACAATCTCACCCCGTTGACCGGCAATGTGTATGCGGTGAACGGCGACTCCGGCCCGATGGTGGTGGGGACCGCGAACACGGGCGGCCTCGGCAAGATCGACTCATCCTCACTCGAGAGTTCGACCGTCGACCTCGCGACCGAGCTGACCAACATGATCTCGGCCCAGCGCGGCTATGAGGCAAATTCCAAGGTGCTGCAGACGACGTCGGACATGCTCAGTGTCCTCAACAACCTGCACTTCTAAGAGGCGCACCTCGAGAGACGAATGATGGGGCTCTCCGCAACCCTCAACATCGCGCAGTCGGCGCTGGCGACCAACGCCGCGCTGTCGTCGATCGTCTCGCGCAACATCGCCGGCGTCAACGATCCGAGCTACACGCGCAAGATCGCCAACATTGCCACGGTGGCCAATGGCACGGGGTCGATCGTCTCGGTATCCCGCGCCACCGATACGGCGCTGTTCGGCAACCTGTTGAGCTCGACGTCCGACTCCGCGGCCGCTGGCGCGGTCTCAGACGGGCTCGACCAGATCGAACAGACCGTCAGCCTGGCCAACAGCACGGATGATTCCGCCACCGCGACAACAACGGCCGGGAACTCACCCGCGGTGCTGATCGGCAAGCTCGACGACGCGCTCCAGCTGTATTCCGCAACGCCGAGCGACGCGAGCACCGGGCAAGCCGTGGTCACCGCCGCCAAGAACCTGGCAGGCGCGCTGAATTCCGCTTCGACGACTGTGCAGAGCGTACGCAGCCAGGCCGACAAGGATCTCGCTTCGGCGGTCGCGGACGTGAACAGCCTGCTCGGTCAGTTCAAGACCGTCAACGACGCGATCGTGAAGGGCACCGCATCCGGCAGTGATACGACGGACCTGCAGGATCAACGGGACAAGCTGCTGGTGTCGCTGTCGAGCGACCTCGGGATCAGCACGACCGCATCGGCGGACGGCGGCATGGCGATCTATACCGACAGCGGCGTGACGCTGTTCCAGGGGTCGCCGCGAACCGTGAGCTTCACGCCGACCACAGCCTACACCGATGGCGCGGTGGGCGGCGCGGTCAGCATCGACGGCGTGCCGGTGACGGGCCCCTCCGCCGTGATGGGCTTGAAGAGCGGCAGCATCGCCGGCCTCACGCAGTTGCGCGACACCACGACCGTCGCCTACCAGAACCAGCTCGACCAGATCGCCAGCGGTCTCGTTTCGGCCTTCGCCGAATCCGACCAGACGGGCGGAGGTGCCCCCACCATTCCGGGCCTTTTCACCTATTCCGGCTCGCCCATCATGCCGACGACGAGCCAGACCGGCATTGCGGCGAGCATCGCGGTCAACGCCAATGTGGATCCGAGCCAAGGGGGCACGCTCACCCGCCTGCGCGACGGCGGCATCGGCGATCCGGGCAACAGCGCCTATGTGGCGAATACGACCGGCGCTGCGGGCTACGCCGCGCACGTGGCCGCGCTGGTGACCAGTCTCGGGTCGTCGCGCAACTTCAACGCGGCTTCGGGTGGTGCGGCGCAAGGCTCGCTTGGCGGCTATGCCACCTCGTCCGTGAGCTGGCTCGAGGCGAGCAGGCAAAACGCCTCGGACGCGGCGACGGCCAAATCCGCCGTGGCCTCGCAAACGAGTTCGGCCCTCAGCAGCGCCACGGGCGTGAACCTCGACGATCAGCTATCTCTCATGCTCAGCCTCGAGCATTCGTACCAGAGCTCGGCCGAGCTCATGTCGACGGTGAACGGCATGTTCACCGCACTCTTCAGCGCGATCCAGTAGAGGCGCGCCGGTGGTCTACATCTCCTCGCCAAGCATCTCGACCGCCAGCCGGCAGAGCGTCATGCAGGCGCAGAGCGCGTTGGCAAAGGCGCAGGCGGAGCTCAGCAGCGGCAAACTGGCGGATCCCGGGCTCACGCTCGGCAGCGGTTCGGGCCAGCTGGTGGCGCTGAGTGCCGAGCAGAACCGTCTGCAGACGTTGACCACAACCAACGCCATGGCGAGCACCCGTCTCACCGCGACCTCGTCGTCACTGGATGCCCTGCGCACGGCCGCGAGCGCGTTTCTGACGACACTGACGACCTCGGCATCGACCGGCACGGCGTCGTTGTCCAGCACCGCGGCAAGCAATCTTGCGGCCCTGACCTCGACGCTGAACACCACCGTCTCAGGGCAGTACATCTTCGGCGGCATCAACTCCGACGCGCAGCCGATGACGGCTTACACGGAGTCGCCGGCCTCGGCGAACAAACAGGCCATCGACGACGCCTTCTCCGCCGCGTTCGGCACGTCCCAGACCTCGTCGGCCGCCGCTACCGTCAGCGGCAGCGACATGCAGAGCTTCCTCGACACGCAGTTCGCGTCGCTGTTCAGCGCATCGTCCTACGGCGCGACCTGGTCCACGGCGTCCGACACGGTGTCGTCCGGTCAGATCGCGCCGGGCCAGACGGCGCAGACGTCGGTTAGCGCCAATGCCGAACCGTTCCGGGAGCTTGCCCAAGCCTATTCGATGATCAAGGAGTTCGCCGGGGGGACGCTGTCCTCCGATGCGACGCAGGCGGCGATCTCGTCGGCCACCTCGCTCGTCAGCAAGGCGTTCGCCGGCCTGACCAACATGGAGGCGGGCGTGGGTGTCACGCAGTCGGCCATCTCCAGCGCCAACGACAGTATGTCCACGCAGATCTCACTCCTGTCGACCCGGTCGGACAGCCTCGACGGGGTCGACGCCTATGCACTCTCGACGAAGATCAGCAGCCTGCAGACGCAGATCCAAGCCTCCTACGAGCTCACCGCGCAAATGCAGCAGATGAGCCTTGTGACCTATCTCGCCTGATGACATCGCCCTCCCATACCGCCGAGCTTTGGCCCCTGAATGTATCAGAGTTCCTATGCCGAAATCCTGGCCGACAGCGCGCAGACGACGCGTGCCGAGGAACGGCAGGCGCTCGATCGCGCCGTCGTGCTGCTCAGGCGAGCGGCGGACACCGCACCGGGTTCGACCGCGCAGCGCGAGGCGACCGCCTACGTGATCCAGCTCTGGGGACTGCTCGTCAAAAGCCTGAGCAGCCCGGACAACGACCTTCCAGACCAGCTTCGTGCGAGCCTGGTGTCGATCGGTCTCGCCGTGATGGCCGAAGCGAGCCGCATCGACGCCGGCCAGTCACGCGACCTTGCCGAGCTGGCGGACATCTGCGGCATCATTCGTGACGGACTGACCTAAGGGACCACCATGCACATCACGCTGCGCGCGAACGAGAAACTCTACGTCAATGGTGCCGTCTTGCGGGCCGACCGGAAGGTCTCGCTCGAACTGATGAACGATGCGGTGTTTCTGCTCGAAAACCACATCATGCAGGAAAAGGATGCCACAACGCCGCTGCGTCAATGGTACTTCATCGTGCAGATGATGCTGATGGAAGGCCAGGAGCGCCCGGCCAACCGCGACATGTTCGATCGACATGGGGCCGCACTGGCAGCCATCTGCAGCGACAACAAGATGTTCGAGGGACTGGCGCGGGTCGCGGCCCTCGTGGACCGCAAGCGGTACTTCGAAGCGCTCAAAACCATCCGCAGCATCCTGCCGCTCGAGGACACGATCCTGAACCCCGCCCCGGCGCTCGCCGAGGCCTCCTGACCGCTCTCAAGCGGCGCCTACGAAAGGCCGGCACCATGCAGGTGAATTCCGCGACATCCCCCTCGCCGACTTCGGCGAGCACGACTTCGTCCACAGCCCAGGCCGCAACGGTCGATTACAATTCGTTCCTGAAGCTGCTTGTCCAGGAAATGAAGAACCAGGATCCCACGAGCCCGACCGACCCGACCCAATACCTCGGCCAGCTCGCCTCCTTCTCCAATGTCGAACAGGCGATCCAGACCAACAGCAAGCTCGACACGCTGCTGACCACCTCTTCGCTCACGCAGGCAGAGACCGTCATTGGGCGGACCGTCACGTCGGCCGACGGTTCGCAATCGGGAAAGGTCGTGTCGGTGGCTCTCGCCAGCGGCGGTGTGGCCACCGCCACTTTGGCGAACGGGTCGACCCTCACGCTCGACAACACCGTCGCGGTCAGCGGGACGTGAATGAGGCCGACGCGCTCGGCCTCATTCAAAGCGCGATCTGGACCATCGTGATCGCAGCCGGCCCTGCCGTGCTCACGGCCATGGTGGTGGGCATTGTCATCGCCCTGTTCCAGGCCCTGACGCAGATCCAGGAAATGACGTTGACCTTCGTGCCGAAGATCATCGCCATCTTCATCGTGCTCAGTCTGACGGCCACCTTCATCGGCTCGCACATCTACCTGTTCACCGAGCAGGTCTACGCCCGCATCGAGACCGGACGCTAGATCGCGGTGCGTTTCGGTCGAACTCCATCAAGCAGGACTGTTCGCATGCACCAGGCCGGCACCCGCTCTCCCGCCCCGCTGCTCGTCGAAGTCGGCAGCGGCGAACTGATCGACAAGATCACGATTCTGGAGATCAAGGCCGAGCGGCTCGCCGAGCCGGCCCGGCTCGCGAACGTGAAGCACGAACTCGCCACGCTGCAAGCCGCCCGATACGCGCACCTTGGTCACGGCAGTGAGGAACTTTCAGAACTCGAGTCCGAGCTCCGCAAAGTCAACCTGCAGCTCTGGACGATTGAAGACGACCTTCGGATTTGTGGAGACTCAAGGCGATTTCGGCCCCGAGTTCGTCGCTCTTGCTCGGGCCGTCTACATCACCAACGACCGACGGGCGGCCTTGAAGAAGCGGATAAACCTACTCACGCGGGCGAAAATCGTCGAAGAGAAGTCTTACGCCGATGCCGGAACAGTACGTATCCGGAAGACCGGCTATGCGCCACCGATGCCCTCGATCACGACGCCGGTGCCGCCGCAGTTCTGACAGGGTGCTTTGTTGAACGTCTTGGTCCCTCGGCAAACAGGGCAGACATTCTCGCCGGTCCCTGGCGTTCCAGGCTGAGCCTCGTCACCCGGATGAGGCGGCGGCTTTTGTTGGGTTTCCTCGTCGTCCGCCATGGCCATCCTCGCTCAAGAGCGCGCTGGTCAACGCCTGGGACGAACACCAGTTGCGCGCCACGACGTCTCAACGGCTTTGGTCTGCTCGGCGCCTCAGCGGAAAGAGCCGGCGTAACGCCGGGTCGCGCAGCCAAAGTCCACCCCAGGCAAACAATCCGAGATAGACACCGAACAGCACATGAGTGAAGAGCGGCGAACCCGCCCGAACATGGCTTGCGATGGCTCCCCCGAACACGCCCACGAACAGAACGCCGCCGAGCACCGACGTCGCGGGAATCAAATACAGAACCAGCAGCACGGCCTCGAGAACCCCAATACCGAATCCAAGGCCCCGCGGATAACCGAGGCCCATCAAGGTTTCCTCGACCGCAGGCAGCCCCATCAGTTTGATGCTCGTGTCGAACCCGATGAACGCGACGAACAAGCCGGTGAGCCCCCATCCCGCGTAGCGGGAAACGATTGCGGAGCGCGTTTGAGGCGGGCTCGCCGGATCGGGTGTCATGGCACTCGCCTTATGGAATATCCCGTTGCGCAACACCGACGTTGTCGGCGTTCGGAAGTTCGCTGCCTGGGGGTCTGGGGCGTCAGCGGATCGGCGCGCTGAAGGCCCAGGTAACTCCGAACGGGTCACGGACCTGCCCGTAGCGGTCGCCCCAGAACATGTCGGCGACTGGCATCACGGCCGTACAGCCGGCCTCGACCGCCCGCTGAAACCACGCGTCCACATCATCGACGGGGAGCAGGATGTTGAACCCCTGAGCAGGTTGGTATGAATAGCCGTGCTCCGGATAACAGTCGCTGAGCATGACCGACGCGCCGTTCACGTGAACGTGAGCATGCATCGTGCGGCCTTTGTCGTCGACAGGCACGATCATGGCCACGGCGGCACCGAAAGCCCGTTCATAGAATTCGACCGCCTTCACAGCGCCCTCTACCGACAAATAGGGAATGGCGCCGCCTTTGATTTCGGCCCGTTGCGGTTGTTCGCTCATGATGTCCTCCTGCGAGGCCCAAGGACGAACCAGTTCCCCTCATGCCGACAGGCGCGGTGTTGATTTCAATTGCGGCGACGCCGCTCCCAGACGAACCGGTGATTCAGCCGGAACGCGACAAACTGTGCACGCCGCTCTCCGTCATGTGCCGATCGAGATGGCTGCGGATATGCGCGGCCTCGGCCGGCGAATGCGCAAGTGCAATGGCCTTGTCGAAGGCCACCCGCGCCTCGGCACGCCGGTCCATCTGCAGCAGAAACGCGCCTTGTGCGCCGTAGAAGTGAAAGTAGCCCGAGAGTCGCTGTTCCAGCGGTTCGATCATGGCGAGAGCCGCCGCGGGGCCGCGCAGCTTTGCCACCGCCACCGCCCTGTTGAGAGTAACGACAGGCGAGGGCTGCATCCACTCCAGCGCGCCGTAGAGCGCGTCGATCTGCGCCCAATCTGTCTCTGCAGGTTTGGCAGCACGGGCGTGGCAGGCCGCAAGCGCGGCCTGGATCTGATAGGGGCCGGGCGCGCGGTGGCGCATCGCCTTGTCCACGAGAGCGAGACCCTCGGTGATGAGCTTGCTGTCCCACAGCCGGCGATCCTGGTTCTCCAGGAGCACGATGTCGCCGGCGGGATCGAGCCGGGCGGCTGCCCGGGCATGTTGGAGCAGCATCAGCGCCGTCAGCCCCATGATCTCGGGCTCGCTCTGGAACAACCGCAACATCAGGCGGGCGAGGCGGATGGCCTCGCCGCAGAGTTCGGCGCGTGTCGACCCGTCCGAGCCCGAATACCCCTCGTTGAACACCAGATAGATCGTGGCCGCGACGGCGGCGAAACGCTCGCTTCGCTCCGCGGGACCTGGCGCCTCGAAGGGCACGTTCGATTTGGCAACGCGCGCCTTCGCCCTCGTAATGCGCTGTTCCATGGCCGCCTCGCTGACCAGGAAGGCGCGGGCGATCTGTTTGACGGACAGGCCCGAGATGACGCGCAACGCCAGCGCGATCTGCTGCGTCGCCGGCAGATCGGGGTGGCAGCAGATGAAGAGCAGGCGGAGGACGTCGTCGCGGTAGTGCGAATTGTCGAGCCGGTCGGCCATTGGCGTCTCGGCGTCGCCGAGGTCCGACAGCACATCGTCAGCCGGCAAAGGATCCTGCTTGGTCCGGCGGCGGACGCCGTCGAGCGCCGCATTGCGGCCGACCAGGATGAGCCAGGCGGTCGGGTCGCGCGGTGGCCCGTTCTCGGGCCAACTCTTCAGGGCCCGCAGGCAGGCGTCCTGGAAGGCCTCTTCCGCGGTGTCGAGATCACGGAAGTAACGGAGCAGCGCCCCGATCGCCTGCGGGCGCGCCGCCGTGAGCGCCGCGTTGATCCAAGCTGCTTCGGTCACGGCTCGGCGCCATCGCGTCTGTCGGGAACGTAGAGAGCGACCGGACGGATCTCATAGGCGCCGCCGGGATTGGCGGCCGCGAGCTGGCGCGCCACGTCGAGCGCAGTGTCGAGATCGTCCACGTCGATAATGTAGAAGCCGAGCAGTTGCTCCTTCGTTTCGGCGTAAGGCCCGTCGATCACCAATGGCTCGCCGGACTTCCGCAGCGTTGTCGCGGCGGTCGTCGGCAGCAGCCGAATTGCCGGGCCCAATTGGCCCCTGTCGACTAGCCGATCATGCACCACGCCGAGCCGCGCCATAACGGCGTCGTCCTCCTCCTTGCTCCAGGAGCAGACGACGTCTTCGTCATGATAGCAAAGCAGTGCGTAGCGCATGGAACGGCCTTCGTCTTCATCGAGGACGAAGGATTATGCCCGCTGCCGACACGGCCGGGCAAATCAGTCGGATCAAGCGGCTCCCATGAGCCGAGATAGCCTCGCTCTGATCATTTCCCGAACGCCGGATTGGCGTCGATCTCGCCCGCACCCTTCGGCACGATCTTCCACAGGTTGAACGACGTACTCTTCCAGCCCTTCGCATTGAAGCGAGGCGAGTCGTTGATGGCCGAATTGGTCACGTAGAGCGTCGCGTTGGGGCCTTCGGCGAAGGTGTCGGGCCAGCGGAGGCGCGGGTCCTGCACGAGAGTGGCTTTCGTACCGTCCGGCTGGAGCGTCGTCACCGCGCTGTGCTGGAGATCGGTGAAGAAGATGCGGCCGCTCTTATCGGTCCAGAGCCCGTCGTTCGGCTGGCTGTCGGCCGCCTTCTCGACCTTGCCCTTGAGCTGGTCCGGCGACAGGTTCGGGTCCTGCAGGGCGGACGTGGCTATCTTGTAGAGCGTCGCACCTGTCAGCGGCTGCCAGTACAGGTACTCGCCCTTCGGATCGATCGAGATCGAATCGGCTGCGAATTGCACGCCGCGGCCGTCTGGCTGCCTGAGTTCGACCCCGTCGACCGTGACCTTGATGGACTTGTCCGGCATCGTGGACACATCGCCCTCGAGCAGGCGGCGGCCCTTGCCGGTCGTGAGATCGACCACGACGAGGGCGCCCGTCGCGCCTGAATCGGTGATGTAGGCCCACTTGCCGTCAGGCGAAAAGCGGACGTCGTTGAGGTAGCTCCCCTGCGGCGCGACATCGGGACCGAACGCGAAGGTCTGCACCACCTTGTTGCTGGCGAGGTCGATCTTCACCAGCTTCGGCCCGCCCGGCACGATGAACTCGGTGTTCGGCGCAGCCGGATCGATAACCCAGAGACTGCCCTTGCCATCTGCCGTCATGGCCTGGACGCAGACGAAGTGGTCGGCCGGCGAGAGCGGCGCCGCGTTGCGGTACCGGTTCCACTCGGCATCGGGATAGGGCACGAGCTTCCCGTCCTTCCATTCGGCGACGGAGATCGGCGCGTCCTCGGACCAGCGCGGGAAATTGACGAAGATCCGGCCCGTTTCGGAAACCGCGACGCCGGTCACCTGATGCGAGAAGTTGGCGACGCGTTCGATTGTGGCGGTTCCCGTGGAGCCGGTGAGCCGCTTGGCCGCGGAGCCGATTGCGCCCTTGACGTCGGAGGCAGTTGCGGGCGGCGCGAAGGCAGTGATCGCGGCGAGAATGAAGGATGCCCTGAGGGGCGCTTGACCGAATGAAGACATGACCAGATCTCGATCGGAAGACCACCGTCAACGCCGGGCGGCGGGCGGCGTTCCTGCGGCCATTCGCGCGTCAACCGAACTCAGGGACGGCAACGCCGCCCGACCTCTATGACCGCTCCGGGCGAACCAGGGCAACGCTCTTCACCTGGGCAATCACGTTGAGGCCTGCCGCCAGGCCCAAGCGGCTCCACGATCGTCGGGTCACGCGCGCCAGCAGCTTTGGGCCTCTCTCAAGACTGCCCGCACGTAGCAGGACCAGCACCTCGTGTTCGCCGACCGGCGTGGCGGTTTCAATGCGGGCCGGAACAAGGTTCAGGATCGTGCTGTCCGGGGGCGGCGAGCGCGACAGGCTGACGTCGCCTGCCGCGATGCGCAGGCGGCGGCGCGCACCAAGGGCGACGTCAAGGCCCGGCACAATGAATCGGGCGCCTTCGGCCTCGAGCGTCGTCAGTCCGAAGTCGGCATCGATCTCCACGACGGTGGCGTCGATGCTGACGGCGGCGCCGCGAACCCCGGCGATTGGGAGTGTCGGATCGCTCTGCAGGTCCGCCAGCGTCCCGGAGGCGCGGACGTGTCCCATCTCCATCAGCACCAGTGCGTCAGCCAGGCGTTCCACCTCGGCCATGTCGTGGGTCACGTAGAACACCGGGACGGCAAGGCTCTCATGGATCCGTTCCAGGAAGGGCAAGATCTCGTCCCGACTCTGGCGGTCGAGTGCGGAGAGCGGCTCGTCCATGAGCAGCAGCTTCGGTTGGGAAAGGAGAGCCCGCCCGATCGCCACGCGCTGGCGCTCGCCGCCGGAGAGGTGGCGGGGGGCCCGATCGAGCAGCGAAGCGAGGCCAAGCAGCGCGACCGCGTCATCAAACCCCACGCGCCCGCCTCCGGACTGCGGCCTTCGCCCACCGGCCCCGTAGAGCAGATTTCCTTCGACCGATAGATGCGGGAACAGGCTCGCTTCCTGGAACACGTAGCCGACCGCGCGGCGGTGAGGGGGCCTGAACAGCGACCCATCTTGCCAGACCTCACCATCGACCACACAGCGGCCCGGAAGCCGCATCAGTCCGGCAACGCAGCGCAGCACCGTGGTCTTGCCGCAACCGGAGGGGCCAAACAGGGCCGTAATCCCTCGCGCCGGCACAGTGCAGGCCGCGTCGACCTGGAAGCCACCCAGGGTGCCGTGGAACGCGATCGCGATGGTACCGGCACCGCTCAACGGCCGGCCTGCACGATGCGCTTTTCGATCAACGTCATCGCCAGAATCACAGCGAAGGCGAACAGCGCCATGCCGCCGGCCAGAATACTCGCATTCCACCACTGCATGGTCTCGACGTCGTCATAGATGGCGACGGACAGCACCTTGGTCACGCCAGGAATGTTGCCGCCGATCATCAAGACGACCCCGAATTCGCCGACCGTGTGGGCAAAGCCGAGCACGGCGGCCGAGAGAAAGCCGGGGCGGGCGAGCGGCACCGCGACGGTCCAGAACGCACGCACCGGGGACGCCCGCAAGGTCGCGGCGACTTCCAGCGGGCGATCCCCCATGGCAGCAAACGCGTTGCGGATCGGCTGCACCACAAACGGCATCGAATAAAGCACCGAGCCGATCACCAGCCCCGGGAAGGTGAAGGCCAGCGTGCGCTGGCCCCAGAGCCCGGCGATGGCACCGCCAGGACCGCTCGGCCCGAGGAGGACCAGCAGATAGAAGCCCAGCACGGTGGGCGGCAGCACCAAGGGCAGCGCCACGACGGTTCCGATCCCCTCCTTCCACCAGGCGCGCGAGCGGGCCAGCCACCAGGCGACCGGCGTCCCGACGACGAGGAGGATCACGGTCGTGATCGCCGCCAGTTCGATTGTCAGCGCGGCGGGCTGCCAGATATCCGGCGGCAAGGCGCCCACTGTGTCTCAGCTCTGCGCGTTCAGCGCGTAGCCGTATTTCTGGATGATCGTTGTCGCCTCGGGGCTCTTCAGGAAGGTCATGAACGCTTTCGCGGCCTCGTTGTCGGCACCCTTCTTGAGCAGAACGGCGTCCTGTTTGATCGGCTTGTACAGATCCTGCGGCACAAGCCAGCGGGAGCCGCCCTTGTTGCCGGTCAGCTGCGACAAAGCCACGAAGCCCACCTCAGCATTGCCGGTGTCGACGAACTGGAAGGCCTGCGAGATGTTGGCGCCGGTGACGAGCTTCGGCTGCAGCGTGTCGTACAGCTTCAGCGCTTTCATGGTCTCGACGGCAGCCGCGCCATAGGGAGCCGCGACCGGGTCGCAGATCGAGAGTTTCGTGAAGGTGTTAGCCTTCAGCGTCTCCTCGCCCTTCACGGTCGCGGGGTCCTTGCTCCACAGGACGAGCTTGCCGACCGCATAGGTGAAGACGCTGCCCGGCACGCCGAGCCCGTCGGCGACGGCCTTTTTGGGCCGCTCCTGATCGGCCGATAGCAAGATCTGGAACGGGGCGTCCTGGGTGATCTGGGTATAGAGCTGGCCCGTAGCGCCGAAGCTCAGCACCGCCTCGTCGCCCGTCTTCGCCTTGAAAGCTGCGGCGATCTCCTTGGCGGCGTCCGTGAAGTTCGCCGCCACCGCGACGTTGGTCTCAGCCGCCGAGGCCCCGCCGACCAGGACCATGCCGAACCCGGCGGCGGCCAGAATGGTGCGCCACAGCCTCATTTCGCTTCTCCGATCGACCTACGTTGACTTCCGCCGTATATAGCGGACCGGCACGCAGGGCGAGTCGTGTGCTGCAGAGGCGCTGTCCCAGTGGCATGGCGGGTGCTAGAGAGCACGCATGGCTCTCTCCGACAACACCGCCCGGCTGCGATGATCCCGAACCTCCTGGCGATCGCCGGATCCGACCCGAGCGGCGGCGCGGGCATTCAGGCCGACCTCAAGACGTTTTCGGCCTTCGCTTGCTATGGCATGGCGGCCATCACGGCGCTGACCGCGCAGAACACGCGCGGCGTCACGGCGATCCACGTCCCGCCGCCGGAATTCCTCGGTGCCCAGCTCGACGCGATCTTCGCCGACATCCGGGTCGATGCCGTCAAGATCGGCATGCTGGCCAGCGGCGCCATCGTCGCGACGGTAGCGGACCGCCTGCGGGCGCAGGGACAGGAGAAGATCGTGCTCGACCCCGTACTGGTGGCGACCAGCGGCGACAGTCTGGGGGCACCCGACGTGGTCGACGCGATCCGACGCGACCTGCTGCCGCTCGCGACCATAGTCACGCCAAACCTGCCCGAGGCGGCCCGGCTCGCCGACAGGACCGTGCCCCGCGATGAGGCCGGCATGCGAGAACTTGCCGAGCGCATCTATGCTGAAGGCGGTGCCGCGGTCTTGGTCAAGGGCGGCCATCTTGGCGGGGCCGAATCGGTCGACATCCTGTTCGATGGGGAGCGCCACACGGTGTTTTCGGCGGAACGTGTGGAGACCCGCAACACCCATGGCACGGGGTGCACACTCTCCTCGGCGATCGCAGCGTGCCTGGCCCGGGGCGCGACGCTGGTCGAGGCGGTGGAAGCCGCCAAGGACTATCTGACCGAGGCCTTGCTGCGCAGCAGCACGCTTAGGGTTGGCGGTGGCCACGGGCCGGTGCAGCACTTCCATTCGCTTTGGCCCGAGGACTTCGGGACGCAGGTGCATTGATGCGGCTCGCGGTTCTCGCCGATATTCATGGCAATCTGCCGGCGCTCGAAGCCGTCATCATCGACCTGGCCGAGCGACACGTGGATGCCGTGGTCGACCTGGGCGACTGCGTTTCGGGACCGCTGTGGCCGAGGGAGACGCTCGATCTTCTTCGGAGGATGCGATGGCCGACGGTCCGCGGCAACCACGACCGATGGGTCACGGCCGGGGAAGCCGCCGCCCTCGGCCCGTCCGACCGTTACGCCCGCTCGGCGCTCGACAGGGAGGCTCTCGCGTGGCTCGACAATCTGCCGCAGACGCGTGTCATCGCGCCCGGCATCGTGGCGATGCACGCCCGGCCCGGTGACGACGCGGCCTATCTTCTCGAAGACCAATGGGGTGAACACCTCGTCGCCGCGTCCGCCGCCACCGTCCGCGCCCGGCTCGGCAATCTCGACGCCGATCTGGTCCTGACTGCCCACAGCCATCAGCCCCGCATCCTGAAGCTCCCCAGTGGGCCTTGGATCGTCAATCCTGGCAGCGTGGGATGTCCCGCCTACCATGACGATGCGAGTGACCCACCCCATATGTCCGAACAGGGCAGCCCTGCGGCCCGCTATGCTGTTGTCGAGACCAGGGCTGAGGGCCTCATGATCGAGATGCTGTCCATCTCCTACGCGCACGATCGTGCAGCGGACCGCGCGCTAGCCAACGGCCGGCCGGATTGGGCGCACGGGCTGCGAACGGGCTTCATGCCGCGGGGGACTCCGGCCAGTGACGATCGCCGTCGATCCCGTGCGGACCGCCGCCGCTGCCGTGCTGCCGCCGGACCACCCGCCCGTTGCGACGCCGCGTATCGGCGTGCTGCTCAGCAACCTCGGCACTCCGGATGCGACCGACTACTGGTCCATGCGACGCTACCTCGCCGAATTCCTGTCCGACCGCCGCGTCATCGAGACGCCGCGGGCGCTCTGGTGGTTGATCCTCAACGGCGTCATCCTGACCATCCGGCCCGGCCGGAAGGGCAAGGATTACGAAACGATCTGGAATCGCGAACGCGACGAGAGCCCGCTCAAGACGATCACGCGCGGTCAGGCCGAAAAGCTCGCAACCGCGATCGAAGCCGGCGCGTTCGGGCCCGAAAACGCTGGCCGCATCGTGGTCGATTGGGGCATGCGCTACGGCAATCCGTCGCTCCGTTCGGCGCTCGACCGGCTCAAGGGCCAGGGCTGCGACCGCATCCTGCTGGTGCCGCTCTATCCCCAATATGCCGCCGCCACCACGGCCACCGCCTGCGACAAGACCTTCGAGGCGCTGATGACCATGCGCTGGCAGCCTTCGTTGCGCGTGGCGCCGCCGTATCACGACGACCCCGCCTATATCGCGGCCCTGGCGCGCTCGTTGCGGGAGGGGCTGGCGCGGCTCGATTTCGAGCCGGAGGTCATTCTCGCCTCCTTCCACGGCGTGCCCAAGGAGTACCTGCTGAAGGGCGATCCCGTATCATTGCCAGTGCGCCAAGACGGCGCGGCTGCTGCGCGAGGCTATGGGCATGACGCCCGAAACGTTCCGCCTCACCTTCCAGTCGCGCTTCGGCCGCGCCGAATGGCTGCGGCCCTACACCGACGAGACCATCAAGGCGCTGGCGCGCGACGGCGTGAAGCGGCTGGCCGTGATCACGCCTGGGTTCTCGGCCGACTGCCTGGAGACCATCGAGGAGATCGGCGGCGAAAATGCGGAATATTTTCACGCCGGCGGCGGCGAGCAAGTTCGCGCGCATCCCGTGCCTCAACGACACGCCGGATGGCATGGCGGTGATCGAGGCGGTGGTGCGCCGCGAGCTGCAGGGCTGGATCTGATGCGCCGGCTCGCCCCCACCTCGATCCACCCGCCTTTCGCCAATTATGCGCACGGGATCGAAGTGCCGGCCGGCACGCGGCTCGTCTTCTGCTCCGGCCAGCTCGGCATCCGGCGCGACGGAACCATTCCGGACGACGCTCGAGGCGCAGGCCGCGCTCTGCTTCGACGCGATCGCCGCCATCCTGGGCGAAGCCGGCCTCGGTCTTGCGGACCTCATCCGGCTAAACGCCTACGTGACCGGACGCGAGCATCTGCTCGGCTACATGGCGGCGCGCGACCGCTACGTGCCGACCCCGCCGCCGGCCTCGACGCTGATGATCGTTGCGGGCTTCGCGCGGCCGGAGTTCCTGGTCGAGATCGAGGCCGTGGCGGGCCGCGAACCATGAGAGACCAGACGGTCCCATCGAAGTTCTGGGCCGAGTGGACGTGGCAGGATTTCGGCGCGACAGACATGAGCGGCCATATCGCGGTGCTGCCGGTCGCGGCCATCGAGCAGCATGGCCCGCATCTGCCCGTCGGCGTCGACACCTTCATCATGGAAGGCTATCTGCGGCGGTGGCGGCGATGCTGCCGGACGACATTCCGGTGCTGTTCCTGCCGGTCCAGAGCATCGGCAAGTCGAACGAGCACACCGCCTATCCGGGCACGCTGACCCTCTCGGCCGAACACCGTCATCCGCGCCTGGACCGAGATCGGCGAGAGCGTCCATCGGGCCGGCGTCCGCAAGCTGATCCTCGTCAATTCGCATGGCGGCAACGTGAGCAGCCTCGACATCGTGGCGCGCGATCTCCGGGTGCGGCTCGGCATGCTGGTGGTGACGGCCTCGTGGCATCGCTTCGGCTATCCCGATCAGGCCTTCTCGGTGCATGAGCGGGCGCATGGGATCCATGCCGGCGAGGTCGAGACGTCGCTGATGCTGACGTTCCGGCCGGAGCTCGTGCGGATGGACAAGGCCGAGGATTTCGTGCCGACCAGCGTCGCCATCGAACAGGAATTCACCTGGCTGCGCGTGACGCAGCCGATCGGTTTCGGCTGGACCGCGCAGGACGTGTCGCCGTCGGGCGCCATGGGCAATGCCGCGGCGGCAACCGCGGCCAAGGGCGAGACGGCGGCCGATCTACGGCGCGCGGCTTTCGTCGTCGCTGCTGCGCGACGTGGAGCGCTTTTCCCTCGACCGCCTGCTCGCCCGGCCCGCAGGGCGGCTGACGCTCGCGCTCTCAGGCGGACGGCGAGAGGCGCCGCACGGTGCGGATGTCGCGCCCTGTCGACGCCGCGGAATACGAGCGCGAGCATCGACCAGCAGCTCGGAGGAGACCGCCATGGCATGCGCGTTGGCATGCAGCAGCGAGCGCTCGTCCCGCATGATGCCGACATGGCCGGCCCAGAAGACGAGATCGCCGCGCCGGCGCTCGCCCTCGATGTCGACAGCAGCGCCGAGCTGACGCTCCTGCATATCGCTGTCGCGCGGCGCCTGAAGGCCAGCCGCGAAGAGGGCGAGCTGGACTAAACCGGAGCAGTCGATGCCCAGGGCGGATTTGCCGCCCCAGAGATACGGCACCTCGAGGAAACGCTCGGCGACCGCGACGAAATCCGGCTCGGCAGCGTCGATCGGGCCGAGATGCCCGCTCCAGACGAACCCGTCCTCGGCGACCGCGTAACCATCGGCCGTTCGATCGGCTCTCAGTTGAGCGCCGAGTGGAAGGGCCGAGAGCGGCGGCAGTTTCAAGTCCGGGCCGGGAAAAACGAAAGTCCTCAGGACCCGAACTCGATGTGTGGCCTGCCCCGATGGTCCGAGCGCTGCGGCCGGCATGTAGCCGACGTAATCATCCCCGGCGAGCTGGATCCAGCACCAGCCTTCCTCGTCGGTGTCGTAGACCGTTACGGCTTCGCCGTGCAGCGCTTCGGTGTCGAGCGGGGCGTCGGGCCGCGGCGCCCGGCGTACGGGCGCCAGCGGCGCGATGACGCTGCGTCGCTCACCGGCCACGAAGCGCGGCGCCTCGACACGGCCGCGCAGCCCCTCGGCCGCGAGGTCCGGGCGCGCAGCCGTGATGCGCCGGTCGAGCATCTCTGCGACTCATGCCGGATACCGCGCTTCGAGAAGGTCGTAGAGCAGTCGCGCGGTCTGCACCTCGCCGCCCTCGGGCCGACCTGGCTTGGCCGCGGGCTCCAGCCGAAGATGTCGAAGTGGACCCAGGATTGCCGCTGCTCGACGAAGCGGCGCAGGAACAGGGCCGCCGTGATCGAGCCCGCGATGGGCGCTGCCGCCGACGTTGCTGATGTCCGCCACCTTGCCGTCGAGTTGCGCGTCGTAGGGCAGCCAAAGCGGCAGCCGCCAGACCGGGTCGCACGATGCGGTGCCCTGCGCCGCAAGCATCGCGCGCAAGATCTTCGTTTTCGGTGAAGAAGGGCGGCAGGTCCGGCCCCAGCGCGACCCGCGCCGCGCCCGTAAGGGTCGCGAAATCGACCAGCAGCTCCGGCTTGCCCTCGCCCGCGAGGGTCAGCGCGTCGGCCAGGATCAGCCGGCCTTCCGCATCGGTGTTGCCGATCTCGACCGTGAGGCCCTTGCGGCTGCGGATGACGTCGCCGGGCCGGAATGAAGCCGACGCGATGGCATTCTCGACGATCGGCAGGATCACCCGGAGCCGCAGGCGCAAGCCGGCGTCCATGATCATTTGCGCCAGGGCGAGGGCGGTCGCGGCGCCGCCCATGTCCTTCTTCATCAGCAGCATGCCGGCATCGGGCTTGATGTTCAGCCCCCCGGTGTCGAAGGTCACGCCCTTGCCGACCAGGGTCACGGCCGGCGCATCCGCCGCGCCCCAGGTGAACTCGACGAGCCGGGGCGGCTGGTGGCCCGCCTGCCCCACAGCATGGATCAGCGGAAAGCCAACCTCGAGGTCGGCGCCCGATCACCTGCGTGAACGCCGCGCCATACCGTTCGGCCAGTTGCCTGGCCGCGGCCGCCAGAGCCTCCGGGCCGAGGTCGTTGGCGGGCGTGTTGATGAGGTCGCGGCCAAACGCGACCGCAGCAGCGATTCGCTGGATGCGCGCGGCATCCACATTGCCTGGGGCGCACAGCCGTGGCGCCTCGGGCGGCGCCGCCTTTTTATACCGGGTGAACCGGTAGACGGAGAGCGCCCAGGCCAAGGCGGCGACGCCCGGTTCGGGCACTTCGGGCGCGAGCCGGTAGTCGCCTTTCGGCAGCAGTGTCGCGAGCCGGCCGATGGCAAAGCGATCGGACCCTGCGCTGTCCGGGTTGTCCACGCCGAACAGAACGACGGCGGCCTCTTCTCCGGCAGCGGGCAGCAGGGCGTGACGGCCGGGCTTGGGTTCGAAGCCGACGGCGCTCGCCTGCTGACGTCGGAATTCGGGCAAAGCGTCCCAGGTGCGCTCGCTCACGGTGACGATCGGAACCGCTTGCGACGACGACGGGGCGAAGGTGAATGTCATGCAGCAAACCTGAAGAGCGCGAGGGTACGATTTAACGTTCGGTTAGGGTTAAGACTTTATTGCTTCGACCTGTTCAGCCGGTTCGTTCCCGTCGGCATTCGGAGCTCGCTATGGCCGACACGGCCCCGACGTTCTTGACGCATTTGCGACGAATCGCTCCGGGGCTCCTCGGCGCCGGCTGCGTCGGACTGGCCCTGGCGGTCGGCGGCTGCGTGACGGATAAGAACGACGTGACCGGGTCGATCGCAAGCCCCTCGAAGGGTCCGGTCGCGCCAAACGACCTTCGCGCCTCCGCGGCCACCTGGGGCGACCGCTACCGGGCGAACCCGTCCGACAAGACTGCGGCGCTCAACTATGCGCGTGCCCTCCGCGGCCTCACGCAATTCCAGCAGGCCGAAGCAGTCCTTGAGGATGCGGCCGTCAAGTCGCCGAACGATCCCGAGATTCTGGCCGCCTACGGCAAGGCCCTTGCCGATACCGGCAAGTTCAAAACCGCCGGAGACGTGCTCGCCCGCTCGCAGAACCCGCAGAACCCGAACTGGAGCACCCTGTCGGCTCAGGGCTCCGTTGCCGACCAGCTCGGCGACCATGCGCAGGCCCAGGCCTATTACACGACGGCGCTGAAGATCGAGCCGGACGATCCCGGCGTTCTGACCAATCTGGGTCTCTCCTACGCGCTTTCGGGGAAGCTGCCGCTCGCCGAAAGCACGATCCGGCGTGCCGCAGAGCTCCCGGGGCCGACATGCGGGTCCGCCAGAACCTAGCGCTGGTGCTCGCGCTCGAAGGCAAGTTCGGCGAGGCCGAGCAGATCGCCCAGACGGATCTTTCGCCGACCGATGCGAAGGCAGAATGTCGCATCGATCCGCACCATGATCGCGCAATCGAACACCTGGCGCACCATCCAACAGGGCGGAAGCGCGCCGGCACGCCCGAGCGTCAAGGGACGACGACTTCAGGCGGCGCTGCAGGCCAGACTGAGCGCACGCAGCCCGTCGTCAGGGCAGCTTGTCGAAGCCGTCCTTCAGCCCGGCGAGCGTCAGCGGAATGCCGATGCCCTCCTCCGGCGTCTGGAAGATGATGAAGGTCGCGGTCGTGCCGTTGCGCAGCTGATCGAGCAGCTTGTCCTCCATCATGACCTCGGCGATGCAGCCGGTCGGCAGGCAGCGGACAAATCCGGCCCGCCCGACATCGGCCTGATCGACCTTCAGCCCGAGCCCGGAGGGAAGCAGGACGCCGAGCGGCGCGACGACGCGCAGCAGCCGGCTCTTGCCGTCGGCCGTCTTCAGCACGATGACGACGAGATTGACGTTGGGCCGGTCCTCGGCCGCGACGCTCTGGATGAGCGCGCATTGCTCCTTCTGCGCGCCGGGCGGCGTCTCGCAGCGCATCTCCCAGTCGCCGAACTTCTGCTTGACCGCGCCCTGCGCATGGGCCGGCGCGTGTCGAGGTCGTGGCGGCCAACGCCAGGGCCGCACGCAGCTCCGATCTGCGTCAACCGACGCCGGTCGTGCGCCGGTCCGCGCATGCAAAGCCTTATTCATCCCAACTCCCCGGATCTGGCGACCCATGCGCGCCAGCGCCGGGCGCCACCGCCGTTGTGCGTGGCCTAGCAAATGACCGCGACCCTGTCAAGAACAGGCCTGACGCGTCCATCCTTCTCGGTCCAGAACCGGCGGACGCAAATGGCGGCATTCTCGTTGCTGGCAAACGAGCGGTACAGGGCCTCTTTGCCGCATGAAGCTTTTTCCCGCCCATTGCGCTGCAAACGCCTTTATGATTGGAACCGTCCTAAGGCAGGTTGGTCGCCGGCATCGTCCGGCTGGCGACAAGGGAGCAACGGGATCTGATGCAAGCGAAACGGCTCGGTTCGGCTCTGGCGTGGGCCGGTACGGCTCTGGCCGCGGCCTCTCTCGCCCGCCCGGCGCTCGCTGCGACCTACGGCTTACGCCGAACCGGGCCAGATCACCTTCCAGAAGGCCGTCACCCCGATCGCGGCCGAAATCCACTGGTTCCACAACGACATCGTGCTGCCGATCATCACCGTGATCTGCCTGTTCGTGGCCGCACTGCTGCTGATCTGCATCTTCCGCTTCAACGAGCGCGCCAATCCGGTTCCGTCCAAGACGACCCATCACACCGGCCTCGAGGTGGCCTGGACGATCCTGCCGGTGCTGATGCTCGTGATCATCGCAATTCCGTCGTTCCGCCTGCTCACGCATCAGCTTGTGATTCCGCAGGCGGACCTCACCATCAAGGCCACCGGCAAGCAGTGGTATTGGAGCTACGATTACCCGAAGGACCAGAATGGCGGCTTCGGGTTCGATTCGCTGCCGATCGCCGATGCCGATCTGAAGCCGGGCGACTCCGCCTCCTTTCCGTCGACAACGAAGCCGTCGTGCCGGTCAACAAGGTCGTCCGGGTGCAGGTGACTGGTGCCGACGTGATCCACTCCTTCATCGTTCAGTCGCTCGGCGTCCGCATGGACGCCGTCCCGGGCCGGCTGAACGAGACCTGGTTCAAGGCCGAGCGCGAAGGCATCTACTACGGCGAATGCTCGAAGCTCTGCGGCAAGGACCACTCCTTCATGCCGATCGCGATCCGCGTCGTCAGCCAGGACAAGTACGAGGCGTGGTTGCAGGACGCCAAGAAGAAGTTCGCCAGCACCAGCGATGGCCGCGTCAACGTCGCGGCGACGTCGCTGCAGCGCACCAGTAATCGACCCAGAGATCTAAGAGGATCAGGCCTTCGCCCATGCCGAACCCAGCCTCCATCGACACGGCCGACCACAGCCATCCGCACGGCTGGCGGCGCTACATGTATTCGACGAACCACAAGGACATCGGCACCCTCTACCTGATCTTCGCGATCTTCGCCGGCTGCATCGGCGGCATGATGTCGATCTTCATTCGGCTGCAGCTGCTCAATCCGCAGTGGCACTTCATGGGCCACCTGGCGGAGGTCGATCGGCGAGGCCGATTCGTCGAACATGGTCGACATGGGGAAGAATCTCTACAACGTGCAGATCACGGCGCACGGCCTGATCATGATCTTCTTCATGGTCATGCCGGCGCTGATCGGCGGTTTCGGCAACTGGTTCGTGCCGCTCATGATCGGTGCGCCCGACATGGCGTTCCCGCGCATGAACAACGTCTCGTTCTGGCTGCTGCCGGCCTCGTTCCTGCTGCTGCTGATCTCGCTCAACGTCGAAGGCGCGCCGGGCATGAAGGGCTTCGGCGGCGGCTGGGTCATGTATCCGCCGCTGTCGTCCAACGTCGGGCATCCCGGGCCGGCGATGGACTTCCTGATCCTGTCGCTGCACTTGGCCGGCGCCTCCTCGATCCTCGGCGCCATCAACTTCATCACCACGATCTTCAACATGCGCGCGCCTGGCATGACCATGCACAAGATGCCGCTGTTCGCCTGGTCGGTGCTGGTGACGGCCTTCCTTCTCGTGCTGTCGCTGCCGGTGCTCGCCGGCGCCATCACGATGCTGCTGACCGACCGCAACTTCGGCACCGCCTTCTTCGACCCGACCTATGGCGGCGATCCGCTGCTGTTCCAGCACCTGTTCTGGTTCTTCGGCCACCCGGAGGTCTACATCCTGATCCTGCCGGGCTTCGGCATCATCAGCCACATCATCTCGACCTTCTCGCGCAAGCCCGTGTTCGGCTATCTCGGCATGGCCTATGCCATGGTGGCGATCGGCGTGGTCGGCTTCGTGGTGTGGGCGCACCACATGTACACGGTCGGCATGTCGCTCGACACGCAGCGCTACTTCGTCTTCGCTACGATGGTGATCGCGGTGCCGACGGGCGTGAAGGTGTTCTCGTGGATCGCCACCATGTGGGGCGGCTCGATCTCGTTCAAGACGCCGATGCTGTGGGCCGTGGGCTTCGTGTTCCTGTTCACGGTTGGTGGCGTGACCGGCGTTGTCCTGGCCAATGCTGGCGTCGACCGCGCCTTGCACGAGACGTACTACGTGGTCGCGCACTTCCACTACGTGCTGTCGCTCGGTGCCGTCTTCGCGCTCTTCGCGGCCTTCTACTACTGGTTCCCGAAGATGTCGGGCTACATGTACAACGAGAGCCTCGGGAAGCTGCACTTCTGGATCATGTTCATCGGCGTGAACCTGACCTTCTTCCCGCAGCACTTCCTCGGTCTCGCGGGCATGCCGCGCCGCTACGTCGATTACCCGGACGCATATTCGCTCTGGAACGAGGTGTCCTCGATCGGTGCGCTGATATCGGGGGTCGGCGTGGTGGTGTTCCTCTACGCCGTCTACGAGGCGTTCCAGATGAAGCGGGTCGCGGGCGACAATCCGTGGGGGCCGGGCGCCACGACCCTGGAGTGGACGCTGCCCTCGCCGCCGCCCTTCCACCAGTTCGAGACGCTGCCGCGCATCACCGGTTCGGATCACTGAGGGCACCGACGATATGTCCCGAGTTGCAGGCGAAGTCCGCTCCGCTTGCGACAGAATGGCTTGCATTGAGACGGGACGCGCCGTGGCCGCGCGCCCGGAATTGGTCTAAGACGCCGGGCGATCACCGAACCGGCGGATGGTAACGCAACCTCATGAGTGTCGTCAGCGAACAAGCGGATGTGAACGGCGGCGCCTGGTCGGCAGTCTCCACAGCCACGCCCGCGGACTTCTTCGAACTGCTGAAGCCCCGCGTGATGTCGCTCGTGGTGTTCACGGCCTTGACCGGCATCGCGGTGGCGCCCGGCCACATCAACCCATTGATGGGCTTCATCTCGCTGTTCGCGATCGCGGTTGGCGCCGGGGCCTCGGGCGCCCTCAACATGGTCTATGATGCCGACATCGACGCGCTGATGTCGCGGACCCGCCGGCGACCGATCCCCGATCGCCGCGTCGGCGCCCCGGAGGCGCTCGCCTTCGGCATCACGCTTTCCATCCTATCGGTGGTGGTGCTGACGCTCACGGCGAATGCGCTCTCGGGCGCGCTGCTGGCCGGCACGATCCTGTTCTATGCCGTCGTCTACACGATGTGGCTGAAGCGGGCGACGCCGCAGAACATCGTGATCGGCGGCGCGGCCGGTGCCCTGCCGCCCACCATCGGCTACGCCGTGGTCACCGGCAATGTCACGCTGGACAGCCTGATCCTCTTCGCCATCATCTTCCTTTGGACCCCGCCCCACTTCTGGGCCCTGGCTCTGATCAAGTCGGACGAATACGCCAAAGCCGGCATTCCGATGATGCCGAACGTCAAGGGCCCGAGCCGGACCCGCACCGAGATCCTGGCCTATACGATCGTCCTGGCGCCTCTCGGCTGCGCACCCTGGTTCACGGGTCTCGGCGGCACGGTTTACGGCATCGTGGCGGCCGGTTCCGGCGCGCTGATGCTGCTTTTCGCTCTGCGTGTCTATCGCCGACGCGAGGGCGCGCATCGCCGACACTGCCGCCCGCCACCTCTTCGCCTTCTCGATTCTTTATCTCTGCCTGCTCTTCGCCGTGCTGCTGGTCGAGCATGCATTCGGTGCCCGCGCCCTGCTGCTCCTCTGAAATGACCTTCGAACCACCCTCGGGCACCATGCTGACGGCGCAGCAGGCGAAGAGTCGCCGCGCTCGCAACATCGCCATCGGTCTGCTGATCGCTGGACTTGTCGTGCTGTTTTACGTGATCACCATCGCCAAGCTCGGCTCCCACGTCTTCAACATGTTCGACGGGTCATGACGGATCGCATTCCCACCCGGCACGGTATAACGGCCGCGATCGTCGGGCTTGTGGTCTGCGGTATGGTTGGCCTGAGCTACGCTGCCGTTCCGCTCTACCGCGCCTTCTGTCAAGAAACGGGGTTCGGCGGGACGACGCAAGTCGCGGATATTGCACCAAAGACCGAGGGTGCGCGCACCCTGACAGTCCGATTCGACAGCAACGTCGGTCCTGGCCTGCCCTGGACCTTCGAGCCGGAGACACCGCAGATCACGCTGCGCACCGGCCAGACAGCGACCGTCTACTACAAGGTCACCAATCAGGCCGGCCGACCCATCACGGCGCGGGCCGAATACAACGTTTCGCCCGGCATCATGGGCGGATATTTCGACAAGATCTCCTGTTTCTGCTTTTCCGAACAGACCGTCGGCCCGGCGCAGACCGTCGAGATGCCGGTGGTGTTCTTCCTCGATCCCGCACTGGAGCGGGACAAGACCCTGAACGCCGTGGACGCCGTGACGCTGTCCTACACGTTCTACCCGGTGCGCGAGCAACAGCAGCCGATCGCCAGCTCCGCCGACATACCGAAGGGCACGCGGGCCGGGAAGCTTTGAACCGCTCAAGCTTGCCCGCGGCAACACCGCTTGACGAACCCCGGGGATCGGGGCAAGTCGCTTAAGTCGCTCGCACGACAGGAACCAGGACCCCGCGATGGCCGACGCCCACGCCAAGCCGAACCACGATTACCACCTCGTTGCGCCGAGCCCCTGGCCGCTTCTGGCGTCCGTCAGCGCCTTCGTCATGGCCGTCGGTCTCGTCTGCTGGATGAAGGGGCTGACCCTCCTGGGCCTGAAGCTTGGGCCTTACCTCAACATCGCCGGCCTGATCGGCGTGCTCTACACCATGATGGTGTGGTGGTTGGACATCATCCACGAGGCCGAGAAGGAAGGCGCGCATACCCGCGTCGTTCAGATCAGCCATCGCTATGGCATGATCCTGTTCATCGCCTCGGAGGTGATGTTCTTCGTCGCCTGGTTCTGGGCCTATTTCGACGTCAGCCTCTTCCCCGGCTTCGACATCGAATACGCCCGCAACGCCTTCACCGGCGGACATTGGCCGCCGAAAGGTGTCGAGGCGATCGACCCCTGGCACCTGCCGCTGTTCAACACGCTGATCCTGCTGACGTCCGGCACGACGATTACCTGGGCGCATCACGGCCTTCTGCACGGCGACCGTCAGTCGCTGAAGACGGGCCTGATCCTCACGATCCTGCTCGGTGTGCTGTTCACTTCGGTGCAGGCCTACGAATACGCCCACGCGCCGTTCGCCTTTAAGCAGAACATATTCGGCGCGACCTTCTTCATGGCAACCGGATTTCACGGTTTCCACGTGATCGTCGGGACCATCTTCCTGTTCGTCTGTTTGCTGCGCGCCTTCGCGGGTTCGTTCACACCGCGCCAGCACATGGGCTTCGAATTCGCCGCTTGGTACTGGCACTTCGTCGACGTGGTCTGGCTCTTCCTGTTCACCGCCATCTACGTCTGGGGGACCTGGGGCGCCCCTCTGGAAGGCTCGGCCGGCTAAGGCCAGAATTGGATTGGCGGACCGGGGCGGCGTCAGCGTCGCCCTTTGTCGTTCGGGATCAGGGACGCGCGATGGCCGCGAACGACGAATACCCGCCGATCCCCGCCGTCTCGGCTGGCCTGCGTGGGCGCTGCCCGCGCTGCGGTTATGGCCGGCTGTTCAAGGGCTTCCTGAAGCTCGCGCCGTCCTGCACGAACTGCGGGCTCGACTACGCCTTCGTCGACACGGGCGACGGTCCTGCGTTCTTCGTGAGCTTCCTCGCCAGCATCATCGGCGTAGCGGTCGCTCTCTTCGTCGATGTGACGTACGAGCCTTCGATCTGGGTCGATATCGCCATCGCGCTTCCGATCACCGTGTTGATCTGCCTCGCGACGCTGCGGCCGATCAAGGGCCTATTGATCGCGCTCCAGTACAAGAACAAAGCCGAGCAGGGCCGCCTTGAGTAATCCGGCGCCGCTCAGTTCGGGCCTGCGGGGCCTCGTCGGCCCGACGATCGCCGCGGTGATCGCCTTGGCCATCCTGGTCAGCCTCGGCGTCTGGCAGTTGCAGCGCCTGCAGTGGAAGACGGGCCTCATCGCGACGATTGCGGCCCGCACCACGGCAGCCCCGCAACCGATCCCGCCGGAAGCGGATTGGGCCTCCCTGAAGCCCGCCGACTACGCATACCGCCATGTGACGCTGACCGGCACGTTCGACCACGCCAAGGAAGCGCACGTGTTCCGCCCCTTGTCGCCGGAAGATGCCCGCGGGCAATTCAGCGGGGTCGGCGATCTTGTGCTGACGCCGCTGCACCTGACCTCGGGCGGCATCGTCATCGTCAACAGGGGCTTCGTTCCCGAGAAGCGCATCGACCCCGCGACCCGGCCGGACGGCCAGATTGCCGGGCTTGTGACCGTGACCGGTCTCATGCGCGAGGCTGAAACCCGCAACTGGTTCACGCCGGCCGATACGCCCCAGACCGGGACCTGGTTCACGCGCGACCCGCAGGCCATCGCGGCCTATCAGCACCTCGACCATGTCGCACCGTTCACGGTCGACGCCGATGCTTCGGCGGTTCCAGGCGGCCTGCCACAAGGCGGCGAGACCGTCCTGTCGATGCCGAACAACCACCTGTCTTACGCCTTCACGTGGTTCGGACTGGCGATCGGCCTCGTCGGCGTGTTCGGCGCCTTTGCCTGGCGCCGGCTGCGCGGTGGGCCCGAACCGCTGATCCGAGTCGTCGCGAAAAATCAGGGTAGCCACCGCCCGGGCGCCCCGGCATAACGGGGCGGAAGGAACCGGACTTGAACTACATCTCCACCCGCGGCGAAGCCCCGGTCGCGAGTTTCGCCGAAGCGCTTCTGTTCGGCCTCGCACGCGACGGTGGCCTCTATGTGCCCGCGACCGTGCCGCAGTTGTCAGCCGAGACGATCCGCGGTTTCGCAGGCCGGCCCTATGCCGACGTGGCCGAGGCCGTGATCGCGCCCTTTGTGGCCGGCGCCTTTCCCGAGGACACGCTGCGGCGGATGATCGCGCAAGCCTATGCCACGTTTCGGCATCCAGCCGTCACGCCACTGACCCAACTTGGCCCGAATCTGTTCGTGCTGGAGCTGTTCCACGGCCCAACCCTGGCCTTCAAGGATGTGGCAATGCAGCTCCTCGGCCGCATGATGGATCATGCGCTCAAGGCGGGTGGACAGCGCGCCACCGTGGTGGGCGCCACCTCGGGCGACACGGGCGCCGCCGCTATCGAGGCGTTCCGCGGCCTCGACCAGGTGGACGTGGTGATCCTCTATCCCCACGGCCGCGTCTCCGACGTGCAGCGCCGGCAAATGACGTCGGTCGGCGACGCCAACCTGCACACGATCGCCATCGACGGCACCTTCGACGACTGCCAGGCTCTCGTGAAGGAATTGTTCAATCACCAGGCGTTCCGCGAGGAGGTCGGCCTCACCGGCGTCAACTCGATCAATTGGGCGCGGATCGTTGCCCAGATTACCTATTATTTCGTGGCCGGAGCGGCGCTCGGCACGCCGTTCCGCCCGATCTCCTTCACGGTTCCCACCGGCAACTTCGGCGACATCTTTGCGGGCTACATCGCCAAGCGCATGGGACTGCCGGTCGGACGACTGGTCATCGCGACCAACGACAACGACATCCTCGATCGCTGCCTTGCGGAGGGTGACTATGCGCTCCGACCCGTGCACCAGACGCAGTCGCCCTCGATGGACATCCAGATCTCGTCGAATTTCGAGCGCGTACTGTTCGATGCGTGCGGCCGGAACGCGGCAGTTGTCCGTGGCTTGATGGCCGGACTGCGCCAGTCAGGCGCCTTCACGGTCCCCGCCGAGCCGCTTCAACGGTTGCGCGCCGAGTTCGACGCCTTCCGCACCACCGAGGATGCCACGCAGCTCGAGATGGCCCGCACCTATCGCGAGACCGGCCACATCCTCGACCCGCATACCGCGGTTGGCGTGAGCGCCGCGCGGCGCGCACTGTCGCGAGACCCGGCCACGCCGATGGTGGTGCTCGGCACCGCACATCCGGCGAAGTTCCCCGAGGGGGTCGAACGGGCCACGGGCCAGCATCCGCCCTTGCCGCCCCATATGGCGGATCTGATGACCCGCCCCGAACGCATCAATCGCCTCCCCAACGATCTGGCCGCCGTCCAGCGGTTCATCCGCCAGAATGCCACCGCCGCGCTGAAGGTGAGCGCATGAGGGGGGCTTTGCGCCAGTGCTACGACGGAGCGCACCGTCGTGGATCGGTTTTGACGCAAGTTCGAGCCCCCTCCTCCCCCTCGCAGGGGGAGGTGGCACGACGAAGCCGTGACGGAGGGGGTGGCTCCACGATGAGCCCACCCTACTCCCCGCCCTTCGGGCGGTACCCTCCCCTGCAAGCGGAGGGAGGGCCGCGTCCCTGTGAGCGGGCGCTGACCCCTCCCGCATCACGCTCCCCCTCCTCCCCCTCACAGGGGGAGGTGGCATGGCGAAGCCGTGACGGAGGGGGTGGCTCCGCGATGAACCCACCCCACTCCCCGTCCTTCGGGCGGTACCCTCCCCTGCGAGGGGAGGGAGGGCCGCGTTCTTACGAGCGGGCAATGCCCCCTCCCACATCACGCGACGGGTGTCGTGCAGTGGGACGGTTCACGCTATTCGGAACGGCCATAGCATGAGCGTCGAGGTCACCACGCTGCCCGGCGGGCTGCGCGTCATATCCGACGCGATGCCGCATCTGGAGACAACGGCGATCGGCATCTGGGTCGGCAGCGGCTCGCGGCACGAGAGCGAGAACGAGCACGGGCTGTCGCACTTCCTGGAGCACATGGCATTCAAAGGCACGCGCCGCCGCTCCGCCCGGCAAATCGCGGAGGAGATCGAGACGGCCGGCGGCGATCTCAATGCCGCCACCTCGACCGAGCAGACCGCCTATTATGCCCGCGTGCTCGCGTCAGACACGCCGCTCGCCCTCGACATCCTTGCCGACATCCTGACCGACTCAAGCTTCGACGAGGCGGAAATCGCTCGCGAAAAGCAGGTCGTTCTGCAGGAGATCGCGGCTGTCGACGACACGCCAGACGACCTCGTCTACGAGCTGCTGACCCAGGCCGCCTATCCGGGGCAGCCCGTCGGCCGACCCATCCTCGGAACGTCCGACACTGTCACCTCGCTGACCCGCGCCGCGCTCCTCGGTTATGTCGACACGCACTACCGCGCCGACAACATGATCGTCGCGGCAGCCGGCGCGGTGGAGCACCAGCGCTTTGTCGCCGATGTCACACGCCACTTCGGCCACCTGCCTCCGGCTCCCGCCAGCAAGGCGCCGGTCGCCGCCTACCGCGGTGGCGATCTTCGGCTGAAGCGCCGGCTTGAACAGGCCCACATCACGGTCGGGTTCGAGGGCTTCTCGTTCCACGATCCGGCGCACTATGCGGCGCATATCTTCTCGCATGCCGCCGGCGGGGGCATGTCGTCCCGCCTGTTCCAGACCGTGCGCGAGGAGCGCGGCCTGGCCTATGCGATCCACAGCTTCGATTGGACCTACGAGGACACCGGCCTGTTCGGATTCTATGCCGCAACAGCGGCGTCCAACATCGCCGAACTCATGCCCGTCGCCCTCGATTGTCTCGCGGAAACGACGGAAACGCTGACCGAGGCCGAAGTGGCTCGCGCCAAGGCGCAGCTGAAGGTGTCACTGCTGACCGCACTTGAATCCTCCAGCGCGCGGGCCGAGCAGATCGCCCGCCAGCACATGGCCTTTGGCCGGATCATCCCGCGCGAGGAGATCATTGCCAAGGTCGATGCCATCACCGTGGCGGACGCCCGCCGGGCCGGCGCCGCCATGCTCGGAACGGCCCCCACCGTCGCCGCCGTCGGGCCGATCGGCAAGGTGCCGGCACCCGACCAGATCGCTGCGCGCTTCGGCAGCCTGGCGCGGGCCGCCTGACATGGCGCTGTTCCGCCTTGGCGCGCCTGGCGACCAGACCCCGATCGTCCGGGGAGACGGCGTCACGCTACGGCCCGCCGACATGCGGGACTACGAGGAGTGGGCCACGTTGCGCGAGCGCAGCCGGGCTTTTCTGGTGCCATGGGAGCCGATCTGGCCCGCCGACGATCTCACCCGCTCGGCCTTTCGCCGCCGGGTGCGCGCCCAGATGGAAGAGATCGAGCGCGACGAAGCCTATCCGTTCTTCATCTTCAACGATGATGAAGTGCTGGTCGGCGGCATCACCATCGGCCAAGTGTCGCGCGGCGTCGCGCAGACCGCCACGCTCGGCTATTGGATGGGACAGCCCTATGCCGGTTGCGGGTACATGAGCCGGGCTGTGCGCGCGGTCGCCCATCACGCTTTCACGTCGCTGCGCCTGCATCGCCTCGAGGCCGCCTGCCTACCGCACAATCACGCCTCCGCGCGGCTGCTCGAGAGCGTCGGGTTCACCCAGGAGGGCTACGCCCGCGCCTACCTGCGGATCAACGGCACCTGGCAGGATCACCTGCTCTACGCCATGCTGGAGCACGATCCGATCCGCGCGCCCCTGCAGCCGCTTCGACGGCGGGGATGACGTTGCTCCGCGAAGCCCGAGGCAGGACCCAACCGGGTACGGCGAAAACGACGCGTTTCCACATGACACGGTTTCCCGCCAAGCGGCTGCTCGCCCTCCTCCTATTGCTGGCGCCTGCACCCGCCTCCGCGCTGTCAGGACCAGTGGTGGGCGCCAATGGCATGGTGGTCAGCGCGCAGCGTCTGGCGAGCCAGGTCGGCGCCGACGTGCTGCAGCATGGCGGGAATGCGGTCGATGCGGCGGTGGCGGTCGGCTATGCGCTGGCGGTCGTCTACCCCGCGGCCGGCAATCTCGGCGGCGGCGGGTTCATGACCATCCGCTTCCCGGACGGCCGCGCGACCTTCCTCGATTTCCGCGAAAAGGCCCCGCTCGCCGCGACCGAGACGATGTTCCAGGACGCGCAGGGCAACGTCGTGAAGGGTCGCTCCACCGAGAGCTGGCTCGCGGTCGGCGTTCCCGGCTCCGTGGCGGGGCTGGAGGCTGCGCATGACGCGCTACGGCAAGCTGCCGCGCGAGGCGCTGATCGCGCCCGCTATCGCGCTCGCCCGTGATGGCTTCGTGTCTGGGCGACGGCGATGCCGACATGTTCAAGGCCGGGACCGACCTGCTGGCCAAAGATCCTGCGGCCCGCGCCATCTTCACGCACGACGGCCAGCCGCTGGTCGCCGGAGACCGGCTCGTGCAGCCCGATCTGGCCAGCGCGCTAGAGACGATTGCAAAAGGAGGGCCTCAGGGCTTCTACAGCGGGTCCGATCGCAATCGAGACTGGCCGCTGCCAGCCAGGCCGGTGGCGGCCTGATCACGACCGAGGATCTGGCCCGCTACAAAGTGCGCGAACTGACGCCGATCCACTGCACCTATCGCGGCTACGACGTCATCTCGGCGCCGCCGCCCTCCTCCGGCGGTGTCACCCTCTGCCTGATCCTCAACATCCTCGAAGGCTACGATCTGCGGGCGATGGGCTTCCATTCCGCGGCCGAAACGCACGTGCTGGTGGAAGCCATGCGGCGCGCCTACCGTGACCGCAACACGCGCCTCGGCGATCCCGACTTCGTCGAGAATCCGGTGTCGCATCTGCTCGACAAGGCCTATGCGGCAAGCCTTCGCGCCGGCATCGCGGCCGAAACGGCGACCCCCTCGGCCGACCTGCCGCCGCCGCCCGAAGGGCCAGCAGACCACGCATTACTCGATCGTCGACAAGGACGGCATGGCCGTCTCGGTCACCACCACGATCAACGGCTGGTTCGGCCTCGGCAAGGTCGCGGGCGACACCGGCATCCTCATGAACAACGAGATGGACGATTTCACCGCCAAGCCCGGCGTCCCCAACATGTTCCGGCTCATCCAGGGCCATGCCAACGCCATCGCGCCCGGCAAGACGCCGCTCAGCTCGATGAGCCCGACGATCCTCGCCAAGGACGGCCACCTTGTCATGGTGACCGGCAGCCCCGGCGGGTCGCGCATCATCACCATCGTGCTGGAGACGATCCTCAACGTGATCGATCACGGGATGACGGTGCAAGAGGCGATCGACGCACCCCGTGTCCATCAGCAGTACCTGCCCGAGGCGGTCGATCTCGAGCCGGAGGCGTTGTCTGCGAGAGGTCCGAGCCGCGTTGGAAAAGCGCGGCTACGCCTTCAAGGACCAGCCGCCTGTGGGGCGACGCCGAGGCGATCCTGATCGGCGGCCCTTCGATTGCCGCGGTCGCGAGTGGGAGTCCCCTGCTCGCGCTATGGCGCAAACGACCGGCGCGGCCCAGCCGGCGCGGCGATCGGAAACTGACATGCCCGCCGGGCTCGAACAGCAGCCCTACCGGATGGAGGCATTGGCAACGCTGCCGGTGTTCTTCAAGCTTGCAGGCAAGCCCGTCATCGTGGCGGGCGGAAGCCCTCCCGCGGTTTGGAAAGCCGAGCTTCTGGCCGCGTCCGGCGCACACGTCCGCGTTCTGTCCGACTCGCCCTGCCCCGAGATGATCGAGCTCGCCGGGCGCGTGGCCGGAGAGTCCGTCACCATCCTGAGCCGGCGCTGGGCGGCGGACGACCTTGTCGGGGCGGCCGTCGCGATCGGCGCCATCGAAGACGATGACGAAGCGCGGGCCTTCCGCGATGCGGCGCGAAGCGCTGGCGTGCCGGTCAACGTGATCGACAAGCCGGCCTTCTGCGATTTCCAGTTCGGCACCATCGTGACTCGCTCGCCGCTGGTGATCGGCATTTCGACCGACGGCGCAGCGCCGGTGTTCGGCCAGGCGATCCGGACCCGGATCGAGGCCCTGCTGCCGCAGAGCCTTCGCGCCTGGGCCGAGGCGGCTCGTGCGTGGCGGCCAGCCGTGCAGATGCGGAACCTGAGCTTTCAGGCGAGACGGCGCTTCTGGGAGGCGTTTTCCGATCGCGCTCTTTCGGCCTCTTCGCATCCCACCGACCAAGACCAGGCGGCATGCTTCACGGCAGCCGAGGGGGACAGCAGCGGCAAACCGGGCGAAATCGCGCTGATCGGCAGCGGTCCTGGAACATCGGATTCGCTGACGCTCGCCGCCGTCGCTGCCCTGCAATCCGCCGACGTGGTCTTGCACGACGTCGACCTTCAGTTCGAAACCATTGGCATGGCGCGGCGGGAATCGCAGAAGATCCTCGCCGCCTCGGAATCCGAAGCGCGAGGGCATGCGCTTCGGTTCATCGAAGATGGGCGCCGGGTGGCCTGGCTTGGAACCGGCAACCCGCACATCTGTCAGCGTTGGCGCGAACGCGAGGCCGCTTTCGCGGGCCTGCGCGTCGTCAAGGTCGAAGCGCTCACGCGCTGCCCAGCCTGTGACGGCTTGTGCCGTCACCCGGCCGGCGAGACTTACTTCGCGACGGAACCGTGAGCCGCGTGACCACCCTTGCGGCCCGCCTTGGCAGCCAATCCGTGATTCTGTGAGAAGCTACGCTTGCCCGGATCGACGCTCTGGCCGCCTTTGCGACCGGCCGAGGAGGCAAGCCCCTTATTCTGCGAAAAGCTGCGCTTCTCGTTCGGAACGCTTTCGCCCCCCTTTCGCGCGATAGCACGGCGTTTCTCGAGGTCCATCGACGCGAAGCCCCGGCCCGGGGATCGCGGAGCATGCTGCATGGCGTCCGTCATTGTCTGACTCTCGTTCGTTCTTGTGGTCCCTCCGCCATGGCAACGCCGGGCCGCGGGGCGAGTTCCGGTCGTGTTCGCAGATGCGCGCGCCGCACGCGCGGAGCTATCCTGGACCGCAACAAGCGAGAGGTGCCGTGTGTCTGATCCCGTCCGTACGCGTGCGCTCGATATCCTGGCGCGCCTCGTCGCCTTCGACACGGAAAGCAGCAAGACCAACCTGCCGCTGATCGCCTTCGTGGCGGATTATTGCCGCGGGCATGGCCTGGAGGTCGTGACCACGCCCGATGCGAGCGGCACCAAGGCGGCGCTGTTCGTCACCGCCGGGCCGAAGCAGGACGGCGGGGTCGTCCTGTCCGGCCACACCGACTGCGTGCCCGTCACCGGGCAGAGCTGGACCTCCGATCCGCTCCGGCTGACCGAACGCGACGGTCGCCTCTACGGCCGCGGCACCTGCGACATGAAGGGCTTCGACGCAATTGCGCTGGCCATGATCCCGGAGTTCCTCGATGCGGGCCTGCGCCGGCCGATCCACATTCTCTTGAGCTACGACGAGGAGGTGAACTGTCTCGGGCCGATGGACATCATCGCCCGCTTCGGGCGTGACCTGCCGCGCCCCGGCGCGGTGATCGTCGGCGAGCCCACATCGATGAGGGTTGCCGATGCGCATAAGAGCGTCTGCACCTACCGCACCACCGTGCACGGCGTGGAAGCCCATTCGGCCAAGCCGCAGCTCGGCGCCAACGCGATCGCGGCGGCGTGCGATCTGGTGACCGAGTTGTCGCGCATCCATGCGCGTTTCGAAGCCTCGGGCGAACAGGACGAGCGTTTTGACCCGCCGCATGCCACGGTGCACGTCGGAATGATCGAGGGCGGCACGGCCCGCAACATCCTCGCGAAGCGGTGCAGCTTGCTGTGGGAATACCGGGGCCTGCCGCAGATGGATTTGCGTACGGCTTACAACCTCGTTCGAGACCTACGCCGGGAATGACGCCTTGCCGCGTCTGAATCGCTTCACCGATAAGGGCCGGATCGAGACGGAGATCGAGGTCGAGGTTCCCGGCCTTCGGACCGAGCCGGGGTCCGATGCCGAAGTGCTGGCGCTGCGTCTGTCGCAATCGAACCGGACCACGGCGGTGGCCTTTGCTACGGAGGGCGGGCGCTTCCAGGGTGCCCAGATCCCCACGGTGGTCTGCGGGCCCGGCAGTATCGACCAGGCGCATCAGCCGGACGAATACATCGACGCTGTCAGAGATCGACGCCGGCATCGCCTTCATGCGCCGTCTTATCGCCGAGTGCCGCTGACGCCGGCAGGGTGGCGCGGGCCGCGGCCGGCCCTATCTCCTCCCTCAGAGCAAAGGGAGATGTGTCGATGGACGGATTCACGGTCCGCAATGGCGCCTGGGTGGTGATCGGCGACGGCAAGAAGGCCCTGGTGCTGCACAACGCGGGCGACGCGGAGCTGATCAATCTGCGACGCGTCTCGGTGCGCGAACAGGGTGGCCCTGCGACGCAGGACGAGGGCAACGACGTTGCTGGCCGCACGGCGGATACTGTGAATGGCCGGGGTGGGTCGACCGAAACCGATTGGCATGAGCTCGACGAGACCCGCTTCGCCGACGCGCTCGCGGATGACATCAACGCCGCTGCCCGCGAGCATCGGTTCAAGGAACTCGTGGTGATTGCACCGCCGAAGACGCTGGCCGAGTTGCGTCGCGAATGGACGAAAGAAACCGAAAAACTGATCGTCGCCGAGATTGCCAAGGACTACACCCACCATCCCATCCCCGAGATCGAGAGGCTGCTGGCGACCCACCGTCCGACACCGCCGGCCGTTTAAGGAACACCGTCATGGCCAATCTCGGCAAAACACCCGGCGACGAGACCAGCACGCCCATCGAGAGCCGGCGCGCGGCGCTAGGCGAGGCCGATCCGGGTCAGGTCAGCCCCGAGATGCCCGCCGCCGAGGAACCAACCGGCTCGCCGCCGATGGGCGAGCTGTCTCCGGAGGCGGCGCGCCCAAGTCCCCTCGACGACATCGCAGAAGCGGAGCGCGAGAACCTTCCGCGGGATTGACAGGCGCGGGCCGGGACTGCGCATTGGGGCAATGATGCGACCCCAGCGTGCACCCCGAACCTGATGAACAACGATCCGCGCTCGCACGGGCTTTGGGAGCGAACCGCGCCCGCCGCTCCGCCGACCGCGCGGCTCGCTGGAGACTCTCGACGACCGACGTGCTGGTGATCGGCGCCGGTTTCACGGGGCTGTCCGGCCGCGCTGCATCTTGCCGAGCGCGGCGTGCGCGTCGCGGTGCTGGAAGCCGTCGAGATCGGCTTCGGCGGCTCGGGCCGCAACGTCGGGCTGGTCAATGCCGGCATGTGGGTCATGCCCGACGATCTGCCCGGCGCGCTCGGGCCGGTCTACGGCGATCGCCTGCTGACCCTGCTCGGCGATGCGCCGCGGCGCGTCTTCGACCTCGTCGAACGCCACGGCATCGCCTGCGAGATCAACCCGGCCGGCACGCTGCATTGCGCGGTGGGCGCCTCGGGCCTCGCGGAGATCGCGAGCGGCGCGCGCGCAATGGCAGCGCGCGCGGCGCCGCCGGTCGAGCTGCTCGATGCGGACGAAACCGCGGCGAAGGTCGGCAGCGCGGCCTATGCGGGCGCCCTGCTCGACCGCCGCGCCGGCACCATCCAGCCGCTCGCCTATGTGCGCGGGCTCGCGGCCGCGGCGCTGTCGCGCCGGCGCCGGCATCCACACCGGCTCCCCGGTCGACGCGCGTCGAGCGACGAGCGGCAGCGGCTGGACGGCTCGCACCGCCGGCGGCGCCGTCAGGCGCCGACGTGGATCGTCGCTCGCCACCAACGCCTATACGCGCGCGCCCTGGCCGGAGGTGCGGGCCGAACTCGTCCACCTGCCCTATTTCAACTTCGCGACGGCGCCGCTCGGCGACAACCTGCGCCGCTCGATCCTGCCCGAGCGCCAGGGCGCCTGGGACACCGCGCGAGGTGCTGAGCTCGTTCCGCTTCGACGCGGCTGGGCGGCTCGTCTTCGGCAGCGTCGGCGCGCTGCGCGGCACCGGGCGCGCTCGGTGCATCGCACGCTGGGCGCGGCGGGCCCTCAGGCAGCTGTTCCCGCAGCTCGGCGACGTGACTTTCGAAGCCGAGTGGTACGGGCATGATCGGCATGACGGCGAACAGCCTGCCGCGCTTCCATCGCCTCGCCCGCAACGTCGTCGGCTTCAGCGGCTACAATGGCCGCGGCATCGCGCCCGGCACGGTGTTCGGCCGCGTGCTGGCCGAACTGTGCTCGGCGACATCGGCGGAAGCGGACCTGCCCCTGCCCGTCACCGATCCCAGCCGCCGGCCCGTTCCGCGGGTCAAGGAAGCCTACTACGAAGTCGGCGCCCAGGTTGCGCATCTGGCGGATTCGGCTGTTCTGACGATGCCGGAAGCTTCCGCCGAGACTCGACGAGAGACCTCGCCCATGACCTCGCTCGCCGATGAAGCCCGGCCCTCCTCGATCGCCTCGGCGTGCCGCCGAGCGCGCTCACGGGCGGCACGCTGCGCGGCGCGGACGCCGATCACCGGCGCGACGCTCGCCAAAGTGCGCGAGACCGCGCCGGCGGACGCACACGGCCGCGATCGGTCGCGCCCACGAGGCCTTCCTGGCCTGGCGGCCGGTGCCCGGCCCGCAGCGGCGGCGAACTCGTCCGGCTGCTCGGCGAGGAGTTGCGCGCCCACAAGGACGATCTCGGCCGCCTCGTCACCCTCGAGGTCGGCAAGATCGTCTCCGAGGGCCTCGGCGAGGTGCAGGAGATGATCGACATCTGCGACTTCGCGGTCGGCCTGTCGCGCCAGCTCTACGGCCTGACCATCCAGTCCGAGCGCGCCGACCATCGCATGATGGAACAATGGCACCCGATGGGCGTCGTCGGCATCATCTCGGCCTTCAACTTCCCCGTCGCGGTCTGGTCCTGGAACGCCGCCCTGGCGCTCGTCTGCGGCAACGCCGTCGTCTGGAAGCCGTCCGAGAAGACGCCGCTGACCGCGCTGGCCGTCCAGGCCCTGTTCGAGCGCGCCGCCAAGCGCTTCGGCGCCGCGCGCCCGCGAACCTCTCGACGCGTGCTGATCGGCGGCCGCGACATCGGCGAAGCGCTGGTCGACGACCCGCGCGTGCCGGTCGTCTCCGCCACCGGCTCGACCCGCATGGGCCGGATCGTCGGCGAGCGCGTGGCGCGGCGCTTCGGCCGGGCCATCCTGGAACTCGGCGGCAACAACGCCTCGATCGTCACGCCCTCGGCCGACCTCGACCTGACGCTCGCGCGCCGTCGCCTTCGCCGCCATGGGAACGGCCGGGCCAGCGCTGCACGACGCTGCGCCGGCTGATCGTGCACGAGAGCGTCTACGACGCGCTCGTGCCGCGGCTCGCCAAGGTCTACGCCGGCATCTCGGTCGGCAGCCCGGTCGCCGGCGACGCGCTCGTCGGCCCGCTGATCGACGGCGCGGCCTTCGAGGGCATGGAGACGGCGCTCGAGGCGGCACGGCAGGCCGGCGGCACGGTCCATGGCGGCGGGCGCGTCGACGTCGAGGGCGCAGACGCCTTCTATGCCCGGCCCGCGCTGGTCGAGATGCCGGCCCAGACCGGCCCGGTGGTCGACGAGACCTTCGCGCCGATCCTCTACGTGCTGAAATACCGCGACCATCGACGAGGCGATCGCGCTGCAGAACGGCGTGCCGCAGGGTCTGTCGTCCTCGATCTTCGGCAACGACCTGCGCGAGGTCGAGCGGTTCCTGTCGGCCCAGGGCTCCGACTGCGGCATCGCCAACGTCAACATGGGCCCGTCCGGCGCCGAGATCGGCGGCGCCTTCGGGGGCGAGAAGGAGACGGGCGGCGGCCGCGAGAGCGGCTCGGATGCCTGGAAGGCCTACATGCGCCGGCAGACCAACGCCATCAACTACGGCCGCTCGCTGCCGCTGGCCCAGGGCGTGACGTTCGACGTCGAAGAGGGCTCGGCGAACGCCTGACGCGCCGATGATCCGGTTCGTCCTCACTGCGGGTCACGGCTATACGATCCAGGCGCTCGGCGGGCGGATGGGGTCCGGCATCCCGCCTTGCGAAGGCATGACCTACGATCACCTGTTCGAGACTGACCGACTACCGGCCGGATCCTATGTGTTCTGCGATCACGAACGGCTGTCCGACCCGGAGCTGCGTGTCGCGGCGGCGATCTTCGCGGAGATGAGGTCCAATCCGGAGTTCCGCGTCTTCAACGACCCTGCGCGCGTGCGCGTGCGTTACGGCCTGTTGCGCGCGCTCAAAGAGCAGGGGCTGAACAGCTTCGATGCCTACCGCGCCGACGGGCTGCCTCGACCCCAGCGCTTCCCGGTGTTCATCCGGGCCGAAGCGGACCATGACGATCCCGTCAGCTCGCTGATTGGGACCCAGGCCGAACTCGACGCGGCCTTGGGGCGCCTCGAAGCCGACGGCCGGCCGCTGCGCGGCCTCATCGTCATCGAGTTCTGCGGCGAACCCTATCGGCCCGGCATCTGGCGCCGCTGGGCTGCGTTCCGGCTTGGCCCAACGACCTTCCTGCACAGTGTCGCGACCGACAACCAGTGGGCCGTCAAGGTGGGGCGCTTCGGGCTGCTTCGGCGAGGACACCTACGTCGAGGATGACGCGGCGATCCGGCGCAACGACTACAGCGGCGAACTCGCGGCCGCATTCGACGTCGCGGGAATCGACTACGGCCGGGCCGACTTCGGGCTCGTCGCCGGCCGGCCGGAAATCTACGAGATCAACACCAACCCGCTGCTGGCCGCCTCGCAAAGCCACCCGTCGCCTATCCGCTCGAGCACCGTCGCCTTCGCACGCCAACGCTTCATCGATCATCTCGCCGGGATGGATCTGCCAGGACGGGGTGATCCGATGGAGATCCGCAACGCCATCGCGGCGGCGTACCGGACCGCCCTGCACGACCGGAACATGCGGTATTACGAGCTCGGCCGGCACACGGCGGCAACGGACGTGCCTTGACCGCAAGCGCCGGACAGGCGACGTTTCTCACCACGTTCTGTCGTTCAGAGATTTCGATGACGAAGACTGAAACCGGCCGTCTCGCTGCGCTCCGTATCCGCCTTGCGGGCAAACCTCTGTTCGGTTTCGACACGAGATCCTGGGCAGACCAGCAGGAAACCGACGCTACGGGGCAAGCCACCTTTGCCACGGTGGGCGACAAGGAGCAGAGGGAGCCACCCCGCGGTCGTGCCGCAAAGGTCGGCTGAACGGACCCGGTTTCCACCGCTTGCTCCCTTGAGAAGGTTGCGATGACCTTCTCGACCGACCGTCATGCCTTCCAGCCCGATCGCGAGCGCGCGCTGCATGTTGATCGAGCCATGCGCGAACGGCTGGCCGAGAAGTCTCGAGACGATCGCGTCCGAGCTCCCATCCGCCATCGCCGCCCGCCTCGCTAGAGGCGCTGCCGCGATCCGATCCGGACCTGTCTCGCCTCTGGTCTTCGCCCGCTATTTCGAAGTCGTGCGCGCGATAGCGGCCGCAAGCGCGTCGCGCATTTCCAGCGCGATCGAGGCTCTCGCAGCCGAGGTCGACAAGGGATTGCCCGGCCACCGCGTGCTCGATCTCGATGACCGCGATCTCGGCTCAGGCGGAGGAGCCGTTGTGGCACAGGTCATTGATGATGACGACGGCCAACTCGCGCCCGGACCTGTCGGTTCTGATGTGGTCGCGGTATTCCAAGACCGGCTCGACCACGCGCTCGATCTCATCGGCCAAGCCGATCCGGCACTCGCCGGCGAAATCGAGGTGTTTGGCCGAACCATCATCCTGGCCCGCAGCACGCGCCCGGGTGGCGGCTTTGGCGGTGCGAGCAGTCCATTTCTCTGGGGCGGGCTTGTTCTCAATCCGGCTCGACGGGTCGATCGTGTCGCGCTCGCGGAGGCGCTGGCCCATGAGACCGCGCATGCCCTGCTCTTCGGCTTGGCCGAAGGGCAGCCGCTGACCACCAATGGCCGTACCGAGCGCTACGCGTCGCCGCTCCGCGCCGATCCTCGGCCGATCGAAGGCATCGTTCACGCGACCTTCGTTCTGGCCCGCATGTCACACTGTCTCCAGCAACTGCTCGGATCTGGCGCTTTGGCGCCGGCTGAGCGCGATGCGGCCGCCAGGCAGATCCGTCTCAACACAGCTCGCTTCGTCGACGGGTTGGCGACCGTTGACGCGCACGCCCTCCTAACGGATCAAGGCCGCGCGATCATCGACGAGTGCCGCATCGCGATGGATCGTCCGCAGCGGGCGCTCGTGTCGGCTCCCTGAGCAGAGGGAGATCTCTGCTTGGCGACGATTCTCCTGGCCAATGAACTCGGCGGCGGCCTTGGCCATGTGAACAGGCTGCTCGCGATCGCGCGGCACCTGTCTGAGCACCGGCTCGTATTCTCGTTGCCGGAGCCCAGTCTGGCCGGACCGGTTCTGTCCGCCGCGCTCGGGCCTGCGGCTGAGCTGTGCTCGTGCACTGCGTGGAACATGGGTGTGGGCGCCTACAACGTCGCCCGGCAGCCTCCTGACACGCTTGCGGACACGCTGTTCCTGTTCGGCTTCTCCGATCCCGAGCCCCTGGCGACGGCGGTCGCGATCTGGCGGAGTTTCCTCGACGAGATCGCGCCGGACCTCGTCGTCAGCGATTTCGCGCCGACGTTGCGCATCGTGACCGCGGGGCGGGTGCCCAATGTCGTGGTCGGCAGCGGCTTCACGGTTCCACCACCGGGCTCGCCTCTGCCGAAGCTGCGACCCGACAAACGATCGCCCCCGGCGATCAAAAGTGTGCGCCGGGAGGCTGCGGTTCTGGCGGCGGTGAACGAGCAGAGGCTCCGTCTGGCGCTCGCGCCCTTCGACAGCCTGGCATCGCTGTTCTTCGGCGACCGGACGTTTCCGGCCAGCCTCGATCCGCTCGATCCGTACCGAGAGCTTCGGCAGGTCCCGCCCTTGGTGCCGTTCAACATTCCAAGCGTGCCGTGCGGCGGTCCCTTCGCGGCCCGGACCGGGCCGCACGTCTTCTGCTACCTGGATGCGGACTACGCCGGCATCGATGCGCTTGTGACGGCGTTGAACGGGATGCCCGTGCCGTCCCAGATTTTCGTGCGCAACTTCGACCCGCGCGCGCTCGTCCGCCACTGCGCGCCGCAGGTCGGGATCTATCAGGGCCAGGCCGATTTCGAGGAATTACTCCCGCAGACCCGCCTGCTCGTCCACCACGGGGAACTCGGAACCACGACGGCAGGCCTGTTCGCGGGCGTGCCCCAGCTGCTGCTGCCGCGGCACCTCGAACAAACGCTGACAATGAATGCCCTCGAGCCGTTCGCATGTTCGGCCGGCCTTCGCGTCGGCCCCGAGACGAACCCGGCTGAGCTGCGCGGCATTCTCGCCGGTCTGCTCGGCAACCGGACACTCCAAGCCAATGCGCTCGCGATCGCCGAGGATCTGCAGGCCGAGCGGCCCTCCGAACCCGAAAGGATGGTGGTGGAGGCCTGCCGCGCTTTTTTGGCGAATCGCGTTTAGCCGTAGCGCGTCCGCGATGAACCCTTACAGGCCAACGCGCCCGTGAGGCTCGACGTTGCGCCGGAGGCACAGGCACGCCGGAAAGCATTGGAAACGCCACCTCGGGCGATACAAGCGCCTGAGAAGCTGACAGATTGGCTGGGATTATTCAGGCGCCGGAGCCGCCACGTTAATTGCCGTCGGCCACTAGGGGCGTGATGTCACGCCTGGAGTATTGCTTTTGAGTTGCTCGCCTTTGCATTCGCGAGTCCGAAGCCGGCAGGATACCCTGCGGCTGCGATCTTGCCTGAAGCTTTCCACCGCTCTGGTACCGAGCAGAATTCGTCTTGCCAGCGGCACGAGCGTGCCTTGCGGTGGCCGTGCTCGCGACGGGTAGCCTTTGGCTCGGCGGGACCAGCGGCGCCAAGGCTCAAGTGGTCGTGTCGAGTGGCGGTGCGGGCGGCGGTCCTGGTGGCGGTGCGGGCGGAACAGTAACCGCGGACGGGTCGAACACCGTCGCCACAACGAACGCCTCGCCGGGGGCTGAAGCTTCGGGCGGCGGCGGGGGAGCACCCGGCTTTGGGCAGCCAGGAGCTGGTTCATCTTTTGGGGGCCTAGGTGGCTATGGCGGCGCCAACAACACCCAGGACCCGTCTTTATCACGTGGCCAAAGTGGCAACTCGGTTTCGACGGCCGATGAGGAGTTTGGCTACGCCGGCGCTGGCGGTGGTGGCGCAGGCGGCGCAGGAATCCTGTCAGGCACCGGCTCTTTCGGCAACCAGGCGAACGTCAGAGGCGGTGACGGCGGTAACGGCGGCAGTGCCTTCATCGGCTACGGTTATGGCGTCGGCTATGGCGGCAATGGCGGGGGTGGCGGGGCCGGCATCCTGATCACGGGTGATGCCATCCTCACGAGCAATTCCGCCGCCGTCGTCGGCGGCTACGGTGGGATAGGCGGCAACGTTTCGTCAGGGGTACCAGGGACCTCGGGCGATGGTGGCGCCGGCATTTTCATCGCCAACGGCGCTGCCCACCCGAGCAGCATTTTCACCAACACGGCGAGCGGCACGATTACCGGCGGCACCGGCGGTGATGCGCCTTACGTCTTCGAGGCCGAACAGAGTGGTGTCGCTGGAAACGGCGGCGCTGGGCTGGTGATCCTCGGCGGTGGCCAGTTCATCAACAGCGGGTCTGTTTCCGGAGGGGATGGCGGAGCGGTTTTTGGGTCGGGCTTCGGAGGCACGGGCGGCATCGGCGTCAGGGCGGTCGGAACCAACGGCTCACCGGCCGTCATCGTCAACAACGCGTCCGGTGCGATCTATGGCGGGTTCGGTGGCAACGCCACCAACTCGGAAAGCACGCCCGGCGACGGCGGCACCGGCATCGCGGCATCGAACGCCACGATCATCAACCGGGGCTATATCAGCGGCGGCTCGGCTGGATCGGGCGGCTATGGCGGCTACGGCGGGGGAATTGGCGCAGGCGGCGTGGGCATCGTCGGCTCGAACCTCACCGTCCGAACCAGTGGCCCGATCACTGGCGGGCAAGGCACCGACGGCACACCTGCCGATGCGATCCAATTCACCGGTGGCGCCAATACCCTGATCCTCGAGCCTGGCTTCGCGTTCGGCGGCGAGGTGGTCGTGGGGCGGAGCCAGTTTCGCCAACTGGCGGTCGGGCCGAATGCCGAGGCCAACGCGACAGGAACGCTGGCGCTCGGCAGCAGCGACACCGGCGTCAACCCTTTCAACGTTGAATTGATCGGCTCCCTTTTCCAGGGTTTTTCGTCATTCCAGAAGATCGAATCCGGTCGCTGGACGCTGACCGGCACCAACACGGATGCGCTGTCCTGGCAGGTTTTCGACGGTACGCTTGTGGTCAATGGCGCGCTGCCGAATTCGACATTCACGGTCGGCGATGTGCCGATCGACCCGGTGATCGGCGGCGGCGGCACCATCGGCACGCTGATCGTCGGCAACAATGGCGTGGTGGCGCCCGGCATCGCGACGCCGTTCACCACCCTGACCGTCACAGGAAACGCGACGTTCAACCCGGGCTCGACGTACCAGGTGCAGATCGGCTCGGCTGGACAGAAGGATCGGATCGCTGTCGGCGGCGTGACGACCATCGCGCCGACGAACACATCCGTCAGCGTCATCGCGACGCCAGGCGCGTTCGCGCCGTTCCAGCAGTACGTGATCCTGACATCTGCGGGCGGTCTGGCGCCCGGAAGCCGATTCTCGACCGTTACGTCGACCAACCTTGCGTTTCTGCAGCCTGTTCTCACCTACGATGCCAACAACGTGTTTCTGACGCTCGTCGGAAACAACGTCACCTTCCCATCAGTCGCCACCACACCCAACCAGCAGGCCGCTGCGGGCGGCATCCAGAGCCTCGGCCCAGGCAATCCGCTTTATAACATCGTGCTCACCCAGACGGCATCGGGCGCCCAGCAAGCCTTCGATGCCACGTCGGGCGAACCCCACGCCAGCGTGGCGACGGTCGGCGTCGGCAGTGCCGCTTTCATTTCCACCGCCATCTTCGATCGGCTCTGGAACATGGGCGGAGCCGGTCAGGGCGACGCCTTCCAGATGCTGCAGAATTTCGGGTCGACGCTGCCGACCGTGCTGCGCTGCTACACCGCCAATGACGCGACCTCGACCACCAACCTGTCCTCCTATTCGGTATGGGGGCAGGCCTTCGGCAGCTTCGGTCACAACGGCGGCGACGGGAACGCGACCGCGATCGACAACACGCTCGGCGGTTTCATCGCGGGCGTGGATGTGCCGGTCTACGGCTATCTGGCCGACGTCTGGCGTTTCGGCGTGGCCGGCGGCTACACCAACGACAGCTTGAGCGTGCCGAACCGATCGAGCAGCGGCACCTACGAAAGTGCCTTCGGCACCCTCTATGGTGGCATGCGCGCGGGCGCTGTCGACCTGCGCTTCGGCGCCAGCCTCGGCACCGACTCGACCGAGCTCCGCCGCAACGTCGCGTTCCCCGGCTTCGTCGAGCTGGAGCGCTCGAACTATGGCGGCACCACGGTGCAGGGCTTCGCCGAGCTTGGCTACCGCTTCGCTTACGGCCTGAATGTGCTGGAGCCGGTCGCCGGCTTCACGGCGGTCCACCTGCATCAGGACGGCTTCAACGAAAAGGGCGGTATCGCGGCGCTGCATGGCTTCGGGCGCGACACCGATGTCGAGACCACGACCCTGGGCTTCCGCGCAGAGGCGGTCCCGTTCGTTGAGATGCCGCTGGTCGCCCGCGTTCATCTGGCTTGGCAGCACGCCTATGGCGACCTGTCACCCACGGCCGTCGTGGCGTTCCGCGCGGGCGGCGCGCCGTTCAAGGTGTCCGGCGCGCCGATCGACCGTGACTCCGCCCTGGCTGAGGTCGGCCTCGAATATCGCGCCACCTCCGCGATGACGATCGGGCTCGACTATACCGGCGATGTCGGGCCGCGCGACTTCGCGAACGGCGTACGGGGCCGCCTGAACTACCGGTTCTGAGCGGCGAAGCCGTCGCCGGGGCCAAGAAAAAGGCCCCCGGCAGTCATGCCGGGAGCCAGTCAGGTCTTTCGATTGCTGGTGTAGCGACCGCTCGTTTCGTGCCTGTGTCGCAACAACTCCCGAGCCGCGAGACACTGTCCCGTCCGCCAAATCCCGCTCAGGTGATGACCGATGGCTCGCTGCGGCCGGTGTATCGCTCGATTCCGGCCAGCGAGCGGGACAAGTCGACCAGCTCCTTGAGCGCGTCGCCGGTGTTCATATCCAGCCGGCCGGAGTTGGGCTCGTAGCGCTCGATATAGACCCGCAGTGTTGCGCCCGCTGTTCCTGTACCCGACAGGCGATAGACGATGCGCGAGCCGTCGGTGAACAGGATGCGAATGCCCTGATGCGCCGAGTCCGAACCGTCGACAGGATCGTGATACGCGAAGTCATCGGCCTCGGCGACTTCGAGAGCGCCGAACGTCTTTCCTCCCATGTCCGGAAGACCGTCGCGCAGTGCCTTGACCAAGGCATTGGCGCCCTCCGACGCGACCTCCTCGTAGTCGTGGCGGGCGTAATAGTTGCGGCCATAGGTGCGCCAATGGTCCTCCATGATGGCCTTCACCCACTCCTTGCGCGACGCGAGGATGTTGAGCCATAGGAGGACGGCCCAGAGCCCGTCTTTTTCGCGAACATGGTTCGAGCCCGGTGCCGGCGCTTTCCTCGCCGCAGATGGTGGCGAGACCGGCGTCGAGCAGATTGCCGAAGAACTTCCAGCCGGTCGGGGTCTCGTAGATGCCGATCCCCTTCTTCTTGGCGACATGGTCGGCCGCGCCGCTCGTCGGCATGGACCGCGCGATGCCGGCGAGACCCTTGGCATAGCCGGGCGCCCGGTCGGCATTGGCCGCGAGAGCGGCGAGCGAATCCGATGGCGTCACGAAGATGCCGCGGCCGATGATCAGGTTGCGGTCGCCGTCGCCGTCCGAGGCGGCGCAGAGGTCCGGCGCCTTGTCCGACATGGCGAGATCGTAGATCTCCTTGGCGTAAACGAGGTTCGGGTCGGGATGGTGGCCGCCGAAGTCCGGCTTGGGCGTGCCGTGGATGACGCTGCCCTTGGCCAGAACCGAGTTCCCCTTCGAGGATGCGCGTAGCGTAGGGACCGGTGACGGCCCACATGGCGTCGAACGTCATGGTGAAGCCTCCGGCGACCATCGCCTTCATGGCCTCGAAGTCGAACAGTTCTCGCATGAGCGCGAGGTAGTCCGTCACGGGATCGACGACCTCGACGCTCAGACCCCTCCAGCGGGACCAGCCCCGATCTTGTCGAGATCGACGTCGGGCGCGTCGCTGATCTTGTATTGGGTAATGGCCTTGGTGCGGGCAAAGATCTGCGTCGGTGATCTTCTCGGGCGCGGGGCCGCCGTTCGAGGCATTGTACTTGATGCCGAAATCGCCGTCCGGGCCGCCGGGGTTGTGGCTCGCCGAGAGGATGATGCCGCCGAAGGCGCCGCGCTTGCGGATCAGGTTCGAGGCGGCGGGGGTCGACAGGATGCCGCCTTGGCCCACCAGGACCCGCCCGAAGCCGTTGGCAGCCGCGATCTTGATGACGAGTTGGATGGCTTCGCGGTTGTAGTAACGACCGTCCCCGCCAACCACGAGCGTCTTGCCCGAAAAGCCTTCGAGGCTGTCGAAGATCGATTGGACGAAGTTCTCGACGTAATTCTGCTTCTGAAATTCCGGCACCTTCTTCCGCAAGCCCGACGTTCCGGGCTTCTGGTCCGCAAAGGGCGTGGTCGAAACGGTCTTGATCATGCGCGTTCCCCTGCGCGGTCTCACGGAGCCGGCTCGGCCACGTCCCGATACAGCCGCGCCATCGCCTTGGCGGGGCGGCGCCAGGAAACGTCCGTGGCCATGCCGGCCTTTATCATGCCGGTCCAGTCGTCCTTGTCGCGGTAAACCGCAGCAGTGCGCCGCAACGCGGTCTGCAGGTTCTCGAGCGTGACGGGCGAGAACTGGAACCCGGTCGCGGCGCCGCTTGCCAGCGCCATCTCGTTTCCATCGACGATGGTGTCCGCGAGCCCGCCAACCCGCGCGACGACCGGAACGCAGCCGTAACGAAGCGCACAAAGCTGGGTCAGCCCGCACGGTTCGAAGCGCGATGGCACGAGCAAGGCGTCGGCCCCTGCCTGGATCAGATGCGCCAGGGATTCGTCGTAGCCGAGTTGCACGCCGACTGTGCCGGGGTGGAACGCCGTGGCATAGCGGAAGCCGTCCTCGTACCACTTGTCACCGGAGCCAAGCACGGCGAGTTGCGCGCCCTGCTCTACGATCGTCGGGAGCGCCTCCAGCAGCAGATCGAGGCCCTTCTGGCTGGACAGCCGACTGACGACGCCGAAGAGCAGCGCGTCGGGCCGATCCTCAAGGCCGAGTTTGGCCTGCAGCGCGCGTTTGTTTGCGATCCGCTTTCCGAGATTGGCCGCCGTGTACGGCGCCGCGATCGCCGTGTCGGTCGCCGGGTCCCAAACCGTCTCGTCGATCCCGTTTCGCACGCCGACGAGGTCTTTGGCGCGTGCGCGAAGCAGGCCGTCGAACCCCATGCCGTAGTCCGGCGTCAGGATCTCGGCCGCGTAGGTCGGCGACACGGTCGTGATCTTGTCGGCGAACCGCAGGCCGGCCTTGAGAAAGGAGAGCGTGCCGAAGTACTCGATTCCGTCGACCGTCATCGCCTCGGCGGCGAGGCCCAGCGCGCCAAGCAGGCCCGCGGGAAACTGGCCGGGAAACGCCATGTTGTGGATGGTGAAGACGGTGCCCGGCCGGCGGCCCTGGTCGTAGTGCAGATACGCGAAGGTGAGGCCGGCCTGCCAGTCGTGGCCGTGGATCACATCCGGGGCCACCGCCGGCACCAGGCCGTGGCCGATGTCGGCCGCAACCCGGCCGAGCGCCGCGAAACGGAAACGCGTTGTCGGGCCAATCGGTGCCGTTCGAGGCGAGATAAGGATTGCCCTCGCGTCCGAAGAGGTGGGGCGCATCGATCGCCAGCACGTCGAGCCCGCCCGCCTTGCCGCCAAGCAGCGTCGCGGCGCCCCCGATAGAGATCAGGCCAGTCGTGCACCGCCTCGGCGTCGCTCAGCGCGGCGAGCACCTTGGGATAGGCCGGCAGGAGCGTCCGCACATGACACGTCATGAGGCGCAAGCGCGGCAGGCAACGCGCCCGACCACATCGGCCAATCCACCGGTCTTGACGAGCGGGTAGACCTCGGACGCGACCGAAAGGACCTGGAGGCTCATGGCCGGCGCCTCAGCGTGTCGATGGCGTCGATCATGTTCTGCGTAATGAGCACGATGCCTTTGTCGGTTCGGCGGAACCGCCTCGCGTCCAGTTCTGGATCTTCGCCGACGACCAGGCCTTCGGGAATTTGGACGCCGCGGTCGATGACCACATTGGTGAGCCGCGAAGAACGCCCGACGTTCACGTACGGCATGATCACCGCATTCTCCACGGTCGAGTAGGAGTTCACGCGCACGCCGGTGAAGAGCAGCGAGCTGCGCAGGCTCGCACCCGACACGACGCAGCCGCCGGACACCAGCGAGGACACCGCCGAACCGCGCCGTCCGTCCTTGTCGTGCACGAACTTGGCGGGCGGCGTGATCTCGCCGTGGGTCCAGATCGGCCAGTCGCGGTCGTAGAGGTCGAGTTCCGGCACGATCGCGGTCAGGTCGATGTTGGCTTCCCAGTAGGCGTCGATGGTGCCGACATCGCGCCAGTAGGCCTGCTGCTCGTGGCTGGACCGCACGCAGGAGTCGGAGAAGTGATGCGCGATGGCTTTCCCGTTCTTGACCAGGTGCGGAATGATGTTCTTGCCGAAATCATGCTCCGAATTCGGATCGGCCGCGTCCCGGATCAACTCGTCGAACAGGAGCTTGGTGTCGAAGACGTAGATCCCCATGCTGGCCAGCGCCCTATCGGGCTTGCCCGGCATGGCGGGCGGGTCCTTGGGCTTTTCGAGAAACTGGATGATGCGGTCGTTCTCGTCGATGTGCATCACGCCGAAGCCGACGGCCTCCATGCGCGGCACTTCGAGGCAGCCGACCGTCACGTCGGCCCCCTCGTCGACGTGCTGCTGCAGCATCTTCTCGTAGTCCATCTTGTAGATGTGGTCGCCGGCGAGGATGACCATGTATTTCGGGTCGTAGCTCTCGATGATGTCGATGTTCTGGAACACCGCGTCCGCGGTACCCATATACCACATCTCTTCCGACACACGCTGGCTCGCCGGCAGCACGTCGAAGCTTTCGTTGCGCTCGGGCCGGAAGAAGTTCCAGCCTCGCGAGAGATGGCGGATGAGGCTATGAGCCTTGTACTGCGTCGCGACCGCGATGCGGCGGATGCCCGAGTTCAGGCGTTCGACAGCGCGAAATCGATGATGCGCGACTTGCCGCCGAAATAGACGGCCGGCTTGGCCCGCCGATCCGTCAGTTCCATCAGGCGCGAGCCGCGGCCGCCCGCCAGCACATAGGCCATGGCGGTACGGGCGATCGGAGCATGAAGTGGTCGGCTTGGCATTCATGCTCGGTTCCCTCACCTGCGCTGCGAGCGGCGTTGCAGCCGCTTCGTCTTCGGGATTGTGGGTCAGTCACTCCTCGAATTCAAAGTAGACGGCGGCCAGCGGCGGCAAGAAAACCTCCGCCGAATACGGCAAGCCGTGCATGGGGTTCGCTTCGGCCTCCACGCCGCCGAGATTGCCCGTCCCGGAGCCGGCATAGACCTCCGCATCGGAGTTCAGGATCTCTTTCCAGCGGCCCTCGTTCGGGCAGACCGATGCGATAATGCGAGCGGGGAACGGGCGTGAAGTTGCACGGCCACGACGACCGGCGGATCGTCAGGCGCCGCCGAACCGCGCCCAGACGATGCAGGATTGGTCGCGGTCGTCGGCGACGATCCAGCGGAACCCCTCGCCTTCGCAGTCCCGCGCATACAGCGCCGGCGTCGACTTGTAGACCCTGTTGAGATCGCGCACGAAGCTCTGCAGGCCCTCGTGGACGCCAAATTGCAGCAGATGCCAGTCGAGGCTCTGGTTGAAGTTCCATTCGGCCGTCTGGCCGAACTCCTGGCCCATGAAGAGCAGCTTCTTGCCGGGATGCCCCCACATGAAGCCGAAATAGGCGCGCGCATTGGCGAATTTCTGCCATTCGTCGCCGGGCATCTTGCCGACCAGCGACTTCTTCCCGTGCACGACCTCGTCGTGCGAGATCGGCAGGATGAAGTTTTCCGAAAAGGCATAGAGCAGGCCGAAGGTCAGCCGGTCGTGGTGGTAGCGGCGATGCACCGGGTCCTTCTCGATGTAATCGAGCGTGTCGTGCATCCACCCCATGTTCCACTTGAAGCCGAAGCCGAGACCGTTGGCGTAGACGGGCTGCGAGACGCCCGGAAATGCCGTCGACTCCTCGGCGATCGTCATGGTGCCCGGGAAACAGCCCGTAGCAGAGCTCGTTCACCTGCCGCAGGAACGCGATCGCCTCGTGGTTCTCGTTGCCGCCCTGCCAATTCGGGATCCACTCGCCGGCCTTGCGCGAGTAATCGAGGTAGAGCATCGAGGCGACGGCATCGACGCGCAGCGCGTCGACATGGTAACTTGTCGAGCCAGTAGAGGGCGTTGGACGCCATGAAGGCCGCCACCTCGCGGCGGGCGAAATCGTAGATCGCCGTGTTCCAATCCGGGTGGAAGCCGCGGCGCGGGTCGGCATATTCGTAGAGCGCCGTGCCGTCGAAGCGGGCCAGGCCGTGCACGTCGACCGGGAAGTGCGCCGGCACCCAGTCGAGGATGATGCCGATGCCCTTGGCATGGGCGCTGTCGACGAAGCGCGCGAAGCCTTCCGGATCGCCGAAGCGCCTGGTCGGGCGCGAACAGGCCGATCGGCTGGTAGCCCCAGGAGGCATCGAGCGGATGTTCGGAGACCGGCATCAGCTCGATGATGCGTGAAGCCCATGTCGGCCGCGTAGTCGACCAGCTCGCTCGGCGAAGTCGTCGTAGGTGAGGAAGCTGTTGCCCGCGCCGCGCTTCCACGAACCGAGATGGACCTCGTAGATCGACATCGGCGACGCGCCGCTGGTCGGTCTGCCTGCCGCTTCTCCAGGTAGTCCGCGTCCGACCAGTCGAACGGCTCGCTGCGCGTCACGATCGAGGCCGTCGACGGCCGCAGCTCGCTGGCGAAGCCAAACGGGTCGGCCTTGAGCGGCAGATGGACGCCGCCCGGCCCGATGATCTCGAACTTGTAGACGGCGCCTTCGCCGACGCCCGGGCGCGAAGATCTCCCACATCCCGCTCTGGTGGCGCTTTCGCATCACGTGGCGGCGGCCGTCCCAATCGTTGAAGCTTGCCGACGACGGAGACGCGCTCGGCGTGCGGTGCCCAGACCGCGAAATGCGTCCCCGTCGACGCCTTCGTGCGTGACGACGTGGGCGCCGAGGCGGCGCATAAAGCGACCGATGCGTGCCCTCGACGAGCAGGTAGTCGTCGACGTCGCCGAGGATGCCGGCGAGCGCGTAGGGGTCGTAGAACTCCCAGGCTGCCGCCCGGCATTTTCGCGCGCGCAGCTTGTAGCGGAGGCGGCCTGCTCCGGCCCTGGACGAGGCCCTTCGAAGAAATCGTTCCGTGCCGCCGCTCCAGGGTCGCCAGCACGGTTCCCTTGTCGTCGATCGACCTCGCACCGACTTCGGCATGCGGCACGAAGGCGCGAACCGCCATCCCTCCGGGGATTTCGTGCGGCCCGAGAACCGCGAAGGGATCGCCGTGGCGGGCCGCCGATCGCGGCCACATCGCTGTCAGTCGCCCGCCAAGCTGCCTCCGTCATGCGTCACTCCCCGCAAGCATTTTCTTATCTTCTAGCTACGGATTCGGAACGCACGGGCACGTCCCAGATGTCCCGGGCATATTCACGAATTGTTCGGTCGGAGGAAAACCAGCCCACGCGGGCCGTGTTCAGGATGCTCGACCGCCACCAGCCGGCTCGGTTCTGCCAGTGCGCATCGACCGCCCGCTGCGGGGCGTAATAGGAATCGAAATCGGCCGTGACCAGGAAATGGTCGTGGTTCGTCAGAACGTCGACGAAGCCCCTGTAACGGTCGCTCTCGTCCGGCGAGAACACGCCCGACTCGATCGAGGCCAGCACCTCCGACAGTTTGGGCGAGCCGGCGATGACGTCCCGCGCGTTGTAGCCGTTGGCGCGCCGCGCCTCGACCTCGTGCGCCGTTCAGCCCGAAGATGAAGATGTTGTCCTCGCCGACACGTTCGCTGATCTCGACATTGGCGCCATCGAGCGTGCCGATCGTCAGCGCACCGTTCAGCGCCAGCTTCATGTTGCCGGTTCCCGACGCCTCCATCCCGGCAGTCGAAATCTGCTCGGACAGGTCGGCGGCCGGGATGATCGATTCTGCGAGGCTCACATTGTAGTTCGGCAGGAAGGCGACCTTGAGCAGCCCGCGTACCGTCGGGTCGCCGTTGACGACCCGGGCGATGTCGTTGGCGAGCTTGATGATGAGCTTGGCCTGATGGTAGCTCGCTGCCGCCTTTCCGGCGAAGATCTTCACCCGCGGCACCCAGTTGCGGCCCGGATCGGCGCGAATGGCGTTGTAGAGCGCGACCGTCTCAAGCAGGTTGAGGTGCTGCCGCTTGTATTCGTGAATGCGCTTGATCTGCATGTCGAACAGCGCGTCCGGATCGACCGGGAACCCGAGCCGAGTCGAAGATAATCTTGCCGAGCGCTTCCTTGTTGGCGCGGCGGCCGCGCCGATCTTGTCCTGCGAATGCAGCTGTCGTCCGCGCCAGCGGCTCCAAGCCCGAGCAGCACTTCCGGGTCGTCGAGCACCTTGCGGCCCGAGCGTGTCGACGAGCAATCTTGGTCAGCCGCGGATTGGCTTCGAACAGCCAGCGCCGGAATGTGATGCCGTTGGTCTTGTTGTTGATCCGATCCGGATAGAGCGCGTTGAGGTCGCGGAACACCGTCTCGCGCATGAGATTCGGTGTGCAGCGCCGAAACGCCGTTCACCCTGTGGGCGCCGATGAAGGCGAGGTTGCCCATCCGGACCCGCTGGCGGCCCCAGGCTCTCTTCGATCAGCGACACGCTCGGCAAGCAGCGCAGGATCCGTCTTGCCCTGCTGCGCGCAGCCCGTCGAGATGGACGGCATTGATCAGGTAGATGATCTGCATGTGACGGGGCAGCAGCCGCTCCATCAGATGAACCGGCCAGGTTTCGAGCGCTTCCGGCATCAGCGTGTGATTGGTGTAGCCGAAGGTCTGCTGGGTGATCTCCCAGGCCTTGGCCCAAGCGACCCCGTGCAGGTCGACCAGAATGCGCATCAGCTCGACGACGCCGATCGCGGGATGGGTGTCGTTGAGCTGGATGGCGGCCTTGTCGGCCAGGCGTTTCGATCGGGCCATAGCTCTTGATGTGGCGGCGCACGAGATCCTGCAGCGACGCCGAGGCGAAGAAGAACTCCTGCCTGAGCCGAAGTTCCTGGCCGGCCGGCGTGGCATCGCTCGGATAGAGCACCTTGGAAATGGATTCGGCCCGCACGCGGTCGGCGAGCGCGCCGACGTAGTCGCCGGCGTTGAAGGCATCGAGCCGCAGCGGATCGACGGCGCGCGCGGCCCAGAGCCGCAGCGTGTTGACGTGCTTGGCCCCGCCAGCCGACCACGGGCGTATCGTAAGCCACCGCCTCGACCGTCTCGGCCGGGTGCCACGTGTAGCGGGGCGTGCCGTCGGCGGAATAGGTGGTCTCGACGCTGCCGCCGAACCCGACGTCATAGGCGATCTCGGGCCGCTCGAATTCCCAGGGATTGCCGCTGCGCCAGCCAGTTCTCGGGAAATTCCTGCTGCCAGCCGTCCTTGATCACCTGCCGGAACAGGCCGTGGTCGTAGCGGATCCCGTAGCCGTAGGCCGGCACGCGCGAGCGTCGCCATGCTTTCCATGAAGCAGGCCGCAAGCCGGCCCAGGCCGCCGTTGCCGAGCGCAGCATCGGGCTCGATCTCGCGCAGCTTGTCGAGATCGACGCCAAGCCCCGCCAGGGCCTCGCGCATGTCTTCGAGCAAGCCGAGATTGCTCAGAGAATCGAACAGCAGGCGCCCGATCAGGAACTCGAGCGACATGTAGTAGACGCGCTTGGTCCGCGCGTCGTTGGTGCGCCGGTAGGATTCGGTCCAGCCGTCGACCATCCGGTCGCGGACGGCGAGCGCGACCGCGAGATACCAGTCGCGGTCCTTGGCGGTCGGCGGGTCCTTGGCCACCGCGTAGGTCAGCTTGGCCAGCACGGCTTCGCGCAGCATTTCGACACGGCTGGCCGACTTGGTGGGCGCCGGCGCGGCAGGCGCTGTCGTGGCTTCTGCCGCGTCCTGAATCTGGAGAGTCATCAAAACGGGTCCTGTTCGAGCCCGGCGAGCCTACCGCGCCGGGCTTTAGCTTGACACTGGCAAAAGCCATGCCTCGCCCGCGCCAACCTGTGAGGTTGAAAGTGCCGGAAAAGGCCTGTTCCGCGCAAGCGCTTGCGCGAGGATAAACGCATTTGACGACAGATTTGCGTTGAAGGTGGTTTCCGCGTTCAGCGACCGGCGGGCTTCCCTGCGGCGGCACCCACGCGGCGTTGTTACACAGCACCAGGGCCGACCAGCCCGAAACAATGCGCCCGAGGTGCCGGTTGGGCTCGTCACAACGAGAAGGCACACCCATGAATGACGAAACAATCTCTCGCCGCGCCGCCGTCGGCGGCGCCGGACTGGGGCTGGCGGCGCTTGCGGCTTCGTCCGCGGCGGCACAGAGCCAAACGCCAACGGCGCAGCCCCTCACCGATCCGCAGTCCAAATATCCGAAACCGCCTTTCAAAAAGCAGTCGCAGCCCTGGCCCGGCCTGGCGAGCAGAATGGATCCGCGGCCCGATCACGGCGAGACAAGCTATCGCGGATCCGGCCGCCTCGCCGGCCGCAAGGCGCTGATCACCGGCGGCGATTCCGGCATGGGCCGCGCGGCCGCCATCGCCTATGCGCGCGAGGGCGCCGACGTTGCGATCAACTACTTGCCGGAGCGAGGAGCCCGACGCCCAGGAAGTGATCGCGCTGATCAAGGCGGAGGGCCGCATCGGCCTGGCGATTCCCGGGCGACCTCCGCGACGAAGCGTTCTGCCAGAAGCTCGTCGCCGACGCGGTGCAGCGGCCTTGGCGGCCTCGATATCGTGGTCAGCAATGCCGGCCGGCAGCAGACGCACGCCTCGATCCTCGACATCTCGACCGAGCAGTTCGACTGGACGATGAAGACCAACATCTACGCGCCGTTCTGGATCATCAAGGCGGCCCTGCCGCATCTCAAGCCGGGCTCGGCGATCATCGGCACGACCTCGGAGCAGGCCTACGATCCGTCAGCCGGACCTCTACGACTACGCGCAGACCAAGGCGGCGACGATGAACTACGTGAAGTCGCTCGCCAAGCAGCTTGCGCCGAAGGGCATCCGGGTCAACGGCGTGGCGCCGGGTCCGATCTGGACGCCGCTGCAGGTCAGCGGCGGCGCCACGCATGGAAAAGCTCGAGAAGTTCGGCTGGCCAGACACCGCTCGGCCGCGCCGGGCAGCCGGCCGAACTCGGCTCGATCTACGTCCAGCTCGCGGCCGCCGACGCCAGCTATCGCCACCGGCCAGGTTTATGGTTCGGCGGGCGGAAGCGGGCAGCCGTAGGGATCGAATAGACCTGCCGTAGCGGATGGCGAGAAATCTGCTGCCTGGGCGCGCCGGCCCTCACCGGCGCGTGAGCTGAGGATTATGCCTCTTCATCCCGCCTTCCCACCAGTCGCGCGACACAGGTCTCGAGCGAGCCGAGCCAAGGGGGCAGGATCGCCGCCATGCACGCGGGCCGCCGCGCTGCAGTCGAGCCTCGAATTGCGCGGACGGCGGGCCGGGGTCGGATAGTCGGCGCTGGCGATCGGCATCACCTTGGCGCTTGGACCGCCCAGCGTCGGCCGAGAACGCAAACAACGCTGGGCAAACCCGAACCACGTCGTGTCGCCACGCCCGGCCAGATGGAAGGTCCCGCGCAGCGCGGTGTTGTCCGGCTGTTCCACGAGATTGCGGGCGATGGTCAGGATGCCATCGGCGAGGTCGAGCGCGTTGGTGGGACACCCATGCTGGTCGTCCACGACCGAGAGCTCGCCCCGTGTGCCCGCGAGCCGCAGCATCGTGCGCACGAAGTTGTGGCCGAACGGGCTGTAGACCCAGGCGGTGCGCAAGATGGCGTGGTTGCCGGTCGCGTGGCGGACCGCCTGCTCGCCGGCCAGTTTCGAGCGGCCGTAGCTGCCGATCGGCGCGGTCGGATCGTCCTCGCGATATGGCCGCTCCGCCTCGCCGTCGAAGACGTAGTCGGTCGAAAGCTGGATCACCGGCACGCCGCATTGCGCTGCCGCTTCCGCCACCGCGCCCGCCCCGGCCGCGTTCACCTGCAGCGCGAGGCCCGGCTCCGCCTCGGCCTTGTCGACAGCCGTATAGGCGGCCGCGTTCACGACCACATCGGGCGCTGCACGCCGCAGCGCCGGACCGACCGTCTCGGGCACAGCCAAATCCAGCGTGGGCCGACCCAGCGTGATGACCTGCACCTTGTGCAATCCCGCGCGCTCGAGCAGCGACTGGGCCACCTGGCCCTCACGGCCCGTGACCACGAGGCGGAGCCGTCTCGGCTCAGTCGAAGACATGAGCCAGCTCCGACAGGCGCGGATGCCGCTTGTCCTTGTCCGACAGAATGGCCGCCTCGGGCGTCACAGGCCATGGCAGGCCGAGATCCGGGTCGTCGAAGGCGAGGCCGAACTCGTGCCCCGCCGCGTAGAAGGCGGTGACCTTGTAGAGCACCTCGCAGTCCGGCTCGAGCGTGCAGAACCCATGCGCGAAGCCCGGGTGGCACCCACACTTGCTTCCAGTTTGCGGCGGACAGTTCCACGCTCACATGGCGTCCGAAGGTCGGCGACGAGCGCCTGATGTCGACCACCACGTCCAGCACGCGCCCCCGCGTCACCCGCACCAGCTTGCCCTGGGCAAAGGGCGGCGCCTGGAAGTGCAGGCCGCGTATCGTGCCGACCTCGGCCGACAGCGAGTGATTGTCCTGGACGAACGTCACCTCGCCGAATTCGGCCGCGAAGGCGCGGGCGTTGAAGGTTTCCGAGAAGAAGCCGCGCGCATCCCCGATCCGCTTGGGAACGATGATCGCCACGTCGGGCAAGGCGGTGCGCTCGATCTGCATGATCAAACCGCCTCCTGAACGGTGGCGGCTCCAAGCCCCAGTCGCTCACCGCGATAGGCACCGCTGCGCACGCGCTCCCACCAAGGGCGATTGTCGAGGAACCAGCGCACCGTCTTGTGGAGCCCCGTCTCGAAGCTCTCCTGCGGACGCCAGCCGAGTTCGCCCTCGATGCGGGAGGCGTCGATGGCGTAGCGGGCGTCATGTCCGGGCCGATCGGTGACAAACCGGATCAGCTTGTCGCGCGGCCCCAGCGCGGCGTCCGGTGCCATCTCGTCGACCAGTGCGCAGATCGCGCGCACGACATCGATGTTACGGCGTTCGCTGCGGCCGCCGATGTTGTAGCTGCGGCCCGGAACACCGGCTTCCGCCGCGGTGATCAGGGCCTCAGCGTGGTCATCGACGTAGAGCCAGTCGCGCACATTCTCTCCCGTCCCGTAGACCGGCACCGGCCGACCTTCCAGTGCATTGAGGATGCATAACGGAATGAGCTTTTCCGGAAAGTGATAGGGGCCGTAATTGTTGGAACAGTTGGTCAGCACGGTCGGCAATCCATAGGTATGGTGCCAAGCGCGTACGAGATGGTCCGAACCCGCCTTCGACGCCGAATAGGGCGAGTTGGGCTGGTAGGGACTGTCCTCGTGGAATGCCCCGTCCGGCCCGAGGGAGCCGAACACCTCATCGGTCGAGATGTGATGGAATCTGAAGCGGGCCTGGGCCTCGCCGGTCAGCTTTCGCCAGTGCCGCAGCGCAGCCTGGAGGAGGCTGTAAGTGCCCATCAGGTTGGTATGCAGGAACGCGGCTGGCGCGTCGATCGAGCGGTCGACATGGCTTTCCGCCGCAAGGTGCATCACCACGTCAGGCCGATGCTGGTCCATCAGCGCGTGCATACGCGCTTCGTCGGCGACATCGGCCTGCACGAAGCTGAACCGTGGCGAGGTGGCGACCGGACGGAGAGAGTCGAGGTTGCCGGCGTAGGTCAGGAGATCGACGACCACCACCCGATGCGGCGTTTCGGCGATGAGCCGACGGACCACGGCCGAACCGATGAAGCCCGCGCCACCTGTGACGAGAAAGGTCCTGCTGTCCAAATCAGCCCCGCTCCGATCTGCTCTGCCGTCCTATTCGGTTGACTTAGATGCATCAAAGGCCTCGCTAGGCCAATCACAGGCGCAATTCTTGGTTTCCTGCCACGGACTGCCCCCGTCCGGTGAGCCCCTCAGTCCAAGTACTCGATCTTATCTGAGTTCAGAATGGCCTCGATGAAGTCGGGAACTCCCAAGCCGTTCCGCACCTTCTCCTCGAGCGCCTGCTCCGCAACTCGAATATCGTCGAGCTTTCGGAGAATGGTCGCTGCGATGTCCTGCGGCACCACCACGATCCCGTCCACGTCGCCCACCAGAATGTCGCCCGGTCGCACCAGCGTATCACCCATCGCCACCGGCAAACCAACCGTCCCTGGACCGTTGCGGGCGGGGGAGTTGGGCGTCGTGCCCGTGCAAAAGACCGGCAGGCCGACAGCGGCGATCCCGGGCTGGTCGCGAACAAGGCCATCGGTTACGAAGCCGGCGACCCCGCGGTTCCTCGCCATCCCGAGAAGCAGATCGCCCGTCACCGATGTCTCTGGTGAACCCATCGGTGGCGGCGACGATGATGTCGCCGCGCTCCGCGACCGCGACCGCGCCGAAAACCGCAAGATTGTCGGCCGGACCGGCGTGGCACGTCAGGGCGACCCCGACGAGATCGCACTTGTCGGCGAAGAGCGCGCGGATGCGGTGATCGAGGGCGCCACGGCCGCCCATGGCGTCGACCAGAAAGCCGGTCGGCACGCCCCTGAAACGCCGCCACGACCGTGCTCCGCCGGGCGAGCAAAGCGGCGGCGGATCGAGAGCAGCGGCGGGTCCTTGATCATCGTACCAACTCCGTACTGGGCTCCGTCTGCAGCGATGGCGGAGCGAATCGCGCCTTTTCGCGCAGGTCGAAACAGACAATCCGGCCTCAGGTGACCGATCGCGGAAGCGCCGAGGAGGCCCATCACCCGATCGATCTCGCGATAAAAAACGTTCAGCATATGGGCGACGCCCGCCTCGCCACCCACGGCCAGAGCCCAGAGCTGCGGCCGTCCGATCAGGCAGCAGGTTGCGCCGAGCGCAAGCGCCTTGACCACGTCGGAGCCCCGCCTGATCCCGCCGTCGAACAGGACGGGAATTCGTCCGGCTATCGCCTCGACGACCGCCGGCAGCGCGTCGAACGAGGCCACGGCGCCGTCGAGCTGCCGGCCACCATGGTTCGACACGATGACACCGTCCATACCGTGCTCCACCGCCTGGCGCGCTTCGTCGGGATGCAGCACGCCCTTGAGCAGCAGCGGGCCGTCATAGAGGCCGCGGAGCCAGTCGACGTCGGCCCAGGACAGGCCGGGATCGAGCAGACGCCGACATGCGGCCCGCGAGCTTGCCGATGTCGGCGGCCTCGCCAAGGCTCGCGTAATTGCCGAAGGTCAGTCGCGGCAGGGTCGTCCCGCATCCGCATCAACCAGCGCGTTTTCGTGGCGGCCGCGAGCGTGCCAGCGAGACCGAAGCGCGGCGGGATGGCGAAGCCGTTGCGGATGTCACGCTCGCGGTTGCCCAGGAGCTGGTTATCGGTGGTCAGTACGATGGCGTGATAGCCGGCGGCCTTGGCCCGATCGACGAATTCGCGGGTGAAGCCGCGATCCTTGTAGACGAAGATCTGCATCCATCGCGGCGCCACGCCCGTGGCCGCTATGTCTTCCAGTCGGCAGACGGAGGCGTGGCTTGCGCAGTAGGGAATGCCGGCCGCAGCGGCGGCGCGCGCCGATGCCAGTTCGCCGCCCGGCCAATACAGGCCGGCGAGACCTGTCGGCGCGATGGCGAGTGGCATCGCGAGCTTCATGCCGAACAGATCGTCGACAGGTCCCGCACGGCCGCGCCGTTCAGCGGGCGCGGCAGGAACCCGACGTCCGCAAAAGCCTCGGTCGTTGCGACGAAGCGTCCGCTCGTCTTCCGCGCCGCCATCGGCGAAGTCGAACACCGGGCGCGGCAGGACGGCCTGCGCCGCCCGGCGTAGCTCGGCCACGCTGAACAGCCTGTTGCAAGGGCGAAGTCGCCCATCAGGTCGCGCCTCCGGAGATCGCCGCCGTAATAAGTCGGGCCGCCGCCGCCCGGCACCGGCATACGGCACAGGCGTCCCGGCGAAGGACGGCTCCGCACTGGTCGCAAGGCGTCCGGCGTTGGTGATCCACAGCGTCTCGCCGGCGAAGACGCAGTTGGTCGTCGCGACGCCGCAGGCGATGAAGGCCTCGGGTCGGCCGTCGGGCGCCAAGACGTGGATGCCACCCGCCAGGATATCCGTCACGTAGAGCCGCCCATCGGCCGCCGACCTTCATGCCATCCGGGATCGGCCGCTCGCCCGGTAGCCGTCCGAGATCCTCGACAGCCCCGTCGGGGCGCACGCGCCGGACGCGTCCCGTGTAGGACTCGCACCACACGATCGCGCCGCTCGCCTCGACCGCGAGGCCATTGGGGAAGGTGGGCTCGGGAAAGTCGACGAGACACCGTGCGCTGCCGTCGGGCGCGAGCGCGATCATGCGGCTCGGGTCGGGCTTGGCGGGATCGTAGGTGCCGGGATCGGTGAAGATCAGCGTGCCGTCGGCGCGCGAAGACCAGATCGTTCGGGCCCATCAGCGGCAGGCCGTCGACCTCCGTCAGCAGGATCTCGGGGCGGCCACCCTCACGCACGCGCTGGATCGACGGCACGGTCATCACGGCGGCGCGCCAGGGTCCCGTCGTGCCGCCGTTCTGGCACACATAGAGCGCCCCGTCCGCGCCGAGCACGCAGGAGTTCGGCGCGCCGGTCACATCGGCGAAAGGCCGGACTGCGCCATCCAGCGCCGACGGCGGTCAACCGGCTGCGATAGCTTTCCACGAGGACGACACGGCCGTCCGGAAGCACGGTCGGGCCTTCGGGCCAGCCCAGCCCGACGGCGACAACGTCGAGGCCCTTTCCGGGCTCGTTCGGCATGGTTTCCTCCCGCGGACGTTGCCGCTTGGTGAACCTAGCATGCTGCCCGCACCGGGATCGAGCGTTGGGGCGTCATCCGAAAGGCTCGCCGCTCAACGACGCCGAAGCCGGTCACCACAGAGAAATGCCAGGCCAATCACCGTCAAGGCCGTGCAGGCCAAGAACATCGAGCGAAAGCCGAACTGGTCGGCCCACATCCCGGCGCTCAGCCCGGCAAGCATGGCGCCGACCTGGCCCGTGTTGGAATAAAGCGCGGCCGCTGCGCCCCGTGCGCCCCGGCATCAGATCCTGCATGTAGCTGATACCGGCGCAGGTCACGAAACCGATGGCGATGGCTCGCGGCACCTGGGCCGCGAACATGATGCTCACGATCCGGGCTCCAGTACGCCGCGACAAAATACAGGATGAACGCCAGGAAGCCGCCTGCAATCGCACCAAATCCGCCGAACATCGACGGACGCCAGGCGACCGCGACCATGACCGGCACCTCGAGCAGCGCGCACAGGCTCGAGATGAGGCCGACGGCGCTCCGCGTGCCGTGCAGATCGCCTACCACGACGATCGGCAGCGCCACGGAGCCCATCGCAAGGGCCATCGAAAACGACGTGAAGCTGATCGCGACGGCCGCGATAGCGAACCGGGCCGACCCGCCGGATGGCGGCTGCGCGGCCCGTTGCGGCGCCGACATGCCGCCCCAGGCGACGGCGCCGTAAGCCAAGAAGCCGAAGGCGGCGCTGGCCAGGAACAGGCCCCTGTAATCCGCAAACTCGACCGTCATGGCGCCGACCGCGGGGCCGATCGCCCAGGCCACGGAAAAGCCCGCCCGCAGCAGGCTGACGCCGCGTTCGGCCGTGGCCTTGTCGGTCCAGTCGAGATGCCCTCGCGCCAGCGCGAAGAGCTGGGAGAAGGTCGCGCCCGCCGTGCCCAGGAGCAGAGCGGCGATGATCATCAAAAGCTTGGGATCGGTGGTGAAGGCGAGAAAGCACGTTGCCGAGGCTGCCCACCAGCAGAGTCAAGATCAGCGGCAAGGTGCTCGGCTTGCGATCGAACCAAGAGCCGAGGGCCATGCTGATCAGCACGGCCGCCGACGGAGCGCAGCGTCAGGAACACGCCGAGCTGCAGCGGCGCGAGATGCGCCCGCTCGACGGCGAAGAGCGCCACATACGGCAACGTCATGCCGTCCCGGATCCCGGTCAGCAGGAGCGCAATCGTCAGCGGGATGAAGTAGGGCAGCGCGCGCGAGCGGAGTGCGTTGGCGGGCCGGCGGGCGCGCCGCGGCGTTCTCCGAAGCGCGAAGCGTCATCTTACGCGAGAATCGCCGCAGAGACTGCCATGAAGGAAGCGACGCCCGGGGACGGGCCGGGGCCCGATCGCATCGGCCTCAGGCCCACTCGCCCTTGCGGAAAACGGGAACCCGGGTGCCGTCGAGACGGACACCATCGATGTCGATCTCGTCCGAGCCGATCATCCAGTCGATATGGATGTTGCTCCTGTTGCCGCCCTGCGCTGCGATCTGCTCGGGGGTGAGCTTGGCGCCATCGACGAAGCATTTCGAATAGCATTGGCCGAGAGCGATGTGGCAGGCGGCGTTCTCGTCGAACAGCGTGTTGAAGAACAACAGGCCGCTCTTCGAGATCGGCGAGGAATGCGGCACGAGCGCCGCTTCGCCGAGACGGCGCGCGCCCTCGTCGGTGTCGAGCACCTTGTTGAGCACGTCCTCGCCGCGGGAGGCCTTGGCTTCGACGATGCGGCCAGCCTCGAAGCGCACCTCGATGTTCTCGATCAGCGTGCCCTGGTAGGACAGCGGCTTGGTGCTGCGCACCCGCCCCTCGGCGCGCAGCGCGTGCGGCGTCGTGAACACCTCCTCGGTGGGGATGTTCGGATTGCAGGTGATGCCGTTCTTGGCCGTCGAGGCGCCGCCGTGCCATTCGTGTCCGTCCGCCAGCCCGAGCGTGAAATCCGTCCCGGGCGCGGCATAATGGAGTGCGCTGAAGCGCTGTGCGTTGAGCCATTCCGTCCGCACCTTGAGGGCGGCATTATGGGCGGCCCAGGCCTCGATGGGATCGTCGCGATCGACCCGCGAGGCGGCGAAGATCGCATCCGCGAGCTTGGCGACGGCGATATCCTCCTCGTCGTTCGGGAAGACGAGCTTGGCCCAGGAGGCGCCCGGAAAGGCCACGATGTTCCAGTTGATGTCGAAGCCGGTGATCTTCTCGAGCGCCGGCTGGTAGGCCATCGAATTGGCCTTCGAGGCGCGCGACACCTTGGCCGGATCCTCGCCGGCGAGCAGCATCGGATTGTCGCCGACGATGGCCATGCGAGCCGTGTTGGCCCCGAAGGCCTTCCCCATCCCCTCGTAAAGCCAACCCGCCGCGCGATCGAAGCTGACGTCGTGCCCGTAGTGATAACGAGACAGGGTGATCTGCTCGTCGGCCAGGATCGGGGTCACGAGGCCAGCCCCGGCCTTGTAGGCATGTTCGGCGATCAACCGCACCAGCGGCAGGGCCCCGATGGGCGCCGTCAGCAGCAGGTCCTGTCCGGGTTGCAGTTGCAGCCCGACCTTGATCGCAACCTCGGCGAGCCTGTCGAGCTTTACCCGATCGATGGTGGCGGCGATGTTGCGTTGATGCGAGGTCATAG
>CAWGMF010000002.1:0-249457 GCA_963823605.1 uncultured Alphaproteobacteria bacterium | reverse complement strand
GGCGAGCAGCGCCGGATCGCTTGCATTCAGTACCGGGTTCCGTCCGGCAGCACGCCATGCACCTCGGCGTGAACTGTGCGTATCCGCTCGATCGTCGTTTCGGCCGCCGCGCGGCCCCCGTAGGTCGTAACCGCGATGAAGCGCGCCGTGCGCCGCAATCGCCCGTGCATGTCGGCCCGAAAGTTCGAGTGATCCCAAACGCCGGCCAGCACCGCAGGATGAAGCATCTGCAGTAGCAGCCCCGAGATGCCACCGACCATCATCGAGGCCACATCGCCGTGGACGCGCCAAGCGACTGAATCCGGGCCGAACAGTCCATCGTCTCGCCGTGTAACCGGCTTTTTCGCCCCGGGCCTGATCATTGAAAAGCCCGACCACCTGCGCAGTGATGGCCCGTCTCACGGGCCGCAGCACGAGCGTGTCGAGGGAGAGCGGGTCGGAGCTGGTGTTTGCAGGCATTTAAACTTTTGATGTTCAAAGGGGGGCAAATTCGATGAGGTGAGGCATTGGTGACGTGTACCCCTCGGCCCGGGCTCGGCCGACCGATCAAGGCCAACAATGCCGCTATACGCCATCCGAGCGGCGGCGGGCGGTGGGCAAGCGGAGACTAAGCCGAGAGATCAGAACGCCGCGTGATGCGGTCGCGGGCAGGTCTGCCGATCAAAGGCGCGCCACAAAACCGACCGCTAGGCCGCGCGCGTGCGCCTCTTTCGTAATTGCCGGCCCGGCTGCGACAAGGGTTACATCCCAACCGATGCCGATCGTCGCTCGCAAAGCGTAATCAGCCTGCGTCGCGCTCATCGCCAGCGCAAGCCAATCAACTTGCAACGAGCCTCCCGGGGCTTGCTGATCATGCCGCCGCGCCATGAGACGATAGCCCTGGATGGTTGCGCTTCCACACATGAGCGGGATGTCGGAGTTCGGGAGGCAACTTCAAATAACGTGCGTCGGAAGGCAGCAATCCTGCTCGGGCGGGCAGAATCAGCGTCGCCACTTCTTGCGTCCTGCCTTGCGAAAACGATTGGAGGACGTGGTCGGTCCGGTCGCCAAAACTGCGGGCATTGACGAGCCGTCTTCGACCGGTCGATGAGGCCTCCGGGCGGTCGGCGGCTTCGCCCCAGTCACGACCAACCTGCGGGCGCGGCTGAGTTTTCCGGATCCGCCAGTTCCAGACATTCGCGTCTGGCCCGAAAACGGACGTCGGTTCAATGTCGATCCATGCTTTTTGCGCTGCTCTCGACAAGGGTCCAAAACCCGCTCTTTCGACCGTGCGAGCGACGCAGGCCGGCACGGTAAATCTCATGATCCGTCAACCCTCGCAGCCAATTCCATGGTGCCGAGGTCGTCGAGCTTGGCGAGATAGCGGGCTGCGTGGCCGTAAGCCGGTGAACGGGCCCGGGCGAGAATGTCGTCCAGCAGAGCGCGGTAGAGAACCGTCGCAGCAACGGGGTGATCGTGCTCCAGCGCTTCGGCAGCTGGCACCAGCAAGCCGTAGTGCTGTCCGGCCCACGTGTCGCGGTGGACCAGAACGAGCTTTCGCCGCGAGGTCTAGGCGAGGCCATTCCAGGAAGAAGCCGAGCGCGCGGTGTTGATCAGGGTGTGCCGCAGCATAGTCGAAAGCGCGTTCCAGCGCATCGAACTCCTCGAAATCGCCGAGGTGGGCAACGTAGTCGCGAAGGATCTCGGCATCGAGAGTAGCCTCGAACGTTCGCCAGCGCAGGTCCTGCGCCTCGCTCCTGCGCCCGAGCGCCATCAGGATGCGGATCTCCAGCCGCACCCGCTCGCGATCCGAGAGATCGATCCCTTCGGAATGGTCCGCAATGTCCGCCGCGGTCATGGCCCGAATGCCGCGGCGGGCCGCCCGGCGCACCCAGTCGAGCGCCTCGGCAGGCCGGCCGGCGGCAAGCAGGCGGCTTGCGATGGCCATGCTATCCTGCCGCCCGTCCGGGCGTTCGCCGCCCAAGGAGATGAAGGCGTCCACGTCGCCCCTCGCATCGGCAATGGCCTGCCGTGCCCTGACGAGGCGGTCGCGGCGGCCGAGGCGCTCCCAGTCACGGCGCGCGTCGCCCTGCGAGGGGCCGCTTTCCCCGATGGCGATCGCGATTTTGGCATCGATCTCCGCGAGGCCGGCCTCCGACAGAAGGGGGATCGTGCCATGGACGGCGGCATCGATCAGGCCGTAGCCGTCGACAGCGAGAAGCGGGATCAGACGTTCGACCAACTCGATCCTGTCCTCGTCCGGCATCCTGGCTACGAGATCCGGAAGGGCATCGGCGCCGTCATGGAAGATGGTCTGGATATGGCCCGAGAAGTCGTCGATGCGTTCAAAAACGCGCTCGGAGCAGGTCAGGAAACGCACGAGGCGATCCGCCGCCAAGCTGGGGTCGGCTGCACCGAGCTCGTCCGTGATGGTGGTCAGCGTTCCCCGGATGTCGGCCGCGAAACTTTTTCTCTTTTCCCAATCCACGAAGCCGCGGGCTCGCTCAAGCCCCGCAATCCGACGGTCCACGACGGCCGCAACGGCGTTGGGCCCCTGCGCACCGGCGAGCGCCGCCGCGACACGCTTCTTGAACGGCGCATTGTGACCCGCTTCGTCCAGAACGATCTTCGCAAGCTTCTCCGCACCGAGGGCGATAAGGTTCTCGCCAGTCAGCGCCGCGCGCCGTGCCATGCCAGCCTCTCCGTTGATCCGGGGTCCCAGGATAGGAGCATGTGGCTCGGCCACGAAGAGCGTTGCGCGTCGCGTTTGCTGAACGCCCGCCCCGTTCTGTGGTCGGCTCAGCAACGCTGCCTTCTCCTCTTGTCGTCGCTCGTGCGACACTGGGCGCATGACGGTTCTCACCGCCCATGATCGCCGGCCCGACCCGGACAACCTCGCCGGGCTTGTCGAGCGGGTCACCTTCCACAATCCCGACAACGGCTTCTGCGTGTTGCGCGTCAAGGCGCGCGGCCAGCGTGACCTCGTGACGGTCGTGGGCCACGCCGCCCTGATCGCGGCCGGCGAGTTCGTCCAGGCTGCCGGCACCTGGACCAACGATCGCGACGCACGGGCTGCAGTTCCGGGCTTCGTTCCTGAAGGCGAGCCCGCCGACGACGCTGGAGGGTATCGAGAGCTACCTCGGCTCCGGCATGATCCGCGGCATCGGCCCGGCCTATGCCAAGCGAATGCGGCCGAGCTTCGGCGAGCGGTGTTCGACGTCATCGAGCAGGAGCCCGATCGGCTGCGCGAGGTGGGCGGCATCGGTCCCAAGCGCGCCGCGCGCATCGTCGCGGGCTGGGCCGAGCAGAAGGTCATCCGCGAGATCATGCTGTTCCTGCACGCGAACGGGGTCGGCACCTCCCGGGCGGTGCGGATCTTCAAGACCTACGGCGCCGACGCGGTGCAGGTCATCAGCGACAACCCCTATCGGCTCGCGCGCGACATCCGCGGTATCGGCTTCCGCACGGCCGACCAGATCGCGATGAAGCTCGGCATCGACAAGGACGCCATGATCCGCATCCGGGCGGGTATTTCAGCTACGCGCTCGCCGAGGCGATGGACGAGGGCCACTGCGGCCTGCCCGAGGACGAGCTCGTCAAGCTCACGGCGACGCTGATCGAGGTGCCGACCGAGCTGATCGTGACGGCGCTGGAGCTGGAGCTGCAGGACGGCGACGTGGTCGCCGACACCGTTGGGGACCGGCGCTGCATCTTCCTCGCCGGCCTGTACCGCGCCGAGCAGGCCATTGCCGAGCGGCTGCGGACCCTTGCGGCCGGGCGTCCGCCCTGGCCGGAGATCGACGCCGACAAGGCGATCCCCTGGCTCGAGGCGCGGGCCGGCATCAGCCCTCGCCGAGAGCCAACGTGAGGCGCTCCGGCTCGCGCTCGCCAGCAAGGTGCTGGTCATCACCGGCGGTCCGGGCGTCGGCAAGACCACGCTGGTCAACTCCATCCTGAAGGCACTCGTGGCGAAGTGCGTCAAGGTGGCCCTGTGCGCGCCGACGGGCCGGGCCGCCAAGCGCCTGACCGAAAGCACCGGATCGGCGGCGAAGACCATCCACCGCCTGCTCGAGACCGACCCGAAGACCGGCGGCTTCAGGCGCATCGGAGGAGAACCCGCTCGACTGCGACCTGCTGGTCGTCGACGAGACCAGCATGGTGGACGTGCCGCTGATGCGAGCCCTGCTGCGGGCGCTGCCGGACGGCGCGGCGCTGCTGCTCGTCGGCGACGTCGACCAGCTGCCGTCGGTCGGCCCCGGCCAGGTTCTGGCCGACATCATCGGCTCCGGCGCGGTCCCGGTCGTGCGACTGACGGAGGTGTTCCGACAGGCAGCGACCAGCCGGGTGATCGTCAACGCGCACCGCATCAACCAGGGGCCAGATGCCCGAGGCCGCGCCGGCAGGCATCGGATCCGACTTCTACTTCGTCGACGCGGCCGATCCCGAGCAGGCCGTCGCCAAGGTGCTTGCCGTCGTGCGCGACCGCATCCCCAGGGCGTTCGGGCTCGACCCGATCCGCGACGTCCAGGTGCTCTGTCCGATGAACCGCGGCGGGGTCGGCGCACGATCGCTCAACATCGAGCTGCAGAGGGCGCTGAACCCGCCCGGCGAGACGCGGGTCGAGCGGTTCGGCTGGACGTTCGCGCCCGGCGACAAGGTCATGCAGGTCGAGAACGACTACGACCGCGAGGTCTACAACGGCGACCTCGGGATCGTCGCCCGGATCGACCTGGAGGCCGGCGACATGGTCGCGACCTTCGACGGCCGCGAGGTGACCTACCGCTTCGGCGAGCTGGACGAACTGGTGCTCGCCTACGCGACGACGATCCACAAGAGCCAGGGCTCGGAGTATCCGGCGGTCGTCATCCCGATCATGACGCAGCACTACACGATGCTCGCGCGCAACCTGCTCTACACGGGCGTGACCCGGGGCAAGAAGCTCGTCGTGCTGGTCGGCCAGCGAAAGGCGCTCGCGATGGCGGTGAAGAACAGCGGATCGCGGCGGCGGTGGTCGAAGCTGCGGGAATGGCTTGCCTGCAAGTAGGCATCAGACCAGTAGCTTAATGGAAAACCCGATCAACACCGCAGCCCCAAGGCAGCGCCGCCACGGGCCCACGCCGCGCAGCAACTCGTCGCCGGCCCAGATTACCAGGAACACCGTCGCTACGCTGTGCAGGCCGATACCAGCGGGCCCGCCATTGGTGGTGATCAATCCGACGGCCGAAACGGCGGCGAAGATCCAAAGCCACAGGTTCGGCCACTGCGCGACAATGATTTGACCCGTGTCGCGATCACGCCAAAACCAATCGATGAAGCGCATCAGCATCTCGGAACATGTCCGCAGGTGGGAGCACGCTCCACCTTTGAACGGACCCACGATCCCCGGGGTGAGCTACCCACCGTAGAACTCACCAGGCTGGGGCCTCGCACGTTCGTAACCAGCCGAAACGAACTCATCGCTCCGGGATAGCGCCACGTAGTCTCCGGCCTCGGCGATGGTTTCACCTCCCGCAACCACTCTTGCTGGTCGTTGAGGGACCGGCTCCAGTTTAGATGGCTGTGGGTATCCTAGACGCCTTCTTTTCCGGGCCCGGCCTGGGCCCGTTTCACCGTCGTGCTCATCGGTCGAGCCTGGGTGTGTTGAACGGATGAGCAAGAGGTTGGTCACAGGGCCGTACGTGCGTTCGGGTCATTCATGACCAGCGCTGTCGTCATCGGCGCATCAGGTGCACTCGGCCGAGCGCTCTGCGATCGGATCGCTGCCTCCGGCGTGTATGCGGCCACATCCGCTTTGGCACGATCGGCAGTCGAGGAAAGCGCGCAAGTGCAGCCAGGATCGATTGACGTCACCAATGAGCGAAGCGTTGCCGAAGCGGCAGGCCTGGTGGCGAAAGAGGAGCGGCCGGCCTCGTCGTGGTCGCAAGCGGCACACTGCACGGCCCCGGCATCGCGCCCGAGAAATCCATCGCCGCGATCGACCCCGTCGCCATGTATGCCGTGCTAAGCGTGAACACGATCGGGCCGGCGCTTGTCGCGAAGCACTTCGTGCCACTCTTGCCGCGTCAGGGTCGATCGGTCTTTGCAGCCTTATCGGCACGGCTTGGGTCCATCGAGGACAATCAGCTTGGGGGCTGGTATTCGTACCGGGCCTCCAAGGCCGCGCTGAACCAGATTTGCGGAAGCTCGCAATTGAAGTCGCTCGCACGCGGCCGGAAGCCGTGGTTGCAGGCTTGCACCCCGGCACCGTGAACAGCGGACTGTCAGCACCTTTCCGCTCTGCCCACAGCAAGCCCGCGCCCTTCACGCCGGAGCAGAGCGCCTGTCACCTCCTCCATGTTCTCGACAGGCTCTCGCCGCGGGACAGCGGCCGCGTGTTCGCGTGGGACGCTCAGCCTATCCCGTTTTGATCGAGCTCCGTTCCCACACCGAAAGCCCGGGAGCCGTAATTCTCGACGTCAATAACGGCTCGGACCTTTTCGAAGGTGCGCGCCTGAATAACGACGGAACATTCGGCAGCGGTACCAGCACTCACCCAGGCACTCGAGCTTACGGCGAAGGCCTGTCCCTGGCGCAGGGGCGGCGGTTCCATAGTCTCGATCGCGCGTCGCTCAAGCCTTGATGCCCGCCCGACGCTTCTTGGGATGCCGAACGAGGTTCCAGACGTACGACCGGGCGCTCCGAATTTGCGAGTAGAGCTCGTTCGGCGGCACTCCCAGCCGCCCGTTGTCGATCTTCGAAACGTAGCGGAGGAAGGCGTCGCGGATATCTCCGAAACTTCCCTGCTGCAGGTTTCGCTTGATTTCGTCCCGCGCCGAAAGCCTGTTCAGACCGGTGACGAGCGCCATCTGCTCGATGTAAACAGTCGAATTTAGGACAAGCTCCAGATGAGCCAAGCCGCTTTCCTTGATCGCAATCTTGTCGGCGACGCCGACGTGCTCCACGTTCGGATCGAGCGCCTCGATCAGCCGCCGGTCATAAAGTCGGTTGAGCGAGCTCATCACCAGGTCCTCGGTCACTCCGCAGCCCTCGAACAGCTGGCACAGCTCGATGGCGGGCCAGTGCCGGTTCTCGACGTTGTCGTCGTTCGGTCGGAAGCTGTAGAGCCTCTGCCTGAGCAGCCAGAGCAAATAGAAGCCGAGCAACGGCGGGCCGGGCCGCTGTGGGTCGGTCTGAAAAACGTTTGATATGAATTCGTTCTCGGCTTCGCTGAAGCGGTCGTACTCTCCCTTGATCAATGCCCGATGCGCCCGGAGAGATCCGACGTGACGCTGTCGCCGCCGAACCGGGACTTGATGATGTCGTCGATCTTCAGCTCCGGCGACAGGAAGATGCGTTCGGCTATCCGCAGCATTCGGCGTATGTCGAAGTTCCCGAGGCGGCCGATGAACCCCGACACGTAGTCGTTGTCGACGAACACTTTGCCCACGGCGTCGGCCAGGACGGCCAGTTGTTCACTTCTACGCGGAAGCCGAGCTTCGAGAAGTATGATTTTGCGGCCTTCGGCTCGCTCTCGACCTTCGACTTCAGGAACTCGACGCGCCTCGATATGATCTCCTTCGCGTCCGGGACCGGAAGGTAGAAGCTGTGCGCCGAATAGCTCTGCAGGGCTCCGGCCTTCGAGAGCCGCCATACCGTGCGGTCCGTGATAGGTACTACGTTGAACACCGGCGCGGCGCTCTCCAGCGAGTGCGCCATCTGGTAGACGAGGTCCTGAATCTCGGCAGGGAACTGGTCCGTGTTGTCGAAGATGAGACACGGCAGCTTCTTATGCCCGCGGGACGCCCAGGCCAGCAGCAGCCTGACGTATTCGCCGGCCTGGCTCTCCCGCCGTTCCTCGATGTGACGGCCGAACTGGTCCTTAAATTCGATCCTGTTCGTCTCATAGAGGTGCCTGCGCGCCCCCACGGACCAGCGCTGGTATTCCGCGAAGAAGATCCCGATCAGCTCGTCGTACGAAGGCGGGTTGCTGGCGCAAATCCTCGCCTCCAGGGCGGACCGTAGCTCTTGCAGCGCCCATCCCACGATCGCCTTCGGGTCGCCATGATAGTCCTCGAGGTCTACGCGGGCGACGACGCACTTGTCGCGCAGCCTCAGCGGGAGCACCTGCTCGAAGAACCGGTCTATGAACGTCGACTTGCCCGCGCCCTTGTTGCCGATGAGTAGGATCGTCTCCGAACGGTGAGTGGTGATCGCCCGTTCCAGTTCCGCCTGGAGCGCGTTGCCGTGTCCGGTTTCCAGCGGAGTGATAGTATTGACGACCCGTTGGATTATCTTCTGGAGCTCGATGTCCGCCTTGCGGCTCTCCCCCGTCTCGACGAAGCAGTCTCTCAGCATCTCGCGGTCCTTCTCGTTCGAGAGGCGCGAGAAGAACTGCGCGAACAGGAGCGCCGCGTCACTCGCGAGAGGATCGCGGAGCCGCATCCTAGCTTCCCTTGGATCCAGCACGTAGAACTGCTGCTCGGCGTCCGTAATGCGGAGGCCTTCCGCCTCGTTGAGGTGGGCCAGATGATGTCTGTTGACGATCGCGGCGGCGCCGAGCAGCTGCGCGAACTTGGCGAAATTAGCCATGACCGCAGCCAAATTAGGAAAAAGCACGCCCTTTCCGGACATCGGAGGCTTCCCGTCGGTCCGGGACGCCTTGAAGAACAGCCACGTGCAGCCATCAGTCACCGCCGCGACCGAGATGCCGTTCTCCATCGCGTAAGTCATCGCCTGCCGTATCCCGGGCACCAGCGGTTTGACCACCGGTCCGGAGAGCGTGACGTGCATGACCTCGTCGCCCTTGGTGGCAGGCTGCAGCAGGCCGGACGCTTTGCCTCGATCACCATGGCGCTGTGACGCTCGCCGATGGTAAGCAGGTAATCGATGTAGCCGGACGCCGTGGGCGGCTCCGTGAAAACCGCTTCATGGCGCCAGTTCAGGACGTCGAACAGGAAGCGGTCGAGCACCTTCAGCCGAGTGTCGCTTTCGTTCGGCTTCAGCCTGAGATTTGTGGAGCTCAGGCTCGATCTTGAGCAGGCGCTCGTACGCAAGGTCGATCGAGTTCCCCATCCAATCGCCCCGTCTCGGCCGCCCCAAGGTCACCGCAGGGAGGTTAGGCCGTCCTCGATCGAGGATACTGTAAAGGCGGCGGCGTTGCGAAACGCAGCCGCAAGCTGCGCCGAAAAGGAGCCTGCTTACCCGGGCAGCTCCAGGATGCCGCTAAATTCCAGCAATGGACTTCACAGCAACCTCAATCCTGAGCTGGATCTTCGGAGCGTGCATCCCGATATCGCCGCCCGCCGAGCTTCTTATAGCCTGGGGATCAGCGGCCCGTCGGAGGCCAATCCTGCCGCTCGTCCAATCGATCTCGGGAGGGGCGTCGTCCCGGCGCATGGTGGCGCACAGGATCATGCTGTGGCGTTCGGCCGGGACCTCGCGATCGCCCGTCCATACCAAGCCGCCGAAGGGCACGAACCGCCAGGCCGGGCAGTGGGGCCGGTGGCTCCGCTGGCCCCAATACTCGACGGTGCCTTCCCCCAGGTTCCGATTCACTGTCTCCGGATCGGGGGGACCAGGGCCGCCATGCCGGCGGTTCCTTCGGCTTCCTGGCCCACCGTCACGTGCTGGATGCGCGGCTCCCAATGCGGGAGTCAAGATCGGGACCTAGGCTTATCGCGTCGCCCGCAAGCGGACCTTTCTGGAGTTTGCTTAGGGTCAACTTGAGCCTTTGCGATGGCTCGTTCGGCCCGCCAGGATCGCTGAAGGGACGGAGCCAAAAGCAAGTCCGACATTCTCCCGCCAAACCGCACATTCCGCTCGACTACTGCCGCGAAGCAGCATGTGTGCGTCAGGTTCGGAACGGAGGGGACGCATATGGCTGAAGGTGGGATGGACATCACGGCCTGCCTCGAAGCGATCAGCCGGCGGCTGGTCGATGCGGCCGCGGTGGCGCAGGCCGCCGTGACCTGCGCGCGCAGCGGCTCGGAACGCGAGGCGATGCGCATCGCCATGGATCTCGATGTGCTGTTGAACGAATTCCAGACCCTGCATGGCGCGGTATGCCTCATCGGCCGCATGGGCCGGGCCGAGACCGCCGCCGCACGCTGATCCCGGCCGAGCAGCGTCTGCGCGCTGGGCGCAGCTGGACCCCCTTCGACAACCCTGCACGGCCACGCGGCCGATGCGGGGTCGCAGTGGTGGGGAGCGATGGTGCTCCCGACCACCGAACGAAGGAGATCACCCATGGCAACCACCACCCGGACCCGCCCTGCCCCGTTGACCGAAGCCCAGCGCGGGCGCTCACCGCTGCCGCAGCTCGACCCGAGAGCGCCGTGATCCTGCCAGCCCGCCTCAAGGGCAAGGCCGCCGAGAGCCTCGCCCAGGCGCTGCTCGACAAGGGTCTTGTTCGGGAGATCCGATCCAAAGGCGAGCTGCCGGTCTGGCGCAAGGACGAGGACACGGGCCGCAGCTTCACCCTGGTGCTGACCAAAGCCGGCCGGGCGCTGGTGGCGGAGCCGGCCGACGCCGGTCAGGCAAAGACGCCGACGCCGTTGGTGCCCCTGCCCCGACACCGGCTTCGGGTTTAGCATCGGCTCCGCTGGGCGAGCGCACGGCGCCGCGTGCGGACAGCAAGCTGGCACACGTCATCGCCCTGCTCGGCCGCGACCGGGGCAGCAGCGTTGCCGAGCTGATGGCCGCAACGGGTTGGCTGCCGCACACCACCCGGGCCGCCCTGACCGGCTTGCGCAAGCGCGGCTATGCCGTGAACCGGGAGGTCGCCGACGGGGGTTCGGTCTACCGCGTCGCGCAGTAAGGGCCGACTGCGGCATAGGACCGGCATGGAGCCCGCGCATGTTGGGTGCCTGGGACTGGACTTCTCCCCTGAAGAGAGCGTGCATGGTCCCGCGGGTCGGCTGAGCCGGCCCGCCACAAGCCCGGTCCTGTCCCGGGCTTCTCGGCGTGGGAGCGTCAAAGGGCGCGTCGCGGTGAGCATGGTCATGAAGTCGGTAGCGTTTGAAGTCGGAGTGACCCCGGCATCGGGGCACGAAGGCGCAGCGACGCTCGCGTCGCGGTTGCGGGGCGCTGGAAGAGGCCGCTCTTCCGCAGCTGCGGGCCGAATGGCGGCGGGTGATTGGCACCGATCCACCCCGGCTCAGTCGTGACCTCCTGGTCCGGGCGCTTGGCGTACCGGATCCAGGAGAAGCGCGTTCGGCGGCCTGTCCCGCGCCAACCTGCGCCGGCCTGGACGAGCTCGCAAGCGGCACTCGCGAGAAGGAAACCAGAGCTCTCACCCGACTGCTTTGCGCCCCGGCGCCAAGCTCGTGCGCGAGTGGCACGGCCGCACCCATGTCGTCATCGCGACCGAGGCGGGCTTCGACTATGCGGGATCGCGCTACGGCTCGCTGACCGCGATCGCCAGGCTCATCACCGGCGCACGCATTGGTCGGGTCCGCGCTTCTTCGGCCTGACCAGCCGAGCGAACGCTGAGGAGACGGCCGATGCCTGAGCCCGTCGACCAAGGCCAGCCAAGCCCCGGCTCCGCTGCGCGATCTACACCCGCAAGTCGAGCGAGGAAGGGCTGGACCAGGAGTTCAACTCGCTCGATGCCCAGCGCGAGGCCTGCGAGGCCTATCATCGCCTCGCAGCGTCACGAAGGCTGGACGCTGCTGCGCGGACCGCTATGACGATGGCGGCTTCTCGGGCGGCACGATGGAGCGCCCGGCCCTGCAAATCGCTGCTGGCCGACATTGCGGCGGGCCGGATCGACGTCGTGGTCGTCTACAAGGTCGATCGGCTGACCCGGGCGCTCGGCGACTTCGCTCGCATCGTCGAGCTGTTCGATCGGCACAAGGTCTCGTTCGTGTCGGTCACCCAGGCCTTCAACACCACGACCAGCATGGGGCGGCTGACCCTCAACGTGCTCTTGTCCTTCGCGCAGTTCGAGCGCGAGGTCACGGGCGAGCGCATCCGCGACAAGATCGCGGCGTCCAAGAAGAAGGGCATGTGGATGGGCGGACAGCCGGCCCTCGGCTACGACGTCCACAGCCGCAAGCTCGTGGTCAACGAGGCCGAAGCCGAACACGGTCCGCCACATCTTCCGCGCGCTATCTCGACCTCAAGTCGGTCCGCGAGCTGAAGGCCGAACTCGACGCCGGCCGGCATCCTCAGCAAGGCACGGGTCGCGGCGGATGGCTCACCCTATGGCGGCCAGCGCTTCTCGACCGGCGCGCTCTACGCGATGCTGCAGAACCGCATCTATCGCGGCGAGATCGTGCACAAGGGCACAGTCTATCCTGGCGAACATGCTGCGATCGTCGAGGAAGCTCTGTTCGATGCGGTCCAGTCCACGCTTGGCCGCCAACCGCACCGCCCGGGTCAGCCGGCATGATCGCGACCCGAGCCCGCTGACGGGCCTGCTGTTCGATGCCGCAGGCGAACGGCTTACGCCATCGCACGCGCTCAAGAAGGGCGTTCGCTACCGGTACTACGTGTCAAGGCACCTCGTCGCAGGAGCGAAGAGCGATAGGCCTGGCCTGCGCCTGCCGGCCTTCGGGATCGAAGCCCTGGTCCGCAGCCGGATCGGCGCGCTCCTGGCCGATCCGGCCGAGCTGATGGCGATCTTGCCATCGCCCATCGATCAGACCTCGACCATCGCGTCGGCGCTCGACAGAAGCCGGCAGATGGGCATCTTGCCGATGCAGCGATCTTGGGCTCGCACTGAACGCCTTTGTTCGCCGCATCGCGGTCCTGGCCGACCGGGTCGAGATCGCGATTCGGCCTGAGCGGCTGGCGGCCTGGATCATGGATCGACGCTCCAGGACAAGCCGAGTGGATGACAGCGTCGACGACGTCGTGATCACCGCGCAGGTGCGGTTGCAGCAGCGTGGGCAGGAGCAGCGGCTGGTGTTCGGCAACGAGCACGAGGCTGCCCGCCGGCAACGCCGCACTGGTCCGGCTTCTCACACGCGCTCACGCGATCCAGCGGCGGCTGTTCGACGAGCGCGCGACCATCGAGGAAGTGGCACAGGCCGAAGGCCTGATCCCGTCCTATGTCACGCGCCTCGTTCGCCTCGCCTTCCTCGCCCCCGACATCGTCGCGCGCGATCCTCTCCGGTCGGCACGATCCGGATCTAACCGTCACGCGCCTGATGGCCGACACCCGGTTCCCGCTCGACTGGACCGAGCAGCGCCGGATCCTCGCCTCGATCTGATCCGCAGCACGCCCGCAACTCGGCAGAGCTTCGAGAGCGCGTCGGGTCAGCTCGACCGAGAGTCACAACGAAGCTGCCACTGCACCGGCACCTTTGCCGCATCGCGTCAGCCCCTCAACGTCAGCAGCCGACTGAATCACGGTCTCTCCGCGTCCGGCACTGCCAGAGACTCTGCCGGCGAGCCGCGACTGCGTGGCTAGCACGTCCAGGCAGAGACACCCGCACTGCCCTTAGAGGCGGCCCGGAGACGCCGGCGAAACCGCTCGGAATTCGGCGGCTTCGGCGTCTCCGGCCTGCCGATGCTGTTCAGCCCGACCTGGCAAAGCCCCGGAAACACCGCGGACTATTCGCGCTGCGCCTGACGCTGGAGCCGTCGCAGTCAAGTAACCGCTCGAAATCGTGGCGGAGGGAGCGGGATTCGAACCCGCGATACGGTTTCCCGTATACACACTTTCCAGGCGTGCGCCTTCAACCACTCGGCCACCCCTCCGGCGCGCTCGGCACTATAGCAGCGCGCCCCCATGCGCAACCGCATTCGCATCCGCGTCGCTCGCTCGAGCGGCTCAGGATTGCTGGTCTCGCGGCCCTTCGCCGAGCGAACCGGCGTCGTCGCGGAAAACGGGCTTGAGCGCGGTGTAGAGATTGCGGAAGGCGGCCAGCCGGGGGCGGTAGAGGTCGGCCAGGCGCGGCTCCGGGTAAATCAGGCGCTCGACCGCCGGCGTCACCACCACCCGTTCCACGGCTTCGCCGGTAGCACACAGCCGCGCCAGCCGTGCGGCGCCGAAGGCGGGACCGCGTTCGGCGGCGTCGTAGCGCACCAGGGTCACCCCGAGCACGGCGGCGATGATGCGGCCCCAGAAGAGCGATCGCGCGCCGCCGCCCATGAAGCCGAAATGGGTGATGGCGGGACCGGTCGCCGTAAGCGCCGCAAGGCCGTCCGCAAGCGAGAAGGCAACGCTTTCGAGCACGGCCTGCACGAGGTCGATGGGACGCGTGGCGCCGGTCAGGCCGACGATTGCGCCGCGCGCAAACGGGTCATTGTGCGGCGTTCGCTCACCCGACAGGTACGGAAGAGCCAGCAGGTCCGAAGGGCCTTCGAAATCCCGTTCCACGGCGGCCAGCGCCGCGCCGATATCGGGCTGTCCCGTCCACCGCACGACGGCCGCGAGCGGGCTCGCGCCATTGAGCAGGGCCGCGATGCGGCACCAGCGGCCGGGCAAGGCGTGGCAGAAGGCATGCACCATGTGGGCCGGGTCGGGCCTGTGGTGGCGCGCGGCCGCGAATACCTGCGCCGAGGTCCCGAGCGACACGAACCCCTGGCCTTCGTCGATGACGCCGATGCCGACCCCGCCAACGGCCGTGTCGCCGCCGCCGCCCGCCACCGGCAGGTTCGGCCCGAAATGCCAGCGCGCCGCCAGGGCGGGATGCAGTGTCCCGGCCACTGTGGTCGGCTCGACCAAACCCGGCAGCCAGGCTGGATCGACGCCGCACGCCGCGATCGCGCGTGGCGACCAGCGCCGCTCGGCCTCGTCGAGGAGCCAGGTTCCGGCCGCGTCGCTGACGTCGGTGATACGGGCGCCGGTGAGCTGCAAACGGATATAATCCTTGGGCAGCAGCAGGTGACGTGTCCGGTCGAGGCAGGCGGGCTCGTGCCGGCGCAGCCACGCGATCTTGGGCCCGGTCAGGCCGGCCATCGGCCGGACGCCGGTGATCGCCTGCAACTCCGGGCCCAAGGCTGCCAGGGCGTCGGCTTCGGCGCTCGCCCGCCCGTCATTCCACAGGATCGCTGGTCGTACGGGCCGGTCATCGGCGTCGAGCAGCACGGCACCGTGCATCTGGCCCGACAGGCCGATCCCGCTGCAGGCCCGCATCAGCATCGGGTGCGCCGCTGCGAGGCGGTCGAGACCGCGGCAGACCGCGTCCCACCAGGCCTCCGGATCGTCCTCAGACCAGAGCGGCCGGGGCTGGCGTGGCCGCAGCGGCTCCTCGGCGCCGGCGACGATCGCCTGGCGCTCATCCACCAGCACGAGCTTGACCGCCGAAGTTCCGACGTCGATCCCGAGAAAGGTGGACGTCACGGGGATCGTCTACCGCGGCAGCGCCGCCGCGATCCGCTCGGCCTGGCGACGCAGAACATCGGCATCGGCCATGGGCCCGCCTGGGGGCCGGAGGGGCTCGCCCGCCCGCCGAGGCAGTACATGGACGTGCAGGTGGAACACCTCCTGCCCACCAGCGGCTTCATTGAACTGCTGGATGGTCAGGCCATCGGCGTCGAATGCGGCGGCAGCCGCCCGCGCCACCGCCTGGACCCGGACCATCAATGCGGCAAGGTCATCCGGTGAAATATCGAGAAGAGTGCGCACCGGCGCCTTGGGAATGACAAGACAGTGACCTTCGCAGCGCGGCATGATGTCCATGAAAGCGAGGGCGGCATCATCCTCGAAAATGCGATGGCAGGGGATTTCGCCGCGCAGGATCTTGGCGAAGATATTCTGCGGATCGTAGGTGGCGGGCATGGCGGCAGCTCCCAGCATCATCGCCACCTTTAGCCGAACCGTGGCCGCCGAAGCAAAGGCCCTGGCGACGGCACCGCAGGCGAGCTGCCCGCGACCAACAGGACTCGACGGGCGTTCAGTCGCGCGGCTTGTTCCGCGCGCGTTTCGGCACCCTGTCGGGCCAGGTCACGATTCGCGCGGGAAGCGTCTCGGCGGCGACATCGTCCTCATTGAAGGGCACCCGGCCGCGCACCGAAACACCCGCCTCTGCAACGGTCTCCGGACGGCCCGACACCAGCGGATGCCACCACGGAAGATCGCGTCCTTCGCGGACCAGGCGATAGGCGCAGGTCGGCGGAAGCCAGGCGATGGCGCGGACTTGCGCGGGGGTCAGCTTGACGCAGTCGGGCACGCGGCTCTGGCGGTTGGCATAGTCGCCGCAGCGGCAGGTCCCCGCATCGAGCAGGCGGCAGCCGACATCGGTGTAGTAGGTGTCTCCCGTATCCTCGTCCTCCAGCTTGACAAGGCAGCAGCGGCCGCAGCCGTCGCAGAGACTCTCCCACTCCGCGCCCGACAAGCTTTCGAGCGGCTTGCGCCAGAACGGAGCGGGATCCTCTCCGCGCACCTCCACGGCGTCCCCCAAAGGCACACAGCGCTCGGTTGCGGGAGAGACAGTTTGACCCATGATAGCGCAGGAACACCGTAACGAAGTTTACAACGGGCGCGGCGGGCCCACTTCGGCACTTGCGCTTTCGGTGAGCCGGCGTCAAGTGAAGGGCGCGGTCCGGTCGAGGCGGGCCGGCCCGGGCGCGGCACGGGAGCGAGAGGCGTGTTGCAGAAAGGCTGGTTGGCGGAGCTGCGCCAGCGGTTTGGTCCGGCATTGCTGGCGTTCGACGCTTGGGTCGATTCGTCCCTCTACGGCGCTGGCCAGCGCCTGCATCATGCCTGGGCACGGCTGTCCGGCTGGTCGGATCGGCTGGTGCTGCGTGGCGGCGCGCGCCTCGCTCTCGAATTGGCTTGCGAGGGTCTGACCGTCGGGCTTGCCGCCGGACTCGTGCTGCTCGCGCTGGCCGTCCCGGTCTATCAGAACATCTCGGACGATTGGCTCAAGAAGACCGACCTCGCGGTCACCTTTCTCGACCGGTACGGGACCGAGATCGGCCGGCGTGGCATTCTACACGATGCCAGCGTTCCGCTGACGCAGATGCCGCCGTACCTGCTCGAAGCGGTTCTCGCGACCGAGGACCGGCGGTTCTACGATCACTTCGGCATCGACGTGGTCGGCACGCTCAGGGCGCTGACCGTCAACGCTCATTCCGGCGGCGTCGTGCAGGGCGGCTCCTCGATCACCCAGCAGCTTGCGAAAAACCTGTTCCTGTCGAACGAGCGCACGATCGAGCGCAAGATCAACGAGGCCTTCCTTGCGATCTGGCTCGAATTTCACCTGACCAAGCCCGAGATCCTGCAACTCTACCTCGACCGCGTCTACATGGGCGGCGGCACGTTCGGGATCGAGGCCGCCGCGCAGTTCTACTTCGGCAAGTCGGTGCGCGACGTTACCCTGCCCGAGGCCGCCATGCTGGCCGGCCTGTTCAAGGCGCCGACCAAATATGCGCCACACGTCAATCTGCCGGCCGCCAGAGCCCGCGCCAACGACGTGCTGAACAACCTTGTCGACGCTGGCTACATGAGCGAGGGCCAGATCTATGTCGCGCGAATGAACCCCGCGACACCGGTCGATCGGCGCCGCGACGTCTCGCCCGACTGGTACCTCGACTATGCTTACGACGAGGTCCGCAAGCTGGCCGAGGCCGGCCGGCTCGGCCCCGACCGCGTTCTCACGGTCCACACCGCCATCGACACCGACCTTCAGAAAAAGGCGGAGTCGACGATCGAGGATCAACTTCGCCAGAACGGGCCGGCGTACCACGCCAAGCAGAGCGCGGCGGTGATCATGGATCTGGACGGCGCCGTGCGGGCCATCGTCGGCGGCCGCGACTACGGCGCGAGCCAGTTCAACCGCGCCACCGACGCCCTGCGGCAGCCCGGCTCGTCGTTCAAGCCGTTCGTCTACCTCACGGCGATCATGACGGGGAAGTTCAAGCCTTCGACCATCGTGGTCGACAGTCCCGTCTGCATCGGGAACTGGTGCGTTCACAACTACGGCAATTCCTATCGTGGCGCTCTTCCCCTCCAGTCGGCTCTGGCCCATTCGCTCAACACGATCGCGGTCAAGCTTTCGATCGCGATCGGCAACGGCAGCCCCAAGGCGGGCCGGGCGCGGATCGTCGACACGGCCCACCGCATGGGGCTGACGACACCGCTGATCGACACGGTTTCGCTGCCGGTCGGCGCCGACGAAGTGACGGTGATCGACATGGCCTCCGCCTATGCGGCCTTCGCCAATGGCGGCAAGCGGGTGCCGCCCTACGCAGCGATCGACATCCGCAACGGGCATGGCGAGGTCGTCTATCGTCACGACCGGGACAACCCGGAACCGCAGCAGGTCGTCCCCGCAGCGGATGTCGCGGTGATGAACAACATGCTGACCCACGTCGTGTCGGAAGGAACCGCGCAAAAGGCCAAGCTCGACAATGTCACCGTCGCGGGCAAGACCGGCACCACCAACAGCTATCGCGACGCCTGGTTCTGCGGCTTCACGGGCAACTACGTCGGCGCCGTCTGGTTCGGCAACGACGATTTTACGGCCATGGAGCAGATGACCGGCGGCACCCTGCCCGCCGCGACATGGCATGACATCATGGCCTATGCGCATCAGGGCGTGGACGTACACCCCGGCTTCGGAATCGAGGAACTGCCCCGGCCCGCGGCCTCGGCCTCGACGCCCGGCGGTCTCGTTCAGGTGAGCGTGCCGAAGCGGCCGTCGGTGTTGTCGGCCGAAGGCGCGCGGGTGATCGAGGGCATCGCCGATCTGATGCAGATGACGACAGGCAAGACTGCCGTCCTCGGGGAACCTGGACGCATGGCGGAGGACGTCGGCCCGGCACTTCACCCCCTGGAAGCTCGCTCGAGCGTGCAATGAGCGGCGGAGCCGGCTAGTTTTGCGGTGATGTCTTCGTCTTCCGTCTCGCAGGTTGGGCCGCCCCCCCCGGCCAGGCGTATACCGGCCATGCCTCGGGTTGCCAGACCCCTTGGCTGGGTGGTCTGGCTTGCCGGAGCCCTGATCGCGCTCGGTGCCGGGTTGGCGCTCGGCTTGGTCATCACGGAAGCCGCCCTGCGGCATGGCGAGGAGGTCGGCTCCGTCGCGATCGGGTCCTGGCGCTTGCACCCGCAGGAGGGGACGCCGGCGATCAATCCCTACCAGCGCGCCGCCTTTGCGCGGAGCGGCACCGTCCCGATAAGCGCCGGCCAGGGGGTCGCGCTGACGGCGGTCCGTGACGCTGCCGGACACAAGCTTGACCGGCACTGCAGCTACGCGGTGACCGGCCCGGTGCCCCGTGCGCGGTTCTGGACGCTGGGCACGGCCGATCCCGACGGGTTTGCCCTGGAGCCGAGCGCGGAGCGCCGAACCTATTCCTCGGCGGACGTGCTGCGCGATGAGGCGGGCGCCTTCAGCGTTGCGGTGTCGCCGCACCCGCATCCCGGCAATTGGCTGCCTCTGGCCGGAGATGGTCGGTTCGTGCTTGTGCTGCGCCTCTACGACAGCGTCATACCGGGGCTCGGCAGCCGCGAACTCGCAAAATTGGCCGTTCCCGCGATTGTCGCAGGACCATGCCGCTGATCCGCCTCTCCCCCGCCCTGACCGCCCTGCCGTTTCTCGTCGGTCTTCTGGCCGTCGCCGGCCTGGTCCATATCGTGACAATCCTCGCCTATCCTGGCAGGGCTGAGGCGGACGCGTTTGCGCGCATCTCGGCTTTCGCCCCGATCGGAGTGAAAACCGATCTCCGGACCACCTCGCCGGCCGGTGTGCCCGGGCAGGATCAGGCAATGACTACGGTCGTGTGCCGCTACGATCTCAGCCGCGGCCCGTTCCGCGTCGCGATGGCGCCGTTCGACGACGGCTTCGTTTCCTTTGGCATGCATAGCCGGAGCGGGATCGCGTTCTACGGCCTGAACCTCCATGCCGCGGACGGCGACTCTCTCACCATGCGGCTTATGACCGACCAGCAGAGGACAGCGGAGGGCCAGGCGGCTCCGGAGGACGGAGCGGATCACGAGCTGAAGATCGCCGCGCCGGAGCCGCAGGGCTTCGTGCTGATCGCCGCGCCGGTGGAGGCTGAGGAGAGCGGCCGGGATCTTATCGAACGGGTCACATGCGGTAGTGTGCCGGAGGCATCCAGCGTGCCCGGCAAGTAGTTGACTAGACGTAGGCGAGCATCGCGCTATCCCGCGTGACCGGGGGCGTCGCCGTCGACGGGGGCGTCACAGAGGCCTCCTGTTCGGGCTCGGGGTCGACGTCGCGGCAGTAGCGGACGCCGGTGAAGAACAGGATTTGAGCTCCGTTCCCCGCCTGCGGTTCGCGCGACGCCCTTGCGCGTGAAGCCGGCATTTTGACGATGATTGCCATGCCTTGAACCCTTCCGGTCGTCATCCCCGTCGTAACTCCGCTAGCGCGGCTGCCTTTCTGGATTAAGTCGGCCGAAGGTTAATGTTGCATCAACGAAAAGCAGGCAGTTTGAGCTGATGGATGCAGGTTCGCCACACCAGCCTGCAGCCCGCGTAAAGAGGTGAACGGTGTTGCTAAAATGCCAGGCTTCGGCCTGGCAGGCTGCGCCGAGCGCCTTGGGCTCGACGAGGCTTTGTATGGTCACCGGAGAACTGCCCGATCCGTTCGAACAGTTGGTGGCTTTCGGCCGACGGCCGGATGCCAAGATCCGCCCAGTCCTACTGCGGGTGCTCGTCGACATGTTCGTGAGCAAACCCGAACACAATCCATCCGACATTCGGCAATTCGAGGAGATCATGGTGCACCTTCTCGACGACGCCGACGCCGAAAGCCGGCTTGCGGCAGCGGAGCAACTGGCCCGGCATCCGTCCACACCACCGGCCTTGCTCGACCGCTTCGTCGCGGAACGGGGTGCGGCTGCGGCCAAAGTGCTGGCACACGCCGGAATGGACTCCGCGCGCGTTGCGCGCAGCCGCGGTGTTCGGCACGACAGTCATGGCTGCGGCGGTGGCGCGTCGGCCGGATCTCGATCCCGCCGTCGTGCGCAGCCTTGCCGAGCGACCCGAAACCGACGTTCTCTGTGCCCTGGTCGAAAATCGCGCCGTCACCATAGACCGGCCCTTATTTCGATACCTCGCCCGGCGCGCGGAGGGACATCCTGACCTCGCGACGCGCCTGCTTGAGCGCAGTCAGTCCGGCGAGACGGTCTCGCCATTCCTGGCCGCCAATCGCGCCGAACGCGCCGAACTGATCGCGTCGGCCCGCCGACAGGATCTCGGCATGACAGGACGGGCCCTGCCCGACACGGCGCTCGCCGGGACGACGGCCGCGATCGAGCACGCCGCGCGCACGCCCGGCCTTGAAGGGCTCGACATCATTCTCGCGGCGGCGCTGCAATGCGCGCCCCACGAGATCGCGCGCCTGATCGACGATCCGCACGGGGAACCGCTGGCGCTCGCGCTTGCGGCGCTCGGCGTCCCTACCGAGGTCGCGGCCCGAGTGTTCATCCTCGGACCGCCCGCGATCTCCCATTCCTACGAGAGGGTGAGAGCCTTGCTGCACATCGTCGAGACGGTCTCGACCCGGGCGGCTTACAGGCTCGTGTGCGGAATGCTGGGCCGACCAGCCGACAGCGTTCGACGGCATGCCCCGCCACTGGACGTGCCCGACCTCGGCCGCCGCCTGGAGCCGGTCGCTCCGCGGCGCGAAAGTCCTCTCAAGGCTCCTGCTTTCCGTCGAGCGCACTCAGGCCGGCTGAGCCCGCCGCCTCTGATCAGTCCAGAAAGACCCGCCCGTCACGATCCTCGACTTCGACGATCCAGATGTCTGGATCGTACGACACTTGGCGGGCGAGCCGCCGTTCGGCTTCGTCCGATGCGATGTGTTCGTCCTGGTGGAGCCGCACGAAGCTGCGCGCCGCGTCGCGATCCTCCACCTCGCTCTGCGGCGCGGGCCCGTACAGCGTGGCCGTGCCATCGAGGCAATCGACCTTGATCAGGATCGCGCCGGCTTCGGCGGCGCCCGCGCCGCCGGAGCATCGCGGAAACGTTCGCGCCGTTGCAGCGGCGCAGATAGGCCGACACCCAGAAGTCGGATCGAAGCCGCGCCGACATGCCTTCTCCTCGGCCGCGCTGGAGCACGATGAGACGTGCTCATCTCCACAAACCAAAGCGAATGGACCAAGCCCATTGCGCTCCAGGCCGCGGGAGGTCAGTTCTGAGGCGCAACGCGAGCGGTGGCAACCGGCTTGGGTTTTTGCGAGGCTGATTTCGGCTTCGGTTTGGCGCCCCCGTTTCGACGCTCTTGATGTCGCGATTGCTCGCACCTCCCAGCGTGCCGAGAAGACGCGCGATCGAATCCGAGTGCGCATGCGGCGGCGATGTCTTGGCGTGCGTGCGGTGGCTTCGGCCCGGATTGAGGCCGGGCCGCTGCGGTCGCGGGCGCGGGGAGACTGACAGCAATGGGCGCCGACGCGGGCGCTGGCACGGCCGAAACTGCGGGCGCGACGGGTGGCGCGGCGGTGTCCGCCGTGAGTTTCGCGACGGCGGGAGGCGTCGGAGCAACGGGTGGCTTGGTCTCGACATGGCGCGCCGAACCGAAGAGCGGGGTGGGCCGATGCCCGTTCTGGAAGAAGACCGCGTTCACGACGATGCCGGTCATGAGTGCGGCGAACACGGCGCCGGCGACCGTCACGCCCGGGCGCGCGAACGCACGTCCGACAAGAGAGCTTCGCCAGCCAGCATTTGCCGGCGGTTTTGGTCGGCGGGGCGCCGCAGGGCGCGAGCGGGGACCGGTGACACCGGCGAGCGCGGGAGCTTCACGCAATTTTCTTGATCCTCACGGCTTGCGCTTCGGCCGCCAGGGCGCCGCGCGGGGAACGGGGGATTGTCACGATCTTGGCCTTGCCGTGGCCGAGCGTAGCGCGGCCCTCCTGCGGAAGGCGAACCGTGATGCGCGTGCCCTCGCCAGGCGCGCTTCGGCAACGATCGTTCCGCCGTGCAAGCCGACAAGTCCGCTCACCACCGACAGGCCAAGCCCGGTTCCGTCGAAACGGCGATCGTAGGCGTTCTGCGCCTGGAAGAACGGGTCGCCAAGCCGCGCCAGGTCGGGCGCCAGTATGCCAATTCCGGTGTCGGTCACGACGAGTGCGAGCATGGAGCCGTCGAGATGAGCATGGACCGTCGCTTTGCCGTACTCGGGCGTGAACTTCAGCGCGTTCGAGAGGAGGTTCAGCACGATCTGCCGGCAGGCCCTCTTGTCGGCAACGATCGTGAGCTGTTGCGGCTCGAACGTCCGCACACCGAGATCCACCCGGGCCTGTTCAGCCTTCAGCCGCATCATGTCGCAGCACGACGCTGAGCAGCTCTCCGATGGCGAAAGGCTCCGGCTCCAAATCCAGCTTGCCCGCTTCGATCTTTGACAGGTCGAGCATGCTGTTGACGACGGCGAGCAGGTGTTGACCCGAATTCCTGGATGATCTCGGCATATTCGCGGCGCTTTTCGGGCTGCTTCGGCGCGAGCGTTTCGCTCGCCAGCATTTCCGAGAAGCCGATGATGGCGTTCAGCGGGGTGCGGAGTTCGTGACTGACCGTCGCCAGGAAGCGATCGCGCCAGGCCTCTTGCGCGGCCGGCGAGGTCCGATGCGGCGACGTTTCCTGCTTCTCTTCAACGGCGGGACGAAGGGTCGCGAGCGCAGCAAAATGGTCCAGCGTGCCGACCGTACCTTCGGTCGGGAGGGCGCAGACGTGCATGTCGACGGACTGGAAACGTGGCTCGACACCAGCCAAAGGCGCCGCATCCATCGGTGTCGTGCGAAGGCGGAAGCGGCCACTCATCTCGGCGCTGCTGCGGCTGCCGTCGCTGATCAGCTTGAGAAAGCCGGGTCGGTCCGCGACATGGACGCGATCGAAGAGGCCGCGCCCGGTGAGTTCCCGCGCATCCACGCCGAACAGGCCCTGCGCGGTTCGACCGTTCACCGGAGTCGCGCCGTCTTGGTCGAAGCGGACCACCATCTCGCCCAGGGCTTCGATGATTGCCATCAGACTGGCGAATTCGTGACGCCCATCACTGGATGCCGGAGCCCGAGCCCGGCGCATCACCAGGCAGAGCATGACGCCGTAGCCCATTGCGAGAAGCATGAAGAGGGGCTCGGCCGGCATCTGGCCGGTGCTGCCGAGCCTCGCCGCAGCGATCCATAGCGCCACCGCGCCGCCGAGCGACGCGACACCGGAGCCGACGAGTGCACGCGTGTCATCGACCAGCGCCGCTTCGAGTGGCACCAGCAGGAGCAGCATTGCGGCCGTGGATGGGCCCGCGATGCCAGCGAGCACGAGCGTCGTCGCAAGCCCTGCCCAGGACGCAGCGCTGACGATTGCAGCCTCATGCAGGTGGCCGCGAGCCGACAGGAGCGCGACAGCGACAATCGGCAGCAACAGCCAGGCCAGGACGAACGCTTCCGCTCGACCGGGCACGAAGCCCCCGGCGAGATAGATCGGGACGAACGACAGCGCGCCGAAGGCGACCGCGAGGCGTGTTTCGATGAAAAGGCGGTGGCGTGCCGCGGTCTCGGCCGAAGTCTGCGCGGTCGGATGGACGAGCCTTCCGATCTGCTCTTCGAGGCACGCTTTCAAGGTCACACGCGAACTCCGGCCAGCCTCGTCCCGGGACTGGTCTGCCGACTGTCGCAGCCTGCGCTTAAGGCAAGCCTAAGCCGAGCGCCGGTCGGCGCGGCGACGCGACCGGCGGCCTCTATCGCGGCGGCATTTCCCGAACATGGTTGCAGAAGCCTTGCGCTGCCGAAGCGAGGTCCTGGCCGCGTTCCAAGCTCGAGCGGACATCCGATTCACATTTTCGGATTATGCCAAGTCGGACCAACGGGGCTGGCCGCCATGCTGTTCTTCACGCGCGCGTGTCTTTGTATCGGAACCATCGTGGTTCTGGCCGAAGGGCTCGGCCCAGCCGATGTGGTGAGCCGGTCGCGCGAGGCAGCCGGCGCGGCAGCGGGTTCCATCCCCGGCCCGCTGTCGGTGCTCTGCCGGGCGCATCCAGACGATTGCGTCGGGGTCGCGACGAACGCCGTCGGCATGGTGGCAGGCACCGCGTTCGCACGGTCCGGCCTGTCGGGCCGCGGCCATTCCGGCCGGCTTCTCGAACGACGCGGCTCGGCCTCGGCCAGATTGAGCTTGCCTCAGCCGCTTCCTAAGTAAGAGGGCACGGGGAGTCGCATCGCGGTCCAAGCTCGAGTACGAGGATGCGCGGCCTCGCTTTCCAACCGAGGCGAATTGGGCCAGAGCTCCTCGGTCTCGCCATCGCCACCGCCGGGTTCCATGCCGACACTGCAATCGATCATCGACGATTTCGCCATTCTGGACGACTGGGACGAGCGCTATCGCTACCTGATCGAGCTCGGACGCGACCTCGAGCCGCTGCCGGCCGAGCTTCACTCGGAAGCGAATCGCGTGAAGGGGTGCGCCAGCCAGGTCTGGCTCGACACACGCCGCAGCCTGCGTGACGGCCACCCCGTGCTCACTTTCGTCGGCGACAGCGACGCCCACATCGTGAAGGGCCTGATCGCGCTGACACTGGCGCTTTTTTCGGATCATACGGCGGAGGAGATCCTCGCCACCGACGCCGGCGCCCTGTTCCGGCAGCTTGGGCTGAGCGAACACCTGACCCCGCAACGCTCGAACGGTGTGCGCGCCATGGTCGAACGCATCAAGAGCGATGCCCGCGCCAGCCTTGAGGCCGCGAATGCCGGCTGAGGACAGACGTTCCTTGCCTGCCCTGCATCCGACAACCATTTAGGGCCTACGTCCGCAGGCCTTTCTGCGAACCCGTCGAACTCGGATGCCGAGAGAATCCAATGACCCGAGAGCTGAAGGTCCTGCAAATCCAAAGGCTAGGCACCGCCTTCAGCGTCCACCCGGACCAGGCCTGACCTCATGAACAGACGAGGAGATCTGCTGGCGTTCGACCGCTCTCCCACGCCTCCTACAATCGCGGAGCGGCCGAGCCTGCAGGTTGCGCACGGAATCGAGCTTTCCGACCCTTATGCCTGGTTGCGGGCCGAGAACTGGCAGGAGGTGCTGCAGAACCCGGCGATGTTGCCGGACGACATCAAGGCCGCGTTGGACGCCGAGAACAGCTACACCGACGCCGTGCTCGCGCCACTGGCCGACCTCAGACAGGCGCTGCTCGCCGAAATGCGGGGGCGCATCAAAGAGGATGACGCCGAAGTTCCGATTCCGGACGGCCCCTTCACCTACTACACCCGCCATCGCGCCGGCGGACAGCACGAACTGGTTTGCCGCCGACCGCGCGAGGGCGGGGCCGAGCAGCTGCTGCTCGATGGCGATGCCCTGGCGGCCCAGCGGCTGTTCTTCGAGATTGGCGACGCGCAAATTTCGCCAAACCATCGCTTGCTGGCCTGGAGCTTCGACGACCGCGGTTCGGAACTCTATGCGATGCGGGTGCGCAATCTCGAAACGGGCACGGACCTGCCGGACAGCGTGACGCAATGCGACGGGCACGCCGTATGGAGCGCCGACGCGAGCGGCTTCTTTTACGTCAAGGTCGACAACAACCATCGTCCCTGCCGCGTGTTCTACCACGCGCTGGGCATGTCGGCCGATGGGGATCGCCTGATCCTCGACGAGCCCGACCCCGGTCTGTTCGTCTCGATTCGGGCGACCCGCTCGAAGCGCTTCGGAATCATCGCCGTCCACGACCACGATTCGTCGGAATCCTACATCGTCGATCTCGCCCGTCCGGAGACTGCCGCGATCCTCGTCGAGCCGCGCCGCCCCGGGTGCCGCTACCAGGTCGATCACTCCGGGGACAGCTTCTTCATCCTGACCAACGCTGACGGCGCCGAGGACTTCAAGATCGTGCAGACGCCGATCGCGTCGCCCGGACGCGGGCCAACTGGCACGATTTCGTGCCGCATCGGCAGGGCCGGATGATCATCGCGGTCGAGGCCTATGCGGACTATCTCGTGCGCCTCGAGCGCGAGGACGGGCTTGCCCCGCATCGTCGTGCTCGGACTGCGGGACGGCAGCGAACGCGCCATCGCCTTCGAGGAAGAGGCCTACAGCCTTGTCGCTGGTCGGCCTGCGCGAGCATGCCGGACACACGATCCGCTTCACCTATTCGTCGCTTCACTACGCCGGACCAGACCTTCGATTACGACCTCGCCACCGGCGCACGCGCACGCTGCGCAAGGCGCGCGAGATTCCTTCAGGACATGATCCGAGCCAGCTACGTGACGCGCCGGATCTTCGCGCCGGCGCCACGACGGCGCACATGTGCCCGTCTCCCTGCTCTACCGCGAAGGAGACGGCGCTCGACGGCACGGCGCCCCGTGCTGCTCTACGCCTACGGCGCCTACGGCCATTCCACGCCCGCCGTCCTTCGGCAGCAACCGCCTGTCGCTGGTCGATCGCGGCTTCATCTTCGCCGATCGCCCATGTCCGCGGCGGCACCGACAAGGGCTGGGCCTGGTACGAGGATGGCAAGCTCGCCAACAAGCCCAACACGTTCCACGGACTTCATCGCCGCCGGCCGCCATCTCGTCGACGGAGCGCTACACCGCGGCGGGCGCATCGTCGGCCAGGGCGGCAGCGCGGGCGGCATGCTGATCGGCGCCGTCGCCAACCGGGCGCCGGACCTCTTCGGCGGCCTCATCGCCGACGTGCCCTTCGTCGACGTGCTCAACACGATGCTGGACGCCGACCTGCCGCTGACGCCGCCCGAATGGCTGGAATGGGGCAATCCCATCGCCGACCGGGCGGTGTTCGACGCCATGCGGGCCTATTCGCCCTATGACAAGGTGTCGCCGCAAGCCTATCCGCCGATCCTGGCGCTCGGCGGCCTGACCGACCCGCGGGTCACCTACTGGGAACCGGCCAAATGGGTCGCGCGACTGCGCGCCACCATGACGGGTGGTGGGCCAATCCTGCTCAAGACGAACATGGACGCGGGACACGGGGGCGCCTCGGGCGGTTCCAGCGGCTCGAGGAGGTCGCGCTCGAATATGCCTTCGCGCTCGCCTGCGCCGCATCGGCAGCCAGAGGCTGTTAAGCCACTAGCGCACGTTCCTGACGGGCGATGAAGGTCTTGAGGTCTTCCATGGACCCGAAGCGATGCACCTCGCCCCCTTCGGTTTCGACGTCGATCGCCCCGTCGGAGTACATGGTGTAGGAGGATGCGCCGGACTGGTAGCGGCCGATGACCGTCGCCTCCGGCGGAGGCGCATGATCCTCGCCGAAACCAGGCGCGGGAGTGACGAGCGTCGCCGCATCGGCAGAGAGCGGTTCGGATTCCGCGGTTTCGGGCCGTTCGTGGTGCGCCGCCGGCAGAGCCGGAGTCTGATCCTCCGCTTCCGGTGTTTCCGGGACGGGAAGCGACGCGTCCGGCACGGTCCGCGGCGAGCGAGAGCGCAACAGCGGCCGGGTTAGCCAGTCCCGAGACAGCGGCGCGGCTGTCCGTCCCTGCTCACGATCGGCCCCTTGAGTGAGATCGGATGAGGGTGCGATGAGCCTGCGCGGCAGCGTCTCGCTGCTTTCGACCGAAGCCGCCCGCGCCTCGGCATGGTCGACGGGTGGCGCGTGCCCCTCGCCTTCGGCCGCGGCAATGGCCGGCTCAGGCGCCCGACCTTCGGAGACGATGGCAGCCGCCGCCTCGGGCTGATCGGCGTCGCCGGCCCCCGCAGATGCGATCCCGCGCGTCTCGTGGCTTTCGGCCGGGTGCTGAAATTCGGGAGACCGCTCGTCGGCCTGCACTTCGCCCGAACCCGACACGAAGACCGCCTCTTCAGGCCCGCGCGTCGGCCGAAGCTCGGCAAGCGAGGGTTCGGGCTCGGCAGCCGGCTGGATCGGACGCGCGGAGCCTTGCCTTACGGCGCGCCTCAGATCCTCGATCTGGGCGACGACGACAGCGAGGGCGATGGTCACGACGCCGCCCGAGACCGCCACCGACCCCGCGATGACTTCGGCCCAGCCCCGCTCGATCTGAATGATCGGGGCGCCCGAATAGACCGCCATGCCGCCGATGACCGCGAGCGCCAGACCCAACACGAAGACCAACCACGTCATTGGCCGCTGTTCCCCGCCCGCGTGCTCGTCATGTCCAAAGGAATCGGCCGATCCCCGTCGCGGCAAAGCTCGAGGTGCAGCCGCTGCTGCGATCTGCGGTGTCCGCCAGCCTATCCAGAGAATGCCCGCACCTCACGTTTCGCGCTTGCGTCAGTCGACAGGAGGCCAGATAAGCCGAAAAGCCGTTGCGTGTAAAATTAACCGGTTTGGCTTCATTCCGGCGCCCCGCTGCCCTACATTGGCGGGGCGCGCGACAAGACGGCCGCACCCGCGGGCGACACGTTCGCGGTCCACCCTTCCTCAGGAGCTAACGATGTCGTTCTCGCTTCCCGAACTGCCCTACGCCTATGACGCGCTGCAGCCCTACATGTCGAAGGAGACGCTCGAGTTCCACCACGACAAGCATCACCAGGCCTATGTGACGAACGGCAACAACCTGCTGAAGGGCACCGAATTCGAGGGCAAGTCGCTGGAGGAGATCGTGAAGGGCTCCTACGGCAAGAACGCCGGGCCTCTTCAACAATGCCGGCCAGCACTACAACCACATCCACTTCTGGAAATGGATGAAGCCGAACGGCGGCGGCAAGCCCTCGGGCGCCGTCGAGAAGGCGATCACCGACGCGTTCGGTTCCTTCGACAAGTTCAAGGAGGATTTCGTGGCGGCCGGGCACGACGCAGTTCGGCTCGGGCTGGGCCTGGCTCGCGGTGAAGGACGGCAAGCTCGAAATGTCCAAGACCCCGAATGGCGAAAACCCGCTGGTCCATGGCGCCACGCCGATCCTCGGCGTCGACGTGTGGGAGCATTCCTACTACATCGACTACCGCAACCGCCGCCCCGACTACCTCAAGGCCTTCGTCGAGAACCTGGTCAACTGGGACTACGTCGACGAGCTCTACGGCTCGGCCGCGAAGTAGCGTTCGCGACGCGCACAGGGCAGCGCGTTCCTCTGGCCGCCGTCATCATTCCAATCGGCGCATCGTCGTGCCGATGGCGTATAAGCCGTCGAATTGTCCGGCTGCGCCCGTGCGGCGGGACCGTGACCGCGGCGCTGAATGTACAGGCATTTCTTTTCCGTCGGCGGGCTGACGCTGCTGTCGCGCGCGACCGGCTTCCTGCGCGACGTGCTGCTCGGCGCCGTGCTCGGTGCCGGCGCGCTGGCCGACGCGTTCTTCGTCGCTTTCCGTCTGCCCAACCACTTCCGCGCGATCTTCGGCGAAGGCGCGTTCAACTCCGCTTACGTTCCCTCCTACGCCCGCGTGCTCGAGACGGAGGGAGACGCGAAGCCAAGACCTTCTCGAGCCAGATCTTCACGATTCTGCTGCTCTCGCAGATCGTTCTGCTCGCTCTGGCGCTGGTGTTCACCCCGACGCTGGTGCGGCTGCTCGCGCACGGGTTCGAAGACGACCCGGCCAAATTCGACAATGCCGTTTTCCTCACGCGCATCACCTTCCCCTACCTGCTCTGCGTCACGCTGGTCACGCTGCACAGCGGCACGCTGAACGCGCATCGGCTGTTCGCCTCGGCGGCTTTCAATCCCGTCATCCTGAACGTGGTGATGATCGGCTTCCTGCTGGTCGCGTTCCTGTTCCCGAACGCTGCCGTGGCCGCGGCGGTCGGCGTCACGGTGTCCGGCGTGATCCAACTGGCCTCGATGATGGTGAGCGCCCGGCGTCATGGGCTTGCTCGAACGCCCGGTGCGCCCGCGATGGACGGCCGACGTCCGGCAGTTCTTCGCCGCGCTCGGACCCGCGGTGATCGGCTCGGCCGGCGTGCAGATCGCCATCTTCGCCGACACGATCATCGCATCGATGCTGCCGACGGGCGGCCTGTCGTCGATCTACTACGCCGACCGGATCTACCAGCTGCCGATCGGCGTGATCGGCATTGCGGCCGGCACCGTCCTGCTGCCCGAGATGACGCGGCTCATCGCCGGCGGCCGTACCGAAGCGGCGCTCGGCGGCGCAAAACCGGACGATGGCGCTGACGCTGGCGCTGTCCGCGCCGTTCTTCGTCGCCTTCATCCTCATTCCCGGAGCCGATCATGCGCGGCGTGTTCATGCATGGCCGCTTCAACGCCCGAGGCGGCGCATGCCTCCGCCGCGGTGCTCGCCGCCTACGGCTTCGGCATGCTCCCGGTGGTGCTGATCCGCTCGGCCGTCGCAAGCTTCCAGGCGCGGGGCGACACCCGCACGCCGATGATCGCATCGCTGTGCGGCGTCGCGTTCAACGTCGGCTTGAAACTGGTCCTGTTCAAGCCGTTGGGCGCTGCCGGGCTCGCGACCGCAACCGCCGTCGGCGCCTGGGTCAATCTCGCGCTTCTCACGGGCTTGGCGCTGCGGACCGGCACAATGCGCTTCGACGCCACGCTCGCCAAGGTCGCGGTCGCGGTCGACATCGCTGCCACCGTCCTTGCCGGGATCGCGATCGGCCTTGACGGTCCGCTCGGCCCGGCTCTTTGCAGGACGGCTGTTCGGCCAGGAGCTTCACCTCATCGCGCTGCTGGCAATCGGCGGGATCGATCTATTTGGCGGTGCTGATTGCCACCTTGCGGTCAGCGGTGTCGATCTTCTTGCAGCGTTGCCCGTTCGACGCCGAAACCCGGCTCGGTCCGCCGCACCCCCTGCGCCACGCATCCTTAGGGCAACGTCGGCTCCGGAGTGAGCTTCACGGTGACGTTCGCGCTGCCGCTGTTGTTCAGGTAAAAGCCGTAGATCGTGGGGCCGAACGGCACCGCGGCCAGAACGTCGTTGACGAACAGAAACAATTCGCCGGTCCCCTGCGCCGTGAAGGTCGCCACGAAGCGACGGCGGATATCGGGCAGCTTGGCGGCCGCGTCGCTATCCTGGCTCGGTGCCTTGTTTTGGATCGCCCGCAGGTCGAAAACGTCGCGCCAGCGCAGCTTCGGCGTCCGGGATCTGGGCAGCTCGGGCGGCGCTCCGCCATCGGCCGGATAAAGCAGCCACTCGACGGTGCCGCTTTCGCCGATGCGCGCCACCGGCTGGAACCAGTCGCCGCTCCACCACCGTCGCAGCGGCGCCGCGAGCATGTACAGAAGCGCGCTGCTCTTGAACCCTGTCACGCCGACCGGATTTCGGCGGTCGAGTAGGGCGTGCTCATGTCGATCCACACCGTGTAGGAACGGCCTTTTTCCACCAGGATGCCTGACCGCCAGCACGGATTGTCGGTGGTGAATGGTCCGACAGCCGGAGTCGCCTCGCCCTCTTTCGGCACCCGCAACACGGCTTGGGACACGCTGGCTCGGCAAAGATTGCCGGCTCCGCCGCGATAGCCCACCGTCGTGCGCTCGATCAAAATCAACGCGCCGAGGGCCAGGGCCGCGAGAGCTAGCGGTGGGAAAAAGATAGTTCGCCACCAAGTTCGCGATCCCGAGCGCGACCGTCGAATGCCTGACTCGCCGTGCGATGCGGGAGGTGATCGGACGCGGCGCGACCACGGGCCCGGTGCTCTGCTGGTTGATGAACCAGGCGCAGCGGGCCAGATCCGCGATGCGGTCGCGAAGCCACCCGTTCGATCGGTAGAGCACGTACGCGAGGCCAAGCACGAGGATCGAGACCAGCGGCTGGGCCACGATAACCGCGACCCAGACCCGGGCGTAGCTCGGCGCGAAACCCCCGAGGCTGCCCGACAGATCGTTCAGGTTCGAACCGAGCCCGTTTTCAGCGTCCGCGAGATGCCGCTGCCAAGCCTCGGCCCAACTCGGGGCCAGCGCTCCGGCGGTGACGATCAGGGCCTTGGTGAGTTGCTGACTCAGCCACGGCGCGGTCCAGGGCAGCGAGACCGCGAGCAGGATCGCGTCCAGCAGCGCGAAATAGCCGACCCGGCGCCACCAGATCATGTCGCGGGTCAGATCGACATAATCCCCGTTCGGGTCTTTAAGAAAGGCGACGGCCCGTTCGGCCCGATGTTCTGGAGTTTCTTCCGGCAGGACGACCGCAGACCCGGTCTTCTTCATCGCGTGAGCGTGAAAGCCATGGAACGGCTGCAGGGTGCCGTCGGGCATCAGCACGCGGGCAACGGCTGGCAGTGCAAGCGGGGCGTAGTTCTCCGTGCCGAACACCATCTTTTCGGCCACCGCGTGATGGACGATGGGCGAGTTCCCGCCCACCCGCACGTCGTCGGTGCGGCGCGGGTCGTAGCGGTACAGGGCCGACAACCCGGCCCGCGAATCGTGCATCGGGGCAAGCGGGGACGCTTGATCGAGCGCCGCCTGAGCTGGCCGGCACGGAACCGGAGTCCGTCGCCGTTCGGCGTCGGCCGCCGCGGCCTCCTGCATCATCCAGCACAGGGGCACATGGGCGAGATCATCGTCGGGATAACCGCCGCCGACATCCGAGTGGACGCCCGCGAACCAGACCTCCCGGATGCGCGGCGTCGCGCCGGCGCCATCCTCCTTCGTGGTGTCGATTCGAACGGGGTGGAACGTGGTTCGCTCGTCATCGAGCGAGAGCGCGTGCCGAGCTCGGGCGACGGTGTCGCTCATGACGAAATTGCGGAACGAGATCGGCCAGATCGCCCAGTTGATGGCCCGGCGCAGCTCGTTCGACGGGCACGCCATAGGCTTCCACCGTGTCGAACAACCCGGCAAAGGTGATCGGAACGGTCTGCCGGCTCTGCCTGTTCATCTCGGCCTGCACCTCGGCGTCGGGCCGGTCCCCGCGGATGGCGCGAATGAGGCCGAGCACGGCATCGCGGACCAGTCGGGTGAAGGAGACCGTCCACGCGACGTCGCGGAATGTCGCCGACTTGGCGCGGTAGCGGCGCCACGCCGCCATGGCGTTGCGATTCATCTCGGCGCGCGAGACGGGTTCGGCACCGAACGTGTTCGGAACCAGGCCCTCGCTGGCGATCAAGCCGATCAGCGTGCGGATCGTGAAAGCCCCGCGACTGAAGCCGAACATGTAGATCTCGACCCCCGGCCGCCAGTTCCAGCACAAGAACCGGTAGAGCTTGCGGACGTTCGACGGGACGCCGATGCCGGTCGCACCGTCGAGAATCGCGAAGGGCCGGAAACCCGAGGTGCCGACGCCTTCGATGTAGCAGGCGACCTGGTCGGGCTCGGTCAGATCCAACGCCTGATACAGCCGCCAGATGTTCGATTCCTGCGTGCTGAAGGCGTTGCCGGTGCCGTCGGCCAGAATGACGATACGCTCGACGGAATCGCTCTTGGCCATGGCAAAGGCTCCGGTCGTGACGCCAGCCTTGTAGGCTATCCTGGTTTCAGTTCGGCGGCTCCCCCATCCCTTTCACGATGCGCGATTGCAAGTCGGGAGGCGCGTCCCAATCTTCACCAGCGACAGCAACCGCCGCGATCGAGGACCAACCATGCCTGCCAACGCCGCCGCAGCGCCGAAGACGATCCGAACCCCGGGACCGGATCATCCCATCACGATTGCTCAAAACCCGAACAGGGTCGTCGTCACGATCGCCGGCAAGGTGGTGGCAGATACGACGGACGCCTTGTCGCTGAAGGAGGCGAGCTACCCGGCCGTCCAGTACGTCCCGCGCAAGGACGTCGACATGGCGCTGCTTCAGCGGACCGACCACGCCACCTACTGCCCCTACAAGGGTGATGCCTCCTACTTCAGCATACCGCTCGGGGGCTCATCGGGCTCGAATGCGGTCTGGACCTATGAGACCCCCTACGATCCCGTGGCCGGGATCAAGGGCCACCTCGCCTTCTATCCCGACCGCGTGCAGATCCGCGAAGAACCTCGCGGCTCCTGAGCTCAAGCCCGGAAGCGCGTCTTCCAGGCGGGCAGCGCGCCGGGAAACGGCAGGGCTGTGGCTTCGAACACGGCGCGGGCAATTGCGCGCGATACGCAGTCCGCCGCCGTGGCCCCGATCTCGGTGAGGTCGCGAAGCATCGGCGCAGCGCCGGCTCGCCCGGTTGCCGCCGCGAACACGAGGTCGCCGTCGAGCGGCGCATGGCTCGGCCGGATGGCGCGGGCCATGCCGTCGTGGGCCATGATGGCGAGCCGTTTGCATTGCGCCTTGGTGAGCGCCGCATCGGTCGCGACGATGGCGATCGTGGTGTTTTCGGGCTGGTCTCCTTTGAGGCGAAGCGGCCCAGAGCACCGGCCACGGCGTCGGCAACCCCAGGCCGCCGAACTCGCCGTCGCGCTCATAGGGAGCGGCCCAGAAATGCGGTCCGTCGCCGACCGTCGTCTGCCCGATCGCATTCATGGCGACAAGTGCGCCCACCAGAAATCCGGCCGGAGTGGTTGCACTGGCTGATCCGATGCCCCCCTTGAGATCGGCCGTCGTGGCGCCGAAACCGGCTCCTGCGGTCCCGAGCGCGAAGACGGGGCCCGCCGCCTCCGCGCTGGCATAGCCGAGGTCCCAATAGGGCGGCATTCGCGCCCAATCCTTGTCGCCCCCGTTGGCAAGGTCGAACAGGATCGCGCCCGGCACGATCGGGATGCGCACGCGTCCGACCGCGAAGCCGCGACCCTTTTCGCGCAAGGCGGCCTGGACCCCACCCATGCTGTCGAGCCCGAAGGCCGAGCCGCCCGACAGCACCAGCGCGTCAACCGTCTCCACCGTCATCTCGGGCTCGAGCAACGCGGTGTCGCGCACCCCCGGCGCGCCGCCCTGGATCGAGACGGACGCCACCGCCGGGGTATCGAATACGACCGTGGTGACACCGGACGCGAGTCTCGCGTCGTGCGCGTGCCCGACCGTCAGCCCTGGAACGTCGGTGATCAGGTTGCGCATCGCTCGCCTCCCGCCGGCACCCCTACCGGGCTTCCGCCGCATAGGCTAGGAAACACGCCATGTCATCCAACGTCAGCGTGACGGCTGCATTCATCGCAGGCCTGATCTCGTTTCTCAGTCCGTGCGTCCTGCCGTTGGTGCCGCCGTATCTGTGCTACCTCGCCGGGGCCACCCTGGAAGAATTGCAGGCTGTCGGAGCTCGCCGGACCCGGCGCGACGCGTTTCTCGCCAGCCTGTTCTTCGTCGCTGGCTTTACCACCGTATTCGTGACGCTCGGCGCGACGGCATCCGTGTTCGGCCAGATCGTGCGCCAGTTCAGTACCGTGCTGTCGATCGCGGCCGGCGCTGCCATCATCGTGATGGGGCTGCACTTCGTGGGCCTGTTCCGGCTGGCTTTTCTGTATCGCGAGAAGCGTGTGGCCGTGTCGCCCGGTGCAAACTTCGGGGCTGCCTATCTGATGGGGCTCGCCTTCGCGTTCGGCTGGACCCCCTGCATCGGGCCGATCCTGGCTGCCATCCTGGCGGTCGCCGGCTCGGAGGCGACCGTGATCCAGGGTGCCGCCCTGCTGGCGGTCTACTCGGCCGGCCTCGGGCTGCCCTTCGTGGCCGCCGCGCTTGCGATCGGCGGCTTTCTCGCCTTCCTGCGCCGCTTCCGCGCCTATTTCGGCGCGGTCGAAAAGATCGCGGGCGTGCTCCTCGTGCTCACCGGCATCGCGTTCCTCACGGGGGGTATGCAGAGCGTGTCTCTCTGGCTGATCCAGAGCTTTCCAGGCCTGGCCACGCTCGGGTGACGCGTTCGCCTTGACCCGCAAGCCAAACTTTTGTCCCGAGTTCCGAGTTACCAGCGCAGGCGAGTTCGGCGTGCGCCTTGCAATGCGGAGAACTCGAGCCTGATATCGTCGTCAGGGGCCGCGTGATCGCGACCGCTCCTCACACCAAACGGAAGACAGATGCGTAGAATACTTGGGATGTTGACGGTGGCGGCGGTGGCGGCGAGCACGCCGGCCTGGGCGGCCGGCGGCCATAGCGGATCGATCGAAGACCAGATGGCCTGCACGCCGGACGTCTACCGGCTCTGCAGCAAGTATATTCCGGACGAAGACACGATCACCGCCTGCCTGCAACGAAACCTGCCGAACCTGAGCGCTGGCTGCCACGCGGTCTTCACGCGACCCTCTTCCCCGGCTGGCGGCAACGGCGAGGACGACGACCAATAGGATGCCGCCGCGCTCAGCACTCGATGAAGTTGACCGCGAGGCCGCCGAGCGAGGTCTCCTTGTACTTCGACGACATGTCGGCGCCCGGTCTGGCGCATGGTCGCGATGACGTGATCGAGCGACACCTTGTGCGTGCCGTCGCCGTGCAGCGCCAGAGAGGCGGCGTTGATGGCCTTGACGGCCCCGAAGGCGTTGCGCTCGATGCAGGGGATCTGCACGAGCCCGCCGATCGGATCGCAGGTCATGCCGAGGTGGTGCTCCATGCCGATCTCGGCGGCGTTCTCGATCTGCGCGTTGGTGCCGCCGAGCGCCGCGCAGAGGCCCGCCGCCGCCATCGAGCAGGCGACGCCCACCTCGCCCTGACAGCCGACCTCGGCGCCCGAGATCGAGGCATTCATCTTGAACAGCGCGCCGATCGCGGTCGCGGTCAGGATCAGCGTGCGCATGCCCTCCGCCGAGGCGCCGACGCAATGGTCGCGGTAGTAGCGCAGCACGGCGGGAATGACGCCGGCCGCCCCGTTGGTGGGCGCCGTCACCACCCGCCCGCCGGCGGCGTTCTCCTCGTTCACCGCCATGGCGTAGAGGCTGACGTGGTCCATGATCTCATGCGCCGGCCGGGCGTTGCTGCCCTCCCGCGCCGCGAGCCGCTCCCGGATCGCCTTGGCGCGGCGCTGACACGTTGAGCCCGCCCGGCAGCGTGCCCGCGGTCGCGAGGCCGCGGTCGATGCAGGCCATCATGGTGTCGAGCACGCGGCCGATATGGGTCTCGACCTCGGCCGGCGTCGTGGCGCGCCCGCTCGTTGGCCTCGACCAGCTCGGCGATGGTGAGCCCGGCGCGGGCGGCTTCGCGCAGCAGCTCGTCGCCGTTGCGGAACGGATGCGGGACGGACTCGTCCGCCGCCTCCGGCGTGTCGGCATCGGTTTCGCGGCAGATGAAGCCGCCGCCGACCGAGCACCAGGTCTCGTCGGCCAGCGCCGCGCCGGCCGCGTCGGTGGCGACGAAGCGCAGCGTGTTGGGGTGGCGCGCCGGCGTGGTGACCACATCGAAGCGATGGCGGTCTGCGGATCGAAGGCGATGGTCGCCGCGCCCGCCAGCTGCAGCACGCCGGTGGCGCTGGCTCTCGGCCATGACCGCGTCGGCCGCATCCGGATCGACCGTGGCCGGATCGAAGCCCGCGAGACCGAGGATCACCGCCTTGTCGGTGCCGTGCCCGCGCCCGGTCCAGGCGAGCGAGCCGAACAGCACCACCTCGACCCGTGGCAACGCTGCGGCAGCAGCCCCGCCTCGACCAGCCCCGACACGAAGGCGAACGCCGCCTTCATCGGGCCCGACCGTGTGCGACGACGACGGGCCGATGCCGATCTTGAACAGCTCGAAGACGCCGACCATGCGGGCTCCACCTCAGCGCCGACGCCGACCCGTGCGCAGGTTCGGGATCGGCGGCCTCCCGCCTCCCCTCCGACACGGGACTTTGCCTCCGCCACGCCCGCACGACTTTGGCGTAAGCGACACCGAGTGTCGCCCGGGGGTATGGCTGCGGTGGACCCGGCGGATCGAACCGGCTTCCGTGAATCTGCGGCGATCGGTCCGTCGCAGCAACCTTGAAGATGCGGCCGCGGCGCTACAATGATAGCCGCCGATGTGCATGTAATAACAAAGGATAGAATGAAAATAATATTGGAACTTCATGGACACATTCCGGCTTTCCTGCGTCGGAAGCGGTAATCGCACTCGCTCCGCGAGAATAGCAGGAGATTTTTTATGCAACGCAGGGCTTTCTTCGGGGCCGCCGCTGGCGCGGGCCTCCTTGCGGCGACGGCCGCCAGGGCACAGGGTTTTGGGGATGCTTCGTCCGGCGCGGCATCCGTGCTGATGGTGGGCGGGGTGGCGATGCAGAGCAGCCAACTGGCGCTGCAGCGCTCACGGAACCCGCAGATCCGCAGCTTCGCCCAGCTGGAGGTCAACGAGCAGGCCGCGACCGCCGCCGCCCTCGGGGCTCAGCCGGGATCCGTTCCGCCGAGCCCGGAGATGGCCGCCATGCTCGAGCAGCTTGCCGCCATGTCGGGCAGCCGGTTCGATCGCATGTACGTGACGGGGCAGATCCAGGGCCACCAGCAGCTGCTGGCGCTGAACCAGGCCAACGCCCAGGGCGGCGGCGACGAGGTGAGCCGTGCCGTCGGCCTCGTCTCGGTGCCCGCCATCCAGACCCACCTGCACATCCTGTCCCGCCTGCGGGGCATGGCCTGACGTCGCAGGCCGAAGGGCAGGTCCGCCGATGACGGCGGGCCGGCGCCGCAGCTCGCAAGCAGGCGCGTCTCCCGCCGGTTCAGACCGGCTCGACGGCCCGGTAGCGATCCGCGACGTCGCGGCTTGACAGGTTCGGCAGCATGGCCAGCCGCGCATCGCTAAACGCCGTCCACAGGCCCGCATCGTGCAGCGTCGGAATCGTGACGCGCTCGCCTCGGTCGAGGCCGACCAGAGCGGCATCGACCAGATCGTCGGCGGTCATGACCTTGCCGGGCAGGATGGCGTCCACGTCGATGCCGGAATGGTCCCAGATGGCGGTGCGCGTCGCCCCCGGCAGCACCGCCTGGACATGCACGCCCTTGCCTTCGAGCAGCGCCGCGAGCTTGAGCGACAGATTCAGCAGATAGGCCTTCGAGCCCGAATAGGCGCTGCCGGACAGTTCCGGCGCGAGCGCCAGAACCGAACTCAGGTTCACGATGGCCCCGCCCCCGCGGTCCCCAAAAGCCTTGGCGGCCGCCGCGGCCAGCAGCGTCGGGGCCGTGACGTTGACGGCGATGAGCCGCTCGAGATCCGCGGCCGAGTTGTCGGGAATATCGCCCTTGAGCGAGACACCCGCATTGTTGATCAGCAGCGTAATCGAGGGGTCGCTCGCGAGCCGCTCCTCCACCAGGGCGACGCCGTCGCGCCGGCTGAGATCGGCCGGCAGCACCGTCACGGTCCGGCCGGTCTCCGCCCGGAGCGTCGCCGCGAGGGCCTCGAGCTTGGCGCGGTCCCGCGCCACCAGAACGAGGTCGTGACCCCGCCGGGCGAGCCGGTCGGCATAGACGGCGCCGATTCCGGCCGAGGCGCCGGTGACGAGGGCGGTTCCTGAGGCATGGGCGGGCATGAAAGTTCTCCGTTCCACCCGGAATGGGTGTCAGTTGCAAAAGGCTAGTGACGTCGCTATCATTTTGCAATGGAACTCGGAACGATATCGTCTCGGCGCCTGCCCGATCGGGCGGGCGCTGGCCCTGGTGGGCGACGGCTGGAGCATGCTGATCCTGCGCGACGCGGGTTACGGCCGCACGCGTTTCGACCAGTTCCGCACGAGCCTCGGCATCGCGCCGAACATTTTGGCGCGGCGCCTGAAGGCGCTGACCGAGGCCGGCTTGCTGGAAAAGACGGTCTACAGCACCCGTCCGCCGCGCGAGGAGTACCGGCTCACGCCGGCCGGCCGCGACTTCCTGCCCGTGCTGCACGCCATCGGCGCCTGGGCCCACCGCCACGCCGGCCCCGGCCCGATGACCTATGCGGTCGACGCCGAAACCGGCGCCCCGATCGAGCCCGTCGTCATCGACCGGGCGACCGGCGCGGCTCTCGGCGAGCGGCCACTGCGGCTGGTGGTGCCGGAGGGGTGAGGGGCGCGCGCGCGTTGAGGTGGGGCCGACCCGGAGGGTTTACGCCAGCACCCGCGCCTTCTTGGGGTTCCCGGTCACGAAGGCCGTCACCTCCGAATTGCCGGTGTGCTTGACGCCCGGCAGCATCGCCTCCTGCACGATATCCCCCAGCGCCACCACCCCGTAGCGCACCTTCTTGCCCAACCCCAACGCCGACAGAATGCTCATCGCGTGCCTCCCTGCGGCCGGCGGGCCGCGTTCCGGGGAGTGGACGCGCGAGGGGTGGGTTGGGTTTCGGGAAAACCAACAACCCCGGCTGCGGCGCCATTGCGGGCGGAGTTAAGATGCCCGAATTCGCGCCTGCACTTCCTCGAGCCCAAAGCCCGGCTCGCCCAAGACCTCACTCGACGCCCACCACTCTTCAGTTGTGTCCAAGGCTCCTGGGGTCCTATGCTAAGATTTGAGAGTGGACCTAGAGAGCCTTCGACGTGATGCACCATGTTACAAAGGTCGCCGTCGAGGGGTTTTCGGAAACACACGACTTTGAGTTGCGCCTCTTCCCGAAGTGACCTTTCTCATCGGTTCAAACGGAACCGGCAAAACCACTCTTATCAATTTGATAGCCGCCGCACTCACGGCAGATTATAGGACGCTCGATAGAATCCCGTTCAAAAAGATAACCATAACGCTCAACGGTGATGGGACTGCCGAGGAACCCCGGATTACTGTCCTAAAGTCCCGAAAAAAAGAGCGGCCATTTGAGCTAATCGAATATCGCCTGAAGGCCGCGGGGAAGAATTCTGCCGAAGTAAGATATTCCTTAGACGAGCTTGAAGAACGCGCCCTAATGCGTCGATTTGCTGCAGATCCAGTCATTTTCCGAGATTACTACCGGCACATGCCTTCTGACTTGACAAACAAGATCAAAGAGCTTGTGAGCGTCAATTGGCTTTCAGTTCATAGAACTCCTACGGTTGAACGAACACGAGAAGACAAATCTTTTGAAAGTGCCGTCGATCAGCGACTAAAGTCTCTGTCAAACGATCTAGTTCGTTTTTTCTCTATTCTCTCGCGTCGAAAGGATGATGAAGTTCGTCTCTTTCAGGAGTCGATGTTTATTTCGTTGATTGAGCAGCAAGCAGGAGGCAATTTCTTACAGACAGAAGGGCTTCAAAGCCTGGATCAGTTTGTAAGCGCTTTATCAAGTATTTTCAGTGAATTGCACGTTTCGCAATCCAAAGCCGGAGAAATGCTGAGTTCGTTTAAGGCTACCGGGGAGAGAAATAAAAAGCGCCTGGGAAGAACTCGCAAACCACACGCACCTATCGCCCTAGATGATGCAGTCTTCCTTCTTGGTTTGAGAAGAGTCTCTGCAGTGGTTGATCGCTGGAATAGCCTCCAACAAAAACTAGAGATAATATTTGCACCTCGTGACAAGTGGCTCCGGATAGCTAACGATCTATTTCAGCGAAAACGGATGGAACTAACTCCGTCAAACGAGCTGCAGTTCATATCCCGAACGGGAAAGACGCTAAAGGCGCAGATGTTGTCCAGCGGCGAGAAGCAGCTTCTTATACTTTTGAGCGAAACCCTTCTACAGAGAGAGCGACCCGCGATATTTATAGCCGACGAGCCCGAGCTCTCACTCCATGTTCTGTGGCAAGAAAAACTCGTTACAAGCCTCCGGGCTCTCAATCCTGCGGCTCAAATAATTGCGGCAACCCACTCTCCCGACATCGTCGGTGTGTTGTCTGACAGAACGATCGATATGGAGACAATCATCCCATGACGTTCCAGCGCAGCCGAAGCGCTCTGAGTAGCATGCATCTTTTCTTTAAAGCAGACATTGTCGTTTTTTGCGAAGGTGGACCTTCCAGAAGCATATCCGAAGCACTCGCTCAGTCACTGGATGGTCGGACTTTAGATGCAGTCTACTGGACGAACGTCGTATGTTTACTTGCTATTGATAAGATCTATCACTTGAAATCAGTAGGAAATAAGGAGACCCTCTTAACTATTGCTGAATATATTTCTATCTCTGATTGCAAAACGGTGACTGTCTGCCTTGACGCAGACTACGACGTCCACCTCAACAGGTCGGTGAAGAACGAAAGAGTTGCCTACACGTCTGGTTACAGCTGGGAATCTGACGTTCTCCATCGCGAGGTTGTGCTACGGATTTTGACCCATTTGGTTGGTCCTCCGCCTGAAAGCTTAATCAACGAACTCAACCAAGCGATAGACGAGCTCGAACGCCAGTTGGTCCGATGGTGCGAGATTGATGTGTCACTCAGAGCTAAAGCTAAACGTTGCGTGTTCCTGACCAGAAAAGCCTCTCAGCGTAGTGGATATGGCGCGTCGGCCTGGCCTCAAGTCTCTCTCTTTGCTGGCAGCATGTCTGACTGCAATTGGATATCAAAGATCTCCCAGACGAATAGTTATTGTCCGGGAGACCGAGGTTCTCCAAATTGCCTTCGGAAAGCTAATTAGCAAGTTAATATATCACCTTGTTTGCAAATTGGCATCGAAGCTTGTTCATAGGCTAAGAATTGAATACGATAATTTCATGCGCGTTGCTATCTCCGAGACGTTTGCCCTGCTCCGAGCGGGGGCTCTGTCAAAACTCGCTGCACACATTGCTGCTCAGCGACAAGCGTTTGTCTGAAAGCGGCGCATGCCACGGCCGTGGTGCCTACCCCGCCTCATTCTCCACCGCCTGCCCCAAAAACCCCAGCACATAGGGCGCGAACGAGCGCCACACCTCCAGGTGGAAGCGCTGCGGCGAGCGGCGCCACAGCACCACCTCGGCCTTGCCCAGCACCGTGCGGGTGCACATGCCGACCGGGAAGGCCGCGAGGTCGAAATCGAGCGGGCAGCCGACGTTGAGCACGGCGGGGCCGTGTTCGCCGGTGATCTCGAAGGCGGCGTTGCGGTGGGAGATGTCGACGAGGCTGTGCGGCTGGCCGGCGAGCGCCGCTTCGAGCGTTCGCCGCCGAGCGCCGCGGCTTCGCCGTCGGGCGCCAGCAGCAGCCATTCGTCGGGGCCGAGCCAGAGCGCGGCGTGGTCGCCCTCGCCGGCGCGCGCGGCAGGCCTCGGTCAGCGGCGTCACGCCGAAGGCGGCGCCGAGCGGCGGCGAGCGTCGCGTCGCGCGCCGCGGAAGCGCGAAGCGGGTGCGGGGCCCGACCTGGCCCACCGCCACGGCGTGATGCAGCGCGAGCGGGCCGGTGCGGTGCGAGCGCGGGCGCGTCAGCCATTGAGGCGGGCTCCTTCGGGGTCGACGAAGACGGGTTTCGACGATCCTGGCCGCGATCGACGCCGTTCGGCATCGGGACGTGGACCGTCTCGCCCATCCGGGCCCGCCCGTTCTCGACCACGGCCAGCGCGATCGAGCGGCCGAGCACGGCGCTCCAGTAGGACGAGGTGACGTGGCCGATCGCGTGGGTGCCGGTCGCGGCGCTGCGGCTCGTGCGGTGATCTGCGCGCCCTCCTCCAGCACCGTCGCGGGATTCTCGGTGAGCAGGCCGACGATCTGCTTGCGGCCGGGGCGCGCGAGGTCCTCGCGCACGAGCGAGCGCTTGCCGACGAAATCGGGCTTGGCCTTGCCGACCATGCCGCCGAGGCCGGCGTCGTCCGGCGTCACCGTGCCGTCCGTGTCCTGGCCGACGATGATGTAGCCCTTCTCGGCGCGCAGCACGTGCATGGCCTCGGTGCCGTAGGCGACGGCGTCGTGCTTGCGGCCCTCGGCCCAGATCGCCTCCCAGACGGCGCGGCCGTAATCGGCCGGCACGTTGACCTCGAAGCCGAGCTCGCCCGTGAAGGTGACGCGGAACAGCCGCATCGGCACGCCCCGGAATGTGCCGACCTTGCAGCGCCATGTGGGGCAGCGCCGCGGCCGAGATGTCGATGCCGTCGACGAGCGGCGCGAGGATGTCGCGCGCGCGCGGGCCCTGCACCGCGATGACGGCCCATTGCTCGGTGGTCGAGGTCAGCCAGACCTTGAGGTCGGGGAACTCGGTCTGGAGAAAGTCCTCCATGTGGGCCAGCACGCGCGGCGCGCCGCCCGTGGTGGTGGTGACGTGGAAGCGGTCCGCGGCGATGCGGCCGACGACGCCGTCGTCCATGATGAAGCCGGACTCGTTCGAGCATCAGCCCGTAGCGGCATTTGCCGACGCCGAGCTTGGTCCAGCTGTTGATGTAGATGCGGTTCAGGAACTCGGCCGCGTCGGGGCCCGACGACCTCGATCTTGCCGAGCGTCGAGGCGTCGAAGATGCCGGCCCGGTCGCGCGCCGCCATGCATTCGCGGTCGACCGCGGCGTGCATGTCCTCGCCGGCGCTGCGGGAAATACCAGGCGCGCTTCCACAGCGCCCACGTCCTCGAAGACGGCGCCGTGCGCCGCGGCCCAGCCGTGGATCGGCGTCTCGCGCGACGGGGTCGAACAGGTTGCTCGCGCGACAGGCCGGCGAAGGCTGCCGAAGGTGACCGGCGTGTAGGGCTGGCGGAAGGTGGTGAGGCCGACGGCCGGCACGTCTCGGCCCAGCGCCTTGGCCGCGATGCCGAGGGCGTTCATGTTCGACGTCTTGCCCTGGTCGGTCGCCATGCCGGTGGTGGTGTAGCGCTTGATGTGCTCGATCGAGCGGAACCCCTCGCGCACCGCGAGGCCGATGTCCTTGGCGGTGACGTCGTTCTGGAAGTCGACGAAGGCCTTGGCGGTGGTCGGGTCGCGGTCGGTGCGGCAGCGGCGCCGATGAAGCCGCCGCCGGGCATTCATCGTCGCCGGTGACGGTATAGCCGGTGGTCGCGCTGCCACGCCCCCATCATCCTGAGCCGCCGCCGAAGGCGGCGAGTCGAAGGACGTACCACCGTCCTGCGTGCTTCGACTCGGGCTCTGCGAGCCCGGCTCAGCATGATGGGGTTGGGCGGCCGTTCTCCGAGGCAAACTGCGCGGCCGCAGCGCCCGGCCCGCAGCCCGTCGCGCAGCGCCTGCGCCAGCCCGAAATTGCCGGCGCAGGCGCCGACCGAGGATCTGCGCCTGGGCCGGCTGGCCCGGCAGGAAGCTCGTGGTCGCCTCGTCGTAGGCGAGCTTGCCGCGCGACTGCGAGAACAGGTGGACCGAGGGCGTCCAGCCGCCGCACATCAGCACGAGGTCGCAGGGGATGCGTCTCGAGGTCGGTCACCTGGGCGCCGGCGATCTGCCCGATCCGCACCTCGCGCACGCGATAGGCGCCGCTGCGTGCCGACCACGGCCGCGCCGAACATGACCGGATGCCGGCGCTCCGCGCCTCCTGCACCAGCGCGCCGTCGGATGCGTCGCGCAGGTCGACGATGCGGGCGATCGTCGACGCCGGCGGCATGCAGGTCGAGCGCCGCGCGGTAGGCGCTGTCATGCGCGGTGACGACGACGGCGCGGGTGCCGGCCTTCACGCCGTAGCGGTGCAGGAAGGTGCGGGCCGCGCCGGCCAGCATGATGCCGGGCCGGTCGTTGTCGGGAAACACCAGCGGCCGCTCGATGGCGCCGGTCGCGAGCACCACGTGCCCGGCCCGCACCTGCCACATCCGCTCGCGCGGCGGCCCGCTGGCCGGGGCGGGCGAGATGGTCGGTCAGGCGCTCGTTCAGGCCGACGAAGTTGTGGTTGTAGTAGCCGAAGGCCTGGGTGCGCGGCAGCAGCGTGACGTTGCGGCTTCGCGGCGAGGTCGCGCAGCACGTGCGGCGACCCAGTCGGCGGCCGGGATGCCGTCGATGCGCAGCCTGGGCTCGTCGAGCAGCGAGCCGCCGAGTTCGGCGTTCTCGTCGCACAGGATGACGCGCTGGCCGGTCTCGGCCGCGGCCAGCGCGGCCGCGAGGCCGGCCGGGCCGGCGCCGACCACCAGCACGTCGCAATGGGCGAAGCGGTTGGCGTAGATGGTCCGGGATCGGGCTCCGTGGTCGGCGTCGCCGAGGCCGGCGGCGCGGCGGATCGCCGGCTCGAACAGGTCGCGCCCAGAGCTTTGCGCCCTTGACGAAGCGCGGGCCCATGAAGGTCTTGTAGTAGAAGCCGGCCGCCGAGCATGGGCGACAGGAGGCTGGTTGACCGCGCCGACGTCGAAAGCGAGCGACGGCCAGTGGTTCTGGCTCTTGCGCGACGAGCCCGTCGTAGAGCTCGACCTGGGTGGCGCGCAGGTTCGGCGTCCAGCGGCCGCCGCCGCGGTCGACCGTGACGAGCGCGTTCGGCTCCTCCGAGCCGGCCGCCAGGAAGCCGCGCGGCCGGTGGTACTTGAACGAGCGGCCGACGAGGTGGACGCCGTGGGCCAGCAGCGCCGAGGCCAGCGTGTCGCCGGCAAAGCCCTCGTAGGCGCGGCCGTCGAAGGTGAAGCGGAGCGGCGCGGGCGCGGTCGATGCGGCCGCCGAACAGGACGCGGACGGGGTCGGCGCTCACCGGGCGGCGCTCCGCAGCGGGTCGAGGTCGGGCTTCGGTTCGCCGATCTTGTAGGTGGCCAGGATCTTGTCGCTCACGGTGTCGCGCAGGCAGTTGAAGAAGCGGCCGCAGCCGGCCGCTGCCGCCAGCGCTCGGCGATGACGCCCCTGGTGTTGCGTGCGGGTGAACAGGAATCGCCGTCCAGGCCTGCTCGTCGGCGCTCTGCGGATCGCGCGCGATATGCGCCTCGCCGCCATGCTTGAACTCGAGCTCGGGCGCGGCCCGCAATAGGGACAGGGGATCAGGAGCATGAGCCGCGCTCCAAGACGCGAAGGGGCAGCCTGCGCCCTCTCCTCCCAGGGGAGGGCTCGCCGAAGGCGGGAGGTGGGGTGACGCAGGACGACGCGCACGTACGGCGCCTTGGCCCGCCCCCCCACCCGTCCCGGCGACGGGCACCCTCCCCGCAAGGGGAGGGACGGTCAATTCGGCCTGCAGTGGGATCCTCATCAATGCGCCACCGCGGCGGCGGCGGCTTCGTCGATGAGGCGGCCGGTGCGGAAGCGGTCGAGGCTGAACGGCGCGTTGATCGGGTGCGGCTCGCCGGTCGCGACCTGATGGGCGAAGACGTGGCCCGAGCCGGGCGTCGCCTTGAAGCCGCCGGTGCCCCAGCCGCAGTTGACGAACAGCCCCGGCACCGGCGTCTTGCCGATGATCGGCGAGCGGTCGGGCGTGACGTCGACGATGCCGCCCCAGTTGCGCAGCATGCGCAGGCGGCGGACGTTGGGGAACATTTCGCAGATCGCGTCGAGCGTGTGGGTGGCGATGTGCAGGCCGCCGGTCTGGCTGTAGGACGTGTAGGCGTCGGTGCCGGCGCCGATGACGAGCTCGCCCTTGTCGGACTGCGACATGTAGGCGTGGATGGTGTTCGACATGACCACGCAGGGCATGATCGGCTTCACCGGCTCGGACACCAGCGCCTGCAGCGGATAGCTTTCGAGCGGCAGGCGCACGCCGGCCATGCGCCATCACGACGACTGGTGTTGCCGGCCGCCACCACGCCGATCCGCGGCGTCTTGATCGGCCCGCGCGTGGTCTGGATGCCGGAGACCGCCCCGGCGCCGTCGCGGTCGATGCCGGTCACCTCGCAGTTCTGCAGGATGTCGACGCCGAGCGCGGAGGCGGCGCGCGCATAGCCCCAGGCCACCGCGTCGTGCCGGGCCGTGCCGCCGCGCCGCTGCAGGCTCGCGCCGATGACCGGGTAGCGGATGTGCTTGGAGATGTTCAGGATCGGGCAGAAGTCCTTCGCCTGCTCGGGCGTCAGCCACTCGTTGTCGATGCCGGCGAGCCGGTTGGCGTGGACGTGGCGCTTGAACACCTGCACGTCGTGGATGTTGTGGGCCAGCATCATGCACGCCGCGCGGCGAATACATGACGTTGTAGTTCAGCACGTGGCGACAGGTCCTCCCACAGCTTCATGGCGTGGTCGTAGAGCGCCTCGGACTCCTCCCACAGATAGTTCGAGCGGATGATGGTGGTGTTGCGGCCGGTGTTGCCGCCGCCGATCCAGCCCTTCTCGACGACCGCGATGTTCCGCATGCCGTGCTCGGCCGCCATGTAGTAGGCGGTCGCGAGGCCATGGCCGCCGCCGCCGATGATGACGGCGTCGTAGGCGGCCTTCGGCTCGGGCGAGCGCCATTGCTCCGGCCAGCCCGTGTTGTGGGCGAAGCTCTGGCGCAGCAGACTGAGAAGGGAAAACCGCACGTCGCGCGAAGACTCCGGGACGCCGAGGCTGCGGGGATAAAAGCGATCAGGCCGGCGACGTCTAGCGCACAAGCGACTGCGGCTTTGTCGGATTTATGGTGCGGCGGCGGGAAGCCTTCCCTGGTGGGCCGTAAAATAGCGACCCAATGGCCCCCGTTGATTCGATCCGGCCCCCGACGTAAGCTCAGTGCACGGGGGGAAGCCATGCCACGATCGGGTCTGCACGCTTGACCATCCGCGTCTTCGCTCACGGTGGCCGGCATCGCGGACGCGCCGGCGCGACCACTCGAGTTCCAGGGCCGGTTCTCGACTTGGGTGGCGCCTGAAAACCCCAAATGCACCTGCCGCTACAAGGGAGAGCACCTTCCGCTCGGTGCCGCGCCGCTGCCTGCAAACTCCGACAAGGTCCGCGCACCGCCGAATGCGTGACCGAGCAGAATGTCACATCATGGCGGCCCAGCAGCGAACCGTGCCCGCAATCCTCTCTCGTCCCGCCGCGCGGATAGCATCGCTCGCATTTACCCCTTCAGCAGGGGCGACAGCGTCCGCTCGAGCTCCACCACCGTCATCTCGCCGGCTTTTCGGACACCATTGATGAAGAACGTCGGCGTCGCGTTGACCTTGAACTTGTCTGCCGCGAGGTCGCGCTCCTTGTTGACCTGCTCATAGAGCGCCTGATCCTTCAGGACCGTCTCGAACTGAGCCTGGGAAATCCCGGCCTGACGAACGGTCGCGGCCAGGGCGTCCAGCGGCTTGTTGACGAACGCCCAGTTCTTCTGCTGGTCGAACAGCAGGTCGACGACGGCGTTGCGCTTGTCCGGGCCGGCGCTGCGCGCCAGCATGAACCCTGCGGTGGCGAGCGGATCGAGCGGGAACTCTCGCAGCACGAAGCGAACCTTGCCCGTGTCGATGTATTTCGACTTGAGGGTCGGCCATGTCTCGGCGTGAAATGCCGCGCAATGCGTGCAGGTCATCGAGGCATATTCGATCATGGTGACCGGCGCGTCGGCCTTGCCCAGCCAGAGATCCGGCAGCGGCGGCTCGGCCATGAGCTCGCTGACCGGAACCGTTTCCGCCGCGGAACTTTCCTGGGCGGAGGCGGGCACGAGGTCGAGGACGAAAGCACTGGAAATGCCCGCCAGGGCGCCCTGCAGGAGCCGGCGGCGCGTCGCAAAACGGGTATCAAGCATCGAGATCTCTCAGAAACAGCGCTGCGCGCACAGCCGACCTTTAGCCGAAAGCCCGCCGCGCATCATCTATTATCGGGCGAGCACGCGGCTGCCGAGCGCCACGAGTGCGGCGTGGAGCCGCTCATCCTCGACACCCGACACAGCCGCGGTCGCCCGGTTACGCGCCTCGGCATCCGGTAGCTGCCGGACGAGTTTCGGGGCGACCGCCACGGGAAGCGGCCCTTGCTTGATGCACCAGCTTGCCGACGCAACGCCAGCCGAAATAGGCGTTCACCCGCTGCAGCACCACGGGCGCCATATGCTGGAGCGCCAAGGCAAACGCGCCCTCGACGCGAACCACCAGCGTCGCGGGTTCGAGGGCAGCGGCCGGATCGGGGGAGCGGGGCCGCCACTGCAGCTTGACCGGCCGGCAGCGTTCAGCCAACTGATCGCCGACGATTTCGGTCCAATGCACGAGCACGTCGGCCTGGCTGAAGCCCTGCCGCGCCAATGCGGGGCTGAGCAGTGGATTGACCAGATCGGCCAAAGGTTGCGCCGCCCGGCGACGGGAGCGAGCACGCGGTTGCGGCACTTCGCCGTCTCCCGGACAGGCATTGCGATGCGACGATAGAACTGGATGACCAGAACCTCGGCGAAAGTCCAGCCCCGACGCACAGCAGCGGCTGCCGCCACCCCGCCGACCGTCGCATCGGATCTGCTCGCCTGGTACGACCGGCACCGTCGCGATCTGCCCTGGCGCGCCCGGCCGGGCGCGCCGAGTGACCCCTACGCGGTCTGGCTCTCGGAAATCATGCTGCAACAGACCACCGTTGCGGCGGTCCGGGCCTACTACACCCGCTTCCTCCTGCGGTGGCCGAACGTCGCGGCCCTCGCGGCCGCTCCCCTCGAGTCGGTGCTGCAGGCCTGGGCGGGGCTCGGCTATTACTCTCGTGCACGGAACCTGCACGCCTGTGCCCGCGCTGTTGTCGCGAGGCACGGCGGGCGCTTTCCGGATACCGAAGATTTGTTGCGAACCTTACCGGGCATCGGCGCCTATACGGCGGCTGCGATCGCGGCCATCGCGTTCGACCGGCGTGCCGTCGTGGTCGATGGCAATGTGGAACGCGTGATGGCGCGCCTTGGCGCGATCGAGGCGCCCATGCCGGCCGGCAAACCTGCCGTGTGGGCCGCGATGGATGCTGTGACCCCATCCGAGCGCGCCGGAGATTTCGCGCAAGCCGTGATGGACCTCGGCGCGACGATCTGCACGCCCAAAAGTCCCGCCTGCATCCTCTGCCCGCTCACGGGCTATTGCACGGCACTCCAGCGCGGCGAGCCGGCCGCCTTTCCCCGCAAGCTGGCGCGCAAAGCGATCCCGCACCGGCGTGGCGCGGTCTTCTTCGTCGAGCGGCCTGACGGGGCCATTCTGGTGCGCAGCCGCCCTGCTCAGGGCTTGTTCGGTGGTATGACCGAATTTCCGGGGACGGACTGGACCGAGGATTTCGACCCGGCGCAGTTTGTCGTTCCGCCGGGCCTCTGCGGACCGTTGCAAGCCTTGGGAACGGTCGAGCACGGGCTCACCCATTTCGACCTTACGCTGCATGTTTTTCAGGCGCAGCTCGATGCCACCTTCCCTGCCCCGGGCCGCTGGCTGCAGCGCGAAGCCTTGGCGGACGAGGCGCTGCCCACCCTGATGCGCAAGGTTTTGCGGCTGGTGGAGCGGTCCGGCCCACCCGGTCGACACGCCTGACCAGAGTGGGCCGGCGAAACGGGATCGATGCTCAGCGCAACGCTATGACGGCCAGGGCGATCACCAGAAGCTGGATTGCGCAAGCGGTCCGATAGACGCGCAAGCCGCGCCGGATGTCGGCGGCCGTCGCGTCCCGGCGACCGTCCCCCATGAAGGCATCCTCGACCGGGGTGTCCCCGTAAACCCGCGGGCCGTTCAGCGCGAGCTCGAGGACACCGGCCATGGCGGCCTCGGGCCATCCTGCATTCGGGGACCGGTGGCGGCGGGCGTCGCGAAGCATCGCGCGCAGTCCATTCCTGGCGTTGGCGCGGCAGACCGAGGCTGCGAGCAGAATCCAGAGCGCGGCGAGGCGGGAAGCCGGGAGATTGACGAGGTCGTCCAGCCGGGCGGCAGCCCAGCCGAAAGCGAGATAGCGCGCCGAGCGGTGGCCGATCATCGAATCCGCGGTATTGATCGCCTTGTAGAGCGCCCCGCCCGGCAGGCCCGCGGCGATCATCCAGAAGGCCGGTGCGACGACACCATCGGCAAAATTTTCGGCCAGACTTTCGATCGCCGCACGGGCTACCCCGGCCTCGTCGAGGTGCGCCGGATTGCGCCCGACGATCCGGGAGACTGCGGCGCGGCCCGCCGCGAGCCCGCCGCTGTCGAGTTCGTCGGCGACCGCCAGGACATGCTGGTGCAGGCTGCGCTGGGCCGGGAGGGTCGCCGCGGCAAGCGCGGCGATCAGCAAGCCTGGAGCACCGGGTATCCACGTCAACGCTAGCGCGATTCCGCCCGTCGCGATGAGAAGCAGAACCAGCGCAGCACTTCCTGCGATCCGGCCGGCCGCAAAGCTCCGATCCGTTCGGTTGAGATGGCGCTCGACAAACGACAGCGAGGCGCCCATCCAGGTTACTGGATGACCGATGAAGCAATAGAGCCAGTCGGGGTAGCCGCAGCAGGCCTCGATCATCAGAGCACTAAATGTCAGCGGCAGCGTGATTGAAGGCAACAAGGTGGGTTGACATCTGTTAGGGGTCTGATCGGCTCGACGACTGTTTGTCAGGACAAACCAATGGACAATGAGGAGTTCGATTCACGGCAGGTGACGCTCAGCCGCTATCGCCGATTGCTCGCGGCGACAAGCGATCCTGCCGCGGTCGAGACGCTCAAGGCGCTCATTGCGGAGGTCCAGGCCGTCGACCAAAAGCCGGCGAACAGGCCCGTTCTTCAGGCGGAACAGGAGCAGCCAAACGAGTCCCAAGGGCCCGCACCGTCCGGTGAGTGAGCTTCGAACCTGATCGGCTACTCTTGCGCCTGACCCTGATCGCGGTGCCAGCGCCAGCTTCTATCGCGCTTCGGTTTTCAGAGGACGGCAGTCTTGCGCCAAACAGTCTTGCCCGCTTCGGCACTCTGGTCGGACGTGCCGGAAGCACAGCCCGAATCCTGCGTAGTCCGATGCATGCCGCCACCGCCGGGGGCGAAGCGGCTGGGCTGACCGAGATCGAGACCGACATCGCGCTGGCGGACCGCGACTACGGGGCCTGGACGGGCCAATCGATCAGCACTGTCGCGGCCGCCGACCCGGACTTCTTCGCGCAGTGGCTGGAAGACGTGACGGCGGCACCCGCCGGCGGCGAGAGCGTCGACGCGCTTGTTGAGCGCGCAAGGCGCTGGCTAGAGCGACTTGCTGGCGAAGAACGAACCACGGTGGCGATCACCCATCCGCCAGTGATTCGGGCTTGTCTGGCGGTCGCAGCCGGGAACGCGAAATGCTGGTTTATCTTCGATATCGGCTATGCGACCCGCAGCGTGCTAACCTGGGACGGCTCGCGATGGCGGATCGCGCTGGTCAACGCGCCAACCTGAGCCAACTGGAACTCAGGCGCAGCCCGGGTCAGCGCCGCGCATCACTCGTCTTCGCCGAAGCGTCCGGCGATCAGTGCGGCGAGCGCCTCGATCACCGCGGGAGCCTCGGGGCCGACGGCGCTGATCGTCACATTGCTACCCATCCCGGCGCCAAGGGTCAGAATGCCCATGATCGACAGCCCGCCAACCGTTTCGCCGCAGCGCGACACCTGAACTTCCGCGTCGAAGCGCTCGACGCACTGGACAAACTTGGCCGTGGCACGGGCGTGCAGTCCCTTGCGGTTGATGATCGGACAGGTGCGAACGATCTCGCCGTCGACTGGCGACCGCTCCGTCGTGCCGTCCGGACAATCTTCGATCATTTTCCGGCCAACACGCGGCTCGCCACGTTGATGTATTTGCGCCCGGCCTCCTGCGCCTGGGTCACGGCCTGATCGAGCGACGAAACGTCACGCACGGACGCAAGCTTGATCAGCATCGGCAAATTGATGCCGGCCACCACCTCGACCGTGTTGCCGTTCATGACCGAAATCGCGAGGTTGGACGGCGTGCCGCCGAACATGTCGGTCAGCAGGACCACGCCCTGGCCCGTATCGACTTCGGTCGATCGCGGCCAGGATGTCGTGCCGGCGCAACTCCATATCGTCTTCAGGCCCGATCGTGATCGTCTCGATCTGCTTCTGCGGCCCGACCACATGTTCCAGCGCGGCGCGAAACTCCGTGGCGAGGTGACCGTGAGTCACGAGCACCATGCCGATCATTGCGCGCACTCAATCATGCCAAGTCCGGACTGTGGCCTACTTTTGCGCCATTCCAAAGCACACATGTTGCGGAAGGTTGCTCAATAGGCAAGTGAAATGCGGCACAGCACAATCGCGGGTGCGGCGCCAAACTCATCGGCCGGCTCCGTCAAGCCCTCGGGTCGAGATCACCGGGGCGGACAAAAGATCGAACAATCGCGCATGATCGAGCTGCGGCGCGGCCGGCGGGCGACGATCTATGGGGAAGACTGATCCCGAGGAGGTCGACGCTGCCGCCGGCCTCCGCGGGAAGCCGGTCCAGCGGCTCAGCCACAAGGTCGACGACCCGGTCGATGGCACAGACCGCCTCATAGGGGACCGGCATCAGTCCCTCGCCTCGCCGCTCGATCAGGCCCGCCATCACCGGATGACCGCGCGCCAGGAGCCGATCGCCGCGCACAACAAGCGCCACCCGGTCGTCACCGACGAGCCGGCCGAAGCAGCCGCGCCGCTTTGCTTCGGCGAGCAGCCCGGCCGCAAGCCGCGATTTGCCGGCCCCCGAGGCGCCGCGGATCAGCACGCCCCGCTCGCGGATCACGACGGCGGTTGCGTGTACGTACTGCCCGAGTCGTCGCCGCTCATCCCGCGCCCATCGGCAACCAGACGGTGAAGCGCGCACCAGTAACCAGCGGCGACGCGGCGTCCGCTGGCGCCGGCTGCGGCATGATCGAGGTTTTCCGCCCAGATCAGCCCGTCGTGGGCTTCGATGATCTGCCGCGAGATCGACAGTCCCAGGCCCGAGTTCTGGCCGAAGCCCTGGCTCGGCCTATCGGTGTAGAAGCGCTCGAAAATCCGCTCGAAGGCATCCGCCGGTATGCCGGGCCCCTCGTCGTCGACGATGATCTCCACGCCCGGCCTCGGCGTCCTCGTCCCGGTCCGGCCGGAAGCGCATGCCGCAACGCGACCCGCACGGTCCCACCGGGGGGCGAGAAGGATCGCGCATTGTCGATCAGGTTCGTGAGCACCTGTCCAAGACGCGAGTCGTGCCCTTCGACCACATAAGCGTGATGCGCTGCATCGCCCGCAGGGTCGGACGCCGACGTCGAGCTTCACCGTGACATCGTGGCGCCGGGACACGTTGTTGGCGACCGTCGACGACCGCACGCGCAAGCGCGACGAGATCGACCGGGCCACCGCCCCCGCGAGCCAATTCGGCATCGAGCCGAGAGGCGTCGGAAATGTCGCTGATCAGCCGATCGAGGCGGCGGATGTCGTGCTGGATGACGGCCATCAGCCGATCGCGGGGCTCGTCGGCCTTGATGCGCGGCAGGGTCTCGACCGCGCTGCGCAGCGAGGTGAGCGGGTTCTTGAGCTCGTGGGCGACATCGGCCGCGAAGCTCTCGATAGCCTCGATCCTCGTGTAGAGCGCGTGCGTCATGTCGCGGAGCGCCCGCGACAGATGGCCGATCTCGTCCGACCGGCCCGAGAAATCGGGAATTTCCTGGCGCGAGGTGATGCCTCGCCGCACGCGTTCCGCGGCCTCGGCCAGGCGGCGCATCGGGCCGGCGATCGTGCCGGCAAGAAACAGCGACAGCAGAAAGGTCACAGTGGCCGCGACGAGAAACACGCGCAAGAGCGCCCAACGCTCCGACGCGATGATCGCGTCGATGTCGCCACCCTGGGTCGACAGCAGCAGCGCACCGCGGACGCTGCGCGTGCGTTCGATCGGCACCGCGACAGAGACGATGGTGTCGCCTCGCTTGTTGACGCGAACCACATACTCGGTCTCGCCCGCCAGAGCACGGGCGACCTCGGGAAAGGCCTGGGCGTCCGATCGTTCCGTGTCGGCCGGTCGGCGGGGGCGTGGCATGGCCGAACCGCGTCGTGAGCGCCGACCATGTCCGCTCGAGCCAGGACGCGTCCCGGTCGCCGGCGGCCGCTCGACTGCCGGCGAAACACGCTGCCGTGCAGCGTCATGGCGCGCGTGTCGATCAGAAGTTCGCCGTCCTTGTCGTAGACCCGCGCTCGCGTGCGTGTCGGCGAGACCAGGCGGCGGAGGACGGGGCCGATGCGGTCCGGATTGATCGAGAATTCGAGCGGCGAATTGTCGTCCTCGCCGACCTGCGGCTGGCCCGGCGCCTGCTGGAGCAGCTTCTCCGGGTCGATCGTCAGCGAGTCCGTTTCGACCGTGGCCGAGGCCGCGATGGCGGCCGCGATGATCTCGCCCTGCGCCTGCAGGCTTTGGACGCGGGCGTCGATCAGGCCCTCGCGGAACTGATTGACGTACAGAAACAACAACAGAAGAACGAAGAGGCCGCCGAGGTTCAACACCACGATGCGCCGGGTCAGCGACGACGACAGCCGCGTCGTGACGCCGCGAACGAGACGCAGCGCCCGCACCCGAGAGCGCAGCGCCGACGATGGCGGGCGCGGAACGGCAGGCCCGCGCGGAGCGGCCGATCGATCATCACGAAGCGGCGGAAGCGGCGCGGACGCGCCGCGCGACCCGCCTATTCCTTGAAACGGTAGCCCACGCCGTACAGGGTCTCGATCATTTCGAAGTCGTCGTCGACGACCTTGAACTTCTTCCGCAGCCGCTTGATGTGGCTGTCGATCGTGCGGTCGTCCACGTAGACCTGGTCGTCGTAGGCGGCATCCATCAGCGCGTTGCGGCTCTTGACCACGCCGGGCCGGGTCGCAAGCGCCTGCAGGATCAGGAACTCGGTGACGGTGAGCGTGACCGGCCTCGCCCTTCCAGGTGCAGGTGTGGCGCTCCGGGTCCATCTTGAGATGGCCGCGCTCGAGCTGCTTGGCTTCCGATTCCTTCTGCGCCGCGGCTTCCTTGGGATTGGCCCGGCGCAGGATCGCCTTGACCCGCTCGACCAGCAGCCGCTGCGAGAACGGCTTCCGGATGAAGTCGTCGGCGCCCATCTTGAGGCCGAACAGTTCGTCGATCTCGTCATCCTTCGAGGTGAGGAAGATCACCGGCAGGTCGGATTTTTGGCGCAGGCGGCGCAGCAGCTCCATCCCGTCCATGCGCGGCATCTTGATGTCGAAAATCGCGAGATCGGGCGGGCTTGCCTTCAGCCCGTCGAGGGCCGCCGCACCATCGGTATAGGTCTGGACCCGATAGCCCTCGGCCTCGAGGCACAGGGAGACGGAGGTCAGAATGTTCCGGTCGTCATCGACAAGGGCTATGGACGGCATGGAGGTTCCTCTTGTTGGCGCCCGCTGTCCGCCAGAGACGAATGATAGCAGGCCCGGCTCTGCCCGACGCATTTCGATCGTGCCGGTCGCCCTCCGCCACGTCCCGCGGCCGCAGCGACGCACGGGACGGGTGACAACGCCCTTTATATAGGCTGAAGTGTGGCGAATGCGAAACAGCACGTGTTTCCGCGGCTTGCGGCGGCTTTCCGGATGTCCATCTTGCCCGAAATCTTGCACTAGTCCGTCGACTCGCGGAAGTCTGGTTTGAACGACACCTGCCGTCGCGCTCAGCGCCAAAGACATCCGCAAGCGCTTCGGGGCACTCGAGGTGCTGAAGGGCATCTCGCTCGATGCGCACCAAGGCGATGTGATCTCGATCCTCGGGCGCGAGCGGGTCAGGCAAGAGCACGTTCCTGCGCTGCATCAACCTGCTCGAAACGCCGGATGCCGGCGAGGTGAGCCTCGGCGGCGAGACGATTCGCATGAAGCAGCGGCGCGACGGAACCGCCGCCCCGGCCGATCGCGCGCAGGTCGACCGGCTCCGCTCACGCCTCGGCATGGTGTTCCAGAGTTTCAATCTCTGGTCGCATCTGACGATCCTGCAGAATGTCATCGAAGCGCCGGTTCACGTCCAGAAGCGGCCCAAGGCCGAATGCATCGCGGAAGCGGAGGCGCTGCTCGCCAAGGTCGGCATCGCCGACAAGCGGCATCAATATCCGGCCCATCTGTCGGGCGGCCAGCAGCAGCGCGCCGCCATCGCGCGGGCGCTCGCCATGCGCCCGGAGGTGATGCTGTTCGACGAGCCCACCTCGGCGCTCGACCCCGAACTGGTCGGCGAGGTGCTGCGCGTCATGCGCGCGCTCGCCGAAGAAGGCCGCACCATGCTGGTGGTCACCCACGAAATGGGCTTCGCACGAAACGTCTCGAACCGGGTCATCTTCGTCGATCGAGGCGTGATCGCGGCCGACGGCCCGCCGGCGCGAGCTGTTCGGCTCCGACGCGCCGGAGCGGTTCCGCACCTTCGTCGGCCGCGCGCAGCATTGAGTCGACACCCAGCGCATTACGATGCGCTGGGCGAAGCCAAGCGGCTGCTTCGCTCGATCCGCAGCGCGGCCCTGGCGACGCTCACGCCGGACGGCGATCCTTTCGCCAGCCTGGTGGCGGTCGCCACAATGCCTGACGGCGCACCGATCCTGCTGCTGTCCGGGCTCGCCGCACACACCCGTCACCTTGCGGCCGACGGGCGCATGCTCGCTCCTGCTCAGTGAGGGCGGACGCGGCGACCCGCTCGCCCACCCGCGGCTAACGTTCGATCGGCCGCGCCGTCCCGGCCGGCGAGCGCGCAGAGGCTGCCGCGGACTCGCTTCCTGTCGCCGCAATCCCAAGTCCAAGCTCTATGCCGGCTTTCCGGATTTCGGCTTCTGGATCGTCGCGACTCGCTCAAGCCCATATCAACGGCGGCTTTGCACGGGCGGCATCGTTCGAGGGCCCTGACGTGCTGACGGCGGTCAAGGGCTGCGATGGACTGATCGAGGCGAGAGGCGTCGGCGGTCGAGCACATGAACGCCGATCACCGCGACGCTGTTGCGATCTATGCCACGCGACTTTGCCGGTCAGCCGGACGGCGACTGGCGCGTCAGCGGTTTCGATCCGGACGGAATGGACCTTGTCTGGGGCGATCGAACGGCGCGGATCGCGTTTGATCCGCCGATAGCCACCACCGCCGCACTGAGGATTCGGCTGGCCGAATTGGCGGCAGCCGGCCGGGCTACGGACAGCTAAAATCGGGTTAAGGCTGCCATGCGAATTGTGTTCAGTTATGACAAGCCGGCATCGATCGAGCACGGAATTCGGAGCCAGTCGCAGAGGCTCCGTCGAGACATGCCCTGGATTGTTGCACGTGACCGCGCGCCCGAAGGTTGATTTTTGCCGTGTGTTGTGTTAGACACAGACAGCAAAATTTGGATGGTTTTGCGTCTGCGGGCCGGCGTCATGTCGTCGACCTGCGGCGTCGATTCGATCCGTTGACTTGGGTGGGCACGCGCGTGACAGATCGCCGGATGGCCGTCGCTGAACGGTCGATTGCTCTGACCGGTCAAAGCGGGTTCGCATGGCCGGGTTGCCGCGAATCACCTCTTAGAGGCTGCATCATCTTTTGCCGAGCGGTGGCGACTTTGTCCAGGGTCGCCGCACCGGAACGATTCCGGCTTCCGCCCCTCACCCTTCTGACAAGTCGGCGCATGCTGCGCCAGCAAGGAGAAAACAGATGTCCGACAAGGCAGCGACGGCACGGGTTGCACCCGCCCGCCCGGCAAATGAACGGGCTGCCGAAAAGCCTGCCGTGCCGCGGCCGGTGATGGGCAAACCCGCTCCGATCCTCGCGAAAGTCGCGCCTGCCGCGCGGGTCGAGCCGAAGGCGAAGACCGGTGCCACGCGGAACGGCTTCAAGACCCTCGATTTCGTCGTCTATCCGGCGCATGGCGTCGGCCAGATTCTGGCCATCGAGGAGGAGACCGTTGCCGGCTTCAAGCTGGAACTGTTCGTGATCTCGCTTCGTCAAGGACAAGATGAAGCTCAAGGTGCCGCTGCCCAAGGCGGCCAGCGTGGGCCTGCGCAAGCTGAGCGAGCCGGACGTCGTCAAGCGTGGCCTCGACACGCTGCTCGGGCCGTGCTCGGGTCAAGCGCACGATGTGGTCGCGGCGTGCCCAGGAATACGAGGCCAAGATCAACTCCGGCGACCTCATCGCCATCGCCGAGGTGGTGCGCGACCTCTACCGGTCCGATGCCCAGCCGGAGCAGTCCTATTCCGAGCGGCAGCTCTACGAGGCGGCGGTGGATCGCATGGCGCGGGAGATCGCGGTCGTGCAGAAGCTCACCGATTCCGAGGCGCTGAAGCTGATCGAATCGCAGTTGCAAAAGGGGCCCGCGCCGCACGCCCAAGACCGAGGTCGAAGAGGGCGAGGACGAGGGCGACGACCGAGGTCGACGCCGCGGCCTGAGCCTCCGCTCGGACCCGATAAGAAGGACCCGCGCCCCACGGCGCGGGTTTTTCTTTGCGGTCATCACGCGTTGCCGACCACATCGATCTATGCTAGGTAAGAGCACCGCTCCGACCTCCGATGTCGGCCCCTGCTTTGCCGGTGAAAGATCCATGATCGACCTGCACTACTGGCCAACGCCCGAACGGGCACAAGATCACGATGTTTCTGGAGGAGACGGGGCTCCCCTACAAGATCTTGCCGGTGAACATCGGCACCGGGGAGCAGTTCAAGCCCGACTTCCTGAAGATCGCGCCGAACAACCGCATGCCGGCCATCGTCGACCACGAACCGACAGGACGGCGGCGAGCCGGTCTCGGTCTTCGAATCCGGCGCCATCCTCACCTATCTCGCCGAGAAGACCGGTCGTTTTCTCCCCCACGATCTGCGCGGCCGCTTCAAGGTGCTGGAGTGGCTGTTCTGGCAGATGGGCGGCCTCGGCCCGATGGCCGGCCAAAACCATCATTTCTCCGCCTACGCGCCGGAAAAACTGCCCTATGCGATCGACCGCTACGTGAACGAGACCAATCGCCTCTACGGCGTGCTCGATCGCCAGCTCGCGACGGGGCCGTTCATCGCCGGCGACTATTCGATCGCCGACATGGCCTGCTATCCCTGGATCGTCCCCTACGAGCGGCAGGGCCAGAACCTCGACGACTTCCCCAACCTGAAGCGCTGGTTCCATGCGATTCGGGACCGGCCGGCCACGATCGCGGCCTATGCGAAGGGCGAGACCGTCAACCGGCCGCAGGAGATGTCCGAAGAGGCCAAGAAGATCCTGTTCGGCCAGACCGCGACATCCCTCAAGACGAACGCGCTGAACAAACCCGAGAGGAACAGCATGGGTACGATGACAACGCTGACAGCCAAGGACGGTGCGACGATCGGAGCCTATGTCGCCGAGCCGAACGGCACGGCGCGCGGCGGCCTCGTGGTGCTGCAGGAGATCTTCGGCGTCAATTCGCACATCCGCGACGTGACGGACCGCTACGCCGCCCAGGGTTATCTCGCCATCGCGCCGGCGCTGTTCGACCGCGTCAAGCCCGGGCGTCGAACTCGGCTACGATCCGAAGAGCATCGGCGAAGGGATGGCGCTTCAGAAGCAGACTGTGCCCGAGGCCACGCTGCAGGATGTTCAGGCCGCCATCGATTACGCCGCGCGGGCGCGGCAAGGTCGGCGTTGTCGGCTACTGCTGGGGCGGCACCCTGGCCTATTTGGCGGCCTGCTCGCTTTCGGGCGTTGCTGCAGCGGTCGGCTACTACGGCGGCGGGGTCGGGTCTCATCTCGACCAGAAACCCAAGGTGCCGACGATGCTGCATTTTGGCGAGAAGGACGACCACATCCCGATGGACACGGTGGAGAAGATCCGGGCCGCGCTCTCCGGCGTTCCGGTCTACACCTATCCGGCCGGGCACGGCTTCAATTGCGACCAGCGCGGCAGCTACGACAAGCCCAGCGCCGATCTTGCGCTGAGCCGCACCCTGCCGTTTTTCCGCGAAAACGTCGGCTGAGCTGCGCCGAAGTTTTTCTCGAGCCTTGGGCTGAACCGGACTTGCATCGAAAAAGGTCATTTCCCACATTCGGAGATGCGCGGGCCATAATGGACGCGCATCGAGATGTCTCCGACGTCGTCGGGGGCGCATGTCGCTTCTCAGGAGGATGTGTGATGCGTCAGTATGATCTTTCCCCTCTCTACCGTTCGACGGTCGGCTTCGATCGGCTGTTCAACCTGATCGACCAGATGTCGGGCGTTGAGGGGGCCGCCCAGACCTATCCGCCGTACAACATCGAGCGCACCGGCGAGAACGCCTATCGCATTTCGGTCGCGGTCGCGGGCTTCGCCGAAAAGGACCTTTCGATCGAGACGCGTGAGAACGCGCTCGTCATCCGTGGTTCGCGCGGCGCGGCCGAGACGCAGGCGCCCAAGGCGGAAGTTCTGTACCAGGGCATTGCTGCTCGCGCGTTTGAACGCCGCTTCCAGCTCGCCGACCATGTACAGGTTACGGGCGCCACCCTCGAGCACGGACTGCTCCATGTCGAGCTCGTCCGCGAAATCCCCGAGGCCCAGAAGCCGCGCCAGATCCCGATCGGCGCCCAGGGTCCGCGGGTCGTCGAAGTGCCGAAGGCCGCAGCGTAACCGTTCAGCGGGTCTGATAAATCGAGGGCGTCCCGTTTGGGGCGCCCTTTTTATGGCCGGAGGCCGGTCAGAATTCACGCCACGGGGGCTCGTTTGGCGCCCGCGCCCGACCCGCACTCGTCGAGCACCGGAAGGGTCACGGTGAAGGTCGACCCCTCACCCACGACGCTGTCGATCTCGAGCCTGCCACGATGGTGGGCCACGATGTGCTTGACGAGCGCCAGCCCAAGGCCCGTCCCGCCCTTGGCGCGGCTCTGGCCCGCATCGATCCGATAGAACCGTTCGGTCAGCCGCGGCAGGTGCTCCGCCGCAACGCCTTCGCCGTGATCGCGCACACTGAAGCGGGCTTGATCGCGCTGCATCCGGACCTCGACTTCGACGCTGGGCTCAAGCGTATCCGGCCCGCGCGGCGGTACGCCGTATTTGAGGGCGTTCTCGATCAGGTTTTCGGCCACCCGCACCAGTTCATCACGGTCGCCGGGCACGGACACTCCATCCTCGACTGCCAGGACCAGCCGCGCCCCGGTCTCCGCCGCGAGCGGACCCAGCGTGTCCGCGACGTGGCGAACCACGGCCGACAGGTCAACCGGCGCCCATGGCCGGATGTGCCGCCTCTGCTCGATCCGCGACAACGATAAAAGGTCATCGATCAGCCGCGCCATGCGCCGCGCCTGCTCGGCCATGATGGCGAGAAAGCGGTCACGGGCTCGCGAATCCTCCCGTGCGGAGCCCTGCAGGGTTTCGACAAAGCCGAGCAGCGACGCGAGCGGCGTGCGCAATTCATGGCTCGCGTTGGCGATGAAATCGACGCGCATACGCTCGATGCGCCGGGCCTCGGTCAGGTCGTCCAGCGTCAGGGCAACGCATCGCCGGCCGCCCGGCGGGTCGAAAGGTGCCACCGTGACCGCAAAAACCCGTTCCACGGGAACGCGGTCGCGCCATGTGACGGTTTCGGGTTCGCCCGTAGCGAACACACGCCGCGCCGCATCGAGCACCATCGGATCCCGCAGGGACAGGACCAGCGGGTCGCCAGTCCGCAAGGCGGGGAGCACGTCGCGCGCGGCCGGATTTGCTGCGATCACGCGGGTGTCCGCCGCGACCACCAGCACCGGCAGCGGAAATGCGTCCAACATCGCCCCGATCAGCGGCAGGGCTGAAACGGTCGTGGCAGAATCGGGGAAATCAGCCAGCGTCATCGGCGTCTCGAATCAGTCTCCATAATCACAGACGGTGTTTGACAGTGGCATGACATTGAAGGCTCCGTTCGCAGCGGTAACTCGATGCCTTCAACCGATGATTAACGATTTCTCCTGCCCCGCCCTCGGTTTCGGATTTCGTCCGAATGGCACAGGCGTATCTTGTTCGGCGCGCCGCGTCGCGGCACCAGTTGCAGCAGGTGCTTTTGCGCAAGGCGCGACGGCTGACGGCAGCGGATCCGGATGAGCAGCTGCGCGGCGCGATCGAGGACAGTCTCGACCGCGTGATGCGGGCGGGCCTTATCGACGACAATGCGCTGGCGCGCGTGCGGGCGTCGGCCTTCGTTCGCAAGGGTTTGCCGACCCGCCGCGTCAAACGAAGCCTTCAGCAACAAGGGTTCGATCCGGAAAGTTCAGCCGAGCAACTCGCCGCGCTGGATGACGAAGCGCAGGCCCGCCGCTATGCCGAACGAAAGCGCCTCGGCCCGTTCGCGACGGGGCGGCGCGCGCCATCACCGGAGCGCGACCTGCGCGCGCTGGTTCGCGCAGGCTTCAGTCCCGGCCTCGCCGCACGGGTGATGCGCGACCTCGCCCGTGAGGCGCTTGAGCCGATCCGTTCGGAGGACGAGCACATATCCTCAAAATGAATGGGTCCTGAAGGCCGGGGTCACCGAGCGTTCAATCGAAGGCGGCTAGCGTCCCCTCACCATCATAGAGGAGATGCCCTGATGCGTTCCTTCCTTGCAGGATGCGCGCTGCTGATCCTCGGCACGGCAGCTGCGGAAGCCCAGCCTTATTGGGGACCGGGGTGGGGCGGCCCCCACCCAGGCTGGGGTTGGCGCCATCCGCACCCTCCCGGATGGGGATGGGGTCCGCCACGCCGGTGCTGGTGGGTGCATGGCTTTTACGGGCCGCGGCGGGTCTGCCGCGCCTGGTAGAGCTACCGGCTGCGCGAAGCCGGTGGAGGGGAGGCCGGAGCGGGTTCACCCGTTTCCGGCCTTTTTTGTCGTCGCGAAGACCCTGCTTCACGCGGGCAGATTCAGCAGCCCCGCCTGGCCATTTCGGGTCCCGAAGAGAAGGCGCTGACCCCTGTCGTCCCAAGACAGCGCGGAAATGGCGCCGCCCGTCTTATCCTCAAGTCGAACCGGGATCTCGGAGCCGTCCGTGAGGCGGCACAACAGCACGAAACCGTCGTCATAACCCAGTGCGATCACCAGAGTCTTTGGATGAAACGCGACCTGGGTGATCTTGATCGGGCGAACGCCACATTCGCGCGGCTGCTTGCCCATCGGTCCGGTTTTGCTCTCGAACGGCCAGACCACACAAGCCTCGGCGCCCGACGTCGCGAGCCAGTGACCGTCACGCGACCAGGACAGGGACCGGGGCTTCGCCGGATAGCCCGACATCCGCATGTTGCCGCCGTCGGCCAGCCGCCAGCCATGCAGCGAGTTCTCCTGCATCGAGGTAACCAGGAAGCGACCGTCAGGCGACCAGGTCACGTCGAGATGCGACCCCTTCCAGGTTAGCGTCTCCGGCGGCTCCGCGGTGTTTGGAAACCAGAGGGACGCGCCGTTGTAGTGGGCCAGCGCCAGCCGATAGCCCTTAGGCGCAAAGGCAACACCGCGCACTGTGGAAGCGGCGACCAGGCTTTTGACCTCGGCTTTCGCCGAACGCGCGCGCACGGTCTTCCCGGCTGCCCAGGCGGCCGCCCCGTCCTCGCGGACGGCCAGGGCATCGATCCACTGGCCCTTCTCGTCAGCCAGGTCGGTGCTTGCGCCGGCGGCATCGGTCGAAACAACGCGTCCATCGTCGCCGCCGGTCACGAACGCGCGGTCCGTTGCGACGGCGCACAGAATCGAGGCGTCAGGATGCGCCGCAACCCGCCGTAGCGCCTCGCCGGCGAACAGCAGGGATCCGTCGCCGAGGGCCAGCACCGGGACGCCCGCAAGAAAGGCTGCAGCCGTCACATGCGCGTCGGCCGCGATCGGCACGACGGATTCGATCAGCGAAGAAGACGGAGGCATATTGCGGTTTCGATCGGATGGTTACGTCTGGTGTTTCGGCCCGGCAGGGAAAGCGTGTCAAGCGGCCGGCCCTATCCCATCAGCCGTCGACCCAGCATGCGACTGAACGGAAACTTGAAAAAGCCGGCAATCAGCAGCGCGGCGGTCACCATGGACCGCACCGTGTACCGATGCACTGCAATACGATGCGTGTGGGCATACCAGGCGATCAGCGGCGTCTGCACCAGCGTGAAGGCGGAGAGGATGTGAATTGGGCTGAAGCCGCCAGGATTGATGGTCCGGATGCCGAAGCTCAGCGCGGCCGTCGCGGTCATGGCCGCAACCCACGCGTAACCCAAGCTACGATGCGTCGCCGTGCCGCGCGGCTTAAGCAGCAGGGTCGGCGTGAGAACGAGCGCAACGACGATGGTTGCCAGGTGACACCAGATCAGCCCGGACGCCTGCAGCCAGTGGCTGCGGCTGCGCACGATCGCCACCACGATCGCTAGAATCAGGAGGACTGCACCGCCGGCCAGAATTCGATCCAGAGCGCCCGGCCGGATCGGGACCGGGCGCATCCTCGTCACCGTCGCCAGTACTCAGAGCGAGAAGCCGCCGTCGACCGGATTGATGGTGCCGGTCGTATAGGTGCTTTCGTCCGACGCGAGATAGACCGCGATCATGGCGATCTCGCGCGGCGTGCCAAGTCGGCCCATGGGCTGACGGTCGACGAATGCCTGTTCGACTTCGCTGACGCTCTTGCCCGAGTTCCCCGCGAGAGTGGTGATACGCTCCCCGAGCGAGGGGCTGACGATCGTACCTGGGCAGATCGCGTTGCAGCGAATGCCGTGCTTGATGAAGTCGGCGGCCACAGCCTTGGTCAGCCCGATCACGGCAGCCTTGCTGGCCCCGTAGACGTAGCGGTTCGGGATGCCGCGCACGGAGGATGCGCCCGAGGCGATGTTGACGATCGAGCCCGCCCCCTTGTCGAGCATTCCGGGCAGAAAAGCCTTGATGGTCCGGTGCATGGACTTGACGTTCAGATCCATCGAAAAATCCCAGTCGGCGTCGGAGCACTCGAGCACGGAGCCGTGGTGCACGAAGCCGGCGCAGTTGAACAGGATGTCAACCGGACCGACCTGCCGCGCGAGCGCATTGACGGCATCGGTCGAGCGGACGTCCAGGGCGTGGAGTTCGGCACCCGCAAGTCCCTCGAGCTTGCCCTTGTCGAGATCAGTCGCGATGACCTTGGCGCCCTCCGCCAGAAAGGCTTCGGCTGTCGCCCGGCCGATCCCCTGCCCCGCCGCCGTCAAGACCGCGACCTTGCCCTGCAACCGTCCCGCCACGCTCGCTCCCCCGCGTTTCAGGCCGTTCTGCGCAAATCCGCCAAGGCCCGTTTCTGTCGGCCTTCACTATCGAAGTTTTCCGGCGCAAGCCATGCCTCGAAGGCACGCTTCACGCTTGGCCACTCGGTATCCAGCATCGAGAACCACGCCGTGTCTCGATTGCGGCCTTTGACGATCATGTGCTGGCGAAATACGCCCTCGAAGGTGAAGCCGAGCCGTTCGGCGGCGCGCTTCGATGGCGCGTTGAGGTCGTTGCACTTCCACTCGTAACGGCGATAGCCCAGTTCGTCGAAGACGGTGCGGGCGAGCAGATACATGCTCTCCGTCGCGCCCGCCGTTCGCTGCATCGTGGGCGAGAACATGATGTTGCCGGTCTCGATGACGCGGTTGGCGGTGTCGACGCGCATCAACGTGGCGTGGCCGATCGTCTTGCCCGTGGTGTTGTCCTGGATGGCATAAAACAGCGGATCCTCGGACTGCGCTTTGCGGGCAATATGCTCGCGGAAGGGCGCAGGCTCGGGAAAGGGGCCGTCCGGCATGTAGTCCCAGGCCCAGGCGTTCTCCGCTCCGCCAACCACTGCGAAGAGGTCGTCGGCGTGCTCGGGGGCGAGCGGCACCAGCGTGACGAAGCGCCCGGCGGTCTCGCGGCGCTCGGGGCGGCGGGCGGGGTGGATAGCGGCAGCGGGGCCGAGAATGCGTTCAGAATTCATGGCGGGTCTTGATAGGTCGGATGGACTTAGCTAACTTAGCTCAGTAGGCGGAGAGCAGGCCATGCAAGTCAAGATGCACGCGGCCAAATCGCAGTTGTCCAAGCTCGTGGAGGCGGCAGAACGGGGCGAGGAGGTGATCCTCGCGCGAGGCGATACACCGGTGGCCAAGATCGTGCCTCTGAAGCGAGGTTTTGTTTTCGATGTGCTTGCGGACAAGCTCAAAGGTCCAATGCCTGATTTTTTCGAGCCGACGAGCAAGGAAGATCTAGCGCTTTGGGAGGGGCATGGCGAGGAGAAGTGCTGACTTCTTATCTGCTGGACACCCACACTTGGGCCTGGACGCTCGTGGACAGCCGCCGGCTTTCTCGAGCCGCGACTGCTACGATCCGTGAAGCGATTGCGGTCTGGGTCAGCCCGATTTCAGTCTACGAGATCATCCAGAAGGTCCGTGTCGGGAAATGGCCGGAGATGGAGCCGGTCCTCGACGAATTGATTCCCGCATTGAGCTGGCAACAGGCCGCGGTCGCACGATTGGATGCGGATATCTGCTTTCGAGCCGCTTCGCTCGATTGGGTCAACAGAGATCCTTTCGACAGGATGCTGGTCGCGACCGCGCTCGCCTACGCTATTCCAATCATCTCGGCGGATCGCACGTTCGACGGGGTCGTCACCCGCATCTGGTAACAGATGCTGGCCCTCCTGCGTTTAGAAACTCCCTGGCAACTCGAGCCTTCGTCAGAGGCAAGATCACGGCCGGGATAAGCCCGGCCATGATTACGATAGGGGCAGGCCAGTGTCTCAGTGGTTGTCCCGCGGCACGCCCATCGTCTGGGCGACGCGCTGGTATTTCACCGCCGGCTTCAGCACCATGCCCTCGTCGAACTGGTCGACCATGCTCGCGCTGGATCTCCTGCCAGGGCGTCTGGTTGCCGGCGAACTTGAAGCCGCCGTGGCCCTGCATGTCGGCCCGGCGCTGGTTGAGCTCGTCGTCCGAGATCATGATGTTGGCGGTGCGCTTGTGCAGGTCGATCCGGACCCTGTCGCCGGTCCTCAGCAGCGACAGCCCGCCGCCGGCCGCCGCCTCGGGCGAGGCGTTGAGGATCGAGGGCGAGGCCGAGGTGCCGGACTGGCGGCCGTCGCCGATGCAGGGCAGCGAATGGATGCCCTTCTTGATCAGCGCCGTCGGCGGCTGCATGTTCACGACCTCGGCGCCGCCCGGATAGCCGATCGGCCCCGTGCCGCGGATGAACAGCAGGCAGTGCTCGTCGATCTCGAGCGCGCGGATCGTCGATGCGGTGGTGGTAGTCCTCCGGCCCCTCGAACACGATGGCGCGGCCCTCGAAGGCGCCCGGGTCCTTCGGGTTCGACAGGTAGCGGTCGGCGAATTCCTTCGAGATCACGCTGGTCTTCATCACGGCGTTGTTGAACAGGTTGCCCTTGAGGATGATGAAGCCGGCATCCTCGCGCATCGGCGTCTCGATCGGCGTGATCACGTCCGGGTCGCCGATCTTGCGGCCGCGGTTGTTGTCGCCGATGGTCTTGCCGTTGGCCGTCATCGCGTCCTCGCGGATGTGGCCCTTCGCCATCAGCTGGGCGATCACGGCCGGTACGCCGCCGGCGCGATGGAACTCCTCGCCGAGATACTTGCCGGCCGGCTGCATGTTCACCAGCAGCGGGATCTTGTGGCCGATCGTCTCCCATTCCTCGATGTCGAGCGGCACGCCGATGTGACGCGCGATGGCGTTGATGTGGATCGTGGCGTTGGTCGAGCCGCCGATGGCGGAATTCACCACGATGCGTTCTCGATCGCCTCGCGGGTGATGATGTCGGACGGCTTCAGGTCCTCCCACACCATGTCGACGATGCGCCGGCCGGTCTCGTAGGCGATCTGGCCGCGCTCGCGGTAGGGCGCGGGGATGGCGGCGCAGCCCGGCAGCGTCATGCCGAGCGCCTCGGCCAGCGCGTTCATGGTCGAGGCGGTGCCCATCGTGTTGCAATGGCCGACCGAGGGCGCCGAGGAGGTCACGATCTCCATGAACTCTTCGTAGTCGATGTTGCCGGCCGCGAGTTCCTCGCGGCTCTTCCACACGATCGTGCCCGAGCCGGTGCGCTCGCCGTTGTGCCAGCCGTTCAGCATCGGGCCGCCGCAGAGCACGATGGCGGGGATGTTCACGGTGGCGGCCGCCATGATGCAGGCCGGGGTGGTCTTGTCGCAGCCGGTGGTCAGCACCACGCCGTCGAGCGGGTAGCCGTAAAGCGTTTCGACGAGGCCGAGATAGGCGAGGTTGCGGTCGAGCGCCGCCGTCGGGCGCTTGCCGGTCTCCTGGATCGGGTGGACCGGGAACTCCATCGGCACGCCGCCCATGGCCAGAATGCCGTCGCGCACGCGCTTGGCGAGTTCGAGGTGGTGGCGATTGCAGGGGCTGAGGTCGTTGCCGGTCTGGGCGATGCCGATGATCGGCTTGCCGGAGCGCAACTCGCCGGGCGTCAGGCCGAAATTCAGGTAGCGCTCGATGTAGAGCGCCGTCATGCCGGGATTTTCCGGGATTGTCGAACCACAGCTGCGAGCGCAGCTTGCGCTTGCCCGACGTGTGGGCTGGCGGGCTCGCGGGGTCCATCTCGTGTGACATCGTCTTCCTCCCGGCCGTTGAGCACGGTTCTCGTTTCTCGACCTCGGGCATGTTTGCGCCAGACGCGGCCCGAAATCAACGTGAATGGTTCAGTTAGTCAGACTAATAGGGCTCAGTTCGGTCGGCCGTTCAGTGCCTGCTCAATCACGGCGCAGCAGACCCAAACCGCTGAAGTTTTTAAGGTTTGGCCATGTTGAACCGCACTTTCCTTCTGGCCGGCGTCGTCGTTTGCTCGCCGGGTCCCGCGCTCGCTCAGACCACCGCGTCTGCCCCGGCTCCTGCCCGCGCGGCTCCGGTGGCCGCCGCCCCGCCCGCGCCTGCCACCAAGCCCACTCTGACCAAGGACGGCAAGCCGCGCAGAGAAGTCGTACGCGCGCAATGCCAGGAGGAGGCCAAGAGCAGCGGTCTTGAGGGAGACGCCCGCAAGCAGGCCATGGCGGAGTGATCGTCAGGCAGCGGCCCGCTATGGAAGCCGGCCTGAAATGCCTGATGAATCCGACTCTCAAGGGCATGGACAGGACGCCCGCGCGCGGCCGTCAAGGCCTGCGTCGACAAGAGCAAGAGCTGACGTAGGGCGCGAGCGTAGTCGCTGCGGTCTCTTGGTTCGAACCGTGGGCGCCGGCCCGTCCCGCTCTAAGTTGCCAGGAACGCCGAATGATTTTTGGGTCGAAAGCGCTTCGACCTAGATCCTCGGTCTCCTGGAGGGGCGGAATGCTGGATGCGGTGATCTTCGACGTCGACGGAACTCTCGTCGACACCGTCGACTACCATGCCGAGGCTTGGCAGCGCGCCTTCGCGCATTTCGGCCACGCGTTCGACCTCGCGGCCATCCGCAGCCAGATCGGCAAGGGTGGCGATCAATTGATGCCGGTCTTCCTTTCGCCACGCGTGCTCAAGGCTGAAGGCAAGGCCATCGAGACGTTCCGCAAGGCCCTGTTCGAACGCGAATACATGCCGAAGGTGAAGGGCTTCCCTCAGGTCCGCGCCCTGTTCGAGCGCTTGCGGACGGACGGCAAGCGGCTGGCCCTCGCCTCTTCGGCCAAGGGCGACGAGCTCCAGGCCTACAAGAAGGCTGCCGGCATTGCGGATTTCGACCTTGCCGAGACCTCGTCGGACGACGCCGAAAGGTCGAAGCCTCACCCCGACATCTTCCATGCTGCTCTCGATCGTCTCGGCCTCGAAGCCCGCCATTGCGCCGTGGTCGGTGACACGCCCTATGACGCCGAGGCCGCCCTCAAGGCGGGCCTGCGCTGCACGGGAGTCCTGTGCGGCGGCTTCCCCGAATTCGACATCCGCGCCGCAGGCGCCAGCCAGATCTTCGAAGATCCCGCCGACCTGTTGGACCACTACCAGATGTGGGTGGAAGGGTTAGGCTGAGCCCGTGCAGGCGGGATCGTTGCTATCGCGGCGCACCGCCCCATGCCAATGTTGCCTGAGCGGCCAAGTGGCCCTCTTTGTCCCGGAGAGCTCGAAATGATGATTCCCAACGGGGCGACGGTTGCGGTAGTGGACGGCGAGAAGCTCAGCCTGTTCCACAACAAGGGCCACGAAGGCCACCCGGCGCTCACCGCGATCCCGTATGGCGATGTAGGAAGCGACAACCACGGCTCGGGTGCCCGGCATCACAGCAGCGCGGCCAATCACGACCACGGTCAGCTCGAGGAGGACAGCCACTCGGCCGGCGTAGCGGCCCTGCTGAACGCCGAGGTGACCGCCGGCCGCATCCAGCATCTCGTGGTCATCGCCTCGCCCCGCGCCTTGGGGGAATTGCGCAAGCATTTCAATAAGGAACTGACGGCCGTGATCGTGGGCGAGATCCCGAAGGATCTGACCGGGCATTCGCTGGCGGACGTGGAGAAGGCGATTGCTGCGGGGTGAGGTGGTCGGTGGCCCGCAGGTCCGATATCACAGGGTGACCTGGTTCATCGCGTCGGCATGGCAGCGCCAGCAGATCAGGTGATGAAGCTGGTCCGTGTTGAAGTTCTTCACCCCGGACGTGATCGACTTGGGCCATCGTTCAGCGGGAATGTAGAAGTTCTTGGTCGACGGCGCCGTGGTGGGCTTTTGCGAATAGCGGATGATCGTGCGGGTCAAGGTGGGTCCGATGTCCCGGCTCTTTCCCTTGATGTAGGAGCTGTCGTAATCGAAGCAGAAGGCCACGAAGAAGCTCAGGTAGGCCATCGTCGTGGCCTGGAACGCGATGCCGTTGCTGAAGCTGGAGGTTGAGATCTGCTTCTTGATGGAGGCGGACGGATCCTCGAGGCCGGCGGCCATGATGGCGTTGATCGTCTCGACCGGGTCGGCGGCGAACATGTCGTTCGCCGGCGAGGACGCGTTGAACGCCGCCATGCGGATGTAGGGGATCAGCAGCGGCGCCTCGGTGGTGGAGGCGGCATGCTGGATCGCCATGAAATGCGCATAGACGGACTCGATCTCGGGCCACCCGCCGGAAAACGTTTCGTAGGACGCGTCCGACGCCAGGTGCGGCTTCTTGTGCTGGTTCGGTGACGGGTGATGAAAGATGTGAATGGTGTCGAAATCCACAGTCTTGCCGGTTGTGATCAGATTTGCCCAGAAGAGCCCCTGCGGTTTGATGACCTTGATGCGTTGCGCGCGGTAGGTCAGTCCCGTGAAATCTCTGCGCGGCATGACGCCGATGGTGTCCACGCTCGGCGTGACCAGCGGCATCGCCGAAAAGAGCATCGGCAGCGTCGCCTCGACCGTGGCTGTGATGGCCATAATGCAGATCCCCGAAAGCAGCGCTGAAATGAAGAAAGCGCGGGCGTAAGCGCATGCTGCCCGCGTTGCGTTTCAGTTCTGCGTTGCTGGAGACCGGCCGGGCTCGGAAGACGGATATGCGATCGGCAGAGGCTGGGTCGGGGGCCGTCCGGTCTTCGCCGTAAAGCTACTCGTCAGTCTCGGGAGCAGGATTCGCCTCCGGTAGCTCGAGTGGGAGGCTCGCCTGCGCCGAGTCCGGCGACAACGGCAGGTCGGCGACGCCGATCACGGCAAGGCCGAAGCTTGCCGCGTAGGTCGCAAGGCCTCGGTCGTCGGAGTAGATCGTCGACGCGCCTTCAGCCTTCGCGATCGCGACGATCTACTGATCGAATTTGGCTTTGGCGCGCGTCTCGGTCTCGGCTTTGGCGCGCTTGCCTCGTGATGTCAGGACTGCACGCTGCATTTCCGAGAACTCGATGCGGCTTTGATCGCGAACGGCACGATCTCCACACCGCGAATCCGATGCAACTGGCCCAGCAGTTCCGGCACGACCTCCGGTTTGGTGCGGACGAGGAACTCTGCCAAAACCGGCGTCGGAATGATGATCCGTGCGCCGCGTCGCCTGCTGTACGTGTTCAGGAATGTTGGATGCGCTCCTGGCAATGCGTAACCCGCGCGCCGGCCGCGGAGTCGATGGGCGCAGCCGCTTTCTCGTCGAAGAGGAGGATGAGCATGGACGCGTCGAGCGCGACGGTCATCGTTTGGCGCCGCGCTTTCCGGCACGAGTGTCCAGCAAACTTGCGACCGGGTCCGGCAGCGATCCCCAGGTGCTGCTGCCGAGCGATCGCAAGGCGCCGATGGTGTCGGCGAGGGGTGCCTCATCGAGCACCTTGAAGCCACTTACGACGAAACGGTCCAGGCTCCAGACTTCATCGCCCGATCGCCGCCAACTGCCGAGACCCTGCAGCCGGACCGGCGGAGCGAAAATGTGCGGGGCCAGTTGCCGGGCCGTGGTGCGATCGGTTCCGATGGCGGTGACAGCGGCCTCGCCCGATTGCAGCGTCAGGTGGACGGTCTTGTCCCGGCCGCCAATCCGGACGATCTCGCCTTCAAGATATCCCTCCTCGCGGACGGCCGCATATTCGATCGGTCTGGGACGGGTTCGCCCCGGAAATTTGCGGCATTAGGTAGCAAGCTCACCTAGCCAGCCATGGCCATTCATGGGGACCTTCGCACTCGGCGCTTCACGGATCCTTGATGAACGTATGGCGCTTGCGCCTGTTCGTGAGAGTCGATGATCCGCAGCTCGTCCGCCCGTCGCAAAATGGCGAGATCGTCACTGGTCGGCGGCGAAAGAGGGAGAGGTGCCTTGACTTTCCCTTGTTCAGTAGAAGGGTTGTAAGCTGCGGCTACTTGTTCCTCGAGAAACTTAAATTGACGCTCAGTGTCAACAAAAACGCCTGTCAGGAGGCGCGCCAGCGCCGCGATTGCTTTCCTCTCTGCTCTGGATATGTCTGTTCTCCGCATATCGCCTGTGTGCTCAATATAGAAGAGAAGCTCACGGAACGTTTGCAGGTGGTTGGCGGACAAGCCTGGAAAATGGGTCCTCTTAGACATAATCACCCCCAAAAAACAAGCATGTGGTGATCTAAAATTATGCAAGACGCAAACGGATTTATACTCCTGTCAAGTGTCTACAGGGGAAATGTACATACTATACATGGCAAGCGTATTGGACGCTTAACAACTGGGTCGAGGCGCATCCAGAGGTGTGCGGCATGGACTTCGTGATGGCCTCGGCTATCGTCCAATTCTAGACCCGTGAAGGCGCACCTATAGCCATAGGCTCGACCGACGTTCAGTCGGAAATTCGCAGCCCGAAACGGGACATGGCGAAGAACCTCGTCAACCCTCCTCAGTCCAGGTTCATGATCCCACGCCTCGACGCACTGCTCCTCGAAGCCGGTAGGCGCGACGGCGAGCAAGGCTTCGCCATGGTTGATGTTCACAGTGCGCGCAAAGCCCTTGCGGACGATGTTGTCAAAATCTGCGTCCCAGAGCCTGCGGACTGAGTTCCTTTGAAAGAACTGCCCGATCTGAGATGGCCTAACAACTGACAGCACCTGCGTTTCGGCATAACGTCCATCAGGCCGCAGGGAAACGGACGTCGGGAACGCAAGAAAGTCCCGGATCCTGGCGAAGAAAAAGAACGGGCGCTCGAGATCCGGCTCGACGCTGTCGACGCGCGCGACAGCGAAGTAGACGCTCTCGTCCTCTCTCCCTGTCCGGCGAAAGATGACCCAATCGCCAACGCAGCTCCGAACCAGATCTGCCTGAGGCCTGGTTGGAATGGCGTACCGCTGCCAGATATCATCCTTGTACTTGGAACCAGGATTTACATCGAAAACAGCTTTCAAAACACGCTCTGACGAAAATCAAATCAGCTCGTGGAGAACATTACGTTACGTCATGTTTTGGCCGCAAGGAGTTCAGTATCTCACCCAAGGGTAGGTTTTCCTGCGGCACCTTCCCGGTGTCAGGCGACAGTCCCTGGTCTGCTTGCGATCGGCAGCGAAATGACCCAGCGCACGACGCCCGATCGGCGTAGATCACGACGTAGCAAAGGCTACCGATTTGTCCGATCGCTTCGTCCTATGCTCTCTGTCAATGATCGGGCCTGCCACTCAAGCGTCCGGCCGAAGAAACCTCGGCCGCGAAGGCAAAGCCGAAACCGCGACTGTGCCGTTTCACCTCGCTCTTGGCCCGATCGAATTCGAACTCCACGCGTTAGAGCACACTCCAGCGCAATTGCGCGAGAGCCCCCTCAATGCGCCTCCTCCCAATTCCCCGCCGCCCGCGCCTCCACCACCAGCGGCACGGACAGCGCCACGGCCGGCACCGGCGCGGCTTCCATCACCCGCGTGATCACCGGGATGGTGGCGTCCACCTCCTCGTCCGGCACCTCGAACACCAGTTCGTCGTGCACCTGCAGCAGCATCCGGGCTGAGAGCTTCGCCTCGGCCAGCGCGTCGTCCATGCGGACCATGGCGCGGCGGATGATGTCGGCGGCGGTGCCCTGGATCGGGGCGTTGACGGCGGCGCGTTCGTTGAAGGCGCGCTCGCTCGGGTTCGAGGCGGTGATGCGGGGGTAGTGGCATTTGCGGCCGAACAGGGTTTCCACATAGCCCTGCTGCTTGGCGATGCGCTTGGTGGCGTCCATGTAGGTGCGGATGCCGGGGAAGCGGTCGAAATAGGTGCGGATATAGGCGCCGGCCTCCTCGCGCGGGATCGCCAGCTGGTTGGCGAGCCCGAAGGCCGAGATGCCGTAGACGATGCCGAAATTGATCGCCTTGGCGCGGCGGCGCACGTCGGCCGGCATGCCCTCGATCGGCACGCCGAACATTTCCGAGGCCGTGCTGGCGTGGATGTCGCGGCCTTCGGCGAAGGCCTGCTTGAGCTGCGGGATGTCGGCGATATGGGCCAGCAGCCGCAGCTCGATCTGGCTGTAGTCGGCCGAGATCAGCTTGTGGCCGGGCGTCGCCACGAAGGCGGTGCGGATCTTGCGCCCCGCCTCGGTGCGGATCGGGATGTTCTGGATGTTGGGCTCGGCCGAGGACAGCCGGCCCGTGGTGGTGGCGGCGAGCTGGAAGGTGGTGTGCACGCGGCCGGTGCGCTTGTCGATGTAGCCCGGCAGCGCGTCCGTGTAGGTGGCGCGCAGCTTCGAGACCTGCCGCCAGTCGAGGATGAGGCGGGCGAAGGGGTTGCCCTGCTCGGCGAGGTCGTCGAGGATGCGCGCCGCGGTGGAAAAGCCGCCCGTGGCGGTCTTGCCGCCGCTCGCCAGCCCCATCTTGCCGAACAGGATCTCGGCCACCTGCTTGGGTGAGCCGAGGTTGAATTTCTCGCCGGCCTGTTCGTAGATCTCGTCCTCCAGCCGCGCCTGCTCCTGGGCGAATTCGCTCGACAGGCGCGAGAGGATCTGCGGGTCGATGGCGATGCCGCGCCGCTCCATGCGGCCGAGCGTCTCGACCAGCGGCCGCTCCAGCGTCTCGTAGACCGTGGTGACCCGCTCGGCCGGCAGCCGCGCCTTGAACACGCGCCACAGCCGCAGCGCCGCGTCGGCATCCTCGGCGGCGTAATGGGTAGCGCGGTCGATCGGCACGCGGGCGAAGCCGACCGCATTGCGGCCCGTGCCCGCCACCGCCTTGAGATCGATGGGCGTGTGGTTGAGGTGGTGTTTCGACAGCGCCGCGAGCGAGTTGAAATCGAGCGCGTTCATGCCGGCATCGAGCGCATAGGCCTGCAGCATGGGGTCGTCGAAACCCTGCAGGGCGATGCCGTGCTCGGCGAAGACGACGAAATCGTATTTCGCGTCCTGCGCGATCTTCAGCACGCCGCGCGATTCGAGCACCGGCTTCAGCCGGTCGAGCACGTCCTGCAGCTTGAGTTGCTCGCGGCAGCAAGCGCGCCGTCGCCGAACAGGCCGCCCGCATCGTCGCTGCTCGTGTGGCCGACGGGCACGTAGCAGGCGACGCCGGGCGCGGTGGCGAGCGCGATGCCGATGATGTCGGCCGTGAGCGGGTCGATCGAGGTGGTCTCGAGTTCGAGCGCCAGCAGCCCGCCGTCGATCGCGGCGGCGAGCACGGCGTCGAGCGCCTCGAGCGTGGTGATCGTCGTGTAGGCCGCGTGGCTGATGCTGGTGGCGAGCCCTTCCTTGATGCGCGCTTCCGCGAGCCGCTTCGGGCCCGGTGACGCCCGAAGCGGGCTGCGGAGCCGGGCGGCGGCGGCCTCCGGCCGTATCCACCGCCGGCGCGGTCGAGACCGGCTCGGTGACGGGGAAATCGCCGTTGGTGTTATGGCCGTTGCGGCTGCGCCAGGCGCCGGTGCCGACGAACTCCGGGATCGGGATCGAAGCTGGCGTGGTCGACCTTGTAGGCTTCGGCGGCGCGCTTCGAGAGGGTGGTGAATTCCATCGCCTTGAGGAACGGCACGAGCTTCGCCGGGTCGGGGTCGTGCAGCGCGGTCGCGTGCAGCGGCGTCAGCACCTCGACATCGCGCACCAGCGTGACGAGCTTCTTCGACGTGCGGATCAGTTCGACGCGCTCCGGGTGGGTCAGCGTCTCGCGCTTCTTCGGCTGCTTGATCTCGCCGGCGCGGGCGAGCAGCGTTTCGAGGTCGCCATATTCGGTGATGAGCTGCGCGGCGGTCTTGATGCCGATGCCCGGCGCGCCGGGCACGTTGTCGGTGCGAGTCGCCCGCCAGCGCCTGCACGTCGATGACCCGCTCGGGCGGCACCCCGAAATAGTCGATCACCTCCGGCACGCCGATGATGCGCTCGGCGCGCGAGCCGGCCTGCTTCTGGTCGCCCGAGGCCGGGTCGTACATCATCACGCCCGGCTCGATCAGCTGCATCAGATCCTTGTCGGCCGAGATGATGAGCACGTCGGCGCCGTTGTGCGCGCGCCTGCTTGCGCATAGGTGGCGATGAGGTCGTCGGCCTCGTAGGTGTCCTGCTCCACCGGCTCGAGCCCGAAGGCCCGCACCGACGTGGCGCATCAGCGGGAACTGCGGCACCAGGTCCTCGGGCGGCTCGCTGCGGTGCGCCTTGTAGTCGGGGTAGAGCTCCTTGCGGAACGAGTTCTCCGACTTGTCGAAGATGATGGCGAGGTGGGTCGGCTTGAACCCGGCCGCCCCCTCGCGGATGAACTGGAACAGTTTTGTCGCGAACAGCCGCACCGCGCCGGTCGGCAGCTTGTCGAGCCGCTGGTTGTATTTCGGGTCCTGCCGGATCGACTGGAAATAGGCCCGGAACACGAAGTTCGAGGCATCCACGAGGAACACGTGGTCGCCGGGCTGCACGGGGCGGTGCTTGAGGGTCGCGCTCATGCGGGAGGTTATGGGGCAGGGGCACGGGCGGGAGCAAGGTCGTTTGCCGCGGCCCTGTGAGATGTCAGGAAGCGTTTGCGGCTGCCCTCGGCCCGATCGACCCGCTTCCAGTCGCATCCTGGATGCAGTGCCGCCAGCGTGCGGCGAGCCCTGAGCCGATCTCGCCAGCAAGACGGCTGAATAGAACAAACTTCTACCGACGTTTTTAGAAGATCGAGCTTTGCAGTGCGGCTGATCTGAAACAAACTTCGGATAATCCTGGGCTAGAATTCGATCCGACAGATATTTCTGAACTGACATTGATCGATTCTTTATAGGAGGCCCGCCGTGCCGTTTTCCAATACCAAAACATATCAGATCGATTTTACGACGCTGCCGGCCGGCCTTCTCGGAGCCACGGCGGTCAACTCCATCACCACGGCGCTGCAGAAGTGGTCCGACGTGGTGCCCATCGATTTCGTCCAGGTGCAGTCGGGCGCCGACTATCGCTTCCGGTTCGACGGGCTGGTCGACAACGGCGACGGCACGACCACCGACATCTCCACGATCAATCCGGCCGGCGCGGCGCAGCCGCTGGCCTTCACGCGCAATGCGCAGACGACCTTCAATCCGCTCGGGTCCTGGACCTTCCCGGACCCGATCAATCCGAACGACGACATGCAGAATGTCGCGCTCCATGAGATTGGACATTTTCTGGGCCTGGGCCATTCCACCCTGCGAACGGCGGTCATGTACCCCAATCAGCAGGGGGTGTCGGATCTCTCGGAAGACGACATCGAACAGGCCCAGGCCATCCTCGGCGCGCGCGCCGTTCTCGTTCCAGGCTGGTTCGGCGATTCCACCAGCGGCGCCGACGTTGCCATCGCGGACTTTTCGCCTGCTTCGCCCTTGATCGGCGGCGTTGGACCCGCCCCGACGCCGGAACTCTGCGCCATCGTGGGGCAAGTCGACAATCCGGACGGCCCCGACCAGCCCTATCTGCGCTTTGGCTACAAGCTGAACGCAAAGGAGGCGAAGGGCGGGTGGAGCCCCGCCGTTCCGGCCGGCGCGACGATCGGCAACGATACGCAGGGAATGGCGCTCGCGACCGGCGTCATCAAGCCGAAGAACAATCCGCCCGAGCCGGTCGATCTCGTGATGGCCTACATGGACAATCCGGGCGGCGAGAACCAGCTCTTCTATCGCGTGGCGCTCGACCTCGCCACGACCGAGCCGGCCATCACGTGGGTGGGTGAATGGCCGGTGCCGGGGCCATGGGGCTCCGAGACGGCAGAGATCGCCTGCACCCTGGCCGACATCAACGGCAGTGGCGGCAGTGACCTGATCGTCGCCTGGATCGACGATCCCGACGGCGAGAACGCGATCTACTACAAGATCGGTTGGGATATCGCGGCCAACGGCAGCATTGCGACATGGTCGGACCGCTTTCAAGTCAGCGGGCCGATCGGGGACTCGAGCAGCGGACTCGGCATCGCGGTCAGCGATTTTCGCGGCAACGCCCGGCCCGACCTCATCGTGTTCTGGGTCGACAACCCTGACGGGAACAACCGGGGTTACTACCGGGTGGGAGAGGATCTCGACCCGACCGGCGTCCCGATCGGCGGCTGGGGCGCCGACCGTTATGCCATCCCCGGTCCATGGGGCTTCGACACGCAAGGCGCCGGGATCGCTCTTGCGGCCCTGCGCGGGCTGCAACGGCTGGACCTTGCGGTTTTCAATGTCGATGCGGCGCCTGCCGGATACCTCCGGCTGCTGTCGCCGTCGCTTCCGACGTGGCACAATCCCAAAGGACCCCCGGCGGAACGGCCACTGTTCACCTTGCGGCGTCTCCGGTCACCACCAATGCTCTCGTCATGGCGCAGGTCGGCCCACCTGCGGCAGCCGGCGCGGCCGCGCCGGTCACGATCGGCGTGTGGGATCGCACCGACCTCAACGAGAATAAGGGAAGCGATATTCTGGAATTTGTCGGGGCGTCACACGACCGTGAACGCCCGCGCCGGGTCCGCGATCGCGGCTGCGTCGCGGAAACCGAGCATTGCCGATGTCTTCTACATCGACCAGGCCGGCCACGTCCTGACCTCGGCCAACGCCGCCATTGCACAAGCGGGAACGACGGTGGCCCAGGCCCAGAGCAACTGGAACGTGCCCGGCCAGCAGGTCTCGCCCGCAGGCGCGCGGCGGATTCGCCATTGGCTGCGGCTTCCGCGGCCCCGTCTCACGTCTGTGTTGCTTTCGCGGGGCTCGAGGACGATCTGGAGGTCGCGACCTGGACCGATGCGGCCGGTGCCTGGGGGCGCAGCCGTCTCAACCGGACCTGGGCGCGGCCCATCAAGGCGACTCGCCGCCGTCGGTGCCGCGCCCAGCGTTCTTCTCCTGATCGTGGACGGCAACGACGCAATCTGGCAGGCCATGGTCGACACGCAGTCGAATTTTTCCGGCGCGACGAAGATCCTGCCCGATGGATCCGTCGCCAGCAATGTTGTCGCCGTGTCGCGCGCGCCGGGCCAGTTCGACCTGTTCTGGATCGATCGCAACGGCGTGCCGCGGTCGACGTTCCAGGGGCCCGGCGCGCCCGGCTGGGCGGCACCCTTCACGGTCGCGACGCCGATCCGTCCGCTCACCACGTCGAAGTCGCGGCGGTCGCGCATGGGCGACAACCGTCTGCAGGTGTTCTGGGAGGAGGCCGACCGCGCCATTCGCGCCGCCTGGTGGGCGCCGCGCCCCGACGGCATCGCTCCGCCGTGGAGCGCCAGCGCCGAGGTGGTCCCGGCCGGCTCGACCGCCGGCTCCCGCGATATGGCGGCCGTCAGCCGGGCAACTGGATTAGCCCGCCTGTTCTTCGTGGCGTCCACGGGCAATATGGCCGACGTGTTCTGGGGCAGAACGCCTTAGCGCCCGAGAACGCGCCGGAAACCTGCGGGGCCGCCCGTCCCCGCTTACCGACCCAGCGCGCCGCCCGCGACCTCGCCGGCGTGCATCGGGCCGTCGCCGCCTTCCGGGAAGCCTTCGTAGATCATGCGGCCGATCTTGTCGTAGCGGGCCGGGTTGCTGGTCTTGAGCCACAGGGCGCCGCCGATTCCGATGACCAGGACCGCGAGATCGATCCACGGGATCCAGTTGGCGAACGAGAAGCCGCCGCCGAGGAAATCCATGTTGGTCAGGGCGAGATAGACGACGTAGGCCTGCGACACGAAGGCGAGTGCGGGCGCCACGATGGTCTTGAACCAGTGGTGGTCTTCCGGATGCTCGCGATGGAAGTAGACGATGATCGCGATCGAGACCACGGCCTGGGCCACGAGGATGATGATCGTCCCGAGCAGCGCCATCAGGCCGTAGAGTTCGCCGTAGGCCTGCGTGTTCGGGTCGTCGGTGCCGCCGAAATAAGCAAACAGCCCGACGATGATGATGCTCGCGCCGGTCTGGACGAAGGACGCGATGTGCGGGGTCTTGAACCGGCTGTGGGTGCGCCCGAGCGCCTTCGGCAGGATTTCTTCGCGCCCGAGCGAATAGAGATAGCGCGACGCCGTGTTGTGGAACGCCATGCCGCAGGCGAACGAGCCGGTGAGGATGAGGTAGCTCATCAGCGCGGTCGCCCATCCGCCGACGAACTTGTCGGAGGTCGTGAAAAAGTAGGTCGCGGCGCTGCCGGTCGCGGCCGCCACCGAGCTGTCGGTGTCTGGATAGCCGGAAACCGCGGCCCATGACGTGATGACGTACAGAACGCCGAGGAACAGCACCGAGATGTAGAGCGACAGCGGCACGATCCGCTTCGGGTCGCGGGATTCTTCCGCGTAGTTCGGGGCCGATTCGAAGCCGACCCAGGACCAGAAGGCGAAGAACAGGCCGATGCCGGCTGCGCCGGCCGCGAGCTTCTTGTCGGGATTGCCCGGATAGCCGATGAAGGCGTTGATCGGGTTGATCTCCTGCAGCGACACGGTCGCGCCATTCCCAGCATGGCCGAAGACGCCGAGATCGAAGATCAGCAGCATGATCACTTCGGCCACCAGCGCCACGCCCAGCACAGCGGTCGAGATCTTCACGTCGAGGTAGGTGAGCACGCAGATCAGCACCACCATCGCCAGCGCGAGGTAGGGCCACGGCACGTTGACGCCGAACTGTGCGAGCTTCAGGTTGGCGAAATAGGCGAAACCGCCGGCGAGCGAGGGCTCGAACACCGAATAGGCGACCACCGCCGCGAAGCCCATACCCATGCCGAGCTCACGGCCGAGCCCGTGGCTGATGAACGAATAGAACCCGCCGACCGCCGAGACCTTGGCGGCCATCGCGGCGTAGCCCACGGAAAAGATCAGCAGGATGACAGTCGCGACCAGAAACGCCGCCGCAGCGCCCTCGCCCACCCCGTTGCCAACCACGATCGGCGTGTTGAGCAGCATGGCCGTGATCGGCGCCGCGCCGGTGACGGTGAGGAACAGCACCCCCATGAGGCCTACGGCCTTGCCGTGCAGAAGGTCGACGTCCTTTCGGGCCGTCACGTCGAGGCTGCCGCCCCCTGTGCTTACGCTCGTCATCTGCGACCCCCGATTGAAAGAACTGCGGTCAGCCCCCGCTGAAAATGCCCGCCGGGCCCCGGCCGGATCTGGCCCATCCTATGCACGTCCCTTGCCAAGAGGTTAAGAAATCGCAACAACACGCTATATACCCGTGAAGGGGTATGCTGCCTTGAGCACAAGCCGATAGGGGGTAGAGCTGCCCACCGCCGCCAATGCGTAGCCCTTCGGCAGAGATGTTCGCGAGCCTGGCGGAATCGCTCAATGCGGAAGCAGGCGCCGATGTCGTCTTCGGCAAGGCCCTGGTGCAATTTCTCCGGACGCTCGCGCGCTTCGACACTTGCGTTGTGTTCGCCTATCGCGGCGAGGCGAACCCGATCGCGCTGTTCGACACGTTCACGCCGCAGCAGTTCAACATTCACGTGACGCTGTATCAGCCGGCGCCCTACCTGCTCGACCCGTTCTTCCATGCCGCGAGCGCGCGCAAACTCGGTTTCTGGCGGATGCGGGAACTGGCGCCCGATCGGTTTTTTCAAAGCGAATATTATCGGTCCTACTATTACGAGACCGGTCTCGCCGAAGAGGTGGGGTTCTTCGTTGCCGTCGACGCCGCCACGGTGGTGGTTGTGTCCCTCATGCGGCTGAAGGCGTCCGGCGCATTTTCGCGGGCCGAAGCGGCGCTGCTGCGGGCGGCCGAGCCGACGGTGCGGGCCCTGGTTGCTCGCCACTGGCGCGATGTCGGCAGCCGGTTCGCCAGCCCGTTCGGGTCGACCTCGCGCGCACAGCTCTCTCGCCCTGCCCCGCTGCGCCCGATCGGCCTGTCGGCCTGGCGCAGCCTTGGCCTGACAACGCGCGAGGCGACGATCGTGGACCTGGTGCTGCAGGGGCACTCGTCGGATTCGATCGCCTCCCGCCTCGCGATCGCGCCGGGCACCGTGAAGGTCCATCGGCGCAACGTCTACCGGAAGCTCGGCATCTCGTCGCAGACCGAGCTGCTGGCGATCTACGTAGACCGCATCGTGGAGCGGATCGCGGCGGCTTGACGGGGGTCGTACGGCCAGAGGGCCGCCAGGGCGTGGATCGCGGATATCAAGCTGGTGGTCGAAATCTGACGCTTGGTACCCGCGCGCAAATGTCAGCTCGGGTGGATTTCTGCGCTTGTCGCGCGGCATGCGCTCGTTCAGCTTCGCGATCGTGCAGCGGACATCGGCGCGATGTTCGTATCAGCCGGCCTGCGACTGTGGCTAAGGGCCGAAGTAGCGCACCTACTACAAGCGTTCCCAGCGTGGCGCGGGCGGACGCGTCAGAGCCTCGCCCAGGCAGCGACTTCTGCTCGTCCGATCAGGGCGGAGTCGTCACCGACCTCTTCGGCAATTCTGTCAGCGAGCGTGGCAATATCGATCTCCTGGGCCGTCGCAACACCAAGGCGCTCCATGGTCGTCAGCAGCGTTCCTACCAAGTCGACTACGAGGTGAATGACATCCAAGGCGGCAGGCCCGGCCGCAATGACGGACTCGAGCTGCATTGTTGCTGAAGGCAGACCAGCTTTCCCGAACAGGGATGCCATCTTGGGGCCGATACGGGACTGCGCCAAGCCAAGCTCTATGGTGCGCTTGGCCCAGTCGCATGCGCGATCGTAGGTCGGAACGCAGGGCACGGATCGCGCGCCGTCCCAGTCCAGCTCGTGAAAGACGATCAAGCCGCCCGGACTGAGATGGCAAGCAAGCCTTGCGAGCGCGTTCGACGGGTCTCCCATGAACTGCAGGACGTAGCGTCCGGCGACGGCATCGAACGGCTTGTCGAAGATCATGTCCGCCGGATCGCCATGCCGGAACGTGATGTTCGCGATCCCGCCTGCCTGAACGCGATCTTCTGCGGTTCGGACCGCGGTCGCCGACGTATCCGTGCCGACCACCTCACCCTCTGGACCAACAATGGCGGCAATCAGCATGGCGACGTCACCAGCGCCGCTGCCGACGTCCAGAACTCTCATGCCTGTAGAAATTCCAGCTGTGGTCAGAAAGCGCCGCGTGATGGGATCGATGAGCCGCGCCTGGGTTGCCAGTCTTTGAAGCTCGGCCTCAGAATGCCCCAATACGTACGCTGCTGCGGTGGCCATGGGGCTGCCTCGTTACGGCACGTCGATCCTTGTAGGCCCAAGGGCGGTAACCAGCAACGGCGGCGCTCTCGAAAGGACAGCTTTACCCGATGAGCTGTCGTTCACTGCGGCCTGTGGGAATGGTTGCGATGGGGTGGAAAGCTGAAGTCGGCTGGGCGCCTGACGCCCAACCACGCGCTTATCGCGACCATTCGGAAATCTGTTCGAAACGCTTCGGGCTTCGGACAACCCGCAATAACGATTGCTCGATAGGCCGCGATGACGTTGGCGCACGATCGAAGACACGGAGTCTTACCGGGAAAAGGTCAACCGTCGCGTGGCAGCGTTAGCGGGGCTCGTCGACAGTCGGGGAACTAGCCCCCGGCTCCAGCTCCCTTTCCACAAACGCCAAAAAGCTCCGCGCTTTGGCGCTGACGCGTCGGCCGGAAGGAAACACTGCCCACAAATCGATCGAGGGCAGGCGCCAGTCCGCCAAAACCTCCCGCACGGCACCGCTCTTTCGTTCGAATCCAAGCATGGCGTCGCTCGCCACCGCGAGTCCCAGGTTCGCCAGCACCGCCTCGCGCACTGCCTCGGCGGCGGTCGTACGAAGGCGACCATGCAAGACGACGCTTTCCTCCGCGCCGTCCTTGACGAATGTCCAATTGGGGCCACCACCTTGCGGCACATAAATGATCGCTTCGTGGCACTCCAGGTCGCGCGGCGTTGCCGGAACTCCGGCCCGGGCGAAGTATTCCGGCGTGCCGACGACGCGCCGCGGGATTTCGACGAGTTTGCGCGAGACGAGCGCCAAGTCCGTTAGGCGGCCCATGCGCAAGGCGATGTCGATCCCTTCTCCGATGAGATCGACATTGTGATCGTCGAGGATCAAATCCAGATCGAGGTTCGGATGCTGCGCAAGGAACCGCCCGAGTGCGGGGACAAGTCTAAGCCGGGTGAAGGTTATCGGCGCACTGACACGCAAGCTTCCAGTCAAACCGACACCTGCGCCCTTCGCGGCGAGCTCCGCTTCATCGACTTCTGCGATCGCGTGCTTGGCGCGCTCGTAGAAAAGACGGCCAGCATCGGTCGCGCTCAGGCTGCGTGACGAGCGCGATAACAGCGTGACGCCAAGCCGATCTTCAAGCTGAGCGATTGCCTTCGATACCGCAGGTTGCCCGACGCGCATCTGACGTGCAGCCGCCGAGAACGAGCCCGTCTCGATCACCGTGACGTAGGTTTGCATCGCCGCCAATCGATCCATATCTATTCCAAAAAAGAATTGATGTTATTTCCCGTACGCACCTACTGCCTGATCTGAGGAATAGCCAGCTGTCATCCATCGTTGAAGACGTGGCTGCGGAGTGTTCCCCGCACCTTAACGCAAAGATGGAAGCGAAAATGATCAGCTTGAACAACAAGGTCGCGATTGTGACGGGCGCCTCGAAAGGCATTGGCGCTGCTATCGCCAAGGCTCTCGCTCAAGCGGGCGCTGCGGTCTCGGTCAACTATGGCTCCGACAAAGACGGTGCCGAGGCTGTCGTGAAGCACATTGCCGCCCACGGCGGTCGCGCGGTCGCGGTTATGGCCGACGTTTCGAAGGCGACTGACGTGGAGCGCTTGTTTGCGGAGACCGAGCACGCATTGGGCCGGCCCAGCATTCTCGTGAACAATGCGGGCGTGTTTGAATTTGGACCCGTCGGCAGCATCTCGGAGGCGCAGTTCCGCCGCCATTACGACGTCAACGTGCTTGGAACCATCCTTGCAATCCAACAGGCCGTGCAGCACTTTCCTAAAGAAGGCGGCAGCATCGTCAACATCAGCTCGATTGCCAGCGAAAATCCGGTTCCGTATTCGAGCCTCTATGCGTCGAGCAAGGGTGCGATCGACACATTGTCCCTGGCGCTCGCCAAGGAGCTAGGCCCGCGCAACATCCGCGTGAATATCGTGGCGCCTGGCCACACAGACACGGAAGGTACTCGAACGCTCGGCTTCGTCGGCAGCGAGGCCGCAAATGCGCTGATCGCCTCGACACCGCTTGGTGGGCGCTTCGCGCGGCCGGAGGAGATCGCTCCTGCGGTCGTCTTTCTCGCTTCGGACGCCGCGGCTTGGCTGACGGGCGAAAGATTAAACGCGTCCGGTGGAACACATTGACTTTGCCTCGACCGCAGCGGCGCTGTTCCGTCCGATCCCGCAACATTTGCACCGAGCGACGGATCGAGGGCGGGATCATCGAGGACAGCGGCTAGGGGGGCCCCTCAACACGCAAGCGAGCTGTCCCTGAGCAGGCGTTCCAAGCGTCTTCGATGGATCGGAACCGGCCGGGCCTTACAAGCACCAAACGTCAGATTGGGCCACTAAGTCCGAACAGCCGCGCCGGTGCGTGTCTAACCACGGCTGATTGGGATACTCGGAGCTGATGGCGGTTAGCCGCTCGGGTCCAGGGTGACGAGAAGGTCATCCAACTGCTCGAATTGTTCGGGCATCGCATCTTCCATCCCGACGAACGACTCGTCCAGCGCCTTCTTCGAGGGATAGAGTTCTTGCAGGACCAGCAGCGTCTTGCCGTCCTTTTCCTCGAAGGTCACGGTGGTCACGGCGCCATCGTCGCCTTCGTCATTGGTCCAGACGAGGCGCGAGGGCGGCAATACGTCCAAATACTTGCCGAAGAAGGCCCTGGAATTCGAGGCGTCGTGTCCGAACGCGATGCGATACCCGCCCCCGGTGCGCACATCCATCTCGCAGGACAGCAGGGGAACGCCGCTCGACTTCGGCGCCCACCACCGTTGGAACAACTCGGGCTTGGTCCACGCGTCGAAGACGAGGCGGACTGGGGCGTCAAAGATCCGCGTCACGACGAGTTCTCGCTCGGACCTGCGTTCGACCTTCGTGCGGCCGTCACTCACTCTTCCGCCCATCGACTGTCTCCTTCTGTTTCAGGGATTCGACCACGTCGTCCAGTGCGTCGAAACGTGCATTCCAGATCTGGCGGCGCCCTTCGATCCAGGCCGCCTCTTCCTCGAGGCCGCGCAGGCCGAGCCTACAGGTGCGCACGCGCCCGACCTTCTCCGTCGTGACCAGCCCCGCCCGCGCCAGGACCCCGACGTGTTTGTTCATGCCCGTGAGGGTCATGTGGAACTTCTCTGCGAGCTCCGTGATCGAAGCGTCTGAACGGCCGAGCTGCTCCAGAACACCGCGTCGGGTCGCGTCCGAGAGCGCAGCAAAGGACGCGTCAAGGCGCGCTGTGGAATACTGAACCATGCGGTTCAGTGTTAGCGCACGGACCGGTGCCGCGCAATAGGGCTGAGTTCAGCCCTTGACGCAACGAGAAGCAGACCTTCCAGGCGTCTGAGGTGAACCGGACGCTGTGTCGGCCTTCACATGGCAGCGCCGCTAGATCGTCTCGCCGCCGTCGACGACCAGCGCCTGCCCGGTGACGTAGGAAGCGCGATCGGAGACCAGGAATAGCGCCGCCTCGGCGATCTCCTCGACGCGGCCCCAGCGGCCCATCGGCACCTTGCCGCGCACATAGGCTTCGACCGCGTTGCGCCCGCCCATCTGCTTGATGAAGGGGTCGTTGAACGGGGTATCGACCCAGCCGGGACAGATGGCGTTCACCCGGACGCCGAAGCGCGCGTAATCGAGCGCCATCTGGCGTGTCATCGCGATCACGGCATGTTTGGTCGTCGCATAGGCGATCATCTCGCGGTCGTAGAGCACGCCCGAACTCGACGAGGTGTTCAGGATGGCGCCGCCGCCCTGCGCCTTCATCGCCGGCATGACATGGCGGGCCGCGTAGAAATGGGCGCGGACGTTGACATCCCACGAGCGATCGAAGCCGTCCAACGCCACCTCTTCGAGCGTCCCCTCCACCTGAACGCCGGCGTGATTATGCAGGATGTCGATGCGGCCGTAGCGGGCGAGTGTGTCGCGCACCAGCGCTTCGATGGCCTTGTCATCGGTCACGTCGACGACACTCGCCGACGCCGTACCGCCGCTGTCGCGGATCGCCGCGACGGTCGCGGCCGCGCCAGCCTCGTGGCGGTCGAGGACGACCACGGTGGCGCCCTCGCGGCCCATGATGACCGCGCAGGCCTGGCCGATCCCGGAGCCCGCTCCGGTCACGATGGCCACCTTGCCCGCAAGTATCATTGCATCCTCTCGACGGCGTGCGCGGCATGACCGTCGCGGCTCGTAGTTTGCCCAAGCGCCGAACGTGCGACATACCCCGCGAGCGGTACTGTTCCCGGGAACGGTCCATCTCTATCGTGCAGAGGCAACGCCCTTGGTCCCTACGCCGGTGCGCCACCTCGACGCGGCCGTGCTATAGTCGGTCGATCTCGCGACATCTGAGGACGATCGCACGGCATGTCGGCACGCGTGACCCTGCGGATGGATTTCGACAGCGGCAGCCGATTGGGGCCCGGCAAGATCGCTTTGCTCGAAGCGATCCGCAAGACGGGCTCGATCTCGGCGGCCGGCCGCGAATTCGGCATGGCGTACCGACGGGCCTGGCTGCTGACCGACGAGATGAATCGGATGTTCGCCAGCCCGCTGGTCGCCGCGCGCGGCGGCGGCCGGAACGGCGGCGGGGCCGTGCTCACCGCCCTCGGCGAGGAGGTGGTGGCGCTCTATCGCGACGCGGAAACGAAGGTGCGGCGGACGACATCGAAAGAGGTCGACCGGATCGCGCAGGCGCTCTCTTCGAAGACGGAGGCGTCAGCCGATTCGAAGGAGGCGTAAGCAGCATTCGAAGTCTGCTCCGCCTTCGCATCCTGAGCCGGCTCTCAGTCCACCGTCTCGAGTTCGCGCTTGGTGACCGGCCCCCTCAGGTCCGGCCGCCAGACGAGACCCTTCACCGACAAGGAGCGCACCTGAAGGTCGCCCTTCGGCTCGAACAAGCCCTCACCAACCTCGATGTTGCCGTCCTTCATGTGAAGACCAAGGATGGCATAGGCGGCGGATAGCATGCGGGCGGCGGAGCCCGAGTACCAGCTCCAACCACCCCGCCCGCCATATTGCGGGCCATCGTAGATGTCGGCCGGCTGCTGATGCGGCGCCAGGCCGTAGACCGCGAGCTCATCGCCCTCCGTCTTGCCCAGAGGCGAGATCTTGGACCAGCACTCGAAGGCTCGCGCCGTGAAATGCTGGGCGGCATCGGTCGCGCCGCGCGACCGAGCTCGCGTCGGCCAAGCGCATGAAGGCATCCACCGTCCAGGTGGCGCCGTGGGTATACTGGCCGCCGTTCTCGCGCACGCCGGGCGGGTAGTCGGCGATCCGCCCCGGATAGGGTCGCGACTTGTCGCTGAACGGCGGCGTGAGCAGCAGGATGCGATCCTTGCGTTCCAGATGCGCCAGCCCGTTCTCCAGCGCCGCCAGGCCGCGTTCGCCGTCGGCCGCGCCGGACAGAACCGGCCAGGACGTCGTCATGATGCTCGGCGGGTCGATGGGCTCGCCGGCGTCATCGAACATGAAAACGTAGTGGTCGCCGGTCCATACGCCGTCGATCGCCGCCTTCAGCCGAGCCGCGGCCTCGGCGTAGTCGGGCGGCCAGCTCCTCCTGGTCCTTCACCCATGATGGGCCCGAAGCGGGTCAGGACGTCGTAGAAGAAGCAGGCGAGCCAGGTGCTTTCGCCGTGGCCGCCCCGCCCGGCCTCGTCGACGCCGTCGTTCCAGTCGCCCGAGCCGACGAGCGGCAGGCCGTGCGCACCCATGCGTGCGAGCGTGTAGCCGATCGCGCGCTGACAATGGCCGAGGACGCTGTCGACCTCGCGTGACGGGCTTGGCGTCACCAGCATGTCGATGGCGCCTTCCGGCAGAGCGGCGCCTTCGAGATAGGGAACCTGCTCGTGCAGCACGGAGCGATCGCCCGTCGCCTCGACATAGCGGGCCACGACGTAAGGCAGCCACAGATGCGGATCGGAGGCGCGCGTGCGCTGGGCAAGCCCGGTCTTGCCCGTTGGGAGCGACATGCCACCACTTCAGCACGTCGCCTTCGCGGAACTGCTGGCCCGGCATGCAGCACGATCTGCCGGCGGGCAAGCCGCGGGTCGAGCAACAGGAACGGCAGCACGTCCTGCAACTGGTCGCGGTAGCCATAGGCGCCGCCGCGCTGGTTCGGGCCGGTCCGGCCCCAGATCCGGGCCGTCAAGGCCTGATAGGGCAGCCAACGATTGACCAGTCGGTCGAACTCGGGGTTGTTGGTCTCGACACGGATGGCGCTGAGCCGCTCGGCCCACCAGGCCCGCGTGGCGCTCAGCGCCGCACGGGCCGCGACGGGATCGCGCAGATTCGAGGCCTTCAGGGCTTCGTCGCGCGATCGGCGTCTGGCCGAGCACGACCGCGACCTCGACCGCCTGCCCAGCCGGCACGTCGACCTCGCCGACGAAGCCCGCCACCCGCCGCCCGTCGTCATCCGCCGAACCGTCCGGAAAGCCCGTCTCGACCATGACCGGGTTGGTCAAGTCGCGACCGGCACTGCCGAAGAAGCGCGCCCGCACGGTTTCGGCGAGTGCGGCCGTCAGGCTGGTGGCCGCGAAAGCCCAGCCGCGGTGGTAGTCGTTCTTCGGGTTGGTGAACAGCAGGGCCTCGGTGGCCTCGTCGCGCTCCGCTTCGAGCTTGCCGACCGAGTCCGACGGGTTCTGGTCGAGCACCATGTCGAGATAGGGAACGACCCGATAGCGCTTCTTCGTGCTCCCATGGTTGCGGATGGTCAGCAGCCGCACGTCGCTGTGCCCGACCGGGAGGACGTAGACGATCAGTTCGAGTTCGAGATCGCCGCGGCGCATCGTGAAGGTGGCCACGCCGAGGTCGTAGACCACATCGTAGGTCGCGTCGGTCCGGCGGAACGGCACGAAGCCGGCCGTGTCGGCCTCGCTGCGTGGCGAGATCGACAACGTAGATCAGCTGGCCGGGCAAGGCCGTGGGAGTCGATTCGAAGCGGAACGGCGTCAGCGCATTCTGCCGCTCGTTCGCCATGTAGGAGTGGATCTCGCCCTCGTTCGAAACGACGGTGCCGAAGCCGATCGGATTGGCGATGACGTGCGCCCAGGGACGGGGCGTCCTGTTCGGTGAGGTGCAGCGCGCCGTCGCGGGCGAAGTGGAACGGCCAGGCGCTCGGCGGCAGCAGGCCGGCTCCGGATCGAAGGCGCGCTGCCGGTCGAGGCTCCGGCGCACCGCGCGGCTCCTCGAGCGGCGGCACGCCCGATCAAGGCGCGCGACGACACCTGCGGCGGCCATCTCGTCACGCGCGTGACCCGTCGCATAGACAAGCTCCGCCGCGCCCTTCGCCGGCAGCACGACGTCGACGGTCAGACTGACCGCCGGGTCGAAGGTGTAGAGCGAACCTTCGTCGTCCGGGCTTGCGCGGCGCGCCATCGGTCCGAGGCCTCTCGGGTTGCGGACGCCGCCGGCCCCAGAAAGCGGGTCCGCGAATCCTCGTAGCCGACGCAGTCGGCGCCTCCGCGCCCGAGAAGCCGACGGCATGAAAGCCGACCTCGTGCGACATGCGCCCGACGCTGTTTCGGAGCAGCCGGTTGCGTGCCAGGATGGCGTTGAGCGGCCGCAGGAACCACGTCTCGACGTGGATGGCGTTGAAGTCCGGGTCACGCAGATAGGTGCCCGGATTGTTCATGGCGATTTCGCGGAAGCTCGTCAGCCGCAGCCGTCTTCGCGCCTGCGGTGTCGTTCGTCCAGCCGTGACCCGCCACAGTTCGGCGCAACTGTCCTCGGCGAGGCTGACGCTGGGCCGTAGCCTTGACGCCGCCCGACGCTGTTGCGCAGGCGAACGCAACCGGGTTCGCTCTGCGCCAGCGCCGTAATCGGGGCTGCCGATCCGCATCGGCTCGAAGCCGAGGCTCCAGGCCGGATGCCGCTCCGTCCTGGATGTAGAGGAACGGTCCGACGATCTGCAACGCATCGTCGGGCCGCTTCGAAATGTCGGCCGGCGCACCGCCGCGCGCGGCCCCTTCGATGGTCGTGTAGCCACGTCCGTCGGCCGACAATTCCATCCGCATGAAACCGTTGGCCAGCCCGAAGACCTCTCGGCCTTCGAGGACCTTGCGCGGCACGTTGGCGGCCGCGGGCCCGGCCGCCGGGACGCGACCGCGCCAGACGCGCCGAATCACGACTGCGGCGATCAGGCAAAGAATTCCTGCCGCCAGATAGGCCGCGAACATGTCCCACACCGGCTTCGCGAACGGAGCGCCCGAGCTTGCGCAACTGCTCGGCGCCGGTCCAGGCCTTGTCCCAGTTGGCGCCGCGCGGGATGTAGAAGGGGATGAGCAGCGGCGCCCAGGTGGCAAAGCGGCGGATCCCATCGGGAATGACGCGCGTTCGGCCGGAGTGGCCGGTGTAAGCGGGCGGCTGCCTCGTCGAGCCCGGTCGCCGCCGATGAAGGTGAGGTTGACCAGTGTCGCGACACGCAGCCCCATGTGGTCGAACCAGATCAGCACGCGCAGCCAGTCGTAGGCCAGCAGGCCCGTGAAGACGGCGAGGCTCCAGACCTGAAACTTGTGCGGTCGGCAGGAAAAAGTCGGCGCCCGTCGCCATCACGGTCCGGATGGCGCCATCCTGATTGTACCAGGACGGCTCGGGCGACTGGCGCAGGAACGAATTGATGACCGGCGCCATCCAGAGGCCCCAGCCGAGCACGCGGACGGCCTGCTCGACGAGCCCCTGGAAACCCTGCCACGCTGAACAGGCGCTTCAGCGGCGACAGCGACCGGTCGATGATCGCGGTCAGCACGAAGAAGTTGATGCTGAACAGCGGCGCCGCAATGGCCCAGTTGACGACCCCGGTCAGCGATTCGTCGAAGAACAGCCGCACGCCGCCTGCCACCGGACCGAGGTCGATGGCGCCGTATTTGTTGAACAGCGGATAGGTGCCGAACGGATTGATGGCCCGCCCGACGCCGGCATAGTCGAGATCCGTGTAGGCGAAGAACTTCGAGACCACCACGTCGATCTGCGCGGCATCGAAGTACCAGCCGAGCGCGCCACCGACGAGGCCGCCGAGCAGCGTGCCGAGCGCATAGACATGCCAGTTCTGCATCGTCTTGCGGCGCCCGCGAAGCAGGCGCAGCAGATCGGCCACCGAGGTCGACGCCCGCATAGGCGAGCGCGCCGACGAGAAACATCGCGAGGAAGCGGAACAGCCCATCGTCGTTGCGGAGGTTGCGAGCTGAGCGCCAGCGCGACGCCGACGCCGACCACGAGCGCCGCGGACGTAGCCGCGGTCCCGCGCGTAGGCGGCCCTGAGCCGCCCGAAGAAGGGCGGCGTGCCGTCGGCGCTGCCGACGATGGTCTGCGCCAGCGGAAACAGCGCGGCACCCACGACGGCGCCGGCCAGCGGCGGAACCGCGCGCATGATCGGGACGCCACGCCGGGCGTCTTGTAAAGCGACGTCGGCGGCGAGCAGCAGGAACATGAAGACGCCGCCGTAGATGGCGCCCTTCGTGGCGCCCGTTGCGCCAATGGCTGCGTGCCGTGCTGGGGATCGGCGGCGTGCCGTGCAGCGCGTCGATAGTGAGTCCGACGATCACGAACACGACCGCCCAGAGGCCGGACTGGGCCAGCGCGGCGCAGATCACCGCAGCCGGCACGGCGAGAATCGGCCCGGCCACGTGCTGAATGGTCTGCGGCAGGTCGGCGATGTTCGGCGCGATTGCAGCATGGATGGCGCTGCCGATAAGCACCGCATGAATGCGCAGGTCGGCCGTCAGCCGCCCGGCGACGAGGATGCGCAGAAGCCCGGCCAGGATCTCGAGAAAGGCGGTCAGGACCAGCGCTCGACCGAGAGCCCCCTGGATCCAGTCGGGCATCCCGCCCCGAGCCCGCCAAGTCGGCCGACCTGCTGCGTCAGCGGATCGGCGCCAAGCGACAAGGCAAGGTTGAAAAGCACGGGGATGAGCAGCACGGCCAGTTGCTCGCGCGGCGCCAGATGCCGATGCAATCGCACCAGCGCGACCACGGAGGCGGCGGCATAGAGCAGCACCATCGTGGCCGACCCGACCGGCGTGAGATGGGTCACGTCGAGCCAGACGCCGGGAACCGACCACAGTGTCGCGTTCGGATCCCGCCAGGCCACGAAGGCCGCGAGCACCAGGACGTCGAACAGCACCAGCAGGAGGTGTGGCGGCCGTTGCAGCACCGTCACGGCGACGGCCAGCAACCCGAGCGTCCCAAGGCCAACCGCGGCAACGGCCGTCGCCAGCGATCCCGAGGCGCCCGCCGCTGCGACCGCACCCGCCAGAACGACTGCCGCTGCAGCGAGCGGTCCCATCCGGGACGGCATTGCGGCCTGCGTTGCTTCGGACATTCCGGTTCTCCGGCCGCGAGACGGCGATTCGCGCACCTTAGCGCATTCACGGCGACGCGCTCATGGCGCCGGCGGCACGCGCCCGCGGCCCGGCGACGCGCGCCTTGCGGCGGCCGAAGCTTTATAGTTCTTGCTTCGAATGACCGAAACCACGGCCCACAGCTTGAACGACCTGCCGATCGTCACGCTCGGCTTGATCCTGCTGACCGCTTCGCTCGTGGCAATGCTGTGCCGCCGCATCCATCTGCCTTACAGCACCGGGCTGGTGGCCGCAGGCTATGGGCTCGGGTTTCTGCCGAGCGGCTTGGACGTGTCCGCTGAGCCGGGACCTCATTTTCAACGTCATCCTGCCCCCGCTGATCTTCGAAGCCGCGTTGCAGCTCGACTGGAGGTCCTTTCGCCGGGAGTTGCCCGCAACCGTTCTGCTGGCCTTCGTCGGCGTGGCGATCGGCGCCCTCGTGGTGGCGTTCGGCGTCAGGCTCGCTTTGGGATGGAGCTGGATCGGCGCCGGACTGTTCGGCGTTCTGATCGCCGCGACCGATCCCGTGTCGGTCATCGCGGCCTTCAAGGAGATGCGGGTCGAGCGGCGCCTCAGTATGCTGGTGGAATCGGAAAGCCTGCTCAACGATGGCGCCGCCGCGGTCGGGTTCGCGGTTCTGGTCGCGGTGGCGAATGGCGGCTCCGGTTCGCTGCCGGTCATCGGAGCCTCGCTCGTCTGGACCATCGCCGGTGGCGTCGCAATCGGCGCCGGCGTGGCATTCCTGCTCATGCTCGTCGCCGGCCGCACCGTCGATCACCTGGTGGAAATCACGCTGACGACGATCGCGGCCTATGGGTCATTCCTGCTGGCCGAGCATGTCGGCGCTTCGGGCGTGCTGGCCTCCCTCGCCGCCGGCCTCCTCGTCGGCAACCACGGCTGGCGAGGGGCGATCTCCGAAAGCGGCCGAGGCCATGTGCTGTCATTCTGGGAATACGCGGCTTTTCTGGCGAACTCGAGCGTGTTCATCCTGATCGGCGCACGCGAAGCGCGACAGCCGCTCGGATCGTTCTACGACGCCGCGCTCATCGGCATCCTGCTCGTGCTCGTCGGCCGGGCCGTCACGGTCTACCCGCTGTGCCTTGTGCTTTGGCCGACAAAGCTGCGGATCAGCCTCGCCTATCAGCACGTGCTGTTCTGGGGCGGCCTGCGTGGCGCGCTGGCCCTCGCCCTCGCGCTCGCCCTTCCGGCTCAGATCCCGGAGCGGCAGGCGATCATCGTCGTCGCTTTCTCGGTGGTGGCCTTCTCGGTTTTCGTGCAAGGGCTGACCATGCCCTGGTTGATGCAGCGGCTCGGGATCAAGACCAGCTGACGGCGCCGTTCTCCGCAGCGGCGTCTCCCCGCGCAGGGCGTCCTCGCGGTCCGCGCCGCAAGCTTCCGGTGGACGACCGCCGGCCCCGGATGGGCTTCGCAGGGCGGATCCGCTAGGCTCACCCCATGTCGCAAGCTGCCGCCCGCCCGACCGCGCCATCGGCCGTCGCTGCACCGGAACCGGAGCAGCCCGCCTTCCCCGTGACGCCGATGATGGCGCAATACCTCGGCATCAAGGCGCAGCATCCGGATTGCCTGCTGTTCTACCGGATGGGCGATTTCTACGAGCTGTTCCTCGAGGACGCCGAGATCGCGGCCAGAGCGCTGAACATCGTGCTGACCAAGCGCGGCAAGCACCAGGGCGCCGACATCGCCATGTGTGGCGTGCCGGTCGATCGCTCGGACGACTACCTCCACCGGCTGATCGCCCTCGGCCATCGGGTCGCGGTGTGCGAGCAGGTCGAAGACCCAGCCGAGGCGAAGAAGCGCGGCGGCAAGTCGGTCGTGCAGCGTGCCGTCGTCCGGCTGGTGACCCCCGGCACCATCACGGAAGACCGCCTGCTCGATCCGGCGCAGGCCAACGCGCTTGTGGCGCTCGCTCGGATCGGCGACGGCGCGGACGCGGTCTTCGGCCTGGCGTCCGTCGATATCTCGACCGGCACGTTCCAGGTCGCGGAGACGGCACAGGCCGGTTTGGCCGGCCTTCTCGCCCGGCTCGAACCGCGCGAGCTGGTTTTGCCCGAGGCGTTGCACCGGGACCGCGAGATTGCATCCATCGTCGGAGACGTCCGGGCCGCCGTGACGCCGGTCGCGCGCGAGTATGCCGAGACGAGCCTCGCCGAGCGCCGCCTGCGGGAATGGTACGGCGTCGAGACGCTCGACGGTTTCGGCCGGCTGTCGCCGGCTGAGATCGCGGCCGCCGCCACCGCGGTGGCCTATGTCACGCGCACCCAGGTCGGTGCACGGCCCCATCTGCAGCCGCCGGCCCGCATCGAGCGGGGCGCCGCCATGGAGATCGACCCTGCGACGCGGACCAATCTCGAGCTGGTGCGGACGCTAACGGGTGATCGTGCCGGCTCGCTGCTCGGCTCCGTCGACCTGACCGTCACGGCGGCGGGCGGTCGCCTCCTCGCGAGCCGCGTCGCCGCGCCGCTGGTCGACTCCGCGGCGATCGCGGGTCGCCTCGACGCGGTCGACTGGGCGGTGGCGAATGCCGGTCCGCGGTCGCGCGTGCGCGCCGCCCTGAAGGCGGCTCCCGACCTCGCCCGGGCCTTGTCGCGGCTGGCGCTCGACCGTGGCGGCCCGCGCGACTTGGCCGCTGTCCGCGACGCGCTGCTGGCCGCCGAAGCGGTGCGGCACATGCTGATCGATACGGGTCCGCTGCCGGAAGCGGTCGCCGCCTACGCCAACGCGGCCGGGCAGGTCGACGCGGCGCTGCGGCCCCAGCTCGCGGCGGCGCTGGCCGACGAGCTGCCGCTGAACAAGCGGGACGGCGGCTTCGTTCGTGCCGGACAGGACGCCGGCCTCGACGAGGCCCGCGCGCTACGCGACGACACCCGCCAGGTGATCGCCGCGCTGCAGGGGCGCTATGCCGATGAGACCGGCGTGCGCGGGTTGCGGGTGAAGCACAACAGCTTCCTTGGCTACTACATCGAGGTGCCACAAAGCGTTGGCGAGGCGTGGCTTCGGCCGCCCGAGAATGCCCGCTTCATCCACCGCCAGAGCATGGCGGGCGCGATGCGCTTCGCCACGACGGAACTGGCCGAACTCGATGCCCGCATCGCTTCGGCGGCCGACCAGGCGCAAGCCCTCGAACTCGCAATCTTCGACGATGCTGCTGGGTGCGGTGCTGGCCGAAGCCAGCGCGCTTCGGGCTGTCTCCGACGCGCTGGCCGGCATCGACGTGGCCATGGCGCTGGGCGAGCTTGCGGCGAGCCGTGGCTGGAGCCGGCCGGTCGTCGACGACAGCGGCGCCTTCATGATCCAGGGCGGCCGCCATCCGGTGGTGGAAGCCGCGCTGAAGACCCGGGGCAAGAGCTTTGTCGCGAACGACTCCGATCTCGGTGGTGCTGCAGATCGCGGCGGCCGGATCGCGCTGGTCACCGGCCCGAACATGGCGGGCAAATCCACCTTCCTCCGCCAGAACGCCCTGATCGCGATCCTGGCCCAGGCCGGTTCCTTCGTGCCCGCGACCGCGGCCCGGATCGGTGTCGTCGACCGTCTGTTCTCGCGCGTCGGGCGCCGCCGACGATCTGGCGCGCGGGCGCTCGACCTTCATGGTCGAGATGGTGGAGACGGCCGCAATCCTGAACCAGGCCGGCCCGCGCGCCCTCGTCATTCTCGACGAGATCGGCCGCGGTACCGCCACCTTCGACGGACTGTCGATCGCCTGGGCGGCCGTCGAGCACCTGCACGAGATCAACCGCTCGCGCGCCCTCTTCGCCACGCACTACCATGAGCTGACGCAGCTCACGAAGCGGCTGAAGCGGGTGCGGAACCTGACCATGCGCGTCACCGAATGGCAGGGCGACGTGGTGTTCCTACACGAGGTGCTGCCCGGCGCGGCCGATCGCTCCTACGGCATCCAGGTTGCCAAGCTCGCCGGGCTGCCGCGCGCCGTCGTCGAGCGCGCCCGCGCGATCCTGGGGCAACTCGAAGCCAATTCCCGCGTCGCGCCGGTCGAGCGCCTCGTCGAGGATCTGCCCCTCTTCGCCCTGCTCAATCCCGCCGCCGCCCCCACGGTCGATCCGCTTCGCGCCGCGCTCGACGCCATCGACCCCGACGAACTCACACCCAAGGCGGCGCTCGAAGCGCTCTATGCGCTCAAGCGCGTTCGCGGGAACTCGTAGGTCCCCGAACTGCGTGGGTCGTTTCGCTCACGGCTGAGCATCGCCAAAACGCACTGGCAAAACGGCTGCCCTTGCGGTGATTATAGGCCGCCGGACAAACCGGCGCGACGTGCGGAGACACCGTCACGACGACGAATGGGAGGACAGCAATGAAACAGCTTAAATTCACGCGGGCGTTGATGCCCGGAGTTGCAGCGATCGCGCTCTTGTGGGGAAGCGGCGCGTCGTTCGCGGCCGAGGCCGGCAAGGCATGGCTGCCGACGTGGGCGGCAAGCCCGCAGCCGATCTGGGCAGCGGATTTCTTCGCCCCTGTGGGTATTCCGCGGCCGCTGCGCGACCAGACACTTCGGCAGATCGCCCGGATCAGCATCGGCGGTCATCAGCTCCGGGTAGGCTTCTCGAACCTCTACGGCACGGAGCCCCTGACGATCTCGGCCGCACATGTGGCGATTGCCGCCGAGGGCGGGGCCACCAAGCCTGGAACCGACAAAGCGCTCACCTTCGGCGGCAAGCCCGGGATCACCGATCCCGCCCGGGCGCTCCGGCGCTCAGCGATCCGGTGGACATGGACCGTGCCGGCGCTCGCCTGCTCGCCGTATCCAGCCTATTTTCATGACGTCTCGCCCGCCACGACCTGGCACAACGACGGCAAGCAGACCGCCTATCTCTCGGCCGCGGGCGACCAGACGGCGCGATGCGACGTTCAAGCCCGCACAAACCTTTCCGTCGCGGCATCTTCCTCGATGAAATCCAAGTGGACGCGCCAGCGAACGGCGCGCGCCGTCGTGCCGTTCGGCGATTCGATCACCGACGGCGACGGCTCGACGGTCGACGCCAACCACCGCTGGCCGGACTTTCTGGCCGAGCGGCTGCAGCAAGAAGGGCGTGCCGGTCGCGGTCGTCAACCAGGGCATTTCGGGGGCGCGCATCCTGCGCGATCGCATGGGCGACAACGCGCTCGCCCGCTTCGACCGCGACGTGCTGAGCCAGCCTGCCGCCGACACGGTGGTGCTGATGATGGGCATCAACGACATCGGCTGGCCGGGCTCGCTGCTCTCGCCCAAGGGCGAGCCCGCGCCATCGGCCGACGACGTCATCGCCGGCTACAAGCAGTTGATCGCGCGCGCGCACGGACGGGCCTGCATGATCGTCGGCGCGACGCTCACGCCGTTCGAGGACACGTTCGCGCGGCACGCCGCTGTTCGGCTACTACAGCGAGGAGAAGGAGGCCAAGCGCGCAGGCGCTCAACAACTTCATCCGGACAGCGGGGCCTTCGATGGCGTGATCGACTTCGACGCGGTCGACCGCGACCCTGCCAACCCCAAGCACATCAAGGCCGAGTACGATCACGGCGACCATCTGCACCCGAACGACGCCGGATACCGAGCCATGGCCGATTCGATCGATCTTGCGGTGCTCGGGGTCAAGTAGAGCGCTTCGGCACGCCCGCATCGGCGGCTCTCGGCAGAGCCGCCGGCGGGACACCAATCCGCAGGACCTGGCCCTCGCCATGGTTGCGGGCTTGGTTTACGAAAAGGCGATGCCGCCGCCCGGCGGCCTCGCGGGGTTCTTCGCCGTTCATGCTCACCCGACCGACCGAAGATACCCTGCCGGCCGCACTCCGCGGTGCCATGCGGCAATTGGCCGGCGGGGTCTGTATCATCGCCGCAGGCGAGGGGGATCGTCGCGTCGGTTTCACGGCCTCGTCCGTGACATCGCTGACGCTGGAACCGCCCTGCATCCTGGTCTGCATCAACCGGCGCGTCTCCGCCTGGCCGACCATTCGCGAGGAGCGGCGTTTCTGCGTCAACATCCTGGCGTCACGCCACCGCGCCCTGGCGGTTCGCTTCTCCGGGACGGGGGGCGTGCGTGGGGCAGCGCGGTTCGACATGGGCGATTGGACGGTCGGCGAGCACGGCCTCCCGGTGCTCGCTGACGCCTTGGCTGCCATCGAGTGCGATCTCGAAGAGGCCATCGAGCGCCATTCCCACGTCATCGCGATCGGCGCTGTCCGCCGCCTCCGCGAGGTCGGCACGGGCAAGCCGCTGCTCTATGCTCAGGGCCAGTACGGCCGGATGGATCCGGTGTAAAAAGGGCCGGTTCGAACACACGGCGCCGACGCCCTCATGATCAAGAGGCCCCTTGCGGGCTGTTCCGCCTCGCTCCTCAGGGCGGCCCTGGCGTGGTGACGGCCAGGACGTGCGGTTTCCGCCGCCGGGGGCCCGGAACCCTGCTTCAACGGACGGCGGCGGGAACGGTTCGGGGGCTGGAGGGGTTCTTCGTGCTTTCGGAGAGACCAACAATGCCGAACCCGGATCGCGAGCCAAAGCATAGCTTCGAACGGCCGATCTCCAACGGTCCCAACGCCCGCCCCCGCGACGAACCCATTGGGCAGTCCAACGCTGGCCTTCCCGACGATTCCAGCAAGCCGGTCGAGATCACGCCGGAGGAAGAGAAGAGAATCGCCGAAGCGATCTTGAAGAGATAGCGATTCCCGGCGCCGACCGGCACCGCAACACCGCCGATCGCATTGCGGCGCTGGAGCGCCCGGCCTAAGCTCCCGGGCATGTTCGAAAGCCTGTTCCAATCCTTCGAGGAAACCGCCGATCCGACGAAGGGTGCCGAGCGCGTCGCGGCGTTGCGGGCGCGGCTGCGAGAGCTGAAGCTCGACGGGTTCGTGGTGCCCCGCGCGGACGAGCATCAGAACGAATACGTGCCGAAAGGCGCCGAACGGCTGGCCTGGCTCACCGGCTTCACCGGCTCGGCGGGCGTGGCCGTCGTGCTCGCCGACGAGGCGGCGATCTTCGTCGACGGCCGCTACACCGTGCAGGTGCGCGAGCAGGTCGACACGGCGGTTTCGCGCCGCAGCCCTGGCTCGACATGCCGCCGGAGCGCTGGCTCGAGGACCACCTCGCCGAAGGCGCGCGGCTGGGCTACGACCCCTGGCTGCATACGCCCGGGCAGGTCGAGCGCCTCGCCAAGGCGGCGGAGGCCTGCGGCGCGGAGCTCGTGGCGGTCGACACGAACCCGATCGACGAGATCTGGCCCGATCGCCCGCCGCCGCCGATGGGCGCCGATCAGCCTGCACCGCAAGCGGCCATCGCCGGCCAGAAGCCCGAGGCCAAGCTCGCGGCCGTGCGCAAGGCGCTGAAGGGCGTGCACGGCCTCGTGATCAGCGACCCGCATGCGGTCGCCTGGCTGTTCAACATCCGCGGCTCGGACGTGTCGCACACGCCCCTGCCCCTCGCCTTCGCGCTGGTGCCGCGCGAGGGCCGGCCGGCTGCTCTACGTCGACGGGCGAAAGCTCTCGAACAGCGTGCGCGACAAGCTGGAGGACCTCGCCAGCGTCGAGAGCCCGGCCAGGCTGGCCGAAGACATCGCCACCTTCGGCCGCCATGGCGCGACCCTGCGCTTCGATGCCGCGACCGCGCCCGCCAAGCTGACCGAGGCCCTGAAAGCGGCCGGCGGCACGCCGGACGTCGGCACCGATCCGATCGCCTTGCTCAAGGCCGCCAAGAACGAGACGGAACTCGACGGGCTCGCGCGCCGCCCATCTGCGTGACGCGGTGGCGCTGGCCCGCTTCCTGTGCTGGTTCGACAAGATGGCGCCGGCCGGCAAGCTCACCGAGATCACCGCCGTCGAGGCGCTCGAATCCTTCCGCCGCGAGACGCTGGCGCTGAAGGACGTGTCCTTCCCGTCGATCTCCGCCTTCGGCCCGCATTCGGCCATCCCGCATTATCGGGTGACGACCGCCTCGAACCTCGCCATCGGGCGCGGCATCTTCCTGATCGATTCAGGCGCGCAATACGAGGACGGCACGACCGACATCACGCGAACCATCGCGGTCGGCAAGCCGACGCGCGAGATGCGCGACCGCTTCACCCGCGTGCTCAAGGGCCATATCGCGATCGCGCGCGCCGTCTTCCCGCAAGGCGTCTCGGGCGCCCAGCTCGACAGTTTCGCGCGCCAGTTCCTCTGGCAGGCCGGGCTCGATTTCGATCACGGGACCGGCCACGGGATCGGCTCCTACCTGTCGGTGCACGAAGGCCCGCAGCGGATCGCCAAGACCGGCACCGTGCCGCTCGTGCCCGGCATGATCCTGTCGAACGAGCCCGGCTACTACAAAGCCGGTGCCTGGGGCATCCGCATCGAGAACCTGCTCATCGTCGAGAAGCGCGAGATCAAGGGCGCCGAACGCGCGATGCTCGGCTTCGAGACGGTGTCGCTTGCCCCGATCGACTTGAACCTCGTCGAGCCGGCGCTGATGACGCGGGACGAGATCGCCTGGCTCGATTCCTATCATGCGCGGGTCCGCAAGGCCGTCTCGCCGCTCGTCGAGCCGGTCGTGCGGCGATGGCTCGCCGGCGCGACCCGGCGGATCGGCGTCGCGGCTGACAGCCCGACAGTGGAATCCGATCTCGCTTCGTGAAATAGATCGCCGCGACCTTTCCAACGCGAGCCGACCCGAGACCGCCATGCCTGCCTACCGTTCCCGCACGACAACCCACGGCCGCAACATGGCCGGCGCACGGGGTTTGTGGCGCGCCACCGGGATGAAGGATTCCGATTTCGGCAAGCCGATCATCGCGGTCGTGAACTCCTTCACGCAGTTCGTGCCGGGTCACGTCCACCTGAAGGACCTTGGACAGCTTGTCGCGCGCGAGATCGAGGCGGCCGGTGGCGTCGCCAAGGAGTTCAACACTATCGCGGTCGATGACGGCATCGCCATGGGTCACGACGGGATGTTGTATTCGCTGCCGTCGCGCGAGCTGATCGCCAACTTCGTCGAATACATGGTCAATGCGCACTGCGCCGACGCCATGGTGTGCATCTCGAACTGTGACAAGATCACGCCCGGCATGCTGATGGCAGCGCTGCGGATCAACATCCCGGTTGTATTCGTGTCAGGCGGGCCGATGGAGGCCGGCAAGGTCGTGCTGGCCAACGGCGCCAAGAAGAAGCTCGACCTCGTCGACGCCATGGTGGCAGCCGCTGACGACCGCATCTCGGAAGAGGACGTCAAGGTGATCGAGCGCTCGGCGTGCCCGACGTGCGGCTCCTGCTCCGGCATGTTCACGGCCAATTCCATGAATTGCCTCACCGAAGCACTCGGCCTCTCGCTGCCAGGCAACGGCTCGACGCTGGCAACCCATGCCGACCGCAAGCGCCTCTTTGTCGAGGCGGGTCACCTCGTCGTCGATCTCGCTCGGCGCTACTACGAGCAGGACGACGCGGGTGTGCTGCCGCGCGCGATCGCTACCTTTGCGGCCTTCGAGAACGCCATGACGCTCGACATCGCCATGGGCGGCTCGACCAACACGGTGCTGCACCTGCTCGCTGCGGCGCACGAGGCCGAAGTGGACTTCACCATGGCGGACATCGACAGGCTGTCGCGTCGCGTGCCCGTGCTCTGCAAGGTCGCGCCCTCGATCGCCAACGTGCACATGGAAGACGTGCATCATGCCGGCGGCGTCATTGGCATCCTCGGAGAACTCGACCGCGGCGGCCTGATCGACACGTCCGTTGGCTCCGTGCATGCCGGCAGCCTCGGCGAAGCGCTCGAACGTTGGGACGTGAAACGCACCAAGAGCGCGTCCGTGCACGAATTCTTCAAGGCTGCACCGGGCGGCATCCCCACCCAAGTCGCCTTCAGCCAGGCCGCCCGTTTCGAGGATGTGGACCTCGATCGCGAGGGCGGCGTCATCCGCAGCGTCGAGCACGCCTATTCCAAGGATGGCGGTCTTGCGGTGCTGTTCGGCAATCTTGCCGAGGATGGGTGCATCGTGAAGACGGCCGGCGTGGATGAGAGCATCCTGAACTTCACCGGCACGGCGCATGTGTTTGAGAGCCAGGACGCAGCGGTGGATGGCATCCTCAATGGCCGCGTCAAGCCTGGCGAGGTTGTTCTGATCCGCTACGAGGGACCGCGCGGCGGCCCCGGCATGCAGGAGATGCTGTACCCGACGAGCTACCTGAAATCGAAGGGGCTCGGCAAAGCATGCGCCCTGATCACCGATGGCCGGTTTTCCGGGGGGTCTTCGGGGCTGTCGATTGGCCACGTCTCGCCTGAGGCAGCGGAGGGCGGCCTGATCGGCCTCGTGCAGCAGGGCGATCGCATCGAGATCGACATCCCGAACCGGCGTGTGCATCTGGCCGTGGATGAGGCTGAACTCGCCAGGCGCCGGACCGCCCAGGAGGCGGCCGGCTGGCGCCCCGCAGCGCCCAGGAAACGCCAGGTCAGCACCGCCTTACGCGCCTACGCCATGCTGGCGACGAGCGCGGCCAAAGGCGCGGTGCGAACTCTGCCGCAGTAAGCCCACAGGCGGCCCGAGCGATGCCGGGGCTCAGGCAAAACCGAGGAACAGCGCCAGGGAACGGTTGACCGCAACCATGGCTGCGTCATCAAGGCGGCCGAAAGGACGCCCGATCCGCTCACGCTTCACCGCCATCACTTTGTCGACCATGACTTGCGACACTTTCTGGAGACCATTGGTGGAATTGGGCTCAACAGTAAGACGCAGAAGCGGAGCATCGATGGGGGTCCCGGAAATGAGCAGAATGGCTACTGTCCCCGTCCCGGCAAATTGGTCTGCCTGGACCACGAGCGCGGGACGAGGTTTTCCGAAATCGCCCGCCATCGCGACGGTGACCAGATCGCCCCGTGTCACGCGCCTGTGCCGTTGATATCTTCGAGAACGGCATCCACGAACGCGCTGAGGTCAGGATCGTCCGCATCGGCTGCGGCCACGATTTCGGACTGACGGCGACACTCCTCCGTGAACCCCGGTTTCCGCGTGTCAAAAATCCAAATCTGCAGCGGACGCAGCCCTGCGTCGCGCTGCGATTGACGGCGCTTCCGCACCCGTTCACTGACCGGCACCCGCATTCGGTCCGCTCCTAATCCTGACGTTACATGTAACGATAATTGAGCAGATATGCAAGTTCTGCTTCGCTTGAACCGCGGAGCGAACTCCGCCACACCTCGGTCCATGCTCAAGCACTTGCCTCATCGGATGCGCCTCATGCTTCCGGACACGTTCACGCTGCTGCTGGTCGGCACGGTGCTGCTCGCCTCCTTGCTTCCCGCGCGCGGCGAAGCTGCAGTGGCTGTCGGCGCGCTGACGAAGGTGATGATCGCGCTTCTGTTCTTCATGTATGGAACGCGATTGTCGCGCGAGGCGATCGTCGGCGGCATCAAGCACTGGCGGCTGCACCTGTTGGTGCTGTGCATCACCTTCGGCCTTTTCCCCTTGGTCGGCCTTGGCTTTACGGCAGTGCTCGGCGGCCACCTCGACCCGACCTTGACGATCGGGTTGATGTTTCTCGCGGTGCTGCCGTCCACCGTGCAGTCCTCGATCGCATTCACGTCCATCGCCGGGGGCAACGTGGCAGCGGCGATCTGCAGCGCGTCGCTGTCGAATTTCGTCGGCGTTTTCGCGACGCCGGCGTTGGTTGCGTTGCTGTTGCATCTGCAGGGCGGCGTATCGTTCGACGCGATTGTCGAGATCGTGGTGCAGATCCTGCTGCCGTTCCTCGTCGGCCACGGCCTGCGCCGGTGGACCGGCGGCTTTGTCACAAAGCACCGGAAGTTCTTTGCCCCGCTCGACCGCGGCTCCATCCTGCTCGTGGTCTATTCGGCCTTCAGCGACGCCGTGATCCACGGTATCTGGAGCCGGCTCACGATCAGCGACCTGTTCTGGCTCTGCCTGATCGACGTGGTCTTCCTCGCCGTCATCATGTCAGCCACCGCGGCGCTGAGCCGGCTGTTCCGCTTCGATCAGGCTGACGAGATCGCCATCGTGTTCTGCGGCTCGAAGAAGAGCCTCGCCAGCGGCGTGCCGATGGCGAGCGTGCTGCTTCCCGCGGCGTCCGTCGGCATCGCCATCCTGCCGCTGATGATCTTTCATCAGATCCAGTTGATCGTCTGCGCGTTCATCGCCCGGCTCTTCGCCGAACGGCGCGGCGGCTTGCCGGACGAGGAAGCCGCGCAGGCCTGACGGCCGGGCCCGCTGCGCCGTTACTGGCGCGCCGCTTTCGCCAGCGGATAAAGCGCCCGGTAGCGGCGGTAGGCTTCGGCATAGACCGGCACCAGCGCCCGGTTCGGGCTCGACCGTGACCGCCACCTCCGGGGGTGTCATGACGTCGACCGGGTCTCCACCGCGTGCCGCCGCCATGCCGAGCCGGGCGGCCCCGAACGCGGCGCCGACGTCGGCCTCGGCACCGAGATCGAGTGGGCGATCGAGCACGTTGGCCATGATCTGCAGCCACAGCATGGAGTTCGCGCCGCCGCCCACCGCGAACGCGCGAGTCACGTCCGTGCCGGCATCTTCGAGGACCCGCAGGCAATCGCGAAACGCGAAGGCGACGCCCTCGAGCACGGCCTGAGTCAGCGCGGCGCGATCAGTGCTCTGGCTAAGGCCGACGAATAGGCCTCGAGCGTCGGCGTCGTTCCAGGGCGTCCGCTCGCCTGAGAGGTAGGGGAGGAACAGAACCGGCGAGGGTGTCGAGACGGCGCCGCCGAGCGCATTGGCGAGCGAGGGCGCCGGCTCGCCCAGCACCCGTGCCAGCCAGTTCAGGCTGTCCGCGGCCGAGAGAATCACGCCCATCTGATGCCAAGTGTTCGGCAGGGCGTGGCAGAAGGCATGGAGGGCCCCGGCGGTGTTGGGCGAAAACCGTTCGTTCGAGACGAACAGCACACCGGACGTGCCGAGCGACAGGAACGCCGATCCCGGCGTCACGGCACCGATCCCGCAGGCGGAGGCGGCATTGTCGCCCGCGCCGCCCGCCACCACGGGAGCCTGCGCCATGCCCCATTGGGCGCAAAGCTCGGGCCGCAACCGGCCACTCACGTCGGAGCCTTCGACGAGTCGCGGCATGTGCGACTCGTTCAATCCCGTTGCGGCCAGCATCTCGTCGGACCAAGCGCGGCGCGCAACGTCCAACCAGTAGGTGCCAGACGCGTCGGACATGTCGGACACGTAGTCGCCAATCAGCCGCAGGCGCACGTAATCTTTGGGCAGCAGGACCTTTGCGATCCGGGCGAAGATGTCCGGCTCATGTCGCCGCACCCAGAGCAGTTTTGGCGCCGTGAAGCCCGCCATCGCGATGTTTCCGGTGATCGCGCGCGCCTGCTTGCACAGGGCCTCCAACTCACGCGCATTCGCCGAAGGCGCGGCCGTCGTTCCACAGGATGGCGGGGCGTAGCACCCGATCGTCGGCATCGATCAGCGTGGCGCCGTGCTGCTGGCCGGACAGACCGATGCCGGTGACCGCAGCCATGGCCGGGCCGTGTTCGGCCTTGAGCTGATCGAGTGTTGTGACCACGGCTTGCCACCAATCCCGCGGGTCCTGCTCGGACCAGCCAGGCTGCGGGCGAGACACGGCGAGCGATTTCGTTGAGGAGGCGACCAGTCGTCCGGCTTCGTCGACAAGGACGGATTTCACCGATGTCGTGCCGATGTCGATGCCGATGAACATCTATCCTCTCCCGAAGTTACTGTTCTGATTGTGCGGCCGCCGCTGAACAGTCCCGCGTCGGAGGCGAGCCGGCAAGCCCTTCTTTGGAAAGGCTGCATGCGTCAAGCTCTCGAAACGCTCGTCGAGCAAACGGATGGTCAGGGCTTCTACGACATCACCGGATCGGTGACGGCATGGCTGAAACGGCACACCTTCTCGACCGGGCTCATCACGCTGTTCTGTCAGCACACGTCGGCCTCGCTTGCCATCACCGAGAACGCCTCCCCGGCCGTCCGATCGGACGCCTTGCGATTTCTGGCCCGGCTCGCACCGGAGGACGATCGATACGAACATTCAGAGGAAGGGCCGGACGACATGCCGGCGCATCTTCGCGCACTTGTCACCCAGACCAGCCTGTCGATCCCGGTCCGCAGCAGGCCGCCCGGTGCTTGGCACCTGGCAGGGGGTCTTTCTCGTCGAGCACCGGCGGCGGCCGCAGCGTCGCCAGATCGTGATCCATGGCATCGGGAATTGAGCCGATGAAGGGAGCCATTGCATGACGTCCTTGCAAATGGACTTGTTCTCGTTATGTTCTCAGTCAGGAGAACCTCCGATGACCGAGAAAACTCTCTACTTTGTCCAACCCTACGTCGTGCGGCGCCACAAGCTCGCGGCAAGCGGCGCACTCACCTTCTTGGATCGCGGCGAAGCCCTCGCGGCCGGGGCCGCTCTGGCGCGCCGACGCGCCGGGATCGTCGTGCTCGCCCAGTCCTACGACAGCGCGCGACACGCACTGATGGCGCCGCAGGTCCTGCGCATCCATGGCAAAGTTCCGACGGAGTGGACCCCGCACCGGCTCGCCGCTTAACCGAGCCGTTCGGAGTTCCGCCACCGTAGTGGCGTTTTGGGCCCCGAGAGGTCATAAGTCGCTTCGCGAGCAGCATCGCGCGGAGCGCCCAGCATGTGGATCAAGTCAGGTTTGGTCGGATTTGGCGCCGCAACCCTGGTTGCGACGGCCGCTTGGGCGGCTCCCGCCACACCTGAGCAGGCCGCGGCCGTCAAATCGGGCCTTGAACGCTATGTCGGCAACGGCTCCGGCGGAACGAGCCCGGTCGCCGTCACGCCCGAAGGTGACCATTACACCATCGCGCTCGACCTGAAGCAGGCACTGCACGGCCTGGAAACGTTCGGGCTCACCGTCGACGCGGCAACTTACGCAATGACGGCGACGCCGACCGAGGCCGGCACATGGCACGTCACCAGCGGCGGCCTGCCGCGGCTGACGGTCAAACACGGCGAAGACAGCTACAGCGTCGTCGTCAACGGAATGAGCTTTGACGGCATATTCGACCCGAAGGTGATCGGGTTTCAAAGCTCCACCATGAGCTATGAAAGCATGAGCGTCGCGGTCGTGGGCCGCACGGGCGGGACGCAAACGCGTGAGATCAATCGCGGCAAGCAGACCAGTATGGCGACAGTCACTGGAGACGGCACAGCCAATGTCCAGGTAGCGCAATCGAACGAAGGCTTCTCGCAGGACGTCAATCTCGACATGCCTGGACCAAACGGCGCGCCGGGCAAGGTTTCGGTCAAGAGTGCCTCGACCTCCGCCAACCTGGCGGTCGATGACCTGCACAGCAGGGCTGTGGCAGACCTCTGGGCGTTCTTCGTCGCCCATACCGATGCGACCGCAATCAAGGGTTCGCAGGCTGAACTCAAGGATCTGCTCCGGAAGGCGCTTCCCCTTTTCGATCGCTGGACACAGGGCGGATCGGCGGAGCGCCTGATCGTGGAAGGTCCGTTCGGCGCCTTCACGGCTGACCATGTCGGGGCGCAATTGAGGACGACGGGTCTCGTGGCCGACGGCAAGGTCGAAAGCGAGATCCGATATGACGGCGCCAGCTTTCCCAGCGGGCTCATCCCGGGCTGGGCCGAAAATCTCGTGCCCGACCTCGGCCGTGGTGAAGGACAGCTTCTCGGGGTTCCACCTTGAGGGCGCGGCCCGCAAGGTCGTCGACTCGTTCGATTTGAACGCCAAGGATCCGCTGTCTCCGGAGGTGACCGAAAGCCTCAAGGGCATGCTCGGGCCGCTCGATCAGATGGTCGCGACCCTGTTGCCGAGCCATATCGAATCCAAATTGCTCAAGATCGACCTCGACGGGGACATGCACCTCACGCAACCGATGCCGGACTTCCACGTCAATGTCCGTGCCAGCGGTCTCGACAAGGCGCTGCAGGACATTCAAAGCAAGGCGGGAGGCGACAAGAACGCTTCCCAGCTGATCGCCGTGCTGTTGTTGGCCAAGGGGCTCGGCAAGGGGGAACCGGACGGATCTCTCAGCTGGGCCGTGACTAAGGGCGATGCCGACCAGATCCTGGTCAATGGCCTCAGCCTGCCCGGAGCCGGCAAATAGCGACTGGTTGGCGTCAGGATGGCTGGCGGCCTTGTTTCCGGCGGGCCCAGCCGCATGTAGATCAGCACACGCGGTTCGCTGAGGTGCCGTCTACGTCCATGTGTTCAGCCAAGATAGGACCCGGCGGGCCTCGCTGGAGGTGGGCGACGAGGGATCGATGACCGAGTTGATCGCCCCAGCGCTCCGCGACGGCGAAATGGCCGAGCGCGTCGCAGACTTCGACTGGGCGGACACTGCGCTGGGCCCGCGTACGGGCTGGCCGCCCGGGCTCGAGGCCGCTGTCGGGCTGCTGCTCGATTCGCCCGTCGGCATGGTCCTGTTTTGGGGCCGCGACGGTGTGCTGATCTATAACGATGCCTACGTTCCGATCGCGGGTGACCGGCATCCGGACGCGCTCGGCCGTTCCGCGCGGACGATCTGGCCCGAGCTCTGGGACTGGAACCGCGACGTCATCGCTCGTGGGCTGCGTGGGGAAGCGAGCACCTACCGCGACCAAAGTTTGACCATTCTTCGCGGCGGCGCTCCTCAGGAAGCTTGGTTCGACCTCTTCTATGCCCCAGTCCGAGGGTGGGGGAAGGATCCGGGCGGTGTTCTCTGCACAGCCGTCGAGACGACGAGCCGCGTCCAGGTTGCGGCGCGTGCCGCCGAAAGCGAGCGGCGCCTGGCGTCCAGCGAGGCGCGACTCAGCATGCTCGTCAACCAGGCGAGCATCGGCATCGTACAAAGCGGGCTTGACGGTCGTCTGGTCTCAGCCAACCAGCGATTCTGCACCATCCTTGGCTATCAGGCATCGGAGCTCATCGGCCGCAAAATCGAGGATCTGACCCATCCCGACGACCGCGATGCAAGTCGCGCCTTGCAGGCGGAACTCCTCGCCACCGGGAACGCCTTCACGGCCGAAAAACGCATGCTCAGAGCCGGCGGCGGCGCGGTCTGGGTCAACAACCATGTCTCGCTTGCGCGCGATGAGGCGGGCCGTCCTGACTTCGTGATCCGGATCGTTCAAGACATTTCCGATCGCAAGGAGGCAGAGGAGCGCGCGCGCGAGTCGACCGAGCGCATCGAACTGGCGCTCGGCGCCGGGGCCATTCTGGGCACTTGGGTCTGGTACATTCCCGAGGACCGCGTCACTGGGGACGCAAAATTCGCGAGAACTTTTTCGATCCCGCCCGAGCAGGCTCTCAAAGGCGTTCCGATCGCCCGGGCTCTCACCGCGATCCATCCAGATGATGTCGCCACGGCTCAGGCGAGTATAGATCTCTGCTTGCGTCAGGGGGGCTCGTTCCGGTCGGAATACCGGCTTCGCCAGCCGAACGGAACTTGGCAGTGGGTGGAGGCCAATGGCCATTGCGAGCGGGATGCGCGCGGTGTCCCGATCCGTTTTCCCGGCGTTCTGATCAACATCGGCCATCGCCGCAGCGCGGCGGAGCGACAGGCCTTCCTCATCGCGCTTGGCGATCAGCTTCGCGTCATCGACAAACCCGAATCGGTCATCGCTCGCTCGGTCGAGGCCACTGCCCACCACCTGAGTGGCGATCGCGCCTTCTATGGTGAGGTCAGTCCCGACGGCCGGTGGCTCGAACTGCTCGCCGCATCGGGCGCGGAGACAGGTCTGCCTCCCGGGCGGATCGCTGCAGCCGCGTTTGGCGACGAGGCTTTGAGCTCGCTCCAGCATGGCCAGCCGTGGCTTGACGCGAGGCTTCCGTTCTCGGAAGGCGACCGCGGAACACGACCGACCCGTCCTGGTCGTGCCGCTCTTCCGAGACGGGCGCTGGCACGCAGTGATGTTCGTGACAGCCAGACCGGGCAAAACCTGGACCGACCAGGACGCCGATCTGCTGCGCGAGGTGATCGGCCGCACCTGGGACGCGGTCGAGCGGGCGCGAGCGGTCGTCACGCTCCGCCGCGCCCAGAGCCGCCAGGCTTTTCTGCTGCGCCTGAACGACCATCTTAGCGAGATTCACGATCCGCGCGAGGTGACCGAAACAGTTGCGGAGTCGCTCGGAACTTATCTCGACGCTGACCGGGCCGCCTACGTCGAGCTTGCGAACCCGCGCGGCGCCGCGACGATCAACGGCAGTTGGAGCGCTGACGGCGGCACGGATCTCGGAACCCAACTGGTCGTCGACGAGATCCCCGAGGCGGATCTGAGGCAATTGACGCGAGGTCTCACGGTTTCGGAGGAGAACTTCGCGCTTCGCGAGGCGATGCCCGAACCGATGCGCGTGAGCCTCGAAACCGCGGGGATTCGCGCCGCTCTCGCGGTTCCCCTGATCCGCGACGGCGAGTTGCGCGCCGCGCTCGTCGTCTCCCAGGCCAGCCCGCGGCGATGGACGCTCGAGGAAATCTCTCTGACCCAGGAGGTCGCCCGCCGCACGTGGGACGCGCTCGAGCGCACGCGCGCCGAGGTCGCCCTGCAGCGAAGCGAGGCCAACCTGCGGGCGATGTTCGCCACTCTGCCGGTCGGCATCCTCTTTGCCGAGTTTCCCTCCGGGCGTGTCACCGAGGCCAACAGCCGCGTCGAGGAGATCCTCGGCTATGCCGCGGGCCAAGCCACGACCGAGGCGGCCTATGGCGATTGGATCGCCTTCGGCGAAGACGGCCTCCAAGTTCCCGTCGAAGAACATCCGCTGTTCGTGGCCGTCACCACGGGTGCGACCGCAACACGGGTGTTCCATCACCAGCGCGGCGACGGGACGCGGGTGTGGGTCAGCGTTATCGCTGCACCCGTCCGGGACCCCGATGGCAACGTCACGGGCGGCTTGGTCACCGTGGTGGATATCGACCGCGAAAAGCGGGCCGAAGAGGCCCTGCGCGAGCTGAACGCCACGCTCGAACAACAGGTCGATCTTCGCACGCGCGAGCGCGACCGCATCTGGCGCAATTCTCGCGACCTCCTGGCCGTTATGGGTCTCGACGGGCGGCTGCACGCCGTCAATCCGTCGTGGACCAGCCTGCTCGGCTGGTCGCCGGAAGAGATCATCGGCGAGCCCTCGGAGCTTTTCATCCATCCCCAAGACATCGCATCGACGACAGCGGCGCTCGAGAGCCTCGGTCGCGGCACGCTGACCCTGCCCTTCGAGAACCGCTACTGCGCCAAGAACGGCGACTACCGCTGGTTTTCCTGGACGGCTTCGCTCGAGGGCGACACCGTCTATGCGAACGGTCGCGACGTGACGGCCGAAAAGGAACAGGCGCAGGCGCTCCGTCAGGCCGAGGAACAGTTACGGCAGAGCCAGAAGATGGAAGCCGTCGGACAGCTGACCGGCGGCATCGCGCACGATTTCAACAACCTGTTGACCGGCATCACGGGCGCGCTGGACCTGCTGTCCAAGCGCATCGAACAAGGCCGGCTGGAATCCACCGGCCGCTACATCGACATGGCAATGAGTTCGGCCAATCGCGCCGCCTCGCTCACGCATCGGCTGCTCGCCTTTTCGCGCCGCCAGCCACTCGAAGCAAAAGCCGTCGATGCCAACCGGCTCGTGACCTCGATGGACGATCTGCTTCGCCGGACCCTCGGCGAGAAGATCCAGCTTGAGACCGTCACCGCCGAAAACCTTTGGCTGACGTTGTGCGATCCGCATCAGCTGGAGAACGCACTGCTCAACCTCGTCATCAACGCCAGAGACGCTATGCCGGATGGTGGCCGGCTGACCATCCAGACCGCCAACGCCACCTTCGACAGCGGCGCCGCGGCGCGGCAGGCCGGAGTGCGGCCGGGCTCCTACGTGATGCTTCTGGTGTCCGACACCGGCTGCGGCATGAGCGAACAGGTGATGGCGCGGGTGTTCGACCCGTTCTTCACCACGAAGCCGATCGGCCAGGGAACCGGGCTCGGGCTATCGATGATCTACGGGTTTGCCAAACAGTCCGAAGGGTCGATCCGGATCACCTCCGAACTCGGGGTCGGAACGGCAGTGCGGCTCTATCTGCCTCGCGCTCGCGGCGAGATCGTCGATGCGGAGGAGCGTCCCGGCACGCCTCCCCGCGCCGAGGACGGAGAGACGGTCCTGATCGTCGAGGACGACAGGACGGTGCGAACGCTGGTCCTCGAGGTCCTCCGCGAACTCGGATACAAGGCGCTCGAAGCCGAGGACGGGCCCGCCGGTCTTCGCATCCTCGAATCACGGGTTCACATCGACCTTCTGGTCACGGATGTCGGATTGCCCGGCATCAACGGCCGGCAACTGGCCGACCGGGCACGTGAGACCCGTCCCAAGCTGAAGGTGCTGTTCATTACCGGCTATGCCGAGAATGCCAGTTTCGGTACCGGACAGCTCGACCCCGGCATGCAGATGGTCACGAAGCCCTTCCAGGTCGACGTGCTCGCAATGCGTATCCGTGAGATGATCCAAGCCCCGCCGACCTAGGCGGATGTCCGTATCCATCAGAAGCTGCGGGTGGCGCCAGCCATGACTGACGGCGTGAGCGATCTGTTGTGGGAGATCGGTGACATTGCCAAATTGGTTGACGATTCAGAAGCACCGGCTGGCAAGCGCGGCCCTTATCGGAAGCGCTCTCTATGGCGCGTTTGCAGGAGTGCCGACCCAAGCGTTTGCGGAGAACGACGGCAACAAGGCTTTCGATGCGCTGTTTGACTGCTTGGCCTCAGCCACCCGCAAGTTGGACGACGGAAGTTCAGATGTGAAACTGGTCGGAGATGCAGTGCGGCCTCTTTGCCAGGACAAATATACCGCCGCGGTGTCGGGGTATTTACCGAACCTGACAGAGGCGGAGCGCCGAGTGGAAGATAAGGCGGAAAGCGAGTTCGTCGCCAACTTCATTCTGGATGAACGAGCCAGTCGGGCAAAGTGACTTCAAACTGACCCACTACCGCCGGACGGCGGCGGTTGACTGCCGCGGGCCCGCGCGACTAAACGGACCGGGTCTCCGACTGAAGTCGCTTCAACCGTTGCGCCACCTTCATGCTTTCCGACGGCCAGCAACTTTATCTGATGCACGTCTCGGCGCTCATCGGTGTCGTGGCTCTCGTATTCCGGAACCAGATGTACCTGCGAGCGCTGCTGCTCGTCAGTGTCGCGGTCAGCATCATCGACCATATGTTTGTGCGCCAGGGCGCGAACGTGAACTCGCTGGTGTGGGACGTGGTCGCGCTCACCATCAATCTCTGGGTTCTGGTGCAACTCGTGCTCGATCGGACGCATATCGGGCTGACGGCGGAAGAGGAGCAGCTGTTTCAGGCCTGGGGCAGCTTGAGCCCGGGGGAATTCCGCAAGCTTTTGCGACTTGCAAACTGGTGCACGGCGGATGAGACGAGCCTCCTCACTTCGGAAGGCGAGACGCCGGATCGGCTGTTCTACGTTCTGGACGGTGAAATCTTGCTGATCAAGGGCGAGCGCGATCTCAGCCTCGCCGCACCCGCCTTCATCGGCGAGGTGGCCTTCGTCAAGGAGCGGCCCGCCTCCGCGACCGTGCGCGTTGCGCCGGGTGGCCGCTACGTCGCCTGGTCGAGCGCTGCACTGCGTGGCTATTTCATCAAGCATCAATCGATGCGCGTTGCGGTCATGCGGCTCCTCAGTGCCGACATGGCCATGAAGGTGGCCCGAGCCTGATCCTCAGATGGGTCGGCCCTCGACGTCCAGGGTCAACTTGTCGACCATGTCCGTCAGGTCGCTGTTGTGCGGGTAGATGTCGGCTGCCTTGCGCAGCAGGCTCAGCGCGTCTTTCTTGAACCCGTGCCGCTGCATGATGACGGCCATGCCGGTGAGCGCGCCGAAATGACGAGGCTCGAGCGCCAGCACATGGCCGATGTCTTCCATGGCGCCGTCGTCATCGCCGCCAAGGAAACGCAGGTTGGCCCGCTTGTTCCAGGCCTCGGCCCAAACAGGGGCGAGCACGACAATTCTGTCGAGCAGGTCACCCGCGAGCTTCGAGTCACCCTTGGCGGCCGCGGTCGAAGCGCGGCTCATCAGCAGGTCGGCCGTGTCGGAGCCGCTGTCCAGCCAGAGCCGTTGGATGCGGGCCGCGAGCCCGCTCGCTTCGTCGGTGTCGGCCGCGCCGGCGAGGCGGTGGAACAGATCGTCGAGGATCTCGGCATGGGTGCGCGGCGCTGCCGGCGCCGATTTCACTGTGGGCGGCACCAAGGGGGCCGTCACTCCGGGTGTGCCGGGCGGACGGATGCCAGGCTTCGTTTCCCCCATCATATGGGAGCCATCCGGCGGATACGAGAACGGCAGAAATGTCGGCGGCTGGTCGTCCTCGAAGCCCTGGGGCGCGGCCAGCGCCGCGCCGACACAAGCGATCAGCGCTGCAGCCGCAGCCAAACCACGCGTGGACGAACGCATGACGTTTCTTCGCATCGCACAAAGCTAGGGCGGCAACGAGCCAAGGTCAAAGGTGGCGCCTTGCGTCGTCGCACCGCAGGAGGCGCCGACCCCGCCCGACTTGTCGCAGCACCGGCCCAGCATTAGAACAAACGACGAACAGGAGCCTGATTTGCCGCAGCTGGACATCAAGAGCAAGCTGGCCATCCTGGCCGACGCGGCAAAATACGATGCATCATGCGCGTCGAGCGGATCTACGAAACGAACCTCACGCGGCGAGACGAAGGGCGTCGGCTCGATCACCGGCGCCGGCATCTGCCATTCCTATACGCCTGACGGCCGCTGCATCTCGCTGTTGAAGATCCTGCTGACCAACCACTGCATCTACGATTGCCTCTACTGCGTGAACCGCGTGTCGAGCGATGTAGCGCGCGCCCGCTTCACGCCGGAGGAGGTCGTCAATCTCACGCTCGATTTCTACAAGCGCAACTACATCGAGGGGCTTGTTTCTCTCGTCCGGCATCATCCGGTCGCCCGACTACACGATGGAGCAACTGGTCCGGGTGGCGCGCAGTCTGCGCGAGGATCACCATTATCGCGGCTACATCCACCTCAAGACCATTCCGGATGCCGACCCGATGCTGATCGAGCAGGCCGGCCTCTATGCCGATCGGCTCTCTATCAATATCGAGCTGCCGCGCGGCGATTCTCTGCGAAAGCTGGCACCACAGAAGCAGGCAGGCTCGATCCGAAGGGCGATGGGAGCCTTGCGGCTTCGGCTGGAGGAAGGCGCCGACGAACAACGGCGATCGCGGCACGCGCCCCGGTTCGCACCCGCTGGACAAAGCACGCAGATGATCGTCGGCGCGGACGGGGAACTCGACGCCGAAATCATCCGCACCAGCGTCTCGCTTTATAGCGGCTATAACCTCAAGCGCGTCTACTATTCGGCCTTCAGCCCGATTCCGGGCTCGAGCCAGCATCTACCGGCCAAGAAGCCACCCTTGATGCGCGAACATCGGCTGTACCAGGCTGATTGGCTTTACCGTTACTACGCGTTCTCCGTGGACGAAGTCGTGGATGCAACGAACGGCGGCATGTTGGACCTTGAGCACGATCCCAAACTCGTTTGGGCGCTCAAGCACCGGGAGGTCTTCCCGGTCGACGTCAATACCGCGAGCCGCGAGCAACTGCTGCGCATTCCAGGATTGGGGGTGCGCAGCGTCAACACGATCCTGCGCGTGCGGCGGCTGACGAGGTTGCGGCATGGCGACCTCGCCAGGCTTGCTCAGTCCATCAAAGGCGTCCAGCGCTTTATGACCACGCTCGATTGGCACCCCGGCACCCTGCTCGATCGCGCGCACCTGACCCAAGGGCCCGCGCCCGCCCAGCTCAGCTTGTTCTGATGCCAACGGTCGTCCTGCAGAAACCCGACGATTTTGCCGGCTGGCGCGACAACGCCCGTCGTCTTGCAGCGCAGCGGGTTTCTCCCGATCAGGTGCATTGGCGCTTTCCGGGCGAAGGGGACGATCTTTTTGCAGGGTCGAGCCGGGCCAACGATTGTGGCAGGGAGGCTGCGGGCGCCGAGGCTAGCGCTCAGCCCCGGCGCGATCTTCGCGTGCCGAAGCGGTTCATCGAGCTGGCGGAGTTGGTGGCCTGCCATAGTGACGACGACCGGTTCGCGCTGCTCTATCGCCTGCTCTGCCGGATCCAGGATGAGCCAAAGCTGCTCGAGCTGACGACCGACGCCGATGTCTTTCGGCTGGAGCGCATGGCGCGCTCGGTCCGCCGCGACATCCACAAGATGACGGCCTTCGTTCGCTTCAAGGAGGTGAAGCGGCGAGGACGGCCCGGTGTACCTCGCCTGGTTCGAGCCAGAGCACCATATCCTCGATCGCGCCACGGCATTCTTCCGCGACCGCTTCGCCACCATGCGCTGGTCGATCATCACGCCCGAGCGCAGCGTATCGTGGGACCTCGAGACGCTGCATTTCGGTCTGGGCGGCACCAAGGCCGACGTGCCGGCCGAGGATGCAACCGATGCGACCTGGCGCACGTATTACGCCAGTATCTTCAATCCGGCGCGCCTGCACATCGACGCCATGAAACGCGAGATGCCGCAGAAGTACTGGAAGAACCTGCCGGAAGCCGAGCTCATCGTCCCGCTGATCCGCTCGGCGGGCGAACGGGAGGCCGCGATGATCGCCAAGGCGCAAGCCGAGGCCCCCAAGCGCGCCGCCATCATCACCAGGCGGACTCGAGGAGGCGCAGCAACGGCCCCCTGCGGAGGGTTCGAATTCGCTGGTGGTCCTTCGGCACGAAGCTGAAACCTGCCAACGCTGCCCGCTCTACGCAGACGCTACTCAGACGGTGTTTGGCGAGGGCCTGCCGACCGCCGATCTGGTTTTCGTCGGCGAGCAGCCCGGCGACAAGGAGGATCTGGCCGGGACGGCCTTTCGTTGGCCCTGCCGGCGCGATGTTCGACAAGGCTCTCGATGATGCCGGCATCGATCGCCGCCGCGCCTATGTCACCAATGCGGTGAAGCACTTCAAATTCGAGCCGCGCGGGAAGCGGCGCATCCACAAGAAGCCCGCCATTGGCGAGATCAACGCCTGCCGTCACTGGCTGGAGGAGGAAATGGCGGTGCTGCGCCCAAACCTCACCATCGCGCTCGGCGCGACGGCGATCCGCAGCCTCACCGGCGAGACGGCGTCCGTGCTGGCAAGCCGCGGCAAGGTGCTGTCGTCGCCCTTCGCCGGGCGGGTGTTCGTGACGGTCCACCCGTCGTTTCTGCTCCGCCTGCCCGACCAAGAGAGCCAGAAGATCGAATACGGCCGGTTTGTCGACGACCTGCGCAAAGCACGGGATTTGGCCGCGGCTGCCTGACCGGATTGCCGGCGTAGATTACGCCAGCCCCGGACCGCGAACGCCTTCTCTCAAAAGAAAGGCCGGCTTCCTCAAGGAAGCCGGCCTGCTTTATGAATTCTACAACCACCCGTCCGCACAAGGCATTCACGGACAGGGATGCCGCATCCCGTCGTAGCCAAGATAGGTCCCGCTTGCCGGGTCGTACGACTTGAAGCGCTGCGCGCAGTACCCTGTTGCGTCACCGCCCATCGACGTCACAGGCGCGGCGTAAGCGTCTTCATAGTCTTCGTCCGGGGGTGGTCCATAGGCGGGATCACCGTAAACAGGGGTCGGGTCGCCGTAGGCTGGATAGCCGTAATCGGGCCTCGCCTGAGACGCGATCGCTCCGCCGATCAGCGCACCTGCGGCAAGGCCGCCGAGGCCAAGACCGAGGTTGCGGTCGTGATGCCGCCGCCAGCCCCCATCTCCGCGCTGACCAAACTGCTGACCGCCGCCGCGCCAGTTGTTCTGAGCGCGCGCACCGCCGCCCTGCCAGTTGCCGCCGCCTCCACCGCGTTGAAAGGCCCGTCCAGCGCCGCCGCCGCCACCACGGGGCCGCAGGATCTCGCCGCCCTGGCCCTGTGGGTGATAGCCCCCCACCGCCGGAATGTTCGGCAAGCCCTGTTGCGCATAGGCCGGCGCGATCGCGAGACTGATCGCAAGAGCGGCGGCGCCGGCAGAAAATACTCTTTTCATGTCAACCCTCCTATTACCCCATAACGGGTTCGAAGCCGAAAGGTTTGCCGGGATGCCCGAGATGACGAAATTGTAACGGCAGCCGCGGTGCGCGTATCGGTCAAAGCTTATTCAATGCGCCGAGCCCGCAAGAGAAGAAACGGCCCGAATCGTTTGTTAGGCCGCCTGAACGAAGCTATCCAGCACCATCTTGCGGCCGGCCTTGTCGAAATCGACCGTGAGCTTGTTGCCGTCGACGATCGCCACCGTTCCCGGCCCGAACTTCTGGTGGAAGATCGCGCGCGCCATTGGCGAACCCCGATTGCGCGACGGAGGTCGCGACGAGTTCGCCTTCGATCAGCCGGCCGTCGCCGCCGCAAGCGGGCCGCGGTTCTCGGCGAAGTCCCGGGCGCGATCGGTGCCGCCACGCTGGGCCCGCTGCCAGCCCGGCGTGCCGTAGGAGGAGGCGAAGGCGTCGGCGCGGTCGAACCGCGACATGCCGTAGCCACCCCAGCGCTTCGTCTGAGCCGCCTCGGTGACCTCCACGTGCGCCTCCGGCAATTCGTCGACGAAGCGCGACGGGATCGTGCTCTGCCACAAGCCGTGAATGCGACGGTTGGTGGCGAAGTAGAGCTTGGCGCGCCGCTTGGCGCGGGTCAGCCCGACATAGGCGAGGCGCCGCTCCTCCTCGAGGCCGGCGCGGCCGTTCTCGTCGAGCGAGCGCTGGTGCGGGAACAGCCCCTCCTCCCAGCCCGGCAGGAACACCGTCTCGAATTCGAGGCCTTTGGCGGCATGCAAGGTCATGATCGACACGTGCTCGCCGCTCTCGTTGTTGTCGGCGTCGGTGACCAGCGACACGTGTTCGAGAAAGCCGCCGAGATCGGGAAACTCCTCCATCGAGCGGACGAATTCCTTCAGGTTCTCGAGCCGCCCCGCCGCCTCGGCGGTCCGGTCCTTGCTCCAGAGGTCGGTGTAGCCCAATTCCTCCAGCACCTGCTCGGTCAGCTGCGAGGCCGGCTTTGTGCCCATCGAGCGCGGACCAGCGGGCGAAGTCGTCCATCAGCGCGCGGACCGTCTGCCGCTGCTTCGGCTTGAACTCGTCCGTCTCGACGAGCTGCCGCGCAGCCTGCATCAGCGGGATGCCTTGCGCCCGGGCGAAGTTGTGAATGACCTGCAGCGTCGAAGTCGCCGAGGCCGCGCTTCGGCGTGTTGAAGATGCGTTCGAAGGCGAGATCGTCGGCCGGCTGGGCGACGCAGCGCATGTAGGCGAGCGCGTCGCGGATCTCCATGCGCTCGTAGAAGCGCGGGCCGCCGATGACCCGGTAGGGCAGGCCCGAGCGTGATGAAGCGCTCCTCGAACTCGCGCATCTGGAACGAGGCGCGCACCAGAATGGCGATCTCGTCGAGCGACTGGCCCTTGCGCTGCAGCGATTCGATCTCGTCGCCGATGACGCGGGCCTCCTCCTCGGAATCCCACAGGCCCGAGACGGTCGGCTTCTCGCCGGGCGCATCGTCGGTGAACAGGGTCTTGCCCGAGCCGGTCGTCGTTGTGGGCGATCAGGTGGGCGGCCGCGCCTAGGATATGGCCGGTCGAACGGTAGTTCCGTTCGAGGCGGACCACGGTGGCGCCCGGAAAATCGTGCTCGAAGCGCAGGATGTTGTCGACCTCGGCGCCGCGCCAGCCATAGATCGACTGGTCGTCGTCGCCGACGCAGCAGACGTTGTGCCGCCCCTGCGCCAGCAGCCGCAGCCAGAGGTACTGGACGACGTTGGTGTCCTGGTACTCGTCGACCAGCATGTACCTGAAGCGGTTCTGATACTGCTGCAGGACATCCGCGTTCTCGCGGAACAGGCGCACGCATTCGAGCAGCAGATCGCCGAAATCGGCTGCGTTCAGCGTCTTCAGGCGTGCCTGATAGGCCGCATAGAGCTGCCCGCCCTTGCCGTTGGCGAAAGCCGCCGCCTCGCCGGCCGGAACGGCATTCGGGTCGAGCCCGCGGTTCTTCCAGCCGTCGATCAGGTTGGCGAGGCCGCGCGCCGGCCAGCGCTTCTCGTCGATGTTCTCGGCCTGGATCACCTGCTTCATCAGGCGGACCTGGTCGTCTGTGTCGAGGATGGTGAAGCTCGACTTGAGCCCCACAAGCTCGGCATGCCGGCGCAGGATCTTGGTCGAGATCGAATGGAACGTGCCGAGCCAGGGCATGCCCTCGGCCACCGGACCGATGAGGACCGCGATGCGCTCCTTCATCTCCCGCGCGGCCTTGTTGGTGAAGGTCACCGACAGGATCTCGTGGGGTTTTGCGCGCCCGGTGGCGATGATGTGGGCGATGCGGGTCGTCAGCACGCGCGTCTTGCCCGTGCCCGCGCCGGCCAGCACCAGCACCGGCCCGTCGAGGGCCTCGACGGCCTGCCGCTGTTCCGGATTGAGGCCGGCGAGATAGGCCGGCGCCATCCGGCCTCGCGCGCGCTCCGCCAGCCCGCCCGGACGGGGGGTCATTTCAGCGGCGGGAACGAACTCGGCCAAAAGAAGCTCCGATTCTCAAAGGAGAACAGAATGCGAATCTTGTGGTCGAATGTGCGGCGCCGCAAGGGTGCTGTCGAGCGTCGCTCCAACCCAGTGCCGAACTGAACACCGGTCGGCGGCGCGGCTGGCCGCTAGATCAGTGACGGCGGATCAACCCTTGCTGCCTTTGCCCGTCTGGCCCTTGGCGAAGGGTGAAGGGGGCGCCTCCTTCGCCTTCACCTGCTTCGGCTTCTTCTTTTCCTTGTTACTTCTCTGACCGTTCTTTGCCATGGGGAACTCCCGTCCGAGGTGACAAGGTTGGTGCCACGAAGCCTATACTGGCGGGTGGGGCGGCTCATCGACCGGTCCCGACACCTCGGGATTGAGAACCGGCTTGGCTTCGAGACGGCGCAATTCGTCGCGCAGCGCCATCACACGCAATTCATGGATGATCTGGCGGGTCGAGGGAAGGGGCATGCGACGCCCGAAACGCATGGATTGAGCCATTTCGTCGGTTCCTTCGCTGATTGAACATGGGCCGACAGACTGCTGCCTGCCCTTATTGGGGCCCGCCCTTTTCACTTCACAGGATGATGGTCGGTTCGGTGGCGGGCTGCGATCCGAAGGAACTGAGCTGATGCTCGGACACCACCCTTCGGCACGCCTCCAGCCGGCTCTTGATCCGATACTGGAGCGATGTGCCGACCGGCGGCATCTGAGCTTCGATCACGAACGGATCGAGCTTGGAGAAGAAATTTCCGTTGTGGAAATTGAGCGAAACGGACTCGCCGACTGCGTAAAGATGCGTGCTCATCGTCCGCCTCGCTCAGGTTTTGAAAACGGTGGTCTAGTAGTCCATCCCGCCCATGCCGCCGCCGCCCATGCCGCCCATGGGCGCGCCTGACTTGTCCTTCGGCGTATCCGCGATCATGCTTTCGGTCATGATCAGGAGACCGGCCACCGAAGCCGCGTTCTGCAGCGCGGTGCGCACGACCTTGGCCGGATCGACGATGCCGGCTTCGATCATGTCGACATACTGCTCGGTCTGGGCATTGTAGCCGTAGCGTGGCAGAGCCGTTCTCCGTGACCTTGCCGACCACGATCGAGCCTTCCACGCCGGCGTTCTCGGCGATCTGGCGGATCGGGGCTTCAAGCGCCTTCGACACGATGTTGATGCCAGCCTGAACGTCCGGGATGTCGCTTTTCAGCTTGGCGACCGCCAGCTTGGCGCGCAGTAGCGCGGAGCCACCGCCCGGCACGATGCCTTCTTCCACCGCAGCGCGGGTGGCGTTCAGGGCGTCGTCGACGCGGTCCTTCTTCTCCTTCACCTCGACTTCCGTCGAGCCGCCGACGCGGATCACCGCGACGCCGCCCGCGAGCTTGGCCAGGCGCTCCTGCAGCTTTTCCTTGTCGTAGTCCGAGGTGGTGTCCTCGATCTGTGCCTTGATCTGGGCGATGCGGCCGTCGATGTCGGACTTCTCGCCGGCGCCGTCGATGACGGTCGTGTTCTCCTTCTCGATGCGGACGCGCTTGGCGCGGCCGAGCATCTGAAGCGTCACGTTCTCGAGCTTGATGCCGAGTTCTTCCGAGATCATCTGACCGGCGGTCAGGATCGCGATGTCCTCGAGCATGGCCTTGCGGCGATCACCGAAGCCCGGCGCCTTGACGGCCGCGACCTTGAGGCCGCCGCGGAGCTTGTTGACGACGAGCGTCGCCAGAGCCTCGCCATCGATGTCCTCGGCGACGATCAGCAGCGGCTTGCCGGTCTGAACGACGGCTTCGAGCACCGGCAGCATGGCCTGCAGCGACGAGAGCTTCTTCTCGTGGATGAGGATGTAGGGCTCCTCGAGCTCCGCCACCATCTTCTCGGCGTTGGTGATGAAGTAGGGCGAGAGATAGCCGCGGTCGAACTGCATGCCCTCGACGACGTCGAGTTCGGTCTCGGCCGTCTTGGCTTCTTCGACCGTGATGACGCCCTCGTTGCCGACCTTCTGCATCGCCTGGGCGATCATGTCGCCGATCGACTTGTCGCCATTGGCCGAGATGGTGCCGACCTGGGCCACTTCGTCGGACGAGTTGATCTTCTTGGCGCGGGACTTGATGTCCTCCAAGGCGGCGGCCGTGGCGAGATCGATGCCGCGCTTCAGATCCATCGGGTTCATGCCGGCGGAGACGTATTTCACGCCTTCCTTGATCATCGCATGCGCCAGCACCGTCGCGGTGGTGGTGCCGTCGCCGGCGCTGTCGTTGGTCTTCGAGGCCACTTCGCGCACCATCTGGGCGCCCATGTTCTCGAACTTGTCGTCGAGCTCGATCTCCTTGGCGACCGTCACGCCATCCTTGGTGATGCGGGGAGCGCCATAGGATTTGTCGAGAATGACGTTGCGGCCCTTGGGGCCGAGGGTCACTTTGACGGCATTGTTGAGCACATCGATGCCGTGCAGCATCCGATCACGGGCATCGGCGGAAAAGCGAACAGTTTTGGCGGACATAAGAACTCCTGAAAAAGCGGATTAGTGAGGGATCGTTGCGCCGACGACTTGGTCGGCCTTGCCGTCGGATCTCACGCTGGGCCGGGCTCGCAGCGCCAAGTCGGTCCTTCGGACTTCATCGACGCGACGGGTGCTTGCCCAGAAATCGTCAGCCGACGACGCCCATGATGTCGCTCTCCTTCATGATCAGGAGATCCTTGCCGTCGATCTTGACCTCGGTGCCCGACCACTTGCCGAACAGCACCTTGTCGCCGGTCTTCACGTCGAGAGGGATCAGCTTGCCGCCTTCGTCACGGCCGCCCGGACCCGCGGCGACGATCTCGCCTTCCTGGGGCTTCTCCTTCGCGGTGTCCGGGATGATGATCCCGCCCTTGGTCTTTTCTTCGCCGTCGAGGCGACGAACCGCGACGCGGTCGTGCAAGGGGCGGAATGTCATGGAGCTCATTTCCGGTCGAGGCACAAATGCCAATCCGGGCCGATGCCGAGACTGAAGTGCTGAAGTGACCTTCATTTGATATAGCGGCTCTTGGCAGTCATTGTAAGACAGTGCCAGCTTGGGGCCGCATAATTTATTGTTGGCTTATCTCGGCTTGGCATCTTGAAGGTGCGCTACCGCCTGCGCTCAACCGCAGCGGCATCCTTGAGACGCGCGACGTTGTCAGTCGATCCGCCGCATGCGCGTCGCCGCACTCTCGTGCATCAACGTCGGCCGTCATTCCCCTGCCGCAGCGGCGGTCGGAGAGCCGCGGCACATCGCCTTGCCTTCGTGGCGATTTCATCTGCGTTTCAAAAACGTCCTGGCCGAACGCACGTGCTGAACAGGACCGGGCCCGAGGAGCAGTTCTCCTCTGCCCGGTCGGGGAGCCTCGGCGTGCCTTTTGGTGGTCAGACTGTCGCCTGTCCCAGTTCTGGGGTGAACGCGGCAGAGCCGATAGCCTCGGAGCGTTCGAGCCCGCTTCTCGGGCGCGGAGGAAGCGCTGCGTTGATGCGCTCGAAGGTCGCCAGCGCCTGGCCGGCGATCTGATCCATATTGTAGTACCGGTAGGTCGCAAGGCGGCCGATGAACCAGACGTTCTCTGTGTTCCGGGCCAGCGACTCGTATTGTTTGAACAAAGCCTGGTTCTCCGGGCGCGGAATTGGATAATACGGGTCGCCGGTGGCGGAGGGGAACTCCAACGTGATCGCCGTCTGCGGATGGTTTTGCCCGGTCAGGTGCTTGTACTCGGTGATGCGGGTGTAATCCTCCGTCTGCGGGTAGTTCACCACCGCGCAGGGCTGGAACCATTCCGTCGCAAGCGTCCGATGTTCGAAACGCAGGCTGCGGTAGGGAAGGCGCCCGTAGCGGTATTCGAAGAATTCGTCGACCGGTCCCGTGAAAATGAGCCGCTTGAAAGAGTAGCGACGGCGCGCGCTCTCGTAGTCGGTACTCAGTGCAATCGAAATATTGGGATGGTCGAGCATGCGCTCGAACATGCGCGTATACCCGTCTGCCGGCATCGCCTGAAAATCGTCGGTGAAGTAACGGTCATCTCTCGACGTCCGGGTCGGCACGCGGGCCGTGACGGATTTGTCGAGCTCCGACGGGTCCAGGCCCCACTGCTTTCGCGTATAGCCTTGAAAGAATTTCTCGTAGAGTTCGCGCCCGACCTGCGACACGACGACATCTTCCGAGGTCCGAATGTTGGCGACCTTCTCGGCGCGTTGAGCGAACCAGGCCTCCAGTTCGCTCCCAGTGAGATTCAGCCCATAAAGCTTGTTCACGGTATCGAGGTTGATCGGGATAGGGACGAGCTGGCCGTCAACCTTGGCAAGAACACGGTGCTCGTAGGGTCGCCAGCCGGTGAACCGCGACAGGTAATCCACAACGCGGGGAGCGTTGGTGTGGAAGATGTGCGGCCCGTATTGGTGAACCAGAATACCATCGTCATTCAGCCGATCATAGGCGTTCCCGGCGATGTGAGATCGCTTGTCGACGACCAGAACGCTGTCCCCGCGCTCCGCCGCGAGGCGCTCGGCGATGATGCTGCCCGCAAAGCCGGCGCCGACCACCAGCCAGTCGAATGTGGACGACTTAGGCGGCATCAACTGCGCTCCGAACGTTGTCGAACGATTTTGGCTCGGCGCGCTCGCGGAACGGTCGCTCCAATGCTGCAGTCCCGTTGCAGGGGAGCTGACTGATCAATCCGTACATCTCATCCCAGGTTCTTTTCCAGGACGTACCCGCAAGGAAGCGGTCAGCCGCTTCCAGCCAGGCCCCGTAGGGTCGTTTCACGAGGGCTTCAACCGCACGAACCACCCCTTCAGGACTGTCGGCGATCTCGACCAAATTTCTCTCGCCATAGGTACGGACAACGTCGACGATCGGAGTCGACACGACCGGGAGTCCCGCAGCCAGGAATTCCGGCGTTTTGGTGGGACTGATAAAGCGAGTCGATTCGTTGATCGCGAATGGCATGAAGCCGATGTCCCATCCGGCCAGTTTCTGAGGCAGATCCGAATAGGCGCAAGGACCCGCCCAATGGATGTTGTCGCGCTTGGGCAAGGTGCTTGGATCGATCTTGACCACAGGGCCGACCATTTCGAACGACCAGTCCGGCCGCAGCGCGGCAACGGCATCCACCAGCTCCAAGTCCATGCGTTCGTCGATGACCCCGAAGAATCCGACCTTGGGACACCGCGCGGTTTGCACATCTGACGCGCGATACGTCTTCAGGCCGCGGGCCTGGCCGAAGTGGACGCTGTCGATGCTGGAGGGAAATGCGTGCAGGTTGGAGTGTCTCCCGCGCTTCGCTTCGTAAAGACTGAGCCCACCCGTGAAGACCACGTCCGCCTCGCTCAGGAGCAGCTCTTCGTAGAGCAGCATTTCCGCGGGTGCGCCCCGGAACGCCGAGAGTTCGTCCATATTGTCATACACGACAACGCTGCGCTCCACCCGGCTGCAGATGGCCAGCGCCATCGGCGTGTAGAACCACAACACTCGGCCTTCCGAAGGGATTTCGCGACTCAGGAGCTCGATCAGATCGGTCTGGGTGTCAAGAACAGCCTGCGCGTCGAGCCCGGCCGGAAGCTGGGGCACAACCACGCGCACGCCTTCAGGCTTCTCAATGATCTGCAGCGAAGCAGAGCAGTCTCGCGAGAACATAGGCTCCTCGACGAACCAGACGTCGAAATCGCGGGTCGCGCGGGCCAGAAGGTGCTGAGGCCGCTGGTACACGAAATCCCACCGGAGGTGAGAAAAGCAGACCAGGGCCGGCTTGCTGCCACCCTTCGCTCCAGATCTCGCCGGAACCCGACGGTCAATCGAGACAGGGCCATCGAATCCGACAAGTTTGTACATTGCTCTCACGGTGTTCTCCAGCCTTTGCCGCGACTGAGTAAGCCAGTAGACGCAAACTTAGTTCCACATAACGTTTGTTAAAACGAACGACGCTTTAGGGCCACGCAGTGCAGTCGGACATCTACGTGGGTTATTCTCCTGATAATTACGACCCTAATTTCACCTATTCTAATTTCACCTATCAGAGTTGACTAACAATTGTTTGTTATCGCAGTAACAGAATAGTACTTAGTGTCTAGTCGCCGGATATTCTCGCGTATAAGCTGTTCATCTCGCGCTCCGCTGTCGCCGCATGTGCCACTCTGTTGCTCGCTAAAGCTTTGGGCTGCCCGGGCTGGGTTGTGCTTCGGCGGGGAGAAGGCGATGATCACGCAAGTCGACGGTGAGGCACTCTCATCCTGCCCAGGAGGACGGCACGACCTGCCAGCCCCGCTAACGTCCGCTCTGGACACCGAGTCCAAGGTCAAAATCCAGAACGCCATAGACGATGTCAAAAGAATAGAACGGAGATGGCCGTGGCTCATCTCCTGTCGACGCTGAGGAATTTCGACCGGATCTTGGTTGTTGTGGACGGGCGCATTGTTCAAGCCGGAGGCGCTCAGCGGCCAGGCGAAGGCGGCGAGTTCGTGCGAATGTGGCGTGGCGCCGGCAGCAGCCCTCGAGACCCAGCGCGCGGTCGCGTGGTGCTCGCGACGCAAGTCCGCCAGCGGAATCGGTCCAGTCATCGGGAGACACGCGGTCGAGGTCGCCTGCTCGACACTTTCAATCGCAGAGCGTCGTCGTCACGCTCTGCCCTTTATAGCGCCCCGACTGACCCAGGGCGCGCGGTCCCTCAGTGTGCAAATACCTTTCGAGCGCTCGCTACATGCTCGCTCAGTGCGCGCCCTGTCGAAGGGTCGACCTCCTTGAACTGCACGTCGTAGCCCCAGAGATCGGCCAGGTGCTGGAGCACCTGCTTCGCCTCGCTCCTCATCGAGGCGGATGCCGTTGGCGACGTTGTGCTGGACCATCAGCCGCCGGTCGCCCGCAAGGTCGACGTCCACCACCTGAATGTCCGGGTCTGTCCAGGCCACATCGTACTGTCGCGACAGAACGCGGCGGATCTGCCGGTAGCCGCGCTCGTCGTGGATGGCGTCGACGCGGATGTCCTTGGCTGCTCCTCGTTGCGGATCTGGAACATCTTCCACTGCCGGATGAGGCGCGGACTGAGGTATTGCGAGACGAAGCTCTCGTCTCGATAATTGGCCCAGATGTCCTTCAGCGCGCCGAGCGGATCGCCGCAACCGGCGATGTCCGGGCACCAGTATCGGTCCTCCTCGGTCGGGTCGAGGCAGATGCGCTCGATGTCCTGCATCATGGCGAAGCCGAGCGCATAAGGGTTGATGCCGCCGTAGCGCGGATCGTCGAACTCCGGCTGCATCACCACGTTGGTGTGCGACTGCAGGAATTCGAGGAACGACGCCTTCGTTGATCTGGCCGGTCTCGTAGAGCCGGTTCATGATCCGGTAATGGCAGTAGGTGGCGCAGCCCTCGTTCATCAGCTTGGTCTGGCCCTGCGGATAGAAGTACTGCGCGATGAGGCGGACGATGCGCAGGATCTCCCGCTGCCAGGGCTGCAGGCGCGGCGCGGTCTTCTCGAGGAAGTAGAGGATGTTCTCCTGGGGCAGTTCGAGCAGCGCGCGTCGCTTCTCGTCGAGATCCGGTCCCTGGCGCGCCTTGCCGCTCTTCGGCACGGTGCGCCAGAGGTCGTTGAACATCTGCTCGCCGTGCATGCCGCCGCTCGCGCTCCCGCCGGTCTTCGGAGAGGAGATCCGGCTTCCGCTTGCGCGGGAAGCGATGCACGCCGTGGCTCATCAGGCTGTGGGCGGCGTCGAGCAGCCGCTCGACGGCAGTGTGGCCGTAGTCGCTCCTCGCATTCGGCGATGAAGCCCTTGGCGAATTCGAGATAATGCAGGATGCCTTCGGCATCGGTCCATTGCTTGAACAGATAGTTGTTCTTGAAGAAGTGGTTATGGCCGAACGCCGCGTGGGCGATCACCAGCGTCTGCATCGTGGCGGTGTTTTCCTCCATGATGTAGCTGATGCAGGGATTGGAATTGATGACGATCTCGTAGGCGAGCCCGCGCAGGCCCTTGCGGTAGTGGCTCTCCTGGGTCGCGAAATTCTTGCCGAAGGACCAGTGCTTGTAGAACTGCGGCATGCCGATCGACGAATAGGCGTCGAGCATCTGCTCGGTGGTGATGATCTCGATCTGGTTCGGGTAGACGTCCAGGCCGAACTCGTCTTCGGCGATGGCGCCGCAAGCATCGTGGATGCGCCTGGATGGTGCGAGAAATTCCACTCGGCGCCGCTGGAAGAGCAGCTGGTCGGACGTGGCGAGGCTCATTCGGCGTCCGCTCCGGCCTTGGCGTCTTTGCGCTCGAACAGCTCGCGGAACACCGGGATAGATCTCGTTGCGGTGGCGGACCTTGCACATGGCGAAGCTCGGCGCCCGCCTTGCGGATCGCCGCGTAGGTGCGCCAGAGATCCGTCTGGCGCGGGATGAAGCCCATGCGAGGCGCCCTGGTTCTCGGCGCCGACCTCGATGTAGGCGAAATACTGGCAGACCGGCAGAACGGCATTGATCAGCAGCGTCGGCGGTGCTTTCGGAGTCGCTCGACGAGTTGTCGCCATCCGAGGCCTGGGCCGCGTAGATGTTCCAGTCCTCGCGCGGAAAGCGCGCGCGCACGATGCGGATCATCTCCTCGAGCGCGCTGGACACGATCGTGCCGCCGGTCTCGGTCGAGTGGAAGAACGTGTCCTCGTCGACCTCCGCGGCCTCGTGGGTGTGGCGGATGAACACGACCTCGACGTGGCGGTAGCGGCGCTTCAGGAAGATGTAGAGCAGCGCGAAGAAACGCTTGGCCAGATCCTTCATGTGCTCGGTCATCGAGGCCGAGGTGTCCATCAGGCAGAACATGACCGCCTGGGCGACGGGCTTCGGCACCGGCTGGAAGCGCCGGTAGCGGATGTCGATCGGATCGATGAACCCGACGCGCTTGGCAGCGGGCGCTGGAGGACATCGAGTCGCGGCCCGAGTTCCTCGACCGGCTCGGCGTCGCCCTTTCCCGCGGCGAGCGCCTCGATCTCCAGCTCCAGCGCCTCGATCTCGCGCGAGCTTGGGCCGCCGCAGCGCCATGCGCCGCGACAGGCTGTTGCGCATGGTGCGGGTGAGCGACAGGTTGGCGGGCGAGCCCGACACCGAATAGCCGGCCCGGTGCAGGCTGAAGCTTTCGGTGCTCGCGAGCTTCTTCTTGGCGAGGTCCGGCAGTTCGAGATCCTCGAAGAACAGGTTGAGATATTCTTCCTGCGACAGCACGAAGCGGAAATCGTCCTGCCCCTCGCCGTCGTCGCTGCCCTCCGAGCCGGAGCCGCCACCGCCCGCCTTGGGCCGCGGGATGGTGTCGCCCTCGACGAACTTCTTGTTGCCCGGCAGAACGTCCTCGCGCAGCGCCGCCCTGGGAGGAGCGGTGCAGGCGGGGCTCCCGGAGGCTGTCGATCGGGATCGAGACCTCCCCGCCCTGGTCGAAATCCTTGATGCTGCGGTCCTTGCGTACTCTTGCGGACCGCCTGCTGGACCACGGCCTTGGCCCGGCGGATGAAGCGCTGTCGGTTTGCGAGGCTCTTGCCACCCGGATTGAGCCGTCGGTCGATGATGTTCATGGAGGTCCGTTCACGCGCCCGCGCCGCTCACCCCGATTGCTTGGCCCTCATGTACCACTCGACCAGACGCCGCACCTGCCGCTCGGTGTAGCCGCGCGCCACCATGCGGTCGACGAACTCGCCGTGCTTCTTCTCTGTTTCGCTGTCGCGCTTCGAGCGAGAAGCTGATCACCGGCAGCAGATCCTCGACCTGGCTGAACATGCGCCGCTCGATCACCTCGCGGATCTTCTCGTAGCTGGTCCAGGTCGGGTTGCGCCCGTTGTTGCGGGCCCGGGCCCGCAGCGAGAACTTCACCACCTCGTTGCGGAAATCCTTCGGATTGGCGATGCCGGCCGGCTTCTCGATCTTGGTCAGCTCCTGGTTCAGGAGCTCGCGGTTGAGCAGCTGTCCGGTGTCGGGGTCCTTGAAGTCCTGGTCCTCGATCCAGGCATCGGCGTAGTCGACGTAGCGGTCGAACAGGTTCTGCCCGTAGTCGTGATAGGATTCGAGATAGGCCTTCTGGATCTCGTGGCCGATGAACTCGGCGTAGCGCGGCGCGAGTTCGGCCTTGATGAACTCGCGGTAGCGCTTCTCCGTATCGCCGGGGAGCTGCTCGCGCCGGATCGCCTGTTCGAGCACGTACATGAGATGGACGGGATCGGCGACGATCTCCGGACGTGTCGTGGTTGAAGGTGGCGGCCAGAACCTTGAAGGCGAAGCGGGTCGAGACGCCGTCCATGCCCTCGTCGACGCCGGCCGCGTCCCTGTATTCCTGCATGGAGCGGGCGCGCGGATCGACCTCGCGCAGGCTTTCGCCGTCGTAGACCCGCATCTTCGAGAACAGGTTCGAGTTCTCGTGCTCGCGCAGCCGCGACAGCACCGAGAAGCGCGCCAGCATCTCGAGCGTGCCGGGCGCGCAGGGCGCGCCGGCCAGTTCCGAATGCGCGGATCAGCTTCTCGTAGATCTGCTTCTCCTCGGTCACGCGCAGGCAATAGGGCACCTTGATGACGTAGATGCGGTCGATGAAGGCTTCGTTGTTCTTGTTCGACCGGAAGCTCTGCCATTCGGCCTCGTTCGAATGGGCCATGATGATCCCGGTGAAGGGGATGGCGCCGATGTTCTCCGTGCCGACGTAATTGCCCTCCTGCGTCGCGGTCAGCAGCGGATGCAGCATCTTGATCGGCGCCTTGAACATCTCGACGAACTCGAGCATGCCCTGGTTGGCGCGGTTGAGGCCGCCCGAGTAGCTGTAGGCATCGGGATCGTTCTGGGACAGCGTCTCGAGCTTGCGGATGTCGACCTTGCCGACCAGCGAGGAGATATCCTGGTTGTTCTCGTCGCCCGGCTCGGTCTTGGAGATGCGCGATCTGCCGCAGCCGCGACGGGTTGAGCCTGCACCACCTTGAAGCGGCCGATGTCGCCGCCGAACTCGTCGAGCCGCTTGACCGCCCAGGGGCTCATCAGGCCGGTCAGCCGCCGGCGGGGGATGCCGTAGCGCTCCTCGAGCGCGGCGCCCATCTGCTCGGGATCGAACAGGCCGAGCGGGCTCTCGAAGACCGGGCTCATCTCGTCGCCGGCCTTGAGCACGTAGATCGGGTGCATCTCCATCAGCGCCTTCAGCCGCTCGGCCAGCGAGGACTTGCCGCCGCCCACCGGCCCGAGCAGGTAGAGGATCTGCTTGCGTTCCTCCAGGCCCTGCGCCGCATGGCGGAAGAAGCTGACGATCCGCTCGATCGTCTCTTCCATGCCGTAGAATTCGGAGAAGGCCGGATACACCCGGATCGTGCGGTTCATGAAGATGCGGCCGAGCCGCTCATCCTTGGCGGTGTCGATGAACTGCGGCTCGCCGATGGCCGCGAGCACCCGCTCCGGCGCGCCGGCGTACATCATCGGATCGCGTGCGGCAGCCTTCAAGATATTCGGCCAGCGACAGTTCGGCCGCGCGGCGCGAATCGTAGGATCGCGCGAAAGCCTTGAACAGGTCGTCCATCGTGTTCTCCCGAGCCTCTCGGCTCATTCGTTCGATTAAGACGTCTCGACTCGCTGCAGCAGAGCTAAGGTAGAGCAAAATACGTGCGAGAATCAGGCGGGGTTTCGCCGCAGTGCGGAAACAACGCAGTCCTGTGGCCGAAAAGACTCGGTCTTGGCCCGTTTCCACCAACGGGACCGCCATTCCCTCGTTGCGAAAGAGACGCAGGCTCAACCGCTTAGGCAGCCGGCGTCCGGCTATGGCCCGGGATGGCGAGCACGACACGCGTCCGATGATTTCAGTGAATCGGGACCACGCCTCGGCCGGTGCTGCCTGGCAGCCGGCCGCAGATGCCTCAAAATTGGAGCTTATGTTCCGCAGCGAGACGGTCGAGGCGCTTGGCGGGCCGGGCCCCGAGGTGCTGAATGATTTCGGCAGCCGCCAGGGCGCCGAGCCGGGCGCAGGTCTCGACGTTCGCGCCCCTGGAATAGCCGGCCAGAAATCCGGCTGCGAAAAGATCGCCAGCACCGGTCGTATCGACGAGCTCCGTGATGGGGGAGGCTGGCACGGCGGTCAGCGCGTCCGCGGTGATGGTGAGGGAGCCTTGCGCGCTGCGGGTGACCACCGCGAGTTCACAGGTTCCGCGGATCGCCGCGACCGCCGTATCGAAATCGGCGGTCTGGTAGAGCGAATGCAATTCCGTTTCATTGGAGAAGACCAGATCCACCGTCCCCGTGCGGATGAGCTCGAGGAACTCGTCGCGATAGCGGTCGACGCAGAAGCTGTCGGAAAGCGTGATCGCGACCTTGCGCCCGGCCCGGTGCGCGATCGCCGCAGCGGTCTTGAACGCTTCCTTGGCGGCCGGCGGGTCCCACAGGTATCCCTCGAGATAGGTGATGGAGGAGGCCCTCACGACGTCCGCCTCGACGTCATCGGGCTCGAAGCCCTGGCAGGCACCCAGAAAGGTGTTCATCGACCGCTGACCATCGGGCGTCACCAGGATGAAGGATCGCGCCGTTGCCGGGCCGAGCGCCGCCGCGTCCGTCGGGAAGTGCACGCCGGTGGCGCGCAGGTCGTGGGCGAACAGGTGCCCGACCTGATCGGTCCGCACCTTGCCCATGAAGGCCGCCCTGCGCCCGAGGCTCGCCACGCCCACGGCGGTATTGGCGGCAGAGCCGCCCGAGATCACCGTGGCGGGTCCCATGGCATTGAACAGCGCTTCGGCACGGATCTCGTCGATCAGGGTCATCGAGCCCTTGACGATGCCATGCCCCACCAGAAAGTCGTCCTCGACGGATCGAGAGCACGTCGACGATGGCGTTGCCCAGGCACAGGACGTCGTAGCGCGTTTCGGTCATCGGCGATTCCGCGGGAAGAAGCGCTGCCGTCTTGCATCGCGCGAACACAGCGTCAAGTTGCTGACCGCCGAGCAGGCGCGAAGCGCCCAATCGAAGGACGTCGGATTTGAGTGCTTCGACTCGGCCCCGGCGATCCGGGTCAGCATTGCGGTCGGGGTGAGTCCAAACCGTCCCTTAGAGATCCTTCACGAGGCGCAGCGCGTCATAGATCGCAGCATGGGTGTTGCGCGCCGCCACGGCGTCGCCAATGCGGAACAGCTGAAACCGCCGTCCGGGTTCGCCTTGATCTGCTGCGGCCTGCCGGCGATGAGGTCGTCGTGGCCGACCTCACCGTAGTTGCAGGAGAGCGGCTTCAGCGCAAAATAGAGGTCGTCGAGCGGCCGGGTGCCGGCGTTCACCACGATCCGGTCGACGGTGGCGCTCACGGGTGACGCCGCCATAGTCGCTGCCGATCCGGGCGCGAATTCGGTTGCCAGCCCGTTCAGCCGCCTCGAGCCGGAAGGTGACGGTGAAGGTCACCTCCCGCTTCTGCAACGAGCGCAAGTAGGGCGTGAGATTCATCCCAATCACCTCCGGCGCGAAGGTGCGGTCGGGCGTCATCACTTCGACCTTGGCGCCTGCCGCCGCTGCAACCCCCGCCGCCTGCAGGGCGGCATGGTCGCCAGCCTCGTCGTAAATGAGCACGTCCAGACCCGGCTTGACGTCGCCCGCGCTGATATCCCACGCGTCAAGACCCTGTTGCGCAAGGTCAGATGCTTCAGCCTATAGGTTGAGCAGTGGATCGTTCGCCATGGCGGCCTTCGAAAGTTCTGGTGCCCGCTCTTCTGCTCTTGGATCAGGCGCCGGAGAGCGGCCCCCGCTCCAGCAACTCACCGCATCAACAGCGTCTTCAGGTCGGTGGCTGGATCCGCGATCACCTCCGCAGCGGGAAACCTTCGCGTCTCGATCAGCTTTTTGGCCGTCATGTAGGTGCGCGGATCGTTCATCGCGTCGACCGCGAGCAGCTTGCCGCGGGCAAAATACCAGTGCGACGTCGGCCCCGGAAATCCGCCGCGCACCACAACCTGGTCATAACCGGTCGAGAGGCCGGCGATCTGCAGCTTGGTATCGAACTGATCGGACCAGAACCAGGGTCTCGCGTCATAGCCGCGCTCGTCGCCCATCAGCACGGTGGCTGCAGCCTGCGCATGCTCGATCGCGTGCCCCACGCTCTCAAGCCTGATGTAGGTGTCGCCCGAGGGGATACTTGCGCAATCGCCGACAGCCATGATGCGCGGATCGCCGGTGCGGCAAAACACGTCCACGACAATACCGTTCGCGCAGGCGAGCCCGGCCTCGACGGCGAGCTCCTGGTTCGGCAGGACGCCGATCCCCACGATCACGACATCGGCTTCGAGTTCCGTCCCATCGCCCAGCAGCGCGCCTGTCACTCTCCCTGCCTCGCAGGTGAGAGCCGAGAGTCCAACGCCCTCACGGATGTCGACGCCATGGCTTTCATGAAGGCGCCGAAAGTAGTCGGCCGTCTCGGCTGAAGCGACGCGCTGCAGGATTCGCGGGGCGGCCTCGATCAAGGTCACCTTGGCGCCGAGCTTGCACGCCACCGCCGCGGCTTCGAGCCCGATGAAGCCGCCCCCGACGATAAGCACGCGGCTGCCGGCCTTGCAAGCAGCGGCAAGCGCATCGGCATCGTCGACGGTCCGCATGTAATGAACGCCTGCGAGTTCCGCGCCGAGCTCGGTCGGCAGCCGTCGAGGGCGAGCGCCGGTCGCAAGGATCAGATGATCGTAGTGTTCCGAGGCGCCATTCGACAGCAGCACGCGCCGGTCGTCGCGCGCAATGGCAATTGCGCGCACGCCGCTGCGCAGCTCGATGCCGCTGTCGGCGTAGAACTGCGCGGATCGAAACTGAAGCCGGTCCAACGTGGTCTCGCCGAGCAGGTAGGCCTTCGACAGCGGCGGACGCTGATAGGGCCCGTGGCGTTCCTCGCTGACGAGGACGATCCTGCCCCCGTAGCCGAGCTCGCGCAGCTTGGCACAGAACGCAAACCCCGCTTGGCCGCCGCCCACCACCACCGTCGCCGCGGCCGCTCTGTCAGTTTCAGTCATCGCGGCCTCTCGTCAATGCAGACGCGTCGAATACCCAGCGTCCTGATGGAGCGATCCCGGACGAGGGGCAGGTTGAGTGTAACGGCGCCACGGTGCTTTGCCATAAGCGGCGCATGATTGTCGGCGCCGCCAGTTTCGACCAGCAAGTCGCTTGGCCATGAGCCGCGCGACGGGCTCTTGGCGGTCTCCACTGAAAGGCCCGCGGGAACGCCATAATTCGCCCCAACTGTTCTGGCCGCCGCCGCGACGCCACACAAACGGACTTGTGGCGCCGACTGCGGCTCGGCACGTGTCCTATCGGTTGCAACCGACAGGGGAGAGCAGACACTGGATTTGGCTGTGAGCCGGTACAGCGACGGTCGGTAACCAGCCGCACGAAAGCCTCACGAAATCGCTAGCAAAACTATGCAACTAGAGCTAGAGTTGTCTTGTATTTAGGCGACCTGCTGCCAGGGTGATCAAATTAGCGACCGGCTTTTGTTAAGAGATTGATTCGGCTTGCCTTCCAAACGCCTGGCACATGTACGCCGGGGCGGAGATTGCAGTTCCCATGTCATTTATTCGTCTCGAGAACGACGCAAAGCAAGCGGACCCGAAGGTTAACGGCGCTCGTCGTGATTTGTCCTCTGGCCCGCTATTCTTAACATCGCGAGGCGTCGGGGATGGATTTTTACCCGGCTTGCGAGGACGGCAGCCATCAGACCACAGCGGGACATGCTGCTGCTTGGCGCGCCACGATGAGCGCTCGCATTGGGCGCGCGAAATTCATGACAGATTGGGACAGTATACCGCTGTCCTGTCGCTTCACCTGAGCCGTCTTTTGGCCGCCGCGAGCAGTCAGGACTCCCGCTCTTGCTATGCGTCGCTTGCCGACCATGTCGATCTGCTGGACGCCGAACTTCGCGGCGTCCTGGCGGATCTGAATTGTTACCCCTCCGACAAGATTGACCTGGAAAGCGGTCTGCGGACGCTTCTAACCCGTTTCGGCGCTTCCACGGGATTGCAGATCGAATTCACCTGCCCAAAGCTTCCCGACGACCTGACGAGCGACGCTGCTTTGCTTCTGTTCCGGATCGCTCAGGAAGGCCTGGCAAACGTGGCCAAGCACGCGCCGCAGGCGCGTTCCGTTTCGGTCGAGCTTGGGTGCACCACGCGCTATTTTCGGCTCGTTGTCGAGGATGATGGAGGGCCGCCTTCGGGCGACGGCGCGCTGCACCGTCGCGCCACCCGGCCCGTATCCGGACGCGGCCTCCGCGGCATGCGGGAGCGGTTGCTGACCGTTTGCGGGACGCTTCAGGCCAAACACCTCCAGGGACGAGGATTCCGGGTCACCGCGCGCATTCCGCTCGCGTTCGTCCGAACATGACGGCAGCGGCTCCCGAACGGATCACGGTCTTCCTTGCCGACGATCACCCGATCTTTCTGGCTGGTCTTCATCACCTCCTGCAAGGCGAGACGGATATCCAGATCGCAGGCGAAGCCGCGAGCGGCGCCGAGGCCATTGCCAAGATCACGGCCCTGAAGCCACGCGTCACGATCCTCGACGTCATGATGCCGGACATGAACGGCATCGCGGTGCTGCAGCAGTTGAACCGGGCGGCCGTTTCCACCCGCGCCATGATGCTCACGGTCTCGGACGACCCGGCTCTTGCCAGCCAGGCCATCCGGCATGGCGCCCGCGGCTATCTGCTCAAGCGATCGGCGCGCGAAAACCTCGCCTCCGCGATCCGCGCCGTCAATCGCAACGGCCTTTACATCGACCCGTTCGTCGCCGAACGCATGATGAGCGCGGGCGAAGGTCGGCGGCTCGGCCTCGGCGGGCCGACACCGAACTGCCGTCAAGCAGCTAACGCCCCGCGAGATGGACGTGCTGCGCCGGTTTGCGCTCGGCTACACGACGAAAGAAATCGCGGCGCAGATCGGCGTGACGACGAAATCCGTCGACACTTACAAGGTCAGAGCGACCGAGAAGCTGCAGCTCAGCTCTCGGGCCAAGATCGTGCAATTCGGGATGCTTCAAGGCTGGTTCGAAGCGCCCGGCACATTTTGAGCCGCGCCGGGCGGGCTCGGGCCCCCGGCTTGGCTGATATGAGCGCCGAGCACCGGCAGCAACGCCCACAGGTCGCGGTTGATCCGTTTCAGTTGCCTGATCACGTCGCGCAGTTCGCGCTCCCGCGCGTCATCCATCGCTCGCGTCGACCCGAGCGAGAGCTGGCCCTGACCTTCCTGAATGCGCATGATGTGCGTCGTGACGATCTCACCGCGGGCGTCGAGATCATACACACAGTGATTGAATTCGTTTCGCACCTTTGTGCAGGCGTCGAAGCGCCTGAGCAGACGGGTCAGACTCGACGCGATCGCCTGATCCCGGATTTTCAAAGAGGCGAGCCGCCTGACGAGGTCGAGGCGGGCGCGCGTCGTGTTCAGGCTGGTGAAGACCAGGGCCGCGGACACGTCGTCGACCCGAAGCAGGATCATGAGAACGTAGACGAACATGCTCTCGTTGTTGGACCAGCTCAGGATCAGATTGCCGATCAGCCCCATGATCCGGCTTTGCCGATCGGCAAAGGCGGGCGCCGCCGCTTCGACGGCAGCGAAATCGGGGACGGGGGGAAGATCAGACCGCACGCTTCGGGACGTTTGACTTGGCTCGATGCCGAGAAAACAGTCCTCTCGCCGCGTCTGACCTGTCAAGCTTTTACCCGCTCAGGTTGTTCATAACGCAAGAAACCCGTAGCATCCGTGATGCGCTCATGACCTCTGAGCGCTACAAGGGAAGCGACCCGACGTGGCACGGTGGCCAGCCCTTTTGGATTTCTGGTCCGAACACCGGGCGCGCGGCGCCGTGGTGCGGCGATTCAAACCGCTGGTCGAGCGGAGCCGTCGGCTTCTCGAAGGGGAGGCCGAGGTTCGCTGGGCGTCCGACTTCGGCGTCGGCGTGTTCTCAACCCTTGCGTGGCTGACGGCGAGGCGGGCACAGCCTGAACTGGGGCACGAACGCCATGGGGCTGGTGCAGGTGAGCACCTGGGCCGAGTTGACCGGGCTCGACGCGACCAACCTCGGCGAGAGGATCACGCTGCTCAGCCTGACGCAGGACCGAGAATTCGCCAACGGCTGCCGCGCGGCGATCCTGTTCGACGCAGCCTCCCAGGGGGAGGAGGCCGCAAACCCGGCCTGGCTCGCCGCGGACGACCTGCCATCCGCAAGGCGGGAGGTTTGCCTCCGACTACGTGGCGGGGCTGTGGGACCAGCTGTGGCAGCGCGCTCCTGAGGCGTAAACACGCCCGCGGCGGGCGGGTATTTTTCCTGACAAGCGACGGTGTTTTCCCGACGCTTGATTACAAGTTTATCCATATCGGAGCCCAACGCCGAACTGCGATGCTCAAGTTGTCGAAGATGTCTTGAAGAATTTCCTTCCGAGATCTTCGATGCCAGCATCGAACGAAGAAGTGGTGCCGACGTATTTGATCGGCTTCCGGCTCATCGAACGATGCATTCTCTTGAAAATTGGAGATGTGTCATGACTGCATCAAATGATCCTTGGGGTGATATGGGCCCGGGCGGATGGGATCCGCATCCGACCCCGACCCCGACCCCACCTGCCCCCGATCCTCATCAGAACCAAGGCCAAGGCCAGGTCGAAGGCCAAGGTCAGGGCCAGCTCGAAGGTCAGCTCCAGGGCCAGGGCGAGTTGCAGGGCCAGGGCCAAAGCCAGTCTTCATCAAGCGACAGTGACAACTGGAACGGCAACGGCAACTGGGATGCCAACGGCGAACGGGAACGGCAACCTGAATGGGAACGGCAACGGCAACCTGAACGGCAATGCCAATTTCGACGCCAATGCCAACGGCAACCTGAACGGCAACGCGAACCTCAACGACGACATCAACCACAACGTCAACGCCAACGCCAACATGACCGATGTGCACGTCAGCGTGTGCGTGGATGCGACGGTCGGCGTCGGCTCCGATCCGCTCCCGTGATCGACATGCACGGCTTGGATCTCGGCGGCAACAACGGCATCTTCTTCCAGATGCCCGACTTCGGCACGCAGACGCTGAACGGCGACGGCAACATCTTCCACCTCGATCAGGTCAACAACCTGGTCAACAACGGGACGCTCTCCGGACATCTACGGAGGCGGGCTTGACGCCTGCGGCTCGGCTACGGCGGCGACGGCGGCAGCGGGACTCCGATCGTACTGCTGCGATCCGTGCGCACCGCCTCAGGTGGTGCAGCGGGCGGTGTCGGCGGAGCATTCAACTTCTCGCAGAGCGCGAACGCTTACGGGCGCCACGTCGTCGGGCGATCGATGCGGCGACCACTCCCCGCTTTCGGGTGGCGTGTCGGCGGCCAACTCGATCACCCAGGAGGCGTTCACCCAGCACATCGTGCTCGGCTCCAACATCCAGTACAACAGCATGCCGATCACCGTCGTGGGTGGCGACTCGCTTCAGCCGACACGGCGGCATGGCGACCGGCGGCGCCCACCACCACAGCTAAGCCACCTTCGATCGAGCGGCCCGCTTCGGCGGGCCGCTGCGTAAAGCGTGACGGCTCCGCAGCCTGCGGGGCCGTCGTTCGATCGGAGAGGAGCTCGCCATGGGTCCGGGCGGCGTTAGCGAAAGCATTCTCCATTTCGCCGGCTATCTGCATATGGACGGCGACTACGCGCGGGCGCGCGTTCAATACGATGGCGGCGGCGCTCATCGCAGCCCCGACTGGCTGCCCGACAGCACGCCGCATCCCGTGCATGCGGCGGATCCCGACGAGATGCCGAGCCAGCCGTTCCGCCTGAATATCCAGCCGGCTCCGTTCTCTCTTCATCCCGTTCCATGCGCACCCGCTGCATCCGCTGCACGGCTCCTCCAACGTCCCGCATGTGCCGATCCACACATGGGACGTCGAACCCAATCTGCCGCTGCCCGGCGGCGGCGGCGGTGCTCTCTACCTGTACGGAGAGGAATCGATCGACAGGGCGCCGGTGCCCGACCAGGCGCTCGTCTCGGCCACCCAGGTCAACTTCCTGACCAACAACGACACGTTGTTGATGGTGAGCGGCACCAACGTCACGGCCCTGCATAATCCCGATGTCCTGGCGCACTTCCAGCAACTCTGGTCGCAGGCGCAGAGCGATGTTCCCAGCTGGCTGCCGCACGAACGCGGACACGGCGCAGACGCTTCGACGCCGTCGAGGCGCATGATGCCGCGCTCCACCGGGGCGATCAGCGATCCCGACGCAGCCACCCTGCATCCGGGCGTGACGATCGACGGTGTGCTGCAACCCGACGGCACGGCGCTCGTGGTTCCCGATCCCGCCCTGCCCGACCTGACCTTCGGATCGCATAACGGCATGCTGAACCCCGGTACCGACGCACAGACGGGCGGCAACCTGAGCCTGAACTACGCGACGATCGTCGACGCGCATCACATGACCACGCAGCCTGGCGGTGCTCGGGGACGTCTACACCGTCAATGCGATCGTCCAGACCAACGTTCTCGCGAGTTCCGCCCAGATCGAGGTTGCTGGCCCGACCGCAGCTCTTGACATCGTGACGGACGGCAATGTGGCGAGCAACGCTGCGAGCTTCGCGACGCATGACCTCAGCACCGGCGGCGCGGCCGTCGCGCATTTCGCGCCGAGCGCGACGGTCGACATCGATCGCATCAACGGCGACTTCTACGACATCAAGGCACTACAGCAGATCAACTACCTCAGCGATAACGACACCATCGTACAGGCCAGCTGGTCGACGCTACTACGGAGTCGATTCCGGTCATAATAGCCAAATCAATTTGCTCTCGCTGGATCAGCTTGCCGATTCCTACGACCTCATCGTGGTTCAGGGCAGCTGGCACAACAGCAACATCATTCTTCAGCAGAATGTGCTTCTCAACGACGACATCGTGAAGATGTACACCGCGCGCGGCGATACCGACTCGCAGTCGATTACGACGGGCGACAACTCGCTGCAGAACAGCGCGTCCATCGACCTCTATGGAAACCAGTCCTTCAACTCGCTCTCGCCAGATCTCGCCCAGGAACTGAAGGATCTCGGTAACGGCAAGCTCGATCCCGGCCTCGCGGCCGACCTCGAAAGCAACGGCAGCAGCACGCTGCACGTGCTCTACGTCACGGGCGATTTCTACGACATCAATTTCGTGTCCCAGACCAATATCGTCGGAAATCAGGACACCGTCGTTCAGGCGCTCCCCAACACCGGCACCACGACCGCACCGACGGGCGATCCGACGTCATCCACCCAGAGCGTCAACTCCGGCCACAATCAGCTCGCCAACGTGGCCGGCATCGCGGTCGGCGGGACCGCTTCGGGACTCCAGGTGGTCGGGGGTCAGCATTACGACGACGCGATCCTCGTGCAGGCCAATCTCGTGACCGACACGAGCAAGGTCACGGTCGGCGACACGCAAACCCTGGTCCCCGAGATCGTCGCCTTCACCGGCGTCCACGATGTCACCCCGCCGGCCGACACTCCGGCTGCCGACACCGACAACAACCGACCCGACCGTCAATCACGACCTGTTTCATGGCGTGATGACCTGACCGTCGAGGCCGGGAGGAAGCGAGCGAGAAGCCATCGATGACCCACGATTTGAGCCGGGCGCCCGCAGATCGCGACGAAGAGCCGTTGGAGGCATCGCGAACCGACGACGGCGGCGCGTCGACGTCCAGCGCGCCGCCTTCGCTGGGGCAAGCGCTCAGGGCGCTGGAGGATCGCTGTGAATCGATCAAAGCGGCGGCTCTTCTGCGTCCGGACAACGAGCCGGCCAGCCGAGTCCCTCCGCCGCGGAGGACGCGCCGATCGAGGCGGCCTGGGTCGCCAGCAAGGTGCGACCCGCATTCAGCTCGGAAAAGGAGCGTGAAGTAGCCCAGGCTGCCTGGGCCGCATCGAGGGCCCAGAACGCGCGGACGGCAGGCGAAACCGCACCCGCGACGACGGCGAGCGCGGCGGCTCAGCCGGCGCAAGCTCGCTCGGAGCCGTCCGCGGAGGCGCCGGCCAGCCTGCTTCCTTCGCCGGCGGCCGCGCCCGGATCGGCGCGAAACGACGGCGCCGACGTTGCGCTGCCGAAGCTTCAGTCCTCTGGCGGGGGCAACGGGACCCCGCCAGGCGGGAGCGGCGGCGGGGGCGGATCCGGCGGCGTCCCGTTGCAGCGCCGCACCGGCGATCGCGACTTCCGCGACGTGCTCGGCAAGGGCCTCGCTCGCGCCCGGCGCAAGCTCGTGACCGTCGCCCTGTTCTCCTTCTTCGTAAACCTTCTGGTCCTCGGCATCCCGATCTACCTGTTCAACATCTCGGACCGTGTGCTGACGAGCCGCAGCGTCGACACGCTGATCATGCTGACGATCGTGATCGCCGGCGCCATCCTCGGCCATGTCGTGCTCGACATCATCCGCCGGTTCATTCTGATGCGGATCGCGGTGGAGGTCGAATTCCGCCTCGGCGCGCCGGTACTGGCCGCAGCCGCGAAGGCCTCGCAGGCCGGGTCGAGCCGCGATTTCCAAACGCTGGCGGATCTTCAGCAGATCCGGAACTTCATTACCGGCCCCGTGCTGCTGACGATGTTCGACGCTCCGGTCGCCCCAGTCTACCTGCTGGCCGTCTTTCTCATTCATCCCGATCTCGGCTGGATCGTGACCACGACCGGCGGCCTGCTGCTCGTCTTCGCCATGATCAACCAGAGGCTGACGGCCGTACCCTTTGCCCAGGCCTCCGCCTATGCGACCCGCGCCAACCTCCAGGCCGATGCCATGGCGCGCAACGCGCAGGTCATCAATGCCATGGGGATGATCCCCGAAGCCGTGCTCATCTGGGGCCGCGAGACGGCCGAATCGCTGCGGGCTCAGGTCACCGCGCAGGACCGCAACATCGTCATTGCCGGCCTGTCCAAGGGCACGCGCCTGCTGACCCAGGTCACCATGCTCGGCTGGGGCGCTTCGCTGGCGCTCGACGGCAAGCTGACGGGCGGCATGATGATCGCGGCCTCGATCGTCGGCGGCCGGGCGCTCGCCCCGATCGAGGGCGTGATCGACGGCTGGCGCAGCTTCGTGACCGCGCGCTCCGCCTATGCGCGCATCCGATCGCTGCTGCTCAATTCGCCGCTGAACCTGGAGCGGCTCCAGCTGCCCCGGCCCATGGGCCGCCTGACGGTCGAGCGCATCCTCTATGTGCCGCCGCCCAACAAGAAGGTGATCCTCAACGGCCTGAGCTTCCAGCTCGAGCCGGGCGAATCCCTCGCGATCGTGGGCGCATCGGGCACCGGCAAGTCGACGCTGGGCAAGATGCTGGTCGGCTCGATCGCGCCGACGGCGGGCTCCGTGCGGCTGGACGCGATGGACCTGCGCAACTGGGATCCGCGCCAGTTCGGCCAGAGCGTCGGCTACCTGCCGCAGGACGTGCAGCTCTTCCCCGCGTCGATCAAGGCGAACATCGCCCGCATGCAGGATGATGCCCGCGATGCGGCCGTGTTCGACGCCGCGGAGATCGCCGACGTTCACGAACTCATCTCGACCTTCGCGCAGGGCTACGAGACCATGGTCGGCATGGACGGCAGCCCGCTGTCGGGCGGACAGCGGCAGCGCATCGGCCTCGCGCGGGCCTTCTTCGGCGACCCGCGGCTGGTGGTGCTCGACGAGCCCAACTCCAACCTCGACACACCGGGCGAAGTCGCGCTCGCCCGGGCGCTGACCCGCGCCAAGTCGAGAGGCACGACCGTGGTGGCGATCACGCAGCGGCCGACGCTGCTGAAGAGCGTCGACAAGATCATGATCCTGAAAGACGGCGCCATCCAGGCTCTGGGGCTGCGCGACGACATCATCCCGATGATCGTCGGCCGGGCTCCAGGGGCCGGGCCGGCGCTGGGCGCCGCCGGCGCGACCGCCTGACCTAGGAAAAGCACATGTCCATGACAGTGGCCCCTACCCGGCCGGAATGGCACGCCTCCGTGCCGCACGATACGCGCGTCCACACCACCTGCGGTTGGGTCTTCCTGGCCACGCTGATCATGGGGTTCGGCTACTGGTCGAGTTCCGCGCCGATCTCCGGCGCCATCGTGGCTTCCGGGGCCTTCGTCGCCAATGGCGAGAACAAGGTGATCCAGCACCTCGAGGGCGGCGTGATCCGCGACATCCTGGTCAAGGACGGCGATATCGTGCAACCCAATCAGGTGCTGATTCGGCTGGACGAGGTCACCGCCAAGGCCGAACTGCGCCGCCTCTATCTCCGGCAGAATCGGCTCGCCGCCGTCGAGGCGCGGCTGCAAGCCGAGATGGCCGAGGCTCCCGACTTCGCCGTGCCGCAACCCTTGCTCGATCAGCAGGACGATCCCGATATCGCGAGCATCCTCAAGATTCAGCAACAGACCTTCCAGGCCCGCAAAAAGAACCTGCAGAGCGATCTTGCGGTGCTTCAGGACGGGATCGACGCTCTACAGCAGAAGATCGACGGAACGCTGCAACAGCGCGCCTCAGTCGAAACGCAACTTTCGCTGGTGAAAGAGGAACTCGAGGGCAAGGCCTGGCTGCTTGACCAGGGTGACATCCGCAAGACCGAGGTGCTCGCGCTGCAGCGGGCCCAGGCCAGCGCGGAGGGTGAACTCGGCCGCATCGACGGCGACATCGGCGATTCCAAGGAACGCATCGCCCGCACCCGCGAGCAGATGATCGGCGCGCGCAACGCCGTCATCAAGCAGGCGGCCGAGCAGCTCAACGACATGCACGCCGAGCAGAACGACGTGCGGGAGCGTATCCGCTCCGCGAAGGCGACGCTCGATCGCATCGAGATCACGGCGCCGGTGCGCGGCATCGTGGTGCAGCTTCGCTACCACACGGCCGGCGGCGTGATCGAGCCGGGCAAGAACATCTTGGAAATCGTTCCGCTGAACGACGACCTCGTCATCGAGGCGCGCGTCCGGCCGCAGGACATCACGAACCTCAGGGTCGGCGAGGCGGCCAGCGTGCGACTGACGGCGCTCAGCCAGCGCGTCACGCCGATGGCCAGCGGCAAGGTGATCTATGTCTCGGCCGACGCGCTTCCCGACGACAAGCGCGGACAGTACTCGCCATCCGACCAGTATGTGGCGCGGATCAAGTTGGATCCGGTGGACGACGGCCCACTCAAGACGTTCGTCCCGCGTCCGGGCATGCCCGCCGAGGTCTACATCAAGACGGTGGAACGGACCTTCCTCCAGTATCTGACGAAGCCGATCCGCGACAGCATGCAGCGCGCCTTCCGCGAAAGCTGACGATCCGCTCCCTCGCGAGGCGAAATGGAGCCCGAGCGCGCGTCATTGCGGCCCCGGAGGTCCTTGCGTGCGGGGACCCGCTGTGATGCAACGCCCTCGCACAGCGGGACCATCGCGAGAGGGCATTGGCGAGCATCGGCTTCGAGAACGTCACCAAACGCTATGACGGTGGCCAGGTCGCGCTTTCCGGCCTGACCCTGGACGTCGAAGAGGGAGAATTCCTGATCCTCGTCGGGCCGTCGGGGTGCGGAAAGTCCACGGCACTGCGGATCGCGGCAGGGCTCGATTCGCCCAGTTCGGGCATCCTCAGGATCGGCGGTAAAATCGCCACCGACGCCGCGCCTCGCGACCGCAACATCGCGATGATCTTCCAGTCCTATGCCCTGTATCCGCATCTCAGCGTGGCGCGGAACATCGGCTTCGGCCTGCGGGTGCGCGGGATGGCCGGTGCCGAGATCGAGCGTCACGTGCGCGAGGCAGCCGCGACGCTGGAATTGACCGAGTACCTCGACCGAAAGCCCGCGCAGCTGTCGGGCGGCCAGCGCCAGCGTGTCGCAATGGCGCGCGCCCTGGTGCGCTCGCCCAATGCCTTCCTGATGGACGAGCCGCTCTCGAACCTCGACGCGCGGCTGCGCGGCCACATGCGCCAGGAGATCGCGGCGTTGCAGCGGCGCCGGCGCATCACGACCATTTATGTGACGCACGATCAGGTCGAGGCGATGACGATGGGCAGCCGCATTGCGGTGATGGATCGAGGCGTGCTGCAGCAGGTGGGCTCGCCGCGCGACCTCTACGATGCGCCGGTCAACCGCTTCGTCGCGGGCTTTCTCGGCTCCCCGGCAATGAACTTCATTGCAGCGGTCGTCGAAAATGGGCCGAATGGCCTTGCCGCCCTGCAGATGGGCCCGCATCGACTGGCTCTTGGCGCGGCGCACACCGCCCAACTCGCGGGCTTCGGCCGCAAACCTGGCGCCCCGATCGTGCTCGGGCTCCGGCCCGAAGGCTTCCGCATCGCTTCGAATTTGGATGGCGCGGTCCTGCCCGCCACCGTTCGTTTTGTCGAGGATCTCGGCGCGGCCACGCTCGTGTCGGTCGAGGTGGACGGTGTGTCGGTTCTGAGGGGTGCTGGCGGCGGTGACGACGACCTCCTCGCCGCGCTTCGACATCTCAAGGTCAGCCTGAACGGCCGCCCGAACGTCGCCGTCGGTGACGCGATCCGTCTGGCGCTCGAACCGAGCCAGTTCCACTTTTTCGACAACATGACCGGGCAAGCGTTGCGCAGCCGGCCGGCGGTGGTCGACCCGTCAGGACGTCGCGCCCTATCGGACTAGCTCCTCGACGCGCCCCGATCAGGGCAGCTTGCTCCTGATTTGTGCACCGCAGCATCGTATTGCATCTCATAATGGCAAAACTTTGCTACGCGCTTCTCGAATAAAGTACCGTCAGGCGAGCGGCAGAACGCCACAAGGACTTAATTATGTTAATTTATACGCATGACGATCAGATGAATCACGAAAAAATGACCTCTGCTGCATTGCAACCAAAACCTCAACGTTTAATTTACCGTGCATCCGGGCTGGGGCGCAGCGCCGGATGATGGGCGACGCGGCCTGATGTGATCTCGCATCCTCAGGCTGGGACGAACGGATGAGGTTAAAATGAGCGCTCAGCCTGAACAGGCAAACTCGGCCAAGCTCGATCTTGGTCATGGGACGGTCCAAAGCCCATCGCGGCAGCTGGACCTTCTTGAAACGGGGCATTGCCCTGGCAGTGTCGGCCGCGCTGGCTGCCGTTATCCTGACCTCGGTTTTACCGCCGCTCGTCGCCGACCAGTCGGACCGCGCCGTGGTCAACGCACCCGTCACCTTGTTGACGGCGCCGATCGCCGGCGAGGTGCATACGCTCGCAGCGGTCCCGGGTAGCCCGGTTCAGCCGCAGGCGGCAATAGCCGAGGTGATCAACAATCGCGTCGACCGGACGACACTGATTGCGCTCGAAGGCAAGAAGGCCGACTCGGGCCAGAGACTGACGGCGATCAGTTCAACGCTGGACACCGATGCTCGCTACATCCTGGCTCTCGGGATGGAGATCGCGCGCAGAAGGCCACGGTGATCGCGCGCTACCAGCAGCAGATCGTCGACCTCAAGGCCCAGGTCGGCTCGGCCTCGGCAACGACCCAGGAGAAGAAGCAGGTCCTGTCACGTCAGAGTGACATGGTGAAGCGCGACGTCGCGGCACCGGAGATGATGCAGGCGGCCACGCAGCAGCTGTCCGCGGCAGATTTCCAGAAGCAAAGCGCTGAGTCCAAGCTGGCCCAAAAGCAGGCGCAACTCGACAGCGCGCGAACACGACATCTTCGTCGGTGACGACGTCCACGACCTCGCGGCGCTGCTCCAGAAGAAGCGCGACATGGAGACTGGATGTGCGCCGGCTCGAGATCGAACGGGTCCAGGTTGCGGCGGCGCTCGACGACAACACCCGCTTGTTCAGCGCCGAACGCGAGCGGCTCGCGAGCCTCGAGCATTCGCTCGTCACGGCGCCGGGTCCGGGCGAGATCCTGAACACCAGTTCCGTGGTCGGCCGCCATGTCAGTGCCGGCGACACGCTGGCCCGCATGGTGGATTGCAACAATGCTTTCGTGGTCGCGATCTTCTCGTATCGCCAAGGCGTCGACATGTCGGCCGGAACGCGGGTGACCATCGATGCCGGGAGCAGCGGCGTCCAGGAGGGCACCGTGACCGAGGTGCTGCCCAAGACCAGCGACAAGGTGGACGAGACCTATGCTGTCCCGTTCCCGCAGACCGAGCGGCGCGAACTCTATGTGCTGATCCGCCCCGATGCGCCCCTGCGTACCCTTGTGCTCGAGACGGGTCGCGACCAGTGCGACGTCGGCCAGTGGGTCACGGTCACGCGCGCCGACGGGTGGGTGCCTTCCACGTCCGTGTTCTGGCGCCAGGCCGGACGCCTGATCAGCGCCGCTGCCTTAAGCGTCGTTCCCCGCAGCTGGGCAGAGACGCCTCGCGAGGATGGGCGGCAAGTCAGCAAGGCGTCCCGTTCTTCGGTCGCCATGCCGACCCCTTCGCAGGTTGTCGGCCGCAGCTGATGCGGGCGGGCTATTTGGCCAGGATGGCCGGGGTGGTCATCGCCGCTCTGCCATTGCGCTGCGTCGAGGCCGACGCGAGTCCCGCCGCGCCCGCGCGGCCGCTCTGCGCGGCAATTGCCGCGGCCGTCGATCGCTCGGCGCCGGGGACCGGACCGACGTTTGTCGTCAGCTATCAGGCGGCAGAAGGCGCGACGCCATTGCCGCCGCCGCTGCGGACAGCCGCGTTCACCTACGACAATGCCCTGGCGGCGATCAGTCTTGTGGCCTGTGGTGATGTCCCGCGCGCGGCACGCATCGGCAAGGCTCTGGTCGCAGCCGTCGGCACGAGACCGGACCTTCAACGATGGGCGCATCCGGAACGCCTATCGGGCCGGGGCGCCGGAGGGCGATCGACCCGTGCCGCCCGGCTGGTGGGACGACGGCGCGCAACCGGTGGGACGAGGACGCCTATCAGGACGGCACGTCCACCGGGAATGCGGCCTGGGCCGCCCTGGCGATGCTGACCCTCCACCAGGCGACCGGCGAAGCCACCTATCTCCAGGCGGCGGCTGCGCTGCTCGAGCTGGATCGACAACCACGCCGCCGAAGCGCCCGGACCTGCCGGCTATGGCGGGGGCGTGACAGGCTTCGACCCGCAGCAAACGCCGCTGAGTTGGAAGTCGACGGAGCACAATATCGATGTGGCGGCCGCGGCCCATTGGGCCGCCGACCTTGACCGGCAATCCGGCTCTGGCCCGCATGGCCGGAAAGGCCACCGGCTTCGTGCAGTCCCGCTTCCGTTCCGACGAGGGCTATTTTCTGCTCGGGACGCAGCCCGACGGCTCCGACGCCGATCCAGACGCATCTGGCTCTCGACGTTCAGGTCTGGCCCATTCTTGGTGTCCCAGACGCGCCCGCAGCTCGTGGCGCCGCGCGCTGGGCTACGCCGACAAGCACCTGCGGCGCGGCGACGGCATGACCTTCGCGGGCTTCGGGCCGAACCGCTGGACCGAAGGCACGGCTCAGGCCGCCCTGGCGTTTCGGGCCGTCGCAGGCCGATGCCTTGGCAGACGGGCTGATCGAAGGCCTGCCCGCCCATGCGTCGCCCTCAGGCCTGCTGTACGCGACCAGCGAAGGCGAGGTTCCGACGGGGCTCATGGTCGAGTCGCCGGGCGGCGGCGCTTTCACCTATTTTCATTGGCCCCACCTCGGGGCCACGGCCTGGGCCGCACTCGCGGCGCTCGGCTGGAATCCCTTCACCGGCGCGAAGGTGAGCTGATCATGTTCAGTGCCTCTCCGGACGGCGCCGGCGCCCTGATGCTCGGCCTCGGCGTCCTGATCGCGTCGATCATCCTGTCGTACACGCTTGAGCCCGGAACGTGGGCCTGACCGGCTCATCTTCGGCGCGCTGACCGCGACCCTGATCGGTTTCTACGCGGCCTGGCGCTGGACCGACACTCTACCGCCTCTCGAGCTGCGTCTCGGCAGCCTCTGGCAGCACCTCTATTTCGCCTTCGAAGCGATCGCGATCCTCTACACGCTGATGTCGATCGTGATCCTGCTGCAAGTATCGCGACAACTCCGGCGAAGCCGACGCGGCCGAGGCCGAGCTGGAAGCAAAGCGCAGGCTTGGCCGGCCGTCGACGTCTTCATCTGCACCTACAACGAGCCGCTCGACGTGCTCGAGAAGTCGGTCCTGCTCTCCAGGGCCATGGACTATCCCAATTTCCGGATCTGGGTGCTGCGACGACACGCGCCGGACTTGGCTGAAGGACTACTGCGACGAGCTCGGGGTTGGCTACCTGACCCGGCCGACGAACGAGTGGGCCAAGGCCGGCAACCTCAACAACGCGCTCAAGCTCACGTCCGGCCCGGACGCAGGCCGACTGATCCTCGTCCTCGACGCAGATTTTGCGCCGCACACCAATCTGCTGAAGCGCACCGTCGGACTGTTCCGCGACGACAGGGTCGCGGTGCTGCAGACGCCGCAGCTCTATTTCAATGCCGACCCGATCCAGCACAATCTGATGGCGACGAAATCCTGGGTCGACGACCAGCGGATCTTCTTCGACGTATTCCAGCCGGCCAAGGACGCGTGGGACTCGGCCTTCTGCGTGGGCACGAGCTTCCTGGTCCGGCGAGACCGGCTGGAGGAGATCGGCGGTTTCCCGCACGAAGCCGTCTCGGAAGACATCAATCTCACCTACACGATGATGCGTCATGGCTACGTCACGCGCTGGCTGAACGAGCGGCTGAGCGTCGGTCTGGCGGCCGAGGGCCTGCCCGAATACATCACCCAGCGCGCCCGCTGGTGCCTCGGCACGATCCAGGTCGCGCTGCTGCGCAACGGCCCTTTCGCGGGCAGCGGACTCACGCTCGTGCAGCGCATCCATTACCTGCACGGACTGCTGAACTGGCTCTGCAAGCCGTTCATCGTGCTCATGCTGCTGGCGCCGTCGGTCTACTGGTTCTTCGACGTGCCGGCGTTCGAAGCCGATTATGTCGCTTTCCTGCGTCACGCCGTGCCGGCCCTGATCATCTTCTATGTGTACAGCGGGTGGGTGTCGCGACGCCGCACGTTGCCCGTTTTCATGGAGGTGACCCACATGGTCACGGCCGTGGCGATCACCTGGACCCTGATCACCTGCTGCTACAAGCCGTTCGGCCGTCCGTTCAAGGTGACCGACAAAGGCGGCGACCGTTCCCGCACGATCGTGCGCTGGGACATGCTTCGTGTTTTCGGAAGCCTCTGCGCCGTTTCGCTCGCCGCGATCGCCTGGGCGCTGGCCGGACCCTTCGCGGCCACGGAGGCCGACCCCCGTCGATCAGCTCAACCTGTTGTGGGCCGCCATATCGGCGGTGCTGTCCGGCGTCGCCTGCCTCGTGTGCTTCGAGCGCCCGCGTCTGCACCGTGAAGAGCTGTTCGAGACCGAACACAACGGGAGAACTGGTGTTCGCAGACGGCACGCTCGCCTGCGCGGTTCACCGTCTGACCACGGTTGACGCGAGCCTGCAGTTCGATCGCGCCGTGAAGCATCTGCCGGTCGGCACGGCGGTGGATCTGCTGGTCGACGGTTTCGAGCGTGTGCAGGGCCACGTGGCTCATACGCGTAGGCGCATGATGACCCTCAGCCTGTCGTTGCCGGAAGAGCAACGACGAGCGCTGGTGCTGGCGCTCTATGGCAGGCCCAACAACAACCTGCCGCTGCAAGCGGATCTGCGACGGGCCCTGATGGGGTTGCTGCGGCGGAGCCTTCGACGCGACTGACACCGGTTGTCGGGAACGCCAGTTGCCCCGGCCCTGCTCTAACTAATGAACCCCACGCACCAGCCCGCCGACGAAATAGCGGTTGAGCACCACCACCATCAGCACGATCGGGACGGTGGCGACATGCGCCAGCGCGCCGAGCGTACCCCAGCCGATGTCGTAGGTGCCGTAGGCCGAGACCAGCGCGACCGAGATCGGCTTGCTGTCGAGCCGGGTGAGGAAGCTCGCGTAGAGAAAGTCGTTCCAGGAAAACAGGATGCAGAACAGGGCGCCGGCCACCAACCCGGAGCGGACGCAGGGCAGTTCGATGCGGAAGAAGGCGCCGGGCAGGCTGCAGCCGTCGGTCAGCGCGGCCTCGCCCAGTTCCGGCGGCAGTGCGCGGAAATAGGAGAACATCATCCAGGTGACGAAGGCGCAGTTCAGCACCGTGTCGATCAGGATCACGGCGGCGGTCGTGCCGAGCAGGCCGATGTCGCGCATCAGGAGATAGAAGGGGAGCAGCGTCGCGACGGCCGGGCACGGTCCGGACGCCCAGGAAGAAATAGGCGAGCAGCAGGGCGAAGCGCGATCTGGCGCCGCGCCAGCGCGTAGCCGCAGGGCGCCCCGATCAGGAGCGACAGCAGCGCCGACCCGAGGCTGATCGTCGAGGCTCGAGCGCACCAGCGACGGCAGATCGTACAGCGTGCCGATCTTGCGAAAATTGTCGAGCGTCGGCGCGAACAGCAGCGTCGGCGGCGAGGTGAAGATGGCGCTGGCCGGCTTGTAGGCGGCCATCGACGAGCCAGAGCGACCGGCAGCCAGGAACAGCAGCGTGACCAGCGCCGAGCGCCAGGCGCTGCAAGGCGCGCGTGCCGCGGCCGGTCCCGGACGGTCATGCTCACCGCCCGTTCGCGGCGCGGTCGGCCCGCCGGATCAGCAGCACGAAGCCGCTCGCGATCAGCCCAAGGCACAGGATCATCGCGTTGCCGATCGCCGAGGCCGAGCCGATGTCGAAGAACTGCAGCCCGCGCTTCACGGCCAGCATCATCAGCGTATCGGTGGCACCGGCCGGTCCGCCGCCGGTGGTGACGTAAGATCGAGTCGAACACGCGGAAGGCATCCATCGTGCGCAGCACCAGGGCCAGGAACACGGCCGGCAGCATGAGCGGCAGGATCACGAGCCGGAACCGCTGCATGGCCGTCGCGCCATCGGCGACCGCGGCTTCGAGCACGTCGCGTCGGCAGGGCCTTGAGGCCGGCGAGCAGGATCAGCGCCATCAGGGGCGTCCATTCCCACACGTCGACCAGCGACCAGGGTCGCGAGCGCGGTGTGCGGCGCACCGAGCAGGCCGCGCGGATCGCTCACGCCCCAGTGGGCCAGCCAGTAACCGATCATGCCGTAGTCGGGTTCGAGCAGGCCCTTGAAGATGAGGCCGACCGCGATGGGGGTCACGGTGACGGGGATGAGCAGCAGGGCGAGGCAGATCTGATTGAAGCGGCTCTCGGGCCACAGCAGCAGCGCGAGCCCGAGGCCGGCGCCGAATCTCCAGCGCGACGGCAGCCACCGTGAAGAGGAGGGTGTTCACGAAGGCGCCGCGGAAGGCCGGATCGCCCAGCAAGCGACAGGTAGTTGCCGAGCCCGACGAAATGCCGGCGGGCCGGATGGAGCAGGCTGTAGTCGAAGAAGCTGTACCACACGCCTTGCAGGATCGGCCCGACGCCGATCGCCAGAACATAGACCAGCGCGGCGTGCGCCGAGCGCGACCAGGAACAGCTTGCGGCGGGTCTCGAACGGCAGGCCCGGAGGCCAGCCGCGCATCGCTCAAAACAGCTTCTCGGCCTTGGCCTGGACGTCGTCGAGCGCGGCCTTGGGGTCTGCGTTGCCGACCAGCACCGCATTGACCGCCGTGCCGAGCATGTCCTGGATCTCGGGATATTGCGGGATGCGGGGGCGGTAGTCGCCGTCGCCGTTCTCGAAGGTGGTGGCGAGCACCGGCAGGAACGGGAATTTGGCGAGCAGATCCTTGTCGGTCATCTCGCTCCTGCGCAGGAAGCTGCCGGCCCCTTCGAGGTTGAACTCCTTGTGCACGGCCGGGCTGGTCAGCCACTTGATGAAGGCCCAGGCGGCCTCCTTCTGCTTGCGCGTCGATATCGGCATTGATCGCCATGCCCCAGCCGCCGACGCCGTAGCGCGGCGGCAGCCCCTTGGCCGAGGGTGCGGCCTCGATGGCGACGGTGTCGACGACCTTGGACTGTTTCGGATCGTAATAGCCCGGCGCGCCGACCGACCAGGTCTCCATGTTGGCGACGGTGCCGTTGCGGAAGCTCTGCTCGCGGCCGTCCCAATCGTAGTCGGCGGCGCCGGGCGGGGCGGCCTTGGCGAAGAGCTCCTTGTAGACCTTCAAGCTCTCGACGTTCGCGGCCGAATTGATGGCGGGCTTGCCGGTCGCGTCCAGGATGGAGCCGCCCATCTGGGCATTGTACTGCATCCAGTCCTGCGCGCCGGCCGGCCCGGTCTTGCCGTTGGCCACGAAGCCGTAGATCTGCTTCGGCGGGATCGTTCAGCTTGATGGCGTCGGCGACGAGCTCCTCCATGGTTTTGGGGCGGCTCGAGCTTGGCGGCCGCGTAGAGATCCTTGCGATAGGCCAGGACATTGGCGTAGCCGGCGAAGGGGAAGGCCACCTGCTTGCCGCCGAAGCCGCCGAGCGATTGCATCAGCACGGGATAGATGTCGTCGGTGCCGATCTCGGCCGCGTCCCGCTTGATCCAGTCGGTCAGGTCGACCGTATAGCCGTTCTCGGCGAAGGCCCCGGACCAGACGATATCCATGGTGACGAGGTCGTAGCCCTTGGTGTGGCCGACGAAATCCGCCGTCGTTTTGGTCGAGCAGGGTGCCGTAGTCCATGATGTCGACCTTGACGACCGCGCCGGTCTCCGCCTCGAAGCGGGGCGCCAGCTTGGCGAGAACGGGGGCGAACTGATCGTTCTGGGACGCCAGCGATAACGTGACGCCCGCATAGGGCTTGCCCTGCGGCAAAGGCGCTCGGCGCGCAAAGCGTGGTTGCCAGAACGAGAAGGACGGTTGCATGGTTGCGATCGATCATCTCGCCCTCGTCAGAACTGGTGCAGCGCAGCATACGTCGAGCCGGTCGCGACGGCAAGCTCTTGATCGGAATCGGGATCTGGGCAGCAATCGGGGCAGCCCGAGGGGTTTGAGACCGGAGGTCGACATGGTTGCGATAGCGCGCGCCGCGACGGTCGGAGAACAGGCCGGCGCGCTCGACGGCCTTCTGATCGAAGCCCGCCGGGACAGCGCGGAGTTCCCGGTCGAACTGGCCAATCACGGGCCGATGGCGCTGTGCATTCTGCATCGGCTCGGCGCGTCCGACGCGCGGCTGCGCGACTATGCCCAAACCTATCGTGCGGCGAACGGTCTTGTCCCGGTGCCGCCGCTCAGGGCTCCGATTGCGCGCGAGACCGTGGACGCGGCACTTCGGCGACCGGACGCGCGAAGGCGACTACCGCGGCTTCTTTACCGGCGAGGTCGCCACGCTCGGCATCCGCGATGCGGTCAATCGCTACCTCCCGCCTCTGCTTGCCGGGCCTTCCGGCCAGCGCCCTGCACCCGCTGATGCGCCTCGCCTACGGAATCCTGCAGCAACGATGCCGAAGAGGTCGGCATCGCCCTCGGATACTGGGCCGCCTGCTTCCTGCCCCTGCCGCACGCGACGGGCGCGCCGCCGCAAACCGATGATCCCGGCGAGGTGCTGGCCCGGGTCGCTGCCATGCCGTCTCTTCGCGCGCTGCCGCCCACCGACCATCTCTGGTACGGCATCCGCGACGTCGCGGCGGTTCCGGATTTCGCGCCGGTCGTCGACTGGCTGCGGATCGGGCCCGAGACGCTCGGCCGCGTAGCCGCCACCTCCCTCGCCCTTTTCGCGGCCACCATGGATTTCGCCGCGCTGCATGCGCTGACCGGGGCGCACTGGGTGCGGCTCGTTTCCGCGGTCTGCCCCGATCCGCAGCTCTTGCGCTATTTCTGGCAGGCCGTTGCGGCGCTGGTTCCGACGATCGGCTTCCCCACGCTGCCGTCCGCCGAGGCGCTGCAGGCGTGGCGCGACCTGCCCTGCCCCGACTGGCCCGCCATCGTGGCCCGCGCCGTGCAGTCCGACGACGAGCACGACATCAGCCTCGTCTTCTCGGCCATGGAGGAGCAGCGCGTCTACGGGGACCGGCTCTATCGCGTGGTCGCGGCCCGCCGCGTGGGGCTGATCGCGTGAACGAGGGCCAGGCCGACGCTGCGTTCTGACCGATGCGCGGCTTGCCGGACGGCACGGCCGTCGACGTCGCGATCGCCGGGGAGCGGATCTCCGCACGATCGTCCGGGCGGACCGTGGCTCGAGCCCTGGCGACGCGGATCGCCTCGATTGCGGGGAGCGCTGCTGGCGCCCTCGTTCGTCGAGGGCCACATCCATCTCGACAAGACCCTGCTCGGCCTGCCGCTGATCCCGCATCAGCCGGGCGGATCGGTCGCCGACCGGATCGCGGCCGAGAAGGCGCTGCGCATGACGCTGGACCTGCCGATCGAGGAGCGCGGCGGCCGGCTCGTCGAGCAGGTCGTGGGCTTCGGCACGGGCGCGCTGCGCACCCATGTCGATATCGACACGGAGGTCGGGCTCGCCGGGCTCGAGGCGGTGCTGCGCATCAAGGAGACGCTATCGGCATCTGGTCGACATCGCAGATCGTCGCCTTCCCGCAGAGCGGCATCCTGCGCGATCCCGGCACGGCCGACCTGCTGGCCGCCGCGATCCGGGCCGGCGCCGACCTCGTCGGCGGCCTCGACCCGGCCGGCATCGACGACGACGTCGCCGGCCATCTCGACGTTGTGTTCGCGCTCGCCGAACGCGCAGGGGCGCGGCATCGACATCCACCTGCACGATCCCGGCCCGCTCGGCGCCTTCGAGCTTCGCGACATCGCGGCGCGGACGAGCGCCGCCGGACTGCAGGGCCGGGTCGCGGTCAGCCACGCCTATGCGCTCGGCGCGATCGATGCGGCCGAGTTCGGCCGCACCGCCGAAGCCCTGGCGCGGGCCGATGTGGCGATCATGACCAACGCGCCGGGCGTCGGGCCGATGCCGCCCGTGCTCCGCCTCGAGGCGGCCGGCGTGACGGTGTTCGCCGGCTCCGACAACATCCGCGACGCCTGGTGGCCCTACGGCGACGGCGACATGCTCGATCGCGCCGCCGTCATCGGCTACCGCCAGGGCTTCTTCACCAACGAGGATCTGGCGCACGGCTTCGCCATGACGACCGAACTCGCGGCCCGCGTGCTCGGACTGCGCGACTACGGCATGGCGCCGGGCAGCGTCGCAGATCTGGTCCTGCTCCCCACCCCGTCGATCCCTGAAGCAGTCCTCGACCGCCCGCGAGGACGCACCGTCATCAAGCGCGGCCGCGTGGTGGTCCGCGACGGCGAACTCAGAGTGTGAGCCGCCCATAAGCAAGGAAGCGCGATGAACCTGCACGTCGGCACTGGGACCGTGGCACGCGAGGCCACGCATCCGCTCGATCCGCTGGGCGCCGGCGAGATCGCGCGCACCGCGGCGATCATCCGCGCAGCATTACGCCTGGGGCGACGATCTCCGGGTCGAGACCATCGACATCGCCGAGCCCGAAAAGCCGCTGGTCGCGGCCTTCCGGCCCGGCGATGCCGTTCGCCCGCATCGCCCGCTACAACGTGTTCAAGCGCGGCGAACTCGGCGTCTGGCAGGGCCGCATCGACCTCGGGGCCGGCACGATCATCGCGGAGCATTTCAACCCGACCGCCCGCGCCATGGTGGCGGTCGAGGAGATCTTCGAGATCGAGAAGACCGTCAAGGCCGACCCGCGCTTCCAGGAGGCGCTGCGGCGGCGCGGCCTGCTCGACGAGCTGGAGTTCATCTGCGTCGACCCCTGGACCGTGGGCGATTTCGGCCATGCGATCGAGCAGGGCCGCCGCGTGCTCAACTGCTTCATCTGGATGCGCACCTTTCCGCTCGACAATTACTACGCCCATCCGGTCGAGGGCCTGCATGCGCTGATCGACCTCGCCACCCTCGAGGTGCTCGCGCGTCGACGACCATTTCGAGGAGAGCGGCGACTACATCCCGGTGCCGCGCACGCCGCTGAACTACGATGCAGACCTCCTCACCGCCTTCCGCCCGCCCTCGGCGCCGCTCGACGTCGTGCAGCCTGAGGGCGCCGGGCTTCCGCGTCGACGGCCACCAGGTCACGTGGGAGAACTGGGATTTCCGCGTCGGCTTCAATGGCCGCGAAGGCCTCGTGCTGCAACACGATCGGCTACACGCATCGGCGGCAAGCGGCGGCCCGTTCGTCTACCGCGCCTCGATCGCCGAAATGGTCGTGCCCTATGGCACGCCGGAGCGCAGCCATTACCGCAAGAACGTCTTCGACAGCGGCGAGACTCGGCTTCGGCCGCATGGCGAATTCGCTGACGCTCGGCTGCGACTGCCTCGGCGCCATCCACTATTTCGACGCCGTGGTGCCGGACGTGTTCGGCAATCCGCGCACCATCGAGAACTGCATCTGCCTGCACGAGGAAGATGCCGGCCTCTCCTGGAAGCACTTCGACGTGCGCATCGCAGCGCACCGAGGTGCGCCGCGCCCGCCAGCTCGTGATCTCCTCGATCTCGACGATCGGCAATTACGAATACGCCTCCTACTGGTACCTGCACCAGGACGGGCGCATCGAATACGAGATGAAGGCGACCGGCATCATCAACACGGCCGCCTGCCATCCGGGCCAGCCCGGCAAATACGGCACCGAGGTCGCGCCGGGCATCGTCGGCCACATCCACCAGCACATCTTCTGCGCGCGGCTCGACATGGAAGTCGACGGGCCGAACAATACGGTCGTGGAATGCGACACGATCGCGCCGCCGCCGGGGCCGGACAACCCCTACGGCAACGCCTTCTTCGTCGAGGAGAAGCCGCTGCACGCGGAACGCGAGGCGCAGCGCGACGTCGATTTCGACAAGATGCGCTACTGGAAGATCATCAATCCCGGACGCGAAGAACTGGGTCGGCAGCCCGACCGGCTACAAGCTCGAAGCCGCGCTCACCGGTGCAGCCCGTTCACCCATCCGGACAGCCCCTCCGGCCGCGCGGTCCCGTTTCATCCAGCATCAGCTCTGGGTCACGCCGTTCGACCCGGAAGAGCGCTTCCCGGCCGGCGAATTCGTCAACCAGTCGACCGGCGACGACGGCCTGCCGAGCGTGGACGGCGAAGGACCGCCCGATCGAGAACACCGACATCGTGCTCTGGCACAGTTTCGGCGTGCACCACGTGCCGCGGCCGGAGGATCATCCGGTGCAGCCCTGCGTCGTCTGCGGCTTCACGCTGGTGCCCGTCGGCTTCTTCGACCAGAACCCGGTCATCGACCTGCCGCCGCAGCGCAACGCCGCGAGCTGCTGCGCCTGAGGGGGACCGACGTCATCTGGTCATTTGTTTTGGCAGTTGCAAACTCAACTCCCTCCTCATCCTGAGCCGGGTGCGCAGCACCCGAGTCGAAGGACGCGGAGAGCCTGCCTGCTTCAACTCGGCCCTGCGGGCCGGCTCAGCATGACGGTTGGGGTAATTTGCAAGCGGGCACTGGTAGGTCGTTCGCGAGCCGGCTCTTGCACAGTCCCTACCGCAGGTTTGGCGGCAGATAGCCCTGCTGGATGACGCGGAGACCGTTTGCGGCGTCGGTCGACGGCGCCTTCGTCTGCAGCGTCGCGAAGGTCTGTTGTGCACCAGCCCAGTCGCCGCGGTGATACTGGGCCCAGCCGCGCACCATGGTCAGACCATGCGGCTCCGCCCGTCTCGCTCCGCGGGTGTTGAGCATCGCCAGAGCCTGGTCGTATTGCCCAGCCTTGAAGGTCGCGACGATGGCGTCGGCGCCGGCATCCCACGCCTCGCCCGGAGCGGCATGCCTGCTGCCGCGGCCGCGAGTGGCAACCCGTGTTCCCCGCGCAGGCCCGCCGCCGTGTGATCGGAACGCACCTTCGAGCTCCGCCACCTTCGGGTATTGGGTCCGATACTTGGCCACGAGGTCGGCATAGGCTTGATTGTGCGCCAACCGCTTGGCCGTGATCATCAGCCCCACGGCCGCATTCTCGCTTGGCATCCAAGCCATGGATTTCCCGAACCACGCGTCGGCCTCAGCGACGTTCTTCGCCTCGTAGAGGTGCCAACCCAAAGCCTGTGCGCCTTCCGCCGATTTCTCGGTGTCCACGGCCTGGGTGAAGGCCGCGACTTGCTCGGGCGTGAGCGTCACGGTCGGCGTCGGAGACACCAGGATCCCCGACGAGATCTGGATGAAGGCCTGCCGGTTTGCCGGGGCGAGATCGCGATCAAGCATGGCCGTGGTTTCGGCCTCCTGCAGCTTGCCTTGCTCGCGCAGCGCGAGCACCAGGCCTTCCGCGGCCTTCGGCTCGGGGCGGCTGCCGAGACCGGCCCGGAACCAGGTCTCGGCCACGGGGAAGTTCTTCTGGGCATAGTAGAACCATCCGAGAAGCTGCGCGTCCGCGAGCGACTTGCTCGCGCGATACGCCGCTTCCAGCGCCTCGACGTCCTTGGCGGATGGCGGCGTGGTGCCCTTTCCAGCCGCCGCTTCACCGATCGCGCGGCGGAGCGCGTCGAGCCGCACGCTCTCGAATTCGTTGCGACCGTCACGTCCGCGCCGTCCAAGCCCGAGCAGGGCATCCACGGCGCCCGGGGTGGTCAGCAGAGCGCTGGCTTTCTGCACGGTGGCGAGTCGCTCCTGAGGTTTGCTGCAATTGGCCAGCACGTAGCGATAGGCATCGATCGCCCTGGGCTCGTCGTCGACATGCACGAGGGCCTCGGCGGTCCGCCACAGAGCGTCCACGTCGGCGCAGGCCAGGAGCGCCTTGTTGTCGGCCGCGAGGTCGACGACGTCGCTCCAACGCTGGGCGTCTGAGGCTTCGACCAGCGCATCGTGCGCTTCGGCCAGCTGCACCTTCTGCATCAGTTCGCTCGACGGCTGCCAATCAGGCTTGTCGGCGCGGATCTGCTCGACGGCAGCTTTCAAGCCGGCAAGGTCGTGTTTTGCGAAGAGGTCCCACAGCGGCTGTTCGTCGACGCTGCTTCGAACCTCGCTGAAGAGATCGGCCGGCGGCTCCCAGTTTGGGTGCTTCGACCGCAGCAGGCGGATCTCGGCCGCGACGCGCGCGAGGTCGTTCTGGGACGCGTAGTAGCGCAATGCACTGATGTCGACCTCCTTGGAGGCCGCAGCGTCCGGCGAGGTCCCATCCTGCGGCGAGACGTTGGCGCGCTCGATCACGAACGGCCCGCCCGACGCGGCCGGCTTCAGCGCGGCCGCGCTTGCTGCCGGACCGAACACGCCGGTGCTCGGCTTCGAGGCCGCTTCGCCGAATTTGAACGGTGGCGGGCTGCCCGGCAGATCGTCCGCCATGGCGTGCACGGTCCCGAGCGTCATGACGCCGGCCAGAAGAACAGCTTTCATAGACATTGCGGGTAAGCCTCCTCGATGACCGCCATGCAGAGCAGGCGGAGCGTTGCAGGAAAGTAGAAATCATCGCGGCGTTGGATCAGCGCGGGCGGCAGCGGGCCCTTGCGCGCGAGGCAGGCCGAAAGCGCCGCCACGAGCTTGAACCCGGCGCCTTCGAGCGGCCGAACGGCCGCACCGCTTGTCACATCGGTGACGAACGGCCCCGTGTCCGGATTCGGGCTCCAAAGACCGGCAAACCGGGCCTTCCCGGCTTCTGGCGACCCGCCCCAGGCGAGATACAGCGGAATCCGGATCGCATCGTAGCCGAAGGTCTTCGGGAAATTGGCGGCGGGCCTCGGATTGGCCCCCGGCAAGCGAGATCCAGTCGCTTGGCAGTCGCAAGGGGCCGAAGCGGCTCGCCTCGATCAGCCGATATCCGGTGAGCTTCAGCCCGTCCCAATCGACGTCGGGAGCCACGGCCTTCAAGGAGTCGAAGGCCGGAAAGACGTAATAGGAAAGGTTGAGCACCGGCCCATCGGGCTGATCGGCCGGTCCGAAACCGGAAGCGCCCGGCAACAGAACCGGACCGGCTTCCGTTTTCGCCACCAGCGTCCGTCCGATCGCCTCGGCGATGCTCTTGGCCCGTGCCGCGTAGGCCGGTTCCCCGAACGTCCTGGCGGCCCGCGCAAGAGCCCAGGCGATGAGCAGATCGCCATCGGTGGCATTGTTGCGATCCGTCGCGGCCTGCTTTTCGGGATCCCACTTCCAGGATGCCAGGCCGTCAGGCCGGACGAAGAGGTGCGCTTCGGTCCAGGCCCAGATGGCATCGAAGGCCGCCCGATCCTTGACGACGGTCGCCAGCAGCATCGCGTAGCCCTGGCCTTCGCTGTGCGAAATGTCGTGGTTGCCGTTGTCGACGACACGGCCCCCGGAAACGAAGCGCGTGCGATAGTCCTGCCACTCACGCCGCAGCCAAGCCTGCCCGAGTTGCTGCACCAAGGCTTCGGTGCGTTGCTGGACCTGCGGCTGAGGCACGGACTTGTCCTTGCTGGCGGATGCCGCCTGTGCGCCATGCAGGCAGGCGAACAGACACGCGACGCGAACAGCCCAGGTGCATGCTGGGCTCACCGGGACCTCTCGCCGAAGATCCGGAGCAGGAGCTGGGTCGAGAGGCCGAGCAGCGCGAGCAGCAGCAGCAGACCCCCGCAAGCCACCACGATGTTGCCCGAGACGACGCCACCGAGGATTGGACGCAGGTCTCCCAGCGCGATCCTGGACGGCAGCACGTACGTGAGGAGATCGGCAGGCCTCTCCCGCAGCGTGCCGGCATCGGGATCGTAGACCGCCACCTCGCCGCTCATGTCCTTCCAGTGGTTGTCGGCCACGAGGCGATCGCAAGCCCTCCGACATGGCCGCGGCAGACTGGCCGGAGACGACGAGCCAGCTGTTGGGCGTGCGGGTGAAAGCCGGCAGGTCGAAGCCGGCGAGGCTGCGCTTGGCGCTGTCCATGCTGACGGCGGCCAGCACGATCCCGTGTTCACCAAGCTCGATCGGACTGGCGTTCATCCTCGAGGCCGGCGAAGAAGAACCCCTTGTGACGCAGCCATTGTTCGCCCCAGAACGTCGCTGCCCGAAGGCGGCTCCTTCAGGGTCGGTGCGCCTTTCGACGGTTGCGCCGAAGCGGGATCGGATGGCGCAGATCCGTCCGGGAGCGGGGCGTCGTCCGAAGTCTTGACCTGAACCAGCGACCGGAGCGGCGCCGCGAGCGCGTTCGGGAGGTCCGGCAGCGCTCCAATGACGATGCCCGGCCTGTCGGCCGGCGACGGCTCGTCGAGATTGATGCGGACGAGCCCTGGGCTGTGGTCGCGAGCCGCCATGTTGGCGGCGAGCGTCAGCGCCTGCGCAACCGAATCCTGATCAGCCCGACCGAGGTAGATGTCCGCTTCGGGCGCAGCCGCTGCAGCATCGAACCCGAGGGTCGGCGTGATCTGGGGCGACGTGGCGATCCGGGCAAAATGCGGGACCACCAGTTCCGAGCTGTCGGCAATCGTGAGGCGCGGACCCGAGGTGGCCGCCGTCAGATCGCACTGCTCGTCCGCGGCGGTCGGCATGAGCGCCTCGAGCTGAATGTCGTTGAAGCCCGGCCGGAAGAACTGCAGGGGGAGTTCCACCAGCGTATGCTCGAACCGCTCGAGCGACCCCGGACCCGAGAGGCAGCGTCGACACGAGCGTACCGTTGACGCGAAACACCAATGCAGCGCCCGGCGCGAGCGCCGCGGCCCGCGACCCGTCCAGATAGATCTGGGCTTTCGCGTAGTTGCCGGCGTAGAAATCCGGTGGCAGCGTCACGCCGATGTCATCCACGAAGCGCCGGCCGGCGGAGGTCTGGGTCGGCACGCCAAGATCGGCGAAACTGAGCCGGTCCTCGTCTCCCACCACGGTGCCGGACATCCGCTCGAAGCTGCGGAGGCCCTGCGGGGTGCCGAGTGCTCCGGACCGGGCGGCGCCTGCTTTCAGGTCCGAGACCAGCGCCTGGAGATCGTTCCCTTCGGGTGCCAGAACGAGCCTGTTCGTTGACGATCGCGTCAAGACGATGCCGTCCTGGCGTCCGACAACATGGGCGGCGGCTTCCGGCGAGGACGCGTCCTGATCCAGCACGACATCGAACCCGGCCCCGGAGCCCGGCTCCGGGCCGACGTCCACCACGGGACGGCTGAGGTGCGAGCGGGCCACCAGCGCTGCGATCAGCGTGGCGCCGCGGCTGAGCGTCTCGGCATCGGCGTCGAGCGCGGCCCGAAGGTGGATCCGGGTCGTGCCATCCGCTGCCGACGCCTCGGCGGCGAGGTCGTCGAGCGTGCGGCGCCGCCAGGGCCGCCTGGGCTGGGACAAGGAAGCCGGTCTGGCCGGGATCGAGCGCCGTCCACAGCTCGTAGGTCGCCTTGATCGAGCAATCGACGCGATGGGTCATGGTCACGCTGACCTGCACGTCGTTGAAGCCCGGCACCAGGACACCGGGCGGAACGCGGACCGGGATCAGCGAAGCCTTTTCGGCGCTGCGGATCTGCATGTTGGCCAGCATGCGGCCGTTGACCGCCACACGCAGGGACGAGCGCTCGGGCAAAAGCGACACCGTGTTGAGGAGGCCGAGCTGCAAGGTGCCGGCGCGGGCGGCCTCGGTCCGGCTCAGGAAGACCGGAAAGGAGGCGCGGCTGTTTTCGCCGCGGAAGACCAGCTCGTCGTGGCTTGCCGGCAGCGGCTTCAGCACGTCGCCGGACTGCGCGCGAAGGGTGGTCGGACCAGCCTCCGCCGCGTGGAGCGCGGTGGAAGCGAGCAGCAGGGCGGCGGAGAGCGCAGCGGAGCGCAGCCGGCCGGAAGCGGGACGGAGCAGCATGGAATTGGCCTGCGTCTGGAGGGAGGGCGTGGCGGTTAGGCGAAGTTTTCCTCGCCGGCGGGCGCGGCGATCCGCGCCGGCTCGGCCCGGCTGCGCCGGAACAGCGCGTAGTAGAGCCCGCGCCCGGTCTGGACCGCCCACCAGGCGGCGAACATCAGCGGTCCCGCGCGTGAGGCCGAAGAAGCGGTAGGCCTTGCTGCGCTCGCGATGGTAGCGGCCGACGTCGGCGAAGACGAGATCGGCGATCAACCGGAAGCGATCGGGCGTGGCATCGTAGAACTTCAGTCCGACGCCCACGCCCATTGTCGAAGACGCGGCGTCCGGCGGTCATCACGGGAACGTTCAGGCTCTCGATCCTTGCGGTCTGGATGCGCCACGGTGAGCGTGCCGATCGCCTTGGGGGGCACGGCGCCCTGCCCCTGCAGCCGCACCAGCAGGCCGCCGAAGGACATGTTGTCGATCAGGACCGGCACGGTCTTCGGCGCCGATCCGCAGGCTTCCCTTGCGGCTGCCGGCGACGCGCGGCGTGGTGCGGCGCTCGCGCTGTTCGGATACGGCGCCGAGCGCCATGCCGGTCAGGAACAGGTTCAGCACCGTCCACAGACCCACCACCGACGAGCATGTCGCGGGCGTTCGGCTCGTTGCACATAGCGGTAGACCGACCATGGCCATGCTGGTCGCCACGAGGCCGAAGATCAGCGAAATAGGGCAGCGCCAGGCAGGAGAGCCGGCTTTCCTTCAGGCTCTGCGCCCTTGGCGGTGACGTTGAACTTCGGCCGGCGCGGATCGAGGAACACGCTGACGACGGCCCGGAACAGCATGACCGACTGGATGTATTCGTAGACGTCGGACACCCAGGGCCAGCGGAACCGCCCGAAGACATAGCTCTGGATCATCAGAGCCGACGAGCATGTAGGTCAGCGTGTAGGCGATGAACTCCTGCTGGTTGGCGACGTAGATCTTCATATCGAAGAAGATGTAGCACATCGGCGCGAAGATGAAGACGATTCGCGACAGCGGGAACAGCCAGAACATGCTGCTCGACAGGTAGCAGAGGCGCTGGGCGAGGGTGAGGCCGTGCTTGAACAGCGGGTTCTTCAGCAGCAGGATCTGCACCATGCCGCGGCACCAGCGCGAGCGCTGGCCGATGAAGGATTCGAAGGTCTCCGGCTGCAGCCCGGCGATCATCGGCTTGTCGACGTAGAGGCTGTTCCAGCCGCGGGCGTGCAGTTCGAGCGCGCGTCTCGGCATCCTCGGTGATCGACGAGCCGTGGAAACCGCCGACCTGCTCGAGCGCCTGGCGGCGCAGCACGGCCGCCGAGCCGCAGAAGAAGGCCGCGTTCCACTTGTCGAGGCCCTTCTGCACGAGCCCGTAGAACATCTCGTTCTCGGCCGGCATGCCGACAGCCGCCGAGGTTCTTCTCGATCGGGTCCGGGTTGAGGAAGAAGTGCGGCGTCTGGACCAGGAACAGCTTCTCGTCTCGCCGAAGAACCCGACGGTCTCGGTCAGGAAGTCGCGGCGCCGGCGCATGGTCGGCATCGAAGACTGCGACGAGTTCGCCCTCGCTGTGCGCGAGGCCGTTGTTGAGGTTGCCGGCCTTGGCGTGCTGGTTGTCCTCGCGGGTCAGATAACGGACGCCGAGCTCGACGCAGAGCGCCTGCAGGCTTGCGGCGCGTGCAGCGCCTGGGCGGCCTTCTCCGGATCGTCGGCCGCGACCTTCTCGTCGGTGCCGCCGTCGTCGAGCAGGAACACGTTGAGCTTGTCGCTCGGGTAGGTCATGCGCTTTGCGGCGGCGAGCGTCGGCGCCACGATGTCGATGCTCTCGTTGTAGGACGGCACGAAGACGTCCACGCGTCGGCAGCTTCGTCGGCCGGGACGCTCGGCGCCCGCGGCCGGTCGATCGGGCTCGCGACCGTGAACAGGCTCAGGAACAGCATGACCACGCAGTAGCGCTTCCGCCGCGGCCAGAATGATGCCCGGCATGAAGTCCAGCGGGGCATCGAGCGGTGGGATGGTGCTCGACATGCGCCAGAACACGTAGCGAAGGATGACGAAGGTCCCGAACGCGAGGAAGATCGGTCGAAACGGCCCACGCAGGCGCAGGAGCTTGATGGCGAGCATCAGGGCAAGGCATCCCCCCGCTAGGAAGAGCTGGGCTTCGACGCCGATCGGAAGGCTGGCGGCGATGATGACGGCGAGGGTGATGGGGGCCCAAATCAAGATGACTGGAAGACGAAGCATCGGAGCTCCTGAATGAAATGCATCGAGGCAGCAGGCGTGATGGGCGCATTTCTATTCTCAGGTGCATTTATCGCAACTTGTAATTGCATTGATGGCAAATTGACTTAGTTAAGAATAAAATTTGAATCAAATTCTATGCTTTGGCCGGGCTGTTTGGCGCATTCCGCCCATCAACCGCTGATCGCTTCGACGCCGGCCTGGGCTTGACCCGCGGGTACGGAATCGGTGCGGCGCGCACGAGTTTTCCGGGGCCAGCGGCAGCGCATCTGTATTGCCTGCACTTTGACGATCAGGTCGTAGAAACTGGAAGGCGCCAGGCATGATGCCGAGGCCTCTTTCCGATTGCGGTTTGGCCCGTCATTGCGAGGCGCGGCAGCGACAAGCAATCCAGCGTTCGTCAGGATGGATTGTTCGCTGGGCTCGCAATGACGAAGGCTGTGCTCAGCTGTTGGCGTAGATCGGCTCGCAATCGATCACGCGGGTTCGGACCGACGTCGATCTGATTTGGCCCGACGCGTGCTCCGCAGTTGTCCGCTATATCGGACAAATGAACTTTTTTACGAACAATCGCCTTGACAGTCTACAAGTTCAGTAGACTATATGTCTGCGATTCACCGCGGGTTTTCGAGAGGACTTGACGTGCAGAGAAGGACATTCATTTCCTTGGCCGGAGCAATCGGCCTGGTTGCCGCGGCTTCGACTGCCGGCCTTGCGGCGCCCAAGAGCGTCACCGTCGGATATCAGACGGGCGTCGACCCCGCGAAGCTGGCCCAAGCCAACGGCGTCTACGAGAAGGCCCTCGGCACCCACATCGATTGGCGGAAGTTCGATTCGGGCTCCGACGTGATTGCCGCGATCGCATCGGGCGATCTCGACATCGGCTATGTCGGATCGAGTCCGCTTGCTGCAGCCGCGACCCGGAAGCTGCCGATCGAGACGATCTATGTGGCGGCTCTTCTTGGCCCCGCCGAGGCTCTAGTTGTCCGCAACGGCGCCGGCGTCGACAAGCCCGAAGATCTGGTCGGCAAGAAGATCGGCGTACCCTTCGTGTCGACGGGCCATTACAGCCTGCTTGGCGCCCTGAAGCACTGGAAGATCGACCCCAAAAGTACGCAGATCCTCAATCTGCGACCGCCTGAACTGGCTGCCGCTTTCGCCCGCGGCGATATCGATGCCGGCTATGTCTGGGAGCCCGCCCTCGGCAAGTTGAAGCAGACCGGCAAGGTTCTCACCGACTCGGCCGAAGTCGCCAAATGGGGCGCCCCGACCTTCGATGCCTGGATCGCCCGCAAGGATTTCGCCGACGCAAAGCCCGATGCCGTGACGGCCTTCGTGAAGGTCACGGCGGACGCCTACAAGGCCTATGCCGACAACCCGGGGGCTTGGACGGCCTCGTCGGATCAGGCCAAGACGGTAGCGCACCTCACCGGCTCGAAGCCTGAGGACGTTCCGGAGCTCTTGCGATCCAACGTCTGGCCGACTTGGCCGACGAGACGTCGCCGGACCTGCTTGGCGGCGGCACCGTCAAGGCGATCGCCGACACGGCGGCGTTCCTGAAGGAACAGGGCAAGGTGCCAGACGTGCTTCCCGATTACGCGCCTTACGTGAGCAAGACCTTCGCCCAGCGGGCCTTGGAAAAGCAGGCGTCGAACTAAGACCCGGTCGCCAATTGGCGGCTCGGACCCGCGGGTGTCCTCCCCACCCGACCAAGCGAGCCGCCGTCCGCCCCGAGGCGTTCTCCCCGCCTCGGGGCAGGTCCTTCTCCATGAGCTTACGCATGCCGATTCTTGACTGCAGAGGATGTGAGCGTCTCGTTTGCGGCGCGCGGGCGAGCCGTCCGGGCGCTTGATCGGGTGTCGCTGTCGATCGAGGATGGCGAGTTCGTTGCCGCTGTCGGCGCCTCAGGCTGCGGCAAGACCACGCTGCTGAAGCTTCTCGCCGGGTTCCTTGAGCCCGATGAGGGCCAGGTGAGGCTCGATGGCCGCGACATCGTCGGCCCGGGCGCCGAGCGTGGCGTGGTGTTCCAAGACGACGCGCTTTTCCCTTGGCTGAACGTGCGTCGCAACGTGGAGTTCGGTCCACGGCTGGCCCATGTTTCGCCGGCGCAACGGCGCGCTTCGGCCGACCGCATCCTCCAGCTCATGGGCTTGGGCGAGTTTGCGGAGGCCAAGGTCTGGGAACTGTCGGGCGGCATGCGGCAGCGCGTCGGCATCGCCCGCGCGCTTGCGACGGACCCCTCGATCCTGCTCATGGACGAGCCGCTCGGCGCTCTCGACGCCTTGACGCGAGAAAAGATGCAGGAACTGCTGCTCGACCTCTGGGGCAGAGACCCGGCGCTCCATCTTCCTCATCACGCATAGCGTCGAGGAGGCCTTATTCCTGGCGACGCGAGTCGTCGTCATGTCGCCAAGGCCCGGACGGATCACCCAGACGGTGGCGGTCGACTTCTCGCGCCGCTATCTCGGCGGCGAATCGAGCCGTTCGATCAAGTCCGACCCGGCCTTCGTGGCTGCGCGCGAGACTCTGCTCGCGGCCGTGCTCAACGGAGCCGACGCATGACAGTGGCCATGCGATCCCGCGATCCTCGGGAACTCGCGCCCGGGCGGACGACCGACACATCCGCGCCGAGCCGTCGCGACCCGCGACGGGCACGCGGAGGACGAAAGCCTTCTCGACTTTCGACCCGCCAGGTTGCGGCGCTGCGGGTCGCGACGGCGATGGTGATTATCGCGGGCTGGTGGTTGGCGGCCCATTTCGCTGTGGTCCCGCCGCTGTTTCTGCCGGCGCCCGAGGCCATCCTCGCCCAGCTGATCAGCATCGCGCACGACGGGTTTGCCGATGCCACACTCGCCGAGCATGTGCTGGCGAGCCTCGGCCGTGTGTTCACCGCACTCGCGTTCGCCATTCTGCTCGGCGTGCCCGCAGGCCTTGCGATCGGCCTCAGTCGCGTGGCGCGCGGCATCCTCGACCCGATCATCGAGTTCATCCGCCCGATCCCGCCGCTCGCTTATCTTCCGCTGATCGTCATCTGGTGCGGCATCGGCGAACTCACCAAGGTGCTGGTGATCTTCATCGCTGTCTTCGCGCCCGTGGCCATCGCCTCGGCTGCGGGCGTCGCTTCGGTGCCAGCCGACCGCATCGATGCCGGACGGGCCCTCGGCGCGACCCGGCTGCAGCTCGTCACGCATGTGATCCTGCCCAATGCGCTCCCCTCCGTCCTCACCGGCTTGCGCATCGGACTGGGCGTCGGGTGGTCGACGCTCGTTGCGGCGGAACTCGTGGCCGCGACCCGCGGGCTCGGCTTCATGGTCCAGACCGCTGCCCAGTTCCTCGAAACGGATGTCGTGCTGATGGGCATCCTCATGATCGCCGTCATCGCGATCGCACTCGATGCTCTCGTCAGGTTCGCGGAACGCCTTCTCGTGCCGTGGGCCGGCAAGGCTTGAGAATAGACGTGGCTCTGGGAACTGGACGGGTCACGGCTTCGCGTTCTCCTCAACGGAAAACGCCATCACGGTCTTGCTCCTCACCAGGTCCCGGGTCTCTCGATCGAACGTGAGGAAATGCTCCGTGGCGAGGTGGTCGTCGAAGGCGGCGCGGTCGCGGTAGATTTCATAGAGCAGGACTTCCGGCGCACCCGGCCCTGCAGGCACCAGCACATCGAACCGTAGGCATCCCGGCTCCTGCGCAACGGACGCCTTCGCGTTCGTGCTGACAAGCTCGCGAAATCGAGCACCGGCGCCGCTCTCGAGTTCGAACGCCACGGTTATGGCGTAGCGCACGCCCGCGGTGCCGTCGCGAACGGCGGGTCCGATTTCGCGATCCCCGTCAAACATCCGCGTTGCCCTGCCAGACGACCGGCGCCACGGCACACCCCTGCTCGGCAGCCGCATACGCGGCATCGACCAGCGCGTAGGTTTTCAGGTTGTCGGCGCCGCTCGTCTCGGCGTCTTTTCCGGCGCGCCAAGCTCGGATGATCGCCGCCTGCGCCAGGAGGACACTCTCCTGCGCGATATGCCAGGGCTCCTGCGTCCACGCCAGGAGCGGCGACCCGATCCGGCTCTCCGTCGCCTCGCCGCCGGATGTCACGACCATCCGGAAATCCTCGTGAACCTTGATGGAGCCGCTGTCCCCTTCGATCGTGACCAGCGTCTGCGGGAACGGGTCGGGTACCTGCTTCGCCTCGTACGTACACTCGACCAGACTGACGGCCCCCGAAACGTGGCGGAGCATCATGGTGGCCGTATCCTCGCCGATGTTTTTTGGATTGCGGCGCTGCGTTTCGCAGGACAGGTGCCGGACCTCACCCATGAACACCCGGGCGAGATCGAGCACGTGAATGCCGACGTCGAGGATGGCCAGCTTCTTCTCCCGGTGGAAGTACGGCTGTGTCCGGTAGACATCGAAGCCGGTGCGAAAGGCAAAACGCGCCCAGCTCGGCTTGCCGATCACCCCTGAGGCAAGCGTCTCGCGCGCGATCCGCATCGGCGTCTGGAAACGAAAATTCTCGTGCACCGCGAGGGGGACGCCTGCGGCCTTCGCGGCCTCCACCATGGCGACGCAGGCCTTCCAATCGGGCGCGAAAGGCTTCTGCACGATGGTCCGAATGCCCCGCGAGATGGCGAGCAGCACCAACTCCTCGTGCGTCTCCATCCGCGTCGCGATATCGACGAAGTCGAGTTGCTCGGCGTCGAACATGGCCACGGGATCGGTGTAGTGCCGCGGGATCCCGAACGTCTCGGCGGCCGCCTTGGCCTTGGCCGGATCGATGTCGCACACCGCGACGAGTTCGACGCCGTCCGCCTTCAGGTCCCGCCAGGCGTTCAGGTGGTTCTGGGCAAAGAAGCCGCAGCCGATCAGGGCACCCCGCATCATCGTCTCCGCTCTCCGCGATTACTTAGGCATGGGCCCCGGAGACTGACCCTTGGTCGTGCGAGTCCCCCAGGAACTCCCAATGCGCGCGGCGCTTGCCCGTCATCGCGAGGAGCGTCAGCGACGAAGCGATCCAGAACAGCGCCAAAACGCTGGATTGCTTCGCTCCGCTCGCAATGACGATCGGGAGACCGCAGCTTTGCTGTCAGTTGATCTTCAGGGCGGCCATCACCTTGTCGACGTTGTCCTTGGTCACCGCCAGCACGCCGGTGTCGATCGTCGGCGGGACCGGCACGCCGCCCTCCGTCGCGGTCAGGCCCGACGTCTTCAGGCCGTTGTGGTTGAAGTCGTAGAGCGTCTTGACCGCGTAGTAGATGAACAGCTCGCGGTTCTGCACGATGATCGCCTCGGCCCAGCCCTGCTTCGCGTTCTTGAAGAAGTCCGGCGTCTGCTCCATCGCGGTCACGACCACGTCGCCGGGCTTCTTGCCGGCCTCCTGCAGGGCGCGGACGATGCCGGCGCCGGATTCGGAGTCGAAGCCGGCAATGCCGGCGATGTCGGGATGCGCCGCCAGCAGCGAGGCCGTCACCTCGGCGGCCTTGGCCGCGTCGCCGTTGTCGTCCTCGTTGGCCACGATGTTGAATTTGCCGCCGCCGTTGGCCTTGATGTAGGCGGTGAAGCCCGGCGACGCCCTCGCGCATGTTGCCGGCGTTGATGATCGAGGTCGACGGCGATCTTGCCGCCGTTCGGCAGCTTCGCCATCATGGCCTTGGCCTGCGCCTCGCCGATGCTGGTCCAGTTCGTGCCGATGTAGGAGATGCGCTTGGAGTTGGGCAGGTCGCCGTCGTCGACGACGGTCGGCACGCCCATCTCCATGCACTTGTTGACGGCTTCGGTCAGCGACGGATCCCAGCCGCCGACCACCGAGACGCCGGCCGGCTTCTGGGCGCAGACCTGTTCCACCGCGGCGATGAAGCCGGGGAGGTCGAAGTCGGTCGGGCCGGCGACCCGCACCTTGACCTTGCAGCTCGTCGGCGACCTTCTTCATGCCGACATAGTCGTACTGGACGAACAGCGGCAGGTTCGCCTTGTTGGAGACCCAGTAATAGGTCTCCTTGGCGTCGGCCGGACCGAAGCTCGATTCCTGCGCCACGGCGCGGGCGCGGCGAGCGCCAGGCTCGCCGAGGATGGCCGAGACGCCGGCAGTGCTTGTCGCTTTCATGATCGTCCTCCCTGTTGCTCCGTGGACCGGCGTGCCCGGTCTCTTGCCGTTCGTTGCCTGCTCAGCCGCGGTGCGCCTGCTTGAAGCGGTCGAGCGAGACCGCGAGCAGCAGCACCAGGCCCACGATGATGTGCTGCCAGAAGATGCCGATGCCGTTGATGATCATGGCGTTCTGCACGAGCGCGATGAACAGGACGCCGAGCACGCCGCCGAGGATCGTTGCCCTCGCCGCCCTTCAGGCTGGCGCCGCCCGAGCACGGTCGCGGTGATCACGCTGAAGCTCGACGCCGATGCCGGCCGACACCACCGCCGAGTTGAGCCGCGAGGCGCCGAGCACGCCGGCGAGCCCCGCCAGCACGCCCATGATGACGAAGCCGATCAGGGTCAGCCGCTCGACCCGGATGCCGGAGAGCTTGGCGGCGCGGGCGTTGCCGCCGATGAAGTAGTACTGGCGGAAGAAGCGCGTGTTCGCCACGGCCCAGCCGCCGACGAGCACGACGGCGAGCATGACCCAGAACGGCGTCTGCATTCCCAGGAAGCACGCTCTGGCCGTAGCGCCTTGAAGGCGTCGCCGATCGGCGTCACGCCGGTGCCGGCGGTGAGATAGGTCAGGCCGCGGAAGATCGTCATCGTGGCGAGCGTCGCGATCAGCGCGTTGATGCCGAGGCGCGTCACGATCAGGCCGTTGACGAGGCCCGGCCAGCGCGCCGACCACGACGCCGACCAGGAGCCCGAGCTCGGCGCGGCCAGTGCCACCAGCCGACCGCGACCCCGGCCCAGACGCCGGCGAGCGCCAGCGTCGAGCCGATCGACAGATCGAAGGAGCCGGCGATCATCAGCAGCATCATGCCGGCGACCAGGATGCCGTTCTGCGCCGCGTTCAGCAGCACCGCCGACATGTTGTACCGGGTCGGGAAATTGTTCGGATAGACGATCGCCATCACGCCGGCGAGCAGCACGATCAGCACGAACAGCATCAGCTCGCGCGAATTGGCGAGCTGCAGGACGCTGCGCGTCAGCATCGACGACGAGGCGCGGCGACCTCGCCTTCGGCGACGGCGCCGCTATCGGCATTCGCCGTCTCGCTCATGCCATCGCCTCGGTCACGGCGCGTCGTTCGGCGGGCGCATTCGCGTCGGGCGAAACCGTGGTGTAGCGCGTGGCGAGGCGCAGCACGCCTTCCTCGTCGGCGTCCGCCCCGTCGAGTTCGCCCACCGTGCGGCCGTCGGCCATGACGACGATGCGGTCGGCCAGCGTCAGCACCTCCGGCAGGTCCGACGACACGACCAGCAGCGCCAGCCCTTCGCCGGCCAGCTGCGCGCAGGATGCGGTAGATCTCGGCCCGGGCGCCCGACGTCGACGCCGCGCGTCGGCTCGTCGACGATCAGGATCCGGGGCTCCAGCGCCAGCCACTTGGCGAGCAGCACCTTCTGCTGGTTGCCGCCCGAAAGGTCGCCGACCGCGCGGCGAACCGAGGGCGTCGCGATGCGGAGCTCGCGTGACGAAGCGTTCGGCCAGCGCATCGGCCTTGCTGCTCCGACACCGTGCCCATGCGACGAGACCTTGCCCAGCACGGTCGCGGCGATGTTGCGCGGCGAGGTCCATGTTCAGGAAGAGGCCGCCCTCCTTGCGGTCCTCGGGCACCATGCCGATGCCGGCCTCCATGGCGTCCCACGGGCCTGAGAAGCGCACGGGCCGGCCGTCGACCAGGACGTCCCCGCGGTCACGGCGCGTGCCCCGAAGATGGCCTCGCAGGTTTCCGATCGGCCTGAGCCGACCAGACCCGCGAGGCAGACGATCTCGCCGGCGCGGACCGTCAGACTGGCGTCGCGCGACGAACGGGGCGGCCGCGAGATCGCGCGACCTCGAGCCGGACCGCGCCCGGGGCTGCCTTCTTGCTCTGCGCGGGCGAAGTGCACGTCGCGCCCGACCATCAGACGGATCAGTTCGTCGGTGTCGGTTGCGGCGACGTCGCGCGTGCCGGTGAGCCGCCCGTCCTTGAGCACCGTCACGCGGTCGCAGACGGCGAAGATTTCGGCGAGGCGGTGCGACACGTAGATGATCGAGACGCCATTCGCCTTGAGCCGGCGCAGCACGTCGAACAGCCGATCGGTCTCGGTCAGGGTGAGCGCGGCGGTCGGCTCGTCGAGGATGAGCAGGCGCAGGTCCTGCGACAGCGCCTTGGCGATCTCGACGACCTGGGCCTGCGCCGACGACAGTTCGGACACCCTGCGCGCGCGGGTCGATGTCGACGCCGAGCTGGGCCAGGAGAGCGGCCGTCCGTGCCACCATTCGCGCGCTCGTCGATCCGGCCGAGGAAGCCGGTCGGCTGGCGCCCCGCGAACACGTTGTCGGCGATCGAAAGCGTGCGGGACGAGGCTGCCTTCCTGATGGACGATGCCGATGCCGAGCTTGCCGGCCGCAGCCTCGTCGATCGCGCCCAGTTCGACGCCGTCGAGCGACACGCTCGCCTGCGTCGCGGCTGTAGACGCCGGCGATGATCTTGCCGAGCGTCGACTTTCCCGGCGCCGTTCTCGCCCAGCAGAGCGTGGACCTCGCCCGCCTGAACGGTCAGCGACACGCGATCCAGCGCCCGCACGCCAGGGAAGCTTTTCGATAGACCAAGGAGTTCGAGGCGCGGGGTGGTCATCGGCCGCAACGCACGCCGGCTGGGGCAACAGTGAACGCCGCGCCTCCATCCCAGCCCAGCAGCACGCTATGGGTGAATCCCAACCGAACACCGATCCGCGCAGGACCCACTCGACCCTCCCGGAGAACGCGATCCATCTGGGACCGATCCTCGCGCCCGACCCGCGCTTAGCGTCGCGTTGGCGCCGACTGCCACCGTGCGTCATGGCATGACAGGTGTCAAGAGTTTGGTATGATAGGTATACCGAAGGATGCCATCGCCAGTGGCATCCCCGGGGCGCGACCGCCGCCTTTGCGATCCGCGTCCCTAGGATCGGTACCGGCGCTCCGAGCCCCCATGGTCTTCTCGGCCCGCCTTGGCTCCTTGCGATCCGTCAACAGCCTGGGAGGCTTGCTCCCGGCAGTTGTCCTCGAGTTCGGCCGCCTTTGCGTCGCATTCGCGAGCCAAATCGGTCAGGACGTCTCGCGCTTTTGCGTCGTCGACGTCCGCGAGCATGCGCCGATACCGCATCGCCTGCGCGCGCTGATAAGCTGGGTCGTTCATTGTCCAAAGTGCGTTTCTCAGATGCCACGCCGGATGAACGTTTTAACCCATGTTAATGCTGCTTCACTGTGTCGTGATCGCCCGGAAGAGGCCAGCGGTTGTGCTCAGGTGAGAAACAGACCGAGTTCGTCTGGCCAGGCGGGCTCTTAGAACGCCTGCCCGGTCTGTCCCTGCGGGTGATTGAACCGAAACGGCTCTTGGGCGTTAACATTCGATAACAAAAGGAGCCGCCCGCGAGGGCGGCCCAAGTCTTGGGAGGAAGTGCCCGCATGGGCATTGCAGCCAGCGGCTGCATCGCGTTAATCCAGCCGTGATCCCAGGGTTGCGAATACGGCCATGCGGCAGGACGACGCGCTCGCGTTCGGATCGAGCGGCCGGTCGGCTGCTGGACGAGCGTCGATCTCGACCGTCACGTTCAACGCCGCGAAAACTTGCCCTCCGTCCCTCAGCGTGCCGGGACAGCGCGAGCGATATCTCATGCGCCATGTCAGGTCGCCGGACCCTCGACGCTCTCCGGCCAACCTGACCCATCTGAGAAGCGCTTCCGCTAAGCTCAGCTGGGCGCGCAGTTCGGCCGTGGCCGCTCAACCGCGGCAAAGTTGAGGCTGAACAGGACTCGACCGGTTCCGTCCGCGACGTCCATACTCCACGCCGCCTCGTCCCAGAACGTTTCGGCCTGGTCTGCGATCAGATTTCCTGCGAGCCGGACCGCTTCCGTCCGCGCCTGCACGATGCACGGCAACTCTGTGCCATCCTCGTCCCTCAGGTCGGCGCGGTCGTGCACGTGGAAGTAATAGAGAGGCATTCTCGCACCGGAGTTCGTCGGCAGCCCCGCGACATCATCCGTCCAGCAGTTCTCGGAGAAAATAACGCAGGTTAGAACAATTGTTCTCATTCCATGGCTGTAGACTGCGTCCAAGACTGAACCAAGGTTCCTGGCAGGAGTTGTTCTACCGATCATACTTCACAAGCTAGCGTATTGAACGGCTCTGCTTTGCAACCGGAGCTGGACATGTCAGCCATTGGCGAGCCAATCCCGCACGATCGCCTGATCCGCAAGCTGGAGAGCACGATCCGGTTATCGGACGCCGATAAGGACGCGGTCAGGCGTCTCCCGCTGCCGCTGAAAAAACTGAGCCCGCGCCAGGAGGTGGTCAGCGATGGAGATCGGCCATCGCATTCATGCTTGCTGGTGGAAGGAATCATGCACCGCTACAAGATCCTGCCGGAAGGGACGCGGCAGGTGCTCGCCTACCACATTCCCGGCGAGATACCCGACCTACTCAGCGTGTTCCTGCGGACGATGGATCACTCGCTCGGCACCGTGTCGGCGTGCCAAGTTGCCTTTATTCCGCATTCCGCGCTGATCGCCCTCATGCGGGAGCGGCCCGACGTCGCTGCCGCGTTCTGGCGCGAGACGCTGATAGACGCGGCCGTGTTCCGGGAGTGGATTGTCAATGTCGGCTCGCGGCCGGCACGTCACCGTATCGCGCACCTGTTCTGCGAGCTCTTCGATCGCCTCAGGATCGTCGGGATGGCCGATGAGAGCGGGTTCGTTCTTCCGCTGACCCAGTCGGAGATCGGCGAAGCCACAGGACTCTCCGCGGTGCACGTCAACCGCTCGATGCAGGAGCTGCGTGCGGACGGGCTGATCGGCACGGATGGGAGATTCCTCCGCATGCTTGATTGGGCAAGGCTCACGAGAGTGGCGGGATATGAACGCCGATACCTTCATTTGCGCGACGAGGACTTCGGTTCGGCGGAGCCGGACGGTAGCGCGCGCGATCGGCGAACCGCGACCGCCCCTTAGTGGCCGGACGGAGGCTGCACCTTTCGGCCGTCGATGATGCCGTCGCGCCGGGCCAGCGATTGGCGACCGCGGCCGCTCGTTCGACACCTGCCAGATCAGAGAAGATGAAGGAAGAAAAAGCATCGGTTATGGAAACGTTAGTGAATTGGGGGACCGCCCATGGAACCAGTGAGCCAAGGCACAACGCCGCCCCAGACGCACTTTGCTTCGCAGGGCGGCAGTCCAGATGCCGAATGGCCAATATGAATTGCGAGAGGCTCGCAGATGTCTATCCTGATGGAACCAGCCGGAGGCGTCTTTTCCCCGGAGAAGGTCGCGACGATCAATAGTGCATACCAGGCGGCGATCGACGTTATTGAACGCCGTCCGTCGCTGAAGCGCGGGATCGCAGACCAGACGGCTCGCGTCGAGGTCGCGAGAGCGATCTTACGATTGGCCGAACAGGGCGAAGTCGACGAGGGCAGGCTTCGTGAAAAAGCCCTGTTCCACCTCGTCGCGATGCAGGATCCCGCTTCGTAAGGCGGAACGAGAATGGGACGGTCGCGGGATTGCTCGCGCCATTCCGAACAGTGACCCCACAAACCGGGGTGCGGGCCCGAAGACGATCACCCGGGGTCGAGAATTTCTACTTGGCGTCACCGATCAGCGGCCCACCGGGCCGTGTTCGCAAAGTCGTCAGAGGTCTCGTCCTTTGTTGAACGCTGCCGACTACGGATGTACTGGCGGCGGCCGAAGAGCCGGGCTCGTCCCGGCTCTTCGCTTGTCAGATCTGGCTGGGTTGAGATCAGCCATAGACCTCCCGGTGTCTCGTGGCGCGGCACGAGCGAAGCGCGAGGTAGACGCGTGCGGCTGCACGGCGGAGCCTGTGACGGAAGCGCCCGAACTCCTCGTCATAAGGCATCACAGCAGGTGGCGGGCGCGGAGAAGGGCCCTGCAACAAAGACCTTCATGTGACTGTTGAATGCGCATTGGCGCTCTGCCGTCTCCATCGAGCCGAACAGGGCTATCCACAATCCAAGGACAATCCTCATGGCGAACGCCAGCAAGCATCACATCGGCGCCGGCAGTCAGGGCAAGGGCGCGGGGGTCGGTGGCATGACCAACCTGCAGGATGAACTCGTGGGCGAGAACGAGGTTTTGAGCAACCGCGATAAGTCGCGCCACAGTGGTGAACGCGGGCTCGACAGCAAGTCCGTGCAAGTCGAGCAGTATCAGGACAGCGCGGCGAGCCACGAGATCGCAGCCACAGAACCCGGCGAAGCGACCGGCAACACGACCGGACTTACCGGGCCGATGAGCGACACGTCGAGCGAGCAGAGCAGCGTGAAGCGATAGGATTGCTTCGCGATGAGTTCGGGCGGCCTTGGCCGTCCGGCTCAAGCGATCGCGAGTGCTCCCCGCGAGCCTGCACAGATGGTCCGCGGGTCGCGAGCTTCAATTCAAGGTGGCTGCTGGTCTGATCTTCCACCCTCCTGCGGCCTCACGCGACTTGAGCTGCGTCCCCCGCTCTGTCCACGTTGCCCGAGCTGAAGCTAAGGCGGTGTTGCCAGCGGCGGCGTGACGTTGAAGCTCACCTTGAAGTGGTCGAAGGTTCCGGGCAACCGGCCATCCCGGGTCAGCCGCTCCGGGTGTTGGAGCGTAAGTTCGCGCCGCTTGAGGAGCGCGCCGATCATGAGGCTCGCGATCAAGGGCGCGAGATTATGCGCGGGGCAGCGTCCCGGCCCATCGCTGAAGGGGATCAGCGGCCAGCCCTGTTCGGCGTTCGCGCCCAGCCACAGCTCGGGCGCGAAACGATGGGCTTGCGGAAGGTGCTCGTCGTCCCGGTGGAAAAAGGGGACGAAGATCAGCACCTGCGTGCCGGCCGGCATGGTTCCGCCGTTCCACGTCGTCGGCGCGGTCGTCTCGCGCAGGATGGCAGGCGTTGTTGGCCACAACCGCACGGACTCCAGATAGCACGCGCGCGTGAACGGCCGCTCGTTCGTCACTGGACCACGGCTCTCGGCGCGGACTTTCGCGAGCACGCCGGGCGTGGTGACGATAAGAGCGAGCGCCCGGAATGCCGCGATGCCGGCGGCATCGAACGCGAATAGCCACTGCGTCACCTGGTCGAGCGGGGCCGCAACGTCCGCGTCGCCGCGCCGGGCAATCTGGGCCGCAAGGCTGCCAGGTCGAGCGGCCCTGAGGTGGGCAGCGAGGCGCTCGCGAAAGCGCTGCCTGAGCGCCTTGCGCTGGGGATGGAGGAAGGCCCAGTTGGCCGCCGCCCGAAGCCGGGCCAACATCTCGGTCAATTCCGCATCGTCTGCCGCGGCATCGCCGAGAACGATACGCCGAGCGAGCCGATGCCAGCCTTGCGTGAATTCGACCCAGTCCAGGCGTGCTCCCGCCTCGCTGAGGAGGCGTGCCGCTTCGGCCTCGACGCTCTCGATGAAGATCTCAGCCATGGAGTGCACGGGACAGGCGCTTTCGAGCACCTCATCACTGAAATTGCGGCGCGGCTGACGTTCCGGCTCGCGCGAAATCAGCGACCCGTGCGGCTCGAAGTGCGCAAGCGCCGCACGTTTCTCTCGTGTGGCCGGCGCAAAAAGCTCCGGCTCGGCGACGAGGACGCAATTCACATGCTCGGCCGCGAGCAGGACAGCCTGCGAGCGTCCTGGGATGGCCAGAAGCAAAGGCCCTGATCCGTAGGTTCGGCGCAACCGCTGCATGGTCCGCACAGCCCCTGCGTCGAGCGCGAAATAGGCCGCGAGGGCCACCATGGATGGACGGCGGATCAGGATGCCCTTGGCGACGGTCGGCCCGGCCACCGTCGCCAGAAACGCCAATGTGTCGCGAACCGAAGCCCTTTCGAGACGGCTGCCGCGGCGGATGTCAGACATGGGAATCTCCCCCCGCCAGGTCTTGGACAGCCTCGAGCACCGCACCCTGCGCAAAATGGTGGATCATGTGGCCCAGCCCGCGCAGCTGCGTGTAACTGCTCCTCGGCAGGAGCCGCGACAGCGTCAATCCGTGCAGCGGGTTGACCACGATATCCCGGTCGCCTGCCATGATCCTGACGGGAACGGTCGCGGAGGGATATCGGAACAGATTGCGGGTCAGGTCAGGCAGCATGGCTCCCGCCTCCTCGCCAGTGGCCTGCATGTCGGCCGGTTTGCCGGCCAGGCCGAACGGAAACGCTGCCTTATAGGACTCTGGCATCGCTTGCGGCAGGAACATGGCGTGCCACAGCGCCGGTCCCAACACGGCGTCGACAAGCGGCCCAGGCCCGAACGCGAGGGCATCCCCCGCAAGCGGCACGGCGCGGGGCCCGAACAGAAGATGCTCGAGCCTGGGCTCGGGAAGGACGATTGGCGCGAGAGCGACCACCCCGGCAATCTCGTCCGGATGGTCGAGCGCATAGGCCATCGCCACGCTCGCGCCTGCGGAATGTCCGACAAGCACGGGGCGGCGCAGCCCGAGCGCGTCGACGGCCTGCTTGATGCTGCCGGTCTGGTCGAGCAAGGAGCCGTGCAGGCGCGGACGCGTACTGAACCCGTGACCCGGGCGGTCGACGGCGGTGACCCGGAACTGCCGGACGAGCACGTCGCCAAGGGCCAGCAGCACGTCCTCGAGCGTCACGAGCGTACCGTGGATCAACAGAAGATCCGGCCCAACCCCACGCTGCTCGAACCGGATCTGATTGCCGTCAGGAAGCGCCAGGATCTCAGGACGCACTGCCGTTTCAGAGCATTGGCCGACCGCCTGTGACGGGGATGAGCGCGCCGGTCATGTAGCTCGCCTCGTCCGACGCGAGCAGGACGTAGGCGGGCGCGAGTTCGGCCGGCTGGCCAGCACGGCCGAGCGGCGTGTTCTTGCCGAAGCTCTCGACCTTCTCTTCCGGCATGGTGGAGGGGATGAGCGGCGTCCAGATCGGCCCCGGCGCGACGCAGTTCACGCGGATGCCCCTTCTTGGCAAGCAGCTGCGCGAGGCCCGCCGTGAAATTCGCGATGGCGCCCTTCGTGGTCGCGTAGGCCAGGAGCTGCGGCGACGGATTCTTGGCGTTGATCGACGTGGTGTTCACGATGGCGCTGCCGGGTTTCATGTGCTGCACCGCAGCCTTGCTCAAGTAGAACTGGCTATAGATGTTGGTGCGGAATGTCTTGTCCCACTCCTCTGCGCTGATCTCCTCGATGCGTCGAAGCGTCATCTGGTGGGCCGCGTTGTTGACGAGGATGTCGAGCGAGCCGAACTCCCGCACCGCCTGCTCGACCAGCTCACGGCAATGCGCCTCCTGGCTGACGTCGCCGGGGACCGCCACGGCGCGGCGCCCGGCCTCCTCGACCCAGCGCACCGTCTCCTTCGCATCCTCGTGTTCGTCGAGGTAGGACACGAGCACGTCGGCTCCTTCGCGGGCAAAAGCGATCGCGACGGCGCGACCGATGCCGGAATCCGCCGCCGGTGATGAGCGCCACCTTGCCGGCGAGCTTGCCGCTGCCCTTGTAGCTCTTCTCGCCGTGGTCCGGCTTCGGCGACATCTCGTTCGTGTGGCCGGGCGGCTCCTGCTGCTGCTTGGGCTGCGGCGGCGGGTCGAACCGGGTCTTCGGGTCGGACATGTGGTTCTCCTGCTGGTTTCAATGTTTCGGAAGCGCGTAGGCGATGACCGAGTCGCCCGTCTTGGTGCCGAGCGAGCCGTGTCCGCCCGCCACGACCACGACCATCTGCCGGCCGCCGGGCGACATGTAGGTCATCGGCGTCGCCTGCCCGCCGGCGGGCAGACGGTCCTCCCAGAGCTGCCGCCCGGACGTGACGTCATAGGCGCGGACGTAATAGTCGAGCGTCGAGGTCAGGAACGCCACGCCGCCCGCCGTCATGATGGGCCCGCCGAGGCTCGGGACGCCCATCTTGAAGGGCAGCGGCACCGGCGACAGGTCGCGCACGGTGCCGTTCTTATGCTTCCAGACGACCTTGCCGGCCTTCAGGTCGATGCCGGCCACGTAGCCCCACGGCGGCGCCTGGCAGGGGAAGCCGATCGGCGACAGGAATGCGTCCAGCTCGACCGAGTAGGGTGTGCCGATTCATCGGATTGGCGCCGACCTTCCGAACTGCCGGCCACATCCGAGCCGCCCGCAGGGTGCTGGCACGTCATCGCGCTTGCTCTGTGCCGCTGCTCGCGCGGCATCAGCTTGCTCATGAAGGCGAAATAGTCGGGATTGGCGAACGCGATCTGCCGGACGGGATCGACCGCCACGCCGCCCCAGTCGATGACGCCGAAATTGCCGGGATAGACGATCGAGCCCTGGAGCGAGGGCGGCGTGAAGATGCCGTCGTAGCGCAGCCGGTGGAATTGATGCGGCAGGCGAGCTGATCGAACATCGTGGCGCCCCACATGTCGCGCTCGTTCATCTTGCCGGGCGGCAGGAAGGTGAGCGCCGAGAAGGGCTGGGTCGGCGCCGTGTGGTCGGGCGGCACCGCGCCCTGCGGCACCGGCCGCTCCTCGACCGGGAATGATCGGCGTCCGGTGCTGCGGTCGAGCACGTAGATATCGCCACGCTTCGTCGACTGGACGAGCGCCGGCACGCGGCCGTTCGGCGTGTCGAGGTCGAGCAGGCTCGGCTGGGATGGCACGTCCATATCCCAGAGATCGTGGTGCACGGTCTGGAACACCCAGCGCACTTTGCCGGTCGCAAGGTCGAGCGCCGTGACGGACACGCGAACTTCTCGACGTTGGCGGAGCGGTTGGCGCCCCATTGGTCCGGCGTCTGGTTGCCCATCGGGATGTAAAGCAAGCCGAGGTCTTCGTCGGCGCTCGAGACGATCCAGCTGTTCGGCGAATTTTTGGTGTAGCTCTGGCCCGGCGGCAGCGGCGCGGTTTCGTCCGGGTTGCCCGAATCCCAGTTCCATACGAGACGCCCGGTATTGACATCGTAGGCGCGGATCACGCCCGACGGTTCGCTGGTCGAGTAGTTGTCAGTCACCTCCCCGGCGATGATGACGAGATCGCGCGTCACGACGGGAGGCGAGGTGGAATAGTACATGCCCGAGCGGGCTTCCGGCATGCCTGTCCACAGGTCGACCTGCCCCTTGTCGCCGAAACCCGGGCAAGGCTGGCCGGTCTTGGCGTCGAGCGCGATCAAGCGCGCGTCGGCGGTCGGCAGGAACACCCGTTGCGGGCACTCGCCGTTGGGCGCCGCTGCGCCGCCGCCAGCCTGGTCGTGAAACGACACGCCCCGGCAGGTCAGGTGCTGCAGGTTGGTCTTCTCGTCGATCTTGGGGTCGTATTTCCACTTCTGCTGGCCTGTTTCGGCATCGAGCGCGATGGCCCAGTCGTGCGGCGTGCAGATGTAGACGGTGTCGCCGATCTTGATCGGTGTCAGCTCGTAGGTCGTCTCCACCGGGTCCTTCGGACCTTTCATGTCGCCGGTGTGGAAATGCCAGGCGACCTGGAGCGACGTCACGTTGTCGGGCGTGATCTGCGATAGCGGCGAATAGCGCTGGCCGAAGCTGGTGCGCCCGTAGCTTGGCCAGTCGGCATCCGCAACGGCGGTCGGGGCTGCAGCGGCGGCCTGCGCCGGCGGCAGCGTGCCTGGCTGATCGTGGTAGTCGGTGGCGAGAGCAACGCACCCGACGATGGCGCCGACCAGCAGCGCCCCGGCGAGCGGGAGGCCGCTGCCGCGCCAGGCTGCCGGAGTCAGCCCTGACGCATCGGGCCTGAGCGCCCGCGTGATCCAGGGCATGAGCAGGTAGAGGCCGATCACGAACACGACGTCGCCGCGGGGCGCGAGTTGCCACCAGTCGAAGCGGATCTCCGCGTAGGCCCAGATCACCGTGCCCAGTACGACGAGGGCGTAAACCCAAAGCGCCGCCCGGCTGCGCGCCAGCAGCAGCAGCCCGGTAATCAGGATCCCGGCGCCCGCGGCTGCATAATACCAGGATCCTCCGAGCGTGATCAGCCAGACGCCCGCGAGCCCGATTCCAAGCCCTATCAGCGCAATGACGATGCCTGAAATGGAAACGACGAGCCGAGAGAGGGAAGACATGACTGCGGGCTCAGAGGAACGAGGAAACGAGACGCTTCGTCACGCGCATGGCGGCAGAGATCCCACCGGGCTGCTGGTCAATCTCGCGAGCGGTCAAGCTCTCCTCCTCGAGATGAGGTGCAGGACGAACAAACCGGCAGGAACCGGCTGAACTCCAGTTTTCAGCAAGCGCAGGATACGAGGCGGGTCAGACCCGCCTCGCATCCTGCAAACGTCCACCGCGCCGGCAGGCCATACGGCAAGCCTCGGTCGCGTTCGCCCGGCTACATTTGCTCGAGCTGAGCGCCGGAATCGGATCGCGCAGGCCCGAGGTTTGGCACCTCGCCAAGAGGACGGTTCTGGGCCGCCGTGAACTGCCCCTTTCCATCGAGGCTGGGGCCCGAGTTGAACCGACCTGCCGGCGGGGGTTCGCCATCCGCCGCGGAGCCGAAGAAGACGTAGCTGTATTCCTGTCTTTCCTTCGATTGATCGAAACTGTTGGGGATGGGCAGGGACGCCTCCTTGCCCAGCTCTTCGATGACCGCGAGCCATTGCTGCTGGTGCATCGTGTCGCGCGCGATCAGGAAGCTGAGCATGTCCTTCATGCCGGGATCGCTGGTCGATTGGTACAGCCTCACGGCCAGCACGCGCCCGGTCGATTCCGCAGCCACGTTGCAGTACATGTCAGCTGCCAAATTGCCGCTGGCATAGATGTGCGACATGTCGAACGGCACGCCGTCGCAGTTGGCCGGGAAGGCCGCCATGCCGGTGGAGAGAATGTGCCGCTGCAGCATCCCGGCAAGAACGGTTTTGCTGTCTCCGCCGCCCATCACGGCCGCGACCACGCCGCTTGAAGCCGCACCCGCTTCCTGTTCCCCCGCGGGGGCCTTCTCGAGGTTCAACGCAACCGCGGTTGCGAGCATCTCGATGTGGCCGAGCTCCTCCGTAGCGGTGTTCAAGAGCATCTCGCGATACTTCGGATTTGGACCACGCGCTCCCCAGGCCTGGAAGAAATACTGCATGCAGACGCGAATCTCGCCCTCGATGCCGCCGATGGCCTGCTGCAACTGACGTGCGAACAAGGGATCCGGGGTCTCGACGCGGACGGGATATTGCAACCGTTTGTCCATGTAATACATCGTAAGCGCCCTCTGAAATGCAGATTTCGATGCGGCGAGAACGAATGGTGTTCGTTAAGGTTCCGAAAATACGGGGTGCTGGCTTGTAAAACGAGCACAAGATCGAGAGCAGGTCGCCAACTAACATTTGATAGACTTGTAGGAGATCATTATGACGCATAAATCGAGAGCAATCGGGCCGCCTATGCTAGAACTGAGGCAGGTCGCTTGCATTTAGGCGAGGAGACAAAAACTGTGATTGGTCGCTTCAATGAGCCGTAGCCGCGAAGTTGCTCTCAAAGGGACTGCTGTGACAGGCGTAGACCCGTCGCCTCGTGGCGACACAACCGCTCAGCTCAAGGCCGACATCGATTCCGGCCGAACGGGTGACAAGGTGGCGTTCCCAGACCCGGCGCTTTCGCCGCTGGGCACCGACGATGAGGCCGGCGGGTCGTCCGCACCGCCCGAGGCCATCGCCCAAGCCCGCTTGCAAGAAGAGGCGATCGGTACGCTTGCGCGCTCGGGTAATCCAAAGGCCGAACGCGCCTGGTTTATCCCGGGACTCCTGGGCCTGCTCATTCTGATCGTGGTGGTCGTCGCAGTCTGGGGCCTCAGCCGCTGACGAGGGCGCAAGCGCGAAGATCGGGTCCCTGCCGAGAACCATCCCCACTCGCCCATCGCGGCTTCTGGTCGACAACGAGCGGGTGTAGCCGCCTTCATCGAGCCATCGAACCCCAAGCTCGACGGAACCGACCCGACGGAGGCTTGCTCGCCCACCTTGCCCTCGATGCGTCAGCCGAAGTCTGAGGGGTGCCGGGTGGGCCGGGAGGGACTCGAACCCCCAACCAGACCGTTATGAGCGGCCGGCTCTAACCATTGAGCTACCGGCCCAGGCCACGCGACGCGGTTTGCATACACGAACTCGGCTCCGCTGCCCAGATCGGGATCAGCGGCCGGCGCCTAACCATTTGACAACCCATGATGGTTTCGTTGCATTGCAGGCGACTGGTCGTCCAGTCTGCACCGAGGTCCGGAGGACCATGGCCGAGCAACGACCGAGCAAGCAGGATGTCCGGCACCCCGACGAGGGCGCGCCGTCGCGACGCCGCTTGCTGGCGGGCACGGCTGCGCTCGGTGCCACCCTTGTGCTCCCGGAAGTGGCGCCGGTGCGTGCCGACGATTTGCCGCGTCGAGGCGGCCTGCTGCGACTCGGCTTGGGGGGAGGAAGCTCGACCGACAGTCTCAATCCGTTGCTGGCCAACGACTTGGTGATGATTTCCGTCTTGTTCGGTCTCTACAACGGACTCGTCGAAAACTCGGCCGAAAACAGGGCGCTGCCAGAGCTGGCCGAGTCCTTCACGCCGGAACCGGGGGCGCGGATCTGGACCTTCCGGCTCCGCAAGGACGTGAGGTTTCACAGCGGCAAGACGTTCGATGCCGAAGACGCGGTCTATTCGCTAAACCTGCATCGCGGCGAAACCCTTTCCGGCGCGGCCGGACCGATGCGTGCCGTCACGGAGATCGCGAAGCTCGACCCGCACACCATCCGGATCACGCTCGCGGCGGCGGACGCCGATTTTCCGACCGTGCTGACGGATTACCACATCCTCATGGTGCCGAGCGGCTTCACCGACTGGAACAATCCCGTGGGCACGGGGGCGTACACGCTCGCCAGCTTCAAACCGGGCTCGCACATCCTGCTCAAGAAGGCAGGCGAGACCTATTGGAAGACCGACCGCGGCCATGTCGACGCGGTGGACATCATGGTGCTGAACGATACCAGCACCCGCATGAACGCGCTCATTCTAGGCCAGGTCGACGCGATCAATCGCGCCGATCCGCGCACCGTGTCGCGGATCAAGAGGAGCCCGGTCCTCGACATCGTCAGAGCGGCGGGCGGGTGGTTCCCGATCATGGCCATGCAGGTCGACACGGACCCGTATACCAACCTCGATCTTCGCCAGGCGCTCAAATACGTCGTCGACCGCGAGCAGATGATCAAAACCCTGTTCAGCGGCTACGGCTCCTTGGGGAACGACCATCCCATTCCGCGTTCCGATCCGAACTTCAACACTGAGTTGGAGCAGCTGACCTACGATCCCGAGCGGGCAAAATATCACTTCCGGCGGGCTGCCGCCGCAGATCCGCGTATCGTCCTGCAGACCTCGGAGGCCGCGTTCAACGGTGCGGTCGACATGGCCCGGCTGTTTCAGGCCAGCGCCGCGCGTTCGGGCATCGCGGTCGACATCCGGAAGGAGCCGACCGACGGCTATTTCGACAAAGTTTGGCTGAGAGGCCCATTCGTGGCGAGCTACTGGGCCGGGCGACCGGCCGCGACACAGATGCTCGACGTCGCCTACAAACGCGGCGCGCCTTGGAACGAGACCCATTGGAGCGACGAGCACTTCGAGACGATGCTCGCGGCAGCCCAGGCGGAAACCGACGAGACGAAGCGCAAAGCCGTGATCTGGGACATGCAAACGGTGCTGCGGGACTCGAGCGGGTCGCTCATTCCCTGCTTTCGCGACTGGCTCGATGCTCACCACCAGCGCGTCGGCGGGCACACGCCGCACAGCGGCTTCGACATGGACAACGGCCGGATCGCCGAGAAGGCGTTCCTGCGCGAATAGGGCAGCAGCCTTCGCTCTCTATGGTTCTCGTTCGCGGCAGTCGCTCGGAGGCGGGTGCAAGGACCTCGCCAGTACATCCGTGGCGAGGCCCTTGGGTCGCAACGCCTCCGACGAAGCGGAGGCGTCCAGCCGATCTAGGCGAACAGCATGAAGCCCATGTGACGACAGAATGGTTAATCGGTCGTAAAAGAAACGCGCCCGCCAAGCACCCGTAAGTGCCTCCCGTCAGTACATCCGTGATCGAGAGCGGAGTGGCGCGCCGCGGCTGCTGCAGCCTTGCGGGCCCCACTGAAATGGGTTGCGCCCGAGCCGATTGCAAGCCCATCGCCGGCCACGACCGAACCATAGGTCCGGAGCGTGGCCTCGCGCAGATTTCAGTCCTTGGCGCGCTCAACGTAGGAGCCGTCTTCGGTCTGGATCACGACACGGGTGCCCGGCTGGATGTGCGGCGGCACGCTGGTCTTCACGCCGTTCGACAGCTTGGCGGGCTTGTACGAGGACGAGGCGGTCTGGCCCTTCATGGCCGGCTCGGTATCGACCACTTCGAGCGTCACGCGGGCCGGAATCTGAATCGCGACCGCAACGCCGTTGAAGACGCTGAGCAGCACCTTCATGCCTTCCTGGAGATAGGGCTCGGTGTCGCCGACGACATCCTTCGGCACGATGACCTGATCGTAGGTCTCCGAGTTCATGAAGGTGAACCCGTCGGAGTCCTGGTAGAGATAGCTGAACTCCTGGTCCTCGACGAACGCGCGCTCGACCTGCTCGGTGGTCTTGTAGCGGTCCGTGACCTTGACGCCGTCGCTGATGCGACGCATGTCGATCTGCGTCGTGGGCGTGCCCTTTGCCCGGATGGAAGCTTTCGGCTTTGAGAACGACGTAGAGCTGAGCGTCCTTTTCGACCACATTGCCCTTGCGGAGCGAACTGGCGATAACCTTCACGGGCCTATCCTTGAAACGTGCGCATAAGAAAAGCGGGAGAGGCTGGGCCACTCCCGGAACGGGCGGCACCATAGCGATTTTTTCCCGCTCCGCCAGCGGATCGTGGCGATCGTGAGCGCTGCCTCTCCGTTGTGGGCCCGGCACGTTCATGCCGACCGGCGGCCGCGCCTCCTGGCCCGCAATGCGCTGACCCGAGCCGTTCGCGCTTTCTTCGAGGCCCAGGGGTTCGTCGAAGTCGATACCGCGATCCTGCAGGCATCGCCCGGGCAACGAGGCGCATCTTGCCGCCTTCGCGACCGATCTCCGCAGCCCAGGGGGCGGAACGCACCCGCGCTACCTGCACACCTCGCCGGAATTCGCCTGCAAGAAGCTGCTGGCCGCGGGCGAAACCCGCCTCTTCACCTTGGCGCGGGTCTTCCGCAACGGCGAGCGCACGGCGTTGCATCATCCCGAGTTCACCATGCTGGAATGGTACCGCGCCAACGAGCCTTATAAGGCGCTGATGGAGGATTGCGCCGCGTTGCTCCGGCTGGCTGCCGGGCCAGGCAATCGCGCCTGGCAATTTCGTGGCCGAGAAGCGGATCCCTGCGCACCCCCCGAACGGCTTTCGGTTTCGGACGCATTTGCGCGCTTTGCGGGCATCGATCTCGCGGCAACCCTGGACGGCCGGGACGCCGATCGAGAGGCGATCGCGGCGGCGGCGCGACGCGCCGATGTGGCCCTGGCCGAGGACGACAGCTGGTCCGACATTTTCGCGCGCATCATGGCGGAGCGGATCGAACCGCATCTCGGTCTCGGGCGTCCGACCATCCTCGACCGCTACCCGTTTCCCGAAGCAGCTCTCGCACGCCCCTGCCCCGACGACCCGCGCTTCGCAGAGCGCTTCGAGCTTTATGTCTGCGGCGTCGAACTCGCCAACGCCTTTGGCGAATTGACCGATCCCGTCGAGCAGCGGCGCCGCTTCGAGGCGGCCATGCAGTTGCGCGCGAACCGCTATGGCGAGGCCTATCCGCTCGACGAGGATTTCCTGACGGCCCTGGCGTCGATGCCGCAGGCCTCCGGCATCGCGCTTGGTTTCGACCGGCTGGCGATGCTGGCCGTGGGGGCGGAACGGGTCGACCAGGTGATGTGGACGCCGCTGGCCGATCCGGATAGGTGAGACCCATGACGTTGCGCACAGTCGCGGCGCTCGCCGACGCCGGCTTCGTCGCGTCGGATGAGCTTGCCGCGCTCGAACAGGTCGCGGCCCGCTATGCGGTCGCGTTGACCCCTGGCCTGGCCGAGCTCATCGAGCGGGAAGCGCCGGACGACCCGGTTGCCGCCCAGTTTCTGCCCCATCGCCGACGAGCTGGTGGCTCGGCCGGACGAGCGCGCCGACCCGATCGGCGACGCGGCGCACAGCCCCGTTCCGGGGATCGTCCATCGCTATCCGGATCGTGTGCTGCTGAAGGTGCTGCAGGTCTGCGCCGTGTATTGCCGGTTCTGCTTCCGCCGCGAGGCGGTCGGGCCCGGGCGAAGACGCGCGTGCTGCAGCCCGAGGCGACCTGAACCGAGCCCTCGGCTATATCGCCGAGCACTCCGGGCATCTGGGAGGTGATCCTGACCGGCGGCGACCCGCTGCTGCTGTCGCCACGTCGCTTGACGGAACTGATGACCCGACTTCGGGCGATCTCGCACGTCAAGGTGGTACGGCTGCACACGCGCATTCCGGTCGCGGAACCGGAGCGCGTCTCCGCAGAACTGGTCGATGCGCTGAGGACGTTCGGACGAGCAACCTATGTCGCGCTCCATGCCAATCATCGAGCGGGAGTTTTCAGCCTGCGGCCGAGGCTGCCTGCGCCCGGCTGGTCGATGCCGGATTTCCCATGCTGAGCCAGTCGGTGCTGCTCAAGGGGATCAACGACACGCCCGCGGCCCTCGAAGCGCTGATGCGGCGCTTCGTCGAAAACCGCATCAAGCCCTATTATCTGCATCATGCAGACCTCGCGCCGGGAACGCACCGATTCCGAACCAGTATCGCGGCTGGGCAAGAGCTGGTCGAGGGATTGCGTGGGCATGTGTCCGGCCTCTGCCAGCCCACCTATGTGCTCGACATCCCGGATGGCTTCGGGAAGGTACCGCTTGGCCGCACCGCGATTTCGGAGCCGGCGCCCGACGGCTGCCGCACGCTGCGCGACCGATTCGGCGCGCCTCACCGCTACCCGGATCGCGTGCACGAAAGTTGCGGATAACGTGTCGAGGCACCGTGTCCGAGACGATGCGTCGTCACGCCCGGCCTGCAATGTCCTCGTGGCGTTTGTCACACTTGAGTTGCGGAGATGAGCGATGCCGCGGTTGTTCACGGGGCTGGAGATTCCCCCGGATCTGGCAGCGGAACTGGCGATGATGCGCGGCGGCTTGGCCGGCGCGCGTTGGATCGACACGGACAACTACCACATCACGCTGCGCTTCATCGGCGACGTCGACTTCGGCATCGCGCGGGCCGTTGCCGAAGGGCTCGATGCTATCCGCCGCCAGCCGCTTCACCGTCACTCTCGGCGGGCTCGACGCATTCGGCGGCGACAGGCCCCGCGCCATCGTCGCGCGGGTCAGCCCGACGCCGGCACTGGTCGAATTGCAGGCCGAGCAGGAACGGCTGGTGCGCCGTGTCGGCATGCCGCCAGAGCCCCGCAAGTTCACGCCGCACGTCACCCTGGCCCGGCTGCGCGGAGCACCCGGCATCGCCGTGGCGGCCTATCTTGGCGATCGGGGCTTTCTCAGCCGAAGCTTTACGGCCGAGCGCTTCGTGCTCTTCTCGTCGCGCGATTCGGTCGGCGGGGGTCCGTACGTAAAAGAGGAGATCTACCCTCTCGGATAGATCTCCTCCGTTGTCGCGCCGGACTGACGCTTATTCGAAGTGATAGGCGGCGCCGAACCGGAACACATTGGCGTCGCGGTCCTGCCTGACCGAGTTGCCGTTCAGCGTGACACGCTTGGTGTCGAAGCTCGAATTCGTAGAGATACTCGCCGCGCAGCGAGATCCGCGGCGTTACGCGGTAGTCGAGACCGGCGCCGATGGTCCAGTTGTCGGCCGGGATGCGGCCCTGCTCGGACCCGGTAACCCGGTCCCGCTGCTCGCTGCGGGTGAACACGATACCGGCAGCCGCGAAGGGCAGGAAGTTGCCGAAGGCGTAGCCGACGCGGCCGCGAAGATCCGCGTTGATGTACTCGCGATAACTGGTGCGGTCGCCGGTTGCCGGGTCGGTGCCGCGCCCGGTCATGTCGCTCCACGACGTGCTGCCGTCGAAACCGAGCATCAGCCGGTTGTTGAAGAACATGAAGTTCGAGCCGGCGTAGATGCCGCCGATCGGCCCGTCGCCATGCGTGCTCGTGCGAGCACCGGCGAAGCGGTTACGCATGTCAGCCGACCCGTAGCCGCCGAGGATACCGCCGTAGCCGCCGCTCCAGTTCACATTCCCCAAAGAGTCCGCATAGGGCCGCGGAGCCGTCTCGCCGAACCGGTAGATGATCGCCAGCCGAACGAGGTCGGTGTCCGACTTGGTGCGGAACTGCTGCGCCGGGAAAGCCGGGCCCGCAGCGATATTGTAGGTTTCGCGCGGCAGGACGTCGTGCAGATATTCGATGCGGAGGATCAGCGGGCCGAAGAAGGCGTCGGGCAGGAAGGAGAGGTAGGTTCGCGGGTTGAACTTGAAGTCGACGCCGCCGCCGACCGTCCAGCCCAGCGACCGGTGCACGTCGCCGAAATCGTGCACGCCGCCGGGGATGGATTGATAGGTCTCGTTCAGGACGCCGCCGCCGGCGACGAACGGCATGATCCAGCCGAACTCGTAGCCGATACGGCCGCGGAACCGAATGTCGTCCAGCGTGTCGACGCGGCTGGGATTCAGCCCGGCCTGGCCGGGAATGGTTCCGCGAATCACGTTGAGGTCGATGCCACCTTCGACACCGTAGACCCAGTGGCCGGTCTGGAAATTGTAGCCGACCAAAGCGCCGCCCGATTGGCCGTTGAAGCTGCGGCTGCGCGAGGTGCCCTGGCTGGTCCGGAAGTCGGTCATTCCGTAGCCGTAGGTGCTACCGGCGTAGAATCCGTCCCACCCGGAGACAAGCACTGGCGTGGTGAAGACGGGCGGCGCTGTGCGGGCCGGCAGGTCGGCCGCTCCCGCCGCCGAACACGCCAAGGCTCCGAACAGGGCCGCAAGGCCGGACTTACGCAAACTGTTCATATCCACCCGGCCCGCCGTGAAAACCGTGCGAAGCCTACACTCCGTCGCGGATCGTATGTAGCTCTTTCCCTGTTTGAAGCAGAGACAGTCCTCGGCTGTGTCTTTTGCATCGCACTGCGAGCGGGCGCGGTTGGGGCGGGGTAGCTGGCACGACCGTCGCAGCACACGGCGATGCGAGCGGATTCTGTATTGTCTTGGGACAGGAGCGTCTCGCGGCGTTCGGAACTGCAAGTCGATGAACCCCTCCTTCGAGCAGACCTGTCACTTGTTTGGCGCGTTGTCCTGTCAGAGTGCGAGCTTCACGCAGTGCATGGCGATGGCAATGACGGCCGCCGCCGTGGTCATCGCAGCGGTCTGGTCGGCCGGCAGGTTGGCGGTCGCGATCAGCGCGTGACGCGCGCCGCGGACGATGCTTGACCCACCTCCGGGCGGCAAAAGCTTCGGGCCGCTGTCGGCGCGCAGTTCGCGCTTGCTTTGCCCGTGAGGTGACGCCTGGCTTCGGATTGGGTGGCAAGGCGCTGCCGCGCTTTGCTCGTCTTGTTCGAAGGTTGCGCGGCGCGACGCGACGTGGCAGGCGCTGAGGAGCGACCGCGCGTCGGGTTGCACGCAACGAGGAGGCGGATCGTGCTGACGGACGAAGTCGGACCGATGGAGACGGTCGAGACGCCCGAAGCGGCCGTCGAGCTGCTGATCGGCTTCCACGACCGGGCCACGGCCGCACTGCGCGAGTCCCTCTCGCAGTTCCTGCAGACGGGCGTCCCGCCAGATGCCGCGGCCCGGCTCCGATTCCGCTACCCGGAACTGCGCGTCACCTACGCTCCTACAGGACCGATGCCGCGTATTGCGCGGGCCACGGCGAAGTTTCAGGCCCCGGGTCTCTACGCCACCACGGTCACCCAGCCGCGTGATTTCCGGCCTTATCTCCTGGAGCAGCTGCGGCCGCTCGTGCGCGATTACGGCGCAGCCCTCGAGGTGGGACCAAGCACGCAGGAAATCCCGTATCCCTACGTGGTCGAGCCGGGCGCCGACCTCGCCAAGAACGGCACCACGGCAGCCGACCTCGCCCGCTGGTTCCCAACGCCGCTCCTGTCCGTGGTTGGCGACGAGATCGCCGACGGCCTCTGGCAGCCGGAGGCACCCGGCGGAGCGCGTCCTCTGGCCTTGTTCGATGCCGTGCGCGTCGACTACTCGCTGCGGCGTCTGGTGCACTACACCGGGGCCGACTGGCGCCGCATCCAGCCCTGGATTCTGCTCACCAACTATCATCGCTACGTCGACCAGTTCGTGCGGGTCGGGCTCGCCATGCTCGCGTCCGGCGACGGCGAGTTCGAGCGATTGATCCTGCCCGGCGGTGTGGTCGTCGATCGCGCCGAGGCGGCGTCCGCGGATCCGGCTTCGGTGATCGCGGCGTCGCCCTGGCACCGCTACCAGATGCCCGCCTATCATCTGGTCGGACGCGGACCGAGCGGCGAGCCTTGCGGCACCACGCTGGTCAACATCGGCGTCGGCCCCTCGAACGCCAAGACGATCACCGACCACCTGGCGGTGCTGCGGCCGCATTGCTGGCTCATGGTGGGCCACTGCGGCGGACTGCGGCAGAGCCAGGCGATCGGCGACTATGTCCTGGCGCACGGCTACATGCGGCGCGACCGCATCCTCGACCAGCTGGTGCCGACGGATGTCCCCATCCCTGCGCTCGCTGAGGTTCAGCTGGCCCTGCAGGCCGCCGCGACGCACCGTGACGGGCGACAAAGCGGACGCCCTGAAACAGCGCATGCGGACCGGCACGGTCGTGACCTATGACGATCGCAACTGGGAGCTGCGCTTCACGCAGGAGCGCCGCCAGATCAACCTGTCGCGCTCGATCGGGGTGGACATGGAGAGCGGCACGGTCGCGGCACAGGGCTATCGGCTCCGCGTCCCCTACGGCACGCTGCTCTGCGTGTCGGACAAGCCGCTGCACGGCGAGATCAAGCTGCCGGGCGCGGCCAGCGCCTTCTACGAGCGCGCCGTCGGCGAACACCTGCTGATCGGCCTCGAAGCGCTCGACGTGCTGCGCAAGGACCGCAGCGGCCTGCATTCGCGCAAGCTGCGGTCCTTCGACGAGCCGCCGTTCCGATGATCATCAGGGCGCGGAAATCCGCGCGAACGCGATCCGCATCGCGGTACTCGGAATGCTGAACGCGCCTTCGTAGGGCAAATCGAGGTCGACGATGAGGACAAGCGCACTCGTGACCGAGATGACGCCCAGCAGCAGCACCATGCCGACCGTCCTGTTCCATGGCGCGCTGAGCCCGAATCCGGCGAAAACCACGCTCAGCCAAAAGACCACCGCGCAGTAGAACGCGACCGACATCGAGGAATAAACGTCGCCGACGACCGCCAGGCGCTCCTGGATGACGGTCTTGTAGTAGTCGCCGCAATCGCCGGCGAGCTGCCGGTGGAAAGCTGTCGGGCGGATCGAGCCTGCGGATCTCGAGCCCGACCTGGTTCATGAGGTCGGCCAGCACCGGGTTGGCGCCGGTTCGCGCCATCTGCGATGGGTCGGGATAGGCGACACCCTGCGGGCGCGGCTCGTCAGGCCAGGTGCTGGCGATCACCCCGGCGGTGTAGCTCTGCAGCAGAGTGCGTGGAGCTTCCGATCCGGCGCCATAGTTTCGGAGGCAGCGGTCGAGTTGCGTGATTTCGCCCGCGAATTGGACGCGGTCATGTTCGGCCCGGTCGTAGCTGCTTTTGACGGAGGTGGTGAGAAGCCCCAGCACCAGCGCCGCGAAGGTGACCAGCAGGCTCATCACCAGCTGGATCAGCTGGAGCGCCTCCTTCGAGCGATGGGCCTCCGGCACCCAGGCCTTGACCGCGAATCCGAGCAGCGCGGCGCCGCAGAACAGTGTCAACAGGCCCGTCGCCACACCGATTTCGATCACGCGTCTTCACTCGCGAGAATGGACGCTCGCTATAGCCGAGTGACCGACCTTCGCAAAACCTGCAACTCGCGTGGGGTGACCGAGCAGACCACGGCTCAGGGCTTGTCCTGAAACGAGACGGGCGTGCCCTTGTCGACGAGCAATGCGAGATCCAGGGCGTCCCAGTTGGTCAGGCGGACGCAGCCGTGCGACTGGGTCTTGCCGATCGCTTCCGGATCCGGCGTGCCGTGGATGCCGTAACCCTCGAAGGAGAGATCCATCCAGACTGCTCCCACCGGGTTGTTGGGGCCTGGCGCGATGGTGAAAGGCTTGGTGGCCTTCACGCCCTTGAACTTGTAGTCCGGATCGTAGGTGTAGTCGGGATTGTGGACGATGCGCCGGATCGCGAAGTCGCCGCTCGGAGCTGGCTTTTCCGTGCTGCCGATCGAGGCTGGATAGAACGCGACGAGCTTGTTGTCGGCCGTGAAGGCTTCGACATCGTGTCCCGGCTTGTCCACCACCACCCGCGCGACCTTGTCGCCACCGTGATCGCGTCACCGCATTGGGCACCTGAATCGTCTCACCCGGCCGGGCGAAGCGCGACCTGGGATTGAGCGCGACCAGGGCCGCAACGCTCAGATGAAACCGCTCGGCCAATTCCTCACGCACATTGCGGTAGCCGAGCCGCTTGAGGCGGCTCATCTGCTCGAATTTGGCCGGGATCGTCCTGGTGAACGGACCGCGAAGATCCTCCTTGGTCAGCGCATAGGCTGAGAGCGGCGCGGTCTGGTTGGCCGAGAGCTTGTCCCAGGTCGGCTGGTCGAGCTTACCCGACGTTGCGAGCCCGTTGGCGCGCTGGTAGGCGATGAGCGCCTTGCGGAAATTGTCGCCGTCGATCCCGTCGATGGCGCCGGGCGAGAAATGGGCGCGGGACAACAGGATCTCGGCCTTCATCACCACGGGATTCGCCGCCGCAGACGGCGGCTGGGGCAGTGGCGCAAACCCGGCAGCGTTGACCGCCTCGGCCGAGAAGCGAGGATGAGGTGCGCTCGGGGCGGCCGACGCGACACCGATCGTCAGGACGGCAAGGCCGATCAGAGACCCGAGAGCGGCTCGCATGCGTTTCGTTCCATCGCGGACCTGGACCGCGATGGAATACGCACACCGGCTTTGCCGGGTTTCAAGCGATGGTCGCCTCGCCGATCACGCAGGTGAGCGGCGCCTTCGCTCAGGCCTGCTCCGGCGCTTCTTCGGCCGGCGCTTCCGCGGCTGCCTCAAGCACCGGCTCCGGTACCCTCTTGGCGGGACCCGGCTCGTCTTCGACGCGCATCAATTCCTCGCGGGAGACCGTGCGGTCCGTCACCTTGGCCTGACCGATGATGTGATCGACCACCTTCTCCTCGAAGAGCGGGGCGCGAAGCTGCGCCAGAGCCTGCGGGTTCTTGCGGTAATAATCCCAAACCTGCTGTTCCTGGCCCGGATAATTGCGCACGAAATCTGACAGGGCGCGGCCCAGTTCGGCATCGTCGACCTTCACGGCCGCCTTCTCGCCGACATCGGCCAGCACGAGGCCAAGCCGCACGCGCCGCTCGGCGATGCGCCGGTATTCGGCCCGCGCCTCGTCCTCGGTCGTGTTCTCGTCGGCAAAGCTGCGGCCCGAGGCCTTCTGCTCCTGCTCGACCTGATTCCAGATCTGGTTGAATTCCTGGTTCACCAGACCTTCGGGAAGATCGAAGGCGTAGCGCTTGTCGAGCGCGTCGAGGAGGGCGCGCTTGAGTTTGTCCCGCGAAGCCTTGGACAGGTCGTCCCGCATTCGGTCGCGGATGGCGTTCTTCAGGCCTTCCAGGTCCTCGAAGCCGAAGGTCTTGCCGAACGCATCGTCGATGGCGAGCTCGCCCGGGGCCGCGACGCCCTTCAGCTTCACGTCGAAGGTCACGTCCTTGCCCGCGAGGTTGCTGTCCGAATAGTCGTCCGGGAACTTGACCGAGATGGTGCGGTCTTCGCCGACCTTCATGCCGACGAGCTGGTCCTCGAAACCCGGGATGAACATGCCGGAGCCGAGCACCAGGTCCGTATCCGTCCCCTTGCCGCCTTCGAACGGAACGCCGTCGAGCTTGCCCTCAAAGTCGATGGTTGCCTTGTCGCCCGCTTCCGCGACGGCGCCCTCGTCCGTCTTGGCCGTGAACGGCCGGCCGTTGTCGGCCATGCGCTGCACCGCCTTTTCGACCTCGGCCTCGTCGATATCGGTGACGAGGCGATCGAGTTCGATATCGTCGAACGTGCCGACCTCGAACTTCGGCAAGGTTTCGAGATCGACCGTGAAGGCGAGGTCCCCCTTCGCCTCCATGGCCTTCTCGACTTCGGCCTGATCGCTGGCGATGTCGACCTTGGGCTCGAGCGCAAGCCGGAGGTTGTTGTCTTCGACGATCTTGCGGTTGGCTTCGTTGACGGCGTTCTGGACGACGTCGCCCATCAGCGAGCGGCCGTAGAGGCGCTTCAGATGCGCGGCCGGCACCTTGCCGGGACGGAAGCCGTTGATGCGGACCTTGGCCTTCATCTCGTTGAGCTCGGCGTCGAGCTTCGAGGCGAGGTCCGCAGCCGGCAGAACCACCTTGTATTGGCGCTTGAGGCCCTGCGCGCTGATCTCGGTCACTTGCATCGTCGTTCGCCTTCCAACTCTTCAAATCGCATTGCCGCCGCCATGACGGCAGCGGCCAAATCCCGGGCCTCTCGTCGAGCCCTCGTGGCGGAGCCTGCCTGCCGTGGTGCGGGCGGAGGGACTCGAACCCCCACGATTGCTCACTGGAACCTAAATCCAGCGCGTCTACCAGTTCCGCCACGCCCGCGCGCAGTCGCAGGCCCACTCTCAGGGCGGCGCTTCATACCAATGACATAGACGGGATGCAGCAACAATTTTGGGCGCCGGCGGATGGAGATGGTTACACGGGACCTTGGGGACCCGGCTGAACCATGCCGGCTCGTCCGGGGTTGAGGCCCGCATGCCTATGAACAAGCGCCGTTTTCTCAAGAGTGCCGCGGCGCTCGCTTTCGCGCGCACCGCGCCGGGCTGGGCGGCGGCGCCATCGGACATCCTGCTGGATGTCCGGCAAACGGGCTTACGCCTGACGCCGGAAGGCCCCGAAAGCCAGGTTCTCCGCTATCTTTGGCCCGAGCCGCTCCCGGTTTTGCGGGTGAAGCAGGGGCAGGACGTGGCCCTGCGCGTTCGCAACGGCCTTGCCGAACCGACGTCGTTCCAGCTCTGCGGTTTGCGTGGGCACGGCAGCCTCGACGACCCGGCCGAAAGCGCAGGTGTGGCCATTGCCCCCGGCGCCGAGGCGCTGGTGCGGTTCAAGCCGGGCGCAAGCGGCACCGCCTGGTTCCGGCCTCGACTGGGACCCGCCGATCAGGCCAGCCGCGGCCTTTCGGGTGTGTTGATCGTCGACCCGGCAGAACCGACGCCTGTCGACCAGGATCTGGTCTGTTTTCTCCAAGACTGGCTCCTGGACGGCAAGGGGCAAATCGCCGGTGCGTCGCCGACGCCGGCCGGTCCCGTTTCGATCATTACGGCGTCCAAGAAGCCCATCCCGGCCGAACTCACGTTTCGGCCCGGCGCACGCCTGCGGCTGCGGCTCGTCAACGGCTCGACGCGTCGACTGATGGTGGTGGCCTGCGAGGGTGCGAGGCCGATGGTCGTGGCGATCGACGGGCAGCCATCTGAACTGTTTCAGCCGACGCGCGACACGGTTCCGATCGGGCCCGGCGGCCGTTTCGACACCCTGCTCGACCTTCCGCGCGACGCCGGCAAGTCCGTGCGCCTGATCTTGCGCGGCAGCGAACGGGTGAATGGGGTCATCGAGCCAGATCGGCCGATCTGGACGATGACGACCGATGGCCCGCCGGCGGATGCACGGCCGCCCATCATGCCCCTCCCGCCCAATCCGGCCTTGCCGACCAGGATCGCCTTGGAAGCGTCCAAGCGCGCGGACCTCACGATCGACACAGGCCCTGCCGGATGGACGGTCAACGGAACGGGCGGCGTGGCTTGGCCCAAGCAGCCGGTCCTTCGCGTGAAGCAGGGCGACGCCGTAACGCTCGGCTTCATCAACGCGAGCAAAGCCCTCGTGCCGCTCAGCCTGTACGGCCAGGCCATGCGCCTGCTCCACCCGGCCGATGACGGTTGGGAGCCCTATTGGCGCGATACCCTGCTGTTGCCGCCAGGCAGTCGCAACCACGTCGCCTTCGTGGCCGACCAGCCGGGCCGCTGGCCGATCGAATCCGGGTTCAACGACCAAGCCAGCGCAGGCCTACGCTGCTGGTTCGAGATCGTCTGAGTTCTCGATCCCGCAGAATGCCTCGAATTCGGCAGCAAGATTTGGGGAGCCGAGACCAAGCCTGACTGCTCTAACAGCGTGCTCACCGGAGGCAGCGCGTGACCACCACACGGATTGACGCCTTACGAATGGGCAGACGCGAGTGGGCCCTGCTCCTGATCCTGTCGGCGCTTTGGGGCGGGTCGTTCTTCTTCTTCAAGGTGTTGGCCGCCGAGTTTCCGCCCTTTACCGTCGTGCTCGGCCGGGTCGGTCTCGCCGCCATAGCTCTGAATGCCGTGCTGTTCGTCCGCCGCGACGCCATCCCCGTGTCAACCCGGCTCTGGGCTGCGTTCCTCATCATGGGCCTTCTCAACAACGTCGTGCCGTTCAGTCTTATCGTCTTCGGCGAGACTCGCATCTCCAGCGGTCTTGCTTCGATTCTCAATGCCACGACGCCGATCTTCACGGTGCTAGCGGCGCACGGACTCACCGCCAACGAGAAACTGAGCTGGGCCAAATGCGTCGGCGTTCTGTTCGGCTTCCTCGGCGTAGCGGTCCTTGTCGGTCGGGACGTGGTGCCCGGATTCGGCCACGGCGACCTCGTTGGCGAGCTATGTTGTCTTCTGGCGGCCGCCGTCTACGCGGTCGCCGGCATCTATGGTCGGCGGTTTCGCGGAACAGCGCCCCTGACGATCGCCGCCGGGCAAGTGACTGCCAGTACGATCGTGCTGATCCCGATCGCCATGCTGGTCGACCGCCCCTGGCTGCTGCCGATCCCGAGCTCGCAGGCGCTCGGTGCATGGCTCGGAATCGGGCTCCTCAGCACGGCTCTCGCCTATATCATCTACTTCCGGGTCCTGGCCGTTGCGGGTGCGACCAATCTGCTCCTGGTGACCTTCCTGCTTCCTGTCAGCGCCCTTCTTCTCGGCGCGGGGTTTCTCGGCGAGACCATCGACCTGCATTCTATCGTCGGCATGGTTCTCATCGGCCTCGGCCTGGCGGCGATCGACGGACGGCTTTGGGCGGCTATCCGGTCACGCGAGGTGAGCCGGCAAACGTCGCAATAGCGCGCGGAGGGCAAACAGCCCGGAGACAGCATCCTGCCGCGGTCAAAGGGTATCGCCTATGAGCTGCTCTCGTGCAGCTCGCGCAGAACACGCGGCAAGGTTTCCGGCAGATCCTCCGCGATGAGCCCGGGACCGAAGCGCCGTCCCGCCTCGGCGTGCAACCACACTGCGGCGCTCGCGGCTTGAAAGGCGGGCATGCCCTGTGCCAGCAGGCCGCCGATGAGGCCGGACAGGACATCGCCCGAGCCGGCGGTGGCCAGCCAAGGCGGCCCGCCTGTGCTGATCGTGGCATGCCCTCCCGGCTCCGCGACGACCGTGTCGGGCCCCTTCAGCAGCACGAGGCAGCCAAGCGCCGCGGCGGCCGCACGGGCCTTGTCGAGTTTCGAGACCTGGTTCCTGACGTCAGGGCGATCATCGAACAATCGTGCGAACTCGCCGTCATGGGGCGTGATCACGGTCGCTCCTGGTGCCTTTCCGATCAGCCGGGACAGCGCCGCCGAGTCGCCGGCGAAGCTCGTCAGCGCATCGGCATCGAGGACGCAGGCACGGGGTGGGCCGCTCTCGCCCCGCTCGGGAAACGTGGTCAAAGCGGCCTCGACCAGCACACGCGTCGCAGCGCCGACGCCCAGACCGGGACCGAGCACGACGGCGTTCTTGCGCCCGTCCGCGAGGATTCCGGCGAGGCCCGCTGGTCCATCGGACAGGTGCAGCATCACGGCCGTGAGGTGGGCGGCATTGACGGCCATGGCGTCATGCGGTGACGCGAGCGTCACGAGACCGGCGCCGACGCGCAGCGCTGCGCGCGCCGACAGGCGGGCAGCGCCGGTGTGGGACACACCGCCCGATAGCACCACCGCGTGGCCCCGCTTGTATTTGTGGCCGTCGGGCGTCGGCCATGGGAAGGCCGTGAGCCACTCGTCTGGCAGGTTTAGGGCAGCGCTTGGGCGGATCGCAGCCAGCACATCCGCCGCAATACCGATGTCGCGCAGGATCAGGCGGCCGCACCGGGCCGCCCCCGGATAGAGGGCGTGCCCCGGTTTGTAGCGGAAGAACGTGACGGTTGCGGTGGCCGCGACGGCCGCGCCACGAATGGTGCCAGTCGCGCCGTCGACGCCGGAAGGGACGTCGACCGCCAGAACAGGCCGACGGGCCGCGTTGACGCGTTCGACCAGCGCGCGGGCCGCACCATCGAGCGGCCGCGACAAGCCCGCCCCGAAAAGCGCGTCGACCATCAGATCAGCATCAGCCAAGGACAGCTCGGTCGGCTCCAGGATGGGGCCGGCCCAGGATGATGCGGCCTCGGCCGCATCGCCGCGCAACGCGTCGCGCGCGGCAAGCAGCCCCAGACTGACGTCGCGACCGGCCTCGCGAAGCAGACGCGCCGCGACAAAGCCGTCGCCGCCGTTGTTGCCGGGGCCACAGAGCACCACCACCCGGCGCTTATCGCCGAGCATGTCGAGGCAGACGTCGGCGATCGCGACGCCGGCGCGATTCATGAGCGTGATCCCCGGGGTGCCGGCCGCGATCGTCAAAGCATCGGCCCGTTCCATCTGTTCGGACGTCAGCAGCGCTGTCGGCGTGGCGCGGTCGACGATCATGCGCATCGCTCGAGGGGGTGCTCGAATTCGGCCTTCTTTGCCCGTCGGAGCGGCAGACGGCCTAATAATCGTTCAAACATCGCATCCGCTCGCTTCCGGTTTGGGCGAAGTAGGCTCATTTGCGATTGGCTGCCCTGCTTCGAAGATGCTAGTTTTTGTGCGCCCGGCAGACCCGGCAAGCCTCGCCTCCGCCGGAGTGCGGCTGTGCCTAGCGTGAGTTCACGACCGCCATGAAGAAGATTGAGGCGATCATCAAGCCCTTCAAGCTGGACGAGGTGAAAGAGGCGCTTCAGGACGTCGGCCTGCAGGGCATCACGGTGACCGAGGCCAAGGGCTTCGGGCGCCAGAAGGGACACACCGAACTCTATCGCGGCGCCGAATACGTCGTGGATTTCCTCCCGAAGGTGAAGATCGAGGTCGTCCTCGGCAACGACATGGTCGAGCGCGCCGTCGACGCGATCCGCAAGTCCGCCCAGACCGGCCGGATTGGCGATGGCAAGATTTTCGTCTCCAATATCGAGGATGCCATTCGCATTCGCACGGGCGAGACAGGCAACGACGCGATCTGATCTCCGCGTTCACCAAAGCCTTGGCGGGTCGAAGCCGATGAACGCCGCATCGCCAGAGCGTGCTGCCGATTGCCACCCTCCGCCCCAAAGTCTAAAGCACGGTCCCGGCTCCGGAGCTGACAGGTGAGGACACGATGAAAACCGCGCATGACGTGTTGAAGGCGATCAAGGACAACGACGTCAAATATGTCGATTTCCGCTTCACCGACCCGCGCGGCAAGTGGCAGCACGTCACTTTTGACGTCTCCATCGTCGACGAGGACGCGTTCTCCGACGGGGTGATGTTCGACGGCTCCTCGATCGCCGGCTGGAAGGCGATCAACGAGTCCGACATGACCCTGATGCCGGACCCCGAGACGGCCTGCATGGACCCGTTCTTCTCGGCCTCCACCATGTCGATCGTCTGCGACATTCTCGAGCCCGGCACGGGCGAACCCTATGGTCGCGACCCGCGCGGCGTCGCAAAGAAAGCCGAGGCCTACCTCAAGTCCACTGGCATCGGCGACACGATCTTTGTCGGCCCCGAGGCCGAATTCTTCGTGTTCGACGACGTTCGCTTCAAGTCCGATCCCTACAACACCGGTTTCGTGCTCGACTCGATCGAACTGCCGTCCAACATGGACACGGCTTACGAGGGCGGCAACCTCGGCCACCGCGTTCGCACCAAGGGTGGATACTTCCCCGTACCCCCGATGGATTCGGCTCAGGACATGCGCGGCGAGATGCTGGCCGCGATGGCGTCCATGGGCGTCAAGGTCGAGAAGCACCACCATGAGGTGGCCTCGGCGCAGCACGAACTCGGCATGAAGTTCGACAAGATGACGCTGATGGCCGACGGCATGCAGATCTACAAATACTGCATCCACCAGGTCGCCAATTCCTACGGCAAGACCGCCACCTTCATGCCGAAGCCCATCTTCGGCGACAACGGCTCGGGCATGCACGTCCACATGTCGATCTGGAAAGACGGCAAGCCGGTCTTCGCGGGCGACAAATACGCGGATCTCAGCGAGACCTGCCTCTACTACATCGGCGGCATCATCAAGCACGCCAAGGCGCTGAACGCCTTCACCAATCCGTCGACCAACTCCTACAAGCGGCTGGTCCCGGGCTATGAGGCGCCGGTGCTGCTCGCCTATTCGGCCCGCAATCGCTCGGCGTCGTGCCGCATTCCCTACACCTCGAACCCCAAGGCCAAGCGCGTCGAGATCCGCTTCCCCGACCCGACCGCCAACCCCTATCTTTGTTTCGCGGCGATGCTGATGGCCGGCCTCGACGGCGTGCAGAACAAGATCCATCCAGGCGACGCCATGGACAAGGACCTGTACGACCTGCCGCCGCAAGAGTTGAAGCAGATCCCGACGGTCTGCGGGTCGCTGCGTGAGGCGCTCGAGAGCCTGAAGGCCGACCACGCCTTCCTCACGGCGGGTGGCGTGTTCAACGAGGATTTCATCGAATCCTTCATCGAACTCAAGATGACCGAAGTGATGCGCTTCGAGATGACGCCCCATCCGGTCGAGTTCGACATGTACTATTCGGTCTGACTCCAAGCGGATCGGATCTTTAGGGCGGCCTTCGGGCCGCCCTTCTTGTTTCGCGCCCACCAAAGCGCGGCCAAGATGGCCCCCGCACGACCTGGAGCTTGTCCGTGCCGGCCAGCGGATGCGCCGCCGGTCGGGCAGAGACAAAATGCAGCGGCAACCTCGCAGGCCGAAGGTCGTTCTTCTCGCGCCAGAGCGGGAACATGAAATGACCGATTATGATCCGACCCGACGCAACGCCGTGCTCGCCACCGCGGCCCTCGCCGGCGCGGCGCTGTCAGCTGGGGCGGCCATGGCACAAACGCGCACCGACGTCGGTCCGAAGGAACTGGAGGGCAAGCCCGTTCCGGAACCCGGCCCCGACAAGACCGCGGGTCCGGTGAGCCCCGGTCGAGGCTCGATCCTGAACGGCAAGATCGCGGTGGTGACCGGGGCAGCGCGCGGGATCGGTCGCGCCATCGCGGTCGAGATGGCTGCGAACGGGGCAGACGTCGTGGCGGTCGATATCGCCGGCCCGGTCTCGACGGCTTCGAATGCGGTCCCGGCCACGCCGGAGGAGCTGGACGAGACGGTGCGGCAGATCCGCGCCTACGGGCGCAAGGGCGAGGCCATGCGGGCCGACATCCGCGACATTGCGGCCTTGCGGGCTGTCGCCGACCGGGTCGAGCAGAGCTACGGCAAGATCGATATCGTCGTGGCGAATGCCGCGATCCAACGCTGGGTGCCGCTGCTGGAGATGAACGACGCGGACTGGCGCGACGTGATCGACAACAATCTGAACGGCACTGCCAACACCGTGCGGGCTTTCGCGCCCAAGATGGTGGCCCGCAAGAAAGGTCGGCTGATCCTGCTCTCGTCCATGCAGGGCAAGCACGGCACCAAGGATGCGGCAAGCTACTCGGCGTCCAAGTGGGGCATTCTCGGCCTGATGAAATCGGCCGCCATGGAGCTTGGCCAGTACAACATCACGGTCAATGCGCTTATTCCGGGGCTCGTGGATACACCGCTGACCCGTTACGAAAAGCGGCTCAGCGAAAGCATCGGCGAAACCGGACGACAGGCGCAGAACCCGACCCCGCAGGAAGCCTGGGATGTCCGGGCGCCGACGGTTCCCTTGAAGGTGGGCTGGCTTCAGCCCGACGACATCTCGCCCGCCGCGGTCTTCCTCGCCTCCGACGCCGCCAACATGGTCACGGGCGCGGAATATGAGGTGACGGGCGGCGACAGCGCCAAGGACATCTAAGTCGCGACAGAGGGGTTTCTCGTCTGGTCGTGGGTTTCCCGCGAGTCGGTCCGCTCAGTTGGCGGGCGGGTCAATCGAACACCTCCCGCATCCACTCGACGCCCAAGGCGCCGGGCGCGAGCAGCACGAAGGCCCACAGGAGGGCCGAACTGACGTTCGCGACCTGAAAGAGGAGTTGGGGCATGTCGCTGATGCCTGCCACGAGGGGGATGGTGGCGCGCAGCGGTCCCAGGAACCGGCCGCCGAAGACGCCGAGCACACCCCATCGCTCGAAGAAGCGATGCGCGCGCGGCAGCATCTCCGGATAACGGCTGAGCGGCCAAAGGCGGCCGATGCCGTCCTTGAAGCGCTTGCCGATCCAGAACGACACCCAGTCGCCGGCCGCGGCACCCGCCGCGGCACCCAGCCAGATCTCCAGGAACGACAGATTGGACAGCGGCACGAGCGTGCCGATGCCGATGAGCATGACTGTCGCGGGTACGATCAAGGAGATAAAGGCGAGCGATTCGCCGAACGCCAATACGAAACAGACCGGCGCGCCCCAGGCATGATGCTGGCGCACGATGTCGAGCGCCCATGCGCTCCATTCGGACAGGCTCATCCGTGGGGGATCAATCGAGCCGGAACTTGCCGAGCTCCCGGTGTTCGGCCTGGATGCGCCGCACGGTGCCGGTGACCGAACGGTAGATCAGCGTCTCGGTCTCGACCGTGTTCTGGCGGAACTTGACGCCGGACAGCAAGCCGCCGTCGGTCACGCCGGTGGCAGCCACGACAACGTCGCCGGATGCGAGTTCCTTCATGTCGTAGATCTTCTTGGGGTCGCTGACGCCCATCTTTCGCGCCCGCTCCACCTTCGCCTCGCTGTCGAGGATCAGGCGACCCTGCATCTGGCCCCCCACGCAGCGAAGCGCGCCGGCCGCCAGCACGCCTTCCGGCGCGCCGCCGGTCCCGAGGTAGAGATCGATGCCCGGTCTTCTCCGGCTGCGACGTGAGGATGACGCCGGCGACATCCCCGTCGGTCAGCAGCCTGAGCGATGGCGCCGGCGCGGCGGCAGGCCGATAATCAGCTCCTCATGGCGGGTCCGGTCGAGGACGCAGACGGCGATCTCGTTCGGCCGCACGCCCTTGGCCTTGGCCAGGGCGCGGATGTTCTCTTCCGGCGACATGTCGATGTCGACGGTGCCCTTCGGATAGCCCGGCCCGATCGCGATCTTTTCCATGTAGACGTCGGGCGCGTTGAGCAGCGAGCCGGCCTGCGCCATGGCCATCACGGCGATCGAGCCCGGCATGTCCTTGGCGCAGAACGTGGTGCCCTCGAGCGGGTCGACCGCGATGTCGACCTTCGGCCCGGTTCGCGTCCCGACCTTCTCGCCGATGAACAGCATCGGGGCTTCGTCGCGCTCGCCCTCGCCGATCACGATGGTGCCGTCGATCGGCAGCCGGTTGAGTTCGCGCCGCATGGCGTCCACCGCGGCCTGATCGGCCGACTTCTCGTCGCCGCGGCCACGCCAGCGCGCGGAGGACACCGCGGCGCGCTCGGTCACCCGCACCAGTTCAAGCGTGAGGATCCGTTCGATGATGTCCTGCGTCTGGACGACGAGATCGCTCACGGGTTCGCTCCTATTCGCGTTCGATGCGGATGGACTGCGGCTGGCCCACAACCCAGCCGTCCGCCACCACGGCATCGAGAGCCTGCCGGACGATGGCCTCGGTGGTCGCGTAGGTGATCAGCACAACCGGCATCGGCGCATCACGTTCGGCCGGGGTCGGCCGCCGCTGGACGATGCTCTCGAACGAAATGCCGCGCTCGGCCATGCGGGACGCGATCGCCGCGACGGCGCCGGGCCGGTCCTGGACCTCCAGGCGGATGTAGTAGCCGCCCTCGTGCCGCTGCAGCGGTACCGGTTCGGTGCGCACCAGCGTCGCCACCGGCGTGCCGAACGGCGCCGAGCGGACGCCGCGCGCGATGTCCGCGATGTCGGCGACGACCGCCGAGGCGGTCGCCTCACCGCCGGCGCCGGGGCCGATCAGCGTCAGTTCGCGCACCGCGTCGGCGTCGACCGTCACGGCGTTGGTGACGCCCATGACCTGGGCGATGGCCGAGCTTCGCGGCACCATGGTCGGGTGGACGCGGCATTCGATGCCGTCGCCGGAGCGCTGGGCGACCCCCAGAAGCTTGATCCGGAAGCCGAGTTCCGCCGCAGCCCCGATATCGGCCGGCGTGATGGCGCGAATGCCCTCGACGTGGATTGCTTCCGCGTCGAGAGCGGTGCCGAAGGCCAGCGTCGCCAGGATCGCCAGCTTGTGGGCGGTGTCGAAGCCGTCGATGTCGAAGGTCGGGTCGGCCTCGGCATAGCCGAGGCGCTGCGCCTCCGCGAGGCATGTCTCGAAATCGAGGCCCTCGCGCTCCATCCGGGTCAGGATGTAATTGCAGGTGCCGTTGAGGATGCCGTAGACGCGCTGGATCGCGTTGCCGGCCAAGCCCTTCGCGCAATGTCTTGACGACCGGGATGCCCCCCGCGACCGACGCCTCGAAGCACAGCGGGACGTGCCTCTCCTCCGCCAGCGCCGCGAGGGCCATGCCGTGGCGAGCCAGCAGGGCCTTGTTGGCTGTCACCACCGGCTTGCCGGCCTCGAGCGCGGCCCGCACGGCCGCAAGCGCGGGATCGCCGTCGCCGCCGATCAGCTCGACGAAGATATCGATGTCGGGCGATCGCGCCAGGGCCACGGGATCGTCGAACCACTGGGTGCCGCGAAGATCCAGCGCGCGCGCCTTGGCTCGGTCTCGCGCCGCGACGCCGGCCACCAAAATGGTCCGGCGCGTCCGCTCTTGAAGCGCCGTCTGTTGCAGCCGAAGTCGCGCCAAAACCGAGGCGCCGACGGTGCCGAGGCCGGCCAGCCCGACGCGCAAGGTTGAGCTCATGACGAAAGAAACCCGGGGAACGGCAACAAGGGCGCAGGTGCGGCGGCGCACGTTCTGCCCGAAACTGGCGTGTCAGGCAACACGACCGCTCAGGTGCGTGCTGCCCGCCTGGTCAGCGCTCAAGGATCGACCTGAACGTTGACGTTGATGTTCGTGTCGCCCGTCAAGGGGAGCCCCCCGCTTCGGCCCTTGCGGAAGCTTGTGCCGGACAGACTCACCACGAACGCGTCTTGTCCGACATACCCCCGAGCGGACCGGTAGCCCCACCGATGCGTCCCATCGACGAAAGCCGATCCATGTGAGGGCTGCTGTCCGATCCGCATCGAGTTCGACCGCCGTGTGGGCGGTGATGCGTGAATAACAGTTCACGCCGGATTTCGTCTCGAGAGTAGCGCTGGTGTCACTCTGAAAAACGAAGTTGTAATGGTCGACGTGACAATCACTTGCTTGAGCAGCAGACGCGGCAAGCATCGAAACGATGACTGCATTTACGGCCCACGTGAACGTTGCTGATGTCACAATAAGCTCCTCAAAGACCCATGACGTTTCTACGCGTCACAGTTGCGTTTGCAAGACGATGCTTCGCAAAGAGCAGCCCTTTCCGAGGCGCTGGTTAAGGCAGCCCACGGACCGCACGGCCTGTCGCTCAAGCGGAACCACGCGGCCCAGCCCTCAACGCCCGGGCGCAGGCCCGGACACCAATCCGGCCGCGACGGTCACGCGACCGTCCATCTCGAGATCGAGCAGCAGGGAGCGGACCTGCGCGGCCCCCAATCCCGACAGCCGGATCAAGTCATCGATCGCGATTGGGGCGGGACCGAGATACTGCAACAGCTCGGCCTGCGCCGATGCAGGCTCGGACGCGTCGCCATTCAGTTCGGAGAGATCCGGATCGCCAAGGTCGGGGACATCGCCCCAGGCCATGGCCATGCGCGGTTCGCGCGGCCCCAGAGGAGCCGCGACCGCTCTCAGGGCGTCGATCACGTCATCGGCGCTCGTGCAGAGCGTCGCACCTTGCCGCAAGAGATCGTTGGTGCCCTCGGCGCGCGGATCGAGCGGAGAGCCCGGCACCGCGAACACCTCCCGGCCCTGCTCGTTGGCGAAGCGCGCGGTGATCAGCGAGCCCGAGCGGCGTGCGGCTTCGACCACCACCGTGGCAAAGGCGAGGCCCGCGACGATGCGGTTGCGGCGGGGGAAGTCGCGGCCGCGCGGCTCCCAGGCCAGCGGCATCTCGGACACCACCGCGCCGGTGTCGGCGATCCGCGCCGCAAGGTCGGCGTGCTGGCTCGGGTAGATGCGGTCGTGCCCGCCAGCCAGCACGGCGACGGTGCCGGATTGCAGCGTCGCCCGATGCGCCTGCACGTCGATGCCGCGGGCGAGACCGGAAACCACCACATAGCCCGCGGCCGCAAGCCCGGCGGCGAGCCGCTCGGTGAAGAGAAGCCCCGGTCCGGAGGCATTGCGCGAGCCGACGATCGCCACCATCGGGCGTTGCAGGTGGGCGGGGTCGCCCTGGACGACCAGGATCGGGGGAGCCGAATCGATCACCCGCAGCGCCGCAGGGTAGTCCGGCTCGTTCAACCCGACGAAACGCAGGCCGCGCTTCGTACCGGCAGTGAGTTCGGCGAGCACCCCATCGCGGGCGGCAAGGCGGACACCGGGCCTCCGCCGCGCCAAGGCCGGCAGGGCGTCGATCGCCGCAGCGGCACTGCCGAACCGTTGCAACAAGCCCAAAAAGGTACGGGGGCCGATGCCGTCAGACCGGGAAAGCCGCAGCCAGTCGATGCGTTCGCCGTCGCTGAGCGGCGCCAGCACCGGCGTCACGCCTTATGCCCGATCCGGCCCTCCGTTCCGGCCCTCAGGCGGGCGATGTTGGCGCGGTGCATCCACCAGAGCACCACCGCCAGGACGAGGAACACCACTGCGGGACGAGTTTGGCCGAAGAGAAGCAAGGCCGCGGGGCTGAGCAGGCTCGCAACGAGGGCCGACGCCGACGAATAGCGAAACAACAGCGCCATCGCGAGCCAGACGGCGGCGAACACCAGTCCGGCGGGCCAGAACACGCCGAGGAGGCAGCCGAGAAATGTCGCGACGCCCTTGCCGCCGCGAAAGCGCAGCCACACCGGAAGGATATGGCCCGCGAAGGCCCCGCAGGCGGCCGCGAGGCTCGCGTCGGCGCCCCACAGTCGTGCCGCGATCAGCACGGCGGCAGTGCCCTTCAACCCGTCGAGCAGAAGCGTCGCGGCCGCCAGGTCCTTGCGCCCGGTGCGCAGCACGTTGGTGGCGCCGATATTGCCCGAGCCGATGGTGCGGATGTCCGTGGTCCCGGCGAAGCGGGTCAGCAACAGCCCGAACGGGATCGAGCCCAGCAGATATCCCAACACCGCCGCCGCTATCAGCACCACCCTGTCGCCCTCCGCTTCCGCGCAACCTTACAGCGACTTGGCGGTTCTGGCAGCCCGAAGATCAGGTCTTGGCGAGGATCGCATCGCGGCCTGACCTCGGGGCCTGCGATGCGGAAATCGCTCTGCCGCGGTGCATTCCCAAAAGGGAGCGATATGCGCGCGCCAACAGCCCGGGCCAGATGGACGAGCCATAAACGGCGCGTTCAGCGCGAGTTCAGTCCCCAAACACGATGGTCGTCGCGAGTTGGATTAGGGAGGTAGCAGCATGAAAACACTTCTTTTGGCGGGCCTTGCCGCGTCGGCGTTGACGCTTGGAAGCCTGACGCCGGCGGCAGCGGAAGGGGGTTGCGGTCCCTTTGCGCATCGCAGCTGGGACGGCTTTTGCCGCCCCAATCACAGGCCCTATCCCGCCTATGGTTTCGGCGAACGGGCCTGGGGCGGTGGCGAACGGCATCGCGATTGGGACAGGGGCGGTTGGCGCCACGGTGACGGCGATGGTGACCGATGGCGCCATCGGGGTGAGGACCGCGAGGACTAGCAGCAAGCGGGAGTTTACCGCGAACTCTCGCCCGCAGTTTTGACGTCACGGCGTGAAGCGAGCATCTCGCTTCACGCCGTTGCATTCGAGGGTAGCCTTCCGGGTTGGGCCACGATGCTTCGAGAGCCGACCTTTGGAGCATCGAACGAGGAGTCGCTCCCTTCTCGCCCGCAAATGTCGAAACTCTTGTCGGACCACCGGTCCGGTCGCCGTATTTGTTCGGGCTAAGCTGCTCTTTACCTGAGCTGGCGCTGAATCCGTCGCGTCGGAGCCGAGCGAAACCGACCCTGGGCCCTGCACCACCACGAAGAACGGCCGTCCAAGCTACTTCAGACCGACACCTGGGCTCCGAGTTCGACGACGCGATCGGAGGGGATCGAGAAGAAGTCCGTCGCGGTCGCGGCCTGCTTCGACAGCGCGATGAAGAGCTTGTCCTGCCAGCGCGGCATGCCCGGAGGTCGGCGACGCCTTGAGCGTGCGGCGGCCGAGGAAGAAGGACGTGGTCATCACGTCGAACTTCAGGCCGGACTTGCGCAGGCTCGCGAGCGCCTGCGGCATGCGCGGCAGTTCCATGTAGCCGTAGTGCAGCATGATCTTGGTGAAATCCTCCGAGATCTTCTCGATCTCGAAGCGCTGGTGCGGCGGCACACGCGGCGTATCTTCGGTGCGCACGGACACGATCATCACCCGCTCGTGAATGACCTTGTTGTGCTTGAGGTTGTGCATGAGCGCCGAGGGCGCCACGTCGGGGTCGCTGGTCAGGAAGATCGCGGTGCCGGGCACACGGGTCGGCTTGCTCTTCTGCAGCATGCGGACGAGATCCCGCGTCGAGATCGAGTCGCGGTGGGTCTTCTGCGACAGCAGCGTCGTTCCGCGCACCCATGTCCACATCACCAGGGCCGAGCAACTCGCGAGCAGCAACGGCACCCAGCCCCCCTCCAGCACCTTGACGAGGTTGGCGATGAGGAAGGACGAATCGAGCGTCAGGAAGCAGGCTGTCAGGGCGAGGGCGCCGGCCAGCGGCCAATGCCAGCCGCGATAGATCACGAAGAAGGCGAGCAGGGTGTCGACCACCATCGTGCCCGTGACGGCGATGCCGTAGGCGTTGGCGAGGGCGTCCGAGGATTTGAACAGGAACACGAGCAGCAGCACGCCGATCAGCATGAAGCGGTTGATGCGCGGCACGAAGATCTGGCCCTCGGTCATCTCCGACGTGTGCTGGATCTCCATGCGGGGCAGCAGCCCGAGCTGGATGGCTTGCCGGACGAGCGAGAAGGCGCCCGTGATCACCGCCTGGCTGGCGATCACGGTGGCGGCGGTCGAGAGGATGACGAAGGGGATCAGCGCCCACCCCGGCACCATCAGAAAGAACGGGTCCTTGATGGCGCTCTGATCCTTCAGCACCAGCGCCCCCTGGCCGAGGTAGTTCAGCAGCAGCGCGGGCAGAACGAAGAAGATCCAGGTCAGCTGGATCGGCTTGCGGCCGAAATGACCCATGTCGCCGTAGAGCGCCTCGGCCCCGGTGACGGCCAGGAAGACGAGGCCGAGGGTGACGAAACCGGAGCCGTTGCCGAACAGGAATCGCACCCCGTTCACGGGATTGAACGCATGCAGGATGACCGGCGCGTCCGCGATATGGACCAAGCCCAGCATCCCGATCAGGCCGAAAAACACCACCATGATCGGGCCAAAGAAGGTCGCCACCCGCGCCGTGCCGCTCTTCTGGACGGCAAACAGCGTGATCAGGATGATGACCGTGATCGGCAAAATGTAGGGAACGAGGCTCTGCTCGGCCACGCCGAGGCCCTCCACCGCCGACATCACCGAGATGGCCGGCGTGATGATGGCATCGCCCGAGAACAGCGCGGCGCCGGCGACGCCAAGCACGAACACCGTCTTGGCGCGTCGGCCCATCGCTTTCTGTGCAAGCGCCATCAGCGACAGCGTGCCGCCCTCGCCCTTGTTGTCGGCCCGCATCAGGAACAGCACGTATTTGACCGTCACCGTGAAGACCAGCGCGTAGATCAGCAGCGACACCACGCCGATCACCTCCGCCGGGGTCGCTGTCGTCTCGCTGGTGTGGTGCAGCGCCGTCTTCAAGGCATAGAGAGGGCTCGTGCCGATGTCGCCGTAGACGACCCCGATCGATCCGAGCACCATGGGCCAGAACGCCGCTCTTTCATGGGCATGCCCATGCGTCCCGTCGGCTGAGGGCAAGACGCCCGCCGGAGCGGCAGATGTCTCCTGCGCGGTCTGCTGGATCATGGAAAACGGTTCTCGGCGCCGCGTACCCTGGGCAATGCGCGCGGGGGTATAGCTGTTCCTTGCGGCCGGGAGAAGGGTCCCGGGCGTGCGTTATTCGCACCGCACCATTGCGATATGGTAGCGTGGGGCATCTTCCGCTAGCCAGCACTCTGCCCCATGGACGAAAGCCGCCGGGTTTTGGCCACGGCCGCCCAAACTGACGCGTTGCCGATCGACGCCGTGCTGGACAGGCTCCGCATGGTTCTTCGCGGAGGCACACGCGCGGTTCTGGTCGCGCCGCCGGGCGCCGGCAAGACGACCCGCGTGCCGCTGGCGCTTATGCACGAGCCTTGGGCGGCGGATCGCCGGATCATCATTCTCGAGCCGCGGCGTCTCGCGGCCCGTGCGGCGGCGGAGCGCATGGCCGTCACGTTGGGACAGACGGTCGGCGAGACGGTGGGGCTGCGTGCCCGGTTCGATACGCGCGTCTCCACCCGGACGCGGATCGAGGTGGTGACGGAAGGGGTCTTCACCCGGCTCATCCTGGACGACCCGGCCCTCGACGCGGTCGCGGCCGTGATCTTCGACGAGTTCCACGAGCGCTCCCTCGATGCCGATCTAGGCCTCGCCTTGGCGTTGGAGGCCCAAACGGTTCTGCGGGACGACCTGCGCCTTCTCGTCATGTCGGCCACGCTGGATGGCGCGCGCGTCTCCGCCATTCTCGACGGCGCGCCAGTGATCGAAAGCACCGGTCGCGCCTATCCGGTCGAGACCCTCTACCTGGGGCGCGATCCGGCCCGCCGCATCGAGGAGCAGGTCACGGCGGCGATCGTCCAGGCGCACGGGAGCGCGCCCGGTTCGATTCTCGCCTTTCTCCCGGGTCAGGCGGAGATTACCCGCGTCGCAACCGCACTCGAAGGCCGGCTCGGGCCTGCGAGCGACGTCATCCCGCTCTATGGGGCGCTCGACCGAGGCGCGCAGGACCGACCGATCGGGGCACCTGCCCCTGGTCGGCGCAAGATCGTGCTGGCGACTTCCATCGCCGAAACCTCGATCACCATCGAAGGAGTGCGCATCGTGGTGGATAGCGGCCTGGCGCGCGTGCCGCGGTTCGAGCCCGACCTCGGCCTTACGCGGCTCGAGACGGTGCGCGTGTCTCGGGCGAGTGCCGACCAGCGCCGCGGCCGGGCTGGCCGCACCGCCCCTGGCCTGTGCTATCGCCTGTGGGAGGAGGCCGGCACGGGCGCCCTTCCTGCTGTTTACGCGACCGGAGATCCTCGACGCCGACCTCTCCGGCCTGCTGCTCGATTTAGCGGCGTGGGGCACACGTGATCCGGCCACCCTGCGCTGGATCGATCCCCCGCCCCTGCCCGCGCTCAATGCCGCCACGGCCTTGCTACGTGACCTCGGAGCCCTCGACCTCGAAGGTGCTATCACCGCGGAGGGAAAGCTGATCGCCGGTCTGCCGTTGCCGCCGCGGTTGGCGCGAATGGTGGTGGTCGCGGCCAGGAGCGGTGCGGGCGAAGTCGCGGCGGAGATCGCGGTTCTGCTCGTCGAACGCGGCCTCGGCGGATCGGGGGTGGATCTGGGCGATCGGCTAGAGCGATGGCGGCGCGAGCGGTCCGGGCGCGCCGAAGCGGCACGCGGTCTCGCCCGCTCGTTGGCGCGCCGTGCGCGATCGGTGCTCGACGGAGGCCGCAGCGACGACATGGCCGCCGGCGGCGCCGGCCCGCTTTTGGCCCTCGCCTTCCCCGAGCGGATCGCCAAGGCCCGGGGTCGGGCGGGCGAGTTCCTTCTCGCCAACGGCCGCGCCGCGAGCGTCGATGCACAGGACAGCCTGGCACGGGCGGACTACCTGGCGATCGGGGAATTGACCGGACGCGCCGCGAATGCCCGTATTCTGCTGGCTGCCCCGCTGACGCTTGCGGACGTCGAGGCTGTGGCAGGCCACGCGATTGTCCGGCGTGACGAGCTCTCCTTCGATGCAGACCGCGCCCGGCTCATCGCGCGCCGGGTGAGCCGCCTCGGGGCGCTTCTGCTCGCGGATGCCGCGCTCCCCGTGCCTGCTTCGACCGACGCAGCGGTGCTCCTCGCCGAAGGAATCGCCCGCATCGGGCTTGACCGCCTGCCCTGGACCAAAGCCCTGATCCAATGGCGGGAGCGTATCGCCTTCCTGCGCGCTGCCGAGGGCGAGCCATGGCCGGACCTGTCGGACGATGCGATCCGCACCCGTGCGGCCGAATGGCTTGCGCCATTCATCGTCGGCCGCCAGGCGCGCGACGATATCACGGCCGACGACCTCGGGCAGGCCCTGCAAGCGCTGCCTGCCCTACGCGCTGGCGCGTCGGCTCGACAGCGAGGCCCCGTCTCACTTCGAGGCTCCCACGGGCTCCCGACTGCCGGTCGACTATGCCGATCCGGCCGGTCCCTCGATCGCGGTGCGTGTGCAGGAATTGTTCGGATTGCGGGTGCATCCGGCGCTTGCGGGCGGGCGCGTGCCGTTGACGCTGCATCTGTTGTCGCCGGCCCATCGGCCGATCCAGATCACGCGCGACCTCCCGCGATTCTGGGCCGGCTCGTGGAGTGCTGTCAGAAGCGAGATGAAGGGGCGCTACCCGCGCCATCCCTGGCCCGACGACCCCGCGGCCGCACCGCCGACGATCCGGGCTAAGCCGCGCGGCACCTAGGCGAAGCCGAGATCCCACCGTGCGAGGGCCGCCCCCGTGCGCCGCTATGGTTCCTTACAAACAATTCATTCGCGGGAAATGTTGATGTAACCCGACGTCCCCCATCTCTCCTGGTGTGAGTTCGGCGGATGACCCGATCCGAAATCCCGTCGAGGAGAGCATTCATGTTCAGGTCCAAAATCATCGGCAATGGCGCAGCGCCCGAGGGCAGCCGCTTGCCGTTGCGCGCCGCGCTGCTTGGCGCCGTTGCGGTGGTCGCGGTTGGCGGCACGCTGGCCCAGCCTACCCTTTGGGGTAGTGAACACGCCTACGCGCAGCAGATCGAGGCGCAGCCGGCGCCCTCGCAGATCGCGCCCGGCTCCTTTGCGGACGTCGTCGACCGCGTCAGCCCGGCCGTCGTCTCCGTCAAGGTGAAGATTACGGAAGACACCACCGAGACGAGCGACGACAACGACGGCCCGCAGGTCATGCCTAACATCCCGAAGGGCGACCCGCTCGAGCGCTTCTTCAGGCAGTTCGGCCAGAACGGCATGCCCCGGCAGGCCCATCCGCGCACCGGCATGGCGCAGGGCTCCGGCTTCTTCATCTCGGCTGACGGTTACATCGTGACCAACAACCACGTCGTCGAACATGCGACGGACGTGCAGGTCACCATGCAGGACGGCACGACGATCCCGGCCAAGGTGATCGGCACCGACAAGAAGACCGACTTGGCCTTGCTCAAGGTCAAGGACGCAGACAAGCCCTACGCCTATGTGCCGTGGTCTGACCACAGCCCACGCGTCGGCGACTGGGTGATCGCGGTCGGAAATCCGTTCGGCCTTGGCGGCACCGTAACGGCTGGTATCGTCTCGGCACGAGGTCGTGACATCGGCGCCGGTCCTTACGACGACTTCCTGCAGATCGACGCGCCGGTGAACCGCGGCAACTCGGGCGGCCCGACCTTCAACACCCAGGGTCAGGTGGTGGGCGTCAATACCGCTATCTTCTCTCCCTCGGGCGGAAGCGTCGGCATCGGCTTTGCGATTCCCGCGGAAGTCGCCAAGGACGTCGTCGCATCGCTGAAGACCAACGGCGCGGTGGCTCGCGGATGGATCGGAATCCAGATCCAGCCCGTCACCTCGGAGATTGCCGATTTGCTCGGGCTGAAGTCGACCAAGGGCGCGTTGGTGGCGGAACCGCAGAAGGGATCGCCAGCCGTCCAGGCCGGCATCAAGTCCGGTGACGTGATCACCGCGGTCAACGGCGATCCCGTCGATGGCCCGCGCGAGCTGGCCCGCAAGATCGCCTCGATGGGGCCTGACAAGAAGGTCGACCTGACCATCTGGCGGGACGGCGGCGAGAAGAAGATCGACATGACGCTCGGCGCTCTTCCGGCCGACAAGGAAGCCAAGGCGGACGCCGCGGCGCCGGTCGACTCCGAGCGTTCGAAGCTCGCCGGCTTCGGCCTCGAGCTGGCCCCGGCGGCGTCGATGGCCGGCGCCGGCAAGGATGGCGTCGTGGTGTCCGACATCGATCCGGACGGCGCGGCAGCCCAAAAGGGCATGAAGGTCGGCGACGTGATCCTGGACGTCGGCGGCAAGGCGGTCTCCAAGCCGGCCGACGTTTCGGCGGCGCTCGATGACGCCAAGAAGAGCGGCCACAAGGCCGTGCTGATGCGCGTCAAGACGGGCGACCAGGTCCGCTTCGTCGCTCTGTCGGCTTCGCAGGCCGGCTGATCTCGACGCAAACACGAATGCGCATACGGCAGACCGGAGGTTTCCGGCCTGCCGCCGCGCGTCGGGAGCTCTATAATGCCCGCCATGCGAATCCTGATCATCGAAGACGACGTCGAGGCCGCGTCTTACCTCCAGAAGGCGCTCGACGAGGCTGGCCATGTCGCCGAGGTGGCGCGCGACGGTCTCGAAGGTCTGGCGAAGGCCCAGGACGAGGCCTTCGACGTTCTGGTGGTCGACCGCATGCTGCCGAAACTCGACGGGTTGTCGCTCATCGGCAATCTGCGCAGCCAGGGCGTCGGCACCCCGACGCTGATCCTGTCGGCACTTGGCCAGGTTGACGATCGGGTCAAGGGCCTGCGCGCCGGTGGAGACGACTACCTCACCAAGCCCTACTCGTTTTCCGAGCTTCTCGCCCGGATCGAAAGCCTTGCGCGCCGGAAGGGAAATGGCGCCGGCGAGCAGACGACCTATCGGGTCGGGCCGCTCGAACTCGACCGGCTCGCCCACAAGCTCACGCGCAACGGCAAGGACATCGTGCTTCAGCCGCGCGAGTTTCGCCTGCTCGAATATCTCATGAAGCATGCGGGCCAGGTCGTGACCCGCACCATGCTGCTCGAGAACGTCTGGGACTACCATTTCGACCCGCAGACCAACGTCATCGACGTGCACATCTCGCGCCTTCGCGCCAAGATCGACAAGGGTACGGATGCACCGCTGCTGCAGACGGTTCGCGGCGCCGGCTATATGATCCGCGACGCGGCACGCTGACCGCGAGGGAGATTGGATGACCGCGACGCCGGGGAGCCGCGCCGGGCTCCCGGCGCCGATCGGTAAGGAGACGTCGACGGAACCGGCTGCCGAGCCCGGACTTCTACGCCGGCTCAAGTCCCGACTGCGTGCGGCGGGCAAGCGGCTGCGGGCAGCGCAGCGCGCAGTCCGGACGCGACCGGATCGGGCGGTGTCGCTCTCAAAGCTGTTTCGGACCACGGCCTTCAAGCTGTCGCTGGCCTACCTCGCCTTTTTCGCTGCCGGCTCGGCGGTGGTGCTCGGCGTCGTCGCCTGGAACGCGAACGGATTGCTGGACGACCAGATCAACCAGACCGTTCAGGCCGAAATCAACGGCCTCGCCGAGCAGTACGAAATCGGCGGTGTTCGGCAGCTGGTCGAGGCCATCGACCGCCGCACGCGCCTGCCGGGGTCGTCGCTCTACCTCGTCACCAACTTCGCGGGCGAGACGCTCGCGGGAAACGTCGGCAAGCTGCCCTCGGACGTGATGGATCGGCCAGGCCTCGTCGAAACGCCTTACGGCAAGCCGAGCGAGACGCGCGAGAAACATCTTGCCTTGGCGCGCGTGTTTCAGCTTCCGGGCGGGTTCCGGCTGCTGGTCGGCCGCGACCTCGAAGAGCGCGAGAACCTGCGCTCGGTGATGACGCACGCGCTCGTCATCTCGCTGCTATGGCTCGTGGTCATCGGGCTCTTTGGCGGCCTCCTGGTGGCCTTCAGGGTCCTGCGCCGCGTCGATGCCATGAACGCCACGGCGCGAACCATCATGCTGACCGGCGACATGTCGCGCCGCCTGCCGATCGCCGGGACAGGTGACGAACTCGATCGTCTCGCCGGCAACCTCAATGCCATGATCACGCGCATTGGCGCGTTGATGACCGGCATGAAGGAGGTGTCGGACAACATTGCCCACGATCTCCGCACGCCGCTGACCCGGCTGCGCAACGGGGCCGAGGAAGCGCTTCGGCACCAAGGCACCCGCGAGGACCAGCGCGCGGCCCTCGAGAAGGTCATTGCCGAATCGGACGCGCTGATGGCCGTCTTCAACGCTCTCCTCATGATCGCGCGCGCGGAGGCGGGCTCCGGACGCGAAGGGATGGATGTCTTCGATCTCGGCCAAGTGGCGCGCGATGTGGCCGAATTGTACGAACCCGTTGCCGAGGACGCCGGAGTGGCCTTCGCGGTCGAGACCGAACCGGGGCTGACCATCCGCGGCAACCGCGAGCTGCTGAGCCAGCTCCTGGCCAACCTGATCGACAATGCCCTGAAATACGGCACCCCGGATGTAGACGATGCAACGCCTGCGATCCTGGTCAGTGTCCGGCGCGCTGGCGAACAGGCAGAACTCGCGGTGTCCGACAACGGCCCAGGCATACCGGCCGAGCAGCGCGACCGCGTGCTCGACCGGTTCGTTCGGCTGGAGGGCGCGCGCTCGCGGCCAGGCTCAGGCCTTGGCCTGTCGCTCACGGCTGCGATCGCACAGCTGCATGCCGGGACCCTGACCTTGGCCGACAACCGTCCCGGCTTGCGGATCGCGCTGCTGTTGCCCGTCGCGCGGCCCGAAACCGCCGCCATCGCGGCGCCAGGACCGTGATCAGCACCGGCGCGTCCTCGCTCGCGGCGCAATTGCGATCGGCGCCCGTTCTGTTCGAGCCGGCCGCAGCGGAAATCAAGGTCGCGCAATTCCTCGAGCCGCTTGACCCGACTCACCCGCTGCACAGCCTCGCCACGCAGCCAGCGGTGCGAGCACTGCTCGCCGGCGTCGCGGAGCACTCGCCCTTTCTGTGGCAGCTCGTTGTCGTGGATCCGGAGCGCTGCGCGCGCATCGTCGCCGCAGCGCCGGAGCTGACGCTCGGCGCAGAAATCGACGCGCTTGATTCAACGCCGTGGGACGCAGGCCTGCATGCGTCCGAGCTGATGCGGGCGCTGCGGCGCGCCCGGCAGGCGGTGGCGCTGCTTGTTGCCTTCGCCGACCTCGGCGGGGTCTGGGAGCTCGAGCAGATCACGGAAGCGCTGACGCGCTTTGCCGACGTTGCCGTGCGCACTGCGGTGCATGCGCTCCTGCGCGAGGCGGAGCGCGGCGGCAAGCTTCAGCCGGCCGGCTCCGACCTCGAGACGGGTTGCGGCTACGCTGTCCTGGCGCTCGGCAAGCAGGGTGCGGTCGAGCTCAATTACTCGAGCGACATCGATCTGATCGTCATCTTCGATCCGCAGGCCGAGCGGCTGGCGGAGCAGACCGAGCCATCGCGCTTCTATGTCCGGCTCACCCAGCAGCTCGTGCGCCTCATGCAGGAGCGAACGGCCGATGGCTACGTTCTGCGCATGGATCTGCGGCTGCGCCCCGATCCTGCCTCCACCGCGGTCGCCATCGGCCTGCCATCCGCCTTCTCCTACTACGAACGCTACGGCCAGAACTGGGAGCGGGCGGCCTTCATCAAGGCGCGGCCGGTCGCGGGCGACCGCGCGATGGGGCACCGCTTTCTCGACGAACTCACGTCATTCATCTGGCGCAAGTATTTCGATTACGCCGCCATCGCCGACATCCATGCCATGAAGCGGCAGATCCATGCCGTTCGCGGCCAGGCGGAGGTGGCGGTCGCGGGGCACAACGTGAAGCTCGGCCGGGGCGGTATCCGCGAGATCGAATTCTTCGTGCAAACCCAGCAGCTCATCTTCGGCGGGCGGCGCCCGCAATTGCGCGGGCGCCGGACGCTCGACATGCTGGCAGCCCTGCAGGCCGACGGGTGGATCGACCTGGCCGCCGTGCGCGACCTGTCGGCGGCGTACCGCTTTCTGCGCACGATCGAGCATCGCCTGCAGATGATCGCCGATGAGCAGACCCAGCGGCTTCCCGAGGCGCCGGACGCCATCGAGCGGTTCGCGCGTTTTGCCGCCTTCGCCGACGGCGCCGCTTTCGCAGAGGCGCTGATCGGGCACCTGCGCCGCGTCGAAGCGCATTACGCCCGCTTGTTCGAGCACGCGCCGGGTCTCGACACGGCCGCCGGCAGCCTCGTTTTCACCGGCACGACGGCGGACCCCGACACCCTGGACACCCTGCGCGCGATGGGCTTTACGCGCCCCGCGGACGCGGTCGAGATCATCCGCGGCTGGCATTTCGGCCGCCGCGCCGCGGTGCAGAGCATGCGGGCCCGCGAAGTGCTCACCGAGCTGACCCCGGCGCTTCTCGATGCCTTCGCGGGATCGTCGGATCCGGATGCGGCGCTCGCCGCCATGGACACCATGCTCGGCCGCATCACTGCCGCAGTCGAACTCCTGTCGCTGCTCCGCTCGAATGCCGTTCTGCGTGAGCTGTTCGCCGATATCCTCGGCTCGGCGCCGCGCCTCGCCTCGACCATTGCGGCCCGGCCGCACGTGCTGGACGCCGCTATCGACCCCGCCGTGCTGCGCGCAGGGCCGGACGATCTGGCGGCGCGCGTCGCGCAGAGCCTCGGCACAGCGACGACGACCGAAACATTCCTCGACCGGGCCCGCGACCTTGCCCAGGAGGAGCGCTTCCTGATCGGGGTCCGCCTGCTGTCCGGCGCCGAAGCGCCGGCGCGGGCCGGCGAGGCGTTCAGCCGTCTCGCCGAACTGATCATCCGCGCCGCGCTCGACCGCTGCCTCGCCGATTTTGCTGTGGAACACGGCAGCATGCCCGGCGGCGCCTGCGTGGTTCTCGGCATGGGCCGGCTCGGCTCGCGCGAGATGACCGCGACCTCGGACCTCGACCTCATCGTGATCTATCGGTTCGATGCGGAAGCCGGCTTAAGCGACGGCGCCCGCCCGCTCGACGGCGTCCGCTACTACACCCGATTGACGCAGCGCCTCATTGCCGCCCTCACGGCGCCGACCCGGCGCGGACGGCTCTATGACGTCGACGTGCGCCTGCGGCCTTCCGGACGACAGGGACCGCTTGCCACCCAGCTCAGCAGCTTCATCTCGTATCAAGCGAGCGAGGCGCAGACCTGGGAGCACATGGCGCTGACGCGGGCGCGCGTCCTCGCCGGCGACCCGACGCTTGCGAACGACGTCGAGGCCGCGATCCGAGCGACGCTGTGTCGGGCGCGCGAGATCACGACGCTGCAGGCCGACATCCGCGCGATGCGCGCCCTCGTGGGCAAGGAAAAGGGCGACAGCGCATTCTGGGACTTCAAGCTGGTCGCCGGCGGCTTGCTCGACGTGGAGTTCCTGGCGCAGTTCCTGGTTCTGCGTCATGCGCACAGGCACCCGTCGCTTCTCGTTCAGGCACCGCTCGCGGTCATCGAACGGGCCGGCGCGGAAGGCCTCCTCGACGCGGCGGAGGCCGACGCACTCATCGACGCCTATCGCATCCAGACGGCCCTCGCGCAGCTGACCCGTCTCACGGTCGAGGACAACTTCGATCCGGCCAAAGCCGGGGTCGGGGTCATCCGCCGCCTCTGCGCGGCCGCCAACCAGCCGGATCTCTCGGCCTTGACCAGCGCACTGGCGGACATGCGGATCGCGGTCCGCGCCATTCTGCGCCGGCATCTTGCCTGGACGGAGTAGGCGCTTCGCTCGCCGTCGTTGCGAGCGGAGCGAAGCAATCCAGCGGCTCGGCGCAATTCTGGATCGCTTCGTCGCTGACGCTCCTCGCGATGACGGTGTGGGCGTCGCGCTGAATGGCGGCCGTTGTCCGTCAGCCCAATTCCATAAGCGCATCGACCTTCGCCTGCTCGGCGGCGTCGAGCGGCACGTCCGGGCGCCGCGGAGCAGCGCTTCGGCGCGTCGCGACAATCAAAGCCGCACCGATGAGCAGCACCGCGGGCGGCGCGAGCCACAGCAGCAGCGTCTCGGGTTTGAACGGCGGCTTGAGCAGCACGAAGTCGCCATAACGGGCGACGAGGTAGGCCTGGACCGCCGCGTCGGTGTCGCCGGCCTTCAGCCGCTCACGCACGAGCAGGCGCAAGTCGCGCGCCAGCGGCGCGGCGGAATCGTCGATGGACTGGTTCTGGCAGACGAGGCAGCGCAACTCGGCCGACAGGGCGCGGGCCCGCGCCTCGAGCTTCGGATCGCTCAGCACCTCGTCCGGTTGCACCGCCCCGGCCGGCACCGGCAGGAGGCAGAGCAGCAGCCAAAGTTGCGCAAGAACGCGTCGCATCGGCTATTCGGCCGGAACAGCGACGGGCGCGGCGCGGCGGGCGAGGCCGATCCGCAGGCGACTGTCGGACAGCGACAAGGCGCCTCCAAACGCCATGACGATGGCGCCGAGCCAGATCAGCGTCACCAGCGGCTTCCAGAACAGGCGCGCGTCGATCGATCCATCGGGATGAGTATCGCCGAGGCTGACGTAGACCTGACCGAGGTCGAGCGTCGCAATGCCGGCCTGCGTCACCACCATCGCGCGCGTGGAAAAGTTGCGCTTGGAGGGCTCGATCGTGGCGACGCGGCTGCCGCCCTTCAGGAGATCGATGCGAACGGCTGACTCCGTGTAGTTCGGACCCTGGCGTGAGGCGGCGGCCTGGACGGCGGCCTGGTATGGTCCGAGATCGACCGTTTCGCCCTGGCGGATGGTCGTGATCCGCTCGACGCCCCAGCCGGTGGCCGCCAGCCCGAGCAGGCACAGGCCGAGGCCGGCATGGGCGAAAGCCGTGCCCCAGGCCGAGCGCGGCAGTCCGGCGGCGCGGCCGAGCACGGTCGCCAGCGGCGCTCCCCGCACGAAACTCCGCCGCGCTACGTCGGAAAAACCGCCGACGATCAGATAGACCGCGAGTCCGATGCCAAGCGGAGCCAGCACAGGACCGCCGCGCCGGAACGCGAGCAGCATCCCCGCCGCGAGGACGCCGAGCGTTGCCGCGAACACCACGCGCTGCGCTGCGCCGAGCAGGTCGCCGCGCTTCCAGGCCAGCGATTGGCCAAGCGGCAGGACGAGCATCAGCGCCACCATCAGCGGCCCGAAGGTAAGGTTGAAGAACGGTGCGCCGACCGAGATCTTATCCCCCGTCAGGGCCTCGAGCGCGAGCGGGTAGAGCGTGCCGGTAAAGACCGTGGCGCAGCAGGTGGTGAGGAGCAGGTTGTTCAGCACCAGCGCGCCCTCGCGTGAGACGGGCGCGAAGAGGCCGCCTTGCCGGAGCACGGGCGCGCGCCAGCCGTAAAGCGCGAGCGAGCCGCCGATGAACACCACCAGGATCAGCAGGATGAAGACGCCGCGCGTCGGGTCGCTCGCGAAGGAGTGGACCGAGGTCAGCACGCCGGAGCGCACCAGGAATGTGCCAAGCAGCGAGAGCGAGAAGGTCAGGATTGCCAGAAACAGCGTCCAGATCTTCAGCGCCTCGCGCTTCTCCATCACGGCGGCGGAGTGGAGCAGCGCGGTGCCGGCGAGCCAGGGCATCAGCGAGGCGTTCTCGACCGGATCCCAGAACCAGAAGCCGCCCCAGCCGAGCGTGTAATAGGCCCAGTAGGACCCCATCGCGATGCCGAGCGTCAGAAAGATCCACGCGAGCAGCGCCCAGGGCCGTACGTAGCGCGCCCAGGCGGCATCGATGCGACCGGAGATCAGCGCCGCCACCGCGAAAGAGAATACGATCGAAAAGCCGACATAGCCGACGTAGAGCAGCGGCGGATGGATCGCGAGGCCCGGGTCCTGCAGCAGCGGATTGAGATCCTGCCCCTCCATCGGCGCCGGCAGCGCACGGGCGAACGGATCGGACGTGAACAAGATGAACAGCAGGAACGCCGCGGCGATCCAGGCCTGCACGGCCAGCGTGTTGGCCCGCAATTCGTCCGACAGGCTGCGCCCGAGCGTCGCCACCAAAGCCCCGAACAGCGCCAGGATGAGCACCCAGAGCAGCATCGAGCCCTCGTGGTTGCCCCAGACGCCGGCAATCTTATAGATCAGCGGCTTCGCCGAGTGGGAGTTCTCGACCACGTTGACGAGCGAGAAATCCGAGACGACGTGCGCGTGAACCAGCGCCGCGAACGCATAGGCGATGAGGACGAACTGCCCGCAGGCCGCCGGCACCGCGGTCGACACCAGCGCCGGATCCCGCCGCCGCGTGCCCCAGATCGGCAGGATCGACTGCACCAGCGCGAGCGCGAGCGCGAGAACCAGAGCATAGTGGCCGGTCTCGTCGATCATGGGCTGAGCACCCGAAAGACTGCTGCGGGGCGTTCGAACTCTCTGTCAGTCGCGAACACCCATTCCCCTCTCCCTCGCGGAGAGGGGTTAGGGGTGAGGGGGGCACAACGGAGGAGCGAGATCGTCGCGGACCAACTCCCATGGGCTGAAGAGCCCCTCACCCCCTGCCCCTCTCCACAAGGGAGAGGGGAGTTGAGTAGGTGGCCTGCGCCGCGACCGGGCTCTTCAAGCCGTGAGATCGTCATTGCGCCGGCGCCGCGGTGCTGGCGCTGACGGCCGTGGAGGGCGGCGGCGCGGCGCCGGCCTGCTCCTGCCAGAGTCCCTGCTTCTTCAACTTGTCGGCGACGTCGCGCGGCATGTAGCGCTCGTCGTGCTTGGCCAGAACTGTGTCGGCCCGCATGGCGCCGGGCGCGGCGAGCGTGCCCTCGGCCACCACGCCCTGCCCTTCACGGAACAGGTCCGGCAACAGGCCGGTGTAGGTGACGCTCAGCGTCTGCTTCAGGTCGGTGACCTTGAACACGACCGTGTTGCCGGGGAGACGCTCGACGGAGCCCTGCTGCACTAGGCCACCCAGCCGCAGCCGCGTGCCCGGCCCCAAGTTCTTCGCCATCACCTCGGCGGGCGAATAGAAGAACACGACGCTGTCACGCAACGCATAGAGCACCAGCCCGGCCGCGACGGCGGCAATGCCCAGGGCGCTGCCGATCAGCGCGAGACGGCGGCCTTTGCGCGTCACGAGCTTTCGAGCCCGAGTTCGCGCGCGAGCCCGTTGAGTTCGTCGAGCGCCTGGGGATCGCCTGAGAGGTTCCGGCGGCCATCGGCGAGCGCGCCCGCGGCGCGCGCCTTCTCGCCGAGCACCGCATAGGCGCGAACGAGCTTAAGCCAGCCGTCCTTGTCGTGACCGTCCTGCTTCAACCGTGCCGCAAGCCCATCGACCATGCCCCGGATCATGCTGTTTCGCTGATCGGCCGGCAATGCCGCGATGGCTTCGCCCGCCGGGGAGGTCGGGCCGGTCGCCGGTGGCGGAGCAGACCCCGCCGCATCGAGCGCGTCGAGCCGCGCCTTGACCAACGGCAACCACGGTGCGCCGGGCGGCGCGGTATCGGCGAGCGCGGTCCAGATCGTCCGCGCCTTGGTCTTGTCGCCGTCCTCGGCTGCGGCAAGCCCCAGGTAGAACTTGGGCTGCGGGGCCTGCGGGATCGTCGGCCGCCGCCTGTTCGAACGCCGCCCGCGCGTCCGCCGTCACGACGCCGTCGGCCGCCAGCATCAGGGCCTGGCCATAGCCGACCCGCCGCGCGGCCGTCTCGCCAAGCAGGGTCAGCGCCCGCTCGTAGGCATGAGCGGCCTCGTTGAAGCGGCCGAGCCGGAGATAAAGCGGCGCCAGAACCTCGAATCCGCGCCCGTCGTCCGGATGCGTGACGAGATGGCTTTCGACGCGCGCAATCGCCTCGGCGAGCTGGTTCCCGGCGGGAGCGCGTTCCGCGCGCCGCCAGCGGCATGTCGGCCGCCTCCGGTGTGCCGACCCGACGATACACCCCGAGCGCGATGCCGGGAATGACAAGCATTACGGCGACGGCCGTCGCCAGCAGCTGCCAGCGGCGCCGGCGCCCTGTCGGGAGATGGCGCCGACTCCGGTGCGATCATGCGCGGCGATCAGCCGACGGCCGATCTCGGCCCGCGACGCCGACCGCCTCGTCGGCAGGGCACCAGGCCCGCCGCGACATCGCGGTCGAGCGTGCGGAACTGGCTCTGGTAAAAGGCGACGTCATCCCCAGGCGGCAGCACGCCTGATCCGGCCGCAGCTTGGACAGCGGCCAGACGACGCAGAGCACGGCGGCCCCCGTCATCAGGGCGAAAGCGATCCACAACATGGCGGTGTTCTAGCCGGAAACGACAGGTGAGGAAAACGAGACTTTCGCCGCAGAGGCGTTCGCATGGTCATCGTACTTCGATCCATATCCGGTCCTCTGTCAGAACTACGTGATTATCAACGCCGTAGGTGGTCGGTCGTTGAAACATCAAAATCCCGGATCCACGCACCTCGCGCCGCAGGGAAAGCGGAGCAAACGACCTGCGCCTGCGGAAGATCAGTTTGAGTTGCTATATTCTTGACAGGTGCCGAATCGCTTCTCGTCGCGCGCGAATCGCGCGCTCAGTCGGATTATCCACAGGAATATAAATCCGATTGCAGTTTAGAGCAGGTCGGGATGATTTGGCCTTGCGGCCGATAGACCCTTTTCTGAGGCCCGGCAAGCCTCGAAATCTGGCGCGTTAACGTGGCCTAACTCGTCGAAATCCATAGTTGGACTCGAATTTTCGCCCTGAGTTCTGGCGGGCCTGCCGCGGCGGCAGGATGCCATAGCCCAGCGAGGCAGCGACTCCGGAGAGCGGCCCGATGCAGATCAATCGCCATTACACCAAGACGTCTGGCGCACCGTACGACGGCATCGAGTTCCGCACGACCAAGTCGGAGATCCGCAATCCCGACGGCTCGGTGGTCTTCTCGCTCGACGACATCGAGGTGCCGGCCGCCTTCAGCCAGGTCGCGGCCGACGTGCTGGCCCAGAAATACTTCCGCAAGGCCGGCGTGCCGGCGCGGCTGAAGAAGGTCGAGGAGAACGACGTTCCGTCCTTCCTGTGGCGCTCGGTGCCCGACGAGACGGCGCTGGCCGCCCTGCCCGAGAGCGAGCGCACCGGCTCGGAGATTTCGGCCAAGCAGGTGTTCGACCGGCTCGCCGGCACCTGGACCTATTGGGGCTGGAAGGGCGGCTACTTTCGCTCCGAGGACGGACGCGCACGCCTTCCACGACGAGCTGCGCTTCATGCTGGCGCGCCAGATGGTGGCGCCGAACTCGCCGCAATGGTTCAACACCGGCCTGCACTGGGCCTATGGCATCGACGGCCCCGGCCAGGGCCATTCCTACGTCGACTACCGCACCGGGCGAGCTGACCAAGTCGAACTCGGCCTACGAGCACCCGCAGCCGCACGCCTGCTTCATCCAGTCGGTCGCCGACGACCTCGTCAACGAGGGCGGCATCATGGACCTGTGGGTGCGCGAGGCGCGGCTGTTCAAATACGGCTCGGGCACCGGCACCAATTTCTCCCGCCTGCGCGGCGAGAACGAGAAGCTGTCGGGCGGCGGCCGCTCGTCCGGCCTGATGTCGCTTCCTGAAGATCGGCGACCGCGCGGCCGGCGCCATCAAGTCGGGCGGCACCACGCGCCGCGCCGCCAAGATGGTGGTGGTCGACGCCGACCATCCGGACATCGAGGCCTACATCGACTGGAAGGTGCGCGAGGAGCAGAAGGTCGCGGCGCTCGTCACCGGCTCCAAGATCAACAAGAAGCACCTCAACGCCGTGCTGCGCGCCTGCCTGAACTGCGAGGGCCCGGGCGACGACTGCTTCAACCCGGAGAAGAACCCGGCGCTGAAGAAGGCCATCAAGGCCGCCCGCGCGCGTCTCGGTGCCGGACAACATGATCCTGCGCGTCATCCAGCTCGCCGCGCATGGGCCACACCGACGCTCGACCTGCCGGAATTCGACACCGATTGGGATTCGGAGGCCTACCTCACGGTCGCGGGCCAGAACTCGAACAATTCGGTGCGCGTCACCGACGACTTCCTGCGCGCCGTCGAGGAGGACGGCGACTGGGCGCTGACGCGCCGGCTCGACGGCAAGCCCGCCAAGACCATCAAGGCCCGCGACCTGTGGGAGAAGATCGGCTACGCGGCCTGGGCCTCGGCCGATCCGGGCCTGCAGTACCACACCACCATCAACGACTGGCACACCTGCCCGGCCTCGGGGCCGATCATCGCCTCGAACCCGTGCTCCGAATACATGTTCCTCGACGACACGGCCTGCAATCTGGCCTCGCTGAACCTGCTGCAGTTCAAGGACGCCGCGACCAAGCGCGATCGACATCGGCCGCCTACGAGCATGCCGTGCGGCTGTGGACGGTCGTGCTCGAGATCTCGGTGCTGATGGCGCAGTTCCCGTCGGAGGAGATCGCCAAGCTCTCCTACCGCTACCGCACGCTCGGGCTCGGCTACGCCAATATCGGCGGCCTGCTGATGTCCTCCGGCATCGCCTATGATTCGGACGAGGGCCGCGCCATCTGCGGCGCGCTCTCGGCGCATCATGACGGGCGTCTGCTACGCCACCTCGGCCGAGATGGCGGCCGAACTCGGCGCCTTCCCGGGCTATGCGCCCAACGCCGACGCCATGCTGCGGGTGATGCGCAACCATCGCCGCGCCGCCTATGGCGAGGCGGCGGGCTACGAGGAGCGTGGCGGTCGCGCCCGTGCCGCTCGACGCCGCGGCCTGCCCCGACCCGATGCTCATCGAGCGCGCCCGGCACGCCTGGGACGCGGCCGTGACGGCTCGGCGAGAAGCACGGCTACCGCAACGCGCAGACGACCGTCGTCGCCCCCACCGGCACGATCGGCCTCGTGATGGATTGCGACACGACCGGCATCGAGCCCGACTTCGCGCTGGTGAAGTTCAAGAAGCTCGCCGGCGGCGGCTACTTCAAGATCATCAACCGCGCCGTGCCGGAGGCGCTGCGCGCGCTCGGCTACCGCGAAGCGGAGATCGCCGAGATCGAGGTCTATGCGCGTCGGCCACGGCAGCCTGCGCCAGGCGCCGGCCATCAACACCGGCTCGCTGCGCGCCAAGGGGTTCACCGACGAGAAGCTCGAGGGGCTGGAGAAGAGCCTCGCCAGCGCCTTCGACATCAAGTTCGCGTTCAACAAGTGGGCGCTCGGGCGCCGACTTCCTGGTCGACCAGCTCAAGGTGCCGGCCGAGAAGCTCGAGGACCCGAGCTTCGAGCTGCTGCCCTTCCTCGGCTTCTCCAAGGCCGACATCGACGCCGCCAACATCTTCTGTCTGCGGCGCCATGACGCTCGAAGGCGCGCCGCACCTGAAGCGCGAGCACTACAACGTGTTCGATTGCGCCAACCCCTGCGGCCGCACCGGCAAGCGCTACCTCTCGGTCGAGAGCCACATCCGATGATGGCGGCGGCGCAGCCGTTCATCTCGGGCGCGATCTCCAAGACCATCAACATGCCGAACGACGCCACCGTCGAGGACTGCAAGGACGCCTACATGCTGTCCTGGCGGCTCGGCCTCAAGGCCAACGCGCTCTACCGCGACGGCTCGAAGCTGTCGCAGCCGCTGAACTCGCAGCTGATCGCGGACGAGGACGAGGACGAGGACGCGTCGAGGCGCATCTCGCGGCGCCCCTGCCCGCCCGCGCCGCCGAGGTGGCCGAGCGGATCGTGGAGCGCATCGTCGAGCGCGTCGAGCGGCAGCGCGAGCGCGAAAAGCTGCCGAACCGCCGGGCGGGCTACACCCAGAAGGCCATCGTCGGCGGCCACAAGGTCTATCTCAAGACCGGCGAATACAAGGACGGCCGCCTCGGCGAGATCTTCCTCGACATGCACAAGGAGGGCGCCGCCTTCCGGTCGCTGATGAACAATTTCGCCATCGCGATCTCGCTCGGCCTGCAATACGGCGTGCCGCTCGAAGAATATGTGGAGGCCTTCACCTTCACGCGCTTCGAGCCGGCGGGCCCGGTGCAGGGCAACGACGCCATCAAGAACGCCACCTCGATCCTCGACTACGTGTTCCGCGAACTGGCCGTCTCCTACCTCGACCGCACCGACCTCGCCCATGTGGCGCCGTCGGACCTCGCCTTCGACGCCATGGGCAAGGGCGAGGGCGAGGGCAAGATCGGCAGCGGCGTTGAGGTGCGCGCCACCGATTCGGGCTTCGTCTCCAAGGGCCTCGTCCGCTCCAAGGGCGACCGGCTGATGCTGGTGCGCGGCGGCTCCGGGCCCGAGCGAATCACGCGCCGCGCAGGTCGCCCGCGCGGCTCCGGCGCTGAAGACGCGAGGGCGCGACCGCGCTGAAGCAGGAGGTCAGCCGCGAGGTCGCCCGCGAAGCCGTCGCCGAGGAACTCTCCGCCCTGGCCTGGAGCGAACCCCAGGGGTTCGCGGCCGCCAAGGACGCCGTGGCCGACAAGAAGGCCGAAGCGCGGATGAAGGGCTATGTCGGCGAAGCCTGCCCCGAATGCGCCAACTTCACGCTGGTGCGGAACGGGACCTGTCTGAAGTGCGATACGTGCGGGGCGACGACGGGGTGCAGTTGAGCGCCCACCGGGCAGCAGACCCATGTCCACGCGGAGGGCGCTGCGTGCTTCGAGTCGACCGCTGCGCGGTCGGCTCAGCATGATAGGGTGCTTGTGCTTCGCGGGGTGATCTCGACGCTTGCACGCGGCCATCGTCGCAGCCACCCCTCCCATCATGCTGAGCCAGCCGCGGAGCGGCTGAGTTCGAAGCACGCAGCGCCTCGGAGCAGGATATGGAGGGCGCGTCGGTTTACATCCTGCGGTGCGCTGACGGGAGCTTCTATGTCGGCATGACGCAGCGCAGCGTCGAGGAGCGGGTCAGCGAACACAACGGCGGGCTCGTTCCGGGCTACACGCGGCACAAGCGTCCGGTCGAACTGCTGTTCAACGAGCATTTCGACCGCGTCACCGATGCCATTGCGGCCGAGAAGCGGATCAAGGGCTGGTCGCGCGCCAAGAAGGTGGCCTACATTGCGGGCCAATTTCGACGCGCTGCAGCGCTTCGCCAGGGGGCCGCGGCGGACATGAACTGCGTGCTTCGAACTCGCCGCCTTCGGCGGCGGCTCAGCATGACGGACGTTTTGTCTTCGTTGCTTGAGCGCGCAACCGCTACAAGCTGCTCGGCAAACGAGGAATCCGACATGCACTTCGTCATCACGCCGCCCGAGCGCCCGTTCGTCACCGTTGCGGGTGAAGACGGTGTCTTCCCGGTGCGCCGGGTCTGGTGCGTCGGGCGCAACTATGCCGACCACGCGCGGGAGATGGGGCATGATCCGGATCGCGAACCGCCCTTCTTCTTTGCCAAGCCAGGGGACGCGGTGACGCAGGACGCGGTGCTGCCGTTCCCGACCGAGACCGAGGACCTGCACCATGAGGTCGAGCTCGTCGTGGCCATCGGCACGGGCGGGCAGGACATCCCGGAGGCGGAGGCTCTCGCGCATGTCTACGGCTATGCGGTCGGGCTCGACATGACGCGGCGCGACATCCAGGCCGAGGCGAAAAAGCTGGCCAGACCCTGGGATCTGTCGAAGGGCTTCGACCAGTCTTGCCCGATCAGCGCCGTCGTACCGGCAGCCCGGATCGGCCATCCGGCCGCGGGCAAGATCGAGGTTTCGGTCAACGGCACCGTCCAGCAGAGCGGCGACCTCGCCCAGATGATCTGGACCGTGCCGGAAGCCATCGCCTTCCTGTCCCGCTTCGTGGCGCTGGCGCCGGGCGATCTGCTGATGACCGGGACGCCCGCCGGCGTCAGCCGCGTGCGGCCTGGGGATGCGCTCCACGCCACCTGCGAGGGCGTCGGCGAGTTGCGGGTTCGCTACGCCCCCCGCTGAGCCGCGCCTGGCCCGGCTGCGCGAACCCGCGACGTTACCCTTTGGCGACGCCCGGGCCCAGTTCCTCTCGCGGGCTGATCCAGAACCGCCGGCGGTCCGACCGGCGAACGACATCGAGCGGCAGCGTGCGGTCGATGGTGTCGCCGTCGAGCAGCCGGACGAGGTCGCTCACGCCCGTGACCGTCGTGTTGTTCGCCGCGACGATGATGTCGCCCGTCATCAGCCCGGCCTGCTCGGCCGGCCCGCCCGGCTGGATCTGGGTCACGGCCGCGCCGCTCGCTTGCGCCAAGTCGAACCGCAGCACGAGCCGGCGGGGCAGCGACACGGTGCCGGCCGCGATGCCGATGCGACCGCGCCGCACCCGGCCGTGGCGGATGATCTCGCCGAGAACGAAGCTCGCCGTGTTCGACGCAACCGCGAAACAGATCCCCTGCGCCCCGGCGATGATGGCGGTGTTGATGCCGATCACCTCGCCGTTCGAGGACACAAGCGGCCCGCCCGAATTGCCGGGATTGAGCGCGGCATCGGTCTGGATCACGTCCTCGATCTGGCCGCCGGAGCGGGCCCGCAAGGTGCGTCCGAGCGCCGAGACGACGCCCGCCGTCACGGTCGCATCGAAGCCGAGCGGATTGCCGATGGCGATCGCCATCTGGCCGCGCCGGAGCCGCTTCGAGTCGCCGAGCCGCGCCCAGGGCAGGCGGAGGTCGGATTCGACCCGCAGCAACGCGAGATCGGTGTCCGGGTCGTCGCCGAGCACACGCGCCTCGAGGCTTCGGCCGTCCAGGGTGGTGACAGTGGCGCGGCGGGAGCCCTGCACGACGTGGCTGTTGGTCAGCACGAGTCCGTCGGGCGAGACGAGCACGCCAGATCCCGTGCCGCCGCGCGAGCCGTCGCCGCGGCGCATGTCGATGCGGGTCACGCTCGGGCCCACGCGATCGACCGTATCGGTCACGGCGCGCGAATAGGCGTCGAGCAGTCCGGCCTCGTCTGCAGGCAGCTGCGTCTGGAGGGCGGCGATCGGCTCGTGAGGCGTATCGTCGAGGACGAATTCTATCGGGTGGTCGGTCATCTGAGGTATGTGGTGACGCTTACCTCATTCCAACAGCCCGGCTGGCAAATCGTCCCGATCGCTGGGACTGGGGCAGGCGTTCTTCCGCGGCACGAGCTGGTGTAGGCTCCCGCGCTTACCGGGGCAGAGAGCACGGATGGATTTCGCGACGACCGAACACGAGACGCGGGTGGTTCCCGGGCGGGAATGCGGCACCTGCACGCTCTGCTGCAAGGTCTACAAGGTCGCGGTGCTGTCCAAGCCAGAGGGCGTGTGGTGCACTCACTGCGCGGTTGGTCGCGGCTGCCGGATCCACGAGACCCGCCCGCTGCACTGCCGTCAGTTCTTCTGTCTCTGGATGACCAACGAGACCCTGCCGCCGAGCTGGAAGCCGGAAATTTCCAAGATGGCGATCAGCATCTTTCCCGATAATGGCTTCGTCTATGTCCAGGTCGACCCGGGCTCGCCCCAAGCCTGGCGCAAGGAGCCCTATTTCACCGGGCTGAAGCAATGGTCCGCACGGCTGCTGCAGAGTGGCAAGCACCTGATCGTGTTCGTGCACAGCCACGCGACCTTGATGATGCCGTCGGGTCCTGTGCCGATGGGACCCATGTCGCCGGACGACGCTTTCGTGGTGCGCGAGCGGTTTACCGACGCGGGCAAGACCTATGACGTGGAGCGCATCCCACAGCCGGCGACAGCCGCTCCCCGATAGAGGATCGGGTCACCGCCAACGACCGAAGCGCTTGACCAGGGGCGACGCATCGCCTTCAAACGGCGCCGGATCACGCGTGCCGCTCGGCCCAATGCTGCGCGGCTCGATCCGGCGAGCGACCAAGGACCTTCATGTCTTCCGGCAGGACCTTCTATCTGACCTCCGCGATTCCCTATGCGAACGGCGCACCGCATATCGGCCATGCCTACGAGCGGATCGCGACGGATATGATTGCGCGGTTCAAGCGCCTCGACGGCTATGACGTGCTGTGCATGTCGGGCATGGACGAGCACGGTCAGAAGATGCAGCAGACCGCCCAGCGGGAGGGGCTCACCCCGCAGGCCCTGGCTGACCGGACCGCACGGCAGTTCCTGGCCATGGCGACCGCGCTCGACGCGCGTGCCGACGACGTGATCCGCACCACGGAGGCCCGCCACACGGCTTGCGCCCAGGAGCTGTGGCGGCGGATGGCCGCCAAAGGCGACATCTACCGCTCGACCTATTCAGGCTGGTATTCGGTGCGGGACGAAGCCTATTACGACGAAGGCGAACTCACGCTCGGTTCCGATGGCACGCGTGTCGCCCCGACCGGGACGCCCGTGGAGTGGGTCGAGGAGGAGAGCTATTTCTTCCGGCTCTCGAACTACGGCGAGCGACTGCTCGAGCATTACGAGCGAAACCCGGATTTCGTCACGCCGGACAAGTACCGCAACGAGGTCGCGAGCTTCGTGCGCCGCGGACTCGCGGATTTGTCGATCAGCCGGACGACCTTCGATTGGGGCATCCCGGTGCCGGGTGACCCGAAGCACGTGATGTATGTGTGGGTCGACGCGTTGGCGAATTATCTCACCGGCACCGGCTTTCCGGACCCCGGCGCACCCCGAGCCGTCTACTGGCCGGCCGATGCGCATGTGATCGGCAAGGACATCACCCGGTTTCATGCGATTTTCTGGCCGGCGTTCCTGATGTCGGCCGACATTCCGTTGCCGCGGCAGATTGTGGTGCACGGCTTTCTCTTCAACAAGGGAGAGAAGATGTCGAAGTCGGTCGGCAACGTCATCGATCCATCCGCGCTGGCGGCGACCTACGGCGTCGATCAGCTGCGCTACTTCTTTCTGCGTGAGGTGCCGTTCGGCCAGGACGGCAGCTACTCGCACGAGGCAATCGTCAACCGCATCAATGCCGATCTCGCCAACGACCTCGGCAACCTCGCCCAGCGTTCCCTCTCGATGATCGCGAAGAACTGCAATGGGGTCATACCGGAACCGGGAACTCTCACCGCGGCCGATCGAGCCATCCTGATCCTCGCCGACAGTCTCCTGGAACGCACCCGCGATCATATGGAACATTACGCCTTGCATGGCGTCCTGACCGAAATCTGGCAGGTCGTGGCAGATGCCAACCGTTACTTCGCGGCGGAGGAACCATGGATCAAGCGCAAGACAGATCCGGCGCGCATGAACACCATCCTCTACGTCACGGCCGAAGTGCTGCGCGCCGTGACGCTGCTCACCCAGCCCGTGATGCCCACCGCCATGACCAAGCTGCTTGATCTTCTCGGCACGTCGCCCGAGTCGCGCCAATTCGCGGATGTCGGTGAAGCGGGCCGTCTACAGCCGGGCACGCCGCTTCCCGCTCCCGTCGCGGTGTTTCCCCGCTTCGTCGAACCCGAGGCGGAGCCGGCAGGGCAAAGCGCCTGATGCTGATCGATAGCCACTGTCATCTCGACTTCCCTGATTTCGCTGACGATATCGACGGCGTCATCGGCCGGGCCAAGGCCGCCGGCGTCGGCCGCCTCATCACAATCTCCACCCGCGTCAAGCGTTTCGACGCGATCGCGGCGCTGGCCGAGGCCCATCCGGACGTGTTCTGCACGGTCGGAACGCATCCGCACCAGGCGGCTGAGGAACCCGACGTGACCGCTGCGGAACTGATCCGTCTGGCGGCGCATCCGAAATGCGTGGCGATCGGCGAGGCGGGGCTCGACTACCATTACGACAAGACCCCGCGTGAGATCGCGGCGCGCGTGTTCCGCACCCACATCGCCGCCGCACGCGAAATCAGGGCTGCCGCTTGTCATCCACTCGCGCGACGCCGATGCGGACATGGCCGCGATCCTGGTCGAGGAAATGGCGCGCGGCCGCTTTCGGGCCGTGCTGCACTGCTTCACCTCCTCGGCGGAGCTGGCCCGCACCGGCCTCGACCTCGGGCCTGACGATCTCGTTTTCGGGCGTGCTGACCTTCCGCAACTCGGACGCCCTTCGCGCGATCGCTCGTGACGTGCCGCTCGATCGCGTTCTGGTCGAAACCGACGCGCCCTTCCTCGCGCCGGTGCCGCTATCGCGGCAAGCGCAACGAGCCGGCGTTCGTGGTCGAAACCGCGAAGGTGCTGGCGGAGGTCAAAGGGGTCGACACCGCGACTCTGGCCCGCGCCACGAGCGCCAACGTGCTTGCTCTATTCGACAAGTTGCCGCCCCTCGGGGCAGCCGAAACCGCCGCATGACGATCGTCATCACGATCCTGGGCTGCGGCTCGTCCGGCGGCGTGCCCCGCCTTGGGCAAGGCTGGGGCGCCTGCGATCCGTCGAATCCGAAGAACCGGCGCAATCGCTGCTCGATCCTGGTCGAGCGCACGGCGGCAGACGGCCGTGCCAAGACTGTGGTGCTCGTCGACACCTCGCCCGATCTTCGCCAGCAGCTGCTGTCGACGGGCACGGACCGGCTCGACGGGATCGTCATCACACATTCGCACGCCGATCATACTCACGGCATCGACGACGTGCGGCCTCTCGTGATCCATATGGGACGGCGAATCACGACCTATATGGATGCGGCGACCTCGAACGTCGTGCGTGAGGCCTTCGCCTACATCTTCGAAACGCCCGCAGGCAGCATGTACCCGCCCCTCTTGGACGAGAGGCGAATCGAATCAGGACAGCCCTTCACAATCGACGGGCCCGGTGGCCCCATCGAAATGACGCCAGTCGAGGTGGAGCATGGGGAGATTTCGGCGCTCGGCCTGAAGATCGGCGGGGTGCTGTACATGCCCGACGTCAACGCCATCCCGGCGGCGGCTCTGCCCCATCTCGCAGACCTCGACGTGTGGGTCCTGGATGCCCTGCGATACCGGGGTCATCCGAGCCACTTTTCGGTCGATGAGGCGCTCGAATGGATCGCCCGCATGGGCCCCCGCGCAAGCGTGCTGACCAACCTGCACACCGACCTTGACTACGAGACCCTTGCGCGGGCGCTGCCGCCGGGCATCGAGCCCGCCTACGACGGGATGCGGATCATCGTTCGCCTGAACCGCTACCTGCGAGCAAGGCAGCTCTGGGAAAACTCCTTCCAGGTCGTTCCGGCCGCCGCACCCGTCTTCTTCAGCGTCGACCACTGATGACCGCATTCGTGCATCCGGCTCCGCGCCGCGTTTCGCGACGCCGAGGTATCGTCCGGCACCATGGATTCCTTGTTCGCCTCGAGGGAGCCGCCCGACAACTCGGCGGGAGCCGCATGATCGGGTGCCGCCGGTCCCGGCTTGCCCGGCGCAGGTGGCGAGGCGGGGGCGGCCTGAGATGGGTGCCGCTGCGATCAGGCTGAAGCAAACCGAAACGACGAACGCGGGGGCGGACAAGCTTCTGATGGTCATGGGGCCCTTTACGGCGTATCGACGGATTGCGTTCCCAGGCGCCCCGAACGACTGATCTTGGACGCCGATACGATGGCAAGAGTTGGGCGCGAGCCCTGCGAACAGCGGGGATCCGCATCGGGCCGGCGAAAAACGCGGCGGGCTGCCCGCCGCTGTTCCGTCTTGGTCGTCCGGCTCCAAGTCCGAGAAGGCGCCTTCGCGAGTGCCGATCCTGAGCGGGTCGCTCCTCTGGCCCGAAGCCATTCTGGACAATCGTGAGGTGAAGGAAACGGCAGGCCCGCGGTGAGCGCAGCTGGCCCTGGCCCACTCGCTCCAGCCTATGATGGGAGAGCACGTTCGGAGTTTAGGTCGCCATTTCGCTCGACCTAAACTCATCGGGCTTTAGGCGTTGCTCCTCGAGCCCGCTGGCGGAGACGGAGGGATTCGAACCCTCGATAGGGCTTTACAACCCTATAACGGTTTAGCAAACCGCCGCCTTCAGCCTCTCGGCCACATCTCCAACGCGGGCGCGTGCGTGGAAGGAGCTATGCCCGACCCGGCAGGGCTTGGCAAGCCTCGACACTTCGCGCGGCTGAGTCGCCACGGGGCAAGGGCTTTGTGCCGCTCGGGAGCCCCCGACCGGCCGCGGGCGCCGAGCATCCGCGCCTAAGGCCCGAACCTCATGGGATTTTTCGTTGCCGGAATGTCACAAGGGAACCGGAAAGCCCCAATTGAGGCGCCCCGATGGCAATTGTTCGTTTGTCGGAAACGGCATCGCGGCTATGGTCAATGAGCGAAAGGGAACGTCCTTCGCGAGCGGTGCGGCGGGTCTGCAGCGTCGGGTCGAGGCCACGAGGCAGCAGAAACGAAGCTCCAGAGTTGGGGGAGAGGTTATTCGGGTCGCTCATCTTCGAAACGGTTCGGTTTTGAAGATGGATGAAGCGGAGGCCTTGGTTCCCGTTGGGTCTTTCATCTTGGAGGTTTAACCTATGAAGCTCGTCAAGAGCCTTCTACTTAGCTCGGCGGCAGGCATCACGGCCGTTGCCAGCGCGCAAGCTGCCGATCTTCCGTTCCGGAAAGCGGCTCCTGTCGAGTATGTCCGCGTTTGCGACTACACCGGCGCGGGCTACTGGTACATCCCCGGCACCGACACCTGCCTGAAGATCGAAGGCTATGCGCGCGCCGATTACGCCTACATCGAGCCGACCAAGGCGTTCTTCCCGCTGGCGTCGACCCCACGGGCCTGGGTATTGTGGACGGCGTTATCGGCCTCGTGACCGGCCGCAACCGTCAGGCTTCCGGTCTTCGTGAGGAAGGCCGCGTCGCGGTCGACGCCCGCACCCAGACGGCCTATGGCACGGTGCGCACCTATGTGCGTTTCCAGGCTGACGCGGCCGGCGGCAACTTCGCCAACAACCCGGCGGGTGCGGCTGTCAACAACCCGGTCGGCGGCAATCGGCGGCGCGAACGCGGCCTATATCGACAAGGCTTTCGTCCAGTTTGCTGGCTTCACGGCCGGTCGCGTGCAGTCGTTCTTCGACTTCTACGCTGACAACTACAACTTCGAAGGCATCGCCAACTCGGACGTCAGCACGGAAGTGTTCGCCTACACGGCGACCTTCGGTGGTGGCTTCTCGGCGACGATCTCGGTCGAAGAAGCCGACAACCGCATCGACGGCATCCGCAACACCTTCGGCGTGGCTGCTGTCGGAGCGCCTGGCCCGGGCGGCACGGGCATCACCAACGTGAACGACGGCTGAGGAAATCCCGGACATCGTCGGCCACATCCGTATCGACCAGGCTTGGGGTGCGGCTCAGCTGTCGGCCGCCTATCACCAAATCCGGACGACCGAGACCTTCGCGACCGCAACCGCCGGCGGCGGCGTGATCGCGGGCGTTCCGACCACCGGTCAAGATCGCGACGGCTTCGCGGTTCAGGCTGGCATCCAGATCAAGCTGCCGATGCTTGCGGCCGGCGACGACCTCTGGTTGGAAGGCGCTTATGGCCAGGGCACCTACCGCTACATCGACTCGGTGGGCGGCCTGAACCAGGGCTTCAACGCGGCCCTGGCGGTTGGCGGCTTCGTCCACCAGGACGCCGACGCGATCGCCTTCCGCAACGCCAATGGCTCCTTCAGCACCTCGCTGATGCACGGCTACTCGGTGATGGGCGCGTTCCACCACTACTTCACGCCGAACTTCTCGGATGTGCTGTTCGGTTCGTATATCCACACGGAATACGGCGCCCGAGCCCGCAACACGGACTGGACGCTGGGTGGTCTGGGTGACGGCAGCGAGTATCGCATCGGCAACCAGTTCATCTGGACCCCTGTGAACAACCTGTCGGTCGGTATCGAAGTGATCTATATGCACATCGATCAGACGCTGGCCCACAACCCGGGTGTTGCGCCGACGGCTCTGCCGGCTGGCATCAAGAAGGACCCGAGCGCCTTCGAAGGCCGCCTCCGCATGGAGCGCGACTTCTAAGTCTAACGAACTTCGGTTCAAGGAAACCCGGCGCATCGCGCCGGGTTTTTTGTTTGTGCGGTACTCCTCAGCGAGAACAATAAGGACCTTGATCCAAGGTCGTGACTTCTGCTCCGCTCAATGCACCGCGCGTGCGAGTTCCGCGAAGACGCTCAGCAGCAGGGGACGTTTGAGGAGATTGAGCATGCCGTAATCGTAACGCAGCCCGTAGCCGATTGCCGGGAATTGCAGCGTGGCCAGCGAATCGAGAAAGCAGGCGGCGGAGGCGGCCGAGTCCCGCCGTTGCCCAGGCCGGCGTCGACTTCCTCCTCGCGCACGACATCCCAATCCAACTGGAGCTCTTCGGCGGCGCGGCGGAGTGCGCTGTCGAGTCCGAGATTGGCGATGTTGTTGCCCATCGCGCGTCCGATCAGGAACTCGAGCGAGAGATAATATACACGCTTGGCTTTGGAGGCGATGCGCGCTTCGCGGGTTTCGTTCCAGCGATCGATGAGGCGCTCCCGCACGGCCATGGCCAACGCAAGGTAGAGCTCGTGTTTCGAGCAGCTTCTGCGGCTGGTCGCGAGGGTGTACTTTAAATTGCGGTTGAACGCTTCCTTGATGGTTTCGGTGACAGCAGTGATCCCGGAATCGTTCATGCGATTGTCTCCCTATGCTGGGTTGTCAAAAATAGGCAAGCGATATCTTCTAAGCTTACATAAAGAGGGTATGAGCGTCCCGTGAATTTACAATTTCCCGCCCAGCCCATTTGCGCCGCCGGGTCATGCTCCGCGGATGCCCCAGTGATTTCAAGATAGCCGCGCCCTTTAATGTTTTTATTATTGATCGTGCCGCTGACGTGCACGGCGCCCCAAAACCCCAAAACCCCATTGTGTTTTAACGAACAATTAAAGACGAGTATTATATTTTATTATATTGTAATAAAATAGTCCGATTATTTTAAATCACAATGGGGTGTATTAGTACCAAATCAGAAAACCAAGTTGACAAAGCAAGCTATGTTCAAACCAAGTCTGGTGTCAAGCAACTACGATAAATCTATAGTATCAATCCTAAGGTATTGGGAGCTGGATCCTTCGGTAAGGTGTTCCTTGCAGAGAACAAACAGAACACAGAGCATAAAGTGGCCATCAAAGTCATTAGAAAACGAAACTTGAATAAAGCTGAGATCGAAGCCATTAAACTAGAGGTTGCCATCCTGTAAACTCTTGACCATCCTAATATCGTTAAGTATTATGAGACATATGATGATGTGAAGTATCTCTATCTAGTTATGGAGTTGTGCTCTGGTGGGGAATTATTTGAGAAGATTTCTGAGAAGCCGTAACATTTCTCCGAGAAGGAAGCAGCTAGTCATACTAGAGAAATTACTAAAAGCCATTATTCATTGTCATACGATGAATATCAGCCATAGAGACATCAAACCTGAGAACATCATGTATGGCGCAGATAATGAAGTCAAGTTAATTGATTTTGGATTAGCAAAGCAAACAAACAAAAGGAATTAAAGCATGACTACAATAGCAGGTACTCCCTACTTTATTGCACCCGAAGTACTTCATGGTGAGTATGGCAAAGAATGCGACATATGGTCTCTTGGAGTTGTACTATATATGATCTTATCTGGTAAATACCCTTTCGATGGTAATGGTAGAGCAGAAGTATTCTCAAAAATACAGAGTGGACACTTTGAGTTCCCTCATCATCCATTTTCAAAGGTTTCTGATGATTGCAAAGACTTATTAAGGAAAATGATTTGTGTCGACAGAAGGAAGAGACTAACAGCCGATAAATGCATCTAGCATCCATGGTTCAAAACTGTACTTGACCGTCATGATGATTAAATTCCAAAGCTTGACAGAGACATTCTGGAACGTCTTAAAGAATTTTAAGGGCAGCTCTAAACTTAAGAAAGCAGCTTTGAATGTACTGGTCAAGATGTTGTAACCGAAAGACATTGAGAAATTGAGAGAACAGTTTTAAAGAATAGACACTGACAACTCTGGGTTTATAGAAATTAAAGAGCTAGAAGAAGCCATCAAGAATGCAGACTATGAAATGACAGCCAAGGAAATCAACCAGATCATCTAGGAACTAGACTACACGGGTAACCATAAAATTAACTATTCGGAGTTTTTGGCAGCCACAGTGTCCATACAATCTATACTTACTCATGAGCGTTTAGAAGCCTTATTTAAGTAGTTCGATATTGATAACGTTGGTGAAATCACCAGTGAGAACATCAAAGACGCCATGGCAAAACTCGGTAAAATCGTAACGAATGAGGAACTCGACGAAATAATGAGGAAACATGACGTGTCAGGAGACAAAGCCATATCGTTTGATGAATTCAAATAAATGATGCTTGAAGTTTGAACATTCAACTACACTTTATCATATATATTTTCACTTATTGATAACAACATCAACTTAACATTTCATGATGGGGTTTT
>CAWGMF010000001.1:0-118420 GCA_963823605.1 uncultured Alphaproteobacteria bacterium | reverse complement strand
GATCGAATTCAGCCCAGTGGATGTTGGGCAGGAATGCCGCCATAGCGGCCTGCGCCTCGTTCATGCCGCGCGTCAGCAGATGCGGGTGACGGTTGGGCCAGCGCATCCCTCCACCGGCGCCGCCCGAGGCAAGGTGGGCCCAACTCATGTGCCGGAAATACTCGTCGTCGAAGTCTTCCGGCAGCGTGATGTGATGGTCCTTGAACGAATGGATGGGCCCATGTTCGGTGTCGAGGAAGGGTCGGCCATCGTTGATCTCGGCCAGGCAACGGGCCACGATCTCACCCATCCCGATGGCGGGATCGACCGTGTTCCGTGGCGCATCGATGGTCCCTTCCTGGTAGATGTGGATGCTGGCGAAATCGAGCGCCGGGTGCCGGAAGATCGGCTCCTCCATGGCGAGTTCGGCGCGCCAGATCAGCTCCGGACCGAACAGGGAGACGGTCTGGAGGTGAGATCGCCCGAACAGCCGGAGTTCTTCCGCCCGGACATGGTCCGACAGGTCCTGAATGAAGGACGCGAAGGGCTCGGCGCTGTCGCCGCCCTGGGCCGGATGGATCTCGTTCCAGAGATCCCAGGCGAACAGCACGCCGCTTCCACCCCATCGACGGATCGCGAATGAGAGACGCGCCTTGATGGCCTGGCGCGTCTCGGGACAGGTGAGCGTCTGCGACGGGTGCGCCAGCGGCCCCCCGTTCGCGCGATTGTAGGGATGGCGCGCAAATTTCAGCCACATCCAGAACGTGTCGAACGGCGTCAACAGGATGCGCAGACCGTGTTTGCGGCAGAGCCTGAACAGGTCGTCCCACATTCGGACCATGTTGGGCGAAAATCGCCCGACCGGCCGTTCGATGTAGCGATGGTCGTGCTGAGCATATTCCAGCATCAGCCGCAGCACGGTGGTGCCACGCTCGGCAAGGCCTTGCAGGTACAGGTCGACCGCCTGCACGTCGCCGCCCCGGAACAACGGGGCGAGACCCGGCCACGTCACCGCGTCATTGTGGCCGATCGGGTGCCAATCGTCCCCGTCCTCAGTCGTGAAGTACGGTGCATGCGGAGCCCGAACGATCCAAGGAACGGGCTGACCCGAACGAACGCGGACCGATGCGTTCGTTGCGGTCCGGTTCTGCATTTCTTCGATCGTCAACGGATCCTCGACAGCGTGGTTTGGCCGACAGCACGCGAGCCGTATCTCGGCTTGCGCCCGCGGTGTTCGCTGAAGACGGGGATTGGACCGAAGAGACCAAGCGCGCAACCCACGACGCGCGGCTCTACGCCGGTAGGGTGCGGAATGAGGCCCGCGAGTTGGAACCTTGTGGATCTCGTCGGCCCGGCCCGGGAACTCCGGGCCTATAACTCTTGGCCTGCCCGCCGATGCGATGCACTGGCCTGCGAGCCGCGTTTCGAGGCGTCGAGCAGAAGCTTGGCTCCCACAGCGGCCCCAAGCGCGAAGCCGAGCGCGGCGAAGGGATGCAGCCGCGCGGCGGTATAGGTGCTGAACCCCCGGGGGTGCTCGAAACGTCCCAGCGCCCGCCCCGCACTTGTCGGACCGAACAGGTTGTTGGCGGACATCTTCGGTATCCCCGGATCCTGCAGCGTCGGCATGAACCGAGCAGCCAGGCGGTCGAACACGCCCGGCGCGTGGGTGGCGAGCAGCACCTGCGCCTGTCCCACACCGCCCACCACGAGCTCGCGTTCGGGGTGTTCTGCGGCATGCAGGATCGCGTTCGCCACGATCTCCGGATCATAGGCGGGCGGCGGGATCCTGGCGCCGCCTTCAAGATGATTTGCGAGATGTTCCGCCAAGGGTGTGGCGATGCCGGCGGGCTTGATCAGGGTGACGCAGATCGGAATGTCGTCGTTCAGGAGCTCGATCCGGAGCGAATCGAGAAAGCCCTTCACCGCATGTTTGCTGGCCGCATAGGCGCCGAGGATCGGGCTGCCCATGTCGGACGCCACCGAGCCGACCGTGATCAGTGCGCCGCCTGCTTTCAGCCGCCTCACGGCTTCGAGCGAACCGTTGACCACGCCCCAGTAATTGGTCCGGAACAGTTGCCGGTGTTCATGCAGCGGCGTCTCGACCAGCTTCGCGTAGATCGCAACGCCAGCATTGTTGACCCAAGTGTCGATCCGGCCGAATTGTCGCATTGCACGTTCGGCCGCGGCGGCGACCTGCGCTTCCTCGCCGACGTCAGCGATGGCGTAGTCCGCCGTGCCCCCTGCCGCCTGGATTTCCGCGCAGGCGTCACGCAGCGCCGCGCCGTTCCGGGCGACGAGAAACACAGCGGCCCCGCGCCGGGCGGCCGCTTGCGCCGTGACCAGCCCGATACCCGAGCTTGCCCCGGTGATCAGAATGACCTGACGCGCAAGGGGCTTCAGTTTCAACGCCATTGTACGTCCCGCTTCGGATCAGGTATCGCCTGCGACGGGGGGCGGCCTTCGCTCAAGGGCAATCCGAGCACGACCTGTTCGGTTCAGTTTCGAGACGGCAAGGCGATGCGACCTTTCGCCGTTATGCCAAGCCCCCGCGGGAAGACGGAGGCTTACTGCGGGGCGCCGACTTTGCCTTTCGGAGGCGGCGCGAGCTTACGTCTGTGCGCCACGAGCCCGGCCGTGGAACTGTCGAGTCCTTCGGTCGAGGCCTTCTCGTCGCTCATGATGGGCACGAGCTTGTTGGCCAGTTCCTTGCCAAGTTCGACACCCCATTGGTCGAATGAATTGATGTTCCAGATGGCGCCCATCGTGAACACCCGATGCTCGTAGAGCGCGATCAGGCGGCCGAGGCTGTAGGGGTCCAGCTTCTTGTAAAGGAAGGTCGAAGACGGCCGGTTGCCGGAAAACACCTTGTGCGGCGCAAGGCGGTCGAGTTCGTCCCCCTTCATGCCACTCTTGGCCAGCTGCGCCTTCACCTCCTCGATGTCGCGTCCCTGCATCAAGGCCTGGCTTTGGGCGAAGCAGTTCGAAATCAGCAGGTCGTGGTGGTGCCGGTCAGCGTCCGTCGGCTCGGCAGCGACCAGAAAGTCAACCGGCACGGGCTCGGTGCCCTGGTGGATCAGCTGGAAGAAGGCATGCTGGCCATTGGTGCCCGGCTCGCCCCAGACGATCGGGCCTGTCTGCTCCGCCGCCGGTGAGCCGTCGAGTTGCACGCTCTTGCCGTTGCTTTCCATGTCGAGCTGCTGGAGGTAGGCCGGGAAGCGGGCGAGGCGCTGATCGTAGGGAATCACGGCCTGCGTCGAAAAACCCTCGACGTCGCGGTACCAGAGGCCGATCAGACCCATCAGCATGGGAATATTCTTCTCGATCGGCGCTTCGCGGAAATGCCGGTCGACGTCGTAGCCGCCGCGCAGGAACTGCTCGAACTGGGCCGGCCCGACGGCGATCACCAGCGCGAGTCCGATGCTCGACCAGATCGAATAGCGCCCGCCGACCCAGTCCCAGAACCCGAACACCCGGTCACTTGCGATGCCGAACTTGGCAACGAGATCGAGCTTGGTCGAGACCGCCGCGAAGTGGTGCTTGACGGCGTCCTCGCCGAGCGCTGCCACGAGCCAGGCGCGCGCGCTCTGCGCATTGGTCATCGTCTCCGTCGTGGTGAAGGTCTTGGACGAGACGATGAACAGCGTCGTGGCCGGGTCGAGCGGCTTCAGCGTGTCGCCCAGGTCGGCGCCGTCGACGTTGGACACGAAATGGGCCTTCAGCCGCGGGCTCGAATAGGGCGAGAGCGCGCGTGCCGCCATGGCCGGTCCGAGGTCCGATCCGCCGATGCCGATATTCACGACATCCGTGATCGGGTGCCCGGTCGCGCCAGCAATCGACCCGTCGCGAATGCCGTTGGCGAAGGCCGCCACCTTCTCCCGTACGGCGATGACCTCCGGCATGACATCCTTGCCGTCGACCATCACGGGCTGGCCCGAGAAATTGCGCAGAGCGGTGTGCAGCACGGCCCGCTGCTCCGTCGTGTTGTAGATCGCGCCGGAGAACATCTTGTCTCGCTTGCCCTCGACATTGCAGTCGCGGGCCAATTGAAACAGCTTGCCCAAAATCTCATCGTTCACCCGGTGCTTCGAATAATCGAAGATGAGGTCGTCGAGCTGCACGTGGTATTTTGCGAAGCGATCCGGGTCCTTGGCGAAGGCGTCCGTCACGGAAACCGGCGGCTGCGCCTTCGCCGCGTCGACAAATGTCGTCAGAGCCGACGTCCCGCTCATCACAGCTTCTCCCATTCCCGACCGGGCGATCCTTCCGCCAACATAGCGCGTCGACGCAAAAAGCGTGATGGCTTTCGGTGGATTTTGCGGAAGAAGTGCCGGCCCAAGGATCGCCCGGCGCGACGGTCGGCGCGTTCCCCTCTCCCTTGTGGAGAGGGGTGAGGGGTGAGGGCGCGCGGCGCAAGCACAGGGGCCGCTGCCATTGACCGGTCCCCCCTCACCCCCCTGCCCCTCTCCACAAGGGAGAGGGGAGCATCGGCTTGTCCCGACGGGGACTGCAAACGCCAGAGGCTTCGTGCAAGCGCGTCCCTTGCGCTCCCGACGCCCATCGCCGATATCGCATCGCGATGGCTCCTCCCCCCCTGCTCACCCTGCAAGACATTCGCCTCACGCTCGGCAACAAACCGCTGCTCGAAGGTGCCGACCTTTCCGTCTCACGCGGCGAGCGCCTGTGCCTCGTCGGCCGCAATGGCTCCGGCAAATCGACGCTGCTGAAGATCGCAGCCGGCGCGCTCGAACCGGATGGCGGGCAGCGCTTCATGCAGCCGGACGCGACGCTCCGGACGCTGCCGCAGGAGCCCGATCTCGGCGGATTCGCCACCACGCTCGCCTATGTCGAGGCCGGTCTCGGCCCGCTGGATGATCCCTATCGCGCGCGCGCGATGCTTAACGACCTCGGCCTGACCGGCGACGAGGATCCGGCGACGCTGTCCGGCGGCGAGGCGCGCCGGGCGGCGCTGGCGCGCGTGATGGCGCCCGAGCCCGACATCCTGCTTCTTGACGAGCCGACCAATCATCTCGACCTGCCCGCGATCGAATGGCTGGAGAAGGCGATCGCCGGCCTGCGTTCGGCTCTCGTCATCATCAGCCACGACCGCCGCTTCCTCGCCAATCTGTCGCGCAGCACGGTCTGGCTCGATCGCGGCCGCACACGGCGGCTCGATCGCAGCTTCGCCGAGTTCGAAGGCTGGCGCGATCAGGTGCTCGAAGAGGAAGAGCGCGACCGCCACAAGCTCGACCGCCAGATTGCCCGCGAGGAGGACTGGTTGCGCTATGGCGTGACCGCCCGGCGCAAGCGCAACGTCCGCCGGCTCGGCGACCTGCAGGACCTCAAGCGGACACGCCGCGAAAGCGTCCGCGCGGTCGGCACCGTGAAGATGAGCGTGTCCGAGGGCCAGGTCTCGGGAAAGCTGGTCGTCGAGGCCGAGGGCATCACCAAGCGGTTCGGCGAGCGCACGATCGTTCGCGACTTCTCCACCCGGGTGCTGCGTGGCGATCGCATCGGCGTTGTGGGGGCGAACGGCGCCGGCAAGACGACGTTGCTGCGTCTCCTCACGGGCCTGCTGCCGCCCGATCAGGGCCACGTCCGGCTCGGCGCCAACATCGAGCTCGCCACCCTCGATCAGGGCCGCACCAGCCTCGCGCCCTCGACCACTCTGGCGGACGCGCTGACGGGCGGCGGCCGCGACACGGTCATCATCAACGGCCAGCCGAAACACGTGATCGGCTACATGAAGGACTTTCTGTTCGGCCCCGAGCAGGCCCGCACCCCCGTCGAGCGCCTCTCGGGCGGCGAGCGCGGTCGGCTCACGCTGGCCCGTGTCCTCGCCCTGCCCTCGAACCTGCTGGTGCTCGACGAGCCGACCAATGACCTCGACCTCGAAACGCTCGACCTGCTGCAGGAGATGATCGCCGACTACCCCGGGACGGTTCTGGTGGTCAGCCACGACCGCGACTTCCTGGACCGCACCGTCAACGCCGTGATCATGTCCGAGGGTGATGGCCGCTGGCAGACCTACGCCGGCGGCTACAGTGACATGGTCGCTCAGCGCGGCGCCGGCGTCGCGGACCGCGCCGCCCCCGCACGCTCGACCCCCTCCCGCGAAGCGCGTGCGGCGGCTCCCGCCCCGACGCCGGCCAGCAAGCGCAAGCTCAGTTTCAACGAAAAGCACGCGCTCGACACCCTCCCGTCCCGCATGGAGGCGCTGCGCGCCACGATGCAGAAGCTGCGTGCAACGCTCGACGACCCCACGCTGTACAGTCGCGATCCCGGCCGTTTCGCGAAGGCGTCCGAAGCCTTCAGCGACGTCGAGTCAGAACTCGCGGCCGCGGAAGACCGCTGGCTCGAGCTGGAGATCCTGCGGGAAGAGCTCGACGGATAGCAGGCCGCTTGCCTTGACGTTGCGCCGTGGTGCCGCCACTTTGAGGGTTCCGAGGGGTGCCCTGGCAAGGGGCTGAGATTCCGATCGGGCCGTTCGGCCGGCGCGGAAACCCTGATGACCTGATCCGGATCATGCCGGCGGAGGGACGGGTATTGGAACGCTGCCAACACCAAAGCTGCTCCATGGCGTCCCGCGGGACAATGTCATGCGGGTAACGGTCATCGGCGCCGGCGTGGCCGGCCTCGTGACCGCGACCGTGCTGGCCGAGCGCGGCGCGGCGGTGACGGTTCTCGAACGTGGCGAGCGCATCGGCGCCGGCAGCTGCTCCTGGTTCGCGGGCGGCATGCTGGCGCCCTGGTGCGAACGCGAGAGCGCGGAGGATGCGGTCGTCGAATTGGGCCAAGCCGCTCTTTCGTGGTGGCCGAGACACGTTGCCAGCGCGGTGACGCACGGCACGCTCGTCGTGGCCCCGCCGCGAGACGTTGCGGAGCTGGCCCGCTTCGCCCGGCGGACGAGCCGGTTCACGGCGGTCGACTCGGACGCGATCGCGGAACTCGAACCCGATCTGGCGGGCCGGTTTCGACAGGGGCTGTTCTTTCCAGACGAGGCCCATCTCGACCCGCGCGAGGCTCTGGCGACGCTCGCGACGCGCCTCGCCGCATCGGGCGTGGATATCCGCCTGGGTGTCGAGGTCTCCAACCTGCCGCGAGGCGCGGTCGTCGATTGCCGCGGGCTGGCCGCCCGCGACAGCCTCGCCGATCTCCGCGGCGTGCGCGGCGAGATGATCGTTGTCAGGGCCCCCGAGGTAAAGCTGTCGCGACCGGTGCGGCTCCTGCATCCCCGCATCCCGCTTTATGTCGTGCCACGCGCGGACCACCGCTTCATGATCGGCGCCACCATGATCGAAAGCGATCATCGCGGACCGATGACGGTGCGTTCGGCCATCGAGCTTCTGAACGCCGCCTTTGCGGTGCATCCCGCCTTTGCAGAGGCCGAGATCCTGGAATTCGGTGCCGACGCGCGTCCGGCCTTTCCGGACAATCTGCCGAATGTGATTGCAAAGGGCGAAATCATCTATCTCAATGGCCTGTACCGGCACGGTTTCCTGCTCTCCCCGGCCTTCGCCGAACGGGCGGCTGATCATGTTTTCGCGCAGGCGAGGACGGCCGCATGACGATCACCGTCAATGGGGAAGAGCAGGACGTGGGAGCCGATACCTTGGCAGCCCTGGTTGTGGCACTGGGCCTGGAGGATGCGGCCGTCGCGACCGCATTGAACGGAACCTTCGTCGCAAAGGCGAAGCGTGATCGCACTGCCCTTCGGTCGGGTGACCGCGTCGAGATTCTCGCGCCGATGCAGGGAGGCTGAGATGCAGCTCTACGGCGCGGAGATCGCCTCCCGGTTATTGCTGGGCACCGCGCAATATCCCTCGCCCGCGATCCTGGCTGACGCGTGCCGAGCATCGGGCGCCGGGATCCTGACGGTGTCGCTTCGTCGCGAAAGCGCGGCGCAGCGCACCGGCCAGGATTTTTGGGCGATCGTGCGGAGCGTCGGGGCCCGCATTCTGCCCAACACCGCCGGTTGCCATTCGGTGCGCGAGGCCGTCACCACCGCCGAAATGGCCCGCGACCTGTTCGGCACCAACTGGATCAAGCTCGAGGTCATCGGCGAGGCCGACACCCTGCAGCCCGACGTGTTCGGGCTCGTCGAAGCGGCCCGCATCCTGTCGGACGACGGTTTTGAGGTGTTCCCCTATACGACCGAGGATCTGGTGGTCGCCGAGCGGCTGCTCGAGGCCGGATGCAAGGTGCTGATGCCGTGGGGCGCGCCGATCGGCAGCGGGCGCGGCCTCAACAACGTCTACGGCCTGCGCAGCATGCGGGCGCATTTTCCCGACGTGCCGCTGATCGTCGATGCCGGCATCGGTCTGCCTTCGCATGCCGCGGCCGCGATGGAGCTCGGCTACGATGCCGTGCTGCTCAACACCGCCGTGGCCAAGGCTGGCGACCCGGTGCGCATGGCGGCCGCCTTCGCGCAGGCGATCGCGGCCGGCCGCGCCGCGTTCGAAGCCGACCCGATGGAGATGCGCGACATGGCGGCGCCGTCCACCCCCGTCCTCGGCAAGGCGTTGCTCGCGTGAACCCGTATCGCGCGATCGATCCATTCTACCCGGTGGTGCCCGATGCGGCCTGGGTCGGCCGCCTGGTGCGCGCCGGGGCGCGCCTCGTGCAATTGCGCTGCAAGGACATGGCGCGCGACGACCTGCGCCAGCAGATCGTCGAATCGTTGAGCGTCTGTACGGCGGCCGGCGCCGAACTGGTGATCAACGACTATTGGGATCTGGCCATCGACGCCGGGGCACGCTACGTCCATCTCGGCCAGACCGACCTCGACGGGGCCGATCTTTCGGCGCTGCGCCAGCGCGACATCCGCATCGGCATCAGCACCCATAGTCACGCTGAACTCGAGCGGGCCCTGGCGACCGATCCCGATTATGTCGCGCTCGGGCCGATCTACCCCACCACGCTCAAGCAGATGCCGTGGGCCCCGCAGGGTCTGGAGCGCATCGCCGAATGGAAGCGGATGATCGGCAGCCGGCCGCTGGTTGCCATCGGCGGCATCACGCTGGACAGGGTTCATCCATGCCTGTCGGCAGGCGCGGACAGCGTGGCGGTGGTCAGCGACATCCTGCAGAACCCCGAGCCCGAAGCGCGCACCGCGGCCTGGATCGAGGCAACCCAACTGCTCGCCTCCTGATGGCAGAAATCTGACGGTTGATCCCCGCCTGAGATGGGTGCCCGGGGGCGGAGAGCTTGTCCGCAACGGGTGGTGAGCGGTGTCGTCCCCTTTCGGGACCAGTCATGGCGATAGCTGCCGCGGATGGGCGATATCGCTTTCTCGAGAAGGATCGTAACTTGGGACAGTGTGCGAAGGAGGCAGCATGCCCTCTGGTCGCTAAATCTCCTCCTCCAACCCTCCGTTCCTTCTCGATGTGTCATAGGCCCGCTGCGCTTTTTCCAGCGCGGAGCCGTTGGCGAGCGACCAGTTGTAAAGGGCAGCAAAGGGTTCGCGTAGCGAGCAGCCAAGAGCGGTAATTGTGTACTCGACGCCGACCGGCTGCGTCGGCAGGACTCTGCGACTGACAAGGCCGTTGCGGTCCAGGCGCTTCAACGCGTCGGACAGAGCCTTGTGCGTGATGCCGTCGAGGCGGCGCTTGAGGTCGTTGAACCGCGCCGGCTGCGTGCAGAGAACGCTAAGGATCAGCACCGTCCACTTGTTGGCGATCTGCTCAAGGATGGGCCGGGTCGCGATGACGTCGAGCGGCAGTTCGAGCACGTCTTTGGACATGGGTATACGCCTGGATATCTAAGCACCATCTGGTGCCTTCTTGTGATCAGATATAGGAATGATACCTGTTCGTCATCACCAGCGATGTGAGGACGTATGAGCAGGCTTGCAGGAAAAATCGCCGTCGTGGTCGGTGGCCATGGCGGCATCGGTGGCGCCGTCGCAGAGCGGTTCGCGGCGGAAGGCGCCACAGTTTACGCCACCAGTCGTCGCGCCGAAGAGGAAGAGGTCGAGCTTGGGGCCGGCAGGCTGCGCGCGCGCCGCGTCGATGCTGCCGATCTGACGGCGCTCGCCGCCTTCTTCGAGGCGGTGAGCAGCGAGGCCGGACGGGTGGACGTGCTCGCCGTCAACGCCGGCATCTCCGAGTTCGCGACCCTCGAGGACATCACCGAGGATCATTTCGACCGGACCTTCGACCTCAACGTGCGCGCGCTGCTGTTTGCCGCCAAAGCTGCGACGGCGATCATGCCGGATGGTGGCTCGATCGTGTTGGTGGGCTCGATCGCCGACGCGATCGGCACCAAAGGCTATGGCGTCTACGGGGCAACCAAGGCCGCCGTTCGCTCGTTCGCGCGGACCTGGGCCAACGAGCTGGCGCCCCGCAACATCCGCGTCAACGTCGTGGCACCGGGACCAACCGACACCGCCATGATGGCGGCGGCGTCCGACGAGGTGCGCGAGACGCTGACGAAGCTGATCCCGCTCGGCCGTATGGGTCGTGCCGACGAAGTGGCCTCGGCCGCGCTGTTCCTGGCCAGCGACCAAAGCAGCTTCATCACCGGGGCCGAGCTGCCGGTCGACGGCGGCATGGCGCAGGTCTGATCTGCTCCATGCGGAACGACATGGCGCGACCCTCGCCGGCGCTCGGGTTCTCGGCATGACCGGCTTCACCGCCTGGCGGGGACTGACCGCGATCGGGCAGCGCAAACCGACGAAACGCTGCTGGTCTCGGCGGCGGCAAGGCGGTCGGCTCCGTCGTCGGTCAGGTCCGACGGCTGCTGGGTTGCCGCGTCGTTGGCGTTGCCGTCCGACAAATGCCACCGGGTAAACGAACGTAGAACGGGAGACCCGGACCGATACGTGGCTGCAGGGGGAAGGTGGCCAATGCCTTTCCAAACTCTGTTCCCGATTGGCTTTCCCCAAAATCACTCGATGTGCATAGGAAAACGGGAATCCGGAACAGCCCGAGTGACCGATTTCGGAGCGCTTGGAAAATGCTTTGGAACAGCCAACATCGGTCGGAAGCAGCCATTAAAGATCGGAGCCAACGTTCAAAGTCTGCACCCGCAGCGGCGTCCTCGCCGACCAGGATCGTCACAGCATGGCAAGCGCCTGCTTGCGCCGCGGCGGCGGAAAGGCGCGGTCCAGTTCGGCGAATTCTTCCGCGCTCAGCACAAGATCTGCCGCAGCGCGGTTCTCGCGGACGTGATCGACCCGCGACGACTTGGGGATGACGAGCGTCTGCTTGCGGCCGAGCAGCCAGGCGAGGGCGATCTGTTCCGGCCTGACCCCGCGCGCCGCGGCGAGCCTCCGCAACGCTGGGTTCGCGCCGAGCCGGCCCTGATCGATCGGGCTATAGGCCATGATCGGCATCCGATGCTCCTCAAGCGTTGGAATGAGGTCGAACTCGGGGCCGCGCCGGCCGAGGTTGTAGAGGATCTGATCCGTCGCGCAGGCGCTCCCGCCCGCCGCGAACAGTTCCTCCATGTCGTCGAGGTCGAGGTTGCTGACGCCCCACATCCGGATCTTGCCGGACGCCACCAGCGCCTCCATCGCCTCGACCGTCTCGCCCAGAGGGCACGCTGCCGCGCCAGTGCAGCAGATAGAGGTCGATCCGGTCGGTTCGCAGCCGGCTGAGGCTCGCCTCGCAGGCCCGCGCCAGCCGCGCGCGTGCCGGCGTTCTGCGGATAGGCCTTGCTGACGAGGAAGACGCGGTCGCGCAGGCCGGCGAGCGCCTCGCCGAGGAAGCGCTCCGTGGCCCCGTCGCCATACATCTCGGCCGTGTCGATGACCGTCATGCCGAGCTCGATGCCCGCCCTGACGGCAGCCGTCTCCTCGCCTTTGCGCCGGTGGTCCTCACCCAGCCGCCATGTCCCCTGCCCGAGCGCCGGGACTTTGGTGCCATCGGGAAAGATGACCGAACTTAGAGCCATGTTCGTTCACGATGGGGCGCTCCGGTTTGCAGCAACAATAGCGCCGCGCGGCCTTCGTTCCGCCGCTCGTTTCGACGCCGGCTACGTCCTGATCGTGGACGCCCAAGCCCGTCAGCCCAATGCTGGTCAGACCCCAAAAGAAACCCCTCCCGGCAATGACCGGAAGGGGCAAGGGTATTGGAGCAATCGATACCGGAAGAAAAGGCTGCCTTACAATCGATCGTCTTGAAACGAGATCAGGTTGCAGCGGTTCTGTTTCCGATTGATGACGCGAACAACGAGGGAGTCCGTTCGAACAGGCATGTTTCGACGTTTCGCGTAACCCACCCTTCATCCTATTCGAGCTTATTTGTTGCGAATTGTCGGTCCGCGCGGTTCCGTGAAACGGCGGCGGAATCAGGGACATGCGCATGGGACCGGTGGTCGGGGTGGCGGTTGTTGGAGCCGGTCCGTACGGCTTGTCGGTGGCGGCCCACCTATCGGCGCTCGGCTACAAGCCGCGCATTTTCGGCACCCCCATGGAAACCTGGAAGAGCTTCATGCCCAAAGGCATGGTGCTGAAATCCGAAGGGTTCGCCATGGACCTGTCGGCTCCCGGCGGCCAGTATCGCCTGGGTGACTACTGCGCCGAACAGGGCATCGCCTACCAGGATATTGGCTGGCCCGTGCCGGTCGAGACCTTCGCGGCGTATGGTGAGGCTTTTCAGAGGCGCTTCGTGCCTCAGGTCGAAAGCGCGCGCGTGATCCACATTGCAGCGAACGCCGACGGTTTCGACCTCGAACTCGACACCGGCGAGCGGTTCCAGGCCCGCAACGTGGTGATGGCGACCGGTATCCGGCCCTTCACCCGCATGCCTCCGGAATTAAGCGCGCTGGCACCCGAATTGGTCAGCCACAGCGCCGAACACGGCACCATGGCGGAGTTCGCCGGCCGGACGGTCGCGGTTCTCGGCGGCGGCGCCTCGGCCATGGACGTCGCCGCCTCGCTGCACCGCGCCGGCGCCAGAGCCGTGGTGGTCACGCGCCGCAAAAGCGTGCGCTTCTTCTCGCCTTCGAGCTTCCGCAGCGTGCGCGACCGCCTGCTCGCGCCGATGACATCGCTGGGCCCGGGCTGGAAGAAATACCTCTGCGTCAAGCTGCCGGACCTGTTCCGGTTCCTGCCTGCTGAGTGGCGGGGGCGCATTCTGCAGCGCTATCTCGGCCCGGCTCCGGCCTGGTCGGTACGCGACATCATCGAGGCGCATGTCGACCTGAAGCTCGAGACGAAGCTGCGCGGTGCACGCGAGGCCGACGGAGGTGTGCTCCTCGACCTGTCGGACGCCGAAGGCGCCCAGATCAGCGTCAAGGCCGACCACGTAATCGCGGCCACGGGCTACGACGTCGACATGGAGCGCCTGGCCATGCTCGACTCCAGCATCCGAGGCGCGATCGCCACCGGGGCCGGCGCCCCGATGCTGTCCGGCAGCTTCGAATCTTCGGTGCCGCATCTCTTCTTCGTCGGCACGCAATCCGCGACAAGCTTCGGGCCCATGCTGCGTTTCGTCTGCGGTGCAGATTTTACGGCACGACGTGTGTCGCGCCGGATCGCCGCGACCGAAGCGGCGCATCTCGCCGAAGGCGGCACGCAAGCCGGAGCGGCACCAGATCCACGCCTGGCGGCCGTCGTCGCCATCGGCGCAGCCCTAGCGTCCTCGAGCGGGGCAGACATGGCCGACGCCGTCCGCGTTCTATTTGTCTCTCTCACCAACGACGTGGGATCCGATCGCATCGTCGGCGAACTCGGCCGGCAGGGCGCGGCTTGCGCCGTTCTCGGGCCGAAGGGCTGCTTCGCGTCGCTCCCGCGCGTCGTCACCAGGCGATTCAACCTGCCACGCCATCTCGGCTCCTGGATCGGGACGATCGTCCTCAAGCGGTGGCTCGCTGCGGCCGTGCGCGATTGGGGTGCGGACCAGGTGGTGCCGCTCGACGAGCTGTCAGCGCTGATCCTTCGCACCCTGGCGCTCGACCTCGACGCTCCTCTTCACCTCAGGACGCTGCTGATCCGCTCGTTCGGCGCGCCGGAAGGCTACAGGGCGGCCTGTCACCGGCTGCCGCTGATGCGGGCTGCGACCGAAGCGGGCGTGCTGACGCCGGACTACGGCGTAGCAGGCGAGCAAACCGGGTTGCGGTTTCCGCTTGTCGTCAAACGGGACCATTCATCGGGCAGCGGCGGCGTGACCGTGGTGCACAGCGAGGCCGAACTCGCGGTGGCTTTGCGCCGCGCCGGGCTGAAGCAAGGGTTCAAGCGCGCCCTGGCGCGAGGCGCCGGTTTCGATCATGGCGCCGCGCCGATCCTCGTCCAGGAGTTCGTCGCCGGCACTCTGGCCATGCGGACCGTGGTGGCGCAGGACGGGCGGGTCGTCGATGGCGTCAGCCTGGTTGCGGTCCAGTCAAACCCGAGAACCCGCGCCAGCACTGTTTTGGCGCCGCTGGTCAATTCTGCAATGGAGGATGCGGCGGCCCGGCTCGTGGCGGCACTCGGCTGCTCGGGCTTCGTGAGCTTCGATTTCATCCTCGATGCCGAGAACCGGCCCTGGCTCCTCGAGATGAACCCACGGCCGATCGGCAGCACGCATCTCGGCCGGCTGTTCGGGCATGACCTCGGTCATGCCTTCATCACCGGCGAGGCACGACGCCACGAGGGTGTCAGCCTGAATTCCCCGGTCGGGCTGTTTCCGAAGGCGCTCGAGCGGGATCCGGCCGGCTCCCTCCTCGATGGCGACGGCGCCATCCATCATGATGTGCCCTGGGAGGAACCCCGCGTGGCCGCGGCCTATCTCGACCACCTCACGCGCATTCACCCTGCGCACGCGGCCGACTTGCGGCGGCGGCTGAAGATCGCCGACGAGCCGTCGACCGTCGGCGCACGCTGGCCGCAGCAGCAGTTGTCGCAAGCCTAGACAGAAGCGGCGCCGGTCCGGCGCCCCTGACCCGGCTGGTCTGGCACCACGCCGTCGTTGCGAGCGTCCGGAGGCCGCAAAGGTCCAGCGCTGCGACGACCAGTCCATAGACGGCGGCGCTGGCACCGATCTGCAGAAGAATGAGCAGCATGCCGGGCTCGAAGGCCCGGCCAGTCCACCATGCGGTTGCGACCACCGCAGCGGTTCCGCCGAGCACCCCAGCAACATCGCGTGCAGGCGGCCAGAACGGACGCAGGCTCCGTCCGGCCCAGACCACGAGGAGGACAACCGCCGCGGACAGGGCGATGCCCTGGGCGAGCGCGAAGCTGTCCACTGCGCTCGGCAGCACCGCAAGCGCAACGAGATTGACCGCGCTTGCGCCGAGCGCGACAGCCACCAACGGGCCCGTCTTCTTGACGATCTGGAACATCGGGTTGAGAGCGAAGAAAACCACGCCGTAGCAGAACAGGCCCGGCAGCAGAAACGCGAGGTTGCGCGCGAAAGCGCCGTGGAACTCGGCAGGCACAACCAGCTTCTCGAAGCTTGGCAGGACGAGCCATAGGCCGGCACAGGCAGGCGCCAGGATCGCGAGCACGAGGCCGACATTGCGGCCGACCTGCCGGCGGCCCTCTTCGCCGCCGTGGTGTTCGTCGGCCTTCACGGCGATTTGGAACAGCAGAACGTCGAGCATCGATCCGACGGCGGCCACGACCCGCACGCCAATGTCATAGGCGAACGAGAACTGCCCGGACTGAGCGAGGCCGAAGTTGTGCGCGATGACGAGCCGATCGACCAGCGGGATGGTCTGATAGAACAGGTTGGCGAGCACGATCGGCAGCCCATAGCGGAACAGCGTGCCCGCGAGACGGCGCTCGGCGAGGCGCATGCTCGCCTCAGGATCGACGAGGTCACGCCCAGCAGCCGCCAGCGATCCCGCCATGCTCACGATGACGCCGATCAGCGCTGCGCGCGCCGAGCCGAACCAATAGGCCCCGCCGACCGTCAACAGCATGGACAGCGCGTTCTTTCCGGTGACCAGCGTCATGTAGAGGCCGTCTCGGAAGCGTGCCCGCACCAACGCCGTTGTATAGTCGAAGATGCCGTTTGCGATCGCCACCCCGACCGCGAGCAGCGCAAGGTCGGACGACATCGGCAGCCTGAACCCGAGCAGCAGCAGCCCCGCCGTCGATGCCACCAGGCCGACGATCAACAGGGCAAGGCTGGCGTCGAGCGTCGCGCGTAGCGTCGGCTGCTCCGTCCGCACACGCTCCGAATAGAAACGGGCCGCCGCGAGACGCGCCCAGTCGAAGGCGATCGTCTGGATCATCACCGCCGCCGCGACCGCGAGCGCGAAGCGGCCGTAATCCGCCGGGCCCAGAAAGCGTGCGAGCAGAACGCCGATGACGAAGTTGAACAACGTATTGCTCGAGAAAGGCGGCGACGACCCTCATGCCGGCCCGCTCAGCGAGGGCTCACGAGGCGATGGCCGCGGTGGAACCGGCATCGCGTCTTGGCAGAAGTTCGCGAAGCGGCCGCGGCATCAGCAGCCAGCCGCTCGCGGCGTAGCTGAGAGCGCCCGTCAGAGTCGCGGCGCCGAGTTGAACGGCCGCGGGCCAGCCGCCCGACAGGGCCAAAGCGAGTGTGGTGCAGACCGTCATCACAGCACACATGAGCCCGATACGGGCCAGATCGTCGCCATGCAGCGAAAGCGGCACCGCGCGACGCGCCTGGATGACGGTGATCGCCAGCGCAAAGGCGGCCTGCGCCACGACCCCGAGGATGCATCCCTGCGCGCCGAACCTTGCGGCCAGCCACGCCGTCAGGGCCAAGCTGAACGCCATGGCCGGCACCGTGACCAGGATGTTGCGCCAGATCGCTTTGGTCATGTGGAGGGCCTGGTCGAAGACGAACATTTTCAGGCCCACGAGTATCCCTGCCAGGGCACCCAGCGGGATCACGGTCCGCGCGGTCTCGACATAGGCGGGCGTGAGAAAGGTTCGCGCCAGCGGCTCGGCGACGAGCGCGAGACCAATGGCTGCCGGGAGGGCCAGCATGGCCATGACGGAGGCGAGGTCGGCGATGCGCTCGCCGCCGGCCTTGGCACCGCCCTTCTCATAGGCTTCCATCAATTCGGGGAAGGTGCGGACGTTGATCACCGAGAAGATGAACTCGAGCGGCTGCCGGGCCAGCGTGACGGCGGCGGCGTAGGTTGCGAGAGCCGCGGGTCCGGCGAAGAATTCGGTGACCATGCGGTCCGACTGATTGAGCACGATCCCGATGATTGCGCCGGCAAACAGCGGGGTCGCATAGCCAAGCCTGTCCCACTCCCAGTGTTTGGGCCAGCGAAGTCCGACTCCCTTCAGAGCGGTATAGGTCGCCGATCACCGCCGCCAATCCGGCCGCGGCATTCATGACCATGGCGAGGGGCCAATAGGCGTCGACGGTGTCGGTGGCTGCCAGGGTCATGACGGCGGCAAAGCCAAGCCCGGTTCTGACCACCTCGACCGTGAAAAAGGCGAGCTTCTTGCCGCGCAGGGCCAGCAGGGTCAGAGCATTGCGGGCGATGCCGTTGGTCAGCAGGTAGCCTGCAATGCAGGCGAAGAACATGGCAGGCTGCACGTGCGGAACGTAATGCGCGACGACCAGTGCTGCTGGGAGGGCCAGCGCGCCGGCGAACAGCGCGTAGGCGATGAACGCCTGTGCCGCCTCCTCGGCCAGCCCGTCGGTTTTGCCGGCCCCGAACCGTCCGAGCACGGTGCGAATCCAGTTGCAGCACAGCGCGTCGATCGCATCGCCCACCGTCATGACCAGCACCAGGAGGCCGAACTCGGCCTGCGGGATGAACCGCGTGAGCAGCGTGATCTGCGCCAGCATGAGAAGGCGGGGCACGATCACGGCCGGCGCGTAACCAACCAATCCGCGAACAAGCGCCATCGACGAGCAGTCCCGATCCAGGCCGGCCGAATGTCGGCGCAACGCCCCCTTGGCCGCGTTCTGATGCGCAGCCCTCATGACCCAGCATGCACCCGAAAGCTGAGCAGATCGTTAGGCCAATTGTTCAGCCGCCCCTGATCTTGGACCTTGGAGCGATCCGACTGACCACAGGTCGTGCGTCCCGTCGTCTTGCGCGGAGCGGCCGGATCGTCCGAACAGACAGGCTTCGAAGGCCGGAAGCAGAGTGCTCGCGTCAAGGCTTCGGACGAGCGCCTCCGCCTCCCGGCACCGCGACCCCGGCGCTTCGTCGAGAGCCCCGGCAATCGCTGACGCGAACGCGGCAGGGTCGCCGGGGGGCGCCACGAGCGCGGCACCGCCGATCCAGCGCGCAAGCTCGGAGCCGGGGCATGCGGTCACGACGACGCCGCGGCCCGCGGCCAACATCGAACCGAGCTTGGACGGGAAGACGAGATCGGAGGCGCACGCGGCTTGCGGCAGGACATTCACATCTGCCAGTGCGAGCAGCGTCTCGTAGGCATCCGGCGACTGCAAGGGAAGTTGAATCACGTTTGGAAGCCCCGCAGCCGCGACCAGCGGCCCCATTGGCCCGGCCCCTGCGATCACGACGCGTACTTGGCGGAGTCGTGACAGCTCCGCCAACGCTGTCAGCAGCATCGGCACGTCCTGCTTGGCGCCGAGATGGCCGGCGTACACGACGATCTGCTCCCCCTGCCCGATGCCCAACCTTTCGCGCAGTTGCTCGACAGCCTCATCGCGCGGACGTTTCACGTTTTGGAGCCAGTTGCGCGTGACCGTAAGCCTCAGCCGGTCCACTCCTTTCCCAGCCAGCCGCTCCGCCATCGCGTCCGAGATCGTGACGACCGTATCGAAGGAGCGCAGAAGCCGACGCTCGAGCGCCGCGCCGATCTGTCGAAGCAACCGCCCGCGCAGGTGATCTGTCGCAAAGGCAGCATCCACCTCGAGATCCTGGATGTGCAGGACGAGCTCTGCTCCCGCGATGCGCGCCGCGAGGATGGAGACCGGTGCGGCGAACAAGGTCGGCTCCACGCAGAGCACGACCGAGGGCCGGAATCGGCAGAGCTCGCCAGAGAAGAACAGGAGCCGCAGTCAGCGCAAAGGTGAGCGGCGCGACGAGGCGCCAGATGCCGCGTCCGCCGCGGCGCAGCAGGAGCGGGCATCGGGTGACTGCCAAGCCATCCTCGAAGGTGCGGCGGTAGCGATGCGAGTTTTGGGTTTGCGCGACAAAGCCGGGATAGTGCGGCTGCCCGGCGACAACCTCGACGGAATGGCCTCTCGCCGCCAGCCAACGCGCAAGCTCGGCGGTATATTTGCCCACTCCGATCATTTCCGGGGCGAAGTTGATACCCTGTATTAGTAATTTTCTATGCTGCGATGGAGTATCTTCGGCTCGCTTATCACGTTTAACTGTCGGACCAAAGGCACGAAGCACCGACGAACTCCATCGTCGCTGCAATAAGGCAACGCTTTTTTACTTACGTCAATCTCCAGTCGGAACCGCGCAGTGGCAATCAGCTTGCTTGGCGATCACGCCGATTTCTAGTCGCCGTTGTCGCCCCGCTCACGATGGTAATCCCGTTTCGCTTTGTACATTGCGAGATCGGCTCGCCGCGCGACAGCTTCCAGCCGCTCACCGGGTTCGCTCGTCGTCGCCACGCCCACCGCAAGCGAGAGGGGTGCACCGGCGTGGAATTGATTGTTGAGGTCGATGATTTCGGCGAGGCTCTTCATCACCGCCTCGCCCTCCCGGGCATCGGCATGCGGCATGACGATGACGAATTCGTCGCCGCCGATGCGCGCAGCCGTGTAAGGCGCATCGACGGCCTTGGCCAACACTTCTCCAGCGCGCCGGAGGAGGCTGTCACCGGCTGCATGTCCGCGTGTGTCGTTGGCGGCCTTCAGTCCGTTCAGATCGGCCATGACGATGGTGACCGGGTACGTGCTCTTGCGTTCGAGTTGATTCAGTTCGTCGTTGTAGAAGGAGCGGTTGCAAAGCTTGGTCAGCACGTCGTGCCGGCCCAAGAATTCCAGATAGGCTTCCGCTTTCTTGCGCGCCGTGATGTCGGTCAGAGCCACTTGGACCAGGCTCCAGTCGCCCTCTCGGCCCGGCAATACGGAGAACTGCATGTGGAGGTGCAACTCGGTGCCGTCGAGCGCGTAATTGACCACCTCGCGGCGCTGGAAGAGCCGGCCCTCCCAAAGATCGACGAGTTGCTCGCGGAAATGGCGCGCCATGTCGTCCCTGAAGATGTCCCCGAGGCGACGCAGGAGTTCCGGCCTGTCGCCAGCTCCGAAGAGCTCGAGGGTGTGGCGGTTCACGTCGATGACGCGGATCTCGCTCATGCAGCGGGTAACGAATTCCGGGTGCACATCGGTGAAGGTGCGAAAGTCCTCGATGCCGCGGTCGCGCAGCGTTTCGAGCATGTATTTCACGCCCGAAAAGTCCTCGACCCAGAGCGACACGGGCGAATGCTCGAAAAGTCCGCGCGCATAGCTGTCGCTCACCGCCAGCCGGCGCAGCGCAGCCTCGCGTTCGGTGACATCCTCGACGGCGACGAGCACCCGGTCCCAGCGATCCTCATGGCCATCGAGGATGGTGCCCTTCAGCTGGATGTCGATCCGGCTGCCACTGAGACTGTAGTTGACGGTCGTGCTGCGAAAGGCGCGCTTGCCCTCCCACAACTGCACGAGTTCATCGACGAACGTCTTGTGCATATCGCCGCGGAAGACGGAGTCGAGGTTTTCGACCAGATGCTCCATCGACCTTGCGCCGAACAGCGCCAGTGTCGCGGCATTGACCTTGAGCACGCGGATACTCTGCGAACACGCGGCGATGCGAGGCGCATCCTCGAGCAGATAGGCGCGAAGATCAACGATCCCCGCCGCACGCCAACTATCGAACAGGGCCTTGAGGGCGCTATAGTCTTCGAGCCAGAGGGAGATCGGCGCCGCATCGAACAAGACCGCCGCATCGATGAGACCGACGCTCAGGTCTCTTCGGCCCCGGGGCGCGGGCTTGGCGGCGGCGGACAACACTGAACTGCGCATGACGCCCCATGGGGAACGCGAACAGGCTTCCCCGACTCCATGTCGAGGAAGCGGCCGATCCCGCAGCAACGCGTCGGGGGCAGCTGCCGAATCCTGGCATTCCATTGTTAACAGAGACTTCTCGGCTTGCGACGGCGGCCTGACGGGCACAGGAGTTGACGCCGTCGAACGGCCATGCGCTTTGCGGCTGACCCGACATCAGCAGGACCGATCATGGCGCTCTCCGTCGCCGTCCAGATGGACCCGATCCAGACCATCAACATCGCAGGCGATTCGACCTTCGCGCTGCTGCTCGAAGCGCAGGCGCGCGGCCACGACCTTTTCTATTACACGCCCGATCGGCTGTCCCACCGGGGCGGCGATGTCAGCGCCGTCGTAGCGCCACTCACCGTTAAGGACGAGGCCGGCCGCCATTTCAGCCTCGGAGAGGCGAATCCGCGCAGTTTGCGCGGGATGGACGTGATCCTGCTGCGGCAAGATCCTCCGTTCGACCTCGCCTACATTACCAGCACGCATCTTCTCGAAGGCCTGCGACCCGACACCCTGGTGGTCAACGACCCGGCCGGCGTACGCAACGCCCCCGAAAAGTTATTCGTGCTCGATTTTCCTGTCCTCATGCCACCGACCCTGATCACACGCGACCGCGCGGCGATCGAGGCATTCCGGGCCGAGCAGGGCGACGTGGTGATGAAGCCGCTCTACGGCAACGGCGGCGCGGCCGTGTTCAAGGTGGCCCGCAGGGATCCGAACTTCGGCTCGCTGTTCGACCTGTTCTCGACCACCTTCCGCGAACCCTGGGTGGTGCAGCGCTTCCTGCCGGAGGTGGTGCAGGGGGACAAGCGGATCATCCTGGTTGACGGCGTCGCGGCCGGTGCGGTCAACCGTGTGCCGGCCCAGGACGACATCCGGTCCAACATGGTGCGCGGCGGCGCGGCCAGCGCCACCGAACTGACCGCGCGCGAGCGCGAGATCTGCGACACCATCGGGCCGGAATTGAAGCGGCGCGGCCTGCTGTTCACCGGCATCGACGTGATCGATGGCTGGCTGACGGAGATCAACGTGACCTCGCCGACGGGCCTGCGCGCCATCAAGCGCCTCGGCGGCCCGGATATCGCCGCCATGATCTGGGACGCGATCGAGGCCAAGGCCGCCGCGCGCTGACATGGCCGAGATCGTACCCGGGGCCGAGCTATCGTCCCGGTTACCTCAACGACGCGGCGCAGCGCGCGCTGCGCGATGCGATCATGGCAGTTCTGAAGGAGGCGCCGCCGTTCCGGCCGAGCATGCCGCGCACCGGCCAGCCCTTCTCGGTCCGCATGAGCAATTGCGGGCCGCTCGGCTGGGTCTCGGACGCCAGCGGCTACCGCTACCAGCCGCTGCATCCGGAGGTCGGGCGTCCTTGGCCGCCCATTCCGGATCGTCTGCTCGAGGCCTGGTTCGAGCTCGGCGGCTTCACGGCGCCGCCGGAAGCCTGCCTGATCAACCTCTACGACGGGACGGCTCGAATGGGGCTGCACCAGGACCGCGACGAGGCCGAACTCTCCGCGCCGGTCGTATCCCTCTCGCTCGGCGACACTGCCCTGTTCCGCCTCGGCGGCATGAACTCGGCGCGCTCCGACCCGCTCGTTTCGGCTCGCCTCAGGCGACGCACTGGTGCTCGGCGGACCGGCGCGGCTGTCCTTCCATGGCGTCGACCGCGTGATCGCCGGCTCTTCGACCCTGCTGCCAGACGGCGGACGGATCAATCTGACGCTGCGACGGGTGACACCGTCAGATGGGGGGCGTGATCCGGTTTGATCCCGTTCCGCCTTGTGGGCGCGACGACATGGACCCAATCAAGGGATTCTCTGCCTGCGGCGGAGCGCTGCGGCGAGGGTCGACCGGCTTGGTTCGAAGAGCCGTTGCCGCCTCTGAGCCTTTGTCCGGCGCGTCTTCAAGCGACGCGGCGTGCCGACTTGGCTTCCTGCCTCGCCCGCTGCTTGGCCGCCCGCTCCATGAATCGCGCGTTCATGCGGCTCTCGGCCTCCGTCGAACCGTCGTGAAAGGTGCCGAACCATTTGTCGATCGGGATCACGCCATCCGAGTAGTTGCACTCGAAGAACTTGTGATGGAGGTAGTGATCGTAGCAATGCGTGTCGATCGCGCTGCCATCGCTCAACACGACCTTCTCGAAACCCGCGTGACCCGGCGCAGGCGCCAGTGCGGCATGCGTCAAATTGAAAATGGCGTGCACGGGGTTCGACGGGACGAACCAGTGAATGAGGCCGACGGAAAAGTAGAGGAGATGCTCGATCGGGTGCATCGCGAGACCCGACCAGGGGCCTGGATTGACGTTGTTGTGATGCAGCTTGTGCACGTTATGGTAGAGTAAATGCGAGTGGATCAGGCGATGCACGAGGTAGAAGTGCAGATCTCGCCATACCGGAATGAGGAAGAACACCGCCGCGCAATAGACCGGATGCTCGGCGAAGCTGACGTAAGGGATGTAGCGGTTCGCGAAAGCCCAGAGGGTGAGGACTTCAAAGCCTGTCCAGATCGGCACGCCGCTCGCGAATGTCCAGATCACGTTGTCGATGTTCTGGTTGCCAAACAAGAACGCCGCGTTGTCGGCCGACGGCCACCGGGCATTGAATTTGAAGCTCGTTCCCTGCTTCTTCTGCATGTAGAGGCGGAGATGGAACGCGCCGAAGAACAGGAACACCAGGACGGCGTTGCGGGCCAGGAGAAAGGCGATCCAACCGGGCGCCAGGTGCTGCATGGTCTCCATGCTCGGCGTCAGGTAAGTCCACAGCAGGACGCCAACGAGACCGTAGAACAGGTTCCAGGGCAGAATGTAGCCGGGATAGCCGAACAGCCACTTGGCAAAGGCGAGCGGCTTCGCGGGCCAGACAAAGACCGGCGGATACGAAAGCAGCCTGTTGGGTTTCCAATCACCGCGTCTGTCGCGCGTTCCGTAAAGCGCATCGTCCATGGGACGGCCTCCCCGCTCTGTACAACACCAGCTTTTAAGGCCGAGCGCGACGCCTCGCTATCCCCCAGTTGATGTGATTTGATCAGCCGCGCCAGCGTCGGCTGAAGGCCGAAAGCGATCTCGTCGGTCGAGCTTGGACGGCACCCGACGACCTTGCGAACGATGAGCCGATTGAGGCGACGCGTTTGCCATTTGGACTGTCATATCGGCTTCGCCATTCGTCACTCGGGGCGGCACGACCTTACCTGGGTCGACGCGTGGATGGCGGCGAAATCCGCCGTGCTGCGGGGCCGGTCAGATTGCGCGACCAGTCGTGCGTAGCGCGCCTGTTCTTCCGGCGTGACCAGCGCACCATGGTCGGCGAAGTATCGCGCGTCCTCATCCGCCATGGCGTTCCCTGGTTAGTTGTACAAGACAGCATGGCATAAAGCGGCAAGTTGGAAGAAGCCGGCAAGGCTCACCAGAAGCTCGCGAGCACGGGAGGCTCCATGTTTGTGACCCCGCAGGGAGAGAAGATCTTCGTTGTCGACGGGCACATCCATCTGTGGGATGCCCGGCCGGAGAACCGGCGCAATCGTTACGGCCTGACCTTCATCGAGAGTTTTTGGGGCTCCCACGTGGGCATGACCCCGAAGGAGCTGCGCTGGGATTTCGACCGATTCTGCCACTACGGTATCCAGGGTGCCGCGAAGGACCTGTTCGAAGACGGCTACGTCGATATCGGCGTGATGCTGCCGACCGACCTGCGCGAATTCTATCGTCGATGGCTTCAACACCATCGACCAGTGCGCCGCCTTCAAGCAGGCCTATCCCGATAAGGTCGTGCTCAACGGGCGCATGGACCCGCGGGACGGTTCACGGGGCCTCGAGCGCCTTGAGGCTGATCACGCCAAATACAAGATCAAGGGCGTGAAGCTCTATACCGCCGAGTGGAACGGCGCCTCCAAAGGCTATTCGCTGAAGGACGACTTCGTCGCGCCTTACATGGAGAAGTGCCGGGAACTCGGCATCCGGAACATTCATATCCACAAGGGCCCGACCATCCACCCGCTCGACAAGGACGCCTTCGACGTCCACGACGTCGACCGCGTGGCGACGATGTTCCCGGACCTCACCTTTATCATCGACCATTGCGGCATGCCGCGGATCGACGATTTCTGCTGGATCGCGGGCCAGGAGCCGAACGTCTACGGCGGGCTCGCGCTGATCCCCTCCTTCATTCACGCTCGCCCAAGATACTTCGGGCAGATGCTGGCCGATCTTCTTTTCTTCCTCGGGCCTGACAGGCTGATCTTCGGCTCGGACTACGGGATTACCAGTCCGAAGTGGATCATCGAGAAGTTCATCGACTACCACTTTCCCGACGATCTCGCCGGGGAGGCCGGTGTCGAACTGACCCTGGATGTGAAGCGCAAGATCCTCGGGCTTAATGCCGCGAAGCTCTATGACCTCGAGGTTCCCGCCGAATGCAGGCTTCCGCAAGCACTGGCCAAGGACGGCGAGATCATGCTCGCGCGGGGCGAGATCGATGCTGCGGCCTGACGTCGAGGGTGCGGATGCGCCCGTGGCCTCGGATGCGGATGCGGCCCGCCACGCGGCCGCCATGCAGGCTCTCGACACGGTGCTCGACCCGGAACTCGACGAGCCGGTGACCACGATGGGCTTCATCGAGGCGCTTCACGTCGGGTCCCGCGAGATCGAGGTGGTGTTCCGGCTCCCGACCTTCTGGTGCTCGGCCAACTTCGCCTTCCTGATGGCGACCGACATGCGCCACGCGCTGGAACAGCTGCCCTTTGTGGAGAAGGCGACGATCCGGCTCGTCGACCATTTCGCGGCGCGTAAAATCAACCGGGGGGTGGCGGAAGGGCTCGGCTTCGCAGCCGTTTTCGCAGGCGAGGCGGACACGGATCTCGACGCACTGCGGCGCACCTTCCGGGAGCGCGCCTTTCTCGGACGGCAGGAGCGCCTGCTGCGTCTCCTCGTCTCGCGCTGGAGCGTCGAGGCGGCGCTCGCCACCACGATGGCCGACCTGCATGGGCTCACCGGGCACGACGATGGAGAGATCCGCGGCGCGGCCCTGCGCTATTTGGCGATGCGGCGGCACGAGGCTGATACCGCCCCTCTCGCCCCAGCCTTCGTCACAACGGCCGGCCTTCCGGTCACGGCCGCGACATACACGCAGCATCTGCGGGCGATCCGCGGTGTGCGCGGCGCCGCGGAAGCCAATGCGGAGATGTGCCGGCTCCTCCTCGAAGCCCGGATCGCCCATCCCGCTCCGGGCTGCACGCCCGAAGACCGACAGGACGATCAATCACACGATGATGCGGGTCCAGACTAGAGTTTGTCAGGGCTTATCGGAATCGGCTGGTCTGGCGTTTTCTGGGCCGATCTGATTCCGTGTGGCTGTTGGCGGAGGCTGGCGGTCATGGGCAAGGCGCTTTCATTGGATTTGCGGCAACGCGTTGCGGCGGCGGTGGTGGGCGGTGAGTCGGTTCGGGTCGTTGCGGCACGGTTCCAGGTGTCGGCCGCGAGTGCGGTTCGGCTCGGGCAAAAGCTGCGGGCCGGCGCCGATCTGACGCCGGCCAAGCGGGGCGGCCCGCGTCCGTCTCCGATCACGGCGGCTGTTAGGGACTGGCTGCGGACGCGGCTGGCCGAGAAGCCGGACCTGACGATGCGTGCGCTCGCGTCCGAACTCAGCCAGCAGGGCACGTCAGTCACGCACGACACGGTATGGCGCTTCGTTCGCCGGCAGGGCCTGACGGTGAAAAAAAGACCCTGATCGCCACCGAGCAGGATCGCCCCGCGGTCGCTCGGTTCCGCCGGCGCTGGCGCGCTCACCAGCATCGGATCGATCCGGACCGCCTGGTCTTCCTGGACGAAACCTGGATCCGCACGGATATGACCCGCCTCAGGGGCTGGTGCCAGCGTGGCGCCCCGCTCCTCGCCAAGGTTCCCCACGGGCGCTGGCGCACCCTGACCTTCATCGCGGGCCTGCGCCGGGGCGAAGTGGTCGCGCCATGCGTGTTCGACGGTCCGATCAACGGCGAGCTGTTCACGGCCTGGGTGGAGCAGAGCCTCGCACCGACCTTGAAGCCGCGTGACGTGGTGGTGCTCGACAACCTCGGCAGCCACAAGGGGCAGCGTGCCCGCAACGCTGTCCGCGCCGCTGGCGCGCACCTTTTGTTCCTCCCGCCCTATAGCCCCGATCTCAATCCGATCGAGATGCTCTTTGCCAAGCTCAAGACACTGTTCCGCAAAGCCGACCGCCGCACCGTCGAGGAGTTCTTGGCGAGAGGTCGGCAGTCTTCTCGACCGGTTCAGTCCAGCCGAATGCGCAGCCTACCTCCGACACGCCGGCTATGGTGCAATTACAGCCTGACAGCCTCTAGCGGTTTGGAACCAATTCCTTCTTCATCGTGTCGACCCTAAATCTGGAAGTGATCCCCTCGGCCGCCATCTGCTCGTCGATTTCGGCCTCAAAAACGAGATTGCCGGCGCCTCCCAAAACCGCGACCCGTCCTTCCTTCATGACACGGTTCACTGATATGATTCGACCGGTTACGTCGTGCACGATGTGGACTTTCAAAGCTTTACTCATAAGTATCTCCCCTTCTCTAAAACATTTCCCGGCCGCTAAGGAGCCGTGTCGAATAAGTCGTAAATACGAACAAAGCACGGATTGAATGGAGCATTGTTTTGGATGTGAATGGTTTGTGCGTAAGTTCCATCAACGTGTTTAAAGTAACTCCCTGTTGTTAGCGTGCAATGACTTAGCGGAAATGGAACTCCATCGGCGACTTGGCCGTCAACTATAATGCTGAACGTGAAGGCGTCCTTTGGTCCGTAACCGTGGATGAACCAATCTGTTCCGGAATTGGCAGCAATTTCTGATGATCCAATGAAAGAAGCAGGCATCAAAGCCTCCATGCAACAACGAGGCTCAAAGCGAGAGGCCTCAGGGCCAGAATGCCGATGCTGATCGGAGTGCGCAAGCAACTTTGCTGAACCATGGGCGATGACGACGGGCGGGCCAGCGCTCAGTTCGGCGCCCAAGGCCCTTCCGTGAACAACTCCTCACCGCCTCCGACCCGCTCCTCGCGCCGCTCGGGATCACTGATCGCTAGTTCTTGCCGGAAACCCGATCCCAGAATTCGCTGCGATCGTTCGTTCGGGGGAATATGTCGGGGGGAACTGCTTTGCCAAGAAAAGCACAGAGAGGTTCCCATCCATCCCTGACCTGATACACTAGGAGCTCGGTTGCAGGGACGACAGCCTTGACGGCGTCGTTATGAGCGTTGAACGCCTTCGTGAGTGCCGCCGTGTCGAGGCCGTCGACAAAGCCGGCCTTGCCAAGAACCGCCTCGCCCATCTCAAGCCAGGACTGCATCTCTTTGGGCGCGTGTTCGCGGCCAGCCATTAGCTTGTAGATTGTGTCCGAGAAACTCTGAACCCAGCTTTCTACACTGCGGACGGTTAGGACGAATTTGGCCGCAGGATAAGCATTGTTCAATTCACGATAAAAACTTGCCGTCGGCCAATCCACTGCACTGTCGTAGCCGTCGTAGATCGCCGCCCAGTCCGCCCTGCCCTTGGCTGCCGCCAACCAGAGCGGCACCTGCACCGGCATCTGCTGCAGCACCTCCTCCATGTGATGGCAGGGCCCAAACCCCAATTGGTTGAGCGCGAGCTTCAGCGAATATGTTCCTGTGCGCCCAAGGCCGGCGCCAATCACCTGTAATGTCATGAATATATTGCTCCCCTGATAAATTTATTGAAATGAAAACAAAAACGATACGGTGAATTTCCTGTGCAATCAATCGCATCCGCGGGATCGTCGAGGCGCGTCAGCGGTCCTCGGCCAACAATGTAGGCCCGTCGCGAACCGTAGTCGGGATTGCTTCAGCCCGCGACAGTTTCGGGTGAGGCTGCCGAGCGATCCAGGCCTCGAGAGCAGAGGCAACATGGTCGTGTACTCGCCTCGATGACCCGTCCTGCCGGTGGTCCTCCGCCGCCCGCGTCGTTTTTCGCAGGGTCTAAACGGAGGCGTCGATCATCAAGAGCGCCCAATGCGAGCCCCATGCTCGCCGCCGAACAGGTGAATACATCGGCTGTCGAAATCGATGCCGACCGGCGCGCCGATCTCCCGCGCGAAAGTCTTGTCGGCCTTGACCGCGATGGTGTCGCGCGCCGCAGCGGCAGGTGGCGAGGACGTGATCACCCATGAGCTCCGTCGCGTAGACCGCGCCCTGGATCTTGCCTTCGCCCGGCGCCGTGATCCGGCCGTCCTCCGGTCTGATTCCGGCCACCGCGGCCTGTTCCGAGGCGCGGGCTTCAGTGCCGAAGCTGCCCGCCACACTGGAGAAGCGGCCGTCGACCAGTTCGCCCTTCAGGAAATTCATCGGCGGCGAGCCGATGAAGCCGGCGACGAACAGATTGGCCGGCGCATTGTAGATGTTGGCCGGCGTGTCGAGCTGCTGCAGGACGCCGCGCTCGAGCAGGGCGACGCGGTGAGCGAGCGTCATCGCCTCGACCTGGTCGTGCGTGACGTAGATCGTGGTCGATGCCGAGCTGGGGCTGCATGTGCTTGAGCTCGGCGCGCATGTAGCCGCGAAGCTTGGCATCGAGATTGGACAGCGGCTCGTCCATCAGGAAGGCCGCGGGCCGGCGTACGATGGCGCGCGCGAGCGCGACGCGCTGGCGCTGGCCGCCCGAGAGCTGGCGCGGATAGCGGTCGAGCAGCGCATCGAGCTGCACCTGGCGGGCCACGTCCTTCACGGTCGCCTCGATCTCGGCCTTGCGGGTGCTTCCGCACCGTGAGCGGATAGGCGATGTTGGCGAACACGGTCTTGTGCGGGTAGAGCGCGTAGGACTGGAACACCATCGCGATGTCGCGATATTTCGGCAGCACGTCGGTCACGTCGCGGTCGCCGATGAGGACGCGGCCGGACGTCACCGATTTCGAGCCCGGCGATCATGCGCAGCGCCGTCGTCTTGCCCGATCCCGAGGCCCCGAGCAGCACCAGGAACTCGCCGTCCTCGACCTCGAGGCTCAGGCCCTTGACCACCTCGACCGACGCCGAAGGACTTGTGGATGTTGTCGAGCCTGACCCGCATCGGCGCTAACCCTTGACGGCGCCGACCAGCAGGCCGCGCGCGATGTGCTTCTGCAGGAAGGCGGCGATGACGATCACCGGCGCGATCATGATCACGATCAGCACCGACATGTACCACCATTGCGGACCGCGGGTGGTGTTCTGCGCCGACACCAGAACCGGCATGGTCTGCGCTTTGGCATTGGAGAGGAACAGGGCCAGCAGGTACTCGTTCCAGGCGAGGATCAGGACCAGCAGGAAGGTCGCCGCGAGCCCCGAGCGCACCAGCGGCAGCGCGATGGTGAAGAACACCCGGAATTTCGAGGCGCCGTCGATCTCCGCGCTTTCCTCGAGGTCGAGCGGAATGCCGGCGAAGAAGTCGCGCGTCAGCCAGACCACGATCGGCAGGTTGACGGCCGTATAGGTCGAGATCAGCGCGAATTGCGTGTCGAGCAGCTTCAGCTGCTGGAACATGACATAGATCGGCAGCACGGCGACGATCGGCGGCATGATCCGGTTCGAGATCATCCAGAATTCGATGTCGTTGTTGCCGACCGCCGCCTTGAAGCGACGCACGAACGTCGACGAGCGCGAGGAAGAACAGCACGACCGCGACGGCGAGCGCCACGGTCCAGGGCACGCCGAAGACCGCCACCGCGACGATGATCGCCGAACACGAGCACGATGAAGGTGACGATCGCCGGCGAGCTTGACCTGGAAACGGATGCGCACCAGCGCGTAGGCGGCGAGCGCGCCGATCAGGACGCGCCAGCATCGTGCTGGCCAGCGCCACGACGATCGAGTTGAAGTAGGGGCCAAGCGTGTTGTTGTGCAGCAGCATGAAGTTCCAGGCGTCGAGCGTCGGCTGGAAGTCGACGAAGGGGATGTAGAAGGGACCGCTGTCGACCTCGATCTCGATCTTGAACGAGGTGACCACCACCCAGTAGAGCGGGAAACAGAACGACCAGCGTCCAGAAGGCCAGGACCGCATAGGTCGCGATCTTCGGCACCGGCGCCATGACGTCGAGGCTCGTCGGCTCGAACAGATCGCCGCATCAGCGGCGCGCGTGTCGGGCGGCTCGGTCACTGGTATCTCCGCGTCGGCCGCACCACGATAGTTGAAGAACGACACGCAGGTGACGTCGAGACGAACAGCAGCAGGTAGCCGACCGCCGCCGAGCCGCCGAGGTCCTGGGTGCGCCAGGCGATGAAGGAGTGCAGCGTCAGCGATTCGGTCGCGAGGCCGGGGCCGCCGGCGGTCAGCACGTTCGGCAGGTCGATGATCTTGAACGCCTCGATCAGCCGGATCAGCACCACGGTCGCGGCGACCGGCGCGATCGCAGGCCAGGTGATGTCGCGGAAGATCTGCCAGCTTCCGGCCCCGTCGACCCGCGCGGCCTCGACCTGATCGCGCGGCTGGTTCTCGATCGCGGCGAGCAGCACGATGAACATGAAGGGCGTCCACTGCCAGGTGTCGCCGACCAGCACCATGAGGCGGGCCGACCAGGCCTGCGTCGCCCAGGACCAGTCGCCGAGGCCGAAGGCGTGGCTGAGCGGCGCGAACGGCCCCTTCTGCATGTCGGCCAGCATGCGGAACATGTAGGCGACGCCGACCGGCGTCACCATCAGCGGAATGAAGAAGATCGACCCGGAACCAGTTGCGGGCCGCGGATCGGCTGGGCGCAGAGCAGCGCCAGGCCGAGGCCGAGCAGGAACTGCACCGAACGCCGACGAAGACGTAGAGCAAGGTCGTCAGCAGCGTGCCCTGCACGCCGCCGGCGACAGGTCGTCGCCAGCAGCGGCCAGCACGAGGCGCGGCGATCAGGCTCGCGGAGATCAGCCGGCCGACGAAGCCGACACGGCTGAACGCCGGCCCTGACGGAGCGAGCGAGCCAGATAGACGAGCATCGCCGCGACGAGCGCCGAAGACGACCCATCCGATCGGGCCGATCGGCTTGAACGTGCCGATGAGATGATATTGCTGCACCCCGAACAGCAGGCGCTGGAAATTGTAGAGGCCGATGAAGGTCAGCTTGAAGCTGCCGGCCGCCAGCGCGAAGCGCGAGAGCGACAGATAGGCCGAGATGATCAGCGGAAAGATCGCGAAGACGAGCAGGATCAGCACCGCCGGCAGCACCATGATGCGGCCCGCTATGGCGGTCGACCCATTCGCCGAACGCTGGTCTCGGCGCGGAGTTTCGATCGGCGCTGCACGGCTAGGATGTCATCGGTGCGGATGAGCGATGCCGGCCTCAGGCGCGCGTGTCGCTCGGAGATGCGTTCGGATGCTGCCGGCACCGGCACGCCGAGAAGCGCCGCGATCGCTGCGTCAGCGCTGCACGCCGAGCGTGCCTTTGTAGAACTTCAGCTGGCTCGTCCTTGCCGATCTGCTCGTTCAGGTCGTTCCAGCCGTCCGCGACGGCCTTGACCGTCGCCTCCTCGTCGATCTCGCCCGACAGGAAGCGCGACACCGCCTCGTCGAGCACGACCTGCTGGTATTTCTGGTTCTGCGGAATGCGCAGGTCGAGGATCATGTTCGGGCTGTTCAGGCTGGCCTTGATGGCGCCGAGATAGAAGCCGGCCGCCTTCTCGCTCATGCCGCCGTTCTTCCAGGTGTCGCCGTAGGTCAGCTGCGACGTGCGGTAGGGTTGAAGCCGGTCGCGCCGATCGTCACGTCGATGTCCGGACTGCGCCGGCTGCGACAGGTAGGAGAAGAAGGCGTAGGCCGCGTCCTTCACCTTGTGCTTCGGCCTTGGCGTTGATGCCGCCGCTCCAGCCGCCGAACGCCGCGTAGGGCGCGTGGTTCACGCCGTCGATGGCGTTCGGGCAGGTGGCGGCCGGTGCAGGCCTCGAGCTTGCCGCTGTCCCAGTTCAGCACCTCCTTCGAGCCGGGCATGATGCGTTGCGCCGGTCTTGTCGATCACCTTGGAGGTCTTCGGGTCGATCGCCAGCACGCCGACGTCGCCCCAGTCGAGGTTGAGGGCGCATTTGCCGGAGACGAACAGCGGACGCGTGTCGCTGACGTCCATGTTGAGCTCGTCCGGCGGGCCGTACTTGCGACGACTCCTTGAGGAACTCGAGCGCCTTGCGGAAGGCCGCGTTGTCGACCAGCGGCTTCATGTCCTTGGTGTCGAAGAACGTGCCCTGGCTGGTGCCCTTCGCCTGGGTCATCGAGCCGACCACGTCGGTGACGAACCAGTAGCTCTGCGCGTTGCGCTTCTTGGCGATGCAGGAGCCGTAGCCCTTCGTGCCGTCGCCGTTGAAATCCTTGCCGTTCAGCGCCTTGGCGTCGGCCAGATACTCGTCCCAGGTGGTCGGCGGCTTCAGGCCGGCCTTCTCGAACACGTCGGTCCGATAGTAGAGCATGTGGAAGTCGCCATCGAGCGGGACGAGATAGGTCTTGCCGCCGAAGCTCGACGAGAAATCGCGGAAGAACGGCGCCGATGTCGTCCCATTCGATGCGCCTTGTCCTTGGCGATGCGGCCGCCGAGGTCCTCGAGATAGCCGCCCGCCACGTAGTCGACCATCCATTGCGGCGCGAACACCGCGGCGTCGACCGAGTTCGTGCCGCTCGCCCAGTCGGTCAGCACCTTCTGGTAGAGGTCCGAGAACGGCACGGCGATGACGTTGATCTTGGCGCCGGTCAGCTTCTCGAACTCAGGCGCCCGGCGCTGCAGCGGCTCCTGGATCGCGCCGGTCTGGGTCATGACGTTGACCGTCACGCCGTCGAACTGGCCCGCTGCCTTTGCAGGGATCGTGGCGGAGCCCGAACAGGGCTGCCGTCAGCCCGGCGAGTACTGCCGTTGTCTTCATCATTGCGTTGTTCCTCCCGAATGCGGTCTGACGCCGCTCTGTTCTTCAGCAATAAACCCACTCACCCGATCAGCGACGACTTGAACGCGATACTGTCAAGGTCGCAGGCCAGGGACGGTGATCTTAGAAGGATGGATGCCGGCCGCAACGGAAATCCCATCCAAGCTCGAACTTCACATGTCCCATCCGCCTGCTCCTCAGCGGCGCCTGTCGGTCGAACCGCGTGTCTTCAGAACGGCAGGGATCGTCACGCGCGATCCGGCTTCGTTTCTCTGTCGGGGAACGATGGTATCGAGCAGGTCGACCGCCTGCTCGACCATCGACGGCGCATCTTGGACGACCGTGGTCAGGTCGTAGGCGCGCCCAAGCGGCAGCTGGAATGTCGTCGAAACCGGCCACCAGCACGTCCTCCGGCACGCGCATCCCGCGTTTGCGGCGCAAGGCGTCGATCGCCCCAAGCGCCATCAGGTCGTTGGCGCAAAACAGGGCGTCGGGGACGACTTCACCAGAGAACATGGCTCAGGGCTGCGGCAGCCCCGCCCTCGTAGTCGAAGCTCGCCGACCCGCACAGTCAGCGGAGCGCGAGCCGCTTGGCGCAGTCTTGAGCGGAAGCCTTCGAGCCTGTCCCGGCTTGCCGCGCTGCTGGCCGGGCCCCCAATGAAGCCAAAACGAAGCGCGCCGCGCTCGATGAAGTGCTCCGCCACGGCGCGTCCGGCACCGACGTTGTCCGAGCAGACCGAAGACAGCCAGCCGTTGCTGACCGGCGTGTTGAACGACACCACCGGCACCTTCAATCGGCGCCAGCGCCTCTGCGCAGGTTTCGCTATCACAGGCAGAGCGCTGACGACGGCGTCCACCCGATAGCTCGCGAGCCGCGGGATGACGCCGTCCAGGGAGTGATCCTGATCGGTGTGCATGAGCAGGATCTGGTAGTCGAGCGCCTGCAGGCGCTTGGCGAACTGTTCCACCACGGCTGAATAGAAGGGATTCTCCAGGCCCCCCGACGACGACCGCAACCAGCCGGGAGCGGTGCGTCAACATGATTTGGGGAATCAGGCTTGGCCTATAGTCGAGCGCGGTTGCGGCCTCGATCACCTTGCGTCGGGTTTCCGCCGAGACGCTCGCCCCGGCCTGATAGGTCCGCGACACCGCCGATTGCGAGACACCGGCGAGACGCGCCACATCGGTCGAGGATGCGTAGCGCTTGGCCCTGGTCATCGGCGCAAAGACCACGGGCGGCCGGGCTTGTTCTGCTCTCTTCCGGAGAGGCATGCCGCTGTACAGGCCGCATCGTCTTCAACTCCGGCCCGTCCATGCTTCGAAACAACTCTCGACAGTTTGACACTGCAAATCTTTGAGTGTCTAAATCCTGCTGCCGGTGACTAGCTATGCAAAGGCAGGCAGTCAACAAGAGCGACAGGGAGGTTACGACAATGGACAGCAAACACGGGGAAGTTGCGTCCGCGCTGAGGCGCCGTGACGTGGTCAAAGGCGCCGCCGCACTTGGAGCCGGCGCGCTCCTGCCGCTTGGCGCGGTAGCGCGGCTTCGGGCGGCCGGCACTGCCGACTCTGGTCAACTCGATCCGCTCGCTGTCCAATCCCTATCACGCGACCTGGAACAAGGGCGGCGCGGCCTTCGCCAAATCGGTCGGCGCCGACTACGTGACGCTGGTCACCGAGGGCAACAGCGAGAAGGGCATCGCCGACATCAAGGCGATCCTGAGCAAGACCGGCGGCAATTGCGTCATCAACGTCGACCCCAACGACAGCCCGGATGCCCGCCCGATCGTCGAAGCCTGCAAGCAGGCCGGGCGCCTATGTGGTCACGCAGTGGAACAAGCCGGACGACCTGCATCCCTGGGACTTCAACCCCAACTACGTCGCCCATATCTCGTTCAGCGGCGTCCCCTACGGCAAGGCGATGGCGGAAGCGCTGATCAAGGCGATGGGCGGCAAGGGCGGCATCGTGGCGCTCGGCGGCATCGAATCGAACATGCCGGCGATCGAACGCAAGACGGGCCTCGACGCAGGCGCTCGCCGCCAATCCTGGCGTGCAGCTGCTCGACTTCCAGGTCGCCAACTGGTCGGCCAACGAGGCGCTGGAGAAGATCAACGCCTGGCTGACCCAGTTCGGCGACAAGATCGGGGGCATCTGGGCGGCCAACGACGACATGGCGCTCGCGGCGGTCGAGGCGCTGCGCGCCGACGGCCGGGCCGGCAAGGTGCCGGTCACCGGCATCGACGGCATCACAACTCGCCGTCGAGGCGATCCAGAAGGGCGAGATGGCCGGCACCGTCGCCTGGGATCCCTTCTGGCAGGGCGGCATGGGCCTGTCGATCGGCTATCACGCCAAGACCGGCAAGTTCGATCCGGCCAAGGAGCCGAAGGACCACCGCGAGTTCTACGGCAAGGGCGTCATCGTCACCTCGGCCAATGCCAAGCGAATTCTACGAGGCCAACGTCAAGAGCGAACCGAAGCTCGACTTCGAACGACCTTTGGGGCCGCGTCACCGGGCAGATCGCCTACGACTAGCAGGCGCGGACGAGCGGTCCACTGCTGATGCGCCGGTCGCAGGGATCGGCGCGGATCTCACGGCACAGTCGACAGCGGAGCGTCGCGGCGCTCCGCCCTGCGTCTCGTTCCAATCGCTTGCGGGCGGAAGCGACCTGATGAGTGCTGAAGCAAGCCCGGCCCATCCGAGCGCGCGGCGCGATGCGGGCCGAACCGGCGGGCGCGCCGGCCTCGCCTGGCGCGCGTCGGCTCGCCCGCTGGATCCCGGTCGCGGTCCTGGTCCTCGCTTTGCGCCATCATCGGCGCCGATCGACCCAAGTTTCCTGAGCTTCGGAAATTTCGTCCGGATCGCTGCAGACGGCCATGATCCCGCTGGTGCTCGGCGCTCGGCGCGACCTTCGTCATCCTGATGGGCTCGATCGACCTTTCGGTCGAGGGCGTGCTGACGCTCGCGCGCCGTGATTCTGTCGACTGCACCGTGCGCAACGGCGCGAACGGCAACGATTTCGGCTTCTTCGGTGTCGCCGCTGGTGCTGGCGGTCGGCGCGCTGGTCGGTCTGGTCAACGGCGTCGTGCACGTCCGGCTCCGCATCCCGTCCTTCATGGCGACGCTGGGCATGTGGTTCATCGGCGTCGGGCATCGCCAACGCGCTGCTCGGCGGCATGGCGGTCCGCATCAACGATCCCGAGCATCCGCGGCCTCGCGATCGGCCGCGTGCTCGGCCTGCCCTGGGGCGTCTGGCTCGCCGCGGCGGCGCTGCTCGTCGCCTGGGTCATCCAGAACTACACCCGCCTCGGCCGCCACATCTACGCGCTCGGCGGCGGCGAGGAGCTCGCGGCCCTGTCCGGCATTTCGGTCGCGCGGGTGCGCATCGCAGACCTTCACGCTGGCCGGCGTCTTCTACGCGCTCGGCGGCGTCCTCGCGGCCGCGCAGCTCGGCCTCGGCAACGCGCAGATCGGCCAGGGGCGCCTGTTCACGACGGTGACCGCCGTCGTGGTCGGCGGAACGTCGCTGTCGGGCGGCGAGGGCGGCGTGCTGCAGACCGTGGTCGGCGTGCTGATCGTCTCGGTGCTGTCGAACGGCATGGTGCTGATGGGCATCCCGCCGAGCGTCCAGACAGGCCGTTCAGGGCCTGATGATCATCGCGGCCGTCGCGCTGTCGATCGAGCCGCAAGCGGGCCAGGATCGTCAAATGAGCGAGGCCGCCGCTCTCACCGCTGCGCCACGTCGACAAGCGCTTTCCCGGCGTCCACGCGCTCAAGGACGTCTCGCTCGCGATCAGGCCCAACGAGGTGGTCGGCCTTGTCGGCGAGAACGGCGCCGGCAAATCGACGCTGATGCGCATCCTGGCCGGCGTCTACCAGCCCGACGCGGGCGAAATCCTGCTCGACGGCAAGCCGGTTCGGCTGGCCAACGCCGCCGACGCGAACCGCATGGGCATCGGCATGGTGTTCCAGGAGCAGTCGCTGCTCCTCAACCTGACGGTCGGCGAGAACATCTATCTCGGCCACGAGGACGCAGTTCACCCGGTTCGGGCTGATGAACTGGGCGCGCGCTCTACGCCGCCGCGCGCCGGCAGCTGGCCAAGGTCGAGCTCGACGTCGATCCGCGCACGCGCGCCGCGGACCTCGACTTCGCCACGCGCCAGATGGTCGAACTCGCCAAGGCGCTGACGCTCGAGGAATCGGCGCCGGGCCATCTGATCGTCCTGCTCGACGAGCCGACCTCGGTGCTGGAGCGGGCCGAGATCGCGATCCTGTTCGGGCGCGTGCGCGCCCTGAAGGCGCGCGCCTCCTTCGTGTTCGTGTCGCACCGGCTCGACGAGGTGCTGGAACTCAGCGACCGCGTCTATGTCATGAAGGACGGCGCGGTGGTTGCCGATCTCCCGGCCGCGGAAGCGGACGTGTCCGATGCTGCATCGGCTGATGGTCGGGCGGGGGCTGCAGGCCGAATATTACCGCGAGCCCCTGCAGAAGCCGGCCAGCGCGCCGATGTCGTGCTCGAAGCCGAGGGACTTGAGCCTCGCCGGGGCCTATCAGGACGTGAGCTTCACGCTGCATGCCGGCGAGATCCTCGGCATCGCCGGCGTCATCGGTTCGGGCCGCGAGGAGCTGACGCGCACGCTCGCCGGCTTTGCGCCGCACGAGGGCGGGACGCTCAAGGTCGGCGGCAAGGCGGTGCGCTTCGCGACGCCCGCCGCGGCGGTGGCCTGCGGCATCGGCTACCTCCCGCGCGAGCGGCGCGTCGAGGGGCTGGTGCTGTTCCTGTCGGTCGCGGCGAACATCACTCTGCCCGATCTCGAGCGCCTCGACACGCATGGGCCTGATCGACACCGGCGAAGGAGCAGCGATCTTGCCCGCGACTGGGTCGCTCGGCTCGGCATCAAGACGCCCAACATCGACACGCTCTGCCTCGACCTCTCCGGCGGCAACCAGCAGAAGGTCGTGCTCGCCAAATGGCTGCAGGCCAAGTCGCGCATCCTGATCCTCGATCATCCCGACGCGCGGCCTCGACGTCGGCGCCAAGGAGGAGGTCTACGAGCTCGTGCGCGCCGTCACGGCCGAGGGCATCGCCGTGATCCTGACCTCGGACACGCTGGAGGAGACGATCGGCCTCAGCCACCAGGTGCTCGTCATGCGCGACGGCGTCATCACGCATCGGGCCGACGCCGCCGCGGGGCACAAGCCGCAGCAGATCGACCTCATCGGGCACATGGTGTAGCGCGATGCCGGCTTTCGCTCTCCCGGCCACGCCCGAGCGCCTCCGGCGCTAGCTGCCCGTCATCGCCCTGCTGGTTCTGGCCTGCGGGGTCGGCTTCGTCGAGCCACGCTTCCTCACGCCCGGCGCCCTGCTGCAGCTCGCCGACGACACCGTGACGCTGTTCGTCCTCGCGGCCGGCGTCACCTTCGTGATCATGCTGGGCGGCATCGATCTGTCGATCCAGTCCATGGCCTCGCTGGCGAGCGTCATCGTCGCGCTGACGATCACGCGGCTCGGCTACGGCTCCTTCGTGCTGGCGGTCGCCACCGGCCTCGCTCGCCGGGCTGCTGCGCGGGCTCGCCCACGTCAAGCTGAAGATCCCCTCCTTCATCGCCACGCTTGCGGTCGGCGGCGTGCTGGCCGGCACGGCGCTGGTGCTCTCGAAGGAGCGCTCGATCACGCTCGTCGAAAGCCAGCGCGCCTATCTGACCTGGATCACCGGCTCGAGCTTCGGCATCCCGAACGGGATCGTCATCGCCGCCGTGCTGGTGGTCGTCGCCGCCATCGTGCAGGGCCGGACCCGCTTCGGCCGCTACAGCGCCGCGATCGGCGCGGGCGAGGCCGCCGCCTATGCGTCGGGCGTTAAGGTCGACCGGCAGAAGATCATCGCCTTCGCCCTGTCGTCGGGTTGCGCGGCGCTCGCCGGCGTCATCCTGGCCGGGCGGCTCGCGAGCGGCTCGCCGACCCTCGCCAACGAATTGCTGCTGCCGGCGATCGCGGCCGTGGTGGTCGGCGGCACCGCCATCACCGGCGGCGTCGGCAGCATCTGGCGCACGCTGGTCGGCGCCCTGATCATCTCGGTCGTGCGCATCGGCATGACCTTCGTCGGCGTCGACATCTTCGCCCAGCAGATCGTGTTCGGGGTGGTGCTGGTCCTCGCCGTCGTGGTGACGATCGACCGCAGCAAAATTCCCATCGTCAAGTAGCGGTGGCGGGCGTGGAGATTGACGTGATCGAGCTCAATGCATCAACGCTGTCGCAACTCGGCCCGAAGGTCAGGGTGCCGGGCTACGACCGCAAGGGGCTGCGCGGCGGCATCGTCCATTTCGGCGTCGGGAACTTCCACCGCATCCACCAGGCCTACTACATCGACGCGTGCCTGCATCAGCCCGGCAACGAGGCATGGGGGATCGTCGGCGTCGGCCTTTTGGACGGACCCGCGTCGCGCGCGAAGGCGGAGGCCTACAAGGCCCAGGACAATCTCTACACCATCACCGAATTCGCGCTCGACGGCACGGGGCACCCCCGCGTCATTGGCGCGATGATCGAATACCTGCACGCTCCGGCCGATCCGGAAGCCGTGCTGGCGCGCCTCGCGCATCCCGATACCAAGATCGTCACGCTCACGATCACCGAAGGCGGCTACAACATCGACGAGGCGACGGGCCGCTTCATGCTCGAAACGCCGGATGTCGCCGCCGACCTTGCGGGCGGTGCCCCCAAGACCGCGTTCGGTTTCATCGTGGAAGGCCTCGCTCGCCGCCGCGCCGCGGGTCTGCCGGCCTTCACGGTCGCATCGTGCGACAACCTGCGCGGCAGCGGCGACACCACGCGCAAGGCGATCCTCGGTTTCGCCGAGGCCCGCGACCCGGCTCTCGCGGCGTGGATCGCGGCCAATGTGGATTTCCCCAACAGCATGGTGGATCGCCTCGCGCCGCAGGTGCCGGAAGAACAGCGGGTTGCGCTCAATGCCCTGAGCGGCGTCGCCGACCGGCTGCCGGTCCCGACCGAGGCCTTCACCCAGTGGGTGGTCGAGGACCGCTTCCGTCACGGCCGCCCGCCGCTGGAGACGGTCGGCGTCGAGTTCCGGGACGACGTCGCGGAATGGCTTGCGTTCAAGGGGCGGATCGTCAACGGATCGCATGTGCTTCTGGCCTATCCGGCGCTGCTGATGGGCTACCGCATCGTGGCCGATGCGCTGACCGATCCGCTCCTCGTCCGGCTGGTCGAGACGCTTCCTCGACCGCGACGCGAAGCCCAACGTCGAGGGCCCTTCGGGGCTCTCCATCGATGCTTATGCCGCGAAGTTCGTGCCTCGGTTCGCCAACCCTGCCATCGCAGACCAGCTTCTGCGCGTCGCCGGCGACGGCAATGCCAAGCTGCCGACGTTCCACGGCCGAACGATCCAGATGCTGCTCGAGAAGGGGGCCGACCTGCGCCGCGAAGCCCTGCTGATGGCCTGCTTCGGGCGCTATCTGAAATTCGGCGTCGACAAGAGCCTGCGCGACGATCGCGGCGGAGCGCTTCGAGCCCTTCGAACCCGGCCTGACCGAAGAAGACTGGGCGAAGGTCGGCAGTGCCGACCCCTCCGCGTCCTACGACTGAAAGCTTTCGAAAGCCTCGGCCTCGCCGAACACGAACAATTCCGCCGCGACTTCGACCGCTACGCCGCCGCGCTGGCCGAGCACGGCGCCAGGGCGACACTGGAAGATATGCTCGATTGACGCTCCGATTCCGAGCCGAAGCCAGAGGAGGCCGCGCTCGGCTGACAGCGAAGCTCGAAAGATTTGGCTCGGACGTGTCGGCGTGTTCGCGCCGCGCCCGTCCTTGGTGCAACATTGGTGACGATTTTCGAGGGAAGCATGCCCAGTACGGTACGATTGCACCGCGTTCTCGCGACAAAACCGGAGAAGGTCTACCGGGCGTTCCTCGAGGCGGATGCACTCGCGAAGTGGATTCCGCCCAACGGGTTCGCTTGCACAGTGCACCATCTCCAACCGGAGGTCGGCGGCACCTTCCGAATGTCCTTCCGGAACTTCACGACCGGCAGCAGCCACAACTTCGGTGGCGAATACCTCGAGCTCGTTCCGGGCAAACGTCTGCGCTACACGGACAGGTTCGACGACCCCAATCTTCCGGGCGAGATCCAGGTGACCGTGACGTTGCAAAAGGTCTCGATGGGAACCGAGCTGGTCGTCGTGCAAGAGGGCATTCCGGATCTCATCCCGGTTGAAGCCTGCTATCTCGGCTGGCAGGAATCGCTCCGGAATTTGGCGCGGCTCGTCGAACCCGAGATCAATCAGTAGACGTTCGGTTTTCTGAGTGATCCTCGATCCCAATCCAGTCTGACTGCGAGAAGAGCGATGGCTCTGGCAAAAAACACGATCTGCGTGTGGTACGACAAGGATGCTGAAACGGCCGCCCGCTTCTACGCCGAAGTGTTTCCTGACAGCGCTGTGACGGCGGTTCATCACGCTCCGGGCGACTACCCGGCCGGCAAGACGGGCGACGTGCTGACGGTTGAATTCACCGTCGCTGGCATCCCCTGCCTCGGGCTCAATGGCGGGCCTGTTTTTAAACACAGCGAGGCTTTTTCGTTTCAGATCGCCACAGACGATCAGGACGAAACCGACCGTTATTGGAACGCCATCGTCGGCAATGGCGGCCAGGAAAGTGCCTGCGGCTGGTGCAAGGATCGATGGGGCGTCTCCTGGCAGATCACGCCGCGGGTGCTGACCGATGCCTTGGCGGCCGGCGGCGATGGAGCGAAACGCGCCTTTGCCGCGATGATGGGCATGAGGAAAATCGACGTCGCCGCGATTGAGGCGGCATGGCGCGGCTGACGACACGCGGCCAGTGCTGTTTCAGCGTCGGCGCGTGACTCGCGAACCGATCGCGAACGCGCCAAGGACTTCGCCTCGTTCCGAGCCTCCGGCTGACCCTAAGGCGTTTCAGATCATCTCGGTCAGGATCGCCCCGATGTTGCTTGTCGCGGTCCCGAGATCGCGAACGCTGCTCATGTGATTGCTGGCGGGTAGAACGACGTTCCGCACCTGCAGGCCTTGGGCCGACACGTGTCGCCCGAACGCATCCGCCTGCTCGTGGAACGGGCGTGTTTCAGCGTCGCCAACCGCGATCGTGACCTGGGGACCGGGTCTGAACCCTGCCTTCAGCGGAGACCAGCGGCGTACCTCGTCATCGGTCAGCGCGATTTCGTTCGCCAGGAACGAGTGCTGGAGAGGGTGGAGATCGTAGATGCCGCCGAGCAGGAGGGCCGCCCGGACGACCGGCTCCTGGCTGTCGTCGAACAGGTAGCTGCAGAGGTGAGCGCCCGCCGAGTGGCCGCTGATGGTCACCCGATCGGCATCCCCGCCCCAGTCCGCGGCGTGTCGCACGACCCAGGCCAGCGCCTTGCGGACCTGCGCTACGATCAGTGTCCAGGCGCACGGCGGGCATCAGGGCATAGTCGATGATGATCGCGATCCCGCCGGCGGCTACAACGGTTTCGGCGACGAACGAGTAGTCAGTCTTGGAGAACATCCGCCAGTAGCCGCCGTGCACGAACAGGTGGACCGGCACGGGGCCACGACGTTGCGTTGGCAGGAAGATGTCCAGACGCTCGGCCGCACTCTCGCCGTAAGCCACATCGAGCCGGCTCTCCAGCCGCTCACGCGTCGCGAGACTACGCGCCGCATACTCGAGCGGGTAGGACTCGAAGTTCGCGACGTGATCACGCGTCCGGAAAGGGTCGGGTGCGGCGGCCTGCATCAGAACGTCGTCGCGATGTACTTGGCTTCCATGAATTCCAGAACCCCGTGCGAACCGCCTTCGCGCCCGAGGCCGCTCTGTTTGACGCCGCCGAACGGCGCGGCAGGATCGGAGACCAGGCCGCGATTGAGCGCGATCATGCCCGAATTCGAGAGCGCCGGCGACTTCGAGACCGCGCTTGAGGTCGCGCGTGAAGATGTAGCTCGCGAGCCCGTATTCGGTCGCGTTCGCGCGCGCGATCGCCTCGTCCTGCGTGTCGAACCGATAGATCGGCGCGACCGGGCCGAAGATCTCGTCCCGTGCCATCGTCGGCATCGTCGCGGCACCTCCACAAGCACGGTCGGCGGATAGAAGAAGCCCTTGCCGTCGCTCCTCTTGCCGCCGAGCCGGACCGCGGCGCCGCGCGAGACCGCGTCGGCCACGAGCCGGTCGATCTTGTCGACCGCCGCGCGCGTGATCATGGGTCCGCAGCTCGACTGGCGGGTCGGTGCCGGGCCCGACCCGAAGCGCGCCCATGCGGGCCGCGAGTCCCTCGACGAAGGCGTCGTGGATGCCGGATTGCACGTAGAACCGGTTGGCGGCCGTGCAGGCCTCGCCGGCATTGCGCATCTTGGCCACCATGGCGCCGTCGAGGGCCGCATCGAGATCGGCGTCGTCGAAGACGATGAAAGGCGCGTTGCCGCCAAGCTCCATGGCGCAGCTGACGACGGTCTTGGCGGCTTCCGCCAGCAGCGTGCGGCCGACCGCCGTCGAGCCGGTGAACGACAGTTTGCGCACCCGCGGATCGGCCAGCATGGCGGCCGTGACCGGCCCGGGCGTCGAGGTGGTGATCACGTTGACGACGCCCGGCGGCACACCGGCTTCCTCGTAGAGCGCCGCCAGCGCGTAGGCCGTCAGCGGCGTCTCGCTCGCCGGCTTCAGGATGACGGTGCAGCCGGCCGCGAACGCCGGCGCGATCTTGCGGGTCGCCATTGCGGCCGGGAAATTCCAGGGCGTGATCAGCACCGCGATGCCGATCGGCTCGTAATCGACCAGGATGCGGTAGCCGCCGGCCGGCGCGCGGCCGAGTTCGCCCGCCGATCCGCGCCGCCTCCTCGGAGTTCCAGCGGAAGAACTCCGCCGCATAGGCGATCTCGCCGCGCGCGTCCGACAGCGCCTTGCCGTTCTCGAGCGAGACGAGATGGGCGAGTTCCTCGGCCCGCTCGACCATCAGCTCGAAGCAGCGTCGAAGGATTTCGGCACGCTTGCGCGGAGGCGTCTGCCGCCAGGACTTGGCTGCCGCGTCGGCCGCGTCCACGGCCTGAAGGGCGTCCTCGACCGTCGCGTCGGCCACGGCGGTCAGTTCGTCCTCGGTGGAGGGATCGACGACCGGGATGGTTCTGCCCTGACCTGCCGGACGCCAATGCCCGCCGATGTAGAGGCCCCGCGCATGAGCGTCGCAATCATGGGCCGGATCGGTGCTCCGGCGAGCAGCCGCTGCTGTCATGGCTCATGTTCCGCTTCGAGTCTAGCGCGACGGCCGAGCGGTCGCCCTGATAGGCGGCCGTCACCAGCCTGTTCATGCCCGCAAGGTCGATCGGACGCGGGTTGTTCTTGATCAAGCCGGTCGACACCGAGCGCCTGCTCGGCTGTCCAGGCCAGCTTGTCCTCCGGCATGTTCATCGCCCGCAGCGACGGCGGAATACCGATGCGCTCGAAAAGCCCGGCCACGGCCGCGATGGCGGCCTCGGCGATGGCCTCGTCGGTGGCGGCGGTGAGCCCCATCGCGTGCCCGATCTCGGCCAGTTCGGCGCCCGCATGTCGCGGTTTGAAGCCCATGACATAGGGCATCAGGCAGGCCACCCCCACGCCATGCGCCGTATGGGTCAGAGCGCCGACCGCATATTGGACGGCATGCGCGATGCTGGTGCCGGCTGTTCCGAAAGCGAGCCCGGCCGCGAGCGCGCCCATCATGACGTCGGCGCGGGCCTCCTCGTCGCCGCCGTTCGTGCAAGCGCGTCTCGAGGCTTTTCGACAGGAGGCGGATGGCGAGCAACGCGAAATGGTCGGTGAGCGCGCTCTTGCCGATGAAGACCCGCTCCTGCGCCAGAGCCGCGTTGGGCTCGCGGCGGACCGCCATGAAGGCCTCGATGGCGTGGGTCATGGCGTCCGCACCCGCGATGGCCGAGAGCGAGCGGGGACAGGTGAGGGTCAGGTCGGGATCGCAGATCGCGACCTGCGGAATCAGGTGCGGGCTCGAGATGCCGACCTTCATGACGCGATCGGTGTCGGACAGGACCGCGACCGGCGTGACCTCCGAGCCGGTGCCCGCCGTGGTCGGCACCGCGATCAACGGCAGCACGGGACCGGGCACCTTGAATTCCCCGTAGTAATCCTGCGGGCCGCCGCCATGCCGGAGCAACAGGGCCACGCACTTCGCCATGTCGAGGCAGCTGCCGCCCCCTATCCCGATCACCAGGTCGGGTTCGAAGGAGCGCGCCGCATCGGCACTGATCTTCGACCGAGTCGCGCGGAACGTCCGGCAAGCACGCCATCGTCGACCCGCACGGCCAGGCCGGCGCTGTGCAGCGACCCCACCAGTTCGCGCGAACACCGGCTCGCCGGACAGCCGCGCATCGGTACAGACGAGTGCACGCGACCCGAGGCGGCGCGCCGACAACGCCGAGGCTCGCGCGCTGCCCCTTCCCGAACAGGATTTCGCGCGGCATGCGAAGTGCGGCGAACAGGGTCATGCGGCGCACTTTCCGGGGTCGGAGCCGAGGTCGTCCGGCATGCACCTGCCGCGCCGAGCCTGTTTCGCGATCCGGTGAGTCGAACAGCTGCGAAATCCTATAGGATATCGGATTGAATGTAGCAAATAGCCGTGTTAGAACGTGCCGCATGTCAAGGGTCGACATGAGCAAACGTTCGTCTCTCGCCAGCACGCCGGCCGACCTGCCGCCGCCCGCGGTCCAGCGGCCGACGAGCCTTGTGGACGAGGTTTACGAGAACATCTTCGCGCAGCTCATGGCGTTGCGGATCGCGCCGGGCGCGCGCATCCCGGTCGACACGCTGGCTCGGGAGCTGAACGTTTCGCAGACGCCCATCCGCGAGGCGCTGGGCCGGCTCGAAGGCGAGGGCCTCGTGCTCAAGACCCATCTGGTCGGCTATAGCGCGGCGCCGCAGATCACCAGAAAGCATTTCGACGACCTCTATAGCCTGCGTCTGCTGCTGGAGCCCGATGGTGCACGCCGTGCCGTCGCGGTCCTGGACAGGCCCAAGCTTTCGGCGCTCAAGAACGCGGCGGGCGTCATGTCGCGCAAGAACGGCACCTCGGACGAGCGGGCGCGCTACTCCTTGTTTGCCCGCCAGGATGCGAGCTTCCATGACCTGATCCTGAAGATCGCCGGGAACGAGCTGGTCCGCGAGACCATCGCCCGCAGCCACGCGCACTTCCATATCTTCCGCCTGCTGTTCCATTCGCGCGTGACCGAGGAAGCGCTCGAAGAGCACGAGGCCATTCGTGGCTGCCTTCAAGAGCGCGCGATGGAGACGCCGCCGCCGGCTGCGATGCACACCCATATCGAGCGGTCGCGCGACCGGCTCCTGCCGGTGTTCTCGTGACGGCTCGCGCCTCCGGTCGCAGCCTGCAGGCGAAAGCTGCACGGCGCCGCTGATGCAGCGTCGAGGGGCTGACGAAGAGCTTCGCCGCGATCACGGTGCTGGCCGATGTCACGCTCGACGTGTTCGCCGGCGAAGTTCACGCGATCATCGGCGAGAACGGGGCCGGAAAGTCGACCCTGATGCGGCTGCTCTCGGGCTATTTGCGCCCGTCGAGCGGGACGATGACGTTCGGCGGCGCCAGCGTGCACTTCGGCTCGCCGCATGCGGCCGAAAAGGCCGGGATCGTGCTGGTCCACCAGGAGATCCTGCTTGCCGACGATCTGACTGTTGCCGAGAACCTGTTTCCTCGGCCGCGAGATCGGCCGCAACGGGTTCGTCGACGACGAAGCCATGAGACGGATGGCGCCGCGCAAGCTGACCGAGATCGGCTGCCCGGTCGATCCAGGATCGGCTGGTGAAGTCTCTTTCGCTCGCCGAGCGGCAGCTCGTGCAGATCTGCCGCGCCCTGCTCGACGACCACAAGCTGGTCATCTTCGACGAGCCGACCGCCGTGCTGACGAACGATGAGGTCGGCCGGCTTCTCGGCCTCGATCCGGGGGCTCAAGGCCAAGGGCGTCGCGGTCCTCTACATTTCTCATCGGCTCGACGAGGTCGAGGCACTGGCCGACAAGATCACGGTGCTTGCGCGACGGACGCATGATCGGAACCTTCGAGGCCGCGACGCTGCGGCAGGCCGACATGGCGCGCCTGATGGTCGGCCGTGAACTGTCGACGCTCTACCCACCGAAGCATGGCGAGGCTGCCGGCGCGCCCATGCTGGAAGTCGACCACGTCCATGTTCCCGGCCTGATCGAGGACGTGTCGTTCGTGCTGCGCAAGGGCGAGGTGCTCGGCTTCGGTGGAATGATCGGCGCCGGGACGCACGGAACTGTTCGAGGCGATCCTCGGCCTGCGCCCGGGTCGGGTCGGGGCCGTTCGCATGGACGGCAAGGCGGTTCGGATCGCGCGGCCCCTCGATGCCATCCAGGCCGGCATCGGCTACCTGACCGAGGACCGCAAAGGCAAGGGGCTGCTTGCTGAAGGAGCGGCTTAGCGCCGAACCTGACCCTGACGGCGCTATCCTGGTTTGCACCGCGGCATCTTCCTGGACCGGCGGCGCGAGGATGCGGCATTGGACGAGACGATCGCGACGTACGACATCCGGGTCCGCGACACCCGCATGCGGGCCGGGCAGCTCAGCGGGGGCAACCAGCAGAAGCTGTTGCTCGCCAAGATCCTGATGACCGATCCCGTCGGTGGTCATCATCGATGAGCCGACCCGTGGCATCGACATCGGCAACAAGAGCCAGATCTACCGCTTCATCCAAGATCTGGTGGCGTCCGGAAAGGGGTGCATCGTCATCTCCTCCGAGCTGCAGGAGCTGATCGGCGTATGCGACCGCGTCCTGGTCATGCGGGCCGGTTCGATCGCGGCCGAGCTGACCGGCGACGCCATCACCGAGCACAACGTCGTTCTTGCCGCGACCAGCAGCCATCAGCCTGCGCCCGTGCCCGTGGAGACTGTCGGCATGAGCGAAACGGCGGTCCCCGTACCACGCGCAGCTCGCGGCTTCCGCCTGAACTGGGTGGACGCGGGCCCCTTCCTCGCGCTCGCCGTGCTGCTTGGCGTCGGCGTCCTCATCAACCCCGACTTCCTGACGCTCACCAATATCGCAAATGTCGTCACGCGGTCGGCATTCATCGCCATCATCGCGGTCGGCGCCACGTTCGTGATCTCGGCTGGCGGCCTCGACCTCTCCGTGGGCGCCATGGCGGCCTTCGTGACCGGCATCATGATCATGTTCATGAACCATCTGGTACCGATCCTCGGCGTCTGGTCGATCGCGGCGGGCATGGTCATGGTGGTCGGCGCCGGTGCGCTCTGCGGGCTCGTGAATGGCCTCATCGTGGCGGTTGGCAAGATCGAGCCGTTCATCGCCACGCTCGGCACGATGGGCATCTTCCGCGCGTTGATCACCTTTCTGGCCGATGGTGGAACGATCCCGATCGACCGGAGCCTGCGCGATCCCTATCGCCCGGCGTATTTCGGCACGCTGATCGGCATACCCATCCCGATCTGGGTGTCCCTGGCGGTCGCCGGGATCGGCGCCTTGATCCTCTACAAGACCAAATTCGGCCGCCGATGCGGAGCGGTTGGCGCCAACGAGGACGTGGCCCGGTTTTCCGGCGTGTCGGTCGCCGGCGTGCGCGTCGCCACCTATGTGATCCAGGGCGTCTGCGTGGCCATCGCGGCGATCTGCTACGTGCCGCGCCTAGGCGCCGCGACGCCCACGACGGGCTTGCTCGTGGGAGCTGCAGGTGATCACGTCGGTGGTCATCGGCGGCACCGCGCTGCGCGGCGGCAAGGGCAGGATCTGGGGCACCATCGCGGGCGCCGTGATCCTCGAACTCATCGCCAACCTGATGGTGCTTGTCGGACTTCATCTCCGAGTACCTCGTGGCGGCGGTGCAGGGCGTCATCATCATCATCGCCATGCTGATCCAACGATTTTCCAAATAACCGCGCCCGAGCCGCGCGGCAGAACCAGAAACAAGGCTCAATCGGGAGGACTTCGATGAAGCTGAAAGCTTTGGCTGCCGCGGCCGGGATCGTGGCGCTTGCCGCCCTGCCGGCGCTTGCCCAGGACAAGAAGGTGATCGCCGTCTGCAATTCCTGCCGCCGACCACGGCTGGACGGCGGGCGTCGTCTATCACGCCCAAGCGGCGGCCGCCGAGATCAAGGCGGCTTTCCCCAATATCGACGTGGTGGTCAAGACGTCGCCCTCCGCGACGGCTCAGGTCAGCGCGCTCGAGGATCTGTCGGCGGCCCGCCACATCGACGCGCTCGTCATCCTGCCTTACTCATCCGAGGAGCTGACCGCGCCGGTGGCCGCGGTGAAGAAGGCCGGCGCCTTCATCACGGTGGTGGACCGCGGCCTCACCGATCCGACCATCCAGGACCTCTATGTGGCGGGCGACAACATCGCGGTCGGCGCCAACACGGCCAAGTTCATGGTCGACAAGCTCGGCGGCAAGGGCGACGTGGTGGTGATGCGCGGCATCCCGACCGTGATCGATGACCAGCGCATCAAGGGCTTCGAGGATGTGGTCAAGGGTACGGGCATCAAGATCCTCGATATCCAGTACGCCCACTGGAACGGCGACGAAGCGTTCAAGCTCATGCAGGATTACCTGGCCAAATATCCGCATATCGATGCGCTCTGGGCCAACGACGACGACATGCTGATGGGCGCGCTCGAAGCCATCAAGCAATCCGGCCGCAAGGACATCAAGTTGGCGCTCGGCGGAAACGGCATGAAGGAAGTGATCGAGAAGGTGATCGCCGGGCGACGCGATGACGCCGATCGAGACGCCCTATCCGCCATCCATGATCAAGACGGCCATCTACATGACGGCCGCACAGTTCAACGGCCAGGCCCCCGTCCGCGGCGCCCTCAAGCTCGACGCCCCGCTGATCACCAAGGAAAACGCCAAGGAATTCTACTTCCCGAAATCGCCGTTCTGAGCGCGTCGGTAAGCCAGCTCAACCTGCGGCCGGCCTGCGCCGGCCGCGTCCCACAAGGAAACCCGACATGCCCGGCAAGAAAATATCTGATGCTCTGCGGTGAGTTCACCGAGGAATACGAAATCTTCGTCTACCAGCAGGCCATGGAAGCGGTGGGCCATACCGTCCACGTGGTCTGCCCCGACAAGCGGGCCGGGGACGTGATCGCCACCTCGCTGCACGACTTCGAGGGCCATCAGACCTATACCGAGAAGCCCGGCCACAATGCGCTGATCAACAAGACCTTCGCCGAGATCCGGCCGGACGAATACCATGCGGTCTATGCGCGCCGGCGGCCGCGGCCCCGAATATATTCGCACCGACAAGCGCATCCAGGCGCTGGTGCGCCACTTCCACGAGACCAAGAAGCCGATCTTCACGATCTGCCATGGCGTCCAGATCCTTGTCGCGGTGGACGGCGTGGTGCGGGGCAAGCGCGTCGGCGCGCTCGGCGCCTGCGAGCCGGAAGTCACGCTGGCGGGCGGCACCTATGTCGACCTTTCGCCGACCGAGGCGCTGGTCGATGGCACCATGGTGTCGGCCAAAGGCTGGACGGCCCTCGCCGCCTTCATCCGCGAGTGCCTGAAGGTGCTCGGCACGGAGATCCGGCACAGCGAGTGAGCATTTGCGGTTCCGGATCGCGGCGGCTCAACAGGGCAGACCGCCGCGATCCGGTCATGTCGCTGGACGAGATGGGCCGTCAGCCATCGAGAGCTCGCGGTGGTGCCGCCCCGGATCGCTCGACCCGACCGACCGCGCCGGGCGGCTCAGCTCAACCATGTGCGATGCGTCGCGAACCTGTGGACCAGGAGATCGATGAAGCTTCGGACGTTGGTGGCGTCGCGATGCGGACAGACCGCGTCGATGGCGAACTCTACCGGCTTGTGGGCAGGGAGCAGGCGGCAAAGCGCACCGGATCGGAGCATGCGGCGGTCATGGTGGGATCTGCACCCGGGACCTGCCGATTTCAATTACGTGGCAAATTAACCTGGGTTAAGATGGGATGATCGTCAGCCCCTCGCTGCGGCCCACTGACGACTGAGAGAGACGCGCGCTCCCGCCTGATAAGGGAGCATCGCCGTGAACATTGTCGCTCGCGGAGTTTTCAACCCGGTCCTCTGCAAGCTCGGGACGCTATACCACCCGTCAGCCGAAGAGCTTGATGCGCTGGCGAGTGCGCCGACCAAAATCGCAGAGTTCCGGTCGGAACAGACCCTCATCCACGAAGGCGAGCGTCCATCGCGTTGTTTCGCGTTGATGGAAGGCTTTGCCTGCACATTCAAATCGACCCGGAATGGTCAACGACAGATCACGGCCTTTCACATTCCCGGCGACATCCCCGATCTGCAAAGCCTGCACCACAAGGTTGCCGACACCGGGATCGCCACGATCACGGCCTGCAAGGTCGCCTTCGTCCAACACGAGGTCGTGCACGATCTGTGCGCACGGTATCCGCGCCTCGCAAGCATCTTCTGGCGCGAGACGCTGACCGAGGCATCCGTTTTTCGAGAGTGGGTGACGAACATCGGGCAGCGTGACGCCTCGTCCCGGATCGCGCACTTGGCTTGCGAGTTCCTGATGCGCATGCGAGCTGCCGGGCTCGCAGAAGATCACAGCTGCCGGTTCCCCGTCACGCAGGTCGAGTTGGCCGAGGCAACCGGAATGTCAGCCGTTCACGTCAACCGCAGCCTGCAAGATCTCAGGGCAAGGGGCCTGATCAGCCTGAAGGGGGAGCAGTTAGCCGCCCTGGACTGGCCGGCGCTGAAGGCACTGGCAGAGTTCGACCCCACCTACCTGCATCTCGACGAGGGCGAATAGCCGTGGACCCACCCGGTCGTGTGCACCTCGGCGAGATAGCTGGTGGGCTCTAGCCCTCTGAAATTGGCCATCAGTCGAGATCGCCCGCGGTGCGATTTGTAATCTACCGAAGCGGAAAAAAGATTTTCGTCGACTGCCAATGGTTAACGACCGGCTGGTTCGACCTAAACAAAATGCTGACCGGGCGGAGCCGAGTTCGCCTGCGCGGCTCGCCCGAAACCTCCCAGGGCGAGCCGCGCTGCACCTCCAGGTAAGCCATGGCAGACGGACACACCCCAATCGGTCTCCTCGACCACCACTCCATTGCGCGGGTCCGTCGCATCGCTTCTGGCGTTATGGATCGGCTCCGGGAGCGCCCCGTGTGGACTGATCCGATACGCAAGGTCGCGACCTACGCGGCCGTGGACAGAAGCGTCGCTTTGATGGTGCAGGCTGGCGAAACCGACGAAGCCAGCATCGCCGAAAGAGCGCTGGCTCTGGTCAGAGATGCCGCCTCTGAGGCTTCCTCCCGGTAACCCGGTTCCTGCAACCGAACCTGGCCGAGAGCGTCATTCCGGGCACGAGCTCCCTTCCGGGGAGCGCTATGAGAGCCGGCGATCACGCCTTGCCGGAAGCCGGACGTTCCGTCCGGGCTCAGCCCAGCCATGTGCGATGCATCGCAAACCTGTGGACCAGGAGATCGATGAAGCTTCTGACCTTGGTGGAGAGGTTGTGGCGATGCGGATAGACCGCATTGATGGCGAACTCGACCGGCTTGTGGGTGGGGAGCAGGCGACAAAGCGCCCCTGAGCTGATGTCGTCGGCGACCATGAAGCTCGGTGCCAGAAAGATTCCGTCTCCACGCAGCGCAAGCGATCGCATCAGTTCAGCGCTATTCGTCACCACGTTGCCGCTGACGCGCGCCACCTCGTGGCCACCCGGCGTCTCGAACCGCCATTCGTCGCCGTAAGGGTAGAATTCGTAGCGCAGGCAGTTGTGGTGGATCAGGTCCATCGGCTGGAGCGGCTCTGGGTGCGTCTCGAGGTAGGCCGGAGAACAGCACAGGACGTGCCGCCATGGCGTGAGACGTCTGACCGTGAGGCTGGAATCGGGCGGCGGCACGGCCCGGATCGCTACGTCGAACCCGCCTTCGATGAGGTCGACCATACGCTCCCCGATGGTCACCTGCACGGATGTCGCGGGGTAGAGCGTCAGATATTCCGACACCACCGGGGCCAGAAATCGTGCGATGTGCGTCCCTGCGTAGAGCTTGAGTAAGCCGCGCGGCGTCGCATGAAGCGCGCTCGCGATGCGATCCGCCGCATCGAGCTCGCTCAGGATCTGGCTCGATCGGTCGTGATAGGCCCGGCCGATCTCGGTCAAGCTCACCTTGCGGGTGGTGCGATTGAGAAGGCGGACGCCGAGGCGGTCTTCCAAGGCCTTCACATGGTTGCTCGCCGTCGTCACTGACATGTTCAGACGGCGCGCCGCTGCCGAGAAGCTGCCGCATTCCACCACGCGGCCGAATACCGTCAGGCTCGTCAATCGATCCATGAGCGCCGCGGATTATCCGCCCCTGCTTGATGATGTTTCCGGAATTTCCGGCATTATCCTCGGCGCAGCAATGGCTCACTTTGGAGGCCAGTTCACCAACTGGAGATCACGCCATGCGACAGGCCGCGACCGTTTTGACGGCGGGCATTTTCATCGCCTCGCTGGGGCCCGTGGCAGCGCACGACGCGGGCAAAGAAACGCCGGCCTTCACGTCGCCCCTGCCCAACGTGCCAGGACGCAGCCTCACGGCGATTGTGGTGTCCTACGCTCCCGGTGGGAAGTCACCGGTGCATCAGCACGCCGGTAGCGTCTACGCCTATGTGCTCACGGGAGCGATCCGGTCGGAGAATTCTGCCACCGGTCCAGCCCGCATCTACAAGGCCGGCGAGAGCTTTTTCGAGCCGCCCGGAAGCACTCATCTCATCAGTGAGAACGCCAGCGCCACGCGACCGGCGCGCCTCCTTGCAGTCTTCATCGCCGATGACGGTGCGACGCTGACTTTTCCGGCAAAGTGACAGACAACAGGAGATCGACGATGCCTCCGCTTCCCCAAATGATGGCCGCATGCCGCGTCAAGATGTTTGGTCCGCCGAACGTGATCGCTCTCGAGCAGATTGCCGTCCCGAAACCTGGGCCCGGCGAGGTTCTGGTTCGGGTCAAGGCAGCGGGCGTGGGTCCTTGGGATGGCTGGATCCGCTCGGGCCACAGCGCTCTCCCGCAGCCGCTTCCGCTGACGCTCGGATCGGACTTGTCGGGCATCGTCGCGGTGGTCGGCGAAGGTGTCACGGGTTTTGCCAGCGGCGACAGTGTGTTCGGTGTCACCAATTCGCAATTCACGGGGGCCTATGCTGAGTTTGCCGTGGCCTCGGCTGCGAAGACCGCGCGCAAGCCGGACGAACTCGACTTTGTCGACGCGGCCTCGCTTCCGGTGGTGGCGGTCACGGCCTGGCAAGCGCTGTTCGAAGAGGCGAACCTCGTGCCAGGGCAATCCGTCCTGATTCATGGGGCGGCCGGAAACGTTGGCGGCTATGCGGTTCAACTGGCCCGCCAGAAGGGCATCACAGTCGTCGCGACGGTCGGAACGGCGGACCTCGCCTATGCCAAGGGCCTCGGGGCCGATCAGGTGATCGACTACCGCGCCACCCAGTTTGAGAACGTCGTGGGACCTGTCGACGCCGTGATCGATCTTGTTGGCGGCGAGACGCAGAGGCGCTCGTTCGGTGTGCTCAAGCCCGGCGGTGCGCTGATCTCGGCGGTCTCGCAGCCCGACCAGGACCTCGCAAACCGCCATGGCGTTCGGGCAGCCTTCTTTCTCGTGAACGTTACGACGGAGCGCCTGGCCCAGCTCGTCGATCTGCTGCAGACGCGCGAACTCATCACGAACGTCGGCGCCGTCCTGCCTTTGGCGTCTGCACGGGTCGCCCACGAGATGCTCGAGGGCGCCCGCCCGCACCCAAGGGGAAAAATCGTTCTGCAAGTCTCGGCCTGACGCCTCTCCAGGCGCAGTGCGATCCCTGATGGCCTCGACGATCATCTGGATGGGCTTGACGGTGGGATGGGCCGCAAGATCTTCGATCCGGCCCTTCAGGAACGTGTTCGCCCCGGGATAGGTCCAAACGTTCGAGCGGTTGCGTCCCGACCGTCCCATGTGAGCGTTGTCGACGTGCTGTTCGGGGCCGACGCGGAAGAGGCCGATCAACCCGCCGCGAGGTTTCATGCCGCCAAGGTCAAGCTGGCGACGGCCTAGGTTCTGTCCTAAGCATGGTGTCGCGCCGGTTGCACGAGGTAGAGGTCTCCTGTCGCCGGCCAGGTGAGCAGGCAGCGCCTCGCCGAACATAGCGGGTGGAGCACAAAGGTCGTGGGAAGAACGTCGGAATGACGACGATCAAGGATGTAGCACAGCGCGCAGGGGTTTCGGTAGCGACCGTGTCCCACGTGATGAACAACTCGCGTGCTGTCTCGACCGAGGCTCGTGACAAGGTCCACGCGGCGATCCTGGCGCTAAAATATCGGCGGGATGGCATTGCCCGCAGCCTGCGGGTCAGTCAGACGGGCACGATCGCATTGTTGATCTCAGACATTACCAATCCGTTCTTTGCCGAAATGGTGCGCGGGATCGAAGACTGCGTGCACGCCCGCGGCAAGACTTTCAATATTCTTCTCTGCAATACTGAAGAAAACGACGAACGTGAGCGGCGCGCGCTCGACATGGTGCTGGAAAAGCGCATCGACGGCATCATCATCGTGCCGACCGGTGGTAACGCGGAATTGCTGCAGGACCTGGTTGACGGTGGGCTGCCGATCGTTCTGGCGGATCGTCATCTGGCTGGACTGCAGGCCGATTCGGTGATCGTCGACAACCGTGCCGCATCATTTGCGATCACCGACCATCTGATCCGGCTTGGACATCGCCGAATTGGAGCGCTTGCGGCCAATCTCGACGCGAATTCCATCCGGGATCGCGTCGGGGGCTACCGGGACGCCCTCGCATCGGCCGGCTTGCCAAGCGACAGCAGTTTGATGGTGGGGAGCCACTCCTCAATCGATGCTGCAGTCGAGGCCGGCTTTGCGCTGCTTGACCTCAGGCCCGCTCCAACTGCGCTGTTCGGCACCAACAACTTCATGACCCTGGGCCTGGTGCGCGCGGTGCTCGAGCGTGGGCTGCGATGCCCCGACGATATTTCGATCGTCGGCTTCGATGACTTCCCGTGGGCGGCCTCGTTCCAACCGCGCCTGACCGTGGTCGAGCAGCCGAGTTTCGCGATCGGGCAGGAGGCGGCGGGCCTCCTGCTCGACCGCATCAGCCGGAAGCGTCAGGGGCCGAGCGTGACCGTCACCTTGCAGACCCGGATGATCGTTCGGGATTCGTCGCGACCGCTGGCCGCCAATGCGGCCTGAAAGGCAGTAGCAAAATTCCCCATCCTTCATGCTGAGCCGCTGCCGAGGCGGCGAGTCGAAGCACGCAGGCACTCTGCGTCCTTCGACTCGGGTGGTGCGCACCCGGCTCAGGATGATGAGGATGAGGCGTTCTCACACAGCCTCTGAGACGGCGCGACAAGCCTGAGAAGGCTTGCAACGCGCGCTGCAGGGAAACGCCCGAGTCGGATCAGGCGGCCGCGGTTGTCACCTCGTCCGGCGTGCCGAGAATTGCGCCGTTCGCCCGCAACCTGTCTTGCACGAAGCGGACTGGCACCTCGGTCACCACCACACCGGTGGCTGCGCTCCGGGCCGCCGCGATGCCGGCGGCTTCGCCCGTCATCGCGCAGGCCGGCACGTTGCGCGTCGAGCCGAAGGCGATCTCGTCGACCGAGATGCAGCGTCCGGCCATGAGAAGACCTTTGACCGTCTCGGGGATGAGGCAGCGGAACGGAATGCCGTAGCCCTCGCCGATATTGTCCATGATGGCGCGGCTGCCGCCGGGCTCATGCACGTCCACCGGCGAATTGCAGCGCCCGATGGCATCGTCGAAGGTCTTCCGACCGCGGACATCGGCTTCGGTGAGAACATAGCGTCCCTTGATGCGTCGCGTTTCGCGGATGCCGAGTTTCGGCGCGACTTCAAGAAAGATCGCGCGCTCGAAGCCTTTCACATAGCGCTGGAGAAAATCGAAGGCGCAGTAGGACTGTTTGCGGATTTCGATCTCGGCGCGGCTGAGCGTGCGGTCGTCGAGCCCATTGCCCTGAAAGCGGGTGACGTTGACGCTGATCTCGCCCGGGATCAGGCCGGTCTTCATGGTGATGTGGTCCTTGGGGATGATCCAGTCGAACCCCTCGGCTTTTGCGTCCTCGATGCGCTTGGTGAAGCCGGTCAGCAGCACCGCCATCACGTAATCCTCATTGCGGTCGCCGGCTTCGGGCGGATGCACGAGCTCCCACATGTCCTCCGCATGTGCCTTGCAGTCGGCCACGAGCGCCGGAACGTCGACGTTCAACAACCGGAAATAGGAGGTGATCGGCTGGGTCAGCCCGTCCTTCTCCCGTCCGAGCATGAATTCGGCGCCGGCCAGCGCAGCGACGTCGCCGTCGCCCGACGCGTCGACGAAGGCCTTGGCGAGAACCAGCTTCTGGCCCGACTTGGTGTGGATTATCAGCCCTTTGAGGGTGCCGTCGTGCATTGCGACGTCGACCACCTGGGCGCGCAACAGCACTTCGACGTGCGCCTCATCCACCATCTCGATGATGACGCGCTGCATGGTCTCGGCGTCGAACGTGCCCGTGTATTTTCCCCAGTAGGATTCACGGACGCGTCCATCGGCGCCTTTGTAGCCGACGCAGCGGTCGATCATTTCGTTGAAGATACCGCCGTTGATGAGGCCCGTCGGCTTGGTGAGGCGGCCGCCGGTGACGAGGCCGCCAAGAAAGCCGGTGGCTTCGAGCAGCAGCGTCTTGGCTCCTTCCCGAGCCGCGCGGATGGCAGCCACCATGCCGGACGCACCAGCGCCAACCACCACCACGTCATAGTCACCGAAGAGTTCCATTTGGGTTCGATCCTTCAACGGGCGGTCAGCCCAGGTATTCCATGACGTAGAGGCCGGCGTTGTAGTCGGTCACGTAGATCAGGCCGGCGGCGTCGACGAACAGATCGCAGCTCTGAATGACCTTCTTCTTGCCCGGCCGAGGATCCATCAGGCTCGTTGGCGCGGGCGGCACGAGAGCGCCGACCTCGCGCGGCTGGTAGGCATTGCCGATATCAAAGACGCGGACGCCAGCGTTCTGGTAGGTCGTGAAGATCAGTTCCGAACTGATGAAACTGCCAGGCCTGTTTTCGTGCAGATTGTGGGGGCCGAAATGGGCGCCCTTGCGAGGATAATCCGCGTCGGCCGGGGTCGGCAGGGTCGCAATGCTGACCGGGTTCGAGTTTTCCCGGATATCGAAGATCCAGGTGTACTTGAGTCCGTCCTCAATGTCGTCGAGCACCGATTCGTCGAGCACGACCAGCAGGTCGCGATCGGGCAGCGGCAGGCAGTTGTGCGTGCCACCGCCGTAAGGCGGCGACCAGTTGCGGTGCACGATCAATTTCGGGTTCGCCCGGTCGGCCACGTCCATCATCACGAGCCCGCCGTCGCGCCACGCTCCATAGGCCATGTCGCCGTGGACGATCGCGTGGTGCAGGCCGAACTTGCGGCTGGCGTCCCAGGTCGGCCGCTCGCCGGCCGCGAGATTCATGCCGGGAAGCCAGAACCGCCCCGCTTCGCGCGGGCGGCGTCGGGTCGCTCATGTCGACCGTGATGAAGATGAAGTCCGAAAAGCCTTCGAGCAGGGCCGACATGTAGGCCCAGCGTCCGCCCGTATACCAGATGCGGTGGATCCCGCCCGAAACCGGCATGAATCCGATCTGCTTCGGGTTGGCGCCGTCGGCGATGTCGAACACCGAAAGCCCGGCCGTCCAGTTGCGCGCGGTTACAGGGGCGGCCGTGCCGAGCGCGGCACCGGCCGAGGCCTTGTAGTAGCTCTTCTCGTCGCCGAAGGCGGCGTCGGCGAACACGTCCTTGCCGTTGATGACAAGCAGCAGGTCGTCGCTGGTTTGCAGGTGGACGTTCCAGGTATTCGCACCGGCCGGGATGTAGTTCACCGGCTTCGGGTTCTTGGGGTCCCGCACGTCGACGACGCTGAACCCGTTCGAGAACAGATGCCCGATATAGGCGAAGCCGCGGTGCACCATGATCTGCACGCCATCGGCCCGCCCGCCCTGGTCGCTGTGGCCGATGAGCCGCATGGCGCGAGCGTAGTCCGGGGTGGGAAGATCGGGTGAGGACATGGAGCTTCCAAATGGGCAATCGGCTGCGGCATCTCCCTTCGCCCCGCTTGCGGGGAGAAGGGCAGGCGATAATCGTCGCCGTCATTGCGGAACGGTAACGTGTTGGGCTGGTCCGCTCTCAGCTCGGCTTGACGCGGTTGCCCCAGTTGTTCGGGTCGTCGACGTTCTCCTTGGTGATCATCACCGGCTGGATCAGCGTCTTCTTCTCGAACGGCTTCTTGGTCAGGTAGGCTTCCATCGAGGCGAGGATGGAATCGCCCATCGAGAAGGGGTTCTGGCCGACGTCGGCGTCCTGAATGCCGTCGCGGATGCGCTGCAGGCCGAGCGGTGTGCCGTCGAACCCGACGATCGACACATGGCCGTCCTCGCCCGCCTTCTTCAGGCGGCCGATCTGCCGGAGCGCCGAGACCACGCCCCGGACCATCTCGTCATTGTGGGCCCAGACCCCGGCGACCTTCGGATCGCGGGTGAAAGCATCGGTGACCAGGGTTTGCGCGTTGTCGGCCGTCCACTCGCATTTGAGGACGTCGATCTTCATGTCCGGGTACTTGGCTTCCGCCTGCTCGTGGAAACCTTGGTAGCGAAGGTTCGACTGGCCCGATCCGATCGCGCCCCGGCATTCGAGCACGAGGCCCTTGTTGCCGATGAGCTTCGCCATGGCATCGGCGCCGGCCGCGCCGCCCGCCTTGTCGTCGAAGGTGTTGTAGGCGACCCAATCGCCTTCCGGCGGCAGGTTTTCCAGCATGAACAGCGGGATGTCGGACTTGTTGGCCTTCTTGACCCCGCCGACCAGTAGCTTGGCGTCGACCGCGTTCAGCAGGATGAGATCGGGCTGCTTGCTGACCACGTCGAGCAGCTGCGTGGTCTGCGTGCTGGGATCGCCCTTGCCATCGTAGACCGAGACGTTGAGGCCCTTGGCGGCGCAGACTTCCTTGACGTGGTTGACCAGCGTGACCTGGTACTCATACTGCAGGCCGAAGGCGATGTAGGCGAGCGTCTTGCCCTTGAGCGGGCTGTCCTCGGCCCAGGCCGGGCCGGAGCCGGTGAGACCGCCCGCAAGGGCCGCCGCTCCGAGTGCGCCGACCGATCCCTGCAGCAGGGTGCGGCGGCTTAAGGTCCGTCGTGCGAAATCCGTCATGATGGTTCCTCCTGTTTGGCTTGTTGCCGACCGGTCCGCAGCTCTTCGGCTGCTTGGCCGGCCGGTATTCGTCGCGAAGGCGCGTCCCGCGCGCTCCGGCTCGGCTGAAGGCAGCTAACCCGTGGGCTTGCCGCTCGCCTTGGCGTCCTTGGCGGCGATCACGCGCCGTCGGAGGCCGGCTTCGAGATAGGTTCGTCGGTAGACGTCGAGGGCCGCCGCGGCCGCGATCACGAGACCGCTGACCACCGAATCCCAGTTTGGCGGCACGTTGAGCAGATTGACGGCATTCTGGACGAGCCCCAGCAGCAAGACGCCGAGCAGCATGCCGCCCATATTGCCCTCGCCGCCGAACAGGCTGACGCCGCCGATCACCACCGCGGCGATCACGGCCAGTTCCATGCCCTGGGCGGCCGTGGCGGCGCCCGCCTCGAACCGCGCCGTGATGAGCAGGCCGCCGATCGCGGCTGTGACGCCGGAGATGACGAAGGTCGCGATGACGATCCGTTCGGTGTGGATGCCGGCGAGACGCGCCGCGAGGGCGTTGCCGCCCGTTGCGTAGACCGAGCGACCGAAGCGCGTGCGCGACAGGACGAGTTGCGCCACGATGGCGAGTGCAAGCGTGATCACGATCACGGCCGGAATGCCGAGGATGCGGAAATCCTGCAGGCTGACGAAGATGTCCGGCACGGGCGCGATGTTCTGGCCGCCCGAGTAGATGTAGGCGAGACCGCGGGCCGCGCTCATGGTTGCGAGAGTCGCGATCAGGGCCGGGATGCGCAGCTTGGTGATGGCGAGGCCGTTGATCAGCCCGACGATGGCGCCGGTCACCAGGGCCGCCACAATGGCGAGGCCCGGCGGCCAGCCCTGGAACTGGACGAGCCCAACGGAAAGCACCGACGACAACACCAGCACGGACGCGACCGACAGGTCGATCCCCGCCACCAAGATCACGAAGGTCTGGCCGATGGCGACGACCGCGATGATGGTCGCCGAGGTCAGCACGTTTTCGATGTTGCGCACGGAGGCAAACACCGGGCTCGCGAAGCTCATCACCAGACAGAACAGGGCGATGACGGCCAAGAGGCCGACGCCCTGCACGAAGTCAAGGAACGACAGGTTGCCGATCACACGCGAGAACACGTGCAAGCGGGTCTTAGGCGCGCCGTCGAGGGCCTGCTGATCGATCGTCATCTCACCCTCCCTGGCCGTTTTGCGCGCCAAGGGCACGCGGCCATCCTGTTTCTATCTGAACGGCGACCAGATCAGGCCGCCGCGGTCTTCATCCTGTCGTGGCCAGAGCCATGATCGTTTCGCTGTTCAGGTCGGCCCGGGAGATATCGGCGACGAGGCGGCCCGAGCGCATCACCAGCGCCCTGTCACTGAGCGCCAGAATCTCGGGCAGTTCGGAGCTGATCAGCAAGATCGCCATTCCACCCTGCGCGAGCCGGATCACCAATTCGCTGATCTCCGCCTTGGCCCCGACATCGACGCCCTTGGTGGGCTCGTCGAGGATCAGCAGCTTCGGCTTGCGGGCGAGCCAGCGACCGAGCACCACCTTCTGCTGGTTGCCGCCGGACAGCGTCGAGACGCGTGCATTGGCGGACGAGGTCTTCACCGCCAAGGCCTTGATCTCGCGGTCGACGATGATCTGCTCCTTAACGCTCGACAGAATGCCGCGAGGCGAGATCTGGTCGAGCACCCCGAGCGTGATGTTGGTGCCGACGCTGAGCAGCGTCACGAGCGCCTGCTTGCGGCGGTCTTCCGGCACGAGCCCGATGCCGGCGTCGATCGCGGCCTTGGGCTGGTTCGGCGGCACGGCGGTGCCCCCGACGGTCACACTGCCGCTGTCGTAAGGGTCGATGCCAAAGATGCACGAGGCCAGTTCGCTTCGCCCCGCGCCGACAAGACCCGACAAGCCAACGATCTCGCCCGCGTGCACCTTCAGCGATACGTCCTTGAGAACGCCCGCACGATTGAGGTTGCGGACCTCGAGCACCACATCGCCGATGGGTCGCGCCTGCGCGACAGTCTCGCGCACTTCGCGGCCGACCATCATGCGGATGACCTTGTCGTGGTCGAGTTCGGCGGCGGGACGGCTTCCGACGAACCGGCCGTCACGCAGCACCGTGATACGATCGGCGACCCGGAAGACTTCCTCGAGCCAATGCGACACGAAGACGAGACCGAGTCCCTTGGCCTTGAGGTCGTCAATGACCTTGAACAGACGGTCGATCTCGGGGCGCGACAGGGATGTCGTCGGCTCGTCCATGATGAGGACACGGGAGTCCTCCGAGATGGCGCGCGCGATCTCGACGAGTTGGCCGTCGGCGGGCGAAAGGCGGCGCGCCAGGTCGGTCGGCGAGAGGTGCGGCGCCACGCGCGCCAAAGCTTCGGCCGCGCGCGCGCGCTGCTGCTTGACTGAGATCAGCCCGTAGCGGCGGGGCCAGCGGCCGAGCATGATGTTCTCGGCCACCGTCATGCTGGGGATGAGGTGGGCGTCCTGATGGATCGTTGCGACACCGGCGCGATGGGCCGCGGCGGGATCGGGCGGCAGCAGGGCGCCGCCGACCCGGATCTCACCGCGATCGGGCGAATAGAAGCCGGCCATGAGCTTGATCAACGTTGATTTGCCGGCGCCGTTCTCACCCAGAAGCGCATTGACCTCCCCGGCCCGCACCTCGAAATGAACGTCGCTGAGCGCCAGAACCCCCGGGAAGGACTTGGTAATTCCATCGGCGACGAGAACCGTTTCGCCCACGGTGACGGGTGCACGGTCGGATTCGAACGGCCGGGCGACGCTCATCGGCATCGCTCGAAAGATCGGCATGAGACCGCCCGTCCGCGCGCAGCGAACCCGGATCCTTCCCCCGAAGGGACAACAACGTCCCCGAAAGCAGAATGCCTTCCCATCCCCATTTCGTCCTCAGCGGCCATTCTCGTGCCGTATGCAGAAGCCGTTTTCTTCCGACTAGAGTTGGATTCCGAGTGCATGCGCCTCCGCGATGTTGCTTTCCACGAGCCGTGGCGCGACGCAGTCGCCAACACGTTCGATCCGGACTCCTGCGAGACCCTCGTAATCTTTGCAGGCGTGATAGAGGTCTTCGCGCGAGCGCCGCCCGAGAACTGCCACGACGGCGTCGATGCCCTCGAGCCATTCGGCTTCGCCATTGATGATGAGGTAACGTTCCCAGGTGTCGGACGGCTGCGAGCCGAACACCGGTCTGATCTGCACCCGTCCAGGCTCGATCGCCGTAACCGTCGTCGCGGTGCGCAACCGCACGTGCTTCATCGCCGCACGGCGGTAGAACAGCGTGCGGGTTCCACCTTCGAGGTCCTGTCCCGCCATCAGGCTCGGCGTGATCAGTTCGACATCGCAGCCCTGATCGGCCAGGAACTCCGCTGTCCCGGACGCCTCCCAATGGCCGTTTACGTCGAGCACGATGACCCGGCCCGTCGGGGCTGCGGCGCCGGAGAGCACCTCTTCGGACGAATACACCATGGGCAGGTCGAGCCCAGGTAGCGTGGGCAGCACATGCCGGCCAAGACGGTCCGCGATGCCGTGTTCCTCGGTGCGCCGACCGGGATGGTCGGGCAGGTTGGGCTCCGAACCGGTGGCGATGATCACGATGTCGGGCTCGCGCGCCGCGATCAGCGCGGGAGTCGCGTCGACACCGAGTTCGACCGCGACGCCGAGGTCGGCGATCGAGGCGGCAAGATAGCCCGTGACGCCGGCGATGTGCTGATGCTCCGGCTGGCGCGCCGCGAGGCTGATCTGGCCCCCAAGCCCCGGGTTGCGTTCGAGCAGCGTCACCCGGTGCCCCCGCCGCCGGGCGGTGTCGGCGACCTTCAGCCCGACCGGGCCGCCTCCCACCACCACCACGTGCCGCACGGCATCGATCGGCGGCAGCACGCGCTCGCTCACCTCGTCCTCGCGGCCCGCGGCAGGATTGTGCACGCAGCGAATCTGCTTCTCCTGCCCGACCTGATAGATGCAGGCGTCGTTGCAGGCGATGCAGGGCCGCACGAGATGAGCGCGGCCCTCGCGCAGCTTGTTCGGCGTTTCCGGGTCGGCGATCAGCTGCCGCGCGAAGCCGATCAGGTCGGCTTCACCTTGCACCAGCATGTCTTCGGCCAGCGACGGCGGCGCGATCCGGCCAAAGGCTACGACCGGCAGGCGGCTCTGCTTCTTCAGGGCCGCGTTGAGCCACCGGAAGGTGCCGGCCCGCACGGCGGCCGGCGGGATCTCCATCCAGTAGCTCGAAAAGGACCCGGCATCGGCATTGAAATAGTCGACGCAGCCGGTCGCCTCGAGCGCCGCCGCCATGCGCAGCCCGTATTCGAGATCGTAGCCGAAGGTCGTGAACTCGTGCAGGCACAGCCGCACGCCGATCGGGAAATCGTCCCGCGTCGCCTTGCGCATCGCCTGGAGCACCTCGATCGAAAGGCGCATCCGGTTCTCGAACGAGCCGCCATAGCCATCCGTGCGCCGGTTGAAGAAGGGCGACGCGAAGGAGCGCAGAAGCCCATCATGGGCGACCTTGATCTCGACCCCGTCGAAGCCGCCCTCCAGGGCGTTGCGGGCGCTCGCCGCGAAACCATCGATCACCGCGCGGATGTCGTCGAGATCCATGGCCTTGGTGGTGAAGTGGCTCGACGGCTCCGGCATCTGCGACGGCGCCCACATCAGATGGGGCGGATTTTCCAGAGACGTGTGGCCGCCATGCGTGAGCTGGCCGAAGATCTTGGCGCCGTGCGCGTGCACGGCGTCGGTCAGCGTGCGATAGCCCGGCAGCACGGCGGGATCCCAGGCGCTGACGAAGCGTCGGGACATCTTGCCGGACGGATGAACCGCCTGGCTTTCGAACACGATAAGTCCCACGCCGCCGCGGGCCCGTTCCTCGTGGTAGGCCATGTGGGCACGCGACACGCGGCCGTCACGCCCTCCAAGGGCGGTAAAATGCGGCTGGAAAACCAGGCGATTGCGCAGCGCCACATTCCGGATGTGCAGCGGGCTGAACATGACTGCGAAGTTGGTCTTCGACGACAAAGGTGCCGCTTCGGCATCGATGCCCCAGAACGACTGTCCTCCCTCACCCAGATCCATCACGATCTCCTACTCGCCGCTTGTTCAGGCTGACGGTCTCGTAATCGATTACCCAGCTCGCACGAGAGAACGCGCACCGCCTCCGACATGCGGCCGTTCAGCCGCCTGCCAGCCGCGTCCTAAAGTTCGATTCGCCGACCCGATTGCGCTGAGGCGGCGATCGCGTCCAGCACGCGCATGTTCTGCACCGCGTCCATCGGCGGGAACGGCACGGGTTCGCCGCCGAGCACCGCCTTCGCAAAGCCTTCCGCCATCAGCGTGTATTGCCGCGCCGGCGCGACCACCTCCTCGGTTCGGCGGCCGTCCGCATCCATGACGACGATCAGCCCTTCGGCCACACGCGTCTCCATGCCGGGGATGATGGCACGCGGCACGGCAATCGAGCCCTTGGTTCCAACAACCGTATAGGCGCCCTGCGCCCCGGCCCTGAACGAACAGGTCGCGGTCGCCACCACGCCCCCCGAAAAGCCGAGCAGGCCTCCCGCCGCGACGTCCACGCCGAACCGCGAGTCGATATCGAGCCATCCCTGCACGGTCTCGGGCTCGCGGCCGATGATGCCGCGCACGATGCTGACCGAATAGCAGCCCATGTCGAGCCGCGCGCCACCGCCGAGTTCCGGGATGAAGCGAACGTTCTTGGGATCGGCCGGGCTCATCAGATCGACAGAAAGATGCGCGCGTACCTCGCGCACCTCGCCGATGACGCCGGAGGCGATCAAGGCCTTCACCCGCACGTTCTGCGGATGAAAGCGGTACATGAACCCTTCCATCAGCGGGAGCTTCCGCGCCGCGAACACATCGACGATGCGCTGCGCCTCGGCGGCATCCATGGCGAGAGGCTTCTCGCAAAGCACGGGCTTGCCAGCCTCGGCGGCCCGCATCGCCCACTCGCCGTGGAGGGAATTCGGCAGAGGAATATAGATCGCGTCGATCTCGGGATCATCGAGCAGCGCTTGATAGCCGCCGAGCGCACGCGGGATGCCCACGTCTTTCGCGAACCGCTCCGTCTGCCCGAGGTCGCGTCCCGCAACGGCCGCGACATGGCCATTGGCAGACGCCTGAATGGCGGGGATCACCTGCCCACGTGCAATTCCTGCCGTACCGAGAACGCCCCAGCGGACTTGCCCAACCATTTCAATCCTCCCGGTGCGGCCATACGGTTGATGTGGCCGACGCTACGTAATGCCGCCCTTAACAGGCTGATCTTCGATCCCAAGGCGTCACGGGACACCATGTAATCGATTACGCAGCGAGACGATCATACGCCCCAGAAGATTCTGTCAAGCACGGATGAGGACGGGAAAAACAATTCAATTCCGCAGTGCAGCACAGGTTTCGCAGGAGTTGACACGCGGGCGGTCGCTGTTAATCGTTTACGCCAAGTGGCACGTCAGATGCCGTCGATCGGGAGCCAGACGCCGTGAGATACGCCTTCAACACCTGGTGTTACGGGAGCTTTCCCGTTTGGGTGCCGTCCTATCCGCTCGATGAGGTCGTCCGCCGCCTCGCACGCATCGGCTACGACGGGATCGAGATCGGCTGCGCTGCGCCGCATGCCTGGCCCGCCTATCTATCGTCAGAGCGTCGCAAGGAGATCCGCAAGCTGCTCGAGGGCGAGGGTCTCGCGCCTGTCAGCCTTCTTCCCGCGCCCGGCGGCGGCCCGGGCTTCAACGCGGCCTCGCCCTTGCCCGAGGAGCGAGCCGGCACCATCGCGCACTATTGTGAGGTCATCGACCTCGCGGCCGACCTCGGCGCCAAGCTCGTGCTCTACATCGCGGGATGGCAGGTGTTCGGCACGCGGCGAGAGGAGGCGTGGGCCCACAGCCTCGACGCTCTGACGAAGATCGCCAGGCATGCGGCCGGCAAGGGCATCACGATCGCGATCGAGCCCACGTCCGCCGACAGCAACCTGATCGAAACCGCCGATGACGCGCTGGAATTGATGCGCGCATCCGAGCAAGCCGAACGTGAAGGTGATGTTCGACACCTACCACGCGCTCTATCGGAACGAAGTTTCGTCCGACTACGTGCACCTGATGGGACCCGATCTCGCCCATATCCATCTCGCCGGCAAGGATCGGCTCGCCCCCGGCGACGCCGGCAGTGCCGTCGACTGGCAGAGCGTGCTGCAAGCCGCCAAGGACACCGGTTTTTCCGGCCACCTGACCATGGAGATCGGCTTCAACACCCGCAGCGCCGACCCGGACGCGATGGCGCGTCGAGCCTCTGACCTACCTCAAGCAGCTCGAAACAGAGCTCCGCTGATGGTCCCCGCCCAGGGCCGGCCCCGCATCGTGCAGAAGCCCGCGCTGACGCTGGAGGCGGCCCTCGCGGTGTCGCAAGCCGTCGAGGCGGTTGCGATCAGCGACGGCCATGCCTTCGTGATCGCCGTGGTCGACGACGGGGGGCACCTGCTCGTGCTGCACCGCATGGACGGTGTGCAGATCGGCAGCATCGACATGGCGATTCTGAAAGCCCGCACGGCGATCCGCTTCAAGCGGCCGACCCGCATCTTCCAGGACGCCGTCGACAGCAACGGCCGAACGACCCTCCTCTGCATTCCAGACGGCATTCCTCTCGACGGCGGTGTCCCGCTGCAGGTGGATGGCGAGGTGATCGGCGCTGTCGGGGTCAGCGGCGCCACCGACGAGATTGACGGCGACGCGGCCCGCGCAGGCGCAGCAATCTTGGAGCTTGCCGGCCATTCGTAGAAAACGGGCCGACCATGACCACCGGCGAGTCCCCCGGCGCCGTGCTCACCAGGCGGCCGTTCACGCTACCCAGCTGGATCGGGGTCTGGGAACTGGCCCTTCTTCGTTCTTGTCGTCATCGCGTTGATCTGGGGATCGGCCGTGTCGCCGTTTTTCCTCACGGCCGACAATTTCGCCATCACGGCCGCCCGATCGACCGGTATCGGCTCTGATGGTCCTTCCGATGATGTGGCTGATGATCGCCGGCGAGATCGATCTCTCGGTCGCATCGGTCTTCGGGCTCACCGGCGTGATCTTCGGGCTCGGCATCGAGTTCGGGGCTTCGGCTGATGGAGTCCTTCGCGCTTGCCATGGCGGCGGGTGGTCTCGCAGGCCTGGTCAACGCTTTCTTCTCGGTGGTGATTGGCCTCCCGTCGCTCATCGTGACTGTCGGGACACTGAGCGTGTATCGGGGACTTGCCTTTGTGCTTCTCGAAAACCGGTCGATCAGTACCCTTCCGGAAGAGTTTACCGACTTCACGCAGGGCAACATCGCCGGCACCTCGATCCCCTACACGTTCGTCGTCTTCGCCATCCTCGCCGCACTTTCGGGCCTGTTCCTTCAGCGGGGTGTGGTGGGTCGCAAGACCTATGCGATCGGGAGCAGCCCCGACGTGTCCCGGTTCTCCGGAATCCGGGTCAAGTGGATCAAGGGACTGCTCTTCGTGGTCTCCGGCCTGGTGGCCGCTCTCGCGGGGATCTTGTTCAGCGGCTACGTCAGCAGCGCGCGCGCCACGAATGGCCTCGGCCTGGAACTGACCGTGATCGCGATCGTGCTGATCGGCGGCGCGAGCATTTACGGCGGCGAGGGCAAGTCCCTCGGCGTGCTCCTTTCCCTGGTGCTCGTCACGATCATCACCAGCGTGATGACGCTCCAATTCATCACCACCGACATCCAGAACATGGTCATCGGTCTCTTGATGGCCGGAGCGGTTGTCGTGCCAGGCATCGCGAGTCAAGTCCCTGGAGTGGAGGGGGAGCCGACAAAGGTTGAGATGAAGACTGCCGATCGCCCATCTTCAACAGGAGGTGCCATGCACATCCAAGCTGAAGGCAAACGAGACTAGCCACCGCACACTTGCGGCATCAGAAAATCAGGGAAGGAAACACGATGAGTAGAATAGGACTGACGGCACTTGGAGTTGCCGCGCTGGTTGCGGTTGCCGGAAACCCGGCTGCCGCGGCAACCAAACCGTTCAGCGACTGCACGGTCACGATGATCCCGAAGGCGCTGAACAACCCCTATTTCGCTTCGACGAAAGTCGGAATGCAGCAGGCGCAGGCGGAAGTCGGAGGCACTCTGCAGTTTGTAGGCCCCACGACCGGCGTAACGACCGAGCAGATCAACCTCATCCAGTCTGCCGGACAGCAGGGCGCATGCGTCATCGGTGTCGCGGCACTCGATGCGACCGCCATCGTCCCGGCGCTCACCGCAGCTGCCAAGCGAGGCACCAAGATCATCACGTGGGACAGCGACGTCACACCGGCGACGGCTCGAGGCGTTTACGTCGACATGGCGTCGGTCGAAGGTCTTGGCCAATCGCAGTTCAAGATCCTCGCCGATGCGATGAACAACACCGGCGAGTGGGCGATCATCTCGTCGCAGAGCACGGCCACCAGCAAGAACCTGTGGCTCGACGTGATGAAGAAGATGGCTGAAGACCCGAAGTACGCCGGCATGAAGCTGGTCAAGACGACCTTCGGCGACGATGATTCAAAGAAGAGCTACGACCTCGCCGTGTCACTCATCCGGGGATACCCGAACCTGAAGGGCATCATGGCTCCGACGCCGATCGCCCTCGAGGCGGCCGTGAAGGCCATCGATGATCTTGGCAACCAGAACCACATCGTCGTCTCCGGTCTGGGCAACCCGGGCAGCGACGCCGAGCTGCTGCGGAACGGCAAGGTCCCGGCCTACGTGTTGTGGAGCCCGGTCGACCTCGGCTACCTGAGCTATTACGCCGCGAAGGCCGTTTACGAGGGCAAGATCACCGGTGCGGATGGCGAAACATTCGACGCCGGACGTCTCGGAAAGATGACCCTCGGCTGTAAGGGTTGCGCCCCGGGAGAGATCATCATGGGCCTCCCGATCGCGTTCACGGCTAAGAACGTCGAGTCCTACATCGGAAAGGACTTCAAGGTCACGTATCCGTAATCGGTACGAAGGCGGGCCCGACTCGCACCCCCGCGGCGATCGCCGCACGGGGTGAGCAGAAGGGTCCGCGGCCACTCGAGTTCGAAGTCTCTCCCCCAACCCGCAGATCGAGGCGCTTCCACGTGCGGCGCCCCGGGGTGATCAGAAAGAAGATCATGACAGCGAGCGCGGAGCCTGCGGCGGCCTTCGCCTCCGGCCTCGATGAACCCCTCGTCAGCGTGTCTGGCCTGGTCAAGAGGTTCGGTGGCGTCGTGGCCGTCCGCAAGGGCGACTTAGACCTCTACCGGGGCGAGGTTCACGCGTTGCTCGGCGAGAATGGTGCCGGCAAGAGCACGATCGTGAACATGCTGGCCGGTGTCATTCAGCCCGATGCTGGCTCGATCAAGGTCGGCGGCCGGCCAACAGTCATCGCGAGTCCGAACGTCGCGCGGGAGTTGGGCATCCATGTCGTGCACCAGCATCCGGTGATGTTGCCGGATCTGACGGTCGCCGAGAACATCATGTTCACTGGAACGCGACCGCCGACGCGGTGGGGCCTGATCGACTGGACGATGATCCGCAAGGACGCAGAGCGCGCTCTGGAGCGGCTTGAACTCCAACTTGGACCCCGACCAGCTCGCCGGCACACTGTCGAGTGCCGATCAGCAACTCCTGGAAATCATCAAGGCTCTGTCCGGCGACACAAATCTTCTCATCCTGGATGAACCGACTGCCGCACTGTCGAAGCACGAAGTCGGCAGACTGATGGGCATCGTGGCCCGGCTCAAGGCAGAGGGCGTCGCGATCCTGTTCGTCGGCCACCGGCTCGACGAGGTCTTCGCGCTCGCGGATCGTGTCACGGTTTCGCGTGACGGCAGCGTGGTCGCCAGCGGATTGGCCAGCGCGTTCACGCCTGCGACGGTCGTCAGCCATATGGTCGGCCGGAGCATCGAGAGCCTGTTCCCCAAGGTCGACGTCGAGCTTGGCCCGGTGTCCCTCGAACTGCGCAACCTCACGCGCGCCGGCGCCTACGCCAACGTGAACTTCAGTGTTCGCAAAGGCGAGATCCTCGGACTTGCCGGGCTGGTCGGCGCCGGTCGGACCGAGATCGCCCACGGCATATTCGGATTGGAGCCCGCCGACAGCGGTGAGATCCTCATCGATGGGGTGAGCGTGACGATCAGGTCTCCGGACGACGCCAAGCGCCACGGGATCGCCTATGTCCCCGAGGACCGACCCCGGGAGGGGGTGATCCTCGAGCAATCCGTTCAATTCAACACGTCGCTTGCCGTTGTCGACCGGCTTAGCGCATTTGGCCTCATCAAGCAGCGGCAGGAAGCCGACCTCACGCGGTCGTTCATCGACCGGCTGAGCATCCGCACGAGCGGCCCCAACCAGGCCGTCGGTGCCCTATCGGGCGGCAATCAACAGAAGGTGGTGCTCAGCAAATGGCTCGCCACCGAACCCTCGATCCTGATCCTGGACGACCCGACTAAGGGCGTCGACGTCGGAGCGAAGTCGGAGCTGTACAAGATCGCCGTCCAAGATGGTTCAGGACGGTCTCTCCATCATCCTGATCTCCAACGAACTCGAGGAGCTGCTGGCGGTCGCAGACCGCGTTGTCACCTTCTACCGCGGGGTTCAGGGGCAGGAATTCACGCACCGCCCATTCGACCAGGAGAAGGTTTTGGCCTCCATCACACGACAGGTCGAGCATGAAGACGTCTGAGCCTGCGGGGGCCGAACGCAATCGCCCAGGGACAGTGCTTCGCATCCTGCAGCATCGGGAGCTTAGCCTCACCGTGGTTCTGCTCGCGTTGCTGGCGTTCTTCAGCCTGACAGCCTTCCGGTTCGCGTCAGGCGGAACGATTTCGCAAATCGTCCAGGACCTTTCGATCGTGCTGATCGTCGGCGTAGGAGAGACACTCGTTCTCTTCACGCGAAGCATCGACGTCTCGATCGGCTCGATGGTCGGGATCTCGGCCTTCTTCGGAGCCGCCTTCGCGGCCGCGCATCCGGATCTTCCGCTTGTCGGGGTGGTTCTCGTGACCTCCTCCTTGGCTTCGTCCTCGGCTCGATTAACGGCATTCTCGTTGCGGCGCTCTCCGTTCCCTCGATCATGGTGACGCTCGGCACGCTCTACATCTTCCGTGGCGTCCTCTCGTATGTCGCGGGAAGTCGCCAGGTCACCTCGCAGCTCTTGCCGCAGGGCTATGACACGATCGCCTCGTGGACCCTTTTGGGAGTTCCCGGGCTGTTCATCTATGCTGTCGTCATTGCCGCTATCGCCCACGTCTTCGTTCGCTACACGTATCCTGGCCGTTCCATGCTGGCGCTCGGCAGCAACCCCGTTGCCGCGACAAAACTGGGTATCACGTCGAAGCGCCTGATCTTCGGTGCCTTCGCGCTCACGGGCGCCTTGTGTGGATTCGCCGGCGTGCTCTGGGGCGCTCGCTACGGGACGGTCGATTCGTCCGTGGCATATGGCTTCGAGATCGTCGTTCTTGCCGCAGTGGTGGTGGGTGGCGTGAGTACCCGCGGTGGCAGCGGCTCGATCGGAGGGGTCGCCATGGGCGCGGCAATTCTCAGCACGATCAACATCGGCTTGGCCCTCATGAATGTCTCGCAGTTCTGGCTCCAGGCGCTCACCGGCCTGGTGATCCTCAGCGCGATCACCTTCGACATCGTCTTGCGTCGGCGGATCAACCCGTCGACCGTCTGACCAACTCCATCCAGCAGTCCGGGGCGCGCTTAGTTGTCGGCGGCCGAGACGCTCCTCCGCTTCCAGCCGGCGTGGCCCTCGCCTTTATGGACCGCCGCCACTGCTGATTAGCCTGCAGATAAGTTCTTGGGGATCCGCGAGGGCGCCGGTCGTGTGCCAGCCGGCCCGGTCGAGCAGCAGGACGGCATGGGCCCCGCGTCTGACGGTGCGGGCGATCTCGTCGAGGTGGAGTTGCATGGCCTCGGTGTCGGCGAAGGGCAGCGCCAGGGCGGCGCCGGTGCCGCGGGCCGGGCAGATGGCGCCGAACAGGTAGGCGCTCTCGTAGCGCTGGTCGGCCGGCTGTCGGGGCCGCGTTCCGCGCCTGGCCCATTGCCGCACGAGGCCGTTCTTCTGGCCGATGCGGGCTTCGTCCTGGAACCAGATCTCGATCGGCTTGTGCCGGGGCAGATGGGCCAGATGGGCCCTCAGGGTCGCGGGCCAGTTTTTTTGAACGCCTCGATCGTGCGCTCGTCCTGCGCCGGGTGACGCGGGCGGGCGCTGATATGCGAGAAGCCGAGCGCTCTTGAGGAGCTTGCCAACCGTGCGCTCGTGATAGGCGACCCCGAAGCGCTCGACGATGACCCGCTGCAGATCGATCCGCCGCCAGCGCACCACGCCGTGCACGGCCCGGTCCGGTCCGGTCTCGACGAGCTCGGCGATCTCGGCCCGCTGGTCGGCCGAGAGACGCGGCTCGGGTCCTTTGGACCAGCCGTCCAGGAGGCCGTCCGGGCCCTGCGCATTGAACCGATGAACCCAGTCGCGCAGCGTCTGCCGGTCCATGCCGCCGATCCGGGCCGCCTCCGTCCGGTTCATGCCGTCCAGGACCGCCGCCAGCGAGAGCAGCCGGCGGCTCTGGTTCGCCTGAACGGCTGATCTCAGGTCGCGACTGGGCCTTGATGTGGGGGCGCTCACCGTGAGTTCGAGCGACAATGAACGGCGGCTCTCGGGAGCAATCGAGGGTTCGCCGAACGACTGCGTTGGGCGGGCGCAATGCGGACTGGCGGATTTTGCCTGACGGTTGCCGAACAGGAGACGTTCCGGGTCGCGCCAACACCGGACGTCAGCGGCTTGCCCGAATGCGGACCTTGGCGAAGGTCGGGCGGACTTCGGCGTGATCGCGAGCGCAATGGATTGTCGTGGTCGCGCAGCTGGGTAATGTCTGCGTCCTCACCATTCCGATCGCGACAGCATGGACCCGACACTCCTCGCCTCTGACCGATTCGAACACACATTCTTGGGATTGCCTTGGTCCGGCAGAGCCGTTGCGGGATCTGTTTCGATCATGGGCGCGGTTCACGGGACCGCATACGGCGACAGCAAATCCGATAGCATAGGGGTGACTGGCCCGAATGCGGTGAGGCGTGCAATCACGAACGCCTCGATCCATGTCGAGCACTGGGACTTCGACTTTGATGGACCGCTGTTAAATGGCGGTGCTTTGAGCGCTTACGACCTCGGCAACATGCGGACAGCACCCGGGGCGAACGCTGAAAACCGCAACGTGATCGAGGCCGCGACACGCCACATCCGAGCGTGCAGCTCGATTCCGGTCCTGATCGGGGGCGACGACTCGGTCGCAATCCCGTTCATGCGCGCCTTCGACAGCGCCGAGGCGCTCCACATCCTCCAGGTCGATGCGCATATCGATTGGCGGGATCGCATCGGTGATGAGGCGCTCGGCTACTCGAGTACGATGCGTCGTGCGTCGGAGCTGCCCTTCGTGCGTTCCATGACACAGGTCGGCATCCGCGCGGTCGGCAGCGCTCGCCTTGAAGAGGTCGAAGCCGCGCGGGCTTGGGGTTCACGGCTCGTGACCATGAGGCAGGCGAGAGGGCAAGGGTTCGGGGAGATTGCCCAGACGATCCCGTGCGACGGTGAACTTCTCATTCATGTGGATTGTGATGCGCTTGATCCCAGCATCTGCCCCGGGGTCAACGCGCTCTCGCCGGGAGGACTCTACCTGGACGAAGTAACGGAGCTCATCGGCGCGGCGCTTCGAGGCAGGCGCTTGGCCGGCTTTTCGGTCGTCGAGTTCAATCCGGCCCACGACGTCAACGACATGACCGCGACCGTTGTCGGGCGTCTGGTCTGCCACGTGCTTGGCAATCTGGCGCGTCGATCCGATCGCCGGACGTAACGCAGTCGTTTCTCCTTGCCGTAGGCTGACCGACAAGGTGATCCCGGCGCTGCGGAATGCGCCAAAGCGAGTCCTGCCGGATATGGCACGGATCGGGGATGTTCGGCACCGGATCGTCTTCGATCAAGGCGACAGGCATGTCGAGCGCAGCGATCCGATCCAGGGCCCCGCGCCCGCTGCGGCCGCGACCCCTGCAGGTTGAGGCAGCAGTCCCTGAGCTGGCACAACGCCGTTCCAGAGAGCGGCCGTTCATGGATCGTGTTTGCAGCCTAGCTCGGGCACCAACAGCCCGTATCCTGGTCTCGGACTGCAGATTGTCATGGCCCGGCATGGCTTCGAGAACGCGGAGCTTTGGTAGGTGCCGACCGTTTGGTTTCACAACGACCTTTTGCGTCGAGCCGCGTCAGCGGGTGCTTCGCCGGGCCTGACGCGCTAAAGCCGCAGGAATGGACACCCGTCACCTCCAAGCGTTCAGGGCCGTCTTCGAGAACGGCTCAATGAGCGCGGCCGCCGCGCTCCTGAACAAGTCGCAGCCCGCGATAAGCAACCTGATCGCCCGGCTTGAGGATGAGCTTGGCCTCAAGCTCTTTCACCGAGTCCACGGCAAGCTCGAAGCCACCCCCGAAGCCGCCACCTTCTTCGTGGCTGCCAGCCGTGCGCTCGATGCCATGGAGCAGACGGTTGCGATTTCACGCAATCTCAGGGGCCTGTCCTCGGCTACGCTGGTCATCGGCAGCCCTCCCGGTCTTGCAACCTACACCCTGCCGCCGATCGTCGCCGACGTTCTGAGGGAGCATGCGGGGACCACGGTGCGGTTCATCACGCGGTCCTCCTACCAAGTGCGGGACCTCGGAGCCCTCGGCGCTTTCGATGTCGGATTTGCCGAGCTCCCGATCGACGTGAATGTCGCGGCCATCGAGTTGTTCGAGGTTCCTTGCCTCTGCGTCATGAGGCCGGACCATCCGCTGGCGAAGGAACCGAAAACGGGCCCGCGACAACTCGAGGCCATGCCGTTCGTGACGTTGTTCCCCGAGCACGTCACCCATACCGGGACGGCCGAGGCCTTCTTCCAGGCCAACGCGCACTGGAACGTGGTGGCCGAGGTCGAGTTCTTCGGATCCGCCTGCGCGCTGGTTCAGCAGTTCGGCGCCGTCACGCTGGTTGATCCTGCAACCGCGCGCTTCTTCACCGAGGTGGGCCTCGTGGCGGTGCCATTCGAGCCCATGGTGCCTTACCGGTTCGGCATGTTCCGCCCGACCGCGCGGCCGCCCTCTCGGATCGCAGTCGACTTCATGCGGCGGTTTCGCAAGGCCATGCAGGCCGATCGCGAGTCAGGCTGCTGAATCTTCGGGCAGCGCTTGCCTGCTTGCAGGACGCTGATCGCCGAAGTCCGCGTCAACCGCTTGGCGGCTCGGCAATCGGAGCGCTCGCCAAACGATCTCCGGCGACTATGCCGCTTGTGTCGTAACCCCATAAAGCAGAGTTATAGCCCCTGCCATAAAACGCGTTTGCCTGACGGCGCGAGGGGTCGGACCATCGGCTGGGTTCACATTGATCGTCAGGCGACCTCAGGGCATGTCGGTTTCGAAGCGGATTGAGCAACTCGGGTTGGCGCTGCCCGGCGCCGGCGGTGGGCCCGATTACTACGGCCAGCGCTACGGCAAGATGAAGCCGCACTACATCGTCGACCGCGTGCTCTTCATGTCGGGGCAGACGGCCGGCTTGGACGCGCATGGCGAGGTACTCTACCCGGGCCGCCTCGGGCGCGACCTCACGGTCGAGCAAGGCTACGAGGCCGCGCGCCTGACCGGGCTGAACTGCCTGGCCTGCATCGTCGACGCCGTGGGCGATCTCGACCGGGTGAAAGGGCTCGTCCGGTCCTTGAATTTCATTGCCTGCGATCCCGCCTTCACGCAGCCCCACAAGGTCGCCAGCGGCCTCACCGACCTGTTCGAGGCGGTGTTCGGCCCGGAGATCGGGGTTGGACCACGAGCCTCCATCGGCGTCACCTCGCTGGCCGACGACTACTGCTTCGAAACCTGGATGACAGTGGAACTGTCCTGAACGCCCTGCTGCACCTCACCTTTCGCGACTGGAGCAACCGCCATGCTGTCCAAACCTCTTGCTATCGCTGCCCTGGCTTTGGGGCTGGCCCAGGGATCGGCCTTCGCGGCCGACACCGTCAAGATTGGCTTCACGGCCGCCCTGTCGGGCGACGCGGCGGCGTTCGGCCTGAACATGCGTAAAGGGCTCGACCTTGCGGTCGAAGCACTGAACAAGAAGGGTGGCGCGACCTACCTGGTCGACTCGGCCGACGACCGGGGCGAAGCGCGCGAGGGCGTGCTGATCGCGCAGCGGTTCTGCTCGGACAGCGCCGTCGATGTGGTGATGGGCTATTCCTTCTCCTCGATCGCGCTCGCCGCCGTCCCCGTCTACAACGGGTGCAAGCTGCCGGTGCTCGCCTCCGCGGTCACGAGCCCTGCGCTGTCGAACAGCAGTCCCTATTTTCACCGCAACATCCTGACCGACGCCGTGCAGGGCGCCATCATGGGAACCTGGGCTGTCAAGACAGGCGGGTTCAAGAAGATCTACGTGCTGAACCAGCAGGATGACTATGGCATCGGAGTCGCCAACGCCTTCGCCGATGCGGCCGGGAAGGCGGGCGCCACCATCGTCGGCAAGGAAGCCTATCTGCTGAACTCCACCGATTACCGCACGCTGCTCACCAAGGTCCGCTCGACGCAACCGGACGCGATCTTCATCGGCGGCTTCTACACGGATGCGGCCAAGATCGCCGAACAGAGCCGCGCCCTCGGCATCAAGGCGCAGTTGCTCGGCACGGACGGCTCGCTCAACACGGAACTGATCAAGCTCGGGCGCAACGCGGTCGACGGCATGGTGGTCTACGGCATGTTCGATCCCTCGGTCAGCACCCCGCAGACCGAGCCCTTCATCAGCGCCTACAAGGCGACGTACCACGATGATCCGAGCGCGTGGGCGGCCCTTGGCTACGACGCCGGGATGACCCTCGGCGCCGCAGTAGATCTCGCGGCCAAGTCCGGGCCCGTGACGCGCGAGTCTCTCAATGCCGCTCTCGGGCAGCTCAAGGAGGTGCCGGGCGTGACCGGCCCCACGACCTTCACCCCCAGTGGCGACCGCAACGGGTCGCTTTACTTCCTGACGGTCTCGGGCGGTAAGTTCACCATGGCGGCCAAGCAGTAGCGAGGGCGCGCCGCCCTCGATCGCAGACCGCGCGGCCATGGATTATCTGGGGCAGATCCTCGCGAACGGTCTTGTTCTCGGCGCCGTCTACGCGCTTACGGCGGTCGCCTATACCCTGGTCTATGGCGTCGTGCGGCTCGTGAACTTCGCGTTCGGCGAGCTGTTCATGGTCGGGGCGTTCCTCACCGTCACGCTGATGTCGGGCGAGGTGGCTCTGTTCGGCCGATCGGTGCCGATGCCGGGTCTGCCATTCCCGGTCGCGGCGGCCCTGTCGGTGGTCCTCACGGCGGGGCTCGGCCTGCTGGTGGATCGGATCGCCTATCGACCGCTGCGCGATGCGCCGAGGCTCGCGCCGCTTATCACCTCCATCGCGGTCTCGGTGGTGCTGCAAAGCCTCGCCCAGACGGTGTGGGGCCCGGAACAGCTTCGCTTCCCGGATTTCACGCTGGCGTCCTACCCGCCGATCGTCTTCTTCGGCTCGATCTATCTCAGCGCAATGGATCTCGTGGTCATGGCCACGGCGCTGGTGGCCATGCTGGGTTTGACCCTCTTCGTGGCGCGGTCGAAACTCGGCAGGGCCATGCGGGCCAGCGCCGAGGATGGCATGGCGGCGCGTCTGGTCGGCATCCCGGTCAACCGCGTCGTCGGCGCGGCATTCGCAATCGGCTCGGGGTTCGCGGCGCTCGCGGGCGTGCTCTACGCGCAGACCTACGGCTTTGCGCAGGCAACCATGGGATTCATGCCCGGCCTGAAGGCGCTGACCGCGGCCGTCCTGGGCGGCATCGGCAGTATGCCGGGCGCGGCGCTCGGAGGCGTGATCCTCGGCGTGGTCGAGGCGCTCGGGGGCGGCTATCTGCCGAATGGCTCGGCCTACAAGGACGCGATCAGCTTCGTACTCCTGATCCTTCTGCTGTGCGTGCGCCCGCAGGGCCTGCTCGGCCGCCCCGAGCTCAATGCGACGGTCCGGGGCAGTCTGCTCGGGACGGCGCGTCAGGGACGCCACTGGGTCGAGGTCCTATTCGGCAGGATGGATGCCGGGTTCGCCCGTGTGTCGAGGGCGGGCCTGCGGACGACGCTCGCAGCCTTCGCGCTGGCCATCGCGGCGGGGTTCCTCATCTCGTCCGATTACTGGCTGCGGGTCCTCACTGTCGTGGTCGTCTATGGCACACTCGCGAGCGGGCTTAACGTGATCGTGGGTTTCGCCGGCCTGCTCGATCTGGGGTTCGTCGCCTTCTGGGCCGTGGGCTCCTACCTGACAGCGATCCTGTTCGTCCTGGTGCTGCACGACGTGTTCGGCGTCGCGCCCGGCGACGTCTGGTGGTTGCTCTACCTGTTCCTGCCACTCGGAGGGCTCTGTGCCTCGGTCCTGGCGGTCGTGCTGGGCACGCCGACGCTGCGGCTCCGCGGGGATTACCTCGCCATCATGACGCTGGGCTTCGGCGAGATCGTCCGCATCGTCGCCGTGAACTGGATCGGCTTGACCAACGGACCGATGGGCATTCGCGACATCCCGAGCCCCCATCTGTTCGGCTGGTCGCTGGCCGCGCCGCGTGCGCAGTTCATCATGTCGCTGCTGCTGGCCGGGGTCGTGGTTTTCGCCATCAGCCGGATCGTGCAGTCCTATGTCGGACGCGCCTGGGTCGCGATCCGCGAGGATGAGGATGCCGCCGAGGCGATGGGCGTGCCCACGGCCCGCTACAAGCTCTACGCCTACGCGCTGAGCGGCTCGATCGGCGGCTTCGTGGGCGTGTTCTACGCCCATTATCAGCAATATATCAGCCCGCTGAACTTCAGCCTCTTCGAGAACATCGTCATCCTGATGCTGATCGTGCTGGGAGGGCTTGGCACGTTCCTCGGGCCGTTCATCGGGGCCTTGATCTGGATCGTCTTCCTTCAGGTCACGATCAGCCTGCCCCTGGTGCAAAGCTTCCCCGAGTTGCGCTTCGCGCTGTTGGGCGTGCTGCTGATTGCCCTGATGCTGTTCCGACCGCAGGGGCTCGCCGCACAGGCGCGCGTCCGCCTGACCATGCGACCCGCGGCAGAGGGCGGCGTCACGTGAGCACGATTCTGTCGGCCGCGAGCCTGACGGTTCGCTTTGGTGGTCTCGAGGCGATCGCGAACGTCGATCTCTCGGTGCAGCATGGCAGCATCCATGGTCTGATCGGGCCGAACGGCGCCGGCAAGACCACCATGCTGAACGTGCTGACCGGTTTCACCCCGGCAACGGCGGGTCGGCTGCTGTTCGATGGCAACTCGATCGGCGGCCTTGGCGTGAACCGCATCGCCCGGCTCGGTCTCTCCCGAACGTTCCAGAACATTCGGCTTTTCGGCGCCATGACGGTGCTGGAGAGCGTGCTCGTCGGGGCACACAAGAGTTTCGATGCTTCCGTGTTCGCACTCATTCTCGGCAGCCGAGGCGCTCGCGCCCACGAACGGATAGCCATCGATCGAGCCCGCCAAGTGCTGGACCTCGTGGGACTTGGACGGACGGCGGCGGACCGAGTCGCCACCACCCTGTCCTATGGCTTTCAGCGACGGGTCGAGATCGCCCGCGCCATGATGGCCGAACCCAAGCTACTGCTTCTCGACGAGCCGCTCGCGGGCATGAATGCGGTCGAGAAGGCCGAGATCGGGGAGCTCGTGCGCAGCATCCGGGACCAGGGCGTGACGGTGCTGCTGATCGAGCACGACATGGCGATCGTAAGGGCCCTTTGCGATCGGCTGACCGTGCTCGACCGAGGCCGGTGTCTCGCCGACGGAGAGCCAGAAGCGGTGCTGTCGGATCCCGTGGTGCAGGCGGCCTACCTCGGGAGGGCGCGCCCGTGACCATGGTCGCGCCCTCGCCCCTCCCGGATCCGCCAACCGCGGCCTATGCCGCCGAGGCCACCGCCCTCCTCACCGTACGCGACCTCAGCCTCGACTATGGCCACGTCCGTGCGCTGGACGGTGTGTCCTTGCTCGTCAGACCGGGCGAGATCGTGAGCTCTGATCGGCTCCAACGGGGCCGGCAAGACCACCACCCTCATGGCGGTGTCCGGCCTGCTGCCGCTCGCCTCCGGCACGGTCACGCTTGATGGGCGGGACATTTCGACGGTGTCGTCGGAGCAGCGGGTCGAGCGCGGTCTCGCCCATGTGCCGGAACGCCGCCGCGTGTTTGCCGGCATGACGGTTCGCGAGAACCTGCTTCTGGGCGCCTATGTGCGGCGCGACCGGCAGGCGATCGCACAGGACGTGGAGTGGCTGACCACGCTTTTTCCCATCCTCGGCGAGCGGATGGGTCAGGCCGCGGGCACGCTGTCGGGCGGCGAGCAGCAGATGCTCGCCATCGCCCGCGCCCTGATGAGCCGCCCCAAGCTCCTGATGATGGACGAGCCCACGATGGGGCTCGCGCCGCAGATCATCGACGTCATCCTCGACACCGTCCAGGCGATCCGCGGGCATGGAGTGACCATCCTGCTCGTGGAGCAGAACGCGATCGAGGCGATCCGCCTTTCTGACCGCGTATACGTGCTCCGGCTGGGCCGCGTGGTTCACGAGGACCGGGGCGCGACGATTGATGCCGAGCGCGTCAAGGCCCTCTACATGGGACAAGAAGAATGAAGGCTGCCGCGATCGGCGAAGTCGAACCAGGTCCACGCATGCGGCTCGGCACGTTTCTCGGGGTACCCCAGGCCGCGGCTGCGACCGCTGGGCAGATCGCCGTCATGGGCCTCCCGTTCGATTGCGGCACGCATCCGACCCGCATCGGCTCGCGGCAGGGGCCGGCTGCGTTCCGGTCCATGTCGTCCGAGGTGCGGCCCTTCTACCCACCCCTTTCAGACGTCGACCCCCGCGCCGGAAACGGCGTTGTGGATCTCGGCGACGTGGACGTCACGGCGTCCGACATCGGGCCGTCGCTCGACGCGATGGATCAGGCTGTGTCGGCCGTGGTCGGGGCCGAGGCCGTTCCTCTGCGTCGGCGGTGATGGGGTCGTCACGCTCGCGGTTCTCCGGGCCCTGGCGAGACGCTACCCCGAACTGGTGCTCGTCCATATCGACGCGCACACGGACAGTTACCCGGGCGAAGGCATCAACACCGGCACGACCTTTTCGCGAGCGGTCCACGAGGGCCTGATCGACGCCCGTCGCTCGTTTCACGTCGGCGCCCGCGGGACCATGCCGATCGCCGGCGCCTACGACCACACACGTTCGCTCGGGTTTCGGCTGATCTCCGGCGAGGACGTGCGCAGACGCGGCGCCGCCGACGTCGCGGCCGAGATCCGCAGCGTTGCGGGCAATCGGCCGGTCCACCTGTCGTTCGACATGGATTATTTCGACCCGTCCGCCGCGCCCGGCGTCGCGACGCCGACCTGGGGCGGACCGCCCGTGGCGGACGTCTTCGACCTTTTGCACGGGCTTGCCGGGCTCGACCTCGTCGGCGTCGACATCAACACCTTGAGCCCGCCGCATGACGTAGGCGGGCTCGCTGCCATGCTGGCCGCGCATGTCGCCGTGATCTGCCTTCATCTCGTCCAGATCGGCCGCGCCACGCACAGACTGAACGGAGGTCGCGAAGCATGAACACGCACGTCCCTCTGACCCCAGCGCCGTACGTCTGGTCCGAACCGCCGCTTGGTGACGCCACTAGCGCGCCGACCCGCTTCTACACGGACCCCGCGGTTTTCAAGGCCGAGATGAAGCACATCCATCTCAAGACCTGGTTCTTCGCCGGCCGGGTCGAGGACATCGCCGCCCCCGGCGACTTCAAGGCGATCGACACGGTCGGCGGGCCGGTCATCCTCGTGCGTGACGAGGCGGGCGTGCTGCGCGCTTTCGCCAACGTATGCCGCCACCGTGCCTCGATCCTCCTGCAGGACTCGAGGAAACATAACGCGCATCAACTGCCCCTACCACGCCTGGAGCTACCTGCTCGACGGCACCGCTCGCCGGCGCGCCCGGGCATGCGCGAGGTGCCGAAATTCGAAAAGCCGCCGCACGGACTCATTCCCGTCCGGATGGAGGTGTGGGAAGGCGCCATCTTCCTCAACTACGACGAAAGTGCCCCCGATCTCACGGCTCACCTCGGCAACTACCCCGACCTGATCGGCTCGCACCGCTTCGGCGACATGGTGCGGACCTACCACTTCGAGGTCGAGACGCGCTGCAACTGGAAGCTGCTGCTCGAGAACGCGATGGAGACCTACCACACCGGGACGGTCCACGCCGCGACAGTGGGCGCCCAGCGCAGCGTCAGCTTCCCGACCTCGGGGGAGTGGCTGTCCATCCAGGTGCAATCCTCGCGCTCGATTGCCGTGCTCGGTGAGGAGCCGCCGTTTCCGCCGATCCAGGGCCTCTCCGACCAGGCAAGCCAGGGAACGTTTTTCACGCTGATCGAACCCACTACGCAATTCGCCTGCGCACAGGACTGCATCTGGTGGCTCGCGGTGCGGCCTGTAGCGGTGGACCGTTCCGTCCTATCGGTCGGCGGCTGCTTTCCCAGGGCCTACACGGAGCTAGCGGATTTCGAGGAGCGTGCCGCGCCCTATTACGCGCGCTGGAAAGCTGTGGCGCTCGAGGACGTGGACATCCTGGAAAAGCAGCAGGTCGGCCTCTCGTCTTGCCTGGCGCGCCCCGGCCCTCTCTCCTGGCGCGACGACATGGTGCTGGCCATGAACCGCTGGGTCATGGCGCGCCTTCCGGCCGATCTCGTCGCGGATCTCCAACGATGACCCGCGTTCTGCTCACCCACAACCGGGATCTGCGGAAGCACTTCTTCAGCGAGCGCGCCGTCGATGCGCTGCGCGCCATCGTCGACCTGCGCACCAACGACACGGACGAGCCGTTGCGCGGCGACGCCCTGGTGGCCGCCGCCGAAGGCTGCCGCATCATCATCTCGGACCGACTCGCGGCCGGCACCCGGGAGGTGTTCGACAAACTGCACGGGGTCAGCACCTTCATCCGCTGCGCGGTCGACATCCGCAACATCGACGTGGATGCCGCCTCCGCCAACAATGTCCTGGTCTGCAAGAGCAGCGCCGGCTACGCCGACTGTGTGGGCGAACATGCGGTCGCCCTGATGCTGGACCTTGCCCACGGCATCAGCGGGTCGGCGGCGCTCTACCATGCGGGCCAAGCCAGCCACCCCATGACCATGCGGCGGCAGCTCGCCGGCGCGCACGTCGGCGTGATCGGCTACGGCGCCATCGGCCGGCGCATCGTCGAGCTTGCCCTCGCGTTGTCGATGAAAGTGTCGGTGTACGATCCCTACGCTACCATCCGCCACGGCGCCGTCCGGTCCGTCAGCTTCGACGAGGTGCTGTCGCAACCCGACTACGTGATCTGCGCCGCCTATGCGACGCCGGAGACCACCCGGATGATGAACGCCGAGGCCTTCCGCCGGATGCGACGGGACGCCTGCTTCATCAACATCTCCCGCGGCATACTGGTCGACGACGACGCGCTGGAGCGGGCGCTGCTCGACGGCACAATCGCAGGGGCGGGCCTCGACGTCGGCATGGGGCCGGACGAGCAGCCGGCCCTGCGGATCGCCCGCCTGCACAACGTGGTGGCGACGCCGCACTCGTCCTCGGCCGTCAAGGAGCCGTCCGAGCACCAGGCGATGGAGAATGTCGAGCAGGTCAAGGCGGTGCTGGCCGGCCGCCTGCCCGTCCACGCCGTCAACCCACACCGGGTCACCGGCTGGGGACTGACGCCGTGAACGCCCTCGTTCCGATCGCCTCCCCCCGCTTCGCCCCGCCGCCCGGCGCGTGCGACTGCCATATGCACGCCTTCGGCGACCCCGCCCGCTATCGGCCCAGGCCCGGCTCGCCGTTCCCGCCCGTCGCCGGCGGCGATATCGAGACCTACCGCCTGGTGCGCGACAGATTGGGGCTCACCCGCGCCGTCGTGGTGCAGCCCTCGGTCTACGGTTTCGACAATGCCGCAACGCTTGACGCCATGGCGGTGCTCGGGTCCGACGCGCGAGGCGTTGCGGTGGTACCGCCGGACGTGCCGGACAAGGAGCTTGACCGGCTGACGGCGCTCGGCATCCGCGGCATTCGTTTCTTCATGATCGGGGGTGGCGTCCTCGGTTGGGACGATCTCGAAGACTTGGCGGCCCGGACGGCGGCGTTCGGCTGGCATTTGCAGTTGCAGATGGACGGGCGGGAGCTTGCCACCGTGACCGACCGTCTGCTGCGCCTGCCGGGCCGGCTCGTCATCGACCACAATGGCAAGTTCCTCGAACCCGTGTCGACGGATCACCCTGGCTTTCGGGCGCTGCTCCGCCTGATCGACGCGGGGCGAACCTGGGTGAAGACCTCGGGGGTCTACGAGACATCGCGGACGGGCGCGCCGGTCTATGCCGACGTAGCCGTCCTGCCGCGCGCCCTTCTCGCCCGCGCCCCCGAGCGGTGCCTGTTCGGCACGAACTGGCCGCATCCGTCTGTGCCGGGCGGCCGCCGGACGACGCGCACCTCATTGACCTGTTTGCGGAATGGGCCGGCGACGACCGCACGATCCAGCAGGTCATGGTCGACAATCCGGCCACTGTTTACGGCTTCGAACCACTGACCCTCGAGGCGACCCCATAGCCAGCCGACCGGAGATCCTCGGTGTGATCCAGCATCCCAATTCGCTTGAAGCACGCGACGTCGCCTACGTGCTGCATCCCTACACCAACGCAGCCGTCCACGCGGCGGAAGGTCCGCTGGTGATCGATCGGGGCGAGGGCATCCACGTCTATCGACGACGGATGGCAATCGCTACATCGAGGGACTGAGCGGGCTGTTCTGCGCATCGCTCGGGTTCAGCGAAGGGCGGCTCGTCGAGGCGGCGACACGCCAGATGAAGCGGCTTCCGTTCTACCATACCTTCGGGGGCAAGGCGAACGTGCCGAGCATCGCGCTTGCCGAGCGCCTCATCGCGATGGCGCCCGTGCCGATGTCGAAGGTGTTCTTCGCCAATTCCGGATCGGAGGCGAACGACACCGCCATCAAGCTCGTGTGGTACTACCACAACGCCATCGGCAAGCCCGACAAGAAGAAGATCATCTCGCGCATCCGCGCCTATCACGGCGTGACGGTCGCGACCGCCAGTCTCACCGGCCTGCCGTACAGCCATCGCGATTTCGACCTGCCGATCGCGCGCGTGCTGCACACCGATTGCCCCGGCCTCTACCGCTTGGCGCAGCCCGGCGAGACCGAGGAGACGTTCGCGACCCGCTGCGCGGACACGCTCGAGCAACTCATCCTGCGCGAAGGGCCGGACACGATCGGCGCCTTCTTCGCCGAGCCGCTGATGGCATCGGGCGGCTGCATCGTGCCGCCCGCGACCTACTACGACAAGATCCAGGCGCGTGCTGCGCCGCTACGACATCTTGCTCGTAGCCGACGAAGTGATCTGCGGCTTCGGGCGCCTTGGGACCATGTTCGGCAGCGAGAGCTTCGGGATGAAGCCGGACATGATCGCCATGGCCAAGCAGCTGTCCGCCGCCTACCAGCCGATCTCGGCCCTGATGATCAACGATAAGATCGCCCAGGCCGTGATGACCCGCAGCGGGAAGATCGGCACCTTCGGCCACGGCTTCACCTACGGCGGCCACCCGGTGCCGGCGGCCGTCGCCCTCGAAACCCTGAAAATCTACGAGGAGCGGGATATCGTGGGCCATGTCCGGGCCGTGATGCCGCGCTTCCAGGCGCGGCTGCACGCGCTCGCGGACCACCCGCTGGTGGGGGAGGCCCGCGGCCGCGGGCTGATCGGCACGCTGGAGCTCGTGCGCGACAAAGCCAGCAAGGAAACGTTTCCGCCGGCCCAGGGCGTCGCGGCTCATGTCGGCAAGCGGGCCCAGGCTCATGGCCTGATCACGCGGGCGCTCGGCGACACGATTAATTTCTGCCCGCCTCTCATCATCACCGAGGCGCAGATCGACGACATGTTCGACCGCGCCACCCGTGCGCTCGACGACACGGTCGCGTGGCTGTCCGACATGCAGGAGCCCCCCGCCCATGCGTGACTTCGAGCGTCCCGGGCGATCCCTCGCGGTCGGCCGCGAAGGCATGGCCGCGACCTCCCACCCGACCGCCACCCTGACGGCCGTGGAGGTGCTGAAAGCGGGCGGCAACGCGGTCGATGCCGCCGTGGCGGCCTGCGCGATTCAGGGCGTCGTTGAGGCCGCGTCTACCGGCATTGGCGGCGACTGTTTCGCCCTGCTCGCGCTCCAGGGGCGCGATACGGTAATCGGATACAACGGCTCGGGCCGGACACCGGCAGCCGCGACGCTCGGCGTCGTTGCGACGGGGGAGTGACCGTGCTCGACCGCTCCTCGCCCCACGCCGTGACGGTTCCGGGCGCCGTGGACGCCTGGACGCGGCTCGTGGCCGACCACGGGCGCATGCCGATCGCGGAACTGCTCGCCCCGGCGATCCGGGTCGCCCGCGATGGGTACGGGATCACGCCGCGCGTCGCGGCCGACATCGGCAAGCAGCGCGACCTTCTCCGAAAGGACCCGGTCGCGTCCGAGATTTTCCTGGCGAATGGAGAGGCGCCGGCCGTCGGGACGGTTCAACGCCAGCCGGCCCTTGCCGCGACCCTAGAGGCCATCGGGCGCGACGGGCGGGATGGCTTCTACCGCGGCTCCGTCGCCGAGGACATGGTGGCCCACCTGCGCGAACGCGGCGGCCTGCATCAAGTGTCCGATTTCCAATCGGCGGCCGGGGAATATGTCACTCCCATCAAGGCCACGTACCGGGGCTGGACGGTGCATGAGTGCCCCCCCAACGGGCAGGGTATCATCGCCCTCATGATCCTCAAGATCCTCGAACGGTTCACGCCCCCTCCCGACCCGCTCGATGCCGACAGCCTCCACGTCGAGGTCGAGGCCACCCGCCTCGCCTACGCGGCACGCGACGCCTGGCTCGCCGATCCTGCTCTTGCAGCGGTGCCGGTCGAGCATCTGCTGTCTGAAGGCATGGCTGACGCCCTGGCGTCCCGCATCGACCTGTCACGCGCCATCGATCCCGTCCCGGTGCTGGAGGACGTCGAGCATTCCGACACGGTCTATCTCGCCGTCGTCGATCGGGACCGGAACGCCGTGAGCTTCATCAACTCGATTTTCCACCCCTACGGTAGCGGCCTCGTGGCGCCGCGCTCGGGCGTGCTGCTCCACAATCGTGGGCAGAGCTTCTCGCTCGCTCCCGGCCACCCGAACGTCTACGGGCCGCGCAAACGGCCAATGCACACCATCATCCCGGGCATGGTCACTCGCGACGGGCGGGCCGTGATGCCCTTCGGTGTCATGGGGGGACACTATCAGGCGATGGGGCACGCGCACCTGCTGTCGAAGCTGTTCGACCACAAGCTGGACCTGCAAAGCGCCATGGATCTGCCGCGGCTGTTCCCGCTCCCCGGCACGGCCACCATCGAGGCCGAGGCTCTGGTGCGTGAACGTGCGGGCGACGCCCTGTCGAACCGCGGGTTCAAGCTGCAGCCTCCGCAATGGGCCATCGGGGGTGCCCAGGCGATCTGGATCGACTGGAACAATGGGACGCTGCTGGGCGGCTCGGATCACCGCAAGGACGGCTGCGCCCTCGGTTTCTAGTCCGAAGGCGACGGACCGAGTGCCTCGGCTGAGGTTGTCCCAGCATAGACGCCCTGATGTTGTGACTGCGGCTGCTCTCGTGCCTGCACCCCTGCGTTGCAGCCCGCCGGGACCTGTGCTGTGGATATGGCACAGGTCCGAGGCACCGAGGAATACACTGCACGATGAAGCGCATTTCTAAGCCGTTCACCGTCGAGTACCGGCGAGGCGTCCGCAAAGCACCCGTCGTTCAATTGAATTGGGTGCAAGACATCGCCCACGCCCAGCCACCTGCATCCGCGCCGATCCCCGATGCCGTAGACCCGGGGCTCCGCGTCGGTCGCATTCTTCCGGCGCTCGAGTCCGAAAGGCCGGGGTTCGATCAGGTCGCCGACGCGCTGACGGACGCGTTGCCGCAAACCGCTGACGCAGACCGGCCCCGAGGCGAATTCGTTGATCATCCGATCGCAAAAGCTGCATCCGACATCGTGCTGCGTGCTCAGGAGGTTCCGGCGGACGCCGGGCTTCATGGTGACACAGCACCATCAGCAATCCTGCGGCGCTCGCGATCCCATCGCGACGGCCTCCCGCGCGAAGCGTTCCGCCCCGGTGAGCGCTGGAAACATCGGCTTCCAAAGGTGATCCATGCCGCAATCGCGAGAGGCCAGCGCAATGCGCGCCACGCGTCTCGTCCCGCTATCCGGACGATCACGAAAGATTGAGCCTCAAGAGCCGGATCAAGCCGGCCTCGTTGGCTCCTTTTAGTGCTCGGGCGTGATCGGGACACCAGCGTGGCCGAGCTCATGGCCGCAACCGGCTGGCTGCCGTACACCACCCGGGCGGCACTGATGGGCCTGCGCAAGCGCGGCTACGCCCTGACCCGCGAAGCCGCCAAGGGCGGGTCGGTCCATCGCATCGCAAGCGGCGACCGCTGCTGCGGCCTGAGACGGTGGCTCACCGCCGATACGCGGCAACCCGGTCGCGCGACCCCCTGCAGCGGCCGACCTGGGTCAGGTCGCGGCGGAGATCGTCTGGTTGGAGCGGCTTCAGTCTCCAGGCCTCCGGGCGGCGTTCCGCAACCGCACCGGCCGGATCGCACCGGCCCGCATCTCCAAGGTCCTGCTGTTCAAGGTTCTGGCCCATCGCGTCCAAGCCGCAGTGTTGGGCGACCTCCGGCCCGACACCCGCCGCATGCTCGATCACATCACCGCCGCTTCAGGCGAGCCTGGAACGACGGGAGCCCATGCCCCTTCCGTACCGGTGCCGGACATCCTGAAGCGCGGCACTGTTCGTCTTCTTCGCGATCTTGGCCATACGGCCACGGCTCTCGGCGGTCCACATTCAGCCTTCAATCGCGCCGATCGCCCATGTCTCCGTGAAGCGCTCATGATCTATTGGCGGCAAAGTTCAGGGGCGCGGAGGAGCGTACGTAGCCCTGTCCACTTTTTCGGGAAGATCATGAGACCTATGGACCGCCTGGCTCTTCGAGCGGCACTGCTTCAGACCACCCGCGCCTACCTAAGTGCCCCCAATCCGCCATGTGATTATTGCATCAGAGTGGAAGCAGACGACGGCCATAGTCTCGCCCGCACGCTGCCGGAATGATGCAGACAGAACTGAAAAGGGACGGCAAATGGATCGCCACGCACACCGCGAACTGGCGTTTGGCGTGTGAGCCCTGGCCGATGCTCGGATGCCGCGAATCAAGCAGCGGCCCCTGTGTTCCAAATCCAGGTCGAGGCAACCGTTAAGGGCTGGGGTCTGGCGGTTCGGGAGCGAACGAGCGAGGTCCGGCGCTACTTCATTGATCGAGACTTCAACCAGGGCGCATTCGCGGCGCTCTATAGCCGCGTCGCGAAGGATTTCGGTCTACACCCGTCCAAGCGCGATGACCCGGTCGCGCCGTGGCCGGCCGACCTCGATATTCGCCCTTTGCTCACCCGCAATCTCAATTCACAGATCGTATACGGGTATGGTGACCCGGCCGTGCTCAGGGTGACCCGGAACGGTGACACGGAATACGTACTGACTGTCACGTCCAACGATGCGCCCAATGCTTTCCCAATCCTGCGCTCCCGCGATGCCTCGCATTGGGAATTCTCGGGCTGCGCTTTCGCCGAGGGCAGAACACCGCGCTGGGCGGCCACCGGCCAGAGACGCGCCGACTTTTGGGCGCCGGAGTTGCACCGCGTCGGCGATGGCTACTGGCTGTGCTTCACCGCCCGCAAGCACGACGGCGGCTTGGCTGTCGGACTTGCCCGGGCGGAAAGCCCCAGCGGCCCCTTTGCAGCCGACGATACTCCGCTGCTGGAGGGGGAGGTGATCGATGCCCACATTTTCGTCGATCCCGCCGCTGGCCCACAACTGATCTGGAAGGAGGATCGCAACGCACTGTGGCCATCGCTGTTACTCGATGTTCTTACGCGCGACGACACGGCCGCACCGCTGATTTTTGCGGCGGAAAAGCTTCGGCGAACGGCGGAGTTCTACCGTGCGTTGGCACCCTGGATCGCGCCGCTCGCAGCGATGCAGCGCTTCCTTGTGCTTCATCCGCTGATCGAGGCCGTCGCAATCGACCTCAAGGCCTTCAAGGCAGGGCTCACGGCCCTACATCGCCTGCGGCCTTCGCTTGGGTCCGTCCTCGACGGGATTTGGCGCGCGCTCGACACCCCTATCCTGGCCCAGGCGATGACCAGCGATGGACGCGCACTCACCGGCGAGCCGCGGGTCCTCCTACGCAATGACCAGCAATGGGAAGCGCACCTCATCGAGGGACCCTGGATCCACCGCCAGGGCGACAACTACTATCTTTTCTATGCCGGCAACGACTTCTCGACCGAACGTTATGGGATCGGCTGCGCGGTGGCAGATGCACCGCTCGGTCCGTATCGTAAGCTGGAGGCGCCGTTCCTGCAGTCAAGCCGCGACTGGCTGGGCCCGGGCCACCCCTCCGTCGCGTTGGGGCACGATGGGAAACCTTACCTGTTCTTTCACGCGTATCCTCAGGGGGTCATCGGCTACGGTGCCTTTCGAGCACTGTTGTGCGCTCGACTAGAACTGGCGCCGAACCGCGTCGCGATCGGCCGCAAACACAGTCTGTAGCCAATTTCCGGACCTTCGGAGCACGGCAGATTGTAGGCCGGGATCTACTCGACTCGGGGGAAGTTGGTCAGCGGCTTCGATACGTCGTCGCTCCCTGGATGTCGCAAGCCTTCGGGGGCGTCCTGAGGGACATCGCGCGGACGCTGCACGGCGCCTACAATGCGGGTTGAGAAAGTGAGGGCGTGGCGTTGGTGCCCGGCGGCGGCGCGAAGGGCGCTCGCGGCCGCCACGCTCGAGGCCAGCAGCCCGGCCCTGTTCGAACCCTGCACCCTCAATGACCCGCGGTATGCCCGAGGCTCAGCGGAGGCGTTGGCGCACTTCGCCCAGCCGGTCACCTCCGATGCCGCGCCCGCGCCCGCGCCCCGTCCGTAGCGACAGCTGCCCTGGTGGATCGTGCTGGCCTCGGCCCTGGTGCTGGTGCCGGGCGTGACCTGGGCGCTAGGGGCTGACCAGATTGGGGGCTGAGCCGCTGAATCCGTCTCATGGGCTGCGTCTCATTCTTGAACCTCGGTGCGATTTGACAAGGACAGAGCATCTTGGATGTTCACGCCGAGGTGGCGCACCGTGCTTTCGAATTTGGTGTGCCTGAGCAGGATCTGCATGGCGAGCAGGTTGCCCGGTAGGGGCACCAGCGGCACCTTCACCCGATCGGAATTATGGGCGAAAGGACCAGAATTGCCGGCATCCGAGTTGAAAGCGTTCAGGAGACCGGGTCTGCAGAAGCAAGGGTCGTGTGCCGAACACGACTTGGAGGGCCAACCCTCGACGACGGAACGGCGGAGCACGCGGCGAGCCGCTTGGACAGGCGGAACACGGGCTTGCCGATCATTTCCAGCAAACCCGTAGAGATCAGGCAGAAGGAGGAAGCAAACGTCGCGAAGAGATCCTCGGCAGGTTGACGTAGGCCGGCCGAATTCGGAACCATTCAAGCGGGGAAAAATGACAGCGAACGCATGGTGGCAGACGGGGGTGATCTACCAAGTCTATCCGCGATCGTTCCAGGACACGGACGGGGACGGCATCGGCGACCTGAACGGGATCACGCAGCGGCTTCAGACATCTGGTCGATCTCGGGATCGACTGCGATTTGGATCTCCCCGATCTTCCCTTCGCCGATGCGCGACTTCGGCTACGACGTCAGCGACTACTGCGACATCCATCCGCTGTTCGGCTCGCTCGCGGACTTCGATCGCTCCTCGCTGCGGCGCACGCGGTCGGGCTCAAGGTCATCCTCGATTTCGTGCCGAACCACACCTCCGACCAACATCCGTGGTTCCAGGAGAGCCGCTCCTCGAGGCTCAATCCGAAGCGGGACTGGTATGTCTGGCGCGACGCCAAGCCGGACGGCTCCCTGCCGAACAACTGGGAGAGCGAGTTCGGCGGTCCGGCTTGGACGTTCGACGAGGTCGCCGGACAATACTACTACCACGCCTACCTGAAGGAGCAGCCCGACCTGAACTGGCGCAATCCCGAGGTCGAGCGAGCGATGTGCGACGTGCTTCGCTTCTGGTTCGATCGCGGCGTCGACGGGTTTCGGGTGGATGCGATCCACCATCTCCTTGAGGACGAGGAGGACCGGGACAACCCGCCAGACCCCGAATTGGCGGCCCGGGATGCCGCCGAACGAGCGCTGGCTGCAAATCAGGACGATCGATCAACCTGGCGTGCACGCATCCATCAAGGCCATGCGGCGGGTCGCCGACGCCTATCCGGATCGAGTCATGATCGGGGAAGCCTACCTGCCGATCGACCAGCTCATGGCCTATTACGGCGCGGATCTGACCGGCTTCCATTTGCCTTTCAACTTCCACCTGATCTCGACCGACTGGCAGCCCCAGGCCATCGCGTCCCTCATCGAGGCCTATGAAGCCGCCTTGCCGGCCGGCGGATGGCCGAACTGGGTGCTCGGCAACCACGACCGGTCCCGTGTCGCGAGCCGCGTTGGGCCCGCACAGGCCCGTGTCGCGGCCATGTTGCTGCTGACGCTGCGAGGAACGCCGACGATCTACCAGGGCGAGGAGATCGGCATGACGGACGTGCCGATCCCGCCGGACCTGGTGCAGGACCCTTTCGAGCGGAACGTCCCGGGGTTCGGGCTCGGACGAGACCCGGTGCGCACGCCCATGCCCTGGACCTCCGGACAGCACGGCGGCTTCTACTGAAGGGCGACCTTGGCTTCCGCTCAATGCGGACGCGGACGTGCTGAACGTCTCAACCCAGGCCAACGATCCACGATCGATGCTGTCGCTCTACCGAGCGCTCATCCGCCTCCGCCGCAACAACGACGTCCTGTCGCTCGGCGCGTTCAGGCTGGTCGCAGCAACGGAGCATGTGCTCGTCTACGAACGTCGGCTCGGAGAACGCGCGCGACTTGATCGCTCTCAACATGAGCGGCGACCCGCAGGTGGTCCGGCTCGGAACACGCCGGGTGCCAAGCGCTGCTTTCGACCTACCTCGACGATGCCACAGGTCAGGTCGACGGCGAGGAGATCCGCCTGCGTGCCGACGAAGGTCTCGTCCTGCGAGCGCTGCCCGAATCGCGACAAGTTGAACGGCAGTGATCCCCGCTCGCCAGCATGAGTTGGAGTTGAACATGACATGCCCCATCAGTCCGCCGCCGGTCCAGGGCGGCGCCCGCAACGAGCTTCCGGCCTATGTCGCCAACGGCGTCGTCGGCCTTCGCGTCCGCGAGATGCCGCTCGGCGCCGGGCTTGACGCTCATCAGCGGGTACTCCGGGGAGCATCCGCAGCGACGGATCGAGGCGATCGCGGTCGCGCCCTATCCGGTCGCCGGCGACATCCAGCTCGCGGGCGTGTGGCTGTCCGATGCGCCCTACGCCGTCACCATCATCGATCAGGCCTACGACTTCGCCACGGGCGAATTGATGAGCCGCTTCGACTTCGAGGCGGAGCGGCTGCAAGGCCAGGGTCGAAGTGCTCGTCTTCTGCAGCCGCGAGGAACCGAGCCTCGTCTGCCAGGAAATCACGGTCGAGGTCGATCAGGACGTCGATCTTGCCTTGAAGGCGCTGCTCGACGCTCGTCACGTGGACGGGCGCGCGCTGCGTCACCTCCGGGACACGCCCGGCGAGGACAAGCCCTCCTGCGACGGAGCGGCGCTTTGGGAAAGCGCCGGCGCCCTGTCGACCTGCGGCATCGCCTATGTCACCGAGTTGGTCGGCGCCGAGGCGGAGCCCGAGAGGCCACCGCTCGAAAACCGCACGCTGACGACCAGCTACGCGTTCAAGGCCAAGGCGGGACGAACCTACCGCCTGCGGCAGATCGCGAGCCTCATTCCGAGTGTCACCCATCTCGAACCGGACTTCCAGGCGGTCCGGCAGGTCGCCCTGGCCGCAAGCGGGGCTTCGAGGCGCTCCGGGCCGCCAACCGGGACGATTTGGACCGACTTGTGGAAGGGCCGGATCAAGCTCGTCGGCGCCGACGAGCGTTGGCAGGCCCTGGCCGACGCCGCCCTCTTCTACCTGCTCAGCTCGACGCACGTCGCGTCACCCGCGTCGACCTCGATCTTCGGCCTCGCGACCTGGCACGACTACCACTACTACTACGGCCACGTGATGTGGGACATCGAGACCTTCGTGGTCCCGGTCCTCAGCCTGCTGCAACCGCACGCGGCCGAGAGCATCCTCGACTACCGCACCCGCAGCCTTGCGGGCGCCGCCAGCAACGCCCGCCTGCGCGGCCGAGCGGGGCCTTCAGTTCCCCTGGGAGAGCGCACCGTCATCGGGACAGGAATGCGCTCCGATGCCGGGCTCCGCATCCTGGCATGAGGATCACGTGTCCCTCGACGTCGCGCGGGCCTTCGCGTTCCATGCCGACGTGACCGGCGACCTGGAGTTTCTGCGCGAGATCGGGCCTGGCCCGTCCTTGTCGGGCGTCGCCAACTGGATCTGCCAGCCGCGTGACGAAGACCGATCGCGGCTACGAGATTCGCGCCGCCATGGGCATCGCGGAACGCGAGCAGGAAGCCGACAACGCCGCTTTCACCAACATGGCTGCCGTGGTGGTGCTGCGGGACGCGATCCAGGCCGCCGAGAGGCTCGGGCGTGCCGCCAATCCCGAATGGGCTCGCATCGCGGAGGCGATCGTACTCCCCAAGGCGGGCCGGGTGATCGTCTCGCACGACGGGTTCGATCCCGGCGAGGAGAAGGGCGGAACCCCCGACCCGCTCATGGGCGTTTTCCCGCTCGGGTTCGACATGGAGCCGGAGGTCGAGGCTGCGACCCTCAAATTCTACCTGGACCTGCGGGAGGGCTACATCGGCAGCCCAATGCTGTCCGCGCTCTACGGCGTCTGGGCCGCCTATTCGGGCGACAGGCGCCTCTCCGCGCAGCTCATGGAGGACGGATACGGCAGGTTCTGCGTCGGGCGCTTCGTGCAGACGCTGGAATACCGGGAGGACGTGTTCCCCGAGCAGCCCCGGGCGGGGCCCTTCTTCGCCAACCTTGGCGGCTTCCTCATGGGCCTTCTGATCGGGTTTCCGGGGCTCCGACCGACACCGGGCGACCCGGAAGGTTGGGCGCGGCGGCCTGTCGTCCTGCCCGAAGGGTGGCAGTCCATCGAGGTCGATCGGGTCTGGATCGGGGGGCAGCCCTTCACACTGGTTGCGCGCCAGGGTGCTGAGCGGGCCGAACTCACCGCCCTGTAACGGGTTCGCGTCGCCGACAAATTCCCGGAGCGACACCTCGCGGCCGTTGGTTCCTTCGACGGCCGTCGCCCGGCGTGCGACTTGGGAATGGTGATTTTTGCACGTCGACCCACGCGCCCTGATCTACGGGCCTGCCCCCGTGTGCGATCCCTGCGCTGCTCACACTTAAAGCATCCCATTTCGGGACCGCTCGCACACGTGCCAACCACCGGGGTGGTCGCATGCGGAACGCCTGTCCATGTCGGACGAGCTTCAGCAGCACGTCGGCAGCAGGCTGCGTGCGTGTGTTAAGCGGCGCAATTCGACTCATGCACACTCCATGCTCGACAGGTGGAATCTAGATGACGAAGAGTGGAGGTGAGTCCTCACAACCAGAGCGCTTATCCGCAGCTCCGACTGTGACGTAAAACGGCTACCTAAAGCTGCATCAACTTTTTCTTAAATAGCTGATTTCATAAAACAATTTGTGACTAGCGGTGGACGCAGTCTGCACAAACCGGTCTCCGCTTTTCAGGCGCCACAGACGACTAAAACGGCTGCGTTCGCGCAGGGAAAAAGAGACTGCAAAGCAGGGAAAAATTTGCTGCGCACCAGGGAATTTTTTGTGCGCAGCAGGGAAACGGAACAGCGCGTCCAGCCCGGTTGCTGCTTGCCGCATATCCCGGGCGATTTTATTGCGTTTTGGGCATTTAAAACTGAGATTGCTTCAATTAGCGAAGTCCAGAAAAAAGAACGATTATGCTGGATTGAGCGTTGTTTTGAGGAATTTACACTTGTCGGGATCTTCTTTGATTCTTAGGTTTAGGTGTATCGTCTCGATATGCGCGTAATGCACTGGAACGGATGGCTCTGCCAATGGTCTCCCGCTGGGCTACCCTGTTGCCTAGGATCTAATGCATTTGGTTCTCAAGGATTTAGGATCCACGTCGAGTGAATTGACCCTCAAATGCGCAGGTGCTCCATGACTGTGGTCAAGCAGAAGCCTCGAATTGTCCTAAAGCAGATTAGGCCGAGCCCTGCCCCGCCACCGCCACCGCCGGTTGCTCGCAAAGCCGGGACACGGGTGGGATTGACCACGGATCAGATCTTGGCCGCAGCCAGAAGGTGCATCGCGGCGCGGCCCGGGCCGATCACCGTCAAGGCTGTGGCGGCTGACCTTGGCGTCGCGCATAATTCGATCAGCAGCCGCTTCAAGCGTGAAGGCACCACGCTCGAGCGGGAACTCGCCAAGGAGTTCCTGTTCAGCATCTCACGACCCATGCTGCCCGGAGAAGACTGGCGCTCCTACCTGCGCAATCTGTTCGGGGACGCGCTACGCGAAGGCGAGACCAATCCAGGGCTCGCGCGAGCGGTTGCGCTCTGGATCGGCCATGATCCGATCCTTTGCGGCGAGTTCACCGAGCGGGTGCTTCATCTGCTCGGGTCCGCTGGGCTCTCCGCCGCCGCATCGGAGGAAACCCATGACGTGGCGCTGGCCGCCCTGTGCGGGATGCTGGCGGTGCGCTTTCCCGAATTCGGCGGCAATCCCGACAAATGGGCCGAGACAGTGTCGAACAAGTTGGGCGCGGTCGACAATCGCCGCCTTCCGCTCGTGCACCGCAGCCGCGATGCCCTCACGGCCGCTGCGGGCGACAAAGCATCCGCTGGACGGCGCCCAAATTCCCAACAACCCTTCGCGACCGAAATGGCTGAGCTCATCATCCGCTGCGTCGAAGCGAAGCTGGCGTAGAGCGGCCGCGAACTTGCAGGCCGTCGTGTGAAGGTTGCGTGGCCGCAAGCAGACTGTTCGTTGCCGAGAGCAGGCGTAGACATGCTGTTCAGACGAGTAGCCACCGGGGCGAACTGTAGCGCCCTGGGAGTGCGCACAGCGTAGGTGCCGCGCGAAAGTATGATCGAGCGCTCGCCGCCGTAAGGCATGTCGCGCCTCCCGCCGAGGTGGGACGGAGCGCCGTTCAGGGGCCTTCGGTTCAGCGCCCTTTCTCGAGCGTGGCGAAGACTCGCCCGTGAGCTCCAGGGTCGCTGCGTTCCCTGTGAGGTTCTGATAGCGTCGAATGATCACGTCGACGTAGAGCGGGTCGAGCTCGACGCCGTGGCAGACGCGACCGGAGGTTTCGGCCGCTATGAGCGTCGATCCCGATCCGAGGAATGGATCGAGCACGATGTCACCGCTGTTGGTGAGATCGTGAAGCGCGTCCACCAGCATGGCTGTCGGCTTCACGGTGGGGTGATGCTGGAGGCCCCTTGCGCGCGTCCGAGCCCATGGTCGAGGCGCCAGGGTAGCTCCACACGTTGGTGCGGTGACGTCCCTTCCGGCCGAGCGCGATGTTGTTCACATGGGCCGCCTCGCCCTTCTTGAACAACGGCACGACTTCATGCTGCGATCGATACAGGCTGCCCATTCCGGCATTGGTCTTGGCCCAGACCATTAGGTTCAGCTGTGATAGCCGGGCTTCCTGCGCGCTTTGGTCACGGAATCAGAGCCCGCGCCAGTCGATAAAGGTTGCCGAGAAGGCCGCCGTCAACCAAGTGAGGCAATGCGGCGGCAATCCAATCGGCGTTGAACGCGTCGAACTCGGCGGTCGCTCATCTCGCCACTTGCCATGGCGAACTCGCGATGTCCGCCCCGGTCACATGGCCGGCGATCGCCACGTTGTAGGGCTCATCGGTGAAGACGAACCGCGTAAATTCACCTGCCATAACGCGCGCGACCACCGCGCCGTCGCAAGAATTGCCACAGGTGACGCGGTGCCGCCCCAGGTTGAAGGTTTCTCCCAAGCGCGCCACGGCTCGGGCATTCGCTTTGGGAGCAACAGGGCCCAGCTCTACGCCATCTTTGTCTTGACCAGCGAGAACACCGTCGATCTCCGTCAACTCGAAGCCGCTGACCTCGATCGGTGCATCAAGCACGATCAGCTCCTCGAACTCGAGCTTCAGTTGATCGAGATCCCAGCCGCCCTTCTCGCCAAGCCTGTTGGTGGCGAGTCGCAGAAGCCTGCGCTCCTCAGCTGTGAGATGGTCGACGACGATGCAAGGAATGGTCACCAGGCCCAGCAGCTTGGCTGCCTCGATCCGGATGAGACCGTCGATCACGCGGCCTGATCTGTCGATCAGCACCGGGGCCGAGAAGCCCAAGGATGCGACCGAGTTGGCAACTTCCTGAATGTGGGCTGGCTTGATTGCCCGCACGTTGCGTACGGGCGCATGCAACGAGTTCGGGTCGCGCTGCTCGAGCTCCAGAGGAGGCAGCAGATCGTTGCGACGCGGCGCGGCCTTGCCGGTGGCTTGAACGAGTGCGTTTCGGCTTGAGCGCCGCTCGCGATCGGCTGCCAGCAAGGACGTGCGCAGACCGTCGGGAAACTCAGCCTTCTGGTCCGCTCGAGACACTTTCATCCTCGTCGTAGAAGCCACACAACGCCAAACGAATTCTTAAGCGGGTCGCAGGGTCGGATTTGTACAGCGACTCATACGCGCAACGAAGATCGGGACCGAAAACGCGTAGAATGTCCTCTCTCAAGTCACTGCACATTTTGTAAGCTGCCAGTTCGACCCGAGCCTCGGCCAGCATATGTCTCAATGCCTTTTTATCGGGATCGAGCTTTCGCTTCCTTCGGTTCGGCTGTGACGGAGTTGTGTTCAATAAACCCCACCGGTCGAGCTCGACAAGCCACTCACGAATTTGCCGGCGCGCCGCCTGTTTCCCCGCTGCGGCGCTCTCTGCGACTTTGACACAGGTGACGTAAGCAGCCGACACTTTCCTTTTCCGGCCCTCTTTCAGGACGGTAACGGAACTCTTTCAAGCTCGACCTGAGCGGCTCGAACAGGTCGCCGACCTCTTTCGCTTGCCCGAAGGATTGCCGCTCTGACCGTCGCGGAAGCGTGTTCTGGCTGGTGGACGCTTGTACCCAACGTCCGGGTCTCGGCGGATCGGGCGCTGCTTCCTGAAGCTGACCAGATCCTCCTGAGCAAGGTCGAGATCGACCTGTGGTGGAACTGAGAACTCAAACGGAACAGGTTCGCCATGCATTTTGAAATAGAAATACTCCAGTGTCGAAACGTGCCATGCATAGGCGATTGAGTTTATTCTAACAATTTTTTCGTCGCGAGCTTGGGTCGCTTGCATGCTCCTGGTCATTTCGGATTTATCTGCAGTCCACACCCCTCCGTGAAGTGCGTCTTTTTCCCTGAGAAAGAGTTGCGTGATTCGCTCTTGTTCACGAACCGCCTGCGCATCTCCCCGCAGGGAAGCACGCTTAGTAGCATCGAAGACCACGTTAAGACGCGTCATCTTGCGCTTGCGACCCTGTACTGTTACCTGAATGGTCTCACTCAAGGCCAGATGTATGCTCTGAACACGTGCTTTGTCGGCCTTGTGCGACAAAGCTGCGGGTGATCGATCATTCGGGGCGTAGTACTTAAATCTGGGATCTTCGGAGTGACGTCGCATCAAGAACACCTCAGCCTGCGCGTCCAGCGGATGCTGACGCTTGTTGCCGAGCCTGTGCTCTCTCAACCCGACTGATCGGAGTCAGGCATATTGGGTGCTCTACCGCTCAAGTGCAGAATACCTATGAGTGGTGAGTTGGCAACCCCTGCCGCGGTTCGCGGTTTCGCTCCATTCGCCAGCGCCGACAACCCGCGGTGCGGCCTCTATCTCGGGATCCTGAATCTGCCCGAGCACGATCGCACCTGTGTTCGGAGCCCTGCCCTTCATATTGGCGCAGCTCGATGGCGAGCACCTCGCCAATTGCATCTGACGATTCACAAACTCCACGGTGCGCCGGGGTTCGGTCGGAACAGCTCGGCCACGAACAACATCGACTTCCAAGTCGCCGGCATAGGCGATCAGAGTCTTGCAGGCCTGCGGAGATGAGACGCTTGGGCTGGACCTGTGCCTCGCGGCGCAACCCCTGATTGTACAACTCCCGGCCGCATACCGGCAGCGGCGTCCCTTGGCATCACTGCGACAGGGCACCCGCTGCGGCGGTCCCCTGCCCCGCATCGCTGCCGCGCAGCTCGTCCACGAACCAGTCCATGACGCCGAGAAACGCCGTGGTCGCCTCCGGTGTCAGGGCTGCCAGCGGAATGGTCTTGCGCTTGCTCACCGCGTCGGGCGGCAGCCGGATCCCGGGCACCGCGTTCAGCCGGTCGAGCAGCTGCTGGCGCCGGCCGAGGTCGTCGAACACCGGCTTGCCGAGCATGTACTCGAAATAGACCGCCACCGTGCCGTCGACATGCACCCGCACGAGCGGGATCTCGACGCCATCCTTCTGGAACACGGATCCCATCCAGCCCCACACCGGATTGGTGTTGAACGCGACGCGGTCGGCACGACGGCGGATCCAGTCCATGACGGTGGCAGCCGCCGTCACCGCAGCGGGCGTGCTGCGCGCCTCGATCTCGGCCAGGATCGCGGCTTCGTCCCACACCCGCTTGGGCAGCGCCGAGCGGCCAGGCGCCGCTTTCTTCTGTGCCGATCCTGGGTCTGCCCGAGCACGATGGGCACCAGGGTCTTCAGCCCCTGCCCCTCGTACTGCCGCAGCTCGATGGCGAGCACCTCGGCCGGCTGCATCTGGCGGTTCAAGAACTCGACGATGCGCCGGAGTTCGGTCGGAATGCGATCGGCCACGAACAGCAGGCGGACACGGCCGAGGCTCAGGTTCGAGCGCACTTCTGTCCAGAAGGCCTCCGGGTCGGCGTCGGTGCCGATCAACTGGCCGAGAATGGCGCTGGCGTCCTTGTGCTCCCGCTCGCAGTTCTCGGCAAAGCGCGCCCGTAGCTCTTCGACCGGCCAGTGCAGGATGGCGTTGGCCGCATAATCGAGCATCTGACCCACCACCTCGCGCCGGATGCGGGTGTCGGTCCCACGCTTCACCTCGACGAGCGTCGGGATGCCGTCCTGGTCGAGGAACAGGTGATCGACCGACCAGCGCTCCCCTGCCCCGGCCTCGCCCGCGATGCCCTGCTCGCGGGCCACCAGCATGAAGCGGCGCGGCAGGTCGGTGTCGATCTGATCGCCGGCAAGCAGCTCCGGGAAGGACGCAAGCAGCCGCTGAAAATCGTCTTCGGACGCGAAGCTCGCGGCTTGCATGGCGACGAGGGTCGCCTCGTCGCGCAACACGAACACACCCGTTCCGGCCATGACCTGTCCCTCTTTCGTCCTGCACGGGACGTGTGGCTCGGGTGGGGTGTGTAGTCCAGGGAAATATCTGATTTTTGGATGTGGGCGGCACACCCCTACTGACCCGGACGGTTCCCTCCGTCCCCGGCCAGCATGCCAAGCTCGCTGCGATCAGCCCGCCATGCCCGCTTGGCCGAACTCCTGGTTCACTATCGAGAGAAAGCCGGACTGAGGCAGAGCGATGTGGCCGCTGCACTCGGGCGCCATCAGCCGTTCGTGTCCAACATCGAGGCCGGCGAGCGGCGCATCGATGTCGTCGAGCTGCTCGAGTTCGCGAAGATCCTCGGCTTCGATCCGCACGAGATCATCGCAGAGTTGCTGACCGTGCCGGATAGCGGGTCCTAAGCACATAATGTCGGGGCTAAACGGAGACGAGCTTCAAGAACAGCCGCTGCACTATGGAGAGGTGCCCGGTTGGTTGGTGTGGTTGATCATCGCCGGGCTGCTTCGCTGCCGGTGAGTCGGCGTCCGGCTCGTTCGTCCTGGTCATGATGGGCGGCGGCGCGGGTCGGCGCCGCGATCACGGCCGCGCTCGGCGGCGCGTTGTTCCTGCAGATCGTGGTCGGCCTCGTCGTCACGCTCGGTCTGGTCTGGCTGGTGCGCCCGGTCGCGCTGCGCCACCTCCATCCGGGCGCAGCCGCGATCACCGGTTCGCGACGCCCTCGTCGGCCGTGAGGCGGTCGTGCTCAGCCGTCACCGCCGACGGTGGACGGGTGCGGCTCAACGGCGGCGAATGGTCGGCGCGCGCGAAGGACCCGACGCAGGCGCTCCCCGCCGGCACGCGTCGTATCGGTCGTGCAGATCGACGGCGCCACCGCCGTCGTGTGGAAGGACCCGTTCGGGTGAGCAGGAAGGACCGTCAGTGAACGCAGCTGCATCGCCGCGATCGTCGTCGCGGTCGTGGTGATCCTCGTGATCGCGCGGATGGTGCGGATCGTGCCGCAGGCCAGGGCCGCCGTGGTCGAGCGGCTCGGCCGCTACGCCCGCACCGCCACGCCCGGGCTGACCCTGCTGCTGCCCTTCGTCGACCGGATGCGCCCGCTGATCGATCTGCGCGAGCAGGTGGTCAGCTTCCCGCCGCAGCCGGTGATCACGTCCGACAACCTGACCGTCGGCGTCGACTCGGTCATCTACTTCCAGGTCACCGACCCGCGCGCGGCGACCTACGAGATCCAGAACTACATCCAGGCCGTCGAGCAGCTGACGATCACCACGCTGCGCAACGTCGTCGGCTCGCTGAACCTCGAGCAGGCGCTCACCAGCCGCGACGAGATCAACAGCCAGCTGCGCGGCGTGCTCGACGAGGCCACCGGCCCGTGGGGTATCCGGGTCGCCCGGGTCGAGATCAAGGCGATCGACCCGCCGCCGTCGATCCAGGACGCGATGGAGCAGCAGATGCGCGCCGACCGCAACAAGCGCGCCCTCATCCTGACCGCCGAGGGCCAGCGCGAGTCGGCGATCAAGACGGCCGAGGGCCAGAAGGCCGCGCAGATCCTCGACGCCGAGGGCCAAAGCAGGCGGCGATCCTCGCCGCCGAGGCCGACCGGCAGTCCCGGATCCTGCGTGCCGAGGGCGAGCGCGCCGCGCCGCTACCTCGCCGCGCAGGGGCAGGCGAAGGCGGTCGAGACGACGTTCGCCGCGATCCACGCCGCCAAGCCGGACCCGGCGCTGCTGGCCTACCAGTACCTGCAGACGCTGCCGCAGATCGCGCAGGGCGACGCGAACAAGATGTGGATCGTGCCGAGCGAGTTCAGCAAGGCGCTGGACGGGTTGGCCCGGCTCGCCGGCGGCGGTGAGGACGCGCCGAGCTGGCTCGCCGCCCGGACCGGCGGCAAGCGCCAACGGCGCCGGCGGCGAGAGCCCGCGATCGACACGTCGGGTTGGTTCGACTCGAACCTGCCGCCGGCCGCCGCGCTGCCCGAGGCCGACCGACCTGCGCGCGTCGGACAACGACGCGGAATCGCGCTCCGCGCACGTGGGCCTGCCGGACGGGACAGTTCGCCGCTGCCGCTCCGGACCCGGCTCTCGCGAAGGGCCGCTCCGCCTGCCGCTCCGCCTGCCGAGCTCCGCACGCGCCGCCGCCGCTCCCGCCGCTGAGGTACCGACGTCCCGCAGCGCTGTGTACGAAGCAGCTGTGTCACAGCCGTAATCGCGTCCCACGGAGGGTCAAACTCGCGGTTCAGGGCACTTCGGCAAGAGACCACTCGACGCCGCGTGGCCACTGATCGCAGCGGCAGCCGCGTACAAGCCGAGAAGCACTCCGCGCGAGCGGCGCTGGTCGGCGGCGCTTCGCTCTGCCACGATCGTCCATGCCGCTGAGCGTCGTCCAGGGTCAGTACCAGGATCGTCGGTGCGTCACCGGACGGCGACAGCATCCGGTTCTACCCGGACGACCCGAACGCCTGGGCCGACGCCGGCATCGCAGCCAAGCCCAACGCCCAGGGCGGGGTGCAGCTGCGCCTCGACGCCATCGACGCGCTCGAGACCCACTACCACACCGCCACACGCCCCGCACGCGTGGCACCAGCCCGCCGAGCTCGGCAACGGCGCGTCCGCCCGGCTGCTCGAGCTGCTCGGATTCACTGCCGTCACGCGCAACGACCGCAACATCGTCACCGCCTCGACCCCGGACACGACGCCGGGATACATCCTGACCCGCTTCGCCGACGTCTACGGGCCGGGCGGTGTCGCTGGCCTACGCCGGTCCGCGGCGCGGGCGTGGCGGCCAAGGCCGGTCTCGCCCATGTCGACCGCACCGAGCTCCGCCGGTCGGTGAACCACCGGCTGCTCGCCGAGGGCTGGGTCTATCCGACGTTCTACAGCAAGCTCTACGTCGACTTCCGTGAGGAGCTCGCCGCCGTCACCGTGGCGGCCCGCGATGCCGCGAAGGGCGTGTGGGAGCACGACGCCACGCTGCCGGCTTCACCCTGCGATTCGTGGCTCAGCTGACCGACGAGCTGGTGATCCTGCCGAAGATCTTCCGGCGGCTCGCGGAGTACCTGACCGACGCCACCGACGCCGCGATCGACCTGTCCGGGTTCTCGGTCTTCCTCAGCAGTCACGGCGACGACAAGCTGTTCACCGTGCCCGCGAGGCTCAGGCCACCAACCTCGCCACTCTCGTGAAGATCGCCGCGAACAGCTCACCCTGCAACTGCCGCCCGAGCAGATCGTCTTCCGAGGTCACCTGTCCGGCTGAGCAGTTCCAGCGTCGAGCCGACGGCGCGCAGACGTCAGAGCCAGCTGACCTTGCCGTGCAGGTAGATGTAACCGATGAAGCTCGCGGCGTCGATCACCCCGTGCGCGATCACCAACGGCCACACCCGGCGCGTCCGCTGGAACCACGCCGAAGATCACTCCCATGACCGCGTTGCCGATGAAACCGCCGTAGCCCTGGTAGAGGTGGTACGAACCGCGCAGCACCGACTCGGCGGCCAGCGCCCGCGGGTTCGACCAGCCCAGCTGCCGCAGCCGGGTCAGCACGAACGCGCAGACCACGACCTCCTCGGCCAGACCCTGCTGGAACGCATCGACCAGCAGCGTCGGAATCCGGTACCAGACGTCGGGGAAGGCGGTCACCACGATCTGCGCGTTCAGGCCGAGCCGCCGGGCGACGTAGACCAGCAGCAGTCCAGGGGCGCCGATGCCGAGGGCGAAGGCACCGCCCCAGCCGGCGTCGGACCACCGCAACCGCCGCAGGCCGATACCCAATCCGCGGCCCGCGGGCGAGCGCATCAGCAACACGATGGCCAGGAAAGCGGGCAGCGCCCCGTTGAGCACGTCTGCGATCTGGTCGAGGATGTCCAGCCACTGGAAGTCCGACTTCGAGCCCGACCGCAGCGGCGCGGTCGCGACGTTCCGGAACCCGAGCCCGTGGTTGATCAGCCAGTTGGGAGCGGACGAAGCTGAGTACTGCGTAGATGCCGGACATCCCGAACGAGACCCCGAGCACCGCGAGCAGTTCCAGACCCAGCCGCTCGCGCCGTCCGTCCGCAGGGGCTTCGGCGAGCGCGGGGTCGCTGTCCTGCACCGGATCAGCCTCGCGCGTCACACCCCCGAGTCTGCCTGATCGAGATCACGTCGGTGCGGCTGAGGATCAGCGTCTGCGCAGCGCTGCCGACCACGCCGCGCTCGTCGCTCAGCGTCGAGCGGGCGAGCGCCGACCCGGCCGGGCCCAGTTGCGTCGCCAGCGTCGAGCAGCACCCATTCGCCGATCAGCGGACGGGCCAGGTGCACATCGAGATCGACGTTGAGGAAGGACCAATCGCCCAGTCGAGCTCGCTGGAGATCCCGTTGCCCGAATCGGCGATCAGCACCGCCCTCGACAACCCGGACAGCGCTACGAGCGAGTCGGTCAGGGTGATGCGGGGGCGCACCCACGCGGCGGCCGGTCCGGGCCGGTCAGCGCGCCGTGCACGAACCGCCACTCCAGGCTGGCTCCCAGGCCGAACTCGATGCCCAGCGCGGTGTCCGGCCCTGCGGGGGACGGGCGGCGGCGACGCATCCGCCGCAGCGCCGTCGATCGCGGAGCGGCCGCGACGTCGGTTCGGCCGACCGCACGAACCACACCCGGACGAGCAGGCAGTCGCGCCCGGCGGCGGACACCACCACCTCGACCAGGGCGGCGCTGCGGGCGGCGCGCAACACCCGCGCCTGGGTGCTGACCTCACCGACAGGTACGGGGCCGATGAAGTCCGACGCCAGCCGCAGCGCCACCAGGTCGGCACGGCCCGTCTCGGCGCGGACGGCGCGTTCCGCAGCTGCGGCCGCCAGCGCGTTGGGCGGTCCGCCGTGCTGCAGCGTTGCCGCCCACGGACCGGCGGTGCTGGCTGTCGCGCGGTAACGACCCGCCAGGCCCGTCTCGCTCAGGGCTTGTTGATAGGAGTTGTCCACGCACGAAACGATGCCACCGAATCCGTGCGAGTTCGCCTATGCTCGTCCGAGGCGAGCGGCACATCCCTCCCGTGCCGCTCGCCCTCTCATGCCGGCTGGTCCGCGCCGGCGACTTGCCGTGCGCGTCAGCCGTACTGGCCGCGTAGAACGCTCTGGCCGCTGTACTTCTTGAGCTGATCGGTCGGCTGCACGCTGACCTCGAAGTCGTTGTACTGCTGCATGACCTTCGGCGTGACGGGCAGGACGGCGGTGTTGTCGCTCTGCAACTGGCCGACCGGTTGCATGTTCTGGCGTGCCGAGTCGGTCAACCACAGCTCGTACACCCGGTTCGAGGCAAGTCGGGGAAGCGAGCTGGCGTTGATGTGCAGCTCGTTGCCGTCGATCACGATCTTGGCTGCGTTCGTGCCGCTCGGGTCGTTGGCGATGATCGCACCGTTGGAACGGGTGATCACCCGATCGAGCCCGACGGTGCGGGTGCTCGGGTCGTTGGAACCGAGGACGAGAGTTGCGGTGGTGGCTCCACCGCCGATGACGACGGCGGCTGCGGCCACGGCCAGCAGTCGACGGCGCCGGACGGGCGCAGCCGCGACGGCCGTCGCCTCTTCGCGAGCGTGGGCGAACACCGGCGTCAGGTCGGGCAGCTGCGCCGACGGTTGCTCGGTGTCAGCGGTGCTGCTCGGCACGTCCTGCGTGACGATCTCCTGGGCGAAGCGGTGCGCCGAGGTCAACGACGCGTGCGCGACCACCGCCGACACGAGATCCTGCTGGCAGTCGGGGCAGGCACGCAGGTGCGCCGCAGCGGTCAAGACCTCGTCGCGAGTTGCATCGCCGGTCAACAGCCGTGGTAGCTCGTCTGTCACGTGACTAGTCATCGGCCCCCCCTCGTGTTTTCGAGCAGGCCCGCCAGTCGCTGCAGGCCTCGCGCGGTGCGTGTCTTCACTGTTCCGAGCGGGATGTCCAGTTCCTGGGCGATCTCGCTCTGCGTATGTCCCTGGAAATACGCCATCTCGATCACTTCACGCTGCATGGCGGGCATCAGGTCGAGCGCCCCGCGTACCTCGTCTGCCCAGGCCAGCCGGTCGGCGATCTCTCGACCGTCGTCGCCGGTGATCTCGCGCATCGAATCGAGCGGCACCACGACGTCTCGCCGCTTGCGCAAGTGGTCGATGGCGCGTTTTCGAGCGATGCCGAGCACCCAACCCCGAAGGGACTGGCCGGGGTCGTAGCGCTCGTGCACGCGCCACACCTCGTAGAAGACCCGTTGGATGACGTCTTCGATGTCGGGCTGCGGAACGTATCGTGCCAGGTAGGACATGACGAGGGGCCCGAGCGTCCGGTAGGCCTCTTCGAGAGCCTCCGGGCTCGCCCCGGTTCAAGCGTTCGCCGATCTCGGCGAGTGCGGGCTCCACGTTCATAAGTTCGTCCTGATCCTGCGCCTCGGTTCCATCCGACGGTCACAGCGGCCGTCCGCTCTCGTCCGGTGGGAGCTACACGTGAGTTTCGCATGAAGTGCCCGTAACTGTCCGTTGTCATGCTTTGTGGTGCGTGTCGTCGACCGATCCGGTATGTCCTGCGCGCCCGGGCGCCGCTTCACAGGACAAGACCGACGGGCACACTGTGCGCATGTGGTTGTTTCTGTCCCGGCGGATCCGGTTGTGGCTGCTCCTTGCGGTCGGGCTGCCGCTCGCCCGCTCGCTCGTCCACCGGCTGTCCGCCGCCTTGCAGCGCCGCAGCCCCGATTCGCCGGGGGCTCGCCTGCTGCACCGCGCGGACCTCGCTCTGGCCGGTCTGGCACGCAGGGCGCAGCGTCGCGGCAAGCGCTGAACCCCGGCACTGCGCCGTTAGGCTCGCGCAGTGACCGAATCCGACCGTGAGCCCGTTGCCGCCTCGCACGAGGACGGCGACCCGGCGGCGTTCGACCCTGCAGACAACGACGCGCCGAGCGAGGACGAGGCGCCGCCGGAGCAGGACCGATTGGGCGTCGACCCTGCCGGCGCTGCCGGCTCGACGCTGTAGTGCGGAGCCCGACGGTGTAGCGGCCGAGCCCGACGGTGCCGGGTCAGGTGTCAGGGCGCCCGCCGGTGAAGAAGGCGTCGAGCACGGCGGCGACCTCGTCGCGCTCGGTGAGTCCGGCAGAGCGGGCACGTCGGCGCAGTGTGCGGCCTGCTGTTCGGTCACGGCCGGGGACGCGCCGGGGCTCAGCCTGAAGCGGGCCACGAAGCTGCGCAGCTGCTCCACCGGGACTGCTTGCGGTCGGCCCTGGTCGGCCGGCGGCCAGCGCCACGGGAACCAGGCCCGGAAGCGAGTGAAGCGTTCACCGCCATCGGCGTCGAGACCCAGGGCGTCCAGGCCGCGGGCGAGGGCACTGGGGGCTGGTTCGAGGCCGAGGACGACTCCGTCCGACGCCGTCGGGCTGGATGTCCACCGCCTGAGCGACTCGGGCTATGTCGCCGACGAACTCGACGTGCAGGGAGTCGGTGATGCGTTCGCGGGTCGCGCCGGCCACCCACAGGCACGATGCGGGCGGCGCGGTCATGGCCTGGAACGCCTGCATGCCGAGCGGCACGCTCCTGGCGGAGCGCGGCGGGGTTGCCGGCCAGAGCTGCACGACGCCGACGCCGCACGCGCGCAGTTCGTCGGCCCCGTACGTGCCCAGGACGACGCGGCGCGAGCGAGCCGCGTCGCGCACCGCCCCGTGGTCCTGCAGGAAGCGCCGCCACCGGACGGCCTTGAGCCCGCCGCGGCCGGGGTCGGACATCGTGTCGTCAGCCGCGGTCAACGTGGAACGCCTCCTGCCACCCGGAGATGGCGTATCCGTGCAGGTTGACCCACAGTCCGGCAGCGGCCAGGGCGAGTACGACGACGGCCGGCAGGCGGAACTTCTTGCGGCGGACCGCCAGTGGCAGGTACGCCAGGGCCCCGGCCGCCAGCAGGATGTTCACGACCAGCTGCGGCACGATGGAGCCCGGAATGGTCACTCTCGGACGTCGCCGGAGAGTGCGTCGAAACCAGTGGCCGCGTGCTCGCCCCAGGTCGAACTCACCAGTTCGACGACGGCCTGTTCGGTGACGCCGCGGGCTTGACCGGCCCGCCCGTCGGCGTCGACCGGCGCGAGCGCGCCGGCCGACGTGCCCGCCGAGGCCAGGTAGCGCCGGCCACGATCGAGCGCGCCGGGCGCGAAGAGCTCCAGCCGCCGCTGCACCATCCGGGACCCGAGGGCGGCGGGCGCCGGCTCGGCCGCCGGGTCGGACCCGTCCGGGGGAGCGAAGAGGAACCGGGTGACGACGGTGGCCGCATAGTTCGGCCGGCACAGCAGGTACTCCGCCACCCCGGTGATGATGCGCGCCTCGACGAGCACCGCGACCTGCTCGTCCGGCCCGAGAACGCCGTAGCACCGCAGCCCGGGGCTCGGCTGCCCCGCGTTGCCGACGAGGGTGACGAACGCCGGAGCGCTGCGCAGTGCCAGCACCGTGCGCACGCGCGCGGTGATGTCGAGTTGCCGGGCGTCGGCAGGATCGATGCTGACCAGACCACGGGCGAGCAGGCCGCGCTGGGCGGTCGCGAACACCTCTGCCCGGGTGCGCTCGTCCAGACCGGCCCACCAGGCCGAGTCCTCGGTGTCGCGCAGCAGCGGGGCGTCGTTCAGGCTCAGCAACTCGTCACGGGTCAGCGTCGGGTAGGGCACGAACGGCTCGTCGCCGAACTGGTCGAACAGCTGCTGCACCTCGAACGGTGGTGTCCGCAGCGGTTGCGTCACGGTGGGGTCACCAGAGGTGGACGTGCGGCAGGTGGCTCGTGACGAAGTGGCCCACGCTGTGCGCAGCGCTGGACAGCGCGTGCGGAGCGGTGTTCGTGACGAAGTTCGCCGTCGCGTGATACGCCTCGCCGGCGTACTTCGTGACCGTGTCCCAGTGCTTGTAGAGCTCGTAGCCCGCCGTGCCGGCCACCAGCGCCCAGCCCACGACGGGAATCCACCCGAGTGAGGCATCGGCGGCGAGCAGGCCGCTGCCCACCAGCGCTTCCCCGGCCAGGCTCGAACCGGCTTCGGTGGTCAGCGCGAGACCACCCAGGTTGAGACCGGCGTCCCACTTGTCGTCGGTCGGCGCGTTCGGATCGGTCAGCGTCCAGATGTCGCCGACGGCGGCGAGGCCGTCGAAGACCCGCCCGACGGCCTCGAACTTGCCGAGACCGCCGATGGCCTCCTCGGCGCGGGTCAGGTTGCCGTACGCGTCGAACGCCGTGGCGTCGGCCGGCGTGAACTTCGGCCCGCGCTCGATCTCGTCGAGCACCGACAGCGGGTCCTCGGCCGGGCCCTTGGGGATCGCGTCGAGTTCCTGCTGGGTCAGTTTGTACAGGTCGACGGGCAGCGCGGACTTGGCCTGGGTGAACTCGCGCGCTGCGTTGGCCAGCGAGGCCAACGACCAGCCGCCGGGCGGCGCGGTGGCGAGCGTCCAGTAGTCGATCGTGGTGTCGAGGGCCCCCTTGACCTTCTCCGCCTTCTCCTCCTCCGCGACGTCCTTCTCCAGCTTGTCGGCATTGATGCTGCCGTCGGCGTTGATCGCGTCGGCGGGCACCTCCGTGGCGGCGGTGGCGAGGGCGCCCCACGCCTGGTCGGCGGTGAGCGTCCCGGCGGCAATCGCCTGCTGGATGCCGGCGATCCCGGTGGTCGTGTCGACGCGGCGGCCGATCTCTGCCGGAGACAGGCCGGCGGAGTGCGGCACCGCCACGTCGGTGGCGGCGTCGACCAGTCCCGCGGTGGCCTTCGCCGACCGCTGAACGTCCCCGCGCAGGGCCTCGGCCTGCCGTTCGAGCGAACCGACGTAGGACGCGGCGTGCTGGTATTCGAGCTGGACCGCGTCCTGATCGTGCGGATGCGCGGTGGCGAACGCGTCGGCCTGCTGGTTGCGCAGAGTGGCCTGGTGCTGCAGGTTCTTGATCTGATCGGTGTTCGTGCGCAGCAGCTCGCGTAGGCGCGCAGATCCGCCGTCGTGTTGTGCAGAGCGGAGTCTGCCTCGCGCACCTGCAGCTGCATCCCGGCCGAAGCCTTGCGGAAGTCGTCGGCGCGTGCGCCGTGCCACGTCGACAACGCATCGGCGAAACCGGACTGGATCCGGCCACCGGACGTGTGCACGTCCGAGCCGACCGAACCCAACTGCGCGAGCGCGGAGTCGAGTGCGTCAGGATCACCGGGTGGCGGTTCGAACCCCATCAGTGCGGCCCTCCGCCGCGGTGGTCAGGTCGGCCGCGGCGTTGGCGGCGAGCTGCGCGGCCGTGCAGACCTGCAATCCGGTGTCGCCGAGCATCGTGGACCACGCAGCGGTGAAGCGGTCGAATGCGCCGGCAAGGCCGCCGTCACCGGCAGCGCCAGACGCCGATCGGCCGGCGGAGTTGACGCCGGCGCGCATCTGTTCGACTGCCGTACCCGCGGTGTGACGTCGCTGCTCCACCCGTCATCGAGGCCGGATCGCCACCGACGTTTGTCATGGCCACATCTCCACGAGGGTCACGAGGTTGGTCTGCCAGGTGGCATCAGATCATAGTGACGGGCCACGCGCCGGCGGCGCCGCGTACGCCGGCCGGCCCCGGCTCGGCGGGCAGGGCCCACCCGGTCCCGCCGCTCCGCCCCGGCAGCGCTGGTCGATCGGCGACGTAAGGCGCGCTCGGCCGCGCCGGTGTAGAGCTGGCGCGGCCGGCCGATCTTCGGTCTGCGGGTCGTTGATCATCTCGTGCCACTGGGCGATCCAGCCGGGCAGCCGGCCGATCGCGAACAGCACCGTGAACATCTTGGTCGGGAAGCCCATGGCCCGGTAGATCAGGCCGGTGTAGAAGTCGACGTTCGGGTAGAGCTTGCGCTCGACGAAGTAGTCGTCGTCCAGCGCGACGCCCTCGAGCTCGATGGCGAGGTCGAGCAGCTCGTCGCGCTTGCCCATCGCCGAGAGCACCTCGTCGGCCGACTTCTTCACGATCGCCGCGCGCGGGTCGTAGTTCTTGTAGACGCGGTGCCCGAAGCCCATCAGCTTGACGCCGTCCTCCTTGTTCTTCACCTTCTCGCACGAACTCGCCGACGTCACCGCCGTCGGCGCGGATCTGCTCGAGCATCTCCAGCACCTCCTGGTTGGCGCCGCCGTGCAGCGGGCCCGGACAGCGCGTGGATGCCGGCCGAGACCGAGGCGAACAGGTTGGCCTGCGACGAGCCGACCAGGCGCACGGTCGAGGTCGAGCAGTTCTGCTCGTGGTCGGCGTGCAGGATGAACAGCTGTGTCCAGCGCGCGGCGACCAGCCGGGTCGACCTCGTACGGCTCGGCCGGGAAGCCGAACGTCATCCGCAGGAAGTTCTCGACGAGCCCGAGCGAGTTGTCCGGGTACAGGAACGGCTGGCCGACGCGACTTCTTGTAGGCGTAGGCCGCGATCGTCGGCAGCTTGGCCAGCAGCCGGACGGTGGACAGCTCGGCGTCGGCCTCGACCTGCGGGTTCAGCGCGTCCTGGTAGAAGGTCGACAGCGCCGAGACCGCCGAGGACAGCACCGGCATCGGGTGCGCGTCGCGCGGGAAGGCGTCGAAGAGCCGCTTGAGTTCCTCGTGCAGCAGGGTGTGCCGGCGGATCTGGTCGGCGAACGTCGTCGAGCTGCGTCGGGCGTCGGCAGCTCGCCGTAGATCAGCAGGTAGCTGACCTCGAGGAACGTCGAGTGCTCGGCGAGCTGGTCGATCGGGTAGCCGCGGTAGCGCAGGATGCCGGCGTCGCCGTCGATGTAGGTGATCGCCGACGAGCAGGACGCGGTGTTGGCGAAGCCCGGGTCGTAGGTGACGATGCCCGGTCGCTGGCCAGCAGCTTGCCGATGTCGGCGCCGGGCGCGCCCTCGGTCGCGGCTCGTGGACCGGCAGCTCGAGCGGCTCCTGGCCGGGCGTCGGACAGGCCTGGTGAGCCTCGGGCGGCGTCGGACATGGGTGTCTCCTCTCGGCAGCTGGGCGTCTGCGTGCCGACCCTACTGAGGCGACGGCCGGTGCGGCTGCCGGTCAGCCGGTGAGGTTCTGGAGCCGCACCTCGCCGCGGGCGACGGCGCGGTCCTGCTCGTCGGTGACCTCGACCAGCCACAGCTGCTGGCTGCGGCCGCGGTGCATCGGCGTGGCGGTGGCGATGCAGCGTGCCCGCGCTGACGGCGCGCAGGAAGTTGGTGCTGTTGGCACGCCGACGACCTTGCCGCGCTCGCCGAACCACAGTGCCGCGCCGACGCTGGCGCGGTCTCGACCGCCGTGCAGTACACGCCGCCGTGCACGATGCCGTTCGGCTGGAGCTGCTCGGGCCGACGGTCCAGCTCAGCACGACGCGGTCGGGCGCTGACCTCGTCGAAGCGGAAGCCGAGCGTCGTGTCGAAGCCCGGTGCAGGCTGGGCGAGATCCACCAGGCGACCGTATCGCGATGCGTCAGGCCGAGGCCGCCGGCCGGCGGCGGCGGCGCGGTTCGCCGGAGCGCGGCGCCGGCGCGCTGAACCGCAGCACGCCGTCGTCGAGCGGGCCGTGCCGCAGCATCGGCGCGTCGCGCGAGGTAGTTGTTGAGGCACCGTCCACGGCGCCGGCTGCCCTGCCGCGGCAGCTGCGCGTCGCCGCGGCGGACGTAGCCGGAGTTCAGGCTGCGCCAGCACCGACTCCTCCGTGCGGTCGCCGTCGGTCGCGTCGGCGACGACGCTCGCGTAGCCCGTGCGCGTCCAGGTGCTTGCAGCAGCCGGCACACGTACTCCGCGGCGAGGTCGGCCTTGAGGGTCCACGACGCGTTCGTGTAGCCGAAGATCATCGCCGCGTTGGGGACGCCCTCGAGCAGCACGCTCTTGTAGGTGACCGTGTCGTGCAGCGGACCGGTTCGCCGTCGACGCTCAGCTCGGCGCCGCCGAGCATCTGCACGTGCAGGCCGGTGGCGACGACGACGATGTCGGCGGTCAGGTGCCGCCCGACTTCAGCGTGATGCCGTCGGCGGTGAAGGTCTCGATCTCGTCGGTGACGACCGACGGCACGTGCCGTCGCGGATCGCCTGGAACAGGTCACCGTCGGGGATGACGCACAGCCGCTGGTCCCACGGGTCGTACTTCGGGGTGAAGTTGCTCCATGTCGAAGTTGCCGGCCGAGCTGCGCGCTTGGCGCCGGCCAGCACGATCTTGCGCACCAGCTTCGGGCGGCGCCGGGCCAGGGCGTAGATGGCCGCGCTGGATGCCGATGTTGCGGCCGCGGGCCAGCTTGTAGACGGCCTTCTCCGGCAGCACCTTGCGCAGCACGGCGGAGATCTTGTCCTCCGCCGGCAGCGAGACGATGTAGGTGGGGGAGCGCTGCAGCATGGTCACGTGCGCGGCCGTCTCGGCCATCGCCGGCACCAGCGTGACGGCGGTGGCGCCGCTGCCGATGATCGACGACCCGCTTGCCGGCGTAGTCGAGGTCCTCGGGCCAGTGCTGCGGGTGCACGATCGGTGCCGGCGAAGTGCTCCTCGCCGGGGAAGTCGGGCCGGTAGCCGGAGTCGTAGTCGTAGTAGCCGGTGCCGCCGACGAGGAAGGCGGCGGTCAGCTGCTGGCGGCTCGCCCGTCGCCTCTCCAGCGGTACTCGACCGTCCACCGCTGTCGGCACGTCGACCAGCTGCGGCGGTGACGCACGGCGCCGAACCGGATGTGCTCCTCGACGCCGTACTCGGCGGCCGTCTCGCGACGTACTGCGGATCGACGGGCCGTCGGCCAGCACCTTGGTCGCGGTCCACGGCCGGAAGTTGTAGCCGAAGGTGAACATGTCCGAGTCCGAGCGGATGCCGGGGTAGCGGAACAGGTCCCAGGTGCCGCCGATCGCGTGCGCGCCGCTCGAGGATCACGTACGTCTTGCCGGGCAGTCGCGGGTCAGGTGGCAGGCCATCCCGATGCCGGAGATGCCGGCACCGATGATCAGGACGTCGACGTGTTCAACTGGCATGGGGGTCTCGCAGCGGTTTCGGCGAAGCAGGTAGGGGACGGACGGGAGACTGCGGCTACCGGGAGCTGTCGGCCGACGTCTTGTGCCCGCCCGTGGTTGCGCGGCTGTCGTGCCCGGCGTGGTCGGCGTGCCCGAAGCAGTAGTCCCCCCCGCAGACTGGTGCAGGTGGTGCGCGCGTTCGACTCGCATGACGCCGTCTCGCAGTCGCCGTACACCGGGGTGGGCCCGTACTTGGGCACCGGCGTCGTGTCGCGATAAACCATCGGGCGCTCCTTTGCTGCTGGCCCCTGCTGGGCCGGTGATCCGTCTAGTCTCCCGCACGCTCGTTCACATCGATGCGCTTGATGGACGCGAGCGGGATCAAGGTTATGCGCTTGTCACCCTGGCGATACCCGATGTAACCGTCGGTCTGCAGCCGGCGGGTCAGTTCGTGGGCGAAGGACTGCAGGTCGACACCGAAGCGCGAGTAGTCACCGTGCAGGGGCCACAGCTGGTCGGCCGCGAACTCGACCGTGGCCTGCGCGGTGAGGTGCAGCGTCGCGTGCCGCAACTCCGACCTCGCCGCGGCGTCGGGCGCCGGGCCTTCGGGTGACGTCACGGGAACCTGCCGTTGCAGAGTTGACACGGAGAGCGCACGGCGCGGATGCCGCCCGGCCAACCGTAGTCCCAACGAACGGCCCGCCACCTGTGACCAGGGGGCGGGCCGTCCGTCCGGCCGCAGGCCGGGTGGCGCAAACGTTGCGCGCCGAGTGAGCGGTGCGGTCAGCTGCAGGTCAGCGTCGGGCCCGCCCAGTCGCCGTGGTCGTAGGTCGTCGCGCCGTCCGGGTCGACATGCAGCCGGAGCCAGGTCGCACCGGTGAGGTCGGCGGTGAGCGTCTTGACCGCGGAGGTGTTGGTCACGACGCCGCTGTCGGCCACCTTGTTGTCGTCGGCGAACACCTGGAAGATCACGTCGCCGCCGTTGTTGGCTTCCTCGTCGTCGATGCCGACGTCGGTCGTGAGGCTCGTGCAGTGACCGCCGAGGTAGTAGGTGATGTCGCTGGTCGCGTTGGTCCCG